>JBFWNU010000017.1:0-4861 GCA_050250895.1 Vulcanimicrobiota bacterium | reverse complement strand
CTTTGACCGGCACCGCCTGGCGTATTTTGTGGCTCGATTGGAGCACCCGGATGTAGTAGTCCGCCGATTCGCCGCCCACACGTTCCTCCATGATCAGTAGTTTGCGCTTGAAGTAAGTCTTCTCGGCGTAGGCCAGGGCGTGGGTGGACACGCGCGAGTAGTGGATCACGTCCTCGGGCGGGGTGAGCTGGCCCACCAGCCCCGACAGTCCGGACTTGCCGGCGCCGCTCTGGGAACGGATGATGCCAGAGAGCGGGTTCTCGAGCTTGCGCGAGATGCCGATGAGGTAGGCCAGCAGCTTGCCGTGCTCTTCGCCCACATAGCCCAGGTCTTCCATGTCGTGCAGGATGGCCTCGACCAGGTCGGGCCGCTGCAAGAAGGCCAGGGCGTCGGCCTTCTGGGCTTCGGTCAGCTCGGGCGGCTCGGCCCGGTTGGGTTCGTTCTCGCGAGCGAACCCCTCGACCCAGGCTTCGGTGGTGTCGAGAATCTGGGCCAGCTGCTGCTCGGCCTCTTCCTTGGCCAGGCCCAGCCGCTGGGACAGCCCGCGGAGGGTGGCCGCTCGAGCCCGGGCGCTGGTGAGGTCGCAGCGGTCGAGGAACTTCTGCGGACGTTGCTCGCGGGTCTTCGCTCGCAGCGCCACTTGCAGCCGGCCGGTGTAGGGTGGGCGTGGGGTGATTTCATACTCGACGGTCTCGAAGGTCAGGCGGAAGCCGTCGGGCAGGTCTTCGACCAGCGGGATGTCGTCGGGTTCGGCTTCTTCGAGTGGCTTCACGCAATCAAGAAAGCTGCGCAAGATGTCGGGACCGTTGTTCACCAGGATGCTATTGGGATCGGCGCCATCGGGCAGCAGCACCTTCGAGACGTGAAACCGGTTCTTCAAGTCTTGAGCGAGCTGGTCAGCGGCCGTCTCGCCGGCCTGGTCTGCGTCGAGGCACAGCCGGATCTCCTTGACGGTCGACGCTCGAAGAAACGCGGCCAGGTCTTGAAAAACCTGGGTGCCGTGGAGGCAGGTGACGTTGCGCACCCCGGCCACCCACAGTGCGAAGGCGTCAAAGACGCTCTCGACCAGGTGGACTTCGTTGGCCGCGGTGAGGCTCTGCCAGTTGAGCACGCCTCGTTTCGGCCCGGGCAAGAAGAGGTGGCGTATCTTAGAACGGGGGTTGAGGCGACGGCCGTAGAGGCCGACGATGCCCTGCTCGGGATGCTCGAGGGGGACCACCACGCAGCCCAGGAAATGCTCTCGGCCCTTATCGTTGAGCACGCCAATTTGAGCAAGAGCCTGGCGGACTTCGCCGCCGGGGATGGCCTTGAGCAGGTTGCCGTCGCAGTAGCCGACCCGGAAGGCCTCGAGCAGCTCAAGGGTGACGCCGCGTTCTTTCAGGTATTGCTGGGCTTCGTCGCTCTCGACCAGGCGCTTCTGGTAGAAGGCGGTGACCCGCTCGAGCAGCTGGGGCCGGGTGAGCCCGCCCTCGAACCGGTCCGGATCGCTCTTCACGGTGGGGGTCGGCCTGGCGGGTCCTGGGGCCCCGGCCAGCTCGCGCAGGCGGGTCAGGGCTTGCGGGAACGACAGGTTCTCGCGCAGCTGTAGGAAGCTGAGTGCGTCGCCCTTGGTCTTGCAGCCAAAGCAGTGGAAGAGCTGCTTCTTAGGGTTCACCACCAGCGAGGCTTCTTTGTCTTCGTGCCAGGGACAGGTGGCCGTCAGGTTCTTGCCCACCTGACGCAGCTCGATGCCGTGCGAGCGCATCAGCTCGGCCAGGTCGACGCTGGCTTTGAGGGCCTCGAGGTCGGTGCGGTCAAAGTCGTTCATTCGGGTCTCCTAGAAGTATTGGCCGGGCTGGCCGGTGGCCCGACCGGTGAACCAGTCGGTGAAAGCCTGGCGGTGCTTGTCGTCCCAGCTGAGCAGGTCGTCGAGAGCGAAGGGGTTCTCGTAGCGGTTCCAGACGTGCAAGAGAAAGCGGACGATGGTGCTCTCGGTGGGGCTGAGTCCGCCCAGGGCCATCAGGTCGCGGGGGTCAGGCTGCTCGGGCAGGCGACCCTGGGCGACAAAGCGCTGGATGCAAGGGAATCGGTGGGCCAGCTGCCGCCAGGGAATGAGCGCCTCAGTCATGACGACGCCCTTCCGAAAAAAAACAGGTCATTTTTGAACCAAAGGGAAGTGCAATTAACATGCAATTTGAGTGCAACAAAGTTTCACGCGTTCCTGCTGAAGGCAAGAATTTGTATCAAGGAGCTGAAATCACCGTGCAGAATCTTACCGAGATGTCACTGGGTGAGAATATCTGCCGGTTCCGCCGGCTCAAGAACCTTCGTCAGAGTGATCTGGCCACCACACTGGGTGTGCACCCTTCGCACGTAACGCGCTGGGAGCGCGACCAGGTGCGCCCTTCTCAGAAGTATCTCGAGCAGATCAGCGAGGCTCTGAGCGTCACGATTCCGCAGCTTCTCAGCAACGAGTCCGAGGAGTTGGCCACCGGCCTGGTCGAGGATGAGGAGTTGCTGGCTTTGGTCAAGCAGATTCCGCGTTTGAGTGAGCGCCAGAAATCCGCCCTGAAGAACGTCCTCAAAGACATGATCAAGGTGAGCCACTTTCAGGAGGTCATGCAGATTTAGCGTTTAGGCCGTTACCCGGTCGGCTGCCACTTCTCGTGCAGGGTAACCTGCGACCTTGGGAGCCGGGTTACGGGCTCTTGCGGCAGAGGCTCGCCTCCGCAGAGTGCCGGTTTGAGGGTTCGACGCTCGTCTCTCTTCACAGAGGGGAGGTGAACGCCGATGCACATCGAGCTTAATGCTCCGATTGTGGTGCTGATTCTAGCACCTCAGATAGTAAAAGTGCTCATTGAGCTTCTTCGGATCTTGGTTGGCAGCCGGACGAAGAAGCGCTAGAGCACTTTCCTAGACACCGCCCCTTCTCTGCGGGGGGCACCTTGCCATTCTAGCATGGCGACCCTCTCTCGCCAACCCCGGCGCCCGAAAACTGAAACGTAGCCGGGGCGCCGGCTCGTCCTTAACCTTAAGGCGCGATAGCCGGCGCCGCGAGAGGTGGCCGTGACTGCAACGGAGGGTTCAGGTCGCCGGGACTGGACCGGGCGGCGGGCGCGCCTCTCGCACCACGTTGAACGCGATAGAGGCGCGCGCGAAAGGGAGGCGCTTGAAGGCCGGCAGAAACCACCCTACCGAGGACCGCTTTTGTTTCTGCCGGCCGTGGCCCCCGGAGGGGGACGGGGGGCGAACCTGCCCCTGACCAGCTCGGCCGCGGCCCAACCACACTGTCTGACAAGAGTGCTCGCGAAATTTCCGCCGGCGGCGATGGGGGCTGCGCCTTCGCTTTTGGCCACCAGGCGCAGCCCCACTGAGCCGCCGGCCCCAGCCCGCCAACGGCCACGACGGCCGCCCTTCACCGACAATTTGAAAGGCCCAAGCCCCGGCTAAGCCGAGTCTTGGGCCTGGGTCTTTGCGCTACCGTCTCGCGCGCAGTTCTATCAGGTTCGACGTGGTCTGAGAACTGCGCCCGAGCGCCTTTCAGCGACGCTCACGCCCTTCTCCGTTGCAGTCCTTGCTCACGTCCCGCGGCGCTGGCGAGCGCCCTTTGGGCAAAGGACGCGCCAGCGCCCCCGGTCACCGTGTCCCATCCACAGATCCCCGCACGAGCGGGGCGGTCTGAAGGTAACCCAACTCAACAGCCTCCAGCCTATGAGCTATGTTGTAGTGTACCGTGACACAGTAAGGAAGAAACTCCCTCCCCCGCGATGTCCAGAAGTGTTCAGCGTGAGCTGAATCGTAAGGACTCGCGGCAAAACCTGGAATCAATGGTAGCGGCATAATCTTCCTGTCTTCAGGACTTGGCCCAACTCTAGCCAAGAGCGCCTCGACATCGTGACCCGATAGGCCCTGCACAAGACAAGCCCCACCCCTTTGGGAGAGCCCAGTTCCCACTACATTAACTACCGCACCATCTTTGAATTCAATAACCTGTCGCTTGGACCAAAAGCACACACTCCGTTCTCGACTGCCTTCGGTGCGCGCTGGTCTCCCAAGCAACCGTAGAACTGAAGTCCATGGCATGCCAAGACTAACGCCGTCTACCGCGATGACCTGCTCAGGATCGAGTTGGCTTAAGTGCTGTCGCTCGCGATTTCCAACCATCGCTGAGAGTGGAAAGGCAACGCAGAAGAATACGAGTAAGAGAAGCGTCTTAGCATTTTCCACCTGTTCAGTCTCTCTTCGTGTAGTATTCACGGACCGGTCCGTAGAAGGAAGGAACATCTCTCGGGTGATGGTCGGTGAGATTTGAGTCGCCCCACTTACTTCGAATGAGAGTGGCATTCCCTTGCGGGTCGACATCTATTACTCGTCCAGAATGCGTGACCTCACTAATGGCGCCCGATGGATGGTTGAGTGGGAGGTAGTTTAGACCTGGGATGTTGTCGACATCAATGCCATATAGAACGACATCGCCAATCTGGACGGACTCGCCTTGCCGCAGCTTTCTGTAGCCTTGTTCCTGTATGTCGTCCAGGGGATCCAGATTGTACTGGTGGGCTTCACAGTTGAACTTGTGCTTCTTCGCCCAGTCCAATTCTCGCTGAGTTTGACTCGGGTCCCGCTTCTTGTTGTGGAAGGTATAGGCGTGGCAATTATAGGCGCTCCCACAACCACTCCATGGCGTCCGCCAGTGGGGATCAATGTGATTTCCTGAGTGGATTTCCGCCGGCTCCGGGCGCCTATAGTTCGGCGGGATCGGGGTATCCTGGAGGCCCGCCGGGTCAACCCCATTCACCGGATTACCGCCAACATACCCATACAGGTTCAAACCACCCGCAAAGCTGATCGGATCTCTGGAGAGAAACCGCCCCAGCCTGGC
>JBFWNU010000016.1:0-5642 GCA_050250895.1 Vulcanimicrobiota bacterium | reverse complement strand
CTTGCAGATAGACATCGACTCTCGGGGGCTTGCTCTTCGTTCGTATCGCCATTGCCGAGATTTCTAATCAAGACTGCTCCGCCCTGCTCAAAGAAGGTAGGGACGTTTTTGGCGGACGGTGCACTAGGAGGAGAAGTCAGGTGGTCTGGTCACCCGCTGGGAGACAGACAAGGTTCGGCCGCGCATGAAAATGTTGGAACGACTCGCCGATGTTCTCGAGGTGAGCGTGCAGGATCTTCTGGTGGGCGGAACCCAGGATCTGCTGCACCGCCCGGATGTCGCCCGTCTTGCTGGTGGCCGGCCTGGCGAACGCATGCCGCAGGCTATGCGGCGTGGCCTTCACATCGAGGGCTGCCTTCTCGCGCTGGCGCTGTGCAGCCACGAGCTCTGTTCCTCGAGGCGCTTCCCGGCCGGGGGTGTCCGCGGCCACGCCGCGGCACCTCGGCCACCGGGGCTCGCTCTCGTGCTCGGCGGTCTCGAAGGACAGGTCTTTGGCCACCAGGTCGACCCGATCGGATCTCACGCCGCCGGGGACGGGGCTGCGCAGGTCGCTCTTTAGCAGGCGGGCGCAGCCCCTGGAGCCGGTGGCGCTCGGCGCGGGAGGCGCGCAGCGCCGACCAAGCCGAAGGTCGCCAGCTCGGATGAAGGTCCGAAACCTTGGAGCAGTGGCCGCGGCGTTCTTGTTCTCTGGTGGCCAAGGCCGCGCTCTCTGCAGACCGCGCAAAGCGGCCCCAGCAGGTTCCTGGCGCCGGCGGTGACGGGGCTGCCGCTCGCTCTTTAGCCTGGTCAACGCAGCCCCTGGAGCCGACGGCGAATGCCTGCGCAGTGGCCGCAGCGATCTCGCTCTTTTCTTGTTCAACGCTGCGGTCGCTGCTTTGAACGGCCCAGGCCAAGCCAGCCGGCCACTCTTTAGCCGCCAGCCGGGGACGCGCCGACGTCAAAGCCCAAGTCTCGGCTACCCGCTCTTGGGTCCGTTCGAGCCGAGTCTTGGGATCCGGTGGGCCTTGCCACTCCCCCGTTTCGCGCGCAGTTATATCAGGTTCGACGTGGTCTGAGAACTGCGCCCGAGCGCCTTTCAGCCACGCCCACCCCCTTCACCGTCACTCGTCCTTGCTCACGTCCCGCGGCGGTGTCGAGCGCCCTTCGGTCGAAGGGCGCGACGGCGCCCCGGGGCGCGTTTCAGTCTATTTGCTCGGTGAGGACGAGCCGGATTCTGGGGTACTCCAAAGGACACCGTCCCTCTCCTTAGACAAGATTATTCTTGGCTCCTCATAAAGCCGTATATCGACCTTATCCTCACCTGCCTTCATCAGGAGTTGAGGCTCTCCCCAGAGAATTGAAAGGAGCGCCGACTGCTTGGGTGTCTTCAGAAAGACGTAGGGACCGTCCGCGTTAGCTCCAACACAGAGCTTCTCTGTGCTCGTGTCGTTCGGACCAATGAGCAACTGACCACCGTGCGGTGCTTCCGGAACCAGCGCCATGCAAATGTCCTTGTCTCCATTAGCATTTTGCTTCAGGAAGAAGAGTCCAAAACGTCGTTCCGTCTTGCCTGACTCCCAAAATGAGTGCTCTCCGATGAAGGCCTCCGTACCGTCAGACCCTTTGATTAGAATGCTATGAACCTCCAGCGAATCCTGACTGTTGGCGCCGAGGCAACCCAATGCCAAGCCCAGAAGAATCAGAAGCCAGGTGACTCGCAAATTCCTCCGGAGCCTCGCTAGCTCGGCGTGGATATCTTCGATCTTTGTTTCAGGGAGCATCGATGTCCTTACTGCCAGTTCTTGGGTGGCCCTAGCTGGTCTTTTAGCAGGCGAAAGAAGCGACGATACCCTGGGTCCGGGCCGTCATTGATGAGGTCAATTCGTTGCATCTGATAGTCAAATTCCCCCTGCCAATGCCAGTTTGTTCGATTCAATAGTTGATTAGCCTGGAATTGGCCGAAGACTCGAGCCTGCTCGCGATAGATGAAAACATGCCCTTTCGCTCCGGCTGTGGTGTTTGCACCCTTGTATCTCTCCGGAATCCACGAGGCGTCTTGATCAAACTCGAAGGCGTAGTGGAGTGTCTCATGCATGATGAACAGGGCAACCTCTTCAACCGAAGCGTCCTTCGAAAGTAGGAGCGTATCCCCAAACTGCTGACCACCGACGCCAGGGTCACTGTTTGTTCCAAATCTGAAATTGATTTTGTTTCCCTTGTAATACCCTTCCACGATTGCACCGTAATCGTTTCCTCCTGGGATAGCCCCCTTCTTTAGCAGAGAAATCGCTTCGTTCACCAACATCGGATTCTCGACCAGCGAGGTCCACTTGTCTCGCGTGGGTTCGAACCCACTCGGATCTGTGCAATTCAGCGGATTGTTTGCGCAGTAGGCATACAGGTTCATGCCACCGCTGTAGCCGATGGGATCCCGCACCAGGAACCTGCCTAAGGTGGGTTGGGACGGCTTTGAATGACCCGCGTTCAAGGCCGGCACACCGGGTACGCACCTTTTCGGAACCAGCGAAAGCGCCGGTCTAGACCGGCGCGCCCAGCTCGGTGCGGTGGGGATGGCGGCAAGGCAAGCGCCCATAAAGAAAAGATTCGACGGCACCAGGCGAATCGCTTCTCCCCGATCGACTAAGAGGAGAAGTCAGGGTGTCATAGTTGAAGACTTCTTGATGACCCTGAGGGGGTCTTGGAAAGTTGGAAGGTTGCCACGAGAAGAGACTCAAACGGCTTCATCTAGCCGTTGAAACTTGTCTGGACAGGTTCTGGAAAGTTCGGAAAGTTCAGCCGGCGTGGCGCAGCAGCAGCTGGTGAATCGAGGCTGGTGAGAGGCGGGTGCCACGCTGGCTCAAGAAGAGCGCCGTCTCCCCCACCTTCTCGAGCTGGGGACGAGCTTCGCCTAGATAGCACTCGAGGCGCTCGAGCAGCGGGTCGCTCAGGCTGTGCACCTGGCGGCGACGGCCCTGGCTGAGGCTCCGGTGTCGGTCTGCAGGTGGTCAAGGTCCCGGCGCGAGCAGGCTGTCTGCGAGATGCCGGTTTCCGCCAGCACGCCCAGCACGGCGCGATCGCGAATGCCCAGCAGCGTGTAGGGGTCCGGGGCCAAAAGCAGAGGGCGCAGGTCGGTCTTCTCCACCCGCTTTCTAGGCACGGCCCGCATCTTGAGCCCGGCGGTGGGGTCTGTCTGCAGAAGTCCGGCGGACAGGGCCCAGCGGTAGAACGAGCGGATGGCTCCGATGGCCTGGTTCTGGCTGTGCTCGGAGTAGAGTCGGCCACTTGGGCCCGGCTTCCAGCACAGCTCCTGGCGAAAGGCCACCAGTTCGGCCGCGCCCAGCTCGAGCAGCTCCCCCCGCCGGGCCAGCTGGTGCAGCCAGCTTGCGTAGAGCTGCAGAGTGTTGGCGGCGTAGCGGCCGCGCTGGCTTTCAAGGTAGGCTTCCAGCATGGTGATCCTCCGGAAATCGAGCTCGGGGGTGGCAACGACGAAACTCGCGATGGAGCTCGCCCACGGACACTCGCGTATAGAGCTGGGTCGAGCCAAGGCGAGCGTGGCCTAGCAGTTTCTGAACGTAGGGCAGCGGAGCGCCGCCTTCGAGCAGATGAGTGGCGCAAGCGTGGCGCAGGGCGTGGGGATGCAGCTCGGCATAGCGACGCAGTCGCACCGCCAGCGAGGCATAGCCGAGCTGCCCGCCATGGCTTGCGATCCACAGGGCCGTCTCCCCGGCTCGAGGCTGCAGTCGTGGCCGGCCCTCCTCCAGGTAGGCTTCGAGCCACGGCCGCAGAGCTGGCGAGAGAGGCATCAGCCGTGGTCGGCCACCTTTGCCGAGCACCCGCACCGTGCCGGCCCGCAGGTCGAGGTCGTCGAGGTGCAGCCGGTGGCATTCGCCACGACGCAAACCCAGGACGTAGAAGAACTCGAAGAGGAGGCGGTCGCGCAGGCCCGTCGGGCGGTCCAGGTCGGGTTCTTCGAGCACTCTGCGAGCCTCTTCCACAGGCACCACCCGGGGCAGCGAGCGCGCCTTGGAAGGCAGAGGAACCGTCGAGAAGTCGTGCAGAGTGTGCCCCTGTCGACCCGCCCACACCAGGAAAAAGCGCGCCGTCTGCACGCTGCGATAGCGGCAGGCAGAAGAGAGCTGGGCCCGGCTCCAGCGGCCCGGTTGCTGGCTCAGCCACAGCGAGTAGCGCGCCAGGTGCGCGGGCTTGAGGCGGGCCAGGGCCAGCCCCTCGCAGAAGGCGAAGAAGCGCGCCAAATACCAGGCGTCGGAAGCCAGCGTGCGTTCCGAGACCCGGCCGGCCCGAGCCTCGAGAAACTCGCGGGCTTCGGGCCACATCAAAAAGACTCCCGAGGATGGCAGCGCTGGTGGACTTCTCGCAGGTCGGCGATCTCCACCCGGGTATAGCGCTGGGTGGTGTCGGCCGAGCTGTGCCCCAGCAGCTCTTGCAGATGACGAAGCCCGGCCTGGTGGCGCAGCATGTGGGTGGCGCAGCAGTGGCGCAAAACGTGAGGCGTCACGTCGGCCAGGCCCACCTTCTCGGCCTGGCGCCGGACGGTGTTGGCCAGGTCCTCGCGAGATAGCGGCTTGCCTTTGCTGCCCAGAAAGACCAGCTGGCTGGGCTCGCGCACCAGCCAGGGGCGGCCCTGGCGCAAGTATTCCTCGAGCCAGGCCGCGGCCGGCTCGCCCAGGGGCACCACCCGGGCCTTGCCCCCCTTGGCGTGCTCGATGCGCAGCTCGAGCCGGCGCAGGTTCAAGTCTTGCAGCCGCAGCAGGCGAAGCTCGGTGTTGCGAGGAGCGCTCGAATAGAGCACCTCGAGGATGGCCCGGTCGCGCAGGCCCAGCGGCGTGGTCGTGTCGGGCGCCTCCAGCAATCGCAGCACCTGCTCTTCGTCGAGCACCGCTCGCGGCAGGCCGCGGACGGTCCGTGGTCCGGTCATGCCCTGGCCGGGATTGGTCAGCACGAACTGCTCGGCCAGGAGAAAGCGTAAGAAGGCCAGGGCCACGGTCAGCTTCAAGCTCTGGGTGGTCAGGGCCAGCGGCAACCCGTCGGGCTTGCGCAGCTCCAGCAGATGCACCCGGTAGGCCTCGACGTCCTCGCGCCGGATGGCCGCCGGGCTGTCCACTCCGCGGTCGTCCAGAAAGTGCAGAAAGAACCCGAGCTGGCCGGCGTAGCTCTCGACCGTGCGAGGGCTGCGACCACGCAGGCGCAACGACTCGGTGAACCGCTCTTGCCACAAGCCGACGTTCATCGCCCAACGCCGGGTAGCCCGTGTACGCTCTTACGTACAAAGGTCACTCTGGATAGATTTCTTCTCTTAGTTGTCATAGTTGAAGACTTTTTGAGGACCCTTAGGGGGTTCCGAAAAGTTGGAAAGTTTCTTTTTTTAAGTGTGGAACGCTGTAGTCAAGCCGTTTGTACTTGTCTGGACAAGTTTTGAAAAGTTCGGAAAGTTCAGAGCAGGCCCGCTTCCTGCATCTTGCGCTGCAGCTCGTCAGGGTGGGTCAGGCTCTGCAGCGGCGAGGGTTGCTGGCCCCCGTCGAGCACCACCGAGTAGCGGTAGGTGCGGCCCTGGCCACCGCAGCCGGCCTGGACCACGTATTCCATCTCGACGAGCTCGTCGAGCACCTCGTGCACCCGATGCTTGGGCCAGTCCACCTGGTCGC
>JBFWNU010000015.1:0-15902 GCA_050250895.1 Vulcanimicrobiota bacterium | reverse complement strand
CTTTGACCGGCACCGCCTGGCGTATTTTGTGGCTCGATTGGAGCACCCGGATGTAGTAGTCCGCCGATTCGCCGCCCACACGTTCCTCCATGATCAGTAGTTTGCGCTTGAAGTAAGTCTTCTCGGCATAGGCCAGGGCGTGGGTGGACACGCGCGAGTAGTGGATCACGTCCTCGGGCGGAGTGAGCTGGCCCACCAGCCCCGACAGTCCGGACTTGCCGGCGCCGCTCTGGGAACGGATGATGCCAGAGAGCGGGTTCTCGAGCTTGCGCGAGATGCCGATGAGATAGGCCAGCAGTTTGCCGTGCTCTTCACCCACATAGCCCAGGTCTTCCATGTCGTGCAGGATGGCCTCGACCAGGTCGGGCCGTTGCAAGAAGGCCAGGGCGTCGGCCTTCTGGGCTTCGGTCAGCTCGGGCGGCTCGGCCCGGTTGGGCTCGTTCTCACGAGCGAACCCTTCGACCCATGCTTCGGTGGTGTCGAGAATCTGGGCCAGCTGCTGCTCGGCCTCTTCCTTGGCCAGGCCCAGCCGCTGGGACAGCCCGCGCAGGGTGGCCGCTCGAGCCCGGGCGCTGGTGAGGTCGCAGCGGTCGAGGAACTTCTGCGGGCGTTGCTCGCGGGTCTTCGCTCGCAGCGCCACTTGCAGCCGGCCGGTGTAGGGTGGCCGTGGGGTGATTTCATACTCGACGGTCTCGAAGGTCAGCCGGAAGCCGTCGGGCAGGTCTTCGACCAGCGGGATGTCCTCGGGTTCGGCTTCTTCGAGTGGCTTCACGCAATCGAGAAAGTTTCTCAGGATGTCGGGGCCGTGGCTGGTGAGGATGGCGTTGGGGTCCGTGTCGTCAGGCAGCAGCACCTTGCTCACCCGGAACCGGTTTTTCAAGTCATGAGCGAGCTGGTCGGCGGCGGACTCGCCGGCCTGGTCGGCATCAAGACACAGCCGGATTTCCTTGACGGTGGACGCTCGAAGGAACGCCCCCAAATCTTGAAAAACCTGGGTGCCGTGGAGGCAGGTGACGTTGCGCACCCCGGCCACCCACAGGGCGAAGGCGTCAAAGACACTCTCGACCAGGTGGACTTCGTTGGCCGCGGTGAGGCTCTGCCAGTTTAAAACACCGCGCTTGGGGCCGGGTAGAAAGAGATGCCGCACTTTGGCTTTCGGGTTGAGGCGACGGCCGTAGAGGCCGACGATGCCCCGCTCGGGATGTTCGAGGGGGACCACTACGCAGCCCAGGAAATGCTCTCGGCCCTTATCGTTGAGCACGCCAATTTGAGCAAGAGCCTGGCGGACTTCGCCGCCGCCGGGGATGGCCTTGAGTAGCGAGCCGTCGCAGTATCCGACCCGGAAAGCCTCGAGAAGCTCAAGGGTGACGCCGCGTTCTTTCAGGTATTGCTGGGCTTCGTCGCTGTCGACCAGACGCTTCTGATAGAAGGCGGTGACCCGCTCGAGCAGCTGGGGTCGGGTGAGCCCGCCCTCGAACCGGTCCGGGTCTTTCAAGGTGGGGGTCGGCCTGGCTGGCGCGGGTGCCTGCCCGGCCAGCTCGCGCAGGCGGGTCAGGGCCTGCGGGAACGACAGGTTCTCGCGCAGCTGTAGGAAGCTGAGTGCGTCGCCCTTGGTCTTGCAGCCGAAGCAGTTAAAGAGCTGCTTCTTGGGGTTCACCACCAACGAGGCCTCTTTGTCTTCGTGCCAGGGGCAGGTGGCCACCAGGTTCTTGCCGACCTGGCGCAGCTCGATGCCGTGCGAGCGCATCAGCTCGGCCAGGTCGACGCTGGCTTTGAGGGCCTCGAGATCGGTGCGGTCAAAGTCGTTCATTCGCGGTCTCCTAGAAGTATTGGCCGGGCTGGCCGGTGGCCCGACCGCTGAACCAGTCGGTGAAGGCCTGGCGGTGCTGGTCGTCCCAGCCGATCAGGTCATCGAGTTCGAAGGGGTTGTCGTAGCGGTTCCAGACATGCAGCAAGAAGCGCACGATGGTGCTCTCGGTGGGGCTGAGCGCCTGTTCGAGCAGGCCCAGCAGGTGGCGGGGCTCAGGCCGCTCGGGCAGGCGGTCTTGTTGGACGAAGCGCTCCACCAGGGGGAATTGCTCGGCCAACCGGCGCCAGTGGGTGGCCATCTCGACATCAGCCGAGCACAGGTAGAACGGCTCGGCCGCCCAGGCCATGAAGGCGGCCCGGTGCTGGGCATCCCAGACCTGCAGCGAGCGGCTCAGGTCGACGGGTCGCCGATCCCACACGTGCAGGCAGAAGTAGGCGGCCAGCTGACCGGGCTGGCTGACGTGCAGGAGCCACGCTTCGAGGTCTTGGGGGGTGAAGTCTGGCTCGATGGCGCCTTGCTGCAGGGCCGCCGCGATGGTGGGAAAGGTAAGGGCGAGGGTTCGGAAGCGTGGTATTTGAGAGATCATTTCAGAATCCTGAGAATTATTTATCAGAATCATGAATTCTGATAATGTAATTTAATTCCTGGGTTGGGCGGCACTATATTTCGTTGCAGTCACTATGTCTCGAGGAATCGCATCATTCGGCCAGAATTTCTTAAAGGTGAGCATCGGTCACATCATCGCGAAATATCGCAAACAAAGAGGCCTCAAACAGTGGGAATTGGCCGATCTCGTTGGCGTTTCGCAGAGTTATGTGGCCCGCTGGGAAACCGATCGTGTGAACCCTCGCATGGGCACATTGGAGAAGGTCGCCGAAGCTCTCGAGATCCCGGTGGAACAGCTGCTGCTGGATGACAAAGGTGTGATCGCTGGAATGGCTGTCGACGACGCCGAGTTAGCCGGTCTTCTTCAGCAGTTGCCCAAGCTGAATTCCCGGGAGCTTGACGCGCTGAAAGTCTTTCTCGACTCTCTCTTGACTCGCCACCACATGGAAGAAATGTTGAGACGCTCATGAACATTCAGCTCGAAGTCCCAGACGATTTCTTGCGCACCATGAAAGAGACGCCAGAACAGTTCTCTCACACCGTCTTGATGGCGGCGGCTTGCAAGCTTTACGAGCTAGGTAAGATCTCTACCGGTCGAGCCGCCGAAATGGTTGGCGTTCCAAGAGTTCAGTTTCTGCTGGAGATGGGTCGCTACGGAGTTGAAGCCTTCGCTCTTGACGAGGAAGAACTCGAAGCAAGCTAGTGGTCGTCAGCAACACCTCCCCTCTGTTGGCCCTTCATCGGGTCGGAATGCTCTGGTTGCTTCCCGAGGTTTTCGACGAGCAATTGGTGACAACCGAAGCGGTTGCCGAGGAGGTCGAGATCAGCCGCGCTCTAGGCTACGAAGCCCCCGAGCTGGGCGCGTTGTCCTGGCTAACGATCCGCCCGGCGACTGTGCCGAAGGTCTTGAAACTGGTGCCCGACCTGGGCCCCGGTGAGGCTGCGGTGCTGGCCATCGGAATGCAAGAGCCTACAGCCTCTACACTCCTGCTCGACGACGGGCTGGCAAGAAGCCTGGCCAGGCTTCACAGCCTGAAATTCACCGGGACTTTGGGCGTGCTCCTGCGAGGAAAGCGAGAGGGCCTGGTCGCCGAGATTCGTCCTTTGCTCCTCGACCTGCGCCGGGTCGACTTTCACCTTTCCACGCCGCTGCTGGAGCGCACTCTGCGCGCAGCTGGAGAGCTGTAATACCTCGCTGGTGTGTTCAACCCCATCGAACCCCGGAACTGAAACGCAGGCGGGGCGCCGGCTCGTGCTTAACCTTAAGACGCGATAGCCGGCGCCGCGAGAGGTGGCCGTGACTGCGATGGAGGGTTCAGGTCGCCGGGACTGCACCGGCGGTGGGCGCGCCTCTCGCACCACGTTGAACACGATAGAGGCGCGCGCGAAAGGGAGGCGCATGAAGGCCGGCAGAAACCACCCGATCGAGGACCGCTCTTGTTTCTGCCGGTCGTGGCCCCCGGGACCGGGGGACGGGGGGGCGAGACCGCTTCCGGCCAGGATTTCTGGCCAGATCACACTTGTCACACAAGAGTCCAGAGAGCGGAATCTTTAGGCGTTGAGTCGATCTGACCCACCGTTTTCCGCCGACGTCGAAGTGGGCCCGCTTTCGACCTCATCTGGCGGAGGGGCTCGCTGAGACGTCGGCCCCAGGCCACCCTGCGATGACCGCGCGAAGCGCGGTCGTCGCAAGCCACCAGATCACCAGCCTGGCCACTCTCTGGCCACCGGCCAACCCAGCGCCTACGTTGAAGCCCAAGACTCGGCCGGAGGCCGAGTCTTGGGCCCCGGTGAGCTTACCGCCCCCGTCTCGCGCGCAGTTCTATCAGGTTCGACGTGGTCTGAGAACTGCGCCCGAGCGCCTTTCAGCCACAGCCACAGCCACGCCCACCCCCTTCACCGTCACCCGCCCTTGCTCACGTCCCGCGGCGGTGTCGAGCGCCCTTCGGTCGAAGGGCGCGACGGCGCCCAGCACGAGTTTGAGGTTTCTATGTTCGGGAATCTTGCGCCGCTCGAAACTTCTTGATGTATCCTAGAATCAAATTTGGTACTGGGCCCTGCCTTTCCACAGTCGTTGCGCTCAAGATACAATCACCTGCGAGGCCTCTTAGCACCAGGGCCACTAGCCGCCTCTCCGCAGGGAAATCCTCATTCACCTGAATCCGCTGGCGCTTCTGCTGCGAAGTGAACTCGACGGTGAGAAATGGCGGTATTTCTCCGCCGCTGAGTGGGCCAGGAGGAACACCTATGGGTTTCCTGGCCTTTCGCAGCGCCTCCGCTTCCTTCCTGAGTTCCCTACAAAATTGAGATGCGGCTTCAAATGGCACCTTAACCCTATACACTTTCGGACGTTCGCCGTCGATGCAAGTGACCACACACTCAACCGTCTTTCCGGAGAGGCTTGGAATTTCAAAGCGAATGCAGCCGGGGCCTGAGCCGTAATCAAAAAGGATAGAGAGCGACGGAGGGCTTAATGGCGTCTTCTGAGGGTTGGGTTGTGGACTCACCTGACTGCTAACCAGGAATGCGAGCACGCATATGATGGTGAGCTTCTTGATAGGTTGCAACTTGGGAGTATCGTTCATTTGCCTCTCCCCAGAACGTGGAGATATTTAACGGTATATCCGGGGGTAGTAATGGCAGGCCCAACCACGTTAGCCCTGTGAACATACACTCCTAAGTCTGCCCAATCAGAGATGACCAATGGTTCCCCCCTATGCTCCGACCTAGGGTCCTCGCCATAGGGGCGGCCCTCTCCTAGCACGACTCCCGCGTGAGTGGGTACGTTGTTGGCATCAAAGTAGATCACCAGATCACCAGCTGCCGCTTTTGATGCTGGAGTCCAGTCTGCTTCGACAGCGCCTGCTCGAATGGCATCGTCGAGAATCTGCAGGAATCCAGGCTCAGTGACCCAGGCATTCTGAGTGTTGGTCTTCACCAATCCTGTCCACTGGCATGCGAACGAAAAGCAATTTCTCCAGCGAATTTCGGGGTCGGTCGCGCTCTCTACTAACGTTGCTCCGCCATGATATCGCTTCTGGTAATATTGCTCCAGCTGATTGACATCACCTGGGCCTCTGTTGGCGTCTGCCCCAGTATACCGAACGTCCACCGCATTTCCGCTCAATGTTCTCATTCTTACCGCCGATGGGTCGTACACGGGATACCTTTCGTCCAACCCACTCGGGTCCACGCAGTTCAGGGGGTTGTTTCCGCAGTAGGCATAGAGGTTCATGCCGCCCTGGTAGCCGATGGGATCCCGCACCAGGAAGCGACCTAAGGTGGGTTGGGACGGCTTTGAATGACCCGCGTTCAAGGCCGGCACACCGGGTACGCACCTTTTCGGAACCAGCGAAAGCGCCGGTCTGGACCGGCGCGCCCAGCTCGGTGCGGTGGGGATGGCGGCAAGGCAAGCGCCCATGAAGAAAAGATTCGACGGCACCTGGCGAATCGCTTCTCCCCGATCGACTAAGAGGAGAAGTCAGGGGGTCATAGTTGAAGACTTCTTGATGACCCTGAGGGGGTCTTGGAAAGTTGGAAGGTTGCCACGAGAAGAGGCTCAAACGGCTTCATCTAGCCATTGAAACTTGTCTGGACAGGTTCTGGAAAGTTCGGAAAGTTCAGCCGGCGTGGCGCAGCAGCAGCTGGTGAATCGAGGCTGGTGAGAGGCGGGTGCCACGCTGGCTCAAGAAGAGCGCCGTCTCCCCCACCTTCTCGAGCTGGGGACGAGCTTCGCCTAGATAGCACTCGAGGCGCTCGAGCAGCGGGTCGCTCAGGCTGTGCACCTGGCGGCGACGGCCCTGGCTGAGGCTCCGGTGTCGGTCTGCAGGTGGTCAAGGTCCCGGCGCGAGCAGGCTGTCTGCGAGATGCCGGTTTCCGCCAGCACGCCCAGCACGGCGCGATCGCGAATGCCCAGCAGCGTGTAGGGGTCCGGGGCCAAAAGCAGAGGGCGCAGGTCGGTCTTCTCCACCCGCTTTCTAGGCACGGCCCGCATCTTGAGCCCGGCGGTGGGGTCGGTCTGCAGAAGTCCGGCGGCCAGGGCCCAGCGGTGGAACGGAGCGGAGGCTCCGAGGCCTGGTTCTGGCTGCGCTCGGAGTAGAGTCGGCAGCACCAAACCCTCTGAAACAGTCGACCGCTGGCGCCTCGGTCGATTTTGGTCTTTCGAGGGTGATTGCCCGTCAGGAAATCGGTGCGGTCGAAGTCGTTCATTCGGGGTCTCCTAGGGACGCCCACCACCGGGCCGCCTTCGCCGCCTGGGCGGCCGAGCCGTTCTACCTGTGCTCGGCTGACATCGAGATGGCCACCCACTGGCGCCGGCTTGCCCAGCGCCTCCCGCTGGTGGAACGCTTCGTCCAGCAAGACCGCCTGCCTGACCGGCCCGAGCCACGCCACCTGCTGGCCCTTCTCGAAGAGGCGCTCAGCCCCACCGAGAGCACCATCGTCCGCTTTTTCTTGCACGTCTGGAACCGCTACGAGAACCCCTTTGCCCTCGATGAGCTGCTCGGCTGGGATGACCCTCACCGCCAGGCCTTCGCAGACTGGTTCAGCGGTCGGGCCACCGGCCAGCCCGGCCAATACTTTTCAGGCCTGACGAGAGCGGCTCACGTCAAAGGGCCGCCGGTCCCACACATGCAGGCAGAAGTGGGCGGCCAGCTGGCCGGGCTGACTGGCCTGCGGGAGCCTCGAGGTCTTCCCAGGTGAAGTCCGGCTCGAGGGCCTGCTGGGAGACGGCCGTCGCGATGGTGGGAAAGGTAAGGACGAGGGTTTGGAAGCGTGGTATTTGAGAGGTCATTTCAGGATCCTGAGAATTATTTATCCGAATCGTGAAGTCTGATAATGTAATTTAATTCCTGGATTGGGCGGCATTATATTTCGTTGGAGTCACTATGTCACGAGGAATCGCATCATTGGGCCAGAATTTCTTAAAGGTGAGCATCGGTCACATCATCGCGAAATATCGCAAACAAAAAGGCCTCAAACAGTGGGAATTGGCCGATCTCGTTGGCGTTTCGCAGAGTTATGTGGCCCGCTGGGAGACCGATCGTGTGAACCCTCGCATGGGCACCTTGGAGAAGGTCGCCGAGGCTCTTGAGATCCCGGTGGAACAGCTGCTGCTGGATGACAAAGGTGTGATCGCTGGAATGGCTGTCGACGACGCCGAGTTAGCCGGTCTTCTTCAGCAGTTGCCCAAGCTGAATTCCCGGGAGCTTGACGCGCTGAAAGTCTTTCTCGACTCTCTCTTGACTCGCCACCACATGGAAGAAATGTTGAGACGCTCATGAACATTCAGCTCGAAGTCCCAGACGATTTCTTGCGCACCATGAAAGAGACGCCAGAACAGTTCTCTCACACCGTCTTGATGGCGGCGGCTTGCAAGCTTTACGAGCTAGGTAAGATCTCTACCGGTCGAGCCGCCGAAATGGTTGGCGTTCCAAGAGTTCAGTTTCTGCTGGAGATGGGTCGCTACGGAGTTGAAGCCTTCGCTCTTGACGAGGAAGAACTCGAAGCAAGCTAGTGGTCGTCAGCAACACCTCCCCTCTGTTGGCCCTTCACCGGGTCGGAATGCTCTGGTTGCTTCCCGAGGTTTTCGACGAGCAATTGGTGACAACCGAAGCGGTTGCCGAGGAGATCGAGACCAGCCGCGCTCTGGGCTACGAAGCCCCTGAGCTGGCCGCGTTGTCATGGCTAGCGATCCGCCCGGCGACTGTGTCGAAATCTTGAAACTGGTTCCCGATCTGGGCCCCGGTGAGGCTGCGGTACTGACCATCGGACTGCAAGAGCCTACAGTCTCTACACTCCTGCTCGACGACGGGCTGGCAAGAAGCCCGGCCAAGCTTCACAACCTGAAATTCACCGGGACTCTGGGCGTGCTCCTGCGAGGAAAGCGAGAGGGCCTGGTCGCCGAGATTCGTCCTTTGCTCCTCGACCTGCGCCGGGTCGACTTTCACCTTTCCACGCCGCTGCTGGAGCGCACTCTTGCGCGCAGCTGGAGAGCTGTAAATACTTCGCTGGTGTGTAGCAACCCCCATCGAACCCCGGAACTGAAACGCAGGCGGGGCGCCGGCTCGTGCTTAACCTTGAGGGCGATAGCCGGCGCCGCGAGAGGTGGCCGTGACTGCGAGGGAGGGTTCAGGTCGCCGGGCCTGGAGCGGGCGGCGGGCGCGCCTCTCGCACCACGTTGAACACAATAGAGGCGCGCGCGAAAGGGAGGCGCATGAAGGCCCCCGGGACCGGGGGACGGGGGTCGAGACCGCTCCCGGCCAGGAGCTCCGGTCGGACCACCCTGCGATGACCGCGCTTCGCGCGGTCATCGCAGGCCACCAGATCACCAGCCTGGCCACTCTCTGGCCACCGGCCAACCCAGCGCCTGCATTGAAGCCTAAGACTCGGCCTCCGGCCGAGTCTTGGGCTCCGGTAGGCCTTGCCGTCCCCGTCTCGCGCGCAGTTCTATCAGGTTCGACGTGGTCTGAGAACTGCGCCCGAGCGCCTTTCAGCGACGCTCACGCCCTTCTCCCTCGGAGTCCTTGCTCACGTCCCGCGGCGGTGTCGAGCGCCCTTCGGTCGAAGGGCGCGACGGCGCCCCGGAGCGCGTTTTAGTCATTCTTTCGACAACCGTTCACGCGGCTGATTGACTCGATGCAGTCGAAAATATCCGACTTGCTGGTCTCGAAGCGAGGCCACGAGGTCGTAATTCGAACCACGATACACGAGGTACGGAAAACGTCCCGAAAAGGAGTATTGCCAAGCCGGGTCTGGTTCACCGTAAAGCTTTAGCAAATAAGCTTGCGCCTCTGCGGCATCAGAACTCAGTTGAGCTTCTCCAACGGACAGATTTGGCCCACGGATGTCTCGAACCAGCGACCCATCATACCAAATCCAGATGTCCTGTTCTTGGTAATAGGCCGCTGAGCCATCCGAGCGTGACGGAACACCCAGTCTCTTCTCCACCTCTGCTCGCGCCATTCCTAAGCGGATGCCGTTGATCGAGCAGGTTTCTGTTTGCTGCTGAATCGGTGCCTCGGCGGGCGTAGGCGACGATGATGTGGCCAACGAGGAAGGGCTCGCCGACATGGCTGTCCCAGGAATCTCTTCAACATTCTTGGCTATGCTTAGCCACGCAAAACAGCCCGACAGAATGCCAACTAAAATCAGCCAGGCCCAGTGGGCTTTCACTTCTGCACCACCTTCGATAGGCTGGTGTAGAATCTTGTGATGCTTTGGTAAGTCGCCGCGTCGAACTCTTTGCTCAACAGACTGCTTGGATCGGCATTCGCCGGGCCTAGTGCCTTCAACTGGGCATCAATCGCGGGACCTGCCATCTTGGCGAAGGCCTCGCTTCGGGCATCCCAGCGAGACACGCCGTAAAGATCCCAGAGAAGGAGCCCGGCCTCGATCTGCATGGTCCAACTCTGGCTGAATTCCTCTATACTCACTCCATTGGGAAATGTTGAAGTAGCCTTGACCTCTGCTAGTGTTTCTTCGTTCATCTGAAATAGCCCGTAGACTGGTTCGCCATGCACTCCCGTGCCCACGGCGCTGGGGTTAAAACCTCCGGCTTCCCACCAGACCAAAGCTAACAGATAGCCCGGAGTCACCTGAGACAGCTTGTTGTCAACATGGTTCGTTGGAGCTGTCCTATTGCTGCGGTAGTAGTACGTTTCAATTTGTTCTTTGCGACCAACGATTTCATTGTGAACCTGCTTCCAGGACAACTCATCCAACCCACTCGGGTCGGTACAGTTAATCGGGTTATTTCCGCAGTAGGCATACAGGTTCATGCCGCCCTGGTAGCCGATGGGATCCCGCACCAGGAACCTGCCTAAGGTGGGGTTATAGTAGCGGGCTCGGAGGTAGTATTGGCCCTCCTCCCGGTCATACTGTTGCCCGGTGAAGAGGAAGGGGTTGTAGGTGTCGGGAGCGAGCTGAAGGGCCTGGGGCTCGCCATAGGCGGTGTAGTCCCATTCAGCCTCGACGTTGCCGGTCTCGTCGAACAGCATCACGGTCGAGCCTAATCGGTCGCGAGCGTAGGTCGAATAGCCTCCGTTGCGCAGCACGGCCTCGCGGCCGTTGCCCAGCAGATAGAAAACTTCGTCGCCGGCAGCCAATTCGCGCAGCACCTCGGACCCCGCCCACAGGTAGCCACGCGAAGAGCCGTTGACAGAGCGCGAGATGCGCCGATTCAGGGCGTCGTAGGTATAGGAGACCTGGCTGGAAGGGTCGTTGTAGAACTGGGGCAGGTCGGCATAGTTGTAGCCGCTGAAACTCTTGTTGGCGCCGCCGCCGGTGATACTCGAAATCGCACCCGTCAGCATGTAGACCATACTCTGACCGGCGGTGCTGGTCAGCTGGTCGGCCGAGTTGTGACTGGCCGCCACCCCGTCCCGTTGGGTGCGATTCATGTTATCATCATACTGGAAGGACTCAAGCTGTGCAAAGCCTGTGCCCGGCAAGGATTGCTCGACCCTGGTCAACTGGTCGCGCAGGTCGTAAGTGTAGCGTCGGGTGAGTTCAGAGGTGGCCGTCTCGCGGTGCATCGTGGCCACGTTGCCCACCACGTCGTAGGTGTAGTCAAGCGTCAGGAGCGGCTCTGAGGTGCCGCGAAGGTAGGTCATCTGAGTGACCCGGTCACGCTCGTCATAGTCCATGGAGGCGGTGACGCCATTGGAATAGGATGTACTGGTCAAGTTTCCGTTGTCGTCATAGCCATAGCCCACTTCGACCGAGCCGATCTTGGCGCTGGCCAGCTGGCTGCGGCCGGTATAGGTATAGGTCGTAATCGGGCCGCCAAACTCAGGCTCGATGGTCTTGACCCGATTGGCCTTGTCATAGGTATAGCTCAGCGAGCCTCCCGGCCCCGAGATGCTTTGCACCGCGCTGTCGGGGAAATAGCTCCAACTGATCGTACCGAGGTTGTTGGTGGCCGACAGCGGCCTGTTGTTGGCGTCATAACCAAAGCTGACCGGGTTGGTGCCGGGAAAGGCCACAATTCCGGTCAGGCGGTTGGCATCGTCATAGGTGTAGGTGATGGGGAGGGCACCTTTGGTCCAGGTGACCACATTGTCGTTCTCATCATAGTCAAACAGTTGCATCCCGGTGCCGCCGGGATAGCTGATACTGCGGAGGCGGTCTTTCAGGTCGTAGGTATAATCTGTCGAACCGCCACCGGGCTGAACCCGATGGGTCATGTTGCCATGGCTGTCGTATTGAAACCGAGTGATGACCGTTCCCGGCTCATGCACTTCGCGCAGGTAGCGGGTCACCTCGTCATAGACGAAACGGGTGAGCCGGCCCTTGGTGTCGGTGACGGTTTCGATCTGGTTGTGGCGATTCCAGGCGTAGCGAATGACCGGGGGCACACTCTCGCCGGCCACTTGAGGCAGGTCGATCTGCAGCACGCGATCGAGCTTGTCGTAGGTATAGCTGGTGGTGTGCTGCTTAGGATCGATGGCCTTCTTCGTGCGACCTAAGCTGTCTTTGACGAACCTCCAGCGCGGCCGGCCATTATCGTTGTCATCATCGCCACTATAAGGCAAGACGTAGGTGTGCAGATAACCGTTCTCGTCATAGTTCCACTTAGAGACATTGCCCTCGGCATCCTTACTCCGAGCCAGTTGGCCATACTCGTTGTAGACAAAGATGCTCTTGTCCCCCTCGGGGTTGATCACGTTGATGAGGTTCCCGTTAGGGTCGTAGTTGTAGCGGGTCAGCTCTCCCAGGGGTTGAATCACCCGCTGCAGAGTGTCGTGTTCCTTCCCTTCGAGGGTCGCCCACACAAACCGGGTTCTATTGCCATAGGGGTCGGTGGCCGAGAGCAGATCGTTGGTCTCGGCGTTATGCACGAACCGCCAGTTCTTGCTGCGGGGGTCGATCAGAAGCGAGACGTTGCCGTTGGGATCATACTCGAATCGGGTCAATCCTCCGGTGGGATCGATGATCGAGGCCGGTCGTCCCTGGGCGCCCAGGTTGGTGGTCAGCGATTGAATGCCCTGGTCGGCGGTGTTGGAAAGGATCGTCTGCCCCGGTGTCACCGCCAGAGTGGTGCGCACTCCGGTATGGCTGGTGGCCTCGAGAAAGCGTCCAAAGGGAGTCAGGGCCAGGTTGCTGACGATGCCCACGCCTTCTCGAGAGACGGTGCCGAGAAAGTGACCCTTGGCACCTTTACCCGCGCTCGACTTGTTCTGATAGTCGTAGCGCGTAATCGTGTCGCTGTCGGGCTGATCGGCATAACCCGCCTTCTTGCGCACCGAGGCCAGGACGGTAGCCGAACCCTGGGTCTGGAAACCATAGATGATCTTTCGTCCGGCCCAGTCCTGGATTTCGGTCGGGAAGGACTTGGTCCCCCAGGTGAGGTTCACGACGCGATTGGGAGCGCTCGGGTCGACGATCGACAAAAGCTTGTCGCCCGATTCGTCCCAGTTATAGATCAGGGCGTTGCCGTTGCGGTCCTCGATCCTGGTTAGATAGGCTTTACGAGGGTCAAGAGTGGAGCGCCGAAAGGTGGAGCGACTGAAGTCCCGATGCTCTACCACATAAGTGAAGGTGTCGGCCATCACGATGCGAGAGTTCTCATCGCCGCGATAGTTAGCATAGATCAGCTTCACGGCGCCGCCATCGCCGATGAACCGATGTTGGTAGCGGCTAGGAGGTCGGCCGGGGACGTTCAAGACGATGTCCTGCCCCTCGAAGCTGAGGCTTTGCTCGAAGTTCCACCGCCAACCGTAGCGGGGGGGGAGATAGGAGTCGGCGCTACGATAAGTGCGAGAAATCACGATGGGAAGGCCCCGGGTGGGAATGGCCAGATCGGTCTCGCCGTGAGTGTAGTTTCCCGTGTTGGCATCGACCAAAACGCCCGAGAGGCCGGGTAGCCGAACGTAGTTGGTGGAAGCGCCGTTAGCATAGGACACCGTCTGGGGCATGGGAGCGGCCGGCGGGTCGGGTGATGGGTCAGGAGGGTTCGGGTCGGCCCCGTAAGGCTCGTCGTGATTTTGATAAACAGGGTCATGGATCAGGCATGAAGAGGTCGGAGTATCCACCGCCATCAAGTCCATGCCGACATCGAGTGCGCCGTTGCTGGCTACCGTTCGAGGCTCATTGGCTACAACGCTGCTCACTTCGATGCGGGGGTAGGGCATGATGACGCGGCCCTGTTCGACCGCTGCTCCGCCAGAGTCCTTACCGTCCCAACTGAGTTCCACCGTGGCTGGATTGTCGGTATTGCCGGTTACCGGTTGCGTGAGCGTCCTGATTATGGCCCCCGTGTCGACATCCTGGATATCGACCACGACATCGAAGTTGGCGGGAGTCCAGGTGGCGGGCACCGGTTGCACTTTGACGATGTATTTTTGCGGGCCGTTGTCAGGGTTGAACTCGCGGGCCTGCTCAAAACTGAGCTTGATGTCTCGCCCGTCGATGGCCACCGGGGGCGATTCTACCCCGTTGATCACCTCTCGAAAGTTCCATTGCCCGGTCCCCGGCAGCCCCTGTCCGTAGAACAGAGTACGCTCGGTTGGGGGCGTGCCCTCGACCCGGTTGTACTCGATCAATCGTCCGTTGCGATAAGCCGCATCATAGACCTTGGTGGAAGTGACATAGACCGTGTTGGCGTTGTTATGATGGTAGCGAAACCGAACCGACAGGTAGCTGCCGAATTTGTTGGTGTTCGCTTCGGGGAAAGGCGAGTCCCAGTGCCAGTATACCACCGAGGTATTGGACATGTCGGCGGCCGGATCGCTGGGGTCAGGGTCGGGGGGTTGGATGGCCTCGATCTCGGCCAGGTTGTAAGTCTGTTTGTGCACGAACCATTCGTCGGCATCGAAGACGATCGGAGAGGCTTGAACCGCGTCCTGATATCCTGCGCCGGTGACCCGGCGGTTCCAGGCCAGGTCGGGCTCAGGGGTGGGCAGGACCTCGAAAGTCTGGGGAGCCGATTCGTTGCCGTCTCGGGTCTCCTTGAAGGTCCAGGTGCCGACATCTCGAGCGGCCACGCCGGCGAAGAGGGAAAGCTCTTGCAGCTGGGTGTCGTTCTTCTCGGTCTGCCCATTCAGAAGGCGACCCTCTGGCCAGCGACGGTCCCAGACCGTGAGGTTGAGGGTGTACTCGGCGTCGAAAGCGGAGGCGGAATCGCCCACGGAGGTGTATTCGAATTGAATCGAAGAACTGGTTCCCCTGGCCGTCAAGTTGTGATCGGTGTTGGGACTGTAGAAATCCCAGAGAACGGTGGTGGTGCCCGGGTTGCCGATCGATGGGTAGGTTTCGGCGTGATAGACGAATAGATCATTGGCATAGGCCTGAGGCGCCGAGCCCATGTCGCGATAAGCACTGTAGCGTGCGGTCACCCGGCTCCAGGCGGACGGGGGATACTCGTCGTCACCCGGCGGCTCGATGACACCCATCTGGTTCTGAGCTCGACGCAAATCGGGATCCGGCGGGGGAGGGTCGGCCTGGGCCACGAGATCGTAGTTGGTCTCTTCTAGATAGCCGCTGGTCTCCTCCAATGACTCGACAATCTGTTCAAAGCCGAAGGAGGGGGTGGGTTGCGGTACATATCTGGGGGTTTGCTCGGGACTGGAAGCCTCGGCACTGGGTCTTACCCCCTGAGAAGGCAGCAGTTCGGGGGACACTCCGAGACGCTGGGCTTCGGCTGGCAAGTTCGCACTGGGAATCTCGACCGGAAGAGGAACGCGGGCGAGTCGAAAGGCCGCCTCAGTTTCAGAACTCAGGCCTGTGTCAGTGACTCTGGCGGGTGACTCCTTCGGGGTCGGGTCTCCGGAAGAGGTTGCCAACGCATAGGCCGGAGCCACGGGAACCGCGCTCAACAGGAATGCCAAAAGGAGCAAATAGGTGACCCATCGAGTGAATGTACTCCCCAGGGAGACTCTCAGTGCAAGGTCGGAACGTTTGGAAACTCGCCTCATTCAACCCCCAAAACCAAAACCAAGAGATTACGAAAGAGAATCATTCACAACTTCCACAGAAAGAACCTTTTGACCTTAATTCAATGCCAGAATTACTTAAGAAGCATTCGAATGCAATAACCATCGGGAAAGAAAGCCCGATCTTAGAGCTTGGACATCAATAGGAATCAGCGAAGTATTTTCACTGCAGCGTCCACAATCCCACTGGTCGGTGGCGTTTTCAGGTAACCGGAACCGGCCCAAGTCAAAAAGTCGAATAGAAATTCCTTCGATAGGCCGTCTGGTCGGGATGAAGAATACCTGAGGGACATGGCGGAAACGGCCCACACGTCTGGAAAGGGGGAGTCCAATGAGCCTGGCGCTGCCTGAGACCTTGCAGTCGCAACCGACCAGTCCTGGCTGGACCTCTCCCCTATCGGCCTCTTTGCGTGAACTGGCCTTGCTGACGAGACAGATGGCGGTGATGTATCGGGCCGGGGTGCCCATCCTGTCGGCAGTGAAGGCCCTGGCCCACCAGACCGAGGAGCCGCGGCTCGCCTTCTTGTTGATGGGAGTGCTGTGGTCGCTCAAGA
>JBFWNU010000014.1:0-59879 GCA_050250895.1 Vulcanimicrobiota bacterium | reverse complement strand
CATCTGGAAGGTTGGTGCTCGACCGGTCTTTTTTGGGATTGGGCGGCCGTACCGAGGAACTTAGCGCCCCGTCGAATGAGCGCCCACCCGATCATCCGTGGCTTCTCCACCCCAATCTCCTAACTCTCCAAGACGGCCACTGACCACCAGAGACACCGCCCCTGAAGCCTCAGCCACGCCTCCGCGACCTCTGCGTCCTCCGCGGTTTTTTCACGAGCGAGCCCCACCGGGGGTCCTCCGCGGTTTACTACTCGTCGTCGTCTTTGGAGTTGGTGTCTTCGAGCTTTTGGCGGCGGGAGTATTCGCTGACGATGGAGTTGACGTAGTTCTGGGTCTCGGCATAAGGCGGGACCCCGCCGTGCATCTTGACGGCGCCGGGGCCGGCGTTGTAGGCGGCCAGGGCGAAACGAAGGTCTTTGAAGGTGGCCAGTTGCTGAGCCAGATAGCGGGTGCCGCCGGCCACGTTGGCAGCCGGGTCGTAGGCGTTGCTCACACCCAGCATGGTAGCCGTGCCGGGCATCAGCTGCATCAGGCCCTGGGCGCCCGTGCGCGAGACCGCATCGGGGCGATAGTTGGATTCATGACGAATCAGGATTTCCACCAGCAAGGGGTCGACATTGTTGCGCTTGGCCTCGGCTTCGATGATGTCGGATAAATCGATGGATTTGCGCCGGCGAAAGAGACGGCCGTCCACGATCTCTTTCTCGATCACCCAGATCTCGCGGGCAGGCAGGTCCTTATTGGCGCTGGCCTTGTAAGAGTAGACGTTGGGAACCTTATACTTGCGGCTGCTGCGGGTGGGCGGGTTGAAGGGCACCACGTTATAGATACCGCCCCCCCGCGAGACGCGAATGCTCTTGCGGTATTCGGCCGCCCCAACGTTTGTATAGGAGTTGACCGTTTGCCCGCCATAGCTGGAACTGCCGGTCTGATACACCTCACCCTGCGCCCAGGCGGGACCGGCCAGGCAAAGGCTGGCCGCGGTGGCAAGGACGAATCTAGAGAACCCGTTTTTCACTGGCCAAAGCCTCCCTCGTCAATCGACCTAAATTTGGAAGCCCGGCAGAGGAAATCCTTCCTGATAAGAGCAAAACCCCATGATGGAGTGTCCACGATGTGAAGGACGGGGGGTATGCGTCGATTGCCAGGGCAGCGGATTCTTGCCCTGCCCGGCCTGCGACGGCGCCGGCAGTCGTTCGACGCCTCGCGGCACGACCTACCAGTGCAAGAGCTGTGCTGGCAGCGGTCAGGTCGAGTGCCCCAAGACCTGTGCCTCGTGCGAGGGCACCGGCGAGATCACCGACGAGTTGCAGCAGGCGATGCGCGAGAAATATACCCCGCGTTTTGCCAACATGACTCCGCTCTCCAAGGTCACCGGGGTCCTGCTGGCCATCAACCTGACCATCTTTGTAGCCGCCCAGATCCCCGCGGGAGCAGACTTCATTGGCAACTACCTGGTGAACTATGACTATTTTGTCGCCCGGCACCAGTATTGGCGATTCTTCACCCCCATGTTCGTGCATTTCGCCATCTGGCACGTGGCTTTCAACATGGGCTTCCTGTATCGTTATGGCCCCGAACTCGAGGGGGTCTACGGTTCGGGCCTCTTTACCTTGATCTATCTGGCTTCGGGGGTGGGGGGCAGCCTGACCAGCTGGCTGGCCGGAATCGAGGGGAGTATCGGGGCCAGCGGAGCCCTTTTCGGAGTGGGAGCCGCCTTTCTGGCGCTGCACAAGCGATTCGGGTTGTTTGGCTCCGAGGAAATGCGCGGTTGGGGGATCTATCTGCTCGGCTATCTGGCCTATGGTTTTGCCATGCAACTGGCCGATCTGAACATTCTCAACATCGACAACTGGGCCCACCTGGGCGGGTTCCTGACGGGCGCCGGGCTGGTCTATCTACTGCCCCGCCCCCAGGGCCGCTAGGTGAGCCGGCGCACGACCGGCGGGGTCATCAAAGAGGCTCTCTCCTTCGCCGAGAGGGGCCGCAGCCCAGGCTCTCGCGTGCTGGTCCTGCTCGCCGACGAACCCGGCGGCGAACTGGTGGTGCGAGGCGGTCGCGGCGACTTCACCAATCTCAGCCCGGCCTGCTCAGCCGTGCTTCAAGCCGCGCAGGCCAGCGGCCGGGCCCTGCTGGTGAGTGACCGCGAGGATCGGCTGTTAGCCTCGCTACCGTCCTCCGATATCGGCTCGGCCCTCTGCGTGCCCATCCAAAACGCCGAGCAGGGTCTGGTGGGTTGGCTCTATGCCGACGACTCCGCGGCCGGCGCCTTCACCGTCAGCGATCGAGTCCAGTGGGAGTCTTACGGCCGCGAACTGGGTCGCAGCTTGCGCCAGGCTGAGCCCGTGGCGCCCGTGAGCCAGCGCGCTCGGTCCACTTCTCCTCCGCCGGCCGCACTGATTGCGGCCGTTGGTCTCGGACTGCTGCTTCTGATGGGCTGGGGTCTGGCCCGCCGACCCGGGCCGGTATCCGTCGACCAACCCACCCCCAGGGCAGTGGCCGAGGACGAAGCCGTGGATGTGGCCCGCTCTTTCCACCAGTTGCTGCGCCTGCGTGAACTGCACCAGGCCTGGATGTTGCTCACTCCCCGCCTGCAAGAGAAACTGCCCGAGGATGCCTTCAAGCAAAAGGTCTCGGCCTGGCTGGCCGACGAGACCAACCGCTGGGAGATTCAATCTCGCAAGATCTCGCCGCTCGAGACCAGATCCAATCAGATGAAGGTGCGGGTCGAACCGGGCCCCGACATCCGCCAGGCAACAGCCTGGACCTGGACCCTGATCCCGACCGAGGGGGGTTGGCGCCTGGATCGGCTCGAGGGCCCCGTGTCTACAGGTTCTGGATACTCAGAACGTTGAACATCGCCGGGTTGCTGGTATCGTTGAGCAGAGCCGTATCGAAATGGATTACGGCCGGAGCCTTGTCGGGGTCGGTCAAAGACTCGCCATCGAGTTTGACCACATCGGCCACGACCGCGCCGTAGATCTGACCCCGAGTGACATCCACCAGCCCTTCGGGGGCATAGACGACATAATAGGCTGTGGGAGGGCCCACCCCGTCTTTGAGTTCGTCGTGGCCTTCGAGGATATTCTTGCCCGTGCCGGCGATCAGGATCTGAAGCAGAGCCGGAACCTGTTTGTCATTGACCAGCGAGGCGCCGGTCATGCGGATGCCGGCGGTGGGGTCAGCACTGGCCCCTTTGCCAGTATCGACGTAGATCTGCACGGTCACCGGGGCGGCCGGCGCGGCCGGCTGCTTAATCTGCAAGGTGGCCTGGTTCAGGTCGATGTGATGGAAGACGTACTGCGCCGTCGAACCGGGCGGCAAAGCCGATACATCCAGCACGGCCGTCTCTCCGGTGGTAGCCGCGAGATCGTGGTAGGCGCCGGGAAGGATTTGTGAGAGGGCGGCCCCACTCACCGAGGGATTGGTCGACACCAGAGGATCGACCACCGCCCCCGAAGCTCCGGCTGGCAGCAGCGGCATGGTGACGGGATCGACGTTCATTTTTTGGCTGGTGGTGGCGAACCCTTTGTAGGCTTCGTGGGCTTTGGCGCTGCCGGTGATCACCTGGCTCTCGACCGAGGCCGGCGGACCCATCGCCCGGGCCTCGGGATTGAGCTCGACATCGTCGTCTTTCTTGCCCTTCTTCTTCTTGCCGGTGGAAATGTCGGTAGAGTTGGCCCAGCCCACCACAACTTTCTCGGGGTCTTCGATGTAGATGCCGTTAATCTTGGCGTTGCTCGCCACGGTAGCTTTGCTGTGATCGACGGTGGCGCCGCTGCTATCAAAGCTGTCGGTGTAAGACCCTGACTGCATTCTTACCTGGGTATTACCGAAGGCAGCGTGACTCCAGCGGGTCTGGCTGAGCGAAGCCAGAATGGCCATTTTGCGTTGATGACCGCCTTTGCTGGTACCCGTGGCCTCGACATAATAGGTGTCGGCCGGCGGAAAGGGCGGAGTGCCCGGCCCCGGGCCCACCGTGACCGTGGCGCTATAGGTAGCGCCGGTCGTGGCCAGCGCGATGGGGCCGATGGCACTGGTATCGCCCGCTCTGACCTGACCCAGTTTGATCCAGGCCCCGGCTCGGGCGGCATAGAGCGCCTCGAGACTTTGACTCTCGGAGTGGGCGTGCATCAACTGACCTGAACTGATGGTGGCCAGACCCATGGCTACGGCAGCCAGCAAAGCCAGACTCATCAAGATGACGACGAGAGCGACTCCGCGCCTCTTTTTGGTGCTAGTTTTCACACTCGGCTCCTTTTCGCATCATGGATTAGGCATTCTTATCAGGCTTCGGGTGGTTACGGTCGTCTGCTTGTCGGAAGCCGTGGCCACCGAACTGCTGAGGCGGACGGCAAGTTGTTGCGCCGTAGCCCCGTCGTTGATGGCAAAATCGGTGATGCCACGGGCTATCACCCGCACGTCATTATTAGCGGGTGGCCTGAAGTTGGCCAGGGGGGGAGCGGTGGGAACCGGGATGGTACTTCGCGTGATGGGGGTGCCCCCTACCGGCAATCGTGCTCTGACTAACTCTCGCTGCCCCATATCCCAATAATAGCAGATCCAGAAGTGATACTGCAGCTCGTCGTTGTTATAGGTCCAATCACTACCCCCAGCCGGCGGCTCGGGCGAAAGAAAGATGATGTGGTCACTGTCGCTCAGAGGCGAAGCCGGACGTCGAAACTGGGCCGTGCTGCGACCCAGGTCCTCCACCAGCTTGCGCATCGCAATCAGCGACTCGTTCTGAGCGGTCTGATAGGCTGAGCCTGTTTGCAGGTAACGCACCCCTCCCACTACGACCATGGTTACGCCGCCCAACAAGAGCAGCAGCAGACTGGCGTAAACCACCAGTTCCAGCAAGCTGAAGGCGCGCCTATTGAATGGCATAGCTCTCCAAGCGGGTCGAGCGGATGGCCCCGGTGCCCTCGGGCCAGGTGACGGTCACCAGGACCCTCTTGCGCTCGAAGTTATTGGGGGGCGCCCCGGGGGCTTCGGGAAAGACATCCACCCCAACCGTGAAGGTCGTCTGACTGGCTACCCCGTTGACCGTCACGGGAACGGGAATGTCCACCGGTGGGCGGCTCGCGATGCTGCCAAAGTCGTTGGCGAGTTCTTGCTCCATGAATTCGCGAGCCAGGTCCGAGGCGATGGCCAGATTCTTGGTGCTGGTGGTGGCCCGGTGTGAAGTCGGAAAGAGCCCGAAGACCAGCAGTAAGGCCACAGCGAACAAGCCAAAGCCAAACAAAACCTCGAGCAGAAGGCTAACCCCTCTTGCCCCCGGGGGGGTTTTCAACCGCATAGCACACATCCCTGATCCATTATAACGTATAAATCAGCAAGCGTCCCGGCCATGAGGTTAGGCCATGAGTATCCATCGGTATATCCACCAGACAAAACCGTTAAAAACGATGCCTGCGATCTAGATTCGGTTGACGATGATCCGACCCTGACGCATCACCAGGCGGGGGCGACCCAGCCGCGTCCAATCCTGGCGAGGGTCACCCTCTACCACCAATAGATCGGCCACCGCGCCGACTCGGATACGCCCTCGCTCGGGCATCCCCAGCCAGTCGGCCGCGTCGCGGGTGGCCGAACGCAGGATGCGCTCGGCCGGCAGCCCGGCCCGCACCATCCACTGCAATTCTTCAATGTCGATGCCGGCTCGTCCGCCGTTGCCGAGGTCGGTTCCAAAGACGATGCGGCCCCCGGCCTTCTCGAGCCGGGCCAGATTCGCGAGCCGGTTCGCGCCTGGCCCCACTCGCAAAGTCGGCGCCACCACCACCTTTTGGGCCACGATTCGCGCCAGAGTCGCGTCGGGGATTCGCACGTCATCAAAAACCAGATGCACCAACTCGTCGACGCCCGCGTCGAGGGCCTTGTCGAGTTCGGCCAGAGTGCTGACGTGGGCGGCCACTCGCAGCTTTTGCTGGTGGGCCTCACGGACCAACTGCTCGAGCTCGCCCAGGGACAGCGTGGGGCCGGCGCGAGGCTCCAGAGCGACCTTGACGACCGAGGCGCCCGACTCCCGCAACGTCTTGACCATCCTCGGGCGAAAGACCGCGGCGGCGTCGGCAGGGGCCCATCCGGCCCGAGTCGGATAGCCACCCTTCACGGTAACGATCGGGCCTGCCACCAGCACCAGGGGGCCCCATTCTGGCTGACGGCTGGCCTTCTTCCACCCAAAGGCCAGTTCAGGTGACCAGCCGAGGTCGCGCACCGTGGTCAATCCACCCTCGAGCAACTCGCGTGGCTTGAAGAAGCCCAGATGAACGTGGGTATCGATGAAGCCCGGAACCACCGTCAGACCCTTGCAGTCGAGTCCCGGGCCGGAACCACCGACCGACTGGATCTTGCCCTCGGCAATGGTCACAGAGACCGACTTACCCTCCAGGGTCAGGTTGCGCAACACGAGGGCCTGGGCGGCCGGAATCGGCCAGGCCAGCAGAGCCAGCAAACCCAGGACCAAACAGCTTAACGCAATGGGGCCGAGACGACCCGCCGGGCTAGTAAGGACGAGGAGGAGCCTCGATAATTGGCGGCGGAGCCTCGTAGATCACCTCGGGGATGGGCCGGGGCGGAGCTTCGACGATTACTTCGGGAATCGGTCGGGGCGGCGCCTCGTAGATCACCTCGGGGATGGGCCGGGGCGGAGCTTCGAAGATCACCTCGGGAATCGGCCGGGGCGGAGCCTCGTAGATCACCTCGGGGATGGGCCGGGGCGGAGCTTCGAAGATCACCTCGGGAATCGGCCGGGGCGGAGCTTCGAAGATCACTTCGGGAATCGGCCGGGGCGGAGCCTCGTAGATCACCTCGGGGATGGGCCGGGGCGGAGCTTCGACGATCACCTCGGGGATGGGCCGGGGCGGAGCTTCGACGATCACCTCGGGGATGGGCCGAGGCGGAGCCTCGAAGATCACTTCGGGAATCGGCCGGGGCGGGGCCTCGTAGATCACCTCGGGGATGGGCCGAGGCGGAGCCTCGAAGATCACTTCGGGAATCGGCCGGGGCGGGGCCTCGTAGATCACCTCGGGGATGGGCCGGGGCGGGGCCTCGTAGATCACCTCGGGGATGGGCCGGGGCGGAGCTTCGAAGATCACTTCGGGAATCGGCCGGGGCGGAGCTTCGAAGATCGGCGGAGGCGCCTCGGCGATGACCTCGGGGATGGGTGGATAAGGGAAAGGTGTCGGCTGCGGCTGGCCGCCGAACTGCCCCCAGAGGGCGAACAACTGGGACAAGGCCTGGAAGAACGACTGCAGGACCTGAGGGTTGGGGGCCATCCAGCCGTTACCGGTGGGTGGCGGCCCACCCGAGAACGGGTTGCGCACCTGGAAGGACTCGGGTTGAAAGTTCGGACCGATTTGACTCATAGACACCCCTTTTCGCTATTTTCCCACCAAATCCCCGTGGGTCAAGACATGACCGTAAACCAAAGCCAGCAGCGAGTGGGCCACGAAATCGTTGCGCACCCACGAGGTGTTGAGCGAGCCGCGCACTCCGCCCACGGCCCGTTCGGGATTGGTGAGAGCGAAGGCGTCCTCGGGCAGCAACACCAGCTGGGCCAGAAAATCCATGGCTCGGGCGAAGGCCTGGCCATAGGCTGCCTCTTTCTCGGGGGCCACTCGGCGGGCCAGCCGCCAGGCGGCACAAAGCCCCTCGGCCACAAAGCCAGTGTGAAAGCTCGGGCCATCAGGGTGCAGCCCGGTCATGAAGCCGCCCGTCGACTCCTCTTGATAGTCGAGGGCCCAATCGGCCATGGCAAAGACAAACTCGGCATATTCTGGCCTGGGGTCAAGAGCGTGGATGGCCTCCCAGGCCTGGGTTTGCCAGCCCACCATGCCCCAGGGATGGATCAGCCCGAAACGGCGCCGGTAGAAATCAAGGCAAGCTTCGAGGTCAGGCAGCCGACCCCGGCGCGCCAGGGCCAGCAAGACCGTGCCGGGCAGAAAGTCGTGGTCGGAACCCACTCCTCGGCTATCAGCCCGGGGGGTGATCCGGCCATCGGGGCAGACCATCCCCGCCACCTCCTCGATCAGCTGCAAAGACCCCGTCGCCAGCAGAGTGAGGGCTCCATCGATAGGGGTCTCGGGCACCAGCCCCGCATAGCCCCGCCGAGCTAGCTCGAGCCAGTCGTCGCGACCCAGCACCAGGGCCGCTTGTTCGAGGGCATAAAGGCTCAGAGCCGCTCGGGCCACGCTGCCTCGGGCAAGGATCTGGTCTCCGATGGGGTAATAGTAGGCGGCCGGCAGCCCCGAATCGTCGATGGACCGAGCCAGATAGCCGGCCAACAGCTCGAGCGCGTGGCCCGGCATTTGGGCCCGCTCGCGAAAACCAAAGCGCAACTTGCAGGGGCCGCTCGGGCCGGAAAGCCAGGTCACGGTGGGATAGATCGCCCAGCGCCCGCCGGTGCCGATCCCCACCTTGTCCAGCAGTGCCCGCCGGGTCTGGTCGCGGTCCCAGTTCTGATAGACGCAAACCGAGGGAAGAAAAAAACCGACCCGATCAGCCTGAAAGACCGATACCCCGTCAAGACCCGGCCGCATCTTGTTGGTGGCGGGCTCGCTGGCTGTTTGCTCCTGGTCGTGAAAAATCGTGACCGAAACCGCCGTGGTCGAAGCGGCTCGTGGGTCTGAGGCAGCCAGTCGAGCGGCCCGAAACAGGCAGCGCTCGAGGCTGTCTCCATACGCCATGCCGCAGCCGACGATGCCTCGATGGTAGAGGGTGACGGCCACGGCATCTACGGGAACGGGCAGAAACTCGGGCCCGAAACGAACTTGTGAGCAAAGGTCGTCCTCGTTCCCCTGACCAGCCATCACCTCGGCGACGAAGTCGAGCATGGCCTGACCCTGAGCCGGCACGGCCCAGGCGTCGGTGGGCGTGCTGCCGCCATAGGCCAGCCAGCGGTGGCCGGGCTCGACCAGTTTTTCGACGGTGTAGCGGTAATAGTCCATCGGCTCATAGTCGAAAATGCAAGCGTTGGTCCAGCGCGCGTGGCGCAACTGATGCTCGGTGTTGTGGATGACCTGGGTGTTCGGCAGGGCTCCGCCGAGCTTGGAGCCCAGACCCCGGCTGCGGGCCACGACGCCATAGGCATTGAAGTCGCACTGACCGGGCTTCACTTTTTCAAAGGGGCCGAGCAAAGAGAGCCCGAGCTTGAGTCCGTCAAGAGTCCGCAAGCGAGGCCGGCAGTTGGTCACCAGGGCCTGAGCGGCCAGGGCCAGATCCCGCCCGAAGTCTGCTTGCTCGGGGTCGAAGTGCCAGAAGCCATCGCGGGCTCGCCGATAGTCGTCTGGCACGCTGCGCAAACTGATGAAGACCCCGCCCGGAGCCTGATAGTCGGTATCGAACCGCGCCGGAGGCCGAGGTAGGGCCGCCCCCGCTAGCAGTTGCTCGATCATTCGTCGCGCGGCCTGGGTCGGATGCAGGCCGTCGGGCAAGGCCTCGCCCCACCGGGGTTCGGGACCCTGATAGCCGGGAACGAAATCCAGCGGTCGGCACTCGAGGTCGGTCCAGACATCGTCAAACACGGCACGGCACTGGTAGCCGAGAGCGGCCAGTCGCTCGAAGCCTCCTCGCCAGGGAAAGCGCACCAGGCAGAGCGCGCCTTCGACGGTGAAGCCTTCTTGCTCTAGGGCCTCGATAGCCCGGGTCATGTTGTGGCCTGAGCTGATCGAGTCGTCGAGCACCACCACCGGTCGAGAGCGGTCGCCAGGGCCGTCGACACGCCGACAGGTGCCGTGCGGCTTGCGCTCGTCGCGCACACAGAGCCCGGTGTAACCCTCCCCCCCAAGCAGGCAACCCAGCAACATCGGCATGCCGGTATAGCCAAGGCAGGCCAACTGGCGCGAGCGAAAGTGTTGGAGTTCGGCCAGGAAGCAGTCGGCCATCAGGCGAGCTCCCTGAGAGTCGAGGCTCTCGTTCCAAAGATAGAGGATCCAGGGGGCCGGCGCGCCATCCCGTAATACGATGGGCTGGCCCGGGGTGGCCCGCAGAAAGCCGTTAGCCACCAGGCGACGGCGCAGCAACTCGCGAGAATCCATCCAGGCAAGTTCCGCGCCCCGGCGGGCAGTCCTGTGAGGATTAGCTTCCGGTGGCCAGCCTCCAGGCGGTGCCGCAGGCCTGCTGGATCTCGTTGCTCCGAACCATCTGGTCGTGGCAGAGCCCGGCCGCGATGCTAGCCGCCACGACGCCCAGGAACGGCGTACAGATGGCGAACAACATCAATTCGGCGCTGGTGGCGCCGGCCGCCCAGGCCAACACCCCGATCAGACAGCAAGTGGCCAGCCAGAAAGCGGCCATGATCCAGGGCTTAAGCTTCGACCAGGACCGCTCGCTCTGGTGAGCCTCGCGATAAATGTCGTCGAGAGTCTCTCCCGCCACGTTTTCCAGACAGCAGGCCGCTTGCTCGTAGCCCGAGGCCAGACAGGAGAATCGCTCGAGTCTGGCTCTTTGCTGAAGTTGATAGACGGCGGTCTGTTTGGATAGTTGCTTCTGGTTGGCGTGCATGCGGATTCCCTCCTCTGGTATGACCAGAATAAGGGCCTCGCATCCCCCCGATTTATTCCTCGGGACAGAATTTGTTAAAAATCCGCGAACAGGCTGTAAACTTCTAGACTGCCGCCTCCTGGCGGGCGTAGCGGGTATACAGGTCGATATAGTACGAATCTGGATTAGCCGTGGCTCTGGCGACCTCGAGGGAAGCCATTCTCGCCGCCCACGCCTTGAGCGGGCCTTCGTCGAGAGCAAAGTCGCGATAGTGCTCGAGCACGACCATGCGCTCGAACCAGGGATAGGTGGCCACGTCGAGCGCCCCGGGCTTATTTCCGCTGAGAAACTCGTCTCTAAGGTAGTCGCGCTCGAGAGTCTCTAGCGTCTCTTTCAGGCGAGACCGATCCTCTTCGTTGCCGGTCAATAGACCGTAAAATGGCGCCACCAACTCGTTGGTGACCCACTCGATGGCCAGGCGCGTGCGCGCCTTCTGACCCGGGTCTTTGGGATAGAGAGGCTTGTCGGGAAAGGCGTCGTCGAGATATTCCAGGATGATGACCGACTCCCAGATTCGGTTGCCATCATGCTCGATCAGGGGAACTTTGCCGCTGGGCAAGACATCGTGGTACCAGTCTGGCTTGTTGGCCAGATCGATGGCCACATAGTCGGGTTCGAGGCCTTTGAGGCCAAGAGCCAGTCGCACGCGATGGACAAAGGGACAAACATCGGCTCCGTATAGTTTCATAGAGCACCTCCAATAGTTGACCAAATAGTCAACTACCATGCTAGACGATCTGCTCTAGAATGACAAGAGGGGAACCGTGGGATGCTGCTCTTAGAAATCGAGGCTTGAGGACCAACGCTCGGCCAGGTTCTCGCCCATGGCGCGGCCACCGTTGAAGCCGACAAACTGGAACCAGAAGGGGCCGGTCAAGAAGCCCACGGCGGCCCCGACGAGAGCGGCCACAGCGCCGGCTACGAAACCGGGCAGGTGAGTGTGGGAAAGGCTCCGGCGCACATCGCTGACCACCCAAAGACCAGGGCCACCGATGAGATGGGCCCGGCGGATTCCGAACCCGCCGACCAGTCCCGCTAACCCCCCGAGGAAAGCGCCGAAGAGCAGGCCGCCGATGACGCCGAGCACGGCGCTGAGGCGGATGGCCATCCAACCCAGCAGTCCGGCCACGCCCTGGGCTCGCCGGTCGATGGGATAGGGCTCTGCGAATCTTTTTACGGAACCACCTGGCACTTCGTTCTTCCTCCGACCACAGACTACTTCGGGCGGCCTAAAAAAGTCTGAAAACCAGGCACCCTCGGGCCTGCTGTTGAACCGACCTGGGTCGTGAAAACATTGGAACACCCGAGGGTCATCGACGGTCACGAGGTGCTGGGCATTCTCGGCCGCGGCGGCATGGGATGGGTCTATCGGGCCCGCCTGGTCGAGGGTGACGGGGGCGAAGTCGCCCTCAAATTGCTCAAAATCAGCACGGGCGAGACCAACCTCGACAGGTTGCGCTTCGAACGCGAGTATAAACTCGCCGCCACCTTTCGCCACCCTTGCCTGGTGGCAGTCTACGACTACGGCCTGTTCGAGGATTGCCCGTACTACACGATGGAATATGTGCTCGGCACCAATCTGCGCGAGTTCATCAATCGCGACCGGGACTATGTCTCCCGACCGACCTGGCTCAAACGCCTGGGAAAGGTCTTTGCCAGACTGCTCAACGGTCTGGCCTACATTCACGACCTTTCCATCATCCACCGCGATCTCAAGCCCGAGAACATCCTGGTCGATAGCCAGGCCATGCCCCGCCTGCTCGATTTCGGCCTGGCCCGCCACGGCACCGAGCGCGGCCGGCCGGCCGAAGAGCTGCAGGCTGAGAAGTTGACCGATCCCGGCATGGTCATCGGCACCGTCCACTACATGGCTCCCGAACAGGTGATCGGGGGTGAATTGGATCTGCGGACCGATCTCTTCAGCCTGGGCGTGATGCTCTATGAAATCATCGCCTCGCGGCTGCCTTTCGAAGGCTCCGACCCGGTGTCGGTGCTGGGGCAGATTTTGCACACCAACCCTCGACCGCTGGAAGAGGCCGCCGGTCCCCTCCCCACCGGATTGACCGAGTTGGTCCATCGCATGCTGGCCAAAGAGCCATCAGACCGCCCCCTCAACTGCCGCGAAGTGCTCGACGCCTGGCGAGGGATCTTCGGCGACGAAACCCTGGCCTCGTTCGAGGAAGAAACCGTGGCCCGCCCTCCGCTGGCCAGCCCCTCCCCCCCCGAAGAGCTCTACGCTCCCCGGTTTGTAGGTCGCGAGGGCGAGATGCGCAAACTGGTCGAGGGCCTCGACGACCCCTCCCGGGTGAGCGTGGTGACGGGCTCGAGCGGCGTGGGCAAGAGCCGCCTTATCCAGGAGTTAGCGGGCGTGGCCCGTAGCCGAGGCATGCTGCTCGCCCAGGGGGCGGCCTCAGAGCTTGAGACCCTTCCCTATCAGCTCTGGGTCAAGCCGTTGCGCTGGGCTCTGCAGAACGGCCTACCGGGCGAGCTCGAGCCGTTTCGCGAAGCCCTCTCCATTCTGTTGCCCGAACTTGGCGGCGAGCGCCAGCCCAGCGCCTGGGAAGACCCGATGCGTAAGTATCATCTGTTCGAGGGGATGTTGCGCTTGCTCACCGCCCGGGAAGGGCGTCTCTTACTCATCCTCGAGGACCTTCAGTGGGCCGAGCCGGCCAGTCTCGAGTTCTTGCACTACTTTGCCCGAGGCACCGCCGAGATGGGTTCGTTGGTGCTCATCGTCAGCCTTCGCGACGAAGGGCTCGAACGAGCTCAACACCTGCGCTCGACCCTGCAAGGCCTCGAGCGCCTGCGCCGCATCCACACTCTGAAAGTCGAACCACTCTCGCGAGAGCACACCGTCGAGGTGATCGAGTCGATGCTGGGCAGTGGAGCGCTGGATCCCGACACGGTCGAGTTGCTCTATCGCGAGACCGAAGGCAACCCCCTGTTCGTCGGCGAGATCCTCAAGACGTTCGTGGCCGAAGGCCGCCTGAGTCTGGATTCGGGCACCTGGTATCTCGAGACGGCTGCCCTGCCCCGGACTTCCGCCGGTGGCAGCCGGGTTCCGGTCACCGTGCGCGACGCCGTCAGGCGCCGCCTCGAAGGCCTCTCGGGCCAGGACCTCGACATCGTGCGCACGGCGGCGATCATCGGCTACACTTTCTCGTTCGACGTATTGGCCGCGGCCACCCGAGTGCCCGAACTCGAGTTGCTCGAGCGCTTGATGCAGATGGTCACTCGACGCATTCTGGCCGATGACCAGGAGCAGGGCAAGCTGCGCTTTTTCAACCATCCCATCGTCGAGGTCATCCTCGAGACCATCCCGCCCGACCAGCGGCGAGCCTTCCACGCCTCGGTGGCTCGGGCCCTGGAACGCCAGCCCGCTCGCGAGGCGGTGGTATTCGAGCTGGCCCATCACTTCAAGCTCGCCGGCCAGCCCAAAGAGGCGGCTGAACACCTTCTCCACAGCGCCGAGGTGGCCGCCCGCACCTTCGCCTACGACAAGGCCCGCGAGCTTTACGAGCTGGCCTCGCGGCTGCCCGAGGCGGCCGAATTGATGCCGTTGCACAACCTCTATGAACGATTAGCCGATGTCAGCCACTTTGCCGGACTGACCGAAGCGGCTCTGGAACGTTACACCTGGCTCTATGAGCGCTCTGAGGATGCTCTCGACAAGGCTCGCCTGTTACGCAAGCTGGGCGTGTGCTGGGACAACATGGGAGATGTCGAGCAGGCGCACCGCTGCCTGGTTGAAGCTCTCATCGAGCTTGATTACCGACCGATGTATCGCAATGTGCTCGAGTTGCCGGGTTTTGCGGCTCGACTGCTGGCTACCCGTTTTGCTCCGGCGGCCAAGAAATATCGCCAGAATCAAGCCCGCTCCCGCGAAACCCACGCGATCTGCGAGCGGCTCACCAGGGTTCTGTTCTTCTTGCGGCCCAAAGGGTGGTTGTTCGCCAGTGTCGATGTGGCCGTCATGCAGCAGGTGCTGGCCAACGCCGTGGATGCGCGGGAAGTGAAGGCTCAGGCAGAGCTCTATCTTGGCTTTCTGGCTCTGCACGCCCCGGGGGGGATGGCCAAAGTGGCCTACAACCGCCTGCGCAACAGCATTCGCCTGGCCCGCACCCTGGACGACTGCACCTATAAGGCCAATCTCATCCGCGACGCCGGCTATCTGCTGTTTCTGGCCGGCTATCCCGAAGACGCTCTCAAGTTCTGCTACGAAGGTGCCGCTTTGAGCCAGCGACTGGGTGATATCCACGGTCTGGCCATGAACCACATCCAGATCAATGGTGTGCTCACCCACACCGGTCGCCTGCGTCAGGCCCGGCACCACGGCCTCAAGGGAGCCGAAATGGCCGAGGTCATGGGAAACCGCCGCGATCTGGCCCTGGCCCACACCCAACTGGCTCGGGCCGAGGCTTTGCTGGGCGACCTCGAGGCCGCCGACCGCAGCCTGCGCATGGCCACCAAAACCGAAGGCGAGCGCCACCTGCCCATGGTCGAGATGCTCAAGCGCATGGCCCAGTGGAGTGTGGCCATGGCGCGTGACGACTATCAAGAGGCCTTCCTGGCCTCGGACGCAGCCGTCACCAGCGCCCACGAAGCCTCTGAGCTGCCTATCTATTCGTTGCAGCTCAGACTGGCTCGCGAGACCGCTCGGGTCGAGAAGTGCGGCCGCTCTGAACCGCAGCCCGATCTGCGCCGGTTGCTCGAGGAATGCCACCGCTTCCACCATCTGGCTCTGGGTGTACGCCGGTTGCAGGCTCGTCAGGTCATGCTGACCGGCGACCAGGGCGAAGCCCGACGCTTGCTGCAGGCCTGCCTGGAGGAAGCCAGGGAGCGCAACAACCCCTACGAAATGGCTTTGCTCCAGGGCTATCTGGGTCAGTTGGGCGATAGTGAACAGGCCCGTCAGGCCGAAGCCACCTGGAAGTGGTTAAGAACCGCCCTGGAGCCTGACCAAGAATTTACAAGCCGTTAACATTTGGAACTCGCCTCCAGCCAACTTCCAGCCAGCACCTGGCAGAATGTGGCTATGAACGACATCGCAGCACGCCCCTCCACCACCCGTAGCACCACCACTACCCGCGTGACCTCGCGCACCCCCGCCCCGGCCACCTCGCCGGCAGCCGCTGACCACGCCGCCGCCACCACCACGGCTGCCCCCGCCAGCGAGCCCCGCCCGACGGTGCGCCCTCTGCGACTGAACCCCGACCTCGAGACCACCGTGGCCCGCTCGGGCAACGGCGCCGACGCCACCCCCACCTCGTCGGGCAGCACCGCCTGGAACCACGCGATTCAGACTTATAGCAGCAGCGCAGCCAGCGACAGTGACGAGGCCGGCGAAGACGCCACCGTAGTCGCTTATGCGGTCGACCCCGGCGAAACGGCCGCCCCCGAGAGTCAAGCCCCGGCAGCCGAAGCACCGGCCGAAACCGAAGCTCCGGCCGCGGCCGAGGCCCCCGCTGGTGAAGAAGAGCACGAAGTTCTCGATGTCAACGATCCCGAAAATCCTTATCAGGGCGAACACAACGCCACCACCGTGGACGTGGTGGCCTGGGATCCCAACGATGACAACCCCAACGATCACCTCGAAGGCATCCTGCGCGAACAGGGCTACACGGTAGAGGAGATCTACGGCGCCGGTGAAGACGGCCAGAGCTTGCTCGACAAAGTGGCCGCCGCCAACGACCTCGATGACAACTACACCATTCACCCCGACCAGACCCTGGTCGTGCCCACCACTCGCGAGGCCAACAACATCACCCGCGACGGCACCGAGGAAGCCGACAACATCACCCTGGCCGGCAACGACGGCGACAACCAGCTCGACTCGCTGGCCGGCCACGGCAACGATGTAGTGACCGCCGACGGCGGCGCCGGTAGCGACCAGATCAACGTCAACGGCGGCGGCGGCAATGACAACGTCAGCGCCAGCGGCGGCGAAGGAGCCGATGACATCAACCTGCGCGGCGGCGTCGGCAACGACAACATCACTCTCGATGTCAACGGCGAAGAAGCCGATACCGCCACCATCGTGGGCGGCAGCGGCAACGACTCGGCCACCATCAGCGGCAACGGCAACGCCACGGTGTCGTTTGATGCCGAGACCGGCCACAACACCGTCACCTTCGAGAACGGCACCAGCGTGGATGTCCAGGGCGTCGAGCAGGTCACCATCGGCGACCGCACCTATGTAGCCAACGAAGACGGCCAGCTAGTCGAGCCCGGCAGCGAGCCGGTGGCCGAGGAGCCCCCGGCCACCGAAGAGCCCCCGGCCACCGAAGAACCCCCCGCCGCCGAGCCGACTCAGCCGGCCGACATGACCGCCGACGAAGCTTTGAGCGTGCTCGAAGAAGACTTCAACTGGGTCTCCGACCCCGACAACGGTGACGGCGGCGACACCGCCGAGGTAGACTCGGACCTGCGCCGATTCGACACCAACGGCGACTGGAACCGCGACGGCTACGTCGGCAATCTCACCGACTCGGTCAATCCCGAAACCGGTGAGTTCTACACCACCGAAGAAGCCAATGCCCGGGCCGACCGCCTCGAGCAAGCCGCCCAGACCGTGCTGGCCGACGACGACCTGCTGGCCCTGGTTGACGGCGCCGACGACTCGGACAATGGCGACACCGTGGACGGAAAGTTCAACCGTGACGACATCAACCGCGCTCAGACGGTGCTCGACCAGGAGTCGCAGGCGGCCTTCGAAACCGTTGCTCAGTATGGCGAAGCTTTCGCCTACGCCGATCCCGGCAACTCGGGCACCGCCAACCAGGTCTACAAGGCCGATGTCGAGCGAGTGGCCGACCTCGGCGAGAACGACGACTTCCTCGACTATCTGTCGGGCGAGATCGACTATGAAGAATTCGCCTCGCGCGACGAAGACGCCGCTGCCCTGGTGGGTCGGATCTACGACCACCTGCCCGAGGGCGCCGATCGCCTCGACGCCATCACCGAAATGGTAGACGCTGCCAACGTCGTGCTGGCGGACGGTCGCTTCGACGCCGTCAATCGCGTGGACGGCAACGCTGGCTACGAACGGGGCGACGGCAACTACATCACCCTCGACGGCGATGTGGCCGGGATCATCGAACTGGCTTAATCACGAACGACTAGCGAGGCACATACTCGACGACCAGAGCCAGGCCTGGAGCAATCCAGGCCTTTAGCTCTTCTTCGATCAGAGCGCGAGACTTTTCGGGCGAGAAGCCTCCGGAGTGGGCCCCGATGAGAGGAAAAGCGATGGAGCGAAAGTCGTGCTCGGTATAGATCGCCATCGCGTTCTTGACCGAATCGCGGATGGACCCTTCGCTGGCGCGCCAGAGCAGGTTGATGCCGGCCACGTGAATGATGGCTTTGAAACCCAGTCGCCCGGCCCCGGTCAAGACGGCACCCCCCAACGGAATGGGCCCGTGACGGGCGACCTCGCGAAAGGGCTCGGTTCCGGCTTTGCGCTTGATGGCCCGGGAGACGCCCTGAGGCCACAACAGCCACCAGGGAATGACGTTGCGGTTCCAGGCGTTGACGATGACCTCGACCGGCTGGTCGAGCAGGTCACCGGCCACCACCTTGTAATTCACTTAAGCCTGTTGGAGCTTCTCGCGGGAGGTAGCGAAAACCACCTGATCGTCTTCCAAGCTGCGCTCGAGGGTGGTGCGGTCGCGCCAGCCGATCTCCTTGAAGGAACGCACAAAGACATACTTCTCGGCCTGCCCGTTGCGCTCGTAGGACCAGTGCTGCTCGACGGTCACCCCGTTGCACAGGCAGGTCTCGCGCAGGCTCAGCCGACCGACGCTGTCCATGAACCGGCTGCCGCTGGAGCGCTCGCTGTAAGTGAGGGCGGCGTTGGCCACCGAGTTGCGGTAGCGGTTGAGGGGGCGGTCCTCCACCACCACCAAGCCAGGAATCACAGCGTTGGCGTTGGGGGACTGTCGCACCGTGAGCGCGACGTTCTCGAACTCTTCCATCAGACGGTCAACGGAATTCATGCACACTCTCTCCTCGGTTCTGGCCGGGTGGGCCCGGTCCTATACACCGATGGTAGCCGGCCGTCCGTGAAGAGCATTTGGAAATCTCTCGGACGGTGTTAAAAATTTGTTGCAAAAACATTGCCCAGAAGTTTCAACCGGGTTGCCACCCGTTGGGCTCGAGCAAGTGAAGTCGGCCGTCGTCGCCCTGGCGCAGATAGGCCCGCCCCGTCTGACCTTGCTCGGGACAATCGACCTGGCCGCAGGGACCCGCCCAGCCCATGGGACGCTGGTCGACCTGCCAGAAGGTAAATTCGACCCCGCCGAGGCTCGCCTGATAGACGATGTTGGTGCCATCTTTGACTTCGACCACCTTTTGAGTAAGGCTTTCGATGGTGCCCTCGACCACCCGGTCGGAGAATTCGGCAAGTTCTTGCGGAGTCAGTGGTGGCAGCATCAGACCCCCGCCGCCAGCAGCGGATTGGCGCCGACTTCAAGCCCTTTGAGAATGCTCAAGCCGACTTCGCGGGCGAGATTGCCCACCTCGTTGGGCGGCCCCACGCACGACGGACAGCCCGACTCGCAGGGACAGTTCTCGAGCAGGTGGCGAGCGTGGGCCAAAAGCTCGTCGAATTGGTCGTAGAGTTGGGGAGAGAAGCCCATTCCGCCGGGGTAGTTGTCGTAGAGAAAGATGGTAGGCTCGAAGACCCCCAGTTCGTCAAGCCGCTGGCTCAGCTGGTCCTGGTTCGATTCGGGCAACACGCCGATGCGCAGCCAGGTCTCCTGACTCTGCTCGGGCTCGTCACTCTCGTCGCCCAGTTGGATTCTTCCCCTACCCTGCCGCTCTTCATCAGCGAACCAGTTGGCCGCGCGATCACCGACACACCGATTGAGGTCGTGGATGTCACACATCAAATAGAAGGGAGCCAGATGATGCAGAGCATAGGCTAGTCCCACCACGCCATCGAGTAAGTCGCTGCGGGCGTAGCCCAGATTGGCCAGCAGACCGTGGTCGAGGGTGAGCCAGAAGCTGGTGGTATGCATCTCGTGGTCGGGCAGATTGACCTCTCCATAGCCGACATTCTCGCGGGAATCGAATTTGATCTTTTTGAAGCCCGAGACCCGCCAGGTCACATGCACCTCACCATGCTCGCGAGTGACCAACGATTCCCGCTCCTCCCGCTCGAAGCCGTCGAGAATCTTGACCGAGGTCGAGGTGATGGCATCGGTATAATAGTCGACCCCCACCGCCCGCACGTAGGCCCGACGCTGGTCATAGTCGAGGCGCTTGACGTGGTAGGTCTTGCCCTCGCACATGTAAATGGCGTCTTCATAGACGGTGGAGGGGGCGGCCGACCAATCCACCTCGGCGATGACCCGGTTGTTGCGGTCGAGATCCATGATGACGAAGTTCTCGGGCGAGGCGCTACGCAACGAGATGCCGTCGGCCGGGTAGGCCTCTTGAGTCCAGTGGAACTGGTTGCCCGACTTGTGGAGCACGCCCTTCTCGGCCAGAAATTCGGCGATCTCGGTGACCTCGGCCGTGCCGAACTTTTCGCCCTCTTCGAGGGGCAACTCGAAGGTGGCGCACTTGATATGGCTGACCAGAATCGCCAGGTTGTCGGGATTGACCAGGGCGTGTTCGGGACTGGCTCCGAAGAAATAATCGGGATGCTGCATCAAGAACTGGTCGAGAGGGTCGCTGCGACCCACCAGGATGACGGCTGCCTCGCCCTGGCGTCGGCCGGCTCGCCCGGCCTGCTGCCAGGTACTGGCCACAGTGCCGGGATAGCCCGCCAGAATGGCCACCTCGAGCGCCCCGATGTCAATGCCAAGCTCCAGGGCGTTGGTGCTGACCACCCCGTGGATCTCGCCTTCACGCAGGCCCTTTTCGATCTCGCGCCGGGCGCTGGGAAGATAACCGCCTCGGTAGCCTCGAATACGACCCTCTTCGGCGCGAGTGCGCTCGAACCGGTCTTTGAGATAGCGGGTGAGCACCTCGACATTGAGTCGCGACGAGGCAAACACGATGCTGCGAATCTCTTCACGCAGAAACAGCGAGGCGATGCGCCGGGTGGCCGACAGATAGGAGCGGCGAATGCCCAGCTCCTTGTTGAGGATGGGCGGGTTGTAGAAGACCATGGTCTTCTTGCCCGCGGGAGCCCCGTTGCGGTCGACCAGGCGAACCGTATCCTCGATCAATTTCTCGGCCAGCTCCTTGGGATTGGCGATGGTGGCCGAGCACATAATGAAGGTGGGATTGGCCCCGTGAAACTCGCAGATGCGCCGCAGCCTGCGCAAGACATTGGCCAGATGACTGCCGAAGACACCGCGATAGGTGTGCAACTCGTCGAGAATGACGTAGCGGAGGTTGCCAAAAAAGCGCGACCACTTGGTGTGATGCGGCAAGATACCGGTGTGCAGCATGTCGGGATTGGTGATGACCACGTGCCCCCGCGAGCGGATGGCCCGGCGAGCGTCGCTGGGAGTATCGCCATCGTAGGTAAAAACGCCCAACCGGGTGCCGGCCGCCTGATCGAGAGCCATCAGCTCGGCCAGCTGGTCCTGGCTGAGAGCCTTGGTGGGAAACATGTAGAGGGCGCGCGAGGTGGGATCCTCAAGCACCGAGTGAACCACCGGCAGGTTGTAACACACCGTCTTGCCTGAGGCGGTGGGAGTCACCACCACGGTGTGATGACCCTCGAGCACCAGTTCGATGGCTTCGGCCTGATGCGAATAGGGTCGCGCGATGCCGCGGCCCACCATGGCCTCGACCAGTTCGGGACGCAGCCGGTCGGGCCAATCGCGATAGTCGGCCGCGCGCGGTTCGACCGTTTTCAGGGCGGCAAGGTTGCCTTTCTTGGTCTCGTCGCGGACAAAGCGAGAGAGGACATGTTCCAGAGCCATCAAGGGTTAGTTCTCCGTGAAAGTTTCTCAACCTTTCGAACGGATGTGCGCGCAGGGGGCCGACGAAACTTGTCGTATGGGGAGGGGTGAATTTTACCGCTAGTCTGCAACTACGGGTCACCGGCGGTCCCGGGCTCGGCACCCTCTACCCGCTGCGCTATCCGACCATGCGGCTGGGGCGCAGCAACCAGCCCCAAGACGGCTTCGAAGGATGGATCTTCCTCGACGACCACACCGTCTCGCGACTGCATGCCGAGTTGAACTGGGACGAAGCCGAGGGCGCGTTCGTGCTCAGCCATCGTTCTCAGACCAACCCCACCGTGATCAACGATCAGCCCATCGAGCAGCACCGACTCCAGATCGGCGACACCTTGCGGGTTGGAACCGTATGCATGACGGTCGAGATGGTGCCCTCGGCCAGTCCCCGCGACACCGAGACGATGCTCGACGAAGGCGACAGCGGATTTTACCTATTCGACGGCCGCACCGACGAGCGACATACGCTGACCCGACCTCAGTGCGTGACCCAGGTGGGTACCGCCCTGGCCTTCGGGTGGGTGCAGAAGGATCAGACCTTTCAGGTCTCGCAGGCCTCTGAGGAAGAGATCGATATCTTCGTCACCCGCACCGTCGACGGAGCCACCTGGAGCACCGAATTGCGCGGCGACGACACGATCGTGCTGCGCCCTGGAGATCGCCTTCGGATAGGCAATACCCGGGTTGTGTTTACAAAATCGTAACGCTCCGCCCTGGAAGTGACGACTAGGCTGTCTGCATGCAGCCAGCCAGAGCCTTGCCAGTCATCGTCGGACTGCCCGACCGTTACGACCGAACCGCCGTCACGCGTCGTTGCGGCGACGAACTCTGTCTGGTCCCCAAAGAGAAGCTCGACCTGGTCAACGGCTATGTCTTCGAGGTACCCGAGGACAAGTTCGAGCAGTTCCGCGACCTGCTTCCAGCCGAGGCCACGTTGCGTATCGACGAGCCGATTCACTACATCGAGCCGGGTGAAGCCGAGTTCAGCCAGAGGTCTGCACCTACGGGCGACGAGGCTCCGTTTATCGCCAGACCCGATGGCTTGGAACGGCTGCATCAACAAGGCTTGACGGGCAAAGGAGTGACGGTGGCGGTGATCGACTCGGGGCTCTATCCCCACGCCGACTTCGAACAGCGCATCAAAGGCTTCGCCGACATGACATCGGGCCGCAACTCGGCCTACGACCCCCACGGTCACGGCACCAACGTCAGCGGAATTCTGGCCGGCCACGGCCCTCACATGAGCGGAGTGGCCCCCGAAGCCAACCTGGTGGGAGTGCGCATCACCAACGCCCGCGAAGCTATCCGCGGGCTCGAGTGGGTGATCGCCAACAAAGAGCGGCTGGGCATTCAAGTGGTGAACATGTCGCTGGGCGACAATCCTCGTCTGCCTTATGCCAAAGACCCGTTCGCTCAGGCCACCCAGAAAGCCATCGACGCCGGTCTGGTGGTAGTGGTGGCGGCCGGCAACGAATGCCGCAGCGATGTCTGCCCGGGCACCATCTCGACCCCTGGTCTGCTGCCCGAGGCTATCACGGTGGGGGCCCTCGACGATCAGGCCACTCCCGGACACGAGGATGACAAGATGTACGCCTTCTCGAGTCACGGCCCCACCCGCCCGGACGGGGTTCACAAGCCCGATTTGGTAGCTCCCGGCGTCGGTGTCTACGGCCCTCTCTCGCCCGGTTCCGAACTGGACCACTCGGATTGGCCTCACTGGCGCGAATATCTGAGTCTCGACGGAACCTCGCAGGCGACCCCGATGGTGGCCGGTCTGGCTGCCCTGATGCTGGAAGCCAACCCCGAACTCACCCACCAGCAGATCAAGACCATCCTGATGGAGACGGCCGACCCTCTGGCCGGCATCGACCCTCTGGCCCAGGGAGCCGGTCGCCTCGACGCCGACGAGGCGCTGGCTAGGTCAAGCCGATCGTTCCCTGAGTGACCGCGGCCACGAGGCCGTGGGGATTGACCCGGCGATGGCTTTCGTAGTAGTGGTGGCGAATGTGGTCGAAGTTGCAGGTCCGGGCGAAGGCTTCCAAAGCGTACAGACGTTTTAGATAGCTCGAGAGGTGAGGATAATCGGCGATGCGCCGCCGGCTACACTTGAAATGCACGAAATAGACGGGATCAAAGCGAATCAGGGTCGTGAACATACAGAGGTCGGCCTCGCTGAGCTGCTGGCCCAGCAGATAGGGCTGGCGCGCCAGCACCTCGTCCCAGCCGTCGAGCGCCTCGAATAACTCGCCGATCGCCTCGTCGTAGGCCTGCTGAGAGGTGGCGAATCCGGCTCGATAGACGCCGTTGTTGATCGGGTCGTAGATGGCATCGAGGATCTGGTCGATCTCTTCGCGCCGCTCTTCGGGCGCGAGTTCGAGCGGGTTCTGCTCGAAGGCGGTGGTCATCATTCGCAGGATCTGGCGAGACTCATTATTGACGATCCGCTCTTGCTGTTTATCCCACAGCACCGGCACGGTGACCCGGCCGGTATAATCGGGCTGGGCCTTGAGATAGGCCTCACGCAGAAAGGAAAAACCATAGAGTTGCTCGGGCTCGGGGCGAAAGGCCCAGCCGTCATCATCGAGCAGCCAATCCACTACTCCCACCGAGAAATAATCGTGCAGTCCCAGCAACTCTCTGGCAATCAGGGTGCGGTGGGCCCAGGGGCAGGCCCAGGAGACATAAAGGTGGTAGCGGCCCTTTTCTACCGCGCCAGCCTTCAGTTGCTGGCGAAAAGTAGTGGGAGGGCGCAGGAAGCGTCCTTGACTGTCGGACGGATACCAGCCGGTCCTCCACTCGCCTTGCTCGAAATAGCCCATCAGAATACCTCGCTCAACCAGTTCTTCCAGAACTGCCATGGTGATTTGTCCTGCTCGCTGCGCACCAGATTGGCGTGCCGCAAAAGCTGCAAGAGTCCGGGAAAGAGCGTGCGGGTGGCCACCGGAGCCAGAGGGTCGAGGGCCACCAGCACAGCTTCAAGCTGTTGGCGAACCTTGACCACCGATTCGGGACGCTCGCCGGGGTTTAGCTTGAGCACGCTTTCGAGACACTCGTCGAGCCCCGCCGGCACCGACATCCTGCTGGAAAGCTTGGGGAACTTGAAATGGAACGACTGAGGGTCGTCACGGGTGACCAGATGAAACAAGGTCGTGCCCACAGCATAAATATCCGAACGGGGCGTGCTCTGGCCATGCCCATATTGCTCGGGCGCGCAAAAGCCCGGGGTCCCCAACTCTTGCGTATCCTTCTTGCGATCTTTGTCATAGTGACGAGCGATGCCAAAGTCGATCAAGGTCACCTTGCCCTCAGGGGTCAACATCAGATTCGACGGCTTGAGGTCACGAAAGACCACCGGCGGATCGCAGCGATGAAGATATTCCAAGACGTGGGTCACCTGCAGCAGAATCGGGATCGCCTCTTGTAACAGGAGCGGTCTACCGATGGTCTCGAGCACCTCGTCGAGGGGTCGCCCGGGAATGAACTCCATGACCAGACAACGGCTGCCACTCTCGTCGAGAAAGAAGTCAACCACCCGGGGCAGGCCCGGATGGCTCAAGGTGGCCTGCAGTTCGGACTCCCGCCGAAACAGCTCCAGGGCCGAGTCCTTCTCTGCCTCGAGCACGATACCGATGTCGAGTTCTTTGAGGGCCCATTGCGCCTCGAGTTGCTGGTCAAAGACCAGATAGACCGACCCCATAGCACCATTGCCAAGACAACGCTCGACTCGATAGCGTTTGTGCAGCACTTCACCGGCTTTACGCTGGGACATTCTGGCCGGTTCGCGGCCCGACGGTGCTTTCATTCAAAAAGCGGAAACCACCAGTCAACCTTTTTGTAACAACCCTCGCGTCGGCCCAACCTGTGACCAGAGCGCGGCGGGTAATCTATCCATGCTGAACCATTGGCGTGGAACTTCAGCTCTGTAGCTTAGATGACCATGTGGACTCTTGACCCGCTTTTGCGGGTCTTTTTTTTGCCTTCTGAACGGGCCGCAAGATCGATACACTCGGATAACAACCCGGCAACATCCGGCCGCCTCAGCCATCAACCTACCAAGCTCGGGTAGCTATACTCTTTACAAGACGAGACGCCCCGGACCAGAGCACATCCCTCCTCTTTGCTTGTCAGTGCTTCCGGAGCCTCGTCGGGGCCCGATCTATTGGCGTGGAGACCGGCCCCAAAGAACTGCATGACGGATGGACCCGCGAGAGCGGGTCTTTTTTTTGGGGGCAGGTCGCAGCCGCTTGCGACCGGAAGCGGCCCCCATGCAAGCCATCGTAGAAGAAGACGGAAAGCTGATTCTGAGCCACCAGCCCAACCTCACCCCTGGTGTCGGGGAGGTGCTGATCGCCACCCACGCGGCCGGCGTCAACCGGGCTGACCTGGTCCAGCGCCAGGGCCACTACCCTCCCCCACCGGGCGCCTCCGAGATCCTCGGGCTCGAGTGCTCGGGACGAGTCGAACAGGTGGGTGCCGAGGTCGACCCGGCCTGGCTCGGCCGCGAGGTCTGCGCCCTGCTGGCCGGAGGCGGCTACGCCAGCCAGGTGGTCTGCCCGGTGGGTTGCGTGTTGCCGGTTCCCGAAAGGCTGTCGCTGACCGAGGCAGCCGCTTTGCCCGAAGTCTTTGCTACCGCTTATCTCAATCTCAAGCTGGAAGGCCAACTCAAAGAAGGCGAGCGGGTGCTGGTCCACGCCGGGGCCAGCGGGGTCGGCACGGCCGCCATCAGCCTCTGTGCGGCCTGGGGCAACCCTATCTTCGTCACTGTAGGCAGTGCCGACAAAGAGAACCGTTGTCGCGCCCTGGGAGCCCAGCAGACGGCCAATCGCCATGAGGGTCCCTGGGGTACGGCCGTGCGGGCCTGGGGGGGCGCCGATGTGATTTTGGATCCGGTGGGGGCGAGCTATCTCGAGAGCAACATCTTCGCCTTGCGTCCTGGCGGGCGCCTGGTCAACATCGGACTGATGGGAGGCCGCGAGGGCACCCTGCCGCTGGGGCCCATCCTGACCAAGCGGCTCACTTTGAAGGGCTCGGTGCTACGCAGTCGTTCGGTGAAGGAGAAGACTGAACTCGTCGAGCGTCTGGCGGCCGAGGTGTGGCCCTTGATCGAGAGCGGCCAGGTCTCGCCCGTCATCGACACGGTCATGCCGCTGCAAGAGGCCGAGCAAGCGCATCTACGGATGAGTTCCAACCTCAACGTGGGCAAGATTCTGCTAAAGGTCTGAGCGGCTGAGCACCCGCCAGGCCGAGTGCATCCCGGCCGCGCTCTGCGACCGTTGACTCAATAGGGTTTCGCATTTGCAAAGTGGAAGGGTGAAAAGTGTTCGGTTTTCTGCGCCTGAATACGTGCGGGCTGGAGCCTGAAGATCGTCGCCTCTACCGCGCCCACTTCTGCTCGGTGTGTCACAACATGCGGTCCTTCGGAGGATTGCGTTCGTCACTGTTGACCAACTACGATATCACCGTCTGGTTTCTGGTGGCGGCCGCCTTCGACCAGCCCGAACCGGCCCTCGAACGTCGACCCTGCACGGCTTTGCCCTTCCAGAAGGTCAACGTGGCTCCGGTCTCGTCCCGGCTGGGCGAGACCATGGCGGCCCTCAACCTGGCCCTGGTGGGGGCCAAGCTCGAAGACAACCTCGAAGACGGCGAGAAAGCGGTAGCGCGGGCCGGATTGGCCTTGCTTGGAGCGGCTCTCAAGAAGGCTCATACCCAACTGGTGGCAGTCGGCTTTCCCCTCGAGCAACTGACCCAGCTAACTCGGCGCCAGGCCGCTGTCGAAGCCTCTCCCGTCGACCTGGCCAGCCTGGCGGCGCCCACTCGTCAACTGACGGCAGCCAGTTTTGCCTTTATCGCCGACTTATTCGACCAACCCCAGGCCCGCCAGGGCCTGACCGACTTCGGTTCCCACCTGGGCGGCTTTGTCTATCTCTGGGACGCCCTCGAAGACCTGGATAAAGACGACAAGAAGGGCCACTTCAACGCCATCTCGAGCGTGCTCGAGAGAGACTTTCGCACCGTTCGCGTGCTTTTGCTTCATCATCTGAGCGAACTAGAGAAGGCAGCCAAGTCGCTTGAGCTCGGATCGCGCCAACCGCTCATCGACCGCCTGCTCAAAAGCCTGCGCGGACGGGTTCGCCAGCACACGCGCCTCGAGCTGCTGGCCGCTCCAGCCCTGGCGCGCGAGCGCCGCACCGCCCTGGCCCGAGCCGGCTACGTGCGGGCCGAATGTGACGACGGCTGTTGCTGTTCAGGCTGTGACGGCGACTGCTGCTGCGGAGGCGGCGGCTCGGACTGTTGCGACGCCAGTTGCTGCGGAAGTGGTGGGTCCGACTGTTGCGATCTCAGCTGTTGCGGGGGAGGCGGCGGCTCGGATTGCTGCAATATCAGCTGCTGCGGCTGCGACGGCGGCCAGGGAGATTGCTGTCACTGGAACTGCTGCGACGGTTGTGGCAGCGAAGGTGGCGGCTGCTGTGATTGCTGTGACTGTTGCGATTGTTGTTGTTGCTGCGCCGACGAGAATGGGCGCGTCGGCGATATCGGATTCTGCTGCGTCGATACCGGCCCCAACCCGTCCAACACCCAGTCTCGCCCCAGCCTGACGGCGCCCGAGGCCCCCCGCCGTCGACGGCGCGGCTCTTTCACCCGCAACCTGGCCACCAGGTTGGGCCTGGTCCGGGTGAAGGGCAAGGGAGCCAACTGTCCCGGCTGCGGTCAGACCATGCAACTGTTGGACGTGTCGGGCATCGAGATCGATGAGTGCACGCGCTGCGGCGGGGTGTGGCTCGATGATCACGAACTCGACGCCCTATCAGAGTTGCCCGAGGTGCCGGCCCGCTTGCTCGAGACCAAGAAAGCCTCGGAGTTCACCCGCGGCATCCCCGAGAACCAACGGTTGTGCCCGCGCTGTCGTCAACGCCTCGAGTTGCTAGATTTCGACTCGCTCAAACTCGACATCTGTCGGCAGTGCAAGGGGACCTATCTCGATCATGGCGAACTGGCCGCCATCCTGCGCCGGGCCGGGGCCCGGGCGGCGGCGCCCCCGCAAGAGGCTAACGCCAAGACCTGCCCCTATTGCCGAACCACCAACGAGGCCGGCCTGGCTAACTGCAAGAGCTGCGGCGCACCGCTACCAGGTTGAGGCCATTCGAAGTCGAAAGGATCGTGTCGTGAAACCAAGCTTTCAGACCATGTTCGGCGGGGGGGCCGCCAACAAACTAGAACAGCACGTCGCGCGTTTACTGACCGAAGAGAAGTTTCTCGACGCCCTTGACGAGCTCGAAGCGGCCGGGGTCATGTTGACCATCGACGGCGAGAACTTTCGCTATCGGGCTCCCGAGAACGTGCTCTCGGAGGGCCTGCTCGACCAGCTTCGCCGCCACAACCGGCAGATGATCATCGTGCTGAGGCTGGCCGCCCTGGCCGTCAACGACACCGGCTCGACCCGGCTGCATCGAGCCGTGGTGATGGGCGACCTGGCCGAGGCTGGGCGTCTCATCGACAACGGGGCGCGGGTCAACTATCGCAACCGATTTGGCCAGTCTCCCTTCTGGTTGGCCGTGGCTTCGGGCAGCCTGGAAATGGTCGAGGCCCTGGCCCTGGCCGGAGGCGACCCCGGAGTGGCCGATCTCGACGGGCGCACCTGCTTGCATCAGGCCGTTTCCCAGAACAACCTGCGCCTGGCCCAGTTTTTGCTGGTCAATGGCGCCGAGGTCAATCGTGGCGACTTCTTTGGCCACACTCCGCTGTGCCTGGCTATCAGCCGCGAGGCGGGCGAGATGGCGGCGCTCTTACACCAGTTCGGCGCTTCGATCAGCGACGAGCAGAACTACACCGAGAAAGAACGCGACTTCCTGCAACTCGTGCTGCGCATCCTCGATTCGTACGGGGCCGAACTGCGCGACCACTCGCTGCGGGTAGCCGACGTGGCGCGCTTCATGGCGCTGCACATCGGTCTCACCGACGACGAGGTCAAAACGGTGCGCCTGGGTGGGCTGCTCCACGATGTGGGCAAAGTGAGCCTGCCTGACGACATCTTCGACATGGCCGATGACGAGCTCACCGAAGAAACGGCCGAACTGCTCGGCAGCCACCCCGAGGATGGTCACGCCGCCATGTCCAACGAGGCTTGCTCGGTGCGCTGGGATTTTCGTCCCATCATCTTGCACCACCACGAGAAGTGGGATGGCTCCGGGTATCCCCACGGCCTGGCCGGCGATCAGATTCCCATCGGCGCGCAATTGGTGGCTCTGGCCGACTATTACGATCACCTAGTCACCCATCGCGACTACGATCCTGCGGTGCCGCCTGGGCAAGCCGTCGAACATCTGCTAGAACAAGCCGGAGCCCACTTCTCGCCGTCGATTCTAGCCGTGCTCCATGAAGTTCAAGAGGAGATCCTCGTCTATTCGCCCGGGCTCAAATAACCAGCTCGAACCGCGTCCTTCTTACGGAAACGTTCCGAGAAGCGAAAGATCGCCGGCAAGACCACCAGGGCAGCTATCATGATCGAGACGACGCCGGCCGTGAGCACAAACCCCAGACTACCGATGCCCTGATGGTGGGCCAGCGCCATCGTGCCAAACCCGGCCACGGTGGTCAGCCCCGAAAGGGTTGTGGCCGGTCCCGTCGAGTGGGTGAACATTTCGGCCTTGCCCTCTTCGAGCACCCGATGCACCACGTGGATCCCAAAATCGAGGCCGATGCCCAGAATCAAGGGCAAGCCCATGAAGTTGGCGGGATTGAACCAGACGCCGTAATACTTCATGGCTCCCAGCATCCACAGGATGCCCAGAAAGAGTGGCAGCAGGGCGAGCAAGGCGGTCTTGAGCGAGCGAAAGTGAAGCAACAGGATCACGCACACCGCCGCCAGCGCATACACCCCCGAAGTCTCGAAGGCGCCTTTGAGGGCGGAGGTGTGGTGCAGCATCATCACCGGCGCCCCCACCACCTCGCGGTCGATCTTGCGCACTTTGGTCACGAAGCGCTCCATGGCCTCGCGCTCCCAGATATTGTGGGAAGGGTAGATGCGGACCACCAGCTTGCCGGTGGTGCCCACGCTACGAATCTTGAGATTATCAGGCAACTCGTCGATGGTAAGGGGAGGGCCGACTCGTTGATTCTTGAGAAACGTCAGCATGCCGGCCAAATCGCCAAAGAAATGGCGCTGGAAAGACTCGAGCCCGTCCTCGATGGGGCCGGGACCCATATTCTCGAGGGTGCTAAAGAGCCGGTCCAACAACTCTTTGAACTCGATGGCGTTGGCCCGAACCTCGGCGTCACCGCTGTTGACGAGTTCAGGATAGGCACGACGGAAGGCCCTGTCGAGTTCTAGAAAGCCCACCGCCATCTTCTGAAGGTCCTGCCCATCTTCGAGTCCCGGCTCGGGCGTAGCCGGCACCTTGATGCGGGCCAGCAGGGCCTGAATATCGCGAATACGCTTGGACTTTTCGGCGGCGCCCCGGGGAATCAGCGGCCCCAACGATTCGGCCTGACTCACCTCGGGCAAGGCCTCGTAGCGACGCGACAGCTCCAGCGCCTCCTCGACCGAATCGGCCAGCGAGACGGCGAAAAGAACGGTGCGGTCCCCAGCCCGAATCAGTCGAAGCTCGGACTGGACCGACTCGAGGGAGGGATCCTGGAGACGCAACAGGTTATAGTCAAAATGCATGTAGGGCAACTGGGCCAGGCACCACAACGACACGAACAAAGCCGATCCCAGCACCCACAGGTTGCGCCGCAGCACCCAGCGTTCGATGGCAATCGACATGCCGGGTTCGCCGCTGGTCTCGGGGGCGCGGCGACGGCGGTCCTGGAGAAACACCAGCGTGATCAATACCGTGGCCATGGACACATAACACAGCATCACGCCCGTGCCGGCGATGATCCCGATTTCGGCCACCCCCTTGAAGCCGGTGAAACCCACCGCCCAGAACGCCACGGCCGTGCTCAGCGCTCCCATCAGGTTCTCGACTCCGACCCCTGCCATGGTCTTACGCATGGCCTCGAGTGTCTCGGGGTGCTGGTGGAACTCTTCTTCATAGCGAAAGAGAAAATGAATGCCGAAATCGATGCCCAGCCCGATCAAGATGGTGGCAAAGGTCACGGTGAGAAGGTTCAGATGGCCGATGGCCAGGGTGGTGAAACCGACCGTCCAACCCACTCCGATGATCAGGGCGTAGATGGCCATCAAAGGTCTTAGCAACTGGCGGAAAGCGAAGGAGAAAAGGGCCGCTACCAACAGCAGAGAGAGAATGGCCGAGCGTTGCGAGTCTTGCTCGCTGGACACGGTTTCGTCGTATTCCAGAATCAACTCGCCGGTTAGCCCTACGCGCAGCCTGGGATACTCCTTCTGGACCTCGAGCAGCAGCTTGCGAAGCTTGGGAACGGCCTGAGGATTGTCTTTGTCCGGCCGGAGCATCAACAGATGAATGGAACCGTTGGCCAGCGTGTGATAGAAGACGTGGTGGCCCGGCTGACGCAGCTCGGAAGGCACCTCGGTCATGCTCGAATCACCGAAGAAAAGGTCACCCCACGGAGAGTGATACTCGAAGCGACCGCGGGTCTGCAAGCTCACCAGCAGCTGGTCGAGCACCTGGTTGAGAAACGGCAACAAAGGCCCTAGACCCGACTTCTGCGAGGACTTGCCAAAGCCGTTGAGCAGCTCGGATAGGTCGTCCGCGCCTGACAGGGCCCTGAGAAAAGGCTCGGCTTCACGCAGCGACTTTTCTAATCTGTCAAGGTCATCGAGGTCGAGATAATACAGCGCATGTTCGCGCAAGAACGGCAGGTCGATGTGGGCGAACACATGGCGGTAGAGATCGGGCTCACGCCCGAGTCGCTCGGCCAGGGCATCGATGAAATGCTCACGCTCTCTGGCCTGCCCCCCTTCGACCATGATGACCACATCGTCTGACTCGGGAAATTCATCGAGAAAGCGTTGCTGAACATCATGGAGTTCGTCGTTCTCAGAGACCAGCGCCCCGCGATCCGACTCGAACACCAACCAGCGGGCCGAAATGCCCACGCAAGCGAGGAAGAGCAGGAAGGTCGTGACCAGAATGATGACCGGGTGGCGGTAGCAGAACTCGGCTGTGCGCATCAGCGCCCGCGCCGTCGGCGACAGAGACTTGCCACTCATAGGTCAGAACGGCAGCGTGTCGATCTTGCGCTCAAGCTGGTCAACCCTTTTCTTGAGGTCTTCAGAGCGCCCTTTCAACTTGGTGAGCATGCCCTTGAGGTCTTCTTGCACTTTGGGGTCCGAGCTGAGCGAGTGAAGGTCGGTGGCGATGGCCATCATAGCATCGATCTGACGGCTCCACTTGCGGGCCGTGATCACGAACTTCTCGAGCGTGGCCGGGTCCGAGTAGCCCTCGACCGCCTCTTCCACCGCCCGGTTGTAGTCGTCCGTCAGCGCGACTGCCTGCTCCAACATCTGCTCGATCTCGCCACTGGACTTGTCGAGACGTTCGCGCCAGGCGGCGAGATTCTCTCGCACCTGGGGAGTCATGGTCTGAAGACGGTCATGGACCTCGGCCACTTTGGCGTCCATGTTGTCGACCTGGGACAGCAGCCGGGCCTCTTGCTGATCGATCTCTTGCTCGATCGCAGCCAACTGCTCGGGGGCGTTACGGCTGGCCTCGGCCAACTCTCGCGAATAGAAACGCAAGTTCGAGACGGTGTCCTTGACCTGGCGACGGAACTCTGCGTCGGCAATGGCGTCGCGCAACTCGACCGTCTGGTCGCTCAGGGTCCGCAATGTGCGCAAAGTGCGGGTGAGCTGGTCGTCCTGGATCGACGTGCGCTCGGCAAAAAACGGTTCTCCGGCCCCAATATAGGTGTCACCGCCGGCCGGGGTGATGTCGATCCAGCGCGTGCCGTTGAGGTTGCTGATGGCTTGATAATAAGAGTTCGAGGGCACCTTGGCGTTGGCGTTGAGCGAAACCGAGACCTCGATCAGCGGCAGTCCGCCGGTCACCAGCGAAAACTGATTGCGCAGCTCTTCCGAGGCGAAGTCGATATGCGTGATGACCCCGCTGGGCACGCCCGCCAATTTGACCGGATCACCCTCGCGCAGACCGTGCACCTGGGTGAACAGCAATTTGAGGCTATGTCCCAGGACCGGGGCGCGCCGATGCTGGCCCGGGGCTGTGTAGAGCATGATGAGAGCCAGAGTGACCACCAAAAGCCCCACTTTTGCTTGTCCCGACATCTATACTCCCTGCTCCCGAAAATGTAGGTGGGCTGCTCGCACCACCGCTTCCGCGCTCGTATCTATTGGTCTTCCCCCAAACGCCAGCAAATATTCAATATTTCCGGCCGGACCCTGAATGGGAGAGTGAGTCAGTCCTGACAAAACCAGCCCGAGCCGCGCTCCACAGGCCATGACTTTTTCTATAACCTGTTGGTGGACCGACGGGTCGCGGACGACCCCACCCTTGCCGACCTGGCGGCGCCCGGCCTCGAACTGCGGTTTGACCAGAGTCACTACCCAGGCCTCGGGCGCGAGCAATCGCGCCACCGGCTCGAGGATCAGTTCCAGCGAGATGAACGAGACGTCGGCCGTCACCGCCTCGACCGGGGTCGGTAACTGCTCGGCCGTCAAGTAACGGGCGTTGACCTTCTCGAGCACGTGCACCCGGGCATCCTGGCGCAGCTTCCAAGCCAATTGCCCTTTGCCCACATCCACGGCCATCACCGAGCGCGCCCCGCGCTGGAGTAGACAGTCGGTGAACCCGCCGGTCGAGGCCCCGATATCCAGAGCAGCCCGTCCCGACACTTCGAGCCCGAAGCTGTCCAGAGCCTTTTCCAGCTTGAGCCCCCCCCGACTCACATAGGCCAGTCCCTGACGAACCTCGAGGGGACAATCCAGCTCCACCTGCGTGGCAGGCTTTACCACTTTTTGATCCGCAGCATACACCTGACCAGCCATCACCAGCGCCTGGGCGCGCTCTCGACTCTCACACAGCCCCCGGGCGACCAAAAGCTTATCAACACGCTCTTTGGGCACAGAATTTCTTTCAACCCGGCCGGTGGTCGCCCCTCTTTCGGGGGACCCGCGGGGGAACCACACCCTGGAGTGAGGAATTAGCCCGTGTGGATGACGAACTCACCCCCGAGGAACTCGAGTTCCTCGCCAACGAGATAGACGGATGCCATGGGTGGGGCCTGGAGCTGCTCTCCGGACCAGCGGGGCCCCATTGGCGAGGGCTTTGTCTGAACTAGGATCCTCCAGTCGCTTTGACCTCGAACAGTGGCCACCGCTGCGATGGTTCGGTCACTCTTCTCGCCCGGCCCAGATCTCGGTTGCGCTCTGCTGGATGGCCATCGTCGCCTGGCTTGACTATGAAACAGGCGACGAATTGGCTTTTTCCATTTTCTATCTGGCCCCTATCGCCCTGATCTCGTGGTTCGCCGGACGCCCTACCGGCCGGCTCTTCGCCATTCTGGGGGGCATCCTCTGGCTGGCGGCCGAGGTTCTCGACGGAAAGATCTATTCCAATCCCGTCATTGGCTATTGGAACGCCGGTGTGAGGCTCGCTTTTTTCCTGATCGTCAATTACCTGGTGGGGACGGTCCGACGCGAGCTCAACCGTGTGCGTGATCTGTCCCAGAAAGACCACCTCACGGGAGCCGTCAACAGACGTTACTTCCAAGAACTGGCGGAGGGCGAGATCGAGCGCGCTGCCCGCTACGGGCGTCCCCTCACCCTGGTCTACCTCGACCTCGATAACTTCAAGACCGTCAACGACCAGCTCGGTCACGAGACGGGGGACGATGTCTTGACCACGGTGGTTCAAACCTTGCGCGAGAATCTTCGCAAGCCGGACATCGTGGCCCGCATCGGGGGGGACGAGTTTCTGGTGTTGATGCCCGAGACCGGCTCGGATCAGGCCGAGACCGTCATCGAGCGTATCCTGGAGCGGACCCGCGATCGTATGCAGCAGAAGGACTGGCCGGTGGGGCTGAGCATCGGCGTCGTCACCACCAGCGAAAAGCTCGAGGTGGCCGACCTGCTCAAGCGGGCCGACGCCCAGATGTACAAATCCAAAAAGAGCGGCAAGGATCGAGCCCACTTCGAGTAAGCAGGTCGCAGCCACAAACCCACGGAAACCCCAGGGGTGGAAACTGGCCAAGCCGGGAGTGAGCGCAGGCGTCAGGCGCGCAAAATCTCTACTGTCAACAAGCTGACTCAGATCGAGATCGCTGACGAAGGTGGTCACCCCGAGGTTTTCTACGCCTACCTGGTCGACATCTCGCTGGGTGGGCTGCGGGTCAACCTGGATCAACACTTCGAAACCGGAAGAACCCTCGAGTTTGAACTCAATCTAGCCGGTTTCGGGCCGGCCCTGCCCGCCAGGCTGGCTCTGCGGGTAAGGGTCGTGTGGACCGAGCGCCTGCCCGGGGGGACCTGGGTTCACGGCTGTCAGATCCTTTACCCTAGCGAAGAGGTGACGGCCACTCTCGAACGGATGATGACCAATTTCGGGGGCGGTGGCAAACGCCGCTTCTTCAGGCTGGGGTTACCACTAGCCTTCGCCACCGAAATTGAAGGTCAATCCCGGATGCTGTTCGCTCGCGACCTTTCGGTTCAGGGAATGGGTTTTCGCTGTAAACAAAGGCTCCAACCCGGCCAGCGACTTCCCGTCACGCTGCAACTGCCCGACCGACGCAGCACGACAGTGGTCGAGACCCACATGGTGGTGGCCTGGTCGCACCCGGCCCCTGACGACACGCTGGATGTTGGCTGCTATTTCGACGGTTTGAGCGACTTCCAGGCCGCTCAGCTCGCCCGCTGCGTCAGGACCCAGTCGCGGCTCTAACGAGTTCGGCCCGTTGGATGCTCTCGAGGGCGAAGGCGTCGACCAAGAAATTGCCCGCGCCGGAGCGCCGCAGGGGCTGGCTGGAGAAGGTTTCCATCTCGACCACCAACCGCTCGCCAGTCTGTCGATAGCGGGCTGTAATCCGCTTGGAATTGACCTCGAACTGGCTGACCAGTGAGTCGCCGCTCAAGAAGGAGTCGATCAGGATTCCGTTCTTCTCGTCCACCAGATAGTGACCACTGGCTGCGTCGATGGTCTGCAGTTCATAGGGTCTGGCTGGCTGGTCGCCGTACTGAATGGTCCAGCTATAACACTCAGGACCGCGCGGGGCGATCGATAATTTCATCGGCACGACTTCGCCGTCGTTACTCCCGCCCTGGATGTGCAGCGAGCCTTGCCAGTCACCCACCCACGACCTGGGAAACGAACCGAGTTCAACCTGGTCCTGGGGTTCGCTGGACGGTGCGGCTGAGCCGCTCGCAGAATGGGCCGGGCGAAACGACTGCCAGGTCCGAGGCACAGGGGCGTGGGCGTGGATCATCATCGATACCAGCTTAGCTCTTTTTCGGCCAGGCCAGGTTGAGAGAGTGCGAACTTCTCGTCATTGGCCCCTGCGGGGAAACGTTTCTCGCCCTGGTCTGGGGGTAAGATGATCGGTATGGAACCCACGACGACTCACGAGGACGATCTTCCCGGCTGCCCGATGGCCGGCAGCGTGCCTCGCACTCAGGGAGGACTCACCTATGGTGAGTATCTCAAAGTCCCCGAGTTGCTGAGCTTGCAGATCTCGCAGTCCTCTCCGCCGCATCACGACGAGATGCTCTTTATCATCATTCACCAGGCCTACGAACTGTGGTTCAAGCTGATCCTGCATGAGATGGAGCGGGCCATCGAGTTCATGCGGATGGGTCGCATCTTGCGCGCCAACCACTTCGTGCGCCGCATCGTCGAGGTAATGAAGCTGCTGGTCAAGCAGATCCACATCCTCGAGACGATGACCCCGGCCGAATTTCTTGGCTTTCGCGACCGCCTGATGCCCGCCAGCGGCTTTCAGTCGGTCCAGTTCCGCGAGTTGGAATTTCTAGCCGGACTCAAAAATCCGTCCTACATCAAGGCTTTTCGCGGTCAGCCCGAGCTTCAAGAGCGCCTGCAGCGCCGTCTTGAGGGGCCCAGCCTGCGGGGTACCTACTATCGTTTGCTGCGCGATCTGGGCTACGACGCCCCGGCCCTGGAGACTCAGCAAGAAAACGAGGAGCATAAGGAGGTGATGGGCGCGCTGATCAGCATCTATCAAGACCCCGATCAGAACCTGCCCCTCTATCTGCTCAGCGAGTCGCTGGTGGAGTTCGACCTGCAGTTGGGTTTGTGGCGCCAGCATCATGTCAAAGTGGTGGCTCGCAGCATCGGCTACAAGCCGGGGACGGGAGGCTCAGAGGGGGTGTCCTACCTCGAATCGACCACCACCAAGCAGTGCTTCCCGTATCTCTGGGAGGTGCGTACCTACCTCGAAAAACAGGAGACTCTATGAACGGCTTGCTGCGCGAGCGGTTTCCGATTCTCGACACGACCACCTACTTGTGCAGTCACTCGCTGGGGGCGGTACCGCGCCAAACCGAAGAGTCGCTGGCCCAGTACTATCACGAATGGAGTCACCTGGGCATCAAAGCCTGGGATGGTCCCTGGTGGACCTCGGTACGCGAATTCGGCCGCTTGATCGAACGGGTCCTGGATGCCCCGACCGAGTCCGTGGTGCCGATGCAGAACGTGACTCGGGCTATGGCGGCCGTCGCCAGCTGCTTCGACTACAAGAAACGCCGCAAGATCATCGTCCCGAGCCTCGAATTCACGACCACCTTCCCGCTCTGGCGGGGCCAGGAGAGATTGGGCGCCGAACTGGTCATCGTCGAGTCGCCCGACGGGGTGGTGGTGCCGGCCGAGCGCCTCCTTGAGGCTATCGACGATGACACCCTGATGGTCATCACCAGCCATGCCTATTTTCGCTCGGGAGCCCTGGCCGATCTGGCCACCCTTTCGGCCGAAACGCGTCGGCGCGATGTCTTTCTGATGGTGGACGGATACCAGACCGTGGGCTCGGTGCCGGTTTCAGTGCGGGACACACCGGTAGATTTCTTCGTTGGCGGCTCCCACAAGTGGCTGTGCGGAGGCCCCGGGGCAGGCTATCTATATGTCGCTCCCGAGCGGCTAGAGCAGCTCAAGCCCGGCCTGACGGGTTGGTTTGGCTTGCAGGATCCCTTCGACTATCAGCTCGACACCGGGGCCGGGCAACACCACGAGGGGGTCTGGCGTTTTCTGGGCGGTACCCCCAACGTGCCCGGCATCTATGCCGCCCGAGAAGGGATCAAGACCATCCTCGAAGTGGGTCTCAAGCAGATACGGCAGAGTTCGCAGCGAGCTACCGAGTGGCTCTATAGCGAGTTGCAAGAACGGGGTTTGCAGCTCAAGTCGCCGGCCGATGGCGAAAAGCGCAATGGCATGCTCTGTTTTGACCTCGAAGGGGCCCGGGAGGTGCGCGATGAACTCGAGCGCCGCAACGTGATCGTCGACTACCGACCCGACTGTGGCATTCGCGTTTCGCCCCACTTTTACAACGATCGAGGCGATCTCGAGCGTTTTCTGGAGCTGCTCGACGCGGTGCGACCGGTGCCGGCCAGATAATCCGCAGGTCGGTTCTGCCCCCGCCGTGAATGGACGGTGATGCGAAACCTCCTACCCCTGCTGCTGGTGTGGCTGATGCTGGCGCCGGCCCTGGCCGATCCGCGCGAAGAAGTCGGCCGAGTCCTCGATGACTTCCACCAGGCCGCTTCTCAGGCCGACGGCGCTCGCTACTTTGGACACTTCAGTCCCGAGGCGGTCTTTCTCGGCACCGACCTGAGCGAACGCTGGGACCTCGACCAATTCAAGGCCTATGCGCTGCCGATTTTCGCCAAAGGAAAGGGCTGGACGTATCGACCCACCTTTCGCAAGATCTACCTGGCTCAAGACGGCCAGACCGCCTGGTTCGACGAGATTCTCGCCAACGACAATTATGGCCAGACACGCGGCTCCGGAGTGATGGTCAAAAGCGGCTCCGACTGGAAGATCGCGCAGTACCACCTGACTGTGCCCATCCCCAACGAGTTGCTCGACAAGGTGGTCGAGATGATTGGCAAATGAGCGTCGAGGAGCATCTCGAGCGCGTCTATCAAGCCAAAGCCAGCGCAACTCTCGCTGGCCTACGATGCCCGGTCGCAAGACTATGACCTCGACCTCGACCAGTTAGGCTGGCACGCTCCCCGCCAGGCGGCCAGCCTGGTGGCGGCCCGAATCGAGCCGGCGGCACCGGTGCTCGATGTCGGAGCCGGCACCGGATTGGTGGGGGCCGAGTTGGCGCGGCTCGGGCTCGAGAACCTGACTGCCCTCGACCTTTCCCAACAAATGCTGCGGCGCGCCATGGGACCTTTATCAGACTCTGGGCTTTCAAGACGAATTCGAAAGGCTAGTCGAGGCCGGTTTGTGGCACCTCGAGTTCGAGACCGAGGACCTCGGGGGCTTTAGCACGGTTCAGACCCGGCCTACCGAATCTGGGTATTTCAGGTCGTGTGAGGGTCCAGGGCCTGGCGGACGTTGGCGGCCGTCTGCTCGATGTCGCCGTTGCCGTCCACGCGAACGACCAGACCCCGGCTCGCGAATTCCTCGATGACCGGGCGAGTTTGCTCGGCATAGACATCGAGCCGATGGTTGATCACCTCGAGGGTGTCGTCCTTGCGTCCGCGCGCTAGCAGGCGGTGGCGAACCTGGTCATCGTCGACATCGATATGTAAGAGCGACACGCCCTCGGGAAAGCGGGCATCGAAGGCCGGAACCTGAGCCATGGTACGAGGGAAGCCGTCGAGCACGAAACCTTGTTGCGCATCCTCTTTGGCCAGGCGCTGGTCGAGAATCTCCAACATCAACTCGTCGGGGGCCATCTCGCCCTTCTCGATGAGAGGGCCGATAATCTTGCCCAGGTCAGTCTTACCCTCGACCTCAGCCCTTAGAAGATCGCCGGTGGAGATGTGAGGCACGCCGTGCTCGGCCGCAATGGTGCGACCCTGGGTGCTTTTTCCGCTGCCGGGCGGACCGGCAACCAGAAGTCGAAATGCCACTCCGGTGGGACCTCCGACCGCACTGGCAGCAGCCTCGAGCCCGACTTGTTTCGGGTCGGGCAAAGCCACGGCCGAACAACCCGAGCACTCCACCGCGTCGACCGGAGCGCTAGACGCGGCGGCCGACGCCTCGGTCGTGCAAGAACGGGAGTGACAGGCCCGGCTGGGGACGGGGCTGCAGACAGAGGGATTGATCATCATGGATCCAGTTTAAGACCGAGGCCTTAACAAACCCTGATTCGACGCTTACGCGTCGACAGGGAGCGGCTGCGCCGAGATTTCGACGCTGCGCGTCGACAGGGAGCGGCTGCGCCGAGATTTCGACGCTGCGCGTCGACAGGGAGCCCGGCCCTGCGGGCGGGAGAAAGGAGCGGCTGCGCCGAGAAAGATCTCTCGGAGGGAGCGGAAGCGACCGACGCTCCTTCTCCCGCTGAGCGCAGCGAAGCGCTCCTTCTCCCGCTGAGCGGAGCGAAGCGCTCCCTAGACAGCTGCGAGTTCGGGGGTACCGACGGTGCAGGTGTGGGTGATGGCCTGCTCGAGGTCGGTGGGTTGGCAACCGGTGGCGTGTCCGAGTTCTTCAGACATCAGCCGCAGGCTCTGCTCGAGAGCGCGAGCGTCGCGGGAAGCTAGATTGCGCTTTTGGGATAGTTGGGTGAGGCCTTTGACGACTTCACAGAGTTTGTATATATTGCCGCTCTTGATGAGCTCGAGGATGGCCTTGTGGCGCTGGTTGTGATTGCTGGGAAGCTCGGGCTGGCAGGACTTGAGGAAGTCCATCACCTTCTCGACTTCATCGGCAGGAATAGGGTTCCGGATCGAAGTGCTCCGACCATCGAGGTTGACCATTACCTGCATCTTCTCGAAGGCCACGACGGCGAAACGACATACGGTGTCGAGGATCGCCTTCTCCTCGATAGTCTCAATGGTTCCTAGACCGTGTAGGGCGTGCATAACTTTGCTACCGGCTGCGTACATTATAAGTCTCCTTAACTGCGACTCTATCTATCACTTGACCCGCCTCGACGAGGCCGTTAACTACCGCGATTGCATAGCGGTAGTGGCCAACGACGTTTCCCCGTGGCGAAGTAGGGTTCGCATCTCTTCTGTTCCTCAGACATAAGAACAGAATTCGCTTTCAGTTTTTTTTCAGGGATGTTAATATCGCACGAAGCGTGCGGAACGCCGTCTTATTTGGTGAGGCTCGAGGTGTGGTCGTGAAGGATCTTCCAGGCACCCTCCTGGCGCACGAAGATCAGTGAGAACACACCGTAAGCGTCTTCTTTATCGCGGCGCTTGAGTAACCATTTACCCACAGCCAGGGCATGCGAATCCCCCAGTTTCCAGACCTCGACCTCCGAAAAAGTGAGGTGACCAAGCGAGCTTTTGTCGGTGCCATAAGTAGTGGCATAGCGTTGGGCGAGCGCTTCGTAGCCACGCACGATCTTGCCGGCGGCGGTGTAGGTCATCTCGGGGCTGCGAAGATAATCCTGCATGAAGCGCTCGAGGTCGCCTTGGTTCCAGGCCTCAGCGCTGGCTTTGAGCGTGTTCGTGATTTCGAACTGAAGAACCGCGTCGCGTTCCTGGGCGCTGACTCCACCCCCAGCCACCAACAGCCAGACCACCACGGCAATTGCCCTGCGCACGTTAACCCCGGCCATAAACCGCCTTCAGAAAGAGCCCGATGCGAGCCGACCACGACTCTTCGGTGTGGGTCCCGCCGGGAACCTCGAGGTAAAGCAGGTTGCGCCCCTCTTCATAGCCGCGAAAGAGCAGGGCCTGACGCATCTCGCGAGTGTAGTCGAGCACATCTTTGACGCCGTTAGCCGGGCCGGGTGACCCGAACTTGCCGTCCCGGTCCAGCGGTCGTGGCGAGATGGTGTCGGACGTCCCCTCGGCTGTGCCCATATCGAGCCAAATCTTGGTGGGACCGGGTCGCCGGTCGGCCGCGATGCGGGTGGCCAGGTCGCCCGAGGCCCACCAAAGCGAGGGCGACAACGCTCCGGCCGTGCCGAAGACGTGCGGATATTGAAAGGCCAGAAACAGCGAAACCAGACCGCCCATCGAACTGCCGGCCAGGGTGGTCGAAGCCGGTCGGGTGTCGGTCAAATAGTTGGCGTCGACATACGGCTTGAGTTCGTCGACCAGAAAGTGTCCGTAGGCGTCGGCCTGGCCGCCGCCATAGTCGGGGTCGGCCACCTGGGAGTATTCGTCCATACGGGCGGGGGTGTTCGAGACCCCCACGATGATCAACTCTTCGATCTCGCCCTGGCGAATCAGTTCGTCCGCCACTTCATCCACGCCCCACTCGCGACCCATGAAAGCCGTGCGCCGGTCAAACACGTTCTGGCCATCTTGCAAGTAGAGAACCCGATAGCGCCGGCCAGGGTCGCGGCCATAGCTCGGAGGAAGATAGACGTAGAAATCACGGGTGTTGCCCAGCACGTCTGACGAGATGGTGTGGACCCGAAACTCGCCGGTGAGGCTGCCTCCCTCATAGGGCCGGCCGGGCCGAAACTCGTCGTTCGAGCGCGCCCCCTCGACAGGGCCGCCGGAGGCAGCCTGGCGGGCCAGGACCGGGCGTAGCGGACGAATTTCCATAGCAGCAGAATACAATGCGAGAGGAGGTCTGACAACCCTGCAGGAAGGGCCCGTGCGTGAAGCCTGAACCGCTGCTGCTGTTCGCCATCCGAAGCTACGCCTATCTCCTCGAACGGATCTGTCGCTGGGGGGCCTTTGAGAGCGGTCGGGTCGAGGTCAAGCAGTTTCCCGACGGGGAGCGCTACCAGCGGATCCTCGACGATCCGTGTGGCCGTCGGGTGGTGCTCCTGGGTGGTACCATCAGCGATAGCGACACTTTAGAGCTCTATGACCTGGCTTGCGCCCTGGCCAAACATGGGGCCCGTAGTTTGACCCTGGTCATCCCCTACTTCGGCTACTCCACCATGGAGCGGGCTGTCGAGCCGCTCGAGGTGGTCACCTCCAAGACGCGCGCCCGCCTGCTCTCGGCCATCCCTCCGGCGGGCACGGCCAACCGGGTCATCATGGTCGATCTTCACGCCGCCGGCCTGCCTCACTACTTCGAAGGCGGAATTCGCCATGTGCATCTCTATGCCAAGCCCGTCGTCATCGAAGCGGCTCGCGAACTGGGTGGCGACGGTTTCGTGCTGGCCAGCACCGATGCCGGCCGGGCCAAGTGGGTCGAATCGCTGGCCAACGACATGGGCGTGCCCGCCTCGTTCGTCTTCAAACGGCGCCTCGACGGCGAGAACGTCGAGATCACCGCCGTGCGAGCCCACGTTCAAGAACGCGAAGTGGTCATCTATGACGACATGGTGCGCAGCGGCAGCTCGCTGCTCAAAGCGGCCGAAGCCTACCTGGCCGCCGGAGCCACCGCCTGCTCGGCCGTGACCACGCACGGTGTCTTTCCGGGCGAATCGTTGCAGCGCATCCGCGAGAGCGGACTGATTGGGCGCATGATCTGCACCGACACCCATCCTCGGGCGGTCGAACTCGCCGACGACTTCCTGAAAGTCTTTTCCATCGCTAATCTGCTGGGAAGTTATCTGGAGACGCTACCGTGAAACTGATCAAAGTGGCTGCCGCCACCCTCAATCAGACCCCCCTCGACTGGGAAGGCAACCGCTCGCATATCGCCCAGGCTCTAGATGCTGCCCGCGAAGAGCAGGTCTCGGTACTGTGCCTGCCCGAGATGTGCATTTGCGGCTACGGCTGCGAGGACGCCTTTCACTCACCCTCGACCTCGACCACCTCCTGGGGAGTATTGCAGGAGCTCTTACCGGCCACGGCTGGGATGGTGGTCTCGTTCGGGCTACCGGTCTGGTTTCGCAACGCCATCTATAACGCGGCTTGCCTGGCCGTCGACGGCCAGGTGCGGGGCTTTGTGGCCAAACAGTATCTGGCCGGCGATGGCATCCACTATGAACCCCGCTGGTTCAAGCCCTGGCCGGACAACACCATCAACCAGCTCGAACTCGACGGGCGGGGCTATCCTATCGGCGACTTGATCTTCGACATCGGCGGCCTGCGGATTGGCTTCGAAATCTGTGAGGACGCCTGGGTGGCTCAACGGCCCGGCGGACATCTGGCCCGTCAGGCCGTCGATATCATCCTCAACCCCAGCGCCAGCCATTTTGCCTTCGCCAAACAGACCATCCGCGAGCGGTTCGTGGTCGAAGGCTCACGGGCTTTTTCGGTGGCCTACGTCTACACCAACCTGGTGGGCAACGAAGCCGGCCGAGCCATCTATGATGGAGGCGCCATGGTCGCCTCGGCCGGGCGCTTACTGGCTTGCGGGCGGCGCTTTTCTTTCGAGGACTGGGATCTGACCACAGCGGTGGTCGACATCGAGCGCAACCGGGTAACCCAGGGACGCACCGTCAGCTATGTTCCCGATCTAGCCGACCAGAGCGTCTGCTGCGTGCGCATCCCCTTCGAGGTGCCCGAGTCCCCACCGGCTGAGGCCCACGATGAGCGCGAAGATTGGGAGCGCGGCCCCCACTCCAAAGAAGAGGAGTTCACCCGGGCCATCACCCTCGGCCTGCTCGACTATATGCGCAAAAGCTGGTCGCGGGGCTTCGTGGTCTCTCTCTCGGGAGGGGCTGACTCGGCGGCCTGCGCCACCCTGGTGGCTTTGATGGTCAAGATGGCGCGCCAGCAGCTAGGAGAAGAAGGCATGCGAGCCCGACTGCGGCTTAGCCCCGAACAGGCGAAGGAACCGCTGACCCACCTCTTGACCTGCGTCTATCAGGCTACCCGCAACAGCGGAGAGGTTACCCGCTCGGCTGCCAGCGGGCTGGCCCGTGCCCTGGGAGCCACCTACATGGAGTTCGATGTCGACCCGATGGTCGAGGGCTATAAAGCGATGGTTGGGGAAGCGCTCGGCCGTGACCTCGGCTGGGAAACCGATGACCTGGCCCTGCAGAACATCCAGGCTCGTGTTCGCTCTCCGGGGGTCTGGATGCTGGCCAACATCAAAGGGGCCCTGCTGGTTTCGACCAGCAACCGCTCCGAGGCCGCGGTGGGTTATGCCACCATGGATGGTGACACCTCGGGCGGTCTTTCGCCCATCGCTGGCATCGACAAGGCCTTTTTACGCCGCTGGCTCTACTGGATGGAGTCGGTCGGTCCGACGGGCCTGGGCCCGGTGCCGGCCCTGCACGCCATCAACGCGCAGGCGCCCACCGCCGAACTGCGACCCCAGGCGGCCGGCCAGACCGACGAAGACGACCTGATGCCGTATCCCATTCTCGACCGCATCGAAAAGGCGGCCATTCGCGACAAGGAGACTCCGGTAGCCATCTATCACATCCTACGCTTTGAGCAACCCGAACAAGACCCTGCCCAGCTCAAGGCCTGGATTCGCCGTTTCTTCACCCTGTGGTGCCGCAACCAGTGGAAGCGCGAGCGCTATGCTCCCTCCTTTCACGTCGATGACGCCAACCTCGACCCCAAGACCTGGTGCCGCTTTCCCATTCTCTCGGGTGGCTTCGTGCGCGAACTGAGGGCCCTGGATGAAGTCTGAGCCGATCTATCTCTTAGGTTTGCTCCTCTGGCTGGCGGGATTGGCCTGGGGCGAGCCTCCCGGCGTAGATTATCGGGGCTACCTCAAGACGCCCCAGGCGAACTATGGTTTTTTCGACGCCACCGGCGAGACCATCGTGCTGGCCGAGGGCGAGGTCAGTGGCGACTACAAGGTGGCCGAAGTCGGTGCCGAAAAGGCCGTCCTCGAGCGGGACTCCGACCGCTACGACTATCCCTTGCGCAGCTATTATGACGAGTTCCCCGGCCCGGCCGGCGAGGGCGACTTGAGCACCCCCATCACGGCCCGCTTCGAATGGGCTGATCTGCGCTACGTGGTAGGTTGGGTGGCCCACTTGTTGGGCAAGAACGCCCTGCTAGCGCCCGGAGTCGAGGGGGTCGTCAGTGACGAGGCCAAAGGGCTGCCGGCCGGCGAATTTCTGGAACGCAACCTGGCCAAGCAGTCGAGCCCACTGGGCTTTGCCATCCTCGGTCAGACTCTGGTAGTGGCCGACCCGGCGCGCCTGGCCAAACTCGATGAACTTTCCCACGGAAAGGCGAGCTTGAGGGTCGAAGGCCTGCCGCTGCTGGCTCTCTTTCGCCAGCTGGCCCTGGCCCAGAACAAAGGCATCTATATCTCGACCCCGGTCGAGGATAGCATCAGTCTGGACCTGGAAGATTGCGACCCCGACTCGGTGCTGCGGACCCTGGTCGAGCTGCGAGGCCTGTGTTATCAAGAAGACGACGGGCTGGTGAGGCTCACCGCCAAGCCCTCGGCCCAACGACGCCTGGAGCTGCCCGAGGCAGGACCAGAACTTGCCTGCGATTTCGTCGAGGTGGACCAGCTTTTTCTGGTCGGACTGCTGGTGCGCAAGCTGGGGCTCAGTTTCGTCGCCTCGACCAAAATCGAGGGGCAGATCACACTGCGCACGCCGGATCCCGTGAGTGCCGGACGGATCCTCGAGTTGGTGGTAAGCGAGCGGGACAGCCTGCTCGAAGACGGTGTCCTGACCATTCCTCCCGTGAAGGCCGGCGGCGCCGGGCCCCGGCTGACGTTCGAGCCCGAACGCTATTGGGAAGCGGTGCCGGTTAAAGAGGTCCTCGACCAGGCGGCCCTGGCGCTCAAGGTCAAAGAGGTGGTGCTGCCCGAAGATTTCGAGGCCGAGGTGCTGTTGAACTTGAACGGAGTACCGGCCGAGCGGGCCGTCGGTCTGGTGCTGGGGGCGGCAGGCTACACCTATCAGCTGTCAGACAGCAAACTCACCGTGAAGCCGCTCTAGATGCTCTATCACATCACCACTCTGGCCGCCTGGGGCCAGTCGGACCCCTACGTTACCGACTCTTTGGCCAACGAGGGGTTCATTCACTTTTCCACCGCCGCCCAGGTAGCCTGGGTGGCCAACGACCGCTTTCGAGGCCGTGACCACCTGTGGCTATTGGTGATCGACCCCGCCCGTCTGACAGCCCCGGTGGTCTTTGAAGACTGCTATCAGACCGGCCAGGAGTTTCCTCACCTCTACGGCCCCCTCGAACGCGCCGCGGTGGTAGCGCTGCTCCCCCTGGCCCCCGGCCCCGATGGCAGCTTCGTGTTGCCGGCCGAGGTGGGCCGATTCGAAGCCCCGCTACTCGAGCCACTCGATGAGGGTCCAGCCTTCATCGAACCGGGCCGCCGCTTCACCGAACAGGTCCTGCCCGAGCGCTGCGTGCTGGTCTTTTTCCAAGAGGTGCTGGCCGAACTCGAGAACCCCCTAACCCGGCTGGGGTCGGAGATCGGGCCAAACCCTGTCTTCGTGATCGAGCACGGGGGCCAACCGATAGCGGTAGCCCATCCGGGCGTGGGCGGCCCCCTGGCCGCCGCCAGCCTGGAAGAGCTGATCGCTCTGGGTTGCAGCAAGTTCGTAGCCGTGGGCGGGGCCGGCAGCCTCAAGCCCGAGCAGCAAGTCGGTCACCTGGTGGTCGTGACCGAGGCCGTGCGTGACGAGGGAGTCAGCTATCAATACCTCCCGCCCGCCCGCACGGTGGCCGCGTCGTCGGCCGCCATAACCGCCTTGGAATCCACCCTGCGGCAAGCCGGAGCGCCCTTCTGCAGCGGTTGCACCTGGACCACCGACGCCCTCTATCGCGAGACCCCGCCCCGCCTCGAGCGCCGCCGCCAGCAAGGCTGCCTGACCGTCGAGATGGAGTCGGCCAGCTTTCTCGCCGTGGCCCAATACCGTGGAGTTCCCTTCGCTCAACTGCTCTACTGCGGTGATGACTTGAGCGGGCAAGAGTGGGACTTTCGCGACTGGGATCAGCACACGAGCCTGCGCCAGAAGCTCTTTTGGCTGGCCGTCGAGGCTTGCCTGGCGCTCTAGAAGCCGAACTCCAGTAACATGGTGTTCGTTCGCTGTTTATCCAATGGCAATCTGGCGGCAATACGTCGGTAACCAGCCAGTCACATCCCGGCCAAACCGCACGGCTAGACTGGAGCCAGACCAGGGAGTGTGCTAATCTGATGAGAGTTCGCCGGAGGTTGTTCATGTTGGACCCTATCATCGACGATCAAGTCATAGAAGAACCTGACGTCTCTCATCTTGTAACCGAGGATGACGAGCCGGTGGATAGCATCTTTTCTGAACGCCAGATGAAACTGATCTGTGATTGTCTCGAGACTTCTTACAAGCCAGGCGTACCCTTCATCTCACTGGCCAATGTCGGCTTGTTTCACCTGGTGGAAGAACCCCCCGTGGTGCCGGACGTGTTGCTCAGTCTCGAGGTCGTTTTTCCGACCACCGACATCCACGCCAAGAAGAACCGAAGCTACTTCGTGTGGCGCTACGGCAAGCCCCCGGACCTGGTGGTCGAGATTGTGTCCAACCGCGAGGGAGGCGAAGACACCCGCAAGGTCGAGCACTACCAGCGCCTGCATGTGTCCTACTATCTGATCTGTGACCCCGACGGCCATCTCAGCAAGAGGCCGCTGCGGCTTTTCGAACTCAAAGGCACGCGCTACGTCGAGTTCGCCGACCCGATGAGCCCCCTCGAGTCGCTCGGCCTCAAGCCTATCTGGTGGGATGGAGAATATGGCAAATACCCGGCCCGCTACCTGCGCTTCACCGATCTCGAGGGCAACCTGTTGTTGACCGGGCAGGAGTTGGCCGCTCAAACCCGCCTCGAGGCGGATCGAGCTAAAGCCGAGGCCGACCGGGCTAAAGTCGAAGCAGAGGAAGCGATCGCTCGGGCGACCCGGCTAGCCGAGCAACTGCGCCAGGCCGGACTCGACCCCGAAAAAGCCTAGATTTGGCGGGTGCCAAGCTCGACATCGCCGATGACCAGATAGCCGTCTTGTTCGCTCAGCCTCACGGGTTCACGGGGAGCCTGGGCGGCCCAAAGCTTCACCCGATGGTGAAAGTCAGGCTGGCCGAGTTGCTCGAAGACGGCTTCGCCGAAGCGGCCATAAAAGCCGGCCAGATGTTCCCTCGAGTCTTCGGCCGCTTTGAGTTCGATTGGGCTCAGCCGAGGGGGGTGCTCCAGGAGACGGTCATCGTGGCAGCCCCGCCAGAGTTCGAAGACGACCCGAGCCGAGCGAAAGTCGTCTGCTCTGGCCCTGAGCTCGCCAAAGCGCTCAGCCCATTCTGGCCGCTCGCCCACCACCTCTAGCGCCGGGAAGAGCTCAGCCGCAGGCATGTCCAGGCGACGAAAGGCCTCGAGGCGGGCCGGATCGGCCAGGCGTTGGCCCTGCTCGAGGAAATCTCGGACCGCCGACCAGTCGAACTCGCCCCATCGAGAGAGGCGCTTCGAACAGTATTCGCGAGCCTCGGGCGGTAAGCCGTCGAGAATCTGCCGCACCGGCTCCAGGGCCAGATAGTTGCAGTCGGTAGGCCAGGCCTCTCCCTGGTCGAGGTGATGCTCGGCCACCCAGCGAGTCTCGCCGGTGAGCCGGTCGTGGAAATAGTGGTCCAGGTTGGTGTTGGTGTCAGCCGGGTCGAGGTTGTCGGCGTAGGCCCCGAAAGTCAGGTAGCGGCCGCTGGGCGAGAATTCGCGCAGGTGGCAGCTTCCGTTCGCCAGGGTGCCATCACTGGCCCGGCTGACGATTTCATGGGTCTGGCGCAGGCGGTCGAAGACCTTCACGTGCTCGTTGCGCGGCCCGCCCCGGGAAGAGTAGGCGACGTAGCGGTCATCGGCCGAGAAGGTGGCGCCGTAGGCCTGGCGGTCCCCCGGCACGGGAGCGATCTTCTGGCTCGAGCCGTCGCAGTAGCGCAGACGGATCTCACCCTCAAGCACGCCCTCGCTGCACAGCAGAGCCAGTTGCCCGTCAGAGGAAAGGTCACCGGGAAAAGTTCTCACTTTGTCGTGGTGCTCGGCCAGCTGCTCGAGCTTGCCGGCCCGCCATTGCAGGGTGGTCGCGCCGCTGGTGAACATGACCGTCTGACCATCGCCGCTCAGTCGGGCCGATGAAGAAGACTCGTGACTCAGACGCTGGACTTGACCGGTCTCGAGGTCTTTGAGAAAGACATCGCGAGCCTGGTTGTCGTCACCCTCGACCAGGTTGGCGGCATCGGACTCGAAGGCCACGTAGCGGCCATCGCCCGAGAGCACGGGTGCGAAGGAATTGCCGTCGCCGGGCTGGCCGTGGGCATCGCAAGAAACCAGTTGCTCGCTTCTATCGCTCTGGCGATAGATCTGCTGGGTTCCGTCGATGCGGCGCCAGGCCAGGCGATAGTGAGCATCGTTGGAGGAGGCCTGCCTCATCACGACAAGCCTAGGGCCAGGCCCTGAAATCAGGATGAAACGGTGGGCTCTTGCGGCTCCTCGAGTTCGGCGGCCGGCTCATTCGGAGCTTCGACATCGGGCTCAGGCGAGAAGCCGGTGGCCGGCTTTTGGACCCGAGCCACGGTCGGACGTTCACCCCGCAGAATCCAGCTACGGCCGAGGACGAGGCCGATGGGGCTGACCAGGGCTACCAGGCCGTAGATCAACCAGAGTTGGCCCGGATGTTGCACTCCGTGCTCGGGGATATAGTGGCTGATCATTGCCCCGCTATAGAAACCGGTGGTGAACTTGGCCAAAAACCAGGGCAGACCGGCGATGCCCATGTATGCTCCGACTTGGCCCGGAGGGGCCAGATCAGCCACGTATTCGAGAAAGCGCGACGACCAGACGGCCTCACCCAGCGAGAACAGGATGACGTAAAGCAGCAGAAAGCGAACGTCAGGCTGTCGCACTAGCAGAAACGTGGTCAAGGCACTGATCAAAGTGCCTACGATCATCATGTCGATGACCTTGAACTTGCGAGTGGCGGCCGCGATCAGCGGCACGAAAATCACGATAATCAGGGGATTGAAAGCGTTGATCCACTCGAACTTGTCGTGCACCTCCTTGGGAAAGCAACGAAAGACATAGTCGGGGATGGTCATCCACTGGTGGGCGAAGAGCGTGCGCACCGGCAACAGAATGAAGATGAAGTATGCGAACCTGGGATTGAAGATCGGCATGTCGGCAACCCTCTCGGCCAGGCCTCGGGTGTCGATAGTGTCCTCGGGCGGTTCCCCAACGCGACATTGCTGCTCGACCGTCTTGGTGAACAGCGCCAGGTGAGCCAGCAGGACCAGGCCAGTCAGGGCGGTACACGTCCAAAACACGCCGTCGATGCCCCAGCCCAGACCCACGATCTTGGTGAAGTAGAGATCGACCTCTTTAGTCCGGATCCAGGGCGAAACCAGGAATTCCCCCACAATCCCCATATTCATCACGGCATAGAGGATACCGTAGCCGACAGTGGCGGTGCGCTCGTCGGTAAATTCTTTAACCCCTGCATAAAGAGCAGGCTGCAATACCCCTGTTCCGAAGGCCATGAGGAACAGTCCGAACCAGGCCGCCCACTGACCGCCCTGGTCCGGTGCGGCCGACAGGATGATACGTCCGATACCCATGATCCCGAGGGACCAGGACAGGGCCCGACGCACGCCGAGCCAGTCTGACATGTAGCCGCCGCCAAGCATGAACAGGGTGACGAAACCCAGGTAGAATGACATGGTCATTCCGGTCAACTTGTCGGACATCCCCAGGTTGACGCCCAGAAAGCGCGTCATGAGACCCAGCATTCCGAAATAGCAGATGCCGTCGCCCAGGTTGACGAGGTTCACCAACCAGAAGGCTTTGGAGGCTCCGAAAAGGAGCCGCAGCGACTCGACCAGACCGATATCTTCGGTTTCTTTGGCTTGCATAAGCCCCATCCCAACAGAGTTTGGCGGGCAAAGCGTTAAATCGCTGTAACCATCGCAGAGTTTGCGCTAAGATAGAGACGATGGTCATCCGGCCCGATCAGGTCCAACTCACAGCTCGCCCACGTCAAGCCGCCCAACCGCCGCCGTCGGGCGAGCCCGTGGATCGGTTCGAGAAGGGGTGGCTGGCGCCGCTCAAGAGGCTGTTTGCTCCCCCCGCCCGCGAGTGGACAGTGGTCGTCTACTCCAACGGCAACTCGGACCTCGAGACCCAGGAGCACTCCAAAATCGACCGGTTGGCCGACCCCGGCTCTTCCAAGACTACCGATTTCGTGGCCCAGATCAGCTCGGGCTCGCGCGGGGGTCAAGCTCAACGGCTGCACCTGGCCCGCAAAGGCGCCTTCGATCCCTGCACCAAGCGCCCGGACCGGGTGGAAGAGCTAGGCAAGACCAACATGGGGGCCCGCCAGAGCTTCATCGACTTTCTACTGTGGGCCCACCGCGAGTATCCGGCCGAACACTTCATGGTCATTTTCGGTGGCCACGGCGAGGGTCCAAAAGGTGGCCTGCACGACGACCTGCACGGCCAGGGCCTGAGCCCTCAGGACCTGCAAGCGGGTCTGGCCGCGCTCCAAGTTGCCCGCGGCGGCCAGAAAGCCGAGGTGGTCGTGGCCGACTCTTGCCTGCTGGGAGGGGCTGAGATCGGCTATCAGCTCAAAGACCACGCCGAGTTCTATCTGGGTTCGGAAGAGGTCATCTCTACGGCCGGTCTCGACTATGCCAGGCTGGGCAAGGGAATGCGGGCTCGAAACCTGGACGCACGCGACGCGGTGGATGTGGTCATCAACAGCCTCAACCCTGTCTCGAGCCTGACCTTCTCGGCCCAGGACCTGAGCCAGATGGAGAGCTTTGCCGGGGCCTTGGCTCAGTTCCGTCAGGCCGCCGCGGCAGCCGACCAGGGTCAGCGTTTGAGCGAACTGGCCAGCCAATCCCAGCACTTCATGCGCACGCAAGAAGTCGGGCCCCAGGCCGAGGGACACTCGTTTCAGCGACTGCGCGATGTCGGCCATTTCGCCCAGCTGGTGGCCGAAGACGAGGGATTGGGGCCCGAGCTACGCCAGGCGGCGCACCAGCTAGGCCAGGCCGTCCGGCAGACGGTGGTAGAAAACCGCTTCTATTCGGTCGACTACGAGCACGCCCAGGGGATGTCACTGCATCTGGCCGGCGACCATGAAGAAGGCCCAGGCGCCTACTATGCGGACCTGGACCTCTCGAGAGACTCGGGCTGGGACGGAAAAGTCTAATTCACGAAGCCGGGATAGCTGGTGAGAATCGTGATCAGTTCGGCATTTTCCACGTAAATAATCTCCACCACGAAAGACCTCCACAAAATCTTTTGTGAATAATAAGTTGCCCCGTCGTCCGGGTTGTTGCGTGCTTGTGAACCTCTGGCTCGCCGGGTCTCAATTCGCCTCTTGCCGGGCAGGAACAGGCCAGGACAGAGCCAGGGCATAGAAAAGCGCCGCCAGAGGGATCATACCCGGAATCCCCGTCAGATAAGACAAATTCTCGCAAAGTCCACCGACCACACAGCCGAGAACGTTCCATCCCAGGGCAAAGCCAGGCGAAGAAGTTTCAGCGAAAGCGTCGGCAAAAACCAATCCGGCAAAGAAGATCGGAGCCGTCATGATGGCGGTGGCAAGCAGGCCGGTCAAGAACCGCGACGAGAAGGTGAGCGCCTCCAAAGGGACCACGAAGGCGAGCGCCAGGCTCACGAACAGCCCGATATTGGTGGCCCTGGGAAAGGCCTGGCCATAGTGCAAGCGCACGTGGTTGGCCAGCAGGATGACGCTGAGGATGCCGGCGATGACCCAGGCGTTGACGTGCCAGGTGGTGCCGAAGACCAGCGACAGGCGCGAAACGTTGTGCACCTCGAGCAGCATGAAGGCCGCTCCCAGCCAGAAGACGCGACCGTCGAAACGGTCTTCGCGAGGGCGATTGGGCTGCACCAGGACCACCGAGACCAGCAGGATGGTCACCGAGATCAAAAGCATGATCGGCGGGATCTGCCGGTTGAGCAGCGGCAAGAACGGCCAGGCGTCAGTGGAAGCGATGATGGTGGGGTCCGGGTTGGTGATGAGCTTGTAGCCGTCCCAGGTGGGGACCTCGGCCTCGATCTCGGGCATCACCTCGGGCTCGCCGATGAGAAAATGCAGGTTTCTCCAATAGTCCTCTTGCTCGCCCGGACGAGACCCCTCGATAAATACGGGCGCGTGGCCGAAGGCGTTGGTGAGGTTGTGATAGAGTCGAGGCCCGATAAAGGGCTGCTCGGAGTAGAAGGAGACGTAGAGGATACCACCCGGGGCCAGGCGGCTGCGCGCCTCGGCGAACGACTCGACGGTGTAGATGTAGTTGTCCAGGCGGACATTGGTGAACGAAGACAAGACCGTGTGGGAGTCGAGGTGGCTAAAGACGATGACGTCGTACTTCTCCTGGGTGGTCTTGAGAAAATGCCGAGCGTCGTCGAGTACGACCCACACCCGCGGGTCGCGATAGGGCTGGTTGGGATGATACTTCTGACCGATCCGATAGATGGCTTCGTCGATCTCGACTGCGGTCACCTCTTTGGCCCCGGCCACCAGCGCGGCTGAAGCGTCGTTGCCGCTGCCGGCCCCTACGATGAGGACCTTGCCCGGCGGCTTGCGCAGGTGATAAGGCATGTTGAACCGTTCGACGATCTCGGGATCTTTCTCGAGCGGCATGTGCCACATGTCTTGATAGCCGACGTTGTTGACCCAGATATGGCGATGGTCGGCCAGGGTCAGTTTCTGATAGTTGGACCAGGTGGTCTGGCGCTGGGGGCTGTTATTGGGCATGAAGACCAGCCCCAGGGCGATGGCCAGACCGACCAGTAGCTGCCGTTCACTGTGGCGCCAGCCCAACCACACCGCCGCCGCGGCGGCCCCCGCGAACCACCAGAAGGGCGAGAGCCATTCTACGCAAGTAAGGGTATACAGCAGAATCCCGGTGAGGCTGCCGGCCACGTTCACCGAATAGCCCCGCAATACGGGACGAATCTCGTTCATGCCGCTGGCGGTCAACTGTCCGTAGGGCAGCATGATCAAAGCGATGGTAAAGAAGAGCGCGGTCGTCCAACCCACGGCAAAGAGGGTGCCCAGAAAGTCGGTCCAGGCCACTTCGGGGGCGGCCGTCTGCCACACCATCATCGACGGCATGCGGGCCATGACGGTGGATACTTCTTGGGGTCCGTACAGTCTCAGTGGGCGCCAGGGCAGCACCACCACCAGCGCAAACAACAGCAGCAGCAATTGAGAACGAGCCAACGAAACGCCCTTTTTCCACAGGAAGCAGCCCACCCCAAAGCCGAGAAAACAGGCGACCAGGGCCAGATTCTTGCAAAACGCGAAGACGCGAACCTCGGATGAGACCCAGCGGATGATGGCCAACTCCAGGAAGAGACCCACGCAACTCGCCCAGAACACCAATTGGCCTGGAGGGAGGTTGAGGCGCGGCTTCTCTGGTGGCTGAGGTTTCTCTTCCTCGGACATACCGCACCGAGTTCGCGGTCGGGAACGATTCCCCCCCGTGGGTAGGGAACTTGTCGAGAGGCGCCCGGCCCGGCTCGGCGAACTGCCGGCCATGACATTTGAGGTCGTCTCACCCATCGATGGCAAGGTCTATCTCGAGCGCGAATACGTCGACCCGAAACCGCGCCTGGCGCGGGCCGCCGAGGCCCAACAAGACTGGGCCAGAACCGCTCTTCATCGACGGATGGAAGTGCTCGAGGCCTTCCTCGATACGTTCCTGCGCCAGCCCGGACTGGCCCAGGAGATCACGTGTCAGATGGGGCGTCCCATCAGCCAGACCCCGGGCGAACTGGGCGGTTTTAAAGAGCGAGCACTCAGGCTGCTCGAGCTTGCCCCCGAGGCGCTGGCCGACATCGAAATCGAGCACAGCCCAGCCTTTCGGCGCTTTATCCGTCGCCAGCCCCTGGGGATCGTGCTGGTCGTCGCGGCCTGGAACTATCCCTATCTGATCGCCGTCAACTCGGTGGTTCCGGCCCTGCTCAGCGGCAACGCGGTGCTCCTCAAGCACAGCTCGCAGACCCCGCTGTGCGCCGAGCGCATGGTGGCCGCCTTCGAGCAGGCCGGCGGTCCGCCGGGTCTGTTCGACTTTCTCCACCTGACTCACCAGGCAACCGAGCAACTGCTGGCCGACCCCTCGATCAGCCAGGTCGCCTTCACTGGTTCGGTAGAAGGCGGCCGGGCGGTGCAAGCAGCCCTGCGGTCACGGTTCGTGGCCGCCGGTCTCGAGCTGGGCGGTAAAGACCCGGCCTACGTTCGAGCCGACGCCGAGCTGGAAAAGTGCGCGGTTCACCTGGCCGACGGCGCCTTTTTCAACTCCGGACAGTCTTGCTGCGGCATCGAGCGCATCTATGTCCACCGCCGCATCTATCAGCCGTTCCTCGAAGCTTTCCAAGCCGAGGTCGAGAAGCTGGTGCTGGGGGACCCCCTCGACCCGAGCACCAGCCTTGGTCCCATGGTGCGGGCCCGGGCGGCCCGGGCCGTCTTCGAGCAAACCGAAGCCGCCCTGGCTCAAGGAGCCCGGGCCCTGCTCCCCCACCGCCCCCCGGAGCAAGCCTATCTGGCCCCGCAGATCTTGACCGAGGTCAATCACGGCATGGCGGTGATGACCGAAGAGACCTTCGGCCCGGTGGTGGGCGTCATGCCCGTGGACAGCGACGCCCAGGCCGTGGTTTTGATGAACGACAGCCGCTACGGCCTGACCGCCTCGCTTTGGAGCCGGGATCTCGAGGCTTGCCTCGAGCTTGGTGACCAGCTCGAAACGGGAACCGTCTTTCTGAACCGTTGCGACTACCTTGACCCGGCGCTGGCCTGGGTGGGGGTCAAAGACTCGGGCCGAGGGTGCACCCTCTCTCGGGTAGGTTATGAACAACTCACCCGCCCCAAATCGTATCACTACAGGAGAGAGCTTCCATGAAGGTCAACTGGAATTATCCCACCTCGATCTGGTTCGGACCCGGACGTCTGGCCGAGTTGCCGGCCGCCCTGGTCCAGGCCGGGATGGCCCGCCCGCTGGTGGTCACCGACCCCGAGCTGGCCCGCACCCCCGTGCTCGCGAAGGTGCGCAGCCTGCTGCCCCAGGCGGCCGTCTTCGATCAGGTTCGTCCCAACCCAACCGGGGAGACCGTCCAGGAGGGGCTAAAAGCCTTTCGGGCTGCCGGCTGCGACGGGGTGGTGGCGGTGGGTGGCGGCAGTTCGCTCGACGCCGGCAAAGCGGTGGCCCTCATGGTGGGCCAGCACCGCCCCCTGTGGGACTTTGAAGACGAGGGCGACAACTACCAGCGGGTCGAGGTGGCCGGCATGGCCCCGGTGGTCGCCGTGCCCACCACCAGCGGCACCGGCGCCGAAGTGGGCCGGGTGGCCGTCATCACCGACGCGGCCCGCCACAGCAAACGGCTCATCTTCCATCCCCGCCTGGTTCCGGCCCTGGTCATCGCCGATCCCGAGTTGACCGTGGGAATGCCCGCCCGCCTAACGGCGGCGGTGGGGATGGACGCCCTGTCCCACAACCTCGAAGCCTACTGCAGCCCGACCTTTCATCCTATGGCCGACGGAGTAGCCCTGGAAGGGATGCGGCTGATCAAGAACTCGCTGGTCAAAGCCTACCGCGACGGCACCGACCTGCCAGCACGCGCCGAGATGCTGGCGGCGTCGCTAATGGGAGCGGTAGCCTTTCAGAAGGGTCTGGGGGCCATCCACTCTATGAGCCATCCGGTGGGCGGCCTCTTCAATACCCACCACGGCTTGACCAACGCCGTGGTCATGCCCTACGTGCTCGAATTCAACCAGTCCCACCTGGGCGAGAAGCTGCCCCGACTAGAGCGCTACCTCGAGCTGCCCGGTAGCTTGCTGGACTGGATTCTCGACTTGCGCCAGCAACTGGAGATCCCGGCCACGCTCCAGGAGTTGGGAGTGGACGGAGCGGCCCTCGACGAACTCTCCAGGCAGGCGACAGCCGATCCCAGCGCCGCCACCAATCCGCGTCCGCTCGACTATGACACCCATCGTCAACTCTTCAAGGCCGCGCTCGGAGGCAGCTGAGCAAGGCGTGTCCGGGAAGCGTCGCCCCGGCAAGCGCTAACGCAAAAACCCTCGCGAATCGCGAGGGTTTTCTTTCGGTCACTCTCGACGCCGAATCTATGTCAAGATGAGAGCTCCGAAGCCCCCATACAGAAAGCCGAATGCGCCCGCCGCTCCGGCCGCCGCCAGACCCGCGAAAGCGGGGCTCGACGACAGGCCGGCCGAGGCGCCAAAGGTCGCGGCTAGAGCCAGGGCTCCGGCTCCGGCCGAGAAGCCCATTAGATGCTTCTTGCTAGAATCCAGCTCGGGTCCTAGCAGCAAGGCTCCAGCCACTCCGCCGGCCAGAGTCAGGCCGGCGGCCACCGGAAAGCCCAGCGGATGCCCGCCGCTTGCGTAAGCGGCGGTGCAAGCCAGGGTGGTGGCTGCGGTGGCTCCGGCCCCCACGAACGACCAGAGAAAAGTGCGTTTGAGCTTTTCTTCGTCGTCGTCGCGAGGAGCCGGGGTCAGCTCGTCCTGTGGACCGCGGGGGCAACCGCAGTCCCCGCTCGGGCGAGCGGGAACAGGCAAGCTAGAATAGCCAGAGATTCGCACTACAGTCCAGCAGCGCCGAGCAGGCCACCGGCGATGGCGCCGGACACGGGGCCCTGGCCGATCAGTCCGGCCACGCCGCCGAGGATAGCGCCTTTGATGGCTCCGGTGACAGCACCGGTTCCGCCGCCGACGACCGCGCCGATGGCGGCGCCGCCGACAGGGCTGGTCTCGGAAGCAGCACCGGCGATGGCGCCGGCTACGCCGCCGACTACGACGCCGATGGCCCCGTAGACGCCAGCGCCGAGCAGCGCGGTGTTACCGATGCCGCCGCCCGACAGATAGAGGGTGATGGCGCCGCCGATGGCTCCGCTGGCGGCGCGGGTCAAAACTTTTCCGGCTGAGTAGTAGCTCTCGCCTTCGCGGGTGGCGCCGAGGGTCAAAACGTCGGCGGCGAGGCTCTTCGGCGAGGCGGGGGATTTAGGGGCCTGGGCGGCCGGGCGAGTGGTGGGTGCGGTGTGAGCAGCTGAAATAACCATTTTCTTTCTTTCCTCCTGGCTGAATCCTTCGCCAGTAAGATATACAAATTGGGGGTCGGGCCAATTAACACCTTGTAAACGCTAGTTCATCCGCCGCGGTGAGGCCACCCGCCGCGATTCCGCCCGCGTGCGTCAGCTCGAACTCGCGGCCGGAGACCGGGTGCGCCCGCTCTACGCCTGCGTTGACGAAAACGGCGAGACCCAACGCGTTGCGGGGGCCGAACTCGACCTGGAAGAGGTCGACAGTATCGACCTGTCTTTGCAAGAGCTGCCCAGCGGCGACTATGAGGTGGGCTTTCTGGTCCAGGACCTCAACGGACAGTGGCAAATAGAGGCCGTGCCCGTGCGGCTGGGATTGGCCGAGTAAAAGACGAAACCCGCTATCACTAGCGGGTTTAATTGGTCGGGGCGATAGGATTTGAACCTACGACCTCTTCGTCCCGAACGCCGCTACACTCGTAGCGTTTATGCTAAGTTGCTGATTCGCCATCGGTAAATCGTTGCTGATTCGTTGCCGACTTTTCGGC
>JBFWNU010000013.1:0-94461 GCA_050250895.1 Vulcanimicrobiota bacterium | reverse complement strand
GGCGAGCCATCCAGCTCGATGACGAGCTGGCCCTATTGAAGCTAACTGCTTGGCGAATTGCGAAGAGGTCCCGAAGTTCCAGCCCATCCAGCTCGATGACGAGCTGGCCCTATTGAAGCGGGTGGATACGCCTGCGAGAGGGCTTGGTTCTCTCGACCCATCCAGCTCGATGACGAGCTGGCCCTATTGAAGCTTCAATCACGCGGTAGAACTCGGCCTTCTGAGCTGCGAGCCATCCAGCTCGATGACGAGCTGGCCCTATTGAAGCACCTTCAAGACCTTGAAGGGGTCACTGTCGAAGCCCGCCCATCCAGCTCGATGACGAGCTGGCCCTATTGAAGCTCATTTCTGCCGGTGCTGCCCGGAGGACCGAACTACCGCCATCCAGCTCGATGACGAGCTGGCCCTATTGAAGCCTTGCCTCGGAACTCTTTCAAGCAGCGAAGTCCTTCCCATCCAGCTCGATGACGAGCTGGCCCTATTGAAGCCCACCGCTGACGGAATTCCGGGTCGTTGGGGAGTTCGGCCCATCCAGCTCGATGACGAGCTGGCCCTATTGAAGCCTTCAACCTGTGGCGCAAAAAAAAGCTTGAGGGACGGCCCATCCAGCTCGATGACGAGCTGGCCCTATTGAAGCGGCCAGCCCCGAGGGGTAGGGGTCGATGCGTGTCTCGAGCCATCCAGCTCGATGACGAGCTGGCCCTATTGAAGCACGATGGATAGCCGAGCGACATGGAACGGGGAGGTCCGCTTCCATCCAGCTCGATGACGAGCTGGCCCTATTGAAGCCTGTGGTGGGTGAGACGGCCGCGCTTGACCGCTTTGCGGACCATCCAGCTCGATGACGAGCTGGCCCTATTGAAGCTTGGCTGCCCTTACGAGTCGGCAAGTCGTTCGATGCTGTCCATCCAGCTCGATGACGAGCTGGCCCTATTGAAGCCCAGTCCTCTGCCGCCTCCTCAGAATCAAACACCAAGCAAACCATCCAGCTCGATGACGAGCTGGCCCTATTGAAGCATGTCTCAGCACGCCTACCTAAGCCCTGAGGAGCAGGACGACCATCCAGCTCGATGACGAGCTGGCCCTATTGAAGCCTTTCGATAGTGGGAAGGGCGGCCCCAGGGGATGGGGCCCATCCAGCTCGATGACGAGCTGGCCCTATTGAAGCTTTAGCTGTGGTCGCGTCCTGAATGAGGGGACAGGGGCCATCCAGCTCGATGACGAGCTGGCCCTATTGAAGCGGCGATTAGCAAACTGGCCGAGACCGTTGGCCACGTCTGCACCATCCAGCTCGATGACGAGCTGGCCCTATTGAAGCGCGCCGACCTACGACGGCACCAGCATCCCCAAAGCGACCATCCAGCTCGATGACGAGCTGGCCCTATTGAAGCGAGGTCTGGCAGACGCTCCTCGCCCAGACCCGGGACTGCCATCCAGCTCGATGACGAGCTGGCCCTATTGAAGCATCGCGCAGCTCCTGCGCAGACTTCGAAAGGAGGTCGCGTCCATCCAGCTCGATGACGAGCTGGCCCTATTGAAGCCATCGACGAGATGGGCAACGAATATTTCGTTGCCATCATCCATCCAGCTCGATGACGAGCTGGCCCTATTGAAGCTAGTTGACCGTATTGGCATAGATGCCATTGCCGGATATGCCGGGCCATCCAGCTCGATGACGAGCTGGCCCTATTGAAGCCAGTTCGACCAGTCGACGGTCGGCGAAGCTCAAAGCGTTCCATCCAGCTCGATGACGAGCTGGCCCTATTGAAGCATCACGGATGTCAATGCTCGCATCGAGGACATCAAGGACCCATCCAGCTCGATGACGAGCTGGCCCTATTGAAGCGGGTATGGCGCCGGCCGCCAGGAGCTTCTCGGCGACGCCGGCCATCCAGCTCGATGACGAGCTGGCCCTATTGAAGCGAGTCGGCTATGGGACAGACGATGGGCGCGCCTGGAGCTCCATCCAGCTCGATGACGAGCTGGCCCTATTGAAGCTTCTTGAGGACGATGAAACTCCATAATCACATTACTCCCATCCAGCTCGATGACGAGCTGGCCCTATTGAAGCAGCTGCGCGACGCGGAGGCTGTTCGGCAGCTCGGGGACCATCCAGCTCGATGACGAGCTGGCCCTATTGAAGCCACTTCCGGGCCGCTTCAATCTCGGCTTTCAGGCGGTCCATCCAGCTCGATGACGAGCTGGCCCTATTGAAGCGATTCTGCGGACGGTTCTTCGACGGATTCCGGCGCCATCCAGCTCGATGACGAGCTGGCCCTATTGAAGCGGTATTATACCCACAAAGAAAGTATGTCTTCAAGCAAACCATCCAGCTCGATGACGAGCTGGCCCTATTGAAGCTTATGCTATCGCCTGGGCTTACGGCCAGGAAGACGGCCCCCATCCAGCTCGATGACGAGCTGGCCCTATTGAAGCAACCGCCCCACAGGGGCTGAAAGAGGAAACCCAGATCCATCCAGCTCGATGACGAGCTGGCCCTATTGAAGCCGGGCTCTCCAACCCTGTAGGCAACGAAGTCGTTCGCCCCATCCAGCTCGATGACGAGCTGGCCCTATTGAAGCGCCCTCTGTCAGCTTAGGCCCTGAAGCGATGTCGGAGTCCCATCCAGCTCGATGACGAGCTGGCCCTATTGAAGCTATTGCTTTCCCGCTTGCAGAACCCCCAGGATGACCTTGACCCATCCAGCTCGATGACGAGCTGGCCCTATTGAAGCTCTTCAGCCTTGAGTCGCTGTCGCCGCTCGAGTGTCTTCCCATCCAGCTCGATGACGAGCTGGCCCTATTGAAGCATTGAGGAATTCCTCATCGACGCCAACGAGGAGCAGGCCCATCCAGCTCGATGACGAGCTGGCCCTATTGAAGCAAGACCGCTGAAGGGAGGCGCGACCTCCTCACGCAAGCGCCATCCAGCTCGATGACGAGCTGGCCCTATTGAAGCCGCCAAGTTGGTGGATGCGAGCGTAGGGGAGGTTTGAGCCCATCCAGCTCGATGACGAGCTGGCCCTATTGAAGCAGGGTCGATAGTGATGAGGTCGTCGTTGAGGATGAAGTCCCATCCAGCTCGATGACGAGCTGGCCCTATTGAAGCTCCGGACATTGGGGACGGGTTTCGCGCGCTCAACTACCTCCATCCAGCTCGATGACGAGCTGGCCCTATTGAAGCTCATTTCGCGACGGTAACGGCCAGGGAAGGGCTAAGCCCCATCCAGCTCGATGACGAGCTGGCCCTATTGAAGCACCAGATTGCCTCGCTGGGCTTTCCATTCCGCGCGCGCGGCCCATCCAGCTCGATGACGAGCTGGCCCTATTGAAGCGGAATAATTCCGTCTTCCAAATTCCTGTAGTCTGGCCTCCATCCAGCTCGATGACGAGCTGGCCCTATTGAAGCTGCTCAATCCCAACATCCAGACGTATCATCAGGCAGACTACCATCCAGCTCGATGACGAGCTGGCCCTATTGAAGCCTCGATATAGTCCGGCGACAATCCCTCGTGGACGGCGTACCATCCAGCTCGATGACGAGCTGGCCCTATTGAAGCGGCACCAACTGGACGGGCCGGCCCGAGTCGGTCCGCGCCATCCAGCTCGATGACGAGCTGGCCCTATTGAAGCTCAACGTGCGTATACCTCGCAAGGCCTGCTGCCCTGGGCCATCCAGCTCGATGACGAGCTGGCCCTATTGAAGCTCATTTCGCGACGGTAACGGCCAGGGAAGGGCTAAGCCCCATCCAGCTCGATGACGAGCTGGCCCTATTGAAGCGCGTCAATGGCACCGAAAGCTTTGACTAACTCGCTTTGCCATCCAGCTCGATGACGAGCTGGCCCTATTGAAGCTGGGCCTCTGAGTCACGGGAAGTTCGCGACGCGTTCAACGCCATCCAGCTCGATGACGAGCTGGCCCTATTGAAGCTCCCAGACCCAGTTCTTGAGCCGCTTGACGTCCGGGTGCCATCCAGCTCGATGACGAGCTGGCCCTATTGAAGCGGTTCGGAGAACCTTGCGCCGCGCGTCGAGATAGAGCGCCATCCAGCTCGATGACGAGCTGGCCCTATTGAAGCCCAAGCTCGAGGCAATCCAGAAGGCGAACGACCTAACCTCCATCCAGCTCGATGACGAGCTGGCCCTATTGAAGCGCGGATTTGCTGGCGGGAGAGGTCTCCGTCAAGGTCCTGCCATCCAGCTCGATGACGAGCTGGCCCTATTGAAGCTTCTTGGGCCCCCGCTGGATGGTGGGCGGCCCTCATCCCATCCAGCTCGATGACGAGCTGGCCCTATTGAAGCTAACCCCGGGTGGGGTCAATCTGGGGTCAGAGGAGTCGAGCCATCCAGCTCGATGACGAGCTGGCCCTATTGAAGCACTCGCACGACGAATATCCCACCCGTCTGGGTGGGCACCATCCAGCTCGATGACGAGCTGGCCCTATTGAAGCTCAAGCTGCCAGACCCTGCTAACGGCCGGAATCACTTCCATCCAGCTCGATGACGAGCTGGCCCTATTGAAGCTTCACGCTGCAGGCTGAATGAGGTGAAGTCTGCCAGCGCCATCCAGCTCGATGACGAGCTGGCCCTATTGAAGCCAGGCGTCTTGGTCGAGATTGATGCGCTCGGTCTGTCGACCATCCAGCTCGATGACGAGCTGGCCCTATTGAAGCGCCGACATTCCACTCTAAGGAGACACGATGGCAAGCCCACCATCCAGCTCGATGACGAGCTGGCCCTATTGAAGCGGCGTGAGCGAGAACTGTTCAATGCGGCGCAGCCCAGTGAGCCATCCAGCTCGATGACGAGCTGGCCCTATTGAAGCTGGATGGCCATGCGACACGATCATGATCGCAAATTGCGAACCATCCAGCTCGATGACGAGCTGGCCCTATTGAAGCGTGGACATCCTGCCTGACTCTGGTGCGTCCTCCGCGAACCATCCAGCTCGATGACGAGCTGGCCCTATTGAAGCCCATCTCGGCGATGGACTGCCCAAACGTGGTCGCAGGCCCATCCAGCTCGATGACGAGCTGGCCCTATTGAAGCGGGATCCTGGCCTGGCTGAACACCAAAGGCCTTCAGGGACCATCCAGCTCGATGACGAGCTGGCCCTATTGAAGCCTGCGAAGGATTGACGAGCACTGGCGCACCCGTGACCACCATCCAGCTCGATGACGAGCTGGCCCTATTGAAGCTTAACAATTTGCTATTGACAAACGCTGTTGTTGTTGTTCCATCCAGCTCGATGACGAGCTGGCCCTATTGAAGCGCGTCGCCTGACCTCACCCGGGCCTACCCAGTAGGTGTGCCATCCAGCTCGATGACGAGCTGGCCCTATTGAAGCTCTAATGAGTTCAGCGGACACTAAGGCCTCCTAGAAGTCCCATCCAGCTCGATGACGAGCTGGCCCTATTGAAGCGACATGGGTGACGACAGGCTTTCCTTTCATTGCAGGCTCCATCCAGCTCGATGACGAGCTGGCCCTATTGAAGCCCGAGCCCTGTACCGGAAACTGGAACTGGCGCCCCTGCGCCATCCAGCTCGATGACGAGCTGGCCCTATTGAAGCACCAACCAGCGGACCTACCCACAATGGGTGCCGCTAACCATCCAGCTCGATGACGAGCTGGCCCTATTGAAGCATCCAGGTGCTTCCCTTCTGGTGTCTCCTGCATCGTGACCCATCCAGCTCGATGACGAGCTGGCCCTATTGAAGCAACCATCACCGAACGGGGCTCGCAGCAACAGTTGGTCGCGGCCATCCAGCTCGATGACGAGCTGGCCCTATTGAAGCCGACCAGCCGTGCTCGAGCAGCTCATCGTGCTCGCCGCCATCCAGCTCGATGACGAGCTGGCCCTATTGAAGCACGTCGGTGGCAATCTGTGCATGAGACAGGCCACCGTTCCATCCAGCTCGATGACGAGCTGGCCCTATTGAAGCTTCGCGTCGGGCGACAGGAACTTTCTTCGTTCAGGGTCCCATCCAGCTCGATGACGAGCTGGCCCTATTGAAGCCCCTTTTGGTCGTCTGGCGCCGTGATCGTCCTCGTCTTCCATCCAGCTCGATGACGAGCTGGCCCTATTGAAGCTACGAACTGAAGGTGGTGCGCTGATGGTCGAGCTAGTCCCATCCAGCTCGATGACGAGCTGGCCCTATTGAAGCAAGCAATCTCATCGAGATCGCTCCAACGATCAACGATCCATCCAGCTCGATGACGAGCTGGCCCTATTGAAGCGAAAACCCGGAGGGAGATAACCTCAATGAAATCCTACCATCCAGCTCGATGACGAGCTGGCCCTATTGAAGCGTCAACCTCGATGATTGCCTGATGAGGATGTTCATCACCATCCAGCTCGATGACGAGCTGGCCCTATTGAAGCGGGAAAAGACAGGAGAGGTGGGCGCCAAGCCGGGCGCGCCATCCAGCTCGATGACGAGCTGGCCCTATTGAAGCTCTTGGTTTGCTGAGCGTCCTGCGCAGGTGAGGGGGCTTCCATCCAGCTCGATGACGAGCTGGCCCTATTGAAGCGACCTACTTGCCCTCTCTCAAAGCCCTAATGAGGGCTTCCCATCCAGCTCGATGACGAGCTGGCCCTATTGAAGCTCGCTAAAGGTGAAGGAACTTGATAGAGCCATTCTCGAGCCATCCAGCTCGATGACGAGCTGGCCCTATTGAAGCTGTTCTGCTTTGGCAGGCTTGCCTTTATGGCTTGATCACCATCCAGCTCGATGACGAGCTGGCCCTATTGAAGCGCCCTGCTCTGGACGTGCCAAGCCAGGGAAGGGGCTAACCATCCAGCTCGATGACGAGCTGGCCCTATTGAAGCACCCCAGCCGAGGAGGGGTTGCGCAGGCGCCGCGAAGCACCATCCAGCTCGATGACGAGCTGGCCCTATTGAAGCCAGACCGACGCACATCCCGGAGACGACTCGAGCCCCGCCGGCCATCCAGCTCGATGACGAGCTGGCCCTATTGAAGCCTCGCCTATCTCTACGACCAGATCTTCTCGGAGTCAGCCCATCCAGCTCGATGACGAGCTGGCCCTATTGAAGCCACCTCCCGAAGTCGTTGAGCGAATTCTCGCTGGCGTCCCATCCAGCTCGATGACGAGCTGGCCCTATTGAAGCGGTGGCGCTGGTTGGTGCGCACCTTGCCGGCCACGAACCATCCAGCTCGATGACGAGCTGGCCCTATTGAAGCACAACCGCTACCTGATAATCTACCCCGACGTTCCAACCCATCCAGCTCGATGACGAGCTGGCCCTATTGAAGCGGTTTGGGGAGCCAAGTATGCGCCCGCCGACAAGCCGCCATCCAGCTCGATGACGAGCTGGCCCTATTGAAGCGGCGAATTTCCCGCTCCCTCCGAACGGCCTCGAGTCGCCCCATCCAGCTCGATGACGAGCTGGCCCTATTGAAGCATCCTCTCCGGTGGTCTTGAACACGGCGTATTGGCTGCCATCCAGCTCGATGACGAGCTGGCCCTATTGAAGCCCGCCCTTCTGGCAGCCTCCGCGACAGTCAGGCCCAGCTCCATCCAGCTCGATGACGAGCTGGCCCTATTGAAGCTGCCTTCAAAAGGCACCAAGAGGAACGCCCCCGCCGGGCAGCCATCCAGCTCGATGACGAGCTGGCCCTATTGAAGCCACCAGACCAGCGAGTGGAAGGCGCTGGCCGAGAAGGCCGAGCCATCCAGCTCGATGACGAGCTGGCCCTATTGAAGCCAGAGGGCCTTCGCCTGGTTTGTACAGCTCGAGGGGAACCATCCAGCTCGATGACGAGCTGGCCCTATTGAAGCTACGCCCAGGCCGATAGCCGGGCGGCGTTTTTTCTGCCAGCCATCCAGCTCGATGACGAGCTGGCCCTATTGAAGCAATTCCTGTCCCCGCTGCTCGTGCAACCAGGCTTCGGACCCATCCAGCTCGATGACGAGCTGGCCCTATTGAAGCTCGCGGGAAGTTCGCGTCGTCCAGGTACGAATATCGAACCATCCAGCTCGATGACGAGCTGGCCCTATTGAAGCATGAGGCACTGGGCGCTCGCCTGGCCGAGATGAAGACTCCCATCCAGCTCGATGACGAGCTGGCCCTATTGAAGCAGCCGCTTCCTGGCGGACCACCAATGCCTTTTTTTCCTCCATCCAGCTCGATGACGAGCTGGCCCTATTGAAGCTTCGTTGCCGGCCAAACGCCAGAAACGGTCTCCTCCGCCCATCCAGCTCGATGACGAGCTGGCCCTATTGAAGCGGTTTGTCCTCTGGCTTGGGGCCTTTGTCTGCAGGCTTCCCATCCAGCTCGATGACGAGCTGGCCCTATTGAAGCTTCAGGTGCGCGACCACTTTCTCCACCACCTCGACGAACCATCCAGCTCGATGACGAGCTGGCCCTATTGAAGCTCAAATTGTCCTCCTAGGTGTTTGTTTGGGAGCTGGACCCATCCAGCTCGATGACGAGCTGGCCCTATTGAAGCGAGGTTCTGCACGGCCAATGAATGAAGAGCAGGAAGCGCCATCCAGCTCGATGACGAGCTGGCCCTATTGAAGCTACGCCGTCTACCCCGTAGGTGGGGAACCCATCGGCCCATCCAGCTCGATGACGAGCTGGCCCTATTGAAGCCAGTACGCCTCCTCCTGCATGAACTTGTCGTCGAACGCCATCCAGCTCGATGACGAGCTGGCCCTATTGAAGCCGATTATGGGCGTCAGATGCTCTACTACATACCGACCGGCCATCCAGCTCGATGACGAGCTGGCCCTATTGAAGCTGGCTCCCCATGTGAAGTCTCCCCACTTGCCATTTCCCCAGCCATCCAGCTCGATGACGAGCTGGCCCTATTGAAGCGAGGTGGACGGGAGGGTGTGGCGATGAGCTGTATGCTAGAGCCATCCAGCTCGATGACGAGCTGGCCCTATTGAAGCGCGCATACACTCAGCGATCTCGCGGTCTACCTGACACCCGCCATCCAGCTCGATGACGAGCTGGCCCTATTGAAGCGCGTCGGTGCGCGCGCCCTTACGCGTTTCCTGGTCACCACCATCCAGCTCGATGACGAGCTGGCCCTATTGAAGCGGAGCAAACGAAACGAACCAGTCTTGGCTTCGCAGGTGCCATCCAGCTCGATGACGAGCTGGCCCTATTGAAGCAGGCACCGTGTTCTCCACGGCTCCCGCTCGGCAATGACCATCCAGCTCGATGACGAGCTGGCCCTATTGAAGCCTCGAGGAAGTGCAGACGCTGTACGGCCTGGCTGAAACGCCATCCAGCTCGATGACGAGCTGGCCCTATTGAAGCCGGGGGAGGGTGGAAGTTCTCCGCCCGATCTACGACCGCCATCCAGCTCGATGACGAGCTGGCCCTATTGAAGCGCGTGGCATCGTGGGCCGACCCATCGATCCCCCCATACCATCCAGCTCGATGACGAGCTGGCCCTATTGAAGCGGGTCGGTGTCCATCGCGAGCCCGACCATCTTCGGGTCCATCCAGCTCGATGACGAGCTGGCCCTATTGAAGCGACACCATCGCTGAGAACTTCGCGAAGTTTGGGACAAACCATCCAGCTCGATGACGAGCTGGCCCTATTGAAGCCCCACTCACAGCCCCGGCTGACAGACACGCGGCCTGAACCATCCAGCTCGATGACGAGCTGGCCCTATTGAAGCAGGGGTGTCGGTGTTGCTCATAGGTAAGATTCTAGTCGGCCATCCAGCTCGATGACGAGCTGGCCCTATTGAAGCTTGCTAGACATTGTCGCCACCTCCCTGTTTGCCATACGTCCATCCAGCTCGATGACGAGCTGGCCCTATTGAAGCGCTTGTAGCATCAACAACATGGCACACGGTGTAGGCCCCCCATCCAGCTCGATGACGAGCTGGCCCTATTGAAGCGCAGACTCCACCTATCACAATGATGCCTGTCCGTCCTGGCCATCCAGCTCGATGACGAGCTGGCCCTATTGAAGCTCGCGGACGCCGGCCGCCTCGAACGCGAGGTTGACGTTCCATCCAGCTCGATGACGAGCTGGCCCTATTGAAGCGAATTGAGAATGTAGAGCGAGGGGTCCTGGCGCTTGGCCAGCCATCCAGCTCGATGACGAGCTGGCCCTATTGAAGCTTCACTAGGAAACTAGGTGAAAATCGGCCATATTTCTCCATCCAGCTCGATGACGAGCTGGCCCTATTGAAGCTGCGAACTGGCTTGCCCAGTCGGGCTCCATAAGACCCATCCAGCTCGATGACGAGCTGGCCCTATTGAAGCGAGCTGGTTCGCCGTTGATCGCCAACACTTACCTCTCAGGCCATCCAGCTCGATGACGAGCTGGCCCTATTGAAGCGAGCGCTACCGGTGCACCCAGGTGCACGCGGACGCGAACCATCCAGCTCGATGACGAGCTGGCCCTATTGAAGCGCCCTGGCCTGGGTCAGTGACGGGCATCACCGGCGGTCCAGCCATCCAGCTCGATGACGAGCTGGCCCTATTGAAGCACGTCCTGGCGGTGGTAGTCGTGAGGGACGGGCGGTGCATCCATCCAGCTCGATGACGAGCTGGCCCTATTGAAGCGCATTGGTCTTTGTTTTTGCTTTTGCCTTTGGTGTGTTCACCCATCCAGCTCGATGACGAGCTGGCCCTATTGAAGCCTTTCGATTGAGATTTGACCTGTAGTATCCCCCCCCACCCATCCAGCTCGATGACGAGCTGGCCCTATTGAAGCAGGTCTGCTCAGGATTCGTGCCTGTTGCTGGTTGGCGCTCCATCCAGCTCGATGACGAGCTGGCCCTATTGAAGCGTCTTGGCTGGACACCGCCGGGGTTCCGACGTGTGATTACCATCCAGCTCGATGACGAGCTGGCCCTATTGAAGCGAGGGCCTTACCGGGGCCGACCTGGAACTGGCGGTCTACCCATCCAGCTCGATGACGAGCTGGCCCTATTGAAGCGCTGGCGCGCTCCCAGGCGGCCACGTTGGCGGCCGTTCCATCCAGCTCGATGACGAGCTGGCCCTATTGAAGCGACCTCGCGGCCACCGAGATTCGGGACCGGCTGCGGGCCATCCAGCTCGATGACGAGCTGGCCCTATTGAAGCCGCGACATAGCGCCTCCTTAAGAGTCTCGGACGGGGGTGCCATCCAGCTCGATGACGAGCTGGCCCTATTGAAGCGCTCGCCGGACCGCGCCGGGCGTCGGCCGGACCGGACTGCCATCCAGCTCGATGACGAGCTGGCCCTATTGAAGCACTCGAGACCATGCCCGAGCGGTATGCTCATCACGAGAACCATCCAGCTCGATGACGAGCTGGCCCTATTGAAGCTCGAGCAAGACCTGAACAACACATTGAAAGGAATTCGCCATCCAGCTCGATGACGAGCTGGCCCTATTGAAGCACCGTCATCGCGGAGTATCAGGAGGACCTGACCGCGAACCATCCAGCTCGATGACGAGCTGGCCCTATTGAAGCCCCGACCCCTACGGTCTCCCGGAAATGGCCTGGGCTCACCATCCAGCTCGATGACGAGCTGGCCCTATTGAAGCCCTGTGACTTCTCTCGTGCTGAGCTGGTGTGGATCGGGCCATCCAGCTCGATGACGAGCTGGCCCTATTGAAGCTATTACGCTGAGGCTTACTCCCTTGAGGGTGCTTGTGGGCCATCCAGCTCGATGACGAGCTGGCCCTATTGAAGCCCGGTCACCGGGTCCCTGATGGTGGGTTTCTGTTGGATGTCCATCCAGCTCGATGACGAGCTGGCCCTATTGAAGCTCGCTGCTAGCCTCCGACCTGGCCCCCGAGTCTCGGGCCATCCAGCTCGATGACGAGCTGGCCCTATTGAAGCAACGGGGGTCGAGATGACCTGCACCGTCTGCAACAAACCCATCCAGCTCGATGACGAGCTGGCCCTATTGAAGCTTCCTGGTTGGAGTTCGCCCACTACAGTCCCTTACTACTTCCATCCAGCTCGATGACGAGCTGGCCCTATTGAAGCTCGTCGTATTGGTCGGCCAGTGCGATCCTGGCGCAATCGCCATCCAGCTCGATGACGAGCTGGCCCTATTGAAGCGCCGCCAAAGTAGGCGTCTATCGGAAGGGCTTCCGAGAACCATCCAGCTCGATGACGAGCTGGCCCTATTGAAGCGAGGATGCCGAGCGGACGCTGCGTTCCACGGCCTCCTATCCATCCAGCTCGATGACGAGCTGGCCCTATTGAAGCCCCCTCCGGCCAGGTGGCCAGTATCACCTGGTCAGATCCATCCAGCTCGATGACGAGCTGGCCCTATTGAAGCTTTGCTCCCGAGGTTGAAGCGGAGTCAATTCCGGCACCCCATCCAGCTCGATGACGAGCTGGCCCTATTGAAGCCCCGCTACGCTGTCGAGCCAGGCGATCTCCAGGGGGTCGTCCATCCAGCTCGATGACGAGCTGGCCCTATTGAAGCGACTGAGAGGAACCATTCGCGTTCGCCAACCGGTTCCATCCAGCTCGATGACGAGCTGGCCCTATTGAAGCTACGACGTGGAAGCCGTGCGCGAACCCACCGTCACGGACCATCCAGCTCGATGACGAGCTGGCCCTATTGAAGCATAGCTCGAACGGCGTCATCACGGATAATCTGGGCGGCCCATCCAGCTCGATGACGAGCTGGCCCTATTGAAGCGTATTTTCTGCCGGGCGATCCAGAATGGTCCGGAGATTCCCATCCAGCTCGATGACGAGCTGGCCCTATTGAAGCACTCGTTCGCGCAGGCGATTCGCTTCTATGTCGGCGGTCCATCCAGCTCGATGACGAGCTGGCCCTATTGAAGCGCGGGCAACCCAAATGCCATCCGGCGGATCTGTTCCGGCCATCCAGCTCGATGACGAGCTGGCCCTATTGAAGCCAATCGAATTCATAGTTTGCGATCTCCTCCCCGTGATGCACCATCCAGCTCGATGACGAGCTGGCCCTATTGAAGCGCCAGCATCACGCAGGTTACCATCCCAGCCCACGACGGCCATCCAGCTCGATGACGAGCTGGCCCTATTGAAGCGCGACCGTATGAACGTGATCCCCACCGACAAGTCATCCATCCATCCAGCTCGATGACGAGCTGGCCCTATTGAAGCCCCGACGCTGGCCTTCAGGTCCTCAATCAGGCGCTCGAGCCATCCAGCTCGATGACGAGCTGGCCCTATTGAAGCTCATACTGCGGGGGAAGGTCGGCGATCTGCAGTTGCCGGCCATCCAGCTCGGTGACGAGCTGGCCCTATTGAAGCTATTGGTCGTCCCAGCCGTCGTCGTCCAGAAGGTCAAGCCATCCAGCTCGGTGACGAGCTGGCCCTATTGAAGCTTGTTGTGATAGGCGTAATAGTTTGTCGAGGCCGCCGCCATCCAGCTCGGTGACGAGCTGGCCCTATTGAAGCCAGTTCGATGAAAGTCTGGGGCTGTTGGGGTGTTACCATCCATCCAGCTCGGTGACGAGCTGGCCCTATTGAAGCGCATGGTCGCGGACGGGGGCCGCCAGCCGCGGTGGGGCCATCCAGCTCGGTGACGAGCTGGCCCTATTGAAGCCCCTACTTGACCTGGCTGCTCGAATTGTCAGAGACGGACCATCCAGCTCGGTGACGAGCTGGCCCTATTGAAGCCAGACTTACCGAGCCCGCACGGAGGGGCTGAGCGTGCTCACCATCCAGCTCGGTGACGAGCTGGCCCTATTGAAGCAACGTGCTCACCGTAGAAGTCCTTGATGTCCTCGATGCCATCCAGCTCGGTGACGAGCTGGCCCTATTGAAGCCATCTCAAGCGCGCGCCATGCTTCGAGGACATCGCAGGCCTTCCAGCTTCGAGACAAGCTGGCCCTATTGAACCAGGCCGACCCCGGTCGATACCATCTCGATCTTCGTGCTCTCGAGTGCCGCTCTTAGCTCGGCAAAGGCCTGGGCCAAGTTGGGATAGCGAAGGGACGGGTCGCGTTCGAGCATCTTTGCCAGCACCGACGAGACCGCACCCGCATACTCCGGTCGCTGGTCGCCCAGCAGGGGAGCAGGCTTGGCCTGGTGATGCGTCAGCAGCTCGATGGCGTCATGACTGACGTGAGGCGGGTGGCCGCACAGAAGCTCGTAGGCCAGGCAGGCGAAGGCGTACTGGTCGGCTCGAGCGTCGACATCGCGAGTGCAGCGAATCTGCTCGGGGGCGATGTAGGCCGGAGTGCCCAGCATCGCGTGGGTCGCGGTCAGGTTGGCGTGACCCTCGCGCTTGGCCAGGCCAAAGTCGAGCAGCTTGACCCTGTCGCCACTCACCATCACATTTTCGGGCTTGACATCGCGGTGGACCACCCGCTGCCCATGGGCGTGAATTAGCCCCTGGGCGACACCCTCGAGATACCGCAAAGCCTCCGTCGCCGGCAGACCGTGGTCGGGGATCAAGGCGTCGAGGGTGCGGCCGGGCAGATACTCCATCACGATATAGGTAAGCCGGCCGAGCTGGCCGTGCTCGAAGACCCGAACGATATTCGGATGCGCCAGGCTGCTCGAGAGCCGCAGCTCGCGCTCGACCCGCTGCAGAGACTCGGCGTCGATGCGGTCAGGCCAGAGCACCTTGATGGCCACCGACTTCGCAGGGTCGAGACTGTGGTCGGGCACGGCCCGGTATACCTCGCCCCAGCCTCCCGAACCGATCTTCTCGGCTAGACGAAACTCGCCCAGGACCTTGCCAGTCAGGCCGCTACCCGCGTCTACCACTAGAGCCTCGAGGGCCGCCCCGCGGCGGCGCGCCAGCGAAGTGCGCCAAGCGAAGACCGCCGTCAGTAAGAGGCTGGTCATCGCCAGTAGAGTCAGCACCGGACGCCCGCGCACAGCCCAATAGACAGCCTGGTAGGCTGAACTGGGCTCGAGCCTCACGACTTCCTCGGAAGGGCCCGGCCACACGCCGGTGTGCAACTCGGCTGCCGGAATGGTTCGATGGGCGATCCAGTGCCCCTCGAGTTCGAAAAAGACCTCGACCTGGGCGGGCAAACGTCCTGACGGGTCAGCCCAGGTGGCCAGGGGGATGGGCTTGCCACTCACCCCCAGGGTCTCGAACCGTTCGGCTTCGCCCCGCGGCAGTTCGCGCAGCACCCGGGCGCCGGTTGGCTGCGTGTAGAAAGTGATCTCGTCGGCTCGGGCCTGACGAGACGTGGCCCTCGAGTCGGCCGGGCGCGTCAACAGTCCGAATACGCAAGCCGCGCACGCAAGTAGCGAGACAAACATCAAAGCGAGGTCCGGTCTTGAGCGTAACATGGGTCCATTCTAGTCGGGTCTCGTCGGGAAGTCGGTGACGACCGTTGCCGCCAAAGGTTGTCCATGGTCACCGAACTGCCCGCGCCAATCGGCTAGACTCGGCCTATGCGAACCTCCCAAGCCAAAGCCGGAAACTCACTCCTGGGGGTGATCTTGTTCACCCTCGTCCTTTCGACCATGCTGCTGACCCTGGTGGCCGGCATGACCACCGACTTGCGCCTGGTCACGGCCGACGGCAATCGCGCTCAGGCCGAACTCTGCGCCGACTCGGCCATCTATGAAGCCATCGCCGAACTCAAGCGCGATCCCGAGTTCACGGGAGATATCCACTACCAGCCCACCCGGAGCGAAGACCTGGAGGGACACCTGACTTTCCAGGTGGGCGACGCGCCATACTCGACCAACAACGTGCGCGCCGCCGGGTCGACGTTGGGTTATGGGCACAGCGCTGTGCCTTCCAAGACGGTGCACCTGGTCGCCGTCGGACGCTGCGCCAATAGCGTGGTCCAGCGCGAGGCCTACATTCACTTCCCGCCCTTCCCTTTCGCGCTGGCTTGCTCGGGCGCGGTTGAAGTATCGGGCACCACGGTGGGCTCGGTGGAGGACCTCACTAGTGTCTCTCAGGGCGTTTCGGTGGACGACCTACTGCCCGGCAACCTCCTATCCGGCAACGACGTGACCGTAGGACCTGACACCCTGGTGACGGGCGACCTGCGCGCGGTGGGCTCTATCCAATGGGCCGGCGGCGTGGTTCGGGGCCGGACCGAGGAGCACACGACCCTCGACAACATCCCCCGAGTTTCGGTCACCAGCTACGAGCCCGGACCCAACGACTATCCTCAGCCCATCACCGGTAGCTCGCACGCCGAGCGCCTCTCACTCGACTCGACCCGCGCCGTCTATCGCGGCCAGAACTTGATTTTGCGTCGGGGGCTGGAGCTGCACGACTCGCTGCTCTACGTCGACGGCGACCTGGAGATCCACGGCGGCGTGACCGGCCACGGTGCCGTCGTCTGCACCGGTAACGTGACGGTTGTCGACGGAGCGACGGACCTGCGTGGCGAGCTGACCGCTCTGGTCGCTGGGGGGGATGTTCGGATGGAGGGTGGCCGCTTCCAGGGCCTCGTGTACACCGAGGGCGACTTCGTGGCCGACCAGGTGGAAGTCGTGGGAGCCTTCATCGCCAACGGCGCGTCATCCAGCGTGCGCCTGACCGACGCCACCGTCGTCCAATTGCCCGAAGCTACAAGCTTCGAGGTTACGGCGACGCGGCCTAGCATTCCGCCGTTGAGGCCTCGGGAACAGGAAGACCTGGCACGGTTAGACCTCGAACTGATTCAGCCCTCGTCCGTGGAGGACTTTCGAGACTCGAATGGACTCTACGCCTGGAACCCGGCCGCTATACGAGTGCGCGCAGGGGGAGGGGTGTATAATTGGGACGCACTTCCCAACGACGTCCCGCCGTGGCTAAGGGAACGAGCCGAATTGCTTGGAAATAGCTGGCGTGCGATCGTCATGGGCCGGATTGACGCAGAGAGCGGGGTGATATTCCGTCTAGATTTGAATGAGATTCTCGGGAACGCCGATCAGGCACGTCTCGTAGTATGGCGCTAGAAGCCGCAGAACCCTTCAGGCGCTTCAGTGGGCGGGACCCCTCCAGGATTTGTTGTCCTGACGCCTGAGTTGAGAGCTTCGAACATTGAAAGCTGCTCCACTCGAAAGATCGTTGCCGTATTCACTCGAGTTAGTTCGTAGACGTCGTCGTTGACGTTCCCAAAGATATCCAGACAAACGACGGAAGGGTCGCCAGCATCACAGACAAACGTTGCGCCGACGAAATTCCCACTCATCATATTGTCTCGAGCCTGTATGGTGAAGGAGTTGTTGCCTTCGCCGGCTAGAGCAATAGCCTCACCAGTGCAGTTGGTAATGGTGTTTTCAGCTATCACGAGTCGCGCCTCGGATCCGGCCGGTAGTGTTGACCGAGTCGTTGCTAGGATGCCTTGTCCGAGCGGTCCGGTTAGGTTGATCAGATTCCGCTCGATGAACCAGTTACCAAAGATCGGGTCGATATCGATACCGTTGTCGCCGGAGTTTACCAGTTGACAGTCAAGAATCGACCCACCGTCACTGCCTGAGGCGGTCACGGCATCGCCAGGCGAGTTCTCGATGCGAAGCCCCTGCACCGTGCAGCCATCCGCCATGGTGACCGGACCGGTCAACACCGGGAAGGCGCCCTGGGGAATGACGGTCTGGGCCAGCACGTCAGTCCGCAGCAACAGGCCGCTACCCTCGCCGATCAACCGCTGGCCGTTCTGAAGGTTCACCGGGCCGGCATACTTGTTGTTCGTGCCGTCACCCCGAAAGATGAAAATCGTGTCGCCAGGCCCAGAAGCCAGCAGCGCCACGGCCAGAGAGTCAAAGCGACTGTTCAGCCCGCCGTTGCCTCCCGGCGCGGCAGTGTTGTCGACGAAGCGCACGGTCCCGGCCACGTTCACCGTGACCGTGGCGGTCGACTGGCCGCCACCGTTGGTGATCGTGTAGGTGAAGGTGTCCGCTCCCTGAAAGCCGGCCAGGGGAGTGTAGTTGAACGAGCCATCGGTGTTGACCTGAACAGTACCGCCCTGGGTGGGGTTGGTGAAGCCGGTCACGGGCGCCGGAATCGGGTCGTTACGCAGCACACCCTGGCCGGTCGTCACTGTAATGGGGGCGCTGGTCAGCGCCTGGTAGGCGTCGTTGGCCGCTTGAGGACCGGTGGGTCCCCCAGTGCCTGCTGGGAAGTCCTCAAAGTCGCTGCCGCACCCGATGAAGAGCACGAGGGTAAGTAGGGCTAGAAGGCGTCGCATACGAGGCTTCCTTTCGGGACTTTCCCTCCCGTTCTCCACCCCAGGTGAGGTCCCTCCGTGGGTCCTGGCCGCGAAAATCGAGACAAGCGTTCGGCAGGAGCAAATCGGGCCCGTCGAATTGACAGGGTGGCTTCAACCAATCCTCGTCCTCGAGTCGGTGCCAAGCGGCCATCTTCCAGCTGGAAGTGTCGACGCTAAGCGGCGGCGCCGGTGAGAAAGCGGGCTAGCGAGCGGCGCAGGTCGTCGCTGGGGCAGGGGTCTTCGCAGCGCTGCGAGCGGGGGTCGGAGTCGAGCCAGCGCTTGAGCTGGGTGGGCTGGCACACCGAGAGAAACTCGACGCCGGTCAGAAAGCCGTCGGGGTGGGGCACGCTCCAGCGCACCACCAGACGGGTGCCGACATAGCCCGAGCCGACGTTCAAGAGCAGGTCGGCCTGGCTGCCCACTTCGACCGCGCCCTCCACCAGCAGGCAGGCGCCGCTCTGGCTCACGTCCCAGAGGCGAACCTGGCCCGAGAAGACGGGGCTGTCTTTGGGGCGCCATTTGCAGCGGGTGCGCTTTTGCAGCCGCACATCGCGACGAAATTGTAGTCCGTTGGTGTCCTGCATCTTGCCACCACTCTATCCGAGGCGACAAAATAGATCCTTGGAAAAACCGACCCCGATTGTTGCCGTTTGGTGTACAAACTGTAAATAGCTTTCGTCAGTCCGCGTAGGAGGCGAGCGGCCCCGACCGAAGGGTGGTCGATGAGTACGGTCACCATCCATATGGCCATGAGCCTCGACGGCTTCATCGCCAAGCACGACGGCACCACCGACTGGTTCGAGACCTCGGACCGCTATGAAAAGGGCGTGGGCTATGGCGATGTCGAGGGCTTTCTGGCTACCATCGACAGCTATGTGATGGGCTCGCACACCTACGAGCTGGCCTTGAAGCTGGGCTGGGTCTATGGCGACACCCCGACGGTCGTGCTCACCCGGCGTGAGCTGCCCCAGCACCGTCCGACCGTCAGCTTCTATGGGGGCGAGCTGGGCGCGTTCACCAGCGACCTGCGCGAGCGTTGTCAGAACATCTGGGTGGTGGGCGGCGCTCAGGTGGCCGGCGAGTTTCTGCGGCTGGGGCTGGCTGACGAGCTACGCGTGTCGGTCTTGCCGGTCGCCCTGGGCGACGGCGTGTCGCTGCTGGGCGGGGGCGCGCGCGAGCAGCCGCTGCATCTCAAAGACGTGACCGCCTATGAGAACGGCGTGGTCGAGCTGCGTTATACCATCCCGGGAACTTCCGCCCGCGTCTGACCGTTACAGTGATGTGACCACGACTTCCAAGACTCTTCTTCTCATGGTGCTGGTGCTGGCCGCTACGGTGGGCTGGCGCCTGGCCCGGGCCGAGCCCGACGATTGCGCCGAGGGCGTGTGCCGTCCGCCTCAGGGGCTGAGCGGCTCGTTCACCCTCGACGACTTGCCCAAGATCGACCAGGCCGCGCCCGTCGACTTTCAGACAGCCACCTTTGCCCTGGGCTGATTCTGGGGCCCTGACTCCCGGTTCGGGAGTGTCCCCGGAGTGCTCAGAACCCGCGTCGGCTATGGTGGCGGTCGGGCCAAGCATCCGACCTATCACGACCTCGAAGATCACACCGAGTCGGTCCAGCTCGATTTCGATCCCCAGGTGGTCAGCTATCAAGAGTTGCTCGAACTCTTCTGGAGCCAGGTCGATCCGACCGAGACTCCCTACTCGCGCCAGTACGCCAACCTCATCCTCTATCACACTGCTGCCCAGCGTGATGCGGCCCTGGCCAGCAAGCAGGCGATAGAGGCGCGGCTGGGCCAGAAGGTGACCGTCGAGGTGGTGCCCATGACCTTTCACCTGGCCGAGGATTATCATCAGAAGTATTACCTGCGCCAGACTCCCCAGGTGGCCCGCGAGTATACGCGGCTTTATCCCAACTTGCGCGACTTCATCAACTCGACGGCGGTGACCCGGGTCAACGGCTATCTGGGCGGCCACGGCGATGCTCAGCAGCTAGAACACGACATTCCGCTCCTGGGGCTGTCGGCCGAGGCGGCCAAGAACCTGCGCCGCTGGCATCACTAAGAGTGCAGGCGAGCCCGCTGATAGGCCTCGAGCAGCGAGGTGTTGGGCTCGATGTCATACTCTTCGCGCAGGGCCCGTTCGCAGGTCCGAAACTGGTCGATGGCGGCCTCGGGCTGGCCCAGCGCGAGATACGCCTGCATGGCTAAGAGATGAGCCTCCTGGCGACAGGCGTCAAGGTCCAGGGCGCGCGAGGCGGCTTCTAAGGCCTCGCGCGGGTCTTGTTCGGCCAGGCTGCATTCGGCCAGGCGACAGAAGCCGTCGAGGGCCGTCTGCTCGACCTGGTCGCGCCGGCGCACGGCCCAATCCTGGTAATAGCCTTCGAGGTAGGTGGCCGTGTAGTAGCCTCCCATGCGACGATAAGCCGCCCGCGCCTGGCTAACGCGGCCCTGCGACTGGGCTTCGCGCCCGGCCTGATAGGCGGCCTCGAACTCGTCGAGGTCGTGAAAGTGGGGCACCTCGGGGTTGAGCAGCAGCGTCTCGTGGCGCCGCTCGAGCAGCTCGGGACCCGGCTCGACCCGCAGGCAACGGCGGGCCACCGAAGTGGCCCAATAGAGATTCTGCTTGCCCTTGTTGCGGTCGCCTGGCCAGAAGGCATCCATGACCTGGTCTTCCGAGACGGGACGACCCCACTGGCTGGCCAGAAAGGCCAGAAAGAACTTGGTCTTCTTGGTCTTCCATTGCTTTTCGGTGATGGGCTCTTCGCCCACGAAGACCTCGAACAGTCCAAACGAGCGCACCCGAATGAGCGGAGTGGGAGCGGTCGTCTGGTGCAGTCGGGCGGCTTGCTGTCGCACTTCGGGGTCGGGGTCGCGGCCCAGGCGTTCGAGCAGCTCGGGCGGTGCGTACTGCTCGAATTGGGCTATCAGGGCCAGTTTGGCAGGGCCGGGCAGCTGGTCGAGAGCCTGCAGGCTGTAGTCGGGATAGTGGCTGGCCAGGCGAGCGATCGGGGCCTGGCATTCGAGGGGTAGCGAGGGCAAGAGCTGCAAGGCCTCGCCCACCAGCCAGTGGGCCGAGGCGCCGATCTCGTCGGCGTAGCGGGGGTCGGTCAGGGCTGCGAGAATGGCACCGAGACGCTGGTTGGCCAGCGACTCGCCCAGGCGCAAAAGGGCCACCGCGGCCCGGGCCAGGCCGCCTTCAAGGCCGAGCCGGTCGAGTTCGGTGGCGGCCTGGCGTAAGCGCTCGGCGGCTTCGGTCTGGCCCTGGGAAAAGAGCAGCAAGCCGCTTTCTAGCAAGGTCTCGGCGAAGAGTACGGGGCCCAGTTTGCGGGCCAGGGCCACCGCCTCGGAGGCGTCGGCCTGACCTAGCCGGGCCAGACCCAGCAGGGCCAGCACCGCCTCGCGAGTGACTCCGCTGGCCAGCACCTCGCGATAGGCGCGCTCGGCGCTGGTGTGGTCGCCCACCTCGACCAGGGCCCGGGCCAGCGAGAGCAGGTTGCGACTGCGCTGGGCCGGCGCCGGGCGGGGCCGCGAGGCCACTGGCTCGTCGGCTAGATTCTGATACAACCGCAACAGCTCGGGATCGAGCCGGCCCGGATGTTGGCGGGCCAGTTCGGGTCCCGAGGCCCAGTCGCTCTCGGCCGCCATTTTGGTGACCGCTACCACCCGGGCCTCCAGGGGGGGAGTGAGCTCGAGGTCCCAGGGATGGTGCAGGTGGCGCAGGGCGGTCTTCAAAGCCGGTAACAGGCTGTGGTCTTGATAGAACTCGGGGGGCACCTCGAGTCCGGTGGCCAGCACCGCCGCCAGGCCCAACTCGTGGGCCACCTGCTCGGACAGGCCGGCGGCCCGCGCGAGTCGCTCGGTCCGGCCTCGAATCTGGGCGGCGCTCTGCGCCCGGGCCGGCTCATCGGCCGCCCTCGCCAGTGCCTCGAGGGCCCACAACAGATCGTCGCGAGCGCTCGAGCCGGTACTTTCGCTGCGCTCTTCGCGCTGACGGTGAGCCAGTTGCTCTTGCACCAGACCCACGAACTGCTTGAGTTCGAACGGCTTACGCAGGATGCCGCCCGTGTTGAGGGCGCGGGCCCGACTGAGGTTCTCGGGGGTGGCATAGCCAGAGACGATGAGGGTGCCGATCTCGGGCTGATGACGGCGGGTCATTTCCACCGCCTCGAGCCCATTCATGCCGTCGAGCACGATGTCGGCCACGATCAGGTCGAAGTGGTCCTGGGCGGCCGCCTCGACCGCCTCGAGGCCGCGGGCTACGGCGGTGACCTGATAGCCCTGAGCCTCGAGCACGTCGGCCATGATGCGGCGCATCTCGTCATTGTCTTCGAGCACGAGAATGCTGGGCGCCATGGCCAACCGTTCCAGGTGGAAACGGCAGCACCTCTAGCTCTGGTAAACGGTCTTGCCGCCTTTGCCGACCACCTTGAGGTCTTCGACGTTCTTGACCTTGACGACGCTGCCGCCTTCGCCCTGTTGATAGAGCACCTTGCCTTTGCCGTCGACCACGGTCATGTTCTTGTTGCCGGCCCGGATGACGGCCTGGTCGTCGCCTTTGCCACCATTGATGACGGCTTTGTCCTGGCCCCGGCTGGCCCGATAGTTGATGCGGTCGTTGCCGCCCCCGCCCCGCTGCACGATGCGGTCATCGCCGCGTCCGCCCCGGGCCACCTGCAGGTCGTTGCCGCGGCCGCCGCGCTGCACGATGTGGTCGTCACCGCGACCGCCGCGGGCGAACTGCACGTCGTTGCCCCGGCCTCCGCGCTGCACGATGTGATCATCACCGCGACCGCCGCCGGCAAACTGCAGGTCGTGACCGGGACCGCCACGCTGGAGGATGTGGTCGTCGCCCCGGCCTCCGCGAGCCAGCTGGGTGTCGTTGCCCCGGCCGCCGCGCTGGAGGATGTGGTCGTCGCCCCGGCCTCCGCGCGCCAGCTGGAAGTCGTTGCCCCAGCCGCCGCGCTGGGCGATCTGGTCATCGCCGCGACCGCCGCCAGCCCACTGAAAGTCGTGGCCGGGGCCTCCCCACTGGCTGATGAAGTCGTTGCCGGGGCCGCCCCAGCCCAGCTGCACGTCGTTGCCGTTGAAGCCTCCGAAGCCACAGGCCAGCTGATCCGAAAGGTTGAGCCTCTGGCCCAGGGGGCTGCAACCGAGCTGGTCGTGGTAGTTGACCGGTGAGGGCGACGGCGGGGCCGGCGCACAGGCGTCGTAGCGATAGTCGAAATGGACCTGGGATGGAGACGAAATCGGGAACATGCTTGGGTTTCCTCCTCGAACTTGTTGTCCCGATTATCGAAGGGGCTACTTGGATTTTTACTTGGAGAAACCCGAAGAGGTTGTTAAATCCTCAGCGAGCGACCAGTTCGAGATAGAGGCTGTGGTGGCCTGAGGTCACCGAGAAGCTGACCAGGTTGGGACCCAGTCGCTCGACCGTGAAGGTGCCCTCGTCGCCTAATCGGCTCAGCACCTGCGCTCCTGAAGCGCCCTGTTCGGTGAGGGTGCCATCAACCAGCTCGACCCGCACCGGAGGGTCGGTCTGGGGGTTGCCCTGGGCATCCACCTCGATCAGGTCTCCGGCGTAACGATAGCGGGCCACCTCGAGTTCGGTGGCCACCTCGCCCACGTTGGCCGGCGCGGTGACCCGGCCCTGCGAGAGCAGGTTGGTCAGGCGCACCCGGGCCAGCTTCAGCGCCATCTGCTGGTCGACGGTCTGCTCGCCGTGGCGGTGGGCGGCCTGAGATTGGCGCAACGACAGGGCCAGAAACACCATGACCAGGGTGATCAGGGCGGCCACCACCATCATCTCGACCAGGGTTACTCCTTGTCGCTGTAGATGCACCATAGACGGGCCGTCTGCGCTCCTTGTCGATCCTGAAAATACACGGTCACTTCGACCTTTTTGGTGCCGGGAGTGGGTTGCTGGCTGGCCACCTCGGCCTCGAATCCGGGGGCCACCAGCTGGCGCGGCTGGTCGACGCTGACCGCGAAGTCGGTGCGCAGACTGGCTTCGGCTCGTTGCAGCAACGACTGGGCCACGGCTTCGGCCTGGCTGCGCAGGTCGTCTTTCACCAGCGCCTGTTGATAGCGCGCCTGCAATCCCACCACCGCCAGCAAGGCCAGGCCGCAAAAGGCCAGGGCCATCACCAACTCGAGCAGGCTAATAGCCCACGGTCGCCTGGAAAGCCGACTGGGCCTCATCGGGAAAACCCCCGATCTCCACTTCTTCGTTTTCACCCGGGGGCAGTGGTTGAGAACTCCAATCCTGCATCTCGAGGTCGCCGCGATAGAGGCTGCTCGAGCTGGCCGCGCCCGGACCACCGCCGCCACCGAACAGCCAGGGCCGGCCCTCGGCGTCGACAAACAGCTCGCCGCCCTCACTCTTGAGCGGTTCGGGCAGCTCGGGGGTCGGGCTCCACTGGTCGGCATCCAGGGCCAGCAATTTGTAACCGTCGTCGGCCATGGTGACCATGACCGCGCCCTTGGGACCCATGGCCAGGCTCTGGGCCCGGGCCAGCTTGCCGTAGGAGTTTTGCAGGGCCGGCAGGATCGTCCATTCGGTTCCGTCGAGCACCATCAGCGTCGAATGACTCTGCATCATGATTTCAGGAGCGGGCATGTCGGGGGTACCGCCGGGAGCCACCCAGTAAGACCGCTCGAGCAGCAGTCGCCCGTCGCGCGACGAGACCCGGGTCATGGTGGGACCAACCGAGCCGACGGGCACCAGTTCACCCTCGGCGTTGTAGATTTGGGCTGGCGGAGCCGGAGCGTCGGACCAGGTCTCGCTCTCGAGGTCGTAGACGTTGACCTTGTCGGCGCCCACGGCGTAAAGTTTGCTTTCGTCGGCGGCCAGCACGTCGCTGAGAGCGTTGGGGATCCAGCCTTCGGGCATGGGCAGCTCTTTCCAACCGTCGCCCTTGTGGTGTTGGAACAGGGCGTTGGTCAGCCCCGTAACCTCGCGCACCACGAAATAGTCGCCGCTCAAGTTGGCCGTGCTCTCGAGCGACAGCCACTGGTCCGAAGAGTAACCCAACGAGGGCGGATCGGGGAGGGGAACCCAGCTGCCGCTGGAGAGATCCCAGGTAAAGAAAGTGTCTTCGGTGGTGCGCACGCGCGAATAGGCCAGATTTTGCACTTCGGGCTCTTGATGCAGCACCATGTGATAGCGGCTGGCCCCGACCTGGGCGGTGAGGTGGAAGATGTTGGGATGGTCGGGGTCGGGCACGAGTTCGGCCCGATAATCGACCCCCTCGACCTGCCCGGTCACCGGAAAGTTGACGGCCGCCAGGCTACCCAGCTGGTTGAGGTTGTCCAACACCACCGCGGCGGCCGCGTGGGCGGTCAGCCCCTCCTGGGCCGAGCCCGCCAGGAAAACCCCGCTGCGGTGCAAACTCTCTAGACGGGATAGCAGGGCGGTGGACAGGAACATGGCGATCATCACGATCATCAAAGCCAACCCAATCACGTAACCCCGTCGACGCATGGTGGAATTATAGCATGCAACCGGAACAGGCTCCACAACTTGACCGCGAGGCCCTGCGCGATTTTCTCACCCAGTTGAGCGTGCTGGTGGGAGCCGGCCTGACTTTGCAGGAGGGTCTCGAGATTCTGGGCGAATCGGGCGAGGCGTTCTCGAGCCTGGCCCGGGGGTTGCTCGGCCGCTTTCAGCGCGGCTTCGGCCTGGCCGCCGCCTTTTCGGCCTATCCCAACGAGTTCGACCGCTGGTCGTTGGGCTATCTTCGCCTGGCCGAGCGAACCGGAGCCCTGGTGCAGTCCCTCGAGCAGCTGGCCCGCCGGGCTCAAGACAACGACCGGCGCCAGCGCGAGTTGCGCGCCGCCCTGAGCTATCCCATCGGCGTGGCCCTCGTCTCGACCCTGATCTGCGGCCTGTTGGTGTGGCTTTTTTTGCCGCGGATTCTCGAGGTGGTCACCGGCTTCGGAGTCACCCCGCCCTGGCCGACTCGCCTGCTGATGGGCCTTTACCAGGGTCGCTTCGTCCTGGTCGGCCTGGCTCTGGCTCCGGTGCTGGCCGGCCTGGTCTGGGCCCGCCTCGAGCCGTCGTCGTTTATCAAGACCCGCGAGGCCGTGCTCGACCGCCTGCCTCAGGTAGGAGAGCTGTTGCGCTGTGATGCCCTGGCCCGAATCTGCAAAGACCTTTCGTTGGCCAGCGAGGCTGGCGTTCCCCTGGTGGATGCCCTGGAGGCGGTGGCCCTTTCGTGTGGACATCGTGGCCTGGGCAGTTCGCTGGCCAGCTCGGCCCAGGGTCTGCGCAACGGCGAAGAACTGGTCAATTGCCTGGACGGCTTCACGCCCATGTTCGCCCAGGCCATGATCGTGGGTCAGGAGAGCGGTCGTCTGCCTCGCCTCTTGCAGGCCGGAGCCTCCATCCTGGATGAAGAGATCAGCCTGCGCAGCCAGCGCCTGATCGCCCTGGTCGAGCCAGCCATGATGCTCTTTCTAGGAGGCGGCGTCGGTCTGGTGGTGCTGGCCTGTCTGTTGCCGATCTACCAGGTCATCGCTCTGAGCTAGGCCAACGAGCCACGAAGCGGGCTCCACCCAGTTGACCCGGTTCGAGCTCGAGGCTGCCACCGTGGGCCTCGGCGGCCTGCCGGCCGAGATACAAGCCCAGGCCGGTGCCCGCCCCCAGGGCCTTGGTGGTGAAGAACGGCTCGAACACATGGGGCGCGAGTTCGGGCTCGACCCCCGGACCGCTGTCTTCCACCACCAGCTCGAGCGCGCCCCCGGTCTGCCGCAGCTCGACTCGCACCACGCGCCGGGGTTGGTCGATGAGGGCGTCACAGGCATTGAGCACCAGGTTGCTGACCAGGCTATAGAACTCGACCGGCTGGCCCACCAGGCGCGCCTCGGCATCGAGTTCGGTGGTCAGTTCGACCCCCACCTGGCTGCGGCGGTGGTCGAGCATGGTCAGAGCGTCTTCGATCACCTCGGCCACGACGAACTCCTGGTCTGGCTGCTCGCTCTGCTCGGGGCGGGCATAGGAGCGCAAGCGAGCCACCGTCTGTTGCGACTTGTCCACCGAGCGCGTGATCAACTCCAGGCGCGGATTGACCTTCTCGCGGGACTGCGAATCCACCACCATATCGATATACTCGGCTGCCAGTCGAATGGCGGCCAGGGGAGTATTCAGCTCGTGGGCCACTCCGGCCGCCAGGCGGCCGATGGCAGCCAGTCGGCTGTTGGCCAGCATCTGGGCCTGCGAGCGATGGGTCTCTTCGAGAGCCTCGACCACCTGTTGGTGCAGGCGAGCTTTGTCGAGGCTGACGGCCAGCATCCCGGCCAGCACATCGGCCAGCTGGCGCGACTCGCCCGGCCATTGGTCGGCCAGCAGGCTGCCGCCATCCAGACTCACCCCGCCGCTGCCGCCCCAGACCACCCGAACCCCCGGCAGCAAGCCCGGCAAACTGGCCTCGAAGGCCCGCCGAATCTCGCCTTCATCCAACACGGCGGCCATGCGGGTGGCGGCTTCTAGCAGCCGTTCCAGGCGTTGGCGTTCGACGGTGGCCTGGCGGGCCACCGCCCTGGCCTGGCGTAACTCCCCCCGGGTTTCTTGCAAAGCCTGGCGTTGCGAGCGCAGTCGGTCCACCGAGGCCCGCAGCCGCCGCAGCGAGTCGAAGCCGTCTTCTCGCAAACATCCCGCGGCCATGGCTAAAGGCACGATGGCCAACATCATCGGGTTGCGCTCGGCCAGGGCCGGGCCCAGCGCCAGAGCCAGTCCGGGAGTGGCCAGCAAGACCAGAAAGTCGTTACGAAAGACCGGACTGTGGGTGGGCAACAGCAGAGCCAGCACCAGATAGACCTCGAAGGCCACCAGCAGCTTGCCGGGAGCGGCCGTGGTGGCCACCAGAAAGGCGGCCAACGGCGGGATCAGCCCGCGGGCGCAGTCGCCCAGCCCCTTGGTGCCGACCTGCAAGAGCAGCACCAGACTGCCCACCAGCAATCCCACCCACGCCGCCGCCCCGGCCGCCGGGCCCAGGTATAGCGCGGCCAGCGACAACCCCGGCGCAACCCGCGAAAAGCGGTGGGTGCCGGCCAGCAAGAACGCCAGATCGGTGGCCACCACCGCCAGGGCCAGGGCCACATGGGTCGGCTGCAAACCAGCCGAAGGCCGCAGCAGCAACGCCGCCGCGCCGGCCACTACCAAAAGCCATGGCCACAGCTCTCTCAGAGGGCCTCGGAAAACAGCGTCATCACCAAGCCGTTTCCCCCGGCTCTTTGGGCCATCCTGCTAACCGGCCCGCGGCGGGGGGCCGCTCTTGGCGGCGAACTCGCGGGGGAGCCCACTTCCGCACGGAAGTCGGGTCGAGCGGCGACGGGCCGCGGGCGGGCTTATTCTCGGCGGCGAAATCGCGGGGCTTCTCGGGGCTGAGGCACTTCACACCGAGAATCGCGGGGTGAACCCGCTTTTGGGCACTTCACCCCGAGAAATCGCGGGGTGAACCCGCTTTTGGGCACTTCACCCCGAGAAATCGCGGGGTGAACCACGATTTGGGCACTTCACACCGAGAATCGCGGGGTGAACCCGCTTTTGGGCACTTCACACCGAGAATCGCGGGGTGAACCCGGCTTTGGTCGCTCTTGGCGGCGAGATCGCGGGGGAGCCCACTTCCGCACGGGAGTCGGACCGAGCGGCGACGGGTCGGACTTCGTCGGTCTCCAGCTGGAACTACTCGGCGGCGACGGCCGCGGGCGGGCTTATTCTCGGCCGCGAACGCGGCTTCGGTCGCTCTTGGCGGCGTAATCTCGGGGGAGCCGACTTCCGCACGGGAGTCGGGTCGAGCGGCGAAATCGCGGCGTGAGCCCACTTCCGCACGGACGTCGGGTCGAGCGGCGAAATCGCGGCGTGAGCCCACTTCCGCACGGACGTCGGGTCGAGCGGCGACGGCCGCGGGCGGGCTTATTCTCGGCGTCGAACCCGGCTTCGGTCGCTCTTGGCGGCGAAATCGCGGCGTGAGCCCACTTCCGCACGGAAGTCGGGTCGAGCGGCGACGGCCGCGGGCGGGCTTATTCTCGGCGGCGAACCCGGCTTCGGTGGCTTTCGGCGGCGAAATCGGGGGGCTTCTCGGGGCTGGGGCCCTTCACACCGAGAATCGCGGGGTGAACCTCGATTTGGCCGCTTCACACCGAGAAATCGCGGGGTGAACCCGCTTTTGGTCGCTCTTGGCGGCGTAATCTCGGGGGAGCCGACTTCCGCACGGAAGTCGGGTCGAGCGGCGACGGCCGCGGGCGGGCTTATTCTCGGCGTCGAACCCGGCTTCGGTCGCTCTTGGCGGCGAAATCGCGGCGTGAGCCCACTTCCGCACGGAAGTCGGGTCGAGCGGCGACGGCCGCGGGCGGGCTTATTCTCGGCGGCGAACCCGGCTTCGGTGGCTTTCGGCGGCGAAATCGGGGGGAGCCCACTTCCACACGGAAGTCGGGTCGAGCGGCGACGGCCGCGGGCGGGCTTATTCTCGGCGGCGAACCCGGCTTCGGTGGCTTTCGGCGGCGAAATCGCGGCGTGAGCCCACTTCCGCACGGAAGTCGGGTCGAGCGGCGACGGCCGCGGGCGGGCTTATTCTCGGCGGCGAACCCGGCTTCGGTGGCTTTCGGCGGCGAAATCGGGGGGAGCCCACTTCCACACGGAAGTCGGGTCGAGCGGCGACGGGCCGCGGGCGGGCTTATTCTCGGCGGCGAACCCGGCTTCGGTGGCTTTCGGCGGCGAAATCGGGGGGCTTCTCGGGGCTGGGGCCCTTCACACCGAGAATCGCGGGGTGAACCTCGATTTGGCCGCTTCACACCGAGAAGTCGCGGGGTGAACCCGCTTTTGGGCACTTCACCCCGAGAATCGCGGGGTGAACCCGCTTTTGGTCGCTTCACACCGAGAAATCGCGGGGTGAACCCGCTTTTGGCCGCTTCACCCCGAGAATCGCGGGGTGAACCCCGATTTCGGCACTTCACACCGAGAAATCGCGGGGTGAACCCCGATTTGGGCACTTCACCCCGAGAATCGCGGGGTGAACCTCGATTTGGCCACTTCACACCGAGAATCGCGGGGTGAACCCGGTCAGCTCTTGGGGATCAGCGATTTGAGCCAGCGCCGGGCCTCGACCAGCCAGCCCGGCAGGTCGGTCGCGTGCTCATACCATCGGGTGTGCTGCGGACCGTCGGCGGTCACGAAGGTCAGCTGGAGGATGGTCGAGTCGGGCGGGAGTAGCGCTGGCATGAACACCCCGCTGCCGACCTCAAGGGCCGGCACGGGCTGCTCCAGGCGAAACTCGAACCGCCGCTCTTGCACGTTGCCTGGCGGAGCCTGGAGAATTTCCACCCGGCCATCCGAATGCACGGTGATCTGGTCGCCGCCCCAAAGGGGATGACGGTCAGAATACTCGACCGATTCCCACGAGTATGAAAGCGTCATACTCGTGGGAATTCGCAACTTGGGCCCGGGCCCCTGGCCAGACGAGGGCGGCTCGGCCGCCCTCGCCTCGATTAGGCAGCCTCTTCGGCTTCGCCTTCGTCGTCCTCGGCAACCTCGTGGGCCGGTTTCTTCTCGAGTTCGGCTACCTCTTCAGCGGCCTCCGCCTCTTCGGTGGCCTCGGCTTCTTCGGCTACCTCTTCAGCGGCCTCCGCCTCTTCGGTGGCCTCGGCTTCTTCGGCTACCTCTTCAGCGGCCTCCGCCTCTTCGGTGGCCTCGGCTTCTTCGGCTACCTCTTCAGCGGCCTCCGCCTCTTCGGCGGCCTCGGCTTCTTCGGCTACCTCTTCAGCGGCCTCCGCCTCTTCGGTGGCCTCGGCTTCTTCGGCTACCTCTTCTGCGGCCTCCGCCTCTTCGGCGGCCTCGGCTTCTTCGGTGGCCTCGGCTTCTTCGGCTACCTCTTCTGCGGCCTCCGCCTCTTCGGCGGCCTCGGCTTCTTCGGCGGCCTCGGCTTCTTCGGTGGCCTCGGCTTCTTCGGTGGCCTCGGCTTCTTCGGTGGCCTCGGCTTCTTCGGCTACCTCTTCTGCGGCCTCCGCCTCTTCGGCGGCCTCGGCCTCTTCACTCGCCTCGGCTTCTTCAGCTACCTCGACTTCTTCGGCTACCTCGGTCTCTTCAGTGGCTTCGGCCACTTCGGCTTCGTCGCTGGCGTTGACTTCGTTCAGCTCTTCAGACAATCCATTTCTCCTTGAATTTTTTTCAGTGTAGTAGGTTCTCTAAGTTGTGGTCGTGGCTGGTTGCAGGCAATGCAGTAGCCAGGAGTCGGTTTGAGTGGTCAAAAAGGAACTAGAGTAGGCGGTCGGTTGGCTCGGCCGGGAGATCCCGGCTCGATCATTATAGACAACTTCGGGGCCTCTTGGCAATAAGCGGAACGCCCGATTTTATGGGGAATTCCGGCCGATTTTGGGCGACTCGAAAGGGTGTTCGAGAATGAGGCCGAGCATAGTCGCGGGACTGAAAACCCTCGGCCGCGAAAAACGGCACCATGTCGTCACCGCTCGAGCGATTGCTGCAGCAGCAGTATCAAGGGGGAGAAGCTGTCTTTCCGGGCCGCTTTACGATGCATCGCGAGAAGGCCCTCGAGAAGATTGCCCGGTTCGGGTTGCCCTATCCCGAGGCCTGGATCCTGAAGTTGGCCCAAGCGGCCACGGTGTTGGACAGCCACTATCTCGACCTCAAGCAAGGGCGCAGCGAGACCGAGATCAGCCTCGATCCCCGCCGGTGCTGGACCAACGACGAGTTCGAGAGCAGCTTCTTCGACCCGTCACCGTGCGCCGACGAAGGCCTGGACCTGCTCCGAGCGGGGCTCTGGTCGGTGGGCATCGGCCACCATCGCCCTTTTCGCTTGAGTCTACCGGGGCAGTCGGCGGCGCTCTACTGGGATGGATTCGGATTGGCCCGGGTGGAGGGGGCCACCGGCCCCAGACTGACCATCGATGTCTCGCACCGAACCGTCAGCGAGGGCAAGGGGCTGCCCCTGCTGCGCGATGTTCAGGCGGCTCTCTACAACGCCTCGCTGCTAAAGGTGATCGGGGCTTCGTTGTTCACCATGCCGCTGGAGTTGCGAGTGGACTCGCGGCGCGTCGACGGCTTCCAGTTCTCGGCGACGCACGGATTTACGGCCCGCAATCACCCGCTGTCTCTGCACTGGTTGCAAGTGCCTGGCCAGATGCCACTGGCCATCCCTCCGGCGACCGAGACCGGATTGAGGGTGGCCCAGCCGGCCCAGCAAGAGCTGCAGAAGCTCTCGGGATCGTTTCGGACCACCGTCCCGAATGGGATGAAGCCCACGGCGGCGGTCCTGGTCAGCGCCCACGCCGATTTGGTGTCGTCCGGGAGGAACAGCAACTGGGAATCTTTCCCGACGGCTTCTTGCCTGTCGTGGATTCGTCGGGGGGTCGTGGTCCAGCAAGAGGAATTCGCTTTAACGAAGTCTACCGTCTCGCTCAATGTCCTGGCCAACGCTGATCATATCCGCACCGATCTGACCGGCTTTGGCCTCAACGAGGACGAGCTGGACCCCCTGCGCCAGGCTGTGTGCCTGCAGGTCTCGCAGGTATTGAGAGCGGCCGATTATGACCTGAGCCTGATCGACTGGGACTGGCATCGCACCAAGATGAAGGCGGCTGGTGGAATGGCCTTGACCGGTCTGGCGGTGGGAGCATTTAGTCCGCTGGGCTTTTTGGCTGCAGCGGCGGGGGGATTCTCGATGCTGATGATGGCTAACGGTCTGGCCAAGATCGATAAGGCCCTGGAGCGCGGTCGCGACCAGCTGATCGAGCAGTGGCTCGAAGCCTATCCGCTCAGCTGACTGGCGATGGCCCGGCCCACCGCCTCGGCGTGGGTGATGGGGCCCATGTGGCCGGCGCCCTCGATGACCAGATGGCGAGCGCGGGGCAGAGAATCGGCCAGCAAGGCGCACACCCGCCGCGCCGAAGCAGGGGTCTGCTCGCCCGTCATGAGCAACACCGGCATGGTCAGGTTGGCATAATCGGCCAGTCCGGTGCGATCGGCCGACAGGGAACGCACCTCGAAGAATACCTTGCGGCCCACCTCGAGAAAGGCCTGGCGGGCTGGCTCGGCCATGGCTTGCCAGCCGCCCGGACCATTCCAGTAGTCGACGAACAGCTCCAGCCACTCGGGGCCGCCACCCCGCTCGAGGTCGCCGAAAAGAGGTTGGCTGGCCACCCGCTCGAGATCGGCCAGACCTTCGGGGTCGGCCGTGCTGTGCAAGACCCCGAATGCCACCGGATCATACAGGCTCAGACTCAGCCCCAGTTCGGGATGGCGGCGAGCTAGCTGTAGAGCCAGAAAGCCGCCGTAAGAATGGCCCACCAGGTGAAGCGGCCGGTCAAGCAAAGGCTCGAGGGCGGCCAGATCCAGCTCGAAATGAAACTCTTGCTCAGCGGGCCAGGGCGGGTTTTGCCCGCAGCCCAAAAAGTCGGGAGTCAACAGTCGATAGCCCTCGAGAAACGACGCGACCCGGCGCCATTGGCGTCCAGTCAGGCCACCGCTATGTAGCATCAGGACCGTATCCATGCTCACTCCGCCCGCGGCAGACAGACCGTAAAGGTCGTTCCTGGCCCTTCTTCGACGTGAATGACTCCTCCGTGGGCCGTGATGATACGCTTACAGGTGGCCAGGCCCAGGCCCGTGCCGCCCTTCTTGGCCCGGGTGGTGAAGAAGGGCTCGAAGATTCTCTCCCGATTTTCGACCGCGACCCCCGGACCTGTGTCCGACACGCTCAGTCTGACCGTCTCACGATCCGCGCTCGACCTCAGGTTGAGCTTGCCACCTTCGGGCATGGCATCACGGGCGTTGCTGCACAGATTGAGCACGGCTTGAAAGAGTCGGTTGGGCTCGGTCTTGACCCTGGCCGGGCCGGCCCCGGTCTCGAGGGTGAACTCGACCGAGTCGGGCAGCAGGGCAGCCAGGTTTGGTTGCCAGCCGGCCAGCAGGCGGTCGAACTCGAAAGCCTCTTCGCTAGCTGGCTGAGGTCGCGCGTACTCCCTGAGTTGCCTGACCAGGGCCTCGCCCTGTTCGCAAGCGGTCACGATGGTTTCCAGATCTTTGCTCGCCGAGCCATGGGCCTCTTCGAGGGCTAACCCGGCCAGATTGAGGATGCCCGAAAGCAGGTTGCCGAAATCGTGGGCGATCGAGCCGGCCAGTCGGCCGAGACTTTCTTGTTGGGCCAGAGCGGCCAGTTGATGTTCGACTTCGACTCGGCGAGCGGTCTCGGACTCGACCCGCGACGACATCTGGTTGAGGGTGCCCGCCAGATTGGCTAGTTCGGGTGGGCCCACCTCAGGCAGGGCAAGTTCGCCTTTGCCTTGGTAGGTTCCCAGTGAAGCCGTGATCTCTTCGATCGGCCCCACCATGACCTGCTGCATTCTCCAGGCCATGGTGCCAGCCAACAAAAAGGCCAGCGCGGCGCAGACGACAAACCCCAGCCAGAGGTTGCGAACTCGGCCCAGCAGCGCCTGTTGCGGAACCGCGACCACGACTCGCCAGGCCACCTCGGGAACCGGTGACGACCAGGCGAGCATGACACCGTCTTCGGTGGCGAGTTCCTGGCGGCCGTTTCCCTTCAACTGCTGGAAGATGGCCGGCCCGGCAAGAACCTGCTCGGGAGTCACCAGCCCCAGCTTGAGTTCACCCAGGCCCGATTCGGCCGAGAGTTTCTCGAGAAAGTCGTCCAGCACCACGGTCCCGGCCAGGGCCGCTACCAGTTTGCCGTTCGAGGTGACGGGCACCACTTCGAGCAGAACCGGGCGTCTCGTCGCCCGGCTCACCAGCACTTCGTTGACTGCCAGGCCTTTGAGCACACGTGCGAAATAGGGACGGTCGGCCACCGAGAAGGGCTTGCCCTGGGCGGAATACACGGTGCCATCCAGGCTGTCGAAGTAGAGGCCTTCGAACAATCCCTTAAGGGCAAGCTCTTCCTGGCGCAGAATGGGCAGGGCGCTTTCGGGGGTGCCCCTGGCCAGTTCCGGGCGGCGCGCCAGGATTTCGAGCAGGTGGCGTCGTCCTTCCACGAATTCAGAGGCCGCGTCGACCAGGCGCTGCTGATGCTGTTCGGCGTCTTTTAAGATAGCCTCTTCGGCCGGGCGTAGCCCCGTCCACCAGGCCAACACGACCAGACCAAGCCCCATCAGCAAGAGCGGGGTGAAGGCCGTGAGCATGGCACGTCTCGAGAGAGAAATTGTGCTCAGCCCGCCTCTTGTTGGTCGGCCACATCGCGCATGGGATGGGCTTCGTGCCGCAGCCGCGTTCTCTCCTCTTCGTGAGGCTCCAGGCCCCGGCGCGTCGAAGGCCCGACTATGGACGAAAGACTGCTGACCAACCGTCGCGCCTGGGATTTGCGGGTGCCGGTCCACCTCCACTCGAAGTTCTATGACAATCAGGCCTTCCGGGCCGGGCGCTGCTCGCTCAACTCGATCGAAGTCGAGGCGGTGGGTCCGGTGCGGGGCAAGAGTCTACTGCACCTGCAGTGCCACTTTGGCCAGGATACTCTGGGTTGGGCCCGCCGCGGAGCGCGGGTCACCGGCGTGGACTTTTCTTCGGTTGCCCTCGCGGCCGCCCGGCAGATGGCCAGAGACCTCGACCTGGCTGCGGAGTTTGTCGAATCGGACGTGCTGGCCCTCGAGCTGGGCCAAACCTTCGACATCGTCTTCACTTCTTACGGTGTGCTCGGATGGCTGCCCGACCTCGACCGATGGGCCGAGGTGGTGGTCCGGCACCTGGCCCCGGGGGGTCTGTTCTATGTGGTCGAGTTTCATCCGGCCCTGATGATGCTCGACTTCGAAACCGGCCAGCTCGCCTATGAATACTTTCATCGCGGTTATCACGAGACAGTGACGGGCAGCTACGCGGGCGACCTGGCCGAGCGTGAGGAGCATTTCTGGAGCCATTCGCTGGAGGACATCCTGGACCCGTTGCTGAGGCATCTGACCCTGGAACGGTTTCGCGAGTTCGATTACTCGCCCTATGGTTGCTTCACGGGGATGCAAGAAGAGGAGCCGGGTCGCTGGCGCTACCCGGCTCCGGTGCGATTGCCCCACCTTTTCTCGCTAGCCATGCGTCGCCCCCGAGCCCGGAGCTAGCGATAGAGAGCCGTTGAGGCTGGGACCGCTCATCTGAGCTTACACCGCTCCGGTGGTCACGGGCTCGAGAGCAGACCAGTGGTCGCCCTGGCCCGATAAGCGGCCGCGTTGACAAACGGGCTTTGGTACAGGTAATATTTGTCTCATGAGATTCTATGAGAAGCCTACCGGAGCCGACCGCCGCCATGTTCTGACCCCCGAAGACATCGAGGTCGTCCTCGAGCGCCTGCCCCCCGAGACCTACGTCCGTTTGCGCGCGATTCATTTCGTCGATCGCAGTCGGGGCGGTCGGGTCCTGGGCTACGTCACCGGCGGCCGTCGCGAGATCTCGTTGTGCGCCCTGCCCCCTCGGGTCAGCCTGACGCGCTTTCTGTGCGGAACGCAGTCGGCCCGCACCTTCGGAGCCCGCCGCGGCCAGCAGTGGCCCGAACTGGCCGTGCGCCGCTTCATGCTCTATGACGTCTTTCTCCACGAGCTTGGTCATCTGCAGATTGTGGACCCGAAGGCCCGCAGCAACCGACGCTACTACGCCCACGAGACGTTGGCTCAGCGTTTTGCCGACGAGTGGCGCAAAGAGCTATGGTCGCGGCCGAGCGACCATCCTGACCCGGTCCATGACCCGCCCACTGCCAGCGAACTGGCCCAACTCAAGCCGACAGGCTCCCCCGCTCAAAACGCGAATGCGTGAGCATGATCGACCTCTCGAGTGACACTTGCACCAGACCTACTCCGGCCATGCGCAAAGCCATCTTCGCAGCCGAGGTGGGCGACGAGCAGCGGGGCGAAGACCCCAGCGTCAACCGGCTCACCGCCGCCGTGGCCGAGCGTCTGGGTAAAGAAGCGGCACTCTTTCTGCCCAGCGGCACCATGTGCAACGCGGTGGCCATCAAGACCCACACCCGCCCGGGCGAGGCCGTGCTGGCCGATAGCCAGGCCCATATTATCCGCTTCGAGACCGGCGGAGCGGCCGTCATTTCGGGAGTCATCATCGATCAGCTGCCCAGCCAGCGCGGCATGTTCGATCCCGAAGATGTGGTCGCGGCCAGTTCGAAGAACTCGCATTACGATCCTATTCCGACCTTGCTGAGCGTCGAACAGACCCACAACCTGGGCGGCGGAGCGGTGTGGCCCTACGAACGCCTCAAGGCGGTCACCGACACGGCTCGCCAGCACGGGCTCAAGGTTCACCTGGACGGGGCCCGCCTGTTCAACGCGGCCGTCGCCTCGGGTCGCCCGGCGGCCGACTTCGCGGCGTTGTGCGATTCGGTCTGGGTGGACTTTACCAAAGGCCTGGGAGCTCCGTTGGGGGCGGTACTCACCGGCTCGCAAGAGTTCATCGACCGGGCCCGCCGCTTCAAACACCTGCTGGGCGGCGCGCTACGCCAGGCCGGCATGATGGCCGCCGGTTGCCTCTATGCTCTCGAGCACCACGTCGAGCGCCTGGCCGAAGACCACGCCATGGCCGCGCGTCTGGCCGAAGGCCTGAGGCAACTGGGCCTCGAGGTCGAGCCGGTCGAGACCAACCTGGTCTTCTTTCGGGCCTTCCCCGGCTTTCTCGAGGCCATCGCCGAGGCCGGAGTGAGGATGGGAGGGGTGGGCCAACGCTTGCGTGCCGCCACCCACCTCGATGTCACCCCCGAGCAGATCGAACGAGCCCTGGCCGTGGTGGCCCGGGTGGTCGAGCAGAAAAGCTCGCTAGTCTAGAGCAGCCCTTCCTCTTGCATGCGAGTCTGCTGATCCTCATGCGAGACGTAAGCGATGATGCGAGGGCCGTCTTGGCTTCGATGCAACAGATAGCTGATTTCGAAGAACACTTCGTTCTCTAGCGAGGCAAACCGGGCCCCCCACCGCACCAGCACCAGGCAGTGGTGGGGCCCGACCTGGGCTTGCTCGCTGGTATCCACTGGCCGCATGTGGCTCATCCCTGTCCGGGCGTTGAACTGCTGGATACCCTTGAGCCAGGTCAGAAAGCTGTCATCGTTCAGTGCCCCGTAAGAGCCGCTCGGACTGGCCGCCACGAAACCGGGGCCGTAGAACCGGGCGATGTCCTGCGGCTCGCCCTCCATCGTGGCGGCGGCATAGTCAGCAAAGAAGTCGTTCCAGTTGATGTCGTTCATTTTAGCTCCCATCGGTCGACGCGCCAGCCTTCATCGTCGAGCACCAGCGTCCACTTCCAGGTTTTGCCAGGCTTGCCCTCGCCGGGGTCGATCTCGACCTCGACCACGGTGTCGCCCAGCTTGATGGCCGGCCCCGCTCGACGATAGGGCAAAGACCAGGGGTTTTCCGGCCTGGCCATCCAGGTCTCTATCTGAGCCGAGAACTGTTTCTCGCTCAAGCGCCGCTGGTGGCTCTGCGAGAGCAAGCGATAGGCTCCGGGTGAGTTGCGTTGCTGCAGACAGGCCAGAAAGCTGCGCACCACCGCTGGCGGCTCGGCCGTGGTGGTGGTCACGATGGTTGGAGTCGACTCGACCTTGTCAACCTCGAGCTTGCGCCCCGAGGCCGCGAAGGAGCCAAACAAGGCCCAGAGGAGCGCTAACCCCAACAGAGCCAGCGGAACCAACGGAGGCTTACCCGCCGCCGGTTCGGTCGGCACCGGTACGGCCGGCACCGCCGAGACCAGGGCCGGCCCCAGTTGGCGGCCGAGCTGGTCGGCCGCGAACAGGTGGCCGTAGGCGAACGCCCCCGGCCGGGCCAGCGAGTCGGCATAGAGAATCCCTTGCGCCGACCCGCCCGCATCGACGATGGGGGAGCAAAGAGCCGAGAGAATGCCCTCGGGCAACTGCACTTTCGGGTCTTTAGAGGCGTCGAGCACCAGCGTGCCTTTGCCCTTCTCCATCACCTGTTCGAAGAACTCCAGGGGAAGGTCGGCTTGCACCTCTTCGAGGCCGGTCGCGGCCCTTACGGTCAGCTGCTCGCCGTCACGAATGGCCACGACGATCCGCTGCCAGTTCGGCAATTGACTGAGAAATTCGTGGCCTCGAAGGACGACATCTTCAACCGTTTGCATAAGTGCCTAACCCGATACTACCCCAATGTGCCTGGTAAACCCTGGGTCTATCTGATACCCTTTTAGAGTGAGAGTCCGACCCACCACTAGAAGAGGGATGAGCCTGTTGCTCGAGGCGGTCTTCGGACTCGGCCTGGTGGCTGTCGCCATCCTGCTCGTCTTCGGACTCTTTCCCACCAGCCAGCGCTCGACGGTCACGGCCAAGAACATGGCCACGGCCACCAACCTGGCCCGCCAGGAACTTGAGCGCCAGCTGTTGCTGCCCTATGGCAGCGTGGTCGACGCCGCGCCCGTGCCCATGCCCGTCATGACCAGTACCGTCAACGGGGTCACCAGCGACACCCAGTTCCAGCTCGAGGTCAAGACCGAAGAGTTCGTGGCCAACGAGCGCAAAGGTGTGCTGGTGGTGGTCAGCTGGGATGAATCTGACCGCCATCGCGAGGTTCGATTGGAGGGCATGGTTGTTCGTTTCTAGGTCCAACCGTGGTTTCTCGCTGGCCGAGTTGAGTGTCTACTCGCTGCTGCTTTCCTTGCTGCTGGGCTCGATCTATTTGCTGATGCACAGTGGCATGCGTTACTTCCGCCTGGGCGAGGCCTATCAGACGGTGCAGCAAGAGACCGTGGTCGGCTTGCGCAAGCTCAGTGACGAGCTGGCGAACGCCAGCACCAACAGCGTCAGCTACTCTAACGCGCCCTTCCCTCACGTTTACTTCCTGTCGGCCGAGCGACCCCAGACGGTGGCGGGCCAGCCCACTCACGACCCGGCCGGCGACCTCGAGTGGCGTAAGTGGGTCTGTTACTACCACGACGCGGCCGGGCGGCGGCTGATGCGGGTGGAGGAGGCGCTGGGCACCCCGACAGTCGTGCCGGTCGGAGCCACGCCACCGGCTCCTCCGGGAACGGCCCCCTATTTTCAAGCCCTGCCCGGGGCCAGCAGTCTAGGGAGCCACGTGACCGGGTTGAGCTTCACCGCCGAAGCCGGCGCGGCCGTTTTGATTCGACTGACCTGTCAGACCGACACCGCTTCCGACAAGACGACCACTATCACTCTCCAGAACATCGTGAGGTTCGTGAACTGATGAGAAACCGACGCGGCATTGCGATTATCGTGGTCTTGATGGTGTTGGCTCTGCTCGCGCTGATAGCCGCCGGCATGGCCACCATGGGCTCCGACAACCTCCGGGTGGTCTATGCCGACCAGAAGTCGGCCATTTCGCTCTATGCGGCTGACGCCGGCGCCCGCGCGACCATTGTCGATGTGGCCAACGGCACGGTAGCGGCCACCACCGTGCCCTATCTCACCAACCAGGCCATGGCCACCGTCGATGGCAGCAGCGTAGAGGCCACCTATAGCGTGGATGTCTACGGTCCCGGGGCCACTCCCCCCAACTGGACCAACGCTCTACCCACCGACACCTTCTACATTCTCTCGACGGGCCGAAGTAAAGACGGCCCCGACCGCCACGCTGGCGTCGTGGTCAAGCTGACCTCGAGCAACTATCCCAACGCCATTTTTGCGGCCAATCGGCTGGTGATGGCGGCCAACTGCACGACCGACACCTGGGATTCGTCGGTCGGCTCCTACGCCACCTCACGGGTCATCGGAGCCGGCCAGGCTCATGTTGGCGTCAATTCGACCAGCCCCGCCTCGGTGGTCATGGATGCCACCTCGCAACTCGACCCGCTTTCGCCGCTGGTGGCGACGGGCAATGTGCTGGTTCCGCCTGGCGCGCCACCCACGGCCGTGGTGGGAACTCCTTTCCTCTCTTACTCGAGCTTGCAATACATGCCTCAGCCGCAGCCGTTGCCTCCCGTGGATATGGAGGGTACCAACACGGCCGCCGCCTCCGCAGTGGGTTCGGGCCCGCCCGGCCCGCAATTTGACGCCAGCGGCTATCTTCTGCCGGGAGTCTACGGAGATGTGGTGGTCAGCGGCTGGGATCTCAAACTTCGCCAGGGTCAGACCTACTTCTTCGAGACCCTCGACGTGAGCGCCGCCGGCTCGACCGTCAGTCTAGAGCCGTCGGCCACCACCGCAACCACGGTCAAGATCCGCAGCGGAGTCACCCTGGCCCAGGACGCCGTGGTCAACACTTCGGGCAACCCGGGGCTGTTGCAAATGCAGGTCCAGAACAGTCCCCCTGGCGGGGTCATCATTGCTGGCGGCACCCAGGCGTTTTTCGCCTTCTACGGCCCCACCACCAATGTGACCATGGTGGGTGGCGATCTTTATGGCTCGGTGGTGGGAGACCAGATCATCATGGCGGCCTCTTCTTCCGTCCACTACGATCAGGCCCTGGCCGATGCCCCCGGCGGAGCGAGCACCGCTGACATCCTGAACTTCAGGCGTTGGTAGCGCCTCGGGCAAATTTGGCGGACAGTGTAGGATTCGAACCCACGCAGGCTTGCGCCCTCACCGGTTTTCAAGACCGGCGCCTTACCACTCGGCCAACTGTCCAGGTTTGGTGGGAGCTGAGGGATTTGAACCCCCTGGCGATATACGCGACGGGTTACAGCCGCCTCCGACTCTCCAACTTCGGCGAACTCCCATGGTGACCACGGCTGGACTCGAACCAGCAACCTCGAGCTTCTGAAACTCGCGCCTCTTGCCAATTGGGCTACGTGGCCAAAAGAAAAAGCACCCGGGCAGAGCGGGTGCTTGGCTGGCTACCCTCGGCGGTCGCTTAGACGACCGGCTCTGCCGTCTCGGAGCGCGAGGCCCCGAGTAGGTGCGAGTGAATATAGGACCGAGCGAACATCATCTTTGGAGGAACCTTTCGTGACCCAGGCTAACACGAAAGGTAATATTTGTCAAGCAGGTTTTTGACGGACCGTCTCCGGGCGAGCGGGCGGCGGGCGATTGCGATTCGGCAGCGTGTGCTGTCGAATGACCGGGGGGCCGGCGAGGAGGGGCTGCCGGACTAGCGCTGCCCAACCCGCTGGGCCACTCGCGTACTTCCAGCTGGAAGAACCGGCTAGTTCCTCGCGAGGGCCGCGGTCGGGTGGCGAGCCAAGTTGACCCCGGCCGGGGACAGCGAGGAAGTGCTCGGCCGGCCCGCGGTGACCAGCCGAGCCCCCGGCGGCGACCGCGATTTGGCAGGGTGTGCCGCCGAATGCAGCCGGGGCCAGTGGTCGAGGCCCAGATTGTGCGCCGTACACTGAGCAAACCGGGCTGTGCGGCGCACACTTGCGCCGTACAATGGCCAAACCCGCTTGTGCGGCGCACACCCGCCGGGCGATGGCGGACAAGTGTTCGGTCGGGCCACTCGCGTGCTTCCAGCTGGAAGAACCGGTCTCGCGACCGCCGCGGCCGGCCGAGCCTCGGTGAGCGACCGCGGGCAACCTGGCCACGGCGAGCCAGTCATGACTGGACGGGCGACCGCGATTCGGCAGCGTGGTACGCCGAATTCGGCAGGGTGTGCCGCCGAATGCAGCCGGGGCAGTGGTCGAGGCCCAGATTGTGCGCCGTACACTGAGCAGACCGCGCTGTGCGGCGCACACTTGCGCCGTACAATGGCCAAACCCGCTTGTGCGGCGCACACCCGCCGGGCGATGGCGGACAAGTGTTCGGTCGGGCCACTCGCATACTTCCAGCTGGAAGAACCGGTCTCGCGACCGCCGCGGCCGGCCGAGCCTCGGTGAGCGACCGCGGGCAACCTGGCCACGGTGAGCCAGTCGTGACTGGGCGGGCGACCGCGATTCGGCAGCGTGGTACGCCGAATTCGGCAGGGTGTGCCGCCGAGTGCAGCCGGGGCCAGTGGTCGAGGCCCAGATTGTGCGCCGTACACTGAGCAAACCGCGCTGTGCGGCGCACACTTGCGCCGTACAATGGCCAAACCCGCTTGTGCGGCGCACACCCGCCGGGCGATGGCGGACAAGTGTTCGGTCGGGCCACTCGCGTGCTTCCAGCTGGAAGAACCGGTCTCGCGACCGCCGCGGCCGGCCGAGCCTCGGTGAGCGACCGCGGGCAACCTGGCCACGGCGAGCCAGTCGTGACTGGGCGGGCGACCGCGATTTGGCAGCGTGGTACGCCGAATTCGGCGGGTGTGCCGCCGAATGCAGCCGGGGCCAGTGGTCGAGGCCCAGATTGTGCGCCGTACACTGAGCAAACCGCGCTGTGCGGCGCACACTTGCGCCGTACAATGGCCAAACCCGCTTGTGCGGCGCACACCCGCCGGGCGATGGCGGACAAGTGTTCGGTCGGGCCACTCGCGTACTTCCAACTGGAAGAGCCGGCTAGTTCCTCACGACCGTCGCTGCCTTGGTGGCGCGACGAGCCAAGCGGGCAGGGTCACGGAGAAGCCCGAGCGAACTTTCTAAGCTATGGAAGGTCACGAGGGGTTTCAAGTCATCGAAAGCTTTGAGCAGGCGGACCAGGAGGATCGTCTCTATTTTTGGTCCCTCACGCCGCTCCAGCGCCTGGAAATCATGGAGACTCTCAGGGTTCGAAACTATGGCGACCTCGTTTCCCAAGGCCTTTCTCGAGTTCTTGAAACTGCTCAACGCCCATGAGGTGGAATATCTTGTCATAGGTGGATATGCGGTGGGCTATCACGGCTATCCCAGAGCGACCGGGGACATCGACGTCTGGATTGCTAGATCTCCCGGTACGGCCCACAAGATGGTCCAGGTGTTCAATGAGTTCGGGTTCCGTGAGGGAGTCACGCCCGATCTGTTTCTTCGAGAGCGCGGGATCATCAGAATCGGCGTGCCGCCGACCAGGCTAGAAGTCACCACTTACATCGACGGCGTGAACTTCGCCGACTGCTATGCACGCAGACGAGTCGCCTACATTGAGGGCCACCCGATCGCCTTTCTCGGTCTTGAGGACCTGCGAGCCAACAAGCGGGCGTCTGGTCGCCATAAGGACCTAGCCGACTTGGAGAATCTTCCTGAGCACTAGGTGGGACGCTCCGAACCAGCCGAGCCCCGGCCGACGTCCGCGATTCGGCAGCGGGGTCCGCCGAATTCGGCCCAGTGTGTGGCTGCCGAGCCCGGGCTAGCGGCCGGGGCCCAGGGTGTGCGCCGCACACTCAGCAAACCAGGCTGTGCGGCGCACACTTGCGCCGCACACTGAGCAAACCGGGCTGTGCGGCGCACAACCGAGCGTGCAAGCGTTCGGGCCGGGCCGCGGCGACCAGCCGAGCCCCGGCGGCGACCGTGATTCGGCAGTGTGTCCTGCCGAGTGGCCGGGGGCGCGGCGAGCCAGTTCGGCCCCGGCGGGCCGGGCCGCGGCGACCAGCCGAGCCCCGGCGGCGAGCCAAGTTGGCCCCGGCCGGGCGGTGCGCCAGCCGAGCCTCGCGTGCCGCCGCCCGCGGCGACCAGCCGAGCCCTGGCGCTGCCCGACCCCGCTGGGCCACTCGCGTACTTCCAGCTGGAAGAACCGGCTAGTTCCTCGCGACCGCCGCGGCCGGGCGGTGCGCCAGCCGAGCCTCGCGTGCCGCCGCCCGCGGCGACCAGCCGAGCGCTGGCGCTGCCCCAACCTACTGGGCCACTCGCGTACTTCCAGCTGGAAGAACCGGCTAGTTCCTCACGAGGGCCCCGGCCGGGCGGTGCGCCAGCCGAGCCTCGCGTGCCGCCGCCCGCGGCGACCAGCCGAGCCCTGGCGCTGCCCGACCCCGCTGGGCCACTCGCGTACTTCCAGCTGGAAGAACCGGCTAGTTCCTCACGAGGGCCGCGGCCGGGCGGTGCGCCAGCCGAGCCTCGCGTGCCGCCGCCCGCGGCGACCAGCCGAGCCGTGGCGCTGCCCCAACCCGCTGGGCCACTCGCGTACTTCCAGCTGGAAGAACCGGCTAGTTCCTCACGAGGGCCGCGGCCGGGCGGTGCGCCAGCCGAGCCTCGCGTGCCGCCGCCCGCGGCGACCAGCCGAGCCCTGGCGCTGCCCCGACTCGCTGGGCCACTCGCGTACTTCCAGCTGGAAGAACCGGCTAGTTCCTCACGAGGGCCGGGGCCGGGCGGTGCGCCAGCCGAGCCTCGCGTGCCGCCGCCCGCGGCGACCAGCCGAGCCGTGGCGCTGCCCCAACCCGCTGGCCACTCGCGTACTTCCAGCTGGAAGAGCCGGCAAGTTCCTCGCGACCGCCGCGGCCGGGCGGCGAGCCTGGCCCCGGCGGGCAACCGGGGCGAGCCAGACGAACCGCTATTCTTGGCGGAGGCGGCGAAGGTGCGCGGCCATCGCTTGCTTGTGCTCGGTTTCGGCTACCACCAGCCGCGCGCCGAACCAGCGGACCAGAAACGGTCTGACCTGATAGTCAGCCACTACCACCGGTTCGCTCAAGCGAGGCCGGCCCGGCCACGTCTCGGCCCAGTAGCGAAGAGAAGGCAGCTCTCGCAGGCGCCGCGCCGAGGTCCAGGAGCCGTCGACCAGCTCGAAGAGGGGCAGGTCTTGCACGTCGTCATAGTGACTGTCCAACCGCCCCACGGCGAGAGTTCGAGCCTGAGCGCGCCAGCGCGCCTCGAGCTGCTCGTAGTGCTCGAGGCAATGCTTGACCAACCGCTCGCGGGCTTGTTCGACGAAAGACAGCACTTCGCTCAAGGCGGGGGAGTGGCGGAGCTGTTCTTGCGACAGATCGCGCGGCAGGTGGGGCACGGCCACGACCGCTCGCACTCCGGCTACCGGGCCGGCTTCGTAGACGAAGCCGTTGAAAACCAGCTTGGCGAAGCTCTCGGAGTCGGTCAGGGCGATCTCGGCCGAATACTCGCCTTCTTCCTCGAGGTGCAATCCGAAGGTTCCCTCCACCGGACCGACCTGGGCAGCCCCGTGGATGGTCAGGCGGGCCAGGCAACGGTCCAGTGAGCAGGGCCCGTCAACCCGCTGCTGGTTGACCCAGATCGGAATGGGAGAGAAGCGCATGCGCCAGCGGATGGCGGCCGCTTCGGGGGGACCACTGCGGGAGAGATACTTCTTAAGGGTGCGCCAACTGGTGCGTTCTTTGACGTGGATCCTCACCCCGGGGCCGGTCTCGGTGGCCACTACTTCCTGACGGTCGCCGTGCAGGGTCAGTTGCAGGCCGCGCGTCTCTACGCTTACCCAGCGCGGGTCAAAGCTCAGGGCCGTGTTCAGGCCGATGGCCAATTCACGCCCGGCCGCGTTCTGAGCTGTCTCGGGATCGAGCAACGGGCCGAACGGATTCTCAAGCGTATGGGCCGAGAAGCCGGGTGCGTCGAATTCGACGATCAGGTCGTCGGCGTCGTTTTCGACCCGGACCTCGTCAGCTCCCCAGGCGATGCCGGCGGCCACCAGGTGGCAGGCATAGGTATGCCGCTCACGCAGCAGAAACTGGCGCAACTTGATGCGGGCCTTGGACACGTTGACGGTGAAGGTGCCGCTCTCGGCCACCTGGCCGCGAAACTGCTCTAGATAATCTTCAAGCAAAGCGTATTCCCTCCACCAGGGCCCTCACTTCGAACCGTCCTGGTTGCCGCTGCCAGAGCACACCGAATTCCTGGTCGGGCCAATGAAAGCGCACTCCGCCACACAAGCCGGGACCACCCAAAACCAGGGCCGACTCGCTCTTGAGGTTGAGCACCTCGCCGCGGAATTCGTTTCCTACCAGGTAATAACCCTGTCCATAGTAGCTTTGCGAGGAGGCCGACAGGTGGCGGTAGTGGCGGATGCTCAGCGGATGCGGCCCCTCCAGGTGGAGCGGCTGGTCATAGTCGAACCGATAGATGACATCGGGCTCCAACCGGCCCGCCGCTTCGGCCACCCGGCCCGAGCTACGATCGGCCACCAGGCTCGAGCCATGATAGCGTCCCACCCGCACCAGCTGGTGGCCATCGGGCTCGATGCGCAAGTAACCAAGTTCGCGGCCAGCGGCAAAGATGACCGTCAGGTGAGCTCCGATTTCCCAGGTCCAATCGGTCTCGCGATCAAGGGGAGTGTGTCCGGTTACCAGCCGAGCTTCGGGCACTTGGCACAGCTTGAGGAAATCCTCGACCTCATAGTCGCCGTAGGATTTGGTGGGGTTGGGTGACCAGTCGACGTGGCGGGTGAAGGTCAATTCGCGCAGGGCGGCCGGCATTTCCAGAGGGGGAAGGTCGACCACCTCGACGGTTTTCAACTCCTCGAGGGAGGTCACGCTCACGGCGGGGCCGGCGTGGACGCCCACCCAGCGGGGATGGATCATGACCAGTGGGCTGCCCCGTAGGAAATCGTCATACACCTGGCTCAAGCCGTGCGCCTCGAGGGCCGTGCGAAACAGGGCTCCCTGAAAATAGCCACGCTTGGTGCTCTCGCTGCGGGTGAACTCATGGTTTCCCAGCAAGACATAGACATTGCGAGGATAGGATGTCTTGAGCTCCGCCACAGCCTTCAGAGTGGCGATCGAAGTGTCCATCTCTCCGGCCTCGTCATCGGCCTCGGGATGGAACAGGTCGCCGAGAAAGACCAGGACCGCCTCACCACGCTCTAACTGAGCTGGCAGTCGAGCGTGCTGTAGGATGGCGTCGATGCGCTGATGGCGGGCGTGGAGGTCGCCCACTACATAAACGGACCCGGAATAGTTACGCAGGTCGACGACGCGACCGTCCTGCCAGCCGCCGCGGTCGATGTGGCCGAGCTCGAGGGCCTCGAGAAACCTCCGCACTAATTCCGTTCGACGTAGACTCGGACGATGGACTGAGCCCGTTGGCGAAACTCGTCGCCGTCCATCTCTACCTTGCCGGTAGACACGGGGTTGCGCAGTCCGACCTTCACCAGTTTGCCAGCCTCGAAGGTTGCCGAGGTCAACACCTGAGCCTCGAGCACATCGAGTCCGGGCGAGGAAATGCCGACCAGGGCGGGCCAGTCTTTTTCCAGGTCTTTCCACACCTGCTCGAGTTCTTCGGTGGTGACCAGTTGAACCGTCGAGTCGCGGCCTCGACTGTCGGGATAGCGGCCCGGCACTTTCGCCAGGATCTGGTCGAGATCGGCCGTCTTGTTCTCGGCCGCGCCTAGCGTTTTCTCTACCAATTCCTGCTGGCGGACCTTGAGGCCGTGAAAGTTGAGGATCTGTTGCATGGCCGCCGCCCAGCCCCAATTGGATTCGAGCGCCTGCCCCTGGCCGTCGGGGTCGGCGAAGGCCTCGTAGTTCTGGGTCGATACCCCGACAACATAGGAATCTTCACCGAGCTTTGCCCGGTCGGCCCAGGCTGGAGAAAGCAACACAAGGGAGAAAAGGATGACCCACCGCATGGGAACCGACTTCGTCATCGAGGCCCGTCTAGCCTTCGGTCAAGGTCTGGCCAGCTGATCGACTTTGACAAAGGAGTGATTGCCGCTGAGCAGGGCGCTCAGGCCTTCTTCGGCCAATTCGGGCGAGCCACTTTGCACGGCTTCGAGCAAGAGGCCCAGACCGTGGGCCCAGCTCTGGTAGGCGTGCTGCAGCAACTCGTCGGCCAGAGCCACCTCCATGGTCCACTCTTGCTCTTCCACATAGGTACCTTCGTAGTCGTCGCTGGCGGCGCGGATTCGAGCCAGGTGTCCGGCCAGCAGGGGAGTGGGATCTTCGCCGTCGCTTTCGAACCAGCTGGCCAGGCGGTCCTCGATCTCTTTGTAATAGCCCAGGAGCAGTTCGTCTTCGGGTACCGGTTCGTCCATCAATGCCTGCAGGCGAGCGTGGTGGCGTTGGCGCTCGGCCTGCGAGCCCATGGCGGCCAGGTCCAACGCCTGCAAGCGAGGCTCGAGCGCCTCGAGGGCCGCTTGAAACTCGTCGAGCTCCATCTCGTTGTAGTTCTCGATGAGTTCGACTGCCTCCAGCAACACGGGCTGCTCGTGGGTCACCTGCAACTCGGAAAGCTCGGCGTGGCTACGCTCGAGCTCGGTTACCAGGGCTTCCTCCGAGAAGACGCCTCGATGATAGCGGTCCAGACTCGCCAGCAGCGAATAGAGTGGGGTGTAGGGGCGTTGATTGAGGCTTTGTTCCAGGTCGCGACGAAGACGCTGGAACGACCTCACCAGGTATCTCCGTCCCTATAGATGCGGTCGAGCAACTGGAAGCGATTGGGGTGTTCGGTCTTGAACTTGGTGACGGCGGCGGTGCCCTGGAGGCGGGCCCTCATGTAGTGTTCCCAGGACTCGGCGAAGTCTTCACCGATGGCTTTGTCGCCATAGTCGGACACCGACTGGCTGTCTTTCTTGATGCGGTCACCCCAGCCGATAGGAACGTTGCCGGCATCATCGCTGAAGTTCATCCTGTCATATACCCCGTCGGTCAAGCCGCGGCGAGCCCCGATCAGGTGTCCCATCTCGTGATTGAAGACCGGTTCATTGAGGCTGCTGGTGCCGTTCCAGAAGTTGATGACGTTACCGCCGGCCGTAGCCGCGGCGTGAAAGTCCTCGATTCCGTATCTTTCGGCGAAGTGCTCATCGCTGGGGTTGGCGTCTTTTCTGATGTTGACCCGGCTGAGTTCGCCCCGTAGGTGCTTGGGAGTCATACTATCGAAGTTGGCCAGGTCGAGCAGAGCTGACGTGGTCTGGCTGCCCGCTTCGGAGTAGGTTAGGAAGCGATGGTCGCCCACGGCCACGTTGTAATACTGATTCCCCTTGTCGTTGGTGCGAAGGTGCTTGAATTCGGCCTGGAAGGTCTCGCCGTTGGAATTGACCATGGTCAGCGGCTGGCCCGATTCGATGGCTCGATTGGCCATCGCTTCGGGCAAAAGGCGGCCGGGATCGATGATCCCGCCGAACGGTCCGGCTTCACCGGTCGGGCCCTTAAGCACCTGGCCGTCCGAGGTCCTCACCGAGTGGTCTCCCGAAGTGAGGCCGTGGACCAGGCGAGCATACTCAGCCGGCTGGTCGGTTCGCATCTTCTGTTCGGCGGGTAGAGTCCAGTCCCGGGCCGTGGCCCGGAAGCCGCGTCCGGCCAGCACGTCCGTGGTTTGATTGTAAAGGAACTCGTTGCTGCCGTCTCCGCGAATGGCCGATAGGTTGTCGAGCAGGCTGTGACCCTGCGTGTCTTTCTGGGTCAACTTGCCGTCGCGCAGCAAGGTGGTGACCGATTCGTTGAGCATGGGATTGCCAGGAGCAGTTTGAAAGGCTCGGGCCAGTTCGGCCGTCTCGCGGTCGCCGGGGCGTGTGGCCAGATCCAGAAACTGATTGCGCTGGGCCGGGCTGAGCTGATCGTAGGCGGTGCGCTGATCGCCGCTGAGGCCGGCGGCGGCGCGCTCACGAAACTCGGCCAGACGTTCAGGTTTGGCCGCCTGGGTCTTGCCATACTCGGACAGAGCTCGGGGCACGTCCATCAAGCCCGGCGCCATGCCCATGCCTATGCCTCCGAAGCCTCCGAAGCCCTGCGTTTTTTGGGGCGGGTCGGTGGGGACCTTGACGGTGTCACCGTTGGGCAGTTTGCTCTGGCCGTTGAGCCACAGTTCGTGACTCACCCGGGTGTACTCCGAGGCGTTTGAGCTGGCCACGGCAGGACCGTGACCGAAGTGGCCTCCGCGCGCGCCGACGTTGGCGAGGGTGGATTGAAGGGCCGCCTTATTGTCGACCTTGGGATATTTGTCGGTGCGCATATGGTCGAGGTTGGAAAGGAGAGTGCGTCCCTGGGAGTCGGTGTCGTTGAGTTTACCTGCTTCGAGCAGGTTCATCAGGTTGCGACGGGCCAACGTGCCGCCTGACTGGGCCTGGAACTGGGTGCGCTGCTCGGGAGTCATCTTGTCCAGGGCTGGCATCTCGGGCTGGCCGCCGCCGGTATTCACCCGGGTGCCTTCGCCCACGAGGTCGCGGGCCAGAGCCAGATACTGCTGTTGTCCTCGAGGAGACAGCCGTCGAAAATCGTCGTCGAGCCCGGCCGTTTTGAGTTCGTGATTGATGATGGCGGCGGGGTCGGTGAGGGTCGTCCCGCGCCCCTGACTGGCTCGGTCGGCCTGGGCGGTCAGGGTCTTGGTGCCGCCCGTGCCCTGGGGGGTAGCCGCTTCGCGCTCGCGCAGATTGGAGAGGGCCTGAGCGCGCATTTCATTACGGCTGGGCGTGGGGCCCTCGGCTTGCCTGGGGGTGGTGGTGGTGGTGGCACCCCGGGCCGTGCGTACTTGGGTTTGACCCTGGTTACCGGCAGCATTAAGTGTGGACACAGAAACCCTCCTTCACCCTCTATACCTCAGGTAGAGACTTTGTCTAGAGCCCACCCTGGTAGAGGGGTGACCTATCCTCCAGTGGCTTGAGCTACCACTTCGACGGCCTCGATAATTTGCCTATGGCCTTGCGGTCGATGATTAAGTATGCCCTGGCGGCGGCCATCATGGCCGCCCTGGGCTGGACGCTGTGGAGTCACTGGGATCAGATCCGGCGCCTTCACCCACCGGACTGGCGGTGGCTGGTGGCCAGCCTGCTCCTGGCGCTGGCGGGGATCGGGCTGCATCCCTGGGTGCTGGCTCGCCTGCTCGCCTCGCTGGGTCGACCCGTGGCCTATCTCGAAGCGGTCGCTCTGTCCTTTATTCCCCTCCAGGCCAAGTATCTGCCCGGGGGCGTTTGGCCGGTGGTGTTCAGTCTCGAATTCTATCGGGACCGCGGTTACCGGCGTAGTCTGGCCATCAGCGCCACCACGCTGTTTACGGCTTTGAACGTGGTGAGCGGGTTGGCTATCGGGGCGATCCTGGGGCTCAAGACACTCTATCCCGAACTGCCCCTCTGGATGGTGGGACTGGTGCTCGGGATGGTGATGGTGGCAATCCACCCGTCCTGCTTTGCGAGCCTGCTCAATTGGGTGTTGCGTCGGCTGGGTCGAGAGCCGCTGGAAATAGGCTTGCGCTACTGCGAGCTGTTGGGTCTGGCGTTGGTCTGTGCCCTGGCCTGGGCCATTTTTGGGGCAGGCTACACGGCCCTGGTGCACGGGTTTTCGCCGGTGGCCCTCGTGGACTACCCTCGCCTGCTAGCCATCTGTTGTCTCGGCCGCACCGTCGGCTTCCTGGCAGTCTTCGCCCCTGACGGCCTGGGAGTGCGAGAATCGATCTATCTCCTGGGGCTCTCGCCCCTGGTCGGCAAAGGAACGGCCCTGGCTGTCACCGTGACGGCGCGCCTGTGGAGCGCAGTTGCCGAGCTTGCTCTGGCCGGGCTGGGAGCCTGGTTCGTGAGAGGTCATCCGCCAGCACCTGTAGAGCCAGGCGACGGAGATCCCCCAGCCGAGTCGGAGGCGTCAACTGAGCTGGCAACAGCGCGAAAGCAGTGACCTCTTGCGGGCCCGGTCCTCCGTGGGCGCCGAGTTCGTCGGCAAAGGAAAGGGGAAGGTCGGGCTGGTAGCCCAGCAGGATGAGATCGCCCGAATGGAAATGGCCCATCAGTCGGCCCAGGTCAGCCAGGGTCTGCTCGGGCCAGGGATGGGCCGGGCCCAGCAGGCTCTCGTCGAGCCGGCTCCAACCGTCTCGGCGATAGACCCTTCCGTCGCGCGTTAACACCGCCGGCACTCCCTGGTGACAGACCAGCTCGCGGGCGAGCCACTCGAGCCGACTCGGTTCGGGCAGGTAGAGGTGGCCAATCGGACCGATAGCGGCCAGTTTGACGCGCGCCCCGGCGTTGAGGACCCGGGCCCCGGGCCAGCGAAAGTGGATTGAAGCTACCGGTTCACCCATCACCTGGGCTATCACTTTGCGCAGGGCCATTCCTCGGATCTGGCTGTAGGGAGCTGTGGCCTGCTGGCCGTGGTCCGACCACACCATCAGCTGGCAATCCTCAGCCGCGGCGGCGATGCGCTGGATGCACCCGTCGAGCCGGCTCAGGTATTTCATGGCCGTGTGGCTATCCGGGCCGTAGAGGTGAGCTTTCTCGTCGTAACCGAGAAAGTTGACCATCACCACGGGACGTCCGCGCTGTAGCTCGAGGCGGGCGTTGAGGGTGATCAACTCCTGTAGCAAGCCGCAGCTGAGCAGCCGCTCGGGAAGGTGTCCAAGTTCTTTCCACCAGGGGCGGCGCTGGCTGTGCATGAGGTCCGACAGCTCGGTCCAGGCGCTGCCCAGGGCCGGGACCACGAATTGGGGGCGGACCAGTTGGAGGTATCGGGACGGCGGAGTGGGCGCACAGGCCAGCGCCCGGCGGGCTTCTCCAAAGTAGGCGTTCGAGAGCGACACGCCGCCGCGCAATAATCCTCGCTGTCGTTGCAGTGTGGCTTCGACCGAGCGGGCCACCCCCGGGTCCAGCATCGAGACCAGGCGCTGGCGGTTTCGATCATAGAAGGCGAAGGCCGGGACCGCCACTTTAACCCCGTAGAGCAGTTCGGCCTGGCAGGCGGCGGTGGTCGAGGGCAGACCAGAGAAGACGGAATGGAGGTGGTGGCTCGACTCGTGCAAGCGGCACAAGTAGGGCATGGAGCCGTTGGTCAGGGCCCGCTCGAAGCGCTCTCTGGAAAGGCCGTCGATCTGGATCAGCATCAGGCGAGGACTCATACCGTCACCCTAACTCTGCAGGCCTGGGCCGTCCAGACGCCCCGGGATGGCGGGGGGTGATACCACAGTATCAGGGCGAGGTTCAGCTAAGCCACTCGAGCGGGAAGGGGAGGGCCGAGCTCCTGAGAGGAAAGAGTGACGCTTCAACCAGAGGATCGCCAGGGCCTTCGCTCTCGATCAGATGAGCCTGGCCCCGTCGGGTCAATTCCAGTAGAAACCTCGGGTCCAGCGTGGTCAGGCTCACGTCGAAGCCTTCGAAGTCGACGAACGTGGCCTCGAACTCGACCCGCTCGTGGCCGCGCTCGACCCGCATTCGTGGGCCGGTCTGGCTGAAGGTCACCCCTTTGAATTGGACCAGCCGGCTGACCGCCTGACCATCCACCAGGTGGGCTTCGCGGCGCGGCAGAGCGGGCGAAGTGGGAAACAGCCTCGACAGTTGACCATAGGGGCGCTCTTCTAGCCAGGGCGGTCCCATCGTTTGCAGCCAACCATCCAGCTGCTGAGGGCGCACTCGGGCCGCGCGCAGGTCGGTCCAGGCTTGGGCCAGATCATCATAGGACCCAAGCGCCGCCAGGGCCCCTGCCACATAGGCCCAGCCTCCCCACGAGGCCACGGTCAGGCCGGTAAAGGCGATCGGTATGATCAGATTGCTGCCGACTCCGACCAGACCGTCGAGTTTCGCCCAGCCCGCCTCGTCCTGGTGGCGTCTGACCGCCTCATAAACCTCGCTCATCGATTGCTCGTCGGGGCGGCCCTTCAGCAATTCGGCAAGCCAGGGCGGCAGGCACTCGCAGCGCCGCACGTCGGCGACGGTCATCCAATACCAGACTGCCATGGTGCTAACTTCTCTTTGCTCGGCCCGGTCCCCTCGAACTTCTGGCCATGACAGGTTCCCCCAGTCCCCGACACGAAGGCGCCCCCTTCAAAGGAGATTGTCATGGCACGTAAAGCCTACGCCACTATGGATCACGCCGCCAAGAGCGAGGACACGCTCTACTGTCGTCGTCACTCATTGGCCCACATCATGGCCCAGGCCGTTCAGAAGCTCTATCCCGGCACCAAGCTGGGCTTCGGCCCACCCGTCGAGAACGGGTTCTATTACGATTTCTTGCTGCCCCAGACGATCTCGGATGAAGACCTCAAGGCCATCGAAAACGAGATGCGCAAGATCATCAATCAGCGCCAGGAGTTCGAGTATCGCGAATTGTCCCCCGACGAGGCGGTCGAGATGCTCAAAGGTCAGGGAGAGCACCTCAAGGCCGAATACGCCGGCGAACTGGGCGACCGCGGCGAGACCCTCAGTTTTTATCGCAACGGGCCCTTCGAGGACCTATGTGCCGGACCGCACGTCGAGGACACAGGCAAGATCCCGGCCGACAGCTTCAAGCTCGATAACCTGGCCGGAGCCTACTGGCGCGGTGACGAGAAGCGCGAGATGCTGACCCGCATCTACGGTCTGGCCTTCATGGACAAGAAAGAACTCAAGGAGTTCATCCGGCTGCGCGAAGAAGCCCGCAAGTTCGACCATCGTAAGCTGGGCAAAGAACTCGAGTTATTCCACATTTCCGATGAGGTCGGTCCGGGTCTGCCCTTGTGGCTGCCCAATGGCACCGTCTTGCGCGAAGAGCTCGAGGCCCTGGCCCGCGAGGTCGAATTTCAGGCCGGTTATCAGCGGGTGGCCACCCCCCACGTCACCGACGGCAAGCTGTTCGAGACTTCAGGCCATCTGCCGTATTACAAAGACGCCATGTTTCCGCCCATGACGGTCGACGAAGAGCGGCAGTATTATCTCAAGCCGATGAACTGCCCCTTCCATCACCTCATCTTCGGCAGCCGGCCTCGCTCTTATCGCGAGTTGCCCCTGCGTTTGGCCGAGTACGGCCAGTGTTATCGCTACGAGCAATCAGGAGCCCTGGCGGGCCTTTTGCGGGTGCGTGGGATGTGCATGAACGACGCCCATATCTATTGCACCGCCGAGCAGCTCGAAGAAGAATTCACGGCCGTGCTCGAGATGCATCGTAACTATTACGAGATGTTTCGGCTGGCTCGTTATTGGATGCGCCTGTCGGTCTACGATCCTGACAACAAGACCAAATACGTCGACAATCCGGCCGCCTGGGCATCGTCGGAGAAGATCATCGAGAAGATTCTCGAGAAGTCGGGCATCGAGTTCGAGATCGGCTTCGGCGAGGCCGCCTTCTATGGACCCAAAGTCGACTTCCAGATTCAGAACGTGGTCGGTCGCGAAGAGACGGCCTCGACCAATCAGCTCGATTTCGCCGTGCCGGAACGTTTCGGCCTGACCTACGTCGGCGCCGACGGCGAGCATCACACTCCTTATTGCATCCACCGCGCGCCGCTGGGCACCCACGAGCGTTTTCTGGCTTTCCTCATCGAGCACTTCAAGGGAGCCTTCCCTACCTGGATGGCCCCCACCCAGATGATGGTGGTGCCGGTGCATGTCGAGAACTTCGGCGACTACGCGGTCGAAGTGTCGCGCCTGTTGCACAAGCTGGGCTTCCGGGCCGAGGTCGATCTCGGCAACGACAGCTTCAACAAGAAGATCCGCACGGCCGTGACCTCGAAGATCCCCAACATCCTGATCGTCGGCGAGAAGGAACAGCAGGCCCGCCAGGTGACCTGGCGCCGCTACTGCGTCAAAGAGCAGGTCACTCTCGACCTGGATCGCTTCGTCGACACGGCCAAACGCATGCGCAGCGAGCGGCTGATGGATAACTTCCCTGATGTAGAGCTAGGTTAAAGGCCGCCGGCCCGAGCAAAGTTTCACCGACCCGCCCCGACCGGTGGTGCGATTCTTGCCCTCTGGCGGCCCGCCTCCCCCTTCGGTGTTGACGGCGAATTGAGGGCTCGACGCGCAGGCTAGAGGGGGGGCGGCTGCGAAGGAGGGGCGCCATGGCTAGAAACATCAAACCCCGTAGTGAAGACTATTCGCAGTGGTATTTAGACGTCATCAAGGCGGCCGAGTTGGCCGACTATTCGCCGGTGCGCGGATGCATGGTCATTCGGCCTACCGGCTACGCCCTCTGGGAGGGGATCCAGCGTGATCTCGACCGGCGCTTCAAAGCCACCGGTCACGTCAACGCCTACTTTCCGCTGCTGATTCCGGTGAGCTTTCTGCAGAAAGAGGCTGACCACGTCGAGGGCTTCGCTATGGAGTGCGCAGTGGTCACCCACAGCGGCCTCGAGAAAGGCGACGATGGGCTGGTGGCCAAAGGCGAACTGGCCGAGCCCTTGATCGTGCGGCCGACCTCTGAAACGGTCATCGGACACATGTATGCCCAGTGGGTGCAGAGCTATCGCGACCTGCCGGTGCTGATCAACCAATGGGCCAACGTCATGCGCTGGGAGCTGCGCACTCGCCTGTTTCTGCGCACGGCCGAGTTTCTCTGGCAAGAGGGCCACACCGCTCACGAGAACCACGAAGAGGCCGAAGCCGAGACTCTGCAGATGCTCGACGTCTATTCTGACTTTGCTCACGAGTTTCTGGCCGTGCCCGTCATCAAAGGCCGCAAGACCAAGAGCGAGAAGTTTCCGGGAGCGGACACGACCTATTGCATCGAGGCCCTCATGCAAGACTGCAAGGCCTTGCAGGCCGGCACCTCGCACAACCTGGGCCAGAATTTCGCCCGGGCCTTCAATATCCAGTTCCTCGGTCGTGACAATCAGCAACACCTGTGCCATACCACTTCATGGGGAGCCAGCACCCGCCTCATCGGCGCCCTGCTGATGACCCACTCTGACGACGAGGGGCTGGTGTTGCCCCCCCGCATGGCCCCGGTGCTGGCCGCCGTGGTGCCCATCTACCGCAAGGACGAAGAGAAGGCCCAGGTGCTCGAGTATTGCAAGCGCATCGTGGCTGGCTTATGCGGAGACAAGCGCCTGGCCGCGGCCGAGTCGCGAGTGGGCAACCGCGATCAACTCTCGGTTTTCACCGACGACACGGCTGCCCAACAGGTAGTGCTCGACCTGCGCGATCAGAAGCCGGTCGAGAAGCACTTCTATTGGGAGCAGCGCGGCGTGCCGTTCCGCATCGAGGTCGGCCCTCGCGATGTCGAGAAGGGCAACTTCGTGCTCAAGCTGCGCCTGGACCGCAGCAAGTCGTTTCACGAGCTGGCCGAGGCCACTCCCGAGTGGCTGGCCGGCAAGGTCGAAGAGATCCAGGCTCGCATGCTCGAGCAAGCCTCGACCTTTCGCGACGAGCACACCGTCGAGGCGAACAACTACGACGAGCTCAAAGCCGCCCTGGCCGAGCGCAAAGGCTTCGTTCGCTGCTGGTTTAACGAGGACGAAGAGGCCGAGGCGAAGATCAAAGAAGAGACCAAAGGCACCGTGCGCTGCATTCCCTTCGACCAGCCCGGCGGCGAAGGCGTCTGCGTCTACTCGGGCAAGCCCGCCAAGGAGCAGGTCCTTTTCGCCGTGGCTTACTAACCCGGCACGAAGGAAGGCGCTGAGCCAGGCAGAATCCTCGGCGCCTGTTAGAAACTCTGGCAAAGGCGTTCGAACCGGTCATCCACGGCGAATTCTCGGCGATGGCCTCGGCTTTGCTCTGGTCGGTCGCCGTGATCTTGTTGCGGCTGTCGGGGCTGCGGTTGGCGCCCATTCCGCTGACCTTCTTCAAAAGTGCGGTTGCCCTGGTGTGCTTCTACACGACCATCCTTTACCTGGGCCTGCCGCTGTGGCCTGACCTTCCGCCCGTGGCCTACGGCCGGCTGGCGATTAGCGCGATCCTGGGCATCTCCATTGCGGACACTTTGTTCGTGGCTGCTCTCAACCGGTTGGGGGCGAGTCTGCAGGCGATTGCCGATTGCATCTACGCTCCTTCGGTGGCCTTCGTGGGCTTTCTGATGTTCGGCGAGGGTCTTAACGGCTGGGAGGTGGTGGGTGGCGCCCTGGTGGTGGCGGGCGTGCTGGTCGGCGTGGGGCTGCGCTTTGACTCCGAGGCCCCACCCCGTGAATTGCTCTCCGGAGTAGCTCTGGCCGCCGGGGCCCACGTCGTCATGGCGGTCGGCATCTTGATGGTGCGAGATCTCTATCGCACCGAGTCGGTCCTGTGGATCGCCGGCTATCGCTTTCTGGTGGCCACGGCCGTGCTGGGGCTCTACGCCTGGTGGCGCGGTGAGGATTTGTGGGCAGGTTTTCGCCAGACCGACCTCTATAAATGGACCATCCCCCTCAGTCTGCTGGGTCCGTACCTGGCCACCGTGTTCTGGATCTCTGGCTTCAAGTACACCACTCCCGGGCGGGCGGCCATCTACAACCAGCTTTCCACGGTGTTCGTGATCTTGCTGGCCTGGTTGGTGCTGCACGAGCGGCTGACTCCGCGGCGGTTGGCGGCCCTGGCCCTGGCGGGATTGGGCTCTCTGCTGGTCGCTCTCAGCTAGGGACACTGAATAGTGTCGGCAAAAACCGATTTTTCCAGAGATTGCAAGTCTTTAATTTTCATTTAACCTGATGTTCACGACTTGGAAACATCGTGCTGTTGCATTTAACCCATAGAAGCACACACGCGGAGGTTAAGATGCGAATCACCAGTGCAACGTCCATCGAAGCTCGTCCCTTTCAATATAATCTCACCCCCCAGGCCGCGGCTGAGTCCGCCGTCGATAGCGGCTCCGGCATTCGTGCCAAAGCTCTCAACGGTTTGCTCGGTCGCACCTGGAACGACGTTGGCGGAGGCCACAACGCAGCCAGTCGCCCCTTCTTCGAGCGCTTTCTCGAAGACCAGCACCGCGGCGGTTGTCCTAAGCCTCCGCAAATGACCACCATGGCCTATCCGTCCGACTCAGACCACGACGGTGGTGGCAGGCCTCCGAACCATCCCGGCAAGCCTCCCCAATTGACGACCATGGCCTACCCTTCAGACTCTGACCACGACTCGTGTCCGATCGGTCCGAAGCCGCCGGGCATCTCGACCCTTCGCTACCCTAGCGATAGCGATGGTGACATTGGTGGCAAGCCCCCCTTTCACGGCGGCAAGCCTCCCCACTTGACGACGATGGCCTACCCCTCTGATTCTGACCACGACTCGTGTCCCATCGGTCCCAAGCCGCCAGTCATTTCCACGCTGCGCTATCCCAGTGATAGCGACCACGACCTGGGCGGCATCCGACCCACCTAACACCCCGGCCCGCGGCAACGCGGGCCTGTTTTTTTACGTTGTTTTGATCATGGCCGATTAGAGTGTGGCCATGTCTACCGTGCCTGTTCGCATCACTATCGACCGCCACCCCACCAACGGAAGCGCGTCCATTCGAGGTTCTTTCGGCCCGAACCGGGTTGAACTCGAGGTTCACCGGGGCGCGAGCGACGGCGATGCGCATATCGAAGGCGGAATCGGCGCCGACCGGGTCGACCTGACCGTCGGACGCGACGCCGCCCAGGGCTACAATTCTCTCACCGGCCGCTACGGCGGGCGCCACCTCGAAGGAACCATCGCTCGCGGTAGGCCCGACGGCGACACCACGATCGAGCTCAACGGCCGGCGCCTCGAGCTCGACCGATCCGATCAGGGCCGCCAGCTAGACCTGCGCGGAGGCGTGCGGGGCCACATCGAGCGCGAGCTCCGCGAGGGCGACGAGCAGGTCGATTTCACGAGCCACGGTCTGAGCTTTTCCATCGACCGCGATCCTCGCAGCGGCGACTTCGAGATTCGCAGCGCGAACTCCGAGCGCTACCGTCTCACCGCCCATCGAGAACACGACGGGGATCTGCAGCTTGACGGTCGGCTACCGTCGGAACTGGGACTCTTCCCCGTGCTCTGGGAGATCTTCGGAGACGACAAGAACATCCCCGACCGCAACCCGCTCTATCCTGGCTCGGTGGCGGCCATGAGCGTGTTTATCGCCGAACGCTAACCCACTCGGCGGGCGGCCGGATCGACGAGCACCTCGGCCATGGCTTCAGCGATGTTGAGGCCGCTCATCAGTTGCAGCCAGAACCACTCTCCGGCGGCGTTCATCTCGAGGAATACCAGTTGCCCGTCGGGAGTCAGGATGTAGTCGGCCGCCGAATAGTTGAGCCCGAACCAGCTGGCTAGCTTGAGCAGCTTTTCGGCCTCGTCGGGCGGAAACTCGTAAGGCTGCCACGAGTCGATGAGGGCGTGACCGTCGCGGCGCCAGTCGACTTTGGCACGGTCGGAGACTTGCGAATCGATGGCGGCCGCAAAGACCCGGTGGCCCACCGTGGTCACCCGCAGTTCGAGCTGCTTGGGCACCATCTCTTGAAACATCATCGGACTAAAGCGCAGCCCGTCGAGGCTCGACAGGTCGTCGAGCTTGAGCTCGTTGGTGAAGACCACGTTCTCTTCGCCCTCGCGATAGATGGCGAACTGCGACTGCATCTTGGTGATGACCCGGCCTTTGGTGCGGGTCAGAAATTCGAGCACGGCGTCAGGGTCGTTGGTGATCAGGGTGCGCGGGCAGGCGATGCCGAGCCGTTGCGCCTCGCGCAATTGAAGCTCTTTATAGTCGGCTTTGCGCACCGACGCCAGGCGGTCGAGATGAAAGCAATCCATGGAGACGATATGGCCGTACAGGGTCAGCCGCGACTCTTTGAAGCAGGCCTCGTGAGTATCGCCCAGCTGGCGCGGGTCGAGCAGATTGCCGGCCGCGAAACGACGATAATAGACGGCCTCGACGTCACCCAGGTCGAGGCGCCGGCCACCACTGCTGACCACCATCTTGGACTTGCCGTTCTCATAGGTGCTGGCCAGCCGCACATCCTGCGGGTAGAGGTCGGTGTCGAGGCGGATGACGCTGGCCCCGCGCGCTTGCAGGGCCTCGCTTACCAGTCGAACCGAGTCGTTTTCATCCGTCTTGGTGATGATCAGGACCTTCATCCGCACTGCTTCCTTCGGCCTCTTTCCATTCCTTCAAAGCGTGCTGAAGGTGTTCCAGCCAGCCCCGCACATCTTGGACGTATCTTTCTTTGTCCTGGCGATGACCTCGGCGCCCGCCCAGCCAGGTACCCAGGACCATCGTGGCCGCACCCACGGTCAAGAAAGGCAATCCCGTGAGCAAGGCCAGGGCGCCGCCGGCCACCGCTCCTCCGGCCAGGCCCATCCCTCCAACTTTAAAGCTCTTGTCCATCAGGGGCAGGTCGGCCCGTTGTCGATAGCTATCGACATGCTCGAGGGCCAGCGGCACGAGCTGGCTCAGACTCTCGAGCAGCTCGTCAAAGCGCGCCTGGAATTTGTCGTTGTCGATGGGAACCAACCCCGACAGGTCAAAGTCCAGGTCGCGCGAGTGGCTGACCATGACCACGCCGGGCAGACCCCACTCGAAGGTGGCCGTGTGGACTCCGTGCTGGACAAACCGAATCTCGCCCGCCGAGCGCGGGTCGAGCCAGATGAGCTCATCGACCAGCGGGATCGGCCCCCGATAGCTGGGCTGAAAGTCGCCTTTGACCACCTCGATCTGGGTGGTGGCCGAACCGCCGCGCTGGTGGGTGACGTGGGCCAGCAACTGCTTGAGGCACGGGTTTTGCTGCATGGGAAAGGCAAGATAAGAGAAGCTGTGCTCGGGCACCGGCTCATCCACCTGGCGAAAACTCACCGCCACCGCATCGCGGTGGTCGGGAGCCCCGTATTTGCGGGCTCCGCCGGCAAAAAGCGGCACTGGGGACCAGCGGAACTGGTCAAACAAGGGGAGGCACCGATGGTGGAACTGTTGCCAGTTGCGGGGGGTGGCAATGAAAGCGGTGCCGACTCCTCCCCAGCGCGGTTTTTCGAGATAGCGCTTGCGCCCGTCCCAGCGCAAGCGAACACGCTCCTGGCCATCGTACCAATACCAGACGAGCGACTGCAGCGGCTGGGCCTCGGCGCTTTGCCAGGCCACCACCATTCGTTCCAGGGGGGATGTCCAGCTGGTCAGGAGCGAGTCCAGACGAGCCAGGATCGCTTCGGGATGCAGGGACTCCGGGGCCGCACCGCCGGTCAGCTTGAATCTGCGCCAGCTCCAGGCTTTGATGGGAGCGCAGTTGGTCTGCACCAGGGCTTGCGTGGCCAGCAGCAAGAAGGTCGTCGGCCCAGGCAGACGGGCCCGGTTGAGCTTGTCCACTGCCTTCTCGACGTCGAGTTCGAGTTGCCCCTCGCTCTCGGCCCGACCCTCTCCTCGAGCGCTCAGGATAAAGCGCGCTAACTCGTCCACTCCCCTTGATTCACCAGGCCCGACCTCATGCCTCGTCAAGTAGAGCTTGAATCCCCTCAACAATGACCTCGGGACTCAGAGGGTATGTGATCACCGTGGGCATGCCCGGGACGAGAACGCTGGGATATCCAGATAGTAGGCGCGGTAGGGCCCATCGGTCAACCACCAACACCTGACGGGTTGTACCCTTCCAGGTTGCCTCTAGTAGAGCGCTACCTGGCCTTTCCTCGTGGTACTCAAGTCGCTTGAGCACCACGTGTTTCGGAAGAAGCGCCGCCAGACGAGCCCGCTCGAACTCCTTCCATTCGTTCTCGCCAGGGTGCCCTTCGATCCAGCCATCGAGTCGCCAGTCATCGTGTCGTGTCAGGGCGAGCAGTCGCCGCACCGAGCGGTAACGCCCGGCTTTGTCGGTCATCGGCCCTCGCTCGAAACCTTTGAGCAGTGTATCGTGCTCGAGCCAGACACACGCTCGTTGAAGGTGTGAGTCAAAGCCCACCGGACTGAAGGTGACGAGCCCAGGCGCTCGAGGAAAGCGAGCGTAGAAATCAAACGGAGTAGGAAAATGGTCCAACACCTCGGGACCTTTGCCGACGAGGCGCTGGTTCGGGGCGGCAGCCCAGGCGAGAAAGGCCTCTCGGTCGAGATCCAGCCGCCGTGCTCGCACGTCGTACCATAGTTCAGGCCAATCGAGCACTTGTGAGCGGATGCGGTGATAGACAGGGGGAGACTCGGGATAAAGGGCCTCAAGCACAGCGCGATAGACCTCGTGAGCTTCGTCGCTGGCAGGCTCAAGCTGCTCATCGGCGGCGTCGCTAATCGGGGACCCCTGCCACTGTCTGGTCTCAGCGAAGGCCCGGACTCTATCCACCAGGCGACAGAGTCGCACGAGATCGCGACGGCTGCTGAGCACGATATCGCCGTAGTAGCGAAGGCGACAACCTGGCTCGTAGAATTCGATCTCGGCCGTGGCTCGAGTGCGCAGATGCTTGACCCTGATTTCAATCAGCAAACCCGTTTCATAGGCCATGCCAATAGAGTGGCCGTCGAAGGTAGTCTGCTCGCCCAACGAGTGGGACCAGGTTTGGCCATCCAACCGCGGCAGCAAGAATCGCTCAAGTTGGCGCCGCCGCTTCACCACCCGCCCTTCCATGGGTCCTCCTTGGCAAGATGAGCAGCCACGGCCGCTCGCAGGTGGCGGGCGTCAAGACGCTCGACGAAAGCGACGGGGGTAAGCCACACCCGAGCAGCGTGCTGCCGATACGGAGAATGCCAGGCCACCGCGGTCAAATCGATCCAGTCCCCGCCGTGCCGACACCGCAACTCGACCTGGTCTTCTCGGCCCTCGAGCAATTGGACGCCTTCATCGCCCCGCAGCTCTTCCTCCAGCGTGGGTTCCGGGGGACGTTCTCTCTCTGGAGGGTCCAGGATACTGGCCACTTGCCAGCCTGAGGTTGTCTGCTCGAGCAGGAGCACTCGGGCGTCAAACCCGTCCCAGCGGAATTCCCTGACGACAAGACCGGCGCTCACACCGTCAAAGCCGACGCGCGAAAGGTCGACCAGCCGTTTGGCTCCGGGGTGGCGACGATGAAAGCCTCGCCAGAAGTGTTGCCCTCCCCAATTCTCCTCGGTGGCATAGGGCAAAGCATCTCGTGTCTGCAGCAACCACACAGGCTTGGCCATCATCTGGCGGAACATTCCCAGGCTGAGTTCAGGAATACCCAGAGCTTCATGTTCTTGCTCCAGCTCTTGCTCTGGGGACCACTCCACCGGCTGGGTGCGGCCCCCCAGTACGATGGTTTCGTCCGGAAACAGAGCCTCGAGGGCGGTTCGATAGACCGCGTATTCCGGGTCGTCCTCAGGTGCCTCTACCTTCGGTTTCAGGGCCGGCCTTTGGTTACCCCCGAAGCCTCCCATCACCCGGGTAGGGATCCCGCCTTCAAGGTGGTCGGGTCGCCTGGCATTGCGGTCGAAGAAGGCGAACAGACAGGGTATGGCGAGCTTGAGCCGCGCCCACTGGCGCCTGGTCAGCGGGCCGCGAATCGAGGGCCAGAATTGGGCACCGTGCCGGCGCCACCCGACCGAGGCCTCATTGACGGCCGGCCACGAGTCGAGATTGGCCAGCACCACCTCGAGGGTCAACCTGTCGTCGCCACGCTCCACTTCGACTCCGAGGGTGTGTCCCGTATCGGCCAGGGTCACGGACCAATACTCGCCGCCGTGGCGCTCGGCCAGCAACTTCAGCCCCGGCAGCATCCGCCGCTCGAGGGCTTTGACTATTTGACCAGCAGAACGAAGCATACCGGTCCGGTGGTGGGGGGCGGGGTTACGGCGGCCAGCTGGTCGATGAGCTGTTGGGGAGCGGCCAGAGGCGTGCGGCTGCCGACCCGAACCAGCGGCCCGGCCTGGGCGTCAAAGTCGACCTGGACGCGAATGACGTCAGGATGCTCGACCTTTTCGACCAGCCCCAGCAAGGTCTTGATGTAGTCCGCCAAGGGATCGACTTTGACTCGCTTGCCCAGCGACTCCTGGTCGGTCACCAGCAGGATCTGGGTCTCGTCTTCTTGCTCGGCCTCGGCCACGATCTCGGGCAGTTTGCCGCTCACGAAGTCGGCTTGGGGGCTCGGTTCGAATTGGCTGTCGGGCAGGCTCGACAAGGCTTTGAATCCGTCGTCGAGGGTCTCGCCGATGTCGGCCATGTCTTCGAGAAACAGCAGCCCGTTGGCCGAGTTCCACAAGAGCCGGTGGTCCGAGCCCTCGAGCACGAAGAGCGGCCCTTCGAGGTCATAGGGCACCATCGACCACAACAGATCGACCTCGACCGCCGTCGGTCGCCGCACGGAGAACTCGCCCAGCCGCTTTGAAATCAGGGCCAGCAGGCTCGTGAGCTGCTCGGGCCGGCGTGAGCTAAAGCCCCGGGCCGTGATCACGCCGTTGCCGAGCGGCACCACGAAGCTCACCGGGATCAAGTCACCGGGCAGACCGTCGACCAGCTCGACCGTCAGGAAGGGGCCGAGCACGCCGATCTCTTCTGGCTCGACCTCGCCCGAGAGCAGGCGGCGCAATCGCTCGAGTTCGGCTTGTTCGGCCTCGGCGGTGGGACGCGCGTATTTCACGCGAGGAGGAAGCTCGGGCATAGGGCCAAGCTCCTGGGCGATTACAGGCAAGGGGAGGAGCAACAAAAGCAGCCAACGCATGGTAGGACAGAATTCGCTGTCTGGTGGGTAGAACCCCCTCGCCCTAGAAGAGGGTCTGGATTAGCGAGATCCAGGGCAGGAAGGTGGCCAGGGCCACGGTAGCCACCACCACGCTCATCAGCACCAGCACGATGGGTTCGAGCAGCGAGGTCATCGTGTCGAGCTGGTTGTCGACTTCGTCGGTAGCGCTGCGGGCCAGAATGTCCACCGTCTCTTCCAGGTGACCCGCCTCGGCCCCGCACTCGAGCACCAGACAATCGCCCCGGGGCAGCACGTCGTGGGTGAGCAGGGCGTCGCCGAAAGAGTGACCCTCTTCCAGGGCCTTGCGACTGGCCCGCATGCGCTCGACGATGATGACGTTGCCCACTACCGTTTCCGCGTCCTTGACCGCCTTGGCCAGGTTGACTCCGACCCGCAGGGATAACCCCAGGGCCGACAGGATCGAGCTCGAGCAGATCCGCCTGGCCAGGGGGCCAAAGACCGGCAACTCGAGGATGATGGCGTCGACCCGGCGGCGGCTGCGGCTGTAGCGTCCGGTGGGGCCGAAGACGAAGCTGAAGAAGCCGGCCACCAGCCCCACCAGCAAGAGCACGGCCAGGATGACCGGGGGGCGGCTGCCGTTCTCGGCGATGGCCACCACGATCCGGGTCAAGAGCGGCAGCGGCACACCCAGCTCGGTCAGCGTCGGGGTCATCATGGGCACGATGCCGAACACCAGCACCGAAGCCAGGATCAGGGCGCCGAGCATGAGGAAGGCCGGATAGATCAGGGCTCCGCGCACGCGCTGGCGCAGCCAGACCCGCTCCTCCATGTGCTGGGCCAGCATTCCCAGGGCCTCGGGCAGGCTGCTCGAGGTCTCGGCCACCCGAGCGTAGCCGCGAAAGATCGGGTCGAACACCCCCGGCAGGCAGGCCGTGCCGTGAGACAGGCTGTGACCGGTCTCGAGCAGGTGAGCCAGTTCGCCCAGAGCCTCGGCGGTAGGGGTGACGTCGCTCTCCGAGATGAAGTAGATGGCGCGGTGGACGGGAATGCCAGCCTTGACCATCGAGGCCAGTTGGCGCGTGTAGACCATCAGCTCGCCCGGGTTGCCCCGATAACCCAAACGAGCGTCGGGCGCCATCTTCTGAACCTGGTCGTAAGAGAGGTAGAGCACGAACCTGGCCAGGCTCTCGGCCAGCCCCGAAGGGAAAAAGGCGGGAAAGGTGATGAAGCTCTCGACCACCTGGCTCTGGCGGGTGACCGCCGTATAGCGAAAGCCCTGAGCGTTCACCGCGGCCCGGCGTAATAGGGTAGGGCGATGACCGCCGTGCGTTCGACGTCGAGGTCTTCTTGCTGCCCGACGGCAGTGCGCACCGGTTCGCGGGTCATCACCCGCAGACGCACCATGTTCACGTCGAGGCGCTCGAAGTCGCACTCTTCCACGTGGCGAGCCACGAGTTGGCCAGCGCCCACCGGGGTGCGGGCCGGAGCGGCCAACTCTTGCAGCCAGACTTCTTTGGTGGCGGCCGTGTGGCTGAGGCGGTAGAGATGATAGCTTACCAGGCGGGGGTTGAGCGCGGCCGGTGGAGTGAGCAGGTCGTCGGCCGAATAGAACTCGAGATTGGTGTCGACGTTGCCGAGGGTGGGCAGATAGATGGCTTCCTCTAGAGGGCTCGGGGGCACCGCGCTCATCACCAGGGGTGTGGCCCGGCGCACCACCTCGCGGGCCTGCTGCTGGGCGTGCATGCGGGTCGAGCCCCGTCGGAACACCGAGCCCGAGGTGTGAAAGATCATGATCAGCAAGCCGGTCAAGACCAGCATGATGGCCGACCCGATGATCACTTCCAGCAAAGTCAGACCGCGCATCAGTCGCCGGGATCCTCGCGCCAGGACACGACTGGCAACTTGCCGGTAGTGGGATAGTGGGGCGGTGGACTGGTGATCAAGCTGGGGTCGAAATATTGCAGGTAGCTGTAGCCAGAGGTGTGACTGCCACCCATATCCCAGTTGCCGGTGATGGCCATGCGGGCCGTTGCCCAGGCTCCATAGACCTTGAACTGGCCTGTGCCCAGAGCCGAATTGCTCCAACCGTCGATGATGAAGCCGCCGTTGGTGTCACCCTTGCGACCGGCCACAAAGGATAGATAAAGTTGCAAAGGGTTGGCATAGTCACGAGGAATGGTATCGCTGACCCGCACGCGATAAGCCACAATGCCCAACACATCACGGGGCGTCTGCGGCCGGCTATTGACCGGAGTATCGGCCCGCGTCACATTGCCGGTGATGATGATCTCTTTATTGGCCAGCAGATTGACGGCGATGGTGTGGGCGTTGCGGTTGACCCCCTTGAACGAGTTGATATGGCCGTCGACATAGTAGACTCCGTTGGGGATGCCGGGAAAGACGGCGCTGGTCGCTCCGACCACTGCGGTGCTGCCCTGGGGGGCTCCGGCCGCGGCGGCGTTGACCGCCTCGGTAATGGTGGTCACGTCACCGCCCTGGGTGACGGTGATGGTGGGGTTGCCCGACCCGTCCTGGCCCAGCACCATCTCGTCCACATCACCCACGATGAAGACGCCGCCCTGCAGGTTGCCGGTGGCATCGGTATTGAGGTGGATGCCCGGTGCGGTGGGCTGGGCGGTAGTGTCGCCCCAGGCGTGGCGCGCCAGGGCGTTGGAATTCTCGGGCAGTTCGATGCGCGAGACGCCGGTATTGAGCCCGGCTCGACCTCCGAGGTAGAGGCGAGCGTACTTGGCATCGTCGGGATAGGGAGGGCCGCCCGGACCGAAATAGTCGATTCCGTCGGGCGAGGCCGGGTCTTGCGAGGCGCTGGTCACGAAGCCTTTGAAGGCGGGGTCTCCGGTGGTGGTCCAGAGGGAGGGGAAAGTGCGGATGTGGATGACATCGTTGATGTGGACATGGCCCTCGATGAAAGGCGTGGTCTGGATATTGTAGTAGTTCGAGGTGGGGAAATCGTCGATATAGCGGGTGAAGCGCGCGAAGGTCTCTTCGCCGACGTAACATTGGATGCGCCAGATGGCGTTGGACTGCCCTGGCTTGGTAGCTCGCGACTGCAGGCGATAAAAGCGCAAGGCGCTGTCGCCCAGCGGTGGCGTCTGGGGGTCGGGACTGATCAACGTCTCCCAATTCCATCCATCCAGGCTTCCGGTGCGGGTCACCGGGCCAGAGGGGGTCGGCTCGTTGCCGTTTTTTAATTCGTTCTGGACATAGGCCAGACTGTCGATGATGCCGGCCTCGGCCACGTAATGGGCTTTGGTCGACTCGCGATAGCGCAGGGCGCTGTTCATCTCGAGAGGGACGAGTCGCACATAGGCCAGGGCCAGCATCGAGAGCAAGGCCATAAAGACCAGAGCCAGATAGAGAACACTGGCCCTATTGGTTTTTGTGAAGGGCCTCAAAGCGAAGATTCCTCTCTCCTCCCTGCTCTTGCCAGTAGAGGGTGACCGTGATTCGCATGACGTCGAAGTTATAGTCGCCGCTCGCCCCTACCCGCGCGATCTGGATGTTTCGTTGGAAGGGGCTTCCGGCCGGGAACTCGGCCGCGAAAGGAGCGGCATTGAGCGGCTTTTTGGTGGTGGCAGGGTCGTTGATGCCCGAACTGGCGGGTGGGGGAGGAGGCGAGCCTTGAAAATCGAGGTTGCGGCTGCGGATCAACTCGATCAGGTGGGTGGCGTGACCGACTGCCTCGCTGCGCAACTCACCCGAGCGGCTGGCCGTCAGGCCGTAGCTGAGGGCGCCAAAAAGACCGAGGATCCCGACAGCGATGACGAAAACCGCCGTCAGGAGTTCGATCATCGAAAACCCGCGTCTCCCCACCCCTATACCATAACAGAAAAACTAATCTGGCCGCCATAGAAGGCTAGCGCTTTAATTCGGCCTCGAAAAAGCGGGCTCGCGAAAAGCGGCGGGCGGCCAGGTTGACATCGCGAGCCCTGGCCAGAAAGGTGGGGCGATCACTGCCGAGCGTCCCCAGTTTGTAAATCTCTTCGGCCACCTGGGCGGCGTCATAGAAGAGATAATGCGCGGCCAGGGATTCCATCAGAAACAGCAGAGGAGTGGCGCTCTGGGTCTCGCGGGCCATGGTATGCAGGTCGACCGACAAACGCCGCAACCGTTCATCCTCGGCCTCGGTCAGCGGCGAGAACAGCATCTGGTAGTTGGCCTGATCGAGCTGGGGCTCGTGGTTGGGGATGGCCGAAATGGTGTAGAGCTTGTCGGGATCGAGCTGGAGAGGACATTCCACCACGGATTGATCGGGCCAGACGTGACTGCTCCAGAGAATTACCGAGTCTTCCATCACAGCCACATCGCAAGGCTGCTGCACCCCACTCACCAGGGGAATGACCATGAAGGCCGGCGACGCGGTCCGGCGGGCCGGCCGCAGGGTCAGCTCGTCGGGGTCATCGAGCGAGCGCGTCACCGTGCCGGCACCTTTGGCCGTCGGTTCGTCGGGCATCATGCTCAGGCGGGCCATCACGGTCGAGCGCACTTTGGCACCGGTCAGGCCGGTTGCTCCTACCGTCAGGTGGGCCGGACCGGCCGCCGATTGGCGCAACCCGGCGGTGAGAAAGTCGACATCTACCCGAGCCCCGTCGGCCAGGTCGAGCACCGTGTCCTGCTCGAGCACCTGATAGCGCCGTACGGCCTCGCCGCCGACCGTCACCTGGCCGGCAAAAGAGCGCACCAGCGCCACTCGGGGATTGGCCTGAGCGGCCAGGGTCAAGAGCAAGAGAAGAGCAGCGATTCGCACCCCTGTTTATTTAACAACGACCTGGCGGAGCCTTCCCGAAAAGGAGGTCTAGCCCGAAATGTCCTACACACCGGGGTGAAGACCATCTCAGCCAGGACATTCTGCTTTGACCTGCCGGCCCCATTTGCGGTCGTCGAGCTGGAAGGGGACGTCTTGCGGGCCGAGTGCACCGAACGACCCTTCTTGATGCAGCCTCCCGAACTCAACCTGGCCCGAGTGGCCCTGGCCGATTATGACGAGTTCGCCGGCGAAAGCTTTGATGAGCGCCTCCGGGCCAGTCTGTCTGACCTCGGAGACCTCACCTTTTTCGACCCCCTCGAACTCGAGGTCGAAGGCCGGCCGTGCACCTTTCACCAGGCCGAAGTAGTCTGGGCCGGGCCCGAACGCCAGGCTAAGGTGTTTTATCTCATTGGCGCCAGGCCGATCGACTCTTCCTCGGCCTATCTGATGCGAGCCTTTTGCGAAGTCGAACACAAGCCCGAATTTGTGCCCCTCTTGCTCAGCGCCTTCGGGTCGCTGCGCCGGGCTCGCCAGTTTCGCATCGACGGAAAAGAGCTACAGGGTCGGCTGGACGCCGAAATCAGCGAACTCGACCATGCCCTGGCCGCCAGTCTGACCGCGTCCACGGCCGGCCTCTCGAGCGAGTTGGCCGAGGAGGACCTGGCCGGCTTTCGCCTCAGGGCCTACGGGATCCACCATCATGGCCTGCCGGCGGGGACCTTCGGGTTCGACCTGGGGTATTGCGACGATCTGGGCATCTCGCTGCGCAACGAGGGATGGAACTTCGCGCTCGAGTTTTGCGGGCAACTGGTAATGGAGGGGGGATGGCTTCGCCTGGAAGGACACCTGACCGGACCCATGGAGTCGGCTCCTCGTTTTGAGGTGCTGATTCAGCAGCCCTTTGAGCCGGCCAACCTCGATTGGAGCAACTATCGATTCGGCGGCCTGGCCGAGGCGGGGGGCGCCGACCCTCGCCAGGTGTGCCATCTCGAACTCGATGGCGAGGACGATATCGGGCGGTTCCTCTATCTTCGCAGCCTTCGTCTCCGTCGCGGAGAGGGCCCGCTGCCGCCAGTGTTGAGCAACCTGGTCGAGCTCGAGAGTCTGGAGGTGTGGGACCGAACCCTGCCTGGCCTGCCCGACCTCTCGCGCCTGACGCGCCTGCAAAGCCTGAGCGTCAACCATTGCCAGTTGCCGGCCACCGGCCCCAGTCTGTGGCGGCTACCAAACCTGGCCTACCTCAGTCTGGAATACAATTGCCTGACCGAGGTTCCGGCCGAGGTTGACCTGCCCGAACTAGTCAGTCTCGAGTTGTCGCACAACCTGCTCACCACCCTGCCCGAGCGATTGGCCACGCAGCCCAAGCTCGAATTCTTGAGCCTCGAGGAGAACCCCCTCGAGTCGCTACCCGAGCCTTACAACCAGGTCAAGACCCTCGATCTCTCGGTGGAAGACAAGCTGCGTCTGCTCGACTACAGCTATCCGGGTCTCGAGCCCTGGGATGATTCGGTCTTCTGGGTCCAGTCCGATGCCGAACTGATGGAGGAGTGGAAGGCCCGCATCACCGAGGCCGGCTTCGAAGAACAGAGCGAGATGCTGTGTGCCCTGGCCCGTAAGTCGGTCAGTCTCGAGCCCGCCGAAGAGGGCGATGCCTGGGAGGTCGGTTGCACCCGATTCGGCGGCTGGCCGGACCTGCCCGCCACCCTCGAGTATCCGCGTTTTGTCAGCCACGAGCAAGAGTATGCCTATGAATTCGTGGCTCAACTCGATTGCGCTCGGTTGGCCCCGTTGCAAGACTATCTGCCGCGCCAGGGGCACCTCTACTTTTTCCTCGATACGATCCACCAGCTGGCCCCGCTGGTGATCTACACTCGGGAGGCCCCCGTGACGGGGACTCGATTCCAGTTGGGGGCCAAAGACTTCTTCGATTTCCCTTCTCCTCCCTCACAGCCGCATCGGGTCGAAGCCTGGCAGAACGCCAGTCTGCCCAACAGCTGGTCCCCCGAGTTGGGCGATGACCAGGGGCTGTTCGAGGAGATGATCGATTGCCTGGTGGGCGAAGACCCTCTGCGCTGCCACGAGCTCAACAGCTACGTCTTCACTGCCCTCGAGACACCAGAATTGCAGGCGGCGCTGGCTTTGCGCGGCAATCCCGAGGACTGGATGGTCTTGCTCAAGGTGGGCTCGCTGGGGGAGTTCAATTGGGGTGAGGGCGGCGAACTCTTCTTCGTGATTCACAAGAGCGCCCTGGCCGCGTGCGACTTCTCTCGGATTTACTGCAACTTCGAGTCTAGCTGAAGGGGTCAACTTCTGCTAATCTCTATGCTATGGAAGATTTGCGCGAACTCCTTTTGGCCATCGCCGAGCGGGCGCCAAACGTCGTGTCCGAGCGAATCCGAGAGACCTGGCTGGGGGGACAGGTCGAGCCTCTGCAATACGCCCATCCCGACCTCATCTGGTGGGAAGTGGGTCCGGCTATCGGCGAAGGGGGTCGCCCCTTGCGCTCGAATCCCGAGCCTGCCTGGAGCGAGCGGCTCCGCTTCGAGACTTCGCGCTATCTGCCCCCCAGAGGCTATCGCCTGACCATCGGCGGGCGGGTCGTGCTCGAGGGAGAGACGCGCCCGCGAACCATGCTGGCGGTGGCTCCGCCGGCCATTGCCCAGCGGTTGCCCGACCTCGAGTGGGAGCGGGTCGGTACGATGCTTGCCAGCCCGGTAAATCCGGCCCGGCGAGACCACTTGAGCGGTTTGGGTTGTGCCGTGATCGACAGCAAGGAGGGCGTCCGTTTTCGCATGATGTTGGCTCTCGAAGCCGCCTTTCCGCGCAAGCCCGCCCAGCTGACGGTGGTGGTCGACCCTGCCGCCGATCGGCCCAGTGCCGAAGTCGTGGCGTTTTGGCTGCAACGCCAACATCCGCTGCGGGTGCGACGTTTTCTCGAGGGCCTCGAGTTGCCCGAACGCCAGCGGCTGGCGGCGGGCTTTGCCTCGCTTTCGAGCCTGACCACCGAAGAGGCCCATCGCCTGCGCCAGGAGATCGGCCGCTGGACTCGCCTCGAGACCCCCGGCGAGCAAGACTTCTTCGACCATCTCAAGGCCATGCTGGCCGGCCAGGCCGTGCCGCCGAAGTTACCTCGCTCTTTTCGCCTGGCTGCTCTGGTGACGGCCCTGCCCCGAGCCTTGCAGACGGCGGTCATTAGCGAGATGATGGCTCTCCTCGAGCCCGAGCAAGGCGATGACGTCATCATGGCCCTGCACACTCTCAACGACTTCACCCGCGACGAGGCCAGCCTGCAGCAGCGCGTGGCCGCCGAGTTGTTGGCCGGCGAGCGTTGGCACCGGGCCTGGCGCGAGTTGCCCCTCGAGGCCCTCACGGCTCTGGCCGAGTGCAAGCGGTTGGTGCGCTCGGATAGCGTGCGCTGCGCCCGTTACATCACCCGCCACTGGGGCGAAGAGGAGTCTCCCGTGTCGGCCCTGGCCGCGGCCGCCGCCGCCTCGCCTCGGGCCCTGGCTCGACGATTGATTCATCATCAGCCTCGGCGGGCCCATGGGGGGCGCGAAAAGCTGGCCGCCCTGGTGGGGTGCCTCGATTCGACCCTGACCCGGCGCTTGAGCGAGTCGTTGATGCTGGTCGGCAAGCTGACTCCGGTCTATTGGGCCAAGGATGCCGAGTTGACCTGGGTGGCTATTCGCGAGCTGGTCTGGGGACTGGCTCGGGCCTGAATCGCAACAGCCTGTTCACAAACCTGACGGCTGCCCGAGCTAAGCTCGGGCCATGCAGGTATCGAACAGGGGACCACGCCTTCCGATTATCGTGGACACGGCCGGACGAGCCGAGGCCTTTGCCAGCGCCCTCGACGAAGACAGCCAGGTCACGCACGACCTGTCCCTGATCGGGGCAACCGCCCTCGAGGCTACGCCCGAGTGTGTCGCGCGCCTGGCGCAGGCCGGCTTTCGCATCTATGAAGATCCCGAGGTGGAGATCCCCCGCCCCGAAGAGGGCGAGGTCGTGCCCCAACTGGATGTGGCTGCCCGTGTCGTGGGCGCCGACCAGCTCTGGCGGGCTGGCATCGCCGGTCAAGGGGTGACGGTGGCCGTCATCGACACAGGCATCGCTCCCCACGATGATCTGGGCAGCCGCTTGATTGCCTTCGAGGACCTGGTCAACCATCGCGACAAACCTTATGACGACCACGGCCACGGCACCCATGTGGCCGGCATCGTGGGGGGCGACGGCAGCCGCTCGAATCACCGCCACCTCGGCATCGCCCCCCGGGCCTCGCTGGTGGGCATCAAAGCCTTCGACTCGGAAGGCAAAGGCAAAGGCTCGGACGTGGTCGAGGCGATTCAGTGGGCGGTGGCCAACAAGCAACGCCTCGGCATCGAAGTCATCAACCTGTCGGCTCGCTCGATCGCCAAGTATTCTTATCAACACGACCCCATGGCCCGGGCCGTGGCGGCCGCCTGGGACCGGGGCATCGTGCCCGTGGTGGCGGCCGGCAACGATGGCCCGGCGGCCCAAACCATCGGCTCTCCGGCCCATGCGCCTAAAGCGATCAGCGTGGGCGGGCTCGACGACCGGGGTAGCACCGACACCGAGGACGATCGGATGTATCGCGGTTCTTCGCGGGGGCCGACACCGGTCGACGGTCTCGACAAGCCCGACGTGGTCGCTCCGGGAGTCAATATTCGGGCGCTATCCACCCACAACGGCTACGTGACCAAAACGGGCACTTCGATGGCGGCCCCGATGGTCAGCGGTCTGGTGGCCTTGTTGCTAACCCAGCATCACGAGGCCACTCCGGCTCAGGTCAAGCAAGCCGTGACCGGCAGCGCCGAACAGTTGCCCCGTTTAGGCGACCGCCACGACCAGGGGTCGGGGCTGGTCAACGCTCCTCGGGCTCTAGCTGCTCTCTCCGCTGACCAGGCGGTAGCCCTCGTTGAAGCCTGATTGCACGCCGGCCAGCATTCCCACCACCCCGCTCGAGACGTAGTCGCGATTGTTGGTGGCGATGGGATCGCCGAGCTGGGTGCGCAAATCGTGGACCCCACCGGTGGCCGCTCGCAGGCGGCCCAAAGTGCGCTCTTGATGACCCTCGCGACCCAGGTGAGACAGGGCAAAGCAAAGACCCGCTCCCACCCCGGCTCCGACCAGAGTGCCCACCAGCTCGCTACCGGTGACACTGGCGGCCACGGCCCCGAAGACGGCGCCTTCGGCGGCCATCACCGCTTTTAGCCGGGTGGGGTTGAGCAAGCCGGGAAACATCGCCTCGCCCATGCCCTGCACCAGCCCCACCGGAGCATACAGGGCCGAGCCCACCACTCCGGCCGTAAAGCCCATCGCGGTCTTGCCCCAGCGCACCGCCGGGTTGGCGTCCCGAAAACCGTAGTTGCGCGGATAGGGATCGAAGGCTCCGCGCAGCACCGCGGGAGTCTGCTGCACCCCTTCGCACAAGCCGGCGGTCAGGCCGACCCCTTCCGAGTAGCCCACTTTGGCGCCGCCCACCACCGCCGTTCGGGCGCCCACCCAGAGCCCTCGCACGGCTCGGTTGGCCACCGGCGTGTCGGGCTTCTCCTTGGCCGCGATACCTTCTGAAATCTGGCGGGCTAGCTCGAGCGACGAGCCCCCCTTGCTGACCATTGCCACCGTCGCTCCGCCGGCAATGCCTTTGGTCAAAAGCGTCGAGACGAACTGGCCGGCACTGGCCCCGCCGCCCAGGGCAAAGGTCAAGGCGACCGCGGACTGGCAGCCGTTGGTGATGTCCATGGCGTTACCCATGCGAGAGATCTCGACCGAATCGCCGCCCACACCGCGCATGGCTCCAGCCACCAGACAGGGCAGAGCCGCTCCGGGGACCTTGGTGGCGGCGCTGAGCACACCGCCCACCACCTCGAGGCCCTTCTGAATCGGGCCAGGTTTGTGCAACCGCGGGCTCGCGGGGGTAGATGACGATACGGGTACGGACATTACCAGAAGATTAGGCCAACAGCCCCAAAAAAGACTGAAAGGACCTGCCGACCCGGGCCGCCAACATGGCCCCATGAAGAAGTGGTTCTGGCTCTTGCCTCTATTCGCCGTGGTCCTGGTGGCCGTTCGTCCCTCGCTGGGTTGCATCTGCATCCCCCGTGACAACCCCCAGAACCCGCAGGCTCCCGACATCAGCATGCCGGAGCAGCGGGCTTTTCTCTACGCTCGCGACAACGTCGAGCACATGATCTTGTCGGTCCAATATAACGGCGCGCCCAGCGAGTTTGCCTGGGTCATCCCCACCGAGACCCAGGCCAAAGTCGACGTTCAGGCCGGCGCCCCTTTCCACGAACTGTGGAACGCCACGCGGGTGCCCGTGCGCGCGCCCAGGATGGCCACCACCGCCGCTCCGGGCGCGGCCGCTCCCGAGGGTGTCGTCGTGCTCGAGCGCAAAGAAGCAGGCCCCTACGACATCGCGATTCTCCAGGCTTCGAGCGGCGGCGGTCTCTATCGCTGGCTGCAGAAGAACGGCTTCTCTACCCAGCCCAGCGTGCGCGAGGCCCTCGACAGCTACGTCAAAAAAGACTGGTATTTCGTGGCCGCCCGCATCCGCCCGGCCAAACAACAGCAGGCCGGAGCGTCGCTGCAGAACGGCACCATCGCCCCTTTGCACATCAGCTATAAGGCCAGCGAACTGACCTATCCGCTGCGGGTGACCTCGGGCAACCCCGGCACCTCCGAGATGGAGCTGTTCGTGGTCACCGACGACCCGGTGGATCACGCCAGCTTCCGCCGCACCTCGTTCACGATGACTCCCCGTGGCAAGACGGGCTTCAAGGTGCTGGGCGAAGGGGCCGACAACAGCGGTGACTATCCCACCCTGCGCAAGCTCTTGCCCAAGGGCGGCAAGCTTTCGAAGTATTCGGCCACCCTCTCGGCGGCCCAGCGCAGCCGCGACCTCAGCTTCGCCAGCCTATAGGCTCTTCACATACTCGGCCAGGCGCAGGGCCAGCGCAGCCACGGTCAAGGTCGGAGTGGCCGTGCCCGTGGTGGGAAAGACGGCCTGCCCCACCACCATCAAGTTGGGGTGGTCAAAGCAGCACAAGTTGCGGTCGACCACCGCCTGGCCGGGCTCGTTACCCATGCGGCAGGCCCCCACCAGATAGGCTGAATCGGCCCCTACCGAGTGCCCCACCTGGGTGCCCAGCCTGGTCAATATCTCGTCGTGAAAGGCGCGGGCTGGCGCGAGACCTCGTTGGGTGTACTCTCCCACCCGATAATGAACAGCCGGGCGCGGCAAGCCCAGCCCATCGCGAAAGCGAGCCAGGGTCACCCGATTCTCGGCCAGCGGTAGCTCTTCGCAGGTGCTGACCAGAGCCACCTGGCGACTCAGATGGTCGCTCACGGCAGCCCGCAGAGCCCGCCCGCGCAGACCCTCGGCGATCAGCCGTTCGGCCAGCCTGGGGGGAGTCTGATGGGGCCAGCCATCGTTGGCCACGCTGACCACATAGCCGGCGTGGCGGCTGCGATGCGGCCCGTCGCGCCAGTCCAAGAAGCCGGCCGTGGCCTGGGGGCCCCGATAGGCGTCCACCGGCTGGTTGGCCAGGGCCCAGCTCAACTGGGCGGTAGCTCCCATCAGATGGCGTCCCACCTGCGGGCCGCCCAGCCCCGACATCAGCAGCAGTCTGGGCGACTCGATGCCATTGGCGGCCACCACGAAGAAGTCGGCCGAGAGGCGTTCGCCCCCGACCAGTTCGGCCGCCACCACTCGAGAGCCCCGAGCCTGCAATCGGCAGACCGTGCCAGTGACCAGCCGGGCCCCGGCGGCCAGGGCTTTGGTGGCGTGCACACTGGCGTCATATTTGGCCCCGATCGGACAGATGGGAATGCAGCTGGCGCTGCCGCAGCAGGCCGGCCGGCCGTCATAGTTCACCGAGTTGCGAGCCTGAGGCAAGGCCTGAATCGGCCGCCCGGCGGCCGCCTCTACGGCCCGATCCACCCGGGTCAAGCGGTGTGGCGGCAGGGGACCGGCCGGGCCCGCCACGCCGAGCTGCTCTTCGGCCTGCTCATAAAAGGGCTCGACGTCGGCCAGGGCGATCGGCCAATCGACCCCCACGCCATAGCGGCTCTGCAGTCTGAGGTCGCCCTCGAGCATGCGAAGCGTAGTGCCCAGCCAGTGCCAGGTGCTGCCCCCTACCCGTCGTTCGTAGGTGCCATAGAACAGCTCGGGCCCGGCCTGGTGCAAGTGGTGATTCAGGTCGTCACTGCGCGGCCGGGGAGCCTCTCTCAGGTCGGGATAAGGCTCGCCCCCCTGCAAGAAGCGCTCGACAGCTTCGGCCCGGTGGACCCGCGGACCCGACTCGACCAAACACACTCCCAGCCCCGCTTCGGCCAGCTTCCAGGCCACCATCGACCCGGCCACGCCGGCCCCGACCACTAGGACATCCACGCCGGCTCACACCGTCCCGGGCGAGGCCTGTCCAAACAGCGCCAGGAAAGGTCTTGGTACCAGAGATTGAGGGCGGCCTCTTCCGTGGCTCGGTCGCCGGTGGCAAGCCAGGCATCGACCGCGAAGCCCTCGTTCCAAAGTTGCTCTTCGATGCGCCGGGCCCGGTCTTCATCCAGGTCGTCAAACCCGGTCAGCTGGCGGCTGCGCTCCAGGAAGCCGGCCTCGGCCCGGACGGGCAGGGCCGAAGCCATCAGCATCAGCCCTAGAAAGGTCCTGCGTTTCACTCGCTGAGCACGAACCCTTCGCCAGCGAGCCAGTGGGTCTTGAGAGCGTAGGGATTGTGACCGAGATTGGTCACCCGCAGCTCGAAGGCTCCGCCCTTTTGAGCGCGGATGGTCTCGACCCAGACCGAGCGTCCCGGGTCGGGTTTTTCCCAGTTGTAGGTGGCCGGCTTTTGCGGCTGGGGCACCAGCATGGCCCGCCGCTCGAAGACGAATTTTTGCCCGTTCCAGTGAAAGAGCCGATACACCGTTGGGCGCACGTCCGATTTCTGGTCGCTGGCCACCAGGTCGGTCTTGCCGTCGCCGTTGTAGTCGGCCAGAAAGATCAGGTCGCCGCCGTCAAACTCGCCCAGAAAGCGGAACGGGTCTTCGTTGTAGGCCTGCTTGGAACGCGGCCCGCGCCAGAGCACCTTGCCCTGGTGCTCGACCACCAGTTGCCCCAGGGTCACCCCCTCGACCTCGTACTCGACCAGACGGACCACCTCGGCGGTTCCGTCGCCATCGAGGTCGGCCTCGAGCGTTCGCTCGGCCCAGGCCGGCAGGGTCAATAAAAACAAGCAGAGTAACCAGCGCATCGGTTCCTATTCCTCGATGGGGACCGCGCTCCCTGGCCAGGGTTTGCCAGGCTGCGCCCGAAAGCGTGGCTATGCGCCTGCTCTTGCTGACTCTGTTGTTGTCTGGATTGGCATTGGCCGAACCCCTCACCCTGAAAGTGAGTCCCGAGGCCGGTCGGCAGCTGCCGGAAGCCTTTCTCGGCCTGAGTCTCGAGAAAGAGTCGCTGGCCTCGGGCAAGCTCGACGGCGACCACCAGGCCCTGGTCAAGTTGCTGCGACTGCTGGGTCCGGGCACTCTGCGCCTGGGAGGCAACGCGGTCGACCAGATCAAGCTCGGTTCAGGCTATAGCGAGAGCGACATCAAGGCCCTTTTCACCCTGGCCCGAGCGGCCGACTGGAAGGTCATCTACGGCCTCAACCTGGGCGCCAACGACGCCCCGGCCGCTGCCACGGAAGCCCGCCTGGCCTGGCGGCTCGGCAGTGATCGCATCCTGGCCTTCGAGATCGGCAACGAGCCCGACCTGTTCGCTGTGCACAAGCTGCGCCCGCTCAACTGGGATGTCGAGGCTTTCATGGACCAGTTCCGCACCTACCGCGCCGGCCTGGAGGGTCTGCCGGTGAGCGGTCCCGGGGCCGGGGTCATCTTCGAGAGCGTGGCCTGGACCCTGCCCTTTCTCGAGCAAGAAGCCGCCGGTTTGACCTTCGCCAGCCTGCACTTCTATCCCACCGTAGCCAAGACCGAGCTACCCGCCGACTCGCCTGTGCTACCCAGCGCCGAGAACCTGCTCTCGCCCGAGATCACCGACTATATCGCCGAACACTTCTTCCGACCGCAGTTCGAGGCTGCGCGCCAGCATGGCCTGGCGATGCGCGTGACCGAGGCCAACACCACCGCCCGCAGCGGTCAACCCGGGGTCAGCGACGCTTTTGTCTCGGCTTTGTGGGTGACCGACTGGACCCTGCGCCTGCTTGAACTGGGCGCCGACGGCATCAATATCCAGACCGACCTGCTCAACGCTAACGACGTTTACACTGCGATGCTCGAGCAAGAAGGCCGGCTAACGGCCCGGCCTATCTACTACGGCATGCTCCTGCTGGCCCAGCTTAAGCCCGGCCGCTTCGCGCCGGTCACCCTCGCCGATCCCTACGTGAGCGGCTACGCGATCGTTGGTGGCGACCTGCAACTCGTGCTGATCAATCGCCACGAAGACCAGACGGTGACGATTGCCCTGCCTGCCTCTGGGCAAGCCCTGCGCCTTTCCGCCCCCTCCCTGCACGCTACCGAAGGTGTGACCCTGGGCGGGGCGGCCGTCGTCGACGGCCATTGGCAGCCTGTCTACGAGCCCGTCTCGGAAGTGCTCACCCTACCTTCCGCCAGCGCCGTGTTGCTCCGCTTGCCGCGCTAGTCAGACTTGGCTGGCGGGCCGGGGGTGGCCGGTCTTCCAGCTGGAAGTACGCGGGGGTTCGGGCCTGGCGGCGGGGGCGGGGGTCACTTCCGCACGGAAGTCTGGCCGAGCGGCCTCGGCGGCGATTCGGCAGCGTCCACTGCCGGATTCGGCGTACCACACTGCCGCACCGATCCAAGCCTGGCCTGGGCGGGCCGCGGGTGGCCGGTTCTCGCCGAGAAATCGCGGCGGGCACTTCCGCACGGAAGTCGGCTTGCCCCGCGACCGTGGTCGAGCCACCCAGGCTGCCGGCGGCGGTACGGCACCAGGTGGTGCCGGATTCGGCACGTGGTAGCGCCGTACTCGGGCGAGGTTGCTCTTCCGTGCGGAAGTCGGCCGGCCCCGCGACCGTGGCCGAGCCACCCAGGCTGGGCGGCGGCGGTACGGCACCAGGTGGTGCCGGATTCGGCACGTGGTAGCGCCGTACTCGGCCGAGGTTGCTCTTCCGTGCGGAAGTCGGCTTGGCTGCGACCGTGGTCGAGCCACCCAGGCTGGGCGGCGGCGGTACGGCGCCAGGTGGTGCCGGATTCGGCACGTGGTAGCGCCGTACTCGGGCGAGGTTGCTCTTCCGTGCGAGGTTCCACTTCCGCACGGAAGTCCGGCCCAGTCGTGCCTGACCTCGGTGCGGCCACGCGGGCCAACGGCCGCGGCTTTCACCGCGGCCGCGTTCATCCCGGGTGAGAAGGCGGGCTTGGCGGCACCGAGGGTGACTGTTATAATCAGAGAATGTGGGTGGACAGACGCGGCTTTGCTTTAGTTTCCCTACTGCTGATGCTGGTCGTGCTGGTAATGATGGTGACGGCCTTGCTGGGCCGCAATCGGGCGGGGGCGTGGCTGGCGGTCCACAACGAAAAGACCGCTTGTGCCACCCTGGTGGCCGAGGCCGGCCTGGCCGACGTGCTGGCCAACATCCGGATCACGCCGGGCTATAACACCGATATCGTGGCCCGGCCCATGCTCAACGGCCAGGGCACCTACACCGTGCGGTTCGGCACGGGGCAATCCATCAACAACCTGGGCGGCGGCACTCCGGTGGATGGCGTCCCCCCGGGCAAAGCCCGCATCATCGTCGACTCGGACGTGTTCGGTCTGCATCGCCGTCTCGAGGGCTGGATCAGCCGTCCTCCGGTGGTGGCCCTGGACCAGGCGATGTACTCCAGCGGCAGAATCCGGATGCAGGGCGATCTCAAAGTGAGCGGAGTCAAGAGCTTCGGTGACGCCACTCAAGTGCCCGCCAGCGTGTTCTCGGCCGATGGTCGCGACCAGTCGAACCTGGTTACCTGGCAACCCGACCCGACTTTCGGCGGCGAGTTATACGTGGATGGGGCCATCAAGAGTTCGAGCCCGAACGCCAACGCCATCCAGCTGACCTCGCCCACTCCCGGGCAGCCCACCGATGGCACCCTCATCAATCAGGCAGCGCCGGGTCTGGTCGATCCGGATATCGTGGGCGCCGTCGATCGCCACGCGGGGGCTACAGCGCCCACGCTCACTCCCGGGGTGACCGTGCTCGGACCCGGAGACTACTATGTCTCGGGCGACCTCGACTATTCTGGCGACATCATCCTCGACGGGGCCAACCTCTACGTCGAGAACAACGTCTTGCTCAATGGCTCGGTTCAAGGCAAAGGGTCGGTCTATGTCAAGGGCGAGACCCACCTCAAGGGCAGCACCCAGGTCACCGCCGGTGATGACAACCACGTGGCTTTGCTGTCGCACGGCGATGTCGACTTGAGCGGTTTCGACGGCAGTAAGTATCTCCGTGACCAGGCGGCCCTGGTGGGCAACGATCCAAACGGTGTTCCCTACAGCCAGCACATCGACAACTTCCGCAACTGGAACGCCAGCCAGCTCGACATCCTCAACGACCCGGCCAAGTTCGGCGACCCCGTCTACTTTGGGACCGAGGACGCGATGTTCAGCAATACCAACGATGTCCTCGGTCATGACATCGGTGACGGCTACAAGGGCATGCCGCCCACGATGACCGGCAACTATTCCAATCCCACCCGCCACATGCGCGAGTTGGTCGACGGTGGCCCGCCTGGGCCCACCCGTGATTTCCTGCTCGAGAAACTCACCCTGCTGCGCGACCCGGCCGACAAGTTCAAGGGCCTCTACGCCATTCACAGCGACATCTACACGCTGACCGGCGATGCCGTCGGTCACGTGCTGGCCTTTCTCGATCACGGCGCTCTCGAAGGCATAACCGACGCCAGCAACGATGTCTTTCCCCTGCTTACCCCCAGCCAGCAGGCCCAGGTGGCCGAGGGCTTGCGGGCCACGCTGGCCGGGCTTGATTTCGACCATCCCGGCACCGCTTACTTCAGCGGGTTGGTCTATACCAACGGTTCGGTGCGGGCCAGTGGCGAGGTCACCATCGTGGGCGCGCTGATGGCCATCGATGACGGCAGCCAGCCCCAAGATCCCAACCCCAGCAATCCCCAGCCCGGCGACATCATTCTAGAAAAGTCTTCGACCGTCGTATTCGTGGAGGAACTGGCCCGCAACGCCGGCTACAGTACGGCCGAGTATGGGGTGATCAACTGGGCGCTACGCTGAGACCCCGGGGGTTCTCGCTGCTCGAAGTGGCCATGGCCGTGGCTCTGGCAGCCCTGGCGCTGTTGGCCCTGATCGGAGTCTTCGTGGCCAGCCTTCGTCTGACCAGCCAGAATCGCGAGGCCGTAGCCGCCACCCATCTGGCCGGCGAGATCCTCGAGCGAGCCCGCAGTCTGGACTATAGCGTCTTGCCACAGACGGTCACGGTCTTTCGCGGCAGCCTGCCCGACGCGGCTGTCAACGGCTTTCCCCCTGCGCCCTATCCTCGGGTCAGCATGGGGGGACAGGAGTATGTCTTCGAGGTCAGGGTCGAACCTGGTCCGCCTCCGGGCGAACTGTTGGCAGTGGAGGTGGTGGCTCGCTACAGCGACCACCAGGTCCGGCTGCAAGGTTACCTCACCCCGTGAACCGACGCGGCTTCACTCTGGGCGAACTGCTGGTAGGAGCCCTGATCACGGGCCTGTTGCTGGCCATGCTCTTTGCCATCTTTCGCACCGGAGCCTCAGCCTGGCACAAGACCGACGCTCAGGCGGACCTGACCGGCTCTCTCCAGCGTATCGGAGCCCGCTTCGTTGCCTGCCTGGAACAGGCTGACTTGCAGACGGTGCAGGTCAGCCCTGACAGGCGTATCCTGGCGGCGGTGGTGGCCACGGACGCGGCCGGCAACCTGCATCGCGATGCCAACGGAGACCTTCTCTGGCAACGCTATGTGCTGTTCTGGTGGGACTCGGTCCGTCAAGAGGTGTACACTCGCGAGCTGCCTCACGCCAACATCCCTCAGGGAGAGTTTCTCACCGATGTCGACCTTGGCAGCGGTCCTCAGCCACTGAGTTTCTATGCCAACAGCGGACGCCGATTGGCCGGCGAGATTACCGATTTCGAGGTGGGCTACACCGGCCAGATCGCCACCATGCGGGCGGTCGGCACTCACCAGCGTTACGGCAGTGAGCGGGCCGAAACCGTAGAGATGCAATTTGCCGCCCGGCCGAGAAACTAGAACTTCATGGCCCGGCGTTTGAGCAGACCCTGGTCGAACGGGATGGGCTGACCTTCGACCGGACGGCCGAAGAGCTCGGTGACTTCGACGCCCGAGACTCCCTCGGCGGGCTCGATGAACAGACCCTCGAGCAAGCCGGTCGTGTCGACCTCGGGGGCCGAGCGATACAGGGTCTCGACTCCGCCGAGCTGGCCCTGGGCGTCGATGTGATAGCGCATCACCGCCCACACTCCGGCGCCTCGTTCGTCGAGCCAGCGCTCTTGTAGGGGAGCCAGCTTCTCTTGCAGGCGGCTCGAGAGGGCCGCGCGCGGGCGCAAGTAGTCGGGATGGAGTTCAGGCCGGCCGGGCCAGGTGTAGAGAATGCGGTTGCCGACCTCTTTCCAGTCGAATTCGCCCCGGGCGAAGTCGCCGATCGAGTAGAAGGCGATGGCGCGGCCGTAGCGAGGTTTGGGATTTTCAGAGTCCAAAGCAATAGCCTGGCTGAAACGATACGCGGCCCAGAAAGGGATGTCGGCTCCCAGCAAGGCATAGCCGAAGCGGTCGAGCAGCTGAGCCAGACCGGCCTCGTCGAGGTCGTTTTGATAGCGGCTTAGGGCGTAATCAAAATAGGCGGCGGCGTCTTTGTAGTTGGAGTGAGCTATCAGCGTTTCGGCGCGTTGGGTCAACTCGGGCAGGGCTGGGACCTCGGCTGCTTTTAGCTCGTGGTCGACCGGGCTTCCGGCGTGGACGACGGTCAGGCGCAAAGGCGTGCCCACCTCGAGCTGGCTGGCCCGAGCCGAGAAATCATCCACCGTCGTGAGGGCCTCGCCGTTCCAGGCCTGCAGCCGATCGCCAACCTCGATGCCAGCCTTTTCGGCCGGCGAGTCAGGAAAGACGCGGGTGATCAGCAGACTGGCCTCTTGCTCTTCGACCCCGAGGCCCAAGAAGCCGGGAGCGGCTAGCGCGGTCAGGGTCAACATCAGCCACAGAGCCAGAATTTTCATCGGAGGCGGTTCGACGGGGCGTCGAGGCTACCTTTCCACCGTCAGCAGGTCCGAGAGGGCCGACTGCAACTGTCGAGCTGACGGGCTTCTCTGGGCGGGCCTGCCTAAATAGTAGTTTGATACGACTCGTCCTGTTCGATCTGCGACAGCACCCAGTCGAACTCGCCGCTGGTCAGGTGGGCGCCGCAATGTTCGCAGGTGCCCGCTTGATTGATGGCCAGCGGAGCCCCGCAACTCGGGCACGCGGCCGCTTCGCCACCGCCCTGCGAGCCGATACGCCGGATGAAGGTCCAGTATTCCGAAAAGCTGTGGGCTCTGGCCTTGTTGCCCGACACCAGGCGCCCGCTCTGGAGTTCTTCGGTATAGTCGACCATCGAGGCAAAGATGCGCAAGGTTAGACTGTCATAGAAGGCGTCGCTGGCGATGTCCACCAGCTCCATCTTCGCGACTTTGACCTGCTCGATGCGGTTGGCCAGACCCTGGCTGCGATAGGCTTCCATCCAGTAGCAGTGTTGCCCGAACAAGTTGTCGGTCTCGTAAGGACGGGCTTTTTCCCACTTCTGCTCGCTCCAGGCCGCCTGCAGGGCCCGAAAGATGTGTTCGGCCCGGACCAGGAAGGCTGGCCAATCGAACTGCGGGTAGCGAGTCATGAAGGCCTCTCGGCGGGCTGCCAGCTGGGGATGGAAGCGGGTCGGCAGGCGAGTGCCCTCTTCTACTCCGCCCGAACCCACCGGCGGGGCCACCGCTTCTTGCCGCATGGTAGCGATGCTGACCACCATCCAGTCGAACTGGCCGCCGGAGCGGGCCACCAGCTGATCGCAGTAGGGGCACTTGCCCTGCGCGGTCAGCTCGCCGGGATTGCCGCAGTTGGGACAGCCCAGCTTTTGCACCTTCTCGGGGGGCTTCGACAAGACGCCTTCGCGGCGGCGCAGATGCCAGCTCTCGACCCGATAGAAGGACTGCGTTTGGCCGCGGCGAGTCTCGACCACGTTGGACTCGACTTCGATAGTGGCATGAAGAAAGGCGCCCTGCTTGGTCAGGCGTCGCCAATGGAGGGCTCCGATGATCACGTCGCCGACCGCGCTCAATCCGGCTTGCTGGGCCTGTTGGCGCAAGTCGGCGGCCACCTGCGAAGAAAGGTAAGCGGCCCAGCGGTCCAGATTGCCGGCGCGAGCTTTGTGGACTTCGGTGTATAGCTTGGAGAAGAAGTCGAGGAAGACCGGTCGTGAGAAGTTGGGGTCGAGCAGGCGCCAGTTGATTCGGCCCATTCTGGGGCCACCTGAAGAACCCGTCGGCACCATCGGGGCTGCACCGCCTCCGGCCACGACGAGCCTCCCCAGCATATAGAGCAAGCCGGCCCTTTCGTCTCCCTCACCCTTCGAGCGCAGGACGATCAGGACCAGCACGATGATCAGGATGGTGGAAAAGCTCAGTCCGCCCCCACCGCCGCTCGAATGACCCGAACTCGAATAGTTGCCAGAGCTGTAGCTGCGACTGGAGCCGGAGCTGTAGCTGCGGCTCGAGCCGGAACTGTAGCTGCCTCCGCCCCCCACCCGGGCCGCGCTGTCCTGAGTGGCTAACAGCCACAGGGCCAGCGCACCCACCAGAATCAGGCTAAAGCTCCAGAATGCTCTCGACGATTTCATCTTCGTCATCCTCTCGACGGGGTAGAGCCTTCTCGCAGAGTTCTTGCAACTCGGCCAGGCACTCGAGTAGATCGGGGCCGGGCGAAAGACCCGCCAGGCGATGCTCCCACTGGTTGAAGGGGCCGCGCCCCAGTCCGGCCAGCACACCCACATCGGGCAGCCAGCGCACCTCTCGCTCGAGGAGCGAAACATAGACCAACAGCGCGCTGCGGTCGCGGGTTTGGCTCAGACCTCGGTCATAGAACACCTCGGCCGCTGCCCGCGTCACTTGCAAGCGGGCCCGGGCTGGCGCCAGCAGGGCCCGCTTGAGAAGAGGCAGACGCAACAGACCGGCCACGGCCAGCTGGGCCAGGACCACCAGCACCACCACCCAGCCTTCGGGGACGACCACGGGGCTAAACACCACCGCGAACAGCATCACGGCGCCGGCCAGAAGGGCCGCGGCCAGACTCACTTCGGGATAACTGTCGGAGGCGCCGGCCAGGGCCACCACCACTTCGACCCGGCTGCGGCCCTCGACCGACGCGACCGCCTCGGTGAGTTTCTCTTTGAGTTCTGATTCGGTCAACAAATTTTCCTAAAAGACAATTGCCTAGAGGTCTTCGCTTTCGATAGAGAATGACCTGCGGGCCTGGTCGAGGGCCTCCCGGTGGGAGCGACCCATGAGTTGGAGCAGAAAGGGAACCAGCATCCGCCAGTGGCGGGGGTCGCGCCGCAGGCGGTCAACGGCGGGCAAGCTCTGATTGAGCAGCAATTCGCCGGGTCGACGCTCGAAGCCCAGCACCGCCTCCGAGATGTGGGCCAGCGTCAGGCTGGTGAAGCGCTCGGGGGCCAGCTTGCTCAGGCGCGCTGCCAGACTGGCCAGCAGGGGCTCGCCCAGGTGCTCGACCGGGACCAGGTCGACCAGCCGGCTCAAGGTCTCTCGCAAAGAGGCCGAGGCGATCTCGAGCACCCTCGGCGAATCGACCTTGACGCCCGGCGGGGCGAAGGCAAAGGAGTCGCCGGTCAGCAGGTCATCCAGGCGGGCCCAGCCGCCTCCTCGCCAGGGGACCATGGGCAGGGCCTTCATGGCCGGAGTGACCAGCTCGGCGGCCTGCTCGGCCCAGGCAAAGATGGCCTGGCGGGCGCGCCCGAAGTCCGGCGCCGGCGGGGTTGGAAAACGCTCGACCACCCGATCCATCAAGCCGGCCACCCAGGGGGTCATCAGCTCTTTCACTCGGGCCAAGTCGGCCGGGGCATCCCACTCGAGGTTGGGCTTGAAGTCGGCCTCGAACCAGCCGGTCAGCCCCAGGCCTGGATAGGGGTCGTAGTAGCCCATGGACCAGGGACCGCGGATCAAATGGACACCTTCTTGCGCAGCCGACAGGGCCAATTCTCCGTGATCGAAAGCCAGTCGCACCCAGCCGGCGCGCGGGGAGACGGGAGCGGCCGGTTGGCGCCGGCGCGCGATCTGTTCCAGGTGAGAGCCCAGCTCTTTGAGCTGGGCCCAGCCCTCGAGGGCAATGCGGGCGGTGTAGTCGAGCACCAGGACCAGAGGCTCGGGGCGTAGTTCTAGCAGTTCGCGCACCTCGTCGACCTGCTCGGCTGCCACATAGGCCGCTTCACGTCCCTCCAGCTGGTTGTAGCTATACCGTTGGCCAGTCCAATCCACGAACAACGGGGCCCGGCCCAGTCCCTCGAAGGGCCGTTTGCGGACCAGTTCGAGCAGGTAGCTGCGGCGGGCGCCGCTGGGGTCTTGCAGCAGGCTGGCGGCCAGCTCTTTGGCCCAGGCCTCGAACTCTGCTTCGGCGGGCAGTTCTTCGCCGACCCAATAGGCCTCGAAGGGCACAGCCGTAGGCCAGCTGTGGTCTTTGACCAGACGCTGTCCGTCAAAGTGGCGCAGGCGGGCAAATTCATGCGGCCAGGTCAAGCCCAACTCTCCGCTAGCCAGCCGTCGCTTGACCAGATAGTTGCGAGGAGGAAGCTCGGGTTGATCTTCGCCCGAGTGCAGCCAGGCCACGGCCGCTTCTTCCTGGCTATCGCTGGTCCGACGCACCAGGCGCTCGGGCCCCAGCCAGTCGCGGAGAAGAGCGAGATGGGGACCGTATACCTCGGGGTCATAGTCGACCCGCTCGGCCTGCATCAGCTCTTCCATGGACCGATCTTCGAGGATGGGCCGGCTCCAGACCGGGTGGTCAGGGCAGGGGCCCAGCCTGGCGGCCCGGCGATAGTGAAAATAGGCCAGCACCTGTTCGGCGGTCGGCTGAGCCTGGCGATAGAAGTCCTCAGCGCGCCGGGCGGCGGCGGCCACGGCAGCGTCCAGACGGGGACCGTCGACTACCCGGGCCCAGTAACGGTCGGGAGGAAATTCGTCGTCCACCAGCAGCACGTCAAAACCCCAGGGCAGTTCGTGAGTCTCGAGAGGCACCTCGCCCAGAGGTCGCCCTTCGCGCCAGCAAAAGGCTCGTGATGGCTCGCGGGGACTACGGGCGGCCACCAGGCCCCCCTCGTCGAGCTGGCCGGTCCAGGCATATTCAGAGGCCGGCAAGCTGGGTTGGGCTGGTCGATATTTCTCCAGCCACCAGTTGCGCTGCTCGCGAAACCGGTCCCTTTCGGCCAGTTCGCGATCGATCCAGGCTACCTCCTCGAAGAGCTGGTCGAGAGCCGGGTCATAGACGACGGCGTTCGGGTCCTGGGGATCAAGCGAGGGGTAAACCCGCGACCCAACCGGCAGCGGTTTGCCCCAGTCCCGCAACTGCTCGAGGCTGGCCTGTCCCCCGTCCACGGTCTCGAAAACGGGTCTGGCGGCGGCCGCTCCCGCCGGCACCTGGTGCTGGTGAGCCCAGACCAGAAAGGCCCTCAGCTGTTCGGGCTCGGCCAGTTGGGCGTAGAGGTCGCCCAGAGTGCCCTTCAGCTGGCGCCTGAACTCGCGCAGGATGGGACAATCGGGACTGACCGAGGTCCAATCGGGAAGGGCCCGAAAGCGGTCGTTCTCGACCTCGATCAACAGGTCGGGGGGCAGGTCCTCGCTCTCGAGCCAGCCGAGCGGGCGACCTTCTTTGAGAAAGCGCACGCGCGCGATCGAGGGCTCGTCGAGATAGGCCAGGGCCCGACAATCGGCCAGCTCGAAAGCCAGGTTGGGACTGGGCAGCTTCAGCTCGCGGATCGGCTGGCGCCGCCACTTCTCGCCCCTGCGATAGCTCTCGGCAGCCTCGTGCAGCAGGTGGTCACCTCCTCGGGTCTTGTAGCGAGCGCCGAGAAAGGGCGCGTCGCGCAGGATCAGCTGGCCACCGAGGGGAGGGTGGGTCCAGGGCGTGGCTCGCCTGCTGACCCAGACGAATCCCTGCCGACGGTCCTCGAACTCGACCTGCTCGAGGCTGGCCAGCGAACCGTCCCAACATGGCAAGAGTGGCATCGATACCAGTTGTCTGGCCACCGTCTCGGTGGCCGACAAAAGCTGCGAGGCCTCGCGCACCACGGCGGCTAGCAGCCGTTCGCGGTCAGACTCACTGAGTTCGGCTCGGGCCAGGTCCAGCAGCAGCGCCCACCACTCGACCTCGACCCGGGCTAGCAACTGCGCGAGGGCGGGCGAATCGACCAGGCCGCCGCCGGATAAATCGCGGGGTAGCCAGCCCACCGCCACCCAGCCCGGCCAGGCCGCATAAGGATACCGCAACCCGTTCATCACGAAGGTCAAGCCGGCGCTCTCGGACTTGCCCGGAAAGACCAGCAGGACCGAGAACTCTTCCTCCCAGGTCTGCTCGAAGTGCAGCCCGGCCAGGGGCTCGTCGGTGGGAAGAGGATAGCGCGTGCCGATCCGCTTGCGCCAGCCGGTCACCTGGCCCGGGTTGACCCTGGCCTGAAATCTGTTGCCGTTGATGCGCAGGGGAACCGGGCAATAGCGGCACAGGTCCTCGATGGCAGAGATCTCGGGGCGGGCCCCGGTCGGTTGCAACAGCTTCTTCCAGCCCCCCCGCTGGCGAATCTCGACCACCGTGCGCTCGTTGTGCTCGGCCGCCACCCCCACCAGACTCTCTCCGGTCGAGGTGTAGCTAAGCTGGCAGCCTCCTTCGGGTCCGGTCGACAACACGGTCATCGATTCGGGATGCAGGCCGGCGCAAGCGTAAAGAGCGATGCCCAGTTCCTTGAGGTGAACCAGGGCAGGGGCGTCGGCGAACAGGCTGGCGGCCAGCGACTCGAGTTCGAGCTGGCCCAGTTGGCGGCCGTTGCTCTCGATACGAAACACTCCCAACCGCAGATGGACATCGATGCGCCGGGCCCCGCTGGCCACGGCGCTGGCCACCAGGTGGGCACCGAAGGCGTAGGGGTCGGCCAGTTGAAACTGGCTCAACTGGCGCCGGGCACGGGCCGAGTCGAGGGTGAAGACCCCTTCCGAGTCGTGTTGGCCCTGCTGCCGCAACTCGTGCAGCAGAGTCTCGAGAGGGTCGCTCAAGGCAACTCAGGCGATCAGGCTGAGGATGCGCCCCGGCGGAAGATCGAGACCCAGACTGGCTGCCATGGTGGCCAGCCTTCCCTGGGGAATTTGACTGCCCTGGCCACCCAGGGTGGCCTTGAGCTGGTCGAGCTTAGAGAGCAGGTGGCGGCTCTTGGTCACCATAGCCCGGCCTTTGTCGGCCACCACCAGGTCGGCCCCACTCAGTTCGCTGCCGACGCCGAGGGGTGCTTCGGCCGCGATGGTGATGATCTCGCCGCGCCGCACATCCTCGCGGGGATCGCCGGTCTCGGCCGTGTTGATCATGACGTGGCCGCCGTCGGCATACATCTCGCCGTCGGGTCCGACCACATAATCGGTGATCATGGGGCCTGACAGGGCCAGGGCACCGGCTGCCTGGAAGTGGGCCATCTCATGCTCGCGCACTTCGGTGTCGCGAGCCTTGAGTTCGGCTACCCGGGCGGTAATGGCGGGATTGATCATCATCGTCGCTAGCTTAACCCGGCGGCTGCGACGGATGTTTGAGAGAGTTTTAAAAGCTCGTCAAACGCCCATGATGGCGCGGAAGACCCCGTCGGCCCAGTTTTTGGCCGCCTGAGTGCCGGCCGAGCCGCCATAGTGGATGCCGTCCGAGCCCGAGTATTGCGGAGTGAAAGGGCTGGAGGCCACATAGCTGCCGTAAGGAGCCACCGCCTCGGCCATCTTCTGGTCGAAGGCCTGGATGGAGGCGCCGTTCTGGGTGTCATCGCGGGTCTTGGGCGGTCCTACCCAGATGACGGGAATGTTATGGCGCTTGGCGATCTGCCCGATCTCGTCGACTTGCGACTTCGGGTCGCCGCCCCGGAAGTTGGCCCCCAGATTGACCACAATCACGTTAGGCTTTTCCTTGGCAATGAGCTCCTCGAGCCGGGGGGTCTGGGCGGTCTGTCCGTAGTTGACGGTGCGCTCGGAGCCGTCAGCGTGCTTTTCCCAATAGCCGTATTTGGTCGACTTGCCCTGGGCAAAGGTCGAGCCGGTGGCCCCGGCACTGGCATAGGTGGCCACCTGGGCCCCGGTACCGCGCAGCTTCGAGTCGAGTTCGTGTCCGAAAGTGCCCACCGAGTGCGAGTCGCCGATCTCGAGCACTTTGGTGCCCGAGCCGATGTGACCGGCGCCCGGGGCCGGCCCGCTGGTGGCCGCAGCCGGAGCGGCCGCCGGGGGAGATTGACCCAGGAAGTTGGTCAGACCATCACCCATCGAGCCGCCGGCCGGGTTGATCCCGCCGAAGTTGGGCGATTGACCGGGCGAGAACAAACCCTGGCCCTGACCCGTCTGGAAGGCCCCCGTCAGGGCCAGCATGACCACCGCCAGCAAGGCCTCGAGCACTCCCGCCATGGGGTTTTGTTGGGGAGCAAACCCGCCCAACATCGGGGGCATTGGTGAGAAACCTGAGATGCGGTCCATGGCCATCCTCTTTCCGTCGGCTTTGTCTCACTCTAGCAAGCGGGTCGCGGCCAACGGCTGGAACGGGGTCTCGAATGTTAACAGATCCTTGCATTTCCCTGCCAAAGCTGCTGGGTACTGGTGGAAAACGCACCTGGGAGCCGGCGCGTCAGGGCGGCCGCCATTCGGCCACTACCGAGAACCCATGGCCAGATTCGGTCCGGCCTGCGCCGCACCTATCCTAACATGACGACCCGCGCGGCATGGAGTGGAACGCCTGGAGCCGCGGCAACGCGCCCGAGCATATCGTCAATCTGGCCTTCACTCGCAAGCTGGCCGGACCGCCACCGCTATGGCGACCGCGATCAGACGGCCAACAACCCCGAGGCCTAACTACCAACTGCCGGTGCTGGCCATCGACTTCCACGGCTCTTGCTCGGGCAGCGGCTCGCCCTTTTGCAGTAGCTCGATCGAGATGCCGTCGGGGGACTTGATGAAGGCCATATAGCCGTCGCGGGGAGGACGATTGATGGTCACGCCCCCATCGGCCAGCCGCTGGCAAGTGGCATAGATGTCGTCGACCCGAAAGGCGAGATGGCCGAAATTGCGGCCCCCCTTGTATTCTTCGGGATCCCAGTTGAAGGTCAGCTCGAGCAGCGGTGACTTGCTCTCTTTAGCCCGCGCGGCGTCGCCATCGGCAGCCAGAAAGATGAGCGTGAAGCGCCCCTTCTCGTTCTCGGACCGGCGGACTTCGACCATGCCGAGCTTGTTGCAGTAGAAGTCCAGCGACTCGTCGATGTCGCGGATGCGCACCATCGTGTGAAGATATTCCATCTGCCTGGATGCGCACCGGCCGGCTGGATCTCCTACCTGAGGCGGGGCCTTGCTCTCCTCAATTCTGCAGGACCGGGCGCGCCACCGGCAACCAGCAAGGGTTCTTCTCCCACTCCGTGGTCGGCACCGCCTCGTCCTTGCGAATCACCGGCCGCACATCGGTCCCATCCGGCCGCATCAGATACAACTGAGCCCCACCCTCGCGGGTCGACCAGAACACGATCCTCTTGCCATCCGGCGAAAAGC
>JBFWNU010000012.1:0-112390 GCA_050250895.1 Vulcanimicrobiota bacterium | reverse complement strand
TGGTCGGGGCGATAGGATTTGAACCTACGACCTCTTCGTCCCGAACGAAGCGCGCTGCCAGGCTGCGCTACGCCCCGTTGCCGGCCCCGGGGGGCCAGACTTTGAGCAGTATAGCAGGTCTGCTCAAGCCTGGCAAGACGTTAGCCGACGGCCTCTTTCTCGTAAATCGGCGTGCCCTCATGCTGGGTGAGCTCGCGAAAAGTCTCGAGCAGACGACGGGTGGCCGGGCCGACCTTGCCGTCGCCGACCTGGCGACCGCCGATCTCGACCACCGGCAGCAGCTCGGCCCCGGTGCCGGTCACGAAGACCTCGTCGGCCACGTAGAGGTCGTGGGCGGTCAAGAAGGCCATCTGCACCTCGTAGCCGAGCTTGTGCCCGAGCTCCATGACCACGCTGCGAGTGATGCCCTCGAGAATGCCGACCACCGCAGTGGGCGTGAACAGCACGTTGTTCTTGACGATAAAGATGTTCTCGGAGGCACACTCGGTGAGGTAGCCGTGGCGGTCGAGCATGACGGCTTCGGCTGCCCCGGCGTTGTAGGCCTCCATCTTGGCCAGGATGTTGTTGAGATAGTTGAGCGACTTGATGCGCGGGCTGAGGGCATCGGGCGAGTTCTTGCGGGTCGAGGCGATGATCAGCTTGAGCCCGTTCTCGTAGGTCTCGGGCGGATAGAGCTTGATGGTGTCGGCGATGATGATGACGCTCGCTTTAGGACACTTGCGCGGGTCCAGACCCAGATCGCCGACGCCACGGGTCACCAGCAGCCGGATGTACGAATTCTCGAGCTTGTTGCGACGCAGCGTCTCGAGGATGGCCTCGCGCATGTCGTCGCGGCTCAAAGGCACGTCGATAAGAATCGAGCGGGCCGAAAGGTAGAGCCGCTCCAAATGCTCCTCGAGTCGAAATACCCTCCCGTTGTAGGCGCGGATCCCCTCGAAGATGCCGTCTCCGTAAAGCAGGCCGTGGTCATAGACCGAGATCCTGGCCTGGTCCTTGGGGTAGTATTTACCGTCAATGTATATCTCGAGCGCCATGAAAACCTCCGTCAGAAATTAGCGGGAGCCACCGTCCCCCGAATCCCAAGTCGATCCGTCGGATTTCCGCGCTGGCGTGAGCGGAAATTTATACGTGCAGCTCCCCGTGCCTGGACGCTAGCACCCCGGGAGTAATCTCGAACCAGGGTGGGTCGCCTCGTCGGCAGCTTGTTACTCTTTTGCCTCATTCGGGGGGTCTCGAAACCCCTCGCCAGCAATTCCAGCCAGAAAAGGAAAGCCTGTCTAGAGAGGAGAACTGGCCCGCTGATGACCCCCGGTTCCCGGCAGAACACAATTCTGGCCTCGCTGCAAGAGAGCATCGACGTCAAGAAGGCTCTGCTCGAGCAGAGTGAACAGATCGAGACCATGGGCCAACTATGGTGCGAGACCCTGGCCCAGGGGGGCACCATCTACTTTGTCGGCAACGGCGGCAGCGCTGCTGACGCCCAACACCTGGCCGCCGAACTGGTGGGGCGTTTCGAGCGAGAGAACGGTTATCCGGCCGTGGCCTTGACCACCGATACGTCCTTGTTGACGGCGCTGGCCAACGATTTCACCTTTGAAGAAGTGTTCAGCCGACAGGTCAAAGCGGTCTGTCGAGCCGGCGATCTGTTGGTAGCCATCTCGACCTCGGGCAACTCTCCCAACATCGTGCGGGCGGCCGAACAGGCCCTCTCCCAGGGTTGTAGGGTGATGGGCATGGCCGGCGGCAAAGGCGGCCGCCTGGCTGAACTTTGCGAACTCTGCCTGGTGGTAGCCAGCGAGCGCACCTGTAGAATCCAAGAGGCTCACATCACGGTGGGCCACATCTTATGCGAGCTGGTGGAAGCAACGCTTCCGGTCCCTGGGGTGGCTCCCCAGTGCGCGTAGGCATCTTCACCAATGCCTATCGCCCCTTCATTAGCGGGGTCGTCAACTCGATCGACATCATCCGCAAAGGCCTGCTCAAAGAGGGGCACACCCCCTTCATCTTCGCCCCCGAATACAAGGGCCACAGCGACGAGCACGCGGGCGTCTTTCGCTTTCGCTCGGTCGAGATGTCCCGCAAGGTCCAGTTTCCCATCCCGATCCCGTTTTCGTCCCGAATCTTTCCCATCATCGCCCGCATGGACCTCGACGTCATCCACACCCATCACCCGCTCTTGCTGGGTGATGTGGGCGCTCACTTCGCACGCAAACTGAAGCTGCCCCTCGTCTATACCTTTCATACCCAGCTCGAGCACTACTCGCACTACATCCCCCTCAACCAACAAGTGGTGCGCAGCCTGGCCCGCAACACGGTCACGGCCTATACCCAGAAGTGCGATCTGGTGCTGGCCCCCTCCCCTACCATCCGCGCCCTGCTCGACGAATACGAGGTCGAGACCCGGGTCGAGACTCTGCAAAACGCCATCGATCTGGGCCTCTTCGAAGATGCCGACGGAGGGCCCATTCGTCAGCGCCTCGGTCTGGCCAGCGAGGATGTCCTGGGTATGTACGCCGGCCGGCTCGGGGTCGAGAAAAATCTCGACTTTCTGCTCGCAGCCTTCGCCGGGGTTTGCCGCCAAAATCCCCGGGCCCACCTGATGGTGGTCGGAACCGGAGCCGAGCTCGACAATCTCAAGCGCCGCCCCGCCGAATTGGGCTGCCAGGACAGGGTGCACTTCACCGGACCTGTCGAGTATAGCCAGATGCCGGCCCATTTTGCGGCTGCCGACCTGTTTGCCATCACCTCGACCACCGAGGTCAAGCCGCTGGTGGTGCTCGAGGCCATGGCCAGCGGCCTGCCGGTGGTGGCGGTGGCCGCCTGCGGCACGCAAGACACCTTGACCGACGGGCACGACGGCTGGCTGTGTCCCAACCAGTTGCCAGCCTATGAGACCAGTCTGAGGCAGGCCTATCAAGATCGAGCCCTGCGCCAGGCACTGGGAGCCAACGCCCGGGTGAGCGTGGCCCAATACTCGGCCGAAGGCTACACCATCCGCCTGATCGGGCTTTACCGTGAACTCATCGCAGCGAAGGGCGGTTGCCGCACCGCGGAAATGGTATGACCGTCACGGTCGAAGTCCTCAACAGCCTCGGTGGCATCGACGCGACCGCCTGGGATGACTGCGCCGGCCCCGAAAATCCATTCCTTTCTCACGCGTTCCTTTTGGCCATGGAAGAGAGCGGCACGGCCTGTGCCGAAACAGGTTGGATGCCCGCTCACCTGATAGCTCGCCAGCACGACCAGGTGAGCGGCGTGGCGCCCGTCTATCTCAAGACCCACTCCTACGGAGAATACGTCTTTGATTACAGCTGGGCCCACGCCTACCAGCAGTTGGGCGGCAGCTACTACCCTAAGCTCCAGGTCGCCGTGCCCTACACTCCCGTGCCCGGGCCGCGCCTGCTGGGCAAGACGCCAGCGGCCACCGCCGCCCTGGCCGAAGGTTTGCGAGCCGTGGCCGAGCGCATGGGAGTCTCCGGCGCCCACGTCACCTACTGCCAGCGTCACGACTGGGAGGTCTTGCAACGAGCTGGTTTTCTTACTCGCCTGGACCAGCAGTACCACTGGCACAACCAGGGCTATCGCGATTTTGACGACTTTCTCTCGACCCTCTCGAGCCGCAAGCGCAAGGCCATCAAGAAGGAACGGGAACGGGCCCGCTCTCACGGTCTGACCATCGAGGTGCTGACCGGCAACGACCTGACCGAGGCCCATTGGGACGCCCTCTTCGAGTTCTATCTCGACACCGGTAACCGCAAGTGGGGACGACCCTACCTCAACCGTGAATTCTTCGCCCGCCTGGGTCAGAGCATGGCCCAGCAGGTGGTCTTGATCATGGCCCGCCAGGGCCCGCGCTGGGTGGCCGGAGCCTGGAACCTGCTGGGCTCGAAGGCGCTGTTTGGACGCAACTGGGGCTGTGTCGAGCACTTCGATTGCCTCCACTTCGAGTTGTGCTACTATCAGGCCATCGAGCAAGCCATCATGCGCGGACTCGAGCGGGTCGAAGCCGGAGCCCAGGGGCAACACAAGCTGCAGCGAGGCTACCTTCCCGTGCCCACCTACAGCGCCCACTATCTGGCCGATGCCACCTTTCGAGGTTTGATCGAGCGCTATCTGCGGGAGGAGAAGGCTGAAGTCCGCGCGACCATCGCCATCCTCGGGCAGCGGCACTCTCCCTACAAGAACGAAGTGGAGCAACCTGGATGACGGTGCGTTCACCCCTTTATATGGTGACTCAGGAGCCTTCCGTGCACCGTTTGGTCACCTATCTGCAGGGTACCAGTCGCCACCTGCTGCGCCGCGGCCACAGCGGCTATCGCCTGACCTTTTCGCGCAGCCACATCGAAGAAGCCCGCCAGGCCTTCGGCCGCACCATCCGCCAGGGCGAGGCCCGCCTACACCGGTTGTGTGGCCTCTTGTCGCGTTCGTTTTTCGCTAACGAGTGGGACATGTCGAGCGTGGTGGTGGGCAAGGTCAAAGAGTCGGGCGAGCGTTTTACCCTGGTGCGCAACATCACGCCCGAAGAACTCTATGCCCATACCGACCTCGATCTGGGCAACCGCCAGTTGCAAAGACTACGCTTCGAGACCTCCTCAGGCTGGAGTCAGGCCACCCTGGTGGCCAACTTTGTCGAATACCAACCGCGGGGACCCAACCAGTTGGAGGTCTACAAGTTGACCAGCCGCATCAAGGCCGAGCAAGAGATCTGGAACAAGGTGGTCGACGAGATCTTCCACATCGACCACCTGGTGGCCAGCGACAAGCAATTGCGCCATCTGAGCCGCTATGTCAAGGACGTCTTCGGCTTCAAGATCCTGGTCAGCGACGAAGACTCGGCCAGGGCCTTGCACAACCATCTGACCACCTGGGAGTGGACGGCCGCCGAGCTTTGGCGCTACAAAGCGCCTTTCGAGCCCAACACCCGCCGGCTGGAGTTTCTCGAGGTCAAGGACTATCTGGCCCCCGAGCGCACCAAAGACAGCGGCTGGCGGGCTATGAAGTCGGTCGTGCGCTGGTGGGATCAGACCTTCGAGATCCAGGTTCAGCCTCTGCGCAACTACTTTCGCGAGCGTGAGCGCCTGACCCAGGAGAGCCACGCGGGCTTCAAGGCTCGACGCGAAGAGCTGCGGGATCGCATTGCCCGGGCCATGCCCCTGTTTAGCTTCTATCGCTCGCTCTTGCGCTGGCTCTTTCTTGAACCCGACGGACCGCCGCCGAACTATGCAGGGGTGACCATCGAACTCAGGCCCTGAGGTGAGGGTGGTCCACCGGTCGAGCGACTCCTAGAGCCTCGGCGCTGGCATTGCGCCCCAGCGCCGCGGCCATGGTGGCGCCTGTTTTGGCCCCGCCGACCACGCCGCTCACCAGTCCGGCCGGCAGGGCCCACAGGCTGCCTACCAGACCGGCCACCACCCCAGCTGTCAACTTCGTCAGGCCAACCTCTTCCAGACCCTGGCGCAGGCGGCGAGTCGGTTCGGTGAGGTGGCCCAGGTGGCTGCGAACGCCGTCGATGCCCGGTTGTCCGTAACGTTCTTGCTGGGCTTGCTCAAACCGATCCTGGCTGCGGTTGGCCACGGCCACGGTCAATCCGCCGCCGGCCGCCAGCCCCAGCACCCCGCCGGCTACCGCGCCTACGACGCCGCCGATCAGGCCGGCCACTGCCCCACCGGCGGCGATGGCCAGACGCTGCCATGAGCTGCGCTCGGGGGCCGGCGGTCGAGGGCTACGGGGGCGGATGAGAAAGCCCTGACGAGCCTGGTCGGGCTGGTCGTAGCGCAGCAGTTCGAAGTTTTCGCTCCAACGGTTCCAGGCGGCGGCCAGACCCGCCTCGGCCCGCCGTTGCTCGAGCACCTGCTGACTGTGCAGCCCGGGCTCGAACTGCTGGGCCATCGACTGCAGCCGTTCGAACTGGGCACGCGAGGCATCGTTCTCGAAGTCGGTCAGCGCCAGCGCTGCCTGAGGGTCGTGATGGAGTTCGTGGAGATACTCGTGCATGTTGCGCTCGTGCGCCTCGGGTCCGCAACTCCAGTAGCGTCCCAAAGCGTGGGTGGTGCCGTCGACGGGTCCGTCCTGGGCCAGGCTCTGCCGGGCATGCTCAGAGCAAGACGGATAGTAAGCGCAATGCGCGTGGCGTGCCCCGTTGTAGTCGGCCGAGATGTAGCGCTGATAGGTGCGGATGACCCGCTCACCCAGTCGCATCAGGTGTCGGTGCGGCGGGTCAGGGTGGTGTCACCGATGGTCACGCTCTCTTCATCGAGCTCGAGCCCCGTCAGCTTGCCCAGCATGTCATCCTCGAACAGGTCCTGACTGCGGGCCTCGGTATACCACGGCTCGTCCTTGAGCTCGGGGGTGCGGGCCAGGGGCACCTTGACCCCCCGCGAAGGTAATCGAAAACACAACTGGTCGCCCTCGATGGAAAGGTCGCGAACGCCGGGAACCAGAGCTCCTTCCCCGGTCTCGAGGCTGAAAACCGTGGCATCGCAGGCGCCGTGCTCTTTCTCGGGTTTAGTGGTAAAGACCACATAGCGACCATCGTCGCTCCACAACAATTCGCCCCGACCCGTGCCGAAGCGATTCGAGTCGGGATGTTTGAGCGCACCCAGGCAGCCGGCCTTGCCGCTGACCGGGTCGAAGATGTAGAGCTGGTGGGGCTCGTTCGACTCGCGGGTGATGACGGCCACCGGCGCCTGCTCACCCCGGGCTGCCAGCGCCTCGTGAGTCTTCCATCCCCACTGAGCCTTGAGCCAACTGCTCTCGGCTAGAAAGCGCTCTTTGAGTTCGAGCGAAGCATCGCCCAGAAACTTGACTCCGGACACCCGCGAGTTGACCTCGCTCTCGTGGCGTTGGGGATACAGCTCCTTGAGCGACAGAACCGCTCCGCTGTCGAGGTGATGAAAAGTGCGCTCGACCCCTTCCCCAGCCATGACGGCCAGGCTTCCATCGGAAAGAAACTCGAGGTCCCGGACTGCTGCGGGCAGTTCGGCCCAGGGCCTCAGTCCCTGTTTGTTGGTGTATTTGAGGACTTTATTGCCGGCCGAAACGGCGACCTCGTTGGCGGGTCCGATGTCGATGGCGTTCGGAGATTCGGGCAGATAGGTCAATACCTTCGGGTGCACCAGCCAACCCCGCCGCTGCAGGGCCCGCAGCGGTTCTTGATACCAATGGCCGTGAACCGGGACCGAAACCAGAGCGTGGGTCGGTCGAGGGTCGGCGCCTTCCGGGACGACCCCTCGGGCCTTGAGGTCGTCGATGACTCTCTGCTCCTGGCCTTCATCGGGATACCGGAAAAAGTCACCCACCACCAGCGTCCCGTCAGAGTTCACGCTGACCTGCTCAGGGGAGCGCAGAACCTCGTTATTGAGCGCGGTCTGGTCGTCTGTTCCGTCTTTCTCGACGCGCCACTTGTGGATGGTGGGTTCGCCGCAACCGCCACTGCCATGGTAGAAGCTGACCCTGGCTCCAGAGTCTCGGCTTTCGTCGACGAGTTCGCCGCGGGACCACGAATCGCGATCCAGGCTGCGGCTGAAAACGTCGGCCATCTCTTTCTCGAGTTCAGGTGTCAACGAGCGTAACTGCACAGGCGGCCGTCCGCCGGCAGACATAGTGGTGGTGACCTTGAGCATGCGTTCAGCCTAGGAGCCGGCCCTGAAATCGGGCTGAAACGGTCATAGACCGGGCCTTGCTAGGAAAACGCGAGGCGGGGCCAGAATCGACCTTTACTTTGGCTAAGACCACCAAGACAAAGCCGGCCAAGAAGACCAGGGCCACCAAGTCCGGCGCCACCACCAGCAAGACAGACACGACCACCGCCAGCGGCGGCCAGGCCGGCCCCTCTTCCAGCGATCTTTTACGCAAGAAGATCGAGGGCTACGAGAAGAAGCTGGCCAAATACGAAAAGGCGCTGGGCGCCTCCAAGCGCAACAACGAAACGTTGCATGATGCCTACAAGAAGGCCCGCAAAGAGATCAAGGCCCTCAAGCAGGCGCCCCCTCAGGCCAACCTCGCCGAGGTCGAAGAGTTGCGCCAGCAACTGGCCGACCTCAACGAACTGGTCGAGGCCCTGCGCGATGACGAGAGCAACAACGAACTCACCCAGGAGAACGTAAGACTCCACGAAGAGCTACTCAAGGTTCGCAAGGATTATGCCGAGGCCAACAAGACGATGGCCCGGCTGATGCTGCGGGCCCAGGAGGCCGAGACCTCGCTGGATGCCCTGCGCCAGACGGCCAGCCAGGCCAGCGCCAAAGAGGTCAACGAGTTGCGCAGCCGACTCGAACAGGCCGAGAAGCGTCTGGAGGCCCGCGAGAAAGAACACGAAGAGTCCCTGCTCAAGCTCTGGGACCTCGAAGAGAAAGCCCAGCAAGCCGGCGGCGAGACGGCCGGATTGCTGGCCGCCAAGGAAGCCGAGCTCAAAGAGACCCTGCAAAAGCTAGAGCAGGTCACCAAAGACTTCAACGACGAGCAAAGCGCGAAGGAAAAGGCTCTGGCCCGGCTCAACGAAAGCCGCGAGACGGCCGGTGACCTCGAGCGTGAACTGCACTCGGTGATGGCCGAACTCGACGAGGTCCGCTCGTCAACCACCCACCATCAACAGAGCGCCAGCCACGCCAAAGAGCAATTCGAGGAAATGCAACGCCAACTCGAGACGGCCACCGCCGACCTGAAGACCAGTCAAGAAGTGGTCCAGGCTTTGCGGGTCAAGAATGCCGAGCTGGAGAAGAGCCTCGAGGTCGCCTATCAAGGTGATGACGCCGAGAGCCGCAAGAAGGCCGCCGAAGCCGAGAAGCGAGCGGCCCGCATACTGTCTCGTTTCGAAGAGATGGAACAGTCTTTGCTCGACACCCGGGCCAAGCTGTTGGAAGCCCACAACGAACTGGAAACGGCCAAATCGCAGACAGCCAAGGCCGAAGCGGCTACGCAGGAAGTCTATCAAGAGCTGGATTATCGCAACTCGCAGATGGAGCAACTCGAGTCGCTGGTCAGTCTGCTCGAGCAGAAAGAAGAGACTCTGCAGCGACAGCTCACGGCCGCCCGCCGACAACTGTCCGAGGTGGTCGAGGACACCAGCGGAGTCCGCGAAGAGTCGCGCAAGCACCTGGAAGCCCGCCAGTCCCTCGAGCGCAGCGTGGAGGAGAAGGACGAAGCCCTGACCCACCTGCGTCGCCGCCTGGCCGCCAATCAAGACGCCCTCGAGCAGTCCAAGGAACAGCTCTCCGACAGCCGCAGCCGGGCCCTGGCTTCCATGGCCCGCGCCGAAGAGGCCGAGAAGAAGGCTGCCAACGCCGAGAAGCGAGCCTTGCTGGCCGAAGACGAAAGCAAGGTTCTCAAGCGCAAGATCGACCGCCTCCAGGAGCGCATCGAAGAACTCGAGAGCGCACGCAGGTAGCTTTTCAGGGCCGATTCAGGGTGCTCGTCTAGGCTCAGGCTGGAGGGCTCCATGCTAATCACCCATCGCACCGCGTCTCGACCGGTCTTTGACCCCGGTGTCCCGAACTATCACGGGCCGGCCGACGGTCGCTCGCGATCGCAGAAGCATCAAGCCATCATCCGACCCCTGCTGCGGGGCCTGGCCGCCCTGGAGGTGCGCCTCGAAGAGCGCGGCTTCGAGCACCTGCCGCGGGAAGGGGCCCACCTCTACTGCCCCAATCATGTCAGCGCCTTCGACGTGCCCCTGACCATCACGTTGCCGGTCAAGGACCTGCGCTTCATGGGCACGGTCGATCTGTTCCAAAACCCCATCGGGGCCAAAGTGGCCGGCTGGAGCGGAGGTTTCCCGGTCAACAAGGTTTCGCCCTCGGAGATCACCAAAGAACACTCGGTCGAGGTGGTGCGTGAGGGGGCGGGCTTTCTGATCTATCCCGAGGGCCGTTTCACCGACGAGGGAGAGCGGGGAGCCATCGGCCCTTTCAAAAAGGGAGCGGCGGCAGCGGCCCTGCTGGGAGGAGCCGAGTCGGTGGTGCCGATGGCCATCCACTATGGACCCAACACCAAACCCCGACACCTCGAGAGAGCCGTCGGTCTGGTGGCCGGCGCAGCCACGGCCGGCGCGCTGCTGTTGCCGGCCGACCCTATCCTCAAAAGCGTGGCCGGCGCCGTCGGTGGTGGCCTGCTCGGTGCTTATCTCGGCAACCGCATCGGACGCGACCGAGCGGTCACCAAAGAAGCCTGGAATCCCGGTCCTCGCATTCAGGGAGGACTCAAGGGCGCCGGTTGGGGAGCCCTGGCGGGAATCGCCAGCGGACTGGCCCTGGCCGCCACACCTTTGCCCGCTCTGGCGGGCGGCCTGGCCGCTATCGGCCTGGCCGAGAACTGGCGCAACCGGCCGGTGGCCGTAATTCAGGCAGGAGAGCCCATCGACACAGCCCCCTATCTGGCCCTGGCCGAGACCGATCGCTCGGCCGCCACCACCGCACTCACCGAAGAACTCCACCGCCGCATCGGCACCATGAAAGCCGAACTGTCGGGCGTTCCCTACGACGACACGGCTCCCAAGATCACCCACGCGCGTCCCAAAGAGAACTGGTCAGCTCAGGACTGAACGGCGTTCTCGTCGGCTCCTACCGCACTTCGCGCCGCGCCCTTGTCTTCGCGGTCGAGGAAATCAGGGTTTTCGTCCGGAAGGTATAGGGATGTTCGATATTCCCAATACAGAGGAAGAGGTCGCCCGACCTCGCCATACCATGAAAAAGAAGGGCGAAGAGGAAGAGGAAGGCCGTCCGGTGCTCTCTCGCGTCGCCAGCCAGACCTCGCGACCGAGCCGTAAAGATCGTTTGTTCGCGGCTTTGCGAAGTCTCGATGAAACGCGCCTGGCCAGGGTGCTCTCGGAGGTTGACCCCGAGGAGGCGGCCCTGGCTTTGCTCGAGGCCGACCAGCCGCTGATCGAGCGGGTAGCCAGCGGCCTCTCTCAGGAGCGGGCCGGACTGTTTCGGCAGTATCTGGCCATGGGCGACGCCAAAGTCTCGGCAGCCTTGATCGACTCGGCTCAGGGCAAGTTGCTGCGCCTCTCCAACTGACGCAACTTTTACAACCTGTTTACATTCTCCCGCGGCACATCAGGCCCAGGACAGCCAGCTGACCTAGACTGATCACGACACACACGCCGAGGGAGAATCAAGATGAGCGTTACCCAACTAAGCAACCCACCCCAGACTACCGCCGTCCGGCCGATGCCCCGCAGCGGCGGCACCACCGGCGCAAACGCCAACGCTTCTCTACCGGCTGACACCTTCACGCCGAGCAGCAGCAACGATAGCGGCATCTACCGTCCGATGAGCTTCGTCTCGAGCAACGGTAGCGGTGGACCCGAACACGTTAGCGACCCCACCCTGGATCACAACCGCCAGGTGTGCGACCCCAACCTGAGCGACCGCCGCCTGACGGGTGCCGACGGGCAGTGGGACGGGGGCACTATTCTCAACGCTCAGTCTCAACTCGACACGCACGGAACCGGTGGCCAGGAGAGCCGCTGCGGCCCCTCGTCGGTCCTCGGCGGAGCGGTCATGGCCGGTCCCGAGGCTACTGCTCGCGTGGCCGAGCGCCTGAGCGCCAACGCTACCCCCGAAGAGGCCGAGCGGTTGCGGGGCGTGCGCGACCGTCTGCTCGACGGCACCGCCACTCACGGCGACATCAGCACCCTGCAAGAGAGCGCCTATAACCGCTACAACACCAATGGCGAGTCGGGCCTCGACGCGGCCGAGATGACCGCCATGCAAAAGGAACTGGCCAGTGATGTCCGCTTTGATCCGGTGGGTAACACCACTACCGACACGGGTGGCGAACGGGCCGTGCCCGAACAAGGCAAAGTGGTCGAAGAACCGGGCCGCACCTTCGATCGCATCGACAATCTTAAGAACGGCGAGAGCTTCTCGATGGGGGTCGACACCAACGGCGACGGCCAGATGAACCACTGGGTCCAGGTGGGTCGCGACGACCAGGGTCGCAACTACGTCTACGATCCGTACCCGGCCGCCAATCAGCCTCACATCAGCCGACCCGATCCCAACGGCGAGGTCGGCCCCTATGAGAACTACACCGAGGGCTACATGGGAGCGGTCGCCCCCGATGGCCGGCAGGTCAATGTGGTCGGCGGCGGAGCGGTCAAGTTCTAAAGACCTGTCGCGACGAGTGATTCCTCGGCGGCGGCCGGCAGTGACCTTCGGTCACGGAGGCCGCGCGGCTTTGGGAGCGAAGCTCGGAGCAGGCAGGTAGCACATTTGAGGCCGGGTTCACTTCTACAAGACCGATACCAGGTTAGCCGGGTGCTGGGACGCACGGGGGACGGAAGCGTTTTCCTCTGTGAGGATCTTCGTATTGACGGCAAATGGTGGGCGGTCAAGCAAACAGTGAGCGCCGGAGACTTCGAACAGCAAGCCCTCTATCTGGCCACGCTGCATCATCCGGCCCTGCCACTGATCGCGGACCATTTCCAGGAGGATGGTCACGCCTATCTGGTGGTGGACTATATCGACGGCGTCGAGTTGGGTCTGCGAGTGATCAGCCAGGGTCCGGTGGAAGTGGCCCAGGCCTTCGCCTGGGGGCTAGAGATCGCCGACGTTCTGTCCCTGCTGGCCAGCCAGCCGACGCCGCTGATGCTGCGCAACCTCAGCCCTCGCGAGATCCTGATCGTGAGTGACGGCACCATTCGCCTGGTCAACCTCAACGTGTCGGCCCTGGAGCGCAAGCCACGACCCGGTTGGGAGCAGGGCGCTTCCGGCTTTGCCGCTCCCGAGGCCTGGTCAGGCGAGGCTGATGAAAGAGCCGACCTGTTTAGCCTGGGTGCGATTCTGTATTTCTCTCTGACCGGGTATGCCCCCGACTACGCTCGTCCGGAACGCCCCGACGCACTCGACGGTCGGCGCTGGGCGGTGCTCGAGCGCTGTCTCGACCCCGACCCCGAGCGACGCGGCACGGCCGAGCAACTGCGCCACGAACTCACGTTGCTAGACCGCCGCGCGGAAGCAGGGCCGGGAATTTGAATCGCGAGGCGCGTCGAATGCATTATACCGGGTGGTTAGGCTAGGTCTCTCTGAACTTGAGCATCCGTTGGCGCATCTCTTTGCTAAAGGCCTCGTAGGCGCGGCCATCGGGCACAGAGAAGGTGATCATCATCGCTCGGGAATTCGGGTCCTGGGCGAACCAGCGTTCGCAGCTGTCGATCGTGAGCCGGGCGCAATCCTGGAAGGAGATACCTCCTGAGGTGCCCAGGGCCACCACGGCCACGAACCGCCAGCCACCCTCCACGGCGGCCGTCAACAGGGCCGGGATGGCCCGCTGGAGCCAGCCGGGCGATTCGGGGGTATGCTTGGGGGTCGAGACCACGTGAGCCACCGCCGCAATGCCCTCGGCTCTTAGGTCAAACGAATCCGTGACCACCACCGTGCCCAGGCTGCGGTCGGTGGCCGCCAGCGCTTGTTGGGCCGCTGCTTCGATGTGGGGTCCAGCGGCTTTCTGAATGGCCGCAGCCGCGGCGCCCTTCATCCTCCCGTTGTGATCGATGCCGGTGGCCACCAGCGGTGCGCCGACCCGCTCCAGCCGGGTGCGGGTCAGGCCGTAAATGCCCCCCGCCACCCGAACCTCAAGACCCGAGCGACTCGACTCGCAAAGAGCCCGCGGATCCCTCCAACACATCTCTCGATAGAGTCGCCCGAACGGATTGAACAGGCGCACCGGCATCTCGCGTCGACGATAGACCATCACCCCCAGGTCGTCGGTCTCGAGAGTGAAGCTGTCTTCGCCGCTCAACAGCCAATCGGTGTAGCTGGTCGGACTACCATCCACAAAGAGTTCGCGCTGGGCCATTTCGGGACCGGGTAGGGGCAGGCTCTCGGGCCAGAGGCCGGCCACCAGGTCAGGCCCCTCAGGGTCGATCGGAGCCCGCGCCTGGTGGGGGAACCTGGCGGCCACGACCACCCAATCCTCCACCACCCGGCAGCGGCTATGCCGGCCTCCATCGAGCCACTCCCACTCGCAGACCTGGCTAAAATCGGCATGCGAGCTGACCCAGGCCCGCTCGTCGCTGTGCCACAGCACCTCGAGCAAAGCCAGACTGAGCTGGCCGGGCCCCGAGTTCAGCAGAATGCGTCGCTTGGCTTGCTCTACCAGCTTCGGGTCCAGGGCCGCCAGCACCGCCAATAAAGGCGCGCTGACTGTCTTGTCGACGGCTTCCCAGAGCCGTGCGAAGACCTCGGGCCCAGGTTGGTCCAACACGGCCAGACAAGCCGCTTCCAGCGACTCGAACTGCTCGGGGTGGGATGGGCCCAGACCAGGTCGAGGGGGTTCGACATGGACCACCTGGAGGCCGGCCGCGTCCTGGTCGCGCCGTTGACGGCCCACCAGCCCCACCTGCACGTCGGGGCTGTCGGCGGGCAAGTCGGCCCGCAGCAGAAAAGTCATCAGGTCGGGATGATGCGCGCTGACGGCCCAACCCCAGTCAAAGCCGCTCACCCCGAAGTCGCCGGCCGGACTGCCTGCATGCACCGGTCCGTGCTCACTCAGCAAAGCGCTGGCCTGCTCGGCTAGCTCGCCTTCGGCCGCAGGCACAAAAACCACCGTGCCGTGCTCGAACAAGACCCACCCGGTGGAGGGGTTGCGCACTACCGACCGGATGCGCTCGACGAGTTCAGCGCCCACTGGCCACCTCGAGCAGATGCGAGAAGAGGCCCGGTCGCTTGGAAAGAAAACCCACCAGACGCTCGGCCAGGGTCGGATAGCGAACCAGCTGGAGCAGAATCGAGGTGCTGACCTTGTAGGCCCGGCCCAGACGCCGATGGCGGCCAGGGTAGTCGTGAGCCCGCCCGGCGGCCAGACAATCGGCCAGCGCTAGCGCCTGCCCGGCGGCCAGACTGATGCCCTCGCCGGTCAGTGCGTCGAGGTATCCCGAAGCGTCCCCCACCAGAGCTACCTTCGACTTGAGCACCGATGTCACCCTTCGCTCGAGGGGCCCCACGGCCCGCTGAGGGCTGGCCGGCTCGGCCCCTCGCAGGCGCTCGGCCAGGACCGGAAAGCGACTCAGGAAAAAGGGCCAGAGCTGCTCTTTGCCCGGCACTTTCAACTCTTTCTCCCAAAGAAAGGCCACCCCGACGAGCTGCTGGTCCACCGGAGTGATATAGGCTTCGCACCCCTGCGAGAGATGCACCTCGACTTTGTCGGTCCAGGGCGCCAGCCCGAAATGGCGGCGCACTCCCCATCGCTGGCGTCGGGCTGGTCTCCCCTCGAGACCGCTCCAGGCCCGCACTTTCGAAGCCAGGCCGTCGGCCCCGACCAGCCAGTCGGCTCGCAGCAAACCCGACTCCAAGCGAATCTCGACGCCCCCGCGCGCCTGCTGGAGGCCGGTTACCCGCCGGCCCTCCAGGAGTTGGATCTCGGGCTGGGCGGCGACGGCCTCACCCAGGGCCCGCGACAGCTCGAGCCTGCGGACGCCCCAACCCGGGCCGGCCAGAAAAGGCGCCTCGGCCTGCTGTTCCCCGGCCCGGTAGCAAATGCCTTGATAAGGATGGTAGGCCTGGATCCGCTCCTTGACTCCCAACTGGTGGAGCAAGGCCAGCCCGTGGGGCATGATTCCTTCTCCACAGGCTTTGTCGATGGGCAGCCGGCGGGCCTCGACCACGGTCACCTTGAAATCACGGCGAGCCAGCGCCAGCGCGCTCAAGAGGCCGGCCGGCCCGCCCCCCACCACCACCACCTTAGCCATCCCACTGCTCCCAGCGCAGGCGGTCGGGCCGTTTGCCCCGCGCCAGCGAGCCCGAGCGTCGATCACTGGCGGGCCGGCCAATGGTGACCAGCCCGATGACGGTGAACTCTTCAGGCACCCCCAACAAGGGCTTGATGCCTTCCAGACGATGCGAACCGAGAAAGCCGGCCGCCAGCCCTTCGTTGACGGTAGCCAGCAGAATGGCCATCAGACCCGCGCCGGCGTCGACATGCCAGTAGGGAACGGGCCAGTCACTGCCCGACTTGTCGGGCTCGGCATAGCGCCGATGGTAGTCGTGCTCGCAGGTCATCACCAGCAGATGCACCGGAGCTCGCGACAACCACGGGTCAAATCCCCGAGCTACATAGCCCGGCTCGCCGGCCAGCTCGGCCACGGCCCGCCGGCGCTCGGGGTCGGTGACCACCAGATAGCGTTGGCCCTGGGCGTAGCCAGCGCTGGGAGCCGACAGACCAGCCTCGACAATTCGCTCGACAGTGGCCGGGTCGACCGGGTCGGGCAGATAGTTTCGCACCATCCGCCGTCGGGCCAGCACCCTGGCGAACTCCATCAGCCGGTGCCTACCGGCTTGAGGTTGCCGTTGGCAAGATTCTGGCGAGCCTGGCTGCGACGGATCTTGCCGCTGGAAGTCACCGGCAGAGTGCCGGGTTCGACGATATGCACGGCGCTCGGGACCAGACCCGTGGCGGCAATGACGGCGGCCCGGGCCTGGCGGGCCAGCTCGGCCGGTTCGTGGCTGCGTTTGCCCATCTGCCGTTCGGCCACCACCACCAGGGCCTCGCTGCCTTTTTCGGCATCGGGCACCGAAAAGGCCGCCACCCGGCTGGCCCGCAGGCCATCCACCCCGGCCAGGGCCTGCTCGACCATGACCGGGTCGTGGTTGCGCCCCTGGATCAGCAGAATGTCCTTGGCGCGGCCATAGAGATAAAGCTCACCCTCGCGCAAAAAGCCTAGATCGCCGGTATCGAGCCAGCCGTCCACCAGCACCTCGGCGGTGCGCTCGGGTTGATAGAGATACCCCTGCATGAGCCCCGGACTCTCCACCCAGACCCGTCCCAACCGGTTTTCGCCCAGGACCTGGCCCTGCCGGTCGCGGATCTCCACCCTGACCCCCTCCAGGGGGCGACCCAGGTTGGCGATGGAGTGGTTGCCAGCCACGATCTCTCCGGTCTCGGCCAGCCGATCGGCAGCCACGTCGAAAAACCGTGGTTCGAGGTCGATAGGGCTAAAGGTCACTCCCAGGGTTCCTTCGGCTAGACCATAGACCGGTGTCAAGGCCTGGCGCCGAAAACCCACCGCGCCAAACTTCTCGGCGAACAGCTCGAGCGTTCCCCGCTGCACCGGCTCGGCGCCGATCAAAGCCACACCCCAGTGCGACAGGTCGAGCTTGCCCATCTGCTTGTCGCGCACTCGCTCGCAACACAAAGCCAGGGCGAAATTGGGGGCAGGGCTGGTGCTAGCCCGGGTGCGAGTCAGGGCTTCGAGCCAGGCGATCGGCCGGGCCACGAACTCTTCGGGGCGCAGCAAGGTGAGGTTGCCCTGAGCCACCAGGGCCGAAAGGAGGCAGCCAATGAATCCCATGTCGTGATACAGAGGCAGCCACGAGACGCAGCTATGCTGGCTGGGGTCGCCGGGAAATCGGCCCAGCATGGCCCGCACGTTGGCCAGCATCGCCTCTCGCTCGAGAGCCACCGGTGAAGGTTCGCGAGTGGTGCCGCTCGAGAACTGGATCAAGCCGAGTCCGGTCGTTTCGGCCACTTCCGGGCCGTCCTCCAACTGGACGAACGAACGACAGGGCACATTCAAAGCCTGCTGCTGCGACTCGACAAAGCCCTCTTCGCCGATCAACAGGCTGGCCCGACAGGCCGCCAGCTTGGCCTGGGTCGAGCGAGCGTACTCTTCCATCCGACCCATGCGAGCCGGCAGCGGCAAGACGGTGGGCACCGCTCCGGCCAGCCACACGCTCAGAATGGTCTCCACCGTGTCTCGACCGGTGGTTCCGGCCACGGCCACCACCTGGGCGGGCTCGACTCCGGACGCGAGTAACCCTCCAGCGCGGCGCCGGGCTGAGGCCACCAGTTCGGCCATCGACACGCGGTTGATTTCAGGCCCCGATTGAAACTCGACAAAGCGATCCGCTCGCTCCCCCGCCCCGAGCAGGGCCTCAAGAAACTTCACGCTGCTCCAATCGACTCTCCACCAGCCGGCGCAGTTCGCCCACCGAGCGAGGCGGGTTCTGAGCGTCTTCACCCAGCTTCATCTGGTAGTGGTTTTCGAGGCCCAGGGCCAGGGCTAGCATCCCGACCGAGTCAAGACCCAGCTCCTCAGCCAACAGGCTGTCGTCTGTGATAGCCTTTTTGACCCCACACTCGTGGGTCAGAATCTCGGTGATCAGCTCACCAACTTCAGCCGAAGGCCTGGCCATAATCTGTTTCCTCTCGAAGAGCCTTTTCCTCGGCCGCGATGCGCACCTTCAAGAGGAGGGCATTAGCCAAGGAAAAAACTAGGGCCGTCCTGACACAGCCCCCGATCAAGGGAAAGCCGGCCAGTTCGATGACCACCCCAAGATAGTTGGGGTGGCGTAGATAGCGAAAGACCCCTCCGGATACAACTCTCTCGTCGGGCACCACCATGGCTCGGACGGTCCAGCGTGAACCCAGCTGACGAATGGCCGCATAGCGAAGGCTCTGACCCAGCACCAGCCCCAGCCACCCCAGCACCGCCAGGCCCGGCCAGGAGACGGGAGCCCACCAGACCTCGAGCAGGCAACCGAGCAACCAGCCGGTATGGACCAGACGCATCACCCAGAAATGGCCGCCCCCCACTTCGTAGCCCCCCCGGGCTCGCAGAGTCGCCTCGTTGCGGGCGCTTCGCGATAGCTCCCACAACCGCTGACAAGCCATGGCCACCACCAGCACCGAGAAGACCGCCGGAGTCACCATCGCAGCAAGACCAGCTCCGAGCAGAAGGCCGGACCCATCGCCATCAAGAGCCCATAGTCTCCGGGTTTGGCCTGACGCATCACCTCGTCGAGAATGAACAACACCGAAGCAGACGACATATTGCCCACCCGAGCCAGGCTCTGGCGTGATAGCTCGAGGGCTTCGTCGGGCAAACCCAACCCCTCGCACAACGAAGACATCACCTTGGGCCCGCCGGGATGGGTGATCCACCAGCCGATGTCCTCGATGGCCAACCCTTGCTCGCCCAAAAAGGCACGCACTCCATCGGCCACCTGGTGACGGGCATAGTCGGGCACGTTGTTGGCCAACACGATCTTGAAGCCATTGTCGGTGATATCCCAACCCATGACCCGCTCGCTGTCAGGATAGAAATCGGAGGCTGTAGCCAGCACTCTCGGCCCCTGCCCGGCCAGGGGATGTTCATCGCCCACCAGCAAAGCGGCCGCTGCCCCATCGCCGAAGAGCCCGCTGGCCACCAGGTTGGCCACCGAAAAATCCTCGGCCTGCAGGGTCAACGAGCACAGCTCGACGGCCAGCATGATGGCCGCCTTGTCAGGATAGGCAGCCAACGAATCGGCCGCCCGGGCTACCCCCGCCGCCCCAGCCAGACAACCCAGGCCAAACAGCGGCATGCGCCGCAGGCTGCGGGGTAAAGGCAGCCGGTTCATCAAACGAGCCTCGAGCGAGGGCACGGCCAGACCGGTCACGGTCGTGAAAGCAAAAAGGCCCAGCTGTTCGGGTGAACAGCCAGACCGTTCTAGCAACCTGCCCACCACCTCGGTAGCCAGCTCGGTGGCCACCTCGATCCAGGCGGTGTTGCGGTCGCCAAAGCCTTTCAGTTCGCGGTATTGCTCGCGGGCGAGAGCCAGATGGCGGCCCTCCACCAACACGTTGCGATGGAACTGCTCGAGGCGTTCTAGATTGAAGACCTTCTCGGCCCAGAATTCCTTGAGGGCGTCGATAAGCTCTTCTTGGGAGTAATAGTGAGGCGGAAAGCCGCACTCGACGCGAACCAGAGTAGCTACTGGACGACCTCGGCTTTAGTGATCATAGTCGGCTTCTCTTCGATGCTCTTGAGGTACTTCTCGCCATCTTCCCAAAGCGGGCCCTGCTCGAGTTCCATGCTCTCGGAACCGGTGGGCACGAATTTGTCGATGACGTCAAGACCCTCGACCACCCTGCCGAAGGTGGTAAAGTTGTATTCGGGCGAAGCCAGATTGCTGTTGTCGCCAAAGTTGATGAACACTTGAGTACTGTTGGTGTTGGGCCCGGCTTTGGCGAAAGCCAGGGTGCCCCGATCCAGCTTGAAATAGGTCGGATCGTCATCAAAATTCTTTTCTTGCCACTGGGGAAAGTCGTCGCGCCAGTTGATCCCGAACTGGGCCACGAACGGCTGAGGTGCACGGACCACCCGGAAGATCGGGGTATTGTCGTAAAAGCCTGCCTCGACCAGTTCTATAAAGCGCTTGGCCGCGTTGGGGGCCGCCTGAGGATAGACCTCGATGGTCAGCTCGCCTGCATCGGTGGTCATCTTGACCACTTTCTTCTCGGTCACCTCGGGAGCAGACTTGCCCGGCAACGGGGTCAGGCCCACAGAGTTGGGCTGATCCTCCACCGACACCCGAACGGGAGAAGAAACCGGAGTGGGCGTTGACTGAGCCGACTGCCCCTGCGGATTGCAGCCTGGCAGCAGGCACAGGCCTGCCGCCAGGACTCCGGCGATGAGAGTCGCCCTAATGGGAATCTCCCTCGGACATCGGGGTTTCTTCCATAGCGGGAGTCTCGCCGCCCTCAGGAGCAGGGGACATCTCGACGCCCCCTTCGGCGGGAGTGCTAACTGCGGGGCTGTTGTTGTCGGCGGGGGGCGTACTGCCACCGCAACCGAACATCAGACCGCCGAGAAGCAGCCCGCCCAAAACCAAAGAAATAAGGTTTTTCATTTGTAACCTACCTCCAAACACACCATTGTTGTCTGTACCCGATAAGGCTCTAACGTTGCCGCCGAGCACCCAACAGGTGGTTGGGCCGGTCTCAGACTTTGAATCGAGTTCCAGCTTCTCCCCCTCAATCCTCCTTCAGACGAGGGTCGAGGGCATCTCTTAATCCGTCACCCAGCAGATTGAAGCCCAGAACCATTCCCATGATGGCCAAACCGGGTGCCACCACACACCAGGGAGCCGTTTCGTAGTAACGAAAAGTGTCACTCAGCATGGTGCCCCACTCGGGAGCGGGCGGTTTGGCCCCCAGCCCCAAAAAAGACAGCCCGGCAGCGTCGAGCACGGCCGTGCCAGTGCTCAGGGTCGCCTGAACGATGAGGGCATTGACACAGTTGGGCAAGACATGCACGAACAGCACCCGGGCGTGCGAAGCCCCCTGGGCCCGGGCCGCCTCGACGTAGTCCATGCTCTTGACCCCCAGCACGGCCGCCCGGGTCAACCGGGCAAACACCGGAACGCCTACGATGCCCACCGCGATCATGGCGTTGGTCAGACTATTACCTAGCACCGTCACGATGGCGATGGCCAGCAATATACTGGGAAAGGCCAGCATGATATCCATGCAGCGCATGATGAGGCTTTCGAGCGCTGCTCCGAAGTAGCCGGCCACGGCTCCCAGCAGAATGCCGAAGACGGCCGAGATAGCCACCGCGAAAAAGCCCACCCGCAGCGAGATGCGAGCGCCTAGAATGACTCGACTGAGCAAATCACGGCCGACATTGTCGGTGCCCAGCAAGAAGGGAAAATGCCCTTCCACCGAGCTAAGGCTCGGAGCCTGGAAACGCCGATGGAGGTCCTGGTCGTCGGGTCCGTCAGGAGCAAGCCAGGGCGCGAACAAAGCCGTGAAAAAAAACAGCGCCAACAGGACCGCCCCCAGCAACGCCGGCCGGCTGCGCTTGAGCTTGGCCCACACCAATTGGGTGGGGGTTGCCTCACTCATAGCGAATCCTCGGGTCGAAAAAGGCATAAGCCAGGTCGACGGCCAGGTTGACCAGCGAGAAGCTGATGGCAATCAACAGAATCGAGCCCTGGACCAGAGGGTAGTCGCGTTCTTTCACCGCCTCGAGCAGCAACACGCCCAGGCCCGGCCACTGAAAGACGGTTTCGGTCAGCACCGCCCCCCCGAGCAGATAGCCAAACTGAAGGCCCACCACCGTGACGATCGGTAGCATGGCGTTGGGCAAGGCGTGTCCGAACAGGACCGCCCGCGGGTCCAACCCCTTGGCGCGGGCGGTCCGAATGTAGTCTTGACCCAGCACCTCGAGCAAGGCCGAGCGGGTCATGCGCGCGATCATGGCGGTGGGAACGGTGGCCAGGGTGACGGCCGGCAGGATCAAATGCGAGAGCACGTCCCAAAAGATGTCGAGCCGCCCCGCCAGCAAAGAGTCGATGAGGTAGAGCCCGGTCACCGTGTCGAACGAAAAGTCGGTGCGCCCCCCGAAATGAAACCACCCCAGCCCTACCGGAAACATCAAGATAAAGCACAGTCCCAACCAGAAGATAGGAATCGAGATGCCCGAAAGCGAGATGGCTGTGCACAACGCGTCAGCCCAACTATTGCGTTTGAGCGCCGCCAGCGTGCCCAGACCAACGCCGACCAGGGTGGCCAAGAACACCGCCGCCAAAGTCAGCTCGAGGGTGGCCGGAAAGGCCCGGCTCAGCTCTTCGGTGACCAGCGAATTGCGCTTGATGGAGCGGCCCAGATCCAGCTGGACGGCCCGGCGCATGAACTCGAAATACTGAACCGGCCAGGGGCGATCCAGTCCTAGCTCGTGGCGCACTCGCTCGACCTGATCGGGATTGGCCCGCTCACCGAGCATGATACGCACCGGATCGCCCGGCACCAATCGCAACAGCAAGAAGACGATCAGGCTGATGCCCAGCACCACCGGGAGCGTCTCCAACAGGCGACGACCCAGATAGCGGATCACTTCTCCCAGTGCACCTTGTCGAGCAACAGCGTGCCGGTGGGATGAAGGGTGAAGCCTTTGAGCTTGGGATGGTGGGCCGCCGTCTGCGAGGCGTAGACCAGCGGCACCCAGGGGCAATCCTCGTGGATCTGCTGCTGGGCCTTGACATAGAGCTTCTCGCGGTCGGTGCGGTTGAGCTCTTGCTGGGCCTGGGTCAGCTCTTGATGGACCTGCGGGTTAGAGTAAAGGCAGACGTTGGTGCCACCCCGCTCGGTGTCGAGGTTGTCCGAGTCAAACAAGATATAGAGATAATTGTCAGGGTCGCCGTGGTCGCCGATCCAGCCACCCAGCGCCAGTTGATGATGGCCCTTGCCAATCTCTTCGAGGTAGACGCTCCAGTCGACCGCCGATAGTTCGGCTTCGATGCCGACGTTCTTGAGCATCGAGCCCAGCACTTCGGCGGTCACCTTCGGCTCGGGAAAATAAGGCCGGGGAGCGCTCATATACCACAGTTCGGTCTTGAAACCGTCGGGATAGCCGGCTTCGGCCAGCAGCTTCTTGGCCTTCTCGGGATCATAGTCGTAGTCTTCGAGTTCGGCCCGACCCCACACCGCCGGCGGCAGCGGCGAGTCGGCCACCTCGGCCAGCCCCTGATAAAGCTCATCCACGATGGTCTTGCGATCGATGGCGTGATACAGTGCCTGGCGCACCCGCGGGTCGTCAAAGGGTTTGTGCTGGTTGTTGATGGCCACGAAGCCGATATTCATCCCGGCCTGGGTCTCGACGGTGACGGCCGGGTTGTCTTGTAGACGCTTGACGTTCTCGAGCAAAAGCCCGGTAATCAGCCCCACGGCGCCCTTCTCGAGCTGCAACTGGCGTGAAGTGCTGTCCTTGACGGGCTTGAAAATCACCTGGTCGAGGGCTGGCTTGCCCCCCCAATAGTCGGCATTGGCCGCCAGCACGATCTTCTCGCGCTCTTTCCACTCGACGAACTTAAAGGCGCCCGTGCCGACCGGGTGTTTGAAGAAGTCTTCCTTATGCTCTTGGAGAGCTGTGGGCGAGACGATGGCGAAGAACGGCATGGCCAGATTTTGCAAGAACGGGGCCACCGGTTGGGTAAGATGCAGCTTGACGGTGTGCTCGTCGACCACTTCGACCTGGCTCAGTTTGCTGGGCGAGCCCCAGATGTCCGTCCAGTAGAGAAACTTGTTGCCCGCAAATCGCAGCGGATGGTCGGGCCTGAACTGGCGCTCGAAGTTGACCTTGACCGCCTCGGCGTCAAAGGGCGTGCCGTCGTGAAACTTCACTCCCTGGCGCAGCTTGAAGGTCCAGACCAGGCCATCTTCCGACGTCTCCCACGACTCGGCCAGGGCCGGCTCAACCTCCATCGAGTCGCGGGCATACTGCACCAGCGTGTCATACAAGCTGCGGCAAACCTGCGACGATTCGGCATCGGTGACATTGGCCGGGTCAAGCCCCACCGGGTCGTCGGGCTTGGCCACCACCAGCACGTTGTCGGCCGGTACCGGGGGCACCTTCGAGCCACTCTGCCCGGGGTTGGTCTTACACCCGACCAACAGCACCAGGCAGACGAGAATCATTTTCAAGCGAGCCATCGCGATCACCACTTCCGGCGCGGACAAGTCACCCCAGCAAAACCGCGTCGGGAGTGACGTCCGATGGATTGGCCGGTGCTTCGCGGGCGGTGGAGGGGGTCCTGCGTGGGCTGGGGGCCGGCGGCGGGGTGAAGGTTGTTTCGGGGGTTCACCCCGAGAATCGCGGGGTGAAGGCTGGCCTCGAGGGTTCACCCCGAGAAATCGCGGGGTGAAGGTCGGTTTCGGGGGTTCACCCCGAGAAATCGGGGGTGAAGGTCGGTTTCGGGGGTTCACCCCGAGAAATCGCGGGGTGAAGGTCGGTTTCGGGGGTTCACCCCGAGAAATCGCGGGGTGAAGGCTGATTTCGGGGGTTCACCCCGAGAAATCGCGGGGTGAAGGCTGGTTTCGGGGGTTCACCCCGAGAAATCGCGGGGTGAAGGCTGGTTTCGGGGGTTCACCCCGAGAAATCGCGGGGTGAAGGTCGGTTTCGGGGGTTCACCCCGAGAATCGCGGGGTGAAGGCTGGCCTCGAGGCGGGTTGTGCGCCGTACAGTCCGGTCTGGTCGCTGTGCGGCGCACATGTGCGCCGCACAGTCAGGTTCGGTCCGTGTGCGGCGCACAACTTTGGCCATTCGCCGCCCGACTGGCTTGCGAGGACGGGGCGAGTGGACTAGCATGGGCTTTATGGAACGTTGGGCCGGGGTGGTGGCTGGATTGCTGGCGGGGGTGGTGGCGTTGTGCTTCCACTCGGTCACGTTCGAGGACGACCATGTCTCGTTTCTCGTGCTTTCGCCACCCACGGTCGGCTTTCGCCAGGTCGTCGACCCCGGCCGTGCCCCCGTCTGGTGGGTCAGCCGGCACTACATCATTCTGCTGGAGAAGACTTGAGAAGGCTCACGAGCTTGGCCCTTCTCGGTCTGGCCTTCTCGCTGCTCGGGTCATGGGCTTGGGCTGTTCGCAGCGACGTGATCGACAAGCGCGAATGGAGTATTCTCCAGGACGCTCAGGCCAGCTACGCTAGACGCGAAGAACATCTTCTTTTCGCACAGCGCGAAAGGTACGTGTGTGTTGGGATTCGTCAGCCTGCCGGGGAGCCCGAGAGAGTCTGGCTTCTACTCAATCCCGCTCGCGAGCACGCACCTAAGGTCCTCGGCTATCCGACACCAGACTACAGGCTCACGAAGGACAATCTTCTCATTATTCAGAGTCGAATACGGCTGGACGCTGGAGTCGCGAGGGAACTTACCAATCATATTCGACCAGGTCGCACCTCACCCGCCGAAGCGCTGTAGCGCCTTACATTCCGCACACGCTGTGTGCGAAATTTGTCTGCTGGAGCAAATCCAGAATCAACGACTTAGCCAGGAGGACTCGCTCGAGGCCGAGCATCGCCTCGACCTCGGCGAAGCGCCCCCCATCGGCGGCTTGCCGCCCCAGGATTACGACGCGAAGCGGCGGGGTACTCCAAAAGCCTCGCTAACGAGCGCAAGCGAAGTTAGCGCTCCCATCTCAGCGGCGCAGCCGCTGCTCCCATCCCCGGGCGCAGCCCGGCTCCCCTCTCGGCCCGAAGGGCCGCTCCTTTCTCGACGGCAACGCCGTCGCTCCCCTCGGCCGGCGAAGCCGGCCTAAAACTCCATCGGGGTGGACTCGCCACTGGGGTTGCCCACCGGGGCCAGGGGGGTCTCGGCCTCGGTGGGTGGCGGCAGGTCGGGGCCGGGGCGGGGGGCGACCGGGCGGGTCGGGCCTACGATCGGCGCGCCGGGGTCGAGCAGATAGGGTGAGCGCGGCGTGTATTTCTGGATGCGATGGTTGCCGGCATCGGCGATGTAGAGCGTGCCGTCGGGAGCCTCGGCGATCTGCTGGGGATTGCGGAACATCTTGGCAGCCATGCCGGTCGTTCCCCATTCGTAGAGATACTGGCCTTGAGCGGTGAATTTCTGGATGCGGTTGTTGCCAGCGTCGACCACATAGACCTTCTGGTCTTTGTCGACCAGCACATCGACGGGGGTGTCGAACTGACCCGGGCCTTTGCCGAAGGTGCCAAAGGAAGACAAGAAAGTCCCCTCGGCGGTGAAACGCTGGATGCGGTGATTGCCGGTATCGGCCACGAAGATGTTGTCGAGGGGGTCGACTGCTACGCCCTGAGGGCGGTTGAACAAGCCCACGCCGTTGCTCTCGGCGGGCTCGTTAGGAAAAATCTGGAGCACGTTTTGGGCCGGGCCGATCTTTTGCACTCGACTGTTACCCGAGTCGGCCACATAAAGGTTGCCGCGCGAGTCGAAGGCCATCCCCATGGGGTGAGAAAACTGGCCGGCGTCCATTCCCAACGAGCCGAACTCGCCCAGCCACTGGCCCTGCGAGTTGAACCACTGCACCCGGTGGTTATCAGTGTCGGCGACCCAGATGTTGTTCTCTGAATCGCGGGCGATGCGGCGCGCGTTGTTGAACTCGTTCTCGTCCGAGCCCGGCTCGCCCCACAAGCTGATCAGCTCGCCGTCGGCTTTGAATCGCTCGATGCGAGAGTTGCCGGTATCCAGCACGTAGACATTACCGGCCGAATCCACGCAAACGCCGTTGGGTTCGGTGAACTCTCCAGGTTCGACACTGGCCTTACCGCCCAGCGAAGTCTGATAGTCCGGTGGACCTTCACCCTGATTGAGAATGACCACCGCCACCACAGCCACTCCCAGGGCCAGCGTCACCGCGATAATCCAGATCACCAGTTTCTGATTGCTCAAAACACGCCCCCAGGGGTCTTATTTGTCGAAACGCGGCAGCGCATTGTGTTCCTTGAGACGGTCGGTGCGACACATTTCCGAGCTGATGATCGCCTCAATCTTTTGACAGGCTACCGTAAGTTCGTCATTGACGATAATGTAGCGATAATGGTTGAGATATTTCAACTCGCTGCGAGCAGTCAGCAGTCGGCTCTGGATCTGCTCGGCGGTTTCGGTGCCCCGGCCCATCAGACGCTCGCGCAGGGCGTCGAGGTCGGGCGGGGCGATAAAGATGGAGATGGCCTCGGGCGCGCTCTCGAGCAACTGCACCCCCCCCTGAACATCGACATCCAGGATGACGTGGCGACCGGCCTCGCGGTGGGCCTCGATCGGGGCCCGGGGAGTTCCGTAGAAACGGTCAAAGACTTTGTTCCACTCCAGAAAACGATCTTCTTCGACCCACTGCTCGAAGATGTCGTTGGTCAGAAAGTAATAGTGCTCGCCGTCGACCTCGCCGGGCCGGGGAGTGCGCGTGGTGGCCGAGATCGAGAAGACGCAGTCCTGGCGTGATTTGAGAAGCATCCCCAACAGGGTGCCTTTGCCAACCCCGGAGGGTCCCGATACAACCAGGAGCAGACCTTTCACCGCCAAGCCGCGTTCTTGTTGGTCGAGGACGTTTCCTTCAGGGGGCGAAGAGCCGGGCGTGAGTCTGTGCTCGGTCAACTTCTCTCTAGTGGTGCGAGAACTCGCGCCTTTGATCGAGAAAACGCGACTCCAGAAGCTCTCGCAACTCACCGACCACGACTTCGTTCTCTCGTTTCGCCTTCCCGGCGAGACCCGCAAGCTGTTCATCAGCTTGCATCCTGAAGTGGCGCGGCTGCACCTGGTCGAGGCTGCTCTTCCGGGAGCTCAGGTCCCGTCGGCTTTCATCATGCTGGGACGCAAGCACCTCGAGGGCATCTTCTTATCGCGATTTTTTTCTTCTCCCCTGGAACGGGTGGCGCGCCTGGAATTCGAGAACGGCTTCACGCTGGTGGTCGAAATGACGGGTCGCTCCAACAATCTGATCTTGCTCCAGGAAGAGCAGGTGTTGGGAGCGCTTCATCGCAGCCCCCGGGCCACCCCGCGCCAGGACTACCAGGCCCCTCCCCAGCCCGATAAGCCGCTGGCCAGTCAGCTCGCAGTGTTGCCGGCCTTGACTGTTCCCCTGGCCCGGGGCTTGACGGCCTGCTGCTTTGGACTTTCCAAGCTCTACGCCCGCCGCCTGACCGCAGATGTCGACGGTCTCCAGGAGCTGCAGAGCCGCTGGACGAGCTTTTGGCAAACCTTCGAGCACGGACCTTGGCGACCCGGCCTGGACCATCAGGATGGAGAGCCCACCTTTCTGGCCGGCCCTGGGGACCGGTCGTTCGACACTTTGCAACAGGCAGTCGAAGCCCGCTATCACGAGGCCTGCCGCGAGCCGGGCCTGGAAGATGAGCGGGCCGCGCTCGAGCGCCGAATCAAGAAGCTCTTGGCCAAAGCGCGTCTGAAGCTCGAACGCCGCGAGCAAGACCTGGTGGCTACCGATTCGGCTGAGCAAGACCGCCTGCGGGGCGACCTGTTGTTGGCCTTCAAGCACGAGCTTCCAGCCCGGGCCGAGGTGGCCAAGCTCGAGGACTGGGAAGGCAATCCTATCTCGATTTCCCTCGATCCCAGCCTGACCCCGGCCGACAACGCCCAGAAATACTATCGTCGCTATAAGAAGAAGCAGCGAGCCGTCACGTTTCTGGTGGAACAGATCGAAAAAGCCGAAGAAGAGGTCGCCTTTCTGGACGAACTGCTGCTCTCGGTTGTCCAGGCCGAGTCCCGGCTCGACCTCGACGAGGTCCGGGCCGCCCTGCCCCAGCGGCGCAAAGCCCCGCGACCGGCCGCCCCCAGTTCGGGGCCCCGCTCCTTCCGACACGCCGGCTTCGAGATTCTGGTGGGACGCAACCCCGTCCAGAATGACCGCCTGGTCCAGCGCGTCGCCAGCCGCGACGACATGTGGCTGCACGCTCGCGACATCCCCGGCTCGCACGTGCTCATCAAGACGGCCGGGCGGCGCCCCGAGCAATCCACCGTCCTGGCGGCCGCTATTCTAGCCGCGCGCTATTCCAGGGCCGCCAACGACAGCAAGGTTCCGGTCAACATCACCCAGGCTCAACACGTCAAAAAGCCACCTGGTGCCGCCCCTGGCAGGGTCCTGTACAAAAACGAAAAAACGGTGATGGTGGATCCCACCACCGAAATCGAGGGATTGGAAGCCAAGAACGTATGAGACTAGCCATCGCACTCCTGGTCGCCCTGGTGCTGACCGGCTGCACACCCGGTCCCGAACCAGAAACGACCGCCACCCCCGCCCGCAAACTCGGCACCATTGAAGGCTTCAAGCTTGCCTCCCCCGAGGGGAAGCCGGTGGTCTTCGACCCGGCCGACAGCTCGAAGGTGACCGTGCTAAGCTTCTGGTCGGTGACCTGGAATCCCGAGAACGAGGCCCACCTGGACCTGCTCAACGAACTGTATGAGCGCTATGGCAACAAAGGGCTGCGCATCATCGCCATCGCGTATGACGAGAAGCCCGAGACGGTCAAAGCCGTGACCCAAAAGCGGATTTTGCCCTTCGAGGTGGCGATGGGAACCAAAGACCTCTACCAGAGGTTCAAACTCACATCGATACCGGCGACCTTCGTGGTGTCGCCGGGCGGCGCGCTGCGCAAGCGCTTGGAGGGGCTGCAGACGGTCGAGACTCTAACAGAGCTGATCAAGCCTGAACTGCCGGGCCGAGGCGGGAACCGCTAGGCGGGCGGCGGGGTTGCAAGCTGATAGGTATGGGGACGTGACGGAATTCGAGCAGGTCGAAAGGTATGTCGATGGCGACCTCGAGGGCGATGAACTGCGCCAATTCGAGGCTTTGCTGGCTGGGTGCGACGAGACCCGACGCCAGGTGGACTTTCAGCGTCAACTCAAAGCAGTCACCGCTACGGCGCTGAGCGAATCCGCTCCCGCCGAGTTGGGTCAAGCAGTCCAGAACCGGTTGGCCGACGACCATTACCAGGACCTGGTGGAGGGGTATGTCGACGGTGACCTGTTCGAAGATGAGCGAGCCTTCATCCAGAGCCGGGCTGAAGCGGAGCCCATCCGCTCCCAACTGGATTTCGCGCGCCAACTCAAGGCCGCGGTAGCGGCCGCCGGCCAGCAAGAGGTGGCGCCGCCCGAGGTCAAAGCCCGGTTACTGCAAGCGCTCGAGGCAGCTCAGCGGCCGGTCAGCTTTGAGGAGGCCGAGGCTGTGGCCGACGGAGAGGCCGAGTTTTCAACTGACGACCCCGAGAGCCAGCGCCGAATAGAATTCGCTCGCGGTCTCAAGACGGCCGTAGCCACGGCCGGCCAGGCAGAGGTTTGCCCCGAGCTGGTGCGGGACCGGGTGGCGGGATCGCTGCCTCCGGATGAAAAGCCCCAGGCACTTCGCCCAACCCCCTCGCCGCGAGGGATGTGGAGCAGCGGCTGGCTGGTAGCGGCTTCGCTGGTGGCCTGCCTGCTGGCCGCCCTGTCCATCAACACCAGAGGCTTCGTCCCGGCCGAGCTGGCCGCCGCCGTCGAGACCGACCATATCCGCTGCTGCAAGGTCGGAGTGGTCAACGCGGGACTTGATCCGGTGGAACTGGGCCAACGCAATTTCGGCAGCCAGCCCGATCTGGCCAGCCTGCCCCCCAATCTCAAGCTCTACGACGCCCGCATCTGCCCCTTTCCCGACCATCATCAAGCCCTGCATGTGCTCTATGAGCAGACCGACCATCCTGGTGTGTTGGTCTCGTTCTACGGAATCCCGGACGACGGCCTGGGCCGCGGGCTCTCCGAACAAGACGGCGCCCGGTTGCACACTCACAAGGTCCAATCGGGGCCCATCCAGGTCGCCGCCTGGCGCCACGCCGGCTGGGTCTACTCGCTGGCCGCCGAGATGCCCAAAGATCAATTCGACCAGTTACTCGAGGGCACAGGTTATCTGGCCAGCCTCTTCCCTATCCTGGCTGCCAATCGCTGATTGCCGCCCCGCAGAGACGAATCACGCTGGTCCCCCACGAGTCTCACAAGCCTCAACCAAAAAAATCGCAAGAACGCATCCCCCACGCCCCGCGCGACCCTCTCCGCGCCCTCCTTATCTCCGCGGTTTATTTCTCTAGCGCCCCCTGGCGAAGTGCCGAAGCTACGCCGAGGCACCAGGGTCGGTTCAATCACTTCGTCGGCCGAAAGGTCAGGGCTCGGGCGAAGGTGCGAATTTGAGCGGTCGAGGTCAGGTGGACGAGGCCGGGGTGGCTCAGGATGGCCGGGCGGGCCCGGGCGGGAAAATGCCAGATCAAGCTCAGTAAATGCGGCAGGATGCGCCACTCGGGGCAGTCCCGGGGAAGCTCCGGCCGCCCGGCGGGGTGGAGCAGGGTGCGGCGCAGACAGCGAGCCAGGCAGAGCCAGCGCGGAAGGTCGAGAAAGACTACCAGATCGGCACTTGCCCGGATGCGGGGCGAAACACCCTCGATGATCCAGGCCTCACCGGCGGCCAGTTCGTGCTCGCGCTCGGCCCGTTGGCACAAAGGAGTAGGCTCCCAGCCAGGTTGCCAGACGAGGTGGTCGAGTCCGTGGACTGGCAGGTCGAGTTGGCGACCCAGTTCTGCGGCCAGAGTAGTCTTGCCTGAGCCAGCGTTGCCGGTTACGTGAATGCGCACTAGAGCAGGGCTAACAGGTCGCTCAAGCGCTCGATCTGGTGGTCCGGATTCTCGACCGTGAGCTGGCCGTAGCCGTACCGCGCGAACACCGTACGAGCCCCAAAGTCGCGGCCCATGCGAAGACCGACTTCAGAGTCCTCGACGTGAGTCACCCGACTGGGCCCGAAGCGTTCGACCAGCTCGGCTAGATAGCGAGGGTCGGGCTTGCCATAGCGCGACTGGCACGGAGTCTGGATCTCTTCGATAAAGTCCCACAGGCCGATGCTGGTGAGAGCCTGGCGCTGCGTCACCAGGTCGCCCGAGGTGCAAGAGCCGATGCGATAGCCCCGGCCTTTGAGTTCGGCCAATACGTCGGCCGCCCCCTCCATCGCCGAGGTCTGCTCCGGCAGGTTCTCGAGGTAGTATGGCTTCACGAAGCCCTCGAAGATGTCGAGGCACCGGTCCGGCGGACAACCCAGGCGCTCGAGCATAGTCAGCGCTGGCAGACCTACCAGGCCGATCACGGCCGCCCGTTCGGGGCGGTAGCCCAGCTGCTCGAGACCGTGGGCAAAGGCCTGATAGTTGGCCTCCTCAGAGTTGATGAGGACCCCGTCGAGGTCGAAGACCACGAGTCGATTCATCCCAACTCCACCATGTCGGTCTGGTCGATGACCGCCTCTTTCTCGGCGTAGGGCTCGAAGCGAAGCCAGACCAGCGATTCCCCCAGCGAATTGTCATCGTACTCGTGGCTGGCCACCAACTGATAGCCCAACCGCTCGATCGCCTGGGGATGGTTCGCGAAAGTCTCTTCGGCCGTCTTGCGCACCGTGCCCTCGATGGGCAACCCGCCCAGGCCCGCCTCTTCCATGGCCTCGAGCATGGCCTTGAGCAGGGCAAACAGGTGGCGTCGGGCCTTCTGAGACAGAACCACGTCGTCGACCAGGACCACGTCTTCGGCTCGGCCCTCGACCAGACTGTTGTCGAGCCAGGCCATGAAGTAACCGACCAGCTTGCCTTCTTCGACCACCCCGAAGCAAAAATTGCCATCGTCACTCTGGAGACCCTCGAGATTCTCGGTGATCTCCTCGAGCGACATCTGGTAAGGAGCGGGGTAGTGGCTTTGGGCCAGGCGCTCCACCTCTTCGGCGTGCTCGGCCGTCAGATTGATGATCTCGGTCAAAACGACTGCTCCGTGGCATAGATGTTACTGCGCACCCGCAGGCCGGTCGGCTCGATGGAGATGTCCATGTAGTGGTCGCGAAAGCGTCCCAATTCGACGGCCTCGGGGCGAAACTCGGCCCCCAGCAAGAGGACTACGCCCTTGAGCACGGAGTAGATCCAATCCACCTTCTGGTGGCTGACCAGTAGCTGGGTGCCCTGGGCCGAGGCCTGGAAGGCCTTGAACGAATCCAGACTGGCGACGGGGGCCTTCTTGCCGCTCGAGGCAAGCAGCATTTGCTCGAGCAGTCGATAGGTCCCGCCGGCGCTGAACAACACGTTCTCGCCCGCTTCACAGAAGGCCAGGTCCTGGCCGAGGCTGCGGTGAACGGTGACGCCGGCCAGAGGATAGGTCTCGGGTTCGTCCTCGAAGAAGCCGCTGAGGCGGTCCAGGGCGGCAGCCCGCGCCTCGGTGGAGGGGAAGCGCGCCGCCAGCGTGACGGGAAACGGCATCTGAGAGCCGCGACCAAACCAGGTCGCCAGAGCCGCAGCCAGCACGTCGATACGCTCATAGCTGACCAGCAGTTCTCCCCCGCTCTGCAACCACTCCACCAGGTTGAAACCGGCCATCTGCTCGCCGTGCTCGAAGAAGGCCGCGGAAAGACCGCCAATCATGGGGTCGAGATGCGAGGCGATCTCGACCAGTTCATAGAGCTTGCGAGCGTCAACCACCAACAGGTTGGCCGAGTCCCAGGGGGCTACCTCGAAAAGGCTGAACGGATGGCGCTGACCGTGGAGGCTCGACAGTTCACTCAAGGGACCGTCGGCAGGCAACTCCAGGGCTAGCAGGATTTCGGCATCCACCTCATCGGGCGTATACCGAGAAGCGACGGCCAACCAGGGCGCCGCCCGCACGAACTCGACCATGGGCGGAGGGGGTGTATCGGCCCGCCAGTGAGCGAGAATCGCTTTGAAGTTGATAAATCCAAACGCGTCGGGACGCAAGAGCACGCTCTGGCGGGCCTTGACATACTCGGGCAGCGCTTCTAGCCCCGGACCCGTCAGTGCCCTGGCCCCGGCCGTCATGGCCTCGGGGCTGTCAGCCACCAACAGCCACTTGCCTCGAATCGTCATGATCAGCGCGAAGTCGGCATCAGGGCTGCGCCAGAAGCCGTCCACCGCGGGCCCGAACAGTCGACCCAATCCCTGCTTGGCGGCCTCGGGGTCCTTGAGCTCGATCTCGAGCAGAAAGTCGAGGGGACCAATCTCGAAATTGCCGTAACTGGGCTCGATCAGGCCGTCTTCATAGACAGGAGCGGGTCCGGCCTGCGCCACGGTCGCCTCTGGGTCAAACACGGTGCGCACGCGAAAGCCGCCCTCGGGGGTGACCGTGTAAAGAAAGCTGACCCCCTCGGGCACATCCACCGGGCTGTAGAGATAGTCTGGCTCGAGCACCTCGAGACTCTCGGGAAGCTTGTCGTTTTCCCGTTGGTAGTCTTCGATGGCATTGCCGACCCGACCCACCTCAGAAATGACCCGGTCATAGTCTCTGCGCAAGTTGGTGCGGCGAGCATAGCGCGATAGAGGCGACTCTTCGCCACTGCGCACGATGGCTATGTGAACCTCACCGCCCAGCCAGCTCAGCACGTCCTCCGAGATTCGCACCCCGAGTTCTTGCTCGAAAGTGTCGCGAGCCAGACGAAAGAGCGGATATTTCATCAAGCGTTGATAGGTCTGGTCGAGAGTCGTGCCTGGGGGGGCCAGCCGCCCGCTCAGGGCCATCTCGCTCTCGGCCGGAAGTTGCGCCCAGGCCGGCGCCATCAATCCCAGAAGGCACAGTATCGTGAATGCCCCACGGCACGGTTTGCTCACAAAAACTCCTCCAAAAAACCCACCCATCATAGCACCGCGGTGACCGGCCGTCAAAGCCTTTAGAAGGAGCGAAAAGCCTGGCGGAGAACAGGCCTGCGGGAGGCGTCATCAGATGGAATGCCCTAACTGTTCCTACCAAAACCTTCACGGCTCGAACTTTTGCGAAAAATGCGGATTCGATCTCAAGAAGGCTGCCAAATTGAAGGCGCTCGCCTCGTCACCGCCCCCTCGGCCGGCGCCCCCGCCCAGGCCTTCCATCCCTCCCATGCCGGCCCCACGACCCACGGCAGCGCCTGCGCCGGCCCCCGCTCCGGCGCGTCCCGCGCCGGCCGCGCCACCGCGCCAGGCGGCCCCTCCCCCACGGGCCGCCGCCCCCCCGCCTCGACCCCAGGCGCGTCCAGCTCCTGCTCCCCCACCGCCGCCGGCCCCGCCGCCTCCACCCAAAGCTTTTGCCAGACTTGAGCCCTGCGAGGGAGGGTCTCCGATCGAACTGCGTGTCGACCGGAATGAAGTAGGCCGTCTCAGTCGCGCCGACGGCATCGAGCCCGAGGTCGATCTGACGCCCTACGACAGCGCAGGGTCAGTCTCCAGACGCCACGCCGTCATCTTACGGGACAGCACGTTCGTGGTCCTCGAGGACCACGGCAGCAGCAATGGAACTTACGTCAACGGGGCCAAGCTCGAAAAAGGCTTGCAGAAGACCCTCGAAGATCAAGACGAAGTCTGTTTTGGCCGGGTGGCCTTCAAATTCCGAAAGTTGAGCTGAAATAGAAAGTGAGTCACACCATGGCTTCTGCCTTCGAATCCTCGTATAACGCCGAGCCGGTCGCCAAATGGGCCGAACAGGCCGCCATCAAGACCATCCCCGAGTTGTTTCGGGCGACCGTGGCCAAGCACCCCAACGAACGCTTCCTGGGCGAGAAAAAAGGGGACACCTACACCTACCAGACCTATAAACAGGTCCAGGAGAAGGTGCATCACCTCGCCTGCGCTTTGCTGGCCGTCGGCCTCGAACCCAAGGACCGGGTTGGGCTCATCTCCAATAATCGCCCTGAGTGGGTCATCTCTGACCTGGGCATCATGCACGCCGCTTGCGTGAACGCTCCTCTTTATCCGACCCTATCCGACGACGCCATCGAATACATCCTCAAAGATTCAGGTGCTCGGGTGGTGGTGGCTGCTACCGAGAGCCATCTCAAGGACATCCTCTCGGTCGAACAGAATCTCCCGGCTCTCGAGCACATCGTAACCATCGCCCCCAAGGGCAAGAGCACCAGCCAGAAGAAGCTATGGGATTGGCAAGAGTTTCTCGACTATGGCAAAGAGAACGACGACAAGTTCAAGGACGAGCTGGAAAAGCGCATCAGCGCGATCGAAGCCACCGACGTGTGCAGCCTGGTCTATACCTCAGGCACCACCGGCGACCCCAAGGGCGCCATGCTGATGCACGGCAATTTCGTGTCGAACTGTACCTCGGTGCTGCCGCATATCGACGTGCGTCCGGGCGATGTCGAACTGTCGTTCTTGCCTCTGTCGCACGTGTTCGAACGGGTGGTCTACTATGCCATGACCGGGGCGGGCGCCACCATTGCCTACGCCGAGAGCATCGATACGGTGCGCGACAATCTCGTCGAGGTGCGTCCTCACATCGTGCCCAGCGTGCCGCGACTGTTCGAAAAAATCCACGCCGGCATCCTGGCCAAGGTGCAAGAAGACCTCAACATGAAGCGCCGCATGTTCTACTGGGCTATCAAGGTCGGCAAAGCCTATTTCGAGGCGCGCGTGAAGGGGCCGGTTCCCGGCGGGCTCAAGCTTAAATACAAGCTGGCTCACAAACTCGTTTTGTCCAAAATCCACGCCCGCACCGGCGGCAACATTCGCCTGTTCGTCTCGGGGGGCGCCCCTTTACGGGCCGATGTGGGCGAATTCTTCCTATCGGCCGGCTTTAACCTCATCGAAGGCTACGGCCTCACCGAGACCAGCCCGGTCATCACCATGAATCCGCCTTCCCACCCCAAGATGGGCACCGTCGGCAAACTGATCTCGCACGTCGAGGTCAAGATCGCCGACGATGGCGAAATCCTCACCCGCGGCCCGCACGTGATGCGAGGCTACTTCAACAAACCTGACGCCACCAAAGAATCGATCAACCCCGAGGGCTGGTTCCACACCGGCGACATCGGCGAGTTCGACGCGGACAACTACCTGCGCATCACCGACCGCAAGAAAGAGATCCTGGTGATGTCTAACGGCAAGAACGTGGCCCCCCAGCCGATCGAGCAGGCCATCAAGTCCAGCAAGTATATCGAGCAGGCCGTTCTTATCGGCGACAACCGCAAATTCATCGCCGCCCTGGTCGTGCCCAGCTTCGAGTCGCTCCAGGGCTGGGCCGCCGAGAACGGCGTGTCGACCAAGCCTGAAGAGATGGTCAAGGACGACAAACTGGTGACGCTGCTGATGAAAGAGTGCCAGCGCACCTGCGAGGAGTTCTCTGGTTACGAACAGGTCAAGAAGATCGCGATCCTGCCGAAAGAACTCAGCCAGGACACGGGCGAACTCACCCCCACGCTGAAGGTCAAACGCCGCGTGGTCAATGAACGCTTCGCGGAGATCATCGAGGCGATGTACGCCTAGAACGGAAATGTGACCGGAATCAGCCAGACCGACAATCCCAGCAGAATCAGGTTCAGAGGCAAACCTACCCGGACGAAGTCGAGGAACGTAAAGCGTCCCGGTCCGTAGATCATGAGGTTGGTCTGATAGCCTAGTGGACTAGAAAAGCAGGCTGAGGCCGAGAACGCTACTGCCACCAGGAAGGGCCTGGGGTCCAACGACAGTTGGTCGGCGATGGTGATGGCCAGCGGGGCCAGCAGCACGGCGGTGGCGTTGTTTGACAAAACGGCCGTGAGCAGCGTGCCCATCACATAGAGAATAGCCAGGATCGTGCGAGGCCCGCAGGACTGTAGCCAGGCGAGAGCGTGGTGAGCCAGCAGGGCCGTCGCTCCGGTCGATTCGAGAGCGGCGTCGAGACTCAACATTCCGGCCAGCAAGGTGATGACCTTCCAGTCGACGGCTCGATAGGCTTCGTCGGCCCGCAGACAACCCGTGAGCACCATGGCCAGAGCTCCCACGGTGGCGCAAACCACGATGGGCAAGAGCTCGGCGGCCGCTAACAACACTACCAGCACCAGGATGGCGCCCGCCACCCAGGGCCTCGCTCGACTGTTTTGCGACGGCGATTGGTGGTCCGAGAGCAGAAGAAACATGGGACTCTGGCGAAGGTTCGCCAGGTGATCCTTGAGGACCCGGAAGAGCACGGTGTCACCGCCCTTGAGTGGCACTTCGCCCAGGCCCTGGTAGCGGGTTCTGCCTTGCCGGCGAACGGCCAGAGCCCGAGCTCCAAAGCGCCGCTCGATACCCTCTCGGTCGAGGGTCGTCCCTTCCATGGGCGAGGCGATACCCGCCTCGACCAGCACGGTGTCGCCGTCCTCGGAATGTGGTTCCAGACCGAACTCGTCCCCCAGGGTACGGGGATGGCGCCGCTCGGGTACCAGGCCGTAACCGATGGTGACCAGATAGACCATACCCGCCGCCAGCATCACCAGGCCCAGGGGCGCGAAGTCAAACAGACCGAACGGCGCCACTCCGTGTTGGCGAGCGATACCGTCAACCAGCAGGTTGGTGCTGGTGCCGATCAAGGTGACCAGCCCTCCCAACATGGCCACGAACGAAAGCGGCATGAGAAACTTGGAGGGGCTACGAGGGACATTTTGAGTGGCCACCATGATAATGGGAAGAAAGATCGCCACCGCCGCGGTGTTGTTGATAAAGGCCGACAGAAAGCCCACCAGCAACAGGACGGGGAGCAAGGCCATACGGGGACCGCGTTCTCGGACCCAGCCGGTGACCAGACGGCAAAGTGGCCCCAGCGCGCCGGTGCTATCCAGTCCGGCGCTTAAAATGAACATTCCCGCCACCGTGATGGTGGCGGGATTGGCAAACCCTGCCAGGGCTTCGCCGGGCGTCGCCAGGCCGGTCACCATGACGGCGCTCATGATGAGCAGAGCCACCAGATCGGCTCGCAGCAGGTCCGTGATGAGCAAAATCAAGCCCACCAGCAGGATACATGCGACCAGCCAAATCTGGGCGGTCACCTAGTACCGCAGAATGGCTACCGCCGGCGTAGCCAGCGCATCTGGTTCGACGAACGAGACCTCCCCAGAGTGCTTGAGCGTCTGCAGGGCGCTTGCCTCGACCGAGTCTTGATGGCAGCCTCGCGCTACCAGCATGCGTTCTATCCGACCCTGCTGGGCCGCCTCGCTCAGCTCGTCCAGGCGGGTGGCCAACAAGTTGGGCGGGGTCTCGTCGAGCAAGCGACGCAACTCGTCTTGACGCTCGTCGGCCAGGCGCCGCACGGGTTCCCACACCAGGCTGTGGATCCCCTCTGGTCCCTTATGGTCGAAGTTGCCATGCACCTCGAGAACCGGTGTCTCCAGTTCCAGTTCCTCCACCAGGGCTGCGGTCAGTTCTTTGACCCCAACCAGCACCACGGGAACCACGCTATGGGCCAGCATCTCTTCCAGTCCTCGCGCCACCTGTCTCAGGAAGCGGGCCAGAAACTCTTCGTGAACATGGCCGCTCGGATTGCGTCCGTGGGCACTGCCCACCGGGCTACTGGAGGGTCGATTAGAGTAGAGTTGGCCAGTGTTAAGACCGGCAGATTTCTCCCACACGATCACCTCGTCCAGGCTGGTCGGCATGCCTTTGGGCGGGTCGACTTGCTGGACGTGATAGGGATCGCCGAAGAACAGCCGGACCTGGTTCTGGCTGATGGTGACGGCCAGATAACGCCAGGTGCGGTCGGCCGCCTCCAGCAACGGCGCCAGCCAGAAGCTGGAACCGAGGCGGACCTCTTCCGGCACCGAGCCGGGCACCACCAGAGTGCGGGGCTCGGAGCCGCCTAGAAAGAAGGCCAGGCTGCCGGCCACACCGCTCACCCGAGGATTGCGGTCGAGCAAATCATCGATGGGTTCGAGCCAGTTTTCGGCCAGGGCCGGGTCATGGCCGGCCCCTTCGATCAACTTGCGGGCTCTGGCTCGCAGGTTTTTTAGCCGGATGGGGTTCTGGCGCCCCTCATCGCCGCGCTCGAGGGGACAGTAGAGTGAGATACAAACCTCGGTTTGAGGGCGATTAAGCTCCTCGATCCGCTTCATGGTCAAATTGAGCATTGGCGCCCTCCTTTACTTGATAGCAGCCGCGTAGTTGCCGACCTTGTCGGCATCGTATTTCTGCAGCAGTCGAACGACGTTGGCGGTCCGAAGTTCGGGCTCGTCGGGAATATCGATGGCCAACATGGCGCCGCCCTCTTCGATGGCCCGTTCGTAATCGCTGGCGATGTCAGATGGGACCCCCTGCTCACGCAGGTAGCCCACCACGCCACCGGTTACGGCTCCGGCTGCGGCGGTTCCAACGGCCGCCCCTAGAGCGGTAACCAGAGCTCCGCCACCGGTGACGAAGCCCACGCCGGGAATGAATAGAGTGGCTATCAAAGCTAGCTCACCCAGGCCGAGGCCGATCAGCGCGCCCTTGGCGGCGCCTTCTCCAGCGTCCTCGGGGGTGGTGGTGGTCACGCCTTTAGCCGCGCTCTGCTTGACTTCCTCGGCGTCTTCGACTTTCTCGGGCTTCACCGAGTTCTTCGTCACCAGCGAAATGAGTTCGGGTTCGAGTCCCGTATCGAGCAGGGCGCCGATAGCCTTCTTGGCCATTTCCACGTCGCTAAAGCGAGCGTAGATCGTCTCTTTGATCATAATTGGGGTTTTCTTAGTCATAGGTTCCTCCTTAGGAAACTTTTGTTTCAGGCCCCACGGGCCTGGGCTTGGGCTGGTCGAACCCGGGGGTTGACCAGCAAAATCGTCAAATGGCTATGATGGGTCAGTCTCTCGACCAGAGAGCCCAACCGATTGAGCACGAGCAGGTCGGCCGAAGTGGCTTCGATGGTTCTCAGGGTGGCCGTGGCGATCTCTGCGTCACAGCGGTGAACCTCGGCCGAACAGCCTTCTGCCCGGGCCGCTTCGAGATAGCGATCAGTGGCGTGGGACAAAGACTCCGCCGTCGCTTGGACCAGTCCCACGCGGGCCCCGAACACCGCCGCGAATCCGGCTGCCTGGCGCACCACATCGGCCATGTCGGGAGAGTCTTCGAGCGGCACGACCACCATCTGGATGGACGGTCGCCCCACCTAGTTCCTCACCATCTCTCGCGGTTTGGCGAGTTCGAGTCCTTCGGCGAAGGTGAGAGTGCGGTAAGGGAAAGGGATCTCTATGTTGGCCGCGTCAAGCGCCCGCTTGACTTTCTCGACAACCTGGTCGCGCGACTTACGAATGGCGCCAGGCGGCGATTGGGTCCACCAGGTCACCTCGAAGTCGATGCTGCTCGAGCCGAATTCCCTGGCATAAATCTGCACGGGCCGATCGTCAAGCACCTGATCACAAGCCTGAACGGCGTCCATGATGACCTGGCGAGCTTTAGCCACGTCCTCGCCATAGCCGACCCCGCAGGTAATGGTAGTCCGGCGCACAGGCAGGTCGGTGATGACGGTGACCGCGTTCTTGAACAGCATGGCGTTCGGCAACACCACGCGCTGCCCGTCCGACTGGCGCACGTGAGTATCGCGGATGGTAACCTCCTCGACCTTGCCGACGTAGCCGTCGACCTCGATAAAATCTCCCAGGCGGAAAGGCTCGCGCAGCAGGATTAAAACCCCGGCCAGGAAGTTTTCGAACACGTCCTTGAAGGCGAAACCGATGGCCACCGAACCAAGACCCAGGACCGTGAGGATCTTCGCTGGCGTGAGTTCGGGGAAGACCACCGAACCGGCCAACATCAGACCGATGGACCAGATTAGCCCGCCAGCCAACTTCTTGAACAGGTCTTGCAGTGAGTCTCGCATCTTGACCTTGTCCATGGCCTTTTCCATGGCGCGAGTGGCCAGGCGGACGACCAGCCAGGTGAAACACACCACTCCAAGAGCGATGAGCAACTTGGGAAGGGTGGCCAGAAAGGCCTTGCCCATGTTGGTGACGCTGTCGAAAACGATTTGCAGGGCTTCCATTAATCGGCCCTCTCGCTATCGCGGACAGCCGCAGCAAAGGAAGGCGAGCGCTGGCCCGGCTCGGCTTTCTCGGGATGCACCACCAGCACCGCGGTCTCGAGTTCGCGGACGACCGATTCGGTAATACTGCCGCTCAACAGACGTTCCAGGCCGGAGCGGCCGTGGGAAGCCATGATGACCAGGTCCACCGCCTCCTCGCGGGCGACCTGGGTAATCACCTGATGAGGGGTCCCCATAGCCAGGCGATAGCCAAGCGTGAGTTCGGGCCGGCGGGTCTTGATATCCGCCATCAATTTCTGCAGATAGACGGTGCACTGCAGGCGTTCGCGGTCAGCCGCCGTCTGTATCTGGTCGAAGTTGACCAGTAGCGGAGGCACGGCCGGAATGGCCGGTCCCGAGATCGCCATGGTGAGGATCAGGCGGGCCCGTTCAACTCCCTTGAGGAGTTCCAGAGCGTGATGGATCTCCGCCTCGGCGAACGACGTCCCGTCGAGAGGGATCAGAATATTGGTGAACATACGCGCTCCTTTCGTCTAATACCAGACTAAAGGAGGACGGCCGGGCAAACCTCGCTCGTGCGGTTCTGCCCCCCCTATACGGGCGGATAGTTCAGCCTCGGGCCAATCCCAGTCCGAAGTCGACGCGGTCGGCCCATTCGGGGTGATCGATGAAGGGGTTCCGGTTGCCCTGCAGCTTCTCGATCTCGGCGTTACGGTGAAACTCGTACAGGTCCGGAGGGTCGGCCCGGTGCCACTCGAGCAACTGGTCGATATCGGCGGCGGTATACTCGCCTTCGCCCCCGATGGCGCGAGGGTAACGCAGCAGAAAGTAGAGAGTAGCCCGGGCCACGGCCCCCTTGCCAGCGGCCGGCTCGAAGTGGTCCGAGTCCCGCGCGTCGCCGGCCCCGTCCAGCTCGCCCAGGGGAAGGTTGCCGCGGAAGCTATTGCGGTCTTTGACCTCGGGGAAGAGATGGTGAAGATCGCCCTTCATGATGTCGTTGCTGTCAAACCAGTATTTGGCCACCACATGCTCGACGTTGAAGTAGCGCCTGGCCTCGAGTTCGGCGATGCGCAGCGCGGCGCTGACCGGGTCCAGGCTGGCACCGATGGCTGCTACCCATTGCCGGCCCTCGGCTTCGAGCCGGGACAGAGCCTTCTCGCGAGCCTCGGGTGAACGCTTGAGGCGCTTGTTGGACAACACCGGCAAACCCAGTCGCAAAGGAGAGTCCGCGCGCACCGGTTCATCTCCGTAGATCGGCTCGAGCCGAAGGTTGGGTCGCAGATGCACCCAGTTGTGGCCCCGCGGCTCATAGGGAAGAAGGGTGTGGTGGGTGTCGCAGACGAGATCGCTGAGGGCCTCGAAAGCGCTCCGGGCATCCTCGCCCAGGTCTAGATTCTGGTAGTAACTCGCCTGGGCGCGGGCGTCGGCGGTGGGATTATAATACTGCAGCGCCACGTTGCGAGCCATCAGGGCCGCCAGCGGTGACCCTAGAGGCACCTCGATGGAAGGAGAAGGTTCGTAACGGTCAAGCGGTTTGGCCACGGGCCGCTCCAGGACGGACTTGTAGCCCGGCAGCCGCTTCGAGAGATCGCCTGACACTTTCACCCTCTTAGCCTAACGGCAAGAGCTGAAAGATTCTTGAACTAGACGGCCTCGGTCAACAGCCCTCGGGCCACTTCGAGATAGTGGGGGTCGATCTCGATGCCGACGAAGTCGACGCCCAGTTCGCGGGCCGCCAAAGCAGCGTGGCCGATGCCCAGAAACGGGTCCATCACCAACATGTTCTGTTCCACGCCGTGGAGCAGGATGCACTTACGGGCTAGCTCGACGGGAAAGGTGGCCGGGTGGGGACGGTCACGGTCGCGCCACTTGATGGTACGATAGGGCACGAACCAGGTATTGCCACGACAGCGCCGCCCCTGGCCGGCCTGGGCCCAGCGAGATACGTTAGAGCGGTCCTGGTATTCTACGCCGACCGAGAGACGGTCCAGGCTCACATCTCCGCGCTTGGTCAGGTGGAAGACATATTCGTGGCAGTCGTTCACAAAGCGGCGACTGTTGATCGGCTTGTAGTGCCCCACGGCCACGTCCTCTTGAATCTTGCCGTAATTGCCCACGTCACGTTTGTCGATGGCGATCGATTTCACCCAGTGAATCACGTTTTGCAGGCTAAAGACCTCGCGCATGCGGCCGGCCACCTCGAAGGGGACCCAGGGGTCCGAAGGCTTGCCGCCGATGTTGAGAAAGAGCGATCCATCCGGCTTGAGCACTCGATGGATCTCTCGAGCCCACTGGCTGAGCCAATCCAGATACTCGTCGCGGCCGAGCGTGTCGTCATAGAGCGAATACCCGATGCCCAGGTTATAGGGTGGCGAAGTGACCACTACATCCACGCTGTCGGGAGCGAAGGTCGGCAGCAACTTGAGGCAATCTCCATGCAGGAGGCGCATTCTCACGAATTCTTTTCAACATGGGGGCTCCCTGCCTAAAAGCGAACACAAGATCGATTTCTGCTTAGTAACTTCCTACCGGGGGGCGCTAGTATACCCGGTTCTTACCCGCGCCCGGCTCGAATGGATATGATTGGGGTATGTTCGGTTGGCTGAAGAAGATGATTCACGGCACCTCCCGAGAGGAGGTCGGCCGTCAGCCAGTCCCCCCCGCGCCCCCCCAGGTCTCGATCATCTCCGCCGAGCTTCCCGGTTTTCGATGCCAGGCCCGTGATGTCTCTGTCAGCGGGGCCACCGTGCTCCTGCCCGAGCCGATCGAGAGCGGCACCGTCATCGGCGTGATGGTCGACATCGAAGACGACGCTATCCCCACCTTCGAGGTCGACGCTACCGTGATAGACTGCAGAGCCCAGGCCGACGGAACCTATCTGACCGAACTCGACTTCTATCGCCTGCCGCCTTCCGAATTTCAGCTTTTAGCCGATTTCATCGGGACTCAGCCTCGCGTGCCTGTGCCAGGCTAACCTTCTCGAAGCCGCGGCTGCGGAGCCAATCCATCACCTCGACCAGGCGCCCATAACGGGCCTCGGGCACGGGCTCGAGCACCACCTGCTCATCAGACCCTAGGCGAGCCGCCAGTTCTTCCAGGCTCGACGCCTGCCCCTCATGGCGCAGCGAACCGTCGGCCAGAATGCCCACTACCGCCACCCTCGCGTCCGAGACCTCGACACTGGCGACTTCACCCGCGAGATCCAGTTGGAAGACGTTCTGGTGGGCGGCGGTGGCAGCCACCAGAAAGATAATCAACAAGACCAGGAGCACATCGGTCAAGGGCGTGATGTTGATGGCCGCCATGGTCGGTTCACTCTCGGGGGGGCTGACCCCGCGGCGGCGCCTCATGGCTTGACCAGCCTGGTGGCTAGCGAGATCTTGTGCAAACCGACCCGATCCGCGGCCCGCAAGACCTCGGACACCACCGCGTAGGCCGTGTCCTGATCGGCGTTAATGACCACCCGATCGGTCTGGCGCAACTCTTGCTCGAGGGTCAGGCGCCCTTCGAGCAGTCGCGGCGAGAGTTCGTCGGAGCCGAGAAAGATACGACCATCGGCCGTGATGTCGACGATCACCATGCTCTTCTCGGCCTGGGTGCGGGTGACCACTTCCGGTACCTTCACCCCATGGCGGGGCGCGGTCAATCCTCCGGCCGTGATCAAGAAGATGATCAGCAGGACCAACAACACGTCAGTCAGGGGCGTGACGTTGATCTCGGCGAACCCCTCCTGCTCGGAGGAAACGATGCTAATGGGTGGCGGCTCCCTCGGCCTTCCACTCGGCTCGCATCTTGCCGTCGTCGTCGCGCGCCCAGGTCTGGGTGAGGCCCGACTGGGGTGCCGGCCGCTGGACGGGTGGCACCTTGATGACACCCTTTTTGATCATATCGGCGCCGGCCAACAGTTCAGAAACCAGTTGGGAGGTGCAACTGCGCTCGATATTGGTAATCATCTCTTTGAAGACCTCGAAGCCTCGCTCGATGAAGGCATCCTCGGGTTTGCGCCCGGCGATGGACTCCCACTGGATACCATCCTTGAGCGCTTCCATGATTTCGAGATGGTCGGTCCAGTTGGTGTCGAGAATGGTCAACATGCCGACTCGGGCTCCATCCTCGAGCTTGAGCCCGTGCTCTTCGAACACACCCATCGCCGAAGTCACCTTGTCTTCGACGTAGCTCGCCACCTGGGTCTCGAGTTCAGAGGTCTTGATCTTGCCGAAGACATTGAGGTCTTCGAGGGGGAAGTTGTATTTGGCCGAAACCTCGGTCAGAGCCTTGCGGACATCTTCGGGGGTTTGATTGCGGTGCTTGGGTAGATGCTCGAGCACCTCATCGGTGATCGAGTTGACGGCGTAACTGAGCATCAGGCCTTTGACGTCGGCTTGTTCGCCTTCCTGACCCGGGGCCGGACCCAGAATCGAGTCGCGGTAAGCATAAAAGGTGTCGCGTTGCTTGTTGAGCACCTCGTCGTATTTGGTGGTGTTGTCACGCACCTCGAAGTGCATCGACTCGACCCGAGACTGGGCCTGGGCCACCAGTTTGTCGGCCAGATTCGATTGAACTCCCTTGGACGAGTCACCGAAAAGGTCGAGTAACGGCGACAGATTTTCGCCGCCGAACACGCGCAAGAGGTCGTCTTGCAGGCTGAGGAAGAACTTGCTACGGCCGGGCGCACCCTGGCGGGCCGAGCGACCGATCAACTGATCGTCGATGCGGCGCGAATTGGCTCGCTCGGTGCCGATGACGTAAAGACCGCCGGTGGGATAATCGTGATAATCGAGCAGGGTCGCACCCTCGGGCACCGGGCCCTCGTGACCGGCGCGGATCAAGACCTGACCGGGACCGGGCAGCACGTCTTGAGGCTGGTCGGCCACTGCATAGGAAGCCCGGTTGTCGAGCCACTCAGCCAGGCGCTGGGCCTCTTTGGCGTTCTTCATGTGCACGATGACGGGCTTGCTCTGGCCGTTGGCGGCGTCGATAGCCGCCATGGCGATCTTTTTGTAGTTGGTCAGGTCGGGCTTGATGTTGGCGCCCCGGCCGGCCATATTGGTGGCCACCGTGACCATGCCCGAAATGCCTGCCTTCTCGATGATCTCGTTCTCGGCTTGCTTATCGCCGCGCACGCTTTCGGCGTTGAGCACCTGGATGGCGTCTTTGGGCACGCCGGCCTTGACCAGTTGATAGGCCACATACTTATTGGCCTTGACCGAAAGCGTTCCGATCAGAATCGGGACGCCCTCTTCGAAATTCTTGACCGCCTCTTGGACCACGCCATCGAACTTGGCTTTCAACGAGGGATAGATGACATCGGCCTCGTCGATACGGTTGTGGCGCGGAGCGGCGGTCGGGTCGGCCGGATTGGTCTCGAACTGCAAGTTGGTAGGAATCTGGACCACCGAAAGGTCGTAGAGCTTCTCGAACTCGCCGGCCGAGGTGGCGGCGGTTCCGCTCATGCCGGCCAACCGCGGGTATTTCTTGAACAGGTTGGGATAGGTGATCGAGGCCACCGCCCGTTGCTCGGGCTTGATCTCGACCCCTTCGCGAGCCTCTAGAGCCTGGTGCAGCCCATCGTTGTAGCGACGCCCGTCGGAGGTGCGGCCCTTGTTCTCGTCGACGATCTTGACCTCGCCGTTCTCGACGATATAGTCGTCTTCATCGGTGAACAGAGCGCGGGCTTTGAGGCTGGCGTCGAGAAATCGCACTCGACCGGCGTTATCCTCAGAATAGAGCTGATACTCGGGGAAGCTGCCTTTGAGCTCTTCGTGGGCGTCTTTGGCCGCTTCGTAGCTGGCCTTGAGTTCTTTTTCGGTGGCTTTGTCGTAGCCTTCGGCCTGCTTGCCGGTGACGAAGTTGAAGATGCGCTTGAACCAGCCAGGCTTCTTCTCGAGATAGTCCTGGTGGACCTTGTAGGCGGCCCCTTCCGCCTTGATAGCATCTCGCATCCTGGTGGCGTTGTCGATCCACTGTTTGGCCTCGGTGGCCTGGGGCGACGACTCGCCGTGCTCTTGCACAGCCTGGTTGTAGGTGGCTTGAGCCTGGCGCAAGGCCAGTTCGTTCTCGACGTTGTCAAGACCGGTCTCGCTCAGCCAGGCCGAGTGCTGCTTGCGGTCGACGTAGAAGTCTTCACCCGGGGTCAGGTGGTCGACAATCTCGCTGAAGGTGCGATACTCGTCGGCGGCCGGTTCACCCTGAGCCGAAATGATGAGTGGGGTGCGAGCCTCGTCGATCAGCACCTCGTCCACCTCGTCAATGAGGGCGAAGAAGGGCTCGCGCTGCACTCTCTGGGCAGGGTTGCGAACGGTGCGGTCGCGCAGATAATCAAAGCCGATGGTGCGGTCGGTGGTGTAGGTGATGTCGGCGTTGTAGCCGGCTCGTTTATCTTCGGGGGTCATGCCTTCAAGCACGGTGCCCACGCTAACCCCGAGCAACTTGTAGGCAGGGCCCATCCACTCGGCGTCGCGAGCAGCCAGAGTGTCGTTGACCGTGACCAGATGGGCGCCCTTGCCGGCCAGAGCATTCAGGTAGAGCGGCATGACGGCCATCAGGGTCTTGCCCTCGCCGGTCGCCATCTCGGCGATGCGGCCGGAGTCGGTGGCCAGACCGCCCACGATCTGACAATCGTAGGGCCGCATACCGGTGGCCTGCTTGCAGGCTTCGCGAGCCACCGCGTAGGCCTCGACCCGCAGGTCTTCGAGGGTTTCGCCGTTGGCCAGCCGTTGCTTGAACTCGGCCGTTTTGGCCTGGAATTCGGCCGGCGTCGTGAGCTTGGCAGCCATGGCCTCGGCCTTGTTGATGGCATCGAGCTCTTTCTTGTAAACCTTGAGGGGGTCACCGGTCACGAAGTGCAGCAGAGCGCTGCCGACGCTGCGATGGGTGCGAATGTTCGAGGCCAGTTCGGCCCGCTTGGCAGACTCGGCCTTGGGAAGCTCGGTGGAAGTGGTCGCGGCGGTAGGCTGGCTGGCTTTGGCGGCCTCGGCTCGATCGACTTCGGCGGCCACGCGCTTGGCCACCTCGGCCAAACTCTCGCCGCCAGAGCCGGTGACGGCTTGGACCTCTTCGGAAACAGGTTGCTCGAACACCGGAATGGTGGTGGGGGTGTTCGGTGGTTGCGCTGGCGTCGTGGGACGCTCGAGAAACGTCTCGGTTGCCCTGGGCTCGGGCTCAGGAGCCACGCGAGCGGTCTCGGCGGGTCGGGCCTGGGGTTGCGGTTGGCTGGCTTCGAAGCTCTCGACCGGAAGTGCCTGGTCGCTGTCCTCTCTTCGCGGGGTGCCGTTAGCCTTGGCCACGGGAGGAGTTTTAAGCTGAGCTCCGAGCGGAGACACAAATTGGCCCATAGTGCCCTAATCCTAGCATGAAAGTCTGCATACCTTTATTGCCAAAATGTTAACACGCCACCAAAGCAGGCCACTGCGATCAGCCTCTGCAGCTGGTCTCACAAGCGTGCTAACCCTCGACCCGTCGAGACTACTTCATCGCCCTGAAAAGAACTTGAACCAGGAAATTCTCGCTGCCACGAGGCATCCTAAGAGCATGGCAACCTGGAGTGTGCTCGCTCGAGCCCAGAACCTGGCCCGTCGAGGCGACCCCGAACAGGCTTTGGAGCTGTTCGCCGAGGCCGTCAGTGGCCTGGCGGACCATCCGGGACCCTGCCTGCAGCGCGGCCTGGTTTATCTCGATCTAGGGCGAGCCGAAGAGGCCCTGGCAGACTTCGAGCGAGCTCTCGAGCGGGCCCCCGAAAACCCGGCCGCGCCCATCTTCAAGAGCCTGGCCCTGGCCGACCTCGACGACCTCGAGGCAGCCCGAGCAAGTGTCGAGCGGGCCGCCCAACTCGAGCCTCGCAACCAGCAACTGCCCTGCCTGCGAGCCTTTCTTAGTCTCAAAGACAAAAACATCGGCGAGGTTTGCCACCACCTGGGTCTGGTCGAGGGCGCCCACCCTGCGGAACTGATCGCATGCAACGCCCTGCTGGGCCGCCTGGTGGTGGAAACCGAACTGGCCCTCTTGCCCCGGGACATTCCCCAACTGTTTTACCGCGAGGCTCTCAGCGAGGAAGAACTCGAAGCTCGCCCCACTCTCGCGGAGCCGGGCCTGGTCGAGGCCCTGGCGAACTTCGTTCCTTCGCTCCAAGCCATGGGCAGCCAGCGACGCGGCCAGAGCCGCCTCGAAAAGGCGATGCGCCAACGCGACCCTGAGCAACGCGTCGAACTCTGCGAGCAAGCCATCGAGTACCAGCGCAAAGCCCACACTCTGGACCCTCACATGTTCCGGGGCGCTTTCCACCTGGCCGAGAGCTTGTTGTTCTCTTCGCGGCCAAAAGAGTCCGAGCCCTACCTGCGGGATCGTCTGGCGGAGGCCTCCGAGCTGTTGCTCGACTCGTGGAAGCGCGATGGTCCTAACCCCTACGTATTCTACTATCTGGGTCGCAGCGAGCAGCTGCTGGGCCATCTGCCGGCGGCCGAAACCTATTTCGGCGAGGCTCTCAAGCGCTTCGAGAAGCTGTTCGAAGCCAGCTACGGCTACGGTCAGTGCCGGCTCTTACAGGGCGACCTGCTGCAGGCCCGCCACCGCTTTCTGGCCGCCGTCACTGAAGATCTCCAGATGGTGCGGGAGCGCTTTCGCGAGCTTGCCAGCGTCTGGAAATTGGCCCCCGAAGAACTGTGCCTGCCCATGCCTGCTCCGCCCCAGCCCCCCTCACCAGAGCCCGATGAGGACAGCCCCTTAGAAGACCCCGAAGCGCCAGTTTAACAAAGTGGCAACATCCCTTCTCGGCCCGCTTGTTAGCATCGTGGAAATTGCTCGAGGGGGAGAAAGGACTTCAGGTGCTCGTAGGCTCCATCCAATCGCAACGCCACTTGTTCGCTCCCCGCCGGGTCGAGCGCCAGATGGACCTCCCCCTGAATGAGCCCATTTTTTCGGCCAATCTGGTCGAGGGCACCGACGAGCGCCAGGACCCCTACCTGCTGGTCCCCAGCCCCGAGGCGCTGCAATCGGTCGGCCCCGAAGGACTGGCCGCCCGGCTGGCCCGACTCAACATCGTGGTCGACGAACAGATTCCCCTGGTCAAAGGCTTTACCGCCGTCATGAACCAGGCTAATCGCGAACTGGCCGAAAAGGCCGGCTTCGAAGCCATCCCCAACGACGAAGAGACGTTTCTTCATCCCGAGCCGTGGGAGCGCAAGCAGCAACGATCGGCCGACGGTCCGGTCGCCCCCCCGCCAGGTCCCCGGCAACCCCTCGAGAACCCGCGATTTCTCACCCCGCTAACCCAAACCTACACCGGCAAAGGAGTGGGCATCGCCGTCATCGACACCGGCATTTATCCTCATCCCGACCTGGCCTACCCCCATCAGCGCATTGTGGCCTTTCAAGACTTCGTGAATGGCAAATCGGTACCTTACGACGACAACGGCCACGGCACCCACGTGGCCGGCGACGCCGCCGGCTCGGGCTTTCTCTCGGGTGGGATCCACCGGGGCACCGCCCCCGACGCCAACCTGATCGGCGTCAAAGTGCTCGACAAGAGTGGCCGCGGCAGCACCTCGCGCATCCTTCAGGGCCTGAACTGGGCGGTCGAGAACAAGGCACGGTATAACATTCGCGTCATTAATCTTTCTCTAGGCACCGGCGACACCTCGGCCCGCTCGACCAACGACCCCATTCGCAAGGCCGTGGAAAGAGCCGTCGAAGAGGGCATCGTGGTGGTGGTCTCGGCCGGCAACCAGGGTCCAGAACTGGGCACCATCTCGAGCCCCGGCGACAGCCCCTCGGTCATCACCGTCGGCGCTGTCGACGACCGCAACACCCCTGACCGCTCCGACGACCGGATCCCGTCGTTTTCGAGTCGAGGCGAGGCGGGCAGTTCCAAGCCCGACCTGGTAGCCCCGGGCGAAGGCATTATCGGCCCCAACGCCCCCAACTCGGTGCTCGAGGCCACCGCCCGTAAATACACCGATGTGCACCGCACCCTCGACTGGCTGCAGAAGATGCCCGATTCCGAGCTAGTCAACGTGCCGGCCCCGACTCTGCGAATGATCGGCCTCAACGGCAGTTCGATCGTGCGCTTTCACAAGAGCCCCAGCCACGCCCGCCAGGAACTTGATCACCTGCTCGAGGCCACCGAGCGCCTGCCCATGGTCGAGACCGACTACATCGGCATGCCCGGCACCTCGATGGCTGCTCCCATCGTGGCCGGCGTGGTGGCCGAGATGCTCGAAGCCAACCCCCACCTTACGCCCGCCGAAGTCAAAGAAATCCTGCGCGACAGCGCTACCCCGATGCCCGCCTATCGCAGCGAAAGCCAGGGCGCCGGCATGATCAATCCCGACCGAGCCCTCAGCCTGGCCATCCAGCGCAACAAGCAGCCCGACGACAACGGCCAGCTCAAACTGCCCTTGTGGGGGTAGTCTTCAGACGGTAGTTGTTAGGCCCGCCCTCTTCCCTTTACCAGGTGGGCGATGCCCTGGTCGAGGCCTTCCAGGGTGAGGGGGAACATGGGGAAGAGTTTCTGGATTTCGTGCAGGGTGCGGCCGCTCCAATAGCGAGGAGGCTCGGGATTGAGCCAGATGGCTTTGCGGAAATGGTCGGTTAGGGCCTGTAGCCATTCTAGTCCCGAGCGTTTGCCCTCGTAGCCGAAGAACAGCGCGCCCTTGGGAGCGACCAGCTCATACGGCGCCATCATCGCATCCCCCACCATGATCAGCTTGTAGTGCTTGCCGTAGCGGGCCAGGATCTCGTCGACAGGCACGGGATTGCGAAAACGGGCCGTCTTGTAGACCGAGTCGTAGACGCAGTTGTGAAAGTAGAAGGCGTGGAACTCCTTGAAGTGAGTGGCTTTGGCGGCCGCCGAGAAGAGCTGTTCGACTTGCTGGGTGAAAGGATCCATCGTGCCGCCCACATCCATCATGAGGATGACCCGCACATTGGAGCGCCGCGGCGGGCGGGTGACGATCTCGAGTTCGCCGGCGTTGTCGGCGGTCGCCGAAATGGTTTTGTCGATGTCGAGTTCTTCCTCGTTGCCCTCGCGACCGAAGGTGCGCAGCTTGCGCAAGGCCACCGCATACTGGCGCACGTCGAGGATGCGGTCGCTGCGATAGTCGCGAAAATTGCGTTGCTCGGCCACCTGCATGGCTCGCCGGTTGCGCGAGCGGCCGCCGATACGAAAGCCGGGTCGCGGGGCTCCACTGTGGCCGAAAGGCGATTTACCGCCGGTGCCGATGAAGCGATCGCCTCCGTCGTGGCGCTCGTTCTGCTCGTCGAGACGTTCATCGAACATCTTCTTGAGTTCGTCGAAGTCGAGCAGGTCGAATAAGACCTTCTCTTCGGGGGTCAGCTCTGGAATGCGATCGAGGGCGTCGCGAAGCCAGTCGAGCAGGTCCTGATGGAGGGCCGTGGCGGCCAGTTCGACCCCATGAAAGTGATGCAAGAAAGCCTGGTCGAAGGCGTCCAGATGAGCCTCCGAGTGGACCATCAGGGCCCTGGAGATGTGGTAGAAGCCGTCCAGCGAACTCTGGTGAAGCCCTTTTTTGAGAGCCTCGGCCAGGGCCACGGCCTCTTGAGTCCCGACCGGCACCCCGCGCGACCGTAGTTCGTAAAGAAAAGGGACGAACATCAGTTGCGCCAGCCGGGTCGGCGCGTGACATGCTCGGCCAGGGTGGCCAGATCTTGCTCTTTCTTGAGCAGTGTGCCCAGGAACGGCATGCCCGGCTCGAGGGTGACCTGCTCGATGCCGGCCGCCTTGAGCGCCGAGATCCAGTCGATCAGTTCGCTGGTGCTGGGCCGTTTACGAAGGCGGGGCAACTCGCGCAAGCCGAAGAAAGCCTCCATGGCCTGGCGGGCCAGTTCTTGGTCCAACCCGGGATGATGGACCTCGACGATCTCGCGCATGAATTCGGGCTCGGGAAAGTCGATGAAGTGAAAGACACAACGCCGCAGGAACGCATCGGGCAGCTCCTTTTCGTTGTTGGAAGTAATTATCACGATGGGTCGCTCTTTGGCTTCGACCAGTTCGTTGGTCTCGGTGATGCGAAACCGCATCCGGTCGAGCTCATGAAGCAGATCATTGGGAAACTCGATATCGGCCTTGTCGATCTCGTCGATCAGCAGCACCACCCGCGAGGGAGCCGAGAACGCCTGTCCCAGCGGCCCCAGTTTGATGTATTGCCTGATGTCATGCACGTTGCGGTCATCGAAACGCGAGTCGTACAAGCGCTGCACCGTGTCGTAGACATAGAGACCATCCTGGGCCCGGGTGGTGCTTTTGACATGCCAGCGAACCAGCTCGAGGCCCAGCCCTTCGGCCACGGCTTCGGCCAACAAAGTCTTGCCGGTTCCGGGCTCGCCCCTCACCAATAGGGGCTTCTCGAGCGCCAGGGCGCAGTTGACGGCCGCCTCCAGGGCCGAATTGGTCAAATAGCGGTCTGTCCCCCGAAAACGAAGAAAGTTTTCCATCCGGATGTGTTCCCTTCGGGTCGGCCGTTACCCTCGAACCGGCCAGCAAGTAGCCGCCATCCGTGCCATCTCTCGCAGCCGGTCATAATCGGCGTCGGTCACCTGGGCCAGGCCCTGATAACCGAATTCCGTCAGAAAGTCAGGGGGAAGGCTCAAAAACTGTTCCCGCAGACTGGCCACTCGGTCCGGGGCCAGCCCCTGAGCTACCAGGGGCGGATGGGGGCTCGGCCCCAGCCGGGTCAGGCTGCGCAGGCGGGCAAAAAGCTCCGGTTCTCGCTGGGACCAATAGTCGAAGACGGTCGAATCGATGGCGGCCCAATCCACCTTTCCCGCGGCTATCAGAGCCAGTGAAGCCCGATGACCGCCTGACTGCACAACAGGTCCAAGGAAATCGGTGCTCAACCCACGCCGCGCCAATTCGTAGCCGACAATGGCACAGCCGCTGTGCGAGCCCGGCTCGTTGATGGCCAGGCTCCGCCCGGTCAGGTCCTCAAAACTGGTCAAGCCAGAGTCGGCCGTCACCACCACCTCAGAGAAATAGATGGGCCCTGCCCCATACTTGTCGCCGGTCGGCACGGGAGCGGCTAGCAGTTCCAGTGGCTGTGACCACTGAATGTAGACCAGTCCACACAGGGCGGCCAGGCCAGCTCGCCCCTCGACCAGGGCGCGCCGATGTTCGGTCCAATCGGGATCGTCCAGGAAGGAAATTCCGAACCGTTGAGAGATCTTCCGACAAGCACCGCTGAAGTTGGCTGCCATCATTGAGACCATGGTCAACTGCCGGCCGTGTTCTGCAGGAATTTTCTGGTTGTGATTCAATTGCATATCTAAACCGATCCAGGACTCGACCAATGCAAGAAATGAAAGCGATAGACCTGCTGCGCCAGACCATTCAGCTTGGTGAAAATCTGCTGGCAACCGCTGACGAAGACGAATATTCCAGCTGGAACGATGTAGTGCTCAAGACCCTGCGGGTGCTGTTCGGCCCTTCCTCCGAGCAGTTCTTGAGTTTCCGCTTCCCGGGTGGCGGGCAGGCCGGCGGCACTTCTAACGCCGAGACTCCCGAAGAGCGCAAAATGGAACGTATTCGCAACACGATTACGCGCAAGCTCAGCATCCTCAAAGATGTCGAGAGCGACCTCGAATCGGGTAGGGTCGACGCGGCCCTCGGCTGGAGCCACTCGGCCGACAACCTGCGAGAGAGTCTTACCCAGCTCGGCGCCCAGTTCCCCTCACCGGATCGAGCCTGAACGAATTTCATGCCAGCCACGATGACTAGAGTCCGACTCGCCCCGGTCGGCATCCTGGGACTTGGCCACTGCGTTCCCGACCAGATCGTTTCCAACAGCCAACTCGAAGCCCGGGTCGACACCTCCGACCAGTGGATCCGCTCGCGCACCGGCATCTGTGAGCGACGCATCGCGCCCGACGGGCTGTGCTCTTCGGACCTCGGCTTCACAGCCGCGCAACAGGCCCTCGAGCAGGCCAGGTTGAGCCCTGAAGAGATCGAACTCATCATCGTGGCGACCCTTACCCCCGATTCGCCTATGCCTTCTACCGCCTGCCGAATCCAACAACGCCTGGGAGCCACTCGGGCCGGCGCCTTCGACCTTTCGGTTGCCTGCTCGGGTTTTACCTATGCCCTGTGCGTCGGGCAACAGTTCGTGGCCAGCGGAACCTACAAGCGGGTGCTGGTGGTGGGGGTCGACACCCTGTCACGAATCACTAATTGGGACGACCGCTCCACCTGTGTTTTATTCGGAGACGCCGCCGGAGCCGCCGTGCTCGGCCCGGTTCCGGAGGGTAGCGGCATCCTTGGCTTTCACTTCGGAGCCGACGGCAGTGGGGGCGACCTTCTTCGCATTCCGGCCGGGGCCGGAGCACCCAGCCAGGAGCGCACCGATCACTGCATCCATATGGCCGGGCGTGGCGTCTATCGGTTCGCGGTCCAGGCCATGGGCGAAGCCTCGATTCAGGCGTTGGAGAAATCTGGCATCGCGCCCGAGCAAGTCTCGTTGTTTATCCCCCACCAGGCCAACCTTAGAATCATCGAAGCAGCCGCTCGCCGGCTCAACATCTCCATGGACCGGGTGTTTACCAACGTCGACCGTTACGGCAACACCTCCAACGGGTCGGTGCCGCTGGCCCTTTGGGAGGCGCAACGCCAGGGCCGCATCCACTCGGGCGATATCGTGGTAACGGTTGGATTCGGGGGCGGACTAGCCTGGTGCGCCCTGGTCATGCGCTGGTTATAGAGCGTAGAGCACCAGGGCCGAGTCGGTGAGATCCTGATAGATGCGATCGATCTGTTCGCGACTCTGAGCCTCGATGGTGACCGTCACCGACCAGTATTTGCCGGCGCTACTGGGCCGCGAACTCACCTCGTGTGGCTCGTGGCTGGCCATGTGGGAACGCACCAGCGCCACCACGTGCTCAACAAAATCCTCCCCCGCCAGCCCCATCGCCTTGACCTGGAACGAGCAGGGAAACTCCATCAAGGACTCTTCCATATTGGGGTTTCTACCCTCGTAATGACGATCGGAAACGGACCTTTTGTGAACCACTTCACTGCCTGAGATGGTAGGTTCGTGCTATTCTCGGAGTGGAATTCTCGGAAAGGTGTGACCTTTGAAAACCGTGTCCCGGCAGCGTCTTCACGCACCGCCGGCTCCCCGTCCACATTCCGCCCTTCGAACCCCAACTCCCACCGACCATCCCTTCCTGACCTTTCGCCACGGCCGTCTACAAGCCAGAGTCTGGGACGATCCCGCCGGCGAAAACCAGGGGGACTTCTACCTCCTGAGTGCCTCAAGCCAACAAGTCATCGATGTCTGCATCGGTGATGTCATGGGTAAAGGCCCGACGGCAGCGCGTATCGCCGTTGCTTGTCGCAAGCTCTTCGCCCGGGCTTGTCAGTCCTGTCCCCCCTTGCACGAAGTCATCGACCAGGTCCAGTCGCGCGCGGCCCTTGCCCTGCAAGAGCGCGAGCACTTCGTGACTTTCTGCTATGTTCGTTTTGACCTGGGTCGAGGCATTCTCGAATTTGTCGACGGCGGACACACCGGTCTTGTGATCGTGTCGCCCCACGGTCGGGTCCACTGGCTCAAGGGCCATAACCTGCCCCTGGGGGTGGTCGCTCGCGAACGCTACACCGTTCACCGAGCTTGCCTGCGGCCCGCCGAACGCTACCTGTTGTTCACCGACGGTGTGACCGAGGCCATCACCGAGGACGGCACCATGGTCGAGCAAGAGGGGCTTTCTGCCTGGCTCGAGGACGGCGGTCCGCCGCTGGAGAGGATCGCCCGAGGCCTGCGATGCTGCCGATTGCGAGACGCTATCACCTGCGTCGAAATCAGCGTTTAACCTCGAGCTTGAGCGGAAAATCCTGCCCCGTGCTATATTGCACCACGTTCTGCATCTCGCCGTGGTAGCGCGTGGTGAGATCGGGCACCTGGCCGGCGACGTACTGCAGCAGGGCATTGACCGAGACGCTACCGTCGTCGCTGAGATGGGCTTGGGGGGCCGCCTTATCCCCGAGTCCTTTCAGCAGGGCGTAAGTCAATATCCCGTGACCAAGTTCGGGAACCTCCTTGGCATACTGCTCGGCCGTGGAGGCGGCCAGCAAGAAAGTACCGCTGGCTCGTGCCAACCGTTGCTGGGCCTTGATCAGCGAGAGGCCGTCGCGGGCGGCCAGAAACTTGCCCAGGACGGGAGCGGCCGCGCCGGAACGACAGGTATCGAGGACGACCAACTGTTTGGTGGCCGACACCCGAGTCAGGTGCTCGGCCAGTTCGGTGCTGGAAAGGCCGGTTTTACGCAGTTCCTCGTCACTGCCGTAGGCGGCGTCGTAGGGTAGAAAATAGTAGACGTCACCCACCAGCGTGCCGTGACCGGCCAGATAGACAATCACCGTATCGTGGGGCAGAGCCTCTTGTTCGAGTTGGGCGAAGGCCGCCTGCAGGCCCTGCCCGGAAGCCTGCTCGTCGAGCAGAAGCTTGACCCGAACGTCCGAGAAAAGGTCCGAATTGAACGCTTTGGCGATGGCGCTCGCGTCGTCGCGAGCGTAGCCGAGCGTGAGACCCGATTTGTAGTGATCTACGCCCACGGCCAGGATGTGAAGCGCGGGCTGGCGAGACACGGCGGCATCGCTTTCGACCGTGACCCGGGCCCCACGACTCTCGACGCTGCGGTCGGCATTGAAGGCCGTAGCCCGCAGCACGTTGTGCCCTTTGGTCAAGGGAGCGCGGAAAGTGTACTGCCCAGGTCCGGTCGAGGAGCGGAAGTTGTCGGGCAGTCGGTGTCCGTTGACAAAAAGGTAGGGACCGTCCAGGCCACCTCCATTTTCTTCCACTCCCACCTTCACCTCGGCCTCGGCCTCGAAGCGGTCGCCCGGCCCAGGCGAGAGGATGGTCACCCGAGGTGGCGCTTTCAAGGCCTGAGGAGCCTCGGGGGCAGCGATCTCCTGGCCGGTGCCGACCAGGGTGGTCAACAGACCCGGAGTGAAGTACTGGTTGAAGAACTGGTCGAGGGCGAAGATGGTGTCACCCACCCGCCATTCGAGCACCCGCTGTCCTTCCGGGGTGCCATCGAACGAGCCCTGGGGGGTCGCCAACACCCACTCGGCCCCACCGGTGGCTAGCAGCGTGGCCAGGGGTCGACCGTCGCTGCCGGCCCAGATGCGAACCGTGCCGTCAAGACCGGCGGAAAAGATCGCCTGGCCGTTCCGACTGAAGCCGAGGTCGACGATGGTGCCCACGTGGCCGGCATGGCGTGAGCGCTCCCGGCCCGTTTTCACGTCGATAAGGGCCAATTCACCAGTGGTACCCCCCAGTGCGAGGGTGCGGCTGTCCGGCGAAAAATCGAGACTCATGCACGGTCCGGGGGCCTCGACCACGGTGGGCGCGTCCTCGAAGTCGACCTCGAAGATCGACACCTCGCCCGAGTTGGCCGCCACCGCGAGCCAGCGACCGTCGGGGCTATAGACAACCTGGTTGAGATGGGTCGAAGTACCCTCTCGGTGATAGACCCGGCGCTGGATGGTGGCTTTGCTCGAAAGCAGCCACTCGACCACATCGCCCTGCCGGTTGCAGGCGGCCACCCGGTTTCCGCTGGGATGGAAGGCCAGCGACGAGAAGGCTCGCATCTTGACAGAAGGGGGCTCGAGGTGCCCTGCCGCTCTAAGGGCCGAGGTATCATACAGGTCGACCCGGCCTGAGCTGTGCAAGATAGCGAACCTGCTGCCATCGGCACTGTAGGCCAACGAAGTCGAAGCGTCGCCCGTTTGAGATTCGAAACGGCCGATCTCCTTGAGGGTCTTCATGTCATAGACCTGGACCCGCCCGGAGTAGTAGTCGCTGGCGGCGACCTGTCCCGCCGCCAGCGAGATTGCCAGGCTCTCGGCCGAGCCCACGGTCGCTTGCAGATGGGCCGAGACGCGACCCTGATTGAGATCGAAGACACACACCTCGCCTTGCCTGCCGCCGAGAGCTAGCAAGTTGCTTGCGGTCGCGATGGCGTTCGGCCGGAAGACGATGCCGTTCCAGCGCGTCAGCTTCTGGTCCTCGAGTCCATAGTAGCCGAGCTCACCGTTGTAAAAGCCGAGCATGACATGCTTACCATCGGGGAACGGATGCATGGACTCGAAGACACCGTCCAAGCTGGCCGTTTTGATCAGCCTGGCCTGACCGTCTAGCTCTCGCAGAGGCGACTCGTCGATGACCTGCGACGAAACCAACAGATTCGGCCCGTTCCAACGGATCTTACCGCTGTGCCCGAGAATCCCGGTCTTCGAGAGCTGGTTGCCATCCCAGAGCAACAGGTCGCCGCTACCCGACAGAATCGCCAGACGCTCGCCCTGGGCGGAGTAGTCTAGCTGCTCGGCTCCCCAGCGCTCGGGAAGTTCGAGAAAACGCTGCTTTTTAAAGTTTGGGTCAAGCAGTAACACGCCTCCGCCCGTGCTGGTTGCTCCGACGGCCACGCGGCCACTACTCGACGTGGTCAGACTTGAGAAGACCATTCCCTCCTGGCGGAGGGTATCGACCGTCGCCCCTCTTGCATAGTCGATGAGGTAGACGGTGTCGGCTCTGGCGACCACCGCTCGCCCGACCTGAGGCAACAGGGCCAGCCGAGTTCCTTCTTCGGTCTCCGTGGGTCCCACCTGAAAGCTTCGGAGCAGGGCAGCTGAAGCCGGGTCCCACAATCGCATGGAACCGTCATTGGTGGCGACGAGCAGTTTGCCGTCGGGAGTGAAGGCCAGCGAGGTATAGTTGAGATGAATCCTTCGGTCGGGCTTGAGGGCCGGGTCCTGGAGGGTGGCCACCACCCGCTGGTTGCTAACGTCCCACACCTTGACCAGTCCCTCGAAGCCGCTGCTGGCGACCCAACGCCCGTCGGGGCTCACCGCCAGCGCCACAATCTTGCCGGCGTGCCCACTCGCCAAAACGAGCGTGGGAGAATCGGCGACTGCCGACAGCGACATCACGAGTCCGACAAACAATGTTAACCAGGCTCTCACGCGGGCCTCCAATCTTCCACTTGCGACTATACCACAAGGTTTTGCAGGTCTAGATGTGACAAAAAGCACGGAACCCCTACCTGGGGAGGGGTTGCCATCCTCCCGGCGAACGGCGGCCTTGCGATGAAGTGGCTTGAGATTGTGAAGCAGGTCTTTGTTGACGGCGGGCCCAGCACTTGCCAATTCGCCATTACCAACGTCTGTAATGCCGCCTGCGATTTCTGTAGTTTTTCCCGGGACCGGCTGCCGGCCAAATCGGGCAAGTCGGTGCTACTCGGAGATGCCCTGCGAGCCATCGATGTTCTCTACACCCACGGTGTTCGCTTTCTGGTCGTGACCGGTGGCGAACCGATGGTCCACCGCCATTGCAACGACATTCTCAAGCACGCCAAAGAGGTCGGTATGACCACCATGATGGTCAGTAACGGCTCGGCTTTCACCGAGCGCAGTATCGACGCTCTGGCCGAGACCGGCCTTTCCGGGGTGATCATCTCGATCGACGCCCCCGATGTCCAGGCCCACGAACACAACCGCGGACTGTCCGGGGTTTGCGAGAAGATCAAGAAGGGGCTCGAACGCTTCCGCCACCACAAGATCGGTTGTACGGCGTCGGTCACCTGCAGCCGCCTGATCAAGACTCCGGGCAAGTTGCCGGAGTTTCTGCGCGATCTAGGCTTTGAAGCGGTGACCTTCTCGTTTCCACTGACGGCCCTCGAGTCGTCTTATCTGGGGGCGGCCGATTCTGATCTGGTCACCTTCTCGAAAGACGAATTGCACGACTGGATCGAGACCGTCAAGGGACTCAAGCGCGACATTCCCGTGCTCAACCCCACCGCCTCGCTCGATGACATGCACGCCCACCTCGACGAGCGCCCTCAACGCTTCGAGTGCCTGGGTGGTTGGAAGCAGTTCTATCTCGATTGGAACCTCTATCTCTGGCGTTGCAACAGCTGGAAGCGCCCGATGTGCCATATCTTCGAGTTCGACGGCAGCCAGAGAATCCGCGATGGCTGCCAATCATGTATGGTCGATTGCTTCCGCGACGCCAGTGTGCAACAGCACGTGGCCGTCTCGGTGGCCGATGCCGTCGACTCGCTGCGCCGGGGCAAGATCTCCCAGGCCGCCAAGCAGATCTTCACCCGCGAAAACGCAGCTTCCATCAACTCGGTGCTCGAGACCAGCTTCTGGCTGGCCCGCGTATAAAGCGGCGCGGCCGCTGACATGGATCATTGGACTGACGAATACCTTGCCCTAGTCTGTCAGCATGGGTTCTGTCACCAGAGACGGCAATGAGGCCGTCGCCAAAGTCGCCTATCTCGTCAACGAAGTCATCGCCATCTATCCCATCACTCCGGCCTCGCCGATGGGCGAGTGGGCCGACCAGTGGGCGGCCGAGGGGCGGCCCAACCTGTGGGGCTCGGTGCCCCGGGTCCAAGAGATGCAGGCTGAGGGAGGCGCGGCCGGGGCCGTCCACGGAGCACTCCAGGCTGGCTCCCTGACCACCACCTTCACGGCCAGCCAGGGCCTGCTCTTGATGATTCCCAATATGTACAAGATCGCGGGGGAACTGACCAGTACCGTGATTCATATCGCGGCTCGCTCCGTCGCGGCTCAGGCGCTTTCCATCTTCGGCGACCACAGCGACGTGATGGCCGCCCGGGCCACCGGTTTCGCCCAGCTCTTTGCCAACTCGGTGCAAGAAGCCATGGATTTCGCCCTCATTGCCCAGGCTGCCACCCTGAAAGCCCGCGTTCCCTTTTTGCACGTGATGGACGGCTTTCGCACCTCGCACGAGTTGGCCACCATCGAGGACCTCGACCCCGACACGATTGCGAAGATGCTGGATTCAGAGGCTATTCGGGCCCACCGGGAGCGAGCGCTTTCTCCCGATCATCCCTTCATTCGTGGCACGGCTCAGAATCCCGACGTGTTCTTCCAGGCCCGCGAGAGCGTCAATCCCTACTATCAAGCCACTCCCGGCATCGTTCAAGCGGCCCTGGACCAATTTGCCGAGCTGACTGGGCGCCACTATCGGCTGTTTGACTACGTGGGCCATCCCGAGGCCGAACGGGTGCTGGTTTTGATGGGCTCGGCCTGCGATACCGCCGAAGAGGCGGTCCAGGCCCTGGTCGCGCGGGGCGAACAAGTGGGCCTGGTCAAGGTGCGCCTGTTCCGTCCTTTCTCGGTCGAGCATCTGGTGGCCGCTCTGCCCAGAACCACCCGGGCCGTGGCGGTGCTCGATCGCACCAAGGAGCCGGGCTCGGCCGGCGAGCCTCTCTATCAGGACGTAGTCACGGCCCTGGTCGAAGGTTGGGAAGGTCGCCTACCCACCATCATTGGCGGTCGCTACGGTCTATCGTCGAAGGAATTCACCCCGGCCATGGCCGCGGCTATCCTGAGCGAACTCCAGAAGGACCGACCCAAGCGGCATTTCACCATCGGCATCATCGACGACCTCACCCACAGCCATCTCGACTACGACCCGAACTTCATCACCGAGTGTTCCCAGACCGTACGCGCGCTCTTCTGGGGTCTGGGCTCGGATGGCACGGTGGGAGCCAACAAGAACACGGTCAAGATCATCGGCGAAGAGACCCCCAGCTTTGCCCAGGGATATTTCGTCTATGACTCCAAGAAGGCCGGAGCCCGCACCGTCAGCCATCTGCGCTTTGGCCCCAAGCCGATCGCCAGCCCCTATCTAATCCAAAAAGCCAGTTTCGTGGCCGTGCATCAGTTCGAGTTCTTGCGCCGCTTCCCGGTGCTCGAACGCATCGAGCCCAGAGCCACGCTGCTGCTCAACAGCCCCTTCTCGCCCGAGTTGACCTGGTCAAAAATACCGGCCCAGGTCCAGGCCCAAATCCGCGACCTCGAACTCGAAGTGTGGGCCATCGACGCCTATCAGGTGGCTCGCTCGCTGGGGCTCGGAGTGCGCATCAACACCATCATGCAGACCTGCTTTTTCGCCATCAGCAAGGTTCTGCCTAAAGAACAGGCCCTCGCCCGGATCAAGACCGCCATCGAGAAGAGCTATGGCAAAGGTGGGCGCAGCCTGGTCGAGCGCAACTTCAAGGCGGTCGATTCGGCTCTCGACGGGCTTTATCGCCTCGAGGTGGGAGCTTGCGACGGACCGCCCACTCCGGACCCGGTGCCCGCCCAGGCGCCGGAATTCGTGCGCGAGGTGACGGCCAGGATACTGGCCGAACAGGGCGATCTGCTGCCGGTTAGCGCTCTACCCGTCGACGGCACCTATCCCAGCGCCACCACCCGCTGGGAAAAGCGCAATCTGTCGCTCGACGTACCGGTGTGGGAGCCGGACCTATGTATCCAGTGCGGCAAATGCGTGATGGTATGCCCTCACTCGGTGATTCGCGCCAAGGCGTATCCGGCCGAGCGACTCGAGACGGCCCCGCCCACTTTCAAGTCGGACCCATGCCGCTGGAAAGAGATGAAAGAGCTGCGTTACACCCTGCAGGTCTCGGTGGAAGACTGCACGGGCTGCCGGCTGTGTGTAGAAGCCTGTCCCGCCAAAGACAAGTCCAACCTCTCGCGCAAGGCCATCAACATGGCCGCCCAACACGATCTGCGCGATGCCGAGCGAGCCAACTGGGAGTTCTTCCTCGAGCTTGACGACCATCCCCCGGCCGATCTGAGCTATCACACCGTCAAGGACGTGCAACTGCTGCAGCCGAGGTTTGAATTCTCGGGGGCCTGCGCGGGCTGCGGCGAGACTCCCTATCTCAAGTTGCTCAGCCAGCTATTCGGCGATCGGGCCATCATCGCCAACGCCACCGGTTGCTCGAGCATCTATGGCGGCAACCTGCCCACCACCCCCTGGGCCACCGACAAGAACGGACGCGGCCCCGCCTGGAGCAACTCGCTGTTTGAAGACAACGCCGAGTTCGGCCTGGGAATGCGCCTGGCCCTGGACCACCAGCGCGCCTACGCCCTGCGACTGGTAGCCGAATTGGCCGGCGAAATCGGCGAGAATCTGGCCCGCGACCTGATGGGCTATGTCAAGGATGCCGAGGCTCAACGAGCCCGGGTGGCCCAACTCAAAGAGCGTCTCAACGACAGCCAGGAGCCCCGAGCTCGGGATCTCCTGGCTTTAGCCGATGGACTGGTGCCGCGCAGCCTCTGGATCGTAGGGGGCGATGGCTGGGCCTATGACATCGGCTATGGCGGCCTGGATCACGTGCTGGCCAGTGCTCAGAACGTCAACGTGCTGGTGCTCGATACCGAGGTGTATTCCAACACCGGCGGCCAGGCCTCAAAGGCCACTCCGCTGGGAGCGGTGGCCAAGTTCACGGCGGCCGGCAAGCCGACGCCCAAGAAAGACCTGGGCAGGCTGGCCATGAGCCACGGCAATGTCTATGTTGCTCAAGTGGCTATGGGGGCCAGCGATACCCAGACTCTGCGCGCTTTTCGCGAGGCCGAGAGCTATGACGGGCCGTCGCTCATCATTGCCTACTCCCAGTGCATCGCCCACGGCATCGACATGGCCAAAGGCATGAACCAGCAAAACCTGGCCGTCAAGACGGGCCAGTGGTTGCTCTATCGCTACGACCCGCGCCGCGTCATGCAGGGGCTCAACCCGCTGCTGCTCGACAGCAAAGAGCCCAGCGCACCGCTGCGCACCTACCTCGACAACGAAGGACGCTTTCGCATCCTGCACCACACCAACCCGGAGGCGGCCGAGGAGTTCGCTCTCGACGCCCAGGAGATGGTGCAAGAACGCTACCGACACTATCAGGCCCTGGCTGGAATGGAGAACTGAGATGAACCTGGCCACTACCTATTTGGGAATGAACCTGCCCCACCCGCTGGTGGCCGGCGCCGGCCCGTTGACCGGCAGCCTGGAAGGCATCGAGCGCCTGGCCGAGGCGGGCGCCGCGGCCGTGATCATGCCGTCCTTGTTCGAAGAGCAAATCGAGCAAGAGGGCACGCTCCTCGACCTTTACGGCTCCTACGGCTCGGAGAGCTTTGCCGAGGCGATGACCCTGATGCCGACGGCCACCCACTACGCCCTGACCACCGACCACTATCTGTCGGTGCTCTCGCGGGCCAGCCAATCGCTTGACATTCCCGTCATCGCCTCGCTCAACGGGGTCACTCCGGGTGGTTGGACCGACTACGCCATCAGCCTCGAGCAAGCCGGCGCCGCGGCGCTGGAACTCAACCTCTATAACCTGGCCACCGACCCCGAGGTCTCAGCCCAACAGGTCGAGGACCAATATCTCGAGACGGTCAAGCTCGTTGTCAGGACGGTCAAGATTCCGGTGGCGGTCAAACTGAGCCCGTTTTTCTCGGCCCCGGCTAATATGGCTCGTCGCCTGGTGAGCGAAGGCGGGGTGAAGGGGCTGGTGTTGTTCAACCGCTTCTACCAGCCAGACTTCGACCTCGATCACCTGACGGTAGTCTCGCGACTGGTGCTCTCGTCGTCCGACGACCTGCGCCTGCCCATGACCTGGGTGGCCATCCTGTTTGGCCGGGTCCAGGCCGACCTGGCCATCACCAGCGGGGTGCACACTTACGAGGACGTGGTCAAGTCAGTGTTGGCGGGGGCCAGCATCACCCAGATGACCTCCGAGTTGCTGCGTCACGGCAGCGGTCGCATCGCCCAGATGCTGGCCGGGCTCAAGGTCTGGCTTGAAGAGCGCGAGTACGACTCGCTCGCCCAGATGCGCGGCAGCCTGAGTCAGCAGCACGCTGCCGACCCGGCCGCCTTCGAGCGCCACAACTACATGAAGGTGCTGCACTCGTGGAGCCCCGACCCCACCGGGGTGGCTCCTCACTGAGCCTTGCGCTCGGCCTGCAGCCGGTCGATCCGGGCCTGGACCCATTCCTCTCGCTCGGCCTGAGCCTCGGCCAGGCTGCGGAATTTGCGCACTCCACGCGGGGTCTGCCCGGGGCAGAGGCGGTGACTGAACTCCAACAGAGCCCTCAGCCGTACCAGGATCGACGGATCGCCGCTAGGCAGCCAAAGCGCTCGCTCGGCGTCGTCGTGAGAGCGAAACTTCTCCAGGGGCATCTCAATCCTCCAAGCCAAATTTCTGCTGGAGCACCGTAGCGTCGGCGCGGTCGCGGGGGCGCACGGTGTCGCGCTTCATTTTATATAGAGTAGCCGGGGTGGCTACTCGAACGGGAGTCTCCTCAAAGTCTATCATAGTACTCTCGATATCGTCATAGGAGAATAGCTCACCGAGTCGGGCAATCAGGTCGACGATCAGTTCACCATCAGGCGGACCGTAGCGTATCACTGGATAGTCTCCGCTCAGGTCCTGACTGGAAATCTCGTCGATGTGAGGGTCCAGGGCAAGGTGGCCGGCCATACCAACGACTTTCAACTGCAGGGACACTGGGCCAACGGAAAGGCAGCCACCCTCAGGGTGCAGCGACAGTAGAGACAGAAGCCGCTTAGGATTCTTTGTCGACGATCCAGACGGCGGTCTGGTCATCGTAGGGTGGAGTCTTGACCTGGATGACACCCTGCGGCCCGACCTCGAGGTGCCATCCCACGAAGTCGGCCCGGATCGGCACCTCGAGTCCATCTCGCCGACACAGCACCACGGTCGAGATTCGGCCAGCCCCGGCTCGCTCCAGGTGGGAGACGGCTTGCAAGAGTGACCGCCCGGTATAGAGCACGTCATCGACCACGAGCAGGTGAGCGCCCGCCACCTCGAACGGAAGGGGATGTTCGACCAGACGAGGCCTCTGATGCAAAATGTCCAGATTGTCAGAGTAGCGCTTGAGTTCGAGCTCTCCGACGTTATAGGCACGCCCGACCCGGGCTCGTAAGGCTCCCGCCAGCCGAGCGGCCAGCGGCACTCCGCGGCGCCGGATACCGACCAGATGGACATCCGAACCGGCCCGGGCTAACACCTCGGCGGCGATTCGGTCCAGGGTGGTTTCAAGCGTGGCCTCGTCGGCTACGTGGAAGCTCTGTCTATCCAAGGTATCGGCTCACAAATCGCGTAGGGCCTGACGTATCCGCTCGTAGCCTTCCACCAACTCCTCGAGCAAGAGCCTGCCCGCTTCGCCGAGTCCCTGAACCGATTCGGCTCCGGCCCGTTTGACCGGGTTAAGGCGGGTCTGGAGCAGGGTCCACTTCACTTCGAGTTGATGCCAATGGTCGCGCATTTCGGCCCCGGCTAGATGAATCCGCAACCGGATTTCATCGCGTAGTTGGGCCAATTTCTCTAACCGGATAAGTTCTTCCTGAATCTTCATGCTAGTTGCTCCTCCTCGGATGAGGAGAGCCTAACATCCGAGACCCCCCCGGGGAATGATCGAGGTCATCCAGCCACGCTAGCGCAACTCCAACGCGGCGCCAATCACGTTCTAACGTTGGTCGGACTATCATGGTCATGGTAAGGAAGGTGGTGCCTTGGCAAGAGTGCCGCAAAACTGCATAGCCTCAATCGCCTCAGACGCTTCTGAGGAGTCGATCCGCGACACCGCGGATCCAGCCAATCGGCGAAGATAGCGGAGGAACCCCGGACAGAGTTTCCGGGGTCCGCTCTTTTTCTGGGGGCCCGCCTTGCTCATCCATGAGGGTCGTTGAGCCAGTCCCGAGAACCTTAGCCCCAAAATTGGGGAAAACGCTCGCCATGAATCCGAAACAGCTCGAGCCCATCGGCCACGATGGGGACCGTCTCGGCCCAGCGCACGACCTCGCCCGGGCTCATCCAGTCACCCCACACGATCTCTTCGGGCTGGCAACGGATCGGTCCGGCCCAGACCACCTGATAGAGACGGATCCAGCTGCGGTTCTCGGGTCCGAGATAGAGGTGGTCAAAGAGGTGCTCGAGCTTTCCCTCGGTCACCCCGAGTTCTTCTTCCACCTCGCGCCGGGCAGCCTCGAGATAGTCCTCCCCGGCTCCCACCACTCCTCCCACGAACATGTCGAAGTGGCTGGGAAAGAGGTCCTTGGTGGCCGTGCGCTGGTGGACATACACTCGACCAGCCGGATCCAGACACAGCACGCCGATCCCGCGGTGTAGCATATTATGCCTACGCACGATAGCCCTGGGGGCCTGTCCTACCACGCGATTGTCATTGTCGATCAGGTCGACCCATTCCATGCGCGGCCGTTCACCGCTAGTAACAATATACCTGGCAAACAACGGAATACCGCCGGTCTGCCCTCGACGGAGGGAGTATCTTACCTGAGGAGTGTGTCCGTATGAAAAGAACCCTGACTACCGCCCTTTTGATCGCCACCCTGGCCGCCCCGTTGCTGGCCGAGACCCCCGCTCGCACCTCGCGCGACCCCTTCGTCCCGCCCTCCCGCGCCCAGGCAGTCAAGCCCCTCCCCCCTACCCGACCTCAGACCGAGCAAGCCGATCAGGCTATCGACAACCCCCGCGACAATCAAACCGAAGTCGCTCTCAACACTCCTCCTGAACTCGAAGCCTCGCTCACCGGCATCGTCGTCTCTTCGCGAGGCAACCAGGCTCTGGTGACCGTGGACGGGGCTACCCGAGTGGTCCAAAAAGGCGACAAGTTGGGAGCCTGGACGGTCCGCTCGGTCGGTCGGGACAACCTGGAACTAGGTGTAGGTGAGGCGCGCACCCGCCTGCTGCTGCAAGACGACTTCGGCCTGAGATAGACTCCCCCACGGCGAGCCTCGTTGCGAGGCTCGCCGTGCCGTTTCAAAGGATTCGGCCGCCGGGCCGCTAAATGGCCGGGCGTGGATTACGCCAACTACTCCGACTTCTACGACGCCGAGCACGCCGACTATCATGATGACGTGCGCTTCTTCGTCGACGAGGCCAAGCGAGCCGACGGACCGGTGCTCGAGCTTGGCTGCGGGACCGGCCGGGTGATGTTCGAGGTGGCGGCCGCCGGCGCCACCATCTGGGGCCTGGACAACTGTCCGCTGATGCTCGAACAGGCTCGCAAGAAGCTGACCCACCTGCCCGCCGAGACCCAGGCCCGAATCACCCTGCTTGAAGGCTCGATGGCCAGCTTTGAGCTCAACCAGAAGTTCGCCTTGATCTATCTGCCCTTTCGCGAGTTCATGCACGTGATGACCGTGCGCGCTCAGCTCGAGACCCTGGCCTGCATCAAGCGCCACTTGCGTCCGGGGGGTCGCCTCATCCTCAATCACTACGATATCGACCTGACTTCGCTGCGCAAGGGTCCAGACCTGGACCCGGTAGTCTATCGCCAAAAGCACGGTGACTTTCTCGAAGCCGAGACCGGGCGCAGCGTGCTGCTGTCGGCTACTTCGACCTTTGATCCCATCCCGCAATGCCTGTATGAAGAACGGATCTACGAGACTCTCGACGAGCAGGGTCGAGTGACCGAGAAACGCTACGTCTTTCTTACCCAGCGCTGGTTCTTTCGCTGGGAGATGCACCACTTGCTCGAGCGGGCCGGCCTGCGGGTCGAGCACCTTTACGGCAGCTTCAAGCGCGAGCCTTACCGCGAGATGGGTCAGGAACTCATCTGGGTGGCTCGTCAGCCGACGGTGGCCGAACTCGACGCCGAGATCAAGGCCCTGCAAAATCATCGCGAGATGTTGGCCGCACAGGACCCGGCCGGCTCGACTAAGAAGGGGACCCAATGAGCAAGGTTCTGGAATACAAGACCGTCATGACCAATTTCGACGAGCTCGAGGCGGTTCTCAACCAGTTGGCCGGTTCGGGCTATAAAGCGATCCATTTCCTCAACGGCAACGACCCCGGCACGGTGTGTGTTGTGCTCAGCCGCAAGCTCAAAAAGCGCCACCACCACGAGGTCTTCGAAGAGGAAGAGTGAGACCCGGCCTGCGCCGAGGCCTGCTGTGGGCCATCGCCATCGGCTGGCTGCTCAACTTCAGCCTTTGGTATAGCGAACCAGGTCCGACCACCGCCGTCTCGCGCCCGCCCGACCCCTATCTTTCTTTCTCGCCCGCCCAGGTCGACTTCGGCCGCACCTATCAGAAAAGCCTCGAGTCAGCCATTGTAGAGGTCAAAAACCTGGCCTCTCGGTCCCTCGACATTGGCGAGGTCGAGGCGGGCTGCGGCTGCACCCAGGCCAGTCTGGCAAAAACTCATCTCGAGCCGGGCGAGACGACCCGACTGACCGTGAGCCTCGACACGGCCTTGATGCAAGGACGGATCACCAAAACCATTCTGGTCTTTCACAGTCTGGCTTCCGACCCGGCCCGCCTGGATCTGACCACCGTGGTAGACCCGCTCCTGGCCGTCGACCCCGAGGTGGTCACTTTTGACGACGTTCGCCCTGGCTTTCCCACCAGCGTGACCCTCACCATCCTGCCCAACCAGCCCCAGCGCTGTCTGCCGATCGAGGTCAGCAGCAACGCTCCCGGGCTTCGCCTGGGCCCGCTGGAGAAGGGTGCCGATGGCTATACTATCGAGGTTTTCGCCGCTCCCGAGGGAGAGCAAAGCATCACCGGCAATCTCTCGATCAAGACCACCTGCCTCGAATTGCCCTGGTTGTATGTGCCGGTGGTCGGACGGGTCTTGCGATGAGTCGCTCGGACATGCTCATCGGAGCCGTGGCTATCTTCACGATGGCCGTCACCCTGGGTTTGTGGGGTCGCCATTTCGACACCAGCCATCCGCTGTTTGCCGCCTATCAAAGCGAGGTGGGCAGCGTGACGCTCGAGCAGGCCGGGGCGCTCTACGCTGAGGGAGCCGTCTTCGTCGACGCCCGCTCGAGCGCCGAGTTTCGCCAGGGCCATGTGCGGGGAGCCATCTCGCTGCCGGCCGAGCCCTCTCCCGAGACGCTAGCCCGCTTGCAATTAGCCTCTCGGGTGGTGATCTATTGCTCGGGACCCGATTGCGGCCAGGCCCGCCAGCTGGGCTTGTTGTTGCGTCGCCTGGGTCTCGAACAAACGGTGGTGATGGAGGCCGGCTTTGGGGCCTGGCAAGAGGCGGGGCTGCCCACTCTGGGGGAAGGCCCGGCGGCCAGTCCGAAGCAAGCCGAATGAAGAACCGCCGGCTGTTCGCTCGCGTCATCTGCAATCTGGCCGTGACCCTCGAGCATGAGGGTCAGCCGCAGACCGGGATGCTTCACGAGTTGGGGCTCGGCGGGGCCAGTGTGATGTGCCGTCAGCCAGTGAACCGGGCCGGCCTGGTGACCCTGGTGCCCGAAGTCGAGGGCGACTTCGAGCCAGTCGAATACCGGGTCGAGTGGACCCAGGAGCTGGGAGCCCGCTATCGTCTGGGTCTATCCTATCCTCACCGGCTGTCGACGTTCTGGAACAGTTGGGCCGCTTCGGTTCTCGCCGGAGTCGATATCACCAACGGCGAGGTGCTCGAGCGACGCCAGACCATTCGCGTGCCGTGCCAGCTCAGTGGAATCATAGAACGTGGCAACGATGCCGAGCGAGGTTCGATTCTCAACATCGGAATCGGGGGGGCCCTGATCTCGTGCCGCTCGCGCCTGGCCATGAACGCCGACGTGCGCTTGAGCTTGAGTTCGCCTCGACGACTGGAGAAGCTCGAGGGGCGGGTGCTTCGCTCGTGGAACCGGCGCAACTCGTTTCTCTACGGGGTCGAGTTCACCGAACTGAGCCAAGAGCAGAGTTCCGAGCTGGCTATTCTGCTGGACCAATTGCTGAGCTGATTTTCGAGCCCAGGCGGGCTCCACCATACGCGGCGGCCAGGGTGCCGGCCCAGCCGCCGACCGAACCGCCCACCTCGGCCCCCAATGGACCGGCCAGCGAACCCAGCGCCGAGCCCACCGCCTGACCAACCCAATGCCCGGCCAGACCCCCAGCCACTCCGCCGACCAGGCCACCGCCGGCCAATTTGGCCAAATGCCACTTGTCCTCTCGGGTCAAGGCCAGGGGGCCGGTAGCCGGGGCTCCGTGGCGGACCTTGTCCACCACATAGGCGCCCATTCCCAGGGCTCCACCGGTGAGAGAACCCAGGGCGGAGCCCGAGAGAGCGCCGGCCACACCGCCAAAATGAGCGCCGGCCACCGCCCCCACCACACCGCCGACTCCCGAGGCGGTGAGGGCTAGCCAGAGTGCACCCAGGTTGCGCTCGCCGTCAAGCTTGACCCCCTGAAACTGTTGGCTGAGATCGACCCCCTCCGAGGTCAACTGATCGGTGACGGCCAGACCCATCATGCCCAGCGGCCCCAACGAGCCCGCCAGGGTGATGTCGGCCAGGCGCTCGTTCTGGGCCAGGCCGATGGCCGACACGCCCAGCACCAGGGGAGCCGACGCTCCCGACGCCAGAAAGAAGCCCGAAGCCAGGTTGAGCTTGCCGGCCAGTCGCTGGCCCGACTCGATCTGGGTGGCTCCGCGGTGCATCTGCCAGGGCGCGATCAAAGCTCCGGCCAACTCCAGGGCGTTGCGAGCGTAAGGAACCTGCCCGATCGTCTCGGCCACCTGCTTGCCCAGGTCGCGAACCTGGGGACGATCGGTGAGCCACTCTTCGACTCCTTTGGGGTCCGCCGCCTCGAGAGCGGCGTATTTTCGAGGAGCCAGCTCACGCAAGCGGTCGGGATGCTGATGAAACTCGACATACGACTCGGCGTAATCTTCCAGGAAGTTGGTGCCGGCGTAGTGGGACACGAAGGGAGCCCGCCCGAAACCGCCCCCCCGGATACTGTGAGTACCGATCGGACCGTAGCCGGCCGAGAGGTCCTTGCCGTGAGCCAGTTCGTGGGTCACCAACTCGCGATTGAACCAGCTGTAGCCGAGGTGCTTGCGGTCGAAGTAGACCAGGTTCTGGCTCAGCCCCGGCGGGGCCACTCCCGAGATGCCCATGGGGCCCATATCGGGCATGACCGTCATGGTCGAGACCGAAGTCACGTCCCCCATCGGCAGGGTGTCGAGAGTGGAGTTAATCAGCTCGGTTTCGGCCGCAGTGGCGTTGACGATGGTCGGGTAGACAAAGTCTGGCAGGCTACGCAGGGTGGCGGCCGCCTGACCGACCCCATCGAGCCCTGGAGTCACCGGCTTGAGGCCTCGCGAACGTTCGAGGTAGTAGCCGGCCACGGCTCCTATCCCCGCGGCCAGCGTACCCCCGATGGTCAAGACGTGAATCTGGCCCAGCGATTCGGCCAGGGGGGCCAGGGCCAGCACTCCGGCGGTGGTGGCGATCATCTGGCCGGCGTAGGCGGCGGAAAGGTGGCGCACCTGAGTCACCGCCTCGGCCCCCAATTGCTGCACGAAGTAGCTGATGCGGTCCTCGCGACCATAACTGGGCTGGGGCTTGGCGGGAGCCTTGGGAACCGCCGGGGCGGGCCTATGAAGAGACCGGATGAGCATGCCCGTCCAGGCTAACCTGAGGGGGATCTGGCGAGGTTACCGACTCGTTAACGTCGGGGCGCGCTGTCGAAGTACCTGCGGCGAGAGAAAATCAACCGCGGGTCGCGGGGTCCGCGGTCAAGCGTGGGCGCACGTCGAAGCCGGCTTCCCTCAGCCGCCAAGTAGTTCCACGAGTTGTCGGACCACCTCGGCCCCACCGTCAAAGGGCACCGCCACCCGGGGGCCCGGCAGACCAGCCGCGAGCTGCTCGAGGGCCGATTCGAGCCGGCCGGCGTAGAGGTCGCGAGCGGGCAGATGGATCCCTCGCAAGGCTTCACGGATCGCCGCCTCGAGCACCGGGTATTCGGCAAAATCGTGGCGCTCGACATAGATCAGGGGCGTGTCGTTGACCACCGCCTCGGAGAGGATGCCGAAGCCCGGCTTGGTAACCACCGCCTCGACGCTGGCCATCAGATCGGTGAACCGGAAAGCGGCCGGGTCGACCGAGAAGAAATTCGGGCCCGCCCACTCCAGGGGGCGAACCGTCAGCAATTGGTAGCCGTCAAGACGGCTAAGGCGCTCGATAGCTCCAGGCTCGAGATTGAGCGTGGTGAAGGAAAACAGCAGCCAGGGCCGGTCGGGATCAGCCCCGGTGGCAGCGGCCAGGGCCGAGCGCACATTCTGGCCAGGGGTGGCCACCAAAGGCACCTCGACGGTCCGCGAGAAGGCCTCGGTGGGGCAGCTAAAAGGCAGGCGCAACAACTTTTCTGCCTGGGAGTAGCCCTGGCGCAAGGCGTCAATCACCGGCTCAAACTCGGATGAGCCCAACTCGGCGTAGATCCAGTCCCACGAGAAGTTGCCTACGGCCACGCCGGGAATGCCCGCCCTGGCGGCCGCCTCCAACGGCATAGAGGGGATGTCGACCGCCACCGCCCGGGCCTGGTTGGCCCTTAGCCACTCGGCCTCGCGGGCTACCAGTTGCGGTCGTTGACGGAAAACCTCTTCCAACCGGGCCAGGGTTTCGGCCAGATCGACCTCGACCGAATCCTTCTGCACCATCCCCACGTCGAAGCGAGCCCGCCGCAACGACAGGGGCCGCCGCGACAGGCGGTTGGCCAGAAACCAGTCGGGCAGGTCGGTCACGACCGTCAAATCAAGCTCCGGCCGAGTCTGCCAGAGGCGTTCGAGGATATCGCAAGAGCGGGCCCCGTGACCGTAGCCGTGGGCGGTGATGTAGTAGGCCAGCACTGGCTACTCGGCTTCTCGCAACAACAGAAAGATATACTTGCCCAACAGTTCGGTCGACCGGGCATCGAGTTCGGTGAAGGCCACTCCGTTGAGCCAGCGGCCATCGCGATCCGAGCGGCGGGCGTGGCGAACCCGACCCTGCAGTTTAAGCAACTCCATCCCCTGAGCGGGACCTACCTCGACCTCGACCGGAGCCCCGGGCGAGAGGGCTTTGGAGACCTCGAACAGAGCGCCGCCTACGCCCAGATTGGCCACATTCCCAAAGTAGTTGCCGCCCCCGTGGGTGAGGATACGGCCCCGCAGGCTGCCGTGGGTGCGATAGCTCCGCCGCCGGTCAAACACCGCCTCTTCGCGAAAACCCACCTCGTCGAGCAGCATCTTGACCCAGGAGCCGGTGAGCACTTCGTCGGTCTCGAGATACTCGAGCCCAGATTCGATGACGCTCGAATTGGCCCGCCGCCGGCACCAGCGAACCTTGGCCACCAGTTTGGGTGGCGGAGGTCCTGAGTCGGGGCGATAGGCTACCCCCAGGACAGCCCCGGGGGCGACCTTGGTGGGCACTTCCAGGCGCAGCCCACGCACCCCCAGATCGATGGCGAAAGCCTGAAAGGTCTTACCCTCCACCTCGCACACCACCGGGATGCGACACACCAGCCGCGTCATCTGGCGTTTCTGGTCCAGATTCTTGCCGCGCTTTCTCACCAGGCGCTTGACATGGGTGACGATGTTTTTGAGGAAGTGCTTCATGACTAGTACAGACGGGTGGTTCGCTGAAAGTGGCGACCGGGACCTTTGAAGAACAAAATTGATCCCAACTGGCGGGCCAGGGCGGCGGTTCGGGTGGCTCCGCCCAGGCATTGCTGACAGCGCGGATGGACCACCCGGTTGCGGCGAAAGCCCTCGACGATGCTTGCCACCTCGGGCTTCTTGAGCACCTCCACCAGGCCTTCCTCGAGGGCGTTGCCGACGGTGGTACTGCCGTCATAGTCAGCACAACAAAGAACGACGTCCCCGTTGTAGAGGATGCCCAGTTGACCGTAAACGGCGTTGCAGGTCCCGTAGCGAGCCGGCCGCAACTCACCCGGCGGGGTCCAGGCATTGCCCCAGTCAAACAGCGGTCGGACCTCGAAAAAGATGCGAGGATAGACCTCCAGAGTCTCCCAGCGGGCCACCGATATCCGGTCGAGGTGCGTGAGCACCTTGGGCAAGTCGCCGGTGTCGCCGGTCAGGGCGTAAACCTCACGGGCCCACAGACCCAGAGCCTCGCGAGTCGGCTGGTCGCCCGAGAGCGAGTCGATCGGCTCGCGAAGCGGTCCTATCAGCCCCCGACGGGTGGTGTTGAGGAAATTGAGGTTGATGGGAAAGGGCATTTTGGCCGCCAGGGCCGCCTCGAGCAAAGCCAGCACCTTCTTGCGAAAGACCTCGTAGGTGAGCTTCGGGGGTGGATAGCGTATGGCGAAGCTTTGTCGGCTGGGGGTCTGCAGGCTGACCACCAATTCGCCCAGGCGACTGGCCAGCAAACCCTGAATGGTTCGGGGAGCCAGCAAACTTGCGTTGGTGGTCAGGCTCAGGTGCAGGCCGAGTTCGGCGCCGGCTTCGATAATCTCGAACAAATGGGGATGGAGGAACGGCTCGCCCATCAAATGGAGGCGGACCTCCCGGGCCAGGCCGTGGCTGGCCATCTCTTCGAGCAGTTGACGCGCCTGCTCGGTGGTCATGCGGCCCCGAGGGCGCTGCATCTTGTGGTCGGGGCAGAAGGCGCAGTCGAAGTTGCACTGATTGGTCACCTCGAGGTGGACTCGCTCGATGGGTAGCGAGATGGGCAAGGCCATAATTGCCGGGCTTCGACGGTCCACCAGCTTACCCTGGCACAAGGAGATCGCTGTCCGCCTGCGAAGCCTGCCAGCCTATGGCAACCGACCCCCTGACCCCCAACTTCATTCGGACTATCGTGGCTGAAGATCTGGCCAGCGGCAAACACGATCAGGTCGTTACCCGCTTTCCGCCCGAGCCCAACGGTTATCTGCATATCGGCCACGCCAAGTCGATCTGCCTCAACTTCGGCCTGGCCGCCGAACACCAGGGTCGCTGCCATCTGCGTTTCGACGACACCAACCCCACCAAGGAAGACGTCGAGTACGTCAACGCGATTAAGGACGACGTCCGCTGGCTCGGCTTTGACTGGGGACCACACCTGTACCATGCTTCCGACTACTTCCAGAAGCTCTACGACTATGCCATTTCGCTGATAAAACAGGGCAAAGCCTACGTTTGCGATCTGTCGGCCGAGGAAGTTCGCCAATATCGGGGCACCCTGACCCAACCCGGCCGCCCCAGCCCTTATCGGGATCGTAGCATCGAAGAAAACCTGGACCTGTTCACCCGCATGAAAGCCGGTGAATTTGAAGACGGGTCGCGGACTTTGCGCGCCAAAATCGATATGGCCTCAGGCAACATCAACATGCGCGACCCGGCCCTCTACCGCATTCGCAAGGTAGCCCATCACCGCACCGGCGACCAGTGGTGCATCTATCCGATGTATGACTACACGCACTGCGTGTCGGACGCCCTGGAAGAGATCACCCATTCCATCTGCACCCTCGAGTTCGAGAACCACCGCCCGCTCTACGACTGGTGCCTGGATCAGCTCGACGTGCCGTGTCACCCCCAACAGATCGAGTTCGCCCGCCTCAACCTCTATTACACCGTGATGAGCAAGCGTAAGCTGCTCGAACTGGTGAAGACGGGCACGGTGGCCGGTTGGGATGACCCTCGCATGCCCACGATTCAGGGGATGCGTCGCCGGGGCTACACGCCCGAGGCGGTTCGCGACTTCTGCGACAAGATCGGGGTCAGCAAGAATGATAGCTGGATCGAGCTTTCGCTGCTTGAGGAGTGCCTTCGCAACGACCTCAACACCCGGACACCGCGAGTCATGGGGGTACTCGACCCGCTCAAAGTCGTGATCACCAACTATCCTGAGGACAAGGTCGAGTTCATGGAGGCTCCCTTCTACCCTGACGATCCGCCCAAGATGGGTTTTCGCGACGTGCCCTTCAGCCGCGAAATCTATATCGAGCGAGAAGATTTCATGGAAGAGCCGTTCAAGAAGTTCTTTCGCCTGGCGCCGGGCCGCGAAGTACGGCTGCGACGGGCCTACTACATCACCTGCGACGAGGTGGTCAAAGACGACCAGGGCAACGTGGTCGAATTGCGCTGTCACTACGATCCCGAAAGTCGCGGCGGCTCGACCCCCGATGGGCGCAAGGTCAAGGGCACCATCCACTGGGTGTCTTGCGCCCACTCCTTGGAGGCCGAGGTGCGCCTCTATGATCGGCTCTTCACGGTCGAACGCCCCGACGGCCAGAAAGACCGGGACTACACCGAGTTTCTCAATCCCGACTCGCTCGAGGTGGTGCAGGCACGTCTCGAGCCCAGTATGAAGTCGGCCCAACCGGGCGATCGCTTCCAGTTCGAACGCAAGGGCTATTTCGTGGTCGACCCCGACGCCACCATGGACAAGCTGGTCATGAATCGCGTCGTGACCCTCAAAGACGCCTGGGCCAAGATGGTCAAGAAACAACAGGCGGGCTGACGGAAACCTTTTATCAACATGCTGGTCGGGCCGAGGCGCTAGACTGGCCCTAACCATGAATGTCCAACCTGTGCAAGTCTTTCTCGAGAGCAACCGGGTGTTGCGCTCCATCAACCTTTGTCACCAGAGCGCCCCCATCGGCTTTCCCAATGACACGGTCGTGCTCGACACCAACGGTGACGGGATTGCCAACTACACCATGACCGTGGGTCACGGCACGTCTACCAAAACCTACTGGGAACCCGCCCTGGCCTCGGGCTACGACTTTCTGGGCGGCGCCAGCGACCAGGTGTATCAGTTCGACTCCCGCAGCCAGGCCTTTCGCGTCGGTGACCACAGCTATACGGTGACCGAGGATGGCTGCGAATTGGCCACCCGCAACTTGCGACCGATGGCTTCCGAACTTCGACTGGAAGGAAATCAAGAGGTCGCCTACCGGGCGGACACTCGCCAGTTTATTATCTACGAACCGATCGTATGAAGACTCTTCGACTCTACCTGCTGGTCCTTCTCCTGGCCCTGTCCGCTCCTGGATTGGCCGACAAGATCAAGGTCGCAGTGGCCGGGTCGCCCCCTTTCATCACCAGTACCGGCGAGCACCCTGATGGTCTGGCCATCCGCATTTGGGAAGAGTTGGCCAAACGAGCCGAGCTTGACTATGAGTTCGTGCCCGCCGAGAGCGTTCCCAAAGCGCTGGAAATGGTTCGCAACGATCAAGCCTCGGTAGCCGTCGGCCCGATCAGCATCACGGCCGAACGAGCCCGAACCGTGGCCTTCACCCAGCCCTATTTCGAGGCTAGCCTGGGGCTTTTGTCGCGGCGCGGCGAGTCGGGCCTCTGGCAACGGGTGAAGCCTTTCTTCTCGCGGGCCTTCATTTTGGGCACGGCCTTTCTCTTCACGCTGCTGGCCATCGTGGGCACGCTGGTCTGGGCCGTAGAACGCAGCACCAATTCGAACGAGTTTCCCCCGGGTGCGGCCGGCATCGGGCACGGAATGTGGTTCGCCATCGTGACCATGACCACGGTGGGATATGGCGATAAGTCGCCCAAGACGACGGCCGGTCGCATTCTCACCAGCATCTGGATGCTGGTTGCCACGCTGTCGTTTTCGACCCTGACGGCCGGAATCGCCACCGCCCTGGCGCTGAGAAGCATTGATGCGGCCACCCTTGACCGACCCGAGTTGATGATGGGCCAGCGAGCCGCCGTCATCGCGGGCACCACCGGGGCCGCCGCCGCCGAGGCCTTTCAAGCCCGCCTGGTCACCGCTCCCGACCTGGCTCGAGCCATCGAGCTCGTGAGCCAGGGAAACGCGGATGTCGTAGTGTTTGACTATCCCGCCCTGGAATATCACCTGCTCAAGAACCCCGAACCGGAACTGGTGCTGTCCGAGACCCGCTTTTCCAGCCAGCACTACGGCTTTGCGGTGACCCAGGACAGTCCCTTGCTGTTCGAATTGGATGTAGCCCTGTTAAAACTGCGCGAGAGTGGAGATCTCGCAGAGATCGAGCAAGTCTGGTTGAAAGACCTGCATGTTTCAGAAAAGTAACCCCAAAAGATGTTGTGGACCACAGGCTTTCCTGCTCGATTCTTTACAAACCTTAATGCCCATGTTAAGAAGGGAAAACACTCTCAGCGGAATCAGAATTCACCACCAAAAAATGTTGGGTGGCGGGATGGTTTTTGTCAGGGAAGTCGAAGGATAACGTGCCGAGAGGAGTACACCCACGGGTGCGACGGATTCTAGTCAAGGTGCTCGTTGCGCTGGTAGGCCTTTGCCTACCTGCATTTGCCTTGCCCGACGGAGCCGATGTCACCTCTGGTCAGGCGACCATCCAGCACAACGGCAACACCATGACGATCGTCCAGAGCGGTCAGAAGACGATCATCAACTGGAACGGTTTCAGCATCGATGTTGGCGAACTGGTCCACTTCATCCAACCCAACAGTCTGGCGGCCGTGCTCAACCGCGTGGTGGGCCAGGACCCCTCCGAGATTCTCGGCGCTCTCAAGGCCAACGGCCAGATCTTCTTGATCAATCCTAACGGGATCGTGGTGGGACGCGATGCCCTCGTCGATGTGGGCAGTTTCACGGCCAGCACGCTCGACATCCGCGACGAAGACTTCCTCAACGGCAATCAAGTATTCACCCAGGTCAACGACAAGATGTTGGCCTCCATCGTCAACCAGGGCACCATTCGCGTGCTCGACAACGGATTCGTAGCCTTGATCGCACCGTTGGTCTCGAACGAGGGCCTGATCGTGGCCAACCTCGGCCAGGTGGCCATCGGGGCTGGAACCGAAGCGGTGGTCAGCTTCGACGGCACCGGCCTGATGAATTTTCAGGTCCGGGACATTCCCACCGACAAGAACATCATTGTGATGGACCAGGCGTCGGTCAGCCAGATCCTGGCCAACGTGATCTCGAATCCGGGCATGGTCGAGGGCGGCAGTCTGCAGGTGGTCGACGGCCAGGTCGTCATCAGCGGCGCCCGAGGGGTGGCCGTCAACAGCGGAACCATCCAGGCCAACGGAGCGACCAACGCCGACGGCGGTTCGATCATCATGGACTCGACCCGGGCTACCGTGCTCACCGCCACCGGCGTGCTCAGCGCCAACGGCCAGGGAGCCAACTCCGATGGCGGCAGCGTCAAAGTCCTCTCGGACGGTCTTTCCATGACCGAACGGGGCAGCCGCCTCGAGGCGCATTCTGGCACCAGCGGGCAGGGTGGCTTCATCGAGCAAAGTGGTGGTTCCATCCGGTGGGCCGGCGCGGTCGATGCTCGCGGCGTCGACGGTCACGGTTTGTTCTTGCTCGACCCCATCACTCTCACCCTCGAGGCCGGCGCCAATATGGGCGCCTTGAACACGGTCTACCAGGACGATCTCGAGGCCATGGTCACGCCCATCGCCCTGATGACCACCGATGGTATTCAGGTCAACGCCCTCAACGGCGGCATATTGGACTTGCAAGACGGGGTCTCGTTTGCCATGACGACGACCAACGCCGGGGCCACGAACGGCATCTTCTTCGTCGACCCCACCACCGTCATTCGCACTCAGAACGCCGATATCACCATCAACACCGCCGGCAGCCTCCAGAACGGCAATTTTCAGGTCACCGGGTTCGGCAACATCGACATTACCGTAGCCGACCAGGTGCTCAACGTCCTGAGCGTGGGCACCAGCGCCGGCCATATCACCGTCATCGAGAACGGGAGTACGGTGGTCAGCTATGACGACTCGTTCCAGACTCTCGACGTCAATCTGCCCACCGCCGACCTCAACCTCGACCTCAACAGCCAGGATGCCTCGGTGGGCGCCACGGGCATCAACGTCGGCGCCCACGACCTCGAACTCCGAGGCGGCACCTTGGGCACCGGCAGCGGCACCATCACTGCCAACACCTTGAGCCTGGCCCTGGTGCAGGGTGGTGACGGCTATGGCGCCCCCCTCAACACGAACGTCAACATCCTCACCAGTCCGACCGGCACCGGCAGCTTTGACCTCTTCGTCGACAACGGTTTGGGCGACATTCAGCTGGGGGATTCGGCCAACGGCACGGCGCTGACGATCGTGCAAGACGCGCTCATTGCCACCTTCGGAACCGTCACCGTCGATCAGGTGGTTCACGCCCAGGGTATCTCACCGGGATTCTCCCTCGACATCGTGGGCACCACCATCCTGGCCGGGCCCGCCACCGTCAACCTGCTCGGGCTCGACGAAAGTTCCATCTACCTTTACGCTGATGTGGGCGACATCGGGACGCCGGCCAACCCCATCGCCATCGGACCCGATGTGGCCGTCTTCGCTGAGGGAGGCGAGTTCCCCGGCAATATCTACCTGAGCAACGACGGAATCAACGACATCCGACTGGTGGGTGCGCTCGGCGACACGGTCGAAATCAGCGCTCCGGGTCAAACCATCACCTTCGACTACATCGAAGGCAATACCGTCAACCTCACCGCCGCCACCCTCAACGGTCTTACCAACGAGGGTCCGGTGTTGTTCGCAAACACCGCCAACCTCACCGCCGATACCATCTTTGCTGATGGAGGCTTGAACCCGCTTGAAGTCGATGTGGACACCCTGCTCAACGTCGTGACTTCCGGGGTAGCCAATGTCGACATCGACAATTTCTCGAACGCGGCATTAGAGGTGACTGCCAGCGACGGAGCCGTCCTCATCACCGCCTTTGGGGGTGACTTCTTCGACTACTTCCAGATGCCGGGTGGGACCCTCGACGTCATCTTTTCGACTCCGGTGACGTTCCACACCAGCGCGGCCGTCGACGTGAGCAGCGCCGACTTGACCGGGACCGACCTTACCATCGACAGCACAAATGCGGTGACCGGCTTCGGTATCACAGCGGACACCCTGACCGTCAACGGCAGCACCATCGACCTGGTCGACTCTGCCATTACCACTTCTTTCACGGGCATGGCCACGGGCGATCTCAGCTTCAACGATGTGGGTGGCTCGCCGCTCACCATCCAGGCAACCAGCGCCGCCGGGGCGGTGAGCATCGCCACCGACGGCGACATGATGGTAGCCGTGCTCGACGCGGCCACGGTGGCTACGCTGACGACCTCCAGCGGGAACATCAGTTCGAGTGGCACGGTCAACGCCGCGACCCTGAATATCGACGCGGCCAACAATGCCAACCTGACCACCAACGTGACCAGCCTCAACCTGATCAACGGCAGCCTGGTCAGCATCAACGAAACCGACGGACTGGATGTGGCCGGCACGGCCAGCGCCCTAACCCTGATCGCCAACGGGGCCGTCACCAGCTCAGGGCTGGTCATCGACGGGGTCGACCTCACTACCAACGGCGGCGACATCAATCTGGCCAACGCCGACATCCTCGACCTGACGGCCAACACCGCGGGCGGCAACGTGACCGTGGTCGACCCCGATGCCATCAATGTTTTCGATGTGCAATCCGCGGGCGGCGACGTGACCATCACCACCCAGGGCGTCAGTAATGACCTGGGTGTCAATCTTCTCGACGCCGGCACCGGCAACGTCACGCTCAACTCGAGCGGCGACATCGGCCCCTCCCAGGCCTTCGCCACCATCATGGGGGACACGATCGATCTGACTGCTGGCGGCGACATCACGATGGGCACCACTCTCATCGGAGACATGGCCGATCTGACTGCCGGCGGCGACATCGTGGTCGGCACCACCCTCAATACCCTGATAGCTAACGCCAGCGGCAACATCAGCGTCTTCGAAAACGACGACCTCGACGCCAGCGCCGTCAGCACCGGCGGCGGAGACATCGATCTTTTCGCCAATGACAACCTGATGATTCTCGCTCCTGGCATCAGCACCACCGGCGAGGTTTTCTTGACCTCCAATGTGGGCGACATCAGTAGCGCTGTCGGTGGCACCGTCAGCGGAACCAATGTGTCGGCCAGCGCCAATTCCATCACCGGCCTACAGACCTCGGTCGGCGACACCCTCAATCTTTTTGCCAATACCGGCGCCAGCTTCAATGACGTGGGAGGCGGAACCGTCAACCTCAACGCGCTGGGCACCGGCACTACCACCCTGGATGGGTCGGGAGCCACCATCAACGTGGTCACCGCGGCCGGATTCGACACCATCGGGCTCACCTCGACGGTGGGAGCCATCACCAGCAGCGCCCCGCTCGTCGCCTCGACCCTGAACCTGAACTCCGCCACCAGCCTGAACCTGATGACCGACGCCGACGTGCTGAACGTGGCGGCGACCAACGGCATCATCCTCAATGAGCAGGACAGCATCACCGATCTGACCGTCACCAGCACCAACGGCGATATCTCGGTGGCCAGTGGCGGCACCCAGACCCTCAATACCGTCTCCACCAGCGGAAACGTCACTCTGACGGTTGGTGACGGTAACATCAACGGCGGCACCGTCACGGCCAACACTTTGACCACCCTGACCCCGGCTGGCTTTGTCACCCTCAGTACCGACATCGCCAACCTCGTGGCCACCGGCGTCGGAGTCAACATCACCGAGGCCAACGGACTCAATGCCAACGTCAACGTCAGCAGCGGCACGGCCACCCTTACCACCTCGATGGGCGACCTCACTGGCACGGTCACGGCCGGCACCCTCAACACGAATTCGGCCGCTAACACGAGTCTCAACACCACCGTCGACACCCTTTCGGCCATCGCTGGCGGCAACATCACCATCAACGAGACCGACTCGTTGATGCTCTCGACCGACACGCCCGGTAACGTCAACATCACCACCAACGGCGATGTGACCGGAACCAGCATCGCTGGCAACACAGGAACCTTCATCACTAACGGCGGCAACGCCACCCTCACCACCAGCCTGACCACTTTGATCGCCACCACCTCGAACGGCAACCTCACCGTCAACGAGGCCGATGGTCTCAGCCTGACCGCCAACGCCGGCACTGGCGAGGTTCATGTGACCAGCGGCGGCACCATCAACGTGGCCGGCGTCACCACCACCGGCAATACCAGCCTGACCACCAGCGCTGGCAACATTACCGGCGGCACCGTCACTTCGAGCCAGTTGACGGCCAACTCGGCCGGTACCATCAACCTGATCACCGATATCGGCACCCTGGTGGCCGCGGCCGCCGGCAACCTGACCGTCAACGAAGCCGACGCTCTCACGGTCACGGCCACCTCCACCGGTGGCAGCGTCAACCTGACCTCGGGCGGTTCCATGAGCGTCACCAGCGTGAACGCTACCTCGGGTAACGCCAGCCTGACCACCACCAGCGGCGACCTGTTGGGCGGCCCGGTGGCCACGGGCACGCTGACCACCAACTCGGCAGCCAATACCGCCCTCGATACCGCGGTCACCAGTCTGAACGCCACCGCCGGCGGCAACATCAATATTACCGAGACCGACGGACTCAACCTGGCGGCCAACTCGACCGGCGGCGGTACCATCAACGTTACCAGCGGCGACGCCATGGCCGTCAACGGCGTCACCACCACCGGTAACGCCAATCTTTCGACCAGCATGGGCGCCATCACCGGCGGCACCATCACGGCTGACAACCTTAACGCCACCGGCGACAGCCTGAATCTGGTCACCACCGTCAACACCCTCAACGCCATCGCGAACACCGGCAATATCGTCATCAACGAGTCCGACGCCCTGGGCCTCAACGCCACCGGTCCTGGCGACCTCGACCTGACCGTGGGCGACTCGGTCGACCTGGCCACCCTGGGTGGCTTCACCAACATTTCGGTGACCACCACCACCGGCAACATCACCTCGTCGGGCACCACCAGCGCCACCAACTTGACCCTCAACTCGGCCGGCATTATCAACGTGATGACCGATGTCGGAACTCTGGTGGCCACCTCGGTCGGCAACCTCAACGTGACCGAGGCCGACGCCCTGGCCCTGACGGCCACTTCGACCACCGGCAATGTCTTTGCAACGGCCGGCGGCACCCTCACCGTCAACGGTGTCACGGCCAACGCCGGCAACGCCGTCTTGACCACCACCAGCGGCGACATCAACGGTGGCACGGTGGCCACCAACACCCTGAATCTTACTTCGGCCGGCAACGCCAGCCTGAACACCAGCGCGGCCGGTCTGGTGGCCAACACCACCGGTAATCTGACCATCAACGAGGCCAATACCCTGGTCTTGAGCGGCACGGTGGGCGGCGATGCCGATGTCACCTCGGGTGGCACTCTCACCCTGGGCAATACCGACGTCACGGGCACCACCAGCCTGACCACCACCAGCGGAGACATCAACGGCGGCACGCTGACCGGCACGTCGGTGACCACCAATTCGGCCGGCAACACCAGCCTGACCACCGACATCGACACCCTTTCGGCCATCGCCGGCGGCGGCGTCACCATCACCGAGACCGACTCGCTGACCCTGTCGACCAACAGCACCGGCAACGTCAACATCACCACCATGGGCGACGTCACCGGCACCAGCATCGTCGGCAACACCGGAACTTTCATCACCAACGGCGGCAACGCCACCCTCAATACCAGTCTGACCACGCTGGTGGCCACTACTTCGAACGGCAATCTTACCGTCAACGAGACCGACGGTCTGGGCCTGACGGCCAACAGTGGTAGCGGCGAGGTCGACGTGACCAGTGGCGGCACCATCAGTGTGGCGGGCGTCACCACCACCGGCAACACCAGCTTGACCACCAGCGCTGGCGACATCACCGGCGGCACGGTCACCTCCAGTCAACTGACCGCCAACTCGGCCGGCACCATCAACCTGATTACCGATGTCGGCACCCTGGTGGCGAGCTCGGTGGGCAACCTGACTATCAACGAGGCCAGCGCCCTCGACCTGACGGCCACCTCCACCGCTGGCAACGTCAACGTCACCTCGGGTGGCGCCATGACGGTCAGCAGCGTGACTGCCAGTGCCGGCAACGCTAGCCTGACCACCACCAGCGGTGACCTCACCGGCGGTCCGGTGGTCACCGGCACCTTGACCACCAACTCGGCCGGCAACACCACTCTGGGCACTACCGTCACGGCCCTCAACGCAACCTCGGCCGGCAACATCAACGTGACCGAGAGCGACGGCCTCGACCTGACCGCCAACTCCACCGGCGGCGGCACCATCAACGTCACCAGCGGCGACGCCATGACGGTGAGCGGGGTCAACACCACCGGCAACGCCAATCTCTCTACCAGCATGGGTGCCATCACGGGCGGCACCATCATAGCCAACAATCTTAACGCCACCGGGGACAGCCTGAACCTGGTCACTACCGTCAACACGCTCAACGCGGTAGCCACCACCGGCAACATCGTCATCAACGAGTCTGACGCCCTGGCCCTCAACGCCACCGGCCCTGGCGACCTCGACCTCACCGTGGGCGACTCGGTGGATTTGGCCACCCTGGGCGGCTTCACCAACATTGCGGTGACCACCACCACCGGCAACATCACCTCGTCGGGCATCACCAGCGCCACCAACCTGAATCTGAACTCGGCCGGCCTGATCAACGTCATGACCGATGTCGGCACCCTGGTGGCCACCTCGGTCGGCGACCTGACTGTCAGCGAGGCCAACGCCCTCGACTTGACCGCCGCCTCGACCACGGGCAACATCGATGTAACGGCCGGGGGCGCTCTCACCGCTAACACCGTGACCGCTACCACCGGCGACGTCAGCCTGACCTCGACCACCAGCACCATCAGCGGTCCGGGGGTGGTCAGCGGCAACACTCTCGACCTGCAAGCTTCCAGCGGCATCGGCCCGCTCAACACGGCGGTGACCAACCTCAACGCCAACACCACCACCGGCACCATCACCCTCAACGAGGCCGACGACGCCAACGTCAATATCACCAGTCCCGGCACCGTAACCCTCAGCTCGCTGGCCGGCAGCCTGACTGGTACGGTCACGGCCGCCACTTCGCAGCTGATCGTGGACGCCGGCAACGACATCAACCTCAACACCACCATCGCCAGCCTCGATGCCGGCGCGGGCGGCAACATCACCATCAACGAGACGAACGCTCTCACCATCAATGATGTTGACACCCCCAACACCTTTAACCTGACCGCCAGTGGCAACGTCAACTCGGGCGCCTCGCGCATCTCGGCGGGCACGGCCAACCTCAACGCCGGCACGGGCCAGGTCAACATCCAGACCGACGCCACCAACCTCAACGTCACTGGTGGCAACTCGATTTTCGTCGATGAACTCGACGACGTAAATCTGGGCGTCACCGGTAGCGGCGCCGCGACCGTGCTGGCCCAATCGGGCGGCAACCTGAACATCACCGGGATCACCGGCGCCACCGTGGCCGTGCTCAACGCCACCGGCGACGTGACCGGCGGCACCATCAACTCTAGCACCGTGGCCGTCAATACGGCCGTCAACGTCAACATCACCACCAACGTGACCCTGGCCACCATCAACGCCACCGGCAACGTGACCGTGAACGACGTTAACTCGCTTAGCATCGACGCCACCGGCACCGGCGACTTCAACGCCTCGGCCGGCTCGGGCGTGCTCAACATCGCCGGCGCCACCGGCTTCACCAACATCACCGCCACCACGCCGGGCCAGGTCACCAGCGGAGTCACGCTGGTCGCCCCCGGCACTCTGACGGTATCGTCCGGGTCCGGTCCTCTCGCTCTTACCACCGACGCGGGGAACATCGTGGCCACCTCGGCCGGCGATATGACCATCAGCGAGGCCGACGGGGTGTCGGCCAACTTGACCACCACCGCCGGCAACATCGATCTTTCCAACACTGGTGTCGGCCACATCACCTTCACCGGCAACGCCACCGGCGGCAACATCCTGGTGAATTCGACCGGCGACCTGATGGTGGCCGGCAGCATTACCAACACCGCCGGCCGCGACACCACCCTTATCGCCGGGGGAGCCCTCACTGGTGGGCTGATCACCACCGACTTGCTGACCGCCAACGCTGGCGGACTGGTCGACATCACCACCACCGTCAACAGCCTGAACGTCACTTCGGCCACCAGCAACATCAGTGTCAACGAGACCGACAGCATCAACATCACCAGTGCCACCGGTCCCAACGCCTTCACCTTGATCGTCGGCGACAGCGTGGATCTGGCCACCCTGGCTGGCTTTGCCACCATCGACGTGACTACCACCACCGGCAACATCACCTCGTCGGCCACCAGCAACGCCAACGACATCAGCCTCAATTCGGCCGGCACCATCAACGTTCAGACCAACGCTTCCACCCTCAACGCCATCGCCAACGGCAACCTGACCGTCAACGAACTCGACGACCTCGACGTGACGGCCCAGTCAGTGGGTGGCAACATCGACCTGCTCAGTCAGACGGGTTCGCTGAATATCCTGGGGGTGACCACCCCGAACACGGTCACCATCACCACTCCGGCCGGCAACATCACCGGCGGCCTGGTCAACGCCGACACCCTGAACACCAATTCTTCAGGCAACACCACCCTGACCACCACGGTCAACACCATGAGCGCTATCGCCGGTGGCAACATCAGCGTCACCGAAACCGACGGCCTCAGTATCGCCACCAACACCGCCAACAACGTCTCGGTGGTGGCCACCGGACTGATCACCAGCCCGGGCCTCGTAGCCAACTCGGCTACTCTCAACTCGAACGGCGGCGACATCAGCGTCAACACGACCGTAACCAACTTCACCACCGCCGGGGTGGGCGGCGGCAATGTCACCGTCAACGAAGCCGACGATGTGGTGCTCGACATTATCACCTCGGGCAGTGATATCGCCGTCACGGCCGGGGGCAACATCGGCTGGACCAATCTTAACGCCGGCACCGGCGGCAGCCTCAATCTTACCTCGACGGGCGGCAACATCTCGAGCGTCGCGACCATGGTGGCCGACACCGCCAACCTCGACGCCAACGGCCTGATCAACGTGCAGACCATGGTCAACACCTTGACGGCCGTGGCCAACGGCGCCATCGACGTGCTCGAAGCCGACGGGCTGACGGTCACGGCCACTTCCAATACCGGCGGTCCCATCACGATCACCAGCGGTGACACCATGGTAGTGGCCGGTGTGACCACTCTGGGCGGCACGGCCAATCTCACCACCAACAGCGGCGACCTGACCGGTGGCCTGATCTCGGCCGACACCCTCAACGCCAACGCGGCCAACGACCTCGACATCAGCACCACCGTCAACACCCTCAACGCAGTGGCCGGCGGCAACATCACGATCAACGAGACCGACACCCTCACCCTGAACGCCTCAGGCCCTGGCGACCTCAATCTGACCGTCGGCGACTCGGTTGACCTGTCGACTCTGGGCGGCTTCAACAACATCGCGGTGACCACCACCACCGGCAACATCACCTCATCGGGCACCACCGCCGCCAACAACTTGAACCTCAACTCCGCCGGCCTCATCAACGTGATGACCGATGTCGGCACTCTGGTGGCCACCTCGGTGGGCGACCTCACCGTCGACGAAGCCGATGCTCTGGCCCTGACGGCCACCTCCACCACCGGCGATGTCGACGTGACCGCTGGCGGCACCATCACCGTCAACGGCGTGAGCGCCACCTCGGGCAACGCTGCGCTGACCACCACCAGTGGTGACATCAACGGCGGCCCCGTGGCCACCAACACCCTGACGGTGACCTCGGCCGGCAACGCCAGCCTGAACACCACCGTCACCAACCTGGTGGCCAACACCACCGACAACCTCACCGTCAACGAGACCGACGCCCTCAACCTGAGCGGCACCGTCGGCGGCGATGCCGACGTCACCTCGGGCGGCTCGATGACCCTGGGCAATACCACCGTCACCGGCACCACCGACCTGACCACCACCAGCGGCGACATCAGCGGCGGCCTGTTGACCGGCACCACGGTGAACACGAACTCGGCCGGCAACACCAACCTCAACACCACCGTCGACACGGTGAATGCGGTGGCCGGCGGCGACATCACCCTCAACGAGACCGACGCCCTGACCCTGTCGACCAACACCACGGGCAACGTCAACGTCATCACCAACGGGGATGTCACCGGCACCAGCATCGCCGGCAACACGGGAACTTTCACCACCAACGGCGGCAACGCCACCCTCAATACCAGCCTCACCACCCTGGTGGCCACCACCTCGAACGGCAACCTGACCGTCAACGAGAGCGACGCCCTGACCCTTAACGCCGACACCGGCAGCGGCGAGATCGACGTCACCGCCGGAGGCAGCCTGACCGTGGCCAACGCCACCACCACCGGCAACGCCACCTTCACCACCACCAGTGGCAACCTCACCGGCGGCACCGTGACCGCCAACATGCTGACGGCCAACTCGGCCGGCACCCTCAATCTTATTACCGACGTGGGCACCCTGGTGGCCACCTCGGTCGGCGACCTGGCCGTCAACGAAGCCGACGCGGTCGCGCTCAACGCGACCTCGACCGGCGGCAGTGTCGACGTGAGCGCCGGTGGCACCATCACCGTCAACAACGTGAGTGCCAACGCTGGCGATGTAGACCTGACCACTTCCAGCGGCGACATCACCGGCGGCCCGGTCACCACCAACGTGCTGACCACCAACTCGGCCGGCAACACCAGCCTCAACACCACCGTGGGCACCCTCAACGCCACCGCCGGCGGCGACATCCTGGCTAACGAAACCGACAGCTTGACCCTGGCGGCCGTGTCCACCGGCGGCGGCACCGTCACCGTCAACAGCGGCGACGCGATGGCCGTGATCGGCGTCACCACCACCGGCAACGTCAACCTCACCACGGCGATGGGCGATTTGACCGGCGGTCAGGTGGTGGCCAACAATCTCAACGCCACCGCCGACGACAACGTCAACCTCAACACCACCGTCAACACCCTCAACGTGGTCGCCGTCAACGGCAACATCACCATCAACGAGACCGATGGCCTGGCCATCAACGCCACCGGCACCCAAGATTTCACCCTGACCCTGGGCGACTCGGTCGACCTGTCGACCCTGGGTAACTTCAACAACATGTCGGTCACCACCACCACCGGCAACATCACCTCGTCGGGCACCGCCACGGCCAACAACTTGAACCTCAACTCGGCCGGCCTCATCAACGTGATGACCGATGTCGGCACTCTGGTGGCCACCTCGGTGGGCGACCTGACCGTCGACGAGGCCGATGCGCTGGCTCTGACGGCCACCTCGACTACCGGCAATGTGGACGTGACCGCTGGCGGCACCATCACCGTCAACGGCGTGAGCGCCACCTCGGGTAACGCTGCGCTGACCACCACCAGTGGTGACATCAACGGCGGCCCGGTGGCCACCAACACCCTGACCGTGACCTCGGCCGGCAACGCCAGCCTGAACACCAGCGTGGTCAGCCTGGTGGCCAACACCACCGACAACCTCACCGTCAACGAGACCGACGCCCTCAACCTGAGCGGCACCGTCGGCGGCGATGCCGACGTCACCTCGGGCGGTTCGATGACCCTGGGCAACACCACCGTCACCGGCACCACCGACCTGACCACCACCAGCGGCGACATCAGCGGCGGCCTGTTGACCGGCACTACGGTGACCACCAACTCGGCCGGCAACACCAATCTTAATACCACCGTCGACACCGTGAATGCGGTGGCCGGTGGCGACATCACCCTCAACGAGACCGATGCCCTGACCCTGTCCACCAACACCAGCGGCAACGTCAACGTCATCACCAACGGGGATGTCACCGGCACCAGCATCGCCGGCAACACGGGAACTTTCACCACCAACGGCGGCAACGCCACCCTCAATACCAGCCTCACCACCCTGGTGGCCACCACCTCGAACGGCAACCTGACCGTCAACGAGAGCGACGCCCTCACCCTCAACGCCGACACCGGCAGCGGCGAGATCGACGTCACCGCCGGAGGCAGCCTGACGGTGGCCAACGCCACCACCACCGGCAACGCCACCCTCACCACCACCAGTGGCAACATCACCGGCGGCACCGTGACCGCCAACATGCTAACGGCCAACTCGGCCGGCACCCTCAATCTTATTACCGACGTGGGCACCCTGGTGGCCACCTCGGTCGGCGACCTGGCCATCAACGAAGCCGACGCGGTCGCCCTCAACGCGACCTCGACCGGCGGCAGTGTCGACGTGAGCGCCGGTGGCACCATCACCGTCAACAACGTGAGTGCCACCTCGGGCAACGCCGACCTGACCACCTCGGCTGGCGACATCACCGGCGGACCGGTCACCACCAACGTGCTGACCACCAACTCGGCCGGCAACACCAGCCTCAACACCACCGTGGGCACCCTCAACGCCACCGCCGGCGGCGACATCCTGGCTAACGAAACCGACAGCTTGACGCTGGCGGCCGTGTCCACCGGCGGCGGCACCGTCACCGTCAACAGCGGCGACGCGATGGCCGTGATCGGCGTCAACACCACCGGCAACGTCAACCTCACCACGGCGATGGGCGATTTGACCGGCGGTCAGGTGGTGGCCAACAACCTCAACGCCACCGCCAACGACAACGTCAACCTCAACACCACGGTCAACACCCTCAACGTGGTCGCCGTCAACGGCAACATCACCATCAACGAGACCGATGGCCTGGCCATCAACGCCACCGGCACCCAAGATTTCACCCTGACCCTGGGCGACTCGGTCGACCTGGGCACCCTGGGCAACTTCAACAACATGTCGGTCACCACCACCACCGGCAACATCACTTCGTCGGGCACCACCACGGCCAATAACTTGAACCTCAACTCGGCCGGCCTCATCAACGTGATGACCGATGTGGGCACCCTGGTGGCGAGCTCGGTGGGCAACCTCACCGTCAACGAAGCCGACGCCCTGGCCCTGACGGCCACCTCCACCACTGGCGATGTCGACGTGACCGCTGGCGGCACCATCACCGTCAACGGCGTGAGCGCCACCTCGGGTAACGCTGCGCTGACCACCACCAGTGGTGACATCAACGGCGGCCCGGTGGCCACCAACACCCTGACGGTGACCTCGGCCGGCAACGCCAGCCTGAACACCACCGTCACCAACCTGGTGGCCAACACCACCGACAACCTCACCGTCAACGAGACCGACGCCCTCAACCTGAGCGGCACGGTGGGCGGCGATGCCGATGTCACCTCGGGCGGTTCGATGACCCTGGGCAATACCACCGTCACCGGCACCACCGACCTGACCACCACCAGCGGCGACATCAGCGGCGGCCTGTTGACCGGCACTACGGTGAACACCAACTCGGCCGGCAACACCAATCTTAATACCACCGTCGACACCGTGAATGCGGTGGCCGGTGGCGACATCACTCTCAACGAGACCGATGCCCTGACGCTGTCGACCAACACCACGGGCAACGTCAACGTCATCACCAACGGGGATGTGACCGGCACCAGCATCGCTGGCAACACGGGAACGTTCACCACCAACGGCGGCAACGCCACCCTCAATACCAGCCTCACCACCCTGGTGGCCACTACCTCGAACGGCAACCTCACCGTCAACGAGAGCGACGCCCTCACCCTCAATGCCGACACCGGCAGCGGCGAGATCGATGTCACCGCCGGAGGCAGCCTGACCGTGGCCAACGCCACCACCACCGGCAACGCCACCCTCACCACCACCAGTGGCAACATCACCGGCGGCACCGTGACCGCCAACATGTTGACGGCCAACTCGGCCGGCACTCTCAATCTTATTACCGACGTGGGCACCCTGGTGGCCACCTCGGTCGGCGACCTGGCCGTCAACGAAGCCGACGCGGTCGCCCTCAACGCGACCTCGACCGGCGGCAGTGTCGACGTGAACGCCGGTGGCACCATCACCGTCAACAACGTGAGTGCCACCTCGGGCAACGCCGACCTGACCACCTCGGCTGGCGACATCACCGGCGGCCCGGTCACCACCAACGTGCTGACCACCAACTCGGCCGGCAACACCAGCCTCAACACCACCGTGGGCACCCTCAACGCCACCGCCGGCGGCGACATCCTGGCTAACGAAACCGACAGCTTGACCCTGGCGGCCGTGTCCACCGGGGGCGGCACCATCACCGTCAACAGCGGCGACGCGATGGCCGTCATTGGCGTCAACACCACCGGCAACGTCAACCTGACCACGGCCATGGGTGATTTGACCGGCGGTCAGGTAGTGGCCAACAACCTCAACGCCACCGCCGACGACAACGTCAACCTCAACACCACCGTCAACACCCTCTACGTGGTCGCCGTCAACGGCAACATCACCATCAACGAGACCGACGGTCTGGCCATCAACGCCACCGGCAGCCAAGATTTCACCCTGACCCTGGGCGACTCGGTCGACCTGGGCACCCTGGGCAACTTCAATAACATGTCGGTCACCACCACCACCGGCAACATCACCTCGTCGGGCACCACCACGGCCAACAACCTGACCCTGAACTCGGCCGGGCTCATCAACGTGATGACCGATGTCGGCACCCTGGTAGCCACTTCGGTGGGCAACCTCACCGTCAACGAAGCCGATGCTCTGGCCCTGACGGCCACCTCCACCACCGGCGATGTCGACGTGACCGCTGGCGGCACCATCACCGTCAACGGCGTGAGCGCCACCTCGGGTAACGCTGCGCTGACCACCACCAGTGGCGACATCAACGGCGGCCCGGTGGCCACCAACACCCTGACCGTGACCTCGGCCGGCAACGCCAGCCTGAACACCAGCGTGGTCAGCCTGGTGGCCAACACCACCGACAACCTCACCGTCAACGAGACCGACGCCCTCAACCTGAGCGGCACCGTCGGCGGCGATGCCGACGTCACCTCGGGCGGTTCGATGACCCTGGGCAACACCACCGTCACCGGCACCACCGACCTGACCACCACCAGCGGCGACATCAGCGGCGGCCTGTTGACCGGCACTACGGTGACCACCAACTCGGCCGGCAACACCAATCTTAATACCACCGTCGACACCGTGAATGCGGTGGCCGGTGGCGACATCACCCTCAACGAGACCGATGCCCTGACCCTGTCCACCAACACCAGCGGCAACGTCAACGTCATCACCAACGGGGATGTCACCGGCACCAGCATCGCCGGCAACACGGGAACGTTCACCACCAACGGCGGCAACGCCACCCTCAATACCAGCCTCACCACCATGGTGGCCACCACCTCGAACGGCAACCTGACCGTCAACGAGAGCGACGCCCTCACGCTCAACGCCAACACGGGCAGCGGCGAGATCGACGTCACCGCCGGAGGCAGCCTGACGGTGGCCAACGCCACCACCACCGGCAACGCCACCCTCACCACCACCAGTGGCAACATCACCGGCGGCACGGTGACCGCCAACATGCTGACGGCCAACTCGGCCGGCACCCTCAATCTTATTACCGACGTGGGCACCCTGGTGGCCACCTCGGTCGGCGACCTGGCCATCAACGAAGCCGACGCGGTCGCCCTCAACGCGACCTCCACCGGCGGCAGTGTCGACGTGAACGCCGGTGGCACCATCACCGTCAACAACGTGAGTGCCAACGCTGGCGATGTAGACCTGACCACTTCCAGCGGCGACATCACCGGCGGCCCGGTCACCACCAACGTGCTGACCACCAACTCGGCCGGCAACACCAGCCTCAACACCACCGTGGGCACCCTCAACGCCACTGCTGGCGGCGACATCCTGGCCAACGAGACCGACAGCTTGACGCTGGCGGCCGTGTCCACCGGCGGCGGCACCATCACCGTCAACAGCGGCGACGCGATGGCCGTCATCGGCGTCAACACCACCGGCAACGTCAACCTCACCACGGCGATGGGCGATTTGACCGGCGGTCAGGTGGTGGCCAACAACCTCAACGCCACCGCCGACGACAACGTCAACCTCAACACCACCGTCAACACCCTCAACGTGGTCGCCGTCAACGGCAACATCACCATCAACGAGACCGACGGCCTGGCCATCAACGCCACCGGCACCCAAGATTTCACCCTGACCCTGGGCGACTCGGTCGACCTGGGCACCCTGGGCAACTTCAATAACATGTCGGTGACTACCACCACCGGCAACATCACCTCGTCGGGCACCACCACGGCCAACAACCTGACCCTGAACTCGGCCGGCCTCATCGACGTGATGACCAACGTGGGCACCCTGGTAGCCACCTCGGTGGGCAACCTGACGGTCGACGAAGCCGACGCCCTGGCCCTGACGGCCACCTCCACCACTGGCGATGTCGACGTGACCGCCGGCGGCACCATCACCGTCAACGGCGTCACCGCCACCTCGGGCAACACCGCTCTCACCACCACCAGTGGTGACATCAACGGCGGCCCGGTGACCACCAACACCCTGACCGTGACCTCGGCCGGCAACGCCAGCCTGAACACCAGCGTGGTCAGCCTGGTGGCGGCCACGGGCGAAGACCTCAGCATCAACGAGACCAACGCCCTCAACCTGAGCGGCACCGTGGGCGGCAACGCTGACGTGACCGCGGGTGGAACGATGACGCTGGGCAACACTAACGTGACCGGCACCACCAACTTGACCACCACCTCGGGCAACATCAGTGGCGGCCAACTCACCGGCACGACCGTCAACACCAATTCGGCTGGCTCGACCAACCTCAACACCACGGTCGACACCCTCAACGCTATCGCCGGTGGCAACATCACCCTCAACGAGACCGACTCGCTGACGCTGTCGACCAACACTACCGGCAATGTCACCGTCACCACCAATGGCGACCTGACCGGCACCAGCGTGGCCGGCAACACCGGAACTTTCAACACCAACGGCGGCAACGCCACCCTTAACACCAGCCTCACCAACCTGGTCGCCACCACTTCCAACGGCAACCTCACCGTCAACGAGACCGATGGCCTGAATTTAACGGCCAACCTGGGTAGCGGCCAGGCCAACGTCACGGCCGGCAACACTCTCAACGTCAACGGCCTGAACACCACCGGCAACGCCAGTCTGACCACCACGATGGGTGATGTCACCGGCGGCCCGGTCGTCGCCAACAGCCTGAGCGTGAATGCCGCCAACAGCCTGAACCTGACCACCACCGTCAACACTATGAACGTGACGGTGGGCCAGAACATCGCCATTAACGAGACCGATGGCCTCTCGATCAGCGCCACCGGCCCGGGCGACTTCAGCCTGGTGCTGGGCGATACGGTCGACCTGGCCAGCCTGGGCAACTTCACCACCATGAGCGTGACCACCACCAGTGGCAACATCACCAGCTCGGGTACCACCACTTCGAATTTCTTGACCCTGAACTCGGCCGGCTCGATCAGCGCGATGACCAACGTCGGCACGCTGGTAGCCATCGCCAATGGTAACATCACCATCGGCGAAACCGACGCCGTCAACCTGACCGCCAACACCACCGTTGGTAGCGTCAACGTCACCTCGGGCGGCACCATGACCGTCAACGGCGTGTCGGCCCCCACCGGCGTCAACTTGACCACGACCAGCGGCAACATCACCGGCGGCACGGTGGTCACCAACACCCTGACCACCAACTCGGCCGGCTCCACCAACCTGGTCACCAACGTGGCTACCGCCAACAGCCAGGCCGGCGGCAACCTGACCCTCAACGAGGCGAACGCCCTCACCCTCAACGCCAACGCTGGCGGCGCCGTCGACGTGCGCACGGGTGGGCCCCTCACGGTCAACAGCCTGACCACTCCCGGCAACGCCGGCCTGACCACTTCGGTCGGAGCCATCACGGGCAATGTCACGGCTAACACGCTGACCACCAACGCCAATACCACCACGAATTTGACCACCACGGTCAACACCCTCAACGCGACCTCGGGCGGCAACATCACCGTCAACGAGACCGATTCGATGAACCTGGCGACCAACACCACCGGCAACGTCCTGGTTACCACCAACGGTGACCTGGTCGGCACCAGCGTGCGCGGCAACAATGCCACGGTGGCTACCAACGGCGGCAATGCCACCCTGACCACCAACCTGACCTCGCTCAACGCGACCACCGCCAACGGCAACCTTTCGGTCAATGAGGCCGACGCGCTCACCCTGACCACCAACACCACGAACGGCAACGTGACGGTGGTGACCGGCAACACTCTGACGGTCAACACCATCAACGCCGGCAGCGGCACAGTCGACCTGACCGCGAGCACCGGCAACATCGTAGAAGTTTCCAACACCATCTACGCCGCCAACGTGATCATGGCCGCCCCCCTGGGCTTCATCGACGTCCACACCGAGACCAACCAGCTGACGGCTACGGCCAACACCGGCGTGGTGGTTCGCAACGTCGGAGATCTTTCCAGCCTCTACGCCACCTCGCTCAACGGCGATGTGGTCATCCGCAACGAAGGCGATGTCTTCGTCGACACGATGACCAGCGGCGCGGCTTTGCAGCTCTTCGCCACCGGCGACATCCTGACGGTCGGCCCAGGCTACATCCAGGCAGGCACTAACGTGGCTCTCACGGCTGGCGGGGTCATCACCCCTCTCGACGGCGAGACCCCCTTAGAAGTGCAGGTCGGCGGTGACATCACCGTGACTACGGAAGACCTGTTCAACGGCACTTCGGTAACCTTCACCGGCAGCGTGGTCGGCAGCGTCTTCATCGGCGCCGGCACTCCCGGGAAAGTCTTCTTCAACGGCGTCGACCTGACGTTCGTGGCCCCCATCGTGGACCCGCCCCTTGATCCGGGCATCATTGACGACATCGGCTCTAACGGCAATCTTGACACCGACACCGGCTCGAACGGCGGCGACTCGAGCCCGACGCCGACCAGCCCCACCGACTTCATCGGACAGATCAACAACTTGTTCGACGAAGACCTCAACACCGAGCTGATCCTCAACATCAGCATCGACGAATACGGCGACATCAAGGTCACCCTGCAAAAGCCGAGTCCCTACGACCAGGAGCTCAACCACAGCGAGGATATGAGCGCCGACGACCTGCTCGATCTTGACATCGGTGAGATGGGCGACGTCAAGGTTAGCCTCTATTATGACCCGGCTTCGGATCGCATCATCATGGCTCTCGACCTCTCGGCCGATGCCCTGCTTGACCTCGGCATCGACGAGATGAGCGAGATTCCGGTCAATCTCAAGTACGAGCTGACCAAAGATCCTAAGATGATGGACGAGAATCTGAGCGCCGACGACGTGCTCGACCTGGATGTGGCCGAGTACGGCGAGTTGCCGATCACCTTGATCCTGGTGCGGGACCCGTTGCTCAACCTCAACGAACTGCTCAACACCGACCTGCAGAAACTGGCCGAGATTCCGGTATCGCTGGCTAAGCTGGCCTCGGGCGAGTTTAGCCTGGACCTGATTCTAGACCTGAACCTGGCTGAACTGGGCGAGATCCCCATCGAAGAGGAAGACGACGACGACGCCAGCATGCGCTAATGCAGTGGCCCGGCGGAATCCTCAAGAGACTCTTGATGCTAGCTCTCGGTCTGGTGGCTACCAGCCTCCTCGGTGTGGTGGGCGTCAATCTCTACGTGAGCGCTCGTGGCTCGGCCCGGATCGTGGCCGCATCCCAGGCACCCAGGGCCGAGGCGGCCCTCATTCTGGGTGCCTTCGTCCATGAAGATGGTCAGGTCTCGGGCATCCTGCGTGACCGGCTGGCCCAGGGGTTGCAGCTCTACCGTCAAGGTCTGGTCCCCAAGTTGCTCGTGAGCGGAGACCACGGGCGGCCAGACTATGATGAGGTGAACGCCATGCGTCTCTTCCTCGAAGAGCGGGGAGTTCCGCCCGAAGACATCTTCATGGACCATGCCGGTTTTGACACCTATGACTCGATGGTGCGCGCCCGCGATGTGTTCGAGGTGAAGAGTGTGCTGGTGGTGACCCAGGACTTTCACCTGCCCCGGGCCGTCTATATCGCTCGCTCGCTCGGACTCGAGGCCCATGGGGTCTCGGCTGACCTGTCTCGCTACCCTTCCGAGCCCTACTTGCGCCTGCGCGAACTGGCCGCCCGCCTGAAAGCCTTTCTAGAAGTCAACACCCGTCGCAAACCCGTCTATGGGGGCGAAGTCATCCCCATCAGCGGCGACGGCCGCGCCACCCATGACTAGAGAAAAACCGTGACCTCAGCCTTCTTGAGCAGGTTGCCCTTCCAGCGAAAGCCGGGGCTCAGGCATAGTTCGATAGTGTCGCGGCTGTCGCGTTCGCTGCCCCGCACGACCCGCACGGCGTTGTGCAAAACAGTCTGGAACCCGTCGCCTCGAGCCGGACGAATGGGCTCGAGCCCGCACTCGGCCATGATGGCGTCGAGCCGGCTCTCGAGGGTCTCGTAGAAGAGTTCGCCGGTCGACTCGGTGCGGCGCACATTCTCGCACAACTCCACCAATTCGGGAATCAGCTGGCTGGCCAGCCGTTCGCGGGCATCGCTTTGATCCTGCAAGCTCAATTCGCGCGCCTCGCGACAGGTGGGGCCGATGCTCCGGGCCAACTTGCTGGGCGCCTGCTCGAGCAATTCGTCGAGCAGTTCGGTCAGACGGCTGGTAGCAGCTTCGCTGGGTGCCGGCGTGCCTTCGAGTCGGGCCAGGCGCCGTTCCAGCTCGAGCACCCTTGCTTCCAGGCGTTGCAGTCTTTCTTGCATCAGTATCGCGTTCCCATCTCTGAAGAGGGTATGGTGTCTAGCCGGATGGGGTCGAGCCCGTGGACCCTGACCTCGAGTTCGAGGCTCAGGTCTGGTCCCAGAATAAACTCGACCTCCACCTCTTCGAGGTCCAGGGGATCGGCCTCTTGCGGCACCGTGACGGTTGCCTGGCGCACGACGCCCACGTCGGGGTTGGGGCCACCATTGACCACCAGCGAATCCTCATAGCCGGCATTCTCGAGAATCTGCAGATAGTTCTCCCCGGGGGCCAGCACCACACCGTGCAGAGTGGCCCTCAATCCGTTTCTGGGAACGGGAACCCCGGCCGCGATGACCTCATGGAAGTAAGCGCCAGCCCCCTCGACGACCTTCAGGCCCAGACGACTGGTGGTGGCCACCAGGCTATTCGACCGCAATCGCACGCGCACTCCGGCCCGGCGTGCCCCTCGCGAAAGTTGCACGCCCCCCCCGGCGTGGCCCGGGATAGGAAAGGTGGCCGCCCCCTCGACCACGCACTGCTTGGCCCGCTCGGGAGCCAGATGGCGCGCCCGGGGATAGGCCTTCTGCAGCACCTGCTCTACCAACGGAAGCTTCGAGGCCCGGCCGACTCGCAAAACCACCTCGGGCTCGTCCTGCTGGTGCTGCTCGAGCAGGCGGGCCACGATGGCGACGCTACCTTCCAGACGGGGCGCGATGCCTCGCTGGATCTCATCCAGAGAAGGATAGCCGGCCTGCTTCCAGAGCACCGTGCCCGGAATCAACTGCTCGGCCCCGTCGACCCAAAAATGGACGCTCTGAAAAGTGGACCGGATGGCCTCCTCCCCTGCCCCTTCCGAAAGCAGCACTTTGAGGCGCTCGGCCCAGTTGCGCAACAGGTTGAGGTTGCGACGACCGGTGAGGGCCATCTCGGGGGCCTCGAGCTCTTCGCCCAGCGGCAAGACGACGGTAGAATCGGGTTCGACCTCGCGAACGGCGGCCAACAAGCGATCGGCCAACAACTGCTGGGTGATGGCGGTGACATCCTCGCCGCCCAACCAGCGGTCCCCGGTCGCTCCCAGCACCTCGGGCTCTACCGTGTAGGAATAAGGATGCTCCTCGGCCACCGCCCGTTGGGCGACCAGTTGCTCGAGCTCGCCGCTACGCTCCAACAATCGGTTGCGAGCGAAGCTCTTCTCCACCTCTTCGCCATCCCGCTCCAGGGTAAGGGTCAGCTTCTCGCCCACCAGCGGGTTGTCGACCAGCCCCACCACTGTCTCGCCGCCGCCCAGCGCCGCCACCATCGAGGCCACGAACTTGTCGATGAGATAATCATTCGCCTCGGCCTGCTCCGAGGTGACCTGATAACGAGGTCCAGCCAACTCTTCGCAGCGTTCTCTGACCCAGTCGGCCAGACTCTCGGTCAGGGCGGCCGGGCTGCCCGAAGCGTCGCGCACGCGGCGGCGCGAGCGGACCCGAACGAGGGTGATATCCAGCGTTCCGCCGCCAAAGTCGTAGACCAACAAGCTATACTCCGCCTCGTCGGAATTCTTCCGCTGATGGACCCAGGCATGGCTCTCCCAGCGATTGAGAAAATGCAGAGCCGCCCCGATCGGTTCTTGCAAGGTGCGGGGTTCTTCCAGTTCCTGGTCGGGGCCAAGCAGATGGCGTTGGGCCCGGATGACGGCCGCCTTGAGTTGTTCGATCTGGTGGACCGAAAAGCGCGAGGGATGGCAGATGAGCACCCGATTGAGAACGACGCCGCTGGTGTCTCGCTTGAGCAACATTTCGGTGGCGCTCTTCAGGGTGTAGGCCAACAGATCGGTCACCACATCCTCGGCGGCCAGCTCGAACGTCTCGGCCGGTTCATCGACCGGCACCACCTCGAAGCGGTGCTCATCCCCCAGATAGCGCTTGGCCGCGACCACCACCGAACGAGCCGCGGCCGGGTGGGTCGACCGCTCCCAGGCCCACGTTCCCACCTCATACAAGCGTTGGCGGGCCAACTCTAGATAGCAGATGACCGAAGGCAGGTTGGTCGCTTCGACCTGCTCGCGCTCGAACTCGACCAACTCGGCAGCCTGGTTGGCATCGACCAGAGCCGCACAAGTGTTGCTGGTGCCAAGGTCGATGACCACCCAGCCTGGATAGGGCGCGGCCGGTCGCATCTCGAGGCGCAAGAAATAGTCGCGTCCGGCCGGGTCGTTGCTGACGAAAGCCAGCCTGGCCGTGTCCTGCTCGGCTACCCGATGACCCAGCAGCCGCAACTTCAGCTCTCGCGACTCACCGCTGCCAATCTGCATGGGAAAGGCGTCGGGGGAAAACTCCACCCAGTCGGTCCCGCCCCGCCCGTACTCCACGTCGAGGTGGCGGACCACCAGTTCGATCCGTCCGCGCGTTCCCGGAGTGCCGTTAGAAATCTTGAGAATCAGCTCTTGCTCGTCCTGCAGTCCTCGAACCCGCGTTACATCCAACCGGGAACGCTCTCGGAAGGGCTCGACGAACAGCTCTGGCCCGAGCAGAAAGCTTACCTCGACGGGCAGTTGTGGCTCTTGCTCTCCCACTTTGGGAAGCATGCCGGCCAGGCTCAGCAAACCGCCCCGACGCAGGGTCTCTTGCTGCCGTCCCAAGGCACTCTCACGCAGCTGCTGAACGGTATCGTCATGCACTCGCAGACGCATCGGCAGCCGCGACTTACCGCGGGCATCGAGTTCGAGGGGAAAGAGGTTCTCTGACTCGAACTCGAGTTCCACCCAACGACCTCGGAAGCTGGGTGGATTCACCAGCACGGCCTTGCCCTGGGTGATGCGCAAGGAGGCGTCGATGACGGCCGTCTCGTCGGGCAACAGCAGAATGGTTTCAGAGGCTAGCTCAAGCTGAAAGATCGGGGCCGGCACAAAGAGCACCGTGACCGATGCCTGCACTTTGCCTGAACCGAAGCGAATGCGCGCCTCTTGAAACGAGTCATCTTTGCCGGGAACCTTCAGGCGATTGACGGGGATGGTCACCTCGTCACCCGAGCGCAGGACCTTTTGCTTGACCTGACTGAGGTCAAGTCCGAACCAGCTGGCCGAGCACTCGATGCGGGCCGGGTCAAAGCCGACCGAGCCCGAGCGGCCGACATGGCGAATGACCAGCCGCAGGGCCGGTCGCTGGTCACGCACCAGGAGCGGAGGCTCGAGGCGATGCCAGGCTTCGCCGACCTTCTCTTCAAAGACCATGGACAGTTCGGCCAGCTGGCTGCCGCACCAGGCGCAAAACTGGTCGGAAGGTAGCAGGTGCCACCCTATGCACTCAGGTTCGAGGCAGTTGAGCATCGCGTTGCCAGGAGGTCTTCCGGGTCCACCACGGGGAACCTCCCGGGCATGCAGATCCTGCTTCCCTGGCAAGCCCACGATCTGGCCCGCTGGCAGGCCCGCTCTCTGCCCGATCTGCGGGCTCCAGACTGGGCCTTTCGCGACCATATGAGCGTCCGACTCGCTCAGGAGCCACCCGGCCCTCCCGTCCCCAACGGCCCCTTCGAACGGGTAGAGCGCTCCATCTTTGGCTATCGCATCTTCGGGCCCGGGATCGGATTGCCGGTGCTGGCCGGCGAGCCACTTCAGCTCGGCGACACCGTCGGCCTGCGCTACCGCTTCTTACCGGGCCTCGACATCTTCTTTGCCTCGCGGGTCATCGAAGTGACCCGCCGTGAGGGCGAACCACAGGTGCGCAGCGGCTTTGTCTATCGCACCCTGCCGCACCACCCCGAGACCGGCGAAGAGACCTTCGAGGTCAGCAAGGATATCGTCACCGGAGAGGTCCGACTCACCATCCATGCCTGGTCCCACCCGGGGATGTGGCTGGCCTGGCTAATCCTTCCCCTGGGCCGGGCCATCCAGCATCGGGCCGCCCGCCACGCTCGCTCTTTTCTCAGTCAAGTCGCCAACCCAGGCGGGTCAAGTCAAGCCCCCCGTCGAACAGAAGAAAACTACCTTTCCAGGGAGCGCTAGTGAACCCCGAACTCGTAGAGCCTTTCCTTCAATACTCGGTGTTGAGCCTGGGGTTTGACGAGACGAAAGGACCACCGTCCTTCGTCTTCGTCTTCTACGAACTCCCCCTCGACCATTTCCCCTATCGCTTTCCTGAGACCGCCGGTTTTTTCATTACCAACGGCTGGGTGGGCGGCCAGGGAGAGTTTCAACAGCGGCTCACCATCCAGGGCCCCGAGGGCAAACTCCTGCTCGACACCGGGGACCGTCCGTTCACCCTCGAAGACCCGAAAACGCCCTACCTCTCGGTGCATTTCATCCAGGGAATCGAGTTTCCGGCCGCTGGCGAGCATCAAGTCGAAATCCACCTCAACGGTGCCCCGATCATGAAGTATCCCTTCCAGGTCACCCAGGCCCCGCCCGATGAGGACACCACTCAGTGAGCCCAAATCGCCACCTAAACCCCTATGCTTCGACAGCTCAAGAAATGTTCACAAAGACCCCAATGGATTTAACAAAAGGACCTTTACGGAGTCGATGACCGGCGTGAAAAGATAGTCGAGGACTTCATCGGTGACCTGGCAACTCAACAATCTAGCTCGACAGCAGCAAAGCCTGGCAACCCAGGCCGCCAATATCAATTCGCGGCCGACCTCAAAACCCGTTACCGATAGTCCTGATCAGTCCAGCAAGAGGCCCGACCGTGTGATGATGGCCCTCTGGTCGAGCGAGATCGAAGAAGGCCTGCGCAGCTTCGCTGGCGGAGAAGAGGCGGAGAAGCCCGCCCCTCGCCAGCCCGATACAGCCCCCGAGGAAGTCCCGGTCCGGCAAGCCGCCTCGGAAGCCTGGACCGGCGAGGTCCGCGAGCAGCAGCGAGAACTCGAGCAAGATGCCGTCGAGGACGCGGCGGAAGAGTTTCATGAGCAGGCCCAGGAGATGTCCGAAGACTGGCAGGAGAGTCGCGAACTGCGCGCTCGTGAACGCGCCCACGCCGCCGACGAAGCCTATCATGAAGCCCTCGACGAGCACGGCGAAATCGACGAGTGGGAAGACCAGGAAGACAAGGAAGTCCACGAGACCCACGAGGAGATCGAACTCGAGGACATCGACGACTTTCTCGACGACGAGATGCACTTCGATGACGACTCGGAAGGCGGCGGCCAGGGTCGTAACGAGCGAGAAGAAGACGAGGACGAGGAAGACGAAAAGGAAGCTCCCCGGGCCAAGTCGATCGAAGGCGTCGGCACCCGCGAGCGCGTCCAGTTCAGCAGTCCCCAGCGGGTCGCCGATCTGGCCACCGAGATCGAAGAGGCCGAGCCGGCCAGCCTCTTCGAGGAGGCCCCCGATGCTTGGCGCCCCACCCCCAGCGAGACGTTCGAGGTCGACACCCCCACCCTCAAGCAGCCCCTACCCCCGGCCAACCAGGACCCCACCGACCTGGAATGGTCCTACGATTCGATGTCGGTCGACCTGATCACGGCCGACGTCGCGGACCCTCCGGCCGCTCCGGCCCGGGCCACCCCCCCGGAAACGCCCTCCGCCGAGGCCGCCCCCGCCGAGAAGCCCCGACCCGAGCTAGCCGCTCCCGTAGTGGCCGAAGAGCCCGTACCGCCCAAAGCTGAACTTCAGGCCGAGACGCGCGCGCCCGAATTCCGCACGGAAGTGGAGCCGCCCAAGGTGGAAGCGCCCAGGGTAGAGGCTCAGCCTGCAAACCAGACGGCCGGAGACGCCGTCTTCCGCGCGGAAGTGGAAGCCCCGAAGGCGGCGGCACCGAGGGCAGAGGTCCAGCCTGGGCGGCCGGCGGTGGGTCGAGCGGACCTCGGCACCCAAGTCGAAGCCCCGAAGGGCGAGTTGCCACAGGCGGAGGTTCAGGCGGAGAGGTCCACCGGTGGGGCTGTCTTCCGCACGGAAGTGGAGCCGCCAAAGGTGGAAGCGCCCAGGGTAGAGGCTCAGCCTGCGCAACAGGCGGCCGGTGACGCCGTCTTCCGCACGGAAGTGGAAGCCCCGAAGGCGGCGGCGCCGGCGGCAGAGGTTCAGGCCGGCCGACTGGCGGTGGGTCGAGCGGACCTCGGCACCCAAGTCGAAGCCCCGAAGGGCGAATTGCCACAGGCGGAGGTTCAGGCGGAGAGATCCACCGGTGGGGCTGTCTTCCGCACGGAAGTGGAGCCGCCAAAGGTGGAAGCGCCCAGGGTAGAGGCTCAGCCTGTGAAGCAAGCCGCCAGCGACGCCGTCATGCGCGCGGAAGTGGAAGCCCCGAAGGCGGCGGCACCGAGGGCAGAGGTTCAGCCGGAGAAACAGGCGGCCGGGGACGCCGTCTTCCGCGCGGAAGTGGAGCCGCCTAAGGTGCAAGCGCCCAGGGTAGAGGCTCAGCCTGCGCAACAGGCGGCCGGCGACGCCGTCTTCCGCACGGAAGTGGAAGCCCTGAAGAAGGCGGCGGCGCCGAGGGCAGAGGTTCAGACGGAGAAACAGGCGGCCGGGGACGCCGTCTTCCGCACGGAAGTGGAAGCCCCGAAGGCGGCGGCACCGAGGGCAGAGGTTCAGCCGGAGAAACAGGCGGCCGGGGACGCCGTCGTCCGCACGGAAGTGGAAGCCCCGAGGGCGGCGGCGCCGAGGGCAGAGGTTCAACCTGACCGGCCGGCGGTGGGTCGAGCGGACCTCGGCACCCAAGTCGAAGTCCCGAAAGCAGAGGCACCAAAGGTAGAAGCTCAGCCTGCAAAGCAGACGGCCGGCGATGCTGTCTTCCGCACGGAAGTGGAAGTCCCGAAGGCGGCGCCACCGAGGGCAGAGGTTCAGCCGGAGAAACAGGCGGCCGGCGACGCCGTCTTCCGCACGGAAGTGGAAACCCCGAAGGCGGCGGCACCGAGGACAGAGGTTCAGTCTGGCCGGCCGGCGGTGGGTCGAGCGGACCTCGGCACCCAAGTCGAAGCCCCGAAAGCAGACGCACCAAAGGTAGATGCTCAGCCTACAAAACAGACGGCCGGCGATGCTGTCTTCCGCACGGAAGTGGAAGTCCCGAAGGCGGCGCCACCGAGGGCAGAGGTTCAGCCGGAGAAACAGGCGGCCGGCGACGCCGTCTTCCGCACGGAAGTGGAGCCGCCTAAGGTGGAAGCGCCCAGGGTAGAGGCTCAGCCTGCGCAACAGGCGGCCGGTGGGGCCGACTTCCGCAAGGAAGTGGAGCCGCCTAAGGTGGAAGCGCCCAGGGTAGAGGCTCAGCCGGAGAAACAGGCGGCCGGGGACGCCGTCTTCCGCACGGAAGTGGAAGCCCCGAAGGCGGCGGCACCGAGGGCAGAGGTTCAGCCGGAGAAACAGGCGGCCGGGGACGCCGTTTTCCGCACGGAAGTGGAAGCCCCGAAGGCGGCGGCGCCGAGGGCAGAGGTTCAACCTGACCGGCCGGCGGTGGGTCGACCGGACCTCGGCACCCAAGCCGAAGCCCCGAAAGCAGAGGCACCAAAGGTAGAAGCTCAGCCTGCAAAGCAGACGGCCGGCGATGCTGTCTTCCGCACGGAAGTGGAAGCCCCGAAGGCGGCGGCACCGAGGGCAGAGGTTCAGCCGGAGAAACAGGCGGCCGGCGTCGCCGTCTTCCGCACGGAAGTGGAAACCCCGAAGGCGGCGGCACCGAGGGCAGAGGTTCAGCCGGAGAAACAGGCGGCCGGGGACGCCGTCTTCCGCACGGAAGTGGAAGCCCCGATGGCGGCGGCGCCGAGGGCAGAGGTTCAACCTGACCGGCCGGCGGTGGGTCGAGCGGACCTCGGCACCCAAGTCGAAGCCCCGAAAGCAGACGCACCAAAGGTAGATGCTCAGCCTACAAAACAGACGGCCGGCGGGGCTGTCTTCCGCACGGAGATCGAGGCCCCGACGGCCGAGCACCCCAAGTCGGAGGTTCGCCCCGGGAAAGCTGCTAGCGCTCGAGGGCCCGAGGCCGGCGCGGGTGAGCAGCCTCGCCACCGCGACACGCTTCCCGGCGACGGAACCAAGCCTGGACAGCAAGCCGGCCAAACCGGGGGCGCTCGTGATGAACAGCCCGAGACTCCTCGCGGTAGTAGTCGGTTCGAAAAGGGCGGCGATCAAGGCGAGACCCCTCGAGTCGAGCGGCCTCGGCACGGCGAACCTGGCGAAATCGTCAGGACCGGACATCGGGGCGATGTCCGCCTACCCGACGGGCGCCGATTCGGCCACGATCACACCGGCCAAGACCAGTTCAGCCTGCCGGGCGGTCCCCAACGGTCGGACGGCAAACTCGGGGATGCGCGGGGTCCCGAGACACCTCGTGGCGAGCACCCTCGCCACGGAGCCACGCTTCCCGGCGACGGGATTCAGCCTGGACAGCAAACTGGCCAAACCGGCGGCACTCGCGGTGAACAGCCTGAGACTCCTCGCGGGCACGGCGAACATGTCGACGCCATCCGAACCGGACGCCAGGGCGATGTCCGCCTACCCGACGGGCGCACGGACAACTTCGGCTCAGGCCGACTTGGCCGCGGTCACACCGGCCAAGAGCAGTTCAGCCTGCCGGGCAGGCAGGGCCAAACCGGTGGTGTCTCCGACGGTGGCAAAGGCCTTGGTGAACATCAGCTCGGCGATTCCGGCACGCAGCAGTTTTCCAACCAGACCAGAGGCGGCGGGCATCAGCTCGGCGACTTCGGCGGCGGACGAGACTACCAGGCGGCCAACCAGAATCTCGGCGGAAGCGGGATTCTGGGTCACGACAGCCAGGGCGGCGGACAACCTCGGGGCCACTTTGGCGGTGGCCAGGGTCAGACCGGCGACGTTCGTGAAACGTCCGGTGGCGGCCAGGGCCGGACCGGCGGTAATCGCGAGACCTTCGACGGCGGCAAAGGCCTTGGCGGGCATCAGCTCGGCGATTCCGGCACGCAGCAGTTTTCCAACCAGACCAGAGGCGGCGGGCATCAGCTCGGCGACTTCGGCGGCGGACGCGACTATCAGGCCGCCAACCAGAATCTCGGCGGAAGCGGGATTCTCGGCCACGACGGCCAGGGCGGCGGACAACCTCGGGGTAACGGTGGCGGCCAGGGCGACGTTCGTGAAACCGCCGGTGGCGGTAAAGGGCCTCACATCGGCGGGCAGATCGGCGACGGCGGTCCTCGTGGTGACTTTGGTGGCGGCCGGACCGGCGGCACCCGCGAGACCTCGGGTGGCGGCAAAGGCCTTGGCGGGCATCAGCTCGGCGATTCCGGCACGCAGCAGTTTTCTAACCAGACCAGAGGCGGCGGCCCCCCCGGCGACCTCGGCGGCGGACGCGACTACCAGGCCGCCAACCAGAATCTCGGCGGAAGCGGGATTCTGGGCCACGACGGCCAGGGCGGTGCACAACCTCGGGGTAACTTTGGCGGTGGCCAGGGCGACGTTCGTGAAACCTCCGGTGGCGGCCAAGGGCCTCACATCGGCGGACAGCTTGGTGACTTTGGGCGTGGCCAGGGCCGGACCGGCGGCACCCGCGAGACTTTCGACGGCGGCAAAGGCCTTGGTGAGCATCAGCTCGGCGATTCCGGCACGCAGCAGTTTTCCAACCAGACCAGAGGCGGCGGCCCCCCCGGCGACCTCGGCGGCGGACGCGACTACCAGGCCGCCAACCAGAATCTCGGCGGCAGCGGGATTCTCGGCCACGACGGCCAGGGCGGCGAACAACCTCGGGGTAACTTTGGCGGTGGCCAGGGCGACGTTCGTGAAACCTCCGGTGGCGGCAAAGGCCTTGGCGGGCACCACCTCGGCGATTCCGGCACGCAGCAGTTTTCTAACCAGACCAGAGGCGGCGGGCCGCCCGGCGACCTCGGCGGCGGACGCGACTATCAGGCGGCCAACCAGAATCTCGGCGGAAGCGGGATTCTCGGCCACGACGGCCAGGGCGGCGGACAACCTCGGGGCAACTTTGGCGGTGGCCAGGGCCAGACCGGCGACGTTCGTGAAACCTCCGGTGGCGGCAAAGGGCCTCACATCGGCGGGCAGATCGGCGACGGTCAGGGCCGGACCGGCGGCACCCGCGAGACCTCCGGCGGCGGCAAAGGTCTTGGTGAGCACCAGCTCGGCGATTCCGGCACGCAGCAGTTTTCTAACCAGACCAGAGGCGGCGGGCCGCCCGGCGACCTCGGCGGCGGACGCGACTATCAGGCGGCCAACCAGAATCTCGGCGGAAGCGGGATTCTCGGCCACGACGGCCAGGGCGGCGGACAACCTCGGGGCAACTTTGGCGGTGGCCAGGGCCAGACCGGCGACGTTCGTGAAACGTCCGGTGGCGGCCAAGGGCCTCACATCGGTGGACAGATCGGCGAGGGAGGTCCTCGTGGTGACTTTGGTGGCGGCCAGGGCCGGACCGGCGGCACCCGCGAAACCTCCGGTGGCGGCAAAGGCCTTGGCGGGCATCAGCTCGGCGATTCCGGCACGCAGCAGTTTTCCAACCAGACCAGAGGCGGCGGGCCGCCCGGCGACCTCGGCGGCGGACGCGACTATCAGGCCGCCAACCAGAATCTCGGCGGCAGCGGGATTCTCGGCCACGACGGCCAGGGCGGCGGACAACCTCGGGGCAACTTTGGCGGTGGCCAGGGCCAGACCGGCGACGTTCGTGAAACCTCCGGTGGCGGCAAAGGGCCTCACATCGGCGGGC
>JBFWNU010000011.1:66486-122466 GCA_050250895.1 Vulcanimicrobiota bacterium | reverse complement strand
TGAGCGGTACCCACCCGGAATTCTTCTCTTAGTTGATCTTGTTGCCCTGAGGAGGTCTCGGTACGTGGGTGCGCCACCCTTGAACGCGGGTCATTCAAACCCGGCCCAAGCCAGGCTGGGGCGGTTTGTTCGTTCCGATCCGGCGGGCGTAGCCGGAGGTCCAAATAGATTTGTTTATGGAGGCAACAGTCCAAATAACTTTGTAGATCCGCATGGGTTATGGGATGCCTATGACGACGAGCTGTATCTGAACAAATCGCGATCGGTCGGAGACCAGATGTTTGTGAGGGAACTCAAGAGAAGAATTCTTGCGAACATAAGATCTAGCCAAGATTGTCTCGACGCCATAGGCACTTTCGTGGGAACATGCTGGGAGCCACTATCCAGACCAATGCCGGGATTGCCATTCGACAAATGGATTGAGGACCAAGATATCAGGATTCGCATAGACCGGAGTACGAATTTGGCAAACGCAAGCTATTATTGGATACCTCAACAAGAGGGTGATGTAGTCACGCTCCCCGGCAGGCATACATTGCAAATCGAGGGGGGCTTGTTAAGTGAGCCTGAGGCTGTGTTGGATGAGTTTGTTTTTCACGAACTATTGCACACGATTCATAAGACCCATGTCAACGGTGACGGCGGCGGGCCAGGTGATTTGGTCTCGGATGTCATGTTCTCGATTGTAGTTGATCGCTGCGGCTACAAGTCGAGAAGAACAAATGATAACCGCAGTGGGCTTAGTGTCTTCAACAAACTTGAGAGTGGATTTGGCTTTAGTCAAATATCCGAACTTCAGGTGCTGAGCGACGAGCAACGCAGGTATTTTGATGCGGTCATCGGCATTTACTACCCGGGAGCCTCAGGTCGATGAAGAGATTGGGATTAATTCACTACCTAGTGTGGACCTTGCTCGTGTCGTTATCCCTGCCGGTGCGGTCGGACTCTATTTGCCCCGCTTGCTCCATCGGCGGCGTGACCCTGGGTATGACGCCGGGTCAAGTTCTATCGATGTTAGGTGAGCCAACCGAGCGTGTGGGCAACGAGAATTGGACTGTCTGGGAATATGCCGAAGGCCAAAACGTGCTCGCGGTCCACTTTCACAACTTTAGAAATCCAGCCCTTCGTCCAGTATACCCGAGCCTGTTAGTGGATAGAAATGTAGGGCTGCAGGTGAGCGCCGTTTCCGGCTACTCCATCGATTTCGGGCCGGGGTCTTCCTTAACGGCAAACTCAGCCTGGGATGAAATCGTTGCAAAACTTGGGACGCCAACCGGGGAGATAGAGTATCCCGAAGCCAAACTAGTGTATTGGGAGGGGTTTCAAGCGTATTTGACGCACGGCAGAGTCAAATACTATGTGTTTGGCGGCTTTTCTCAATAGACTCGGGAGTCTCTCGGGGCGCTGGCGCGCCCTTTCACGAAAGGGCGCTCGCCAGCGCCGCGGGACGTGAGCAAGGACTGCAACGGAGAAGGGCGTGAGCGTCGCTGAAAGGCGCGCGGGCGCAGTTCTCAGACCACGTCGAACCTGATAGAACTGCGCGCGAGACGGTAGCGCAAAGACCCAGGCCCAAGACTCGGCTTAGCCGGGGCTTGGGCCTTTCAAATTGTCGGTGAAGGGCGGCCGTCGTGGCCGTTGGCGGGCTGGGGCCGGCGGCTCAGTGGGGCTGCGCCTGGTGGCCAAAAGCGAAGGCGCAGCCCCCATCGCCGCCGGCGGAAATTTCGCGAGCACTCTTGTCAGACAGTGTGGTTGGGCCGCGGCCGAGCTGGTCAGGGGCAGGTTCGCCCCCCGTCCCCCTCCGGGGGCCACGGCCGGCAGAAACAAAAGCGGTCCTCGGTAGGGTGGTTTCTGCCGGCCTTCAAGCGCCTCCCTTTCGCGCGCGCCTCTATCGCGTTCAACGTGGTGCGAGAGGCGCGCCCGCCGCCCGGTCCAGGTCCCGGCGACCTGAACCCTCCGTTGCAGTCACGGCCACCTCTCGCGGCGCCGGCTATCGCGCCTTAAGGTTAAGGACGAGCCGGCGCCCCGGTTACGTTTCAGGTCGGATCCTAGCTTCGACCTGGACCTCATCTGGTAAAGGTGCAAGCGCCGGGAAGATGCCGACGATCTCGACCACATCGGGCTTCACTCGGTAGAGAATCCGATACTTCTCGCGCAACATGAGGCGTTCGCGAAGGTTCTCATCTCCATACTCGGGCACCATCCTCCCGATGAACGCATGGTGGCGGAGTGGCCCGACCAGTTCCTCGATTCTCTCCGCCACGCGAACGGCCATGGCAGGGTCATACTGAGCAGCGTTTGCGCAAACCTCGTCGATGTCGTTGAGGGCCTCGACGGCCCATTCTATTGCTCGTTGCTCCATCGGCGGAGGCGGGCGAGGGCTTCTTCATGGGGCACTTTCTCGCCGCGGTCGAGCGCTGCCAGCCGGGCGTCTACCTTGGCGCGGAAGTTCAGCTCAGCGAGGATCTCCTCCACGGAAGGGTCACCTGGCAGGCTTTGTATCATCTCGATGACTTTTTGCTTGGCGTTCATGGTGGCTTACCCCTTAGGCTGTGACCTCGGCTTTTCACGATCACAGCGTTGATAATTCGCTTGAGGGCGCTACGGTCTTCCTCGGCCAATTGAGATATCTGCTGGAACTGCTCGAGAAGCTCGAGAAGTTCGGGGTCAGAGATGAGCGGTTCTTTCTCCACCGCGACTTCCAACAGTTCTTCGCTCCCTCGCCTCCGTTTGCTTCCACCCTTTGAGCTTCCGCAGTCTTTTTAGCTGTCTTCCGAGGAGATAGACATCTCTCCTAGCGAGATTTTAGCGGTATTCCCACGACAAAACAACCCGGGGACACGTCTCGACGAAGATCACTGGCACGCGGAATCAGTTGCTGGTGGAGAGCTTCCTTGGCGACCGTCTTGGTGCCGATGCAACCGGGACTTTGAAAGTCCTGGCCGTGCGTCGAGCCGCTCCATCCTCAAGCAGCAGAGCAGCTGCAGTTCCTCCGCCAGGGCGATAGCCGCGCTCTCACCAGACCCGAGATGGGCTCGGCAGGCTTCAAAGGTCCGCTGCTTATTGATGGCAACGGTGCGAATCCAGTCGAACTGGCGAATCTCACGGGCACCCGGGCGGTCGCCCCCTGCCAGATCTCCCGCTCGACCTGCTCAGGGATAAGCACTTCACCGAAGATGCCTTGCAGCAGGTGAAGGTAGCCAGTTCGAGCGTAGCCGATGATCGGCCCCGCATCAGAAACGACAGCCCACAAAGAGCGCGATTGAGCACACCAGGCGTCCCACTCCTCGGCGGCTTCGGAGCCTGTCAGGTTCACCAGCGGAATGCCGTGCTCGTCAACGATATCCATGAAGCCCTGGCGGTCCAGGCCAAGTACTTCGGCCGCTTTGCCAGCCGAGATCGAGCGCTGGCGGAAGAGGTCCAGCACCACGAGAGCGCTGACATAGCTAGGCAATTCCGAGTCGCCCTTTTTAGCCAATCGCAGTATTTCATTGGGCAGCTTCAACATCAGGCGGTTGCAGGTCCCTTATCTTGTTCTTGAGGATCATGGCTTGCAGCAGACACTTGGCCATCCTGTCTTGCTGGTCCATCTTCTCTACGGCCAGGAACTGGCGCCTGACGAAATTTGTTACGGGCCGTTAACAGTTGGGTGGGGTCGCCCCAAGATCCATTCCGAAGAGGCCTGCTAGACTGCCAATCAGGTAGTAAGCGGAGGGGGTGACCTCTGCGGACTCCCCCGACGATTCATATAGTTGGAGGAGTAATCCCTTGAAGATCAACCAGCACTCATCACCCACCCCTATTCGGCGCGCCTCGCGGCCACCGGCCCCCCAGGCAGCCCCCTCACCCGAACGCCTCAACCTCTCATTAGAGGCTCGCAAGCCCCAGGGCCCGTCGCCCAACCTTCCTCAGATCGGTCTCTGGGACCCCGCCTGTGGGCCGAAGAATCCGGGTCCCGCCCCGGTGCCCAGCCCGTCGCCTGGCCCCTGGTGGGACCCGCCTGCACCGATGCCGCCCATCCCCGGCTTCCCAGGAGGGCAGGGCACCGGGCCCAGCTTCCCCCCAGACCCGCCACCCATGCCTCCCATTCCGGGTTTCCCCGGCGGCCAGGGCACGGGACCGTCCTTCCCTGACCCGCCCGGTGGCGGTGACCCGCCGCCCATCTGTCCTACTCCCGGGCCGCTTCCGTGGGACCCGAAAGCGCCCGGTCAGATCGGCCTGGAAGACCCGCGCCAGCAGATCGGAAAGCCCTGGGATCCCAATGAGCGGCGCATTGTGCGGCCTCTAACCCGGCAAGAACTCGAGCAGTTTCACTAGTCCTGGATGGGCACCTGGAAGCCGTCGATGATGACGTGCTCGTCTTCGACGGCCAGGTCGACCTGCGTCTTGAGCTGGGCCAGGGCTTCTTCGAGGTTGCCCGAGAGGACCAGCAGGCGGGTCAGCTCCGCCAGCACCCTAGGAAAGCTCTGGCCGGGGTGGTGCGATTTGAGGCTGCTCCACACTTCGCCCACCCGGCGGGTGCTGACCATGCCGGCCAGGGCGATGGCCGAGGCGGTGACGCTGGCGAATTCGGGAGTGCCGGCATAGTCGGCCAGCACCGGCCACAGTTCGGTGGCCGGCTGTAACCCGCCCACCTTGTCGGCCAGTCCGGCCAGACCCAGGATGGTGGCCCGGCGCTGGTCGGCCGGTTGGCTGGCCAGGCGGGCGAAGAGGTCGTCGGCGGGCGGCCCGGGCGGGTCGCCGTGGAGGAGGACCTTGTCAGGGCTGGCCACGCGGATATTGGCCAGCTGGACACCCTCGTCGGTCACCGACTGGTCGCTGGTGAAGTGAAAGCGCAGCCGGGCCGTCTGGCCCTGATAGGCTGACAGGTCGTAGCTGACCTGGCGCCAGTCGGATTTGCCCGAGAAGCCCTCGAGTTCGTTCCATTTGCCGTCTTGTCCGGCCACTTCGACCTTGAGCTTGTCGACCGACTCGGTCTGGGTCCTCAAGGCGAAGCTCAGGCGCGCCGAGCCCGTGACCGCGAACTCGGGAGTGATCAGCGAGGCGTCGGTGTTGTTGCCATACTGGCCACCCGGGCTGTCTGACCAGACCGGGCCATAGGCCGGGTCGACTTCGGTGCCCCACGGGCCCTGAGTGGTCCACTCAGGCGGACGACTCGAGAGCACGTCGATGGCCTCGGCGATCTGGCGGTCGCGATAGAGGTGTCCGTCGTCGAGCAGCGGCCAGACGCGGGCGGCCGCGGCCACTCCGTTGCTGGCGGCCAACTCGGCCAACACCATGGCTCGTTCCTCGAAGGCCGGGTCCTGGTCGAAGGGAGCCAGCAGAGGCCACAGCTTCTGGGCGGCCTGCAGGCTGCCCAGGCGGGTCACCATCGAGTCGAGGGCCACCAGCGTGCTGACCTGGCCGTTGCGGGTGTGGGCCAGCAAGCCCTCCAGGTCGACCTGACCGGGGTCGCCGCGGTAGAGCACGGTATCGTCGCCTTCGCGCACGGTGATGTCCGAGAGTTTGACTCCGTCCATGGTGACGCTCTGGTCGGTCTCCATGCGAAAACGGAATTGGGTGGGCCCTTTGGGCAGGTCGGCCAGCGACACTTTGCGGGTCGACCAGGGCTCGCTGCCGACATAGGTGGCCAGGTTCTTCCACTTGCCTTCCACCAGGGCCTCGAGGTGGAGCTTGTCGATAGTCGACTCGAGCTGGCTGGTCAGGCGAAACGACAGGAAGGGGTCTTTTGTCTGGCTCAGATCGACCCTACCGGTGACCAGCGAATCGTTGCGGCTGTTGTCGTACTGGCGTCCCGGGCTATCCGACCAGACCAGACCCACGCCGGGCAACTCTTCGCTGCCCCAGGTGCCTTCGGTGGTCAGGCAGTTGCTCAGCATAGCCTTCTCGGCCAGGCGGCAGACGGCCGCCACCGCCTCGGGAGTGCGGTAGAGACCGGTCGAAAGAGTTGGCCAGATTTCGGCGGCCGGGGCGATCCCCAGCTTCTGGCTGAGCGCAATCATGGCTTCTAGTTTTGGCGTGAACTCGGGGTCACGGCTGTGAGGGGCAAGCTTGGGCCAAAGGCTCTGGGCCGGCTGGATGCCTCCGAAGCGCTGGATGAAGCCGGCCAGGGCCTTGAGGTCGGCGCAGCGCTCGGCCCCGCTGCGGTCGGCGGCCGATACGCCGGCCAACAGCTGGTCGACCCGCACCTCACCGGGGTCGCCACGGAAGGCGACCACGGGTTGGCCGTTGGTGTCTTCGGCCTGGACCGAAAGGCCGGCCAGCTTGATGCCGTCCAGGGTGACACTCTGGTCGGTCTCGAGGCGAAAGCGTATCTTGGTGGTCTGGCCGTCAAAGGCCGACAGGTCCAGCTGGTCGCGAGTCCACGACTGGCTGCCCACCAGGGTCTTGAGGTTTTGCCACTTGCCGTCGCTGCCGAGGGCCTCGACGTGCACCTTGTCGATGCTCGATTCGAGCTGGTGGCTCTCGAGAAACTCGAGGCGGGCGTTCTTGAGGCCGGCCAGCGAAAATTCGCGGCTGGTCAAGCTGGTGTTCTGGCTGTTGGCATACTGGCCGCCGGGGCTGTCTGACCACACCTGGCCAAAGGGAGAGGCCGTCTCGAGGCCCCAGGTTCCCTCGGCGCTCCAGCCGGCCTGGCGGGCCGACTGCAAGATGGTGGTGACGGCCTGGTTGGCGGCCGGGTCGGTATACACCTCGGGGTGGTCGAGCACCGGCCAGGTGGCCACCGCCAGCTCGCGACCGAACTGGTGGGCCAGCCCGAGCAGGGCATCGCGGCGGGCCTGGAAGTCGGGCTGGCCCAGCGAGGGCGCCAGCACCTGGTAGAGTGCGGCGGCTTGAGCCAGGTTGCCGACCCGCTCTTCGACCTGGCCGAGCAGCTCCAGGTGGGCCAGGGCTTCGGGCCCCGGGGGCAGACTGTCGAGCAGGCCGCTCAGGCTGAAGTCGGGCCCCTCGGGCTGGCCGTTCCAGAGGGTCTTGGTCTGGCCATCGACCTCGGCGGTCAGGCGCGGCTCGGCCACAAAGACTCCCTGGCCGGTGACCGAGTGGTCGGTTCGAAGGCGCAGTCGCAGCTGGACCTGCTGTCCGTCGAAGGCCGATAGATCGAGGTCCTGTTCAGCCCACGGATTCGAGCCGGTGTAGGTGGCCAGCTCTTTCCACTCGGCCTCGGGTAGGCGGGCCTCGACGGTGAGCTTGTCAGGGCCGTTTTCGACGGCCGTCTTGAGGTCGAACTTCAGGCGGGTGTTCCTGGCTGCCCCCAGGTCGAGGATGGGCCCTTCCAGGCTGGTGTCGCTGTTGTTGGCGTAGTCCTGTCCTGGACTGTCGGTCCAGCACAGTCGCCCGTCCTGATGGTCTGGGCCCCAGCTGCCCGAAGCCGACCAGCGCCCGCGCTCACCGGCCGCCACCACCCGGGCCAGGGCATCGAGGGCCTGGCCTTGCTGGTCGAGTTGGCGCCCGACCAGAAAGCCGAAGAGTTCGATCCCCCGGCGGTTGCCGAACTGCCCGCTCAGCTTGCGCAGGCTGGCCCGTTGCTCGGGCGACAGGCGCGTGCCCAGCTTTTGCCCCAGCACGGTGGCTGCCTCGCTGCCCAGCTCGGGGCAGAGTTCGGCCGCCTGGGCCAGCCGCTCGGCCCGATGATCGGGCTCGAGCCACAGCTTCCACAGTTCGGCCCGCTCCAGCCGAGCCGGCTCGCCGTGCACCAGGGCGTGACCCTGGCCATCGCGCACGGCCAGTGAATCGAGGGTGTAGCCGGGCCCCTGCACCGAGTGGTCGCTGGTGAAACGAAAATTCAGACTCACCGGCTGACCGGCGTATTCGCCCAGGTCGACCCGCTGGCTCTGCCAACCCGAGGTCGGCCCGCTCATCGACCACAGCGTCCTGGTCTGGCCCTGGGCGGTGGCCTCGAGGCTGAGCTTGTCGGGGCCTTTCTCGGTGCTGCCTTCAAGTCGAAAGGTGACCCGGCTGTGGGCGTCGGGAACGAACGTCTGACTGCTCAGGCTACAGTTCTCGCCGTCACGATAGTTGCCGCCCGGGCTGTGAGCCCAGCCACCGTCTACGGCCGTCCAGCGGCTGTCCGGGGTCAAGGTCTTGCCGCCAGCCGCCAACTGGCGCAGACTGGCGAATTCGGCCTGGCTGAGGTTGGCTCTAGTCAGCTGGGTGTAGGCCTGCTTGGGGTCAAGCCCCGAGACCAGGGCCAGCTGGAAGGCTTCAGGCTCGACTCCGCTGGGGCCGGCTACCGCCTGCCACAGTTCGAGGGCCTCCGGGCCACGCACGAGCTGGGCGGCCTGCTGAGCGAGCTGCTGCAGGTCGCCCTTCTGGCCGGCGCTCTCCAGGGCGGCCGTATAGACCTTCGTGGGCTGTTCGAGCCCGGCGGCGAAAATGGTGCAGGCTGCCGCATCGCGCTCGGAATACTCGCGCTGCGAGCCGTCGGTATAGAGCGCCTGCCAGGCGGGGCCGGCCTGGTCGCCGAGTTTGTCGGTCAGGGTTTGATGACGGGCCAGATGTTGCTCGAGAGTCTGGCGGCCCGGCTCATCGAGGGTCACCTGGGGCAGCACCACCTGATCGAGGGTCGGTTGGGCCTGACCGGTGGCATAGGCCTGCAGAGGGGGTAGGGTCAGACCCTGCCGGCTCATCCAGCCCAGCATCTCGGCGCGGTGGGGATGCTGCAAGCCCTCGCCAGAGCCGTTGGCCAGAAGATAGGCCGCCAGGCAGGCTTGCTCACCGCTCTCGACCGTCAGGTCGCCGATCCGGGCGGGGTTTCCCGAGACCAGGGCGCTCCAGGCCCCGAAGGCTCCGTGGTTGGCTAGCAGTCCTTTCTGCTCGAGCTTGAGCAACGCTTCGTCGCCGGCCGGCTGCGCTTGACCGGGATGGCCATAGAAGGCATCGAGCCGTTCGAGGTCGCCTCGACCGCGCACGGCGTTCCAGTCCTGACCGGACTTTTTCACCTGCAGGCGGTCGGCTTTGCCGGCCAGAGCCAACCTGGCAGCCTGCTTGGGAGTGGCTTCTTTCCAGCCGGTGTTCCACCACAGAAACTTGCCCATGCGACGAAATTCGAGTCCCTGGCCGGCCACCCGTTCGGCCATGGCGACGCTCTCGGCCAGGGCCGGGCCGTGAGGGCCGAAAAGGGCTCCCCATAGGCCCGGTGCGGCCGGCAGCGTCGAGGTGGGCGCGGGACTGGACAGCAGCACGCTATCGGCCGAACTGGCAGGCTGGGCCGCTAGCGGCGCTCGCGCGGGCGCGAGCCGGTAAGGAGTTGCGAGCGGCCTGATCTTCACGTTTACACTCTAGGGGGTCGGACTGAACATCTCCTGAAACTCCTGCGAGGAGGATTTTTGTCTACCCAGAAACTCATGGGATGCGATTCGCGCGGGGTTTTAGTCTATTGGAACTGACGGTGGCCGTGTTCATCGTGGGCCTGCTGGCCGGAGGGTTGGCCTGGAACGGCCGCCATAGCGTCGAGCGAGCCGGCCCTCGAGCCCTGGCCGAGCGGCTTGCCTCAGAGTGCCGCGCCCTGCGCGGTCGGGCCATGGCCACCGGCGTTCCTGTGGCCCTGGTGCTGCCCACCACCGATGCCCCGGCCCATTGCGATTCGTACTACATTCTGGAGGGGGTGACCGAACCCCGGGTGGTGCGTTCGGTGCGGCTGGGTGACGAATACCCCGGGGCGGTGATCTTCTCTGGTCATTGGGATTTGACGGCCGGTCTGGTCAACGAGGCTCCCCAGGATCCGGCCGCCAACGGAGGCGACTTCGACCTGGCCAGTTGGGGTGTGCCCGACCCCAGCCACGCTATCTATGTCTTCTTGCCGTCCGGGGCGGTAGTGGCCAATCGGCTTCAGTTTGCCGGCGCCTATCACCTGCTGACCTGCGGCAGCCTCAACTATAGTAGCGAGACGGTGGATGGGGTCGTGTCGGCCCGGTTGGACGCCGTCGAGGCTGCCCATACCGTGAAAGTCACGCAGGCGGGCCTGGTGAGTTTTCAGCCGGCCGTGCTCGGTGCCCTGACCTTGCCAGGCACCACGGCCGGGACGGGCGGTACGGCCTCAGTGCCGGCCTGGCCGGGGGCTCTGCCCAACAATAGTCCCGCCCTCGACCCTTTGGCGACCTTGCCCGTGCCGATCCCCGCCAGTCTGCCGCCGGGGGTGGACGCCACTGTGTCCGAGTCGGGCCGGCTCACCCTGGTGGCCACCGCCACCGACCCCGATGGCGACCCGCTGGTGGCGCGGTGGTCTGCCGACGGAGGAACGTTTTCGGGTGATGACACCGAGATGGTGTTTGACGGCAGCCATTGGGTCAGTTCGGTCGATTGGACGCCGCCGCCTACGGCCGCGCCCAACGATGTCTTTACCCTGGGAGTGACCGTGGAGGATGGTCGAGGGGGAAGCGCCAGCGATCAGATCGGCGCGGCCGGCCAGGTGCGAGTCTTGCTTCCCGGCAAGCTCACGTTCATGTCGGCCCGTGACGGAGTCATGCAGATCTACGCCATGAACCCCGATGGCACCGACCAACGACGACTCAGCTACAGTAACCAGGTCGAAGCCATGCCCCGGTGGTCACCCGACGGCACGCGCATCGCCTACATGCGAGATTCGGTGGGTGGCGGAGACCTGTGGGTCATGAATGCCGACGGCACCGACCAGAGAATGCTGGTGGACCACACGACGCTGGCTAGTGTTGGGGGAACGGAGGGATGCTGCTGGTCGCCCGATGGAACTCGCCTGGCTTTTAATGCCCGCAACGGTGGGGTGATCGATGTCTACGTGGTGAATGCCGACGGCACCAATCCGACTCGGTTGGCCGGGGGCTACAGTCCCGAGAGCGCCAACTGTGTAGAGTGGCATTACGACCGTCCCTACGACGGCTCGAACCTCAGCAGCCAGAGGCTTCTGTATTTTGATCCCATCGGCGGAGCCCTGATGGAGATTCCTCTCGATGGGTCAGCCCCCAACGCGATCCCTTTGCCTGACACGCCAGGCGGGCAAGAATTCAGTCTTTCCCCTCGCGGCGACCAAATCTACTACACCGGATCGACCTGGACATCCTACATCCTACCTTACACGCCGGGTTCGGTCGGCCCGCCCGTGGCCACGACCAACGGCGGAGTCACCTTCCGGTGGTCGCCCGACGGAGCCAATCTGTGCTACGACCGTCATTATAAAATCCCATCGCCATATAACAAGATCTTTCGTTGCAACCCTGACTTCTCGGGAGAGGTTTCCCTGACCGCTCCCTACCCCAACGACGACGAGGCGGATTGGGGCCCTTGAGGCGTGGCCTGACGCTGCCCGAGGTCATCATCTCGCTCTTTCTCTTGATGGCCGGCGTGCTGGTCATGGTGAACCTCTTCCACTCGGCCCTGCGCTATCGCCGCGAGGTCGAACGCAAGCTGCAAGGCACGCTGATGGCGCGCAGCCTGATGGCCGAGATTCGGGGCTGGGCTCGCGACCCTCTCAACTTCGATTCGAACTGGACCACCTACGACGGTCAGTTGCTCACCGACCCCGATTTTCCGGGCTTCGAGGCCCGGGTCGAGGTCGAGGAGTTGGGGAGGGTCATTTATTCGCCATGCAGCCAGTTCGAGGTTCCCCAGGGGGCGCTGGCCAATCACCTGGACCGTTCGCTGGTGGCGGTGGCCGTCGAGGTGGGCTGGGGTGATCCCAACCCCGCCCGTCGCGTCCGGTTGGTCAGCTATGTGGGCGAGCCTGCCCGCGAGCTCGACCCCACTCCGGTCGTGGTGACCCGCACCGGCGGCGCAGCTGATCCGGTCCCTCCCGACCAGACCGTGGAGGCCCGGGCCGAACTGCGCGCTGACACCGGCCAACCGATCGCCGACGTGTCTTTCAGCTGGGGTATCCAACCCACGGGAACGACACCGGGCAACGGAACCTTGCTCACCGACACGGTGCCCCGCTCCCAGCAAACCATGACAGTGCAGCATTTCTATGTGATCCACCCGCATTTCACCCCTCCCGAAACCGGCTATGCCGGAGGCGAGTTGAAGTTGCGCGCCGCCGCTCGCTATCGTGGAAGGGAGGTCGTCGGTGAGTCGGCGCCCATTCTTTTCCAGTAGGGGCGTTACCATGGCCGAGGCCCTCATCGCGCTCTTTTTGACGCTGGTCATTTTGCTGGTCTCGGGCGGCTTGATTCGTGATTATAGCCAGTCACTACGCAATTCGGCCACTCAGGACCAGGTGCTCGAAGCCGGGCTGGTGGCAGTCTCGAGGATGGGGAGGGAAGCCGCCGAGTCGGTGGAGTTCATCCGGCCCGCCCCCGGCAGCCTGGCTCCCGACAACGAGCTGCTCTTCACCCGCATCGACCCTCGCCAAGAAGCCATCCGCCTGCCCGACCCGCTACCCAGTCCGGCCAGCTGGGACCCGCTCGACCCGGCCTATACCGCCGAGGTTCGCTACTATCTCAACGGCGACCGGCTGGTGCGTGAGGTCTCGGGCGGGGTGGCCCAGGAGGTTGGCGAGGGCATCACTGGCCTGGCCTTCACCAACCAGCCCGACGGCACGCTGTTGATCGAGGTATCGGTCTTCAACGGCAGAGTGACTCGACGCGTCGTCAATCGAGTCTATATCGTCAACCGGAGCGCGCCATGAAGAAGCGAGGGGGGGTGCTCGTCGCCGTGCTGTTGTTGCTGGCCCTGTTGTTGATCATCGGCATGGCCCTGTTGGGAAAGGAGTCATACCATCTGCAGGCGGCCGGGCAGACGGCTCACTCCGAGGCCGCCTATGAACTGGCCATGGCGGGGCTGGAAGAGGCTCGGGTCAAGCTCGACAAAGACATCCGCTTTCCGCCTCACCGCGACACCGAGCAGCCCACCTTCAGTTACACCGAGGAGGTGACCGATGTCGACGGCGGGCCCGTGATCGGGCGCTACGAAGTGACCCTGGACCGCCGGTGGGAAGGACCGCCCTATCAGGTGTGGCGCCTCCAGGTGGTCGCCACGCTGGGAACGCTCGAGGACCCCCTGGCTCAACGAATCTTGACCGCCACCCTCGACATCGCCCCCGACCGCGGCGGCCCCAATCCCAACTTCTGGAACTTCATCGAAGTCACCGATTCGGGTAGCCTGTAACGACAAGAGCCCGGTTTCCCGGGCTCTACCGTCTAGAGACTGCTTTAGAGACTACAGTCCGACGGGCGGGTGTTCGCGGCGCATCTCGCCATCGCGATCGATGGTGAGAATTTCGCTGAAGGTGCTGGTCTCGAAGCGGTGCTCGTCGTAAGAGGTCTCGAGCCGGCTGGTGCCGCTACCCATGTCGAACGACAGGCTCTGGCGCACATCGCCCGACTTGATCTCGAACTTGCCGAAGCCGGTCATCTCCCACTTGTCGCCGAGACGGCCGAGGGTCACGCCTTTGAGCCAGTCGTCACCTCCGGGGGCACTCTCCCACCCCTCGAGGAAGTAGCCACCAACGCCGCGGACGCGGTCGTCCTGGATGGAGGTAATGGCCTGGTCGCCAAAGGCGGCTTTGGCTTTGTCGGCGTACTGGGGGCTCACGGCCGGGTCGTTGGTGGGTTCGCCGCGCAGCCAGGGTTCGATGGTGGCGCCGGGGCCGCCGAAAAAGATGCGGGGGCAGACCACCGGCTCGGGGGCGGAACTACCGGCGCGGAAGCTGTCCTGAGGCTCGGCCGCGGCCGGCTCGGGACTGTGGGTGCGGCAGTTGCCGCAAGCCTTGTGATTGATGACGGAAGTGGGATTGGCGTTAATCATTTTCTAGCTCCTTTGAGTCAGCCCGTGGGGCGGGGGGGACGCACACCCAGGCCATATCCTAGCCGATGGTAGGGCAGCGGTCTGAAACAATCGTGAATCGGCCAGGAGGAGTTTTCCGGACTGAAGAACCCTGAGGAGAGGCGAAATGTGACCAGGCGAACCCGTGGCAACATCTTGATCCTGGCCATTTTCATGGCCGTGTTCCTGTTCTTTCTCTCGGTGGCTCTAGTCAGCCAGAACCGCATGGACATTGTGCTGGCGCTGACCGTCGACGACCAGCTGCAGTCCAAAATGGCGGCCCGAGCCGGGGCCCAGTATACGCTGGCCAAACTTCGCCAGGGCGAAGCTATCGATCGGCTCGAGGGAGAGCTGCAGGGCGGTGTTAGCTGGGAGTCTCAGGTGCAGCCCTATCCTGGCCCCGATGGTAGCCCCTATCTGCTCGAAGTGAAAGCTCGCGGGCACTCGGGGCCAGTGGTCAAGCAACAGCGGATGCTGCTCGAGGAGTTCTCGATGTGTACTCAGCGCCCAGGCCAACTCCAGCCCCACCTGTTCACCTATGACGACAGCGGTAAGATCCTGATGATGGGACCAGACTTTCAATGGACGGTGATGGGGTCGCCTCCCACTCCCGATGCGCCCTTGATAGCCTCCGGGGGGCCGCTCTTCACCTTTGCCCCCAAAGGCACAGCCACCCATCCCCCCAGCCGAATGAAGTTCCTCGAAGACGGAGACCCCGTCGCGATTGCGCCCGACACCCAGGGCAAAGCGGCGGGACTACGGGTAGTCTTGCTCGAGCCATGTCCGCCTGGCGAGCACCTGCTCTATCTCAAGATCAACAACGGCGTTCTCAGTTGGGAGGACATCCCCGATCCCGGTCCCCAGCTGGGCTTCTGGAAAGGCGTGGTGCTGCTCGACCAGCTCGGCCCCGAGGCGGCCGAGATTCCGGTCATTCGACTCTATCCTGAGAACGAAGAGGATGAGGAAGAAGACTGGACCAAGCTCGAGCTTCGTCTGGAAGATACCGGCTTCAAGATGCGAACGGCCAACGATATGAACGAGAACGCCGCCGGTGAGAAGCCGTGGGAAGAGTCCTGGATCGACATTAACAGCAAAGCCAACTCGGGCCAGCGGGCTCCCTTCGAGGATAGCTGGGAACCGATGATGTCCAAGCATTGGGACACCAAGCCGTGGGAGAGCACCTGGGACCGGGCCAAGACGACCGAAGAGCTGACCATTCCCTGGGACGAGATCACCGGACTGCAATACTACCTCAACTGGTACAGCCTCACCGGCACCGGCATGGCGGCTCAGGGCAACAAAGTTTACGTCAACGCCATGCACTACTATTTCGGCTACCCGCGCGACTTCAAGTCGCAGTCGATGCGCGAGTATGGCAAGGCCATTCTGTGGGACGACCTGGTCTTTCGGGCTCCCTGCGTGCTCTGCTATGACACCGAAACCGAGAAGTGGTCGATCGTCAACGACATGATGCGGGTGCTCAAGCCTGACGAAGAGCCCACCATCTATCCCGGTCCCAAACCCGACCGCGACACCCTGGCCGTCAATGCTCGCAAAGAAGTCTTCATCCTGGAGAAGAAGAAGCGCCAGATCTTACGGGTCGAAGAACGGCGCCTGGCCGACTATCTCAGCCTGCCGGGCGATTGCGATCGCAAACTGATGGCCTATGGCAACGACTTGATCGTGAGCTGGGACTCGGGCCGCTGGGGCCCGAACCGCCGTCGCAAGGCGCTCTACAACTTGCGCTCGGGCGAGTGGTTCGATCCCAACGCCGCCTTTGCCCAGTCCTTTCCCGAGGTCAACGCCACCCTCGGCCCTCAACAAGACAACAACCAGGAGCAAGAGATGGTGACGGTGATGCCGGCCAGTCGCGTGGCCCTGAGCCTGGCCAACCCGATCTCCAGCAGTTGGGACAACGACTTCTACTGCCCCGTTTGGATTCGCCGCGAGAGCGACCCACCGCAGTTTCCGCCCCTGGGCTATTTCAGCCAAATCCCCCGCGAGGACTATCATCTCACCATCGCGCGCTTTGACGGAAAGTTCTGGCAGCTGTGGCCTCAGGGCCTGCGCGGCCAGCTCCTCTATCAACCCTCGCAGTCGGGCCCCGAAGCGACCTTCGAGGCCCGCGACAATCAGGGTCAGGCCATCCGCGTTCGCCCCTCCGAACTGGCCGTGGGCGCCTATGCTACCGGGCGCAACCCGGCTCGCCGCTACGCCATCGTGCAGTCGCTGGTGGGTCAGGCCGCACCATGAAAAGGGCCCCGGCATTTCGCCGGGGCCGAGGGGCGGTCGGGCCTAACAGATAGCCCAACCGGCGGAGTGCAGACTTAGCTTCACCTTGCGGAACCATCGGGTCAGGGTCATATCGGCGTTGGGGGCCCCGCCGGCTAGCTGGCGGCTCAGCTCTTCGCCTTCTTTGAGCAAGCCGTGCGGGATGCCGCCGCTGGCCTTAAGCCAGACCAGCAGGGCGGCCAGCCTGGCCACCAGTTCGGCACCGGTCATTCGTTGAGCCAGATACTGGTCGATCGCTTGACTCATCGCCTGCACCGGGCTGTCCTGCTTCGGGGCTGCCTGGCGCCGCTCGAGCTTGGGTTTGTCGTCCGACTTGGCGTGTCCCAGCATCGACTTGCGCAGAGCGCCCCCGCCGAGGCCGGGACGGATCAGTCCACGGCGACGGCTTGGCGCTGCCGAGAACAGGTCGGCCGCTGGAGCCTCCTCACACTCGAAGGAGCCGAACAGTGCTCCACTCGTCTCGGCGCAGGGCGCCGGGGCGCCGAAGGCGTCGGCCGAGATCGCTTGGCACATCAGCATTCCCCCCATCGGCGCGGCCCTAAGCGGTTCCATCGGCTGGACCACGGTCTGGCAGCCGAACGGCGCCACCACCTCGGCCTTGTCCACCACCACGAAGGACGTAAAGCGGGTCATCAAGCCAAACTCGAGAGCCACCTCGGTGATACGACGCTCCGCCCCGGCGCGGTCGCGGATGGCCGATAGTCGCAGGTCGTCTTCAATCTGCCGCACCTGATCGCGGGCCCACAAGATGGGAATGGCGCGGTTATCGCACGGCTCGGGCTCGACCTCGGCCTCCCACACCAGGCTGCTGCCCGCCAGCCGTCCCTGCACCCGGATCCGCCCTTCGCCCTGGATGGCGCCGGTCAGATGCACTGGTCGCGCAGCGTACAGGTCGGGCAGACGGGCCGGGGTGATATGGCTGACGGTGGGCCCGACCCCGAACACTTCCAGGTCGGTGATGACTGGCGTGCTGGTCTCGGCCGCCAGCCGGCGCACGCTGCGCTCGAGGTCATCGCCCGGAGTCACTAGCTCGCAAGAACCCCGCCCCAGCTCGGCCACCCGGCGCAGAAAGGCGTCGTTGACCGTGGCGCCAATGCCCAGCGTGAAGATGCGCATCCGTCCGACCGCCTCCTGGGCGATGCGGTAGATCTCGTTCTCGTTGCCCACCTCACCGTCGGTCATCAGCACCACCACCGGCTGGTGGTCGGGATGGAAGTTGGCCCGATAGGCAGCCTGCAGAGCCAGCCCGATGTCGGTCCCACCCCGCGCCTGCACGCCCTGCACCCACTGCTTGGGACGACCGTCGGTCCAGGCCGGCTGGAACTCCTGAGCGAAGTATTCGACCGCATTGTCGAAGGCCACCAAGAGGTACCGGTCTTGCGGGTTGAGATGCTCGAGATAATCCATCACGGCCCGCTGACAGCTGGTCATCTTGTGACCGCTCATGCTGCCGGACCGGTCGAAGAGAATGACCACGTCGCGAGCCACCTGTTGAGCGACCTGCTCGACGGGCGGATGAATGCTCACCATGAAGTGGTCGCCGAAACGCTGAGCCCGGGCCGAGGCGCGATTGCTCTCGGCCAGGCTGTAGCGCACCACCAGGTCGCGGTCGAGCAGTTCGACCCCGCGGTCGAACTCGAGGCAGACCTTGCCCTGGTGATGGCGGGCCACCAGGGCGTGCTGGGAGCTGCGCATGCTGGTGGGCACACCATCGATCTCGATGCTGACCGCCGTGCGCGCCCGGGTGTTCTGGCGCTTTTCACCCCAGCAGACCCCACCGGGAGACCAGCGAGGGGTGATGGTCATCGGCAGCCGCAGCTCGGTCTCGCCATAGGCGGTGGTGAGCTTCTCGGCGTAGGTCAGGGACACGGTGACGGTTTCGCCAGCCGGGATGTTGCCGACGTTGGCCCTGAACACATTGTCATCGGCCTGCTCGACCAGCACCGACCGATGGCCGGCGTTCATCCCGCGCTCATAGCTCTGGCGGGCCGCCTTCTTCTCTTGCAGCCGACCCTCGAGCACCCGCTCGCCGATGGTAACTGTCATCTGGTGCACCGCGCTGTTGCCTGAGAGCGGGAAGACGTAGAGGGCCTCGATGGGATGGTTGCGGCGGTTGGTGAACTGCTGCTCGACGGTGACCGAGGCAGCCGCGCCCGAGAGGCGGGCGTGGTAGTGGATCCAGTCGAGCGGTAACAGTTGCTGGCTGCTGCACTGGAGAAACCCGAGACTCAGCTCAGAGGCTTCAAAGTCAGAGATGAAAAGGATATTCGGCAAAGTCTTCATGGTTTCTCCTCGATTTGTGGTGTGCTCGTATTTTACAGTTTGACAGTTAGACTGTCAATAGGGTTCCTGAAATAGGCTTGTCGGCGCTCGGCCTGTGTGGGTCGCTCGTGCGGCGTGGCCTCGGGGTGGCGGGCCTGGTCGCGAGTCGGTTCTGCCCCTGTGGCTGGTGGGTGGGCGCGGCGGGCTTGGTCGCGAGTTCCAGCTGGAAGATGCCGGTTTTGTCTAGTCGGTTCTGGCCCGCGGTGAGAGGGGCGAGAGCCTCGCGACCCCGCCGCCAACGAAGCTGGAAGTTGCCCGCCGGGGCCGATGTCGCTAGTCGCTCGCGGGCCTGCGGCTGGTGGTGGGCGCGGCGAGCTTGGTCGCGAGTTCCAGCTGGAAGATGCCGAGTTTTGTCGAGTCAGTTCTGGCCCGCAATGAGAGCGGCGGGACCCCGCCGCCAACGAAGCTGGACGTTGCCCGCCGGCGCCGATGTCGCTAGTCGCTCGCGGGCCTGCGGCTGGTGGTGGGCGCGGCGAGCAGCGGGCCTGGTAGCGACTTCCAGCTGGAAGATGCCGAGTTTTGTCGAGTCGGTTCTGCCCGCAGTGAGAGCGGCGGGACCCCGCCGCCCACGAAGCTGGAAGTTGCCCGCCGGGGCCGATGTCGCTATTGTTGTGTGGGTCGCTCGTGGTCCTGCGGCTGGTGGTGGGCGCGGCGAGCGGCGGGCTTGGTCGCGACTTCCAGCTGGAAGATGCCGAGTTTTGTCGAGTCGGTTCTGGCCCGCAGTGAGAGCGGCGGGACCCCGCCGCCCACGAAGCTGGAAGTTGCCCGCCGGGGCCGATGTCGCTAGTCGCTCGCGGGCCTGCGGCTGGTGGTGGGCGCGGCGAGCAGCGGGCCTGGTAGCGACTTCCAGCTGGAAGATGCCGAGTTTTGTCGAGTCGGTTCTGGCCCGCAGTGAGAGCGGCGGGACCCCGCCGCCCACGAAGCTGGAAGTTGCCCGCCGGGGCCGATGTCGCTGCCGCGGTGGGTGGACGAAGAAATGTTGTCATTTCCTAACATCTACCTGCTGAGAGGACCGCGAAAAGGGAGTTCGACCCTAAACACCGCGCTACAAAGCGATAAAGAGCGCGGCCATTCATCCCGGTTCCGTTCAGGTTGTCAAATCTCGTTTTTCCGCGAAAGTCTCAGCTGACGGCTACCTGGGAGGCGGCGGAGAAACCCTGTAACCAAGCCGTTTTTTTGCATTGATTCGGGTGGCTATGTTGAGTAAAATGGGATCATTGCTTGATTCTTCTTCTACTCGGAGGTCGCTGATGTCTACAACTCTCTCGGAACGTTCCCACGCACTGCAACAACTCTCTCACCACGAGCTACATCAGCAAAATCGCCAGGCCAGCCAGCGAGCCTTTGGCTGCGAGTGGGAACTGGCCGCCCACCTGTTGGCCACCGAGCGCAGCGGACTCTATCGCCACATGGGCAGTGGCAGCGTGGTCGGCTATGCCATCCAGCACCTCAAGCTGCATCCCCAAAAGGCCGGTGAACTCCTCAGTTTGGCCAAGGTCTTCGAGCAACTCCCTCTGATCTCGCAAGCCTTTCGCGAGGGGAAGCTCTGTTGGAGCAAAGCCCGTGCCCTCAAGCGGATCACCACTCCCGAGAACGAACGTGAGATGCTCGAGTTTGCCCTCAAGAACAAGGCCCAGGCGGTCGAGCGCGCCGTGGCTCTGACGCCCACCCAGCACAAACGCGGCCAGGCCTTGAAAGCTGCCCTCGAAACTCGCCAGAGTGAACCCGAGTTGAGCCTCGCTGACGAGTCCAAAGAGCCCGTCGCCAAGCCGAGGCCGGTTCCCCCAGTGCCGAAGTTGAGGCAGGTCGTTCTGCTGATGACTCCTGAACAGTATGCCATCTATGAGCAGGCCAAGAGAATGGTCGAGGCACGCCAGGGCAAGCGAGTCAGCAAGGAGACGGCCGTGACCGAGATGAGCAGAGCTTTACTCGCCTCAGCCGACAACCGCAGCAAAGTGCGACACCAGGTCATCGTTCACGTGAACGGTGTGACCGGCGAAGGCTTTTATGATACCGATCGGGGACTCTTGCCGGCCGAGCCCGAGGCCGTTGACGAGGCCATGAAGCAAACCGGCATCGTGGTGGCCGCCGCTTCGCCCGGACTTCCAGCTGGAAGTACCAGCGAGCAATTGCCGCTGCTGCCGAGTTCGTCGAAGGGCCGGCCGGGACTACCGGTGGGCCTGGTGCGAGCGGTCTACGCCCGTGCTTTCGGGCGCTGCGAACGTTGCTCGTGCGCGGGCGGCAATCTGGTGGTGCACCATGTTCGGGCCTGGTCCGACACCCGGCAACATCGGCTGGAGGACCTCGAGCTGTTGTGTCCGGGTTGCCACGCCAACGTGCACGATAAAGACTTTGCGAATCGGCCCGCGTGGAAGGCCGCGCGCGACGCCGCCGTGCGTGGTCGGAGGTCGCGCTCGGGATGAGCTAGCGGCCAGTCTTTTCGAGCATCACCCGGATGGCTTCTTGCAGCATGGTGTGGCCTTCGGGTAGCGAGGTCTGGAGCTTGCGCAGCACATCGTCGGACAGCACCCGGGCCTGTGAAGGTAGCTCTCTCTCCAGCGCCATGCCGCGAATCCAGTTGACGCTGTCGCGCAGCTGTTGGGGGCTGAGATCGATCTCTTCGAGCACAGCCCGCTGGTCGGGGTCGAGAATGCCCAGCATCCGGGGTTGCAACTCGTTGAACAGGGCGGTGGGGTCCGCCTTCTCGTCGAGCAAGCGAGGGGCGAACTCGCTGATGGTGGCCACCAGCACGGCCGACTGTTCGGGTCGCAAACGCAGACCGCGCAGGCGCTCGAGCTGGGCTGGCGTGAGCATGTCGCGCCAGGGGCCGGGTGCATCGACGCCTTGCGTGGCGACGCGTCCGGCCAGGTCGAGCAAGATCGAGCGAAAAGCGCCCTCGGGATTCTCTTGAGCCATGGCCGGACCGAACAAGCAAAGGCCCAACCAGATGCAAAGCAGCCGTTTCATCATGGGATAGAACTCCCTCGCGGCCAGGTTGTTTTCCTCTTTCGGCCCCAAACCGGCAGGTCGCGCAGCCCCGCGCAGAGGAAGTGGAGCGGATGCGAGTCATGATTCTCGGGGCTAACTCGATGGCCGGCTGGCCGCTTTTTCGGCGGCTGGAGGGAGCCGTCGGCTTTTGCAGTCCGAGCACGCGCAGGCCGGGTTGCTACGGGTTCATCCCACTGGACCTGGGCGACGGTCCGGCGGTCAAGCAGGCCATGGCCGAGCATCGACCCGAGGTGGTAGTCCACTGTGGGGCTATCTGTAAGGTGGACAAGTGCGAGAAGCACCCCAAGTTCGCCCACCGGGTCAATGTGGTTGGAACCCAGAACGTGCTCGAGCACCTGCCGGCGGATTGCCGCCTGGTCTATGTCTCGAGCGACCATGTCTTCGGGGGTGAGGGTGGGCCCTATGACGAGAACTCGCCGCCCGAGCCGATCAGCTTCTATGGCTGCACCCGCGTGGCCGCCGAAGAATTGGTGGCCCGGTCCCGACCCGAGGCGTTGATCTTGCGGCTGCCGCTGTGCGTGGGGCCGTCTTACAACGGGCGAAGCGGTCACTTTGACTGGTTGCGCTATCGCCACGCCAAAGGCTTGCCCATGACCATCGTGCGCGACGAGTATCGCTCGGTGGTCTGGACCGAGCAAGCGGCCGAGCGCGTCTGGGCATTCGCTCGCTCGGGCATGGCGGGGCTAAGGCACGTGTGGGGCGACCGGCTGATGTCGCGGCCAGAGCTGGCTGCTTTGATGGCCGACCGACAAGGGCTGGCGGTCGAGTTGGAGTACGAGAGCCGGACCGAACGCTCGGCGCCGCACCTGGGCCGGGTCGAGTTGCGCAGCTGCTACAACGACGATCTGGCGCGGCCGCTACTGTTTTTGGCGAAGGGCCCACCACCTGGAGAGGATTTCCTGGGCCCGCCGGCGGCCTTCGTCGCTGAGAATCGGCCGGGCTAGTTTCATGCGTTCGCGGGCTTCGCTGGGCGGGCTGCGCCTGGTCATCATTCCTAGATACCTGAATTGCCGGGCCGGTAGGGGCTGGAAGGTCATGGTCCTTGCCAGCTCGATCTCTTCGACGAGTCTGGCGCGGGCGGTGGGTTCCGGGCAGCGATTCTTGGCCCGCCGTAGGAACTCTACCGCTTGAGCCCTGACCTGGGCCTCCAGATAGAGGCGTCCAATTCTGGCCAACTGTTCCCAGTCGGCCGGATTGAGGGCGCGCAGCTCCTCGCCGATGCGTTTGTGGGCGACCTTGGACCGGCGCAATCGCTTTCGACAGGCCACACAGCCGATAGGCTGAGAACGGGTGTGGAACTTGAGTTGCTCATACCAGAGCCGTTGCTCCTCAGCTCCAAAAACGTAGCCGCTACCGCAGTGAGCGCAGACCCTGTCTTTGTTCCAATAGGCCAGAAACGTCGGAGAATAGCCCCCGCTGTCTTGTTCGGCCGGGTCGGCGGCGATGGCGTAGCCAGATGCGATGCAATGGCTGCAAGCCCAGGTCTTGGAGTAGTTGGCCGTCCAGCCCTTGCCGGTGTGGGACCAGCCTGGCGATAGGCGCAGCCGGTCTTCGAGGGCGGACAGTTCGGTCTTCGACCAGGCCCAGCTTTGCCCGCACACTCCGCATTTCATAGCCCCACTCTAGCAGATCACAGGCGGGTGCGCAGGTTGTTCCAGGCCAGTTCGTCTTGCTCGCCGCGGCCTTTGACGACGGAGTCTTGCAGCGAGAATTGCTCGCAGCCGCAGCGCTCCATGTAGGCGCGCACCTTGGCCAGGCCTTCTTCGGCGGGGCCGCAGAAGTCGTGGAAGGGGTCGACGATCAGAGCCTGATCGCCCCAGGTCTCGGGGCGGGCGATGTCGGCGTCGGGGGCCAGGCCGGCTACCACGAAACCGTGGTTGGCCTTGGGAATGCCGTAGAACTTGTTGCGCGATTCGGCCGTCACCGAGGCCAGATTGTCGACTCCGCGATTCTTGAGTTCGCGATAGGCAAGGTCGGCCATCTCGCCGCAGTTGCCCGCCCGGTGCTCTTCGGCAGCCGCGGCCGAGCGCTGGATCGCCTCCCAGGCAGTGGTGCCGGTAGAGGCCGCCTGGCGCACCTGGGACAGGCGCGCGTCGGCTTCTTTCTGGGCTTCAGTGGGCAGATAGCCACGGGTGGTCGAGGCCAGGTCAAGGGATTGGACATAGGCCAGGGCCTGTTGACCCAGACTGACCGTGTCGACGGGGTCGGCACTGGAGGTTGCCGGCAGGCTGTGCACTTGCAGGCGACGATAGATAGAAGCGACTGACCCGATGACCATGGCACCAGTATGCCAGGAGGTCCTTAAAGATCGCTAGAATCTTACGCGCGGGTGTTTGCCAGGCTTTTCAAGAGGTTGCTCCCTACTCCCGTTTCGGTGGATTGTCAGTTGCTCAAGCCCGAGGAGTTGGACCCTTTCTTTGCAGAGAGAGACTTCTTTCCGCGGCCCGACTGGAAAGCCATCGCCGACAGGCTCGACCAAGATCATCCTGGGCGAGTTGAGGTATGGGATGATGCTGCCAGGATCTGGCTGCGAAAGCTGGTGGATCACCTGGGCGAGCCCTACCAGTTCACCGCCTCGAGCCACTTTCTGGTCCTGAGCGCCTTGTCCGACCGGCGCACCGGCTGGTTGCACGAGATGCTCGAGCATACCCGCCGCCGGGTGATTTCCATACTGGACAATGCAGAGCGATGGCAAGACGCAGGGTTCCATGTGCTGTTGCTGTTTGACGACTCCGAGGCCTTGCACGCTTATATGTCGGGCTACGGCAGCAATCAAGAATCGGCTCCGATGGCGGGCGGGTTTCTCTCCCACGGCTACATGCATATGGCGATGTATGCTCAAGAGTTGTGGCGACTCGAGCCGGTCATCGTCCACGAGATGACCCACAATCTGTTGGCGCCGAGCCGGTTACCTCTTTGGCTCGAAGAAGGCGTTTGCCAGGTGATGGAGGGGATGCTGGGTCATGCCCCCAGGACCGAGCGCGATACGGCCGTGAATCAGAGGGCCTTCTGGCAAAAGCACGGATTGCAGTCCTTCTGGGATGGCTGCGGGTTTGAGCAGACCGACACCTCGGAGAAGGCCTATGAATTGGCTCGCGTCTTGGTGTTGGTGCTCAGTGAGCGGAAGCGCTTTTTGGCGCCCTTTGTCAAGGCGGCCGTGTGGACGGACGCCGGGTTTGGGGCGGCCGCCGAGCTCGGCGTCGATCTTGAGGAAGTGGTCAGAGACTTTCTGGGGCCTGGCGACTGGAAGCCCGACTTTAGCCAGCTGGATTAGCGGGTGAGCGGCGAGACACCATTCTCGTCGAAGGCCTCGACGGCGAAGACGTAGTCCTGGTCGATGGTCAGGGCTCGGATCTCTTGCTCGCTGGCGCCGAAGACCTGATAGGTCTGATAGAGCTTGTCGGGAGCCAGGCCCCAGCGGATGTTATAGCCTACCGCTCCTGGCACCGGGGCCCACGAGACGAAAGCGTTGCGGCGGTCGGTGTCGCGGCGGGCTTTGACCCAGGCGGGGGCGGCCGGGGGTGGGCCGTCGCCGTTGCCGAAGACTCGAAGGTCGGCCACGGCCAGGTTGGGAGCGCCGATGTGCAGGTGCTCAAAGCGCACGTAGCGGGCCTGGCGCGGGGCGATCTCGCAGTAGGCGTTGGCCCGGTCGCGGCGGGTCTCGGTGGTGGTATCGGCGGCCGGTTGCCAGGTCTGGTTGTCGAGCGAGGTGTAGAGCTTGAAGTCGGTATAGACCTCAGGGGTATTGAGGTAGAGGTCTGACTTGTAGTCGGCGTAGTTGACCTGGATGGCCTTCACCTCGAACGGCCGGCCCAGGTCGACGGTGAACCCCTCGCCGGGGTGGTTGGACTGGGCCAGCCAGTGGGTGCGGATGTTCTCGTCGGTGAGGTTGGCCGCGCCCTCGCCCGAGGTCGCCGTGACCGGCTTTTGGTATGACAGCAGCATCCAACCGCAGAAAAGCTCGGCCGGGTCTTGCCAACGGCTGGTGGGCAGACGATGGGGCCAATCGCCAAAGCGGGTGTCGGCGAACATCAGGCCGTCCTTGTCAAAGCCCGAGGGATGCATCACGATGCGCCGCTCCATGCCCCAATTGACGCCGATCCAGCAGGTTCCGGTGGTGAAATAGTTGCCGAAGTTGTCCTGAAAAGTGTTGCCGTGGCCGGCCCCCATGGCGTAGCCGCCGGGGCGGTAGGCGATGGGATTGTTGGGCAGATAGGTGAAGGGGCCGAGGGGGTCGTCGCCCACGTAAGCGCCGGTCGAGTAGACGTTGTACTCGGTGCCCGGAGCGCCGTATTGCAGATAGTAGCGGCCGCCATGCTTGGTCACCCAGGCGCCTTCCATGAAAGGCTTGATGTTCTCGCGGTGGTCCTGGCCGAAGCGCTCCCAGCCGTGCTGGTCGGGGTGCAGGCTGATCAGATGGACGGGGGGCGACTTGTAGGCAAGCTGGCGCGAGAAATCCAGTTCGCAACCGTCGAGGGGAAAGACATTGGACGAGCCCCAGTAGAGATACCAGCGATCGCTCTCGGGGTCGTGGAAGAAGGCCGGGTCCCAGGGGCCTTTCGAGCCCTCCAGCGGAGGCATCCAGCGGTTGAACCAGTCGAGGTGGCCCTGGGAGGGGTCGTCGCTGACCAGAATGGGTCGCTGGCCGAAGGTCGACTGGAAGAGGTAAAGTTTGCCGTTGACGCTGATGGCCGCCGGGGCGCACATATCCTCGAACGGCCAGCGGTCAGGCGTGACGAAGCTCCAGTGCGTGAGGTCTTTGGAGTGCCACCAACCGCCCGAGATGGTCACGAACAGGGCATACTCGCCCTGGTGGTTGATGATGACCGGGTCGGCTCCCGACCGATAAGAGATGCCCGCCGGTAGATGCTCGAAGCCGTAGCGATAGTCGATGTCGAGGGGGTTACACCAGGTGTCGGCCAGGGCCGGCAAAGCCAACAGTAAGAGGACCAGCAGAACGCGCATTAGATTTCGAGCAGGTGGCGCGGGTTGCGCAGATCGGCCACCGCCTGGCGGAAGAGGCGCTCGTAGGGGCCGTTGGCCATCGACTGCAACTGGGCCACGGTCAGGCCTTCGCGGTGGGCTACCAGGAGGGCTGACAGATCGAAGACCGAGTCGGCCGCGGCCAGCAGGCGGCGCGTGGACGGGCGAATCGGAGGCAAGCTCAACTCGACGCTCTCGCTGGGTTCCTCAGCCGGCGTCTCTTCTTCGTGCTGGCGACGCTCGCGCTTGCCACCGCGACCCTGGTCGCGGGGGCGGTCATCGAAGGCGGTGGCCGTCCAGATATGTCTCAACGATTCCGTATCCACATGCACATTTTGCCCGCAACGCCTGAAATTAAGCCAAAAAAACAACCTTCGAACGTCTGTTTGGCGGAGGTTTAACAAAACTGGAGCCGCCCGTTTACAAAGGAACCGCCAATCGGGCTTGGAAACGCCCCGCGTGGAACACCCATTTCGCAGGCTCTGGACCTATCTGCGTGGCTACCGCGGCCGCGTTTGGTTGGCCAGCCTCTATTCGATTCTGAACAAGCTTTTCGACCTGGCTCCGCCGGCTTTGATCGGAGCCGCCGTCGACATTGTCGTGCGCCAGCAAGACTCGTTTTTCGCCTCGCTGGGGCTCGATTCGGTCAGCCATCAGCTGTGGGCTCTGGCCGCCTTGACGGTAGCCATCTGGGGGCTCGAATCGCTATTTGAATACCTCTACGCGGTGGCCTGGCGCGACCTGGCTCAGGACCTGCAGCACCAGTTTCGCCTCGAGGCCTATGAGCATGTCCAGCGCCTGGACATGTCCTTTTTCGAAGACCGCAACACCGGCGGCTTGATGTCGGTGCTAAACGACGATGTCAATCAGCTCGAGCGGTTTCTCGACGGGGGAGCCAACGAGATCCTGCAGCTGGCTACCACGGTGGTGGTGGTGGGCGGGGTCTTCCTGGTGACCATCCCCCAGGTAGCCTGGATGACCTTCTTGCCCATTCCGTTCATCTATTTCGGCTCGGTTCGCTTTCAGAAGGCCATCGGGCCGCGCTACACCGAGGTGCGCCAGCAAGTGGGTTTTCTCAATGGGTTGCTCTCGAATAACCTCACCGGCATCGCCACCATCAAGAGCTATGTGGCCGAGAGCCACGAGAGTCGGCGGGTGCGTCAGGCCAGCCAGGCCTATGCGGCAGCCAATCAGAGCGCCATTCGGCTTTCGGCCGCCTTCGTTCCCATTATCCGAATGTTGATCGTGGCTGGCTTCGTGGCCATCCTGGTGGCCGGGGGCGAGCTGGTGGCGCGGGGCGGGCTCAACGTGGGCGTTTACAGCGTCATGATCTTTCTTACCCAGCGATTGCTATGGCCCATCACCCGCCTGGGGGCCACCCTGGATCTTTATCAACGATCGCTGGCCTCGACGGCGCGCCTGCTCGACCTGCTCGAGACCAAAGCCACCATCGTACCGGGGAATACCGACCTGCAAAAGGTCGAGGGCCAGTTGCAACTGCACCAGGTCACCTTCGCCTACGCCGGCCGCGAGCCGGTCTTGCACGGTCTGGACCTCGAGATCCCGGCCGGCAAGACGACCGCAGTGGTGGGCTTGACCGGCTCGGGCAAATCGACCATCGTCAAGCTGTTGCTGCGCTTTTACGAGCCCCAGTCGGGCCGTATCACCCTGGATGGGCACGAACTCAAGAGCCTGACTTTCGAGACGCTCAGACGCTCCCTTGGGCTGGTCAGTCAAGACGTGTTTCTGCTGGATGCCACCGTGGCCGAGAACATCGCTTATGGAACCTTCGGAGCCAATCGCGATCAGATCGTCGAAGCCGCCCGCATCGCCGAGGCCCACTCCTTCATCGAGCGCCTGCCGGATGGTTATGACACGCTAGTAGGTGAGCGCGGCCAGAAGCTCTCGGGGGGCCAGCGCCAGCGCATCAGCATCGCCCGGGCCGTGCTCAAAGACCCTCCGGTCTTGATCTTGGATGAAGCCACCAGTTCGGTCGACAACGAAACCGAGGCAGCCATCCAGCGTTCGATGAAGATTGTCGCCCAGAACCGCACCGTGTTCGTGATTGCTCACCGCCTTTCGACGGTTCGCTCGGCCCATGAGATTATCGTGCTAGAGGAGGGGCGTATCGTCGAGCGCGGCACCCACGAGCAGCTGGTCGGGGCGGGCGGAGCCTATGCCGCGCTTTGGCGGGTCCAGACCGGTGAGGGCTAATTCTTGGAAAAGCGCGGCAGCTCGCGGATGCCCAGGCGGCGAGAACGGTCGTCGGGGCCCTGGGTCAGCCGAATCTCGACCACCTCGTCCACGAACGGATAGCGGGCCCGAGCTTGCAGCGCCAGGGCCAGAAGCCCGTCGAATCCCGCCGTTTTAGCCTCGTGACAAACGCGCATCAGTTCCAGTCGAAGACCCAGCAGGCGCCGTTCGTTAGCGTCGAGATCAGGGGGCGCGAGCAGCCAGGGAAGCTCGACCTCGTCTGCTTCGAGAGCGCTCTCGAGACGATCGGCAGAGTCCAGCAGCTTTTTCTGAGCCCTAAGAGTGCGAATCAGTTGCCTTACCGTCTCTAGAAAACTCATAGCACCACGGTAGCAAAAAGCCAACTGCCGGGGCAATGGGTGAAATCAACCAGGCTTTAACCTGACGGACAAGTTCGCCTGGCTGGTGCCGGCATAAAGTGGAGCCATGAGCGGCTTGATTCATTCCACGCCTTACGGTTATAACCCCATCGGACACGCCACCCGCGGTGGCGAGATCCACGACACGGCCTGGGGGCACCACCCCGTCGGCCGGCGCGACTCGGGTGGGCTGGTCCACGACAGCGCCTATGGATATCATCCCGTCGGCCAGGTGGGTGCTGACGGTCTGGTCCATGATACGGCTTTCGGCTATCACCCCATCGGCCGCGTCGATGCCGACGGACTCGTGCACGACACCCCCTGGGGCTATCACCCCATCGGTCACGTCGAGGGCGACGACCCAGGCTCTCGCGAGGCGGTCGAACTGAGCGGTGCCGCCCTGCTGCTGCTGCTCGACAAGGGCTAGTCGCATCCGAAGCGAAGGGCCGGCTATGGCACTTCGATTTGGCATTCACACCGGACAACAGTATTGCGAGTTTCAAGACCTCTTGAAGCTCTGGACCCGGGCCGAAGAACTCGGGCTCGATTGGGCCTCGGTCTTCGACCACTTCATCCCCATCTTCGCTCCTCCCGAGGGGCCCTGTTTCGAGGGGTTGACCACCCTGGCAGCGTTGGCGATGGCCACCAAGAAGCTGCGCTGCGGCATCATCGTGGCCGGAGTGACCTATCGCAATCCCGTCTTGTTGGCCAAAGCCGCGGTCACCATCGACCATATCTCGGGCGGGAGGATGGAACTGGGACTGGGCGCCGCCTGGCATGAGCTCGAGCACCAGCAGTATGGCTTTGACTTCCCCTCCATCGGCACTCGCATGGATATGCTCGACGAGGCTTGTGCCATCATCAAGACCATGTTCGCCGAAGAGCGGACCACCTATCAAGGCAAGCACTTCCAGGTGGAAGACGCCCTGTTCGTGCCAAAACCCGTGCAAAAGCCCGACATTCCGCTGTGGATCGGTGGGGGAGGCGAGAAGCGCACCTTGCGCGCGGTAGCCCAGTATGCCAACGGCTGGAACTACTTCATGACCACGCCCGAGGAGTATCGCCAGAAGCTCGATGCCCTCGAGGGTCACTGCCGCGACTGCGGACGAGACCCGGCCAGCATCCGCAAACAGCTGATCACCTGGGCCATCCTCGACCAGGACACCGAGCCTCCCAACGAGCGCTTCTTCGTGGGTTCGTCGCAACAGTTCGTCGAGCGCCTCAAGCCCTATTTCGACATGGGAGTCGAAGACGTGCTGCTGCTGCAGCGTTCGCTGGACGCCCAGACGCTCGAATCGTTCGCCGGCAAGGTGGCCGCCAAACTGCGCTAACGTCCGCTGCGAATAACCACGGCCACGGTCACGGCGGCGACCACCAGAATCAGCACGTTGAGCAGCCGATTCTTGGCCAGAATGTCGTGGGCCGTCTCCAGCGCAGGCCCGGCGGCGCGTTCGGTCAAGAGGGTGTCGGCTCCGCGCCTGGACCAGGCCCCGACCCACTCCTGGCCGTCGCGATAGTAGATGCCGCGGTCCAATCGTGAGCACTGAGCCTCGATGGCGGCCAGGTCGATGCTGGGCGTGCCCGTGGGGGAGAGCACCTGGCCGTCGGGGGCGATGAGCAGGTGACGATAATCGCCCGGCGGGACGGAGTCGGGTGTGGCTGCCCGGTTGAGCAGGTGAGCCTCGTGGAGCACAAGCTCGGTGATGGCGTACTGCGCCTTGATGGTGAGATAGGAATTGACGAAGAGCGGAAAGACCACCGCCACCAGCAGGGCTGCGGCCACCAGCGGCCGGCGCAGAAATCGGACCACCTGGTAGCGGGTCGTCCAGGGCCGCTGGCACATCAGGGGCTCGCCCCGGCGCCGGCGGCGGAAATCTTCTAGCACCTGGTGGATGGACGGGGTGCGCTCTTGGATTCGCAGACAGGCCTCGATGATGCAGGCCAGGTCAGGGTCGACATCGGGGCGCAGCTCGGCCAGCGGGGTGAGGGGACGATTGGCCACCTTCTCGCGATAGAGGCGCAGGCGCTCGGTAAGCTCGCTGGTTGCGGTGATCTCGGTGCGGTCGTGGTCGGAAAAGCGCGGGCACTGGCCGGTCAAGAGACGATAGGCGGTAGCCCCGAAGGCGTAGACGTCCCACAGGGCGTCGGGCTGAGCTTCGGGAGCGGCCTGCTCGGGCGGCATATAGCCCAGCGTGCCGAAGGAGGCGCCGGTCTCAGCCAGGTTGCGGGCCTGGCCGAAGTCCACCAGCCGGGCCCGGCCCTGGGCATCGAGCAGCACGTTGGACGGCTTGAGGTCGCAATGGAGCAGTCCCTTGCCGTGCATGTAGCCGAGAGCCTCGGCGATCTCGACCAGCCAGTCCACCAGCTCGTCTAGCTCGGGCCGCTTACCCTCGAGCGAACCTGCCAGCAAAGGCATGACGTAGTAGGGCGGCTGGTGGTCGGGGTCGGCGTCGAGCAGGCTGACCACGTGAGGGTGCTCGGCCACCTGGGTCAGCTTGCGCAGCTCGTGCTCGAAGTAATGCCAGTGAAAGGTCTCGCGGCGCAGGATCTTGACGGCCACGGCCTGGCCGGTGCGCGTCTGGGTGCCGGCGTAGACCCGCCCAAAGGCGCCCGCGCCGAGTAGCTCGCCCAGGTCGTAGCCGTCGAGTTGGGGGGCCACCTCAGACAGCTGACGAGCCTGCTCGCGCTCGCCTTCCGAGGCAAAGACTGTGTCGTCGCCCGAAGCCATAGGCATTTTTTCCTCGGGTTCTGGGCCGTTCCTGGTGGGATGGGTTCGCGCGCGTGCTATAATGGGGCCATGTCGGTGCTAGAAAGGATGGTCCAGGCCGTGGAGAGGGTGCGTCAACGCCTGCGTCGAGCCAGCCAGGCCCTCGAACGGGGGCAGGTCCCCTATGCGGTGGTGGGTGGCAATGCAGTGGCGGCCTGGGTTGCTAGCATTGATGAGGGCGCGGTTCGTAATACTCAAGACGTCGATGTCCTGATTCGCCGCGACGACTTGGAGAAAGCCAAAGAAGCCATGGCTACGGAAGGGTTCGTTTTTCGGCATGCGGCCGGGGTGGACATGTTCCTCGACGGACCCCAGGCCAAAGCCCGTGATGCCGTGCACATCGTGTTCGCTGGAGAGAAGGTGCGTCCCGATTACGCCGAACCGAGTCCCTCGGTAGAGGAGGCGGAGCGACTGGGAGAGGTGACGGTCTTGAGCCTGGTGGCGCTGGTGCGGATGAAGCTAACGTCCTTTCGCGATAAGGACCGGACCCACCTCAGAGACCTCATCGAAGTCGGGCTCGTTGGGGAGGACTGGCCATCCCGCCTGCCGCCCTCTTTGGGAGCGCGGTTGCAGGCCATTCTAGACGACCCCGACGGCTAACTTCAGGAAGTATACTCCTTGTGGAAGACGATTCCCGTCATGGCGCGACTACTCGAGCTCGAGCTGCAAACCTCTGGGTATGAGGTGGAGCTGGCTCACGACGGCCTGACCGGTCTGGAGCGAGCTCTTTCTGGCGACTCCGCCGCGGCCGCCTCCTGCAGCGGCACACCCTGCAACCAAAGTGCCGCAACGCTGTGTTCCTCGTGCAACCCCCCAGGCTGCACGGGGATCTTTGTCCAGCAGTACATAGGCTTTTTCACGGGTGATGTTGCAGGAGGAGCACCTTTTTGTTCCCCCGGGACCGGCGTTGGAGCCTTGAACGCTTGCGATGGGCGGCCGCATTCGGTCCAATCAAACTGCACCCAGGCCAAGACCGAGGCGGACGGCGCCTCGTCGGGTGCGGAGACTATTAACTACTATTGCTGTTCGGCTACCCCCGCGACTTGCATCTCGCGCTTTCAATGCGGGTTCGGCGCCGGCAACGACGGCAAGACCTGTTGTGTGGGCGGCACTTGCACTGGCGGCACCTGCGTCTAGACGGCTCTTGTGGGCCAGGGTTAACAAATTTGTTGCCTCGGGCTCACAAGCGCCGGTGTAGTCTGCCAGGGCAGGAGGGTGCATGCGAGTTCAACCTTATTCTCTGGCCCGCGAGGTAGCTTCTATTGATTCGAAGCTGCCCGAACACATCGAAGGCGAGGTCCTGGTCAAGCTGGCTCCCGGCAGCCAGGCCCTTGACGTGTTGACCGATAGCTTCGAAGCCAGTGTGCTCGAGAAGTTCGATATTCCCGAGTGTATGCGCGAGAAGTTCGGGGGCGAACTGGTGCACCTGAAGCTGCGCGAGGGAATGACCACGGCCGAAGGCATCGCCAAGATGGAGAAGGTTCCCGGGGTGGTCTATGCCGAGTCTAACGACATCCTCTCGGCTACCGAAGACCGGCGCGTGCCCGACGACCTGGGCAGCAGCCTGTGGGGCCTCAACAAGATTCAGGCCCCCGAAGCCTGGACCCAGGTGACCGGCAGCGACCAGGGCCCGGTGGTAGCCATCGTCGACAGCGGCATCGATCTCGACCATCCCGACCTGGTCGGCAATCTCTGGACCAATCCCGGCGAGGTAGCCGATGGTCGCGATAACGACCGCAACGGAGTCACCGACGACCTGCACGGCTACAACGCCATCGACCGCAACGGCAATCCGGACGACGACAACAGCCACGGCAGCCACGTGGCCGGCACCATCGCGGCTCAGGGCAACAATGGCCAGGGCGTGGTCGGGGTCAACTGGGACGGGCGTCTGATGGCGACCAAGTTTCTGGCCGCCAACGGCAAAGGCACCACCGCCGCCGCCATTCGCGCCATCAACTATGCCAGCGAGAACGGGGCCCGGTTGGCCAACCACTCGTGGGGGTCCGAAGGCGGCTGGGGCAACCGCTCGCTGCGCGACGCCATGAGCGCGAGCCCGATGCTCCACCTGGTGGCGGCCGGCAACGAGACCGCCGATCTCGCGAAGGAAGCCCACTATCCGGCCGCCTTCAACCTGCCCAACCAGGTGACGGTGGCGGCTACCGACTGGTCCGACAAGCTGGCCGATTTCTCTAACTACGGCGAAGGCGTGCACCTGGCCGCCCCCGGAACCTCGATCTACTCGACCGAGCCCGGCGGCCGCTTCGGCTACAAGAGCGGCACCTCCATGGCGACCCCGCATGTGGCCGGCGTGGCCGCCCTCATCGCAACTCGCTATCCCCAGGCCAGCAACGAAGAGATTCGCAAGCGTCTGCTCTCGTCGGTGGACATCGTCGACGGCCTGCGGGGTTCAGTCGAGACCTCGGGGCGTCTCAACGCCCTCAAAGCGGTCGAGAACGATCCTCAGGCGCCTGCTCCCATCAATTCGCTGCGCGGCTGGGCCTACGCCGACGGTCACATCGGCCTGGGTTTTACCGCCACCGGCGACGACGGCACGGCCGGGCGGGCCTCGAGCTACGACCTGCGCAGCTCGTCGCGCCCCCTCTCCGAGCGCAACTTTGACGAAGCCCACAAGATCTGGACCGGCGTGCCGGCCGAGTCGGGCGCCCAGGAGCGGCTGGGAGCCATGGTCTTTCCCTCCAGTGAGGCCCAGCAGATTCACTTCGGCCTGGTGGCCCGCGACAACGTCGGCAACCAGACTCCGCTGGCCACCACCAGCGTGACCGTGCCCGCCTCACGGGTCGCGTTCGACGACGACATGGATGGCTGGTCCAGCGACTGGACCGGCGACTGGACTCGGGTTTCCGAGCCCGGCCGCGGCAAGATCTGGTGCGACAGCGAAGGCAAGTATGACAACGGCATGCGCAAAGAACTGGTCTCGCCGGTCTTTGATCTCGGCAACCTGCGCGGGGCCAAGCTGACCTTCGATGCTCGCTATGAACTCGAGCGCAACCGCGACCGGGTGGCTCTCGAGGTGCGCCGGCCCGGGGGCGAATGGAGCCTGCTCGAGTCCTACACCGGCAACTCGGCCTGGACCCGTCACCAGCTCGACCTGTCTTCCATGGACGGCGGTCAGGCTCAGCTGCGCTTCGTGTTCACCAGCGACGAGTCGGTTCAGTTCGACGGCTTTAGCCTCGATCGCGTGGTCGTTTCTGCCTAACTTCGAAGGAGAAGGAGGCGGCTTGGCCAAGCCACGAGAGTGAAGAATTTTCGGGGCCCAAAGGTGGTGGTGGCGGCCGGCGTCTTGCTGGGTCTGCTGCTGACCTGGCTCGGCCGTCCGGGAGGGCCCCTCGAGATTTTCGAGCTGCGCGCCCTGGATGGGCTTTTCTCGGCTCGCTATCGCGTCTTCGGGCCCGAACCCATCGACCCCAAGATCGTCTTTGTGGGCATCGACGAGGCCACCTTCACCACCATCGGTACTCCCACCCTGCTGTGGCAGCCCCAGTATGCTCAGGCATTGCGCGTCCTGACAGAAGGTGGGGCGGCGGCCATCGGCTTCGACATGATCGTCCATCCCGAACTCGACAAATTGGCCGAGGACGACCCCCTGCGCGAGCGTCTGCAGTCAGAAGAACTTGAACTGGGAGTGACCGTGAGCGAGGGACCGGTGGTGATGGCCGAGCTACTCACCCCCGACGGAAAGGTCTCGCTGGGCCCCTCGGATGTGGCTGCCACCCTGGCCATGCGACCCGATTTCTTCGGCGCTCACCAGAGCTACAAGGCGGTGGAAGGGCCTAACCTGGGGGTTGTCAATGTGGTCCAGGATCGCGACCAGGTCACCCGGCGCGTGCCCGCACTCTTCTATGAGAAGGGTGTCAGCGGCGAGGTGTGGGGGGGCGGACAGGTGCGCACCATGGGGCTGCGCCTGCTCGAACTGGGCACCGGCCAACGGGTGACCCATCGTGACGGCCAACTCTATTTGGGCGAGGCTCCTATTCCCACCGACCGGGGCCTGACCGTGAGGGTTAACTATCCGGCTCCCAAGGTCGAGGGGCGCGATAGCTTCTTTGACTACGTCTCGATGGCGCGGTTGGTGGACGGTTCGGTCCCGGCCGAGCAATTTCGCGACAAGCTCGTGTTGATCGGCCCGGCCTCGCTCAATCTGCAGGACTTCCACGCCACCCCTTACGACGTGCAGGCCTATGGCCCCGAGGTTCATCTGGCTCTGATGAACACCATCCTGACCGGACGCTACATCGTGCATCCCCTCGGACTCTGGCTACTGGTCAACGCCCTCTTTGGCGGGGTGGCGGGCTTCGTCGCCCTGCGCCTGCCTCGCAAGCAGGCCGTGCTGCGCCTGGCGGGGGCCTTTGTGGTCTATGCCGCGCTGGCCTTGTGGCTGTTTGCCCAGTTTGGGGCCTGGTTGCCCTTCTCCACTGCCTTTTTCAGCCTGGTGCTGGGTTTTGTGGCCGGCTACACCGAGCGCCTGCTGACCGTCGAGCGCGACCGGGCCCAGATTCGCTCGACCTTCGCCCGCATGGTCAGCAGCAAGGTGATGGAGCACGTGCTGGGTGACCAGTTCGAACTGGCCGGCGGTTGCGAGCGCCGAATCACCGTCTTGTTCTCGGACATCAACAACTTCACACCCGTTTGCGAACAGCACTCGCCGCGCGAGATCATCGAGATGCTCAGCGACTATTTCGAGTTGATGGTCGACGTGATCATGCGCTACGACGGCTACATCAAGCAGTACGTGGGAGACGAGATCATGGTGATTTTCGGGGCGCCCGACGACCAACCCGACCACGCTGCCCGAGCCGTGCGGGCTGGGGTCGAGATGCTCGAAGTGCTGCGCAAGGCCGAGCGCGAGGCCCAGGGACGGCCCGGCTTCTACGATGTCAAGATCGGGGTGAATACGGGTCCGGTGGTGGTTGGCAAGGTTGGACCCGAGCAACGCTGGGAATATGCTGCAGTAGGTGACGACGTGAATCTGGGTGCCCGGGTCATGAGTGTGACGAAGGCACTAGACACGAAAATGCTGGTCAGCAAGAATACCTATGACGAATGCAAGGACCAGACCACGGACCTGGAATGGGTTTCGCGGGGGGTTCAGTCATTCAAAGGCAAGACCGCTCAACTCGAGGTTTTCGAGGTCAACAAGAGGTCCTAGTCGGTCTGGCCACGGAACTGGAGGCACATAGTGACAATGACTCGCAAGATAACCCTGTTTTTTTCCCTGGCTCTCTTTCTGGCCGCGCCGGTTTGGGCCGACAACGTAGCCCTTCTGCGCGAGGCCAAAGGCGAGGTCAAGGTAGACGGCAAACCAGCTCGCCGCTATCAGGCCCTGGCGGCAGGGTCCAAGCTGACCCTGGCAGCCGGCGCCTACATCCGGGTCGACTACCTCAAGAAAGGTAGCCGCCAGGAGGTGACCGGCCCGGCCGATGTGAGTGTCACCGCCGCCGGGCTTGAAGCCAAAGGGGCTACGGTCAAAAAAGAGAGCGCCAGCCAGGTGAGTCTGATGCCCCAGGTCGGCGCTCAGGGCAAAGCCGCCGCTGGCATCACCCGCGCCCTCAACGAGGGCCTCGAGGATGTCACCGTCCGCCTCAGCTGGAAAGGCCAGACTCCGATCTTTCACATGATCAAGCTCGACGAGGTGACCGAGGGACCTTACGAAGTCTCGGTCTTCGATCCCGACAACCGGGCCAAGCCCCTGTGGGCCGACTATAACGTCGAGGGTGACCAGGTCGCCTACGCCGGCCCCCCGCTCGCCGTGGACAAAGATTATCTGGTCGTGGCCATTCCCAGCAACCCGGCCCGGAGCGACTCGGGCGAACTCGGAATCCCCTTTCGCGTGCTCAGCGCCGAAGACCAGAAGATGATCGAAGACTCCAAGCGTGACCTGAGCGAACTTGCCAAGGACTCGAGCGATCCGACCCCGCGCCTTTTGCTGCTGCGCTTGCTCGAGGAACATTCGCTCTATTACGACGCCTCGCTGGTGGCCGACGCGCTGCTGCCTCAGGCCGAAAACCTGGACCCTGAATTGCGAGAATACTTCTACAAATCAGCCTGGCGCGTCTACAAGGGTGCTCAGCGCGGCAAAATGGCCGTCGAACTGGGCAGCAAAGCCAACCCCCAATAGCTTATTGCGCCCGCAGGCGCTCTTCGATCACCTCGGCCAACTTGGTGTCGTCGCAGAGTCGGCGGGCGCGTTGCATTTCCGTCCGGCTTTCTTCAGCCCGTCCCAACCCCTTGAGCACCTCGGCCCGGGCGAAGATGGCGGCGGGGTTGTCGGGCTCGACCTGGAGGAAGGCCTCGAAATCCTCCAGAGCGCTCCGCAGGTCACCCTCACTGCGAAAGCATTGGGCGCGCAGATAGAGTGCTTGAGCCAGCTGGGAATCGCACTGCAGAGCCTGGTTGAAGTTGGGAATGGCTCGGGCGTGCTGCCCCTCGACAAAAAGAGCCAGGCCTAGAATGCACCAGGCCTGACCCAGTTCGGGGTCGAGTTCGAGGGCCGCCCGCGCGTCATCGCGAGCCCGGGCGAAGCTTCCCATCGCCACGTGGGTCTCGGCTCGGGCCAGCAGCCCGGCCGGGCTACGCTCTAGCTCGAGCCAGCGGCCAAACTCCTCCAGCGCCTCGGGATAGCGCTCGAGGAAATGCAGGCACTGGGCTCGAGCCAGACGGGCCGTAGCCGAAGGCGACCGTTCTGCCACGACATCCAGATCGGCCAGGGCCTCGTCGAGACGGCCAAGACTCAATAGCACCTGACCCCGGGCTAAGCGGGCCTCGACGCTGTCAGGATAGGCTTCGACGGCCTTCTGGAACAGGTGCAAACCCTGTTCCGGCGGCAGAGCCATTTAGCCGGCGGCCGGTGCGCCCTTAGCCTCGGCCTGGGCGACCACTTCGACCAGGTCTCCGCCCAACATGGGCACGAGCGCCTTGTAGCCGTCTTGGAAGGCCTGGCTGGTGGAGACGACCTGGGCCAGCTCGGGCTTGCCTTTAGCGAAGTCAGCCACCGTGCGGGCTTTGATGATCTCGACCACGTCGGACATCATCGCTTCGGGCAAGGCCGGCCCGTTCTGGGCGAAGGCCTGCACGCGCTTGCCGACCTCCTGGCCGATGGCGGCCTGATCTTGCTCGGACAGGCCGGCTTTGTCGACCGCTTGATAGAAGCTGACCAGGGAAGCCTGGAGAGCGGCTACTTCCGGCGGCATCTGCTGCTGCGCCTCGGCGGCGTTGACCTCGGCCCCGGCGTCGGGCAAGGGGGCCGGAGTCGGGGTGGAAAGTTCATCGGCTGGGGGCTGCGGGGCGGGCTGAACCGGTGCCTGAGGAGGCGTGGGCGCGGCCTGGGGAGGGGTCGGGGCCATCGTGGGTATGGCCGGCGGGGTCGTAGGCAGCGGCGGCGGAGTCGCCGGCCTGAAGGGCTGCGGAGCGGCCGGGGTCGGAGTGGCCAGATAAGGCTCTTGAGCCGGCGGAGCCGGGTCGCGGAAGGTGGGCGGTGTCGGCGGAGGAGCCGGGGTCGGCGGCACGTGATACTGGGCCGGCGGGGCGCTGGGAGGGTAGGGCGACTGGTAGGGGTTAGCCTGGCGAGGCGGGCCAAAGCTGCGGTTGGGCATGGGCGGCGGGGTAGGCTGACCACCCCCGAACGTGTCGCTCATCCAGTTCTTGAAACGATCCCAGACGCCTGGGCGCATGCCCTGCTGGGGAACCGGACGACCCGGGAAGAGCGGGTTCTGGCGGGCCCCTTCGAAGGCCGGCGGAATCACGCCCGAGGCCGGCAGTTGAGCAGCGCCGAAATTGGTCGAGGTGATCATCTGATAGTCTCTGGGGATGGGGTAGGGCAGGGCCACCACCTGGGGCTCGCCCGGAGGCAGGAAGAGACGGTCGCCCATCATCGGGTTGAAGCCGACCCCGGGGCTGGTCACCGTCTGGCCGTTGGGATAGGTCTGAGCCGAGTAGGTGCCCTGATTGCCGCGCACGGCCGTCAGGATGTTGCCGTTGGGCAGAACCACCTGGCCGACGCGCCGGTCGGGCGACTCGACGATGAAGTCGCCGCTCTCGGAGAAGACGGTATAGTGGTTGCCGTTGAGATCCTGGAAATTATAGACCATCTCGGGAGGCCCGCCCGGCCGCTGGCGAGTCGAAGTCTGGACCGGCAGCCCTTGATTGGCGTTAGGCGGGCTGGGGGTGCCGGCCACCGCCGAACGATAGTCGATGGCATAGGCGCCTTCGGGACGGATGGTCAGGTTCATGCCGTTGGGCAAGTTGACGGCCGTGTTGTAGCCGTCGGACATGCGGCTCAAGCCGGACAGCGTGGTCAGTTCTTGAATCTGAGGCTGTTGGAAGGGAGGCTGCTGAGGCGGGGCCTGGGGGGGAGCCTGCGGGGGGGCTTGGGGCGGCGCTTGAGGAGGAGCCTGCGGGGGAGCCTGCGGCGGCGTTCGAGGCGCAGCCTGCGGGGCCGCCGTCTCGGTGGGCTGCGGGGGAGCCAGGTCCTCTTCGCGTAGGATACCAAGCTGGTCGTTGCGCTGCTGGGGGGTCACGGGCGCGGCCGGTTCGGCCGCGGGCTCGGGGGTCGGCTTCTTTTCTACCCAGGCGTTGGGGCCCTGAGGAGCCTGCTGAAGCGGCACGGGAAGCTTATAGATCAGGTCGTTGCCGCCGTTGTTGCGGTAGCGAATCTTGTCCTGGGCCAACTTGAACTCGCTGGCGTTGTCGTGATTGCCATCGGCACCGGTGATGTGGCCATCGGGGCTGAGGGTGATGGTCCGTTCTTCGGCGGAATACTGGCCGGTGCCCGGATCGCGGAACTGGCGATTGACGTTGATGGTTTGCTCGCCATCGGGAGCCCACTTCTGGCTGATGCCGGTAGCTTTGTTTTCGACCGTGAAGCTCAGGTCGCGCAAGTCGACATTGATCTGGTTGCCGTTGCCGTCTTTGAAGGTGTAACCGACCACGGTCTTTTCGCCCTCTTTCGAGTAGCGTGCTTTGCCCACCAGCATTTGACCGTCGGCAGTCATGACGGCGGGGTTGTGGCCTTTTTCATGCTTGACGGCAAACCCGATGGGCAGCTGGACCTCGGTCGAGGTGGCATCATCGTGCACCATCATGCCGTTCTTGGCCTGCCACGAGGTCTGGCCCTCGAGCTCGACCACCTGCCGGCCACGGTCGTCTTCACCGTAACGAAACTTCTGGCCGGTCTCTTCATCGACCGAGAAGCCGCCGCCACCCGAGAACCCAACCTGCCCTTCCTGAACGCGCTCTTTGGCTTTGAGCGACGGACGATGGACGATATTGAGGTCCAGGCTCAGTTGTCGAGGGTTGATTGTAGACATGCCGACTCCAGTCTTTTTTTTAACAATTTAGACAGTCAAACGAGACCGCCTTCTATGCTAATCGCGAACCCTCAAAAAGTTCTAAACGTTAACAATTCACTTTTTCAGGGCGGACGGCATGTCGAAGCAGTAGTGATGCCAGAGCAGGACTTTCTCGACCCTTGGCTGCTCGTAGTTGGGCAAGGTCTCTTCCTTCATGTAGAAGAGCTTGAACTCGCGGACCTGTTTGCCGCCGTGATGGTGCCGATTCCAGTGACGGCAAAGATACTGGGCGTAGTAGTTGCGGTGCTTCTGGTTGTTGGCGTCCCAGAGATTCATCAGGTACTTTCGCCAGCGCTGGTTTTTGTAGGTCAAGGAGACATCGGCGGGCTTGTCCCAGGTCAAGTCCCCCTCTCGGAACAGATCGAAGACTCCCCCGTCGGACTGGTAGGCCTCGACCACATACCATCCATCTTCGGTCAACGGCTTGGGGCTGAACATGTTCCAGCGTTGGTCCAGTCGTAAGAGCTGCCCCAGCCATTCTCGTTGGGGGGGGATCTTGATCCGGGGAGTAGCCGACTCGTTGGAAAAATTCCAGGCCATCACATAGAGGAGCAGAAATCCGAGCACCACCTCGACGGCCGAGTGCAAAGCCGGCGCTTCGCGGCGAGGATGGATGGGGGCAGGCAGCCGGTCGGCCAGTTTCTTGGTCCACTCGACGTCAAGCTTTACCTTGTTGCGCAGAATCTTCTCCCAAAACCACGACGGCAAAAGACCCAGGACCGAGAACATCCCGATATAACCGAACATCCCCAGGCGCATCGACAGGAGAAAGCCAAGATGCATCCCGGCGAGACCCAGAATACCGACCATACGGAGAGGCCCTCGGCCAAATGGAGCCATCAACAGGAATGGGCCCAGGGCTTCAAACCACCAGACGGCAAAAGTCAGGCCACTCAAGGCCCGGGGAAACTCGAGCATGAGGTGTCCGAACGGTTTGGTGAACTGGTCCAGCATCAAGGCGTAGTAGGCGGCCGAATAGTCGACTGTCCAGGTCGGGTCGGTCTTGGGGATGGCCGCGAACCAATAGACCAGACCAACCTGAACCAGATAGCCGCAGGTGGCCGCCGTGGTCAGGCGTAGCGGCACCTTCTCCAGTCCGGGATTTTGCACGCTGTCCACCGACCAGCAGGCCTCCCACGGTAGGAAGTTGGCCCAGAACATGATGCAGCGCAGGTAGATATCTCCGCCGTTGAGGACCATAGGGTTGCGTGAGTGCAGCGAGATGAGAAAGAACCAGCACAAAAAGGTCGCCCAGCGCGTGCGCCAGCCCACCAGTAGGGCGAGCGCGAAAAAGGCATTGAGCAGGAAAAGAAAAGCCTCGAAATACGCCGAGCCCCCCATCATGTGCACCGAGACCCAGTGGACATTACCGCTGAGTTCGATCATCGCCGTGCGCGGCAGCACTCCATCATCGCTGTAATGAGCGGACAGGTCCCGAGCCCGGGTGGCCAGATCGATGAGAATGAGCAAGGCGTAAGCGATCCGCAGCAGGGCCAGCGAACGAATGTCGACGCCAAAAGCGTCAAGGGGCCTCTGGGGTGGCTCTGGCCGGGTCATTCTCCGATGATTTTCACCAGCGCCCGCTTGCGCCGCCGCCCGTCGAATTCGGCGTAATAGATCTGTTCCCAGGGGCCAAAGTCGAGCTTGCCCTCGGTGATGGCAACGACCACCTCGCGGCCCATGATCTGGCGCTTGAGATGCGCGTCGCCGTTGTCTTCGCCTGTCCGGTTATGGCGGTAATGCGAAGTGGGGGCGTGGGGAGCCAGTTTCTCGAGCCAATCGTCGTAGTCTTGAATCAAACCCGATTCAGCGTCGTTGATGTAGACGCTGGCGGTGATGTGCATGGCGTTGACCAGGCACAGGCCTTCCTGGACACCGCTCTTGCGAACACACTCGGCCACCTGGCCGGTGATGTTGACATAGTCGCGTCGATTGGGAGTTTCGAACCAGAGGTACTCTCGAAACGATTTCATGCCGGGAGTTTCCTAAGCTCGCGGGGCAAACCCTCCATTTGCCGAGTTTACAAATCGTTAACTTGAAATGGGAAACAGATCACAGTCGACCCCCGACATGCTGGGGTAGGATGGCTACAATGACAGACACCGCCGATAGAAGAGATTGCGACCGGATCCCCGTGGCCATGAACGCCTGGGTGCGCAGCGCCGGATGCTCGAGCTTCAACCGCATCCGGGCCCTGGATGTCTCGTCCGGCGGCCTTCGCCTCCAAACCGACCAATCTTTCCCCACCGGTCGCGAACTCCACGTCACTCTCTGCCTCGACTCGCGCCAGCACGTCACCTTTTCGGCCCGGCCGGTGTGGCATCTCCAGGGACAGGTTGGGCTGGCTTTCGAGCCGACCCAGGCTCGCGAGGCGGTGGCCCTGCGCAAGTGGCATCTGGGCCAATGGGCGCTTGCCCAGCGAACCGGAAGGCCAGCGCCCCGTCGAATCGAACATTAACCTGACGGCCAGCGTGCCGTGGAGGTGATCAGGTGTTCAATCCGGGCCTGCCCGACGACCAGTTCTTCCATCTGCTCATACCCCACGTGCCCCTCACCCCGGCGGTGCGGGCTTGCCCAGGTTGTGGCCTGACCTTCGAGGCCTTTCGCAGCAGCTCGATGGTCGGCTGCGCCCGCTGCTACGACCATTTTCGCGAGGCCCTGAGCCTGGTGGTGCGCAGAATGCAAGGCTCGTCTAACCACAGCGGCAAAGTCCCGGCCAAGGCTGCCGACCGCCTGCGCGAAGAGCTGGGCCGGCTGCGAGCCCTGATGAAGGTGGCGGTCGACAACGAGCGATTCGAAGAGGCAGCCAGCCTCCGGGACCAGATTCATGCGCTACGGAGAGACCTCGGTGATACTCCCGCTTGACCAGGTCGACTGGCTCAAGGCCGAGGGGCCCGAGGGAGAAGTGGTCTTCTCGACCCGCATCCGGCTGGCCCGCAATCTAGCCAACTACACCTTCCCTTGCCTGGGCAACGAAGAGCAGCTCAAAGGCGTAGTCCACGACGTGGGAGCGACTATCGGCGAGCGAGAAGGCATCTTCTATAACGATTCGTCCAAGCTCTCGCCCCTGCATCTGGCGCTCCTGGGCGAGCGCCACCTGGTCAGCCCCGGCTTCTGCAACGGCACCCATCCTCGTGCCCTGGCCCTCAGCGAAGACGGCCGCCTGAGCCTGATGGTCAACGAAGAAGACCACCTTCGCATTCAGTTGCTGACCTCCGGGCTGCAGTTTCGCGAGACCTGGAAGCTGGCCGATGCCCTCGACCGCAGCCTCGAGCGGCATCTGCGCTTTGCTTTTGACCCTCAGTTCGGTTATCTCACCTCGTGCATCAGCAATGTCGGCACCGGCCTGCGCGCCTCGGCGATGCTGCATCTACCGGCCCTGGCCTGGTTCAACGCCATCGACCAGATCGTGGCCCAGGTGAGCCAGGTGGGCCTGACCGTGCGCGGCCTCTACGGCGAAGGCACTCGCCCCGACGGCAACCTCCTACAGATCTCGAACCAGATCACGCTGGGTCCCACCGAGGCCGACATCCTGGCCAAGGTTGACGGCATCGCCAAGCATCTGGTCCAATCCGAACTGACCGCCCGCCAGCAGCTGCTGAACCAGAACCGCCTGCAGCTCGAGGACCGCGTCTGGCGTTGCCTGGGCCTGCTCAAGAACGCTCGCATGATGGAGTCCAACGAGGCCCTGGCTCACCTTTCCATGGTGCGGCTCGGCCTGGACCTCGGCCTGCTGCCCAACCTGCCCCGCACGGCCCTCAAGCAACTACTGGTCCGCATTCGCCCGGCCAACCTGCAGTTCGAGGCCAAGCGCGAACTAGCCCCCCTCGAGCGCGACCGCATGCGGGCCGAACTGCTCCGCAAGACCCTGGAGTAGCCTTTCGGGGAGCCTTCGCTTCGCTTCGGAGAGGGGAGCGCAGCGCTCTGCTCCGGCTAAAGCTGGGAGCAGCCAACTTCCACGTGGAAGTCGCGGGCTGGGCGGTGGCCGGGCTACAGCTGGGACCAGCCAACTTCCACGTGGAAGTCGCGAATCGCCGTTGGGTTGCCGGGCTGCGCCCGGCGGGCTGGGGCCGGTGGAGCAGCCCTTCCGCTGAAAGTCGCGGCCCGGCCGGCCGTGGCTGGCGATGGCTGGCGATCCACCACTCCGGCTGGGTCCAAGGGCCGGCGGGTGGTTCCGGCAGAGGCTGGGAGCAGCCAACTTCCACGTGGAAGTCGCGGGCTCGGCCGGCGATGGCTGGCGATCCCCCACTCCGGCTGGGTGATTTCGCCCACTCCGGCTGGGGCCAAGGGCCGGCGGGTCGCTCTGGCAGAGGCTGGGAGCAGCCCTTCCACGTGGAAGTCGCGGGCTCGGCCAGCCGTGGCTGGCGATCCCCCACTCCGGCTGGGTGATTTCGCCCACTCCGGCTGGGGCCAAGGGCCGGCGGGTGGCTCCGGCAGAGGCTGCTTCCACGTGGAAGTCGCGAATCGCCGTTGGGTTGCCGGGCTGCGCCCGGCGGGCTGGGGCCGGTGGAGCAGCCCTTCCGCTGAAAGTCGCGGCTCGGCCGGCCGTGGCTGGCGATGGCTGGCGATCCCCCACTCCGGCTGGGCGATTTCGCCCACTCCGGCTGGGGCCAAGGGCCGGGGGGTCGCTCCGGCAGAGGCTGGGAGCAGCCAACTTCCACGTGGAAGTCGCGAATCGGCCGGCCGTGGCTGGCGATCCCCCACTCCGGCTGGGTGATTTCGCCCACTCCGGCTGGGTCCAAGGGCCGGCGGGTGGTTCCGGCAGAGGCTGGGAGCAGCCAACTTCCACGTGGAAGTCGCGGGCTCGGCCGGCGATGGCTGGCGATCCCCCACTCCGGCTGGGCGATTTCGCCCACTCCGGCTGGGGCCAAGGGCCGGGGGGTCGCTCTGGCAGAGGCTGGGAGCAGCCCTTCCACGTGGAAGTCGCGGGCTCGGCCAGCCGTGGCTGGCGATCCCGACTGGGCGATTTCGCCCACCTGGCTGGGGCCGGGCGCTGGTCGGGCTACCGCTGGGAACACTCACCTCTGGTGGCCAGGTTATCCCGAGCGTGACCTGATGCGCCGGCGTTGCGCCTTGTCTCGAGCGGCCTTCCATTCGGGCCGGGTCGCGAAGTCCTTCTCGTGCTCGTTGGCGTGGCAACCCGGACACAACAGCTCCAGGTCTTCTAGCCGATGCTGCCTGGTTTCGGACCAGGCCCGAATGTGGTGCACCGCCAGATTGCCGCCGGTGCACGAGCATCGCTCACAACGACCGAAAGCCCGCGCGTAGACGGCTCGCACGAGCGCCACCGGTAGGCCAGGTCTGGCCTTGGACCGACTCGACAGCAGTGGCAATTGCTCGGCGGGAGTAATCCCAGTCGGATCTTCGGGCGGGCTACTTCCAGCCGGAAGACCGATCGGGGCAGTGGCCACCACGATGCCGGTTTGCTTCATTGCCTCGTCCACGGCGGCAGGCTCGGCCGGCAAAAGTCCACGGTCGGTATCATAAAAGCCTTCGCCGGTCTCACCGTTCACATGAACGATGACCTGGTGTCGCACTTTGCTGCGGTTGTCTGCCGAGGCGAGAAGAGCCCTGCTCATCTCGGCCACGGCCGTTTCTTTGCTGACTCGCTTGCCTTTGCGTGCTTCGATCAGTCTCTTGGCCTGCTCATAGATAGCATACTCCTCGGGCGACATCAGCAGCGTGACTTTTCTCAGCGGTGGCACCGCGGGAATGGGTGTCGGCTTGGCTATGGGCTCTAGCGTGGGTTGCTCAGTGAAGGTCAACTCCGGCTGGCTCTGGCGAGCTTCGAGTGAGGCTTTCAGAGCCTGGCCGCGCTTATATTGGGTGGGAGTCAGAGCCACGGCGCGCTCGACTGCCTGCGCTTTGTTCTTCAAGGCAAACTCGAGCATCTCGACCTCGTTTTCGGGAGTGGTAATCCGTTTGAGGGCACGAGCTTTGCTCCAGCAGAGCTTGCCCTCACGAAAGGCTTCTGAGATCAGTGGCAGTTGCTCGAAAACCTTGGCTAGACTGAGGAGTTCACCGGCCTTTTGAGGATGTAGATTGAGGTGGTTGATGGCGTAGCCGACGGTGCTCCCACTCCCCATCCGGCGATAGAGACCGCTGCGGTCGGTTGCCAGCAGGTGGGCCGCCAGCTCCCACTCGCACCCAAAGGAGCGCTTGCTTGCCTGGCAGTTTTTCTGGTGTAGCTCATTGTGAGAAAGTTGTTGCAGTGAGTGGGAAAGTCCCGAAAGGGATAAAGACATAGCCGACCTCCGAGTCGAACAAGAATCAATGGATGATCTAATTTTACTCAAGATGTCTCCCCGGATCAACGCGATGGAATGGCTTGGTTGAGAGATTTCTTGCCCGGCCTCACAGGTGGCCGTGGGGGGCGTCGGAGCTGGAAAATGAATTTGGCAAGCAGTTCGGCGCGCGTATACCCTGGCGGCGTTCTTGGGGGCTTTGTGCGTTGTGTTTCGGGTCGGACCAGCTTTGGGGTTGCTCCTCCACGGTGCAAATGTTAGGGTGTCACAATATTTGGAGCCAAGCCTTACTGCTGATTGCAGTCCGTCTCGTTTCGAGATACGCGACTCGAGGTCACCCGCCCGCCGGCCAGAGCTGGGAGCATCAACTTCCGTACGGAAGTCGGGGCCTGGGCGGTGGCCGGAGGGGTCGCTTCGGCTAAAGCTGTGAGCAGCCACTTCCGCGCGGAAGTCGGGGTTGGACCAGCCACGCTGGCTGGAGCTGCCGATCGCCACTCGGCTGGGCGATCTCGCCCACTCCGAGTGGGGCCAGGGCTGCCGGGCTCTGCAGCCTTGCCGCGGCCTGCTTCGGCTAGAGCTGGGAGCATCAACTTCCACCTGGAAGTCGCGACCGCCGCCCAGGCGGCCAGTGGGGCGGCCTGCTCCCACAAGAGCTGGGAGCATCAACTTCCGCGCGGAAGTCGGGGTTGGCCGTGGCTGGCTGGAGCTGTCGATCGCCCACTCCGGCTGGGCGATCTCGCCCACTCCGAGTGGGGCCAGGGCTGCCGGGCTCTGCAGCCTTGCCGCGGCCTGCTTCGGCTAGAGCTGGGAGCAGCCACTTCCGCGCGGGGTTGGGGTTGGACCAGCCACGCTGGCTGGAGCTGCCGATCGCCACTCGGCTGGGCGATCTCGCCAACTTCAGTGGGGCCAGGGCTGCCGGCTCCGCTCCGGCCAGAGCTGGGGAGCACTCACTTCCACCTGGAAGTCGCGGGCCAGACCTGCTCCGGCCACAGCTGGGAGAAGCCACTTCCGCGCGGAAGTCGCGACCGCCGCCCAGGCGGCCAGTGGGGCGGCCCGCTCCCTCAAGAGTTGGGAGCATCAACTTCCGCGCGGAAGTCGGGGTTGGCCGTGGCTGGCTGGAGCTGTCGATCGTCCACTCCGAGTGGGGCCAGGGCTGCCGGGCTCTGCAGCCTTGCCGCGGCCTGCTTCGGCTAGAGCTGGGAGCAGCCACTTCCGCGCGGAAGTCGGGGTTGGACCAGCCACGCTGGCTGGAGCTGCCGATCGCCACTCGGCTGCGCGATCTCGCCCACTCCCAGTGGGGCCAGGGCTGCCGGCTCCGCTCCGGCCAGAGCTGGGGAGCATCAACTTCCACCTGGAAGTCGCGGGCCAGGCCTGCTCCGGCCACAGCTGGGAGAAGCCACTTCCGCGCGGAAGTCGGGGCTAGGCCAGGTGGCGTGCGAAGAAGTCGAGGGTGCGTTGGCGAGCCAGTTGGGTGACTGGTAGCTCGGGTTGGCGATTGAAGCCGTGGCCGGCGGGATAGCGATAGATGGGCAGGTCGGGATAGGCCTTCTCCACAGCCGCCACGCTGGCGAGGCTGATGTGGGGGTCTTGTTCGCCGAAGTGGAGCATCACCGGACAGTTCGGCGGCTGGTCGAGCATCTTGTCGATCATTCCACCGTAGTAGCCGACCGACGCGTCAAGGTCCAGCCGGTTGGCAGCCAACCAGGCCAGCGCCCCGCCGAAGCAGTAGCCCACCAGGCCGACTTTCAGGCCCTGGTTGCGCAACCAGGTGATGCAAGCCTGCAGGTCGGCCAGGGTGCCGGCCAGGCCCTCGGCCGGATTGGCGTGGGTCACTCCCAGGGCGCCCGCCAACTCGCGTCCGCGGTCCAGCGACGCGGAGGAGTAGTCGAGCTCCACCCCGCGCTCGACCCGGTCGAAAAGGGCAGGGGCCAGTACCTCGTAACCGTCAGCAGCATAGCCATCGGCTACTTCGCGAATATGGGCGTTGACTCCGAAGATTTCCTGGACCACCAGGAGGCCGGCGCGGGGCTCGGCGGGGCGGACGTGGTAGGCGGAAAAGGTGTGGTCGTCAGAGGCGGTCAACTGCTCGGTCATCGACGCCTCTTTAGCGAGTCGGGCTCCTAGGCCTTCCGCTACTCCAGTTCTTCCCAGGCGCTCGGAACGACGTGGCAGCCCCTCGGTCGGCACGGGCGTGGGTGACGCTTCTCTCGTCACGACTCGCCATTTCCGTCGCGCGCCCGCCTCTGAGAGACAATATCGCCGGCCGCCGGTTCCAGTACGGGATCGAGTGACCTCGAATGTTGAGAGTCTCAGAACGAGCTGTAACATTCTTAGACAGCAACGGGGAACCCGAGCCGTCAGAATTTCGTTCTCCTCACGAGGGGGAAAACGATGTTTAGGCCGAAAGTAGCGTCACTGATCGGGCGTGTTGCGCCTAGATAAAACAGGAGGATAGTCCATGTGGGAACCATTTACTGAGCGAGCGCGCCGCTCGATTGTGCTGGCGCAAGAAGAGGCTCAGAGACTTGGTAACAACTACATCGGGACGGAGCATCTCCTCCTGGGGATCATCTCTGAGGGCGAGAGCGTTGCCGCCAAGGTCCTCGAGAACCTGGGAGTAAATCTCCAGAAGGTTCGTGGGGAAGTCGAGGCGATCGTAGGCAAAGGCAGCCAGACGACGCAGCAAGAGATGGTATTTACTCCCCGCGCGAAGCGAGTCATCGAACTCGCTTTTGAAGAAGCTCGCGCACTCGCCCACAACTACATCGGCACTGAGCACCTCCTACTTGGACTGGTGCGCGAAGGTGAGGGTGTGGCCGCAAGAGTCCTTTCCAACCTGGGAGTAGACCCCTCGAAGATTCGTTCCGAAATTACCAAACTTCTCGGCGTCGAGACCTCGGTGGCTCCGCAAAAAGAGCGCACCAAGACCCCGACCCTCGACAGCTATGGTCGTGACCTGACCGACCTGGCCCGCGACAACAAACTCGACCCGGTCATCGGGCGAAACAACGAAATCGAGCGCGTCATTCAGGTTTTGTCGCGCCGCACCAAGAACAATCCGGCCCTCATCGGCGAGCCGGGCGTCGGTAAGACGGCCATCGTCGAAGGTCTGGCCCAGCGCATCCTCAAGAGCGAGGTGCCCGAGCTGCTGCGCGATAAACGCGTGATCGCTTTGGACCTGGCCGGGCTGGTAGCCGGAACCAAATATCGCGGTGAGTTCGAAGAGCGCCTCAAGCGCGTGATGGAAGAGATTCGCGCGGCAGCCGGCGAGATCGTGTTGTTCGTCGACGAGTTGCACACCATCGTCGGAGCCGGCGCCGCCGAAGGCGCTATCGATGCCTCCAACATCTTGAAGCCGGCCCTGGCCCGCGGCGAGCTGCAGTGCATCGGTGCCACCACTCTTGATGAATACCGTAAGTATATCGAGAAAGACTCGGCTCTCGAGCGTCGTTTCCAACCCATTCAGGTGGGCGAGCCGTCGGTCGAAGAGGCCATCGAGATTCTCAAGGGTCTGCGCGATCGCTACGAGGCTCACCACAAAGTCCAGATTACCGACGACGCCCTGGTGGCGTCGGTGCGTCTGGCCGACCGCTACATTTCCGACCGCTTCTTGCCCGACAAAGCCATCGACGTGATGGACGAAGCGGCCAGCCGCGTGCGTTTGCAGGCCACCCTGCCGCCGCCTGAGCTGCGCGATGTCGAGACCGAGCTACGCAAGATTCGCGGCGAGAAAGAAGCCGTCATCAAGGCCCAGGAGTACGAGAAGGCGGCCAAGCTTCGCGAGAAAGAAGAAGAGGTCCGCAAGCGTCGCGAGGACCTCGAGAAACAGTGGAGCGAGAAGAAGTCCAATCTTCGCAACCGCGGCAACAAGGTGACCGAAGAAGACATCGCTCATATCGTCTCGACCTGGACCAAGATTCCGGTTTCGAAGCTGGCCGAAGAAGAGACCACCAAGCTGCTCGGTATGAGCGACACGCTCGGTTCTCGCGTCATCGGGCAAGAAGAGCCGATCCGGGTGCTCACGCGAGCTATCCGTCGTGCTCGGGCCGGACTCAAGGATCCCAAGCGTCCCATCGGATCGTTTCTGTTCCTCGGTCCTACCGGTGTCGGTAAGACCGAGCTAGCCAGGGCTCTGGCCGAGTTCCTATTCGACGACGAAGACGCGATGGTGCGCATCGACATGTCTGAGTACATGGAGAAGTTCGCCGTCTCGCGCCTGGTGGGTGCTCCTCCTGGTTACGTCGGTTTTGAAGAGGGCGGACAGTTGACCGAGGCCGTTCGGCGCAAGCCCTATTCGGTGGTGTTGCTCGACGAGATCGAGAAGGCCCACCCGGATGTCTTCAACATGCTCTTGCAGGTGTGCGAAGACGGGCGTTTGACCGACTCTCAAGGTCGCAAGGTCGACTTCAAGAACGCCGTGCTGATCATGACCAGCAACATCGGTTTGTCAGAGCTTGCTGAGGGCGGCAACATCGGTTTTCGCCAGAACAAGGATGACATTCCGAAAGAAGCTCGCTACAACAGCATGAAGAAGAAGGTGCTCGAAGCGGTCAAGAAAGTCTTCAAGCCCGAGTTCATCAACCGTCTCGACGAGATTATCGTCTTCCAGTCGCTGGACATGGAGGAGATGACCAAGATCGTCGACCTGATGGTCAAGCGTGTCGGCCGCGAGGTCGAGGCACAAGAGCGCAAGCTCGTGACCACCGAAGCGGCTCGCACCAAGCTGGCCAAAGAAGGCTTCGACCCGCAGTATGGCGCTCGCCCGCTGCGCCGAGCCATCCAGCGACTGGTGGAAGACCCGCTGGCCGAAGAGTTCATTCGCGGCAAAGTGCCCGAGGGCTCGACCATCATTGTCGACCTCGACGAAGAGAAAGACGAACTGACTTTCAAAGTCGAAGAGAAGAAAGAGGAAGTGGTCGCCAAGCCCGAACCTTCGGTCGAAGAACCCGAAAAGGAAGAGGTGGCCGAGGCCTCCGAGTAGGGACTCTCGTTTCACCTCTAGAAGGCGCACCCCAGATAATGGGGTGCGTTTTTGTACCCGCCGTGAGGAACCTATGAAAGAATTTGCCACAGATCACACGCCCGCTAAAGAGGACTCTCGCTACGAGCAGCCTTACCAATATCCGCTGCAGCGCGAGTTCGTCGAACCTGACTGGACCCGCATCCCCGGCTATGCGAAGGTCACCTCAGACGAGTGGGAAGATGCCGTCTGGCAGCGAAAACACACGGTCAAGAACCTGCGCGAACTCAAAGAGACGCTGGGGCACCTGTTGCCCGACGACCTGGCCGCGAGCATAGAGCAGGACATGCGCGACCGCGCGACCATGTCGATGCTGCTGCCTCCCCAGATGATCAACACGATGAGGACCGACGACCTGTGGACCGACCCGGTGCGACTCTACATGTTGCCGGCCATCGCGGATCGGCGCCAGGATTGGCCAAATCATCCCCGGGCTTCGCGCGACAGTCTGCACGAAGCCGACATGTGGGTGGTGGAAGGCTTGACGCATCGCTATCCCACCAAGGTTCTGGCCGAGTTGCTGACCACCTGTCCTCAATATTGCGGGCACTGTACTCGCATGGACCTGGTCGGCAAAGACACTCCTTCGGTCAAGAAGCTGCGCTTCGAGGTCAAGCAAAACGATCGTCACGAGTTGATTTTGCAGTACCTCGAGCAGACTCCCAGTGTGCGAGACGTGGTCGTGTCCGGCGGTGACGTGGCCAATCTGCCTCCCGACACCCTCGAGGCCTTCGTCACCCGGCTGATTCAGATTCCCCACATTCGCGACATCCGGTTGGCCTCGAAGGGTCTGATGGGTCTGCCCCAGCACTTCCTGCAGGGCAAAGTCCTGCGCAGCATGGAGCGGCTAGCTACGCTGGCTCGCAAGCACGACGTAGACCTCGCCCTGCACACCCACGTCAACCACGCCAACCAGCTCACTCCGCTGGTGGCCGAGGCGGCCCAGCTGTTGCTGCACATGGGTTTTCGTGACGTGCGTAATCAGGGCGTGCTGCTACGCGGGGTGAACTCCACCTCGAAAGACCTGCTGGATCTGTGCTTCACCCTGCTCGACAAAGCCCACATCATGCCCTACTACTTTTACATGTGCGACATGATCCCCAACTCCGAGCACTGGCGCCTGGCGGTTTGGGAGGCTCAGAATCTGCAGCACGACATCATGGGTTATCTGCCCGGCTATGCCACCCCGCGTCTGCTCTGCGACGTGCCCTTCGTCGGCAAGCGCTGGGTGCATCAGGTGGCCCGCTATGACCGCGAAAAAGGCATCTCGTACTGGACTAAAAACTACCGCACTAGCATCGAACTCGAGAATGCCGAGGCGCTGGCCACCCAGTACGAGTATTACGACCCGATCTACACGCTGCCCGAGGCGGGCCAAAACTGGTGGCGCGAGCAAGAAGCGAAGGCAACGGTGGCCTGATGGAGCTCACTCGCGACCAGCTCCTCGAAATTCGCGACACACTCAAAGCCCGGGTGCTCGATGGTCTCGCCCGCGAAGGGACCGAGATCGCCTGCCTGCCCACCTATCTGCCGCTGCCCGATGGTCCGCAGCGAGGTGAGGCACTGGTCATGGACGCCGGCGGCACCAATATGCGAGCCTCGGTGGTTACGCTAGCCGACGGAGGCAATCGGGTCGAGGCCGGCCCCCTCGGCGATCGCGTGCCGACCGGCCGTGACGGCAAGCCGGTGGCTGGCGACCGTTTCTTCGAGGCTCAGGCCGAACTCTTTCAACAGCTCGGTCCCAAAGGGGGGTGCCCCCTCGGTTACTGCTTCTCTTATCCGGCCGAGGTCCTCGCCAGCCGCGACGCCCGCCTGATTCGCTGGACTAAAGGCGTCGATGTGGCCGGAGTCGAGGGCACCCTGGTGGGCAGCCGTCTGGCCAAAGCCCTCGAGAAGCTCTCGATCCCCACCAACGGGGTGACCGTGCTCAACGACACCGTGGCCAGCTTGCTGGGAGGCGTGCTTTTCGAGCGCAAGCCCGAGTTCGCGGACCGGTTCATCGGCCTCATCGTGGGCACCGGCACCAACATGGCCGGCGTTTTCTCGGCCAGGGCGCTGACCAAGGTCAAGGAGTGGTCCGGCAATATGTTAGTCAATCTCGAGTCGGGCAACTTTCACCCGCCGCATCTGCAGGCCTTCGACGACGACTATGACCGCGAGAGCGACAATCCCGGCCGGCAGCGCTTCGAAAAGGCCGTCTCGGGTTATTACCTGCCCTATCTCTTCGACCGCCTCAGCCCGGGCACCATCGACCCCGCCCGGGGTAGCGCCCAATTGGTGGAGTTGCGGGAGCAGGGCAAGGGCGAGGCGGCGCGTCTGGCAGGACAGTTGCTGGGCCGGTCGGCTGACCTGGTGGCGGCCGGGCTGGCCGCTCTCTGCGAGATCTACACGCCCGGCCCCACGGCTATTCTGGGCGAGGGCAGCCTGCTCTGGGGCGACCCCCAGTTCGCCACCCGAATGGAAGAGCGGGTCAATGACCTGATCAGCTCGGGTCGCAGTGCTCAGCTGGTCAAGCAAAGAGAGAACGTCAACCTCTTCGGCGCGGCCAGCGCGGCGCTTTTACCCGCCTAGGCGGGCACTGGTGAGGTCGGTTTGGCTGAAGTCGTCGCCCTTGGAGAGTAGGGGGTGGCCCTTCTCTCGGGCCAGGGCATAGGCGAAACAGTCTCCGAAGTTCAAACCGGCGGCATGCCGACCGCTACCATAGTCCAGAAAGGCCTGCCGAGCCAGATGGGCCTGTTGGACGGTGACCGGCGCCAGGGTGACACCGGCACGACGCAGGAACGTGTCTACCTGGCGGGCCGCGTCGGGCCCAAGTTGGCGCTCGACGACCATCGAGAGTTCGAGGAAATTGGCCACGCTCATCAGGCATTCATCGGCCCCGTGAATTAGCTTGAGAAACTCGTCCCGCTCGGGCTCTTTGTAGAGGATGGCCACCAGGGCCGAGGTATCTAGAATCACCTGGAAAGGCCGAACTCGTCGTAAAGAACCTCTCCGTGTGGCGGGTACGGCTTTTCAACGTGTTCAGCCACTCGATCGGCGATAGCCGCGAGTTCATCGAGACTGGCCTTGCCTTGCTTTCTTTGGAGGCGCTCGTAGTGCTCGCGTAAAGCCTCGATGACGACCTGGGTGATGGACACGCCGGTGGCCTGAGAGATCGCAACCGCCAAACGATGGGCCTCCGGGTTCTTGATATTCAAGGTCACTCTGTCAATTTCTGTAAAAGTGCCAAATCTTCTTCCATTACAGAAATGGTGCGGACTAGGCTCCAACCCAGGCTGGCGGCGGCACCCCCGCTCGGGGATCTCGCTCACCCGGGTGGGACCCCCGCGGCCTCGCCTGGGCCGGGCTTAGCTGGCGGTGGGAGTACGGCACGTGGTGGTGCCGAATTCGGCACTTGGTGGCGCCGTACCGCCCGGGGCGGCTTCCAGGTGGAAGAGGGCTGACCTCGCCTCGGCCGGGCTAGCCTGCGGTGGTGGTACGGCACGTGGTGGCGCCGTACTGCCCAGAGCGACTTCCCGCTTGGCTGACCTCGCCTCGGCCGGGCCAGCTGGCGGCGGGCGTACGGCACGTGGTGGCGCCGTACCGCCCGGGGCGACTTCCAGGTGGAAGAGGGCTGACCTCGCCTCGGCCGGGC
>JBFWNU010000011.1:0-66386 GCA_050250895.1 Vulcanimicrobiota bacterium | reverse complement strand
GCGACTTCCCGCTTGGCTGACCTCGCCTCGGCCGGGCCAGCTGGCGGCGGGCGTACGGCACGTGGTGGCGCCGTACCGCCCGGGGCGACTTCCAGGTGGAAGAGGGCTGACCTCGCCTCGGCCGGGCTTAGCTGGCGGTGGGAGTACGGCACGTGGTGGTGCCGAATTCGGCGCTTGGTGGCGCCGTACTGCACAGGGCGACTTCTAGCTGGAAGTGGGTTTGCCTCGCCTCGGCCGGGCTAGCCTGCGGCGGGCGTACGGTACGTGGTGGCGCCGTACCGCCCCCGGGGCGACTTCCAGGTGGAAGAGGGCTGACCTCGCCTCGGCCGGGCCAGCTGGCGGCGGGCGTACGGCACGTGGTGGCGCCGTACCGCCCGGGGCGACTTCCAGCTGGAAGTGGGTTTGCCTCGCCTCGGCCGGGCTTAGCTGGCGGCGATAGTACGGCACGTGGTGGTGCCGTACCGCCCCAGGCGACTTCCAGCTGGAAGTGGGTTTGCCTCGCCTCGGCCGGGCTAGCCTGGCGGTGGGAGTACGGCACGTGGTGGTGCCGAATTCGGCGCTTGGTGGCGCCGTGCTGCCCAGGGCGACTTCCAGCTGGAAAGAGGGCTGACCTCGCCTCGGCCGGGCTAGCCTGCGGTGGTGGTACGGCACGTGGTGGCGCCGTACCGCCCCAGGCGACTTCCCGCTTGGCTGACCTCGCCTCGGCCGGGCCAGCTGGCGGCGGGCGTACGGCACGTGGTGGCGCCGTACCGCCCGGGGCGACTTCCAGGTGGAAGAGGGCTGACCTCGCCTCGGCCGGGCTTAGCTGGCGGTGGGAGTACGGCACGTGGTGGTGCCGAATTCGGCGCTTGGTGGCGCCGTACTGCACAGGGCGACTTCTAGCTGGAAGTGGGTTTGCCTCGCCTCGGCCGGGCTAGCCTGCGGCGGGCGTACGGTACGTGGTGGCGCCGTACCGCCCCCGGGGCGACTTCCAGGTGGAAGAGGGCTGACCTCGCCTCGGCCGGGCCAGCTGGCGGCGGGCGTACGGCACGTGGTGGCGCCGTACTGCCCAGAGCGACTTCCAGCTTGGCTGACCTCGCCTCGGCCGGGCTTAGCTGGCGGCGGGCGTACGGCACGTGGTGGCGCCGTACCGCCCAGGCGACTTCCAGGTGGAAGTGGGTTTGCCTCGCCTCGGCCGGGCTTAGCTGGCGGCGGGCGTACGGCACGTGGTGGCGCCGTACCGCCCAGGCGACTTCCAGGTGGAAGTGGGTTTGCCTCGCCTCGGCCGGGCTTAGCTGGCGGCGATAGTACGGCACGTGGTGGTGCCGAATTCGGCGCTTAGTGGTGCCGTACCGCCCAGGGCGACTTCCAGGTGGAAAGTGGGCTGACCTCGCCTCGGCCGGGCTAGCTGGCGGCGGGCGTACGGCACGTGGTGGCGCCGTACCGCCCAGGGCGACTTCCAGCTGGAAGTGGGTTTGCCTCGCCTCGGCCGGCTTAGCTGGCGGCGATAGTACGGCACGTGGTGGTGCCGAATTCGGCGCTTGGTGGCGCCGTACTGCACAGGGCGACTTCTAGCTGGAAGTGGGTTTGCCTCGCCTCGGCCGGGCTAGCCTGCGGCGGGCGTACGGTACGTGGTGGCGCCGAATTCGGCACTTGGTGGCGCCGTACCGCCCCCGGGGCGACTTCCAGGTGGAAGAGGGCTGACCTCGCCTCGGCCGGGCCAGCTGGCGGCGGGCGTACGGCACGTGGTGGCGCCGTACCGCCCGGGGCGACTTCCAGGTGGAAGAGGGCTGACCTCGCCTCGGCCGGGCTTAGCTGGCGGTGGGAGTACGGCACGTGGTGGTGCCGAATTCGGCACTTGGTGGCGCCGTACCGCCGAGGGGCGACTTCTAGCTGGAAGTGGGCTGACCCCAGGCCGAAGGCCTCTCAGGGTTGCGGCCGCAGGCCGCCTATCTAAATCCTCGAAACGAGCGACAGCGAGTTTCGCTCCCATCTCGCGAGCGCAGCGAGCGCTCCCCTCTCCGCGAAGCGGCTCCCATCTCGCGAGCGCAGCGAGCGCTCCCCTCTCCGCGAAGCGGCTCCCATCTCGCGAGCGCAGCGAGCGCTCCCATCTCCGCGAAGCGGCTCCCATCTCGCGAGCGCAGCGAGCGCTCCCCTCTCCGCGAAGCGGCTCCCATCTCGCGAGCGCAGCGAGCGCTCCCCTCTCCGCGAAGCGGCTCCCATCTCGCGAGCGCAGCGAGCGTTCCCCTCTCCGCGAAGCGGCTCCCATCTCGCGAGCGCAGCGAGCGCTCCCCTCTCGGCGAAGCCGCTCCCATCTCGCGAGCGCAGCGAGCGCGCCTTAGCCGTAGCGGCGCAGGCTGCGCAGGGAGCGCATGCCGTCGAGCTTGTTGAGCTGGGCGTAGAACTCGTCGGTGCCGAGAGTGTCTTCGACCGCTTTCAGCAGGGCGTAGCCTTCGGCCATGCCGGCCAGGAGGTTGTCCTGGCGGCGCTTTTCCACGGCCGGGTCCTGGGCCTGGGTCTGCATCCAGGCGGCGCTTTCGAGTTCGAATTGGCGAATGCGCGAGAGCAGCGACTTGAGCGCACTCTGGCGAGCTTCTTCCACGCGCATGGCGTAGTCTTTCACGTCGACCGACTCTTCCAGGCGCTTCTCGGCCACTTTGCGGCTGTCGAGCGAGAACGACTCGCGCTCCCATAGCTTGAGGAACGAGGCTTTGCTCTGCTCGCGGGTGGCCATCGAGTCAGGGTCGTCGGGGTCGAACATTACCAGGCCGCTGAGTTCCCAGTTGTCGGTCAGGCCCTTATTGGACAAGTTGGTGCTGCCGAAGAACTCCATCTTGTCGGTGATCAGCTGCTTGGCATGAATCTTGCGGTCGTGGTCGGCCGTCGAGCGGGGCAGCAGTGACCAGCGCACATCGATACCGGCGTCTTCCAGGGCGAGCACGCCGTGGGTGTTGGGGGTGCCGCCATAGGAGTAGATGCCGGCGTCGGCGATGACTTTCACGTCGAGGGTCTTGCCTTTGGCTTTGAGTTCAGCCTGGCGGGCAGCCAGGGCGCGGGCCACAGCTCGGGTGATGACGAAGGTCGGGATATAGACGAACTCTTCGGCTTCAGAGATGGCGTGCAGCACCAGGGCCTCGCGTTCGGCCGGCAGGTCGCCGATGCCCACCGCAGTCTTGCCGGCGACCTTGCCCTCGGGCAAGGAGATGTCGTCGAGTTTCTTGTTGTTGGCCTCGGAGTTGGTGACCGAGAATACTTTTTCGGAGAGGGCAGCCAGGGCTTCTTTGCCGGTGTCCGACAGGGGTAGCGACTTGCGTCGGCTCGACGGGTTATCGACCAGAGTCTGCAGCTCTTCCTGGGACAGGTCGACCAGTTCCGGGAAATCATAGCCGGCCTTCGTGGCCAGGTCCTCGAGGGTGGCGTAGCTGGGATCGGCGTCGAGGGTAGTGCCCGCCGGGCTGGCGCCGGCCAGAGCGTCGAGCAAGTGAGCCAGGCCGAAAGCCGTCAACGAGACGTTGCCGTTCATCAGCTTCTCGACGTTGGCGTCGCCGAAGACCTCGCTAGAACCAGCGCCCATCGAGTCGTGCACATCGCGGCTAAAGATTTCGGTCAGGCGGCGGGCGGCCGGGCCTTCGATGATATAGCCGGCGTCGACGTTCTCGCCCGAGCCCTTGTTGGCGTTCATGCCGCCCAGCAGGACCTTGTCGCCCACCCGCAGCAGCTTGCGGTGCATCAGCTTGCTCAGGCTGCCCAGTTTCTTGTGCACGGGATAGACCGATACGCCCACGTCAGCGTTGGGCAGACTGGCCAGCTGCAAGAGGGCGCGCATCTTGCGGGGGCCGTCGTCGACGCTCACGCCATACATGCCGCCGTTGCCCGGACGAGAGGGGTCGATGTTGATTCGGAGCTTGCAACCCAGCTGAGCGGCTTCGGCGAGTTTGCCGATAAATTCGTCGCTGGTGAGTTCGAAATATTGGGCGTTGATCTCGACGGGTTGGCCCTTCTTGGCCGACTCGATGGCTCCGTCGAGCATCTCGTTCATGGCTTTCCACAGTTCTTCCTGATGGACGCCTTTGACTTTGTTGCCGGCCCAGACGATGGGGCTCTTCTTGGTCTCGAGGGCCTCGAGCTGCACCAGCATGTCGTCGACCTGCTGGCGGGTCGGCTGCGACCAGGCGACATAGGCGGCCACCGCGGCGCTGGGGCCAAAGGTGGCGCCAGTGACGGCTTCGAGGGCTACCTGAGAGGCTACTTCGAGGTATTTCTTGCGGGGCTCTTCGAAGTGCTGGAGGAAGACGTGGACGTTCTCGAGCTCGCGGCTGATCTTCTTGTCTTCGTAGCCCGAATCGCGGAACTGGCGGTGTAGATCCGAGTGGAGCGAGCGGACATCTTTGGCGAACTCGCGCACGCTGTCCATGCTCTCGGGGGCGAGCAGGCCGTCTTCGCGAAGCTCGCGGGCCATGGCGCGCCACTCGGAGGGTTTAATGGAGCTGTCGAGCTTGATCTTGGAGGCGGACTTGGCGAAGTCTTCGAGCAGGTCCGGAGTGATGACGTCTTCGTCGACCAGAATGGCCAGGGCGCGCTTGGTGTTTTCGCTCTTGTCGAGGTGGTCGGAGGGTTCGAAGGCGGTTTCGAAACCGTCGGCTTCGTTAAAATCTTCAATGCGGCGCAACATGCCAAACTGCATTTGACTTTTTAGATTTGGTTGCAGTCTGACTAACAACGTCGCTGGATTCCTCCTGCTAAGAAGTTAGCAGTCGCTAGCGATCGAGATGTTACAACCGGGTAAACCGAATTCCAGACTAGGATAAAGCTTCGCGGATGGCTCTCAGCTGGTCGGGTTTGCCCAGCACAACCAGAATGTCATGAGCGAGCACGGCCGTGTCGGCGCTGGGGTTGTGCAGAATTTCGCGCGTCTCGCGAATGATGGACAGAACGACGGCTCCGAAGCGCACCCGAAACCCGCATTCGGCCAGGGTCTGGCCGACCAGCGACGAGTTCTGGCTGACGGGGCACTCTTCGATAGCCAGGTCGTAGTTGGTTTGTTCGAGAGCGAGATCGAGCAGTTCGGTCACCCGGGGACGGGTCAGGGCGCGGGCGATGCGGCGGCCCAGCAGTGAAAAGGGCGAGTAGACATGCGAGGCGCCGGCTCGGCGAAACTTGTCGATGTTGCGCTCTTCGGCTACCCGGCCCGAGATCTCGATCTTCTCGTTGAGGCCCCGGGCCGACATGATGACCATGAGGTTGTTGGCGTCCGAGTCGATGCAGGTCATCAGGCCCCGGGCCCGGTCGATGCCGGCCTGTAGAAGGATCCGTTCCTCGGTGGCGTCGCCCTGGATAGCCCGCCAACCGCGCGACGAGGCTTCTCCCACCAGCTCTTGATTGGCTTCGACCACCAGAAACGGAATGCCCTCGCTTTCGAGCTCTTCACAAACCGCTTTGCCGACCCGTCCGATACCACAAACGATGTAGTGATTCTTCATGCTTCTCGATCTCCGCAGGGTAGCCCGCTGTTGGAAGTAGTGTCTGGTGGTCTCGTCGAGCAGGACCTCGGTGGTGGTGGTAACCGCATAGGCCAGAACGCCCGCCCCGCCCACGATGAGCACGATGGTGAACACCTTGGCGTCGTCGTCAAGACCCGGGCCCACCTCGCGAAAGCCCACGGTGCTCAAGGTGATGACAGTCATATAAAGGGCGTCGAGCCAATCGAGCTGGGCGGTGAGCCGGTAGCCGAGGGCCCCGAAAACGATCATGCCGAGGGCGACCACACCCAGGCGATAGATTCTGTTGAGCGGGCTGCCTTTCACCGTCGCCCTTGTTCAAGGCACGGTGGGGTAACCCCTGGCGTCATTGTTCCTGGGAGTGTTCACCCTCGAGGCGCTCGATTCGCTCTTCGAGCGACTTGAACTGCGCGGGCGTGACCCGCTGCCTGAGGTCAGCCTGGAGGGCGTCCAGAAAGCGCGAGAAGCTCGAGTCGAGACCCTTGAGCCGCTCCTCGACCTGACGCCCCAGCTGCACTCCCTGCCGGCCAAATTCGGCCGCCTCGTGGCCGAAGTCGGCCATCCGTCCGGCTTTGCCCGCGGCGGCCTGCACATCCTTGGCGATCTGCTCGAGCCGGGCCGACAGGCGCACCACCCCGCCCGAGAGCTGGGCCACCTGGTTGGCCAGCGAAACCACCTCGCCCGAGACGCGCGACACGCCGTCGGACAGGTTGTTGACATCGAAGCTCATCATCTGGCAAGAGTCGGATACGGTGGTCAGTTGGCCCGAGAGTTCTCCGACGGTGCCCGACAGGTCGTCGATTCGGCCAGCCATGGCTGCGAAACAGTTGTTGGCCTGGGCTTGAGCCGACCAGGTCATTTCGAATTCGGCGTGGGTGGCCCGCCGCATGCGCTCGAGTTGCTCGTCCACGAACTACTCCCAATTGGAATCTAAGCTTATTTGGGCAGGAACGGTGGGGTTCCTGTCTTTGGGGAAGAACAATATACCGTTAGATGCCTCTGCTGTTACTCATCGTCCGATCGGCCGGAAGCTTTAGGCCCGAGCGAGACTAAAACTGGCCCGTGTTCCCGCGCCGGGTCGGCTGTCAAGTTCAAGGCTGCCACCGTGGGCAGTGGCCAGCCGGCGGGCGATCGCCAGACCCAGGCTGATCCGGCCATGTTCGCGGGGCGAGGCGGCCGGAGCGAAGCCCGCTCCATCGTCGCGAATCAAGACCTTGACACGCTCGCCGACCGGTTCCACGGCCACTTCGACTTTCACCTGACTGCCGGCGTGCTCGACCACGTTTTCCAACAGGATCTGCACCAGTTCGCGGAGGCGATGGCGATCGGCTTGAACCTTCAGGCCCGCTTCGAGCCCCACGAATTCCAGCTCGATCGACTTGCGCTGAGCGGCTTCTTCCAGGGTCTCGGCCACTTCCATCAAGATGTCGGCCAGCGGCACCGGCTCCAGGCGCAGCACGGGCTCGGCCTGGTCCCAGCGCGACAGATCCAGCAGGCGCTCGATGGTGCGACTGACATAGAGGGCCTCGCGCCGCAGGCGGGTCAGCATAACCGCCGCCTCGCCGGGCTCTGGCTCTTCGCTCAGGGCGTCGGCCCAACCCACGATGGCGGCCAGCGGTGTGCGCAGGTTGTGGGACACGTCGCTCAAGAAGAGGCGCCGTGCCGATTCCGAGCGCTGGAGTTCTTCGACATTCTGGCTCAGGCGATCGGCCATGCGGTTGAAACTTTTGCCCAGCTCGACCATCTCGACCGGGCCCTCGGGTTTGGCCCGAACCTCCAGGTTGTCGCTGCCAAACTGCTCGGCCGTGGCGGCCAGGCGGCGGGCGGGCCCGGCCAGAGCCCGGGAAAGCCCCCAGGAAGCCAATAGGCAGAAGACGGTGGCGGCCAGACAGGCCATCAGCACGCCGCCGGCCGCCGTGCGCCGCAGTTCTTCACGGCTGCGCAGCCCGGACAGGCGAGCCACGGCGGTGATCTGGCCCTGACGGCGGATGGGAAACCAGAAGCTGACGCCTTCGGCGCTCGAAAATTGGGCGATGTCGGCTCCTTGCCAGACACCGTCCGGCAGGTGTTGGGGAGTGGAGCGGGCCGGGCCGTGCAGGTGTCGCACCTGGCCGCCCGGCAGATAGAGCTCCAGGCTGGCCTCTGGAGCCAGCCCCAGCGACGGGATGCGCTCTTCCTGGCCGCTCTCGAGCAACTGCCGCACCCGCCAGAGTTGGCGGCGATTGCCGGGCTGGGCGGGTGCGTTGAGCAAGGTGAACGTCACTCCGAAGACGACCAGGAACAACACGATCACGGCCAGGTGCGACAGGGCCAGGCGGACGGAGAGATGCATCTAGAGTTCCATCCGGTAGCCCACGCCCCAGATGGAGCGGATCAGGTCGGGGCCGTCCTCGCGCTTGAGTTTTTGGCGCAGCCGGCTGACGTAGTTGTCGACCCGGCGCAGGTCGCCGACATACTCGACCCCCCAGACCCGATCCAGCAGCTCTTCGCGGGTGAAGTTCTTGCCGGGAGCCCCGGCCAGAGTTCGCAGCAGCTCGTACTCGGTGGGGGTCAGCTCGAGCAGCTCGCCCTCGAGTCGCACCGTGCGATTGTCGAGGTCGATGGCCAGCGGGCCGCTCTCGACCGAGGTGAACGCCGGCATGGCCGAGCGGCGCAAGAGCGCCTTGACTCGAGCCAGTAGCTCGCGAGGACGGAACGGCTTGGTCATATAGTCGTCGGCTCCCAGCTCGAGGCCGGCCACCCGGTCGGCCTCTTCGCCTCGGGCCGATAAAATCAGGATGGGCACGGCGCTAGACGAGCGCAGGATGCGGGTGACATCCAGGCCGTCAGGGCGGGGAATCATGATGTCGAGAATGACCAGGGCCACGCCCTGACGGGCCTTCTCGAGCGCTTCCGAGCCCGAGCTTGCCGTCAGGACGTGGTAGCCGTCTTTGTGGAGGTAGTGGACCAGCAGATCACGGATCTCGGGTTCGTCCTCCACCACCAGTATCTTATCGTTTCCCACCGAAGAAGTTCCGTACCATCGAGATGGCTCCTCGAATTTCGTCGCGGCTGAGCAACCCGTCCTGGTTTTCGTCGAAACGCTCGAGCACCCTGGAAGTGGCCTCTTCTTCGGCCGCGGCCTTCTCTTGCTCGTTGAGTTGACCGTCACCGTCGGTGTCGAAGTGCTTGACCACGGCGGCCCGCAGCTTCCCGCGCGCAGCCTGGCGCTCGTTATCGTCGATCTGACCGTCATGGTTGGTGTCGGCGCGCCGCTTGAGGCGCTCGCGCAAGAGTCCGGCGGCGCGCTGCTTCTCGGCCTGACTCAGCTGGCCGTCGCCATCGCTGTCGAGCTGGGGCATCAGCTGCTGCTTGACCATTTCGCGGGCGGCTTTGCGCTCGTTGGCGTCGAGCTTGCCGTCGCCGTTGCGGTCGTAGGTCTGGCGAAAATACTCTTTGAGGGCGGCCACTTCGGCCTCATCGAGGCGACCGTCGCCATTGGCGTCGTACTGCTGGGCGATGGGAGGCAGCGTGAGTTCGTCGGCCTGGGCCGGACCGGCCAGTAAGCATCCGGCGCAGAGGGCTATGATCAACTGTTTTTTCATCGGGCAACTCCTTGTTCTTGATGCTCCCAGCTTAGGATAAACCTTCCCACAATCGTGACGAGAATGTCCATGAAATGTCCACGGCGAAGGCCCCGGCATGCGTATCTATCAGGTCGATGCCTTCACCGACCGGCCTTTCCGTGGCAATCCCGCCGCCGTTTGCGTGCTCGAGCAACCGGCCGAGCCCGGGTGGATGCAGTCGCTAGCTCTCGAGATGAATCTCTCCGAGACAGCCTTTGTTCACCGGGAGGGCGACGGCTATCAGATTCGCTGGTTCACCCCGACCGCGGAGGTGGCTCTGTGCGGACACGCCACCCTGGCCTCGGCCCATGTGCTCTGGCACGAGCTGGGTGGGGAAGGGCCCCTGACCTTTGGCTCGCTGAGCGGGCCTCTGGGAGCGACCCGCCAGGCGGATTGGATCGAACTCGACTTTCCCGCCAAGCTCGAGTCGGCTTGCCAGCCGCCGGCCGGTTTGCTCGAGGCGTTAGGGGCCGAGCCGGTCTATGTGGGTCGCAACCAGTTCGACTATCTGGTCGAACTGGCCAGCGAAGAGGCGGTGCGCGAGTTAGCCCCCGATCTTGGCGCGCTGGCCCGGGTCGAGGCCCGGGGAGTGATCGTGACCGCCCGCGGCCAGGCCGAGGTTGACTTCGTTTCGCGCTTTTTCGCTCCGGCGGTGGGAGTGCCGGAAGATCCGGTGACCGGCTCGGCCCACTGCTGTTTGGGTCCGTTTTGGGCGAGCCGCCTGGATAAACAGCGACTGCTAGCCTATCAGGCTAGCAGTCGAGGTGGGGTGGTGCGCGTCACCGTGAGAGGCCAACGGGTCGGCCTGGCCGGTCAGGCCGTGACCGTGATGGTGGCCGAACTGGGCCCTAGCAGTAGACCACCGGAGCCTTCTGCAGCACCGGCCCGCCGTCTTGAATGACCTGGACGTGCAGTTTGGAGTGGTCGTGATCATTGGCGTCGGTGGCCAGGGCCCCTGCCGCCATCGTGGTGCGCAGGTGGTCGCGGATGTCGCTCATCTCGCGGTCGCTGACCTCGTCATAGTTGCAGGCCATCAGCTTGCCGGCGCTGTCGAAGGCTAGCGTCAGGCCCCCGACGCCGCGGAACTTCGAGCCTTCTTGCATACCGAAATCGGGGTCGTCGAGCAGCGCATCGCGATGGGTCTCCCACACCAGGAAGGTCTCTCCTTTGTCGGTCTTGTAGGCCTGGGCGAACGAGAACTCGACATCGCCGGGCAGGCCCAGCTTGTCGCGCTTGGAGGCCAAAAACTTGTCGGCGCCCTTTTCGGTCATGACGTCGCCACGCAGCGAAATGTTGGGCAGCGAGCGGGCGTCGAGACCCTGGATGTCTTCGTCGGTCAGGATCTTGCGGGCTTTGAAGACCTGCTCGAGTAGCGGCCTGAACTGGCCGCCGGTGTCGATCTGGTCGGCCTGCAAGAAGGCCAGGGCCACCTCGGGATAGGCGGGGTTGCCCACCGGCGAGAACTCCACGGCCCGCAACAGCAACCTGCCGGCCTGGTCGCGAGCGGTGCCCAGCGCTTGGGCGAAGGACTTGTTGGGGTCCTGGTTCTGCAGGTCGTAAAGACCCTGGAAAACATCGTAGAAGGCGCCCGTGAAAAGGTTGGCGTAGGCGTGGGCCTCGGTGCCGAAGGCGCTGCCGTCTTTGCGGTCATAATAAGGCAAGAAGTGCTGGTCGGCGAATTTGTGGTCGTTGACGGCGTCGCGCAAGGCCGGAGTGCCGTAGGCGTCAAAGCCCAACTGTTCGGCCACCCGCGAGACCAGGTTCGAGCCGCTCAGGTCGCCCGAGGTCTCGCTCTTGAGGGCAGCTACCACGCTCTCTTCATTGAGGGCGCGCAGCATGGCCACCATGTCGCCGAAGGATTCGTGGAATCCGCCCGCCGGCACGGCCAGCGAGTTGATGTAGACAGGCTTGAGGGCGTCGAGAATGGCGTGGCCGGTCTCGTGGGCCACTACGTCTGATTGCAGGCCGGTGCGGTGCACCTCGTTGTTGGCGCCGGTGTAGCTGAAGAAGTTGATCGAGCCGCCCTCGGCGGTATAGAAGGCGTTAGCCGTGTCCTGGCCGGCGTGAGGGTGAACCAGCATCTGCTCGCGGCCAAGTTCCTCGGTGAACGACCAGGGGAGCGGACGGCCGGCATAGTTCTCGGCCATGGCCAGAGTCTGGGCGGCCACATAGTAGGTGTTGACCGCGTCAAAGCGCGGGTCGTCGGGGCGGAACAAGAAGTTGCCCTTGTCGCTGGCTTTGGCCTCGGGAAAGTTGCGTGGAACGGTGACCCGCAAGCGCTTGCCGCTGGGTCCGTCAGCCAGTTCGCCGGCCGGGACCTTGGCGTGCTTGACTCCGAGTAGATCGGGATTCTGGGGCAGATACGAGAGGCTGACCTCGTCGGCAGGGGGGGCGGGAGGCTCCTGGGTTTCCGTTTGCTTACGGGCCGCAGAATGGGCTGCAAGTCTTGCGGAGCTGAGTTGGTTCTGGATGATCACGAGGCCTCCTTGGCTTTGGCTTTTTCCCCTGGCCAGGTTATATCCGTCTGTCCCCGATGACGTTGTTGCCAATATGTTAACCGCTAGTAGAGCACGCTAGGGAACCCTCCCTCGACGCAGAAGCAAGCCTCATGTTGGAACAATACGCCCTGGATTGGCTCGAAGCCGACCTCACCGATCACGACCGCGACCGTCTGGCCGAGCTCATCGCCGCCGTCGAAGAAACCGACCACCTGGTAGTCGAGTTCGAAAGCGGAGTGGCCACCGCCCTGGCTCGAGACGAAGAGACCGAGGTTCCGCTGTCGGTGGTCCTGTCCGGCATGCGCCACTATCAACGTAGCCAGTTGGCGCGCTTGCGACTTTTTCAACACCTCGGTGCCCTGGGGCAGAAACAAATAAGCGCCCGGGTGGGCGCTATCGAGGAGTATCTAGACGAGGCTACCAGTTCATAAGGCCATTGTAGAGGTTCAAGCCATTGGTGCTAACTGCACCACGCCGAGATCCTCAAGTGCCTCCAGAACAGCCGTTGGGGGGCGTGATGCGGTAGACGGGCGGGTTGATGCGAATGGGGGGCGTCGGCGTCACGTCGACCGGCGGATTGACGTTATTCACCGGGGGAGTGACGTTGTTGTTGACCGGCGGATTGACGTTCACCGGCGGCGGGGTCGGGGACGGATTGGGTCTGGGGCCCGAGTCGCCATGAACCTGGATGTTGTCGTAACTCCACTGGTAGATGCGCTGCTGCTCGGGGGTGAGGTCCTTGAGGAAGTTCTTGAAAGCGGCGTCGCGCTGGGCGTCGTCGCCCATGTCGGTGATCTTGAGATACTTTTCGTTGAGGGCCTTGAAAGGATCGACGAAGCCCGAGGACTTACTGTCTGAGTTCGTGTTTCCCTGAGTGCCAGAGTTGCCCTGAGTGCCAGAGTTGCCCTGAGTGCCAGAGTTGCCCTGGGTCCCCGAGTTGCCCTGGGTCCCCGAGTTGCCCTGGGTCCCCGAGTTGCCCTGGGTCCCCGAGTTGCCCTGATTGGTCGCGGCTGAAGAGCCCTGGTTGGCCGTGCGGCCCGAGGAATTGCCCTGAGCGCCGTTGGTCTGGTTAGAAACGCGTTGGGAGTTGCCCTGGGAGGAGAGTCCCTGGGAGGAAGTGCGTTGGAGCTGGCCGGAGGAGCGTTGGCCGCAGGAGCGGCACCCTCCCCGCTGAGAGAACCGCCGAAAACGCGGTCGCCCGGCACGCCCGAACATCGGGCGCCGAGAGGCTGGTCTGAGTGACATCGAGGTTGAGATGACCTTTCTGGTTAGACTTATCTATATGTGGTTGCAGTCTAACCCGCTCCCTCGGCTGGCGGGCCCGAAAAATGTTTCGGAAACCTAAAGAAAGTTAAAAGCCTGTAAAACGTTTGACGAAATCGGCCTGGCTAGCTCCGCCAGGCTAGCCAGGCCCTGGTCCGGTAACTGGCTTCGACATACTCGATGGCGGCCACCTCGTGCTCGACGAAGTCCAGAAATCGCTGAAACTTCTCTGGGCCGAGCTGGACCCGGATGTCGTTGACCGAGCGCCAGATTCCCAGGTAGCGCTCTGGGCTCTGATGCTCGACGTGGGTGCCTTCCAGGTAGCGCACCTCTCGCCAGGCGTCATGGGCGGCCAGACGCTCGGACAGGGTGCTGGTGAATTCCGAGGTGCCCGAACTGACCCGCTTGAGGTTGGGCTCGAGTTCGCGGATTCGCTGCTCGATTCGCTCGAGCAAAGCGCTCTGGGTGACGATGCGGGTGTTCCAAAGCGCGACAAAGAGGCCACCGGGTCGCAACAGACGATAGAACTCGGCGCAGGCCTGCTCGAAATTGGCCCAGTGGAATGAAGAGGCCATGGTGACCAGATCGCAGCAAGCGTCGGGCAGTCCGGTGGTCTCGGCCGAGCCGGCGAGCCAGGTGATGGGACGTCCCTGGTTGCCTGTTTGGCCGAAGTGGCGCATGGCATCGTTGGGCTCGACAGCGGTGACGGTGCGCAAGCCCTGGTCGGCCAGCTGGCGCGTCCAGATGCCGGTGCCAGCCCCGATGTCGACGGCGTCCAACTCGCGCGCGGGTTGGGGCAAAAGGGCTACAATCGCCTCGAGAACCGTGGAGCTGTAGCCGGGGCGGTAGCGAGCATAGTCGCTGGCAAGCTCGGTGAAGTCACCAAGTTTGTCTGTTCCCATCGAGCTTTGTTCTAACGCATGGCAGCCGGACCTGCCTGGGCCGAGCGCGATTTTCTGGCCTGGATAGTACCCGTGGCCAGGTCCGGCCCTCCCCCCTCGGAATGGCCGGACCCAGCCCCCACCTACCCGACCCCCCGAGCAAAAGGACTTGCTATAAGTGTTCTGACAGTTGAAGGAAGGTTCCCTCGCCAGCTCGGCAGACTCTGTCAATCCGAAGGGATGGTTTCGATCGGCCGCTCAGGGATGCAGCCAGCCTCGGTTGGAGGCTTCGACCACGGCTCGGGTTCGGTCGGTGACCTCGAGTTTGCGATAGATATTGGTCAGGTGTGACTTCACTGTCCCCAGCGAGATATGAAGCTGGGTGGCGATGGCGGTGTTCGTGAGCCCCTGGGCCACCAGGGCCAGGACCTCTTCTTCACGCTCGCTCAGGCCCGACTCGGAGCGGCGGGCCCGCGCTCGCATCGCGCGAACTACGGCCGAATGCACGCAATCTTGCAGATAGTGCCCGCCGTCTTTGACCACCCGCAGAGCGCGAATGATCTCTACGTGAGAGGCGCTCTTGGTCAGGTAGCCGCAGGCTCCCACATCCAGGGCCCGGACCACGGCCTTGTCGTCGGCGCGCATGGTCAACACCAGGCAGGCCAGCCCGGGCCAACGCAGACAGATATCCTCCAGGCAGGTCATTCCATCGTCGCCGTCCAGGTCGATATCGATCAGCAAAACATCAGGCGTCCCATCCTGCAACAGCTTAAAGATGCCATTGCGATGGGTAGCCTGTCCAACGACAGAGATGCCATCTTCCTGATCTAAAAGCTTGACCAGCCCCTCAACCGTAATGAGGTGGTCGTCTAGAATGACTAACCGCATGGAAAAAAGCCAGGTGCTCCCCAAGATCCCCCTCTTACCTTTCACGATAAGCAACCGGGCACCCTGTTTCGGATCGCCGATAGGGCGTCGTCCGATCGGCTAGTGATAATCGTCCACTCGGCGGAGTGGGAATCGGCCGTGGGGGGGCTATTGCAGGGCGGCTAGCTGGCGAGCTGCCCAGTCGCCCTTGGGCGTGCCCTGCGAGCGCTCGAGAATCTGACGTAAGATGGACTTCACCGCTCCCCGATCCACCCTCACCAACCTGGCAAGGTCGTCGGGCCGCGAGTCAAAACAGGCCTCGACCTCGGCCGGCAGTCGTTCGAAAAAGCCGGCCGCTATACAAGAATAGGGATCTCCATCGTCGTAATCTTCGATGCTCACGGATCCCCCCCTTCGCCAGAGGTCCACCCGACCCCCCCCGATCGACCCGGATTGACGGAACTCAGAGCGACCATTTCGAGGTCGATATTCGCCGTCGTCGACCCGAGCGGGGTTGGCGCCATCCGCGTTTCTTTTGGACTGGCCTCGAACCTCGACGATGTCCGGGCCTTTCTCGAGTTAGCCGGTAGCTTCATCGGGGCCGAGCCAGAAAAAGAAAAAGCCCCGGCTTTCACCGAGGCTGAAGGTCCAACCAAATGCTCATCTCACTGAGCTAACTTTAGCCGACCAACGTCACAGAAACGTCAACAGCGAAAACCGTACTTCTCCTTGCGAGCCTCGTTGATCGCTGTCCCGACTCCTACTAGAACCGAGCTTCCGACAGCCACTGCGAGACCACCTACCGGCCCGAACTGGTTGGCCGCGGCCGAGATATAGACGCCGGCTGCCACCCCGGGGATCACCTTGTCGACCCAGTTCTCGCCACCAGCGATGGCCTGGTAGCCGCCGGTGGCGGCGATCCCGGTGCCGACGGCCGCTACCATTCCTCCCAGGCCGCCGCCGCAAATCAGATTGCTTACTAGCGCCATGCCGGTGGCCACCATGGCCTTGAGCCCAGCCACGACCGCTCGGGTCCCCACCGAGGGCTTCTGAGGGCTGAGTTCTAGCTGATCCTGCTGGGGAAGCTCTTCGGTTTGGGCGGGCGCTGGCCTGGTGGGCTCGTGGGCCCGCCTCGGAAGAATGGGTGGCGTACGATTGATAACTAGCACAACTACCTCCTGCGAGTTTTCCCCATTCTAAAGTCCCCAAGTGGAAGATCTGTTGGAAAGAGGGCCACGCGTTGTAAACTCTCGCCAGTCAGATTTTTTTGGGACCCTTCTGCTAGGCTTTATCTATGGTCATTCGCCCCGCCTTCGGTCACCCCGTGCCTCGCCGTGCCGGCGCCCGTGCGCCAGTGACCCCAGAGGCGGTCGACTTTGCCGAGATTCGCTCGCGGGCCATCTCGCGCCGAAAGACTCAAAAGCTGGTGGCGGCCGCGGCCGGTCTGGTCGCCGGAGCGGCCGCCCTGATCGCCCCGCCCGAGTATCGGGTGGTGTTGGGGTTGGGGGCCCTTTGCGGGGTCGGTTATTCGGTGCTCGACTATCTCGACCCCAAGCCGCAGGCGCCGGTTTTTGGCCAGCGCGCCGACCTGGCCGGCGCCTATCTAGAGGCTCGCCAACCCGACACCACCCCGGCCCGACGACAGGCCCTCTTTGCCGAGCTCCAGGCCAATCTCGAAACCGGGCCGGCGAAGACGAGTTCGGCCGTCAGCAAAAGCATGAACGAAGTTTCGCTGGTCACCCTTGAGAACGGGGCCACGGCCTTGGACAAGCCCAGTGCCGGCGCCAACCCCAAGCAGGTGCGCAAGAACATCCTGCCCGCTCGGGCCCACCACCGCGAACAGGCCGCCTACGTGGTCGACCGTTGGCTGGGCCATCTGGTGGGTGTGCCGCCCTCGGTGCCGACGCCCGACGGGCTGCGGACCCTTTACATCCCCGACGGCCAGCCGGCGCTCAACGATCCGGCCACGGGCTGGATCGTGTCTCACCCCGAGCGCTCGGATTATCGCAACCTGGCCATCTTTGACAACGTCATCGGCAATCTCGACCGGCACCGGCGCAACTATCTGGTGCTAGAGCAGGGCCAGCTCGTGCCCATCGACCACGATCTGGCCTTTCCCACGGCCAACCAGCAACAGGACGGCGGCCACTTCGAGTTCTCTGAGGAGTTTGCCCTCAATCGCCACGAGCGGGATCAGCTCGAGCACCTGCTGACCAGCCGAGCCCAGGTCAGCCAGGAGCTCGAGCCGCTGTTGCCAACAGAGGCCATCGAGGCCATGTTCGAGCGAATCACCACCATGCTCGAGCTGGGACGGACCTATTCGCACTGGCGCAATTAGACGAGTTTACCAACGCCAGCATCGGGCATATGCAGAAGGTGGAAGATAATTCTAGGGGACACATGAGTTTCCGCGAGCTGCTTTCGGTGCAGCGCCGGATTTTCGGTTACCTGACGCCCTATTGGAAGGTCGTCAGCGGAGCTCTGGTGTTCACCGTGCTGGTGGCTGGCACTCGGCTGGCCCAGGCCGAGCTGATCGGGCGTCTGTTTGGCTTGATGTCCAACGGCAAGGTCAATAGCACCCAGGACCTGGCGCATCTCGATGCCGCCCAGGTGACCGGAACCACCTGGCTCGAGACCCCGGGGGCCGACCAGTGGGCCCGACTGAACTTCATCGTGCTGGGCTTTGTAGTGCTGATGCTGGTACGCGGCGTGGCCTGGTTTTTCCAGAAATATCTTACCGACCTGGCCGCCCAGTCGGCCATTCGCGACATGCGAAGCAGGATGTTCGCCCATCTTCAGTCGCTGTCGCTGAAGTTCTTCGAGTCGATGCGCCTGGGAGAGATCCAGAGCCGGGCCACCAGCGATATCCTGGCGGCCACCGTGATCTACAACGGCCTGGCCGACTTTCTCAAGAACTTCCTGGTGGTGGCCGGAGCCCTGGGCGCCATGTTTTATCTCGACTACCAGATGACGTTCCTGGTGCTGGGTCTTAGTCCACTCATCGGAGTGGCGGTGGGCAAGTTCGGCAAGCGGATGGGCATCATCACCGACCGCCTGCAATCGAGGGTGGCCGACCTTTCGGCCATCATGATCGAGAACACCAGCAGCCAGAAGGTGGTCAAGGCCTATCATCGCGAGAGCTTCGAGATCGAGCGCTACGACAGCACCAACAACCAGAACTTCCGGGCCCAGATGAAGCTGGTGCAGGTGGCCGCCACCCAGACTCCGGTGGTCGAATTTCTGTCGACCATCGGCATCATCGCCATCGTCTACTTCGGCACTTCGCGCATTCTGCACGGCGACGCCACTCTCGAGTCGATGGTCAAGTATTGGGCTTTGATGGCTACCATCATTCAGCCAGTCACCGTCGTCTCCAGCTTCTACTCCAGCCTTTACGCCTCGTCGGTGGCCGGTAAACGAGCTTTCTCGGTGCTGGATCTGGTGCCTGAGGTGCTGGACAAGCCCGGCGCCATCGAGCTGCCGAGCCTGCAGGGCGCGCTGACCTTCAAGAATGTCCACTTCGCCTATGATGACACCAAGGAGGTGCTCAAAGGCATCGACCTCGAGGTCGAACCGGGCGAAGTGGTGGCCATCGTGGGCACCAACGGGGCGGGCAAGACCACTTTCGTCAACCTGGTCCCGCGGTTTTACGACGTCACTCAGGGCTCGGTTTGCCTCGACGGCCACGACGTTCGCGACGTGACCCTCGAGTCGTTGCGCACCCAGGTGGGCACCGTCATTCAAGAATCCGTGCTTTTCGGCGGCACCATCGCCGACAACATCGCCTGCGGCCGCAGCGATTATACCCGGGAGAAGATCGTCGAAGCCGCCAAAGTGGCCAATGCCGCAGAGTTCATCGAGCGCATGCCCGAAGGTTATGACACCGATATCGGCGAGCGCGGCGTGCGCCTGTCGGGTGGCCAGCGCCAGCGCATCGCCATCGCCCGGGCGCTTTTGCGCGAGCCCAAGGTGCTCATTCTCGACGAGTTCACCTCGGGCATCGACACCGAGTCCGAGAACCTCATCACCGAGGCCATCGAGCGCATCATGAGAGGCCGCACCTGCCTGGTCATCGCCCATCGTCTCAACACCATCCGCCATGCCAATCGCATCATCGTGCTCGATGAGGGGCGCATCGTGGAAGAGGGCACCCACGACGTGTTGCTGGCCAAGAACGGTCTCTACAGCAAGCTCTACGAAGCTCAGTTACGCACGCCGGTGGCCCGCTTTTCGAAGAAGGTGCTCGACTTCAAGCCGGTCAGCGACGGCCAGGCCTGAGCGGAGGCCATCCTCGGACTAGCTCTCGGGGGATTCTTTCTCTAGCTTGGCCAGCTCTGCGAGGTCGTCCGGCGTGGTTTTGGCGCCGGCGTCCACCAGTTTGCGGGCGATGGCCGTGCGCTTTCGTTGCAGCACTTCGCTGACCAGGGTCAGACCGGGTTTGCCGTTGTTAATGTCGGCGCCCCCGGCAATCAAAGCGTCGACCACTTTGTCAGGGTTGCCCTTGACCCCCAGTACGGCGGCCAGATACATCGGGGTGCGGCCTTGCTTGTCCTGGAGGTCGATGTCGACCTGATCGGCCTCGACCATGGCCGCCACCAGTTGGTCCATTCCGGCCCGAGCCGCCTCGTGGAGAGCCGTCTCGCCGCCATCTACCCAATAGGAGTCCTCGCCTTGTTGGTGGCGAACGGCATAGGTTTGGCCGATGTAATTGGGGTGGGCCTTGACGATCTCGATGGCCCGGGCTTCGTTGCCAGCATGGATGGCTTCAAAGAGAATGTTGGCTTTGGTGCGGTTGAAGCTGACCACCAACGTGACCACGAAGACGCCCAGAAAGAGAAGGCCGCGGAGCAACTTGTTCATGCCCCAGAACTTCGAGCGGCGCGCCGGTCTTCCTTTATAGGGAAACCCTTTCGGCTAGAAAGTGCCAATGGTCCCCGTTCGAGGTGTGGTCAGCGATTTTTCAGCACGAGAGGCTATCCTGAGAGGGTGATTTTCGACAGGCTCTTCACGCCCGCCCGTGTGCGTCACGCTCGGTCTGCTGCCGAGCGTATTCGGGCTGGGGCCGAGCCGGCCGCCGAGATGGATGCTTACGCCAAGCAGTATCCTAAGGTCGGCGACGAGATCTTCGAGTTGGCCCGGCTTGCCCTGACGGCCGCGCCGGAGCGGGCCAGGCCGCTGGGCGCGACCGCCTTCGACCTGCTGGCCCAACCCATCGAAGCCGGGGCCTCGTTGCACGCTGGCATCGCGGTGCGCCTGCTGCAGTCGGTCGACAATGACGAAGCAGTGGCCCGGGCTCTGGTCGCTCCCCTCAACCGCGAGACCGAGACCGATCTGGTGGGACTGGCTCTCAAAGCCCACCCTGAACTTGCCACCGGCGCTGCGCTGGGGGCTGCCTTCCAAACCCTGGCCCGGGCTGGCGGCGGAGTTTCGGCACTGGCCCTCTCGGCCGCCGCCACTCTCAACGATCTGTCCACCGACAACAAGCTGGTGGGCCTGGCCCAGCGGGCCGCCGAGGGAGCCTACTACTCCGACACCAAGGATAAGATTCGCAATCTCGCCCTTTCGTCACTCGACGCCCGGGGCACACCGGCCCTGGCCAAGCTGGCTTGGCAGTGGCTCGACCTGGCTTATGCCGGCAAAGATCAGAAAGGCAACTGGCGTGACGAGAAGACTCCGGTGATGCGCAACGTGCTGACCTGGCTGGGCGATCATGTCGAGACGCCCGAAGAGAGGGTGCTGGTGGCCATGGCCCTGGGCAGCCTCGAGGCGGCCGCCTTTTCCAGTACCACCGAGGCCGTCTGCAGGCTGGCTCTGGCCAATCTGGATTCTCCCCCCGATGCTCGCAAGTTGGCCCGCCTGGCTGAGCAGATGGTCGAGGCTTCGACCATCTCCAAGTCGGCTGGCAAATACCGCGACGACCAGACCGAGACGGCCCGAGCCGTGGCTGCACAGCTCGAGCAAGTGCCCGAGTTGGCCGAAGTGGCCCGGTTGGCCACGGCGGCTTTGGCGCCGGGCAAATTCACCAGCTCCAATCAGGCCATCGCTCGCATCGCCTTCTCGGCCATGGCCAATGGCGAAAAGAACCTTCCTCGTCTGGCCCGTCAGATGATCGAGCAGGCCACCAACTCGGACAACGGCCAGGGCAAGTGGCAGGCCGACAAGGTGCGGGTCAGTCGGGCCATCATTCCCGTGATCAAGAGCCAATTTCCCGAAGCGATGCAAATGCTCGAGTCGGCCATCGAAGAGGTGACCTTCGCCGACACCACCTCGAACGCCACCGAGGCCCTGCTGCGCCGCCTCGAAGACGGCCAACCCACCCCTCAGAGCCTGGCTCGGGTGGCGGCCGACATGGTCAAGCTGGCCTCGACCGGAACCGTGGGCAGCGACTACAAAGATGACAAGACCCCCGTGGCCCGCGCCTGCGCCAAGTATCTCAGCCAGCAGCCTGGGCCAGTGGGCACCTATGGCGCCATGTTGGTGGCCGCCCTCGACGGCCGGCGCTTCACCGACACCAACGTGGCCGCCGCCGAAGCCATCCTGACGGCTGCGGCCGACCAGCCCGACGACCCGGCTCAGCTGGCCCGCACGGCCCGGCGGGTGGTGGACGGAGCCCTCAATAGCAACAACAGTATCGGCAACTTTCAGGCCGACAAGTCTCGGGTGGCGGCCAAGCTGCGCGAGTTTTTGCTCGGTCAGGTCACCGACTCCGCCGCCCGCCAGCCTCTCGAGCTGTGGGAGGCGGCCATCGACGGCTGCACCTTCGCGAGCACCGCCGAGGAGCTGGCCAAAGCAGCCCTGTCGGCCATGGCCGAGGGCAAATCCGAGCCGGGCCGGCTGTGCTCGACCTTCGTGGCGGGGGCCTATGAAGGCAGTGACAATAGCGGCGCCTATCGCAACGACAAGGCCCATGTGGTGGTCAACCTGCTGCCCCGGCTGAGCGGGCCGCTGGCCGAGCTGGGTCAGAAGGCCACCGAGCACATCACCTACGCTCGCACCCGAGTGGCCGTGGGTGAAGCGGTCTTCAAAGCCCTGGCGGCCGGGGACGACTCTCTCCAGGCCGTGGCTCGAGTGGGATTATCGATGGTCGAAGGGGCGCTGGCCACCAACGACGCGGCCGGCCAATACCACGACGACAAGACTCGGGTGGCTCGGGCCGTGCTGCAGACCCTGGCCGCCCATCCCCAGGTCGGCCAGCAGAAGCTGGCTCTCGACCTGGGATTGGCCGCCCTCGAGGCCTCGCATTTCACGCCCTCCGGAGTGGGTTGTGCCGAGGTCACTTTGCGGGCCCTTCGCGATGATCGAGCCGGTACGCCGGTCGAACTGGGCACCCTCGGGCGCTCCCTGGTCGAGGCCGGCACCGTCAGCGGCGACCGTCAGGACAAGGGCCCCATCGCCACGGCCATTTTCTCGACCCTGGCTCATCAGGCCACCGACGGTCCCCGGCGCCATCGCCACCTCATCCTCCGCGGCATGATGAACAACAATTCAGACTATCGCGAGCGGACCAAGGTGGCCGGGCGGGCCCTCAACCTGTGGGCGAACGATCAGTCACCCGCACCGTCGGCCCTGGCTCGCGAGGTGCTGACCAGCGTGCCGGCCGACGACCGCTTGAAGATGCTGCGGGGAGCCGCCCAGGCCCTGGCCGACCTGAGCCCCACCAAGCCCAACCTCGAACTCGACGAGGCCGGCCTGCTGGCTCTGCTCGACCAGCTCGCTCCGACCACCCGAGCCGAGGTCGAGGCCCTGGCGGCCGCCCTCAACGGCGAGAGCCGCGAGTTGGTCATCGACGACGACGCTCTCTGGGTGGGCGACATCTCGGTGCCCGTCCGCGACTAGCTCTGCTTTGGGCTGCTCGAATCTCAGGAAACCTAAGGATGTTTTGGGTTTCCAGGAGAGAACCTCCCGGTAACGAAGCCAGTCCTTCACCCAGGTGTCGATAAAGGAGCTAACCCATGGAACTCATGCCGAGAAAGACCCATCGTGACCCTGCTGTCCAACCCTTGATTCAGCGGCTGGCAAGCGGAGAGGTGCTGCTTTACGACCCCTCTTCCAGTCGAGTCCACGCTCTCAACGAGATCACTGCCGAGGTCTATCAAGCCTGCGACGGAATCACTCCGATGGGTCAGGTTCGGGCCCAACTCGGACCGCTGTCTGGTCCCCTGCTCGAGCTCGCTCTGTTTGAACTAAAGGGGGCCGGCCTGATCGAATGGTCAGCAGTCGAGGGCCTGACCCGCAGAGACCTGCTGGGCAAGGTCGGCAAAGTAGCGGCTGTCATGCCCTTCGTGTTGTCAGCGGCGGCACCCAGGCCGGCCCGGGCAGCGTCTGCCTGCGAAATGGGTGGAGACACGGGTTGCGCCAACGCCGGACTCTTCGGAGGGGCCAACGGTGCGCCCACCGGTCCCTGCCAGGCTTGCTGTGGAGCGATCGCGGCGGCTGCCCCGTGCGACGTTTGTCCCACCGCCTGCTCGGCTGATTGCTATTGCAGCCGAGTCTATCGCTGTTCAAATGACGGCGTGAACTTTGTTGATTGTAGCCTGGCCCCGAATGGTTCCATTTGCCAGGCTGGAACCACCGACTTCGCGGCTCCCGGCTTTGTCTCGCAATGCCGTCAGGACGGTTCCACGGTATTGATCGCCAACAGTTGCCAGACGGCCAGAAATCAGGCCGCCGCCATCAACAACTTCCAGTATCGTTGTTGCGAGTGCCCGTAGTCGCCAACTGCTCGCGACTAATCCTGGCGCGGAACCTGGGTATCGCCGACGATGAGATAGTCGACCTCTTCGACCAGTTCGCGTAGATTGCGCCCGTGCAGAAGGCCGTCCATGAGACGTTCGAGGGGCACGCCCACCAGCAAGCCCTCGGCCAGCTCGCTGGCACAGGCCGACAGGCTCTTGCCGAGCAGCGGTCCTTGCATCTGGGCGTCTTGCAATTGGCGCCAGGTCAGGTTGCTGGCCTGGGTGTCGCGGCCTAGAGCGGTGTGCAGAGCCAGATAGGCATTCAGCGCCTGGGGTAAGGTCTCGGGGCCCGGCACCCAGCGGCTCAGGGTCTTCCAGGCCGTGACCGCCTCGGAGTTGTCGCCGGTGCGCTCGAGCAACTTCTCGAACCAGCTCCGGCGCAGCTCGGCCTGTTCGTCGCCGAAGGGCACGGCCAGTTGGTGAATGACCTGATCCGCGCCCGAGCCGTGGTCCAGCAGACGCAAGTAGAAAGAGGTCGGAGTCTGGGAGCGCTCGAGCAGTTGCTGGACGCGGCCATAGTCGTCCTTGATCTGGGCCGCCAGCTGGGCTTGTTCGAGCAACTCGTGCCCCTGATAGGTCTGGTTGAGGCGGCCCAACCACTCACCGGCTTTGTCGCCGAAGACCTGGCGCAAGGTCAGGAAGGCATCTTCCTGGCCGGGCTGCTCCTGGTCGTGGCGCAGATGCGGCCAAAAATCCAGGGCCGCCTCGGTGTCTTGAGCCCGGCGGGCGATCCGCTCCCAGCTGGCCAGCGCCTGGTCGCGTCGTTCTCGTGGCTCGGCCAGCAGAGCTTCGGCAACCCGCCCCGGCTCACCACCATGGCCGGCCAGGGGAATGGTGGCGGTGACCGGCGAGCTGTCCAGAATGCGACAGGCACTCAGTTCGATGCCCTCTTTTTCGCGGCTATCGTCGCTTTGCAGTCGAAAGCGCAACTGCACCTTCTGGCCTCGAAAGGCGTCGAGCGAATAGGCGTGGGCCTGCCAGTCCGAGCTACCGTTGAAGGCGTCGAGGGGCTGCCAGTCCTGGTTCTCGGTGCGCACCTCGAGATGGCACTTGTCCGAGAAACGCTCAATATCATAGCGGGCCTTGAAGCTCAACTGGGGCCGCTGGCTGCCGCCGAGATCCAGCCAGTCGGAGGTCAGCGACTGATTGACATTGGGCCGGTAGTCGCGACCCGGACTATCGGCCCAGGTCAGGGCGAACCCGTCATCGTCAGACTCGCCCCAATCGCCCTCTGGAGACCAGCGGGGCGTGGCCAGCAGGCGCGGCTGTTGCGCCACCAATCGAGGGTTGCTCAGCCTGACCGACAAGCGCTGGCTCATGTTCTCGGGACGGACCCGTAGCTCCAGCTTGAAACGGTCGCCGGTCTCGCCCAGGGGCACCTCCACCGAGCCGTTATGAAGGTCGAGCTTCTGGCTCGAGTTGGAAAAGGAGCCATCGGGCTTGACTCCGATCTCGAGTTCGGCTGGTCCTGCGCCTTCGAGGTCGAAGCACAGGCGAGGCTCGAGGAGCCCGTTGAGAGCCAGGGGCTGACTTTCGAGATCGTAACGAAAGTTGCTATCGGCCTCGAGCACCCAGGCTCCGTCGCGCACCCGCCAGTGGTCGCCACTCAATCCGGGTCCGCTTTCGAGGCGCAACAAGGAGCGCAAGGCTGCGACTGACTCACGGCCCAGGGGGTGGCCCAGCAGCTCGTGGAAAAGGGCCGGAGTTTGGCCTAACTCGAGGGCTTCCAGACGCTGGGTGGGCTCGATATCGGCCTGGCGAGCCTGCTCGAACCGCTCCAGAGCCGTGTCGAGGTCGACCCCCTTGAGGGCGGCCTGGAAAAGCTCGAGCTGACCATGGCCGTGGCGGTTGTATTCCAAAAGTGCCCGTCGGCCCTCGCCCCGCGAATCGAGGCGCTGGCTAAAATCGGTCAACAACTGGGCGGCCTGATCGAGCTGACCGGTCTCGGTCCGGACCAGAAATTGGTAGTCGCCCAGGGCTCGCGTGACCGAGCCCTCATAGGTCTCGAGTAGATGCTCGAGGGCCCCGGCCTGCTCGGCGGGAGGACGGCGACTGGTAGGAAGGTCGGGGCGGGAAAGGAGTTGCTCGGCGCGGATCTCTAGCATAATTAGGTGCGCCTAGCTTCTGTCTCTAAGCGCACCTCGCCTTCCTCGACAGGACATTTTGCTTATTTGGCAAAATGTCTTTAATTGGAGGGTTATTATATGCGCAGCTCCGTCGTGTTGCTCACGCTGTTACTGGTTGGTTGTTCGCTGCCCAATCCCGATACGGAAGAGCGATTGGCGGCCAAGCAGGCCGAACTCCAGCACCTCGAGCAAGAGATCCGGGATCTGCCGCAGCTCACGGCCGAGATGGAAGAGCTAGACAAGCAGTTTGGCGCACTCCACCAGAAGATTCACGGCGACGCGCCGCTACCAGAGATGCCCCCCTACACGCCTTCGGGCGCCCCTCCGCTCGCCACCGACGAAGACCCGCGCATCGTCGAGATCGACCAGCAGATTCGCCAGATTCGAGCCCAGTTGCCGATTGTGCAAGAGCGCCAGGCCCGGGTCGAATGGCTCAAAGAACAGATCGCCCGACTCAAGACCGAGGAGAAGAAGCCATGAGGGCAGATCTCCATACCCTGCGGGGAACTCCGACTGCTCTGTTGACCAGGCTGGGCGAGGCGGCCATTTCAGACAAGGCCGCCGAAAGCCGCATGTGGTATAGCGGCGCGGTGGCCGGTATCAGCTGCATTTCGCTGTTCTTTTTGTGGCCGCTCGGGCTGGCGGCCGCCCTGGCGCTGTCCTCGGGCAAGGTGAACTTCAAGGTTTTCCTGGGCTTGATGGCCGTCGTCGGGCCGGTTTTGCTGATCTTCTTCGGCGTGCGTTACTATCTCAAGGCCTCAGAGGAAGACCTCGATGACGCGCGTTTCGAGATGCTGCGTGCCTTGATCGAACACCTCCGGCACGACCTGCCCACTACCAAAGAACTCGAGGTCACCGTCGACTTTCGCCGACCCGACCAGGCGCCATTTCTAGTCAGCGGTGAAATGGCTCTTGGAACTTTTCGCCAGACCTGGCTGGTATTGCAGGGCCGCTTTCTGGATGGCACGGCCTTCAAAGTCCAAGTCGAGCAGTTGGTCAAGAAGAAGACCAAACCCAAGCGCCGTGGCAACTCGGTCAAGCTGAAAGTCTGCGAACGTCTCACCTTTGACCTCAAAGCCTCGCCGCGGGTCTATCCCGCCCTGGATGCACTCGAGCAGGCGGCGGGACCTCCTCCCGCCGGTCTGGCCAGGTCGGTCGTCCACGGTAGCGGCCACCGGGTCAAAGCCATGCTGCTCACCCGTCGGGCCAAGCCCGGCGTCGACCCGGCTTCGCTAGGCATCTCGCAGGCGGACACGCTGCTATCCGGGCTGGTTTACCTTTACCACGGCATGCGCGTGCTCAAGTCAAAAGCCGTTCCCAGTTAGAGTCTTGTGGGCAGAAGGCACAGACCTGTGCCTGACGAAGGCCCCCCTCCCATGAGCAGTCCCGGCTATTACCAGCGACCCACCTTGCACGGCGATACCGTCGTGTTCACCTGTGAAGACGACCTGTGGAGCGTGCCCGCCAGCGGTGGCGTGGCTTCGCGAGTAACCGCCAATCCGGGTCGCCAGAGCGACCCCCATTTCTCGCCCGACGGGCGTTGGATAGCCTTCACCAGTCGCGATGAAGGCCCGCCCGAGGTATTCGTGCTCGATACCACAAATTGGGAGAGCCGCCGCCTCACTTTTCTGGGCGGTGACACCCGGGCTACCGGCTGGAGCCGCGACAGTCGCCGGGTCATCTATGCCACCAACGCTGGAAGCCCCTTTGGGCGGGTCTTCCAGCTCGGTTCGGTGCCGGTCGAAGGGGGGCTGACCGAACTGCTGCCGTGGGGGCCGGCCGCCCATATCGACTATGCGCCCAAGAAGGGCGCCGTGTTGGGCCGTCACACCTGGGACCCGGCCCGCTGGAAGCGCTACCGCGGCGGCACCGCCGGCCAGCTCTGGGTCGACCCCAAGGAGAAGGGCGAGTTCGAGGTGCTCATCGAGCTCGACGGCAACCTCACCCGCCCTCTGTGGGTGGGCAAACGCATCTACTTCGGCTCCGACCATGAAGGCGTGTGCAATCTTTACTCTTGCAAGCCCGACGGTCGAGGCCTGCAGCGGCACACCGACCACGACGATTTCTATCTGCGTCACCCGTCGAGCGACGGCCAGCGCATCGTCTATCAGGCCGGGGGCGACCTCTATCTTTTCGATCCCGCCAGAAAGAAGTCGCGCCGCATCGACATCGAGCTACGCAGTCCCAAGCCCCAGCGAGCCCGCAAGTTCGTCAATCCCTACCATTATTTCGAAGGCTACGATCTCAACAAAGAGGGTGACCAGCTGGCCGTCACCGTGCGCGGGCGCCCCTTTGCTTTCGCCAACTGGGAGGGAGCGGTGCACCAGTTCGGTCACCGCGACGGCATCCGCTATCGTTGTGCCCGCTGGGCCGACCAGGCCGTGCTCTGTGTCTCGGACGCCAGCGGCGAAGAGAGACTCGAGCTGCACAAGAGGGGCGAAGAGCCCGAGGTGATTGGCGAGGACTATGACCTGGGCCGGGCCCTTGGCCTGGAGGTGGCCCCCGACGGCAAGCGCGCGCTGCTCGCCAATCACCGTCACGAGCTGCACCTGATCGACCTGGAAGAGCGCTCCATCAAGCTGATCGAGAGCAATCCCTTTGCGCGCATCAACGGCGCCTGCTGGTCTCCCGACAGCAACTGGATTGCCTACAGCTTCAACGTCAGTCGCCAGGACGCCGAGATCCGCCTCTATGAGGTGGCCAGCGGCGAGATCCGGGCCGTGACCGGGCCGGCCTTCTATGATTTCGCCCCCGACTTCGACCCCGACGGAAACTATCTCTACTTTCTGTCGTGCCGCGACTTCGACCCGGTGCGCGACAACATTTTCTTCGAGCTTTCTTTTCCCAAGGGGGTCAAGCCCTACCTGGTAACCCTGCGAGCCGACCAGCCCGACCCTTTCCTACCGATCCCCAGGGCCCCGGGCGAAGACCCCAAAAAGCCCTCTCCCAAGTCCGACGACAAGGCCGACGAGAAAGCCGAAGACAAGGCTGAGGACAAGGCGGAAGAGGCGGCCGAAGGCGAGGCAGAGGACAAGCCCGCCGACGAGGACAAGCCTAAGAAAGACGACAAGACCAAACCCATCACCATCGACTTCGACGGCATCCAGCAGCGGGTGCTGGCCTTTCCCGTGGGCGAAGGCCGCTACGGCAAGGTCATGGGAATCCCGGGCAAAGTGCTCTTCTCGTACTACCCGGTCGAAAGCGCCCTGGTGCGCGAAGACTCGCGTCGCCCCGCCGCCAAAGGCACGATCTACTGCTTCGAGTGGAAGAGTCTCGAGACCAACGAGCACCTCAGTCAGGTGACCAACTTTCGTCTCTCTGCCAATCGCAAGACGCTGGCCTATCGCTCGGGCAATCGCCTGCGCCTGGTTGCGGCCGGCAAGAAGCCTGACAACAACGGGACCAACCCCTCGCGCAAGTCAGGCTATGTCGAACTCAACCGCCTGCGCGTGTCGATCATCCCGACTCTCGAGTGGAAGCAGATGTTTCGCGAGGCCTGGCGCTTGATGCGCGACCACTTCTGGGATGAGGCCATGTCGGGAGTCGACTGGCAAGCGGTCTACGAACACTATCTGCCCTTGCTCGACCGGGTGGCCACCCGCTACGAACTCTCGGATCTGTTGTGGGAGTTCCAGGGCGAACTGGGCACTTCCCACGCCTATGAATACGGCGGAGATTACCGCTCGGGCCCCTATTACAGCCAGGGCAAGCTGGCCGCCGACTTTGTCTGGGACAAGAAGGCGAAAGCCTATCGCATCAGCCACATCGCGATCGGCGACAGCTGGAACGACGAACAGACCTCGCCGCTGGCCCGCCCCGCCCTCAAAGTGCGCGAGGGCGACCTGCTGCTGGCTGTCGACGGCGTGCCCCTGACCGAGAAGCGCTCGCCCCAGCGCTGTCTGGTGCATCGGGCCGCTACCGAGGTGCACCTGACCGTCCAGCGCCAGGACGAGGACGAGCCGGCCCAGTTGGTGGTCAAGACGCTGCGGGCCGAGACTCCGGCGCGCTATCGCGAGTGGGTCGAGGGCAATCGCAGCAAAGTCCATCAGGCCAGTAAAGGGCGAGTGGGCTACGTCCACATCCCCAACATGGGAGTGGACGGCTTTGCCGAGTTCCACCGCGGCTTCTTCTCGGAAGTCGAGCGCGACGCCCTGATCGTCGATGTGCGCTATAACGGCGGAGGCAACGTCTCGCAGCTGTTGCTCGAAAAGCTGGCGCGGCGCCGGCTCGGCTTTGACGTGCAGCGCTGGGGTCTGCCCATCCCTTACCCCCAAGAATCCCCCGCCGGTCCGCTGGTGGCCCTGACCAACGAGCAGGCCGGCTCGGACGGTGACATTTTCAGCCACTGCTTCAAGCTGATGAAGCTGGGTCCGCTGCTGGGCAAGCGCACCTGGGGAGGCGTCATCGGCATCTGGCCGCGCCACGCCCTGGTCGACGGTACCGTGACCACTCAGCCCGAGTTCGCCTTCTGGTTCGAAGATGTGGGCTGGAGCATCGAGAACTACGGCACCGACCCCGACGAAGAGATCGAGGTCGCTCCTCAGCACTTCCGCGACAACGTCGACCCCCAGCTTGAACGAGGTATCGAGATTTGCCTGAAGGCCCTGCGCCAGAAGCGCTATCGCAAGCCGAAGTTCGACCCCCGCCCCATCCGCAGTCGCTAGGCAGGCAAGGCTCTTTTCGCTACAATCGAGGCGTGGACCCGTTGCAAAGGATTCTTAGGCGCCAGGGCTTGAAGCTGGCTCGTGCCTGGCTCGATCAAGAGCCGGAGCGCCTGCAACGATTTGCCCAGGCGGTCCAAGCGCGCGATGGAGAGACCTGCCTGCAGTGTCTGCATCAGATGCCACCCTCGAGCTATCTCGACCGTTTGAGAGCCGCGCCGGAAAACTGGTGGTCGGACCTGGCGGCCGTGCTCGCCCTTCCACCGACACCACCGTCATACATGGACGCGTTCCGGGCCGAGTTGCACTACCGCGCTCTGCAAGTTTCGCCTCATCTCTGGCGCTCTTGCCAGCCGCGCCTCGAGCACCTACAGGGTTTCGAGGGGTTGGACGGCGTGCTCAACTTGCGGGCCGAGTCAGAGATCTCTCGGGACCTTTGCTCCCAACTCGGGCTGGCCTATCACCACCTGCCCGTGGTGGACGATCAGGCTCCTACGTCCGGCCAGGTGCAACGGTTCTTGGACCTGACCCGAACGGGCCGTTGGCTGGTTCATTGTATGGCCGGCCGGGGACGCACCGGCACCTTTGTGGCCTGTTACCGGATCGCCCAGGGCCTGACCGTCGCTGAAGCTCTACGGCTGACGGAGTCGGAAGTGCAGCCGATCAACGCGGTGCAGAGAACTTTCGTGGAAGCCTGGGGAAGAAATGTCTAGGCGCTGACGGCGCTCTTCCGGGCGGAAGTTCTGCCGGCCGCCGCTGGAGCGCCCGGCCATCCCGGCGGCGACCCGCTGGTGCTGGCCACCGGGTAGCGTGGGCCGACCTGGTCGTCGTCGCGGCGCTCGTCCGGGCGGAAGTCTGCCGGCCCGCCGCTGGAGCGCCCGGCCAATCCCGGCGGGGGCTCGTCCAGAGGCGGCGACCCGCTGGGACCGGCGACCCGCTGGTGCTCGCCACCGGGTAGCGTGGGCCGACCTGGTCGTCCTCGCGGCGCTCTTCCGTGCGGAAGTCTGCCGGCCCGCCGCTGGAGCGCCCGGCCAATCCCGGCGGGGGGCTTTCCCGTGGCGGCGAGCGGCCCCGGCAGGCGAGTCTAGCCTCGGCTGGCGACCCGCTGGGGCTGGCCATCGGGTAGCGTGGGCCGACCTGGTCGTCCTCGCGGCGCTCTTCCGTGCGGAAGTCTGCCGGCCCGCCGCTGGACGCCCGGCCAATCCCGGCGGGGGCTCGTCCAGAGGCGGCGACCCGCTGGGACCGGCGACCCGCTGGTGCTGGCGACTGGGTAGCGTGGGCCGACCTGGTCGTCCTCAGCGGCGCTCTTCCGGGCGGAAGTCTGCCGGCCCGCCGCTGGAGCGCCCGGCCATCCCGGCGGGGCTCGTCCGGGCGGAAGTTGCTTGTTCGGGCGGCGGGGCTCCTCTCAGAGGCGGCGACCCGCTGGGGCCGACGACCCGCTGGTGCTGGCGACTGGGTAGCGTGGGCCGATCTGGTCGTCCTCAGCGGCGCTCTTCCGGGCGGAAGTCTGCCGGCCCGCCGCTGGAGCGCCCGGCCAATCCCGGCGGGGGCTCGTCCGTGCGGAAGTTGCTTGTTCGGGCGGCGGGGCTCCTCTCAGAGGCGGCGACCCGCTGGGGCTGGCGACCGGGTAGCGTGGGCCGACCTGGTCGTCCTCGCGGCGCTCTTCCGTGCGGAAGTTGCTTGTTCGGGCGGCGGGGCTCCTCTCAGAGGCGGCGACCCGCTGAGGCTGGCCACGGGTAGCGTGGGCCGACTTGGCCCTCCTCAGCGGCGCTCTTCCGGGCGGAAGTCTGCCGGCCGCCGCTGGAGCGCCCGGCCAATCCCGGCGGGGGGCTTTCCCGTGGCGGCGAGCGGCCCCGGCAGGCGAGTCTAGCCTCGGCCGGCGACCCGCTGGTGCTCGCCACCGGGTAGCGTGGGCCGACCTGGTCGTCCTCGCGGCGCTCTTCCGTGCGGAAGTCTGCCGGCCCGCCGCTTGAGCGCCCGGCCAATCCCGGCGGGGGGCTTTCCCGTGGCGGCGAGCGGCCCCGGCAGGCGAGTCTAGCCTCGGCCGGCGACCCGCTGGTGCTCGCCACCGGGTAGCGTGGGCCGACCTGATCGTCCTCGCGGCGCTCGTCCGGGCGGAAGTCTGCCGGCCCGCCGCTGGAGCGCCCGGCCAATCTCGGCAGCGACCCGCTGGTGCTGGCGACTGGGTAGCGTGGGCCGACCTGGTCGTCCTCAGCGGCGCTCTTCCGTGCGGAAGTCTGCCGGCCGCCGCTGGAGCGCCCGGCCAATCCCGGCGGGGGCTTTCCCGGCGGGGGCTCGTCCAGAGGCGGCGACCCGCTGGGACCGGCGACCCGCTGGTGCTCGCCACCGGGTAGCGTGGGCCGACCTGGTCGTCCTCGCGGCGCTCTTCCGTGCGGAAGTCTGCCGGCCCGCCGCTGGACGCCCGGCCATCCCGGCGGCGACCCGCTGGTGCTGGCGACCCGCTGGGGCTGGCCACCGGGTAGCGTGGGCCGACCTGGTCGTCCTCGCGGCGCTCTTCCGTGCGGAAGTTGCTTGTTCGGGCGGCGGGGCTCCTCTCAGAGGCGGCGACCCGCTGGGACCGGCGACCCGCTGGGACCGGCGACCCGCTGGTGCTCGCCACCGGGTAGCGTGGGCCGACCTGGCGGTCCTCAGCGGCGCTCTTCCGGGCGGAAGTCTGCCGGCCCCGTCTTCAGGTGGATAACCGCTCCAAAGGTAGATTTCATCGGTGTTTTCGCTTGTTGTTCGGGGTTGAAAAATGCTAAAATAGGAGCAATCCCCGAACCAACTCTCTGGAGGTCCCATGTCTCTTTCTGCTCTCGTTTCCACCTTGCGCCAGCTTACTCCCGACCAACTTCACGAGCGCAACCAGGCCGCTCGCCTCGAGCTTGCCCGCAGCGAATGGACCATGGCCGTCCACCTGCTCGCCACCGAACGAGCCGGCCTCCACCGCCTGAAAGGCTATGGCGACGTGCTTGCCTACGCCGAGAAGCTGCTGGATCTCTCGCGCCACAAGGCGCTTGAGCTATTGCGGGTGGCTCGTTGCTTTGAAGCCATGCCCGATATCTCTGAGGCTTTCCGGCGGGCTGAACTGTGTTGGACCAAAGTGCGCGAGATCACACGGGTGGCCACGCCTGCCACCGAGAACGCCTGGTTGGAGCGGGCCCGTAAGCACGACGCGAACACGGTTGCACGGATGGTGGCGGTGTCGCCAACGGAGTACAAGCGTGGCAAAGCGCGCCAAGCCGAGCGCCAGGCCCAAGAGACGCTGCCTGAGAGCGAGAGTCCGCTATCCGCCGCTCCCGAAGTCTTGCCCCAGCTGATCACCGTGACTCTGCGTTTCACCCCCGAGCAGTACGCAGTGCTCGAACAAGCCATCAGTTTGGCCCGAGCACGGGCGGGCAAGCGCGTCAATCGAGAGGCTGCCCTGGTGTCACTCGCCGAGGGGTCCCTTTCTTCAGCGGACAGCCGCAGTAAAGTGCGTCATCAGGTGAGTGTTTGGGTTGACCCCGAGAGCGGTCAAGGCTTTTACGACACCGAGCGCGGGCCCCTTCCGGCGCCAATGCGGGTAGTGGAAGAGGCGCTCGTGCCTGCCGGCCGCAAAAAGATTCCCGCTGACGAGTTGAAGGCCGTGTTCGCCCGAGCCGAGGGACGCTGCGAGAATTGCGGATGCAAAGGGGGGCCGCTGCAGGTGCATCACTGTCGGCCGGTCGCTCGGGGTGGTCGCAATTTGGCTCGCGAGTTGAGGTTGCTCTGCCCTGCCTGCCACGGTGTCGTCCACGAGGAAGACTTCGCGCGAGACCCGGGATGGCGGGCGGCTAAAGAGGCGGCCACTTCCGTGCGGAAGACAGAGGCGTTCACGAGTCAGCCGCTCGCCGCCCGGGGTGACGCCCGGCCGGGTGACCTTAAGGCCGGGATGGCGGGCGGCTAAAGAGGCGGCTACTTCCGTGCGGAAGACAGAGGCGTTCACGAGTCAGCCGCTCGCCGCCCGGGATGACGGGCCAGGTCAGCTCGCCGCTCGGGGTGACGCCCGGCCGGGTGAGCTCGCGGGCGCCCAGACGAAGGTCAGGCCGGCGAAGGCCAGCTCGCCAGCGAGTTCTTCAAGTCTTTCTCGCAAGTTCGAGTCATCGTGCGATTGCGCCAGCAGGGCCTCGAGCTCGCGACGAACCTCGGACTGGCTGCGCGACCCCCTCTTCTTCACGCCGAGATGACGCGGTTGCGGCCTTCGGTCTTGGCGACATAGAGGGCGTCGTCGGCCCGGCCCACCATGTCGTCGATCGTGCCCTCGCAGGCGGCCACACCGATGCTGACCGTGAGGCGGATGTTGTCGTGGCCTTCCACCAGAAAGCCTGAGGAGGCGATGCCCAGCCGAATGCCCTCGAGCAGCAGCGTGGCAGCGTTGAGGGGGCGGCGCACGTAGAGGATGAACTCCTCGCCGCCGTAGCGACCAACGAAGCCGTCCTGGGCCAGGCTAGCTCTCAGGCGGCGTGAAAGCTGCTGAAGGATCGCGTCGCCGGCCTGGTGTCCGTAGGTGTCGTTGATGGTCTTGAAGTCGTCGACATCGACCATGGCGACGACGCTATCGGGTTGGCGTTGCTCGAGCCGGGCGAGAAAGCTCTTGCGATTGAGCACGCCCGTCAACTCGTCTAGCGTGGCGCCCTTGTAGAGGGCATCGATGAGCTTGCGAACGGCCTCGTCCTGAAAGGTCACCTTCATGGTCACGTCCGAGCCCAGCGCCAGCACATCGCCGCCCTGCAGATAGCGCTCGGTCACACGCTGAGAGTTGACGTAGATACCGTTGGTCGACTCGAGGTCGACCACCAGCAACTGACCGTTTTCGTAGTAGATGCGAGCATGGGCCCGGCTGATACCGCGGCCGGTCAGCACGATCTGGGCTTGCTCGGCCGAGCGGCCCAACACCGTCTCGCCATCGGTCAGACCGTAGACGGCCCCTTCCTCAGGTCCCGATAGCACCAGCAGGCACGGGTGCGTGCCGGGGGATTTCTCGGGTTCTGGCAGCGACCCGAAGGATTCGAGGGTCTTCTCGTTCGACATCCCCTTCGTTTGGCCGTTGCCCGGGTGGGACCCTTCTACCGTTCACGCCAGAGAGCCAGGCGGATGTCCTCTTCGGCCTTGAGGAATTGGCTGGGCTCCATCGACACCAGTCCGGTGCCGTCGACATAGTGGACTCCGGGCAGGGTCATGCCGGCTAACACCTGGCTGAGGATGGCCTTGGCCATCGCTGGATCGATGATGTTGGCCTGGATAAACGTTCGGAGGCCTTTCACGTCGGTGAAAGTGCCGCTGGGTCCCGGTGTGAAGGTGACGAAGAACTGCTGACCATCGGCCTGAATGTCGACCTGTAGTGGAGGCTGAGGGCCACGAATCTCGTCAGGCAGGGGGGCACCGCCACCCTGCCCGATATAGCCTGGCCCGCTCAAGTCGAAGGTCCAGTTGCCACGTGGAAGAGATTCCGTTTGCTCGGTCACGGCTCTCTTCTCGACAAAAACATAGGTGTCGGCCAGGCGCACTCCCCGCTCGCCCCGGGCCACCAGCGTGCCCACCAGCGAGATCTGTTCGGCGCGCAAGCCACCGTCGGTGTAGAGCAGGCCCTGAAAGCGCGAACTCATCGGGCCGACTCCGGTCAGGTCGATGTCGCCCTCGGATAGGATGGCCACCTGGTTTTCGGTGTCGAGCGAAGTGCCGCCCGAGATGGTGGTCTTCCCCTTGACCACCACCACTCCGCTGCCTTTAAGGCCGCCCTCGACCACCAGATCGCCGTCGATAAACAAGGTGGCTCCGTCGAGTTCGAGCCCCTTTCGGAACCGGACGGAATGGTTGGAACGCACGGCGCCGCTCAGGTGGGTCGGCTGCTGGCCGTCCCCCTGCTGGCCGTCGCCCTGTTGGCCCAGGCTGTTGTCACCCAGCGTGTCATAGGCCATGCCGAGTGCGGCCGGGTCGAACTGCTCGGCCTGCAGGGTCGGAATCTTCTCGGGAGAGGCCTGGCTGCGAATCTCTCCCAGGACCTTCACGGTGGGATCGTCGAGCACCACCTGGCCGGCCGACTGGATGTCGCCGGCCACGGTCGTGTCGGCTCCCAGTTGCACCGAGTGGTTACTGGTGTCGTTGGTGAGCAGGTCGGCCGGGTCGAGTTGGGTCAGGTCCAGGGTCGGCTCGGTGCCGGCCGGCAAGCCGGCAATCAAGACGCTGCCCCGCGACACGATGGGCCCTCCCGAGGCGATGGCGAAGGGGAAGGGCGGAACCACTAGAATGGCCTCGACGGTGGCCACCACTCCGCCGCTCTCGCCCACGCCTACCAGGTGGGCCGCCGCGACGGGCACGATCTGGGCCTGGCCGCCCTCTACCGAGGCCGTTCCCTGGATGTTGTTGACCGAGACCGGAATGCGCCAATCCTCGGCGACATCGCGGTGAAAGGTCAGGCGACCCGTTCCCTGACTGCCTTCTAGACGCACCGTCAGGTTCTCTGCCGCGGTGCCGTTGAGACCGAACGACCTCTGCTCGAGAATGCTGGCCATGGCCTGGCGCACCGCCGAGCGGGCCAGGTTGTGGGCTTGCAGGCTATTGGCCTCGCGGGTGGTGAGAGAAAGGTGAGTGACGCTCAGGCTGGCCAGGGTGAAGCCGAGCACGGCTACCAGGCTGACCGCCAGCAGCGTCGTTCCCACCGACACGCCCCGTTTTTTCCCCATCTGTCTATCATACCAGGTCATAGGCTAGAATTCATCAGGAAGAAGTCGCGCTCCAGGCGAAATTTTTCCGAGCCGCGCTCGAGGTCCATCACCAGCTTCAGGGGCTGGGCCAGGGCCGGCGGCGGCAGCGAGCTGTTGAGCTCAAGCCGGATCACTTCGACAGCCAGGCCACGCCGGGGCAGCGAGGAGTCGGCCAGCCAACCTTGGACCTCGGCCCGGGTCGGTCGCCGCGCTCGCTCGGTGCCCATGCCGGGGACCTCGAGTCGGACCAGCCGGCCATCCGACTTGTTCCAGCCATAGACCAGCAGGGTGTCGGCCCAGACCTGCTCTCCGTCGAGGCCGACATTGCCGAGCCGGTGGATGGCCAGGCGAAAGCTGTCGGGTTGCTGCCACATCGTCACACCGGCGATAGGAGCATTGGCCAGGTCCTCGGCCAACCGGTTGGTAGCCGTCAGAGCCGATTGCTGCAGCTGGACCCGGGCCGTGCCTCGAAAGGACACCCGCACCGTGGCCATGACCAGGCTCACCAGAATGGCCAGGGTCACCACTCCCAGGGCGATGGCCACCAGCAGCTCGGCCAGCGTGAAGCCTCTAGCGCGGGACTCTGGCGACATAGACCTCCCGCGTGATCGACTTGGCTCCGGTGCGCTCTTGCCAGCGCACGGTCACGGCCACCCGGCGCAGGCGGTCGGGGTCGTGGCCGGCCACCGTCTGCACCTTGCGCTCGAGGTGAAAGACGATCGTGCCCCGGGTCTGGTCATCGAGTTCGCGACTCTCGCCCACCACCAGCTCCTCAAAGCGTTCGGCCTCGGCCTGGGCCAGGGCCGATTGGGCCAACAGCTGGGCCTGATAGCGGTCTTCGCCCTGGCGAATGGTCAGGCGGGTGCTGGGTAAAAGATCGAGCACCAGAATGGTGATCAGACTCAACAGAAAGAGCGCCGCCACCGCTTCGAGCAGACTATAGCCGCGTCTCACAGCGTCTCGACCAATCGCAGGGTGGGTAGCAGGGTGGCCAACAACGTGACCGCCACCATCAATCCCATCGAGAGCAACATCAGCGGCTCGAAGACGGCCGCAAAGCGAGCCAATCCGGTCTCGATGTCTTCTTCATAGAAACGAGCTAGCCAGTCGAGGGTCTTGACCGTGTGTCCCGAGGTCTCGCTGACCTCGAGCAGCGAGAGGTAGGTGGTGGGAAAGAACGAGCATTGGCTCAGGGCCTGGGTAAGGTTGGCTCCCTCCAAAAGTGCGGCCACGCCGTGGGGGACCTGCTCGGCCAGCACCGGATTATCGCTGGCCTGGCCGGCCATCGGCAGGGCTTGGGAGAGAAGCACTCCAGCCTCGAGCTGCAGAGCCAGCGCGTGCGAGAACTCGGCTACTCCCATCAGACGCAGCACCGGGCCCACGTAAGGAATCGATAGCCCGGCTCGCATGCCGGCCAGACGCCAGGCGGGTCGACGGCCCAGCTGGGCCACCAGGGTCGCCAGGGCCACCACCATCACGGCCGAGGCCAGGGCAAACCAGGGAGAGCGGACCAGGCCCGAGAGCCCGATCATGGCGCGGGTCAGCAGGGGAGGCTCGAGACCCGACTGGGCCAGCACCCGAAGTTGGCCATCGAGCAAGAAGGGGGGCACCACCAGCAACAAGAGCAGGCAGGCCCCCAGCAACAGGGCCGGATAGGTCAAAGCCGAGCGCACTTTCAGGCGGGTGCGGTGACTGCCCTCGATGCGCGAAGCCAGGCGTTCGACCACCAGGTGCAGCTTGCCCGAGCGCTCGGCCACTTCGACCAGGTTGCACTCGAAGGCCGCAAAACTTCGAGGGAACTGGCGCATGCTCGCGCTCAAAGCCTGACCGCGCTCGAGTCGCGTCACGATGCCGTGGGCCAGGGTGGCCAGCTGTTGTTGCTCATCTTGAGCGGCCAAAAGGTGCAGGCCGCGAGCCAGTGAGATGCCCGAGGCCACCATGGTGGCCAGCGAGCGAAAGAGCCAGACCTTGGAAGCTAGAGGAAGGCGCAGGTCGGCATCTGTGGGCGGGGGGGGCGAGGTAGGAGTGGGGGAGGTGTCCACCGGCACCGGCCTCGAGGAGCGATTGGCTCGAGTCGGGGCGGCCGAGGTCGGAGTTTGAGGGTGGGGCCAACGAGGGCGGCCCGACTCGGACGAGAAAAGCAGCCGCTCGAGCTGGCGGGCAAAGGCCGTTACGCCGGCCAGATGCTGGCGACGAAAGGCGCCGCTGGCCACCGTGCTGTCGGCATAAAGCAGCCCCACCACCGCATCGTTGGGGCCAAAGAGCGGAACGCACAGGACCGAACGGATCTCCGACACCTGCAGGCTGAAAGAGTCGGTGAAATCGGGGTCGCGGCGGGCGTCGTTGGTGAGCAGGGGCACTCCCGAGAGGCGAACCTTGTCGAGCAGGCTGGTGCTCAGCGGAGCGCTGACCCAGACCGTCTTCGGGTCGATGCCGTGGGCGGCTGCGACCTCCATCTCGGGGCCGCCGCTCTCGTCATAGAGAATCAGGGCTCGTTCTGGTTTGAGCTCACGCACCAGAACCTTGATCGCTTCCTCAAAGACAACCCGCGCCCCGGAATCGGAGACAACCTTCAGAGTCGCAATCCTCTCCCAGTGTTCTAAGCATGATTTGCGCTATCGGGCGCACTCTCCTCCAGGGCCGCGCCCAGGGCCCGGCTGGCCTGTTCCAGGTCGGGGTAGCGGTTCTCGGCCTCCTTGTCGAGCATGCGCAGCACTACCTCGTCGAGGGCCGGGGGGAGTTCGGGTCGCCAGCGGCTGGGTGGAGGCGGGTCTTCGCTCATGTGGCAGAACATCAGCTGCATCGGGTCGCCGTCGAAGGGCAGTCGCCCGGTCAACAGCTCGAACGCCAACACACCGAGGCCGTATTGATCGCAGGCTGGATGCAGCTCGTCGCCCCGGATTTGCTCGGGCGACATGTAAGCGGGAGTGCCCATTGCCGTGCCGGTCTTGGTCAGCTTCTGGGATTGCAGCTCGCGAGCCAGCCCAAAGTCCATCACCTTGGGCTTGCCCGAACGGGTCAGCATGATGTTCTCTGGCTTGAGATCGCGATGCACTACTCCGCGCCTGTGGGCGTAGTGCACCCCGGCCATGATCGGCTCGAGCAAAGCGACCGCTTCGGCCAGGCTCAGTGGCTGCTGCATGTGATCGCGCAGGTTCTGGCCGTCGACAAACTCCATGACCAGGTAGAGATACCCGCGCTCTTCACCCCAATCGAGAATCTTGACGACGGCCGGATGCACCAGCCAGCGGCTGACCTCGATCTCGCGGCGAAAGCGGTCGACGAACTCGGGCCTCTGGGCCAACTTTCGGTCGAGCACCTTGATGGCCACCGCCGCTTTCTCGTCGAGGCTGTCGGCCGGCACGGCCCGATAGACCGTGGCCATTCCCCCGTGGCCCACCTCTTGCACCAGCCGGTACCCTCCCAGTTCGGTCAGGATCAACGAGTCCGCGGCCGCCCCGCCCTGATAGCGTTCGAGCCACTCCTGGTGGTGACGCAGGCGGTGGCGATGGCGCAACCCCAGGCCTCCGACGGCCAGCAGCAACCCCGCCACCAGCACCGTCCAGCTCTGATAGCGTACTCCATCGCGCACTCTGACCCACAGACTGGCTGGTTCGAGCACGATGGCGCCGCTGGGAGGAATGCGACCCTGGTCGGAGTCGCTCAGCAGATAGGCATAGCGACTGGCCTTGTAGCCCGGCAGGGAAAGATGCAGTTGGACCTGCCTGGTGTCGTAGTGGTCCGGGTCGATGGCCAAAGGAGTGCCCGATCGGCCCAGCACGTTGCCGAACTGGTCCTTCACCACCGCCCCCGGAGGGTGGGTCACCACTTCGAGGGTGCGCATCCGGGCCCAGGCAGGACCGCTCAGCAAGACCACCAGCAGGGCGGCCAGAACTCTCCCCATTCTCTGCTTTTCTTGGCCTGGCCGGCTGCGACCTGTCGAGCTAGAACTCGCCTTCGCGGACCATTTCCTTGAGCACTCGCACGACTCGCCTGGGTTCGATGGTCTGGTTGTAGGGCAAGACCTGGCTCTTGTCGGCCATCATCTGAACCAGCGATTTGAGGCGGGCCAGTTGCTGGGAGCCCATCAGTTCGGCCAGCTCATCACGATAGTAGTCAAACCATGGAAACCCGTGCTCGTTGTACTCCTGAGCCGTAATGGGTGGGTGGGGCGGCAGCTGGCCGGTGAACTCGAGCCAGGAGCGCGAGTTGACGATATGGGCGAAGCAGCCACTATGTTCGGTGTCCCAGTCGTCGAGCTCAAAGGGGTCGGCGAAGATCTGCTGCTTGAGCTTGCCCCCGGGCGAAAGGCCCATCCCCTCGCCGACCGAGCAGCAACGTACCATATCGCAGACTCCCTCCTGCTGAGGAAACCGCTCTTCGAAGACCGACCGCTTCATAGGATAGACCATCAACTGGATTCCACCCACCTCGGCCCGGCCGGTGATTTGCTCTTCGGCGCTACAACCGCTGCCCAGCGGCATGGCCACGAACTGGCGAACCAATCCCGGACCCACCGCGAAGCCGTCGAGCCACGGCTGGGGGGGCACCACCAGATAGTCTTGCGGTTGCCCTTGCAGAGGGTGGCTCCAAGGTTCACCGGTGAGCGCATTGATCTTGCCCGCCGCCACTTTGAGGGCGAAGGGATAGCTCTCTTGATTGGGGATGTAGGCGCTGGTGAAATAGAGCCACAGGGCTTCGGATTGATACATCGGCAACATGACCCCCCCGCTAGTCAACCAGCTCTGGGGCACGGCCCCGGCGTGGTCGTCTAGATGCCGCAGCGGAAAGAGTCCCAGTCCGGGTGGCAGGGGATAGGTGTGACCGTCATCGGGCACCCTCAAAGTGCGCACGAAGGTAACGGTCAACTGGGCTTGAGGGTGCACCTCGGGAAACGAGAATACCAGCGCTTTCTGGCCGCGCAGTTCAATCATGGCGGGCAATCACGTATTTCTGTTTGAGAAGGTCGAGCTGGCCGAGCAGCGGGAGCTGCTCTGGTCTTTCGAGCTGCCACAGCTCGAGTTTGACCTCGCCGCTGGCCGCGCCCAGGGTGAGGGTTTCGTCCTGGCTGTCAGAGGCGCTCGGACGCTGAGCTTGCGGGTTGATTGCAAGGGCGCCATAGTCGGCGCCGTCGACCGTCTCGGTCAGCCCGGACAATTCGTCGCTGGTAAGAGTGGCGCTCGACCAGCCATCGAAGGCGTCGGGTGGGGGAGTGGCGGTCTGTCCGTAAGCGGGGATGCGTTCATCCTTATAGGCGTCATACCAGCTGATCTTGCCGTTTCGCCAGACCTTGACCTCGTGCCGGCCGATGCCTCGGGGCGTGTTGCCGCCCTCGGCCACCCAGTGCAGCAGCAGCGCATTTTGGTCGACCGAGGCGCTTGGAGTCGGTGGAAGAGTCTGGACGGTTTCGCGCCCCGAACAGGCAGCGAGCAGAATCAGCATCACGAACAGCAGACGTTTCATGCAGCCCCTGTCGCGAGGGAGAAGACCGATCTTCCCGGGCCGTTAGACGAAAGTGAACTCGCCCACAGTGTGAACCGGGCTACGGCGCCGCCATCAGGACCTCGGCTAAGGTGAGGAACATGAAGAAACTTCTCCTGATCGTTCTGCTGGCGTTCGCGCCGGCCCTGGCCCAGAGCCAATCCGGTATCGCCCCGGTCACCGGTGGCGATGCGCCTCCGCCTCCCCGGATGGACGCTTCCATCACGGCCTCGGCGGCCGCCAACATTCGGGCGGCCGCCGATTTTCTCGAGTCGATGGGTGAAACCGAAACGGCTCAAACCATCCGCACCCGTTTGGCCAACGGCGACATCTCGGTGGCTGCGGTCGATGACGGCAATGCCGAAACGGGCATTACCGGGCATACTACCATCGACCGCACCTGGATCTCGACCTCCAGAAGCTGGGATCCAAACAACAACGGGCAATGGACCAACATCGTCGCTCTATCCCGCATCCTCTTCCACGAGATGATTCACACTCGCCAATCGGCCTGGAGGCACTATAGCTCCCAGTCCTCAAACACTACCGGCGGCGAGAACTCGATGGAAATGGAGGCCTGGCACGCCACCTTCGTCGAGATGCAGGACTGGGTCAATCGGCTCAAACGCGACGTCAGACAAGCTTCCGACGCGGCTCAACGCGACAAGGCCCGCCAGCACCTGAAGTTCGTGCTGGGAATGTATCGAGACACGGTTCGTGACTATCGAGGCAACGGCTACGAAAAGGACACCGAATACCTCGAAGACCTTCAGAACCTGCTCGACCGTCAATACCGTCAGGTCGAAGCCCAACTCGTCACCCCCACCAGTCAGATCCAACGGGGCACGCAGGGCAGTCTGGGCGGCCGTGACCAGACCCGATTCGGGGTCTTTCACGACTCGCTCAACGCCAGCCTGGGCGAGAGCGCTTGCCCCAACTACTAATCTTTTCTGAGCCTGAGCTACCAGCCGGTACCGCGGAGGACGCGGGCCGGCTTTTTCGAACGGTCAGACATGACGCCCGAAGAGGAACTGCTGAGGGAGCACGCGCTGCGCCACCTGGCGTCCTATGCCGGAAACCTGAACTTAGTCATCTAAGCAGAAGACGAAGGGCAAGTTCCGGCGGCCGATGACCCGCTCATCCAGGCTCATCTCGAGCAGCTGAAAGGGCATCTGGCGGCCCTGGGCGAGACGGAAAGTGATCCCTTTCTGCTTTCCTACGGGTTGTGCGTTCCGGGCCTGATGCGCGGGATTCGGCCTTACCTGGCCGTGCTCGGCACAGCGAGGGGGATTCTCCCCCCCGCGGCAGGCGCAGGCCGCGTCCCAGGTCCAGCGTCTGAGGCAAGCGTTGCAGACCGCGCGTGACTTGCTGAGCGGGGTGCCAGACGATGCTCGCCAGGCCCTGAGATGGCTCGCAAGCCGTATCACGACACGGCCCTCGGGGCCAGGCTGGATAGCTCGCCACTGTGCGCTGTCTCACGGTCAAGCCGAAAACCTGGCTGACCGGGCCGTCTCGCTGCTGGACTCGGGTGGGGCTGGGCCGGCCGTGGGGGAAGCAATTCTGGTCTGTCTGGCCAATTTCCGGGCGGAAGGCCTTGGCTCGAGGCTGCGCGACACGCTGCACAGGGAGATCTACTGGCCTCCCAACCTGTACCGGGACGCCCCCAGCGATGTGGCCGAGGGACTCTGCCAGCGAATCGAGGAAGCCGGATTGGCGCAGCCTCGCCTCAACCACGCCCTGGCGGCGCTGGCCTGGACTCGCGGGGATGTGGCCACCGCGGCTTTTTCACGGTGGCGCGACCAGAGGCCCCAATGGGCGGAGGCGTTCTACGTTCCACCGGAGGCGTACCCGACCGAAGCGGGGTGGTGTCTCGGACCCGACGGCGCCAGAAAGGAACTCTTCTCCCCGGACTGCTACCTCCTGGTCCCGACGGAGGCTGAGGCGACCGTTCATTGCCGGGTGCCCCTCGCCTCTAGCTGCCCGGGTTGCTCGACGACCCTGGAATGGCTGTTCGACTTCTCCGGGCTGCCCGACGGTCCGCAGAACGTCCTCCACTGCCCGGTTTGCAGTGCCTTTGGCCGGTTCTTCAGCCGGGGAGCCGCAGTCCATCCAGCCACCGAGTATTCCGGTCTCGAACGAGACGAGGCAGGCAACCAAAGTTCTCGTCGTCCGGAGAGGCTGCCCGCGTTCGCCATCACGGAGCCGTTCGGACTCCCGGACGCATCGGCCCTCGGCGGTGCGCCCGGTTGGATCCAGGATGCCCAGTACCCGAACTGCCCGGAGTGCGGGCAATGGATGGGCTACGTGGCTCAGCTCGACGATGGCGACGGCCGCTACTATGCTTTCTTCTGCAACGACTGCCGCGTGTCGGCGGTGAACTACCAACAGACATAGTCCGTCTCAGGGCGCTCGCGAAGAGGTCTTTCAGGGAAAATTTCACAGAACTCGTCCCTCCCTAAGGGTAATATTGCCTCGTCGCCTAGGTGTGGAGCAGAACGGTAGCTCGCTTCCCTTGGAAGGAAGAGGTCGGCGGTTCGAACCCGTCCACCTAGACCAGATGATGGCGCGACAGTGGACGGCCCGCGAGCACGGCTCGCCGGGCTGTCGACTGTCCCTACACCAAGCCGGCAACAGGCGCGAGCGACTCCGGCTCCGAATCCCGAGCCATGCTTCTCACGGAATCCGTGCGCACCCACCAATCCGTCCGCGACGCTGTCGACCAGAAACTCGGCTACGGCAGCGGTCTCACCCATCACCAGGCCTGGGCCAAACTCGACAATGTCGAGAAGGTAGCGTGGCTCCTGGGCGAGCTGCTCATCAGCCTTTTGGACCACCGCCTTCATATCTGGCATCAGAACCTGTCCGGCCCCGAGTGGGACCCTATCTACGAAGGCCTGGCCGAGATCGGCCGTCCTCTGGGCGAAGAGACCGCCGACCTTCTCCGCTGGACGATTCAGAATGCCCAGCGCGGAGTGGCCATGACCAGCGTCATCCCGTGCGTCTGGTCTGTGGCCTGGAATCCCGGTTGGACCTACAGCCTGGTGGAGCGTTGGGATGAAAACCTGTCTCCAGAGTCGTTGAAGGCCCCACCCTTCACCCGAGCCACGGTTGCGCCGGCCGCCGGTCGCCCCCGCTATCCCGATTGCCGGCTGGTCGTCGCCGAGCTGCCCCAGCTCACCATCGGGGACCTGATCGAGACCACCAGTTACAACCTCTGGAAAGCCGGGGCCAGCGACCAGGAACTCGACGACTTCTTCGCGGGCGTCAGCCGCCGGCCGAGCGGCATCTGCCAGAGCCTGGGCGAGTGGGTCCATTTCGAGGGCGACGCGCAGGTCGTGGCCCGTCAACTCGACCCGCTGGCCACCGCCCTCGGACTCGACTCGAGCGAGCACGAATTCTGCGCTCTCACGCCCGTGGGAACCCTCGACCAGCTAGAAGCCCGCCTGGCCAACTTCAACGCCGTCCGCCTGCGCCTCGAGGCTGGCGAGACGATGGGCCAGAAGATTCGCTCGGCCCTGAGAATGGGCGTCGACCTCATTCTGTTGCGGGCCGAGGATGTCCGCGACCAGGAAGAGTGGGACTATCTACTGCAGGCGGCCCTCACCGGCCACATCTTGATCATCGAAGGAGAAGCGCCGCCCGACTTTCTGGCTCGCCTGCCCGTCGAACTGGAAAGACTGCCGAAGGTGGACAGTTAGCAAAATGAGCAAACCCAACCACGATGAACGCATGGCCAGGATGACCTTCGCCTCGGTCTACCCCCACTATGTGGCCAAGGTCGAGAAGAAGGGTCGCACCAGGCAAGAGCTGCTGGCCGTCATCGAGTGGCTGACCGGTTACGACGAATCAAGACTGCAAACCCTCATCGAGGCCGAGGCTACCTTCGAGACGTTTTTCGAGCAGGCCACCTTGAACCCGAACGCTCACCTGATCACCGGCAAGATCTGTGGCTATCGGATCGAGGAAATCGAGAACCCCCTGACGCGCCAGGTGCGCTATCTGGACAAGCTGGTGGACGAGTTGGCCAAGGGTCGCAAGTTGGAGAAGATCCTACGCAGCGGCTAGTCGGTCAGTCGATGCCGAGTCTTTGTTCCAGCCGGTCGATTCGACGGCTGTTGGAGCGCACCACCTCGACCACGGCGCGATGGTCCGAGCGCCACTCCTCGGCCATCATCGCGAATTTGGCGTCCTGCTGCTGGAACTGCTCGCGCAGAAACTCCATCAGCTCGGCATCAGCCTGGTCTTTGCGCGCCATCCATTGGGAGTGCTCTTCGAGCAGGCGGCGGTTCTCTTGAATCCCGTGGCGGTTCTCTTCGATCCCCCGGCGGTTCTCTTCAATCTCGCGGCGGTTCTCTTCGATTCCGCGACGGTTCTCTTTGATTTCGAGGCTGTTTTCGCCGACCTGGGTTTTCACCTGAGCCAGGTCGGCGGCCAGCTTCGCGATCTGTTGGGGTAGCTCTTCCATTGACCCAGCATACGGCACCAGCGTCGGCCACACAAGAAGACAAAGGTTCGCATTTCCGCATCCACTCCGCGTGGGTTCAACCAGGAAGTGAGCTGGCATACATCCTTCCTCGGCAGCCTGGCGTAAGCTGGCTGCATGTCACTTCTGCATAAAGCCTTCGCCTTCAGTTTCTCTGCGCTCGTCGCGGTCGGCCTCTACGACGGGTGGCGACGTCACCGGCGCTCGCCCAACGAGCAACCCGAGCAAGACGCAGACCCGTCCCGAGTGCAGGTCACCCGCGAACCGCTGGGAGGCGGCTACGAGGTGGTGAGATTTCGAGGCCGCTTTGACGAGGTGATGGACAGCCTGCACGGCCGCAAGCCGGCCCAGCCGCCGGCCCTGCCCCCCGACCTCGACCTGAGCAATCTTCCCAAGTATTACGGCGGCTGCCCCCATTGCGGGTCGAGTTCGCTCCACGGCCAGAGCATGTGGTTCTATCATGAACTCGAGCGAACCCGCGGGCACTACGACAACACCACCACCTATCTCACCCGCTGCAAGAGCTGCAGTGGTCTGATGAAAGCCACCATCGACCACGACGATTGAGATGGCGTTTTGGAAGTCGATCATGGGGTATCTGGGCGGCTCGTCCGAGCTGGGTCCCGAGTGGGCTCGGGTGGCCTTCGTTTCGGGCCCAGGTTTGCCCCCCAGCGTGTCCGCCCAGTCCCGCCCCCCGCTCGTGTTGCCGCCCGGCCTGTTGCCCGGAGTGAGCTTCATGGGCGACTTTGAGGGCGACTACGAAGGCGAATTCGTGGTCGTGGCTCAAGGTCGCAAGCAGGCTCACGGGGGCGACGGCACCACTCCGAATTTTCGGGTGGCATTCTTTCCCACTGGCCCCCAATCTTGGGACACCCTCGAGCCTCGCCTGGCTGGCCTCTATCACCGGGTGCTGGCACAGCTCGTGACGGATTACAACCGTGGCTCCCGGGCGCGCGCTTCGGCCATCACCCGCATGGTCGACTTGAAGTCTGAGTCGCCTCTCGAGGCTGACGAGCAAAAAGAGCTGGACCGCCTGGAGCAGATGGCTCTGTTTGAGGATGTCGGGGGTAACGATGACGAGCCGCTGCTGTTGAGCCTGGCGGACCTTCGCCAGGCCCGGGCGGTGCTACCCGAGACCGACGAGGTGATGAGCCGCATCCCGCCGCCCAGCCATCGTCCGGGCATCTATTTTCTAGACGAGGATGACCTTGACCGGCTCGTCTGTGTCTATGAGCTGAGCTGGCCTGAGGTCGAGCTAGATCTGGCCGGCCTCTTCGTGCCTTGGGAAGAGCGACGAGAGGCTTTGACGGTCGACTTTTCGTCGGTTTCTCGGCGGGGTGATGTTTATCACTTCGGCGCCGAAGGAGAGGTCGAGCTGGTGCTGGACCTAGCTGCCCGTCGTCTGCGCCATGGCCCGGTGGAGATGGCCTTTGACGAGCTGGTGCGCTGCGACCTCGAGCATGACCTCGACCACCTGGACATCACTTGCCTCGACCGCTATTATCTGGCCTTGTCGGATGGTTCCCAGACGCTTTTGTTGACCACTCGCTGCGACCAGGACGACGAGCGTGAGCCAGAGATTCTGCACGCTTTGCCGGCGGCTGTAGGGTTTGCCCGACCGCGGCTATCGCACTGGTCGCGGGTCGAACGCGGACTGGCCGAGCTGGTGCAGCTGTCAGAAAACATGGCTTGAAAGAGGATGCTTGGGGGCGATAGCAAATTGCCCTTTCTGGGGGGGGAGATGTCTGTCAAGCTAAAGCCTGGTCTCATCACGAGCGACTGCGGTGAAGAAACACTGGTCTACGACCCGTCGTCACGAACGGCCCACCTGCTTGACCCCACCGCCACTCTTGCCTTTCAAGTTGTGGCGTCGGGTTGTGAGCCTGGCGAGTCGTTCGAAGAAGCCATCGGCCGACTCGACGAAGCTGGTCTCGTGGTCGATTTCAAAACGAGGTCAGGCATCTCTCGGCGCAAGCTCCTCAAAGCCGCTCTCGCGCCGATGGTGCTCACTATCGCCGCACCCAAACCAGCCGTCGCGACATCGATCGATTGCGCCGTCTACACCGTCAACAACTATTCCCAGCAGCAGGTCTGCGTGGATCTGTGCGGCCGTACCACCGGGACTCTTGATGTCTTCTTCTGCACGAACAACAACGATTGCTCGTGTGGGCCGAACTTCGGCACGGTCGACTGTACCAGTACCACCCAGAGCCTGATTCCGGGCACTCCGGCTACCTCGTATTCTTTGGCGGGTGCCTGCTAGCGGACGTAGCGACTGTGGTCGGCACGGGAGTCTACCGGACGAGGCGTTGCATCTCGCGGCGGCCGTCGGTCAGCGACGGAAGAGCCTGACTGGACGCAGGCCAACCGGAGGCGGCCTGTTCGAGGGCTGATCTCTCGTCTGCACCGTAAAGTTGCTCATAGGCCTGCTTGAGGCTCTCGGACTCATTCACAGCCTCGTAACGGAGTAAGGCGAGCAGCCAGGTTTCGATAGTTGTCGATGGCGATTCTCTTAAACAAGCGACGCTACCGCCAAGCTGTTGGACCCGACGGTAAAGCCGCGAACTTCCCTGGTGATAGTGGCCACTCTGATGTGTTCGATTCCGGCCGGCAGCCCCCTCTGTTACTGACCGGGTGGAGCGGCCACGCTCACGAGGGCGGGCACGGGGGCTGCTTTGACCAGCCAACCCAGAAAGGCCCGGGGATCGCATGCCCCAGCCAGCAGTTTTTCTGTGGGCGAGGGCTGTAGCCCGGTCGAACTCTCTCTTCGCCACGGACGAGGGCCACTTCGGCCGGCTGAATTGCGCTGAGCATCGGAGCTGGTCGAGAAATGGCCCAAAGCCACGAGGCGGAGCTACGATTCGGTCCGTCGATTGCATTGGGGCACGCCGATTCGCCTGGCGATCTCGTCCTGGGTGAGGCCATGCTCGTGTCGCAGTTCCCGGAGGGTTAATGCTACTTGAACCGGCAGCTCGGGGGTGCTCGGGTATACAGAACCGACGTTCGCTGACAAAATCTGTCATAGAGGAGCTTTCTGCTGATGGTAGAACCAGTTTTCTCTAGGTTGGTTTGGGGGGTTGTTTGCAGCTCAAGTTTGACCCTTGGAATTCCGATTTTGGCCCATCTGTCTCGTTCTCCGAGACAGACGACGAGCAACAAGTCGAAGTCGAGACGGAGTCCGAGTATTCCGAGTCCGAATGGACGCCCATCTCATGCGAAGCATCGTCGCTCGACGAACTGGTCATTGTCGACGGCGTTCGCCGAGTCGATGCCCATCTGAGGCTAGAGGGCCCTACGACCTCCATCCCGGTTCTGGTCGGAACCTACGCGGCCGGGGGGATCTTTCTGAGACTCGGGCAGCAAAGCAACCTTTGGCAGGCTCTGCGCACACCTGTCGTCGAGCGGGTCGCTCTCGTGTTAGGAGAGATCCCCAGTGCAGCCAGATTTCCCGCCGAATTTCAAGTGTTACCGGTAATGGGACAAAAGCCCGAGCGACTGACCCTCGAGCTTCAGCAACGGATGCGTCTGCATGAAAGCCTGATCGCGGCTGAACTAGCCGAACAACACGGAGCGTTAGTGCTCGCCGATGGCCCACTGCAGAATGTCTTGAAGATGCGCGGGGCCGGAGTCGTGGGCTATATCAAGAGCCATCGGCGAATGCTGTTGCCGGATCGCCTCTTGAGCACACTCCACTCCCTCCCGGTCCGAACCAGGACACCGATCGTTTTGCTAAAAGCGCCGGAGGGCAGCGATGCGTTTGAGCGCTTCACCTGGTACCTTCGTTTGGCCGCACCTGCGCCGCACGAGACCGGCCTGGCTGGAATCGTTCGCTTAGAGGTGCTGGCGGACCTTGGGTTGGAAGCGGCTCGTGAACGCGCGCAAGCCACGGCGGGGGTGTTGCCTCGCCTTGTGGGCGGCCGCCATCGTGACGCTCGTTCGCCTCAGAATCTGGCTCCCATCGCGGCTCTCGAAAAGGAGTTGCGGCATCGCATGGGCGACGCGGCCCTGGTTACTAGAATCCTTCGCAAGAGCATCCACGGAAGGGGAGTCGCATGACGGTTGGTAAGGTGCTGGGTCGTCGCACCTGCTCACCGCTCGAGTTCTGGGTGGCAGTGAGCGAGGACGCCTATCTGCAACTCGATGATGTCGTTTGCTGTCGGTCGACCGTGCCGGGGCGGGGCGAAGTCGAGTTCTTTGGCGTGGTCGAATCGGTGGAGAAGGTTCACGAAGGGTTGGCTTTTGACACCGATGTCGAACTGGTGGAGGCGGGAATCTTGCCGGTCAACACGGCCTACGTCGCTCACGTGCTGGTCACCCGGGTCGAGCCAGAATTGTTCGTCCCTCCCCAGCCCGGCTCATCGGTGGCTCGGGCCGAAGGCGATGCCCTGGATGTGGCCCTCTACTTTGATGGGATGAACAACCGGATGGTGGCCGGCCAGATGCGTAACGGCGAGACAGCCTACCTCAACTATGACTTTCTGGCTGGCGAGAAAGGTGCCCACATCAACATCTCGGGCATCTCCGGAGTGGCCACCAAGACATCCTACGCGCTCTTTCTATTGTATAGCCTGTTTCGGATGAAGGACATCCAGGCCAGCACGAACTCGCACGCCCTGGTTTTCAATGTCAAAGGCGAGGATCTGCTCTATCTCGATAAGCCCAACAAAAAGCTGCGCGACATCGATCGCCAGACCTACCAGAAGCTAGGGCTCTCGTGCGAGCCGTTCTCGTCGGTGGCCTTCTATGCGCCGCCACACGACGGGGAAAGCCTCATTCCGAAGGTGGTGCGCACCGAGGGGGTGACGGCCTTTGTCTGGAGCATGCGAGAGTTTGCCGAGGCAGAGCTGTTTCGCTATCTCTTTGCCGAGGGGGGCCAGACCCTGTCGCAACTGGAGTTTGCCGTCGAGCGCATCACCCATCTCTTGAAGCGAGCAGCTCAGGCCAGCCCGGCGGGGCGCGTCTTGCTGGGGGGAACGCCATTGCGCAGTCTGGAGCAGTTCGCCGATTTCTTGTCTGAGGCGATTGAGGATGACGACTGGTTCGGCAAGACGGCCACGGGCACTCGCCAGGCGCTGGTGCGCAGGCTGCAGGCCTCGGTTCGTTATGTCGACCCTCTGCTGCGGGAGCAGGTCGACGAGCCAGGCCGCCACCGCATCGACTTCACCAACCGGCAAGTGACCGTGGTCGACATTCACAACCTGCACGCCCGGGCCAAGGCCTTCGTAGTGGGAGCCGTGCTCAAGACACTGTTCGAGGCCAAAGACCAGGTGGCCACGCCCGAGCCGCGGGTCTATGTGGTGCTCGACGAGCTCAACAAGTATGCCCCCAAGCGGGGCTGGAACCCCATCAAGGACATCCTTCTCGATGTAGCCGAACGCGGACGCAGTATGGGCATCATCCTCATCGGGGCTCAACAAACAGCCAGCGAGATCGAAGATCGCATCGTGTCAAATGCCGCCTTCAGGGTGGCCGGACGACTGGATGCCGCCGAAGGGCAGAAAGCCCACTACGGATGGTTGGCCGGTTCCTACCGTCAGCGAGCGGCTATCCTCAAGCCGGGCACAATGATCGTCCATCAACCCGAGCTACCCTCACCGCTGGCCGTTCGCTTTCCCTTTCCGGCCTGGGCAACCCGAAGCCAGGAAGTGGCCAACGAACCCCTCGATGGCCAGAGGGAAGAAGCGCTGCGCAAGCTGCTGCCGCCGGGGTCCCGCCGGTGAGGCTCCTGCACACCTCCGACTGGCACGCCGGGCGAACGCTGGCCCGTCACAGCCTGGACCCTGGCCTGGTTTCGGCTCTCACCGAGATGGGCGACTTTGCCGTCAACGAGAAGGTGGACGCGGTGATCGTTGCGGGTGACATCTTCGAAACTCCCCGCCCCACCGGCGACAGCCAGGCCATCGTCTTTGACTTCTTCTTGCGCCTCTTCAAGCACGGTATTCCGGCCGTGCTGGTCGCTGGTAATCACGACTCCTATGGGCAGTGGTCGGCTCTCGAGCCCTTGCTGCGACTGGCTAATGTCCACGTGGTGGCCCGGCCGTCGCTCGAGACGGTGTTCACGGTGGACACTCCTTCTGGTTGCCTCGAAGTGGCCGGACTCGCCTGGCCCTCCGAGCGCATGATGGCTCCCCTGGTCGGAGCGGTGGGCGGAGATGACCAACGTAAGACAACCTGGATGGAGAACGTCACGGCCTTCATTCGCCACCTCTGCGCTCAGCTCCAAGATCGAGGCCCTCGCGTCTTCGTAGGCCACTTGATGCTCGAAGGCTCGGAGATCTCCAACACCCAACGGCAGCTGACCATCAGCGACTGCTATTGGATCTCGGCCGCTTCTTTACCCGACAACCTCAACTACGTGGCCCTTGGCCATGTTCATGTGCCGCAAACGCGGCAAGCTCCCTCGCGAACTGCCTATTCGGGGGCGCCCCGGCCCATGGACTTCGGCGAGGCGGGCCAACCGCGGGGCTTCTATCGGGTCGATCTCGAGCGAGGCAAGTTCACCGAGACCGAATTCATCGGGCTCTCTTGTGCCCAGCCGCTGCGCGAGGTGCGAGTCGATTCCAGTCGCCTGGTCGACCTCGAAGCGCATCGTGGCCAGCCCGGATTTTTCAAGGTCGTGGTCCGGCTCGAGCAGCCCGAGCCCAACCTGGCCGGGCGAGTGCGCGAGATTCTGCCCAGCGCCCTGATCGTCAAGAGCCTGGCCACCGTCACCTCGGTCTCGAAGGCCCGCGACACTCAGAGCCTGCACGATCCGGCCGGCACTTTCCGGGAGTTCTACGCCACTCGTTTTCCGGGCCAATCCGTGCCCGACGAGTTGGATCAGGCCTTCGCCTCGCTCTATCAGGAGGTTACGGATGCGCCTGCATAGGCTGACGGTTGAAGGCTTCATGCCCTATCGCAAACGCCAGGAGGTGACCTTCACCGGGCACTCCATCTTCGCCCTGGTGGGCCCCACCGGCTCGGGTAAATCGGCCCTGCTCGATGCCATCTGTTTTGCGCTCTATGGCAAAGCCCCGCGCTGGGACAACGCCAAGGCCGCCTCGGAGATCGTGGCTCAGGGATGCAAGGAAGCTCGCATCGAGGTCGAGTTCTCGCTCTCGGATCAGCTCTATCAGGTGGTGCGAACGGTCAAGCTGCGCAAGAGCGGCCCCAACCATGAAGTCGAGATTCGGCCGTTTCGTGACGGGGAATGGGAAGCTTCGTCCGAGCGGACGCCGCAGGGTGCGGCCACCCAGCAAATCACAGCCCTCTTGGGGATGAAGTATCAGGTCTTCACCCGGGCGCTGCTGCTGCCGCAGGGACAGTTCGATCGTCTGCTCAAGCCCGAGAAACTGGCCAATCGCAAACTATTGCTCATGGAGCTTGCCAACCTCGGCATCTACGACCAGATGTCTGAACTGGCACGGGCGCGCCAAAAGCAGGCCGAAGCCGAGCAAGACAAGTTGACTCTCGCTCTGGGCCAGCATGAGCATATCTCGCCTGAAGCTCTGGCCGAGCTGGAGCTTCGCATTCAGGCGCTCGAGGCCGAGCAGAAAGCCTTGAAGCGTCGGTTGGGAGAGCTTGATCTGGCTGCCCAGCTAGCCAGGCGTCTGGGTGAGACCACCCGCACGCTGGAGAAGGCTCTCGAGCAGGCTCAGCTACTCGAGCAGAGGGCCGACGAGATGGAAGCCAGCCGCCGCCAGCTGGCTCGGGCGCGTGAGTTAGAAGGCGAACGAGCGCAACTCGACGAGGTGACTCGCTGTCGCAGGAATCACCGGGACAAGCAGGTTCAGTATCAGCAAGCCAAAGACGCGCTGACCAAGGCGGAGGAGGGATTGGCAAAGGCTGCGGAGGGGCTCGACCAAGCCGAGACGGCGGCCGGTGCCATACCCGCCCTGGAAAGTCGGCTTGAGGCTCTGGGAGGCCTGGCTCAGGTGGCCCGCGAGTGGGCGCGCCACACGGGCGAGCTGGTCAAGACTCGAGGTGAACTCGAGCAACGCCGCACAGCCATGATTAGGTTGAACGAGACGCTGACCGCCGAACAGACCACCCTCGGCAAGCTCGAGGCTCGCCTAAAGTTGCTTGAGGAAGAGCGACAATCTTTGGCGGGCGAGGCCGGCCTCGAGGCCACTCTGACCGGCTGCCGGGTCAAGGCTCGAGCCGCCGACGAGCTGGCTGGACGGTTGGCCGAACTCGACCTCGAGGCAGCTCACAAAGCCGTCGCCAAAGCGCAGCAAGACTTGAAGGTTGCCGAGGAGCGCTTTGCTACGGCCGACCGAGTCTTGAAAGAGAGCGAGCGGGCCTGCCGCGAGGCCCGTCGGGTTCGTGAAGAGCATCTGGCTCACCGTCTCAGGCACAATCTGAAGGTGGGTGAGCCTTGCCCGGTTTGTCTGCAGCAAGTTGCCCAGGCGCCCGCCGAGCCGGATGGCGAGGTCCTGGAGGTCGACGAGCTTTTGGCCGAGGCCGAGCAGGCGCTGGAGGACGCTCGCGAGACCCTGGACGCTCGGCGGCTCCGTCTGGAGCGAGCCGACTTCGAAGCGGAACAGGCCGAGGAAGAGCTGGAGCAGGTCAAGGCCAAGCGGCAGGAGCTGTCGATGCAACTGGTGGCCGCTCGCCAGGATCTGATCGAGGCCATGGGTTGGCCGGGCTGGCCCGACGATGCGGTGGGCACCATCGAGTCTGCCCTGGCAGCGGAACACCAGCGTCGTGGTCGTCTGGACGAGCTGGCTCTGCTGAAGTCTCAGGAGAGCGAGGCCCTTCGTGGACTGGAGAGGGCCATTGCCCAGTTAGAGGCCGACCGGCGCACCGGCCAGCAACGTCTGTCAGAGCTGGAGGCGGCCGCGCTGGAATGTGAGGCGCAGGCCGCCGAGCTTGACCGGCAGCTCTCGGCCGAGTTCGGTGAGGGTGTCGACTATCTGCAGGCCTGCGAGCAGGAAGTCGCGACCGTGACCACTCGCGCGCGAGTTCTGGAAAAGGACAGGACCCAGGCGTTGGACGCGAAGCGAACCGCCGAAGCCTGCAAGGCTAGCGCCGAGGCGCTCGAGCGAGAGCGGATTCGGTCGCGGGCCGATGCGGCTGCTGAACTGATGGCCGTGGAGACCCGGTTCTTGGAGCGGCTTGAGGAGCTGGGTCTGGCGTCTGAGAAGGACCTGTTTTTGGCACTGATGGCGCCGGACCAGATGAAGCGACTGGAAGGGGACCTGCAGGTCTATGAGGATGCGCGGCGTCTGACCTGCCAGCGGATCGCGGAGTGCGAAGAGACGCTGGCTGGCCGGCGCGTGAACCAGGCCGAGGTCGAGGCCGCCGAAGCGGAACTCAAGCAGTGTAGTGAGGACCTCGGCGAGTGCCAGACCAAGCTCGGCGGGGCCACCCGCGAGCATGGCTTGATGAAAGAGGGTCTGGCCAAGGCCCAGGACCTGCGAGACTTGCTCGAGCAGCACAGCTCGCAGGCTAGCACTTACAAGGTGCTCTCGGGCTTGCTCAACGCCGATGGCCTCAAGGCCTTCGTGGCCAATCGCCTGCTCGAGGAGATTCTGGAGCGGGCTAGCGTGGAGCTCGAGCGGCTGTCGGGTCGCTATCGCCTGTGTCTTCGCGGTGATGACATCTGGGTCGAGGACGGCTGGAACGCCGGCGAGGCCCGCGACGTTCGCTCGCTTTCTGGCGGCGAGACGTTCTTGGCCTCGCTGTCTTTGGCCTTGGCGATGGTGGACTATTTGAGTGAGGGGAGGCCCCTCGAGAGCCTGTTCATCGACGAGGGGTTCGGGACCCTCGACCAGGACACCCTGGAAGTTGTGGCTCAGACCCTCGAGATGCTGCAGCAGCGGGGTCGCCTGGTCGGGGTCATCACTCACGTTTCGGAGTTGGCCGAGCGATTACCCGTGCAGATTCGCGTGGTCAAAGACCAGGCGGGCTCGAGGGTGCTGGGGTGATGAACACTGATCCGTGATGGCGGGCTTCGTTGTGTCTCGCAGCCGCCGGTCAGCAGAGTGTTTGTACCCGCTCGCTTGGAGGAGGCTTCTAAGCACGGAACGCGAATCCGAAAGCGAGGTCGGGCCTCATTGCAGATGGATCACGAGTTGGTTTCTCTGGCTCCTCAAGAGCTACTCCCCGGCCTCACTTTTTTTCTGGATCACGAGATGTTTCCGATGTCTCTTTGTTATTCTGTATAACTAGATGGTTTTAGGAAGTTTTTTTGTTTGACTTCCCCCCCGCGATGTGGTAAAAAGATAGAGAGGCTCGGGTGGCCACCCGAGCCTCTCTGGAGTCGACGGACAAGGCCAATCGATCTAACACCCTTTGATTTGGCTCGACATCCCAAGACTCCTCCATTTCACATTCATGGAGGTATAGATGAGTAGAGTAAAATACAGACCGGGGCAGATCTGCCCACGATCAGGTCAGTGGGCGGTAGTCCGCTGTCACGACGACCATCGCACCGGCCACGAGGCGACAGTGGTGCAGGGTGAGCCCTTTCCTCCCACGGCGAAGCCGGGACACTGTTACGTGCTAGCTGACCCCACCCAGTAGACCCCTCAGGGGTGGGCGGCCGGCCGCCCACCCCACTGACAGATCCTGTCGCAGGTTACTCGCTAGGGAACCTTGAATGGACCCTCCTGGGTCGTCCTAGGAGTGACATTCTCTGTCACTCCGCCTCGTTATTATTGTTCGAAAGCCTTCCATCGTGGAGGTAATCTTGATGTTGAATTATCGGAGGTAACATGTCTAAGTTGAGCTATGAGACTGTTCGTGATGCGGTCGCCGGAAGCGGCGCCGCCTTTCGTTGCACACTGGAACTCCAGCCGGCCGGTGGGCCGGGCGACAAGATCTTCCCGCCAACCTATGAGGGCGGCAACTACGCCACCGAGAGCCGCCGACTGCCCGGGCACGAAGATGCGGTCAATTGTGTGTTGCTCGACTCGGTCGCTTCTCAGGCTAACCGCATGGAAGTGGCTCTGCTCGATGCCTGGGAGGAGGGACGACTAGAACTGCCGGTGTTGACGGTCGATTTCAAAGACTATGACTTGCCGCGACCCTTGCGAGTGACTAGCCTCGATGCCCCCCACCGAATTGCCGATGCTCTGTTGAGAGACTGCCTCCACAACGGTGAACCCTTCCGCAAGTCCAAAGTTGGCAGTGTACTTGACATTGTCTCCAATGGAAATGCGACTCCACTTCTGGAATACTGTCCCACCGCGCTCATCTTCGGACTCTGGGACTCGACCGGACCGCGCGGCGGGCTGGGGGCGAAGTTTGCTCGTAGCCTGGTCTCGGAAATCGTCGGGGTCAAGGCGGTAGGGGGCGTCAAGACGTCGAGCCGGATCGACCCTGCTCAGATCGAGAAGGCTTCAGCCACAATCTACGAGGCGAAAGACGGTGGCTGGACCATGGACGAGCAATCGGCTGTCACGGTGAAAGGCAAACCGAAACGCTACGGTAAGGAGGGCAAGCCCTCCGAGATCAACCACGGCAACATCGCCCCGTCGATCACGCCCGGGGGTTTTACCGTCGAACGAGCCTTTCAAACCACGGTTCTGTCGTTGGCCGGGCTTCGCCGGTTGAAGTTTCCTGTGGGCGGCAAAGCCGCCACTCTGACCCAAAATCAGGCGGGCCGAACGGTGCTCGCCGCACTGGGTATCTGCGCGGCTGCGCTCGCGTCAGAAAAGGGTCTGGACCTGCGCTCTCGTTGCTTCCTGATCCCTACTCAAGTCCCCGAATGGGAGCTGCTCGCTCAACCGGGACAAGAGCCCAGGCGTTATCAGGTCGAGTCCGAAGGGGCTATCGCCATTCTCAAGCGGGCGGTGGAGGATGCTAAGAAGGCTGGTCTGCCGTGGCACGAAAAGGAGATAGAGCTGGCTCCCTCCCCTGACCTTGGAGAACTGGTCAAGCGGAGCCAACTGCTCGCGCTGACCGCGCCGGAGTCAGACTAATGGGGCTGACGATAGGCGTCCGATTCCTATTGGGGCGCGCCATGGCAACTTCAGTCGGCTCTCGCCTCGAGCCGGAGTGGCCGCCTCACCCCGACCGACTGTTCATGGCCTTGACGGCAGCTCACTTCAGCGAACCCAACGATGAGGGGCGACGGGCGCTGGAGTGGCTTGAGTGCCAACCGGCCCCAGAGTTGATCGTTCCCGAAGCTTGGGAGCGCGCGACGGTAACCCACTTCGTCCCTGTCAACGATGTCCAGCGCCCGCGTATCAAAGACATCGCCAACGTAAAGGAAGCTCAGCTCAAATCCGCCCTCGCCCTGTTGCCGGACGACCGACCCAAGCAGGCTCGTCAGTTTCCAGTTGCCGTGGTGGGTGACGAGGCGGTGGGTTACCGTTGGGCCTCCGATGCCCCGGCCGAGGTCAGGGAGGCGCTGCGTGAACTCTGCTCGCGAGTGACCTACGTGGGCCACTCCGCTTCTTTGACTTGGGTCTGGTTGGACGAGACAGACGCCTTCGTCGGGCGCACACTGTTGCCGACTTTAAAGAACCCGGCCATTCGTCTGCGAATACCTCGAGGTGGACGCTTGAGGCTGTTAGAACGGGCCTTCGAAGGCGGTCAGCGACCGAGCATCGGCTATTGGCAAGGCTACACCGAGGCTGACGAATCGCCAGAGAAGGAAGTGAGGGGTACTTGCTTTAGGCCAAATCTATTGGTTCTCAAGCTCGACCCTCAGAATAAGCAGCGATATGGTCTCAGGTCCACCCTGCTGCTCACAGGAGTACTACGCAATACCTTGCTCTCGCGATATCCTGACCCTTGTCCAGCCTGGTTGAGCGGCCATCACGAGGACGGCACGCCCGTCGAAGAAGACCATCTGGCTATTGTGCCACTCCCGTTCATCGGCCACGAACATGCCGACGGGCATCTACTGGGCTTGGGTCTGGCACTACCAAAGCGGGACATTCCCAACGATGAGCTTCAGCGACTGATACTCATCATCGAAGACGACGATGGCATCCTTCTTAAGATGGGGCGGCTTGGTGAGGCCAGAGTCCGCGCCAAGGCCTCGATGACCGGAGAGCGGAGCCTCCAATCTTCCACCTGGACCGCTCGTAGGGGAGCGCGATTGTGGGCATCAGTCACACCAGTCGTGCTCGACCGTCACCTGAAGTCGCGTCCCTCAGACCGCGAGCGTCGAGAGCGCGAAATAGAAGGCCTGATCGTTCGGTCCTGCCAGCGTATCGGGCTCCCGTCGCCCCTTGTAAGTGTTAGTCGGGTTTCCGCTTTTCGCGGGTGCCCGACGAGCCCCGACTTTCCGGGATTGCCGAAGGGACGTGGCGGCCAACGCATGATGACCCACGCAAGACTGGAGTTTGAGATGCCGGTCCAAGGCCCAGTGCTGCTAGGGGCGGGGCGCTACCGTGGCTATGGGCTATTTCGACCGCTAAGAGAGGAGCGCACAGATGAGTAACCTCAGCGAAAGTGACTTCCGAGCCTTCATGGAAGAAGTCCACGGGTTTCAACCATTTCCGTGGCAAGAGAGATTGTTGAAGACGGTCTTAGCCGAAGACCGCTGGCCCGCGGATATCTCCCTGCCTACGGCCAGCGGCAAGACCGCTTGCATTGACGTTGCGGTCTTTGCCCTCGCGATGGGCCAGCCCGACGCCCCCCGCCGGATCTTCTTTGTGGTTGACCGTCGCGTGGTAGTCGATGAAGCCTATGAGCACGCAAAGAAGCTTGTAACGGCCCTCAAGAATCCACAAAGCGACGTGGTGCGACGAGTCCGAGAGCATCTCCTTGAGAGCGCCGGAGCCGACCGTTTTGGCGAAGACCTGGTCAGCCCCCTCGAGGCCTTTCAGTTACGTGGCGGCATTTATCGCGACAACGGTTGGGCTAAAAACCCGACCCAGCCCCTCGTTGTGTGTAGCACCGTCGACCAGTTGGGTTCCCGCCTCTTCTTCAGAGGTTACGGAGTGAGCCGGGCGGCCAGTGTTTATCACGCGGGTTTGGTCGGTAATGACATTTTGGTCATTCTCGACGAGGCCCATTGCTCTGAGCCGTTTCGCCAGACGCTCAACTGGGTCAAGAGTTTTAGAGGCCAGGCCAAGAAGACTGTCGGGCGACCCTTCCAGCTGACGACCATGACGGCCACACCTTCGACCAATCGCAGGCTGTTCCAGCTCGACGAGCAGGACCACAGAGACCCCACGCTGGGGCCTCGTCTCTCGGCAGCCAAGCCCAGCCGATTGGAGTTCGCCGAGAAGGTCAAGGGAAAGCGGTGGCACGAGCAGCTCGCTCAGTTTTTAGTGGACGAGGCGGTGAAGCTGCAGCGAAGCGGGCCGCTCGATACTGTGGCGATTTTGGTGAATCGAGTGGCCACGGCCCGTTCCGCCGAAAGGCGGTTGCGAGAAGCCGGCAAGCAGACTCTTCTGTTGACGGGGCGCATGCGCGAACTCGACCGCGAGGAGCTTTACCGGCAGCATCGGGCACGGATTGCAGCCACCCCTGGTCGTGCCAGAGAGCAAGCCGACCCGTTGTTTGTCGTAGCTACGCAGTGTATCGAGGTGGGTGCCAATCTCGACTTCGACGGACTTGTCACGGAATGCGCCTCTCTTGACGCGCTCCGCCAACGGTTCGGCCGACTCAATCGTCTGGGAGTGTCCGCCTCCGCGCCGGGGGTGGTAGTTGCCGGGCCGCAGCATGTCGAAGCCAAAGAGCCAGATGCCATCTATGGTGAGGCGTTGACGAACACCTGGAATTGGCTCAGGTCGGTGGCCGTCGATGGTTTCGTGGATTTTGGCGTCGACAGCTTGGACAAGCTTGCTAAGCCAGAAGGGTTATCGAAAGCAGCTTCCGATGCACCCATTCTGATGCCTTCTCACCTGGACTGCCTGGTCCAGACGAACCCCCGACCCGCGCCCGATGTTGATCCCTCAGTCTTCCTACGCGGAACTGATGCGGGCCTACCAGAGGTACGCTTTGTTTGTCGCGAGGACCTGAGCCAACTCAACGCTGAGGGGCAACCGTTCGACATCCCTCAATCCGTCTTCCGCGAGACTCTCTCGCTGGTGCCTCCGGCTGTCGCCGAGACGTTCCCGGTGCCACTCCATGTCGCAAAGAGTTGGCTGGCCAAAAAATCTGAACCTGACCTGACAAGTGACATCGAATCGGGAGAAGCAGCTGAGGAAACCTCTCCAGACCTCAGTGGCTTGAGAACTTTGGTCTGGCGCGGTCCGGATGACCCAACAACGGGCTATGTGGCGTTGCAACGTCCACGGTCCGCCGGGGCCGAAGCTTACCTACGCCCTGGGGACACCGTAGTGGTTACAAAAGACCAGCTTTCGCGGCTCGGGGAGATTGTCGATATACCCGTCAAGGTCGCACTGGACCGAGGGGATGAGGCGCAGCAGAGGACGCGTCGGCGAGGTGTCTTGAGGATTCGGCCCGGTCGCGAATTGCCGGGGGTCCATCCTGAGACTTGGAGCGAGTTCTTTGCGGCCTTTGAGGCCACGGAGGTCGAGCTACTGGACCCCGAAACCGTCGAGGCCGCCGTTGACACTCTAAGGAGCCACGTGGCGGAAGACAACTGGCTTGCTCGAGTATTGGACGCTGCACAGAAGCCCTCGCGTAGTGAGAAAGCACGAAAGCCCTATGCCGAAGAGCCAGCAAGGTCGAAGGGCGCGGAGGTGATTGAGAAGCTCCAGCGTTGCCCTGATGGCAAAGGGTGGGTGCTTGTGTGCAAGCTTGACTCCAAGAGGCCTTCGGATGACTTCACCCACGAAGACGAGTCTTCCAACCAGGGTGATCGAGAGGTTCCTCTCAGAGAACACTGCGACAACGTTGCGAATACGGCGGCTGGCTGGGCCCAACTTGCTACGCTCGCTCCGGAATTGGTCTCAGATCTGCAACTTGCCGGCGAACTCCACGACCTGGGCAAAGCCGATTCTCGTTTTCAGGCCTGGCTTCGAGGGGGTAGCGTCAGCCTCAATGACGATTTGTTGGCCAAGTCCCAGCGATTTCAGACCAAGGCTCAGAGAGACCTGGCTCGGCGGTGGGCCGGGTACCCGAAGGGCAAGCGTCACGAGTTTCTTTCAGCCACTCTCTCCGAAAGTCGTCCGGATTTGCTTAGGCAAGCGCACGACCCGGACCTGGTTCTGCATTTAGTGGCGGTACACCATGGCCAGGCCCGTCCGTTGGCCGACACTGTGCCCGAAGGCAAGACGGTCGGCCAGGTCAATCTAGACTATCTCGGCGTGGAGCTTGACGGCACGGCTGACAGCGCGCTGCCATCTCTCCAAAGTGGTCACCTGGATCGTTTCTGGCGCTGCGTGCGGCGTTATGGCTGGTGGGGTCTCGCCTATCTGGAGTCACTAATCGTCTGCGCGGACCACCGATGCTCTGAACCAGGGGGCTGGCAGGCGCCGCCTCTTGAGCTGAAGTCCTCGGCCCAGCCGCGGGTAACGTCGGCCAGTCCGGCCCACTGTCTCAAATTAGCAGGTCTTGATGGCGGAAATCTCCTCGGTTTCTTGGCGGCCATCGGTGTGCTGAGAACGCTCAACCGATGCCTGGACACCCAGGTCCGGTTGTCGTGGGAGGCCCAAGCCTGTTGGTCACCGGTCCTGCACCTGCCGGAGGAGATGTCAGAGATGGAACTGGTGAACCTGCTCCACCAGAACCTCAGCAAGTCGCGGTGGCCAGCACCGATGGACAGCTTAGATGACTCCAACAAGATCGAATTGGGCACCTACCGCGACTGCGCCCGGGAGGCGGTAAAGCACTGGCTGGAAATGGGCGACCGCGATTGGGCCGACTGGCTTACTGCTCTGGGGTGCGAGGCTGCGAGGCAGGGCGAGATGGTGCAAGACACCGCTTTTCGCACTATGAGCGGCGTCGGCCACCAACACTTCCTCAAGACGATGAGAGACCTCCAGACGCTGACCGAGCCCGAACACCTGCGTCACGCTCTCTTTGAGCCCTGGGGCTATCAAGATGACAAACCGAGTCTGCGCTTCGACCCGGCCGACGACCGACGATACGCTCTGCGGTGGACCGAACCGAGTCGAGACCCGATTCGCACAGTTCGGGGGGCGAACCGGCTAGCTGTAGAGGCGTTGCCGTTGTTTGCCACCGTGCCAACGGTCCGCCAGATGCAAACCTTGGGATTCGAGGGCAAGGGCAGTCGCAACACCTACTTCCGCTGGCCGATCTGGTTGGCACCATTGACGGAGGACTCCGTTAGGAGCCTGGTCTCGCACTGCGATTGGCTTCTCTCGAAGCGTGTTGACCTCGACGAGATCGGAGTGGCCGAAGTCATGCGCTCACAGAGGATCACCGTTCTCAAAGTGCGCAACTTCACGCCGGCCCAGGCCATAGCCGGACCGCGCTCCAAAGAGTTGCGACTTTTGAAGCGTTAGCGGTGGAGGTGCCCGACCTGGTGCCGGCCAGGATGCTCAACGAGTTCGTCTATTGCAACCGACTGGCCTATCTCGAGTGGGCTCAGCAAGAATGGCGCGACAACTACTTTACCGAGGACGGCCACCTGCAACATCGCCGGGTCGACCGGGGCGGTGGGCAGATGGAAGCGCCAGATTTCGAGGCACGCTCGGTGCTAATGTCGGCACCGGGCGTGGGCCTGTTAGCCAAGTTCGACTTGATCGAGGGTGAGGGCGGCGAGGTGTCGCCGGTCGAGACCAAGCGAGGCAAGCCCTCTAAACGAGACGAACCAGTGTGGGACCCTGAACGGGTGCAACTTTGTGCCCAGGGCCTCATTCTGCGTGAAAATGGCTATCGTTGCGAGCGGGGCTTTGTTTATTTTGCGACCACGCGTAGCCGCGTGGAGGTACCCTTCGACGACGAACTGGTGAAGCTGACTTTGGATGCCTTACGCCAGCTTCGCCTGACCCTGAGCATACCGGCCATCCCCCCGCCGCTCGAAGACAGTCCCAGGTGCCCGGCCTGCTCACTCAACAGCATCTGCCTGCCAGACGAAGTGAATCTGCTGCGGGGGCTCCAGAAAGAGCCCCGCCGTCTATTCGCGCCCAAGGATGACGCCTTACCCCTGTACGTGGACGAGCAGGGCCTTACCATCGGTGTCAGCAAAGGCGTGCTGGAGGTCAAGCGCAAGGGGGAACTGGTCAAGACCTGTCGCCTGATCGAGGTGTCTCAGGTCTGCTTGAGGGGCAACATTCAGGTCAGCACCCAGGCTGTCCGGACACTCTGTGAACGTGGCATCCCGATCTGCTACTTCAGCTACGGCGGTTGGTTTGCGGGCATGACTACGGGGCCAACCCACAAGAACATCGAGCTGCGCCAACACCAATTCCGGCGTGCTTTTGACAACGACTACTGCTTGAGCCTGGCCCGACGCTTCGTGGCCGCCAAGATCCAGAACCAGCGAACGATGCTCCGAAGGAACTACCGGGGTGACTGCGATGACGTGCTCGACGAGATGCAACGGTTGCGCCGAGCCGCCCTCAAAACGGACAATCTGGGCTCGCTGCTCGGCATCGAGGGGATGGCCGCGAAATGGTATTTCTCGAGACTTTCTGGCATGTTTCGCGCCCGCGCCGCCCAGGACATTGAGACATTCAGCTTCGAGTCGCGAACCCGAAGGCCCCCGACCGATCCGGTCAACGCCGTGCTGTCGTATCTCTACTCACTGCTGAGCAAAGAGCTGGTGGTGACTTGCGAGTCCATCGGGCTCGACCCATACCAGGGATTCTACCATCAACCGCGCTACGGCCGACCCGCTCTAGCCCTTGACTTGATGGAGGAATTCCGTCCGCTGGTGGCTGACTCGACGTTGCTGAGTCTAATCAACAAGCGGCAGTTGGGTCCGGGCAACTTCTATAGTCGGGCTGGCGCCGTGAGCCTGACCAGGGACGGCCGACACGCCGTCATTCGAGCTTTCGAGCGACGCTTGGACGCGGAGCTGTCCCATCCCGTCTTCGGATACCAGCTCAGCTATCGGCGGGTGCTCTACGTGCAGGCTCGTCTGTTGGCCCGTTGCCTGGCCGGAGAGATCGAGGAGTATCCGGTGTTTGTAACAAGATGAGCCTCAAACGGGATATGGTTGTGACCTATGATATCTGCGACCCCAAGCGGCTCCGCCTGGTGTTCGAGACCATGAAGGCCTACGGCGAGCATGTGCAATTGTCGGTCTTTCGTTGCCAGCTCGATGATCTCTTGAAGACGCGGATGGTTAGAGAATTGACCGAGATTGTCAATCACGATATGGACCAGGTGCTCATTTTTGACCTCGGGCCCAGTAAGAATTTAGCTGCCCGCGTCGAATGGGTCGGAGTGCCCTACGAGCCGCCGAGGCGTGGCCCGACACTTCTGTGATCTTTGACAATCGCATAGGTGAGGGGTCGAGGGTCTCGGTGGTGCCTTCGACCCCAGTCGACGCTCGCAGCCCAGATAGGGCAACGCCTCGACCCTTCTTGCGCCGTGATTTCTCCTCAAGTTTCGCTCTACTGAGCTTGAAGGGACGCCTACGCTCGCAAGGAGGGTCGAGAAGCGTTGTGGTGAAAGGGACTCCGGCGAGCGCTCCATCCAGCTCGATGACGAGCTGGCCCTATTGAAGCCAGTTCGACCAGTCGACGGTCGGCGAAGCTCAAAGCGTTCCATCCAGCTCGATGACGAGCTGGCCCTATTGAAGCATCACGGATGTCAATG
>JBFWNU010000010.1:197795-214126 GCA_050250895.1 Vulcanimicrobiota bacterium | reverse complement strand
CTTGCAGATAGACATCGACTCTCGGGGGCTTGCTCTTCGTTCGTATCGCCATTGCCGAGATTTCTAATCAAGACTGCTCCGCCCTGCTCAAAGAAGGTAGGGACGTTTTTGGCGGACGGTGCACTAGCCTGGAAACGGTCTTGAAAGCTCGCTTCGGACAGGTTCCAGATGGGTCAGTATGGACTCGCGTCGAGCCCGGCCGGTTGGACGAACTCCTTGGGGCGGCAGCGACGGCAGCTAGCTACGAGCAGTGGCTAGACTTGCTTTAACGAGCACGGACATCTCCCTGACCCGACTGGAGAAACTCGGAGTAACCACCTTCGAAAACCTGGATGCGGTGGTCGTCGACCTTGAACACCCGGTTGGTCACCTCTTTGAGGAAGTGACGGTCGTGGCTGACCAGCACCAGGGTGCCCTCAAAGTCTTGCAGGGCTTCGAGCAAAATCTCGCGCGACTGCATGTCGAGGTGGTTGGTGGGCTCGTCGAGGATGAGAAAGTTGACCGGGCGGGCCAGGATGCGGGCCAGCACCACCCGGCTCTTCTCGCCCCCCGAGAGAACCGAGATCTTCTTCTCGACATCGTCGCCCGAGAAGAGAAAGCAACCCAGCAGAGTGCGCACCTGACCAACCGTGGCCAACGGCATGACCTCGGCCACCTGTTCGTAGACGGTCCGGGCCGGGTCGAGCAGGTCCAGTGAGTTCTGGCTAAAGTAGCCGACCTCGAGGCTGGCCCCCAGGACGATCTCCCCTTCGGTGGCCTCGGTTTGCTCGGCCATGAGCTTGAGCAGCGTCGATTTTCCGGCCCCGTTGACCCCGACCACGGCCACCTTGTTGAGGCGCTTGACCACCTCGGTGAAACCAGAGAATACTCGCACTTCGCGGCCGTCAGGGCGCTGCCAGGTCTTGCCCAACTCTTTCATCTTGACCACTTCGTCACCGCTACGGGGCGGGGTCTGGAACTGGAACTTGACTCGTTTTTGCTCCTCGGGCAACTCGACCCGGTCGATCTTCTCGAGCTTCTTGACCCGCGACTGGACCTGGGCGGCGTGCGAGGCCCGGGCTTTGAAGCGGGCGATGAACTCTTCTTCTTTGGCCAGCATGTCTTGCTGGCGCTTGTAAGCGGCCGTGAGCTGCTCGGCGCGCAACTCGCGCTCTTGCTCATAGAAGTCGTAGTTGCCCGAATAGACCGTCATGGTTTGATAATTGAGCTCGACGATCTTACTCACGACCCGGTTAATGAACTCGCGGTCGTGACTGGTCATCACCAGCATCCCTTTGTAGCTTGCCAGCCAGCTCTCGAGCCAGACGATCGACTCGAGGTCGAGGTGGTTGGTAGGCTCGTCCATCAACAACAGATCGGGCTTGGTGACCAGCACGCCGGCCATGGCGATGCGCATCTTCCAGCCGCCGCTAAAGCTCTCCAGGGGCAGACTCTGGTCGTCGGGCGGAATGCCGAGTCCGGTCAAGATCGCCTGGGCGTCGACCTCGACATCATAGCCACCGGCGGTATCGAACTCGGTGCGAAGATCACCATAGCGCTCGAGCACCCGGGTCATCTCGTCTTCGTCGAGCTCTTCACCCAGTTTCTCTTCGAGCACGGCCAACTCGTCCATCATCGACTTAAAGCCAGTCATCTCGAGCACAGCCCCGATGGCCGTCCCTCCGGACATCTCGCCCACGTCCTGCGAAAAATACCCCAGGGTGGTGTCTCCGGGCAGCGAGATCTGGCCCTCATCGATGGCCTCGTCGCCGTTGATGAGGCGAAAGACGGTGGTCTTGCCGGCGCCGTTGGGTCCTACCAGACCGATCTTCTCGCCGGGGTTGACCTGGAAACTGGCGTCGCGAAAAAGAACCCGGGCGCCTTGAAGCTTGGTTACTTTAGAAAAATGCAGCATAGAAATCAGGCAAAGAGGGCTTCGACCTGGCGATGAAAATCTTCGGCCAGGGCGCGCCAGGCTGGCTGTTCGATGCGACGCAGAAAAATCTCTGCCAGGGTCCGATAATACCAGGCCTGTTCCTCACGGGGGGCTCGAAAGCGTGTCCACATCTCGTCACCGGCCACCTCGAGGTCTGAGCGCAGGTCCTGGATATTGTCGAGCTTGTCGGCGCACATGACCAGCAGCAGTTCGATATCCTCGGTCTCTTCAGCGAGCTGGATGGTGTGTTCTTTGCGCTCTTTCCAGGCAGCGGCTTTATCGGGCTCGCCAGCCCCTTCGACCAGTTGGGCCACCCGGGGACCGAAAAGAGAAAGCACATCGTCGACAGTGGCTCGAGTATCCTCGACCGTGTCGTGCAAGATGCCAGCCACCACGACCTCTTCGGGTGCCTGGTAGCGAGCCAGCAACTTGCCCACCGACAGCGGATGCACGATATAGGGAATGAGAGTCCCTTTGCGTGTCTGCCCCCGGTGGCATCGGGTGGCGAAATCCACCGCGTCGAAGTAGCGTTCCATCGCCCTCCTCTTCGGACCCCATCCGGTCACGCCTGCCCGAAATTTGTTTCAAAATTGTTTAAGCCACGTCTGGTGAAATGAGGGCGGAGGTCTCATGAGAATCACGCCAATTCTACCCGGTCAGGTGCCGTCACGCTCCGCCTGCAAGCCCGCCGCCGAAGTAACCCCCGAGGGGGTGAAGTGGACCTCGAGCGAACCCGAAGACAAGATGGAGTTCAAGCAGGCCACTCCGGCTATGACGGCCCTGGCCTTGACCAGTCTGGGAGCCACCGTGGCGCTGGGCGCGGGCCTGGTCGCCGGGGGAGCCTTTTCGACCCCGGTGGCGGCGGCTTTGACGACCTCAGCGGTGGTGGGAGGCTTTTTCGCCACCGACCTGGGCTCGGGCGTGGTCCACCACTTCCTCGACAACGTCAACGCCGATGCCCTCGAGGCGCGCGGCGGTCTGTTACGCACGACTACTGCTCGCATCGCCCGCGATTTCCAGAACCACCATCATCACACTCGCGACATGGTCCATCGGAGCTTCGCTCACCACACCTATGACACTCAGCGGGTGGCCGCGCCGGTGCTGGTAGGTCTGGCCGGGCTAGCCTGGACGGTGACCGCGACGGCACCGGCCGTGGCCGGGCCTCTGCTGGCGGGACTCGCCACCATGGCCAACTGCGCGCTGGTGGCCCAGGAGGCCCACAAGCGCTGCCACATGTCCGACGAAGAGAACCCTGGCTGGGTCAAAGGCCTGCAGAAGGCCAACATCTGGGTAAACCAGGACCTGCACAACCAGCACCACACTCAGGGACACCAATCCCACTACGCCTTGCTCAACGGCTTTACCAACAAGGTCCTCGATGGCTTCAAATTCCGCCTGGGTGACGGCCCCAAGACCAACATCCTGCGCAAGCTCGAAGTCGGGCTCTATCACTGGCAGGGCGGCATCGAGCCCAATGCCTGGGTCGAAAACGAAGGCCTGCGCGAGCAGGCTTTGGGCCAATAAGAACGTTTCCACAAGCTATTTCGAGAATTGGTCTGAAGCGTCGCCCTGGCTTTCCAGACCCTCCGCGATCATCTGCTGGATCAGGCCCTCACGAGTGTCGCCCGGTTTGATCTCGACGATCCTCACCACGCGGTGGCGCGACCTGGCCTGCCAATAGTTCTCTTTAAACCGTCTTTGGTGGGGCCAGAGAATGAAGTCGGTGTGATCCAGGCGACAGGTGACCCGGTCACGCAGGTCCACGTAGTCTCGGACCCCTGGCTGGTCGGCGCGGGTATGTCCGTAGAACTCGCTGCAGTCGGCCATCGCCAGAGCGGCAGGCCCGCCGATGATATAGAGGATGCGCGCATCCTGACCCTCAGGAAAGTCCAGGGGAGGCTGGCCTGGATGCAGCGTTTCGAGGAGCTTGCCGCCTTGAGTGATGGTGAGGGTTTCGCGGCGTTCCACCCTTAGCCGATCGTGGGGACGCAAGGCCGAGACATTGATATGACGCGTCCCGCCGTCCGAGAGAACGACCGGCCGCATCGTCATGTTGAGCACGGTAAGCTCCCAAACGGGCGGCTCCTCGCAGCCGCAACCCAGGATGAGAAGCGCAATGCAGAACAGTCTGGCCCGCATAGGACTTACTTCGGCCGGCCGGGTGAAATCTGAAGGCCGGCCACCATTCTGAAAGCCTCAAAAGCCGTTTTTTCCCCCGGGGGAACTATTTGACCCGCCCCGAAACTTAAGTCAGTAATGCCGTTTCTACCGAAGGTGCTGAGTTGGTTGCGAAAGGCGGCCGGGCTTTTCCCGCTGAGCGCGGGAGGCGTTTTGCTGGCTCTCGTGTTGGCCTATGGCATCTATTTCGAGGGCCTCAAACGCGCCGACATGGTGGTGCTGGTGGCCTCGGCCTCGATCGCCGTGGCCGGGCTCGTGACTCTGCTGATGGTCAGCGGCTTTGCCATCACCACCGCTCGCCGCTGGCGCGAACAGGTGCGATCCGAGGGTCCAACCCGCCTGGTAGTAGGAGCGCCCAGCTGGACGGGTTTGGTCTTTCGCCCCCTCTGGCTACCTTTTGTCGAAGTCAGTTGGGAGTGTCATTACCCGCTAAGGATCGAGACCGATCTGCGCAAGGGTCCCGAAGGACTGGTCGAGGTGCTCATTCCGGCCCGGCGCTGTCTGGTCGATCGGCTCGAGCGCCGGGTCAGGGTCCGCGATGTCCTGGGGGTGGCCTCCATCAGTTGGCAGAAAGTGCAGACGGGCCCGATTGAGGTGCTGCCCGAGGCCGGCCGTCTCGAGGTCGACACCCTGGTCCAGAGCCTCTTTGCCGGCGATGACCTTCCCGACCCGGCGGGCGAGCCGATGGGCGACCGAGTCGATATGCGCCGGTACTCGCCCGGTGACCCTCCCCGCTTGATCCTGTGGAAGGTGTACGCCCGCACCCGCAAGCTGATGGTGCGGGTCCCCGAGCGGGCCGTGGTGACCCAGCCCCGCACCTGCGCCTATCTAGTGGCCGGCCCCGGCGACGAGAACTGCGCCGCCCTGATGCGCTCGGTCATCGAGCGCGACTTGCTAGGCCAGGGATGGCGCTTTGGCGCCGACGGGTCGACCGAGCCCAGCGGCCTGCGCGAAGAAGCCCTGCGCATGCTGGCCCGGTCGGGCAATCCCGAGGTGAAATCGGGACACGGCCTCGAGAGCTTTCTGAGCCAGGCTCACGCCGATGGCTTCGGCAGCTGCCTGGTGGTGGTCCCTCCCCGCGTGGGGGCCTGGTCCGACAAGGTGGCCGCAGCCATTCGCAACGCCAGGCTGGGGTTGACGGTGCTGTCGGCCGCCCCGCCCGCCGGCCAGAGTCAGGCCCAAAGCTGGGAGAAGCTTTTGATGTACGAGCCAGAAGGCTTTCTCGACCCGCCCGACCGGCTCTTTGCGCCTTTGCGCCGCAATGGGGTGTCGTTCTTACTCTATGATCACCACCGGGGCCGGGTATTTCCCGACTACCAGTTTGGCAAGGCCTAGCGATGGAAGAGACCAGAAAGACGGGTTTTCGGGCTAGAGACCTGGGCGCGGCGCTGGTGTGGGCCCTGGCCTGGACGGTGCTGGCCGCCGAGCTTTCGGTGCCGACCGCCCTGGGCGCGGCCGCCATCGGAGGCGCGGCCGGCTTTTACCTGGGAGGTTGGCTGTCGCGAACGCGCCTGCGCACCCCGGCTGTGCTGATCGGCTGGCCCATCCTGCTGTGGCTGGTGATGTGGGCAGGGCGTCTTCCCTCCACCAGCGAGTTGCTGGCCCACACGATGGGTTCCGAAGCCTCGTTTTCGGTGGCCGCTCTGCTCATCTGGCTGCTGGCCTCGCTGAGCGGCACCGGCTACCTGCGCTTTGTCAGCGCCCGCTACCCCACCTGGGTGGCTCTCGAAGTAGCGGTGGTCACCTGCTTTCTGGCCGTGCCGTTTGCAGCCCACCGAGACGGTTTCATCAACCGACCCCACTTTCTGGTCGACCCGCTCTGGTCGCGAGGTTATGACCCGATGCCGTTTCTCTTCGCCCTCGGGGCGATCACCGGCGCGGTGGTCATCATGCTGACCATCGGGCGCGTAACCCGCCGCTCGAGCATTCTGGATTTGACCCTCCTGTTCGTGGTCGTCGGCCTGCTCTTTCTGTATCTTCCCGAGCGCAGCATCCGCGACTGGATTCCCGAGCCCCCAGGTGGCTTGGGGCTGACCGGCAAGGCCAAGGACCCTACCGATGGCCAGGGCAAGGGCAAGCCAAATCAGGGCGAAGGCCAGGGCGGGCAGTCTGACGACAATGAGATTCCCTTCCAGGACAACTACGAGTCCGAGTCAGAACCCAAGCCGGTGGCGGTGGTCATCTTGCGCCAGGATTACGAGCCGCCCTATGGCTATTACTATTTCCGTCAAAGCGCTTACAGCCAGTTCAACGGCACCCGTTTGGTAGCCGATACCACGGGCCTGGCCGACCGCGACATCGCGCCCTTCTTTCCGGTCGGCAAGACGAAGATCGACATCCCCGCTCCCGACCAGGGAACCCACCAGGCTCTCAAGACCCGGGTGGCCTTGATAGCCTCTCACACCAACCCCTTTGGTCTGGTCAACGCTTTCTCGATGGAACCTGCTCCCAACCCGAACCCTGAGCAGTTCCAGCGCGCCTACGATGTCGATTCGTGGGTGCTCACGGCCGACTTCCAGGCCCTGATCGGTCGCCATCTGGGCAACCCGAAATGGGATGAGCGGTTGCTCAAACACTACACCGAGATCCCGGACGACCCGCGCTACCAGGAACTGGCCCACAAGATCATCGCTCAACTGCCCGAAGAATATCGAGAAGACCCGCTCGCCTGGGCGGTGGCCGTCAAGCTCTATCTCGACAAGAACGGCACTTATAGCCTCAAATCCAACCACATGTCGAGCGTCGATCCGGTGGCTGACTTTCTGTTCGGTGACATGACCGGCTATTGCGTGCATTTCGCCCACGCCGCCTGCTATCTCTATCGCTCGGTGGGCATTCCCTCGCGGGTCGGAGCTGGCTATGCCACCGACGCCCGCTTTCGGGGTAGCGGATCAGCCATTCTATTGCGCGATCGCGAGGCCCACGCCTGGCCAGAGGTGTATTTCGAAGGCCTCGGCTGGGTCATTCTCGACATCTCGCCTGAGAATTCCACCGTGCCGATGATGTCCCAGCCCGACCCGGATCTGGCCAAGCTTCTGGGAGAACTGGCCCGAGACGAAGACGAGACCGTCGACGACAACCCACAGAAGTCGCTGCGCGAACTGTTGCGCGAGTGGGCCGAGTTGGTCGCGGTAGTGGCCGGCTGGGGCTGCCTGCTCGGCCTGGTCGGACTCTATGCCGGCAAACTCTATCGTCGTCTGGCCCCGCGCTATTGCAGCGACGCTAAGGCTCCTCAGCTCTATTATCGCGCCGCCCTCGACGGGATGGCCGAGGCTGGCCTCTGGCGCGGCTACGGCCAGGGCCGTTTGAACTTTGCTGAACAGCATTGCCAGACCATCCCCGCCCTGGGCGAGCTGACCATCCTCCAGCAGCAACAGGCCCTGGGGGGGCCCAACCATCAACCCAAGGTCAGAGGAGCCGACATCCACAAGCTTTACGCCCAGTTCGGGCGCCAGCTGGCCCACACCGTCCCGCTGTGGCGACGCCTTCTGGGTCTGCTGAACCCATTCACCTGGGTGCTGGTGAAATAGAAAGGAACAACAACCAACTTGACCGTTATGACTGCAAATCTCGAGGGGGCCCGAAAGCTGGCCGCCAACCTCAAAGGTCGCCTAAATCACGCCATTCGAGGCCGGGGTGAGGTCATCGACCTGTTGCTGGTGGCGCTTTTGGCCGACGGCCACGTGCTGCTCGAGGACTACCCTGGCTCGGGCAAGACCACCCTGGCCAAAGCCCTGGGTGAATCGATCCACGACGACAGCCCCGGAGAGCACATCGCGGCCTTCCGGCGTATCCAATTCACCCCCGATTTGCTCCCCTCGGACATCACCGGTGTAGCGGTCTTCGACGCCGAGACCAGCGGCTTTCACTTTCGACCCGGCCCCATCTTCGCTCACGTGGTGCTGGCCGACGAGATCAACCGCACCTCGCCCAAAGTGCAGGCGGCCATGCTCGAAGCCATGGCCGAAAAGCAGGTCAGCGCCGACAACATCAGTCATCCCCTCGACGAACTATTTTTCGTGATCGCCACCCAGAACCCGCGCGATCAGGTCGGCACCTACCCCCTACCGGTGGCTCAGCTCGACCGCTTTCTCTTTAAAATCGTGATGGAGCACATCGACCGCGAGGCCGAACTCGACGTGCTGCGCAGCTACAAGGAGCGGCGCAAGCCTCCTGCCAACGACACCTTTCCCGCCGTGATGCGCTCCCAGGTGATGGCCGCGCGGGCAGCGGTGGACGACCAGATTCACCTGGCCCCGGCCATTCAAGACTGCCTGGTCGACATCGCCCAGGCGCTGCGCAGCTCGCCCCAGGTGGCCCAGGGCATTTCCACCCGCAGCCTGGTGTTGATGATGCCCGCCCTGCAAGCGGCCGCCCTCTTGCGGGACCGTGGCTACGTGGTGGGTGAAGATATCGAATGGCTGGCCCCCCACGTCTTTGGCCACCGCATCGAGTTAGCCCCGGGAGTCGAGAATGCGCGCAAGGTCATTAAAGAATGCTGCAAACCCGCCCTCGAGAAGTTGAGTCGAGCCACCCTGCGTCCGTGAGATTTCTAGCCAGGCTCATATTGCTGCTCTTGCTGACGGCTTGGCCCGTGTGGGCGGTCAGCAATTCCATGGACGGCACGGCCGAAGAGTTGAATGCCCTCAAGAGTCTGGAGCAGCAAAAGCTCATCGACCTCCGCGAGCAGGCCCGCGCCATTATCCAGAACAACCCCCAGTCGGTACCCGGGCACTATCTGATGGGCTACTCCCTGCACCATTCCGAAGGCGACCTGCCCCGCTCGAAGTTTCATCTCGAGCGAGCCCGCAAACTGTTTCGGCAACAGTACGGACCGGTGCCCGCCTTCACCACCCCCTGGGGCTGGTACGAGCGCACTTTGAGCGAACTCGAGATGGTCAACGGCGAGATGGATCTCTACCAGGAACAGCTCGACATCCTCGACGACTATCTGGGCTTGACCCAGGCCCTCTTCTCCCAGCGGCCTCCCCAAATCTTGGCTTCCTACGCCTGGCCGTTGATGAAGCTCGGCAAGGAGCAAGAGGCGCGCCGGCGCCTCGAGGACGTGTCGCAGTATCGCGACGAAATCACTCGTTCCTACTACTGGAACACGCTGGGCGCGCTGGAAATGGAGACCGGTCACCCTCAGGCCTCGTACGAAGCCTTTTCTAGTCTCATCGTCGAGATCGAGCGTAACCGTTGGACCCAGACTTGCACGTATCTGCGCAACACTGGCGAGGCGGCCGCCGCCATCGGTCGCTTCGACGATGCCGAACGCAACTTTCTCGAGGCTTCGCGCTACTTCGACCCCTACAGTTTTTCGAACCCCTGGTGGGATCTGACCGCCCTCTATCTGACCCAGGGACGCTTCGCCGAGGCCGTCTCGGCTCTGCAGAAGACCCACGAGTGGAGCTTTGCCAGCCGACCCTTCCTGGCCCAACAGTCGTGGGCGGCTAATCAACACATCACCTGCGAGACCTTGTTGCAGATCGGCGAGACCGAGAAAGCCACCGAAATCGCCCGCCGTTTCGTCTCGCGACCCGACCGCCAGGGCGGCGACAGCGTGCACCGCGACCAATGGGAAGCGGGCAACCTGATGATGTATCGCACGACCTTGCTGGCCCGGGCCGAATCGCTCGATGAGGAACGGTCGTGGTCGCGGGGGCTGCACTGGTGGAAGCTGATGTTCGAGGCGCGCAAACTGCGCAGCGAGGCTCGTCTGGTGGGCACCCGAGCCGCTGCCATCGCGGCCGGCAACGACCGCATTTCCAAGAGTATCCGTTACAGCTACGCCCCGGGAACGGTGATGATGCCCAACTGGCAGCGCCCTGAACTGGTGAGCCTCTACGGGGCCGGCACCACCGCCGTGGCCATCCAGGAGGTCATCGATAGCAAGCCCGAGAGCCTGACCCTCGAACTGCCCTATTTGCAGGTGATGGAGGCCGAAGTGCAGGCCCAACAGGGCGACCGAGAAGAGGCCATCACCACGCTCGAGGGAGCAATCGCCAACCTGCCGGCCTCAGAAAACACGCTACGGGCGCGGGCCCTGGCCACCCAGGGAAAATTGCTCGAAGCCGAAGGGCGCTATGACGAGGCCAACGCCAGATTTCAAAAGGTGCTCGACACCGTGCCCGGCATGATCCGCTTTCTCGACATCAGCCTGCCCGTGACCATCGATGACTCGGGCAACAGCAAGCTCTCGCGGGTGCGCAAGATGCTGCTGCGCAGCCCTCGCTTTCATCGAGGCCAGGGCCTCGACATCAAGCTGACCACGACCGGGGCCAGCCTGATGGGAACGGTGCTCGACAATCATGGCACCGTGGTCGCCCGAGCCGAGGTCAAGGTCGAAGGAGACCTCGACGAGAACCTGCGCAGCCTGGCCGCCGAGATCCACCGCAAGACGTTCGCTCCCAAGATCAACCTGTCCCAGAAGGATCTCAACAGCCTGGACGGGTCGAACCTGACCGGCTCGACCCGCACCGAAGAGCTCAAGGATCAGTTCATGCCGGGCACCGACGGCCCTCGGATTTAACCCATCTGATGCGTAGCCGGGCCGAAGGTTGCGGCGATTCGCGCATCAGGTGGCTTTAAGTCTCTCGATCAGAGCCCGGGCCAGCAGGCCCACGGTCTCTGGCTCGAACTCGTGGCCCAGGTCCTCGAAATCCTGACGGTTGGCCTCCCGTTGCTTGGGGCTCGCCCCACCGCGCACCAACTCGGCGTGATATTCGGCCGTCTCGAGCCAGAGCAGCAATGACTCCATCGCCTCGTCTTCGAGGTGAACCCGGCGGGGCGGGTCGGCCACCGGACCGGCCCCGGCCGCCTCGATGGCATCGACGCGCTGAAAGTAGGCTTCGAGGTCCTCGAGGGCGGGGCCGACCGAGAGCTCGGCCAGGCTGGTGGCCAGATGCTCGACCAGTCCGGCTTCGGGCGTCTTCGTGCCGGCCAGAAGCCGGGCCGTGACCAGCAAGAGTCCCAGGTCGACCGCTTGGCGGCGAGCCTGCGAGGCCTCTTCCAGCAGAAACTCGACCATCTCTTGACTCATTGACCCGCCCCTTCGAGATAGCGCCGATAATCCCTGATGATAGGCAACTCGTCGACGTAGCGACCAGCATCGATATAGTTCTGACCCTTGTAGCCACCATACTGAGCCGGAATCTGATCGGCGTAGTCCAGGCGCGGGTTGGCCAGATCGCCGGGTTCTATCGGGCGCTGGCGAACGCCAAACTGGTTGATCGGGCTGTTCTGAGCGTCGACCTGAGCCAGCCACGGTTCGTTCTTCTGGTTTCTGAAGAAGGCGTATTGCAGGCTGCCATCCTGGCTGGGAAAAACCTGGGCCTTAATGTCACCATGAATAGGATGCTTGAAGCCATAGCTGTCCACCGGTCCAGCCGAGAAGTTGGGCGCCTGCTGGGGGTTGTGATAGCGAAACGCATCGGGAGCACCCGAACTGCCTTTGGGCCCGGGCACCGGCAACTCGCGGTCGAACTTACCCAGCGATTCAGGCTTGACGGCCGCCGCGAAGTCGTCGACCCCGGTTCGCTGAGCCCCATAAAAGGCACGTTGGCCGTCGAACCCTTTCAGGGTCGGACGCTGCTCGAGGGCGCCGTTGAGGGCTTTCTGGAGGGGTATCGGCAAATTGGTGCTAGCCTCTCCGCCGACTCCTTTGCCGAACCAGCCGCTGCCGACCTGACCGTGGGACGGAGCCCGCCAGATACCCTGGGAGCCGCTGCGATAGAAGGGCTGGACATTGTAGTTGCCGGCTCCGTCCTTGACGTAGCCCAGCACCGCGTCGTAGCGGCCCGCTTTGAAGGGATCCGAGAAGGCGACATCCTTTCCGCCCACACTGACCTGGTGCCTGGGTTGCAGACCGGCTTCTTTGATGAACTGGTTGTCGATGCCCTTGAGGGGGGTCAAGTCGCCTGACAGAGGCCCGGGACGGGCCGCGCTCTCGGGCACTCTGGCACTGCCAGCGATGCGCTCGCCCTCTTGAGCGGATAAGCGACGCGCTCCGGCCAGCGGGGCCGCAGGTCGGGCCGCCTGCGGCTCACCCAGCTTGAATTTCTGGTCACCAAAGCGAATCTCGCTACCGGGCCGGGCCTCGACGAACTCGTGGGGCTTTAGCCTCTGACCGTTGATAAACGAACCGTTGGCCGAATCGAGGTCACGCACGAGCACCTTGCCGTCTTCCACCCGCAGGGCCGCGTGGTTGCGGCTGGCCTGGGGCGAGTCGAGCTTGATGGCGCCGGGGCCTTCGGCCGACCGCCCTACCGGCCTGGTGCCACTGGTGTGAAGGTCAAAAGCCTTGCCGTCGGGCCCGATGAGGCGGTGGGGCCCCGCCTGAGCAGCGGCGGCCTCGCCCTCGCGGACGGCCTGCTGAGCGCGAGGGGGCTGGCCTGGCTGAGCTGCCTCGCCGACAGGGTTAGCCGGACGTCCCACCAATCGGGCATGGGGTGTCTCGCCAGCGGCTCTGGCGGCCGTGGCAGCCTCGCCCGCCTGGCCGGTCCGGGCCGCCTGCCCAGCCCGCCCGGCGGTGGCGGCGGTTTCGCCGGCCTGACCGGCCCGGCCGGCTGTAGTGGCAGCCTCGGCCGCCTGGCCCGCCTTGGCGGCCTGGCCCGCTTTGCCAGCCCGAGAAAGCCCGGCGGCAGGAACGGCCAAAGCAGCTACATCGCCGAGGGCGTGGGTCAATCCGCCGATAAAGCCGTGCTTGGCCGCCGTCTGCTTGTAGCGGTCGGCGATTCCTTTGCCGGTGTCGCCGAGCAGCTTGAGATCGCCTTTGACGATAGCCTTGGTGCTCTGGCCCGTGGCCAGCGAACGGACCGCGTTGAGACCGGGTCCGAAGGGGGTGAACTGAGAGCCGGCCAGAGCCAGGTTGCCCAGGTTCTGAGCGGTGGTGATCGGCGAGCCGACCAGATGCCCCAGCCCCTCAGGCAGCCCTGCGGCGGCCTCTCCCAGACCTCCCACGGCGCCGTGGGCCTGACGGCCGACAAAAGCCGCTCCGTCACGAACACTTTGGCCGGCTCCCTTGAAGCCCAGGGCATCGAGGCCGGCGGCCGGCAGCGCCCCCAGCCCCTTAGCCCCCAGTTCCAGGCCTTTGCCGGCGGTGTCTCCCACCCAGCGCAGGCCGTTGCCGACGAAATGGCCCAGGCCCGTGGCCCCGTCGGACCACCCCTGACGCACCTTGTTGACACCGTCAACCAGGCCGCTGGCCAGGCTGGGCTGGCCCTCACGAGGGGCGGGGTTGGCGTAGGCCTGCCCCAGGCCCGTGGCTAACGAGGCTCCCCTGGCACTGGGTTGTTCCCGAGCCGCCGACGCAGGCGAGGGGGCCGAAGAACCCCGCCCCGGCTGGGCCGAGCCGGACCCATTGGTTCTCTGGCTCGGGGTCGACCGGGCGGTTCGCTGGGTAGAACTGGTCCGATTGCCGGACCGAGTTTGTTTTTGGGGCGCGCCTTTTGGGCGCGCTGGCGCGCTCCGGGCGCGACTTGCACTCGCAGTATTACTAGCCATTTTGCACACTCTCTCCTGACTGTATCCTAGCTCCGTAATCTTGACGGGCCTCTGGAACGAGGGACAGGAGTTGTGACAAAAATGTTAAGGAATCACCAATTTTTCGGTCGACTTCGTTGGGCCTGCAGCCAACTCTCGGGGGTGAGGTCATAGAAACCGGCTGGCGGCTGCCAGGTTCCCTCGAGATGCTTGTTGCCCCAGCGGGCTACAGCCTGCAAGATTGGCAGCGTGTCGGCCCCTTTGGCGGTCAACCGATACTGATAGCGAACCGGCTTGTCTTGATAGCGCTCGCGTTGGACCAGCCCCAGTCCCTCGAGCCGCTTGAGGCGGGCCGCCAGGATGTTGGTCGAGATCTCTTCGGGCGAGGCCAGGAACTCGGCAAAGCGTTGCTTTCCGACGAAGAGGTCTCGTAAGACCAGAATGGTCCAACGGTCCCCCAGAATGTCGAGGGTGGCCGCGGCCGGGCAAGCACTTCGTTCAAAAGGAAAGCTCACGGTAAAAGAGCCTAGCATGTTCAGCAGGAAAAGTCACTTGCATTTTGCAAGTATCCGTTCCGCGCAAGCGAATACCTAGCAGGGAGTTTAGTCTATGAAGCTTTATCACTTTCCCTTTTCACCGAACACCGTCAAGGTCATGGCCGTCATGCACAAACTCGGCCTCGAGCCCGAACAGGTCGTACTCGATCTGACCAAGGGAGAAACCCACAAGCCCGACTACAAGGTGGTCAACCCCAACGCCCTCATTCCCACCTTGGAAGACGGCGACTTCGTGCTGTGGGAGTCCAACGCCATCATCCTCTACCTGGCCGAAAAGCACGACAGCGATCTGCTGCCCAGGGACCTCAGGGGTCGGGCCGAGACCAACCGTTGGCTGAGTTGGCAACTGGCTCACTTCGGTCGAGGTATCGGCCTGGCCACCTTCGAACGGATGGCTCCCAATTTTATCGAGGGCTACCAGGTGGACGAGTGGGCTCTAAAAAAGGGACTCGAGATGATCGAACGCTACGTACCCGTGCTCGACGCCCACCTGGCCGACCGTCAGTTTGTGCTAGGCGATAAGCCCACCCTGGCCGACATCGCACTGGCCGCCTCGATGTGCCACTGGCGCCTGGCGAAGTTGCCTCTCGACGGCTATTCGAACCTCATGGCCTGGTATGACCGTATGGGACAACTCGACTACTTCCAGAAGGCCCTCCCCCAGATGCCAGCCCTGGCTTAACCGTAGCCAAGGTTAGGGCCTGGCTGGTCCCGAGCCAGCGACGGCGACTTCTTCCGCGCGGAAGTCGCCGGAGTCTCGCGGCCTGGTCGGGTCGTTGGCTACCTCGGCGGCGCTTTCTCCAGGTAAAAGTTGCCCACGGTGTCTCGCGACCTGATCGGGCCTGGCTACTCGGGGGCGCAGCTTCTTCCAGCTGGAAGTCGCCCGGGTGTATCGCGACCCGGTCCGGCCGGCTTCTCAGGGCGGAAGTCGCCGGGCCTCACAGCCTCGTCGGGCTGGGTCCAGGTGGAAGTCCCCCAGGTGTCTCGGGGCTGGTCGAGGCCGAGCCCGCGGCGGCGGCGCCTTCTTCCGCGCCGAAATCGACCAGGTGTCTCGCGGCTGGCCGGCCCGGGCAACTCGGGGGGCCCAGCCTCTTCCAGCTGGAAGTGCCAGGTCTCTTGCGACCTGGTCGGCCCGGGCCGTTGGCGAGCGGCGCCTTCTTCCGTGCGGAAGTCGCCGGGCTTCACAGCCTCGTCGGGCTGGGTCCAGGTGGAAGTCCCCCAGGTGTCTCGGGGCTGGTCGAGGCCGAGCCCGCGGGGGCGGCGCCTTCTTCCGTGCGGAAGTCGCCAAGTCGTTCGGGCCTCGTCTGGGCGGGGGCTTCTTCCGGTTTGCACTTGCCTGACTGCGTGCGCCGGGCAGGGTTGCCGGCGCTTCTTCCAGGTGGAAGTCGACCAGGTGTCTCGCGGCTGGCCGACCTAGGCCTATCCGCACGGCGGCGCCTTCTTCCGCGCGGAAGTCGACCAGGGTCTCGCGGTCTGGCCGGCCCGGGGGGGGCCAGCCTCTTCCAGCTGGAAGTCGCCTGCCCGCCAGCGGCGCTTTCTCCAGGTGGAAGTTGCCGAGGCTGCTCGCGACCTGATCGGGCCTGGCTACTCGGGGGCGCAGCTTCTTCCAGCTGGAAGTCGCCTGCCCGCCAGCGGCGCTTTCTCCAGGTGGAAGTTGCCGAGGTGTCTCGCGGCTGGCCGGCCCGGGCAACTCGGGGGGCCCAGCCTCTTCCAGCTGGAAGTGCCAGGTCTCTTGCGACCTGGTCGGCCCGGGCCGTTGGCGAGCGGCGCCTTCTTCCGTGCGGAAGTCGCCTGCCCAGGTGGAAGTTGCCGAGGTGGCTCGCGGCAGGCCGGCCCAGACCTATCCGCACGGCGGCGCCTTCTTCCGCGCGGAAGTCGACCAGGGTCTCGCGGTCTGGCCGGCCCGGGGGGGGGCCAGCCTCTTCCAGCTGGAAGTCGCCGAGGCGGCTCGCGGCCTGGTCGGGCCTGGCTACCCGGCGGCGCTTTTCTTCCGTGCGGAAGTCCCCTACCCGTCCGGCGGGCGCCGCTTTCTCCAGATGGAGGTTGCCGAGGTCTCTCGCGGGCTGGCCGGCGCTTTTCTTCCGCGCGGAAGTCGCCTGTCCGCACGGCGCTTTCTTCCGCGCGGAAGTCGACCAGGTGTCTCGCGGCTGGCCGACCCAGGCCTATCCGCACGGCGGTGCCTTCTTCCGCGCGGA
>JBFWNU010000010.1:0-197695 GCA_050250895.1 Vulcanimicrobiota bacterium | reverse complement strand
CGGCGCTTTTCTTCCGCGCGGAAGTCGCCTGTCCGCACGGCGCTTTCTTCCGCGCGGAAGTCGACCAGGTGTCTCGCGGCTGGCCGACCCAGGCCTATCCGCACGGCGGTGCCTTCTTCCGCGCGGACGTCGACCAGGGTCTCGCAGCCTGGTCGGTGCTTTTCTTCCGTGCGGAAGTCGCCTACCCAGATGGAAGTTGCCGAGGTGGCTCGCGGCAGGCCGGCCCAGGCCACTTGGGGGCGCACCTTCTTCCGTGCGGAAGTCGACCAGGTGTCTCGCGGCTGGCCGACCCAGGCCACTTGGGGCGCAGCTTCTTCCGCGCGGAAGTCGCCTGTCCGCGGCGGTGGGCCTTTCGGACTAGTGGCGAGCGGTGGCCAGGGCCCGGTCGACGAGATGGACCAGGTCCTCGGGGTCGAAGGGTTTGCGCAAGGTGCCGACGGCCCCCATCCGCTCGGCGATCTCGAGATACTCCTTGACCGACGAAGACGAGACGCAGATCACCGGCACCTGTTCGCCCCGACTCCGCAATTCGCGCAGCGCCTCGAAGCCATCCTTGTCAGGCATAAAAATGTCGAGCAGCCACAGGTCGGCGGGGCGTTCATCGTGTCGACGCAAAGCCTCGTCGCCGTTGTGAGCCGAGACAGTCTCGTAGCCGGCTTGCTTGAGAATCATGCTCACCATGTCGGTGTAGCCCGGCTCATCGTCGACTATCAGGATGTATGCTTTCACCAATCCCCGTATTCTCAGGCGGCCAGCCGGAAACCTTCGGTCCGAAATTGGGTGCCCCCACCTATTGACAAAGGGGGGTCGGGGCCCTATCTTTTATTCTGGGAAGGTTACGGCGGACCATTCTGAGTGGTCTCTAAGGAAACGCCCGATTTTCAACGTTTCGGCGTTGGTATTGGAGACCTTTAGAATGTTTACCGTAGTCACTAGACTCGTATATTCCGTCAATAACGAATCCGGCATCCCGAGCTAGCTGCACATTGAAACAGCCAGCTGTAGGGGTGCCCTTCCTGGGGCTCCCTTCTTCTGCTTCCCTGCCAAACACCTCCGAGGTCGTGCTGATCGCATGTCCACTCGAAGCCTCGGTCTCTTATGGAAGCGGAACCGCAAGCGGCCCACAGGCAATCCTTGAAGCCTCCTGTCAGGTCGAACTCTATGATCGCGAGTTCGAGCGCGAGATGGCTTTGGATTATGGGATTCATACCGCCGACCCAATCAATGTAGGCGGAAGCGTCATCGATTCGCTCGAGCGTCTGGCCACTCGCGTGGCCGAGTTTGCCCGCCAGGGCAAACTAGTGGGCGTTCTGGGAGGCGAACACACCATCAGCCTGGGCACCGGCCGCGGCCTTTTGCGCGGTTTGGGTGGTCCCCTGACGGTGGTCATCATCGACGCCCACGCCGATTACCGCGACCAGTATGAGGGCGATCGCCTGAGCCACGCCTCGGTGGCGCGGCGCCTGGCCGAAGAGCCTGGTGTCGAGCAGATTCTTCACCTGGGTGTTCGCTCGGTGTGCCCCGAAGAGGTGGCCTTCGCCCGCTCGAGTCCCGACCGCTATCGAGTCTGGTCCACTGAAGAGATTCACCAGGGCGGCTGGCAAGACGAATTCCGGGCTCGCCTGAAGGGCCGCCGGGTCTTCTTTAGCCTGGATGTCGACGGCCTCGACCCCTCCATCGTGCCGGCCACCGGTACGCCCGAGCCGTTCGGTCTTACCTGGCTGCAGACCGAGGAGATCTTCCGGCTGGCGGCCCCCCACGTAGTCGGGTTTGATTGCGTGGAACTTGCCCCCCAACCCGGACTACATTACGCAGAGTTTGCCGTGGCCAAACTGGTCTATCGGCTGATCAATCTTGTGAAAGCAAGCAATCCACCTGAAAGGGAGCGTGAAAGATGAAACATTGCGGAGAGGTGAGGGCCTTCTTGCGCCACCACTTTCGGCACTTCAACGCAGCCGCGCTAGTTGACGCGGCGGAGGGTTACCGAGCTCTGATCGAGGCTGACGGTAAGATGCTGGTCGCCATGGCGGGAGCCATGAGTACCGCCGAGCTAGGACTGTCGCTAGCCGAGATGATCAGGATGGACAAAGTCCACGCCATCAGTTGTACGGGGGCCAATCTGGAGGAAGACCTCTTCAATCTGGTAGCCCACGACCACTATGAACGGATTCCTGGTTGGCGCAACTTGACCCCGCAGGATGAAGCCGCTCTCCTCGAACGCAATCTCAATCGCGTGACCGACACTTGCATTCCCGAAGCCGAGGCCATTCGCCGGGTAGAGGGCGTGTTGCTCGAAGAGTGGCTGGCCGCCCAGGCGGCCGGCGAGCGCCTCTTTCCCCACGAATTTCTCTATCGCATCATCCGCTCGGGCAAACTCGAGCACTTCTACCAGATCGACACCGACGACAGTTGGCTGGTGGCCGCTTGCGAGCGCAACCTGCCCATCTTCGTGCCGGGCTGGGAGGACTCGACCACCGGCAACATCTTTGCCGGCCACTGCCTGCGCGGCGACATCAAGAGCCCCTCGCTGGTCAAGAGCGGCATCGAGTATATGATGGAGCTAGCCGGCTGGTACCAACGCGAAAGCCGTGACGGCCGGATCGGCTTCTTTCAAATCGGCGGTGGCATCGCCGGCGATTTTCCCATCTGCGTGGTCCCGATGTTGCGCCAGGACATCGAGGAAGAAGTGCCCCTGTGGGGCTACTTCTGCCAGGTGTCGGACTCGACCACCAGCTACGGCTCTTACTCGGGGGCCACTCCTAACGAGAAGATCACCTGGGAGAAGCTAGGCCACGACACCCCCCGCTTCATGATCGAATCCGATGCCACCATCGTAGTCCCACTGATCTTCGCCAGCGTGCTCTCGGAGCAAGCAGTGAAGCTCAACGGAGTGCTACCGCGCGCCAAGGTGCTGGAAGCCGTCTGAGCGGCTCGTTTCGCGGGCCGGGTGAAACACCCGGCTCGCGCTCCCCTAAGGAACACGATCATCGGGGACCGGCTGCTCATCGAGTAGAAGGTCGATTGTCGCCCGGCTCGAAACCAGGGAGAGGCTGGTGTGACCGCTAGTCCTCTCCCCGTCTCCGGGGACCCCGCGCGCCGGTCCGGCCGCGCCGCACCCTCTACCGCCCGGCTCGCGCTTTCGCAGAAGTCTCTTCGAGCTTGGTCCTCGAGTTCTGAAAGGACTGCTCTGCCCCCATGAAATCTATCTTTCTCACTCTCTTCGTCCTGGTTCTGGTCGCACCCGGTTGGACCAACGAACGCGTCGCTTCAACGCCACTTCAACGAGCCGCCATCGCCGGTGACGTGGAGGCGGCCCAAGCAGTGCTAGCCGATTCCAACCTGGAGGCCCGCAACAATGAAGGTCGCACGGCCTTGCTCCTGGCCGCCACCACGGGCAACCTGAAGATGCTCCAGTTGCTCGTCGAGGCCGGCGCCGATCGGGATGCCGTCGACCACCATGGATTGAGCGCCCTGCATTTGGCCGCCAGCAATCGCCATACGCCGGCTTGTCGGTATCTGCTGGAACAGGGTGCCAACCCCAACTTGCCCGAAAAAGCAGGTAACACGCCCCTACATCTCGCCGCCCGTGCAGGCAACGAGGAAACGGTCAAGGAGTTGCTTCTGGGCGGGGCCAAGCCAGCTCTCGAGAACGAGCGAAAGCAGACGGCGATGCAACTGGCCCAACACTATCGCCTGGGTGACTGGCGTCTGGTCGAACGCCTCCTCGAAGACGCCAAGTAAGGGCAAGGCCGGCCGCTCAGGTAAGCCGGGAAGGCTTGCCCGGGCCGACATCGGCTCGAGGCCGCCGCGCCCGATTCGGCTCGCGTGTGCTCGCCGCAGCGTGTTAAGATAGCGGAGTGACTCCGACAGAGCAATTGGACTCGCTCTACGCCCTCTGGCAGCAAGACGGTTCTCACGCCTTGCCCGTGGCCTGGCTGGCGCTCGAGCAGGGCCGGCCCGATATCACGGTCGAGGTCTGCCCGGCCGACCAACGCCGGGCGTTCGCCAGAGAGCTGTTGCACCGGGTGGCTCGGCAACCAGAGCCCGCGCTCTACTTTGGTCTGGGCTTTCTCTACTTCAAGTCGGCTCGCTATCGAGCCGCCATCGGGCAATTTTTTCGGGTCTCACGCAACAGCGAGATGCGCCCCTGGGCGGTGCATCTAACCGGCGTCTGCTACCGCAACCTGGGTCAACTGGGCACCGCCATCGACTACTTTCGCCAGGCTCTCGAGCTGATCGAGGACCAGCCAGAAGACCATCTAGAAGTCTTCTTTCACCTGGCGGGCGCGCTCTATCAGGCCGACCGGCTCCATGAGTGCCTGGCCATCCTCCAACGCCAATTTCAACTCGATCCCGGGGATCCCGAGGTGGCCAGGCAAATCGAGCAAGTGCAAAGCATCCTGGCCAGGGGCCCGGGACCGCCGGACCCAGGCGGTTCGGTCTCGAGCCTGCCCGGCGCGACATGGACCGACGCCGACGGCCTCAGGCAACGGTTTCAGGTTTCGGCCTAACCGTCCCGCCAAAACAAAGGGGACCTGCGAAGGCTTCTTAGCCTGGCAAGTCCCCTAAGGCTCACGCCGACTCTACTGGCCGGCTTTAAACAGCAACACGCCGTCGATGGCCGAAGTGGCGTAGCCGGCAGCGAAAGCGCCGCTCAGGTAAGCCTGGAAGGCCTGCACGGGAACGTCTTCGCGACCTACGAACATCTCGGCGTTGTCATAGGCTTGGGCCGAGACCGAGCGGCCACCGGCCGACATCTGCTCGAGGGCGCCGACGCCCAGCTCTTTGAGGGCGGCCTTGGCCTGCTCCCAAATCTTGCCAAGTTCTTCCATCATCTCGTCGAAGCTGGGAATGCCGCTGGGTTGTTCGGCGGTCAGGCTCTCGTTGACGGCCATCAGCACGGCGCCGTCGAGGGCACCGGCCATCATGCCGGCCTGCATGGCAGCCAGGGTCAGGTTGCGGGCCTCTTCGGCGCTGGTGGGCAGTTTACACTCGCCCAGCGAGGTCTTGAAGGCTTGCTTGGTGGCGGCCGACTCGGCGCGCAGGGTGTCACCCAGGTTCTGCTCGCCCGCTTCGGCGCGGCCTTTGAGTTCGCCCAGATAGGCGGTGTTGCGGGTGTAGGCGTCAGCCACCGGGTCGGCGGCCGGCGGCTCGGGCTGAGTCGGCGGCTGCTGAGGCGGGGTTTGCTGGGTCTTATAGAGACTTCCGGCGGGAAGTTTAGTGGCGGTAATCATCATTATCTCTCCTAACCAAATGTAGGCCTGGCCGCGAACACGCGAGAGGCCTGATGAGTGGTTGGACGCGATCAGCCTAGAGAAGCTGGTTTGCCAGCATGTGATCGAGTTGTAAACATGCACTACGGTAGCAGCTTCTCGAGGTCGTCGACCTGAGCCGCGCTGGGGACTGCCCGGGCGTAGCGAAGGGCCGAATAGTTGGCCAAAAACTCGCGGATCTGCTGATCGGGAAGGGACTCGGCCCACTCGAGCACGGTCAGACTCGGGTCACGCAGGCGACCCTCGGCGGCCTGGGCCTTCTCGCACCGAGCCAGCAACGCTTGCAGGCGGGAGAGCTCAGGGGCCACCGGTCGGGATGGGCGTGAAGGTAAGCGAAAGCGGAGGCGGCGGCCAAGGCGAAACAGCAGATAGAATACCACCAGAGCGAAGGGCCAGGACTTGAGCAAACTCGTGGGGCTCTGGCGCATCTGATTGAACAGGCGCTTGACGCCCGTCGTGAGCCACTCGACCGTCTCGCGCCAGGCCGGCACCGGGGGGCTGGCCAGGGCGCTGGGGGGCGTGGGATCGGCAGTGACCCAGCCGTGGCCAGGCAGGTAGGCCTCGACCCAGGCGTGGGCGTCGCGGTCACGGGTGACCCAGTAGTTGCCGAAGCGGCTGCGCTCGGCCACCAGAAAGCCGTTCACGTAGCGGGTGGGGATGTGGCCGGCCCGCAAGATCATGGCCATCGAGGTGGCGAAGATCTCGCAGTGGGCGGGCGGTTTCTCGCGCAGGAAGACCTCGACGATGTTCTCGCCTTTGCGAGGCTTGCGGCCAAAGCCGTATTCGAAATTCTCTTGAAAGTAGGACTGCAGGCCAAGCACGGCTGCCTCGGCGGTGGGCGCGCCTTCGATGAACTGGTGGGCCAGTTCATAGACCTCGGGCGGGGTGTCCTCGGGCAACTGCAGGCAGGCTTGCAGCAGGGCGGGGTCATCGTCGCCGAGGGGGGCGCCATAGGCCAGCTCGTAGCCTCCGTCAAAGGGCACCTGGGGAGTCAGATAGAGCGTGCCCAGAGGGTCGCGTCGCAAGGTGGGCACCTCGATGCCCACCACCCGGGTGCCGACCGGGTGAAGCAGGCTGATCGCCGGCAAAGAGGACAGCTGGACTCGCAGCTTGGCGGGTTGCTCAGGGGTCGAGCCGCACAGGTAGTTGTAACCGCGAAAATAGGGGGCGCCCTGCTGACGCTCGAGTTGCACGCGGTGGTCGTTGGCCAGCCAGCGTCCCTGATTGTAGGTCTGGTAGCGAATGCCGGTCATATAGACCGGGGGCTTGTCGGCCCATACCTGAGCCACCATTCTGGTCGAGCCCTGGCGGCGATTGGCCCAGGTCAGGTCGGTGTTGGGCGAAAAGATGGAGGAGCCAGAACTGCCCGTGAAGAGTTCGATGGCCATCGACATCTGGGTCTCGCTCCAGGCCAGGGAGATGGCCATGGCACTGGCCAGGCCGGCCACCAGAAGGGCGGCCAGGAGAGAACCGGGGGTCAGGGCGGCGGCCTGGTGGCCGGCCCGCAGAAAGAGCAGGAGAAAGACCACCTCGGCGGCCACGAAGAAGGCGTAGGGAATCGCCTCACGCACCACTCCGGCGGCCATCATCAAGCCCAGAGCCACGGCTATTCGCAGGTAGATCTGGTTGCCGGGGCAGCGACGAAACAGCAGCAACACGAGGGTGGCGGCGGCTGCCAGGCCTCCACGAAAGGCCGGTCCCATGGCGGGTTCGAAGAAGTGGTGCCCTTCGGGGGCCTCGGGACCGACCATGAAGATGACCACGAGGGCACCCACCACCACCGCCCCGGTGCGGGGTAGGTCGAGGTCGAAGCGGTCTCCCAACCAGATTGCCGCCAGACCCGCAGCCAGGAGAAGCAAAGCCGGGGGCGCGAAGGCCGAGGTGTGAGCGAAGGCGGCCAGGGCCACCAGGGCGGCCGCGGTTAGCATTGGTCCACCCCGTTCCAGACATCGGCCGGGGTCAGGCGCACCACCGGCCCCAGCAGTTCTTCGGCAGCCGAGGGGTCGAGGGTGGGTGGGGTCTGGCGTACCAGGATCGTCTTGATGGCCGGGCCGTGGTCCCGCAAGACCCGCACCATCCGCTCGCGCGCTTCGTCCCAGTCGAGCAAGATGATCACGGCCGTGGTGGTGTGGACCATGTTCTCGAGCAAGACGGGAGCGATCTTCTCGAAGGGGGGCTCGCGGCACGGCTCAAGGCATGCTACCACGTCAAGCACGTTCTCGAGGTGGGCCAGATTGCGGCCGGCCTGCATGGAATAGAGTTCCGGTCCGGCCGCGAACAGATCGATGACGTATTCGCCCTCGGAGAGGCTGTCGGCCACAGCCGCCGCCATGGAGAGGTTGGCCTCGAAGTCGTCTCGATAGGTCTCGCCCGAATCGGGGGGTAAGAACGTATCGAGAATCAGAGCGATACGGCAGAAGTACTCTTCCTGGAACTCTTTGACCACCGGTTTGGCCAGCCGCGCCCAGGAGCGCCAGTGGATGTCGCGGACGCTGTCGCCGAAGCGATACTCGCGGGTGCCCAGAAACTCGGTGGAGTCGCCCACATTCGAGCTCAGCGCCACTCCGCCGGGTTGGTAGCGGCGCCCCACCGGCACGTCCAGATCGATGAGGGGAGTGAACCAGGGATGCACCAACAGGGCTTGTTCGCGAGAGTGCATGAGCAGGTCGCGCCAGACTCCGAAGGGGAAAAGGCACTCCTGGCGGACGCCGGTGAACAGGTAGTGGCCACGCCGAGGGATGTCGACCTTGAGGTGGGTCTCGTGCGTCTGCCCCGCGGGTAAGGCGGGTAGGTAGGTGGGGGCCGGACGAAGTTGCTCGGATTGCAGGCGCAAGGCCAGATCGGTGGCGGTGCGCCGCCGGGTGTTGCGGGCCGTGACGGGCACCTCGAGGGTGGTGCCGGCGGTGGCCCTCACAGGCAGTAAGTAGTCGACCTCGAGGGGCACGCGCGCCAGTCGGGCCAGGGGAATCGAGACCAGCAGGAGCGCGGCCAGAGCGCACCAGACGAAGTAGCTCTTGATGACGAAGGTGGTCATGGCCACGGTGGTGGCCACCACCCCGATCCAAAAAAACGAGCGTCCGCTGTCGGTGAGGCGGTCAAGATAGAAACCTCGCCCCCAGCGGATGAGGAAGAAGTTCTTCACCTCAGGTGGGCACCACCGCTTTGGTCAGGATCTCGCGCACGATCTCGGCTTTGCTGATGCCCGCATAGCGCGCTTTGGTATCGAGCACCAGGCGGTGGGCCAACACGGGCACGGCCAGGGCTTTGATGTCATCGGGACGGACGTAGTCGCGACCCTCGGAATAAGCCATGGCCTGAGCCGAGCGAAAGAGGGCCAGACTGCCGCGGGGACTCGAGCCGAGCTTGAGCCTTCCATCGCGACGGGTCTCTTCGATCAGGTTCATGATGTAGTCGACGCTGGCCTCCTCGACTCGGACCTGGCGAACCTCGTCGTGGGCCTGGCGAATCTCGTCGAGGTCGACGGCGGCCTTGAGGTCTTCCAGCGGGTGCCGTCGCTGCTGGGCCAGCAACACTTCTTTCTCGTTGTCGCGCGGGGGATAGCCCATGTTGAGCAGCATGGTAAAGCGATCCAGCTGAGCCTCGGGCAAGGGATAGGTGCCGTGGAACTCGACCGGGTTCTGGGTGGCCAACACCATGAAGGGCTGGGGCAACTGGTGGCGGGTGCCTTCGATGGTCACCTGCCCTTCAGACATGGCCTCGAGCAGAGCCGACTGGGTGCGGGGGCTGGCGCGGTTGATCTCGTCGGCCAGCAAGATATTGGTGAAGATGGGTCCGGCTTCGAAATGGAAGCTTCCTTCTTTGGGGTTGTAGATGGACGCCCCCAGAATGTCGGCAGGTAAAAGGTCGGGGGTGAACTGGACCCGTTTGAAGTCGGCCTCGATGGTGCAGGCCAGGGTCTTGGCCAGGGTCGTCTTGCCCACCCCGGGAACGTCCTCCATCAACACGTTGCCGCCAGCTAAGAGCACCACGCCAAAGAGGCGCAGGACCTCCTCCTTGCCTTTGATGACCAGACCGAGATTCTCGACGATTCGCTGATGGATGGAACTCATGGCCGTTCTGTTTGCTATACTCTTGGCATGCCCTCCAGGTTCAAAAGAGGTCTCAGTCTGGGAGCAGTGCTGGCTCTGCTGGCCGCCTGCTCGGCCTTCATTTTCATCATCGGGGCGTTAGGCATCTTCAATCTGCGCCTCGAGGGCGCGGCCGGCGACAAAGAGCAAGCGCGCAACCTGGCCGAATCGGCCGTGCATATGGGCATCGCCAAGCTGATCGAAGACGAGAACTTCGGGGTCGCCCAGGCGGCTACCGAGACGCTGACGGTCCCCACCGCCGGTTACCCCGCCGGCTCCAGCGGAGTGCTTTCGTTCAACCAGACTGTGGCCCACGGGTCCAGAGTGCACTACTCCACCAACAACCTCCACCAGACGACCCCGGCCACCGGCGACGGCCGCAGCGTTCCGGGCAATACCGTCCACCTGGTGGGCCGAGGCGTCTGCGGCGAGGAACATTACGAGGTAGAGTGCCTGTTTTACCGGCCTCCCTTTCCGCGCGGACTGGCCTCCAATGGAGCCATCACCGCTGACGGCCTGACCCTATTGGGTCTGGCCGAGGCTTCGAGCTTCACCGGCACGGTGGGCTCGCTCCCGGCCGAAGCCCGCAAGCCGGCTCACATTTTCTCCAACAGCAACGCTGCCACCGCGATCAATCTGGGGGTGGGTTCGAACATCTACGGTGACGTCGGGGCCGTTGGAGGCGTCACCATCGCCCCTTCGGCGGTGGTTCGAGGCGAAGTGCGCCCCAACGGGGTGCCTCAAGAGCCACCCGCGCTCGATGTCGAGGCCCTCATCTCGAAAGTCGAGGGGTTCGTCGGCGCGGCCACGCTGGCCGGCAATGTCGGGCCCCAGAACGTCGACTGGTTCCGGACCGGCAACGGGCCTCTGACCATCAATGGCGACCTGCACCTCGACGGCGGAGTGCTGGTGGTGCGGGGAAATCTCCGCGTGACGGGCAGCGTCTCTGGCCACGGTGCCATCCTGGCCGATGGCGGCATTCGCATCGATGGGGCCGGTGACCTCGAGGGGCTCGACAACCTTGCCGTGGCCTGCAAAGGCGATGTGCGCCTGGCCGGGGGCGGCAAGAACAGCTACTTTTTCAACGGCCTGCTCTATTCCGAGCAACAGATCGATGTCCGCGACCTGACCCTGCTGGGCACGGTCGTTTCCAATGGACCCACCGACCAGTTGGGATTGAAATTGACCAACGTCAACCTGCTCCAGACCGACGTTTCGGTTCAGGTCGGCATCGGCATTCCGTTCTACTATGAAGACAGCGACGACTCGCTGATGTACTGGATCGACCGGGTCCCCACCAGTAGCGGTGAAGACCGCTTCAGCCTGACGGCCTACTACTCGTTTGGCCCCGGGGCGGGTCCCGACCCGGCCAGTTCCGACTGGAGTGAAGAGATCCATCTGACCGACCTGACCGAGGAACAGGTCACCACGGCCCTCATCTCGTTTGCCGGTCAAGACGACAGCGACACCATGACCGAGCAAGCGACCACCACCGTGGGCCCCTACCTCGACGGACTCATGGGTCGAGGCGAGTCGGAGTATGTGCTGGATCTTACCCTCAACCGGGTGCTGACCCCGGTCAAGAAATCTAAGATTCTGCTCTGGAAGCGGCTCGACTAGCCGCCTGGCACAGCGCCTCGCCAGCCGCCGCGATGGTAGGATAGCGGTCGTTTTTGCTCTTGGCCAGCATGCGAGCCACGACGGCATCCAAGGGGGCCAGGGCGGGATCGCGACTGGAAACGAGGGGCGCCTCTTCTTGGAGGTGGGCCATGATCAGCTGGATCGCCTCGGTGTGAAAGAAGGGGAGTTCCCCCGTCAAAAGTTCGAAAGCCATGATGCCCAGGGCATACTGGTCGCTGGCGGCGTCGATCTCGCCTTCGAACTGTTCCGGCGCCATGTAGAGCGGGGTGCCCAGGATATTGCCGGTTTGCGTGACCGTGTCGAAGCTCGAGCGGCGAGCCAGGCCAAAGTCCATCACCAGCACTCGTTGCTCGTCGGTGAGCATGACATTCTCAGGCTTGAGATCGCGATGGATAACGCCCTTGCGGTGGGCATACTCAAGCGCCGACGAGACAGGCCCAAGAAGGTCGGCAACCTGAGGCGGAGTCAGGCGGCGGGGGTGGGCCCAATCCCGCAGGGTCTGGCCTCTCACCAGTTCCATGGCTAGATAGAGCCTACCGTCTTGCTCGCCGAAGTCGAGCACCTTGACGATGTTGGGATGATGCATCTCGGCCATGACCCGAATCTCGCGGCGAAAGCGCGCTTTGAAGGTGTCGTCGCGAAGGTTCGAGAGGACTTTGACGGCCACCGCGTCCTGGTCGTCGAGAGTCTCGTCCGGCAGGCCTCGATAGACGGTGGCCATCCCTCCCCGACCCAGCTCGTTGGTCAAGCGGTACTTCCCCAACCGCTGGCCCAGGAGAGGGTCCTCGTCGCCCACCGGCTGCAGCTCTTCGAGGCGCTGGGCGCGGGCCAATTGTTGGGCCAACCGCAACCGGCGAGGACGGATGACCGCCCACCAGCCCAGAGTTGCCAACACCGGCAGGGCAAGCAGGCCGATGCCATAGTCGTGCAGCCAGAAGAGTAGTCTCACCCGACTCGAAAGAGCAAAGCGATGGACCTCGGCCGGGGGCCAACGGCCATCAGCTTTGAGCTTGCTGGGTATGACCACTTCTTCAAAATGAAACTCTTGCCCCGTGAACGGCGCCCTGACCGTCAAGTCCATCTGGACCGGCTTAGCCAACTGCTCTTCGTCCCACGAAAGGGCCACCCGCTGGCCCGACCACACGGACACATCGGCCCGCAGTCGCTCGAGCCGAATCTGGCTGGGCGGCTCGGTGTAGAAGGTCACCCAGAAGTGAGCGTCCTCGGCCAGCCCGGGCACGGTCAACAGCAAGAACAGTAGGAGCTTTCTCATAGACCGTTGCGCAGCGTGATCAGGCGTTCCACTTCAAACTTCTCGGGCTGATAGCCAGCGGCGGCCTGGCGAGCGAGGCTCAATTTGAGTTTGAGCGGCTGGCCGATGTTGGGAAAGTCGACTCCGGCCGGGTTCTCGAACTCGAAGGCGGTCACCTGGGTGGCCAACTGCCGACGGGTTCCGTTGTTGGCCGTCAGGGCAAGCAACTGGGTATCGTCGGGGCGCCAGGGATTGGCCGGTTCGAGGGTGACCCCCAGCGGCGGTGGGCCGGGGGGCCAGGTCGAACGGGTCAGCGTGCCCGTGCCCGGGTCCCAGACATAGACCACGAGGTGGTCGTCATAAAAGCGAACGAGCTGGTTGGAGACATCGGCCAGGGGGTGGACGGTCAACACGGTGGGCGTGGCCGGACCGCTCGAATTGAGGATGCCGATGCCCGCCGCCCCGGTAGACTGGAGGTCTTCCACCAGCCAGGTCAGGGCGGTCACCCCCGATTGATAGAGTTCTCCCGAGACCGTGCCCCGAGCGGTGGTCCGAACCGCCTGCCAGATGAGACTGGTGGCGATGGCCAACACGATGGCGCCCAGAGCCATCGCCACCAGCAGTTCGGCCAAACCAAGTCCGCGTCGCCCCTTCACCGCGGCATCAGGCTGACGACGACCTGGCGGGTCACCGTCCTCTCTCGATCGGCATTGGTGAATCGGACCTCGGCCCGCAGCAGGCGGGCCTGCGGCAAGCCGGCCACCGTCTCGAGGGTGAGGGCGCGGCGGTATTCGACCCCCTCGATGGGCAGCGGGGCGAGAGCGCCCTGAGCCCCTAAGGGTAGTGAAGCCAGGTCCTTGAGGCGATACTCGGCCAGTAGCGAATCGGCCACGGCCGCCGCCTGGGTCCTCTGGTTGGCTCGCCGCAAGCTCAACAGCCCGGATGGCAAGAGGGTCAATAAGAAAATGGCCGTCAATCCTAGCACGGTAGCCGCCACCACCGATTCGACCAAAGTGAATCCACGCCGTCTCACACTGACGGTTCTTCTGCGCCGCCTGGCCAATGCCCTCACATCGCCTTCATCATTTCCATCATGGGCAGCATCACGGCCACCAGCACAAAGGCCACCACCCCTCCAATAAAGGCCAGCGCGAACGGCTCGACGGTGGCGGCCAGCAGCTCGAAGCGATGCTCGAGTTCGGCCTCGAAAAGATTGGCCACATCCGCCACCAGGCTCGACAGGCGACCGCTCTCCTGGCCCACTTCCAGCGTTTGCAGAAACGATTCAGGGAAAAACTCGGCTGCCGCCAGGCTCTCATGCAATTCGGCACCGGACTCGAGCAGGCTAGCCGAAGCTTTGATCCGCTCGGCCAGGACGGCGTTGCCCGATGCCTCGCCGGCCAGTCGCATGGCTTGGGAGGCCAACACCCCAGCCTCGAGCAGAAGCTCGTAGGCGCGGGCGAAGCGGGCCACGGCCAGTTGGCGCAGCGTCGGGCCAAGCCCCGGCAGGGCCAGACCCAGGGCCGACAGGCGGCGCAAGCCGGCCGGGTCTCGCCACTGGCTGCCAAGCCACCATCCCAGAGCCGCCACGGCGGCCAGTGAACCCAGCACCACCAGCGGGTTGCGCAGTAGCGACGAAACCAGGATGAGAATGCGGGTCATCAAAGGTAGCTCGACCCTCGAGTCGATCAACATCTCGAGAATACCCCGCAGGACAAAGGGCGGAAAGACGACGATGACCACCATGCACAGGACCACCAGGATGGCCGGCATGGTGACCGCCTTGCGCACTTTCAGGCGCAGCTCGCTCTGGCGCTCTTCATAGTCGGCAATGCGCTCGAGAATGGTGGCCAGGGCGCCTGTCTTCTCGCCCACGGCCAACAGGCGAACGTTGAGACGCGCGAACATGGCGGGATAGTTCGAGGCCGCCCGCGAGAGGGTATGCCCGGCCGCCAGCATCTGGGCCACTCCGTTGTAGACCTCGCCGAGATAGGGATCGTCTTGCTGTTCTCCCAACAGCTGGACAGCTCGATGCAGACCTACCCCCGAGTGGAAGAGGGTGGCCAGGCTCCGAAAGAACTGGACTCTTTGCGGCCCCGATACCCGCATTTGGCTTCCTTCCGCCACCAGTCGGTGGACTCCCGCCCGGAGGGGAATCGGTGTGACTCGAAAATGGAACCCCTATGGCCTACAAGTTATTCGATCTGGCCGGCTACGCTCCCGACGGCTCCAGCGTGGCCCGGGCCATCTCCGAACCGGGGCGAACGGTCGGCTACACCTCGCTGGGAAGCTTTGCCGACCCGCCTCCGAAGAAGTGGCCCGAGGGCTTTCTGCAGCTGCACTCGATCAGCAGCGACGGCAAAATGGCCGCTGGCGAGAGCAAGCAGGTCTCTGATTGGAAGGCGGTTCTGGTCGAACTCGACAGCGCCCGGCTCTTGCCGATGGGCGAGGCCAGCCGAGGCCTGGGGGTCAATTCCCGGGGCGAGGCGGTTGGTCGCGTGCCCATCGACAAGCGAACCAATCTGGGCTTTGTCTGGCGCGACGACCAACTACAGGTCGTGCCTGAATCGCTGTGTCTTTTCGCCATCAACGACCAGGGTGAGGCCGTTGGCCTCGGGCTGGGCGGTCCGGCCGTTTTTCTAGACCAGCGGACTACGGCTCTCGAGCCGCCGGCCGACTTCGAAGAAGCGGCCGCCTACGGACTGAGCCCCAACGGCCAACTGGTGGCCGGAGCTTGCCGCCGCCAGTTGCAGTGGCAACCTTGCCTGTGGACCCGCCGCAAGGGCGAGTTCAGAGCCGAGTTACTCGAGCCCGGACGCGGCGGAGTAGCCCTGGCCGTCAACGATGGTGGGCGGGTGGTCGGCTTTACCTTCGACCGCCCCCCGATGGGTTTTGACCGATTGGCTCCCTGGGCGGTGATGGCCTCGGCCCGGGTCAAAGCCTTTCACTGGTCCGGCGGAGGACTGTCTCCGCTACAAGCCGACCAGAGCAGCCTCGACCTCAGGGTAGCTACCGGCCTCAATGGGCGGGGCCAGGTGGTTGGCTGGGGGGTCGACCCGGCTACGCCGCGCCTCAAACGAGCCTTTCGCCTGGAGCCCACGCAGGCGGTGCGAGTGTCGGTGCGACCGGCGCAGCCCGACGAACTCGATCAGATGCTGGAATTACTGCCCCGGCTGGCCGACTTCGAGCTGCCGACGCGTCGCCAACCCCAGGAACTCTGGCGCGGCGACGCTGACATGCTGCGAGCCTGGGCCCGCGGCTACGAACCTCAGTGCGCTTGCTGGTTGGCCCTCGACGAATCGGCAGCGGTGGTGGGCTGCTGTGCGGCTCGCCTGCGCCCCGAACTGCTCAGCCAGAAACCCAGCGCTCATCTCGAACTGCTAGCGGTGGCCGCCGCCAGTGAAGGCAAGGGGGCCGGCCGGGCCCTGATGGAAGCCGCCGAGAATTGGGCCCGCGACCAGGGAGCCGTCTCGATGAGCCTGCATGTCTTCGCCAACAACCAGCGGGCCCGCCACTTCTACCAAAAAGCCGGCTACGACGAAGAGATCCTGCGCGCCACCAAGGCTTTGTAAAAAGGATTCGCCCTGGCTGTCAAGTTTTTTTCAGTGCCTGTTGGTATGTTTACCTTAAGTTAAGGAGCACGCCAATGAGAATCCTGAACAACCTGGTCCAAGCCCCCAAATCGCCCGTTCGCAACGCCGAAAGCCCGGTCACGAGGGTATCCGTAGAGCCCGGTGACACCGTCGACATCCGAGTCGAGAACGGCCCCCAAAGCCGGATGGATTTCATCGGACGCGGGATGGCTCAGATGGCCGAATCCATGGCGACGATGACCGGTATCGCCTACGGCGCCGCCGCGGGTGGCTATGCCGGGATGCAGGTGGCCGCTCCCATCATCAACGCCCTTCCCAAAGAAGCCACTACCGCCGCCCTGGTCACTTTCGGCCTGCTCGGCACGGCCGGTCTGGCGCTCGGAGGCTATGTCGGCGCCAAAATCGCGCCTCGGGCCATGCAGATGGCCACTCAGGAAGGCGCTTCCCTGGCCGAGAAAGCCAAACTCTCGCGCGGTCTCGGCAAAGCTGTCGTGGCCACCATGCTGACCGCCGCGCCGCTGGCCGCCGCGCCGCTGATCGGCGATGGTTGGCTCAGTGCCATCGGAGTCGGAGCCGTGGCTCTGGGTGGCGTCGTGGGAGCCGCCCAGCATCACGCTGCCAACAAGTAGGCAGCGTTACGAGTAGAGGCGGGCCCAGGCGTCGGGGTCGACCCCTTTGAGGGTGGCCGCTCGAAGTTCCTCGAGTTCCTGCGCGGGGATCTCGAGGCGTTCGGCCACGCGCTGAACCACGGTGAATTCATCGTGGGTCAAGATGTGATCAGCGAAAGCAACTTCCATCAAATCGGCGATAAAGGCACGCCGAGCCGCCAGAGCGGGCAGAGCTGCGGGCAGCGCGGCCAGAGTTTCTTCATCGAGTTCAGAGTCGTCCACGTTGTATTTCAGCTTCAGCTTCTCATAGCAAGCGTCGAGGGCTTTCTCTTCGGTGGTATCGAGCTCGCCGTCCGACCAGGCTAAAGCCCTCAGAATCTTTTGCAGAACCTCTTCATTGCGATAAACTTCAGAACTCACGTCACTCCTTACAGGCCGTCGCGCCTTCTTTGGGGCTGGTAGCAATGGTAAACAAGGTCGAGAAACCCGAGATGTCAAAGACCTCTCGGACGTTCTCGTTGAGCGCGGCCAGCACGATCTTGGACTGCTGTTTCTTGGACCGTTTGGCAGCCAGCAAGAAAACGCGCAGTCCCGCGCTGGAGATATAGTTGAGGTCGGTGAGGTCGACCAGCAGCCTGGACCCCTCCTCATCCACCATCGGCAGAAGCTTCTGTTCAAGCTCGCGCGAGGTGTTGCTGTCGAGGCGACCGCTCAAAGCGACGCATCGAACCCCTTCCTCAGTGCGCTCGACGATTTCCATGGCTGCTCCTTTGGCGCTGGCGGTGAAACTCCTATTCCCCATTTGGGTCATTGCGCATCAGCGTGATGAAGTTCCGCCCACCGCGACGCCGATAGTCGTGTTCGGCAAACATGGTCTTGACCAGGTGGACCCCAAGGCCTCCGATCTCACGCTCCTCGAGGTCGAGGTCAAGGTCAGGGACGGGGGCTTCTTCGAAAGGATTGAACTCTTCTCCGTCGTCTTGTAAGCGGACCCTCAAGTTGCCGCCTTCGAAGCTCACGTCGACCTGAATCAGACGACAGGACTGGTAGTTGATCACGTTCGAGACCAGCTCTTCGAGAGCAAGATTGAGCTGATAGAGCAGCTTCGATGGCATCGAGTTGTACTCTCCGAAAGCTTCGATAGCCTCGGCCAGGCGAGTGAGTTCTTCGAGATCGCTGCGCAGCGTGACCGACAATTCGTTGGATTTTCCGCCACCGCCCCCTTTGGTGCCGTAGTAGCTGACCACCAGCATGGTGATGTCGTCGGATTGGGCGGCCCCCTGGCTGAAATTGCGCACTTCCTCGAGGGCCTGGTTGACAACGGTTCGCGGTGACCCCGAGACCTGACCCACCAGAAACTGCTTGAGACGATCGTCTCCATAGAACTGTTGGGCCACGTTCTCTGCCTCGGTCAGGCCGTCAGTGTAGAGAAACAGGGTGTCACCCTCGACCAAATCCAGACTGCCGACCTGATAGTCGGCCTCCTCGAAGACTCCCATACCCATCCCGCTCACCCGGGGCAGTGCGGTCAGGCCCTGTTGCCCCAACAGATAGGGCGGATTGTGGCCGGCGTTGGCATACTCGAGTCGGCCGGTCTGGTAGTTGAGGATGGCGCAGAAGATGGTCACGAACATTCCCGAATCGTTGTCGAGGCAAAGTTCTTGATTGACCTTGACCATCAACTGGCCCAGGGGGGCGCCGCCCAGGGCGGTTGCTTTGAAGAGGGTTTTGGTGACGGCCATGAAAAGCGCGGCAGGGACTCCTTTGCCGGACACATCGCCGATGAGAAAGAGCAACCGGTCGTCGTCGATGAGAAAGAAATCGTAGAGGTCCCCCCCGACCTCCTTAGCCGGGACTACGGTGGCGAAAGCGTCGAACTCGGCCTTGTGCATGAAGGCCGGAAAGATCTTGGGCAGGATCGACAGCTGGATGTCATGGGCGATCTGAAGCTCGCTTTCGATGCGTTCCTTGGTCTCGGTGGTTTCTTTGAGCTGTTCGATGGACTCGCGCAGGCGGCCGGTCATCTCGTTGAACGCGTCGGCCAGGCGACCGACCTCATTGTCGGCTCTGACCTCGATGCGGTGACCCAGGTCCACTCGCGCCACCGTCTCGGTGCCGGCGATCAGTTTGTCGATGGGCTCGGTGATGGCCCGGGCAGAGGTGCCGGCGGCCAGCACCACCAGCACCAGGGTGGCGGCCAGAGCTATCCAGGCCAGGGTCCGCAGACTGGCCACCGGGCGGAGCGCTTCTTGCTCGTCGATCTTGGTAACCACGGCTGCTTCGAGTTGGGGCAGATAGCGCAACACGGCCAGCACCTGGCGGCCCCGATAGTCGCTGGTGGCGGCCTGGGCGCGAGCGCCCTCGACCCCGCTTTCTAGAAAGGCCAGCGACCGGGGATCGCCTTCAACCGCCCGGCCAGCCGCCTCGGGAGCGTGGCGGGTGGGGGTGAGATAGCGTAGCTGTCCCTCCACGCGGGTGATCAGCATGGTCTCGCCGGTGTCACCCAGGCCGGTGAAGTCGTTGACCGTCTGATAGATCGGCTCGGGCGCCATCTCGAGCAGAACGGCCCCCTCGAGACCCTGGTCGGTGAGCAAGGGGGCGGCCAGAAAGAGGGTGGGCTCGCCCGTGTCGGGATGGGGGCCGAAGGTCGAACTCTCGGTGGTCAGCAGACTGGTGGACTGATTGAAGGCGCGACTGGCGATGCTGGGGGGGCCGGCGGTGAGACTGACGGCTTTGAGCCGATGCTGGGACGAATAGAGGATGCGCCCGGTCCGGTCGGCCAGAATCAGGTCGCGGTAGCCGGCCGACTCGCGAAAGTAGTCGAGAAAGTCTTCCAAAGCGCGACCCGGGCCCGCGCTGGCGGCCACCAGCACGACCGGATTGCGGGCCAGATTGGTCACGTCCCGCTCGCGCTCTTCAAGATAGGTCTGCACGCGCAGAGCCTGACGCTTGCCCACGGCGTTCAGGTTATAGGTCACCAGTTCCTCGATGGTGCGCACCGAGTGCTGATAGACCAGCAAGGTGACGATGCCCAGCGGAATCAACGCGATCAAGACGAACCAGAACAGCAGCTGGTGGGAAAGCTTGCCGTTTCTTACTTGCCCGGGTTCGACCATCGTCCCCCCCAGTCCTGATACATCGAACTCAGATAGCTGTCCCAATCGGAGCGGGTGCGGTAGAAGGGATAAGGGACCGGCCGCACGGGCTTGTCACTACTCCACTCGATGGCGAACTGACCGCCTTCGACGATGCGTCCGATGCGGACCGACTTCCAGGTGTGCTGGGTGGTGGGGTCGATATAGACCGTTCCCTCGGGGGCGGGATAGCTTTGCCCTCCGACCGCCTGGCGCACCCGGTGGACCTGGGATGAGCCCGCCTCGCGCACGGCCTCGGCCCAGAGGTACACGCCGAAATAGGCGGCCTCGATCGGGTCGTCGGTGACGCGATCGGGACCGTAGCGGGCCTTGAAGCGGGCTACGAAGTCGCGGTTGCGCTGGTTGTCGAGACTCTGGAAGTAGTTCCAGGCCGCGTAGTCTCCCGCCACCATCTTCGAGTCAAAGCCGCGCAGCTCGTTCTCGGCCAGACTAAACGACATGGTCGGGATCTCTGCAGGCGTGATCCCGGCCGTGCGCAAGGCTTTAAAGAAGGCCACGTTGGTGTCGCCATTGATGGTGTTGAGCATGACGTCGGGATGGGTGGCCAGCACCTCGTCGATCACGCTCTTCACCTCTTGCGAGCCAAGCAACAGATAGTGTTCGCCGACCACCTCGCCCCCGAGAGCCGTGATCTGGGCTGTGGCGATGGCGTTGGCGGTGCGGGGGTAGACATAATCCGAGCCGACCAGGAAAAAACGCTTACCCAGATGGTCCGAGCACCACTTGACGGCCGGAATCAGCTGCTGATTCGGAGCCGCACCCGTATAGACCACGTAGGGTGATTGCTCGAGGCCTTCATACTGGACGGGATAAAAGAGCAGGTGCTGGTGCTTCTCGAGCACCGGCAAGACGGTCTTGCGCGAAGCCGAGGTCCAACACCCGAAAATGACATCGACCTTCTGCTCGGTGATCAGCCGCTCGGCCTCGGCTGCAAAAACCTCGCCGTCCGACTTGCCGTCGACCTTGACTGCCTCGATGCGGCGGCCGAGCAATCCCCCTCCGGAGTTGAGTTCGTCGATGGCCATGATGGTGGCGTCGGCCACCGAACTCTCGCTGATGGCCATGTTGCCACTCAGGGAGTGAAGAACGCCCACGCGGATCGGTGGCTTTTCAGAGCAGCCAACCAGCGTCAAGAGGACGACTGCGACCACCGTCAACATCACGCGCATGGCCACGCGTTCCCGGGCCTGGCGGCGGAATCCTTCGTTGGGGGTCCGGGGCCAAATCGGGGCGAAGCAGCTCGCATGCAGCTAGAAATCACCCTCGACGCGGCCACCTACAGCTGGCTCGAACGGCAGGGCCAGGCCAGCGGCGCCAGCCCGGGCCAGGTGCTCGAGAGTCTGGCCCGCGCCACCAGCCAGGCCGAGGCCAGCGAATCTCCCCTCGACCTCGAGAGCCTTCAGATGCGACTCGACGGTATCCTACAGCGGTTTCCCGAGTTCATGGAGCTGGCCCGCCGTCGCGACACCGGCTCAGCCTTGCATGAGGCGTTAGTGGACGAGGGCGAGCGCATTCAGCAAGGTCTGGCCGGCCTCATCCAACGCGGCGGCAACCCGGCCCGATTGTTGCCTTTGATCACGGCCCACTCGCTGGTGATGGCCTGCGAGGCCAATCTTCACGACATGGTGTCTGGTCTTTGCACTTCCAATCCCTCGCACCAGATCGAACAACTGCTGCGCAATCTCGTCGAGGGGCTCGACGCCGTGCTGCTGTCGAGTCTGGAAGCCTTCGCCGACCCGAGCAAGGCCGAACTGCAACTGGCGCTCGAGATCCTCGGCGACCGTAGCGACCTGATGGAGCGGCTGCGCAACGCCTATCTCGACGCCAGTATTACCCCTGAGGACCGACCCACGCTGTTCTATGTGACCACCCTCTTCGAACGCACCATCTGGCTCTTGCGGCGTTACACCAGCCTGCACCTAGCCGAGCCCGAAGCGCAGACCGAGGTGACCGTCGAGGGGTTGACCCGACGTCTCGGGGGCCAGACCCACCTGCTGGTGGGCGAGCAACTGGCCTGGGAGCAACAGCGCCAACTGGCGCGCCTGCGGGCCAAGGATTCGTTTCTGGCCAACATGTCCCACGAGATCCGCACCCCCCTCAACGCCATTCTCGGCTTTTCAGAACTCTTGCTACGAGGCGAAGAACTCGACCCTGAACAACGCAAAGGCCTGGAGATCATCAGTCGCAGCGGCAGCCACCTGCTGGGCTTACTCAACGATGTGCTCGAGATGGCCAAACTGGAAGCCGGCCATCTGGCTACCGTGAGTGAGGTCTTCGAGTTACCGACCCTGCTCGAAGATGTCGCTTTACTGTTTCAGGGGCGAGCGACCCACAAAGGTCTGAAGATCCTCCGCCAGTTTGAGGCTACCCTGCCGTCCTGGGTTCAGGGCGACCCCGGCAAATTGCGACAGATCCTGATGAATCTCTTAGGTAACGCGGTCAAGTTTACCGAGGTCGGTCGCGTCGACCTGCAGGCCCACTACAGCGACGGCACTCTCACGGTCACGGTGGCCGACACCGGTGTAGGCATCGCTCCCGAAGAACACGAGCTGGTCTTTCAGGTCTTCGAGCAAACCTCGAGCGGCCTCAAAAGCGGCGGGGGTACCGGCCTGGGGATGGCTCTGTCCAAGCGCTACGCCGAATTGCTCGGCGGCACTCTGAGCTTCACCAGCCGTCCCGGCCAGGGCACCACTTTCGTGCTGGAGGCGCCTTTAGCCCGTGCCTCGGCACCGGGTCGGCGGCCTGAACTGCGGCGAATCCTGGGGCTCGCGCCCGGCACCCTGCCGGCTCGTATTGCGGTTGCCGACGACGACGAGGCCGGTCGCGACGTGCTGGTCGAGTTGCTCACCTCGGTGGGCTTCGAGGTGCGAGCCGTCGACGACGGTTCCAAGATGCTGTCGCTGGTCGAGGGGTGGCAACCGGCCGCAGTGCTGCTCGAATACGGGATGAGGGGGCTTGACGGTTACCAGACGGCCGCGCGGCTGCGAGCTCGATTCCCTGAGCTAGTAACCATCTTGATCACGGCCGACGTTTTTGGCGGCCGCGAACTCGAGCCTGACGTTCTCGACGCCACTCTTTACAAGCCGGTGGTGGCGGGCCAACTGCTCGAGCTGCTGGGGCAGGCTCTGGGCCTGGACTATCGCTACGCCGAGGCGGGCGAGGCCCGAGTCGATGAACCCCAACTCGGCAGCCTATCACCCGAACTCAAGGAGCAACTGCAAGAGGCAGCCCGCGATGGCGACCACGCCCGGTTGCTGGAACTGGCCAGCCAGGTCGAAGCCCAACACGTCGAACTGGGCGCCCGCCTGTCGGCGATGCTCGACGACTTCGACTATACTAGCCTGCTAGCTCTACTGTGAGAGGCTACTGTGAGCCATCGTCGAAGTCGCCGGTCATGACAGAGTCGTCAGAAACGCCTGTCGTCTTGCTGGTTGACGATAACGAGAACAATCTGAAGGTTCTCTACTCTACCCTCAAGCAACTCCCGTGCAAATTGGTGGTGGCCAAGTCTGGGCTGGATGCACTCGAAGTGGCCGAGCGAACTGGCCCGAGCGTAGTCTTGCTCGATGTTTTGATGCCGGGTATCGACGGTTTCGAGACCTGCCGGCGGCTAAAAGCCAGTCCCAAGACGGCCGAGGCGGCCATCATTTTCCTGTCGGCCCTCAACGAGACTCAGGACAAGGTGCGGGGCTTCGAGGCCGGAGGGGTCGACTATGTCAGCAAGCCCTTTCAGGCTGAGGAGGTGTTGGCCCGAGTCAAGACCCAGCTGACCTTATGCCAGCTGCGCCGGGACCTCGTCTGGCGCAATCAGGAGCTGGTCAAACTCAACGACCAGAAGAATCACTTGCTGGGCATGGCCGCCCACGACCTGCGCAATCCTTTGGGGGTGATCACCGGCTATGCCAAGATTCTAGGCAAAGGCATGCTGGGGCCCTTGACCCAACAGCAGACCGAAGTCGCCGACCTGGTCTACAGCGCCGGTTCGCGCATGCTCGATCTGCTCAATGATTTACTGGATATCTCTCAGATCGAGTCGGGCCATCTACAACTGTCCATCCGTGAGGTCGACCCCCGGGCGCTCTTTCAAGAGAGCGTCAAGCTCAACTGCTATCGTGCCATCGCCAAGCAGATCGAACTGATCGATCAGATCGTCGAACCGGTCCCAGAGAGTATTCAGGTCGACCCCGGCAAGATTCAGCAGGTGTTCGAGAACTTGCTTTCCAACGCAGTCAAATTCTCGCAAAGGCATACCACCGTTACGGCCCGCATGCGCTCGCAGGCCGACCAGTTGCTGGTCGAGGTGGCCGATCAGGGCCCGGGTATTCCGGCCGACGAAATCGATCGACTCTTCGAGCCCTTTGCGAAGACCAGCGTTCAGGCCACCGCGGGCGAGAGAAGCACGGGCCTGGGGCTGGCCATCGTCAAACGCATCGTGGAAGGTCACGGCGGCAAAATCGAGGTCAACACCCGCCTGGGCGAAGGCACCACCTTCACCGTCTGCCTGCCGGCTGAGGCCGGGCCCTGACAGGTTGTGGCAGCCCCGGCCGCTAGGCTGGGGGTATGAATCGAATCGAGCGTATCCTGGCTATCGATGAGGCCTTGCGAGGGCCGGTGGCTCCGAGCACGAGTCGATTGGCCGACCAGCTGGGAGTATCCTACCGTACCGTCATGCGGGACATAAGCTGGCTGAGGAAGAACCTGAAGGCCCCTCTGGTCTATGAGGCCGATAGCGGCGGTTACCGCTACAGCGACCGTGGCTACCGATTGAGTCTGCCGGGAGAAACCGATATGCCCAAGCCGATAGAGAACGCTGCCCGTCTCGAGCGCATCCTGATGATCCATCCTGTCATTCGCGACCACACCTATCCCAGTCGCGAGGACCTGGCTGCGCGCTGCGAAGTCAGCGTCCGCACCATCTCGCGCGACCTCGACTTTCTGCGCGACCGGCTGGGGGCGCCGCTCGAAAACGACCCGCGCCGAGGCTACTACTACTCTGACGAGACCTGGTTCTTACCCGAGATCATGATGACCGAGGGCGAACTCCTGGCCACCTACCTGTCGGGAACGGTCATGCGCGACGCCCTGTCGGCCTCGTTCGCCGTCCACCTCGAATCGGCCATCTCGAAGCTCGCCGCCAGCCTGCCCGACGCGGTCAAGGTCTCGCTGGCCGAACTGGCCAGCCACCTCGACTTTCCCGGTGGGCCCGACCGGCGCCTGGACGCGGCTCACTTTCAGGCCATTCAGGCGGCCCTCAAAAAGCGGCCCCTCTGGATTCGCTATTACGCGGCCCACCGTGACGAAATGAGCGAGCGCATCGTCGAGCCGCTCCATCTCCGCTATCACCTGGGCGACTGGTATCTGGTGGCCTACTGCCGCCTGCGCCGCGACTTTCGCACCTTTGCGGTCAGCCGGGTGCATGCGCTGAGAAAAGAGCGAGGGAGCGTAGCCGCCCACCCCAACTTTTCGGCCGAGGAGTATTTTCAGAACGCGCTGGGCATCCTCTCGCAGCAGAAGGCGGTCACGGTCAAGATCTGGTTTTCGGCCGAACGCGCACGCTGGGTAGCCGAGAAGCGTTGGCACTCGACCCAGCGGCTCGAGCCCGGGCCCGACGGCTCTTTGGTGTTAGAAATGAAGGTCGGAAGCACGGCCGAGCTGTTGCAGTGGGTCCTCAGCTACGGCAGCCACGCCCGGGTCCTGACCCCGGCCAGCCTGGCCGAAGAGGTGCGACAAGAGGCCCGCAAAATGCTGAAGAGCTAGAGACTCTCCTGGAGAAATCCGGCCAGAGCGTCCTGGTCGTAGGGCGAGAGTCGACCGAACTTGAGCGAGTGGCTGAGGCGGTCGTGGCCAGACTGGCGAACCACCTGGGCGGGAACCTCCAACAAGCACCACGGTAGACACAGATAGAGTTCGGCGGTGCTGCCCCTTTGCAACACCCGAGGCATGCGCAGACGGGCGCCGTCCCGGCTGAGATCCAGGCTGGTAGCCTCGAGCGGCGAGCGCAGACCGTCGACCTTGACCTCGACATGAATCTCGGTGGGCACGCGAATGGCTTTACGACGCTCGGCGGGGTCATCCGACGGAGCCAGCTGGGCCACCCAGGAGTGGGCCAGCCGGAAGGGGGGCTCGAGAAAGCGCAGGCCGGCCTCGTCGGTGTCGCCGCGCCGCACCCAGCACACCTGAGCAAAGACCCAGCTACGGGTCAGGCTTTCGACCACGGGGGCCAGGCGCAGCAAGGTGCCCACCTCGGGAAGGTCCTGACCTGAAAGGCGGGCTCCTAGCCAGGAAATGTCTCGCAGGCAGGCCACGAAGACTTTGCCCGACAGCTCACAAGCAATATTCTTGCGACATTCACGGCGTCGCGCCCGGCGAACTTCCAGCATTGCGGTGCTCCGATCTTGAAACGGATTCACCTACAAGCTTCTACGAACAGACGTTCGTTCCTGTTCTCGGATTAACGGCCAGTCCGCCCGGGTGATCGTCGCACAGGCCAAACTCGCATAGAGTCGAGAGAACGCCGTGGCGGGCAGCCCGGCCGGCTGGCCGAAGGGCCAGACCGATGCGACCGTGGGCCACGCCCGTCTCAGGAGAATCGCGGCCCAGGACTCGCGGCGGCCAGAAGCCGCCGTTGAGGCTGGCCAGCTGGCTGGCCCCCTCTTCCCCCAGGTAGAGACGAAATTGGCGGGCGGTAATGTGGCCTCTTTCGATCAGGGCCCGCAACAAAGCGCGGGTTTGGCGGTTGGAATCCAACAGGACCAACATGGGGTGATTGGCGTCATATCCAAACATGACTCCAGTTTACGTCACCAAGCTTAGGCCCGCCTGAGAGTTTCCTTAAGAAATGCTTAAGATGGCTCGGTCGGGTCAGGGCGCGTGAAACCGGTGTTGTCGCCGAGCCTATCCTTCATCTGGTTGGATGCTTGCAAGGTCAGCAGCACCATGATAGCCCACCAGATCATTCCGGCGCCGGGGATGTGGAAAACGGTCCAGCCCAGCACGAACACCAGCAACCCCCAGCCCAGAGCCGGACCCAGAGCGCACACGGCCAGCTTCAAGTTGTCGCCGAAGGGAGGCTCGCTCTTGTTCATGGCCGTGACCAGGCCAGCTACGATGAGGACCTGGACGGCCTTCCACAGGAACTGCCAGAGGGCAACGCAGATGAACAGGACCGGCAGGGTCCAACTCTTGCCGACCTGCACCCAGCCGTGCAGCATCTCCTTGTCGAGCTGAAAGTCGCCTTTAAAGGGATAACTGCGAGTCTGGCCGTTTTGCTCTTTGATAGAAAACTGCTTCTGGCTCAGCACCATGACGGGCTTATCGCCCTCGAGGTAGGTCTGAGGGTCGCTCTCGGTGTCGATCACCAGGATCGTTTCCCCTTCGATCTTGAGCTCATAGGGCTGTTCCACTTCGACGCTGGCTTTGCCGTCGGTGACCGTCACCTGGGGAACCTCGTCGATGGCTTTGTCGATATAAGGCACGACATGGGTGTGGATGCCGTAGGTGGCAATGCCTGCGTAGAGGCTGCAGACCAGCGTCAACAGCACCACATAGTGCAGGAAGAAACTGCCCCCCGAGCGCTGGGCGAAGCGAGGGTAGTCTTTAAACGAATAAAGCGAGCCGATCAGGGTGTTGATGAAATTTGGCGGGTCACGGTAATCCATAATAGGTATTTCGACCTCGGGCGGGATTCGCCTTTAGAGAATGGTGACGGTCGTCACCGAACCCGGAGCCTGCCCTCTGTTATGGTTCCGGGGTTATGACAACCAGCCAGACCATCGAAACTCTGCCCATTCCCCCGTTCGATCTCTCGATCGGGCGAATTCGGCCGGGCATGACCCGAGCCCGGGTCGAGCAACTGCTCAAAGGCCCCTTTCACGAACACATGGGCTACACCGTTTTTGGGCACGGACCAGCCGCGCTCTATATCGAATTCGCGGAGCATCGAGTCAGCGCCGTCACGGGGGGGCCGCTGATGCTGGCCGAACTCGAGGCCCGCCTCGGCAGCCCGACCCGGGCGGTGGCCCGAATGCTAAGCCACCCGACTCAAGACGAGCCACCTCTCGAGCTGACCTGGAACTACCCGGGCCTCGGGCTCGAAGTCCACTTCATCTCGGACCAGGCAGCCCGCTACACCCTGCGTCGCTCGAGGCAGGCTCTCTCCAAACCAGCTTGAAACGTTGAGCATGCAAGCAGGCACCGGCCCACTCGAAGCACTCCGCGAGGAACTGCATGAAGACAGCCAGGTCGGTGGCGTGCTCAAGCTCGCCCAGGGTTTTGGCGCAGCCGGGGCCGACGAACTCAGGGTCAGCATCAAGTCGAAGTCCCTGATCCTCGAGTGCCGGCTGGCTGCCGACTCGCCCCTGAGCCGGGTGGGGCCCCTGCTCGAGGCCCTGGCCGACCCCCTGGGTCAGCCCCGAGGACCGGTGCGCGAACTGGCCACCGGTTTCGTGCTGCTGGCTGGCGACGAGCGGGTCGAGAGCCTCGACTGGGAGCTCACCGGCCCCGACCTCTGCCAGCGCCTGGTGTTCGAGACGGGCCGGGCCCAACTCGCCCCCGACGCGGCCGGCAGCAAGCGGACTAGCGACATGCGCTCGCGCCTGACCGTCAACATGAAACGCTACAAGCTCTCGGTAGACACCTTTTTGCTCTATTCCGGCTACGAACTCAAGGAGCGTTGCCGCCACGGGGGTTGGTCGCGGCTGGCCGTAGACAACCAGACGGTCCCCCCCTATTGGGTCGATGCAGCCAAAGTTGAAACCGACCACTGGTCACGGACCCTCTCGCAACCCTTTGCCCTGCTAGAGCGCTACGTGGTGGCCGACCAGGGGCTGAGCATGGCGGTCGAACTGGGCGACTTCGCCGCCCACGGCCCGGGATTGTATTTTTGGCAACCCGGCGGCCTGCGCGCCCTGTTTAGCCGGCGCCAGGGCGGAATCGCTTTCGTGCGCGAGTTTGTCGATGCCGGAGGCCAACCGGTCGAGGCTCCGCGAGGACCGTTCGCGGCGGCGGCCGCCTTCGCGGCCGGCCTGAGCCGGAGGGCGGGCTTACGCTTCGTCGACTCGGGAGTCGTGGGCGAAGAACATCCCGTCGACCTGGTTCCCGGCTTTCGAGGGCTGTTGCCGCGGGCCGACTGTCAGCCCTGCCCCAGCGGCCTGAGGGTGATCGAAGACGAGACCTTCGCCCGCCGACTCGACTGGTGCCGAAGCCAGGTGGGGGCGGCCTACTCGACCCTGACTCAGTACAAAGACTTCTATCGACCGGTCCAAAACGGGCGACCCACCGAGGCCATGGTGGGCGAGTTGCGGCGCAGACTCGCCGAGACCTATCCGCTCAGCTGGGATTAAAGTCCAACTGCAACTGGACCAGGCTGGGATCGTGATTGACTACCCGGTGCACGAAGGCCAACTTCTGATTGACGGCGGGCGAGAGCACGAAAGGATAAAGGTCTTGCAAGCCCATGGAGCGGTTGACCTCGTTGAGGGCCACCGACAGGCCGGTCCAGGCCAGCAGAGCAGCCTCGAAATCGGGTGGATAGGTCAAACGGTGTTGAGCCAGGCCAAACTCGCCCGAGGTCTCGAGCACATCGCACAAGTGCAGGTAGTGGGCAAAAGTCTCGGCCCAATCCTCCCAGGGGTGGGCTCCGGCGTAGACGCTGATGTGGTCGTCTGATTGGTCGCGCGTCTGGCTGGCATAGTGCTGATCGAGACTGCTCTGGTAATCCTGGCGCTCGTCGCCGAACAGTTCGCGAAACTCGTGGAGCAGCGAGGCGTTGTGCTCGACCCGAGACCAATAGAAATGCCCGACCTCGTGGCGAAAGTGACCGACCAGAGTGCGATAGCGCTCGTGCATCCGCTCACGCTGGGCTTCGCGCTGAGCGGTATCGGCTTCGCTGATGTTGATGGTGATGACGCCTCGCTCGTGGCCGGTGATGGCCGGCTCGTCAGGCGTGCGGGCCACAAAGCGAAACGAAAGGCCGTCGAGTTCCAGGCCAAACCTCAGGCAGCTATAGAGCATTCTGCGCTTGGCGACTTCCAGGCGAGCCCACTTGCGGATGTTGCCCGGTAGCGAAAGGTCTGGAATTACCTGGTTAAGGCTGCAGGCCTGGCACAAGCCATTGCCGTTCTCGACCTGCCAGTTGCAAACGCCGTGGGGCAAGCGGTTCTGGCAGGCAAGCTCGAGCGGGCGAAAAGAGCAGGTCGAAGGCTGAAAGCCTACGGCCAGGCCGCAAGCTACACAGTCGAAGCTATTGAAGAAGAGTTCGTTCCCGCAATTGGGACAAAAGAATCGGCGCACAGTGAACGCTTGATTCCGCGCCGAAGGATCGCCCCCTGCCCGCGGTCTTTAGCGGGGCAAAATGGTAATGATGTGGGCCGGGTTGAGGTAGAGGGTATGGCCGGCGGCGTCGGTCTGGACCGGTGCCGCCCCCCACTCGTCGGGCACCAGCCGGTGACCCCCGCAAACTCCGTCTTCTGGTCCTGATAGTTGCACTCGACCGGCCTGGCCACGATGAGGTTCCGGTGGTCTCTTCACACTGGCCAAAATAGTCCGACCGAGTGCAACCGCCGTGATGTTGGTACCGTAAGGATAGGTCTTGGACGCCTGGGACGGGTCGATGCCGCGAGCCGTCAGGTGGGGGGCCTCGACGACCTGCGCGAAGAGGCCCACGCCCTGCTCTTGGAATCGCTAGCGGGCCAGGGGCGCTCAGCCGAGGCTATCGAACACTACGAGCGAGCCGTTGCCTTGTTCGAGGAGGCACTCGGAGTCGCCCCCGGCGCCTTGCGCCGCCCTCTGGAAAAGGTCGGATTGCTGCTCTAGATGGTGGGATGCGCGACCACCCGGTTGCGCCCCTCACGTTTGGCTTGATAGAGGGCTAAGTCGGCGGCTTTGGTCAACTGCGACAGGCCTGGCACCTGGCCGGACCGGCAGCGACTATCGACCACCCCCAGGCTCAAGGTCACGGGTCGCGTCTGGCCGTTGTCGATGTCGATTGGCACAGCTTCAACCGCCTGGCGAATCCGCTCGGCCACCACCTGAGCCATGGGTCCGTGAGTGCGTGGCAGCAACACCACGAACTCTTCGCCACCAGTGCGACCGATGGCGTCATAGGGGCGCACGCTCAGGCGGATGCGGTCGGCCACTCGCTTTAACACCAGATCTCCCACGTCATGGCCCAGGGTGTCGTTGACGCTCTTGAAATGGTCGATGTCGCACATGATCAAGGACAGCGGCGTCTGCTCGCGTTCGGCCAGGGCCAACTCTCGATTGAAGACCTCGGTCAGCCCGTTGCGGTTCCAGGTGCGCGTCAGGTTGTCGACCATGGCCATCTCGCGCAGTCGGTCGACCTCGGTCATCAGGTCGAACTGGGCGGCATCACGCTCTTGGGAGTGGATCTCGCTTTCGGCCCACTGGGCCAGGTCGCAAAGGTCCTGGACCTCGGCGGGAGAGATCTGGCGCGGCTCACGGTCTACGATGCACAGCGTGCCAACCCGTTGCCCCTCGAACGAGATCGGCTTGCCCGCATAAAAGCAGATGAACGGGGCGCCGGTCACCAGCGGATTGTCTTTGAAGCGGGCATCGAGGCTGGCATTGGGTATCACCATCACGTCATCTTCGACGATAGCGCGCGCGCAAAATGACGACTCGATGGGTGAGCATGGGTCCCCCACCAGGCCCATGGCCGATTTGTGAAACTGATAGTCGTCAGCCACCAGGGTGACGGTCGCGATGGGAACCGAGAGAAGGCGTCGCGCCACCCGGGTGATCCGGTCGAACCGCCCTTCGGCGGGAGTATTCAACAGACCGGTGCGGTAGACTGCGGCCAGCCTGGCATCGTCGAGTTGTCTCATCGATTGCCTCCTTTGCGCTTTCCGATCTGCTCCCCATCTGATACAATACGAAACATGTCCTGGGAAGGCGTTGCGAATATAGTATCCGGCCTGGCCAGCCTGATCTGGCGCAACACCCCCGCGGTCATCTTGAGCCTGTCGGGCTACACCTGCCTGGGATTTCTCTTGGGACTCTTCTGCTTTCTAATCTTTCTGGCCTTCAGAAGGCGCGGCTACCTCGATGTCGGGCCGCGCTTCGACACCTACGGCAGGCCCATTCTACTGGTTGTGTGGGCCATCGCCCTACCGCTGGTGGGATGCATCGCGGGCATCATCGTGGGCGCCGCCGGAGCCACCCGCCACGTCATCCGCCATGAGCACCTGGGCCAACTGGCCGGCGAGGCCGCCTTCAAAGGCCTGGTGTCGGCCGTGCTCGCCTCGGACCAGAACAGCACGCTCTCGCACAACGAGCGGGTGGCCTATGCCCGAGCCCTGGCCTCGGGTGACCAGAAGATCGAGATCGTCTATCTACAGAACGCATCGTCGCGACGCTTCGCCCAGCTCTCGACCGAGCAAATGGACGACTACATCCCGCTCGAGAACCCGGCCCTGCGCGGTCTGGTCAGCTGGGGGGTCGAGCACGGCCTCGACGTGCTGGCCTATGCTAGTTCAGGCACCAGTGGGGACGTGATCTATCAAAGCTGCCAGGAACTGGCCCGCGAGGACGCCCGCACCGACGGCGACGGGCTGATGACGGTGGAGGAAATCTCGCATGTGCTCTGTCGCACCCATCTCGATCGCAGCCTGGCCAACTGGGTCTTTATCGGCATCGCCTCACAGGCCTTGCCGTTCCTGCTCACCCTGCCCATCATGGTGACCGTCCCGCTGCTGTTGGTAGCCCTGGTCAACTGGGGGTACCGGCGCCGGCCTACGGCACCCCAGGAAAACTCTCCACCCACTGAATCTTGAAGTCGCCGAACGACTCGACGATCTGGATCTTGAAGTCGGGAAAGCTGTCGACCATCTGCCACTCTCCCGGACCGTCCGCGAACGATTCGACCTTCTGGACTTTCAGGTCAGGGAAGCTGTCGACCACCTCTACCTTATAGTCGGGAAAGGACTCGACGATCTGAATCTTTCCATAAATCTTCGAGACATCGGGTTTGTCGGCCAGGGCTGGCACGCTCAACCAGGCCAGAGCCACTAGAACAAGTAGTTTGCGCATGCTCAGCTGTTCGCCGTGGGGGCTCCGATTCTTGCAGCTAGCTCGGCTCGCGCAAGCTTCGTTCTAGCGACGCACTCTCGAGCCAGGCGCTATACCACAGGTCGCGCAGGTTTTGGGCTCCTTTGGCCAGTCGCTGGTTGACGAAAGCAACGCCCTCCTGGCCGGGATGGTCCGGGTCGAGCTGCCCGCGGGCCTCGAGGCGATAAAGCGGCACTACCTGGCTGTTGGACTCGGCCACAAAGTCACGAGCCCAGTCCAGGGGATTGCCTCGGTAGGCGTGGGGGTCGGCGATGTGGGCCCGGATCTCGCTCGGATTAGCCACCCGGTTGACCAGCGCCGTCTCGAACTCGGAGTGCAGGCCCCGTCGGGTGCGAAAGCCCTCGGGATTGGCGGCTTTGCTGGTGTCCCAACCGTCATGGTGGACGGTGGCATGAAGGGGCTGAGCTGCATCCCCCACATAGTGTCCGAGCAAGCCGGCATCGTGCAAGGCGTCCTCTTGATAACCGAGAGTAGTGGGGTGTTCGGGCCCGAACAGTCGCGAACTCTGGCGCCAGAGGGCGAAATCGAGGGTCAGGTTCTCGTAGAGTTCGGCCACGCGGTAAGGCAGCATCCCGACGTACTGGGGGTCTCGACCACCGTCGAGCCCGTCATGCTCGACCATGCGCAAGAAGTCGAAGCGGTTGTCGGGCAACTGATGGCCCTCGAGTTGCTCGAGGCTAAGGTAGTGGTCGACTTTGGTGGTGTCCTTGAGGTGGGGAAGCTCACGCATCTTCCATCGGTCTGGCGCCGAGGCCAGCCCGGCCAGCCGTTCGTCCCCCTGGCGAAAGAAGTCGGGTAGCTCGTCAGGTAGGGCCCGATGGGCCTCGACGTTAGTCAAGCGATGACCGTTGTAGCCCCATGCGAGGGACGGTTCGGAGGGCACGAACTCGTCCACCGGCGCCGGACTGCAGCCGCAGGCCGGGTGCGGTCGCCCGCTGACAGGCGAAAAGTTGGATGCGGTAATGATCACAACTCCAGTCTCTCTTGCCAGGGGCCCGGTAAGATGAACAATGCGTAAATTTGTCAGGAGCGTAATTAATTCGTCCACACTTTGGCCGATAGCTCTTTTCGATGAGCTTGCCGGTCCAAGACACCACCGACATCGAGAGAAGGCTGCGCCGAGTCTGCCTGGGCGGTCTGGCCCTGTTGTTTCTGGCCGGATTGGTTGGCCTGATCGTCGAGCAACGGGTGCTCGAAGGCTCGCGCCACGACTCGGCCGTGATCCGGTTGGCCAGCAGGCAACGTGCCCTGGGTGAGCGCGTGGTTCGCCAGACCCTCGATCCGGCCGATTCGGACGAACTCAACCTTGAGCAATCGCTGGCCCAATGGCGCCAGGGTCGGCTGGCTCTCGAGAACGGCAGTTCCGAGCTCGGTCTGCCGGCTCCCGACTATTCGGAGTCGGCCCGAGAGTTCCTGATCCTGGCTGGCGCCGAGCAGGTCATCATCCGCTCGGCCGCCGAGGCGGGTCAGGTCGAGGTGATGCGAAGACATCTACCGCGCTATGTCAGCGCCCAGGAACAGTTAGTCCAGCAGCTGACGGCCGATGCCTCGAGCCGGGTCTCTCGCCTCAAAGCGCTGCAATGGTGGTTGTTTGCGGGCATGTTGTTGGTGCTCTACGCAGAGTGGCGGTGGGTGTTTGGCCCGGCCATCGCGCGGATCGATTCGTGCCTGCGGGACCACTTCCATCGTCAGCTCTTGCTCGAGGCGGCCCTCAAAGAGACTGAAGCAACCTCTCAAGCCAAGAGTCGGGTCTTGAGCAATTTCAGCCACGAGATGCTGACTCCCCTCAACGGCATTCTGGGGATGGGTTCGGACCTGCTCGACACCCACCTCGACGAAGAGCAGACCCTGAAAATCCGGGATCTGCTGGCGTGCGCAGACGATCTGCAGCGGCTGATCTGCGGGAGTATGAGCCTCAACTTCGTGCGCGAGGGCAAGGTTCAGATGTGCCAGGAAGACTTTAGCCTGGAGGCCTGCCTCCGTGACGTGCTGGGAACCTATCACGAGGAAGCCAGCCAGCAATCGGTCAAATTGTGTCTGGAGATCAGCGATAACGTGCCCGACCGGGTCAAGGGCGATCCAGCGATGGTCAAGCAAGTTCTCGGCCATCTGGTCAGCAACGCCCTCAAATTCGCCCCCGGAGCGCCTGTATTCGTGCGCCTCGAGGAGCGATCCAACAGTATTAGATTCTCGGTCAAGGATGAAGGGCCGGGCATCGCCCTGGCCGACGTGTCGCGAATCTTCGAGCCATTCGTCCAACTGGATGACTCTTCGACGCGACGTCATCAAGGCGTTGGGCTGGGACTGGCCCTGGCTCGCGAGCTGGTGGAGTTGATGGGCGGGGAACTCGCGGTCTCGAGCCAAAAGAACCAGGGCGCCACTTTCTATTTCGACCTTCCGCTCGAGGCCTCGGTCACCAGCGAGCCGGCGGAACGCCAGTTCCGAGGCCACGTGTTGGTGGTGGACGATAACGTCATGAACCAGCGGGTAGCGGCCGGCTTGCTCAAGAAGTTGGGTCTGCAGGTCAGCCTGGCCCGCGACGGCCAGGAAGCCATCGACCAGGTGGCCGCCCACCCCGACCTGAAGATGATCCTCATGGACTGCCATATGCCGGTGATGGACGGCCACGAAGCCACTCGCATTCTGAGGGCACGGGGGTTTGAGCGCCCCATCGTGGCGGTGAGCGCCAGTTCACCCGAGCAAGAGCAGCATAAATGCTGGGATTCGGGCATGAACGGCTATCTGCCCAAGCCTCTACGACGGCCCATGCTCGAGGAGATGTTGACTTGCTATCTGCCCGCCAGCTAGCGACTTGACCAGCGGGTGCGGCGGGCCACCACGGGCGCGAACGGCACGCTACTCATGGCCCCGGCCGGAGTGGCCATGGCCGGGTCGTGTGAGAAGACCACTCCCGGCTCGCCCCCGATGTCGTCATCGGGCGGAATGTAATAGGATTTCTCGATCCAGGGCGTGATCAGTTGGTCCGCGTCGGAGTTATCGAAGCTGGCCATATCGGCAACCCGCAGATGCATCACCGCGCCGATGGTGCGCACGCGAACCTTCTGCAGGTTCTCGAGGTAATCGTCGGACTGGGGATAGACGACCCTGACCTCCATCGGCGAAGAAGGCAACTGTTTCACTTTGCGGTCGAGGTGCCCGGTAAAAGGATTGTCGATCCCGGTGCCGGCGATCCAGTACGGGTTGGCGGGGTCGTCGACCCAGGCCCGGCCGTCGGTGGTGGGGCTGCCGTCGACCAGGGCCCCGTTGATCTCGAGCGTGTCGATCTCGTCGCCGGGATAGGTCTCACCATCGGTGGCTTCAGGAAAGCCGGCGCCCAGGGCGAGGTCGACCACAGTGGGATAGGTCGGAGTGGTGTGGTCGACATAGTCCCCCGTGAGCTTGTAGATGCGATCGGTAGTCATGAGCGCCGCCGGCTGCATCTGAGCCACTCCGGCGGCCCTGGAAGCCGGGTCGGGAAACTGCTTATTGAAGTCTCCTTTGACATAGATGGTCGAGGCCGAGGTCACCGTCAGCGGACCCGACAACTTCTCGCCGTTAATCAGGCGAATGGGCACCGAAGAGTGCATCAAGCCGTTGCTGGGCCAGGCTCCCGCGGCGGCCATGGCCTTGACGTCGATCTCCTTGACCGTGACCGAACGCTCTTCAGCCTCGTTGTAAAAGGTCGTCTCGTGGATCCAGGGGGCGGCGCTGCCCGAGTCGATCTTCAGTTCGGCCTTCTGCTCGTAGTAGCCGCCGGGCAGGAACGCCTTGCGGGAAGGGGCCGAGCGAGTCTTCGCCCCGAGAGTCTTGTCAGCCACCGCCGAGTCCCAGCGCGACAGCGCGCCGCTGGTGCCGGGGTCGGACCAGTCGGGGTGGTAGGAATCATAGGCATTCCCCTGTCCCGATTGTCCCTGGGCGTGGCCCTCGAAGAGATTGGACTTCGAGGTCGACGAGTTGGTCAGCCGGACGGTTCCGCCATCGTCGGCCTGATCCCAGGGGTCGATGTGGCGTACCACATTGCCGCCGGCGGTCATCGAGTCGGTAAAGATGTTCAACTCGGGGTCGGTGTCGTCAAACACCGTCCTCAGCAAGGCCACCAGACCCTCGGTCTTATAGGGACGCATGTAGAGGTTGCCGTTGGCGTGAATCTTGCCGGTGATGGTCTCGCTGTTGGAGTGGGTGAAGTCGGCCAGGTCGCCATTGTCGAAGACCACATAGTTAAAGCCCGACTCGAGAGTCCCCTCGACCTGTTGGGTGTTGGTGCGCGAGCCCACCGAGGCTTCACAGACGATGCGAAAGAAGCCCGGGGTCGGGTAAAGGACTTGAAAGCGGAAGCGCTCCGGCAATCCGCTGCGAGTGTAAGAGTCAGCCACCGGGTCGCCCGGATCCCAGCGCCAGGTGTACCAGCCCGCTCCGTCTCGGGTCAGACCGGGAAAGGCGGCGGCCTGCAGGAGGGTGGGGCTGGCCGAGTTGGTAGCCGAGCCGTCAGGCTCGTGGGTGGTGCCCGAGAAGTTCTCGGCCTGAAAGCAATGAAAGCCGATTTCCAGGCCCGATTGGGCCAGATAAAAGGCCCGGGCTTTGTGCTGAGCCTGCATGCCGAAACCCGACCCGGCCGTGACCGAGCGCACCACCGAAAAGATCAACAGCACTCCGATCGGGATCAGCGCCAGGGCCGTGCCCAGCACGAAGGCTCTTCGTGGTGATTTCATCGATTGTTCCTCATCGTGATGGCCGTCTCGAGGCTGTCCTTTTGCTCTTCCCCCCGAACAGGCTGCCTTCTAAAGTCTACCTGAAAAATCACGCCATTGCCCTCATCTGACAAGGTGAGTTGCAAGGCGTTCGGTCCGTCCAAATAAGCATCGAAGAGCCGCAAACTGCCGTTGGGCGGCAACAGATTTGGGTCGATCTCACTGGGAAAGTCCGAAGTCGGCGGGTCCACTCCCTCGACGGTGTAGTAGACCACCTCGTGAGCGTTTGGGTTATTGGGGTCGGCCGGTTGGCGGGGCCGGGCGAAGACGGTACACACCTTGTAAGTGAGCGGCGGGGTGCTGTTCTCGGGCACGGCAAAGACCAGGGCCCGGGCCGTGCCCCCGGTGGCCGGCGTCGTGAGGCTCTGCCCTAAAATGGTGTAGGTATCGGCCGGGTAGATATAGGAGGCCATGCGGAGATCGTTTTGCAGATTGGCCAGCAGGACCCGCAACTGTTGGCGCGGCTCACTGCTGGCCCGCAAGCCCTCGCCGCCCCGATTGAGCACGCTGAAGCCGCCCCAGGCCAGGGTCATGAGAATCAGAAAAAGGCCAGCGGCCACCATCACTTCGACGATGGAAAAACCGCGCTTCACGGGTGGGGCTCGCCTACCGTCACGCCCAGGGTGAGTGCCTCTCCACCGCGGGGACGGCCGGCATCGACCACGGCCGGATTCTCGCGGTCGGCAAAAAACAGGGACACCGTGATCTTCTTTAACCCCGGCGTCAACTCGACTACCTCTTGCTGGTAGAGAAAGCCGTTCTCGGGAGCGGGCGACAAAGGCACGTCGGCCAAATTGGCGTAGCCGGCCAGGCTACGGGCCTGATCGACTCTCTGTTCGACCAGGCGCTGAGCCACAAAGGTGACGTGGGTGTTCTCTTCTTCCTTTTGCTCGAGACGGGCGGCCTGAATCAGGGTGGCCGTAATGGCCAAAGTGAAAATCGCGAAGACCAGCAACCCGATCATCACCTCGGCCAGGGTGGCGCCTTGCTTTGCCCAGCGTGCCATAAAGGGTATTTTATCAAAAGGTTGTTACGATTCCTGGGTGCTGTGTCAGTTCGGCAGGAGAGAGCTCAGGCCATGTCTAATCGCCCGCGATTAGTTCCACGGAGGGGATCCGAAAATGTTGAAACGAAGTATTCTGACGCTAGCCCTATGTGTGCTGGCGCTCTTCATGGCCGGCTGCGACGCCGGCAGCACTGGTGACGGCAATGAATTTCCGCCCACCAGTTTCCAAAACAACGACGCACCCGTGCGGCTGGCCTTTCAAACGGCTGTGGCCCGCGTGGCTGGCACCACCTTTAGCCCGATCCAAGTGGCCGTGCTCGACTTTGACGGCCAGGTGGTCACCACGGCTACCAACCCCATCACCCTTGCCCTGACCACCCCCAACGGGGCCACTTTGGCGGGCACGACCACGGTCAACGCCGTCAACGGCGTGGCCACCTTCAACAATCTTTCGGTGAACCTGGCCGGCACCTACACCTTCACCGCCACTTCTCCCGGCCTGCTGTCGGCGGTAAGCAACCCCTTCACCATCACCCCGGCCGGCGGCACCCAGGTGACCTTTACCACCCAGCCCACCAACACACTGTCGGGCTTTGCTATCAACCCGGCCGTGGTGGTCGAAGTGCGCGACGCCTTCGGCAACCTGATCGACACCGCCGCCACCGTCACCATCGTGTTCGGCGCCAACCCCGGCGGGGCCACCCTCGAGGGCACCAACACCGCCACCACCGTCAACGGAGTGGCCACCTTCAACAACCTGCGCATTTCCAACGCCGGCAACGGCTACGTGCTGGTGGCCGCGGTCACCGGTGGCAACGGCGCGAGCAACCCGTTCAACGTCACCGACGTGCTGGCCAACGGCAGCTTCGAGACCGGCGACTACACCGGCTGGACCCTGCAGCAGACCGGCACCGTCGCCCGCAAGACCCAGGCCATCACCACCAACGGCACCACCGTCAACCTCGGTGACGCAGTGTTCGACTTCTTCAACATGGCCAACGAAGCCGCCAGCACCTTGCAGCCGAACTTCTTCCCTCACGCCTTCGCCTCGACCCATGGCACCAATCTTCAGTTCGTGTGCGAAGGCGATCCCTCGACCGCCCGCATGTTCCAGGATGTGGCCATTCCCGCCAACGCCGCCAACCTGCGCTGGCAAATGGAATATCAGTTGGGGACCAATTTTCCGTTCGACGCCGCCACCGAGTATCTGCGGGTGACCGTGCGCAACCCCGGCACCGATGCCGTGCTGGCCACCCTGTTCACCACCGACCCCGGCGCCCCCACCCAGGTGACGCCGATGACCCAGTTCACCGCCGACATCTCGGCCTTTGCCGGCCAGACCGTGCGCATCGACTTCGAAAGCAACACCCAGAACGACTTCCTGAGTGTGGCCACCGACAACTGGCGCATCACCCAATAGTCGATTCGCCAGCCTAATAAAACAGTCCGGTTTGCGAACCGGGCTGTTTTATTTTGCCTCAAGCTGTCACAAAGAGCCGAGGCAGGCCTGACACCTGATAGCCGCGAAGGGCGCGCTTCATCATTCCCGAGGGGGTAGAAATGTTCAAGAAGACTCTAGGTGTGCTGGTGGCCGTCGCCCTGGCACTTTTCATGGCCGGCTGCGACGCCGGCAGCACCGGTGACGGCAATGAATTTCCGCCCACCACTTTCCAAAACAACGACGCACCCGTGCGGCTGGCCTTTCAAACGGCTGTGGCCCGCGTGGCTGGCACCACCTTTAGCCCGATTCAAGTGGCCGTGCTCGACTTTGACGGCCAGGTAGTGACCACGGCGACCAATCCCATCACCCTTGCCCTGACCACCCCCAACGGAGCCACTTTGGCGGGTACCACCACCGTCAACGCCGTCAACGGCGTGGCCACCTTCAACAATCTTTCGGTGAACCTGGCTGGCACCTACACCTTCACGGCCACTTCTCCCGGCCTGCTGTCGGCGGTGAGCAATCCCTTCACCATCACCCCGGCCGGCGGCACCCAGGTGACCTTTACCACCCAGCCCACCAACACGCTGTCGGGCTTTGCTATCAACCCGGCCGTGGTGGTCGAAGTGCGCGACGCCTTCGGCAACCTGATCGACACCGCTGCCACCGTCACCATCGTTTTCGGCGCCAACCCCGGCGGGGCGACCCTCGAGGGCACCACCACCGCCACCACCGTCAACGGTGTGGCCACCTTCAACAATCTGCGCATCTCCAACGCCGGCAACGGCTACGTGCTGGTGGCCGCGGTCACCGGCGGCAACGGCGCCAGCAACCCGTTCAACGTCACCGACGTGCTGGCCAACGGCAGCTTCGAGACCGGCGACTATACCGGCTGGACCCTGCAGCAGACCGGCACCGTCGCCGGCAAAACCCAGGGCATCACCACCAACGGCCTTCCCATCATGAACGGTGACGCGGTGGTCGACTTCTTCAACATGGCCAACGAGGCCAACACCTTCCAGGCCAACTTCTTCCCCCATACCTTCACCTCGACTCACGGCACCGACTTGCAGTTCGTCTGCGAGAATCAAGCCTCGACGGCCCGCATGTTCCAGGATGTGGCCATTCCCGCCAACGCCACCACGCTGCGCTGGCAAATGGAGTATCAACTGGGAACCAATTTTCCGTTCGACGCCGCCAACGAGTATCTGCGGGTCACCGTGCGCAACACCGGTACCGATGCCGTGCTGGCCACTTTGTTCACCACCGACCCTGGCGCCCCCACCCAGGTGACGCCGATGACCCAGTTCACCGCCGACATCTCGGCCTTCGCTGGCCAGACGGTGCGCATCGACTTCGAGAGCAACACCCAGTTCGATTTCCTGGGCGTGGCCACCGACAACTGGCGCATCACTCAGTAGGCGCCTCTTGCCAAAAGCCCGGCCGGCAGGCCGGGCTTTTTTCATGGGCGAAAGAGCGGGCATGCAGTGGCTCCACCGCCTACTGGGCGCCGTTCCCCGCCAGGATTACCTCGAGGCCACCCGCCAGCTGGGTGAGCTGCGTCTAGAAACCCAGGATTTGGCCGCTAAGGTCTCGGGCCTCGAGGCCGAGGTGGGGCGGCTGGCCCAGGCGGGGCCTCGCCAGGCCGAATCCGCCCGGCGCGAGCTGCTGCAGGCCATGGGTCCGGCCCTTTGCCAGCTGGCTCTGCAATCGGCCCTGGTCGAGGGTGGCCAGTTCACGGCCGCCGATGTGCTGACGGTGGTCAGACGGATCTTCTCGACGCTGGAGGCCCAGGGCCTGGTGTGGGTCGGCGAGGTGGGGCAAGAAGTCGCCTTCGACCTCAATCGCCACCGGCCCCTGGCTGCTCTCGAGCTGGCCACCGGGTCGCCGGTTCGAGTGCGGGTGCCCGGCCTGGCCTTTGGCGAAGAGGTGCTGGTGGCGGCGGGGGTCGAGCCGATTTGAGCCTGGCTGTCGACTTTGGCACCTCGAACACGGTGCTGGCCCACTGGCACCGCGACCAGACTCAGGTCCTGCAACTGCCCGACTACAGCCTCGACGGGGTGGTGCCCTCGCTGCTGCACTATCAAGCCGAGGGGCGCCGCTGGCTGGGTCAGCAAGTCAGAAGCCGCAATCTGCTGCACCATCCTCACACTTTTCGCTGGCTCAAGCGCTATCTGCTCCACCGCAGCCCCATCAAGCGACGCATCGCCGACCGCACCATCAGCGTGGCCCAGGCCGCTGGCGATTTTCTCGAGACGGTGTTGCGCAGCGGCCTGAGCGAACTGGGCAGCGAAGGCGGCGAGGTCGCCTTCACGGTGCCGGTGGAATCGTTCGAGTTCTACGAGAACTGGCTGGCCGAAGTGGCCGAACGGGCCGACTGCCCGCGTCTGCGTCTGCTCGACGAAGCCAGCGCCGCCGCCCTGGGCTATCAGGTCAATGCCCAGCGGGGCCATGTCTACCTGGTCTTTGACTTCGGCGGCGGCACCCTCGACGTGTCGGTAGTGCGGGTAGAAGAGAACGGTTGCCGCGTGCTGGGTAAGGCCGGCGAAGAGTTGGGCGGGGCCACCCTCGACGGCTGGCTCTATGAGGCGGTGCTGGCCCATCACCATCTCACTCCCGACCACCCCACCGTGGTCTCGCTGAGCGCGGCCCTGCTGGCCGAATGCGAGGGACTCAAGGAACGATTGTCCAAAGTGGAGCGAAGCGAGCTGAGCCTGGTCGACCCGGCCACCGGCAAAGCCTTGGGCTTTTCACTCGACCGAGCCGGTTTCGAGCGCCTGGTTGAGGAAAGGGATGGCTTTGCCGCCATCGACCGCACCATTCGTCGGGCCCTGGCCGCCTCGCGCGAGCGGGGCTATGACGAAGACCAGGTGATGGCCGTCTTCATGGTCGGCGGCTCGAGCCTGATCCCGGCCGTGCAAAGTCAGGTCAAGCGCATCTTCGGCGCCTCGCGGGTGCGCCTCGACAACCCCATGCAGGCGGTGGCCCTGGGGGCGGCTACCTGGCTGGGCGGCGGCGAGCTGTTCGACCATATCCAGCACGAGTATGCTATTCGCTGGGTCGATCCGGCCAGCGAGAAGGAGCATTTTCAGACCCTGGTCAAGCCCGGCACCACCTATCCAACCGAGGGGCCGGTGGCCCGTATGGTGGTCAAGGCCAACTATGAGGGTCAGCGTCAGCTCGGCCTGGCTATCTTCGAGATGTCGCGGGCCCGGCCGCGCCAGGCCACCGAGCTGGTCTTTGACGGCAACGGCGGGGCCCGACTCCGTCAGGTCGAGGCCGGCGAGGCCGAGCGGCGAAGTCGCTTCTGGATGAACGAAGAGGCTCCCACCTTCTTGCTGGCCGACCCGCCGGCTGCCTACGGCCAGCGCCGTTTCCAGGTCGAATTTGCCATCGACGAGCGCAAGCGCCTGGTGGTCAGCGCGCTGGACCTGGTCACCAACCTCTGGGTGCTGGATCGCTACCCGGTGGTAAAGTTAGCCTGATCACAGACATCACGTGCCCCCCCCGGCTATGCTTATGGCATGTTCAAGGCGATAGCCAACTGGTTCACCTCTCTAGACCGCCCTCGCGAACCCACGGCCGCTGTAACCAAAAACGCCCCCCCTGTCCTGACGGCCAGTCCGTCTCCTCCCGATTGGCGCGTCAAGCCAGAGGCTTCCAAACGAGGCTTCTGGCCGAAAAAGGCCATGGACTGCCGCGAACTCGAGGGCACTCTGGCCGCCGGCCAGCTGCCGCCCCACCGCACCGCTCTGGTGCTCTTTCTGCTCGGGCGCGAAAAGGCTTACGACCGGCTCGACTTCGAAGGCGGCAAGCTGCTGGGACAGGCCTATCGGCAGGCCCCCCTGGAGGTGCGCCGGCAAGTGCTCAGTCAGTTGCGCAAGCTCGGTCGCCCCGAGTTGCTGGCCGCCCTCGATGATAGTCGCAGCGAAGGTCTCTCGAACGACCTCGGCCTCGATGAAGTGCGCACCCGCCTGGAGATGGTCGACGACCACAGCGCCTACCGGCTGCTCAGACAGGCTTCACCAGCCGCCGCCGCCCTCATCGTCAAGCATCTGGTCGAGCGCGAGTTCGAGCCGGCCGGCCCGGCCGACCGGGACTTTTTCCACCGCCTGACCGAACTTTGCCCTCAAGCCGACGGCCGCTATCTGCCCTACCCTATCGTGCGCAATCAGCATGGGTTCCCCCGACGGGTGGCCGGGCTTCGCTTCAACCACGACGGTCGCACCCTGGCCGTGCGCCTGGCCAACGGCCAGGTCTATCGTTGGCGGACCTTCGCCAGGCCAGAGCTGCTCGGCAAGTGCGCCTCGAACGCCCTCTACGCGGTGGCCAACGACCACGATCTGGTCATCGCAGAGGGAGAGAACTTCTGGGTCGGCAAACCCGACCAGCGTATCAGTCTGGGTGAGCCCATCCTCAAAGTGGTGGGTGGCGAGGGCTCGCGGGGAGCGGTGGCCGTCGTGGGCCCGACCCGAGTCCTGGTGCTGGCGGCCCAGTGGAGCCACTGGAGCCAGTTCGAGCTACCCGGAGGCAACCAGGTCTATTTCGAGGATGGCTACCTCTGCATCGACCAGCGCCGCTGGGAGGTGCGCACCAGTCAGCTCCAGGCCGAAACGATCGCCTCGGGCCGGCAGAAGAAGGCCAGCATGCTGGGCGAACTTCATGGCGACGAGCGCCGACGGGTGACTTGCGCCCAGTTGTGTCCGCACCACGAACTGGTGGCCATCGCCCGCGGCCGCGAGGTGTCGCTGCATGCCGTGCGGGATCTGGCCTCGCCCTGTTCGCTGGGGGTCTACGACCTGCTCTATGACTGGATCGGAGAAGGACTCTGTGAGCACGGCTGGGAGCGCAACTGGCACTTCGTGGCCGAGGTCATCGCCTTTCAGGGTCGCTTCGAGGTAGAACTGGCCACGCAATCGGCCCCCATCGTCGAGGCCGGGCCCTCCGACATCGCCATCGAAGACTTCGAACTGCTCTAAGGGCCTGTCAGGACATAACTCGTGCATTCGGGGCTCCGATCCATCCCCTGTGGCTGCGTTGCGCTTCCCTTACATATTGCCGATATGCGCGGTCAGACGCGCCTTGCCACAGGGGCGCCTCAGCGCCCGGAATGCTACTCTTAATCCCTGACAGGCCCTAGTTGCTCGAGAACGGGCTCGGCAGGGGCACGAAGTTGACGCTGGCCTCGCGATTCTCGCGAAACGAAGCCGACTGGGCCCGGCCTTCTTGCAGCCAGCCGCGCAAGTATTCGACCGTCTCGCGACACGACACCGACAGCGGCACCAGGCGTTCGAGCGCGCTCACGATGTCGTCGCTGGTGAACTCGCGGTCGTGATTGAAGGCTGTATACATGGCCTCGACGATGGCTTGCTCGAGTTCGGCTCCCACCAGGCCCTGGCTGGCGCCGGCCAGCCTTTCGAGGTCGTAGTTGGCGCTCAGACGGTGGCGCTGTTGCAGGTGCACCGAGAAGATCTGACGGCGCTCGTCGTGAGTGGGTAGGTCGAGAAAGAAAATCTCGTCGAAGCGCCCGCGCCGCATCAGCTCGGCGGGGATCTTCGCCACGTCGTTGGCCGTGGCCACCACGAAGCAGGGGGCTGTCTTCTCTTGCATCCAGGTCAAAATGGTGCCGATGACGCGCTGAGTGGTGCCGGTGCCCATCTCGTTGGCCTGGGTGGCCTTCTCGATCTCGTCGATCCAGAGCACGCAGGGAGCCACCGTTTCAGCCAGAGCCAGGGCCTGTCGGGTGCGCTCTTCAGACTGACCCATCAGCCCGCCGAACAGCGCCCCCACGTCAAGCCGCAACAGGGGCACCTTCCAGAGAGCGGCCACCATCTTGGCGGTCAGGCTCTTGCCGGTGCCCGGGATGCCCACCAGGGCCACGCCCTTGGGGGCGGGCAGGCCATATTCCCTGGCTTCGGCCGTAAAGGCCCGCTCGCGCAGACGCAGCCAGTCTTTGAGCACGTCCAGGCCGCCCACCCAGGCGGCGTCGGCCAGGGGCGGCAAAAACTCGAGGGCGCCGCTCTCGCGAATGATTTGTCGCTTCTCTTGCTGGACCAGCTCGATGTCTCGGTCGTCGAGCACGCCGTCGTTGACGATGGCCTTGGCGAAGACCCGGCGGGCCTGGGCCATGGTCAAGCCCAGCGCCGCCGTCAGCAGCTTGTCACGACCAAGGCTGGTCAATTCGACCCGACAGCCACTGGTGAGGGTGGTCAGCAACCTGTCCAGCTCGTCTCGGTCGGGAGGAGGCAACTCGAGCACCACCGCTTCGTCCACCAGTTCTTCGGGGATGGTCCGGGACGGCAGCGTGACCACCAGGGTCGTCTGCCCCTGCCGCAGGTCGTGAGTCAAGGCCTTGAGCATGCGCTTGAGCTGAGGGTTGGTCCAGAGATCGTGGAAATCGGGCAACAGCACGGCTCGCTTGACTTGGCGACTGGCCTTGATGGCCTCGAGCGCCTTGCGGGGGTCGGCGGCGTTGGCCTCGAGTGCCGGGCCCATCCTGGTCTGGAAACCGCCGGCCACGTCCCATTGCACCAGGCCCGCATTCATCTCCAGACAGGCCTCGGCCAGCAGGTTGGCCACCCTCTCTTCCTCGCGGCTGACCACCACGATCAGGCAAGACCGGGCTCGCACCCGCAAAGTCAGTTCGCCAGCCAGGCTCATAACGGGGGGTTGACTCCTGTCAGCACGATGTCGCCGTTGGGGCCGATGAGGACCTCGGCGGGGGGAACCTGCTCTAGATGAGATGGACGATAGCGGGGGGTCACGAAGTGGACCGTCTGGTTGGATGACCCCAGCAGATTTCGGCCCTGGTGCTGGCCGGCCTCGAACCGTCCGGCCACCACCAGGTCGCACATTTCGACCACGGCCCGGCGAGCCGGTGAAGCCTGAATTTCTCCCCACTCAAAGCCGGTGAAGAGCAACATCGAGAAATCGGTCACGGCTTTGAGCCCGGCGATCAGGGCCAGCACACCCCGGGGCTGCTGTAGCGGCTCGCCCCCACTGAGGGTCAAACCCTGGACCGGAAGGTCCCGCAGTCGATCGATCAGGTCAGGCACCTGGATCACCCTGCCAGCCCGGAAACTGTGGGTGTGAGGATTGAAGCATCCGGCGCAACCGAGACTGCAGCCCTGGACCCAGACCACCGCTCGCAGTCCCGGCCCGTTGGCCCGACTGGAGAAAACCATGTCAGCGATTCTCAGCTCCACAGGTTGTCGTGGTCGAAGGCTTCGGCCCGCTCGTAGTATTCGGGCTTCATCTCGCGATCCTTGATCTGGCCGCCGAGCAGGGCCTCGAGGGCAGCTGTCAACTCCAGGCAGCCCTGGCCTTGCATTCCCTCGACCTCCAGCTTGACCTTGCCCTCACGATCAATGTGGACCTGAATTCGCTGACTATGCATAGACCAGTCGCTCCAGGGTCAGGCGGATGCTACCGTCGGCGGCGGTCTCTTCCACCACCGAAAATCCCTGCTCCTCTAGCTGACGCAGGGTGGCAGCCCGGGCATATTGCTGCTGCAGACACCGCAAGGTCTCGGCCGTTCCACCCATGAGATCGCCCACCGCCTCGAAACCGGACTCGGTCCGCACGAAACCCAGGGCGTAGGGGCGGCTGTCGAGCTTGAAATCGACCGGCTGGGTGCGCCCCTCGTAGTCGGTCACGGTGGTGGGTCCATCCGTGATGCCCAGGCCCAGCTGGCGGGCCGCGACCTCGAGCAGCTCGCGCTCGAGCATGCGGGTGGCGATTCTGGTTATGTGTGACATTTTTTGAGTATACGCTTGAGCGAGACCCCGGTATAGGATCCAGCTCACATGAGCCGAAAGGAAGATCTTCGTGAGCATGACGACACAACCAGCCATGAAGATGAAGTATGCTGTGGGCCTGCTGCTGGCCCTTTGGATAGGCCTCTCGGCCAGCGCCGGTGAGCAGCGCCTGGCCATGGTGCTCGAGTCTAACGGCGGGGTCACGGTTCGGGCTTCCGGCCAGAGCTACCCGGCCCAGGCCTTGCAGATTCTTCCGGCCGGGGCCGAGGTGTCGGTGGCGGCCGGCGGCAAGCTGCGCCTGAGTTACCTTCAGACCCGTCAGAAAGAGACCATCATGGGTCCTAGCAAGGTGTTGCTCGAAGAAGGCGGGGCCCGCAAGCTCGAGGGCAAGGGCTCGGTCGACCGCGAGGCCGGGGCTGGCATCGAACTGATGACCCCCGGTGATGCCCGGATTCAACGTGCTGGCGGCAAGCTGCAGGCCCACCTGATGCCTCAAGCGGTGGCCTACGAGTCCAAGCCGGTGGCCAGACCTGCTGTGGAAACCGAAATCCCCGACGACAAGAAGCCGGCCGATGAGGATGGATCAGTTCCAGGCGGTAGCGCTCCCCCTCGACGGACCGCCGTCTATAACACCAAAGGCGTCGCCGGCTCGGCCCCTCCTCTCCCAAAGCCCGCCAGGCCTAAACCGCGACCGCTGGCCCTCGGCGAGTCCACGGTCTTCTCGAGGGGTGAGTTCGTGATGGCCCATCCCGCCATCGCCGGACCCTATACGGTGGTCATCTCGAAAGGCGAGAAGATCTACTACAAGGGTCCCAGCCTTCGTCCCGGCCAGGCCCTCGAGCCCGGCAACTACACTTTGAGCGTGCAAAGTGGCGTGGCTCGTGGAAAACTCGAATTTACTATCCTCGACAAAGCCACCGCCGAGCGACTGGCCCGGCTGAAGAAATCGGCTAGAACCAGAGACCAGCGCCTGGAGGTGCTGGCGACCCTGATGCAGTACGGACTGCTGGAAGAGGCCATCAGCTACAACGAGAAGCTGGTCAAAGACTATCCCGAAGCCGACCTGAGGTCCAATCACAAGGTGCTGAGAGGGCTGGTCAAACCGAAATAGTGATCGAGATCACTGAATGAACTGGCTCACAAGGCTAGCCTGGTAACGTGGCCTATCTTATTGCCTGCGGGCTCGCCCTGAGCGGCCTGTGGGTCTACCGCAGACAGAGACACCAGAGTCGGCGCACGTGTGCGACCGGCTACTTTGGTGTTGACGAGTTCGAAGACCTCAACAGTGGCCTTTATCACGACACACGTCACCCCGTGATGGTAGCCGAGCTGCTCGATCAGATGGCCCAGGGCTGGGGCATCGGCGAAGAGAGAAGGCAGTTCCTGGTCGAGGTGGCCCTGATCCACGACGCCGATCCCCGCCGCCTCGAGTGTGGCACGGTCCAGCGCGGAACACCGGCCCGGGTGCCCGTAACGCTGGCTTGGATGGAAGACAATCTCGACTTGCTCGAGCGCAAGTTCGGCTGGACCCACCAGCACGTCAAAGAAGCGATGGCGCTGGTCGCCCGTACCGATTTTCCTTTCTTTCCCGAGGTCAGGCGCTCGTTTGGCACCCGTTTTGACGAGCTAGACCCGGTGGCGACCTATCGCCTCTTGCTGGAAGAACTCGCCCCCGACCGCCGGGCCCAGGTCATGGTCGAGGCCCTGTTGCTGCGCTTCGCCGACCAACTGGCCTATTATGTGGGCAGCTTCGGTGAGGCAGCCGAGTCGCTGTGCCGGCTGGCCAGCGAGTTTCACAACGCCGGCCGGCCGGTGGGTCTGGGCTGCATGTGGAATCAGACGGTCGATTTCTTGAACACCGTAGGCACCGACCTCGAGTATGACCACCAGGTGGCCTCACGGGTCGGACTCGACGGACTGGCCCTGCCCAACCGCGGCGAGCTGCTCGGTTGCCTCTCGCGCCGTCAGCGCCGCAACCTTCACCACAACATCGGCCGCTTTCAATCGAGCCAATCGGTAGGCTGGCGCCTGACCGGTAAGACCCTCTCGAGGCGCTAGGTCCAGGAATTTTTCAGAGGCCTGAGCTAGACTCCGAGGTGGAGGTCGGGTGATAAAGCTCTGGTCATTTCAGCCCACGCGGGCAGCTCAGCAGGTTTGCATCAAGCGCGAGCCGATCGGTCCTGCCCTGAAGGGCCAGATCGAAGACAGTTTCAGCCCTTCGCTGGGCGACCCGCAACTGGCGCGCCGGGCCTATGCCCGCCCGCTGGTGGCCGTGACCCGCACCGCCGAGGTGATGGGACAACCTTCGCGCATCATGCGCAACCTCCAGATCACCCAACATTACAGCGACCTGGCCGGCAAGATGCGCCAGGTGGTCGGCCAGGAGGGCGGACTCAGCTGGCTTGACTGGGCCGGCTGGGCTTCGCGCCACGTGGGCGTGACGGTGCGCCAGGAGGACTTCTCCAAGCTCGCCCAGGGCAGCCTGATGGCCGGTTTGGCGCTGGTCGGCGGCTGGGTTGGAGCCGGCCTCGGCGCAGGCGTGCTGGCCGTGGCCAGAATGCTCACCAGCCGCAGCAGCCTGGCCATGTCGGCCGGCAACGACGCCATCTTCAAGCGGACCACGCCTCACTTCGCCCGCTTTATCGAGACCTTCGAGGGGGTCGAGGCTCCCGACCCCGCCAAATTCAAGGCCTTTCTGCACGGATTCACCCCCGGCCCCGCCGAGAAGGGCAAAGACGACCTGTTGATCGACGGCTTCACTAGCTACTACCGAGCCAAGTTCGAGACCGACCCCAAGAAGAAGCAAGAACTGGTGCTGCTAGGCAACGCGCAGATCGTGTGGGACGAGCAGATCACCGCTCAGGACGAAATCAAACAGGCCATGCCCCCGGGTCTACGTCACCTGATCACCTGGTTCCACCTCTCGCTACCCCTCGAGGACAAGATCATCAAGCTGGGAGAAGATGTGCAGGGCCTCAACGGCCAGATGTTCCCCTCCACCCTGAGCACCATCGAGAACCCCGAGCTGCTGGCCATCCATCAGCGCTTCGGTGTCGGCGACACCACCGAGGGGAGTGCCGCCCGCAACTATGCCGACCTTGACGACCGCATGCGGTTCATCCTCAACGTCTTTCGAGCCCACCACCTCGACCCGGCCCTGACCAGGACTCCCTACACTCCCAACCAGGCCGAAGACATCCGCTCCGGCCATCGCCCAGAAGGTCAGTTGTAGTTCCGATAGGTTGCCACCGGCCCGGCCCCGAACCAACCGCCGTGCTAAAACGAACGAGTCTCTGGTGCTGCCTTCTTTTATTATTGTTCTCTCCGGCTCGAGCCGAGCTGACCCCCGAGGCCTACGGTCAACAACTGGTCGAGCTGACCAAGTCTGACGACTACGAGGGCCTGGTCAAGTTGGTGACCGACAATCCGCAGATATCGTCGGTAATGTATTGCGGACTGATGATGCAAAAAGACGACCCCGAACTTCAGCCGGTCGCGGGTCGCCTGCTCAACCTGCTGGCGCGCGTCTTCCACACTCAGCTGGGGGTTGCCGACTTTACTGAGGACCTGCGGGCCAAGCAGATGCTCGAAGACGAATCCACCTGGCGCTCAACCCCCCTGGCTGCGGTCTCGGCCACGGCCACGCCGCCCGGAGTGCGCCTGGTCACCCCCCAACTGTTCGAGCGCGTCATCAAGATTGGCAACACCATCGAGTTAGAAGGCAATCTGGCCAAGTTGGCCCTGGACCTGGGCAACTACCAGATGGTCCACCGCATCTGCGGGATCATGTTGGCGGCCCTCGACGATCTTGAACTGATGCTCGAGGTCGAAGCGTTCAAGAACCTGCCCGAACTCCAGGGCCTGCGCCCCTACCGTCGGCTGTTCGGAGCCCTCGACCTGGCTGCCCTCGAACGGATGGGCCTCAATACTACCGTGCTCGAGCGTGGTCCCGAGCTTTACGACGCCCTCGAGCTGATCAGCCTGCCAGAACTCCCCACCGCCGACCTCAGAATCCTGACTGCCCTCTCGGTGGCCCAGGCAGCCCGCCGCTCGGGCCGCCCCAATCTCGCCCGCGAATGGTTGCTCAAGAGCCGCCAAACCGACCATCCCGACGTCAAGCACTTTGTCGACAGCCTGCTTTTCGAGCAGCAACTCGAGCGCGAGCCGGGCCTCGGGCTAGAACCACAACTAGAGGCGCACAAGCAGATCTGGGCCCAGCTGGCCGCCCACCATCTCGATTCGAGTTATGGCAACGACGGACTGCGCTTCTGGGTAAGGCACCTGGCGGAGCTGGGCCAGAAGTATCAGGCCGACCCGACTCGGGCCCAGCGCTGCCGCCAACTGTTAGAGGGGGACCTGGCCTTCATCGCCGGTCAGGTTACGCCCCAACAGCGGGCTCTGGACTTTCGCCCGCCCGAGGGAAGTAACGCAGCCGAAGCGGTTCAGTTCTTCGACCTGCGCATCGCCGAGGCCAACCTCAGCTACGCCCTGGGGCTGCCCGAGATTTATCTGGACCTGGCCGCTGCTTCGGATGCGAACTCGAGCCGCCAGGTGCTCCAGGAGGTACTGCCCGAGATCGAGCGCAACGAAGCCATCCTGGCCGTGATCGATAGCGAACTTGCAAGCCGGGACCGCTCTGAAAGCTTTACCGAGGGTGGCCTGGTGCAGCGCGTTCGCGGTCGTTACTACGAAGAGAGCGCTCACCAGCTCGAAAAATCCGGCGCGCCTGCGGCCGAAGTTCTCGACCAGCTGGTCAAAGCCAATGACCTTTATGGTCGCGGCGGGGACGAAACGCTCTCGCTAGGCGTCGCTCCTCGACTGGGTCGAGCGCTTTTTGCCACCGGCCAGACCGAGCTCGCTCTCAAGACGCTCGACTCGGCCATCGAGCGCTGCCAGAGCATCGGCTACCGCTCGGGCGAGGTGAACGCGCTCATCGAGCGAGCCCGCATTCGCAAAGCCCAAAACCAGGCCGACCCCGCCCGCAACGACGCTCAGCGGGCCATCGACTTGCTCGAGCAAGAGCTAGACCAACTCGGCGGCGGCCAGGCCGGTGCCGACGCCCTGCGCGACCAGGCGCGGCTGGCCTACTCTCTGGTGGGCGAGTTGCAGATCCAGGCTGGCCAGACCGAGAAGGCTCTCGAGACCCTCACCAAGGAGCGACAGTTCCAATCGGTAACCACCCTGGGAGCCCAGGTTCAAAGCCAGGACCAGACCACCCAGAAGGCTCTCGCCGCCTATCGCTCGCAACAGCAACAGACCCAGGCCCTGCAACTCGAGGCCCAGACCCTCAAATCCTTGCCGGCCGCCCAACGCAACCCCGACCAGTTGAAGAAAGTCGAAGCCTTGCTCGCCGATAGCAAGGCCACCTTCCTGCAGACCACTCGCGAGTTGCGCAGCGCCAATCCCCGGGTCTTCGACGCCACCCTCAGCCTCAAACCGATCGAGTTCGGACGCCTCCAGCACTCCATCCCGCCCGAGGCGGCCGTGGTCCAGTATTTTCCCACCGAGGACACCCTCTACTTCTTCGTGGTCACCTCAGAGGCATTTCGCCTGCGCTCGCTCAAGGTGGGCAAGGCCGAACTCGACGAGAGCATCCAGACCGTGCGGCGCGGGCTGGTGGACCCACGGTCTCTGCCGCCAGCCGCCCTCAAGTCTCTCTACGCCCAGCTGATCGCTCCGGTCGAGGCCGATCTCGCTGGCAAGAAGGTACTGGCCATCGTGCCCACCCTGCGGCTGCACTATCTACCCTTTGCGGCGTTGCAGGCGCCCGACGGACACTACTTGGTCGAAAAGCATCAACTGGTGGTGCTCTCCAAAGCCAGCGACCTGACCAACCTGGCCTCGTCCCACCCCAGGACCGGCAAATTCGCTGGTTTCGGCAACCCCGACGGCACGCTGCCGGCCGCGGGCGAAGAGGTCAAAGCCCTGCAGAAGCTATTTCCCGATGGACAAGCCTACATCGGCGGCGAGGCTACCAAAGAGCATCTCGTGGCCAGCGCTCCCGGAGCGGCCTATCTTCACCTGGCCACCCACGGCCGACTCTCGCCGCGGGACCCCAATCAGAGCTATCTGGTGATGGGCAACCACAGCGAGTTGACGCCGTCCGAGATCTTCGAGTTGCAACTCGACCAGGCAAGCATGGTGACGCTATCGGCCTGTGAGACAGGCCTGGGCGAGGCCGATCCGCAATCCTCCATCACCAGTCTGGCCGAGGCCTTCTGGGCGGCCGGACCTCCCACCGTGGTGGCCAGTCTGTGGAAGGTCGCCGACGACTCGACCCGCGATCTGATGGTCGAGTTCTACAGCCAGCTCAAAAACGGGGCCAACAAGAGCGCCGCCCTGCAGACGGCGCAGCTGAAGCTGTTGCAAAACCCCAAGACCGCTTCGCCCTTCTACTGGGCGCCCTTCGTCATCCTGGGCGCCTGGAAGTGAGACTACTCGGCCTCGCCCTCGCTCTCGACATTCTGGGCCGACCACTTCCAGAACTCCCACACTTTGGCGGGCGGTGGTGGGGCTGAGGTAACCCGGTTGAGATACCACCACCAGTGGGCCTTGGGCGGGTCGTTCATAATGTAATACTGGCGAAAGTTGGCGTGGCCGATCTCGTCGACTAACTCCTGGGCCTTCTTCTTGACGACCTCGTCGAGAACTTTGGTCTTCTCCCAGGCACCCCGAAAATCGACCTCTTTGTTGGTCTTGAACATGTCTAGAAACTCTTGGACCTCGTCTCTGTAATAGAGCAGATTGGGGGCCGAGAGGCCCAGGTTGCCAATGTTGGAGACGTATTCTTCGTAAGCCGCCAGCACCTCGAGCAAATACTCCCATGCTTGCTTGGTCTCAGCGTCCAACCGACTCGGCCTCCAGATAGACGCGCATCAAGACCAGGTCATCGGGAGTCGTGATCTTGATGTTGGTGGGCTTGCCCTCGACCATGACGACTTTGCCACCCATCCATTCGATGAGCGAGGCATCGTCGGTGCCCAGAAACTCTTCCTGGCGGGCCCGCCGATGGGCCTGCCGGATCGCCCCGAAGGGAAAGACCTGAGGGGTCTGGGCGGCGAAGAGGATCGACCGGTCCAGAGTGCAATCGATGACCCCCTGGTGAACCCGCTTGATGGTGTCCTTGAGGGGCAGCATGGGCAGCACCCCCTGGGCCCCCGCCAGGCCCGCCACCAGCCTGGCCAACAGCGACTCGTCGATCAGGGGGCGAGCTCCGTCGTGGATCATGACCAGATCGTCGGCCTCGATCTGCATCTCTTCGAGCGCGTTGGTGATGGAATACTGGCGTTCACTGCCTCCGGCCACCACCCAGCGAACCTTCAGCAGGCCGTGGTCGCGGCAAAGCCGGCGGTACAGCTCGACCTGGTCCGGCGGGGCCGAGAGCGCGATGGCCTCGATCAGCGGGCTCTGCTCGAAGCGACGGAGGGTGTGGACCAACACGGGCATGCCCTCGAACTCGAGCAAAAGCTTGTTGGCGCCGCCCATCCGGCGGCTGCGGCCGGCGGCCGTCACCAGGGCGTAGTTGGCCATCAGTTCTCGGAAGAAGCCCGCGCTTTCTTTCGCGAAGACTTGCGAGGCTCCGTCTGAGGACCCGACACCTCGGGCACCTGCTCTTCGCGGATGGTCACCGACTCTGCCTTCTCTCGAAAGCGAGCGAAAATCATCTTACCGGCCGAGGTCTGCACCACCGAGGTCACCTCGGCCACCACCATGTCCCCGATATAGGCTCGCCCTTTTTCCACCACGATCATCGTACCGTCATCGAGGAAGCCGACACCCTGATTGGACTCCTTGCCCTCGCGCAGCAGGTGCACCATGATCTCTTCGCCCGGCAGATAGACCGTCTTGAGCGAAGCCGCCAGGGCATTCATATTCAGCACCCTGACGTTCTGCAAGGCGGCCACCTTCTGCAGATTGTAATCATTGGTGACCAGGTCGGCTCGAAAGTCCAGCGCCATCTGCACCAGCTTGGGATCGACCCCCCGCAACTCTGGATAATCTTTGTCTTCGATCTGGATGCCGGCGATGTCGCGCAACTTGTCGAGCACATCCAACCCACGCCGGCCCCGCTGACGGTCCAGCTCGCGATGCGAGTCGGCCTTCATCTGCAGCTCGCCCAGCACGAAACGGGGCACCACCATGGTGCCTTCCAGAAAGCCGGCCGCCACCACGTCGGCCACCCTGCCGTCGATGATGACGCTGGTGTCGAGCAGAAAGATCTTGCCCCCCCAGCTGCGGGCTCCCCCGGAATCGAGGATGTCGCGGAAGCTGTGAATAAACATCAGCCGGCTGCCGAAAAACGCTCCCAAACAACCGAGAAAGATGGTCGAAAGCACGATCAGGAAGGGGCCCACATAGGTGCCGATAGCGGGAATGCTAGAGAAGTCGATCTGTTGCAGGGCGACATTGGTGAAAAAGGCGACGATGAGGCCGAACAACAATCCGGCCGAGCCCATCAAAACCTCTTGCAAACTTAGTTTCTGCAGGGCCACCGCCACCGAATCGACGGTGCGCATGACCAGATTGGAAAAGACCGGAGCCAGGGTGATGCCCATCAAGATGCCGAGCAGGATGAAGGCGGCGAAGTTGGTGATACGCCCGGCCTCGGAAAGCGAGGTGTAGAAGCTCTGGCTGTGGCGGGCAATGCTATACCCACACAGTCCCCCAAAGACTGTGAATACGAAGTAGAACATTCCCCTGACGATCTTAGCCACGTCTTCTCTAAAGAGATTAACCCCTAGTCGGAAAAAACCTCCAGACTTCGTTGGTCGTTAGAACGGAACGGGCTCGCGCGGCTGTTCTCGGGCCGGCTCGTCCTCCCGTGGTCTGGGAATCGGGATGCCAGCCTCGCTCAGCGCCTCTTTGATGGTGGACACGCCCTTGACTTGGAGCGGCTTGAAGGCCTTCAGGTTCAGGCCATCCAGCGATTTGCTCGGCAAGAGACAGGTGGTGAAACCCATCTTGGCCAGCTCTTTGAGACGGGGCTCAAGGTTAGAAACGGGGCGGACCTCGCCACCCAAACCGATCTCGCCCATCGCGGCCAGGTTAGGGTCAAGGCACGTTTCTTTGCAACTCGAGGCCACCGCCAACACCAGAGGCAGGTCCAGGCCTGGCTCGGCCAGCCGCAGACCGCCGGCCACATTGGCATAGACATTGTGTTTCCAGATCTCGAAGCCCGGGCACCGCTTGTGCAACACGGCTAGCAACAGGCTCAACCGGTTGGGGTCAAGACCCACCGAGCGACGCGCCGCCATCCCTCCGTTCTCGGCCGCTTTGCTAGAACTAACCAGGGCTTGAATCTCGACCAACATCGGCCGGCTGCCTTCCAGCGACGGAAAAACCACCGAGCCGGAAGTGCCCCTGGCCCGCTGCGACAAGAAGAAGGCGCTGGCATCGGGGATCGCCGTCAGGCCCTCGGGCCCCATCTCGAACAGCCCCACCTCGTGACTGGGCCCGAAGCGGTTCTTGGTCGCTCGCAGAGCCCGCACATGCTGCAGGCCTTCGCCCTCGAAACTGAGCACGGTGTCGACCAGATGCTCGAGCACCCGCGGCCCGGCCAGTTGACCGTCCTTGGTGAAGTGCCCCACCAGCACCACGGGCGTGGAGGTCGCCTTGGCCATGCGCATCAGGTTGGCGGCGCACTCGCGCACCTGGGTGACGCTGCCCGGAGCGGGCGCCAGGTCGCTGCGAAAAAGCGTCTGGATCGAGTCGACCAGCACCAGTCCCGGCTTGATCTCGCGAAGGTGACTCTCGATCGCCTCGAGCCGGGTCTCTCCCAACAACAGAATGCCTTTGGTGGCAGCCCCCAACCGGTCGGCTCGCATGCGGATCTGGCGCGGGCTCTCTTCGCCGCTGACGTACAATACCGGCGGACGGGTGCCGGCGAGAGTGCGAGCCATCTGCAACAGCAGGGTCGACTTACCGACCCCTGGCGGCCCTCCCAATAACAGCAGCGAGCCCGGCACCACCCCGCCGCCCAGCACCCGATCCAACTCATCGATCCCGGTGGTGAAACGGTTCTCTTGCTCGGTGTCGACCTCTTCAATGGCCACCACCTGGGCCTGCCCATCGAGGTGCAAAGCCATCCCGTGGCCGCGGCCCTCGGGCAAAATCTCTTCCTCTTCCAGGGTGTTCCAGCCCCCGCAATCCAAGCAGCGACCCTGCCACTTGGCCGACTGGGCTCCACATTCCTGACAGATGAATCGAGTTTTCTTGCGCGCCATCGTCTGTTCATAACACAGCCTGGCCGCCCCAACAAGGCAACGCACATTCGCTAAAGACGCACCCCGTGTAACCACACTGCAACGATCTTGAAAGAAATTGTCCCGGGGGGATGGAATGGAGTTCATGATGAGACTGAAAGATAGAGTAGCCATCATCACCGGGGGCGGGCGGGGTATCGGGCGGGCTACCGCCGAACTGTTCGCGCGCGAGGGGGCGAAAGTGGTCGTGGCCGACATGGAAATCGAGGTGGCCCGCGAGACCACTCAGGCCATCGGCCCGGCCGCCATGGCCGTGCAGGTCAATGTCACCGACCGCGAGTCGGTCCAGGCCATGGTCGAACATACGCTGGAGAAACTCAAGCGCATCGACATCCTGGTCAACAACGCCGGCGTCATTCGCGACGCCCAGCTGCTCAAGATGTCGCCAGAGGACTTCGACTTCGTGGTCGATGTCAATCTCAAGGGCGTGTTCAACTGCACCCAGGCCATCGTGCCCACGATGGTCGAACAAGGCAAAGGAGTGGTGCTCAACGCCTCTTCGGTGGTCGGTATCTATGGCAACTTCGGTCAGACCAACTACGTGGCCACCAAATCAGGCGTCATCGGCATGACCCGCACCTGGGCCCGCGAACTTGGCCGCAAAGGCATCCGCGTCAACGCCGTCGCGCCCGGCTTCATCGAGACCCGCATGACCGAAGGCATTCCCGACAAGGTGATGGACCAGCTCAAAGCCCGCGTGCCCCTGGGCCGCATGGGCAAACCCGAAGAGATCGCCAACGCCTATCTCTGGCTGGCCTCGGACGAATCGTCCTATGTCACCGGCCACATCCTGAGCGTGGACGGCGGGGCCCTTCCGTAGAGGCCGCTTCGCGGCCAAGGAGCCGGCTTCGCCGGAGAGCGGGAGCGTGCCTACGGCACGAGAACGGAGCGAGATGAGCTGTCGCTCATCTCGAGCAAAGCTCTCGGCGCCAGCCGCTCCTCGTCGCCCGAAGGGCGAAATCCCGGGCCGAAGGCTCGCTCCTATTCTCAGCGACGCAGTCGCTGCTCCCCTCAGTGTTTGGGATAGTTACCCTGGGGCGTCTCGCCGGCGTGCACGAAGTCGTTGTGGGATTTGACCGGCAGGCCCTGCTCCTGGCGCACCATGGTGATGCAACCCTCGACCGGACAGACGAGACTGCACAGGTTGCAACCCACGCAGGCCTCTTCGTTGATCTTGGGCACCCGGGTGCCGTTGCCCGAGAGCAGGATGGCCTGGTGGGCTCCGTCTTCGCAGGCGATATAGCAGACCTGGCAACCGATACACTTGTCGGGATTGATGTTGGCGATGATGCGATAGTTGAGGTCGAGGTCGCCCCAATCCGACAGCCGTCCTGACGACAGGCCGGCGAAGTCGTTGATGGTCTTGAAGCCCTTCTCGTCCATCCAGCGCGAGAGCCCGGTGACCATGTCGGAGACGATGCGAAAGCCGTGCTTCATGACGGCCGTGCAGACCTGGACGCTGCTGGCTCCCATCAAGATGAACTCGGCGGCATCCCGCCAGGTCTCGATGCCGCCGATGCCCGAGATGGGCAGGTTGAAACCGGGGTCGTGGGCCAGGGTGCCGACCATGTTGAGAGCGATGGGTCGCACCGCGGGGCCGCAATAGCCGCCGTGGGCCGACTTGCCGTGGACATTGGGATTGGGAATGAGAGTGTCGAGGTCGACCCCGGTCACCGAGTTGATGGTGTTGATCAGCGAAACGGCGTCAGCTCCGCCTTTCTGGGCGGCCATCCCCGGAGGCAAGATGTTGCCGACGTTGGGGGTCAGCTTCACAATCACCGGGATCTTGGCCGCTTCCATCACCCACTCGGTGATCTGGCAGCAATACTCGGGCACCTGGCCGACGGCCGACCCCATGCCGCGCTCGGACATGCCGTGAGGGCAGCCAAAGTTCAGTTCGATGCCGTCGGCTCCGGTGTCGTGAACCTTGTTGACAATGTCGTGCCAGGCCTCGCGGTTGGATTCGACCATCAGCGAAGCGATCACGGCCCGGTCGGGCCAGCGCTCTTTGACCTCTTTGATCTCGCGCAGATTGTCTTCGACCGGCCGGTCGGTGATGAGTTCGATGTTATTGAAGCCCATCACCTTGTGGCCGCGATAAGAAAGAGCCCCATAGCGAGAATTGACGTTGACGATGGGGGCCCCGATGGTCTTCCAGACGGCCCCGCCCCAGCCAGCCTCGAAGGCCCGGTGGATCTGGTAGGCCGAGTTGGTGGGAGGGGCCGAGGCCAGCCAAAACGGGTTGGGCGATTTGATTCCTGCGAAGTTGATGGACAGATCGGCCATTAGGCACCTCCTTTGATTTTGCGAGCGATAGCGGCAGCGGCCTTCTTGCCGTGAGCTACGGCGTTGACCACCTCTTTACCGCCGTTGATGCAGTCGCCACCGGCATAGTAGCGAGGATTGGTCGTTTGATAGTCGTCGTTGACGACCACCAGTCCCCACTTGAGTTCCAGGCCGTCGATGGTGGCGAGCAGGTCGTGGGTAACCTGACCGGTCGCCTTGATGACGGTGTCGGCCTCGATCACGAAGTCTGACCCGGGCACCGGCACCGGGCGCGGACGACCCGAGGCGTCGGGCTCGCCGGCCTGCATCTGCTGGCATTTGAGACCCGTCACTTTGCCATTGCCGACCACTTCGACCGGCTGGGTGAACCAGCAGAAACGCACCTTGTCTTGCAGAGCGAGATGATACTCGAACTCATAGGCTGGCATCTCGTCCTTGCCGCGGCGGTAGACGATGGTCACCTCTTCGGCCCCCAGGCGAGAGGCTTCCGTAGCGGCGTCGATGGCGGTGTTGCCGGCCCCGACCACCACCACCTTGGGTCCGACCCTGGTCTCGTGCATCGGCTTGGAGCGCAGTTCTTCGATGAATTCGGTGGCTCCCACCACGCCCTGCATGTCTTCGCCGGGCACGCCCATGGGCCGGCTGCTGGAGAGCCCGACCCCCAGAAAGATGGCGTCATGCTCTTGCTCGAGCTCGGCAAAGCTGATGTCGCGGCCGACACGGACCCCGCTCTTGATCTCGAAGCCGCACATTTTCTGCAGGTAAGACACCTCGTCGAGGGCTTCTTCATTGGTCAGCTTATAGGGAGCGATGCCGTAGCGATTGAGCCCGCCGGGCTCGGGCTTGTCGTCATACACCACGGCCTTGATTCCCAGCAGCCCCAGTTCGGCGGCGCAGGCGAGACTGGCCGGGCCGCCCCCGACCAGAGCCACCGAGCCAGTCTTGATGGGGGGTGCGGCAAAGACCTGGATGTCGTTTTCCATCACGTGATCGGTGGCGTAGCGTTGCAGTCGACCGATGTCGATGGCCGGCATCTTGAGGTCGTGATAGACGCACGCCCCTTCGCAAAGCACTTCGGTGGGGCAGACGCGAGCACAACTGGCCCCCAGAATGTTGGCCTCGAGGATCGTCTGAGCCGAACCCACCAGGTTGCCCGAGCCGATGCGCCGGATGAACTCGGGAATGTCGATATGCGTGGGACACGCCTGGGCGCACGGGGCGTCATAGCAATAGAGGCAGCGGTTGGCCTCGATGACGGCGTGATCGTCCGACAGGGGTGGTTTGATATCGGCGAAATTGGCTTGGATTTGCTCGGGCGTAGGCTTCATCGGCCCCCCTTTTCTGACAGGATATGGGTCGCGGCGCGACCGGATCCCAACCATTCGAGACCCAGCCCGAGGCCTCCCTCCTGGAGGTTTGGAATCGATGAACGACCCGCCGTCGAAGAGCCACTCGGCCCCGGCCTTAGGACTGGTTGCCTCGACTGGGAGAAGGAGAGGAAACGATCCGGTAGCGAAATCAGCCCTGGTGAGAAGTCTGACCTTTATCCTCGCTCTCTTGGTTTCAATCGTCATCGTCAGGCCGACCGACGCAAAGACCCAAACTCTCGCTGTCGACAACATTTCCATCGGTGATAGCAAGACCTCGGTCGAAGCCCGCTATGGCAAACACAACGGTCGAACCCAAATGCTGGTCGGCGACAAGAAACGTGACGCCTATGGCTACGGGAGAAGCGTGGTCGCCTTCGATGAAGAGGGGCGGGTCATCGCCGTCAGAGGCGAAATCCTCGCCTACGGAGATAAACGCTTGCGACGGGGCGAGAGTCTTGACACTCTGGTGCAGAACCTCGGCCGGCCCGATGCGACCGACGATCTCATCGGCGCGAATACCATGGTCTATTCGCGTCTAGGACTGACCGTATTGATTGGCCATGACACGCTACACTATTTTAGCGCTGAATACATCCTGGTGGACCGGCGACTATTCAAGCTCACTCGCGCCACCACCGAGGCACATCTGGCCAAAACAAAGCCGGTCCGTCCCTCGACCAAGGGTTCGAAAGCGAAGCCTGCCCCTGGACTCAGCATCTCGGGCGTCAAAATTGGCCAGTCGCGCAAGTCGGTTGAAGAACGCCTGGGCGTTCCCTACTCACGGAGTAAGATCACGGTTGGGCCTCACAACCTCGAAGCCTTTGATTATGAAACCATCGTGGTTGCTTATGACGACGAGGGGCGGGTGTTCGCCGTCAAAGGCGAGAGCCTCCAGGTCGGAGGGACGGAATTTGGTTTCCAGGCCAAGTTGGATTCGCTCACCGAGGCTCTAGGACAGGCCGATGGCGGAGAAGAATTAAAAAGTGCCATGCGCCTGTATTACAAGCGTCTTGCCCTGGCTGTCTATGCACGGGCAGTCTATGGACGTCCAAATGGCGGAAAGCCAACCTCGTACCGGGCGGTCGAGTACATTCTCATCCATCCTGCCCTGTTCGAAAGCCGTTAGTCCCGCTGCGATAATTGCCCCTAGAGGGCCGACCACCTGCCCTCGTCGAAGATTCTCCTATGAGCTTGGCTCTTCAGGTGGGCCGACGGTTCCGTCAGCGGCTGGAAGCGCTGCTCGGCGAGCACCTGGTCGAGCTGCGCCTTTTCGGTTCGCGAGTGCGTGGTGATGCCCACGCCGAGTCAGACCTCGATGTCTTCGTGCTGGTCGACTCTGACGAAGCGGCCTGGCTGGCGCCCGTGGTCGGCGAGGCCAGCGCCCTGCTGCTCGAGATGGAACTGCCCTTCGCCCTCTGCCCGCTGGTGATGGATGTCGAGCACTACGGCGACCTCAAAGACCGCGAAGTGCGACTGGCCCGCGATCTCGAGACCGAAGGCGTGCCGATATGACCGAGGCCAATCGCCGACGCAACCTGGCCCTGGCCCTCGAAAAGGCCCGCCAGGAATTAGCCGATGGCCGCACCTTGCTGGCCGCCGGCAGCTACTCGGGGGCCGTCGGCCACGCCTACTACTGTGGATTTCACTCGGCTCGAGCCCTGCTGCTCTCCCAGGAAGAAGAGCCCCGCACCCATTCTGGCCTTCTGACCCGCTTGAGCCTGCTCTTTATCCGTCCCGGGTTGCTCGCGCCAGAAGTGGGCAACCATCTGGCCGTGCTGCAAGCTCAGCGCCAGCGAGCAACCTATGACGCCGCCGCCGTTTTCACCCAGGCCATGGCCGAAGAAGCCCTCAACACCGCCGAGAACGTGGTCGAAGCCGCCGAGGGTTGGCTCGGCAGCCAGGGCTGGATTTAGAATACCGCCCCTTTATCCCAGAGCGGGTAGCCGCTACCGCGCCCTTGGGCCAGACTGGCCTCATGAAGACCATCGCCACCACCCCACCGTGGGCCCACACCGCGGGGCGAGTTATCCCAGTTTACGGCGCCGACCTTCATCTGGAGCGGAGAGGTCCCGACTGCGGACGTCCCTTGCTGCTCCTGCACGGCGGCCTGGGCAGCCTGGAGGACTTTGGGCCCCTGCTGCCCCATTTGGGCGCACACCCGATGGTGGGCCTCGACACCCGAGGCCACGGAGCCTCGACTTTGGGGGACGAGCCACTCACCTACTCGAGGTTGGCGGCAGACGCCGAAGAGGTCATCCAGGCCACCAGCCTGGATAGGCCCCTGGTGATTGGCCACTCGGACGGCGGCATCGCCGCTCTGGTTCTGGCCATGCGTGGACGGGTCGAACTGGCCGGCCTGGTCCTGATCGGCGTCCACGCCGAGATCCCCACCGGAGAGGTGCGCCGCATCTTTGACAAACTCACCGAGCAAAGTTGGCGTGAGCGCTTCGGAGCCGGGGTTGCGCTCTATGAGCGGGTCAATCCCCGGCCCGACTTCTCCAAACTCTTCCAAGCGGCCCTGGCCATGTGGACCAATCCTGACCCCTCCAACTATCCCGGCCCGCAGGTAGCCAAGATCCAAATTCCAGTCCTGCAATTGGTGGGTGACGCCGATCACCTGGTCACGATGGAGCAGACTCTCCGGCTGCGATCCAACCTGCCCGACGTCCGCCTGGGCATCCTGCCCTATGGAAGCCATATCGTGCATCAAGAACACCCCGAACGGGTAGCTCCTTTCCTGCTCGACTTTCTCGAGGAGCTCAACGGCATTTAGAATCTTTTCAGGCTCATGGTCTAAGCTCGGGCTATGCGCCGAATTCTGCTCCTATTGCTGGTGCTGGCTACCCCGGCGGTGGCCGGTCAGCGCTTTGCCGCCACCTTTGCCAACCTTGCTCCCAATGGCCAACTGGTGCTCAAGAGCAAGCAGGGGCAGGCGGTGGCGGTGTCCCTGGCCGGGTTGTCGGTGTCCCCCGGAGTGGTGGCCAAACTGAGCGACTATTGTGACGGGGTGTTAGTGGGTCGGGCTCTACGAGTGGAACTGGTCGACCCTCAGGCGCGCAGCGGAGTGGTCTATTTCCAGGTGGGCCCCCGCTGGATCTCGCTCAACAAGCAGCTGCTGGTCGATGGCTACGCCACCGTGACCGATTCAGACCCGCTGCAACTGGCCGGCTATCAAGAGAAGGGCCGCCAGCGCCAGGTCGGCTTGTGGGGCCAGCGCTGGGTGCGCCCCCATCTCGAGGACGCCGCTCCTCAAATGACCGACCGCGACCGCATGATCGCGATGTATGGCCTGCCCAGCTTCTCGCGCCGCAACAGCGAAGCCGACCAATCCGGGCTGGTCAGCTATCACGTGCTGATCGAAGACTTCTACATCGAGCAGGGCATGGTGTTGCGCTATCGCGACGGCATCCTGCTCAACAAGCAGGCTTACAACCCCTAGAACTGGGTCAAGACCGAGGGAGCCGCGACTTGATCCTTGTCGGCCTCGAAATCGGCCATCGAAGCTGACAAGAGGTCTTCGGTGGTGGCGGCCGGCTTTTCGAACTTGTCGCGGCTGAGCACATCCACCAGCCAATCTTGACCCTCTGGCTCAGAAACCAGGGCTTTGTGGTGCAGGTGCTTGACCTCGCGCTCGACCACGTTGCTGCCTTCGGGCAGTTTGAGCACGCTCTCGACAAACACGATGCCGTCACTGGGACCGGTATACTCGTTGAGTACCCCGGGAATGTTGGCTTTGTCGCCGGCCAGCACGGCCACCTCGACATCGGGCGAAATCGGCGTGTTATTGAGGCGCTCGATCAGGTTGCCGCCTTCTTCGATAAACTTGTCGATCCCGTCGGACGAACTCATCAGGCCGGTGCCGCCGTTGTAGGTGGTATACCAATCGGGCTCGATGGGCGAAAGGGGAAAGCGATCGTTCCAGCGGGCCAGCATCTGGCGTTGACCCGGCCAATAGTCGGGGCCCTCTTTGCTAAAGCCGAGGTCGCTGGTGTCGCGACGGCGACCCCAGGCCACGATGTGGTTCCACGACATGGGGGCATTGAGCCTGGGATCGTCTGAATCCTTGTAGAGCGCGTAGTTGGCTGACGGGTGGCGGAAGGAGTAATCGATGCCGCCGTTGGGCGCGCCAATGAGCACCAGGCGATGCACGTCGTGGCGAAACGGGGTCATCCACGGTTCATGCACGTCCGAGGCATACATCCGCACCGGCATGCCACCTTTGCTGTGGCCGACCAGGTCGATCTTCTCGGCGCCGGTCTCTTCTTTGATGCGGGTGATAGCGTTGGCCACTTGCTCGGCCCACAGGAAATTGTCGTCTTGATTGTGGGCAAAAGTGACGGCATAGACCTCGAACCCCTCGTCGCGCAGGCGCTGGGCCGGGCCGTCGTTGGTGCCGTTCTCGTGCGGGTCCCAAAAAAAGTTGCCGTTTTTGGTAGCCCCGTGCACCAGCAGAACCGGGTAGGGGTGCTTCTTGGCGCCTTTGGGAGGCGCGCCGGCATAGTGCAGCAACACCTTGCCCGAATCGGGAGTGTCGGTGCCGAAAGCCTTGATGATATCGGGATCACGATGCTTTTGGCGCGGGTGAAAGTTTTGTTGCCCGAAATGGGGGTCGTCATCCACCAACAAGTCGGTGCGGGCCCAGCCGCCGTGGGCTCCCTGGGTCTCGCCCCCGGCGATCGCCGGCGACAGACTGACCTTGTCGGGACTGGCTGGGGCATCGCCACTCGAAACCAGCTCTTTGATCTGGCTAAAGGGGATGCGGTGAGCGGGAGAATGGAAGGGCGTGATCCGCATGGCCAGAGACTATCAAGTGGGAGTCACAAACTTGTTGCAAAGAAGTGAATTTGACACCCTCGAGCCCGATGGAATAACAAAAAGACGCGCCCGAAGGCGCGTCAACTGAGGAAGGTGAAGAGAATACTAATTTCCGGCCTGGGCCCAGTGGGCAGCCTGTCTGTGCATCTCTTCCATGTGGAGGTCCTGGGCTTTGCGAACGGTGTCGACCGAGCGCTCCCAGGCAGCGTTCATCAGCTTTTGAAAGGTGGCCTGGTTGGCTTTGGCCACCTGGACCATCTGCGCTGCAGTTTTCTGAATCTCGGCGCGATAGGCCTGATTCTGAGTTAGCCAGGAGTCTACCACGCGCTCGGCCATTTCCTGACCGGCGGCGGCGGTTTTCACGGTCTCGAGCCAGCTGTCGACCATGATATTGGTAACGTTTGTAGCGGTGTTCATTTACTTGGTGCTCCTCTTTTTGCTCGCTTTGGGCTTAGCGGGGGTAGCCGCCTTCTCCGTGGTTTGATTTTTCTTGAGGCTGGCGACTTCAGCAGCCAGGCCCTTCAAAAGGCTCTTGATGTCGTCGAGAGTGTCTTTCATCTCGTCGCGCTCGTCTTCGCTGTCGGCCAGGCGTTGCTCGACGGCCATGATCTGGGCCGAAACCCGGGCCAGGTCCGAACGACGGGGAATCTCGAGAGCTTCCATATACTGGCCCGAGAGCTCGCGCATCTGTTTCTGGGCGGCCAGATTCCAGTCGAGCATGGCGGCCGAGGTGGTGCTGAAGGCTTCGGACTCGACCATGGCTTTGGTCCAAACCTGCCAGGTATCGAACATCATTTGCTGCCAGTCACTGGCCATCTCTTGAATTGGGGTAGCGGTGTTGCCGTTGGTCATCGTCTTGTGTCTCCTTGCGAACTAAGTTAATTCCTGGTTGTTGCGGTCTGGTTGCACATCCACTCGGTAACTTGAGGCCAGAGCGAGCGATGCGACTTGCTGCTAACCGACAGTCCGATGTGGCCGGTGGGGAACTCGATCACGGTCTGGTCGGCGAAGACGCCTTCCCTCGAGCCGGTGGTCTCGGGCGGGACCAGATGATCGGTCGAGCCGTTGATGATGAGCACCGGGCACTTGATGGTGGACAGGTCCACGGTCTTGCCGCCGATGTCCATCTTGCCTTCGAGCAGCTCGTCGTTGAGAAAGCAGGCCTCGAGAAACTCACGATAGAGCGAGGCGGCCATCGGGATGTTGTCTTTGACCCAGCGCTCCATGGCTTTGTAGCTCTCGACGAACTCTTCGTTGTCGATCTGGTCGTAGAGGCTTTTGAGCACCTCGGGCTTGCGGTCGAGGGTGAGCAAGGTATAGCCGTCAAAGGACCAGGGCGGAGCCACAGCCCAGGCCTCGACCAGCGGGCCGGGCTTGCACATGTTGGGGTCGCTCGACCAGCGATAGAGCAGCTTCTCGGAGCGAAAACGCAGAGGGGTGCCCAGCAGGGTCAGGGTCTTCACCCGGCGCGGGTGGCGCGAGGTGTAGATGGCCGCCAGCGTGCCCCCCATACAGTAACCCAGCAGGTTGACCTGTTTGACGCCGGCCAGCTTGCACACCTGGCGAACCACGGTGCGAAGATAGAGGTCGACGTAGGTCTCGAGGCCGGCGAAGTAATCCAGCGCGCTGGGGATGCCCCAGTCGAGCAGATAGACCTCATAACCTGAGGCCAGCAACCGCTCGACGACGCTACGACCGGGAAGCAGGTCGAGAACGGCCGGGGTATTGACCAGGGAGTAAACCAGCAGGATCGGCGGTCCCTGGGTGGCCGGAGTATCCCGGTGGTAGCGATACACTTTGAGCAGGTCGCGCTGGTAGACAAGCTCGCGGGGGGTGCGACCGATCTCGGTCGTGGCCTTGCCGTTGAGGATGCTGTGCCAACGTAGCCAGCGCTTGGGTTGTGGTTGCGTCTTCATCACGGCCACACCCTATCCGGGCCTGGTTGCAGCGCGGTTGCAGCCGGCCTAGCGGTGGGCGATGCGAGCGGCCAGGGCTTCGGTTTCTTCTGAGGGAGGCACGCCGAGTTCGTCTTCGAGAGCGTCCACGCACTGGCGATAGACGCGGGCGGCCAGGGTGCCCCGGTCGGTATCGAGATAGGCCCGCAGCAGCAGACGGTAGGCCTCTTCCCAACACCGATCGTGGCTGATCATGGTGTGAGCCAGCTCGACCGCCTTGTCGGTCTCGCCCTCGTCGAGATAGCCCTCCACCACTCGCTCGGCCGTCTCGAGGTATTGCAGGCGTAGCCTCTCGCGCAGGGCTACCGGCCAATCCTCGTAGGCGTAATCCTCAAGGAAGTCGCCGTGATAGAGACTGATGGCCCGGCGCCAGAAGGGCATCGGGTCGGGGCTCTGGGCTCCCGTGTCGATGAGCCGCTCGAACTCGGCCACGTCGTAGTGGATCTCGCCGTCGAGCACGAAAGTGTAGACCTCTTCGCGACGCTCGATGAAGCGAGCGATGGTATTCTTGGGCCGGTCGGGGTCAAGAGCCTGAGAAAGAGCGTGCAGGGCTACCCGAAAATCGCGAGCGGCGGCCTTGGGGTCAGAGTCGGGCCAGAGCGTTTCCATCAACTGGTCGCGGCGACAGGGCTGGTTAGGTTGCGACAAAAACAGGGCCAGCAACTCGCGGGCTTTGCGGCGCTTAAAGTGACGTCCCTCCAGTTCTTCTCCGTCGCGAAAGACGCGCATGGGGCCAAAGGCCACCACCCGCAGCCTGGCTTCGGCCGGGGAGCCCGGCTGGCGGGGCCCGAACAGAGTGGGACGCTCGAGCAAGAAGGCGTAGCCGCGCTCGTGCAACAAGCGGCGGGTGAGATCGAGATCCGACTTGTTGAGGGTGGCCAACCACAGACCGGCGACCGCCTGGCCGAAGGCGTCGCGGCACTGGTCCATCTCGCGCCGGGCCAGTTCGAACTGCTCGACCTTACCCGAGGCGATGGCCGCCGTCATGAGCAACCAGGCCGAGAGCCAGCCATCCCCTGCCTCGCGCGTGATGGCCAGCCCTTCTTCGGCCAGATGGCGGGCCTGGCTGGACTGTCCCAGGGCGGTCAGGAAAAGCGCCTGGCCCATCAGCGCCTCGGCCCGGGTGCGCGCAACACCCGCCTCCGAGGCCAGTTGCACGGCTTCTTGATAACAACGGTGGACCTCTTCAGGATTGCGATCGGGTTGCAATTGGAGGGCGTGGCCCAAACGCATCAGGGCAACCGCCTGGGTCAGCGACGAGTCCTTTTTCTGGGCCTCTTCGAACCCCTCGCGGGCTAGTTGCTCGGCTCGCTCACTCTCCCCCTCGAGGGCGGCCAGATAGGCCAGCACGAGTCGCGCCTCGCGATGGGCCGAAGCGGGATGGGCCCCGCCAGCGTGGAGGGCCTCGGTGATGGCCGCTCGGGCCTGGCGTAGCTTGCCGGTGCGCAATAGCAACCGAGCCTCCATGCGGGGCCCGCCGGGCTGCCCGCCCAGATTGTCGGCCCAGCGCGAATAGCGCTGGGCCGCCCGCGAGCGTCCCTGGTTGATCGAGTTCTCGGCCAGCAGGCGCAATACTTCGGCCCGTTTGTCGTTGGCCCGCTGGGGCAAGACGCGATAGGCCTGGCGCAGATACTCGGCCGCCTGGCTCGGGCGCACGGTGTCGATGAAGATGCGGGCCATGCCGGTGAGAGCGTCGGCCTCGAACTCGAGGTCCTCTTGCTGGCGAGCCAGGTCGACCGCCCGGTGATAAAGCGCCAGGGCCTGGCTATACGAGTTATCGTGGCGGTGAGCGTCGGCCAGATAGAGCAACAGCTCGCGGTCGGTATCAGGAGCCAGCGGCCGGGCCAGCTCGACCAGCACCGAGTGACGACCCTGCGAGAGCAGATTCGGCGCCGCCTCTTTGAGCAACCGGGCCGCCTCCTGGGGCTGGTTGGATTCGGCCAGATAGGGAACGGCCTCGAGCGCCCTCCCCTGCTCCATCAGCCATTGCGAGGCGGCCAGAAAGGCCTGGCGCATCAATTGGGGATGGCGGCACAAACGATCGTTGAGAAACTCGCGAAACATGGGATGGATGCGATAGCGCCCCTCGCCCCAGGGCTGGATGAACACCCCCTCGGTAGCCAGCCGCCGCAAAATACGAGGAGCGTCTTCGCGCCCAGTCACCAGCCGGCAAGCCTCGGCCTCGAGAAAATCGAGCGATGAGGTCAGGGTGAGAAAGCGTTGCAACTCTTCGTCGAGGTTATCCCACACCACCTCGGACAGCCGTTCCTGCAAGCTCTGTTTGTGTTGCAGCCAATCGGCCTGTCCCATGCGCGAGGCCAGATAGTGGCAGGCCATGGGCCAACCCCCGGTGGCCTCATGCAAGGCTCTTACCAGCTCGGGTTCGACCAGCTCCTCTAACTCATCAAGACTGAGCGCCAGCTGGCTGGCCGAGATGGTGGCCGCTTCGCCGGCCAGCACTCGCCCCTCCCACTCGAGCCCACCCAGATCGCGGCCCGAGAGCACGAAGCCGACGTTGGGAGGCGTGAATTTCAGCAAATAATCGAGGGCCTCGACAGCTTTGAGCTGGTGCATGTCGTCGATGACGAACCAGAACTGGCCGCTGCCCAGGCCGTTGATGAGCCGATCGGCCCGAGCCCGCCAGCCGGTTCCTTCGGGTTCGGGCGTTTCCGGTCGCACCTGGCGGGCGGCCCAGCTCAGGTGGTCGATCAGGCCCACCGCGTCTTCGGTGGCTCCGAACAGCACGTGGTAAGCCACCGGCTGCTTCTGCTCGTGGGCCCAGGCACAGACCAGCGTGCTCTTGCCGTAGCCCGGCCCGGCCACCACCGCCGTCAGTCGCCTGGTGCCAATCAGCGGCAGCAACTGGTAGCGCACCAACTCGGCCGCCACCGGAGGCAGGGTGATTCGGGTCAGCGCTACCGGAATTTCCATCCAGGGGAGTTCTGGACCGACCGAAGGGTTCCCGCTGTGCTACACGTTCACCCTGTATTAACATCCTCTCGGGCTGAGCCAGCTAGGGTGTGAGCGTGAACGCTCAGCTCTTTCCGCTTTTGACCCGACCGTGGGACGCACCGTCGGAGCCTATCTGCAATACCAGAAGAACCAGGGCAAGCCCGAGTCGCTGCGCCTGGAGGGCTCGCTTGACGACGGCAACCCGGCCACTCCCGACAGCGTCTCGCTCAAGTTCGAGCGGGCCGAAGACGGCCGGGTCAAGGTCAATGGAAGCTATGCCGGCGAGGCTGTCGACATCTCCATCGACAAGGTCGTTCGCCCGCCCTTGCGCGAGAAAGACAACCTGATCTTCGGCCAGGCCGGAACCGCCTCCGAGCGCTCCATGGCCAGGCTCCAGGGCCACATCGGCTCCTACCCGGTGGCCGCCCAGGTCACCACCTATCGCCAGGAAGTCGACATCGAGATGACTCCCGAGCTGGCCGAGGCGGGCAAGACCGTCTACGTCATGCCCTTCGCGCTGTCGGTGACCCCCACGTTCGGTGGGGCTCCGGCCCGCGTGAACGGCCTGCCCGGCGACGCTCCCACCGCCAGCCGGCCGCTACAGACCACCGACCGCACGACCATCGAGGCCGACTGCGCCGGCCATCACCTGTTGCGTGAGCAGAATTGGACCACCACCACCTGGACCGTCTCGACCAACCTGCGCGAAGGCGGCAGCCGCATCGAGATGAAACAACGCGAAGCGGCCAATGAAACCGAGGCCTTCGACGGCCAGCGCACCCAGCGCTCGTTCGAGGTGGCCTCTGGCAAGTCTGCCCAGTCAGACGATCGCAGCTATCACCTCGATTTCGCCAAGGGAGTGGTCAGTGGCCGACTGACCAACGAACAGCAACAGCTGAGCTTCAGTCTTTACGCGGGTTAAAGTGGGAGTGACCAGCTGCCGGGTTTGCGGGCTGTATCTCCGGCTCGCTTCGGTGGGGCTCGACCTGCTCGTGGCTGCCTAACGGTCAGCGGGCGGCTGGTGGCTCCGAAGCCTCTCTGGTCACTCCTAGACTGTAGCCCACTTCTGGCGCAAATTCGATGATCTGGATCACAATCTCACCCGTCCGGGTCATGGAAACCAGTGCTGACGGGCTTTATCATGGGCGGTGTGGAGGACTAACCAATGAACGACCGCTATCCCGGGCCTGAGCCCGATGACACCGAAGAGCTCGACCCCGCCGATCTCTTCATCTAAAGTGCGACTCATCGGCCCCACCCGGGCCGATGAGATTTTCTGGGTCAGCCCGAGCCGGATCTCTTGCGCCGACGACGCACGGATGCATCCCGCGCGCCTCTCCACTCGGGCCGGTTCGCGAAGTCCTTTTCATGCTCGACAGCGTGGCAACCTGGGCACAACAGCTCCAAGTCTTCCAGCCGATGTTGCCGAGTGTCTGACCAGGCCCGTACGTGGTGCACCACCAGATTGCCGCCAGCGCACGAGCACCGCTCGCAGCGGCCGAAGGCGCGGGCGTATACCGCTCGCACCAAACCCACCGGTAGGCCCGGCCGGCCCTTAGACTGGCTCGGCAGGAGCGGCAACGGTTCGGCCTGAGTACTTCCAGCTGGAAGATCGGTCGGGGCGGCGGCCACCACGATGCCGGTTTGCTTCATCGCCTCGTCGACGGCGGCAGGCTCGGCCGGCAACAAACCTCGGCCGGTGTCATAGAAGCCTTCGCCCGTGACACCATTCACATGCACGATGACCTGATGGCGCACCTTGCTTCGGTTGTCGGCCGAGGCGAGCAGAGCCCGGCTCATTTCGGCCACGGCCGTCTCTTTGCTGACTCGTTTGCCCCGGCGAGCCTCGACCATTCTCTTGGCCTGCTCGTAGACGGCATACTGCTCGGGGGTCATCAGCAGAGTGACCTGTCTCAACTTCGGAGCCTCCGGAACCGGGCGCGGCGCTGGCTCTTGCACTGGCTTCGGTTGCTCGGCCAAGGTCAACTCGGGCTGACTTTGGCGAGCTTCGAGCGAGGCTTTCAGGGCCTGACCACGCTTATGCTGGGTGGGCGTCAGAGCCACCGCACGCTCGACTGCCTGGGCTTTGTTCCTTAAGGCAAACTCGAGCATCTCGGCCTCGTTCTCAGGAGTGGTGATCCGCTTGAGAGCGCGGGCTTTGCTCCAGCAGAGTCTCCCCTCGCGAAAGGCCTCCGAGATCAGTGGCAATTGCTCGAAGACCCTGGCCAGGCTGAGGAGTTCGCCGGCCTTCTGAGGATGCAGATTCAGGTGGGTAATGGCGTAGCCGACGGTACTGCCGCTGCCCATTTGGCGATAAAGACCGCTGCGCTCGGTGGCCAAAAGGTGGGCGGCCAGTTCCCATTCACAGCCAAAGGAGCGCTGGCTGGCCTGGCGGTTTCTCTGATGGAGTTCCTGGTGAGAGAGTTGTTGCAGTGAATGGGAAAGTCCCGAGAGCGATGACGACATTACCGACCTCCGAGTAGAAGAAGAATCAAGGAATGATCCTATTTTACTCAAGATAGCCACCCGATTCAACGCAAACAAATGGCTTGGTTATAGGATTTCCTGACGACGCGACAGGCATTCATGACAAGGCGTTGCCAGAGCAAAACGTTTTCGCCAGCCATTTCCCGCCCCCGGATGCCTGACAACGCGCTCTGAGGACTTTGTGCGCCTCGTCTAGAGTGGGTCTACCTTTTGGGCAACTTCTCACCTTGCGAATGTTAGGATTTCACAACATTTAGCCCGCCCACTTCCAGCTGGAAGTCGATGAGCACCTGGCGCTGCCAAAACAACATTTACCAGATTTCCGCCGCCGCCGAAGCTTACGCGACAGAGGTTGGCCACTATCCGGCCAGGATCTCGCTGCCGGTCCCGAAATACCTTAAGGCCATTCCGACCTGCCCAGCCACCGCGCCCACGGCTGTGCGCCCGGTCATCGTTCGTGGTTGTTGCCCGCCCGATTGGTGGCAACCGCCCAGCCTGCGGCAACTACCGGTGGGGCCGGGCTACGATTCCTACTCGGCAACGTGGGTCGTTACAGAACTTTCCGCGCTACACCGCCACTGAGGGACTGGACGCGGGATGGCGCTAGGCCTGGTCGAGAGGAGCCCCGCCGCCGCGATGAACCGACTTCTCGGCCCGGCCGTAACCGAGTCGATGAAATTCTTCTGGGCCCTGGCCGGCCTTCTCTTGCTACAGCTCGCTTGCTATGCGCTTCTGCCCCGCTACTCGGGCATGACGTCGGGCACCTGGCGCTGCCAAAACAACATTTACCAGATTTCCGCCGCCGCCGAAGCCTACGCCACAGACTTTGGGCACTATCCGACCAGAATTTCGCTGCTAGTCCCACGGTATCTCAAGGCAATTCCGACCTGCCCGGCCACCGCGCCCACCGCTTTGCGCCCAGTGATCATCCGTGGCTGTTGTCCACCGGATTGGTGGCAACCGCCCAGCCTGCGCCAGGTGCCGGTGGGCCCCGGCTACGGTACCTACTCCGCAACCTGGCTCGCGTCCGGCTCTGACTTTAGTGTGGGTTGCGGCGGCAACCATCACGGCAACCGGACTCCCCACTACGCGAGTGAACAATGGCGCTAGGCCTACTTCCACCGATTGGTCGGGCCGCTATCCGGCCAATCTAGAGCTTCTCACGCCCGACTATCTCAGGGCCATCCCGGTGGGCCCCGGCTACGGCACCTACTACTACCGGGCCACCGCCGAGCCGGACGATTTCACCATCTTCTGTGCCGGCCACCACCACCCCGAGGTGCCCAAGAACTCGCCAAGCTACAACGCCATCAACGGCCTCAGCTGGCCAAAAATGAAAGACCCCCGGTCGTGAGACCGGGGGGGTGGACCAAAGAACCACAGGGGTTCTAAAGTTAGCGAGCCTTGGGGCCGGTTTCGGGCAGGCGCGAGGCGGCGATAGCCAGCACCGACGAGGTCAGGGCGAACAGGCCCAGGCCGGGGCCGAACGAGCCGGTCCAGTCACGTAGGGCACCCACGAGCATCGGGGACAGGAAGCTGACAATGTAGGCCATGCTGAAGATACAGCCCATCATCAGGGCGACCCGGCGAGGGGTCATGCCTGGCAGCTCCATCGGGATGGTGAACAGCGGGGCCACGTAGAGGAAGAACGAGGCTCCCAGCATCACCGCCGAGATGGTGCGCACCGAGAGTTCAGGTGAGGCGAACAGGCCCAGAGCGGCTACCGGCATAATGCAGCCAGAGAGCAGGATGAGCGGTTTGCGCAGGCCCAGGCGAGCGGTCAGCAGGCCACCGAAGATAGCCGCCGGGATGCCCACCAGGTTGAACAGGCCGGTCATTTGCGAGGCCGCCGAGCGGGACAGGTTGAAGGCCTCTTGGTAGTGGCTGGGCAGCCAGGTGTTGAGAGCCAGGTAGAGGGACAGCGGGCCGGTGAAGGCCAGGCCCAGCCACCAGGTCTCGGGGCGGCGCAGCATCTCGATGAGGCGCGGGTTGTCTTGGGCGACCGCCTTGGAGTCGGTGTCAGCTTCGGCGCCGAACAAGAGCCAGGCGACGGCCAGAACGATCGAGATGACGCCGAAGCCGACCAGAGTGGCGCGCCAGCCCAGGCGGTTGACCAGAGGCACGGTGGTGAAGTAGGCCACCGTGATGCCGGCGTTGACAGCTACATTGTTGATGCCGTTGATCATCGGCAGCTTCGAGCCCGAGAACCAGGCCATCACGGTGGGTCCCATCAGGGTGACCACGATGGCGCCGCCCACTCCGAAGAGAAAACGGCCCACCAGCAGCAGCTTGAAGGTCGGGGCAAACGGCAAGACGGCGGCGATTCCGGCCAGACCGGCGCCCAGGGCCAGGGCCCGCTTGAGGCCCAGGCGGGCCGCCAGCAGGCCGGCAAACAGCGGCACGAAGGCTTTGGCCAGCGAGACCAGCGAGATCAGGCTGCCGGCCTCGGCGTGAGTCACGTGAAAGTGGCCTTCGAGTTCGCCCATGATGGGCGAGTAAGCGATCCAGGAGATGCCGAAGGCGAGATAGATGAGGAAGAGCAGGCCTTCGACGACGTATGCGGTGCGAGAGTCTTTCATGTTAGCGAGCCTCCGCCAGGGCCGGTTCGGCCAGAAGTTTCTTGAGGATCTTGCCGGCCGCCGACTTGGGCAGCGAGTCGATGATGCGAACCTGCTTGGGCACCTTGTAGCCGGCCAGGCGGCCGCGGCAGAAGGCAGTGAGCTCGGCGTCGGTGGGCGGGTTGGCGGCGTCTTTGGCCACGATGTAGGCGCGGCCGACCTCGCCCCACTTGGCGTCGGGCACGCCGATGACGGCGGCTTCGGCCACGGCCGGGTGGTCGAGCAGGACCTCTTCGATTTCGGCCGGGAAGACGTTCTCGCCGCCCGAGATGAACATCTCTTTGTTACGCCCGCAGATAAAGAAGAAGCCGTCTTTGTTGCGATAGGCCAGGTCACCGGTGTGGAGCCAGCCGTAGGCGATGGCCTGAGCGGTGGCCTCAGGGCGGGCCCAGTAGCCGCTCATCACGTGGGGGCCGCGAACCTGCAGTTCGCCCACCTCGCCGATGGCAGACTCGCTGCCGTCTTCGCGCACCAGGCGGATGTCGACAAAAGGCAGGGGATGGCCGACGGTCCCCAGGTGAGCTTTGGCATCTTCGATGTTGACGCCGAAGTTGTTGGGGCCAGCCTCGGTCAGGCCGTAGCCCTGGCGCAACGGCAAACCGCGCTGCCAGTAGGCTTCGAACAGCGAACGGGGGCAGGGAGCACCACCAGAGATCCAGAGGCGCACTCGGGAGAGGTCGGTGGTGTCGAACTCGGGCACGCTGCGCAGCATATCGAACATGGTGGGAACCATAAAGAGCACGGTGCAACGCTCTTTGACCAGCAGGTCAAGGGCGTCCTCGGCTTTGAAGGGGCCGGCCAGCACGACCGTGCCGCCCAGCAGGAAGAGGGGGGTGGCCAGCACGTTGAGGCCGCCGGTATGGAACATCGGGGTGAAAACCGGGGCCACATCGGTGGGAGCAAGACCCCAGCCGGTGATGGTGTTGACGGCGTTCCAGTGGATGGAGCGATGGGTTAGCACGGCACCTTTGGGAACGCCGGTGGTTCCGCCCGTGTAGAAGATGGCCACGGCCGTGTCTTCGTCGACCTCGGCCAGATAGTCGCTGGCCTGGACGCCATCAGCGAAGTTGTGGATGGAAAGAGCGTTGGGGTGCTCGGGGGCCTGCATCGTGTTCTGGGCGTCTACGAACATCACTTTGGGGTCGCAGTCGGCTACGATGCCGGCCAGTTCGGCTTTGGTCAGGCGCCAGTTGAGGGGCACCAGGATAGCGCCGATGCGGGCGCAGCCGAACAGCAGGTGCAAGAACTCGGGGCGGTTGGCGGTCAGGGTGGCCACCCGGTCGCCAGCGGTCACGCCCAGCTGTTGCAGGCGAGCGGCGGCCGTCTTGCTGGCCTCGTACATCTGGGCATAGCTGGTCCGGTGGCCGTGTTCATCGATCAGAGCGATCTGATTCGGGCGGAGTTGAGCGTGGGTCTTGAGCCATCGATTGAGATACATTGTTTCCTCCCCGGTGGTGTTCTTTGGTCGCCCACACTATCACCCGGGGGCGTTGCAGGTCGGTTGCAACCCTCCCAGAATAGGTTGGACGTGAAGCGGGTTTGGTTGCTGTTGCTGGTTTTGACGGCCCTGGGCTGGGCCGAGCCCATCGATCTGGCCCGGCTCGGGGTCTATGAGCGCGGCTTCCAGCTGGTGGGTTTCACCCCCGATGGCAAGCTGTTAGGGCTCGAGCGCACCCGCACCACCGAGCGCCAACAGGGAGTGGGCTTTCGTCTGTGGGTGTTGCAACTCGGCTCGCCAGGGCAAGAGGTGCCTCTGATCGTGCCTAGCGTGGACGATGTCTGTGCAACTCGCGATGGAGCGGTGGTGATGACCCAGGCGGGCACGACCTTTCTAGAAGTCGACTTCTCCACTGCCCGACCTCGGGTGCTGATGGCTCCTAGCCTTGACGGGCCGGGTTTCGTCGGTGAGGCTGGCACGCTGAGAAGAATTGATCAGAAAGTGCTGGTGGCAGGCTCGTTCTACCAGGCCGGAGGCCAGTTGCAACCCGCCCGTCTGGCCCTGCTCGACCCCGAAGGACACGGCTCCGAGGCCTTTACACCTGGGCCCCTGCTGGGCGATGACCAGCGGGTCCTGGCCGAATGGTCTTCGGCCGAGGGCGGCTTCACCGTCGAACCCGACGGCCAGCACCAGAACCTGACCTATCGCCGCGGGACGAACCAGAGCCTGGTCTTGAAAGCCCAGAGTGTAACCGGTCTGATAGCCCGTCAAGAGCGCGCGCTGGTGACGCTGGTCGACCATCCGGGCCAGAGCCAGGTGGTGCTGGTCGAGGGCAAGACCTCTCGCCCGTTGGCCAGCGGGGATCTGGCCTATGGCTATCCCCAGTTGTCCGACGACGGCACGGTGGCGGTGGTCTGCCAGTTGGACGTGGTCGAATCGAGCATGCAGGTGCTGGTCGGCAGAAAAGGTGACGACTATCGGCTGACCCCGCTCGAGAAGCTTCCGCTGGGGCAGTTGCAGCTGGCGCCCGACGGTTCCAAGCTGGCCTATCTGGGGCCTGAGGGCCTGCAACTGTTCGACTTGACGCCTTCCCAGGGCAGGTGACGGCCTGTCGACGCCGAAGCCTTGAGGCGTTATGAGCAGGGATAAGGGCAAGGTGGTGCAGCTGCATCCCTTCCGCCGGGCGCAGAATTTCGACAGCCATTATGAGCTAGGGCGGATGTACCGCGAGCAGGGTCGTCTCGACGAGGCGATTCGCGAGTGGCAGCGTGCCGCTGCCCTGGATCGTACTCACGTCGAGGTCCGTCTCGACCTGGGCGTGGTGCTGGCCGAGAAAGGCCACCTCGAGCAGGCGATTTTGTGTTTCAAGAACGCCATCGAACTCGACCCCGCCTGCACCGAGGCCCACTATTATCTGGGTCTGGCCTACTTCCAGCAAGAAGAGATGGACAAGGCCGCCCGGGTCTGGTCGGGGGCCTTGCGCCTCGACCCCGAAGACTGGGAGTTGCGCTTATCCCTGGCCGAGGCCTACATCGAGCTGGGCATCTATCGCAAGGCTTTACGCCAGATCGACAAGATCCTTAAAGTCCAGCCTTACCATCTAGACGCGCTGAACCTGCGCGGAGTGATCTATCTCCACACCGGCGATTTGGACCGGGCCAAGCAAGAGCTGCGGGCCTGTGTCGAGCTCGACCCGTCGTTTCCCCGTTCGCGCATGAACCTGGGCGTGGTGTATATGCACCAGGGCTTCTTGGACATGGCCATTCTCGAATTTCGGCGGGCAGCTCGCTTGTCGCCCACCAACCCCGATGTGCAGTACAACCTGGGTCACGCCCTGGCCCACCGCGGCGAGCACGAAGAGGCTCGAGCCCACTTGCAGCGGGCTCTCGAATTCGAGCCGAATATGCTCGAAGGATTGCTGTTACTCGGTGGCCTCGAGATCAAGCAGGGCCACTATGAGCATGCCATCCGGCGTTTCAAACGCGTGCTCGAACTCGACGGCGAAGACGCCGAGGCCGAAGGCGGCCTGGGTCAGGCCCTGTTGCTGTCGGGCGAGTATGAAGAATCTCGCTCGCATCTCGAGAAAGCGTTGGCGCTGGCTCCCGAGAACGCTCACTATCACTACCTGCTGGCCCAGGCCCTCAAAGGCATGAAAAAGATTTCTCGGGCTCTGGTCCACGCCCGCAAGGCTGTGCGTCTCGACCCGGAGATGGCCCTGGCTCAGTTGCTGCTGGGCGATCTACTGTGGGAGCGCGGCATGGAGTCGGCCGCTCGCGAACCGTGGAGCCGCGCGCTCGCGCTCGATCCCAGCCTCGAACCCATGGCCATGAGCCGCCTCGAGCCCGAGTGTAAGGCCGAAGGCCAGGATTAACCCCTACCGCTTCAGCCGATAGCGACGAATTTTTCACCTCGCCTTCCCCAGGATACCCCCGAGATACTCCATCGGGTCGGGACCGGTGCTCCCTTCCGGCGCTAGGCTAGCTGCATGGGCAGCATGCCGAGCGTCGAAGCTTTGGCCAGCGAGATCACCCGCCTGCAGGCCGGCTACACCTCGCGGGTCGACGAGCGGCTGATCGTGCAACTGTTCACCAGTGTACGCGGGCGTGAACTGACCACCTTGAAGACGGCCCTTGACCGGGGCGGCGACCACCGCGACCTGCAGCAACTGCTCTACCGTGACCTGGGAAGAAAGTCCCGTCAAGAGCTGCTCGAGCACATCCGCTTGCACTCTCCTCGTCCCGACGAATTCGAGCAGCCGCCGCTGCGCCTGGTGAGCGACATCGACGACACCATCTATGCCAGCATCCACGACCGACGCTACCCGCGCGGCACGCGCTACCCGGGGGTGCTGGCCTTCTACGAAGAGGTGCAACGGGCTAGCCTGGGTCCCGACTCGAATCTCACCGGATTGGTCCTGTTGACGGCCCGGCCCAGCGACAGGCTGGGGCTGGTCGAGCGGTGGACCAAGCGACAGTTGGCCCGCCACGGCCTGCCTGAGCCCATCGTGCTGGGAGGCAGCCTGGCCGCGCTGCGCTCGCACCAGAGCATGGCCGCCAAGAAGTTGCAGAACTTCAACCAGTACCAGGCGTTGTACCCCGAGTTCGACTTCCTCTTCGTGGGCGACAGCGGACAGGGCGACGTCCTGTTGGCCCAGGCCCTGCACGCCAACTTCGCCGACCGGCTCTACGGGGCGCTGATCCATCACCTGGGCCCTCAGCCGCAGCAAGAGGGGATTCACTACTTCGAGTCCTACCTCGAAGCCGCCGTCGTGCTCCTCCATGAGGGGTTGCTCGATGAGGCTGCCTGCCAGCGCGTGCGTCAGGCCAGCCTGCGCGAGTATCGTTCCATCGCCTTCTCGAGCCGGGCTCAGGCCGAAACGGCCTGGGCAAGCCTGGAGAAAGTCTAGACGATCTCTTTGACCCGACCGACCTGCCCCGAGCGCAGCCTGACCTTGATTCCGTGAGGATGGGTGGCCGAGTTGGTGAGGATGCGCTCCACCACTCCCTCGGTCAATCGACCGGTGGCCTGATCGGCCTTGAGCACGATCCTGACCTTCTGGCCGATCTTGATCTCACTGCGAACCTTACCGCTCATTCTGGTGCCTCTCCTCCTCGGTCAAGCCGGACCCACCCAACGAACGATCGCTTCTTCGAGTCGCGAGGCGTCGACCGGCTTGACCAGAAAGTCATCCATTCCCGCCTCGAAACTGCGCGCCTTCTCAGCGGGCTGGGCAAAAGCGGTGAGGGCGACCAGGATGGGCCGGGGTCCCTGGGCGCGGATGCGGCGGGCCGCTTCCCAGCCGTCCATCTCGGGCATCTGGCAATCCATCAGCACCAGGTCGAAGTCGGCGGCAGCCACCTTCTCGACCGCCTCGCGGCCGTTGCAAACCGCCTCCACATGATAGCCCATCTTCTCGAGTTGCAGACTGACGACCCGGCGGTTGATCGGGTTGTCTTCGGCCACCAGAATCCGGGCCGGCTCGGTGAGGTCTAGCTCGAGCGGCTCACGCAGCGAAGCCTCCGGTCGCTGGGCCGTCCCCAGCCAGGCCGTAAACCAGAAAGTAGCGCCCTCGCCGGCCTGGCTCTCGATTCCGATATCGCCACGACACATCTCGACGATGCGCCGGCAGATGGACAGGCCTAACCCGGTGCCGGTGAGTGGATGCGCCAGCTCCTGGTGAAGCTGGCTGAAGGGCTGAAACAGCTTGGACTGGTCGGCGGGATCGATGCCGATCCCGGTATCTCTCACCTCGACCCGCAGGCGGAACCCGTCGGGTCCGCGGCCGTCGAGGGTCACGCTCATCTCCACCCCGCCTTGATCGGTGAACTTCACGGCGTTGCTGAGCAGATTCAGCACGACCTGCCGAAGCCGAACCGGGTCGCCGAGACCGGCCTCAGGCAAAGCGGCGTCCCAGTGCAAATCGAGGCTCAAGCCTTTGGTCGCGGCGATGGCTTTGACGGCGTCGAGGGCGTCCTGGAAGAGGCTGCTGATGATGAACACTCGCGATTCGAGTTCGAACTTGCCGGCTTCAATCTTCGAGACATCGAGCACATCCGAAATGGTGTCGAGCAGCACCCGGCTGCAGGCTCGGATGGTCTCTACATACTCTGACTGGTCGGCGCTCAACTGGCTATCGGCCAGCAGGCCCGCCATTCCGACAATGCCGTTGAGGGGAGTCCGTAGCTCGTGGCTGAGGTTGGCCAGGAACGCGCTCTTGGCCTGATTGGCGGCTTCGGCCTGGCGGCGGGCCTGCTCGGCCTCTTCGGTCCGGCGGGCCGCGGTGATGTCGAGGGCGATGCCTTCCAACCGCAGTTCACCCTCGCTATGGGCGGTCATACGCCCGCGCACCAACACCTGGCGCGGCTCGTGACACCGGTGCAGTACGCGAGTCTCGAACTCGAACGGAAGCCGATCGCGGGCGGCTGCCTCGACCTCGGCAAAGACGATCGACCGGTCCTCGGGGTGAATCACCTGATCCCAGGTGCGGCCCCGCTCCAGGAACTCGTCGGGGGGGTAACCCGTCAGGTCCAGTACCGGGGGGCTGACGAACAGAACCTGAAACGGCGGCCCGGCCTGACAACTAAAGATGACCGCCGGCGAACTCTCGACCAGGGAGCGATAGCGCTCTTGGGAGGCAACCAGGGCCGAGGTGCGGGCCGCCAACTCAAGCTCCAGACGCTCCTGCACTTGCCGGTTGAGCCGAGCGGTCTCGAGCACGGCGGCCACCCGGGCCGGCAACTCTTTGGCCGTGAACGGCTTGACCAGATAGTCGTCAGCCCCGGCCGAGAGGCCCTGAAGGCGCGCCTCGTCACCGGCCCGGGCCGAGAGCAAAATGACCGGGATATGGCGGGTGCGGGCGTCGCCCTTGAGGGCGGCCAGCAGGTCGAAGCCGTCCAAACGAGGCATCATCACGTCTGACAAAATCAGGTCGGGCGGATCGCGACGGGCCCGCTCCAACGCCACCTGTCCGTCGATGACCGTCTCGACCGCGTAATCTTGTCGGCCGAGCAACCGCTTGACATAGTCGCGCATATCGGCGTTATCGTCGGCCAATAGGATCCGACCGCGCGAGCCCTGGCTGGGCTTATCGTCGGCTGGCAGCCAACGCATGGCCTCTTCCACAAACTGCCGAGCCGCCGAGGCGGTGGGAATTGGCTCGCGATGGACTTGCTCTGGCGGCAAATGGTCGAGGCCGAAAGGAATGCGCACACTCAGGGTAGTGCCCACCTCGAACTCACTGTCGATCTCGATGGTTCCACCGTGGAGGCGGACCAGTTCGGCCACCAGCGCCAGGCCGATGCCGCTGCCCTCGATACTGCGACCACGACCGACCGGAGCCCGATGAAATCGCTCGAACACATGAGGCAGTTCGTGCTCGGGTATCCCGGTGCCGGTGTCACTGACGGTCAGCCGGACGCCGTCGGTCTGCGCGACGAGTCGCAACCAGACAGCTCCCTGGAAGGTGAACTTCAGGGCGTTCGAGAGCAGGTTCAAGACGATCTTCTCCCACATGTCGTGGTCGACGAAGACCAATTCGGCCAGCGGGGGGCAGTCGACCGTGAACTCGAGGCCGGCCCGGTCCATGGCGGAACGGAAGTTGCTGGCCAAATCGATGGTGAGGGCCGACAGATCGGTGGGTTGGAAGGCTGCGTTGAGACGCCCCGCCTCGAGCCTCGAGAAGTCGAGCAGAGAATTCACCAACTTGAGCAGTCGCAGTCCGTTGCGCTCACTGACGGTCAATTGTTGTTGCAGCTCTGGGGCCAGGTTCGGTTGGCCCAGGACCTCTTGCAGTGGGCCGAGCATCAAGGCCAGTGGGGTGCGCAGTTCGTGACTGATGTTGCTGAAAAACACCGTCTTGGCCCGATCCAGCTCGGCTAGAGCTTCGGCTCTGGCCCGCTCCTCTTCGTAGGCCCGAGCGTTCACGATGGCCACGCCCAGGTGACCGGCCACCAGATTGAGGAAATCCTCATAGTCCTCGGTCAGAGTCAGGCAGGGGCTAACGCCCGCCACCAGCAGCCCCAGGGCCTCGGCGTCGCTGGAGCGCAGGATGGGCAAGACCACGACTTCGTTGGGCGGCTCGGGCCAGGGCCCGATAGGACAGGGCGGCCGAAAGGCCATCTTCAGGGGGCCGGTCAGCTCCATGGCTTCACCGAGCGGCCAGGGACCGCCAGCATAGCCGGTCCAGGCCAACATCTGGAAATCTGCCCCGAGCGGAACGTAGATCTGAGCAAAGGGAAGATCGAGGGGATTCGAGGCCAGAATGCCCATGGCTGCCTGGCAGGCCTCAAAGGTGGAGGCGCGGGCCGGCAAACGCCCCAGTTCTTTTAGGGTCGACAACCGGCGGGCTCGCAGCACCCGCTCGGTCGTCTCGGTCGTGGCGGTGAACACGCCTCCGACCCTGCCAGTCTCGTCTCGGATGGCGCTATACGAATAGGTGAAGTAAGCCTCTTCGAGAAAGTCATGGCGATTGAGCACCAGCAACTGGTCATGCTCCCAGGTGGCCGGTCCGCCGGCCAGCACACTTTGGAGCATGGGCCCAATAATATGCCAGATCTCCGGCCAGACCAGACGACCCGGGCTGCCCATCGATTCGGGATGCTTGTCACCACAGATAATCCGAAAGGCGTCGTTGTAAAGGATGCGCAGCTCGGGACCCCACCAGATAATCAATGACTGACGCGAATGCAAACAGATACTCAGGGCCGTCTGCAGACTCTGAGGCCACTTCTCGGGGGGCCCCAGAGGGTGCTGGGACCAGTCCATGCCAGCGATGAGTTCGGCCATCTGGCCGCCTCCGCGCAAAAAATCCAGCTTCGACGCGTCACTCAACGCTACCGGGTTTCTTGCAAACCGTGGCTTTGGCCTTTCTAGCGCAGACCCGTACCTCCACAGTAGAAGCACTTCTTCGAGCCGGTGCAAATCGAGCACACGGCGGTATAGCCCTGCCATTGACAGACAGAGCACTTGCCCGATTTGCTGGCCGGGTTAAAGGGCGTGCAGAAACCGCAGCCCGCCCCGGCACAGGCCGAACAGGTCTTGGTTCCCCGGCAACTGCTGCAAACCACCACCCCGCTGCCCTGACAGCCCTGGCACACTTTGGAGCCATGGCAGTGGCGACAGAGAGTATCGGGGTCGGTCGGAGTCTCGGGCGCGACTTGAGCCACGCGCTCCACATAGGCTTTCACCAGGTGGAGCGTGTGCCGCTGGGGGCCGAGCCAGAAGTCGACCTGCTGCGGGGGCGCCCCCGGCCGAAGCTCGAGCAATCGGGGACTCAGCGGTCGCAGCTGCTGCGAGCCGCTGACATCCCACTGAATCGAAAGGAGTCCGTCGTCGGCCACCGAGGCCTGAAACTGGAGCTTTCCGCCCGGAAGGGCGATGGGAACGGGTCGGTTGGAGTCGTAACTATAAGAGTCGCCGTGTTCACTTTGGAATTCGAGGATAATCTGGCGACTTTCGACCGGAACGGTCAGAACCAGCAAGACGCATAGCGTCGCTAGCCCGGTCATCAGCTGGCGTGCCGACCGGGCCCTTCGAAAAGAGCACATAGAACCTCCTGCAGCGGCCAGTAGAGCACGGCCTCGTCAAACCGCCGTCACGGGATCGTCACATGGTCCGTTAAAACACTGCTGGCCTGAATGGAGCGAATAGTAATCTGGCCGGGTTAGCCAGCGGTTAGAAGGGGCTCTTCACGGTAAGAAAGTCGAATTTGCGGAAGTCGGCATCTTTCGTGTACAGCAGCTTGACTCCGTGTTGATAGAGCAGGGCCGCCAGGTGGGCGTCGGGCACGAGGTTGCCTCGCACCGGAAACTCGCCGGTCAGGTGGCGATAGGTATCGAGAAAACCCTCTCGCTCCGAGACCAGACGAACCTGTCGACGGGCAGCCAGACTCTCGATGTTGGCCAGGGCTTGAGCCGGCTCGAGCGGCCTGGGAAAGATGCCAGAATGAGTGGCGATGCGGAGATAGGCCATCACGGTCGGGTATCCCAGCACCAGCAGTTCTGGATTGTCGAGGCAGTCTCGCAGGAAGCTTGAGGCCGCGGCGTAGTTCAGGTCGGCCGAATTCGAAGCGTACAGCAGCAGGTTGACGTCAAGCGAGTAGCTCAACTGTCCAACACTCGATAAAGGCGTTCCTTGTCTTCGAGAGGCACAAGGGGCTGCCCCATCGCCTGAGCCTCCCACTCAAAGGCTGGCGACTCGGGCTGTTCTTGTTGGGCGAGAGCCTGGGCTAGAAGCTGGCTCATCAACTGTCCCAATGACTTGCCTGTCTTCTTCTGAAGCAGCTTCAACTCGTCAAGAATTGGCTGGTCGATGTTGACGGTGGTGCGTGGCACCATCTGATGATAACAAGAATGATGCGTGATGTCAAAAGGGATTCTCCCCCGCGAGTTGCATCCTTGGGCGTGAAGGATCGGTTGCGCCGGGGCCTGGGGTTTGTCTGCGTAGCCCTGTTCGCGGGCTTGACCCTGGTCGTACTGTGGCAGGTGATCTCGCGCTATCTGCTGGCCCATCCCAGCAGCGCCAGCGAAGAGATCGCCCGCATTCTGCTGATGTGGCTGGGGCTGGTGGGTGCCTGCTACACTCATCTCGACAACCAGCACATCGCCATTCGTCTCTGGCCCGACCTGCACCCATCCCAGCGCGATCGCCTGATCATCTTGCTCTGCCAGGTCTTCTCGCTCTTCTTGCTGGTGGGCGGTGCACGCCTTTGCATGCTGACTTTCGAACTGCACCAGACCACGCCGGTGCTGGGGTTGCCGATGGGGCTGGTCTATCTGGTATTGCCCCTGTCGGGGTTGGGTCTGGCGGTGGGCAACTACTTCCACTATCAGGAGAAGTCGTGACCATCGCGGTGCTGGCCATTTCGTTCTTTGGCCTGCTGTTCGTGGGTGTGCCGGTCTCGTTTGCCATCGGGCTGTCTTCCCTGGCCGCCCTGGTGGTCAGCTTTCCCACTGATCTGGCCGCCCAGATCCTGGCCCAGAAAATGATCACGGCGCTCGATAGCTTTGGCCTGCTGGCTATTCCGCTCTTCATCCTGGCCGGCAACATCATGAACCAGGGCGGCATCGCCCGCCGCCTGGTCAACCTGGCCAAGCTGCTGATGGGCCCCTTTCCCGGGGCGCTGGCCCACTGCAACATCCTGGCCAACATGATGTTCGGAGCCATCAGCGGCTCGGCTGTCTCTTCAGCCGCTGCGGTGGGCAAGATCATGCTGCCGTTGCAGACCGAAGAGGGTTACGACCCCGCCTTTGCCACCGCTATCAACGTGGCCAGCGCTCCCACCGGCCTCATCATCCCGCCTTCGGGAGCGCTCATCCTGTTTTCGCTGGTGAGCGGAGGCACTTCGGTGGCGGCCCTTTTCGTGGCCGGTTACGCTCCCGGCGTCTTGATGGGGCTGGGTCTCATGGGGCTGGCCGCCTGGAAGGCCCGGCGCGAGAACTATCCCACCTATCCGCGGCCCAAACTGGCCGAGCTGGGTCAAGCCACCCTGGCGGCTCTGCCCAGCCTTTTCATGGTGGTGGTGGTCATTGGAGGCATCCTAAAAGGCTACTTCACCGCCTCTGAAGCCTCGGCCATCGCCGTGCTCTATGCCCTGGTGCTGGCCATGACCTACAAGGAGGTCAAGTGGGCCGACTTGCCGGCCTTGTTTCTCGACAGCACCGTGACCACGGCCATCGTCCTCTTTCTGGTGGGAGCCAGCGTGACCATGTCGTGGGTGTTCGCAGTGGCCAATATCCCCGAGACGGTGGTCGGGGCCCTGGCCGGCGTGAGTGACAATCCCAGGGTGATGCTGCTCTTGATCAACCTTCTGTTGTTGGTGTGCGGGACCTTCCTCGATCTGACTCCGGCTCTGCTGATCTTTACCCCGCTCTTTCTACCCATCGTGCAGTCGTTCGGCGTTCACCCCGTCCACTTCGGCATCGTGATGACCCTCAATCTGTGCATCGGCATCTGCACGCCGCCGGTGGGCTCGCTGTTGTTCGTGGGCAGCAGCGTATCCGGCGTCGAGATCCCGGCCATCGTGCGCCACCTGCTGCCCATCTACGCCGTCCTCATCATCGTGTTGGGGCTGGTCACGTTTTTTCCCGAATTGAGCCTATTCTTACCTAGAATGTGGGGTTTGCTATGAAGTTCGTCGAGCGTCTCACTAGCCTCGAAACCGGCCCCGGCGGCCTCACTGGCCAACTGGACGGCGCCCACCAACTCAGGGTTGAAGCTCTCACTCCGACCATCGTCAGAGTGGTGGTGCAAAAGCACGGCCGGCTGCGCCTGGCTCGCACCTGGTCCATCGCCCGCGGGCAAGAGAGCGTGCCCTGGGAGGGCCTTTCCCGCCTTGAGCTGCCCACCGTTTCGTTCGACCGAGAAGACAACGACTTTCTGACCGGACCGGTTCGCTTGCGCATCCATCCCGACCCCTATCGACTCGAGTGGTTCTATCTGGGCAAATCGGTGCTCACAGAGCGTTCCACCGGCGGCCTGGCCTTCGGCCGTCGCGACCACCGTCTCTGGCATTTCCACCAGCTGCGCCCCGAGAGTCGATTCTATGGCCTGGGTGAGCGCAGCGGCGAGCTTGACCGCCGGGGCCGTCGCTTCGAGATGCGCAACGTCGATCCCATGGGCTATGACGCTCGCACCACCGACCCGCTCTACAAGCACTTTCCCTTCTATCTCGAGCAAAACGACCAGGGCTGCTTCGGCCTGTTCTATGACAACTTCGCCGATTGCTTTTTCGACCTGGGCCAGGAGATCGACAATTACCATGGCCCCTTCACCTCCTACCGGGCGGCCGACGGCGATTTCGACCTGTATTTCATCGCCGGCGATAATCTGCTCGAGGTCACCCGCTCGTTCTGCTGGCTGACGGGCCGCACCTACCTGCCCCCGAAATGGTCGCTGGGCTACTCTACCACCTCGATGCACTACACCGACCACCCCCAGGCCCAACAACGCATCGAGCAGTTTCTCGACCAGGCTCGAGCGCACCAGCTCGAGGTGGCCACCTTCAAGTACGGCTCGGGTTATACCAGCCGCGACGGCAAGCGCTACGTCTTCACCTGGAACCGCGACAAGTTCCCCGACCCCAAAGCCCTCAACGCCCGTTTTCACGAGCACGGCACCCGCCTGGCCGCCAACGTCAAGCCGGTGCTCTTGACCGACCATCCCGCCTATGACGAGGTGCGCCACCTGTTCGTGCAAGACTCCGAGCTCGACGGGCCCGAGGTGTCGCAATTCTGGGACAACCGCGGCTCGCATCTCGACTTTAGCAATCCGGCCACGGTGGCCTGGTGGCAGCGCCAGGCCAAAGCCCAGCTGCTCGACTATGGCTTTGACGCCCTCTGGAACGACAACAACGAGTACGTGGTCTGGGACGACGAGGCCCGCTGCCACGGCTTTGGCCAGCCCATTCCCATCGGCCTGGTGCGGCCTCTGATGTCACAGTGGATGACCCGGGCCTCGCACGAGGTCACCCAGGCCCAGCACCCCGACCAGCGGGTGTGGTCGATCTCGCGCTGCGGCTGCCCGGGCATGCAGCGCTATGCCCAGACCTGGTCGGGCGACAACCGCACCCACTGGGAGACCCTCGAATACAACCACAAAATGGCCCTGGGCCTGTCCATGTCGGGAGTCTACAACCTGGGCCACGACGTGGGCGGCTTCTCGGGTCCGGCCCCCGAACCCGAGCTGTTGGCCCGCTGGTTCTTCGTGGGAGCCTTCTATCCGCGCTTTGGGGTCAACTCGTGGAAGCCCGAGGCCGCCATCACCGAGCCCTGGATGCACCCCGAAATGTGGCCCACCATCGAAAAGGCCCTGGCTTTGCGTCAGCGCTTTCTCCCCCACCTCTACAGCCTGATGGTCGAAGCCCACCGCTTTCACACTCCCGTATTACGCCCGACCTTCTATCACTATGAAGACGGTCAAGACAGCGAGTTTCTGTGGGGTGAGAACCTGCTGATAGCCCCCGTCTGGGAACCGGGAGCCACCCGGCGCCACGTCCTCTTACCCAGTTGCCCCCAGGGCTGGTGGGACTTCTGGACCCGCACCCACTACGCAGGCGGTCAATCCGTCACCCTCGAGGCCCCCCTCGACAGCATCCCCCTGCTGGTGCGCGGCGGCTCGGCCCTATTTCTGGCGGCCCCCGGCCGGCGCGAGTTGCACGCCTTCGAAGGCGGCCCCTTCGAGACCACCTTCTATGACGACGACGGCGTGACTTACAACTATCGCCAGGGTCAGTTCTTGCGTATCCACTTTAATTCGACCGGCCAGGTGCGTCTCGAGGGGTCGTATCAGCCCGACTACGAGCTGGTGGTGGTATGAGAGCCTTCTGGTTGGTAACCCTGGCCGTGCTGGTAGCCGTGCTCTCGGGGCTCGGCCCGCTGCAACAGCGCCAGACCCTGATCCTGGCCCACAACCTGGATGTCACCCACCCCGTTCACCTGGGTCTGGTCGACTTCGCTCAGCGCGTCACCCAGGAGAGCGGCGGCCAGCTTCGGGTCGAGGTCTATCCCAACGGCCAGCTGGGCAGCGAGCGCGAGGTGCTCGAGCAGTTGCAGCTGGGAGCGGTGGCCTTCACCAAGGTCTCGAGTCTATCGCTCGAGTCGTTTGCTCCCCTCTTCGGGGTGCTCAACGCTCCCTATGTCTTTCGCGACCAGACCCACGCCTACCGGGTGCTCGACGGGCCCGTCGGCAAAGAACTTCTCGAGGCGGCGGTCGAGCAACGCATCCGCGGGCTCACCTATTACAATAGCGGCACCCGCAGCTTCTACGCAGACCGTCCTATCCTGCGCCCCGAAGACCTGGCCGGCCTCAAGCTGCGGGTGATGGGCAGCCAGACGGCCATTCGCATGACCGAGCTTTTGGGAGGCTCGCCCGCCCCTATGGCCTACGGCGAGATCTACACGGCCATGCAGCAGCACGTCATCGACGGAGCCGAAAACAACCTGACCGCCCTCACCCTGAGCCGCCACGGCGAGATCGCCAAGCACTACTCTGAAGACGAGCACATCTGTGCCCCGGACGTACTGGTGGTAAGCACGGCCGTGTGGTCACGCCTTTCGCCCGTCCAGCGCGAACTGGTGTCTCACGCGGCCGAGCAGTCAAAGCTGGTGCAGCGGCGGCTGTGGGACGAGGCCATGGCCGACCACCGGGCCCAGGCAGCCGCCCTGGGAGTCGAGTTTCACCAGGTCGACAAATCGCTCTTCGCCGAGCGGGTGCGCCCGCTCATCGACGAGATGAAGGCCCGCAGCCCCGACTATCGCCGCCTGCTCGAGGCCATCGAAGGCGGTTAGCCCCGCTCGGAGCTTGAAACGGCCTCGCGCTTGCCTTCGAGGATCTCGACCACCATGGCTTTGACGGTGTCGTAGTCGGGCTCTTTCTTGAACATCTCGAAGGTTGCGTGGCGGGCCCCCTCGTCGTAGTACCCGTCGAGATGATAAGCCCGCTCACCCTCGGCGACCTCGCCCAGTTCGTGGGCGAGCTGGTTGGTGACATCGTAGGAGCCCAGCGAGATGCGATAATCCTCTTCGTCGACCTCAGGCTGGAGCACGATGAACGTGTATTTGACCGCGCGGGGGCCCTCGAGTTCATAGTTCTCGAAGACCATGACACGGTTACCGCCAGCCTGGAACTGATCGCGACAGAAGAAAGGCTCGTCATCGTCGGCCCGAGACGAACGCCAGAGTTCGACTAACTCGGCTCGCTCCCGGTCGCGGTTGACCTTGTCGCCCTTGAGTTCATAGGCCTGGATCAGCTTGCCCCGCAGGCGCAGGTCGTCAGGGGCAAACTGCTTGAGCTTGGACCAATACTCCAGCGCCGCCTCGGCCTGGCCGCTCAGATAGGCGGCCAGTCCGGCATTCCAGAGCGTACTCTCGGTCTCGCCCTCGGCCAGCGACTGGCGGTAGAACTCGAGAGCTTCCTGATAATTCTTGGCCTCGAGGGCTCGATTGCCGGCCTCGAAGGCGTCCTCGGGATCGGCCCAGGCCAGCATCGAGAGAAAGAGGAGAGAGGTCAACAAAAGGAAAGTCTTTTTCACAGATTTGTAGTTTGACCCGAGAGGACAACTTACCTTCGCAGAGACTGCCACTTACAGACCGAGGTGGAAGGTGCCCGGCCCGTAGACGCCAAATCATGGAAGATGGAAAATTATGCCCAACAGCCGCAGAACGACTCTTTTGGTAACGGCCTGAAGTGGGGGTGCGGCTGCGCGGTGGCCGGCTCGGTCGTGGCCGGTATCGTGGTAGCCGCCATAGCCGCCTTTATCTGGTGGGGCGTAGGCTTGCTCGAGACCCAGATCGGGGCAGCTCTGCGCACCAACCCCGTTATCCAAGAACACATCGGTGAGATCCAGAGCTGTGATATCAACTGGGTCGCCTCGGGCGAGTTGCCCGACGATGTCTATTCGCTGAACATCACGGGTAGCAAAGGCAATGGAGTGCTAGAGTGCAAGACCGAAACGGTCAGCCCCGAAGAAGAGCGGGTGCTCGAGGGGACGCTGACGATGTCAGACGGAAAGACGTTCGACCTCTTCCCTGACGGTGCTCCCGAAGCGGCCGCGCCGGCCGAGGTCGACCTCGAGGCCGTTCCCGCCGCCACGGAATGACCCGCAGAGCCCGCTTCGGCGTCGGCTGGTCGCTGCTCATCGTGGTGGCGGCCGCCGCTGTTTGGGCCTATCCCCGACCGCTGCGCGACCTGTCGCCCGGCGAGCGCATCGAAGTGCTCGTCAAGGGACCGGCCCAAGCCGATTCATTTCTTTGGCAACGCGAGGGAGATGTCTATCAAAGTGGGGATCGGCGTATTACCATGAGCGATATCGTCTATCTCCGGAGGTTGATTTTGGCCAGCCAGGAGCCATGTGATCCCCTGAACGAGGTCGGCTTTCTCGCCAAAGAAGATTATTTGGTGAAAGGGGTCCGCCAGCGGCACCCGTGGCTGACCGGGGATCCCCCGCACGTGGACCTTGACGCCGCCGCTCGCCAAGCAGCCAAACAAACCCCAACTGTTCCTTCGCAGATCCGATTCGAGATTAACCTGGGAGGAAAACCCGAAATTCGACTCACGGGTGCGACAAGTGTAGATCCGCTATCGAGCTGTTTTCCGACTTGGACGGTGGAGGCCGGAAATGTCCACTGGCAGACTCGCCATCCAATGATGAGCTACTTCCTTCGCGAGCTGTGCCCCGCGACGCGCGACGGTGAGCAGCATCCGCTCGATACCTCAGACTGGAATCAACGCTTCTACGATCAGCAGATAGATCGACTCGCGGAAACGTGGGGGCGAGAGTCGCTGTATGCCGCCTCGAAGTTCTGGCCTGGCTACGAGGAACTCAACGCGACCATCACCGAGTTTGTAAGCCGATTCGATTCGAACTGGGCCGTCAGCCTCGAACGCGACGACCGGGTCATCCATCAAGCGGTCATCGCTTTCGACCCGAACCAAGGCCTCGACTGGGGCCAGGTGAAGATCGAACTGAAGGACGCCACCGAGGCGCTGGCTCAGCAACCGTGGGTCAAGCTACCCGTACGACTCACCCCGTGTGAGGATTTTGGTCGCCAGAGCTGGGCAGCGGCCAAACTCGAGGGCGAGCCTGCCTTCGGTTTCGAGGGCAACGGTCAGGACTTTCTGCTCTCGCGAGACGGTCAGGTCTGTCTGGCCGACTGTTCGGCTGCCGAGGCTATTCAAACCTTTGGCCTGTCCATCGAGCCGAGCAACGCTTGGTACAAAGTGATCATCGACCACGGCAAGGCGCGGCTGGCACCGCGCGACCCCTACGTCCACGAGATCGAGTCGGTCAAGATCGAGTGAGCCCGAGACGATCCAGCCGGCTGGCTCCAGCTGCGTTGCTGCTGGTCGTGGCCGCGGCTGCTTTGTGGGCCTATCCCCGACCGCTGCGAGACCTCTCGCCGGGTGACCGCATCGAGGTGATCATCCAGGGCCCGGCTCAAGCCAAGTCACTCATCTGGCAACGCGAAGGCGCCTACTATCGTTCGCCCCTCTCGATAATCCCGGTCGAAGAGATGAACGCCTTGCGCCAGGCCGCTATGGCTAGTCGTCAACCATGCGATCTTCTGGCAGAGGTGGGCTTTGTGGCCGATGAGCAACTGCTACTGACAAAGGCGCGGGAGCGATTCCCATGGCTTGGCGGTGAGCCGCCGACAATCGACCTGGCAGCCGCCGCCCGAGATAGGGCCGACAGCCGTCCTAGCTCAGATTTTCAATATGAGGTTGTGCTCGAGCTTGGCGGTGAACCCAACCTTCGGTTATCAGCCAGGACCAATGCCAGTTCCGCCCCGCGACTGTTTCCGGTATGGCAGGTCGAGGCCGATAACATGCAGTGGGAGACGCGATGTCCCAAGCTTAGCCAACTCGGGAGAGTCTTCTGCCCGATTTACGGCCGAAACTCGGGCGCCCTCGACGATTGGAGCGAATGGAACGAAAGCTTCTATGACGAACAAGCCTACCGGCTCGGCGTGGACTGGGGGCGCCAATGGCTCGAAGAGTCCCACCAGTCGTGGCCGGGCTACACGCAACTCGCCGACTCCTACTACGAGGTAGTGGCCTTCGACCCGATTCAGGAACAGGAGTGGGCGGTGAGCCTCTTTCAGGTTGGGCCCGTGGCCGTCAAATACGCCACTTTCACCTTCACCGCCTCAGAAGGCCTGGATTGGAACGAAGTGTTGGCCGAAATCGAGAGAGCTCGACTGGCGTCCAGGCATCAGAAATGGATCAGATACCCGCTGCCCAGCAATGACTCTCTTCACGACGCCTGGACCGAGGCCGGCCTACAGGGGCGCCCCGCCTTTCACCTGGTGCACAACAAGACGGATGTCCTGCTGTCGGCCGACGGCGACACCTGTCTGATCGACATGCCTGACCAGGCGCTTCTCCAGGTGTTTGGTCTTGCCTCACCCCGGTCTGGACTTCCCGTTCGCCTGGTGCTCGAAGGTCAAGCCAAGCGACTCGTCGACGCTGCCTATGTCCACGAGGTCGAGTCGGTCAAGATCGAATGAGCCCAAGCCTGACACGGTCCAGCCGGCTTGCCTAGGCGGCCGGGCGACGCAGGCTCCGTTCCAGGCCCGGAGAGACCTGGCGAAACTTGACTCCGCAAACCAGATGCTCGCCTGTGCACTCACACCAGCCGGCCTCGCACACGGCGTGAACCAGGCACCCCTTGAACTGGAACCTCAACTCGAAGTTCGGAAAGAACTCCTCGGCCCGGAGCATCACGCGGGCTCCAGTGGCGCTCAAATCGAGAATCTCGGCTCGGCTGGCTCCGTCGAGCACAGCCGGGATAGCGTTGCTGTGGCGCGCAACGCGGCGGCGGTCTTGCAGTTGTTTCATCCCTACCTCCACCACCATCATAGGGGCACCAGGTAGAATCAAGGTTGAAGCGATTCGCTCGATGTGAACAAAACGTTACACTTTTTCGACGACCCACTCCTCGAGCCCGCGAGTCATGCGACCGGCTCGCACGGCCCCGGCCCGGTGCAGTCGGACCTCACGAGCATGCTTGGCATCAAACCAGAGCAAACGACCTCCGGGAGTATAGCGAAGCCAGCCAACGGCTCGATGAAAGCGAGCCTTCTCGTCATCGGTGGCCAGCCGTCGAGGGCCGAGGGTGCCCTGCATTCGAATCGCTGGCGGGCGGGCGAACCTTCCTCGCAGCAACGACACCAACCAGAACCAAGGATTCATGTCCACCGCCAGAAAGGTCACGGCCTGACCTTCTTCGACCGGCCGGGCGAAGACTTCGAAATAGGTTGCATTGCCCTCGTTGTCGAGGCGCAACGATCCGATGGGGAAGAGCCTGACGGCGCCCTGTTCGAGCACCCCCACCGCGCAAAAATAGGTGCGCCGGTGAACGAAGCGGCGCACGGTTCTCCAGTCGATCATAAGAGCTTCCTTTCTAGCAGGTCGCGCAGTCGTCGTCGCTGGTCGGTCGGCAAGCCCAATTGGGCCATCCCGACAAAGAGGGCGTACTCGAACCAGGCCAGTTCGTGGGCTTCGGCCTCGGAATGCCCCAGCCGTTGTAGCAACCAGGCTACATGCCCGACTCTAGCCTGGTCGACCATGGCCACCAGCGCCGCGGCCTGACGGTCACGGTTAGCCCAGATCCGAAAGGCGGCCTCGCGAGCGTAGGGCAATTGGCCCGTCAGACGCGCGAGCGAGCGCAAGGCTGCGGTGGGGTCATCGCCGGACGTGGCCGCGATCAACTCCTGGGTGTGGGTGGCCTGCCAGTGTTCGAGCAAACGATGGCGGAAAGCCTCGATGTTGGCGAAGTGATGGTAGAACGAGCCCTTGGTCTTGCCTGTGGCTTTGCACAAGCGCTCGATGGTAAGACCGGCATGGCCAGCCTCGACCAGCACATCCATCCCCGCTTCCAGCCAGGTTTCCATATCGCCACCATACCATACAGTATGGTATGGATACAAGCCCCTTGGGGAGACCCCACGCGATCTTCTCGGGGTGATCCCCCGCCGCCCGCCAGCCAGCCCAAGCCAGCCGCCGCCCCGGCAAACTCGGCCGGAGGTGGCGCCAGCGATTTCTCGGGGTGAAACCCCCGCCGCCCGCCAGCCAGCCCAAGCCAGCCGCCGCCCGGCCAACTCGGCCGAAGGTGGCGCCAGCGATTTCTCGGGGTGAACCCCCAAAATCGACCTTCACACCGCGATTCTCGGGGTGACCCCCCAAAATCGACCTTCACACCGCGATTCTCGGGGTGAACCCCCAAAACCGACCTTCACACCGCGATTCACGGGGTGAACCCCCAAAACCGACCTTCACACCGCGATTCTCGGGGTGACCCCCAAAACCGGCCTTCACCCCGCGATTTCTCGGGGTGAACCCCCAAAATCGACCTTCACACCGCGATTCTCGGGGTGACCCCCAAAACCGGCCTTCACCCCGCGATTTCTCGGGGTGAACCCCCAAAATCGACCTTCACCCCGCGATTTCTCGGGGTGAACCCCCAAAACCGACCTTCACACCGCGATTCTCGGGGTGAACCCCCAAAACCGGCCTTCACCCCGCGATTTCTCGGGGTGAACCCCCAAAACCGACCTTCACACCGCGACTCTCGGGTGAAACCCGGCCGCCCGCCAGCCAGCCCAAGCCAGCCGCCGCCCGGGCAGCTCGGCCGAAGGTGGCCAGCGATTTCTCGGGGTGATCCCCCGCCGCCCGCCAGCCAGCCCAAGCCAGCCCAGCCCAGCCGCCGCCCGGCCAGCTCGACCGAAGGTGGCCAGCGATTTCTCGGGGTGATCCCCCGCCGCCCGCCGGCCAGCCCAGGCCAGCCCAGCCCAAGCCTGCCCAGCCCAGCCGCCGCCCGGCCGAAGGTGGCCAGCGATTTCAGGGTGTGAAGCGACCGAAGCCGGGGGATGTCACGCTTTGGCGCGGTGACGCTCGAGATAGCCGGCTAGAAAGGCCTTGAGCAGTTTCTCTTTCTTGAGTTCAGGGCACTTCTTGAGCGTTTCGTCCAGACCCCACTCCTCGACCCGGGCCGCATGCATCAACACCACGGCCGCGGCCTGCACGCCTTTGCTGGAGAGCACCGCGTAGGGGCCTTTGCGGCGGGCGAACTCCCAACGGACGTGGTCCACATCCTGCTCGGACAAGGTCTCGGGCGAGACCGGGATGTGGGTGTAGTGGACGCCTTCTTCGCGTAGCCTCTCGGCGAGCTTGGAATCGAGTTCGTGATTGCGCCGCAGGTCGATCACCTGAGGATAGGCCTTGTCCTCGATCGACTTGAGGTGCTCAGCCGAGAGGGCGTGAATGGTCTGACCGTTGACTTCGAGCTCGAGTTTCATGCCAGAGACTTTGGCCGGCGAGAATGGACTCCTGCCGACGTGGCGAAGTGACGCCTATGCGAGGCTGGATACTGCTACTCATTTGCTGTCTGGCCGGGGAGGCCGCCGCGACCCGCATCTATCACAAAACTCTCGAACAAGTGCTCAGCCGCGACCAGCAGATCATCAAGGCCCGGGTGGTCAGCTCGCGGGTAGAGATCGAGCCGAACGTGCTGCGCGTGGTGGTCGAGGTCGAGCAGCTCGAGGGAGTGCAGCTGAGTATCGAGGCACCCCATCAGTTCGTGCACCAGTTCTCGACCGAACTCGAGCGAGGCGGGGTGAGGGTTTCGCCTATCCGTGAAGGGTCGGGCATCGAGCCGGACCTGGAGGCGGGACAGACTTATCTCTTCATCCTCGACCCCTCAGGCCAGTGGTTGATTCGGGCCGAACCGGCCGCCTCAGAAGAGCGCCTGCGAGCCGCTTTGAAGAAACTCTAGCGGTACTCGAACTTGCCCGAGAGCCAGTTGTATTGCAGCTTGGCGTCGGCGGGCGCCCGCTCCATCTTGCCCTCGGCCCAGTTGTAACGCATTTTGTCGTTCTTGCCAGCGTACTCGAACTCGCCTTCCCAGACGTTGTAGCGCAGCTTGTCGCCTTCTTTGGCGTGCTCGAACTCGCCGGTGGTCCAGTTGTAGCGCTGACTGGTGGGCTGGCTCTGGCTGGTGCCGGCGCCCTGACTGGGCGGGGCTCCGTCGCAACCGGCCAGCAAGCTGACTCCGGTCAGGGCCAGGCCTACCATGGCGGCGGTCTTGGCCAGGCCCGCCAGGCCCGAAGAGCGACCGGCTTCGGCGGCGGCCGAGGAGGGCACGCTCAGTTCGACCTCTTCCGTGGGCACGTTCGAGGCGCCCGCAGTGGTAGGAGGAGCGATGTGGCGCAAGTTGGCGGCATGCGCGATAGGCTGATGACAACGGATCTGCATGGGCGCAATCTAACCTGGCGACCTCAAAACACACTGAACGGATAGGCCCTGCCCGGACCCATCGCGAAACCCGTGGCGTGGATACCCTGCTGGTCGCCTTTCTTAGTTTTGTCGGATTCATTGTCGCCTACCGAACCTACGGCAAATGGTTGGCCGACAAGATCTTCGGCCTTCACCCCGAGAACCCGGTTCCGGCTCATACCGTCAATGACGGGGTGGACTATGTGCCCACCAAGGCCGAGATCGTCTTTGGGCATCACTTCACCAGCATCGCCGGCACCGGTCCTATCGTGGGCCCGGCGGTGGCCGTCTTCTGGGGTTGGCTGCCGGCCCTGCTGTGGGTGATCTTCGGCTCGATCTTCATCGGGGCGGTCCACGATTTCGGGGCCCTGGTGGTCTCAATGCGGAGCGAAGGCAAGACGGTGGGCGATCTGGCCGGACGCCTGATCAACCCGCGCGCCCGCCTGGTCTTCTTGCTCATCTTGTTCTTTGCCCTCACCATCGTGCTGGGCGTGTTCGGGCTGGTCATCGCCATCATCTTCAGCGTCTATCCCGAGACGGTGCTGTCGGTCTGGATGGAGATCCCCATCGCCATCGCGGTCGGCTGGTGGGCCTACAAGCGCAAGGGCGGTTTGCTCATCCCTTCCATCGTGGCTTTGATCCTGATGTACGGGTTCATCGTGGTGGGTTGCTACTGGCTGCCGGTGGAGATTCCGCTGCCGCTGTTCCACCCCACCCTCAAGAACACGGTGGTCTTCTGGACGGTGCTACTGTTCGTCTACTGCTTCATCGCCTCGGTCTTGCCGGTGTGGGTGCTGTTACAGCCGCGCGACTACATCAACAGCCATCAATTGCTGGTAGCCCTGGGAATGCTGGTGACGGGCTTGGCCGTGGCCAGCCTCACCGGTCAGGTCAGCCTGTTCGCCACCGCCCCGGCCGTGGCCACCGAAATCCCACCCGACGCCCCTCCCATCTTGCCCTTTCTGTTTATCACCATCGCCTGCGGCGCTATCAGCGGCTTTCATTGCCTGGTCAGCTCCGGCACCACCAGCAAACAGGTCGAGTGCGAGACCGATGCCCAGAGCATCGGCTACGGTGCCATGCTGCTGGAAGGCGCTCTGGCCGTGCTGGTCATCCTCTGTTGCTGCAGCGGTCTGGGGATGGGCGAGTGGGATCGCGACGGCAAAGGGGCTCAATACGATTATCTGCCCGCCATCGCCGCCGAGACCGGCCAGGCGCTCAAGGGGCGAGACGCCTGGCTGCATCACTACACCCCGGTGCGAGCCGTCATCAAAGAGAACGGCGAAGTCGAACAAAAAGGGGGTTGGGCGAGCCTGGCCCTGGCCGATCAGCTGGCCGGTTTCATCGAGGGCGGAGCCAACTTTCTCTCGACCCTGGGCCTGCCCATCAAACTGTGTATCGCCATCATCGCCGTGCTGGTGGCAAGCTTTGCGGCCACCACTCTCGACACGGCCACCCGCTTGCAGCGCTATGTGGTGCAAGAGTTGGCCGAATCGCTCCACTTTGGGCTCTTCACCAACAAGTATGCAGCCACCGCTCTGGCCGTCGGATTGGGCCTGCTGGTAGCTTTCTATCCCGGCACCCGAGGTCCGGGCAGCGGCGGCCTGATCCTGTGGCCCTTGTTCGGGGCCATCAACCAGCTGCTGGCCGGCTTAGCCTTTATGGTGGTGTCGTTCTATCTGTTGCGCCGTAACCGGCCGGTCTGGTTCTTGCTGGGGCCGATGGCCCTGATGATCCTGCTGCCGGCCTGGGCCATGCTGTGGCAGATGTTCAACTCCACCACCGGATGGCTGACCCAGCAGAACTATCTGTTGCTAGGCTTCGGCGGCGGAGTGCTCTGTCTTCAGATTTGGATGCTGATCGAGGGCTTGTCGATGTTTGGTAAGGTTCGCGGCCTGGACCTCAACGCCGAAGGGTGATCACGATGGGAGCGCTCCCGGCGCTATCGCTAACCTGCACCGTCATCTGGCGGCCGCTGGGCACCTGCGAGGCGTCGACGCTAATGTCGTAGCGACGGTTGGCTCCGACCAGGCCGACCGCCTGGAAGGTCAAGTTGGTGCCGAAAACATCGCCTTTGGGATAAGTGACCCGAACCACCACCTGCGAACCGGGAACGCCGCTGCCCTGAACGTTGAAGCTCACCGGCACGGTCATGCCGTCGCGCAGGTTGTCGACGGTCAGCGAACTGGTGTTGAAGCTCAAATTGCTGGGTGCATTGGCGCTGATGGTCTGGCCGTTGGTCAGGCGCAACTGGGCGGTCAGGCTGACGCTGCCCTGGTCGACGCCGGTGGCCGTGTAGGTGCCCTGGTAGACGCCCGTTTGGATCTCGCGCAAGACCCCACTGCGACCGTTCGAAAGGGAGTAAGTCCCGTAGGCTCCGCCCGGGCCACGCACGGTGATGGTGGTGGTCTGCCCCGACTGCAAGGTCGTGGGAGCAAAGCTCACGTCGGTGATGGAATTGTTCTGGGCGCTCAGGGTGAAGGTCCAGTTGTAGTTGAGAGCACGGCCGTTGAGGTCATAGCCCGTGACCTGCACGCGGTGAAGGCCCGGACTCAGGTCGTAAGGGGGGTTCCAGAAGATCTGGTTGCCGCTGACGACCGAGGAGCCGGTGAAATCACCGCCGTCGATGATCAGGCGCGGGTTGTTGACGGCGGTGGAGAAGGAGGCTCCGATCTGGGGCCGCGACTCGGTGACGGTGGAACCGTTGGTGGGGAAGAAATTGGTCGTGCCGGTGGTGGGGGCCCCGATAGTGAAGCTCCAGGTGTAGGTCTGAGGCTCAGGACTATTGTTGTCGCCCACCACCACTTCGACCTGATGGGTCCCGGGATTGAGATCGTAGGTCGGGGTCCAGGTGATGCGGCGACGGCGGTCCACCTGGTTAGAGAAATCGATACCGTCGACATAGAGGCGAACGTTGTCCGGCCGGCCCCGTCCCGGGGGGTTTACGGTAATCGTGGGGCGGGTCTCGCTGACGGTGGAGTTGGGAGCGGGGGAGACCTCCCAGTCGGCCGCCGGTTGGGGCGCGGCCGCTCCCCGGATGGTCACGGTGCGGTTGGCTTCAGAGGCGGTCTCGAGGCCATTCTTGGTGAGATAGCCGATCAGCACCCCGCCCTCGACTTGCAAGCCGTTGGGGATCGTGTAGCGGGTCTCGTAGCGACCACTGCGCACTTCGGGCACGGTCACGCTGCGGATGGCGCCCACGATCTCGAAGCGAGCCCGGCAACCCGGGTCGCCCAGAATGACCACGTCAAAGCTCTGGCCGGGCGCCAGAGTCGAGGTGGCGGTGTGGATGACCGACTGAATCGCAGGACGCTCCCCGCCGCTGGTGGGAGGCGGAGCCGGGCTATCCACCACCCCGCCGCTGCCGGCGATGCGCACGGTCTTGGTCAGTCCGTCCCATTTGACCTCGGCGCCAAGAGCTTCGGAGACGAAGCGCAAAGGAACCATCGTGCGACCGCCCAGGGTGCCGGCCGGCACGTCGAGATAGACGTTGTTGCCGTTGACCTTAGCGGCCTGGCTGCCGAGGGTGAGTTCGACCACGGTACTGCCCTTGGTGGCTTTGATGGTTCGCGTCGGTCCGTCATAGAGCACCTCGGCCGCAAGAGCCTCGAAGATGCCACGCAGGGGCACCATCAAACGCCCGTCAATCATGGCCGGAGGCTGGTCGAAGCTGAGCATCCGCCCATCGAGTTCGACGCGAATGCCCTGGGCCAGAGCCGGTCCAGTCACAGTAATCAAAGCTAGCAAAAGCAGGATTTTTCGATGCATGCCCAGCCGTTTGGCAAGCCCTATCCCGGTTCCTCCTGAAGGGTCTTCCAGTTGCAAGTCGCCAGGCCGGTGAGCACGAGCGGACTTCACGAACGCAAGGCCCTTTCCATGGTGGGGAGTCTACCGCTCCTGCTCCTCGGGAAGGAGCGTCACTTCGGGTACCTGGGCCTGGCCGTCGACCAGGCGAATGCCCGTCAATTTGACGGGGTGATAGCCTGCCTTGCGAAGAGTCAGTGAGGCCGTGGCAGGCACTCGGTCAGGACTGAAATTGGCCGAGAAATCATACTCGGTCTGGCCATGCTCGAGTTCGAGCACCATGCGAAGTCGGGCCTGAGGAAAGTGCAAGACGATCTCCGTGGGCCCCACGCGGCCGGCTAGCGGTCTCTCGACCAATACTCGGCCGTTGATGCGCACGGGTACCGGCACCGGGCCCTCAGGGGTCGACTTGAGGCCGATCCAACGCAAGATGCGCTCGAACAGCGAGGGAGTCGGGGGTGGAGCGACCGGAACAGGAACGACCAGGCGGATGCCCTCTTCCATCGTGGGCTCGACGGCCAACTCCATCGAGTCGAAGGCCATGGCCCGCGTCTCTTCGACCAGCATCTCGACGGCCGGCTCTTGCGACTCCCAGCCGTCATCGTTCTGACCCGAGGTTCGCACGGGCCCGGAAAACGGCTCGGGTTCGGCCTCGAAGGACTCGTCGTTCGGCTCGGCTGGGGGCTCGGGGTCAGCTTCGACGGCCATCTCGTCGGAGTCCGGGACGAAACCGAACTCCTCTTGGAACACGGGCGCGAACTCCTCGGCCTCAGGCTCGGCCTGGGGTTCGATGGTCAGCTCTTCCGGTTCAGACTCGGCCTCCGGCTCAGTGGTCAGCTCTTCCGGTTCAGCTTCGGCCTCCGGCTCAGTGGTCAGCTCTTCCGGTTCAGCCTCGGACTCCGGCTCAGTGGTCAGCTCTTCCGGTTCAGCCTCGGACTTGGGCTCAGTGGTCAGCTCTTCCGGTTCAGCCTCGGACTCGGGCTCAGTCGCCAGCTCTTCCGGTTCAGCCTCGGCCTCGGGCTCAGTCGTCAGCTCTTCCGGTTCAGCCTCGGCCTCGGCCGCCCACTCTTGCGGCTCAGCCTCCACCTGCTCAACCTCGGGCTCGGCCTCGTCGTCCTCGGGCTCAGCCGTCAACTCTTCCGGTTCAGCCTCGACTCGCTCCGCCTCAGGCTGGGCCGCCCCCTCCTCGGCCTCAGAATCGATCTCATCAACGTCGGGCTCGGCCGACCATTCCTCAGGCTCCACCTCTTCGACCTCGGGTTCGGCCGACCACTCCTCAGGCTCGGCCTCGACCTGCCCGACCTCGGGCTCGGCCGCCCACTCCTCAGGCGCGGCCTCGACCTGCTCGACCTCGGGCTCGGCCGCCCACTCCTCAGGTTCGGCCTCTTCAACCTCGGGCTCGGCCGCCCACTCCTCAGGCTCGGCCTTGAGGTCGGGGGCCGCTCTCTCGACGAACTCGGGTGGAGGCTCCAGCTCGATCCGCGGCTCGAGCCCGGGCCCGGCCGCCGCCGCTTCCCCCTCTGCCGGCCAGTCCGAGGCGGGCCAGACCGGCTCGGCGACGGGCCAGGCTGGCTGGGGTTCGTCAACCCAGGCGGCGGAAGCCGACTCGCTCGGTGATTCTGCCTCGGGCCTGTCGGGCTCCCCGGCGGGGGCCTGCAGATCAAACTCCTCCGGATAGTCGTCCAACAGAGCCTCATCGAAGGACTCCTCGTCGGGCTGTTCCTCGGTCGAGGTGAAGGTGGGCTCGGCGGCCATGGCCATATTGACCCACGGCCCCCACTCCTCAGCCTGCTCTGCAGGGCTCGGCGCCTCCCACGAGGTCTGAGCCGGCTGCCAGCCCTCGGCAGGGGCCATGCCGAGCCTCATGGTCTCGCTTCCGAAGACGACCGTCGGGGCCCCCAGAGGCGTCTCGGCCGGCTGCTCGGGTTCACTGGCAGGGGCGTAGGCGTCGGGCTCCGAGGTCGGCAGCTCCTCAGAGGCGGCTACTTCCTCGTCGCCGGCTTCGGATCTCGGGCCTGGGCCCTTGCGTCCTCGCAGCGACCGCTGGAAGAGCGCCTTGCCCCGGAAGAGCTTGTTGATGGTGACGAGTTCCAGGGCCGGTGGCGGGTCGGCGCCCGGAGCCGCGGGGGTTTCTTCGATCCACTCTGGTTCGGGACGAGCCTTGATCTTCTCCACTCGCGGCACGGGCACCACTTCGGGCAGGTCCACCAGTTCTTCGTCGCTTTCGGCCTCGTCGAACTCGAAGATGAGATTGTCGTCGTCGGGCTCTGAAAAGCGGGGAATGAACGCCTCGAGCTCGATGGGCCGAGCCAGTTCTTCGGTGGGGCGTGAGACGTCGTGCGCTTCGCCGTCGTTGCGAGCCAACGACTCCAACAGCACCTCCCAGCCCGAAATCTGGCGGTTGGACTTGGTCTTCGAGAGCGAGTCGAGCACGGCGCTCCAGTCTTCTTCACTGGGCTTATGCACCGCCAGGGCCGCTGGCCACTCGTTAGCCAGCTTCTCTCCTAGCTGGCGCAACAGGTTGAGTTCTCGGCTACGAAAGAGCCCCGCCTCCTGGCAACTGTCTAGATAGAGCAGACCGCGAACCTTGTTTTCCTGATCAAACAGCGGGCAGGCTGCCACCGAGCGGATACCATGCTCCTTGATTCCCTCGAGATCCGCCAACTCGTGTTGCTGAGCGTCGACGATATTGACGGGCTCACCCTTCTCCCACAGAGACTCGAGCAAAGCGAAACTTACCGGAGCCTCGGTCAGAAAATTCTCCCGGGGTAGTTGGTGGCTGGCCAGCACGGCCAGTTCCTCGTTGGGCGGCTCCTGAAAGAAGATTGCGGCCCGCTCAGGCGAGAGCACCTCGACGACCGTGTCGAGAACCTCCTGGGCGGCGTCGGTCAGCGAACGACCCGGGGTATCACCCTCGGCCGGTTCGGGCGGCTCGGGACCCCAAAGCTTCTCGCGCGCTTTGGAAGCCAGGGCATCGAGCCAATCCATCTCGCGCTGCTGAAAGAAGCGCCCCGAGGCGGATTGGGCATAGAAGAGCGCCTCGACCCCCTGGCCCCAGTCGAGCAGGGGCACGCACATGATGGAGCAGTAGCCCCGCTCGCGGGTAATGGAGTGCTTGGTCTTCAGCACTTCCAGAACGGTCAGATCCTGAGCCAGGGCTGAAGGCGACTTAACCCCCCGCGCGGCCCAAACGCGAAGACCCTCCGCCTCAGGGAAAAGCACGGCAGCACATTGCGGACGAAGTCCCCGCAATATCTTGACCAGCACCGCCTGCGCAACTTTTTCGCGCAGTTCCTCGGGCGCAAGCCTATCCAAAGCCAATTCCCATCGATGTGCGAGGTTCTACCGGCCGAGCCCGAGGGCCTCTCGAGTGCATGTTCATAATTTTTCAACACTTTCGACACATCCATTTAACCAGACGGCAAAAGGCCCGTCCGAACGTCTGCCCTATGCTTGACCCATCGGCGACGCCAAAAGGCGCCCGCAACCAGAAGGAGGACCACCCCATGCTCATCAACTTTCGCTTCTGCGCCATTCCCCTCGGCCATCCCCCGTCACGCCAAGCCTGCTCGCAGTCGGCCCGGTCTCCGGTTGGGTCAGGCTGCCAGGGACGCCGGAGGGTGCACACTGCCCTGGACCTCGAAGACCGCTTTGTCGCCTTCGTAGCCGTCGAGCGAGGAGCGGCCCTGGCGGCCAACTTCGGGCTCGACGGCGGCCAGCCAAAGAACTATCCCCGCGAGTTGCAGCGCGGACAAATTAGTGAGTTTCCAGGAGGCCAGGTGGAGTGGGCGCCCGACGGCACGGCCCGCATCAACTATTGCGGAACAGACGGACGCCCCCACCGGCTGGAGGTCAAGAATGGGCAAATGCTCATGGATGGCATGCCACGGCCACAAGGTAATACCGGCTCGATTGTGCGCCTTGAAACGGCCGAGGGCCCGGTCTCTTTCGCGGTGGGCACGAGTGGACCGGGGACCGACCGCTCGGTAACGCGAGTGGCGCTCTATCCGGCCGACGAGCAGATCGCCACCTCGCCTCCCGGGGCCACGGAAAACTTGAGCTATGATGGCCGGCGAGTGACTACTCGCCCTTGAGGCCCTTCCAGAACTCGACGGCGGCATCGCGCACGCCCAGGCCAAACTTCTTGCCTTGCTCGCCCACTTCGCGGCCGACCTCGGCGCCTTTGCGCCCGATGGCCTGGCCGACCTCTTTGCCCTGCTGGCCGACCTCGTGAAGGTCGCGCCCGGCTTGACGATAGGGGTTGGCGGGCTGGTGCTGCCCGGCCATGGGGCCGGTGCTGGCGCACCCGGCGGCCCCCAGCATGGCGCCGGCGCACAGTGCCAGGGCTACAAATTTCGAAACGCCGGCCAGACCGCTGCGATGGGGGCGGGCCTGGGCCTGAGCGGAGATGGTCACCCCGTCGAGGGGAAGCTGGGGAGTCGAGTCAGCCTCGGGGCTGGCGGCACGATAGGCGCTCAGGGCGCGAGTGTAGGACAGCGAAGAAACATTGGTGGCGTGGATCATTTCATTCTCCGAATGCGTTTTTTTCAGTCTATCTGCAGGCTCTGAAATTTCCTGGAAAGCGATGTTCAGATAGTTTTCAGGTCCCTGAGCTAGGCTAACCTTATGCTCGTGAGACCCAACTTCTTTCCCCCCACCGCCAGAGCCCAGGGCCTGCGCCCGGCTATCGGCGCCGACCCCACCCCCGTGCCCGCAGACGGCTACACCCGGTCGGTTGACCCCGAGCCACCAATAAAGGCGCCGGCACCTCGCCCCGGAGCGGAACTGGTCCGCACCTCCAAGCAGGCGGCCAGCAGCCTGGCCCTGGGGCTTCTGATCGGACTGCCGCTAGCAGCCCTGGCCAAAGCCATGCGACGCGACTAATCCTGGCCGCCGCCCCGGCTTGAGTGAGATTCTCTATCCCGTGGGATGCCCCCGTGGGGGCGACGGGGATGACGTGTCCAGCCGCCGCGCTCTGCTATGGTTGGACCATGAACCGTCTCTGTCGTGGCCTACTCGGGCTAAGCCTGTTCGCTCTCGTCGTGTCAGCCGTCAGTGCACAGTCTGTCTGGCAAGTCGTCAAAGAAGCTCGCTTTCAAGCCAGCATGCCTGGCCATCCGGTGCTCAGTCAGCACAAAACCGACACTCCGGCCGGTTCGGTCATCGAAAAACGGTATCAGGTCGACAACAAGCGGGGCAGCTTCACCCTTAGTTCCACCGAACTCCCTGGCACTGCCATCCTCTTCGCCGGCGGGACCGGGGCCATCCTCGACCAGGCCACGGAAGCCTTTCTACGCGAGTCGGGGGGCGTCCAGACCTCGCGCGCCGACGTGGAGTATCAGGGGCACAAAGCCCGCCGCCTGGCCTACAAGAAGCAAGCCCGCCAGGGGAAAGCTCTGCTGGTGATGGTAGAGCACCAGCTGGTGGTCCTCGATGCGATGGCCAGCGCCGCCGATACCACGCACTTCCTCGACTCGCTCAAGCTCTAGGCTGCTCGCAGATCGTCTTGAGGCGCTCGAGGCCGGATTGAAAGTCCTTGCCAATCATCCCGTCCATATCCATGAGTAGCCCGAAAACCCGGGGAACAAGGCCGTCGTTGCGTCCGTCCATGCTCCAGGTCATGCGGGTGCCCTCTCCGTCGGGGGCCAGCACCCAGGCTACCTGGCAGCTCGAGGCAAAGGGCTTGAGAAACTCCAGGTCGAGATCGATACGCTCGCCTTCGATCGCCTGGCGAATGGTCATCTTGCCTTCGCCCACCTTGCTATTGCCCGACCAGGCATAGCTGGTTCCGACCTGACCGGGCTCGCCCTGGATGGTCTTTTTCATTTTAGGGTCGAGGCTCTCCCAGGGGGACCACTCTCCGTAACGGTCCAGGTCAGCGATCACGGCATAGACCTCGGCTGGAGGCGCGGCGATCTTTATCGACCGTTCGACGTGATATTCGGGCGGCTGCATCAAGGCCGCCACCACCACCGAGCCCACCACCAGTCCCACCAGGAGCAGGATACCGAGTATGATCTTCTTCATAAGTGGAGTTCTTCCCCGTCGCCGTCGGAGTCAATCCTTCACTCGGGGCCCGGGCCGAGATAGATCTGGTGAACCTTGTCAGACTCGAAAATGACGGTCAGTTGAGTATAGCTGTCCTCCCAGAGCACGCCGACGGCTTGCTCGGACTCGTCCACCGAGACCCCCTCGCGTCCTTTCAGGCTGGCCAGCATCGAAGCCACTTTCTGACGACCTTCACCGATACGGATCCCACCGTAGGCCGACCAATCACAGGGAGCACTCAAGCTCAGTCGATAAAGACGCTGGCCGGGGCGGTCCTCGGAGTTGGCCATGGTCAGGGACAAGCCTCGTGGGGGATAGAGCCAATCCTCAATGGTCTCTCCGGTAGCTGCCTCGAGCACCGGCTCGGTCTTGGAGGCCGGTTGGCCCAGAGCCCGCAAGACCTCTTCGGCGGGGTCCTCGAGGCAGAGGTCTCCGACGCAGGTGGGACCCGATTCCGCTCGGGGTGAGGCTTTGGCCACCAGCGGAGGGGTGTCGGCCCGCTCGAGGTGTCGCGCGCAACCGCTCGTCCAACAGAGCGCCAGCCCTAGAAGGCCGGCCACATACGCTTTCATGCCGAAAAGTTCCCAGCCTCTCGCTCGCCTCCCTTCTGACGAGGAAGGCTTGTTTTGGCAGCGATCGCCACCCCGACCAAAATGAAGGCGCAGCCCACCAGCTGGAGCGGCCCAACCGGTTCGCCCAGAAACTGATAGGCCAACAGGCCGGCTCCGATGGGTTCGCCCAAAATGGCGACCGCCACCACGGTGGCCCCAAGCGCCCGCAGCGACCAGTTGATCAGGGTGTGGCCCACGGCCTGAGGAATGGCTGCCAGCGCCAGCAAGAGCAACCAGTCAAACGGGCGAAAGCCAGCCATCGGGCTGGCGGTGAGCAGGCAGCCTGCCATCAGCACCACCGCCGCCACCCCGTATACCAGAGCCACGTAGGCCAGCGTGTCGAGGCGGTCGCGGAGGCTTCGACCCAACAGCATGTAGGCCGACATGCAGACGGCTCCGACCAGGGCCAGGGCATCACCCAGGAGGGGATTGGCGCCCCCTCCGCTGCGATCCGACAGGGCGATGACCAGGCTGCCGCCAGCGGCGAGCGCCGTGCCGACCCACAGTCGCGGCGAAACCGGCTCACGCAAGAAGAGCACGGTTCCCAGGCCCACGAACACCGGGTTGAGAGTGACCAGCACCACCGAACTGGCCACCGAGGTGTAATCCAGGGAGGCGATCCAGGTGGCGAAGTGCATCCCCAAACAGAAGCCGCTCACCACGACCAGGCGCAACTCGGCAAGACTGAGGCCCTTCCAGGGAGCCCCTTTAGGCCAGCACAGCAACCAGAAGACCGGAGCGGAAAGGCCCAGGCGATAGGCGGCGATGGTCAGGGCGGGCACCCGACACAGCTTGATCAGCACAGCCGCTGAAGAAACGGCGGCCACGCCCACGATGAGCGACAACCAGGGACCTTTTCCCGAAGACTTCGACACGGGCGCCAATTTTGCCGGGGTGTTACCGGATTCCCGCAACCAAACTGATCACATTCCGGATACAGCGCTGAAACTTGGGGCGGTCCATTCCAAGTTTTGAGCAATTTTCGCTTGATAAGGTGCCCAGAACTTGTAGCCCGGCCAGAGGCCTGCTACTATTGTAACAGATTTGTAAAAGCGGGATGGGAAGCATGCTCAAGACTCACCGACGGGGCGCGGGGTTTACCCTCATAGAAATACTCATTGGTATCGCCCTGTTATCCGTCATCGCCGGCCTGGGCTTGTTGGCCATGCGACCTACTCTCGGAAGAGGCAACGCCCGCGCCCTGGCCACGGTGCTGGCGGCCGAACTGCGACAGGTTCGCCAGCAAGCCATCGCCCAACAGCGGGCCATCTCGGTCTCGATTCCCAGCCCCGCCGCTGCCTCGTTCTATTCCCTCGACGGAGAGGCCGCCCCCCATGTCTCCCGGTCGGTTCGCTACGACACCGAATACCCGGGCACCCAAATCTTCGTGGGCACCTGGCCCACTACCAGCGCCACCATCAAGAATGCCTCCCTGCCCGGCTCGAAAGCGACGGCCTGGGCCCAGTACCTCGACGACTGGCTGCCAGCAGCCTATAGCAGCGACTATCATTTCGTGTTCACTCCCAACGGGCAGGTCGTCTCTAATGACCTGCCGGCCTTCGATCAGGCCTATCACATCCTGGTGGCGGCCGGCACCGTCTCGAACCCAGCCGCCGCTCCCGGCGGCGGAACCAGCTTCATGAGCACTCCCCCGGCCTATCGCGCTCTGAGCGCCGCCGGCGAATGCTACACGGTAACTCTAGACGCCAGCGGGTCGGTGACGGTCTCGCCCGGACTGGTGGGTTATTCGGGCGCTGGCGTGGCCATCGGTTCGTCGCGCTTCATCGGCGGGCTTACCAATCCGCCGGTGCTGGCGCCTGGCGCGCTGCCCCTGGTGCCCCAGATCGTCGACACCCGAATCACTCCTGACCCCGACCCTGACAATCCCCCCGATGTCTACACCCTCAGCTATGGCGAGTATTTGACCTTCGAGGTCTTCGCCCGAGCCCCCGACGGTATCCAACTCTATACGGGCTGGGACGACAACCCCCTGACTCAACCCGGCGCGGCCTTCAAAGGCCGGTTCTCGGTTCCGCCGCCGGCCCCCGGAGCGGTGGCCCGCGAGCGCATGACTTTCTACCCTTGGTATGACCGCGACAGCGATGGCGTGGTCGACGCCGGAGAAGAAGACCTGTGGCGCTCGGTTTGGACCTGGACGCCCCCGACCACGGCCAACCCGGGTGACGAGTATTCCCTGGCCCTCGATGTGACCGACGCCGCCGCCACCGTACACGCCGCCATCAGCGGCCCGCCCCCCCGAGTCATCGTCAGCCCCCCCGGCGAGATCATCTTCCAGTCCGACCGCAACGGCAACTGGGATATCTTCTCCATGTGGGCCGACGGCACCCACGAAGAAGAGTTGGTCAATTCTCCGCAAGACGAAGTCTTCCCCTCGGCCTCGGCCGACGGACGCCAGGTTTGCTTTATCCGCAGCGGCGCCTTGTTCATCATGCAAACCGACACCAGTCAAGAGACGTTGTTGCCCATCGGCGCCGTGGACGAGGCCCAGATCAACCCCACCGGCCAGATGATCGCCTATCGACGAGGCGCCGAGGTCTTCGTCTGCAGCACCGATGGCTCGAACCCTACCAAGGTCGCCGACGCCGCGCCCTGTAATATGGGTCGGGTAGGCTGGAGCCACAACGGCAAGTTCGTCTTTTTCGACGACTTTAACACGCTCAAAATCTACTGCTACCGCATCGACTTCAACCCCGCCACCAGCGCGATTACGCCGGTCAAGATGCCCCTGGAAATCATCGACCCCATTCCGACCCCGCCAGACGAAAAGGTGAAAGCCGCGACCATGTCCTTGCAGGGCAACTACATCTACTTCGTGGTCGGCAACATCACCAACCCGTATCTGGCGCGATTGCCGCTCTCGGGCGTTGACCCGGCCACGGGACCCCAGGTGTCTGGTCCCGCCGACAAATCGACCTCGACTGGTATTAACGACGCCCTGGTCTCGGTCTCGCCCCGCGGCGACAAGGTGCTGTATTGCACCGACCAGTCCGGCACGTGGCAGCTTTTCATCTGCGACGCCACCAACTGGAACCCGCGCACCGGCATGATTCAACTCACCACCACCGGTAACAATCGAAACCCGAACTGGATTCGTCAGAGAACGCCGCTACCATGATCGTGCGCCCCCACCGAGCCCTGGCGCTACTCGAGACGATCATCGCGATTTTCTTGCTGACGGCGGGCTTCATCGTCATCGCAGCGCTATATCATACCGCCCTGCGCCACTCCCGCGTGGTCGAAGAAAAGCACATCGCCGTCCTGGTGGCCGAGCGCAAGCTCGAAGAGATCCGCTCATGGTCGCGCCGCACCCACGGCACCGGCGGCACCGCTCGATTCGCCGACGACGCCTCCTGGGCCACGTACGATGGTGTCACCACCACCGACGCCGACTATCCCAACTACAGCGTCACGGTGGCGGCCACCCGCCACCAGCTTTTCGCACCGTCGTCGCAGTTCGAGTCGGTCCGCTTCTCGGCTCAGGACGACGAGACCCTGGTCGACCCTCCGACCGCCGCCGACCCTATCAAGAGCTTTGACGGCTCGACCCGCCGAATCGAAGTCACGGTCACCTGGGGTCCGTCCGTGACCCAGCGCATGGCGCTGGTGAGCCTGGTGGGCGACCCCGTCCGCCGGATCCTACCCGATCCTTCCTCCATGAACCTCGTCATGCTGCCGGCCCTTACCGATCTGGCTCCGGGCTCGACCCGCGACTTCCAGGTGACCCTGAGCGACACCACCGGTCAGCCAGTCGAGGACGCCAGTTTCACCTGGTACATCGAAGCCGACGGAACGGCCAACGGGACCCTCGACTACGACCCCGCCGCCTCGAACACCGCCACTTTCAAGAATGAGGTCCAGTACGACCCGACCAACCCGGCCTCGGTGACCACCGCCCCCGGCAAAGTCAGGGTCGGTGTACGCGCCCGCATCGGTGGAGAGGAGGTGGTGAAATGGTCACCCGTCCTCACTCTGTTCTAGGCTTTTCCCTAGCCGAAGTCATCATCACGGTCTTTCTGGTGGGATTGGTGCTGGGGATTATGGCTAACCTCCTGGGGGGGGCCAACCGGGTTCTACGCTACAGCGAAATGCGCGAGCGCTCTTATATCGCGGCCCAGCAGGCGCTCGACCGGGTAAGCTGTGAGCTACGCGAGGCCATCAGTATCGACGCCCTGGGAACCGGCATCACCTTCACCAAGATCGACCCCACCCAGCCGTTCGACGAGGCCCTCCTGCCGGTTCCGCCCGCCGACCCTCCGCCATTGTGGACACCGACCATCCCCGGAGGCTACCCCTATCCGGCCGGCTCGCGACTGCAGATTCGCTACTGGTCCAACGGCAACAACCTTTTCCGCTCCATCAACGGAGGGTCGCAACATCTGGTCGTAGAGGGCATCGTAGGCCTGACCTCGAGCCAGCCGGCCGCCGCCGAGCAACCCGGCATCATCGACCTTTCCATCGGGGTGGCGCCGCCCAACGGCCCGGTCCTCAGCGTGACCTCGACGGTCACCTGCATGGGAGTGTACCCTTGAAGAAGAAAGGCTTCATGCTGGTCATGTGCCTGCTGATCCTGGCCGTGGTGCTGGTGGCGGGGCTCGGCTTGCTCGGCAGCCAGGCGGCCAAATACCGATCTTCGCAGCGAGTAGTGCAGGCCAGCCAGGCCAAAGCCCTGGCGCTGGCCGGAATGGAAGACGCCCGGGTCAAACTGGCCAAGGATGTGCGCTTTCCCCCCAAGCGCAATAAGGACAAGAACCAGTTCATCTTTAGCTACGCCGAGGATCTGCGCGACCCCAACGCCACTCCTCCGGCCGATCAGCTCGGCTACACCGTCTTTGTCGACTACCAGCTCGAGCGCGAGGTCTTCGTGCAAGGCGACGACAACCCGGTCCGCTATGGACTTTACCGCATCACGACCATCGGCCTGGTGGGACCGCGTGGTGACCCTTATGCCTCACGAGTGATGTATGCCGAGTTCGACATCGTCGCCGGCCACTTCGTGCGCTTCGAGGACCGCGGGAGCCTTTAAGCGGGAACGCGCACGCAGGGCTCACGCTCGGCTCATCTTCAGGCTCAGATCAGCAGATGGGCCAGGGCGCCCAGGGCCGAGCGTCCCTGCAGCCGATGCTCGCCCACGGCCTGATTCTTGCCCCACTGTTTGGCCAGATAGAGCGCCTGGTCGGCTCGGTCCAAAAAGGCACCGGCACTGTCGTCGGGCCGAGCGGCGGCGACCCCGGCGCTGATGGTCACCGTGATCTCCTGGCCCGAGTCAAGACTAAAGCTCAGCCGGTCGATGGAGCGAACCAGTTCGCGGGCTCGTCGCATGGCCGCGCGCAGGTTGGCTCCCTCCAGGATGATGACTAATTCTTCTCCTCCGTAGCGAGCCACCATGTCCTCGCTGCGGACGCTGCTCTTGAATCGCTCGCCCAGAATGGAGAGCACGCGGTCACCGGCCAGATGGCCGTAGCTATCGTTGATCTTCTTGAAATTGTCGACATCGACGATGATGAGGGCGAAGTTGCGCCACTGGATGACCCCTCGCTCGAGCCGGCGGGCCAACTCGGAGTCGAAGGCGCGCCGGTTGCCGACACCGGTCAAAGGGTCCATCAGCGAAGCGTCGACGGCGTCGCGCAACTCCAGGTGCAGTCGCTCCATCTTGGTCTGCAGTTTCTCGAGTTCTTTGGCGTCACGGCGGCGCTTGGCCTTGATGTCCTTTTTGAGCGAGGCGACCTGGGTGCTGAGCACCTGCTTGATCTTGCGCAGGTCGTCAAGTCTGGCGGCTTGCTCTAGCTCCTGCCCATACTGCTCCATCGATTCGCAGAAGGTACGGTTCTCGGCGCCGGCTTTGAGCAGCCCGTCACACAGGGTCTCGATGATCTCGCGGAACTCTTGCTCTCGTTCAACCAGGTAGCTGCGTTCGTGCTGAGCGAACTCGTGAATCGACAACTCGCAGGTCTTGTAGCGGTCCTCGAGGCGAGGGAGTGGATACTCGCCACCCAACTTTTCGAGGAAATCGTCGATCTGGCCGCGGACCCGCTCGGCCTGGAGTTCGGACAGGTCGAAGGTGAAATCCTTGACCAGGATCATCAGCCCCCGCACGGCCCTCTGAAGAAAGTCGGCACGACGGGCAGTCTCTAGAGCCGCGAACTCGTCGCTCTCGGCCTCGTCAGGTTTGCGCAAGACACTCCACATATCATCCTCCGGCCCCCTTATCGGACGGTCCGAGAATTACTTGAGGAAGGAAGGCAGATAAAGAAGAATCTCCACCGCAATCAACAGAATGATGATGATCTCGAGAATGGTGAAACGCCGAGACTCAGACAGATCGATGACCACCTGAGCCGTCTCCTTGACCAGCCCCAGCTTGTATTCCAGCGAGCGAAAGCGGCTCTGCAGGTCGAAATTGACCCGCAGTGATTCATACAGTCGCTCGATTTGAAGGTCTTCCCAGGTGGCCTCGGGCGGATCGAGGATGGAGAGGTGACTCACCAGTTCGCGTCTGGCCGCCAGACCCAGACCGATAAAGCGAAGCATCTCGCGGGCGTTGACCGAGGGAGGTTTGCCCTCGGCCATGGAGTCGGTGATATGAGCGGCTTTGCCCATCAGTTCGTCAGCCAGTTGTTCGTAATGCTCGAGGCTGGTCGACTGGGCCAGCATCAAGGTCGCAACGCCCAGTTTGTCAGGCGAAGACACGGTAACGCGGCCGAACTCGACCCGGTCGTCACCGCCGATCTCGACCTCATAGTTGTCGTTGACCACTTCGTCTTTGTCTTCGACATAGGGAGCCACCTCGGTCAGGATGGGATCGACCTGGCCGCCGGCCTCGCGGAACAAGATGACCACCGAGCCAAAGGGAAATACCCACACCACCACCCCGGGTCTTTCAAAGATGGCGTGGGTGCGAGCCGGACCGAGGGTGCCTTCGAGACCGCGGGCCAGCTTTTTGAGATCGATACTGGCACCCAGGTGGTAGGACTCGAGGCGATAGCGACCCGGTGGGATAGAAAGCTTCTTGACGAGAACGTGGCTGATGGCCGAGCTTTCGGCGTCGGTGCCCACTTCGTCCTGCGCCACGGCTTGGCAGGGGTGCCAAGATTGCATACACTAGCCTGGTGAAGCCTCTTTCGTTAGACACCAGCCCGGAAGCCCAGGCGGTTCAAATCGGCATCTGGAGAAAGCTGACGGCTGCCCGCAAACTGGAGATCACCCGCTCCTCGATCCAGGCAGGCTTCGCTACCAAGAACTCGGAATTGGCGCAAATGGACCCCTTCGCCATCGCATCTCTGGTGACTCGAGTGTTGGAGGCCCACGGCATCGAGTATTTTCTGGGCGGCTCGATCGCCAGCACGATTCATGGTGAACCCCGTTTCACCCAGGATGTAGACATCGTGGTCCGACTCAAGCGAGAGCATGTCGCGCTACTTTGTCGCCAACTCGAAGGTGACTTCTACGCCAGGCAGACGGGGCTTCACGAAGCGGTGGAGCGCAGAAGTTGCGCCAACTTGATTCATCTCGAAACGGGCTTCAAGATCGACCTGATGGTGTCGCGAGAGAGGGCTTTCGAGACGTCTCGCTTTGCCCGCAAACAGACCGTCGTTCAGGGGGCTCACCAATTCCAGGTGGCCTCTGCCGAAGACATCGTTCTGGTGAAGCTGGAATGGTACCGTCTGGGCGGCGAAACCTCCGATCGGCAGTGGCGTGACATTCTGACCGTCCTGATGACGCGAGAGACGCTGGACCGGGATTATCTCGAAGGTTGGGCCAACGAACTCGGGGTGGCCGACTTACTAGCCAGAGCCTGCCACGAAGCGCTCTCCTAGAGTCCGCCGGCCCGCGCCCGGAAGGCCTCGATGAGGCGGCCCGTGACCGGCCCCGGGGCCGGCATCCGATGGTCGTCAAGACAGGCCAGGGGAGCGAGCGAGCGGGTGGTGCTGGTGAGGAACGCTTCATCTAAAGTGGGCAGCTGCTCGAGCGTCAAGAAGCCTTCGTCCACGGCCAGCCCGAGTTCGGCGGCCAACTCGAGAATAACCCGGCGAGTGATGCCCTCCAGGATCCCGGCTTCCAGGGCCGGAGTGAACAACCGACCGGCGATGACCGCGAAGAAGTTGCTGGTCGAGGCTTCGGTCAATTGGCCCTGGGGATTGAGCAGGATGGCCTCGTCGAAGCCCGCCTGCTGGGCCTGCAAAAAGGCCAGCCGCAGATTGAGCAGGTTGCTGGTCTTGAGCGCCGGACTGACGGTTTCGCGGGCCAACCGGCGGATGGGCACGATGGTGGCCGAGAGCCCTCGCACCACGAAGTTGTCGATGGGGCCACCCAGAATGACCAGGCGTGGCTGCTGGTCGGGATTGAAGGCGTAGCCGACGCGCCCGCTGCCGCGGGTCACCAGCATGCGCAGATAGTGGTCGCCCTGGGGCAGGGCCGACCGCAGGGCTTCGAGCTCAGCGCTCAGATGCTCATCGCTCCAGGGCACAGTCAGGTAGAGACCGGCGGCCGAACGGCGCAGTCGGGCCAGGTGAGCGTCTAGCTCGAAGACCCGGCCGCCGAAGCTGCGCAGCGTCTCATAGACGCTATCGCCGTAGAGAAAACCGTGGTCACTGACAGGCACGGTGGCCTGTTGCATGGGAAGGTTCTGGCCATCGAGGCGAACCCACATCTGGTCGAGGTCAGGAGCTGCCATGGCCGGACTTTCCTGAGGAGACCGGAGGAACCCTGTCGAGCCCGAGCTTGACAGCGCGGCACCCATCCTTTATCGTAAAAAAACGATGAAAGAGACCTGCTGCCCTATCCCCGATGATTCTTCTCCGGACCTTCGCCCCATCGAAGGTCCGGACGCCGACGAAGAACTCGCGGGCCTGGCCAAAGCGCTCGGACATCCAGCCCGAATCCAGATCCTGCGCCTGCTTTGCCGACGCACGAGCTGCATCTGCGGAGACATCGTCGAGGAACTGCCCCTGGCCCAATCCACTGTATCCCAGCATCTCAAAGTGTTGAAAGACGCCGGCCTGGTGCAGGGAACCATCGACGGACCGCGGGTTTGTTACTGCCTTAACCCGAGGACCTTACGCCGACTGAGGGCGCTCGTATCCGCCCTTTAAATCGTAATTCAACGAAATGGAGACCCATCCGATGAAGAGCATCACCGAGCTGATCCAGCAGAAATACGGAGAAACCGCCGAAAGCGGCTTGTCTGGCCAGAACGCCGGCATCCAGGCCGTGGCTCAGGCCTTCGGTTACAGCGCCGAGGAACTGGAATCGATCCCTGCCGAGGCCAACATGGGACTCTCCTGCGGAAATCCCCTGGCCACGGCCCATCTTAAACCCGGCGAGGTCGTGGTCGACCTCGGCTCTGGCGGCGGCCTCGACGTCTTTCTGGCCGCCGCTCAGGTGGGCCCGACGGGCAAGGCCATCGGCATCGACATGACCCCCCAAATGCTCGAACTGGCCCGGGCCAACGCCGTCAAAGGGGGCTATCAGAATGTGGAATTCCTCGAAGGCCAGATCGACGACCTGCCCCTCTCCGACGCCAGCGCCGATGTAGTCATCAGCAATTGCGTGATCAACCTCGCCCCGGACAAACGGAAGGTCTTTCAGGAGATGCATCGGGTGCTCAAGCCCGGCGGCCGGGTGGCCATCTCGGACATTGCTCTTAAACAGGAATTGCCCGACGAGTTAGCCCAGAACGCGGCCGCGCTGGTCGGCTGTATCGCCGGGGCCGTGACCATCCAGGAGTATGAACAGGGCCTGAGGGAAGCGGGCTTCTCAGAAGTCGCTATCATCGACAGCGGCGCCGACCTGATGGCCTACGCTCAGGCCGAAGGCGCGGCCGCCTGTTGCTCGCCGGCCCCCGCGAGTTCGGGTGCCTGTTGCTCGCCCGCACCTGAGGAATCAAGCTGTTGCTCACCGGCCCCGCAGGACTCGGAGGCCTGTTGCTCGCCGAACCCCAGCCGCAAGCCGATGCATCAAGACCTCGGCGAGCTGCTGCGGCGGTACGATGTCAACGCCTACGCGGCCTCGGTCAAGGTCTTTGCCATCAAGTAAGCGAGCGCCATGCGAATCCTCTTTCTCTGCACTGGAAACTCTTGTCGCAGCCAGATGGCCGAGGGCTGGGCACGAGCCCTTCGGTCCGACCAATTCGATGCCTACTCGGCCGGCATCCTGGCCCAAGGCTTGAACCCGAGAGCAGTTCAGGTCATGAAGGAAGTGGGCGTTGACATCAGCAGTCAATGGTCCAAGACGGTGGAGGAGTTCGAAGAGCAGGAATTCGATTATGTCGTCACCGTCTGCGGGAACGCTCGCGAAACTTGCCCTCTCTTCTTGGGACAAGGGAGATTAATCCATCACGGCTTCGACGATCCGCCCCGCCTGGCCGAAACCGCCGCCGACGAAGACGAGGCTCTGGACCACTATCGACGAGTGCGTGACGAGATCCGGGCGTTCGTGCAAACGCTGCCCGAGTGCCTCGAGGGTGGAACGGAGGAACACGCCTCAGCGGATGTCAAGGCCTCCCGCTCCAATCCCGGGGGAGCGTCGTGATGACCCAGCAACGCGCACCTCTTGGTCTTTTCGAAAAATACCTCTCCATCTGGGTAGCCTTGAGCATCCTCTCGGGGCTCGGACTGGGATCGCTTGCCCCCAAACTGTTCCAATTCGTCGCTGGCCTCGAATATGCCAACGTGAACCTGGTAGTGGCGGCCTTCATATGGGTCATGATCTACCCGATGATGGTGAATGTCGACTTCGCTTCGCTTAAGGACGCTGCCAGCAAGCCGAAGGGGCTCTGTGTAACTCTGGTAGTCAACTGGCTAATCAAGCCCTTCACGATGGCGGCCCTGGGGGTGCTCTTCTTTGACCACCTGTTCACAGGCATGGTCTCTCCTGAGAACGGGAGAGAATACGTCGCAGGAATGATTCTTCTCGGCGTTGCTCCGTGCACTGCGATGGTCTTCGTGTGGAGCCAGCTCGTCAGAGGTGACGCCAATTACACTCTGGTTCAGGTTTCCATCAACGATATCATCATGGTCTTCGCCTTCGCTCCCATCGCGGCTTTCCTATTAGGCGTGACCGATGTGGTCGTGCCCTGGAAGACTCTCTTCCTATCGGTCGTGCTCTACGTGATCGTTCCCCTTACGGCCGGCTACCTCACCAGGCGGATCGTCGACACCGGAAATCCTGAAGCGGTAGCCCACCTCACCGGTAAGATGAAGCCGTTCTCCATTCTTGGTCTGTTGGCCACCGTTGTCTTGCTCTTTGGCTTCCAGGCCCAGACCATACTGGATCAGCCCGGCGTCATCGCCCTCATCGCCATTCCCCTGGTGCTTCAGAGTTACGGCATCTTTCTACTTGCCTATGGTTGGTCGTACCTGTGGAAACTGCCACACGAGGTAGCGGCCCCGGCGGCGCTGATCGGCACTTCCAACTTCTTCGAACTGGCTGTAGCTGTGGCGATTAGCCTATTCGGACTGCAGTCCGGCGCAGCTCTGGCGACCGTGGTAGGCGTCCTGGTGGAGGTCCCCGTGATGCTCAGCCTCGTCGCCCTGGCCAACCGGACCCGAGCCCACTTTTCTTCAATGAATACCGGCGTAGAGGGCGGTTAGCGAGAGTTGCACTCCCAACACCTCAAGGGCGCCCTCGGGCCCGTCGACCCTCGAGTAGAGCCACGAGCCTGCTGAGTGACGCCGATAGATCTCGACCAGCACGAGATCCTGATGAACCAACAGATATTCCTGGAGAGACGGAATCTGCTGATAGGTGAGAAACTTGACACCCTTGTCGTATTTCTCGGTTGACGGCGAGAGCACTTCCACCAGCAAGGCCGGGTTCAACACCACATCCTTTTCATCGTCGTGGAACTCGGGCTGGCCACAAATCACCGAGACATCAGGATAGAAAAACCGAGAGCCTTGCTGCACTTTGAGGTCACTGGGATAAATTTGGCATCCTTTGGGTCGCAGTTGGGGCCCGAGTTCCATGATGAGGTTGGCTACCAGGGCGTTGTGAGAAAGACTTGCTCCTGACATCGCGAGTACCTGGCCGTCGAGGAACTCATTGCGGGATTGAGCAAGACGCTCCGCCCGAAGGTACTCCTCCGGAGTTTGAAAGCTCGACTGGGGCTGGCCTGCCACCAGGGAGTTTTCGTGAGCAAGCCCGCTAGCCCCTACCGCTAGTCATCCCGGTAGAGGTCGCCCCGCAGGTATTTGAGCCCGCTATCGCAGGCAACCGGATCGGCCGTGCCCACGGCCGCGCAGAAGGCCGGATGTTCAAGATGCGGTCGGACTTGCCCCGATGTGATAAGGTGGAAGCATCAGGAATGGAACTCTCCTATGCTCAGATACCACGTCGTCCATGGGACTCAATGGACCTAGAAAGAGTCCTTCATTTCGTCTCGGCCCAGGTGCGCGAGGCAGCCCTCCAAACCGCGGCGCAGCTTGACCATCTGGGTATTCGCTTTGCCCTGGCCGGAGGTCTGGCCGTGGGAGCGCACGGCTACGTTCGGGCCACCGACGACGTGGACTTTCTGGTCGGAGAGGAGGCGTTCGAGAAAGTCGGTCTACTGGTGACTTTCAAGCCGGGCGTGCCCATCGAGGTCGACGGGATCAGGATCGACTATCTTAGCGCCGCATCGCTTGGGGACCATCTCGAGGCCGCCTTGGACGAAGCGCACCATAGTCAGGGAGTGACCGTCGTCCCTCTCGCCCCACTCATCTACATGAAACTAGTAGCCAGAAGGCGAAAAGACCTCTTGGACATCGTCGAGTTGTTGAAGCGGACCGCCAGGGCCCGCGAGGTTCGTCGCTACCTGGCCAAGCATGCGCCCGATACCTTACCCCTGTTCGACGACCTGCTGCGCGAGTCGGAAGAATAGGCGAGCCAAGCTTGATCACTATCGCAAGCCTGGCCGGATGTTCAAGATTTGTTGAGATCTTCGGGCAGGGACTCGGATAGTCTCTCTGGGTGGTCATCCAGAGTTTTGTGCAGAGAATGCCCGTCGCCGCGCCCGTGGCGGCGGCCAGGCAACCCGAGGTCAGCCCTACGGATGGGCTGAGCCGGTCGGCTCCCTTTGATTTAGACGCGGCCGTCGACGGCGCCCGCAAAGAGGCAGCTTCGCTGGCGGAGAAACTGATCCCCGGCGAGTTCGTGCCCGGCCAGGTCATCGTCAAGCTCGAAGGCGGCCTGAGCGCCGAGTCGCTGGGCCAACTGGCCGAGGACTATCAATCCAAGGTGATGCATTGCTTTGACGCGCCGGGCGCCATGGCCGAGCGTCTGGGTGGCAAGCTGGCCGTGCTCGAGTTGGGCCCGCGCCTGTCGACCGCCGAAGGCCTGGCCGTGCTCGGTCGCGATCCCCGCGTGGCCTACGCCGAGTCCAACGACATCGTCCATTCTTTTAGCCACGACCCGGCCGGCGACCAAGCCGGTGAAGCCTTGCCGCCGGTACGTCCGGCCCCGGCCCCCAACGAAGGGCTCGAACCCGACGACCTGCTCGAATCGCAGTGGAACATGAAAAACGACGGCCAGGATGGCGGCCGTAGCGGCGCTGATATCGACGCCACCCGCGCCTGGTCGCTGTCGACCGGACGGCGCGAAGACGGCCCCATCGTGGCCGTGCTCGATACCGGCATCGACTGGCACCACCCCGACCTGGTCAACAACCTGTGGACCAACCCGCGCGAAGTGGCCGACAACCAGTGGGACGACGACGGCAATGGCTACGACGACGATCTGCACGGCGCCAACTTCGTCTCCAACAGCGGGGATCCCAACGACGACAACGGCTACGGCACCCACGCCGCTGGCATCATCGCGGCCGAGGGCAACAACCGCCAGGGTGTGACGGGAGTCAACTGGGAGGGCCGCATCATGGGCCTGAAGTTCCTCGGCTCGGGTCGCGGCGGCACCACCGTCGACGCCATGAAAGCCCTTCTCTACGCTGAGCAGAACGGGGCTCGCATCACCAACAATTCGTGGGGCGGTTACAAGTACAACCAGGCCCTGGCCGACGTGATGCGCTCGTCGAGCGCACTCCACGTGTGTGCCGCCGGCGATGACGGCTACGACAACGACCGCAAGTCGGTCTATCCGGCCAGCTTCAACCTTGACAACGTTTTGGCGGTGGCCGCCTCGGACCGCAACGACCGTTTGCCCGGCTTCACCAACCGCGGGGCCGAGAGCGTCGACCTGTGCGCCCCCGGCACCGACATCTACTCGACCCTGCCAGGCGGCCAGTTCGGCAGCAAAGAGGGAACGGCCATGGCCGCCCCCCATGTGGCCGGCGTGGCCGCCCTGATCGCGGCGCGCTATCCGGGCGTCGACAATCAGGCCATCAAGAATCGCATTCTGACCGGGGTCGACCCGATCCCCCGTTACGGCGATCAACTGGCCAGCGGGGGCCGCCTGAACGCCTTCGGAGCCCTCGAAGACGACCAGATCGCCCCCGATTCGCCCCTGTCGTTTCGGGTCGAGCAGACCGATGGCGAGAAGGTCACCCTCGCCTGGAAAGCCACCGGCGATGACGGCACCGAAGGTCAGTCGACCTCTTACGACCTGCGCTACGCTCCTGGCCCCATCGGCGAGGGCCAGGGGCAGATCCCGTTTTCCCAGGCCACCCCGGTGGGCATCGGGCGGCCCGGGCCATCCGGTCACAGCGAGAGTGTGGCCATCTCTTTTCCGCCCTCGGGCGCCGATCGCGAGCTGCATTTCGCTTTGCAGAGCCTCGACAATGTGGGCAACCGTTCGGTGGCGGCCACAACCTCGACCTCGGTTCCGGGTCGCCCCGTGGCCTTCGAAGACTCGATGGACGCCGATACCGGCCAGTGGGGTGCCCAGGGCGAGTGGGCCAGGGTCGATTCACCCGGACGTGGCCAGGTCTATACTGACAGTCCCGGCGGCGACTACGGCCCGGGACGCGATCAGTCGCTCACTTCCAAGCCGGTCGATCTGACTCACTGGAAAGGCGCCGAGTTGCACTTCGACTCGAAGGTCGATACCGAAGACGGCTATGACAAGTGCAAGGTCGAGGTCTATGGCAAGAAGTGGTGGCGGACCGCCTGGCGCGCCGTGGCCACCCTCGACGGCGAAAAAGATTGGGCTCACCAGAAGATCGACCTGTCGGACTATGACGGCCAGGAGATCAAGCTGAGATTCCGGTTTCTATCCGACGACTCGCGCCACCGCGACGGCGTCTATATCGACAATGTCGTAATCACCGGCAACCCTGGCGCTTAGCGACCCCGAACCGACGTTCGAAGGCGATTTGGCCTGGCGCCGAGGCAGGCGCCCCACCCTGAAAGACCGAATTTTTTCTCTCCAGGGAGAGGGTGTTTCATGGCCAAGAAAGCAAAGACCACTACTGCCAAGCGCAAGACCAAATCCACCGAAGCGACTACGGCCAAACCGGCTGCCAAGAAAACCACCAAGAGTAAGGCGGCCCGGGTCAAACCCAAGAAGGTGGCCCGACCCCTGGCCGCCGACATGGCGGTGCTGGTCAACGCCTGGATGCGACCCACCCTGGTGGCCGACGCTGATGGCTGCGTGCTCTTTGTCAACGAACCCGCCCTGAAGTTGCTCGACTGCGAAGAGAAGAAGCTGTTGGGTCTGCCTTTGCCCGATGAGTTCAAGGCCTTGCTCGAGTCTCACCGCCAAGCCATGACCTGGCGCGATGAGCCGGCCACTCTATGGTTTCGCGAAGAAGGGGTGACTGCCGTCGTCGAAGCCAGCCCCGAGCAGGCAAAGAGACTGAGCGAACTCGAGCACGAGCTGGAAAAGATGCGCCAGCGCGCGGCCAAAGCCGATGCCCGCGCCCAACAGGCCGAAGCCAGGCTCGAAGAGGCCGACAGCCAGCAAGAATTGGTGCAGGCCGCCCTGGCCCAGGCGGAAGCGGCGGAAGCCCGGGTCGAGCAGGCGCTGGCCCGAACCCGGCAGGCCGAAAACCTGGCCGAGAAAGCCGTAACGCGCTCGGAGAAGGCTGAGGAGAGAATCTTCGAAGCGATCGCCCGGGCCGAGCAGTCCGAAGCCAGAATCGAAGGGTATGAAGGCCGCCTCAAGGAGGCCCTCGAGCGGGCCCAAGAGGCTAGCGCCCGAGCCGGCGAGATCGAAGAGTTTCTTGAAGAGGCCGAGGCCCGCTGCTCTGAGGCCGAAGAGGACGCCGAGCTGGCTCGCGAAGCCGAACGTGCCTCCCGTGCCCAGTTGGCCAAGGTCGAGACCGAACTCAAGAGCGTTCGGGCACGGGTCTCGGCCCTCGAGCTGGCTGCCGAAGAGATGGAAGAGTCACGCCAGGTGACCGAGCGCCTCATCGACAAGATGGAGAAGATGGTGGACCGCTCCCGTCAGGAAGTGAGCAAGGTCAAACGCGAGGCAGACGAGCGGGTGCGGGTGGCCGAGTCCCACGCGGCCAAAGCCGATGAGCGCATGGAGCACGCCAAACTGGCCCTGACGGCGGCCGAGCGAATGAAGGCCGACGAAGAGACCCGGCGCCGCGAGGCGGCCGCCTTGATGGAGGGGGTCGAGGGCAAAGTCACCTATCACGAAAAGCGCGCCAAAGACCTCGAGTCCCAGCTTTTTGACGCCAAGCGCTCATTGGAGATGGCTCAGGCGCAGGTGCGGGCCGCCGAGACTCAGCACCGCAGCAACGTGCAGCGAATCTGCGAACTCGAGGCCCTGGTCCAAAAGCACATTCCCAACGAAGACGACGCCCTCTTGAGCTTGCTCAAGAGCAAGAAAAATCGCGGCTACTAGGTCTGTCGCCCCACCCGCCAGTAGAGGGGCAACACGACGGGCGTCACGGCGCCGTCGGCCCGGGGCCAGGTCGCGAGCAGCCGGTCCCGCAAGCCCTGCATCGGCTCGTGACCGGTCCGAACTCGATAGCGATGGATGCCCGACCAGGTCGAGATCCAACCCAGCAGGTCGTCGAGGGTCCAGTCGAGATGCAGGTCCATCGGAGCCAGCTCGATTTCGTCGAAGGGAAAGGGCAGCTCGCGGTAGCCGCCTCGCACCCAGTCGAACCCTTCCGGCCAATCTTGAGCCAACAGGCCCTCGGACAGCTGATGGATCACGCGGCCGCTGGCGGCGGGCTCGAGCAAATCGGGGGCGTAGGTGAAAACGGCCAACACCCCCCCGGGCGAGAGCACCCGCCGCACTTCGGCGTAGAAGGCCGGAATGTCGAACCAGTGAACGGCGGCGGCCGCCGTCACCAGGGCCACCGAGCCGGCTTCGAGGCCGCTCTGATGGGCCGGTCCCCAATGATAGCTAACCCCCGGGTGGGACGGGGCCGCGTCGATCTGGGCGGCGCTAGCATCACTGGCCCAGACAGCCCGAAAGGACCGGGCCAGGGCCCGCGCTAGCTGACCGCTGCCTGTCCCGCAGTCCCAGGCTAGCCGGTGGTGGGGTGCCAGGTCGGCCAGCTGGTCGAGGAGATCGGTCGGGTAACCCGGCCGAAAGCGAAGATAGTCGGCTGCGTGCCCCCCGAAGTGGTCGCAAAACTGAGTCATGAGACGGTCTTACAAGAATTTTGGCCCAAGATCAAGAAAGAGCCTGCTCAAGGGGGTCGTGTGATGGACCGTTTCTTACTACTGGGCTTGTTGCTGGGTCTGCTGACTCCGGTCGGGGCAGCGCCCGCTTCGCCCTTTCAAAAGCACTCTCCGGGCCGGATCGACAAGTCCCGGGTGTCGGCGGCTTATCTGTGGCTCGACACCATCCTCGAGGTGTCGGCCCGGGATGTCGAGCGTTTCGGCGCCCGTCCCACCATCCTGTCCCGCCAGATGGCCATTCCTCTGACGGCAGCCTACGACGCCTGGGCGCTCTATGACGAGAGAGCCAGACCCACCCGGCTTGACCCGACCCTGCGGCGTCCCTCGCTCGAGCGCACCCAGGCCAACAAGGAGAGGGCCATCGCCTATGCGACCTATCGGACCCTGCTCGATCAGTTTCCCTCTTCCTCTGATTACATCCGTAGCCAGATGGTCGAGCGCGGGTTCGACCCCGACGACGCCGACCTCGACCCGGCGACACCGGTAGGAATTGGCAACCGAGCCGCCCTGGCGGTGCTGGATTACCGCCACCATGACGGCGCCAACCAGCTGGGCGACGAGCTGGGCAGCAACGGCAAGCCGTATTCAGACTACACCATGTACCGGCCGGTCAATCCCACCGACCGCATCCTCGACCCCGATTGCTGGCAGCCGCTACCCTTCTCCGACGGTAAAGGCGGCTATTTCTATCCCGGCTTTCTCACGCCCCACTGGTATCGGGTCCGCCCGCTGGCCCTCGAACGGGCCGATCAGTTTCGCCCCGGACCGCCGCCCCGAGTGGGCTCTGATGAGCTCAAGCGCGAGGTGGACGAATGCATCCACATGAACGCCAATCTTACCGTCGAAGAGAAGGCTCTGGTCGAATTCATGCGCGACGGGCCGCGGTCGACCGCCCAGTCGGGTCATTGGCTACGCTTTGCTCAGGATGTGTCGCGCCGCGACCATCATAACCTGGACCAGGACGTGAAGCTGTTCTTTTGTGTGGGCAACACCGCCATGGATGCTTTCATCGCCTCGTGGGACGCCAAGCGCTACTATGATAGCTCGCGCCCCTGGACGCTGATCCGTCACTACTACAAAGGCCAGCAGATCCGTGGCTGGGCCGGCCCCGGGCAGGGGGTCAAAGAGATCCCGGCCGAGGAGTGGCACCCTTACTCGCCGGCCACTTTCGTCACCCCGCCTTTTCCCGGCTACACCTCGGGCCATAGTACCGTCAGCGGGGCCTGCGCCGAGATGCTCAAACTTTTCACCGGTAGCGACCGCTATCAGTTCGTAGCCGAACGCACCGCTGGCAGCCTGACCGAAGAAGGCTTTACCTGCGCCCAAATCCAGCAGACCGATGCCCAGGCGGCGGCCGACGACCTCAGTTGCGAGGTGGCCCTGCGCATGCCGACCTTCTCGAAAACGGCCGAAATGGCCGGCATCTCGAGGGTCCTGGGAGGCTATCACATCCAGGCCGACAACCGCGCCGGCCTCGAGTTGGGTCGCCAGGTAGCCCGCTACTCGTGGACCAAATATCAAGCCTATTTCGAAGGCCGCTAGACCGTCTTACACACGCGCAGGACCTCTTCTAGAGACACCTCTCCGCGCTGGACCTTCTCGATACCGTCGCTCAAGAGCGGCTTGAAGCCCTGGGCCAGGGCGACCTGACGGATCTCTTCCTCGAGGGCCGAGCGGTTGATCAAAGCTCGGATCTCGGGGGTCACCTCAAGCAACTCATAGAGACCCACCCGGCCTCGCGAGCCGGTCTGGTGGCAATCGCGGCAGCCGCGACCGCGGAACATCTTGGGATGGCTGTAGCCTTCCTTGTGGAAGAGTTCGACGAACTCGATCGGCACGGCCACCTCTTCGCGGCAGTGCGGGCAGATGCGACGGGCCAGACGTTGGGCCAAACCGCCCAAGAGCACCGAGCCGATCAAGAACGGTTCGCACTGCATGTCGCGCAGGCGGGCCACGATACCCACCGAGTCGTTGGTGTGAATGGTCGAGAGCAGCAAGTGGCCGGTGAGGGCAGCCTGGATACCGATCTCGGCCGTCTCCTGGTCACGAATCTCACCCACCAGGATGACATCCGGGTCCTGCCGCAAGAACTCGCGCAGGGCCCTCGAGAAGGTCACCTTCTTCTCGTCTTCCCTGGGCGCGTTGTTGACCTGCACCTGGATGATACCTGGCATCTGGTACTCGATGGGGTCCTCGACGGTAAGCAGCTTGCGGTCGGGCCGGGCGATCTCTTTGAGGCTGGCATAGAGCGTAGTACTCTTACCAGAACCGGTGGGACCGCAGACCAGGATCATGCCGTACGGCTGCGAGAGAATCTCGCGAAACTTGTTCTCGCGAGCCGGCTCAAAACCGAGATCGTTCAGGGTCATGGTGAAAGCGCCCTTCTTGAGCACACGCATGACCACGCTCTCGCCCACCGGCACCGGCACGATACTCACGCGCAGGTCGAACTCACGAGTGCCGACCCGCAGCGAGATGCGGCCGCCCTGAGTGATCCGCTCCTGGGCGATGTCCATGTTGCCGAGCACCTTGATACGCTTGACCACCCCGCCCATGTCGCTGGGCGAGAATCGATTCACCTGGCGCAACACGCCGTCAATGCGATAACGCACGTCCATTCCAGTCTCGAAGGGCTCGAGATGAATGTCGCTGGCCCCGGCCGAGATCGCCTCTTTGATGAGCCGGTCGACGGCCTCGACGATGGGCCCTTCAAGAGCTTCGTCACCGAAGTTGACGGCAGCGCTCTGACTCATGGTCTCGAGCACTTCGCTATCGAGCGACTTTTGCTCGAGGAACTTACCCCAACTGGAGTCGGCTCCGAGGTGTTCGCTGCGGAAGATGAACTCGATCGCATGATCGATCATGCCCTTGTCGGCCCGCACCAGGGTCGTCTGAAAGGCATTGCCGGTGGACATGGCGATGTTGTCATAGATGTGGACGTCGGAGGGGTCCTTGCAGGCCACCGTAATGTCCCGGTCGCTGACCTTTCCGATGCAGACTCCCTGGATAGTGCGACACAGGCCCTCGGAAAGGGTGGTACCCACTTCGCGGCTGATGGGCATCTCCTTGAGGTCGACGAAGGGAAAGGTGGCGATGTGCGCCTCCGCCGGGGCGCTTTGCGCTTCGGGAAGATGCTCGTCGTCCTTCTTGCCGAATAGCAGGCGCCACATCGAGAACTTCTTGATGGTGGAGCGGCGCTCGGGAGCATCATCACCCTCGCCATCTTCGGGCTCACTCGGGCTCTCGTTGACGAACTCGTCGTCCCGGCCGGTGGGAGCGATGGCGCCGGCTTCTTCCTCCATCTCGATGAGGATGCTGGGCATACTGGTCACGCGCGGTTTATCGTCGAGCATCTCGAGAGCCTGGCGAGCCGAGGCGGGGCGGCCTTCGGAATCGGGACAGGCCAGAGCCTCGATCACTTGAGACAATTCTGGCGGACAATCGGGCCGAAGCTCGGCCAGGGGCGGCATGGCGGCCTGGTTGTAAAGTCGCTGCTTGGAATCGGGAGGCCGGACCCCGGTGGCCAGGTAGTAAAGGATGGTTCCGGCCGAATAGAGGTCGTTGCGAGTGTTGCTGGCATCTCCCATCAATTGCTCGGGGGCAGCGAAACTGGGGTCGCCGTGGGAGCGGAAGGCGGTGCCGGTCGATTTGGCCCCTTCTTCGAGCATCTTGGCCAACCCGAATTCGCCCACTTTGAGCAGACCGTGCGGCGTCACCAGCACCGTGTCGGGACGCAGATCACGATGAATGATGGGCGGGTCTCCCTCGTGCAGATAGCGCAGCACGCCGAGAAGTTGCTTGGTGTAGCGGCGCAGCAACTCGACGGGGAGGGGGCCCGGGTTGGCCTCCATCATCTCGCTGAGGCTCTTGCCGCGGATTTCGTCGAGCACCAGATAAACATCGTTGCCGGCTTCGAAGGTGCCCATCACTCGGGGCAGATTACGGTGGCGTAGCCGATTGAGGGTGCGGCCCTCCCGTAGAATCTGCAGCCGAGCCTGGCGATGCACCGGCTGTTGCCCATCCTGAGCCGATAAAAACGGAAAGCTGCCTTCGAGCTTACGCAGCACCACCGGTTGGTTGAGCACGCGGTCGGTAGCCTGGAATAGCGTCGAGAAACGACACTCCATCAGCGAACCGCCGAGTTCATAGCGACCGGCCAGCAAGGGCGACGCCTCCTCGAGGGCAGGCAGCGCCTGCACCGGCTCGGGGGCGAAATCGTCGAGCGTCACCGCCGGTGTCGACAACGGTCGACCCGAGGCGCTCTCGCGACGCAGGCGGCTGGGGGCGGCAAACGCGGGCTCGTCGCTGGCGACTTCGACCGCCTCGGGTTCGGGCTCGAAAGGCGGCTCGGGGGCAGGCTCGGGCTCGGTGGCGGGAGTCTCGAGCTCGGGAGCGTCGGCCAGCATCGCGTCGATGTCCGAGAAATCCCTATCCAGCGACGAGAGGTCGAGCTCGTGTTCGCCAAGGTCTTCGCCCGAATCCACCTCCCACGAGCCGAGACTCAAGTCGGGCTCGGGTTCAGCCGACGGTTCCGGCTCCCACGAAAGGGACTCTTCAGGCTCTTGCAATACGGGCCGAACAGGCCAGTCGATGACCTCTTCGGAGTCTTCCTCGGGCATCGCAATCGGTTCGAGTTCGAGTTCGAGTTCGGGCTCGGGTTCGGGTTCAGCTGCAAACTCCGGCTCGGGGACGACCTCGGGCTCGGGCTCCTCGGCCGACTGCCACTCGGGTTGAGAGATGGAGACGGCTTCTTCCTCTCCAGAGTCCTCGGGGATCGGCATGTCGCCGACCATATCCTTGGTCTCGCGGCCCACGGGAGTGGTGGCCGGCTTGCGCCCGGGATATTGAGCCAGAGCTCGGCCCAGCGAAATCCGGTCAGAAATCACGTAGCGGATCTTGCGACCGGTCAACTCCTCTAGAAAGGAGCGAACAAAATCCGTGCCGGGTTGGCACGATGCCAGCACCAGCGACTCGCCAGCGAAACCGACCGGCACGATCTGGTGCTCGATAGCCTTGTCGGCCGGGACCAGAGCGACCGCTTGCGGGTTGATGGGGGCGCGACCCAGGTGGAAGGGGGGCAGGTCATAGCTCTCGGCCAGGGCGTCGGTGAGTTGCACGCGGTTGAGCAGTTGACGCTCGATCAAAATCTGCTCCACCAGGATGCGACGCTTGCGAGAATCCTCTAACAGCTCTTCGGCTTGGCCACTATCGAGCAAACCCCGACTGGTCAGCACCAGCAATAGTCTCTCGCTAAATCCACTTGGTTCAACTACCATCATCAACGGCCTTCCTTACTGGTCCTGTAGTTCGCGCGGCTGAAAGCTGCCTTCCTCAATGAGGCTCTCATCACCGTAGACCACTCGTACTCTATAATCACAGGGCTGGATAGCCTGATTCGCGTCCAGCAAACCCAACTGGCGGGTATCCCCCACCAGATCACGGGCCACAGCATAACCACCCGGGATGCGGTCGATCTCTTGCACCCCGAGCGAGCGCCAACCGGCGGTCCCTCGAGTGCGGCATAGAAACTCGACCTTCACCCCGGTAACGGCGTGTTCGCCGACATTCTTGAGCCGGACTCGAGCGTTGAGCAAGAACAACGGCTTGCCATTGGCCTCGAAGCGCAGGTCAGAGACCTGCAGGCGGCCCTGGGGCTCGAGAGTGGGACCGGTGACCGGCAACATCGAGACCTTGTCGGCATAGCCCTCCATCTCGAGCCATTGGCGAACCACCCCCACGATGTCGCCGGTTGCGTCGGCCTCGACCCGGCGCATGATGGCTTCGTCAACCACCCGCTTAGGCCCGAACCGTTCGGGGTCACCCCATTCGGCCACACACATTACCGGAGCGTCCTGACTCTTAAAGCCCAGACGCTGAAAATAGCCGGCTTCGGCTGACGAATCTTCGAACCCCATGAACACCAGGGGCATCTGAGCCCGGCCCAGCCCGAGGTCCGACCGCAGATTGGTAAGATACTCCTCGAGCTTGACCATGTCGGGGTCTTGCCGGTGCCTGGTCACCACCAGCACGACCTTGCGCCCGGCCAATTCGGCCGCAGCCGGAAGGGCCCAACAAACCAGTAAACAAAACAGGAGTCCCCAGCGCATGGTCAATGCCCTTCGTGCCCCTAACCGCCTACCCTCTAGAGCGACGACGCTGATAGACATACACACCCAGACAGATCCACCAGCCCATCCAGAGGGGCAATCGAACCTGCTGCCGAGCCGCGGCGACGGCCCGACCAGCGTCGAGAAGTCCGGCCCCGCCATCCGGGTCATCGATCGGCCGGGTACTGCCGCGCAGCACTTTTTCGACCTGGGCAGGCTCGGTTACGCCACAGGCGACCACCAGCGCGGCCACCCCGCCGGCATGGGCGGTAGCCATCGAGGTGCCCGAATAGAAGAGATAGTTCTGGCCGTCGCGTGGCAAGGTGTTCTGAAGAATCCCCCCGCTCGTCCCGTGACGCCGCTGGTCGCCGCCGGGTCCGGCCAGGTCGACCTCTGGACCCCGAGCGCTATAGCTGGCCAGGTTATTGTCTTGGTCGGTGGCCGCGATAGCCAGGCACTCGTCGAAGCCGGCCGGAAAATTGACCGATCGCCCACCGGTGTTGCCGGCCGCGGCCACCAGGGTCGTCCCCTTGCCGCGCGCATAGATGCAAGCCTCGTGAAGCACCCGGTCGCGTCCTCGGGCGCCCAGACAAAGGGTGACCACGTTTGCCCCCTGGTCGGCCGCAAAACGAATGCCGCTGGCGACATCGGCCAACGAGCCGCTGCCCCGGGCGTTGAGCACTTTGACCGGCATGATCGTGGCTTCGAAGGCGACCCCGGCCACGCCCACCCCGTTGTGGGTCGACTGAGCCACCGTCCCGGCCACGTGGGTGCCGTGCCCGTTGTCATCGAGGGCCTCGGGGCGCCGGTTGACGAAGTCGTAGCCGACCGCAAAGCTGGTCTGCTTGAGGTCCTCGACCTGGCGAAACTTCTTCCAATCGCGATAGGCCACGCCCGTGTCGACCACGGCCACCACCGCCCCCTTGCCTCGGGTGGTCTGCCAGGCCTTCTCGACGTCGATAGCCTGCATGTGCCACTGTTCTTGATAGCGGGGGTCATTGGGAAACGGATCTTCGTTGGCCAGCGCCGCATAGATGGTATTGGGGCTGACCGACGACACTCGCGGATCGCCCTCGAGCCGGGCCATGGTGGCCGCGAGCCGGCCCTCGTCGACGCGCACGACCAGCAAACCCCAGGCCACCGCCGGCGGCGACGCGTAGTGGACCTCAAGATGATGGTCTAGCCCCAGTTGGCGCGCCTGACGCCAGCTCGCCCCCTCCACCATCTGCACCACCAGTTCGCCTTGCAGTCTCGTCCCGTCGGCGGTCGGCGGCGAGGCGGGCCAGGCGGCCAGCAGTTCGGCGGGTGGGGTATCGGGCCAGCTGACCAGAGTCAGCAAAAGCGCAAGCAGAATCCATCTCTTCATGGGTCGACTTTTCGTTCCCCGTTCGGATTCTCCCGCGAGCGGCCAGGGGTGGAAATGGGGAACCGCCGTCGGACCGGGAAGGGGCGGGCACAGGTCTCGTCGGAGTAAGTCCAAATGCTGACTCGGGCAATTGGGTTGGGCAACTGAGCGGCCCACAGGCGAGACTGGTGATGATGCGGTCCCTGGCCACGATGGTAGGAGCCGGCATCCCTCTTCATCGTGCGCTCGGCATTCTGGCCGAACAGCTTCCTGAGAACGAGCAAGCTCGGGTCGAATCCATGGCTTTGCAGCTGCAAAAAGGACACACCTTTTCGGCGACCGTCGCCTCCCACCCGGATCTCTTCGGACCGCTCCATCGTGCTTTGTTGAAGGTTGGCGAAATGACGGGGGGATTGGTCAGACTGCTCGACCGCCTGGCCGACTATGACGAGAAAAACGAGGCTTTGCGCGGCCGGCTGCGCTCGCGCCTGACCTATCCGGCTATCCTCTTCGTGGTGGCGACCCTCGCCCTGCTGATTTTGCCCCCGCTGGTGCTCGAAGGAATGCTGGGGATTCTAGCCTCGTCGCCCGAGCCTCCACCGCTGCTGACTCAGGTGGTGATCAAGCTGGCGGGGCTGTTGCGCAACCCGGTCTTCGTGGTGGGCCTGGCAGTCCTGGGAGTGGCCGGTCTCGGGACCGCACACCAGTTATGGCAGGTGCCCTCGTTTCGGCTGAAGGTCTTTGGCTTGCTCGACGGCCTGCCAGTGGTTGGCCCGGTGGTGCGCCAGGTATCTCAAGCCCGCTTCTGCGACGCTCTGGGTCTGCAGCTGATGGTCGGAGTCCCTGCCCTGCAGGCCCTGCCGCTGGCCGCCGCAGCCACCGCCAATCCCCTGTGGGAGGAGGGTATCGCCAGAGCCACCCAGGCCCTGCAGGACGGCGCCACCGTCTCCGAAGCGCTCGGGGTCATGGCAGTGGTCGATCCTTTGCTGGTCTCGCTGGTGGCGGTAGGCGAAGAGAGCGGCAAACTGTCCGAGATTCTGCTCCGGGCCGGGGTGGCCTTCGAGCAAGCCGTCGAGCATAGCCTCGAAGTGTTGACTTCACTGGCCGAACCCCTGACGTTGTTCGTCATGGGGTGTATTTTCGCGGTCTTGATTATAGCCACCATGTTGCCTATGGTTAGACTGGTCGAAAACCTTTGACGGAGACTCGAGCCTGGAGTCCATCAGGTCCTGGCGCATCCGGTCGGCCAGTTGGCTCCGGGCAAAGCGACTGAATCCGTAGGCGGCCAACAACCCGCTGGGAACGATGAGGAACGGCGACAGAGCAGTCGCAGTGAATCCCACGACTGCGGCCCCGAGCCAGACGCCGATGCGCGTCTTGAGGGACGGTGTGAGAGAGCCCAGGTATGGCTCGAGCACGCGAGCGAAGGTAACCAGGTCCTGGTCGAGTCGCTCGAGTCGTTCGGCTAGAGAATCGCTGTCGAGCATGGCGAACTCACTCAGGTCGGTGGCCAGGCCGGCGCCCTCCACCACCCCCTCGAAGCCCGGCGGCCCCCCTGGCCAGGGTCGAGAATCGCTGAGTACTCCGTCGAGGATAAAACGAACGGTAGCCGGATTGTCGTGGGTAAAGACCAAAATATTGGTAGGGGGTCCCGCACGCTGTTGTTGGCCGCAAAAAGAAACCTGCCATCGCAGGCTCTTGCTGGCCGGCCCCTCTCCCACCACCCTGCGAGCCCTGGGAAAGGGCGGGAACCCCCGATGCTCCGACCACGACTCGACCGAAGTGAAGGCAGCCAGGCACTCCTCGTCGCCATGCAGGTCGAAGCTACCCCACCGCCCCGGCTTGACCGGCCATTTCCTCAACTGGACCGGGATCGGCGAGAACTGACAGCGGTGGGCGAGGTCGGGAGTCTCGTGGGTGGAAGCGTCGTTGAAGTTCTGCCAGAAGTTGGCCCGACGATGACCCCGGCGAAAGTGGAGAAAGCGACGGCTGGAGTGCTGAAGCTCATAGCTCTTGCATTGGTCGGGCGTGACGGTCAGGGCCCGGGCGGTTTCGCCGTCGCTCCAGCGACACTCCAGCCACTTGATGTTCTTGGCCCGAGCCGAGAAGATGGCCATCACCAGGTGGCGCAACGGCCCCGGTTCGAGGGCGGTGGGGTCGAGCAACCCGTCGAGGACCGACTCTAGAGCGAGGGGAAATAGGCCAGCCGGTTCCTCCAGGGTGACCGTGCTGGAGAAAGTTCCCGGCCAGACGCGGATACGGCGGGCCTGGCTACTCACGCCGACCTGGACCAGCTTTTTGAGGTAGAAGGTGGGATCGGCGTTATACTGCTCGCCCATCTTGCGATGGAGAGCCTCGAGATTGGTAGTAAAGACACCCGTCGACTCGTGCCAACCGGCCTCGAGATTGGATTGTAGAAACTCCTCCAACTCCACGACCCCGACTTCGAGGTCGTGGAGGTCAAGGCCTAGAAGGAGATGCCGCCCTGCTGGGTCACCATGCCACCGAGCACCGGGCAGCGTCCGATATTGGCCATGTTGGTGATATCGACCCCGGGCGGAATGCCCGGAAGGTTGGGGTTGTTGGCCATCTGCTGCAAAACGCTGTCGACCTGGTTCGAGGCCAGGCCGGCCCGCGAGAGGGTGTTCTGCTGGCTGCCGCCAGGACCGTTGAGATAGATCCTATCGAGCGAATCGACGAAGGCGGCCTCGAGGGCCGTGCCGTCGCGTTGGCCGTTGTCGGCAAGGTCGGCGGCCAGCAGGGCCCGCAGATCGCCCTGGTTGAGGTTGTCATCGAGCGCCGAGTTGGGGCTGTTGAGGGTGAACTCGACCACCGACCCGTCCAGCAAGCCGTTGTCGAGGGTATCGTGACCCCACAGCCGCAGGGCCGCGTTGTCGAATTGCGAAAACCCGTTGTCGCCGGTGAGGCGCTTGTTCATATCGACCGGCCCCGTGGCAAACTCCATCGGACGGTTGGCGTAGCGTTGGGAAACGTCGACTCCGGTCATGTCCTGATAGAGGTCGAAGAAGCCCTGGTCGAGCATGGCCCCGGTCACGCCGCCGTAAGTGGCCATCTCTTTCTGATAGAACTCCTGGGCCAGCGCCACCTCGGCCGGCTGGAACTGGTCGGGGTTCTGCAGCACGTTGAAATAGACTCCGCCACCATTCTTGCCAGCCGAAGTGACCTGAATGCCCCACAGATGCATATTGGCGCGCTCGCGGTCGCTCAGTCCGCTGAGTTCGGTGCGCTGGGTGATATCGAGTTCGCGATAGTCGAACCCATTGGCCGGAGCGGTTCCCACGGCCGAATTCGACTTGCCCTGGGTCTCGCCAAAGGTAGGCGTGCCCGGCGAAGCGATCGTGCCAAAGGGATTGGTGGGCGTCGTGCCTTGCGGCCCGGAAGCCGGAGTGATGGAGTCTACCGAGTAGATGTGGGCATTGGCATTGCCAGCGGCCCCCCCGTTGCCGGCCTGGCCCACCGCGCCGGCTGCTGCGTTGCCGTTGCCGGCTGCCCCGGCCTGGCCGGTGACACCGCCCCCGCCTCCGCCACCGTAGGCACCAGCCGCTCCGGCTTCGCCTGCGGCTCCGGCGTTGCCAGCCTGTCCCCCGTTACCAGCCTGTCCGCCGTTACCGGCGTTACCAGCCTGTCCGCCGTTACCGGCGTTACCAGCCTGTCCGCCGTTACCGGCGTTGCCAGCCTGTCCGCCGTTACCAGCTTTATGAGGACATTGTCCTCCGCCTCCGGCTTGACCGGCGTTAGCCGCATTACCAGCGTTGCCCGCGGCCCCGCCACCTGCGCCGCCCCCGTAAGCACCCTCGGCATTGCCAGCGTTGCCCGCGTTGCCCGAGCGTCCGTTGGGAACGTCGTTCTCGGCCTGAGCCGAGAAGCGCCCCCGGCCGCGGCCACCCGAGCCTGTGCGGCCTTCGTTGCTCGGCTCGACCGGGGCAGCCGGGGCGGAGATGGGAGCGGCCGCTGGCTGCTGAGCCTGCTCGCCGGGCTGTTGCCCAGGCTGTTGCTGATCGCCACCGGCAAAGTTGCTAAAGCCCTGGGCCAGCTGCTGGAGAACCTGCAGAATGGCCGAAACGAGCTGATTCGGGTCGGTCGGGATGTTGGTCTGACCGAGAACCGGGGCACCCACGTTGGCCACGGGAAAGACAGGTCCCCGTGTCTCGAAGGGACTAATGCTGGAAATTACCGCCACACACTACCTCTTTCGGGACTGCCTGTTTTGTATTTGAGCTAGCCCCATGCCAGTGTAGGACACGACAAAACCTGGTTCAATGGCCTCGCCAGATCGTTACCTTTTCGAAAAGCTTTGGCAACATCGATGTGTATTGCAGAAACAGAACCGAATGTTACAGAATTGCTCAGTCTCGCGTAATTGACCACGACCGGCCCAATTGCCTAGGATGGGGACATGCAACCTTTGCCGCCGGCGGGATTTCCGCTCGAGTCGTATCCGCTCGGTCCTACCGATAGGGTCAGCAAACCCGCCGCTGGCAAGCCGGCTGGCAGCGCCGACCGGGTCGAATTCGGAAGTGTCAAAGAGCCCGGTCAACAAATGCCCCAACGAGGTCTGGCCCGCCTGGCCATCGAGTCGCCGCGCCCCTGGCCGCCAACCCTTGAGGGGAACCTGACCGCCTGGGGCGAGCTAAGCCGGCGGGTGGGCCGCCAGGCAGCCGGCCAGATGGCCTTTGGACTACTGCCCCAAGAAGAGCAGAGCGAGTGGGACGCTCGGCCCACGACCAAAGGCTGGCAGGTCCCCAAGAATCCCAACCGGACTCCGGTGCGACCGCGGCCCGCCTACGAAGTGAGCGAAAAGGTCGAAGAGTTGGGCCCGCTCGAAGTGGTGGCCTCGAACCAGGGTCGCATCCGAGCGCTGCGACTGCAGTGGCCCGAGACCTTCGTCGAGCCGGCCCTGTCGGCCCAGAGGCAGCTCTTTCACGATCTTCTCACCCGTCTTTCGGCCGAGGTGGTGGTGCATGTGGTGGCCGAGGGCCAGAGCGGCGACGAGTTGCGGCGCTTGCTGGCCAAATGGTCGGTGCCCCGCCCCGAGCGCGTGCACATCCACCCGATGGTGCTCTTTTCAACGGCCGAGCGGCTCTACTCTCCCCTCACCATGTGGGCTCGCGACGGAGCCCTGTTGACCCGCACCGCCGACGGTCGAGCGGTATTACTGCTGCCCCGCACCTTTCGCGGCGATGGCCAGGTGGACCCGGCTCTCAATCGGGTGGTGGTGCAGGGCAGCGGGGCGGCACCGGCGCGCCTGCAAGAGGTCTTGCCCGATTTGCTGGTGCGTCGGTCTTGCTTGTCGTTCGAGGGCGGCGACGTGGTGGCCAGTGGTCGCCAGGTGCTGGTGGGTGGGCATTCGGTGGCTCGCACCATGACCAACCTCGGCCTCTCCAAGGCGGAGGTGGTCGACCGCTTCGGCAAGATTCTGGGCCGTGAAGCCATCGTCATCGAGCCTCAGCCCGACTTTCACCTCGACCTGGGCTTTACGTTTCTCGATGACGACACGGTGGCGGTGGCCGACCCCAAGAGTTCGATGGCTATGGTCGGGCCCGAGTTCAAGCCGCTGGTCGAAGCCACCAAATCGGCCGGTCTAGCCGAAAGCTATGAGCGTGCCGCCGAGAAACTTCGAGGATTGGGCTTGCGGGTGGTGCGCCTGCCCAACCTGGCGGGAGTAGGCTTGCTCACACCCTATCTGACCTACAACAACGTCTTGATGGAGTGTTACGACGGGGTAAGGCGGGTCTACATGCCGGTTTACGGAGTCAGCCTGGATGAAGTGGCCCGCGCGGTCTACCGTGAGTATGGCTTCGAGGTGGTCGACATGCCGTCGGCCCAGGCCACGACTCGCCTGTGGGGGGCGGTGCGCTGCGCCACGGGCGAACTCGAAGTAAGCCACGTCTAAGCCGGGCGCTCGACTCGGCCTTATGGTATACTTCGGGGATGATTCGTCGAGCCTTCACGCTGGCCGAAATCGTCATTGCGGCAACCCTGGCCTTGCTGGTGTTGGGGCTGGCCGCCGGGTACCTGATGCCGGCTCTGCGCGCCTCGACCCGCTCAGCCACCCGCGTAGAACTCGACCAGCGGGCTGTCATCGCTCTCTCGCGCCTGGTGCGCGAAGCCGAGAGCACCTCTCCGGCCGGGCTGTCGCTGCGCTCGACTGACCCCGTCTGCGTGGCTGTCAATCCTCTCGAAGAGGTCCGTCCCAACGGAGACTTGATCTGGTCCGAGTCCTACGTGATTTTCTACTTCGACCGAGCCAGAGGCCAGTTGCTGCGGCGCCAGTGGCCGCCCGGCGACCCGGCCCCGACCCCGGCCCAGACTCGCCGCTCCAAGCCCAAGAAACTGACCCCCGATGAACTGGCCGACATCGTCAGTCGTCCCGCCCCGGTGTCGGTGCTGGCCCGCGACGTGACCTCGTTTTCCATTCTGCAAAGTGGCGACGACCTGCTCATGAAGATGCCTATTCGCTTTGAGTTGGTGATGGAAAAGACCATCGCTGGAGGTCGCCAGCAGGCCGAGCGGGTCGTCTATTCCCGCACCGCCTTCACCCGAGAACAACGATGAAAAATCGCGGCGTAAACCTCATGGAAGTCGTGCTGGGAGCCTCGCTGCTGGCCCTGGTGTTCTTGTTCATGCTCAATATTTTCCCGGCCACCATGATCGGAGTGCGCAAAGCCGAGCATCGTTTGGATGCGGCCGCCCTGGCCGAATCGATCCTCGAGGCCGCCCGGGCCGCTCCTTTCGTCGATCTCGTCCCGGGCAGCTACGACGCCGATACGCCAGGGGCCCTTCCCCTGGCCCGCTACACCTGCGAGGATAGCACGGTGCTCGAGCCTCACCTGACCATCGAAGCCGTGCCCGGCATCCCGACCGACCACCTGGTGCGCCTGCGCCTGACCATCCAATGGAACGACCGCAGCGGCTCCCAGGCCCTCACTCAAGAGTTACGGCTGGCCGATCTCAAACGATGAAGCGACTGGTCCTATGGCTGCTCGTCCTTTCTTCCCCAGCCTTCGCCGAGGAAGTCGTGGACGTACTTTTCAAGACCAGCCCGTCGGGGGCCAGCGTCTATCACGTTACCAGCGACCCCGTGCCCCAATTACTGGGACCCTCGGGTAGGGTCTTCGCCATGACGAGACCCCGGGGACAGAGCTTTCGCGTAGTCATCAAGAAATGGGGTTATCAGGACGCCCCCGCCATGGTCACGCTGGCTCGACGCGGCGAGGGTTACGAATGGCCGGCCGGCGAGCCGTTTCGGCTAACCCCGGTCAACCCACTGATCCCGCTGTTGACGCCGGTGCCACTGACCCTGTTGGGATTCTTGCTGGGGGGCGGAGTGTGGGGCCTGAGTGTGCGCTCCAAAGCCAGACGAGAAGCCCAGAAGGTCGTCGACTTCGAATCGCGCATCGTGCCCTCCAACGATGATCAGGTGGGCAAACATATCGGCAACTATCTGCTGCTCGAGCGGCTGGGGCGCGGAGGTATGGCCACCGTCTACCGGGTCACTCCGGTCGACCGGCCCCAGGACGAGTATGCCCTCAAACTCCTTCACGACGACAGCGGCGAAGACGGCGAGTTTATGGACCGGTTTCGCCGCGAGGTCAAAATCTGTCGCGAGCTGCAGCATCCCAACATCGTCAATCTTTACGACTTCGACAGTTTCAACGGGCGCTACTTCATGGTGATGGAGTTGGTCGAGGGCCAGACCCTGCGCGAAGAGATCGACGGTCGCAAGCTCGAGCCGGCCACGGTGCTGGCCCTGCTAAAACCGATCGTGGAGGGGGTGGCCTTCGCCCACTCGCGCGGCATCGTCCATCGCGACCTCAAGCCCGAAAACGTGCTGGTGACGCCCGAGCAGTCGATCAAAGTGGCCGACTTCGGCCTGGCTCGCAAGAATGACTCGACCACCATCACCCGCACCGGCAGTATCTTTGGAACTCCGGCCTATATGGCGCCGGAACAGGTGACCGGGGCCGGCACGTCACCGGCCTCGGACCAGTATGCCCTGGGCATTATGACCTTCGAGATGCTGGCCGGCGAGCCGCCGTTCTACAGCCCTGAAAACGCCATCGAGACGGTTATGAAACACGTCAGCGAAGAGCCGCCCCCGCTCAGCAACTGGCGCCCCGAACTACCCGCCGAGGTCGATGGGGTGCTCCGGAAGATGCTGGCCAAAACACCCCCAGAACGATTCGACGATCTGCAAGAGGCCTTCGCCGCCCTGCGCCGGGCCCTCGGCTAGAATTCGCGCCACATCAGGACGCGCAGGGTGTCGTCGCGGGCCAGAAACTCGTTGGGGTCAAAAGAGAGATAGACACTCCAGCTGCCGGGTTCGCCCGTTCGGGCTTTGACCTTGGCCAGTGTGCTCTCGAGGGCAGCCCGGACCTGTTCGGGAGTAGGCACCACATCATCGGTGGTGAACTCGGTGTAGCCGCCCGAGCCCCCGGGGCCATAGACCATATCGTTGGGATAGTTTTGCAGAAACTCGGCCTCTCCGGTATAGCTGAACGTGCCGAACGCCGGGGAGCCGTCGGGATTGTAGACCGGGTTTCCATCGTAATCTCGCCCCCAACTGCGAACCCTGAAGATCTGCTGGTTGTCGATCTCGAGAATCTCGATCAAGCAGACGTCGGTACTGGCCCAGCTATTGGCTCCCGGGCCGAGGGGTGGGTCAAGAAAGATGTTGGCTGCATTCCAAGAATCGCCGACGCCGTCTCCATCCTTGTCCTTCCCAAACGCAGAAATGGGCTGGTCCGTGCCGTCGGGATTGCTTCCCCCGGTGACCGCCACGTCTGGGGAGAGGTTCGGTACGGTCAGGCTGATCGGCCACACAAACCTGGGATTGGCTCCGGCGGCGCTATAGAACAGGTTAGAATCGATGACCGTCGTGGTTTTGCCGGGATCGTCACTGTCCTGGATGAAGGTGCCCACCAGCGTGACCCGTTCAATGCTGACCGAACTCTTGCAGTAGACAGTCCCCTGGAAGACGTTCGTGAGACGGTCGTCGCCCCAGACGCGAACATCGCCGTTAGCCAGCAGCGCCACCGAGTCGTCCGTCTGGAGATTGACCCCACCTTTGATGTCGGCCGGGCCGGCGACGAACACGGCCCCGCTTCCGCTCAGCCCCCCTTCGAGTCGAAGCGTTCCATCCACGAAAAGGACGGCGTTGTCCAGCCGCGCGGGCCCGGTCACCACCAGATCTCCTTCCACCAGGGAGACTCCGGTCAGGTCAAGCCCTCCGAATCCCCCCGGGGGCGGGACCAGCGTGTCGAAGTAAGTGTCGGTGCGGGTGCGCGGATCATAGTCAGAAATCTTGATGTCGGGCAGCTTGGCGAAGTCGGTCCAGGGACTGCGGACCTCCCCCTCCACTACCGAGGTTCCCAGCCGCTGGATGCCGCCTCGGGCCTGGGCGTTGCCTTTCACCAGGCTGCCCGCATCCAAGACCAGAGAATCGCTGGCGTTGCCGTTATTGGTAGCCACATCGCCCGGCTTCAGATCGTCTTCATCATAAGTGATCTGGCCGCCGCTCATGGTCACAGCGGCCTCGCCCAGGCCGGCTACCAGGGTGTTCTTGAGGGTCAACTGACCCGACACCGCAATCGCGGCCGGGTAAGTGGGCAGATGCAGCAGCGTCTCGATGTGGCGCTCGACCCCGTTGCAGCCGGCCACCGCCACCACGTGGATCTTGCCTACGGGCACTTGACGGCCGTTCCAACCGTTGGGCGAGCCCCCTTTGAAGTTGTTAGTGGAGAAGAACGGGCTACTCCGATCGAAGGTCACCCGAGCAAAGGCGCCGTCGGGCAGGCCGGGAAGACCAGAGAGATCCACCTCGGGAAGGCTTTCGGGATCGTCCTGAAGGGCGGCGAGGGCCTGATGAATGGCCGACTCGGCCAGGTTGGCCGCCGTTTGCGAGTTGACGATACGTTGGGAGGCCTGCAGATGAAACGTGCTGGCGCCCGATACCACCAGGGCGGCCATAAGGGCCACCCCGATCACCATGATGACGGTGCCCAGCACCGATCCTCGTCGCCTCATCCCACCATTATAGCGCATCATAGCACTTGCAACACGCGGGCCAGGGGTGAAAGGGTGGCTATCACCATGAAGCCGACCACCCCACCGATTACGAGCAAGACCAGCGGCTCGAGCAGGGCTGTGGCCCGTTCCACCGCCACCTCGAGATTGGCCTCGGCCATCTCGGCCACGTCTTCTAGCGAACTCGCCACCTGGCCCGACTCTTCGCCGGCCGCCAACAGCCCTAACAAGACCGGGGTGAGCAGCTGACTCGCGCGCAGGCTCTCATATAGGGTCTCGCCCTCCAATAGGCTCTGGCGGGCCAGCTGGCCGGCCTGTTCCATCAGCACCGAACCGGTCGCACCCGCGCACAGCGTGACCGCCTGCACCACCGGCAGACCGCTGGAATAACACAAGGCGAGAGCACCGCAGAACTCGGCCGTAGCGGCCATTCTGAAGGCCGTGCCCAGCCCCGGCACAGCCAGTAGGAAAGCTTCCCACCGGGCTTTGAGGCCAGGGTGTTGCTCGATCTGACCATAGCCATACCAACCGAGCAGGCCGATCAGCACGAGCAGCAGATAGGGCCACGGCCCTGACAAGAGATTGGCGGCAAACAGCATCAGTCGGGTCGTCCAGGGCAGCTCGACGCCCAATTCACTAAACAGGCGCAGCAAGTCTTTGAAGACCAGAGCCGGGGCGGCCAACAACAGCAACAGGGCCAGGCCCAGGACCAGCAGCGGATAGGTCAGGGCCGAAGCGACTTTCTGGCGCAGAGCCACGCTTTTCTCGGCTTGCTCGGCCAACCGCTCGAGGATGACGTGTAAACCGCCGGTATTCTCGCCGACCGCGATCATTCTCACCTGGAGAGTGGTGAAGAAGGACGGGAAGCCGGTCAGGGCCACCGAGAGCCGTTTACCCGACGCGACTGCTCCCCGGGCCGACCCGATAGCCGCGGCCAGCGGCGGGATGCTGCACTGTTGCGCCCCGGCCTCGAGCGAGCGCAGAATCTGGACACCAGAATTGAGCAATACCGAAAGGCAACGGTAAAAAATCGCCAGTTCTTGAGACAGCGCCTTGCCGGACAGACCTCGTGCCATTGGCATTCGTGTTCTGCGAGGCTCAGGCTTGCTCCTCGGCGCCTAGCGCCAGAGCAGGTCGAAGTCGCCCGCCCCAGCCCGGGTCGCGAAGCCTGCTCGAGTCGTCGCGGGCGATGGAGCACGGCTGGCACGGTATGGCCCAGAGCGACCAAGCGGTGACCTACTCCGTCGGCTGACCGACTGGCAACGGTTTGGCAACCGATCCGGGGCCGCTACCTGGTATTGTCTAACGTGAAGGACTACAGGAGCAAACGATGCAGATTACACCGGCTATCCCCCAACTCAACCGCCGAGCCAGCTCGGCCCCGGGCCCGCAGCCCGGTCCCAACCCCGAGCCTCAAGATAAGGTCGAAATCGACGACCGTCCGCCTCTGGCCAGAGCCCTCGGCAGCCTCCCTCGCTACGCCCAGGGCGCCGTGCTCGGCGTGGTCGGGTTCTCGCTGCCTCAGATCGGCGGCATGGCCTTGAGCTATCCCGGCGCCATTGCTGGCGGCGCCCTCACGGCCGGTTTCTACAAAGGCCTGGGAGTGAGCAACGCCGAGGCCATTCGCACGGCCATCTGGCCCACCATTCTGGGAGCCCTGACCGCTTCGGCGCACGCCGCTCCCACCCCGCTGCGCGTTGGTCTGGTGGTCGGTTGCGGGGCCGCCCTGGGTATGCTCGGCACCTGGCGCAACGACATGGAAGAGAAAGCTCGCCACGCCTAATCCGGCTCGCGACCCACGAACCGCTTGCGTTCTTCCTCGGTGGGAAAGCCCGTAAAGCGATAGCGCGGCGGCCAGCACTCGGGCACCAGTTCGAGGCGGTCGCCGACTGCTTTTAGGACCGATTCGAAGTCATACAGTTCGGGAGACTGCTGGTCGTCTGCCACCACCCCCAGCAGGTCGGTGTGAGGCATCAGGCCGACCACATCCTGAGGCCAGACGGTCCAGCTCAGGGTTGTCTCGGGTCGCTCAGGAGCCGAAATCAGGCCGTAGTTGCCCACCCAGACATCCTCGCCTCGTTGGTCGAAGGCGCGCTCGAGCACGGCCCGTTGCTCGGCATAAGCCAGGGCCTGGCTCTGACAAAACAGCCTGCGCCAGCGAGCATACAGAGGGTGTTCGGGGCTCAATCGTAACGGCTTCCAGTCAGGTCCGCTCAAAGGAGTGGCGCAGATGGGGCGGGGCGCCTCGAGACAGGCTTCACCTTCGTCGAGCAGATACTCGAGCCCAGCCCGATTCTGGCTACCCGTGAGCAACAAGACATCGGCATTGGCCACCAACACTACCGGCTCGCCCTCGAGCTTCGGCGGCTCGGGCTGCTGATGATAGAGCAGCAGGGTGCTGGCGTCCCAGCTATCTTGGCGTGGCGACTGGAACAGACCGTCGGCCAACCGTTCAAATAGCGGCCGGGGGCTGCGGGTGCCCAGATTGCGCAGAGCTAGTTCGAAGGTCTCCTCCACCTGGACGTGCCATTTCTCCAGTTGCTGTTGATCGATGTAGGCCACCGAAGTCGGCCGGTCCAGAGCGAGTAGGGCGACCAGCCGATCGCCCACCAGCCGGAAGGGCGCCGGTCGTTGATTCAACCGCAGCTCTTCCAGAAAAACGCGCGAGGTGAGGCGGGGCAACAGCGACTTGCGAGCTTCATCAAACAAGGCGGGCAGGCCGCCAAAGGAATCGCTTAGTGCGGCCACCAGACGGTCGAGCACCTGGGTCTGCGAATGCTGGTCGAGCTGGCCATAGAACGAGTCGAGTTGGAGCGTGCCGGCGTTGCCCTCGTGAAAGAAGTCGATGACAAAAGCCTTCTCGTCAAGCCGCGGTTCGCTCTGAGGGAACGCCTGGCGGAAGCGCTCCGTGGCCGCCCGGCCGAAGCGCGCCTTTCGTTTGCCAAACAAGCTGCCCACAAGACCAAATTCGCAGTCCGGGAGTTGGGACCCTGGCGCCCAATCCAGCCCCAGCAGTCGCCGCCCCGGCAACCGCCGCGCAAAGAGCATCGAGGAGACGCCTTCCCGGGCCGGGTCGGCTGCGTCAGCCGGACCCTCTTCCCCCAGGAAGTGGATGGAACACGAGCGCTACCCTGGCGACCGGCACAGGTTGAACTGTGAAGTATCCCACTTCGTGGGCAAGGTTACATCGGGTTTCCTGAAAGGCTGTTAGACTCGGGGCTATGAAAGAATATATCGATTATCAACAACTCTGGGATGGCGAACTCAAGGCGTTATTGGGTGAGGCGCTGATCAAAGTGCGAGTGGCGGCCTCACGCGCGGCCGTCTATTCAGCCGACCGGGCGGCCCAGGTGGCCAGCATCACCGAAGAGCTTGAAGAACTCTTGATCGAACTCGAAGGTATCACACCCAACGGGCTGCCACCCTACCACAGCCTGCCGTCGGTCAACTAGCCCTCGGGCTCGATGAGCACCACTCTGGCCCCCTCGGGCAGGGTGGTTTCGGGGTTGGGAACCAGAGCAAAGCGACCGGCCTGCTCATAGCCGATGGCCACCGCTCCCCGGTCGAGAAACTCCGAGGCCGCCTGGCGAAAGGTTCCACTCGGACCTGGGGCCAGATGAATCTCGGCTCCTCCCACCGTAAAGAGCTCTTCATAGATCCAGGCGAGACTGCGTCGTAGAGCCACCTGGGCCAACAGGTGGCTGACCACTTCCTGGGTCAAGAAGATGTCAGCCGCACGGTAGGCCACCAGGGCCCGGTTGTCTTCATCGTTGAGTTCCACCACCAAACCCACCTCGCGGCCGAGCAAGCGATGAACCAGCACCGTGCGCACCACCGTCTCGGCATCGGCCACCAGAGGGTCGGCCGCCCGCGGGTCGGCAAAGAGCACGACACTGTCATAGTCGCCAGGCCGTAGCTTGGCCAGACTCTCGGCCTCGCCCAAAGAGGTGTCGACCCGACTGAGTTCGACATTCTCGAGGCCCTCGGCCAGCCCCGACAGGCGCCGCCAGCCCAGGCTAGGACAACTCTCGCAGGCCAGCAGGATCGTGTATTTTTCGCTGGTATACCGGCCCAATTCGCGCACGAAGTGGGTCAAGTGGTTGCTCCATCCCAGCACCAGCACTTTGAGTTCGCTGCCCCGAGCGGTCGAGGTCGACAAAGCGGGATAGCCAGGGTCATCCCCGGGCGAAATCACCACCACTTCGTCGTCGGCCGCCAGCTCGTCGTCGAGGGCCGTCAGTCGCAAGGCCTCCTGTCCCCCACCGGCTTTCAGATAGCCTATGGCCACCTTGCCATCGAGACTGGCCTGGCGCAAAGTCTTGCCGGTCAACCCGAGGCTCTCGGCCGAGATCAGCAGCACGGCATCACCGAAGTTGTCGGTCAGAAAGCGGTTGTAGAGGCGGGAGATGCCGGGCTGGCGCACCGCCTGCACGAACATCAAGCCGAGAAAGTCGCCCGAAGCCAGGGCTTCGGTCGAGCCGCTCCAACCGACCGACTCGGTCAACAGCTTGTTGGCGGGGTTGGCCACTTCGACCACCACGTTGGGATTTTGGCGCAACTCGCCGGCCTGGGCCTTGATGCTCATGAGGGTCTTGGCCAGGGTGACATCGGACAGGTCCTGATGAGCCTTGCCGGCCACCAAGATGATAGAACGAGCCCGGGTAAAGTCGACTCGCTCGAGGCTCTCGGCCTCGAGGGGATTTCCCGAGCGCACCAGTACGTTGCTTTGCTTTCTCACCTTCGGGTCGAGCTTCTGCAGCAACTCGCGCTGGAGATCGGGATGAAACTCGGGACAGAGTATCACGATGGAGGGATGCCAATCCTCCCCATAGAGAGCGCGTCCACTATGAAAGACCTCCTCCACCAGGGCATAGACTCGATGATTCCAGCCCAGAATCAAGATGTGACCCTTCTCGAAGACCGGGCTCCGGCCCGAAGCTAGAAAATTTAGCAGCCGATCCAGGCCGTTGGTCATGATAGCGACCGCCGCCCCCACGAACAAAACCATGCCGAGCACCGTCAGCACGCACGAGACCACCCGCCGCACAAAACCCTGGTCGTTGCCCAGGTAACCCGAGTCCGTCAGGTGCAAAAAGGCCCACCACACCGCCTGGCCGACGCTGTCGAAATCGCCGCTGACAAAATGCACGACCATTCCCCCCATCAGCGAGACCAACAACATCGCCACGGCCACCAGCACCAGTTGGTAGCCGGGATGAGCCAGAAACAGGGACTCGATCACATAATAGACTCGATGGAGCAGTCGCCTCACCGCCGCAACTTCCACCTTCAAGCGGATTTCTCCCTGGCGAACGTTCTGTAACGAGTTGGCTACAACTTGACCCGACCCGCGGGCGTTGGATAGGCCTGATGAATATCAGCGCTTTGACCACCAGTCCCTTGCTCTCGCGACCGGCCTGCCGCCACCACGGCCCCCTCGGCCACGGTCACCCGGTCCACCGCCAGCCCGAGGACCAGTTCACCTTCTCGGGCCCGCTGCTGTCCGTGACACCGCCTCCGGCGCCAGCCCCGGCTCTGGTCGCGCCCGCCGCCCCGCTCGAAGAGCTCCAGGTCGAAGAGACACGCCCCCCGTTCTCGCGCGATAATCTCGACCCCACCACCAGCCCGACCCGCGACTTTTATCAGTTCGCCATGGGCGGCTATCTGGCCAGCCACCCCATCCCGCCCGACCGCTCGCGTTTCGGCATCGACGCCGAGGTGACGGTGGGTAACGAGAAAGTGGTCAAGGCAATCCTCGAAGAACTCTCTTCAAGCCCCCAGACCCCGGGCAGCAACGAGCAGAAATTGGGCGACTTCTATGCCGCCGGAATGAACGAGGCGGCCATCCAGGCGGCCGGCCTCTCGGCTCTCGAGAGCGATTTCGCCCGCATCGCCGCCATCAAGAACGTGGCCGATATCCAGCAGGCGGCTACCGCCATGCACGCCGAGGGCAACTCGGTCTATTTCAGCTTCTACGCCGCCCAGGACGCCAAAGACTCGAGCCGGATGATCGGCGAATTCAGCCAGGGCGGCCTGAGCCTGCCCAATCGCGACTACTATGTCAAAGACGACGAGTCGAGCAAAGAGACGGTCAAAGCCTTCCGTCAGCACGTCACCCGCATGTTCGAACTGGCCGGCGACTCGCCCGCCGTGGCCGACCGCCAGGCCGCCGCCGTCTTGCGCCTCGAGACGACCATCGCCAAAGCCTCGCTGTCCAACGCCGAGATGCGCGACCCGGCCACCCTCTATCACCCCACCACCCAGACCGAACTCGACAAACTTGTCCCGTGCCTGAGCTTTCCCGCCTATTTCCACGATCTCAAGGTCCAGGCACCCGATTGGGTGAACGTGGCGGTGCCCAAATATTTCGAGCGCCTCGACGACATCCTGGCCGAGACTCCGATCGAAGAGCACAAAGCTTATCTGCGCTGGCACACGTTGAGCGCGGCCGCCCCCTATCTCTCGAAAGAGTTCGCCGACGAAAACTTCAACTTCTTCGGCAAGACCATGCGCGGCCTCGAGCAGCAACCTCCGCGGGCCAAACAGATTGCCGACAAGACCGACGAATACCTGGGCGAGGCCCTGGGCGTGAAATTCGTCGAGCGCCGCTTCTCGCCCGAGGCCAAAGCCAAGATGGAAGACATGGTGCGTATTTTCGGCGACACCTTGCGCGACAAGATCCGCAGCCTGGAATGGATGGGTCCCGAGACCAAACAAGAGGCCCTGGCCAAGGTCGACAAACTGCGGGCCAAGATCGGCTATCCCGAAAATCCCCAGGACTACTCCAACTACGCCGTCAACCGCGACAGCTTCCTGACCAACGTGCGCAACGGCGATCGCTTCCACAAGGCCCTCGACCTGGCCCAGATCGGCAAGCCTGTCAACCACGACAAGTGGTATATGTCAGCTTCCACCAACAACGCTTACTACGACCCGCCCAACAACGAGATCGTCTTCCCGGCGGGCATCCTGCAGACGCCCTATTTCGACCTCGACTTCGACGAGGCGATGAACTACGGAGCCATCGGGGCCACCATCGGCCACGAGCTTAGCCACGGCTTTGACGACTCGGGCGCCCAGTTCGACGCCGACGGCAACTTGCGCAACTGGTTCAGCGACGAAGACCTGGCCCGCTTTCAGGCCAAAGCCGGCGGCATCGAGCGCCAGTTCAGCGAGTACGTGGTCGAAGGGCTACCGGTCGACGGCCAGTTGGTCCTGGGCGAGGCCCTGGCCGACCTGGGCGGCCTCGAGATCGCCTATGCGGCCTACAAGAAAGCCACCGAGGGCAAGCCGCCCGAGATGGTCGACGGCTTCACTCCCGACCAGCGCTTCTTCCTGAGCTTCGCCCAGAGCTGGGCCACGAACGTGCGCCCCGAATATGCCAAGCTGATGGTCAAGACCGACCCCCACCCCCACCCCAAGCTGCGGGTCAACGGCACCGTCTCGAACATGCCCGAGTTCTTCGACGCCTTCGGCGTGCAACCCGGCGACCCGATGCGCCGCCCCGAGGACAAGCGCAACGCCATCTGGCGCTAAGGCGGTGCGGCCTCGGGCGGCCGCCGAGAAATCGCGGGGGGACCCTACTTCCGCACGGAAGTCTGCGCGGTGCGGCGGCTCGGCCCCGGCGGCCGCGGGCGGAACGGCTTCGGCCGCTTCACCCCGAGAATCGCGGCGGGAGAGCCTACTTCCGCACGGAAGTCTGGCCGGTGCGGCGGCTCGGCCCCGGCGGCCGCGGGCGGAACGGCTTCGGCCGCTTCACACCGAGAATAGCGGGGGGAGCCTACTTCCGCACGGAAGTCTGGCCGGTGCGGCGGCTCGGCCCCGGCGGCCGCGGGCGGCACGGCTTCGGTCACTTCACCCCGAGAATCGCGGGGTGAACCCGGCCTCGGTCACTTCACCCCGAGAATCGCGGCGGGAGAGCCTACTTCCGCACGGAAGTCTGGCCGGTGCGGCCGGCTCGGCCCCGGCGGCCGCGGGCGGAACGGCTTCGGTCACTTCACCCCGAGAATCGCGGCGGGAGAGCCTACTTCCGCACGGGAGTCTGGCCGGTGCGGCGGCTCGGGCGGCCGCGGGCGGCACGGCTTCGGTCACTTCACCCCGAGAATCGCGGGGTGAACCCCGTTTCAGCCACTTCACCCCGAGAATCGCGGCGGGAGAGCCTACTTCCGCACGGGAGTCTGGCCGGTGCGGCCGGCTCGGCCTCGGCGGCCGCGGGCGGCACGGCTTCAGCCACTTCACCCCGAGAATCGCGGGGTGAACCCCGTTTCAGCCACTTCACCCCGAGAATCGCGGGGAGAGCCTACTTCCGCACGGAAGTCTGGCCGGTGCGGCGGCTCGGCCCCGGCGGCCGCGGGCGGAACGGCTTCGGCCGCTTCACACCGAGAATAGCGGGGGGAGCCTACTTCCGCACGGAAGTCTGGCCGGTGCGGCGGCTCGGCCCCGGCGGCCGCGGGCGGCACGAGTTCGGTCACTTCACCCCGAGAATCGCGGGGAGAGCCTACTTCCGCACGGGAGTCTGGCCGGTGCGGCCGGCTCGGCCTCGGCGGCCGCGGGCGGCACGGCTTCGGTCACTTCACCCCGAGAAACGCGGCGGGAGAGCCTACTTCCGCACGGGAGTCTGGCCGTGCGGCTGGCTCGGCCCGGCGGCCGCGGGCGGAACGGCTTCGGCCGCTTCACCCCGAGAATAGCGGGGTGAACCCCGTTTCAGCCACTTCACCCCGAGAATCGCGGCGGGAGAGCCTACTTCCGCACGGGAGTCTGGCCGGTGCGGCGGCTCGGGCGGCCGCGGGCGGCACGGCTTCGGTCACTTCACCCCGAGAATCGCGGGGTGAACCCCGTTTCAGCCACTTCACCCCGAGAAATCGCGGGGTGAACCCGGCCTCAGCCACTTCACCCCGAGAATCGCGGGGTGAACCCCGTTTCGGGCACTTCACCCCGAGAATCGCGGGGTGAACCCCGCCCACGCCGAGCGGCGTGCACCCACCCCGGCCCAGCCCAGGCCAGGCGAGGCCAACTTTCTTAGGATACTCCAATAAAATTAACATACATGTAACACTTCTTGGCTTTCCTTAACTCTCTGCCTCGTGAGATGATGCATGTTGGGAGATGTGTTGTGTGATGTTAGAGCTTAAGAATCGGCGCCGCGCGCCGCGGGTGAACCAGAGCTTTTCGGTCGATTTCTACGGAGACGACCTGAACCTCTTGCAGGGGCAGACCATCAACCTGAGCTCCACCGGCGCACGCTTGATCTGTAATCGCGGCGCCGACGGCAACCACTTTCACGTGGTGCTCAACATCGATGGGCGCCCGGTGACGGCGCTGGCCGACAAGGTCTGGGACTCGCCCTTGAACGGCTCGAGCGGAGCCGTGGTCATCGGCCTCCACTTCTCGGCCATGAACCAGCGAGACCGACGCCTGCTCAGTGACTATTGTGGTCGCGAGGCGCAAAAGCAAGCGCGGCGCACGCTACCGACCAGCATCCCGCTACCCCGCAAAGCCGTCTAAGGGCCTGTCAGGAAATAACGGGTGCATCCGATCCATTCCCTGTGGCTGCGTTGCGCTTCCCTTACCCATTGCCGATATGCGCGGTCAGACGCGCCTTGCCACAGGGGCGCCTCAGCGCCCGGAACTCTTAATCCTTGAGACGCCCTAACTAGGCTCCGCCCAGTTTCATGTTGCCCTTCTCGGCCTCGATGAGAGTATTAAGAAAGGCGCGCAAGGCGTTCTGAGCCTGAGGTGGCACGTCGACGAAGAGAATTCCGACCAGCGAGTAAGGCGTATTCTCTTTGGGCGCGCACCAGCGCGTCTGTCCGTGCAGTTCGAGGGTCGAGCCGGCCAGGTCGTCGAGGTCGATAGCCAACGAGATGGGCTTTCCGATGGGGATAGGGCCGCTGACTTCCAACCGCATGCCGTGCTCGGATAGATCACGCGAAGTGCCTTTGAAGCCCGGAATGTCTTTCGATAGCACCCGCAAGTTGCGACCGACCCGCAGCTCGTTGCGCTTCTCGTAGTAGGGGCGAAAGATCTCTTTAAGAAAGGGTACGGCTTCCTGTGGCTCGACCAGGATCCCCATGCACTGATTCTCGCTGATCTCTTTGACATCGAGGCGAGCCCTAATCTTTTCCCCTTCGATCTCGGCCACCACGTCCAGACGGCCCAGATTGATCTCCTGGTCGCTGGTGAAGGTCACCTCGGGGTTGACGAAACCCACGATCTTGACGGGCACCGAGCGGCGCAGGCGTTTCAGAAACTCGAACATAGTTCCCCCTTGTTAGTGTGCCTCCGCTCGTCGACGAGCGTCATCGGCCAGCGGCTTCTTCCCAAGATGATCATAAGTGTCGGCCAGTTCCAAATAGACTTTCTTCGAGGGCTCCGCCCGCAAGTATTTCTGGTATTGAACTACCGCCACAGCGTGTTTATCGGTGTAGACATACGCCCGGGCCAGGCTCAGGGTGTGAGCGTTGTCGTCGGCGTCGTGTTTGACTAAACCGCGATAGAAATTGATCAGGCCTTTGTGGTCGTCGCCGAGGATCCGATAGACTGCTTTGTGGCCCGAAGGATCGGATGGCATGGCCTGGAGCAATTCCTGGGCCTCTTCTAGCGACAGTTCGTAATCTTCATCATCTTCATCATCGGATTCGCCCTCGGTCGATTCGAGTTCGGGCGCCGGCTTGGCAGGCTCGGACGGCTCAGGCTTGGCCGCCTCGGACTTGGACGGCTCAGGCTTGGCCGCTTCGGACTTGGCAGGCTCAGGTTTGGCCGCCTCGGGCTTGACTGGCTCAGGCTTGGCCGCTTCGGACTTGGCCGCTTCGGACTTGGCCGGCTCAGGTTTGGCCGCCTCGGACTTGGCCGGCTCAGGTTTGGCCGCCTCGGCCTTGACTGGCTCAGGTTTGGCCGCCTCGGCCTTGGTTGGCTCAGGTTCGGCGGCCTCGGACCTGGCAGGTTTGGCCGCCTCGGGCTTGGTTGGCTCAGGTTTGGCCTCGGGCGCCTTGGAGGTTTGGGCATCGGCTTGGGGCTCTGCGGGGGGCTCCTCGGCTTTGGTCTCGGGCGACGCAGGGGCGGGCCTGGTCGACGGCTCGGGCTTGGCCTCGACTTTGACCTCGGGGGCCGATTCGGGCTTTGGCTTAATGGGCTGCTCGACCGACGGTGGGAGCTCTTCTGAGCGAGGGGCCTCGGGCTGGGGAGGCGGCTCGAGAGAGGGAAGCTCGGGCAGGGGCTCGGGCCGCACCACCGCAGGGAACCTGGTCATCTCTTCGGCCCTCTGGTGCCACAGTTCCAACAACTGATCGCGCTTGGGGCCGGCCTGTTGGTTATTGGGAGCCAATTCCAGCGTCAACTGGCATAAATGCAGCGCGTCGGGCAGATGATCGTTCTTGGCCAGCCAATCGGCCCAATGCAGCAGTAGCTCTGCCAGCGACTTGAGCACTTTCTCGTCGCCGGGGGCGTCGGCCAGGCAAAGGCCAAAGAGAGCCACGGCATCTTGATAGAAGCCTAGCTTGGCAAGCTTTTCACCACACAGGATGAGGAAGTCGCGGCGCTGAGCCGAGCTGGCCTGAGCCGGAGGCGTGCTGACTCCGAGCACTGAAGCCAGCGCCACTCGGACCCGGCGGCTGTCGTGCTGGCGCACGAAGGCATCGAGTCGCTCTTTGGCCGCCTCGACGGCGAGCGCCTGAGTGTCGGGTAAGATCACCGGAGTCGCCGGCAACGATGGCCCTGGCACGACCACGGTGTGGACCTGGGTCTCGGCGGACGGCGGTTCGGTCGCTCTGGGTTCGGCCCCTTTCGGCTCCGCTTTGGGAGTCGGGGCCGGCCGGGGCGGTTCGGGAGCGGGGGCAGGCTCTACCGACGGACCCGCGATAGGCTCCGTCGAGGCCTGCGGTTCGGGCTTTGGCTCGGGCTTGGGCTTGGCCCGGGGCACCGGCACCACCGGGACCTCTCCGTCGGCCGACGGCTCCCAACGTAGCTGGGGTTTGGTCGAGCCCTTCTTGGGCGGAAACTTGCCGGCGGGTCCTTTGGCCACGCCTTTGGCGTTCATGCCTCGAGCCACCAGTCCCGGTCGGGTGGGGCTACCGTCGGCCCCTTTCTTGACCAGGCCACGCCGCCAGTCGGTAGAGGTTCGAGAACGCTCGGCGCTCTCTTCAGCTTCTTGGATCTCGACCGCTCCCCATTCTGAGGGGAAAGGACTGGCCTGAGCCACGGGGCCGGCCGGTCCATGAACCATTAGCGAAGTTTCTTCGATCAAGATACCGAAGTGGTTAGCGATCTCGATCATCCGCTGGCGTAGGGCGTCGCGACGGGCGCCGGTGGTCAGGGCCAGGGTGTCGAGCAACTCGCGCACGCGCAGACAGGCCCACACGGCCCCCAAAGCGGGGTTGGCGGTGGGCAAAGCCGAAACCGAGCCGGTAAAGACCACTCCGGTTTCGTCCTTGGAGCGAAAACGAAGTGAGGCCTCGGCACCGGGACCGAGGCACTCGACGACCCCGTGGGGGCTCAGACACCCCAGCAGACTGGGGCACAGCTCCTCGGGGTCAATGGTGGTGCCCTCGCAATCGAGCTCTAGCTCGGTGAGCAAGGCGCGGGTCTGGCTCAGCAGTCCCTGGAGGGGACCCGAGCAATTGCCCTGGGGAGCACTGGCGAACTCGCCCCGCGTCACCAGGGCAAGCCGGCGCAAGAACGATAGGTTGGCCGACGGCCCTACTCCCAGGGTATAGAAGCGGCGATCGCTCTGATCGAACTCGAGCGACTTGAGAATGGTGGGCTCGTTGCCCACGTGGCCGGCCGCGACGACAAAGACGCATAGTTGCCGGCCTTCCTTGAGGGGAAGAGTAAGAATGCGCTCGAGCAAAGGCAAGATGTCGGCCCGACCGGCGGGACGCACCCGCTGCAACCACTGGACCGCCTCTTCGACCTCTTCGATCTCGTAGAAATCTCCGCCCCGGAAACCGTCGATGGCGCGTCCGATGGTGACGAGCGAAAAGCGGTCATTGTTGCGCAGGCTGCGCAGCACTTCGCTGACCCCCTCGGATACGGCTTCAAACAGTTCACCCGTCATGTTTTCGGAGGCGTCGACCACGAAGACCAGGTCCCGGCGTTGGGGCGAGTCGGGCATCGAGGTAGGGGGGAAGATGCCGAACAAGAAATACTGGCCGTTGGTGCGCATCCAGGTCTTGGGCATCTCGGCGATGCCCAGACGGTAGCGCAGCACGAAGTCACCATCTGGCACCGACGAACCCGTCAGAGTAACGTGGCTGTCCTCGTTCTCTAGGCGCCGGACGGTAATGGGGTGGGTGGCCACCGGCGGCTCGAGCAGCAACCCCCCCGATTCGAGCAAGACGTCGACCTTATAGTGGATAGTGGCGGTGTCCACCCCGAAGCGCGGGTCGAGACAGATGGGAAAGCGCAGATAGTAGTAGCCCCCCTGCGGCTCGATGGGAACGCAATACTCGAGTAGGACGTGGGCCTTGTCAGAGGCTTTGACCGTGCCCAGGGCCACGGTCAACACGGGAAATTGCGCGTCGGCCAGCATCTCGTGGACGTAACTGGTGTCGGCAAAGGCGATGGTGCCCTCGGCTTCGCGGGTGGTGACTTTGCCCTCGTAGCGGCGGATGCCGAGAGCTGCCTCGAAACGCGCCACCGCGACCTGAGCGGGAATCGGATAGACAAAGGCAGCCTGAGAGCCGTCGCCGCCAGGAAATTGAAGAGCCACCACCACGCGAGCGGCGGGACCGGTACAGTGGGCCTGGAGTTGGACTTTCTCGGGCGCAAGGACCCGCCCGCCGGAGGTGACGATCAAACCGGTCCCGAGCGGAATCTTTCGCTCGGATCGCCCGTCGATCTCTGGTGAAAGTCCGGTTGTTTGGGTCAAAAGAGTCACGTCTCCGAAAATGTCTATTACGAGACATCCCTGGTTGCAACCTCTCGGCCGCCGCAAAAGGTGCGGGAGGAAGTTCAAGAAACGTTCGAGAAGTCCGGCCCCGGGTCGAAGGCTTTTCGACTCCGATACTACACCCTGAAAAGGCACGCACCCTCAGATGCTCAAGATTTTGCAAAGGCGCTTACCCGTCGAGCTCAACTCGGACCAGGCCGTTCAAGTCCAGCAAAGCCTGCAGGCAAGGTTCAACTCGCTGTTGGCAGGCGTCCGACTCGAGTATCTTCGGCGGCTGGGCCTCGATAGCGAACCCCGCGCCCTGTTCGCCCCTCCTGAAGATGCCTCCCTGGCCGCTGGCGAGATTTTCATGCCTGAGCCCGGCACCATCTTCTACATCAAGTATGCCAACCAGGATCGCTGCCTCGAAGCCGGCGCCATTTCCAACCAGGCCGAAGCCGACTTCGCCGACTTCTTCGGAGAAGTTCGCGACTGCGTGTTGCAGTTGACCCGCCAGAACAAGGACTGGGAGGCGATGGGGCCTGCGATGACTCCTCCCGAAGGGGCCCGGCCGGCCAACGTCGATGTCTCGGAGAAAGAACTCGAGGCCGCCCGCGAATTGATGTCAGAGCAGTCTCGGCGATTGCTCGCCCAGCTGGCCTCGGCCGAGTCGACTCCCTTCAACCAGCTGGACCTGCACGAGTTCAACCGGGCCGACCTTTTGCTGGGCCAGTTCGAGGACCTCGACCTCATTCGCAAGGATTATGCGGTGATCGACCGCAAGACCGGTCAGCAGATCCTGCGCGTGCCCAGCCGGGCCAGCCTGGAAGAGGCCTCCCAGAAATTCTTCATCGGCGGCACCCCCATCACCGAGGACACGGTCGACGAGGTGATCAGCTGCACCCCCTTCTGCCGCAGCCTGCTCTTGAGTGACCAGTGGTTGCTGCTGTTGCTGCTGGGCACCCTCAAGAACCTGGGTGTCGACAGCGATTCGATCCAGGTGTGCCAATCGGCCGACACTCCCACCCGGGTGTTCCTGACTCTCAATCAGCAACGCTTCCTGGTGGTTCTGTCGAACCGCCGCCTGACCCTCGACGACTCCTATCTGGTCAGCGCTCAGGTGGCGGCTTACGGCCTCGAAGACGTCATCGTGCTCTCGACCGACAAGACCTCGACCTTGATGAAGCACCACCTGCAGCAGACCAACGACAAAGTGACCTTCAATTTCGTCGACTCGCTGGAAGACCTCGAAGATTCGCTGCGTTCGATTCTGCTCGAGCGCCAGCGCGACTACATCCGTTCGCTGCTCGACCCGCTGGCCGAGTTGACGCCGGTTCGCATTCAAGAACTGGTCATCCGCAAGATGGCTCCCGGCCCTTCCAATGGCGAGGTGCATTCCACCCAGTATCCTGATCCTCCCGAGATTCCCAGCCAGGAAGAAGACAGCCTGCCCGACTTCCAGCCGCCGCCTATGGACGTGCCCAACACCGAAGACGACGAAAGCGATCTGCCCGAGCTGCCCAGCCCCATGGCCAGTATCCCGCCGCCGCCGACCACCGAACTGCCCGAGGATGAGGCCGAACTGCCGGCTCCTGACGAGGGTCTGCCTGAAATCCAAATGCCGGATCTGGTCCCTGACCTGCCGGCAGCTGAAGAGTTCGTTCCCGATATTCCGTCCCCCGTCGAGGCCTCGGTCAAAGACGAATGAGGCGCCTGGGGCCCGTCGGGCCCTTGCTAGCGGCGCTCCTGGTGAGCCTGCTAGGCGCCTGCTCGAAACCGTCAGAGAAACCTCTGACGGTTTTTGCTGCCGCCAGCCTGGGCGACGTGCTGCCCAGGATGGTCCAGGGCTTTGACGATGAGGTTCAGTTCAGCTTCGCCGCCTCGCTGACCCTGGCCAACCAGATGCGCCACGGAATGCCGGCCGATCTGCTGATCTCGGCCAGCCCCCGGGCCCTCGAGGTGGTCCCGGGCGAGCACTGGACCTTCGCCTCGAACCGGCTGGTGATCGCGGTGAGCCGGCCCGAGTTGGCCGAGTCCGATGGCTGGCCCGAGCGGCTCCTGCGACTCGAGCGAGTGGCTATCGGAACCCCGGGGGTGGCCCCGGTCGGCGACTATGCCCTGGCCGGACTCGAAGAGGTTGGACTGGACCTGGGTCAGCGACTGATTCCTACGGCCAATGCCCGAGCGGCTCTGGCTTCGACCCTGCAAGGCGCCACCGATGCAGCTCTGGTCTATGCCTCCGACGCCGCAGCTCAGGGCGATGCCCGGGTAGTCTTTACGTTTCCCCCCCTCGACCCGCCCATCGAATACGTGCTGATCTTGCCCGAGGGGGCCAGCCCTCGAGCCCGGGCGTTGGCCGACTTTCTGCGCGGACCGCAGGCCTCCCAGAAGCTCGAGGAGGCAGGCTTTCTTCGGCCCGAAACAGGATTGCCCTGACCGGGGTCCAAACTGGCATCCATGAGGTTTTCACACGTCGCTGTGGCCCTGGTGGCCATCTTCACCGTTGCCTGCACGCCGTCCCAACCGACGGCCACTCCCGCTCCGCCGGCCTCTCCCGTAGCGGGGGCCGAGACTCCTGAGGTCACCCCTACCCCACCTATCTCGCGCATCTTCTTCGTCGAGCCCGAAGACGGCGCCACCGTCACCTCACCGGTGATGGTCAAGATGGGCGTCGAGGGCATGGAGGTCAAACCGGCCGGCCCGGAAGACGTGCCCAACACGGGTCACCATCACCTGGTGGTCGACGGTGGGCCGGTCCCGGCTGGCGAACCGGTGCCCGCCGACGAGTCTCACATCCACTTTGGCAAGGGGCAAACCGAAACCGAAGTCGAGTTGAGCCCCGGCGAGCACACCCTCACCCTGCAGTTCGCCAACCACGCCCATATCTCGTACGGGCCAGAGATGTCGGCCACGATCAAGGTCAAGGTCGAGGAGTAGCCCCCTTTTAGAGTCGATTAAGGGACTCGTGCCAAGCTCTTGGCATGAGAATCAACCCCCTGCAACTGCCCGACCCGGCTGTTGGCCGGCAACTCAGACACTATCCCCACACCAGCCCCATCGACACGGTGGCCTGGAGCACCGATGGCCAGGGGCTGGTCTCCTCCGAGTGGGATGGCGGCGTCAAGAAATGGGACCCTCTGGGGGATGCACCGGCTCTTGACCTTGACCTCCACAAAGAACGGGTGAGGATGGGGCCAGTGGCCGTCTCGCCCGACGGCAAGTGGATTGCCGGGGCCGACGACGAAGCGGCCGTCACCATCTGGGACGCGGTCAGCGGCGACGCTCTCTTCTGCTTTCGTCACACTCAAGAACAGCGACCCGAGACGGTCCACCCCGACGGCAGCATCAGCTATCCCGGGGCATGGTACTCGGTGCTCGACATTCGCTTCTCGGAAGATGGAGGTCGTCTGGTGACGGCCGGCGGCGACGGCCATGCCCGGGTCTGGAAGTTCGAGGAATCTCGCGGCGTGACCCTCGAGCAAAGCCAGGAACTGGGCGGTCTAGTCGGCTCCGCCGCCCTGGTTGGCGACACTCTGCTCACCCAGTCCGGCGATGGCGTGCGTGCCTTCGGGGCCGACGGCCAGCAGAAATACCATCTGGCTGCCGAGAGGGGCTTCGGTTCCTTAGAGACTTCGGACCGAGGTCTGGCGGCGGCGGTGCTGGATCGCGAGGTGGTGGTGTTCGAGGCGGCCACCGGGAAGACGGTGGCCCATCAGGCCTTTAAGGCCAACCACATGGCCTTCGCTCCGGGCAGCGACGAGTTGTTCGTGGCCGCGCCCATCGACAACACCGTCACCCGCTGGAACTTCACCACGGGCCAGCAGAAGAGCTTTCAGTTGCCCAAAGGCGATGTGCGCCGTGAGATTACGGGTGTGCGCGACCTGGCCTTTTCCCCTGACGGACAGCGATTGGCCGTGGCCATGATGGATTACTCGCTCAAGATCCTGGCCACCCGCCAGGGCCTTGAGGACGTGTTGGGCGAGAGCTCGGGCCCGCCTTTGCAACTAGAACTCGATGACGAGTGGCTGATGATCGGCGACTCTTCGGTCGAGGTCAATCAGTTCTAGGATTCGCGCCAAAGCGCGAAGCGGACCCGGTCTTCGAACTTGAGGAACTTCGACGGATCGAGCCGGATGATTTCGACGGTGGGGTCGTCGCCACCGGTCCCGGGGCCGGGACCAGAAGGCCCGTCGCCGCTGGCCTGGAGCGCATACTCGCAGATCTCGCCGAGCACTTCGTTGAGATCCGTGGCGCGAGTGACTGCCTGGCCGCTGGCGGTCTGGTAGAGACCCTGAACGGTTGGCAGCAATTGTTCGCGGATCGCCCCATACGGCGCTTGGGACCCGACCGTCACGGTCTGAGTGACAACCACGGGTGCAGTCTGAAAAGCCTGCAGTCGAAAGTTGAAGAGATAGACCCCCGGTCCGGTCAGGGATACGGTGCCTTGCAAGTTCGCTCGACTCGAACCCGAGTTACTCGGCCCCAGGGTAAAGGGAATTTGAAAGGTGACCGGCCCCGAGCCGCCCCCCGAAGAAGCCCCGCCACCACCGAGCCCGAACTCCACATCCAGGTCGGGCAGGGAGAAGATGCGGGTGTTGGTCAGATCGACATCTGCCGAGCCGTCGCCGCCGGCCACCAGAGTGCCTACCAGGGTCACGCTGTCAGCCACGAAGCGGCCCTCGGTATAAACCAGCCCCTGCAGGTACGAGCCGTGGGGACCGCTGCCGGAGAGGTTGATGTCACCCCCGGCCAGTAACGCCAACGAGCTTGAGGGATCGACCTGGGCGGTACCGTCGAGGGTGACCGCGCCGGTGGCGCAGACGATGCCTTTGCCGCGCAGACCGCCGGCGATGGTCAGGTCGCCATCGACATAGAGGATGGCCCCCTCGAGGTCGAGGCCTCCCTGATCGATGGTCAGGTCACCCTCGCGCCGGGAAGAGCCGGTGAGGGTCAGATTTTCGGCGTAGGAAGGCTCGAGGCTAGTGAAGACCCGGCCGGCGGCCTGGGGGTCGTAGTGACTGAAGTCGAAGCTGGGCAGGTCGAGCTGGTCGGCGTGGTCGCGCACCGAGCCCAGCACGTTCACGTCGGGCTGGCGCGAAACGGTGCCAACGGCCTCGACATCTCCGCCCAGTTGACTCCCGGACGCCAGCGAGATGGCCGTGCCCAGGGCGTTGGAATGGAGATCGGCGGGCAACAACTGGGGGGGCGTGACCAGAGGGCCTTCCGCTAGTTCGCCCTCGAGGCCGCTGACCACCACCGCCCCGTGGGTGCGGACCGGTCCGGCCGAAGCCAGCGCGTAGGGGAAGGCAGGCAGGTTCACGATGGCATCCACCTGGCGCACCACCCCAGCACACTCGCCCACCCCCACCAGGTGGACGGCCGCGGTGGGCACCACCATCCCGTCGCCAGAGACCGAGGTATTTCCCTGCAAATTGTTGGTCGAGCAAGGGATGCCCAGGTCGTCGGACCGGAGCCGACTAAAAGTCAGGCGTCCCACGGCTCCCGGCCGAGTGCCGGGCAACCTGACCTCGATCGTCTGGTCGTCGGTCCCGGCCACCCCGTAGTCGTGTTCGGCATCTTCGAGAATGCGCGCCACTCCCAGGTGCACGGCCGAACGAGCCAGATTCTCGGCCCGTTCCGAATTACTGGCCCGCTGAGTGAGGTTGAGGTGGGTGACGCTGAGACTGGCCAGGCTAAAGCCGGCGGACACCACCAGGGCAGTGACGACCAGCACCAGGCCAAGGCTCAGACCCTTCCTCCTTCGCCCCACTACGACTCCCGCCAGAGCGCAAAGCGGGCCCGGTCGTTGAATTTCAAGAACTTGGAAGGGTCGAGGCGAATCAACTCCACGGTGGGGCCAGGGCCAGGCTCGCCGCCTGAGTTGGGGCCACGAAACTGATCCAGGGTAAGATTTCGATAGACCGACTTGAGCAAGAAGTCGGCGACCTCGTCAGAAAGGGAACCCCCGGTAGCTTGCCATAGCTCGACAAAAGTGGCTCGTGTCTGGTCCTGGAACTCTTCGAGCCCTCCGCTCGCTCCCAGATTGACGGTGACCGACCGGTTCACGCTGGGGGACCCCAGCAAAGTGAAATCGACCTGGAATCTTCCCGAGCCGAGAGCCGAACCGCTCGCCTCCAGCGAGCTATAGCCGCTGGGAATCGGCACGGGTAGAAGGAAAGAGGGTAGCGGGCGCGCAGTGGGGGGGCCGGCGGCGCCGCCCAAGGCAAACTCGACCGACAGGTCGGTTTGGCCAAAGATTCGGGTATCGGTCAGGTCGACGTTGGCCGAGCCGTCTCCGCTGGCCACCAGAGTGCCTATCAAGGTCACGCTGTCGGCCACGAACCGGCCTTCGGTGTAGACCAGGCCCTGCAAGTAAGAACCGTGGGGCCCGCTACCGGTGAGGGTAATGTCGCCCGCGGCCAGCAGAGCCAGCGAACTCTCCGGGTCGACCTCGGCGGTGCCCTCCAGGGTCACCGCGCCGGTGGTGCACACGATGCCTTTGCCGCGCAACCCGCCCCGGATGGTCAAGTCGCCGTCGACGTAGAGAATCGCACCCTCGAGGTCGAGCCCTCCTTCGTTGATGGTCAGCCCGCCCTGGCGCCGGGAAGTGCCGGTCAGGGTGAGATTGTCTGGATACGAGGGTTGGAGGGCGGTGAAGACCCGGCCGGTCAACTGGGGATCGTACTGGCTGAAATCAAAACTGGGAAGATCCAGTTCGTCAGCCTCACTCTGGACCTGGCCCAGCACCGTCACCCCGGGCTCGCGCGACACCTTGCCGACGGCCTTCACGTCGCCGCCGAACTGGCCGCCCGAAGCCAGTGACACCGCCGGACCAGGCGCGTTGGAATGAAGATCGGCTGGCAGCAATTGCTCAGGGGTGACCAGCGGTCCAGCCCGCAGTTCTTCGTCGAGGCCGCTGACCACGATGGCGCCGTGGGTGAGCACAGGTCCGGCCGAGGCCAGCGCATAAGGGAAGGGCGACAGGCTCACGATGGCATCCACCTGCCGCACCACCCCGGCGCACTCGCCCACCCCGACCAGGTGGACGGCAGCGGTTGGCACCACCATCCCGTCACCAGAGACCGAGGTATTCCCCTGCAAATTGTTGGTGGAGCAAGGGATGCCCAGGTCGTCGGCCTGGACCCGACTAAACGTCAAGCGCCCGACGGCTCCTGGGCGGGTGCCGGGCAACTGGACCTCGAGCGTCTCGTCGTCGGTCCCGGCCACCCCATAGTCGTGCTCGGCATCTTCGAGAATGCGGGCCAGGCCCAAATTTACCGCCGAACGAGCCAGATTGGTCGCCTGCTCGGCATTGGTAGCGCGCTGGGTGAGGTTGAGGTGGGTGATGCTGAGACTGGCCAGGCTAAAGCCGGCGGACACCACCAGCGCGGTAATGACCAGCACCAGGCCAAGACTAAGACCCTTCTTCTTTCGTCTAGTTGCGCAGTAGAACATCTCGCCCAAACTCCACCCGTTGCTCCGGCTCGCCGGCTCGAGGGTCGGCGCCCAGCACCATCTTGAGACTGACAGGATTAGTCTCCGAGGACACCTCAAATTCTAGCAGATCGCGGCACAGAATTCTGGCCTCGCCCTCCTCGGCCGCCGTGGCCAGTTCGGTGGCGTCCAGCAATCTGGCTCGGGCCGGGGTCAGTCCGCCGCCGGGTGGCCACAGGATGCGGCGCAAGGTTCGCTCGGCAGGGACCCAGCTATAGACGATCAGCTGACCGGCATAGGTGGGCCGAGCATCCGCCGAGACCCCGGTCACCGGATGCAGTGCGAAAAGCAGTCGCCCGCCGGGCTCCGTGAGTTCGTGGGTGATGCCCACCACCGGTGTGTGGCCAAGATCCACTACCAACTTCTCGAGGGCCATCGAACCACTCTGCTGGAGGTCGATGCGTTGACTGGTGCGCCGAGAGACCCTCAGGGTCGGCAAGAACACCGCCGCTAACAGATAGAGTCCCAGCGCGGCCAACCCCAGGGCCACCAACAACTCGAGCAAGCTCAGGCCGCGCTTACCGCTTGACACTCGAAACCCAGCTCTCGTGCACGACCTGGTGCTCGACCCCGCGTGACTCCCACCGGACGGTGGCTCGCAAACCTTTGAGGTATTGGGTGTCGGCCGGAGCCGAGACGACCTCGATGGTGCCTCGGAAATGCACTCCGTGGCGGACCACTTCCTCGAGGTCTTCGACCTGACCGACCACCAGGCTCGAGAACGCTCCAGCGCCTTTGCGCTCGAGAGCCGACTGAGCGATCAGATCGGCCTGGATCGTCTGCTCACCTCGGGCCGTGCTGAGCAACGAACCGGGAAAGAGGTTGAAGACCAACACCACCAGGGCAGCGATCAGCGTCAGGGACACGATGACTTCGACCAGGGTCAAACCACGGCGCCTCATCTAGAGGGCTCCGATCAGGCTGACCATGGGTAGCATGGTAGCCAGCAGCAAGAATCCCACAATCCCGCCCACCACGGCCAGAATCAGTGGCTCGAGAACGGCTGCGAAGGTCTCGAGGGCGAACTCGAGCTGTTGGTCATAAAGGTTGGCCAGCCACTCGGCCCCGCTGCCGGGTGAGCCGGTCTCTTCGCCCACCCGGACCATCTCGACAAAGAGGTTGGGGAAGAAGGCCGAGGCCTCGAGACTTTCGGCCAGACTCGACCCGTCGAGCAGCGCCTGAGTCGCCTGGCCTGCCGCCTCTTCGAGCAGAGGTTGATCAGCCACCGCGGCCGCTCCCGGCAAGGCCTGGGTCAGATTCACCCCGGCCCGAAGCTGCAGGGCCAGCGCCCGAGCAAAGCGGGTGAGCGAGAGCACACGCAGGGTCGGACCCAACCCGGGGACCGTCAGCACCCCCTTCTGCCAGGCCCGGCGCACCCCGGCCGAGGCATTCGTCAAACCTAGATAGCCTGCGCCCACCACCACCATCAAAACGACCCAGAGCAGAGGTTGGTGGGAAAGGTCCGAAAGGAGCAACACCAGTCGGGTCGGCAAAGGTAGGGTGGCCCCTGACGAGCGCAACAACTCGAGCTGACCCGAGAGCACATACGGCAACCCGAAGGCCAGGATCAAGAGCGACAGAGCCATCAAGAAGGCTGGATAGACCAGAGCCCCCCGCAGCCGGGTGTTGAGGGCGTGAGTTCTTTCTTGGTAGGCGGCCAGGGCGGCCAGCACCTCGTGTAGAGCACCAGAGCGTTCGCCACACTCGACCAATCGAACTTGAAAAGGAGAAAAGGCGCCGCAAGCGTGCATGCCAGCCGAGAGCGGACGCCCACTGAGCACGGTCTTCTCGACTAGCAAACAGACCTGGTCGAGGGCTGGCTCATCGCCCCGCAGCAAACCCAGGGCCCGGTGGATTGGAATGCCGCTACCGATCATTGCGGCCAGACACCTCAGCAACATGACCATCGTGGCCGGCGCAAGGGAAAGGTTGGCTTTGGGGGGGTCGGACCTGGGGGCAGACCTGGGGATGGGGGCCGGGCGGGACCGGGGCCTGGGAGCGGCCGGCTTCTGCAGCGCAATGACGGGCGCAGCCACCAGGGTGGTATCTTGCAACGAGCGCGCCAGGGCACGCTCGAGCTTGCGAGCGAACTCTTGCAAAGCACTAAGATGGTCTTTGGTGAACGTCCCGACCTCGGCCAGGGTGTCGCCATAAAGCAGGCCCACCACCCGGTCCCTCTCGCCCCACAGCGGCACGCAGATGACCGACCGGATCTCAGAGAGCATCACACTGAGCTGGTCACGCAGACCTTCGTCTTGCTGGGCGTCCTGGCTGAGGATCGGTCGGCCGGCTTTGGCGACTTCGAGCACAGATAGGCTGAGGCTACCGTCCATCAGCACTTGTTCGCCGCCGAATCCGTGACTGGCTCGAACCTCGAATTTGTCAGGGCCGTAGAGAACCAACGCCCGGTCGGCACCCAGCTTCTCGGTCACGAAGCGAGCGGCGTCGTTGAACAGAATTCGAGAGCCGGAATCCTGAAGGGTCAGAGTCACGGGCAAAATTTCGACATCAAGTAGAGAAAGCCTACACCGCCAAGCCCATGGCCTGTCGTAGCGCCTCAAGGGCCTCCAATAGCGTGGTGTAACGCTGCTCCGGCGCTTTGGCCAGCATCTTGAGCACCACCCTGGCTAGCTCGGGCGAGACTCCCTCGAGCGGGGGCGGGGCTTCGCTGATGTGCGCGAAAATCAGCTGAATCGGGTCGGGATTCGTGAAGGGTAGCTCTCCGGTCAGCATCTCGTAGGCCATGACGCCGATGGCATACTGGTCGCTGCGCGGGTCGACTTGACCCTGAATCTGCTCGGGGGCCATGTAGGCCGGGGTGCCCAGGGCGGCGCCGGTCTGGGTCACTCGGTCGCCATCTTCGGCGCGGGCCAGGCCGAAGTCCATCACGACCACGCGCCCGTTGGCCCGCACCATGATGTTCTCGGGCTTGAGGTCGCGGTGGACGATGCCCTGGCTGTGGGCATAGTCCACCGCCTCCATCACCGGGGCCAGCCATTCAAGACAGCGCTCCGGGCTGACCCTGGTCCGGCCCGCGTGGGCGGCCAGCGTCTGGCCGTCGAGCAGTTCCAGCACCAGGTAGGTGTAGTCATGGTAGCTGCCCCAATCGTACAGGGCCAGAATTCCGGGATGAGAGAGCTGGCGATAGACCTGCACTTCGCGCGCAAAGCGTTGCAGAAACTCCTCGGTCTCGGTCAACTGCGGCTTGAGCACCTTGACCGCCACGGCCGAGGCCGGGTCGAGGTTTGGCTCGGGCAGCCCGCGATAGACCGTGGCCATTCCGCCTCGCCCCAGCACGTCCACCAGTCGGTAGTTACCCACCAGGTGGGTGACCAGGGAACCGCTGGTGTCGCCTTCGGCATAGCTTTCCAGACGCCGCAGTCGCTGTTCCCGCCGCCTGAGCATCCGGTGATAGCCAAACGCCAAGAGAGCCGCCAGCATAGCCAAAAAGGCCGCAGCCAGGGCCAAGCCGCGATGGGCTTGGATCCAATAGCGGGCGCCTACGATCCAGGAGTCTGGTTGCAGCCGGATGGGCTCACCTGTCTTAGGCCACACATTACTGCCGCGGACATTGTCCCGGCTCAAGCTGATGATCTCGGTTCGAAAGTCCTGGCGCTGCAGTTGCAGTTCGAGCACTCCCCCGTATTGATTGAACGGAAGCAATAACGGCTCGCCACTTTTGCCTAGAATGTTTCCGATGCCATCGCAGACCTCGCAAGGGGGCTCGGTGTTGATGGTGATGACCGGATCGTCCTGGGCCAGGGCAACCGACCACAGAGCTACCAGCAACAAAAGCACGCGGCAGAGATTGCCCATTTGCCCTCGATTCGAGAGCGGGTCCAGGGTCCCTACCAGACCCAATCGGCCTGGGTTTCTGACAGCAGGACAAACTATTATGCTTGACATAATAGAACCCATTCTCAAAGAACGAGGTCGCGAGTCGATGCTTTTACCCGGTAGAACAGCTGGTCTGATCATGACAAACTTGCCGGGAGGACGGCTCGTCTATGACCCGCGCCGTCGCCAGGCCCATCATCTTGACGCCAGCCTGGCCGCGGTGCTCGATGCCTGCGATGGCCAGGCCTCGCTCAGTCAGACGGCAGCCCGTCTCGGGCTCAGCGAAGAGCGGCTGCTGGCCAGTCTCGATTCGCTTCATCGCGCCGGGTTGGTCACTCACGGTGCCAGTCGCCGGGTGGCTCTCAAGCTTGGCCTGGCAGCTTTGACTACCGTAGCGGTTCCTCTGCCGGCGGCGGCCGGGTCGGCCTGTCCGCATACCGGAGGCACCGGCACCGCCTGTTCCTCGACCCTGTCGAGCCCCATCAACACCTGCGAGGCTTGCCAGGTCAACGGCGCCTCGCCCTGCACCAACACGTGTATGTCGGCGCGCTGTGCTACCTCGCTGACGGTCATCGAGGGGCCTCCCCACACCGTAGACAGCGACGGCGACTGCGGTTCGGATCTGCAGACGCCGCTGGGCGGAGCGCAGATCATCTGCTCGGCCGACCTGGCCGGAACCCAGACCCAGACAGACTGCGGTGTCTCTCGCGCCTTCGTGGTCAACCGCCTTCAGACTGTCTTCTTCGCCCTCAATGACAACCAGGCCGATTCGCTGGACTGCCCCGAGATCCCCGACCCCAATAATCCGGCCGACTGTTTACGCGACGCCGGCGGAGAGTGCTATCACTATCCCAAATACTTCTGCTGCAATAACTGCTAGCGGGGTTCTGGCCAGCCAGGGCGAAATGCCTCCGCGAAAGTGGAGGCTGCCGTGCTATGAGGTTCCTGGTCGTGCTGTTGGCTCTATGCCTATTTCTGCCAGCGCTAGCCGAGGACCCACCCAACCCCCAGGCGGCCGTCCTCGACCCCACCAGCGGCCAGGTGCTAGGCCACTACCTGCTGATGATGTCGATGCAGGAACGGATCGAGGCCGGCAGCGAGGAGCCCCACTTTGAGTATCTCAAGGAATTCTGCTTTTCGCCCGGGGTCGACCCGGGCAAGCTCACCGACGAGCAGGGCAGGCCCTACTCGCGTCCCGACCGCATTGACGATCAGGCCTCTCTAGGTTATCTCCCCAACGGTGACCGGCTGGTTTGGTACCGCACCAAAGGGTCGCACGGCCCGGTCAAGGTGATGAGCCGTGATGGCCGCCAGCGAGTGTTGCTAGAAAGCCGGGAGCTTGGGGCTCCCGGCTGGCGACCACTGCTGCGACCCGGGGCCTGCGTAGCCGGCCCCTACCTGCTCTCGGAAGAGCCCGATGGCGCCAGTTGTAGACTGGTTAGCGACGGTAGCACCCGGTGGAAGGCCCCCTGGAAATTCGGCCATTGCCGCTGGAATCTGGGAGCCTGGTATCAGGGCGGCGCGCTCTATGTCGACACCGAGAAGGGTCTGGCTCGGGTCGACCCCAAGACGGGGAAGATCGCCTGGATCTGGCCCGACGCCGTAGAGTTGCTCAGGGTGCGAATCTATCCTGACGGGTTGCTCTATGTCGATTTTCAATACGGGCCTCATCCCGAGGTATTCAAATCCCTGCGAGCCGCCGCCAAAGCACGCTACCATTGGGACGACGACCAGTTCGGAGTGCGAGCCATCCCCTATAAAGCCACCTATTTCGGACGGACCTGGCGGGGCGAGAAATATCTTCAGGACGGAAAAGTGGCCATCTGGGAGCGACTCGAGGGCAAGTGGAAGTTCATCTTCGAGTATTCCTGCCAGGGCCAGAGCGAAGCAGAACTGGACGAACTTTACGCCCGCCATCAATTCTCGCCCGGCATGCGCCGGCAACTAACCACCGACTCGACGGCCACGGTCTATCGCGGCCGCGACGGCAAGCGGACCTTCTAGTTTAGAGCCAATTTAGCACCAGGGCCAGCACCAGACCCACCGTGACCGTGGCCGGAAAAGTGAAGATCCAGGCCAGAAAGATCTTGGCTCCGGTGCCCCATTTCACGCTCTTGGGATTGCGCACGCATCCGGCCCCCAGGATGCTGCCGGTAATCGTATGGGTGGTACTCACTGGCACCCCCAACTCGGCCGCGGCCTCCAGCACCACCGCCGCTCCCGCCTCGGCGGCAAAGCCCTCCATGGGGCGAATGTGAGCCAGTTTTGCCCCCAGGGTGCGAATGACTTTCCAGCCGCCGGCTGCGGTCCCGATGGCCATGGCGGTGGCACAAGCCAGAATCACCCACATCGGGATGCCGGGTTCACCATCAGCCCCGGTGGGCGGCACGAACCAGGCGGGCAACTGCTGAGCCGTAGTGGCTGGTAGCGTGATCAGCGCCAGCGTGATGACGCCCATAACCTTCTGGGCGTCGTTCTTGCCGTGCTGAAACGCCATCAGCGAGGCCGACAGCAACTGCAACCCAGAAAACAGCTGGCGCCCGGCCCTGGCTTTAGGATTGGCCCTGGCCGTCAGCCACACGGTCAGATTCAGGCCCCAATACGCGAAAGCAAAGCCCAGCAGCGGCGACAGGCCCATGGCGACGATGGCTGGCGCGATGCCTTCCCACTTGAGAATCTCGAGGCCATGACCCAGATAGATGGCCGTGCCTAGAGCGGCCCCGATAATGCCACCCATCAGGCTGTGCGAGCCGCTGATGGGCAAGCCCTTGTGAGTGCAGATGAGCACCCACACGGCGGCCGAGAGCATGGCGGCCAGAACACCCCATTGGGTCATCATCTGCTCATCGACGAATTTGCCGGCGATGGTCTTGGCCACCTTGGTGCTGACCAGCGCCCCCACGAAGTTGAGCACGGCGTTCATGACCACTGCCTGCCAGGGTTTGAGCACGCGGGTCGAGACCACCGTGGCGATGGCGTTGGCCGAGTCGTTCCAGCCGTTGCAATAGTCGAAGAACAGGGCCACCAGAACTACCAGCAGCACCAGTCCCAGGGCGTGATAGTCAAGCATACTTCACCACTAAGGCGTCGAGCGTATCGAACACATCCTCGCAGCGGTCGAGGGTGCTCTCGAGGCGCTCATACAGCTCTTTCCACTTGAGCAACTCGTACACATCGACCCGCTCGGCGAACAGTTCGCCAATGGCCTGACGAGAGACGGTATCCGACTTTTTCTCGTCACTTTTGACCTGTTTGCGAAAAGCGGCGATCTCGTCGCCGCTTTGAAGACATGCCAGCCCTTTTTCTATAGCCTGGGTCGAGCTGACCACCAGACCCACCAGTTCGCGATAGGCCTCGGGAATGCGTTCGACACGATAAGAAACGACCCGGTGAGCCGAGCCGTGGATGAAGTCGATCACGCTGTCGAGGCTGTTAGCCATGTGATGGATGTCTTCACGATCGATAGGCGTGATGAAGGTGGAGGCCAGGTGGCGATTGAGATTCTCGATCAAATCGTCGCCCTGCGACTCGAGCTTGCTGATACTGGCAGCATGGGCCTCGCAGGCCGGGTGGGAGTCGAGGAGTTGCCGAAACTCGCCAGCCGCCTCGACGGCCAAACGAGCGAGTTCTCCGAAGGTGGAGAAGAAGGCTTCTTGCTTACGCAGCAGTTTGTAGATCACGGTTGACCTCCAACAGAGTCCTTACGCGGGGGGTTGTCGCGGTTGCTCCCCTATGTCCCTTCCAAAATGTTGTTCGGTTTATGGCTTTTCCAGCATCGGTATGTCGACCCCGCGCTCAAGAGCCACGTCACGGGCCCTTGCGTAGCCGGCATCCGCGTGGCGCATGACCCCCAGACCAGGGTCGCAGGTCAAAACCCGTTCGAGCCTCTGTTCGGCTTCCGGCGTCCCGTCGGCCACGACCACCATGCCGGCGTGCAGGGAGTATCCCATCCCGACCCCTCCACCATGATGGAACGACACCCAGGTGGCTCCGCAAGCCACGTTGGAAAAGGCATTCAGAATGGGCCAATCGGCCACCGCATCGGAACCGTCGCGCATGGCTTCGGTCTCGCGATTGGGCGAGGCCACCGAGCCCGAGTCGAGATGGTCACGGCCGATCACGATGGGGGCCTTCACCTCGCCGTTCTTCACCAGCTGGTTGAAGACTTTACCCAGCCTGGCCCGCTCACCATAACCGAGCCAGCAAATGCGGGCCGGCAGGCCCTGGAAAGCCACCTGCTCGCGGGCCTTCTTGATCCAACGAGCCAGCGCTTCGTCCTCGGGAAACGTCTCGAGCACGGCCTGGTCGGTGCGATAGATGTCTTCAGGGTCGCCCGACAGGGCCACCCAGCGAAAAGGTCCTTTGCCTTCGCAAAACAGCGGGCGGATGAAGGCCGGCACGAAACCGGGAAAGTCGAAGGCGTTCTTGACTCCGGCCTTCTCGGCCTGAGCGCGCAGGTTGTTGCCATAGTCAAAGACCACCGAGCCGGCTTTCTGAAAGCCTAGCATCGCCTCGACATGGGCGGCCGCGGATTGGAACGACTTCTCTTCATACGCTTGGGGATCGCGTTCTCGCAGCTCGACGGCTTGCTGAAGGGTCATCCCGTTGGGCACATAGCCGTTGAGCATGTCGTGGGCGCTGGTCTGGTCGGTGACCACGTCAGGCACGAGGCCGCGCCGGAGAATCTCGGGAAAAATGTCGGCGGCGTTGCCAACCAGGCCCACCGAAAGAGGCTCTTTCTTGTCCATCGCCTGCTGGCACCACTCGAGGGCCTCGTCGAGGCTCTCGGTCAGGCGGTCGCAGTAGCGAGTGTCGATGCGGCGCTGGGCCCGGGCCCGGTCCACTTCCACCACCAGCGCCACCCCGTCGTTCATGGTCACGGCCAGCGGCTGGGCTCCACCCATACCGCCCAACCCGGCGGTCAGGGTCAAACGCCCGCGCAGGCTGCCGTCGAAATGCTGGCGAGCCAGTTCAGCCAGGGTCTCGTAGGTGCCCTGCAGGATGCCCTGAGTGCCGATATAGATCCACGAGCCGGCCGTCATCTGGCCGTACATCATCAGGCCCTTCTTCTCGAGCTCGCGAAAGTGCTCCCAGTTGGCCCAGGCCGGCACCAGCATCGAGTTGCTGATCAACACGCGGGGGGCGTCCCGGTGGGTCCGAATCACTCCCACCGGCTTGCCCGACTGCACCAACAGCGTCTGATCGTCGTCAAGGCGCTTGAGAGTGTCCACGATGGCCGCAAAGCAATCCCAGTTGCGAGCGGCCTTGCCCGTGCCCCCATAGACCACCAGCTGGCTCGGATCCTCGGCCACCTCGGGGTCGAGATTGTTCATCAGCATCCGCATGGCCGCTTCTTGAGCCCAGCCCTTACACTGAATCAGGCTGCCTCGGGGGGCTCTCACCACGGTTTTGGTCGACATCGGGTCTTCCTCTCGGTCAAGTTTCCACTCCCTTACCCAGATCCAGCGGTAGCTACGCCGGCACCTCCCCTGCGAAAGGAGAGACCCCCTCAGGCGCTCGAATCCAATCCATGCTTGATCGTTTACTTTGGCAAAGACCTCTTCGGACGAGTCGAGCGGTGCTTGGCAGAGGGGCGTGAGACGCTCTATATCGAGACCCTCTTTTTCCACATTTTTCTCTTCCCCCTGATTCCGCTGCGCAGTTATCTGGTGGTGGCAGGCACCGACCAGGCTGTGGAGCTTCCCCTGAACTGGAAATCGGTGGGCCTGGCCTATCTGAGGGCTGTGCTCTTCATCTTGTTGCTGGTGAGTGGTCTGGTGGTGAGCGCTGGCGTCATAGGACTATTCGTAGAGGTCAACACCGAGCGGGTGCTCAGAATGCTCGCCCTGTGGGGGACGGTCTTTGGACTGTCCGCCGGCCTGTGGTGGATCGCCCGCCATCTGGGGCTGGCCACTCCCGAACGCGCCGAGGAGCTGGGCGCCAAGTTCGGGCTGGTGAACCCCGTTGCCCAGGCGCTGGAGCAGCGGCTGAATCTCTTGCAGGTGATCAGTCAGAAATTTGCCGAGAGGATGCTCGATCCCACGATAGTGGAGGAGCTCGAAGGAGAGGAAGCCGAGGGTCAGCGTCTTTTCAAAGAACTCGCTCCCGTGACGGCTAACCTCTGGCGAAAATACGGCCCAATGGCAATGGCCCACGTGATGCTCGACCGGCGTGACGACACGGCCCTGCGCGACGCCTATCTGACTGGCCCAGAGGCGGGCCTCTATCATGAGTTGAGCGACGTCCGAAGACAACTGGGCCTCGAGGCTCCCGAAGAAGCTGCCCGCATCACGGCGGCCTGGGTGGGCGCCCTCATGGAGGTGGGGGGCGGGGGAGAGTTGACGACCCACAGTTTGCGCGACGCACTCCAGCACCCCATCGGGCAGTACATCCTCCTGGGTCTGGAGTGCTTCGAGTCGATCTGGGAAGACGCCGAGGCTAGACTCCATCGGGCTTAGGGCCCGTCAGGGATGAAGAGTAGCATTCCGGGCGCTGAGGTGCCCCGGTGGCAAGGCTTGCCTGACCGCGCATCTCGGCAATAGGTAAGGGCTGTAGCGGTGGAGGAGCGGTGGCCAGCGACCTGGCCGTGTTGTAAAGATTCATAGACCCTTAGTAAGAAACTCCCGTAGTGATGCGGTATATGCGGCCCTCGCTCGAGCCAACATCGCGTGCTAACCTGACAGGGTCGCGGGGTTTCCGAAAGGAGACCGACCATGCTTGCCTTCCTTCACTCCGTCCGACTACGCCCTCGTCGTGTCGAGGCCATAGACTTCGTGGACGGAATGCTATTGCTCAAGAGCCCCCGGCCTCTCCCTTTTGCGACGACCTCGGTGCGGGTGAAAGCCCACGGCAGGTGGCTGTCGACCACGGTGCGGGTGGAGTCGTTCGACCCCCGAGCTCAGATCTATCGAGCTCTTATCGAGCAGGGTAGCCTGGTCCTCGAACTGTTTCCCGAGAGCCGAAGGGTTCCCCGGCTCCGCCACTGCCTCGAGGCCAGGGTTGGCGACCTGCCGGCTCACACCGAGGATATCTCCGTGGTCGGCGTAAGGCTGAGCCTGCCCCACCCCCTGGTTCCCGAGACGGTCCACCCCCTCGAGTTAGTCCTCAACGACCGCAATCGAACCGTGCTGCGGTCGAGCGCCGAGGTCCGCTGGTGCCACAAAAAACCCGCCGGAGGCTTTCACGGAGGGCTTTCGCTGCTCGACCTCAGTCGCTCCCACCGCAAGACCCTGCGCCGCTACATCGAGCGACAACCTGCTCCCCCCCTGTCTTAGTCGGCTGGGCGCCCGCGGGTCGCAGCTAGTCAGGCCGCTTGTGGCTCCAGCGGAAGATTGGCTCCTGGCGAATCGCCTCGGTGGAAGTGGTAGTGGGCTCGCGGGTGCCCTGTTGCAGGTCGATGGAGTCGCGCTTGATGGTGCGCTCGATGCCTTTCGTTTCGGCGACGGTGCGCACCAGGCGCTGCTTGAAGCCTTCGTCGGACTCGAAGAAGAAATTCGTTTCGCGCCGGCCACTGATGACCGAGACCCCGCCTTCGGGGGTGAGTTCGGCCTTCCAGGCTAGCTGGCGGGTCGAGAAAAAGCGGATGATCCGGTCTTTCTTCTCGCGCCAGCGCAGGTCTTGAGGCAGGTGCTGGGGGATGCGGCCCGCCATGACCTCTTGCAGCGACTCGATGGTCTTGACGTATTGCTGGATCAAGGCCTGAGCAAGCGGGTGAAAGCCTTCCTGCCCGCGCAACTTCTCTTGAGCCGGAAGCGGCAGGTTGACGATGGCTTTGTCTTGGGAAGTGACGGGCGCGCCCAGGGCGACAGGTTCGATCTCTGCGTCCACAGGCTTATATTCTCCCTTTGTAGCCAGACTCTTCCTGAAGCCCGGGCCATTTAGTGAGTGGACCGCAAGTGGGCGAACCGCTCGTCGAGCTGCTTGCGAGACTGGCGAGCCTGGTAGCGACGCCGGCAGATGACGCTCATCATCAGACCGAGCGCCGCCAGATTGGTGACCAGCGCGCTGCCGCCGAAGCTAAAGAACGGCAGGGGCAAGCCGGTGACGGGCGTGACTCCCAGCACCATGCCGACGTTGATCACCACGTGCACGGCGTAATAGCTGGCCAGACCGCCCAGCAGCAGGCGGCCGAAGTCGTCTCGGGCCTGGCCGCAGTGGTTGAGGGCGGCCAGGCACAGCGTGGCGAACAGAGCCAGGATGGGCAGGCACCCGATGAAGCCGAGCTCTTCGCCGGCCACCGCAAAGATGAAGTCGGTGTGGCGCTCGGGCAAGAAGTCGAGGGCCTTCTGCGAGCCGTGGTAGAGGCCCTGGCCCCACAGTTGACCGGAGCCTACGGCGATCTTGGATTGGAGCAGGTTCCAGCCGGAGCCGGTGGGATCGCGCTCGGGGTCGAGAAAGACCAGCAGGCGGTCGCGCTGATAGTCGTGCAGCACGAACGGCAGCGGAGCCGCCGCGGCCAGGCCCAGCGCGGCCAGCAGCCAGCCGTTGACTTCAGCCAGATAGAGCATGGCGGCAGCCACCGCGGCCAGGGACGCGGCCGTGCCCAGGTCAGGCTCGAGGGCGATGAGCAAGGCCGCCGGGAGCACGAGCGCCCCGGCGCCCACCACCTTTCGCCAAGCCGACTGGTCGCGGCCGAGCCAGGCGGCCAGGGCGATGATCACGGCCAGCTTGACCGGTTCTGAGGGCTGAAAGCGCAGGCCCGGCAATAGCAACCAGCGGCGGGCTCCGTGGCTGGCCTCGCCCAGGAGCAACACCAGGCTCAGCAAAAGCAGGCCGAAGCCGTAGAGCCAGGGAGCTTTGCGAGCATACACCTCGTAGTCGATGGCGGCCAGCGCGAAGACCAGCCCCCAACCCACCGCCATGGCCGCGGCCTGGCGTTGGAACTCGGCGGGGGTGGCGGCCGACGAGACCAGGGTAAGGCCGATGGCCGACAAAGCAACTGCGCAGAGCAAAAGCCATCCGTCGAGCCTGCTAACCCACCAAGGCATGGTCGGCCCCTTTTGCGCGCGCCGACGAAACCCTGCGGGCAGGTGGGTTGAGGGGGTTCGCGAAGGGGCCGGCTATGAGGCAACAGGGTGCGATTCCATCCCAGATTATCCGCGAATTTCTCGAGACCGGCAAGATCAGTGCCGACACTCCAGTTCCCGAAAAAAACCTCCAGCCATCCAGCCTGGATCTGCGCGTCGGCGCGCGCGGCTATCGGGTGCGGGCTTCGTTCCTGCCCCGGCCCGAAGAGACCATCGAGATGGCCCTCGAGAAGTATGCCGTCGACAGCCTCGATCTCAGGGCCGGCGCGACCCTGCAAAAGCATCAGACTTACGTGCTCGAGGTGATGGAAAGCCTCGATCTGCCGGCCAGCGTGCATGCCTACACCAACAACAAGAGTTCGACCGGCCGGATGAACGTGTGGGTGCGCATCCTGGTCGACAAGTTGTCGCGCTTTGACAAGATTCCCGAGGGTTACCGGGGCAAGGTCTATCTGATGGTGACTCCGCGCTCGTGGCCGTTGCGGCTGGCTCAGGGTTGCACCCTCAACCAGGCACGGTTCTTGATCGGCGATAATCGTCTCACCGACCTCGAACTCGAGATGGCCCAGCAGCGCATCGGGCTGCTCTATGATCATACCGGCCAGAAGGTTCCCCCCCAGTATGACAAGGGAATTTTGCTGACCGCCGATCTCCAGCAGCCAACGGTGGGATATCGCGCCATCGAGAGCGACGAAGTGATCGACCTGACCTCGCGAGAGGCCCATCCCGCCGAGCGCTTCTGGGAACCGATCACCGCCAGTGGCGACGAGGTCTTGCTCGAAAAAGGCTCGTTCTACATTCTGTCGACGCTCGAATTCTTGCGGGTGCCACCGCTGCACGCCGTCGAGATGGTGGCCTACGACATTCACAGCGGCGAATATCGGTCGCACTACGCTGGCTTCTTCGACCCGGGCTTTGGCCACGGTCGCGAGGGGGATATTCTGGGCACTCCAGCCGTGCTCGAGGTGGATCCGCACGAAGACGTGGTCTTTCGCCACGGCCAACCCATCTGCAAGATGGTCTACGAGCACTTGCTCAAAGAGCCCGACCGGGTCTATGGAGATGAGTTGACCTCGCACTATCAACATCAGCGGGGGCCTCAGCTGGGTCGTCACTTTGCCTGGACGGGCGTCCCCTCGCCCACCTAAAGGGGAACGGTTGAACCGAGGATAAACCTCTAGAGTGGATAGTCTCGATCAACTCCTCGAGGGTTTGCGAACGGTCGGTAAGACTGAGTCCACCGGAAGCTTTACCATCGATTTCGCTCGCGCTCGCGAGAAGCTGGCCCGGTTTCAGCTGGGCGAGCCCGAGTTGTTCGTGCTCAAGTTCGTGCAAGCGGCGGTCCTGGCTGCCCAGCACCTCAGTATTACCTACCGCAAGGACCAGGTTCGCTTCTTGTTCCACGGCTGGGAGGGGTTCGGCCTCGAGGCGGTGGGCCAGCGTTTTTGCTCGATTCTCGATAACACGTTCCACGATGCTTGCGGGTGTCTCACCATCGGCCTCAACGCCGCTCTGGCGCTCAAGCCGCGCAGTCTGACGGCCAGCCGTTTCGAGGCCGGCGAGCGGCGGGGTGAATGGGTCTGCCTGGGTGAAGAGTGGGAGCTACTGGCGGCCGAACGGGATTCGCGAGCGGGCCTGGGAGCCTGCCTGGTGGTGAGCCTTGACGAGCCTTCGGGGCTGGATCTCGAACGCTTCGAGCGGGCCCTGCTCACGCGCTGCGCCTACGCGCCGCTACCGATTCAAATCAACGGCGAGAGTCTGAGCGAGAAGGCCGGTCCGCCGCCTTCGCTCGGCCGCCACCGAGGCATCTATTTTCGCGATAATCGCATCCTCTCGGAGTTTCGCCTCGAGACGCCAGAGCCCGCTTTCGCCATCCCCGAGACTCCCGAGACAGCGCTCATCTCCAACCGAGTGCAGGGGGAGCGGCTGAGCTGGCTGCTGTTCGGGGTCGACTTCGATCCCATGGCCTGCCTTTTCATGGTTAAGTCGGGAGTGGTGGTCGATTCACAGCGGGTCGAGCTCGACACGCCGGGCATGCTGGCAGTGGTCGAGGCAGATGAACTCGAGACCGATCTGACCGGCCTGCAGATCCGCCAGGATCAGGATTACGAGCAGCTGGTGGGCTGGCTGGACAAACTCACCCTGCATCCCCTCGAGCAGACCATCGATGCCGTCAACGCGCTGGCCTCCGAGCGCCAACCCACCAGCGGCAACGCACCCATGCATCCCGTCTCGACCGGGTTGTCGTGGGCCACCCTGATGGGCTGCCTGTCGGCCTTTGCCTGGGCCGGTCCCAAACTGGCCCTCATCCTCACCGGAGGCTTCTGGTTCTGGCCCCCCGCCGTAGCCCTGCTTTCGGGCTGGATCCTCGGCTACGAGCGAGATGACCACTCGGACCAGATGGCCCGTGACGAGGTCTTGCAGGTGCTGCAGGCGGCCCACGCCCGCAAACAAAAACGGCTGCGTGCTTGACCAATGCGTGGGAAGGAGTGATAGAGCAAGAGTGGATCCCTTAGGCGATATCGTCTGGCGCAGCCAGCTTCTGAACCGACCGGCCGGCAAGTCCAAGTCGTCTACCGCCGAAGCTCCCCTGCCCAACGACACCTTCGAGACGGGGTCCGGTCCGGCCGCCCCCACCGGCCGGCCCAAGGTGACAGAGGCCGCTCCCGAGCCCGAGCCGGCCGCCGAGCCGCCCGAGTTCCAACTGGGCTCGACCCGCGGCTCGCTGGCCACCATGAAAGAGCTGCGCCAGCGGCGCACCGAACTCAAAGGCGATCTCAAGGCCGCCTATCACGACCCGCTGGATGAGCGAGCCGAACTCTTCAGCCAGTTTCGCGATGTCGACGCGGCCGTCAAGCGGATGGAGATCCATCGCCGCAACGAGCACTGGGATCAGATCGTCGCGGGGGTGGGCGAGACTCCATCCGAGACGTATCACTCCTTTTTCGTCAACGGCCAGACCCCCATCGAAGAGATGAAAGAGGTGGTCAAGAGCGGCCAGGCTCTGGCCCGGGGCGACTCGCCCATGATCACGCGCGGCAACACCGTGGACCCCCTCACCCGTCACGAGATTTGGGCTCGCAAGATGGAGTTGCTCGAAGACGTCGCCACCAATCCCACCCGCGACGGACAGCCCCGCTCGGTCGACGCCGAGTATTACGAGTTGGCCAGCCCACCCATGCTCGACAAATTGAGCCGTGCCGCCAAGGGTGGAGCCAACGTGCGGGTGTTGATGGACCCCGGTCATCTGCAGTTGGAAGGCGGCGCCCTCGACGCCACTTCGATCGGTACCCGTCTGGGCACCATCTCGCAGCTCGAAGCGGGCTCGGGCGGCAAGGCCGGGGTGGTTTTCTTCGCCAATCGCGAGAATCTGGGCGGACGAGCCGAGATTATGCACCGCAAGCAGTTGCGGGTCGACGACACCACCGTCTTTGGGGGGATGAACGCCAATCCCGGCTCGGGCGAAAACGTCGATTTCGGCATGACCATCGAAGGTCCGGCCTCGCGCGAACTCAATAAAGTCTTTCAAGATGACCTGCATCGCTCGGTTGGGCGCGGGGTCGAGGGCATCTATGGCGACCAGGTCGACCTGATTCGCAACGATGAGCGAGACATCACCCTGCACTCCTACGGATTGCGCGGTCTGATCGAGGCCCAGGCGCCCCAGCCGCCAAAGCCCCGGGCCAGCCGCGAGGAGTCGGTGGACCGGGCTCTCGACGGAGCCACCTATGCCGGTCTTCGTCCCGAGCGCTGGGTCGAGCTGCCGGAAGGCACCGATCTGGCCAGCTATCTCAAAGATGGGCACGGGGCCGTGAAGTTGACTGCCGAAGGGCGCGAAGTGCTGGCCAGCACCATCGAGAAGCAGGTGGCGGGCATGAACCGCCCCGAGAATCAACAACGCTTACTGCGCAACGACCTGCCCTCAGAACGGGCCAACGGAGCCGACACGGTGGCCGTGGGCGACAGCCCGGTCGAGCGTCAAGCCCTGCTGCTGCACGCCATCGATTCGGCCGAGAAGTCGATCAAGGTGTCGGCCTTCGTGCTCAACGAGGATCTGGCTCGCTTGCTGGCCGAGAAGAAAGAGCGCATGGACGCCCAGGGCAAGCCGTTCGACGTGCAGGTGGTGCTCGACCCTGGCGTCTATGGCTATGGCGGCACGCCCAACGAGAAGGGTTTTCAAATGCTTGAGGACCGGGGCATTCCGGTCAAATGGGCGGTGCTCGATCGTACCGATCTCGACCACGATCGCAAGGTGCATGCCAAGCTGATGATCACCGACAAGATGATGCTGGCCGGCAGCACCAATTTCAGCCACAAGGGCCTGCGCGAAAACTGGGAACTCTCGGACGTAATGTTTTTCAACGATTCGCCCGAGAGCCAGGTCAAGCAGCAAGAAGTGGTTTCCGACTTCGACCGCCTTTACCATCAAGAGTCCCTGGGCATCAACACCCGGGCTCTGGCCGAGCAACGATTCGCCGACATGCCCGAAGGACCGGGTCGCGATCTCTCCATCGAAAAGTATCGCTCGCGCACGCTGCGCAGGTTCTTGGGGGGCATCGACAACTACGAGCGCCAGATCGGGGCCACCATCCAGGACACGGTCGCGGCCGACGCCGACCTGCGCTACGACGTTCGTCGCCGGATCGACGCGGGCGAATCGCGAGGTTACGCCACTTTGCAGGCCGTCGGACCCGAGCGGCTGCAGACCCTGCGAGCCCAGAGTCCAGCTTTTCAGCAGCTGCTGAAAATGCAAGAAGGTGACGACAAACGTCAATAACCCGTTAACATTGGCAACATCGAGTTCATAATCGCCAGAGACAGCTTACCGCCAGAAATACTACACTGAGAACGAGATGGCGGACTCAGGCAAGAAGAAAAAATTTCTCTGTAGTTGCGGGCGGACTTTCTCGCACAAGATCAGCCTGAAGCGCCATCGCTTCGTGTCGGGCTGTCCTGAGCTCGAGGAAGGGGCCGAAGTCGAGGCCGAGGCAGCTCCCCCCCCTCCTCCCCCGCCGCCGCCGGTGGAAGACGAAGAGCCCTATGTCGAAGAAGAGGAGGCTCCCTACGAAGAGCCTCAGTATGAAGAGGAAGAGCCCTTCCTCGATGAGTTCGACGAGCCCGAGCCGGAACCCGAGCCCGTTCCGATTCGTCGCCGAGGGCGTTCGATACCCAAACGCCAGCCGGCCGTAGCCGCCCGCGAGGTCGCCCCGGAGCCCGAGCCAGCGATCCCCGTCAGGGTTGCCGTGGCCGAGCGCGACTGGCGCGAGACCGGCCTCAAGACGCTGCTCTTCTTCCAGAGCTTCGGCATTTGGCTGGCCGAAGGCGGTCGCCAGGGCAAGAAGCGCCTCACCGAGACCTCGCGCCGGGCGGCCAGCCTGACCTGGGGTGTGACCTGGCGCGTGGCCCTATTGCTGGTCAGCTTGCTGTCGCTTTTTCAGCTCTACGGATATGCGGCCCGCCCCAAGGCGCCCACTCTGGTCAGGCCTTCCGGTCCCGATGTGGCGCAGGCCGCCTCGGTGGTGCTGGCTTATCATCGCCATCTGCAAGACGGCAACTTTGCCCGCGCCTATGCCACCTTGACACCATCCTGGCAGAAGGAGTTGACTCTACGCCAGTTCGAAAGCGGTTTCTATAGTCTGGGGCGCCTGCGTTATCGGCTGGTGGGCGTCGAGCGCGGAGATCGCCCCGGACAGGCCTGGGCCCGGGTCAACGTGCGCGCCACCCACCGCGGCCGCCTGCGCGAATACGACGGTTACTATCTGGTGGTCTACACCGAGTTCGGTTGGCGCCTGGCCGAGACGCATCTGACCCTCAAGGCGGTCGGCCCCGCTTATGCCGCCGCCGGCCACCCCTCGCTCTAGCGGAATTCTGGCCCCAACCGAGAAAGCCGGACTCACGATGAGGTCCGGTCCTCGCATCAGCTATGTCATCATCGCCCGTGACGAGCCAGAAGACTACCTGGCCAGAACGGTCGATACTTTGCGCGCCACCACCGGCGGATGGCGTGAAATCGTCATCGTCGACGACGCTAGCCTGCAGCCCATCGTTTACGATCACCCCGAAGTAGTGGTGCTGCGCAACCAGCCAGCGCTGGGCACCAGCGCGGCCCGCCGGGCCGGCTGCGCCGTGGCCACCGGAGAGGTGCTGATCAGCACCGACTCGCACATGACCTTCGAGCCCGGCTGGTTGGAAGAGATGCTGCTGCACCTCGACGATCAGAGTCTGGTCTGTAGCGAATACTGCGGAGGGAAGAGCCGTCGAGTCTTCGGAGCCACCCTCAACTGGACGCGCCAGGGCTTCGCCTTTAAATACCGGCGACGCAAAAGGATCGACCGATGTGTCGAGGTGGCCTGCGTGGTGGGCGCTTGCTACGCCATCACTAGAAAAGGGTATGACCACCTGGGAGGCTTCGGGCCCTGCTTTTGGGGCTGGGGGCTCGAAGAGCACGACCTGTCCATTCGGGCCTGGCTGTCGGGCTTTCGCGTGCTTTGTGCGACCAGGGCGCGAGTCTTGCATCAGAAATCGGGGCGACAGCCGACCTGGGTGGCCAACTGGAACTGTCGCCAGGCCAACTCGGAAATCCTCATCCAGACAGTCTTTGAGGACAAGACCATCGAGGCGTTTGGCCAGTTCTTCGCTTCACCCTCAGCCGAACTTGCCGCTCACCTCGAGTCGGTCGACCTGCCAGGCTGGAGGCGGCGGGTTCAATCGGTTCGACGCCGCAGCGACCGAGAGTTCTTCGCCCGGTTCGGCTCACGACTGCCGGTTGTCTTCGACCCCGAGCCCCGGCTCAAGCGACACATCACGGCCCCGGGTTGGGCCGCCCGTGAGTGGGAACGCCTGCAGCCCGACCGCTCTGTGCCAGCCTCGGCGGGCACAGGCAAGACGGTCACTTTCGAGTTGCTTGGCATCAAGGTGAGTTTGTCGGTAGAAAGCCCCATTTTGAGCTGCGAACTTCACGGCCTGTTGCCCAGGCCCCACAGGTTGGCCCAGTTCCAACAGCCAGATGTCCATCTTCGGTTGCTGCAAGAGGGACAGGCGTTTCGCATCGACGACGGACAACGGTCCACGCCCTGGATGGTCAAGGCCCACTTCCGCACCGCCTTGCTCGGGCACATGGCCAAGGCCGTGAGAGAGGGCCAGCACTGGCTCCTTCCCGCGGCAGTCCTCCGCTGGCACGACCGGCTAATTCTTTTGCCAGGCAACTTCGACTCGGGGGCCCCCGCCCTGGCCGCGGCCTGTTGCCTGCGAGGAGCCCAGTTGGTGTCCGACCACGAGTGGGTGGTCAGCTACAGCGGCGAGACCAGGGCCCTGGTTCTTCAGGCCGAAGTGGGCGGGCCGTTCATGGTCGCTGAGCACACCTTTGCGGGCCCCTTCGATGCCGTCTACATCACCCGCCTCGCTCCTCGGGGCCGGTGGGCCCCGCGTAAAGTCGCTCCTGCCCAGGCGGTGAAGCGAGTGCTCGTTTCGATGGACCGAGAGCGTCGGGGAGCCCTGCTCATGACGGTGGGCAGGCTGCTCGGGAGGGCTGCCTGCTATCGCACCACGAGAGGCACGTTCGAGGACGACGCCGCCCGACTGGAGGAGCACCTGCTGCGCCGAGTGCCACTTCCGGCGGACGAACGCTGAGGGTTTGGTTCGACAAGGTGACTGGGCGCCCCATGACCAGGGCGCCTGAATAGCTGCAGAAGTGGCGGGAACTTGGCAGAATGAAGGTGCGGCGACGGAGAAGTGACCCCCGACGGTTAGGCCTGTTCTCGCGGAGGGGGTCGCTGAGCCGTCGCCCCTGGGCGCACTCCTTGCGCGCGCAGTTCTATCAGGTTCGACGTGGTCTGAGAACTGCGCCCGAGCACCTTTCAGCCACGCCCACCCCCTTCACCGTCACTCGTCCTTGTTCACGTCCCGCGGCGGTGTCGAGCGCCCTTCGGTCGAAGGGCGCGACGGCGCCCCGGGGCGCGTTGGGAGGTCTTGCGCTTTTGGCGTTTCGTGCAACCACGCAAGCTCCGAGGAGACAGCGACAGCTAAGCGAATGGAGCTTTCCGCTCGGTTCGAGAAAATGGCGCGACACCAAAAAGAACCCTTCGAAACTCGTCCTGAATTTCGCTGGTAGTATCGTCTACGAATGGATTCTCAGATGCCACAACGCGAACAACGCCATTGCGCAGCTCGGTCACTTGATAAGCGCTCTTCGCGAGCAGTTCCTCGCGCCGATGATCACCGACAAGGCCCCAGAACGGGCGACCGAGCCACATTACGTGCCCTACCATTTCGACGTAACCGACCTTGATAACCCTTCGTCCCGGATTTTTAGAAGTATCAACGACCAGCTGGTTCAAAGGGCTGGGCAGCCCATTGGACACTAGTGGAAGCCCATCACAGCTTCGACCGGCGGCTTCGTATTGAATCGGGTCACTGGCGTTTTGCCAGAAAGTATATTCCTCACTCTCAAGACATGCCTGCGTGAACCCGTCGCAGCCAAGAAAATACTCAACAGCCGACTCCCAATCAGCAAAGCTCCAAGGCTCCTCCTTACGAATGACAAGAAGCTGCTGTTGGTAAGCTTTGATGGTTGAGAAGTCGATCGAGAACGCACCGGCCTCAATCCTAAAGTGCGGTGGACCCTCCGTCTTGAGCCCCTCCAAAGAAGACCTGACGACTCTCTGGTCCGCTATACCGAGAGCAGCGACGCTTTGTCTCGCCGCGACGAGAGCATCGAGCGAATCAATCCCGAAGATCAATTCAATTACGTTAGACATCACCTATGGAAATTCACGAATAATGACAGTTACTCCTCGGTCCGCGCCGTATTTGGTTAGCGATGCAGCTGCCTGGGCCCCGCCGGGTTCGACTCTCAACAAGAACCATCTTGGCTAGGGCACCGTCGACGGTTGCGCCATTGTTAGCTAGGGCCCTTATGTGACTCTGCATCCTGGCAAGCCAAGTCGAGCCGCCTGTAAAGATAGTCTTCAGACTTACCAGAACTTTGCCCAGCTGAAAGTCCACCAGGGGGAACATACCGTTGGCTTCTTGGCCCACATTGTACCAGGCGGAATACTCCGTCTTAGCAAGCTGCGACTCGATCGCTACTCCGCGAGCCGTGCGGGCTAGATTCCAAACAGTGAGAGCCTTCTGTGCCGTGGCGGCCTCAATACCAAGCATTCCGGCCCCGGGGTTTCCCGGATTTCCGGCTACGATCTCCCCCACTACGGCCGTACCGGTGGTAGTGGCTATCGGGTTGGCGTAAAACGCTGCCGCGTAGGCATTCCAGCCGGCGGCACCGGCGGCTACAGCGATTCCTACAGCTGTGAGCACGGCATAGGTGCCCTTAGTGTACCGGCCGATCGATTTTCGGTCCCTGAGGTTTAGCGTATTCTCACCATATTCTCGTCCGGGGACCCTGAGTTGCTCCACCAGTTTCAAGAGGTCGAGAAGTTACCCCAGGAAGACAAACACATCAAGGCTTTTCTGGACGCCTTTCTTTTCAAGCGGCGCGTCCAGCATATGGCATCCTCGTGAGGTAAGCAATGGAAACCGTCAAGCTCAAAGCCCAGATTGCGGAAGGCAAGATCCGTCTGGAGTTCCCCTGTGCCCTACCAGCGGGACCGGCGGAGGTGGTCGTCGTCGTGCAACCCCTACAAAAGGCACCTTCCCCGCCGTTCGACACCCTCCAGGGAGTCTGGGCTGGCCTGATGCCAGTAGACCTGGATCTAGACGATGAACTCGAGCAGATGAACCGTGCCTGGAAGGAACGTCTTGGCAATCCGTGAGTTCCAGGCTTTACGCGGCGGACACGCACGCTCTGTATTGGTATTTTGTCGGGTTCACCACGACTCTCTGCCCGAGCTGCTGAGGCTTTCGCGGAGGTGCAACGGGGCGAGGCTACCTTAAGCATCTCGGTAGTGGTGCTGGCCGAGCTGTTCTATGTGTTGGCGAAGCACGGGCAATCCGATCTTTTCCCGAAGTTCATCGAGACGATCGAACTCTCACTGGCTTATTGCGTGGAGTCGCTGACGGTGAACGACATCCAGCATCTCCCGACCTTTTCCGAAATCCCCGAGATGCATGATCGGCTAATTGCTATCCAGGCCAAGCGTTTGGGGGCGACGGTGCTCACTCGAGACTCTGCTCTGCAGTCTTCTCCGCAGGTTGACTGGCTCTGGTAGTCCAGCCAAGTGCCCTGAGAACTGAAACGTAGGCGGGGCGCCGGCTCGGCCTTAACCTTAAGACGCGATAGCCGGCGCCGCGAGAGGTGGCCGTGACTGCGAGGGAGGGTTGAGGTCGGCGGGACTGCACCGGGCGGCGGCCGCGCCTCTTGAACACGATTCTGGTAGAAGGCGGTGACCCGCTCAAGCAGCTGGGGCCGGGTAAGGCCGCCCTCGAACCGGTCCGGGTCTTTCAAGGTGGTGGGGGTCGGCCTGGCGGGCAGTGGTGCCTTGCCGGCAAGTTCGCGCAGGCGGGTCAGGGCATGTGGGAAAGACAGGTTCTCGCGTAGCTGCAGAAAGGTGAGAGCGTCGCCTTTGGTCTTGCAGCCGAAGCAGTGGAAGAGCTGCTTCTTGGGATTCACCACCAACGAGGCCTCTTTGTCTTCGTGCCAGGGGCAGGTGGCCGTCAGGTTCTTGCCACCTGGCGCAGCTCGATGCCGTGCGAGCGCATCAGCTCGGCCAGGTCGACGCTGGCTTTGAGGGCCTCAAGATCGGTGCGGTCAAAGTCGTTCATTCGGGGTCTCCTAGAAGTATTGGCCGGGCTGGCCGGTGGCCCGACCGCTGAACCAGTCGGTGAAAGCCTTGCGGTGCTGGTCGTCCCAGCCGAGCAGGTCGTCGAGGGCGAAGGGGTTCTCGTAGCGGTTCCAGACGTGCAAGAGAAAGCGCACGATGGTGTCTTCGGTGGGGCTGAGCCCACAGAGTTCCATCAGGTCGCGGGGCTCAGGCTGCTTGGGCAGGCGGCCCCCGGCGATGAAGCGCCGGAGGCAGGGGAATCGTTGGGCTAGCTGCCGCCAGGGATGGATCGCTTCAGTCATGACCAGGCTCTTTAGAAAAAAACTTCACAACAAATCATCGATCGTCTACTGGTTGACTTAAACAACATTTCTGCTGTAATTCGTGAATAAAAATGTTGTCATTGTCGTTAGACAACGTTGGATTCTTTGTCGAAAGTTGCTAGAATGGGCGCGAGGAGTTGTCTACATGTCACTAGGCAAGAGAATCGCCAAGCTTAGACGGGCTCGAGAATGGACCCAGAGCCAATTTGCCGACAAGGTCGGAGTGCATCATCGCCACATTTCGCGATGGGAGACCGACAAAAACCGGCCATCGCTTTCGATGCTGGAACGGATCGCCAAGACCTTCGAAGTCAGCGTCGGTGATCTCACCGAGATTGACAGCCGCCGCTCGGCCGGCGAGATTCTTCACGACGATCGACTGCTACCCAGTTCGAACTCGTTCAGGCTCTTCCCGAAGAAGACCAGAGCGCGATTACGCGGGTGGTCGATGCCTTCCTCACTAAGCGGAGGATGGAAGAAGCTTTGGGGCGTGTGTGATGGCCGACGCAGCTAGGAAGTTGACCCTTCACCAATTGGTTGATGAACTCCCCGAAAGCGAAATGCTGCCAGCCCAGCGCTATCTCGAGTATCTGCGCGATCGGGGATACGACCGGGTGGCAGCCCTACATGAGGCCGCTCCCTTCGATGACGAACCGTTGACCGCCGAGGAGGAAGCCGCCATCGAGGAAGCACTGGAGGATGTCCGGCGCGGCAACATCTTAAGCTTAGAGGAGCTTGAGCGGGAGCTCAACTTTTGAGCTGGAAACTTGAATTCACCTCCCGGGCTACCAAAGACCTGAAGAAAGCTGAACGCAGCGTCGCCGAACGCGTCTACAAGACCCTTAAGCGGCTGGCGGAAGGCGATTCCTCGGTCGACATCCGCAAGCTTGAGACACGACCGGGTGAGGTGGCGGCTTCGGGTCGGCGAATGGCGCGTCATCTACACTCAGGAGCCTGAGAAGGGAACTCTGCTCGTGCTCAGGGTTATACCGCGGGGCAAGGACACATACCGGTGAACGCAAGTTCATCAACCCTGACTGGAACGTAGGCGGGGCGCCGGCACGGCCTTAACCTTAAGGCGCGATAGCCGACGCCGCGAGAGGTAGCCGTGACTGCGAGGGAGGGTTGAGGTCGGCGGGACTGCACCGGGCGGCGGCCGCGCCTCTCGCACCACGTTGAACACGATAGAAGCGCGGTGGGAACGGATGCGCCCGGGTCGAGCTGGTCCACTTTGAGGCCGGCAGAAACCTCCCTGACCAGAGCCGCCCTTGTTTCTGCCGGCCGTGGCCCCCGGGAACGGGGGGACGGGGGGTCGATACTGTCCGGCCGACCACACTGTCAGACAAGAGTGCAGAGGCCTATTTGGTTGGGGTTTGCGGCGATCTGGCTGGCCACGAGTTTGCGGCCGGCGGCGATGGGGGCTGCGCCTTCACTGTTGGCCACCGGGGCAGCCCCACTGAGCCGCCGGCCCCAGGCCACCTGCGAGGGCCGCGCGAAGCGCGGTCGTCGCAAGCCACCAGGTCCACCGCCGGCCTGGCCACTCTGTGGCCACCGGGCTGGGGAGGCGCTCACGTTGAAGGCCCAAGTCTCGGCGTCAGTCGAGTCTTGGGCCCACCATTACCGCTCACGTCTCGCGCGCAGTTCTGATATGGGTGGACCCTGTCCAGTTTTTTGAACTGATCTTTGAAAAGTGGGCGTCCTTCCCGGCCAGGCTGCTTCGACGTTGAATCATTCTGATATTCGCAGGTCGGAACTGCATGATAAGGATCCGTCGCGGATGGCACTCAAACTATCAAATCGAGGATCAGCCACAGCTGCCTCATAGAACTGCCGAGTGTTTCCTGACGTGCCTGGCCGGGAAGTACCTCCCGATTCGAACTCTCCTTTGTTTGATGATTTGGCTGCAGCAAGCATCACTGGCCCGCTGCTCATCTTGCTTGCCGCAGCCCCCCCGGGGGGGACGGGGGGCGATACGCTCACCTACGCAATTTCGGCCAGAACGGCCCCCAAGAAGCCGATCAGCTCCCGTGCGGTGCCAACCACGGCCTGCTTTCGGTCTCGGTTGGCTGCGAGATGATGAAACCGCTTATACAGCCTTCTTTGGGCCTTGTTCGAGTGCTGCACGAGCCAGGCCGGTAGTTCTTCCTTTCGCTTTAACAGATCCCGAGAGCGCTTGGGGGATTTGGCGTATTGCCAGGCTGCCTGGATGAGAACGTGTCTCAGATTTGAATTGCCAGCCTTCGTTATCGAACTTGCCTTGTTGTTATCTGGCTTTCCGCTCTGGTGGACGGCCGGGGTCAGGCCGGTGTAGTCCATCAGTTTCCGAGGCGACGAAAAGCGTCGAATGTCGGCGATTTCAGTCACAATGACCATCGCTGTGTGCGTGTCGACGCCTTTGAAACCTCGAAGCAGTTGTACCGGCTTCTGATAAGGCTCGGTTCGACTTAGGGTTTCGATCTCCCGATCGATCTCTTTGAGCTTGGCCTCGGCAACGGAGAGAACGTCAAGTTTGTGCGCAAGCGTGAGTTGGTCGAGTCTTTGCTGAAGTTGGATCTTCGTCAGCCAAGTTCGAAATATGCCTGTCCAGTTATCGCCATTGTGATACGCAACGCCCTTCGTGGCCAGGAACTTGACGACTCGATGCTTCCATCTGGTTACGTCTTTTCGAAGAGCGCGACGAAGGCGAACCAGATCGCGAGCGGCTTCCTGCTCCTGAGTTGGTATATGAATTAGCGTCAGGAGATTCGCCTGAAAGTACTGCGCCAGCTTTTGAGCATCGAGACGGTCGCATTTCTTGCGTTCTCCCGGCTTCGTCGGAATCAATGAGGATGCGGCGATCTCGCATTCGAAACCCCAGTTCAGAATTTGACGCCGCAATGCATAGCCTGCACCTGACGCCTCGTAACAGCAACGGACGAGACCTTTACTGGCAAGCTTCTGTAGAAATTTGTGCAACTTGGCCAGGTCCCGGGTACCGAATCGCCTCTCAGCGACGACGGATTTGCCCTCAACTGCGGCCAGGCTGATGGATTCCTTGTGGACGTCGAGCCCGACGTAGATTACGTTCCGAAGTTTTGTGGTATCGATATTCATGGGTGGACCATCCTTCTTTTTTTGCTGCAGTAGCTTTGGCTACTGGTGCGGCTCTGCCTCGCTGGTAACCCGCGTTTTGGACATGGGTGGTCCACCCATCTTAACTATCAGGTTCGACGTGGTCTGAGAACTGCGCCCGAGCGCCTTTCAGCCACGCCCACCCCTTCACCGTCACTCGTCCTTGTTCACGTCCCGCGGCGGTGTCGAGCGCCCTTCGGTCGAAGGGCGCGACGGCGCCTCAGAGCGCGTTTGAGAAATTTTACTCGGCCTCGCCACCATTCAAGCGTTCCCGAAGCCACTCCTCGATCAGTTGAGATCTCGATACACCTTTAGGCCGCCTCGTCTCTAAATCGTTGATTGTTTCGATGCTCAAACGAATAGAGACGGTTCTGGCAACGTCATCCTTGGTGTAAAGCAAGAATGTGTAGAAGGCACTAGCCGCTTGAGGGTCTAGCCACAACTGCTTGGTCCCGTGCTGGGTCCTAATGCTTAAGGGGACAGCCATTTCCGTTTTCCAGTCGTCGCCGTCTGGTAAATCGACATCTTGGATTGCCGCAAACCGACAGATTTCCTCACCGTTGTCAGCGTGAAGTGCTTGACTCGTTACGATCAACGTTCGGGGACCCTCAGTGGCCGCGTTCTGATAGGTCCCTATGATATACTCGCCCACCCGACTCTGCACGGATGAGGCGAGCACTGATTTCGCGTCCGTAAATCCCCTCAATGACTTTAATCGCTTGGCGCGATGGCCTGGGGTCATCAGGGGACGGACCATCTCAGTATCGTGGTTCCATCCACAACCGTGGCTGTTCCCCCTTTTCGCTTCATCATTATCCTCAATACTTTTCCCAGTCTTCACCCGCCATGTTTACGCCTCTCATCTCAATGCTGGTTGCATTTCCGGCACGGGCGATCCTCTCAAGCTTATTAAAGAACTCAAAAGAGTTCAGCCCTGACTCGGAGGCTTCAGGCCACCGACTCGAATCTTGGCTAAGCCGACAGCTCACTTTACTTCGACGTTTACACCGCCCCCGCTTCTTGCGCAATTATCATCGGCCCGACAGGGTGTGACAACTTCGCCCGAGCGCGTGTAAGCGAGACCAGCCCTTCTAGCTCGGAGTCTTTTGCTCACGGCCCGCGGCGCTGTTTCAGGCCCTCGGGGGTTGACAGCCACAGGGGCAGTTCAGTCGATAAAGGATGTAAGCCATCTTACCAGTTTGGACTCGATTCGAGGCTCACGCGAGACAGTTCTTTGCCTACCGTAAAGATTAACGTCAAAAGGACTCCGCTGTCCTCTGAACCGAATCGATAAAAGATGGTCGCACCATCCGCTTCCTCGGTAAATTTGTATGGTGGACCCAAGCTGGCAATCACCTTCTCTTGGGAATCTCCATAGGCAAGCAGCGTTCGAGACTCGCTCCACAGGCTAGAGCCTGAAATTGAGGACAGCTGATTGTTCGTGAATTCTAGCGTCGTGTTTCCGACAAGGAAATGATCGCCGCCGTCATCTTCAATACCTCGAGTCCTAAGAACCTCCTGTCTCGGCGCATTCAGAGCAAATCCGTCCACTCGGAATCGATGTAGTTGAGCGGCCGATGGGGTATTGTCGAAGGGTCGATGGCCCGTTCCCTACAGCCATAGGCTAGGATGAGAATAAGAAGGACAAGACCGCCGGCCCTGTTCACTTGCGAGAACCTCATCTCTATCGAAAGAACTCCGAGGGGCGTCGGCCAGTCTCAATCATGTACTCGATCCCTTGGAGCCTAGAATCATTTGGGGGTAGCGAATTCTTCCAGGATTCCAAAATGCGACGCATGTAGACATCGGACCCCTCCTCTGTCCCCAAGCTCTTTCCAAGGCTTTGTTTGAAGCTGTTCGCGTGATAGAACTCGTTTGCCATAGCTGCCGCGTAGAGTATTTCGCGATCCGTCTTCGCAAACCACGTCGAGACGCGGCTCTCATTCAATTCAACATACCATATACTAAAAACCCTGTTCCCCCAAATCACAGCTGTCGGTGTTTTACCGTCGACCTCCAAAGTATCATTTCGGTAGAGATGCCGGCTGAACTCATCCAATAGAACGTGATCGATAGATGGGTCAAACCGCTCCAGAAGACTAGACCATTCCGGATGTAACGAATAGCCTCTTGGCCGAAGCCACGTCTGGTCAGGACCTGTTCCGTCGTCAGGCTGTGGTCGATGCTCCTAACGGATGATGTCGATTCCCAATCCCAGAAAGGGCCATCTAGCCCACTCGGGTCCACACAATTCAGCGGGTTATTTCCGCAGTAGGCATACAGGTTCATGCCACCGCTGTAGCCGATGGGACCCGGACCAGAAAGCGGCCTAAGGTGGGTTGGGACGGCTTTGAATGACCCGCGTTCAAGGGCGGCACACCGGGTACGCGCCTGATGTGCGACAATTATAAGTACCGGCGCTCCTTGCCTCACCCAAAAATCTTACCCTGCGTCTCCCAGCATCAAGAAATGCCCACAAGTTCTCTAGCCGGTTCCACCCTTACCGCCCGCAGTCTCAAAGGCTCCGCTGCGAGAGTCAATGGATCTGAGCTGTCGACCTCCACTACGCTCGATGACCTCCACTCCGCAACGCGACGTTGAAGCGTTCGAAGCAGATTGTCGGGGTAACGCCTGGGGAAGAGGTCCTGGAGTCTTGTCAGCAGCATTTTTCCTGAGAGTTCCGGCTCTTCAAGAAACCAGGCATACAGCTCGTCCTTAACGGCCTCAAATGGATCTGGACGTGTCCTCCAGGTCCGCGGCTTCCTGGGTTTCTTCGAGCGATGGCTTCTGCGCTTGCGGGCGAGAGTCACTTGCGCGTCCGACGGCGCCTCCTGTCGTTGGCCCGTGAAACAGAGCGCGGGCTCGAAGCCGGGGGAAGCATCGACTTCTGTCGCTTCGGTGCCAGGATGAATGGCGTGCCGCCAGAGGGCGTCCTGTAGAACCTGGATCTGCCGAAGCAGCTGGACCGGGTCCAGGGCGTCCCGGACGACCTTCAACCGGTGCATCATCTCCGGGTCCAGGATGCTGCTTGCCAGCAGCCGTTGCAGGGGCGTTTGAGCGCGGTCGTAGGAGCGCTGTTCCTTTCCTCCCGGGGCCCGACTCTTGCGTCGAAGCTTCATGGAAGGCTGGAAGATGTTGACGTAGTGGCGGACGGCCCTGTATAGCTCGGCGAGTTGGCGTCTTGCCTGAGAGCCTTCATAGCGATCATAACCAACCAGCTGCCGCACGACGGAGCCGTTCTTCTGCTCGACGAAACACTGGTCGTTTTTCTTGTACGCGCGACCACGTGTGAACGTGATTTCGTTCCGGGCGCAGAAGTCGATCAGTGAATTGTTCAGGAACTCGCTGCCGTTATCGGTATCCAGCCCAAGCAGCGGAAACGGAAGTGAGGCGATGGTCTTCTCGAGTCCCTGAATTACATTCCACTGGCTTTTGCACAAAAGAGCCTGGCACTCTGTCCAGCCGGTGGCAACGTCGGTCAAGACTAGGCTACAGACAAAGGAGCCGTGCACGCGCGTCCCACAATGGGCGACCAGGTCCGCCTCAACGAATCCAGGCCGCTCGTCTTCCCAGTCAGTGAAGGTCCGCACCGGGACCTGCTTCTTGAGAAGCTTGCCCGCCTTCGTAGTGGAGATTCCCCGCCGAGAATCTCGTCGATAGGGCCGCAGAATGCGGTCCGCAGTGGCGGCGCTCATCGAGAGCAACTGAGCCCGGAGCGCATCGCTCAGATCGAGATGACCATGGCGTTCCAGAGACCGCACCAGATCTGGAAGGAAAGGAATCAGGCGCTTAGCACAGATGTAGTTGGAGGCTGCCCACGCAATGGCCAGCGCCGTTTCCACCTCGGGGCCGTACGTCCGCGCCCGGGGCCTTCTTATGGCCGAAGGTGTTGAGTTTGAGACCGGATTATTCAAGAGTCTAATGGCGTATTTACGGGCATAGCCCGTCGCCAACACGAATTCATTCAGAATGGCGGTCTTCTGGTCCCCGCGCGCCTCCCGGTAACGGGGTCCCACCTGATACAGCAGCTCTCTCTTGGACTGGCGACTCATTGATGTCCTCACCAAACTTCCTCCCGACCATCGGGTTACTCTACTCGTGAGGCAACGGCCTCGCAAGAGTTACATTCTAGGTGAGGCAAGGCGTGAGTTGGGCGTAGTTGTCACTGGTGTTGTTTACCCAAACTCGGACTTTCGCCACACCGGTATCAGTATTGTATGTAACTCTGTAGGCAAAAATCACGCCAGAAAACTGGGCGTTCGGACCGCTCTGGAAAACGTGCTTGGCCCCCTCCGTGAGTTCGAGCTCCTCCAACCCACTTGGGTCCACCGCGTTGAGCGGATTGTTTGCGCAGTAGGCATACAGGTTCATGCCACCGCTGTAGCCGATGGGATCCCGCACCAGGAACCTGCCTAAGGTGGGTTGGGACGGCTTTGAATGACCCGCGTTCAAGGGCGGCACACCGGGTACGCGCCTTTTCGGAACCAGCGAAAGCGCCGGTCTGGACCGGCGCGCCCAGCTCGATGCGGTGGGGATGGCGGCAAGGCAAGCGCCCATAAAGAAAAGATTCGACGGCACCAGGCGAATCGCTTCTCCCCGATAGACTAGTGCAGCGTCCGGGAAGTTCGTCCCCACCTTCTCCGGAGAAATTTCCTTCACTGAGAAGCGAGGGAACACATGTTTGTCGTACGGGGCCGCCCAATGGGCGGTCCCGCGACATATATCTCGCTC
>JBFWNU010000009.1:102487-303246 GCA_050250895.1 Vulcanimicrobiota bacterium | reverse complement strand
ATCTGCTTCGAACGCTTCAACGTCGCGTTGCGGAGTGGAGGTCATCGAGCGTAGTGGAGGTCGACAGCTCAGATCCATTGACTCTCGCAGCGGAGCCTTTGAGACTGCGGGCGGTAAGGGTGGAACCAGCTAGAGAACTTGTGGGCATCTCTTGATGCTGGGAGACGCAGGGTAAGATTTTTGGATGAGGCAAGGAGTCCGGCAAAAGTAGTTGACGCCAGACAGAGGTTGCCTTCGTGCTCGACGAGTGGCTCGCTCAACGTAGCGGCGGGCCGGAAAGCAGGGTCTTTCCGAGTTCGAACGGCGGCACTCTCAGCCCCGATGCCCTTCAAAAGCTCGTCTCACGCCACGCGAAAACCGCGAGCAAGACGTGCCCATCACTGGCCCGAAAATCAGTCACACCACATACGCTGCGCCATACGGCCGCCATGCATCTTCTCTGGCGCGGTGTGGATCTCAGCGTTATAGCGCTCTGGCTCGGGCACGAATCGCTGGAAACCACCCAAATCTATATCCACGCAGATCTCCGGCTCAAAGAGCGGGCGTTGGCACACGCCGCGCCACTCGGGGAAGTCACTCAACGATATCGCCCCTCCGATCCACTTCTGGCTTTTCTGGAGAGCCTCTGATTATGCCGCGTTACCGCCACGCTGGGCGCCATCCAACGGCGCAGCTACGAGGTCCGCCAAATCCAGGCGGCATAACCTGGAGGTCGGCATAACCTGGCGGAAAGAGCGCTCAAGAAGGCCGTCATGCACCGGAAGAATGCTTTGTTCTTCCAGACCCAGAGAGGCGCGGAGGTCGGTGACATTTTCACCAGTCTGGTCCATACTTGCGAACTGAACGAGGTGAACCCCTTCGACTACCTGACGGCCCTTCAGCGCAACGGTGACGAACTGCTGAAGAACCCCGCCAGCTGGATGCCCTGGAACTACCAGGAGGCCCTGGCAGCGGGCTCGACGGCCTAGAATTCAGTTGTGAAAGAACGACGCCCCAGCCTACCACGTCGGCGACATCAAATCCAAGCACGCTCACCGACGGGTCACAGAGCAGTGGAGCGGTGAGGAAAGAGGGGTTTCGTCCTTCTCGCGTTGCGGCCAGGCGCGGTGTCTTGTGCGGAGGCAGTTCTCCTCCCGAGATCTCCGAGTCTAGCTGGCCAGAAACTTGGCCGGGAGAACGAAGAAGAGCCTAGATTGAACGATTGAACTGCGAGGCATATCCGCGCCGCCGCGATGTGGGCTCATCCGTGCTAAGGACATCTTCAACGCGGGCAAGCCGAAGCTCCTCGAAGCTCTAGGAGGCCAGCTGTCCGCTACTTGCTATCCTTTGGAAAGTGACGTTGCGTTCCATCAGGGCCTCCCAGGGGCCGCAACCGACGATACGCCCTTTGTCCAATACGACAATCTGGTCGCAGCGTTTGACCGTGCTCAAGCGGTGGGCTATCAACAGGATTGTCTTGTCTCCGGGCAGCGCATCAACAGCGTTCATCACGTCGCGTTCCGTGACATTGTCCAGAGCGCTCGTCGCTTCATCGAATACAATAAAATCGGCGTCGTGATAAAGCGCCCGAGCGATTCCAATCCGTTGAATCTGACCTCCAGAAAGACGAACCCCTCTTTCCCCCACCATCGTATCGTAGCCTTGCGGCAGATCCTCACGAACAAAGGCTTCGAGATTGGCAATACTTGCCGACCTCTCGACCTTTTGACGATCGATTTGCTCGGGTGCGTTACCGAGAGCAATGTTCTCCGCAATGGAGGCGTCTATCAAGAAGACGTCCTGAGGAACGTAACCCACATTCTGCTGCCAAGCCCGTACATTGTCGGCTGTAATCGAAACGCCGTCGACAAGGAGTTCGCCCGCTTGCGGTGTCAAGAGCCCAAGAATCACATCTGCCAGGGTGGTTTTTCCTGCTCCCGTCGTGCCCACAATTCCAATGCGTTCACCCGCTTTAATGGTCAGGTCAACGTCGTTGAGGCCAGCGCTCTCCGAAGATGGATAGCGATAGGAGATGCGATCGAGCCGGATGGATTGCTTCAGCCGAATTTTCGACCCGTCGGTGGACAGTGACATCCCATCGTCGAGGCCGAAAAGATCCTCATAGACTGCATCGACCGAAGCGCTCCCCGCCTGAATATTCGCCAGCGAGCGATATATGATGGAAAGTTCCGGCGTAAGTCGCTGACCAGCGAAAGCAAAAACTCCTAGCAGAGGCAACGCTGCCTCGAGCGAGTGGGAGCCCCGGTCAAGCATCACCATGCAAATCAGTAAGATTCCACCGAGCGCAAGAGCCTGTAGAGCAAATTGCGGGACCGTTGACAGTGTGCATACCAAAACTTCGCTGCGGGCCGTGCCATGAGACGACTTGGCATACCGTTTTAGATAGGCCTCTTCCTTACAGAGAAGCTTGATCTCCTTCACCCCGCCGAATACCTCCGAGGCGATACGATATCGTTCGCTGTTGCAGCTCAACCGTTCTTGACCCAGCCTCCTGAGGTAACTGCGAACGACCGCATAGATGCTTCCATAGAGAGAGCCGAGTGTAAGAAATGCACAGACGGCCAGGACTGGCTCGATCCACAGCAGCAAGCCAACGATGGCCAGGACTGTTGTAATGGAAGCGATGAGTTCGGTGGCAGGACGCAGAAACTGCAAGACAACCTCTCGACTCTCGGCAAGAAGTCGTGTGCCCAGCTCGCCAGAGTGGCGACCGAGAAAGAACTCATAAGGGTGCCGCAAATACTTGAGCATGAGCCGATGACTGATCGTGTGCATGCGCATCAGAGAGAATCTGAATACGGCATAAGCCTTGACGACTTGAATGACACTCGCCAACGCAATAACGGCAAAAGATGCTGCGGCTAGCCCCGCCAGGAACTCATAAGAGGAACTGAAGCCAAAATACTGATACGCCCAGGACAACAGCGGCTGGGTATGGATTTGATCCGGTTCGGCCAGAACCGCCAGAAAAGGCATGATCGAACTGATCATGAAGGCAGACGATATAGCTCCGGCGATCACCACACACAGCGTAGTAAAGGCGTGGCGCCTTTCGCGATCGTCTAGCAGGGCCCAGGCCTTGCGCCAAACATTGATATCTCGTTGAGGTCTTTCCATTGGCTATTACGCCCCGACTGTTGCTCGTGCTTGCTCTTTCGCTAAAGGTCTGGCGGGTCGAACGTTTCCTGGCTCGAGCAACGATTTTCCGGGCGTCGAGACTCGACCTCTGTGGCGAGTCTCGACGCCCAAGGATACCCATCCGTGAAGTAATCGTAAACACTCGGCCTGACGAGAACGTTTTCAGGGATGACGCGCCCGAAAGGTCTCGAGACCCACGCGGCCGTCGTAGGGGGCCTAGAACTCCCGCCTCCGCAAGGACAATCGCAGCGGCGTTCCCGCCCTGCCCGCTCAAACACCAGATGCACCAGCTTGATGCAGGATCATTTAGGCCAAAAACGCTTTCGGGTCTTTCTCTAGAGCCTCCATGCAGCATCGATCGAAATCCCGTGCACGGAACACACGAACGTATTCATTGCCGAGCGGGACCACTTGGGCCAGGCCCCTGGCTTCTAGCATATGCCCAGCTACGGCAGGATTCTTTTTCACCGACATATCCTCGCGAACATAATAGCGTTGCGAAATAGGTTCATCTGGCTGACCCTCCCTCCGCAGAACACCCTTGAATTCTTTGTAGAAGTTGTAGGGTACGTTGTGACGCTCTTCAGCCAGGTGATAGAGTGTGCACTTTTCATAGCCGATACCAAGCAACATGATCTTTCCGTCGTTCTCAAGCAACCGTGTGATTGTTGCCGTCCCATCCAGATGACTGTGGTAAGACTGTGTGTACTCTTCGCGACGGGCTCCCCACGCAAGAAAAGATACCATCGGAACGCAAGAACGACTCACGCCCTCCATCTGACGAAAACGTTCTGTGATTAGACCGGTTTCGCTCGGTTGGTCTAACGAAAAAGTGCCAGTTTTCGCAAAAGACCGGGTATCTGCCATCATGACCACGGTCCCAGCTGCGGTAACGGACTGGCAAAGCGAGTGAATCAAGGCCTCAATTCCGTCTTCGAAATGCCCGAGATTTCCTAGAGCGGCGTGGATCAAAACATCGTCGCCCGGCGCCAATACGGATTGGAAGGCCTGATGAACCTCCGCAGAGGTGATTTTGATTTTCGTTTCGTTTGTGTCCATGCTCATTTGTGTTTCACCATTCTCCTCGCCTTGCCCAAGCTTGCGCGCGCACCTGTGTCTGCCCTAGACGTAAATCCTATCGACCAGGTAGTCGCGGAGTCTGACGCGTGATGCTCGGGCGGCGATTCTCTTGATAGGGATTTCGCCACGTTTTGAGGGAAAACTTGACCAATTGCGGGGATGGAGGATGCGACTTGGTGCGCAATGTTTGGGGAACACCGGCACCAAGGTTATCTCGCGCCTGGCGTAACGCTTGGCAGGACCCGCTCATCGAGTTCTGCATTCTTCATACGTCCGCTGTGCGCGCTCGAGGTCACCAGGGGTATCAATGTCAACTGAGCGACATCGCGGCATCTCGACCAGTCCCAATCGACCTCCCCACAATAACCCTGTGCGATCGAAAAAGTCACGTGTACAAACGAAAATCGCACCGTTTCTGCGATAGGCTTTGGGAAGGTCTTGCCGTCGCGTGTGCTGCATGGTGGGAGCAACAGACTCGGCCTGACCATCCCGTAGAATATACATCTTGGCTGGATGAGCCTCGTCTTCGTGAAAAGCGCTGATGACGGAATCGTATTCACCCGAGCTCATCAGGGCCTCGGCTTTGGAGACGTCTTCGGCGGTCCGTAGGGGGGAGGTGACCTGGAGAATAGTGAAGTGATGGTATTGATCGCCCCGGGGGTCTATGACCCCTAGCAAGTGCTCGACCACACTGTTCGTAGTGCTGTCATCCTGAGCCAGGGCAGCCGGCCGGTTGACGAGTCGCACACGGCAGTTCTCAGCCACCTGCGCGAGCTCTTCGTCCTCGGTGGATACGAAGACATTGTCCGAGGCGTAGACGCTCTTGGCCTGCATGATGGTCCATTCGAGCAGGGAAACGCCGTGGAATGGGACCAGATTTTTCCTCGGAATACCTTTGCTCCCGCCTCGAACTGGAATTATGCAAAATGAAGACAACATGGCCTACTCATAAATGTAGTGGATCTTCTTCTGGAGTTGAAACGTGGTTTTGGCCAGGACCTCGGCGATTCTTTCACCCGCTTTTCCGTCGCCGACCAGTTCCGAAGTGGGGTACTTGCCGTGAGCGATCTGCGCCCAGGCCGCGTGGAGGATCTCCTCGGCATCATAGTCGACGTTCATTACGTTGGGGCCCTGCTCACGCCCTGACTGGCGAGTGCCGATGTTGACGCACGGCACTCCTAGAAATGCGCCTTCGCGCAAACCGGAAGAGGAATTTCCAATCAGACACTTGGCGTTGGCGATGAGGCGAGCATAGTCCTCCGGCTCAAAATTGAGAAAGAAGTGCATATTCTCCGCTTTGTTGTGCTCTCTGAAAGTGCGAATGCCCTTGGAAATGTCGTCAGAACCAGCGTCGACATTTGGCCACAACCAGGCTACCTGGAGCCCTTCCTGGGCCAGGCGATGGACGGCACTGATTGTCTCACGGACTTGTTGGAAGCCGCTACCGTATTCCGTGGTGACCGGATGTTGGAGCACTACGATGTAGTCCCTGTCAACCGACAGGCCGTCACCCACCCCGCCGTAGCGCTGAAAAAGATCCGGCGGTAAGGTCAGGTCCAACTCCGCAACGAGATCGATCGCCGGACAACCAGTCAAGAAGACCGTTTCCGGATCTTCTCCCATGCGGATCACGTAGTCGCGAGCACGCTCGGTCGCCGGAAAGTGCACATGCGACAACTTCGTGATCGCGTGCCGAACCGACTCATCGATCGAACCCGTGACCTCACCACCCTGGGTATGGGCGACAGGAATATTCATATAGCTTGCGGCCACGGCGGTCGCCAGCGTCTCAAACCGGTCGGCCACGGTGACGACCACATCCGGCTTAAGGTTCTCGAAATGCGTCGCTAGTTCGATGATGGCCAATCCTGTCGACTTCGCCATAGTCGTGGGGGTCTCACCCTCCAGAATGCAATGGACGACGGCGTCCTCGACGAACCCATCGTTCCGCATGATGTTAATGACCGAACCAAAACGGTGCAACAAAGCTGAACAGCCTACTAGTAGTTGTAGCTTGAGTTTGGGATGCTCCTTAACGGCCCGAACGACAGACTTGATTCGTCCGTAATTGGCGCGACTATGCACGACGACACACACTTTGCGCATTACTCCAGGTCCTCCCTTCTCAACAATGTATTGCTCGCCACCTGATGTTTGAGGCGTCGCCCAACCACCTGATTTCGGTCACCCCAGGGGATGCCACTGCCGGGCTTCTTAGGCACAATGTCCGATGGTTCTATCACGTGGCCCGCGGCTCGGTCAACTCTGAGCGTTACGCTTTTGGCGAAGAGTTCCTTCTGGTTCCTCAGTTTTGAGGCCATCGCGTCCTTGTCGACGGGGTTCGCGTTCATCTCTTGAAGCGCTTCCGAGTAACGCATCAGCCGCCCAATTTCGTTGACCGTAACGGAAGCGGAGATGTCCGGTCCAAACATACGTTTGTCGAAGGTCACATGGAGCTCGATTAGATTGTATCCCCGCGCCATTGCCGCCATAGCGGGCGTCAGAGAACCCGTGTGGTCAGAAAGGCCGACACGGCAGCCATACCTCTGCGTCAGCTCATCCAAGACATTCAATCCAACCGAAGGGAAAGGGGTCGGGTACATGCTGGTGCATTGCATCAGGCAGAACTCCGTATCAGCCTTTCTTAGAAGACCGACGACTTCGTCAATCTCTGCCCAAGCGCTCATGCCGGTGCTTACAATCATTGGACGCTTGGTGGCAAGCATCGCGGTCAGCAACTCGCCTGATAGGGTGTCTCCGGAACCGACCTTCCAGACGGGAATTTGGATACGTTCAAGCATCTCTACGGCGGCGACCGAAAAGGGAGTACTTAGAAATTCTAATCCCTTCTCGTCGGCATGGGTCTTTAAGCCTATCCACTGGTCTTCGGTGAACTCCATCCGGCGCCAGTATTCATACCTTGAAGCATCCTGCTGCGAAAATTTCACTCGAAACGGTTCATCGACGGTCGACTCTTCAGAGGCGATGTGCGTCTGGAACTTGATAGCATGCACCCCGACATCAGCAAGTGCGTCGATGTAAGCGTGACACATACCCAATGACCCGTCATGATTTTGGGCGATCTCAGCGATTACCAGCGACTGGTTCGTAAGCCTCAGCCTTTCTTGGAATAACATGAATTCTTCTTTCCTTCACGCATCGAACTGGGCCGCAACTCAATTTTTTCCAAATTGGTAGGAGGAACTTGAGTTGGCAGGTATCGGTCGGTCGTTGAGCAAAACACAGGTTCTAGGTCAAGCATCAATGTGGTGTTGAGCCTTTCCAGGTATTGCGCACCTCGACCAGCCTGACGCTATTGATCGTGCTTCCTCCGTGTTGCCTCCACGCTTGAGGCTGACCCAGAAGAACGGCGGGTTCCACGCTCGTTTAGCGATGTCCTGCGCTCCGTGACGAGACCTCTGCGCCTAACCCCGGTCGTGTGGCCCTCAAGTTGGTATTTGCCCCGGGTCAATCTCCTCCAGATGCTTGTCATATCGACCGATTTCTCAGACAGACCCTTTTGTGCCTCCAAGAGCGGTGCCAGAGCGGCCCCGAGTGCGGGGCCACGCTCTTGAAAGAGTTTCCGCGTGCTTGAGGGAGGTTGCGCGCATCGAAGTCCTGGGAGTCCGAGCCCGACGCTCTTCAGCCCGCGCCTGCTGTGGTTGGTTATGCATCGTGATTCACCAGGAGGTCCCTGGCTTTGAGATACTGGCTGTCGTCCTGGTGCTCGTCGTTTCTATGCGTGATCGGATACAGGAATGAGGGTCTAGCCGGCACAACCTGGCCAGTTTTTCGGCATCGAGTCTATCGTTCTTCACCTCTGCAGAGTGAATAAGTCGCACTTCCCGCGCATGGGCCACAAGTACCTCGACGCCCATCCCGAGCACGAGCGAGTTCATCCCCCTCGGGTGCTTCCATTGGCTGGAGTGTCTTCTGACGACTCCGGGTTGACCTTCTCATCCCATCTTTTCCGCGTGCAAGCGCGACCATTGAGAGATTTCTTTGAAACCGATGGCCTAGTCCAATTTGAAGCAGGAGAGCGTCAGTCGCGCTCAGAAAGCGACGGCCGATCGCGAGGCGTTCAGGAATAGAGGGCTTAACAGCAAATGAAGACCGTCATACTCGCCGGTGGTTTCGGCACCCGAATCAGTGAGGAAACTGAAGTGCGTCCGAAGCCCATGATTGAGGTCGGTGGAAAGCCACTGCTGTGGCATATCATGAAGATCTACGCATCGCATGGGCTCACCGATTTTGTGATCTGTCTCGGTTACAAGGCCTACTATGTTAAAGAGTATTTTGCGAACTACTTCCTCCACAATGCCGATGTCACCTTGCATCTGGCCGAAAATAGGGTCGAGGTGCACAGTTCCGCCTCGGAACCCTGGTCGGTGACGCTCGTAGACACGGGGCTTCATACCCAAACCGGCGGGAGGCTTAAGCGGATCGCCAGCTATCTCGACCCGGAGGAGCCGTTCTGCATGACCTATGGTGATGGGGTCGCCGATGTCGACATCACGCAACTAATAGGCTTCGCTCGTCAAGCTGGCACCCTTGCCACCGTGACAGCTATCCAGCCTGCGGGCCGCTTTGGTGCGTTGGAGCTAGACGGGGACAAAGTTACGGCTTTTCGCGAAAAACCGACCGGTGCTAACTGGATGAACGGCGGTTTCTTCGTCTTGAGCCCCAAAGTGCTTGACTTCATCGAAGGGGATCAAACGCCCTGGGAGCACAGTCCTATGGAGGAGCTAGCGCGACGGAGGGAACTCACGTCCTACCTTCACCGCGGCTTCTGGCAACCGGTCGACACATTACGTGATAAGCGCCACCTGGAGAAGCTTTGGGAAGAAGGCAGCCCGCCCTGGAAGACCTGGAATTGAGCCGACCGATATCTGCCTATACCCGACCAGTTCCACTCCACGAGATTGTCTGAGCACCCGGTTGTGGAGGTTAGGCCACGTCGCATCACCAGAGACGTTGACGGCCAGGTTGGGTGAAGTCGACCTGACCAGGAATGAGACCCTGTCCGTCTTGGCTCGCGAAGACGTGCGAACGAATACACTGGAGCGAATTCTGTTGGAGGTTCAAGCGATGAGAAGCCTTCAGGGCGAAAGGCTGGTTGAGGCAACTTGAGTTACACCCCGTGGGAACATAGCTGGTAACTTTGCCAGTTCGCCGAGTTGTTCCGCCACTCCAACGTCACTCCCCCAGATGCCATTGGCGAGAAAAGTCTGGGTGGGATTGGTCCCGAGCCGAGAGAACCGTTGGGCTCAAAGGCCACTCAATGCCGTGCCAGGGGTCATCCCAACGCAGCCCTCGCTCCTGTTCTGGGGCATAGAATTCGTCCACTAGATAAATCAACTCGCAACCTTCCTCTAGCGTGATAAACCCATGTGCAAAACCCTTTGGAACATACATCATGGCCCTGTTGGCCGCTGAGAGTTCCTCCGCGTGCCAACTTCGGAAGGTTTCAGACCCAGGACGAAGATCGACGATCACGTCCCAAACCCGACCAGAGATGCAGCGCACCAGTTTGGTCTCTTGGCTGGGCCCAAGTTGGTAGTGAAGGCCTCTAAGGGTGCCCTTCTCGCGGCTCCAAGAGTTATTCACCTGCACAAAACTGCTGGACAACCCAGCTTCCGAGAACTCCCTCTGGCAAAAGAAGCGAGCGAAAAAGCCTCGCTCATCTCCCCGAGGCTCCAAGGTGACCAAGTGAGCCCCGTTCAATGGGAGCGGTTCAATCAGCACGTTCCACCTCCTGGCGCGCTGTTTACCAACCTGACCGAACTGTCCTTCTAATTGGCTAGGCCTGGTAAACACCACCCGAATTACAGCTGCACCGGTCGGCCGAACCATGCCCACCAGTCCCGGGAGAAGGGTGCTCCACTTTTAAGCTCCCCGCTTCTGATAGCTCCCTTCTTTCGATGGCCACCTCAAGCTGGAAGGAGCGGAGCAGGAACTTAGGACCGAGCGACCAACACTCGTCCATTTCAGGGAAGAGTTGATCATGAGACCTCTCGTCATTTGCGTAGTGGGAGCCCGGCCCCAATTCATCAAACATAAGCCGGTGATGGAGGCATTCAACGAGCATTTCGACACATTGACCGCCCACACTTGTCAGCACTACGACCACAATATGAGCCGGGTCTTTTTCGACGAACTCGGTATACCTGAGCCGGAATTCGTTCTGGAGGACACGTCACGAGTTCCATTGCACGGCGCGCAAACGGCGTCCATGTTGCTCTCTCTCGAACAGCTTCTGCTTGAGCGTAAGCCGGCAGCGGTCGTCGTCTACGGCGACACCAACTCCACTCTGGCAGGAGCCCTGGCGGCTTCCAAGCTAGGCATTACTCTGGTTCATATCGAGGCCGGTCTGAGAAGTTTCAACCGGTCCATGCCAGAGGAGATCAATCGAGTAGTCACCGACCACCTGTCTACTCTCCTTTTCGCGCCAACTGAGACGGCCGTGAAGAATCTGGCCGATGAGGGGCTCCGGAAGGGAGTTCATAACACGGGCGATGTGATGTGCGACGTCCTGCGCCAGCGTTCCCAGGGACTCTCTCCAAAGCGGGAGAGTGATTACATATTTGCCACCATCCATCGTCCCTCTAACGCCGACAAGCCCGAGCGCCTAGCATCCATCCTCCGTGCTTTCAATGCAGCTCCCGTCCCGGTTGTCTTTCCGGTCCATCCTCGAACGCGCGGTGTGATGGAGAGGGAGGGTATGCCCAGAGAGGCCTTTCCCAACATTGACTTTGTTGATCCAGTAGGGTATCAGGATTGCCTGGCTTATCAGAAGTTCTCACAATGCGTGGTTACCGATTCCGGTGGCCTGCAAAAAGAGGCTTATCTTTTAGGTAAGCGTTGTATCACTCTGCGTTCCGAGACCGAGTGGGTCGAGACCTTGGAAAACAACTGCAATATTTTGGCCGGCGAGGCTCTCGAAGAGCTGCCCGCGTTGTTAGCCCAGCAAACGGAGCCTCGATTTGGAACTCCCTATGGAGACGGCTTTTCCGCCCGGAGGATGGCCCGCATCACCGCAAAGCATCTTAAGCAGACGGTGGCCACAGGCTAACTCCAAAAACTCTCCGTCGCCAGTTCTGCGTCACTCGCGAGTTCTTTGGCGCAGTGGCGCTACAGATTGCCACACTACGATCTGCTGCCCGCCACTTGAGCGAAGAAATCCAGCCGGGCACTCTCTTTGGCTCGGTCGTCGACTCTCCGGCGCACATCCTCGCCGGGTAGAGGTCGACCGTTCCAAGAGGCGAGAAAGGCTCGAGCGCGCTCCGCCAGCGCGTCTGAAGAAACGCTCTCGAGTTGGAGGTCCAGATAGTAGCTAGCCCCACTCAAATCAGGGTCTTCGTAAGAGGCCATCACGGGGAGGCCGTGGGCCAGGTATTCCCGGACCTTAAGGGGGCACGCTTGGCGCATTCCGTTGAGTTCCAGCGCCAAGCTACCGATACCGGCGTCGGCGCCAGCATAGGCCTCGGCCAACTGCTGGTGGGGAACAAAGCCGTGATTGATGATATTCGCCGGACCTGGGCAGGGCTCGCCGTAAACGTGAAATTCGGCCTCGGGTAGGAGGGTCGCCAATCGGCGCACCTTCTCCAGTCCGTGCCACGGTTGATTCGGAGAGCCGGCGAAGATGAGGCGAGGCCTCGGGTTGTTCGGGGGGGGCCGGAAGGCGAGAGGATCAATGTGCGCTCCGTTGGTAATGGTTATACTGGGAATCTCCGCCGGAAGAACTTCGCCTATCTCGTCGGTGACCCTCACCAGACCTCGGGCTCCGCGAAGGAGCCATTCTCGGGTCAAGAGGTGGAGCGAGGATCGTAGCCCTCCCCGGTGGCGCGCTTCCTCGACATCGTTGCTGTTCATTTCCACAACGAATGGAAAGTCCTGTAAAGCCCAGAGCATACCGGGCCACCAGAGCGACTGGCGTAAATATACCAGGTCGGGTTCAGACTCCCGCAGGGTCTGCCGCAGGGCCCGGGCCGAAAGGCTGCGCAGTGAATAATACAACAAATGCGCCCACCAACTCCGCCCTTGCGGAGGCGCTATAAGGGAGGGAACCTCACGAACCGGAACGTCTTTCAGGGTCCCTTTGGCGCAAGCCAGCGCGATAAACTCGGCTTCAGCGCCCAGTTCTCGCCAAACGGTCATCTGGCGAACCATCTTTCGCACGTAGCCGATAGCCATGACGGGACTACCGAAACTGAGATAGGCTACTTTCAAACTGGAATGGCTCCTCTGGTTCTCTTGGCTTCCAACCGGTCCTTCGCCGAGCCTGATGTTCAGGACAGCACCGCTCGGGTCAACCCTCGCGGGCTGATGCTTACTCCGTCGCACACATCCTCTCCTTCACGGGGATGGGCGGGAACATCCTTTGAACAGACAAGGGAAAGAAGTTGGACACGCCCGGTCCAGCGCCTGGCTGAAAACGACAGTTTTCTCGCAGAAGGTGCTCGGCGAGTCACATGCCGCGTCCTGAAACCTCCAGGCAGCGTTTCTAAACTACCCCATGCCGGAGTTTGTCGGCCCGCTCCCGCCAGTAGTTCGTGATTTCACTGCAGGTCGCAACCCAAATGTCGGAGCGGCCACCCAGTTCTTTGAGAAATAGTTCGTAACACTCTCCCCACTCGCTAAACCGCTTATTCTGAGCCCAACACATCCGTACGTGCCAATCAACAGCGCCGACTCCCGAGCAATCGGCCAATTTGTCTAGTGTGTCCTGCAATTTTTCGAGCCCCTCCGCAACCCCTGTGGCAGGTGGCTTCACAATTGAACTCCATGTCTTAGTCTCTGCGGGTCTATCAAAAACCGCACCATCCATGACAACCGTTGGAATTTGAAGTGTCCCTATTTTTTTCCCTCCGATCGGATCCCAGGGAAAAAAAGGCAATCCTGTGCCGAGCCGAAATCCTGGATGGTCATTAAAAGCTACGGATGCGTCGTACTCGAAGCCCGCTTCAAAGTGCCGTCCGAGGGTGTTCCAAAAGGGGACGGACATGTGCCAAAAGTGGTGTCTAAGCCCCCTGACGGACGTTTGCGCAGCCTCTTCCAAGCGAGTTCTTTCGATCTGAAAAGCACCCCGGGTTCGGTAGGCAAGATACGAGGCGTGAAGGCCGATTTCAAACCCGAGAGCCGAAAGCTGCTTGAACAAACGTCGAAACCTATCCTCGGAAACCTCATACTCAACATCTAAAGAATGCCCCTCTTCGTCTGTTCTGGAGGCGAAAAAGAATGTGCTCCGAAAGCCCTGAGCTGACTCGGCCTTAATGATGTGGTCAAATGCCCAGTGATAGCCTTGACCGCTTAGAGCTGCAAAACCTGACTTAATAATCTTACGCGGAATCTTGAACTTACTTCTCAGATTGGGTCGCAACAAAAGCTTGGGGATCTCCTTCAAGACCTCGAAGGGCCGCACATTAATCGGGTGGTCAACATCATGGGTCAGGACCACGGCGCACTTCTTTCCTTCAGGCCAAATGTCAAGGCATCGGATGCCCAGGTGCTGCTTTAAGATCTGCTTCAGTTTCAATAAAATCTGGTTAACAGGTGCCAGACCGAGGTGAACACCTTGGGCTAAGTGGCTGTATGGCACCCTTCCGTGTTTGTCCAAATCACAGGGGAGTGTCTTGTTTCGTTTGTCCAGGAGAAACTCCGCGATTTCCTCGAAGATGTCAAAACTCAGGTTGCCATCCGAATCCACCTCTAGCGGTCCGGACGCTCTCAAGCCTCGGAGTACAAAGAGTTCTGCCCCGGCTGAACGACTTTCCCCGTAGCATAGAGACGCCTGGTCAGGCGGAACCTCCACCATATTGACACCCAAAGAAAGCCCGACGAACTCAAAGAGGTACGAGAATTCACGTGACTTCACTTCGGAGTAGATCTTAAGACTGGAGATACTCAACGAACCTTGAACCGCTCTGCAACAGAACTAGGGGTGAACTCTAGGGGGAGCACTCGGCCTGAACTCTTGACCCAGTCCTCCACGAGTCGGTGATAGCTACCTCCGGCTAGTATCTGTTCGACCTTTTCCAATTCTTGGGGGCTTGGCCAACCGCAAATCTTGTAGCGTTCTGTTTGTTTGGCTGCTGCCGCCGCCTGACCACTTTTCCTCAGTCTAGACATGAATCTTGCAAAGGCGCCGGCCTGCATATCGTAGGTTAGCTCCCGTAAAGCTGCGGCTGTGATAGAGGGAGAAAGTGGTATTAATTCGCGATGGACGATATCTCCCGTATCGATTCCGGGGTCCACTCGGTGGATGGTGATGCCTACCGGCACTGCTCGCAGCACTGCCTGTTCGACAACTCCGACTCCCCTACACCATGGCAACAGCCCAGGGTGAGCGTTGTACACCCCTAAAGGAGCCAGTGATAGGATTTCTTCGGAGATAATGGGACAACCGGCCAAGAAAATAAAGTCGGGCTTAAACCCCTTGATCTCTTCGACCATTTGCTCCGAGTTGAAGACGCCACCCCAGCGCACCTCTGGAGCGAGCCCTTCCATAAGCGGCGGATTGAGCTTCGCTGACAACACCTTTGCAGCCGGTCGAAAACCACGCTTCAAAATCTCCAGAAACCCCTTCAGCCTGTTGCCCCGGCCCCCACTTCTGGTTCCGGTGAGTACCAAATCTGGTGAGCAGCCGAGAGCTGCGGCCCTAAGCAGAATGTTGGCGGCGTAGTGACTCTTAGAACAGAGCAGGATTGACTTTGTCATCGCTCGAGCGATTCGCCAGTCGGTGCTTCGGACCTTTTGGCATTTCTCGGTCCCACCCAGGCGGGCGGTTGGAAGAATTCACGGTTCGTCGTGTCATCGAAGTCTTGCAAGAATTCGCTTCGCCGCCAAAGCCACGTCACTGAATAAGCCGTACAGAGAGGCAACGAAAACAGGAGGCAAAAGCATGGGATCTTTATTGAACGCCTTGGCGCAATAAAGTCCGTAAACGTTGAGCCGGCGAATGAGGGTTTTGAGCCGATCGCGCATACCAAGCGCCATGGCTTTGTGGTATTGCTTCTCGACATCACCGTGGCATATCCAACCCGCATTCGGCGCGTAGGCTATCGGCCCCTGAAGGACCATGTCGAACAAAAATACATAGCACCAGTTTGTCAACACCCCCTGGTTAGGAGGAAGAAAATCACGGAAATGACATCTGCGCATTGCAGCGGTGCGATGCAATCCATAGAAAAAGAAATCATCACTTGGACCGCTGACAAACTTAACAACCCTCTTAAGAGTGTTTCTCTCGATATGTTGGGGCTGAGGTGTTTGCAACTCAGGGCCTTTCATAAGGCGCCCATATCCAAACGCTGTGACGGCCCGGGAATCGTTGTCGAGTAATGCAACCAGATCCTCTAGATAGCTGTCTGTGATCTCATCATCATCGGCCAACCACATGAAGAGGTCGGTCTTGGCCACGGACAAAAGGTAGTGAAAATTGCTCAATGCGCCTTTGTTTTCAGCCTGCGCCACCAAAATGACAGCCGGTAGACGGCTCTGAAACTCTTTGACGGCTTCCAGCGTCAAAGGGTCCCGGCCAGCGTTATCAGAGATGACCAGCACGAAGTCACGAAACCGCTGCTGTGCCAGGGATGTAAGTGCCCTTCTGATGGTATCAGCGCGATTGAAAGTAGGCATGCCTACCGTCACGCGAGGCACAAATCCTTCCGGCACGGATCGATAGACCACGTCGTCTTCATCGATATCAGCCGTCTGGCTCCAGTCGAAATTCACAATAGCCTCCGCTCTAGATGGTTGATGACCGTATCACGCAGCGAGTCGAAGCTGTCCACCTGAGCGGTAGCAATTGGGTCGCAGATGCTGGTGATTTTCTGTCCATCGTAATTGATCGTAATCAAATCGGCACCGGCTTCGACGGCTTCAAAAACGGTGGTCGAAGTGGGATTTGCGGGAATGTATATATGAGAACGATTCGCCAGGGCCTGAAAATCCTCTCCTCCGTCAAAAATTGTAACGAGATCAGCTGGAAACAAAGGCCGAAGACCTGATGATTCCTCCGTTTGGGCCGGGTGAAGCTTCACCGCGATGCAAAGACCAGTCTCTGCCAGCGCCTCAACGATTTGACGCATTTCCTCTGAACGTGTCGGGCTTCCTCCGACCAGGATGTCGATATCCCGACGGCGCTCTTCGGAGGTAGAACGTTCAGCCTTGTTTGCCGTGAGCTTGGGGATTGGAACGACGATATCGCCTGTGTCACGAGTGATTAGAATCTTGTCTGGCAAGGTCGATAGACCAGAAGGCAGAGACGGATAACTGTAAGCAAAATGGGCCTTCCCCATATAGCCATGCTGAATCTCGATGGTCTCGATTCCTTTTCCGTGTGCCAGTGAGACCAAGGACTTTAGAGTATCATCATTGACGAAGAGAATGCGCTTGAGCGCCGGTAAACGATTCAGGATGACCCCCCACATCCAGAGACTTGCGCGCGCTTGCCTGTATTTGTAAAGCATGGGGTTTGACAAGTCGGCCTGCACATCGAATCGGTCTCTGATGGCGGCCGAAATCCTTGACGCTTCCAAAGCAACTTCTGGAGGCACGCGAAACAGTGGAACGATACACCGAAGCAGAAAGTCTATCGTCAATTTTGACAGCGCCTGATGGGGCGAGTCCGTGGTACCTGTTTTGTTGACGTACAGGATACACGTCGCTTTCTCTAGGAACGGCGCGGAAGCTGCTTGAAGCGAACGGGTGGATACGTAGAGAGTATCGATTTTTCCTGATTTAAGTGAGACGAAGGATTGAATGAACTTGCCGAGCCCTGCAATGTGTCTTGCCAAGCTACGAAGACGTTGAGATTTGGTGGGGGGGGTTTCTTTTCTTGCCCCAATAAGGTTCTTCTCCGTTGCCACGGCAAACTGAACGGTGTATCTGACGATGTCCCACCAGCGGAATGCCCTTGTGTCTTTGCACCGCGAAAATAGGTCTGCTTCCGCCTCCAGTAGGTTGAACGTCGTAATAAATTCCTCAAGCGACTCAGCCCCTTGAGCCTGGGGTCTATTTTCTGTCTTCATCACTTCCATCAAACGGTTCTTCCCCCCGCATGCCGATCTTCCGTAACGGATTGCCCGCCTGAATCGAGAATGCCTCGACCTCGCCACGCACCACTGACCCTGCTCCAATGATGCAGCCTTCGCGCAAGATCGTACCGTCAAGAAGGATGCAGCCCGCTCCCACCCAGACGTCTCGCTCTATGACTATGCCGCCTTTGCTGGGCAAAAAACCTTGATGGCGGATCGTTTGACTGCGCGACTTGAATGCGTGGTTGGTTGGAGCGAGGGTGCAATTCGGCGCGATCAGTACCCATTCCCCAATCTGAACACCGTTGCCAGAAAAAATTACTGTTCCGGCGTTAATAAAGCTGTTCTTGCCTATGCGTACAGGGCCATCCCCACCGACGGGCCGGATGCGAACGAAAGAATCGATATAAACGTGATCTTCAATTTCGATCAGCGTACCTCTTTGTGAGGCTTCAATGTGAGCAAGACTGGAAATCTGCGCAGTATCAGCTATCTTGAGCGTCATCGTCAGCGGACTCGTTTCAGGTAACCATCGATAGTCTCGGTAATCATCGCCTTATGGGTCAGATTCTTGTCGATTTCGAAGAAATCCACCTCTGAGAGGTATTGCTGCATAGCAGTGTAAGGATTATCCCCGACATCCCACGGTCTGCTATCCGCATAATAGCCCTTAGGGAAAAATTCGATGAAGGTGTCAGGCAGTATGCAGTAGCTACCCACCGAGGTCATCTCTGCATAGGCATGCAATTCTTTGTGAACATGCCGATGCGAGTGCAATGAATCGAGAATCACCATGATGCATTTCTTGTTTTCCGTATGGCGACGCACCTTCTCCACCATGTCTGGTGCGACAGAATCGCCTTCATACATGGTAATCCTTTTCATCATGGGGTGTGCTTCAATCGCGTCACGGTTATGCTGGCGGATATCAATATCGACGCCGACGACCTCACCGTCGATGCCCATCATCTCCATCATGGAAGCCGTGAAGATAATAGAGCCGCCATGGGCAATTCCAGTTTCAATCACCAGGTCAGGCTTGAGCTTCCACATCAACTCCTGCTGGATCAGCATGTCATTAGGAAACTTGATGATTGGACGCCCCATCCAGGTGTAGTTATATGTATACTTGTAACGGTCAGCGTGATGCATCCAATCTATGGATTTTCGCCGAAGTTCCGCGTCCTTGCCCATTTCCACAATGTCGGCCTGGCGCTCACTAAAGAATTGCTTGATAGGATTCATTGTCATGCTGATCTCACCTTGATGCCTGATTTGGTTTCTATTAAACAGGTAATCACCTCCGTCATGCGTCGCCGAGAAGCCTCTTTCGAGAGCGTTGGCGAAAGATGACGAGATGTAAAGGTAAATTCTCCCGGGTCCTCCGGCTTGTCTGATAGCACCTGAATTTCTAACGGACTTTCCCTCAGAACCTGCCAGGTATGGCCGACCATCTCGGCGATATCGCAGATGCGTGCACCCCAGAGAGAAGCGGCATTGACCACGGTATAGCCTCGCGGAAAATTATCTATCAACTGGGCAATTGCTAGGGCGAGTTCGTCCGTTGAGATAAAATTGCGCATTTGTCGTCCTGACGAGTGCAGCCGTATTTTCCCGGTGACGAAGGCTTCATTGACGAAACATGTCGGTACAAGCGTGCTTCGGTCAACCGTCGAGACGCTCGGCACGCCGTACACGTTTGACGGTCGTAGCGCGACGATGTCGAGCCCGGATGTCTGCGCAATGTGGCGACATACTTCCTCCCCTAGGAAGTGATTGAGTCCGTAAACCGTCTCGCAGTTAACGGGAGTCGTTTCATCAATGTCTCCGCGCAACTCGGTGCCATAGACTTGAATCGTCGAAAGATACACCACACGCTTGACGCCCTCCATGGCGGCCTTTTTGAGCAATCTATGTGTCCCCATGACGGCAAGCGGTAGGCCACCATCCTCTTCCTGAGATTGGATGTTGTTCGGAGTGGCGCAGTGGACGATCGTTTCGATGCCCTTAAGGTCTGGCAGGTCCCGCATGACATCCAGTTCGGAACAGGCGACGCCAAATTCTTGCGTTAGCAAACCAATGCTTCGCCGCGCGGTAGGAAGTACGTCTCGTTTTTGCTCCACAAGAAGTTTGACTAGCGCACTTCCGATAAGACCAGATGCTCCGGTTACAAGTATTTTGTCCCTACTCATTCGTAGCCTTTCCTTAGAGGCGCTATGATGCACCTTAGGGTGAAACCTGCGAAAATGGCAACGCCCACTTCCGTACTCAAAAGAGCATCTGGCGTTGAGCGGCTGACGGTTTCAGGTGAAGCGCTTCTTCAATGTCTTGATGTCCCTCATGCACATCTCTCTAAAAATATAAACCTCTACTCGAGGCCAAAAGGTCCGCTGAGTATACTACCAGACCGGTCACGCGATACCGATTCCTTCGTATCTGCGAACAGAGGCCTTCTCGAAAATCCCCCTGCCGTCAATGAGTAGGGTGTCAGCCGACAGCCTGAGAGGCAAATCGGAGAACTCTGGCCAACTCGTGACGACAAGCACAGCTTGGACCCCATCAATCGTCTCGTCAAGCTGACTGTGATAGGACATGGACTCTCCGGAAAATAGTTCTTCCATAGCGGGGGCGGCCACCGGGTCGAAGGCTTTGACCTTCGCGCCCCCCCCGAGAAGCTCCCGCAGAATCGGGATCGCGGGGGACTCCCTGATGTCATCTGTGCCGGGCTTGAAGGCCAGTCCCAGGACCGCCACGTTAAGGTCCCTGAGGTCACGGTGGTGTTTCTTCAGGAGATCGAGCATTTTCAATGGCTGCTTTTCGTTAGTGTCGATCACGGATTGGAGAATGGACATCGGTTGGCCTACCCTTTGACCATGGGCTATGAGCGCTTTGACATCCTTGGGAAAGCAGCTGCCACCGAAACCACAGCCGGGCTTGAGATAGGATAAGATGCCGGGGGATGTCCGCGAACGGTCACTACTAATTGGGTTCAACCGTCGGTCGAGATGTAACCCTTTCATGACGTCAGCGATGTCGATCCCCCCTACGCTGCTGGAAAGGTTCGCCAGTTCATTGCTGAACGAAATTAGGGTGGCCAGCAGGCTGTTAGTGGCGTACTTGATCATCTCAGCGGTTCTTGTGGTGGTCTTGACAATATCGACCCCCGGAAAGACCGAGTACAGTTCGGCGAGGACGGTCTGAGTTCTTGCGTCGATGCCGCCTATTACGACGCGATCGGGGTCAAGAAAATCTTTAACAGCAACGCCTTCTCGCAAGAACTCAGGATTCATTCCTACGCCAAAATCACGTCCGGCAAGTTTTCCGGATGCCTCTTCGAGAATGGGCAGAACAACTTCCTCGGTCGTCCCTGGAACCACCGTGCTCTTGACGGCCACCACATGATAGCCCGTCTTGCTGGCGAGAGCTCTGCCGAGGTTGCGACTAACCTGCCGAATAACGGACAGGTCGATAGCCTGGCCGTCAAACGGAGTGCCTACGGCTATGATCGAGACATCGCTCTCGTGGACCGCTTTATCGAGCTGAGTGGTTGCCTTGAGGTTGTTGTTGCCCAACGTTTGTCTCAACAGCTCTTCGAGGCCGTCTTCATGAATCGGCGGATCACCGTTGTTTATCCGTTGGATCTTACTGTCGTCGATGTCCACGCAGGCAACCTGGTGACCTCTAGAGGCCAGGCAAACGCCGGATACGAGTCCTACGTAACCAGTTCCAATGATTGAGATGTTCATTAAGCTTCTGTTGCCTCCAGGTTTTCGAGATACCATAGAAGTGTTCTTCGCAACCCATCATCGATGTCGACTTGGGGCGAATAGCCCAGTTGCTCTCGCGCCTTGGCAATGACGGGACAACGACGATTTGGGTTGTCGATTAAATATTGACGGTCGTCGCTCGTCCCGAACCTCACTGTCCCCGTATATGAACAAAGCTCTCTACCTAGGGCCACGAGTTTGTGAGCTAGATCCGCGATTGAGACTTCGGGTCGCTCCGTCCCGATGTTATATGCCTCGCCGTCACCACCACGGACGAGGACCTTCAGGTAGCCGACTATCGCATCCGAAACATAGCAGAAAGTGCGGGTAGGCGAGCCATCTGACAGGATGACGATATCCTCGTTCTGGACGATGTTTCGAGCAAAGTCTGGAAGCACTCGACGGTCGGTGATTTTCAATCCGGGGCCGTAGTTGTTAAAAGGTCGAGCTATCTTTATCGGCAACCCGTGCTGATGAGCGAAGTTCACACACAGGGTTTCACCAAAACGCTTTGACTCATCATAGCAGGCTCTCGGGCCGGTGCAGCTTACCCGGCCCCAATAGTGCTCTGGGGTTGGGATGTGCTCTGGCTCCGGATCTCCGTAGATCTCGCTGCTGGAGAAGAAGAGCAGGCCTTCGACAGGTGTTTTGTGGGATTTACGGGCCAAACAGAAGTCCAGCAGATTTCGAAGCCCCGTCACGTTGGCGTCCATCGTCTCGATAGGGAATTTGCGGTAGTATGTTGGAGATGCGATGGAAGCGGCATGGATGATGAAAGAAAAATCGGCCACGTGTGACGAAAGCGGCTCGATGATGTTCCTCTCCACCAGAGTGAGGTTCGCATCTTCCTTGTGGCTATTAAGCCAGCTAGGAATCCCTCGTATGAAGTTGTCCCAGACATGGAGTTGGATTGCGTCCTGTCTTGGGACCTTCTGATTGAAGTGCAGAATCGCCTTAACGAGGTAGTAGCCGAGGAACCCGGCTCCGCCGGTCAAGAGAACCTTCTTGCCGGCCAGTGTTTCTAATTCACGTTCAGCGTTTTGCGAGATTTCGCCAAGGTCGCGCTGAACAATTTCGCTAACCACGTTCATGCGGGCCTCTTTTATCGAGAAGGGAAAGACACCTTCAGCCTTCGGCAATTCGTGCCGGTCTAAATTAGGCTTACTGACAGGGTTGCCTCGCTGCAAGAAAAAATCGCGGCTGTCAACCGGAATAATGAAAGCCAAGCCGGTGTTTCCTATCCACTCTGAGCGAGTCGCCGGGCCCGTCTTTGAGTTAGCGCTGGCGCTTCTGAGCTGCCTTGTGGTAGAACCGGGGGAAGCCCCCCCAGCAGCAACGGCCCCAGGGCCACCACGTGGTGGCGCAGGGCTTGACCCCAATTGAACGTGCCGAAGGCCCAGAGACACTCGAGGGCGAGCCCTGCTAGAAATACAAAGAGCCGGGCATCCCTACGTTCATGTGCACCCCTTAGCTCTGTAAACGCTCCGAACAACAACAGGCCTCGCAGAACACCCTCGAGGAAAGCGTAAACGTCGAGTGGAGAGCTGATATTCCACGGCATGGGCATGAACATGTAAGCCAAGACCACTGCTGGTATGCTGAGGAAAATCGCTCCCGGAGACGATAGGTCAAGAGAGACGGAGTAGTTCGTTCTTCCGTCGTTTCCTAGTTCTCGATAGGTTTCAATGACATCGGTTCCCCCGTTCAATAGGCGCGTGACCTGGTTGTCCTGCTCCATTCCCGCCTGGAGGAGGGGCGGGGCGATGAGAGGGGTGATACCCAGCAAGCCGATGGTCAAGATCAGGAGAAGCTCCTTGCGCGAGCCGAAAGCCCAGGGAAGACCGAACGCCAGCAGGAGCGCACTGATCGCTGGAAGGGCCGGGTGCAAACCGGACAATACTGCCAATGAGCCGACTAACACTACGGCGTGAAGAACGGGTGCTCTCCCCAGGCGGAGCCGAACAATTTGCTGAAGGGCGAGAAGAAAGAAGAGCGATTGGAAACCCTCGCGCAAGATCAATGAACTGTAAAAAAGAGCACCTGGCAACAAGCCGAAACAGAGAATAAGGCATTCCATCCTTCGTTGGTGCTCTAGCATGACCACGAGGTCTATAAATACGACCAACGAGCAGCAATATGCGAGAATGGAGAGTTCATGCCCGAGGAGGAGCGACTCGCCGAGCGTTTGATACACTGTCCCTAGAAACTTCGTGTAGGACATGGTATGCATGGAACTAGGGACTTCCCAGTGAACGGCAAAGTAATGAAATCTGCGAGCATCCCCGGCTTGCCCTGGCACGTCGAATACGAAGCAATTCGTTAGCGCGACCAGGTGGTGGGCACCGAGGGTCGCCCAACTCAAGAATAGCCAACGGCTATTCTCCCTCGTGTGGGAAGATAACCATACCAGGGGGAAGCTCAGGACCAGTAATAGCCAGCCAAAGAGGTCAGCCACTCCGTTTTAGCCCTCCGAGATTCGGCATCTGTCTTTCGCGCGACGTTCCGCCCCTAATGATGTCGATCGGTGGAAGGAAGCGTATGGACAACGGTTGGACTTGTAGAGAGGTCTACACCCTTGAAGCAACTCGTTCACCAGCCTGTCCTCGGTTCCACAAACGGGAATTATGACGGTTCCTGGTCGTCGATTTTAAGGCGCCCAAGTTTGATCTCCTCCCATTCCGCGGCAAGTTCTTCCGGTACCGTCGGAATGATGGCAAGCACCGGTAGTTGCAATGATTCTTCAATTCGCGGCAACACCCTCAGGCTAGAGTTGAGGAACTCTAGCAAGAGCACCACGCCAAGGCTGAATACGACACTGAACGGCAGTCCCACGGCCAGTGACATGAGCAGGCTCGGGCCCTTCTTGTCTTTGGCCGGCACCCCAGGGGAGGGTTTTTCCATTACCGAGATCGCGCCCTGGCGACGGCTGCTTTGTTCCACGACGCGAGCCTGGTAGAGTTGTTGAACCAGCGATAGATGGCTCTCTTCCCACATTGACAGTTCGCGCTCGAGTTTCGCGACTTCTCGTTTCTCCTCCAAGGTGAGTTGCTGTTTCGACAGGGCTATAAGTTGCGAGGTGATCCGGCTCAGGGCGGCCTGTTTCTCTTGAAGCGCCGTGCTCTTCTGGCTGGCAAGTGACGAGACCGTCGAATCGAGGTGATCGCGGTAGAGTTCTTCTACCTTCTGCAACTTCTGACGTTGCTCGACGACTTGCTTGCTCTGCGGCGTATAGACCTCTTCAAGTTCCAAGAGCTTGAGGCGGTTCTCTGAGACCGCTCCCTCGAGGTTCTTTAGCATCGCGTTGTCCTGGCTGATGACTGACCAGGGCGGGCTAGTAATCGTGCCACTGAGAAAATCTTGGATTACCGACAGTTCCGTCTGAAGAACAGAGACCTCTTCCTTGAGTTTCATGCGCTCGGCCTCAAGTTCGCGCCGAGCCTCTCGCGCAGATTCGTCCTGGGCACCCTCTTTGGCGGCGGTAATGGCTAACAACTTGTCCTCGGTGGCTTCTACGTTTTCGCGGGTTTCGGCCACCAATTCTTCGAGAAATCGTCTCGTGTTGGCATACTCCTCGGCAGACAGTTCCGCCACGTAACGGACGAACTCATCGACCAAAGCCGAGGCGATTTTTTGGGCCGATTCTGGATCCGCGGCTCGGACGGTTACCGAAAAGATAGTGACAGTCCCACCGCGGTAGAAGGGATTCCGCGATCCACCCAGGGTATCGAGGCTCACCGAATCCTTGAGTCCTGTCCACTCATACGGTAGTTTCAAAGACTCGACCACGCGACCCAAAAGCCTCTCGCTGGTAATGAGTTCGTTGAGGGTGGCTGCCTCGGCAAACCAGAGCGGTTGCGCTGCGCCACCTGCACGGCCACCGGTTTGGGCTGCACTCGGAGGCGTCAGAAGTAGTTTGGCTGTCGAAGCATACTCAATTTCAAGGCCTGCCCGCGGCACCAGAATCGTGGCTGCGAGAGTGACAATGGCCAGGAGCGCGAACAACCATTTTCGTTGCCGGACAGCCTGAAGGCCTCTCCAGACATCCATTCCTTTTCACCTCCAAGCCGAACCGCGAGAACCACGCGGCTCGGTGCGCGTCGCTTCTAGGTTGGCGCTGGGCTTCCTTCCGGCCTTCTTTGAAGGTTCCACCGTCGTCTCCTGGAATGGGTAGGCGTGCATCGCTTGGTAATGTTGGGTCGCGACCACCCTGGATATGGCGAATTGGCCCTGGAGACCATCGACGGGGTCTTTGCCGCCATCAGTGTAGGTAGCGACAGAAGCTCTCCCTCACTCACGTCCAAGGGCGACTCGAGCGCTCCTAACGAAGACGCTCTCGCGATCATCTGCGAAGCGGATTCATGCTTGGTGGCCGTCGCCGACGCTCACTTCGGCGCCGAGGCCAGCCACCAGTTGCTCAGCCGCCTCGTCGAGCGGTGCGCTGGTGTTCCAAAAGACGCAATGCAGCTCACCTTTATCACCATGGGACTGACCGATCCGCCGGCCCGGAGTCGCTCCGGAACCACCTTGGCCGTGGCTTGTCTCGATAGGTTCAATGGCAGGGGGTTTGGTATCTCGTTCGGGGACAGCACTCTGGCAGCCATCGGCTCCAGCGGGCATCGCGTCTTGAATCGTCCCACCGACGTCTACCTGCATCTTGACGCCGCCGTGCCGATGGCCGAGTGTCAAAAGTTTGACTTCGAGCTTCAACGGGACGAATTTCTGTTGGCCTATACAGATGGGGTCAACGAGTGTCACTACCGTTCCCCCCAGACGTCGATTCGTAAGCAGCATTTTGAAGAGTTTTTTCGAGTCTCGCAGGGCAATTGCCAGACTTTTTGCCGAGTGCTCGGGCAAGCAGCACTCAACGGGATAGAGGGTCAACCTGGAGGTCAAGACAATCTGGCCCTGGTCGTCGCAGGACTCCGGTCCTGAGCAGGTCTCAGGAGAAAGAACCAGAACTAGCCGCGCGCAAAGGAAGAAGGGCTTTGAAGATCTTAGTTACCGGTTGTGCCGGGTTCATCGGTTTCCATTTATGCTTGCGATTACTCCACGAAGGCCACCAGGTGGTGGGTGTGGATAGCTTGAATGATTACTACTCGGTGCAACTCAAACGTGACCGCCTTGCACTTGTTCAGCAGGCGGGGCTGGAGTTCAGGCTTCTCGATATCGCCAACCGCCAGAGCGTGGCCGAACTTTTTGAGTATCATCGCTTCGATACTGTGGTAAACCTGGCCGCCCAGGCCGGGGTGCGCTACTCACTGGTCAACCCTCACGCCTACGTCGACAGCAACCTGACCGGGTTTCTCAATATTCTCGAGGGGTGCCGTCATTGTCCCGTCGAGCACCTCGTCTACGCCTCTTCGTCGTCGGTGTACGGGGCCAACACCCAGATGCCGTTTGCGACCCATCAACCGACTAACCATCCTGTCTCGCTCTACGGGGCAACCAAGAAAGCAAACGAAATGATGGCGCATGCTTATGCTTCTATGTATGGGCTTCCCTCTACTGGTCTACGCTTTTTTACGGTCTATGGGCCATGGGGTCGCCCGGACATGGCCATGTTCATCTTTGCCCGGGCAATCAGCGAGGGCCGCCCTATTGATGTCTTCAACGATGGAAGAATGCGACGGGACTTCACCTACGTGGATGATGTCGTAGAGGGCATCGTGCGTCTTTTAAGCAAGCCGCCGTTAACGGACCCCGGTTGGGATTCCCTTAATCCGAACCCGGCCACGAGTGCGGCGCCCTACCGCATATTCAACATCGGCAACAATCAGCCGGTTGAACTCGGCTACTTCATTGAACTCATCGAAAAGGCTCTCGGCAAAAAGGCCGAACGTCGACTCTTGCCTTTGCAGGCCGGTGATGTGCCTGCCACCTATGCTGATATCGACGCGCTGCAGGACCTGGTGGGATTTCGGCCCCGGACTTCCATAGAAGAGGGTATTGACAAGACCCTGACCTGGTTCAAAGAATATCAGTTGGGGCAAAATTCTGGCTTGGTGATCGAGGGAGGGTAAACTCCCGGGAGGCGTTTCGGTGGGCGGTGATTTCTTCGGGTGGCTTCTCATGCTGTTGAGTTTTCCTGTCACCTTGCTCTCGAAGCGCACCCGTGGGCACCACAAAACACTCATTGCCTGTTGGGCTGGGCTGGGGGCTCACCACGTCATCGCCCTGGCAAACTCATACATGTTCCGCGTACCCGGTGCCGGCCCCGATACGAGAAGATTTCACTACGCAGCTGCCCACTGGGAGGTTGCCCACTCGCTCCACGGCTATACCTATACCAGGGCGCTTGGCGCCCTTTACGAGGTCTTCGGCGAGTCCGTCTTTCTCGGCCATCAGTTCTCGATCATGGCCTTTGCCCTTTCTCTCATCGTCTTTGTCGAACTCATCTACACGCTCGGACAGGAGCGTCACGTGTTTTATCTGGTCCTGGCGTTTGGACTGCTGCCGGGTCCCCTGATTCACACTTCCCTCATGTTGAGAGAGCCATTCCAGGTCCTGTTTTTCTTGCTCTGTATCTATCTCTTCGTCCGTATTCGTCAGGGTGAAAACTCGGTGGCGACCTTCGTGTCAGCACTCCTTGCTGTCGTGGCCTTTTCCACGCTCCATAATGGCTTGGCCGTGTTTGCCCCGCTCTTTGGTGTGGCGGGTTTCCTCTGGGCTTTGGGCGCGCGTCGCGAGGTGGGCATTCTGTTCGGAGTGGCCTTGTTGGCCACGGCTCCGCTCCTCCTCCCAAAAGTCATCGCGAAGATTTCTGAACAATCGGTTCAAGTCGAGAGGGTAGTGGAGGGAGGCGGGCTTGAGTATATCGCCAACTATCGAGAATTGGGCGAGGAGGGGCGCACAGGCTACAACATCTCGCTGAATCTTTCCAATCCCCTACTGGCGGCTAGTACCGTGCCAGCGGTGCTTTTTGCCTATTTCTTCCTGCCGATGCCATGGCAGGTGAGTTCGCCGTTGGATGTTTACGCCATGTTAGAAGGTTGGCTGCGAGGGGCGCTATTTTTCGGTGCCTACGTTTACTACAAGCGAGGAGAACGGCTGCCGGAGTGGGCGTTTGTTTTTCTGTCGGGGCTGGCGCTCGAGGCGATGTGGGGCATCGGCACCTTCAATTGGGGGCAGGGCCTTCGGCATCATGTAGTGGCTGGGGGAGTTTTTTTGCTGGCCGGTGGTGGTGGCTTGCTTGACTACCACGTCGCGCGAAAAAGGCGAGATATCTTATCGCGCCGTCGCGCGAACCGCGCCAAGCCGACCGTGCAGCAGGAATAGTTTCGCTGGACCAGAAGTGGCGGCTATGGTTGAAGACCGCATCATGCTTCTGCGAGAGCCCAATTCGGCCGTAGCCGAGGCCTATCGTAGTCTCCGCGCCAAACTCTCCAGGCCTCTGGCCTCAGGAAAGCGCGTGTTCATGGTCGTCAGTTCCTGGGCTGGCGACGGAAAGTCGATGGTGTGCACCAATCTGGCCGTGGCGGTCTCGCAGTTACAAGTAAAAGTACTGCTGGTCGACGGCGATCTTCGTCGGCCCACTTTGAGCCGCGTGTTCGGAAACACCGAGGCGATGGGCCTGTCCAATCTGCTCGAAGGTAACGCGGCCCTGGAACAATGTTATTATCCGACGGCTATCGACAACTTGTTCACGATGCCTAAAGGTACTTCGGATCAGAACCCTGCGAATTTGCTTGGAGGCGATAACGCCAACGATGTGTTTGCCCAACTTGGTCACGCCTTCGGATGCGTGGTCATCGACACATCCCCCCTGGCTGCCTGTAGCGACGCTTTGTTGCTAGGAGGCAAGGTCGACTCCGCTCTGATGGTGGTCAACCCTAAGTCGTGGGATGGTGACGTGGAGCCGCGCCTGAAGGATCAGCTCCTCGAGCACGGCATCGAAGTCCTGGGGTTCGTGCTCAACGGCGCAGATTCGTCCGGTCACGGCTATGGCTATGGCTATGGCTACGGATACGGATACGGCTATGGTTACGGTTCTGGCGCGGCCTACGGGTACGGCGATGAGGATAAGAAGCCAGTGAAGAAGCGTAAGGGGCTGCTCGGGTGGCTCAAGGGTCGAGACTAGAGGTCCAGTCTCTCAAGGAATTGCTAGTCGTTCTTCACCAGCCTGGCTCGGAGTGGGCTGAACGTTTCGAGTATTTGAGGCATTGTGTTCTGCACAGACACGTCGGCCCTGCCGGGTCGGTGCTGGTAGCCAGTGCTTGGCCAGGTGAAGGAAAGTCTTTCGTGGCCGCTAACCTTGCTGCGGCCATCGGAAGCATCGGCAAGCGGGTTATTCTGATTGACGGCGACCTGCGTCGTCCAACGGTGAGTCAGGTCTTCGGGCTTCACGGAGCCCCGGGCTTGAGTAATTTTTTGAATCACGAGATGCGATTCGAGGATGTGCTTCACGCCACTGAGGTTGAGGGCGTCTCCCTTGTTCCTGCCGGCAGCGTTTTCGACCACGGGCAACTTGAAGGCACTCGTCTGCAGGCCTTCTTTACGCACGCTCGCGAACGAGCCGACATTCTAGTGGTGGATGCCCCGCCGCTTTCATTGTGTGCAGATGCTATTCATCTGGGTAGGCACACCGGTGGTGTCTACTTTGTGACCTCCGACCGTACTTTTCAGGGCGTCCCAGAGGGGCTTTACTCCGAAGACCTTCGAGACGAAGGCATCCATATCTATGGCGCTATCTTGAATCGCACTCGTCCTCGCATCAAGCAGTTGCTGAGCCGCGGTTGGTGGACCGTCTAAGGGCGCCTTTAGAGCGAGTTCTCGGTCAGCCAGGCTTGCAGCATGAGCACGGTCCAGAGGCGGTGTGTATGATCTCGTCGACCGTTTTGGTGCTCGACCCATAGCCTTTGGATACGGACCTGGTCCAGGTTCCCGGATTCGGCAAGTCGGCTCGGAGACAGTAGCTCTTGCGCCCAGGTCCGAAGCGGGCCACGCAGCCAGGAGCCGATTGGTACGCTGAAACCTGTCTTGGGTCGGTCGAAAAGGTCGTCTGGAACGTGACGTGCCAGCAAGTTCCTTAACAAAAGCTTGCCCTGGCCGGTGCCCACCTTCCATTCGGTCGGAAATCTCCAGGCAAGTTGGTAGACGCGGTGATCCATAAAGGGTGAACGTAGTTCCAGGCTCACCGCCATACTCGCACGATCGACTTTGGTCAGGATATCGTCGGGGAGATATCCCACCGTGTCGGCCAACATCATTTGTTCGCGATAGTTCCAGCCACCGTTGGCAAGTCGCGGTGAGACGGTCGGGGTCTTCCAGTCATCGGTGACCAACCGCCAATAGAAGTCGTTGGCATCTCTAGCCGGAAGAACTCGCGCGAGCCGCTTGAGTTTGTCGGCGGGAATGCGAACTCGCCTCGATTCGGGCGTGGCCTGGTTGAGGGTATTGACCACGGCGCCGGCAAACCCGTCGGAGGGAAGGCTCAGGGCATCTGCCATCAGGATCCTGAAGTTGCGCGGCAGCTTGGACAGACGGCTCCAGAGCCCCGGACCCCACAGATAGCGATTATAGCCTCCGAAGAGTTCGTCCCCGCCATCGCCCGAAAGGCTTACGGTCACGTGCTCTCGACAGAGTTTAGAGACCAGGTAGGTTGGCAACTGGGACGAATCGGCGAACGGCTCATCATAGATAGTAGCCATTTTGGGCACCGAAGCCAGCAATTCGGACTCTGAAACCATCAATTCCAGATGCTCGGTCTGGAGGTGGTGAGCTACCACTCGGGCTTCGTTCGACTCGTCAAAATCCTTGTCGTAACTGCCCACCGTGAAGGTGCGCACCGGACGGTGACTTTGGCGCTGCATCAATGCGACCACCAGCGATGAGTCTATCCCGCCCGAGAGAAAGGCGCCCAGCGGAACGTCTGAACGCATTCTGATTCCAACCGCCTCGGTCAGGGTCTGGTCGAGGCAGTCCACCGCTTCATCGAACGTTCCTTCAAAAGGTTGCCTTCGGGCCTGGTAGGCGCAATCCAATGGGTTCCAATAGGTGTGGAGCCGGGCCTCGGCCGAACGCCGCATTTCGACTAGCGTCCCGGGCGCAAGTTTCGAGATGCCCTCGTAGATAGATCTGGGGGTGGGAATATAGCGATAACGGAGATACTCCTCCAGAGCCCGCTGGTCGAGTCGCGGCCGGAATTTAGGCCATTGCCGCAGGGCTTTCAGCTCAGAAGCGAAGAGGAGCACCCCTTTGTCCCAGCCATAATAGAGCGGCTTCTGTCCCAAACGATCGCGTCCCAACCATAGCGCCTTCTCTTGTTGGTCCCAAAGCGCGAAGACAAACATCCCGACACAACGTTGGATGGCCTCGACGACCCCCCATTTCTCGATCGACGCCAGTAGAACCTCAGTGTCGGAACCGCCTCGAAACTTGGCGCCGCCTGCCTCCAGTTCGGGTTTCAGGCTCTCGAAGTTGTAGATTTCGCCATTGTAAGCGATGACGTAGCGACCGCTCGAGGAGAACATCGGCTGATGACCTTCCGGCGAAAGGTCCAGAATGGCTAGTCTGCGGTGGCCGAGTCCGACTCCGTCGGCGACTGCGAGATAGGCTCCGTCGGAGTCTGGGCCCCGATGGTTCAGGCTGTCGGTCATTGCTCGCAGGCTCGAACGAAGCTCGCTCTCGTCTCGCGACGAGCCGCTATCAAGGAAGCCACAAATCCCGCACATTTCGTGGGGCTCTTCGAACCAGGGCACCCAGCACCTCTGCCCTGGTGAACTTTTTGTGGATAGGTCTACGAACGCGGCCGGGTCCGGCTGCGCAGGAGGGTTGACCAGGGCAATGAAAGACCGGAGATGCGAGAAGCATCCTGGTCTTGCCGTGTCTGCGCTCGCAAGAATCCTCTGCTATTCGCCTTCTGTGGGGGATGCGGTGCGCGACTGGGTGCCGGACTGGCCGAGACGCGTTTTTTGCGCTTGAGCGGTCCACCCGTCGCTGTCGTGCCGGTGGGCGGGCTGCTTTTCTGCCTGTTCGAGACGGGCACGGTCGAGGTCGTCTCGCTCGGGGAGTGGAGCCATTTCGATCAGTTTCAGCTATGCCCACATCCGCTCGTGGGTGAAAGGCCGCTCATTGTTCGAGGTCTATTGTTGGCGGCGTGGGAGGGGGGTATAGGCGTGGCGGATCTCTGGCACCGATATCTGGCCAGCGAGGTGGATCGGTCAACGACTTGCAGCTTAGGAGAGGTGGTGGTGGCAGAACTGTGCGAACTCGGCGACGGTGTTTATATTCTGACTGGCTCGGGCGGCAGCGCCAACCTTCACAGGTTCCGGCCCGACGCCAGCGTTTTTCGTCGTGAGGGAGCCGTTTTTGTAGACCTCGGCGAGCCTGCAGCGTTTGCTGGGGTGGTCGGTCATCAGGACACTGTCTATGTTGGGGAGGCCTTCGGCGACGGCCTGTGGGTGGTGCAGGGCGATGCGGTTGAAAGACATCGTCTCGGAGTCGTCCTTTCTTTTGACGCCCTGCGGGCTCACCGTCGGGGGGTCATCGCCACTGGCTCTCGGGGAGAACTCTATCTCCTTCGAGACGGTCGGTTGCAGCGCTATCTGGCTCCGGCTTTCGACGTTCCACTTCAAGGCCTGGGGCTTGGAGACGAGTGGGCCATTCTTTGTCACGGCAGTTGGACCAGGGCAATCCAGCTTGAGAAGCAATCGACCCAGATGCTACGCCTGCCCCAAGGGTGTGGTGTTGGACCTGCCTTTGACGATACCAAGGCGTATCTGGTCAGCGACGAGGGGTCGCTCTATCGCCTGGGTCTCACCGAGCACACTTGTCATGTAGAGGAATATCAACCTCTCTTCCTTAGCCCGGGAGGGACTCCGTTGCCACCGGTCCTCTGGGGAGAGCACCTTCTCTGCTTTGGGGGAGACGGTGAACTTTTGCGACTTCACCTTCCTACGCGAGAGGGCTGGACGCCTTTGCAGAAAACGACGTGAGGTCACCAACATTGCGTGCCAAGCACCGGAAGGATATCAATTTCTAGAGCCGAAGAGGTGCTGCTCTTAGGCGGTGTCTTTATGAACAATCCGAAGAGAAAAGTCCTATTGGTGGCTAACACCTCGTGGTATCTCTACAACTTTAGGCTGCCTTTGGCGCGGAGATTGCGTCAAGAGGGTCTTGAAGTCGTGTTCGTGTCGCCTCCTGACCGCTACGTCGAGCACTTGACCAGCGAGGGCTTTCGCTGGGTGGGACTTCACCAGCTCAACCGACGCAGCGTGAATCCCTTAAGAGAGCTTTTTGCATTTTTCGAGCTGTTGAGGATATACCAGCAAGAGAAGCCGCAAGCTCTTCACCATTTCACCGTCAAGTGTGTGCTGTATGGGACGATTGCGGCCAAGTTGTGCGGGATTCGCTCGGTGGTCAACGCGGTGACCGGGCTCGGACATATTTTCCTTGGTAATAGTTGGCCGATGAGTTTCTTGCGACCCATCATTCGATGGTTTTATGGCAAGATTCTCAAAGCTCGACGGGTCCATGTGGTTTTTCAAAACCCTGATGACCTCGAGACATTTGTCGACGCCGACCTCGTTCTCCCTGAGAAGACAGTGTTGATCAGAAGTTCAGGGGTCTGCACCAAGAAGTTCTGTCCGCGTCCGGGCAGCGATCCTGAACTGCCCGATGCGCGGGCGCCGGTGATTTTATTCGCGTCTCGGCTGCTCAAAGAGAAAGGTGTCTATGATCTGGTCGAAGCCGCCCGCATTGTAAAGAATAGGCGGAGTGTGTGCTTCAAGATTGCTGGGGATCCTGATCCAGGCAACCCCACCGCCGTCCCGGTCGAGACCCTCGAAGAGTGGCGTAGAGAGGGCGCGGTCGACTTGCTCGGGCATGTCGATACCGTCGCGGAGCTAATTCAGGCTTCGGATATCGTTGTCTTGCCCTCATATCGCGAGGGCACTCCTCGCATTCTTCTCGAGGCTGCGGCCATGGGAAAAGCCATGGTTGCTACCGACGTGCCTGGTTGCCGCGAGGTCGTGGTCCACGATCTGACGGGCTTGCTGGTTCCCGTCCGCGATGGGGTCGCCCTGGCTGCCGCAATCGAGTATCTGCTTGACCACCCTCTTCAGGCGGCCGACTTCGGTAAGAACGCTCGCAAGAAGATCGTCGAAGAATTCTCGGTGGAGAAAGTTGTCGACAGCACGGTGGGACTCTATCAAAAAATGGGTATCGTATAAGTATCCCCAGGGACCAGTTTGACAATGGAGAGTTCCAGTCGTTTTGGTGCCGTCGTCAGGGCGGTGATGCTGGGCCTGCTATGCGCGGGCTCTTTTCTATGGGAGGCCGGTGTGACAGCCCAGCCTCCGGGCGGGCTCTTTGTGCTGGCGGGTCTGGTAGGCTTGGCTCTGGCGGGTTTGTCCTGGCACAATGACCGCTACTCCCGCGAACCGATTCTATTGTGTTTGCTAGGCTATGCCGGGTTGACTGCGGTTTCCGTCGCCACCTCGATAGACACCTATTTAAGCGTCCACGCACTGGCCAACTGCTTGGTGGGAGTGGTGGCCTTCTTTTCGGTGGCGGGCGTCCGGTCATCGAAGTGGTGGTCTTACTTTGCAGGCGTGGCCCTGGGCGTCCTCGCCTGTGGTTGCTTCTGGGGGTTTTCCCTTTTAGGTCAAGACAGGTTTCTGAAGGCCAATTTCACCAATCCGGACTGTTTTTCCGTTCTTCCGCTGGTGGGGTTCTTTCTAGCTCTGTCCCTGTTCAGTACCGAATCGGTTCAAGCGTTGGTCGGCTCGGTTCTGGGCTCGACCGTGATGTGTGTCGGTGTATTCTTGACCGGGTGTCGCGCGGCTCTGGTGGGCATGGCGATGGGGTTACTCTATCTGACCTTTACCGCCTCTTCCAAAAAGCATGGCCGGCGCATCGTGCTCCTGGGCTGGGGGGTGCCGGGGGCCGGTCTTTTTCTCCTGCTGGCCGTCGAGCGTTTTGGTCGGGCTTTTAGCCGACTCGGTCAGCTCCTCAGCGAGGGTGATCCGGGCTCGTTTCAGGCCCGCCTGGATGTCTTGCTCGGCGCTCCGGCGACCGCACTCGACCACCCGCTACTCGGCTCGGGTCCGGGTACGTTCCACCTGATTTATCAGAGCCATCGACCTGAGTTACAGCAGTATGAAGACTTCATGAATGTGGCTCACAATGACTTCGTGCAGGTTCTGGTCGACTGCGGCCTTCCGGCCTTCTTGCTCTTCGCCGTCTTCTGTTTGGGGCTGCTCGGCCTGGGCACCAAGAACTCACGTGGAGGGTCAGGCCGAGCCGCCGCTAGCGCGGCCGGTTGGCTGGCGGTGCTGGTCTATGCGTGCTTCAACTTTGCTCTGCCCGTGGCCTCGGATGTGGTCTGGGTCTTTATGCTGGCTGGCTTTGTCTATAGTAGCAAATACTCAGGTTCGGGCGAACGTCTACCCCGCCCCGTCGTTCCGGCAACCCTGCTTCTGTGTGGCTTGTTTCTCGGCGTGACCGGCTATCGCTTGCTGCAGGCCGAAAGATCGATGGCACAGGCGGAGCGACTTCGAGCCGAACTGCGTTGGGAAGACGCTTACGCGGCCCTGACCAGGGCCCTGGGTTATCAGCCACTGAGTTCTCAGCTTCACGAGGACAGAGCCTCGCTGGCTCGTCGTCTGGCAGCCCTGCAGCAAGACGAGAAATGGCTTGCCGAGGAACGAGCTAACCTGACCCGCGCCAGGGAGTTGAGTCCCTATGACATCGATGTGATCGGTAAGGTCGCCTTGATGGAAGAGCGGTCTAATCATCTCGAGGCGGCTGAACAACTGTGGCGCGAGGCGGTTCGGCTGGCGCCCTATAGCTGGGTAATGAGACAGTCTCTGGTTCGCAATCTCTTGCTTCAGCGGCGCATCGAGGAGGGTCTGGCCGAGCTGAAGAAGCTGAAGACTCCTCGCTTTGCGCGCGTGTACGGAGGCTTGCTAGCTGTTCTCGAGACTCAAAAGCCCGGGGAGGGAGCGCGCCAACTCAACGAACTTTTCGAAGAGAACGTCTTTCCGGCGGAGGCGCTCGAGACTGTTTGTCAGGGCGCCATCGCCACCGCCGAGACAACCCGAGAACCGACCGTCGTGAACATTTTCTTCACGGTCTATCTACAGCATTTCCCAGAGGATCTTTGCGCCCGTCTTCGTTGGGCGAGCTCTCAGAACGAACTTTCTGCTCCCGAACGCCTGGCTGAGCTGTCTGGCATCATCGACCAGATTGCCGAAGACGATAAGAATCAGGAGTGTCGCAACCGGGCTGTCCTGGCCTGGGCTCGAGAAGCAAGGCTTCAGCGGGTCGACTCCAAGAAGGTGCTGGAGCGACTCGAGTTAGAATTGCGAGACCGGCCGTCTGATGTCTCGTTGCGCCTGACCATCTGCGAAACCTACCAGAGCATCGACGACATTTCGGCCGCCAGAACCGTCCTTCGCGAGGGACTCACCACCGACCCAGACGGGACCTTGCACGCTAGACTGGGCGAGTTGTTCGCCCGTAGCGGGCACGACGAAATAGCTACTGGCTATTATGAAGAGGCTCTCCAGAAGAATCCCAAGAATGCTGCCTGGAAGGCGAAACTCAACGAGCTAAAGCAGAAGACACTCCTCGAATAATGAGTCCAGCCGCGCCTAGAAAGACGCGAGTCCGACCAGGCCTTATTCTTGGCCTGGGTCGGCTGGGAGGTGAGGTCATCGAGGCGGTCTCTGAGCGCCTCGATGAAATCTATGGACAACAGCGACTGGGCTGCCTCAGTTACTTCCACCTGCCCCTCGACAGCGAGCCCCGATTATCCGAAGGCGATACCCTTACGTTAAGGTTTCGCCACCAAAGTCACGATGACGTGGCTCACTGGTGGTACCCAGGCTGGGCCCAGCGCCCAGGAAGTCGGCCTATCAGGGCTCACGGCAGATTGCTTCTTGTCGACAATTACCAGACTCTGCGTGAAGCGTCGAGAAATGCAGAGAGCCGTTGCCGAGACCCGATCGGAGTGAACCCTCCAGGCTTTGAGGTTGATTTGGGACAACCCACCTGCATCTATCTCGTCAGCAATTTGCAGCTAGTGGAGTCAGGCCTTCTGCTCGATCTGGCGTTTCTGCTGCGTCAAACTCTCGGCCCCCATCGAATCTCTCTGGAGGGCTTGTTTGTGCCCCATATGAGCGAAGGAACCGGATATGAAGAACGTCGCCAGCGCGCCAACCTCTACGCGTTTTTCAAAGAACTCAATCATTATAGTAGCGCCAGTGCGCCGTTGGTGGTTGACTGGTTTCCGGGCCGTAGCTTCGCTCTCTCCCCGCCGGTCCTGGACACGTGTTTGTTCCTGGAGCCGGGACCGGCCATTTGCAGCGAACTGGCCGAGCAAATCGTAAAAGACTACACTTCGGGACCGTTTGCTGCTCAACGGCGGAGTTTGCGGGTAAATCTGCGACAGTTGGCCGGTAGGAAAGGGGAATCTCAGCGAGAGTCTTTGATCCAAAGCTTTGCCTGCCGCTTCGGCGGCGCCCGTCTCGGCGCCATCGGGCTGGGCCATCGTCGCCTTTATCAAGCGTGCACCACCAGGCTGGCAGCTAGTGTGGTGCAGCGCTGGACGGGCGGCGAGGTGGACGAAGCCGCGGTTTTGAGAGTGGTCAACCACACCAGGCCGATACCGGCGAAGGAAGAGCTGATTCAGGCACTGATCGACCCGCTGGGCAAGGGCGACCTGGAAAGTAGCAGAACTCAGAGCCTGGCTCGCAAACTGGCTGAGAGCAGGCGTAGCATCTTGGCCGACCTGCGCGCGGCCCAGTATCTGCCCGAGTATCTCGTGGAACGGGTGCAGGCTCTCACGGCCTCGATTGAGGACCGCGCGGGTTCTTACTTTCAAATTGTCAGGGCCAACCGCCACGGCGTGCTCGCCCGTCTGCAAGAGGCCTTCTCCAACATCCTCCGCCAAGCACTGGCCGACGATCATCTCAGTCTGGAAGAGTGTCACGCGCTCTTCGGACGGGTCAGGGAGCAGGTCACCCGGTTGCAGCACGGGTTCGCTCGGGAGATGGAGGAAGAAAGCAACCGCTACCGCCTGGCTTCGTCAGAGGTGCAACGGCGTTTTAGCGAGGTAGTCAAGGAAAACGTTCGTATCTCGTGGCTCCGGAGTCGAGAGTATCGGGTTGGGCGGGCGGCCGAGGCTTACCTCGACTCTGTGCTGGAGACCGGCTGCGGCTCCCTGCAGAGCCTGCTGCGTCAGCGGGCACTGGCCGAAGCAGTGGAACTCTGTCGTGGAATGCTTGAACACTTGGACGGCGCACCGCGAGCTCGGGGCCAGCACGATGGGCTGCTACAGAGAATTCGCTTGGCCCAGACTTACTGGCAAGAGCTTCAAAGCACGCTTTTGGCTCGCTATGAACGGCTCAGCGTCAGGTCGGACCGCCATCTGCTGGAGGACCTGGGCAGTGAGGGGGGACTCTTGGAGAGGATTTACACATTGTATGTGGGCGATCGCGGCTGGTTCGATCGTCTGGGTGCCGAGATCTTGACCGGGTTGGGTCGGACACCGCTCCAGTTGCCTGAGGATAGAGTCGCTGGAGAGGGTGCCCGTTGGGAGGCGGCCATCCTCCACCGTTGTGGTCGCGTCTTTGACCCGATTTCTCAAGATTTTCACGTGCTCAGGCAGTTCTTTACCGAGCAGGACGAGCAACGGCAGGAGGCTCAGGTTCGCCATCTGCTGGATTTGGGCGGGGCGAAGTCAGGTATTCCTCGGTCCCAAGCATTCTTGATCGTAGGGTTGCCTTCTGTCTCAGAAGGTCGCTCGCTGAGCGAGACGGCCGAACTGCGTGACTTCTGGTCGCGGTTTGAGGAGATGGTTCGCCGCTCCTCGAGCCAGGATGTTCATTTCCTCGAACTGCCTGAAAGTGATGAAATTCTGTTCTGCTACGAGGTCGGTGGATTGCCGCTCAACATGCTTTTGCACCTTGAACAGTCAAGAGCAGACTATGAACTCTTCTTTTCTGCCGGCGAGCCACTTCACACGGATAGTCGGCGCGAAGATCTCGACGAGCTGACCATCAGTTCGGAGCCCGAGAGAGAGGCCCTTGCGGAGGCCTTTCGAGCTTTTGTGTTGGGCCGCTTGCTTGGCATCGTCGAGGTCCACCGCGGAGAGTTCTTTTGGAATCTTCGACGTGGTCTCTACCTGAGGCGCTTCCCTCTCGGCAGCCATACCAGGGCACTAGCCCGGCTTTGCCGCGACGAACGCCGTCGGAGGCAACTGTTGCAGGCTGTCGAGACTCAGCTTGAGCACTTTCACGCCAGTGGAGACGCGGCCGTCGTGGTTAGACTTGCCGCGAAACTGGCTGGGGCGAAAATCGAGGCATTCGGTGAACAGTGGGGCCAGGTGTTTGACCTGCGCGAACTACCGCTGGCGCGGCGCTTGGAGATCGATCTGTTGACCCGCGAGGAAGAGCGACTCAGGACACTGCCGTGTCTGCGCGACTTGAGTGAAGCTGAGGTCGGTCTTCTGCTGGCCCAGGTCGGAGAGCAAGCCTCGGCTGGCCGTATCGCAGGGGGCCAGCGGTGACTGCTGCCTGTCCCGTCCTTACCTGCGGCGGACCCGTGGCTGAGGAGGACCGCTTTTGCGGTCACTGCGGCCACCTCTTGGGGCGACTAACTCTGTGGCTCGAGGGACGTATCTCGAGCAGGTCGTGGGCCCCGTTAGGTCCTTGGAGGGATTGGAGTAGCATCCCTGGGGATTTGAGGCTGGTCCTACGCAACGAGGGAGTCGGCGGGCCGCTCGAGGTGGACCCGCAGGCTTTTGCTTGTCAGCCCGCCTGGATAGAGCTTTCAGACGCTGCTAAGGTCTTGATTTATCCGGGCGAGTCGGTTGTCTGGGCAGTGAGCTTAAAGCTGCCGGCTTCCGTACCGGCCTTTGCCTCTCTGGATTTAGGAATCAAGGGCGCGGATTTTCGAAGCAAGTCCACCATCGTACTCAGCCACCAGCCGGAAGTGGCCCTCAGGCCACTGGCGGGTGCTCTAGGCTTGAAAGCGGCGGGCGTCGATTTTCACCTCGAACTGCAAGTGCGAGGAGGGGCCGCTTTGCCGGCCCTGCTCGAAAGCCGCACTGATGGCCTGACTCTTGCTGGCTACGATCGCGACCTGGCCACACCACAGTCCCCCGCAGGACTGCGGTTGCGGCTAGAGCCGGGTCTGGCCCAGGCGCTGATGGCGCGACGCGCCGCCGAATTCAAAATGGAGTTGGCTTATCCCGACCGCGCGGCCCTAGTGTTGGACATCCCCTGCCGAGGAGCGCCGGCGCCCCAGATTCGGGGACGCGAACTCTCGCCCCGACTCGAGCTCGCAGTGGTTGAGGGTTTTGAATCGCACCCCCTGATGTTGGCCCTGGGCAACGGAACGCCCGGAGCGAAATGGCATCGTCCCTGGCGCATCGCGCGCCTGGAGGTGGACGTGCCAGGAGCGACCGGGCGCGTACCCGACGGCTTCTGGCCAACCTCTGTTGAGAGCGGCCAGACGCTCGAACTCGCGCTTATCATCGATTGTGAGCACTATCCTGCAGTGGGCGCACTTCGATTCGTGGGTCCCGATGACTCGGCCTGGGTTGTGCCGGTCCGCCTCGATAGGGTGGTCCGCGGCGTGTATGAGGGCTGGCTGCTACTCGATGTCGGGACTCGGGGCAGTTGTGCCGCGGGGAAGAAGGTTGGTCTTCCGGTCGACTTTTTTCCTGAGCTGGAAGATGGACTCGTAGACAGCAGTGTGGGCTACATTCGGCTGGCACCCTCACCTGAAGTGTGCATCGGGGCGCCGGCCAGAGAACTGGGCAGATCGGCCTGCTCGCGTCACTCCGTGGTGGGTGCAGCCAAACGAAGTTTGCTTATGGGAACAGCCAGCCTGCGAGTCATTCCCCGAGAGGAGCCCCTGGCCACCTACGACTTGCCCCCTCGACGAGTTCTAGGAGACTTCTTGAGAATTTGGTTGCAACGCTTGCAACTCAAGCTTTGGTCTCGGGGAGAGACGGGTCTCGACTTTACGCGAGTACTTCTGTGTCACCCCGCGCGTTGTTCCGAGGAAGAGAAGGCCACCCTGATCGCCTGTCTGCGCGAGGCCTTATGGGTGACCACCACCACGGCTCGTCGCAATGAATTGGAACTGGTCGCCCTGCCCGAGTCGCTAGCCGCAGCATTCTCATTTCTATCGGGCTCGTCCGCCCCCAAAAGCCGCCGGACGGTTCTGGTCTACGATTTGGGAGGGACGACGCTGGACCTTTGTTTGTTGGAGTTTTGGGCGGAAGGCAAAGCTCTAAAATGGCGTGTGTTAGGGGTGGATGGTGCCACCGATATCGGGGGAGAGAGGGTCATCGACCAGCTCACGATGTTGGCTATCGAAGGCCTTTCTAGGGGGCTACCAGGGCAGCCCCCACTGCTGGCCTGCGCGGACCTGTCTGACGATCAGGCTTTCGAAGAGTTTATGAGAATTCGGGGCATCACCGAGGAGGCGGTTATCGAGGCCTGTCAGGGTAGACCCGAATGGAAGACCCTCCGCTTTGGCGCCGGGCACCTACATTTTCTCGGTGAGAATGGCCTAGAGGCCTTGCCAGCCACCGAGCTTGACCTATCCGCCCACGACCTGGAGAACTGGCTGGGTCCCACGCTGGAGGCGGGCATCCGTTGCGCCCAAAGGTTAGTGCAGCGGGCGGGTCTAGAGCGGCCTGATACCATTGTTAGAGCGGGTCGCGCCTCGTCCTTCCCGTTGGTGGTGCGTGCCCTGGAGCGAGGCTTTTTGGACTCGGACAAGCTGGCTGCCACGGACCCCAAAAGATGCGTGGCTCTGGGAGCGCAGCGTCACCCGCGGGTGCTGGCCCAGGAGGGCCTGGTGTTGGGCGACGCAGTTGCCCGGTGCAGCCAGGCAGAGCAGCTGCTCGTCGGTTCTCTCGGCATTCAGATGCATGGCCGGTTTCTAGAACTCTTTCCCGCCGGAACACGATTCGGAGAAGAAGTCACTTCCAAGAGTGTCCCAGGCGTTCAGGCTTCGGCCGGTGCGCAAATGCTGACCATATTACAGAATCGTGGTCTCGACGACCGGATTCGCCTCGACGATGGCTCGTGGAATCCAGAAATCCAGAAGCTTAAGGAGGCGCTGCTACCTGCCGCAGATGACCCTCTGACTCTGACGTTTGAACTGACCAGGGGTGGTCTTCGCGTGACGGCCGCAAGCGCCGGTCACCAGACGAAGCTCATGGCCCTCGAGGCAACAACGTTTGCCGCCTGGTTCTAGGCAAGACCACTGGTTTGATACGAACTTAACATTGGGAATACCACGGTGTCGGGAGGCCGGGAATGAAAGGCGACAGAGAGAAATGAACATTGATACTTCCAAACTGGCAGGCCAGCGCGTGGTTGTCACTGGCTCCGCAGGCTTTATCGGCTGTCATCTCTGCGAGTCCCTGTTGGAGCACGGGGCCTGCGTCACGGCGGTGGACGATCTTTCGGCCGGAAAAGAGCATAACTATGCTCCGTATCGCAACCATCCACACTTTCACCATAAGACCGTTGATATAACCGACCCCTCGGCGCTACGGCCCTTATTCGAGAACGGCATCGACATCATCTTCCACAACGCCGCGTCGAAGAAGACCGTCTGTCTGAGAGACCCCGCCCGCGATCTCGATGTCAACGCCGGCGGCACCCTCAACCTCTTGCTCATGTCGGTAGAGTTTGGCGTCAAGAAGTTCGTTCACGCTTCGACAGGGTCTGTTTACGGGGAGCCGGTCATCTTCCCCACCAACGAGGAGCACCCCCTCAACCCGCGTTCTTATTACGGAGTCAGCAATCTGGCCGGTGAGCGCTACGTCGCCACCTTCAACCAGTTGCACGGCCTGGACACTACCATTCTTCGCTATTTCCATGTCTATGGACCCCGGCAAGAATCCAATGAGTTCGGGGGGGTGGTGTCAATCTTCTTGCGCAACGCACTTGAGAAGAAGAACCTCACCGTGCACGGCGACGGCACGCAAATGCGTAGCTTCACCTGGGTCAAAGATCTGGTGAACGCTAACCTTCTCGCGGCCATCGATCCCCGTGCTAGTGGCGAGGTGTACAACTGCGCTTCTGGGATCCAGGTCTCGGTAGGAGAACTCGCCGAGGGGATTCTCAGGCTGATGGGCTCTCGCACTACCTCAACGATCGTCCATAGTGATTGGGCTGTGGGTGACATCAAGTATTTTGATGTGGATAATCGCAAGATTCGCGAGCAGTTGGGTATGGTTTTCGACACCGACTTCTGGGGCCGTATGTCCGACACCGTCGACGAATTTATCGGCTATCTCGAAGCCTACGAGATTCAGCCCTCAGCAGCTTCGGTGTAGCGGTTGTGCAATATGCGCCCGAGCTCGTGCTCGAGGTCAATCGTGTGTTTCACGATTACGAGCAGGCCTCTTACGATAGAACCCATCCTGAAATCATTCGGGACGAGGTCGAACGATGGCGCCAAATCAGCCAGCGTTTCGTGGGCAGCATGAAGCGACCGCTGCGGGTGCTCGACCTGGGTTCGGGAACAGGCTTCGTTCCACTCCAGCTCGGTCCGCTTCTAGGCGCAAACGATGTGCTGGTGTGTTCGGACATTTCTGAACGGATGCTCGATGTCTGCAGGCAGACGATGACATCTCGGTATCCCGGGCTTACCGTGGAGTATCTAAATCTCGACGGAAAAAGGCTCGAGCAACCTGACGCTTCCCTCGATGTGGTTACCATGAACTCGGTACTGCACCATCTGCCAGACTTTGGCTTTTTGCGTGAACTCGACCGCGTAATCAAACCGGGTGGTCGGTTGATCATCTGTCACGAACACAACCGAGCTTTCTACACCAATCCTATCCTGGTTGCCAACTTTTTCCTATTCTTCGTGCTCTGCCATCCCGAGAAGCTTATCAACAAGTTCCGGCGGCGAGCACCCGTCAATGCGGCCGACGAGACCTTTTATCGACAGGTCAACCATACGTTGCTCGAACAGGACGTCATCCAGCAACCTATGACCAAGAATCAAATCAACGAGATCGTCGATATTCATTCCCCTTTCGCCGGTGGCCGTTTCCATCGCGGGCGCGGCATCGACATCGAGGCGTTGAGGCGTCGCTACTTGCCAAACTTTGCTGGAGAATATTTCTCGACCTATGGTCACCTGGATAGTCTAACGAATCGCAACTGCTTTACCCGATTCTGGTCGAGGTTTTTGGGTTGGCTTCTTCCCCTTTCGGGTGCAACCTTCGCCGCGGTCTTTCGCAAGCGAGCTTAAAGAAAGGCAGGAGAATGCGCGCCTATGGCCAAACCGCGTCCAATTTTGGAAGGACTACCGTGACAGTTCCGTTTTGTGACATGCCATCACAATGGAAAGCCGTCCGGGCCGATGTCGAAGCGTTCGAGACAGAGCTTGCCGCCGATACCGGCACAGGCCAATGTGTTGCTGTCAGTAACGGCTCGGCTGGCGCAACGCCGGTTCTGGTCTATATCGCAGAGAATTCCGTGGCGCAGCAATTGCGTGACCACGGTCAGGTTCGCGAGTTTGCCCTCGCACCCCAGTCCGACTGAGCTGATGAAGAACCTGCTGTTGCTCCTTGACCTTTTGGCTACTCTGGCTGCGCTGCCGTTGGTGGGTCTAGTACTGCTCGTCAACCGGCTCACTTGCCCGCGCAAGGATGCTCCCGGTCGGCGGATTCTGGTTTTCGACATGGCCTATACTCTCGAGATTATTCAGCGCCGCAAGCTCGAGGTCTTTGTCACCTGCCACGACCTGGGCGGCTTTTTCGAGAAGGTTTGGTTTTGCCATCCCGTCGCCACGGTGATCACTCCTGACAACCCTGAAGACGCCTTTGGAGGACCGACCGTCACGCCTCTGAGTGATCGACATGTGGTCATTGAGGGAAAGCTCGGCCTGTTAAGAGTTTTGGCCGGCTTTCAGCTCTTCAACTTTCTCTTGAGCCAGACGGCTCTGTTGGCCCGACTTGATCGGGTTATTCGCTGCGAGGGAATCTCGGTGATTCGCTCCGGAGACCCTTATTTTCTAAGTTTTCTAGGTCTGATCCTGGCCCGCACCAACGGTATTCCAGTGGCCCTGCGCCTTGGCGCCCACTACGACCGGGTTCGAGAGATGACAGGTCGGCCGGTCCAGCCCCGATTGTTCCCAAGCATCGAGCTTGAGCAGTGGGTTCAACGGCAAACGATTCCTCGAGTGGATCTGGTAGCCGGTGCGACCCAGGACTATCTCGACTTCGCGATCCAAAACGGCGCTGATCCTCGTCGGACGGTCGTTTTTCCTTATGGTATTGCGATCCACCCGATGCACTACAGCCCGCCCGATGCCCGACCTGCACCCGATCTCGGCGAGTTTGCAACCCTTCGTGGCCGCTTCGTCGTGGCCGTCGGGCGCCTCACGCCCGTCAAGAAGTCCAGTGACCTGGTCGAAGTCATGGGTCGACTCAGGCAGTGGGGAGTGGATTGCTCGCTTCTAATTGTGGGCGACGGCGAGCTCCGCGAGCAGATGCAGGCTCGCGCCGAGGAACTCGACGTCGATGAGCTGGTATTATTCGCCGGAAATCGTTCTCAGGAGTGGTTAGCGGAGGTGCTGCCGGGGGCTAGTGCCATGCTTTCCCCGCTTGCGGGTAGGGCGCTCACAGAGACAGCACTGGCTGGCGTGCCCGTCGTGGCTTATGATGTCGATTGGCACAGCGATGTGATCATAACGGGTATGACAGGCGAGCTGGTACCGGTCGATGATATTGAGGCGATGGCTGAAGGGGCCCGAAAGTTGCTCGAAGACCAGGACTATGCCCGAACTTGTGGGAGACGCCTGCGAGAGAAGATGCTCGACCACATGGACCTGGAGAAGCTCGTGGCCACGGAGCGCGAGGCTTATGGTCGCCTGCTCTAGTTAGTGTCGCAACGCTCGTTCTTGCTCGTATTGCTCTACCAGGCCGTCCACTACGCTTTCGATGGAAAAACGTTCGCAGACTCTTTGATATCCAGCCTCTACGACCTTGTGGCGCAGGTCAGAGTCTTCCAGCAACCTGGTGATGGCTTCAGCCATTCCGTGAATGTCTTTCTTGGGCACGGTCAGACCGGTCTCTCCGTTGACGATGGCCAGCTTTACATCTTCGGTTTCAAATGCAGCGGTAGGCACTTTGAGTGACTGCGCTTCGAGGACCGTGATGCCGATGAACCCTTCCACAATGCCGGGCTTGACCAAAACATCGCAAGCGGCGATGACATCGAGGATGTCCTTGCGGACACCTAGTAGTCTTATACTCCCCTTCAAGCCCAGGGCTTTGATATGGCGGGCGTGTTCGTCCCTTCTCCAGCCGTCTCCGGCGATAAAGAACTTGACGTCTTTGCGTCGGCGACAAATGATGGCCGCAGTGTCAATAAAGAGTTCGTGGCTCTTGCGGGGCGCAAGAGCGCCCACCGTAATCACCGCTTTTTCGCCGGGCAAAACACCAAGTGCGCGACGAACCTTTTCCACTCGTTCTGCCTCCAGTCTGGGGACCTCAATTCCTACTACATCCCGCCAAACCATTCGTTCTGGCGGAATGGGTAGCTGTTCGAGGAAGGCCTGGATCGCGGGTGCAATGATTAGAGTCCGATCCACTCCCATGGTGAGGAAGAAATTGCGAAGTTGAACGACGAACTTGGACTCCCCCGGTCGGTCTTCGAGGCCCATTACGCTTGAAATGATGGGTGTTCTTTTGCGAGCGGGCCAGAAAGGACTGATGGCAAAAAGGGTCGCGTTGGTCAGAGCCGATTGCGTGTGGACGACATCAGGTTGCAGGCTCTTGAGCAAGCGAAGCAATCGGGGAGCGGCCCTGACGGTTTCCAAGAGTCGCCCCACCAATCCCAGCTTGGTTCTGGCGAACAGATCATAGTGTCTACCCCCAGCCTCCTCAAACTCCTTGACCAGGCTGCCTTTGGCCGATCCTAAATGGACATCGTGGCCCCGCTTCGTAAGTTCTTGACATAAGCGAATCAGGTTTCTTTCGATGCCGCCTGTGGACATCAACGTGGTCAAATACAGGATTCTCACACTGCCTCCTCGTTGAACGGGGTGCCGCGCCGCTTCTTCAATGGAGGATAACGCTTCCCTGTCAAGATTTGGTCAGGACTACAGTGTCTTATTGGTGGACCATACATTGCCGATAATCTTGGCAGGTACCCCAGCTACGACGGCATAGTCTGGTACATCGCGGGTAACCATCGCTCCAGCGCCGACAATGGCACCTTCGCCGATGGTGATACCGCCCGAGATCGTGGCGTTGGTCCCTATCGACGCTCGCCGCTTCACCTGGGTGGCGAGCGCGCTCCAATGCTCCTCGGTCTGAAGCGAGCCGTCTTCGTTGGTGGCACGGGGGTATTTATCGTTGATGAACATGACGCCATGACCTATGAACACCTCGTCCTCAATGGTCACGCCCTCGCAAAGGAAAGAGTGTGAACTGACTTTGCAGCGTGCGCCGATGTAGGCGTTCTTTTGAATCTCGACAAAGGCACCGATCTTGCTGCCGTCACCAATACTACAGCCATAGAGGTTGACCAGGTCGGGTTGGGGGATGGCGACATTATTTCCGAGGGTGACAGACTCAGCGATGGGCATCGCAGGACTCCTTTTCAAAAGGTTGGTTACTCGCCGCTAGTGGGTTGCGGTCGTAAGCGGTTGCAAATGGACGGTTTCACCGTTGCGTTCGATGCTTCGCTGGGCGGCTTCGAGAATTCTGACGACTCGTAGCCCCAGTTCACCACTCGTCAGGGGTTCTTCTTCGCCCCGAATGACCCGGGCCACATGGGCGATCTCTACCTGAAGGGCCTCTATGTTGGCGATGTGCGGAGCGTACATGTCCCCCACACGGTATTGGACGAGGGTGGTATAGCGCCCGGCGTCCCCACCGTTGAGATCCACTCCCTTGTCATAGACTTTCACCTTCTCGGAGGGCTCCATGTCGTCGTAAACGATCATTTTCCGGGTGCCGCCGATCATGGTGGTGCGTACCTTGACCGGCGCCAACCAGTTGAAGTGAAAATGGGCGATCGGGTGACTTTCAAAGTTCAGAGTAAGATAGGCGATGTTTTCCAACTTGTCCGCATAGTGTGCTACGCCTTTGGCTTGAAGGGATACGGGGCTCTCACCCAATACGTAATCAAGCACGGCCAGGTCATGGGGAGCCAGGTCCCAGACCACGTTGACGTCGTGGTTGAACAGACCCAGGTTGATCCGCACCGAGTCCCAATAGAGAATGTCACCAAGCTCTCCGTTCCTCACGATTTCGCGAATCTTCTGCACGGCCGAGGTGTAATTATAGGTGTGGTCGACCATCAGTTTGAGAGATTTGCGCCCGGCGAGCGCGACCAACTCCTCGGCCTCGGCCACCGACTTCGTCATCGGTTTTTCCACGAGAACGTGCTTGCCGGCCTCTAAGCAGGCTTTGGCCAGAGGATAATGGGACTCTACCGGAGTGGCGATGGCCACCACCTCGAGTTCTGGGTCGTTGAGGGCCTGTTCCAGGTCGGATATAGCATTGGCGGCCGGATAGAGCCGGGCATTACGAGCCAAGCGCTCCGGGTCGAGTTCGACCAGATAAGTCAGAGTCGTGTTGGGGCAGATGGAAATGTTTCGGGCCAGGTTCGGTCCCCAATAGCCGAGACCAACGACCGCCATCCTGACAGGCTTCACCCCCCCCGCATTCCCGTTGAACCCGTATTTTAAACGCGGGCTCTACCGGCCTTAGAGGGGAACGCCCAGTTTCAGCCAACTCTTCTAACATGGGGGAGCCACAAATAGACACCAAGTCAAACCGGGTTGCCAAAGCGGTGGCCCTGTCGCTATTGGTCTATCCCGGGGCCGGTCAATGGGTCAACGGGCAGCGCGGCAAAGCCTACTTCTTCATCACCTCGTTCTCGCTGACGTTCGGCGGCTTTCTCTTCGTCACTCTGAGCAACATCAAGACCTTCTATGACACCCTCACCACTACCCTGGATTTCGCACCCATTACCGGTCTGCTGCCGAAGATTCTCGGCGCGCTGGCGCTGTCGGCATTATTGTGGGTGGTCTCAGGGGTCGACGCCGGCTTCGGCGTGCCCGACCCGCCGGAGGTCGTCAGCGAAGCTCCACCACCAACCAGCGAGCCTGAGTCGGCGTCAGAGGAATAGCCTCTCCGTCGACCAGGAATGCGTCCTGGTCGCGCTCGACGCTGGCGCCTAGCTTGAAGCCCGAGGCTTCCAGTTGGGCGCGAACTCTAACGACCACGGCGCGGCTACCCGTCGGCAAGTCGTTAGCGCACAGGCGAGACCCCCATTCGGCTTCCACCGGCCCAACCCTGACATAGGCGCACAGGTCGGGTTCGAGCAGGCGCTCGGTCACTCCGACGCGCAAATGAGCCGAACCGCCCTCTGGCATGCCCAGCACCCGGATGGTCACCCCCGGCACGATTCCGACTTCTTCCAGGCGGCGCAGCATCTCGGCGGCGGTGTCGACCACTTGAATCACTTCCACCAGTTGGCCAGCACTCTGTTCTGAGAGCAGGCCCGAAGGCCGGGCCGAGATTTCGCCGTCGAGGGTAGGTATCGGCGAGCCGTGGGGGTCATGCGACGGAAAGCCCAAAGCTTCATCGATTTTGGCCTCGAGCTTCTCCGAGATGAAGTGTTCTAGCAATTCTGCCTCGGCGTGGACCTCGTCCCACGAGAAGCCCAGCGCCTCGGTCAGATAGAGTTCGAGCAACCGATGGTGGCGGATCATCTCCATGGCCACCTTGCGTCCGGCGTCAGTCAGTTCGACCGGCTTGTACTTCGTGTAGTCGACCAACTGCAGTTCCGACAATCGCTTGAGCATGTTGGTCACCGAGGCGGGCGACACCTCGAGCCGCTCAGCCAACGACTGGGTCGTCACCTTGTCCTCGTCGCGGGTGATGAGGTAAATGGTCTTAAGATAGTCTTCCATGGCCGGACTGAGCGGCTGCCCGCTCTGGTGCCGGCGTGGGGGCGTTTGGGTCACTAGTAAATGTTGGTTTCGCGCTTTTCGCCGGTGTAGTCGACGTAAACGGTCTTGAGTTCGGTAAAGAAGTCGATGGCCACCTTGCCCTGCTCGCGGGTGCCCACACCGGTGGCTTTCACGCCGCCGAAGGGCAGTTGGGCTTCGCCGCCCATAGTGGGTGAGTTGACGTGGGTGATCCCCGTCTCGATTTCGTCGATGAAGCGGAAGACCCGGTTGGTGTCATAGGTGTAGATCGAAGACGACAGACCGTAGCGCACCGAGTTGGCCACTTCGAGCGCCTCGTGCAGGTCTTTGACGCGAATGACCGCCAGCACCGGGCCGAAGAGCTCTTCGTTGGCCAGAAAATCGTCGCGGCTCACATGGTCGAAGAGAGTGGGCTGGATGAAATAGCCTTTGGAAAACTCGCCATCGGTTAGGCGGCCGCCGCCCAAGAGCAGCTTCGCCTTAGATTCTTTGGCTTTCTCGATCCCCTCGAGCACGGTGTTCATCTGGCCCTCATCGACGCTAGGACCCATATGGACCCCGTCCTTCATGCCGTCACCCACTACGAACTTCTTGGTCCGAGCCACCAGTTTCTCGACGAACTCATCAGCAATCTGATGGACCACGATAGCTCGCGAAGTGGCGGTACAGCGCTGGCCGGTCGAACCGAAAGCGCCCTGCACCGTGGCTTCCACGGCCAGGTCGATATCGGCGTCTTCCAGCACCACAATGGGGTTTTTGCCGCCCATCTCGCACTGGACCTTGACGCCACGCTGGGCACCCTGCAGGTAGAGCCCCTGGCCGACCTCGTTCGAGCCCGTGAAGGAGAGGGCCCGCACGGTGGGATTATTGACGATCTCGTCGCCCACCTCGCTGCCCTTGCCCACCACCATGTTGATGACCCCGGCCGGAATGCCGGCGTCGTGCATGATTTCCATCAGCAAGCTGGCTGTCCAGGGGGTGTTGGTGGCCGGTTTCAAGACCACCGTGTTGCCCGCCACCAGCGCGGGAGCGATTTTCCACATCGGAATCGCCACCGGGAAGTTCCAGGGAGTGATGAGCCCAACCACGCCCAGGGGCTGCTTGATGGTGTAGGCAAACGTGTTGGGCATCTCGGACGGGGTGGTCTCGCCGCTCATACGTCGGCCTTCGCCGGCGATGAACTCGACGATGTTGATGGTCTTTTGCACCTCGCCCAGGGCTTCTTTGTATAGCTTACCCTCTTCCAGGGTCAGGGCGCGAGCCAGCTCTTCGCGGCGCTCTTCCATCAGACGGACCACTTTGAAGAAGTAGTTGCCTCGCACTGGTGCCGGCGTGGCCTTCCAGCCGGGGAAGGCTTTGGCGGCCAGTTCGATGGCTCGCTTGGTGTCGGCACGGCTGGCCAGCATCACGTCGCCCAGCGACTCGCCGTTGGCGGGATTGATGTTGGGAACCGACTTGCCCGACTCGGGCTCGACCCACTCCCCTCCGATATAGCTCGTGAACTTCTTGGTTTTCGGACTTGCTAGGGTCATGGATTTGGCCACCTCCTGAATTGGCCGAGGTTTCGCCGATTAGACCAAGGCCTCCTTCGGAGAGGAGCTAGCCCGGGGCAGCAGAACCTTAGTTCCCATGCGTCAATGGCGCTGGCTTTTGATTTTGTGCGCTGTCTGGGTGGTGTTTCTGGCCATCGGGGCTTATGCTCTCTTGCGCTCCGAGACGGGCGAGGCGGTAACCGCCGCCGTTTTTGACCCCGGCAAGGCGGCGTTTGGCGAGCGCACCAGCATGAATATCCTGCTGCTGGGCGTGGACTATAATTACACCAACCGGGCGATCCGCTACACCAAGGGGGCACGCTCGGACACGATCGTGGTGGTTCGCGTCGACCGGTTTGGCAGTGCGCTTTCCATGTTGTCGGTGCCGCGCGATAGCCGCGTTTATGTCGAGGCCGCTGGCCAATACACCAAGATCAACGATGCCTTCGCCCTGGGCGGGCCGTGGGCCGCCCGGGCCACCGTCGAGGATTTCCTGGGGATCAAGATCGACCACCATATCCTGGTCAAGGTCGATGCGGCCGCGAAACTGGTCGATACCCTGGGCGGCGTGCCGCTCACGGTCGAAAAAGAGATGCACTACGACGACAACTGGGCCCATTTTCACGTGCATCTCGAGCCCGGCCCCCAGCGCCTCAACGGCAAGCAGGTGGTGGGATACTGTCGCTTTCGCCACGACGAAGAAGGAGACTTCGGCCGCATGCGGCGCCAGCAGCAGTTCTTGACCGCTCTGGTACGAGAGCTGAAGAAACCAGCCAATCTCAAGCGAATTCCCCAGTTCGCCGAGCTGGCTCGTGAAAACCTCGAGACCGACCTGACCACCGAACAGATGATGGGCCTGGGCAACCTCTATCGGAGCTTTCCCCTCTCTCGCCTTCGCAAGGGCACGGTGCCATGTGGTGACGCCTGGATCGACGACATCGCCTATCTCATCCCCTACGAAGAAGAGACCCACGATCTGGTCCGCCAACTCTTCACCCTGGTGCCCGACCCGTCGTTGGGAGAACTCGACACCGAAGTGGTCAACGGCACCCAGGTGCCCGGAGCCAGCGCCGCCGTGGCCATCAAACTGCACCAAGCCGGCTTTGCCCTATCGCGCTCGAGATTGGGCGGGGCGAGGGTCTATACCCGCAACACCGCTATCGTGCGCACCGAACATCCCGGTATAGAAAAGCAACTCAAACTCTTTCTGGGGGATCTAGCCATCGAGCACGAGCCGGCCCGAGCGGGCTTGCCCGACGTGACCGTCATCGTAGGCGACTAAACCCTGACGAAATCGGGCCTCACCGCATAGATGCGCTCGATGATGTCGACCACCTTCAGGCCCTCGAGGGCGTTGGTGGTGATGGTCTTGCGTCCCCGAATGACGTCGATGACGTTCTCGATGACGAAGACATGGTTGGCGGCCGAGCCGGTGTAGCCCTGGTACTGATTCGCCGGCTGTCCTTCGGGTAGCACCGGCATCTGGTAGTTTTCGATATTGCAGGTTTCGACGGCGTTCATATACTGTCCACCGACCTTGAGGCTGCCACGGCTGCCGATGACCTGCAGGCTGCTTTCGAGGTTGCTGCCCCAGACCGAGGTCGAGTAGTTGAGGCAGCCGATACCACCGTTGACGAACTTGAAGCTGACCAGCCCCGAGTCTTCGAACTCGGTGTTGTCGTGATGATTGAAGTTGTCAAAGCGGGCCTGGATGTCGGTGATATCGCCGAAGAGCCAGTACATGATATCGATGAAGTGCGAAAACTGCGTGTACAACGGGCCGCCGTCAAGAGCGCGTTTCCCTTTCCAGGGATGCGGCCTGCCGTCCGGGCGATAGTAGCGGTCGTCGCGGTTCCAATAGCAGTTGAGCTGAACCATGTAGATGTCGCCCAGAACACCCTCTTCGATGACATCCTTGAGCCAGACCGAGGGGGGAGAGTAGCGATTCTGCATGACGCAGAACACGTGCCGCGACTTGTTGAGAGCCTTGTAGATGACGTTTTCGCACTCGGCCCGGGTCAGTCCCATAGGTTTTTCGCAAACGACATGCCTGCGGGCTTCGAGGCCTTTGAGCGCCTGACTGGCATGATAGCCGTTGGGCGTACAGACACACAGCACGTCGAATTCTTCGGCCAACATGTCTTCGAGATCGTGATAGAAAGGAACATCAAACGGCTCGAGGGCCAACTCGGTGCGCGGACGGATGTCGCACAGCGCGGTCAGCTCGGCCTCGGGATGGTCGACCACCATCTGAGCGTGCCGTTTTCCGATGTGGCCACAACCAACGATAGCAAAACGGACCGGTCCGTGATGACGTTCAGACACGCCCCAACTCCCGTGTGCAGTATTCAGCGACATTCGAAGTGACGTGCTCGAGCTGTTCCTGGGTCAACTGGGTGTGCATGGGCAGGGAGACCACCTCTTCAGACAGCTGCTCAGAGACGGTCAGCGGCTGGGTACCCCGCAGGTCGGCAAACGCCTTCTGATGATGCAGCGGCAGCGGATAGTAGACGTTGGTCGGCACGCCCTTTTCTTGCAGGTAGGCCTGCATGGCATCCCGCCGCTCACGTTCGACTTTGAGCGTGTATTGGTGGAAGCTGTGGCTCGAGCGCGGATGGCGAGCCGGAGCCTGAATGCCGGGGCAGTCGGCCAAGACCTTGTCATAGTGGGCGGCCGCCCGCTGGCGGGCCGCCACATACTCTTTCAGGCGGCGTAGCTTTATTCGTAAAATGGCCGCCTGAAGGGTATCTAGACGAGAATTGACGCCTACGATATCGTGATAATACTTGCGCTCTTGCCCGTGATTCGAGATCATCCGCAGCCGATGGGCCAGTTCGTCGTCATTGGTCATGATGGCCCCGCCATCGCCATAACATCCCAGGTTTTTGGTCGGGAAGAACGAGGTGCATCCGATGGTGCCAATCGTGCCGGCCTTGCGCGGCACGCCGTCGGCGCCCGTATAGTCGGCGCCGATGGCCTGGGCCGTGTCTTCGATGACCGGAATTCCGTGCTCTTTGGCTACCTCGAGCAACGGATCCATGTCGACACACTGGCCGAAGAGATGAACCGGTACGATGGCTTTGGTGGCCTGGGTTATGGCCCGCTCGACGTGAACCCGCTCGACGTTGAAGGTGTCAGGGTCGACATCGACCATGACCGGCGTCAAGCCCAACAGAGAGACGACTTCGGCGGTGGCTACGTAGGTGAAGGCTGGCACGATCACTTCGTCACCCGGCTTGAGCTCAAGGGCCATCAGGGCCAGTTGCAGGGCATCGGTGCCGTTGGCACAGCTAATGACGTGCTTGACGCCGAGATATTCGGCAAATTCAGCCTCGAAGCTGACCACATCGGGGCCTTTGATGAAGGCCGTCGACTCGAGACAGGCAAGCACGGCCTGATCCACTTCTTCCTTGATCTGCTGGTATTCGGTCTTGAGATCGACCATCTGAACTTCCGGCCTGGCCATGGGGTGCCTTTCTGGCGGCGATTCCGCGAAAAAATATCGTGCAGACTACTAGGCGCAGCCCCGGACTCCTGCGCGCGGCCATAGAAAAAACGCCGGGCCACCTGGTGACCCGGCGTTCCTTGGCGTTGTTCTACTCTGCTCTGACGAGGATGTGCTTGTAAGGGCGTTTCTTGCCGTGTAGATAAGCCCATCCTTCGAAGCGACCATCTTCGACCTTCGTCAGTTGGAACAGGGCGACACCGTGCTCGTGCCAATCCGAGTGGAACATCCAGTTGGTGCCGTCGTAGTAGTGTCCGAAGGTGCGAAAGCCGGACTGGGGATAGGCCATTGGCGACACATCGAGGCATTCGACCTGAAAATCTTGGTTGTGCTCGTCAAAGCGGAAGGTCGCGAGATAGAACGTTTCGCCGTCGTATTCGACGTACTGTTTCCAGACGCCAGCGGGTGAGTCTTGGGTCTTGGTGTGGAGATAGTCGATGCCGGCGTGGTAGACGGCTATCGAGAGAAGTAGGAAAGCTACACTGGCTGCAAGTTGGTCAAATCGCCTCTTCATCCTTTTATTATAGCGACTCGACGGCCCGAGATCCAGGGCCACCCGGACGCGCAGGGCAGGAACTCTGGCTCCGGGTGAAAAGTGTAGATTATCCATTCTTCTTTCGGGGGTATCGAATGTACTTGAGTAGGTTCTTCATTGGTGTTCTGGTTTTCTTTGTTCTGCTTTCTTCGTCCGGGCCATGCCTGGCCCAGGGCTCGGGCTACGAACTGCAAGAGTGGTCCGACTACTATAACGGTTTGAGAAATCTGGGCCCCAACCAGCAAGAAGCTTGGGAAATCTATCAAGAGCTACGCCAATTCTCGGGTCAGGAATTTCAGGTGGTCTTTGGGCAAACCTTCCGCTGGGGGGAAGCCAGGCCGGGGGGAGTGATCATCTTGGATGTCTCGACGATGCAGAAGCCAAGACCGATCCACGCTTACAAGTTTGCCCACGAATGGGGTCATCAGGCCCTGGGACACGTCCCGAACATCTATAACCCACAGGGCAACCAATGGCGCATGCGGTTTACGCACACTCAGGACGAGGATGAAGCCGACGTCTACGCGGGGCGCTTTCTGGCCGCCGCGGGGTATGATGTTGAACCCGTCTTGGGATACCTGCGCTCCCTGCCTCCCTCACCGGCTTGGGACACGCATAGTCCAGGCCACGTGCGAGCAGAACTCGTTCTAACAGGCTATCGTGGGGGTGGTCCGGCCCCGACACCCACGGTGAGGCGAGTGCCGTGCCAGCACCTGATGCCCTGCGCTCATCGCTTTCCTTGCGGGCACTTGACGCCGTACGGCCCGATGCATCCCTTTGATCAGATGCACCAGGCCGACACCATGCATCCCTTCGATTCGGTCCCGTAGAGGTTCAATCCGCGGGGAGGTCCGCAAACAGTTTCCGCATATCGAACTCCACCCCGGCCAGGTCGGGCGGACAGTGACGATCCTCGGCGCCCAGAACCGTGTCGATACGATAGCCGTCGCCGGCCAACTCGAGTTCGTAGAGTTGGAAGAGAAGCCGCTTCGACAGGATCTGGTGAATGATGGTGGGCGGGGCCGTCGCGTAAAGCTTCCCCTCGATAACCTCGTAGCGATACGGCAAGATCAACGCTTGGTGGGGGGGCGAAAGATGGGCGGCTCGGTGGCGGCTGGCGGCTCGGCGCCCCAGCGGCGGCGCTTTTTCTTGATGGCCTGGGTGCCGTGGGTGCGCTGAGCCGACAAGCTGGCCATGCGGTCGGCCGCCTGGCCTACCTGGCGAGCCAGTTGCTGGAAGGCTTCGGGTCCATCAGGGGGCCAGTTCTCGAGGGCCGCTTGCAGCCGCTGTTGCAGCTCGACCAGAATGGGGCGCGCTTCGGACAGGGCTTCGGCTTTGATGAGTTGCTCTTCGGCCGAGGGGCGCTCGGCCGAATCGCGGTCATCGAGGATGGTGCGCATCCAGCCGGCCTTTTCGCCCAACATCTCGGCCGCCGATTCGACCCCCAGCGAGCGAGCGAACTCGGCCAGGCGGCGATACTGGGTCTCGGCCTCTTCAGCGAAGGCGTATAAGGCTTTCTCGTGGGCCGGCATCTAGCGTTCCATCAAGGTCGAGGCGAGCTCGGCCAGGGGCGAACGCTCGCCTTTGACCAGGGTGACGTGGGCGGCCATCTTCTGGCCGCGGAATTTCTCGACCACGTGGGTCAGCCCGTTCGAGGTGGCGTCGAGATAGGGGCTATCGATCTGGTACGGGTCGCCGGTGAGTACCAGCTTGGTGCCGTGGCCGGCTCGGGTGATGATGGTCTTCACCTCGTGGGGGGTCAGGTTCTGGGCTTCGTCCACCACGATGAACTGCTGCGGCAAGCTGCGACCACGAATATAGGTCAGGGCGCGAATGTCGAGCACGTTCGAGTCGATGAGATAGTCGAGCTTGCTGGTGCCGCCCTTTTTGTTGCCCCGGTCGCCTTCGTTGAGCAAGAACTCGAGGTTGTCGAAAATCGGTTGCATCCAGGGCGAGAGCTTCTCTTGCTCGGTGCCCGGCAGATAGCCAATATCGCGACCCATGGGAATGACCGGGCGATAAATGGCCAGGCGCCGATAGATCTTGTCATTCATGACCTTCTGCAGGCCCGAGGCGATGGCCAGGATGGTCTTGCCCGTGCCGGCCTTGCCGGCCAGGGTGACCAGCGGAATCTGGTCGTCGAGCAGTATCTCCATGGCATAGCGTTGCTCGCGGTTGAGCGGTCGGATACCCCAGATGTCGTGGCGCGGGTCGCGCAGCAGCTGCAGGCTCTCGCCGTCGAATTGGGTGAGGGCGGTCGACGACGATTCGGCCGCGGCTAGCATCACAAACTGGTTGGGGTAGAGCTTGTGGCCGTTGAGATTGAGGGCATCGATGGGCAGTTCGCGCTCTTCATAGATGCGCGAGACCAGCCCGGACTCGACCGTAAGGTCTTGATGACCGGTGTAGAGCTCGTTGATCTCGACAATCTGGTCGGCCCGATAGTCTTCGGCCACCAGCCCCAGCGCCTCGGCCTTGACCCGCATGTTGATGTCTTTAGTGACCAGCACCACCTTGCGACCGGGGTTGTCGTTCTTGATACCGACGGCCGTGGCCAGGATCAGGTTGTCGACGTTGTTGCCGAAGCCGGGCGGCATTTGCTCGCCGGCCTTGCGAATATAGACCACATCGACCTTGAGTGTGCCTCCGGTCTCGAGTTCGATACCCTGGCTCACCGGGCCGCGATTGCGCAGGTCGTCAAACAGGCCGATGACCTGGCGCGAATTGCGGTTGATCTCCATCGAGCCTTTCTTGAAGTTGTCGAGCTCGTCGAGCACCACGATGGGAATGACCACATCGTGTTCTCCGAACGAGAAGATGGCTTCAGGACGATGAAGGAGGACGCTCGTGTCGAGCAGGTAGATCTTGGTTCTCTTGGGCATCTAGGCTCCGGCTATGCAGTGGTAGCGCTCTTTGCTCGCTGAAAGAACTCGCAGTATTTCTCGACTTCCCACTTGCTGCCGATAATCAGCGGAACCCGTTCATGTAGCGAGCCCGGTGTGAGTTCCATGATTCGCTGCTCACCCGTGGTGGCCAGGCCTCCGGCCTGTTCCACGATGAAAGCCAGCGGGGCGGCTTCGTAGAGGAGGCGCAGCTTCGGCCTGGGGTTGTCCGGGTCCTTGTAGTCGGTCGGATACAGGAAAATTCCGCCGGCCAGAAGATTGCGGTGGAAGTCGGCCACCAGCGAACCAATGTAGCGCAACGAATAAGGACGACCATCGGTCGCGTCGGGAGTCTTGAGATAATCGACGAAGTCGCGCGTGCCCTGGTCCCAATAGTTGTAATTGCCCTCGTTGATGCTATAGACCTTGCCTCGCTCGGGAATCTTGATGTCGGGATGGCTGAGCAAGAACTCGCCTACCGAAGGGTCGAGGGTGAACCCGTGCACGCCGCGGCCGGTGGTGTAGACCAACATCGTCGACGAGCCGTAGATGACATATCCGGCTCCGACCTGCTTGACGCCTGCCTGCAGGGCATCGGCCAGTTCACCGTCGCCGCTGCCGCCCAGGCGCTTGAAGATCGAGAAGATGGTGCCGATCGAGACGTTCTTGTCGATGTTCGACGAGCCGTCGAGGGGGTCGAACACCAGCACATAGTCGCCTTTTTCGAAGCGGGCCGGAATCTTGATCAGATGTTCGCACTCCTCCGAGGCCATACAACACAGCTGGCCGCCGTGGTCCATAGCCTTGAAGATGCGGTCGTCGGCAAAGCGATCGAGCTTCATCACGGTCTCGCCGTGGACGTTGTTGTCGTCGGTCTCGCCCAGGATCTCGACCAGTCCGGCTTTGTTGACCTCGCGGCTGACGATCTTGAAGGCCAGGGTCAGATCCCACAGGATTCTGGTGAAGGCACCCCGCGACTCGGGAAATTTCGTCTGCTCCTCGAGGATATGGCGGGTCAGCGTGACCAGTTTGCCTTGGGACATTTGTACCTCCGAACTCAGTTTTGGGCCTGGCAACCTTTTAGCAACAGATACCTTTGCCCTGCTCGATTGCGGCTTAAACCGAGCGGTTCGTTCGGAGGCATACGTCTGGCATAGTAGGAATTTCGGGTCGACTAGCCCCAAAGTCCCATGCTATCCTATTATCGGCCGCCAGGGGCGATGGGTAAGGCCACCAGGAGAGAAAGATATGGCGAACGACTATTCAACCTTCCAGGCGAGCGTGGCTCGCGATCTCAACACTGCATCCATCGCTGCCCAAGCCTTTCAATCGGGCAAGTCGAAAAAGCTCCGCATCACCCACTCCGACCTCAAGACGCTGGTGCCCCCGGGATCGGAGATCGAACTCCAGCCCACTGTCTTCACCAAGCTCAAAGCCGGCGATGTCATCTATGTGCGCTCAGGCAAAGACCTGATGCTGCGCCGCTTCATCAAGCTCAAGATCACCGCTGAAGACAGCTTTCTCGCCGTCACCCACGACGGCCAGCGCAAAGCCCAAATCTTGCCCAAGTCGGCGTTAGTGGGCAAGGTCGTCCAGGTGCACCACAACGGCAAAGCCTTCGACCCCTCCAAGGAGAGCGCCCTCAAGAGCTTCGTCAACAGCCTGACCGAGTTCGGCACTCACATCCCCTTTAGTGGCTTGCTCGGCAAGAAGTGATTCCATAGGGTCGCGTTGGCGAATGTCACTATCGACCGGGCGACCCGTCACGTTCCTCCCTGCGCGTCCACCCACGACGCATTTCCCGAAGGTCGACGTCTTCGCGTAAGAGTCCACAGTTGTCGGCGCGGCTCGACTTATCGTCAGGTCGCAGCCCGCGGGCGCGATAGAGCATCGTCTGTAACCCGGCCGGAAGGCTAGCGATGTCCCTCAACCCGGCCTCGAGGTCCGCGGGCTTGAGGGCTGAGCGTAGAACGTGGCCGTTGCAGCCAACCAGCGAGCCCCCGCCACTCTCGCGCCAGGCTATTCGTCCCCGTTCTTCCAGGCGAAGTGAGGATGGTAATCCGCCGGCCGGCTCCATGGCCGGGTATTGCCAGAATGCGTCGGCGGTATACCGCTTGAGCCAAAATGTTTCTAACTGCTCGCCCAGGCTCTCCTCGACGCAGCGCCCCGCCTCGGCCAGGCAGGTTGGAAGGTCGCTACCCTGTCCGTAGAATCGATCGGCCTGGGTCTTCACCAGCCGTTGGCACAGGTTGCCCACCACCTGGGCCAGGTCGAAGTCAAAATAGCAACTGAGCTGGATCACCGCCGACGGGCTGCCGTCGGAGGTCACTACGTGCCAATGGCTCGACGGCCAATAGACCATATCACCGGGGCCCAGTTCCAGGCGAACGGCCTCGGCTTTGTGGGGGTCGATAACCCCGGGGTCGGGACTGTGCAGGGCTGGGTCATCCTCCTCGAAGTAGTCTCGGGGCCAGGTGTAGTAGGTGCGATAGCCCTTGACTCCGATGGCGAACACGCTGGCGTTGTCGACATGGATACCGAACGGAGTAGCGGCGTAGGTGCCCCAGAAGGTATCGATATCCCAGCGTCCGGTAGGCAACCCGAGAAGCTCATGAAAATCGCGCAGGAACTGGCGAAAGCGAAACCACAGCTCGGCCGAGCCTAGCTGGAGAGCGTGGCGATTGAGACCGAAAGGCCTTCCTTTCAGGTTCTGATCTATCCGTTCGAAGAAGCCATCCAGATCGACATCCTCGGTGCGCGGCCCAAACTTGCTATAGTCAACCTTTTGATAGCTGTCCTGGCTGGCCACCCAGATGCGATCCGAGGCACCGGCTCCGGATTTGTCCAAGCAGGCCTGAAAGAGTTCTGTGGGGCTGGCGATGGGGCTCGAGAAGAAGCCCGGAAACTGTCCGGGTCTGGACTCCCAGTGGTTGCGGCAAAAGTCGCTCCAGAATGCGGTCAGCGTGTTGCACTCCGTCATGGCGACCACTTGCGGCACCTTCAGAGCTTTTCCTGCGTTTCTGAGCCTTTGACAACCAGCGACCAGAGGCGCAGGAAGGGATAGAGACCCCAGAGGGCGCGGGGAAGCTGTCGGCTCGAGTAATCGAGCGCCGTCGGAGTGACCGCAAAGCCCGTCAGAAATCGGAGAGCACTCCATCGGCGACCGAGCGAGTGTGCGATCATCAGGCGTCGCTGGCCGGGGCCGCGCCCCCGCGGGTGACACCAGGACTCGAGCAGCGAACTCTCCCAGGGGTCCGCGGGAGAGCGCTCGAGCAAATTGAGCAATCTCCAGCCGAGCTCTTCGGCCCTTCCACTGGGGCTGTTCACCTGAGCCACCTCTCTGGCGGCATCCAGATCGCGCAGCCAGCGCAGTTTCTCCCAGCAGCTCTTAGTGGCGTGCAGGCAGATCGCGGCCACCCGGTCTCGGGGGGATAGCACTCGGACCGCGGTTGAGCCACACTGCCAGACCTGGCTGCGCTCGAAAAGCTCTTCGGTGGTAAGACAGCTCAGATAGGTGGGCAGCAGTCGCCAGTGAAGGTCGAGGCTGACGCCCTCCCACTCCAGGCTGAGCTCGTTTCCCGTCCGGGCCAGCAGGGCGAGTAGCTCGCCCTCGAGAGGACGGGGCAGGCGCTGGCGAAAGCCAAGTCGCTCTAGAAACTTGACAGCGGGTTGCAGGTCGGCGGGGTGAATCAAGATGTCGATGTCGCTCGAGCTTCGCTCCAACGGGTCTCCGTAGAGTAGAGCTGATAGGGGCAAGCCTTTGTATGCCAATATTGGGATCGGTGACTGCTCCGCCAAACTGGTTAGCACCTGTAGCTGCTGGCTAGCCCGCAGAGCGTGCTGCCGCTGCGCCCGGAGCAAGAAATCGCGCACGCGCCCCGGCAGTGTGACTTCCTCAGCGAGCCACTCTCGGGCCACCGGCACCAGCAAGCCATGGTGGACCAGCAACTCGGTCAGGCGGCCCCACTCGCCCTCGAGAAGTTCGGGCGGTCCGACTGGCTGACCCCGGGCGGCTCGCAAGACGGTGGCGAAAGCCCGGCTCACACTGCCTCGGCCACGATGAGATAGTCAAAGCCCGCGCGCAAGCGATGGTGGCGCTGGACTGCCTCCAGAGTCGAAGCGTGCAGGCTGTCGGCTCGCTGCTCGAGCACTGCTCTGAGTTCGGGGCAGCCGATCTCGGCTAACTGGTAGCGACAAGCGTTGAAGAACTGTTCGAGATAATTCTCGCCGTAAATGTTTGGAAAGACCGCCGTTTCTAGGGTGCGAAATCCGCATTCGCCCAGGCGCTCTTGCACCCAGTTCATCGGGTATTCTCGATAACCCCGAGAGCCGGCGTGCAGGTAGCAGGCGTCGCGAAAACAGAAAAGCTGGTGCATCAGATGCTCTTCCTGACTAGCGAACTTGCGCGACGGCTCCATCCCCACAAAGTAGAGCCGACCCGATGCGTGGCGACGAAGGCGCTTGAGGAGTGCGAACTCGAAATATGGGCTGTAACGCTCGAGCGCGCCCAAGAGATAGTGAGCCACCACTACGTCGAAGCATTGCCGGTCGAGCAGTTGCTCGTCGAGCCAGTTGCCTAGAACGAGGCGGTCTTGCAAGCGAATCGAAGCACCCAGGTCGGCCTGAAGGTCTGCATATCGCTTGGGGCTTGCCGTCACCGCCGTCCAGACCTGGCATTCCAGCCTGGTCAGCCACCCTAAGGAGCTGTGTCCCGTGCCGGCATCGAGCACCGTGCTCCAGCCTAGCGCTTGTTGATATTCCTCGATAGCCTCCCAGACCTGGCTCACGCGCCAGCGTTTACCGCGGTAGGGTTTAGTCCTGCCGGGCAGAATTGGGGGCGATGAAATTTTGGACCCGCGATCGCTTGTTGGGCCTGGTGCTTGTCTTCACCGGGGCCCTGCTATCCGGTCCCGTGGTGGGACTGTGGGTCTTGGATGAACCCGAGGTCGAAAATCGCAAGGTGTTGTGGTTGATTGCGGCCCTGCGCCTGTTTCTGGTGGTCTTGGGTCTTCTGCTGTGCTGGAGATGGCGTCTGCCTGGACAACGCCAGACGGCTCTGACAGTGGCCTTTTTGCTCCCGCTCTCGGGGGCGCTCTACGGCCGGGCTCTAATCTACTCAGGCATCGAGGCAACCTGGCGAATTCCCGCCGCCGAGGCTCTCCTGCTCTGCGACGAGCTAGAACCCGATTTACAGGCCGCCGCCAGGGCCCTGATGGAGCTGCGCTTGCCAACGAAGTTGCTCGGGCTTCGGGCTCAGCCTCAACTCTTCGGCCCTTCCCTCGACACCTCGGTCGAGCAGGCACTCGGCTGCTCCTGGCAGGTGATCGAGACCATGCCTGGCACCGAGGTGCGCGCGTTTGACCCGGCTGCAATCTTGGGGCGATTGCTGGACGATGTGGCCTGTTTCCACAACGTTCGCGCCACCTTCGTCGATGGTCGCTTCCTGGACCCAAGCGAGCGCGAGTGGGATGGTCAGGCGCGTGTTTCACTCGAGCTTCGCACCAAGGATGGTCGATTCAGGGTGGTGGCCGGCAACCTCTGGTTTCGCTACCGCCGAGAACAAGCCGGCAACTGGCGTCTCGTGGGCCTTCCTCGGGTCGCACTTCGCCAGGCTGAGACGGATCAACCCTGGTTCGAGCAGGCCACCAGTCAATGGGTCCCTTCACTCGAGACCCTCGGTTGGTCAGAGCAATCGCCCTATGAAGCCCTGATTCTGCAAGCCGACCGCAGCGGTTCAGACGTGGATGTGCCAATGTACCTGGGCCTTAAGCGCAAACCAACCATCGTGGCTGCCGACATCGACCTCGACGGGCTCGACGATCTGTTCGTCTCGCGACGGACCGGCGGCAGTTTCTGGTTGAAGAATGTTGGCGGGGGGTTTCGGCGCGGCGACCAGGAGGCCGGCCTCGACCTTCCCGAGTTCTACGGGGCTTGCGTCTTCGCCGACCTCGATAACGACGGCGACCGCGACCTCGTGCTCGGTGGAGCCCGCTCTCTCTTGTTGCTGGCGAACGAGCAGGGAAAATTCCGCCCCGGCAGCGTGCTACCAGCCTTGAGGGACGTTTCCAACATCATACCGACCGACGCAGACCGTGACGGCCGGCTAGACCTGATCGTGTTCTCCTTTAGCCAGCCCAAGTGCTTGTTGCTACACAACCTGGGCCAGAAATTCGAGGTGACCGGTTCCAACCCGACTCCATTCTATGCTCTGGCGGGCGTGTGCGCCGATATGGACGGCGACGGCCATCAGGACCTCGTCGTGCCGGCTCTGGAGCGCAGCCCGCTTTTCTACAGCACCGGGGCCGGTGGCTTCAACCCGCTGGGCGGCGGAGTCGAGCAGAAGCTGCTCAATCCCCGTGGCGCGTCGGTTGCCGACTATGACGGCGACGGCCGTCTGGACCTGCTGGTGACCAACACGACCCTCAATCGCAGAGCCTTCGCCCACGCCCCCTATTCGACCCAATGTCTGCGCGGCAATCGCTTGTATCGCAACACGGCAGACGGATTCCGGGCAGTCGATGGACCCTGGCTCGAAGAGGTCGACTATGGCTCTGGTGGGCAATTCGTCGATCTCAATAGTGACGGTCGCCAGGATATCTTCTTTCCGGCCGGGCTCTATACGGCGCCGGGCAAGAGCCGCGGCCCCCTGGGCAGGACGCGTCGAGGGCTCGAAGAGAATCACGCCTTCGCCCAGACTGAAGACGGACGTTTTCTGTCTGTGTCTGGTTTGAGCGGCCTCAATTCTGTGGCGGACGGACGGGGATGCGCTATCTCCGACCTGGACGCCGATGGTCGGCCCGATCTGGCCGTGGTGAGCCTCAATCGGCCCTCGCTAGCTCTCTATCGCAACCAGACGCGAGGGGCATCGTGGCTGAGCCTGCGTTTACAGGGTGGGGCCACCCCGGGCGACCGCCGGTCCTGGTCGAATCGGGACGCGGTCGGGGCCGTCCTGACAGTCGAGCAGGGCAAACGGCGTCAAACCAGCCAGGTGACGGTCGGCAATGGTTTCGGGGGGCAGAACAGCTTTGTTCAGACGCTCGCGCTGGCCAATGGCCCCGTTCGCTTGACGGTGCGCTGGCCGTCGGGGCGAGTCCAGCGATTTGACCAGGTTGCAGCCGGCCATCACTATGACCTGTCCGAGCGAACCGGCCGACTGGAGGTGCGAACCCTGGCCGCTTCCCGCCCCGAAGAACGACCTCTGGTCTTGGGTCACACCGACAAACCGCTGCAGTTGTGGTTGCTGCGGGCCGCCGCAGAATCGCCATTGCCTTCGCTCGAACTGGTGGGACCGAAGAATCCGCGCTTTGAGAAGGTCCGATTCGAGCAGCTGTGTCAGAAATTTGGGGCAGCCCCAGCCACTTCGGCCCTTCTGGGAGACGATCAGGGGCATCTTCTGGCCGTCTTCACCCACCCCCCCGCTCTGTCCGAGATTCTCTGGCACGCTCCCATGGGTAAACCCTGATGGTGCATCCATTCGCTCTTCCTCAAGCTGGTTGTCTCGACCGTTTGCGAGCCCGCATCGAGCCCAGCACGAAGCTGCTCGAGCTGAGTTGCGGCGCGGGCCTGGCCTCGGTAGTGGCTCTTCGGGCCGGGGCCGAGAAAGCAGTCTTCTACGGATCATCAGAGCAGGTCGAGATGGCCAGGGTGTTGGCAAGAGACAACAATGTAGAGGCTCGCTTCGAGGGTCGGACCGGGCTGCCCGCTCTCTATCCGTCCGAGACCTTTCACTGTGTTTTCTACTGGCCCCTCGCTCGGGGAGGGCTTGACCCATTTCTGATTCAAGCCTTCGAGCAGATCGGGGCCGAGCCTAATCTTCTGGCGGACCAGATGACTCTCGAAGTGGCCCTGCTCGAAGAAACCGTCCCGTTTCCCGCGGGCGAGCTATGCTATGACGGTTGGAAGTCCTACCTGGCCAATCGCGTTTCCCCTTTGGACCCACCGCCCGACCTGGAGTTCCGTTCTCTGAGAAGCCTCAGCTTGCGAGATGAACGCCTGAGTCGCTTTTCGCGCCAGGCTTGCCTTGAGGCCGAACGACCCGCGACCATCGGTTCTCTGGTGCTTCGTCTTCGAGGCGCCGATCTGTTCGGCGTCTGCCTTCGCCTGCCGCTATGCGGTCCCGTGCAGGTGACTGCCGGACAGAGGCTCAGACTTTCGCTGAGCGGCAATCTAACCCGAGAGGGCTACACCTGGACGTGGCTGGGTTTTTCAGGAGAGCAAAAACTATTCCAGCAGTGTTCGTTGTTTGACTCTCCGACCCGAGTCAAGCGCATCAGTCCGGGCCAAGATGCTTATGCCTGAACCCATCATGGTCCCTCCGACTTGCCGCGACGTCTTTTGTTGGGATGGCGACGACGAAATGCTGGCCTATCTACCTCGAGTCAGTCGATTGATTGCGCTGCCAGGCTGGCTAGGGAAGTGTCTGCAGGCTTGTGATCAGGCTCAGCCCCTCTATCAGTTGGTCGAACGTTTGCAGCTGCCGCTTCCCTTTGCGGACGCCCGCAAGGTGACGCTTCTAGCCCTGCATTCGCTTGCCGGAGCAGGCTTGCTGGCCGAGCCGTTGCAGGCCCCGAAGCCAAGATTCAAGACGACGTCGCCCTGGCTAGCTGTGGCTCTGGTCGTCGATTTGAGTGTTGCTGAACCATTTCGCCCCAAGCCGGCAGACATGATTTAGGGCGGCCTGGTAGTCTTTGAAGTTGCGGGGAAATTCCTCCTGCAGACGCATTGCCACCTCCTGGGTGGAGGCTCCTTCCGCAAGTAGGTTGAGGGCGCACCGCTCAAGTTCAGCCCTGCGGTTGAGCTGCGGGCGAAAGTTCTCGGAGATCCTATGACTCTCGCCCGGAACTCGCAACTGGCCCAGAAAGGTACTCTGGCGACGGCGTTCGGAGCCCGATTCAAGCTGCCAGAAATACTGATACCCATTCTGGGAGTCGAGAGCCTTGAATTGGAAGTCTGCGGTATCTCCCGCCTTCAGGGCCAACGGCTCTTCGAAGGGCAACAGCATGTTTCCATAGATCCAGGCTCGTTCGTTCGGCTCTAGAAAGGGGCAGGTGCTAAAGCGTGCCCCTCCACCCAGTTCTGACTCAAACCAGAGTACCGCCCCGTGGACCATCAGATCCGATTCAAGCTGCCAGGTGGCCTCGGCATGGATGGTGGTCTCAAGATCGCAGCGATAATCCAGCGTTGCGAGTTCGCGGGGCTCAGTGCGCCGCTCGCTGGGGTTGCGACGATAGGCTCGATGCTGGTTCATGACGTAGGGTAGAACCAGCCGCAAATCGAGCTCGAAGCGACGATCGTTCCAGGGCCTGGCGAAGCTGTCATGTACAGCCTGGTTTTCGACCAGGCAAGCATATAGCGTGTCTTTCTCGGCGATTTGCCAGGCGCCAGGCTTGAGCAGTCGGGCCCGCGCGTCGACAATGCTGCCCAGGTGGCCCTGGATGATGGGGATGACCCCGCGGAGGTCGCTGATCACCCCATCAGCTTTCTGAGGCAACTCGATGTCGGTCGACAACCCCTGGATGAACTCAATCTTGTCGGCAAGCCCATTCTCGGCCGCCAGTCTGCGGCCGATCTCGATGGCCGCGTTGGGTTCGACTGCGTAGACCTTGCCAGCCCCTGCTTTGGCGGCCAACAGCGCCCAGATTCCGGTGCCTGCCCCCAGGTCCAACACGACCTGACCGGGCTTTAGGTTTGTCTCCAAGGCCTTTCTGAATTCGCGGGTCCGAACGTGATCGACCATCATGCGGCCGAAGTGGTGGATACTGTACACCAGGCTAGCACCTCCTCCTGTGCTGTGGATTCAAGAATGCCATTTGTAGCGCGCGAGAGCGAAGTTCTCCACGAACGGTGGGATCCTCCCAACTGGCCAAAAGAGATTTCCAATCAATGTAGTGATGCGGGGGGGGCCTCAGCCAGAGCCTGCACCGAATCTCTTACCAGGCCGGGACTCGGATCGAGGTTGGGTACCTTGCGAAACTGCAGGGGCGTGACTTCGTGCTTGGGGCGTCCCCATGCCCAATCTGATCCCAGCATCGGCTCGGCAAACTTCCTGAAGATATAGCGAGAAAAGCCTGCTCGGAAAAAGAGCGTCTCGGGGAGAGCGAAGGCCAGTTCGACCACTTGTCGATCCAGCAGGGGATACCGGTAAACAATCCCGAGCGGTTGGCCCTGGGCTGCCCAGCTTTCGACCCGCTGGCCGAGGTGCCCGAGCCGCCATAGTTGCAACATGTTTTCGCGTAGCCCGATGTGGTCTCGAATCATCGGCTCTTCGACCGGCATGCGGGCGGCAAATTCGGCGTCGATGAAGGTCTTTCCGGTTTGATTTGGATAACGCCTTCGATAGAGGGCGTCGGGTAGTAGCGGGGGCAGCACTCGAGCCCAGGCCTCGCGTGCGATTGTGCTAGCGTTGCGCCTGGCCGCCGCTCGACATTCGCGAAAAACCTCCAGCAGGCGACCCCTGAGCAACTGCCGCGCTAACACCCCCCGGCCGTTGCTGCTGAGAAACTCGTCGCCTCCCCAGCCGGAAAGGATGACCTGCACTCCTAGCTCAGATGCTCGGCGAGCCACCGGTTCTTCGGTGTGAGTCATCACTGAGCGCTCCAGGCTGGGGTCCTGAAGCAGATGGTGGCGAATCTCATGGGCGTAGCGAACGGTGAACTCGCATCCGATCTCAAGTCTTTTGGCCAGGGCCAGGACGCGGGAGCGCTCATCCTCGGCGGGCAGCGCCTCATCACCATCAGGAGGAGGGAAAGACCATGAGAAACCGGTCAGCTTCTTGGGATTGGCCTGGGCAGCAAAGACCGTCAGTAGCGAGCTATCCAACCCACCGCTGAGGTGGGTCCCCAGGTGAGCCGCCCCGGTGGCCCGGCGCGCTACCGCCTTCTCTACGGTGGTGTGGATCAGGTGGACATAGTCCGCCTCGCTGGGCAGTTGCACGGCGGGGATCTCGTCGGGCCGGAAATAGCGAGTGATTTTGAGGTTGCACCCTCGTAATGCCAGCGCATGGCCGGCAGGTAGCCTCTTGATGTGTCTGAAAAAGGTGGCCTGCGGCCGGAAAAAGTGGTGGTGTTGCAAAAAGCGTGCTATCGTCTCCTCGTCGACTTCGACGGGAACTGCGGGTATAGCCAGCAAGGCCTCGAGGTGGGAGGCAAAAAAGAACGATTCACCGGCCTGGCAGTAGAAAAAAGGAAAGACGCCGACTGCGTCTCGGGCACACCATAGGGTGTGGTTGGCCTGGTCGAAGACGGCTAGTGAAAACTCGCCCAGCAGGGCGTCGGGGAAACGCTCCTGGTCCGAGCGAAAGCCGTGCGAAATTACTTGTTCCAGGTCGGCAGGGGCTGGTAGACCCAGGCGTCTCTTCACCGCCTCAAGATTATCCAGGCGGGCCCGAGCTACACCGGCAAAGGTAGAACCGCTGGGAACGCTCTGGGCGATGGTCAGTTGCTCGGTCGGACGATGGCTAAAGAAGGAGAATCCGTAGTGCTGCCCCAGCGGGGCGGTCAACTCGACCTGACCCGGACCGAGATGTCCCGCAAACACGGCCAGCTCAGGTAAAGCGAGCGACAACCGAGAATTCCTCTCTACCTGCTCCGCCGGTGACGATGTAACTACCACAGCGCAACCAGGCGTGAGCTTTGATGCCGGCCTGAGGTTGTAAAGCCACGCCCAGATAGAGAGTAGAGGCGACCTGCCGACGCTGCAGCAGCCACTTTCCGGTAATGGCTTGCGACAGGCACGCACTGCGACGCAAGAACAGCCTGTCGGCAAACTTCACGGCCCAGACGACCCGTTGAAGTAAGGAAAGGTCGGCTTCGCGGTCGCACTCTATGCCCTCCTGGCCCAGAAGGCGGCAGTAGATTCGAAACGGAACGACCTTCACAAGGCAAAAGGCCACAGTCATAAAGACAGTGGCCTCAAGCGCGAGCGATTTTTCGCGCCACGGGCGACCAAGAAATCTTGCGAAGCGCTTGAACAACTTCGCGCCCGCGATCGGTCAGCCTCTAGCTGGTACCGGGAACGGTTCCGATGCCGTCACAGGTGGTCTGCGCCATGATTAGGGTCGGCACCATGGCCGAAGCTCCCGCGCCCCCGGTTACCAGCACCTTGGTGTAGCCGACGTTCGACTTGCCAATACCATAGTTGTCGTGGCAATAGGCAGTGACCTTGCCCGCGCCGGTGGTGGCCGTCACGTGGCCGCCCTCGTTGACCATCTTGGACATGCCGCCCAATGTGCCAGGCACACCCATCCGATAGACAATAGGATTTTCCCACTTGCGTTTCATTTTCTAAAACGTCCTTTCGAACTGCTTAGTCGGCGATTTCGACCATACCATCTCGCAGTAATCTGCTCAAGAAGGCGTGGCTTTGATCGCGCCAATCGGTTGCTGCAGTGTCGTATTGCCCCGAAACGCACTCCAGTATCTCGCCAACGGTCTTCTGTCCATCACAAAGATCAAACAAGTACCGGCCAGAGTGGTTGAGCCCGAAGTACTCCCCCCGTTCGATACTCATCATAACCTTCTCTTCCCCAAGATCGCTCTCGAGAAGAGAGTCGCTCTTACGAAGGATAGAAGACAGGTCTAATTTCATCGCTGCCCTTTTGACATCACTCTTTGTTTCCCTCCCGGCAACCTGGCAAGACCTGCGGAAGTTCATATCCGAGTTCGGCCATCACTTCGCTATGGTCGCTGACGATCTGTTCCACCTGGTTGGGGGTGAGTTGGTCTCGCCAACCGCCGCTCCGGCCCTGGCGAAAAAAGCTCTTGGCGTTGATGGGTTTCTCCTGAAATCCCTTTTCGCTCTCTTGTTGCTTGAGTTTCTTGAAGTCGGCGAACTCGACCGCTTTGCGCACCCGACCAGGGTCGCACTCGAGGCCGCAGAAGGCGAGGGCATTCGAGAAAACGGCTTGAGTGTCGGCTTTGAGATCCTCGTAGCGAATCACCTGAACAGGCAGTTTCGAACGCAACCAACTTCGGACGTGGCCGCTCCAGCTACCCAACCGCTGGGGCAGTTGGCCGGGAAGTCCGCCGCCTCGGGGAGCCAACTGGTGTTTTGGGTCGGCCATCATCGTGATGGCTTGCTCGATAGGGCAATCATTATGATGAGCATAAGAGATGCAAACGTCGAGCGGATTACGCACCAGGTAGAGTGCGGCTCGGGTCGCTTCCGGGGGGAAGACCGGGTCGCCCTCGAGCGAGTAGAGATAGGCATCGTGGGCTTTCACAAAGAGAGGAAAAGAGCGACCCTGAGCCAGTTGCCGATAAACCTGAGGACGTAGGCGCACCACTTCCGGGAAGGTCAGATCCGAAGCCGCCACTCCGATGCATTCGTCGAAGTAGACCCTGGCACTGGCGATGGGGCCGGTGGCCATCTTGTTGATATCTACAGGTTCATCCGAGTCGGACAAGTAGTTGGAAAGCAGAGCCCGAAACCAGGTGTTGCCCGACTTCGGGTACGAAGCTAGCCAGACGATCATAGAACCTTCTCCACCACGAAGTCAGGAAAATCTCGCAGCCGGTCGATTCCGGCGTCGGGGCGGATGAGCGAAGTAACGGTTATCACCTCGGCAACCCTCTTGAGGGTTTCGAAATACGGGCGTGACGGGCCCAGGCCTTCGGCATAGACACCACGATATGTGTTTCGGAGCAGACGATTAAAGCGCTCCAGAGGGGCTATCTCCTGATAGTCGAAGTGAGCCTGGTTCCACCATCCCAATTGGTGGATGGCCCCCACTGGTAACGCTTCGTCGGCCGGCTCGAAAGGCACTTTGTAGCGATGAAGCACTCCGCTGCGCACCCTCTGGAGTTGGTCGGGTTGGTAGTTCTCTCGCACCAGCACATCGTGCCAAACCTTGAGATGGCCAAATGTCGGTTCGAGGTGGGGGTGTCCGTCAATAATCCGGAGGACCGCCAATTCGTCGGTCAAAGGCTCCAAGCCGTGGGTCTTCAGGCCCAGGGCGAGAGCGGATTTGCCGACGCTCGAGCGGCCGACGAAAAGGTGGGCCCTGCCCCGGTGGCGGACGGCACTCGCGTGCAATACCAGGCGACCTGCCAGGTAGAGGGCCGCACCCAGGCAAGAGCCCAGGAGAAAGACCCGCATGTCGGCATCTTCGGCCTGTTCCGCCTGTTCGACCAGGATTTGTCCTGGCTCCACCAGGTAACGAGCGACGCCGTCTAGTTCCAGGCGCAGTAGCCCGCGGGCGGCCTGAAAGACTCCTCCCTGAAGGTAGGGTTGGTCCAGCTCGGGCACCGGACCGCGCCTGATGATCAGGTCGGGATCGCCGTCAAACGAGAAAGAACGGGCTTCGGGCAGCTCGATTTCCGAGCTGATTTTGAGGCCGGCCTCTTGGTAACGAAAGCTCATCGGGCCACCTAGTTGCCAGACCTGCTCGAAAATTCCTTCAGTCCGAACCGGCTAACAGTTCGACGAACTCGGGGCAGGTCTGTGTTAGAGAAGCCTCGTCGCCTTGACCGACCAGTCGCCCTTCGACCACCACGAAGATTCTCTCGAACCGCAACACTGTCTTGATGCGGTGACTGACGAAGATGACCGTTCGCGATGGCTCAAGCGCCGAGATCCGTTCGAGCACCAGGCGTTCGGTCACGGGGTCGAGGTTGCTGGTAGCCTCGTCGAGCACAACCACGCTGGGGTCGCGGTAGAGGGCCCGGGCGATTCCCACGCGCTGGCGCTGACCCTGGCTAAGGGCTACCCCGCGGTCACCCACTATGGTTTTGTATCCCTCGGGCAGTTCGGTTTCGACGAACTCGTCGAGGGCCGCCAACCAACAGGCGCGCCGAACACGGTCGAGGTCGATGGCTTCGTCCGAGACACCAAAAGCGATGTTGTGGGCCAATGGGGCGTCGATGATGTAGTTCACTTGAGAGACATAGCCGATGTTGGCCCGCCACTCTTTGGGTTCGTCGGCCAGCACCGTTCCGTCCACCCATACCTCACCTTGAGAGGGAGCGAGCAGGCCGGTCAGGATGTCGAGAAGGGTAGTCTTCCCCGCTCCCGTCCGGCCTACGACCGCTACCTTCTGCCCAGCCTCGATAGTTAGATTGACATCGGCCAGGGCGGCCCGGCGGGCTTGATCGTAGGACAGTCCGACACCGCGCAGTTCCAGTCGTCCGTGAAAAGGCATCGCTTCAACCGGGGCGGCGATGGCTCGATCATCGGGCCGCTCGAGTCCCAGGTCGGCGGCGATGTCTTCCAGTTGAGCCATTTCGGTCTTAAGACCCGTAAACGAGCCGAAAAGACCGCGAATACGCGGAAGCGTGCGAAACAGCAGCATCACATAGAGTAACATGATCGGCACGAGGTGCTGTTCTTGTCCGGCCACTACCAACCCGAGGGCGGCGGCCACCACCAATAGCATGAGGGTCGTTCGAGAGACCAGGCGGGGCAATTGGTTGACCAGCGTGCGCCGCAGCATCAAGGTATGCACTTCCTGGTTGTAGCGGGCGAAAGATTCGAGAAAGAAGCCTTCGCAACCCAGTAGCTTGGCTTCTCGAATGCCCTGGATAACCTCCTGGGCCGTGCGGTAGCGAGCCATGTTCAGGTCTCTGACCCGGCGGACCAACTCGGTGAGCCAGGGTTCGAGCCGAAGGTGAATGGCCAGATGGATGAGGCCGAAGGTGACCAGGCTGATCAGGGCCAGGATCGGCTGAAGATAGAGTAGGCCGGCCAAAAAAACGAAAAATGTCGCCACCGACTGGACCAATGCCAGCATGGGCTGGAAGATTCCCGTCAAAAAGCCGTTGACCCGAACCAGAACATTCTGGCTGAGGTCGCTGGAGTGGCGCGTTAGAAAGAAGCGGTAAGAGCGGGTGAGGTAGACCTGCAGCAGTCGCTCTGACAGAGCGTGCTGAATCTGCCCGTTAAGTCGGACGGTGTAGTAGGAGAGGACGACGGAGTAGACTTCGCGCAGCACCAGGGACAACAGAATCAGCACACCGAGAAAGACTAGCAAATCCTTGCTCGAACTCACCCCCAGCACCTGTTGTATTTTGATGAAATAGCGGTGGTGTTCGAGAGCGCGGCGATTGGTGATGGCGACCAGGAACGGAAAGAAGATAGCCACACTGGTCAGGTCGAGCAAGCCGGACAGCAGCGAGGCCGGCAGGTAGAGCGCGGCATAGGGGCGGGCCGACGGAGGGATGACCCTCCAGACCAGTCGCCATAGCTCTGCGAAGATCACGTCAGGAAGCCTTGCCCATCACGTGCAGGATGTAGTCTACCAATCGGTCGGGTGGCCAGCCGGTATTAGGTCTCCAGACTAGATAGGAACGCAATCTTTCGGCGCATTGGGTCACCGCTTGAAAGTGTTCTTGATGGACCTGTGGGGTTCGCAAGAACCCGTGACGGAAGGTGATTCTGTACAGCAGATTAGCTACGCGCGCCCCTTCGGCCCGCTCGCTCCCCAGACTCCCGTCACCCGAAAGTCCGAGAGTCACGAGCGCGGCCACAGGTTTTGACGAGAGGTCTGTGGCCGGAAGGGGAAGGAGATAGCGGGGGCGCGGCCCGTTGCTGAAGACTTCGAGCCTGGAAGTAGAGATACCGAGCGCTCTGGCGCTGTCGGACCAGAGCTTGAGCCGCACCACCGAAGGCTCTACCAAAAGGCGGTTACCATCTGGCCGCAGGGTCAGCAGGTCATCGGCGATGACCGCATAGCCCCGCTGGTGGAAGGCGGCCGCAAGGGTGGACTTGCCTACTCCTGAGTTGCCGGCCAGCAGAATGGCCTGTCCGTCGACCACCACGCAGCTAGCGTGGAGGGCGAGCTGCCCTCGCTGATAGAGGATGGCGGCAATCCCCGAGCCCAGGATGACCGCTCGCAGCTGTTTTCGGCAGCAGGTCTGGGATGGGTCATAGTTCAGGATGGACCCACCTGCGATGCGAATGAGGCCCAGATTAGGACGGCCCAGGTAGATCTCTTCGTTCCTGACCTTGTAGCGAAGCTTGTGACCGTCGATCGGTTCGAGTTCCTCCTCGATGGGCTGGCGCTCGATGACCACATCGCAATCAACCGCTTCTATCGGGTGTAGCTCCGGCAGTTCCAGGTCGGAGCAAAACGTGAGCCCAAAGCCTTTATAGAAGAAGGCAGGCACCTATTCGTCCGCCTTGCGCGTCCAGCCGTCGATACCCAGACCACGGTCGGCGGTCAGATAGGCTAGAACGCCGAGGCCTACCAGGACTAGATCGAGCGCAAGATGGAGGGGGCTGACTTCCCAGCCGAGCGAAACGAAGCAGCCGCATGGAACGACTTTTCCTCGCACTACCGCCGAGCCAACAGCGAAAGCGAATCCTGAGCTGAGCACAACTTCCAGCACGGCCGCGCTTCGGATTAAAAAGCCCGTCAACAAACACAAGCCCACCAGAATCTCGAGCCAGGGCAAAGTAACCGCTACCAGCGTGACGGAGCGCGCCGGCAGGATTCTGTAGTCGGCCAATGCCTTGGCGAACAGAAACGGGTAGTGTACCTTTTCCCAGCCGCTGGCAACGAAAAGGCCACCGAGAACAGCTCTGACCGCCGTGATGGCCGTAGGCTTCATCGCGGCTCTCCGCTCTCGATCGGATACCCAGCCCTCTGCCAGGCCTCGAAACCACCCAGGACAATCCAGATCGTGCCCTCTCGCCCTAGCCGGCGCAGTCCTGCCCGAGCCTGGTCTGCCTTCGGGCAGTGGGCATTGTCGCAATAGACGACCACGCCGCTGGTCATGATACGGTGCTTAAGGTCTGGGAACTTTCGACCAAGCTCGTGGACGGGCACGTTGATCGCTCCTGGGATGTGTCCGAGCAGATAGTTGGGGCGAGCTCGCACATCAAGAAAGAGAAAAGTCTCTTTCTTGCTGTAGTCGAGGGCCACCGCGGGAAAAAGCTCATAGTTTCGTTTGGCCGGTAGGGGGCGTCCGAGGGCCAACCGGTCCTCGGACGCCAGATGGTTGCTGCCCACGCCGAGGGCAACCGAGGCGACCAAAAGCGCCAGCAGGCCCAGCAGCAGATCCCCCTTCTCGGTCTTGCCTATCATGACGGCCCAACCCTTGTGTTTGCGGGCGGAATCTCCTTCTGGCTAGGCTCCCCGGCTGCGCAGAGCCACCTCCACCGCCTTGCGAGCGTTGATGGCTCCCGCGCCCTGAGCCACCCGCGACTCGCCGCCCACCGGGTCGGCGGTGCCGACCAGGATCTGCTTCACCTGGGCCGGAGTCAAGTCAGGGTTGGCTTCGAGCATGGCCGCCACCACACCGGTGACGATCGGCGAAGCCATCGAAGTGCCGTCCATTCCGATATAGGCGGCTCCATCTTTCCACTGTCCCTCGGTGGGTTGCACGTCGAGGCCATAGGCGAAGAGGTCTTGCAGGTCACGAACGTCCATATATAGGACGTCCTCGGGCAGCACACCGGCCTGAACCATCTTGTAGGCCACCCCGGCCAATTGACGGCCGTTCATGTGAGGCACAGCCTCGCGCACCTTGGCGAACAGCGAGTTCTGCGAATCGATCTCGCTGCCGGGCGCGTTGGGGGCCACGATTTTCACGCCGGGAGCCAGAATATCAGGCTTGAGCCGGCCATCCGGAGTGGGCCCGCGGCTCGAGAACTCGGCCACCGAGTCGTCGCGCCGGTCCTGGGGCGTGCCGTTGGTGTCGAGTGCACCCACCGTGATCACGTTGTCATTGATGGCCGGGGTGCCGTCGATACTCCCCTGGTCGGGGCCCGAGTTGCCGGCCGCGGCCACCACCGTGATGCCGGCCTGGACGGCCCGGTTGATGGCCGCTCCGATGGGGTCATAGAGCAGTTCGGGGCCGTAGAAACCCCCGCCCTCGGCTAGCAACGGCATGCTCAGGGACAGGTTGGCCACCTTGATGTTGTATTTCTCGCGGTTATTGACCATCCAGTCGATGCCCGAGGTGAACTCTTCGAGGGCCTGGGACATGTCGGTCTGATACTCGCTCTCGTCGAGCACCTGAATGCCGATGATGTTGGCGTCGTGGGCCGGTCCGCGAAAGCGACCGCCCGACAGGCGACCATCGCCAGCCGCGTCGCCGGCCACGTGGGTGCCGTGCCCCACCGGGTCTTTGCCTACCTTATAAGGACGATTGGCCTGGATGGGGCTGACGTTGCCCAAGAAGCGCTCGCCGAAGTCGGGATGAGCCTCTACGCCCGAGTCGATGATGGCGATGCCGATGCCTTTGCCGCTGGTGGGCAGTTCACCGATATAGTCGCTGGCGCCCTCGCCGCTGCGAGGCTGCTCGACCGGCCGGGGCGCGGGGCGCCGGAAAGGAGCGAAGGGGTCGAAAAAGTCAAAGGTTGCCAGGGCTTCGAGGGCTTTGGGGCTCTTGAGCCAGCCCTTGGGCAGCAGGCGAATCTTCTGGTCGCTGATGACCTGGAAGCCGGCCTTCTTGAGAGCCGCTTGCTGGTCTTCGGTAGCCCGGGCGGCCACGGCGCCGGCCGAGGCGAGGCTGCGGGTGATCTCGATACCCAGATCCTCGATCATCGGGCGGGCTTCTTCGAGCTGCTGGTTTGCCTGGTCGCGATCCAGGGCTTTGGTGGGCATCACCACCACGTTTCGTGCTAATCTGTTTGTCTGTATATTGATGGACATCTTTATTTCTATTCCTCCGTCCATCCAGGAGCATAGTTGGCAGCCTGGGAAAGGGTGTGAACCAAAGGTAAAGAGTCAGACAGTAGTTTTCAGACGGTAGACGGTAGCAGTTTTGAGTTGGGGAGATTTTGGGGGTGATGCGCTCGAGCAACTGAGGGGGGTGCTCGATGAGAGTCGCTATGGCTTGACCGAAGGGTTGCCGGCCTATTCTACCCGCAAGATCTATCCCATCCATGAGATGCGGACCTGGTGGGAGCGGCGCCAGGGGGGCGTCGAGCCTCTCTCGATGGTGGCCTTCCCCGAGCGTCTTTATCGTCAGTTTTCTCAGCGGCAGCCGGCCGCCTGGACTCTCTTTCGCCTCTTTTTCCTCCATCACACCCTCGAGCCCGAAGCCTGTAGCCAGGTTCCCGAGGCTTTTCTCGAGGTGGTGCCCGAGGGGGTGCGGGCCATCGTGCAACTCACCTGCGTGGGCGGGCGCTACATACTCAGCTCGATCCCCGGACGCTCTCCCGGTGAGTTCGTCTATCTCGGCGATGATTCGGCTCACTTGCGCCGGCTGGCTCTCGAACAGTTCCCCCGGGGTCGCGGTAGAGCGCTGGACCTTTGCTGCGGCTGCGGGGTGGTGGGCTTGACCCTGCCCCCGGGCTTCGCCGAAGTCGTGGGACTCGACATCAACACCGACGCCATCGCCCTGGCCTACTCCAACGCCCGACTCAACCACAGTTCGGCCAGATTCGAGGTCAGCGACCTCTACCAGAAGGCCGAGGGGGAATGGCAACTCATCATCGGCAACCCTCCCGCCCTGCCGCCCGACCTGGCCGACCCGGCCATGCGGTTCGCGGTGGGACCGCCCGAGTTGACCCGGGCCGCGGTCGAGGGCCTCGAGACCCGCCTGGCACCCGAGGGAGTCTGCATCTTTCTGGTCTTCTCGGCCGTTCGTGACGGCAGGGACACCCTCTACGAGATGTTGCAGCGGGTGCTGAGCCAAGATTTCAGTCTGGACTATCTGATTCGCCAGGAGTATCGGCTGGCCGACCCTTTGCGCACCAAGTTGCGCCACGTCCAGCTCATGATCCGCCGCGACGGCCAGGGGCGGCGTGACCTTCGTTGGCCCAGGCTGGTCGAGCGACTGCGGCGCTGGGCGCTGCCCGGTTTGCGGGCCGCGCCCCACCCTCAGCTGTGCCAACTGTCGGCCACGCGTGACACGCCTTCGACTCCACGACCCCGAACATGACCTGGTCTTGTCTGATATACTAGAGTTCCACTTCATCGAGCTAGCCAAGTTTCGCAGGGACAAGCCCCGCAGTCTGAGGTCGCCCTTCGAGAAGTGGTTGCACGTCTTGAAATTCGGCGAGTTTTATACTCGGGAGGAGGCTCCCATCCCGAAATCACTCAAGGAAGAGGAGGGCATTGAAGTGGCCCTGAGAACGATGCGCTCGGCGAGCGCGAGTGAGCAAGTTCGAGAGATCATGGAAGCGCGCCACAAAGCGATGTGCGATGCTGCCACCCAACTGGAGGAGGCCAGGCTGGGCGGGCGCGAGGAGGGCCGCGAGGAGGGCCGCGAGGAGGGTCGATTGCTGGCGCTACGCGAGACGGTCCAGAAGCTGGTCGATTCTGGAATGGCCTTGGACGAAGCTCTCAGGATCACCGGACTGCGACCGGAGGACTTGGGCGGCGGCGAAACTTCTGGGTGCCCCGGATAGAGCCAGTGTCGGATCCCCTAGTCGGAGAAGGCTCCATTCCGGAGTCACTGATAGGAAGAGGAGGCGTTGAAGTGGCCTTTACAACGAAGCGCTCAGCGAGCGCGAGTGAGCAGGTCCGAAACATCATGGCAGCGCGTCACAGGGCGATGTGCGATGCTGCCACCGAACTGGAGGAGGCCAGGCTGCTCGGGCGCGAGAGAGGATTCAAGGAGGGTCGCGAGGAGGGCCGATTGCTGGCGCTACGCGAGACGGTCCAGAAGCTGGTCGACTCTGGAATGGCCTTAGACGAAGCTCTCAGGATGACGGGACTGCGACCGGAAGAGTTGGGCGGCGGCGCAACCTCCGAGTAAAGCCAGGGCGGATGCCTTTGGCCTGACCGACCCCAGCATGCCGTTCGCGGAGGGCCAGCTCAGTTGACCCTAACCGCGGTCGAGGGCCCCTGCCCGGCGCGCCCCACTCAGCTGTGCCAGCTGTCGGCCACGTGAAAACTTGACGCACTGGCAAGGCGTGGAATAACATCCGACGATGTCAAAGCGCGCCCTGATCACCGGAATCACCGGCCAAGACGGCCCCTATCTCGCCCAGTTCTTGCTCTCGAAGGGCTATGAGGTGTTCGGCCTGCTGGCCCGTCGCTCCACCCCCAATCTGTGGCGCCTCGAATACCTGGACATCGTCGATTCGGTCGAGCTGATCGACGGAGACATCACCGACCTGGGTTCCCTGATCCGGGCCCTGCAAGCCTGCCAGCCCACCGAGGTGTATAACCTGGCTGCTCAGAGCTTCGTGGCCACTTCGTGGCATCAACCGCTGCTGACCTCGAACGTTACCGGCATGGCCGTGGCCAACGTGCTCGAGGCGCTCCGCCTGCACAATCCCGAGATTCGCTTCTATCAGGCTTCGTCGAGCGAGATCTTCGGCAAGGCGCAAGAGATGCCTCAATCCGAGAAGACCCCCTTCTATCCCCGCAGCCCCTACGGCGTGGCCAAGCTGTTTGGCCACTGGCTGACGGTCAACTATCGCGAGAGCTTCGGCATGCACGCCTCGAGCGGCATCCTGTTCAACCACGAGTCGCCCCTGCGGGGGCTGCAGTTCGTGACCCGCAAAGTAACCAACGCCGTGGCCCGCATCAAACTCGGCCTCGAGAGCGAACTACGCCTGGGCAACCTCGACGCCCAGCGCGATTGGGGTTTCGCCGGCGACTATGTCAAAGCCATGTGGATGATGCTGCAGCAAGACCAACCCGACGACTATGTGGTGGCCACCGGCCTCTCGGTGTCGGTGCGCGACATGTGCCAGCACGCCTTCGACTACGTCGGACTGGACTATAACGACTTCGTCAAAGTCGACCCGGCTCTCTTCCGCCCTGCCGAAGTCGAGGTTCTGCTCGGCAACCCCGCTAAAGCCCGCGAGCAGCTGGGCTGGAAGCACGAAGTCGACCTGAAGAGCCTGATGGCGATGATGGTCGAGGCTGACCTCGAGCGCAACCGGAGGGGCGTGCTGGCCGGGCGTTAGGTGGGCGCGTCGGGGTGAGCGCTCGATGGGGAAACCGCCGAGACGCAGAGGCGCTGAGGGGGGCGGAGCACCTGGAAGGTTGGGTGCCCGAACGGTGTCGATGGTCACTGCTCCTCGCGCTACGGTCCGTTAGGCTGGGGGCGTGAACAAGAGGAGAGACATCGATGAAATTACTCAAAGCGTGATCGGTGGGGCCATTGAAGTCCATCGAGAACTGGGACCGGGATTGCTAGAGTCTGCCTATGAAAAGTGCCTGGCTTATGAACTTTCTCTGAGGGGCCATCAAACATCGAGACAGGTGCCGCTGCCAATAGTTTATAAAGGCGTTGAATTGGACGCGGGTTATCGAATCGATCTTTTGGTGGACGATGTTTTGGTTGTGGAAGTGAAGGCCGTCGAGTCTCTGAACGCCGTTCATCAAGCTCAATTGTTATCCTATTTGAAGTTGTCGGGACGCTCGGTTGGCCTACTCCTGAATTTTCACGAACCCACGCTGCGCCGGGGCCTCAAGCGCGTAGTCAATAACTACAAGCCTCAACTATAGAACGACGACACCGAAGTTCACTCCACCCCTCAGCGCCTCATAATCTCTGCGGTTTATTCTTTCCGACGCCCTCCACCAGCGCCAGCAACCTCTGCGTCATGCGCTCCACCAGGTCGGCGTCCCCACGGCTTTCGACGTTAAGACGGATGAGGGGTTCGGTGTTGGAGCGCCGCAGGTTGAAGCGCCAATCGGCGAAGTCCAGGCTCAGACCGTCCAGGTCGCAACGGCGCAGGGCCTGAGGCCCGAACTCGGTCGCGGCCGCGGCCAGCACGGCTTCGGAGTCGGCTACCTCGCGGTTGATCTCGCCACTGATAGGGAATCTTGCGCGGCCCCCGTCCAAAAGGTCGGCCAGGCTACGTCCCCGGCGGTGCAGCATCTGCAGGGTCGCCAGAAAAGGCAACAGCCCCGAGTCGCAGTAGCCGAAGTCGCGAAAGTAGTGATGGCCTGACATCTCGGCTCCGTAGATGGCCTCGCTCTCGCGCATGGCGGCCTTGACGAAGGCGTGCCCGGTGCGACTGAGTCGCGGCGTTCCACCCAACCGGGTGACGGCTTCGATGGTGTGCCAGGTCAGGCGGGGGTCGTGGACGATGATTCCGCCCGGTTCGCGCTCGAGATAATGGCCGGCCAGGGCGGCCAGAAGGTAATAGTTGTCGACGAATTCTCCTCGGTGGTCGAAGAGAAAGCAGCGGTCGAAATCGCCGTCCCAGGCCACCCCCAGCTCGGCCTGGTGCTCGCGCACGGCGGCGGCGGTGGCGGCGCGGTTTTCGGGCAAGAGCGGGTTGGGCACGCCGTTGGGAAACGTGCCATCGGGTTGACCGTGGAGGACCAGTAGTTCAAGGTCGGGATAGCGCTTGGCCAGGTGACAAAGGGTGGGACCGATGGCGCCGTTGCCAGCGTCGGCCACGATTCTCCAGGCGCCCAGGCTGGCCGGGGCGAAGAGTTCGACCAGTCGGTCCAGGAAAGCGTCGGTGATATCGCGTTCTTCCACCCCGCCCCGGTTCGTGTCGGGCCATTCCTGCCGAGTGGCTGCGGCCAGCTGCTCGAACTGCTGGTTGCTCAGCGGCACCGCCCTGGGACCAACAAACTTGAGGCCGTTGTAGTCGGCCGGGTTGTGGCTGGCGGTGACCATGACGCCGCCGCCCAAGCTCAGGCTGTGAACCGCGAAATAGACGGTCTCGGTTCCGCACAGACCGAGTTTGAGCACGTTCACGCCCTGCGAGCGCAAGCCGGCGGTCACGGCCTCGGCCAGCTCAGGGCTCGAGAGGCGCGCATCCCAGCCGACGGCCACCTGAGTGGGGCTCAGCAGGCGGGCAAAGGCCCGGCCTACGCGCTGGGCCAGAGGCTGGTTGAACTCGGATGGAACTCGCCCACGGATGTCGTAGGTTTTGAAGCAAGCAGGCTTCACCGATCGCGTGACTCCAGGCGCTCGACCAGTTGCTTGACCTCTTCGACGTTGGCCAGCGAGGCCACCAGAGTGGTTTTCTCACTACGCACGACGGCCAGATTGGAGACGCCAATCAGGGCGACCAGCTCGTCTTCGTCTTCCGAAAAGACGATGTTCTGGCCGGCTCGAAGTGCACAGATCCGGCCGCGATAGGCGTTGCCAGAGGCGTCGCAGGCCAGCACCGGACGCAGCGACGACCAGCCCCCCAGGTCGCTCCAATCGAAGTTGACCAGCACCGTGTGGACCTGGCGGGCCCGTTCCAGGATGGCATAATCCACCGAGATCCGCTCCAAGGGGTCGAAGGCTGTCGACAGAGCCGCACCAAATTTTGAGGTGGCCAAAAACGGCATGATCGGTTCGAGGTGCTCGAGGTGGGCCGGCAGATGCTTGCGAAACTCAGCCAGGATATCGCTGGTGCGCCACACGAACATACCGCTATTCCAGCAGTATTGGCCAGATTCGACGTAGCTCGACGCGGTGGCCAGGTTTGGCTTCTCTTTAAAACCGGCCAGGCGGTGATGTTTGAGCTCGTCGCTGTCGGAAGCCAGCGCTTCACCCAGCTCGAGATAGCCGTAGCCGGTGGCCGGATAGGCGGGTCGCACTCCGAAGGTGTAAAGGCACTCCCACTTGCGGGCCCCCCAGCTGGCCGAGCGGATGGCCTGGACAAAAGCGGTGGTGGGGTGAATCCAGTGGTCGGCCGTGAGGATGGCCAACACGCCCCCGGGCTCCCAACGCTCGGCGATGAGACTGGCCAGACAGACTGCCGCCGCCGTATCCCGCCGCGAAGGCTCACCCACCACGTTGCTGGAGGGCAACTGAGGAAGCTGCTCGCGCACCAGGGGCACATAGTCCTGGTTGGTCAAAACCAGGATTCTCTCCGGGGCCACCAGTTCGCAGGCCCGTTGGTAAGTCAGCTGAAGCATCGTCTCGGGGCCGGTCAGGGCCAGGAACTGCTTGGGTTTGTCTTGCTTTGAAGCCGGCCAGAAGCGAGTTCCGGTGCCTCCCGCCAGGATGGCGACGGTATCAGCCAAAGTGTTTGCGTCCTTAAGGGATGGGGTCAACTACTCCAGCCAGCTCGGGACTCCTCCGGGGCGAGGGCGGGGCCACGAACTTGGCGAATAGAGCAGCAATGGCAAAACGCATCTTGCTCGGATGTCTCGGTTTCTTGGTGCTGGTCGTGGTGGGTCTATACGTTCTGGTCATGCACACACCGGTCCCCTTTACCCTGTTGGCAGGGCTGATGTCCCAGAGTTCCATGATCGATGTGGGAGCCTGCCATGGCTCTATTGCCTCAGGTCCCCAGGTGGACAGCGTGACGCTCTATCTGCCCGACGACCAGCGGATCGAACTCGGAGACATGGCCCTCCGATATCCGAGCTTCTGGGGATTGTTCGGCTCGGACACCCTGGTGCTCAACCAGATCAAGGTGGGACGAGCCTCGTTCCAGATCCACCCGGACGAGACCGAGCGACCAAAGTCGCCCACTCGGTCCGACTCTCCTTCGGTCGAGAAGCAGACAAGAGATGTGCGGGTCGACGAACTGACGATCTCCGATGTCTCGTTCGAAGGAGTGGAGTTCCATCTGGACCATCTCAAGGTTCTGGGCCTGGAAACGCACGACGGTCAAGCAACTGTCGACGAGGTTCAGTTGGCAGGAAGCGGTATCGACTTCAACTGGCAAGACTCAACCGAAGCACCCCTGTTTCCCGAAGCGGAATCGACCGCCATCGTCACCTTCAAGGTCGAACCATCCGCCCTCGAGGGCTTGCTGAAACCCGTCGCCGCCACCTTCACCTACTCCCACGCTCCCGGTCAAATGGCCGTCCGTGGCTCGGACATCGACGGTACTCTAAGCTTGGACGCGCGCAACGATTTCTGTCGCTGGACCTTCCGCAACCTCTCTCCGGCCGACTACGTAAGCGAAGAAGCCTTGTCCCATATTTACGGCGTGGTGGAGGAAGAGGGCGGCCAGATCTCCCACTCCGAAGGCCGGTTCCAGTTGGGCCGGGTCCAGTTCACCTTCGAGGCCGGGCCAGGACCAATGGTGGGTCACCATCAAGCCGGCCAGACTCTGCTGCACTGTAAAATCGGGAAGGGCGAAAGGAAGCTCTGGGCCGAGCCTCCGCTAGACGAAGAGAGCGCGGCCAGTTTGCTCTTCGCCAAAACCCCCACCCAACTCACCGCCGCCGAACGGACTCTCGTCGACCAGACCTGCGCTCCCTGAGGGGTGCGCGTTGTGAAAACCGCCGAGTTCGCGAAGGCGCCGAGGGGGCTGTGTACCTCGAAGGGTGGGCGCCCGAATTGAGGAAACCGCGGAGTTCCGCGGAGGGCCGCGGAGGAGTGGGCGTTTGGCCGAGGAGCTTGAGCTTTCGATCGGGCGTGGCCAAATCCGCTTGTGCGGCGCACACCCGCCGGGCGATAGCTAGCGAACGTTCGGCCCGCGGCTTGGTGAGGCCGAGCGGCTCGAGGGCTCACGGCTCAACGACGACGGGAACGTCCTGGGTCTGGGCCACTTCGGAGCATCGAAGACGCATACACACACACGGCCTCGCCGCAGTCGACGGTCGACGTGAAAACCGTCGAGATACGCGAAGGCGCAAAGGGGTCGGCGAGCCGTGGGGGTAAGGGGAACCATTCCCGCCGGAGTGTACGCTCGCTGGCTCAAAATCGAAAATCGAAGGACGCTCACCGACCAGGACCAAGCACCTCCAAATAATTTTATTAACAAAGCCACAAACCAGAAGCGCAACCCTTCCACAAAGCGCCACCTACCCCTGACGCCTCACTCACCTCCCCGCGTCCTCCGCGGAACCCCGCGGTTCATTCTATCGCCCCCGTTCCGGTTCAAGACGCCCTCTCAGCGCCTCGGTGCCTCTGCGGTTTACACGTCGCCGTGGTCGACGTGACGTGAAACCGCCAGAGACGCGAAGGCCCAGAGGGTGGGCGAGCCGTAAGGGAATTCCTCGCTGGGAAAAAATCGAAGGACCCTCACCGCCAAGCACCTCCAAATAGTCTCATTAACCAAGCCACGAACCAGAAGCGCAACCCTTCAACGAGGGCGCCACCCCTGACGCCTCACTCACCTCCCCGCGTCCCCCGCGGAACCCCGCGGTTCATTCTATCGCCCCGTTCCGAATTAGACGCGCCCCTCAGCGCCTCGGTGCCTCTGCGGTTTCAACAAACGCCCCTCAGCTAGCGCCCCCCAGTAGGCGGGTCGGTCCAGAGTAGCTTCACCGTGCGGGTATCGAGTTCGCAGGTCAGCGGCAGCCTGTTGCGTAGCTGAAACCAGCCCAGGGCCTCCATCGTGGCCTCATCTAGCTCGCCGTCGACTTCGCCAGGAGGAAAGCCCAACCACTGCAGCTTGCGCTCGACGAAGAGCATGTCTTCGCGGCTCCACGGCTTGAGGATGCTGGCCAGATCCTCGCGGGTCAAGTTTTCGCCCACGATGAACACGTAGACGCCTTCACAGATCGAGGGGTCGGCGAACAGTTCGTCGAGGTCATCGTTGCGCATCGCGATGCAGCCTTCGGTCCAGTTCGAGAAGACCTCGACTCGATCTTTGATGTCGCCGTGAATCTGGATGGCGCCCCCGATCTCGGGGTCGCGGCGAGGCAAGAGGCCGGCCTTTTTGGCGAAGCGATAGCGGATTTTGTCGAACGCGTTGGGATAATCGAGGTCGAAGGCCCGATAATAGGTGGCCGGGTCCTGCAGGCCGCAGATCTGATAGGTGCCTTCGGGGGTGGTGCTGTTGTCCTGGTGCAGTTTGCGAGTCAGGGGGTCGCGTCCGAACGAGACGGGATAGCGCTTGACCGCGGCCGAGCCGTCGCGCACCTCGAGGTAGTAGTTGAGCTTGTCGATGAGAAAGCTGGGGCGAGACAGGCGGGGTAGGCGATGATTGGGCAGAGTCACCTTAGCCCGCTTGCTGTAATGCATCACTCCGTCGAGTTCGGCTTGAACCCAGTAGTAATAGGTGGTGCCTTCGGCCAGGGTGCCGTCGACATAGACGCCCTCGGTGCCGGGGGGCGGCGGTAGTTCGAGCACGGGATAGCGCCATTGCCAGAGGTTCTTACAGTCGATGGGAGCGGGAGTGCGCAGGATGCGCACCTGGGTGGGCTGGGTCGTGCGCACCCTCCAACTGGCCTTGACCTGGCGCGGTCCGATGACTTCGCACTCGAGCACGATACGGTCGGTGGTTCCGTTGACATCTGCCCAACCGGGCCAGGTGCACAGAAGCAGTAGCAGTAACGATATGCCCCGTCTCATGCCGCTTTTGTACTTCAGACCGGGGAAGGAGTCCTCTTTCCTGGCTGGGAATGAGACCGAATGCGTCTCTTGTCCGCGATTTGCCTAGTATTGCTGCTCACCGTTTCTGGCTGGGCCCAGACCATTCGCCCGGTGGCCGACGAGGTCATTGGTCATGTGGTGAAAGAGGGCGAGGATCTTTTCGACATCGCCTTTTCTAACCGACTGGCTGTAGATCACCTGGCCTACGCCAACGGTTTTCCCATTACCACCATGAAGGCCAAGCCCGGCACCAAGGTGATCGTGCCCTTTGCCAGGGTGCTGCCCTCGAATCCGCCCCACAACGGGCTGGTGGTCAACCTGCCTGAACGCGGGGTTTATCTTTTTCGCAACGGCCAGTACGACGGGTTCTATCCCATCAGTATCGGGGACGAGATCGAGCAGAAGGGTCGCTTCTGGACGCGCTGGGGCAGCTATGCCGTGATCGAAAAGGTGAAGAATCCCATCTGGTATCCGCCCTCCTGGTCCGAGATCAAAGGACCGGTCGGTCCGGGACCCGACAACCCTCTGGGCGACCGCTGGATCGGACTCTCGCTCGAGCGCACCGGCTTTCACGGCACCAACGACCCCTACAATATCGGCAACAGCGTGACCCACGGCTGCATGCGGATGTATCCCGAGAACGTGCGCGAGCTGTACGAGAAGGTCCAGGTGGGCTGGCCGGTTCGCATCGAATACGAGACGGCCAAACTGGGGCGGGGCCGCGACGGTCGCATCTATGTGATCACTTTCAACGACGTCTATCGCAAGTCCAACCCGGTCCAGGCTGCCCATGCTCTGCTGCAAAAGGCCGGTCTCGAAGGTCAGATCGGTCGAAAGAATTTCGACGCGATCCTCGAGTTGGGGTTGGGCTTCCCCATCACCGTCGAGGGCACCGAGCCGGTCTTTGACGAACTCGACAAGCGGGTCAGCTGGAAATAGTCCAGCCGCCGTCGATGGCGACGACCAGCCCCTCGCGGAGCAGCTTTTCAAGATGGCTCTCGAGGGCCAGCCGGGCGATCGTTTCGACTCCCGGTTTGTCGTCATACACCACGCTCAAGATTTGCTCGAGGCTTTGGGGCGTCTGAGTTAGACTGGCCAGTACTTTGGCTTCGCGCTTGCGCCGGTGGGCCAGCAGGTGGCCGAAGGGGTCCGAGCCCGGCCCCAACGGGGGCCCGTGGGCGGGTAGCACCAGTCTGGGCTCGAGCGCCCGCACTCGCTCAAGGCTGTCGAAATAGGCGGCCATGTCTCCTTCGCCGGGCTCGATGACGATAGTGCTGATGCTGCTGACCAGGTCTCCGGCCAGCAGAAAGCGACGCTCGGGCTGCCACAGGGCCATGTGCCCGGGGGCGTGGCCGGGCGTGTGCAACGCTTCGAGGTTCCAACCACGGCCCAACTGCCAGCGCTCGCCCTCTTCGATGAGGCGATCCACTGCGAAGGGAAGCCGCCTGGCCGTCTCGGGGTGGGCGGCGACGGGTAAGCCCAGGCGCGTTGCGCCCTGGATGTGGTCGGGGTGATGGTGGGTGAGCACCACTTCGAGGGGCCGGGCGGGTTCGAGGCTCTTGAGATGGGCGACGATGGGCTCGACCTCGGGGCTGCCGGGGTCGACCACCAGCAGGCGATCGCCCCCCACCACATAGGTGAGGGTGTGGCGAGCCGGCGGCAAGGTGGGGGAAACCAGTGGCAAGTAGGCCAACCCCGGGGCCATAGGAATGGCCAGCCCGGGAAGGCCGTTGCTGGGGCCCAGCGCTTGCAGTTGGCGGGCCCCCTCTTCGAATCCGTGAGCGGCGAAGGCGCGCAGGCTGGCCAGGGTGGGAGGAGCCAGCAGCAGGTGGCCTTCTTCCCAGGCCTGCAAGGCCGCTGCCGGCTCGTACCAATCGCCTTCCACCAGCTCTTCGGTGAGCATTTGGGGAGTCTGGCCGGTAGGGCATTCGGCCAGATAGAACTGGGCCTCGAATCGCAACAGCGAGTAGTCGGGGGTTACCATCAATCCGGCTGGTTGAAGTTCTCCTGGAGGTAGGCGGATGCCCGTCTCTTCGTAGAGTTCTCGCACGGCGCAGGCCAGGGTCGAACCCTGGTCTTGGGGCTCGATGGCTCCCCCCGGAAAGACGTGAAAGCCCGGCAGAAAAGGGGCTCGCCCTCCCCGGCGGGCCAGAAAGACCTGTTTTTCGCGGGTCAGAACGATCCCGCCAGCACGGCGCATGCAGGGCCCGTTCGCGTTGCGTGATGCGATCCCTTGAGTTACACTCGTCAGGTGAGAAAAGAGCGAGGCAACATCCTGGTAATGGCCATCTTCATGTCGGTCTTTCTCTTTTTTCTGTCGGTGGCGCTGGTAGCCCAGAACCGTATGGACATCACTCTGGCTTTGTCGGTGGACCATCGGCTGCAGGCCCAGATGGCCGCCCGGGCGGCTACCAACTACGGTCTGGCCGTAATGCGCAGCGAGCCCGATTGGGAGGCCAAGCTCACCGGAGCCAGCGAAGAGATCGGCACCGGCAGCTGGGAACTCGAAGTGCACCCCTATGCCGATCCCGACGGCAGCCCTTATCTCTACGAGCTGGTGGGCACCGGCCGGGCCGGGCCGGTGACCCGGGTGCGCAAAGTCGTGGTGGAAGAGGTCCGTATGGCCCGCGCCCGCGATGATGGGCTGCAGCCGCACTTCTTCAGCTATTCAAAGAACGATGAGTTGATCATGCTGACTCCCGATTTTCGCTGGCATTCGTTGGGAGCCGTTCCTCGCAAGGATGCTCCCCTGTCGGCCTCGGGCGGTCCGCTCTTTTCCTTCGGGCCTCCCGACACGGCCGAGCGCCCGCCGGCGATTTTGTCGACCCTCCCATTTTTTGACGAGAGCGGCGAGGCGATCGACGGGCCTCAGGTCCGCCTCGAGATCTGCCCGCCGGGTGAGCACCTGGTTTATCTCAATCTCGATGGCGGCGTCACCCAGTGGGTCGACATTCCCGAGCCCGGGCCCCAGCTGGGCAGCTGGAACGGTCTGGTCGAGGACAGCGACGGCACCCGCACTCTGCCGCGCATCACGCTCTTTCCTGAGGACGCCGAGGAGGCGCCTCCCGAAGAGCCCTGGCACAAGCTCGACCTGCAGTTGCGCGGCAAGACTCAGGACGGTCGCAAGGTCATCGAAAGCATCGAATTCAAGACGGTGCGCTGGAAGAGCAGCTACGACGATTTCACGGCCGACCTGACCACCAAGCCCTGGAGTAGCGCCTGGGATATCGCCAAGTCTCCCGAAGAGCTGACCATCACCTGGGAAGAGATCACCGAGCCCAAAATCTACCTCAACTGGTATTCTCTCGACGGCAAAGGCCTGGCCGCCCGGGGCGATAAGGTCTATAGCCACGCCACCCACTATTTCTACGGACACGTCGACATGCGCGGCGAGCAGAAGGAGTTTGGCACGCCCCTCTACGAGTCGATCGTCTATCAATCTCCGGCCGTACTCTGCTATGACATCAGCGACGAGAAATGGTCGGTAGTGACCGATATGCTGCGGGTCAACGAGGCCGATCCCAGCGTCACCCCCCAGGTCCTGTTGGGTCCCGAGGGTGACAAGTCGGTGCTGGTGGCAACCGAAAGCGGCGAACTATATACCTTTCATGAGGGTGACGAGCGAGGCATCGTGAAGGCCGTGCCCCAGGGCTTCAACCGCGTGTCGAGTCAAGAAACGCCGGTCCACTCGCTGGTCGCTTATCGCGACAAGATTTTCTACTGGAGCCAGGCCGGCTATTGGGATTTCGAGCATCGACCCCGCCTGGCTCTGACCGCCCTCGAGGGCGGGCAGGTGATCGACCCGGCCAAAGGCCTGGCTTATGAAGCACCCGAGGTGATCGGCAAGATCCCCGGTCTGGAAGGCGGTCTCGAGGACCGCACGATGGTGCCGCGCACCACCGTTTCGCTCGGCCTGGCGGGGTCGGGCCAGGACGTGACGGTCTGGGACGGTGACCTCTATTGCGCCACCTGGATTCGTCGCCATGCCGTCGAGCCCACTTTCGCCACCCTGGGCCACCTCTCTGAACTGCCCGACTATACTCATCAACTGACGGTGTTGCGCTTTGATGGCGAGCACTGGCAGGTGTGGCCGGGAGGGCTGCGCCAGCACTTGCTCTATCAGCCGAACGGCGATTTGCTCAGCGGCCTCTTCGAGGCGCTCGACGCCGAAGAGAAGGCGGTCACCATCAAGCCGACCCTGCTAGCAGCGGCGGCCTACAAAGGCGATTTTGCCTCGGCCCGGCGTTATGCGGTGGTGAGCGTGACCGAGTCGGCCAGCGAGTGAGCAAACTTCGCTCGCAACTGGTGACTTTCGACGACTGGTCCCCCCGCGGAGAAACCCGGGCTCGGGGCCAGAACGGCGCGGTGCTGGCGGCCGGGGGAGTGCCCGGCGAACAGGCTCGTTGTTGGATTGGTCGCAAGCGCAAAGGCGGCCGCCAGGCCTGGATTAGCGAGGTGCTCGAGCCCAGCCCCGATCGGGTCGAGCCTCGCTGCCCGCACTTTGGCATCTGTGGCGGTTGCACCCATCAGCATTTGGACTATCCCCGTCAACTGGCCGACAAAGCGGCTCAGGTCTATTCGATGCTGCCCGACGTGCCCTGTTTGCCCCCGGTGGCCGCGCCCACGCCCTGGTTTTATCGCAGCAAGGTCGAGTTCAGCCTGCTGCAGAGTCGCCGCGGGCTCGAAGTTGGCTTCAATCGCCGTGGCAAGTTCGACTGGCTGGTCGAGGTGGCCCGCTGCTACATCGGACCGCCCGAGAACGCCGAGGTGCTGGCGCTGGTGCGCAGCTGGGCCGCTCGCCATGGCTTGCGGGGCTGGGACCCCCGCGGCCACGCCGGCCACCTGCGCTATCTGATCTTGCGTCGCTCGTCGGCCACGGGCCAATGGTTGGCCTGCCTCGTGGTGACTCCCCAGCCCGACGAGTCGTCGTTCGAAGAACTGGCCGGCGAACTGATGAGCCTGGGCGCCACCGGCGTGGTGCTGCTTCGCCAGACCTCGGTGGCCGGGGCGGTAGTGCCCGACTCCGAACGCCTGCTGGCTGGACAGCCATATATCGAAGAGCGACTCGAGGATCTTTCGTTCCAGCTCTCGTGGCGGTCGTTCTTTCAGACCAACCCGCCGGCCTACGAGGCGATGCTGGGCGAGGCCCGCGACTGGCTTGAGCTCGAGCCGGACACGCGTGTGCTAGACCTGTTCTGCGGCATTGGCACGATCGGGCTCTTTCTCACCCGCGGGGCCGGTCGCCTGACCGGTGTCGAGTCGGTCGAGGCAGCCGTCGACGATGCCCGAGCCAGCGCTTTGCGCAACGGTCGCCAGGCCGAGTTTCACTGCGCCGACGCCGGCCGCTGGCCCCTGGGTGGCTGCGATCTGTTGGTGTTGGACCCGCCCCGCTCGGGCTGCCATCCCAGGTTGGTCGAGCGGGTGGCCCAGGAGGGTCCCGAGCGGCTGCTTTACATCTCGTGCAACCCGGCCCGCCTGGTCGACGAGTTGGCCACTCTGGGCCAGCGCTACCGGGTCGAGAAGTGCCGCGCTTACGACTTCTTTCCCAACACTCGCCATCTCGAGTTGCTGGCCCTGTTGACCAAGAAGTAGGGCAGGAGATCCGCCCGTCGGGAAAAACTTCCGAGCATGATCGTTCGCCTTTGCCTGCTGCTTCTGTTGGCACTTCCCGTTCTGGCTCAAGAGCCCGTCGCAACCGACGCCGTGGGAGTGAGCGTGGTGCCCAGCACCGGTTGGGTGGTCGACAATCCGCCGGCCGAAAAGGGCCCGGCGGTCTGGGTCTTTCCCAAAGACCGCTCGGCCAAGGGCTTCTTCTCTATCGAGAATCTGGGTGACAGCCGCACCCTCAAAGGCGCCTGGCACTCGCTGCGCTATGATGTGATCGTTCGCCTGGGGGGCGAGATCCTCTCCGACGCGGGGCTCACCGTAGACGGCGCCCGCGGCCGTCGACTGATTTTTCAAGACCGTGAGAACGGCTATTTTCGCGCCCTTTTGCCCCGGGGCAAAGACCTGTATCTGATTCGGGCCTTTTCGCCCCGAGCCGACTTCGGCCGCGATCTCGAGGCCTTCAAGGCGATGACGCTGAGCGTCAAGTGGCTCAACGGGGCGGTCGAGCCGGCTCCGGTCGAAGACGAAGAAGCCGAAGAGACCGAAGAAGCGCCTGAAGAGTAGTCACGTCCTGGCCCTGGTCTGGGGGGTGGTGGCCCTGGGTTTTTGCTTTCCTCTGGGGCCGCTTTCCATCTTCTGCTATCTGCCGGGAGTACTTATCCTGGGGGTCTGGGTGGGGCTGGGCATGGCCGGCTGGGCCACCAACCGTTGGGTCCTTACCCTGAGCGGGCTCTTCTGGACTCTCTCTCTCGGTTTATTGATCGCCGCCGAGGTCGTCCCTTTGGTCAAGCCGCAACGTCTAACTCCCACGTTTCGCGTGGCCAGCCTCAACGCCGAGAGTTGGTCGAGCGATCTCGACGGGGTCGGCCGCCAACTGGTCGAGCAGCGGCCCGATGTCCTGGTGCTTCAAGAGCTGTGGCTTCCAGCCAACCACGAGGCCATCCAGGACCGCTTCCCCGATTTTCACTCGGTGTCCGGCGGTCCCGAGTTCACCGACGTCTCCGAGAGCTGCGACCTGGTAATCCTCTCGCGACGTCCCCTGAAGCGGCTATTCGCCGGTTGCCGCCGCCCCGGATTGCTGGTGGCCCAGCAAGACGACGGCCTGACCATCGTCAACGTCCACCTCTACCGCCCTACCGGAGGGCTGCGGGGGATGCGCCACCCCTACCGCACCATCCGCGAGCAGACCGACACTATCGAGACCCTGATGCGTCTGCTCGAGCAGATCCCCGGCCCGGTGGTGGTGGCAGGCGACTTCAACGCCCCCGCCCGCTCGCCCGCCGTGGTGCCACTGGCGGCTCGCCTGCAAGACACTCGGGTGGCCGGAGGAATCCTTTGGGATAAGACCTTTCCTGCTCGGTTTCCTGTGCTGAGTCTTGACCACGTTTTTTGTTCACGAGAGCTGGTGCCGCAGTCGTGGCGACTTCTGGACACCACTTCTTCGGACCATCGCGGAATCGTGTTGGATCTGGCTCGTGAAGGCCCCGCCTCGAGCCGCTCGAAGTGACGGACATGATTCCCATCGCCCGCTGTAGCTTCGGCCCCGAGGAAGAGGAGCTGGTGCTGGCGGCCCTGCGTTCAGGCTGGGTGGCCCAGGGTCCGATGGTCGAGCGGTTCGAGCAAGAATTCGGCCAGTTCTGCCAGGCTGCCCACTGCGTGGCCGTCACCTCATGCACCACCGCCCTGCATCTGACCCTGGCCGCCCTCGGGGTAGGCCCCGGTGACGAGGTCATCGTGCCGGCCTTCACCTGGTGCTCGACGGCCAATGTGGTCGAGCACCTGGGGGGCAAAGCCGTCTTCTGCGACATCGATCTGGACACGTTCAACCTCGATGTGGCTCAGGTCGAGAGCCTCATCACGCCCCACACGGTCGGCCTGCTGCCGGTCCATCTGTTCGGTCTTTGCGCCCCACTCGAGTCCCTGCTTGTCCTCGCAAGTCAGCGCGGCCTCTGGCTGGTAGAGGACGCGGCCTGTGCCTTTGGCTCGACCTATCAAGGACAACCGGCGGGAACGCTCGGGCGAGCCGGCTGCTTCAGTTTTCACCCGCGCAAGTCGATCACCACCGGGGAGGGCGGCATGATCGTGACCGACGACGCTGCCCTGGCGGGCCGCCTGCGCAGCCTGAGAAACCACGGGGCCGGACCGGCCAGCGCTCCCTTTTTGCTGCCCGACTACCCCGAGGCGGGCTACAACTATCGCCTCACCGACTTGCAGGCCGCCCTTGGTCTGGCCCAACTACGCCAGGCAGACCACCTGCTGGCTGAGCGAAAACGGGTGGCGTCGGGCTATCTCGAGCGCCTCGAGTTGCCCTGGCTGCGCTTGCCCCAGGCCGGCGAAGGCCACAGTTGGCAGTCTTTCGTGACCCTGTACGCTCCCGAAGAGCCGCTACTGTCTAGCTTAGACCAGCTTTACTCTGGGCGAAATCGCCTGATGCAGAGCCTGGAAGCAAAGGGAGTCTCGACCCGCCAGGGGACCCACGCTCCCGTTTTGCTGGGCTACTACCGCGAAAAATACGGGCTTCGCCCCGAGCAGTTTCCAGGAGCGACGCTGGCCGATCGCCTGTCGCTGGCCCTACCGCTGTTTGCCGGCATGACCGAGGGCGAACAGGCTCAGGTGGTTAGCGCCCTGGCTCAGCACTAGTGCCCTAGTTCCGCGTGGAGCACAAATCCCTTGAGGAACTTGTTGGCTTCATCGTCGTAAGGCACGCCGCTCTGGTCGGCCTTGAGTTGACCGAGGCGCCGATGGATCTCGACGCTCAGATCGTTGACGGCCTGGCGAGAATCTTCCTGGGCGAGATAGGGAGCCACCGGAATCTCTTCGCCAATGGTCATCTTAGCCACTCGCCGATCGATATAACTTTCGCCGATGGCCTTGGCAGCCAGTCCTCCCGCGACCCCCAGGCCGACGCCGAGGGCCAGGCCAACCGGAGCCGGCAACAGCGATTGGGTCAGACCGACCACGGTGCCGCCGGCGATGCCGGCCCCCAGACTTCCGCCCAGAATGGCCAGGATCTTGGGTGACGGATTGAACCACTTCTTGTTGACCATCTTGTTGGAGATGGTCTTGCCAGTGGCGAACGCGGCGGTCAGGCCCGCCCCCAGTCCCAGGCTGATGGCCCGGGTGGTGGGGCCGCCCAGGGTCGCTCCCAGCACAGTGCCGGCCGCGATGGCGGTGGCCACGGCGGTGTTGATTCTTTTCTCGCCCGGATGGGCCTGGGTGTTGTCCTGATAGGTGATGGAGATCGGAACGACCGATTTCGCCCCGCCTCGGATGGCGGCAAAAGCAGCGCCCTTTTTGATGGGGCCGAGCTTGCCGTGCTTCTCCGAGAGGGCCATGCCGCCCTCGGGAAAGACGCACAGGTCCTTTCCGGTTTCGACCACCTCGACCATGTGGCCGATGGTGCTGGGCCCGGGGGCGCGTCGATTGACGGGAAAGGCTCCCGAGCCGGTTAAAATCTTGGCTCCCAGGCTGCTACGGAAGAGCCCCACGTCGGCTACGAAGCGGGTGTCGTGCTTGGCATGAATTCCCACCATCGGCGGATCGAAGATGCTGGGATGGGTGACCGCCAGCACGTGGCCGCCGCCCTCGGGCATCTCGCCCTCGCGCTCGACCCGATAGACGAGGTTGACCAGGCCTTTGGCGACAGGTTTCGTCACGGCCTTGATGGCCTCGTTGGGATGCGACCGACCGTCGGCAGGCCCGTGATAAGGAATCTCGCGACCGGTCTCGGTGGTGACGGTCTTGGCAAAAACTCTTGGTTGTCTTAGTGAATGTATCCGCATGCTGGTCCCTTAGCCTGAAGCTACCAGGCTCGGGTGAAAAATCCATGAAAGAGAGGGGAGCGCTCGCTACGCTCGCGGGAAAGGAGCGGCCCTTTGGGCCGGGAGAAGGAGCGGCCTTCGGCCGGGATGGGAGCGAACTGAGTTGTCGCTCAGTTCGGGAGAGGGTGAGCGGAGGGAGAGGCCATCCGAAGGCCCGGGGATGGGCAGGACGACCCACAGATACGGGTGTGGTTTCGGGAAGCCTGCCTGACGAGATCCACCTATCGGCCGCAGGCCGACTCTCCGCGCGAAGCGCCCGGCTCCTTTCCCGACGACGAAGTCGGCGCTCCCTGTCGACGCGCAGCGTCGAGATCTTCGCGCAGCGGCTCCCTGTCGACGCGCTGCATCGACATCTCCGCGAAGCGGCTCCCTGCCGGGCGCAGACCGGGGTCAGCGCATGAATTCGTCTTTGGACTGGGTGGTGACCAGGATCGAGGCTCCGCCTTCGATTTCGGGGTGACGTTCGCTGATGGCGCGCAGGCGGAACATTTTGCTGCCCACCAGGTCGGGAGCCTCGTAGATGATGGTGTTGCCCTCGGTCTTGGTCAGGTTGCCGGGGCCCTCGAGCTTCCACTCGACCTTGTCGGTCTCGGGCAGGCCCTGGAAGAATACGCGGAATTCGACCTTCTCTTTGGGGTTGAGCAAGACGGCGGCGGGGCTGACGATGACCTGCACATCGCGGCCCTGGATGTTGGTCTTGACCGGCATCTCGGTGAAAGCGGGAGCCTGGTCGTTGGCGCTCTCCGGTTGCTGAAACTCTTCCCAGGCCCGCCAGCCGCCATACTCGACGGTGGTCATCCGGGTCGGGGTGGCCACCGGTTCGCCAGCTTCGTCAACTGCCTGGCCCCACACGAAATAGACCGAGACGGGCAGGTCGTTGAGCGAGATCCGCTCGCGGCCCTCGGGATGCGTGAAGTGCCAGGTTTTCAGCGGCTCGCCTTTGGGGTCGTCGTCGTGACGATAGAGATAGACCTTCAGGCCCGCGGCGCCGATGCGGCGCACGTCATACTGGATGTGGACGCGGCCCTTTTCGCCGACCTGAGCCAGGGTGATCTTCTGGTTGACCATGATCGGTGGCGTGTCGAAGCGATAGCTCGTCTCGGCCCCGGCCAGACAGCTGAGCAACAAGAGAAAAAGAAGGCTGCGTCGCATGCTTGCCTAATTCCCGTGGTGAGGGGTTTGACCTGCAGGGGTAGGACAGACAACGTCGAACCGGCCGGGCATTGGAGGCCATATGAAAGTCTATCTCGCTAAACCACGCGGTTTCTGCGCCGGCGTCGACCGGGCCATCGACGTGGTCGAAATCGCCCTCGATATCTACGGGCCTCCCGTCTACGTTCGCCATGAAATCGTGCACAACGATCACGTTGTCAGCGAGTTGCGCGAAAAGGGGGCGGTCTTTCTCGACGATGTCAGCGAGATTCCTGACGGTTCGGTGACCATCTTCAGTGCCCACGGCGTTTCGCCGGCGGTGCGCCAGGCCGCCACCGAGCGCAACCTCAAGGTCATCGACGCCACCTGTCCGCTGGTCACCAAAGTGCATCTCGAGGCCATTCGCTACGCCAAGAAGGGCTATTCCATCGTGCTTATCGGCCACCGTAATCATGTCGAGGTCGAGGGCACCATGGGCGAGGCTCCCGAGGCCATGGTGCTGGTCGAGTCTCCGGCCGATGTCGAGAACGTCCAGCTACCCTTTCCCGAAAAGGTGGTTTATCTGACCCAGACCACCCTCTCCATCGACGACACTCAGGCCGTGATCGATGCTCTGCGGGTACGCTTTCCGCACATCGAGAGCCCGCCCAAAGACGACATTTGCTACGCCACCACCAACCGCCAGGCGGCGGTCAAGGAGATGGCCCGCAAGTGTGACATGATTCTGGTACTGGGCTCGCCCACTTCTTCGAACTCGAACCGTCTGGTCGAGGTGGCCATCGGCAAAGGTTGCCGTTCGCGCCTGATCAACGACCGCGACGAACTCGACGTGCAGTTGCTCGAAGGGGTCGAGCACCTGGGCATCACCGCCGGAGCCTCGGCTCCCGAGGTGCTGGTGCAAGATGTGGTGCGCTGGCTCGAGCAGCACTTCGAGGTCGAATTCGCCGATCTCGACGTGGTGGAAGAAGACGTGCAGTTCACCCTGCCCCGCGAACTGGCCGGAGTCACTCGCGCCAAATGACCCGGGCCGAGCGGGCCGCCAAAATCCACGAAATTCTCGAGGACCTCTATCCTGAGGTTCCGATCCCACTCGACCATTCTGACCCGTTCACTCTGCTGATCGCGGTCTTGTTGTCAGCCCAGACCACCGACAAAAAGGTCAACGAGGTCACTCCCGCACTCTTCGCCGCCGCCAACCACCCGAAGGCAATGGCCGCCCTCGGTGTGGATGTCATCCGCCACCACATCCGGCAGCTGGGTCTGGCTCCTCAAAAGGCCAAGAACATCGCGGCCCTCTCGCAGCTCTTGCTCGAGCGCCACGACGGCCAGGTGCCCCAGACCATGGAAGAACTCGAGGCCTTGCCGGGAGTGGGCCACAAGACGGCTTCGGTGGTGATGTGCCAGGCTTTCAACCAGCCGGCCTTTCCAGTCGACACCCACATTCACCGGCTGGCCCACCGCTGGCGCCTGTCGGACGGCAAAAACGTCACCCGCACCGAGGCCGACCTCAAAAAGCTGTTCCCACGGGAGACCTGGAACAAGCTGCACTTGCAGATCATCTACTTCGGCCGGGAATACTGCCCCGCCCTTTACCACGATTTGAGCCAGTGCCCCATCTGCAGCTGGGCTGCTAGCAAAAAGCAGATGGCGGCGGAAGCGGCCACCAACCGCTCGCTTAGAAAGCGGTAGGCATGTTTTGAAGACTCGTTGGCCACAGCTCGAGTGGGTTTGCCTAGGGTTGGTGATAGGCAGCGTATCGCTCTACTGCGCGGGCAGGGGGGTGTATTTGTCGCCAGACAGCCGTACTATTGCCGCTTGGGCTGACTCGCTAATTTCTAAGGGCTGGAACTACCCTGCGTTTTTGAGAGAGGCGACCTCCACCGCGCCACCGGCGTTATATCTGGGGGTCATCACGCTATTTGGCCTCCTCAAGACGACTTTGCCAGACCATTGGGCACCCTTCCTGGTGGGGTTGAATGTCTTGGCGTTTGGTCTCGTCACCGGATTGGCGTGCCGTCTTGTTTGGAGCCTGACGGGCTCGTCCAGGGCCACTCTCTTTTCATTCTGTCTGTTTTTAGGGGGCTTCGATATTTTTCAATGGTGCCGCTATGTCTTATCGGACCCGACTTTTCTCGCTTTGGCGACAGTTTGTCTCTGGTTAGCCTCGCTGGTGGTGCTCGAAGGAGGCACACGGGCTCGACTGGTTCAGCTAGGCGCCGTCATCCTGATCGCGTTTTTTTATCGACCGACGGGATTTCTGTTGTTGCCGACGGCGCTCTTTGCCGTCCTGTTTCAGCGGCGCGACAAGTTCCCACCGCATTTTCGACCCGCTCTGGTTGTGACTCTCAGCCTTCTGTCCGCATGCTTCTTGATCGTATTGAACGCCCACTGGATGCGCGATGTCTCTTCGAGACCCATAAGCCTCAGGAGTCAGCTCGAACATCAGGCCGCCCACTACAATCTAGGTGAAGTCGTCTGGGACCGACCTGAGTTGGCTCACCCCCCGCCTGCTTCGAAACTTGACGTGGTAAAGATTACGCTCGATCGATGGCTCTGGTTTTGGGCCCCGGTCTATAGGGGCTTCAGTCTATCGCACAATCTCATAAACTTGTTCCTCTTCTTGCCGTGCTACGCGGGGGTACTGTGTCTACTGGTTAGATTGTGGGCCGGGTCGAGACTTGGCCAACGCCAGACGCTGGTGATCTGGATGCTCCTGGCATTCATCTTTACCGTTTCATGCTGGCACGCCATTATCCAGGTCGACTATGACTGGCGTTACCGCCTTCCGACATTGCCTGCGCTACTTGTCTTGGCCGGATGCGGTTTTCATGAGGTTTTTCCTGAGCCACCATCGGAAGAGGACAACGAGGATTCGCACGGAGTCGCAGAGGGGCTTGAAGTGTGAATTGCGGTTGTCGCCATGATAGACCGTCATAATCTCCACTTGCCGAATTGGTTCTTGTCTAAGGGCTAATAGGCACTCCATTTCGAATTCGTAGCCATTGGAGGGGAGTTTGAGGAGCCGGGGCAAGAAACTCATTGGCAGCGCTCGCAGGCCCGTTTGAGTATCGCTCAGACGCAAGCCCGACAATCTCTGCAGGAGGAAATTGATAGCCGTATTTCCGAGTAAGCTCTTCCATGGGGTTCGACCCACCTGAAAGCGTCGTATCCCTAAGACTATTGACCCTGGTTGGGTCTCGAAAGCTTGAGCTACTCGCACTGCATCGCTGGGCAGATGCTGCCAATCCGCGTCCATAGTGACGATCCCGCAGGAGTCGGGCCATAGCTTACGGGCTTTCGCCATTCCTGTTTTCAAAGCCGCGCCTTTTCCCTGGTTGGATTCGTGTCGATGGAGACACACCGATACCGAAAGACCCTCGAATGGACGGGTGTCTCGGCTTCCGTCGTCGACGACCAAAATCTTCGAAAATTCGCGCTGCTGAAGTTCGGAAATCAGTTCGACAAACCGTTCGTCCGGCTCGTAGACGGGTATGATTAAGGCGACATTCATCGCCAGCGGCGAGAACGGTTTTGGCGTTTGCGGCCGCGGCCGCGCGAATTGGTGTCGGCCACCTCTTTGATCGACCGCAGACGCTTTTTCTCTTGCAGTCGCTCGACTTGCGAGGGACGAATATCGGGCTCTTCTTTGGTGTCTTCGCTCATCCACTCGATTTCGGGAGTGAACTCGAAATAGAAGTCGCCGATCCGCACGGTATCGCCGGCCTCGGCTCCGGCTTCAAGCAGCGCGTCCTGGACGCCCCAGCCAAATAACTTCTTCTGCAAGCGGCGCACGGCCTCGGGCTCGTCCATGTCGGTCATGACGGCGAGCAGTTCGACCTTTTGCCCCAGCACCGCCCAAATGTCGGCCTGGCGCTCGATCTCGAAAGTGGTCTCGACCATGGGTGGCAAAGGCACCGTCTCGCGCGGGATGGGCGCCGGGCTGCGGTCAAGCTCCATGAAGACGCACTTGACCAGGTTCTCGAGCCCCAGTTCTTCGTGGCAAGAGATCTCGCACAGGGGAACAGCCTGCTGGTGACAGGCCTGGCGCAAAGCTTCGAGTTCTTCAGAGCGCCCCAGCTCGATCTTGTTGACGGCCACCACCTCGGGCTTGGTGGCCAGGGCCGGGTTGTAGTTCTCGAGTTCGGCCCGGATGGTGCGGTAATGAGCCAACGGGTCGTCGATCTCCACCGACGTCAGGTCGAGCAGGTGCAGCAAGACCCGGGTGCGCTCGATGTGGCGCAGAAACTTGTGGCCCAGGCCGATGCCTTCCGAAGCTCCTTCGATGAGGCCCGGCAGGTCGGCGAAAACGGCTCGGCGGTAGTCGCCAAAGGGCACCACCCCGAGCACCGGGTTGAGCGTGGTGAAGGGATAGGCCCCCACCTTGGGGTCGGCCTCAGACAGTTTCGATAGCAGGGTCGACTTGCCGGCGTTGGGAAAGCCGATGATGCCGACCTGGGCGATCATCTGCAGGTCCAGGTGCAGCCACCGTTCTTCGCCGGGCTCCTTGAGTTCATAAAAGGTGGGAGCCCGCCGCTCGGCGGTGGCGAAGTTGGCGTTGCCCCGACCGCCGCGCCCGCCGCGGGCCACCAGACAGCGTTGACCGTCTTGGGTCATGTCGGCCAGCAGAGCTTTGGTGTCGCGGTCGTAGACCAGCGTGCCCACGGGCACCTTCAAAACCAGGTCCTCGCCGCCCCGGCCGTGCTTTCTGGCTCCCGAGCCATGGGCGCCGTTGCCGGCCCGAAAGTGGACCTTGCGGGAAAAGTCGAGCAGGGTGTGCAGATTTTCGCTGGCTTCGAGATAGACGTCACCGCCGGCCCCACCGTCACCGCCGTCGGGGCCGCCCTTAGGCACATACTTCTCGCGTCGAAAAGAACGGCAGCCGTTGCCCCCGTCACCGCCGCGGACATTGATGTTGATTTGGTCTACGAAGTTGCTAGCCATAGCAAAACAGCACCTGCGCAGGTGCTGTGTGGTTCAACCGGGTGGGGGCTCCTTAGTTTTCCGAAGGAACGACCGAGACAACCTGCTTGGCAGCGCGCGTCTCGAACTTCACCACACCGTCAACGGTGGCGAAGAGCGTGAAGTCACGACCAGCCATCACGTTGTCTCCGGCGTAGAACTTGTTGCCGCGCTGGCGAACGAGAATGTTGCCGGCGCGCACAGCCTGACCGCCGTATCGCTTCACACCGAGTCGCTTGGCGTTACTATCACGGCCGTTTTTGGTGGAACCCATGCCCTTTTTGTGGGCAAAGCGGGTCAGGTCCATCCAGAACATTGGAAACCTCCACGGTTTAAAGATTCGACTTCCCATTATACCGATTCTCACGAAGAGCGCAAGGGGGCGCGCTCGCTTTGGCTCGCCAAGGAGCCGGCCTGCGGCCGGAGAGGGGAGCCCGTGGCTTCGCCCGGGAGATGGGAGCGCTATCTCGCTTAGGCTCGCCAAGGAGCCGGCCTGCGGCCGGAGAGGGGAGCCCGTGGCTTCGCCCGGGAGATGGGAGCGCCGACTTTGTCGGCGAGGAAGGAGCGAAGCTCGCTTTGGCTCGCTTCGAGTTTTTGAGGCACTCGACGCTTCGCGTCGTAATCCTTAGGCGGCTGCGCCGCCAGGGCTGGCGTGCTCGGAGCGCTATCTCGCTTTGGCTCGCCAAGGAGCCGGCCTGCGGCCGGAGAGGGGAGCCCGTGGCTTCGCCCGGGAGATGGGAGCGCCGACTTTGTCGGCGAGGGAGGGGCGAAGCTCGCTTTGGCTCGCTTCGAGTTTTTGAGGCACTCGACGCTTCGCGTCGTAATCCCTAGGCGGCTGCGCCGCCAGGGCTGGCGTGCTCGGAGCGCTATCTCGCTTTGGCTCGCCAAGGAGCCGGCCTGCGGCCGGAGAGGGGAGCCCGTGGCTTCGCCCGGGAGATGGGAGCGCCGACTTTGTCGGCGAGGGAGGGGCGAAGCTCGCTTTGGCTCGCTTCGAGTTTTTGAGGCACTCGACGCTTCGCGTCGTAATCCCTAGGCGGCTGCGCCGCCAGGGCTGGCGTTCTCGGAGCGCCGACGAGCCTCGGCCGGCCGAACTGGGCCAACTTCCGCGCGGAAGTCCGGGCTGCCGGCCCGGCCTCGCCCAGGCCGGAGATTCGGCAGCACACACTGCCGAATTCGGCGTACCACGCTGCCGAATGACCCAACCCGCCGCGCCGCTGGGCCTCGGCCAGCCGAGCAGGGCCAACCGGCCCCGACTCGGCAACCCCACCCGGCCCAGTTCGGCTGGCCAATCTCGCTGGACCCCCACGAGTCTCCCACGCCTACCCATAAATTCGCGAGGACGCTCACCCCACGCCTGCGCGACCCTCTCCGTGCCCTCCTTATCTCCGCGGTTGATTTTCGAGCGCCCACCTCGGCACGTACTGCCGAATCCACAGCCAGTTCGGCTGACCACAATCAGGCTGGACCCTCACGAGTCCCACGCCCCAACCCATAAAATCCGCGAGGACGCTCACCCCACGCCCTGCGCGACCCCCTCCGCGCCCTCCTTATCTCCGCGGTTTTACTTCTCAAGCGCCCACTGTAAGCTCGACAGCGCACCCCGACAGCGAGGCCGCCGCAGGCGGCCGGTGGCCTGAGCGCGAAAGGCGCCGGATGCAGCCGACCGAGCGCCTGGGGGGTCTTTCGCATGCCGATTGGAACGAGCAGATGGCTCGTCGCTACGATTGGTTTGACGAGTATCATTCCAACTCGTGGTTTCCCATTCGCTGGCTGCAAGGGCAGCGGATTCGACGGGTGGTGGCGGCTTTGCCGGCCGAGGGCAGCGTGCTCGAAGTGGGCTGCGGGCCGGGTTATGTGTTGGCTACCGTGCCCCGGCAGAAGGTCTACGGCATCGACCTTTCCGAGCACCTGGTCGAAATGGCTCGCCAGCGGTTGGGCGAGCGGGCCGAGATTCGCCAGGGTAGCGCCGAGGCGCTGCCCTACGAGGATGGCCGCTTTGACGCCGTCTTTTGCACCGAGGTGCTCGAGCACACCCTCGAGCCGCGTACGGCGGTGGCCGAGTGTCTACGGGTGCTAAAACCCGGCGGGACCCTGATTTTGACCGTGCCCAACGACGGGCTCATCCACTTTCTCAAGAGCCTGGTGAGAAAGTTCGGGCTGGGAAGGCTGCTCGAGCAGTCGGGACCCGACGGACACCAGCCCAGTCACGATGGGCATGAGTGGCACTTGCACCAACTCGACAACAAGATTTTGGGCGGATGGGCCCAGGAGTTGGGAGCCATCGAGGTGCGCGGCTACAACCTGCCGGTCTTCTTCCTTCCTCTCCACTTCTTGTTGACGTGTAGCAAAGGAGCCGCTTGAGCGACTGGCGGGGGGTGAGGACCCTCGTGACCGGAGGCTGCGGCTTCATCGGTCAGCACCTGGTGGCGCGGCTGGTCGAGCTGGGGGCCGAGGTGGTGGTGGTCGACGATCTCTCCACGGGCCGGGCCGAGAGTGTGAGCGTCGAGCTGGTCCGGGGTGACTTCTGGACGGCGACCAGGCAGTTGGCCGAGGCCGAGGTCATCTTCCACCTGGCTGCCGTCAAGCACCACCAGGCCCTGGACCGGCCCGACCGCACCCTGGAAGTGAATGTGCAGGGAACCCAGCGGCTCCTCGAGGCGGCTCTGAAGGGCAGGGCGCGCAAGCTGGTCTTCGCCTCGTCGCTCTATGCCCATGGAGGGCGCCATCAGCCTCCCCTGCGCGAAGACGACCGGCCCAGGCCGACCACTGTCTACGGCATCTCGAAGCTGGCCGGCGAGCATTTGTTGGATTGGTATCACAAAGAGGGCGGAGCCTCGACCACGGCCCTGCGCTATTTCTTTACCTATGGGCCGGGGCAGTTCTATGGTCTGGGGTACCCGTCGGTCATTTACAAAAACTTTGCCCGCCTGCTGGGGGGAGAGCCGCCGCTGGTGCTCGGCGACGGCGAGCAGAGCCTCGACTACACCTATGTGGGCGACCTGGTCGAGGCGACTTTGCTGGCCGGCCAACGACCCGAGTCGGGGGAGGTCTTGCATGTGGGCAGCGGGCGGGGATTGTCGGTCAACCAGTTGACCGAGGCCATGCTAAAAACCGCGGGAAGTGACCTCGCGCCCGTGTTCGGGCCGGCCGACGGCACTGCTGGCACCTCGCGGGTGGCTGACAATACTCGAATTTGCCAACTGGGGTGGAAGCCGGCCGTGAGCCTCGAAGAGGGGCTGGCCCGGACCTTTGCCTGGATGAAGGAGCAAGCTTGAAACCGACCCTGTCTGTGATAGCCCCCTGTTACAACGAGGAGGGAAACCTGGCCGAACTGGTCGACCGTCTGCTAGCGGTCTTTGACAAGCGCGAGATTTCGGGCCAGGTGGTCCTGGTCAACGACGGCAGTTCGGACGGCACGGGGGCCGAGATCGAGCGACTGAGCGACCAGCATGAGCGGGTTGTGGGGGTGCACCACGCCGTCAACCAGGGCATCGAGGCGGGTTGGCGCTCGGGTTTGGCGGCCTCGAAAGGCGACTATGTCTGCATCATCGACGCCGACTTGCAGTATCTGCCCGAAGACGTGGGCCGGCTCTATCGCGAATTGCAAAATAGCGGGGCCGATCTGGTGCAGGGGGTGCGCAGCTCGATCGGGCGCTCGAAGGACAACCGCTACACTCTGAGTATCGGTCTCAATGTCTTGCTCAACTCGCTGTTCAAGATGCACCTGCGCGACAACAAGTCGGGATTTATCCTGTGCCGGCGCGAGGTGTTCGCCGACATCCTGAGCCACCGCTACGACTACGCCTATTTTCAGTCCCTGATCACGGTGGCGGCCAACGCTCGTGGCTATTCGATTCGCGAGGTCGAGACGCTGTTCAACAGCCGGTTGGTGGGCGAGTCGTTTATCGCTAAATTTCCCTTCAAAGTCATCAGCGGAGTGCTGGTCGACCTGGGCAAAGCCTTTGTGGAATACCGCCTGGTGGGTATCCGCACCCGGGTGCTGGGCGATTTTTTGGCCAAACATCCGGTGCAAGAGAAAGAAGAGACGTTGCCCGGGTGGCGCCGCCAGGCCTTCAATTTCTACGTTTCGACCTTACCGCTGCACCACTGGAACATCACCAGGCGGGCGGCCGATTATTACCACGAGCTCAAGAAGACCCAATGGCTGGCTCCCGCGCAGGTGCGCGAGCTGCAGGAGTTGCGGCTGCAAAAGCTGGTCGACCACGCCTATCGCCACGTGGGCTATTATCGCGAGACCTTCGACCGGCTGGGCTTGCGCCCGCGCGACGTCCGCACGATTGAAGACCTGCAGAAGCTGCCGTTGCTGGGCAAGGACGACGTGCGCGAGCATCTCTACTTCGATTTGTTGTCTGACAACCACAACAAGGCCGATATTCACCAGATCACCACCAGCGGCTCCACCGGCGAGCCTTTCATCTGCTATGTCGACACGGCTCAACTGGAGATGCGCTGGGCCTCGACCCAGCGTAGCGCCGAGTGGACGGGCTATCGTTTCGGCGACCGCCAGGCGCGGCTGTGGCACCAGACCATCGGCATGAGCCAGAGCCAGGCTTTCAAGGAGAAGCTGGCGGCGCGACTGAGCCGGCGGCTCTTCATTCCGGCTTTCGAGCTAACCGACGAGCGGCTCGAGAAGTTCATCCGCGAATTGGCCGCCTACAATCCGGTGCTCATCGACGGTTACGCCGAGTCGTTCAACTTTCTGGCTCACTATGTGCGCGAGCACGGTATTCCGCCTTTTCGCCCCAGGGCCATCATCTCGTCAGCCCAGTCGCTGCCGGCCGCCAGCCGGCGCATTATCGAAGAGCAATTTGGCTGCCAGGTCTTCGACAAATACGGCAGCCGCGAGTTTTCGGGCATCGCCTACGAGTGCCAGGCCCACCAGGGACACCACGTGGTGGCCGAGAGCTATATCGTCGAGATCCTCAAGGGCGGCAAGCCGGCCGCTCCTGGCGAGATGGGCGAGGTGGTCATCACCGACCTCAACAACTACTGCATGCCGTTTATCCGGTATCGGGTGGGCGATCTGGCCGTAGCCGTGGACCCCGACGAGGTCTGCAGCTGTGGGCGCGGGCTACCGCGCATCGGCGATATCGAAGGGCGCGTTCAGGCCATCATCGTGGGGGCCAACGGCACCTATGTGCCGGGCACGTTCTTTGCCCACCTCATCAAGGACTATCACCACGTGGTGCGCCATTTCCAGATCTTGCAAGAGAAAGCCGGAGCAGTGCGCTTTCTGGTGGTGCGGGGGCCGCGTTATAGCGACTCGGCTTTCGAGGAGATCGTCGACCTGATCCGCGAGTATCTGGGGCGCACCACCGACATCCAGGTGGAGTATGTGGAGGAGATTCCGCTGGGTCGCACCGGCAAGCGCCACCACAGCATTTCGAAAATCGGAATGGACTTCCAGCAGCTTTCTCAGGACCTGGGCGTGCGCACCAAAGACCAGATCGACATGTAGATGTATTCTTCCAGGCCCAGGGCCCGCACCAGCGCGCGGACCGGGCCGAGATTGAGAAAGCGTTCGGCCACGCCCACCAGCTGGCCCAGCCAGGGATACTTCTTGTTGAGGTTATAGAGGACGTTGGATTCGGTGAGATAACCGGTTTCGAGCCACATCTTCTCGACGACCAGACCGGCCCGCTCGAGGGTGGCCCGCAGACTGGCTCGACTCTGGACGTTGACGTGATACTGCAGGTCGAGCGAACCGCCCACCACGCCTTTTCGCACCAGCCAGTGATAGATGTTGTTGGGCCCTCGGGTGGGAAAGGTGTGGACCAGGATCTGGCCGTCGGGCTCGAGGCACTGGGCGCAGACCGAGAAGACATGGTCGAGGGTGCTGTCGGGGACATGCTCGACGAAATCCATCATCAGCACCAGGCGGACCGGCTGGTCGTAGGCGAACTTGGCGGCGTCTTGTTCTTTTAGCTCGTAGCGCTGTTGGTCGTATCCGGCCAGTAGCTGGGCCGAAAGCTCGATAGCTACCGGCGAAAAGTCGACTCCGACCACTTTCTCGGCCCCCTCGTCGAGGCAGAACTTGAGCATCTCGCCGCGGCCGCAGCCGAACTCGAGCACGGTGCCCTGGCGAAAGTGGCGCCCGATGACCCGCAGAGCCTTTTGGTAGAGGGGGTTGATCTCGGCCTTGCCCTCATAATATTGGCTCTCGCCGCGCATGGTGCGAAAGTAGTTCTCGTTATAGATCTTGGGATCCACGGGCCAGCTTTCTGCGAACGGGAGAGGGTCCCTTCACCGCCGAACGCCCCGGAATGCAGTTGCTAAACGTGCCGTTCGTCTTTCACTATCTGCGCCGTTTGGTCAACGGCAACTATTTCGCCGAATTCCACCGCTTACTCGAGTTGCGGCCCGGCGACCGATTGCTGGATGTGGGTTGTGGGGTAGGGGAGGCCAGCTGTCTGGCCGGCAACGGAGTCGAATATGTCGGGCTCGACGTCGACGAGGGCTATATCGACTATGCTCGCAAGCTCTACGGCCGCCCCGGAGTCAGTTTCGTCCACGGCGACATTCAGGTGGTCGAAGGCGAGTATTCCAAGGCGCTGGTGGTGTGCGCCCTGCATCACCTTTCGGAAGAGCAGGTCGGGCAACTGGGCCAACGCCTGCACCGGTTGGTGGGCGGGCCGGTGGGGGTGGTCGACCCCGACCCCGAGCGCTCGAACTGGTTTCAGCGCATCTTCCTTCACCTGGATCGAGGCGACTATATCTTTCGGCCCATCCGCGGCCACCTGGCTCCCCTCGAAGGCCTTTACGACTGCCAGAGCTTGCTAACTCGCGACACTCGCCTGCGCGGAGCCAGGCTCACCTACTCGGTCTGTCAGCCGAAACGCTAGTCCCAGCAACACCAGCCAGACCAGCCCCGCCAGGCCACTGACCACCAGGCCACGGCGGAAGCTATCGGGCTCGAAGCGAAACTCCACCGTTCCCTGAGCGCCTGCAGGCAAGCGCGTGGCCATGAACAGGGCGTTGGCTGGATAGACCGGCAGCCGCTGGCCGTCGAGAGAGGCCTTCCAACCGGGATAGTGAGTCTCGCTAAAGACCAGCCAGCCTCCTTCTGGAGCCTCGACCCGGCAGCGCATGAGCCCCGGCGACCACTCCTGGACCTCGACCGCGAAAGTCTGGGAGGATTCCTCGGTCTCGAGCCCCTCGACCAGCACTTGCTGGCGATAGTCGAGACCCTCGCGGTTGAGCTGGTCGAGTGCCTGCTCGAAGCTTTGTACCGGCACGGCTCGGGGGGCCGACCACACGATGGGCAGGGCGTTGGGATTTTCCCAGACCTGGAGATAGCGCCCGTGGCGGTGCTCGAATCTGGGCGGCAGGTTGGGCCTGGGATAGGTGAGCAAGAAGCGTACGCCGGCCAGATCGAGCAGGGGCGAGTGAGCGTTACTGATGGGAAACAGCTGGTTGTTGAAAACCTTGCGAGGGGGTGCCCCGGGCCCGAGTTCGAGGGCGGTGACGAACCTGGTGATGTGGTCGGGAAAAAGCGAGTCGACCCCGCCCACATCGTGCAGACCGTAGGGCATACCGGTGTTGGGCTTGAGCGTGCCCAGCCCCATGACGCGATGATAGCCGGGTTGTCGTTGCAGAAACGAACTGACCGGAGTAGGCGGATAGAGGGTCTCGACGGGGTTGGCCACGTTGAAGCGGACAGCGTAATAGAGCGGATCGGCCGCCACCAGGAAGAGGGTGAGCAGAATCAGGAACTGGCGCGAGAAAAGGCTCCTCGACCAGCAGAAAAGCACCAACGCGGCCAGTCCCAACCACATGGCCGGAAGCCACAGGACGGGGTTGCTCCATGAATAAAAACCGGTGGCTTCCGAGACCACCGCCGGGACCCAGTTGGGACCCGCCGCGTCCGGGTCGGGAAGTCGCACCGCCCCGCTGCGCACCATCCATTCCAGGAAAGGCCTCAGGTGCGAGACCACATACTGCACCACTCCCAGCCAGGCCAGGCAGAAGCCGCAGGCCACCAGGGCCATCGAGCCCATCCCGCGGGCTTTGCCGGCGACCAGGTCGTGGGCTCCGTAGGCGGCCAGTACGGCCAGGCAAAAGTCGATGAACATCAGCAGCCGAGTGGGCATGGTCTGCTGAAAACCCGGCAGCAGGTGGAAAGGAACAGCCCACAGCGGCGAGGCCGGTACCACCACCAGCAGCACCAGGGCCGCGGCGAAAAAGCGCCAGGCTCGATCCCGCCGTGAACTCCAGCTCAGTCCGGCCAGCAACAGCGGCATCACTCCCACATAGGCATAGGTCTCGGAGTAGGTCCAGTAGTTGCCGGCCCAGATGCGCCGCAGCGCGAATCCGTCCACCGGGTTGCCCATGAAATCGGGGGCGAGCAGGCTGGCCGGCAGGCCCAGCAAGAGCTGGCGGTAGGCAGCGATGAGCATTTCGAGATGGGCCGGAGGCCGTGAGCAACGGGCCACCAATTCCATGGTCGGCAGCAGTTGCACCCCGGCCAGGGGCAGCGGCAGGGCCATAGCCACGGCGAACCAGGCCAGCAAAGCCGGTTTGCGCCCGCTCTGCCACCACCAGTACAACCCCCAGAACCCGCAAAATAGTAGCACGTAGGCCACCAGTTGGACCGAGCCGGCAAAGCCGAGCATGCCCAGCACCAGCGAGGCCATCATCAATCGGGCTGGTCGCCGCTCGTTAAAACCTTGGTGCAACAAGCCCAGCGCTACCGGCAACCAGGCCGAAAAGGTCACCGCGTGCTCGTGCTCGAGCCAGCCCATGACAAAGCCGCTGAGCATCCAGGTGCTGGCCCCGACCGTGGCTCCGAACAGCGAAAGCTCGAGCCGCCGTAACAGCCAGCTGGTGGCCACTCCGAGTAGAGTCAGGTGCAGCAGCAGATAGAGGTCGTGAGCTCGGTGGGTTGACCACACCATGTTGAGCAGAACCCTGACCGGATAGAGCATCGCCGACTTGCCGTCGGCGAAGACCGGGTGGCCAAGATAGTTGTAGGGGTTCCAGAAGAAGAGGTGGCCCTGGTTCAACTGCTGGTGATAGACCAGATCGTGGGGATAGAACAAGATGATGACGTCGAACAGGTCGAAGTTCTTGGGGTGGCTCACCCAGTCATACCAGAAAGGATAGTCGAGCAGCACGTCGGTGGGCAGATAGGTCTGGCCGAGCAGCAACTTGTGCATCAGGGCCAGGGCCAGGCTCAGTGAGAACAGCAGCGAGAAAATGGCCGGATGGCGCCGGCACCAGTCCACGATTCGCTGGGCGGTTGACACGGGCCGGCTTTCGGGCCCGCTGGGAGCGAGGCCTGCGGCCTCGAGAGGGGAGCGATGACGTTGTCATCGAGAAGGGAGCTGGGCTGGGGCCCAGAGATGGGAGCGATGACTGTGTCATCGAGATGGGAACGAGGCTACGCCTCGAGATGGGAGCGACGAGGCCTGCGGCCTCGAGAGGGGAGCGATGACTTTGTCATCGAGATGGGAGCCGGCTGCGCCCGGAGATGGGAGCGAGGCTGCGCCTCGAGATGGGAGCGAGCCTACGCTGCGCTACGGCTCGAGTTTTTGAGATACTCGACGCTGCGCGTCGTCAATTATGAGGCGGCTTCGCCGCCCGAAGGGTTGCCTCGAGAGGGGAGCGATGACTTTGTCATCGAGATGGGAGCCGGCTGCGCCCGGAGATGGGAGCCGGCTGCGCCCGGAGATGGGAGCGAGGCTGCGCCTCGAGTTGGGAGCGAGCCTACGCTGCGCTACGGCTCGAGTTTTTGAGGTACTCGACGCTGCGCGTCGTCAATATGGGGCGGCTTCGCCGCCCGAAGGGTTGCCTCGAGAGGGGAGCGATGACTTTGTCATCGAGATGGGAGCGAGGCTGCGCCTCGAGATGGGAACGAGGCTACGCCTCGAGATGGGAACGAGGCTACGCCTCGAGATGGGAGCGAGCCTACGCTGCGCTACGGCTCGAGTTTTTGAGGTACTCGACGCTGCGCGTCGTCAATTATGAGGCGGCTTCGCCGCCCGAAGGGTTGCGGCCTCGAGAGGGGAGCGATGACGTTGTCATCGAGAAGGGAGCTGGGCTGGGGCCCAGAGATGGGAGCGAGGCTGCGCCTCGAGTTGGGAGCGAGCCTACGCTGCGCTACGGCTCGAGTTTTTGAGGTACTCGACGCTGCGCGTCGTCAATTATGAGGCGGCTTCGCCGCCCGAAGGGTTGCGGCCGCAGGCCGCCTGTCCAATCCCCTCTCCGAGCGTCAGCGAGGCTCCCCCCTCCGGCCACAGGCCGGCTCCCCTCTCCTGCCCGGAGCCAGGTGCGAGGTAGTCGTCTTATGCTACAATGGGCCTAATGTTGTCAGAGTTTATCACCAGGACTCCCGGCGTGTGTGGAGGTCGTCCTTGCATAAAGGGCCACAGAATTCGAGTGCTAGATGTCGCGCTGATGAGCGAAAGACATGGCAAGAGCCCTGACGAGATCGCGCACATGTATGGACTTGACCTGAGTCAGGTCCACGCTGCCTTAGCATACTATTTTGCCAACCTTGACGAGATTCGCGAGGACATCCGTCGCAGTCTCGACGTGGCCGACCAGCTTCGCCCAGAAGCGATGCCCGACTCACGAAGTGCCTGACCAACCTCGGTTCTATCTCGACGAAATGGTCGACCCGGCTGTGGCCGGAGGTCTTCGTCGAAGAGGAATAGACGTCCTCACAACGGGCGAGGCCGGACGAATCAGTGCAACCGACATCGATCAGCTGGAATTTGCCAGGCTCCAAGGCCGGATTCTGTTTACGCAGGACGAGGATTTCCTCGCCATGGCAGCTGGCGATCGGGAGCACGCCGGAATTGCTTACTTACATCAACAGCAGTTTACGGTAGGCCGCGCCGTCCGGGGCTTGCTCAGTCTCTATGAGAAGCTCTCACCGGCAGAGGCGAGGTCGGAGAGGGGAGCGATGACTTTGTCATCGAGATGGGAGCTGGGCTGGGGCCCAGAGATGGGAGCGAGCCTACGCTGCGCTACGGCTCGAGTTTTTGAGATACTCGACGCTGCGCGTCGTCAATTATGAGGCGGCTTCGCCGCCCGAAGGGTTGCCTCGAGAGGGGAGCGATGACTTTGTCATCGAGATGGGAGCCGGCTGCGCCCGGAGATGGGAGCGAGGCTGCGCCTCGAGTTGGGAGCGAGCCTACGCTGCGCTACGGCTCGAGTTCTTGAGGTACTCGACGCTGCGCGTCGTCAATTATGAGGCGGCTTCGCCGCCCGAAGGGTTGCGGCCGCAGGCCGCCTGTCCAATCCTCGAAGCGAGCCAAAGCGAGCTTCGCTCCCCCCTCCGAGCGTCAGCGAGGCTCCCCTCTCCGAGCGTCAGCGAGGCTCCCCTCTCCGAGCGTCAGCGAGGCTCCCCTCTCCGAGCGTCAGCGAGGCTCCCCTCTCCGAGCGTCAGCGAGGTGCCTCTCCGAGCTAGCGTCGCTGAAACTCGGGCGAGCCAAGCAGGATGCCGAGCACGAGCTTGGAGTCGAAATCTTTGGCCTTGGGGCGCTGCTTGGAGCGGGGCGAGGGCTTGGCGCCTTTGCGCTTGTTGCGGACTCGTTGGGCAAAGTCGGGGTCTTCCAGCGAGGGAACCAGGTCTTTTAGCATGGGTTCGATGGGGCGGTCGGGCAACAGGGTCTCGGCCTGATAGCGCAGGGCCTCGCGGGCGGAAGTGGCCTGTTTGGCTGGGACCAGCTTCTCGAGGTCGACCTTCGTTCCGCCTACCCGCCCTTCGGCCAGATCCAGGCCGAAGGTCATGCGGGCCACCAGCGAGCCGGGGTTGATCCAGAAATCGGCCCGGTCGGGGAAGCCCGTGGGCGCCTCGTATTGATAGAGGGCCTGACCCATCTGCTCGACTTGCGACACGGCCGCGTTATAGTTGTCGACCCTGGCGTCGAGGGCTCGCAGGGCGCTGGCCACTACCTCGAAGGGGCTCTTCACCTTTTGGCGCCGCGAGCGCCAGAACTCTGGTTGGGCCACCAGTTCGCGAAGGACCAGACGAATGTTGCCTCCGGTACCGAGATAGCGGCGGGCCAAGCGCCGCACCAGCTCTTCGGAAGGGTGGTCCGAGACAAAGCGCACGGCCAGTTTGCGGCAGACGTGACGGGCGGTGGCCTGATCGCCGCAAAGAAGGTCGAGCACCTGCTCGCCTTCCTTCTGGCCGGCCGGATGGATGGTGCGGTGCAGGACCGTCTTGGTGCCGTTGTCGTGAAGGTCGTCGTTATAGCGAAAGGTGGGGGGGGTGCCCTCGACCGTCCAGCCGGTCAGCACCCGGGCCACCTCGATGACATCCTGCTGGCGATAGCCGCCGTCGACCCCGAGGGTGTGCAACTCCATCAGTTCGCGGGCATAGTTCTCGTTGATGCCTCGCCGGTTGGGAGTGGTCAGGCTGGGCAGGCTGACCTCGACGCGCCTGGGTGGGCCGTAACCGAGGGGGTCGGTGGGCCGCCGGTGGGCCCGCGAGGCCGGCCCGTAGCCGAAGGGGTCCTCCTCGACTCTCAGGGTTTCGCCCGGTGGCGGGGCGCGTGACTGGTCGTTGTTGAGATAGATCAGCATGGCCGGATGATGGGCGGTGGTGCCCAGCAGCTCGCGAAAGTTGCCCAGGCTGGCTTTGCGGATCTGGGCTTCGTAATCGGTGACGACCTGGTTGACCCGACCGCGGGCCGAGACGTTGAAGTGGTTGAACCAGAAGTCGGTGAGCACCTCGCGCAGCTGGTTGGGCGAGTTGAGGGCCCGGTTGAGCTTGTTGCCACGCAGATTGCCGTAGTTGTTGTCGGTACCGGGATAGGGCGGCTCGGGCTGGTCCCCGTCGAGTTGCTGGTCGAGCCACTTGTCTAAGCCCATGGCCAGCACCTGGTCGACCTCGCCGGGGCGGGCGCCGAAGGTGAAGCGACTGAGCAGATGAGCGGCCGCCTCGCGGCGGGTCAGTCCGGCTTCTCGATAAGCTAGAGTGTCGGCCTGACCAGCGCGAGCCAGACCCAGGAGTGCGACCCCCAACAGCAGCTTTACCAGGTAATCTCGAGCCACGTCCGTCCGATTCTGAAGACTTTGCCATTGGAGAGTTCGGCCCGGCCTTCGAGGCGGGCGTCGTCGATGAAGGTGCCGTTGGTCGAGCGCAGGTCCTCGAGAAAGACGTTCGGACCCTGCAATTCAATGCGGGCGTGGCGGCGCGAGATGAAGCGGTCGACGGGCAACTTCAGCTGGCCCTCGCGCCCGATGTCGCTGCTGGAGTTGAACTGAAAAATGTGGCCGTCCATGGGACCACTGAGTACCTCGAGCTTAATCCTCATCGTCGAAGCCCCCCGGGCCGATGGTGTCACCCTCGAAGTTGGCCTGGGCGTTGGGCAAGAAGACCAGCTTGTCCTCTTGTCGTTCGACTACCAGCGTGCTGCCGGCTTCGGGGGGGTTGCGCAGCAGTTCTTCGGCCAGGGGCCGGGATAGGTGCGTGTTGATGGCCCGCTGCAAGGGTCGGGCTCCGAACTGGGGCTGGTAGCCGTGTTCCAGGATAAACTCGACTGCCGAGGGACGGATGTCGAGGTGAATGCTGCGCTGTTCCTTGATGGTCTTGACCAGGCGACCGAGATGGATCTGCACGATGCCTACCAGGTCTTTGCGCTCGAGGGCTCGGAAGACCACGATCTCGTCGACTCGGTTGAGAAACTCGGGGCGAAAGTGGTTGCGCAGTGCGTTCTGATAGACTCCGGGCATCTCGTCGAGTTGACCGGTGGAACCCTGGTTAGGAACCTGCCGCTCCATGGCCTCGCGGGCTCCCAGGTTCGAGGTCATGACGATAATGGTGTTGGTGAAGTTGACGGTGCGGCCCTTGGAGTCGGTCAGGCGTCCGTCGTCAAACACCTGTAGAAACAGGTCGAAGACCTCTGGATGGGCTTTTTCGACCTCGTCGAGCAGCACCACCGAGTAGGGTTTGGTGCGCACCGCCCGGGTCAGTTGGCCTTCTTCGTCGTGACCCACATAGCCAGGGGGCGAGCCGATCAGGCGCGACATGGAGTGTTTGTCGTGGTACTCGGACATATCCAGGCGCACCATCTCGTTGGCGTTGCCGAAGAGAAACTCGGCCAGAGCTTTGGCCAGTTCGGTCTTGCCCACGCCGCTGGGACCCAGGAAGAAGAAGACTCCGCCGGGTCGGTTGGGCGAGGTCAGTCCCACCCGCACCACCCGGATGGTCTGAGCCACTGCCATCACGGCGTGGTCCTGGCCCACCACCCGTTTGGCCAGCAGGTTTTCCATGTCGAGCAGGCGGGCTGACTCTTCTTGCGTCATGCGACTGACCGGGATGCCGGTCCAGTCGGCCACCACCTCGGCCACAATATCATCGGTGACCTCGAATTTAGCCTCGGGACCGAACACTCCCGAGCGGGTCTTGACCCGCGCCGCGGCTTCGTCGATGAGGTCGATGGCCTTGTCGGGCAGGTTGCGGTCGGGCAAAAAACGGACCGAAAGCTTGACCGCGGCTAGCAGGGCCTCGTCGGTGAAAGTGGCTCCGTGATGGGATTCGTAGCGGCCTTTGAGACCCTTGAGAATCTCCAGGGCGTCCTCTTCTGAGGGTTCGCTGACCAGCACCGGTTGGAAGCGACGCTCGAGGGCAGGATCCTTTTCGATGTAGCGTCGGTATTCGTCGGTAGTGGTGGCTCCCAGCACACAAAGCTCACCCCGGGCCAGGGCAGGCTTGAGGATGTTGCTGGCGTCCATGCCCCCGCGCGAGTCGCCGGCCCCTACCAGCTGGTGGATCTCGTCGATGAAAAGGATGATGGAGGGGTCGTTGAGGACCTCTTTGACGACTCCCTCGAGGCGCTCTTCGAATTCGCCCCGGTGCTTGGCCCCGGCCACCATCGAGGAGAGGCTCAGTTCGAGCAGGCGGCGCTCTTTGAGGGCGTCGGGCACGGTCCCGGATACGATACGCTGGGCCAGACCCCAGGCCACGGCCGTCTTGCCGACTCCGGCTTCGCCGATGAGCACAGGATTGGACTTGGTCTTGCGGGTCAGGATCTGCAGCACCCGCCGCACCTCGTCGTTGCGGCCGATGACGGGATCCATCTTGCCGTTGCGGGCTACCTCGATGAGATCGCGCGAATACTTGGTGAGAAACTTCTCTTTCTTGTTGCCGTCGCGACCTCGGCGGTCGGGCTCAGAGGTCGCGGCCGGACGTCCCGAGCCGTTGCCCCCAGCCGGCGACGAACCGCCGCCGAGTTGCTCGACCGCCGCCTTGGGGTTGCGCCCCAACTCCTCGATGACCCGCACGGCAATGCCTTTGCCGTCGCGCATGATGCCAGCGATGATGTGGCGAGGCTCGACCCGCATGGCTTTTTGGGCCTCCGCTTCGGCCTGGGCCAGCTTGGTCAATACCCGGCGCATGCGCGGCGACTCGGGAATGCCCTCCCAGATGGGAGTCTCGTCGCCCTCGGGCACGAGCTTGAGCACGGCCTCTTCGAAATCCTCGATGCTCAGGCCCTGGCCTGTCAACCAGCGTTCACAACCCGGGTCTTCGATGCAGGCGGCGCAGAGGTAGTGCTCGGTGCTGAGGAAGAAGTGCTTCCATTTTCGGGTCAGGTCCATGGCCCGGCGCTTGACCTGTTCGGAAGTGTCGGACAGGTGCAGGGCCACTAACGGCGGCCTCCTTTGAGCGTGACATGGGCTACGCACTCGACATGGTAGGTCTGAGGAAACATATCGATGGGCTGAATCTCGTTGGTCTGATAGCCGAGCTCGGCCAGCAAGCCGAGGTCCCGGGCCAGCGTGGACGGGTTGCAAGAGACGTAGACGATGTTCGGAATGCGCATGCGGGCTATGGTCTTCAAGAGACTGGCGTCACAACCTTTTCGAGGTGGATCCAGCACTACCAGCGAAAAGCGCTCGCCCTGGCGATAGAGCTGCGGCAGGTGGCGCTCGACATTGCCAGCCATGAAAGTGGTGTTGGCCAGTTCATTGAGGTCCGAGTTGACCACCGCGTCTTCGATGGCCGGCGCCGACGAGTCGATGCCCACCACCCGCCGGGCCTTGCGAGCCAGAAACAGCGTCAGCGAACCGACTCCGCAATACAGATCGAGAACGGCGTCTTTGGGGCGGATGTTGCAATACTTGCCCAGGGCCTGGTAGAGGGCCTTGAGTCCCCAGGTGTTGACCTGGAAGAACGAGGTGGGCGAGATGTGAAACTTGAGACCGTCGACCTCTTCGGTGAGATGGTCTTTGCCCCACAGGGTGCGGGTGGTGGTGCCCAGGATGACGTTGGAGCGATGGGGATTGAGATTGAGCATCACCCCCTTGAGTTGGGGCACCCGGCGCTGCATGAAGTTGATGAACTCTTGCACCTGGGGCAGACGCGGCTGGGCCGAGACCAGCACCAGCAGAGCCTCGCGGGTGGACAGGGAGGCTCGGGTGACCAGGTAGCGGATGATTCCTGACTCGTCTTTTTCGTTGTAGACCGGCCACTGAAGGCGCTCGAGGATCTCGCGGGTGGCCCGCAGGATCTGGTTGTTGAGGGGATCGAGGATCATGCAGTCGTCGATCTTCACCACCCGGTGGGTACCCTTGGCGTAGAGCCCCACGAAAGGCCGGAATCGCTCGGTGGGCTTGTGTTCCTTGAGAAAGGGTTGGGCGGCCACCACTGCCTGAGCCTTGTTGCGATAGTTCCAGGGGTCTTCCATGCCGCGACAGGGCATCACTTTGACGTTGCCCAGGTTGCTCAGGTGCTCGATGGAATCGGTGACCATCTTGGTTTTATGAAACAGCTGGGCGTCATAGTCGATATGCTGCAGCTGGCAGCCGCCACACTGGTAGTAGATCGGGCAGGGGGGCTCGACCCGGCGCCGCGAGGGTTTGACGATTTTCGAGATCCTGGCCCGGCCGTAGCTCTTCTTGAGGTGGGTAATCTCCACTTCGAGCAGGTCGCCCGGGGCGGCGTGGGGGACGAAAATCACGAAATTATCTAGGCGGCCGACGGCCTCGCCACCGGCGGCCACGTCATGCACGGCAATCTCTACTCGACTGCCCAGCTTGAGGGGCTCTGACATCAGTTCACCTGTCTACCCCTCGGCTCGAAGGGGTGTGCCTATGTTCCCGGGGCTTTCCGGAGAACGTTAACTGCGACGAAATTTCTAGGGTTGTCGGAGGTTATCCTTTGGGAAAGATGGAAACGGAGGCGTTGCAATGCGTAGCTTGTTCGCGATTTTGTTCGTGCTCGGACTGGCCGTGGCTGGCTGGTGCGAAACAAGCCATGAGGCGGTGGCAGCGTCCTACCAGGCCGAGCTCACGCGAGCCGAACTCGAGCGCCTGTTGGGGGCCGGCTGGTCCGAGGCTCCGCCGGTCGCTCTGCGCCACCTCGATCGCAACGACGCGGCCCTCGAGCAAGCCCGCAAGTCGAGATCCTCTCCGATATTGAACGAGCAGAGTCTGGAGCGGTGGTGCGATTTGGCCAGAACCCTGGCTTTGCGCGCTCTCTTTCGAGCCGCCACGGGAAGGGCCGACGCCGTCGACGACCTCGTGGCCAGCCTGGAGCTGGGTCAACAGTTGCGAATGCGCCGCAAGCCGGGCGAGCAACTGGCCGGGATGGCCGTCCAGCGTTCGGCCCTGCGAGCCGTGGTCACCTGGCTCAACCAGGTCGACGACGTTGCCTCTGTCGAGAAACTGACCACGGGCATGAAGTCCATCGACCCCCATCGGGCCCCGGTCACCATTTCGCTCACCAACGATCTCTCGCTAGCCCGCAAGCGGGTTGGCGAACTGTGCGAGCAACCACCGGCCTCGGGCGAGGGTCCTGAAGGCTTGCTGATTCGCCTGCGTTCGGGCCAGAGAGAAGAAGTCAACAGGCACTACGGGCGCCTGAGCGTGGCCTATCTCGGGGCCGTGCGCCAGGCCCTGTCGGTGCCCGGAAGCAACGCCGTCAAAGACTTTTTCACCGAACTCAAAAACGCTCAACCCCGCAGCCGCATGCTGATGCCGAGTGCCGAGCAGTTGGCCCAGGCCATCGCCCTCGCCACCTTTCCGCCGGCCGACAAGTTGATCGAGGGTCAGCGTGAAACCGACGGTTTTTGGCAGGCGGCCCAGTTTTTGGTGAAAACCCGATCGTCGATGCTCAAGGCCGGCCCGGAGTGGAGTTATTCGAGCCTTCAGACCCCCAGCGGCATGAGTCTGCGCGACGACGACGGTACGGTGGTGGTGACTACCCGTTCGGGGGCGGAGTTTCGCTTGACGAAACCAACTCTAGAAAAGGCGGTTCATGATGAGTAAGGGTCTCGACCTGTGCCTTCAGTCCGGGCTGGAAGCGCTCGACGAAACTCTGGTAGAATTGCGGCAGGCGGTGGCCATCCTGGATGAGTTAGACCGGGGAGGAGAGAATACTCCCATAGCCCCTTCGGTGCTCGACCGAGTCTACGCTCAGTGTTTGAACGCGCATCGCACACTCGAAGGGTTGGTTCGCAAGAGCCGGAAGTAGGGTATAGCTAAGCATGTTTAATATCGGACCGAGTGAAATGATGCTGTTGGGCCTGCTGGCTCTGCTCGTGTTCGGGCCCTCGCGCCTGCCCGAGATTGCCAAAGCCGCCGGCGAAGGCTTGCGCGCCTTCCGCAAGGCAGCCAGCGACCTCAAGGCCGAAGTGAGCGAGGTGGTCGAAAGCGAGGTCAAAGCCAACCGGCCCCAGCCGGCCGCCCTGGCCGTGGCTCCCCCCGCCCCGGCGCCCGCCGCGCCCGCACCGGTTTCGCCTACCGCCGACCTCGAGACACCCGAAGCCGACGCTCCCACCCGGCCGATGCCCAAAGCCGCCGTGGCCACCGAAGAGCCCCCCGCTGAGGAGTCTGATGGCGGGGCTTGAAGAAGCGATCGCTCTGGCCGTCTCCGCCCACCGCGGTCAGAAAGACAAGGCCGGGCAACCCTACATCCTTCATCCCCTTCGGATGATGCTGGCGGTCGACGGCGAGCACGCTCGCATGGCCGCCGTTCTTCATGATGTGGTGGAAGACACCGAAGTTTCACTCGAACAACTGATGGCCGAGGGGTTTCCGGCCGAGGTGGTGGAGGCCGTTGACGGCTTGACCCGACGCGCTGACGAGAGCTACGACGAGTTCATCGAGCGGGCGGCGGCCAATCCTATCGCGCGCGCCGTGAAGAGGGCCGACCTCGAAGACAACATGGATGTCCGCCGCCTGCGCGAGCTAGGTCCCAAAGAGCTAGAACGACTGGCCCGCTACCGTCGAATGTGGGAGCGCCTGACTTGAGAGTGCTCTTGTGCGGACCGGCCGTGCTCACCGACCCCACCGTGGTCGAGCGGGCCCTTGAAGCCAGCGGAGTCGAGGTGCAAGAGGTAGCTTGCCTGGCGGCCCAGGGCGCTTTGGCCGGGCGGGCCGCCCAATGGGCCTCGAGCCAGGGGGTGCCTTGTCTGCGCTATACCTCGCGTGAAGAGGCCATCGACGATCTCAGCGAGCAGGCCGAGGCCGCGGTGGTGGCCATCCTCGACCCCGAGAGTTCCGAGGGGATGGAAACGGTCGACCTGGCCGAAAAGGCGCGCATTCCCGTCTTCGTCTATCGCGAACTCTTCCGCCGCAACGCCCGTCTCAACTGCCGCTTGCAGACGATCTCTCGCCCCGACGTCTGGATTCGGGCCATGGACAGCCGTCACCGCGACTTCTTCAATCAACTCTGGGAACTGTGCAAGGCTCATGAGGTCGAGATCCTGCCTTCGCCAGATCATTGTGGCGACCAACTGGTGCGCTTCGCCGACGCCGATTTCGAGGGCCTCCAGATCGACAAGAACGGTTGCCGCATCCGCAGTCGGGGCAGCATGCGCAATCGCAAGGTGCGCCTCGACCAGGGCTCGTGAAGACCTGGCTCTTCGTCTTTCTGGCGCTGGTCCTCCCCCCTGACTTCGAGCGCGTTGCCGATTCACGCCAGGAAGTGCCCGGGCTCATTCCCGGAACCACCGTAACTGAACACCAGATGAGCTGGCGCAACGGCCAGGGGGCCCAACTGCACGCCTTCTACTGGAAGCCCTATCCGCCTCGTCCCGGCGGTCCGATGGTGAGCGAAGAGGAGTGGGAGGACAAGTTCTGCGGCCTGGAAGTCAAAGTCATTCGGGCTTCGCAGTTCCTGGGCAGCTCCACCCCGGCCCTGGTGACCCATCTGCGCCTGTCCCAACCCGAGTGCGTGATCATGCTCTACACCCGCGACCTCGACCGCGAGACCTTCCACGACATCCTCTCGCGAGCTCGCTGGGAAGGCGAGATGACACCGTTGCAGTAGCTCGCTTCGCTCGCGAAGGAGCGGCCTTCGGCCGGGATAAGGAGCGCTCGCTGCGCTCGCGGGATCAGCCGAAGGCTGCTCCCTGTCGACGCGCTAGCGTCGAGATCTCCGCGCGAAGCGCCGGCTCCTTTCCCGCCGACAACGTCGGCGCTCCCTGTCGACGCGCTAGCGTCGATATCTCCGCGCGAAGCGCCGGCTCCTTCTCCCGCCGACAACGTCGGCGCTCCCTGTCGACGCGCTAGCGTCGATATCTCCGCGCGAAGCGCCGGCTCCTCTTCCCGCCGACAACGTCGGCGCTCCCTGCCGACGCGCAGCGTCGACCCGCCCATTTGTTTACAATCCGTTCATCGATCGTTAACAAATGACCCCCTTAGATTGCGCTGGCGCTGCCCTGCCTGAATAGACTGAGACCATGCCCAAGTTGAAAGCCAAGAGTTCCAAGAAATACGCCTGTAGCTGTGGGCAGACGTTCTCGCACCCGATTTCGCTCAAACGACATCGCACGGTGTCGGGCTGCGCCGAGGTGGGGGAAGAGGCGCCCAAAGATGCTCTTCCCGAGAGCCTCGACGAGCAGGCCCTTGAACTGGAGATCGGCGAGGAGATCACGATCGTGGCTCCGGCGCCCCTTCCGGTCGAGCCCGCCGGACCACCTCCGGGCCTGCGCTTGAAGATCGCCCTGTTGATTGGCCAGCGCTTCTTCGCTGAGTTTTTCGGCTGGCTTTCGAGCGAGACCGCCAAGGGTCGGGACTGGGCCCGCGAAAAGGCCCGGCCTTTGCCCAGTCTTCGGGAGGCCGTCGAGAGCCTGGCCCGGGGACTGGCCACCGTGACCGTGATGTCGGTCTTCTTCTTCGTGCTGATCATGATGAGTCTGTCGGTTCACAAAGCCTCGGCCGGCACCGAACCTCGTCCCGACGACGCCTCCCAGTCAGTCAGTGACTTTTATAAGGCCGTCAACGCCCAGGCCTATCAGGCCGCTTATCAGCGACTGACGCCGGCCTGGCGCGAGGCCCTCGATTTTGGCGAGTTCGAATCGGGGTATGGCAAAGTGGATAGCGTCTACTGTTATCCCGGACAGGTCACGTTCGAGACCGATACCAGCGCCCGCGTAGCCGTCACCATCGACAAGGTCGCGGGGGACCAGGTAGAGCGCCTGGTTGGCTACTATCTGGTAGTCCATGATGGCGCTAACTGGAACCTCGACCGTTGCCATCTGGTCTACGCGCAGTGAACTTGTAACAAGCCGGCAATGCCTCGTTAACATGTGGGCGCTCCAGTAGACAGTTCGGAAACATCTCGGGAATATCCTGAAGGGGATGCAGGGGAAACTTCGCGACGCCGCCTCACTCAGTTTGACGATGGCCGTGGTGGCACTGCTGATGGTGGTGCTCGGCTTCGGCCATTGGGTCTTGCGGGCCAGTCAAAACGATGACGGAGCGCGTCTGGTAGACGCAGCCCAGACGGTGCTTGATTTTCACCGGGCCATCGACGGCGGGGCCTACCAGGCCGCCTATGATCGACTCTCTCCCAACTGGCGACAGGCTCTGCCCCGAGGCGAGTTCGAATCAGGCTTTCGCAACCTGGACCATCTCGAAACCCAGGTGGTCGGGGTGCGCGCGGTAGGGCCGGGCCAGGCCAGGGTCGATGTGAGTCTGACCGCCCTGCAGCCGAGCGGCACGGCCGCCCATCTTTCGGGTTATTACGTGGTGGTCTTCGACGGCCGCAGCTGGCGCATGGACGCCAGCCACCTGCAGCGCGTCTAGAGCGCGCTTCGAGTCTAAACGAGTTGCTGGTGGAGAGTCTTGTGTTCAGACTCGAGCGCGAACGCGAAGAGAAGCTTTATGACAGCTTCACTTTGCTGGGCCAGGACAATGAGGATGTGTCGGTCGATTTCGCTCTCGCGGCCCAACGGGAGGGACTGGGTGCTCCGCCGCTACCTGAGCAAGCGGGACAGCCCCTGTTCTAGCTCGGCGATTCGGACCGGATCGGGGGGGCCGAAGCGGGCCTGAGAGTAAGCCCGCAGCCAGGCGGCCGCCTCGGGGACCAGGGGGTCGAGGCGCTCGGCCAGCTCGAGCGGGGTCTCGAGGGGGCGCCGTTCCTGGCCGCTGCGGGCCAGGTGGCGGTCCAGGCGCAGCAACAGCGGTTGCAGTTCGTGGGTGGGGTGCGAACTGGCCAGCAGTTGCGGCCCATAGCGGCGCAGCCACCAGCCCCCACCCACCAGGAGGGTGAGCAGGGTCAGCCCGCCGAGGGCGGCGCCGACGCGCCCCCAGCTGCGTTCCATCAGCCAGCGCCAGGCTCCACTCAAGCGGGCTTTGAGGCCGTCCCAGAGAGCGTCCAGGCCGGAAGTGCGATCACCTTCGGGGTGGGTGGCGGCCTGCTCGCCGGGGGGAGTGGGGTCGTAGGTGACCCAGCCTTCGCCTTCGAGATAGACCTCGACCCAGGCGTGGGCGTCGCGGTCGCGGACCACCCAGTAGTCGCCCCAGGGGTTGCGTTCGTAGAGTTTGAAGCCGACCACATAGCGGCTGGGAATGCCCTGAGAGCGCAGAATCAGGGCCATCGAGCTGGCGAAAAACTCGCAGTGGCCGGCCAGGCCGTGGGAGAGGAAGTGGGCGATGGGGTCCACTCCGCGGGGGCGCTCGGCGTCGGGCTGATAGCGGCCCTGCTCAGACAGCCAGTTCTCGAGGGCCAGGGCCTGTTGGCGGGGGGTCATTCCCGGCTCGAGTTGGGCCCGGGCGGCTTCGGTCAAGGCGTTTTTGAGGCCGGGGGGAAAGTCGACATACTCGCGATGGGTGGGGTCGAGCCGGCGCGGGCTGCGACCCAGGCCGAGGCTTCCCGAGGCCCAGACGGTGTAGGGATACTGGTTGTCGGCCACCAGGCCGTCATAGGCGTCGATCTCGAGTTCGTCCACCTGGATGGCCAGGCGATAAACACCGGGAGGCGCGTTGAGGGCGCCCGCGGCGGTCTTGACGGGAGCGATACGCCATTCGAGCATGGGCTCGGGGGGCGGGCCGGGCAGTTGATATTCCGCCTGGTCTGATTTCATGATTTCGCGGGTCTCGCGAGTACTGGGGTTAGCCCAGCGGCCACCGCGATAAACGGTGTAGATCTGGCCTCGCAACAGGGTCTGGGGGCCGTTGACCCGGGCCAGCACCTGGCGCGAGCCGGCCAGGTCCTGGATGTCTGACAGTTCGGTGGTGGCACCGAAGAAGCCGGTGGCCGGCCGGACATCCGAGACCAGCGTGCGGGCGTAGGCCCGATAGACACTGGCACCCAGCCGGGGCAATTGGCGAAAAGACCAGTAGCTCAGGGCGAAGGCCAGGACCAGCGCCAGCCAGATGCCGGCCACCGGGGCCCGCGAGCGGGTGGGTGCGAGTTCGCCCTCCATTCCGGGAAAGGGGTGCTGGAGGAAGAAGACGACGGCGGTGGCATAGGCCAGCAGGCTGAGCGGATAGTAGGGATTGAGATAGCTGAGGCCGCCCAGCATCAGCAGGGTCAGGCAACCGACGTGAAAGACCCCGGCCCGGGCCAGACCGGGCTCGCGATACAGTTCGATGACCGCTCCCACGAAGACGTACACGGCTCCCAGCACGGCCACGCGCTGGGCGGTGATGATGGCCTCGCGACCGGTGGATAGATGATAGAGCCCGGCCATAAGAAAGGGCAGACCGGCCAGCGAGAAGATGAGGCGCTGGCGGGCGGGGGTGGTGTGGTAGCGCCAGGGGGTCCACCAGCTGGCCACCACCAGCAGCGCCAGGGCCAGGGTCAACCAGCGCCAACCTTCGGCCACTACCGCAAAGGTGAGAGCGGCCACCAGGGCCATGATCATTTCGGGCCCGCGCAGGCGGTTTACAGGCGCTGCAAGCACTCGGGCATCTCCTTCGGGTTGACGCGCACGGCCTCGGGCGGGCACTCGCCGGAGCCGACCACGATGACTTTGAGGGGGGCGCCGTGCACTCGCAGGCGCTCGAGGAAGTCGGCTCGCTCGGGATTGAGGGCGAAGGTCACCACCACCACTGCCGACAGGCCGGCCAGCATGCGTGAGAGCTGGGCTTCGAGGCGGGCGTACGGGGGCTGTTTGCAGGCGGTGACGCAGGCCAGCACATCGAGAATGCTCTGCAGGGCTCCGACGTGGCGTCCGGCGGAAAGAGTATAGACGGTCTCGCCGGCAGCAAAGAAGTCGACGATGGCGTCACGCCGCTCGAGATAGGCCGCGATCGAGGCGGCCACTTCCACGGCCGGTTCGAGTTCGCCGGGCCGGTAGGTGTCGAGGATGACCCCCACCCGGGAAAAGTATTCCTGGCTGTATTCGCGCACCACCGGCTGGCCGCGCCGGGCCCACAGCTTCCAGTGCAACTTGCGCAGGCTGTCGCCGTGGCGATACTCGCGCACCCCCACGAACTCCATCGACTCTCCGGTCTGGCTGGCCAGGGGCACGCCCCCGGGCTGGTAGCGAAGGCCCGAGGCCAACTCGAGTTGGGCGATGGGATGGATGGGCGGAGTCACCAGCACCCGCCGTTGCCCCGCCAGTTTGCGACCCAGGCGCAACAGGCCCAGGGGATAGGTGCTGCCGACGAAGACCGGACCCAGGTCGTAGGCCCCGCGACGCCAGGCCCAGACAGGGATGCGCAACTCATGGCTATGTCCGGGCTCGAGCAGGTCGTGGCGCGATTCGGGGGCTTCCTTGCCATGGCTGAGCCCGTCGGGCAAGTGGTCGAGATAGGTCTCGTAGTCGTAGGCCGGTCGCCGCCCCTGGTTGAGCACGCGAACGGTGAGGCGAAAGCGGCCTCCGGCCACGGCCCGGACCGGGGCCGACCACTGGCCGCTCAGACGCGGGCGGGTGAAAAGGCCCAGGAGAAAAGTGATGACGGCTAACGAGCCGATCACGACGAACAGGCCGCCCAGCTGGGTTCGAAAGGGATCCAGGCCCGCCAGGGCGCTGGCCGCGGCTGCCCCCAACAAAATGCGACCCCCGGTGGTGAGGTAGCGGCGGGTCAGCCGGCGCAGCCAGTTCACGTGGGCGGAGCCACCTGGGCCAGCAGTTCGCCCACCACGTCGGCCGCGGTGGTGCCGGCGTAACGGGCTTTGACATCGAGCACCAGGCGGTGGGCCAACACCACCTCGGCCAAAGCCTTGACGTCATCGGGCTGGCAATAGTCGCGGCCGTCGATGAGGGCCCGGGCTCGGCAGCAGCGGAAGAGGGCCAGACTGCCGCGCGGGCTGGCTCCCACCGACAGGGCCGAGTGGCGTCGGCTGGCCTCGACCAGGTCGACCATGTAGCGGGCCACCGAGCGCTCCACCGTGATCTGGCGGGCCTGGGCCTGCAGCTCCAGCACCTGGGTGGTATCGACCACGGCCTGCAGACGCTCGAGAGGGTGCTGTTGGGCCTGGCCAAAGAGCACCTCGACCTCGGTCTCGGGATCGGGATAGCCCAGGCTGGTTTGCAGCAAGAAACGGTCCAGTTGCGCCTCGGGCAGGGGATAGGTGCCGTGGAACTCGATGGGGTTCTGGGTGGCCAGCACCATGAAGGGCGAGGGCAGGTCGTAAGTAGTCCCGTCGACGGTGGCCTGGGCCTCGCTCATGGCTTGCAGCAGGGCCGATTGGGTGCGGGGAGAGGCGCGGTTGATCTCGTCGGCCAGCAAGATGTTGGCGAACACCGGTCCCTTCTTGAAGTCGAAAGTGCCGCCGGCGGCGTTATAGACCGAGACGCCCAGCACGTCGGCCGGCAGCAGGTCGGGAGTGAACTGAATGCGGGCGAATTCGCCGGCGATGGTTTGGGCCAGGGCCCGGGCCAGGGTGGTCTTGCCCACTCCGGGCACGTCTTCCATCAGCACATGGCCACCCGCCACCAGGGCCACCAGCAGGTGCTCGACAGCCGCCGGCTTGCCCAGAATGACCTGCTCGAGGTTATTGCGTAGCGAGCTTAATACGGACATGGATTAGCGGCAGTGGTCGAGTAGCTTGAGCACGGCATCATCGTGAGGATTGGTCTCTAAGAGCCGGTTGAACTCGGCCCGAGCCAACTCGGGCTGTTTCATTCCCAGATAGGCCTGACCCAGGGCCATGCGCATCTTGCGGTCGTTGGGCTTGCTGATCAGCAGGTGGTCGAGGATGCCGGCCGCCTCGGCGTGCTGGCCCAGTTCCAGCAGGGTCTGGCTCAAGGCAAAGGCGATGAAGGTGTCGCCGGGGGCCAGGCGATGGGCCGCGTGCAGGGCCTTGACCGCCTCGTCGGATTGCTTGAGATCGGCCAGCACCATGCCCAGATAGTAGTGGCCTTCGGCGTCGTCGGAGTCGAGCTGGGTGGCCTTTTGCAGGTGGCGCACCGCTTCGCGGTTCCGGGCCAGCTTGCGAAAGAGGATGCCCAGGGCCCGGTGGGCCTCGCGCGAGTTGCCGTTCTGTTTGAGGGCGCACTCGAGAGCCCAGACGGCCTCGTCCATGCGAAAGGCTTTCTCGAGCACTTCGGCCTTGATCAGGAAGGCCTCGACACAACTGGGATCGACCTCGAGGGCTTCTTCGAGCACGCGCAAAGCCGGCTCGGTGGCTTCGCGTCCCAGAAAGGCCTCGGCCATGCGCAGGCGAGTCTTGAGATGGCGAGGCTTGATGCCGACCACCTTCTTGAAGTGCTCAGCCGCGTTGCGGTCGCGGCCCACGGCCAGCAGACAAGCTCCGAGCAGATAATGGCAGAAGGCGTCCTGAGGATTGCGGCCCAGCCACCAATTGAGGCCATCGATGGCCTCGCCCGGCCGTTTGAGTTCCATCAGGGTGCGAGCCCGGTAATAGATGACCCGCTCGAACTCGCCGTTGATGGTGACCACCTTCTCGAAGGCCTCGGCGGCTGTGTCGAGCTTCTTGAGAATCAGCAGGGCCAATCCGGCTCGATAGTAGGTGAAGACCGAGCCGTCGCTGCGGGCCAGAAAGCTGTTCCAGATGCCGATGGCCGAGCCGGCGGTCTTGCGGTTGATCGGTTCGAGCAAAAGGTCGCCGTCGCTATCGACCATGCGTTCCCAGGCTTTGAGAGCGCTCTCGAAGTTCTTCATGCGAGTGTAGGCCAGCCCCAGGTCAAAACTTGCCTGGTGCAGTTTGGGCGAGTGCAAGACCACCTTTTCGAGCACCCGGGTGACCTGTAGGTCTTCACCTTTGTTGTTATAAAGGCGAGCCAGTTCGAGCAGAAGCTCGTTGTTCTCGGGCTCGAGCTCGAGTAGTCGATTGATCTGGCGGATGCGGGAGTCACTCACCCGTCTCCCTTCGCCGTCGGAAGCGTTTGCCCCTCATAAGAAAAGAGCCCCCGCGAAGGGGGCTCGGACCGCCTGTGGTGACACCAACTCAGCGTGACTCCTGGTCGCCAGAGGCGGCTGGCGGTCTTGGGTGGACGAGTGGACCGCTGTCAAGGCTATGCTACATAGTTTTGACCATGATGGCTATGATCTAGATCAATGGCAGCAAGAATGGGTGAGGGGAGGGAAGGCCGCCCGATAGAGTGTGGCCATACCGATAGCGATCGTTACCAGCGAGGCCAGCCGCTCGCCGCGCTCGCCTCCGAAACGCCCCTTCATGAATCCCAACCAGACCAGGGCCGGAGCCGTGCCGGCCCAGAAGGCCGCCATGACCAACCCGCCATAGACGGGATTGCCGGTGGCCAGCGCCCCGGCCAGGGCGGCGTAGAGAAGGCCGCAGGGCAGAAAGCCGGCCAGCACGCCCAGCAGTACCGAACTCTCGGACCGGTCATCGCCCAGCAGGCACTTGCCCGAGGTCGACACCCAGCCAGCCGGCAGCAGTCCTTTGCCGGGCTTGAGCAGGGCGCTGCCCAGGGCCAACATGGCGGCTCCGGCCAGGCCCTGGGCCAAACGCGGTCCCCACAGGGGAAGCATCGTCTTGATCGATAAGCCGACCATCCCGATGACCGCACCCAGGGTGGCGTAGGTCAACAGGCGGCCCAGTTGAAAGGCCAGGACGTGGCGGCGATACCGCTCGCCCCGGGCCAGCCCCAGGACGAAGCCCCCACACATGCCCAGGCAGTGAAGACTGCCCAGAAAGCCCAACAGGAAGGCGCTCGAGTAGATCATGACCGCTCCTCCAGCAACAGACGGTTGGCCTCGCCTTCGAGATCGTCGAACTGGCCGTTACCGACCGCCCAGAAGAAGCAGGCTAAACCGACCCCGGACAGGGCCAGGGCGATGGGCACCAGGAAGAAGAGAATTTCCATGTTATCGATACCTCCGCAGAGAGTTGGCTACCACCAGCAACGAGGCCACCGGCATGGCCACGGCCGCGCCCAGCGGGGTGACCCAGCCGGCCATCGCGGCCGGAATGGCGAGCAAGTTGTAGAGGGCCGAGATGGTCAGGTTGCCCACCATCCGGCGCCGGGTTTCACGGGCAAGCTTGAGGGCCGACCCGAGCCCTTCGAGGCCGGGCCGAAGCAAGACGACATCGGCCGTGCCGGTGGCCACGCTGGTGCTGCCGGCCACGGCCACCCCGACGCGGGCAGCGGCCAGGGCGGGCGCGTCGTTGACACCGTCACCCAGAAAGGCCACGTGGGCTCCGCGCTCCTGAAGGCGGTCGACCAGCTGACGCTTGGCTTCGGGTCCGGCCTCGGCCAACACGTGGTCGAGGGCCAGCCGACGGGCGGCCCGGGCCACCGGTTCAGGGCGGTCGCCAGAGGCCAGCCACAGATTGTATTCGGCCAGGGCAGCCACCACTTCGGTGGCCTCGGGGCGCAGGCTGTCTTCTAGCTCGACCAGACCCACGAGTTGCTGGCCCAGGGCCACCCAGACGTGGCTGGTTTGACCCTGGCGAGCCGGCGTTTCGACCCCGAAATCTTCCAGCAAACGGGCGCTGCCCACCAGCAGACGCTGACCCGCAAAGCGAGCTACCATCCCCCGTCCGGGTAGTTGCTCGACCACCTCGACCTCAGGGTGGGGAGCGCCGGCCCGCAACAGGGCCACCGCCAGCGGGTGCTGGCTGAGTCGGTTGGCGGCGGCGGCCAGCGCCAGCACCTGGGTTTGTTCCATGCCCCAGCTCTCGATGGCGCTCACCTGAAAGTGGCCGCTGGTGAGGGTTCCCGTCTTGTCGAGCACCACATCGGTAATGCGGGCCGCATCTTCAATCACTTCGAGGTCGCGAAACAGCACGCCAGCCTCGAGACCCACCCGAGCCGATTGCCACAGAGCCATCGGGGCGGCCAGACCCAGGGCACAGGGACAGGTGATGATCAAGACCGAGACGGCCACCATCAGAGCCCGGTCGGGGCCGGCCGGCCACCACCACACGGCCGTGACGGCGGCCAGACTCAAAGTGACGGCCACGAAATAGCCGGCGGCCCGGTCGAGCAGCGTCTGGGTGCGGCTCTTCGAGGCCTGAGCCTGCTCGACCAGATCGACCAGCCGAGCCAGAATGGTGTCTTCGCCAATGGCCTCGACTCGGGCCTGAACCTCGCCCTCGACCAGTTTCGAGCCGCCCATGAGAGGTTGGCCGGCGGTCCGCCAGACCGGCACCGATTCACCGGTCACCATCGACTCGTCGACCGAGGCGTTGCCGTGGCTGACCCGACAATCGGTGGGCACGATTTCGCCAGCGCCAATGAGCAGTTCGTGGCCGAGTTCCAGGCGGTCAGCGGCAAGCTGGCTGCCGTCGCTGAGCCGGGCCCAGGCGGGTCGCAGGCTGAGCAGGTGCTCGGCCGCGCTACCCAGGCGCCGGCGTGAAGACGACTCGAGATAGCGTCCGATCAACAGCACGAAGATGAAGACCGTCACCGAGTCGAAATAGACCTGACCGCCGCGCAGCGACAGCAGGCTGTAGCCGTAGGTGACCAGGATGCCGATCGAGATGGGCACGTCCATGGTCAGGGCGCGTCCCACCACTGCTCGGCGGGCTCCCTCGAAGAAGTGGCTGCCCGAGTAGAGGACTACCGGAGTGGCCAACAGCAGGCAGATCCAGTGAAAGAACTTTAGGAAGGTGGCTTCGATGCCCTGGAACTGGCCCAGATAGAGGGCGGCCGCCACCATCATGATGTTGCCGGCTCCGAAGCCGGCCACCGCCATCTTGAGCAGCAGTTCCAGGTCGGGACGGCGGTCAGCCCGCGCGTTGGGAGCCATGGGTGTGGCCCGATAACCCAGGCGCCCCAGGCGAGCCACCAGCTCGCTCAGGCTGACGGCCACCGGCAGGTAGTCGACCTGCGCCCACGAGTCGCCCAGGTGGACGCGGGCCGAGCGCACCCCCTCGACCGCGGTCAGGCCCTTTTCGATGAGCCAGATACAGGCTCCGCAATGCAGGCCCTCGAGGGCGAAGCGGGTGCGCACCAGACCGTCACCCAGGCTACGTTCGAAGCGGTCGGCGCCAGCCTGCCAATCCGGGGCTTCGGTCGCATCCCAGGCCACCGGGGGTCCGGCCTGGGCCCTCAGTCCATAGAAGCCGTCCAGGCCCTCGTCGTGGAGGGTGTTGTAGACGGCCGCGCAACCGGGGCAGCAGAACTCGTCGCTGGCGGGTTGGCCGCAATGACGGCAGGCGCCCATGGGGTTAAAACCGATGCCTCTTGGTGGCCTTGACCACGGTCTCGCCCTTTTCGACGGTGAGGTCGAAGCGCCAGGCGCCGGGGCCGGGAACAATGGCGACCTCGTGGATTCCGGGGCCCACTTCCTTGAGGTCGAACTGCTGGTCGTCGCGAATGGTGGCCGGACGGCCCATCTTGAGGTGGGCTTTGGCGCCCACTACCGGCTTGCCGTCGCGGTCTTGCAGGCGAACCCGCAGGGGATACTCGCGGCGGGTGGGGATGCCTTCCTTCAGGTTGAACTCGATCTGCCAGCCGAGATCCTTCTGCATCTTCTGGCGCTGGATCTCTTGCCCGTACTCGATGCCGTGGCGGTAATACTCCACGTCATCGAGGCCTTCGAAGGTCGACGCCGCCAGGCCTACGACCGATAGTTGGACGGTAATGAAAAGCGCCAGCGATAGGAACAGGCCCATCGGCCAGGGATTGAACTTCTTTTTGGTCATCGGCTTCCTCCAGCCACAAAGGTGGTCTTTCTGACGAACACCCGCTCAGGATGCTCGATGTCCCAGACCCGAAACTCGATGGGAACGATGGTGGAAACGGCGTCTTCGGGTACGGCCACGAAGACTTTGTCGACCACGCCGCTCTCACCGGGGATGTGCATAGGGTTTTCGCTGGTCATCAACTCGGCGCCCTCGATGCCCTTGATCTCGAAGGCGTAGGCTCGGTTGCCAAGTTGCTTGTTGATGACGCGCAAGTTGTAGAGATTGGCGATCCGCCCGTCGGCAGTGCGGGTGAACGGTCCGTTGACTCCGTCGCGCATCACGTCGACCTCGATGGGCGGGCGCCTCCAGAGGAGGACCCCCAGGATCGATATACACGCGGTCAAGAGCACCGCGTAAACCACCGGGCGGCTACGCATTAGCCGCCCGGTGGACTTGCCCTCGAGCTCGTTCTCGCTGGCGTAGCGAATCAGTCCCCGTTCGCGACCCAGTTTGTCCATCACCGTGTCGCAGGCGTCGATGCAGGCAGCGCAAGTGATGCATTCGAACTGCAGTCCTTCACGAATGTCGATGCCCATCGGGCAGACCTGGGTACACATCTTGCAGTCGACACAGCTGCCGGCGCTCGGGTCCTTGGCCTTGCCGCGCGGCTCGCCGCGGGTCGCGTCATAGCCCACGATGAGCGAGTTGGCATCGAACATCGAGCCCTGAAAACGGGCGTAGGGGCACATCGTGGTGCAGAATCGGCCTCGGATGTTGCCGAAGAACGCGAGCGACACCAGGGTGAAGAATCCGATGACCGTCAGACTACCGGTCTGAGCGTGTCCCGAGAGCAGGTCGGCGGCCAACCCCCGTATGGGGGTGAAGTAGCCGGCGAAGGTCAGTCCCAAGAACAGGCTCATGCCCAGCCAGATCGACCATTTAACGGTTTTGCGCGAGAGCTTGTTGGCATTCCAGGGGCCGTCGTCCAGCCGGACCCGCTGGTAGGAATCGCCTTCAGTGAAGCGCTCGACCATGATGAAGGCCTGGCTGAGCAGCGTCTGGGGGCAAGCATAGCCACACCAGACGCGGCCAAACAGTGAGGTCACCAGGAACAGGGTCAGGGCTGCCGAGATCAGCAGCAGCAAGATGAAATAGGTCTCCTGGGGCCAGAAAGTCCAGTGCAACAGGTGGAGTTTCCGGGCCGGAACATCCATTAGAAAGGCTTGACGCCCCCCCCACATCAGCCAGGGCGTGATGAACAGAATGGACTGCAGCATCACACTGACGACGTTCCGCAGATTGCGGAAGCGGCCCGGGCTATTTCGTGGGTAAACCTTACTCATCGCTATCTCCTTTGGCCATCTCCTTGACGATCCAGGCGTGGAGCCAGATGCCGACCAGCACCGTCAAGATCAGACCAGCCACTCCGTAAAAACCGACTTCGGTGTGCAAAATCTGCTCAAGCATGACTTACTCTCCTCCCAAAGTGGTTACATAGCCGGCGACCTGCAGGACCTCTTCGTGACTGAGGACTTTGCCCCAGGGCGGCATCCCTTTGGGTCGGCCGTTGGTGATGGTCTCGACCAGATCATTGGGCTCTTTGCCATAGATCCACTCGCTGTCGGTCAAATTCGGCCCGACCTTGCCTTCGGCGTTATCGCCGTGGCAGGGTGCGCAGCGCAGCTTGTAGACCTGGGCACCCAATTCCAGGGCGGCCGGGTCGGTGGGCAGGCCGTCGGTCGGCATCGAGGCCGGTTGGGCCGAAGCGTAGATTTCCTGCGCCTGGGCCATCTGGTTCTCGTACTGTTGGCCCGAAGTCCATTGGGTCGTGCCCTGCCAGAACCACGTACTCGGATAGACGATCACGTAGATGACCGAGAAGATGATGGTGAAGTTGAACAGCCACACCAACCAGGCCGGAGGGGGGTTGTCGAATTCCTGAATTCCGTCCACTTCGTGGTCGAGTAGTTTAGCCATGGTGATCCTCCAGGAAGGGCAGGTTTCGGTCGTTCTCGGCTTCGGCCCCGGCCCTGGACATCGTCCACAGGACGATGGCGGTAAAGCACAGGCTGAACATCACGGTCACGACTTGCTTGATGACGTCGAGATAGGGTAGAGGTTCCATTATTTGTTCCTCCAACCGATGTCGCTGCCCAGTCGCTGCAGATAGGCAATCAGGGCGATCATCTCCTGGTCGGCTTCGGCCTGGTCGACCTTGTCGGCCTTGAGACGTTCGACGATAGCCTGAGCCTGTTCGTTGAGCAAGGCCTGAGCGTTGTCGAGGTCCTCCTGCGGATAAGGAGTCCCCAGTCGGGCCAGGGTCTGCATCTTCTTGACGGTCAAGCTGGTGTCGAGCTTGTTGGTGGCAAGCCACGGATAGTTCGGCATGATCGAACCCGGGCTGATATTGCGCGGGTTCTGCATGTGCAGGTAGTGCCACGAGTCGGGGTATTTGCCGCCTACTCGGTGCAGGTCGGGACCGGTGCGCTTGGAGCCCCACTGGAAGGGACGGTCGTAGACATACTCGCCCGCCTTGGAGTAGGGGCCTTCATAGCGCTCGGTTTCGTCTCGGAAGGGACGCACTACCTGACTGTGACAGGTGTAGCAACCCTCGCGGATGTAGATGTCGCGGCCCTCGAGTTCAAGCGGCGTATAAGGCTTGACCTCGGCGATCTTGGGCACGGACGACTCGACCGTGTAGAGCGGCACGATTTCGACGATGCCGCCGATCAGGATGACGAAGCCGGCCAGCAAACCCATGATGAGGCCTTTGGATTCGAGTTCACGGTGTTTCACTGTCAGGCTCCTTTCCCTACTTCGTGATAGGACGGGGTTTCGTCATCTTTGAGCAGGATCGGCTCGGGAGCGATTTTGCCGCTGCGCGCCGTCATGAAGAGGTTGTAGGCCATCATCACGGCGCCGGTGAGATAGAGGGCTCCGCCCAGGGCTCGAATGATGTAGTAGGGCTTGAGATAGGTCACCGTTTCGAGGAAGTCATACATCAGTCTGCCTTCGGCCGTGACGGCTCTCCACATCAGACCCTGCGTGACGCCGGTGATCCACATCGAGGTGATGTAGAGCACGATTCCGACGGTGGCGATCCAGAAGTGGTTGGTGGCCAGTTTGACCGAATAGAGTTCGGTCTTCCACAGGCGAGGCACCATCCAGTAGAGCATTCCGAAGACGGTGAACCCGACCCAACCGAGAGCTCCACTGTGGACGTGACCGACGATCCAGTCGGTGAAGTGGCCCAGTGCCGAGACACTCTTGATGCTCAGCATCGGACCTTCGAAGGTCGACATTCCATAGAAAGTCAGACCGACCACGAAGAATTTCAGGATCGGGTCGGTGCGTAGCTTGTCCCAGGCGCCCTTGAGGGTCAGGATACCGTTGAGCATACCGCCCCAGGACGGGGCGATCAGCATCAGCGAGAAGACCATGCCCAGGCTCTGGGTCCAGTCCGGCAGCGCTGTATAGATCAGGTGGTGCGGGCCGGCCCAGATGTAGAGAAAGATCAGCGACCAGAAGTGAAGGATCGAGAGCCGGTAGGAGTAGACCGGCTTCTCGGCCGCCTTGGGCAAGAAGTAATACATCAGGCCCAGGAAGGGAGTGGTGAGCAGGAAGCCCACCGCGTTGTGACCGTACCACCACTGAATCAGGGCGTCCTGCACCCCGGCGTAGATCGGGTAGGACTTGGTCAGCGAGACCGGGATGGCCGCGTTGTTGACCAGGTGCAAAACCGCGATGGTGATAATGGTCGACATGTAGAACCAGAGCGCCACGTAGAGGTGTTTCTCGCGGCGCTTGAACAGGGTCATGAAGAAATTGACCGCAAAGACCACCCAGATGACGGTGATCAGCAGGTCGATGGTCCACACAGGTTCGGCATATTCTTTGCCGTCCGTGTGACCGGTCACAAGACCCAGCGCGTCGAGTACGATAATCAGCTGCCAGCCCCACAGGTGGACCTTGGACAAAGCGTCACTGAACATGCGAGTGCGACACAGTCGCTGGGTGGAGTAGTAGACCCCGGCAAAAATTGCGTTGCCTGCGAAGGCAAAAATCACGGCATTGGTGTGAAGCGGCCGGATACGCCCGAAGGTCAAGAACGGCATGTCGAAGTTGAGCTGCCAAAAAGCTAACTCCAATGCCGCCCAAAGCCCCACCAGCATCCCGACGATTCCCCAAAAGACCGTGAAAAACGCGAAAGTCCGGGGAGTGGACTCATCGTAGTAAACAGTCTTGTCTTTCATCGCACCTCCACCATAGTCAAATCGGCCGTTGGATTGGATGATCTAGATCAGGAAGGAGCAAGGGGAGGGTTTTCACGCTGGCAGTCCGGGAAAATACTCCCCCTGAGGAGACCTGACATGGCTGCCGAGTGCTATCGAGCCTATGAGTTCGAGGGATACCAGATTCTGGTCGGTAAAGGTGCCCGCGACAACGATATCCTGACCTTCAAGGTGGCCGAACCGCAGGACTTTTGGCTGCACGCGGGCGGCTACGCGGGTAGCCATGTAGTAGTAAAGAACCCCCACCGGGGCGAGATTCCCCGCTCGGTCCTGGCGCACGCGGCCGGCCTGGCCGCCCACTTCTCCAAGGCCCGCGAGGCCGGTGGCAAGGTAGAAGTGCACTACTGCCGAGTGCACGAGGTGAGCAAGCCGAGGGGTTTTCCGGCCGGCAAGGTGGTGCTCAAGAAGTGGAAAGGTCTGAAAGTATACGCTCTAGAGCCCCGCGACAGTTTGTGAAGCAGCTCACAGCGTAACTGTCACTCAGCCGGTAGTATCATACTATGACCAGAGTGCAGTGGACGGATGTCAAACGCGGTATCGAACGCTTCGAGCGTGGCGAACTCCCCTCGCGGAGCCTCGTTCGCGCCCCGCTGAACGGCAAGCAGGCCCAGCGCCAACTGAACTTCTACGAGGGCTACATCGACCGCTCGCTGCCCGCCTGGGACAACAACTCCTCGCCCCTGCCCGACGAAGACGACCGCCCCTTCTATCTTTGCTATCGCGGCGGCGGCGTGGTCACCCGCATCGGCTACCGCGGCACCTCGGCCGACGGATACTTCTGCGAAGAGCACCTGTCGAGCGGACCGGCCAGCGTGCGCGGCGTGCGCTTTTCGACCGACTCGGTGCACTGCCTGGAGTTCGAACAGACCAGCCGCGGCTTGCGCGGAGTACTGACGACCTACAATCGTCAGATCCCGGGTTGGAACGTCGTTGAAGAAGTCGACCTGAGCTGGCTTTAAGACGCCACTCTTTGGGCCTGGGCCAGATGGTTCCGGGCCTTTTCCTGTCCTTCGGCCTCGAGCCGGGTCACGAAACTTCCCACCGCCTCGCCCAGGCTCTGGTCCCCCGTCCAACGGGTCACCAGACCCCAGTCGCGCAGGGCGTCGTCGGGCTCGTCGGGGCAAGCCTGGACGAGCTGGACGAAGGCTTGCCGTCGTTCGGCCAGGCTTTCGGCGGCCACCGGGACCAGCAGCAGATTGAAGGCGCTTTCGGCCAGGTCGACTCCCCACAGGCGGGCCAGCTCTAGATAGAGATCGATGTTGGCATCCACTTCGCCCGCCGCCAACAGGCCTTCGCCCAGCAAGTCGCGGGCGGCCAGATAGCCGTCGGGACCGGTCAACACCATCAGGCGGGCCAGCCGCTCGAGGTCTTCGTCGCCGCGGCTGCTGGCGCGCAATCGCTCGAACAGCTCTCCGGCCTGCTCCTTGAAGGCTAGATGGAGCACCAGCAGAGCCTGTAGGTCCTGCTCGGTCTGCAGATGCGGCAAGAAGGACAGGGCGCAGGCCACGCTCTTGAGTTGAGCCACCAGCCGGGCCAGATGACCGAGTTCTTCGAAGCGTCCGGCCAGAGCCAATTGGCGCAGACCTTCTCGTTGGGGCTGACCGTCCTCGGGGCTGCCGTCGAGGGGAGCCATCCGATGGCAACTGTGGGAAGCACCGGTGCCTACCAGCTTGAGTCGGGTCAAGAAGAATCCATCTCCGGGCCGGCGTGGGTTGAGATTGGTAGAAAACCTCAGTCTGACGGTTCTTCCGCCATAGGGGGCCAGGTCGATGGTGCGGCGTCCCTCGCCGCTTTCAAAGGCCGAGACCTCTTGCCAATCTTGTTCGTCGACCTGCAGCTCCAGTTGACAGCGCTCGTAGAGCGAGCTGGTCTGCAGCCGATAGCTCAGCAACAGGGTCGGCGAACCGATGGAGTCGAGCACGATAGGCTGGCTGGTCAAGTGATTGTCGTCGCCGCTGGTACAAGCCCAGGGAATCTCGCTGCCGGCCACCACGACGTCCCTTTCCCAGGCCTGGGCCTGCCAGCCCAGAGCCAGGCTGCGGTCAGGCAGCACCCCGGTCAGGCAGAGACGGTCGAGATAGACCCCGCCGCCCTGGCGGTCGTGGCCCGAGATGACGTGAAAGCGCAGCCGGATGGTCTGACCGTCATAGGCCGACAGGTCCACCTCGCGGCTGCTCCACGGTTGGCTGCCGTCGAACTTGACCAGCTTGACCCACTCCTGGCCGTCGCTCGAGACTTCGAGATGGCAACGGTCGGTGAGCCCCAGGATTTCGACCTTGGCCATAAACTGAAGCTTGCTACGAATTTGCCCTTCCAGGCTGATGGGCTCGGAGGTAAAGGTCATTCCGAAGGCCTCGCGCCGGTCGGGGTGGGCGCCGTCGTTGATGACCAGGCCGCGCTGGGGATCCTCGACCAGACCCCAGCTGCCACACGCCTCCCAGCCGACCAGCCTCAACTGGCGGGCCAAAAAGGCCAGGCTCTCGAGGGTCTCGAGCGGGGCCGAATCGAGCAAGTGCTGCAGCAATTCGACCTGCTGGCGGGCTCCGTCACTGAGCAGTGCGGCCGCCTCGAGGGCCAGCAGGCGCCGCTCTTGATCTTGACAGCCGCTTTGACGCAGAGCCTCGCACAGCCGAATGGCCGCCGGCACGCAATGGTTGCTGCGCAGGGCCTGATGCAACTCTTGACTGGGCGTCTCGAGCGGCTCGCGCAGTAGCGACAGGGCCAACTTCGCCGCCGACCAGCTACCGCAGGTTTGGGCCAGAAAGCGAAAGCGCTCGGTCAGGCCGTCGAGGGGGCCTTTCAGGCTCTCGAGAAAGCGCAGCACGGCCAGCGACTGCAACCGTTCTCCGGCTGAGGCTTCGAGTAGTTGGGCCAAGCTTTCGAGTTGAGGCTCGGTGCCTTCGGGCAGGAGCTTATTGGCTATATCGTTCCAGGGCATGCAGGTCCGCCGATTCTGTTTGCTAGGTTTGCCTAGCAGCATAGCATGTGCATGCCCGCGCTACAAGGTGTGTTCTCCCTACTTTTCGATTTTAGCGCGAGAGTTCTTTGATGGCGCTGTCGGGCACCTCGCCGAGCAGATAAAAGGTGACCCCGCGGCCGTCCTGGCTCCAGACCCGCAGGTCGTGGCCATAAGTCAGCATCGTGCCCCAGCGCGTTTGGCGGCGTAGCTTGACGGGGCCGAAACGATTTTCTACGTCGGTCAGGCTGGCTTGTGGTCCCAGCTGGTCATCGAGCCGTTGACCCAGGACACCGAGGATACGGTCGTGTTGATCCAGATAGAGGAGCTGGCCATCGTAGACGCCTACTCCGTTGTTGACCAGGGCTTCGCCACCGCGGGTGTCCTCGAGTGCTCGGACGGTCATGCCCAGCCGAATTCCGTTCAGTTCGAGCGGTTGCGAGGGGAGTTGAACCAGGGCGGTCATGAGCGCGGCCACGACCACCACCACTATTGCGAGATTCTTCATGTCCTCATGATACCAGCGGCGGTCTGTGATTTTTGGTCTAAGGGCCCTAAGCGTTGTCGAAAGAAGCGCAGATGCCCAGGCCGCCCGAGACGCACAGCGTGGCGAGACCTTTGGCTACCTGGCGCCTTTGCATTTCATGCAGCAGGGTGACCACGATGCGGTTGCCCGTGCAGCCGATGGGGTGGCCCAGGGCGATGGCTCCGCCGTTGACGTTGACCCGCTCGAGCGGCAGCGGCATCTGGGTGTGGCAGGCCAGCACCTGGGCGGCGAAGGCCTCGTTGAGTTCGATCAAGTCGTAGTCTTCGAGTTTGCCGCCGCCGTTGGCGAAATAGGCCCGCATGGCGTGAACCGGACCCAGCCCCATACGGACAGGATCAAGGCCCACCGTCTTGCCGCCGGTATACCAGGCCATCGGCTTGAGCCCGTGGGCTTGGACATATTCCTGTGAGCAGACCACCAAAGACGAGGCGCCGTCGGTGATGCCCGAGGCGTTGCCGGCCGTGATGGTGCCTTCTTTGGAAAAAACGGGCTCGAGCTTGGCCAGCTTTTCAGCGGTCACGTTGGCCCGCGGGTGCTCGTCTGCCGAGAGCACCGTCTTGCGGGTCTTGACCGGGACCAGCTCGGCCTCGAAACGGCCCGCCTCGGTGGCTTGCTGGCATCGGTTCTGGCTGGTGGCCGCATACTCGTCCTGGGCGGCCCGTCCGATGGAAAGTTCGCCGGCCACGACCTCGGCTGTCTCGCCCATGATCATGTCGGCCAGGGGGCAGAAGAACCCGTCTTGATACATGCCGTCGACCAGTTTGCGATGGCCCAGGCGCAGGCCCCAGCGGGCCGCTGGCAGCAGATAGGGGACGTTGGACATGCTTTCGGCCCCGGCGGCCACCACCACCTGGGCCTCTCCCAGGGCGATATGGCCGGCGGCCATGGCCAGAGCGGCCAACCCCGAGGCGCAGGCCTGGTTGAGGGTGTAGCTGGGCGCCTCGACCGGGATGCCGGCCCGCACCGCCATCTGGCGAGCCGGGTTGGGTCCGCAGCCGGCCTGACGGGCCATTCCCACGATGGCCAGGTCGACCTGAGCCGGGGCCAGTCTGGCTCGTTGAAGACTCTCTTCGATGGCCACGACGCCCAGGTCGACGGCCGTCAGTTCGGCGAGGGTTCCTCCGAATTTCCCGATGGGGGTCCGGCAGGCAGAAAGAATGGCCACAGGTTTCATGCTGCGCCGGTTCACCGAAGCGGCCTGCGTTCCTGCGGCCGGGCCTGGCAGGGGGGCAAGTTAGAGCCGTAGAATGGCGGGCCCCCACCGGGAGGTGATTGGATGTCCAAGCCGGCGCTGTCGATTCAAGAAATAATGGGCTACCTGCCCCATCGCTATCCGTTCTTGCTGATCGACCGAATCCTCGAGACAGAAGGGGTCGACCGGGCTGTTGGCATCAAGCAACTGACCCATAACGAACCCTTTTTTCAGGGACATTTCCCGGGCCAGCCCGAGATGCCGATGTCGTTGATGCTAGAAGCCATGGCTCAGGTGGGAGCGGCCGTGATTCTTTCGCAGCCTGATAGCCAGGGACGATACATTCTTTTTGGGTCGCTCGATAACGCCGAGTTCGGTCGTGCGGCCAAACCCGGAGAGCGACTCGACATCGAGGCTCGCATGCTCAACCTGCGCAAGGACATGGGCAAGACCGAGATTGTGTGCCGGGTGGGCGAAGAGCAACTGGCCCGGGCCGATTTCCTGTTCGCCCTGACCGACGACGTCGAGGGATAAAGAAGAACACCCCGTTGGGGGCGGGGTGTTCTTGGGGGATTGGGTGTCTATGGGAGTTATCTTCTGACCAGAGGATAACCGATTCTGACCACCCGATCTGTGAACCGGATCACAAACCGTCACCCGCCCAGAAAAGATAGCGTGCCCAGCTGTGGTGGGCCGAACTTTGTTTCATGCGAACCCAGGGCAAGTGCGAGGGTTTGCGCGGCTTGCGAGCCAGCCGCATGCCGGCTTCATCGGGCGTGCGGTTGTTCTTTTTGCGGTTGCACTCGGCGCAGGCGCAGACACAGTTGGTCCAGGTGTTGGGCCCCCCGCGCGAGCGGGGCCTGACGTGATCCACGGTGTCGCCATTGCGACCGCAATACTGACAGACGTGCTGGTCGCGCACCAGAATATTCTTACGCGTCAGCGGCACCTCTTTAAAGGGTCGCCGGATGTAGTACAGCATGCGGATAATAGAAGGCATGCCGAACTGCCGCCGCACCGATCCAATGACTTGCCCCTGGACGGTTTCGACGAGTTCGGCCTTCTCTTTGTAGAGCAACTTCACCGCCCGCTGCAGCGAGGTAACGTTGAGATACTCGTAGCTAGCATTGAGCACAAGAACCGAGCTGTTCATTCGATTCGCTCTTCAGGCTCTTGGCACCAGCAGGGGTTATCAACTGGAGCCGGGAGCCTGAATCTGGCTTCTCTCCCTTCCGTGTCCGCTTGAAAATAAGTCAAGGAGTGCTCCTCACAAGCGGACCGTTGAACCCTGGAAAACAACTAATATATAGCACAGAAATGAGTTCTGGTCAATTTGGGGCGGGGCCGGGCCTGGTTGAAGCCTGTTCAAAGGGTGACGGCGGTCACCGGGCCACCCGTCGAGCGTCACTGAACCGGCCCCGGAGGCGGGCTAGGATGGGTTCCAAGCCAACCAATGCCAGGGAGGGTCGATGGAACACTCGATACATATGATACCAGTTTATTGCAGCCAGGTGCTCGAGGGTCGGGCCGGAGAGCAGACCGTGGCCGTTTTTTTGGACAGGGTCGAAGGGGTTGAACAGCACCTTCGTCAGCAGCACGCCCAACACAGCATGTGGCTGGGTTTTCCCTTGCGCCGAGGGGAGCTGATTTCGGTTCGCCGGGCCCAGCGGCATAGTCAAGGTGAGAGTCGGGCCCTGGAGCAGTGTCTTGACCACCTGCGAGCCTATCGCGACGGCCGGGGACGCGACGAGGTCCGCAAAGCCCTCTTTTGCTGGGAGATGGCCGAACGCCACCGCGAGCAATACCTGAAGTTGCGCCAGAAGATCGACCCCATGATCGTAGACCGACTGGCTCGCGCTAGCTAGCCCAAGATGAAATCCAACCGTCCAGAGAGAAGGTGAGGAGCGGAGGTTAGCAATGAAGATCCAGATCGAATTCTGCTTGATGTGAAACTACACTCCTCAGGCTGCCAGTATGGCAGAGAAGTTGATTGGGGAGTTTCGTGACGAAATCGAGGGGTTGACCCTCGTTCCCTCCGGCGGCGGAGCCTTCGAGGTCGATGTCGACGGAAAACGCGTCTTCTCGAAGAAGAAGATCGGCCGCCACGCCCAGTGGTCCGAGGTCCGCGACGCCATCAAGGCTCTCTAGGAGCCCTGGCGGGCCCTCGCGAGGGCCCGCTAGTGGCGGTCCAGGCCGAAACTGCCCACCTGAAGATAGTCCTCTTCCAGGTTTAAACCTACGCTCGCGAACGACAGCGTGGCCGGCAGGTGAGAAGCCAGTAATCGCTGGAAGGCGGTGCTCTCGTCGAGACCCTGGGCGCGTTGCGCGTCGAGCCAATCCAGACCTTTGGCCGCGGCCAGCAGTCCCGACGGCTCGCGACCGAAAACCGCGAGCAACCGCTCGAATCGCGGCCAGCCCGGGGTTTGGACCGAGCCGATCTGCTCGAGAGTTGCAGCCGGGTCGGCTTCGAGCAACTGGCTTAGACCGGGCAGACGGTCCCCGTGGCCAGCGACAGCCGTCTTCCAGGTCTTGACGACTTGCTCTTCGGACCCGAGTCGGCGAGCCCGGGCGACCCACTCCTGGTCGATAGGTTGGTCTACCATGGCGGCCAGCGCCGCCCGCCGGCCGTTGACCACCCAGCGCTGGTCTCTATAGATAGAGAGGCCTGACTCGGAGAAGTCGAATTCTTGCAGCTTCACCTGTCCGCCGTCCAGGTGGGCGTTTTGTTCGGTGGCCATCAGGTCCTCGCCGGCGCAGCCTTCGAAGAGATAGAGACGCCGTGCTTCCCAGCCGGAAGGAGTCCAGTTCAGGTGTAGCTCGGTCCTCGAGCTGATGCCGTAGCCGGTGGCTTTGACCTCGACCGGCCGGCCCTCGACCAGTTTCGCCTGGGTCAACCAACCGTCGAGGTTGGGGTCGAACAGGTCGGTGGTCTGGCCCTGGTAGCGATCGCTCAGGGCGCCGGTCAGTTCGGCCACCTCTTGCTCGAGCTTCTGAAAGCCTTTGTGCTGGCGTGCCTGAGCCACCGAGAGTTGCTGACTCGGCTGGGTGAAACGGTGGTAGAGGCGCCAGAGGTTCACCCCCTGAATCTAGTGCGAGGCCCTCAAACCATCGTGAAAGTCAGTCGTCGCCCAAAAATTCGGGCATGGTGGCGTGGCCTTCTCGCGAGATACCCTCGCGCACCACCACCGCCTTGACGGTCATAAACAGGATCTTGAGGTCGAGGGCCAGCGACATATGGTCGATGTAGTAGACATCCTGGCGAAAGCGCTCGTTCCAGTCGGTGGCGTTGCGTCCGTTGACCTGAGCCCAGCCGGTGATGCCGGGCCTGACTTCCAGGCGGCGTCGCTGAAAATCGTTGTACCGCTCGAGATACTTCACCAGCAGCGGACGCGGGCCCACCAGGCTCATCTCGCCCTTGAGCACGTTGATGAGCTCGGGTAACTCATCCAGGCTGGTGCTGCGCAGAAACTGGCCAAACGGGGTCAGGCGCCGCTCGTCGGGATAGAGCTGGCCGGACGGGTCGCGCTCGTCGGTCATCGAGCGAAACTTGACCAGCTCGAAGATCTTACCGTCTTTGCCGGGGCGCTGCTGGCGAAACAAGACCGGCGATCCCAGGCGTTGGCGCACCAGCAGGGCCAGCCCCGCCAACACCGGAGACAACAGGATCAGGCCCAACCCGGCGGCCACCAGGTCGAACAGCCGCTTACCGTGACTGCGATAGGTCATCGAGCCACCGCCTCATACACGAAGGGGCGCCGGAACATGCCGCTGGGATGGCGGTCGATTTTGGTGCGCAAGACGAACTGGTTGTTGCCTTTGCGCAGCTTGCCGGCCAGGTCGACATCCCACAAGAAGCGATAGTCGTTGAGCCACCACAGGGCCTGTTGGGGTCGGTGGGCCACCAACTCACCGTTGACATAGAGCCAGCTCTCGTTGAATAGCCCGGGAAAGGCGAGATGAGGCCGGGCCGGGAGTTTGCTCAGGCTCAGGCTGCAGGTATACCAACCGAACCCTTCGGGGCTGTGGTAGTCCGACGCGTAGACGCCCTGGGCCCGCGGCAAGCTGTCGACCTTCAGGCTAGCCCAACCGGCATCAGGAGGATCCACGCCCCAGTTGCGCCATAAGCCCTCGTCATAGGGGTCGGCTTGAAACTTCCACCGTAGCGGGGTTTGGGCCACCAGCCGACCGGCTGCTCCCTGGCAGAGTTGCTCGAGCTGACCGTAATACTCCACCTCGCCCGGCCACCAGGCCGGACCCTTTTCGGGCATTTTGACATAGGTAGTGAAGATGCCGCTGGCTTTGGTCAGCTCTTCGCGGATCGCCAATCCGCGCTTACCGGCCGCCACGGCTGCGCTGAAGTCGCATTCCGAGCCGGCTTTTCGGGCCATCTCGGTGTAGGCTTCGATCAGCCCCAGGCTGCGGCGAGTGAACTCCAGCCGCTGTTGCTCGCGCGGGGTGAGCTGGCCGGCCAGCGCCTCGGCCGCCTGCAGGTGCTGCCCCAATCGCGTGACCAGCTCGGGGGTGTAGATATCGGGGATGACAAAGAACTCGTGATAGGTGAGGGGAGTGGCCTCCCAGGCCGCATAGATGGCGCTCCAGTAGTGGGACATCGGCTCGGCCATCGGACCGTAGAAGTTGCGATAGAAGAGCGCGAGCTCGCCCTCGACGTCAAAGTCGGGGTTCCAATAGAGCTGCCCCCGGAAGAAGAGGTTGGTAAAGGTGGTCGCGATGGCGTTGCGGCTCTCGGTGGCAAAGCCCAGGATGCCGAGCTTTTGATAGAGCTTGATTTCTTTGCGCAGGACCTCGTGGGAAGGATTGGGCAGGTCGCGCCAGACCAGCATGCTCTGGTCATAATCGTAGATGACCACCCGGCCCTGCATGACCTCGGCCCAACGCGTAAGGGCGCCCTGGTAGTCGGATTTCTCCGGAGAGCGAGGATCGCCCATGGCATGCAGAGGGTCGATATCGATGGGAGCCAGATAGGCGACCAGCGGGGCGGCGGCCACGATGTTGCGTTGAGGAGCCAGAGTCAGGTTGACATAGGCCAGAAACCCGATTTTGGCCTGGCTCTGGGGATGCAACCTGATCAGCTCGGTGCAGACCGCGTTGTAGAAGGCCAGAAAGATGTCGCTGACCGCCGGGGCATGGAAAAACTTGTCGTGAAGGCCTCCACCCAGGACCGAGTCCGGGCCATCCAGGCGCCGCTGGACCATGTCCTTGATGGCCAGCGAGAACGACTTGCCGGCCCCAAAGTCGGGCTCGAACGATTTAGCCACCGCCGCGATGGTGGCGGGGCTGTTCCAGCTGCCGTCCATGGGCAGTTCGTCCTTGGTGAAGCGACTGACGCCCAGAGCGTGGCCGCCGGGCGGGTTGCGCTCGAGGTTGTAGAAGTTGCGGTGGGCGAACTCTTCATAGCCCTGGCGGTCGCCGTTCCAGGAGATCCAGTAGGTGCGCACCTCGAAAGGGGGGGCATAGGCCACCGAGAGTTTGGGGAGCGGCCACTGCTGCAGCCGGGGCACATACTCGCCGAACTCGGTCGGCATATACCAGCGGCATCCCAGCTTTTGCAGTAGATAGGCAACGGCGAAGTAGTGCGAGTCGTCGTTGCTGCCGGCCAGATAGATGGTCGAACCCACCTGCTCGAGGGCGATGGCGTCGCGCCGGATCACGGGGGGCTTTTGGGTCAGCCCGGCCAGGCTCCTCTGCAACGGGGGGCATTCGTCGAGGGCCAGCTTGCCGACCACGAAGGTCAATTCAGCCTGGCCGCTCTCGACCATCTCGGCCTCCATGACCTGGCCCAGATACCTGGCCAGATCCTCGGCCGCCCTCGCTTCCCACTTGCCGGGCTGGTCGCCTACCCGCACACTATAACGCGGACGGGCCTGGGCGCTGGCCAGGCTGGCAAGAATCAAAAGGACGGCGAGAGAGAACCGAAACATCGGCTGGGCCGTTCGGCGCTGGCCAAAGATGGCCCTTCGCTAAAGGTCCAGTTCCCAGGTTTCACCCATCAGTTCGGGCCCGTCCGGCCCCTAATAATAGATCGTGCGGGTGCGGTGGTAGGGGCGCTCGTTTTCGACCGGGCGCTGGCCGACGTTCCACAAGAACCAGTCCAGTTCATAGGCCGAAGTGGCGCGGCCGAGGCGTTCGAAACCCTGGCGTAGATACTCGACCGCCCAGACCATGCCGGCCCGAATCTCCACTTCGCGCGAATCCCCGGGGGGGATCAGTTGATAGTTGTCGAGGGTGGCGCATAAGTCCGAGCTATAGACCAGGGCCCCCTGCGCTTCGAGCACCTGGGGGATCTTGTAGTCGGCAAAGGCGGTCAGTTGACCGGCGTCGGAAAAGTGCCCCAGCCCCTGGCCACCAAACGTGCCTAACAAATCGATGACGCAGATCTGAGCGCGCTTGAGCAGACGCACTTCCTGGCCCTTATAGGTGGTGACATCGCGAAAGCTCGAGAATTCGTGGGTCAACAGGTCGGTCAAGTAGACGGCCGAACCGGCCGCTTTCTCGATGACCCGGGCGAACTGCCCCTGCCAGCGCGACGACAAGACCTGGCCGATTTCGCGAGCGTTGGCCAGGCGCTTTTCGAGCATCGGAATCTCGTTTTCGCCCCGAAAGATATGTTTCAGGTCGTCGAGGGACAGTTCGGCCAGACGATCCGCGTCATAGAGAGGGTCGCCTTCTTCCATGGCCCGCTTGAGGCTCGCCGCCAGCGCCATATAGCCGTTGTAGCGGCGCCCCTGGTAGTCGATGGCCCACCTGGGTTGGCCGGGGTCGGGCCAGAAGCAGAAGTTCAGGGCGTCGAGCAGCAGCACTGCGTTGGCCGTGCGCTCGCTGCCGTCGCTCCAGTGCACGGCGTCGTCCCAGTTGGGCACGCTAAAGGAGCTGTCGAGCCATTGCTGGCAGAGGGCGTCGATGCGGTCGCGATCGAGCCGCACATGGTCGGCTTGCTCGACCACCGGCAGGGTGGTTTCGAGGACTCCCGGAGTAGTGCTGGTCATGGGCCGATTCTTTGCAGATTGCCGAGCGATCCCTGCAGAGGACTAGGTCGGCCTTTCCCGAAGAACCGTCCCACTCTTTCCCTGGAGGGCCCATGGCGAAGCAGAAATCCGGTCTGGTCGGTCGCAAATGGCTGCGTGACGCAGTGGAGCAGTGGCGCAAGAACGGACCACCGATGATGGTTCTAATCGGAGAACCAGGCGCGGGCAAGACCGCATTTCTGCGCGATCTGGTCAAGGACGAATCTGACAGCCTCTGGGTCTCGGTTCGCCCCACCCTGGGCACGAACGTCGGTATCGGCTTCTGGCACGCTCTGCTGGCCCAGCTCGACCTCGAGGGCAAACGCCTGCCTTCGACCGTGCACGAGTCGGTGGCCTGGGCCGAAGAGATGCTGCCTCCCGGGGGCAAGAAAGAACGCCTCATCGTGGTCGACTCGTTTGAACGCGGCGGCTGGCTCTGGGATGCCGGCGGCTTGGCCGGTCTCGACCGGCCCATTCCGGGCGTGCGGGTGATCATCGCCTGCCGGCCGGGGGCTCATCTGGCCGCCCTCTACCGCGGCGGCGCCGAGGTGATTGCGCTCGATTCGCGCGATGAGCGCAATCGCGAGGACCTGCGCGACTACCTTAAGAGCGAGGGCCTTAGCAACGACAAGCTCGAGACCTATCTCGAACGCAGTCAGGGCAACTTCCTGGTGGCCCAGCACTTTGTTCGCGAGGGCCTGCCCGAAGGCGACATCGTGCCGGGCAAGTTGTCGCTGGTCCTGGCCCTGGCCTGGCGCGAGCTACTGCACAGTCTGCCGGCCGACATGCAGGCCGATATCTGCCTGATGGCAGGGCTGCTGAGCGAGGCTCCCGAGCCGCTGGCACCGGCCTCGATCGCCGATTTTCTAGGCCTTTCGGCCGCTCGGGTCCACGGATTGCTCGAGGCCATGCTGCCCATCTTGCGCAACCAGGGAGAGAAGATTTGCCTGTTTTCGCGCCAGATGCAAATCGTGATCTCGAACTTGCTGCGCCGCGACCTGGTGGCCACTCACGGCCGCGTGGTGGCCTTCTTCCGCGAGACCTATCCGTCTTGGGAAGAGATGAACGACATCTATGGCTGGATGTACCTGGGCTATCATTGCGACCGGCTGGCCCGCTCCTCGCGGCGGCGTGATTTTTCCATCCTGCACTGGCTGTGCGAAGGTCCCTACATCCACTCTAAACTGGCCCGCACGGGCTCGGTGAGGTCGGTGCTCGAGGACCTGCATCGGGGGCTCGAGGCGGCCCTCGAAGAGGGCGACCTGCCGCGCATCCTGGCCTACGGCCTGGGCATGCCGCGCATGCGGGCCAACCAGACGGCGGTAATCACTCATCACCAGGCCGACTCGGGCGACTTTGACCGAGCCCTCGACAACGCCCGCATGATCGCCGCCGAAGGATGCCGCTTCAAGACCTTTCTGCTGCTGGCCTGGCAGGCCTGGGAAGAGGGTCGTCACGAGCTGGCTCAGAGCATCCTTGACGAAGCTCTGGCCATCCCGCTACCCCAGTTTCGTGATGTCGATCTTCCCCTGGTCTTGCGGATCCTGGCCGACTTCGCCAGCGATCCCAACTATACCGAGAAGGCCTTCGCTCTCTTGGCCCTCGAAGAAGAGCCGCTGCGCCAGGCCACCTATTGGCTCGGCTTCGGACGGATCTCGGTGCTGGGCGACCCGCTGCGCAAGCGGGCCTTCAAGGCCGGCCTCGAGTGCCTCAAGGCGGCTCCTGCCGGTCCGCCCAGGGACCTGCGTGAGGCCGCCCTGGTGAGCGGGTTGGCCGAACTGGGCGAGAATCTGCCGGTGCCCGAACGGGCTCCGGACCGCGTGGACCGCAAAGTCTTCTCGCGAGCCAAGACGCCGCAAAAGGCGTTCGGCGACCTGCTGGGGGCGGTCAGTGCCCGCCCCTGGGACCCCGGCCGGGTCAGCGGGTATGTCGAGTTGGGTGAGGCGCTGTCTGAGGTGCGAGCCTTCGACTGGGTGCCTGAGGCCTTTCTGCAACTGGTGCAGGCGGCAGCTACCGTGCACGTGCCGGCCGAGCGCCTGCGGGCCATCTTTGGCCTCTCTTCTTGCCTGAGCCGGCTGGAGCGTTCCGACAAAGCGCTCGAGGCCTACGAGCGCCTGTCAGCCCTGGCCGGAGCTTTCGACGACCGTTCACTTCAGGCCAAAGCCCTGGCCGACATCGGGGTGGGCCTGCACCGTTTGCGCTCGACCCGCGAAGCCAGTCGCAGTTTTTCCGAGGCCGCCGCCATGGCCTTCACCATTGAAGACCCTGCCACGCGCTCCGAAACCCTGTCGTTCGTGGCCGGAGCGGTGGCCCGGACCGGCCATCGCGCCCGGGCCCGGGATCTGGCTTATCACTCCATCCAGGTCGAGACCCACTCGGTCGATATCGACCATAGTTGCCGCGGCACCATGAAGATGGCCCTGATGTCGAGCAGCGAACAGACCTCGACCGAGTATCTGCAGGTCGGCGCCGAGGCCACCTTGCAAGCCGACGGTCTGGCGCCCCAGCTCAAGGCCGCCGCTCTTTCCACCCTGGCCGGCAGTTTGTCCCGGCTGGGGGATAGCGAGTGGGGACAGAAGCTTCTCAGTCAGGCGGTAGCCGCTGCCCGCGCCATGAGCAACGGCAGCCAGAAGGCGGTGACCCTGGCCAATCTGGCCACCCAGTTCGGCATGGCTGGCGAGGACCGCCGGCTGCATCAGCTGCTCAAAGAAGCGGGCGAATCAGTAGAAGAGGCCTCGGCTGCCGAGCAGGCCGAGGGGCTGGTGGCCATGGCTTCGACCCATCACCAGTTGCTGGCCCACGATGACGCCAGGGAATGCCTGAGTCGCGCCTTTGCGGCCCTGTCCCAGCTGTCGGCACTCGAGTTGACCGGATCAGGAGCCCTGCTGTTGGCGGCCGGCCTGGCCAACCGCCTGCAACTGAAGGGCGAGGTCGAGAAGCTGCTCAAGAAGGCCTCGGGCTCGCTCAAGAGGCTAAAAGGATACGAAGCGGACGAAGCCCACCTCGCCCTGCTCAAGGTCGAAATGGCCTTGGGCCAGACCGAGGCTGCCCTGGCGCGTCTCGAGCAGATCGGTTCAGTGGCCGTCGCAGGTCAGGCTCGCATCGAACTGGCCCGGGCCACGATCCGCGAGAATCCCAGCCTGGGGCTGAGCTTGATCCGCGAGCTCTCGATTCATGAACAGCGGATGGAGGCCGTGCGACGAGCCACCATCGAGGCGTTTCTCGAGGTGCGCCCCTCTCGCATGACCCAATTGCGCGCGACCCTGCGCGAACTCACCCTGCTGGCCACCGACGATCAGGCCACGGCCGACCTCGTCTGTAGCCGCTGGATCTTCTTTGAGCCGAATCCCGACGTGTTGCGCCGGGCCGTCATCAAGATGAACTGGCTCGAGGCGCCGCAGCCGGCTGCAACGCCCGCCCCCGAGGCAGCCGAGCAGCCCGAGTCTGATGGATTCAGCGAACTCGAACTCACCTCGACCAAGTGAGCTACGCCCGTCATTACGGCTTCCTCGAGAGCCAACATCTCGAGCGCCGGATGGAACACCTGGTCCTCGGTCACGGTGGCGCTCCGGTGCTGGTCTTTCCGACCTCGGGAGGCAAGTTCTATCAGTGGGAAGACTTCGGCATGCTGGGGCCGGTGGCCCGGCATCTAGCCAACGGCTGGATTCAGCTGTTCTGTATCGACTCGGTCGACCGCGAGTCGTGGTATAACTTCGAGGCTCACCAGTTTGACCAGCTCGAGCGCCACCTTCAGTTCGAAGCCTATCTGCTCGACGAGTTCTTGCCATATCTCAGGAGCGTCAACCAGAACCCTTTCTTGATGGTGACGGGGGCCAGCTTTGGCGCTTTTCACGCCGTCAACTTCAGCTTTCGACACCCCCGCCTGGTGAAGCGCGTCATCGCCATGTCGGGCGACTACGACATTTGTCAGTGCGTCGACGGCTACTATGACGACGATGTGTATTACAACTGCCCGCCTCACTTTATGCCCAACGTCACCGACCCCGAGCTGTTGGCCGCCTTCCGTGAGATGGACATCATTCTGGGAGCCGGCCGCTGGGATTTCTGCCTGGGGCCGACCATCAATCTGGCCGGCATCCTCGAGCGGCAGGGCATCGGTCATCGCCTCGAAGTCTGGGAGGATCCGGGCATCCACGACTGGCCCCTTTGGCGCCAGATGTTTCCTCGCTTCGTCTAACGCGGCCGACGAAACTCCATGACCATCGCAGGCAGGTCGACGGTGAGCGGCCACAGGCTGGTGGTCGGCCAGCAATAAGTGTTGCCATCGAGAACGAAAAATGGGCTCAGGACAGGGTCGGGCCGAGTCCAGTGGAAACGCAACACCGAATCGACCAGCTCGTACCGACCTTCGAGGTGGCGTTCGTCACTGCGGGTCTCTTGCAAGAAGCAACCTTCGACAGTGGTGCGATAAACGCGGGAGATGACGCAGCTGTCCAGCCGGGCTTGACCATCCTCGCTCAGCTCGAGAACCAGTTCGCGCGGTGGCTCGAGAGTATCGGGATCCTTCCAGAGCAGGTCTGAAGTCACCCAACGACCGGTCAGGCTGGGCTCACTCATGACCGGCCCTTGAACGATCCAAAGTAGACAGAGGATGATTGGCCACCGCATTTCTGGGTGTTCTCCGCGCAGGGGCCAGGAATCCCGCCAGGTGCGGGTCACCCAGTGCAGGCCGTGGCTTGATCTTGGTCATCCAAATTGGTATATTGAGAATGTTAGATTTGGAGGTGGCCATGACATCGAAGACCTTGATCGGTATGGGAGTTGGCCTTCTGATCGGCCTGGGCTGGAGTTTTCTCTCGCGTCAGGTCGGCAGCACCTGAGGCCTGATGTGTAACCCGTGGACGGCTGGCCTGTATGGCCTGTTGTTGGGTTACATGGCAACCGCCGGGCGCGGTTGAAGAAGAAAACCTACGAGGCGGCCGCCGCGATCCCGACCCGGTTGCGGCCCGCCTCTTTGGCTTGATAGAGGGCGTCGTCGGCGGTTTTGAGCACCAGGCCGGCGCGCTCCATGCCGGGCAGCACCTGGCCGACTCCGAAAGTGGCCGTGATGGTGCGTTCAAGCTCTTTGAATTCGATGGCCTCGACCCCCTGGCGCAGGCGTTCGGCTAGCTGCACGGCTCCCTCGAGTTCGGTCTCGGGGCAGAGCACCAGAAATTCCTCGCCTCCGAAGCGGCACACGATGTCAGCCCCTCGGGCCATCGTCTTGAGACGCTCGGCCACCCCGATCAGCACGCGATCGCCCCAGTCGTGGCCGAAGGTATCGTTGATCTTCTTGAAATAGTCGACGTCGCATAACACGCACGAGAAGGGCCGGCGGCGGCGACGAAACAGTTCCCACATCTGGTCCAGGTTCTGCAGGGCGAAGCGCCGGTTGGGCAAGCGCGTGAGCGAATCGGTGAAAGCCATCTCGGCCAGCATTTCGTTGGCCCTGGTCAGGTCGGCGTTGCGCTCTTCGAGATGGCCGCGCAGTTCGGTCAGTTCTCGCAGATGTTCGGCCTCGAGATCGCGCAGGCGTTTTTTTTCCAGGCTCGAGTTCACCCTGGCCCGCAACAGGATGGTGTCGAAGGGCTTGGTCAGATAGTCCTCGGCGCCAAGCTCGATACAGTGGGCGGCCACGGCCACATCTTCGGTCCCCGAGATAACGATCACCGGCAGTTCGCGCAACAGGTCGCGTCGGCGCAACTCTTCGAGCACGGCGTGGCCGTCCATCTCGGGCATTTTCAGATCGAGCAACATCAGGTCGAACGGCTTGGCAGCCAGCAAATCAAGAGCCTGGCGACCGTTCTCGGCCCCTTCGACTTCGTGACCCAGGGCGATGAGTTCGCGCGTCAACTTGGTGCGGTGTAACGCGCTGTCATCGACAGCCAGCAAACGACCCCCGGACAGAACTCCGCATCGGGATAGATCCATCCCGGCTGTCTTGGCAAACCCGGACTGGAATCCTCTTTTGGAGCATCTATCGGGGCTGGAGGAATTGATGGTCGTCGTCGAACACCATCGACCATGGAGGCTTGGCGTCGGGGCAGACTTTTGCTGGTGTTTGGGCTGGGGGACGAAGCCTACGCGCTGGATGCCTCGCGAGTCCTGCGAGTGTTGCCCGCCATCGCGCCTCGACCCATCCCCCAGACTCCCGCGTTCGTGGCCGGGGTTATCGACTATCTGGGTCAGGCCTTGCCCGTCATCGATCTCTGTCAACTCTGCCTGGGGCGGGCTTGCGAGCCGTGGCTCAGCACCCGGATTCTGCTGGTCGACTACGGGCCCGGGCCGCTCGGCGTGATGGTCGAACGTCTGACCCGCACCACCCGCCAGGACACCTCAGAGTTCAAGCCTGCCGGAGTCGACGGTCCACCTTTTCTGGGCGGCCTGCAGTGCAGCCCCCAGGGGCTAACCCAGCTCTTGTCCATCGACGAACTGTTGACCGATGAGGTGCGCGCCATCCTCTATCCGGACCTGGCCTCATGAGCCAGGAGTGGCTGCTCGCTCAGCTGGCCTCACGATTCGGCTGGAACGAGGATGTCTTGAATCCCGAGGCTTTGGGTCGGGCTCTGGAACGTTGTCGCGGCGAGGCCGGGCTCGAGCGCTATGTGGCCAGGCTGCTGGGCGACGAGCAAGAGTTCTTGGGCCTGGCCGAAGAGTTTCTGGTGCCCGAAACCTGGTTCTTTCGCGAGCCCCAGCTGTTCGAGCACCTTCCTGACGAGGTCCGCCGTCGGCGTCTGTCTTCGCCCAACCCGGTGCGCTTGCTGAGCCTGCCCTGTTCCAGCGGCGAAGAGGCCTACTCCATGGTGATCGCCCTGCTGGCGGCTAGCTTTCCCGAGGCGGCCTTCACTATCGAGGCGGTCGACCTTAGCCAGGCCGCCCTGGGCCGGGCCGCAACCGGGATCTATCGCGACTATTCGTTTCGCGGCGGAGATGCTTATCGCCAGACTTATTTCGAGGCCGTGGAAGGCGGTTGGCAGATCCTTCCCCGGCTGACTCGGCTTGTTCGCTGGCGCCGGGCCAACCTGCTCGGTCCGACCGCCTTCGTGCCGGGAGCCTACGATCTGGCCTGTTGTCGCAATCTGCTGATTTATCTCGACCAGCCGGCCCGCGAGCGCGCCTTTCGGGCCCTTCACAGTTTGCTGGACGAAGATGGCCTGCTTTACGTCGGGTTGTGCGAACTGGCCTTGCCACCCCAGCAGCTGTTCGTTCATCATCCTACCGCCGGTCCGGCCGCCTTTCGTCGTTTGAGCGCCCAACCGGTTGCGCCGCTACCCCGCTTGCCGGCCTCGCGCCCGCCTCGGCCGGTGGTCGAGCCCAAATCGGCCCGGGTCCTGGTGAAGAGCGAGCCAACCCCTGGCCGAGCCGGAGTGGAAGGGCTGCGGCGGGCTATCTATCTCGATCCCGAGGACCATCTGGCCATGCTCGAACTGGCCCTTTATGAAGAGCAGGCCGGTCGGACCCAGGTGGCCATGCGGCTGCGCCAGCGAGCCTGGCGAGTGAAAGAGCGGGCCGGCTGGTGAGCCAGCCCAACTTGCAAGGCGAGCACTTGCTCGACCGGCCACCCCCGCAGGGGTACCTCGAGGCCTGGAGCGAGCTGCTGGCCAAACCCGCCCGCCAGTTGGAGCGACGTCACTCGATTGTGTTGATGTTCGGGCTGGGAAACGAGCAACTCGCGCTGCCCTGCCGGGTCCTCGAGGGGGTGGTCGAACTGCGCCCGGTGCGCCGCTTGCCCCACCGCAGTGGCGGGCTGTTGCAGGGGGTTATCAACCTTCAAGGCCGGCTCGAGCTTTGCGTTTGCCTCGAGCATCTGCTGGGCATCGAGGCCGGCGGCCCGCCCGAACGCCTGCTGGTGCTGCGCCAGCAGCAGCGGCGCTATGCCTTTGGCGTGACCCGAATCGTGGGCCTGCACGACCTGAGCCAGGATGAACTCAGCGCCGAGGGCGCGGGCAGCACCCCAATGCTGAGCTTCATCCTGGGAACCTTCGAGCACGAAGGTAGAATCACGGCGCTGCTCGACCACGAAAGCCTGCTGGAGGGGCTGGCCGGGGGGGTGACCGGTTGAGTCACGACCCCGAACTACTCCAACTTTTTCAAGACGAGGTGCGCTTTCATCTCGGAGTGTTGACCGAAGGCTTGTTGGCCCTCGAGAAATCGGGTCTGACCGATGAGTCGCTCGAGCCGATGCTGCGGGCCACCCACTCGATCAAAGCCGGAGCGCGCCTGATGGAGATCCAGGCCATCGCCGAGCTGGCCCATGCTCTCGAGGAGGTCTTGATGCGAGGGCCGGGCCGTCTGACGGCCCTGGCCAGCCACCACATCGATACCATGCTCGAGGGGCTAGACGCCATCAAAGCCCTGGCCCTGGCCGACCAGCCGGTCGAGTCCGGGCCCCTGGTCGACAGGCTCAGGGCTCTGGCCACGATGGAAGTCGCCGAGACCCCGGCGGTGGCCTCGACCGGGGCCTCGGCCGGACTGGTCCCCGGCCCCCGCAAAGCTGTTGGTGACCGCAGCCTGAGGGTCTCGGCCGAGCGGCTGGATGCGCTCATCGGCCTGTCCAGCGAAGTGCATGTCTCGCGTGGTTGGTTGACCGGCTTTCGTTCCACCATGTTGACCCTCAAACGCCAGATGGCTCAGTTGACCAGCGCCACCCACGAGTTGGGTGCTCGGCTGGAGGGGGCCGAGCCGCTGCTGGCCACGGCCCTCGAAAGCGTGGACCGGCTGGTCAGAGTTTGTAACGGATTGACCAGCCACGGCATCCACGACCTCGAGAATTATGACCGACGCATGTTCGACCTGTCGAGTCGCTTGCGCCAGGAGGTCATGGGCTCGCGCATGTGCCCCTTTTCCGAGGGCGTGTCCGACTTTAGCCGCATGCTGCGAGATGTGGCCCGCAATCTGGGCAAGCAGGTAGACTTCACTATCGAGGGACTAGAGACACCGGTTGACCGCGATATCCTCGAGCGCATCGAGGCTCCCCTCAACCACATGCTGGTCAACTCGGTCGACCATGGCATCGAGTCGCCCCAGGACCGCCAGCGGGTCGGCAAGCCCGGCTCTGGACGCCTGGTGCTGAGGGCTGCCCATCGGGCCGGCCGGCTGGTCATCGAGATCGAGGATGATGGACGCGGCCTCGACCTCGATCAGTTGCGCCCGAGGCTGGTAGACCAGGGATTGGTGGCTGCCGAGGCGGCCGAGCGCCTCAGTGACGAAGACCTGCTGGAGTTTCTCTTCGTGCCCAAGTTCACCACTCGCCAGCAGGCGGACCAGTACTCGGGGCGGGGGGTTGGGCTTGATGTCGTGCGCAGTGTGGTGGACGAGCTGGGGGGCCGGGTCAGGCTGAGCACCACGCCAGGGCAAGGCATGCGCACCCACCTGTTTTTGCCCCTCACTCTTTCAGTGACTCGATGTCTCATCGTCGAAGTGGCCGGCGAGCCGTTCGCCCTGCCCCTGAGCCGCATCGAGCGGTTGTTCCGGCTCGAGCGCCGTGACCTGGTCGAGCTGCAAGGCCTGCCCCACGTGCCCTGGAGCGGCGGGATGCTACCGCTGGCCATGGCCAGCCAGTTGCTGGGGTGGGGCTCGAGCGTGCTGGGCAGCGAACTCGAGGTGCTGGTGCTCGGCCACATCCCCAGGCGGGTGGGCTTGGTGGTCGACCGTTTGGTGGGTCAGCAAGAGCTGGTGCTCCAACCCCTGGATCGGTTGCTCGACAGCTTTCCCTGCGTTACTGCCGGCGCCATTCTAGACGATGGCAACCCGGTGCTGATTCTCAACGTCGAGGAGCTGGTGGCCAGGCTCGACGAGTTCCAGTGCGGCCCGGTCCGAGACTGGCCCGTCTCGACCCACAAGCGGGTGATGGTGGTGGATGACTCGCTGCTGAGCCGTCAGACCGAGCGCAAGCTGCTCGAAGCCGAGGGCTACGAGGTCGAAGTGGCCTGTGACGGCATCGAAGGCTGGACGGCTCTTTGCTCGGGAGTCTTCGACCTGCTGGTCTGTGATGTCCAGATGCCTCGCCTGGGCGGACTCGAGCTGGTCACGAAGGTGCGGCGCGAGCCGACCCTGGCCGGGCTGTCCATTCTGCTCGTCTCGTCGCGGGAAGAAGGCCAGGACCGCTTGCTCGGACTGGACGTGGGCGCCGACTATTTTCTGGCCAAGGAAGACTTCGACCGGGGCGCTTTCATCCGCGCCGTCCACGACCTGATCGGGGGCCCGGAGACTTGAAGATCGGCATTCTCAATCACAGCTATACGGTGGCCCACGGCCTCAGCGAGAGCATTCTCGCCCACACCCGCCATCAGGTCGCCTGGCTGGCTCTCGACTGTGAGCAGGCTCTGGCCCAGAGCCAGTTCGAGCCGGCCGATCTGATCCTTCTCGATGTCGCTGTTCCAGGCGCCCTGAGACTACAGCGTCAACTCGCTCCGGCCTCTGTTTTGGTGGCCACGGCCTCCATCTCGAGGGCTTCAGGGGCCGTGTTCGAGGCCATGAGCGCGGGTGCTCTGGATGCGGTCGAGGCCCCCACCGGCGCCGAGTCTCAGTTGTTGACCAGCCTGGAAACGGTGGCCCGGCTAATCGAGGATAAACCACCGGCTCGTTCCTCCGGCTGCCCCCTGGTGGCCATCGGGTCTTCGGCCGGGGGCCCGGCCGCCCTGGCCGAGTTACTGGGCCAACTCCCGGCCGGATTCGAGGCGGCCATCGTAATCGTTCAGCACATCGATGCGGGCTTTTCAGCTGGTCTGGCCTCTTGGCTCAACGACCAAACCGCTTTACAGGTGGCCGTGGCCGAAGGCGGGGAGTATCCTCGAGCCGGGCAGGCTCTGGTGGCGGCTCAGCCCGCTCATCTAGTGATTACGCCCGAGGGGTCGCTGGCCTATCAGCCCGAGCCCGACACCATCCATCGTCCTTCCATCGATGTCTTCTTCGAGAGCGTGGCCCAGCACTGGCCGAACCGCTGTCTGGGCGTGCTGCTAACAGGGATGGGCCGGGATGGGGCTCAGGGGCTGCTGCGATTGCGCCAGCAAGGTGGCCACACCATCGCCCAGGATGAAGCCACTTCGGCCATCTTCGGCATGCCGGCGGCAGCTATCGAATTGGGAGCGGCCTGCCAGGTCTTGCCGCTCGGGGCCATTCCGGAGGCTTTGCAGCGCCGGCTTGCCCGCAGCACTACGGAAAAGGATGGAAGTGGCGAATATGAATTTTAGAGACCTGCCGGTGGGTTGGAAGCTTTTCCTGGTGATCGCCGTCTTCGCAGTCGGATTTCTGGTCTTCGGTAGCATCGCCATGGAGACGCTGGGGCGTTACCGCGTCAACGGGCCGCTCTATCAACGGATCGTCGAGGGCAAAGACGTGGTGGCCGACGTTTTGCCCCCGCCCGAGTATTTAGTCGAGTCGTATCTGCTGGTCTTTCAGATGGTCAACGAGACCGACTCGGCCGAGCTTCTGGCCCTGCAAGAGCGCTCCAAGCAGTTGCGGGTCGAGTATCTCGATCGCCACGCCCATTGGGAGAAGACCCTCGAGCCCGGCTTGCTGCGCGACACCATGGTCACGACTTCCTATCGTTCGGCCATGGAGTTTCTGTCGGTGCGCGACCAGGAGGTGATCCCCGCCTTGCGTCGGGGCGACCGGGATCTGGCTCGCAAGCTGGCCCTCGAGAAGCTCAAGCCGATTTATGACGAGCACCGCGCGGCCGTCGACGAAATCGTGCGGCTGGCTAACGAGCGGGTGGCCGCCGACGCCAGCCTGCTGGCGGAATCCGACCAGCACATTCAAGAGCGCACCCGCTGGTTGCTCGCGCTGGGCCTGGGCTTCGTGGTGCTGGCCTCGGGGCTGGGGCTGGTGATCAGTCGCAACATCTGCGAGAGGGTCAACCGCAACGTCGAGGTGCTGGAGAAGATCAGCGCCGGCGACCTTACCCCCCGGGTGAAGGTGGACTCGCAGGACGAGATGGGTCGCCTGGGTGCCTCTCTCAATCAAGCTCTGGATCGCATGGCCGCACTGATTTTGGCCGTTCAGCGCTCGGGCATCGAGGTGGCCAGCGCCTCGACCCGGTTGGCCGCCACCGCCAAAGAGCAAGAGGCGTCGGCCTCAGAGCAGGCGGCCAGCACCATGGAGGTGGTCTCGAGCGCTCGCGAGATCGCGGCCACGACCAAGGAACTGGTGGATGCCATCGCCCAGGTCGACCAGGTGTTTGACCAGACCCACGAGGTGGCCAGCCAGAGCCGCGAAGGGGTGGCGGCCATGCGCACCAGCATGGACACCATGCTCGAGGCGGCCGGCACCATCACCTCGAAGTTGGCCGTGCTTTCGGAAAAGGCGGCCAACATCACGACGATGACCACCACCATCAGCAAGGTTGCCGACCAGACCAACCTGCTCTCGCTCAACGCCGCCATCGAGGCCGAGAAGGCCGGAGAGTACGGCCGCGGCTTCGGGGTAGTGGCGGTCGAGATTCGCCGTTTGGCCGATCAGACCGCCCTGGCCACCCTCGACATCGAGCAGATGAATTTCGAGATTCAGTCGTCGGTGTCGAGCGCCGTGGGTGGAATGAACAAGTTCACGGAAGAGCTGCGGACCGGAGTGGGCGAAGTGCGCCAGGTGGCCGAGCAGTTATCGACCATCATCGAGCAAGTAGAGACCCTCTCGCCTCGGCTCGACATGGTCAACCAGGGCATGCAGACCCAGCTGCTCGGCTCGAAGCAGATTAGCGAAGCCATGGGTCAACTGGGCCAGGTGGCCCAGCAAACGGCCGACGCCGTGAGACAGTCGAACCTGTCGGTTCAACAGCTGGGAGGCACGGCCAAGACCCTGCATACCAACGTCTCGCTCTTTTCGGTAGAAGCCGGCTAGGTCTGGTTGATGTCGATGGAGATGCCGTCGATGACCAGATGGGTGTCGAACTGCTCGAGGGCGACTGGTTGCAGGCTGGCCAGGGCCTGCTTGGGGTTGGCCCCCAGCAGTAAGTTGGTGAGGAACTCTTTACGAGCTAGCGGCTCCATGTGCTCGAGCTGACCGAGGGCGCCCAGCTCGTCGAGCTGGTTGGCCTGAAGGGGGCCGGGGCCGAGGGGGTTGCCACCATACGAGAACTCGGCCGCACTCTCGCGGCAGAAACCGAGATAGGCCTGCAGGGCGCCGCGGTGAAACGGATAGCGCTTGGACGCGCTACGCATGCCCACCTCGAAGCCCTCGAGGGTCTTGAGTTGCCTGGCCAGTTCGGGGCGGGCTACCACCTCGGGGTCGCCGGTGCCCCGAAAGAAGTCGACCGCTCCGACCTCTTCGTGGTCGACCACATGAAAGTAGGTCTTTGGGTTGGAAAAGTCTTGATGCTCGGGCTTGAGTAACAGCAGTCGGTCCCCCGAGCGCAGGTTGGTGTTGCGCTTGCCGGTCAGATACTGGTAGGCCTGGCCTGCATCCAGCGGTTGCACGAAGCCCTCGTCGTTGCGAATCGACATGAAGCGCCAGCCGGCCCGGTCGAGGTTGCCCAGGGCCCGGCCCAGCCGGCCCTCGGCGCCGGCCGGAGGCTCTTCGCCAAAAAGCAGGGCCGCCGTTTGGGGCGACTTGAACTCGACTCGGCCATGGTCGGTCGTCACAGCCACCCGACCGGCGTAGCCGTCGTGGACCAGCTGGTCGAGTTGCTCGGTAGGCACCGGGGACCAGCTCGAACGCAGCCAGCCTCGTTGCTCTACCTCGACGCGCAGGGGCGAGATCATTTGGGCAGTTGCACCGTGTCGGCAGCCTGGCGGATCCAGAGTTCGCGCAGGCCCATCAGGCCCAGCGGCACCAGCCGGGCCGCCGGGGGCACGAAGGGAGTGGCGGCCAGGCTCAGGCCGATGGCCGCATTGAAGAGGCCGGCTTTGACCATGAAAGGGTTATTGTCGCGGCGCCCCTCGATGGCCTCGAGGGCTCCCAGGGCCGTCACGCCCAGGCCAGTGGTGGTGCCGAAGGCAAAGGCCGAGAGCGGGTGCAGGGTGGCCAGCCCGCCCATCAGGGCCACGTTGAGACGCATGACCGGCTGGTCGACGACCTTGGTGCTGTCTTTGCAAGCCTTGTTATAGGGAGCCAGATAAGCTTCTTCAAAGGTGGCGTCGGGGTTCTCCTCGAGATAGCGCATGGCCTCGCGGAGTTCCTCGACGGGATCTTTGCGGGGGGTGGCGGCGGTCACTGGCGGTCGAAAGGCGTGGATTCTCATCCTCTTAGCCTAAGGGGCGGGTCTTAAAAACCATGGAAAAGGCCGGGGCGAGCGGTTAGGCTCGCCCCGGCCCGGACACGACACGACAGGGGCACACAGTCAAGGCGATTCGGCGCTCGATGGCAGACGGCGCCGGACTGCCTAGAACATGGTCTGGATTGGCGGTTTGCCTTCAAAGAGCCCGCGGAATTGACCGGCGTCCACCGGTGTGCCGGGCGGCGGTGGGTCGATGCCACGCTCTTGGAGCTTTTCTTTGAGCACGTCGGCGCTGTCGCCGAAATCCTGCATCTGGTCGAGGGTGACGGGCAGCAGGCCCTGTTCACCCAGCGACTCGCGCAGGGGATCGACCAGGCTATCATATTTTTGACGCTGCTCGTCGGTAAATTTCGAGGTGTCCATTCCTTCGAGCTTGGCCAGCTTGGCAATGTCGGGATTGGCCTCGGCTAGATCGCGACCTTGCTGCATGATCTTGTTGCGCAGTTCGTTGTCATTGCGGTCCAGGCCGTGACTTTCCATCAGCCGGCCGGCCGCGATGCCGCGGGCGGCCACGCCTTTGATGCCCCGAGGGAACTGGAGTTGGGCAAAGTTGCGGCCCAGATCGTCGGCCGTCCATTGGCCATCCGGACCGGCCAGGCGGTCGAGCGTCCCACTCGCCTCCTGGCCGGCCCGTTTCTGATCGGCAGTGAGGTCAAGCGGCTTGAGAGAGCCAGCCGCTTTACGCCCCAGGCCTCCGAACGTGTCCATGATACCACCGAACAGGCTCTTGCCGCCGGTGCTGGGTTTGTCGGCTTTGGGGGCCTTCACTCCATTGGTATCTTGAGGTGCAGAGGGTTTGGGAGCAGCCGCCGGCTTTTGTGTTTTGGGCTTGGCGGCGCGAGAGACGCGCGGTGGTTGAGTCCGCGTCCCGGCAGGGGGCGTTTTTGGCATTGGTTGGTCCTTCGTTCTTCTTCGCTCGCCTCTCGAGGGGCGAGTCGAGGATGATTCAAGAGTATGCCTCTCGAGGACTCCGGAGTACACTCCGAGTGTTAAGAAAAAGCAAAATCTGTAACGAGACTGTAAACACTCTGCTGAAACGCCGATGAGAGGTTCCCAACCAGCCCAGGGCGAACGCAGCCCGACCATGGCCAAGCTGATCGGATTGCTGCACGGTGAAGAAGAGACCTTCCCCACGGCCTTTATCGAAGAGGTCAACGCCCGCAAGGCCGGGGTGGTGGCCGAGGCCGTTCGAGTGGGCGGGGTCCGGGCCGATCAGCCGGTGGGCTACGACCTGATCGTTGACCGTATGTCACACCGGGTCAACTTCTATCGCGACTACCTCAAGTTTGCCGTGGCTACAGGCCAGACCCTCTGTATCAACGACCCCTTCCGGGTCGAGCAGGACAACCGCTTCCTGCGGGCGCGTCTGGGCCAACAGGCCGGCCTCAAAGTGCCCCGTTCGGTGCTGCTTCCTTCCTGCGACTACCCGGCCGGCCTGGACGGACCCGCGCTAAGCAACCTGGTCTATCCGCTACCCTGGGAAGAGATGCTCGCTTATGTAGGGCTGCCGGCGCTGGTGCGACCCATCCGGGGTGAACGCCCCGCGGCGGCTCGCGTCAATAACCTCAAAGATCTGTGGGAGGCCTATGGACGAACCGGCCAGGCCGTGGCCGAGTTGACCGAGACCATTCCCCGGGATCAGTCTGTGGCGGTGTTCTGTGTGGGCAAGGCCACTTACCCGGTGGCCTACGACGCCGTGGCTCGCCGCTATCAGATCGAGAAAAAACTCGATTCGCGCCTGGCCTCGAGGGCCCGTCAGGGAGCGAGTCGACTGGTGGCCAGCCTGGGGCTGGACATGGCCTCCGTGGAACTGGCCGTGCATCAGCACGACCTCTATCTCATCGACCTCGACGCCTGCCCAACCTTCGATTGGTGGGCTTTATCCGAAGACCTGTTTATCCATCTGGTAGCCAGTGTGGCCGATCTGGCCATCGAGCGCCTCCAGCGCCAACCCCAAGCTCCGAAAGAGGCTACCCCTTCCCCTCGGAGCAAGAACCTCTCCAATACCAAAGCAAAAAGCTAGGACGGTACTATGTCACTGCTCAAACAGATCAAAGCCGATGGCGTGGACGCTGCTCTGCGAGCGGCGGCCCGAGAAGGCCATCGCATCGAAGCCGTGTCGTTCTATAACACCCTGCTCGAGAAATACGACCTGGCCGAGTTCTCCCAAAGCCTCCAGGAGGACATGCGCAACCGACGCGCCATGTTCGGAGACCGACCGCTCTGCCCGTTTCTGCGTCCCAATTTCGTCGGCCGGGAGCAACTCGACCTGTTGGCTTCGGCCGTGCGCGGAGTGGTAGGGGCCATGAATGTGCTCGCCCCTCGCATCGTAGACGAGCCTGAGCTGCAAGATTTCCTGGGCTTGACCGAAGCCGAGCGGCGCCTGGCGGCAGCCGAGCCGGGCTATCCCGAGTTGTCGGTTACCAGTCGCCTGGATAGCTTCCTGTTGGGTGGCAAGGTGCGCTTCGTGGAATACAACGCAGAGTGTCCAGCCGGAATCGGCTACAACGACCAGATGATGCAGTCGTTTTTGAATCAGCCACTCGTGCAGCAGTTCGCTCGCGACTATCCTTTCCAGCCGATGTACACCAGCGAGAGCCTGTTGACCGCGCTCATCGACACCTATCGTCGCTGGGGCGGCCAAGACGACCCGGTCATCGCTATCGTCGATTACGCCGGTCTGCCTACTCGCCACGAGTTCGAGATCCTTAAGGACTTTTTTGAAGAACGGGGCTACAAGGCGGTGGTGGCCGACCCCACCACCCTCGAATACAAGAACCGGCAATTGTCCTTCCAGGGGCAGGTCATCAACCTCGTCTACCGTCGCTTGCTAATCAACGAATTTCTCGAGCGCTACGAAGAGGCCAAGCCGATCTTCGAGGCCTACGCCGACGGGACGGCCTGCGTGGTCAACTCTTTTCGCTCCAAATATCTCCACAAGAAGGCCATTTTCGCGCTGGTTACCGACCCCAAATATCAAGATGGCATGAGTCCCGAGCAGCTCTTCGCGGTCTATACTCACGTGCCGTGGACCCGTAAGGTCGAAGACACCCGGACCACCGATCTCGAGGGCAAGGACATCGAGCTGCTCTATTGGATTCGCAAGAACCGCCACGAGCTGGTGATGAAGCCCAACGACGAGTACGGCGGCAAGGGCATCTTCGTGGGCTGGGAACTCGACGACCGCGAGTGGGACAACGCCATCCAGACCGCTCTGCAATCGTTCTACCTGGTCCAGAACCGGGTCGAGGTGGCCCGCGACCACTATCCCACCTGGGATGGCTCGAACATCCAGTGGGGCGAGTATTCGGTCGACCTGGATCCGTTCGTCTTTCACGGCGAGATCGAGGGCCTGTTGACCAGACTCTCGGCCACCGCCCTGTGCAACGTCACGGCCGGCGGAGGAGTCGTTCCCACCTTCGTGCTGGATTGACCGTTCTCGGCTGTGACACCGGCGGCACCTTCACCGACGTGGTGGTCAATCAAGCCGGTCGGCTGAAGGTGCTCAAGGTGCCCACCACCCGCCCCGATCCGGGGCGGGGAGTGCTGGCCGCCGTCGACCAACTGCGGCTGGCCCACGAGTTCGAGATGGCCCACGGCACCACCGTGGGCACGAACGCTTTGCTCGAGCGCAAGGGGGCGCGCACCGCCCTGGTCACCACCCGGGGCTTTGCCGACCTGTTGGTGCTCGGGCGCGGCACCCGGCCCGAGCTTTACGCGATCCATCCCCGCCGCCGCCCACCGTTGCCCGAAGTCTGTCTCGAACTCGACGAACGGGTCGACTCTCAAGGCCAGGTCTTGCGCGCCCTGCAACCGGCCGAGGTCGAGGCCGTGGCCGACCGCCTGAGCGAGCTGGGGGTCGAGGCGGTGGCTGTTTGTCTGCTGTTTTCCTTTGGCTATCCCGAGCACGAGCAGATGGTGGGCCAGGCCCTGCGTCGCCGCGGCCTGACGGCGCTACTCTCGAGCGATATCTCGCCCGAGTATCGCGAATACGAGCGCGCTTCGACCACCGCCCTGGCCGCCTACCTGCAGCCTTTGCTGGCCGGCTATCTGGGCCGCCTCGAAGAGCAACTGGCCGGGCGCGGGAGCCGCCGTTTCTGGGTGGTGCACTCGGCCGGGGCGGTGATGACCGCCGCCGAAGCCAGCCATTCCCCCAACGCCGTCGTACTCTCGGGCCCGGCGGCCGGAGTGCGGGGCGCCTTCACGGTGGCCTCGGCCTGCGGCTACACTCAGTTGCTCACCCTCGACATGGGAGGCACCTCGACCGACGTTTCGCTGTGCCCCGGACGGGTGGCTACCGTCACCCAGTCGAGCCTCGAGGATGTGCCCGTGCGCCAACCCATGATCGACATCCATACGGTGGGTGCCGGCGGCGGCTCCATCGCCTGGTTGGATGCCGGTGGCGCCCTCCAGGTCGGGCCCGAATCGGCTGGCTCGGACCCCGGTCCGGCTGCTTACGGCAAAGGCCACCGTCCCACCGTTACCGACGCCCACCTGGTGCTGGGTCGTCTGCCCATCGAGCTGGCCGGCGGGGTGAAGCTTGACCGGGGTCGGGCTCGCCAGGCCTTGGCCCAGTTAGCCGAACCCCTCGGCTGTTCGCCCGAAGAGGCGGCCGCCGGGGTGTTGCGCGTGGCCGCCACTCACATGGAGCGGGCTCTGCGGGTAATCTCCATCGAGCGTGGCTTTGACCCTCGCCAGTTCACCCTGGTGCCGTTCGGTGGGGCGGGGCCCTTGCAGGCTTGCGAGCTGGCCGAGCGCCTGGGGGTCAAGACCGTCTTGTTGGCCCCCTCGCCGGGGGTACTGTCGGCCCTGGGGGCGGCCGTGGCCCCGTGGCTGCGCGAGTTCTCGCGCACGGTGCTGGGAGCCGACCTCGAGCCAGTGGAGGCCGAACTGCGGGCCGAGGCCCTCGCCCAGATGGGCCAGGTCGAACTCGAGAGTATGGTCGACCTGCGCTATCGCGGTCAGGGCTCAGAACTCACCCTGGCTCTGGGCGACCAGCTCGAAGAGCGCTTTCACCAGGCCCACCAACAACGCTACGGTTATCACCGGGCCCAGACTCCGGTGGAGCGAGTCACCCTGCGGGTGCGAGCCAGCCAGCCCCGCCCGGTGCCGACCTTCGAGCCACCCGCCCACCCCGCTCGGCTGGTCGGCAGCCAGACCGTGTGGCACCACGGGCAAGAACTCGAGTGCCGACTTTTCGAGCGCGGCTTGTTCGCCCAACCAGAGGCCGGACCCGCCGTGCTCCTGCAGTATGACACCACCACCTTCGTGCCGCCGGGCTGGTCCATCCACCAGGCCGGCGCCTGTCTGCGCCTGGAGCCGGTATGAGCGTCGACGCCTTCTCTCTCAGCGTTTTCCGTAGCCTCTTCGAGGGCATCGCCGAAGAGATGGGCTCCGCTCTGGCTCGTTCGGCCTTCTCGCCCAACATCCGCGAGCGCCTCGACTTCTCGTGCGCCCTGTTTGACCCGGTCGGCCAGCTGGTGGCTCAAGCTGCGCATATTCCCGTCCACCTGGGCTCGATGCCCGACCTGGTGGCCGAGCTGGCCCAACTACCGACCCAACCCGGCGACGTGTTGGCCGCCAACGACCCCTACGCCGGCGGCACCCACCTGCCCGACATCACGCTGGTGGCTCCCTGTTACCGCCACCAGCAGCTGATCGGCTGGGCGGCCGCTCGAGCTCATCACGCCGATGTCGGAGGGATGACTCCCGGTTCGATGCCGGTCTCGCGCGAGATCTTTCAAGAGGGCCTGCGCATTCCGCCCGTCTATCTCTTTCGCGCCGGTCAGCGCCAGGAGGACCTATGGCGCTTGATTCTGGCGAACGTGCGTACCCCCGACGAACGCGAGGGCGACCTGCTGGCTCAGCTGGCCGCCTGCCACACCGCTGCCCGGCGTCTCGACGAGCTGGTCGACCGCTACGGGCTCGACCAGGTGCTGGCTCACCAGCAGGCCCTGCTCGACTACAGCCAGCGCCTGACCGAAGAGGCCCTCTCGGCCTTGCCGGCCGGCCAGGCCAGCGCCGAAGACGTGCTCGAGTTGGCCGGCCAGACCTATCCCGTTCGAGTGCGGGTGGTGCTCGAAGAGCGGCGGGCCCGCCTCGATTTTGCCGGCTCGGCACCTTGCCTCGCTGGCCCTCTCAACGCGCCCTTGCCGGTCACCAAGGCAGCCGTCTATTACGTCTTTCGCTGCCTGCTGGGCGACCACATCCCGGCCAACCAGGGAGCCTTTCGCCCCCTGGTGATCGAGGCCGAGCCCGGCACGGTGGTGCGGGCCACACCGCCGGCGGCCGTGGTGGCCGGCAACGTCGAGACCTCGCAGCGCATCGTCGATGTGGTCTGGGCCGCCCTGGCCCAACTCTTGCCCGAGGTGGCCCCGGCCGCTTCGGCCGGCACCATGAATAACCTGGCCATGGGGGGTGAACACCAGGGTCGCCCCTTCGCCTATTACGAGACGATGGGTGGAGGCTGCGGCGCCAGCGCTGCCGGCTCGGGCGAGCACGGAGTGCAGGTCCACATGACCAACACTCGCAACACTCCGGCCGAGGCCCTCGAAAGCGAGATGCCCCTGCGCATCCGGCATTACGGCCTGCGCCGGGGCAGTGGGGGAGAAGGCAAGCATCGCGGCGGCGACGGCATCTGTCGGGTCATCGAGTTTCTGGCTCCGGCCCGCGTGTCGCTGTTGTCGAGCCGGCGTCTGCAAGGCCCGCCCGGGGCCAACGGGGGCGGGCCGGGCTTGCCGGGCCGCCAGCTTCGCACTCGGGATGGGGAAGAGGTGGAGTTGCCGGGCCAGTTCCAAGAAGACTTCCTGACCGGCGATGTGCTGAGGCTAGAAACCCCTGGCGGAGGTGGCTGGGGGGCTCCGGAGTGACGTGCGCGCTCGGGGGAGGCGCGGAGGAGTGGGCGTTGCGGCGCGGCGCGTGGTCGAAGCACAGGTCGGTGTGCCTGAGAAATAAACCGCGGAGATCAGGAGGGCGCGGAGAGGGTTGTGAGGGGCGTGGGGTGAGCGTCCTGGCCCCTCCGCGACCTTTGCGTCCTTCGCTGAACTCCGCGTGAAAAACACCAGTTTGCGCCTACCCTCGCGTCAAGACTCCAGCCTACGCCCACGGCCAGCGTGGCGCTACCGTGACGCCGCTCGTTCATAAAATATCTCCGTGTTCTCCTTTTCTCCTGTCGGTCAGGTACTGCAAGTGAGGCTGGCCTGGCCTGGGCTGGTGGGGCTTGACAGGCTTTGCCTGGGCGCGGGGTTGTGCGCGCGCCGTGGCAAGGCCCGCGCCGCAAGTCTACACCTCCGCGCCCCCCGCGGAACCCCGCGGTTTTCCCCAAGAGCGACCCTTCGAGATGCACCACCCCCTCGGCGCCTTTGCGACCTCGGCGGTTCCTGAATAGGCACCAACGCGCCACGAGAGCGCTCTCGTGAAGGGACAGCCAGAAATAGGAGCAGATGGCGAAGATTTGCGCTCAAGGGGTGTCGAGGAATTCTTGGATTTTGTCGATGTAGTCGCGCCAGAGAGGAAGCGTCTCTCGGACGGTGGCGTAAACCTCCTTCAGGTCGACCTTTTCGTACTGATGCACCAGCAGATCACGAAGGCGAGCGCTATCGGCCAGGCGACGCAGTTTCGCGTCTCCGAGTAGACCTTTCAAGGCAAAGAAGGAACTGTAATAGTCGGAGGGGGGTATGCCTTTCGACTCGCCGATCTCGGTGTTGATGCGGGCGGCGCACTCTACCAGCAGTTCGATGTCCCGCTCGGCGGTGCGATGCAGCAGCGGGTTTGTGTGAAAGGCACTCTCTTCTTGCTCCAGAACCAGCTCTAATTCGGCCAGATACTGAGACATCCGAAGGAGGCGCTCCACCATCAGATCTCGCTCCATCCTGAGCCTCCGTTCCAGGAATCGTTTTAAATACTCGCGCTTGCGCCTGCGCCAGATGCCGCTATCGACCGTGCGCCAGTAGCTGGCCAGCACGAAATCTCGGAAGGCACCGGGACGGTGCTCGTAGAGGGGCGCTCCGGTGCGGGCAATCTGAGCACACACCGGCCAGTCGGCTCCTGGCAGGCAGACCAGATCGATGTCGCTGCGTTCTAGTTGGTCTGACAGGTCCCGAAAGAGCTCGATTCGATCGAGCGAGTGGCCTGGCAGCGGCATCACCGCCAGGTCGAAATCGGCCGGCGGGCGGCAAGTTGCGTTCGTCGAGGAGCCGAAGACCGCGACGAATTCCAGGGCGTGTTGGCGGGCGGTGGCCGCCAGGCGGGGATACTCAAGCGCGGGCAATCCCATAGATGTTCCATTCCCTCACTGGTGCGCGCCACCCTGCGGTTTGGCTGATCGCGGTCATATCGGTTTCTTTCGGCTTGAGCTAGGCTCGTCAGAGGCTGCCTGCGCCGCTGGTTCGTGCCTGCTGGTTTTGGGCTGCTCGCAAGGCCAGGGTCTGGTCGGGCCGACCAGAGCTTCAGCGATGCCATCGGGTCGAGGACGTGGCGGATTTTTACCTCGATTTCAGGTCGCCGCGCCCACCGTTACCTTCGAGATGCACCACCCCCTCAGTCCTTGGGTGGCACTCGGCCCGGCCCCAGCAGGCCATGATCGGTGAGGGCGTACTTCACCGCGCCGCGTCCGTCCACGAAGGTGACCTTCAAGACCTGACCATCGTCATAAAACCAGAATTCCAACACTCGGTAGTCGGTCTCGTCGACCGTTTTGGAGGGTTCTCCCAGGGCCTTCTTGACCTTCGCCTCGCTGGCCCCCGCCTTGAGGAACGGCTTGCCCTTCTTGTCAAGTTCTGGGCCCCACACCGACCATACCTTGTAGGTGTCGCCCGAGGCCGTATAGCCTTTGTCGTTGGGCTTATCGCCCCAGGCCCGTAGCGGGCCGGCGCTGCGGGTGGGCTTGCCCCAACCGCGCGTGGTCTGCTCGGCTTTCGCCCGCTTGTGACCCGGCCGCAAACCGGCGATGGTCAGGTCCTCGTAAGCGACCGGGCGGCTGGAAGCACCCAGCAGCAACAGCAATCCAAGTAGGGCCAGTCTCTTTCGCATAATCGACTGTTCTCAAGCTGTGTTCGCTGGTCCTGTGCGACCCCGACAGGGGCGAGAGAGGGCTCCACGAAATCTTGCTTTGCCCCTATGACCGAAGAAAAACCCTATCTTCACCTCGACCTGCGTTCGCTGGCCTTGATGCGCATCGGCCTGGGCTTGGTCATCCTTCTCGATTTGAGCTTGCGGGCGCGAAATCTGGTAGTGTTCTATACCGACCAGGGCGTGCTCTCGCGGCGCGACCTGCTAACCTCGGACCTTCCCGATCTGTGGTTTAGCCTCTACTTCGGGGGAGGGGGCTGGCCTACGGCGGCTGTGCTTTTTTTGCTGACGGCCGCCTGTGCCTGGCAGTTGATCCGAGGGTGGCAGACGCGCTGGATGGTGGCGGCTCTGTGGCTGCTGGTGAACTCGCTTTGTGAGCGAAATCCTCTGGTGGCCGACCGCGGCGACCTGGAACTGATCCTGGTTCTCTTCTGGGGCTTCTTCTTGCCGCTTGACGGCCGCTGGTCGCAGAGCCCCGCGCCGCCAGAGCAGTCCAACGTGGTTCGCAATGTGGCCACGGTGGCTTTCACCCTCCAGTTGGCTCAGGTCTATTTCTTCGCGGGGTTGCTCAAGCACGGTCAGGCCTGGTCAGAGAATGGCCAGGGGCTATGGTTGTCGCTACGCAGCGCTCTGTTTGCCACCGGGCTGGGCCAGGCTCTTTCGGCCTATCCCGAACTGTTGCACCCTCTCAATTACGTGCTTGTCTTCGGCGAGATCATGGTGGGCTTTCTGCTGTTGAGCCCGGCTTTTATCGAAGAGACTCGCAACCTCACGGTGGCAGCGCTGGTGGTCTTCCACCTCCTCATCGGGCTGCTGTTCCACCTGGGCATCTTTCCGATCATCGCCCTGATCGCCGTTCTAGGACTGTTGCCACCCTCGTTCTGGCAGTCGCGGTCGGGAGTGTTCTTGAGTTCGCATCTGGAGAGACGGTTTGGCCCCGCCTCGCCCCGCTCGTTGCCTTCGCTGGGGTGGGCCCAGAAGGTCTTTTTGGCGGTGTGCGTGGCCTACACCCTGGTTTGCAACCTGCTGATGTTTCCTGAGCTCGACTCGCGACGCATCCCCGAGCCGCTGAAGACCTTCGGGAGCCTGTTACGGCTCGAGCAACACTGGGACCTTTTCGGGCCTCTGCCGCCCTATGACGGTTGGTTCGTGCTCGAGGCGGTGCCCGAGGGAATCGACCTGCTGCGCGACCGACCGGTTACTTATGATCGTCAGCATAATTTATTTCCCGACCATCGCTGGCGGATGTTCTCCATCACTCTCCTCTTCCCCGTGGGAGAACCATTTGTGGCGAATTACGTGCACTACCAGGTAGAGCGCTACCGACGGGCGCATCCCCACCAAATCGTGCGAGAGGTGACGCTGCGCTTTGAATTTCGCCAGCCCGACGGCAGTTTGCAGTCGCGAACGCTCTGGCGCGGCTCGGTTGAGCCGTCTGACAGGAGTCGAGCCCCCGACAGAGAAGAATAGTAAGGCGAGGTGGCCACATGGCAACGTTTCTCCGAAAAAAACTCAGGGGGTACGGTATCGTCGTGGTTCTCGGGGTGGCTGCAATCCTGGCCACCTTCACAGGGATTATCGGTGCTGACGCCGCCGCCAGCCTGCGACGCGTAACCCGCGAGAGCCAGGTCGATCAGGCTCATTACGCAGCCTTTTCGGGCATCAACATTGCGCTGGCGGCGCTACGCGAACGTCCCGCCTCCTTTCCGGTCGATTGGTTAGCCATCGATCCCAGCATCGTCGCCGACCTGCGCAATGGGGTTACGGCCAACGCCAGGATCTATCACAACATCGCCGGTCTGGCCGGGCAAACGGCCGTGGCCGACGACGGCACTCCCATTCCCGAGAACCATTTCTATATCGTCTCGGTGGGTCAGGTCGGGGAAGCCGTCGAGGCTTCTTCGTCGTCGATGGGAGCTTCGGTCGCTCCCGGTTTTCCGATTCTCGACTACGCCATTTTCGGCAACTCCAACGTGACGGTGGGGGCCGGGGGAGTGGTCGACTGGTACGATTCCGACGTGTCTCCGCCAGTGCCCGGGGTTTCGCCGCCCCTGGCGCCGGTGGCCACCAATTCCACCACCTCTGGCGATCTAGCCGCCTCGGGTCCGGTGGCGGGTGATGGTCTGTTGGGCGTGGGCGCCATGGGCGGGGCCATGGCTGCCCCACACGCGGCTCCCCAGGCGGGCATCGCCGGGTCTTTGGACTCGATGGCTAAGGCCAAGGAAGTTCCGAACATCGCTCCTCCCACCTGGGCGGTCAGCTTCCCCCCCATCACCTCCACCATCAACCTCAGCGGCGGCACCGTCTATCTCTACTCGGGAGACCTTACTCTCTCGGGAGTCACCATCAACGTTACGGGTATCGGCAACGCCATCGTCATGGCTACCGGCAATATCAATCTCAACGGCAACCCGGCTCTCACTCCGGAACAGAAGCCCGAGCGCCTGAAGTTCTTTGGGCTAGACCCGACCAAATCCATGACGGTGACCGCCACTCGTGGCTTTTTCGTGGCCGCCGGCAACGGTGGGTTCACCATTGACGTCGCGGCCGGTTCCGAGGTTTTTGGGGCAGTGATGGCCGACACGGTCAACCTGGATGGGACCCTGCACTATGACCGGACGCTGGCCGATCCGGCTCGCTTCGGGACGATCTATGATCTGGTCTTGATCGGCATGACGGCGGCTGCTGGCGAGTCGGTGCCGCTACCCACCCTGCTAGCTCCCATCACCGCCACCGGCGGCACATCGGGCACATCGGGCACGTCGGGCACGTCGGGAGGGACCTCGGGCACGTCGGGAGGGACCTCGGGCACCTCAGGGGGAACCTCGGGCACCTCAGGCGGCACCTCGGGGGGAACTTCCGGGGGCACGAGCGGGACCGGCGGCACGGGTGGCTGCGGCTGCGGCGGCGGGAGTATGAAAGTCAACGCCAGCGTTTGAGCATGTCCAGAGTTCGTGGACACAGCCTGCTGGAGGCTATCGTGGCAGCCTCGATCTTCGTGGTGGTCGCCATCTTCCTGACCACGATTTGGGCTCTTTACGACTCGGCTCTCACCAAGTCGGCCACCCGGCTGGCCGCCAATCACGTGGCCCGCAGCGTGGCTGAAGGTTGTATTGCCAACGGGTATGACTGGCTGGTGGCCAATCCCAACGGAACGGGTTCGATCCAACTCGACCGAAGGATCCGGTCTCGCTCGGGGCAGACCACCTTCGAGTTCGAATGGGAGACCCTCGAAAACAACGGCTCCCCCCAGATCATACCCGACCTTTCACAACAGCTCTCCAAGCTGACCGTAACGGTCTCGTGGCACAGCGAGCGAGGCAGCGACGTTGGTGGGGGCAACAACAATCAGGTCACCTATGCCACCTGGATCTATCGGGGAGCCCAGCGATGAAACGTCGAGGTATCTCTCTGCTTGAGGTCATGGTGGCCTCTTTCGTGATGTCCATCGTGGTCTACGGAGCTTATCAGATCTTTCGCGAGGGAGCCCAGTACTTCCGCACCAATCAGCGGGCCGTCGACGCCCAGAATTCGGCCTTGATTTTTCTCAACAAGATGACCCTGGAAGCGGTCAGCGCCCGCGAAGACTTGATCGAAAGCTACGCGGCCCCTTATCCCGGTCTGGTCTTTGCCTCACCGGTGGGCCAGGACGGCAAGATTCATTACGGCGCCGACTCGCGCATCATCTGGAAGCGCTTCATCTGCTACTATTATGACGCGACTGAGCGCAAGGTGTATCGCAAGGAAGAGGCGGTTCCCGGCTCGACTCTGCTGCCGGGCGGGGGAGGAAGCGTGAACGGTGACAGCAGTCCGACCACGGTGGCCAGTGCCATGGGCAGCCGCGACACCAATTACTTTGCCTCGACGGCCGGACTCGACGCCCGGATCGTGGCTAGCGACGTCGAGTCGCTGACCATTTCAGATTATGATCCGACTGCGGGGATCCTGCCCGGCACCAGTACCGCCACGACGGCTAAAAGGGCTTTCGATGTCGCCCTCGAGGTGGGGAACCCCAATGACACCGGACCCACCGGCTACTATCTGCTGTTGCGGTCAAGAGTTGGCGCGCGAGGCTAGACCAGACCGCGGGCCCAACCCTTTCGCTCTCGACCCGCGCTCGATCGCTGTGTGGCGGGCAGGGCTGGGTTTTATGGTGTGCCTGGACGTGATCCTTCGCCTGCGCGACCTGACGGTTTTCTACACCGATGCCGGGGTGCTGCCTCGAGCGCTGCTGTTGGCTCAACCCTGGGCCGTCCCTCGCTATAACCTGTTTCTGGCCGCCGGCAGTGCACTGGGGCAGGCCATCCTCTTTGCCCTGACAGCGGCCGCGGCCACCGCTCTGGCCCTGGGCTATCACCCCCGTTGGGCGGGTCTGGCCACCTGGTTCATGGTTTGCTCGTTGCAGTTGCGCAACCCGCTGGTGCTCGACGGAGGCGACGAGCTGTTGCGGGTGATGCTTTTTTGGACCATGTTCTTGCCGGTCGAAGCCCGCTTTTCGACGGAACCCCAACCACCCCGGCGCGGTCTCTACCTGGGATGGGCCAGCTTTGGCTATGTGTTGCAGGTCATCTTGCTCTATCTCTTTGCAGCCTTGAACAAGTCTGGCGATGTCTGGCGCAAGACCGGCGAAGCCCTCTACTATACGCTAAGCATCGAGCAGTTCACTACTCGGTTCGGACTGTGGCTGCTAGGCTATCCGGGCGTGCTCAAAGCCCTGACCTTCGCCGTCCTGGCTCTGGAGTTCACCTTGCCGGTCCTCTTGCTGCTGCCGTTCTGGGTCAAGACTTGGCGCACCATCTTTCTGGGCCTGGCGCTGTGTTTTCACCTGGGCATCGCCGCCACCTTGCACCTGGGGCTTTTCATGCCTATCGCCCTGGTCTCGCTGCTGGCGCTCATCCCCTCGAACTGGTGGCCCGAGCCGCTCGAGCCAGAGCAAGACTACCCTAACCCTCCGGTTGGTCTGCAGGCCTTCCTGGCGCTGACTTGCGCCTATCTGGTGGCCATCAATCTGTGGATGCTCGACCCCAGTCACAGCCGCGCCCCGACCGTGATGCGCTGGTTCGGTCTGCTAACCTGCGAGCAGCAGGTCTGGCGCTTGTTTGGGCCCGAGCCCTTTCGCGAAGACGGTTGGTTCGTGGTCGAGGCGGTCGACGCCAACGGGCAAGCATGGGACCTCACCCGAACACCCAGGCCGCTCGACCTGTCCAAGCCGGCCAACATGGCCGGGCAGTTTCCCAATCAACGCTGGCGGCGCTGGCTGCAGAATCTCGCCCAGGACGACTTTCCCGAGCTGGGCGTCGCCTATCTCGACTATCGAGCCCGCCACTGGGATGGCTCTTCTGAACTGCGTTCGCTGCGGCTGATCTTCATGGAAGAGCCCACTCCCGAACCCGGCCAGGCGGCCACGGTGCGTCAGCGCGTGCTGGCTCAAGAAAAGCGGTCGGGGCCCGTCCGCCTTCGTTTCTAGCTCAGAAGCTCTTGATCAGCTCGACGGTGGGCAAGATGGCGCTCAGCACGATAAAGCCCACCAGCAGGCCCATGACCACCATCAAGATCGGCTCGAGCAGAGCCGAGAACGACTCTAGCGACAGCTCGACTTCCTCTTCATAGATATGAGCCGCGTGGCGCACCATCAGGGGCACGTCACCGGATTCTTCGCCGGCGGTGAGAAGGTGCAAGACCATGTCGGGCACCACCCCGGTCGTGCGCAAGGCGTCAGAAAGATTTTCACCCTCGAACATCATCTGGCGGGAGGCCAGGATCTGGTGTTTGACCCACGAGTTGCCGGCTGTCGAGGCGGCTCGGGTGAGGCCGTCGACCACGGTCAGACCGGCCTCGAGCATGGTGACGTAGGCCACCAGCACCTCGGCGATGCTCATTTTGTGAGCCAGGGTGCCGATGATGGGTAGCTCGAGCCAGAACCTGTGAATTTGACGGCGCAGGTCGGCCCGGTTGCGCAGATAGGGCCGGGCCAGCCACAGACCCACCGCCCCCAGGGCCAGCACGGTCAGACCGGGCATAATCCAGGCTCGGGCTCCTAGCACGATGCGGGTGGGCAGCGGCAGGCGCACGTTGAGGCCGTCAAAGAGGGTCTGAACCTGGGGCAACAGGAAGACCATGAAGAAGACGATGCTCGCGGCCGAGGCGAAAGTGAGCACGGCCGGGTAGGTCAAGACCGAGATGAGCTTTTTGCGCATGCGCAGCTGCCGCTCCATCAGGTCGGCCAGGCGCACCATCACGGTCGAGAGCTGGCCCGAGGCTTCACCGGTCTGAACCACCGCACAGTAGGCCTCTTTGAAGACCTGAGGATGGTTGGAGAGAGCCTTGGAGTAGTATTTGCCGACCGCTAGATCCGAGGCCACCTCGCGCAAGACGCGCCGTAGCCCGTTGTCATCGAGGCTATCGGCCATGAAGTCGACGGCTCGAAAGAGGGGAATGCCCGACTCGAGCATGGCCGCCAGTTGCCGCGTGAACGTGGTCAGCTCTTCTTGATTGGCCCGGGGCGGTCGGTTGGTCGGCAATAGCTCGCTGAGCTGCTGCCGAAGATCGTCTGCATAACTGCCCACTCTAGGTTAATTAAGTGAGGCTACTGGTAGAACCTGCCACGAGCGGTCTTAGATCAGGCCTCGCTTCATGGCCAGCACGGTGGCTTCGGTGCGGTTGTTGACCTGCAGCTTCTGGAAGATGTTCGAGATATGGTTGCGCACGGTGTGCTCGGAGATTTTGAGTTCGGCGGCGATTAGCTTGTTGGGGCGTCCCCCGGCCACCAACTTGAGAATCTCGTTTTCGCGCGGACTGAGGCTGGCGAATAGCCCGGCCTCGGGGGCCTGGTTGTTCTTTTCGGTGAAGTTGGTGAACTCGTCGAGCAACCGGTCGGCCAGCAACGGCTCGAGAATGTTGCCCTCGCGATAGACGCGCTTGACCGTTTCGACCACCTTCTCGGAAGGAGTGTCTTTGGTCAAATAGCCGCTGGCCCCGGCCTTGACCGCGCTCACGATCGAGGCCAGTTCTTTCGAAACGGTCAAGATCACGATGCGGCTGCTGGGCAGCTCGGTCTTGAGCAGCCGGCAGGTCTCGATGCCGTCGATCCCGGGCATGTTCAAGTCGAGCAAGATCACGTCGGGGGCGCAGTCTGGCGCCATCTCGACGGCCTGCTGGCCCTCTTCGGCTTCGGCCACGACCTCGATGCCATCGTGGGTTTTGAGAAGGCTCTTGATACCTTCTCGAAAGAGCCGCTGGTCGTCAACGATCATGAGTCGAATGTGCTCGCTAGCCATGTGCCCAGCTTCGCCCTCTCGGGATGGGTTCCTGGTATACATGTTCTAGTCTGGGCAGGGAGTTCTTGAGCCGATGGGAATGGGCTTTCATGCCCCTCGAAGCGATCTTTCGCCAAGCCCTCGAGGCGGTGGACCCTTACCAGGCCGTCATTTCCAACTGGCCCGAGCTTGGCCCAGCCCAGACCTGGCTGTTGGCGGTGGGCAAGGCGGCCCCGGCCATGGCCCGGGCTTGCGCCGAGCAGCTGGGCGAGCAGTTGGCGGGGGGCGTGGTTCTGACCAAAGACGAGCACCTGGGCACCTTTGTCCACCCTCGCCTGACTCTCTTCGAGGCCGCCCACCCGGTGCCCGACCAGCGCGGGCTCGAGGCCACCGAGTTCATCTTGCGCCAGCTCGATGGCTGGGATCAGCGCGTGCTGGTGGCCCTGAGCGGAGGAGCCTCTTCGCTGCTGGTCGCTCCGGTCCCAGGCCTGACGCTCGCTGACCTGGCCGAGGTCAACCGGCGACTGCTGGCCAGCGGCGCAACCATCGAGCAGGTCAACATCGTGCGCAAGCACCTTTCGCAAGTCAAAGGGGGGCAGCTGGCCCTGCGCGTGACCGGCCCATTGGTGACCCTGGCGCTCAGCGACGTGGTGGGCAGCCCGGCCGACGTGATCGGCTCGGGACCGACAGTGCCAGACCGCTCGACCCTGGCCCAGGCCCGGACGCTGGCCGACTCGATGGGCTTGGAGCTGCCGATGCGCGAGACCCCGAAGGGCGACGAAGCGGTCTTTTCTCGCTCGCTGTATCGGGTGGTGGGTGACAACCGGCTTCTGGCTCAGGCCGCCCTGACGGCTGGGCGCGACCACTTCGAGCGGGTCGAGCTGTGGTCGGACCGGGTCGAGGGCGAAGCCCGGCTGGTGGCCGAGCAACTGGCCGCCGAAGGGCGACGCCGCCAGGCTGGTGGCTGGCGCGGTCTGGTGGTGGCCAGCGGCGAGACCACCGTCACCCTATCTGGCTCGGGTCGCGGCGGACGCTGCCAGGAGCTGGCTCTGGCCTTCGCCCTGGCCGCTCAGGACACGAGCCTGCGCTTGCTGGCCGGCGCCTCGGACGGGACCGACGGACCCACCGACGCGGCCGGAGCCATGGTCGACGGGGCCACGGTGACCACCGCTCTGGATCTTGGCCTCGAGGCTTCGCTCTATCTCGAGGCTCACGACTCGTACGCTTTCTTCGAGCGGGCCGGCGGCCACTTGAAGACCGGCCCCACCGGCACTAACGTCAATGATCTGCTACTGATGGAGTGTTAGCCTCCAGGACGAGCCCCTCAGGCTCGATGCGCAGGCGCTGGGGCCCGGCCATGGTATCCAGGCACAGATGGTTCCCCTCGAGTACGAGGCCGCGGAGGTCGCAGGGGAATTCGGCGGGCCCACCCTGGACCGTTCGCTCCAGTCGATTGAAGAGCTGGTAGAACTGGGGCGGGCGGGCGAGCGATTCTGGGTCGAGTCGATACTCGGCCAGCCGGCCACCGTCAGTGAGCGAGGATGCCCAGACGAGATAGAGCCGGGCCTGGCTCTGGGCCAGGATGACCTCGTTGGGCAGGCTCCTCTCCTGAATGAATTCGGCGCTCAGAATGACGCCTTCGTCGTCGGATACCGTCAGGCGACCTGGCGAGATGAGGCCATCGAGCCGGGCGGCCCCGTGCCAACGCTGCCAGAAATCGGGTTGGGCCTCGAGTTGGCCCGAAAATCGCGGCCCCGGGCGGGCCGAACCCTCGGGCAACGAAGCCCCACAGGCGCAAGCCTGGCGGGTGAGCGGCACGGTTCGGTCGCAATCGGCGCAGCGGATTGGGACCAGTCCGGGATTATACCAATAGAGGAACACGCCCGGCCGGGTCCCGCACAAGGCGCCCTGGCGCCCCAGCACCGAGAAGGCATCCTTCTTCGGTTCGTGGTGCTCGGGATAGGCGGACCAGTGGAAGGGCGGCCTGGCGATACTCTCGCCCTGCGAAAAAGTCGCTCCGTCTCCCCCGGGCTCGTTGGGATTCGATTCTCTTTCTCCGAGCAGAGAGAGCGCCCGGTACTCTATCCGACTGAGGCTGGAACGGCGGTAGTCGGTGTGCAGGTCTCCGAAGTAGTTGGTGATACTGGCCTTGAGCTTGCCTCCCAGGGAAGGGTCCGGGGCCCGGCGCAGCTTCCAGCTGGTCGGGTTGATCAGCCAGGTTATCTCGTAGGAGTCGTAGTTTTCCGAGCGCTCCGATCGGTCTTCGTGGCTAAACCCCACCAGTTTTTCGCCCACCCAGCCGATCGCGACCAGTTTCTCCCAGGCGGGGTCGACCCGGTCCCAGCGGTTGCTCGAGAGGGTCCACACGAACCACTGAGGGTCCGCGTGCATCACCAATCGGTCCGGATCGATAGCGTGCACCGGCTTGGCCCCCGCCACCGGGGCGGCCAGCTCGCCGGTGGGCTGGCCATCGAAGTCAAAGCGCTTGATGACCGAACCGTGGACCACGAAGAGCCCGTCCTCGAAGAGAAAAGGCTTGAAGCTGCCGTCTAGTTCAAGTCGCAGTCGAGGAGCCACGGTCGGGACGGCTGACAGGTCGACCGACCACTTCAGCTCGCTTTCGACCTTCTTCAGCAGCGTGTCGACGCGGACCGGTTCTTCCTTCTTGGCCGAATGCCGGTAAGCGCGGCGCTCTTCTTTGGACGGAGACCGAAAGAACGAGGCGAACAAGTTCCAGAGGGCCATCAAACCTCCTGAGAGGCTCCTTCTTCCGCCGGTTCGGACCCCCCTCTCACCCAAGCCCGCCGAGCCTACATTCGCAGGAAGGCCCGAAGGCAGACCCGAACCCAAAACAGGTGAGCATCACCGTCCTTATCTCGGCATTTCTGGCGCTGTTGGTCGCCTTCGCCGTGCACGAGTATGCCCACGGCTTGATGGCCTACAAGTTGGGTGACCCGACCGCCAAATACGAGGGTCGGCTGACGCTCAACCCGCTGGTTCACCTCGACCCGATCGGGTCTTTGGTGATGCTGTTCACGATCATGATGAGTCACGGCCAACTGGTCTATGGGTGGGCCAAGCCGGTGATGATCAACCGAGACAACTTTAGAAAGCCGATTCTCGACGCGGCTCTGGTAGCTTTCGCCGGCCCATTCTCGAATTTCGTGCTGGCCTTTCTGGGCGGCTTGCCGCTGCTACTCGCCGTCGTCCACGAGCCGACCTTGATCACGTTTCTCTATGTGTTCGTGCTGGCCAACACCGGCTTCGGGCTGTTCAACCTGATCCCGTGCCCGCCCCTCGACGGTTGGAAAATCGTGCAGGTGGTGGTGCCCCGCACCTTCGCCTATCAGATGCAAGACTGGGAAGAGGCGGCCGGTATGTGGGCCGTCATCATCCTCTTCGTCGGCTTTCAGTTTATCGGCGACCCCATCTTCCAGCCCGTGCTGCGCACGCTGGTCGGGCTCTTCACGGGGACCTAGGTGTTCAAAAAGCCGCAGGGGCCGAGCACCGGTTACAGAGTCCAGCTGCCAGCCTTCGAGGGCCCCCTCGACCTGCTGCTTCATCTCGTCGATCACGCCAAACTCGAGATCACCGAGATCTCGCTGGCAGCAGTGGCCGGGCAGTATCAGCAGTACCTCGAGACCCTGCAAGACCTCGACATCGAGATCGAGAGTTCGTATTTGGTGGTCTTCGCCCAACTGCTCGAGATCAAGTCCCGGGCCTTGCTGCCCGAGCCGCCGCCGCTGAGCGCCGAAGAAATGGGCGAAGAGGCCTCGGAGGAAGAGCCGAACGACCTGGTCGAGCGCCTGCGTGAGTACAAACTGATGAAGCAGATCTCGGACATTCTGGGCGAGCGCGAGCTACGCAGCCTGGCCCGCTATCCCCACCCATGCGAGCTGCCCGAGTTCGACATGCCGGCTCTGGATGTCTCGCTCAATTCGCTGCACGCGGCCAGTCTGCGCCTGCTCAAGCCCAAGGGCGAGCCGTTCAAACCGGCTCCGACTTTCAAGAAGATCGAGATTTCGGTGCCCGAGCGAATGGCTCAGATCTGGAATTGGCTGAGCGGAAAACCGAAAGCCTTCTTCCGGCAGCTACTCGGGGGTAACCCGTCGAAGGGCCTGATCGTGGTGACCTTCCTGGCCGTGCTCGAGTTGGCTCGGCGCGGCCGAGTGACTCTCCATCAGGAGTCCTACCAGGAGGACATCGAGATCGAACACAAGGAGAGCGCATGAGTGAAGTGCTACCGCCCCCCAGCGAGCGGGTGCGGGCCATCGAGGCCATGCTGTTCGCCAGCCCCGGGCCTCTGCGCGTAAAGGATCTGTCCGAGGCCACCGGTTGGGACGACGAGCTGGTCAGTCAAGATTTGCAAAGGCTAGCCAATGCCCTCGAAGGCCGCGGCATCGAGCTGCAACGGGTGGCCGGGTCGCTGCGCCTGGTCACCAGCCCCGAGACGGCTCCCTATGTCGAAAAGCTGCTGCGGGTGCAGACCAAGAAACGGTTGACCCGGGCTCAACTCGAGGTGCTGTCGGTGATCGCCTATAAACAGCCTATCACCCGGGCCGAACTCGAAAGCTATCGCGGCATCAACTGCGACCGCACCCTGGCTCAACTGGTCGACTTGCAGTTGGTGCGCCAGATGGGCCGGGCCGAGGTGCCGGGCCGCCCCTTTCAGTTCGGCACGACCCCCGAGTTCTTAAGCCACTTTGGGCTCAACAGCCTGAACGATCTGCCTCCGCTGGAGTGGGCCGAAGAGCGGTCCGCGGGCGAACAGGGCATGTTGGAAGAAGAGGCGAGCGAGACCCTCGAGCCCATTCGGTCCCGGGAGATGGATCAGTTGGCCGAGGATCTGGTCAAACCCACCAGCGGCCTGAAAAAGCTGCTGGCCCGCATCCAGCGGAAGAACTAACGCGCGCCGGTTGGGGGAACCGCGGAGATCCGCGGTGGGCCGCGGAGGAGAGGGCGTTTGGCCGAGGGGAGCGCTGGTTGTGGAAACCGCCGAGTTCGCAAAGGCGCTGAGGGGGTGGTGCTTCTCGGAGGTGGGCGCTCGACCTGGGGAAAACCGCGGAGGGCCGCGGAGGAGTGGGCGTTGGCCGAGGGGAGCGCTGGTTGTGGAAACCGCCGAGTTCGCAAAGGCGCTGAGGGGGTGGGGGCATCTCGAAGGTGGGTGCTCGATTTGGGAGATCCGCGGCGGGCCGCGGAGGAGTGTGATCCTGGGACGGACATGAATTTGATTTGGGTGGAGGCGCGCGGCGACGGCCGGGGCGGCGCAACGGGGGTGGGGCGGGTCACAGGCCTCACCAGGTGCGCCCCAGCGAGGGCGGCGATTCGGCAACTACTGGCGCGGTGCAGGTGCAGCGGCTTTGGCCAGGTTTGGCGGGTTGGGCTCGGAGTACGGCGCCGGGTAGCGCCGAATTCGGCACCTGGTGGTGCCGTACTCGCCTGGCCAGGTCACCTCCCACTTCCATCTGGAAGATGCTTCTTCCGTGCGGAAGAACGGCGGCGAGCCGGGGTCGGGGCGGGTCACAGGCCTCACCAGGTCCGCCCCAGCGGGGGCGGCATTTGGCGACTAATGACGCGGTGCAGCTGGACCAGCCCGGTGTGCGCCGCACACACCACCAGGACCACTGTGCGGCGCACACTTGCGCCGTACACTCACAAATCGTCACTGTACGGCGCACAACTCGCCGCCGCCGACGCCACCGGCGCCTCCCCCGCATCAGCGCCAACCTCTCCGCGCCCTCCGAGAACGCCTTGATCTCCGCGTTAAATTCCAGCAAGCACGCACGTCCCGGGTTAAACTCCAGCAAGCGCCAACGTCCCCGGGTTAAACCCAGCCAGCGCCTACCTAACGGCGGTTTTTCTGGAAGACGAAGACGTATTCGTGCTTGAAGACGTAGAAGCCGCCAACCAGGGCCCGGTAGCGCCACAGCTGCTGGGCTCCTTTCTTGCCGGCCGTCTCCTCGAAGTTCTTGACGACGATGCTTTTGAGGGTAAAGCCGGCTTCTTGCACCACCTGCATGGTCAGAAAGCCCAGCGGGATCCATTCGCCTTTGGCATACTTGTCGCCGATGACCAGGCAGAGGAAGCGTCCCGGGTCGAGCACGCTATTGCAGCCGGCCACCACCTTTCGCATCGACTCGAGAAAGCTGTCGATGTCGGTGGCGTTGGAAAGACAGCGCTGGTCTTCGCTGAACTGGATGATGTCGAAATAGGGAGGGTGTAGCATGGCGAGCTGGACCGACTTGACCCCGAGCTTGCCCAGATGCTTTTTGAAGTTGAAGCTGCTGGAGTCGCCCACCGCGATCTCGGCTTTGACCGCGTGAGGGTTTTTCTCGGCCTGGATGCGCTCTTGGGCCAGTTCGGCCACCCGCGGTTGCAACTCGACTCCCAGGCCGTGGCGACCCATTCGCTGGGCCTCGATGAGAGTGGTTCCGCTCCCCAGAAAGGGATCCAGCACCCAGTCGCCTTTGCGGGTATAGCGCCGCATCATCTGGTGGGGAATCTGGGGAATGTAGTTGCCCCAGTAGTCGGGCGCGTGCGAGCCGGTGTTGTCACGGCGGTTGATGAGCCAGAGGCTATCGGTCAGGATGTCGCCGTAGTCTTTCCATTGCTTGTTGTCTAGATCGTTGATCTTGGGAATCGCCATCGAACACTAGTTCCATGAGGTGCATGTCTGTCCTGCTCACGGGTCTTACCAGACGGCGCTGATCCACGTCATAGCTCCGTCGGGGTGGCTGGGCTACGATCTGCAGGTGATACCGATCGGGACTATAGCCGAAATCCACGGGCCAGTGGTGGTGGTTCAGGTCGAGCGTTTGCCCCCTTTGCGGCAGGCTCTCAAAGTAGAGCATGACGACCAGGACTACCTGCTCGAAGTTCACCAGCATCTCGACGAAGGACGCCTGCGGGCCGTGGCCATGCACACCACCGAGGGGCTGCGTCGGGGTCTGACCGTATTCGATACGGGCGGACCCTTGGATGTGCCGGTGGGGGACGAGTGTCTGGGGCGAGTGGTGAACCTGTTTGGCCAGCCTCTCGATGGTGGACCGCCTCTGGCCGGTGAGCAGCGGCGCCAGATTCATGGGCAGCCCAAGGACTTCATCAACACGGTCGGCTCGCCCGAGGTGCTCGAGACCGGTATCAAAGTGGTGGATCTACTCTGTCCTTTCATTCGAGGCGGCAAGACGGGACTGTTCGGAGGGGCCGGGGTGGGCAAGACCGTGCTCATCATGGAGTTCATGCAAGCTATCGTGGCCATGCATCAGGGCGTCTCGATCTTTGCGGGGGTGGGCGAGCGTATCCGCGAGGGTCACGAACTCTGGCACGAGATGCGCCAGAAGGGCGTCTTGCCTCGCTCTTTGCTGGTTTTCGGCGAGATGGACGAGTCGCCGGGAGTGCGCTTCCGGGTGCTCTTGACGGCCCTGACCTACGCCGAATACCTGCGCGACAGCCTGCGTACCGAGGTACTGCTGCTGGTCGACAACATCTTTCGCTTTGTGCAGGCGGGCAGCGAGATCTCGAGCCTGCTGGGGAGGATGCCGGCTACGGTCGGCTACCAGCCTACCCTCGATACCGAAGTGGCCGAAGTCGAGGACCGCATTTCATCAACGGCCGCCGGGGCTATTACCTCGGTGCAGGCGGTCTATGTACCGGCCGACGATATGACCGATCCGGCCGTGAGCACCATTCTGGGCCACCTCGATACCACCATCATTCTCTCGCGCGGACAGGCCTCGAAGGGGATCTATCCGGCCGTCGACCCGCTGCGGTCGGGCAGCAAGCTGATGGACCGCCACGTGGTCGGCGAGCGACACTACCAGGTGGCCGAAGGGGTGCGCGAGCATCTGGCCCGTTACGAGGCGCTCGAGGATATCATCGCCATGCTGGGCCTGGAGGAATTGTCGCCTCAGGACCGCCAGGTGGTGCTGCGAGCCCGCAAGCTAGAACGCTATCTCACCCAGCCATTTCACGTGATGACCGACCAGACGGGTCAGCCCGGAGCCTCGGTCCCGCTGGCCATAACCCTCGAGGATTGCGACGGTTTTCTGACCGGAAAGTTCGACCATCTCAGCGAGGACCAGTGCTACATGAAGGCGGCCATGGCATGAAGACCTTCGCTCTCGAGTTGCGCGATGCCAGCCACCGGGAGCGGGTGCCCGAGGTGGTCTCGTTCGTGGGCGAAGATGCCAGCGGCCAGTTCGGCATCCAGGCCGGGCGCCACCGATTTCTCACCTCGTTGGTCTTCGGGCTGGCCCGTTTTCGCGGCCTCGAAGACGATTGGACCTATGTAGCCCTGCCCGGCGGCTCCCTCTATTTTTGCCAGGGTCAGCTGACGATTAGCACCAGTCGCTTCTTCCTGAGCAACGACTTCCGTCAGGTCGAGAGCGAACTCGAGCGACAACTGAGCCTGGAAGAGTCGACCCTGGGCGAGGTCAAGCGCAGCATCTCGCGGCTCGAGGAAGAGATCTTCCGGCGCTTGCGGCGGCTGGAGGCTGAGCGTGACTGACCTGGGCGAGTTCAAGAAACAGGTGGGCTTGAGAGCCCAGCGGATGAAGCGCCAGGAGCGTGAGCGGCCCACTTTGCTGGCTCAGACCCGCTACCTCGGCACCCTCGGATTGCTGTTGGCCCTGCCCATCGTGTTGGGAGCCTACGCCGGGCTCTGGTATGACCGCCACCAGGCGGAATACTCTGCTTTTGGCACGGTGATGGGGCTGGTTTGCGGTGTGGTAGTGGGCTTTATCAACGTCTATCTGTTTGTCAGGGGGAGTGTCTGATGGACTCGATGCTCGGTCAGGCAACCTACCAGTTAGGACCGCTCGAGGTGACGGGGTCGGTGGTGACCAGTTACCTGGTCTCGGGCGTCCTGGTGGGCCTGGCCTATCTGGTCAGGCCTGGAGCGGAGCCCGTCGGCGGGCGCGAGGCGGCGGTGGAGGGTCTGGTGGCCTCGCTCGATAGCGCCATCGAGGGCATCGTGGGCGAGCGACATCGTGAGGTCCTGCCCTTCGTTGGAACCCTCTGGATCGTCCTGGTGGTGGCCAATCTGGTGGGTTTGATTCCGGGGCTGCACAGCCCCACTCGCGATCTGTCCGTCACCGCCGCCCTGGCCGTACTCAGCTTTCTCTCGGTGCACTGGTTCGGCATTCGGGCGGTGGGCATGCGCAAGTACTTATCCCACTATCTGCACCCCAATCCCATCTTGCTGCCGTTTCACCTGATATCGGAAGTGAGTCGCACCCTGGCGCTGGCGGTGCGTCTGTTCGGAAACGTCATGAGTTTGGAGATGACGGCTCTACTGATTTTGATGGTGGCCGGCTTTCTGGCTCCCATTCCCATTTTGATGTTGCACATCATCGAAGCCCTGGTGCAAGCCTACATTTTCGGGGTGCTGACTCTGGTCTATATCGCTGGCGGTGTCCAGACCCAGAAAGAGAACCTGGAGGAGACAAACTGATGGAAATGACCCAATTCGTAACCGCCTCGACGGTGACAGCGCTCGTGGCCATCGCGCTCGGGGTGTTCGGCCCGGCGGCGGCCATGGGGCTGGCCATCTACAAAGCCCTGGACGCGCTGGGGCGACAACCCGAGGCCGAGAAGTCCATCTCGCGCATTCTTTTTATCGGACTGGCCATGATCGAATCGCTGGCCATTTATTGTCTGGTGGTGGTACTGATCGTGTTGTTTAGAAATCCTCTGCTGGCACTGCTGGGTCACGGATAATATGGAACTCAACCCCACCACATTCGGGCTGGAGGTCATCAACTTTCTGATTCTGGTGGCCCTGCTCAAGCATTGGTTCTATAAGCCAGTGCTCGAGTCCATCGACCGCAGGCGGGCGGCCATGGTCGCCGAGGCGGCGACGGCGGAGGCTCTCAAGGCCGAGGCCCAGGCCCTGCGCCAGCAGTACGAGGACCGCCTCAAGGCTTGGGAGCAGGAGCGTAACCAGGCCCACGAGCAGCTTCGCCAGGAGTTGCGCCAGGAAAAGGAGTTGCTCAAGACGGATCTCGAGGCCGAGCGAGAGAAGGCCAGGGCGGCCGGTTTGCGCGAGTTGGAGTCGCTCCTGGCCGGTTATCAGACCCAGGCTCTCGAGCAGGGCGCAGTCTTCGTGTCGCGCTTGTTGGCTCGTTTGGCCCGGCCCGAAGTGGAGGCCGGCCTGGTGGAGATGGCGCTCGAGGACATCGCCAGCCTGGAAGCACCCGTGTTGCAGGCCGTGCGCTCCAAGGCAAGAGTGAGAGTGACCAGCGCCTTCGAGTTGAGCCCCGAACAGCAGAAGCGACTTGGTTCGTTGCTGGGACCGGTCGATTTCGAGCAGGATCTCGAACTGCTGGCCGGCCTGCGCATCGAGGGGGGCACCCGTTCTCTGGGTGCCAACCTGCGCGACGAACTGGCCCTTTTCGTGGAGGCGACCAATGGGCGATAATCTGCTCGAACGCCAGGCCCGGTGGCTGAGCGACTACCGGCCCGAGTTGCGGGTTTGGGAGCGGGGGTCGCTGGTGTCGGTGGGCGATGGCATCGCCTGGGTTAGCGGCCTGCCCTCGGCCACCATCGGAGAGTTTGTGCATTTTAGCGAGGGCAGCCAGGGGCTGGTATTCCATCTCGGTTTGGAGAAGGTCGGTGTCATCTTACTGCACCAATCGGTCCGCTTGGCGGCCGGAACCCCGGCCAGCCTGACCGGTAAAGCCCTCTCGATTCCCTCCGGCATGGAGATGATGGGCAGACTGGTCGACCCTCTGGGGCGGGGCCTCGATGGTCAACCGGATCCTGTTTGTGGCCGCCATCAACCGCTGGAGGCTCCCTCGCCCTCCATTTTGCAGCGGGATTTCGTGCACGAGCCGCTCTACACCGGCATCAAGATCATCGATACCCTTTTGCCCATCGGCCGTGGGCAACGTCAACTGCTGATTGGGGACCAGGGGCTCGGGCGTAGCTCCATCGCTCTGGATACGGTCATTAACCAGAAAGACCAGGGGGTGGTGTGCGTCTATGTGCTCATCGGCCAGAAACAGTCGGCGGCGATGGACGTCTTTCAACGGCTCAGGGAGTTTGGCTCCCTGGCCCACACGGTGGTAGTCATGGCCGAAGCCAGCGCCTTGCCGGGCCTGATCTATCTGGCTCCCTTCGCCGGCTGTGCCATCGCCGAAGGTCTGATGGCCGAAGGACGCCACACCCTGGTGGTCTACGACGACCTGTCAACCCATGCCAGAGCCTATCGCGAATTGTCCTTGCTGCTGCGACGCCCACCCGGCCGCGAGGCCTATCCGGGGGATATCTTCTCGCTTCACGCGCGCCTGCTCGAGCGAGCCACCCGACTGGCCAGCGGGGGCAGCCTGACCGCCCTGCCCATCGTTGAAACCCAGCAGGGTGAGATTTCGGCCTACATTCCCACCAACGTAATCTCCATTACCGACGGCCAGATCTTCCTTGATCGCGATCTCTTCTCGGCTGGCTTTCGCCCGGCCATCGACATTTCTCGCTCGGTGTCGAGAATCGGGGGCAAGGCTCAGCATCCCGAGGTCAACCGCGAGGCCGGTCGCATGAAGCTAGAATACCTACAGTTTCTCGAACTCGAGAATTTCACCCGTTTTGGAGCTCGGGTCGAACCAGCCATGCGAGCCCGTTTGCAGCGCGGAGGGTTACTGCGAGCCATGCTTGGCCAGGAGCGCTTCGCGGCCCAGTCCATCCGCCTTCAGTTGGCTCAGATGACGGCTTTCAACGCGGGGCTACTCGACCGTTTCGAGCCCGATCAGGCCATGTCCGAACTGCGCCGTCTGCAGGGCCTGCTCGACGAATGTTCGCTTGAGCTTGATTCGGGCCGCCAGGCCTGGCTCGACTGGCTAGCAAAACTCTGGCCCACGGAGCCCACGTGAGCGGCCTACAGCAGCTTCGCAAGCGACTCTCGAGTCTGGCCGAGATCGGGGATATCCTCGACAGCCTCAAGACCATGGCCTTGATCGAGACTCGCCGACTAGTTCGCTATCTAGAGCACCAGTCGGCGGTGGTGGAAGCGATTCGAACTCCCCTTCAAGACCTGGTCCACTTCAATCCTACTCTCGACGCCTGGCCCGAGGAGGCCGTGCGAGTTCTGTTGGTGATGGGCTCGGAGCGAGGCTTCTGCGGCGATTTCAACAGCGCCCTGGTGGCTAACTTGGAGGGCTTTGAGGGACCCGCTCTGGTGGTGGGCACCAGGCTGTCCGAGCGGCTGGCCGGACGACCGCTGACCACCTTTCTTCCCGGTCCGGTGACGGCGGAAGAAGTGACCCGGGCCCTGGTCGGCCTCAGCCAGGCTCTGACTGGTCTGAGCCGTCGAGGGACCTTTCGCCTGGAAGCCCTGACCCATCATCCGGTGGAGTTGGAGGTGGTGAGAGAGCGGGTGTGGCCGCTGCCGGTGGGCGAGCAGGCCCAATCTTTTGGCTACCCGCCGGACCTGACCTTGTCGCCGCCTCAGGCGTTTGCGGAGCTGATGGAGCATTATCTCCTGGCCGTGCTGCAGCAACTATTCTATAACTCTTTGATGGCCGAGAACCGCCGTCGCAGTATGCATCTCGAGGGAGCCCTGCGCCATCTCGAGCAGAAAACCGCAAAGCTGGCTCGACGCCGCAATCAGTTGCGTCAGGAAGAGATCACCAACGAGATGGAAGTCATCTTGATGAGTGCCGAGAGTCTCCACTAAACTTGACTTTTCTAGTGCGGGTTTCTATAATCGCCGCGGTGGGAAACAAAGATTGGTGCCGGCGTGGCCGGGCCTGAAAGGAACGCGATGGAAGTCAAGGAAATCGAACGTCTCATTAGGCAGGGAATCCCCGATGCCGATGTCAAGGTCGAGGACCCGCAAAACGATCGCACTCATTTCCAGGCCCTGGTGATCAGTCCCAGTTTCAAAGGCAAAACGAAGATCCAGCAGCATAAGATGGTCTATGCCGCGCTCGGAGACTCGTTCGATGGGCCGCTCCACGCGCTGGCACTCAAGACACAGGTCCCCCAGGAATAGAAAGTTGGTAATGCCATGAGTTTGTCTCCTGAACTGAAAACTCGACTCGAATCCGACGTCAAGAACAATGACGTGGTCATCTACATGAAAGGAACCGGCGACTTCCCCATGTGCGGGTTTTCCGCTCGCGCCGCTGGAGTGCTCAAGGCTGTGGGCGTGAGATTCGCTGATTTCAACATTCTTGACGACGACGCCCTGCGCCAGGGATTGAAGATTTTTTCCGAATGGCCGACCTTTCCCCAGGTCTATATCAAAGGCCAGTTCGTAGGCGGCTCCGACATCTTGATGGAGATGTACGAGAGCGGTGAACTGCAAGAAATGGTAAAAGACCTCCCCAAAGTCGCCACCAAGTAGAGCGGGCCCCCGAAAGGGGGCTCTCTTGTTTCAAGGCGAAGTGCGTCTCTTATGGCACTGCAGGCAGGAGAGGTGCTGTGGGGGCGCTTCGAGATCCTGGCCCCCATCCAGGCCGGTGGTATGGGCGAGGTCTATCGGGCCCTCGACCAGACCACCGGGCAGACCGTCGCGCTCAAGCGCATGCTGCTCGACCGCTTTGCCGCCGCCACTATCTCGGAGGACGAAGACGAGTCTCCCCTCGAACTGCTGATGCGCAAGTTCGACGAAGAGGTGGCCATGCTGCGCCGCCTGGACTGTCCGGGTATCCCTTCCTTCGTCGATGAGTTCGAGCATGATGGTGCTCGCTGTATCGTCATGGATTTCATCGAGGGAGAAGACCTTCAGCATCTGCTCCACGACTATCTTCGCTTGACTGGTCAACCGGTGCCGGCCGAGCGAGTGGTCGATATCGCCATCCAACTCTGTCGCATTCTCGAATATCTCCACAAGCAGCAACCCGAGCCCATTATCCATCGCGACGTCAAGCCCGCCAACATCATCTTGCGTCGCCAAGACCGCCAGGTCTATCTGGTCGACTTTGGTCTGGCTCGAGGGGTGGGCACCGACCATACCAAGACCCTGGTCGGGACCATCGGCTACGCTCCCCTCGAGCAGTTCGAGGGGAAGCCCGAAGCCCGTTCGGATCAGTATTCGCTGGGCGCAACTATGCATCACCTCCTGACCGCCGAGTCGCCCTCGATCCAGCTCGAACCGCTCAGCCTGACCCATCCGGACATCCATCCAGACTTGGCCGCCATCATCGAGCGGGCTACCTCGGTGCTGAAGAAGGACCGCTACGACGACATCGGCCAGATGCGGCATGCACTGGTGGCCGTGATGCCGAAGCTCCACTCCAACAGCACCTTTCTACAGGCCTCGAACGCGGCTCCCACACTGACCCCGAGCCTGCCGGCCACCGAAGTCGACAGACCGGTCAAGAAGATGGCGGTGGCCTCTGAGGCGTTCGCAGGCAACCGGCGCAGTTGGACCCAGAGCGAGCTTGACCTGAGCGACATCGAGGACCTCGATTCAAGGGTTAGACTGTGGAGGATGCTGCCCGTACAGTTGCTGCTGGTCGGCCTTTTGCTGCTGGGGGTCAGCTCGGGCTGCCGTCATTATCGAACCGCCCACGCCCTGGCCCTGGCCGAGCCGCTCATGGTGCGCACCGGGGCGGTGGCGCTCGACGCTTGCGGAGTGGGGTGGGAGGAGGACTGGCTGGTGGTCGAGACCGTCGAGGCAAAACGCTCCGGCGTGGTTTTCTCGACACCCTCGTCGGGTGGTTTGCGTTTTCGTCTGGCCATGGGTGCCGGCGAGCCCACCACATTGGTCTTTCTGGGCTCGGCCGGAGTGTTGTTTTCTGATGACCCGGCCGCTAATCGACTGCGCCTGCAATTGGCCGAGGTCTCTGTTCCCACGTCTCAACCCTCGCATCTGCTGAACTTTGTGGCCTATCGCCTGGTCGGTCAGCCGGCCATCGTGACCTATCAGGACAAGGTGACCTATGAGCTCCTCTTGCCTGAAAGCGACGAGGGGTCGTGCCGGCTGGCAATGGACCCGGCCGATGGGGTCAGGCAACAGGTCCTGGCTCACCGGCTTGGGGTGTCGCCTCGGGCGCGTCTGGTCGGAGCTCTGGTGCCGCTACCCGAATCGCCGCGCAAGTCCGTCCGGCTGGCAGCCTTTGAGGTCATTCGGTGAAGCGGCGCTGGCGCCAGGGTCTGATCACGGTCTTGCTGGCCGCCTTCTTCACCCTCTTCCTGAGCGGGCGCAGCCGGCACTGGGCGTATGTCGCAAGCGATCGCGAGGGGCATCACTACTATCTCGACGAGCGCAGCCTCGAGCCGTTAGACGCCGAGCGGACGCGATTTTGGCTGCGTTGCGATGCCAATCAGGGCGTCTATGTCATCGACACGACCCGCCGGACGATTCTTACCGAGGGTGAAGAGCGAGCCCAGCTCATCCCTCCCGATAGCGTAGCCAACACCCTGCTCGAGCGCGTCAAGATCCTCCGGACCCAACGAGAATCCCCCTCTCTGCCTGGAAGAGCAGGTGACTGACCGTGTCGCACTGGCTGCTGACCACGGTCAAGACCGGGCTCTCGGGTAGTGGCTGAGGCTTGCCTTCATCGTCGAGCAGATGACCCTGAGCGTCGAGAGTGATCTCGTCGTTGATGATCAGGCCGTTGGTGTTAAGCAGGAAGACGCCTCGCTGCAGATTCCGCGTGCTGGCGGGCTGTCCGCCTTGCGAAGGGGTGAAGCTCTGATAGGGACCGCCACGAGGGCGAAATACGACCTTGATGGTGCCGTCGACCGACGCCTGAGCCTTCCACTGCTCGAAGGCCGTTTGCAGCCCCCGGGCGCTGGTCCCGACCAGCACGCGATGCCGGATACCGGTCTGGTCGACGAACAGGGCTACCACCATTACCACCACCGCCAGACCGGTCACCATCTCGAGGGTCGAAAAGGCTCTGCGCATTCCTCAGCTACCTTCGCCGCACGGCCTCTCATTACCCGTCCCATTTGCTTTCCAGGAGAACATCCGGGCGGCGCGGAAGCTAGGCTATCAGGAAAGGGATTCCTCGAGCCATCGAGGAGCGACCAGGTCGAAAGACACGTTGGAACCTCCAAAACCGCAGGAGGGTCACGACGGCTGGCCCATCGCCGGGGCTTCCAGGTCCGACGTCTCGGATCCCGGTAGCCGGCTGCCCCTATTGCCTCGACGCGAGCTTCCCCCCTTGCCGGATCTCGACGACGAGTTGCTGGATCTCGGCCGGACGCCCCCCCCTCCGCCCCCCGAATCACCCAGGCCGGCCTCTCAGGCAGACCTTTCCCTCGAACTCGGCCTTCCGGGCCTTGGGCCCGAGGGGCCCAGGCGTCTCGACCCGCCCGTCCCCGGCCGGCGCGAGCTACCGCCGCTGCCCGATCTCGACGAGGAACTCCAGCGACTCGATACCGAGCCCGACGCGCTGCCCAAGTTCGAGAGCCATGAGGCATCCCTCTTCCCTGAGTCGAAGTTACCCCCCCTACCCGATCTCGATGAAGAACTCAAACGACTCGAGGCCGAGCCGGTGCTGAACCTCGGGGCGGGCCTCTTTCCCGAGAGCACCCTGCCGCCTCTGCCCGACCTCGAAGAGGAGTTACGCAGACTCGAGGAAGTTCCCCCGGAGCTGGGTCCGCTCAAGCCGGTTTCAGAGGAGGACCGGTTTCGTTCTCTGCCGCCGCTGCCAAACCTCGAAGACGAGCTGCGGTTGCTCGACCCGGTCGTTCCGTCCGAGCCCAAACAGTTGCCCCCCCTGCCGGACCTCTCGTTAGAACTCCAACGTCTCGAGAGCGAACAGCCCAAGGCTCCACCGCTCCCGGCCGCCCGGCTCGAGCCGCCCTCGAGCGGCTCCAAGAAGTCCGAGGCGTTCGAGTTTCCCTCGCTCTTCGGAGATGAGCCCGAGCCAGTGGCCGAAGAGACCTCGCCCGAGCCTCCGGCCAAGCCGGCGCTCGGCTTGCCCTCGTTCTTCGAGGCCAAGAGCAAAGCCCAACCCGAAAAACCCAGGGCCCTCGAGCCCCCTCCGCCGCTCGAAGCTCCCACCCCCAAGCCCAAGATGCTCGAGCCGCCTCCGCCCCTCGAGGAGACGAGCGCGCCCCGCACCAGCTTTCTGAACCAGAGGCCGGCCGTGCCGGAACCCCCGTCGTTGTTCTCGGACCCCCCGGCGACCGAAACGCAAGCGCCCTCGCTTTTCGGAGCCAGAGCCGAGGAACCCGAGCCGCCCACCTTTCTTCTTGATGAGCCTCCCTCTCTGTTCGCCGACAAGCCCGTCGAGCCAGAGCCCCCTTCGTTCTTGACGGCTCCGCCCGAGCCTCCCTCGGTGTTTGCCCAACCGACCACCGACCCGCCTCCGGCCGCCGGCGGATTGTTCGGAGAGCCCCTCGAGCCGGCCAGCTCGCCGCTCGCCGACGTTCCTTCTCTCTTCGACGAACCGGCGCCGGCCGCGGCCAAGCCCCAAAGGGCTCGTCAGCCCGAACCACCTTCGCTGTTTGGCGAACCCGAGCCGGTCGAACCCGAAGCCTTCGACGAACCTTCTCCCGGCATCATCATCGATGATGACACCTACGACGACACCGTCTGTGTCGGGGACCTCGACCGCGACGCGGTGCCGATGATCCGCTCGGCCCGCGGGTTCTCGCCTCCGGCTGCCAAAGAGCCCCCGCCGCCGCCCCCGCCGCCCAAGAAAGAACGGTTGAAGTTCGACCCGGCCACCGCCCCGGTGGCCGAGCGAGCCAATCCCTTCGAAACCAGCCAGATGAAGGTGGTCTTTCCCCAGGCTCAGGCTACCAACCCCCGTGAGACCTCCGAAATGAAGGTGGTAACCCCCGGCCAGAAGCCCGTCAACGTCTTCGAGACCTCGAAGATGAAGGTGGTCAAGCCCGACCCGCCCGCCCCCGAGGGGGTCCGCTCGACGACCCAGATCACCGAGCTGCGCCAGGAGCAGAAGAAGGGCCGCTCGCACGTGATGACGGCGGCCGCCGCGGTGGCTGATCGCGAGGCGCCGCCACGACCTCCTCCTAAACCGGCCAAGGGGGTGTCGGCCGCCGACACCGGCGAGTCCACCACCTTCGTCAAAGGTCACTTCAAAGCCATGTTGGGCTCCGACGGTCCCAGAGCTTCGCGCGAGGACATCGCCATTCTGACCCGCCAGATGGCCGCCATGATCGCGGCCGGTATTCCCGTGCACTCGACGCTCGAGTTCTGCATCGACGGTGAGAGCAAGCTCTCGCCCGTGATGGAAGACATCGCCATCAAAGTCTCGTCGGGAATTGCCCTATCCCACGCCATGCGCGATTATCCGCGGGTTTTCGACCAGGTCTTCATCGGTCTGGTGCAGACCGGCGAGATGTCGGGACAGCTATCCGAGATTTTCTTGAAGCTGGCCGAGTTGCTCGAACGCCAGGTAGCCATGAAAAAGAAGGTGGTGGCCGCCCTTACCTATCCGGCCATTCTGATGATTGTGGCGACCATCGGCGTGATGGGCTTCGTCTACTTCGTGCTGCCGACCATCACGCCGCTCTTCGAAAGCATGAAGATCGATCTGCCTCTGCCCACACGGATCCTCATCATGAGCCGCCGGGGGATACCTATCGCCTTCTTCGGCACTTTGCTGGTGGCCCTCGAGATATGGATCTTCCGACCATATTGGGAGCGCGAGTTGCGCAAGCGACACGAGTTTCGGCGCAAGCTGCACTCGATTCCATTACGCCTGCCCATGATCGGACAGACGGTCGAGAAGGTCATAACTTCTCGCGTGCTTTACGCTATGGCCAGCATGTTGGACGTCGGTATCGGCATGGCCCAGGCCCTGGCCCGAGCCGAGAACGCGGCCGGCAACGAGTTCGTGGCTCATCGGCTGCGGCTGGCTCGCGGCGATCTGGCCGACGGCATGACCGTCTACGAATGTCTGAGCGCTCACGAGGTGTTTCCCCCGGGAGCTTTGCAGCTCATCAGCGTGGGGGAGGAATCGGCCGACCTGGCCAAGATGTTCAAATATGTGGCGCGCTACTATGAGGAAGAGGTCGAGTACTCCCTGGCCACACTCACCTCGATGCTCGAGCCGATGATTATGCTGGTGATGGGCATTGTGGTCGGCTTCATCACCCTCAGCGCCGCCATGCCAACCATCAAGCTGCTGCAAACGATATCTTAATGCCTTTAGTCGACTTTCACCAAACCGGCGGCCTGGGCCGCATCACCCTCAACGATCCCGATCGCCTGAACGCCATGAGCGAGCCGATGGCCGAGGAGTTCTCGGCCCTGGTCAACGCTTTGAGCCTCCAGAGCGAACTGCGGGCCATTATCCTGACCGGCGCCGGCCGCGCCTTCTCGGCTGGCGGCGACCTCGACATGCTGCTGGCCAAGCACGAGCTCGACCTCGAAGAGAACCGCCGTCGCATGCTGGTCTTCTATCGCTCTTTCCTGGGCATGCGCGAGCTGAACCTACCCCTGATCGCGGCCATCAACGGCCATGCCGTCGGGGCCGGCTTTTGCCTGGCCGCCGCCTGCGACTTGCGGGTGGCCGACCCCTCGGCCCGCTTCTCGGCCCCCTTTGCCCGCCTCGGGCTCTTTCCCGGCATGGGCGCGACCCACTTTCTGCCCCGGGCGGTCGGCACCGCCATCGCCAGCGATCTCATGCTGACCGGCCGCATGCTCAAAGCGGACGAAGCCCTGCGCCTGGGCCTGGTGGCTCGCCTGAGCGAGCCCGGCCAGGTGGTCGAAGAAGCCTCGAAGATGGCCAGCGATATCCTGGCCGGCGGCCCCCAGGCTATCGCCGAAGTCCTCTCTAACCTGCGCGGCGATCCGGCGCTGCTCGACGCCGCCCTCACCCGCGAGGCCGAAGCCCAGGCCCGCAGCTACGCCCGCGACGAGTTCGTCGAAGGCGTGCGGGCCGTGCAAGAAAAGCGCCCCGCTCGTTTCTAGCGCCTGGCTTGCTCCGTGATTTCGCGGGAGCAACCCGCCCCAGCCCGGCAGAACGGGCCTGCTCCCGGGTTTTGTGGGAGCATGCTCCGAGTTTTCGCGGGAGCAACCCGCCCCAGCCCGGCAGAACGGGCCTGCTCC
>JBFWNU010000009.1:0-102387 GCA_050250895.1 Vulcanimicrobiota bacterium | reverse complement strand
TTTCGCGGGAGCAACCCGCCCCAGCCCGGCAGAACGGGCCTGCTCCCGGGTTTTGTGGGAGCATGCTCCGAGTTTTCGCGGGAGCAACCCGCCCCAGCCCGGCAGAACGGGCCTGCTCCGGGTTTTTGTGGGAGCATGCTCCGGGTTTTTGTGGGAGCAACCCGCGCCAGCGAGGCAGAACGGGCCTGCTCCGGTTTTGTGGGAGCAGGCTCCGGGTTTTTGTGGGAGCAACCCGCGCCAGCGAGGCAGAACGGGCCTGCTCCGGGTTTTTGTGGGAGCATGCTCCGTGATTTCGCGGGAGCACGACCCGGCAGCCTTGGCGGGCCTCGCCGGTTGCCCGGCGCGGCGGGCTTGACCGCGACTTCCGTGCGGAAGTGGGCTAGCCGGCGAAGAGCGGGTGGCGTTCGGGGTCGAAGTCGAAGCCCAGCTCCTCTTCGGGCTCGGGCTCGGGTGGAGGAGGCGGGGCTAGCTCACGCAGCAGCTCGGCCGGCTCGATGCGCAGCGGGCCTTCGAGCGCTTCGACCCGGCTGCCGGTGGGGGTCTTGACCACCCGCCAGACCGTCTCGATGCGCTCGGCTACTCCGGCCACGTGGCTGATCAAGCCGATCAAGCGGCCGCTCTGGGCCAGCGACTCGAGGGCGTCGAGGGCTCGGTCAAGGCACTCGGGGCTGAGGCTACCGAAGCCCTCGTCGAGGAAGAAGGCCTCGAGCCGACCGCCCCGACGGCCGACCAGTTCGGATAGGGCCAGGGCCAGGGCCAGGCTGGCCAGAAACGACTCGCCGCCAGACAGGGTGTTGGGCCGGCGGGCCTGGCCGCTGCCGCGGTCGACCACCTCGAAGTCAGGGCTGAAGCCGTATTGCTGGTCAGTCATCTCGCCGAAAGCCCGGCTGGCGATCTCGAGCAACTCGCGCTGGCGGCGGGCCAGCATCCACTGCGAAAACGACGACGAGCCTTTCGAGCGGCGGTTGCCCAGAGTGCCGTGCAAGAAGTCGAGGGCCCGCTCGAGCTGTTCGCCCGGCAGCAGGGCCTGGTCGAGCTGGGCGGCACGCTCCAGCTGTTGCTCGGCCAGTTCGATGCTTTGCCCGGCCCGGATGCGATTTTCGCGCAGCTGGTCGCGTTGGCCGCGGGCTTGCTCGAGGCTGTCGGCGCCGAGCTCGGCCAGAGCCCTGGACAGGGCCTGGCGAGCGGCCTCCTGCTCGGCCTGGCCGGCGCTCAACTGCTCTTGCAGCGCCTGTAGGCGCTGCTTGCGGGCCTCGGCCAGGTTGGCGAGGGCGGCTTGCAGCTGGCTGACCGTGTCGCCCTCGAAGGGCAGGTCGAGGCGGGCCGCCAGCCCGCGCAGGCAGTTCTCGAGCTGGCGCAGGGGCGTCTCGAGTTCGTCGCGCCGGGCCTTCTGCAACTGGTCGCGGTCTTGATGCAGCTGGCTCTGGTGGGTGAGCAGCTCGCGCTCCTGGCGCTCGAGGTCGGTGCAGGCTTCGCGTTCTTGGGCCAGGCGCTCGCGCAGGTCGGTTTCGCCGAACAGCTGGTGCAGTCGCTGGCGCCGCTGCTCGAGGCTTTGGCCAAGCTGGTCGAGGCGCTGCTGGCGTTGTTGGCGGTCGTTCTGGTGGCGAGAAAGTCTTTGTTGGCTCTGCTCGAGCTGCTGTTGCAGCCCCTTGTGCTCGGCCCGCAGACCCTCGTAGAGCCCGGCCAGGCGGTTGCGCTCTTCATCGAGCCGTTGCACCTCGGCTTCGAGGTTTTCGGCCTCGAACTGTTGCCAATCGGTGCTCAGGCGAGTCAGGGCTTCGGCCAGCGCGAGGGCCTCTTGAGTCAGCTGTTCGACCCGGCGGCTGTCGGCTCCGTGTTGGGCGTTGGCCTGGTCGAGGTGCCGCTGGGCTTCTCGCTCTTTTTTCCGGGCTTTTTCTAGCTTCTTGCGAAGGGGCTCGAGGGCTCCGCCTTCGGGAGCCGTCCAGCCCTCGGGAAAGTTCTGCTGGCAGACCGGGCAGGGCTGGTCCGAGTCGAGATCGTGGCATAAAGCCGCGGCCAGGTTGGCCCGTTCGGCCTGCTTGAGCTCGTCTTCGGCCTGCTCTCGGGCCTGGCGCGCCTGGTCGAGAGCGCAGGCCAGCTCGCTTTGCTGTTCGGCTTGCCGGCCGAGGTCCTGCTCGAGCTGCGAGCGTTGGGCCGCCAGCTTGTCGAGGGCGGCCTGGCTGGTCTTGAGGTTGTTCTGACAGGTCTGGGCTTCTTGCTGGCGAGCTTTGAGACGATCGAGTTCGGCCCGCACCGTCTGGCCCTGGTTGCCGACCCGCTCGAGCTTTTCGCTTCCCTGGCCCAGACTTTGGTCAAGCTCGGCCTGTTGCTGTTGCTCGCTCTTGATCGACTCGAGCAGAGCGGCCAGCTCTTGCTCGATTTCGGCCAGCCGGGGACCGTCGGTCTCGAGCCGGGTCAGGTCTTCGGCGGCCGCCTCGAGGCCGGCCCGGTCGAGGCCAGCCTGGCGGCGCTGGTTCTGGGCCTGGTCCAACTCGGTCTTGAGCTTGGCCAGCTGCTCGAAGGCTCCCTCCAGGCGAGTGGCTTCGGCGGTAAAGCCTGCCTCGAGTTCTTGGAAAGTGGCCAGGTTCTTGGGCAGTTCGACTTTGTCTAGCGTCTCTTGCTCGCGCTCGAGGCCGGCTCGTTGCTCGCGCTCGGCGGCGTGCTTGCGCTCGATCTCTTCGCAGACCTCGAGCTGGGCGGCGAGCGTGTTCTCTTGCACCTGCAGCTCGGCGAAGCGAGCTTGCAGCTCGGCCAGTTGGTCGGGCTCGACCTCGAGGCCGCTGCGCAAACCGCGCACGGTGTTGAGGGCTTTGGAAAGCCGCTCGCGCTGGCTGGCCACGACCTCGGAAATGCGGTCGAGTTCGTCGAGGCCGAGCAGGCTCTTGAGCAGGGGAGCCCGGTCGGCCGGTTTGGAGTGAAGCAGAGCCTGGAACTTGCCCTGGGGCAGCACCACTGTCTTGAGAAAGTCGTCGCACTCGAGGCCCAGCAGGCTGGCGATGGTATCGTCGACTTCCTTCTTCTTCTCGAGCAACTCGCCGTCGGGGGTGCGCAGCTCATGCACCGGAGGCCGGCTGGCCAGGTTCGAGATCGAGCGGGTCACCCTCCATTCGCCGCCCCGGGCGCGAAAGAGCAGGCTGACGGTCATGTCGTCGAGGCCGTCGGTAATGAGCGCCTTGACCCGGGTCTTGTCGAACGTGCTGGCGTGGTAGAGCGCGAACACCAGCGCCTCGAGAATCGACGATTTGCCGGCGCCGGTCTGGCCGGTGATGGCGAACAGCCCCACCTCGGTGAAGTCGATTTCGATGCGGCTTCGATAAGAGCGAAGGCCTTCGATAGTCAGGTGTAGCGGTCTCATGATACCAACTCCTCGAGCTTGAGGATGGCCTCGGGCACGCGCAGCTCTTCCGACGAGCCGTCTAACCGAGCCTGGCAAAAGACCGAATAGACCGTCTCGCCGCTTTGATCCTCGGGCAGATGTTCTTCGAGATACGAGCGAAAGGCGGTGGCCAGATCTTCGAACTCGTGACTGAGAGGAGGCAACTCGTCGGCCAGCGGCAGTGCGGTCTTGGCACAGCGCTCGTGGACCTCGACCACGGTGGCCCGGGCAAAGGTCTGGGTGGCCCAATCGGCCAGCCCCGGCGTCGGCTCGTCAGTCTCGACGGTGACTTTGAGCAGGGCGTCGCCCACCTCGGCGGCTCGTTCGGCCAGGCTGGCCTGACTGCCGTGCAGGCTGATCAACTGGCGTCCGCTCTTGAGGTCGATGGGAGTGATCTTGGCCGAGCGCCCGGGCTTGGCCTCGATGAGCACCACCTGCTTGACCTCTCCCTCTTCGCCGAAATCGAGCTGCAGCGGCGAGCCGGCGTAGCGCCCGGGCACGCCTCCGGGAAGGGCCTGGGGCTTGTGGATGTGGCCGAAGGCGGCATAGCTGACGTCGGGGATATGGGTGGCTCGGGTGGCGTAGGTCTCGCTCACATGCAAGGGGCGTTCGCTGCGCGAGACCTTGGAGTCGCCCACGTGCAGATGGGCGCAGAACAGCAGGATGTGACGGTTGGGGTGGTAGCCCCTGGCCATGGCCTGCCCCAGCGCTTGCTCGATGCGGGCGATGCGGTCGGCGTACTCCATGGTGCGGGCGTCGGGACCGATTTCGAGGGCGTCGACCACCCGGTTGGCATGCACAAAGGGCAACAATCCGACCCTGGCGATTTCGCCGCTCTCGCCCGCGAACTCCATCACTCCACCCTGGTCGGGGCGGCGCACCGAGCCCACGAAAGACAAGCGCCGCGCTTTGCCCACCAGGGCCTCGAACAGGTCGAAGAGGGCGGCCGAGTCGTGGTTGCCGGCGATGACCACGGTGGGAGCCAATTCAGACATTTGAGCCAGCGTCTCCTGGGCCAGCCGCATATCCTCGACCGCCGGCCGCGAGTTTTCGAACAGGTCTCCACTGTGCAAAATCAGGTGCGGCTTGAAGTCGCGACAGTGGCCGAGAATCTCCTCCAGGACCAGCTCATGGTCGCGGCGGCGCGACAATCCACAGGTCTGACGACCCAGGTGCCAGTCGGAAGTATGAAAAATTCTCATCCTGTTATGTTAGGCGCGCGCCCAGGGGCTCCTTTCGAACGTGTTGTCGCTACTGCGTGTTTACCCAACGGAAACAAGTCGACCGCCGGGCCGGGATAGGATGCGGCCATGCACATCTTGCCTTTTCAGGGCACGCTAGCCCAACGGCGCCCTGGCAAAGCCAAAGCCGGCGAGGTCTTCGAACGCATCGAGTCGGGCTTTGACGGCTGGGACCGCAACGGCGACGGCAAGCTCAGCTGGAGCGAGATGCGCCGGGCGGTGGCCGACCCCGCCAACAAAGGCCGCCAGGCCGCCGCTCTGGGAACCCTCTACGCCCTGATGGAGGCCGAGCAAGACGGCCGCGGTCACCCCTCCTTCGAGCGCGATCGCCTGGCCGATCTGGCCGAAGAGGACGACCCGGGCTATGACGATGCCTATCGTATGTTGCTCGGCAAGCTCGAGGGTTCGGCCCACCAGCTCTATACCTCCGAGCTGCCCGACGCCTTCAGCATCCAACAGGGAGTCAGCCCGAGCTGTGCCTTTCTTTCGGCCATGTTCGGCCAGGCCCGCCGCGATCCGGCGCTACTGCGAGAGGCCATCACCGAGCTGCCCGACGGCCGCCTGGGGGTCAAGTTCGCGGGGCTCGATAAGACCATCAAGATCTCGCCTCCGACCGACACCGAGCTGGCTCTTTATTCTGGCTCGGGCCAGGACGGTTACTGGCTGACCTGTTTCGAGAAGGCCTGGGGAGTCCACCACGGCGGGCGTCGTCTGGGAGCCTTCGAGCACTCCGACGCCTGGCCAGAGGACGCCATCGAGGCGATCACCGGCGGTCAGGCCGGCACGGCCCGTGTGCCTCGTCATCCCACCCTCGAGAAAGGCGAGGTTCCGACCTTTTTGCGTCCTTTACAACGAGAACTGGCCAGCAATCACATCGCCATCGCCTGGACCAACTTCGAAGAGGTCGAGCAAGCCGGGCTGGTGACCGGCCACGCCTACGCTCTGGTCGGCTACGACGAAGACAAAGGCACGGTCGAGCTGCGCAATCCCTACGGCCACGGCGAGCCCAGCGACGCCAACGGCCAGGCTCTCGACGGCCGCGACGACGGACTGTTCAAGCTGACCCTCGAGCAATTTTCGGAAAACTTCGTCAAGCTGGCCTATCAGACCGACTGATGTGCACGGTGACGGTGTCCCACCAGCCGCTGGTGGTGACCATGAATCGCGACGAGATGAAGTCGCGCGGCCCGGAACGACCTCCACGGGTGCACGGCAACTGGGCCGGACCGACCGATTCGGACAGCGGCGGAACCTGGTTTGGAGCCAATCGCGAGCTGGTGCTGTGCCTGACCAACGGCTATCGCGAGGGCGACACGGTGGTGGCCGCCGCCGGGGCTCCCAGCCGGGGCGGGATCATCCCGCTTGTGTTCGAGCGCGGCCTCGACTGGCTTCGCCGCGACTTCGATCCCTCGCCCTATGCCTCGTTCTATCTGGTGGTGGCTCGTCCCGGCGCGGTCGAGGTGGCCGGCTGGTTCGGCCGGGCGCTGGAGTGGGAACGCCTTTCCGGCCGCGCCCTGGTTACCTCCTCGCCCTGGTCGAGCGTGGTCGAGGCCCGCCGAACCTGGTTTGCCGACTGGGACGGGCCGCTGCTCGATTTTCACCGCCTGCGCGTGCCCGGTCGCGAGCAAGACTCTCCCCTGATGCAGCGCCCCGAGGCCGGCACCCGCAGCATCACTCGGGCCGACCTGGGAGAGGGTAAGCTCTACTACTGGCCCGACCCCCTGGGCCAGGTCGGCTCGGTAGTCGACCTGCCCTAGCGACGGCTTCGCCATCGAGAGGGCAGCGAAACTCGCTTAGGCGCGTTTCGAGTTTACCTGGCCGGCCGGGCCGTCGTCGTCGGATAGAAAGCGCACCCGGCGCAGCAGATGCCAGACGAACCCCTCCGGGCTCAGGTCATCGCGGGCGTCACTCATCGTCCCCGCGGCTGGGCTTCCCTACGCACTCGAGGCCCAGGTCGATGTGCAGCAGAATCCTCTCGACGGTGTCCTCACTGAGCTCGAGGACGACGGTACCCTCAGGGGAACACAGCCAAGCTGACGCTCCGGAGCGATCAAACCGAAGGTCGCCGCTTGGGGGTCGCCACGGTTCGCCAACCGTTGCGAGAACGCGACCTTCTTGCTCGAGGGAGCGCCCGGAGACCACCACGACACCAAGTGGTCGATTCACTTCGATAGTCAGCCGGGGATACTCGAGTAGCTCGGCGACCTCGTAAGTGGCTGCATGAGCAGGCTGTCCGAGGCTTGCGATCACCTCGTCGCGGGACATGCCGAGGCTGATTCCGTCAACAGACCAGGAGCGTGACGGTTTTGGGATGCTTCGAGGCTCGAGCTTGCAGATCTCACTGCCGGATCGCTCGAGCGCCCAGCGCGGGCCCGAGGCTGTGAAGCCGTCGTCCCACGGATGGAATTTCAGGGTCGGATAGGTGGCGGTCAGAAAGTCGACGACTCGGGCTCTGGGGGCGGAGTCGAAAAAGGTTGACTCGGCCAGGTTGAATTCGAGCGTGTCCTGACTCTGCCATCGGGAAACGAAGGTAGGATGGTCCGACCTGGGGATGGCGGCCAGCGTGGCGATGGCACAAAGGCTGAGGAGTAGCCAGCGCAGGTTCTTCACGGCGCGGTCGGCGACGGCTCGGAGATATTTGCCGTGAGAATGAGAGCCAACGCAGACACTTCAGGAGAATTCGCTGCCAACTCCACTGATACCCGCCCGAGTCCCGACCGAAACCGAACGAGGTACGAACAGCTTGCACCTACAGAAACCGAATACCGAACTCGAACGAAGTTTGACCGAGGACTTGCCGGACTGGGTGAAGGGCGTCAGTCTTCGTGAAAGCACTGATGAGGAAGGCAATACGGTTTGGCTGGTGTTCCTGAGGGTTACACCGGGGTCTGATGTCGTCAGCGACGCCGAGAAGTTGTGGGAAGCCAGGGAGACTGTCGCGCCGTCTTGAGGAACTCATTGAAAGCTAGCGATGGCTTTGCACGGTGACCTGCTGGAGCAGGCGAGGCATCTGCCCAGAAAGGAACCCAGGCGACCAAAGCAGGCTAGCCTGCGGCGCTCAGTTTCGGCAGCCTACGATGCTCTGTTCCATTTTCTGGTCGCTCAGGCTAGCCGGTTGGTGGTGTCTGGGCAGGGAGCGGACCGCGACCTGCAGCGACGGGCGGTGTCGCGGGCCTTCGAGCATAAGCGAATGAAAACCGTCTCCGCGGCGTTCGGGGGGGGCCAGACCGACCCCTGGAAATCGTTGCATCCCGGTGCGATTCCGGGCTGATCTCCGCGTCATAGCCTCGACGTTTGTCGATCTCCAAGAGGCCCGTCACGAAGCCGACTACGATCTCACTCGCGATTTTTCTAGAACTGAAGTCTTGGGTTTGATTGCTCAAGTCGAACGGGCCACGAGCCTTTGGCCCAGTGTTGCTAGCTCGCCACACGCTCGAGCCTACCTTCTCGGTCTGGCTCTGAAGACTCGATGAAGGTCCGATCGCCTATCGGTGGTCTGGCTTTATCACGCTTCTAGTGTACTTCCACGGGTTATCTACCAGCAAGTTGACCCTCGCGATTGTCTTGCTATTAAGTTCGACAACCAGGCACGAATCGTCGGAGAAGAGATAGCCTGCGTCGCGGACATGGCTGACTCGAAAGTCACCTTCCGGCTTGCGCCAGACCGCGCCGACTCTCGCCAGGACGCGGCCCTGGTAAGTGACGGCTCGTCCTGACACCGCATAGACGCCGATGTAGGAGTTAAGATAGACGGTCTGGTCGGGGTAGGAAAGCTCCAGGCCGCTATCCACTTTGACCACTCTGGCCGGCTCGCCCAGCGCCCCGATGACCTGGCGATGCGACATGCCCAGCCAGACTCCGTCGACCGACCAGGGCGGGGGTGGTGGCTCGGGGATCGCGTGGGCGCTGAGTCGACAGATTCTGGCCTTCACCCACTCGAGCGCCTCGTGCGGGCCGGTGGCCACAAAGCCTTCGTCAATCGGCGTGAAGGTGAGGGCGGGATAGTGAGCCTCGAGATACTCGACGACCTTGGCTAGGGGCACGGACTCGAAGAAGCGAGACTCCTTCATCCTGAACTCAAGCTCCTGGCCACCCTTCCATTGCGCGACAAAGGAGGCGCGGGGACCAGCGGCAGCGGCCGGGAGAATCAGGAGCAGCAGGAGAGCCAGCGCGCGCATATTGGCTAATTCGCCGCCGCCGGCGCCTCGACCCGCTGGCTAGCTGCCGCTGACTTCGGCCACCAGTCGGCCCCAACTGGTGTCCTGGGCGAAGCGCAGGGTGTTGTAGTCGGCATCGTACTTCTTCTCGAGAGCCACGATGCGGGGATTGTCGGGTAGCCAGACCGAGAGGCCCGTGGTGGTCTCGGCCGGGAAGGCTTTACGGCCTTTGTCTTCGGTGCCGTAGCTGAAATGATAGACAGTGTGGATTTCGGGTTGAGACTGGTGGGCGATGCGGGTCTCGAGGTAGCGCTCGCGGGCGGCGCGAGCGGCTGCGTGGCTCGCCGCCAGGGTGGACTCGGCCAGGATGTTGTCGAGCAGGTGACCGACATCGTAGAGGTGACGCATCGGGTCGTACTCGGGATAGCTACCCTCGCCGCCCAGGTGGCGGGTGCGGGCGAGAACTTTCTTGACCTGTTCGGGCCGGCCCAGCAAGGTCTCGGCCAGGGCGTCGAGCGCCTGGCTCAGGGCTGGGGCCTTGTCGCAGGCAAAGGCGCTCAGGGTGGGAGTCGTCCAGGTGCGGCGGGCTGAGGCCACCCAGTCGCCGGCGCAGGTCTGGGGAGTGACATCCTCGCCTGCGTTCAGGCGATCGCTCATGGTCTGGAAGATGGTCTTGAGCGGGGCGGCGTAGTCCAGCGAATTTTCGGCCGAGCGCTCGGGGCTGTGCATGCGGTCTTCGGAAGCGATGAACACCTCGGTGATTCCGGAAAGTTCGTGCAGCACCTCGGCGTTGCTCATCAGACACGAGTCGAAGGCCAGCACGGCCGGCATCACGCCGGTGCGCTCGTAGACGCGCTCGAGAGTGGCTCGCAGTTCGGTGATGGGCATGGCGGCGCTGCGTTTGCCGTCTCCGCCGCGGGGCATGCCTCCGGGGGACAGCGAGGCCTGGCCGTTGTCGTCGATGCGAGTGACCTGGTCGGGCAGGGTGGGAGTCCAGGCCGCTCCGTGCCCCTGGAGCACGATCATCGTGCGCTTGGCCGGAAACTTCTTGATGCCCCAGACCAGAAAGTCTTCCAGTGTGGCCGGATCGGCCATGTTGCGATAGGGCATCTTTTCCAGCTCGGTAAGGCCTTTATGAGCAACCACCGAGCGGGTATGGCTGACGCGGTCAGGATGGGTGTTGCCGATCTGGGTGAGGTGGGACGACTCGACCGCGATGGTGACGCGATCGGACGGCTCTAGGTCGCCTAACTGGTGCTTGAGGCAGCCCTTGAGTCCCTCCCCCAGGTTGTTGTTGGCGGCCATGTAGACCAGCACAGACCAATCACGAATCATCCCACTTGAAGATAGCCAGGCTGACTGAAAAAAACGTGATTTCGGCGGGACGGGTTGTGCGGCGCAAGTGTGCGCCGCACAATCGGAGTAGCGGCCTGTGCGGCGCACACTTCCGGCTATCGCCGGGCGCGGCCCGCTTCAGCCAGGCCCGGCCCTGCCCAGGCGACGCCCCGCCCGCGACAGCCCGGCCCGCGGCGGCGGGTTGCGCGCCGTACAGTGCTCCGACAGCGTTGTGCGGCGCAAGTGTGCGCCGCACAATCGGAATAGCAGGCTGTGCGGCGCACACTTCCGGCTATCGCCGGGCGCGGCCCGCTTTAGCCAGGCCCGGCCCTGCCCAGGCGACGCCCCGCCCGCGACAGCCCGGCCCCGCCCTGGCGACGGCCCAGGCCAAGCTCGGCTTGCCCCTGCCCCGGCGCGGCGGCTTGTGCGCCGCACAATCCCTCGACAGCGTTGTGCGGCGCAAGTGTGCGCCGCACAATCGGAATAGCGGGCTGTGCGGCGCACACTTCCGGCTATGGCTGGGCGCGGCCCGCTTCAGCCAGGCCCGGCCCGCGAGCCCAAGCCGGGATACACCCGGCCAAGGCCGCTCCGCGGCCCGGCACGAAGCCTTGGCCAGGCCGACTCGGGCGTGCTATAACGACACTATGGAACTGTATTTCGCTTGCTCGTGCGGGCGTAACTTCGCCACTGCCGAGGAGTTGCACGCCCATCGTAACCAGAGCCGATGCCAGGGTTTTGAAGTGCTGCAGCGAGTCATCGACCTTCCCCACGTCAGCCTATTAGAGCAACTCGGGCGCTGGGAGATCCAGCGCCTGCTGCGCAAGCACCGGGGCTGAGGCAGGACCTCGACCCTGCTGGAAGAAGGCTGGCGAACTATGAAAAGGTTGCTCTGTCTTCTCTTGTTATTCACTCTGCCCGCCCTCGCCCAGGATCGGCGCGAGCTGGCTGAAAACAACCCCGTGGCTATCGTTTCCTTGACCCAGGGGCAGGCCGAGATTCGTCATGTCGGTGGCGACTGGAGGGCCGTCTATTGGCTGGACCTGCTCCGGCCCGAAGACGAGATCCGCACGGCCGACGACGGCAAGGTGATGGTCAACTTTTTCCACGATGACCACCGCGAGATTATCGATCCCAGCACCGAGGCCAAGATGGCCTTCCGCGACGTCAAAGCCAGCCAGGGCCAGGTGAGAAAAGCCGCCGCGCGGGACCGGGCCGTCACCGAGATTCCTATTCCGTACATGCTGATGCGCGAACTCAACCGGCCCGAGTTCGAGCTGGCCGGCGAGGCCGACGCGATGGAGCGCGAGAAGATCTTTCTCAGTGCCTACGTCAAAGCCGAGGCCTTTCCGCCCGTGTGGTTCTGGAGCAACTCGGGCACCCCGCCCTACAAGTTCCAGATGTTCAACGAGTGGGACGAGTTTCTCTACGAGAACAAGACCAACGACACCCGCTTCAAGTTCCCTTATGACGGCCCGTTCAACATGGCCAAGAACAGCTTGTATAAGTGGCAGGTGACCGACGCCAACGACAACATCATCGTGCGCAAGTATTCGTTTATCCTGCTGACCCAGCTGCATTCCCGCGAGGTGGCGCGGGCCGAGAAGCGCTTCGACGATCTCGATGCCGCCGGCAAGCTGTTGCAAAGCGATTATACCGACCTTTTCCTGCTCTACACCCAGCGCAAGATGATCGACAAGTATCTTCACCTGCTCCAGCAGATGTCCGAGAAGGATCCCGAGAATCCCATCATTTACCGGGGTCTGGTGCGCGCCTATCTGGCCAAAGGCTGCCCGGCGCACGCCGAAGAAGCCCGTCAGCGCGAGATTCAGCTAGGTGGGGTCGATCCGATCAAGGACTAGCCAGCCGAGCGCTCCCAGGCCGACCATCAACACCATTTGATACAGGTGCAGCAACACCGCCCAGGCGGTGATCGATTCGCTCGGATAGCCCAGGGCCACCACCGGAGCGATCAGGCTGGCGTGGAACAACCCGGGCTGGGTCGGTCCCGTGGGCGTGACCAAAGCCATCGAGAGCAGGGCCAGTCCCACGCTGTCGTGGTCGATGCCCAGAGCGGTGGCCGTTAGCCAGGCCGCCAGGGTGAAGAAGCTCCAGGTCGAGCCGGTCAGGGCGATGACGCTCAAGGCCTTACCAGGAGTGGCGATGGCGTGGGCGGCCGCAAACAGGTCGTGGAGATAGACCCGGACCCGCTCCTCCTCCAGGCGGGGCAAGCGCCCGAGCCAGCGCGGGACCTTCTCTAGAGCCCGATGCTGAAAGGTCAGCAGACCCGCAAAGAGGCTGCCTATCACGAAGATGACCGCCAGGCCGGCTTTGAGAAAGTGCGGGTCCAGCCGCAGGCCGGCCAGCATGGCCAACCCACAAAAGGCTACCCGGGTGGGCAATTCGACGAACTTCTCGACCAGCACGCTCGAGGTGGCCGAGCCCGCCGAGCAGGCTTTGATCCGGGCCAGGGCCACGATCCGGGCCGGCTCTCCGGCCCTCCCCGGGATCAAGATGTTGCCAGCGTGCCCGATGTTGGCGGCGTGAAAGGTCGGCCACCAGGGGGTGGTTTCCGGCAGTAGAAAGCGCCAACGCCAGGCGTAGCAGAAGGTTCCGGCCAGAAAGCAGAGCACGGCCAACGTCAGGTCGAGCGGACGACACCCGGCCACGATGGCGAGCACCTTGTCGAACTCGAGGAAGTAGGCCATCGCACCGACCACCGCCAGGAGCATCACGAACGTTATGAGCCATCGGCGCACGGAGCTAAGTTTCTCGGGAGAAGGATGTCCGCCTGCGGAACCCTAAGAAGTGGCGATGAAGACGTTTCCCAGACTTTTGATTCTGCTGGCCTTTCTGGTCAGCGCGCTGCCTGCTCTGGCCGACCCCTGGACCTCGCCCGACGGCACGTTCTCTCTGACTCCTCCCACCGGTTGGACGGTCAACACTAAGGTCCCCAATAGCGCCGTGGTGGCATTTATGGCTCCCAAGGCCGATCCCGGCTTTCATTCCAACGTCAACGTGATGGTCATTCCGGTTCCGCCCGAAGTGACTTTGAAAGTTTTCACCGACGAGAACAAGAAGAGCCTGGCCAAGCAAAACGCCAATATCCGCGAAGACAAGGCTTTCAAGTTGGGCTCGAACCCCGGCAACCTGTTGGTGTTCGACTTCAACTATCAGGGCACGCCCCTGGTGTCGCACACGGCCTACGCCCTGGTCGGCAACAAGATCTACCAAATTACCGGAGTCTCTCAGCCCGACAACTTCAAGAAATACCAGGGCGCGTTCGCCGAGATTTCGCGCAGCCTGGTCGTCAAGAAATAAGTCCGTAGTCGGACAGACTCTTCTCCATGAGCCAGCGACGTAGATGTTCTGCGTCGTCTGGCTCGAGTGGTTGAAAGGCGACTCCGACCTCGACCCCGCCCGGCCGGCGGCGCTCCCAGCGTCGCTCGCATCGGGCTCTGACGATCGCCCCGTCGAGGAATAGATCGACGATCAGAAACGAGGGGGCGACGCCCTGGGAATCAAGAACGAGACCCGCCCCTTCTTCACTGATGTTGATAGTGTGACCCGACCCCGGAGGTCCCCCTACTACCAGATGACGCAGGGGAATCTTTTCTGCTAACCGTTGCCGACGGCGTTTTTCGTTCACTATGCCGCCATTTTAGCATGTCCTCAGCGATTCGTCATCCACGAACGCGAATTCGGGCCGAATGGCCCTTAGTCGGGTTGCCAGCCGAAGTAGTCCATCATGGTCTGATAAACTTCGGGATCGTTGTTGAGGTGGCTATGGTGATGCTCACCGTCGAGAATCTTTACGGGCCCACTGGGGGGGGCCATTCCGCCCGCCTCGACCAGCCCGTCACCCAGGGTGACCGGGAAGAGGCCGCGCGATGGGGTGAGGATACCGCGACCGCCCACGGCTAGCACCTGATCGACGTTGGCGATTTGCCGGTCCCAATGGGCGTTGAGGTCTTGCAGGTGGGGGTTGCTGCCTTTGCCGTCGTCGACCGAAAGCCACTCGAGGGCGGGCAGGTCGGCCGCCTGCAGTCCGGCCATGGAGATGGCCCAACCGATGTCGCGGCGCAGAATCTCGCCGGCCAGGTTGGCGAAGGTGGTGCCCTGGTTGGGTGTGCCCAGCAGCATCAGCTTGCCGATGCTGTCGCCGCCGCGGTCCAGGTAGACCCGGGTGGCCAGTCCACCCATGCTATAGGCCGAGACGTCGAGCTTGTCGACGCCCGTGACCTGCTTGATGGCCTCGAAGTTGCGGCTAAGCTCGGTGGCGCCCAGCGGAGGCGGGTTGCGGATATCGCTGAAGACCACTTCGAAGACCTTGTGGCCGCCGTCGCCCACATCGCCCTGGAAGGGCCGGTGGCAGTCGCGGTCGAGATAGAAATGGCCGTTTTGAACGAACACGATCTCGCCGCCGTTGCGGCCGCCTTCGGTCAGTTTGTCGCCCAGGGGTTGCAACGCCTCGCGCAGGGTGGTCCAGCCGGGAATCAACACGATCGGCTGGTCGAGCTGCACCGGCTTGAGGTCGGCCAGGGGAGGGTTGGCCTGGTTGCGCTCGGCCAGACGGGCGCCGACCATCTTGTAGGTCTGGCCCACTCCCACGAACCGCGTCAAGAGGTAGAGGTCGTCCACCACCGGACCGAAGCAGTCTCGGATGGCCGAGTGCTTTTCGCCCTGCTCGTGATGGGCCGAAGGCTCGGGTCGCGGTCGTTGGACCGGGTTGGATGCCGCGCGCGAAACGATCATGCCAACAGGCTAGCGCGCCCAAGCCGTCGGGTTTGCAACCAGATCGTTAACTTATTGCCCGTACACCCGCAGGGCTTCGGTGGGCGAGATCTCGCCGGCGGCCAGCAGGCAGCGAGCGTAGTCGCGCGAGTCGACCAACAGCTTCTGCGAGATGGCAGCGCGCCGGATCGACTCGGTGGGCCGCTCGCTGGCCACGATTTCGCCCAGGAAGTCGTTGAATCTCAACGCCTCGAAGCAGGCCACCCGGTCGCGGCTGCCGGTGCCTTCGCAGGCCGAGCAGCCTTTGCCAGCCATCACCTGAGGGTCGCCCTCTTCGGCCAGGAGATGGGCTCGCACCAAATTGTTGCGCACTCCCGAGGACAGCTCGACGGCGGTGCGACAATGGGGACACACCCGCCGCAGCAAGCGCTGACCCACCACCAGACGAACGGCGCCAGCCAGCAGGTTGGCCGGGCAGCCTAACCCCCGTAGTCCGGTGAGGGCTTCGACGGCGTCGCTGGCCCGCCAGGCGGCCAGCAGGGTGACCCCGCCCAGGGCAGCATCAAAGGCCGTCTCGACGGTGGCCAGATCGCGCAACTCGTCGATCATGAGCACATCGGGGTGATGGCGCAGCGCGCCGCTGACCAGCTCGGGAAAGCCCAGCCCGGCTTCGAGATGCACTTCGGTCTGCAAGACCTCGTCCAGGCCAAACCGGATAGGGTCCTCGACCGTCACCACCAGTTTGTCCGAACGCCCGCCAAAGCAGTCGCGCAGGCTGGCATAAAGCGAGGTCGAGCGCCCCGAGCCGCCGGGGCCCACGAATAGCACCGTGCCGCCGGCCCGATTGAGGGCCGTTCGCACCAGGCTCGAGAGGGTCTCGGAGTGGAACAGGCCGGTCAGGCTCGCGATCGACTGGCTGGGGTCGACCAATCCCAGCGCCAGGCGTTGGCCGTAGCGAGTGGGTAGGGTGCTTAAACGCAGGTCGAAGGGAGCCCCCTTGAGCCGCAGCTGGGCGGTCCCGACCTGGGGAGCTGGATCGACCGAGAGCCCGGTCAACCGCTTGAGATAGCCCACCAGCCCGGGATAGGTCTCGACGGTCAGGTCGTCTCGACCGTGGCTGCGAAACTCGCCATCGACTTTCAAGCGCAGTCCCACACTGTCGGGCCAGGGCTCGAAGTGCAGTTCGTTGGCGCGCGAGTTGAGGGTGAACAGGATCAAATTGCGCAACATCTCGGCATAGAACTCGGCCGGCTTGTTTTCGAACTCGGTCCCGCCGCTGGCCAGCTCGAGGTCTTCCAGGGCGTAGGCCTGGGTCGGAGCGGCCTCGCCCGCCCGCTCGCCCAGGGCCGGCTCGATGACGCGCGTCAGGTATTCTTGATAGTCCTCATAGCCGCAAGCCATGGGAGTCAATCGCATACCGGGAAGGGCGTCCCGCAGGCTGCCCACGGCCGTGATGTCGTTGGGTCGAGTCATGGCCAGCACCAGGCTCTGGCCCTCGATGCGCAGCGGCACCGCCTGATAGCGCTTGAGCAGGCTGTGGGGCAAGATGCCGTAGACCTCGAGGTCGAACGGATGCTCTTGCAGGGTCACGAAACGCACGCCGGTCAGCTCGATCTGCTGATAGAGGCGGCCAGCCAGATAGCGGCTGACATGCACGGCCACCCGTGGCAACTGCTCGAGAATCGAGTTGAAGGACGCCTGGGCCAGGCTGATGCAAAGGGTGTCGACATCGGCCCGGATGGTGGCCGAGCGCGGACAGTCGGTGAGTAGCGACATCTCGCCAAAGGACTGCAGCTGACCCAGCGAGAGCACCGGCTGGGCCACTCCCAGGCTGGTGTCCTCGACAAAGACCGTCACTTTGCCGTCGACTACGATGAAAAGCTCCTGGCCGACGTCCCCCTGGCGCACGATCTCGTCGCCGGCCGCGAATTCGACCAGCCGCGTGACCTTGGCGATGGCCTCCAGTTGGGCGGGCTCGAGCTGCCCGAAGATCTCGCTGTGCTTTAGAAACTCGGAAATCTGTTGTTCGGTGACCATCCCCGACTATACCAGATCGAAGGGACCTCCCCCTCTACGGTAGAAGCTCGGCGGCATGGATGAGCGCCAGCGCCGACTTCTCGAGTATCTGTTCGCGGCCGCCTGGGCCGATGGCCAGGTCGACGAACGCGACAAGACCATCCTCGACCGGGTGATGGTGAGCCTGGGCATTCCCCGCGAGAAGATCATGGAATTCATCCCGCGGGTAGAGGCTACACCTCAGGGCGAGCCCCAGGACGTGCCCGATGACCCGGCCCTGCGCCAGGAAATGATGCTCTACACCCTGGCGCTGTGCTTTTCTGACGAGGCGCTGGTGCCGGCCGAGACCGACTATCTGCAGCGCCTGGCTGCTCGCCTGGCCATCTCGGCCGAACAGCTGGTCGAGTTGCGGGCTCGGGCCGAGGTCTTCTTGAATCCCGACAAAGCAGCCAAAGCCAGGCTGGCGGCCCCTCCGGTCGAGGGCAAAGCCGCTCCTAAAGCGGTCTCGCTCGAGCAGGCCGAGCAGGGCTCCAAGCCGCCGGCCGAAGGCGGCCACACCCTCTATCGAGGAGATGCTTTCGGCCAGAGCCTCGATTTTGGAACGCCCGACTCATGAGAGTCCTCTGGCTGGTCCTGCTGTTGCTCCTGAGTTGGAGTGCGGCCGGGGCCGATACCTTTGGCCAGCAGCTCGAGAAAGCGCTGCGGGCCGGTCAACTGTCCGAAGTACGTCGTCTGGTGGGGCTGCAACCTGTCCAATCCGAAGCCGTCTTCCGCGACCAGTTGTCCGCCGTGCTGGGCGCTCCCCAAAACGACCAGCAACTCGAGGTGGTCAACATCCTGGCTCGCACCTTGCTGAGTTTCGGTCGGCCTCAGGCCTCGAGAGTGCTCGAGGGTATCGACCTGCTGGCTCCACCCGAGCGGTGGCAGGGCACCATCCTGGGCAGCCTGGACGAGCCTGCCCCCAAGACCCCTTTCAAGCAGCCTCTGCCCGCCCCCAGGCTAGACTACGACCAGTTAGCCGAGCGCTCCGACACGGTGCAGGTCTTGCCCCAGGGCCAAGAGTTGGCTCTGGTCATTCTGGCTCGCTCGGCGGACCATGCCTGGTCGGGCCGGCCGCCGGCCAGCGGCCAAAAGCTAGTGGCTCGCATGGCTGTCGACGACGCTGCTCGGGTCAGGCTGGCTCGCCTGGCCACCGGCGGGGCCGAGCGTCGCGCCGATGTAGCCCGGGTCCGCTCCAATCTCTCCCTCGACAAATTGCTCGAGCAGGGTAAAGCCGCCGAAGCCTGGCTGGCCGTCGAGCCTGAACTGGCCAGCTTTTCGGCTTTGCAGGCAGCCATCCCGCCCCGAACTCAGGTGGTGCGATACTTCACCCGACCAGAGGCCGTCTACTTGTTGACAGCCAGCGCGGAAGGTGCTCCCAGTATCCATCGCAGCTCGTTTCGCCCCAAGGATTGGCGCGAGACCAACAGCGATTTTGGCCAGGCGCTGGCCAGGGAGAACGACCTGGAGAAGTCGTCGCAACAGCTCTATGACTGGCTGATCGATCCCATCCATGGCAAGCTGGGCGGGCTGACGACCCTGGTGGTAATTCCTGACGAAGCCCTCTACGGACTGCCTTTTGAGGCGCTGCACGGCCACTCGGCCTACCTGATCGAACAGGTCGAAGTGGTCATGATGACCTCGGTCAAGCCCCTGCTCGAACATCCCGACCGCAGCGACCCGGCCGGATTTCAAGACTTCTCTCGGGCCCAGCTCGACCGTCCCCGGTTGGCGTCGTTGCGCGGGGCGGTCCACCTGGATACTCCGGTCGAATTGGGTCTGGGCGAGACCGGCTACCTGGCGCTCACCGGCGGACAGATCAGCCTGCGCGAACTGGCTTCGATGCGGCTAGGCCGGGCCTGGCTGGTGAGTCTGTCAGGGGTGGAAAGTCCCAGCCGTTGGCCCGAGCTGTACCAGGCTTTTCATCGGGCCGGGGTCAGCTCGCTGGTGGTCAATCGCTGGGCCATCTCACGGGTTTTTGTCAACCGATTCCACGCTCTACTCAGTCACGGCATTCGGCCCGGTCACGCCATGCGCCAGGTCAAGCTCGAGATGCTCCAGCACAAAGAGACAGCTCATCCTTTCCATTGGGCGGGTCTGGCTCTCATCGGGGACTGGCGTTAAACAGGTGAGTTAAAGGTTCGAGGTGCCGAACAGGGCGTCGAGGAAGGCGAACATGCCGGGGTCCTCGGTGCGCAACACCTCGTGACCCTCCTCGTGGAAGTAGCCCTCGACCGATTCGGCAAAGTACTCCTCGGGGTCGGTCTGGGCATATTCCGAGACAAAGCCCGTGCGCTGAGAGGCAAAGCCCCTCCAGAGCAACTCCGAAATGGGACCGTTCTGGTTGCACAAAGCGGTGATGAGATGCTCGATGGCGTGACCCACCTCGTGGCGCACCACTGAATAGTCGTCGTCGCGGCCCAACTGCCGCCGCGGCAGCACGATCGTCTTTCGCTCGTGGCTGTAGTGTCCGGCCCCAGGGCGGTGGTAGCGGTCGTCCTCGCGAATCTGGGCGCGCACGCCAAAGCGGCGTAGCAACCCGATCAGGCGCCAGCCGATGGGGTACATCTCTTGCAGGAACTGGTGGCGAGCGTCCTCGTCGTGGGGCCCGAGCAGAAAGCCCAGCAACCACTCTTCGAGCTCGTCGTCGCGGACGCGTTCGAGACGACGCTTGCGGCCGGCCGGATTCCAAGCCATGAACAGCGTCTCGAGCCAGGCGCCGGGTCCGGGGGGAGAGTGAGGCACCACCTCGGGGTTGTCAGGCTGGGTCAGACAACAGTAGGTAGCATCGGGAAGCGGTCGTGAGAGCCTCTGCAACATCCGTTTCTAGATTAACAGCCGGATATTACGAGAATGTTACCTGGTGGCCTGGCCTCCCTCGACCCAGACCGGCAGCCGGCGGCCTCCCATGAAGCAACGGGAGTAGTAGTCTTCCTTGAGGCTGGATTCGACCACTCCCCGTGAAGACGTAGCGTGCACGAAGCGGTCGTCGCCCAGAAAGATGCCGACGTGGCTGACTCCCGAGCCATCGGTGTTGAAAAAGACCAGATCCCCGGCTCGCAGCTGGGCCCGGTCGATCGCGGTGGTAGCCTCATACTGGGCATCGGCCATGCGGGGCAGGATATGGCCGCCCAGGCGAAAGACCTCGTGAACGAAGCCCGAGCAGTCCCACCCGTTAGGGTTGACCCCGCCCCACTTGTAGGGCACACCCATGAAGCTTCGGGCCACCTCGAGCACCCGGGTCACGGGCTGGGGCTGCCACGAGCCGACCACCAGCGATTGCACCGGGGCCCAGGCCCGGCGGTTGTCGGGCAGTCGCACTTCAACCCAGGCTCCCTCGATGGGAGCCGCCGGCGTCAGGCTTGGCAGCGGCTCGCCGACTGGCGCGGGAGCGGCCGCAGCCAGGGTCTCGGCGGCGCCGCTCGGCTTGTCGGCCCGAGGCACTACCAACACATCGCCGGGATTGATCTTGTCATCCCGCATCTGGTTGGCCTGGCGCAACTCGTCGACCGACACTTCGTAGGCTTTGGAGATGCGCCACAGGGTCTCGCCGCGGCTGACTTGATGGGTAGGCCAACCCCCGGTCGGGCGGGGAATCACCAGCTCGCTGCCGGGGTTGGCCTCGACCTGGGGATTGCTCCGCCGCAACTGGTCGGGGCTGACCCCGTAGTGGCGGGCGATATCGCTCAGCGTCTCGTCGTCCCCGACTTGATGCAGCACAGCCCCCGGCGGAAGCTCTCGACCGTCGGCCTGACAGGGCGCGGCGAGAGAGGCGAAAACGGCAACAGCAGCTAGAAATTTTTTCACGGAACATACTTTCGCCTAGGAGGACGATTCTCCCTCGCAACAAGGGTCTCAGGACAAGTCGTGGAGGAGTCGCAGCCAGTGGGGGTCTTTGGGGCGCACTTCCAGCAGCTGGATCAAGACCCGGCGCTGGCCGGGCTTGTCGTCCAGCTCCTGGTAAGCTCGCAGGGCGACCCGGCCGGCGTCGAGGCGGTCGAATTCGTCGACGGCGTGTTTGAGCGCTTCACTACCGGCGGCGGCCGCGTCGTGGTAGCGCTCTTTCGAGTTGAGCAACAGGGCTTTGAGGATGAGCAAGCGGGCGTGGCCCGGGTTCTCGGCCAGGCCCTCGTCGAGAATGGTCAGGGCCTGGTCGGGTTGATTGTGCCCTTTCCAGAGGTCCCAGGCGATGTTCTCGTAGGCCTCGGTGAAGCTTGGATCGAGCAGGCTAACCAGTCGCAGCAGGGGCATTTCCTGGCTGATCAGGCCGGCGTCCTGCTCCTCTTCGAGGATCTCGTGATACAGGTTCATCTTGAACCAGAGGGAGCGCGCGACCACGGTGCGGGATTCTCCCAGGATGTCCAGCATAGCCGAGTCGTGGGCCCGCTTCTCTACCAGCGTGGTCTCGTAATAGTCGGGCAGCACCAGGTTGGTGAGCACCAGTCCGGCCATCAACAGGGCCATCAGGCCGCGTTTCATCGATAACTCCGCCGCCGCCAGGCCAGGATCAAGATAAACAAGAGCAGGTCGACTGCCAGCACTTCCAGGGCCCGAATCGCCACCTCGCGGTCGCCGTCTTCGAATCGCCACGGTTGGGTGAAGAAGTCGCGCAGCATGAACTCGAACAGGGCCGGTTGGTCCACCTCCCAGGCCGACGGGCGGCCTTTGCTGCCATCCCGGCCGTGGGCCAGCTCGGTGGGGGTATGAAAGTCGAGCATCTTGACTTGCATGCCCATCATTTCGCCTTTGAAAGGCACGCTAAAGACCCGTACTTCACCGCGGTGCATGCCGACGATGCCCTTTTCGACCTCGTCGAGCACCTCGCCCGAGCCCAGTTGAAACGTATACGGTTTGCCGGTTTTGCGCGTGTCTTCAAGAGTCTTCTGGCTGCTCCAGGTGGCCACGTAGTCGATCTGGACATAATCGCCCCATTGGGCCGCCTCGCCCTCGCTGTGCTGGTGCTCGAGGCTGTCGGGCACCGACTGGGCGAAAGCTGGAGTCACCAGTAGCAACAGGCAGAGCAGGAAGAGCCTCACACGTCCCTCCGCTCGAAGAAGAGATTGGCCAGCAAGGTGAAAAAGACCACCCAGGCCAGAGCATAGAGCGTGATGGCGGGGCCGTAGAAATGGGGGATGGGAAGATCGTGAACGGCCGGATCTTTGAGGCGAAAGACCTCGAAGTTAGGCAACAGCACTTTGAAAGCCCGAGCCAGGCCGGCCATTAGATAGCTGGAGCGGTCTTCCACCAGGAAGAACCGGATGAAGGCGTTGGAGAGACCGCCCACCAGGTAGAGGAAGGCTCCCATGACTCCGGCCAGCGGCGGGCTGGCGATGGTCGAAAAGCACAGGCAGGCGGCGGCCAACACGGCGCTGGCCAACAGGTCGCCTCCGGTGGCCATCAGGATATCGGCATCGAAGCTGCGGGCCAATAGACCGACCGAAGCCGTCAGGCACAGGGCCAGAAACAGCAGAGAGAGGGTCAGCATGTTGACCATCGACACCAGGTGGGCCATCAGATATTGCAGTCTGGTGAGAGGACGGGCCAGGATGGGGTGAATGCTGCGGCCCTCGATGTCGCGATTGATGGCGGTCGAGCCCATCCAGATGGCCATGGCGACCCCATAGTAGCCGATGATGGTGAGGCCGAAGTCTTTAGCTACCCGCTCGAAGGCCCCCAGCCCCATGCTAAACGAGTTGATATAGGCTGGAAGCATCAGCAGGACGACGCCCAGAAACAGGGTGACCAGGTGGACCTGGCGCCGAATCTCGCCGAGAAAATAGAGCTTGGAGAGTTTGAAGACCGAACTCACGCGGCCACCTCCGCCATGACCTGGTGGAACACTTCGGCGAAGTTGCCGCGAACCGGCACGTATTCGAGCACTTCCTTCCCCTCTCCGGTGAGGCGGGCCAGCTCGGCGGCTGCCTGCTCGGCCTCGAGTTGCCGTTCGAGGACCTCGTCGCCGTCACGATAACGCAGGCGCACCATCTGGCTGGTCAGCAGTTCGTCGAGCGAACCCTGACGATGGATCTTGCCTTTGTGGATGATGGCCGCCCCGTCACACACGGCTTCGATCTCGTTCATGTGATGCGAGGAGAAGAAGACCGTGATCCCCTCTGCTTTGAGGCGCTCGAGAATCGCCAACAACTCTCGCTGGGCCATCGGATCGAGTCCTGAAGTCAACTCGTCGAGAATCAGCAGGCCGGGGCGCCCCACCAGGGCCTGAGCCACTCCAAAGCGTTGCTTCATGCCTTTGGAGAACTCTTTGAGCCGGCTGCGGCCGCGCTCGTGCAGCCCCACCAGTTCGAGCACTTCCTGGCAGCGGGCAGCTTGCTCGGGGCGCGGGATGCCAGCCAGGTGAGCGTGGATGTTCAAAAGCTCGTTGGCTGTCATGAACTCGTGATAGGTCGAGGTCTCGGGCAGATATCCGATCTGGCGACGAGCCTCCTGGCTGCCGCAGGGGTGGTCGCAGACCAGCGCCTGGCCCTCGTCTGGCCTCATCAAGCCCACCAGAATCTTGATGGTGGTGGACTTTCCGGCGCCGTTGGGTCCGGCGAAGCCGAAAATCTGACCTTTGGCCACCTGCAGGTCGATCCCGGTGAGAGCGACCTGAGCCTGGCCGCGAGCGCGATAGGTCTTCTTGATACCGGCCAGCTCCAAAGCGTACATACAGGCTCCTTACCGCCAGACTACGTGAGCCGGCGGACGACGGTTCACTAGCTCGGCCGGTAGGGGTCTTCCATCATCGTCAGCAGGCCGTTGTCAGCCACCATGATTTGGCGTTCAGGCTGGGGACTGCGCAGACGCTCGACCATCTCGGCCATGTCGGAACCCTCGCGCGCCCTGGGTCGGTCGGGCTCAGGCGGGGTTTCGCCGATAGTGTCCGGGGGAGGGAAGCTCGTGGGTAGGCCCAGTCCCAGGGGATACATCATGGGAAACTGCATCCCGAAGCCGAGCGGCATCATCCCTACGGCGCTCCACATTCCCGCCATCGAGAAACCGAGACCGTAACTCAGCATGCTCAGGCCCCTGTGGGGCTGCTCGGCCGGGGCGGGGTTCTCGCGCGAGGCCATGATCTTGCCCCCCGAGTCCAGGGTCAACAGACCGTCGTCACCAACCACCATGCGGGTTTCGCCGGGCGGGTTGTCGATATTCGCGACCATGTCGCGCAACTCGGGCGACTGTGGTTCTTTGCGAACCATCGGTTGGCTGCGGGTTCGCTCGGGGCTGGCACCCCGTCCAATTCGATTAGGATCGATAAGCAAAACAGGACCCTCCTACACCGTTACATGATTTGCCAAGCAGCCCGCTCATCCTGCGTCTGACATCAGCAGGACCGGCCGGGCGAAGGCCCAAAGCGGACCTGGTGAGTGAAATTTCGGACTTGCAGAGTTATCTGGCCACGCTTGGCCGCGACGGGCGCCGGGATTCCCAGGGGCGATTCAGTCTTTCCACCGAGAAGGCGCTGGCCAAGCTGGCCGAGTTTCAATTGCTCGATCCCAGTCTCTACGCCGTGCACCTGGTGGCTGCCGCGGTGACGGCCCAGGCCCAGCGAGTCGAGATCAGCCACGCCACCGACCGTATCGAGTTCGAGTTCGACCGGCCCATCTGCCAGGCGGATGAACTCGAGAATCTCTACTCGGCCGTATCGATCAGCCACGATCAGACCTGGCTGCGCCACCTGGCTATCGGCGTCCACGTCAGTGGGGCCTATCGACCGCAGCGGGTGTCCGTCGAGAGCTTCGCCCACGGTCAGGGCAGCCGATTGGTGATGGAAGCCGGCCATCATCACACCGAACCCTTGTCGGGACCCTGGAGAGAGAATATCGAGGGCACTAGAGTGGTGCTCGAGTTCGGCCGTTCGCTGGCGCGAACCGCCAGCTTCGGGCTGCTGGGGGTCGAGCCACCCGAGCTGAGCACGCTGTTGCGCCTGTGCCGCTACGCCCCCCTGACCCTGACCCTCAACGGCAAGCGCCTCACTCAAGCGGTCACCCTGGGGGCCGCCGCGAACCTGCTCAGTTGTCTGCACCTGGATTGCCCTACCCAGCCTTTGATGGTTCGGATGCTTACGGGGGCCGACTGCCTGGTCGAGCAACGGCCCTCGCCGGGCGGCTTCAGCGCGGTGCTGGGTTTGGGCCGCGAGAGCCTGGCTCAGTTTGTCGGTCTGACCTTTATTTGCGAAGGGGTCGCCTTTCGCGCCAATCGTGCTCTGCTGGGTTTTCCCCTGGCCATGGGAGTGGTCAGTGCCCCCGGGCTGCGCCCCGACCTCTCCCACGGCAACATCGTCAGGGATGCCGCCTACGAGAGGCTGGTCGAAGGCTTGGGGGAGCAGGTCGAAGAGATGGTGTTGGCGCGCTGCCGAGCGGGTCTGCCCGGTTCGCAGCTCCTGGTCCAGGAGTTTCGCAAAGCCCTGCTTGGGCGCTTTGAGAGCGACCACCCCGAGCCTGTGGCGAGCTGGTTAGAGTCGGCCCGGGGCCTGGAGTTAGCCGGGGACGAAGCCGCCTTTCGCTTGAGCCTGGAGCGAGCCCGCACGGGGGTGGTCGGCTGGCCACAGTTGTGGCAAGAGCAGTCTCCCCTGTTGAGTCAGGCCTTTCGCAACTTTGACCTCAAAGAGATGGAGTATTTCCTAAAACGTCTCGACGAGGTCGGAGAATTCCCCGAGAATTTGGCTCTTGAGGAGGTCGAACTGGTCCATCTGGCCCGCTTGCTGGCCCGGGGCGTCGAGCCGCCCGAGTCTGTCTCGTCGCTGGAACCGTTCTGCTGGCACCGTCGCGCTCTGGCCTATCGTCTGCGGCATGACTATTCGCGGGCCGAGGCCTGCCATCGGCTGGACCGGCCGGGCAGCCTGACGGCCCTCCTGCTGGGCAGCCTGCGCCTGGCCCAGGGGGACTCCAGCGGCGCCCTGGCCCTTTACCAGCAGGCCTGCGACCCCCCGTGGGGCCCCCTGTGCCTTGACGAGATGGCGGGCCTGTGCGAGTTGCTCGACGACCGCAGGGCCGCCCATCACTATCGTATGCAGGCTCTCATGGCCCGACCGCTGGAAGAACGTGCCTACTGGTACGATTGGGTCTATTCCCAGTCGGCCGGAGTCTGCTCCTTCGCGCAACGGATCGGGCTGGGGGCGAGGGCCTCGCTGGCCCGTCTTTTTCTGGCCGAGCAGCCCACCCTCGACGAGGCGGAGGTGGTGATGGCCCTGGGCGAACTCGAGCCCGATATCGAGGCCCCTACTCGCCTCGCGTTTCATCGCGGGCTTCTACGGCTGCGCCAATCAGGACTTTGGGAGAGGGCCGATGAGCACTTTTGCCGGCGTCTGCTGCGTCTGTCCATCGTCTTGCCCCAACGCGGTTGGCGTCTGAGAATGCCTCCGGCGACTCTGGTCTAGAGACCCGGGAACTTCGGGGCAGGGTTCGTGTTGTCTTGTGCGTATAAACTCCAACGCCAACTTAGCGAGGAAGGAACCCCATGCGAGCCAAGCCTTTTTTTAGCGTCTTGATGACCCTGTTACTTTCGACCACTCTGGCCTGGGCCGAGGCCCGGACCTACCAGGTAGACTCGGCCCACAGCAGTGTGGCCTTCACGGTGACCCATCTCCAACTATCCGAGGTCGAGGGTCGCTTCGACGACTTTGACGGCAAGATTGTGTGGGACGATGCCAATCCCGCCAATTCCAAGATCGAGTGGACCGTCAAGGCTACCAGCGTCAACACCGGCGCGGCCAAGCGTGACGAGCACCTGCGCAGCAAAGATTTTTTCGACGTGGCCACCTATCCCGAACTCAGCTTCAAGAGCACCTCGGTGCGCAAGCTCAGCGGTTCGAAGTACGAGGTGAAGGGCGACATGACCATTCACGGGGTGACCAAATCGATCTCGGTTCCGGTGGAGATCAAAGGTCCGATCGACGCCTTCGGTGACGGCAAGATGAGCATCGGCTTCAAGTCCAGCTTCAAACTCAACCGCATCGAGTACAAGGTCGGCGACGGTTGGAAGGGCGGCAGCGACAAGCTGGTCTCGCACGACGTGTTCGTGACCATCCGCGGCGAAGCCCACCAACCCGACGGCAAGTAGTTTCGGCCAGCGGGCTGCCACAGGCCGGGTCCTACGACCCGGCCTTTGTCATGCCACCCGGAATTCTCGCCTCGATGTCGAAGCCGGGGGCATGAGCGTTCTTCGGATTGAGGGCACCGGCCCCCAAGTGATGCAAGAGCTCGACCGCATTCGAACTCTCGACCAGGAGGCCGAGGGCAAGAAGAGTATGGGTTGCGTGGGTATCGTGATCGGTCTATTGGTGGCCGTGGCTGTGCCGATGGCGGGAGGGGTCGCGGCTTCGGATACGGCCCTGGCCATCAGTGTCGGGATTGGCGCGGCCATCACCATCGGCTCGATCGTCTTTTGGACCCACTGGAACCGCTTCGACTATGAGAACTCTCGTCAAGAGGCGGTGCGTCGCATCCACCAGTGTCTGATGCAAGATGTCGACCCTAAGACCAGCTTCACCTACGAGATTGACTTTCGCGCTCAGGACCATCGCCAATTCCATCTGCGCACCGACCCGGTGCAGAAGAAAAGCGCGGGATTTATGGCTTCCAAGAAGATCCGCACCAGCCACTATAGACAGCCGGTGGTGACCATCAAAGCGCGTCTGTGTGACGGCACGCGTCTGGCCGCCTCGCTGCTGCGCCGGTCGCGGGTGCGAAACATCACCAAGAGCAAGCCCGGCAAGACGAAATACCGCACCCAAAAATCTCACCGCGATCTGGTGGCCATCACGGCTCAGGTGCCGCCGCAGCGCTACGGCAACCTGCCTCAGTTGCAACAGCGCCTGCAAAACCAGAGCCCCCCCAGCGGACAGGTGGCCCGCGTGGCCATCGAGGGACAGATCGTGAAAGCCACCCTCAGTCAGCCGGTGTCGTATTCCGACCAGGTGAACGGCGAACCGTTGCTGGAAGGGTTGGTCTGGCTGTTTCGCGGTCTTCGTCAGGAGAAGGCCCAGGCGCTGAAGCCTTGAGAGTTCTCTTTCTGACCCAGAAGTTCGCTCCCGCTCGGGGCGGCGTGGCCGTTTCGGCCAAGCGCATCGCCAGCGGTCTGGCCGGCCGGTGCGAGGGCGTCGATGTGGTCCATCTCAGCCGCGACCTGCCGGCGGCCACGGTCGAACAGAGCGGCGACGACCGGCTCAGGGTGTTCAAGCTGGGTGAGGCTGAGGATTCGACCGAGAGCTTGCAGTTGATGGAGCAGTTGGCCCGTAGCCTGCATCTTCATCGAGACTATACTGCCATCGTCGGATTCTATGCCGTGCCGGTGGGGGCGGTGGCGGTGGCCACGGCCGAGTTTTTCGGCCTGCCTTCACTGGTTAGTTTGCGAGGCAACGATGTCGATCGGGCCTTCTATCACCCTGGTCGTTCGGCGCTGTTGCAGTGGACCCTGGCCCGGGCCACCCGAGTGGTGGCCGTCAGTCGCGAGCTGCAACACAAAGCCAGGGTCATCTCGGGTCGCGACGATGTCGAGCAGATTGCCAACTCGGTGGACGCCGAGGTATTTTTTCCCGAGCCGTTCGAGGCCGGCGGCCCGGCCCAGATCTTGTTTTGCGGGGAGATGCGCTTCAAGAAGGGACTGGACCTGCTCTTGCCCGCCCTCGAGCAGGTGAAGGGCGAATGGCGTCTGGTGCTGGCCGGGGGCTTTCGTGAACGTTCGCGCCAACGACTCGACCAGTTTTTGACCTCTAGACCCGACTTTGCCCGCCGCCTCGATGTGCGTCGTTATGTGCGCGACGAGGGCCAGTTGCGCCAACTGTATTGCAACTCGCGGCTGGTGGTGAATCCCGCCCTGTGGGAGGGGATGCCCAACTCGGTCCTGGAGGCCATGGCCTGCGCACGCCCGGTGCTGGCCACCGCGGTCGGGGGCGTGCCCGAGTTGCTTGAGGACGGCGTCAACGGATGGCTGGTGCCGGTGGACCGTCTCGATACGCTGGGGCAACGGATTCAAGCCGCCCTCGAGGATGGCGAAGCCGAAGCCATGGGCCGGCGGGCTCGCCAGACCGTGCTCGACCACCACCGACCCGAGCAAGAGCTCGAGGCTTATGCGGGTTGCTTGCAGCGGCTGGCCTCGAGGGCTTTTTCAAGCTGAAACAGCAGGTCGTCGAGCGAGAAAGGCTTTTTGAGAAATCCCTGAGCCAGGCGGCTCACATCGGTCTCGAGCGATTGCTCGCTGTAGCCGCTCGCCAGGATGACCGGCAGATGAGGCCAGCTTTGGCGCAGTTCCAGCAGGGTCTGAACGCCGTCTTTACGAGGCATGGTCAGGTCGAGCACCACCAGTTCAATGGCCGGCTCCTCGGCCAGCCGCTGGAGGGCTTCCACGCCGTCGCTGGCCTCGAGGACCTGGTGGCCCGACTTTTGGAGCAGGCGCCGACAGATGCGCCGGATGGGTGCCTCGTCGTCGACCACCAGGACCAACCGCGAGCCCGCCTCCTGACTCTGGTCCTGGAGCGTTGTTGCCGGCTGGGGAGCCTGAGCCGAGGCGGGTAAGACCACCTGGAAGGTGGTCCCCCGCCCTGGACTGCTTTCGACCAGGACCTCGCCCCCGTGGGCTTTGATGATCCCCAGCACGGCCGCCAGGCCCAGTCCGCGACCGGTGAACTTGGTGGTGAAGAAGGGATCGAAGATGCGAGCGATGGTCTCGGGCGCCATGCCGCAGCCCGAATCTTTCACGATCAGGCAGAGGTGAGGGCCCACCCTGGGATGACCTAATACCCTCGAGGCGCCCGCGGCATCGAGTTGGCGGGTCAACACCTGAATCTCGCCACCGCCTTCGGCCATCGCTTCCGAGGCGTTGGTGATCAGGTTGAGAACGACCTGGCGGATCTGGGTGGGGTCGCCACTGAGGCCTGGTAATTCGGGTTGGAGGTCGAGTTCAAGCGTGACCCCTTTAGACAGAGACACTCGCAACAGCTGTCCCATTCGGACGATCAGGTCGTTGAGGCAGAACTCTTCAGGGTTGATGGTGTTTTTTCCGGCATACATCAGCATTTGATCACACAGTTGACTGGCTTCGAGAGCCGATTGTTTGGCTTCGATGAGGTTGGCTCGGGCCTGGCAGTCGGCGGGCAGGTCGAGTTCGGCCAACTCGAGGTTGCCCACAAAGGCGGCCAGCAGGTTGTTGAAGTCGTGGGCGACGCCTCCCGCGAGCATGCCCAGGGTGTTGAGCTTTTCGGCCTGTTGGACCCGCGCTTCCCATTCCTCGACGGCCTTCCGGGCCTGGGTCTGGCGGGTAATGTCTTGATAGGTTCCGGCCAGGCGCACAGCCCGCCCGTCGAGTTCGCGCCGGACCACCCGACCCCGAAAGCGAAGGACCGTTTCGCGGCCGCTGGCGGCGGTGATCCGGATGTCGATCTCGCCCGGGCCTTGTTCGTTCTTCAGGTGGGTCACCACTAGCTCGCGGGCAGCCAGCAGGTCGGCGGGATGCGCCAGGCTCAGCATCTGGTCGAGGCTGCGTCCCTCAGGGTTATAACCCAGCCACGACCAGATACCGTCGATGTGGGCTCGGCCTTCGTCGGGATACCAGTCGAAGATGCCCAGGTCCGAGGCTTCCATGACCATCTCGAGGCGCTCGCGAGCACTGGCCAGTTCCTCGAGTTGCAGGGTGTCGCGTTCGAGTTGGGCCCGGTAGTTGACGCTCTGGATATGGCCGTACCAGAGCAGGAACGAGAGCAAGCCGAAGACCATTCCGGCGTGGGCCGAAGTGCCCTCGTGAGTGGAAAGCAAAAGCGCGATCAGGGTGGGTGTGTTGAGCAGCAGACCGAAGCGGGTGAACAGCGGCCCATCCGGAGCCAGAGAAGAAAGAGCCCCGGCCGAGATGGCAGCGTTGAGCACCAGGGTCATCAGCAACTGCCACTCTTTACAATGGGGCACGCTCCAGGCGGCGAACAGGCCCCAGGTGAAGGCGTTGGCCAGGCAGAGCACCGAGAAGGTGGTGCGCACCGACGGCTCGACTTGCCCCTCTTTGGCGATGATGGCCCGGATATTGGCCAGTCGTAGCGCCCCCAGCCCCAGCAGCAGCAGGTCGAAGAAGCCTGCCACCCACCAAGGGTCCAACAGGCTGGGATTGAGGGCCGTGAGCATGATGGCAAAGCCGAAATAGACGAAGCAACTGGGTCGCCCGCGGGTGGCGATTTCGTAGTTGGCCGTGGTCTGGTTTCGGTTCTGATAACTCATCCCTCCCCGTTATCGGCGAGCCGAACCTAGACGGTATAAGGGGTTTCACCCTGTTTGGAGGCGGGAGACCAGGTGGGCGATCTGTGCTATGAAGCGTTGCCGCGGAAAACGATCCAGCACCTCGAGGCGGGCCTTTTGGGCTAGCTCGAGGGCCAGGCTCGGGTCGGCCGCCAGTTGCTGGATGCCCTCGGCCAGGGCCTGGCAAGAATTGGGACGCACCAGCCATCCCGTCTCGGCGTGGGTGACCAGTTCGCGCACCGGGCGTAACTGGGTCGAAAGCAGGGGGCGACCGCAGGCCATGTATTCTAGTAGTTTGATCGGACAGCAGCCCTGCAGTGAATTGCGCGGGTCGTCGGGTAGGGGAGCCAGACAGAAGTGGCAACTCCAGAGCAGCTCGAGCACGTTGGAGCGGCTCAGGGGACCGGCAAAGTCCAACATCGAGCGCACCCGCAGGCGCTGGGCGGTGGCCCGGGCCTGGCGGATCCAGCGGCCTTTGCGGGTGCCGGCCAGCACCAGCTGGACCGGCAGTCGGCCTTTGAGGCGGGCCAGGGCCTCGAGTAGCGTGGTCAAGCCCTGCCAGGGCGCGAGGGTGCCCAGATAGGCCAGTCGCCAGGGAGGGCCGGGCGGGGGCGCGGGGGGCTCGGGAAAGTTCTCGGGCAGAATCGAATTAGGAATGACCTCGATCTGCCTCGGTGGTGCGCCCCGGCTGATCAGATAGGTCCGGCCGGTGGCCGAAGGGGTGACGAACAGCTGGGAGCGGCGCAGACAAGCCACCTCTTGAGCAGCCAGGCGATCGAGCAGCTGAGGACGGCTCAGTACGCCGGGGTAGTGATAGGGCAGTTCGACCGAGGGGAAGCCGTGGGCCTCATAGACGCAGGGCAGGCCCTTTTCCACAGCCGCCAGCCCCTCCCAGGGCGAGCGGAACATGACCACCTGGTAATCGCGCTCGCGTAGCCTGGTGCGGGTGGCCTCGCGAAAGGCCAGGGCTCGGTCCAAGAAGTGCTCGCCCACGATGGGCACGGGCCGATGTTCGACCCCCTCGCACTCGATTCGTTCCGCAAAGCCTTCCGGCCGGTGGGAAGGTTCGACCGTGAGCAAGTCCACCTTCAACCCGGCCGCGGCCAGGGCCCGCACGGTGGCCTCGATGCGCACCGCCGAGCCCTTGGGAAACGGCACCGGGTCAAAAGCCGCATAAAGCATGTCCATGGCCACCTCTTCCAAAGGTTCGTCCCGGGCTCCTCGCGAAGCCAGGCTGGATGTACGACATTAGCGGCATGATCGAGCAGCCAGCGCTGGTCGAAGAGTTGGCAGGTTCGCTCGAGAGCTTGCACTCACGGTTGCTGACCTCGGTCAAGATCAAATTGACCTCGAAGTGCAACCTGCGCTGCCAGATGTGCAAGTACTGGAAGACCCGCACCGAGACGGCGCTGTCCACCGAGCAGTGGCTATCGGTGATCGAGCAACTGGCCGAGATGGGCTGTCGCAAGATCCATTTTTCCGGGGGCGAGGTCTTCTTGCGCAACGACTTTCTCGATATGGTCGAACGAGGCAGCGAGCTCGGCCTCAAGATCAACATGACCACCAACGGCACCTTGCTCAACCGGGACCGGGCTCGGCGCTTGATCAGAGCCCGGCCCAACAGTATCTCGCTGAGTCTCGACGGGCCCAGCGCCGGGGTCCATGACAAGATTCGCGGTCTTCCCGGCAGCTTTCGCCGCACCTGCCGCACCATCCGCAAGTTGGGCGACTATGGTCAGCGCTACGGTCGCACTCCCAAGATCCGCATCAATTTCGTGGTGATGCGAGCCAACTATCGGCGCACCGCCGAGATGGTCGAACTCGCCCATGCGTTGGGAGCCATCGAACTGCATCCGATGCCGGTCGACGAGAAGGGCGAGCCCGTGAATCGCCTCTCGCGCCACCAGATGGAACGCTACAACGCCGAGGTGGCTCCCGAGGTGCTCGAGGCCCGGCGGCGCTGCGGTTTTTCCACCGATCCCGGTCTGGTCTATCCTTTCGGTCGCTCGCGCTCAGAACTCAAACAGGCCCGCGAAGGCCACTATTCGCTGGGCTTCTATCAGAAGAAGCCGTGCCTGTCTCCCTGGATGCATCTGTTTTTTGCCTGGGACGGCGAGACCTATCTCTGCTGCATGACCAACGGCCGGATGGAGTCGCTGGGCAACGTGGGCACCACCCCGGTGGCCGACATTTTCAACGGCCCGGCCATGCAGCAGGTGCGTCGCGACTTTCTCGCCTTGCAGCATCCCAAGGCCTGCGCCACCTGCGACATGGTGCTCACCGAGAATCACCGGTTGCATGCGGCCCTCGAACGCCAGTTCACATCCCGTTAACCACTCCGACTCGGCACGGTCCTAAACTGGGCTGGCACGCGGGACTGGAGTAATTGCATGAATGTCCGCTCGTTTGTTCCCCGCTCTTTGCCCCTGACTGGCCCCGACTACCAGGTCGAGATTGCCCGGGGCAACCCTGGCCAGAATGTCCGCATCACCAAGCAAGGCAACCAGATTGCCGTGGCCCATCAGACCAACCCCGCTGACGACGCCCTGATCACGGTGGGTAATGGCACGGTGGCCATTCACCGGCCGCACGGCCAGGATGTGGTTTATCGCCAGGCTGGCAACCAGATCGCCATCGACCGCCAGGGAGTCGGCCAGGACCTGCTCATCACCCAGACCGGCAATCAGTTGAGCGTCGACCGCTACGGAGCCAATCAGGATGTCATCTATCGCCGCTCGCCGGGCCATTTCGAGATCGACCGCTTCGGTTACGTCAACGATGTCGCCGTCAACGTCCAGGGCGAGACGGTGACCATCGACCGCGGTCAGAATTACCAGGACACGGCGGTGCGAGTGCCAGGCGGAGACTTCGACCCCACCACCTGGCAGCAAGAGTTGTCGCTGGATCCCCAGGCCTGGCAAACCGTCCATCACTGGTTCGACCAGGGCCATCCCGACCTGGGCGATCTCATCACCCTCACCGAGCAGGGCCAGATTCTCGAATGGGATGGCCTGCTGCGCTAGCGCGGCCAGCTTTCCGCCAGCCGCTCCTGGGCGGCCTGCAGCTCGCTTTCGAGTTTGGACTCATGATAGCCCTGGCCCAGATTGAAGAGCAGGCCGGTGCCGCCCATGAAGAAGGCTAGAAACGGACTGAGCACGGCCAGGGTGGCGCCTCCCAGCAGAAACAGGCCCAGTGCGGTCAGTCCGGCCCGTTTGGCTCGAGCCACCATCGCCTCGAGGCTCAGCTGCGGCGTTTGGCGCAGGTCGAGAGCCACGCCTTGCAGAGCGGCCTGGGCCCGCTCGGCCTTAGCCAGGCTTTCGAGCAAACCGAAACCCGAGAGGTCGGTGGCAAGCCCGCTGGCCGAGACGAACAGGGCCAGCGACACGCAATCCGCTGGGTGCGGCAGCTCGTCGCGGGCGGTCACCACTCCCTCTCGGATCCAGTAGAGCAAGCAGCGCTGGCGATCGGTTTCGAGCATGCCAGAATCGTTGCGGCCGAAGTGGGCGCTCAGCAGCCAGGCCACCGAGGTCTGGCCGGCGGCCGGCCACTCGGGCAGGGTCAGGCTCAGGGCTCCGGGGGGACTGGTTTCTTCAAAGGTGCCCTTCGAGAGCTGCAAAGCCGGCATCTCGGCCTGGGAAAGGCACAACCTGAGGGGATGGCTGTGCGAAGTGTAGCCGTGGGTCGGGCAGTGAGCCAGGTTGTCGAAGCGGCGCTTGTCGACCCGCAATTCTAGCGGGGCGGTGAAGGCTCGCTCCCGGAGGCAGCAGGTGTGCTCGCCTTTGCGGGTGGCCAGCAAGCTGGGGGCAAAGCCGGGCTGGTCGTGGGCTCGGTGAGCCACCGTCAGTCTCAGGCCGCGGACGGGTTGGCGAGGCTTGCGGCGACTCAGACGTTGGCCGTCCCACAGCAGGGTGCGTCCGTCGATGGTCAGGGCAAAGGGTCGGGCCTCCCCCACTCCCACACACCACAAGGCCATGAGCAGATGATCGGGCTCGCAGGCCGGTTGGTAGAAGCGGGCCTCGAGGCCTTCAAGCTCTGGTTCGAGTGCTGGCGGCGGTCGAAATTCGACCCGGGTCTCGGACAAATGGTGGGTGAAGTCCATCCGCGCAGCCTGGGTGGCCACCGCCGCCTGCACCAGCTTGAGCGTCCAGGCGCCCGGGAAGGCGAGGGAGAAACGGGCCAGCTTGCGCAGGGCCGAGCGGGCCTCGAGGGTGAACGTGCCCTGGGAGTCGAGGTTGCCCTGACGCTGCTGGCTGGCCAGGAACCTCTCCAGTTCGGACGAGTTGTCCAACTAGCTACGGTCAGCCAGAATCTGTTTGGTGAGATCGAACATGTACCGGTCGGCCTGATGAGTGTCCTGGGTGAGGCGGCTGGCCAGTTTGCTCAGCAAGGTGGGAGCGACCACCGCCAGTCCCGTCACGGCCAGGGGGTTGTTGGCTGCGAATTGCCCAACCCCGCTCGGGGCGACATTCAGCATATGCAAGAGTCCGGCCACTCCCAGGCCCAGCCCGCCGACGGCTGAGGCTATGCCCAGCAGGCCGCAGGTCAAGCCGGTGTTGCTGATGCGCGCACGGGCGCTCTGGTGGATCTCGTCAAAAGTGGCTTGCGGATGGGGAGCCAGCCGCTCGAGGGTCTGCATCCAACGTTGGTGATGGTGGCCGGCCAGAGCGGGATTGTCGCCCAGGATCTCGACCGAGTCGGAGGGGACACTGCCCTCGGCCAGGCGCTCGCTCACCTCGGCCCCCTTCTGGCGCAACTGGGGCAGGGTCACGTTCTGCTGATAACCGTTGACGAACATATTATCAGCTTAGCCGGAGGACCTGAAAGATTCTTTAAACGGTTGCCCGGCCCAGGATGTAGGCCGCGGCTTGTTCGGCGCCCTGGAGGGGCCGGCCCTGGCCGGGCGAGGCCGGCAACAGCCTGGCCACCGACTCGGCCAGTTCGTCAGGGTTGTAGGCTACCGCGCAGGGGGCGTCGGGGACGATGCCCAGTTCGCCCCGAGCCCGTCGGGCCTGGTCGTCGACCTGGCGGCGCTGAGGCAAGAAGACCGCGGGCACGCCGGCCTGGACCACTTCGTAATAGCTCTGATAGCCGGCCGCCGTGACGACCAGGTCGGCCCCTCGAAGATAACGCCCGGTGGCAAACATCCCGCTATCGAGCAGGGGCGAAAAGAACAGCAGCTCAGCTCCGAGTTCTCGCGTGATGGCCAGCAGCCGCTGGCGCAAGCGTTGCTGCTGGGGCACGGGTCCACTGCCCAGGGCCAGCACCAACGGCCTGCGCCCGGCTTTAAGGGCGGCGCGGGCGGGCTCTCGCTCGAGGGGTGCGTCCACGAAAAGGATGGGCTCTTGCTGGGTCCCTCGGGCGATGGCCGGATGGGGCGGCTCGGTCCACAGAATATCGTCGTAGCCGTCCAGCGCCTCGGCCACTTCGGGAACCAGGTAGAATCCTGGCCGCACGCACCTGGTCACGAGCAGTCGCGCCTCGCCGCGTGGGGGCGGCAAGTCCTTGAGCACTCCTCGGGGAAACACGTCCACCACCAGCAAAGTGGGTTCGAAGCGACTGACCTGTAAGGCTACCCAGCTCTTGAGCAGCTCGGGGTCCGAAGAAGGAGGACACGCCACCGGAGCCTCGGCCTCGGCCCAATTGCGCAGGCGCTCGGGAACGATCATCAAAGGCGTGAAGTCTGCCCTGGCGCGCATGGCACGCAGCAGGCCAAGGCTGCGAAACAGATGACCGCAGCCACCGCCCAGAGCGTAGAAGAGGACCCGTGGCGGGTCAACTGCCGTCGTAGTCGTCCTCCCAGTCATTGCCCCAATCTTCGGTCCAGGCCGCCCCTTCGGCGGCGTCGAATGAGGCTCGATCTCCCAGACTATAGCGGTCGAATTCGCTCAAGTCGTCGTAATCATCATAGTGATAGCTGGAATACAGCATCGGGTCTTCGCGCCACTGCTCGCGCGCCACCGACTTCTTGTAGCAGCCCAGGCACATAGCGGTTCCGTTGGGCGCGATCCGCTTGTGTTGCTCGCAAATGGGCTTGGAGCACTCCACGCAACTGGCGGTCGAGCTGTTGCTGCAGGGATGGGCGAAAAGGAAACCCGCGGTTTCTCTGCACTTGGCCACTAGTTCACCTCCAGATAATAAACCACCAGACCACTGCGCAGGGCTGGCTCGAGGTTCTCGGCGCTCAGCCACAGCAAGGCCCCGGCATCTGAACTGCCTTCGAAACGCATGAGCAGGTTGCCGGCTTGATCCTTGAAGTCGACGCCTCCGTCGCGGCTGGTGACCTGGGCTACCAGCACACCCTGGGCGTTTTGAAGCTGGGTGCTCTCGCCCTGTTGCACGACTCGATAGACTACCTCTTGCTCATCGCTGAGTTCCCAGCCTGACTTGCCCTGGGCGAAACGATAGAGCCTTTTGCCAGCGGCGTCTTCGATCTCCATGCCGTGGTCTTTCTTCTTGATTTTGTAGAGCTCTTTGTCGTCGTTGTTCTCGACCTTGACCCGGTCGGCGCTGACCTTGAGGGTCGCCAATTCCTGGTCCTGGGCGTCGTAGAACTTGTATTTGGCATGCGGCTCTTTGAGCTTGAAACGATAGAGCGGGCTACCATCGCCCGAGGCGAGTCTGAGCTTGGCCTCGCCCTCGGCCGGTGCGTTGGCGGGCTGTGAGGCCGGCTCTGCCGGCCCGGGCGTGGGGGTCGAGTTTTGGCCGCCCGAGCAGCCGCTCACCAGCAGGACCACGATCAGGTAATACAGGACTCTGGACATGCCGTGTGTTTCTCTGCCAAATCCGAGAACCCTGGACCAGGAGGGTTGCGGGTGGGGGCGAATCGGCGGCTATGCCAACCAGGACTTACAAAAAATTGCTTGAGGGCAATGAGCGTTTCGTGGCCGAGGCCCTCTCGTCGGATCCCGACTTCTTCGGTAAGCTCGAGCACACCCAAAAGCCCAAAGTTTTATGGATCGGATGCTCGGATAGCCGGGTGCCGGCCAATCAGATTACCAACACCTTGCCGGGCGAGATCTTTGTTCACCGCAACGTGGCCAACGTGGTAGTGCACACCGACATGAACTGTCTCAGCGTGCTTGAATACGCGGTGAGTGTCCTTAACGTCGAGCATGTCATCGTCTGTGGTCATTACAACTGCGGCGGGGTGCTGGCGGCCATGAGCAACAGCTATCACGGCGCCATCGATAACTGGCTGCGCCACATCAAGGACGTCTATCGCCTGCACGCGGCCGAACTCGACGCCATCGAAGACCCTCGCGAGCGAGGTCGGCGTTTCGTCGAGTTCAACGTGATCGAGCAGGTCCTTAACGTGTGTAAGACGTCGACCATCCAGAAGGCCTGGCAGGACGGTCCCTTGCCGCATGTCCACGGCTGGGTCTATGACCTGGGCAACGGCGTGATCAAGGACCTCGACGTCAACATCGCAGGGGTCGACGACCTGGCTCGCATCTACCGCTTCGAGCTATAGGTTCCAGGCGGTCAGCCAGCTGCGTCGGCCGGTTTTCCAGCCGGCCTGGTGCAGGCGCGATTCGAGGTCGGGCATGTGAGCGGCGCCATAGAACAGGGCCAGCTTGCGATCGCCCGCCTCGAGACGCCGGTCGAGTACCTCGAGGGCTCGCTGGTTGCGGCCGTCGAGCAGGGCCGTGCCCCCCAATGCGCTGATGGTGCGGTCCATCTGGGCGAAAGTCGAAGCCAGAGCCTGACGCAGCAGCCGCTGGTCGGCGGCCGAGGGACCGACGGTCAGGATTTTCAAGAGATTGATCTGCGAAAGGGCTTCGAGTTCCTTTGGGTCTTCCACCTCGTTGACGCTGGAGTTAATCAGCCGGGCCAGAATGGTGGCCACCGATTCGTTGCCGGCCACCATGGCCTGTTGAAATTCGCTGAAAGTCAGGTCGGCGTGCACGAAGTTGGGGGCCGTGTAGTCGATGTGCCGGAGTTGAAAGTCCAAGCCTAAGAGATTGGCCAGGCCCTGCTGGGTAGCCGAGAGAGGGTCGCTGGCCGTTTCGGACAGGTGAGCTGGGAGGTCTTGTTGAGGCGTGTCGCTGATCAGTTCGTAGAGCACCGCGTCGTAAGCCTGGAACTGGCGGTTTAGGCGTTCGTAGTAGCCGCGTTCGGCCAGGTGGGTGGTGGCCACCAGATCGAGCTGGCGGCCTTGCGGATCGACCATGCTGGTGATCGAGGTCTGCAGGCTGCGGGCGTTACCGCGAGGGTCGCGCACCACTCGCACGTAGGGCGAATCTTCGGCCAGAGCCGGCACCAGCAGGACCAGCCAGAGCAGCAATGTGGCAGCCAGGCGCTTCATTTGAGGAATTTTCGCAACGAACGGCGACCAGTCCTGGAAGGCGCCAAGGTTCCGACGCCGAACGGCCGGGCCGTGAAGTTCAAAGCCTATTGCAGGGTCGTCCATCGCTGGCTCGGCCTGGCGGGGGGGCTGATTATCCTGCTGGTCTGCACCTCGGGGGTGCTGCTGGCCTTCCACATGCAGCTCGAGGAGTGGCTCGACCGGGACTTGCGCCGGGCCAGCGCCGAGGTGTCGGTGACTCCTCAGCTCGCCCTCGACGGAGCCTGCAGCCAGCTGCGGGAGGGTGAACTGCCGACCAGGTTCTATCTGCCCGAGCACCCCGGCCAGAACTTCAAGGTTCGCCTGCAACAGGGGACCAACCGCCGCCATCTCTACGTCGACGCAGCCACGGGGCGGTCGGTGGGGGAGGGGTCTGAATTGGTTTCGGGCCTGATCAACTTTCATCGTCGCCTCCTGTTGGGTGAGACAGGGCGCTATATCACGACCCTGGGGGCTTTGCTGTTTTTAACCAGTCAATGGAGCGGATTGTTACTGGCCTTGCCTCGCAAGTGGCGGGACTGGAAGCAAGCCATTACCATCTCGCGCAAGACCCGATCTCGCCTGCTCTACGACCTGCACCGCACGCTGGGAGTCTATGGGCTGCTGTTTGTAACGTTCCTGGGCTGCAGCGGCCTGCTGATGTCGCCCTTGGAGGACCGCCTCGAGCACTGGCTCTATCGGCTGGCCGGCCGTCAGCCGGCCCCAAGACCGGCGAGCGGACCGGGGTCCGAGCCGATTCGTCTGGACCAGGCCATCGCCCAGGCCCAGGCGGTGTTTCCCCAGGCTCAAGTACTGGCCGTCAATCTGCCGCGCAAGCCGGCCGATACCTTTCAGGTGGCTCTGCGCCACCCGGGGCAACCCGGCCCGGTGCCTCGCAGCTTCGTCTATGTGGACCAGTTCTCGGGGCAGGTGCTGGCCTCAGAGAACGCGCTCGAGCGAACCGGGGTGGATAGCTATCTGCGCACCTGGAACTTCGCCTTGCATACGGGGATGGCTTTTGGTCTGCTACATCAGCTGCTGTGGTTGGTGGTGGCCCTGATCGGAGCCAGCTTGCCGGTGACCGGTTTCATCCTGTGGTATCGGGGTCAGCGGCGCAAAAGCTCGTCGACATAGGCGAACAGCTCAGGGTTGTGTTGCTTGAGGGCGTCGTGGTGGTTCTCGGCTTTATAGCCCTGGCCCGGCTGAGTCAGGTAGGCCTCCACCGCTTCGGCCAGGTATTCGCCCGGATTGTCGGCCGCGCGGGAGGTCAAAAAATTGGAGTTTTTCAAGTCGGCCTGATAGAGGGCGTCCATCGTTGGGCGATGAGCGGGGTAGAGTTCTTCGGCTAGATGGTCGATGGCGTGGCCGATTTCATGGAGGGCCACCCGGTGATTGCCGGCCGTCAACGAAGGATCGGCGACGACCGAGTCATGCAGCATGATCAGCTTATTCTCCCAGATGTGGGCGCCCTTGCTGGCGAAGAGTTCGAACCCCTTCTGGGTCTCGAGGCTGGCTTTGTTGACCGGTGAAACTCTCTGGCCCTGGCGCAGGTGATAGGGGACCAGCACCACTCCCCACTCGGGCTGCAGTTGGTCGCCTTCGAATTTGACCAGGTCCCCATTGAGTTCGCGGGTGAGTTGCTCGAAACGGTCGCGCTCTTCACCTTCGACTCCAGCCTCCTCGGCCAGAAACTGCCAGCTCACGGGGTCAGAGGTCTGCCGCACCAGGAAACCCAGACCGGCCCCCACCAGCGAACCGGACAGATTCTCGGCCATCTCCCTGGCGGCCCAGTGGCGCAGATAGGCTGCATAGCCGGGATCGGCCGTCTCCAGGTCGGGAGCGGCCTGCTCGATGGCCTGCCGGATCAGCGGGCGGGCCTTCTCCACTCCTGCTCTTAGCTCTTCAGGCTCGTATTTAAGCAGCATCCCCGTGTCGGCCAGGGTCTGCTCGCTCGCCAACACCACGACATCCACATCGGCCTGGCTCAGCCGTTCCAGCCACGGTTCGGGCACGGCGGCCAAATCCTCGATGAGCTGGGCTTTGGCCTCGGTCGCCAGGCCGCTCTCGATGAGCAGGCTCTGGGCCAGTTCCCGTCCGCGGGTCGTGCCCTGGGTGGGCAGGTGTAGATGGAGCGTATTCACCCCCACACCCTTGCCGATCCCGCCCCGGTCGTGGCTGACCGGTTGTAAACTTTGCGCACCGGAACATAATCGGCCGTCTGTGGTATAGTCATGGAGTCATGGGTGCCACGAGGGGCTGGCTTTGGGTGCTGGTCGTGCTGGGGTTGCTGACCCCGACTCTAGCGCAAACGGGGACGGCCCCGCGCTGTAAGGTCTGCGGAGAGCCGGTCACCAACGGTTATCGCCTGCGCGACGGCTCGGCGGTCTGTAAGGACCATCTTGAGCAGGCCCTGCCCCACTGCTTCGCCTGCCACCGGCCGATCCCGGGAGACTATCGAGTGGTCGGCCCCGAGGAGGTGCCCGTCTGCGAGAGTTGCTACGCCCTCTATCCCCACTGTGACGTATGCGGGTTGCCGGTGGACCGCAAGGGCAAGAGTCTGCCTGACGGCCGCTACTTCTGCCGGGAACATCGGGCCGGGATCTATGACCAGAGCGAGGCCAGCCGGATCTTTCGCCAGGCCTCGGAAGAGGTGCTAGAGACGTTCGGCCAACGCCTGGACGTGCGGCTGCCCCCGGCCGAGGTGAGGCTGGTGGATGGTCGCGAGATGATCAAACTGGCCGGCGGTCCGACCAGGGATGGGCGCGCTCCTCTGGGGCTGACCAGGATTCCCACCCGGCAACGGCAGGTGGAAGCTGCCACCGTGTTCTTGCTCTCGGGCCTACCCCGCCAGCGACTGCTGACCGTGGCGGCCCACGAGTATGCCCACATGTGGCACAGCCAGAGCCACCCCCAATACGACCGGGTGAGCCGGCGCATGCAAGAAGGCTTTGCCGAATGGGTCGCTTATCATGTGGCCGAGGGACAGGGTCGCCGACTCGAGGTGAAGGCGATGCTGACCAAGAAGGACAGCGACTATGTGGACGGACTCAACCGCTTTCTCGAGCTCGAGCGAGAAGTCGGCCCGGACGAAGTGTTTGAGTACGCCCTCACTCACACCGAGATCTGAGGCTAGCGATGAATCCAGAAGCTGTTTGCATCCTTTCGGCGGCGGCCGCCTTCCTGTTTCTCAAGATGCAGGTCAATTCGGTCTTGCAGGGCTATGCCAGGGCCAAGGGCGTGGGCTTCGTCTACCCTGAGGACCAGGCGTTCTTCGGCGGTCCCAAGGACCAGGAGCGATCCCACTACGAAGACCTGCACTACCGAGCCACGGCGGCCTGGCGCAACGATGTCGAGAACATCCCGATCTTCCTGGTGGCGGCCGTCTGCGCGCTGCTGTCGGGCGTTCCCCTCGAGGCTTTTCGCTGGCTCTTGATCGGCTATTGCCTGTGCCGCAGCCTGCACACCTTTTGCCTGGTCAAGAGCCTGCAGCCCTGGCGTTTTTTGGTGTTCGCCTCGGGCAATACCATCACCGGCGTGCTCCTGGTCTGGAGCCTGCGGCTGGCCGGTTTCTGAGAGTTTATTTCTTGGCTTCGGCTCTGAGCTTAGTCTGGATCTGGCGCCAGGCGGTCAGCTGCTCGGCTGAGAGAATGTCTTCGACCTGGCGCGAGGTGACCACATCGAGGTAGCGCAACTCGAAACGGGTGCCCTCGATCTCGTGCAGTTTCTTCTTGATGTCGGCGAGACTGGCGTGGTCGGCCAGCAGCTTTCTCAGGTCGGTCTCCTGGGCTACCAGGACTTTCTTCTGAGCCACCACGTTTTCTTGGAAGTTCTTGAGAGTGCTGGTAATGTTGGCGATCTGCTGGTCGCTCAGGTTCAGCTCTTTCTTGAAGTCGACCATGGTCTTGACTTTTTGCGGCTGCTTGTCTTGAGCCAGGGCCGGCAGAGCCAGCCAGAGCACCGCCAACAGACAGAGTAGAATTCGATTGTTACGCATTGTTGTCATGAACCTCGCCTCGGTTGGCGAGTTTCTCAGACCCTTTCTCGATCCCCTCCAAGGCTCCCAGGCAGGCGTTGAGCCTTCGATTTGAGAATGGCCCGGCATGGACTATCGTTTGTTGCCGGTCGTGGTTGGTAGCATCGAGGCCTTCCTCATTCACTACACCAACGATTTCGACGGAGTGGTGGTCGACCGGAAGAAGCAACTGAAAACCTTTCCCGCCCGCGAGCAGGCCGAGACCTTCGCCGGGTCGCGGGGCTGGGCCCTGGGTGATGACCTCGAGCCCCTCGACCTCGACGCGCTGGCCCGGTTTTGCGAAAAGCCCGAACCCCTCGACTGTCCTCTGCTCTATCGAGCCTGGAACCTCTTCGGTGACGCCTGCCGGTCCCTCGACCTCGAGTTTATCGGCTATGACGATTCGTATCTCGACCTGCACGAAGAACTGTTCTGGGCTTGTGGGTTCGAGGGAGTGGTGGCTTCTGAGGCCGAGTTCACCAGCAGCGAACTCGAGAAGCTGCAAGAAGTGGTTCGGTCGGGGCTGGACCTGTGGTCAGCTCAGGTCAAAGGTTGCGCGGCTTGAAGTTTGGCCTGCTGGCTTCAGCTCGCTTTGGCGAACACGACACGGCCGACCATGTCGAGAGTCCGCGACGGAATCAGGCCCTTCTCGAGGCCCTCGCGTCGGCCGCTCTAGCGGTCGAGCAGAGGCCGCTACGCCGGGCCACCGACGACGAGATCCTCAGTCTGCATCACCCCTCGGTGCTGGAGAAGGCCGAGCAGACGGCAGCCGCTGGCGGCGGCTGGCTCGACCCCGACACGATGGTGTCGCCCCAATCGGTCGAGGTGGCCCGCGAAGGTCTGGGCGGGGCCATCGACCTGGCCCGGGCCGTGGCCAAAGGCGAACTCGACCGCGGCTTTGCCTGTCTTCGCCCCCCCGGCCATCACGCCACTCCTCGCCAATCGATGGGCTTTTGCCTGTTTAGCAACATCGCGCTGGTGGCGCGAGCCTGTCGCGACCTGGCCCCGCGCATCTTCATCTTCGACTGGGACGTCCACCATGGCAACGGCACCCAGGACTGCCTCTATGAAGACCCAGACACCTGTTTCTTCTCCTTTCATCAAAGCCCGTTCTATCCCGGCACCGGGGCTATCGAAGAACGGGGCGCCGGCCCCGGCGAGGGGCTCAACTACAATCTGCCCCTGCCGGCCGGCTGTGCCGACGCCGAGTATCTGCACGCCTATGACCTCATGGTCAGTCCGGCCATTCGCGCCTATCAACCCGACCTGATCCTGGTTTCGGCCGGCTACGACGCCCACGGGCGCGACCCCCTGGGAGGCATGCGGCTGACCACCGAGGGCTTCCGCCAATTGGCCCAACGCATCCTCCATGACAGCCTGGCCGTGCCCGCCCAGGGCAAGCTCGTGGGTCTGCTCGAAGGCGGCTATAACACGGCCGCTCTGGCCCAGTCGGTGGTGGCCACCCTCGAGGCCTGGATGGGCGAGCCGGTCGAGCCCGATCCGCCCAACCGCATCCACCCCCAGGTGCTCGACTTTCTCGAGACCTGCCGCTTGCGCTTGACGCTTTCTTGACGCTCTAGCCCCAGACTGGATAACGTGATCCAGTCTGTCCACAGAGTCACCCCCACGCGGCTGCCCGGGCGGCGAGCCAACAGTGAGGCCCTCGATCGGGTTTCGTTGTCGGTTGCCCCGGCTAGCGAGGCGCCCTCCACCGCCTCGGCCGGCCGCTGGCTGGCTCGCTTCGCCGCCGAGGGCGGCCAGTTCTGGGGTCAGAGTCACCCTCGCGTGGCGGCCGTCGAACTGACCGCCGAGAAAGCCCACCAGTGGCTGGCCGACGGTGAGCGGGTTGGACTCAAGCTGGCCAATGGCGACAGCGGCACCATGACCAGTCTGGAGGACCCGGCTCGAGTCCACCACTACCTCACCCGTCAGGACGACCCGGTAGTGGCCGCCGTCGCCTCGCTAAAAGCGGGCGGCCAGCTCGAGCGCGGCCTGGCCAATTACCTCTACGTCTTTCGCGGAATGAAAGACGAGCCCTACACCCACGACCCCCAGTCGCGGGGCGAGAGCCTGTTGCTCAAAGATTTTCTCGAGGGCAGCGGACGCCCCTATCCCTTCACTCATCCCGAGCGGGCCGCCACCCTGGCCCGACGCCAGCAGGCCGGCCTGGCCGTGATTCCCCCCTGGAATCCCCATCGCATCGACGATTTCCCCTATCGCAACCACCCGGCCGGACCCTCGATGCAGTGGCTTGAAGCCGGCTATTGGAGCGACCGCTTCGAGACGCCCTGTGCTCGCCCGGAGCAACCGGTCCTCTGGCTCGATCGTGAGCGCCTGGCCGAGCTACCTGACATGGGCGGCTACTATGACCAGTTCAGCGCCAGCTATCGCCGGTTTCTGGGCGATCTCAAGCCTGATCCGGCCCGAGAATGCGCGGCCAGCCGAGCCCTGGTGCCCCACAAGCCGCCGGCCCCCCAGATCGAGGTCTTTGCCAGCATCTATCGCAGGCGCTGCGAATTGCAGAGCCCGAAGGCGGCCGAGGAAGCCAGCGCTCTCGCCCGCCAAATCGCGCTGGCCAGCCATAGCTTGCCCGATCTGGCTCGGCGCTTGGCAGTGGTCAAACCCCACCTCGGCGATCTATCGCGAGCTTCGCAATTGCTGGCCAGCCTTTCCCCTCAGGCCACCCCCGACCCGCGGTTCGATCGCCTGTATGAGCTGGGCGGCTCGCTCGAGTTGGCCGGCGAGGCGACGGCCTTGACCCGCATCGACGAGCCCCGCGGCCACTGCCTGGAAGAGCTGCTGGCCAGCCTACCCCAGGACCAACGCCATCTGGCCACGGGACTCTATCGCGACTGGCTGGGCACGCCTGCTGTCGAGCCCGAGGACCTGCTCAAGCTGGCCCGGGCCTCGGTGCTGGCCGATCAGATCGGTCTGGCTGGCCTCTATCTGACCCAACTGGCCGCTCATCCCAACCCCTCGGCAGCGGTCGAGGCGTTCGTGGCCAGGGCTGGGGGTCGGGTCGCGTCGGGTCAGGTCACCCCGCTACTGGGGCCGGCCGCCCCCACGCTCGAGGTCGACGATGAACTGCTCTGGGTGGGCAACACCTCGATCGTCGCTTCCTGAGCGGCTTATAGAGAGGGAAGGTCTGGCGGTAGGTTCTCCAGAAAGGCCTGGCATGTCCAAGTTTTCCGTTCTCTTTTTTCTTATTGTCCTTCTAGGCTCACCGGTTCTGGCCAACCAGGTCGACGAGCTCGACAACGCCATCATGAAAGGCGATGTCGAGGTCGTGAAGGCGGCCGTGAGCAAAGATCCCAAGCTGATCAAAATGCGCGGCCAGGAAGGGACCAGCGACAAGTGCACCCTGCTCAACCGCGCGGCCTTTTGGGGCAAGTTCGACCTGGTCAAGTGGCTGGTCAGTAAAGGTTCTGACCTCGAATCCCACGGCTTTTGCGACGACACCCCGCTGCATAGCGCCGCTTTCATGGGTCATCCCGAGATCGTCAAATACCTGATCTCCAAAGGCGCCGACGTCAACAGCAAGGGCAATATCGGCGGCACTCCACTCCACGGGGCAATTTTCGGGGGCAAGGTCGAGTGCGTCAAGATCCTGCTCGACAAGGGCGCCGACCTCAAAGCGCGTGACGCCATGAAGAACACGCCGGTTCACAAAGCCGCCGACAAAGGCGATCTCGCGATTCTCAAGCTACTGGTGGCCAAAGGCGGCGACATCAACGCCAAAGGGTTTAGCGACAAGACCCCCCTGGCCATGGCCGAGGATGAGAAAGTGAAAGCCTATCTCAAGAAGAAGGGCGCTAAATAGCCGGCAGTTCGACTTCGAAGCGAGCCCCGCCTAAAGCGCTGTCGCCCACCTGGATGCGGCCGCCCATCTCTTCAACAATCTGGCGGCAGTTCCACAGGCCCAGGCCCGAGCCGTTGCTCTTGCTGGTCACGAAGGGTGAAAAGATGTCGTCGCGCTGGGCGGGGACCACTCCCGGGCCGTTGTCTTCGACCACCAGTCTTGCCACGTCGCCATCGCGCTCGACCAATACTTTGACCTGACCACCGGCGCCGCAGGCCTGGCAGGCGTTGAGAACCAGGTTGCACAGCACTTGACGCAACTTGGCTCCGCAGCCTCGCACTGCAACCGGTTCAGACTCAAAGGCCAGGCGAACGCCAAATCCTCGCGTGGTGGGGCGAACCACTCGCAGCGCTTCGTCGACCATTTCGTCGAGTTCGAGTGCTTGCTCTTCGGCGGGACGAGCGATGTCGAGCACGCTGCTGAACATCACGTTCATGTCGGCCAGTCCGTTGCGCAGCCGGGCCAGGTTCTTGTCGATCTTCTCGTCTTGCTTGGGCACGAGCATGGCCAGGCGGTCGACCACCAGTCCCATATTGCAGAGCAAGTTGCGGGCGTCGTGCACGACTCCGGCCGTCAATTGGCCCAACAGCGCCAGTCCATGTTCTTGCTGAAAAGTTTTTAGCTCGCCGCCCATCGAATCTGCCTTTCTCGTTCTCTTGAGACGAGGTTACAACAGCTCCGTCAATGGATCGTCAACTCCAATTAGTGGAAAGCCCACCGGGTCGATACGGTCAGCACCAACGAGGCGGCCACGGCCAGGTGAGCCCGCACCGACTCGCAGCGGCCCGGCGCGGTCAGGGCCTCGGCCTGATGACTGCAACCCAGGATGTCGCCTCGGACCTGCTGCAGTGCCTGCTCGACCGATTCGTTCTCGAGACGGCGAGGACGGCCGAAGACCAGCCCCACGCCCTGAGGCTTGATGGTGAAAGACCCATCGGGATAAGCCTTTTCGGTCCCCGCCAGACCCAACGGGATGACCGGTGCGCCGGTGCGCAGGCCCAGCAGAGCTACCCCCGGCTTGAACTCGAGCAGGGTTCGCCCGCCGTTGGTCTTACCTTCGGGAAAGAGCGCCAGCACGTGGCCCTGCTCGAGAGCTTCGATAGCGGCCCGCAGGGCGTCGCCGTTGCCCCGGCCCTGGCGTCGATCCACCGGAATACAGCCCAACCAGGCCAGAAAAGCGGCCAGTCCTGGCACTCTGAAAAGCTCGCCCGCCACGAGAAAGCGCACCGGCCGGGGACTGGCCAGTCCGACCACCAGTCCGTCGAGCACGTTGGGGTGGTTGCCGGCCAAAATGACGGGCCCCTGGGCGGGGATCTCTTCGAGGCCCCGGATGTCGGGCTTGACGATCGAGAACAGTAGCCAGCGGAGAATCGAGAGGACGAAGTTTTTCATACCTCGATTCTAGAAGTTCGATGACCCTTGGCGCGTGGGGCAAACGACCCCTTAGCGAGTCCGAAACGAGTCGAGCAGGTCTCCCAGCGAAACTTTGGGCTTTTGCTTGAGCTTCTCGCGAGTCTCTTGCTCGAGCTGGGCCAACTCGAGCACCGCCGCCCGGGCTGAGTCGAGCCCCAGGTGAGGCTCGTCGATCATCTCGTCGAAGGCTTGGAGATAGGCCCGATTGAGGCGCAGGCACTCGAGTAGCGCCTCGACCATGTCGGCCGGCATGTCCTCGGGCAGGTCGGCGCAGGCAACTCGAAGCTGCTCGACCACCGGGCGCACCGACTCGCGCACCTCGGCCAGGATGCCCACATAGTCGTGGTCACTGATCTCGCCGTTCTCCCAAGCTTCGAGAGCTTCAGCCATGGCCAGCAGGTTGGGGGACTGCAAAGGATCGTCCATAGGCCCCCTCGGTTCGCTTCGGAGAGCGTCTGAGCCTTTGCTCTGTGCGGGGTTGTTAAATTTTGCCCCAAACATTGATTATAGGAAACTAATTGGTGTATCATTTTTCTCATAAGCCGCAAAGCGGTGAATGGGGAAGATTGGGTGGTTGTTTAGCGCCCAACAGATTACCCGCAAAACTGGAGGTTTCGTGAAAAAGAAAAAGCGCAAACAAAAGGCGCTGCCCGGCTGTGAAAATCGCCGAATCGCCACTCGTCTCGCCTACAACTTTCCTGTCGCTATCAAGTTGGACGACCGTCAAGTGCAAGGCTTCGGTGTCAACATTTCGGCCACCGGGCTCAGGCTCGTCAGCGAGCATCGTCTGGAAGCAGAGCGCGAACTGGAGCTGGTCCTTCACCTCGATGACACCGAAGTGCCGATGCGCGGCTGGCCCGTCTGGCAGCAGCCAGTCGGCGGCAGCCCCGCCCACGTAGTGGGCATCTCTTTCAACCCCGGCCAGAGCGGCCTGGTCCACTGGCTCGGCGCTCGCGGGTTAGCCGCCTAGGCGCCTAGCCGCCTGCGGGGTTGTTGGCCACGGCTCCGCTCGCCGATGACCCGAGCGGCGATCTTCCAGCTGGAAGTAGACTCCCGCTCCTCAGCCTCCGCACGGGCGGCGGCCCCGAGAGTCGGCGCGATTGTTCAACCCTGGCTCGGCCAGGCGGAGGATTCCAGCCGGACCACGGACTCGCTCCCCGGGGGGCGAACTCTGGGGGACGGGTTCGGGCGGCGAGCCCTGGGTTTGCGCGCTCGCCGAACCCGGCCCAGGCTTGTGGCCGCGGACCCGCTCGCGGTGGTCCCGGCGGCGAACTTTGAGAACCCACCGGTCTTCCAGCTGGAAGTAGACTCGCACTCCGATAGCCCGCGGGGTTGTTGGCCGCGGCTCCGCTCGCCGATGGCCCGGGCGGCGAGCCCTGGGAATTTGCGCGCTCTCCGAACCCGGCTCGGGCTTGCGGCGGCGGTCTTCCAGCGGGACGTACACTCGCTCTCCGATACCCCGCGGGGTTGATCGCGGACCCGCTCGCCGGTGGCCCGGGCGGCGAACTTGAGAACCCGCCGCTGGGCCCGCGACTTCCAGCTGGAATTGCACTCGCACTCCGATACCACGCCGGGGTGTTGGCGGCCGGTGGCCCGGGCGGCGGCCCCGAGAGTCGGCGCGATTGTTCAACCCTGGCTCGGCCAGGCGAAGGATTCCAGCCGGACCACGGACTCGCTCGCCGGGGGGCGGGGACGGGTTCGGGCGGCGAGCCCTGGGTTTGCGCGCTCGCCGAAACCGGCCCGGGCTTGTGGCCGCGGACCCGCTCGCGGTGGTCCCGGGCGGCGAACTTGAGAACCCGCCGCTGGGCCCGCGACTTCCAGCTGGAATTGCACTCGCACTCCGATACCACGCCGGGGTGTTGGCGGCCGGTGGCCCGGGCGGCGAGCCTCTGGGGGGGCGGGCTCGGGCGGCGAGCCCTGGGTTTGCGCGATTCGCCGAACCCGGCTCGGGCTTGGGGCGGCGGTCTTCCAGCTGGAAGTACACTCGCTCTCCCATATCCCCCGGATTGTTGGTCGCGGACCCGCTCGCCGGTCGCCCGGGCGGCGAACTTCAGGACCCGCCGCGGGGCCGCGGTCTTCCAGCTGGAAGTAGACTCGTTCTCCGAAACCCCCCGGATTGTTGGCCGCGGACCCGCCGCGGAGTTCCAGCTGGAAGTAACCACCGCCAGATCAAATGTTGTGATATCCTAATATTTGTGAACTGGGGAGTTGCCCTGGAGATCGTGCTATCCAAACTTGGCGCCCTGAGCCCTGAAGGGCGCCTGTCAGTCATCCGCACAAGAAACTGGTTGGCGCCGTCATTTTTTCACTGGAAACCGTTCTCGCGGCCACCGGTGAGGCGCCATTTAAACCCCACAACCAAGCCGTTTCGTTGCGTTGATTCGGCGGCTAATCTTGAGTAAAATAGGATCATTGCTTGATTCTTCTTCGCCTCGGAGGGCTGCTGATGTCTACAACTCTGTCAGGATTTTCCCACTCCCTGCAACAGCTTTCTCACCAGGAGCTCCACCAGAGAAACCGCCAGGCGAGCAAGCGCTCCTTTGGCTGCGAATGGGAGCTGGCCGCCCACCTCTTGGCTACCGAGCGCAGCGGACTGTATCGGCAGATGGGCTGTGGTAGCACCGTTGGCTACGCTATCCATCACCTCAACCTGCATCCCCAGAAGGCCGGCGAACTCCTCAGTTTGGCCAGGGTTTTCGAGCAACTGCCCCTCGTCTCGGAAGCCTTTCGCGACGGGAGGCTCTGCTGGAGCAAAGCCCGCGCTCTCAAGCGGATCACCACCCCCGACAACGAGGCCGAGATGCTCGAGTTTGCGCTGAAGAACAAGGCCCAGGCAGTCGAGCGCGCCGTGGCTCTGACTCCCACCCAACACAAGCGTGGCCAGGCTTTGCAAGCTTCGCTCGAGGCTCGCCAGAGTCAGCCCGAGTTGACCTTCACCGAGCAACCCGCGAGGCCAGTTCAACCCGCGCCGCCTGCCGTTCCGGAGGCGCCGAAGTTACGAAAGGTTATTCTGCTGCTGCCCCCCGAGGAGTATGCTATCTATGAGCAGGCCAAGAGACTGGTCGAGGCCCGCCGGGGCAAGCGCGTCAGCCAGGAGACGGCCGTGGCCGAGATGAGCAGGGCCCTGCTGGCCTCGGCCGACAACCGCAGCAAAGTGCGTCATCAGGTCATCGTTCACGTGAACGGTGTGACCGGCGAAGGCTTCTATGATACCGATCGCGGACTCTTGCCGGCCGAGCCCGAGGCGGTTGACGAGGCGATGAAGCAAACCGGCATCGTGGTGGCCTGTCCCCAGGCTGTACTTCCAGCTGGAAGTACTCAGGCCGAACAGTTGCCGCTACTGCCGAGTCGGTCTAAGGGTCGGCCCGGGCTGCCGGTGGGGTTGGTGCGAGCGGTCTATGCTCGCGCTTTTGGCCGCTGTGAGCGATGTTCGTGCTCTGAGGGCAATCTGGTAGTGCATCACGTTCGGGCCTGGTCCGAAACTCGGCAGCATCGACTGGAAGATTTGGAGTTGTTGTGTCCGGGTTGCCACGCCAACGCGCACGAGAAAGACTTTGCAAATCGACCCGAGTGGAAGGCCGCCCGGGATAAGGCGCAGCGTCGGCGGACCAGGTCACGCTCAGGCTGATGGGTGCTATACGCTGTATTGTAGGAGCGGCCACTCCGCCGCCGGGTGTCAGGCGGACTATCCGCAATACCGAGGCCTGCCCTGTGGCCATATCGAGGTTCCGCGCTGTGAAGAGCGGGGCCCTTTCCTTTACGGACCCGAGCGGTGATCCCCCTCGGCCGGAGGGGGCTTGCGCTTGCCGCCGGCCTGGACCATCAGGTAGACGCTGATGATAAATCCGACGCCCACGGCCAGGACGGCCAGGTAATAGGGCGGATCGTAGTGACGCCAGTTGCCGTAGCGCAAGACGTAGAGGCCGATCACCATGGGCAAAAAGCCCAGCAGAAACAGGCTCACCGTGGGCGATACTCCCCCCAGGCGAGCGCCGCACTCGCAACGGGTGGCGGCGTCGGGCAGAAGCTGGCCGCAGGTGGGACAGGGGCGCTGGCTCATTGTGGGGATGATACCATCGGCCGGGGGTCGAGGAAAGGGGTTGGCGGCGCCGAACGGCCTTCCAATGTCTACCGTCGAAACCTCCACCAACTTCATCCGCCAGATTATCGATGCCGACCTGGCCTCGGGTAAACACCGCCAGGTGGTCACTCGCTTTCCTCCCGAGCCCAACGGCTATCTGCATATCGGCCACGCCAAGGCCATCTGTCTCAATTTCGGCATCGCCCGAGACTACGCCGGTCGTTGTCATCTTCGCTTTGACGATACCAACCCGCTCAAGGAAGACACCGAGTATGTCGAGGCCATCGCCGAGGACATCCGCTGGCTGGGCTGGGATTGGGGCGACCACGAATACCACGCCTCGGACTATTTCGATCAGCTCTATGAGTATGCGGTCGGCCTGATCCGTTCCGGTCACGCCTATGTCGACGACCTGACCGCCGACCAGATCCGCGAGTATCGAGGGACCCTCACCGAACCGGGCCGGGAAAGCCCCTATCGCAATCGCAGCCTCGAAGAGAATCTCGAGCTGTTCGAGCGCATGCGGGCGGGCGAGTTCGAAGACGGGGCCCGGGTCTTGCGCGCCAAGATCGACATGGCCTCTCCCAACGTGGTCATGCGCGACCCGACTTTGTATCGCATTCGCAAGGCCCACCATCACCGCAGTGGCGACAAGTGGTGCATCTATCCGATGTATGACTACACCCACTGCCTGTCGGACGCCATCGAGGGCATCACCCACTCGCTGTGCAGTCTCGAGTTCGAGAACAATCGGCCCCTCTACGAGTGGGTGCTCGAGAAGGTCGGCACGGCCTGCCGTCCGCAGCAGATCGAGTTCAGTCGGCTCAACCTCAACTACACGGTGATGAGCAAGCGAAAGCTGATCCAGCTGGTGCGAGAAAAGCGGGTGGCTGGCTGGGACGACCCGCGTATGCCGACCCTGCGGGGCATGCGCCGGCGCGGCTACACACCCGAGGCGATCCGCGACTTTGTGGACCGGGTCGGCATCACCAAAAAGACCCAGTGGATCGAGCTGGCCCTGCTGGAAGACAGCGTGCGCAATCACCTCAACACGACCACCGAACGGGTGATGGGCGTGCTTGACCCGCTCAAGGTCGTGATTACCAACTATCCCGAGGGGCAGGTCGAGCAGTTCGAGGCTCCTTATTATCCCGACGATCCCCCGGCCATGGGCTCGCGCGAGGTGCCTTTCACCCGCGAGATCTACATCGAGCGCGAAGACTTCATGGAAGACCCGCCCAAGAAGTTCTTCCGGCTGGCTCCCGGACGCGAGGTGCGCCTGCGGCGAGCCTACTACATCACCTGCAACGAGGTGATCAAAGACGAGCAGGGCGAGATCGTCGAGCTGCGCTGCACCTACGACCCCGAGACCCGCGGCGGTTCTTCGCCCGATGGTCGGAAGGTCAAAGGCACTATCCATTGGGTTTCGGCCAGTCACAGCCTGCCCGCCGAAGTCAGGCTCTACTCCTGCCTGTTTACCGACGCGCGCCCCGACAGCGCCGACAACTGGCTCGATCTGATCGCCGAGGACTCGCTGGTCGTAAGGCCCGAGGCCAGGGTCGAACCGGCCCTGACCGGCACCAGCCCGGGCAACCGCTACCAGTTCGAGCGTCAGGGCTACTTCGTGGTGGATCCCGATAGCAACGCCGACAAACTGGTCTTTAATCGCATCGTGCCGCTGCGCGATTCCTGGACCAAGATCGCCAAGAAGCTGTAATGTCTGAGTCGGGGCTGCGCCGGGCCCTGGGCCTGCGCCAGGGGGTGGCCATCGTGGTGGGCACGATGGTCGGCTCGGGCATTTTCTTCAAGCAGAACGTCATGGCCAAGAGCCTGGGACGGCTCGATCTGATTTTGTTGGTGTGGCTGGCCGGCGGCATCATCTCGCTGCTCGGGGGGCTGGTCTATGCCGAGCTGGCGGCGATGATTCCCGAGTCGGGCGGGGCTTATGTCTATCTGCGCGAAGCCTGGGGGCGATGCCCGGCCTTTTTGGCCGGGTGGACCGACTTCTTCTTCGCTCGCTCGGCCTCGACCGGCGCTCTGGCTGTGGCGGCGGCCACCCTGCTGGGCTGTCAGGGAGCCACCTTGCCAGCGGTGGCCATCGTGATCATTGCCCTGCTGGCTGGTTGGAACGTGGTGGGAGTCGAAGGCTCGGGCCGCCTACAGGACATCGCCCTCTTTTTCAAGGTCTCGGGCCTGGTGCTGGTCACCGGACTGCCACTGCTCTATCTCGGCTCGGAGAGCTTTCTCGCCAGTCGTTCGATTCCCCCGACCCCCGCCTGGGCAGCTGCCTTCCTGGCCGTGCTGTGGGCCTACGACGGCTGGTACAACGTGACTACTGTGGCCGAGGAGATGCAGGAACCCCAACGCCAGGTGCCGCGGGCACTGGTGTTCGGGGTGGGCCTGACCATGGTTTTGTACATGGCTATCAATCTGGGCATTCACGCCAGTATGCCGATGGCAGAGCTGGCCGCCTCGCCCACTCCGGCTGCCGATATGGTCAGTCGTCTGGCCGGCCCCATCGGGGGCCGACTGCTCAACCTCTTCTTGCTGATCTCGGTGCTCGGCACCCTCAACGCGGGGTTGTTGTGCGGCCCGCGTATCTTCTTCGCCATGGCCCGCGACGGCCTGGCTCCCCGGGCTTTCGCTACCGTCCACGAGCGTTACGCCACGCCTCACCGGGCCATCATCGCCTATTCGGTGTGGAGCACCGTGCTGGTGGTGGCCGGCGAGTATCTGAGAGGTAAGGAGAGTCTGTTCGACCTGCTGACCAATTATGTCATCTTCGGGATCATGGTCTTCTCGGCCCTGACCGCGCTAGCCATCTACGTGCTCCGGGCGCGCCAGCCCGAGCGCGAGCGACCCTACCAGTGCTGGGGTTATCCGGCCACCCCCGCCATTTTTCTGGCCAGTCTGCTGTGGATTCTCGGGCTGAACTTCTGGGAGCGTCCTTTCGAATCGACCGTAGGTCTGGGACTGATCGCAGCCGGATTGCCTTACTTCATGTGGATGCAACGAAAGAATGCTCTCTCAGCTGCTGACTAAGCAACATGCCGAGAACGTCTCGGCCGTGGCCCTCTCGCCCGACGGCAAACTGGCCGCCTCGAGCACCTTCGAAGAGGTTTTCCTCTGGGAGACCGGCGGACGTGACGGCCGCCGCCACCAGGTCGACGGCTACTCGCTGGCCTTTGCCCCGGACTCGAGCCGGCTGGCGGTGGGCTCTAACCGCCGCGGCCTGGTCTACGAGGTCTACTCCGGAAGCGAGTTGGCCACCCTCGAGCCCTTTGGCAACTCGGTGGAGGGAGTGGCCTTCTCTCACGACGGCTCACTGCTGGCCCTGGCTTCTCACGACGGAGCCCTGTGGGTGGTGCCGGCCCGACCGATGGACGTGCACCGACGCATCCTCACCCGCCAGTGGTCCACTCTGCAGAAGTTCTGCCTGGGCAACTGGGTCAACGCGGTAGCCTTTCACCCCCGGGCCGAGCGCCTGGCCACCGGCTGTCGTGACGGCACTCTAAGGGTCTGGGACCCCTGGGATGCGCGCCAGTTGCTGCTGGTCGACCACCAGGACCGCTGGCCAGTCTCGGTCGCCTACTCACCCGACGGGTTGGTGCTGGCGGCCGGGTTTTCGAACGGCGCGGTGGGCCTGTGGTGGAACCTCGACGGCTCGCCCGCCGGCTGGCTCGAAGGCCACACCGACTGGGTTCGCGGGCTTGCCTTCGTCTCCAACGACTTGCTCATCACCGGCTCGCACGATGGTCGTCTTCGCATCTGGCAGTGGCAGAGCGGGGCAGTCGTCTATGAATCGATGCCCCACGCCAAGGAGCCCGTCTATGACCTGGCGGTGTGCGGAGAGCTCGTGCTCACCGCGGGCTGGGACCGCACGGCCAGGCTTTTTCGCACCCAGGCCTGAGTTCCCGGCGATTCGGCAGCACCGAGAATGCGGCGAATCACTTCCAGGTGGAAGTCGCACCCCGGCGTCCGGCTTCCAGCCCGACGAGCGCTTGGAACAGTCCCCGAAACATTACGGCAACAATGTTCATCGAGTTTTAACATTTTTTGACGAATAGTCGTTGACCCGACACGCTAAGATGCTGGCGAGGGTTCAATGCGGGTAAGACGTAAGACAACGCCGACAAGGCGGCCGGTGACACGCAAATCGGGAGGGGCAGCCAGGACGCAAAAGCGTCGTCCGGCAGTGCAATCCAAGAAGGCCCCGGCGGCCAAGAAGGCCGATCAGCCGGCCACCGGCCAGCAATCAAAGCAAGCCGCCCCGGCCAAGAAGGCCGACCAGTCGTCGTCGGGCCCGCAGACCAAGCCTCAAGCTTCAGGTCAGGGTCAAAAAGCCAAAGCCAATCCCCAGGCCAAACCCCGCGACCCCAACCGCCCATCGGCTCGCGAGCAGAGTCGCGCCATCAGTGGTTGGGGAGCTGCGGCCAACGGCAACGGTCAGCAAAACCCCGCCGCCCAGCCGGGCCAAGCCAACGGCAACGGTCAGGCCAATCCCCCCGCCAACGGTCAAGCCAACGGCAACGGTCAGGCCAACCCGCCGGCCAATGGCCAGGCCAACCCGCCAGCCAATGGCCAGCCCAACCCGCCAGCCGATGGCCAGGCCAACCCCCCCGCCAACGGCCAGGCCAACCCCCCCGCCAACGGCCAGGCCAACCCGCCGGCCAATGGCCAGGCCAACCCGCCAGCCAACGGCCAGACAAACCCCCCCGCCGACGGCCAGGCAAACCCGCCGGCCAATGGCCAGGCCAACCCGCCGGCCAACGGACAGGCCAATCCCCCCGCCAACGGCCAGGCCAATCCCCCCGCCAACGGCCAGGCCAACCCGCCGGCCAACGGACAGGCCAATCCCCCCGCCAACGGCCAGGCCAACCCGCCAGCCGACGGCCAGGCCAACCCGCCAGCCAACGGACAGGCCAATCCCCCCGCCAACGGCCAGGCAAACCCGCCCGCCAACGGTCAAGCCAACGGCAACGGTCAGGCCAACCCGGTCAATAGCAACGGTCAGCAAAACCCGGTCGCCCAGCCGGGCCAGCCCAACGGCAACGGCCAGCAGAATCCGACCCAGGATCGGCCTTCGGCCGAGGAGCAGAGCCAGGCCATCCGCGGCTGGGCCGACGGGCAGGTGCAGTTGCTGAGCGCCAACGGGTCCGAGTATGCCCACGGCAGCCTGGGTTACCGGGTCGAGACGGCTGGTATGAATGGGCCCATCACGGCTCAGCAGGCGGCCGATTTCCAGAAAGAACTCGACGCTCAGGTGCCGCCCACCAACTCGGCCGAGCGGGCCAAGTTCGACCAGAACCAGCAAGAGATGCGAGCTCTGTTGGCCGAGGCCCAGACACCGTTGATGGCCCAGCGGCTTGGCATTCAGCGCGACAGCCAGCAACTCAACGCCTCGCTGGGCCAGTTCGCCCAACTCGAGGGTATGACCGTGGGCAACAACTTCAGCGAACTCGAGAGCCGCATGAACGGCGGGCGGCCGGTCAGTCCGTTCAGCCCGCCTCCGTCAGCCCTGGATTATAGTGCTCAGGAGCGCGAGCGCTACGGGGCTCTGGCTTCTGAGATCACGCTGCAGGCCCGCCAGGACCTGCGCGACGGGCGGCCCACCACCCAGGTCTTCGGACGCGAGATGGATCAGGTCAAGAATGCCGACGATGCCAAGGTCTTGATGCGGGCCAATCAGGCCGGCCAGGACGCGCAGATGTTCCCGAACTTCTCGGGTCAGCTCAGTTCGCTCGAGGCGCGCCAGCGTGAACTCAATCAGGCCTACGAGGCTCAAGGGCTAGACCGCCGCTCCCAGTCCCAAGACCTGGCTTCGGTGCGCCAGCAGATGGAAGCCATGGATGCAGCCATCGTCGACCGTGGCAAGAAGCTGTCGCGCCAGGCGGGGCAGCTCAGCGTGGGACAGGCCTTCGACAGCGCCCCGGTGGACCAGAGCATGAACCGTCCCTCCACCCAGCAGCTGCCCTTCAGCTTCGCGGGCAACGGCGAGATTCAGCTGGTGCGTCCCGGTCAAGCCGTGTCGGCCCCGGGCGGCAACCAGCCGCCGTCCCCGGCCCTGCAGAAAGAGCTGAAGGGCTATCAGGACCTGAGAAGTCGGGGCATCGCCCCGGGAGACATCCAGATGAGCCCCGAGCTGCGCCAGCACCTGGGATTGCCGCCCGGGCAAGGGCAGCCTTCGCAGTTTGGCAACCCGTTCGAGAATCGGCGGGACAAGCCGGCGGTCTATGGCGATGCCCGCGGGGCCGATTTTAGCCAGGCCAACCTGCAGGCCTACAACACCCAGGGCGACATCTACGACCAGAACACCGTCTTCCCGCCCGGCTACAGCCCGCAGATGAACGGGATGGTGCGCCAGAATTCGGCCACCGAGAACTATCAGACCCACATCGGCACCCAGCCCGAAGGTTTGCAGCGGCAGTTCGCCACCCGCACGCTCGAAGCCAACGGTCAGTATCCCAATCCCGACTATCAGGCCGGCAATGCCAACACTCCGGCCACGGTCGACGCTAGCACTTTCGCCGAGCGCTACACTCAACGCCAGTCGGCCCAGATCGATCGGCAGTTTGCCAGCGAGCGGGACTACGTCACCCAGAACGGCGGCTATGATGCGGCCGCCGCCAAGCTCAAGAAGCAGGCTGAAGCCAAGTATCCGTCGGGCGGGCAGGGCTCCCAGGGCCGAGGCCGCCAGGTCCAGGCCGAGTATGAGCGCCTGATGAAAGAGAACATGCCGCACTACTTCGCGGCTCAGCAGCAGGCTCAGGCTGATCTGCAGAGCCAGGCCCGCGAGACCTTCCGGCAGCAGTACGGGGTCGACCCGCCCACCGGCGGAGCCCGCACCGGCCCCCGGGCCAGCGCCCAGGACAACGCCCAGAATCGCCAGTGGAACGCCTACCAGGCTGAGGTCCAGCGCCTGAGTCGCGAGCAGCTCGCGGGTATGCGCGAGGATGGCGTGCGCGAGGCCCAGCGCAAAGAGTTGCAGTCGGCCGCCAACATCGATCGCGACGAACTCGATCGGGAATGGGCCCGGGTCGGTGACCAGCAGCTGCAGCAGGCCGCCGGTCAGGCCTGGGACTCGATGTCGGTCGACGAGCGCCGGGGCGTCATGGGCACCGTGGCCAGCGAGCGCATCCAGATGGCTCGCTACGAAACCGGTCGTCTGATGCAGACGGGTTCGCAGCAACGACCCGAAGACGCGGGCCGGCTGGGCGAGTGGCAGCAGAAGTCCGACCAGCGCCTCGAACAGCTCGAGCAAGACCTCAAAGCCGGCAAGGTCGAAGAGGTCGAAGCTGCTCTGCGCCGAGACGTGGTGCCCGGCAGCGCCCAGATTTCTTACACTGACCTGATGGACAATTACTCCGCTCCTGGGGACCGGATGATGGACAAGTCCTTCGAGCAGAAGACGGCCGAAGCCACCGCCCAGCGCGAAGCCGCCTATCAGCAGAATGGCTGGTGGGAAGACAGCCCGTTCTACGGAGTCAACAACGGGGCTTTCATGCAAGACCTGCAGGACCGCGACATGCGGGCCATCAGCCCCACCGACGCGGCCCGCGGCCTGTCTACCCTCGAGCAGATGCGCGAGCAGAACCAGCTCGATTCGGGTGCCTACGACGCTATGAAGAGCAAGCTGTCGCGGGCCTATGACCTGGGCCGGGTGGGCCAGCAGACGGCCGCTCTCGACCGGGAGTTTCGCCAGGTGGTCGACGACCAGGGCATCGTGGGCGACTTCGCCGACGGCGTCAAGAACGAACTGGGACGCCCCGGGGGCTGGGTCATCGACTCCAACCTGGGTAGCCGGGCCATCGGCAACCAGATCGGCGGCGCCATCCAATCGCGCCAGGCCATCATGGATATGGCCAATTTCCAGGGCACCGACGCCGAATTCCGCCAGGAGTATGAAAAGCGCCTGGGCAAGCTGCGCGGCGAACTGGGTGGCATCGAGCAGCGCATCGGCGAGTATAAGACCTCGCAAGAGAACTGGGTCGAGGGGATCTCGGATGTGGCCTCGGTATCGGCTGGCCTGGCGCTGGCTCCGGTTACCGGCGGAGCCTCGCTGGTGGCCGCCCCGCTGGCCGGCGGGCTGACCAAGGTGGGAGTGAAGGCTCTCGAAGCCGGCACCGGCAGTGGCCAGTATCAGGGCAACATCGCCACCGATTTCTTCAAAGGCGGAGTCAACGCCATGTCGGCCCTGGGCACGAGCCGGGCCGCTGCTTTGGCCGAGAAGACTCTGCTGGCCGGTCGCTCGGCCGGGGCCGGCACCTGGTTGGCCGCTCGCGGCCTCAACGCTGTCGAGGGTGCCGCCGACGGCTACGGCAGCACCTTCGCCGGGGCGGTCATCGACGGCAACTCGCTGGGAGAAGCGCATGAGAAGGCCAAGATGGGAGCGGCCGTGGGTGGCGTTCTCGGTCCGGCTTTTGGCACCGCTGGTGATGCGGCCAGTCGCCTACGTGCCCCGAAGGTGGATGCTCCGGTGCCCCACGGTGGTGAAGCTCCGGCGGGCGGCTTTAGCCCCGAGACCTCCAAATTGCGCCTCGACTCTGACAACCTGCGCTCCGAGGCGGCAGCCTATCTGCAGTCGCGGGGTCTTGACCCCAACATGCTCGACGGCGTCGACATCGGCACCGGCAATGTGGCCCAGACCATCACCGAGAACGGCCGCTCCCAGATTCAACTGCCGGTGGATAGCAACGGTCGCGTGTCGGCCCACGAGTTCGGACACGAACTCGACCACGCCGTGTTGGCCCAACAGGCCGCCGGCGGCGACGCGGCTGCCTCGGCCGCCCTGTCCCAGGCCGACGCGGCCTATGGCAAGCTGCGCCAGTTGCGCGAGCAGGGCGCCTCCCCCGAGCAGATCGCCGAGGCCCGGCAAGCCTACGAGAGCAGCCTGGCCGAGCACCGGGCCGAAGCCGGCGGACACGATTTCGTGGCCAACTATTTCGACCGCCTCAAGTCGCAGCCCAAGCCCAAGACCGGCCAGCCGCAGGATGTCGCCGCCCTCAGCCGGCTCGAAGATGGCCAGATCCGCGCTCGCCAGGCCCAAGAGGCGGCCGCCGCCGACGCGGTGCCTCCGACCGGCCCGGCCAACGACAGCGCTGTGCTCGGACGCGACGTTCCGCCCAAGCGCCAGGCCAAGATCGAGAAGGCCCTCAAGGCCGGCAGCAAAGAGGAAGCCGTGCGCTTGTCGCGCGAAGCGGGCATCGCCTACCGCGCCCTCAACGGCAACGACATCGCCAACATCCTTGATGGCAACGGCATCCCCGCCCGCGGCCCCGACGGATCGCCGGACGCCCTGGAAGCCACCGTTTTCGCCGATGGCAGTGCCAAAGCCCGCAGCTCGAAATACACTCCCACTACCGAGACTCACCCGCGCTTCCTCAACGACGACCAGAACTTCGCCGTGCTCGACACCCAGGGGATGCCGGGCCGTTATCTGCCCCAGGAGAAGATGCCCAAGACCGGGGCCGAGCGCGACGCCTGGGTCAAACAGCAAGAGCATTCGGCCGCTGTGGGCGACATCCGCCAGAGCGACCTGCACGAGGTCACCCTGGGTGGCCAGCGTTACTCGGCCGATGAGCTTCAAGACCTGGTGGGGCGAGTGCAGAAATACGACAGCGGCGTGGTCGACGGAGATACCGTTCACCTCACCCAGAGCGAGCCCCCCTACGGCCACACCGAGCTTCCCGTCAGCGAGCTGCCTCGCAAAGGGCTCGATATGGGCAACCTCGATAACACCTCGTTCTACTACGACCCGACCCCTCCCGGCGGCGGGCCTGGGCGCGTCGTGCACACCGTGGACGGTCCTCGTCCGGTCGAACAGGGCCGGCCCGCGCGGCTGGGTCGCGACGTCGACGATGGCCCGGCCAACCAGCGCTTCGACTTCAACGATCCTCAATCGAAGCTGCTCAAAGACGAGAATCTTCGCAAAGAACTCGGCCAGGCTTACGCCGGAGCCGATCAGGCCACACGCCAGAGCATGCGCGACGACATGCAGACGATGCTCACGCGCGAAGCCGCTCAGCTCAAAGACCAGCTCAAGACCGATCCGTTCCTCAAAGAGCAGCTCAGCGAGCGGGTCGGCCAGCTCACTCAGGTGGCCGAGCAAGTCGGCAGCGGCGAAGCCGCCCGCGAGCTGTTCGACCCGATTCTGGCCGGGACCCAGGACATGAAGTTGTCGAAAGCGGTCAATCCCAACCAGACCGTGGACGGCTTCGTCAACGGCCCGACCACCATCAAAGAGCGGCTCACCGGCAAGCGTCCTCCGCCCTTCGTGGGCAAGCAGCAGAGCTGGGACGAGCACCAGCAGCTGGTCGACCAGATGCTGGAATCGGTGGACCGCTACGCCGGTCGACGCGAGGTGCCGACCGGTGGCGGCATCACCAAGAAGATCGACGACATGGTCTTCGCTCAGGGAGCTCCCGGCCCGGTGGTCAATTGGGGCAAAACCAAGCAAGCCATCAACGGCTTCAAGGACGGGCAAGAGGTGCTCGAGATTCCCATCAATGGCGGCGAGAGCTTCAAGTATCTGCTGATGGACGGCAACCACCGCACCGCCGGTGCCATGCTAGCCGGCGATCAGCTGGTCGAGCCTGGCCGCGTCCACACCCTGTCCGATATCGGGCTGCTAGGGCTGGACCGAGGCATGGTCGAGAATATGATCCGGCGCCACACCACCCACCTCTACATCACCGACTATCACGTGGCTCGCTAGAACTGGTCTTCTTCCGGCGGTTGGCTGATCGGCGGGGGAGTGGCCGGCTGACTGGGGGGCGGTGCCGCGACGGGTGCCGCCCCTCTTTCCACGCGAAACGACTTGCAGATGACCACCATGCGCTCGGCGTCGGTCTTGCTCGAGCCGCTGGGAAAGGTCCCCAACAGCAAGAATTTCTCCTGTCCGCTGACCAGCACGGTCGACAGGAGGGCCTCTCCGCCCCCTTCCCAGACCGAGATGTTGCCGGGCACTTCGTTGATGGTGATGGCCTGCTTGAGCGTTTCTTTGGCTCCCAGCTTCTTGTAGGTCTCGGCCAGGCGACTCACGGCGCTGGCCAGGTCCGCATCGTTGAGGGTATATACGCCAAGACTCAATTTGCCATCGCTCATGGCGAAGTCGGCGTTCTGCATGGTGCTGGGGCTCCAGCCGGCTGGCAACTCGATGGAAAAGTGCCTGACCTGGTCGTAGTGGCGCGTCTGAGCCGCAACCACGCCGGTGAGCAAAGTCAGCAATAGGACCGGGAGCAGTTTTCTCATCAGGCATACTGTAGCAAGCCCCGCTCAGCCTGGCACTGATCCCGGTCAGGTGACCAATCTGACCGGTTGGTCGTAATAGGCGGCGCCGCCTCCGTCGTCTGTCTCGACAGCTTCTACCAGAGCGTTAGCGCACCAGCCGTGGCGCAACATGCCCCCCTTGGCCATATAGACCACGTCGGGACGCACGGCTTCATCCGGCACCACCTCGACTTCAAAGCCTCCGTGCGCGCTCTCGAGGCGGGCCGGGCCGGCCGCACCGCGGCTGGGATGCACCCGCACCTCGGGGCGCCGGGGAGCGGTCACCGACCACTGCGAACTCTGGGCTTTGGGGGTCGAGACGGCTAACAAGGTCAAGGGATAGTCGTGGTCAGGCCGCGGCGGATCGAGGGCGGCCTCGGCCAGTAGTTGCACCTTGCCGTTGGCGGTGGCGAACTTGCGTCCGGCGAAGACCACCTCGGGGGCAAAGGGGCTTTTGACCGGCCCCTCGGCCAGGTCTTCGAGCCGCACCTCGGGCTTGAGGATCTTTCGCTTCCAATCCCGCGGGGTGCCGGCCAATTCCTGGCCAAAACCCAGTCGTTCGGCCAATTGCTGCAGGATCCAGAGCTCGTGCCGCGCCTGGCCGGCCGGGGGCACGGCCGGACGCGATTCGCGCACATAGTGGTTGCCGTAGGCGCCCAGCAGGTCGTCGTCTTCGAGCAGGGTCAGGGTGGGCAGCACCAGGTCGGCGCAGTCGGTGGTGTCGGTAGGGTGGGTCTCGACCACCACCACGAACTCCATGGCCTCCAGGGCCTGCTTGACGCTGGCGCTATCGGGCAGCATGCTGACCGGGTTACCGGCCGAGATCCAGGCCATCCGCACCGGCGGGTCGGCGGCCAGCAGTTCGGGGCCCAGCCGGGCCTCGCTGAAGCTGCGCGGGGCGATGGCTCGACCCCGGACGAAGCTGGTGTCGAAACAGGCTTTGCGCTGGAAGTAGAACGAGGCCCCGCCGCCGGCCACTCCCATGTTGCCGCTAATGGCGGCCAGGCCGTCGATAGCCCGCACGGTGCGCGAGCCGTTACGGCGCCGGCCCAGGCCCCAGCCGATGAGAATGGCCGCCGGAGCGTTATCGGCATAAAGACGGCTGAATTCCTTGAGTTGGGCGGCGCTCAAGTCGCAAGCGTGAGCCCACTCCGAGAGTTCGCGGGCGAAGGCCAGCTCGCGAAAAGTCTCGAGGTTGTCGCAATAACTGGCCGCCTGGGGGTCGAGACGATGGTGCTCGAAGAGCCAGCGCACGGCCCCCATGGCCAGCGCATAGTCCGAGCCGGGTCGGGGAGTCAGAAAAAGGTCACACTGGCTGGCGATGCGGGTTTTGACCAGATCGATGCCGATGAGCTTGGCCCCTCGTCGTTTGGCCTCGAGGATGACCGGCATCAGGTGGGTGTTGGAGGTGTGGATGTTCTTGCCCCACACCACGATCAGCTTGCTGTTGTGCAGGTCGAAGATGTCCGAGCTGTCCGACAGGCCGAAGTCGGCCTCCTGGGCCGCCTCGCCGGCGCCCGAGCAGATGTCGCCGTGCTTGATGCAAACCGGCCCGAACAACTCGAAGAAAAAATCGGTCAGGTGCTTGAGCAGGCCCAGCGAGCCGCCCGAGCGGTAGTTGAGGATGGAATCGTTGCCATGCGCGTCGCGAAAGTGGGCCAGCTTCTCGGCCGCAATATCGAGGGCTTCGTCCCAGCCGATCGGCTCGAGGTGACCGTCACGGCGAAGCAGGGGAGTGGTGATGCGCTCGGGATCATACTGCCGCTCGAGAAAGCGACTGGTGCGCTCGCACAAAAAGCCGCGCGTGACCGGGTCCTGGGCAGCGCCTCGCAGACGAACCGCCTGACCGTCTTCCACCGTCACCTCGAGGGTGCAGGCATCGGGACAGTCGCGATTGCAGGTGGTCAAGTGTATTTCGGCCATGGGCTGCACTTCGGCGAGCGAGCGTGCGAGTCCGCTAGCTCAGGGGATCTTGACCTTCTTGCTGATCACTTTGTCGACCAGCCAGCACTCGTCCACCTTCTTCATGATCATCTCGTAGACCGGCTCTTTGCTTCCCACTGTCTTCTTCTTGCCGCTGACGCTGGTCATGAGATAGCACTCCACCCGAAAGGTTTCGTCATCGACCTTGTGGGGATTGACCGAATACGAGCCTTCCGGGTATTCGAACCGCTCCATCCGCGAGCAGAATCGGCTGAAGTTGATCTTCTTTTGGGTCTTGTCGGTCAAGAGCGCGAAGGCATCGGCATAGTTTTTGTGCTTGGCCTTGCTGAGCATCTCCTTGGTCACGTCTTGACAGGGAAAGCCGCGGAATCGATCGCGGATCTCCGTGATCTTCTCGGCCGTGGGTGGCTCTTCGGCCTGGGCCGGCGCCAGGGCCAACAGCAAGAGGGTCAACAGTAAAGCCAGCCGGGTCAGTCGTATAGAATCTCCTCGTCCTCTAGTGGGCCTTGTATTTCTTGAGCAAGGCAATAATTTCTTGGTCGCCCGCCTTCTTGGCGTATCCCATGGCCGTGAGTCCTTCTTTGTTGCGCAGGCCGGTCTTGGCTCGCTTTTTGAGCAGGGCCTCGACCAGAGGCTTGTCCTTGGACCAGATGGCTCGATGCAGCGCGGTGCATTGGTATTGGTCCTGCACATCGAGTTTGGCCCCGGCCGCCACCATGGCGATAGCGGCTTCGCTGCGACCGTTCTGGGCCGCCCAGATCAGAGGCGTTCTCTGGCCACGGGCCAGGGCGTCGAGGTCGGCTCCGGCTTTGACCAGGAGGTTCACTGCCTGGGCCGAGCGACATTGATGCAGCGGCGTCTCTTCTCGACCCGAGCGTGCCTCGACATCCGCCTTGTGTTTGAGCAACAACTTCATCACCTCGGGATGGTCGCGCTCGGCGGCCCGGTGCAGGGCCGTAAACCCGTCCGAGTTCTTAGCGTTGACATCGGCGCCTTGCTCGAGCAAAAAGGCCACCGATTTGGCCTGGCCGGCGTCGGCTGCCTGCACCAGCAGAGGCGCTCCCCAACGGTGACCGTTGACGCCGTCAGGGTCCATCTCGACGTATTTCTTGAGGGCTTTCAGGTCGCCCTTGCGGATGGCCTCGCTATAGTCTGATGACTCGGCGCCAGCCCACCCGGTGACCACCCCGAGGGCGAGAAACAGCCAGGCCAGGCGTCGGCAGGTCGTGGTCATAAGGTTCCCCCTAACTGCGCCCCTGACCCGAAAAGGGTGGGCGCGGTGTGTTGGGGGCGAGCTTCGCCATGCATTTCCCAGGATCCGCCCACTTGCTCCAGGTGATTGCATTGATTACAGTGAGTGCATAAATTATGGCCAGTATCACCATCCGCAATCTCGATCCGAGTCTCAAGCGCCTGCTCCGCCTTCGAGCTGCCCGCCACAACTGTTCGATGGAGGAAGAAGCCCGCCGAATTCTTCGTCTCGTGTTGACCTGTAACGAGACTCCCACGGCCGACTTGCTGGCGACCATTCGGGCGCGCTTTGAACCGCTGGGCGGCGTTGACCTGGACATCCCGCCTCGTGCCCCGATGCGGTCGAGGGGTGTGGCCTGACCCTGATCAACTCCTGGAGGCCCTAATCAGCGACGTAACTCGGGGTACTTCTCGAGGTGCTTGGCGATGGAAGCATTTTCACGCTTGAGCATCTCGCGCGCGCTGTAACCTTCAAAGGCGTAGCCGTTCTTGCTGGCCGGGCGGGGTAGGAAGCGCAGGTCGTAGATTTGCCAGCCGGCACCGATGTCGGTGAACAGGATTTCGACCTTATGAACGGGCCATTCCGCCCGCACTTTGGGGTCGGTCCGCACCTGGTCGCTGCGCAGGCCGCAATAGAGCACCATCGGCACCACGTAGTCCTTGCCTCGGCGCGCCCCGGGGTGGACTTCATAGTCGCCCCAGCCGCCATTGCCGACGGTGAGAAAATTCGAGCCGGCGCCGGGCAACTGGCGCTGCAACTCGAACTGGCGGTCGAGCACACCCAAAAAGCCCGGCGTGAAGAAGCGTTCGTGCTTGGCCACGGTGTCGGGCTCGCCGTGCGAACTCAAATGATACTTGTAGAGCGTCTCGAGTTTCTGCTCCGGCGTCTGGGCCTGGGCCACCACACTCAAGAGCAAAACCAATAGGGCGAGCTTGCGTAACATTCCCGCTGGTTCGACCGCAGGTGCCGGTTAACCTCGGGGGCGACGACCCGGACCGGGCAGGGGAGGGAGCGGCGGGGGAGTTGGCTCGGCCACGATGGCGTCGGCCCGGCAGTTGGACAAAAAGCGATCTCGCAGGCGCTCATCAAAGGAGTCGGCCGGGCCGGTGATGAGCACCACCACGGGCCGTTGGTTGGCTTTGACCACGGTCATGTCTTCGCGGAGTCGTTTGCCGTTGGACTTGAGCACCAGAAGGTCGCTCCTGGCCGGATAGGGATGGCCCCCAAACTTCAGCAAAATGGGGCGTGAGCTTTCCACCTCCATCTCTTCTGCCTTCTTCTCTTGCAGCTCGTCGAGCCGAGCTCGGACCACCTCGGGTATGGGTTTTTCGTCGCCGGCGGGCCGGGCCAGCACGACGCGCAATTCGCCTTCGGCCAGGGCGACGGGACGAACTTGCGGCAAACCCGGGGCAAAGATGGCCACCTGAATGTCCTCGGTTTCGAACTTGGCCACCGGGCGCAGAGCGTCGACTGGCTTCGTGCCCGGCAGCATGGCCGCGGCGGCGGCCTCGACCTCGGCCGGAGAAATAGCCAGCTGGTTTTGTTTGGATACAATGAACACCGCGGCCGACGAAACCACCAAGATGAGCGCCGCGACCACGATCAGGGCTTTACGCATCAGGTGTGCTTCAAGCCATGGACCGGCGACGCCTTCGGTTAATGGAAGAACAAGCGGCCGTCGTGGGCCCGGCTGAAAGTAATAGGCAGGCCGTCACCCTGTTGATAGAAATAGTAGTGGCCACAGCCCATCGAACGCCGCTCGAGCTGCTCTACCGGTTCTTCGTGGTAGAATCCGCTCCGTTGCACATCCAGGCTGCCATCGGCGGTCAAAGCTGCGGTCCAGACTCCCACTCCTAGAAAGCATTGGCGGCAAAGGTTGCGCAGTCTGCCCAACCAGCCGGTGCGGGGTTCGGGATAATAGCCGTCCCAATTGACGGCCACCACCGGGCTATCGTGCGAGACCTGAGCATCGTCAGAGATCCCTTTGACCCGGCGTAAAGCCAGTTCGATTTCGCTGGCCCTCGCGATCACTTTCAGGGCGCGGGCCACCAGTTCGGGCTCGGCCTGGGACATTAAAGCAGAAGCATAGACCTTCACCTCTTCAGCATAGGTCAGGCAGGCTGCGAGAGCGTTCGCCAGTTTTTGAACGATGTTTCCGGGTTGTTAAAGGTTTGTTGCCGGTTCACCAGGGCAGGCGGTTCCGAGTGGCGGGCGAAGTTGGCCTTGTTGTGATGGAGTGCATCTTCGAGGGGCGGGCCTCACGCGTGTATCGGGCCATCGACGAAGCGGGGCGGAAGGTGGTCGTCAAACAGCTTCGCGAGCTCTATCCCGGGCCGGCCTCGCTGGCGCGATTCGCGCGTGAATTCGAGATCACTCGCGGGGCCGCCGGGCCAAACGTCATCGAAGCCTACGAGATGCGCGTCGAGGATGGAACCGCCAGCCTGGTGCTGGAGGATTTCGGCGCCTCGTCGCTGGCTCACCATCTGCGCCAGTGTCGGTTTGAAATCCCCGAGATTCTGCGCATCGGCATCCAGGTGGCCGAGGGGCTCGACCACCTGCACCGGCTGAGCATCGTGCATCGCGATATCAACCCCGCCAACCTGGTCTGGAACTCTCGCAGCGAGCAGGTCAAGATCATCGACTTTGGCATCTCTCAGGTGTTGGGACGCAGCCCGGTCGGGGTCACCTCCGGCTTTTCGGGCACTCCGGCCTATATGTCGCCGGAGCAGACGGGACGCATGAATCGCGATGTCGATAGTCGCAGCGATCTGTACTCGCTAGGAGTGACCCTCTATGAGTTGTTGACCCGCCGCCGGCCGTTCGAGTCTGACGACCCCCTCGAGCTGGTTCACAGTCATTTGGCTCGCAATCCGGTGCCTCCCGACGAATTGGTGGAGGAGATTCCTCCCAGTCTGGGCGAGCTGGTGATGGTGCTCTTGTCCAAGCGCGCCGAGGACCGCTACGCCAGCGCCGCCGGTCTGAAACACGACCTCGAAACCTGCCTCAAGGCTCTAGAAGCCGGGCGAGGTCGTGAGACCTTCGCCTTGCGCCTGCGCGACCACGGGACCGAGTTGCGCATTCCTCAGAAGCTCTACGGTCGCGAATCTCAGACCGAACTCTTGCTGGCGGCCTTCGAACGCGCCGCCCAGGGCCATGCCAATGTGTTGCTCGTGGCAGGCCAGGCGGGGGTGGGCAAGACCTCGCTAGTCCACGAGGTGCATCGACCCCTGACCCGCCGCCGCGGGATCTACGTGGAAGGAAAGTTCGACCAGCTCAACCGGGGGATACCCCACGATTCCCTGATTCAGGCCTTCCGCAGCTTCATCCGCCAAATCCTGACCGAGCCCGAAGACCAGATCGATGGCTGGCGTCGGTCGATCCAGACAGCTCTGGGTAAGCAGGCCCAGGTCCTCATCGAGGTATTGCCCGAACTCGAGCATGTGCTCGGTCCTCAACCGGCCATCGAAGCCCTGGGACCGACCGAGGCCCGCAATCGCTTCCAGATGGTGATGGCAAGTTTTGTGCGGGCCATCGGCACGGCCGAGCATCCCCTGGTCTTGTTTCTCGACGACCTGCAATGGGCCGATCTGCCCAGCCTCGAGCTGCTCGGTCAGTTGGCCTGCGAGCCCGAGGCGCGACACCTGTTGATGGTGGGGGCCTATCGGCACAACGAAGTCACCCCCTCGCACCCGTTGGCGACGGCCCTCAAGCAGATGGAGAGCCAGGGAGCCAGGATCGAGACCCTCACCCTGGGTCCCCTCGAAGAGAAAGACATTCTGCAACTGGTTGGCGACACCGTGGGTGAATCCCCGGGATACCTGCGCCTGGCTCTGATCTGCCAGCACAAGACTCGGGGCAACGCCTTCTTCTTGACTCGATTTCTCGAGAGCCTTTACGAGCGGGGGTTGCTCGGCTACGAGCCCGCCCAGCAGTGCTGGTGCTGGGATCTCGACCAGATCCAGAGTCAGGATTTCACCGCTAACGTGGTCGACTTCATGGCCGCCCAACTGGCCCGGTTGCCCGAGGAAAGCCGGCAGGCACTGCAGCTAGCAGCGTGCGTGGGCAACAGCTTCGATCTGGCCAGGTTGGCCCATCTGCAAGGCTTGACTCGTCGCCAGACCCTCGAGTTGTTGCGGCAACCCCTGCGGGCCAACCTCATCTTGCCCACCGAAGAAGACTTCTGGTATGCCGAAATGCTGGAGGGGGCGGGCACGAACTTCGGCTATCGTTTCGCCCACGACCGGGTGCAGCAAGCAGCCTATGCTATGCTCGAGCCTGCTCAGGCCAACCACATCCATCTGCGCGTAGCTCGCTTGCTGCAGGCCGAGGCTTCCCAGGACCCCACCGCCCTGTTCACCCTGGTCGAGCACATGAACCGGGCTGCCGCCTTGCTCGTGGGTCTCGACGAACGGCGCCAGCTGGCCGAACTCAATCTCGAGGCCGGCCGGCGGGCCTTGCGTTCGGCCGCTTTCGAACCGGCCCACCAGCATTATCTGCGGGCCTTCGAACATTTGCCCGAAGAGGACTGGGAAGGCCGCTACGAACTGGCTCTGGCCGTCCACCTGGAGGGTGCCCGCGCGGCTTATCTGGGGGGTTATTACGACCTGATGGAGGCGCGCCTGGAGGTGGTGGCTCGCCGGGCTGGCAAACTGCTCGACCGGGTCGAAGGTCAAGAGATTCGCATTCAGGCGCTCATCGCCCAGCAGCGCTTGCCCGAGGCGGTCTATCAGGCCCTCGAGGTGCTCGAGCTGTTAGGCTTTGGCATGGACCCCAACCCGTCTTTCGAGGATGTGCAGACGGCGGTGGCCCTGACCCTGGGAATGATCGGCGGGCACGACCTCGAGGCCCTGCCCGCCGCCGAGCACGCCGAGGCGGTGGCGGCGGTGCGCATCCAGAACGGTGTGATGGCCGCTGCCTATCTGGCCGTCCCGCTGCTGCTGCCGATGCTCTGCTGCAACATGGTCTCGATCTCGTTGCGCCACGGGCTCTCCCCCGACGGGGTCTATGCCTTCTCGGTGTTGGCCCTGGTGCTGGTCTCGGTGAATCAGCTCGAGGCCGCCCGCCAGCTGGCCGGGGTGGCGGCCGGGCTAGGCCGTCGTTGGGATGTCCCTTCCCATCAGTGCAAGAACTTGCACGTCATCGATGGCGTGGTCAATGGCTATCTCGAGCCTTTGCGTCGGGCCATCGACAACCATCGCCTGGTCTATCGTCTCAGTCTCGACTGCGGTGACCTGGAATACGCCGGCTGGGGCTTGCACAACGAGATCGCCAACAGCTTTTGGGCCGGCATCGACCTGCTCGAACTGGCCGCCACCATCGAGCACCACACGGCCGTCATGGAGCATCACAAGATGGGGCCGGCCCTGGCCTGCACCTATCCGATGGCCCAGCTGGTGCGCAACCTGATGATGCCTTCGCCGAATCCGGCTCGGCTGGCTGGCGACCACTACGACGAAGAAGCTCACCTGGCCAGGATGTTGCAGCATCAAGCCCGAGGAGCCGTCTTCTGCGTGGCCGTGGCCGGCCTGATTAGCCGCTACCACTTCGGCGCCCTCGAAGAGGCGCTGGAACGGGCCGAGCACTACGCCGAGTATGCCGATGGGGTGCAGGCAACCTACCAGGTGGTGGCCTGGCACCAGTACCGCGCCCTGACCATTCTGCGCCTGGACCGACCGGACGAGGTCGAGAGCAGCCTGGCGCGGGTGGCTCCCAATCTACAGTTTTTGGCTGGGTTGGCCCAAGGCTGCCCGGCCAACTTCGTTCACCGTGTCTCTTTGCTCGAGGCCGAGTGCGCCCGCCTGCAGGGCCGGCGCGGCGAAGCCCAGGAGCTGTATGAGGCGGCCATCGCCCAGGCCCGCGACCATCAGTTTATTCAGGACGAGGCCCTGGCCAACGAACTCGCGGGGCGCTTTCTCTACAGCCTGGGCAACCTGGCCCCGGCTCGGGGCTACCTGTTGCAAGCGATTTTCCTCTATGGCCGTTGGGGAGCCGCGGCCAAGACCGAGGCGCTCGAGAAGGAGTTCGCCGAGCCTCTGGCCGGCTTTCGTCACTTTATGTCGGCCCGGCGCCGCGGCACCACGGCCACCGTCTCGTTTGGCCACGAGCTTGACCTGGCGGCGGCCATCCGAGCTTCCCACGCCATCTCGAGTCAGATCGTGTTGGCCGAGCTGGTGCAGTCGCTGGTGCGGCTGGTGTTGGAAACGGCCGGCGCCCAGCGGGGCCTACTCTTGCTCGAGAGCGAAGGCGGTCTGCAGGTGGTCTGCGAGGGTTGGGTCGATACCGAAATCCAACTGCGCTCGCTCGAATTGCCGGCCGCCGATTACGCCGAGTGCCCCCAGTCGGTCATCCACTACGTCCGCCGAACGCGCGAGGCAGTCATTTTGCACCACGCCAGCCAGGACAGCACGTTTTGCCAGGACGACTATATCCAATCGCGCTCGACCGGCTCGATCCTCTGCCTGCCGGTCAAGCAGCAGAACGAACTCAGTGCCGTTCTCTACCTCGAGAACGATCTGACCACCGGGGCCTTCACCGACCAGCAGCTCGACCTGCTACGATTATTGGCCGCGCAGGCCGCCATCTCGATTCGTAACGCCCAGCTCTACAATACCCTCGAGCAACGGGTAGCCGAGCGCACTCGCGAACTTAGTCAAGAGATCGAAGAGCGCACCCGCGTGCAAGAAGAATTGCGGGTGCTGGCCACCACCGACAGCTTGACGGGAGCCGCCAACCGTCGCCGTTTTCTCGAATTGGCCGAGCAAGAGTTCCAACGCTCGCGCCGCTATCCCTCACCCTTGACCGCTGTCATGCTCGACGCCGACTACTTCAAGACGATCAACGACAGCTACGGCCACGACGTGGGTGACCAGGTGCTCAGGGCTCTGGCACGGGTGGTGGCCTCGCAGCTGCGAGTTAGCGAGGTCTTCGGGCGCATGGGCGGTGAGGAGTTCGCTATCGCCATGCCTTCGACCGACGCTCAGGGCGCGGCCATCATGGCCGAGCGCCTGCGCCAGGCGGTAGCGGCCCTCGAGCTCGAGGCTCGAGACGAGAAGGTTCGCTTCACCATCAGCATCGGCATCGCCGAATTGACGCCGGCGGACACTTCGTTCGCCTCGATCCTCGCCCGGGCCGACGCGGCCCTCTACCAGGCCAAGACCGGCGGCCGCAACCTGGTAGTGGTGGCCGAGCCCGGCTACTCGCAGGCCGAGGCGTAGCGCTGACTCAGCTTCATCCGCTCGAGGTCGACCAGAGCGTCGCCGTACTCAAGAGCCGAAAAGATGAAGTCGTCGGCCGAAACCGCGCCGTTCTCGTCAGAGTCACGCCAGAGGAACAGGCGAGCTTGCTGTATTTCGTCGTCTTTGACCAGGCCGTCGCCATCGTGGTCGAGACTGCGCAGGTACTCGGGCGTGGGTAGCTCGGCCAGGTCGGCGTCGCTGAGCTGGCCATCGCCGTCGTTGTCGCGGGCCAGCACATAGTCCCAGGCTTCGTAAGTGCCGTTGTAGTCAAAGTCGGCCGACATGATGGTACGCGATTGGCCCAGGATGTCCTTGCTGGCCTTCTCGGTCAGGTTGAAACCGCTCAGCATCCGCGAGACGACTCCGCCTCGTGGGGGTGTGCCCGGGGCCGGAGTATAGCCGGGCGTGCCGAGTAAAGAGTCGGGCGCCAGTTTGGTCACCTGGCCGTCCAGGTCGACCGTGAGCACCCCTCCGTCCACGGCCGTCTCCATCGTCTGCAGATGGGTCGGGGCGTGGTGCTCGTAGCGGGCCTGGCCAGTGGCCGGGTCGATGGCGACCACCCGGCATTGGCCCACCGTCAGAAAGAGGACTCCGTCCCCCTCGATGATCTTCGAGATGGGCCGGCCTGCCTCGAATTCCCAGGCCTGCTCGCCGGTAGCGGGGTTGACCGCCAGCAACACGGCGTTTTTCTTCTCGCTGTCGGGCACATTACGGTAGCCGCGGACCAGCATGTGGTCGCCCACGAACTCGACCCCCGAGACTTCATCGATAGTGGGGGCGAAGTTCCACAGCTTGGCGCCGGTGGCCGGGTCGTGGCAGCTGATGCTATTGCCATAGGGCCCATCCTCGCCGGTCTTGACGGTCTGCAACAAAACCTGGCCGGCAGGGGTAGAGCGGGCCGAGACCAGGTGCGGCACGGTCACCGACCAGGCCACACTGCCGTCGCTGGGATTGTAGACGACGGCTTCGCCGTGCAGGCTATCCCAATCCTCACGAATCTCGGCCACCAGCACCCCGTCGTTGAAGTTGGCTCGAAAGACCTTAGCCTCGGTGGCGTCAATCTTCCACAGCTGTTCGCCGGTGTTGGCGTCGAGGTGGTGGATGGTGCGAGCTAGCGTGCTGGCGCCCTCGCCCCATTTGGTGGCGATGGCCGTCAAAGTGCCATCCTGGTGATGGCTCACGCCGTAGCGCAGGTTGCCGCCCACGAGGCTCCAGCGTTCCTCACCGGTGGCGGGATCGATGCAGTGCAGCTCTTCGGCTCCGCCGCCCAGGCTCTGAGTGCGGTAAAGATGGCCTCCGGCTCCCTCTTCCAGCCAGAAGTCATAGCTCTCGACGGGTTGGCTCCATTGCCATAAAATCTCGCCGGTGTCGGCATTGCGGGCCTCGACCTTGCCCTCGGGGTCGACCCCGATCAAGCGCGAGCCGAAAAGGCGAGAGCCGAGGCCGTCGCCGTTGCGAACTCTCCATTTCTCGTGGCCCTCGCCGTCGAGGGCGATGGTCTCGTCTAGCGGGATGACTTCAGGCAAGCCGTTGCCCGGCTCGCTGCCTTCGACCCCGCGCGAATGGACCAGCACGGTGCCGTTCTCGGTGACCTGCATCGGCATGTAGAGATCGTTGCCGATGTCGGTCTCCCAAAGCTTGTGTCCGTCCTCGCCGGACAGGCGGATGACGCGATGGTGAACGCCGCTAACATAGACGTCTCCATCGGGTCCGGTGGTGGGGCTTGCCTCGGCCCAGCGCCCAATAGGCACGGACCACTCGCGGGGTGCGCTCAGAACTTTCATGATGACCTCCAGACTCTCCGCCGCCCCATAATCCTCGCTCGGCTTGAACAGACCATTGCCAGGTCGTTAACTCTGGGCCGCTGTTAACAGGCCGGCAAAGTCGGGGCAATTCTCGACTGCGAGACTGAGACTCGCCAATTTCCAACAGGGGGGCCTTATGGTAGGTCTAAGTCTAGTCAACGAAATCGTGCAGCGGGTCGAATCTCGCGGCAATCTCGGTCCGTCCGCTCAAGCTCAAGAAATCGAAGAGCCCGTCAAGGGTCTGGCCAGCCACGGCTGGATGATCGACGAGTGGATGCCTAATCTCGACGACCGTCTGGGCGAGGACCTGATGCCCGGTCGCGGGCAGCTTCTCATCGAGAAGTTCCAGGGGGCCGGCACTCTGTCGGCCAACTACTCGGGCAATTCCCACGCCGGCAAGCTCGACTCGGTCTATAAAAACGGCGACATCGTGCTGACCCGCCACGTCGAATATCGCGACAACGGCATCGACTCGTTGCAGGTAGTCTATTCGCCCAACGACCAGGGGGCCAGCATCTATGCCGAACTGTTTCACTTCGATCGCGAGACGCCCTCGAACTCGTTCTCGGAGCGTCAGGGCTGGCGCCTGGTCTCGGACGAGCAGGCTTCGCTGGCGCCGCCGGCGCTCAGCGGCGACATCGCCTTAAAAGCGTAGCTTCAAGTCGAGACCACTGGGCCCTTTGCCCATGCCGTTGTCGAAACGCGGCTTGAGAGTGATGTCGGTGCCCGGGATAGGAATGCCTTTGAGGGCCATCTTGACCGGCTCGGGCAGGTTCGCCATCAGGTTTGGCGACTTGCCCTGGGCCGGTTTTTCCGGGGACTGCGGCAGCACTTGCTGAGTCAGTTCGCGCACTTGCTGGGGAGTGAGCACCGGGGGAGGCACCGAGGGAGTGAAGGTCTCGGTGGGGCCTTCGGCCGAGGCCGCAGCGGTGGCCGCTCGCGGGCTGAGGGTCAGCTTGGGCACGTTCAGGTTGGGGCCGATAGGATTGCTCATGTTGTCAGTCTAAGAGTTGCAGCTGACCTGGAGCTGACCTCGAACCCGACCAGGTTAACGTTCGAACTTCACCACCGGAATCACGCGACCGGCCTTGGCCTCGTAGGTCTTGAAAACCGGCATGGCCTCGGCCATCTGGTGGAACAGGCGAGTGCGCTCGGGCTCGCTCACCTCGACGGCGCGGGCGCTGAACTTGTCGTTGCCCACCTCGACGGTGACCTCGGGGTTGGCCTTGAGGTTGAGGTACCAGTGGGGGTGGGTGGGGGCTCCGGCCTTGGAGGCGATGACATACATCTGGTCGCCGTCGAGCCCATACACCAGGGGGCAGAGCCGCGGCTCACCGCTTCTGGCTCCGGTGGTCGTGAGCAGCAGCATGGGGGCCCCGGCGAAGTCGCCACCGACAGCCCCGTCATTGGCTCGAAATTCTTCGATGATCTTCTGGTTGAACATTTGCAGTTGCTTGGTATCCATAGCGCCCGAGCTTCCTCCTGGCCGAGCCGAGCGCCTGCTTACCCTGGTCGAGGGGAATTGCGGCGAGGTGCCGAACATCACACCATGCGACGTTCTCTTCTGGCTCTCTTGTTTGCTTGCTCGCTGGCGGCGCCGGCTTTGGCTCAATCGCCCTGCATCATCCCGCCGTATATCCCCGAACAACACGAGTTCACCCGCGACGAGCCCGAGAGGCCCGACGCCAACCTGTGGGTCGGCATCGACTTGACCCGCAAGCCGAGCCAGGTTGCTCCCGCCGAAACATCGGCAGAACCCGAGGCCAAGAAGGAATAGGGCTCACCAAAGGTGGTCGATCTCGGCCCGATGACTGTCCAGCCATCTCGAGATCATTCAGGGCGGGATGCCCAGCCAGCCGCGCGCGGTGTCTCGCAACTGGTCGTCAAAGGGAAGTCGGAGGGCACGGTGGACGAGATACTCGCCCTCTTGCTGGCGCGCCAGGCAAAGTAGCGGGCCCGATTTGGACAAACCACCTTCCCAGCGAACTTCGAGCGGGCCCGGTGTTTTCGAGCCCCGTAGGCACTCGAGCAACTCGAACGAGCCGTCCTCGCGTGGGGTCAGCACCACCAGGTCATAATCCGCCAGCAGGTGCACCAGGGCCGCTTCCGCGCTCACCCCGGTCGAGTCCCCCCAGGCAGATGTGGCCAACAGCCCCAGCAACAGGACGAGCCTCCATCTCATGCAACAGGTTTCTGTTCGCGGAGGGCTGATCCTTTGTTGGGAGTCTTGACTAAAGGACTAGTTTCGGACACCGGGGAACTACGCCTTCGGGACGAGGCCAGCTTGGTCGTAGGGGGCGTTTCACCTTGCGATCGTGACCGGCCGGTCGGAGGTGTGAATGGGGAAGTACTTGTGGCAGGCAGCCCTCTTGCTGCTGTTGGGATCGGTGGTCTGGGCCGAGGAAAAAACGGGCGAGATCACCCCGTATGGGACGAAGACCAAAGAAGCCCGAGCGGTCGAGGCCGCCATCGCTTTTCTCGAGGAATGTGGATCGGTCTATACGGCCACGATCAAGTCGAAGTACGCCAGCGGCGAGCTGAATTGGACCGACGCCGGGACCAGTCGCGCCGGATACGACAACGAGGTTTACATCGACAATTGGTTCTTCCGTCACGAGCTAGACTTCAAGAATTCGACCCATCTCGAGGAGATCGCTTCGCTGGCCCGGTCGCTGGTGCATGAATCTCGCCATGTCGATGCCCAGTCCAGAGTCTATCGATTCGGCAGCTACGTGGCCGAAGGTCCCGCCCTACCCGGCCCCGACGACCCGTGGTACAAGAGTTTTTATACGTTCTTTTTCTCCTTTCAGAACGGAGCCGAGATCGATGCCTATTCGGCCACCGTCATCGAGATGGACCACTGGATCAACTGTCGATTCAAGGCTGCCCGGGGCTTCGCCGAGATTGGCGAGACGGATATCGCCCGCTACTACTACTGCCAACTCGAGACGCTCATCGGACTCAAGAAAGACTACATCACCGACATCAGGTCGTTGAACAACGAGACCGACGGAAAATTTCCGCTGGCCATCGTGCTCGAGGACGACACCCCCGTCACCTACCAGATGTATCTCGACGCTCTAGACCGCATGCAGAAAGAGGCCAAGACCGAAAAGGACGCCCTGCCTCCGCCCCCCACTCCGCCGGCTCCAGCCCCAGTCCCGTCACCGGTAACAACCCCGGGTACACCCGGGCCAGTCCCACCGTCTGGGGGCGACGAACAGAACCAGGACGGCCCGCCGCGGAAGGTCTCTCGCACCGAGTTCGAAGAGGCCAAGAAGCGAGGTAAAGGGCCCGACTTCCAGACCGAAGTGGTCGAGCCGCCCAACGGTTGTGCTCCGGAGGATTGCGAGTTCGTCTGGCGTGGCCGCGGTCAGAACACCGGTGAGGTCCTGGAACTCGAGCTGATCAACAAGACTCAGAAAGAAGCCACGATCGAACTCATTCCGGGATTGGTCCTGCAGCCCCCCGCCGGCTCAGCGGTCCAGGCCGTCATGCTTGGAGAGGTGCGCAAACTGGTCGTCCCGCCCGCGGGCACGATTCGCACGCCTATCCGGGGTTATTGCCTCGACGAGAAAGCCGAGGCTCCGCCAGCCGGCCAGGTCGTCGATTATCAGCCGGTGCTCGACCGCTCTGGCCGCTCGCTTCAAGTGCTGAGTCTGCTGGCCGGACGGGCCCTGGCCAAACGAAATGAACTGGGTAACGATCTGGGGGAGCGGCATCTCGAGACGGTCATCCAGCGCGTCATCTGGATGAGCCAGAACCCCACCAAACACACGCGCCAGCAGCTGCGCGACGATATTTTAGCCCAGGTCCAGGAGACGGGCGGCAAGCAGAGTCGGGATCAGGTTGAAGAACTGACGGACCACCTCTGGCAGGACCTTCAGAAAGTGCTCGAGTTGGCCCGGCAAGCGCCTCCTCTGACCAACCCTGGCTGCCGGGTGGAAAGCGGCTCTTGAGTTACTCGCGACCGATCTTCTCCATGAAGCGCACCATCCAGTCGACGCCGCTCGAGAGCGATTCGACCGTCACGGCCTCGTCGGGACCGTGGGCGCCGTTCTCGGTGAACAGCACCGGCACGAAGGTCAGGGCCTGGCTGTCGGGGTTGGCGTTCATCAAATAGCGCACATCGTTCGAGGCGGTGGTGTTGCCGAAAAGGATCGGCGTGTCGGCTCCGTAGGTCTCGTGAATGGCCTCTTCCGCCGCGCCGAACAGTTCGCTTTGCGAAGATAGCCGGCGCACGTGGGCGTCGAGTTCTTCGGGTCCGCCGATCAGACGCAGTTCGAAGTCCTCGCCCATGGCCTGACGCAGGTCGTTGAGCACAGTCTCGCGGTCGTCATCGACGGCCAATCGCAGGTCGAGGGTGACGTGAGTGGCCACCGGCTGGTGGCTGGGGGGCTCGGCCGGATGGACCGACTTGCTGGTGAAATAGTCGACCACTTCCATCTTGTCGGACCAGCCATGCCACCACAGCTTCTTGCGCATGCGCTCGAGAGCCTGATTGGTGACATCGATCGAGTCGTGTTCGCGGTCGGGGATCGAGCCGTGATTGCTGCCGTCATAGTTCTCTTGCGGCAGGGTGACCCGCACGGCCAGCTCGGGCTTACCGTTGTCGAGCTCTTCGAGCGCCTCGACCTGAAATTTCTCGCCCGCGGCTTTGGTCATCAGCTCGATGGCCCGAGCGCGGTCTTCCACGGGTAGTTCGAGCTCGACCACGGCCGTGGCTGAGGACGGCTTGACGTTGGGGCCCGACAGGTTGCCTCCGGGATTGGAGCTGAGATAGAAGTCGGTGCGGGCCAGATCGGTGCGGTTGGTGGCCGAGAGCTCGGGCCCCAGGCGGTTTTCGACGAAGTCGGTCCACCAGAAGTTCTTGAGCAGCCAACCCTTGAAGCCGCCGATGTAGTTGCCCAGCCGGTCGAAGGAACGCCCCGTCTCTTCGTTGTCGCCCAGAAACGTGAAGTCGCGATCTTCGACATACTTGTCGAGGCGCTTGAGGGCGGCCAGGGTCTTGTCGATCGCCTGCTCGGGATCCGACGGCTGCTTGAGCACCATCTGCACGGGAACCGAGTATTTCTGGGCCACCGCCAGAAAGGGCGCATCCCTGGTGACGTTGCCAACGCCGGCCAGCACCTCTTTGGACATGATGCCGGCCCCCTCGACTACCCAGTAGCCGACCTTCTCGAACAGCTCGGGACGATTCTTGGCCAGGTACCAGGCGCCCTCACGGCCACCCGTTTCTTCGTCGGGGAAGAGGTAAAGCTGCATGGTGCGCTCAGGAGCCCGACCCGCTTCTTTGAGGCGCTTCATGGCTATCAGCACCTGGGCGGCCGGACCTTTGGTGTCGAGGCTGCCGCGACCCACCAGCACCTCACGCCCGTGGCGGTCGGTGGTGATATCGCCCGAGAAGGGCTGGCCCAGCTTCCACTCGCCTTCGACACCGACCACATCGGAGTGATGCACGAAGCCCACCGCGGGAAGGTCGGGTTTGGTGCCGGCCAGAGTCACGATGACCATGGGACGGCCTCGCACCGTCTCGAAACGCTCCACCTGCAGTCCGGCTTGCTGGGCATACTGACTGACCAGATCGGCCACTCGGTTTTCGCCCGCAATGAGGTTCGTAGGGCTCGAATCGACACGCACCAGGCTCTGGGTGAGCTCGACCACCTCGTGGGGATCGTTGGCCAGCCCGGCCTGGGGGGCGGCCGCCCGAGCCGGCAGCGGGGCCGTGAAAGGGCGAATGGCGGATAGCGTGTTCATCGGAACCTCCGCTCCCAATCTAGGTCAGTCCGAGCACCCCGGACTTGACAAAAATGTGAACTTGACGGGATAGCCGCCCCCCGGGGCGAAAACCACAGTATGGCCGACCCCTTCAAGATTTGCGCCCTGTGCAAGAACCTCGAGGTGCTCGAGCACGGGCGCGAGTTCGAGCAGATTGCCGACACCGAGTATGTCAAGTTTCGCTGCAAAGTGTTGGGCTGGACCAGCCGCGACGATTATCTGATGGACCCCGAACCCGCCGCTGGCGTGGGCCAGGACGAGCCGTTCGATTGCCCCTATTGGGAAGCCCACCCCCGCCCCGAGTGAAAGAACGCCCGGTCACTCTGTTGCTGGTGGGCAGCCTGGTGGTGATGTTCGTGGTCACGCTGGCCATGGGTGGGGCCACCCCTTCGGTCTTGATCAAGCTGGGGGCCCGTCGCGACATGCTGGGCTTTCCCGAAGAGAACTGGCGGCTGTTGGCCTCCATGTTCTTGCATTACGGCTGGCTGCACTTTCTGGTGAATACGGTCTTTCTGGCCGTGGTGGCGGGTTTGCTCGAGCCCCTGGCGGGACGCTTTCAGACCCTTTACCTGTTTGTCTTCACCGGCTTTGCCGCCAATCTGGCCGCTTCCGAATTGGCCTGGCAACGCCCCGCCGTCGGCGCTTCGGGAGCGGTGCTGGGTCTGACCGCCGCTTCGTTGGTGCTACTGCTGCGCGGCTGGGGCGACTATGAACCCGAGCTGCGCAAGAAGACCGCGGTAGTCCTTGGCAGCGCCCTGGCGCTGTCGCTATTTCCCGACCCTCGGGTCGATCTGACCGCCCACGCAGCCGGCATGGTGTTGGGCGCTCTTTACGCGCTGGTCCTGCCCCAGGAGCGAGGCTGGCTCGTGAGCCTGGTCAGCCTGGTGGCCGTCATCCTGGCCGCGGCCGCGCGCGGGCCGAGTCTAGGGATCTAATAGTTAGGGTGAGCGAAGCCCATGTCGATCAGCAGACGTTGCTGGGGGTCGAGGCCTTCGAAATAGCGCAGGCGAGGCGAATCGGCCTGCAGCATCGAGTGGCAGTAGTTGGCGTTGAACTGCTCGTCTGTTCCGGCCAGTCCGAAGAGCGCGCCGTGGACATTCTCGACGGTGCCTTCGTGAGGCACGAGCCGGCCCTCGTGGGCGCTCAAGAACGTGATCCGCTCGCCTTCCAGGTGACGAAGGCCGCTGGCCGTTGGTCTCCAGCCCTGTGAGGTCTTTTCTCTGCCGAAGGTCGCGATTTCGCCCACTGCGATGTCGACCTCGGCGGCGCTGAGTTTTTCGCCGCTCTTGTGAGCCAGCCAGGTGGAGTTGACGAAACGAACGTTGTCGGCTCGTCCCTCACGCACCATGTTGAGCGACTGGCCCACGCGCCATTGGGCGTCGGTGCCCTGGCCTTCGGTCCAGCTCTCAGGCACTAAGTTTTCGAGGAACGGTTGGGCGGCCCCGCCCGCCTCGCTACCGAGACCGGTCAAAGAGGCCAGCAGAGTTTCGTCTTTACAGCCGCCGAGGGCGGCCCCGGGCAGTCCCCCGATGGCCTGGCCGGCCACCCTTAGAGCGGTGGAATAGACGGTCTCGAGGCGACCAGCGTCGTTGCCGGCCCAGCTCTGGAGAGGCTTCATCGCGACGAAGAGGGCTTTGGTGGCGGGGTCGTCACACTGGCCTAGCTCCAGGCTGTCGAAAGCGGCCTGAAAGGCTTCAGGCTGGGCCACACGACTCGTGTGGGCGCGCAGGCTGATTTCATCGTAGAGTTTGGTGGCTCGCTCTCGAAGAGCGGGTATCGGACCTGACAGTTGCATCACATTCTCCTGGGTGTAGTCTATTGGAGAACCCTGAAAGAAGTGTGAATGGAGGTGGCCGGGATGGGCCTGAAACGGAAGGACACCGGGTGGACCTGACGGCCCAAGCTTCACAAGCAGGCAACACTTTCGTCTCGGCTCTGACAGTAGGATGCCGGCGTGAATGCAATTTCGACGACCAGTGGCGGCCGGATAAGCCCTGTGCATCCGCAGCGGGCGACCGAGGCCGCCCAGCTCGACAGCGATGGTGACGGACTGCTCGACGAGGGCGAGATTCTTGGCCATCTGGGGGCAAACGACGAGCGCCGCCACGATGCCAGGCGGCTCGTGGACGAGTTCGGCTTCCACTTGCGCAAATCGCCCAACCCGGTGGCCGAAAGCTATCCTTCCGGTCAAGAGGTGGGCCAGCGGCTGGCCGACCTCGAGCGCGCCTACCCAGCTCTGGCTCAACGGGTCAGCCTGGGCCAGAGCGCCGAGGGTCGTGACATCTGGGCCCTCAAGATCAGTGAGGGCGCCAGCCATAAAGACACCTCCGCTCGCCCCGGGGTGGTGCTCACGGGGGTTCATCACGCCCGCGAATGGATGTCGCTTCAACCGCCGCTGAAGGTGGCTCAGCAATTGCTCGAAGGCTACGCCCACGACCCGGCCATGCGAGCGCGGGTCGAACAGGCCGAGATCTGGGTGGTGCCCGTGGTCAATCCCGACGGGTATGAATTTAGTCGCAACGAAGACAACATGTGGAAGAAGAACCGACGGCCGGTGGGCACCACCGCCTGCCGCCAGCCCACCGACGCGATCGGGACCGATCTCAATCGCAACTACCTATCGCCTCGCACGGCCGACCAGGCAATGTATCGCCCGCCGCACGACACGCCCTGTTCGACCGCGGACGACGTGAACCATACCTCGGACGATCCACACTCCCCCCACTATCGCGGACCTTCGGGTAATTCTGAGCCCGAGGTCCAGGCCTTGCTGGGCCTGGAGCTCGGCCGAGGTAACGTGCAGGGTGTTCTCGACCATCACGGCTATGGCGAGATGATCCTCTATCCCTGGAGCCATACGACCGACGCGGCTCCGCATGCCGAGGCCTTGCACGCCCTGGGAGAGCGAATGAACCAGGCTCTGGCCTCGGATGGAACCACACCGTTCAAGGTGATGCAGAGTTCTGCCCTCTATCCTAACTCCGGCAGTTCGGACGACGTGCTCTATGCCAACGGCGTATTGAATTTCACCCTGGAAGTGGGACGCAGCTATCAACCCCCGGAGGAACAGATCGAGCCCATCGCCACCAGCGTCGCGCGCGCAGATCTGGTCTTCATCGACGCCGTGATCGAGCGGGCCCGAACAGTCTGACAGCCTTTCCGGCCTGGTCGCAGAAAGGCTCGGACAAAGAAAAAGCCCCGGCTTTCGCCGGGGCGTTAGGTCCAACCATTGCTCATCTCACTGAGGAAACTTTACCGCCCCGGCGTCACAAGAGCGTTAAGCGAAAATGGCGATCGTCAAGGCTGCGTTAAAAGTCCGGCCATTCACATCCAGGCAACAATTGAGGGCAGGCGCGGGCGATAGGCTCCCTTCATCAGGGAGGGGAGCAACTATGAACGTCATTTCAAATCTTCCAAAGTGGGCCCAGACGCCCGCTCGCGGTTTCCAAGACCAGCGCGCCATCGAGGGCACCAGCCCCGAGGCGGCCACGCCCGAAGAGGCCGATAGCGTCGCCACCACCGTAGCGCTGATGACCTTGCCGACGGCGCTGGATGAAGTGGAAGGGATGGACCAGGCCATGGGTGAGCCTGGTAAGGTCGACACCGGCGACACCGTCATCTACTTCGAAGCCACCGACACGGAGATGTCGCTGGCCTACACCAGCCGCGAGGCTCCCGACGAGATCGTCTTCGCCCACCTGACGGCCACCGACACCAAGACCACCGCCGATTTGCTGGGTCTGGTCAAGAACCAGGGCGGTCTGTCGGTGGAGGGCTACCTGGTCGATGCCAGCGAAGAGGCCGCCAGCTCGGGCTTTAAGTTCGCCGGCAACATCGCTGCTAAACGCTAGCTGCGGAGCATGAGGGTCTCGCGGCGCATGACGCCGGCTTCGTCGTACTCCTGAATGAGGACCTTGACGGCCTCGTTGATGGGAGCCGGGTTGCCGGCCGCGTCGAGGGCCAGTTTAACCACCCGAGCGATGGGCACGACCTCGTCGCTTTCGGCCTTGTCTTGCACCTGGATTCCATCCCGTAGATAAACCTCGCGGTTGGCCGCAGGCACTTCGTCGAAGGGGCGCCGGGCGACTACTTCGTTGGTGTTGCCGTCGATAAATTCGATCATTTTCATGGCTGTTTCCTCGCCGGTTCTGGTAAGGGCCGGTTCTCGTAGATGGCGTCGAGATAGGCGGCCCGATGGGGATAGCGCAGCCTGAACTCGCGCAGGGCCTCGCGGCCTTGCTCTCGCGCTTCGAGATAGTGCGCCCACGATTCGGCGAAGTCCTCTGCGGTGGCGTGGGTCGCGTATTCGCTGACGTGGTTGCCATCAGCCTGGGCAGCCTGTTCCCAGCCGCGGGGCCAACGACCCCAGGGCCCGAATTGCTGTTCTAGCTGGCGCTCGGCCGGGGTGCGCCGCTCCCCGATGAGGTGTCCCATCTCGTGGTTGAAGGTCTGCTCGGTGAGGTTACCCACGCCGTTCCAGAAGGTAATGGTGCCGCCGCCGGCCGTAGCCGCCGAAGTGAAGCCAGGAATGCCGTAAGTCTCGGCCCAGCTGGCGTCGGCCGGATTGCGGCCGTTCTCGATGATGACCGTCTGGGCCTGGCCGCGCAGGTGCTCGGGGATCTGGCTCCAGTAGTCGACCAGCCGGCCCAACACCTCGATGGGGTCCTGGCCTTCGGGTATCTTGACTGTCAGCGAGTGGCGTCCCATCTGGATCTGGAAGACCCGCTTATCGTTCTGGCTGCCGGTTTCGCTGAGCCGCACCTCGACCGACTCGCCCGCCGAGTTGGTGATCGAGATCGTTTCAGAGCGCTCCAGGGCGCTCTGCAGCTTGGCCCTTCGCAGCTGTTCGGCCGGGGGCCGGGGATCGTCGGCGGGCAGTTGGGAAACGAGGCGAGCGTATTCGGCCGGGTTCTCGCGGGCCAGCCGGAGGATTTCGCTCGATTGCCAACCGTCACCCGGCTGATCGGGGTGGGCCAGTACCCGCAGGGTGTCGCCCAGGGCCGCATCCGAGCCGATGGCGCCGAGGTTCTCGAGCAACTCCGGGCTCATCTTGCCGTCTTTGAGCAGAGCCATCAAGTCGGGCGGTAGCGTGGCCGGCCGGTGGGCCGGCAGGCCCAGGGCTGAAGTCAGATTGTCCTGGCGCGAGGCCGGAGTGCGGGCCGCCAGCCGCAAGAACTTCTCTTGCTGCTCGGGCGAGAGTTTGGCGAACGCCTCGGCGCTCTTGGGATCGGCCTCGATAGCCTGGCGCAGTCCGTCGAGTTGAGCCTGGCTGGGTGGCGCGTTGAGGCCATGGTTCTCGAGGCTTTGCTGGATGCGAAAGAGCCCGCTGCTCGCGCCGCCGAAGCCTCCCAACGGGTTGTTCGGGCCCACCTCGACCGTGTCGCCGTTGGCCAATTCGACCTTGCCTTCGGAGCCGCCCAGGCCGGCTGCCAGGCGGACGAACTCGGAAGGTTGTTCCTGGGCCAGCCGGTCGAGGGGGCCAGTTTCGATCTTGCCTCCGAAGATACCACCGCGAATGGGAAAGGCGAGCCGATTCACCACTTCCTGGAAGAGCAACTCTGAGTCGAAGCCCTGGCCCGGCTGCTGGCTGCGTAAGGCCGTCAGGTTGTCGAGCAGACTGTTGCCGCGGCTGTCGGTGCTGGTCAGCTTGTCGCTCATCAGCAGGCTGATCAGGGCCGGGTTGGCCGAAGGCGGGTCGACTCCGAGCTGCCCGGCCTGGGTCACCTGATCCTGGTAATAGTCCGAATCGAGCAGAGCTGCGAATTGGCGTCGTTGTTCGGGCGGCAGCGATTGGTACTTCTGCCAGACCTCGGGGTTGGAGCGCAAGCTGTCTTCGATGCGCTGGGCCCGCTGCTGCTCGTCAGGGCGGGCGGCCGTGGCGGCCGACCGCAGGCTGGCCTCGAGGATCTGGCCCGAGCGCGAGAAAAACGGGTTGGCTGGGGGCAGCTGGTCGGGTCGCTGCAGGGTCTGGCCACCGGCCAGCGTGACCTTGCCCTCGGGCGAGGTCAGGCCGGCCACCAGGCGGGCGTATTCGGCCGGGTTGCGGTTGGCCAGTTGCTCGCTGGGAGTGCCCATGTTGAGCGAGGGTCCGAGAGCGGTCAGAGTCTCTTGCAATACGGCCCGCCCATCGAGACCTTCGGCTCGGGGCTGGCTGGTCAGGGCCGAGAGATTGTCGAGCAGGCTCTTGCCCTGGCTATCGGTCTGGGTCAGTTTACCTTCGGCCAGAAGCCGGGCCAGATTGGGGTGCAGTGCGTTTTGGCCGGGCTGGGCGGTCTGGTCGGTCAGTCGCAGCAGAGCTTGTTTCTGCTCGTCGCTGAGCGCCTCGAACGCTTCCAGGGCCTGAGGATTGCAACCCAGCTGCTGGCGCAGCCAGGCCTCGTCATGCGGGGGTGGGGGAGGAAGAGGAGGCGGTAACGGGGGGAGATCGAGGCCGTTCTTCAGCTTCCCGATATCGCCGAGCGCTCCGGCCGTGAAGCCTTGGAGCTGAGCCAGTTGGGGGGGCGATAAGCCTTGGAGCTGCAGGCGCTGGGAGTCGATGGCCTGTTGGGCTCGGTCGACCCGTTCGGGGGGGCGTGAGAGAAGCTGACTGGAGCGGATACCATCCATACTCCTACCTTCCCGCAAAGGGAGGGCCCGGTCAAGGTTGCACTCAGAGAAGATCTGGGTGGGCCCCGGCAAAACGCGCTTCGAGGTGCTGTAGATAGGCGAACATTCCGGGGTGCTCGCGCCGCAGGCCTTCGGGGTCACGATAGTAGCCCACACAGGCGCGGGCGAAGAAGTCCATGTTGGTGCCCTCGGAGTCGGTGCGCGCGCTGGTGACGGCCAGAGCAAACCGACTGGCGAAGTCCTCGCCGCCCAGGGCGTGGTCGAACGAGCGAGCCATGGCCTCTAACACCTGATCGACGCGAAAGCCGCCTTCGGGCACCTCGATCCGCTTCTCGGCCTGGTTATAGGTCGTCTCATCGAAGGGTCCGACCCGGATGGTGACGCCGGCCTGGCGGCAGAAGTCGAGCACATAGGGCGAGAAGCTGGCCAGTAGTTTGCGCACCTCGGTCCGCACGTCCGGGTCGAAGGCCTGGGCCGGCCGGGGCGGGGCTCGCCCCTCCAGGTAGTCGTCGTCGTCGGGACACTCTTTGCCACTGCATTGCAGCGACAGGGCGTGCACCTTGTCGTTGGCCTTCTTCTTGAGAATCTCGGGAGGCTTGGTAGCCTTTGGTTGGCTTGGCGGCGGGGGGCGACGACGCTTGAGCAGATCCCTCTCGGAAGGCAGTTTGCCGGGCGGGCCCCCGGAGGGGGAATACATCCAGCCGGTTCGCTCGAAGCGGTCGGTGAGGGCTTTCTCGACTTCGGGCTGAGGAGGCTGGCCCGTCAGCGGCTGGGGAGGCCGCCGACCCGGCGGAGTCGGTCCGCCGATGGGAAAGGCCAATTACTGCTTCCTCGCCAGGGTCTGCCTGAGGATGGCGCGATGGACCCTGAACAGATTGGCCAGGCTCGGTTCGAGTTCGAAATGCGTCAGGGCCTGCGCTGTCTTGACCAGCTTCGGGTTGTTGGGGAACCACGGGGGCACATAGGGGGTGGTGAACGGCCCTCTGAGGACGGTCTTTTCAGGATGGTCAAGGAAGTAGAGGTTGTGGACATGCCCCAGGCCCGATTGAATATCCTCGACGGTGTTATCGGGATAGGCGCCCCAGGGCGGTCCCATCAGGCCGAAACCCACGCCGGGCCATAGATTGACGCCGATGGTGCCGTAGCGCAGGTTGGCCAGGGCCCGATGGAAGACGCGCTCGAAGGCACGCTCGGTCTGGGTGTGGATGAGCATCGTGGCCGACAGATTGCCCCACACCTTCTGGTTGACGAAGTCGACAGCCTGATCGAGAAAGTCGTCAGGACTCTCGGTTTTGAGCGAGACCTCGGCCAATAGACCGCAGAAGGCCTCTTCTTTGAGGACCATCGGTTGCGCGTCGGGGTCGACGTCGGGGATGAAGGTCCAGGGCGCATACTCGCTCACGGCCTGCGGATAGGTGGCCAGAAATTTCTCGCGGCGCTGGGTTGCGCCGGGGTAATAGGCCTCGCGCTGAGGCAGTTCGGAGATGGCCTTGCGCAAAGCGCCGAGGAAGGCTTCGCGCTGGCTCCAGCCCCGGGCCATCACGATCACCTGGGGGGCCACGCAGTTGCAACCCGCGTTCATGGCCATGATGCCAGCCAGGTGGGTGGCCTGGAACTTGACCTCGCGGGCGCTCCACGGGCCGGGCACGACCAGCACCGGTGAAACACAGCCCAACTCGGCGGTGACGGGCTTGTCCACGGCCGAGTGGATGGCTGCGAAAGTGTGCTCGGAGCCGGTGATGTGGATGGTGTCGATGTCCGGATGGGCGCAGGCCGCCTGGCCGATGTCGGCGCCTCCATAGACGATGCGCAAGAAGCCATCGCGGATGAGGGGATAGAAGACCTCTTCCAGGATGGGCCCGAGATATTCGTTGACGGGGTTCATCTTGAGCAGCACCACCTGGTTCTCGACGAACAACTTGTGCAGCATGTCGGTGGCCGCGATGGAGGACACGTTGCCCGCTCCCAGGACCAGGCTGACCCGGGGCTCCACCTCGAAGCTTGCTTGGTACTCTCGGCCCTGGGTAGTCTTGCCGCGCACCCACACGTCGGCGCTCATACCCAGCCAGAGAGCGGTTTCGAGCAAGCCGTCGGGGAAGACCCTCACAATATCGGTGCCGTCGATGCGGCGGTGGATGTAGACCGGAAAGGGTCGACCCCGAGCCAGCAGGGCGCGTTCGAGCAGGCGCAAGCCTCGGGCCACGATGAGAGGACCCAGCATCCACTCTTCGCCCACCAGCGGTGAATCTTCGGCCAGCCCCTTGGCCAGGGCGGCCGTGTTCGCCCAGCGCGAAGAGAGGCGGCGGAGCGCCTGCCGACACGTCTCGACATAGAGAACCCGGCGCGACGTGCCCACCTCGAGCCATTTCTGGCGGTGGTCGCGTAGCACAGCGATCTCTTCTTCCAGTCGAGACTGGGTGGTTGCTTCAACCTTCAACTTTGTCGAGCGCCTCGAGCACGGTGGTCGGCAGCAGAACCTCGGGCAGGATCATCGGATCCGCTCCGCCCCCGGGGTATAGAACATACAACGGGACACCATTTCGACCAAAACTCGCCAGCGCCTGGGTGATGGTCTCGTCGCGGCTGGTCCAATCCGCCTTCATGGTGGTGATACCCAGCTCTTCAAAGCGTTGCTTGACCTTCGAGCCCGACAGGGCTACCTTCTCGTTGGCTTTGCAGCTCAAGCACCAGTCGGCAGTGAAATCGATGAACACCGGCTTGCCGTCGGCATGCAGCTGGGACACCAGCTGGGGGTCGTAGGGCTGCCAGGCGATGCCGCCCTCTTTTTCGCCCAGGCCAAAGACCAGGCTCAGGCTTAGAGCCACCAGCGCGAGCGCTCCTCCGATGCCCAGACCCCGGTTGGTCTGACCCCAGCGGCCGAAGCACCAGGCCGCCATGCCCACCAGCAGCATCGAGACCAGCAGGGCCAGCAGGCCGTCAGTGCCCTCTTGCGAGGCCACCACCGAGCCCAGCCAGACGGCGGTGAACAGCATGGGAAAGGCGAGAAACTGCTTGAAGGTCTCCATCCAGGCCCCGGGCCGAGGCACGAAGCGAAGCAACCGCGGCGAACTGGTCAGCACCAGGTAGGGACTGGCCATGCCCAGGCCCACGGCCAGAAAGACCGACAGGGCGACCAGGGGCGATTTGTCCAGGGTAAACCCCACCGCGCTGCCCATGAAGGGAGCCGTGCACGGAGTGGCCACCAGCGTGGCCAGGATGCCGCTGGTGAAGGAGCTACTGTAGCCCTTCTTGCCCTCGGCCAGGTCACCCAGGGTGGTCAGGCCTTCACCCACCTCGAACACGCCGAACAGATTGAGGGCGATGGCCACGAACAGCAAGGCCAGCAGGCTGACGAAAATGGGGTTCTGGAGCTGAAAGCCCCAGCCCACCTCTTGCCCGGCCGCCCGCAATCCCAGTAAGGCACCGGCGATGACCAGAAACGACAGCAGCACGCCCAGACTAAACACCAGTCCATGCAAGAAGGGCTTGCCTCCCTCTTCGTTGGCCTGCTCGACGAAGCCCAGCACTTTGAGCGAGAGCACCGGCAAAACGCACGGCATCAGGTTGAGGATGAGCCCCCCCACGAAGGCCAGCAACAACATCTTGGGTAGGCTTCCGCCCGCCGGCGGGGCGGCCGCGCTGGCCCCGATGGGAAGGTCGACCGCATAAGTCTGGTCGTCGACGGCCAGCGTTCCCACCAGGCGCTCGGGTTTGGTCTTGGCCAGCGGCTCGGGCACCAGCATCAGCCGGCCTTCGACCAGCATTTGCGGCTCGGCGGTGGCGATGATCATGGCCTCGTCAGGGAAAAAGAACGCCTCTTTGGCCTGGCCCACCGTGAGAGCCACCTTGTTGCCGGCCCAGCCTGCCTTCAAGCTGGCCGGGGGGGCGGCCGGCAGGTTGGCCCGGGTGGCCTCGATGGCCTCGGCGGCCGGGCCCGGAGCCGCCTCGCCCACCGGCAGGGTCAGGCTCAGGCTGGCCTGGCCCGGAATGCAGGTGGTGTCACACTCGAGCCAGGTCGCTTTGGCCTTGAGGGTGGCCTGGCCCGAAGCCTCGGCCGGCGGCGTGATCTCGGTCAACAGATAGATCTCGCCGTCATAGGCGTAGCTGACCAGACCCTCGACCTCGATGCGCTCGGGGCGCGGCCACTGGATGGGGCCCGCCTCATAGCCAGGCGGGAGGTCCCACTCGATGGCCGTGGCTAACCCCGAGTCACCGGGGTTCTTCCAGTAGGTGTGCCAGTGTTCGTCCATCTTCAGCCGCAGGGCCACGGTGAAGGGCTGGCCGGGGCTGATAGCAACGGTTTCCGCCACCAGTTCCGCCTCGGTGTGGTCCGACCGGACCGTCTCGGCCCAGGCGGGGGCCAATAATAGCAAGAAGAAAATCAAAAGCGAGCGCGTGTTCATCGAAACCTCTAGGCGGTGTAACTTGGTGATCGCCCCTGAGGTTCCCTACAGGGCGGGTTAAACCTGGCGGCCGTCTTTGGCCAGCAGAGCCTGGCGAGCCTCTTCAAAGCGACGCTGGTCGGCCTCTTTGGAAAGCTGCGGCCGCACGGCCTCGAGGGCTTTCTCGGCCTCGAGCACACCCAGCTTGCCCCAGAGATATAGTTCGGCCTTCATCAAGGCTTGCTCGATATCTTTCTCGTGGATCACCCGCTCGGCCGCCATGTCGATCTCGCCGGTGACCAGCAGAGTCCAGCTCACCAGGGTGTCGAGCCGATTGGCCCGGGGCAGCTGGTTGCGCTTGAATCGCTCGAGGTCCGGTCCGGGCCAGCGAGTGGGAAGCGTCCGCAGCCCTTCGAGCAACCGGGTGTAGTGATAGGTGGCCTCGCCCCGGTCTTTGTTTTCGAGGGCGTCTTCGAGGGCCTCGGCGGTATAGCGCAGCGACTTCTCCCAGCGGTCCGCCTGGCGGTAGTGATAGGCCAGGATCGAGGCCGGCCAGATACCCGACTTTTCATAGAAGCGGGCGGCCAGCAGATGCAGACGGCGGCGCCGGCGCTCATGGATGCTTTCGCAGGCCAGATTCCACAGCAGCGAATTGTTGAACGAATAGCGCACCAGACCACTGGACCACTCTTCCTTGAGCAATCCCTCGCGCACGACCTGCTCGAGCAGGCTCTCGAGCTCGTGCTCTTCGTGGTAAGTCACCGCTTTGAGGGCGTTGAAGCTAAAGCGCTCCCCGAGGCAGGCGCCCAGGCCCAGCACGGCCCTGGCGTCGGGGCCCTGGCGCTCGAGCTTGCGGCCCAACAGGCCCTCGAGGGTGTCTGGATACGAGCCTTTGGCGGGAGTGGTCCATTGCGATTCTCCCGGCACCGTCTGCTGAAGATGGGTGCCCTCGAGATGCTCGGCCAGCAGCTTTACAAACAGGGGATTGCCCTTGGTGACCTTCATGAACCAGGCAGTGGCGGCTCGGGGGGGCGGCGACCAGGTGCGCTCTTCGATCAGCTGGGCACAGGCCTCCCAGTCGAGGCCATCGAGCTTGATGCGCTCTTCAAAGGCCTCGAGCTGGGCCTTCAAAGTCTCGTTTTCGAGCTCGTCGGGCCGGTCGGTCACCACCACCAGCAACGGCGCGTCTTCGACCAGGGCCATCAACTCGCCCAGCAATTCGGCCACCGAGTCGTGGGCCCGGTGAATCCCCTCCAAGACCAGCACCAGCGGCATGGCCATGGCGCTCTCGAGAATGCGCTCGAAGAGCGGCAGGTCGGGGTCTTCGAAGTGGGCGGCGATCGAGCCCAGGTGCATCACCGAATCGGCTGTGGACTCGATGCGCACCGTCAGGAAGTCGCGCTCGTTGGCCCGCTGCAGCAGATCATCGACCAGCAGCGTTTTGCCGCTGCCGGCCGCACCGCTGATCCGCACCATCTGGCCGCGGCCCTCCTCAAGACCATTCAAAGCCTCCTGCAATTTCTCGCGTTCGGCGGCCCGTCCTAAAATGGGAGCCTGGCGCTGCTGGGCCGTGTTGTCGGCCTGGCGCCGGCGGCGCACCCAGTGCAGTACCTCGTTGGCCGACTGAGGTCTTTGCTCGGGCCGGCGCAACAGCAGCCGGGCCACCAGTCGCTCGAGCCAGACCGGCACGTCGCCGCGCAGGGCCGAAAGCGGAGGCGGCGTCTCGTTGAGGTGACTGAGTAGAAAGTCGGCCGGTTCTTCAGCCCGCATCAAAGGGCGCTCGGCCAGCAGGTGAAACAGCACAGCCCCCAGGGCATACAGGTCAGAACGCTGGTCGCCGCGCTCGCCCATGGCCTGCTCGGGGCTGAGATAGGCCAGTCCACTCTCGGGATGGGGGCCGATGCGCAGCTGGTCCTCTAACCGGCCGGCCAGGCCGAAATCGAGCATTTTGGGGGCTCCGTCTTTATCGACCAGGATATTGGCGGGCTTGAGCTCTTGGTGGACGACCCGGCGACTATGAGCATACTCCAGCGCGTCGAGCAACTGCTCGAGCACCTCGGCCAGGGCCTCGTAGTCGCGATTGGTGCCGTAAAACCACTGCAGGATCGGAGTTCCCTCGATCAGCTCGCTGACCAGAAAAGGGGTGCCGTCGTGCTCGCCCGTCTCGAGGCTGCGCACGATGCCGGCGTGGCGCAAGCGCATGCCGGTCAACAACTCGCGCCGAAACCGCGCCCGAAACTCGGGATTGCGAGTGTGCCAGTCGTGGGGCATCTTGAGGGCCACGTCGCGGCTCTCGAGCAGGTCGCGGGCGCGATAGACACGCCCGATGCGGCCCTCTCCCAACAGCTCCATCAGCTGAAAGCGATGATCCAGAACGCGCTTCAAACCGTCAGCTCCAGGCGTTCTTTGGCGCCTTGCATGGCCGCGATGCAGTTGGCGATGTGGCTATCGAGCTCGAGTCCCAACAGCTCGGCCCCCTGGCGAATGTCGTCGCGGCTCACAGCGGCGGCGAAGGCGGCCGCCTTCATCTTCTTCTTGACGCTCTTGGGAGTCAGCCCCTCGAGGCGGTCAGGGCGCACCAGGGCACAGGCGGTGATAAAGCCAGACAGTTCGTCCACCGCAAAAAGCGTCTTGCGCAAAGGTCGATCGAGGGGATACTCGTCTTGATTCCAGCTAGCGTGGGACAAAATCGCCCCCACCACCTCTTCGTCGAGCCCTCGTTGGCGCAAAATCGCGGCCCCCTCGCGGGTATGGTCGGGCGGTTCGGGCCAGCGCTCATAATCGAAATCATGCAGCAGGCCGGTCAGGCCCCACTGCTCGATATCGTGGCCGCCGCGCTCGGCATAAAAGCGCATGCAGGCCTCGACGGCCTGGGCGTGCTTGCGCAACGATTCGCTCTGGGTGTATTCGCAGAGTAGGCGCCAGCCTTCTTCCCGGTTCATCTCGGGTGGTTCCGAAACGGCCCGGCGGTTTCCTGCCCCACCGATTTGCCGCGAATCTTAACTTGTTAACATGATTTTATCCTACGCGCCCGTGAGGCCGGCATATTCTCGTCGAGGCCTACACGACGAGAGGAACAAGAACGATGCATATCCAGTCAAATCCATCAGCCAAGAAAGCCGTTTTCAGTTATAATCCGCAGGACGCTCAGGTGGCCAAACCTCAGACCACCGAGATCGATACCGTGCGGCTGGGCGGCGCTCCGGCTACCGATAAAGTGCAACTGCGCAATTTCTTCCTGGTGACCGATATCTTCGGCCGCCCCACCGGTCTCGAGCCTGATGCCAGCCTCAAGCTCAACGCTAACGCAGACGGCCAGTTCGTTTTCAACGAAGGCAGCCTCGACTACACCGCCGCCAACTCCTTCGCGGCCGCCGCCAAGACGGTGCAGATCTTCGACGAGAAGATGCAGCAGTACACCGGCAAGAGCATCAAGTGGGCCTTCAACGAAGACCAGCTGGGGATCGCGCCCAACGCCGGCGCCAAACTGCCCCAGCCGATGCCGAACGCTTTCTACACCCGTTTCGCTTTTGAAGAAGGTGGCCCCGAGCAGGGCAACCTGTTCTTCTTCGACTATCCCAACGCCGCTGGCAAGAACACCTCGACCGGCAACTCGGGTGAGGTCGTCTCGCACGAGGCCGGCCACGCTATCCTCGACGCCCTTCGTCCCAACTACTTCACCTCGATGGCCTTCGAAGCCGGCGCTTTCCACGAAGCCTTCGGCGACATGGTCAGCATGCTGGTATCGATGGAGAACGACCAGGTCCTCGACAAGGTGGTCGAGCAGACCGGTGGCGACCTCTCCAACCCGAACATCCTGGCCGAACTGGGCGAGGAGATGGGCAAGTCGATCGGCCGCTCGGCCGTGCGCGACAACCGCAACAACTTCAAATACGTCGACCCGGACACCCTTCCCGAAGAAGCTCCCGACAACCGCCTGGCCCGCGAGTCCCACTCGTTCGCCCGCGTCTGGACCGGTGCGTTCTACGAGCTGATGGACTCCATCTCTGACGACTATCGGGCTAAAGGCGCCGAGCCGAAAGAAGCCCTGCAGAAAGCCGCCCAGGAGGGCTGGCGTCTACTGGTCGGTCAGATGGACAACTCGACCGAAGGCAGCTTCGTGACCTTCCGCGGCATGGCCGAGTCGATGCTCGAAGGCGACCGCAAGGTCAACGGCGGCGAGCGCCAGGAGATGATCACCAAGGTCTTCACCGGCCGTCAGATCCTGCCTCGTGGCCTCAACCTCGAGCACGGCATCACCGCCAGCGTCGAGCGCGGCGAGCTGCGCGAGATGAGCTTCCAGCTCGGCGACAAGTTCGGCGACCTTTCGGGCGTGACCGTCAAAGCCCACAACGAACGCGGCATCTTCGCCGCCGACGACGACGCCATCAAGCAGAAGGCCCTCGAGAAAGAGGTTGCCCGTCTGGCTGCCAATGGCGACATCTTCATCCCCGAGGAAGGCCACAAGGCCACCCTCGCCGACTTCTTCCGCCCCGACGGAAGCCACTATCACGCCTACCTCGACCGCGACGCCAACGAACTCAAGCGCGTCCCGCTCAGCTAGGCCCTCTCTCGGAAAAAGCCCCCGCCAGGGGGCTTTTTTCATTTTCTGGAGGTTGGCTTGGCCCGCGGCCTGGGCGGGTTTTTCTCACCGAGAACTCGCCGCCGAGCCCACACTCAGGGAAAGACGATCTGGAAGTCTCCGTCCAGGCAGAACGTTCCGGAGGCTCCTCCTGACGAGGCAGCCATCTGGACTTGCCCCTCGAGGCGGATGGTTGCGCCTGACAAACCGATGACCGTGAGGGTTCCCGAGTTGGCCGACCACCGGCGTGAACTGGTCGGACCGCTGTTCGGGTCTGTATAGTCGCGCTCTTCGTAGCCGAGGGAGAAACCTGGTTGCTGGTCGGGATTAGGGCTCACCATGAAAACATCGCCCAGTTGGATGGAATCAGCGTCGCGAACCCTCAAGAAGACCACGCGCTCCTGGAACGGGATGGTGGCCGGTTGGGGGCGAGTGTAGTATTCCAGTCCGAGCAGGTCGGGAGCCAGGTCGCCCAATAGCAGCACGGGTGCGCCCAGTGGGCCGAGGTTGGCGTTGGTGCTACCGGCGCAGCTAGAAGCCGTAATGGTGATTTGCCCACCGACGTTGGATTCGACCGCGCTCCCTCCACCCGGGTTGGTGGAAAAGTCCCACGAGACGAAGCTGCCTGCGGGGGTCGAACTGAGCACGGTGGGGCCAGCCGCCGAGGTGGGCAGGCTCGGCAGCGAAAGACCGAAATGGTGCGTCACTCCCTGAGCCAGTTGGACGTTGGGCAAACGGAAGAAGAGCGTATTGGGCGGAAATGCCCGTCCATCCATCGTGAGTAGTTGACTGGTATATCCCGCCGACCCGAACTGGGCGAGGTTCGAGGAGTTGATCGTGCCCACCGGCGTTTCCAGGCTCCATCCGTTAACCTGGGGCGGCAGGGTCGCGGGGTCCACTGCCTGGTTGAAGGTGACGATCAGGTAGAGCGGTCCCCCAATCGTGGTCCCGCCGGGGACGGGCGACTGAGTCAGGCGGTAGGTCACCGAGCTGTTGGCGGCCTGCAAGTCGTTTTGGAGCACCCCTGAGAGAGGATAGAAGTCCTGGTCGAGCCAGTCCTGGCCGGAGGCCAGAGCCGCCAGCACCTGGGCGCGAACCGTGCTGAAGTCGTTGTTGCTGTTGGCCTCATAAAGAGAGGCCAAAGCCCGGAGGTCACATCCATCCGGGCTGGTGCCGAGGTTGCGAGCCCCGGTGATAGCGGTCAGGGTCGCCATCGTCGTCCACTCGTCGACCTGGGCCTCAAGCACCGCTCCGGGGCCGGCGCTGAGCAAGGTTTGCAATACCACGCCCGGTGACGGCGAGGTCACCACGAACCGATAGGGTCCCGGGGGAAGGCTGCGAAATAGCGCCGCCCCGCTGGCATCGGCAATGGCGAAAGTGCGGCCCAGTGCGTCCACCCGCGCCCCCGGAATGGTGAAGAAAGTGGTCTGGGCGTAGGCTGGGCTGGCCAACAGAGCCAGCCAGAACGGCACCGGCTGGTTGGCGACCTGTTGGGCGCCGGGTATGGTGCCGGGAACTCGGAGGTTGAGGCGGACCGAGGCCGGTAGCGTTCCGACCGGGCCGCCCCCGCCGGTGGCACTCTGGCCTTCGTTGGTCGCGGGCGGGCTTGAACCTCCGCCTCCTCCGCAGGAAAAGTTCACCGCTAGAAGGAGAAGTACCAGGAACCTGAGTGTGAAGCGCATCATATCCTCCGACTACGGAAGTTCGTAGCCGTTGTGAATAAGCCTTCCTACCCACAGAGAGACGGAAAGATACCGGCCGAAAGGAATCGGAGATTGTCGATGGATGGTTGACTGGCGAAAGAGAAGTACAATGTCCCGTTCCGAACTCCGCAGAATGGCTCTCCAGAGGGCTACATCAATCGGAAAAAAACCACTTCGACAATCCCATGAATCCCAATCATCGCAATCTCATCGCGGAGATTCATCGACCCACGGTGACTGTTGACGACCCCGGTGTTGCCGGCTATCAGCGAACCTATGAGACGACCTACGATCCGACCTACTTCGAATACGATAGCAACGGCAACCTGATCACCATCACCGACGCCAAAGGCAACGACACCGTCTTCACCGTTGGCGCTGATGGCCAGGTCACCAGCATTACCGACCGCAACAACAACACGACCACCTTTACCTACTACTCGAGCTCCGGGGCCTCGCACGACGGCAACCTCAAGGAGATCATCACTCCCAGCGGGCCCCAACAACGCGCCGTCGCGCACCTATACCTTCCACTACGACTTCTTCGATAACGTCATCAAGGTGACCGACCCCCTCAGCAATGAGTGGGAGTATGAGTTCGATGACGACAATCGACCGACCAAGATCACCGATGCGCTCAACAATTACGTCGACATGACGTACGAAGACAATCGGCTCAGCGAAATCTCCGCCCCGGCCAATAGCTCATCGGTCTACCGCCGGCGGACCAAGTACGAATACAGCGACATCGGCCGCCTGACCGGCATTAGAACCCGGCTGACGCACGACCGAACCTTGTCTTGCGGCGCTGTCCCACCCAACTGCGGCGTCGCGGCTACCGCTGCGGTGCTCAAGTATGACCCTTGATACTATCCGCTCCTCGCGGCGGCCGCTCCTTGCATTTGGGGCGCCATCGCCGCAATCCGGCGGCCCGGCTGCACGTCATCCGGGTTGAAGCGAAGTTTCGCAGAACAACTTCGACCAGCGGGTGGGCTTTGACTACGACGGGTTCTCGAACCTGTTGCAGCTCGATCGCTTTGTCGGCATGGCCACCCATAGCACGACCTACGAGTATGACGACCTCAATCGCCACACTCTGACCACCGACCCCCTCAACCGCGACACCGAGATGACCTACGAGCCGTTCTGCGTCGAATTCTCCGAGCTGACCGCTCGAGGAGTGGAACGAACCTACTCGTTTGACGTCATGTGCCGCATGAGCCCCCTCTACGAGTACGATGAGCTCGGGCGCCTGGTCAAAGTGCGCCAGGAGAAGGCCAACGACATCGTCTACCAGGAGTCCGTACCCTCGAGCCTGGACGACCCTCAGGCCCGCTGGGGAAGCTCGAAATATCAGGAAGATGATCCCCTGGTGGAGGAGCGGCATTTCCTGTATGATGAATTGGACCGCTAGCGGGCCCCGGCCGGGCCCGCGCGCAATTTTGGGGGGCGAGGCGCCCCTGTCGAAAGGAGCGTCCGAGCGAGTCAGTATCTGGCATACGCGAGCGAGGCGCGACGCCTCGACAGGGGATGGATCGCCATCCAAAATGCGATGAGGGCCTGCCGGGGCCCGCTCGACCCAGGTGATCTTCCCCAACGGGGAGAATATCTCTTACGACTACGATGACGAGGGCAACCTCACGTCTGTGACCGACATTCAGGGTAACGTGACGGAGTATAGCTACTACAACGATCAGCGTCTCTACGAGGTAACCGTGAAGCGCCCCAGCCAGTCCGACCGGGTGTTTACTTATACTTACGATGCCGGCGGCCGCCTCGAGAAGATCGTCTATCCCAGTTCGACGGGCATCGAGGCCAGGTTCGACGACGGTGCCATGACTCCCAACCTTATGACCGTCGACCCGGTCGCGGCTCTACGGAATGATGAGAACGCATGGCCACGACGCGAAACTGGACGGAAGGCGTCGTTCCCATCATCCCTTCCGACGCTGCGCGTCGGCGCCGCTGGGTCGACGGGGGCCGGCTGGAACGCCAACGGGCAGCTGACCAACCTGCGCTATGTCAAAGACGACGGCATGAGCGGCTTCGACAACGTGCTCGAACTCGAGTATGAGTATGATGACGCGGGCAACCGCACCGCCATGATCTCGACCTCCGGCACCGCCGACCCGGTGCGCTGGGAATACGACTATGACTGGCTCAACCGGCTGACCACGGTCAAGAAGAAGATCGGCGCCGGCAGTCTCTTGACCCAGCGCGTCTATGAGTATGACGAGTCCGACAACCGCACGTTCATGGACGACCACGTCAACTCCAAGACCTACCGTTATCTGTATGACGCGGCCGACCAGATCACCAAGGTCCAGGTGACCTCGACCTTCCAATCGCGCACCCCGGGCGACTTCTCCGACCAGGAGACGTTCACCCATGACGACGACGGTAACATGACCCTGCGCACCGACGCGGCCACCAGCGACACCATCGCCTATCGCTGGGACGACCAGGACAACCTGATTCGGGTGGCCTTTGACCCTGCCGACACGAAGGTGCTGCACACCTATGATGCCGGCGGCATTCGCAAGGCCAAGATCCTCGACGACGAGACCACCACCGAGAGCTTCTACTCGGGGTTGCCGACGCTCAACGAAGTGGAGACGCCGGCCGTGGGCTCACCGGTGGAGTTCAACTACATCAAGGCTGACCAGTTGAGAGGTTTCGAGAGCGGTGGCGACTTCTTCTACCTGCTGACCGACGGCTTGACTTCGGTACGGATCGTGGTCGACGCCAGCGGTGACGAAGTTGCTGCCTACGAGTATCTCGAGTTTGGTGAGCAGAGCAAGACGGGTTCGGGCTCTAGTCCGAAGACCTTCGTTGGTGGACTGGGCGTTCACGATGATTCGGCACTCACCAACCTGCTCTATATGCGTAGGCGTCATTACGATGCCAGGCTGGGGCGGTTTCTCTCCAGAGATCCGATCAGCTTTGCGGGTGGTTTGAACCTGTATGGGTATGTTGGCGGTAATCCGGTGAATGGGGTTGACCCGGCGGGCCTCCAGGATACCCCGATCC
>JBFWNU010000008.1:0-369396 GCA_050250895.1 Vulcanimicrobiota bacterium | reverse complement strand
TGAACTGTCGATCTGAAACCATGGGGACTTCATCCGACGGCAATCAAGCGCTCGCTACTTGAAAAGGAACAGCGGTGGGTGATTCTAGTTGTCGTTCCGCCGGTACTTATAATTGTCGCACATCACCCCTGGCCTGGCGAGCCCCCAGGTTGCGAGCAGGCCCCGGGCCCTGCTGGGTTTGCACCACCAGTTGGTAAGGTCCCGTCAACTCGAGCCCCGAGCCGTCGTCAACCAACACCAATTCTAGCTCGCAATCGCGCTGAGACAGGACCGAGTCGATGGCTCTTCGCAAAAGCTCGACCCGGCCGTGAGCGGGAATGATGGCGGTCACCATAGCGGCAGGTTCTGCCCGCCGCCCGCGGAATCCGCTCTTATGAGCCAATGGGAAACCTGGAAGGATCGTCCTCAGGGCGGCTTTGCTCTGATCGGCTACTGGTTCAAGAAGCTTTTCTGGGTCGGAGCAAGCTGCCACTGCCCTCGCTGTGAGCAAGGCGCCATGTTCGAGACCTTTTTTGGCATTCGCGAGCGCTGCCCCGTCTGCCGGATCAAGTTCCAGCCCTATGAAGGCGACAGTCCCGGCGTCATTGCCGTCGGCTACTTCCTGACCCTGCTGCCTACCATCGTGCTGGTGCTGCTGGCCTACGCCTATCTGAACCTGAGTCCCGAGGCCCTGCTGGCCCTCTATCTCGGACTGACCGCTTTCTTTCTGTTTGGCTTCTTTCGCAACATGAAAGGCATCTGGGTGGCCTTCGTCTACCTGCTGACCGGGTTGCGACGCAATCTTTAACGCTCTTGTGACGCCAGGGCGGTAAAGTTTCCTCAGTGAGATGAGCATTGGTTGGACCTAACGCCCCGGCGAAAGCCGGGGCTTTTTCTTTTTCTACCGAGGTTTCCGGACCTCCTCGTGCCCACTGCGAAACACTATAGGCCTCGCTTCTTGCCTGTTCAGGAAATGCGATCCCTCACTCGACGGCCGGCCCTGGCGGGCCGCCAAAATGGACCTTGAGCGCGAAGCTCACCAACCAAATCCTAGCGTATCCGCCGAAGTGAGAGGTCGCCTAAAGAACATACCATTGGACCTAACGCCCCGGCGAAAGCCGGGGCTTTTTCTTTTTCCACCGAGGTCTACCGGCTTCCTCGCCCGGACTACGGAGCACTATACGCCTAGCGCGAAGAACGCTAAGAATGGCGCGTAGCGGTTCTGACCTAAAGGGAGAGGCCAGAACGGAACTCGGGAAAATCTCACGGAGAACCTTCGCGGCCCGGGCGGCATCAGGCCTTGACCCAAGCGTTCGTCCCGGCCACGCTCCAAGCACAGCTACGATGAGGCCGCGGGGGCTGGTCTTCCGAGCGGAAGTTGCGAGAAATCGCCCACTCCGTCCGGGTGAAATCGCCGTGTCCGTGGGGGCGATGAATTGGGGGCGGCGACGGAGAAGTGCCCCCCCCTGGTTAGGCCTTCTCTCGCGGAGGGGGTCGCTGAGCCGTCGCCCCCGGGCGCGGCTCCTTTCGCGCGCAGTTCTGATATGGGTGGACGTGGTCTGAGAACTGCGCCCGAGCGCCCTTCAGCGACGGTCACGCCCTTCTCCGTTGCAGTCCTTGCTCACGTCCCGCGGCGCTGGCGAGCGCCCTTTGGGCAAAGGGCGCTCGCCAGCGCCCCGGTGGCGTTTCAGGTCTCGATTGTGTAGTCCAGTGGCAGTTCTCCCCGCCACGCCATGGAATTATAAAAGGCGTCCTCTACCGAGCTATACCAGTAGTTGCTAGTCTGAAGGTCGTCCTCGTTCGGCATAAGCAGTCCCCACCTGTGCCCGTTTTCCAGGCGCCGATATGCCATGACTTGAACAGGAGATAAATTTGCCACAACTTTGATATCCACGGGTTCCCCCGTGAATGGACAAGTTCTAATCTCAGGAGTGGGGTTGATCATACATTTCTTGCAAGCTTGCGCCGCTTCCTCAACTCGAAACCTAGAGAGTTCTTTCTGGATAAGTCCTGTCAATTCCAACTCTACCTCCTTCCGGGGCGGCCTCGCGTCCTACCCCAAGCTTCGTTGAAACGCGTAGTAACCTCCTCCGTCACTGTGGGATAGGAGCGGAGGTTGATGGTGTAGTGAAAGGAAGCGCCCGTTTTACGACTCTGAAGCCTGCGGCCTCCAATCGCCCTCGAGTCGTTATCGCCATGTCGTCCTCCCACCCTGGGAGAGGCTTCGTTGTCGCGGAAGGGCCGAAGACTCCATAGAATTTGTATCCCTCATTCGCCTGGTTCTGCAATCGGCTCGGTCCCTCCCATCCTTTGGGGTGCCTGTACAGAACGTCAGGCTCGGGGTCCATCGGATCAGGTTCGGGGCAGTCTAGCCAGTCCTTTGACTGCAGACTCCTGATCCATCCGTCACCACGACGGTCGCTTGGGTCGGGCGAAACGCTCCCGTTGGTCGGCGGCCCCGATGCCAATGCTCCTAGTCCAAGAGCATAGGCAAAAGCCAGGAGAGCCGCACCGAGCTTGGCTTGTGGAGGTCCAGGCGCAGCAATAAAGGTGTCTACACCCGCCTCTCCTGCGCGTGCGATTGGGGCGAGAGCCCGCCCTACGGCAATGGCAGTGGAAAGGCCATCGAGCCCCGTCGGGTCGACTCGGCTGAGGGGGCTACTGTCCACATAGGCATACCGATTCAAATTCGCCACCCGGTCCCTGCTCAAGAACCTGGCCAAGGTCGGGTCGTAGTGCCTCTGCCGCATATAGAGCAAGCCGGTGTCGGCCGTGTCGTCGTGCACGCCCAGGCCACCCACGTAGGGGCTGTCCGAGTCGGAACTCGGGTCCTTCACCCCCCACTCATCGTGGAGGAAGTTCGAGGTCGCTCCGTTCGAGGCCTTAACCATGACCCGAACCGAGGACAGCCCATCGGTTAGAAAGTAGTAGAAGTCGCTGCCCTTCTGGAAGCCCAGCAACTGGTGCCCCATCAAGTAGCTGAAGACATCGGAGCCGTCGACCTCGGAGACCGTCGGCAAGCCGGAGTAGAAGCTCTTGAGCTTCACCCCGTCGTCGCGCACCTTCTTCTTGCGCAGGTTGCCGGAGTCGTAGACGTTGACCGTGGTCCCGTCGGGCTTCTCGACAGCCGCCAGGCGGTCGAAGTCGTCCCAATAGTATTTGGTCGTCGTTGGGGTTCCATTCGGATCGAGGACCCGAGTGATCATGTTCCCGTCATTGTCGTGAGAGAACGACTCCACCAGATCGGAAGACCCTCCGCCAACCGCCACGGAGCGCGATGTCAGCTCGTCGTTCTTGTTGTAGGCAAAGGTATGGACTTCTTGAGGCGAAAGATCCTGGAAATCCACGGTGATGCGGTTGTCCGACTCATCGTAGCCATACATCCGCACCGTGGTGGCGGTTCCAACGCTGGTGCCCTTCTTGACCTCCGGCGTGCCAGCACCGACCGTCTCCACCACTGACGATCTTTACCTCGTAGAGCCGCTTATCGTTGCCTTCGTGATTCCCCGAGGCCCAGAAAGGTGTCATCGCGCCTAGCCCCGATTTCGCGGCAGACGATCTCGGCGAGGCGTCCGTGGCCGTAATCGTTCGAGCGGCGAAGCCGCGCCAGGGTACGACGCGCAGCGTCGAGTATCTCCAGAACTCGAGCCGTAGCGAAGCGAGGCTCGCTCCCATCCCGAGGCGCAGCCTCGCTCCCATCTCTGGGTCTAGCCCAGCTCCCCTCTCGAGGCCACAGGCCTCGCTCCCCTCTGGCGAAGCCTCGTCAACCCTCGAATTGCCGGCCATAGCGGTCCCAGAAGGTCAAGCCGTCGGGCGCCGTCCCCTTGATGATGAGAAAGCCGTCGTGCACGTTGCGATGGCAGCCGGTGCAGAGGAAGATCAGGTTGGCGGGCACGGTCAGGCCGCCCAGGGCAAAGAAGCGGATGTGGTGGGATTGAAGCCAGATATGGTTTGGACAGTCGGGAGTCTGGCAACAGTAGCAGTCACGAATCTTGAGGGCTTCGGTCTGGGCCGGGGTCAGTCCGCGGGCGTCGGGGTTGAAGCTGAGGTTAGCTGGAACCTCCCAGTGGGGCTCGGCGCGACAGGCCAGTTCGACGCCCGGATTACCCGGGCACGCTTCGCCGTCGACCGCCGTGGTGGCCATAAAGAACTCGTCCCCCAGGGGACGAACGCCCAACTCTTGAGCCAGTTCGTGGGCTTTGCGGATGGGTCCGGCCAGTTTGCGCTGGTGCGAGGCCGCCACCGCGGCGGCTTTGGCGCGAAGTTCCTGGAGATCTTTCTCGGTCACGGGCGCGATTTGCAAGCGTTGGGCCAGCAGTAGAGCCAGGGCCTCTTTGAGTTCGACCTTACGACCCAACTCGAGCGAAAGCGAGTGCAGAACGAGCCGGAGCAACTCGCTCGTCTCTGGGTCGAGGTGCAAGGTGATCTCTTCGCTCTCGACCTCGGTCGGCGGCCGCTCGCCGGGCAGGCCGCCTTTGGGAGTGGTGGCCACCAGGCGGCGAATGACGGAGGTGCTGTAGAGCGAGGCCAACTCGAGCCAGACCAGCTCGGTTTCGGGAGTGGCTTTGCTGGCGATCTCGCGCAGTTTGGCCCAGCCGATGTCGCCCGCTTCGGCGGCGGCCGTGAGGGCGGGTAGGGCTTCGAGCTGGCGGGCCACGCGGCGGCAGGCGTTGGCCTCTTTCTTGGTCACGCCCAACACCCGGATGGCGTAGTGAATGGGGCCGCTGCAGCCAAAGTCCTGGTAACCGCCGGTGGCCTGAAGAGCCAATAGGCATCGGCCCAGGATGATGCGGTGGATGACGAGGCCCGTCGATGCGCGGGTAGCCATGTGGTGAAGAGCTTGGGGTTCGAATTCGAGGAGAGCTTCGCGAGTGTATGCTTGAAGAGGTTTCATACTCCGATTTTACCGAGAATCGGCCTGTTCGGGCAAAAGATCGAACAAGCCCAAACGGCTTGGTTACGGCGTTTCACTCTCGCCTGAGAGATGATGTCCCGGCTTTGATTCAGGTCAAATGACGAGATTTTCAGAATTCTTGGCGTATGCCCTCAGAGGGGCGTTCAGGCGGGTGAGCGGGGCGAATTGGGTCCCACATCGCTTCGGGTCGGTTTGAGCGAGTTGGAGAAGTCTTTTTTTAAAATCCCCCGGGGGACCATGTCCGGGAAGGCGCCGCCGTCTGCCCGGCGGAGTTTGCCGAGGTTCTCGGCCTCTTCGCGAGGTTCGAGCACCTCAGGAAGGTCATGCCGAAACGGCACACCCAATGTTGCCGTCGTGATCAGCTAAGATGGTCCAGGTCCGATTTGGGCACCACACGGCCGTATCTCCTCCAAATTCGCGGAAGAACGAATCCACCTCTTGCAGGCCTCACCGAGCATTCCGCGAGGGTTCTCAAAGCCCTCCGGACCCTGACCCACCGATCGAGTATACCACGCTCGGACCCGCGCTGGCTTGCCCTCAGCCACGCAGTCTCGCCACCCCAAGCCACAGCCGGCTAAGGGACGGACTTATGGAAGGGATACTCCGGCCCGTCGCTCCAGACCATCCCTTCTCGAAGGCCAACCTGCCCTACGGCGTTTAGCCTCGAACACGCCACCAACGTAGACATCATGTTCGGCGGGCCCGAGCGGGCCCTCAACCCCAACTGACGCCACCTGTGCTATCACGGTCGTTGCTCGAGCCTGCAGTCCAGCGGCCAAGCGGTGCTACGCCCGCGCGGTCAAGTGCTGGTGGTGAGCCAGAGACTCGACTTCGCGTTGAAGACGGGCTTTGTGGTGCGAGGGCGCACCCGACCCGGCCAAGCGCTCCCCCCCGCCCGAGGCCCAGGAGCACCCGCGACATCCAGCACCGGCGATGCGATGGAGGCCCTCGAAACCCTATCGGGTGGCCGGCCCGCGCTCCAATCATGGCGAGTCTTTCTCGAAGACGGCGATACCCTGGTCTTTCGCGGCGGCCACCGTGGGGTCGGCTTTGGCGAGTGTCGGGCCAGCCTGAAGGAACCGCCGCACGGCACCGATAAGTAGGCCCTCCCGAAGACTAGCTCCCAGGAGGAACCATGGCCGAAACGATGCTCGAAGTGACCCCCCAGATGACCCCCGCCGAGATGCGGGAGTATTACCTGGAGCAGACGCGTCGCAGCCTGGCCCAGTGGGAAGCGAACAACTTTTCGATCCACGACCATCCGCCCTTTCCCCTCGACAGCGACGGCGCCGCCGAGGTTCGCCTCACCCCCGAACTGGCCCAACGCATCAACCTGCGCGAGCAGATCGAGGCCTTCGCCGAAGAAGCCAAGGTCTCGACCGCGGGCGTGCGCGAGAACCAGAACGTACTCTGCCCCTGGGACCACCGCTACCGCATCAACGAGTACATCTTCGCCCTCATCGCCGAGGCGCTGGCGAAACTGGTGGTCGAACTCCAGCCCGAGCGTTTCGCCGACGGCCATCAGGTCGACCTGATCAAGGTGCGCAAGCATCTCAGCGAGCAGGTCGGAGTCATCGAGGCCATCTTCGGCCGACCCCTCGAAGAGGTGGTCGAACTGATGAAGTCTACCCCGGTCCGTATCGTCGGGGGCGAGGTGCGGTCTAACACCCCTCGCTACGTCGACCTGATGTCGCGCATTTACGCGGCCAACGGCCTGCCGGTGGTGCTCACCGAAGACCCCAAATGCGGCGATACTTCCAACATCTTCATGTGGAGCTTCCTTACCTTCGTGCTCGGCCTTTCGGGGGGCGACTATTTCACCTCCAGCCACGGAGCCCCTCAGAAGCAGAGCGATAAAATCCTCGCTCCTGATGGAGCCCAGTATCTGCCTCCGCTCTATGCTCGCATTGTAGACCAGCTTCTGGCCATTCTCGACCAGATCGAGGCCGGCGGCTACACCCTCAAGTTGGCCGCCCGCAATGACTCCAAATTGATTCGTCGGCTGAGCTATTCTCGCATGGCCACCCTGTACGCCAGCTATCTCAAGAAAGGGCCGGCCGGTCCGGCCGCCCTGGAACTGATCAACAAAGCCGTGGCCCAGGGGCTGCGCCTCAAGCTCGACTTCTTTGGTGGCTCGGGGTACAAGACCATCGACTCGATCTTCAAAGCCCTGGGCATCGAGAAAGTCTTCGAGGGCGGCTACCTGCGTACCGAAGAAGACCCCTTTTTCCACAACATCGGTTTTCGCGTAGCCAAAAAGAAGACCGGCGACGGCTACGAGGTGGTCCACGACAGCGTCGACGCTAGTATTCCCAGCGTGGTCAAGAGCGCCGGTTATGACCAGCTGCTGGCCCAGGACGCCAACGGGCAGATGGTCTTCAACGTCGACCCCGACGCCGACCGTTTCGTGGTCGGCCAGGTGGTGGCCAAGAGTGAACAGGCCGAACTCGAGCGCCTGGGCATCAGCTTTCTCGAGCTGACCGCCGACAAGCTGTTCGCCATCTATAGCCCCAACCAGTTCTTCCTGATGCTGGCCGAAAACGACCGGGTGGTGGCGGTGCGTGACGGCAGCTGGGACAAGTGCTCGAACTTCAACATCCACACCTACGTCTCGGCCCTGGCCTGGGACGAGTGGGCCGCTTACCACGAAATTCCGGTGGTGCGGGTGCCGGTCGGCTTCAAAGAGATTGCAGCCATCGAGCGCCAGGTGGAGGAAGCCCTGGCCGCCTCCAAAGGCCAGGATGTCGTGGTAACCACCGAACTGGGCGAGCGCATCACCCTGGGCAAGAACCCCAAGCTACACCACGCCGGCGAAGAGAGCGGAGGCAAGATCGGCGGTCCCAAAGAGCCAATCTATAACGTGCTGGGCCGCAGCGTCATCGCTATGCGCGAAAAGAGCAGCGGCGAGGCCTGCGTGTCGGCGGTGTCGCTGGCCGCTCGACTGTTCACCGAAGGCGGCAACAAGCTAGAGGCAACCTATCTCCATCGCTATCTGGCCGAAATCTTCACCAGCGCCAAGATCGCCAACCCCATGGAATACCGCGGCGATATCGTCCACTACAACGAGGCCATCTTCGACCCCGAAGAACTGGCCAAAGCCAAGAAGGAAGGCATCGCTGAACGCGTAGTCTTCAATAAGTATTTCACCGACCTGGCCGAAGCCGTGCGCGACGGCAAGATGAGCCTCCAAGCCGTGCAAGAAAAGCTGGCTCAGGCTATGCCTGGAATGGCCTCCGACTGGCGCCGACTCGAGAAGATCGATGTCTGGTCGGACGGCCTTCAGTGCTGGTTTGCCGGCGAAGGCAAAGTGCGTGACTTGTGCATTCGCCCCTCGGGGACCGACGCCAAGACCAAGATCTATCTCGACGGCCAAGACAAGCAATACCTGATCGACCTTTTCGAGCAGAACTTCAAGGACTTCCGTCCTTAACAATTTCTAGACATTCCTCGCTCGCGCGGGAGGCCCGTCCCGACTCACAAAGCTGTCTGGATGACTTCTTCAAGCCTGCCTTCGTCCGGTCTTGCGATGCGGCTCGCGCGGCCGCTACCGCCGCTGGAGCCGCAGCCTACTTCTGCTGCGAGGCTACCTGCAGCTAGGGCTCCTGACTGGTGAGACGACGATAGTCTTCGGGGAGGTCGATGTCGCGCAGGATGCCCGGATCGTCGACTTCCAACTCGTGACGGAGGTGGCGATGACGGCCAACCACCCAGCGTGCCCCCTCCTCGAGGGGGCCCTCCAACAGGTCGGGGAAACACGCTCGCGAGAACACCACCGGGTGCCCCCGCCTTCCCTGAAAGCTGGGCGCCACCAGCCGGTGGCCTTCATCAGCTGCCGCCGCCAGGCGACGATAGGTGTCGACACTGACGGTGGGATGGTCGACCAGCACCAGCATCAGCCAGGGTCTGTCCTTCGCGAACGCCTCCAGGCCGACCCTGAGCGAACTGAGCTGTCCCTCGTCGGGGCGCAGATTGACCGCCGCTCCGTCGATGGGCAAGTCTACACTGGTCACCACCCCGGCCTCGATGCCAGCCTGGGCGAGGCGACTCAAGATCAGGCCCAGGAAGGTGGTGCCCTCGAGCGGCAAAAGCGCCTTCGGGCGCCCCATGCGACTGGAGCGCCCGCCGGTCAAGACGATGGCTATTCCTCGCCGTAGATCATCAACTGTAGACGGCGGTTGGGGTTGTCGAGCTCTGGTTTCATCGGGCATCTCCCTTCAGGTTCCGTGCTCTTAGCATAGACCCTGGCGGGACGAGCTTGTAGGGTCAGATGACCCAGCGGGCACTGCCCGCCGTGAAGTCCGGTTGGTGTGGCTCTCCAGTAGCGCCAGAGAAACTACATCAAGGCTCGAAGCGAGCCCAGCGAGCGCCCGCTAGAGCAACTCGCCCAAAAGAGTGGCGGCTCGTTGGATGCCTTCCAGGGGAGCGGCCGTGAAGCAGATGCGCACGCAGTGCTTGTAGTCATGGCCGAAGGCTTCGCCGGGAGCCGAGCACAACCCGCGATCCATGGCACGATGAATGAAGTCCCACGATTCTTCTTCGCTGCCCAGGTCAAGAAAGACGTAGCCGCCGCCCCCCGGTTTGTGGCCGTATTTAGCGGTGGCCTGGTGGAGGACGTCCCGGGCGGGGGCGTAGAGACGCTTGGACTCCTCGAGAAATTCGGCACCGGTTTGGACCGCCAGCATGCCGGCGTGCTGGACGGCCCCGCTCAGATTATAGATCTGGTGGTTCGAGACGCGGCGCAGGGCCGGACTGACCTCGGGCGGAGCAACCACGTAACCCAGCCGTAGACCCGCCATAGCATAGCTCTTGGAGAAAGTGAAGACCGTCACGGTCCGCTCGAACATCCCGGGCAGGGCGGCGATGGACGTGTGAGGGCGGCCGTCGTAGATATAGTCCTCGTAGGCCTCGTCCGAGAGCACCCATAAGCCCTTGCGGCGGCAGAACGAAGCCACTCGCTCGAGTTGTTCGGGGGTATAGACCAGCCCGTCGGGATTGTTGGGGTTGGAAAAGTAAAGCCCACGGGTGGCCGAGCCGCAGTGAGCCTCGAGATGGGCCTCGATATCGAAGTCAGGGTCAGCCAGCAGGTGGTTGCTGAACTGAACCTGGTGCGGCTCGGCTCCGGCGGTGCGCAAGATGCCCACAATCAGGGGCCAGAACGGAGCCAGCACCAACACCTCATCGCCGGGGTCAAAGAGGGTGCTGGCGGCGCTGGCCAACCCACCGGTGGCTCCGCAGCTGACCTGCAGGCAGACCGGCTCGGCGGGAATCTGGTTCTTGCTTTTGACCTTCTCGAGCAGCACCTCGAGAAAGGGAGCCAGTCCGAACGGGTGAGTATATTTATAGAGGGGAGCCAGCGGAGCCCAGTCGATCGATTCGAGTCGGGAGGCTTCGGGGGGCAGTCGAAAGGTGTCACCGATGTGCAGGGGTAGATGGTCGGCCGGCAGTTGCTTCATGCGCTCGGCCAGGGTGGCAAAGACCGACGGACGCAGGCTTTGGGCGCTCTTGGAAAGGACAGGCATCGGCGCCGATTCGGTCTCACTGCGGGCTACCCTCTCGCCGGATCAAGGCTTCCCGCTAAAATCTGTTATACTTAGGGATGTGAAGGGGCGGCACGGTTTTAGTCTAGTTGAACTCATGATAGCTCTGGCCATCGTGGGGTTGATGGCGGCCCTCTCTATTCTAGCCCTGCACAACAGTGACGCCCGGGCCGGCGCCCGGGGTCTGGCCACGGTGGTGATGGCCGAATTCGAGTCGGCTCGCCAGTCAGCTATTCGTTATCGTCAGCCGGTGGCGGTAGTGCTGCCCACCAATGGTGGCTCGCAGGCAAACTCGGGCGGGCTCTATCTGCTAGAGGGCGAGACACGCCCCCTGGTGACCAGGATTCACGATTATACACGCGAGTTTCGGGGAGTTGACCTCTTTGTTGGCAGCTGGGGCACCAACCCTGCTACTTTCAGCGACCCCTCCGCCACGACCCGCAAGAATGCGAGCTTTCCGGGGGCCAAAGGCCCCGCATTTTCGCTCGAGAGCTGGCTGCCGACCAGTCCGGTCGACCCTCGCAGCGACTATTGCTTCGTGTTCCTCCCCGATGGTAGCGTGGTGACCAACGACCTTCCGGCCTTCGACAACACCTATCACGTTCTGGTTGCCGCCGGGGTTGCGACCGGACCAGCCGGCGGACTGGGCGGAACCGACACGGTCAGCGGCTCACCTCCTTACCATCGCCTCTTCACCACGGGGGAGTGTTACACGTTGTGCATCAGTCCCGCCGGCTCGATTCGGATGGAGACCGGACTGCTCAGTAGTGACGGTTCGACCCTGATCACCGCTCGGGCCGGTTCGTCAGCGCCGGGGGCCGGCCCACCGCCACCGAGTACCGTCAGCCCGGTCAACCCCACGCTGGTGCCGGGCTTTCCCAGCATCACTCCGGTACCCAACCCGGCCACCCTGCCCCCGAACGTCGACGCCGTGCTCACCAAAGACCAGTATCTGACTCTAGAAGTGCAAGGCGTCTCCAATTCGGGTGGCGAGCTGTTCTGCAATTGGGATGTCACCTACCACGCTACCCCCGAGAAAGGAGCCTTTTCGTTCTCGTTGGGCGGGCCCAATGGGGGCCGGATGGAGTGGGACGCGTCTATCGATGTCGATGGAGACTCGGTGCCCGACGGCGCCTGGCGAGCCCTGTGGCAGTGGCGGCCTCCGCCCACTGCCGCCCCCGGCGACCGCTACGACCTGCAGGCCGTGGTCTCGGACCGCGATGCACCGGCCCTCAAAGTTCAAATCGAGAAGCGGATTATGATCACCCCCCCCGGCAAGGTCCTGTTCGAGACCGACCGCACCGGGTCGGCTGAAGTGTGGAGCATGAACGATGATGGTTCGCGCCAACAGGTCTTTCGCGCCAACGCTTCCGAGATCACTGCCGATTTGCAAGGCTCGCGGTTCGTCTATGTTCGGGGTGGAAACCTGTGGTTGGCCTTTCCCCGCCTGCCCGAGACCGAGGATGTCCAGTTGACCACCTCGGGTGGCGTCGAGCATCCCTCCATGTCACCCAGCGGTCATCGCATCGCTTATCGACGCGGAGATAACATCTATGTGATCCAGGCTTCCCCCACCAACCTGCCGGCGATGGTGGACAACGCTCCCCTACCGCCGGCCGCCCGCATGGATCCCAGCACCGAGAAGTTCGGCTGGGATCCCGCCGGCAACATCCTGCTTTACACCAAGAATGAAGAGATCTGGCGTGTCGACATCGCCGACGGGGCCGGCGGCAATCCGCAACCGGCGGGCGCGCCGAGTTTGTTGATCGCCTCGATTGACGGCCCGCTGCCGGTGTCGACCGAAAAGCCGCTCGGATCTCCCTCGTGGGGCGTCGACAATCAGATCTTCTACATCAACTATTTCAACGCCGCCCCGACCGGCTATGACCCCTATCTGTTCGTTGCCGACGCCGCCGGCAACAACGTCTGGTATCAGGTCAGCTACAACATCGACGAGGTGCTGGTGGAACGCAACCCGGCCGGGGGCCCGGTGGTCCTCGAGGTCCAGCGACTGCTTCCGGCCAACCCGCGCCAGATCGTCAAGTTGGACTATAGTACCGTCCCAGCGGGCGGGGCCACCACTCCTCAAGTCCTGACCAGCCAGGGTAGCAACACCCGACCGGTATGGACCCGCTAGCAGTGCGCCGACGCGGCGTCACGCTGGCCGAAGCCATCATCGCTATCTTCCTGATCGTGGCCGGTTTCGTCGTCATGGCTGCCTTGTTCGACACGGCGCTGCGCTATCAGGCCCGCATCGAGGCGGATCAGACGGCCATCCTGGTGGCTGAATCTCGTCTGGAAGAAGTCAGGGGCTGGAATGATCAGGTCCACGGCCCTGGGGGAGCCACTCAATTCAGCAACTGGGCGGCCGTGCAGGGCACGGGGCCCGACCCCAACTATCCTGGCTACAATGTCACCGTGACGGTCGACCCGGGCGAACTGTATACACCCTGTAGCTTGTTCGAGTTGCAGTTTCCGACTAGTGAGCGACGATGGATGCGCAACTCGGCCCGAACCGTTACCGTGCAAGTGGACTACAACGGCCGCTCCTTCTCGCTGGTAAGCCTGATCGCCCAGCCCACCAAGGAGCCGGGCACGGTGAGCGTGGCGCCTTCGACGGGCCAGACGCTGGGCACCGATGCGACCCGAGCGTTCACGGTGAGCATGACCGATTCCGACGGCGACCCCCTTGACGACATCTTCTTCGACTGGCGAACCGATCCGGCCTCGGGTCCTGCCAACGGCGTCATTTCGGCCACCCGAATCGGGGACTCGGCCGCTCTGACCAATCATATCCTGAGCAGCGAGTCGCCTCCCCAGGTGGTGGGCTACGGCCACGGCACCACCAGCATGCAAGCGCGGGCGGTTTACCGCGGGAAGGAGGTCACCGATCTCTCGGGTGCACTCAATCTGCTCTCGCCGTAACCGCGGTCTGACGCTGGCCGAGGCCGTCTTCGCCTTGACCCTGGTGGCCCTGGTGCTGGGTCTGGCCGCCGGGATGATGCGCGAGGCGTATCGGGTGGTGCGCTTTGGTGAAACCAAGAGTCGCACTGTCCAGGCGGTTCAAACCGGGCTCGACCGCATGGCTTGCGAGGTTCGCGAAGCCCACGACATCCAGGTTCCCGTGGGCGAACTCCGGCTGCAGAAAGTGGACCCGAGCGCGCCTCGCTTCACCGGTCCTCCCGGCACCTGGGACCCGACCCAGCCGGGTCTGGAAGTCCACTATCGCGTCGTCAACGGCGACCTGCGCCGCGAGGCAGGTCCCAGCGGTGGGCCCTATCAGAGCCAGATTATCGCCGAGGGCATCTACGGTCTGAGCTGCAGTTTCACCGCCAGCCGCAACCTCTCGATTCAAGTCGCCGTCGACGAGCGCACCCGCATTCGCAGCTTCACCCGGGAGGTAAACCCGCCGTGCGTCCCCTGAAGAAAGGGTTTCTGCTGGTTACCGCGCTGCTGATCGTGGCGGTCATGTTGCTGCTGGGGGCCGGCCTGTTGGGAAGTCAGGCGGCCCGCTACCAGGCGGTCGGCCATCAGGCCCGGGTAGTCCAGGCGCGGGCCCTCGCCATGGCGGGCCTGGAAGACGCCCGCATCAAACTCGAGAAAGACCTCTTCTTTCCGCCGCCGCCAGGGCCGGGCCAGACCACCTTCTCCTACTCCGAGACAGTGGCCCTGCCTGGAAACCCTCCCTTTGACGAAGGCACCTACGCGGTGCTCATCGACAGTTCGCAGACCATCGACCCCAACAATTATGGCGTCATCGTCATCACCTCGTTGGGCAGCCTCGGTCCGTCGGACGATCCTGTGGCCCAGTACCGTATCCGAGCCGAACTCGACGTGCGGCCACCTGACACCAGTCCAACCTACTTTCGCTATCTCCGATGGCAGGACGACTCGAGCCTGTAGCCTTGACTTGTGGTCCGGTTTAGGATGGTATGAGCGGGTGAACTTTCTGGTCACCACCTTCTATCGCTTCGTGGGCTTCGGACCTGACCGCCTCGTGCAGCTTCAGACCCGCTGGCTGGAGTGCGGCCAGAACCTGGGGTTGCGAGGCTTGATCATCCTGGCCTCGGAAGGTTGCAACGCTACTATCGCTGGTCCACCCAGGGCAGTCAAGACGTTTCGCAACGAACTCCTCCAGGAGCCCGAACTGACCGACCTCGACTTCAAGGACAGTCGCTGCCAGAGCCTGCCTTTCAAGCGGTGGAAGGTCGAGATTCGCAATCAGACCATCAAATATCGAGCCGATTGCCCGCCCCCGGGCGGGCACCACCATCATCTGACCCCCGAGCAGTGGCACGCCAAACTCGACGACGACGTCACGGTCATCGACACCCGCAACGACTATGAAGTGAAAGTCGGCAAGTTTGCCGGGGCCATCGATCCGGGGTTGGAAAGTTTCGAGCAGTTCACCGACTACGTCCGACAGCTCGACCTGCCCAAGACTCGACAAGTGTTGCTCTATTGCACCGGGGGCATCCGCTGCGAAAAGGCCGTGCTCGACATGGAAGAACTCGGCTACACTCAGGTCTATCAACTCGAGGGCGGCATCTTGAAGTATCTCGAGCAATACCCCGAAGGAAAGTTCGAAGGGGAGTGCTTTGTCTTCGACGAGCGGGTGGCCGTCGACTCGCAACTCGCCCCCTCGTCCACCTATCGCTTCTGTCCGCTCTGCGGTGATCCTGGCCGCCAGTCCATCGAGTGTCGCCAGTGCGGTCAACAGGCGGTGATCTGCGGACCCTGCCTGTCGACGAGGGGCCCCTACTGCTCGAAGGGCTGTCGCCTGAAGGTGGGCGCTGGGGAATAAACCCCTGAGGGTCAACTCCCCCGACGCCCGCCGCGTCCCCCGCGGTTTTCCCCCAGCACTCTCAAGCGAGCGTCCCCGCTCTGGGGATGACTTGCTCGGCGAAGAGCTGGAAGGCTCGTTCGTCGGTGGGGTCGCTCAGGCTGTAGATGGCCTGGTCAAAGCCCAGCTCCGAAAGTTGACCCAGTTTGGTGACCAGCTTGTCCGCGGCGGCGTGATTGGAGATCGAGGTCTGGCCGATGACGGTCTTGGAGATGGCCTCGTAGTCGGTGCCCAGCTCCTGGCAGTGACCGCGCAGGACCTCGAGCTTGCGGGCCAGCTTGGCCAGACCCGCGAACTCGAACAGATTGCAGCCCTGGGCGTATTGGGCCACCAACCGGAGCGTCTTTTTCTCGCCCATCCCCCCGATCATGATGGGTGGGTGGGGCCGACTTAAGGGCTGGGGGATACACAGGGTCTCGGCCAACTGATGATGCCTCCCCTGGTATGGGCCGTTGTTGTCAGACCACATCTGCAGTGCAATCTGCAGGGCCTCCTCGAGCAACTCGAAGCGCTCGGCTACCGGCGGAAAGGGAACGCCAAGGCCCTTATGCTCACGCTCGAACCAGCCAGCTCCGAGGCCAAGCCAGGCCCGCCCGCCCGAGAGCACATCGAGGGTGGTCGCGATCTTGGCCAAAAGGCCCGGATAGCGATAGGTGACGCCGGTAACCATCGTGCCCAACTGCATCGTGCGCGTGCAGGCGGCCAGGTAACCCAGGGTAGTGTATCCTTCGAGCATGTCCATCTCGGCGGGGCCGATGTGCTGGATCTGGAAGAAGTGGTCCATGACCCAGAGGCTGGCAAAGCCTGCGTCCTCGGCCCGACGAGCGATGGTCGCCAACTGCTCGCCCAGACGGGCCGGACCTCCCGGCAGGGTGAAATTGGGTATCTGCAATCCGATCTTCATCTGGCCAACTTTTCCGACCGGCCTATAATCTCCGCCAGGGGAACCTACCCGGTCCACACGAATTTCACCCTCTATGAAGAAGCTTTTGCTGTTTGTCCTTCTGACCATCTCGGTGGCCTGGTGTGACCCCGATCAGCGCGGCGACTTTCGCAGCAACGAAGGTCCGGTGTTCGGCCAGGCTCACAGACCCGACACTCCCGGCGCTTTGTGGGTGGTGGTGGCCGACTGGGTGCCGTGCCGGCGCGAGGCCGATCCCGAGGCCAAGCTGGTGACGCGCTTCAAGAAAGGAACCATCCTTCAGGCGGATGTGGGCCGAGGCGGTTCCGACGAAGTCCTTATCAATGCTCTCGACCGCAACGGCCGCCCCTGGATGCGCGTGCGCGATGAACAGGGCCAGGCGCTCGATGGCTACGTGAGGGCCCACATCCGCTATATCAAGCCCCTCGAGAAGGATTGATGCGACTCTTCTGGGTGCTCCTCTGCCTGAGCCTGGTCCTGCCCGTCTGGGCTGGCCCTCCCTCGCCGTACCAGAGCGGCTACGGCCAGGGTAAGACCGCGGGCGGGCGGGAAGGCAGCGAACGCGGGCGTTGCGACGGCGAGCAGGATGGCGAATGTGATGGCCTCGAGCAAGGCCTGCTCGACGGACGACAGGCCCTCGAACAAGAAGCTTTCAACCAGGGCCTGCTGCAGGGTCGTGAAGAGGGTCGTCGCCAGGGCAGCCAGCGAGGCCTGGTGGAAGGCGAGGGTCAGGGGCGCGAGCAGGGGTTGCGCGAGGGCCAGGCGGCCGGTCAGACCGCAGCCGACCAGGCAGCCCGAGAGGCCGTGGCCGAAACGGCCGCCCAGGCGGGTCGACGTCGGGCCCTAAACTCTGACCCTGAAGCCGACGGTCGTCAGCGCGGCCTCGAAGCCGGTTTGGAAGACGCCCGCCAAGAAGCCCGGCAAGTCGACTTCGAGCGGGGTCAACGGGCCTTTCGCGAAGAGGTGATGAGTCGCCCCGTCAAGCAAGAACTGGAACTGCGCCAGGGACGAGTGACGGCTGCCCCTATCCCCTTCTTTTTCGGAGGCCGCTCCTGCCCTTCGCCCGACTGGCGCTACTGCCAATACCCTTCCGATAATGAAGAGTTTCAACGGGGATTTCGCGAGGGGTATCGCCGCGGCTTCGAGAGCCGTTACCGAAGCCAGTATGACTGGGCCTATCGTAGCGCCTTCGACCGAGCCCACCAGCGAGGCAGCTGGCAGGCACCCCGAGGCGGGCTCGAAGCGATCACGAGCCAGGGCCTGGCCCAGGGCCGTCAAGAAGCCGAGCAAACGGCCTATCAAGAGGCGCTTGCCCAGGCCCACCAACGAGCCTATGCCCAGAGCTATCAGACCGCCTTTGACGGTAGCTATCGAGAAGCCTACCCACGCCTGCAAAAGAGCCACTTCGACCAGCTCGAACGCGAGGCGTTCGCGGCCATCTACGAACCGGTCTTCACCCCCGTCTACGAGCGCTTTCGCCAGCAAGCCTATGCTCAGCACTATCCCGAGCTGGCCAAACAAGCCTACCAGCAAGGTCGCCAGGCCGAAGGCAAGGACTTCAGCCAGCGACCGGTCCGGTTGGTCGAGGCCTGGCTGACCTCGACCGAGGTCGAGAACATCCAACTGCTGACCATCAAGATTCGCAACTACACCGACCAGAAAGTAGCCGGTCATCGCGTCACCCTTTCCCTGGGCGACCAGACCAGCCGCTTGCTACATCCGATCCCACCCCGCTCGTGCGTGGTGGTCACGGGCGCCCTGCGGGTCGCTCCCCAACACGCCGAGCAGGTGAGCGCCACCATCGCGACCGCCGGGCAGGCGCTGGCCATCGGGTCGCTCGAGCTCGGTCGCAGGCCTCCCCAGGAATGATAGACAGGACCGTATCCGAGTGCGACGAACGGCCCCATCAGCTTGAAACTACTTGTCTGTGTCCTCAACGAAACGGAGAAACTCAACGAACTGATGGCGGCCATGGCCGAGTTCGGTATCACCGACGCCACCGTCATCGAGAGTCAGGGAATGGGTCGGATTCTGTCTCATCAGACTCCCGTCTTTGCCGGCTTTCGTCATCTCCTGGCCGGGGACCGACCCTTCAACTACACGATTTTCGCGGTCATCGAAGACGAACTGCTGGTGAACCGCACCCTGGAGGCCATGAAACGGCATCTGCTACCGGGCACCCGCGATGGGACGCACGGTATCGCTTTCGCCGTGCCGGTATCGGGGTTCATACGATTTGACGAGGAGTAAAACGATGCGCATCTGGCGATTCTATCTCATAGCCGCCCTACTCTTGGCGGCCATCCTGGCCGGCCCGGGGTTTGGCAGCGAACCGACGGCCTGGAAGGACATCCCTCGCCCCGACACCGAGCAGGGCCTGATCTATCAGCCCAGGCTTTGCTCGATCAAGAGCCGGGTGCATCTGCTCTGGGCCGGAACCTCGGCCAAGGTGCGCAAGCCAGAGCTCTACCACACCAGCATCTCGGACGGAGATGACCATCTGGGCACGGTGCGGGCGCCGTTCTTCGGTTCGAGCCTGTCGCGGGTGCGGCGGATCAGCGTGGGCAACGCCCGCGACCTGCTGGGGATCCTCTTTCAGCGGGCCACCCGTCAGGGGGGCAGCGCCTATGAAATCATGCTGACCATCTCGGGCGACCAGGGCTGGAGCTTCTCGCGCCCCTACACCATCGACAGCTTCGTGGCCGAGAACGAAGGGGGCACCTGGGTGGCCATCGACGGCCGGGAAGGCACCAATCGACCCGAGTTCGCCGCCGCCTGGGCTGCCGAAAACCGCACCATCCGGGCCGCCAACATCGACATCAAGAGTAACCGACGCCCTCGAGCAGCCTCGCTGGGCCAGCACTCGCCCGACTGCGACAAGGTCGAAGTGGCCTCGTGCGGCGAGGCCGGCTTCGCGGTGGTCTGGAATGGCGGAGGCAGCCTCAAGACCGCCAACATCAGGCCCCTCACCGGCGGCGCCGGCGAGACCGACACCTTGCTCAAAGGCAACTTCGGCGCCCTTTTCACCGTGGCCGGCTGGCCCAAGGGCCCGGCCGCCGCCATGGCCGTCGAGGGCGGCCAGGCCCGGGCGCTACGCTACGAGCACAAGTGGGAAGATCTGGGGCTGGCCGACTTTCCGCTCAGCTCGAGCCAGATGGAGTGTCGCTCCGACCTCGACGACGACAAGAGGCTGCATGTGGCCCTCTACACCGGGGTCGAAGGGGGCAACAAGATCTACTATATCCACCAGACCGAGAAAGGCTGGAGCGCTCCCGAACTGGTGATGGAACTGGTGGCCGATCTCGACTGCTCGGGCTTTGACATCGCCGCCAGCAACGACAACCTCTGGATAGTGGCCTCCCAGGCCAACCGCTTCTATATGAAAACGCGCAAGAAGGGCTGAGCCGGCTACTCGTGGCGCAGGGCCTGGATGGGGTCCAGGCGCGAGGCCTGAAGAGCCGGATAGAAGCCGAAGAAGACGCCGATAAAGGCCGAGAAGCCGAAGCTGAGCATCACCGAAGACTGGCTGACCACGGCGGGCCATTCGGCCCATTTAGCCACCAGCACCGAAATGCCCACCCCTAACCCGATGCCGATGGCGCCGCCGAGCAACGACAGCACCACCGCTTCGATGAGAAACTGCATCAAGATGTCCGAGCCGCGAGCCCCCACGGCCATGCGAATGCCGATCTCGCGGATCCGTTCGGTGACCGACACCAGCATGATGTTCATGATGCCGATGCCGCCGACCAGCAAGCTCACCGACGCGATGCCGCCCAACAACAGCGCGAAGACGCGGGTGCTTTCGCCGGCCACCTCAGAGACCTCGGCCTGATTGAAGGCGCCAAACCCGCCCTCGTCGGGATCGCGCACCCGATGACGGTCGTTGAGCAGATTGACGATCTGCTCTTCGAGCGCTTTGACCTGGTCCTTGCGGTCGGTGGCGGCGGTGAGATAAGTCAGTTTGTCGGTGCCGGCGAGCTTCTGCATGGCGGTAGTATACGGCATCAGCACCATGTCGTCGCGCGAGGCTCCCCAGCCTGACTCGCCCTTCTCGCTCATCACGCCCACGACTTTGAAGGGCAGATGACCCACCCGGATCGTCTCGCCCAGAGGGTCGGCGCTGCCGAACAGCTCGCCGGCTGTCTCGCTACCCAGCACGCAAACGTTCGAGGCGGCTCGCACCTCGAGGTCGGTGAACATGCGTCCGCCTTCAAGCGGCCAGGCCCGAATCACCGAGAAGTTCGGAGTGGTGCCATAGAACGAGGCCGACCAGTTATTAGAGCCATAGACCATCTGGGCCCGACCGTTGACCATCGGGCAGGACTGGGCCACCAGCGGCAAGCGGTCGACCGCCTGCCAGTCCTCGATCGTCAGCTGCTCGCCCGAGCCGCGCCCCCCGTGCTGGCCGCCCCGGCTGCGCGAGCCGGGAAAGACGTGAATGGTGTTGGTGCCCATGCTGGCGATGCGAGCCTCGACGGCCAGCTGAGCGCCGTTGCCGATGCTCAGCATGGCGATGACGGCGGCCACCCCGATGATGATTCCCAGCATGGTCAAGAGCGTCCGCAGCTTGTTGCGCAGCAAAGCCAGCCAGGCCACCCTCAGGGTCAGGAAAGGGTTCATGAGATAATGCCCGGAGCCAGGTGAGCCAGCACGTCTCTGGGCTCGCCATCGCCCACGATCAACCCGTCACGAAACAGCACCACCCGCTTGCATTGCAGGGCCACCTCGGGCTCATGGGTCACCAGGATGATGGTCTGCCCCTCCTGGTTGAGATTCTTGAACAGGGCCAGCACCTCATCAGTGGTCTTGGTATCGAGGTTTCCCGTCGGCTCGTCGGCCAGCAACACCACCGGGCGCGTCACCAGGGCCCGGGCGATGGCCACCCGCTGCTGTTCGCCGCCGGACATCTGCGAGGGCACGTGGTGCGAGCGCTTACCCAGACCCACCGACTCGAGGGCTTGCATGGCAAGCTGGCGACGCTCGGCCGCATCTTTGATGCCACGATACAGAAGCGGCAGCTCGACGTTCTCCAGCGCGGTGGTGCGGCTAAGCAGGTTGAAGCCCTGAAAAATGAAGCCCAGCTTGCGATTGCGGATCCAGGCCCACTCGTCGCTCGACATCTGAGCCACTTCCTGTCCGTCGAGACGATAAGAACCAGATGTCGGCCGATCCAGACAACCCAGCGTGTTCATCATGGTCGACTTGCCCGAGCCCGAGGGTCCCATGATGGCCACGAACTCGCCGGCGTCGATAGACAGGTCTACGCCTCGGAGGGCATGCACCTCGACCCCGCCGGCGGAGCGATAAACGCGGGTGACACTGCGCAACTCGACGATAGCCATCAGAAGCGCATGCGGAAGCCACCGCCCGGCTTTTTCTTCTTGTCGTCCTTGACCCCCACCAGCACTTCGGTATCGACCGTGACCTCGCCGTCTTTGACCACGGTCATCTCTTCGTCGGTGATGCCCAGCACCAGGTCGCGGCGCTCCGGCCCTTTGGGACCCTGGACCCAGACCGTTCCGCGCCGGCCTTTGACCTTCTTCTTGTGGTCTTTCTTGTCAGACTCTTCCTCGCGTTCGGGGGGCTTGGGCGGAATGAAGCGCAAGGCTCCATTGGGCACCAGTAAGGCGTCCTTCACGCTCTCGGCCTCGACGGCCACGGTGGCCGTCATCCCGGGCTTGAGCAAGAGGTCTTGATTGGGAGCGCTTACCAATACCCCGTAAACGACGACATTGCTGGAGGTGCCCGCCGACCCCTCGTCCTTGGTGCCGGGCGCGGTGCGCACCTGCAGCACCTGACCGTGGAACTCGCGGTCTGGATAGGCATCCACGCTAAAGTTGACTTTCTGTCCTTCATCGACCCGACCGATGTCGGCCTCGCTGACATCGGCCCGCACCTGCATGTTGGTGAGATCGCCAGCAATGACAAAAAGTTCTGGTGCTTGAAAAGCGGCCGCCACGGTCTGGCCCACGTCCACCTTGCGCTCGATGACCACCCCGTCGATGGGAGAGCGAATGGTGGTCCGCTCCAGATCGACGGCCGCCTGCTGATTGCTGGCCTCGGCCTGGCTGACCTGGGCTTGAGCCGAAGCCACCTGAGCCGTGGCCGATTGGCGCTGGGCCTCGGCGGCCTCGAGGCGAGTACCCGCGGCCACCAGTTCGCTGCGTGACGCCTGGAGCCTGGCTAGCGCCTGGCGGTGGTTGGCGACCGCCTGGTCTTTGGCGGCCAGCGCGGTCTCGTAGGCAGCCGACTGGACCCGATAGCTAGTGCGCGCCTGGTCGAGTTCGCTAGCGGCCACCAACTCGCGCTGATGAAGTTTTTCGAAGCGCTGAAAGCCGAGCAGGGCGTTCTCCATCTCGGCCCGAGCCCGGGTCACTCCAGCCCCGGCGTTACGTACCGCCGCTTCGGCACTATCCACATTCGACTTGGCCTCGGTGATGTTGGCCTCGCTCCGGGCGATCTGCGCTCTGGCCTCGGCGATGGCGGCATCGGCATTGGCCAGGCTGCCCCGCGCGTTCTGTAGCCCGGCCTGAGCCGAATCCAGACCCGCGCGGGCCTGGCCCAGCCGGGCCTCGAACTCGGAAGGCTCGATGCGGGCCAGCACGTCGCCCCGGTGGACTCGAGTGTTGAAATCGACCAGCACAGCCTGCACGGGGCCCGAGACCTGGCTGCCGACGGTCACGGTGGTATCAGACTCGAGGGTTCCGGTGGCCGAAACCACGGCCGTGACATCCCCCCGGCGGACCTTCTCGGTCTCGAAAACGACCTTCTCCTCTGAGGGATGAGACCACTTCCAATAACCGACCAGACCTGCCAACACCAGCACCAACAGGATTGCAGGCAAGAAATTGCGCCGCGGCGGCGCCTGGGGAACGGCCTCACTAGTCACTTTCAAACTTATGCCGCCGTCGCCCGGAAAAGAAACGTCTGCTGCTCCCACAGGTCGTAGCGCAGCAACTCGACCTCAAAGCCTGCCCGGCTGACCCAGTCGGTCCATTGAGCCAGGTCGAACAAGCCGAGCGTCTGGCGCTCTTGAAATGTCTCGAGCCGGCCACCGCGCTGCACGAAGTAAACGTAGATGGCTTCAAAGAGGTTATCCTCAGGGTCGGGATCGTGCTGGTAGTGGGTCAGCGTGACCGTGATCTCGTCGTTCTGGTTGGTGGTCAGAGCACTGTAGGGTCCGTCGAAATGATCGCGGAGGTAGTCGGGGGCAAAGAGCAGCACCCCGCCTGGCTCGAGGTGATGGCGAGCGGTGGCAAAGACCGCCTCGACTTCGGCCTGGCTGGTCAGATAGGTCAAAGAGTCGTGGATGGTGACGGCGTCGAACTTTCGTTCCAGGCGCAGCTCGAGCATGTTGGCTACTAGATGCTCGACCCGAGAATTGAGACGCTTGGAGAGTTCGAGCATCGGCTCGGAAAGGTCCACGGCAGTGGCCTCGATCGAGGTGTCCAGAAGCAGGTGCCAGAGGTGGTGCCCCCCTCCGGTGCCCAGATCGAGCAGACTACGGCAGGATTCACCCAGGGCAGCCCGCCACAGTTCCATCTCTTCGGCATAGGCCTCGGGCGGTGTCACCACCGGCCACAGGTCGGCCCGCTCGAAGTACATCGGATAGTTCAGGCGGAGCGCACCTCGTCGTGGTCGATCTTGCTGCGCCGCATCATCTCGTGAAAATCCACCTGGCGATAGACGCAATCGCCGTGAGCGGAATACATGGTGTGGACATGATAGCCCAGCCGCTCGACAATCTTGGCCACCCGCGAAATCGAGCGTTTCTTGCGAGTTGGAGGCACCAGGGCGTTACAGTCTTTGAGGTCGCCCAAAAACCAGTCGCCGGTCATCATGGCCCCACGAAAGAGAATCAGGTGGTCGGAATCAGAGTGCTTGGGGGCGTGCAAGAGATGGACGGGCTCGCCCCCCAGGGTGGAGGACCACAGACTCGAGCGAAAGGTCTCGTGAAAGAGCTTGGGCCGACCAAACAGGCCGCGCGGCAGCCGGTCGCGAGCGGCCTCTGCCAGGCGCGCCATCAGGGGCGCCTCGAGGACCGACTGATGGGCCACGAAGCGAGTGCGGGGAAAGTGCTGACGAAACTGCAACAGCGTCTGGCAATGATCGATGTGAGCGTGGCTCAGAAAGGCGTAGCGCAAGCGTAGACGCCTGGTCTTGAGAAATTTTTCGACGGCCAACCAGGGCGCTTGTTCTCCCTTGCGGTAGGGGGGCATCTCGATGACGGCGGCCTCGGCCCCCCGATGCAAAATCCAGCAGGCGTTGTGGTAGGGCCCGAAGGGACCCAGCATGACGATGCCTTCAAGTATCTCTTCCATAGCCTCCCACTTCTGGACTTGAAAATAATTCCCTCCCACCAGGAGTTTCAATCGTCATGAGGAATCGCCGCGCATGCAAGAAGTCTGGGCCAAAATCATCGCTCTGCTGGACCGGGCTTCCAAGCAGCACCACATCGTCGCCTTGCGCGACGGCATGATCGGCTCGGTGCCGATCATCCTCATCGGCAGCACCTTCCTTCTGCTGGGCGCCCAGACCCAGATGATCGACGAGATCGACAAGCTGCTGCCGGGTTTTGCCGCTTCGGGGCTAGCCCTCTCCTACAAAGCCCACGTGCCCCTGCTGTTGATGCCCTACCGCTTCACCATGGGCATGCTGAGCCTCTACGTGGCCTTCACCATCGCCTCCAGCCTGGCCAAGCAGTATGGCCTGCCCACCAACCCGCAAGGGTTGGGGGCGATGGCTGCCCTGCTGGTGACAGGCACTCCGGTTCAGACCGAACTCGAGGGTGCCAAGGCGTGGGTGCTGGCCATGAAGCCGCTGGGAGCCGAAGGCCTGTTCCTGGCCATCTTCCTGGGTATCTTCACGGTCGAACTGTCGCGCTTGATTTTACGCCCCGACCCTTCGGCTTCACCCGACGCCGAAAAGGCCAGGGAAGGAGCCGTCCCTCCCGCCGTCACCCAGGCCTTCGCGGCCTTCTTGCCTTTGCTGCTGGTGATCTCCATCGTCTGGTATATCCGCCATTCGCTGGGGTTTGATATCAACCAGTGGATCATCGACCAGACCTCGTGGCTCAAGCAGATGGGCGACACCCTGGGAGCGGTGTTGGTAGTCAACCTGCTGTTGCACATCTTCGGGGTGGCTGGCGTCCACGGCATCTCGGTGATCAACGCCGCCATGCTGCCCATCTGGCAGCAGTTCGTGGCCGCCAACGCCGAAGCCCAGGCCAACGGACTGCCGCTCGAGCACGTCACCGCCTATCCGTTCTATCAGTGGTTCATCTGGATCGGCGGAGCCGGCGCCACCCTGGCCCCCACCATCCTGCTCTTTTTGTCCAAGAACGACCATATGCGCCGGATCGGAAAGATCTCGATCGTGCCGGCCTTGTTCAACGTCAACGAACCGCTGCTCTTCGGTCTACCCGTGGTAGCTAACCCGATCCTGGCAATCCCCTTCATCCTGGCCCCCATGGTGTGCGGCGTGGTCGCCTTCGTGGCGGTGGCCTCGGGGGTTGTGGGCAAGCCTTTCATCGAAGTCCCCTGGGTCATGCCGTGCTTTCTGGGAGCGCCCCTGTCGTGCCAGGATTTCAAGGCATTCCTTCTACTCATAGTCAACCTGTGCATCAGCGGGGCCATCTGGTTTCCCTTCCTCAAAGCCTACGAGCGTCGCCTGGAGGGAGCCCCGGCGCAGGGGAACGATGAGCCTAACGGGAATGACTCTTAGTGCTCAAAAAGCTGGCCGCGCTGATAGTGGTGCTGGGGGCCGCCTTCGTCTTAGTGCTCCTTCTCATGGGTCGAACCCACCCTCCCACCACTCCCACCGGACCCGAGTGGACGGGCCCACCGACCTTGCGGCTGGCCGTCAGCCCGGGCGCCGCGGGCTTACCGGTGCGAGCCTTGTCCCGCCTGCCCGAGATGTCGGACCTCGAACTGGACATCTCGACCTTCGAGCCTGATACCGGCTGGCTAAAACTGGCCTCGGGAGAGACCGACCTGGCCCTGGTCAGCCTGGCTCAATACTCCCTGGCCGTCAGTCGGTTCGATCCCGGGCTGCTGGTTTTTCCGGCCGGGCTCTCGGAGGGTTACGATCAGCTGGTGGTCAAGGGCGAAAAACCCGGCAAGCCGGCCCGTCTGGCCTTTCTACCGGGCACTTCCAGCGAATATCTGGCCATCTCCAAAGCGCGCTCGAGCCAGGACCTGACCTTTCGACTGATTGGCGCCCGCGATGTCGACCAGGCGGTGGAGTGGTTCCAGAGCGGGCAGGTTCAGGGCCTGGCGCTGTGGGAGCCGTGGACGAGTAGCGAGGGAGCCCGGAGCCTGGCGGCCACTTCCAAGGCCCAGCCGCTGGCTTACGTCTGGGTGGCCTCGCGTCAGCTACTCGACGGGCGAAGCGCCCCCCGGGCCGGCCAGGAAGAATTTCGCACCTTTGCTCAGGCCTGGTTTGGCTTGATCGGTCAGCTCGACCAGCAGACCGGCCTGATCAAGACCGCCATTGCCGAAGAGAACGACCTGCCTCCGGCCGACCTCGATGCCTATCTCAAGAACTTTCGCTTTCTCAGCCTCGATCAGGCGGCCGCCTGGGCCAATGACGGCGCGGCCATCGAGAGCCAGCTGGCCGACCTGTTACGGATCTGGTCGCTAGGCGGGGCGGCGAACATCCGCAAGACCAACTATCACGACGCGCTGGCTTTCGAGCTGATTTTCGAACTCAGCCAGGGGGCTCCGCCACCTTCGGAAACCCCGGAAGAGACGCCGACAGAGACCGAGTCTCCCGGCGAGACGCTGCTGCCGGAAGAGAGCCCAGCAGCCACTGAAGCCGGTATGATGTTCGCCGGCGGTCCCGCCCACACCGGCTTTTACCCTGGCCCGGCCGTCACCGAGCAAAACGAGATCGTTTGGAAGGCTCGCATGCGTGACGATGTCCGCTGCAGCCCGGCGATCGGGGACAATCGTCTCTTCGTCGGCTCCGACGACGGCGAGTTCTACTGCTACGACGTCGAGAAGGGTCGTCGAATCTGGAACTTCAAGGTCGGAGAGAAAATTCAGTCCAGCCCCGCTCTGGCCGGCGAAATGGTCCTCTTCGGCTCCCATGACGGCCGGCTTTACGCGCTCAACACCAGCGACGGCAACAAGAACTGGACTTTTCCCACCAACGACCAGATCCTGGGACCGATCACCGTGGCCGAGGGTCTGGTGTATCTCACCAGTATGGACAAGAAGGTCTATGCCCTGAACCTGAGTGGTCAACTGGAGTGGGAGTACGATTGTGAGGCCGGACTCACGGGCGGGGTAGCCGTCGCCGACGGCAAGGTCTATGCGGCCGACCTCGAGGGCCGCGTCTTCTGCCTGTCGGCTGACAAAGGTGCAAAATTGTGGATCGAGACGGTCGGAGGCCCGGTGGCAGCCACGCCCGTGGTCGACAGTTCGGTGGTCTATCTGACCACCCGCCGAGGGACTCTGCACGCGCTCGACGCGCGCACCGGCGAGGAGCGGTGGAAGGCGTCCGTGGAAGGCCCCATCGAGGCCAGTCCGGCCGTGGCCAACGGCGTGCTCGTTTTCGGCGCCAAAGACACCAACATCTACGGCTTCGACGCCGCCACCGGCAAAGAAAAGTGGCGTCATCGGACCCGCGGGGCGGTCACCTCGCCAGCCTGTATCGCCGGCGACGTGGCCTATGTCGGAGCCGAGGACAGCCGGGTCTATGCCCTGCAAATCGACGACGGTCGTCGGCTCTGGCGATTCAAGATCCCCAAGGGTTGGGTCTACTCCCCGGTGGTATGGGACGGCTTCGTCTATTTCGGAACGTCCGAGAACGAACTGTTCAAGCTGCGCTAGCTACCTGGCCACTTCGGCGTTCCAGCGGAAAGCGTTGGAAACCCCGTTGATGCTCATCTCGCCGTGCGCACTACCGTCCTGAACCGAGCCTTTCAAGCTACCTTTGAGTAACTCGGGCACCTGGTCCATCCAGGCCAGGGCCCGGCGATTGACATCGCCGGTCAGATTGGCGTCGAGTTCACCGTCCATGTCGAGACGACCGGCCAGCCGGAAGGTGATGCGACCTCCGGTCATTTTCCCATTGGCATCGGTCGAAGTTACATCGGCGATCAAGCGCCCCGACACGTTGGATCCCTTGACGGTCATGAACAACCGATTCTCGAACACCACAGCCTGCCCCGAGGGGGCCGTAAAGCGGTCGGTCCACGATCCCTTCAACTCGAGTTCGCAGCCTCGGCATTTAAAGCTAGTCTCTTGCAGCGTCACCGTAAACTTGCGCGTTCCGTCTTTGACCTCGACCTCGCTGAGCCCCTTGAGATTGAGGGCCAGCGTCTTCGACCGGCCCGAAACCGGGCATCGCGAAGAGCCCAACACATAGATACGAACGCGGCGGCGCAACGGAAAATAGGCGGCCGTGACGTTGAAGGCCCAGGTGGCCTTTTCGTAGCGCGAAGAAAAGGAGACCTCGACATCCTCCCACTGCAGGCTGCTGAGGTTGGTGAAAAGCCCATCGACCTGGGCTTTGACGGCCTTGGATTTCCAATTGGGAGCCTCTTTGCCCCAGGGTAGCCGCATCACCAGCTTGAGAAACCGGGCTCGATTGCCAGCGGCCTGATCGAAAGCCTGAACTAGCAAGAGGGTGTCGAGCCTGGCGAACGGTCCGTCGATGGCCTGGCGAACCTGACCGAGTTTGGCGTCGATATCGAGTTGCCCCAGGGCCGGGTCGCTAAACAACGACTCGAGAGCGACCTTGTCGAGCATGGCATCGGCCTCGAGCCAACAGTCGGGGTCGCGCTGACCTTCGGGAATGCCGGTGCGTTCGAATTGCTGGCGAACCGCGCCCAGCAAGTTCTCGAAGTCACCAGGCTCTGCTTGAGCGCTGGAGACGACCAGGACCAGCAACAAAAGGAACCAAACCCTACCAGTTAGCCGCACGCTGGCTCGATTTCGGGTGGTGCCAAGATAGTCCTTCAGTCCTAAACTGGAGGTATTTCAAGGGCCTGCGAGTATAAGGCATGAAGTGACGACAGACCGGTCCAAACTCGGCGAGATCCTGCGCGCCAGCATGATCTTCTTCTTCCTGTCGGGCAGCACCGGGCTCATCTATCAGGTCCTTTGGACCCGACGCCTGACCCTTTGTTTTGGGCACACAGTGTTGGCCGTATCGACCGTGCTGACGGCCTTCATGACGGGGTTGGCGCTGGGCAGCTTGCTGGCCGGACGTTGGGCCGACCGCACCTCGGCCCAGCCGGGCAGCCCGGTTCGCTTCCTGGCCTACTACGGCTATCTCGAGGCCAGCATCGGTGTGTGGGCGCTGCTATCGCTGCCCTTGCTGAGTCTGGTCGAGAAGCTCTATCTGCACCTGTCCACCTCGGGAGTGACGGGCACGGCCCTCTATCTGGCCTGCTTTGCGGGCTCGATGCTGGTGCTGGTGCCCCCCACCACGGCCATGGGCGCGACCGTGCCCGTGATGAGTCGGCTGCTGGTCCACGAACGGGGTGATATCGGACGGTTGCTATCGCGCCTGTACGGCATCAACACCCTGGGTGCTTTCAGTGGCGCCGGACTGGCCGGTTTTCTCTTGTTGCCCAACCTGGGCTTGAGGCTGTCGATGCTACTGGCTGCCTGTATCAACCTCACCATTGGCTGCTCGGCGGTATGGCTGGTGCGCTCGGGTCGGCTGGTGCTCGACGAAAGCGAACAAGCCGAGACGGCCCCGGCAGCCGAAGCCTCCAATCCCCGCTCGTTCGCCGGCTGGGTGGTGCCCCTGACCTTTGGCCTGGCGGGTATCTCCTCGATGGCCCTGCAGGTGGCCTGGACCCGAGGACTGGCGCTCTCTCTCGGCTCTTCTGTCTACGCCTTCTCTTCGATCCTGGTCACCTTCCTGGCCGGCTTGGGACTGGGCAGCTTGCTCTACCCGCGCATTATGGGCTCTCGTGAGCCCACTCTCACCCATCTGGGCTTGCTGCAACTGGGTATCGGCGCTCTGGCGGGGCTGACCATTCCGGCTCTCGGCTACTTCCCGCTGGTCTTTTTCAAGGTCTTTCCCCTGGTCGGTGACAGCTTCTTCAAGGTGCTGATGCTCGACGTCCTCCTCTCGGGGCTGCTGTTGATCGGGCCCACGTTCCTGATGGGACTGGCCTTCCCGCTGGCCACTCACCTCTACACCGAACGCATGAGCGAGTTGGGCCGCAGCGTGGGCGAGGTGTACAGCGCCAATACATTTGGTTGCATTGCCGGAGCGTTTCTCGCGGGCTTTTTGATGATTCCCAACCTGGGAGCCCAATCGACTCTGAAGGTAGCGGCCCTGCTGTACCTTCTGGTGGGGGTGGCTCTCTTCTTGGGTCAAAGAGAGGGCAAGGCGATAGCTCTGACGGCGGTCAGCGGTCTGCTGGCCCTGATGATCGTGGCCCTGCCGCGATGGAACCCCGGAGTCATGGGCGGCGGAGTCGCCATCTACGCCGGTCGCCACCAGAACCTCACCCTCGACCAGGCGATGCGCAGCATGTTCAGACCTCCGGCCTACTACGCCGATGGGCTCAGCTGCACGGTCAGCATCAATTATTACGGCCAGCGTTACGAAGAGATGGCCATGCGGGTCAACGGCAAGGTCGACGCCTCGTTGGGTCGTCCCGACAAGCAGACCATGTTCTTGACCGGCTATCTGCCCGCCCTGCTCCACCCCGCTCCCAAGCAGGTGGCCGTGGTCGGCCTGGGCAGCGGCTTTACTCTGCAAGCGCTGGCCAACGTGCCCGAGGTCGAGCATATCGACTGTGCCGAACTCGAGCCGGCCGTGGTCGAGGTGGGCAAATACTGGGCCGGCTACAACGGCCACGTGCTCGAGGGGGGCAAGGTCGAGATGCACGTCACCGACGGCCGGACCTTCGTGCTGGGCTCAGCCAAACAGTTCGACATCATCGCCAGCGAGCCGTCGAACCCCTGGATCGCCGGGATCGGCAACCTGTTCACCCGCGACTTCTATCAGACTTGCTCACGACGTCTGGCGCCCGGTGGAGTCATGTGCCAGTGGTTCAACCTGTACGCCGTCTCCAACCAGGACCTCAAGATGGTGCTCAAGAGCTATTACACGGTCTTTCCTTACGGACTGGTCTTTCAGTCGGCTCCGGGAGACCTCTTGCTGTTGGGCTCCAATGAACCGATCCAGTTCGATCTCGAGCGCCTCGAGAACGTCTATCAAGAGGTTCCTCAACTCAGACGCCACTTCTACGAGATCGGCCTCTATGAGCCCGAGTCGATTCTCGGTCATTACCTCTTCGATCGCGAGACCGCGCTGGCGGCAGCCGGAGATGCTCCCTTCAACACCGACGATCGTCCGCTGCTCGAGTTCTCGGCCCCCTTGAGCCTGTATTCGCTGGATCAGATGGCCGTCAACCTGAACTTTCTCAGAGAAAACCACCAAAACCCGCTGCCCCCGGGTATCGAAGCCACCCCCGAACGCCTCAAGGACGCCGCTTTCGGCTGGCTCAACCAGGGCGACACCGAGCGGGCCGAGGCACTGGTGGCCGCCACCAAAGAGCCCGACGAGAAGGTGGCCCTGGTGGCCGCCCTGCTGACCAAGAACGTCGACAAAGAGAAGGGCAACGAGGCTTTCGCCCGCTCGCTCGCATTGTTCCCTAACTCGGGCTTGATCGCAGCCCAGTGGGCGGCCCACCTCGACTGGATGAACACCCGCTACGAAGAGGGGGTGGCTCTGTCGAAGATCGCTGTCGCCGACCCGCCGGCCGGAAGCGAATCGTTCGTCCACCTGATCGAGGGCATGGCCCTGGTGCGCACCGACCAGCTCGACGCCGCCGAAGAGGCCTTCCAGAAATCCATCGCCGCCAACCCCGACGACGCCGACGCCTATAGCCGCCTGGGTTACTGTCTGCTCAAGCAAGACAAGCTCGAGCAGGCCGTTACCGCCTTCAAGCAAGCGCTCGAACGCAACCACACCGACCCGTTCGCTTACAACGGACTGGCCCAGACCGAGTTCAAACAGAACAACATCGCCGACGCCAGGGTGCATTTCGAAAAAGCCATCGAACTGGTTCCGGACGATGTCAACGCCCTGATGAACCTGGGCTTGTGCTACCTCAAAGCCGGCGACAACGCCGCCGCTAGCAGGACCTTCCACGAAGTGTTGCGTTACGCGCCGGGCCACGACGGGGCCCTGCGTTTTCTGGCCGAACTCGGCTAGAGCGGCCCGTCTACGGGTTGACCCGAGCCAGGACTCTTGGGATCGGCCTTGCTGCGCAGATCGAGAAATTCGTTGCCGTAACGCGGGTTGAGACAGATGGCATCCTGCCCGTCGGGCAGGCTGGTCCAATAGACCCGATCGCCCAGGTAGTCCCGCTTGAGCAGGCGGGACAGAGCCGTGCGCTCTTCGGGTTGCAAGTAGCGCCCATCGATGACGGCGGCCACGCCGCGGCTGTGCAGCTTGGCCCGCTTGCCGCTGGCGTCGTGCAGAGCCGAGACCGGCAGGCGCAGGTCATTGCGGCCGGTGCTGGCTCGCATACGGTTGGCCAGACCCCACAGATAGCCGTCGAGCTCTCGGGTAATGCAGGCCGAATAGCGGCTGCCACCACCCCCCGAATAGCCCACATCCGAGATGGGAGCGGTAGCGAAGGTCAGCAGATTCCTGCGTATCCCCTCATCCAGAGCCGCCTGGCTGGTGTACTCGGGCAAACCTTCGGTCTCGATCTCGCTCTGATTGCGATTGTAGCGCTTGACCATCCGCTCGAGGTGCTCGGGCCCGGCCCGATAGGCCGATAGCGAACCCATGACCTTCCAGGGATAGATATCCGACTCGTCCCCGAGAGCCATGCTAGCGTTGTAGGGCGTGGTGGGCTCACCCTCTACGGTCCGCAGGCCGTTGAGCATCTCGCGCGAGCGCGAATCGTTCCAGAGGGTGAGATAGGTGACATCGTGGCGTTCGATGGCGGCGATGAAGAGATCGCGGTTGCCCGGCTCGGGATAGGGCAAATTCGGTTCTTTGCGCTTGAGATAGTCGTAGATGATATCGTCTTGATTGGTCACGCCCTTGTGATAGGCGGCGATGCCGTGATCGACCCGGCCACCGTATTTGGACAAGAGATACTCGTAGAAAACCACCACATCTTCCAGGTTGCATTCCACCAGCTGCCGCTCATCGTTGACTTTGGCCTCTTTGGCCATCCGGTGGTGGCGCTGGCGAATATCAAGACGGGCGGCCTTCTCGGCCAGCGCGCGCGCCTCGCGCATGGCCTTGGGGTCAGCCGTGACGGCGGCCATATACTTCTTCCAACGGGCTTCCTCGAGCAGTTGGCGCGAGCGTTGGGCCGAATAGTTATGCGCCTCCTCCACCGCCCCCCAGGTCATCTGGCCCAATCCGGCGGCATCGGCCCAGGAGACCTTGTTGACGTCGCCAGAATTCTCCCAACTGACGATGCCCAGCACCGGCAAGAAGGGAACGTCGTGCAGTTCGCACAGCTCTTTGAGCTTGGGCTCGAATTTGCGAATGAGAGCATGATTGCGGCGCAAATCGTGCCAGCGGGTGAGATTGAAGACCACGTGATGAAAGGCCAGGATCTCGGCTTCGGCCTGGCGTCGGCCGGCCGGCGTGTAGTAGCCGAGGAGATCACCGAGCAGATTGGTGACCGCCTGCTGTTCTTCGGCCGGATACTTGGCCCTGAGCCAGTAATCCCTGAGAGTGTAGGTCCCGCGCGGCGGGGTGGTAGTCTCCAGCGGCTGCCCGCTCTCACTGGCCTCGGGCGTTTCTTGGGGCAAGGGATAGTCGGTCAATTCAGGCGACGGCTTGGAGGGGCGACAACCCACTACCAGCATGGCGAAGAGAAGCAGCAACAGATATCTCAGGCCCACTCTCACAATCATACCAATTCCCCGCACCGGGTTTGGGAACCCTTTCGAATCTTTGTCTTCTTGTCTAACCGGAGCGGCCGAATTATGATGTCCTAATGACCAGGATCAGACAAGAATTGGGCGATCGCGGCGAAGAGGCCGCGGTGAGCCTGCTGAAAAATAAGGGAATGCGCATCCTTGAGCGCAATTTCAGAACCCGCTATGGCGAGATCGATATCATCGCCAGTTGCCAGCAAATCATGATCTTCGTCGAAGTCAAAACTCGGTCCAGCCACTCGTTCGGTCTGCCGCAGGAGGCCGTCGAGGGTCGCAAGCAAGCCCGCTTACGCAAACTGGCCTCGGCCTACATGGCTCGCCTCGACTGGCAGGGCGAGTGTCGATTTGACGTGGTGGCCGTTTCGGTCCGGGGCCACAAGACCCTGGTCGAACACTTCGAGGGGGCCTTCTGATGCAGCGACTCCTGTTGGTACTGCTGCTCTCGGCCTACGCCTGCGCTCAAACCCCCTATCCCTTCACGACCGTGGATGACACCTGCCGGGTCGTGTTCCCCATGCGCCCCGCCATGGAAGCGTTCGGCGCCAAGGCTGGCGACGGAAAAGCGACCTATAACATGAGCGATTTCCAGTATGCCCGAACGCCTTCTGCCCCACCACCGCGCGAGTTCCAGGGCGAGGTGCGGGAGTTCGAGTTTCAGAGCTTCCCGGCTGTGGAAGAGATGGTGCCCCCCGAACTCTCGTTCAACGGTTATCGGTCGGCCCGCCGGCTGCATGTGGTGGTGGGGGGCATTCGCCGGATCACCCTCGAGGCAACCTGGACGGGCAGTAAGGAGCAACCCGACGACGTGGTCAAGTTCTTCGAGAGTCTGCAGATCTTGCCGGCCGCCACCGATCCCTCCGAACTCCACCCGGTCGAGTTGCAATGCAAGGGAAATCTCTATCGTATGGGCTACGACTTGCTGGAGTGGAAGTACACTCATCAATCCCGCCTGCCGGCGCAGCTCAAGACAATCTTTGGCTCGAAGGTGCCGCGCTGTCCCAACGGCGCGGCCTATCGCTATACCCTCAACGAGGACGATAGCTTCGAGTTGCGCTGTCCGGCTCGCCACCATCCTACCTTTGACTCCAAGACCGGCTTGCACCAATAGGAACGACCAATTCGACCCAGAAGCCGCTAATGATGCGAGAAATTCTCAAGCAACGCCTCTCCAAACAGACCGAGGCGGCCTGGCGCCAGCAGGCCGAGGACGGCCGTCGAATTCCCCGTCTCGAGCGCGAACTGCAAGAACTGACCCAGCGAATCCCCTTTCACGACCGACTGATCTTCTTTGTGGACAGCCCCGACGAAGCCCGAGAGCAAGAGGTCAAGGCCGAACTAGAGGAACTGCGCCAGCAACGGCGAGACCTTGAGCGCACCATCCATGAGTTCGTGCGCGAGGCAGCCCGGGAATTCCCTCTCTTTGGCGTGAGCACTCGTCTCGAAAGCTGGCGTGACCACTTGAATCTGCTGCTGGACGACCCTGACCTGCCCCGCCTGGGCCAGCAAGCCGCGGCCCAGCGCCACCGTAGAGAAAAGCTGCAGGCCCGGGTGCGAGCCGACCTCGAGGCCATCCGGCAGAGCTTTCGCGAGAGCGTTCTGCCGGGTCTAGACCTGCACGCTCTGGTGGCGCGAGTGACCGACCACCTGGAGAACCCCAAATTGGCCTCCGACAGTCACGACGGGCTCATCCAGGCTGTGGCTCGCCGCCTGGCCGCCCTCGATTTCAGCTCGCACGCCTCGCACCTGATCTGGCTGGAACAAGAATTTGCCCAGGGTCAACCCAAACCAGAGTTGATCGAGAATCGCAATCAGGCTCTGGCCGAGGTGCACGGACTGCTGGTGCAGGCCATGAGCGCCGACCCGGCCCTGCGGGTCTATTGCTCGTTCTTGCTCTTGGAAGCGGCGCTAGCCGAGTGCCAGGTGGCCGTGGCCTATCGGCTCGACGAACGCGGCAACGCTCTGAGTCGAGGAGGGATTACTCTCTCGACGCTGGTGGTGGCGCTGCACCGACAGCTGCTCGAGGCGTTCCAGGCCAGCTATCCCGAGGTGCCCTTTCCTTCTGAATTGCTCCAGCAACCTGCCCCGGAGCCGGTCCGTGGCCTCAGCCCCTTCACCGTAGACCTGCAGACTCCGTTGGACGAAGTCATCGTGGCTACCCAGGCTCTAGTCGGCCTGCAGCTGGCCCTCGAAGCCATCCGTTCGCGCATCAAGCTGATCGACCGTCTGGTCTTCTGGTCTGACACTCCCGACGAAGCCCTCGAGGGCGTTTTCGAACAGGCCACCGCGTCCCAGCGAGTCGTCATGCGGACTCGTTGGGACGAGTTCCTGGCGCTGGCCCGGGGCGAGCGCCGCCTCGACCCCGGCTACCGACTTCAAGATGACTTCCTGGTGGCCCGGGCGGCCCTACAGTCGGTTTCGACTCCCAAGGGAGAGACTTCCATTCGTCGCAACTGCCCGCTGCGGAACAAGGCTGCGGCAGTGGCCGCCGCCGACGAGATGTATCAACGCGTGGCCGGCCCCTTCGAAGCCGAGAACCTGCCCGGCGAACTTCGCACGCTGATGTATCACATGAACTCGGCCGAGCCCTATGACGGCCCCTTCAAGCCGGGCAAAGCCGTTGGCTATCTGGCCCAGCGGGTGGGCCAACGGGTCAAGGACCTGCAAGCGCAAGCGGCCGCTCTCGACGAATCCATCCAGCAGGGCCAGAGAAAACTCCAAAGTGCCCAACGTCAGGTCAGCACCTGGGACAAGCTCAACATCTTCACTCAGAGCGAAGCCGAGAAGGCGGTTAGCGCAGAAGCGAGCCAGGTTGACACGCTCAGAGAGCGCCAGACCTACCTCCGAGACAAGGCCTATCAGGAGTTCGAGCAAGCCGTGACCGAGACGACCGAACTCAGAGCCTATTACTACGCGAAAGAATTGGCCGAGCGAGTGGCCGCGCTCAAGGCCCAGTCCGGCCAACGAACCACTGGCTACGGCAAGAACAAGTCCACCTACTACTACTGTTACATCGCCGGCTACGACCTGGCCCTGCAAACGGCAGCGGCCTACGGCTCGATGCTGTTCTCGGCCTATGGCCAACTCGAAGATCTGACTTCAACCCTGGACCGACTCTTCGCCTAGCCCGACTTCTCGTCGAGTTCGACCCGAGGGCTCTCCACCGCCTCCCAGTCTTCGGGCCGCCAGCGCCGCACCATCTGCACCAGCCCCACGCTAAAGGCTAGCAAGACGAGCAGGCACAGGGGACCGGTCCATTTGGAGGGCGGATGCCTGGGCACTCTGGCCTCGCTTTCATAGTCGGGCAACAAGACTTGCTGGCGAGCGACCCCCACGTGCAGAACGATTTCACGGTCCCGGGTCAGGGGAGACCCGGGAGCCGGATTTTGGAACAAAATCTTGCCCTCACCGCGATCGACCTGCACCTCGACGAGTCGGACCCGAAAGCCCTCGAGTTTATAGCCAGCAGTGCGGGCCGATTGTCCCACCAGCGGGGGCATCTTGCGCCCCGGTTCCGGAGCCAGGACCGAGCCGGACCGCTGAGCCACCGCCAGCCCCGAACCGGCCAGCCAAAGCAGGCACACGAGGAGCGCTCTCAAAGGGTCTGCACCAGCCGAACCAGGGGTAGCATGAAGGTGATCACCATTCCCCCCACCACCAGCCCCATACCAGCCATGATGATCGGCTCGACCAGGGCCGTCAGGGTATCGAGACTGCTCTCGAGCTGATCGCGGTGGAAGAGATAGGCCCGATGCATCAGCGTGTCCAGCGAAGATGATTCTTCGGCCACCTCGACCATCTGCACCAGCACGGCCTGCCCAAAGAGAGGTTCGTCAGCCATCGAAACCCCCAGCCCCTCGCCTTCGACCACCCGCTCCCGGACCCGACCGAGAGCCTCGCTCACGCGGTAACTGGGCATTCCCTCGGTGATCAGGGTGAGCGATTGGGTCAGACTGAGGCCGCAGCCAACCATCAGGTGCAGCCCGAAGGCGACCCTGGCCATGGAGAGATGGCGAATCAGGGGTCGAGTGATGGGAAAGGTCAACAAGAAACCGTCCCACCAGCGCTTGCCCCGGGCCGTCTGACTCCACAACCAGGCTCCCACCAGACCCAACAGGGTGCTCAGGCAAATGGTGAACACCACCACCCGATTGGAGAGAAAGCTTGACAGGGTCAGCAAGACCAGCACCGGAGTCGACATCTCGCCGGGAATCATTCGCATCACGTCGGCCATGCGAGGGACGAAGAATAGCAACAGCGAGCCACACATCAACACCGAGACAATCAGGATGAAAGTCGGATAGGTGAGCGCGCTCTTGACTCGCCGCAGGCGCTGGTCGTTCTCTTCCATCAAACGCGCGGCAAAGTCCAGCACATCCTCCATCTGACCGGTGGCCTCCCCAACCTTGACCAGACCACAGATTTCTCCGGGAAAGATTCCCGGAAACCGGCTCATGGCTTGCGAGAGAGCGTGCCCTTCCTGGAGATTTCGATCGACCTCATAGAGAGCCTCGCGAAGGCGATGGTTAGGATACCCGTCGCGCAGGATGGCGATGGCCCGGGTCAGCTGGACTCCGGCTCGGAACATGAGCCAGAGTTGGCGGAGGAAGGTGGCGACCTCGGTCCCGGGAACGGGACGCACCAGATTGGCCAACTCGCCCGGCACGGCCGCATAATCGCGACGCACCACCAGTTCGCAAAGGTCGGGACGAGTCTTTTCGAGGCGGGCCCGGGCCTGGGCTTCATCGGCCTCGATGACCCGTCCCGCCACCCGCGCACCGGAGCGGTCTTTAGCCTGAAACGAATAGGTCGGCATCAGTCCGGCGAATAGTGCTTGATCACGATATCTACCTGGCGTTGCCAGATCCCGCCGCCATACTGACCCTTCAGGCTGCGGGCGGTGAGAGTGACCAGGGGCAGCTTGGGTTCGAAGGTCAATTCTCCGCCGGGGCCCAGGTTCCAAATCGAGCGACCCGTCTCGGGGGCTAGTTCCGGGCCGTCGACCACGACCATGTCCCCGCCCCGGTCTACCGTCGTGACGCGATAGCGAACGCTATAGTCCCAACGCACCATGTCGGCATGGGTGAGAGCGTCCAGGCGGCCCAGGTCGGTATCCACCCGCTCGGGCACGTAATAGTCGAGGCCGTAGGTGTCCACCGCCAGCACCCGGGCGCCGTTGAGGCGTGTATCCAGGTAGCGTCGCAAGAAGATCAAACGCTGGATGTTCTCTTGCTTGTCATCGCCCGGCTGGGCCTGGCGCATCAAAGGCACCATCACCAGAAAGACCATGGTCGTGATCAACAACAGGATGCTGGCCGAAATCAGCAACTCGATCAGGGTCAAGCCTCGCTTGGAATCAGTGACCGACATAAAAGATGGTAGATAAAGTCCGCTCCCGCGGCGGGGTGACCGTCTCATCCTGGAATTTCAGGATGACCACGACCCGCTTGAGGTTGAGATACTGGCGGGCGTCGCCGTCGGGAAAGCTGTCGGCTTCGGGGCTGTTGACTCGCCCGTAGTCGTCGACCTGGTAGGTGAAGTCGCGCAACTGCCCCGGATACGTGAGCAGACCGGGGTCGGGAGGCGGATCGACGGGCCAATCTTCGCGCAGCCGAATCTTCCACACGTCACAAACCGTGGTCAGGGCGGCCACCGCCTCTTGATTGTTGTCGGCGGTGCGAGTGGCCGCCAGGAGGCCCGAATAGACCAGCACCACCGAGCCCACCACCAGAGCCAGAATGCCCAGGGAGATCACCACCTCGATGAGGGTCAGGGCTCGTCGGCGCCTCACGGAGTGCCCATCTTGCGCAACAGGATCGGCCCCAGCGGCAGATGCAACTGCTCCTTGATCTGGTCGTCGGTCAACTCTTGAAACGAGTAATCAAAGTCAAGCTCCCCGGCCAGGCCCACCTCGGTGTTGAGACTGTGCAGGCTGCCTCGCACGCGCCACTTCCAGGCCTCGTCGATGCGGGCCCGCCGCATGATGCTGGCCACCAGAGGACACTTGGTGGTGTTCACCCCCGGGGGGGTGGAGGACAGGTTGAGGGCGTTCCAGCGCCAGACGTCATCCCAGGTATGGGCAAACTGAGGATGGGTCTTGGCCACCAGTTGGGTAGCGCTCGGATCGGCGTAATGGGGGCGAAAGAAGTTGTTGAGCGTCCAGTTGGACACGCCCACCCCATAGATTGTGGCCACCGCCTGCTGGTTGAACCAGGTGTTGGTCGACCCGACGATGCGAAAGTCCTGATCCCAGGTTCCGCCGCCGTAGCGGGTCACCATGTCCGCGTCAGCCTCCCAGAGGGCCTTGCGATAGTTGTAGAGCGTCTCGCCCCGATAGAGATGCGAAAAAAAGTGGCCGTGGGTGCCGAAGGCTCCCAGGGTGCCCCGGCTGACCATAATCAGGCCATCGTTGGTGAAGGTGGCGGGATCGGGGCCGGGGCTCGATTTGATCTGCTTATTGGCGTAGTGGATGCCGCCGGGGATTGGCCGCGAGAGGTGGTTCGAGGGGCTGTCGTCGCTCATCTCGTGTTGGGCGAGGACGTAAAGGTGCAAGCCCGGGTAGCCGTTCCAGGCCGCTTCCGCCGCTGGCAACTCGTCCGTGAGCGGATCCCACAGAGAGTTGGGAACATCGTAGATCAAAACCACGCGACCATCCAGGATTCCCCTGACATAAACCGGCGGAAAGGCCTTCATCGGGCTGGGCAGGCCGGGATCGTCGGGGTCGTAGTTGAGCATATCGTGCTGATAGCCAGTCTTGGGGTGAAGGATGATAAAGTGCCAATCGTCTCCGTCGCCCGACGTATTGATCGTGACGGTCTGGCTGGCCAGGGGGTCGTTATCCCGGACGATACGATAGACGGGAAAAGCGTCCCCTTCGGTGGCAGTGGGAAAAGTGATCGAACCGGACGGCCCCGAGAAGGTGCCCGACTGTAGAGCGACAGGGTAGGTCTCGTTGGCGAACTGGGGATCGTCCCAGGCGACTTCGTCCAGCAAATGGTTCAAGCCGTTGCCGGGGTATTCGTCTTCGGCCATATAAGTCATCAGGTTGCCATCGTAGGGATACGGACCGGTGTGGCCCACGCCGTAGGCGTCAAGCACCGCTCCCCGGTCGAACAGCTTGCCGACCTCTCGGGTCTTCACCGGTGTACAAACGGCTTTGCCGCCGTCAAACTCGAGCAGCAGACCTTCCGCTGGAACCTCCACCGTATCGGAGTGGGTCATGTGCGTGGCTTCGAGCTGATAGTTGGTGAGCAACTCGCGCATGGTCGGGCTATGGACGGCAAAATCCGCTTGCGGGTCGGCGCAGAATCCCGCCTGGATATGGATCTGCCCGGGAATGCCGACCGGTGGGTCCATATCCAGATGCTGGAAAGTCTTGGCCGGGTATTCTCCTTCGAGGGTAACCGGCGCAATCAGGGGCGTGACGGCCGAATCAAAGTTGCGAATGTAGATGTCTCCCGTGGCGTGAATCTCGCCGGCCAGGCTCAAATCGCCGCCCCAGTAGCCCGAGATGCCGACCGGCGTTCCGGGGTTGCGACCGGCATGCATCACGCGAGCGTCTCCGTTGATGAACATGGGTCCATCCACATCCACCTCGGGCCCGATCTTCACATTCTGCGAGACCATCAGAAAATTGACGATAGGATTGGTCACCTTGACGTAGGCGAACGAGCGCACCGTGCTGCGCCCCGCCCGCCCAGTGCTCACCAGAATCTTATAGGTACCCTCATTGGGCAAGGCCAGGTTGGCGCCCGGGACCTCGTCGGGGTCCTTGAACTGGAGGGTGAAGTGGCCGCCGATGGTTTCATCGGTGAACTCGTCATTGAAGTAGGGATCGGTATTCTCGACCGAGCTAGGGAGCGACTTGAACCACTCGGCATTGACATCGCGCATCAACACGAAAGCCAGGTCGAGCCCCAACTGAGACACGTGGGAAGCGCGCACATGGTCCTGGTTGAAGGTAGCCATCTGGAGCGATTGGCTGACCCTCACGAAGAGCGCTCCCAAAAAGGCCGTGAGCACGGCGCAAATCATCAGGACATAGACGAGAGCAATGCCTTTGCGAGTCATAGGCGAACCTCCCCTATCTCAGGTTCGATGCATTGCATGATTGTCCTGGGCTATTCGACCGCGGCGAGGCATATCGAGAGTGCCGCGCTAGTGCCCCAGTTGACCAAGCCAGCGGCCAAACCCAGGGCCTTGGGCCGGGCTGGCCGGACCTGGGGCTCCTCCAGTTGGCGGGCCTGCCGGGTCTGCTGGGCCTGGGGGGTCTGCGTGCGGGCCGGGCGAGACGCGGTCTTGCCCAGGCTGAGCTGGGCGTGCCGGGTCTGGCGGGTCTGCGGCGGGGTTCACCCGTCCGGCTGGCTGGACTGGCTTGGGCTGGCTGGGCTGGCGGCGGCGGGGGTTCACCCCGAGAATCGCGGGGTGAAGGGCGATTTCGGGGGTTCACCCCGAGAAATCGCGGGGTGAAGGGCGATTTCGGGGGTTCACCCCGAGAAATCGCGGTGTGAAGCCGCCGGGGTTTGGCCTAGCTGGCGGGCCGCGGTCTTGCCCAGGCTGAGCCGGGCGTGCCGGGCCTGGCGGGTCTGAGGCGGGGTTCACCCCGAGAATCGCGGGGTGAAGGTCTATTTCGGGGGTTCACCCCGAGAAATCGCGGGGTGAAGGCCGATTTCAGGGGTTCACCCCGAGAAATCGCGGGGTGAAGGCCGATTTCAGGGGTTCACCCCGATAATCGCGGGGTTCGGTGAGACCGCCGGGGCTTCGCTCGGCCGGGCCCCGCCTTGCAAACCGCCCATCTCAGCTGAGGAGTTCGAGCTCGACCTCGAAGAACGAGACCGGGTGGGCCAACTTGTACTGTTCGAGCACCTCGGGATGCACCTCGCCCATCTGGCCGACGACCCTCTTCTGATCGCCGCGAACGGCCATGACCGTGGCCCCACGGCCGGGAATAAACGGTGCGCCCGAACGGGGCTCGACCTCGAGTCGATAGCCAAGCTCGCGCAGCAAAGCCTCGCAACTGGAGCGAATCTCGGAATAGTCGACGCGAGGGCCGATGGCGGCTCCGGCCAGCAAGCGCCGCTCGCGGGACCGGGTCTCGACCGCCTCGTCGAGCTGACTAGCGTTGCCCACCTCGAAGATGCGCTGCGGCAACTCATGGTCGATATTGGCGGCAAAGGTGTCGAGCAATCCAGGCAGGAGGCTGCGCCGGATCATGGTCTGCTCGACGCTGATGGGGTTGTCGAGCTTGACATAGTCCTCGACCGGCTCGAGCCCGAGCCGGGTGAACTGGTTCTCTTCGTTAGACAAGATCAAGGTCAGCACTTCGAAATAGCCCATGCCGGTCATTGCCCGCCGCACGATATTCGAAAAAGCCTCGATGGGTTGCTCCTTGCCGACCGTCAGGGTCGGCACCAGGCTGGTCACGATGTTGTGATAGCCGTAAGCGATAGCCACGTCTTCGATCAGGTCGATCTCGTGCATGATGTCGTTACGATAGGCCGGCACCGACACCACCAGCTCTTCTCCCCCATCTTCGACGCCATGGCCCATGGCTTTTAGCTTTTGCACCACGCCCGCCCGGTCAAGGTCGACCCCAATGGTCTGCCCGGCGCGCTCGGGCCGCAGGCGCACCTGCTGGGGAGCGAGATCAGGCGTGGCCACCGTCTGGTCGGGATAAGCGATCTTGACCTGTTCCAGGCGAGCCTTGGGGTCAAGCTCGAGCAGACTGGTGACCAGGGTGTTGAGGGTCTTGTTGACGATCCGCTCTTCGGTTCCGGTGACATCGATGAAGAAGTTCTTGGAAGAGCGGGTGATGCGAGTCTCTTCCGAGTTGATAATGGGCGGCATCGACAATACCTGATCTTGGGAGTCGATCAGCAACGGATAGCGCTGGTGGCTCTTGAGCAGGCGGGCGTAAGCCACTCCTTTAGGGTGCTTCTCGAGCACTTCCCTGGGGGTGTGAGGAGTATCGGTGCCCAGGGGCACGAAGGTGCGTTCCTCAGGACCGATGCTGGTGTAGCGAATGTCGCCTTCGAGGGTGTCGAGGTCGTAAACACCAATGGAGGCGCGTTTGCGGTCACGGCCGAGGGCCCAGTGCAGGTTCTCTTGCAGCTTCATGATGACCTTGATGATGTCATCGTCGAGGGTCACGCCCCGCACCACCGCGCAAGCGATGCGAGGACGATAAGACTCGGGCCTGGACAGCTCGTTAGCCACCGTCACCGTCAGTCGGGAGGTGCCCGGCTCGTAGCGAGCCGGTACGTCGCTTTCGCCCAGATAGTTGCGTAGCACCCGGGCTAGACCGCCCGGGTCGAACATGTCAGGACGCACAGCCAGGAGCTCCATACGGATGACCTCGGTCTCGCCCAACTCTTCGAGCTTGTCGGGAGCGGCTTTGAAGTCTTGACCGCAGGCATCGCAGACCACCGGCGGATTCTCGGTGGGCGTGATCTCCATCAGATTGTCGCAATTGGCACAGCCGAAGCGACGTAGAGTCGCATAGCCTTCGACGTCGCAACCGAGATACTGCAGCTTCTCGACCAGCGTGTCGGGGTCGAGTTTGGTCTCGATGCGCTCGTTGAGCATCTTGACGGGAATTCCGATTACCGGCATAGCGGCGTCTCCTTCAACCATTGCATGCGAGCGCGGTAAAGCTCACCGATACTGCCCAGAGAGTAGCGAAACATGGCCAGGCGCTCGAGGCCCAGGCCCCAGGCCAGCACCGGCTGGGTGCAGCCCAGCGGCCGGGTCACCTCGGGACGAAACATCCCCGCTCCGCCCATTTCGACCCAATCGCCCTTCTTCTCGGACCAGACGAAGATCTCGACGCTGGGCTCGGTATAGGGAAAAAAGGCGGGTCGGAACTGGAAGCGGTCAAAGCCCATCTTGGCATAGAAGGCCTTGAGCGTGCCCAGCAGGTTGGCGAAAGTGGCCGAAGGGTCGATGATGATGCCGTCGACCTGGTGAAAGACCGGTAGATGCTTATAGTCGACCGTCTCGCGGCGAAAGACCGGACCCACACAGAACACCTTGCGCGGACCCACCGGATTCTCGGCCAGAGCGCGAATGGTGGAAGCGGTGGTGTGGGTGCGCAGCACCGGTCTTTTCGTCAACTCAACATCCCAGTCGTAGCGCCAGCCCACCGAGCCGGTCGTGCCGCCGTCGCGATGGGTCTGGCCCACGGCCTCGACCACTTTCTGGTCGGGCAATCGGCAGACGTCGGGCCGCTCGACATAAAAGGTGTCTTGCATGTCGCGAGCCGGGTGGTCTTGAGGCTGAAACAGCGCATCAAAATCCCAGAAGGAAGACTCGACATAGCCGCTCTGGGTCTCTTCGAAGCCAAGCTCGAGAAAGACCCGGCGGGTCATCTGAAAAATGCTGACCAGCGGGTGCTCCTTGCCCGGATAGCTCGGCTCGGCCGCCAGCGTCACGTCGTAGGGTCGCAGCTCGACCTCGCGCCACTCACCGCCTCGCAACAGCTCGGGCGTAAGCTGGGTCACCTCGCGGCGAGCCTTCAAGCCAGTGTCGACCAGGCTCTGGCCGGCCGAGGTCAGGCTGACGATGCGGTTGACCCGATCGCGCCGATCGAGGATCCCGCTACGCCCATCGAGCAGCTTCAAGGCGGCCTCGACATCGATCCCCCGGCCCCGCAACTCGTCTTCGGTGGCGTTGCCCAGTTCGGACAAGAGCTCGACCAGCGCTTCGTCGGCTCCTTTGGCCGGTCCGCGTCCGGCCGGCAACAGTCTGAGCAAACGGCCGTCTTGCTCGGCCCAACCCTTGGCTTTGAGCCAGCGCAGCGACTGGCCGACGGCCTTCTTGTCGAGTCCGGCGGGCTCGGCCAGGGCCGAGAGTTCGGCCTCACCCCCGCATTTCTCCAGGGCCTCGACCACCAAACGCTCGGGAAAGACAGGTTGCACCTCGCCTGCTTTCTTGCCTAGCCGCAATTCAGAGTAAGGGGTTTCGACCAGCTCGATTTCATCGCCGGCACGCGTCACGCAGACGGCCGACACCTGAGCCTGGTCGAGCTTTAGCTTTTCTGCCAGTTCGGGAATGGCCAGCGGGCTTGGCTGGCCAGCCAGCCCGGTCAATACCTGGTATTCGATTTCGGTTACTGTTACCATGGGAGGCGCCCTTTCTACGTCAGGGCCCCGATTTCTTCTGCAAGGGAGAAGGCCGGCGAGAAAGGAATTAAGCCAGGTGACCAAGCTCGAGAGATTGACCCCGCTGGAAGCCGAAATCGCCGCCGAGTTTGCTGCCCAGGTGCGGGCCCGGTACGGGCCCCGGGCCCGCTGCATCAAGCTCTTCGGTTCGCGAGCCCGGCGCGATGCTCGAGACGACTCCGACATGGACGTGTTGGTTCTCATTGAAGACTGCAGCCTGGCCGACCGGGGGGCGATCTCGGATCTGGCCGTCAATCTCTTGCTCGAGCGCTGGATGGGCTTCGAAGTGACACCCCGCGTCATGGCCCCCGAGCAGTTCGAACGCCTTTTGTCTCTCGAACGGCTTTTTCCTCAAGAGGTCGTGCGCGACGGAATCGATCTATGACCGAAGAGAACCGTCGCCTGTGGGGCGGCAGCGTCTCGCGTGCCTACTACGCCATGTTCCATCTGGCCCGCGCCCTACTCTACAGCCTGGAGTTGGAATCCATGACCCACACCGGCATGGTCGGGCAGCTGAGTCTGCATCTGGTCAGGGCCGGTCGTTTTCCGGCCGCTCAGGTGCGCGCCTTTAGCCAAATGCAGCGCATGCGTGAAGACGCCGACTATCAGGCGGCGGTCGTCTTCGACGAGGCCGGAGCCCGTGAGGCTCTAAACCACATGGAAGCGTTCCGTCAAGCCACCGAAGCCTGTCTTGGCTAGCCCACCTCGGCCAAGCGCACCACAAAGCACGAGCCGACCCCGCTCGGTCCAGGCGAAATCAGGTCGACAGCGCCGCCCTGGGCTTTGCATAAGGCCCGGGCCAGAGACAGCCCCAGCCCGACTCCATCGTGGGGACGGTCAAGCCCGGTCTTGAGCTGAACGAAGGGTCGGAAGACATTCTCTTGGTCACAGGCGGGAATCCCAGGGCCGGTGTCGCCGACCAGAATGCTTGCATCCTCGAGGCTGACCTCGACCCGCCCCCCGTCCGGAGTATATTTCACGGCGTTATCCAGCAAGATATCGAGCACTTGCCGCAACCGTTCCGGGTCGGCCCACACCAGCACGGGTTTCTGAGGTGCCTCGAAGTCAAGGGTAAGGCCGGCCCGAATGGCCCGGCGGCGATAGTCCTCGACGGCTTCTCCGAGCACATGATTGACGTTGACCTGCTCGAGGTCGAGAATGAGCCCTTCGGCCTCGAGTTTGGAGTACTCGAGAATAGTCCCGATCATCTCGTCGAGCCGGGCCGAGGCGGCCGTGCAGTGATCGACGTATTTGCGCTGTTTGGGGTTGAGTTCTCCGGCCACCTCTTGCGAGAGCAGGTCGGAATAACCCATCATGGCGTTGAGCGGTGTTCTCAGCTCGTGGGTGACCACGGCCAGAAACCCGCTCTTGAGGCGATTGGCCGACTCGGCCTCTTCGCGGGCCCTGGCCAGCTCGCGGTTCTGCGACTCGAGCTGGCGCACCATCTGGCGACCCAGCCGAAAGACCTGCCGGGCCCTCTCGCGCAGCCGCTCGGCTGCCAGAGCGGTCAGGGAGATATAGAAGCCCACCACATAGAGAATGGCTATCCGGGCTAGCTGGGGTAGCCAGCCAAAAGATTGGCCACCCACCTGCAAGGCCACCAGAAAAAGCAAATAGGTCATCACCACCACCTGGAGGAAAACCAGGCAACGCTTGAAGCTGGTATTGGCCTGGTCGGCCACCCGTGACAGCAGGGTGAAGAAAAGCCAGCTGTGGGCCCCGCCGGTCACCACCAACGCCAGGCTCCAGACCACGACATCGAGACCCAGGAAGAAATCACCCAGATGAAAGCGCCGCTCGGTGCGATAGAAGAGCACGAGCACCAGCCAAGACACCGAACCATAAAAGACGAAGATCCGAGCGAGCCAAATCAGTTCCGGCCCAGCCGGTTGCTCCAGCAAGTAGCGATTGTGGATATAGCTGAGCAGCAACAGACAGGCCAACCCGACCATCCGGAAGGCCGGCACGCTAACTTGATTGTAGCGCAGATCACGAGCCTTTTTGGCTCGCTCGGATTGTTCGGAGTCGAGCAAGAGGGCCCTGAGGACACCGTCGGAGCCGCGGTCTGACGTGCTCATACCCGATGATTTCCCGAGCGAGTGGGTCTCACCTTCCTTTGGCGGATGACTCAAGAGCGGCGGGAAGGAGCCAACTATCCTGAATGGAAGAGGAAACCATGACGGTGCGGGTGCTGCTAGTGGAAGATGACCCTGCGAGCCTGGAGTTGGCCACCGAAATCCTGTCCGAGGATGGGTTTGTGGTGTTTGCCGCCACTCACGGCGAGCAAGCGGTCCAGCTGGCCAAAGGCAAGGCTCCCGACCTGGTTCTATTGGACCTCACCCTGGCTGGGCAAGGAGGTTTGGCCGTAGCGCTAGCCCTGAAAGAAGACGAAGCCACCGCCCATCTCCCGATAGTAGCCGTGAGCGGAAAGCGCATCGAAGTCAAACCGCCCTTTGCCGGCTACATCGCCAAACCCATTCAGGCGCGCCAATTCGCCTCCCAGGTTCGAGCCTTTCTCGATGGATGAGTTAGACGACACCGGGACCGTGCTCGTGGCCGACGATCAGGCCATCAATCGCGAGTTGCTGCGAGATGCTCTCGAACCTCGAGGCCACCACGTGCTGGAAGCCCACGATGGGAAGGCCGCCCTGGAGGTAGCTCATCGCGAACAGCCCGACGTCATTTTGCTGGACGTGATGATGCCGTCCCCCGACGGCTTCGAGGTCTGTCGTCGCCTCAAGGCCGACCCCACTACCGGTCCGATTCCGATTCTACTGGTAACGGCTCTCTCCAATCGCGAAGATCGACTCGAGGGCATCCGCGCGGGCGCCAATGATTTCATTACCAAACCGATCAACATCAACGACACCACCCTTCGAGTCCGCAACGCCTTGCGCCTCAAACGGATCTACGACCTGAGCAAACGACAATTCGCCGAGCTGCAGGAACTGGAAAAAATGCGGGACTCGATGGTTCACATGCTCATCCACGACCTCAAGAGCCCTTTGACCGCCATCATCGGGTTTCAGCGACTACTCGAATTCGACCCCAAGCTCGAGGAGCGGCAAAAGGCTTTCGTCACCAAAACCCTGACCAACTCTTACCGGCTACTGGAGATGATCTCGGCGGTGCTCGACCTCAACAAGATCGAGCAGGCCGATTTCGAGTTGAATGTCGAAGAAACGACCACCGAAGCCGTGGTGGCCGCCGCTCTGGAAAGCTCGCGCCCCCTCACCGGCAGCCAATCTCAGCTGGTGGTCAGCGGCACCGACCAGCAACCCTTCGCCTGCGACCCTGAAATGATTCGCCGCGTGCTGGTCAACCTGCTCGACAACGCCGCCAAATATGCTCCCAAAGAAGACGGACGAGTAGAACTCGAGCTGATTCGAACCGAGGATGCCATCCATTTCGCCATCCGCGACAACGGCCCGGGGATCAGCCCAGAAGACCAGCAGAGGCTGTTCCAGAAGTTCGTTCAGGCTGGCAAGAGGCATCGCTACAGCACCGGGCTGGGTCTGGCCTTCTGCCGCATGGCGGTGGAAGCGCATGGGGGCCAACTCGGGGTGCGAAGCGAGCCTCCGAACGGAACCGAGTTCTGGTTTCGGCTTCCCCAGCGCGATTTGCCTAAAGGAAAAAACGACTCAAAAACGAACTAGTCGATCGTGGACATCATCATCAGCCTTTTCCTGGGCGCCAGCCTGGCTGCTACCGCCGGCTTCAGGGCATTTCTTCCGCTCTTTCTGCTGGGTCTCGGCTTTCGTATGGGTTGGGCGGATGTCTACCAGTTGGCCCCCGCCTTCGCCTGGCTTAGTTCGACGCCCGCCCTGATCGCGCTGGGCTCGGCCACCATTTTCGAGATCGGCGCCGACAAGGTTCCGGCCGTCGACACCGCTCTCGACACCGTCTACACGGCCGTACGCCCCACCGCCGGAGCCGTGGCCGTGCTGGCCGTGATCAGCCACGACAACCCCCTGGTGGCCTACGTGGCCGCCGTTTGTCTGGCCGGCGGAGCCACTTTGCCCATCCACCTGCTCAAAACCGGTACCCGAGTGGCCGCCAACACCGCCACCGCCGGAGTAGCCGCCCCCGTCAAGAGTACCTGCGAAGATGTGGCCGCCCTGGGTTTGGGCGTGACGGCCCTGGTCGCCCCGGTGGTCGCTTTCGTGGCCGCCCTGGCCGGCGGACTGATCGCGTTTCTCCTGCTACGACGTTGGCGAGCCAGAAGGGCAAAGAACAAAGACGGCTAACACAACAGCCTGATGAACCTTTTCTGGCGGGTCCTGGCCTCCGTTCGCCCGACCGAACGGGCCCGGTTTCTCTTTTTCCTGAGCCTGTTAGGTCTCATCAACCTGGCCCAGACCCTCGGTCTGGTCGGAGCCGAGTCGCTTCTCTTGACCCGCTTTGGGGCCGGTATCCTTCCGCAAACCTTCGTGGCCGCCTCGTTGGTGACCGTCTTCGGCTCGCTGGTCTATGCGCTAGGGGTTGACCGCTCTCGCAACGACGCCTATTTCATCAAAATCCTCGGCATTTTGGCCGTGGCCGTGGGGGGCTGCGCCTATGGCGCGGCCCTGGGAGTGGGCTGGACCTTTCCCGCCCTCTTTTGCCTCTACTATCTAGCTCTGGCCGTGCTCACCAATCACTTCTGGACCTTCACGGGTGACTATTTCGACACCCTGAGTTCCAAGCGGTTGTTCCCTCTGTTTACCGTGGGCGGCAGCTTTGGTGGCCTGGCCGGAGGGCTTCTGGCGGGACTGCTGGCCTCCTCTCCTACCGGAGCCTTACTCCTCCTGGCGGCCTGGGTGCTCAGCCTGCTGGGGGCGGCGGTGCTGCTACGCACCTCCCGGCGCAACTTGCGCCGCTGGGGACCCCTCGAGTTAGAAGAGGCCGACGAAACCTCGTTTGACGGCATGCGGGCCTCGGTTCTCTATCTGCGCCAATCGTCGCTGGGAAGATGGCTGATGGCCTCGGCAGTGGCCATGGTCCTGTCGCTCTTCGTGCTGCAGTATCTCTACTCTGACATTCTGGCCCATGCTTTTCCTGACGAGCGCAAACTGGCGGTCTTTCTAGGCGCTTTCCTGGCCGCCACCAACCTGCTCGAGATCCTGCTCGAGGTCGTCATCACTCCCTTTCTCATCACCCGTCTGGGGGTGGCCGCCTCGAACGTGGTCCATCCGATCCTCACGGTGCTCTCCTTCGGATATCTCGCTACCTCCTATGCGCTGCCGGCCGCCTGCGTGGCCCGCATCAACCGCGAGACGGTCGAAAACGCCATCTCGGGACCCATCCGAAACCTCGTCTACAACGCTCTCCCCGCGCGCTTCCGGGGACGCATGCGGGCCTTTCTCGAGGGTATGGTGGTCTACACCGGCATGGTGGCCGCGGGGGTGGCCCTGCTGTTTCTCAGCGACCGACTCACGGCTTTTCGCCTTTGCCTGGCCGGCGGTTTCACCGCCGTCATCTATCTGTGCGCCAACCTCAAAGTGCGCGAAGAATATCTCAAGACCCTCATCACCGAACTACGGGCCGGTCGGCTCGACCTGACCGAACTCGGCTCAGAAGTCGGCGCCTTCGAATTGTCGCGGCTGGCCGAAGTCTGGCGCCGACTGCTCAACGAGGGAGCTCCCACCAAGACGGTCCTGCCCCTGATCGACACTTTCGCCCGCCAGAGCCACTTCGAGCCCATCGTCGAGGGCCTCTCTCATCCCGAGCCCCGGCTCCGTCGGGCCTGCCTGCGAGCCCTGGCTCGCTACGACAACAAACGCTACCTGACCGAGGGACGCAGAGCCCTCAAAGACGCGGATCCTTCGGTGCGCCTGGCGGCCGTCGAGGCCTTCCCCATGCTGCACTTTGACGACTTCGAATTTCTCCTCGACGACGCCGACCTGCTGGTCCAGGCCGAGGCCTGCCTTCGCTGCGGCCCAGTAGGGGACCAACATCTGGTTTCGATGCTCGAGTCCGAAGACCCGCGGGCGGTCTCGGCCGCTTTAGAACGGCTTCCGGTCGAATTGGTCCAGCGCATCGATCCCCTCTGCGACCATTCCGAGCCGGCCATTCGAGCGGGCGCCCTCGAGTGCTGCGCCCGCCATCATCTCGACGCCCTATCGCTGGATCGGCTCAAGCACCACCAGAACAGTCCGCATTCGGCCGAACGTTTGGCGGCCGTGCGTCTGCTGGCCCTCAAGGGCCAGCGCGACCCGGACGCCCTGGGAATCCTGGCCCGGAGTCTGCGCGACGAGTCGCGCGAGGTGCGCCAGTTGGCGGCCGAACAGCTGGCGCAGCTCGAACCGATGGGAGGCCTCAAGGCGGCTTCGGTCTATCTCTCGAGCGAAAGTGTCCGCACGGCCACGGCCGCCGTGGCAGCCTTCGGCCAGGCCTCGCGAGTGGGCACCCGCGAGGTGTTGGCGCGCGAGCTGCGCGAGCGGGTGCGTCACGCCTGGACTTATCAGATGGCGCTGCACTATACCCCCGATTCTCAGGATCGGCGCCTTCGATTTCTCAAGCTCTCGCTCGACAATGCAGTCAAGAATCATCGCTTTCTAGCCTTTCGTATCCTGGAGGCGGTCGAGGGCGGCAGTCTGATTCGTAGCGTCGAAAAGGTGCTGCGCTTCGCCAATAGCCGGGTCCGCGCCGATGCCCTCGAAGTGCTCTCCAACCTCGGCGACCGCGAAGCCTCGAGTCTGCTGGTATTGATGCTCGAAGAGGGCACGCTCGACGACAAGCTGCCGTCCGTCCGGGGCCAGGTCAACGGACCGTCCAACTTCGAAGAGGTCGAGAAGCTGGTCAAAGACAGCGAAAACCCATGGATCCGCATGGCCGCAGAAGGCTCGTCGAACGGTTCGGGCGAAGCCCACGGCCGGGAGGAAGTCATGGAGCATCTCCTGGTCCTGCGCCAGGTTCCGTTGTTCTCGCAGATGACCCTCGAGCAACTCGAGGCCATCAATCAGTTGCTCTCAGAAGAGCAATATCTCAAGGGAGAGATGATCTTTCGCGAGGGAGACGTGGGCGATGAACTCTATGTCGTGGTCGAAGGAGAGGTCGGCATCTTCATCAACCACGGCAGCTCAGAACAACTGATGCTCACCACCATCGGGGCCGGCCAGTATTTTGGCGAAATGGCCATTCTCGATGATGAACCCCGGAGCGCCAGTGTGGTGGCCATGGCCGACACTCGAGTGCTGGTGCTCAAAGGCGAGCAGCTCAAAGAACTGGTCTTCCAGATGCCCGAGATCGCCTTCGAGATCTTCAAGGTCCTGACCGGTCGCATCCGCCGCTCGGATCAACGCCTCGACGAGATCGCCAAGGCCCACGCCGAAAAGGGCTAGCCCTGGCGAACCGTTCACATCTTTGTTACATCTTTAGCCCCTGGCCAGGACTACAATAGAGGAGAAGGGGCCCACATGTCTGTTTTCAGACATCTTTCAGGCCCCCAGATTAGGCTAGATGTGAAATGATCTCCCCGATCAGAGCCATAGCAGCCAGGGAAGTCGCCTGGAAAAGTGCCATCGCCGGCGCCATTGCCCGCGTCGACGACGGCGAGGCCCTCAATGGCGCCACCTACAGCGATGTGCTGGCCCGCCGCAACGAGGAAGAGACCAAGCATCCCTCCCTGGCGACCTACCTCCGGCGCATGACCCAGATCGGGTTCGTTCCCAAGCTCAAAGACGCCAAGCGCGACCAGGATACCGAGGCCAAGAAACCGGCCGAAGAAGAAACGGTGGTTCCTTTCGGTTGGCTGCTGGCCGACCGCACCACCCTGGGCGAAGAGAACATCCCTCAAGGCCCGGCCGTGCAAGACACCACCGTCTTCTCGACTGCCGAGCCCCGCCGCGAAGAAACCCCTTTCAGCCTGATGCCCCAGGAATGGAACCTCTGCCCCGGGGCCGGCACCGCCGAGCGCTACATCCTGGTCGCCTGACCTCGACGCTGCGCCTCGACAGGGAGCAGCCTGCGGCTGAGATTTCGGCCTGCGGCCGACGAGGAGCGCGGCAAGAGTTCCTTCTCCCGGCCCTTCGGGCCGCTCCTTTCCGGCCCGAAGGGCCGCTTCTTGACAGGGAAGCCGTGGCGGGCGCGAGAAGTGAATTTCCATCAACCCAGGACGGGGGATGTCCATGGACTTCCAAGCTAGAGTTAATGAGGTCGCCTCGGTCCTCGCCACCACCGCCAGTTTCGAGACTTTCGACGAGGACGACGTCGAGGCCAGCCTTGAAATCTCGGTAGAACCTGGGCGAAGCCAGGGGGTCATCCTGGCCCCGGACCACAGCGAGGGCGTGACTTTCATCCGCATCACCTCCACCGTCGGTGAGGCTCGGGGCCTTGACGGCGATCAACTTCGTAAGCTCATGGTCTTGAACTCGAGCCTTCTCTATGGCACCTTCGCCATCAGCGATGGACATCTGGTCCTGACCGGCACCGTCGAGGCCGAAGCTTCGGCCGCCCATCTAGCCAAATGCACCGAGGTTATCGCTCGCAAAGGCGACCAGTTCCAGAAGATGTTCTTCGGCCACGACCGGCACTGACGAACGCGACCATGAAGGTTCCCCCCTCGCCGATGGAAAATATGTTCGCATGCAAGAACGGCGATCAGACTGGTCACACCCGCGGACTTGCGGATGGTGTGGCCAGATCACCTCGAGCGCGGCGGCCACCTGCCTGCACTGCGAACGCGTGGTGTCGCTGGCCTGGGTTGCCCCCCTCGAGAAGCTGCTTCGGTGGCTGCGTGGGCTCATCAAAGCGCTGTTGTTGATGCTGCTAGGCTGGGGCGGCCTGCTGGTACTTTTTCACCTCACTCCCCTGATCGTCACCCTGCCCATTTTCGCCGTCATGGCGGGCGGCGGCGGGTCGAGTCTGGCGGCTACTTCTGCCCGTCGCCCAGATTAGCCACGTGAAATAGCACGCCGATCACCAGCAGAAAGCCACCCAAAAACGCCACCATCACGCCCTGGGCGGAACCAAATATTCCCCCTAGCAAAAAGAAAGACCCGAGTCCCCAGCATACCCATTTGCCCAGGCTGGGGTCGGCCATCAACTTGCGGGCGGCCGCGTCGCGGATGCCATCGAAGACCAGCACCAACAGCACCACCCCGGTCAACAACAGGCCGATCGAGACGTAGACTCTCAAGTAGTCGCCGTTGAGGACCCGATCAAGGGTTCTCGAGAAGGCCAGCACCGCCACCCCCGAAAGAACCACGAAGCAAAGAATGGTTGCCCGCCACAGAAAACGAGAGCGAGACACCGCCCCCGAGGCGGCCCCGAGGTCATTGGGACCCAGAAACTCGGTCACCTGGTGGCGCAGCAACTTGCGCGCGAAACGATGACCGCACTCGCACCGCGGAGATTTCTCGACAACCAGGCGGTGACAGTCGGGGCAGCGTCGGTCCATCTGGCAATTATACCATGCAGGAGCTACGCCTGCGGGCCTGCAAGTCGGAGCGATGGAGAAGTCGATCGAGCGTCGCCGCCAGCTGAGTCCGCAGCAGTTTCTGGAAGAATACGCCCGACCCGGCCTTCCGGTGATTCTCGAACAGGTTGACGAGATCGAGCGCTGGCCGGCTCTGACCAAATGGTCCATAGCCTATTTTCGCAAGAAGTTTAGCCAGGTTCCGGTCACCCTTTATCGCACCGGCGCCCCCCGCCAGCAGTTTCAGGCTCCCCTGGGCGACTTTCTCGACCAGGTCGAAAAACCGGTGGAGCGTCGCCCCTGGTATCTCAAGCACTGGACCTTCGCCGACACCTGCCCCGAGCTGCTCGAAGACTACACCGTGCCGGTCTATTTCGCCGACAATTGGACCGACCGCCTGAGTGGCGACATGCGGGTCGATTGGCGCTGGATCTACATCGGTGGCACCGGCTCGGGCAGCGAGTTGCATGTCGACCTGCTCAACTCGAGCGCCTGGAACGTCGTCATCACCGGGGCCAAGAAATGGGTATTCTACCATCCCGACGACGGTGCCAAAATCTATGGCGGCAAGCCCGACGCCTTCGCTCTCGACCTCGAGCGCTATCCGCTCATGGCCGAGGCCACGGCCTATGTGGGCACCACCTTACCCGGCGAGTTGCTCTTTACCCCCAGCCGGTGGTGGCATCAAACCCAGAACGTGGGAAGCTGCATCGCCATCACCGAGAACTTCGTCAACGCCACCAATTTCGAGCACGTGATGGCGGCCGTCCGCCAGCGCTACCCCGACAACCACGCAGCCATCGCCTCGGCGCTGCAATGCGGTTAGCACTCAGTCGTCTGGTGGGCGAGCCCCTGGGCGAGTCACCGGACGAACCCTACACGCCCGCCGAATTCTGGCAACGGCTCGAGCAACTTCTTCACCGTCAGGGGTGCCATCGGCGGCCGGCCAGCCTCAACACCGAGCCCGGTTTTCAGCGCTGGATCCTGCGCTACGGCCTGCGCATGGCCGGCCACACCTATGACCGGCTGCACCATCCTCCCCCTACCCCGCCGCCGGCCTGGAGCCAGGCTTTCGAGCAACTTTTACCAGAGGCTCCGGCCGAGTCCGAGCGCTATGCTCAGGGCCGTATCGACTTCGACTCGACCTGGCGCCGAGCCCAGCGCCTGGCGGCCCACCTTAGTTCGGGAGCGTCGGTCCTCTTTCTGGGGGACGACGACGCGACCTCGGTCGCGCTGTCGCTGCTCGGTCAGTTTTCCATCGCGGTGGTCGACCTCGACCCGCGGGTGCTCGACTGGCTGGCCGGCTCGGGCTTGCCTCTCGACCTCGAGCAAGCCGACGTGCGGCGCCTGCCCAGGCGGTTCCAGGCCGCTTTCGGGGCGGTGGTCATCGACCCCGCCCGAGAGGCCACTCTGGGCGCGGCCTTCGTGCGGGCGGCGCGGACCAGTCTGGGGCCGGGCGGTCTCCTGGCCTGGTCGGACCACCCCGACTGGAACCACGCCTACCCCCGCCTCGCAAGCCTGCTCCGGGACCTTGCTCCAGTCGAAGAGCAACCCAACTGGCATCGTTATCAAATCGCCTATTGGGACGACTCGACCGCTCACTTCCACGGGTTGGATCCAGATTGGATGCGGCGCCTGTGCCAATCCATCGCCCTGTGGTCTAATCTTAGACTGCTGCGAGGCTAGCCGCCAGCCGAGCCGCCTTACCCGAACCCTCCAACTGGCTCAGGCGACGCCGGGCCTCATCGCTCGGCGGTCGCTGCAGACGGGTGGACAGATCCAGGCGCAACTCCAGCAGATGGTGCAGGGCCCGGGGCAGACCGGCCACCCGGGCCAGATAGGCGTCGAGACACTCGGCCACCACCACCGCTGCCAGCTCACTCGCCCGGGCAATCTCTTCCAGGCCTGCGGCCAGGCGGTTGGCCTTGACCCAACCCGCTTGATCGGCTTGAACCAGGGTGGCCGCCAGAGGCACGGGGTGAGTGCGACCCGACTCGATGGCCTCCAGCCCCAGGTCAACCGCCACCGCTCGGCAGTCGGCATCCTTGCCCACCAGCGCTACCCAAAAAGCCAGCCGAGCGAGCTCCGACCAGACTCGCCCAGGCTGGGCCAGGGCCTCGATAAAGGGAAAACTCGGAGCCATTCCCGAGCTATCCATATCGACGCGAAAGAGCATGGCTCGGATCCCCTCGAGATAAAGTCCGTCGGGCTTGATGGGAAAGGTCAGGCCCAGCCAGCGCACCAGCCAGACTCCGGTATAGTCCACCGTCTCCCAACCGCGGACCTGCGAGTCGAATAGCGCAGCGGTGGGCATCTGCTCGGGCGCCAGCGGAGTTCTCAAGCGACCCACCAGCGATCCCCACACGCCCTGTCGGGGCGGTTCGGGAAACTCGACCCGCAAGCGTGGAAAGCTGTTCTCGAGCCCGATCGACCAGCTCGGCCGGGCGGCCTCAAATCCGTCAGGTCCAGGCGCTTTGACCCCCAGGGCCGCCAGCGTCTCGGCATGGTCGCCGTGAGGCTCACGCGCCCGGGCGGCCGCCAGCCAGAGGGGCGCGAATTCGCGGTCCCTGGGGCCGGGCGGATAGCCGCCGCCGAGAGCGAAACGGGTCAGTAAGCCCACGGTGCTGGCTAAGCCTGCGGCTGCCTCGAGGGCATCGTCACGCCCCTCAGGGGCCAGCCGCAAGAAGGCTGCCATCAGCTCTTCTCGGGGGAAGTCATGGCCGAGTTCCACCGCCCGGCCGATCAACTTTCTTGGCTCGATCCATCCACCCCGATGGGTAGGCAGGGCCAGGCTCGGAGTCACGACGCCTCGAGCCAGACGCTGACTGATCGCTCGCACTCTCGCCTCGAGAAAGCGACCCGCCGGAGCCGGCTTGTAATAGCTGTTGTGGGGAGTGTAGTGGAGCTTGCCCGTGAACCAGGTCAGCAGCAAGTCGCGTAAGGCCGACGGCAGTCCTGACCAGCTGGCCGCCAGCCCACGCACGACTTCGCTGGCGGGCTGGCTCTCGAGCCGGACCCGCAGGGCGGCCGTGCGCAGCTCGAAATCAGGCGGGCGTGATGGCCCCAACCGGCCAATCCCGTCGAGCAGGAGTTCGACCTCTTCGCCGTCTTCGACCGATTCCATGGCGGCCGCCACCCGGTCGATCAGCTCTTCTACATCGGCGATGGGTTCCAGGCGTTCTAGTTCAGGCAGGGCCTGCCACTCCCGAGCCTCGGACGGGGGTGGCCCCAACTCTACGCTCACGGCTCTAGCCCGGGTCTGACCCGCCAGCTCCCGGGCCTGCGGAACCAGGCTGGCCGCCAGAAACTCGATCTTGCCGACCAGCAGCTCTGCGGCTCGGCCGCTTCTTTCCACCAGGTCCAGGGCCAGCTTCTGCACGTCGACCGAGGGGTGGGCGAGCGCCCGCGCCGCCAACGGTGCGGGATCGCCGACCCGGGCCACCAACTTCAGGGCCTTCATGGCCGTGCCCTTGGTCGAATGACTCAAAGCCGGCTCGACTGCCGTCATCAACGGCTCTACCTCGAGCCGCTTGTATCGCCCCAATCGACCCAAACAGGTGAGGCCAAAATTCACCACGTGACTGGTGGGGCTGGCCAGCAGTTCTCGCAGACCGCTCTGGCGGGCGGCCAGCTCATCGTCGGTGGGCTTGAGCCGCTCGAGGAACTTGCGAAAGCCCGACAGTTGATTCTGCTTGAAATCGCGCCCCAGGGCAGCGAGGCCGTGGTCGAGTAGCCGGTCGCGTTCGAGCAGGCCCTCGTCACTGAGCTTGACCAGAGCAGTGGTCCAGCTCTCGTAACCCGGCCAGGGAGGCTTCTCTTCGTCAAAATAGCTATTGAAGGCGGTGCTCTCGATGGAGAAGAGTTGCCACAGCTCATGCTCGGTCACCCGCCGGTTCTGGCGCAACCAGTCCGACAGCGCGAGTTCGCGCTGCTGGTAGTTGGCCAGCAGTCGGTAATAGCCCTCACCGGACGGTCGCTGGACGACCCCTCGCGCCACCAGTTCGTCAATGGCCTGATAGCTCAGCTCGGACTGGTCTCTCTCGAGCCGATGCGCCAACCATTTGCCGGCCCACGAGGGGCGCCGAGCGCTGAGCACCTCGACTACCTGCGTGGTAAACCCGGCCGGTCCGAACAGAAAGAGCGACTTCACCCGGGCTGATCTGCACAGCCCCAACACGGCCAACCGGACGGCATCGTAACGTTTTCGGGCCTGGTCGCGGTCGGCCGGGGGGTGCTGATAGAGCTGATGGGCCGTCTCGTCTAGCTCTTTTCGCTGCTTTTCAGACAGGCAAGCCAGCGCCTCGACAAGCTGGGAAGAAGCCCCCGACTCGACCAGCCGGGTCAGCTCTTCAGGTGTCATCGCCGCCGAGCTGCACGCTCAGGATGTGGGCGCAAGGTCCCCGTTGGCCCTGGTGGCGCGAAAACCAGGGACAGGTGCAGCGGTCCCCTTCAGCTCTCAGCCGCACGAAGTGGGTGGCCGTCTTGCCGACCACCGAATAATCGGCCTCGCCCTGCCGAGCCACGGCCCCTTCGGCGACCAGCTTGCGGGCTCTTCTCAGCCGGGGCTCGAGGGCTTCCACCGCCTCGAGATCAAAAGGCAACTCGCGATGGAAAAAGGCCCTCTCAGCAACGTCATAACCAGCCACCCCCCGCGCACCCAGGACGACCAGCGCGCTCTTCACCTGCTCGACCCTACAGCCCAACTTGAGGGCCATGGCCTCGGGGTCGAGCCGTGATTGCCAGCGCAGCTCGGCTCGCATTCGGTTCACTAGCTCGACCCCCTGGCCGGCGGCCAGACTGGCCAGGTTCTGCCCCTCGCCCGAAAAGCCCCTATACAGTTCGGGAGACAGCATCAAGAAGAAGCGCCCGGTGGTGCAGGCGACCTCCCAGGCGCTGACCCCCGAAGCCTCGTCATACCAGACCTTCAACCCCTGACTGCCCGAGATCAGCGGCTCGAGCACAGCCAAACGGTGGAGCCCCGACAGGCTCACCGCTCCTGCTTTCTCGCGCTGGGACAAGCGCAGCGAGTCGGCCGTCGCCACCACCCACTGCCCTCGCTTGGGCGGTGTCTTAGGCAACGAGCGCAGAAAGGCCAGCGCCCCGGCGGGTTTGACCTCGAAGCGCGGCTCGAGGCCGGGTCCGTAGGCTTGCACTTCCGAGAAGCTCTTGAGCCAACGCACCGGCAGCTTGACCTTCTTCTCGACGGTCTTGTGTTCGCCCCGCGCCAGCGCCACTTCGTGCTCGCCCACCGCCAGGCGAACCTCTTCCTCGGGCCGGACCCGGGCCAGGGCTGCGCGCATCGGTTCGTTGAAGTCGACGTTGGTGGTTCCCCGCCCCACCAGCTCGGCATCAAAGGCCCGCTCGTGCAGGTCGACGCGGGCATAGACGCCGCAACAACCGCTAAAGCCCTCGACCCGCAAGACCCCCTGCCCGGCCGTGAGCACCGGGTCGAGAATGGCCGGCCGCCGCAAAAAGAAGTGGGTGCGCACCACTTTCGTAAGCACCAGTAGCTGATCAGCCACCGTGCGCGGCTCGAGCAGCCGCCCCTCGAAGAAGTAGGGATGTTGCTGGCCGCCCGAGCAGGTCGCCAGGGTCAGCCGAGCGTTCTCGAGCCGAGAGCCCGCCACATACGAGTAAGTGTAATCCAGCGCCGCCGCCATCGCTAGCGAATTTGCCGTGGGGGCGAGAGGTTCCTCGCGGGCCCCTGGTTGCGTTCCGGGAGAAACCCCGCCCCGCCCGGCAGGTTTCGCTTAGAAGAATGAGAAGGCTGCTTTCGATGAGACCGATCCGTTGGCTATTGCTCTGTCTGGCTCTGCTGGCCCTACCCGCCCTGGCCGGCATGATCTCGACCGCTCAAGAGGTCCAGATCGGGCGCGAAGCCGCCTATAAGTTCGAGCAACAGTACGGCCTGGTGCAGGACGTGGCCATGCAAGAGCGGGTCAATCGCATCGGCCAGTCTCTGGCTGCGGCTGCCTCGCGCAAGGATATCCAGTACACCTTCAAAGTGGCCGACATGGACCAGTTCAACGCGCTGGCTTTCCCCGGGGGCTTCATCTACACGACCCGTGGCTTGATGAACGCGCTGACCGATGAAGAACTGGCTTTCGTACTGGGTCATGAGGTGACCCATGTGGCCCGCCGCCACTCGGTCAACCAGCTCGAGAAGGCCGTTTACACCCAGACCGGCCTGCTGGCCATCATCGGCGTGCTCAACAAAGGTCAAATCGACCAGGGCTCGGCCAACCTGGCCAAACTCGCCAACGCCGTCATGTCCAGTCAATGGAGCCAGGCTGACGAGCGTGAGGCCGACCACGACGGCATCCGGCTGATGGCGGCCGCCGGCTATGACCCGGTCTATGCCGTTTCGGCCCTGGTGAAACTTTCCAAGCAATCGGGCGGAACGCCAGGCTTTCTCAACACTCTGGTGGGTTCTCATCCCCTGCCCCAGGACCGCATCAGGGCAGCCACCGCCGAGGTGCCCGGCGTGCCTTACCAGACAGCAGCCGCCCCGGTGGCTCCGGCTGTCCCGGCTGGCCCGCTTTTTCAAGGTGCCCAGGTCGACAGCGCCTGGGAGCAAGACCTGGACGAAACTCTGGGTTTAGCCCAAAGCGGTCTCTCGCGCGACCACCGCCTGCAGAGCGAAGCCCGGTGGCTGGCGGTTTCGCGACAGTCTGAACACGTCCACGCCGGACGGGCCCAGCTGATTATCGACATTCCCGCTCCAGCCTCGAGCGTCCAGGGCGAGTCGATGCTGGTGGGCGATAAACTGCCCGAGCTCCTGGCTCAATACCGCTTCACCCGCTACGGGCTGAGCGTCGGCAAGACGCGCAGCGGGCTACGCCAGATCGTGATGCTGCTCGAGTAGGTAAAACCGTCGACGGCGAAGAAGGCGCGGGGCCAGTATTTTCCCGGCCGCAACGCGGCCAGACAGGGGGTTCGCCTTGGCCAAACATTACGACGCCATCGTCATCGGAGGAGGCCACAACGGCCTGGTGACGGGCGGCTATCTCGCCAAAGCCGGCCTGAAAACCGTGGTGCTCGAACGGCGCCACGTGCTCGGCGGGTGCGCGGTCACCGAAGAGATCTTTCCCGGTTTTCGTTTCTCCGTGTGCTCCTACATCGTCAGCTTGCTGCGGCCCGAGATCATTCGTCATCTCGACCTGACCCGTCACGGTCTCGAGATCGTGCCGCTACCGTCAACGTTCTGCCCGCTGCCCGATGGTCGCTACATCCTGCGCACCGACGATTCAGCCGAGACCTATCGTCACCTGTGCACCTTCTCGCAACGCGACGCCGAGATGATGCCTCGTTTTTCGCGCCAGATGGTGAAGATTTGCCGCTTTGTGCGGCCCTTCTTGTCGATGGTTCCCCCCCAGGTAGAATCCTGGAATCCGGCCGAACTCCTCAAGCTGATGCAGGTGGGCAAACGCTTTCGCGAACTCGAGCCCGATGTCATGGTCGACGTCATCAAGCTCTTCACCATGAGCGCGGTCGACTATCTCAAAGAGTGGTTCGAGAACGAGAACCTGATCGCGGCCATGTCGGTGAGCGGCATCATCGGCACCTTCCTGGGGGTCTCGTCGCCGGGCACCGCCTATGTCTTGCTGCACCACTACATGGGCGAGATCGACGGAGTCTATCGCGCCTGGGGTCTGCCCAAAGACGGCACCGGCGGCATCTCGATGGCCATCGCTCGGGCCGCTCAACACCTGGGCTGCGAAATCCGCACCGAGGCCAGCGTCAAGAAGATGCTGGTCCACAATGGTCAGGTCGAGGGTGTGGTGCTGGAAAACGGCGAAGAGCTGCGGGCCAAGGTCGTTGCCTCGAGTCTGGACCCCAACATGACGTTCAACCGTCTGGTCGGTAAGGATCACCTCGAGCCCGACTTTCTAGACGGGCTGGGCACCTACAAGTATCGCGGATCGTCGGGTAAGGTCAATCTGGCCGTCGACAAACTGCCCGAGTTCAGCTGTCTGCCCGGAATGGGCAAACACATGATGGGCGACATCTCCATCGCTCCCTCCATCGACTATCTCGAGCAAGCCTATGATGACGCCAAATACGGACGCTTCTCGCGCAAGCCGTTCATCAACGTGGTGGTGCCCTCGGTCATCGACCCCGATGTATCGCCGCCCGGCCAACACGTGGTGTCGTGTTTTGTCCAGTACGCACCTTATAAGCTAGCCGACGGACATTGGGACGACCAGCGCGAGGCTTTCGGCGACGCCGTGGTCGACACGCTGGCCGAGTACATCCCCAACCTGAAATCCTCGATTGTGGATCGCCAGGTGCTCACTCCCCTCGATCTCGAGCGCGACTTCGGCCTGACCGAGGGCAACATCTTCCACGGAGAACTCTCGCTCGAGCAGATGTTCTTCTTCCGTCCCGTACCCGCCTGGGCCCACTACCGCACGCCTTTAAAACGGCTTTATATGTGCGGTTCGGGAGTCCACCCCGGCGGTGGCGTGATGGGCGCACCCGGGGCCATTGCGGCCCAAGAAATCCTGCGCGACCACAAGTCGATGCGCAATGGAGAGGTGGTTAAGGCATGAGCAGCTTCTATGACGCCATCATCATCGGGGCCGGTCACAACGGACTGGTGGCCGCGGCCCAACTGTCGCGCGAGGGCAAGAAAGTCGTCGTGTTAGAAAAACGCGATATCGTGGGGGGTTGTCTGGCCACCGAGGAGTTCCATCCGGGCTTTCGAGCCTCGCTGGCCACTCCGTTCGGCCAGCCGCTTCGACCTCGCATTATGAGCGAACTCAACCTCAAATACCACGGACTTCAGATGGTCCATCACGATCCCATCGTGTTTTGCCCGATGGGTCCTGATCGCCACCTTTCCCTGGCGCGCGACCTCGAGACGGCGGTGGCGGCCATCGCCGAGCACTCGCCCAGGGACGCGGGTCGCTATCGCCAATACGTCGGATTCATGAATCGCGTGCGCGAGGCCACCGAGGCCATTCTCGATCTGGCCCCGGTCAATCCCGACTCCTCCGAGCCCCTGGGCCTGGTCGAGTTGGCCAACCTGGGGCTCAAACTGCGGCTGCTGGGGCCCGAGGACATGCATCGCCTGATGCGCACGGTCACCATGTGCCTCAAGGACTTTCTCGACGAGTGGTTCGACCTGGACATTCTCAAAGCGGCCCTGGCCGGACCGGCCCTGGCCGGCCATCACTATGGGCCGTACGCTCCCGGCACGGCAGCCACTCTCATCTATAGCTACCTGGCCGGACCCACCGGTATGACCAAAGGCGGAATGGGAGCCATCACCGACACGCTGGCCACCGTCCTTCGCGACGACAGCCAGACCATCGAGACCGGCGTCGCAGTCGAGAGCGTGCTCATCGAGTCGGGCACGGCCGTGGGCGTTCGTCTGGCCGACGGACGCGAGTTGCGCGCCCGCCACATTCTGTCGAATCTCGATCCCAAGCGAACCCTCCAGAAGCTGGTGGATCCCCTCGAGTTCGACCCGTCTTTCCACCGCAAGGTCCGCAACATCCAGATGCGCGGCACTACCACCATCATCACCCTGGCTCTGTCCGAGCTTCCCCTGTTCCACTGCCTGACCGGCGTTGACCAGCGCAAGTTCCTGGGCGGCCGAATCCACTTCGGCCCCGACCTCGACTTTCTGGAGCGGGCGGCCGACGCCGTCAAATACGGGCGGATCTCGGATGCTCCCTGGGTTACGGCCACGATTCCCACCCTGCTCGACCCGAGTCTGGCCCCCAAAGACCAGCACATCATGCAGCTCGAGGTGCGCTGGACGCCCTACCACCTGCGCAAAGGCAACTGGAAGCGCCAGAAGAAGTTCCTGGACGCCGCCCTGGCGGTGGTTGCCGAACAAGTGCCCAACCTCGAAGAGATCATCCTCGAGCGCAAGGTGCTCACTCCCCTCGATCTCGAAGAGGTCTACGGTCTGACCGAAGGCCACATCTTTCACGGCGAGCGCAACCTGCACCAACTTTTCATCGGTCGTCCCATGGCCGGTTTCGCGCGCTACCAGACCCCGATTCGCAACTTGATGCTGTGCGGTTCGGGCACCCACCCGGGCGGTAACACCACCGGCGCCTGCGGAGCCAATGCGGCCCGCGAGGTGCTCTTGCAGCTGCCGGGCAATCGCGAAAAGGCCCAACGCGTCAAGCGCGCCGTCACCAGCCCGGTGGGAGCCGGCCTGGCGGCCGCCGCCGGCCTCTCGCTGCTGGGGGCGGGCCTGGCCGTGGGCAAGGCCCTCAAAAAGGGTCGCAAGACCGACCAACGCAAGAACGAAGAGAAAGAGGACGCCTGATGGGTATCGCAACCGCATTTCACGAAAAGACGGCTCCCCTGTGCAAGAGCCTGTGCTGGAAAGAGTGGGCCGGCTACTTCGCCGTGCAGCGTTTCGGCGTTTCGGTCGACCCCGAATATTTCGCCATTCGCGAGTCGGCCGGCCTGCTCGATGTCTCGCCGCTCTACAAGTACGACCTCACCGGCAAACACGCCATCGCCCTGGCCGACCGGGTGCTGGCTCGCGACGTCACCAAACTCAGCGACGGTCAGGTGGCCTACTGCTGCTGGTGCGATGAAGATGGCAAGGTGATCGATGACGGGGCGATCTTTCGCTTCTCGGACACTCATCTACGCCTGACCTCGGCCAACCCGAGCTTTCTCTGGCTCGACGAGAACGCGGTCGGTCTCGACGTCGAGATTCGTGACACTTCGGCCGAAATCGGGGCCCTGGCCCTGCAAGGCCCCAAGTCACGCGACATCCTCAAGCGCCTCACCCAAGCCGACCTCGACGGGCTGCGCTATTTTCGCATGCTCGAAGCCAAGCTCGATGGCTTTGACTGTACCATCTCGCGCACTGGCTTCACCGGCGATCTCGGTTATGAACTGTGGGTCGACAAAGCCCACGCCGAAAAGCTCTGGGATCTATTGATGGAGGCGGGTCGCGACTATAACATCATGCCCATCGGCCTGCTGGCCCTGGACATGGCCCGCGTCGAGGCAGGCTTTATTCTGGCCGACTGCGACTACAACCCGGCCTTTCACTGCATCACCGAGGCCCAGAAGTCGAGCCCCTTCGAGATCGGTCTGGGCTGGACGGTCCACCTCAACAAGCGCTCTTTCGTCGGCCAGAAGGCCCTGGCGGCCGAGAAACGCCGGGGAGTAGCCTGGGAACTCGTCGGTCTCGAGATCGACATGGAAGAACTGGAGAAGCTCTATGAGCGCCGCCAACTGCCGGTGCACCTGCCCTGCACGGCCTGGCGCGGCGTGGTGCCCATCTTCGACCTCTCGCGGCGCCAGGTGGGACGAGCCACCAGCGGGGTCTGGTCACCTCTACTCAAGAAAAATCTGGCCCTGGCCACCGTGCCCGCTCGCTTTGCGAAGGTGGGCACCGAGTTGCTCTTCGAGACCCTGGCGGAGTACGATCGCGAACTGGTGCGCTGTCGGGTGGTCGACAAACCGTTCTTCGACCCGCCCAGAAAGAAGGCCGTTCTCTAATTCCTGAGAGCCGCCAATTTCACTATCCGTGGGGGACCCTGGCCGTTCTGGTCGGTTTGGGCCTGTTCAGTCTACTCTTCGCTGTCGCCGTCCACGGCAGCCTGGTGCACTACCCCACCGGTAATTGGGTGACCGCGCCCGGGGCTCTCACCGGCGAGGCCAAGTCGCGACAGATTTTGCTGGTGACGGTGGGTGGACTGCGCACCGACACCGCCGCCCGGCTGCAGCTCTGGGCCCAGGCGGCCCGGCAGGGAGCAACCGGCGTGTTGGCCTCCGAGATCCCGTCGTTTGACTGGCCCAACCTGACCGCGGCCGTGACCGGCACGCCCCCCGACCTGTCCGGCATCTTGACCGACCTGCACCCAGGGCCGGCGAGCGTCGACACGCTCATGCTGCGGTTGGCCCAGTCGGGCCGCGACAGTGTAGTGGCCGGGTCTTACGCCTGGTCGGTGCTGTTTGGCGGGCAGTTTGCCGACTCGCAGCGCATCGCCCTGGGCGAGGCGGCCGACGCCGATCGGCAGGTGACGGCAGCACTGGCTGACTTCTTGAGCGGCGAGCACGCCCTGGTGGTGGGCGAGTATCGCAATCTCGACGAGGTCGGCCATCGCCACGGAGTGGGCCAGGAATACGCCGAAGCAGCCCTGGCCCTCGACACCCAATTGCAGCAATTGCTGGCCGGGGTGGACCTATCTCAGACTACGCTGGTGCTGGTAAGCACCCACGGATTGAGCCAGGCCGGCGGCTGCGGTGGCCGCGAAGCCGAGGTGCTGTCTTGCCCGGTGCTGATGCTCGGCGCCGGGGTCCGGCCCGGCTCGCACATCGACGGCCAACTGCGCGATCTTGCCCCTACTCTGGCGGTTTTGCTCGGTCTACCGTATCCGGCCGACTCCATCGGCAACCCGCTCTTCGAAGGGCTCCTCCTCGATCAGGGCGGGGCCGCCAGGTTGGTCCATCTGGCCGACGACCAGCGCCGCTCGATGGCCACTTCGATGCTGCTCTCCGAGGGCTATAGCGCCTATCCCGAACTCGACGGCAAAGAGGCCCTGCGCCAGCGGGTCAAACTGCGAGCCCGCGGGATCTTTTGGCGCTGGCCGCTGGGCTTTGCCTGGCTGGCTCTGCCCGTCTATATCTTCATGAAGCTAGACCGCCGCCAAAACAGCACTGCTCTGGCCCAGGCCATGGCCTGGGGCTTTCTGGTCACGGTGAGCTTTCACGCCCTGGTCCTGCTGGTGGGGGGTGGCTACTCGCCCAGTCACATCACCAGCTTCTCTCAACTGCGCAACCTGGTGGTGTTTTCGGGCTTGCTGGGTCTGTTCTTGACCACCTTTTTCGCCTTCTTGCGAGGCCTGCGCCCGGAACCCGGCCGGGCGGCCGGCTCGGGCCTGCAGGTTTTCATCGGAGCCACTCTGTGGATGGAGGCTCACCTGCTGGTCTATGCCACCATCTATGGCTTTCCTGGCCAAATGGACGTGCCCAACCCCAGCGCTACCCTGATCTGCCTGTGCGTGGTCGGGGCCATGGTCGGCATCGCCATCGGCGCCCCCATCGGCCCCTGGCTGGCCCGCCAGGCCTCTCGCTGGCGAGGTTAGCTACTTGTAGCGCAGCGACTGGTACTCGGCGGCGTAGGTGTCATACTCGTACTTGTTTCGCTGACACTCGGCCTTTTTGCTGGACAAGTCGTTTTGAGCCCACTGGATGTCGCTCTGATTATTCTGAATCTTGCCGTTGAGGTCTTGAATGGCCCAGTATTGGCGGTCGCGAGCGGCCTGCAGGTTCGAGATCTCGGCGGCCACCTGGTAGCGCTCCTGGGAAAGATAGCCCCACTCTGACTTATAGTAGGGGTCGTGGAGCTTCTCTTTGATGCGCGCCTGTTTGCCCGTGGCTTCGGCCAGCTGGCGGTCGGTCTGACCCAGATCGTAGACCAGCTTCTCGCGCTGGGTGTTGAGCTGGTAGTTCTCGTTGGACTTGTACGAGATCTTCTGCTCGAGGGCGGCGACCTGGGCATCGCAGTTCTTGAGAGCATAAGCGATGCGGTCCATCTCGCCCTTCAAGAATTGCATCCGCTGGGCGATCTCGTAGTCTTTCTGGGGGTTCTGGGTGCCGTTTTGGTACTGGTCGTTCTGCCAGCTGCCGCCACCCCATGAGTTAGCGCGAGCCGTGTGTTGTATGTTCGGCCCAATCGATAGAATCGTCATAGCCCTATTATTCTAGCCAAACTCAGGGTTGGAGCGGTTGACACCGTGTGAACAGTTCGACGGCCAGGGAGCGCCGGCTGCGCCGGCGGGAGAAGGAGCTCATCGCTGCGCTCGAGGGAATAGGAGCGGCCTCCGGCCGGGAAAGGGGCGAACTGAGCTGTCGCTCAGTTCGAGAGTCGGCCGACATTTAGGCCCAAATCTCCGCGCGAAGCGCCCGGTCCCCTAACTAACGGTTTGCAAACGGTTCGGAAACTAACATCAAGTGAGCGGGTTGTATCATAGAGAACGAAAGGAAGTAAAATGTTCTACGATCAAACCTTCATTCTGTTGATTCCGGCCATGCTGCTGACCTTCTTCGCTCAGTGGAAAGTCAAAAGCACCTTTGCCCGCTACGCCGAGGTTCCGGCTTCGCGCCGTTTGAGCGGCGCCGAGGCGGCTCGCGAACTGGCCCGGCGCAATCGAGTGCCGGTGGCCGTAGAACCGACTCCTGGTAGCCTGACCGACCATTTCGATCCTCAGCGTGACGTGCTGGCCCTTTCAGAGCCTGTCTATCATGGCCGCAGCGTGGCCGCCCTGGGTGTGGCTGCCCACGAGTTGGGTCACGCCCTGCAGAAAGCGAATCACTACTGGCCCTTGAAGCTGCGTTCGGGTTTGGTGCCGCTGGCCAACTTCGGCAACGGGGCCGGCATGTTGCTGCTCTTTGGCGGCCTGTTCCTGGGCATCAAGCCTCTGCTGAACCTGGGTATCCTGATCTTCTCTGCGGTCGTGCTCTTTAGCCTGGTCACTCTGCCGGTGGAGTTCGACGCCTCGCGCCGAGCCCTGGTGGTCTTGCGCGAATCGGGAATGGTGACCAATGACGAAGCCAGCGGCGTCAAGGCCGTGCTGGGAGCGGCTGCCCTGACCTATGTGGCCTCGGCCTTGATGGCCGTGACCCACCTGATTCGCTACCTTCTGATCGCGCAATCGCGCGACTAAGCAGCCGGAGGTCGTCGACCGGCGGCTGCGCCTGCGCGGGTAGCGACCACCTGCCGACCTGGCTGGCCTCCCCTCTCGCGGGGGAGGACTTTGGGTCACCCTTGCAGCAAATGAGAACCCTATGTCCTCATTTGAAGAGCGCACCACTGAGGCGCTCGGTAGCGCACCCAGTTTTTTCAACAAGACCGAGGAGAAGCGTCAGCCGGTCTTACTGGTCCTCAAAGGCCCGAACAAAGGGGCGACCTTCCCCCTCAACCAGCCCGTCCACACCCTGGGGCGGTCGGCGGCCATGGCCGACATCGTGCTGGAGGGGCGAGGGCTCAGCCGCGCCCACGCCAAGATCCAACTGGTCGAGGGCGCCCTCGTGGCCGTCGATCTCGACTCGACCAACGGGGTCTTCGTCAACGGCGAGAGAATCTCCGACGCCAAGCTCAAGAACGGCGACGTGCTGGGGTTGGGCCCTGAAGTAACCCTAAGACTGGAGACCCCTGACGAGTCGGTGCGCGAACTGCTCGAAGACCTTTACACAGGGGCCACCAAGGACGGTCTGACTGGTGTGCTCAACCGAAAGTCCTTCCTGCAGCGCCTGCAAGAAGAGTATGCAGCCACCCGGCGGCACGCCTTCGATGCTTCGGTGGCGCTGCTGGATGTGGATCACTTCAAATCGATCAACGACAGCTACGGTCACCCCGCCGGAGATGCAGTGCTGGTGGAACTGGCCCAGCGTCTGCAAGCCGGAATCCGGGCCGAGGACGTGCTGGGACGCTATGGGGGCGAGGAGTTCATCGTGCTCATCCGTCACTCTCCGCTCAACGGAGCCCTGATCTTGTTGGAGCGCATCCGCGAGTCGATCGCCGGCCGGCCCTTTGTGGTCCCCACCAGTGATGGCGAGCGGGCCATCACGGTGACGGTCAGCGCGGGCCTGTGCGCCGTCGACTCGGACCGCCATTGGGAATTTCCCATCAAAAAAGCCGACGAAGCTTTGTATGAAGCAAAAAGCCAGGGTCGCAACCGGGTCGTACTGTCCACCCTATAAACTTTTTATACATTTCGATGCAGGTTGTCGCCAACTTCATGCTAAAACATTGAGAAGAGGGTTTGTCCTTCCGATCGCGACTTTAGGAGCGCCACCTCAATGCTGACCGCCGGAATCCGTCTTTCGGGACGTTATGTTGTCGAGAAACCGCTGGGCCAGGGAGGCATGGCGGCGGTTTATCTCGCTCGGGTCGAGGCGCTGGGCAACAAGCCGGTGGCCATCAAGGAGATGTTCATCCCCGAGACCAGCCCCGAGAACCAGCAGCGAGCCATCGCCCAGTTTCAACAAGAAGCCAGTTTCCTAGCCAATCTGAGTCACCCCAATCTCGTGCCGGTGACCGACTTCTTCGAAGAAGGCGGCAAGTATTACCTGGTGATGGGCTACGTCAAGGGCACCACGCTGGCCGAGCAACTCCATAGCCGGGGCGCAGCCTTTCCGGTGGCTCAGGTGCTCGATTGGGCCGGCCAGCTCTGCTCGGTGCTCGACTACCTCCACACCCAGAATCCCCCCATCCTTTTTCGTGACCTCAAACCGAGCAACATCATGCTCGACGAACAGGGTACCATCCGACTCATCGATTTCGGCATCGCCCGGGCCTTCGACCCAGGCGATCAAACGGCCACCTTCCTCCAGGGGGTCGGTTCGGCCGGCTACTCGCCCATCGAGCAATACCAGGGGGCCGGCAGCACCGACCCGCGCTCGGACATCTACAGCCTGGGAGCCACTCTGTATCACCTGCTGACCAATCAGATTCCCAAGAGCCCGGTCGAGTTGATCTCTGATGGCAGCAAACTGGTGCCGCCTCGTGACCTCAACCCTGCCATCCCTCTAAAACTGCAAGGCGTTCTGGTCAAGATGATGGGCCTGCGCAAAGAGCAGCGTTACTTGAAGATGTCGGATGCCTCGAGTGCTCTGAGTGAAGTCACTAAGGAGCTGTCGGGCCCCGAGCAGATGACCGAAAATCTCGGCCCTTCCACCGAGCAGTTCACGGCCACAGCCGTCCATCCAGCCCTGGCTGCCAGCCTCACGGCCAAACCCAGCACTCTTCAAGATTTTCAGGTTCCGGCCTCGACCGCTCCCATGGATGAACCGCCCAGGGTGCCGGCCGGCTTGATCTGGGCCATGGTCTGTGTGGCCGCCGTCTTCTTGACCATCGGCCTGATGAATGGCCCCACTACCCGGGCCCAGCCGCAAGAAACGCCGGCCGTGGTCACCACCGACACCCGCGAAGAGGTGGTGGCTCCAGCCAGCGTGCTCAAATCGACCAAAGTGGCCGAGCGCGAGCCGAGCCGCCCGACTCCTGATTATATTCCGGCCGAGACTGCCCGACCGCAGCCGTCCTCCCGACCGCAACCCACCGCCGTCCGCCAGCCCGAGCCGACTTTCGTGCCCGAGCCGGTGGAAGAGACCGAACCCAAGAGGACTTCTCGCTCGAAGCCGGCGGTCTCGTCGTACCCCAGGGCCAGCAGCTATCCTAAAGCGTCTCGCCAACCAAAGACCGAGCCTTCGCCCGAAAAGCCCCCGGAGCCGGCCCGAGTGGCTGCCAAGCCTGCTCAGCCCGAGCCGCCGGCTGAGCAGCCGGCCCCGCCGCCTCCCCGCCACGGGCATCCACCCTTCCCGCCTCCCGGTTTTCCGCCACCTCCGCCTGGCGGGGGACACCCACCGCCACACCCCGGTGGCTTTGGCGGGCCTCCCGGCATCCCCGGCTATAACACCGGCCGCTAGCCGCGGAAGGCCAGCCGGCATGTAAGTCGAACCCGCCAGTATGTCGAAAACCGTGCTGGTCGTCGACGATGAAGAAGCCATCGTCGAGATCTTGACCATGAACCTCATCCGCGAAGGTTACACCGTCCTCTCCGCCGACCATGGCAAAGCCGCCCTCGATCAGGTCCGCTCGGGCTCGCCCGACCTGATGCTTCTCGATGTGGGACTGCCCGACATGGATGGCTTTCAAGTGTGCGCCGAATTGCGGGGTTTCTCGACCATTCCTGTCATCATGGTGACGGCGCGAGGCGAGGATGTAGACAAAATCTTGGGCCTCGAGACGGGCGCCGATGACTATATCGTCAAGCCCTTCAACCCCAAAGAGGTGGTGGCACGCGTCAAAGCCCTGCTGCGCCGCAGCGAGGTGACCGGCGGAGGAGGCACCGGCACCATCTTGAGCTACGACCAAGTCGAAATCGACCTGTTGCGTCGTCGCGTCACGGTCAACGGCGAGCAGGTCGACCTCACCCCGCGCGAATACGACCTGATCACGTTCTTGCTCTCACGCAAAGAAGAGATTCTCAGCCGCGACGAGATCTTGCGCGAGGTGTGGGGGTCAGAGCACCTGGACGCCCGCAGTGTCGACGTTCACATCCGCTACATTCGAGAGAAGCTTTCCAAGTGCGGAGCCGCGTCGTACATTCAGACGGTGTGGGGTAAGGGCTACCGCTTCGCCCTCGACTGATGAAAACGATTCAGGGAAGGCTGGTTCTCACCTACCTTCTGCTCGTTTCGGCATCCCTTAGCCTGACCGGCTTTTTCTTCCTCTCCTGGATGGAGCGCTCCCTCGAGCGCCGGGCCGAGGCCCAACTCAACACCCAGAGCCGGGTGATGGGCCACTTCATGAGCATGTATACTCAGCACCCCGACGACCTGCCCGAATCGGCGCGCTGGGTCATGAAAGAGTTTCCGCCTCTGACCAGGGCGCGGGTCCGCATCGCCGACGAGCAGGGCAAGATCCTCGGAGACTCGCTCACCTCGGACCCCGGCGGCAGCCTGCAGCCCGATGCCCTTGGCCAGGACCGTCCCCTCACCTGGAACGAGCATCCCGAGACGGGTGCCCTGATCGTCCATGTCACGACCCCCATCCGGCTGGAGTATCCGGCCCCCCGAACCGTGGGCTACGTGGACATTTCGTCACGCCTGAGCGAACTCGACGACACCTTCGCGATTCTCAGAAACCGACTCTTTGCCGCCCTGGCCGTGGCCCTCTGCGTTTCATGCCTGGGGGCGATGCTGTTGGCCCGCAACCTGCTTCTGCCGATTCAACAGGTACGCCAGACGGCCACCAAGATCGCCCAGGGCGACCTCGAACAAAGAGTCCAGACGGGCTCGGGGTTGGTCGAACTCGAGGAGTTGGCAGACACCATCAATTACATGGCCGCCCAGCTTCAACAGCGACTGGGCCAACTGATTTCAGAACGCAACCGCATTCGCACCTTGCTGGCTTCCTTGCCCGACCCCGTGCTGAGCCTCGGAGCCGAGCGTGAAATCGTTTATCTCAATCCGGCCGCCGAGAAAGCCCTCGAACTAGCCCGTCAGGACGCTGAAGGCAAACACCTCGGCGAAGTTTGGCCAATCGAACCTGACGAGCGCTTGCTAAGCGGGGCGGCGGCCGGCCCCGAAGCCTTCGAACTGCGGCTGCCGCCCCGCATCTTTCGCTGTTACATCCTTCCCTACCGCAACGAAAAAGACCAACGGGCCTGCGTGGTAGTCCTGCGCGACATGACCGACATCCGCCGACTCGAAGATGTACGAACTCTCTTTCTCGGCTCGGTCAGCCACGAGTTGCGCACACCCCTGACCATCATCAAGGGCTTTGCCGCAACCTTGATAGACATGCCCGAACTCGACCCCGGCCTGCGCAAGCCGCTGGTCACCATCGATCAAGAGGCCGACCGACTTACCCGCCTGGTCAATGACCTGCTCGACCTGACCAAGATGCGCAGCCGCAAGCTCACTCTGGAGCTTGAGCCGGTGCGGCTAGAAGAAGTCGTTTCCGAGGCGGTCGAGATGCTGACCGTGCACGCCGAACGTCAGGGTGTATCCCTGAGCGCTCACCTGGGCGGAGGCTTACGACCGGCGCCGGTGCCGGTCGATCGCGACCGGCTCAAACAGGTGATCATCAATCTGGTCGACAACGCCGTGAAATTCACCCCCAAAGGAGGCCAGGTTTCGGTGCGAACCCGGCTCGAAGGCAGCGAATGGCAAATGGAGATCGAAGACACCGGGCCGGGCATCCCCCCCGAGGAATTGCCCCACCTCTTCGAGCACTTCTTCCGCAGTCGCGAGGTGCGCAAAGTCGGCGGCACCGGGCTGGGTCTGGCCATCGTGCGCGAGATTGTCGAAATGCACCGCGGCCGCGTCTGGGCCGAGAGCCAGGTGGGCGTGGGCACCAAGATCACGGTGGCCCTGCCGGCCCCCAGCGAGGTCAGAGGCGGTCCAGCTCCCAGTGCAGAGCCGAGTTGCTAGAGCACCTCAGCGGGCAGCCAGTGGATGCGACCAGCGCAGGCCCGGAAAGCGGGCAAAATCACTGTCGGTGGTCACAAGTTCGCATCCGTGGTCGATGGCCAAAGCCGCCAGGTAGGCGTCGCTGACCATGGACCCGGTGATGTCGGCCTCTTCGCACAGACGAACAGTGAGAGGCCACTGCCGAGCACCAGGTAGCACCAGCACACAATTCGCTCGTCCGAGCAACTCTTCCAGGAAACCGACCGCCACTGGCCTCGGCGTCGGCTCGGAGAAGATACGGCGATTGGTGACGATACGCACAAAGCCGGTCATAACAAAGTCGGACATGCCGAATGGCGACGGCGACGTGACCAGGCTGACCAGCCACTCCCTGAATAGCTCATGCTCGGGACCGTCGCTACGGTGGGCATAGATGAGCGCGTTGATGTCTGGCAGGAGCATCAGTGCTCGGCAAAGCGAGCCGCGTCATCAAACTCGGTTAGCCGAGAGGTCTTATTCAAGTCCATCTCCGTGAACCGACCCGTCCCGCCGTAGGTGATCACGTGGAAATCGGTCTTTTGGCCATCACCCTCGGGGCGAAGTGAGGTCCGAACCGCTTCTTCGATCAAGCGACTGACGGTGGTTCCTAATCTGGCGGCACGGATTTTCAGCTCGTCGAGAAGGTGGTCATCGATGGTGATGGTGGTCCTCATGATGCATGATCATACCACATTGTCATCACTGCATCAATCCTGTCAGAGTCGACCCAACTCCCAGCGTAGCGCCGACTCGAGCTCGTTCGAATAGAAGCTAAAGCCCGAATCGATGGCCCGTCTTGGTAGGACCCGGGTGCTCTCGAGCACGATAGCCGAGGCCTCACCCAGGGCCAACCTCAGCAGACTTTCCGGAGCCCGGGCCAGCACCGGCCGGCGCAGAACGCGACCGAGGGTGCGGGCGAACTCAGCCTGGGTCACCGGTTCGGGACCGACGGCATTGACGGGCCCGTGAAGCTCCTCGGTCAAAATGGCATGATAGATCATGCCGATAAGGTCGTCTAGAGAAATCCAGCTGACGTATTGCCGACCGCTGCCTGCTATCGCTCCGAGGCCTAGCCAGAATGGCCAGAACATCGCGCCCAGCGCGCCTCCGGCCGGGGTCAGCACCACGCCGATGCGCAGGTTGACGACCCGAATCCCGGCTGTTCGAGCCGGCTCGGTGGCCTCTTCCCAATCGCGACACACCTCGGCCAGGAAGCCTTCCCCCGAGGTCGATGTCTCGTCGAGGATCTGCTCGTCGCGGTGGCCGTAGTAACCGACCGCCGAAGCACAGACCAATACCCGAGGAGGGTTCTTCAACCGGGCCAGGGCCCGGCACAGAGTCACGGTGCCCGCGCGTCGCGACTCGAGGATGCGGCTCTTGCGAGCTTTGGTCCACAGGCCGGCCACCGATTCCCCGGCCAGATGCACCACGGCGTCGACCCCCTCGAGGGCCGCCAGGTCCGTCTCGGGAAGCCAGCGAGCCTCGTCGGGACTGGCCGGCTGGTGGCGCACCAGCGAGAGAACCTGATGGCAGCCGCCCTGCAAGAAAGGAGCAAGGTTCCCTCCGATCAGCCCCGACCTACCCGAAATGGCCACTTTGAGCGGGGCCACTCCCTGATGGCGCTCCAGGTCGCGGCGAGTGCGCTGGTGGCGGTAGGTGAACATGCGCTCGAGTTCCGGGCGAAAAAGACCGCCCAGGGGCAAGCCGAAGGGAAACCGATAGTCAATCCGATCGTCTAATCGGCAGCCTTCTCCGTCGGGCTCAAATCGGTGGGTATGAACCCAACTCGAGAAAGGCCCGTGCAGTTGCTCGTCGACAAACTGCCGGCCAGGCTCAAAGTCTCGATGAAGAGCGACCCAGTGCGCCTGCCAGGGCCCAAAGCCGAGGCCGAGACGGCGGATCGACCCCTCTTCGATCGTGGCCTGGCCCTCGAGCATCTTGACCGGAGTCCAGGGTGGAACCAGGCGTGGAAAAGCTCCCGCTCGCACGTGCCAGTCGTAGACTTGCGCAGGGGTGAAGTCTAATCTGCTGGAGTGACGATACTGGTTCAATTGGTGAGATAGGTGTTGAGGCTACCGCGGTCGACGTACTGCTTGATCTGCCACTCGATCGAAATCTGCTCGTTGGGGTAGTTGGCGAGCAAGGCCCGCGGCTGGAAGGGTGGGGTCACGTTCAGCAGGTCGCGGTCATGGGTAAGGTCCTGGTCGGGATAACCCTTGCCGTTGACATCGCCTTCCACATCGGAAAAGGCGCTGATCAGCGAGCCCTGATAGACGAACTTGCCGTTGAAGCCGGGGGCCACCAACACATCGTGGAGGTCGTTGTTGCCCACCTTGACCCGGTTGTTGCCAGTGTTGTCCCAGTCGAGCTGCACCGAGTGCTCGAAGCTCATCAGCACGGCATCGACCACCAGCTCTTTCGGGTTCTGCTTGAGGCCGGCGGTGCGGTCGTTGAGCAAGACGAAATTCTCGGCCGACAAACCGATGACCGAATTGGTGTTTTGTGACTTCTTGATATCACCGGCCACCACCAGATTGCCTTCTCGATCGACCGTGGCCGCTGGCGGGGGCCAGTACACGGTGCCGTCGTTGGGCAGCCCGTTGACGGGCGAGGTAACGATGCCCGAGGCGGCAGCCGCCCGGAGTTCGGCGCCGGTATAGGGCGGAGCATGGAAATTCTCGGGGGGAACGTAGTTAGGATCGTCACTGGGCAATTCGACCAGCGTCTTCTGATAGTTGAAGAACTCGCGGGCAGCCTGATTGTAGATCGACCCGGCCACGTTGTTGTAGGCAGGCGGATTGGCGCCAGCGATCGGCCGGCGCGAGGCGTCTTCGGCAGCCACGATCTGAAGGCGTCCTTCGAATTCGGAAGCCTCACCGCCCGACAGTTCAGAGCGCACCACGGCATTGCCACCCTCGACATAGATGGTGCCATGCTTGAGCTGGCTGATGTGGAAGGGCTGGCCAACGCGTCCCACATTGCCCTGGCTGGCTCCCACCGAATTGAGCGAGCCGTCGGTGTTGGAAATCCCGCCGTCCCCAAAGTTGGTCTCCCAGTAGTTGACCTGGATCATGCCGCCGTCCATCAGCACGATCTCGACCTCGGGGGTCGGAGGCCGGTAGTCTTGCAGCGTCACCGGCAGAGAGGCGGAAGCGTCGGGCAACCGGGGATGAGCCTGGTGGCCGGCCTCGACCAGAGTGCGGTTGACCGGATAGTAGCCGCTCACCAGTTGCCCCTGGGGCACGGGGTCGCCGTTGGTATCGATCGAGGCGGCGTAGAGCAAGCCACGCTCCTCGCCGGCGTTGGCCAAATCGAAGTTGTTGATGGTGCCCGCCTGGTTGACCGAGCCGTTGCCGTCTTTGTCGCGGTTGAGATAGAAGCTGACATCGGGGAGCGGGACGAAATCGGAGCCGAAAAATACTCCGCCCTGGTAAGCAGCCAGGTCAGGCTGCAGAAAGCTGTTGCCAGTCGGACCGAGATTGCCGAGGCGGTTGATGAACAACGGTCCTTCGAAGGCCAGATTCTGGGAGTCGGGGTTCTCCAGGCGCACATTGCCAGACTGGGTGGCCCAGGGAGCCCCGGGTACCGCCGGGTCGGTGCCGGTGATGCGCACGGTGCCGTCGGCCTTGAAGCTTCGGGGCACCAGAATTTTATCGGCCATCTCGGGATTGCCAACACCGGCTCCCTGGGCGTCCCAACTCCGCAAATTTTGGATGTGCATCAGATCGGAAGTCTCGGGCTTCTGGCGCACCCGGGCCTCGATCACACGGCTGGCCACCTGCTCACCGCCGGGCCGGGTAACTCGAGCCCGCGAGATCAGCTGAAACTGGGGCTGCTGGCCGGCGATGCCGGTAACCTTGATGGGGGTCACCTCGACCTCGACTTGACCGAGCAACTGCTCAGACCCCGAGCCCACTACCACGGGCGCACCGCCGGGGCCAGGCCCGGTGATGGTGACCAGGCGGGTGTTTGGGTCTCCGGTGGCAGGCACGGTGACGGTGGCTGACAGATTGCCGTCGGGACCGGTCAGGTGCACCTGACCGTTGGGCTGAGCGGCGTTAAGCACCTCGAAGACGGTGAAGTCGAGGGGGCTGAACTGGGTGGACCAATTGCCCCCGCGTCCCATGTAGTTGAGGGTGAACTCGATGCCCCAGTTCGCGGTGTTGGATGCCACTACGGCGTAAGAGGCCGAACGAGAAGTGCGCGCCTCACCCAGGGCCAGGGCGATGAAGGCAATGCTCAACGTGAGCAGCACCACCGTGGTGAACAGTGCCAGAATGAGCGAAATGCCCCTTCTCTTGTTGACCTTCATGGTTGTCACCTCACTGTTTCTGCGGATTGCACCCGCACCTGCCCGTCAAGTTTCTCGTAGCCGTTAAAGGTGTCTCCTGGGCCAAAATCCTGACCGTCGACCTGCTGCTCGGTCTGGCCGACCCCGACCTCAACCTCGACCTTGAAAACCCGGGGATCGAACAACTCGGGATCGATGGTGCCAGCGGCGTCGGCCGGGTTCTCGTAACGGGGATGCATCACCTTGAAGTTGATGCGGTCGTTGCGATCGTTTAGTTCGGCCACCACCTCGCGAGCCTGCAAGTTGCTCTGCCCGTCAAAATAGCTTGGCTCGACCAACCACTCGAGATTGGAATCCCCCTGAGCGTCGTTGATGTTCTGGGTAGCCAGGGCGGTCAGGCCCTGGGTGGTATAGACGTTTCGGACCAGGGTGTGGCGGGCCGCCTCGGGCACCAGATATTCGACATATACGTAGTCGGCCAGATCGATCGAGGTGAAGGTCTGGTCACCGGTCTGCCGCCCGGCCCGCGAGAAGATGACCCGGTTGCTGACCTGGTCGAAGAGGATAGGATTGGTGGTGCCCTCGTTTTGCTCGACCCGGGGATAGAAAGTGGCCGGGTCGAAGGCGACACCACCCTGGGTCCCCCAGGGATCGGGCCAGAGCACGGCCGACTTGAGAGTTGGAGTCGCCACTGGCAAGACCACCGCCGACCGCAACTCTGAGGTTAAAAGATCGAGAATCTGGCGGGCGTTGGACTGGGCCAGACGATGGGCCTCTCCTTTACCGTGGGCTCGAATCCCAAAAGAAAGCAACTGCCAGATGACGGTTCCCAAAATCACCAGCAGGGCGGCGGCCACCACCGCCTCGATCAGAGTGAAAGCTCTCTTGCTTAGCGGTTCCACGTCTTGGATGCGGTCACGGTTACCCGAATCAGCTCGTCACCGCGGGTCCGCTCCTCCTTAAAGCCGATGGTGACCTGGACGTTGGCGAAGACCGCGAGGTCAGTGGGGGCTCCACCGGTTACCAGGTCATAGGTCGTGACTTTGACACCGGTCACATCCTCGAGCACAAAGCCCGGCGGAATTTCGGTCCGGGGGAAGTTGGCATAGGGACCGGTGCCGGCCTGGTAAGGGTTGTCGGCCATGAAGGCCAGAGAGAGCCCTCCCGCGTCATTGGTCAGAGGCAGGTTTTGGATCTCTTCGGCGATGGCATTCGCCGTTTGTGCGGCAACCGTGGCTTTGGCGCTCTTGCGATTGAGGCGATACCCGCTGGGATAGATGGCGGCAAAAGTCAACACCACCACGGTCAGCAGCATGATGGTGATCAGAATCTCCAGTAGCGAAAGGCCACGGTTGCGCCTTGTCCGGACCCGATCCATTCTCCCAATTATAGCACAGCTTCGGCTCACCGGTGGTCGAATCATAAACTGTTTACATCGCTGGCTCAGAGCCATTCGACGCTGTCGAGCACCTTTTGCAGGTGCTGCCGGTAGGTCGGGTGGGCCTCCGGACTCGAAACCAAAGTAAATACATAGAGCCGGTGCTGCCTCAGTAAGAACACCTGGGTGGCGGCCAGTTGCGTCTTCTTCTGCTCGGCCGTGTAGCTCACCAGGTGGCCGCTGACGCCGGCCAACTCGACTTCCTTGCTACCTTCCAGGTGGTAGTCGTCATAGCGGCTGGCCAGCTGCCTTACCACTCCCAGCACCTGCGAGCGGGTCAGGGGGGCGTCACTCTTCATCGGCTCGATCAATAAGCCGACGCTGGCCCGCGGACCGGGGGCCCTGGGAGCATAGTAGCGAACCAGAGCGCCGCGCTCTGCCTCGCGGGCTTCCCAGCCTTCTGGCTCGGCGAAGCGCACCCCCAACTCTTTGTTCTCATAGGCGATGGCCGGTGCCAGGAACAGCAAGGCCAGCAGTAGTACCGTCGGTCTCATAGGGTTCCAAAAATGCGATCGCCGGCATCGCCCAGACCCGGCAGAATGTAGCCCTTGTCGTTGAGTCGATCGTCGACGCTGGCGGTGTAGATATCGACCTCGGGGTCGGATTCTCGCAACGTGGCGATCCCCTGCGGAGAGGCCAACAAGCAGAGGAATTTTATGCTCTGGCTGCGGGCTCCGCGGGCTTTGAGAAACTCGACTGCCGCCGCCGCCGAGCCACCCGTGGCCAGCATCGGGTCCAACAGCAAGACATCACGATCGGGCAGGTCTTCGGGCAACTTACAGTAGTATTCGACGGGCTGCAAGGTCTTTTCGTCGCGGTAAAGACCGATGTGTCCCACCTTGGCGTTGGGAATCAATCGCAAGATGCCGCCCAGCATTCCCAGCCCGGCCCTCAAGATGGGCACGATGCCCAGTTTCTTGCCCACGATGGCGCGCCCGAAGGCCCGGGTCAACGGCGTTTCGATCTCGACCTCCTCCAGCGGCAACTCACGAGTGCACTCGTAAGCCATCAAAGCCGCGATCTCTTCGACCAGTTCCCGAAAATCCTTGGGTCCCGTCTCGGTCTTTCGCAAGAGCGTGAGTTTATGTTGGACGAGCGGATGCTCGATTACGTGGAGCGCCATGGGCGCCGCTATTCTACGCCTGGATGGATGCCCCTCTCCGGCTCGCGGGCTCAGGAAGGAGGCCACCCCTCGACCACGGAATCTGGGGCGAGCGGGCACAGGCCCAGGGCGCGCCCGCGAGGAGGAACCATGAAAATTCTCATCCAGAACGGCGAGATCGTCAATGCCGCCGAAACCTTCAAAGCAGACCTGCTGATCGATGGCGAAAAAATCGTCGCCGTCGGCCACAACCTCCCCACCGACGGGGTCGACAAGATCTATGACGCCAAGGGCAAGTACGTCATGCCCGGCGGCATCGACGTCCACTGCCACCTGGCCATGCCCTTCATGGGCACGGTCTCCAAAGACGATTTCAGCACCGGCACCCGGTGCGCGGTGGCCGGGGGCACTACCTCGATCATCGAGTTCTGCCTGCCGGCCAAAGGTCAAAGCCTCAAAGAAGCGCTCGAGGTGTGGGACGCCAAGTCCAAAGGCCTCACCTATTGCGACTACTCGTTCCACATGGCGATCACCGACTGGAACGAATCCATCCGCTCGGAACTCGATATGTGTTTCGAACGCGGCATCACCAGCTTCAAGGTGTTCACGGCTTATAAAGGGGCACTGATGATCTCTGACGAGGCCATCTTCGAGTTGATGCTCGAGGTGCGCGAGCGGGGCGGACTGGTGACCGCGCATGCCGTCAACGGCGATGTGCTCAACGCTCTGGCCACGCGCTTTGCCGCCGAAGGCAAGCTCACTCCCCACTACCACCCTCTGTGCCAACCTCCCTACGCTGAGGGGGAGGCCACCGGTCGCATTCTCGAGTTGGGATTTTTGGCCGACCAACCGGCCTACATCGTCCACATGACGGCCCGCGAGTCGGTCGAAGAACTGGCCCGCGCCCGCACGCGCGGGTGGGAGTCGTATGGCGAGACCTGTCCCCAATATCTGGTGCTAGACGACAGTGTCTACGATCTGCCCAACTTCGAAGGGGCCAAGTACGTCCTGTCGCCCCCAATTCGCAAGCAGCACGATCAAGAAGCTCTGTGGGGAGCCCTGGCCAACGGAATCATCCAGACGGTGGGTACCGACCACTGCACCTTCGACTTCAAGGGCCAGAAAGACATGGGTCGCGACGACTTCCGCAAGATCCCCAACGGGCTCAACGGACTGGAAGAACGGATGAACGTGATGTATACCTACGGCGTCTGCCGTGACCGCATCACCATCAATCGGATGGTCGAGGTCTGCTGTACCAACCCGGCCAAGCTGTTCGGCCTGTATCCCAACAAAGGCACCATCGCCCCCGGTAGCGACGCCGATGTGATGATCTATGATCCCAGCTACCGCGGCACCATCTCGGCCAAGACCCATCACAGCGCCGGCGACTCGAACGTCTACGAGGGAATGGCCATCGAGGGTCGTCCCAGCCACGTCTTCGTGCGCGGACTACTGTCGTTTGAAGAAGGCAAGTTCATCGGCCAGAAGGGTCACGGCAAGTTCATGAGCCGTCCCGCCGAGCGCCCGATGAAGTCGGCTCCCAGGCCGGTCACGGCGTCGGTCTAGGGCAGTCGCCGGGCCGGTCCGGCCGGACCGGGGCGCCCGTCGGGGGAAACCGGCGCGGCGCCCTCCATCGGCTCGGATTCTAGAATAATATCGTCGTCGCTAAACCCGCTATCGCTCGAGGCAGGTTCTTCGAGCACCACATCATCGCTGACGGCCGGTTGAGCTGGCTGAGCCGGAGCGGGGATCGCCTCGGGGTTGGCCGGCATGGGTGGCGGCGGCTCGTCGGCATCGCTCCAACTGTTGCCTTGTTCGGGTTGAATCGGTGGGGCTTGTTCGACCGGCGGGGCGGGCTCGGTGGCAGGCGGCGGAGTGGCCGGCTGCGGCTCCGGCGGCTCGGCGGCGGTCGGTTGGGGGTCCTGATACTGAATGTTGACATTCGTCTTTAGCTTGACGTAAGCCAGCGGGTCCTGCCGAAAACGATCCAGGTTCTCGCGGCTCGAGAAATACAGTTCGGTGCCGTAGAATTCCGCTCGAAACTTGGCTTTGGCCGGCTCGAGAGGCTCTCCGCTCACCAGGTCGATGGGCGGACCCTGTTTGAGGCCGCGGGCCTGGGCACCCGTGTCACCGAGAGAGCTCCGAGTATCGCGATCGCTGGCGAGCAGCACGCCGTAATACATGACCAGAGCCACCACCAGGGCTCCGGTGAACAGCAGCCCCCATTTTTGGGTCGACGAAAGGGGCGGCTCGCGATCGGGCAAGCGCGCGATGTCGACCTTGATGGTCTTGTCGAGATCTTCCATGACGCCTGCAGTATCTCGTACGACCCGGAAAGAAACCTGAAAAGATCAGGGTTTCTGCTTGAGAGCCGAGGCCAGCGCGGCCAGTCGCAGCTCTTCAGCTTCCATACTGGCCCGGGTGAATTGGCGCGAGTAACGCCTTACTCGGCTGGCCGAATCGGCGCTCTTGTCCTGAGCGTGCAGAGCCACTCCCTCACACAGCCGGGCCAGGGCCACCTGCTCGGCCAGCAGGGCCTCGTGAGCCGTCTGCACCGAGGCCGAGGGTCGAGCGGATTGCGCCTGGCTCGAGAGCTGGATCGCCTGGCGAATGGCTCGTCCGGCGATACTGGTCAGGTCAGGGTCTTCGCGCAAGAGAGCTGCCTGCAAAGATTGCGCTAGCTCGAGCGATTGGCGGCGTAGCGGCAGCACGCCACCCAGCCAGACGTAGTAGCTCAACACCGGCCCGTGGGCATCGCGTAAGGCTTCGCCCAGCGCATCGCGTTGGGCCGTCAGCCAAAGCGCCTGGACCTGGCCCGAGCGCTCGAGATGGCGACTGGCGAAAGCCTTGAGGGCCTTGCGGTCAGGGTCGCCTCCCTGCTGGAACCGGCCGGCCGCCTCGACCAGATCGAGCGAGGCCGTGGACACCTCGAGAAAGGCATCGCGAAGCCCCTTCTCCGAGGTCGTGGGACGCAGAGCCGTAATCCGAGAGCGAATCGCCTTGAGATGCTCGAGATGGCTATTGAGGGCCCGTTTGGCCGCCGGACTATCGAGCCGGCCGCTGGCCCACTCCTCCATCACCTGAGCGGCTTCGAGCAGGGTTCGGTTCTGTTCGACCAGGCCCCGATTGAGTTCCAGGTCAAAGCTGGCGAAGGCCTGGTCGCAAAGAGCGGGGGTAACCAGCCAGAAGACCAGGCCAGCCACCAGTAAACGACCGCTCAAAAGTTCTTGTTCATGCCCTTCTCGATAAACGGCTTGGCCCTCTCGGTCGGCAGGGCCAGCCAGACGAACGGCTTAGCCAGGGGGTTCAAACCGCGGACCAGTTGCACCAGCGGAGCCCGCCGCAGCGAGCCGCGCTCGCGATCGAGGTTGATCCAGCTCTGATTGAACCAGGCTACAAAGAGACACAACAAGATGAGATACTTGGGCACGGCGATGAGCAAGCCACCGGTCTCGGCCACCTCGCGGGGAATTCGCTCCTGTTCTTTGGTGACTCGGTCGAGGTGGAACCCGCTGGTCAAAATCGCCACCGCAATGGGCAAGAAGACGATAAAGAATGAAAAGCCCCAAACCCAGCTTTCGCCCCAAGCTTTGAGCACGCCGCTGTTGAGAGTGTTGGCCAAAGGAGACTGCACCCGAAAGGCCACGGTCAACCCCACCAGCAGGCAAATGACGTCGAACGCTTCCGCCACCACCCCCCGTTTGTAGCCACCATAGATGCCTACGCCCAGGACCAGAACGATCATAATATCAAGCCAAGTCACCTTCGCCTTTTCCTTCCGGGCCCGTCCGGCTCCTGTCGGGAAGGAATGATTCCCCACCTCCAGAACCGCCCCCCCGTGAAACACTGGATTTTAGCTCTTTCCTTAGCCACGCTCCTGGGCTGCGCCAGCGCTGGCTCCAGCGGCCCCAACAATAGCGAAGACGGCAGCAACTCGGCGGGCACGTCCGGGCGTCGCCTGCTGGTCTTTCGCCTGAGCGTCAACCCCAACGCCACCGTCGATCGGAGCGGACAGGGCTACTACATCATCTTGCTCAACGCCAACGGCCAGGCCATCGAAGCCACCGATCTCGATACGTTCACCGATTTCATTCGTTTTGACGGCACCAACTTCGACTGGTTCCACCGGCAGGCCAACCAGCCCAATCCTGGTTTCAACTTCGTGCAGGTGGGCAGCCTCAACTCGGCGGCTACCATCAGCCCCGACGGCAAGACCATCGAGGTAGTCCTCGATATCGGCGAATCCACCAATTTCTTGAATCAGTTTATCGTGGGCAATACCTTCACGGCCCACGCCCTGACCAGCGACAACTTCCAGGGCGGTCTGATCGGGCGTCTCATCGACACGCTGGGCCAGGGTCCCAATATCAACAGCAACTCGGCTCAGACCATCACGGTGCGCAAAGGGGACGGAGCCATCACTCCCCTACCCCAGAGTTATCCCATTGATCCCATCAACGATTTCGTGACCCAGGGTGGATTGCCCGTCAACTTCCCCACCCTCAATTTCGACATCGCCCGCTTCGAAGTGGTGGCTATCTGACAAAGGCGTTGCTGAGGTTGGCGGGCAGGACCGGCTGACCAGGATCGGGGCCGATCTTGAGCGGGCGAATGGGAAACGCCTTGAGCGACATCTGCAGGAACACCTCGTTTTGCACCCCGCGATAGGCCAAACTGGCGATCCAGTCGTGGTCCTCGTAGTTGAGGGCGAAGTTCTGGTAGGTCAAACGGCCGTTGAGCAGGTCATAGACACTCCAATGGGTCACCGAGACCCCGGGAGTCAGTTGCATCGTGACTCCCGAGTCGACCCGGCGCCACGTCCCCGTATTGGGGTCTAGGTTGGCGGTGGCCGTCACCTGCCACCCCTCCCAGGGGCGAAGGTCCAGGCGTGCGATGACGTCCTGAGCGACCTCATAGCGCAGATCATAACCAGCTAGCGCCGACACGCTCCAATACTCGTCATTGTAGAGCTCGAGGCCGCCGGTGAGGGTCTCGTAGGAGTAGGCCACATCGTGCTGAAAAGGCGTGAACCCCTCGGGCTTTTGCCAATTGTAGTCGAGTCGCGCCAGGGCGTGGTCGCCGAAGGTCTCGGTCCAACCGGCCCGAGCCCCCAACACATACTGCTCCTGGCCACTACCATAGAGGGTCTGACGAAGGCCGGCCCCAGCGTGAAAATTGCCCAGACCGGTCTCGATCTCTTGATCGGGCACCTGAAAGTCCAGGCGATAGCGCTCGGTCCTGAAGAAACTAGGACCCTCTTCGAGGGAACCGAAGGCCCCGGCCACCTGCACCGGCACCGGCCCTAGATAGAGCTGCTTTGTTTTCAGGCGCAGTTCGGGCTCGCGATTGAGAAAGAACGTGTTCTGTCCCCCTGAACGCTCATAGGCCAGCTCGCCATCGAACAGGTCGCCGCGATGGCGCAGCGAGCCCAGATAGTGGAAACGACTGGTTTCGGTGACCAGGGTGCCCGAGCGCGACAGGTCGGCGGCCAGTAATCCTGACCAGCGGTCGTCGAGATTCACGTTGTAGAAGAATCGATAGGAGGAGTTGCGATTGTCACCGCTGCGAGCGAAGTTGGCCCCCAACACCAGGGCACTCTCTTCGGTGTAGCGCGAGAAATTGATGGCCGCCGCCTCGTTTTGAGTCGAGACCTCGCCAGGCAACTCGAACTGGTTCGAGTTGTAGGCCACTCCGATGTTGCTGAACTCATCGAGGCTGTAATAGGCGTTGGCCCGCAGTTCGGACCGATTGCGCGCGCTCTGGCGTCCGTTCTGAGTGTAATAGAAGAGGTTGCCCCCGCCGCGCTCACCGAGCGAAAAGAAGTGGTCGATGCCGCCGCCGAGGCCCGAGCGCTGATAGAGGTCAAAGTTGAGCGTGCCGTAATTGCGCTTGTCGAAATAGTAGTCAAAACGATTGCGCAAGAAGGCTCCGTCGAGCTTGTTGTACCCGACCGAGGGAAAATAGGTCTGCTGCTTTTCGGACTGGTCTTCGAGCGGGACCACCAGGGTGGGCACGGTATAGAGCTTGTTGCCGTGCATGTTGATGCTGCTGTTGGTGGCTACCATCTTGTCCTGGGGATAGACCTCGATCTTCTCCGACTCGACATAGTAGTGCAGTTCTTCGGCGTTGGTGTCACAACTGGTGACCACGGCCTCTTCCAACTCCACCTTTTCGGGGGTCCAGACCAGCTTCTCGGCCCAGAAAAAAAGCGGGTTCTCGACCAACCGGTTGTGGTGGACCAGGTCTGTGCCCTTGCCCACCGCGTCGGTCATCTCGGCCCGATTGTTGAGGGCGTCATAGGTGAGCTCCTCGCTGGTGGCATAGTTGTTGCCCCAGTAGAAAATGCACTCGCGCTCGGCGTGCAGGAACTGGGTGGTGGTATTATACTCGAGCCGCTGGCAATCCAAGCGAACGCCACCCACTTCAGCGGTGACGTTGCCTTCGGCGATGGTAATGTCACCCACCCGCCGCACTTTCTCGGCCTCGAGCAACACCAGCTCGGGCGTGTCGGCCCAACCCACTGCCGCGAGCAATAGGACCAGGCAGCAAATGAGCTGGCTCCAAGGGCGTGACAAGCAGTCGCCTCCTAGTTCGATACGGCGCCTCTGGCCCCGGTTGAAAAGTATTCCCGTAGCGTTTGCCGCCAAACCTCGCATTCCTGGTCGTGAACCTTTTCAAGTAAACGAAAAGGCCCGCTTTGTGCGGGCCTTTTCAAACGCTGCCAGCCTGGCTACGAGAAGAAATTCTTGTTGATCTCGAGATATTTGTCCTGCCCATCCGGAACGTCGTCGTCGGCGAAGATAGCCTCGACCGGGCAGACGGGAACGCAAGCGCCACAATCGATACACTCATCGGGGTCGATGTAGTATTGGTTGGCGTCGTCGCTGGTATGGATACAATCCACCGGGCAAACCTCGACACAGGCAGCGTCCTTCACCCCGATGCAAGGCTCGGTGATAACGTAAGTCATGGAATACTCCTTCCAGGTGGAGCCCTGAGGCCCCTTAACACAGGTGTTAGTCTAGCAATCCGCTTCAGAGCTGTCGGTGACACCGAGGCGGAGAGGGCTCACAGCGAGGCCGCGCTCAAGCCCGCTAGAATCCTGTTCATCCTGTAGATATATTTGAGTATAGTTAAACCGCTGGTCGGGTGGAGTCGGTCAACCAGTCTAAATAGGATTGATTGCCGCGTTCCACCTCGAGACAAAGCACCTCGGGCACCTCGTAGGGGTGCAGCTCCTGGGCCGTAGCCACGAACTCTTCCAGGCGGTCAACCACGGTTTTGAGCACCAGCAAGACCTCTCCATCTTGCTGAATCTCGCCCTTCCACCAATAGAAGGATTCGATCCGAGGCACGATGTTGACACACGCCACCAGACGTCTTTCGACCAGGGCTCGCGCGAACTCGCGCGCCTTTTCCAGTTCGGGGAAGGTGATCAAACAGACACGGTAATCCGACATTCTCTCCTCAATTCTCGGGCCAGTCGCGGTCTTCCAGCGAACCGGTGAACATGCGATGCTCTTTGTAGATACGGGCCACCTCGGCGGTCAACTCGCGATAGAGATCGAAGACATCACAGAGTTCGATCATCAGATCGATGAGCTTGTCTTCGGGTAGACCCTCCATAAAGTTATAGAGGGGTGGATACTTGGCCTCGAAGAGCTGCACCAGATCCGAGGTCAGATCGGACATTTCTCGACGAATTCGCTCGTCACTAAGCTCGATTCCCATCCCATCTGCTACGGGAGGCCCGGGACGGGTCCCTGCTCACGGACACGCGAGGAATTGCGGCCACGACCACTAAGTTGCCTGGCATGCATGACCACTACGATTGGAACCAGCCCCAGGCGGCCCTGTTCGGGCTGCGCACCCGAGTGCAATTCCAGGACGAAACTCTGCGCGACGGATTGCAGTGCCCGTCGGTGACCGATCCCCCCATCGAGGCCAAGCTCGAGATTCTGCATTTGATGGAAGCGCTGGGCATCCACGGCGCCGATGTCGGCCTGCCCGGTGCCGGGCCCAGAGCCCAGGCCGATGTCTTGCGCATCGTCCAGGAGATTGTCGACCACAGGCTCAAACTCAAGCCCTCTTGTGCCGGCCGCACGCTGCCGGTCGATATCGACCCTATCGTAGCCATCGCCGACGCCACCGGCAAGACGCTCGAGGCTGACCTCTTTATTGGCTCGAGCCCCATCCGCCAGTATGCCGAGGGGTGGGATGTGGACCATCTGCTGCGCACCACCGAGAAAGCGGTCACCTACGCCGTCGAGCGCGGGCTCGAGGTCATGTATGTCACCGAAGACACGGTCCGCTCGCGACCCGAGACCTTGAGGCGGCTGTATACCACCGCGATCGAATGCGGCGCCTGCCGCATCTGCCTTTGTGACACCGTCGGCCACGCTACCCCCCGAGGGGTGGCGGCACTGGTTCGTTTCATGCGAAAAATCGTGGCCGAAACGGGCGAAAAGGTCGCCATCGATTGGCACGGGCATCGCGACCGGGGTCTGTCGGTGCCTAACACCCTGGCCGCCCTGGCGGCGGGAGCCGACCGCATCCACGGCACCGGCCTGGGCATTGGAGAGCGAGTTGGCAACACCCCGATGGAGCTTCTGTTGCTCAACCTGAACCGGCTCGGCATCATCCACAACGATCTCACCCGGCTGCCCGACTATGTGGCCGCGGTGGCTCGCCACTGCGAAGTCGAAATCCCGAAGAACTGGCCGCTGCAACCGGCCGAGGCGGTGAGATGAACGAGCTCATTTACGACTGGAACACGGAACGACTACCCAGCCTCGAGTGGCCGACGGTAAGCTTGCTGGATCGAACCCTCGAGTTTGCGCCCGACCTCGACGACCCCGGCGCGGTGGTCAGCGCACTGGCCAGCCTCGGCGTCGACAATATCAGCCTGCCAATCACCTCGCCCTTATTGGCCGCGCCGGCCCCCGAAGGCGTTACCTATTGGGTCTTTGGCCAGCAGGCTCCGGCCGGGGTGGGCCTTTTGCTGGACTGGCGTCAGACCGGCCCGCCCCGTGACGGCCCTACGGTGGTTGTGGTCGAGGATGGGCCTCGGCTCGCCCCCGAACAACTTACTCGGGCGCTCGCCGCAGCCGCCAGCCAAAAGGCCGAAGGGATCTGCCTGACCGACCCGGACGGACTGGCCCAGGAACACGGGGTGCGAAACCTGTTGCGCTTCTGCCAGGAAGGCCTCGAGATGCTCGACTTCACCACCCGCCTGGAATGGTGGGGCTCCAACGCGTGCGGACTGGCCCAGTCCAACGGTCTGGTAGCTCTGCTGTCGGGAGCCGGCCGTCTCCACACGAGCTTTTTTGGCCTGGGGCCGGGGACGGGTGGACCCGCCACGGAACTTGCCCTGACCAACCTGCGACTGCTAGGCGCCATCCGGCAGTCGCTAACCAACCTCAAAGAGGTCAGTCAGAGCCTGGCCGACGGGCTGGGCTTCTCGGTGCCCGCCAACTATCCGGTGGTGGGCACCGACGCGTTTCGGACCGGGACCGGAGTCCACGCGGCCGCCATCGTCAAGGCCGAGTCTAAGGGCGACGTCGAACTGGCCGACGCCATCTATTCGGGAGTACCGGCCAGCCTTTTTGGATTCGAGCAGATTATCGAGGTCGGTCCGATGGCGGGCGCTTCCAATGTCGTCTACTGGTTGAAACGCCATGGCCACGACGCGACGGAGGCCCAGGTTCAAGCGGTTCTAGCCGCAGCCAAGAAGTCGGATCGGGTTCTCACCCAGCCGGAAATTGAAAATTATTTAAGGGGATTGTAACGCAGGTTTAACATAATTTCACGGTCTTTTAAGAAAATGTTAAGCATATCTCCCTATAGTAGGGGTATAAGGACTTCAACTAAGGGAGACAACAAATGCGAAAACTGACTCTGCTGACAACTCTGATCATCGCCATTCTGACTTTTGGCGCCAGCGCCGACGACAACAATGAAGGCCGAATGGTCACCGAATCCCGCCTGGAACAGGGTGCCCGTGCCGCCGCCGGACGCATCAACAACAATTTCAACGTCTCCCGTCGCTACAAACTGGTCAAGCCTTACTTCCGCTATCCTCAATTCCAGAAGGCCCGCATCCTGCTTCGGACGCCCGGCCAACTCAACCGTATCCCTACCCGCCTGAACGAGACCAATCTGGCCACTCGCACCACCGCCGGCCGCACCATCAACGCCCGACTCGGCGCTTCCCTCCGGTCGCGCCCGTCGTCCCAGGTTCTGGCCCAGGGCTCGAGATATTTCAACAACTACAAGCGCCACTTCACCCCCATCCAGCCCAACGAAATTCCAGTCACCAGCTACGTGATGGAAGACCTTGCGATGTATGTCCAGGCCAAGTCCTTCGACGGCAAGTTCCAGGTCTCCGACGAACTGGCTGACCGCAACTGGAACACCTGGATGGCTTCGCACCCGGCTCTTCGCAAAGTCGGCAACGACTACGTCGCCCAGGCCGGCTTCTACGGCACCCTCGGCAATGATCCCACCGTCTATCCCCTGGTGCTCCAATTCCGCCTCGAAGGCTCCGACAAAGCCTGGCACGTCCGTGACGTGCAGGTGGTCAGCGCCAACCTCAACCAGCGCGAAGGCGCCGTATCCTTCGTCGAGTGGGTTCCCAACACCGAAGACGAACTGGTGGCTGTCGAACTCCCCGACGTCCAGTAATTAGACTTAGAAGTCCTCAGAAGGCGGCCCTCCGGGTCGCCTTTTTGATGTACGCGGCAGTGGCAGGAGCCGCCGAGCAGTCGCTGAACCGACCCAAATGCAACGTGCCGACGGAAGAAAACCCGACCAGCTTCGCCACTGGGCCCTGGAGCCAGGCTACGCTCCCTACGCCGAAGGATCGGTCCTGACCATCAGCGGCAATACCCGGGTGCTTTGCGCCGCCTCCGTAGAAGATCGGGTTCCGGCCTGGCTGCTCGAGCAAAATCGCGGCTGGGTCCACGCCGAGTATGCCATGCTGCCGCGGGCGACCCAGATCAGGACTCGGCGCGACAACAACCGTGCCAACGGTCGCACCCACGAGATTCAGCGGCTGATCGGCCGCAGTTTACGAGCGGTGACCGACCTGCCCAAATTGGGTCAGCGACAGATCATTCTCGATTGCGACGTGATTCAGGCCGACGCCGGCACGCGCACCGCCGCCATCACCGGCTCGTGGGTGGCCCTGGCTCTGGCTTGTGATAAGCTGCGCAAGCTGAACAAGCTCAAGAAGTGGCCCCTGCCCGAGCAGGTAGCGGCCGTGAGCCTGGGTATCCGAGACGAGGTCGTTCTGCTCGACCTCAACTACGAAGAGGATGCCGGGGCGGATGTCGACCTCAATCTGGTGATGACCTCGAACGGGCGCCTGGTCGAAGTCCAGGGCACTGCCGAGGAAAAGACCTTTACCCGAAAGCAACTCGACCAGATGATCGAAGCGGGCTGGGTCGGTCTCGAGAAACTGTTCGAATTGCAGCGAAACACCCTGGCGGCCAGCGGGGTTGAAATCGCTTGATGCGAAAGCTGTGCATGCTGGCCCTGGTTCTGCTGCTAGCCGGCCCGGTCGGGGCGGCCAGCCCCGAGGCCGTAGTCTTTGCGCAGACGGCCCAGAACACGGCTGAAGCAGCCAACGGCCGGCTGCCCACCAATGTAGTCTATCGACTCAGGATCCTGGCCGACGCCGGTCAACGATATGCCACCGGCACCGACAACGATATCAACTCGCTGCTGCGCTTCTTCTCGCAGACCCGCCGCCTCTACTGGAGTGACCCCAACGCCGGAGCGGCCGCCTCCCAGATGCTGGCGTTCGAACAGCGGGCGGTGGCCCTGGCCGCCACCCGGGGCATCAATCTCGACCTGCCTCCGGTGGGCGCCAGTCAGGTGGGCAGCCAGCTCCCCCCGCCCGAGCCCAGTTACGATCGGGGCACCCTGGTCAACGCCAGTCGCCAGGCGGAGGCTCTCTCTCAAGACCTGTGGGCGGCCATTCGAAACCGCCCGCTGCAGCCGGGAGGGGTCGACAATGAGGCTCGCAGAGCTCTGTTGGGGCTGGCGGAGTCGAGTCGCGGCCTGCGCCTGGCCCTCGAGCAGGGCAGCACCTCGCCGGCTCACTTCGAGGCCCTGCTGAGTAGCCGGGCCGTCTTTCTGCTGCAGCGGCGCTGGCTCACCGACGACCCCACCCTGCGACAGAAGTCTGAACAACTGGTCACCGAACTCAACATGGTGGTCGCCGCCCACCGCACCCTTTACGCCCGATGAAACGACTCGGCGTCCTTCTGTTGGCGCTGATGACCTACCCCGCCCTGGCCGGCCGAAACCTAACTTTCGAAGCCGGGCAGGCTGCCGGTCCAGCTCGCCTGGGTGACACCACCCAGGCGGTGGTCAAAGCCTGGGGCCAACCTCGCCGTCGCGTCGCGCCGGCCAAAAAAGGCGAGGTTCCCGCCGTCTACTTCGAATATCCCGAGCAGGGCCTCTGGCTGTTGGTAGACTCGGGCAAAATCGTTCGCATCGGTATCGAAAGCGGCCCCTGGCAAAGTCCATCAGGCCTGCACCTCTGGCAGAAAGAGGCCCAGGCGGTCCGCCTGTTGGGTCCGGCCACTCGTCGTCCGGCCGGCGAGGACAAGACCCACTACTTCCTCGATTATCCCAGCCAGGGGATCTCGCTTCTGATCCTGGCCGGCCCGGCCAAAGTCGCGGCTATTCACCTCTATGAGCCGGGCGAGGATGCCGGCGCTGAGGGTCGAACATAGAGCTGAGCATGGAGAGTCCAAAACAGTCCGGGATGTTCAGCCGGTTTAGCCGTGTCGAACAGCACTTCCTCAAGAAACTCCAGGGCGTGATTAAAGGCGAGCCGCCCTGCGAGGTCAACTTCGTGATTGCCCTGCGGCGCAAAGCCACACCGGTGCTCGAACTGATGGCCCGCCAGGGGCAACAGATCCAACCGGTTCAGGTGCAGGTGCACGGTCTAAGACCGGTGCGCTACCATCTGCGCACCCTCAATACGCCTCTGGGCCGGCGCCTGCGAAAGCTCTTCTCGATGGCTCTCGGCGAAGAGAACCTTGATGTCGCCAGCAGCCTCGAAGATGCTCAGCTGACCTGGGTCTTCCGCGTGCACTACCCCGAAGAGGTCGTGCGCCGGCTCAGCGGCTAGGAATCCAGATCAAGGCCTGCGGGCCCGGCGGCAAAGGCAACTTGCCGAGTTCGCGCCCACTGACAGCCTCGAAGACCGACAGGTCGCTACTCTCCTGGTTGGCCACATAGAGCCACTTTCCGTCCCGAGAAAAGAGCAAGTCTCGGGGGCGCTTTCCGGTGTCGGACTTCCAAACTAGCTTGCCCGTGCTGGGGTCGACCGCCGTGATCGAGTCGGCCAACTCACTGATCACGACCACCAGGTCGCCGTGGGGGCTGGCCTGCACCGCCCTGGCCCCCGGCCCGACCCCATGATTGGCCAACTCCTGGCGATCCTCGCCGGCCAGAAGTCGCAACTGGCTCTGGTCAGGGTGGCTGACGACCAGCACTTCCCCGGCCAGGGCGGCTCCCCCCACCGGCAAAGCCAGCGTGTCTTGGCGCACCGTCTCCCAGCCGTCGAGACTCACCTGACTCACCCAGCCCGCCTGCTGCACCACTAGCAAAGTGGATCCCTGGACGGACCAGGTTACCGGAGCGGGGCCATTGAGGCCAAGGACGCGATGAATCTGACCGTCAAGACCGACCTCGACGAGTGCCTTGACCCCTTCCGAAAGTACCAGCAACGAGTGACCGTCGGCCGAAAAAGCCAATCCCACGGCCCCCTTGAGGTAGGGGTTCTGAATGGCCCCGCGGGTCTTACCCTCGGGTAACGAATAGAGATGGATGGTGTCATCGTCACTGCCGACGGCCAACAACTTGCCATCGGGACTGGCGGCCAGACTGCGCGGCGAGCCCAGCGGTCCCACCGAGGCCCGAACTCGAAGTCCTGACGCCTCGACCAGGACCAGTTCGCCGGCACACAACACCCCGATGGTCTGAGCCTGCAGGGCGCCGCTCACCAGCAACATCATCCACAGAACACGCAGCCACCGAGCCATGCCTACCAAATTTTGGGTCAGCCAGAGATCGCCTGCCCGGAGAGGCTGCGAATCGTGCCGACAAACTTGAAGGGAATCCTAGCCATGCACCGAAAGCGACGGTTCATTTTCGCCTGGAGTGCTATTACGTAATGCTTGGGATGCCTTTAATATGGTGGCTAGGACCGATCGGCGCAATCGCCGGCCTGCTCTTCGCCAAGATTTTCTACAGCGAGATGATGAAGGAGTCAGAAGGCACCGACATCATGAAAGAGATCGCCGGACACGTCCGAGAGGGCGCACACGCCTATCTAAAACAGCAGAACAGGGTGGTCTTTTCAATTCTCGTTGCCACCTTCGTGCTGCTTGGGGCTCTTGCCGCCCTGGGCCTGCAGTCGCCCTGGGTGCCGCCAGCCTTCTTGTTGGGCGGCATGTTCTCGGCCACGGCTGGCTATTTCGGGATGGTCACGGCCACCAACGCCAGTGCCCGCACCTCCAACGCCGCCATGGAGAAAGGCCTCAACGCGGCCCTGAAAGTGGCCTTCCGCAGCGGTGCGGTGATGGGCCTGACCGTGGTCGGACTGGCTCTGCTCTTCATCGTGCTGGCTTTCGTGGCCATGATTGGGGTCTCGCACATGCACATGGCCCAGGCCACCGTCATCATGGTCAGCTTCGGAATGGGCGCTAGCTTTCAGGCCCTGTTTGCTCGCGTGGGCGGCGGGATCTTCACCAAAGCCGCCGACGTGGGAGCCGACCTGGTCGGTAAGGTCGAAGCCGGTATCCCCGAAGACGACCCCCGCAACCCGGCTACCATCGCCGATAACGTCGGAGACAATGTCGGCGACGTGGCTGGCATGGGTGCCGACCTGTATGAAAGTTACTCCAGTTCGATCCTGGCTGCCATCGCCCTGGCCGTGTCAGCCTTTCTTGGCCTGGGTGTTCAAGACGAAACCGCGCTGCTTTCGGCCGCGACCGTGCCGGTGGCCCTGGCCGGCTGGGGCATCCTGTGCTCCATCGCGGGTATCTTCGCCGTTCAGACCAAAGAAGGCGCCTCCCAAAAGGAGTTGATCCACGCGCTCGATCGCGGCGTTCACGTGGCGTCCCTTCTGTTCACCGTCGGCTCGGCCGCCTGGATCTATCTGCTGCTGCGGGACATTCCCGTTCAGTGGCCGGGCAAGCTCGGCATGTGGGGTCTGTGGCTCTCGGTGCTGCTTGGCCTGGTGGTTGGCCTGTTCATCGGCAAAGCTACCGAATATTTCACCAGCTATGATTACAAGCCCACCCAGCACATCGCGGCCGCTGGCGTGACCGGCCCGGCCACCGTCATCATCGAAGGCACGGCCATCGGAATGCTCAGCACCTGGCCCCCCATCGCGGCCGTCGTGGTCGGCATCGTGGGCGCCTTCTTATTGTGTGGCGGCTTCAAGATGGTCACGCTGGGCCTGTTTGGGGTCGCCCTGGCGGCCGTCGGCATGCTCAGCACGCTTGGCATTACTCTGGCCACCGACGCTTACGGCCCCATCGCCGATAACGCCGGAGGCAACGCCGAGATGTCCGAGTTGCCCCCCGAAGTGCGCGAGAAAACCGACCTGCTCGACGCAGTGGGTAACACCACCGCCGCCATCGGCAAGGGCTTCGCGATCGGCTCGGCGGCTCTGACCGCCATGGCTCTGCTGGCAGCCTACGGTGAAGAGATGAAGGTCCGACTCATCGCAGCCACGGCCGGCGGCAACACCTTTAACGTCTGGGGCGATGTCAACATCACCAATGCCGAGGCCCGCAACGCCAACTACCACGCCCTCATGGAGTGGTATGACGTGACCCTCCTCAACCCGCTGGTGCTGGTGGGCTTGTTCATCGGTGGCATGCTGGCCTTCGTCTTCTCGGCCCTGACGATGCAAGCCGTGGGCAAAGCAGCCATGTCGATGATCGAAGAAGTTCGCCGGCAGTTCCGCGAGAAGCCCGGCATCCTCGAGGGCAAAGACAAGCCTGATTACGCCAGCTGTGTGGCCATCAGCACCAAAGACGCTCAGGCTCAGATGATCCTGCCCAGCTTGCTGGTGGTGCTCATCCCGATGGTGGTGGGCGTCTTGTTCGGCCCTGCGGCCGTGATGGGACTGCTGACCGGAGGTCTGGTCAGCGGCTTCTTGCTGGCGATCATGATGGCTAACGCTGGCGGCGCCTGGGACAACGCCAAGAAATACATCGAGACCGGACACCACGGCGGCAAGGGCTCTGAAGCCCACAAAGCCGGAGTCATCGGCGACACCGTCGGTGACCCCTATAAGGACACTTCGGGCCCGGCCCTCAACGTGTTGATCAAGCTGATGGCCATCGCCTCGGTGGTGTTCGCTGGCTTGACCGTCAACGTGGCTCCCAAGATGGCCCACCTCTTCGGGTTCTTCTAAGGGTTGTCAGGGATTAAGAGTCGCCTTCGGGGCGCCGAGGCGCCCCGAATGCACGAGTTATTTCCTGACAGGCCCTAAGGCAGCAACGAAAAAGGGCCGCCGGTTGGCGGCCCTTTTTTGTTTCTCCAGAAGGCTAGCGGAAAATGTTGCCCATGTTTTCGAAGAAGTCTTCGACGGCCCGTTCGGCCCGGTCGACGTGGCCCTGAACCTTGGCCTCGATCTCGCGGGTCTTGACGTCGACGGCGACATCGTGGAGCTGGTCAAAATTCGAGATAGTGACCGGGATTTCGCCTTCGGCCTCATAGAAGTTGACGCTGTGGCCGTCATGAAGCTGCTGATAGACGCTGGCCACATCCTTGGCCGGCACCTCGACGCCGGGTAGCCAGCGGTGAGCTACGGTGAAACCACCGCCATCCTTCGAGGCCATCTGGTTGAGATAGTTGAGGTGCTTGAGAGCGGCTTGCTCGGAGCGACTCATGGATTCGACCTGAAGGGTCGGGGCGGCCGGTTGGTGATTGACCACCGCCAGGGTCCCTCCGATGCCGGCTGCCAGACCGGCGCCTACGAGCAGAACCTTGGTTCCGGTGCTCATCCCTTTGGTGTGCTTGGGAGCGTCGGCTCGCTGGTCGATGCCCGGCATCGCGACCGGCTGCTGGGGGACGTGTCCGGGTTGAAAGCTTTCAGCTGGGGGCGCCGGGTGAGCCGGGCCGGCTGCTGGGGGCGTCTGCCCCGGGGGCATAGGAATCTTGAATTGAACTGGTGGCATTCTGCCTGCGTCTGCCATACGTTGAACCTCCGGCGTGTATACCGCATTATAACAAATCGCCAGGACGGCGAGAAGCACATTTATGTGAACAGGTAACCGCCCCACTTGTCCGAATTGAAGCAAGTCATACAGGGATGTGGCGTATACTTCTTGGCCAGGGCGAGGCCACGCGGTTTGCCGATTAGCGACTCCGGGAAAATGACGTCCAGGGGGTCGACCGGTCTCGAGGAGCAGGTTTGGAATATACCAACACGATGTGGATAGGGTTTAACGTAGCAGTTCTATTCCTGCTCGCCCTCGACCTCGGGGTCTTCCACCGCAAGAATCACGCCGTCGGCATCAAAGAGGCGCTGGCCTGGAGCGTTTTCTGGATCGCTCTTTCCCTGGGCTTCAACTACTGGGTCTACACCCAGAACGAGCAGGCCGGGATCGAGTTTCTCACCGGCTATCTGCTGGAGAAATCGCTCTCGGTCGACAACCTTTTCGTCTTCCTGCTGATCTTCAGCTACTTCAAAGTGCCGCCGGCCTTCCAGCATCGCGTGCTCTTCCTGGGTATCCTGGGTGCCCTGGTGATGCGCGCCGTCTTCATCTTGCTCGGTGTGGCTCTGATCGAGCGCTTCCACTGGCTGCTGTATGCCTTCGGGCTCTTGCTCATCTATAGCGGCATCAAGATGCTGTTCTTCGACGACGATGACGCCAACCCCGAGAACGCCGTCGTGCGAGCGGTCCGGCGCTGGATTCCGGTCACCAACGACTTCCACGGCACCCGCTTTTTCGTGACCGTCGACGGCAAGCGTCACGCAACCCCTTTGCTCATCGTGCTGGTTGCCCTCGAAACCACCGATGTGCTCTTTGCCACCGATTCGATTCCGGCCATCCTGGGAGTCACCCAGGACGCCTTTATCGTCTACACCTCCAACATCATGGCCATCCTGGGACTGCGGGCCCTCTATTTCGCCCTGGCCAGCCTGATGGACTATTTCGAGTATCTGCGCTACGGACTGGCAGCCGTGCTGGTCTTCATCGGCGTCAAGATGTTGATCGACGAGTATTACAAGATCCCGACGCCGGTTGCACTGGGCGTATTGGGCGGACTACTCGTGATCTCGATGCTGGCCTCGGTCTTCTTGAAAGGCCGACAGGAGGAAAAATGAGACTTCGCCTGGCAGCCCTGATGGCTCTACTTCTGCTCGCCCCGGCCGCGGCCAGGGACTGGTTCCGGCCAGCCCACGCGGGTCGCGACTACATCAACGCCGATCTAAGTCCTCGCCGCGCTTTGAAGGGTCCGGTCAAAAGCTATTGGGACGGACAATTGGTGCTGTGGGAGGGGCGCATCCAGGCCCAGCAGCGGGTCAACGGCAAACATCGCTTCGTGTTGCGCACGCCGGCCGGAGAGATTCCCGTTCACTTCCCCAAGAAAGTGCTCAACCTCGAACACGACCGGGAAGGGTTCCGGGTTGCCGTCAAAGGTTATCTCGAACTCAAAGACGGTCAGGTGACCAGTCTGAGCGGCCGCTCGGTGATCTTGCTCGGCCCCCCGCGCAACTGGGCCTTCACCCCCCCAACGCCGCCAGCCTCGGTTGGAGATCCGCGCCTGTTCGAGTTTCTGGCCAGCTGGATGCATTTTCACAATCCCGACTACAAACCAGGCCAACTGAGCACCATTGCCGCCGCCATCCTGGCGGAAGCCGCCAACAACGATCTCGATCCGCTCTTTCTGGCTTCCCTCATTCAGATCGAATCGGCCTTTGATATCGATGCCCGCTCGGTCTCGGGGGCGATCGGACTGGGCCAATTGATGCCGTTCACCGCCGAAGGGTTGGGAGTCGACCCCCACGACCCGGCCCAGAACGTGGCTGGCGCCGCCAAAATGATTTCCGGCCTGATCCGCGACTGGGACGGCAACGGCAACCCCCGCGCCATGGCCCTGGCCAGCTACAATGCCGGGCCTAACCTGGTGCGCCAGCTGGGTGGCATCCCGCGCTACTCGCAGACCACCAACTACGTGTATTTTATCGGCTACGTCCACAAAGCCATGACCCGCTCAGCTCAGGCCCAGGGGGCTCTGAGCCTGAGCGAATGACCCTCTAGACTTCGAGTAGCACCTTTAGAGCGCCGGGTTGGCCGGCCTGATGAAAAGCCTCTACACCCCGTTCGAGATGATAGCGTCCGCTGATCAACGGCCGGACTTTGACGGTTTCCTTGGCCAACGCCTGTAGGGCCGGACCGAATCGTCCGCAGCGCGACCCGATCAGGGTGATCTCGTGAATCACCAGAGGAGCCAGGTTCATCGGCAGACTATCGGCCACCGTGGTCTTGAGAACCACTCGGCCCCGCGGCACCACCGACTCGAGGGCCAGGGCAAATCCGGCGGAAGAGCCGGTGGCATCGACCACCAGGTCCCATTCGCGCGCCGGTTCGAAGTCACTCAGGGCCATGGTGGCCAGACCCAGGCTTTCGGCCAGCTCGCGCTTGGCCGCGTGCTTGCCCACCATCACCAGCTCACAGCCGGTGGTGGCCAGCACCTGGGCGATGAGGTTGCCCAGGCGGCCGTCCCCCAGGACCAATACCCGGTCGTTAGCGGTAATCGCGGTCTGCTCGAGTATCTCGAAGGCGGCGGCCACCGGCTCGGTAAACACGGCCACCTCGTCGGGCACTCCTTCGGGAACCTCGAGCAAATTGGCCACCGGCAAACGAAAGGCCTCGGCCATGGCGCCATCCCGGCCCACGATGCCCAGCACCGTTCGCTCGCTCACATGACGAGGATCGGTGGCCGGGGCGCAATTGATTTCCCCCACCACCCGGCGGCCCACCCAGCTCGGGTCGTCACACTGCTTGACCACTCCCACGAACTCGTGACCCAACACCCCCGAAAAACCCATGTAGCCCTTCACGATCTCCATGTCGGTCTTGCAGACACCGGCCAGGGTGGTGGCGATCACGGCCTCGCCAGGGGTCAAGGCCGGGTCGGGCAGATTGTCGCGCAGGCTGAGCTTGCCGTCAAAATAGAGACCTTTCACTCCTGGTCGTCCTCCCAAAATTCTTGCGGCCCGGGCATCTCGAGAGCCTTGCCATCGCGGGTGTAAACCAGCTGCTCGAAGTAGGCCTGCCACTGCTCTTGAGTAAAACCGATGCTGTCGGGCATCAATCCGACCTGGGTGTGCAGGTGGGTGTGATGAGCCGGGCTCTGAAACGTGCGATCCGTGTAGCTGACCCAGTGAAAATCGTAGAGGGTTTCGGGCGCGATAGCGGGCAACTCGAAGAAGACATCGTAGAAAACGGCCAGAATCGCCTCGTCGAAGGTGGGCCCGTCAGGAGCCTCCACCTTGAGCGTCAGCCCGTCATCCTTGTGAGCCCCCGAAACTCGAAACAGGTCGGCCTGGTAGTCGTCTTCCAGGTTGACTTCCAGAACGGCAGAAAGCGCTTCTTGCAAAGCGCTTTCTGGTATCAAAGTGGGTTGTTCAGCCATGGCCTGACCTTGCGGCGCGGCCGGGGCCGATCCCTTTAGACTTAGACGGCGACGCCGGGGGAAGACGCGGCGGGTAGCCGGCGGGCACCGGTGTAGTGGCTGGAGTAGTAGCCAGAATCGAGTCGGTCGATGCGAACCGGTTTGTTCGCCGTGGGCCGATGAGCGAAGCGTCCGTCGCCCAGATAGATACCCACGTGAGTGTAACGTCCCGGGCGATAAGTGTTGCCGAAGAAGACGACGTCTCCGGGCTTGAGGTCTTGCCTGCCGACAGCCGTGCCGTAGTTGGCCAAACCGGCGGCGCTCATCTGGTGACGGAAGCCTGGAGGGGCCATGCCGGACTGCTCGATCATCGTGCTGACGAAGTCAGCACAGCGTTTCGTCTGTCCGGGCTTGAAATGGCGACCGTTCATCGACGCGGCCAATCCCGCCAGACCCTGTCCGCTACCGTTGTAAGGCACCGGACCAAAGCTTTCGGGGCCGCAGTAGGGAGGGGTGCCGTAGTTGTTGCCGTAGGGCATCGACGGGTAGCCGTTCCAGTTGCCGCCGGAACCGGGCATGCCAAACGAGTTGCCGAGGTAGTTATTGTAGCCCTGGGGATAACCGCCCTGGCAGCCGCACTGGCCCTGACCTTGACCCTGTCCCATCAGCATCATCAACATCTGAAGCATCTGGAACATTTGGAACATGCCGAACATGCCCATCATAGGGTTCATTCCCCCGGACTGCATCGGCATCATCATGGGTGCAAACATTGTCGTGTACTCCTCCGGTGTGTGGCCTTGGATCTGTAGCTTTTGTTGGACCTATATATTTCGAGCTTTTACCGTGTATCACTCCTGCCCGACCCAAAGTAAAGAGGGAGGACAAAGTTTTTTTTGAAAGTGCTCACGAGGTGGTCCGGTTGTTCGAACCCAACCTGAATGCTCACAAGCTGAGAAGTCTGCGCGATACAATGTCCGATAAACTTCTGACCCCTCTGTCTTCGTTCAACCAGCTGATGCAGGCGCTGGAAACGCACACCCTCGACGAGGTCGAAGCCCAGGTGATCAATCTCGAGCGCGATCTGGCCGGCATGCTGACGCACTTCAACTATGAGGTCCGCTTCGCCCGCTCCACCCCTACTCTGCAGGCCGCCTTGCCTCGCGTTTACCGGCAGTTCAATCGTTTGCTCGAGCTCTTTCCCGAGGTGAGCGAGAAAGTCGAGGCAGGCGACTTCGAGGGATTGCGCGACTTGCTGGCCGGCCCGGTCCGGCGCGGTCTCGAGCTCCTCTTTGAAGCCTTCGGCGAACTGCGCGACGAAGAGGCCGCTCGCGAAAAGCTGTCGGACTCACCCTACGTCGATGCCCTGCTGCAGGCCGGCCACGACTTCCTCGAAGAGAAACTCTCGGCCGAGCTGCTGCACGAACGGCTGCTGCCTCTAATCGCCGAGCAGCAACGAATGTTGACGGCGCTGTCGGCGGCCGAACCGAGACCCGAAGAAGAGGAATGGCTGGCTGGCAACGCTCCCGACCTGGTGGCGATGGTGGAAGAACTGCTGGTCAGTCTGCTCGAACTCGAGGCGCTCTTGCTCGAGGCCCCCGACCAGGTCGATGAGATCGGGGAGTATCTCGACGGTATCAGCCAGCTGACCGACGAACTGCTCGAGATCCAGCAGAGCCTGGCCGAACGCCAGGCTACCGCCCACCTGGTGCCGTGCGTATCCTGCGGCCAGAGGCTCGAACGGTCCGTCAAGGTCTGCGCCAATTGCGGGGCAGCCCAGCCCACCTTCTCGACCCGCTCGCAACTGGCCGGCCCCGAGGTGGACCTGCGCATCGAAGAAACCATCAGCGCGGTCACCGGTCCGGCTCAGCCAGAGCTTTTCGCCCGCCTGCTCGGCACCATCGAAGCGGCCGAGTTTGGCCGCGTTTCGGCCCGCGAATTGGCCGAAGAGTATCGCTCGGTATGGGCTCGCTTTCAGGCAGTGCGCCGCCAGCTCGACAACCTGCCCCCGGTCGACCCCTCCCAGCCCGAGCGAGCGGCCCAGATCGCCGAGCTGAGTCAGAACTTTCAGACGCATCTCGACGCGTTTGGGCAGGCCCTCGACAAGGTCTCTCTCTTTCTAGACAACGGGGATACCGCGCTGTTGCGCGTCGCCCGCAACGAGCTGAGCACGGCGGGCGAAGGGCTCCTAGCCTTGATGGCGGGCCTCAACCAGGCCGTTTCGGAGGGTCAGGCTTAGCGGGGCGGGTCGAGGCGGCCCAACATCAGAAAGTCGGTGCGATCCACGATGGAAGTATCGAGACTCACCTTGGGCAAGACGTCGTTCCAGAGAGCAACTTGAAAATCCATGTCGCCTGAGGCAAAGCGAGTAGGCGGGCTCCAGAAAACATCTTTGACCGGCCCCTCCACCAGGCTCTGCGAGATGGGCAGCTGAAACATGTTCGAGTTGGTATCGCGAAAGGCGATCGTCACGAAATTGACCACCCGGCCGTCTTTGACGAACCCTCCTTCCATCTCGACCCGAGTGCGAAAGCGACCGCCGCGGTCGAAGCGATAGTGGCGGTTCGAAACGGGCAGTTTGTCAGGCTGCCACCACACCAGCGCCACCGGCTCGCCGGCCGGCGGGTAATACCAAACCTTCACATTCTTGAGCTTGGGCGCCGGGGGAGCATCACCCTCGGCCAGGGCGAGACCCACCAGACCCAGCAACAGCAAGCCACCCAGGGCGATCCTTCTCACCCTCGCTTCTTTCTGGGGCCTCACCCGCCCAGCCTCTTCATCAGGCCGTTGCGCAGACCCTCGCTCCGGTTTCCCTCGCGCAGATGGCTCATCAGGGCCAGCACGCCGCAGCACACCGGCACCAACTTCCAGAAGAACAACCCGGTGGCCGCCAGACTGACGACCTGTCCCACCGCCATTCGTCCCGACCGGGAAGGGGGAATATCCAGCCGGTCCAGGTTGAGCCGTAGCTGGCGAGCCAAAATCCGCAGCTCGACTTCGAGGTCCTCGAGCCGACGAGTCCACTCGGTCGTTTGGCGCACCTGAAACTCCGACAGGTCGGTTTCGAGCTCATCACCGAGCACCAGGCAGAGCGTTCCCGGGCAGTCCAGGCCCGCTAACTCGACCGGCTCGAGGGTGACGCCGCCTTTAACAGCCACCACCTGAGCCGGCCCTTCGAGGGCCGAGGGAACCAAAAAGGCCATCGAAACGGGATAGCCTTCGTCGCGCTCGGGCGCCATCTCGGCTCCTCGGGCGTTCAAGAACTGATGCAGGAAGATATAGCCGTGCTCGTAGGCGTCGTATTCCAACAAAAAAGCGTCGGCACTCCGCTCGAGCTTGCAGGGCCCGAACGGCGGAAACCACAGCGACCCCTTGCGGGTGCGGGCGCGATGGATGCGCTGGGCCAACCAGAATGGCTCGGCCAGCTGGTGATGCCACGACTGACCCGACGGCGCGGCCCAACCCCTCGGGATGGGCTTGCCGTCCACCACGATCTCGGTTCGGGCAAATCGGCAACGGGAATAGACCAGATGATGCTCGGCCGCCCGTTCGCCCAGTTGCAGCCGCAGCTCGGCCATCAAAGAAGCAGCTCGTCTCAAGGTCAGTCGAAAAACGACTGCCTTGCGTGAAACCTCGGGCGAGACCGTTACAGCCAGGGGTTCCAGGGCTTCCTCGGTCAAGCGCAAAGCCAAACTAGAACGCTGGGTGAAAGCCTCGAGACGCAGCTCAGCCGAACGATAGACCAGGGCGGCCGTCAGACCGATGGCCAGATGGCGCAGGGGGCTATCTTTGAGTTCTTGCGGATTCTCGAGAGCTGCCAGCAGCCGAGAAATCGGCAGTTCGCTCTCGCGAGCCTGGAACTCGACCGCCACCTCATCGGCCTCGATCTGGCAGCGGAACGTGCGGCAGCCGGCGGCCACGGCTCCCTGAATCAGCTTCAACAGATACAGGCCCGGCTCGGCCAGTCGATACTCGCGAAGTTTAGCGCGGGCCTTGCTCAGGTTGAGCGTGAACTTGCCGGTCGACTCGATCCGGCCTCTGGCCAGGCCGGCCAGAAAATCCCCCAACTGCTGCACTCTATGCGTTTCGCGAAGGCAGCCCGCCCGCCTGCTTGTCAGAATTTCAGCATGTTTTCAGCAAGTCGCGGTAACGTGCTGGTATGTATATTCCCAGCCTTGTCTCTGCTCCCTCACCCCTCGCCTCGCGCGCCGCCCCACGCCAGGAAGGTCCGCCTGACAAAGTGGACGTGCCGGTCAAGCCCGAACCCGAGCCCAGCTCGGACGGCGGGGTCCTTTCCCCCTTGAAGAAGGGGATCAAGTGGTTGGATGACTATACCTCGCCGCGCCCCCACACAGCCGGCAACTTTAATGGCGCTTCTCTCTTTCAGGCCGCCTTTCAGGGTGGCACCGAAGGCTTTTACCTCTGGGGTCTGCCCGGTGCTGCCGCCGGAGCCGCCTCGGCCCTGGGCGGAGCGACCGCTCAGAATAAATCTGGCAGCCAGATTTTGGGTCTGGTCACCGGCACCGGCGTGGGCGCCGCCGCCGGCTACGTCATCGGCCTCTACACCGGCAATCCCGGCGCCGTGGCCAACGGTGCCTTGCTGGGCCTCTTCCAGACCATCCGCGCCCATGGCGAGTCGAGAGTTCGTGATTCGGGCGGCAACGCCACCATGATTTCGGCCTTCGGCGTGGACGGTCCAGCCAAACTGGGCGGCGGCCTGGGGGCCGTGGCCGGTGTGCGCCTGGGCAGCCAGCTGGCCGAGACCGAGTTCCTCAAGGACAAGCCCAAGATGCAAAAATTGGTCACTGCCGTCATCGGCGGAGCCACCGGGGCAGCGGCTGGAGCGGTGCTGGCCCAGGTCTTCAACCCCCCTGGTGGACTGGCCACCATCATGGCCTATTCGGCGGCTGCTGGCGCCGCCGGCCCCTTTATCGGCCCGCGCTTCTCGCAGTTCTTCCGCAACCTGGCCGAAGACATCGGCAAAGGCATCGAAAAAGTGCTGCCCACCGAAGTGGACGAGAAAAAGCGCAACGCCCTTGGCTCGCTGCCGGCCTCGTTCATCAAAGAAGGCATTCGCGGCTATCAGTACAGCGATGGCGGCCTGTCGGGCTTCGTCCTGGGTGGCATCATGGAGACCGTCCAGCAAGCCCAGATCGCGCTGTTTGCCAAAGAAGAGAAGGGCGAAGGCGGTGACCCGCCCGGCCCTGACAAACCCGCCGAACCGCCTCAGTCGTCCGACGTGCGCGAAGCCGCCTGACGGTGCAGGTGTAGCGACAAAGCCAGATAGTAGACCGGGAAATAAAGGGTCGAAACGAGCCACCAGTCGGGCAATCGATCGGGCACGCAAAAGGCGAGCAGCACCTGCACGCCCCACAGCACGCACAGACCCACGGTCAGGCCCTGGTATTGCTTGGTCTTGCTCGGATAGATGTAGCGGGTCGGCACGAGCACCATCAAGCCGATTGCGGTGATGATGAGGGTGTTGAGCCAGGGCGCCCAGTCGAACATCCAGATGTAGAGCACGACCACATTCCAGTAGGACGGAAAGCCCAGGAAGAAGTCGTCGTCGGTCTTGGCCTGCCGGTTGGCAAAACCCAATCCGCTGGCCATCACCGGCAACACCACCGCCCACACAGTCGGGATGACCAGCCCGGCTTTGAGCACGAAGGCCATTGGAACCAGCACGTAGGTGAAGTAGTCGACCACATCGTCAAGGCAGCGTCCATCGATCTGCGGAATCAGGCGATCGATCTTGAGCATGCGGGCCAGGGTGCCATCGCTGGCGTCGATCACCAGCGTCACCGCCATCCACAGGAAGGCCTGGCGATAGTCCCCGGCGTCGGTGGCTTGCAAGGCCAGCAGCCCGAAGACCGCTCCGGAACCGGTGTAGAGGTGCAGCAGCCAGCCCAACGGCCGCAGGCGCGGGTCGGGGGCAGTGGTCGTATCCTTCATGCTCGGGCCCTTCGAGGCGCAGGGCCGAAAACCCGCGTTGACACGCCCAGTCGATTTTGCTACCTTCGACGGGAAGACTCCACGTAGCTCAGGGGATAGAGCAACTGCCTCCTAAGCAGTAGGTCGACGGTTCGATTCCGCCCGTGGAGACCAAGTAACCAAGCGGTTTTCCGCCTCCCCCATTCTCGCGAAAATCGGGCTTGGGGGATCAGCGGGGGATCAGCAAATTCGGAGCCAATGGTCAAAGTTTTCCTCAATATCCCAGCGGGCTATGCCAACAACAGGTATGCCGACCGGCTCTGCGTCGAGCAAATGTGTGAAGAGCCCCCCGAGCCTGGCGACACCTTCGAGAGACTCATTGACCATCATGAGGAAGACGGATTGCACCTGTTCACGGTGCTTGAGGTCGAGCGCAGCAGCGCTAGCCTCTACCGCTGCACGTGCAACGTGACGGCTTTGGGGCGACGCTAGCGAGCCCAGAGGAGCTGCTCGGCAACCTCGGCGGCCGCTTGGCGCAGCGACGGGATGGCGTGCGAGTAAACGTCGAGCGTCAGTGTCACCGACGAGTGGCCGAGCTGCTCCGCCACAATCTTCGGGTTCTGCCCCGCCGAGAGCTGAAGCGTCGCGTAGGTGTGCCGCAGGTCGTACAACCGAATGCGCGGCAGGTCGGCCTTCGCGAGGACGGGGTGAAAGCTGCGCCGCTTGACGTTCGAGAGGTTCAAGGGCGTGCCCAGCGTCGTGCAGAAAACCAGCCCGCTGTTCTGGTAGGCCTCGCCGGCGGCCATCTTCTCGGCCTCTTGCTGCCGCTGGTGGAAGCGCAGCCGCTCCATCACCGTCTTCGGGATGGACACGGTTCGGTGGGAGCCATCGGTCTTACACGGGGCGAAGGTCCAGGTGTTCTGCCGGGCGCCCTGGCGCGTCTCGGCCACCGTGCGCACGATCTGAGCCGTGTGCTGCTTCCAGTCGAGGTCACGCCACTGGAGGCCGCGGGCCTCGCTCGGTCGGCAGCCCACCGACAGGAGGAACGCGAGATAGAGTTCATGTGGGGCGCCCTCGACGGCGCCCAGGAAGGCTCGGGCCTGCTCGGGGGTGAGGAACAGCATCTGCCGCTTCACCTGCTTGGGCACGTCCACCAGCTCCGCCGGGTTGTTGGGTAGCAGGCGCCAGCGAACGGCCTGTTTCAGGGCCTGGCAGAGGGTTCGGTGAGTGTACTGGATGCTGCGGGGGGACAGGGGCCGGCCGGTGTGGGCGCTGATGGTCCGGCCCATCTTCGTGTAGAGCCCCTGGATGGCCATCGGGGTGAGCGCCTCGAGGCGTAGCCGGCCCAGCTCGGGCAGGACGTAGCGGTCGAACATCCCGCGATAGTCCCGAAGGGTCCGCTCGCTGACCCGGCCGGCAGCGGCGTTGGCCAGCCACTGGGCGAGATAGTCCGCAACGGTGAGCTTGTGCTCTTCCGGCAGGCAGTTCATGTTGAACTGCTGGAGGAGTTCGGTCAATGCCCGCTGGGCGTCCTTGAGGGTGCCGTGAATCGTCTTTGAGCGACGGATGACCTTCCCGTTATCGTCCCGACCGAGGAAGATTCTCACCTTGTAGCGCTGGGGACCGCGCTTCTCGATATGACCTCTCACTGCTTCGACTCCTCCTTCTGCAATACGTCCAGCCCTTCGCCCTTGAGGGCGGCCCGCCAGACCCGGATACTCTTCTCCGCTTCTTGAACCTGATGCTCGGGAAGGTCCTTCAGGTCCACCTGACAGGTGGCCAGAAGGCGCGTGAGATGCCTCGCCTCGAGCTGTTCGGAGTCAGGCCCGGCCAGGGCGAGGCTCTCCAGGTCGTCACTTCTATCGACCGACTCCGACACCCCGGTGAGCCAGGTGAACTGGCGCCAGCGGCTCTCCGCGAACTTTTCGTCCGTGAACTCCTCGGCCGGCTCATACTGGAATCCGGTTCGCCGATGCAGTTCATAGAGATCAGAATCCCCGTCATCTCGCTCCGCCGCGTGAGCTGCTGCGAACGAGAAATAGCACCGCGCGCTGCGCAGACCGTGAAGGGCCTGGTGGAGGTGCCTTTCGTGGACGGCGCAGGCTTCCGCAGCTTCCAGGTAAGCCTCGAACAGGTCACGCGAACTGACCTCAGCGAACGAACCGGGCTGGTCCTGGAGAAAGAACCAAGACACAGGCCGCCCGAGCGCCTCCGCGAGAGGCTCTAACCTCGAAAATTCAGGGCTCGAACGACCTGCTTCCCATTCCGCGATCGTGGTCCTCGATACGCCCACGGAATCGGCCAGACCGCTCTGAGAAAGGTTTCTCTCCGCTCTGGCCCGCTTTACTCTTTCCCCGAAAGTCTCCGAAAGCCCCATGTCTCACCTCGATTATCGTGCTGATAGGTCTAGATTTACACTGGCGACGACAAAACCCTGCTCAGCTTGACACTTTAGGGCGAGACTGCTATAACCAAGCTACGCCTAACACTACAAAGCCAGATGCAAGAAGGAGGTTTACATGAAACTGAAGGACCGCCGCTTTCACTTGAACAAGAGAGCGCTCGACGCCTGGAAAGAGGAGGAGCGCCGCACCTACAAATGGTTGGCCGCTCAGATCGGAGTGCCGCACCGCACGCTCTATGCGCACTTGCACGGATACTGTCACGTCACCGTCGCCATGCTCTGGGCACTGTCCGAAAAGACGGGCATCGCCCTCCGGGACCTGATCGTCGAAGTCACGGTGGCCGCTTGATGCACAACCACAACGGCCCCGCCAAAGTCCTATCGCTGCCGCTGCCACATCCGGCCGGCCAACCAGCTCCCCCACCGACTCCCAAGCCCGCCACCTACTCGGTGGCTCAAGCAGCCAAGATACTTGGCTTGTCCAAGGGCGCGACCTACATTGGCATCAAGGACGGTAGCATCCCGAGTATCCGGGTAGGCCGTCGCATCCTGGTGCCGCGAGCAAAGCTCGAGCGTCTGCTCGGCCTGGCCGAGTAGGCCTTTTTTTTGCCAACGAACTTGAAGGGGACTCAAGTAACGACGCGGGGGTCGGCGCCCCGATAACACCGCCGTGCGAGAGGCCTCTCGCTGCGCTCAGCGAGGTCCGTCCACCGGGGTATCAAATCCGACGAATGGAGCGCATCAATTGCCCTACAAAAGCGAACGCCGCCCCGTGAGGGGCGGCGCCAGCCCAGTATCTCTTACGACTACTAGCAGCATACCACCCCGTAGCCTACCAACGCAACGGCCAGGCCTACGGTGGCGTGTAGTGCCGGCCCGCAGGCGAGTAGCCTGGGGGAGGCGCTGATGAGCTATACACCCACCGAACTACGTCTCATCGCTCACGACGAGCTCGAGCGCGAACTCATCGCGTCGAGCTGCCACGATGAGCGCCTTTCCGTCCTGGTCGTAACCCAGCTCAATCCCGACGACTTTGGCGACCGCGTCGCGCGAAAGGGGCTCGTCGCTCTCACTAGCCTGCTCAAGAGAGGGTTCGAGCCGGGGCCGATGGCGCTCCAGCAGATCATGGTCGACCACGGCGATCGAGAAGCGTCTGACCAGCTGCTACTGGCGTCCGCAATGGCCACGGGGGCAGAGGTCGAAACGATGGTCGACCTCGTCCGAGAACGCTCGTTTGAGCGGCGAGGGACCCGCGCCCTAGAACGTTGTCAGACAGTCTTTAGGGACTTGACCCTGCCACTAGAGGAGCGCAAGCAAAGGGTGTCCTCCATCTGGAGCAGAGCCATGGCAGGGTCCGAGCGTCAGTTCCCTGTGAATGCGGCCGACGTCGCCCGCGCGCTAGCAGAGGAGCGGGCCAAGCCTGACGAGACCACCGCAAAACGTTGGCTGGCGACCGGCTTCGCGTCGCTGGACCATCACTGCCGGGGCCTGGGTAGCCAGGAGGTGGTCGTCCTGGCTGCCCTCCCCAAACACGGTAAGACAAGCCTCGGGCTACAGATGGCCACCAACATGGCAAGACCTGATGCCCCCGTCCTCTGGTGCTCCCACGAAATGGACCGGCGGGCCGTGGTCGAGCGAGTGATCGTCCAGCACCTCAAACGACCCTACTCCGACCTCACCGACGGCCACCTCTGGCAAGGAGAGGACTGGCTTCGGTCTCGAGGCTTGTACATCCACGACGCCGCGACCGACTTCCGAGGCTTAATCAGCATAGTCGAGTCATTCCGACTCCGACACCCGAACCTCGCCTGCGTCTGCATCGACTACCTGAGCCGATATGCCTCAGTGGCGAAATGGGAGGACGTGGCTGAGGCCTCGAGAGCCGTGCACGACCTGGCCATGCGTCATCGCATCCCTGTGCTGGTGATCGAGCAGTTCAAGGTCGTTGACCGAAAAATGAAGGGCGACCCGACCAGCGACGACCTGCCCGGCGGGCGCCAGCTCCAAAAAGACGCCTACAAAATCTGGCTACTCAAGCGGACCGGTAAGGCTGCCACGCTGACCATCTCAGAGAACCGAGACGGGCCTACGGGAGAGGTCCAGCTTCGATTCGATGGGCCGACCTACACCTTCCGTGAGGCTTTGCACGCGGCGCCAGACCACCGAGCCGAGGAAGACCAGCAAGGCAGTTTGGAGGTGCCCCTATGAGTGATGCTAGAGACGCGTTGGCCTCCGCCGGCCCGGGCGGCTATGGCCAATACAAGCATTTCTTCCTGGAGGCATTGACCGCTCACAAGATGCCGGGCCTAGACCTCCAGCTGGTCCTGGCAATCGTGCGCGAAACCTACGGACGCCGTCCAGGTAACAACCCAGACGCCCCGCCCAAGACCAAGGCCGATCTGAGCGTCAACTTGCTGGCGGAGCGCACAGGTGCGAGCAAGTCGAGCGTCAGCGACGCATTGCGGCGGTTGATTGCCAACCGTGTCATCATCGAGTTCAAGGGTTCGGTCGGGACGCAGAGCCGGACCATCGGCCCGAACAAATACGTCGATGAGTGGTGCTATCCCCGACGTGGAAAAATACCCACAGAAACTCCGGTGAGGGGGTCCGGTCCACCGAACCCTAGCGACCCCCAGGGTTCGGCCCACCGGACTCTAGGGTTCGGCCCACCGGACTCTAGGGTTCGGCCCACCGGACTCAAGGGTTCGGCCCACCGGACTCTAGCCCCCCCGCAAAGCCTTACGGGAAAAGGCGAAAGTGGCTCTCTAAATAACCCTTATAAAGAACCCTTAGAAATAACCCGGGGGCAAATAAGGGAGGACCCCCCCGATTCTCTTCAGTTGGTCGAGCAGTTGATAATCCAAAACCTCGGCTTCGAAGTCGAGGAGGAGATCGTAGCGAGGGAGATGCCAAGACTCGCCAAGATCGTCGAGCGGGCAAAAACGAAAAAGTGGACCAAGGCCCGGCTGATCGAAGCTACAAAGCGTGCGGGTCAACTCGCGAGAGAGGGGAAACGACCTCATCGCTACTGGCTCCCAAATACCCGAGAGCAGTTGCTTGCCATTCTTGACGAGCCCGACCCCGAACCGGCCTACCCAATCCTCAACGTGGCCACCGCGAGGACCGCATGAAGTGCTGGTATTGCCGCCGCGATGTCACTCCCCGCTCGGCCGCGGTCGTCGACCCCACCGGCCCAGGCGCCAAGCCGGGCGAGCCCTGGGTCGAATGCAAGCGCTGTGCGGCCGTCTCGAGCCCCGAGGGAACCCTCCCTTTCCCTCCCTCACCGACCACCGAAACGACCGATTACGGACAGTTACTGCTGTTCATGAATCCAGACTAAAACCAAAGGAGAAAACGCCCAGTGAAGACGACCAAGACCGCAATGAGACACCTGGAGGCGCTGCCAGCCGAGGCCAGGGAGCCTATCCAGCAGGCCTTCGAGGACGGCCGCATCAACACGCGGCAGCTCGGGTTGATCGCGGGCCACCTACGCCGCGTCGAGCCCGGCCTTCGCCGGCAGGTGGCTGACATCGCGGTCAGCTCGCCCGACCCGGTGGGGGTGGCCCAGGCAGCCACGCCGCTTTCTTTCTCGAGAACGATGCGTGGAGAATCCGCCATCGAGGCGGCTACCAAGTCCGCTGAGCGAGCTAGGGCTGACCACGAACACCGGCGAGAGGCTTCCGCTCGGAATCCCTGGCTAGACACGCCCGCCCACCTGGTGGCCACGAACTACCACAAGTGCTATGGCCGCTTCTCGAAGGCCGCCTACTTCTACAGGGTGCGCCTGGACGAAGGGGACGATCCTGGCTGGAGTCTTTGCCCATCCGAGCACGATCTGCGCCTGCTCTCCGAGGCGCTCACTCTCGACGTTCAGATTCTCGGCCGCATTCTGGCCGAGGTCAACGCCGAACTCGAGCGGAGGCAGTCAGCCGGCCCGAAGCTGGTAGCCATCCAGGGTGGTCGGGGTTGATCGCGCCACTGGCCAGTTCGGTGCACAGCTCGGTCTGTTGGTCCGGGGACAGGGGGAGGATGTCCCGAAGGAGTCGCTCGGTGAATGTCACCGTGGTGACATTGCCTGTCACCGATCCTTCTTCAGAGTTGTCACCGGGTGCATTGAAAGTGGTGACAACGATTTCCCAGGCCTCGGAGTGGATTTTTTGGAGTGCAGCATAGTTCGCCACTTTGGTCCTGGCCCACCCGAGAACGTCAGCGAGCTGCTGCTGGGTGCGGCCGGCCTCGTCGAAGGGGTAGAGAAGGGAGCCTGCGTTGTAGGCTCCCCTGACAGGGGTCTGGAAACTATCCAGACCCCTGGTGGCCCCCAGCGCATGGTGGTCCTGACCTTCAGTTGCCAGACTATTCCGCGCGGAATAGTCTCAGTAGGTGCCGGCGATGACGGGCTCGATCTCGGTCGCGTCCGGGTCGGCTCGTGGAAAGCCGCCCAACGGGCACAGCGGGGGGTGGCGTGCCCTGGGCGGCCGAGGCGCTTTCCACGTCGACCGGCGCTTCCCCCCGTAGTGCCCCAATTCGCAGGGAGGGCAAGGGAGGGCTTCGTGCGGCCCCTCCCGCCCGCTACAATGGAAGAAAATCCAGAGGAGTCAACCACATTGGACAGCATCAAAGACCAGCGTGCCGCCTTCAAAAAGCGGACTGAAGAGCTGAAACGCCAGTTCTCGCGTGAGGCCGGCGAGCAAGAGGTCGCCGAACTAATGAGCTACATTCCCGAGGCCAACCGAGGGAGGCAGGTCGAAACGTTCCAGCGGCAGCCCGGGCGGGAGACGTTCGAGCGGGTAGAGACTGACGAGGAGCGCATGGTGCGCTCCATTCCGAAGGCCAACCGCTCCGACCACCGTCGGGCCGTCGAGACCGAAACCGACGAAGTGGAGCGCCTGGCTCTCTTCATCCCCGAGGCCAACCGAAAAGGGTCCGCCAAGACCGATAGTCGGGCGCGGTAAGACGTGAGCGCTGAGATTCCCATTCTCCTCCGCATCAAGGCGGAGCGAGACGCAACCGCACAGCAGGCACTGACCGTCATCGAGAAAGGCGCGGGCCAGCTGGCCACCGCCATCGACCGGGCGGCCACTCGGTTGCTCGAGCTCGACAAGCGGCTGAGCGGCATCGGCCAGTCCGCCAGCGAAGCCAGCAAGGGTCTCGAAGGTGCGGGGAAGGCCGGCGACAAGCTCGACAACGTCAGCGACAAAGCCGAGAAGGCGTCTGGTCACCTCAAGGAGCTGGGCCGCAGCGTCGGCACCGCCCTCTCTCTCGCTGGCGGCAGCTTGGGAGGCCTGGCCGCGATCATCGCCAAGACGGCCGGCGACTTCGAGCTGTTGCAGGCGAAGCTGACCACGGTGCAGGGTTCGGCCGTGACGGCGGCCGAGACGCTCGAGAAGGCCAAAGACTTTGCAGCCAAGACGCCCTTTGACGTGAAGGGCGTCGTCGAGGCGACCGTCCAACTAGAGGTCTACGGGCAGCGCTCGGAGCGCATCCTGCCGAAGGTAGCCGCCCTGGCCGCGGGAATGGGCCGAGACATCAACGAGACCTCACTCGTGGTCGGGAAGGCTCTCTCTGGCTCTCTGGAGGGTTTCGAGTCGCTGCGGAACACCTACGGCATCTCGACCCGCGAACTCGCCAAGTATGGCGCCGAAGTGACCAAGGCGGGCGGTCTCCTCGTCCAGACTCAGGGCCAGGCCGACAAAGCGAATCAGGCTTTGTTGCGCATCATCGACACCCGCTTTGGCGGAGCGATCGAGCGCCAGGCGGCCACGATGTCTGGCGCGCTATCCAACGCCAAAGACTCAGCCATCAACCTGGCCGCTAGCTTCGGCGAGACGTTGACGCCTCTTGTCACATTGGCAGCCAAGACCTTCAGCACGATGGCCGACACAGTCAACAAGGGGCTGAGTCCGGGCCTGAAGGGCATCGGAGCGGCCGCCCTGGTCGGGGGAGCTGGCCTATCGAGCGCCGCTGGCGCCGCTACGCTCCTGGCCACTGGCCTGGTGGCTCTCAACCGGCAACTGGTTGCGGCGGCCGTCGAGATGCCGGCTCTCGAGGGTGCAGCGAACCTCACGGGCGGGGCGCTTACTCGCCTGGCCGGGGCGGGCTCAGCTGCAGGCAACGCCTTCAGATACTTGACCACGACGCCGGCCGGCCTGGCCATCTCAGCGGTGGCTGTCGCTGCCGGGGCCGCAGCCGTGAAACTTGCCTTCCTGGATGCCGAGAATGCTCGCATCTCAGCCAATATCAAAGACCAGGGCAATCGAGTCAGAGACGCAGCGCTCGAGTGGCGTGAGTATGCGAAAGCGGTGATCGGGGCAACCGGGGCTCAGGACCTGTTCTCGACCGGGACCGCCGGTTCGGCTGAGCGGCTTGACGCCATCGACAAGGCTCTAAAGTCGGCTGATCCCCGCGATGTCACCGATGCTCTTCAGCGGTATGCTGGGGGCACGACAGAGGCTCGGGCCAAGACCGAAGAGTATCGCAAAGAGCTGGAAAAACTCGAAAGCCAGCAGAAGAAACTCGCCCAGCTACAGAAGGTGGCCACGCCTGGATCACAAGTGGCTCTGACGGGTGACTTTGCCGACCTGGCTTCAGCTCTACCCGAGGCAGCGAAGGTTAACGAAGCCGACGGCCGTTTGGTGGTCGCTTTCGAGCACATTCAAGCGGCCGCTCTCCAAACCCAGCTCGCCATCGGCCAACTGAAGGACAAAATAGCCAGCCTCGAGGGCGGGGTCGCAGTGGCCACCCCCTACGAGATAGCCTTCGAGAAGCTAGGCAAGAAGATTCGTGCGACCAGCGACGTCCTCTCAGTTTTCCGACAGAAGGGCGATACGGCCAGCCTGGTTCAGGGCCTCCAGTTGCTGCAGACCCAGCTCGCTGGAGTCCAGCGCATCGCCAAGAGTATCAACCTGCCAACCGACGAAGCAGGGCTTCAAGCGCGCCTCTTCGACCCGAAAACGACCGACCAGGAAGAAGCTGTCATCAAGGCCATCCTGGCGCTCTATCACGAGGTCGACGACACCCACGCCGCCATCACGCGCAACCAGGTGGCAGCTGGCCGCCAGCGGGTCGAGGCACTGCGGGCCGAGCTGGCCGAGGAGAAGTCCCTGCGGCAGGTCAGCTTCAAAGAGCAGTTGGCCAACCTCGAGAAGCAGTTGGTCGAGGCTCGCCGCTTGGGCGAAGAGGGCAAGAACGATGTCCGCCGCATCGAGGGCGAGAAGCGCCAGGTGCAGATCGCGTCAGCCAAGGCGACCTTTGACGCCGTGGTTAAGGCACAGCTCGACAGCCTCAAGGAACTGCAGGCCCAGGGCAAAGGCAGCGCCGGCCAGGTCGTGGAGGCCATCCAGAACATCATCCACACCATCACCGAGTGGAAAGGGCGCAATAAAGACATCCTCGACCAGTTGCCCGAACTGAAGCGCTACGTCGAGAATCTCGGGCAAACGCTGCTGGTCCAGGGTGTGGCCGCTAATTCCCGGAAGCAGAAGGAAAGCCTCGACGACCTGAAGCAGTCCGTCTCCCACCTGGGCGACGAAGCCCTGACCACCGGTGACAAGCTGGCCGCGATCGAGGAGGGCATTAGTCGGGCCACCGCGGCTCGGGTGGCCGCCAAAGCAGCTGGCGAAAACCTGAGCGACATCGATGAATTCCTTCGCGACCAGGCCGCCAAGAAGCTTCAGCTCGAGCGCGAAATAACGGCCGAGCGTGAGAAGCAAGCCGGTGAGGTGGCGTCGGCCCAGATCGCCGTCTATCAACAAGAGATTCAGCTACTCGAGCAGCGTCGCGACGCGGGCGAGAACGTCGACAACCTGCTCATCGCCAAGCGGGCCGAGCTCTATCAGGCCCGGGTCGATGCGCTACTCGCTGAGTATCAGGCAGAACTGAAGACAGCCACCGACAAGCTCGGCGTGCAGCGCGAGTACCAGGCCCGGTTGCGGCAGATGGAGCTTGAACACACCTATGAGCAGCGAGCGAGGATGCAGCAGCAAAACCGCGATGTAGCTAGCGCCTATGCCGAACGGGCCCGCATCACGAAGAGCGGAAGTCAGGCCGTAGCGGCCGCCGAACGTAGTGCCCCAACGAGTGGGACGAGTGGCTCGATCATCGGATTCGACTCGGGACCTATCCAGGGCCAGGCGCGCAGTTCAGACGAGATCTCGGCCGCCGCCGCATCGTCCGAAGAGGCTCGGCGAGTTGCCTTTGGCCACGCCAACCCGACCAGCAGCGAGGTCGTTCGTCGCATCGATGAGGCCCGCGCCCAGCAGATCGGACTGAAGGACGCCGCCCAGGCCAAGCGCGTTGAGGATGCTCAGAAGGCGCAGGTCGAGGCGGCTCTCAAGCGCAACGGGCTTCCAGGCCTGTCGGCGCCCAACCTGGACGCGATTGCGCCCGATCCATCCAAGCCCGGCACGCAGGCGGAAAAGCAAAGGGAGGCCGGAAGCGATGGGGGTAGTACCACGAACGTTTATGCAAACCTGCAGCTGAACGCCGACGAAGAGGCTATCATTCGTAAGGTGTTTGCCCGCATGGCCACCCAGCATCGACACCACCGCAACACCAATGGCGGAGGAGGCAGGCCCGGACGATGACTGGCATGGTGGTTCATCGGCAGATGCTGGAGGAGTGGCTCACCGCGATGCGTGAGGGACGCCCTATCGAGCCGCTCGACGGGCGCTGGGACTATCACGACCTCATCGCCCTGGCGGGAGCTGCGATGGCGCAGGCCGAGTTTCAGGGCTCGTGGGACGAACGGACGGAAGCGATTATGGGCCCGTCGCTCAAACCACCCGTGCTCCCCCACTCGGAGTACGCCGAGGCTGACCGTGAGATGTCTATCCGCGAGGCTCGAGCTGCCGCCGCGGCCGCATCCTGGCCGGCCGAAGTCCTGCTCAAGGGATATTGGGGAGACTTCTTCGACGGCGACCAGGTGGGAGCCAAAGTCTCGATTTCCCACAAGCCAGGAATGGCTGAAGTGAACCGAATCGAACCAGTCTTTGGATGGAAAGACCGCGGATAGGGCCAAGAAGCGTCATTGGCGGACACGACGGGAGGCAAGCTCATGTTCATTGTCTGGAAACATCGCGAGCGAGAGGAACCCTACGGGATGGCCCTCTCGGCCGTCCTGAGCGCCTCGGAGCGGGTTCCCGGTGTCGGGCCACGGCGCCGGTGCGTCAAGGTCCTGGCCACGATTCATGAGGTCGACCGGCGCGACCCGGAGGCCTGCGCCGGTTTCTGGGCCGATGTCGACCACTGGCTCACCGACCTGGTCGAAGACGAAACAGAGCGGGCCGAACTGGCCGAGCAGGTGGCGAATGTAGTGCCCCGACCGGCGCCGACCCACTACGCCGAAGGTGACGACGCCACCCGGTTACGCTATGATGGCACACAGGCATCGAATTTCCATCGGGCCGCTCGGGGCGTCGTCGTCGAAACACGTGGTCAAGTCAATCGTCCTAATCACGACGCCCCGAGCCCTTTTTTGGAGCAGACCATGACCTTCGAGACTGAACTTGAAGAACTCGACAGACTCGAGCATCAGCTCGCCGAGGCCGACAGGCGCGAAGCCGAGCGGCAAGCCAAGCTTGCCGAGGTCCGTCAGCGCAAGGCCGCTATCGAGACTGAGAAACGCCGGCACGCCGAGCAGACCGAGTATGAAGCGCGACTGCAGGCCTTCGAGACCGCCAAGGAACACCTGGCCAAACTTGATGACGAACTCTCTCGTCGGATGGCCGCCGTGGCCGAGCTGGTCGCCGAACGGCACTTCGCCCGCGGAGAAGCCCTGGTCACTCACGACCGGCTCAAACGCTACGGGCAGACGATGACCAACCGCCGTGAGGCACCTTACTTCAACTCGCCAAACACTCGGGCCGTCATCGAGCGGGGCGCCCTGGACGCCCAGCGCGAGATTGACCGCGCTACTCGGAGGTAGACCGGTGCAAGCGTTCCGCATCCTCAAAGACGTGCAGACTCCTGGCCGCTTTTTTCGGGCGGGGGACCTGGTCGCAGTGAGTGCGCTTGCTGACCGTGTTGGCTGGCGGGCTCTCAGGGCTCTGAAGCGCTTGGCCCGAGACGGCGTCTCGGTCGAGTATGCCGAGCTGCCGGCGGTCGTGCCGTTCACCGCCGAAGAACTCGATGCCGCGATCATCGCCGGCGTGAAGGTTGGCCGCACGTTAGACCAGCTGGTCACCGACCTGGCCGCCCGAGCGACGGTTGAGGCGGTCCAGACCGCCTTCTACAAAATCGAAGCCACCGGCGAATTTACCCGGGAAGCCCGCGAACGCCGCGGTTAGAAAACCGCCTCGGGCCCAGGCTCTTCCCCCGGTGGCCACAGCGGCGGTTGCTCGACCACCAGCATTTCCCAATCGGTAAGCGCCTGGTGACACATCACGCAGAACCCGTCTGACGCCCGAAGGTGGTCCCGCCGGCTCCACGGCCCCAGGGGATGCCCTATCGGCTTGTCGCGATTCCGCCGCTCGGCCTCCCGTAACGCCTCCAAGACATCAGCGTCGGCAGTGATGTGCCCATCCGACCAGGTGACCTCGACCAACCTGCCGCGGAACTGGCCGCGGCCGACCACACGGCCTTGGGTCAGCCATTCGTCGAGGTCCTCTCTGGCAACGTCCATGACCTGTCTATCCCCCGTCCTCGTGACTGGTAACCGGCGTTGGCGGACCTTCTTAGAAGTCGAGGGCCTTCTCGGCCGCGTTCTCGAGACGGTCGTGCAGGTGGACATACCTCGAGGTGGTCCTCGGGTCCGCGTGGCGCATCATCGCCTGCACCTGGGAGAGGGACGAGCCTGCCTGAATCGCCAGCGTGGCCGCCGTGTGGCGCAGGCTGTGGGCCGTGACCCGGGCCGACTTGAAGCCAACCCGCTCGAGCGCCGCGGTGACGATGCGGCGAATCTGGCGAGTCGTGAGCCGGCCAGGGCCCCGCCCGTCCAGCGACGCGATCAGCGGGTCGCCAGGCTCGAGCGGCGCTCGGTCGGCAAGGTATGCGTCCAGGGCCTCCCGCGTCTTGCGATTGAGGAGGACGAACTCGTCGGCCTGCTCGCGCCCCTTCCCGTGCACCCAGAGGACTCGCTGCCCGTCGACTGTGCCCAGGTTCCCGAAGTCGGCCCGGTGGAGCTCCACGTCGCGCAGGCCAGCCCGCACCATCAGGCACAGGATGGCCATCTCGCGACGGCCGGCCGGCGTGGTCGGGTCGACCGCGGCGAAGAGCAGGATGGCCTGGGTCAGGGTAAGCGCGTCGCGCCGATAGCCGCGGGGCATCTTCGGGGGCCGGATGTCCTCGGCGGGGTTCTCGGCCAGGCGCTTGGTTTTCACCAGCCAGCCGAAGAAGCGCCGGAGGACGGCCAGGTCGTGAGCCACCGTCGCCGGCGCCACGGTGGCCTGTCGGTGTTGCTTGTAGGCCAGGACCAGGCCCGCCAGGTCCTCTGTGGCCTCCTGCTGGGCCGCCCAGGCACCGAAGAGGCCGAGGGCCGACCGATAGGTCCTCTCCGTCTCCTGGGAGCGGTCCAGGCGTCTGAGGAACTCGAAGGTAAGCCCCTGGAAGTCGAGGACCGGCTGAAGGCCGTCCTGGGGCGAATGCGGGGCTGTGGTGGCGTGTGCGAGCTGGATCATCGGGCACCCCCGAGGGCGGCCACCAGCTCGGCGATGAGTTGGTCCGCAGACTTGGCTGGTTTGGGCGGCTGATGGTGTCGGCAGAAGTCGCTGTTCGGCAGCGCGCGGGCCCCACAACGGCTGCCGTCGCCTCGCCTGGCGCGGCAGCGCTTGGCCCCATCGAGATTCGTGCGTCGTCCGTCCCCGTTGGGACACCGTCCATCGAGGACGTCGTCTAGGAACTGGATGTAGCCGACGATGTGATCCAGCGTCATGTCGGCCGTGGCGTGGTAATACCGGAACAGGCTGATGAACAGATCCTGTCCCCCTTCAATCGCGTAACGAGACCTGGAATACACTGGTAGGTCTATGAGTCCGGGAATATCAAGAAGCTTGCAGCCGCGGTCTCGGCGGAGAACGAGCCAGCCAACACGAGGTTCAGACATAGTGAATCCTTTCAAATGCAGCAGCGGGGGCCCGAAGGCCCCGCTGGGTAGGAGGAGGAGTTAGCGAAGGGAGGCGACCAACAGCGGGTCAAGCCACGTCTCGGGCGGGCAAGCCTCATCCCGGCGCTTCCGATGGGGGCCGTCCACCTTGGCCGCGAGAGCCTCTTCGAGCGTGTCGCCACAGGCCGTCGTCAGCCACCAGCGGTCAAAGTCGAAGGTGGCGCTAACCAGCTGGTCGTCGAGCAGAGTCCTAATGCCAGGGTCGTCGTCGGGCCCAGGGAAGAACACGGGCGAGGCGCAAAACTCGGACTCCATCCTGACCCTGGTGGGCTGATAGCGCAGATTGAGCCACTCGGCCACGGTCTCGGGTATCCAGCCCCGGTCGACCAACAGCTCGGTGACCTCCTCGTCTTCACCGTCCAGGTTCCGCTGGAAGGCCGCTTCAGCGTCCGCTCCTGTCGCCGGTGGCTCGCCGTAGCGCAGCTCGGCCACCATGCACGGGTGAATGCCGAGACGGCCAGCGATGGAGCAGAGGATCGCATCCAGGCGGGCGAGTTCGTCAGGCGTGATGGTCTGCATCACAGCTAGGTTCTCGGAGCTTGTAGGCGGAGTGAATGGCTTACGCATTGCGGCTCACCAACTCTCGGATGGGGTCGAACCAGAACGCGGGCGGGGCCTGTCTGTCGCGCTCGCGAATCTCCTCGCCCGCCGTCGCGATGGCTTCCTCTACCGTTCCCGCCCAAGAGCGCCAGTCCCAGCAACAGTAATTGGGATTCGCGCTGGCCAACTGGTCCTCCAGGAAGACGCTGGCCTCTCCATCGTCGACGTCCTCCTTCGGTTCACGGACCGTAGAGCCGCACCACTCCGAGTCGCAACGGAAACGGGTCGGCAGGTTCCGGCGCCGGAGCCACTCGCCGGCGCTCGCCGGTAGCCAGCCATTTGCACGCAGGGTATCCACCAGCTGCTCCTCTGTTGTTCCGAGATTCTTGCAGACGCGACGAACGAGCGGATGAGAGATGGACTCCCTGACCATCAGGTCGGGGGACCCGAAACGAAGCATCATCAGCTCGGTCGGGTGGATGCCAAGCCGGCCGGCCAGGGCGCAGACAATCGCATCAAAAAGAAGGAAGTCGTCAGACGTGAGCTTCGACAGAAACTCTGCGTTGGGGGAAGAAGGGGGTGTGCCGCCGCGATATGCGGCGCACTGCGTTGCTTGTGACATTGAAAACCTCCACTGTGTTTTGTGGAGAGCGTCGGGACTCGAACCCGAGAACTTGGCCGGAAAGGCCAGCCCCGCACCTGCGGAACCCTCTTGGCCTCACCATTGTAACCTGGATTGTAGCACTACGTCAACCATCAGGGCTTGCCACTTGGCTACCGAGGAGGTTACAATCCTCTGGTGGGTGACCCGGTCCGACACGAATTTCAAGAACGCCTGAAGCGCCTTATCTCGGGTGCGATCAAGGACGTTCGCAATGCCCACGGGGACCCCGTCGACGCTGGGTCAGTGGCGAAACGAGTCGCCGCCGAGCTGTGGGCGCACACTGGGCCGAAGCCGCACCCCGACCCGGCAACCTGGGTCCGTCACGTGCGAGGGCAGCTCGGGCTCACTCAAGACGAGTTCGCGAACGTGCTCGAGGTCTCGCGGGTAACAGTTGCCCGGTGGGAGACCGGTGAGAGAGTGCCGAGGCCTAGCCACTGTGAGAAGATTGCGGCCGCGGCAAGGGTGACGCCCGGCGCGTCCACTTCGGACTCTTAGCGGTCACAGAGGGGGCAAACGTGGCTTCCCATCGAAGAAGCGAGAATGTCAGTTCTTCGTTCGTTCATCTTCCTCTTTCTGTTCATTCTGGTCGGCTGCAACAGCGGCCTAGACCGGAAAGTCAACGAGGTTCTCGAGCGCGACGCGAAGATGATTCAGGCCTCGCTCGTGGTCGAGAAGAATGATGAGAAGATGCCGCTCCGAGACATCGCTGAACGCGCAGCTGATGACACTGACGCGAGGAAGGCACTTATCGACGAACTCAAGGCTTTCGAGCCTTCGCGCGAGAGCGCCGCGCGAGTTGAAGCCATCGAACTGATGCGCGCCGAGAACGAGTTGCTGCGGCAGAAGTGCGTGCTCTTGCTGTCGATGGTTACGGCCACCGACAAGAGTATGCCAGGTAACTCGCCCGCTGCCTGCAATGCCTATCTGGAGACAATGGACCAGTTCCGGGAGGGCCTCAGGGCCACCACCGAGCTTGAGGCCAAGCTTCGCGCGAGCCGCCCTGTCGGAGAGAACGCCGCGTGGCTACAGACGCACTTCGAAGACATCGAGAACGACATCCGGGCGATACGCAACACATGGCACCGTCTCGACGAGATGGACTAGCCATCGGCCGTGTACCACGGGGCTGCGGCCTGAGCCACAGCAACAGGTTCGGGGGGAGGCGGCCGCGATCTTAGCCACCTCCTGACGCTTGGCAGGCTCGACCTGTTTGAGCGCATCCGCCAGCGCCTTCGTCTTGCGAGTGGAGAGGTTGTGCTCCTCGACGGCTTTGGCGACGGCGGCCTGGGTTTCAGCCGGAGCGGAACGAAGTTCGGCGGCAAGCTTTGGGGAGGTTATTCCCCGGGGAATAACCTCCCCCAGGGATGGCCTACCACCTAGTTCCGGCTTTTTTGCAGGTTTTTGTTCTTCGGGCAGTAGAGCCAAACGCTTCGCTACCCACCCCTGCGACCGGTTGTATTCCTCAGCGATCTGCGTCTGAGACAGGCCAAACTGGGTCATCCGGCGCGCCAGGGCCCGGGCCTTCTTGTCCCCAGAACTGGCGGCAAAGCGTGGTGCCGGTGACAACTGGCGGCAGATCTGAAGTGTAGTGGGTCAATCCCCAGCGGCGTCTATCGAGTCTTGTAGCGTCTCTGGACGGTGTCGAGTATCGCGGCCAGGTTGGACTGCAACCGGCGCCTGGCCTCGGTGGCGACTTCCTCACAAGTGAGCTTCATTTGGTCGCGCACCTGGCCAGGCCCTGGCCCGAGCTGGGCCGCCAGCAGTTCGAAGCTGCTATCCCGGCTAGTGAACCAGTCGGCCGTCTCGATGGCAAACTCGAGCAGCTCGGCTTCGGCCCTGGCCGCCTCGAACGGGCCGGGCCTCAAAGGTCTGAACGGCCACCTCCTGCCCTCGAACAGGTTCCGTTTCGCGAGGTCGAGGTCATGCACAGCCTGAACCACTACGGCCGCCGCTAGGGCGCGCCACCCGTCCAGACCCGAGTTCATATCCACGTAGGCGAGACTTCCGTCGACGAACACCTCGATAGCATAGGCGAAAGCGGTGGCGAAGTCACGGTTCCGAGGCCATCGGGGGATCAGCGGGGGATCAACAGGACGAAAAACGACGAAACAGGACGACTCAAGACGACACGACAAGACTCGAGAAAGCTAGAAACGACGGGGTTTGCAAGAACGTGACCAGACAGGACGAAACGGTAAAAATTAGCCTCCTAAGCAGTAGGTCGACGGTTCGATTCCGCCCGTGGAGACCAATGAAAAAGCCCGCTGTGACGGGCTTTTTTCGCGGGTGGCCGAAACCGTTTCTTTAGCCGGCAGTCGCCCTCTTGATTGAGCTCACCCACCGAGGTATCCTGCAGCCCGTGAGGATGGCCTCCTCGCAGCATCGAAACATCGAGGGGTCACCCCTACTTCGACGGCAGCCAGGGTTGCGCGATGATCACCCGAACCCGGTCGCTGCCCGCCCCGCGGATAACTCCACCGGCGGTCATCTGGTCATCGCGCACCATCGAGAAGAACTCGAGGTCGACCGACTGACCCGGGGCCAGCGGTGGCACGGCCTTGTCGTCCTGGGCGAACGGCTTCTCCATATAGTCGGTGAAGAGTGCCCGGGCGGCCGTGGCCGGGCTGGTGCCGGCCCCAACGTTGGTGATGCGCACGTAGGCGCGCACAAAGCCTGTCTCGGCCACAAATTTGGCAGCGCTGGCCTCGAGGACGGGTAGGGTGGCCAAATACTCCCTCAGGGCCTTCTGACGGGCTGCTTCGTCCTGAAGGAACTGCTCGTTCCTGGCCCGGGCCTCGCTCGAGTTGACCGCCGCCGGGCCGGCCACCGGGGCTGAGACCTCCACTCCGCCCCCGTCGAGGTGGCGCACTCGATAACCCAGCTGGGTGGTGATGGCCACCAGGTCGACGTAAGGCGCGCCCTCGGCTGGCAGCTTCAGGGCGCCGGCGATCTCCTCACGCCGAGCAAAAGGCCGGCCGTTCCGCCAAACACAGGTGATGTCTCGGCCTCGCAGGACGATCCTGGCCGTCGCGGTGGGCCAGGTGAACTTGTCGGCGGGTCGCCATTCGTCGGCAGCCGCGGTAGCCACGAACAGCAGGGCGATGAAGCAGAGCAGTTTTCGCATGTAGACCTCCCAAAAGGTGTGTTCTTCGGAGAGAGTCTACCAAGCTCCGCTGTCAGGATCTGTCCTACCCCCCAGCGGGCGGGCAACCATACGGGGGACCAATGAGGGATCAGTAGGGCGATTCAACTTGATTCTAAGCGATTCGAATGCTACGAAGACACACGGGAATGCCTGTAATGAAAGGATTTGGTTCGATTCCGCCCGTGGAGAGCAACAGTAAACGAGCGAGTTCAAGCGGCCACCATGGCCTCGTCTCTTTGCACCGCGCCTGCGCCGACATCTTCGGCGGGGGCATTCACCGGGGCGGCGGTGGCCACCAGCAGGTCTTCGATCTGCTGAGGGGTGAGTTCGGGGTGGGCAGCCTGAAGTTGGGCGGTAATAGCCGCCACCTCGGGCGCCGAATAGGAGGTGCCGCTGGAGCTGTGGGTTCGGCCGTCCAGGGTAGTCATCTCACGGTTGGTTCCGGGAGCCGAGACTTCCGCCCCGGCCCCGGGAGAATTGCCTTCAAAGCCGGTATCGTCTGCCAGAGTGGGGGTGCCGTGGTCGTCGGTGGCTCCGACCACGGTGGTGTTGTCGTTAGCCAGAACGCTGGTATAGAAGCCATCATTGGTCTCGACGCCGCGGCTCTCCAGGGTGTCCGCAAAGCTGCCCCGATTGCCTGAGGACAGCACATGGCTGATGCCGGCCTCGGCCGCTTGCCCAGAGACCTCGTCATAGCGCTGTTTCGAATCGGCGATGGCGTCCGAATTCTCGAAAATGTTGTCGACCTCATCGGCCAGCGCCTGGCTGAGTTTCTGGTCGCTGATGTCCTCGGGCAGGCCAAGCGACTGGGCCAGGGTCGAGCGAAATTCGAGGTCGGGTTCGCGCCCGGGTTGCCCTGGCTTGGGCTCTGAAGGCACTGCCCGCTCCAGGAGTGCCTGGGTAACTTGGGCCGGTGATACGCTTTGGGATTGGCTGATGGTAGAGATTTGCGAGTTCTCGTCGTCGAGTATCTCTTGGATGGCGCCGGTCGTGTTGTCGAGCAATCCGGTGGTGGCGTCCTCAACCAGAGTCTGCAGCGCGCCCTCATCGCCGTCAGCCACCGCCTGCTCGAAAGATTGGCTCATGTCGCCACTGCCGACTTCATAGCGCTGGATATCTTCCTCGCCGTAGCCGCCGACTTCGGCGATAACGCCCTCGGTCAGCTCGCCGTGAGCGGGGGCACCAGACGGCGTGGGTCCGAAGTTGTCAAAGACGGCCACGGTGGCGTTCTCGTCTTTGTCTTCAGCCAGGTAGCCTTGCTGACCCTGAGTGAAATTCTGGGATAAGTTATTGACGGCGGAAGCGGCTCCAGAATCCTCTTCCGACTCGAAGGCCTCGGGGCTAAGCTCCACTTTGTCGGCCGGGGCGGGCGGCGCGACCTGCTGCTCTTTGTTGCCCTCCGGCTGGGGCGGATGAACCGGCGGAGTCGCCCGGGGCCTCTCGGGAACTGCCTTGACCGATTTGTCTGCTGAAATTGCCATGCGTCTACTCCTTCACACAACTCTGAGGGCACCATAGCGATGGCAAGTGTGCTAGAGGTGTGAGAACTCAACCGGTTTGTTACAGAGATCCAAGACTGTCTATGGACGCCCCGAGCCTATCGCCTGGCCCGCGTGGTGAGCGAATGGAAGGTTTTTTTCAGAAAATCCCGGGGGGACCGGCGCGAGACACCAGGTTCAGCTCGGGCGACCGCTGTAGCCGAGGTCCGAATCAGGAGCGAAAGCCCGCTTCGCTCTCCTCGGCGCCTCGAGGGGCGGCTTGCTTGGTGGGTCGTTGCCAGGGCGCCAGGGTGGCAGCTCGATTGCTTGAGCCCTATTTCTTCAGGACTCCGGCCCCTCGGATCGTTCTCTGGAGTGGTGATCGCTTGAGGCGAGCGCCGCCGGGTGGCGAGCGAGTACTTCCAGCTGGAAGTCCGTCTGAGCCCAGGCCAACTCTGGCTAGTGGCCCTCGACTGAAGTTAGCTCAAACGCCCAGCGAGCGAGTCGAGGTTCATCCAGTCCCGTCCTCCTGCGAAGCCGCATAACCACAGCAAAATCCCGATACCCCCGAGAGTTCGTGCAAAGTCTCCAGGGGAGGGAAGCCGGCGGGGCAATTCCAATAGACTGCCTGCATCTCGCGAGCGTGGAGTGAAAGCACTGAGAAACTCGGCTCCGGATGCTCATCGATACTGAGTTCGAGCCGCGCTACTCGGGTCAAGCTCTCCAACTCTGTTAGGCGCCCGGACGAGAACCTGCCTCGACGAACGACCTCGCCCCGCATGATGGTGGGCTCGAAGCCGACGCCGCTCTCCGGGTGACGGGCCTCCCAATCACCCTCGACAAGGCGAACTCCCTCGGTTTGTTCCACGGCCGCGCGCCACTCTTCGAGACTGATGAGCAACTCGTCTCCGTCAGGCGAAAACTTCCTCAAGCTGATGTCGTAACCCATACCACCGGCTTCCCCATCCCGCTCTCCCCCTCCCCCAAAAAAAACGACCCCTACCGCGCGGAAGGGGTCACTCTGTGTCGGCTATCTTAAGCCTGTTCAGTCTACACCCCGGGGGCCGCAAGGTCCGTAACGATCGTCACGCGGCCCGTCCATCGAGCTAGAACGACCTCTTGTCAGAATCGATAGGAGGTCGGCGCACCCACGGGGTATCGTCAGTCCATGAAGAAGAACATCCTGCTGCTACTAGCCGTCCTGGCGCTCCTCGTGATCGCCTCTCCCGCCCAGGCCAACGTCTGGCGCTCGTCCTCCGGCAACATCTTCCGCTTTCAGGAAAATGGCGCCATGACCATCTTGCGGGTGGATGGCTCGGCCGGGGGCGGCCGCTGGTGGTGGACCCGCTACGGCTATGAGGGGGCGTATCAACTCTATGGCGACCCGACCCTCTACCGAGTCTTCATCAACCCTCACGCCCGGACTGCCGAAGTGCACTCGCCCGGCCGCGTAACCTACTGGAGCTACCTCGGGTCGCGAGGTGCTGCCGACGCCGACGAGACCTCGGAGATGGGCTGGATGATGGCCGTGCCCGCCACCTTTCGGCCCATGAAGTGACCACCATGACCCGCGCCTGCTGGCGACGAGATCCAGCGCAAATCTGTAACACCACGGCAACGCGGCGTTAATGATTTCCGTCTCGTTCTCACCCCGTTCGAACTATTCTCTGGTTAGATGAAGTCGGAGCAACCGACTCGGAAAAGGGAGTAGTGAGCAATGAAGAATGCGGGTGCCTTGATTGAAGAGTTCGAGAATGTGGCCTACTCGGTGCACACCTCGCCCAACGCCAACTCGGTGTTGCCGGGCGTCAAAGTCGTGCACAATCAACCCCTGAATCGCTACCGCAACTCGGTGGCCTCAGCCAGGCTCTCTTATCACGAGCACCAGTCGGCCCAGCGCTTCTTCGACCGGGTCGGAGCGCTAAAACTTCAAGAGACCAGTCAGTGCAACGGTGTGACCGTAGTCCAGCAATGGCACTATGAGCGTAACGGTCAGGCGGAGCGTTACCTGTTCGTGCGCGACTTCGAAGAAGGCCGCGTGCGAGAGTGTGCCACTCTGGAGCGTTGCTACGGAAACGACGAGGTTCATTTCAACTTCAGCCGCGAAGCCCTAGATTAAGGCCTGAAGTCAAAAGTGATTCAGCCGAGGGCGTCGCAAGACGCCCTCTTTTCTGTTGGCGGCTGTCGGCTCGCACGGGCATCGGGGTAGCCGCGGGAGTCGCCCCGCACCACCGTAGGCGAGCCCAAGCCGGGATACCACCCCGGCAGCGAGTTAACTACCACCCGAGCAGCGTGCCCCCGCCGCCCACCTACATAGGGCGGTTCCGGCAGCGGTGCCCCGTTGCCGAGCGTTAGGCCTGGCATTCAAAGAAAAAGCCCCGGCTTTCGCCGGGGCGTTAGGTCCTATGGTATGTTCTTTAGGCGACCTCTCACTTCGGCGGATACGCTAGGATTTGGTTGGTGAGCTTCGCGCTCAAGGTCCATTTTGGCGGCCCGCCAGGGCCGGCCGTCGAGTGAGGGATCGCATTTCCTGAACAGGCAAGAAGCGAGGCCTATAGTGTTTCGCAGTGGGCACGAGGAGGTCCGGAAACCTCGGTAGAAAAAGAAAAAGCCCCGGCTTTCGCCGGGGCGTTAGGTCCAACCAATGCTCATCTCACTGAGGAAACTTTACCGCCCCGGCGTCACAAGAGCGTTAAACGGGTCGCGGTAGGGGGATGCTGGTGGGCAAGACCCGCCGGGCCTGTTTCTGGGCTTCGCGTCCGCAGAAGTCGTGCCAGCGCCGACAGTCGTTGCCCTGCATCGAGACGAAGCGAAGACCAACCACCGTCGAGTCGCCGTCAAGAGTTTCTTGCCACACGGCGTCGGCCAGGCCGGTGACTCGCCCGGTGGGCAGGTTGAGGGCCACCTGTAGGTGGCGGCCCGGGGTGGGTCCGGCGCAGACCATGCGCATGCCCCGCAGCCCGACATTGATGGTGCGGGCTTTGTGGGGGCGAAGGTCGTCACCGTAAAAGTCTACTTCGATGGTGTTGCGCACTCGGGGCGCTCGGCGTCGATTGTCGTCCATGCTTTTGCTCCTACTCCGCGACCGAAAGGGCCAGACCTGAAAGTTGCTGGGAGCCGGCCACCGAGACCAGATAGATCCCACCCGCCGGGACCTCGGTGCCGTCGGGGGCCGTGATGGGGGCGGAACCGCTCAGGTTGTTGACCAGGCTGACCTCATAGCTCTGCCCCCCGCTGGTGGTGCCCAGAATCGGGCCGGGAAAAGTCGGCTGCGAGCGCAACTGGGCCATGGCGGAATGCAGTCCCGCCAGTGCCGCGAAGTATTCGACCTTCTGCTGCTCGGCGTGGCCGACCTGACCAAGACCCCGGTGGGCCATGACCCCCAGCGTCAGGGCGCCGGCCGTCAGGACGGTCCCGATCATCAGGGCCACTACCAGTGCGATTCCTCGTTTCTTCATCGGTGCGAATCCTCTCCTGAACTACCTTCATTGTAGGCCTGGGCGGATAGACGGCGGTGGAAGATGTTACAGGAATCTTGCGAAAGTACAACAATCTTTCGGAGTGGAACTGTTGCGAGGCTTGCTAGACAGCCAGACATCGGCGGCCAGAACGCAGTTCTTTCGCTGTCTGGCCACCCTCTTCCACGCTGGCGTGCCACTGCATCTCTCGCTCGGATTGCTGGCCGAACAGTCCGACAGCGAGACCATGGCCGAAGTCTGTCGCGCCGCCGAGACCCGGTTGTTGGCCGGTCACTCGCTGAGCAACGCCCTGGCCGCGCACACCGAATTCTTCAGCCCCATTCACGTGGCTTTGCTACGGGTGGGTGAAAGAACCGGCAGCTTTCCGCTGGTGCTCGAGATGTTGGCCGAGCACGAGGAGCGCAGTCAGCAACTCTCGATGCGAACCCGCAAAGCCCTGGTCTATCCGGCCTTCGTCATGGTTTTGTGCCTGGCCCTGATCTTCGTGCTCCCTCCCCTACTGTTCGCCAATCTGGGTCCCTTGCTCGACCCGGCCGATCTCAACCCCATCGCCAGCGGCCTCTTGCTGCTGTCGTCGGCCCTGCGCAATCCGTATCTGCTGGTAGCGAGCGCGGTGGTCCTGGCCGGCGCCAGTTACTGGCTGCCCGGCTATCTGGGCCGCCACGAGGTACGCCTGGCCATCGCCGACCAGTTACTGCAAGTGCCGGTCGTCGGCAAGACCCTGAGAACGGTAGCCACCGTGCGCTTTTGCTGGGCTCTCGAGCTGATGGTGCGCGCGGGAGTGGCCCTCAACACGGCCCTGAAACCATGCGCCGAGGCTACCGGCAATCCCGTCTTCGAGAGTTGTATCACCAGCTGCGAAAGAGCCCTGAGTGAGGGCGAGACGCTGGCGGCTTCGCTGGATCGACTGGTGTTCTTCACTCCGCTCTTCATCGCCGCCGTGGCCATCGGAGAGCAGGCGGGCAGTCTGCCCACCCTGTTGCGCAAGACCAATCGGTTGCTCGAACTCGATCTCGAGCACTGGTTCGAGCGGGCCGGGGCCTTGCTCGAGCCGATCGCCCTGGCGATTCTGGGTGTGGGCGTGGGCATCGTGGCGGTGGGAACCCTGCTACCCATGGTTTCGGCCCTGCAGACATTGTGAGTCGACCTGACTCAGGCTACAATGTAAGGATGCGCAAGAACTCGGGTCTGACCCTGGGCACCACCCTCCTGGTCCTATTGTTGTTGATTGTGCTGGGCTTTACGGTGAGCAGTCTGAGCGTCTCGCACCTGCAGCTCACGGGGCAGGCCAGCCGGCACGACCAGGCGCAAGAACTGGTCGATTCAGCCCTGGCGCTGGCCCTCGAGAAGGTGCTGGCCAGTGACGGTCAGTTTGGCCAGGGCGACACCGCCGGGGCCAAGGTCGAGTACCGCCCTGAGGGCGCTGCCGACGACACCGTCGCCCACGTTTGCTTCGATCGAGATGAAGCCGGCCGCCTGGGCGTGGGCTACTCGTTAAACAACCTGGCCAGCGACGTGTCGGCTCCCGGTTTCAACGACCAGGTCGTTCCCCGGCGCGCCGTGCACCTGGTGGCCGAGGGTCGCTACCGAGGCACTCCGGCCCGAGCCGAGTGCGTGGTGGCCATGCCGCCGTTTCCCTATGGAATCGCTTCGGCCGGACCGATCCACGGAGGCCAGGGCCTGCTGGTGGCTGGAGTTCCCCTGGAAGAACAGGTGGCCGCCGGGGTGGATCGGCTCGACCCCGAACAACTGACGCCAAGCCATATCATCTCGACCTCTTCCGGTCCTGGCTCGGTGCATCTAGACGCAGGCACTCGGGTCGCGGGGGACCTCGAGGTTCGCGAACTGGGAGTATTGGACTTTGACCCTCTCCAACCCGCCATCGAGATCCAGGGACAGGTCCTCACCACCGCCTCAGCCGACAAGATCCCTCACCTGACCCTTTCAGACTATGATCCCGCCGGCATGCCCGATCTGCAGGTGTTGGTTGGCAACGATTACAACAGCGAATCCGTCGCCGGCTTTTTGCGCTGGGAGGCCAGCGCCAACGGTGACCAATTGCGTTTCCGTAACGGTCTGGAACTCGACGGAGCGCTGCTGTTTGTCGACGGGGATCTTCACATCGCAGGTGGCGTGCGGGGCACCGGGGCTCTGGTGGTGACCGGCGACCTGACTATCGAAGGCGGGGCGGCGCTCGACACCGACAATCGCATGGCTGCCCTTTCCGGGGGCAAATTGACCTTGCACGGCGACGGTCAAAACGCTTCCTACTTTCTGGGCATGGTCTACTCTGAAGGGGGTCTCGAGGCCTCCGATCTCACGGTCCTGGGCACGCTCGTCCAGGCCGGCGAAGGTCAGAGCCTGCGCCTCGACCGGACCAACGTGATTTTGCGGGAAGACCTGGCCGAGATCGAGATTCCTCTCGAGGTGGATTCGACGACGGTCACCACGACTACCACCACCACCACCGGGCCGACCCTCGCGTCTCTGGATCCTGCCTTGCGCGCCAAATCGGCCGTGGCCACGACCCCCGCGAGCCCGGCCACCATCGCCTCACCAGCAACCACTCCGGCCGTGGATAGCAGCAAATGGGACCAGGTCCTGGCGATTTTGGGCGGGTCTCTGGGCGACATCTTTGACACCACGACGACCACCACCACCACGGTGACGACCACCACCGGCTTTCCCTGGGTGACGGCCAGTATCAACGACCAACGACCGAGAGCCTCGTTCGCTCCCAGTCGCGTGCTGGCGCCACAGCAGAGGACTCGCCTGCTGCTGTGGCGTCCGCTTTGAACTAGAACCCAAGCAAGCCGACGCGAGCGCCACTGAAGCCGATCGCTCCGCTCTTGTATTGCATGAGGAGGTTGAGCAGCTCGTTGATGTTGAAAGCAGCGTCCGGTCCCACCGGAGCAACGGCAACGGCTGGACTCGCGCTCTTGAAGCCGCCGTCACGACTGATCGGTGGCGCCGGAGGGGGAACCGGGGCCGGAGCGGGCGCGGGCGCCGGAGCTGGGGCCGGAGCGATGGTGACCGGGGGCGGAGTGGGCCGCTCGGGGACGGCAGGGGCGGGGGGGATGATGGGTGACACCAGGATCGGGGGAGGCGCCGGTCGGACCGGCGACACGGGGACAGCGATTACCGGAGCTGCCCGCTTGACCAGGCTGATCTCCAGGGCCACCGGCGTGGCCGGTGAAATGACGCCACTGCGGCCTTTCACTCCGACCAGCTGCAACTGTGCCCGGACGGCCGCCCCGGCAGCATCGGGGGTCTGGGCGTGAGCGGGACCGGCGCCGAGGGCGATGCCGACCAGCAGGGCTGCTACGAAATGACGTTTAGTGAGTTTCAATGGTTTATCCTCGCTTTGGCTGGTTTCGGGTCGGCGGTCCGCCGCCCACCCTTAAGATAGCCCCCGGCAGGTGAGAGAAGCCCGGAAAGTGTTACGAGGATGTTTCTGAGAGTTTAGGAGTTTGTAACCCCAGCCGCACCCAGAAGCGGGCCCCGCCGTCCCCAGGGCAGTCAAGCTCGAGTCGCCCGCAATGTTCCTCTACGATGCGCTGGCAGATGGACAGACCCAGGCCTGTTCCTTTGCCGACGGGACGGGTGGTAAAGAACGGCTCGTAGATGCGCTCGCTGAGTTCGCTGGCGACGCCGGGCCCCCAATCCCGGACCGAGAAGCAGAGCAGTTGATCCTGGCGGCCGGTGCAAACCTCGATCTCGCGCCGGGCGTCGGGATGTTCCAGGATGGCCGCTTTCGCGTTGAGCACCAGGTTGGTCACCACCTGCTGCAATTCGCCCGGGTTACAGACCAGTTCCAGAGGCTGCGAATCGAATCGTCGCAGCAGTCGAATCCCCTCGATCTGGAGCTGGGTCTCCATCAGGTCCAGAGCGTCGCCCACCACTTGCGACAACTCGGCCCGGCGCAAAGCCTCGCGCTCGCGCGAATAAACCAGCAGTTTCTCGACGATGGACTTCGAGCGCAGGGCGGCTTTGCCGGCGTTACTCAGCAAGCGCTCCGCCTTCTCGGGATGAGAGTGGATGATGTCGGGCAACAGCTCGGTGGCCAGCAAAATCGTGCCCAGGGGATTGTTGAGTTCGTGGGCCACGCCGGCCGCCAACTGGCCGACCGCGGCCAGCTTGCTCGATTCCAGCTGGCGCACCCGGGTGTCGCGCAGTTGCTCATAGGCCTCGAGCACTTCACTGTGAAGCTGGGCGTTGGTGACCGTCACCCCGAACTGGTTAGCCACGATCGAGAGCAGGCGGACGTGCTCGGCGGTGAAGGCCTCGGGGCAGCACGACCCCAGAAAGATGGTGCCCAACAGGTCATGGCGACCAGGGATGGGCACGGCCATGAGGCTACTGTGTCCGGCCAGGTCCTTCTCCCAGCGGGTGCCGCGCAGACGGTCAATGCGCAGAGGGCGACGACCCTCCACCAGAGTCTGGTGCGGCTCGGCCAGACCCGCGGGGTCAAAGCCTACCGACTCGACCCGGAGACGGCCATCGGGATCCAACAGCAGGACGGCCCGGCTATCGTGAGGGATGAGCGTCTCGAGGTGTTGGCCCAGTTGTTCGACCAATTCTTTCTCGTCGAGAGTGGCGGTCAGGCGGGGCAACTCCTCCAGTATCCGGGTGATGCCTTCCATGCTCAGCAACAACTGATCCCGCTCGTCGCGGCACTGTTCGAGATCCTGGCGGGCCGCGGCCATGCCCAGAGCCTTGCCCGCCTGAAGAGCCAACCACTCGAACAGGACAAGATCGAATTGGGCCAACTCGGGCGGCTCAGGACTAAGGTAGAGCAGACCGTCGCCCATCGGGGCTACGGCCGCCACCTCTTCGCCAGGAAAGAGAGCATTCTCGGCCTCGACGGCCTGGGTCCGTGTCGCGAGGCGGTCGGCCTCGAGCAACGGTTCTCGCAGACCGAGCAACTGCCAGGCGGTGAGTCGGTCACCGTGGGGAGTGTGCCAGGCCACCGCCTCGAGATGACCCTGGATGCGCCGAAACGCGACCACGCTCTGGGCCCGAAACAGATTGCGCGCCAGGTCTACGACCAGGGAGCACAGGGCGTGAGAGCCGCCTTGCTCATCAAGGCAACGCAGCAGGCGAGACATGACGAAGGCCTGGTCGTCCACCCTAGTCGATACTCAGGAGCGCCCGCTGGTGAGCCTCGACCAGAGCGATATCCGGCTCCATGTCGAGCTGCTCGCGCAGGGCTTTCTGGCAGCTCTTGTACTGGCGCACCGCTTCTTCGGGGCGACCCAGGGCCAGGCTGGCCTGCATGGCCGAAAGATAGGCGGCCTGGCGACAGGGATCGATCTCGACCAGACGGTGGGCATACTCCAGCACTTCCTTGGGCTGGTTGTTCTCTTCGGCGCGCTCGACGAAACCGGCCATGGCATCGGCCACCCTGCGCTGCAGTTTCTCGCGCAGGGGTAAGACCCAATCCATATAGCAACCCTCGAGATAGACGCCCCGGTAAAGTTCGCTCAGGCGACGGAATCGCTCGCCGTCAGGCCGGGCCGAGTCCTCCACCAGCGCTTCGAGTTCTTGATAGTCGTGGCTCCAGGGAAGCTCCGGGTTGAGCCCCAGACCGGCCGAGGAACGGGTCATGTAGTCCTCGTCGCCGTCCCAGTCAGGCGGCTTGAGAGTGCGCCTGAGCACCGAAGTAGACCAGTAGAGATTCTTGCGGGCCTTATGCACGTCCAGGCGCGGCCAGAACCAGTCCAACAGGTGATCCTCGACCACCGGGCGGCCACCCTGAAAGGCCAGCGCCGCCAGCAAGAACTTTACATTGCGGGTTTTCCAGGCTCGGTCGGCGATGCGGTCGTCGCCGCGATAGACTTCGAACGGCCCCATCGAGAGGATGCGCAACATGGGCAATCCGATGGCCTGGGGAGAGGCGTCGGGCTGGCCGCCCATCAGCTCGACCGCTCGCAACCGGCCGGCGGCCGAGAGTTGGCCGGCAGCGACCACCGCCACCAGGTGGTTGCCCGCGTCCCGGGCCAGGGTTTGCAGGGCCCGCTCAAGCTCTGGGCTAGCCTGAGGATGCTCGAGCAGAAACGGAAGCAGCCAGTCGACCGAGCCCACCAGCAAAGGATAATTGGCCGGCGCCAGCAGGGTCGACAAAGCCTCCTGGACAGCCTCGGGAGCCACGGCCACCTGGCGGGAAGCCAGAGCCAGCGTGGCCCGGGCTTGGCCCGAAGCGTCGCCCATCTGGCGAAAGAGACGCCCGGCCTGGCGAATCTTGTCGCTGGCCCGGTCGCTGTCGAGCAGCATCAATCCCCCCTCGAGGCTGACGGTGGCAGCCACCACCGGACCCACCTGTTCAGCCTGAGAGGTAGCCTCCCAGGCCAGCTGCGAGGCGGTCTCGAGACGTCCATCCAGGCGCTCGAGACGGGCCAGCCCCAGCAGCGCTTGAACCCGCTCGCGGGTGGGGGCCGGGTCTTGCAGCAGTCGATGATAGGCTTCGCGGGCGCTGCCGGTATTGCCAGCCTGAGCCAGGGTCCGTCCCAGCGACAGCAGGCTGCGCCGGACCGAGGCCTCGAGCGTGGGTAGGACGGTGTCGGCTTTGTCCAGATTCCGAAGCGCTTCGAGCAAGTGAGGGTCGAAGCGGCCGGGGTATTCCTCTTCGGGGTCGGATCCGGCCAGCGCCAGGGCGGCCACCCGGGCCTCGAGCGGAATGTCGCTACCGGCCAGGCCGTTGGGCTCGCCCGAACCATCCCACCACTCTTCGAGATGCTCGAGAATGCGGGTGATGCCAGGCGGCAGGTCGGGGCTGGTGCCCTCGACCGAGTGGGAGCCGATGGTGTGCACCAGCAGGGCCACCTGGACTCCCTCGGCGGCCTCGGGAGAGAGCCCGCCGGCCAGAGCCAAACGCTGAGCCCTCTGCAGGCTCTGGCTGACCTCGCCACCCTGGGTGCGTTCGATAGTAAAGGCCAGCGACTTGAGTGCCCACAGCAGGTTGCGGCGCAGGCGCTGCTCTACCTGGCGCCGCTCTTTGGCCTGGCTGTGAAGCACCAGCAGCCGGCGCACGGCGTCCAGAAACTGTTTGGCCGAAAAAGGCTTCTTGAGGTAGTCTTCGACTCCGGCCTGAATGGCCCGGATCGAGTCTGCCTCGGAGGAGTAGCCACTGATGACCATCGCCCGGCTGTCGGGCAGGTCGGCCCGCATCTGACGCAGGGCGTCGATGCCATCCATGCCTTCCATACGAACGTCGGCCACGATCAGGTCGAAGGCCTCGCCGTGGGCGGCCGCCACCGCTTGCTCGCCGCGGTCGACGGCGACTACGAAATAGCCTTCGAGTTCGAGCACGTCGACCAGAGTCTGACGCAACTCCTGGTCGTCTTCGAGCAGAAGAATCCGGGCCGTTTGGTTCACCAATTGGGCTTCGTTCTGCCCCCCGGCGACCCTCCAAGGCCTATCGAGAAATAACTCGCGCTAGTTCTGGCAAACCAGGCGGGTGTGGCTGGTCACGGAAAAGCGGGCTCCCAGGACGGGGCGCGAGGCGGTCAGGTGAACCTCGACCGGAGACAGGGCCAGGCCGTCGAGGGCCGTGACGTCGCTGGCCACGACCCGCGAAGGCAGGTTGGCCTGCTGAAAGTAGATGGGGGTTTGAACCACCCGGGGAACGGTGCTCGAAGGGAGGCTGCCCAGCGATTCTTCGCGGCGCACCAGACACGAAACGCCGTTGACCTCTTCCACCGAGTAGCACACGATTTTCCACCACAGGATGCGTCCGGCGGCGTCATACTGAAAGCCACCCTGAGGATCGCGGGGCGAGGCGAAGACCACGGCGTTGCTGCCGAAGACGATGGCCGAGGAAGTCGACTCTTTGAGTTCGCGCACCAGCAAGGCCATGCCGGCCAGGGCCGCCTGGTCGAGTTCGGCGTTGACCTCGACTCGCTTCTGGTAACGACTGCCGGCCACCAGGATGTCGTAGCCGTAGGTCATCATCAGTCCCACCAAAGCGGCGGCGATCATGGTCTCGAACAGGGTCGTTCCTCTAACTCGAGATCTTCGATTCATAGCGAACCTCCTTGACATTCCGGGTCTCGGGCCAACTCACCGTCACCGTGACGGTCTTGAGATAGAGACTGTCCTGGGTCACCTGGACCAGGCAATCAAATCGGGTGGTTACGCGGCTGCCACCACGCTCGGATTCGAGCTCGAAGCTCTCTTCGCGCCGCCGCACCCCGAGAAAGCCCTCGGCCATGGCGATCTCCATCTGCTGTTCGGCCAGGGCTACGGCCACCCGTCGATTCTTGCTCTTTTCTACAGCCCGATAGTAGGCTGGCCAGACGCCCATCACGGCCACGATCATCGTGCCCAGCAGAAAGGAAGCGAGGATCGTCTCGACCAGTGTCAAGCCTCGGTTGGGGTTGCGTTGCATCTTCATCTTGAGGTGAGAGTACCATCGCGAGGGTGGGAGGACGGCGGAAAATGTTACCGCCATGTTTCAGGCTGCGTGTCGAGATGTTAAACCTGGAGGCTGGCTCCGTGGGCGGCGCGAAACCAGCCCGCCATGACGTTCTCGTTGCGAGCTAGACTTGTCGAGGGCGGGCGGGCGCTGGCGTTTGCCCTGTCTGGTCCGCACACCCAGTGCCAGGTCGAAGAGCTGCTGGGCCGACTCGAACTCGAGCGCTTCGAAGAAGCCCGGGCGCGCCTGGCTGAGGCTCTCAGTCCCTCGCCCTGGGCCGCCCCCCGGGCCAATCAGGCTCTGGCCGAGGAAGCCGGCCGGGCCCTGGCGGCGCTGGTGCCGGCGCCGGCCCGAGCCTGGCTCGAGAAGATTCCAGCCGATGCCTGGCTCGAACTCGACACCGACACGCCCGGGCTTGACTGGGAGTTGTGCCGACTCGAAAACGGCTTTCTCGGGCAGCACTGCCTGGTGACCCGAGCGCACACCACCCAGGCCCAGCCGGCGCGGGCCCAGGAGCGACCCAGATTGCTGGTGGTCAGCGACCCGCTGGGTCTGGCCCACCAGGCCCAGCAGGCCGCTCAGGCTCTGGTCCAATCCGTGTCGTCGGTCTTCGAGGTGGACCGGCTGACCGGCTCCCAGGCCAGCACTCACGCGGTGGAGGCGGCCCTGGCCAGCGGGGACTACGGCTGGTTTCATCTGCAAACCGTGGCCGAGCCCGAGCGGGTGTGGCTGGCCGACCGGGCCTGCGGCTTCGACGAACTGGTGGGCTGGCAAAGGGACGCCTCGAGTCTAGTCAGCCTGCACCTGGACTGGCTCGGCGTCGGGCGCGAGCGGTTGGTCAACCTGTGGCTGGCTGCCGGCACGCGCTGCCTGCTCGACTTTGCCTGGGATGTCGAGCCGACGGTGGTGGCCACCTTGCTCAGACAGTTTGGCCGCGAGCTTTGCCTGGGCCACAGCCTCGGGCGCGCCTGGCGCACCGCCCGCCAGCAGCTGCCCCAGAATGAGCCCAGCCTGACCGCTCTGGCGGCGCGAATGGCCGGCTGCGGCCAGGCCGTGGCCGAGCAGCTGCAGCCTCTGACCTGCGGCTCGTCGTCGGCGGCCACCTTGCCGGTGGTGGTGGGCGCCGATTATCTTTTGCTGGTAACCGAAGGGCCCGAGATCGATCGCGAGATCCAGATTTTCGCGCGCGCTCTCGAGGGTCGGCAATTGACCCTGGGGGGCCCCGGCGCCCTGGCTTGCGATCTTGAACTCGACGACCCCTCAGTCAAGAACCGGGTGGCCGCTCTCGAAGTCGACGACGGACGTCTGCGCTTGCATTGCCTGACCGGTCAGGACGACGTCCGGGTCAACGGCTTGCCCGTCTTTGGCCCCGTCGAGTTAGAACATCAGGCCGAAATCCGGCTGGGTCAGACCTGCATCCAGGTCCGCGCGGGGGCGCCCGCCCCGCCGTCGGCGCGTCGTTCCGGCCGTCGCACCTATCAGGTCGAGGTGGTCGAGGGTAGCGATCGCGGCCGACGCTGTGAAGTTTCTGAAGCGGTGGTGGTCGTCGGCCGTCACCAGGACTGCGACCTGCAACTGTCTGACCCGGCCGTATCCCGCCAGCATTTTGCCCTGGTTCGGCGCGACAGCGGGCTCTATCTCAGTCGGGTAGCCGGTGGGATGTGCGTGGTCAACGGTGTGCCCGTCGAAGCCGAGCAACGCATCCGCTCGGGCGATCGCATCCAGGTCAGTCCGAGCACGGTGCTCGAAGTTTCAGGCGGTGCCAATGCTCGGGCTTAGCCTGGCCGAGGCTACCAGCGGCGACTTCTTCGCGATCTTTCACCTGGTGGCCGACGAGGGGCGGTATCGACCGGCCGGGCACCGGCTGCGCGGATTGCTTAGCCTGCAGCTCATGGTGGTCGAGGACCGCGTGGTCGAGATCCACCTGGCCCTGGCCCGCGCCTGGCTGAAAGCTCCTGTGCTGCAGCCCGAATTGACCCGGTTCGTGGCCGCCTGGGCCGCCAGTCTCTCGCCAGACAGCACCCCGATCAGCGAGTTGGTGAGCACGCCGGGATGGCTCACCTCGCAGTCTTCGGTCGAACTCACCGTCGGAACCACTCGTCTGAGCCGGCGCTTGTCCGAGGATGAACAGAGCCTGCTGATCCACCTGGCCGACGCCGGAGGCACGCTCTGCTCTTCGTGCGGGACGGCCGGGCCCGAGGGGGCGCGCTATTGCTCCAGCTGTGGCAAGTCGCTCGGCGGAAGGCGAGGCCTGTGGCCCTTCGCGCGCTAGTCATGGTCATGCTCTTGAGCCTGCCGGGGTTGGCCCAGGACAGCCTCACGGTGACCTTTCACACCAACCCGGCCGGGGCCACGGTGCTGCAGGCCCATGCCTCGGGCACCGAAGCCGATTGGCTGGGCAAAGCCGGCCAACCGGTGGTGGTGCGGGTGCCCAGCCGGGGAGACATCGTGATCCGGCTGGAAGCCGAGGGCTACCGGCCCAAGACCGAACGGATCCCGCGCCACGGCTTGCACAACGGCGACCGCTACCCGCCCGCTGGAGTCATCCAACTCGACCCCCTGCACCCTCAGCGACCGGCCTGGTGGCTGGCCCCGGCCGGCCTGGGGCTGGTGCTGATGGTGGCTGCAGCCGTCGGCCGGCGGCGAGTAGCAGCCACCCCGGCTCAGGTCAGCTCGGCCCCAAGAGCGGGGCCGTATGAACTCGGTCCTACCCTGGGACGCGGCGCCATGGGCACGGTTTTCGCCGTGGCCAACGACCCCGCTCGGGTGGTCAAGCTGCTGCATCCGCACTTGGCCGACGAGCCCCAGTTTCTGGCCCGCTTTAAACGCGAGGTCGACGCCCTGCGCCAGCTCGACCATCGCAACATCGTGCGGCTCGAAGATTGGGGCGAGCACGAGGGGGTTCCCTATCTGGTCATGGAGCGGGTGGAGGGAACCAGCCTGAGGGCGCTGATGGCCGGCGAAAGAATACCAATAGAAAAGGTCGTCGAGCTGTTTGGCCAGATTCTCGAAGGGGTCTGGCACGGGCACCGCTGTAACATCATTCACCGCGATCTCAAGCCCGACAATCTGGTCTTGACCGACTCGGGGCTGATCAAGATCCTCGACTTTGGATTGGCCCGGGGGGGTGAGCACTCGACCCTGACCGCTCTGGGCACCACCCTGGGAACGCCTCTCTACATGCCGCCCGAGACCCAGCGCGGACCGGCCAGTGACCAGTATTCGCTTGGGATACTCGCCTACGAAATGGTGGCCGGCAGCCCCCCCTTTACCGGCGAGGACCCCACCGAGGTGCTCCAAAAGCACTGCCTGGCCTCACCGCCCCCGTTGCGGGACCAGCGTCCCGAGGTGCCCGAGCAGTTAGAAGCGATCCTCTTGCGCATGCTGGCCAAGACCCCTCGCAAGCGCTTCACCGACCTGGGCGAAGCCCTCGAAGCGCTGGCTCAATTGCGTAAATAGACGGTCTCGTCCGAGACCAGACGATGTTCGCCCCGGCTCATCTCGAGATGCAGTGTGACGGGATTGGTGGCCTCGACCTCAAAGGCGCCGACCTGGCGGGCCACCACCCTCTGGTTGGGTGTCTGGCTGGCTGCGATGGCGGCCAGGGTCGCCTCTTCCAAGCGCTGAGGCCCGCTGGTGGTCGCTGTGCCCGCGTTGGGCCACAACTCGCGCACCAGTTTGCCGGTGGCGGGGTGAAAGTGATAGATGACGACCTTCTCTTCCCACTGGCGGGCGCCGGTGGCGTCGAGCCCTTGCAAGCGATGAATCAATAGCGCGCAAACGCCGGCCTGGCTATAGGTCTGGATGGACGCCGGGGTGGAGCGCTCGAGATCGTGGCGGATTCGACGCATACTCACGAGCGCGGTCTGCTGCATGTCCACCCGGCTCGAGGTCCGTTGGAATGCCCCCAGCGAGGGCAGCAACACCCCCACCACCAGAGCCAACAGCAAGACCGCCAGCCCGGCCACAACCAGCACTTCAGCCAGGCTGAAGGCCTTACGGGGCGACATTGGCCCGATAGACCTGATGCACCGTCTCGCGCTGCCCCTGGGCGTCCTGCCAGATCACCCTCACGCGGATGCCTTTGAGCAGATCCAGCTCGGTGTCGGGCACCTCGAAAATGGTGACCTCAGCGGTGTAGGTGGTTCCGGCGCGCTGGAGGGCAGCGGGGGTGAGCGTGCCCAGCGCGAGAGCCTCGAAGGGCAGCGCCAGCTGCTGCTGCAGCAGACTGCGAGCCAGGGCGTCGGCCGCCTGCATCCGCTCGCTGTGCGCCACCGCTTTGTGCGAACCGAGGAAGAGATTGAGCATCACCAGCAGAGCGGTGGAGAGAACGGTGAAGGCCACGATCGTCTCCACCAGGCTTATCCCCCTCGGCCGCATCGGCTGAATTTCTCTCCCGGGCAAGATGCGACCTTCAGAAGCTGTTGAGCAAGGTGACCGTAGGAGCCAGAGCGGCACACATCACGAATCCGGCTAGCAAGCCCATGGTGGCCATCATCACCGGTCCCATCGCGGCCGACAGACGCTCGCGGGCCACTTCCAGGCGGTCTTCGTGCATGCGAGCGAGGTAGCGCAGTTTGGTGGGGAGGATGCCGGCCTCAGAACCGGTCCGCACCAGGCCTACCTCTTCGGTGGTGAAGAGGCCGGTGGCGCCCAGGGCATCGTACCAATCCTTTCCTTCCAACAGCAGTTTGCGAGCCCTGGCCAGCCGCTGGGCCACTTCAGGGTTGGGGCACGAGGTGGCGCAGACCACCAGCACACGGTCGACCCACATGCCGGTGTCCACCATCAAGGCCATCGACTCGAGCAGACCCGACATCAGGCTGGAGCGGTGGAGATCACCCACGAGCGGGAGGCCGAGCAGCCAGGCTCCCACCTGCCGGCGCACCTTGGGGCAGCGGGTCAGGGGCAGCAGCCGGCGTCCGGCCTCGATGGCCCCGATGACTACGGCCAGCCAGAACCAGCCGCTCTTGAGCAGGTACGACAGATGCAGCAAGAAGTTGGTACTCCAGGGCAGGGCCGTTCCCGTCTGCTCGAACTGGGGCACCAGCATCGGCAGCACGAATCCCACGAACAGGGCGGCCAGGCTCAGGGTCACCAGGGCAATGAAGAGCGGATAGAAGATGACGGCGGCCAGTTTGCGGCTGCGCGCGTAGCGAGCCTCGAGCTGATCGCTGAGCCGTTCGAGCACGCCTACCAGGCGGCCCGACTCGGCTCCGGCCATGACCAGGCCCACATAGTCCCTACCGAAGATGTCGGGAAACCTGGCCAGGGCGGCCTCGAGGGGCTGACCGCGCTCGACCTCGGCGCGCACGCCGAGCAAGGCCTCGTTGAGCCGCGGACTGTCGCTCGAGCAGCTTCCCAGGGCGGGGACGATGCGCACCCCCGAGCGTAGCATCACTGAAAGCTGGCGAGTGACCAGGGCCAGTTCGCGGAGCGGCACTCCTTTGGGGCCGTAGCGTTCCACCACTTCGTGCACGGCTGCCTGGGCGCGGCTCTTGAGGTTTTGGGCTCGCTCGGCCAGGGTCTCGTGGTCGACTTGCAGCCAACGGGCTTCGACGGTTAGAACGATGGAATTCACGTGGGCACCTCTCCTACTTTGTTGAGTTCAACTTAGCAAGCAGCGGGTGGGTGACCCGTGGAATTTGTTAACGTGTTATTGCAGATTTGGAACCAGTTTATGAACTGCTCAGTAGCCGGTGGCATACTGGAAGTGATGGGCGTCCTCGGGCATCTGCACGAAGCCATAGCGCGTCAAGCTGTTGGCGAGAAGATGGTGGCCGAAGCTGGTCTGGTCAGGTCGGATACCCAGCGGGTATTCGGCTGAGTTGACATCGATGGCGATCCCCCAGGAGTGGGTCGACAGTTCGCCACTGGTGCGCTTGGCTCGCACCCCGAAGCTGCCGCCGAAGGAATGCAGCTCGCCGCCCAGGCCCAGGGCGTCAATCTCTTCAAAGGCCGCCACCAGCTTATGAGCCACCTTCTGGTTGAAGCCCACCCGTTGCATCTGCCCCCCCGGGCCAATCCGGACGTCGACATAAACGATATTCTTGCCGGGGGCGCCAAAGGTCGCCTTGACGGCTTGCTCGCCGTGGGGGACGGGCACGTCCCAATCGTCGAACCGATTCATGAAGAAGGCCACGTTGGTGACTCGCCCCACGACCGCTGCCCAGTTGGGTTGGTCCGGAGCCAGGGCCAGATGCTCGGTCCATCCCTCGCCCGTGAGAGCGGTCCGGTTGCCGTGGACTTGCTCACCCACCAGCACCCGAGCGGTAAACTCCCGCACCGCTGCATCGCGCTTACCCGGGGCCAGTCCGGCCAGTTCACCACTCCATTGCTCGAGAAAGCTATCCATCCTGGTGAGGTGGTAGTAGGCCCGCAGGCCTACCTGAGAATTGGGATAAACGGCCGTGACCAGATCCAGGGCATCAGCTCCGGCCGACTCGGCTGTGCGTTCCCACAGCGAGAAGTCCTTGATGGACTCATCGCCCCGGCGGTGCAATTCGAGAAAATCGACCACCGCCGGAGTGAGCTGATTGCTGGGAATGCCCATGTGCTCGGCCAGCTGGCTGAGTTGCTCGGCCGAGATGGTAGCCGTGGCCAGCTCGGTCACTTTGGAGTGACGGTTGGCGGTCGCCCCCGACCCGACCTCGGCGCCCTGGTTGATGACCACCGGCACCGAGGTGGTCACCACCGTGGTGGTGGGCGCGACCGTGGTTTGCACCGTAGTCGTGGTCGCAGGAGTGCTGACCGTGACCGTGTCGCCGGGAACAGGCGGAATCTCGACCTCGACGGTAGCCGGCGGCGGCGTCTTGGGTCGGGGAGTCGAGACATTGCCGGCACAACCGGTGGCCAACAAGGTGAGAGAAGCGAGCAATCTTGGTAGCTTGGACATCTGCTGACAGCCTAGGAAATGAGGCCAAAAAACGCCTGAACACCTTTTCGAGAGATGGCAACCTTTGCCATAAGTTGGCAAGGCTTTCGGCTTTTTTTGAGCCTTTCGGGCTAAATTGAAGCGTGCAGATCCGGCCCATTCATCACGCCTATGTTCCGGCCACTCAAGGCTCCAGACCGGTCCGAGCCGCGGCGCCTCTAGATTCGTTTCGGCCGGGCTCGAGGCCGCCCCTGAAAGGGCTTTCCGCCGGGCTGGCAGCGGCCTCGCTGCCGGGAGCAGTGGGCTCGATGGTGGGTCTGACGCTCGAGCAGCAGCTCGACGCCCTGGCTCTTCCACTGACGCGCAAACGGCTGATCCCCCTGCCTTTCGTGGGCGCCGACTACGCAATCTCGTCACACGAAGCGGCGGACCGACTGGCGGCCGGCGATCAGAAGCTGCTCGTCGAGGTCGACGGCGAGAAACGAGCGCTGCCGAGCGCTCAGGCCGTCCATCTGCTCAGCGCCCTGGCCGGCCAGCCCCATGAAACTCTTGGCAGTGAAGTTCTGCTCTTTCATCAGCTGGCCTCGGCCGGCTGCCTCTTCCATCGCGAAGAGTCGACCCTCAGCCCCTACCAGGCCTTTCTCGAGTGGAACACCAACCAGAGCAAGGTTACCTTCCACGGCCTGCACCTGTCCAACCCCTACGTTGCCGTCGGTTCGCTCGAGCTGCTCCGCTCGGAGGAGCCGGCCCAAAGACTGCTGGGTCTGGCCGAACTTCTCGAGCAAGATTCCCCCGGTCGAGGCGGAGCGCGCCTGACCGGCTATACCCCCGAGAACTCGCCCCTGGGTGAGGGCCACGACCCCAGAGTGGCCGCTCAGGTGGCGGCCGCCATCAAAGAGGGGGGGCTCTCGGCCACCACCATCCTGGCCCGCCCCATGGAGGGCACCAACTTCGAACAACGACTAGAAGCAGCGCGTGCCCTTAAGACGGTCAACCGCCCTCAGCGGGCGCTCGAGATGCTCAAGGCCGCTCTCCCCTATCATGCCAGCCCCGGCGAAGCCGTGGCCGAACTCAAAGCCCTGGGCGACTGCTGTCCCGAAGGGGCCGACGTGCTCTATAAAGAGCAACTGGCCGGCCACCCCGAGCACCTACAGGTACTGGCCAAGATCCGGGCCAGCGGCTTTCACTCCGAGCCGGCGGTGGCGGCGGCCAAGCGCTTGTTGGACCCGCTGGCCGATCTCGCTCTGGACCAGCGGGTTCAGGCCTACACCGACATCGGGTTGCTCAACGGCAAAGCCCCCCTCAACGACTATTCGGTCAAGAAGACCTTCTATGACGCCTTTCGCGGCATGGTCTTGCGGGGAGTGCCGGGCCAGCAGGCGGTGGCCCTTTTCAAACGCCTGGGTCAGGATATGATCACGCGCGAGCGCGGTCCCGATGAAGCCAACACGGCGGCCTGGAACCTGGCCGCCCTGGCCTATCAGCCCGATTGCGCCGAGTTCTTCCTCAGTCTGGTCCACCACGGGTATCACGCTACTCAGGCGCTTAACTTTGCCCGCCTGTTGGCCTTGCCGGCCGGCGACACGACCCACGCCGAACGGGTCGAGGCCTTCACCGAGGCGGGACTGCTAGGCTCGAAAGAGCCTTTCAACGGCTATGAGGGGCTGGAGGCCCGAGCCACGATCCTGCTCGAGTTGCTGGCGGCCGGCCGCCCGAAGTCCGAGTGCCTCGAGGTGGTCAACAGCCTGGGCCAGGCCCTCGAGAAACGGCCTCAGAACGAAATCAACCTGGCCCTTAAGGCGGCCGCTCGCTACCCCGAGGCAGCCGGCTTTGTGGCCGACCTGGTGAAACACGGTGGTTTTCATAGCGACCGCCTGGACGGGTTCGTGAGTCTGGTGGCCACGCCTCGGGCCGGGCTGACCTCGGCCCAGGGCGTTCAAGCCTTCAAGAAACTGGGCCTGGTATCGGCTCCCGACGAGGCCCGGCGCCAATACGCCACCAAAGAGAGCCTGTTCAAGCTCTTTCTGGCTGAACTCGGCAACGACGGAGTCGAGCCGGCGGTTGCCCGGGCCCTGGCCCGCCAGGAGCATCCCAAATGTCCACGGCTGGGCACGCCGGCTCGGCAAGCCGCCCTGGAGCGACTGACCCGAGCGGGCTACACTCCCGCCCAGGCTGCACCGGCCATGGCCGGGCTGCACGGCGAGGCCGACCCACGCCAGGCGGCGGAAGCACTGGTGACCCTGACCATCCCCTTTGAAAAGATCGAAGAAACGGCCGCCCGAGTGTCTGACCTGCTAGCCGCCGGTCACACCGCCCAGCAAGTGACGCAACTGGGCTGTGAAGCGCTGGCCGGGGCCGGGCCCTCGCCCCAACCAGGCGTGGTCGAGCGGGTGCGCAAGCTGGCCAAAGAGAAAGCCGCGACCGCCCTCGACTTTCTGCGTGAGCCGCTGTTTCTCAACCAGACCACCCAACGCCAGGACTTCTTTCTGGCTATGCTGGCCAACGGCTATACCCTCGAGAAAGCCATGGAATACACCCGGGCCGTCCGCGGCCCGCACAGCCAGAGCGTCATCGAACTGTTCGAGCAGACCGGCCTGCTGGCTGGCAAAGAACCCCTCAATCAATACGCCGTCAAAGAGCAGGCGCTCAAGGCTCTCTCGGCCCTGCTCGCAGCCGGCCACTCGAACGCCAGCGTCAAGTCGCTGATCCAGGGGCTTTGCACTCGCGAAAAGCCCGACGACCAGATCAAAGTGCTGGCCTGGGTGACGGCCCAGGCCAGTCATCCCGTCGAGGGCCTGGAATGCTACCAGAAACTGCTCGCCTCGGGCTTTCACGTCGACCCGGCCGGAGAGCAAATCCTCCAGGCCGAGGCTGCTCTGAGTCGTCTGCCCGCCGAGCGTCGCTACCAGAGTCTGACCGACATCGGTCTGGTCAAGAGTGGCGATCCGGTCAACAAATATAAAGTGAAGACCGCTCTGGTCGAGTTGCTGGCTGCGGGCCTGCGCCGGGGCCTGGACTACGAAACGGCCACCCGTCGAGTCAGGAGCGTGGGCCAGGCCCTGGTGGCTGGCAAGCTCGACCCCGACAAAGCCCTGGAATGGGCCGACAAAGAGTGGCTCGCTTCGGACACGGCCGGCCCCAGACTCGAACAGACGCTAGCCGCGGGCCTGCCTGCCGAGGCGGCCCGTTGGGCGGTCCGGTCGGGTCTGCCGCTCGAGGGCGTGGTTGAAAACCTCGAGGACAAAACCAACCACTGGACGGTCGAAGTGGCCCTACGCCAGCCGGCGTCAGAGCTCGGACTGTTCGCCCGTCTGCTGGACGCAGGAGGGGCAGCCCAGGCCGAAAGCAGGTTGCTCGAACTCCGGCGGCTGCCGGGCTTTGACCCCCAACAGTGGCTCGCAGCCTCGGTGGACCCGAGCGATTACGCGGCCGTGGCCGGTCTGGTCAAGACGGGCGCCCCATTCGAGCAGACGGTCGACCGAGTCCGGCAGCAGCGCCAGTGGGCCACCGACCAGAAGGTGTCACCAGAGCTGATGGTGGCAGCCCTGGCCGACCTCAAACCAGACCAGGACGGCCGCTTTCGAGCGCTGGTCGAGGGCGGATTTTCAGCCCGGCTGGCCGCGGAAATGGTCCAGGCCAAACCCGGTACGCTGAAGCTGCTCGAGTCTCGCCTCAGGGCCACCGTAATGGGTAGCCCGCAGGCTCGCGAACAAGCGGTCACGACGGTCGAGAGCCTGACCCGCCTGGGCCAGAACGAAGACCAGATCGGCCGTTTGCTCGATGCCACCATCGAAGCCGTCGAGAATCGCCAGGGCAACCCCGAAGCCATGGCCTCGGCCCTCAAAGAAGCGGCGGCAATGTTCGCCCTGGGTCGCTCGGACGCCGCCAAGACCATGGCCGTCGAAGACGAGGCCATCATCATCGGCGACATCTCGGTAGCTCGCCAGGACTAGCCGCAAAGCACCGCAGGCGTGGATGGGTGACTGGCGAAGCTAGTCGCCTATGAGCCAAGAGACGGAATCTACCGGATTCGGCGCTACTCCGTGGCTTATAGGTCTGATGACTGCCGCCACCGGAATCTGGTTCTGGCGAGCCGCCTCCGACCCCCTATCCATCGCCCTGTTGCAGGCCGAAGACCACGGTGGAGTTGCTTGGATTCGCCTCGGGCTAGGGCTGGTGGTGATCGGGTGCATTCCCGTCGCTCTGCTGGTCAGGCGCCAGGAGATTCGCGACTGGATCCTGCTGCCTGCCGTGTTGGCCCTGTGGTGGGCGGCCCTGGATCGCATCTTCAACAGCCTCGACACCGATGAACTGATGCACCTGCACTCGGCCTGGCTCGACTACGACGGCCTGACCCCCACCATCGACTATTGGCACCCCTGGCAACTGCTACCGTTGTTGCTGTTGCGGCCGGTCTTCTGGCTGAGCGGCGACAACGTTCAGGTGCTGGTCTTGCTGGCCAAACTGGGCATGCTGGCCTGCCTGGTCGGGGGACTCTGGTTGTCGGTCCAACTGGTCGAGCACTTCGGAGGGGACCGCTGGGGCGCTCTCATCCTGCCGTTGTGTTGCCCTACCTTGATGTCTACCACCGGCGAATTCAGGCCGGACCCGCCGGCCACCCTGGCCTGCCTGGCCGCTCTCTATCTGCTGGTGAAAGAGCGACCGTGGCTGGCCGGGCTGGCCGTCGGCCTCGGCTATGCCTGCTCTCAGAAGGCCGTCTTTTTCGGTTTCGCCGTCGGCATGGGGGGGGTGATAGCGGGCCTGCCGCTGGGCACTCTCGTGCGCTTTGCCGGCGCCTGCCTGCTGGCCAGCCCGTTCAATCTGCTCTATGCGGCCGCGCGAGGCATCGTCGGCGACTATTGGTACTGGTCTCATCGCTACGCGGCGAGCTACGTCGACACGTCGCACGGCAACGAGTTGGCCTGGACCCAGACCCATACCGCCTGGATGTTCGGGCACGAACTCACGAACAATCCGCTCTTCTACCTGTGGGCCCTGCTCGGCCTTGGCTATCTGCTCGGAGTTCGCCAGAATCTCTACCTGCCGGGAGCGGTGGCCACGATGTTCTGGTACACCATCCACTTTCGGGTGGGTTACGGCTATTACTGTATGTATTTGTTCTGGCTGCTGGCCCTGTTGGGAGCCGTGGCCGTGGGACGCCTCAGGCAAAGCGACCCGGATTTGGGCCGGCGAGCGGTCGTGGTCTGCCTGTTGCTCCTATCGGCCACCCACCTGTTAGCCTGGGCAGCCGAGCCGCCCACCGGTCTAACCGACCTGCTGGGAGCCTCGCGCAGCAGCCTGGCCAGGGTGGGACCCGACCAGTTCTATTATGGTGAAGAAACGGGAGGCAAATTCGCCCACCCGGTCTTCCGTCGCGATTCGAGCTACTTTCCTTACTGCCAGAGCGTCACCAGCAACGTGCTTGGCGAGCGGCGCGCCGGGCCCTACCCGCCCATGGAGCCGCCTTTGCCCGACCGCCCACCGACGGTCATGGTGATTCCCGACAGCCGAGCCGAGGAACTGCTCGCCCCCCTGCGAGGGGCCGGACTAGAATACGAGCGCCAGGCCAATATGTGGGTATCCCGGCCGACCCGAAAGGAACGCTCACAACCCTAAAGAACACACCGCCGTGCAAGCCCCGCCAGTAGATTTCCGCCGCCAGGATTGGCTCTGGCTGGTCGCTATCACCCTTCTGGGCCTGGCCCTGAGGGCCTACAATATCTCTTTTCCCGACCGTGCCTACTTTGACGAGATCTACTATGCCCGGGCGGCCAGAGAGTTGCTGCAAAACGAGCCAGACCCGAATTCGGTCCACCCGCCCCTGGGCAAGCTGCTGATCGGTCTTGGGATGGTGACTGCCGATCGGCTACGCAGCCAGGGCGTCCCTGTCAGCGAACCCTGCGGGTGGCGTCTCACCTGCCTGGTCATGGGAACGGCCTGCATTCCCTTACTCTACTGGCTGGCCTTTCGTGTGGGTCGGGGCTCGACGCGCGTGGCCGTCATCGCCTCTTTGCTCATGGCCACCGACCTTTTGCACATCGCCGAGAGCCGCATCGCCATGCTGGACATGCCTCTGTCGTTCTTCTGCTTGCTCGGCCTGTGCCATTGCTTGCGCTATGCCGAAGAACCCAGCCCCCTCCAGGCCGTGCTGGCGGCCACGACCTTTGGGTTGGCCGCCGCCTGCAAATGGAGTGGCCTGTTCGCCGCCGTAGGTGGATTGGTCACGGTCTGGGTGTGGCGGCGCTACGATGGCCTGGACCTTGACGAGGAACCCAGGGCCAACGCCGCCAGGCCGGCCTACTGGCTGGCTCTGGTCTTTGCCGTGGTGATTCCGCTGGTGTTCCTGGGCAGCTACTACCACCATTTTCAGCGCGAGGGGTACAGCCTGGCGGCGGTGACGAAGATTCGGGGCCAGGCCGACCGCATGGTGCGCTTTCGCTACAACGAGCAAGAGTTCACCCATCGCTACAAGAGCCAGATGTACGAGTGGCCTTTGATGCTCCGGCCGGTGTGGCTGCTCTATGACGAGAAAGACGGCCACGTCAACGGCATCGTGGCCATGGGCTCGGTGGTCTTCTGGTGGGGCGCACTGCTCTTTCTGGTCGAACAGAGTCGGCGGTTCTGGCACGAGTGGGAGCCCCGCCAGAGCGTGGCCGGCCTCAACTATCTCGCCAATTGGGGATTCTGGATCGTCTCCACCACTGGAGGCTTCCTCTATTACATGGTGGTGACCATACCGTTCATGGCCCTGGCTGCTGCCCAGAGTCTGGACGATTGGGCCGAAACAAAAACAGGCCGGGTCTCGGCCTGTTGTTTTGGGGTGGGGGTGCTGGTTAGCACGGCCCTATATTATCCGCTAGTGGTGGGACTGACGGTCCCGGATGACTATTTTCGGGTCCTTTTCGCGATTCGCTACTGGGTCTAAAGATTTACTTGGGGTGGTCCCCGGCGATCTGCCAGTCGATCTGGAAGGCCGTCATTCCGGGGGGAAGGTCCGGGGTGAAATTTCCACCGTAACTCATCGTGGTGGTGACCTCGGGCTTGACCTCAGGACCCTGGGTGAAGGTGGCCGATACGGTCTGGGGACCGACGCTGGCCACACCGTCGGGATTCTCGAGCCAACGGGTCAGATAGTCGACAGCCAATTCTTCAACGTGGGTTTCAAGGCCGGGCGCGTAAGAGTCATGGTTGCCGCCGGTGCCGAGTTCTTGGAAAGTCTTCTCGGCGGCGCGGTTGATGACTGGACCGGAGCCAATTTGACCGACATTGTGGATGGGGTTGATCACGCTACTTTTCCTCTTGTTTGTATTTATATGTTCTCTACGGTGATACTATGAAACCTGCCTGAAAAAAGCCTGAAAGCTTGGGGCGACCTTAACAAGCCGTTCACAAACGCCCGCAGGTTCCCTTAAATCCTGAGGTTGCGCAGCCGGGCCACCGCGTGGCGATGGCCTGTTCGAAGGCAAGGAGCGGACAATCCCAACCGGGTTGCTTAAAGGGATTGAGGCCACCCGCCAAAAACGTGCGGCTATGCGTTCCTACTTCACCGCCCTGATTCTGGCCCTGGGCCTCGGGTGTGGCCAGCCGGCGCCCCCGCTCGCACCCAACCCACCCTCCCCCCCTCCGGTGGCGGCCTCGGCCGAGACTCCCTTGCCCGAGGCTACCTCCGCCGAACCGACCCCCGAGGCTACGCCCGAAGCGACGCCGGCCGTGACCGCGACCCCGGGCGAAACACCCACCCCCGGCGAGACCCCTGCTCCCGAGGCCCTCTCCCCCGAGGCTCAGCGGGTGGTGACCCAGGTTCAGACCACCCGGCAGGGCCTGCTGACCGTGGCAGAAAAGGCCGAACTGCTGGAGAAATGGCTGGCGGAGGGCGACGCGAAGGTCGAGAAGAAATGGAGTGCCCGCAAGCTCGAGAATAATCCGGATTGGAAGGTCAGCTACAGTCTGAGCCGGGGCGGCGAGTCCGTCGAGGCCGTTTGGCGTGTCTCGCCTGACGGCAAGATGGTGGCTCAAAACGACCCGGCCAAGCGGCTCGACCAGGCCGAACCGAGGCTCGACGAAGACCAGATGCTGGCCATGCTAGGCAACGGCTGGGATCCGACGCCTCCCCGTTACTACGCTCCGGCGCCGGCTCCCAAACCCGCCCCGGCCGCCCCTTCCGGCGGTCCGGCTTCGGCCCCGGCCGGTTCTAGTTCGGGACCGCCCGAACTGCAGGGCATCATGCAGACCGACACCACCAAGGCCATCCTCAGCCAGGGCGACAAGCACTATACGGTCTCGGTCGGCGAATCCGTCGGCTCCTATCGAGTTCAGGCGATCGATAACGGCGAAGTCGTGTTGACCCGAGGCGGCGAGGCGGTTCGGGTCAAGATGAATAGCGCCGCCAGGACCCGTCCGCCCAAGCCCGTTCCACCGCCGGCCCCGGCCCCGGTGGCCGCCCCCGAACCGGCGCCCGCCCCGGCCATCCAAGAGGAACCGCCCCAGGACAACGGTGGCTGGCGCCATTTCGAGCTCAGAGAAGAAGGGGCTGGAGAGTAGCCTGCTCGAGTGCGAGCAGACCCTGCTTGAACCGCAAGCCGCCCGCGTAGCCGGTCAGACTGCCGTTGGCCCCGATCACTCGATGACAGGGAACGACCACCGGCAGCGGATTGCGTCCGTTGGCCGCGCCTACCGCCCGCGAAGCGTTGGGTCGCCCCAGATGCCGGGCCAGCTGTCCATAGCTCCAGGTCTCTCCATAGGGGATCTCCATCAGGCAACGCCACACTTGCAGTTGAAAAGGCGTGCCCTGAGGGTCGAGGTCGAACTCGAAGGTTTGACGCTGGCCCGCGAAATATTCTTCTAGCTGCCGCACCGCCGGACTGCGCAGAGAACCCTGCCGCCAGTCCGACCCCGGACGGATGGGAGCATCGGCCTCGGTAAAGGCGATCCGAGCCACTCCCCGGTCACTCTCGGCCACCATCAGGGGTCCCAGAGGGGTCTCCATGAGCTGATAATTCATTGTGTCGCTCCTTTCCACAAGGCCATGGCGGCGTAGGCCCGCCAGGGCTGCCAGGCCCGCGAGAGCTGCTCGAGTTGGCGCTCTTTGAGTCCTCCGGCCATTTTGCGCAAAACCAGATCTCCGGCCGGGAAGGCATCAGGCTGCCGCCCTACCCGCATGGCCAGATAGCTGCGGGTCCAGGGGCCCAGGCCGGGCAGGCCTTCAAGGTCCGGCTCGCTCAAGGCAGCGTCCAGACGTAGCCGGCCTTCGGCGACCCGGGCGGACAAACCGCGAAGGCAGGCGGCCCGCTTGCCCGGCAGGCCGATCTCCTCGAGCCGAGCCTCGGCCAGCACTTCTGGCCGCGGAAACTCTCCCTCACGGCCAAAACGCTCGACGAGCCGCGCGCAGACGGTGGTGGCCGCGGCCACGCTCACCTGCTGGCCGAGCACGGCGCGAACCGCCATCTCGAAGCCGTCCCAACAACCCGGCACCCGAATCCCCCGCAACCAGCGTCCTAGCAGAGCATCGCCGGCCAAACCTTCCAGACGCATGGGGTCCAGCGACAGGTCAAACAGCCGCCCTACCCTCAAGCTGATGCCGCGAACCGTCGCCGCCAGGGCGGGGCCTTCCAGCTCGCCCTCGAGGCGAACCACGAGCTGATGGTGACGGGGCGTCACTTCGACCGCACACAGCCGGTCCTCGACTCGGAAAAGGCGACGATAGAAACCGGAGCGCACGGTCTCTAGCCCGCCGATGGCCCGAGCCTGCAGGTAGCCCCACACCCAGTTCCAATCATAGTCGCCTCGCCACCCCAGCTTAAGAGTCACGCCCCGGTCGCGGCGGGACTGACCTCGCAGTCGCGACGGCGAGCATCCGTAGGCTTTGGAAAAGGCGTGATTGAAGCGCCGCAAACTGGCGAACCCCGAGGCAAAGGCGACCTCGGTCATCGACATCGAGGTCTGGTCCAGCAAACGCTTGGCCGCCTCGAGACGGCGGGCCGATGCCACCTCGGAGGGCGCCGCTCCCAGATGCTTATCGAACAGACGACGCAAATGCCGGTCGCTGACGTTCAGACGTCTGGCCAGTTCAGCGACCGGGGCTTCATCGAGCACCCCTTCGGCGATCAGGGTCAGGCCGCGCCCCAGCACCCCCGAGGGCTCGTGAAACGAGAAGCTGTCGGGAGCAAGCTCAGGACGGCAGCGAAGGCAGGGACGAAAACCATGTCGCTTGGCCTCGGCCGAACTGCGGAAAAACCGAACATTTGTGCGTTTCGGAGTCCGGGCGGGACAGATGGGCCGGCAGTAGATCCCGGTGGTGGTGACGGCGGTATAAAACAGGCCATCGTAGCGAGCGTCACGAGCCGCGATCAAAGAGTAGCATTGGTCTGCGTCGAGTTCCATGAGGCGAGTATAACAGAGACGGCCAGCCTGAGGCTGGCCGTTTTCGGACCTCGATATCGGCCGGTTATTCTTCTTCGAGTTCGTAGCTGGCCGCTTTGAGGGGTCCAAGCCAGAGTCGCTGCAAGCGCAGCCGAAGTTCTTCGTACTGCTCGCGGTTTTCGTCTTGCCAGAGCAAACCCAGACCCTTGGCCTCGAGTTCGCTAAATAGCTCATCGTCTACCATATCGCGAGCGGTCGCATAGCTCGCGGTGGTGAGACCCACCACCGAGGCGGCGAACTGGTCGGCCAGCGGGTCCAGCCATTTCTTGGCCAGCTGGTTGTCATAGAGAAAGTCGCCCAGCTCGATGAAACTGTCGCTGCCGGTGTCGGCATACAGCTTGTCCAGCAAGGCGTCGAGTTGGCCGCGCACCTCGGGGTCATCGCCCTCCCCCGCCTGGGCCGAGATCTCTGCCAGCCGGCTGACCAGCATCGGCGAAATCTCGTACTCGGATTCTTGGTGAATCTCGATGCAAGCTTTGACCAGCTTGCAACGGGCGGCGTCGTCGAGAGCGCGGGCCATATGTTCGAGATAGGCGTGGCGACGATACATCTGAACCAGCCGGCGAAAAACCAGAAAACGTAACTCTTCGGGCGGCACGTTCTCGACCTTGGAGTGGAACAGCAGCGTGGGCGTGGGCTCAGGACAGCTCTCGACCAGAAAATCGGCCTCGCCCGCATAACTCAACACCTCGATCTCCTCAAAGAAGACGGTATAGTCGATGTTGCGCAGAGCCTGGCGCAGCGAACCTACGAACGCGGCCGGCTCGGAGTCATGGAGAAACTCTTCGAACTCGTCGGACGGCACCGGCAATTCGAGGCCGGCCCGGGGGATCAGGTGGTCGAGAAAGACCTCGACCATGGCCTCTTCGCCGGGGTCACCGATCTCCTCGGCCATCTCACGGGTAGCGTACTGCGGGGCGAGCAACTCGCCGGCCGCCTCTTCGGCCTCCTGGGCCCCGGTTCGGGATTGTCCGGCCAGCGCCACGACCGCTTCGGCCACCTTGGCGATTTCGGGATAGCGCGAAAAGTTCTTGGAGAGATGCTCGAACAACTCGGGCTTATCGCCCAGCGAGTGCATGTAGTCGAGCAGATAGGCGGTGACATCCTCATTGTCGACTCGCGAGACGACCTGATAGTAGCTGAGCAAGCCGTCTTCGTCGAGCCGAACCGGAATCTGCTCGGCTTCGTCGAGAGCTTCGAGTCCCGCCTCGGCAGGCAACTTGAGCTCGGCCAGGGCGAGCAGCAGCCGTTTGCGTTGCAGGTCGCTGTCCGGGTTCTTGAGCTTGGTCGTCAGGGTCGTTTCCCAGACGCTGCGGAACTGTTCTTCGGCTTCGCCAAGGTCCTGGCCTCGCAGGTTCAGACCCAGCTCCACCGCGTCGTCGACCCGACCGGCTCCGATCTGGGCGCTCATCAGCCCGACACTGACCTCGTTGCCGCCATCACCCGACCGCAACGTTTCGAACTGGGCGGCCGCCTGGTCAAACTGGCCTTCGTGAAGCAGCGCGACGGCGGATTCGAAGGTGACCTCACCAGTAGCCGCACCGGTGGCGGCTCCTTCGGCCACAGCCTCGGCCACCTCCGGCTCGCTCTCTGCTTCTTCGGCAGCGGGCTCTTCTGCCACGGGCTCTTCTACCACCGGCTCCTCGACCACGGGTTCTTCGACAACCGGCTCTTCCACCACCGGTTCCTCGACCACGGGTTCCTCGACCACGGGTTCTTCGACCACCGGTTCCTCGCTCACGTCCTCTTCGACGGCAGCTTCTTCGACCACCTCGCGCTCGGGGGCGGTCGGCGTCTCTTCGACCGACTCGGGCTCGGGTTCGGTGGGGGTCGCCTCAGCCGTCCTGGCCGGCCGCTCTTCGGACACGCCAAGTTCGGCCCAGCATGCCGCCAGTACGTCGGCCAACTCTTTCTCCTGGTCGGGACTGCGCACCAGTTTGCTGGCGGTGTCTTGCAGGGCCTCGAAGACGTCTTCGAGCTGCTTGGGATCGGAGGTGGAGAAATCGGCCCGGCAGAGCGAGAAGACCTGCTCGACCAGGGTCCGACCGGGATAGCCGAGCAAACGCTCGAGATGCTCGGTCAACAGCGAGAAGGCGCGTCCTTCTCCGATCGACGCGTCGGCATCCAGCGCCGGCAGTTCGGTGCTCAAGAACTGCTCTTTGAACTCATCCACCCGCTGACGCAGCTCGCCGATCTGGCCCTCGCGCTGGGCGATCTCGGATTGCATCCGCTCTTCGGCCTCGGCCAGAGCCGCTTCCCGCTCCTCTTCGAGCCGGCGCCGCTCTTGCTCGCGTTCTTGCTCAAGCTGGCGAAGCTGCTCTTCGCGCTCTTGCTCGAGCTTTTTCAAAGTGTCGGCGTTGGTAGTCCGTGTATCTTCAAGCTCCTGGCTGAGCATCATCTCCTGAGAGCGATGCTGTTCGATGCTGGCCCGGTACCCATCGGCCTCTTCGTGGGCCTGGCGCAGCTGGTCTTCGGCATCGCGAAGCTTTCCTTCGGTGGCCTGGAGTTTGCCCTCGGTGTCAGACAGCTTGCCCTCGAGTTCGCGGATCTGGAAGGTCAATTGGACACACTCTGAAGTCAACCGGCGGACGTCATCCTGCAGCTTCTTGCGTTCGATCTTGAGCTGGCGGTTTTGCTCGAACGCGCTCAGGTCGGGACCGGAGATCTGCTCGCGCAGACCGCGGTTCTCCTCGCGGAGTTCGTTGAGCTGTTCCTCGAGGGTCAAGGAATCTGATGATGAGGCCATGGTTACTCCTGAGTCAATACTAACGAGCCCCCACCGGAGGGCGTGAGGGGCATATTCCCCATCGAAACCCGTTTTCATTCCTCTTTCCTGATCACTTCAACGAGGCCTATAACCACGGGCATTCGAGCCAGGAACCAACCGAGCTTTCCGGCTGGAAATCATGCGAGGGGACATCAAAGGAGGCTTAGGCGTCGTTGTTCGAACATCTAACCGCCTTCGGATTTAGTACCCAGGACGTGATCCACCTCGAGCACCTCAGCGACCAAAGGGTCAGGGCCCGACTGGGTGGACGCTACCTGCGCCGAAACCAGGTGCAAGACGTGACAGATCCTGGCCACCGACTGCGTCGGCTGTTAGCGCACCGGAGGCATTTGTGCCATCTGCCCTGACGGTAACATCCTGCTCATCGAAACCCGGCCGGCTTTCAGTTTAGATTAAGGGTTTTGTGTATCTGGTCTCCGGGTTACATTTCTGTAACAACTTTTGTTCCCCGGAGAAGCTAACCTGAGAGCACGGTCCACGCGTTCGGAGCGGAGAGCGAAGCGAGGATACACAAGAAAGGTGTATGTGCTCATGCTCTCGACCATCGGTTCTCGGCAGTTCGTTTCTCCTCTCGCCAACTACACCCACCGCAGCCCCATCGCAGTCACGCCCAGCGACCAATTCGTGTCCGGCCCCGAGGCCACCCCGACCTCGGCCCAGTTCATTCCCACCCGGCCGCTGAAGGGCTTGCGCCTGCTGGGCGGCATCTTGCCCCCGGCTCTTTTGGATGAGTTGTTGGCAGAGGCGCCAGCGGCCAGAGTCGACCCGTCTCGGGCTCCCGCTTCCAACCAGTGGCTACTGGCCGGCGCTCCGGTGGAAGAACCCACCATCGGGCCTCGCTTTGATGGCCGGGACAGAGTCGAGGCCACCGCCGAAGAAGAGCAAAAAGAACTCGAACGTCGTGACGGGATGCGAGTCAAGGCCGATCAGTATCCGGGTATCGATTGGCTCGGCGACAACCCCGACGGCACTCCCTCTTACCGCCGGATGGGCCGCTACCAGGCGACCGGCCAACCGACCGTCGACGGACTACGCAAAATGCTCGACAAGTCCAAACAGTTCACCTGGGTGAACATGCGCGAAGAACCGGTTGTGTATATCCAGGGCAAGCCCTACAACATGCGAATCGACGACCGCGAGAACCACTCCACCGCCGGCGACAGCGGGGAAGAGGTCGCCCGTCGTGAACAGGAGTGGGCTGACCGGCTCAAGGCCGAGATTGATTCACCCCCCCAGGGCTACATCTTGCTCCATGAAGAAGTGATGGTCGACGGCCAGCCCGAGACCAAACCCGTTTACATGAAGGTCAAGCCCGACCAGATCCAGACCCCCAACCAGGTGGTGGAACAGCTCCGCGGCGAGGGCTATCAATTGAACTACCACCGGGTGCCGGTAACCGACGAACATGCTCCCGCAGCCGACGACTTCGACCGCCTGCGCGAGATCCACGATCAGTGCAGTCTCGACTCGGAGTTCATCGTCAACTGCCACGGCGGACGCGGACGTACCACCACCGCGCTGACGGTTTTCAACCTGCTCGACCAGATGGAGCAAAAGAAGGACAACCCCGCCTGGGCGGCCCTGCAAGGCTGGGTCAGCACGGTGGGTCTGGGCGAGGTGCTCAAGACCGTCCAAGGCCTGGTCTCGGGCTCGGTCTCGCTCGAGCGGCTCATCGACGAACTCGGAAAAGACCCTGTGACCGGGAAGACCCTGGTCGACCTTCGCGAGAGTATCGGCGAAAGCCTGAACTCGGACCGAGAGTCCAAGCGCAAACTAGCGCCTCAGTTTGCCGAGCGTTTCGCCCGCCTGTTGCTCTTTGCGGTCTATCTCAACGACGAGGCGGCGAGCAACACTTCGTTCGATACCTGGTTATCGGGTCGACCCGAGCTCGAACAAGCGCTGGCCCGGCAGCAGCTCGAGCCTTGATTTCAAGCTTTTTTTAAGGCGCCATCGCTAGACTGGGTCCAATCCATCAAAGGGGTTTCGTCTATGGGTTTGGACAATAAGGACAAGGACCGGCGCCGGTCGGAACGAGTCAAACGCACCCTTCCGGCCTGGTATCGTTGTGACGCCGACACTTTCACGCGCAGCGTCGCCTTCTCGGTGGGTGAAGGCGGAGCCAGCATCGTTACCGATGAAGACATCGAACCGGACCGAGGCGTTCAGGTAACGCTCAAGCTGATGGGACGGATGGTGACGGTTCCCGGCACAGCCGTATGGAAGCGTCCGGCCGACGATTTTTCGGGACGCTACCTGGTGGGCATCCGCTTTTGTCGCGACAACAGCTCGGACCGTCGCGCCCTCGAGCGCTGGCACCACCTGCAAAAACTCCGAGAGAAAATGCGTCCGGGATACCACCGGGCTTGCTAAAGACCCGAGCCTTCGAGCCTCAATGGCTGGAAGGAATCATCAAACAAGCGAAATCCTATCGTCTGGTGGGCCTACAACACCCCCAACCCAGGCGCGGGGTTGCGCCTTTTGAGCTGGTGGTCATCTCGCACCACGCGCTGCACGCTCGCCCCGACGCCCTGGCCTATCTCGACCATTGCCGCCAAGAAAACCCGTCGCGATTGTTGCTCGAGACCTACCGGCTCGACCAGCAAGTGCTCGAGCGCGACCACTGGCCTAATCCCAGCCGACTGGCCCGCCGGCCAGAGTTCGATCAGGAAGAACCGCGGCGCCTGGCCACCATGGCCCGGTGGAACCGACAGGGCGGGGAGTTGGAATGCGAACTGCTGCTGGAAGAATTGGATGGGCTTGGGGTGGTGTTGGAAGCCCGCCTGCACACCTTCACCCATTGGCCCCTGCCGCCCGAGGCTCTGGCCCAGTGGGCCCAACAACGAGGTCTGGGGCTCAAGCGGTTGCATCAGGTGCGCCGCGGACGACGCTGGATCGAATACTACGAGCTGGGTGGCTGACGTTTCTTGAGGCGCACCACCACCCGCTCGAACTCGTCTAAGCTATAGCCCAGGCGTTGGGCCAACTGCCCGAGAGCGGCCCGATCGGGTTGCTGGTCAAGGTCGACCACCTGCTCGATCACGAATTGGCGCGCTGCCGCCTGCATGGCTTCTTCGGTCTGACCGTCCAGCCCGAGATCCTCGGCCACGCTGCGCAGATAGCTCTGCTCGGTTGGACTCAGGCTCTCGTCCACCAAAGCCATGGTCCAGGCCAACATCAGCAAGGTAGCCTTAGCCTGGGGCGCCACCTCAGAGAGTTCAACCGAGGACGGAGGCGAGCTGCGCAAGTTGGCCTCGGCGTCGCCGCCCATGGGTGAGCCATACTGCCACAAGAAGGCCAACTCCGAGTCGGCGACTCCTTCGAGCCGGGCCACCGCTGCCAGCACCCGACCCAGCGTCACAGCCTCATAGCGCGTCTGGATGGGATAATCTCGCAGTTGGCGATGGAAGTCCCCGGCGAACTGCTCGACCACCTCGCGGGCCACCCAGCCCTCGCGGTCCCAATGAAACTCGTGAGCGACAGCCTCGAAGGCTCGGACCACCCCGGCCTGCACTTCAGACTCGCTGATAAAGCGTTCGTCCCCCCGATAGAGCAGGCTATTGGCGGTGCCCTCGACCACATCGCGCATCAGGCCGGAGTTGAAATAAGAGACCACCGTGCCGAAAACCCGGCGGCGCAAGTTGTACCAGAAGCTGGTCGAAACGCCGTCGAGAACCGAGTCGACCACTCCGTCAGAATGCTCGATATAATGGCTCGAAGGCAGCCGGCGACCGGTGACCGGACACACGAACACGCACCGAACCTGTCCCGCCTTGCGGTCGACCTCGACATCGCGCAACAGGGGAACCAGTTGCTCATAGGTGGCTTGACGTTCCATCTGCGAAGTTTCTGCTCGTCTGGAAAGCGTCCTTCGGCTAAAGACACTGGCGCACGGCCGAAAGAACTAACTCTACCTCGGGGTGAGGGTTGGGCCAATGCGGCCCCAGCCGCAAGAGCCCGTCCGGGTGGCTGGCAATGACCCCGTGCTCTTTTAGTCCGGCCACCAGTTCGCTGGCCTGATGTCCGGCCGGGGGTTGCAGAGCCAGAATGCCCGAGCGTCCGTGGCCACGACGAAGGCTGGTGAATCCCAGTTCGACCAGACCGGCCTCGAGCGGGTCGAGATAGGCTTGAATGTGGTCGAAAATGGCGGCCGGCCCGAGCTCGAGCAAAAGCCCGACGGAAGCCTTCAGACCGGCATAGCCCAGACTGTTGAGGCTGCCCGACTCGAGAAAGGTGGGGTCCTTTTTGAAGGGACGGTCATAACGCAAATGACCCTCGCCCAGGAACAGAAAGTCCAGGGCATCGGTGTGGCTGAGCCAACCGGCCAGGCGGGGAACCAGATCGCCCCAGGCCGAGCGGGCCACCCTGAGAAAGCCGGCCCCGTCAGGAGCCATCAACCACTTGTGGCTGCCCACGGCCAGAAAGTCGACCCCCCAGCCCAGACAATCGATGGGCATGGCTCCAGCCGCCTGGATACCGTCGACGAACAGACGACAGCCGTATTGGCCAGCCAGTCGAGCCAGCCGTTCGACCGGCATCCGCAAGCCCGTCTGAAACTCGACCAGACTGACCGCCGCCAGCCGAAGCCCGCGCTTTAGCTCGGCCTCGAAGGCGGCGAGCCCGGCCTCGGGGTGGTCGAGAAACAGGTCGGTATCGAGCCAGGCCAGCTCGAGCTCAAAGTGGGCCGCGGCCGCCTGCCAGGGAGTGACGTTGGTGGGAAACTCGCCCCGCCACAACAGTATCCGGTCGCGCTGGCGCCAATCGAAGCAATGGGCCACGGCCACCGCGGCCGAGGTCACGTTGGGCAGCAGCACGATCTCGTCAGGCTCGGCCCCCACCAGGCGAGCCAAATCTAATCGCAGAGCGTCGCGGTCGGCCTTTTGAGCCAAAAAGGCATGCACACCGTGGCGGGCCCACTCGTGGCTGGCTCGCTCGAGCGCCTCGACCACCACCGTCGACCAGGGCGAGATGGCACAGTGACCGAGATAGGCTCGCGCCTCGAGGTGAGGAAACAAACTGCGATCGCCCAATTCTAGCATGGGGGCGCTTACGCCACACCCGGGTCCTGGTCCCCCTGGCGACCGGTAGGTGAAGTCGGCCCAGAATCGAAATTCGCAAGCAGTGAGTCCTGACCGCTTCGAAGTCGAATACGCCTTGCCATTCAATCTGATGAGCGGCAAGCCGCTGGTGTTGCTGGTGGGCTGTCCGGCCATGGTGGCCACGGCCCTCAAGCTGGCCGGCCCGCCCGAGTACCTGGTGGCGGGCACGGTGGGCGCATTTTTCCTCTGCCTGGCCCTGCTGTTCTTGTTTGGAATGAATCGCAAAGGCTTCACGCGGGTCACGGTCGAGGGCGGCAAGGTTCACATCGACGAGCGGCCGGGCCATCGCCGGGAGTTCTTCGTCAAGGCCATTCGCAAGGTCGAGCCCAAACGTCGCGAGAGCGTCTATCAAGATGAAGACAACATGGGTATGATCATGATCTGGCTCGAGGGCGATCAGGTCTATCGCGTTCCGGAAGACCGCACCCTGGTGTTTCCCTATAGCTTCGCCGAGACGCTGGCCCGCGAATTGCTGGGCTGCCTGCGGCGCGAGAAATCCCGTCCCCAATGAAGTGTTCAGGCTGTGGCTTCGAGAGCCCCGACGGTTTCAAGTTCTGCGGCCAATGCGGCCAGCCGCTGGTAGCGGCTCCCCCGCGCCCGGAAGCCGAGCGCCGTCAGTTGACGGTCTTGTTTTGCGATCTGGTGGGCTCGACCCAGCTCTCGTCAGAGCTTGATCCCGAAGAGCTGCGTGAGGTGTTGACCGCCTATCAGGCCCTGTGCGCTCGCGAGATCGAGGGCAATCGAGGCCACATCGCCCAGTACCTGGGTGACGGCATTCTAGCCTATTTCGGTTATCCCGCCGCCCTCGAAGACGGTCCACTCCGGGCCGTGCGCAGCGCGCTGGGTATTCGCGACGGCCTGCAAGAGCTGAACTCGGCCCTACCCTTTCCGGTCCAGGTTCGTTCTGGTATTCACACCGGCATGGTGGTCATCGGCGAAGTGGGGGCCGGCGATCACCGCGAGCACCTGGCGCTGGGCGAGACGCCCAATGTGGCGGCCCGCATTCAGGGTCTGGCCGAGCCTGACCAGGTGGCCCTCAGCCAGGCGACTCACGAGCTGGTGCGTGATTGGGTGCGCTGCCCGTCCCTGGGCCCCCAGCATCTCAAAGGTGTAGCCGGCCCGACCGAGGTCTTTCTGGCCCAGGAGTTGCTCGATCCCAGTTCAAGCCGTCGTCAGGCCCGCCAACAACGAAGTCAGCTGCCCTTGCTGGGCCGCGAGGCCGCCCAGTCCCGGTTAGCGGCCGCCTGGTCCCAGGCAGCCGGCGGCCGCGGTCTGGCCCTTTGCCTGCGGGGTGAGGCGGGTATCGGCAAGTCCCGGTTGGTCCAATGGCTCAAGGATCAGGTGGTCGAAGACGGACACTATCTGGTCTCGCTCTACTGTCACCCCGACAGCCAGGAGAGCGCGTTCTTTCCCATCAAAGACCAACTGGCTCGCGAGTTTCGCTTCAACCCGGCGACCGACCTCAAGGCTGCTCTCGAGGCGAAGGCGCCGTCTGTCTTTAAAGCCGGCCTCGAGGAGGAACTGCTCGCCTTGACCGGTCACGTGCAGACTCTCCCCGGGGGGCGTTCGCGCCGACGCACCATCGAAGCCCTCCACACCCTCTGGTGCTCGATGGCTCGCCAACGGCCGCTGCTGTTGGTGCTAGAAGACGCCGACTGGGCCGATCCCTCTACCCAGGACTGTCTGGTGCGACTGAGCGTTCAGCTCGAAGAGGTGCCAATTCTCTTGCTGGTGGTGAGTCGCCGCCCGCTCGAGAGCGACCTTGGCCAGGCCATCGAACTTGACGCCCTCGAGGACGCCACGGTGGCCAGGTTGGCCCAACTGGCCAGCGGCCCCGAACTCGACCAGACCAGGTTGCAGAAGGTCGTCCAGCGGGCCGACGGCAACCCGCTCTATGCCATCGAACTGGCACGCCTGCGTTCAGACGAGACCCCGGCCCGCCTGCGCGACCTGATCATGGCTCGCCTGGACGGGCTGGGAGAGCACAAGGAAGTGGCCCAGAAAGGAGCCACCATCGGCCGCACTTTCCACCAGTCGTTGTTGCTGGCGCTCGACCCCGACCAACCCGAGCGCGTGCAAGCGGGACTTGAGGCTTGCGTGGCCGACGCCCTGCTCGAGCAGGCTCGCCGTGAAGACTATTTCTTCCGCCAGGCCCTGGTCCAGGAGATCGCCTATCAGACCCTGCTCAAGAAGTCCCGTCAGGCCATCCATCTGCGGGTCGCCGAAGTGCTCGATCAGCTCTTTTCTGAACTGGCCAATCGACGCCCCGAACTGGTGGGCTTTCACTATGCCGCTAGCGACCAGCCAGAACGAGCCGTGCCTTATCTGGCTCAGGCTGGCCAGCGCGCCTTGCGAGCCTCGGCCAATCGCGAGGCCGAGTCTTTGCTGGATCAGGCCATTCGGTTGCTGCCCGAGGGCCAGCCGGCCACCGAGATCGAACTTCAACTGGGCCTCGGCAGCGCCGTCATTGCCTGCCGCGGCTACGCCCACGCCCGGGTAGAGAAAGCGTTCGACCGGGTGCGCGAGCTGTGCGCCCAGCTCGGCGACCCTCCTCCCCTGTTTCCCGCTCTGGCCGGTCTGTGGGCCTATCACCTGGTGCGGGGCCGGCTGGATGAAGCCGATCAGCTGGTGGCCGCTTTGACCAACCTGGCCGCCCAGGGCGGGGCCACCGAGCGTCTGGTGGCGCGGGCCACCGCCGGCCAGACCGCCTTCTATCGGGGCCACTATCGGCGAGCGGCCAAACTTTTGGAAGAAGCCATCGAGCTGTTCGAGCCGGACCAACATCGCGAACTGGGCATCGCCTATCTGGGCACCCATCCGGTGGCCGCCAGTCTGTCTTATCTGTCCTGGACTCAGTGGTTTCTGGGGGCGGTCGAGAAGGCTCAAGAGACCAATCGCAGGGCGGCTCTCTTGGCCGACGAGCTAGGCCACGCTCACACCATCGCCCACAGCCTCTTCTTCGAGGCCTGGCTGCAGCTGCACTTAGGCTACGACGCTCCGGCTCGGCAGACGGGCGAGCGGTTGGTCGAGGTGGCGGCCGAACACGAGCTTCCTCTGTGGCTCGGGATGGGTCACCTCATGCAAGCGCTGGCCCGCAGCGATTCGGCCCAAAGTCTCAAAGCGCTCGAGCAGATTCAGGCCACCGGAGCCCAGCTTGGCCACACCTATTTCCTCTCGATCCTGGCCGACATTCAGACCAGCCATGCCGCCTACCCCGAGGCGCTGGCCGTGCTCGACCAGGCCCTGGCCCTGGCTCGCGCCGGCGAAGGCTGGTACTATCGGCTACTGCTCGAAAAACGCTTGCGCCTGCTAGAGCAGACCGAGCCCCACTCCGAGGCCACCGCGGCCGCCCGGGCCGAACTCGAGCAGCTGTTGGCTTCTCAACCGTCCTAGCCCGGCGTGTGGGCCTCGAGCACCGACAGAAAAGCCTGACCGTAGCTATCGAGCTTCTTGCTGCCCACCCCCGGCAGGCCCGCAAACGAACGCAAGTCACGAGGGCGCTCGACCACCATAGCGTGCAGAGTGCTGTCGTGAAAAATGAGATAGGGCGGCACGCCCTGAGCCCGGGCCAACTCGAGCCTCTTCTGGCGCAGGGCGCTCCACAGTTCGGAATCCACCGGGCCTTCGAAACTGGTTCTTGGCCCGCGCGTCTTCTTGCTCTCGGGGTCGCGCCGCAGGCGGATCGTTTCTTCCCCCTTGAGCACCGGCCGGGCCCGGGGGGTGAGAACCAGGCCACCGAAACCTTCGATGTCGACGCTGAGAAAACCGGCCGCCACCAGTTGCCGGATCACCGACATCCATTGGGCCGTCCCCAACTCCTTGCCGATGCCGAAGGTGGTCAACTTGTGGTGGCCATAGCTCTCCATCCGTTCGTCGGACTTGCCCATCAGCACATCCACCAAATAGCGCGCTCCGAAACGTTGACCAGTGCGATAAACGCACGATAAGAGCTTCTGGGACACCTCGGTGGCATCGAAAGTGGCCGGGGGATCGAGACAGTTGTCACAGGCCCCGCAGTTCTCGGGAGGGTCTTCTCCGAAATAGCTCAACAGCACCCGACGGCGGCAGGCCGTGGTCTCGCAATACCCCAGCATGGCGTCGAGCTTGTGACGCTCGATGCGACGCTGGCGCTCTTGAGCGTTCGAGGTGGCCAACAGCTGGCGCATGCCGATGACGTCGGCCAAGCCGTAGCCCATCCAGGCGTTAGCCGCCAGGCCGTCGCGTCCGGCTCGCCCCGTCTCTTGATAATAACCCTCTAGACTCTTGGGCATGTCCAGGTGGCAAACGAAACGCACGTTGGACTTGTCGATGCCCATTCCGAAAGCCACCGTGGCCACCACGATCAGTCCTTCTTCGCGCAAGAACCGCTGCTGATTGTGTTGGCGTTGCTGGTTGTCCATGCCAGCGTGATATGGCAAAGCTTCGAAACCCAGCTCGCGCAGGCGATTGGCCGCCTTGTCGACGCGGGTCCGGGTCTGGGCATAGACGATGCCCGAGTCGCCCGCGTGCTCGCGCTTGAGAAAGCTGGTCAACTGCTGCATCGCCGAAGACTTGACCACGGCCTGATAGAAGATATTGGGCCGATCGAAACCGGCCACGAACTGAGCTGGCCGGCGCAATCCCAGGCGCTCGAGAATGTCGCCGCGGGTGGGGGCGTCGGCCGTAGCCGTCAAGGCCAGCCGAGGCGTGTCAGGAAACCGGTCGCACAACTCGCGAAGCTGCAGATACTCGGGCCGGAAGTCGTGGCCCCACTGCGAGACACAGTGAGCCTCGTCGATGGCGAAAAGAGCCAGGCGGCAGGCTGCCAGAAGCTCGCCAAAACGCGGGCTAAGGGCCCGCTCGGGCGAGACGTAGATCAGGTCCAGGCGACCCTGGCGCAGGGCCTGCTCGATGCCCTTCTGCTCTTCCCACTCAAGCCCCGAGTGCAGGCAGGCCACGCGCACGCCCATCTGCACCAGCGAGCCCACCTGATCGTCCATCAGCGCGATCAAAGGCGAGATGACCACCCCGGTCCCCGGTGCGGCGATGGAAGGCAACTGGTAACACAACGACTTGCCACCGCCGGTGGGCATCAGCACCAGACAGTCTCCCCCACCCAGTACGTGCTCGATGACGTCGGCCTGCAGACCGCGGAAATTCTCGAACCCGAAGACCTCCCGCAGGGTCCTCTTCAATTCGCTGGTCGTGATCACTCAGGAAAAAGCCCCGCCAGAGCCGACTTGCCCGTCTGCAGGGCCAGATCGCGGGCCGTCCAACCGGCCAGTCGTTCGCGCCGCGAGGGGTCGGCTCCGAGTTCGAGCAAAGCCTTGACGCAGCCCACCCGGTTGCGGGCTACGGCCACGTGCAGAGCCGTCTGGCCGGTCTCTCGGTCGGCCGCGTCGAGATCGGCCCCCAACTCGGCCAGAGCCCGGACCACCTCGGTGTTGCCGCTAAACGAGGCATAATGCAAAGGGCGCTGTCCGAAGCCATCCTCGGTGTCGACTTCGGCCCCCTGTTCGGCCAGCAAGCGAATCAACTCGACGTCGCCACCCATGGTGGCAAAAAAGAGTGGTGACCGCAGATGATAGCTATCGCGCGTGTCGAGTTCGGCCCCGGCCTCGAGCAGCCGGGCGGCCACCTCTCGATGGCCAGAGGCACAGGCCAGGTGCAGCGGAGAAGCTCGTCCATCGCGCGGCACGGCGCCATGCTCGAGCAACAGCTCGACCTGCTCGAGATCGCCGCGGGCGGCGGCCCAGTGAAGCGCCGACCAGCCCTCGGGACCCTGATAGGCCGGGCCCTCAGGGCAGGCCTCGATGGCCTCGACCAGGGCCTGGCCCGAGGCGGCGGCCTGCAAGAACCTACCCAACGCGTCGCCCTTGGCCACGGTGGCGTGGCCAAAGAAGGCGGCCTCGAACTCGGCGTCGCCGAACTGCAGCAGCTTGAGCGCTTTGAGGTAGTGACCCGTGGCCTTCTCGGTCTCGACCTCGGCCAGGGCGAGATAAGCGCTCGCCCGCAGGCGGTCACTGCGCTGCGGGGCTCGATGGACCTGTCCCAGCGCCTCGACCGCTTGTTCGCGACGGCCGCTGCTGGCCAGGGCTCGGCCATACTCAAGCCAGCAGAGGGCCGGCGCTTCCTCCAATTGGCAGGCCTCGTCGAGGGCCTCGAGCCCGGCTTCGCTCTGACCGGCCTGCACGCGCCACTTGCCCAGGCTGGTCAAGGTCTCGGCCAGGCCTAGCGGCGGGTCCAACTGGCGGCGGATAGCCACCGCCCGCTCCAGGGCGTCGCCATCGACCCCCCCGGCCAGGGCCAGACCTTCGAGCACCCGGGCCAATTCGGCCGACTCGGGCCCGAACATCTCCTCGACCGGCTGGCGAACCTCGGTTAGAAGAGTCAAAACCTGATCGTGGGCCCCGGCTCGCAGGCGGGCCTCAGCCAGACCCAGCACCGCTTCGAGGGTATCCGGGTGACCGGCCCCCAGGGTGGCCTCGGCCAGTTTAAAGGCCTCGGTATAAGCCAGAGCGGCATCGGACGCGGTTCCTTTAGAGGCGATCTCGCGGGCCGCAGCCAGGGTCATGCGAACCAGTTTGGCCCGCCCGGTCTGGCTGCCCTTGGGCATGCGCAAGAACACCAGCAGATTGATCAGCGCCGCCCCGCCCACCGCGCCCAGACCCAGGCTCGCCAACTCGGCCCCTTGACTGGGATACCAGAGCATCAGGGCGAACCCGCCCACGACCAGTCCGGCCAGGGTGGCACTCTTGGAAGAGCGGGTCACCAGACCCGACACCGTGTTCACCAGGCCGATCATCAGGACCATGACCAGCAGGCTAGCCAGACCGACCTGGGTAGCGTAACCCAGGCCGCTGCTGCGAGCGATCGAAATCAGGCCAGCCATGAGGCCACCGAGAGTGGCTCCCGTGAAGCCGGCCAAACTGGCCTTGATCAGCAAACGGACCATTTTGCGGGCTTCTGTTTCCGGGCACACCGGCCCTGCCACGGTAGGGACCCCCGGGCAGCAACCCGTCGAGTTTCCAGAGCCAGTTCCAGCAAGTTCTCGACAGCTCAGGCAAGATCTGATACAAACAGACAAAGTCGTGATACGCCCACAAGTTATGCTGTTGGCGGAGGGGCAACATGACTGCAGTCCAACGACGACACTTACACCTCATCAGCCTGGCCCTGGTGGCCGCCGCCTGGTGGAGCCTGGGACCGGTAGCCACCAGCCTGGTGGTGCTGGCCGGAGCGGTGGTGCTTCATCCCGTTCTCTCGAGCCACGCCGAAGAGGAGCGGATCCAGCACGAATTAAACCGCGCCTGCGAACTCCAGACCGCCGGCCAGGTCGAGTGGCTGGCCGGCCAGACCTTCGAAATCCAGGGGCGCACCCGGGCTTGCCACGAACTCAACGGCGACTTCTTCGACCTGATCGAGCATTCGGGGGGGGTCACCATCCTGTTGGGCGATGTCGCCGGCAAAGGCATCCCCGCCGCCCTCTATCAGGCCTGCTGCCGCACACTGCTCAACGCCGCCGTCAGCGGGGGAGAGTCGCCCGAGCAGGTGCTGAGCAGCACCAACCAGCGCTTGCACGGCCGGGACTACCGCGGGCTCTTCACCACCGCCGTATGCGCCCATCTCGACCCCCGCTCGGGTCGCCTCGAACTGAGCACCGCCGGCCACGCCCCGCCCCTACTCTGGCGGGCCGACCGGGTCTACGAATTGCTCTGCCCGGCCGCCCTGCCGTTGGGCCTCTACGACGAGGCCTGCTTCCACGAGGTCGAGATTCAACTGCAGCCCGGTGATCGCGTCATCTTCTACACCGACGGCCTCACCGAAGCTCGCAACCTGCAGCGCGAGTTCTTCGGCGAAGAGCGCCTGGCCCGGACGCTCCGCCGCCACGCACGCCTGGGTGCCGGCGACCTGGCCGAGCGCTTGCTGGCCGAGGTCGAGGCGTTCACGCCCAGACGCCGCGACGACCTTACCGTGGTGGTCCTGGCCTTCGGATAAGGGCGCCCACCGCAGCGGAAGTTTTCGGGCCCGTCCGGCCCACCACCCTTGACGCGGGCGTCGCGGTTGGAACCGAATCTGGCCGTGACCGGTTGCAGCCCGTTGGAGGTTGCCGATGAAATACGCGATGCTGTCGTTCTTGCTGGTGGTCACGAGCTTTGCCCTGTGGCGCTACTTCCATCGACCGGTAGCCACCGGCGAGAAGTTTGCTGTCAGCATGAGCGAGGCCGAGTGGAAGGCCAGGCTAGAACCGATGCAATTTCGGGTGTTGCGCAAGCACGCCACCGAGCGAGCTTTCACCGGAAGCCTTTATGACAAGAAAGAGGCCGGCCGGTATTACTGCGCCGGCTGCCACCAGGAACTGTTTACCTCCAAAGAAAAATTTCACTCGGGCACTGGCTGGCCGTCATTCTGGGCGCCTGCCACCCCTGGGGCGGTGGGCCGCACCCACGACTACAGCCTGATGATTCCCCGGGTAGAGGTGCACTGTAGTCGTTGCGGCGGCCACCTGGGTCACGTCTTCACCGATGGGCCTAAACCCACCGGCCTGCGCTACTGCATCAACTCAGCAGCCCTGACCTTCGAGCCAGCCGGCGAGACGCCCACCTCCGACTCCGTCAGCCCGCCGTCGGCGCGCTGAGAGTTCCAACCAATAGACACAGAACTGATACATTCGAGGCAAAACCCTACACAAGTTCTGACTATACTCGAGCGTGATTGGCGCCGAAGGCCCGAAATCGCAGCGCCCGGTCAGGAAGCAGTAACAGGCAGTGAGTCCCGTCGTCAGAAATGACCTTCTTTTTTCCGAGGTCGGGGAAGAACTGATCGTCTTTGACCCCCTCGCCAAGGTGGCTCACCACTTGAACGATGAAGCCGCCGCTAACCGCTTTCGACGACAGCTACCAAACAGACGAAGATACGATCCTGGTCATCTCGGCAGCGACCGGAATTCTGGCCAACGATATCTTCTCACCTCCAGGCACGGCGAGCTTGGTCGAGTCACCGCCTCACGGGAGCCTCACGCTCAACGCCGACGGTTCGTTCATCTATCTCCCCGATGCGGACTTTGTTGGAACGGATAGCTTCACCTATCAACTGACGACCTCGGCGGGAAGTGCCCAGGCTATGGTCATCATCAACGTGATCCCAGTGGTCTAGCCAGTAAGGGTTCTTTCAGACCAACCGGCTACAGTCTAGGCGGATGATTCCCGCCACCTCTGCTCATCGGTTGCTGGAACGTGCAGGTCGCTATCGCGTATGGCAAGTCGAAACCGACGGCCGCCCGAACATCGAGGCGCCGGTCGATCAGGTCAACCTGGTCTGCGACGGTCGGACGCGCTACAAGTTCGATCGGCACGGCCAGGCCGTATTTCGCCAGAAGCTCGACAAGTGGACCCCCTTTCAGCCGGCCGCTCTGCCTGACGGGGGCTTCGTGCACGCGCCCGGAGGCAAAGGTCTGCAGTTCTTTGACCCGGCCGGCCACGAGATTTCTCGCTGGGGAGAGGACCAACAGATGCTGTCGATCCGACCCGCTGTCGACGGCCAGGGTCAGGTCTACGTCGGCGTCGATGGGCCGCAGGGTTCTCGCCTGGTGGTGTTGTCTAAAGACGGCGAAGAACTGGAGAGTCATCCTCTCCCTCATCGCTCGGTGGGGGTCCCGGTCTTGGGGCCGCACGGCGAAGTCGTCCTGCGCACCGTCTTTGACGAAGTGGTCCGGGTCGATGGCGACAACAGTTGGACCCGCAAGCTCCCCGAGCGGCTCAATTCTCCCCTGACGGTCGGTCCCGATGGGAACATCTGGGCCGGCAACAGCGAGGGACGGCTCTTCAAACTCGACCCAAAAGGGGAAAGCTCCGAAGTCTTTCGGGCCAAAGGCGAGATTCGCGGGCGGCCCCTGGCCGGTGCCAACGGGCGCATCTACGTGACCAGCTTCGATCACCATCTCTACGCCCTTGAACCCGATGGCAAGGTTGTCTTCTCGGCCGACTGTGGCGATTTCATCGAAGGCGGAGCCCACCAGCTGGCCGACGGCACCCTGATGGTAGGAGCCGGAAAGCAGCTGCTTGCCTTTGACGACCGGGGCCACAAACTGTGGAGCGAGGTCTTTCCCCATCGTCTCGAACAACCGATAGAAGGCCCCGGCGGTCTGGTGCTCGTCCCCGGGGCCGACGGTCTGGCCGCGGTCGACCCGCGAGGCCTGGCGGCTCTACTTGATCCCGAGCCGGCCCGACCGGGAGTCGAAGACCATCCGGAATGGCTTCTTGTCGGTGATGTCGCCCTCGACAAACAAATATAGACAAAACATTGACAATACATATACAACCATGAGACAATGCCGAGAGGCCCCTCGGAGTCGGCCCAGCCGACTTGGCCGCGGAATAGACGTCCCCCCATCGAACCGCGGCCGGGCCTCTAAACATTTCACCTTGACCTTTCGGGCCCGCACAGGTAGACTCCAAGCAATTCTTTCATTGCACGGAGAGCACGTGAAAACAGAGCAGAAACCCCTCCTTCGCCATCCCGACCAGTTCGAGTCGCGCCACCTCGGTCCGCGTCCGGCGGCCACCCGCGAAATGCTAGAAAGCCTGGGGCTTTCAAGCCTCGAGGAGATGATCGAGGAAATCATCCCCGAGGCCATTCGCTCGCAGGCCATGGATCTGCCCGAGGCCATCGACGAGCAAGCGGCTCTGGCTCGTATGGGCCAGCTGGCCGAATCCAACCAGGTCTTCCGCTCTTACATCGGCTGCGGCTACATCCCCAGCCGCACTCCTCCGGTCATCCAGCGCAATATCCTGGAAAATCCCGGCTGGTACACTCAATACACTCCTTACCAGTCAGAGATCTCCCAGGGCCGCCTGGAAGCGCTGCTCAACTATCAGACCATGATCTGTGACCTCACGGGCCTGGAAGTGGCCAATTCGTCGCTGCTCGACGAGGCCACCGCCGCCGCTGAGGCCATGACCATGGCCCTGCGCACTCTGCGCAAAGCTCCTCAGAACCCGACCTTTCTGGTCGATGCCGACTGCCACCCGCAGGTCATCGCGGTGGTCGAGAGCCGGGCTCTGCCGCTCGAGATCACGGTCAAAGTCGCCAAGCCAAACAACTTCGAATACGGGCCCGAGGTCTTCGGCTGCCTGCTGGCCTACCCCACCACCGACGGAGCCATCCCCGAACTGGCCAGCCTGATAGCCCAGGCCAAAGAGCACCAGGCGGTGGTGGCCGTGGCCACCGATCTGCTGGCTCTCACCCGTCTGAGGGCTCCTGGCGAACTGGGGGCCGACATCTGTGTCGGCTCGAGCCAACGCCTGGGCATGCCGCTCGGTTACGGCGGCCCTCACGCCGCCTTCATGTCCAGTACCGGCATCTACAAACGCCAGATTCCCGGACGCATCGTCGGTCTGTCCACTGACCGGCGCGGTAATCCGGCCCTGCGCCTGGCTCTGCAGACGCGGGAGCAGCACATTCGTCGCGACAAAGCCACCAGTAACATCTGCACCGCCCAGGTCCTGCCGGCGGTGGTAGCGAGCTTCTATGGCGTCTATCACGGTCCCGAAGGCATGCGGGCCATCGCCGACTATATCCATCAGGCGGCGGCTACGCTGGCAGCCGGACTCGAGAAGGCCGGCCACAAAATCGTCCATGACCGCTTCTTCGACACCGTCCGGGTGGCCCTCAAGGGACTTTCGACCGACCAGTTACGGTCCCGAGCCGAAGAGGCCCGCCTCAACCTGCGCTACTTCGACAACGGCGAAGTCGGCATCACCCTCGACGAGAGGGTTACCGAGGCCGAACTATCCACCCTGCTGGGTTTATTCGGCTACCAGGGCGAGTTGCCCGCCCCGCGCGAGGTCAAGCTGCCGGAGGCCCTGACCCGCCAGAGCGACTACATGACCCATCCCAACTTCGCTCGCTATCGCTCCGAGACCGAACTGCTTCGCTACATGCGCCGGCTCGAATCGCGCGACTTGTCGCTGACCACCTCCATGATTGCGCTCGGCTCTTGCACCATGAAGCTCAACGGCACGGCCGAGATGATGCCCATCACCTGGCCAGCCCTGGCCGATATCCATCCCTTTGCCCCCGTCTCGCAGGCCCAGGGCTACCAGACCATGATTACCGAACTCGAAGGCTGGCTGGCCCAGATCACGGGCTTTGCCGGGGTCTCGCTGCAACCCAATGCTGGCTCCCAGGGTGAATACGCCGGTCTGCTGCTCATTCGCGCCTACCACCACAGCCGCGGCGACGACGATCGCAAGGTGGTCCTGATCCCTGTGTCGGCCCACGGCACCAACCCGGCCAGTGCCGCTCTGGCCGGCCTCGAAACCGTGGCCGTGGCCTGCGACCACCAGGGCAACATCGATCTTGACGACTTGCGGGCCAAAGCTACTCAGCACGAGGCTCGTCTGGCCGCCCTGATGGTCACCTATCCGAGCACGCACGGGGTCTTCGAAGAGACCCTGCCCGAGGTTTGCAAGATCGTGCACCAGCACGGCGGTCAGGTCTATCTCGACGGAGCCAACATGAACGCTCTGGTGGGCTGGTGTCGCCCCGGCCAATTCGGAGCCGACGTCTGCCACCTCAACCTGCACAAGACCTTCTGCATTCCTCACGGCGGCGGCGGCCCTGGCATGGGACCGGTTTGCGTGGCCCCGCATCTGGTCGATTTCTTGCCCGGTCACCCTTGCGTGAAGACCGGTGGCAAGAAGGCTATCGGACCGGTGTCGGCGGCCCCCTGGGGCAGCCCGCTGGTGCTGCCTATCACCTACACCTACATCGCTTTGATGGGCAAGACCGGTCTGCGCCGGGCCACCGAAGTAGCCATCCTCAACGCCAACTACATCGCCAATCGCCTTAAAGAGCACTACTCGATTCTCTACACCGGCCGCAACGACCGGGTGGCCCACGAGTGCATCGTGGACGTGCGGCCTTTCAAGCACGAGGCCGGCATCGAGGTCGAGGATATCGCCAAGCGCCTGATGGACTTTGGCTTTCACGCCCCCACCATGTCCTGGCCCGTGCCCGGCACTTTGATGATCGAGCCCACCGAGAGCGAGTCGCGCGATGAACTCGACCGCTTCTGCGAGGCCATGATCGTCATCCGCCAAGAGATCCGCGACATCGCCGAAGGTCGGGCCGACCGTCTCGACAACCCGCTCAAGTCGGCTCCCCACACGGCTCTCGAGATCGCCTCAGACCAGTGGGACCACGGCTATAGCCGCGAGCAGGCCGCCTATCCGGCCCCCTGGACCAGGGAGCACAAGTTCTGGCCACCGGTGGGCCGGGTCGACAACGTCAAGGGCGACCGCAACCTCATCTGCTCGTGCCAGGACTGGTTCCACGGCGACTAACGCCATTGCTGGGGCAATTGGCCGGCTTGCTGAAGCCGCAAGTGGACCTCTTCGAGTTGCTCGAAAGAGTCGACCTTCTCGACTTGCGACTGCCCGTAGCTGCCGATTGTGATCACCACGCCAAAGGGTTCGTTCTTGGCCAACCGCTGGTGGGCCGCGAACAGGTCTCGGCTAGCGTTCTGATCGTAGGAGTTGAGGCGGATTCGCCCGTTGGCGCCCAGGTCCCGGAGCGCTTGGACGACCTGCGGATCGACAGGCGCCTCGCCCTGGTCGTGAAAAAGGGTGGTCGCCAGACGCAAATCGGCCATGGTGTGGAGCCGGGTCGTTTCAGCGAGTTCCACGCCCCCTCCCTGACCCAGCCTTCGCAGCGATTCGAAAGCGGACAATGGACGGTTGATGTAGCCGTCGCGCTCGATGAGCAACCGCTCGGAGGCCAGGGACTTGACCAACGCCTGATCGGATGGACTCATGCCAAAAACCTCGCCGCCCTGTTCGAACTCCACCACCTCGTCGAGACTACCCCAGTCCCACACCCGTTCGTTTAGCCCGCTGGGGGTCGCCACATAAAGCGCAGCCTTCTCATTGAGCCGGGTCAGGGTCTCGGCCGCGTCAAGTCGAGTGGCGCGGACCGTGCCTCCGCTGTGGAAGATGAAATCGTCAAGTCCAAAACTTCGGCTGTAGGTACGAAAATGATAGCCCTGCGCCTCGAGTTGCTCGAGCTTGTGCTCTTGAGCCACCTGAACCGGGTCCTGCTGGGCCGGTTGGCAACCCGCCAACACCGCTACTCCCAGGACGCCCGCCGCCATCCCCGCCAGGGCGAGTCCGCGAACGCCTCCGGGCAAGCGACGATTGGGTGCATACCTGGGAGCCGCCGCTGGCATCCTGGCTGAAAGAACCTCGTCGCCAGGCGCTTCTCGAGGCGGGGCGTCTCGAACCAGAGAGTTGCTGCTTCCCTGGGCAGCGCGGTGGAAGGTTAGGGGCTGAGCGCCCGACCTGGCTATAAACATTCCGACTCCTCGATCATACTAGGTAGTGCAGCCGTGATCGGCCAACCCCTGGAAGCAGTCTAAACCAGGTTGCTATTCTAGTTCTCAGCTGAGGCTGAAATTTGTTAACAGTTCCAGTCCGACGCACTGACCTCACCACTAGCCTAGCCAGCCGGCCTGGAAAATCCCTTGACCGACGAGTGGCCAACCTTCGCGCGCGCTGTTCAGTCTAGTTTCAGAGCGGGCTTCTAGACTGGCCTCATGCTCGTCCGTTCACTCTTCACGCCCGTGCCGGTGGCTCGCGCCGTGGCCCCGCCCGAAACCCGCTTTCGACCCGACTATGAGATCACCGAAGCCCCGGACGGCCGCTGGCTGATGCACCTGCCCAACGCCGTCATTCCCTTGCCTCAAAAGCCTGCCTGGCTGAAGAATCAGGAAGCCATGAACCACGTGCTCGATGGCAGTGCACGCCCGGTCGAGTTGCGGGCCGCCCACGATCGAATCTATGACCTGGCCAGTAAGAATTACAACGCCACCACTCTAGAATTCAAACCGGAGCCCCTGCGCCAGGCGGTGGGAGAATACGACCGGCAGCTAAAAGACGAGTTGAGCACGCTCTACAAAATGCGGCTAGCCTACGAAACCGAGAGCACCCATCAGGTAGGGGGAGCCATGGCCGGCGCCCGCTGCAGCCAGATGCGGATTTTCAACGAGGTCCTGGCTGCCTTGAAGGCCTAAGGGTCTGTCCGGGTGTCGAGGCGCCCCTGTGGCAAGGCGCGTCTGACCGCGCATAGGGCAATATGTAAGGGAAGCGCAACGCAGCCACAGGGGATGGATCGGCGCCCCGAAGGCACGAGTTATTTCCTGCCAGGCCCTAAGCCAGGCGGGCGAGGCGACGGCTTTCGTCGGCCATGGCCGCCCGCGGCGAGCAGCGTAGCCAGTTGCCCAGGCGCTCGGCGTCGGGAGTCTGCTCGAACTGGATACCGGCTACCGGCCAACCCTGCCACCGAACCACGCCACGAAGCGAGAGATAGCGGCCGCCTTCGAGGCGAACGGTTACGTCGATGTTCGAGCCGACTTCGAGCTGGTCGGCGGCGGCTACCTGGGCCCCATCACTGCCGAGGTCGGCCAGGCGCAGTCGCTTAAAGGACCCGCCCTGATCGCGATACCAGGCGGCCAGGTCAACCCGCACTCGATAACGTGAGCGGCGATCTTGCTGGTTGCTGTGACTCTTCCATCGAACCATTGACCTGGCTACCTCCTGTCGTCTGACATCCATAGTATGTCATGACCCACTTGGAGGTGAGTTGTCTGGCGAAGCGAGTTTGTAAACAGAACGTAAACGTCATGTTACAAAACTGTTGACTCGCGTTTAGGATTTAGCAACATCTTCTCGAAGTCGGTTCACTGGGGCAATCTGGGCTTGAGCCAGGCGTAGGTATAAACCCCGAGCATGGCACCCGCAAAGGTCGCCAGAGCCATCGGCTCACCGGACCCGATCTGGGCGTAGATCGGTCCAGGACAGGCTCCGGTGAGAGCCCAGCCGGCTCCGAACAGTAGTCCACCGAAGACGACTCCGAGTTGGAAGGGCTTGGGCTTGTATTCTATCCGTCGCCCCTCAAGATTCCTGAGGTCCCATCGTTGGGCCAGCCGGATCGTGGCCATGGCGACCAGAATCGCAGTGCCGATGATCAGAAACATCCTGGGCTCGCGAAAGAGGAACATGTCGTGGATGCGCTGCCAGTTGGCCACCTCGGACTTCAGAAAGACAATCCCGAGCAGCGCCCCTGAGGAAAAGATGTTGACCAGGCTGAGGAAATGTTCTTTTGGTCGAGCCATCAGAAACCCACCCAACCGGTCAGCCAGGTCACCGCTAATCCGCCCGCAAAAAAACAACAGGTCGCCAGCAGACTGGGGGCGTTCAGGTTAGCGATACCCGTGATCGAATGTCCCGAGGTACATCCACCCGCATAGCGAGCACCAAATCCCACCAGGAAGCCGCCCGTCAAAAGCTTGCACCCACCCGCCCAGGTGGCCGCGCCCGGTGGCAACAGCTGCAGCGGCGGAGAAATCAGTTGGCTGTTGGCCAGAAACGAGCCGAAGACGATACCCCCTACGAAGACCAGGGTCCACATGTGCTTGCTTCGATCGTGATTCTTGAAATATTCGAGTTGGCTGTGGGGTGAGCAGAGGGCGCCCAGTTGCTGAAAGCTGGTCGAAATGCCGAACCACTTGCCCCCGAAGAGATAAAGCAGGGGGACGATTAGCCCCAGGACAATTCCAGAAAACCACCACGGCCAGGGCTGGGATGTAAGTGCCAAACACACCTCCTATTTCTTGCCGGTTAGCTTGCGCTCCCGCGACTCGACAGGCAGGTCGGCCGCACGCCAGGCCTTCCAGGAGCCGGGAATGTTGATCACGCGGTCAAATCCATTTCGCTTGAGGATACTCGCACCGATCGAGGCACGGTAGCCGGTGCCGCAATAGACCGCAATCGGCCGGGCTCGCTCCAAAACGTCGAGATTCTCTTCCAGATGCGCGATGAACTGATGAACCGCCCCGGGGATCCTTCCGTGATGCCACTCCTGAGGAGAGCGAACGTCGAGAATGGTAATGCTCTCCTGGCGACGACGGTCCAGTTCCTGGACCGTCCACTGCTCTACCGAGGCCAGCGGCCGAGCCTGCTCCTGCCATGAAGCCATCCCGCCGTGCAGATAGCCGGCCAGGTTGTCGAGGCCGATGCGGAAGAGGTGCTCCCGAAGCGTCAACAGGTCGCGCACGTTCTCTACCACCAGCAAAAGCTTGCTCTGGGGGTCGATCATCTGGCCCGCCCAGCTGACGAATTGCGGCAACAACGGAATATTCAGGGCTGCGGGGATGTGTCCACCCCCAAAAGCCAGCATCGAGCGCGTGTCGAGAATGACCGTTCCCTCCTGCCTCATCAGGGCCTGGAACTCTTCGGGGGTAAGAGGCTGAGGGGCCGCCGGACAGGGGCCTGCCAGGGCCGCTCCCGCCGCGTTCACCTTCTTGAGACGGCGATAGTGGCTGGGCGGCTCGGGAAGATCGGCGGTCAGCCACTCTACAAAGTCGGCTCGACTCCGCTCTTTCAAAGCCTCGTTAAATCGTCGCTCGGTGCCGATGGTCGTCTGGTCTCTGCCCCCGATCGACTTGCCACAGGCCGAGCCTGCGCCGTGCCCGGGATAGACTTCGACTCGGTCCCCCAGCGGCAGCAACTTATCGAAAAGCGAGCCGTAGAGAGCCCGGGCGTTTTCGACTCCCCCATCGTCGCCGACCAGATCAGGGCGCCCGACATCGAGATTAAAGAGAGTGTCCCCGGTGAAGACGGCGATCGGCTCGTCTCCCTGACTACGGTCGAACAGCAGGTAGGAGAGATGCTCGGGAGTGTGCCCCGGCGTATGGATGGCTTGCAGGCGCACTCCGCCCAGTTCGATCGCGTCCCCTTCGCTGAATTGGTCAAGCTCGAAAGAATAGTCATCACTCTTGCCCCCGACCACCCGGGCGCCGACGGCCTCACGCACTTCGCGGGTTCCGGACACGAAATCCGCGTGGATATGTGTCTCGATGGCGTGAGTTATGCGAAGACCGGCCTGGCGGGCGGTTTCGAGATAGTCCCTCACATCCCGGCATGGATCGACAATAGCGGCCAATCCCTTGCTTTTGTCACCCACGAGATAGGCGAGTTGGGCCAGACCGGGACGTCGGAACTGTTTAAAAAAGAGACTCATAGGCGGACCTCCTAGTTCATCCTAGGGGTGGCTGAGTCGCGGCAGGTGGATCGTTAGAATTCCGAGCGGGCATCCCAAAGGATGCAGTTAAAGAAGGCACGCACAATCTCTGCACGTTTACGGCAGCGGTCCATCCCTCGCCCCCGTAATTCGTGCCTCTAACCAGGCGCGGCAGTTTAGAAGAATTCGTCCAGATCGTCGTCGGGGTTGGGTATGACGAGCGCCGAAACCAGTTGGCCGATGCGCCGGGCGGCCTGGGCGCCAGCGTCAACCGCGGCCTGAACGGCGGCCAGTTCACCGCGGAGCTGAATGGTGATGAGACCCGCTTCAGCATTCTCGTACTTGCGGATCATGTGGACATGGGCGGCTTTGTGGGCCGCGTCGGCGGCCTCGACGGCAGTAACGAACCCGATCGTTTCGATCAATCCCAGCGCTCTACCCATGGGGCGAACTCCTTCAAAGGCGAATAGACCAGAAGGTTCCTTCCGCAGACCGCTTCCCCTGCTGGACTAGCCCGCCGTCAGGTGCTGGACGACCCGGCTCCAGCTTTCGGTATTGCGAGTGGTGGCATAGAGCTGGTCGACGCGGTCGCCTTCGAGCAAAGCAAACCGACGGCGCAGGCGCAGCCGGCGCACCTCATGCAGATAGGCCCCGTCAATCGTGTTGAGTCCAGGGGCCTTTACGGCCGGGTTGGTGTCGTTAAAGACACGGCGAATAGGCTGCTTCTGACCATACGTAACCACCTTTCCATTGTAGCGGCTCCAGACCCGGATGGGTGCGAAAACTCAGTAAACAGAATGTTAATCATGTTGCCAAAGCATGAAAAAAGGAGCCAGTTTTGTAAACTGGCTCCCATTTGGCGACCAAATCTCTCTTACAGGCTGCTGAGAGCTTCCTGGCTGAGATCGAGGCCCAGCTCGCGAGCGGTGGTCTTGACGTCGGATTCCTCCACCGCCTTGATCTCCACTTCGCGTAGATCACCGGTCCGGTCGAACGACTTGACCTTGACATCGAGACACAGGCTCTGCAGCTCTTTGATGAGCACTTTGAACGACTCGGGCACACCGGGCTCGAGCACGTTCTCGCCCTTGACGATGGCTTCGTAGGTCTTGACACGACCGATGACATCGTCGGACTTGACGGTCAACAGCTCTTGCAGCGTATAGGCGGCGCCGTAGGCCTCGAGGGCCCAGACTTCCATCTCTCCGAAACGCTGACCGCCGAACTGAGCCTTACCGCCCAACGGCTGCTGGGTGATGAGACTGTAGGGACCGGTCGAGCGTGCGTGAATCTTGTCATCGACCAGGTGGGCCAGCTTCAACATATAGATCTGACCCACCGTGATACGACGGTCGTAAGGTTCGCCCGTGCGGCCATCGAAGAGCACGTTCTTGTAGTCGGAAGGGATGGTGCGATAAGCCTGCACATATTTGGCCAGCTTCTCGCAGGTCGCATCGTCGGGCCGCTGCGGGTGGCGCGCGGTAACCTTCTTGATGCGGGCCACCATGTCGGCCTCAGTGACGATCTCGGCGATCTCGTCATCGTCGGGCATCTCGGCATCGCTGCCATCGAGCTCGGCTTTGAGGAACTTCTTGACTCGAGCATCCAACTTGTTGGCTGGACCTTCGGCCACCATCTCGGCCACCTCGGCGCGGGTGATGACGACATCGTCGAAGCTGTTGAGGAAGTAGAGCACTCGGTCTTCGACGGTCTCTTCCGAGAGGATGTAGTCGATCTCGTTGGTCGAGAACTCGAAGCCTTTCAGGCTGAGGCTATGGCGCAGGTTGGCCAGCTTCATCAGTTCGTCGATCTCGGGCTCTTTGGCCGAGTCGAACACGGGACATTCGACCCGCATCTTCTTGCCATCGGGACCGATGAGACGGCTGGCGGCCGCACCCAGGTGGGTCTCGAGGATCTGACCGATGTTCATACGCGAGGGCACGCCCAGCGGGTTGAGCACGATCTGAACCGGAGTCCCGTCGGGCAGATACGGCATATCCGTGATGGGTAGGACCTTCGCGATCACACCCTTGTTGCCGTGTCGGCCGGCCATCTTGTCGCCCTGAAGAATCTTTCTCTTCTGGGCCACATAGACGCGCACCAACTGGTTGACGCCGGGCGAGAGTTCGTCCGTGTTCTCGCGCGAGAACACTTTGACGTCGATCACCTTGCCTTTGCCACCGTGAGGCACCTTGAGCGAGGTGTCGCGAACGTCGCGAGCTTTCTCACCGAAGATAGCCCGCAGCAGGCGCTCTTCGGCGGTCAGCTCGGTTTCGCCCTTCGGAGTCACTTTGCCAACCAGGATGTCCTCGGTGCGAACCTCGGCGCCGATGCGGATGATGCCGCGCTCGTCGAGGTCTTTGAGGGCCTCCTCGCCGACGTTAGGAATGTCACGCGTGATCTCTTCGGCACCCAGCTTGGTGTCGCGAGCCTCACACTCGTATTCCTCGATGTGAATCGAGGTAAAGACGTCGTCGCGCACGAGCTCTTCCGAGATCAGGATGGCGTCCTCGTAGTTGTAACCCTCCCAGGGCATAAAGGCGACCAGCACATTGCGGCCCAGAGCCAGCTCGCCGTTGACCGACGATGCGCCGTCAGCCAGCACCGTGCCTTCCTCGATGCGCTGACCGGGGAACACGGCCGGACGCTGGTTGATGCAGGTACCGGCATTGGAACGCTTGAACTTGTGCAGGACGTGGGTGATGTTCTTGCCCTCGTCTGACTTGAGCTTGATCTCGTCGGCCGAAACCGAACTGATCACGCCGTCGACTTTAGACACCAGCAGGGCGCCCGAGTCTTTGGCGGCGCGGTATTCCACCCCGGTGCCCACGAAGGGAGCCTCGGGCTGGACCAACGGCACGGCTTGACGCTGCATGTTCGCTCCCATCAAGGCGCGGTTGGCGTCGTCGTGCTCGAGGAACGGGATGAGAGCCGTCGCCACCGACACGATCTGCTTGGGCGAGATATCCATGTAGTCGACCATCTCACGGGGCACGATCTGGGTCTCGTGCTTGGCCCGCACCACCACGCGCTCGTCGGTCATTCTCCAACGCTCGTCGAGGCGGGTATTGGCCTGAGCGATGACGTAACCGTCTTCTTCGTCGGCCGAGAGATAGTCGATCTGGTCGGTCACCTGCACGATGACCGGAGTGTCGACACCCTGCAGTTGCAGTTCGGCGACCTCGGCTCGCGGTACGATGTCACCGGTCTTGTAGAGCTGTTTGCCCTTCTTGTTCTTGATGACATCGGTCGCGCGCAGCTCGACCCGGCGATAAGGGGTCTCCATGAAGCCGAAGTGGTTCACGCGCGAATAGGTCGCCAGCGAACCGATCAGACCGATGTTCGGACCCTCAGGGGTTTCAATCGGACAGATGCGGCCGTAGTGACTGTAGTGCACGTCGCGGACCTCAAAGCCCGCGCGCTCGCGCGACAGACCACCGGGGCCCAGCGCCGACAAGCGACGCTTGTGGGTCAACTCGGCCAGCGAGTTGGTCTGGTCCATGAACTGGGACAGTTGGCTCGACCCGAAGAACTCTTTGATGGCAGCTACCACCGGGCGAATGTTGATCAGCGCCTGGGGGGTTACCGTCTCGAGGTCTTGCACCGTCATACGCTCGCGAACCACCCGCTCGAGTCGCAGCAGGCCGACCCGGAATTGATTGCGCAAGAGTTCGCCCACCGCCCGGATACGACGGTTGCCAAGATGGTCGATGTCGTCGACCCGAACCGGCACCGGGTAGTGCAGGTCGTCGATAGGCTTAAGGAAGGTGAGGCCGCGCTCTTCGAAGAGCTCGATGCCGCCTTCGGGGTTATACCCCTCGGGAGGCCGCTCCAGAGCTTGCTGCTTCATCAGCGCCAGCAAGAAGCGGACGGTGGCCACCAGGTCTTCTTTGGCCAGCGTCTGGGGATAGCGAATGACCGCCCCCGACTCGGGGTCCTGAATGGTGCCCGGCTTGACGATCACGCCGGTCTCTTCGCAGACCACCATCTGGCCGAGTTTGCGCGACAGCTTGTAGCGGCCGACCTTGGCCAGGTTGTAGCGCTTGGACGAGAAGAACAGGTTGGTCAAGAGAGCGCTGGCGCTCTCGACCGAAGGCGGGTCGCCCGGACGCTGCTTGCGATAGATCTCGATGAGGGCCTCTTCGGTGCTGGTCGAGGGATCTTTTTCGAGCGTCGGCTCGAGCATGGCCTCGTTATTGAAGAGGGCTCTGATCTCGTCGTCGGTGCCAAAGCCGATGGCCCGCAACAGCACGGTGGCCGGGAGTTTTCTGGCTTTGTCGATGCTCACGTTGATGATGTCGTCCGTGGTGGTGACAAACTCGAGCCAGGCACCCCGGTTAGGGATGAGGGTTGCGCTGTAGCTCTTCTTACCGGTCAGATCGATCTCTTGATCGAAGTAGATACCCGGCGAACGCACCAACTGGCTGACGATGACGCGCTCGGCGCCGTTGATGACGAACGTCCCCTTTTCGGTCATGCAGGGGAAATCGCCCATAAAGATGTCTTGCTCTTTGACCTCTTTGATCTCGCCGCCCTCTTTGGTGATCAGGCGGACCCTCACCTTAAGCGGACGGGCATAGGTGGCGTCGCGGTCACGACACTCCTCCACCGTATAAGTGGGAGCCTCGAGGGTGTGCTCGAGAAATTCCAGCACCAGATTGCCGGTGAAATCTTCGACCGGCGAAATATCCTGGAAGGTCTCATGAATGCCTTCGGCCAGGAATTCTTCGTAGCTGGACCGCTGGAGGTCGATCAGATACGGAAGATCGAGGACTTTGGGAATCTTTTGAAACGAGATTCGTCCAGTCTCGGGGTTGACTTGTCGGAGCATCGACATGGAGCTGTTTTCCTCCTAAAACCTTAAAAAGCCTAACTCACGCAACGATAGCGAATGCCTTCTTACCCACCTGAGACCCCCCTTAAAACGCGAATAAGCAAAGCACGGATACAAAATTCAACCGGCTTTGCGATCTTAGCTTATCTAACTGAGTTGGTGAGCAACGAAGAGCGTTCTTAGTTATGCAGCAGCGCATGATACGCCACGTTTAAACGTAAATGACATTCTAGCGAATGGGGGAAAGCGTGTCAATAGGATGACAGAACGTCTTCGGAGACCTCTATTCTATCATAATCGGTAATACGGGTCAAATTCGACCCTCAAGAGGCCTGATCTTCGAAGAGGGTATCGAGCTGCGCCATCAGGTCCAGAGCCCTGTTCATGTTGTCGGGAGCGGCAGTGGCGATGACGTCGAGCAGCATTTTCATGCCACGCGAGGTGCTGGCCGGTAGCTCGCCCGTTTCGCGGGTGGCCCACCAGAAAGTGCCGGAGTTGAGGCTGCGATCAAGCTTGGTCTGGAGCCGAGCCACGCTCGACACCGCCAGATCGGTGAGTTCCCAGAGCAGCTTGTGGGCATTGTTATAGCGACTCTGCCAGAGGGGGAAGAACTCGCCGGCCCAGAAATCCTCGACCGTGGTCGACCAGGACCCCGGGGGGATGTCCGATGGCTGGTGCGGAAACTCGCTGGCGATCTCCCCCACGTGACGCAGTTGGATCTGGTCGGACTGCTTGGCCAACTCGTCAAGAAAGCCTAGCAGACAGCGGTCGAGCGACCCTGAGCGATGTTCTCCCAACGCGTCGGCCTCAAGGGCGATGATGACGTAACCGTCCTTGCCGTCAAACCAACCATTGAGGTCCTCGACCAACTTGCGAACCAGCGCTTTGCCATCGGCGCCGTGACGCGCACAGGCCTCGAAGGTCTTGCTCCACAGGCTCGACCGAAGCAACACCGGCAAATCGGCACAAACGGGTACGAAGTCGAATGGTGGCACGTCATGCAGACAAGTGTAGGGAATGTCGTCGGCCAGACACCACTCGAAACCCAGATCCACCAGCACCGGGGGCAGCTCGTGTCCAAAGGCCAGCTCGGGCGGAAAGAACCCCTGTGGCTTCCAGTTCGAGAAAACCTCTTGGTGGCGCTCTGAGTTGTAGGAGATCTGGCGCCGAATCTCGTGGCGTGGAATCAAGGGGAGAATAGGGTGGTAGGCGGCCGACCCGGTCAGCTCGACCCGCTCCCAGCGCAGCAGGCTGTCCAGGCTCTCGACACAATCTTCAAAGCCTTTCTCGAGCCACTTCTCGGTCAGGCACCAGTTGAGATTCAGACTTACGCGGGCATCGGGCCGACCTTGCAGCAGCCTCAACAGGGGTCGATGCGATTCTCTCACGACGCGATGAAGTAAGTCGTCGAAGCGATCAGGAGGCTGGTAGACATGCAACAGTAGTCCGAGAGAGATCACCGAACCTGCATTCGAGCCCGGGGCCGACCATCCTGGCAGCAGGCAGCCAACCAGCCCCCTGCGAAAGTCTCCTACCGTGATAGCGCGGTTGATGGACGACCACAGCGAAGCGTTCCTCTGCTGGCGAGAGGCAGGCCTGAAGGGGTTGACCTGCCTGCACCTGGATGCCCACCTGGACGTAGCCGACGAGACCCTGGCCCCCTCGACCCTGGCTTCGCTGGTTGACTGCCCCCCCCACGAACTCCATCGTTTTCGCAGCTCGCCCGAGCGCCCCTGGTCGGGACTGCATTGCGGCAACTTTCTCTACCCGGCCCTGCACGACGGCACGGTTGGCCACCTGATCTGGGTCGTTCCCGAGTGGCTGCCCGACCCCGACCTGCTAGCCTGGCTGAGAACGGAACTGCATCTTTGGCTGGATGTGCAACTGGAGGACTACGCCAGCCTGCGCGCCGCGAACGGCCGGGTGGAAGGAAGGCTCTGCGGGCGACGACTGACCGTCTGCACCCTGGAACGACTGCCGCCTCTGGGGGCTCCGCTGGCCATCGATATCGATGTCGACTACTTCATCGGCCTGGAGGATGACCGACTCTGGCAGAGCCCGGCCGTGGTCGCCAACCGCCTGAGCCTTTATCGCCCTGACGTGGTGACGGTAGCCACTTCGGTTCGGGGAGGCTATACACCGGCCGACAAAGCCCACCTCGGGACCTTTCTGGCCCTTCAACTGACCGGACGCGAATTGCCCGACCCGACCCCCGAGGCCACCAGAGCCGATCTGGCTGCTCGCTGGTTGGCACGAAACCAGCCGGCCGAGGCCATGGAACTGCTGGAGCCACCTTGCACGCTCAACGAGCGCTACCTCCGCAGCCTGGCCCTCTCGCGACTGGAGCGCCATTATGAAGCCGGCGAAGAGCTCGCGTCGTTGCTGGGGGAGGCGCTCAGCCCCCTCGAGCGAGCCCGCCTCTTGGCCTTGCTGGGAGAAAGCCAGATGGAAACCGGCTCTTACTCCAAATCCATCGAGAGCTTTGAACAGGTGCTTGAACTCGAGCCCGAACGCGGAGAGATCCTCTTTCGGCTCGGCATCTCGTGTTGGCACGACGGTCAGCCCGACCGGGCGGAAGAGGCGCTCCAACGGGCTCTGGCGCTGCTGGAAGACCGCTACAGCAGCCTGGATGTACACGAGCAGTTGAGCCGCCTGTATCAGGTCACAGGCCAACCCCAGGAGGCTCGACGCCAACAGCGACTGCTGGAAGAAAAACGCTACAGCATCGAGCGATAGAGATGGAGGCGTTCGAGCTTGCCCACGGGCAAACGGCCCAGGCTCAAGTGATAGAGCCAGGTCTGACGTGACTGGCGCAGACAGCCTTCGACGCGACCTATGACCTCGAGCAGTTCAGCCCCGGGCATCGGTCCCAGCACCACCCGCGGGCAATCACCCAGCTGGAAGGCGTGGTTGCTGACCAGTGCCATGCGCTGTTCGCTCAGTTCGATCAGAGTGGCCGAGCCACGAGGACGCAAGCTGAAAGGACTAAACAGCGTCACTTTGATCTTTTCGCTCAGATCGTCAAACACCAGACCCACCTCCTGTGGCGCCGCCCAGGCGATACGACCAGCCAGACGACGACCGGCGAATCGTGACTGTCCCGGGATGCCGGTAATGCCAACTCGCTGTCCGCACGCTACTTGACGGTCCACCGCCAGGCGGGCTCCCAGTCGGCTCCAATCCAGCAGGCGACAGGGATAGCGCCGATTTTCGATATAAAGATGAGCTTCCCGAGAGTCGTTCAGACGCCGAACGCGGCGCCGTTCCAGTTGAATCGCTGACATTTTGGCCGTTCCAAATTCGCTAGAATCGAGCTGAGCGAGTTGAGACTATTCCAAAATGACATGAGCTGTCTAGACTCCTGTTCGTAGCTTCGAACAGGGCGTCGAAATGTTGACAAAAAGGCCTATCCCGTTAACAAACAGGAACCGGAGTCACGGCTGCTTCGTCCTCTTCCCCGGTTCGGATGCGATAGACCCGCTCGACCGGCAAGACGAAGATCTTTCCATCTCCGACCTGGCCTGTGCGTGCGGCCTTGAGAATAGCCTGGACCGTTGGCTCGACGAAACTCTCCGAAACGCCGATCTCGAGTTTGATCTTCTCGTGCAGACCCACGCGCACACTGCTGCCGCGGTAGGTCTCGACATGTTCGGTCTCGCCACCATGGCCCTGGACCCGGCTGACCGTGATCCCCCTCACCTTAGCCTCGAACAGCGCCTCCATGACATCTGGCAACTGCTCGGGTCGGATTATTGCGACAATCATCTTCATAGATTCCTAACCGGCCTTTTTCCGAGAGAGAATGAGAATAGCGCCCTCGCCGGTCGAGTAGGCCTCTTCGCCGTGCTGAGAGATGTCGAGTCCCAGACCCTCTTCCTGAACCTGAGGACGCAAGGCCATGAAGGCCCCTACCAGCTTGATCAGGGCAAACGACGCGATAGCGCTGTAAGCCGCGGCAGCCAGCACGGCCGCGAACTGGATGCCGACCTGGGTAAACCCGCCCATCGCCGAGCCGCCCCACGCCGAGTTAGCAAAAACACCGGTCAGCATTGCCCCTACGATACCACCGAGCCCGTGGCCAGCGAACACATCGAGCGAGTCATCGAGGGCCCATTTGTGCTTCATCTGGATAGCAATATAGCTGGGGAAGGTTGCAATAGCGCCGATCAGGATGGCTGACAGAGGCGACACGAACCCGGCCGCCGGGGTAATGGCCACCAATCCGACCACCACCGCCGTGGCCGCCCCCACCGCATTGGCGCGGTGATCACGCACCAGGTCGGTGAGCATCCAGACCACCAGGGTTGCCATCGGAGCCAGCATGGTGTTGACGAAAGCCAGCACGCCCTGTTCGTTGGCCTCGAGGGCGCTGCCGCCGTTGAAACCGAACCATCCGAACCACAGCATAGCCGAACCGAGAATCACGAAGGGAACGTTGTGAGCGAGCATGGCCAGGCGCCCGTGCTCGCTGCGGGGGCCCAACACCAGCGCCAATACCAGAGCGGCTACACCGGCGTTGATGTGAACCACCGTGCCGCCCGCGAAATCGAGGGCTCCCAGGCCGGCCAACCAGCCACCTTCACCCCATACCCAGTGGCAAAGCGGAGCATAAACCAGCAGACTCCACAGCGTGATGAAGGCCAGGTACGGGGCAAACCGCATCCTGCCCACAATGGCGCCCGAAATGAGAGCTGCGGTGATCACCGCGAAGGTTCCCTGGAAAGCCATGAACAATAGGTGCGGAATGGAGCCTTTTGCTTGCAGGTCAACGCCCTGCAAGAGCAGATGGGCGCCTCCGCCGAGCCACTTTCCGGCCCCACCGAAGGCCAGACTGTAGCCGACCAACGCCCAGGTAATCCCGATGACACCCAGCGCCGCGAAGCTCATCATCATGGTGTTAAGGGTGTTCTTGGACCGCACCAGCCCGCCGTAGAAAAAGGCCAGACCGGGCGTCATCAACAACACCAGCGCTGTGCTCAAGAGCATCCAGGCGATGTGTCCGCTTTCCATAGGAAATGCGCCTCCCAAGGGTAGATTTGCTTTCAAGCATACGGGAGGCACCCTGGCCTGCCAATCACCCGTTCGGGCCATGTTCGCTCGCTACGCTCGCGAGAAGGGGAGCGGCCACTGCGTGGCCGAGAAAGGAGCAACGCTCGCTACGCTCGCGAGAAGGGAGCGGCCACTGCGTGGCCGAGAAAGGAGCCGGCCTTCGGCCGGAGATGGGACCGGAGCAGAGCTCCGAGATGGGAGCGAAACTCGCTGTCGCTCGTTTCGAGGGATTAGATAGGCGGCCTGCGGCCGCAAACCTTCGACGGCGAAGCCGTCCTCGCTGGCGAGCGCAAGCGAGGCCAGTGCTCCCATCTCCGGGCGCAGCCCGGCTCCTGTCTCGACGGCGCAGCCGGCGCTCCCTCCTCGCTGGCGAGCGCAAGCGAAGCCAGCGCTCCCATCTCGCGAGCGCAGCGAGCGCTCCTGTCTCGACGGCGCAGCCGGCGATCCTCGGCAAAGCCGTCGCTCTGGACATTCGTTCGACGGGAGCGGCAAACGTCGGGTCGAAGAAGCCTCGATGCATCATTTACCATACAAACAACTCGCAGCCTGGCAAAAGGGAATGGAATTCGTTCCGCTCGTCTATCGACTGACAAGCCGCCTCCCGAGCAATGAACAGTTTGGCCTGACAAGCCAACTTCGTCGAGCTAGTGTCTCCATCGTCGCCAACCTCGCCGAGGGGCAGGCGCGCGAATCCGTTCGCACCTTCGCTTACCATGTGGGAGTCGCGCGGGGAAGTCTGGCCGAGGTGGAAACTCTGTTTCTGATTAGCTTGAAGCTCGAGTATCTGCGTCCCGAAGACCTCAAGCAAGTGATGGGCTGCATCGCCGAGATGCGACGCATCTTGACAGGCCTGAGTCGCAGACTCTTGGCAGAACCTCAGGCCCAGTAGCGAGTAGGGAGCGGCCACTGCGTGGCCGAGAAAAGGAGCAACGCTCGCTACGCTCGCGAGAAGGGAGCGGCCACTGCGTGGCTGAGAAAGGAGCCGACGCTCGCGTTGCTCGCGAGAAGGAAGCGGCCACTGCGTGGCCGAGAAAGGAGCAGCCTTCGGCTTGAGATGGGAGCGGAGCAAGCTCCGAGATAGGAGCGAAACTCGCTGTCGCTCGTTTCGAGGGATTAGATAGGCGGCCTGCGGCCGCAAACCTTCGATGGCCTTCGGCCACGAAGGGCCTGGCTGCCGACGGCGAAGCCGTCCTCGCTGGCGAGCGCAAGCGAAGCCAGCGCTCCCATCTCCGGGCGCAGCCCGGCTCCCCTCTCGACGGCGCAGCCGGCGCTCCTTTCTCGACGGCAAAGCCGTCGCAGCTCCTTTCTCGACGGCAAAGCCGTCGCAGCTCCCCGGCGCGAGCGAAGCGAGCGCCTAGTGAAACTGTTCGGCCTCGGTCGAACCGGCCATGGCCGTGGTCGAGGATTGGCCACCGGTGGCCACCTCGGTGACGGCGTCGAAATATCCGGTACCCACAAACTGTTGGTGGCGAATGGCTTCGTAGCCGTCTTTCTCGGCTTCGAACTCGGCCGTCTGCAGCTCGGCGTAGGCAGCCATGCCGCGGGCCTTGTAGCCCTGGGCCAGACGGAACATGCCGTAGTTGAGCTGGTGGAACGCCGACAGAGTGACGAACTGGAACTTGTAGCCCATCTTGCCGATCTCGCGCTGGAAGGCTTCGCACTCGGCTTCAGAGAGCTTGAGGCGCCAGTTGAACGACGGCGAGCAGTTATAGGCCAGCATCTTCCCGGGGAATTTGGCGTGGATGGCGTCAGCGAACTGCTGGGCCTGACCGAGGTCAGGGTGCGAGGTCTCCATCCACAGCAGGTCGGCGAAGGGAGCATAGGCCAGGCCGCGAGCGATGGCCTGCTCGACTCCGGGCTTGACTGGGAAGAAGCCCTCGTGAGTGCGCTCTTGACTGGTGATATAGTCGTGGTCGTAGGGGTCGACATCCGAGGTTAGCAGACCGGCGCTATCGGCATCCGTGCGAGCAATGAGAATGGTGTCCACGCCGCAGACGTCGGCGGCCAGGCGAGCAGCCACGAGCTTGGTCACGAATTCGCGGGTGGGCACCAGCACCTTGCCGCCCAGGTGGCCGCATTTTTTGACCGAGGCCAACTGGTCTTCAAAGTGCACACCGGCTACGCCATTTTCGATCATATCCTTCATGATCTCGAAGGCGTGCAAGGGACCACCGAAACCAGCTTCAGCGTCGGCTACGATGGGAGCCATCCAGTGAACCGAGGTGTCGCCACCCAGGTGGTGGATCTGGTCGGCCCGCATCAGCGAATTGTTGATGCGGCGGATCAGGAAGGGCACACTGTTGCTGGGATAGAGGCTTTGGTCCGGGTACATGTGCATGGCGTTGTTCATATCGCCAGCCACCTGCCAGCCACTGACATAAATGGCCTTCAGGCCGGCCTGCACTTCCTGGATGGCCTGATTGCCGGTCACGGCCGAAAGCACATTGACGTAGTCTTCGCTATGGAGTAACTTCCAGAGTCGGTCGGCACCCATCTTGGCCAGGGTGTATTCGATCTCGAACGAGCCGCGCAAACGCCAGACGTCCTCGGCCGAATAGGGGCGCTGGATGCCTTTCCAGCGAGCCTCGCTTTGCCAGCGGGCTTCCAGGTTTCGGATAAATTCTTGCTTACTCATCTCGCTTGAATAGCGCCTTTCTAGATATATTCGTAGGCCACTAGCGTCAGGAACTCGGAGAAGTTGTCGGATAACATCATCTCCAGGAACAGCTTCGCGGCTAATTCATAGTGCCCCTGGGCAAAACGCTGCGGGGACTGTTCTTTGAATCCGTCTAAGATAGACCCGAGCAACTCTTTGACCAGGTCGGGCGTCACCTCGCGGCCGTCCTCGAGGCGAGCTTTGTGGCGCAGCCACTGCCACACCTGACTGCGTGAGATCTCGGCGGTGGCGGCGTCCTCCATCAGGTTGTATATCGGCACACAGCCGTTGCCGCCCAACCAGGCTTCGAGATATTGGACGCCCACATCCAGGTTGAGACGCACGCCCTCTTCGGTGATGGTGCCCGGCGGTACTTTCAAGAGGTCGGCGGCCGTGACCGAAACCTCTTCGCGCTTGTTGTCGATCTGATTGGCCGCGGGCATGTGCGCGTCGAAGACCTCGCGGGCTACCGGTATGAGACCGGGGTGAGCGACCCAGGTGCCGTCGTGGCCGGCCTTGACTTCACGCAACTTGTCCTGGCGCACTTTGTCGAGGGCGGCCTGATTGGCGGCCGGGTCGTTCTTGATGGGGATCTGAGCGGCCATGCCGCCCATGGCGTGAATGCCGCGGCGATGGCACGTCTGGATCAACAGCTCGACGTAGGAGTGGAGGAAGTGAGCCGTCATGCCGACCTGAGCTCGATTGGGCACGACGAAATCGGCCCGCCAGCGGTGCTTCTTGATGAAACTGAAGATGTAGTCCCAGCGGCCGCAGTTGAGACCGGCCGAGTGGTCGCGCAACTCATACAGGATCTCGTCCATCTGGAAGGCGGCCGTGATGGTCTCGATGAGCACGGTGGCCCGGATACTGCCTGGAGGAATGCCGAGGGCCTTCTGGGCGTGGACGAAGACGTCGTTCCAGAGACGGGCCTCGAGATAGTGTTCGAGCTTGGGCAGATAGAAGTAGGGCCCCGTACCGTTCTCGAGCAAAGTCCTGGCGTTATGGAAAAAGTAGAGGCCGAAATCGAACAATGAGCCGGAGATCGGTTGGCCGTCGACCTCGAAACCCTTCTCGACCAGATGCCAACCGCGGGGGCGCACCATGAGCACGGCCCGCTGCTCGGCGAGCTGGTACCGCTTGCCTTCCGGGCTGGTGAAAGCAATGGTGCCTCGAGCGGCATCGCGCAGATTGAGTTGGCCGTGAAGATTGTTGGACCAGGTGGGCGAGTTCGAGTCTTCAAAATCGGCCATGAACACCTGGGCCCCCGAGTTGAGCGCATTGATGACCATCTTGCGGTCCACCGGACCGGTGATCTCGACGCGACGGTCCTGCAAGTCGGCGGGAATGGCCGCCACCTTCCAGTCGCCAGCGCGCACCTGGGCGGTCTCACCGGGAAAGTCTAACACCAGGCCGTCGTCGAGAGCCTTCTGAACCTCTTGTCGAGCTTCTAGCAGTTGGCGGCGTCGCTCGGCGAACTCTCGAGCCAGTCCGGCTACGAAGGCCACCGCTTCAGGGGTAAGGATCTCCTCGAAGCCGGCCTCCATCGCCCCCACGATCTTCACTTCTGCCATAAGCCCTCCTGGCCGTTGAAGTTGCCCATTGGCAGCCATCCTCCTCCCCGCGGGTTGCAAACGAGTTGCGTTGGCAGGGACCCCTGGCGAGCAAGAGAAGGCTCGCTCATGATTGCCACTGCAGATCTGTGTGACCAGGAGAACCGCGAGTTCCAGGTAGCCTACCCTATTTTCCACGATTATGGCGGTGTGGCCGCCTTTTGTGGGCCCATCTCGACGATCAAATGCCACGAGGACAACTCGTTGATAGCCGAGGCCGTGAGCGAGCCCGGTCAGGGACGGGTGCTGGTGGTTGACGGGGGGGGTTCGCTGCGCTGCGCCCTGCTCGGCGATCGCCTGGCTGGACTGGCCCAGCAGAACGGCTGGGCCGGCCTGGTCATCTTCGGGGCAGTGCGAGACACCCGAATCCTGAAAGGCATCGCAGTGGGCATCAAGGCCCTGGCTAGCATGCCGCGCAAGAGTGTCAAGCGCGGCGAGGGGCAGCGTGAGGTGGTGGTGCGCATGGCTGGCGTGGAGTTCAGCCCGGGGGCCCACCTCTATGCCGACGAGGACGGAGTGGTGGTCACCCCGACGGTGGTCGACCAGTAATGCTTTACGACGATGCCGAAACCGGTAACGAGCGCCTCGAGGGGCTGACTCGCGGCCTGCTGCTGGAACTGGGTGAGAACCCCGAACGCGAGGGTCTGATCAAGACCCCTGCCCGGATGGCCTCGGCCCTGGCCTTCCTCACCAAAGGCTACAGCGAGAATCCGGCCGACATTATCGGTGACGCTTTGTTCGAGGCCGAGAGTCAGGAGATCGTCCTGGTTCGAGGCATCGAGTTCTACAGTCTGTGCGAGCATCACATGCTGCCTTTCATCGGCACGGCCCATGTCGGTTATATCCCCGACCGCAAGATCGTAGGGCTGTCGAAGATCGCTCGCATCGTCGAGGTCTTTTCCCGACGGTTACAGGTTCAAGAACGGCTGACCCAACAGATCGCCGACTGCCTGCTCGAGCATCTCGAACCACTGGGCGTAGCCGTCGTGATGGAGGCCAATCATCTATGCATGATGATGCGTGGCGTCGAAAAGCAGGGCTCGTCAACCATCACCAGCGCCATGCACGGAACCTTTCGCCAGAATCAGTCCACCCGCAACGAATTCATGGGCCTGATTCGAGGGGTCAAATAGATTTCTAGTTTGCCAGACTGGGTTGGGCCAGTTCGCGCAGGGTGTGGCGCGTGATCAAGCCCGGCAGGCGAGCATCCAGAACCAGCTGCAGAGCCGTCTGCAGTTCGCGCTCGCTCAAAGGCCTGGTAAGATAGGCCTTGCCCCCCATCTGTTCACAGCGACCGGCATCTCCACGTTGACCGGCGGCGGTGGTCACGACGAGCCTCTCCGGCTGGCAAGTCTTGACCAAACCTTCGAGGAAGGGAAAGCCTCCCATCTCGAGGTCGAACATCACCACCTCCCAGCCCTCGCTCAGATGGCGACGAATCTGCTCTTTCCGCCAGACCTGCCGATAGTGGACTCCCCATCCTTCGAGCGCCGCCAGCCACTGGGCCGGAAAGCTTCGACCCACCAGCAACAGCCTGGTCTCGGCCAGAGAACGCCGAGAAGCGACCAGCACCGTCTCTTCGACCCCGGCCAACTGGATAGCGAAGGAGAAGGTGCTGCCCCGGCCCGGCTCGCTCGTTACCCCGACCCGGCCCCCCATCTTCTCGACCAGCATGCGGGTGATGCTCAGGCCCAGACCGGTCCCGCCGAACTCCGCCAGGATCGACTTGTTGGCCTGAACATAGGGAGCAAAGATCTTCTCCTGGGCCTCAGGCTCGATCCCGATCCCGGTGTCACGCACCGAAAAGCGCAGGCATTCGCCCTGACGCCCAACCTCGATGCGAACCTCGCCCTGCGAAGTGAACTTGACGGCATTGCCGGTCAGATTGGTCAGAATCTGACGAAGACGTCCGGGGTCTCCCAGGACCTGGCGAGGGACCTGCGGATCGATCCGATGAGAGACCTCTAGATTCTTGTTGGTCACCAGCAGAGCATGGCTATAAGCCACGCTCTCGACCAGGCTGTGCAGGTCAAAGGGGACCTCGGTCAGTGTGACCCGATTCTGGTCGAGCTTCGAAAAGTCCAGGATGTCGTTGATCAAGGTCTGGATCACGTTGGAAGCCTCTTCGATATAGCCCAGGTGCGCGATGCGCTGTTCGCTATCTAGATCGGGGCTGCGGGCTAACTGACAGGCCATGGCGATGATCGCCATCGGAGAACGAATCTCGTGGCCCACGCGAGCGAGCAGGTCCTGGGCCTGGTCTGTTTCCGAACCGAGCAAAGCGGTCAGCAACGCGTCCAGTTCAGGCCCCGGCCGCTCGGTCACCAGGCTCACTACCCCCCCGACAGGCGACGGCCGGCGCCCCAGGCTAACCACGTGCCGAGGCCCCTCGGGCCGCCGAATCAGACGATTGGGAGGCAACACGAGTAGCACTTCGGTCTTGTCCAACGGGACCTGGTCCAGGCTGTCGAGATAAATTGGGCCATGACGCTCGAGGGCAGCCCCGAGCCGAGGGTCTCCCCAGATTGCAAATCTCACTACTCTTCACCTCGACGTTGGTATCGGCAGCTCAGGCCGTCAGTGAAGGGTCCGGCAGGCGGCAATCGGCTGAATAGGGGTAGAGGTCCGTGGGCGTTCGACCTTGCTGGCAGCGCTGCCAGAAGCCCACCGTGAAGAGGTCGCCATGCGCCTCGTGGAAGGTCTGGCGGAGTTCGCCCGAGAGCCCGAGAAAACGCGGAAACTCTCCGGGAAAGACATCGTTGGGCCCGACGTAGAAGGTCGGCCCGGCATAAAGGTCGTCATCATCATCTGGCAACTCGCGAAAGCGACACTCGTCCACAAAACACAGCTCGTCATAATCGTAGAAGACCACGCGGCCGTGGCGCGTGACCCCAAAGTTCTTCAAGAACATATCGCCGGGAAAGATGCCCGCCAGGGCCAGTTCGCGCACGCAGTTGCCATAGTCGAGTACCGCTTCTTTGGCGATCGGGGTGGGGGTCTCGCGTAGGTAGATGTCGAGTGGGGTCAGGCGCCGCTCGGTATAGGCATGATGCAGCGTCACCAGTTCGCCTTTGACTTCGATCGTCTGGGCGGCTGCCCGCAGTAACTCTTCAAGGAGCGCCGGCTCGAAGCGGTCCCGCGAGAAGGTGAGGTGCTCGAACTCCTGGGCATCCACCAGCCGACCCACCCGATCGTGCTTGAAGACGAGCCGGTATTTTTGCATCACTTCTCGGCGTGTGGTTCGCTTGGGGTAGGCAAAACGGTCTTTGATCACCTTGAAGACCACATCATACGAGGGCAAGGTGAAGACCGCCATCACCATGCCGCGCTCGCCCCGGGCGACCACGAAGCGGTCATCGGACCGACTGAGGTGGCGAACGAAATCGCGAAAGAGCTCGGTTTTACCCTGTTTGTCATAGCCGAGCGAGATGTAGAGCTCGGCTACCGGCTTCTTGGGCAACAGCGACTTGAGGAAACCCACCACCGGACCCACATTGGTGGTGGCTACGCGAAAATAGGAGCGAGCGAAGCTGAGCAGCTTGGACAGTTCGTCCTCCTCGAGAATCAGAGCGTCCACCGTCATCTCACCGTCAGGATTGACCAGCGCCAACACCAGGGGGAGCGTGATTCCGGCGCCCTGCAGTCGGCCGACGAGATAGGCCCCTTTGTTGCGATAGAAGGTCATGGCCAACATTTCAATGTCGACCGGTGTATTGCCCAGGCGAGTTCGAATACGCTCAGCCAACTGATCGGCCTGCTGCGTCCGGCCCCGCCAGTTCAAGCTGATGGAGGCATCGGCCACGATGCGACGCATCCGCCGTTCGAGCGTCTCGGTCTGAGGATAGCGACGAGTAACCGAGCGGAAGTCCTTGGGTAGCGGGCCCTTTCCCCTCACGAACTCGATGCGCGGATCCACTCCGACCGTAGAGAAGATGCGACGGGTGGCCGAGTTGTAGAAGGTTTCGGCCAACTCGCGGTTGGCTCTTTCCTCCAACTGGAGCCGGTAGGCATCCTTGATCTGACGCCAAGAATTCTTCGAGGTGAGATGGTCGCCCATCAGTTCTCGCAAGCTCTCGACCAGCCTGTCTACCACGCTCGAATAAACGTCCAGGCGCTCGAGACCGTCCTGCTGCGCGCCGGTCCAATCGCGTTGCTCGAATCGCTCCTGGGCTCGCAGGGTAATGCGGTGAAACTGATGCTCATAGAGACCGAAAGCCGACTCGATCTGACGGGCGGCGCGGGCGACCATTCTTTTCATTCGGCCGGATTCGCCATCAAGATTCCTACTCCTAACACTTTGCATTGCAAAGTATTTTTTGATACAATCATCTCGACAAGTCAAAGGAGGCTCTATGAAACTTCCCCCGTTTGCCTTTTGGCTAGCCCTTCTGGTGGCCGCTGTGGTGGAAATCTCCCTGGTCGGACAGGTGCCCGGCTTGGGGTGGCTGGTATTCTGCCTGGCCTTTCTGGCGGCGGTCGAGACCTTCCGGGTCCGACTCGAAAGAAAGGCACCTTTGTGGACGGCCGGGCTCTGGCTTGCTCCCCTCTCGTTTAGCCTGAGCATCCTGAGTCTCGATTCCGAGGTCGTGCGCCACTGGGGACCGGTGCTGGCCGGAATCGGAATGGTCATGGCGGCTCACTGGCGATTGGCCGGCCACAGCCCGTTCGAAGGACTGGCCCGCCTGATGCCCAACCCCTATGACCTCATCCCCGGACGCTGGGTGGTCGACACTGTGTTGGCCGCCCAGGACCTGCCCAAACCCGGACCCGACGGCGGCCAGGCCATGGGCAAGGTGGGGCGCGGTCTGCTGATGGCCGCCCCTCTTCTGGCCATCTTCACCTGGCTGCTGGCCTCGGCCGACCCCATCTTTGGGAGCCGCCTCACCCAACTACTCCAACTGGGCTTTGGCCAAAGCTGGACCACTGTTGTTCGAATCGTCCTGTTCACGCTGGCCTGCATGGGCCTATTTCGCCTGCTGGCTTTCCGCCTTGAACCGGTCGAGGCGCCGCTAGAACCCGACAACGCCCGCGACGAAGTCGAAGTCTCGACCGCCCTGGCCAGCCTTAACCTCTTGTTCGGTGCCTTTCTGGCGGTTCAGGCCCACTATCTCTTCGGCGGGGTCGAGCACCTGGCCGCCTGGAATCTCAACTACGCCGACTATGCCCGCCACGGCTTCTTCGAGCTAGCCACCTGCACCATTCTGGTCTTCGTGGTGGCCGGACTGGCGTACCGCTGGTCCTATCGTGGCCCCAGACCCGGCTGGCCGCTGGCCCTGGTAGCCTTGCTGGTGGCCCAGACCTTCGGCCTGGCCGGGTCGGCCATCTTCCGGCTGCAGCTGTACATCCAGGAGTTCGGATTGAGCGTCCTGCGATTCTATGCCGCGGCTGGGGTCGTCACGATGTGCCTCCTGCTGGCTGTCATCCTGGTCGCCAGTCTGAGCCGCAAGCCCTTTGCCTGGGTCGTAGCGCGTCAGGTCGTCGCGGCCATGGCAGTGCTGGCCCTGGTGGGCTCGGTGCGCGTCGACTCGCTGGTGGTCTCGACTCACCTCGATCGCTTGCGTCACGGCCAAAAAACCATCGACATCGAATATCTAGGACGGCTTTCCACCGACGCCATCCCGCTCCTCGAAAAGGCCACCGCCGACCCTGATCCCGAGGTCCGCCAGGCCGCCGGCTTGATCGCGGGACGCATCCTCGACCGCCGGCCCACCGACGCCTGGCAGTCGTGGAACCTTTCCCGGGCGCGCTCCCGGCAGGGCAAGCTGGCCAAAACCAGAAGGGAGGCCGCATCAGGAGGGACCGATGGCCGGAATCAAGCGAGTCGTGCTGTACAAACACGGAGTGGGCTACTTCGAGAGAATCGAGCCGGTGAAGGGGGATCACGAACTCAAGCTGACCTTTCGCTCGTTCGAGATGAACGACGTGCTCAAGTCGCTGACCCTCTATGACCTTGACGGTGGCACCATCCACTCGGTCTCGTATGACGCTCAGAAGCCGGTCGAAAAGCTGCTGCAAGAAGTGGCTATCGACATTCCCGCCAAGGGCGGCGGGGCAGCTTTGCTGGGCCAGATCCGCGGGGCCCGCCTCGAGCTGAAGGCGGGCACGCGCCAACTGGCCGGCCGGGTGGTAGGGGTGCAGACCCAGCCCACCCGCTCGGCTGACGGCGTCACCGAGGCCCAGCTGTTGAGCCTGCTCGATCAGGAGGGGCGTCTGCACACCGTCGACCTGGCCGAGTGCAGTGAGCTACAATTTCTCGACCCCCATATCCGCAAAGACCTCGAATTCTACTTCGAAACCCTGGTGGCCGCCACCAAGCGCGACGCCAAGACCCTGTCGGTCCACGCTCGGGGCAAGGGCCAACGCAAGATCCAGCTGAGCTATGTGGTAGAATGCCCGGTTTGGAAAACCTCTTATCGAGTGGCGCTGCCCGAGGAGGAGAGCGATCAACCCTTTTTGCAAGGCTGGGCGCTGATCGACAACACCCACGATGAAGACTGGGAAGATGTCGAGCTGTCGCTGGTGGCCGGTCTGCCCGTGTCGTTCGTGCACGATCTCTACTCACCACGCTACGTTCAGCGAGAGACCGTCGAGATAGAAGAAGACGAAGCCAGCCCGCGGGATAAGGCCGTTCGAATCGCTTGCAAGCCTTCGGCTGCCATGCTCGATGGAATGATGATGCGAGAACAGCGAGGCGGCGGCGGGGCTCCCACGCCGGAAGTGCAGACCCAGAGCCTGGGCGAACTCTTCGAATACAAGCTCGAGCACCCGGTCACGGTGCGTCGCAACCAATCCGCCCTGGTCCCCATCGTCAGCCAGTCGGGCCAGGGGCGTCGGGTGACCCTCTACAACCGTCTGGAGAGGGCCCGCAATCCCTTTGCCGCCCTGGAATTCACCAACACGACCGGGCTCACCCTCGAGGGCGGACCGTGCGTGGTCTATGACGGTGATACCTACGCCGGGGAGGCCATGCTCACACTTTTGCACCCCGACGAGGTGCGCCTGATTCCCTATGCCGTCGACCTCGGTTGCGAAGTCGACTGCGAGACCCAGCACAAGCAAGAGGATGTCCACCTGGTGGTGGCCTCGGAGGGGGTACTGCATCTGCACTATGCCTTCTTGGAGCACCGATTGCACCGCTTCCTCAATAAGGACGGCCGGGCCAAGACCTGCATCCTGGAACATCCCATCCGCTCGGGAGCCGAACTCTACAAAACCCCCTCCCCTATCACGAAGGCGGTCGACCGCTACCGCTTCGAAGTCAAGCTCCAACCGAACGCGACCACCGAGTTCACCATCAGCGAGCGCATCCCCCAATCCCAGGTGGTCAGACTGGCCCATCTTACCTCGGACAAACTCGAGGTCTATATCGAGCGGGGCTACATCGAGCCTGATCAGCAACCGGTCTTGCGAGAGTTGATGCAACTGGCCCAGAGCTTGACCAAGCTCAACCAAAAGCAAGAACGTACCCGTCAAGAGATCGAGACCATCACCGCCGACCAGGAACGCCTGCGGGCCAATCTGTCGAGCCTGGGCCCTTCCCACGACGAGGGTCGTCTGCGCACCCGCTACGTAGTCACCCTCGAACAACAAGAGAACCAGCTCGACCAGAAACGGGCTCTGCTCGAGAAACTGGCTAGCGAACTCGAACGACGCCAGGAAGAGTTCCACCAGTCAGCCGCCTCGATCACCTTTGAACAAGCCGTCTAGCCCTCGCGGGAGAGGAGCGAACTGAGCTGTCGCTCAGTTCGGGAGAAGGAGCTCTTGCTTCGCTCGAGGGATAAGGAGCGGCCCTTCGGGCCGGGAGAGGAGCGACTGAGCTGTCGCTCAGTCGGGAGAAGGAGCTCTTGCTTCGCTCGAGGGATAAGGAGCGGCCCTTCGGGCCGGGAGAGGAGCGAACTGAGCTGTCGCTCAGTTCGGGAGAAGGAGCTCTTGCTTCGCTCGAGGGATAAGGAGCGGCCCTTCGGGCCGGGAAGGAGCGAACTGAGCTGTCGCTCAGTTCGGGAAAAGGTCACCCGCCGACGAAGTCGGCGCTCCCTGTCGGCCGCAGGCCGAAATCTCCGCGCGCAGCGCCGGCTCCTTCCAGCGGCGTCAGCCGCTCTCCCTGTCGGCCGCAGGCCGAAATCTCCGCGCGTCAGCGCCGGCTCCTCACCCGCCGACGAAGTCGGCGCTCCCTGTCGGCCGCAGGCCGAAATCTCCGCGCGCCAGCGCCGGCTCCCTCCCGCCGACGAAGTCGGCGCTCCCCGTCGGCCGTCAGGCCGAAATCTCCGCGCGTCAGCGCCGTCTCCCCTTCTTTGACAGTCTGACACGAAAACTGTTGACAGAATAAGTGACAGCTGTTATCCTGAGCCTGGATGATTACGAGAACGATGCAATACCAGGTCCTGGCCGACGGAGTCGCGTGCTCGTCCGAGCGTCCCACCATCGCTCCCAAACCCAAGAAAAAGCTGCCCACCACGCCCACGCCCGCCCCCGAGGTCCTGCCGGTGGGATTGCTGACCACCCGGCAGGGGCAGCAGCCGCGTAAACCGTCCGCAAAAACCCGACGCCGCTAAGAAGGTCGCGAGCCTCCTCGCCGAAGCGTCGAGTATGCCTGAATTGCCCGATATCGTGACTTACGTGGCCTGCCTCGAGCCCAGAGTCATGGGCCATAGCCTGGAAGCCATCCAACTGGTGGATCCCTTCATCCTGCGCTCGGTCGACCCACCGGTGGCTGAGGCCGTGGGCCACCGGGTGACGTCGGTCCGCCGCCTGGGCAAGCGCATCGTCCTGGGGCTCGACAACGACATCTTCGTCATCATCCACCTGATGATCGCCGGTCGTCTGCGCTGGCGGGGCAGCCAGGCCAAACTGGGACGCAACGGCCTGGTAGCCTTCGACTTTGATACCGGCCGGTTGCTGCTCACCGAGGCGGCCAAGAAACGCCGCGCTCGCCTGCATCTGGTGCGAGGCGACGCGGCCCTGGCCGGGCACGACCCGGGAGGCCTCGAGGTGCTCGAAGCCAGTCTGGCGGACTTCAGCCAACAGTTGACCGCCCATAACCACACTCTGCGCCGGGCGCTAACCGATCCGCGGCTCTTCTCGGGCATCGGTAACGCCTACTCCGATGAGATCTTGCACCACGCCCGCCTGTCACCGCTCAAGCTCAGCCAGAAACTCGCCCCGGACGAGATCGAGCGCCTCTACCACTCGACCCGGACGGTGCTGCTCGAGTGGGTCGAGCGATTTCGTCAGGAAGTGGGCGACGGTTTTCCCGAGAAAGTGACTGCCTTCCGGCCCGAAATGATGGTGCACGGCCGCTATCAAGAGCCGTGCCCGGTTTGCGGCACTTCGGTGGCCCGCATCCGCTACGCCGACAACGAGACCAACTACTGTCCGCAATGCCAAACCGAGGGCCGCCTGTTGGCCGACCGCTCGCTCTCGAGACTGCTCAAAAAGGACTGGCCCCGCACCGTGGAAGAGTTAGAGTTCTTTGGGCGGAGGGCAGAGGGCGGCTAAGCCAGAAGCCACCGCCATGCAACCAACGCTTCTTGTGCTGGCGGCCGGCATCGGCAGCCGCTACGGTGGCCTCAAGCAGGTCGAACCGGTCGGCCCCAACGGCGAGATCATCCTCGAGTATTCGGTCTTTGACGCTTTGCGCGCCGGCTTTGGCCGGGTAGTCTTCGTGATTCGCAAGAGTATCGAGAACGACTTCAAGCAACAGATCGCCTCCCGTCTCGAGGGCAAGATCGAGATCGGTTATGCCTATCAAGAACTCGACGCCCTCCCCTCCCCCTTCAGCCCGCCGCAAGGGCGGACCAAGCCGTGGGGAACGGGTCACGCCATTCTAGTGGCCAAAGACGAGGTCACCACCCCCTTCGCGGCCATCAACGCCGATGATTTCTACGGTCCTAACGCTTTTCGCATGATCGCAGAAGAGTTGCAGTCGGCCCAGCCCGACCGCTATTCGATGGTGGGCTTCGTCTTGCGCAATACCCTCAGCGAGCACGGCTACGTCTCGCGCGGCGTGTGCAGCTGTCGGCAAGACCTGCTCGAATCGGTGGTCGAGCATCCCAAGATCTTTCGCGAGGGCGAGGCCGCTCGCTCGGAAGGCGACGAGACGGTCCATCTCAGCGGCGACGAGACGGTCAGCATGAACCTGTGGGGCTTTCATCCAGGCCTGTTTGCGCACCTCGACCGCCAGTTCCAGGAGTTTCTGGCCGCTCGAGGCCAGGAGGAAAAGTCCGAATTCTACATCCCCAGCGTGGTCGACCGGCTCATCGGCGAAAAGCAAGCCAGCGTCCATGTCCGCACCAGCCCCGACCGCTGGTTTGGGGTGACCTATCCCGAAGACAAGCCGGTGGTGGCGGCCGGCATCTCGAATCTAGTGAACGATGGAGTCTATCCCCAATGTCTCTGGAACTGACCAGTTCTCTCTTTTCGGTCTGCAATCACTTCTTCCCATCCGAAGAACTCAAGTGTGGCGAGCCTTTCGGAAGCGGCCATATCAATCAGACCTATCTGGTCACCATCGACTCCAGGCGCTACATCTTGCAGCGTTTGAACACCAACATCTTCCCCGATCCGCATTCGCTGATGGACAATATGGTGCGGGTTTGTGACCACCTGTGCGCCAAGGGTCATAGCGCCCCCGAAGTGCTGCGCACTCCCGACGGCCATCCCTTCGCGCTCTGCGACCAGGGGGGATTCTGGCGGCTGTCGCCCTTTTTCGAAGGTACCCGCACCGTCGACCAACCGCAGTCTCCGCGCCAGGCCTTCCAGGTGGGCAAGGCGTTCGGCGGCTTCGTCAAGGCGGTGGCCGACCTGCCCGGACCTAGACTACACGAGACTCTGCCCGACTTTCACCACACTCCCAGGCGAATCGAACGGCTGCTGGCGGCCGTCGAGGCCAACCCGCGCGGGCGCAAGGCCGGTGCCGGGCCCGAAATCGACTTTGTGGGCGAGCGGCAAGAGCGGGCGGGGCGCCTCATCGAGGCTGGCTTGCCTGAGCGCATCACCCACAACGACACCAAAATCAACAACGTTCTGCTCGATTCGATCACCGATGAAGCGGTTTGTGTCATCGACCTCGACACCGTCATGCCGGGACTGGCCTTGTTCGACTTTGGCGACATGGTGCGCACGACCACCTGCCTGGCCGCCGAGGACGAGACCAACCTTTCGCTTCTAACCGTCGACCATGCGCTCTTTTCGGCTCTGACCGAGGGTTATCTCGAGCAGGTTCACGACGTGCTCACGCCCGCCGAAATCCAGCTGTTGGCTTTGTCTGGCTGGGTCATCACGCTTGAGATCGGGGTCCGCTTTCTCACCGACCATCTTGAAGGCGACACGTATTTCAAGGTCCACCGGCCCGACCACAACCTCGAACGAGCCCGCGCCCAATTCGCGCTCGCTCGTTCGCTCGAGCAACAGATGGCCCGTCTGGAGGATACCGTCGAGCGTCTCAGAGAAAGCGCCGCACGCCGCTAACTCCGTCCGAGGCCCGATCGTCGCTGTACTGATAGTCGGGCTCGAGCAACTGGTTGATGGCATCCATCACCACCTCGGTTTGGCCCTCGAACTTGGCCTGATGGTTTCGGCCGGCCTCTAACGAGAGCGGCACGTAGGGTGTTTCGACCCGAAAGGGCGCAAGTTCCGGGCCATCAGGCCGAAGCGGCTGACCTACCCGATAGATGACGGTGCCCCCACGCGAGAATGGCTTGCTGTCGGGATAGAGACGGTCGGCTCCACTGACCCCCACGGGGATGATACTGGCCCCGACGTGGCCGGCCACCTGCGCCAGACCGGTGTAGCCTCGCGACAGCCGGCGCGAACGAGTTCCCTGCGGAAAGACCAGCGGCATGTAGCCGCGCTCCAGGGCCTCGCGATTGATGCGCACGACTTGCTCGGCCATGCGGGCAAAGAGGTCATGGAAATATTCCAGAAACGGCTTTTGCGCCTCTCCCTCCACCGAGGTGATGAAGGCGCGCAGACGGGTGTCATCGGGCAAGTCACTGGGGTCGAGTTGGCCGTCGACCAGATCCCGCAAAAGCCGGTATTGTTCGGCACTGGGAGCGTGGCCGCTTACGCGCTTGAAGTCGAGGGAGATGATGAAACCGCGCGAGGGGACGGGGATGCAGTCGCACAGGTTGAGGATACGCCCCAGCCAGCGCTTCTGGTAGTACTTGCCCTTCACCCACGGCGCGGCGGGAGGCAAGCTCAGCCGGTCGAGCTTATACATGAACGGCATGTAGTTGAACCGGTCGGTATGATTCATGGCTAGAAAGGCGCCGCCATCCGAGGGCAGATTCTCGGCTCCCTCCAGCACGATGTGGGTGTGGCTACGTCGAAAATCGAGTTCTAACAACACCCGCGCAATGAACAGTTGTCCCCAGGGGCGGCGGCCGAAGTGGAATTCCCTGAGCCATTGAAGATCCAGCACCGTTGCCTCTTAGTCAGCGCTCCGGGCGTTCCTTCAGCAAGCTAGAGCGGCCGGACCGCTGCGGGGCAGGCGAACGCGAAAGACGCTTCCCTTGTCCGGCTGACTCTCGAGTTCGAGCGAGCCCTCATGCAGCTCGACCAGCTGTCGGGTGATGGCCAGGCCCAGGCCGCTGCCCTCAACGGTGCCACCCTCGACCCGGCTAAACAGCTCGAAGACGCGGTCGTGATCTTCGGGCTGAATGCCGATGCCAGAGTCTTCGACCTCGACCACGACCTGCTCGCCTTCGGCTCGGGTGCGCACTTCGACCCACCCACCGGGACGGTTGTATTTAATGGCATTCGAGACCAGATTGGCCAGAATCTGGCGGAGCCGCACTTCGTCGGCCATCAGGCTCAGCTCGCGTTCCGGGCTTGACAGCCGCAGATGAATACTGCTCTCACCGGCCGGTTCGTTCTGCTCAGCCAGCACCCGCTCGACCACCGCCACCAGATTGACCTCCTCGGCCTTCATCTTGAGGGCCTTCATGCCGAGGCGAGCCAGATCGTGCAAGTCATCGAGCAGCTCTTTCATATAGCTGCCGGTTTCGCGCATATGCTCGCCCATCTCACGCACCACCGGGTCTTGGGTGCGGTGCTTGAGGGTGCTGGTGAAGAGCAGAAAGCTCTGCAAGGAGTTGCGCAGATCGTGAGTGATGACGGCCAAAAACTCGTCTTTGATGCGCTGATGGTTCTCTAGCTCCATCGTCTGGCGCGCCAGCCGCTGGCGGGTCTTGACCGAGCGCCAATACTGGCGGGAGTGCTCTCGGCCCTGCCACAGCAGGTAGCCGGTGAACAGCAGAGCCAGGGCGGCCAGAGCGTAGCTCGAGCCCAGGCCCAGGGCGTTCACCACGATGGTGGGGGTCCACAAGAGCATCTGAAAATTGCGATGCAAGCTCAGGTCGGGGCTAAAGGCGGTGGTGGCTCCCGCCGCCATTCCCACGGTCAGGATGACCACCAGCGCGCAGGTCCACTCGCGCAGATAGAGGTGGGTGGTGGCGGCCAGAAAAAATCCCCACACCAGAGGCGTGGCCAGAATGGCCGCTCGCAGGCGAAACCGCCACACTTCAGGGCGGTGGGCAAAGCCTGTCTTAAGACCTTTGAAGAGCAACAGCCGGGCCGCGATCACCACGATCATGGCGGCCGCCACCAATCCGAAGAGGCGAGGAAAGCGGCTGGGATAGTCGGTCATCAGGCCGGTGGCGAGGACTACCAGCAGATAGGCCCAACTGCCCGAGACCGAGCGACGCGCCAGCTCGAGAAAGGCCTTGGTCTTGTAGTCTTTATGTAGGTCGCGCTCGCTCGGCAACCTCGTGCCCCCCAGAAACCAGACGGAATTAAACTGACATTCTCTCAGGCGGGGGCGTGAAGAGGTTAATTCTTGGTGAACTTTTGGCCACAAACCGAGAGCTGCTGCTTGCCTGCACCGCTGAACCGTTGAGTCCTGACACCCGGGACCAGGGTCCGAGAGCCGACAACTCTTGAGCAGCGCCGAGATGGCCCGCAGTCTGTAGCCCTTACCGAAAGTCTCACAGAATCTTCAAGCCAGGTTCGCCGCTACCCCGAACTTCGTTCGCCGGCCAGAGGCTAGACTGTTCCCGAGCGGCCGCTCTGCGTCGGCCCATCCAGGAACGAGGAGCAGCGATCCAGAAGATGGAGACTACCCATGTTAGACATGTCCCTGCAAGACTGCGACTATCCCACCAGCGACGGCCAGCCCATGGCTGAAACGGATGTGCACCGCGACCAGATGGTCGACCTCATCGAGACGCTCCAGTGGTACTTTCGTGAGCATCCCGATGTCTATGTGTCGGGCAACCTGTTGCTCTTCTATCAGGAAGGGGATCGCCATCGTCACGTCTCGCCCGATGTGCTGGTGACCCTCGGCATCCCGGCCGGCAGACGCAAAAACTATCTGGTGTGGCGCGAAGGGAAGGCCCCCGACATCGTCTTCGAGTTCACCTCGACCTCGACCCGGTCTGAGGATCTGGGCAGCAAGAGGGGCCTTTATGCCTTTCTTGGCGTGAAAGAATACGTGCTCTTTGATCCCCGCGAAGAGTATCTCGAGCCGCGGCTGCGGTTGTATCGGCTTCGGGACGAGAACTATCTGCCCGTAGTCGGCCGTTTCCGGCTCGAGACGCTAGGCCTTGAACTGGTGGTCGTCGATGACCAACTGCGCCTGCTCGATCCCGCCACCAACACCTTGTTGCCCAAAGCATCAGAGCGGGCGGATCGAGCAGAGTCGGGTCGAGCCGAGGCCGAGTCGGCCCGAGCCGAGTCCGAGTCTGCCCTGGCCGAGGCCGAGTCGGCCCGAGCCGAGGCCGAGTCCGCCCGAGCCGAGGCCGAGTCCGCCCGAGCCGCAGCGGAGTCTGCTTTGGCCGATTCCGAGCGACAGCGAGCCGCCCTCGAGCAAAGGCTTCGCGAGTTGGAAGGGGCTAACGGCGGCCCAGCTTCTTGCTGACCAGCCAGCCGGCCAGCCCCAAGAGGAATAAGCCGAGGGCGAGCAGCCAAACCGGGCCGGTCTCGGGGACGGGGTTGAGAGCCAGCTGAATCTGGTCGAGCTCTCGCACCGCGATGAACTCACGATAGCCGCGGGCGCGGGCCCGCCTGGTGGCTTGACGGGCCTGGTCGACGCGGCTGGTGTAGTCGACATTGAGCACCAGTTTGCCGGCGGCGACGGCCCGATCCAGGCGTTGCTCGACTTCGGCCGTCCACGCCGGGTCCGAGGCCACTTCGTCAGTGGGATAGCCAAAATAGGTACTCTCTTTGCCGATGCCGGTAATCAGGTCGAGATAGGCCGCGTCTTCCAGCAACTCTTCGGCGTTCTGGGGAAAGATGCCAAAATCTTCGCCCCCTCTGGCGCGGGCGTGATGGGCCAATCGAGAGACGAAGTCGATCATCTCCTGGCGCGCCTGGGGTCGAGCGGGAAAATACTGATAAGAATCGACCAGATCGAGATAGAGTCCGTCGAAGCCCGCTTCGAGAATCTGGTCGACATAGGCCAGCATGATGGCCTGCCACTCGGGGTCCCAGTAGCGGACTTTGTAATTATCCGGCCAGTTGGGGTTGGGAGGCAACAGCCAGGCCGGATTGCCCGGCCGAAAGTCGGGCTTCCAATAGAAGCGATACTCCTCGGCCTCACCGATGCTTAGATAGGCGAGCACCAGCCTGCCCTGGCGCAACGAGGCCACTTCTTGCGCGCGATAGCGATTCTGGGCGTGCCCGTCCCGGGAATAGTCCATCACCAGCAGGTCAAAATCCGACCGTCCCAGCTGTTGGAGATCACAGCCTTGCAGTTGGTAGGCAAACGACTCGACCGCCTGCCAGTCACGGGCTTGAGCAGCCAGGCTAAGCCACAGCAACAAAGCGAACAGACCGAGATTGCGGCGCATCCCATGCGTTTCTCGCAGCGTAGGCAAAGGTTCCTTCCCGACATAGGTGGAAAGCAGTTCTGTGACGAGTCAGGGGTTGACGGCGGCACTACGCGACGTGCCGCTCTTTTCGGGGTTGTCCCAAGCGTGTGTCGAGCGCCTGGTCGAAGCCGGGGATGTGGTCGAGTTTTCGCCCCGCGATGTGGTCTTTCGTCAGGGCGACGAGGGTGACTCGATGTATGTGTTGCTCTCGGGCAAACTGCGCATCTATCACGAGGATTCCAAGCGAGCCATCGCCGTGCGCGGAACCAATGACTTCATTGGCGAGATCGCTCTGTTCCAGGGGGTAACTCGCACCGCCTCGGCCCAGGCCGTCACTCGCGTCAAAGCTTTCAGTCTCAACAAGATGCAGCTCAAGAACTTGCTGCACAACCAGCCGTCGCTGGCAATGGAACTGGTCGAGACGATCAGTTTCCGGGCTCGTACCGCCCTCGAGCGCGAGCGCAAACTGGCGGCCCGCCTCCAAGAACACAACCAGAAACTGGAACGGTTAGTCGAGAAGAAGACGCGACAACTGCGCGAGGTCAACGAGCAACTGCGCGAGCAGAACAAGCGTGAGCCTCTCACCAACTGCTACAATCGGGGCTATTTTCAGGACACCCTGGCCGCCTGGATGAAGCGCCAGCCCTATCTGAGTTTGATCATTCTCGACATTGACTTCTTCAAGCGCATCAACGATACCCACGGGCACCAGGCCGGCGACCGGGTGCTCATCGAAGCGGCGCGGTTGCTCGAGTCTCAGTTGGGCCGAGGTCAATTCTTGGCCCGCTACGGCGGCGAAGAGTTCGTGATCGTGCTGAGCCGCACCAAACTGGACCGAGCCCGGCGCAAGGCGGAGGAGTTTCGACGGGCGATCGAGAGCTTCGTCTTTCCCCTGCGGGCCGGCCAACCCGGCGACGTGACCATCTCGCTGGGAGTGGCCAGCTATCCTCAGCAAGCCGACGATCCGGCCCGACTGGTAGAGGTGGCTGATGAGGCTCTCTATCGCGCCAAAGAGAGTGGCCGCAACCGGGTGATCGCGGCCGGCTAGCTTTTGGCCATGGCCTGATCGATGCTGGCTCCCAGAGCCAGGCCGGCCCGACCTCCCAGTTCGGTACCCAGCGCCTGTCCGGCCAGGGCGCCCACCGCCAGGCCGACAGCCCCGCCCACGGGGCCGGCTAGCGAGTGACCCACCAGTGTTAGACCCAGGGGAGCCACATAGCCGCCCACGAGTCCGCCGGTACCCGCGCCCACCGACGCCAGTGCCTGGCCGGCAGCGCCGGCTCCGCGTGACTCGGCCATCTGCAGGCCGCGATGGGCCCCGAGCAGGGTCATCGCGGCCGGACCCAGCAGCGGATGAGCGTGACTAAAGGCCAGGGCCGCTGCCGCGCCGGTCGCCAGACCTCCCCGCACGGCATGTCCCGAGAAGACGTCCTGCACACCGCTGGCGGCCAGATTGACCATCGAGATCTGACTGGCAAAAGATAGCCCCCAGCGCAGATAGGGCACTTTGCCCAACGACTCGCCCACCAGTTTGCCCGTCTCACGAAAGGCGGGCTGGTCGAGAAACGACTCGATGAAATTCTTCTGGTTGAGCTTCTCGAAAACGGCGTATTTTTCGGGCGCGACCTCTCTCAAACGATCGGGATCCAGGCGATAGGTGGCATAGCTCTCGGCAAAGTCCTCGGCGGCCGCTGTGCCGGCGTAACGAGAAACATAGGGAGGGCTGCCGAAGGGTCCGCTACCAGAGTGGCCTCCGGTGAGAATGCTGGGGATGCGCCCCGGATAATCCTTACTGTGGCCCAGCTCGTGCACCAGGGTTTCGACCACCTCGGCCGGGTCGCTCATGCCGTAGCCGGTGCGGTTGATGGCGATCGAGCCCAGGGCCGGACGATTCACCCCCAGCAGGTTGGCTGAACCCAGAGTGTCTTTCATGGTGATGGTGACGGTCGAGCCCACATCCTTGAGGGGCAAGGAGTCGAGCGTATTCATGATGAGGCTGCGCTCGGCAGCGGTACCGTAGACGCTCGGGTAGAGAAACTGCGGCATGGCGCGATAGGTGTTGAGCACCGTCTCGACCGAGTCGTAGACGGTCTCTCCCAGGCTGGTCGGCCTGGGCTGGGGCTGCTCGTCAGACCGCTCGGGTGCGGCCGGGCGGCGCGAGATGGGCATAGCAAAGCTGGCGACTTTCAATGTGGCCTCCGGTTGGGGTGTTCCGGGTGCGAGTCTATTGGGAGGCTGTGAACGCCAGGTTAACGGGTTGTTGCCGTCTTGCGAAGATAGCTGCGAAGCCACTTCATGTAGGTCGGTCCAGGGTCGGTCCTGGCACTTGCGGGCGGATAGCGGTCGGGCCAGCTCGCGTCGGCAAAATCGGTGTATTCCGGCACTACCGACTTGCCCTGGCTGACTTCATAGTGAGCCACCACCTTCGAGGCCGGGATGTCGTACTCGTCCATCAACCAGCGCACCAGGCAAAAGGACGCGAAGACCTGCTCGTCACGGCCGAGCAATTCGCTCTCGTCGCGGGCCACCATCTCGATAGAGAGAGCCTTGTGGTTGACGCCGTAGGCGCCCGTGCAGCGTCGATCGAGGGGTAACAGGCGATAAATGGTGCCATCGGTATCGATCATCAGTTGCACCGAAACATGGCCCCAAACCGTGCCCCGATCGCCGGCGGACATATTGGCTCCGCGAGCAAAACTGTTCCAGACCGAACGAGCGCTGGGAATCACGGTGTAGTGCATGACGATCATCTCCGGCTTGAAGGTCAGCCGTGAGTCGCCATAGTGCCGCTTGAAATAAGCGCTGTATTCCTGCTCCCAGGTCTGGTAGGGAAGCAACCAATCTTTGAGCTTGGGCTCGACGTACTCGCGCTCGAGCAGACGACGAGGCAGCTTGCCGTGAGCCCTGGCCCTGGCCTTGGGCCGACCTTCATAGTGCCACTTCATCTGCTCGATATCGTCGTTGTCGTAGCTGCGCTGGGCCAGCGCCGGGATGGCCAATAGCAACCAGGTCAGAAGGCAAATTGCGAGCCGCATCTTCGATCACTTATCGCCCGCCGGCCGCCACCCTGCTAGGGCAAGAAGAACTAGTCTGCGTTGGGGGTGCCCTCCCACTTGCCGCGGCCCGTCAAGAACTTGTTCATGAATCGAACCATGAGACGATTGCCTCGCTCGCCAGCCACATCCATGGAGCTCTTGCCGTCCTGGTCTTGCATGGTCACGTCGCCACCGTTGAGCATCAGAACCTCGACCATCTTCATATGCGAGCGTAGCGCGGCCAGATGCATCGGCGTCTGGCCTTTGGTCTTCTCCTTGGCGTTGACGCGGGCGTTGGCCGAAAGCAAGGCCACCGCGCAGTCGGAGTGTCCTCCAGCGGCGGCTACGTGGAGCGGGCTCCAGCCCAGGTCGTCTCGCAGATTGACCTCGACGTTGCGCTTGAGCAACAGGTCCACGATGCGTCCTCGTCCCATGTGGCAAGCCCAGAAGATGGGCGTCCAGCCGGCCGGCCCGCGGGCGTTGACCTCACAACCGGCCGAGAGCAAATCCATCAGGGACTGGCGGCGACCCCAGGCGGCCGCCACGTGCAACGGCCCCAGGGCGTCTTCCGAGTCGAACTCGGTCGAGGCTCCTTTGCGTAGTAGCCAGCTGGCGATGTCTTCGCGTCCCATGAAGATGGCCCACTGCAACGGTCCCCAGCCGGTTCGGTCGCGGCTGTCGGCCCAGCCCGGGCGCTCCTCGAGCAGCTTGCGAATCTGCTCACGCTCACCGCGAAATAGGACCAGCAGGTCAATCACCCCTTCTGCCTCACCCTTTTGCAGGTTCAGCAACGACTGAAAACCCTCGAGAATCTTCTGCAGCAGGCGGTCGTTGGGCCCGACCTGATGCTGCAAGAAGCGCAGGCCGCGGCGGTAGAGCGGCATGGCTTCGACGACCTTGTTCTGCACCGTGCGCACTCGACCAAGATCCAGCAGAGCTTCTACCATCAACTCGTAGTCGGGCTGTTCCGACGTCTCGATCTGCTCGACGAGATGCTCGAGATAGCCCTCGGTCTCGTGAAACCGATTGAGACGCATGTAGCAGCCCGAGAGCGCTCCCAGCAAACCCAATACAAGGGGGTGATTGTTAGGAAGACGCTCGTTCTGAAGGTCGAGAGCCTTGCTGAAGAGCGGAATCGCGGCCTCGTCGTCGCCTAATTCGACCTCGGCTCGGGCCATGAGAGTGTAGCAGTCGGCCTCTTCGACCGGATTGCCGACTCCGCGATCGGCTCGCATCTCGATCGACTGGCGGGCGGTGGCGATGGCCTCGCGAAACTTCTTCTGGCCGAACCGATTGAGAGCCACGTGATAGACGCAGGTCGGCTGGGCGCTAGGCGTGTTCTTGACGATCTCGGCATAGAGCGGCAGAGCTCGATCGTAGTGCTTCTCGGCCAGGTCATACTGCTGATGGACGCGATAGAGGTTGGCCAGAGAGTGGAGGGTGACCAGGGTGAAGAGGTTGCGAGGACCGAGCTTCTTCTCGCACAGACTGAGCGCCTCGACCAGCAGTGCTTCGGCCTTCTCGACCTCGCCCATGGCGTGCTCGGTCCAGGCATCTTCGGTAAGATTTTGAGCCCGTTGCTGCACCCTCAGGCGCTGAGCATCGCGGATGGCGCGCCCACTGAGCGCCAGCACCGACACCCCGACCCCGGCGGCGGCTCCCAGGCCCATGGCGTAGCGAAGGGCCTGCCGCGCCCAGAGAAAGAGAAACGGAAGTGCGCCCCCTACCAACCCGGCCGCGATGAAAGCGGGTGGCAGCACGCGCTTGCCTTCTAGTTTCAGGACGAAGCGAGCTATTCCGAACCCGATGCCTCCGGCCAACAGACTGGCGCCGAAGATGAGCCCGAGCATCTTGTAGCCCAGGTCGCTCGACCCGAGTCTGACCAATTGGACGGCTCCGCCCAGGTCGGCGCCCACCAGCACCGCGCCGCAGCCGGCCAGCAGCATGGCCCACACCGACTCGATGGCACCGTCGCCTCCGCTATCGGTGGAATGGTCTACAGGATACGGACTGGCATGGTCCATTTCTACCAGTTCGGTATTATGGCGTCAGGTCCTTTGAAGATTATTCTGGCTTGTTCTCTTTTTCAAAGCCCGAGGCGAGACCATACATCAAAAATACGAGAACAAAGCAGTGGAATCCCAGATTGGTAAGCACTAACACCCTGAGGTCGGTTAAGATATTCCGCAGGAAGAACTCCAGGCAAAAAGCCAACAGGCCGTCGGCCACGTAAAGGACCACTCCGACGAAGTAGATCAGGCGCGATCCGACCAGATGGGCCATACCGAAGGCGCCGCCGAGGCGGGCGAAGATGCCGAAGACTCGGTCGAGTTTGAGAAAGGCTCCCGTGTGCGAGGCGTAACTGGTCAGCACGCCGATCAACAAGAACACCGCCGCCAGGGCCAGGCTCAGCAGCAGGCAGTAGTATTGGAGGTCTTCGGCCCAGAGCCAGCGTCCTCCGATGGTCTTGACAGCCGTGTCCAGCACCAGAGGCGTAGCCAGACTGACCATGCCCAGAGCCTTCCAGGCGATGCCTTGATAGAAGGCCAGACTGGCCAGGGCGGAAAGGGCTGCGATGATCAAAAACCACCGACTTCCCGAACGAAATCTTGCCTCGATTGCTTGACGATCTCTAGCCAATGGCTCCTCCTGTCCGGATCGGCCCGCGGCCGATCCCTCTAACTTACTATTTATGACGAAAGGGTCTGGCTTCCCTGCCTCACTCGACCTGAGTGGCCTCGGGCGTCAGGGCCAACCCTCGAATTAACCACCGGCCTCCCTCATTCACCAGCGAGGCCGTACCGGTGTAGAGCCTTTGCCCTTCGAAGTCGTTGAGTCGAACCCTGACCGATACCAGCGCCTCGGCCGGCCCCTGACTCTCGATTCGCTCGACCCGGCATTCGGCTCCGGATAAACTAGTATAGTTCGAGGTGAAGTTCTCATAGGGCCACTCTTGCTGACGGGCCGAGGCCAACATCGAATAGGCGGCCGGAAAGTCTCGCTGGTCGAGCGACTGGAAGTATCCCTGCACGCACTCGACCACGCTCTGACCGGCGCTGGGGCCGGCAATCTTAGGGCGTTCGAAGGCCAGATGATTGGCTGGCAGCCAGGCTTCACCTCGGCCGTCTAGAATGACCCGGTCCCAATCATCCCGGTTCTCGATGAACCTCACCTGATCGCCGGCTTGCAAACGAGAGGCGATAGGACGGTTGAGACCGGGCTCTTGATAGGCGTTCAGATCGTCGAGCACCCAGGCCAGCGTCGGGACCTTGCCCTCGGGCAGCGGCGGCGGCGGAGCCACGTCGGGATGGCCGATGGGGTGGCTGGGCTTGCGCTGAGGTAAGGGATTGGCCACGGGCGTAGCGGCCGGGGTCGGACTGGGGCGAGGAGCCGGTCGGGTGGGCTTGCGATTGGGAATGGGGGGATCGTCTGGGTTAACCCGGGTCTTGCCCCCTGGCTTGCGAGAAGCCACTTTAACCACCGAGCCGGGCAGTTGACGACGCGACTCCTCCACCCCAGGCTTACGGCTCGAGACGATGGCCGGTTGATCGCTTTCGTTGGCGGTGGAGCCAAACAGGATCGGCGTCACGAACCAGGCCAGCAGAACCGCCACCAACAAAGCGATTCCCGAGAAGGCTAGAATCCGATCCAGGATCTTTTCCACCCTGACTGATTCTCCGCTAGGAGTGAGTTCCCCCTCGCCGAAGCCCGCAACATGCGCTGGCCACTCGTGTTCGTCATGGTTTGTAGCTTGCTCGGACAAGCCCTCGCCCAGGACCCCAAAGTCGAATTTTTCAAGGCCCTTCACGAAGGGGATCTAAGCGAGGTCCGCCGGATGGCCGAGCAAGATCCATCGCTGGTCAACTCCGACCTGGGTCGGGGGATACGTCCCCTTTACCGGGCCGCGGCGATGAACCGTCCCGAGATGGTGATGCTGCTGATCGAGCTGGGCAGCGAACTCGAGGCCGCCACTCCCCAAGGCAACACGGCCGTGTTTGCGGCCGCCGCTGGTGGTCATCTGACCATCCTAGAAATGCTGGTAACGCGAGGGGCCAGGCTCGACACTCGTGACCGGGACGGCGTGACCCCGTTGCTGGCCTCGGTCGAGCGCCGCCATCTCGGGATCACCCGGCGCTTGCTCGCAGCCGGGGCCGATGTGCACCAGCCCGACCACGAGGGGCGCACTCCGCTCCACCAGGCGGCCGCCGAGGGGCTCACGGGTGAGGTCAAGCTGCTGTTGGCGGCGGGCGCCTCGCCCCAGGCCAAGGATCGCCATGGCTTGACTCCCTCGGACTGGGCTCGGCAGCGCCTGCGCGGGGACTATCGCGGCGTGCTCGAACTTTTGGGAGCGCCACTTTGAGTCAGCCTCTTCTGACCGACATCCTGCGGTCGGTTTCGCGAGCCTTCTATCTCACCATCAGGGTGTTGCCGGCCGGAATGCGCGAAGTGGTTGGATTGGCCTATTTACTGGCCCGAGCGGCCGACACGATGGCCGACACCGCCGCTGTGAAGCCGGGCGAGCGCGGCCCCGAACTGGCTCGGCTCAAGGCCCGACTGGCCCAACCCGGCACCGAATATCGGGTGGCTGCCGTTCGGCCCGCCGACCAGGCCGAGGGGGCTCTGCTCGAGGCTCTGCCCGAAGCCTTTTCGCTCTACGACCAGCTGCCCAGGCGCGATCGCCTGGCAGTGCGGCGGGTGGTCGAGACCTTGATCACGGGGATGGAGTTCGACCTCGAGCGGTTCCAAGCCGACAGTCTGTTAGCCCTGGCCGACGAGAGGGACCTCGAGCGCTACATCTATCTGGTGGCGGGCTGCGTGGGCGAGTTCTGGACAGTGGTCAGCCGGCGTCACAGCGTCGCCCTGGCCAATTGGGACCCCGAGGTGATGGAGCCGCTGGGCATCCGCTTCGGCAAGGCTCTGCAGCTGACCAATGTGTTGCGCGATCTGCCCCGAGACCTTCGCAACGGGCGCTGTTACCTGCCCCTCGACGAGCTGGCCGGTCGAGGCCTGGTGCCGTCCGACCTGTTGTTGCCCGGCAACTCACGTCGGGCCGCCCCGGTGCTCTCGAAATGGCTGGGTCGAGCGTCGAACTACTATGCCGACGCGGTGGCCTACCTGCTGGCCATCCCGCCGCGATGCCTGCGGCTGCGACTGGCCACCCTGTGGCCGGTCCTAATCGGACTGGCTACCCTGAATCGGCTGGCGGCGCGTCCTGATTGGCTCGAGCCCGGCCGGGTGGTCAAGGTCAGCCGGCGCTGGGTCTATGCCATGCTGCTGTGGTCGTTGCCTCTGGCCCTGTGCAATCCGCTACTGCGGATCGCGACCCGGGGAATGCTGTCCCGGTTAAACTTGCAAAACGCCGCTCTTGAGGAATCCCAATGAAAAGAAAACTGCTCGCCCTGCTTCTGATGCTCGCCTGCCTGCCCGGTTGGGCCGACGAGGCCCGGCGCAAAAAGCTCGATAATGATGTCCGTTACCTGGTCAACCAGCACCGGGGTCAGCTCGAGGCCGGCATCGCCATCATCCATCCCGCTAGCGGAGAGATGGTCAGCCTCAACGGCACGACCCCCTTCCCACTGGCCAGCGTGTTCAAGGTGCCCATCATGATCGAGGTGGCCCGCCGGATCCAGGCCGGTAGCCTGAGCCGCACCACGAGCTTTACTATCAACGAGGCCGAGAAATGCATCGGAAGCGGCCAGTTGCAGCACAGCCGCAACGGCACCACCGTGTCCTTGGACAGATGTATGCGCTTGATGATGAGCATCTCGGACAACACGGCTACCGACATGCTCTTCAATCACATCGGCCACGACAGCGTCAATCAGATGATGACGGGTCTGGGTCTGACTCATAGCGATATCTTCATGAATAACCGCACCGCCTGGCTTCTTTCACTGGGTCGTGCCCCAGGCTTGAGTGGGTTGGGGCCCATGGCTATAGCCCGCCGCTGGCTGGCGATGAGCCAGCCACAGCGTCATCAGCTTGCCGAGACCGTGTTCGAAAAATCGAAAACCCTCAGCTTGAAGCAATTCCAGGCCATCGAAGACGGTTCCTCAGCCCAAAGCGATCAAGAAGACGCTGCGGTAGCCGCCGCCATGGACAACCTGGCTTCGCCTGAGGATATGGGCTGGCTGCTGGCCAAATTGGTGGCCGGCGAACTGCTCGACCCCACCCAGACCGCCTACTGCCTGGACGTGATGGCCGGCCAGAAATACCACACTCGCATTCCCAGCCTGCTCGACGCAAGTGTGCCGATCTATCACAAGACCGGCACGCTGGCCGGAATTCGTAATGACGCCGGCATCATCGAGCTACCCTCGGGCGATTATCTCATCGTGGTCGGATTCACCCGCCAGGTCCGGGGCGAATCCAAGGCCGACCGCCTCATCGCCCAGGTGGCCAGGCTGGCCTATCAGGCCTATCGTTGAGCACGCTGCCGGTGCTGGTGTGGCTGCGTCCAGCGGGCCCCGAGGGCTGGCTGGGCCAGGCGCTGTTCTTTCCCGAGTTTTCAGCCCTGGCAGAACAACCAGAAGAGGTGTTGCAGCGACTCGAAGAAGGGTTGGGCCACCTGCTGGCCGGCGTGCCCGAACAACACCATCACAACCTGGCCGAACCTGAACACTGGGTCCAGGAGCGCGTGGTGGTCCAGGCCCGGCCGGCCGAACCCGCGGGCTTTAGCCGCGCCGTCGAGCTGGCATTCGACTACCTGCGGTGGCCCCAGGGTGCCGGTCTGTGGGGAGCCTGCGTGCCCGCTCTAGACCTTGAACTGCTGGCGCCAAAAACCCAGGAGCCGGCCGAATTCGTAGCCCAGAGCATCGAGCAAGAGCTGCGACGTCGAGGCCTGTTGGCCAACCTGGGAGGACTGGTGAGCCTGCCTTGCGGACCGTTCGAATTTCGACGGCTGGAGATCGCCTGCGAACCCGGCCAGGTGACCGAGGAGAATCCCCTTCAAGAGTTGGCCACCGCCCTCAAGCCCGACCAGATGCCCAGGGCCTATGAGTTCGATGAGCTGGTGGAGAAGCTGGCGGAGTGGCTCGAGCCGGGCTGCAAGAGCGTTCTCCTATGCGGGCCCCCGGGTTGCGGCAAGACGGCCCTGGTGCGCGAGTTGGTGCGGCGCAAAGCGAGCCTTCAGCTCGGCGCAACACCGTTCTATGAAACCACCGGTTCTCGCCTTTTGGCTGGGGCCGAAGGCTTCGGAATGTGGCAGCAGAACTGCCAGCGCCTGATCGAAGCGGCCGCCAACCAGAAGGCGGTAGTCCATCTTGGAGCGCTGACCCACCTCCTGGAGGCCGGACGGTCGGCGTCCACTCCGGAGGGGATGGCTGAATACCTTCGCCCGGCCATGGCCCGCGGCCGACTGAGCGCTATCTGTGAGTGCGACCCCGAGCAGTTGCGCAACCTCGAAGAGCGTGCTCCGCACCTGCTGGCTGCTTTCTCGCTTTTTGAGATGGAGGCTCCCGGCGCCGGCGCCGGCCAATCGATCCTGCTCAAGACCGCAGTAGAGTGGGCCGGAAGCGAGGACACCATCGAACTCGAAGCGCTCGAATGCATCGACCGTCTCCACCGGCGCTTTGCCACCTATTCGGCCTATCCGGGCAGACCGCTGCGATTTCTGCGAGGGTTGCTCGAGGGCGGCAGCCAGAAAATCACCGAAGAAACGGTGTGTCAGACTTTCTCGCAAGAGACCGGCTTGCCGCTCTTTTTGGTCTCACCGACCGAGCGCTACCATCCCGACGAGACCCTGGACTACTTCGCCTCACGAGTTCTCGGCCAACCCCTGGCCGCCTCGATGGTGACCGATGCCATTACCCGGGCGAAATCTGGCGTCACCCGAGTCGGGCGACCCATCGTGAGCCTTCTCTTCGTGGGACCCTCTGGGGTGGGCAAGACCGAGATGGCTCGCACTCTGGCTGGCTTTCTCTTCTCGGATGCCTCGCGCGTGGTGCGGTTCGACATGAGCGAGTATTCAGACCCCTGGGCGGTGGAACGCCTGATCCGGGGTCCAGACGGAGCGGGCGCGCTGACCTCGGCCGTGCGAGGCCGGCCGTTCTCGGTGGTGCTTTTCGACGAGCTCGAGAAGGCCGATCCCAGCCTGTTCGATCTGCTACTGGGAATTCTGGGGGAAGGACGGGTGAGCGACGCCGCCGGCCGCACCGCCGACTTCAGCAATACCGTGGTGATCATGACGTCCAATCTGGGGGTGGACTCGTTTCGCCAGTCCGGAATGGGCCTGCGCCAGGTGGCCCCAACTGGCGACGCTCATTTCGTCGAGTCGGCCCGCAAGAGTTTTCGCCCTGAGTTGTTCAACCGGATCGACCGTGTCATTCCGTTCGCGCCGCTCGAGCCCGCCGATATCCAACGGCTAGCCGCCCGCGAAGTCGGTCGCCTCGAGCAACGTCACGGGCTGGCCACCCAGAGGGCTCGCCTGACCCCCAGTCCGGCTCTGTTGACCAGACTAAGCCAGCTTGGCTACGATGCCGCCTTTGGCGCCCGCCACCTCAAGCGGGTGGTGCACGACGAGGTGGTCGTCCCCCTGGCTCGCAGTCTATGCCAGGGCAAACCCAGGGTGGTGGGACTCGAGGTCAAACTCGAAGCGCGAGCGACCCGCACTCGGGCCGGCGAACGGTTGGAACAGGCGGCCCAACGGCGACGACGCCTGGATCGACTCAAAGGCTCGGTCTCAGCCCTAGAACTCGAAAACGAGATTACCCAACTCGAGCGGCTCGAGTCTCAAGCCTCCCCAGCCGGGCATGCTGACCCCGACCAGCTCCGCTGGCTCTCCAGGTTGCCGGCTCGCAAGGCATTGTGGAAGCGCCTGAGCTCAGCTCTAGCTCAGGCCGAAGCGGTGGAAGAGCAATATCTGGTCGAAGGCCCCGAGGCTCCCGAGTTGCTGAAGCAACTCGACGAGCAGGCGCAAGGGCTCTTGCTCGCGCTCTATTCGTTGCACTTTGATCGCCCCGATCAGGCCACTGTCGGAATTTTCGCGGCCAGCACCCCCATGGTTCGTCGTCTGCTGGCTCTCTACACCGAATTGCCCGGACTGCTGAGCCAGTGCTACGCGGTGTTCGCGCCGGCCCATCCCTGGAAGCCCGGCGGGTTCGCCTGCGTGGCTGGCCAGTGGGTGAGCCAACCCGACGAGCAGGCCGAACTGTTGGCCTTTCCGTACCGTGGCGAGTTGCCGCAGGAATGCCTGGGAGCCATCTGCTGCCTGGAGGGTCCCGGCGTCTTCGCCCGTCTGGAGCCCGAGACCGGATTGCACACCTTCGACGGAGGTCACCACTGCCTGGTCGAGGTGAGCGAGGGAGAGATCTCGGGTTATCACCCGGCCGAAGAAGTGCGCGCTCGGCGCACCCGGTTTCTGGCCGCCAAACGCCGCCACTACGACTACTCCAAAGGCATAGCGGAAGACTTTCGCCTGGGGAAGCAGACCAGCTGGTCGGGAAAAAATCCGGCCCCCGTAGTGGGGGCCTGGATCGAACAGGTCTATTTACAGAGGGCCGAGGCCCACGTGCTTACTTCTTGACTTCGTGAACGCCCTCGAGGGCCCAGTTGCCGGCCGTCAGCAGGTTAGCGCCTTTGAGACTCAGGTCCTGGTGCAGTTTGGTGTTCGAGAGGAAGAAGTCCTGAGCCATGATGGCTCCGAAGTATTCCCCGCCATGCACCTTGCCGACCAGGTTTCGCCCGGCCATGCAAGCCTGGATTTCGCTGTCGCCGAAGTCGGCAAACGAGTATTCGAGTTTGGCCCCGACCACGGCCACTTTGGCCTGCTCGGCGGTTAGCTTGTCGCCGCTGTAGTAGTTGGGAAGCTCGGCCGCGATGGCGGCCGGGTCGGTCTCTTCGTCACTGAAGCAGAACTGGAGTTCGACCGCCTCACCCCATGTGTTGACGTCGGAGTTCATGATGACGGCCTTCTTGCCGAAGAAAACGGTTACCGGGTCGCCGTGGTGAATGTCGAGTTTGATCTCGGAGTTATGCATCTCGAATTTGTCGCGAAAGTAGTAGACACCCGACTTGAGCACCAAGGTTTGGTTGGAGTGCACGTTGACCTCTGCATACGCGCCCGGATCGAGGACGTAGTCGTCGGGAGGCGAGCCGGGGGTGCCCGGAGGGGAGCCCGGCGGCGGTCCGTGACCATGGTTGTTGACATCGACATACTTGCCGTTGGCGTCGTTGGGATGGTAAGGAGCCCGGAAGCGCGGCACCTCGTTGGCCTCGGTGCGGCGCTCGGCCTGAGGAGTCACGTCGATCAACGCGCCGGGGGTAATCATGACAGGAGCGGGCTCGGAGGGAGTTCCAATCAGGGGTCCTTCTGCGGCGCTGGGCGCGCACTGAATCTGGCCGTCGAGCTTGACGCCGGCCCCTACCAAAATCGACTCGACGGTCTGGGCGTCGCCGCCGATGGTGGCTTCGTCGTCTTTGATGTTACCACTGCTGCCGCCACCGGAGCCGCCGCCGCCGCCGCCACCGCCGCCGCCGCCGCCGCCACCGCCGCCGCCGCCGCCACCGCCGCCGCCGCCGCCACCGTAGCCGTCGTCATAGTCACCGTCGGCCGCCGAGTCCCAGGCGTCGATCTCGGTGTTGACGACGCTCAGCAGCGAGCGGGCATAGGCTCCGTCTTCGAAGACGGGACGGACCTTGCGGGCCGTGCCCACGGCCCCACCCTGAGTGACGCGCACGCCGGATTCGTAAGCGACCCCGGTGGACTCGAGGTAGACCGTGCCAGCGTAGACCTTCGAGCCGTCGGGGGACAGCTTGAAAGAGCCGGGGGCTCCGAAAAGGTTGTTGGTGACCACGACCTCGTAAATCAGATCGGGGTCGCCGTTGAGAGAACCCGTGTGAAGGGGGTTGGGAGGCGCGTCACCCTCGAACGTATCGTCTTTGCGCAACTCGTTCATGGCGCTCTCGAGGCCGGCGTAGGCAACATAAACCACTTGCTTGCGCTGAGAAGCGCTCGACTGCTGGTGGATATTGTAGCTGCTTTGCGACCCAACCACAGCGATCATCATGGCTAACACACTGATCACGAAAAGAATCGTTATCAGAATCGAGCCTCTCTTCTTTGGAGTCTTCATGTTCTCCTCAGTTCCTGAGATCCAGAACGGTCATCGACTCGATGGCCGTATCTTTGGTCTCGTTCTCGGTCATCATTTCGACGCGAAGGCTATCGCCGCTGGGCGTGACGATCAGGTCGGTGACGCCCACGGCCACGACGCGACGGTTGATGATGGCGGCTGAAGTTCGAAAATGATCTGCCCCCTGGCTGGGGGGGATCGGGTTGATAGGGGCCGAGGGGCCGGCAGGCCAGGGTTCGACCGCGCGCATCAGGCGTGGCCGTTGACCCGGAGTATCATCGATGTAGTAGCTGACCAGAGCCATCCACCGCAAACGGCCGTTGGCGTCGGGAACAAGGTTGCCGTTCTCGTCGCGGGGCACGCCGAACACCAGCCCTTTCGTGGGGTAACTGCCGTCGGTCTCGTTACGCACGCTGATGGGGCTACTCTCGGCCAGTTCACGCGACATCCAACTGAGTGCCTTCAAGGTGGAGATCTGCAACTCGAGAGTCTCGTTGGAGCGCTTCATGTAACGCGCCCCGTAGTGCATCATGCCCCAAATCTCGATCATCAAAAGCCCGACGATGCAGGTAGCCACCGCCAACTCGATGAGAGTGGTACCGCGCGGTCTAGATCGCGCTGCCGAGAATCGTCTCAAGCCGCACCTCCCCTCGGTTGGTGCTATCGTGCCACTTGACCAACACTTCGACGGCGCGCTTCTTGTCGGCCAGACTGGGATCCATCTCGGTGATGGTGACGGTGTAATCGTAGCGAACCGTGATATCGGTGCCCTGAACGCGGGTGCGCATCTCGGCAAAGTCGGTTTCGACGCCGGTGTCCACTCCGGCATAACCCAGAGCCATCTTGCCCTCGATGAGGCTCTGGGCCAGGTGGGAAGCCACCAGGTAGTGGCGGGTCTTTTCCATGGCACGGGTGTGATAGACCCATACCTGGGCAAACGCGATCGACACGATGCTGAAGATAAAGGCCGCCAGCGTGACCTCTAGCAGGTTGAATCCGCGTCGTGAGCGAGCTTTGACCAAAGAACAAATCCCTCCAACGTCCTATTGTAGCAGACCGACACAAGACTTGCATCCTCCCAGGGTTGGACTAACCAGGAGGCCGACCCGAAAGCCAGGAACGATGGTCAATGCGCTTTTCTCTGCCAGTTTACGTCGAAGGGGCGAGTCGAGAATACCCGTACTTCCAACTGCGCATGCTTTTTGCCCCCCATCTGCGAGAACGCGGGCAGCGGCTTGAACGGGTCCTGCACCGCCTGGCCGGGTCAGTGCGCAAAGAGCTCGAGGAGATCAGCCAACTGCCTCGCCAGGACGAGTTAGCCGAGCATCTGTTCAGCCCGCCTCTGCGCGAGAAACTGCTCGAGGTGACCTTTCCCCTGGCCAAACGAACGGCTCATTGTCGCCTGCTGGTGATCTTTTTTCGCCAGTTCGAGCGCTGGCTCGTCCATCTGCCGGCCCTGCCCCAGGTTTGGTTCGAGGTTGCCCGACCCGAAGACATCAAAAGCGAGCTCGCGCGGTTTCTGGTCGACTATTTTCGTCGCCAGCCCAAACCCTCTCCCGAGGAGGTCAGTCTGGCGGGGCGAGCCTGGCTCACCAGCCTGGAACTCGAACTCGAGCCGGATCGCAACCGGCTCGACGAGGCTGCCCACGATGGCCAGGCCTTGCTCGAAGAAGCACGGGTTGGCACCGGCATGGCTGAACTCGAGCGAGTTGGTCGCTGCCTGGAAGACCTCTATCCCGATGCTCTCTCGCCCTGCGACGGTCGCGGACCCCAGAGCCAGCAATTGGAACAGGCGCTGGAAAGCCACGCCCCGGTGGTGGTGTTGGGAGGCCCCCTGGTTGGCAAGACGGCTCTCATCCATGAACTAGCCCGCAGGCAGCTCCATCAGGACCCACGAAGCCGCCGCCTTTGGCTGCTCGGCCCCCAACGCTTGATCTCGGGCATGTCTTATCTGGGCCAATGGGAGCGGCGCCTGCTGGCTATTTTAGAGCACGCTCAGAAGGGTGAGCTGGTGCTCTATTTTGACGACTTTCCGGGGCTCTACCGGGCGGGCCAGAGTCGCGACTGCGAACTCTCGGTGATCGATGTGCTGCGCCCCTACATCGAACGGCGCTCGGTCCGAGTCCTGGCCGAGATGACCCCATCCGCCTGGTCCCGCCTGCAAGAGCGCGACCGGGGGTTGTGCGATCAGTTCCAGACGGTTCACCTCGAAGAGACCAACCCCACCGTCACCCTGGGCGTGCTGCTCTCGCAAGCGCGTCAACTCGAGCGAGAGTTCGACTGCCAGTTCGAACTCGAGGCCTTCGAGACGGCGCGCGAACTCGGGAATCGCCACCTACCCTGGCTGTGCTTTCCGGGCAAGGCCGTGCGTCTGCTGCGCCAGTGCGGCACAACCTATAAAGGCGAGCGCATCGGCCGGACCCGGGTGCTCGAGCAGTTTAGCGCCCAGACCGGTCTGGCCTCGGCCATCCTCGACGAGCGCCAGGACCTCGACCCCGCCGAGCTCGAGGCCCACTTTGTCGCCCGGCTGGCGGGCCAGCCCGAGGCTCTGAAGGCGCTGGTGGACACCGTCACCGTGCTCAAAGCCGGCCTCTGCGAACCGGGGCGCCCCCTGGCCAACCTTCTCTTCGTCGGCCCCACCGGCGTGGGCAAAACCCACTGCGCGCGCCTCCTGGCGGAATACCTTTTCGGCGCCCCAGACCGCATGGTCCGCTTCGACATGAACGAGTTTCTCCAGCCCGACGCGGTGGCCCGGCTGGTTGGCGACGAGCGCCATCCCGAGGGCTTGCTGGCTGCAGCCGTCCGACGCCAACCGTTCTGCGTGCTGCTGCTCGACGAAATCGAAAAGGCCCACCCCGATGTGTTCAACCTGCTGCTCGGATTACTCGGGGACGCGCGCCTCACCGATGCCCTGGGCCGCACGGCCGATTTCAGCCAGTGCCTGGTAATTCTCACCTCCAATGTCGGGGCCCAGGAGGTCGGAAGAGCCTTCGGCATTCGCAGTCGCGATCACGAGGAATCCCTGGCTTACCGCAAAGCCGTCGGGGCCTTTTTCGCCCCCGAGTTCGTCAATCGCCTGGACCGTATCGTACCCTTCGCACGCCTTCCGCGAGACGAGGTTCGAGAATTGGCCAGCGGGCTCATCGAGAACCTCTTCCACCGCGCCGGCCTGGTGCGCCGCCAGTGCATCCTGGCGGTGGACCCCCAGGCCCTCGACAAGATTGTGGAGACCGGTTATCACCCCGAACTAGGAGCGCGAGCCCTCAAGCGTGAGGTCGAGCGTCACATCACCGCCCCGCTGGCTGCCCTGCTCGCCTCGGTCCCGCCCGAAACCCCGACTCTGCTGCGCTTACGAGCGGGCAGCCCGATCACGGTGGAACTCGAGCCCCTGGCGGCCTGCCCCCGGGTGCGCGACCAGCGCGGTCCCCGCCCGGAACTCCCCGAACTGACGCGCCAGCTCGAAATGCTTGAGGCCGAGGTGATCAACCCGGCCGCTCCCACCACCATCGGAGAAGAGCCCAGCCACGCCGAACTAGCCTACTTCGCTGCCCGCGATGAAGCCCGGCGTCTGCGGGCCAGCTTGCGCAATACTGAGCGCAAGACCCGTCGGCGCGACAGCGGCCCGCGCCTGGTCATGGCCCCCGAACCACTCTGGCTGGGGTTACTGGCGGGTTCGCTGACCCAGGAGCTGCAGAGGCTGGCGACCGCCTGCGCCGAGCGACCCGAAGCCAAGCCTAGCCCGGTGCTGGCCGATTGGGCACTGCTACTCCACACGGCGGCGGAACTGGCCGCGCCCTCCCCTACCCGATTGAGCCTGCAGTTCACCGCCCTGGGCGATCCCGAATGGGGCACAGGCCTCAAAACCTGCTTCGAAAGCCTGGCCGAAAACATGGCTCTGGAGGCTCGACCCGCCGCCCGGGGCCTGGCTATCGAAGGCTTGCTCTGCCACCGCTTGCTGGCCGCCGAAAGCGGGCTGCACCTGTTTCGCGCCCCCGATGGGTCACTGCATCCGGTCCGAGTCAGCAGCCAGGCCACGACCCCCGCCTGGGTCGTGCGTCTCTACGATGCCGTGCTGGAAATGACCGTCGATTTGCGCACGGGCCTGGTCGAGCTAGGCAGCCAGGGAGGCTTTCCGTCCACCGCGGGCCTGACGGCCATGCTACTGGCCGGCCTCAGCCTGAAGCCGGCGCCGGCCGGCCGGGCTTAGAGGCAGGCTGTCTCCGAGGCCCCGGGCCCGCTCGATCAGGCGTTCGAGCTCCGTCTCGAAGACAGTCACCGTGGCTGGCCAGCGCTGGTCCACCAGGCGCAGACCCGACGCCTCGAGCTCCATCCCCTCGCTCGAGCACACAGCCAGACCGCCCAGCCGCGCCGCCAGGAGGGTACGCGCAACCACCACGCCCTGGTGGACGACCCGACACTCCAGGCCCGGTGACAGGTCGCTCTCGAGGGCCAGCCAGGCTCCGTAGCTGCGGGTGCCCTGGGGCGGCAAAGCGACCCGGGCCGAGCCCGGGCCCTCGGGGCGCAGCTCGCGCAGCTGCCCTTTGACGGCTGGCAGATACAGTCCCCAACCCGGATAGACCCACTCCAGCAGCACTCCGGGCCGGGCCTTCCAGGGCCAGCTACGGCCCGGCTTCCCGACTTCGGGCTCGAGCGGCGAGCCGTTGCAGCTGAGCCGAAGCGGCGCGAAAAGGCACCGCTCGCGCAGCACCGACAACTCGGTGGGAACCTTACGGAAGCCTCGACCGGCCGCAAATGACAACAGCAGTCGATGGCTCCAGCCCAACTCGGGACGGCGGCTTGGCAATTCGACCATCTCCAACCGGCCGGGCTCGATCAAAAGAGCCTGAGACTGGGCCCGGGTCTGTAATAACACTCTCGAGGCCCCGCTGGCGGCCGCGCCCACCATAGGCCAGAACAGCAAATGTTCGGCCGTCAGTGACCGCAGACAGGTCGCGAGCGGCTCCAGGCGACTGCTGTCTCCATCCCAACAGGCGCAGGCGTAGAGGGGATGACGCTCGAGCTCAAAGCGACGGGCCCCGGCCGCCACGGCTGCCTGGACCAGCGCCAACAGATAGCTCTCGGGCTGGCGAAAGCGGTCCTGGGCCAACCGGCGTAAGCCGACCACCGGGTCAAAGGTGAAACGACCCCGGACTCGAGCAGTATCGCCCTCGAGTTGCCCCAGTAGCCTGGCTAGCTCTTCGCGCATCCGAACCGGTTTCGCCGGACCCGGCAGGCTTTCCCTGAAGCTAGAGGAAGGGCCGCCCATGGCCACCAGCACCGAGTATTTCTACAATCTCACCCCGGACCGGATCCACCAGGCCTTTGCCCAGGCCGGACTCGAGCTCACCCCCACCCTGCGCTGGCTCAACTCGATGGAGAATCGGGTGGTGGGGGTGGAAGACTTGGAGGGGGAACGCTGGGTAGGTAAGTTTTATCGCCCCGGCCGCTGGAGCCGGGCCGCCCTCGAGGAAGAGCACGACTTCATGGACGAGTTGTTCGAGGCCGACCTGCCGGTGCGCCCGCCGGTCGAGCTCGAGAACGGGGCCACCGTGGGTCAGGTGGAGGGCATCTTTTTCACCATCTTTCCTCACCACCTGGGGCGTATGCCTGATGAGGTCGACTTCGAGCACGCCGACCTGTTGGGCGGCCTGGTGGCGCGCCTGCATCAAGTCGGTGCTCGAGGACGCCATCGCCGCCGGCCTAGCGTCGGCCCGGCGGACTGGGGCCTCAAAAGCCTGCAGGAGCTGGCCCGCGAGAAGGTCGTGCCCGGACCCATCTGGCAGCGCTATCAAGAGCGGGTCCAAACCCTCTGCTCTCGGCTAAAGGATCGCTTCAACCGGCACCAGCAATTGCGTCTACACGGCGATCTGCACCGGGGCAACATTTTGTGGTCGAGCCTGGGTCCGAGTTTTGTCGACTTCGATGACACTACCACCGGACCGGCGGTGCAAGATCTATGGATGCTGTTGCCCGGGCGCGACAACGACGCGCTGGCCCTGCGCGAGGTCTTTCTCGACAGCTATCAGCGCCATCGAGCCTTCGACCGCAAAGAACTGGAACTGATCGAACCGCTCCGGGCCCTCAAGTTCGTTCGCCATGCCGCCTGGGTGGCCAAGCGACGCAAGGACCCGGCCTTCTTTCGACTCTATCCCGATGTCGAGTCGCACGGCTTCTGGCGCCGCGAGCTAGACGACCTGGAGGGGCAACTGGAACTAGTGCGCTGAGTGCATCAGTTCCCGCACCTTACCGCGGATATTGACCCCGCTCAGCAGATAACCCGAGGCGCCGGTCAACACCGGAAACAGCGACGCGCCCACCATGCCGGCCACACTGCCGGTGGCTCCCACGATGCCGGCCACGTGGCAGATGCCGACGCCATAGGTGGCCGCGGCCGCGTGCTCCCACCAGGACGAGCCCTCGGGCGCCGATTTGGCGCCGACATAGGCGCCGATGGCCCCACCCACGGCCATACCCATTCCTTCTTGTAACCCGGCCAAACCGAGACTGTGCCAGGCCACCGCCGAGGCCACCCCGACCGCGGCCGAGACCCCGAGTCGCACGGTCCTATCGGTCTTGTCGCCCAGGGCCCAGTAAGTGGCCGCTGCCCCCAGCGCCCCCCCGATCATCATTCCCGCCGGCCCAAAGTTGGTCGGCAGAGCCAGGGCCTTCCAGGCCTGCCCGATCCCGACTCCAGCGGCCGCACTGGCGGCACCGGCGGCGGCCCAGGCACCCACCATCTTGGGGCGGCTGTATTGAAACTCGTCCTGGGCCAGTTGGCGGACCTGCTCTCGAGCGGCCAGTCGTTTAGCGCGGCGGGCGGGGTCAAAACCTGGAATCCTCATACTCTCATGATAGGGCCAGCAGTTTGGACCAGACTTTGGAGAACCCCCTCGATTCCTTGCCGCCAGGTAAAACCCCCGGAAGGATCACCCCACTGGGGCCAGAAGGCGGCCCGATGTTCGCACGCGCGCTGATTTCCGTATCAGACAAGACGAGTCTCGACCTTCTGGCAGCCGCCCTGCTGGCCCAGAACCCGCCCCCTCAGGTGTTGTCCACCGGTGGCACGGCCAAAGCGCTGCGCGGGTTCGGGGTCGCAGTGACCGACATCGAAGAATACACCGGCTTCCCCGAATCGTTCGGGGGACGAATCAAGACACTCCACCCCAGGGTTCACGGCGGTATCCTCTATCGTCGAGGCATCGACGACCAGGACGCGGCTCGTCTTGATATCCCTCCCATCGACCTGGTGGTGGTCAACCTCTATCCCTTCGCCCAGACCTATCAGTCCAGCTCGGATCAGCAAGAATGGGTGGAGCAGATCGATGTTGGCGGCCCTACCTTGCTGAGGGCAGCAGCCAAGAACAGCGACAATGTAGTGGTGCTCTGTCGCCCCCAGGACTACGCCCAGGTGCTGGCTGAACAACCCGTTACGGCGGCTACGCGCACCCGCCTGCGCAATCTGGCCTTCGCTCACACCGCCAGCTACGACGCTCAGATTGCGGCCGCGCTCGAGCCCGACCCCTTCCCCGCCCAGTTGAGCATCCCGCTCGAGCGCGAACAAACCCTGCGCTATGGCGAGAATCCTCATCAAGGGGCGGCCAGCTATCGCCTGGCCGGACAGCCCCCGGCCTTCACTCAGTTGCAAGGCAAAGAACTCTCCTACAACAATCTGCTCGACCTGGAGGCGGCTCTCATGCCGCTCGAGCCGGGGTCGATTCGTTGCTGCGTGGTCAAGCATGCGGCTCCCTGCGGATTGGCCCAGGCCGCCACCGCCGCCCAGGCCTTCGAACTGGCCTGGGAAGCCGACTCCAAGAGTGCCTTCGGCTCGGTGGTGGCCTTCTCGAGCGAGGTCGATCAGACGGCCGCCGCCGCCTTCGAAGGGCGTTTTGTGGAGGTCATCGCGGCCCCGGCCTTCTCGCCCGAGGCGCTCGCGACGCTAGCCGCCAAAGGCAATCTTCGCCTCTTGGTGGTGATGCCCCCGGAGGGGAAGGTGCCGGCCGCCTTCAGCCACCAGTGGGTGGGTCGTCAGGGACGAGTCCTTTTGCAGCAACCTGACCGGCCCGACGCCTTCAAGCTAGAAACGGTCACTCGCAAGCCCTTTCCTGACAGTCTGGGCCCCCTGGCCGACTTTGCCATGACCGCGGCCGGCTGCCTGAAGTCCAATGCCATCGCCCTGGCCGCAGCCGCCCCGGGGGGCCTGGTCACGTTGGGCCTGGGCGGTGGCCAGCCCAATCGCGTGGACGCCGTCGAAATCGCTTTGCGGCGGGCCAACGGCACCAGCCTAGAAGGAGCGGTGTTGGCCTCGGACGCCTTCTTTCCGTTCGCCGACAACATCGAGGCGGCGGCCGCCGCGGGAGTCGGCTACATCGTCCAGCCCGGCGGCTCGCTGCGCGACCCCGAAGTGATCGAAGCCTGCGATCGCCTGGGAATCGCCATGGCGTTCACCGGCCAGCGGCGATTTCGCCACTAGACGCGCCACACCTCGAAGGTAGAAATGCCGAAGCTGACCGGCAACCGCACCTGCCAGATGCGCTCCAGCGGTGGACCGGGGGACCAATCCTGGCACACCGCCAGCGTGCCCGCCGGCCGGGACGAGAGGGCCTGGGCCAGGTGAGCTTTGACCGGCTCCGGCAGAGCCGTAGCCGACACCCAATAGAGGTCGCCCTCGGGCAAGTCCAGGCGGGTCAGGTCAGCCTTCACGAATTCGGCCGGCAAATCCAGCCGGGTGGCTACCTGGCGGGCTCGTTCCAGGTATTCGGGGACCAGGTCGACACCCACCGCCGCATAGCCCATCGAGGCGGCGGTCAGACTGACCCACCCACAGCCGCAGCCAAGGTCCACCAACCGTAAAGCAAGCGGCAGTTCGAGCGAACCGAGCAGGCTATAGATAGTGACCGGCGGCGTTTCGCCATAGACCAGCTCTGGATAATAGCGATTGGCCAGCTCGATAGGGTCACAATCGCGAAAAGCCAGCCGCATGGCCCGGCGCAGCTTCCACCACCAGTCGAAGCGGCCGAGGCAGAACCATTCGTAAAAGCCCAGCGAACGCTCCCATAACACGGCCCGAATGCGGGCAAAGCCGCGCAGGCCGGCACGCTGAACCTGGGGGTCCCAGCTCTCAGCCATGGCGCAGGGCGAGGGCCACGGCTCGAACCAGCAAGGCATGCTCGACCTGATGCATCCGCTCGGTCAGACTCTCCAGGGTGTCTTGAGCATGGATCGCGACTTTCTCGCTGGCGATCACCGGACCGGCATCGACCTCAGGCACCACATAGTGCACCATGCAGCCGGTCTCGGACCGGCCGTCCCGAAAGGCCCGCCCGATGGCGTCCAGACCGGGATAGTGACCTGGCAGGGCGGGGTGAAGATTGATCACGCGGCCCGGGAACCGCTCCAGAAACCGGTCCCCAAGAATGCGCATGAAGCCAGCCAATACCACCAGGTCGGGCGCGGCCTGGGCCACGCGGGCGGCGAGTTTGCAGTCATAGGCAGCACGGTCGGGCTCGGCCTCGAGCACACAGGTCTCGACCCCGGCCTCGGCAGCCCTTTGTAGGGCGCGCACACCCGGCCGATTCGAGACCACCAGCACCACCCTGGCTTCTAACTCTGACTGGCTATCAAGCAAAGCCTGAAGATTGCTGCCCGAGCCTGAAACCAGCACCACCAGGCGCTTCAACGCACGATCATCTCGGTGCCGGCCACCACCTGCCCGACCGGAATTAGTTCGGGCACCACTTCGCGGGCCCGGCGCGCTTGCTCGGCCGGCACCACCGCGATCATCCCGACCCCCAGGTTGAAAGCCGCCAGCATGTCCTGGCGCTCGAGGGAACCCTTTTCGGCGATCAGGTCAAAGATCGGCGGCGCCACGACCTTGCTCAGATCAACCTCGGCCGTCAAACCCTCAGGCATGATGCGGCTGAGATTGCCCGGGATCCCACCCCCCGTGATGTGGGCGAGCCCCTTGAGGTCGATGCCGGCTTCGAGGGCGATCTCGGCCGAATCGAGATAGCAACGATGCACGGCCAACAGCGCTTGCCCGATCGAGCAGCCCAGCTGGTCGTTGGGCTCGTTCCAATCAAGGTCGGCCAGCACTTTGCGGGCCAGGGTGTAGCCGTTGGTGTGCAAGCCGGATGACGGCCAGGCGAGCAGGGCATCTCCTTCGCTCAAGCGAGAGCCATCGATGATCTCGGCCCGGGGAACCACCCCTACAATCGTACCCACCAGTTCGAGCTGGCCCTCTCGATAGACATCGGCCATCTCGGCCGTCTCGCCACCCAACAGCGGGCATCCATAGTCGCCACAGGCTCGCGCAACTCCCCCGACCACTGCCGCCGCTTGCTCGGGTACCAGCTTCTCACAGCCGAGAAAATCCAAAAAGAAGAGGGGGCGGGCGCCCTGGACCAGGATGTCGTTGATGCAATGGTGGACCAGGTCGCGTCCGATCGAGTCCCAGCGGCCCATGGCCTGAGCCACTTTGACCTTGGTCCCTACCCCATCGGTGGAAGCGACCAGCACCGGGTCTTTGAGGCCGGCCAACCGGCCCGCGTCAAAAAGACCCCCGAAACTGCCAACTTTGGACAGGACCTCGTCGGTATAGGTGGCTGAAACGACCTCGGCCATCGAGGCCACGGCCCGGGCCCCGGCCTCGAGATCGACGCCGGCTTGACGATAAGCCTGGCTCAAGAAACTGCGACCTTGCCAATGTCCTTGCGATAGACGGCGCCTTCGAAATGGACTTGCTCGACCAGCGCGTAGGCCGCCTCTAGAGCCTGGCCCAGATCCTGACCTCGCCCCACCGCAGCCAGAACCCTACCGCCGGCCGTCACCAGCCCCTCGGGGCCCCTGGCCGTGCCGGCGTGGAAGATCAGGCCCTCCTCGGGCAACTGGATGGGCACTCCCTTCTGGGCCGACTCCGGATAGCCGGCCGAAGCCATGACCACGGCCGCGCACGTGTCCTTGCTCCAGCGCAACAGGGTGGGGTCGAGCTTGCCGCGAGTGCAGGCCAGCATCAATCGGGCCAGGTCGCCCTCGAACAAGGGCAATACCACCTGGGTCTCGGGATCGCCGAAGCGACAGTTGAACTCGAGAACCTTGGGGCCAGACGCGGTCAGAATGAGCCCGGCATAGAGCACTCCCACGAAGGGACAGCCTCGAGCGGCCAAGGCGGCCATGACCGGGTCGAAAATCTCCTCCTGGACCTGGGCCAGCAACTCGACGTCGACACCGGGCACCGGCGAGAAAGCTCCCATGCCACCGGTGTTCGGCCCACGGTCACCCTCTTCGAGGCGTTTGTGGTCGCGAGCGGCGGGCATCTGCACGGCCTTCTTGCCGTCGCAGAAGGCCAGCACCGAAAGCTCGGGACCCTCCAACCGCTCTTCGAGCAACACCGTCTGCCCGGCCTGGCCAAATTTCTCGCTATCCATCAACGAGTGCAAGAACTCTTGGGCCGGTCCCATCTGTTCGAACACCCCCACGCCCTTTCCGGCTGCCAATCCATCCGCCTTGATCACCACTGGCGCGCCGAACCGCTCGAGTTCGGCCCGGGCCTGCTGGTAGGTCTCACAGACCACGAAGTCGGCAGTGGGCACGTCGAGCGAGCGCATCAGCTCTTTGGCGAACCGCTTCGAGGTCTCGATGCGGGCGGCCGCCCGGGTGGGCCCGAAGACCGGCACTCCGGCCTCTAACAGACGATCGGCCAGCCCATCAGCCAGCGGCGCCTCGGGCCCGATGACCACCAGATCGTATTGCTTCGGGTCAGCCTCGGCCAGACTGCGGCAGGCGGCCCGCCCACCGGCGTCCCACCAGGTGCCGCCGTTGCCGGGGCTGACATCCACCAACTCCACCGAAGGAGAATGCGACAAAGTATGGGCCAGTGCGTGCTCGCGGCCCCCCGAGCCGATAACCAGGACTTTCATGCCGGCCGCTTCTTGGCCGAAGGGACACCTCCTACCGAAAGCTGTTCACATTTCTCTCACATGTTTTCAACAATTTTCGTCCACTCGAGGGAAAATCGAGATTGCAATTCTCTACCATGGGATTGTGAGCACGCCAACCCACCCCAACCAAAGAAGCTGGGCCATCAGTCCGAGCTGGTCAAGCGAAGAAACCGAATCCCTCGGTTCGGACCTCACCAACGTCTTCCAGAACGGTAACGTCCACTGCGACCCCGACGACGACACTTATGCCTTCCTGAACTTCTTTCAATCACCCGATGCTTGCGTTTTTGACACCCAGGACTGGGTGATGAGCCAGGCCACCCAGGCCCAACTGGTGGGAGACTACAATCCCTACGCCATGGTGGCCGTTCTCGACGACTTTGAAGGCTCCAACCACGGCCGCGTTGTCGAGACCATCCTCTCTTCCTTCAGCGGCCTCGGGCGGGGATTTGCTCGTTTTCAGAACACGCCGCGCATGGACCCCCTGGCCCGCCAACTGGTGAGCGCCTCACCCGAACACTTCGGCCAGACCCTCTATGCCTACGTCGAGAAGTTTCCGGCGGCCGGGTTGGCCATGACCAACACCCACCTCGAACTGCTGACCTCGGACCGCTATCCCCATTTGCGGGCCATCAACCAGTCGCAGGCAGTCAGCCCGCTCCAAGCCACCATGAGCCTGCTCGAACTCTCAGGCGTGGATGTAATGGTCAACAAGCCGGTGGTACGCACCACCTTCGGACTCCAGCTCGGGCTCCATCTCGGGCTGGGCGCCACCGCGAACGTGGTGGAGTTCATCGAGGCCGTGGCCGAGCATGTCTGGTCGTTGCAGCACCAGAGTGACCTGGTCAAATGGCACCGCGACCGCCACTATGTATTGTCTGAAAAGGCATTCGAACAGGACATCGGCTACTTCATCGCGGCCGGCAACGGCGGCCACCAGCTGCAGGCGCTGCTCCGCCTGGGCGTCAAACTGCCAGAAGAGTTTCACCTGTCCTGGTTCTGCAACGACTACAACCTGATGGTCGGAGCCAGCGAACACAGCTCGGGAAATTCGGTCGAACCCGCCTACTTCTCGAGCCCGGGCGCCGATCTCGCGGTCAACGGGATGCGAGTGCTCCATGCCGGTCTCGACGGTACCTCGTACGCCGCCCCCCAGGTGAGCGCTCTCTATGTGCGCCTGCGGATCATGCGACCCGAACTCGAAATCGACGAAATCTATGACCTGCTGGCCGAAGCCTGCACGCCGATGGAGAGTGACGACAGCCTGCTAGGAGCCGGCATTCTCAACTCGGGCGCCGTACTCGAACGCGCCTGGCGTATCTAATCTCGTCGCTAGCGCGGCGACAGGGGGCGGCCCAACGGGCCTTCCTCAGCGAAGCTGGTCGATTACCAGTTTGCAGACTCGCAGCGAATGCGGGTGGACCTCACGAAAGCGCTTGATGGCAGCGATGAGCTTGTCTTCTTTGAGCAGCGTCTTGAGCTCCTGACGCAGCTCGGGCGACAGCTCGGCGAGAGCCTTCTTGGCCACTGCCTGGGCTTCGGGCTCACTGAGCTTGACCTCGCGCTCGGCCTGCAGGGCCGCATCGGTGGGTATTCCCAGGCTCACGAACCACTGGCCATCCTGCTCGACAATGGGCCAGACCGGGACCTTCTCGTAGACCAGCACGAAATCGGGTTTGACCGGATAGGTCTTCCAAGCCGAGGTTTGCTCTTGATAGCCCATGAGCTGCGTGTCTTTGTGACCTTTGAAGTTGAGCCAGAAGTCGATATCTTTCTCGACCACGGCTCTCTTGTCGCCTTCGAGCAACTTGACGCACTCGGGATGCACCCTCGCCCAGGCTTCTTCCGGGGTTTTCCAGGCAACGATCTCGGCGGCAAAGGCCTGGGCCCGCTCCTGGGCCGACGGAGTCGGAGCCACCGGGCTGGGGGTAGACCCGGGAGCCGGGGGCGGAGCACAAGCCGTCAGGGCCGCCGTCATGAGAAGTACTATCCAATACCGCATGGGCGGCCACTTGGGCCCGCGAGCCAGATCTCCTCTTAGAGGTGGCGGCGGCCTCGCTGGAGGAATTCGACCACCTGGCGACGCGATAACGGTTTGGCCCCCCGCGACAGGGCCGCTTCCCGTAGGGGTGGGGTGAGGTCATAGTGGGGCCGTGGCTGGCCGGGGGGGTCGTGAAAGGCTCGCGGCGGAGCCCCCAACTGGCGCGCGAAGGCGTGCAGCTCCTCCAACCCCGCCGCCGAAAAGTCGTCGCACAGCAGATGGCACCACCAGCGGCCCCTGGCTTCGAAGAGGTCGTCGACGCCGATCACTTCTCGACGGGCAAGCCGGCCGCAGCCCAGGCGGCGAAACCGCCCGCCAGATCAGTAGCCAGGGCCAGCTGATGATTGGCCAGCCAGCTCACCGCCGCCGAAGAACGATAACCACTGGCACAATGGATCACCAGGGGTCCGCCGGGCAGCTCCTGGACGCGAGCCGGCAGTTCGTCGAGAGGTAGGTTGAGCGCTCCGGCCAGGTGCCCGCCAGCGAACTCCTGCCGCGAGCGCACATCAAGCACCGTGGGGGGATCTGACTGCGAGAGCCATTCGGCCAGTTGCCGGGGCTGGATCCGATGGCTGGCCTGACGCTGGTCGGCCGGCAGAGCCTCGACGCCACCCTCGACCCAGCCAGCCACCGCAAAGCCCGACAGCCGCCCGGCCGCGGCCTGCTCTTGCCCGGCCGCGGCCACCAGCACCAGGGGATGCCCCCGCTCGAGCAGACGCTGGGCCCAGCCCGTCAGGTCGCCGTGGGTCCCCAGGTTGATACTATCGTTCCAGTGGTCAGCGGCGAATTCGTCAGCCGAGCGAACATCCACTACCTGCGCTCCGGCCGCCTTCAGCCGAGCCGCCTCGCTGGGAGCTAGAGAACGTATCTGCATAGTCCGAGGGTAGCGCCAGCGAGGGCGCCGTTGTTGACCGCCAGGTTACCATTTACCCGGGCCAGAAGATGAATCCCAGGGCCAACAAAAGGCACACCCCGGCGGCCAGATAGTTCCAACTCAGGTCGCCCTTCCAGTAAAAGGCGTAGAGCCCGGCAAAGACGGCCAGAGTAATGACCTCCTGGAGAATCTTGAGCTGAGGGAGGCTCATCACGGTGTTGCCGACCCGGTTGGCCGGAACTTGAATGCAATACTCGAAAAAAGCGATTCCCCACGAGATGAAAATGGCGGCCCACATCGGTTGGGACTTGAAGTCCTTCAGGTGAGCGTACCAAGCGTAGACCATAAAAGTGTTGGACAAGATCAAAAGACCGACGGTCGATAATACTGCCATAGGACGCAGAGGTTCGAATCGGACACGAGTTTCTCCCGGCTAGCCCGGGATACAAAAAACCCGCCGTGGCGGCGGGTCTTTCTTCGGTTCGAGCTTGCCTTTTTAGCGGTTGGCGCTCGGGTCGCTGGAACGCATGTGGTACGAGTCGATGCCAATCTGGACCCCGCCGGGAACCTGCATGACCTTGTATTTGGGCCAGGCAATCACGTCGATGTAGACGCGCACGGTGTTGCCGTCATACTGACGAACACGCACCTGACCCACCAGGCCCTCGTCGACGGCCAGATTTACCTTGGGCTCGAGCCCGGGGTTGATGTAAGCAGGATAGCAGTCGATCACGATGCTGCGGTAGTCGTCGTTGCCGGGGGGAAGGTGTTTGACCTGGTAGTTGAAAGCCCCGTGCACGTTGACTTTCACCCAGCCGGGACCTTCACTCACGGTCACGTTGCGGACCATTCCGGCCGAGGCGTTGCCCGCCACAAGGGCGATGAAGGCCATACTCATGACCAAGCCAACCAAAGACCGAAGTCGGAATCCACTCAAAATCTTCATCCTTACCTCCCTGTCAACCCAGAAATTCCAGCTCGGTCCTGGGCTCTCTAAAATGTCAGCCGGCTTGTTCGACAAATCAACCTCTTGACTCCTTTGCGAGATGAAAAAAATCCGCCAGGACCGCATGACCTGTCCCAAGAATGTTCAAGGCGATGTCTCGCGAGGCCGATGTGCTAAAGGTCCTGCTCGAAGTTAGCAAGCTGATCAGCTCCAACTTCCCGATGCAGAAAGTGGTCAAACGCATCAGCTCTCAGCTGAGAAAGTTGCTCGAGACCGACGACTGCTCGATCATGATCCTCGACGAGAAGAGTCGCGAACTGGCCTTTTGCGAGTCGTCGGGATTGACCCGCTGGGAACTTGAAAACATCCGTTTTAAGCTGGGCGAAGGGGTGGCCGGCTGGGTGGCCAAGAATCGCAAGCCGGTGCTCATCGAAGACGTTCGCAAGGATCCGCGCTTCAAGAACGTCGAAAAACAACGCCGCCGCATGGTCAGCATGATTTGCGTGCCCTTGATGATCAAGCGCCGGGTTATCGGGGTGGTCTCCCTCACGACCCGCCGCCAGGACCATTTCTTCAGCCACGATGAACTCGAGTTGACCGTCTTGATGTCGGCCCACATCTCGCTGGCCCTCGAGAACAATCGTCTCTACGAGATTTCGGTCCTCGACGGCCTGACCAGCCTTTACAATCGACGCTACCTCGAGCAACGGCTCACCAAGGAAGTCTCTTATTCCAAGCGCTATCGCAAACCCCTGACCATCTTCATGGTCGACATCGACTTTTTCAAGCAGCTCAACGACAGTTACGGCCACCAGGCCGGTGACCTCGTGCTGCGCAAGGTCTCGGGTACGTTGTCGGACGCCCTGCGCGAATACGACGTGGTGGCCCGCTATGGGGGCGAAGAGTTCTCGGTCATCTTGCCCACCACCGGCAAGGCCAAAGGCGCCACCATCGCCGAGCGCCTGCGCAGTTCGGTGGCCCAGACCGACTTCAAGCATCGAGACCGCTCTATCCCCGTCACCATCAGCGTCGGAGTGGCCAGTTTTCCCGAAGACGGTGATTCGCCCGAGAGCCTGCTGGCCTCGGCTGACAAAGCGCTCTACCGGGCCAAAGAAGCCGGCCGCAATCAGGTTCAGGTCTGGAACTCTTTCTAATCTTTTTCAGCCGATTCACCTAAGATAAGGTCCATGAAGGTTGGTTTTCCCCAGCATGCACTCTCTCTGAATCGTCTCCACCGGACGGCCGCCCCATCCGCACGGCAGTCCTCGGCCGACATTCGAGACAGCGTCCAGGTAACCGCCAACCTCACTCCCCCCACACTCTCCTCGAGCTGGCGGTTAGCCGCCGTCAAGACCGGACTGCGAGTGGGACTGCTGGCCCTCAACCATGTCGGCACGGCCGTGCACGTGCTCAAGGTCTACAATCAAGAACTGATCCACGGTCAGGGCGGCCTGGGCGAACGTTTGAGCCAGGCTCGCTCAAAATCACCCATTGAAGTCGTCAGGGACATCCATCATGGCACCAAGCCGATGCCTGAGCGCCTGGAAGGTCCGGCGGTGCGCCTCGAACGGCCGTTCATGCTGGTGCCCGGGTTCAAGACCGCCCGCGACCGCTGCGAGAATTTGGTCGAGCACCTGACCGCCGATGGCCAAAATGGTGGCCGACCTTACTACCTTTTCGAGGGCGGCTGCTATCTCGACCCCGAGTGCACCCAGAAGCTGGAAGCCATCCCTGAAGACGCGAAAGTGTTTGTCACCTTTTTCGATCAGTGGAACTCGCCGCCCGACCAATCCCACCCCCAGGTAGACCGGCACCTGAACCAGATCTCTGACGCCCTCGACACCGACAAGGTCGACGTCATGGGCTACAGCATGGGTGGACTGGCCAGCCGCGCCTATCTGGACCAGGGCGGCAAGCGTATCGGCAAACTCCTTCAGGTCGGCACTCCCAACCACGGCGCTGGCATCGCCCGGGTGGCCCGGACCGCCGTGGCCCTCCACGACGAGGGCCGCAGCGTCAACTTCCTGCTGAACCTCAAAGCCCTTCACTCCAGCGACGCGCCCGCCCTCGACTGGCTGATGCCAGACGCCGCCGGCGAAAACCCCCGACTCGACGATCTTAACTCGCGCTGGCCGCAACAGAAAGCAGCAGTCGAGGATTTCGCCATCGTGGGCGCGGCCCATGGCCGCGGCTTGACCGAATTGCTATACCCCACCTCGGGAGACGGTCTGGTGGAAGAGTCAAGCCTTCATCTCGAGGGGGTCGAGGTGAAGTTGGTGGCCTCACCCGACCTGAGCAATCACTCTTACCTGCTGACCAATCCCGAAGTCTTCCAGCACGCTGTCGACTTCTTTGGCTGGAAACCGGTCAGCGACTGAGCACCAGCACCGCCAGGGCCATCGGCGTGGCGATGAGAGGGTCATCCTCGCGAGTGGCCGAGGCAGGATTCGACCAGCTACCGTCAGGTTTCTGCAACTCGACCATTCGCTGATGCACGGCTTTGAGCCAGTTCTTCTCGGCCTCGTTGAGTTCGCCCCCGGCTCGAGACACACCATTGAGAGCGTGGGCCGTCGACCAGCAGTAGTAGAAATACAGTGAATCACGGTCGTAATAACGCCCGTTAGGAAACTCCCCAGGATGAACCTCGACCGAAAGATGGTCGTCGATCCATTGACGAGCCGCCGCCACCCGCGAGTCATCCAGCCTTAACCCGCAGCGCAACAAAGCCCGCAATCCGTCTGAGGTGGCGCTGCCATAAGACTTGAACCCGCCGGCCTTGTTCATGGACTCGTCGCTAGCACTGGCGCAGAAGCCGCCGTCACCCTCAGGAAAGTTCTGGCAACGCTCGACGAACTTGAGGGCTCGAGCCGCCGTCTCGGGGTCGAGCTTCTTGGCCACCGACAGCCCCCCCAGCGCGAACAAAGTGCTGGGCAGGTTCGAATGTGACAGCGTCGGTAGTTCGCCGTGATCGGGCTTGACCGGCGGCTTGAGAGCATAGCTCCAACCACCGTATTGAGGGTCTGCCGGCGTATACCCCAGAGCCTCGGTGGCTTGAAACGACGACAGGTGCCGGCTCCAACGGCCGCCTTCATCCAGGCCGTTGAGAAGAAATCCGGACGAGGTATAAACCGGATAGATCAGTCCCGAGACGGGGCTCTGGGCCTTGAGGTAGGCGAGGCCTGACTGGGACTTGGGGGCGCCGCCGAAGCTCAAGGCTTTGAAGACGAACGGGGTGAGCTCGGGACCCTGCCCCATATCCTTGTATTGGCTGGAGTGCCAGCCGCCGTCCGAGGCCTGGGCACCCCGGAGGTAGGCCAACCCCGCCTCGACGGCGTCGCGAGGCGGGGCCGGCGTTCGGCTGCAGCCAACGAGCAGGCTCAGCCACAGAACGTGCCAGAATCTCAACTCTTCGAGGCCGGCACTGGAGCCCGATCGGCGGTCAACACCAAAATGGCAGCCGAGGTGCAGAAGGTCTTGCCGGTGATGCAGTGATGACCAGACCAGCTGCCGTCGTCGTTCTGAATTCTCGAGAGATTGGCCATCATGGCTTTGTCCCAATCTATCCACTGTTGGCCGCCTTCGACCACCAGGGCTTCGCTGATGTTCATGTAGGAGAGAAACTCTTCCCCTCCATTGGAGCCGAAACCTTCGACGAAACCGGGGTCGGAGATCCGGTCGATCAACCGCTTCTTGGAGTCTTTGTTGGCCTGCTCTTGAGCCTGGATGCGGCCCAACTTGTCACGCAGCACCCGTCGCTCATCCTCGTTCTTGGCAGCCTTGAGCTTCTGCTCGTAGGCCACCTTCTCGGCGGCGTAGGTGTTGGCGGTTTCTTGCATGGTGGCCACATTCGAGCTGGTGGCGTAAAGATCGACTCCGGCCGCCCCCTCGGTTCGCACCTTGCCGCCCTCATCGATCTGCCCCTCGGCATAGCCTTGAGCTCGGTCCAGGGCTTTGTCCGAGACGTCGGCTCCGGCCTGACGCGCGCGATTGAGGCCTTTGGCGGCGATCGACTGGCTCAGCACGGGCGCCCAGCCCTGATTGTCGAAACCACCAGACTCGCTCTGGTGGTTCTCGATTTTAGCGATCACCTTGTTGAGGGCCCGCTCGACCCGCTCGTTGGCACTCTTGGAATCCATCTGACCCTTCACCTCCGAGAGCAGCATGCTGGCTAGAAAGGTGTCGACGTAGGTGCCGATCTTCGACTGCACTCGCGTGCCGCGCACGTCGGTCACATACAGCGATTCTTCGTCGGCCTTCTCGACCTGGGCGAGCACGAACTCGACTCCTCGCGCCAGATTCTTGGCGTAGGTGCCCGAGTGGGGAGTGCTGCCCGAACGCAGCATCGCCAGGCTGGCGATACATGTATCGGCCACGTTGGCGGTGGCCGCCATCTGATCGCCGCCACCCATCTGAGAGGATTCTTCGCCCTGGCCCCAGCCGCCGCTGTCGAGCTGATGCTCGGCCAGCCAGTCGAGTCCTTTGAGGGCCGAATTCGGCAAAGGCTTGGGGGCGACCGCGGCCGTGGCCCAACGGGGTTCGCCCTTTTGTCGGGCCAGGCTCGGGCTGGCCGGGAACACGAGCGTCAATCCGGCCGCCACCACCAGGCTGGCGGCGATCCAACGCATTTTATTCATCTTTGATGACCTCCGATTTTGATCTACTGGCTCCTGACGCGAAGGAATCGGCTCTATTCCCAGACAACCTTGCAGCATGAAAACGAGGCTATCCTTACTGTTGCTGACGCTACTGCTGGCCAACTCGGCCTGGAGTCAAGAGTGGGCGGTGCACGAGAACCGCGAACTCACTCCCGAAAAGAAAGCAGGTTGGAGCCTCGAGACTCCCGCCGACTGGCTTCCGGCGGTGGGACTCAAGCCGGGCCCTCCCATGGTCGAGGGGTATCGTCGGGGCGACGGCGACGCGTGGGCGGTGGTGACCTGGCTCAACGGCCCGGCCAACCAGGAGTATCCCACCCTGCTCGACCAGGGGTTCAGTCAATCCAAGACTCGGGTCGCCGGCCATGACGCCGACATGTTCGTGCGCCCCCGCCAGGGCGGTGGCACCGACCGCGTGCTCTACCTTTCGTCGGCGTTGGGCCGTTGCCGGTTGGTGTTGGGGGCGCGCCAGAACCAGTATGTGGCCCAGCTCGACAAGATTCAGACCAGTTTTCTCTTTCTATCGGCCAACGATTCGGAGTCGTGGCGGTCGCTCGCAGGTGACGGTTTCAAGCTGAACTATCCGCCCCAGTGGAAGCCCGAGGAAAAGGACGGGCGCACGGCCCTGTCCCAGGCGGGCACCGAACTGGTGACCCTGCGGTCGTTGAGCGGCCCGGAGGAAGGCCGCTCGTTTCGCGGCTTTGCCCGCTCGGCCGGCCCTCTCGTCGATAGCGGGGCCAAGACCTTGCGCAGATTCGAGCCTTTCGACCTGCCAGGTGGGCGCACCGCCTATCTGGCCATCTGGGAAGTTGGTTCTGGTCTGACCGATCTGACCGCCATCGTCCCCCTCAAGGGTCGGGCCCTGTTGGTCACGCTCAAATCCACCCAACAACTCGACGCTTTCCAGCGCCTGCTGCGCTCCATCGAGCTGGTCGACGGATAATTCCTACTAAAGGTAGAGGGATTCGAGGAGGTCTTGACCGGATCGGAGCAAATGCATGCTATTCCGATGCGTGTACGGTGGCTGAGAGAATTCGCAGCGAAAGCACTGCTTTCGTTCTCGTTGTTCGCCCTGGCGATGTGGGGATGCGGCGGGAGCGGCGGCTCCTCCACCGAAGGAGGCGAGGCCTCGGCCGGCCCGGGGGCGGGTGGCGCCAACAACCTGCGGCTGACCATCGAGCTCCCCCCGCAGCCTCGCGAAGTTCTGGCGCAAAGCCTTTCCATCGATCAGGTCGCGGTGATCCTGACCGCTCCGGGGACCAATATCGAAGTGGGATCTAGGGGCCTGGCCACCGTGCCCCCCGGAGCGACGCTGGTCACCCTCAATCTCTTCCCGGTCATCGCCGGCCTCTATGACATCCGGGCCGAAGGCTATTCAGGTGGCCGTCTGGTGGCCATCAGCGAGACCCTCAACATCGCCGTCGGAGCCAACGCCATCACCACCGTGAGGCTGACCCTGGGCGAGGTGCCCGAGGGAACCACCGGCGGCGGAACCACAGGCACGGCGGGGGGCACTTCCACAGGCACCTCGGGCGGCACTTCCGGCGGCACTTCCGGGGGAACCTCGGGCGGCACTTCCGGGGGAACCTCCGGCGGCACTTCCGGGGGAATCTCCGGCGGCACGTCCGGGGGCACCTCCGGCGGCACGTCCGGGGGCACCTCGGGCGGCACTTCCGGGGGCACCTCGGGCGGCACTTCCGGGGGCACCTCGGGCGGCACTTCCGGCGGCACTTCCGGGGGCACCTCGGGCGGTACTTCCGGGGGCACGTCGGGCGGCACTTCCGGGGGCACCTCGGGCGGCACGTCCGGGGGCACCTCGGGCGGCACTTCCGGGGGCACCTCGGGCGGCACTTCCGGGGGCACCTCGGGCGGCACTTCCGGGGGCACCTCGGGTGGCACTTCCGGTAGCAGCGGCGGCGGGACCAGTGGCGGTACGACCGGCAGTTTCAGCAACTTGTTCGTGGTGCAAGAGAGCAACCTTGCTCAGTTCACGGACCCGAGAGTGGATGCGGCCTCCAATGACTTTATGACCTTCAGCTACACCATCCTCACCGATGGCCAGTTGGCCGGAGCACGTCAGTTTCAAACGGCCTCGCCGGGAACCTGGGATCAGGTCCCGACCCCCATCACCAATGGTCTTCAGGTTAGTCCTCTGGACGGCTCGCGAACAGACGCGGGCATCAATTCCAACGGCAGTCTGAGTCTGGTCACCTGGGAGGCTTTTGCCACCACGGTTTCCACGGTGTTCGGTCGAGGCATCGATCAAGCCGGAACCTTTACGACCGGCGCAACCGACCTGGCTCCGGGCAACCCGGATGATGCCACTCAAGCCCGTGTGGTCATGCCGGTCGGAGTCCCCACAGCGACCTTTCCCACGGTGGCGCGCAACGTAACCGACCTCACCACCTTCGAGACCATCAAGGTCAAGCAGTTCGATAGCGGTCTCAACGCCATCTGGGAGACGGAACTGTCAATGGTCGGAGCCACCCGTCCTAACCTCTTTACCATGGCGGCTCCGGCCCTGGCCAGTTCGCGGCTGCGCAACGTGGTGGTGGTCGTCTATAAGCTTGACGCCTTTAGCTACGGTGGCGTGGTGCTCAACGCCACCACCGGAGCGTCATTCGGCGGTGCCGGTAACTTCGTTATCGGCGGATTGGACGGAGCCAACAGCGACCCGGAAGTAGCGATGAGCGCCGACGGCACTCGCTTTGCCGTCGCCTTCGTCAACGACACCAACGTCGAAGTGAGGCGGTTTAATACCAATCCGAGCGCGATCGGTGGTGCGATTCCGGTGGGTGGGCCCCTCACCATTGCCACCGGAGTCGAACCCGATGTAGCCATGGATGCCGATGGCAACTTCGCCGTCGTTTATGACGCCAACGGGGCCGGCATCCGCCTGCAGCGCCTGCTGGCCGACGGAACCTTCGATGGTGCCGTGTCCACGATTTCCACTCCCATTCCCAACGCCGAATTTCCATGCATCGCGATGGACGACCTTGGCAACGCAGCCATCGGCTTCCAAGCGCCCAGTCTCGCCTTCGGCACCACCGCGGTCTATGCGATTCTTTCCGAAGTCGTCTTAGGCTTGCCAGGAGAATAGACAGGGCCCCCGGCGGGCGAAAGCCGCCCGGCCAGCGGTGCCCTCCGCCTGCGGAGGTCAGACCACCGGGAATGAAAATAGCCCGCCTTCGCGGGCTATCTCGCGACCGGCGGTCTCAAAGAAGACTGCCGTCTGAAATCGTCTGACGACTACGCGCCTTGCAGCGAGCGAAGATAGTTGACGATGTCGAACACCTCGTGGGTGTTGAGGTTGGGACCAAAAGCCGGCATGTTGTTTTTGCCGGTCACGATGTAGAAGTAAAAACCACCGTCGGAAAGACTAGATGCATAGGGAGCGCCGCCGATGGCCGGGGGTTTAGGAGCCCACACCTCACCGACCTTGCCATCGCCCTTGCCCTCGGCGCCGTGGCAGTGCGAACAGTTGATCGCGTAGAGCGCCTTGCCTCGCTCGATCGACTCAGGTGTAGAGGGGACGGGCGATTCCAGGTTTTGCAATTCGGCGGGCACGGCACCCTTGTAGGCCGTGAGTTCAGGAGCGAGATCGTCGTTAATCTCGTCACGCAGGGACTTCATCTGCTTGTTCATGTCACCCCGCTTCATGTCGCCGCTCTTGACCTTGGCCTCCATCTCGTCCTGCTTGGACTTGAGGGTCTCCATGGCCCGCTCGTACGCGATGGGGTCACCCCAGGTAATCCAACCCATGGGTTGAGGAGGAGTCACCGCTGCTTCCGCCTCGGTGGGCATGCGCAGACTGTGAGGCGGAGGTAGTTCGGCAGCCCGTTCGCGCGGTTTGATCACCTGCTGGGCGCGAATATTGTCCCAGCGAGTGTTGACGCAACCGGTCGAGAACATTCCTATAAACAGAAGTGGCAAGAGGTAGGTCACGATGTTGCGAGCGCCCAGGCCGTCGAGCCAGTCCTTGGCTTTGTTGGCCGAGTTACCCGAAACCACCAGCGCGATATAGCCGTTCGCCACCGGCATGTCTTCTTGCAGCGGTGGGACCAGGCTGCGATAGCGGCGGGTCTCGATGAAGAACATGAAGGTGGTCACCCAGATGGCTGTAACCATTCCGCACTCATACATGATGATAGCGTTGATGGGGATGGCAACCAGGGGATGGCCATCGGTCTTGGCCGTCAGGCCCCACTCGAGCTGGGTGAAGGTGATGAAGCTAAAGCCGCCGATGATGCCGCACAGCCACATCAGTCGCACCACGCTACGCATGACCATCGGCAGCGAGCGGTGGGCCGGGATAGGCTCTTCGGCCAGCGGGTAAGGCGAGCGCAACTCGAGGTCGTCGGCCTCGGCACCCTTATCTAAGATCGCCTTGTGGGCGTTCATAGCAGTTACTTGATCGTCAAATTCAGCGCAGACTTTCATTTTCTTATCCTTACTCGCCCATCTGGAAGTAGGTGACTTTAACGCCGGCCATCTCGCGCTCGAACTCGCGAGCCTTCGTCTCGGCCAGCTCCCAATAAGGCAGAATCGGGAAGACGCGACAGAAGAAGGTCAGCCCGCCGATAACCCAGCCGAAAGTGCCGAGCACGATCAAGGTTTCGGTTACCGAATAGCTGTAGGGGATGGTGTTAAGATTGACGTGATTGTAGGTCTCGAGACCCGGCAAGATGATCACCACACGCTCGATATACATCGAGATGTTGACGATGATCGAGAGCACGAACATCGGGACGATGCTGCGCCGGAACTCTTTGAAGGCCAGACAAAACAGCGGCAAGACGAAGTTTCCGATGACCAGGAACCACCACCACGGGGCGTAGGTGCTAAAACCGTTGTAGTAGAGGTAGTTCATGTAATCAGGCTCGTGAGCGTAGTACTCCGGCATGATATCGTTGAAGAACAGGTAGGCCCAGGCCAGACCCAGCACCAGCCAGACGCGACCGAGCATGTCGTAGTGGACCTGGGTGATGAGCTTCTTGAACGACGGATAGGTCCAGATCAAGCAGCACAGCATCGTGAACACGGCCGCGGTGCCTGAATAAAGAGCACCCACGAAGAAGAGGGGTCCGAACACGGTCGAGTGCCAGGCTGGCACCACTTGCATCGCAAAGTCCCAAGATACGATGGTGTGCACCGAGATAACCACCGGGAGGATAACCACGCTGTAAAGGGCGGCCGCTTCTTTGACGCGCATCCACTCTTCAGCGGTGCCGCGCCAACCCCAGCTGGCCAGGGTGTAGAGGGTCTTGATCCAACCCTTCATACGAGGCCGCGCGATACCCAGATCAGGCACCAGGGTCACATACAAGAAGAGCACCGAGCCGGTCAGGTAGGTCGAGATGGCGAACACGTCCCACATCAACATACTCTTGAAGTTCGGCCACAGCAGCCGGTTGTTGGGAATCGGCAGCATGTAGTAGAAAAGCTCGGTCCGGCCAAGATGGATGAGGGGGAACGAGGCAGCGGCCGGCAGGGTGAACAGGGTGATCACCTCGGCCACTCGGGTGACCGCCGATTTCCACTCGGCTCCGGTCAGTCGCAGCAGCGCCGAGATGAGCGCGCCGGCGTGGGCCACACCAATCCAGAACACCAGGGTGATGATGTAGGCACCCCAATAGACCGGAACGTGCAGTCCCGTGACGCCGATACCCACCCACAACTGGCGAGCGAAGGCGATGCCTCCCGCTCCCATTGCGCACAGCGACAGGAAGATGACAATATTGCTTCGCCAACCGGACCGTCCGATCGGCTCAAAGCAGGCATCGAAGATCTCGGGAATCGAGCAGGTTGCCGCTTTGAAGTTATAGGACTCGTGAGCGTGGCTCATTTAGCCTCCACGGTGGTTTGGGTTTCAAAAGATGGCATATCAGTGGTGGGCCCCTTCCAAAGCAGGGGTCGCCGGGGCGGCCGGGGTGGCAGGCGCGGCCGGAGTCGCTCCAGCCGATCCGGGAGTCACGGCCTCAGGATGACCCGGCATGGCTTCCCGGACAGGCTCTGGCAGTCGCTCTTCCGTGTGCTCGGCCGGGGCGTCGTGGACCTCAGAACCGTCGAGCACGTCAGGGTCGCGGTCAGGTCGCAAGTAGATCACGTTGGGTCGGGTGTCGAGTTCTTCGAGCACCGCATAGGACCGGAACTTGTTGGCTTCGAGGTGCTTCGAGACCGTGCTCTCGGGGTCACTGAGCAGTCCGAAGACCAGGGCTTCCGAAGCGCAGGTCTGGGCGCAGGCCGGCTGAATCTCGCCGTCGCGCACGGGTCGCTTCTCGACCTTGGCGTCGAGTTCGCCGCGGCGAATCCGCTGCACGCAGAAGGTGCATTTTTCCATCACGCCTTCAGCCCGAACCGATACATCGGGATTGAGCATCATCTCCATCGGAGCCGGCCATTCGGGCGTGACGAAGTTGAACATGCGCACGTGATAAGGACAGTTGTTGGCGCACACGCGCGTGCCCACGCAGCGATTGTAGATCTGAGCGTTGAGCCCGTCGTGGGTGTGCACGGCCGCAAAGACCGGGCACACCGACTCACAGGGAGCCGTCCCGCACTGCTGGCAGAGCATCGGCACGAACTGAGCGTGGACGTGAGGAAAGCTGCCGTGGAAGAATCGGTCGATGCGCAACCAATCCATCAGGCGTCCCATGGCCGAGTGCTCGGCGCCGACCATGGCGATGTTGTTCTCGGCGCGACAGGCGATCACACAGGCCTTGCAGCCGGTGCATCGGTCCACATCGATGACCATCCCCCATTGGTGTTGTGCTGGTGTAGTTTCGTGGGCGGGCATTTCGTTCTTCCTCTCGCCTATTCCGGTAGAATGTGCCGTTGCAGGTTGTAGACGCGCTGGTCGAAAGTGGTGAGACGCGACTTGCGCGCGGTCTTGGTCACCTGGACTCCGGTCGCCAGCCAGTGGGCTTCGCCGCTGTCGGGTTGCCAATTGGCATCGAGAGCCTGGAGCGGATTGTAGCCCACCCCGGTCCAACGCCCGTAGTTCTTGTGGCCACGGCCGACCGGCATGGCCACCACTTCGGGGTGAAGAGCCGGGTTGGGGTAGACCGAAGCCTCGAAGCTCTTGTCACCGACCTTGACCTGGACCACATCGTGGCGGGCCAAGCCCAGTTCTTTGGCCCGGTCCTCGTTGAGTTCGACCCACGAGTCCCAGACCACCGTCGTCATGCTGTCGGGCAGCTCTTGCATCCAGGGACGGTTGGCCAGGCTGCCGTCGGCCAGGTTGGTCAAGAACGGCACGAACACCATTCCGGGTGGTGGCGCAGCGTGCCAGCCATTGACCTGCACGGCTTCGAGGTTCTCGAAAGGCGAGTAGCCGGCGGGCGGGTTGCCCGGGTCAGGAGTGGCCTGAGGCGGGTGATTGACGTGGCCCCGGTAGATGTCCTGGCCGACATCCTTCCAGACCCCGCCGCGAACCAGCATGGCTTCCCAGCTCTGGTTGTCGCGGTCGCCCTGGAGCACCTTGCGCATCCGGGTTTCTTTGGTACCGACATCGACCCCGGCCTCATTGGCGGCTCGAATAAGGGCTTCGGTCAGCGACCAGGTTCGCTCATAGAGCGGCTTGATGACCGGCTGGGTCAAGCCGTAGAACTCGCCGTCAGGCGACGACACGCGCAGATCGGCCCACTCCTCCATCCAGTGACGGATAGCCACCATCATCTTGCAGTGCTCGGTGGTGTCGTTGGCGAAAGTGGTAAAGGCCACGCTACTGCGGGCATTCTTGATCTTCTCGGCCAGTGACGGCATCAAATAGACTGGGTTGCAGTCGAAGATCCAGACCGTCTTAGCCGTATCGAGCATCTTCACGGCCTCTTCCGAGTTGACGAAGACGTCGGCGGCGGCCGGAGCGGCCCCTGGAACCAGGTCGGGCTCGAAGGTGTCGATCTTGCCGCGCAGCAACTGGTTGAGCGCGTGCACGATATAGAGCGAAGCGGCACCGTGGTCGCCCAGACCGTCGCCAGCCACCACCAGCGGGCTACGGGCCTCGCCCAGGCGGGCGGCCAGCTTCTCGATGATGTCTAGTTCGACCCCGGTGGCGGCCACCACATCGGCCATCGTTACCGAGCGAGCCCAGCCGGGCCACGAGCCCTTGCCTTTGCCCTGCTCGGCCAGCAAGTTGCCGACCCCCAGCGCGATCCAGGCTTCGGTGCCGGGTCGCACGCCGATCCAGCGGTCGGCACAGGCATCCGTGGCGCTGATACGAGAGCTGACCGAAACCATCTTGCCTCGCTGGCGACGCTTGCCCTTGCGAAACTGTCCATAAGCCCAGCTCGAGCGAGTGCTGTTGTAGCCTCGGTGCAAGAAGTCGCCGCCGAAAGTGACCAGAAAATCGGCCTTTTCGAGGGCGTAGAACGGCAGGCGGGCCTGGCCCGTCAGGGCCTTGATGACCCGGCGCTCTTGCATCGACGAGGGCACGTCCAGCACCCAGATCTTGGCGCCAGTAGCCGCGGCCGCCCGCAGGATAATGCCGCCTCGGGTGCCGCACAGACGGTCGACGATCCAGAGAGCGTTGTCCTTGCCGGCGTTCCCGAGCTGACGAGAGAGGTCCTTGAGCACCGAGTCTCCGTCAGTGGTGTTGCTGCCCTTGAAATGGTCGATGAGACGCTCGGGATGATAGAGCGCCTGCAAGCTGGTGATCGACACCGTGTCGACCTTGCCGTGGGTCAAAAAGTTGCCCGGCAAGCCCATGACATGGATGGCGCGGTTCTCGACCGTCTTGACCGAAACCGGGCAATCCGAACGCAGTTCGGTACAGCAACTCGCCCAATAGAGAGGGTCGCCCGGCAGCGTGTACTCGGGCATCTGAAACTGCGAAACCACCCCGTGTTCGACGGGGCGACCGCAGGCGGTCATGGCGGCGGCGGCCGCCGAAAAGAAACTGACTTTAAGAAAATCGCGGCGGGAAATACTCATGCTATCCTCTTACTACCTGTGACACGTCGTGCAGTCGACGGGAGCGTTGTTCTGGCGGTGACAACTCACGCACCAACCCATCGTCGGCTTCTGCTGCATCTGGACCACGTCCATCGTCTCGACGGCTCCGTGGCAGTCCTGGCAGTCCTTGCCGGCGTTGATGTGGGCTTTATGTGAGAACTTCACGTGTTCGGGCAGGTCGTAGTACTTGTACCAATTAATGTCGCGGCGCTGATTGACGTAATCTTTGACCAGCGTCTGCACGCCCGGCCGCTCCATCACGGGGGCCCCGTTACTGCCAGCTTCGACCGCGCCCCGGTGGCATGACCAGCAATCCTGGACCGAGGGGACCCCGGCGTAATAGCCGTCTCGGGCGCCGCGGTGGCAGTATTGGCAATCGATGCCCCTGACTCCGGCGTGGAGCCGGTGGGGAAAGGCGATGGGCTGCTCAGGTTGCAACCAGTAGCCCGTCCAGTTCAGCTCGCAATAAATCGTCATTGCCAGGACGATCAGGGCCGGCGTGATGATAGCCGCCCTCACTAGCTGTTTTTGAAGAGTTACTTCAGGTGCCATAATGGCTGATATCCGTCCTTTACCTCGACGTCGTCGCGCGCGCGATATGGACCACCGTCACCATCCCCCCGCGGATTAAGGAGTCCGCCCACCAACCCGTCGGCGACAGGTTTAACGCGAAAAAAACGACATTGTGAAAAATCTCACAAACGCCCTTTTAACAGGCCCGACGAAATTCCTTCCCCCTTCTTCTCCTAGCCGAAAGCTCGTCAGGGCAAGTCTTTTCAGGGGATTGAAAGGTGTCTTTCGAACGCACGCTCGATTGAAAAATTTTGGTTAATTTCGGGTCACCTTAGATGTGGAGCGGGCGGCCGTCCACCGCCAGGGCGGCCTCCTTGATCACCTCGGGAAGGGTGGGATGCGCGTGGCAGATGCGAGCAATATCCTCGCTGCTGGCAGAAAAGGCCATGGCCACCACCGACTCGGCGATGAGATCGCCGGCCCGGGGTCCTACGATGTGAACCCCGAGGATCCGATCCGTCTCGGCATCGGCGAGCACCTTGGCCAACCCGTCAAACGAGCCTAGAGCTCGCGCCCGACCGTTGGCCGCGAAAGGAAAAGTGCCCTTGCGAAACTTGATCCCTTCCTCTTCGAGTTGCTCTTGGGTGCGCCCCACCGAGGCCACCTCGGGATGGGTGTATACCACCGCCGGAATAAGATTGTGGTCCACGTGCCCATAGCCGGTGAACAGCTGCTCGACACAGGCCACTCCCTCTTCTTCAGCCTTGTGAGCGAGCATGGCTCCGCCGATCACGTCGCCGATAGCGTAGACCCCGGGAACGCCCGTCTTGAAATGCTCATCCACCGGGATGAACCCGCGCCGGTCGGTTTCGAGCCCGATCGCCTCGAGGCCGAGCCCCTCGGTATTGGGCCGGCGGCCCACCGAGACCAGCACCCGATCACATTCGATCGGCTCGCCGTCGGCCCGCTCGACCACGCACCGGTCGCCCTGGCGACGAGCTGCCGTAACCTTGCAACCCAGATGAAAGGTCATGCCCTGCCGCTTGAAGGATGCCTGGGCAGCCTGAGCGATCTCGAGGTCGGCTCCAGGCAGAATGCGGTCGAGATACTCGAGCACGGTCACCTTCGCCCCCAACCGCCCCCAGACCGAGCCCAGTTCGAGCCCGATGGCTCCGGCTCCGATGACCACCAGATGACCGGGCACCTCGGGATACGTCAAAGCCTCGGTACTCGAACCGATGAGATCACCGTCGAGTTCGATGCCGGGCAGACTGGCTGGCTCGCTGCCGGTGGCGATGAGAAAGTTTCGCGACGGATAGCGCTGGTCGTCGACCTCGATGGTCGACCCGTCGACGAAGCGCGCCTTACCTTTGATCGGGGTCACGCCGTGCTTTTTGAACAGCCCGTCGATGCCCTTGCCGAGGGTCTTGACGATGGTGTCCTTGCGTCGCATCATGGCGGCGAGGTCCACCGAGACCTCCCCCACTACGATGCCGTGACGCTTGAAGTTGCTCCTGGCCTCGTGCAGCAGCTCGGACGACTCGAGCAAGGCCTTGCTAGGGATGCATCCAACCCTCAGACAGGTGCCCCCGTAGATGTCCTCTTTCTCGACGCAAGCCACTCGCTGGCCCAACTGGGCCGCTCGAATGGCCGCGACGTAGCCCCCGGGTCCGCCGCCGATGACGATCAGATCGAAGCTGTCCATCTAGACCTCCAACAGCATCCGGGCCGGACTCTCGATGCACTCTTTGATGCGCACCAGAAAGCTGACCGCCTCGCGACCGTCGACGATACGATGGTCATAGCTCAAAGCGAGGTACATGACCGGCCGAATTTCGACTTTGCCCTGAACGGCCATCGGCCGCTCCACGATGTTGTGCAAGCCGAGAATACCGCTCTGGGGAGGGTTGAGAATCGGTGTCGACAGCATCGAGCCATAAACGCCACCGTTACTGATGGTGAAGGTACCACCCTCGAGCTCGTCCATGGTCAGCTTCATCTTCTGAGCTCGGGTAGCCAGATCGCGCAGGGTCTCTTCGAGCTGGGCAAAACCCATCCGTTCGGCGTTGCGGATCACGGGCACCACCAAACCTTTGCCGCCGCCCACGGCCACTCCGATGTCGTAATAGTCTTTGTAGACGATCTTGTCTTCGCGAATCTCGGCGTTAATCGCCGGAAAGGCCTTCAAAGCTTCGATCGCGGCCTTGATGAAAAAGCCCATAAAGCCGAGTTTGATGCCGTAGCGGTCCTGGAACGTATCCTTATACTGGGAACGCAACTCCATCACGGCCGTCATGTCCACCTCGTTAAAGGTCGTCAAGATAGCGGCCGTCTGCTGGGCCGAAACCAGCCGCTCGGCGATCTTCTTGCGCAAAGGCGACATCGAGACCACCTCTTCGGCTCGGCTGCCACCACCGGAGCGAGCCAGATGGCGCTGCACATCCTCCTTGAGAATGCGACCGTCCTTGCCGCTGCCGCTCACCTCCGAGGCCGAAACGCCGCTCTGGGCCAACACCCGTTGGGCGGCGGGCGAGGGCGGGGCGTCGGCCTTCGAACCAGGCTTCTCGGCGGCGGGCTGCGGCTTCGTTTCGGCCGGCTTTTCCGTTGATTTCTCGGCCGGCCCCTCTTGTTCTGGGGCCCCCTCGGGAGCGTCGCCCTCTTCGATGAGAGCGATGGTCTCGCCGATCTCGGCCGAATCGCCCACCGACTTGAGCGCTTTTACCAGCTTGCCACCCACCGGGGCGGGCACTTCAAGATTGACTTTGTCGGTTTCGAGAATGACCACCGTCTTGTCCTGGGCGATCCAGCCTCCGGGCTGGACCAGCCATTCGGCGATGACCACGTTCGAGATCGATTCGCCAGCCGACGGTACTTTGAGTTCGATAGCCATGGATTCTCCTCTCAGCAGGGAAGGGGTAGATGGAAGGCCTTTTCGATCAGGCCCGCCTGTTCGATCTTATGACTGTTCGAGGACCCGGTTGCCGGGCTCGCCGATTCAGGACGGCTCACATGCAAGAACGGATTACTGCCGAGCAGTTGCTCGGGCACCTCGAGACGCAGATAGTTGAGCGCCCCCATGTTCTCGGGCTCTTCCTGGACCCATACCAACGGCACCCCTTTAGGGTAGGCTCCCAGAGCCATCCGCAGCGGGTCGGTCGGGAACGGATAGAGCTGTTCGAGACGCAAGATGGCCACATCCTCGCGCGAGTGTTCCTGGCGATAGCGAGCCAGCTCGTAGTAGATCTTGCCGCTGCACATCAAGACCCTGGTGACCTGCGAGCGGTCGATGCCTGAGGAGTCGGCCATCACCTGGCGGAAGGCCCCCCGATAGAAGTCCTCCAGGGGCGAGACGCACTCGGGGTGGCGCAACAGGCTCTTGGGGGACATGACGATGAGGGGTTTGCGGATGGGGCGGACGATCTGGCGCCTGAGCACATGGAAGATCTGGGCTGGGGTGGTCAGATTGACCACGCAGATGTTGTCTTCGGCGGCGATCTGTAGATAGCGCTCGAGGCGCGCGCTGGAATGCTCGGGCCCCTGTCCTTCGAAGCCGTGGGGAAGCAGCATCACCAGATGATTGAGCTTTTTCCACTTGTCTTCCGAGGTCGAGATGAACTGGTCCACAATCACCTGGGCTACGTTGCAGAAGTCGCCAAACTGGGCTTCCCAGACCACCAGGTTGTCGGGGCTATCGAGCGAGAAGCCGAACTCGTAGCCTAGCACGGCCGTCTCGGTGAGGGGGCTATTCCAGACCTGCATGCGGGCCTGCCCCTCCTTGAGGTGGTTAAGCTGCAGATGCAGCTTGCCGGTCTGGTAGTCGTAGAGGGCCGCGTGGCGGTGACTGAAGGTTCCGCGACCCACGTCCTGACCGGTCAGGCGCACCGGGGTGCCGTCGACCAGCAGCGAAGCATAGGCCAGCAGCTCGGCTGTGCCCCAGTCCAAAGGCTTCTCGCCGGCGGCCATCTCGGCTCGAGAGGCCAGGATCATCTTCTCGATCTTGGGATGGGGAGTGAAGTCCGAGGGCAGACGAGTCATAGCCTCGAGCAGCCCCACCGCCGTCTCTTTGTCAACCGAGGTCTTGACCTGGGGCGTGTCGGCGTCGGGCCCCCCGCGGTAACGGGACCAGAGGCCTCGACTGCCCCCCGCCTGACTGGAATAGTCAAACTCGGGCGAGCGTGCCTTCTCGAGTTCCCGTTCGAGATGCTCACGCCGGGCCACCGCGATCTCCTCGGCCTCTTCGGGCGTCACCTCACCCAATTGAGCCAGGTTCTCGAGGTAACCGTCGCGCACCGACTGGCGCTTGCCGATCTCGCGGTACATGACCGGTTGGGTATAGGTAGGATCGTCGCCCTCGTTGTGACCGTGCTTGCGATAGCAATACATGTCGATGACGACATCGCGATTGAACTCGTGACGGAACTGCATGGCCAGCCAGATGGCCTGGGCCACCGCCTCGGGATGCTCACCGTTGACGTGGAAGATGGGGATCTGCAGCATCTTGGCCACGTCGGTGCAGTAGTGCGATGAGCGGGCCTGGCCAGGGCCGGTGGTAAATCCGATCTGATTGTTGAGAATGACGTGCAGGGTGCCGCCGGTGCGAAAGCCCGGGATCTCGCTCATGTTGAGCATCTCCTGGACCACGCCCTGGCCGGCAAAAGCGGCGTCGCCGTGAATGATCAAAGCCATGCAGCGAGTGAAGTTGTGGGCCATGCGGTCCTGACGGCTGCGCACCCGGCCGAGCACCACCGGCCCCACGAACTCGAGGTGGCTGGGGTTAAAGCACAAGGTCAGGTTGATGGTCTTGCCGGCTTCGGTCACCCAGTCGTTGGACAACCCCAGGTGGTATTTGACGTCGCCCCGGCCGAAGTGCTGCTCGGGGTCGGCGTCGTCGAACTCGCGAAAGACCAGAGCCGGGCTCTTCTGCATGATGTTGGCCATCACGTTGAGACGGCCCCGGTGAGCCATGCCCATCACGATGTCCGAGACGCCATGCTCGCCAGCTTGCTCGAGGGCCAGGTCCAGCAGCGGGATGAGGCTTTCGGCCCCCTCGAGGCCAAAACGCTTGGCGCCCACGTACTTCTTGGCCAGGAACTCTTCGAAGATGGAGGCGTCGGTCAGTCGCGTCAGGATACGCAACTGTTGGTCGCGCGAGAGAGCGCGTTGATTTTGGCTCGACTCCATCTTCTCTTGGAGCCAGAACTTGGGTTCGGGGTCGTCGATATGCATGTATTGCACCCCGATCGAGCGACAGTAGGTGTTGCGCAAAATGGCCAGGATCTCTTCGAGGGGGATGACGCCCATGCCCATACACAGGGCCGAAAACTTGAGCTTGAGATCCGCCTCGGTGAGGCCGTAATGGCTCAGCTCGAGTTCGGGGAACGAGGGCTGCTCTTCACTCAACGGGTTGAGGGCCGCGATGCGGTGGCCACGCACCCGGTAGGCACGGATGAGCTGGTCGACCCGCTCTTGCTTGAGCGCATCGGCCACTCCCTCGGCAGCCGCAGGCGCCACTCCCCCGCCCGGGTCGAAAATGCTACGGGAAGCGAAGGTCGGTCCGGCGGGAGCGCCATTCCAACCTTTGAAGAAGTCACGCCAGCGGGCGTCGACAGAGTCGGGGTTCTCGCGAAACTGGCTGTAAAGCTGCTCGACGAAAGCCAGATTATCACTATTGACCATACTATACTCCTAGAGGTTCAAGGCTCTCGGACGGACGCCGCATCAGCACGAATTCTTCAGCCGTGCTGGGGTGCACCGCGATGGTGCGGTCGAAGTCTGTCTTGGTGGCCCCACAAACCACGCAAACCGCCAGAGCCTGGATCAATTCAGAAGCCGGTTCGCCCACCATATGACACCCTACCACCCGCTGGTTGCCGCGGTCGACCACCAGCTTTAGCATGGCTTTGGTGTCTTTGTCGGGAAGAGTGTACTTCATCGGCCGAAAGCGAGCCCGATAGATATCGACCCCGGCCGAGCAACGCTTCTGCGCCTGCTCTTGGGAAAGCCCGACGGTCCCCACGGGAGGGATGGAGAAGACGGCCGTGGGGATGTTGTCATAACTGACGGCCACCGCGTTCTGATTGTAAAGGTTCTCGGCCAGGGCCCGACCCTCGGCAATGGCCACCGGCGTCAACTGAACTCGGTCTATACAATCCCCGATGGCGTAGACGTTCTCGAGGTTGGTTCGCCAGTGGTCGTCGACAACCACGGCTCGGTTCTGGCCCAGCTTGACCCCGATCTCTTCCAGCCCTATACCGGCCGTGGCCGGCACCCGTCCGGTGGCCAGCATCACGCAGTCGACCTCGAGGGTCTGCCCGCCATCGGTCTCGACCTGCAGGCACGCCCCCCCCTGTTTGACCTCGTTGATACGCGCCCCGGTATGAAAGATGACGCCGCGTTTGGCCATCTCTTCCTGGAGAGAGTCGCGGATGTCCTGATCGAAGTCAGGCAAGACCTTGGAACTGCGAAACATCAGATGAGTCTCGGAACCCAAACCGTTGAAGATGCCGGCAAACTCGACCCCGATGTAGCCGCTGCCCACCACCAAAACGCGCTTCGGCTGCTCGGCGAGATGGAAGGCCTCGCGCGAGGTGACACACAGCTCGCGCCCGGGAAACTCGGGAGTCCATGGTCGGGCCCCCACGGCGATCAGAATGCGCTCGGCGGTATACCGTTTGCCCTCGAGCTCGACGGTGTGAGGGTCGAGCAGGCGGGCGTAACCCTGCAGCTTGGCAATCTTGTTGTTGTCGAGCGTCTGGTTGTAAAAGCCGTTGAGTCGCTCGAGTTCTTTGTCCTTGGCGGCAATCAGGTCAGACCACGAGAACGAGCAGCCTTCGACCTGGTGGCCATAAGCCTGAGCCAACCGCAACGACTCGGCGAACTCGGCCGCGTAGACCATCAGCTTCTTGGGAATGCAACCGCGGTGAACACAGGTACCGCCATATTGCCATTGCTCGCAAACGGCCACTCTAGCGCCATACTCGCTCGCCCGTCGGGCCGCGCCGATGCCGCCCGAGCCGCCTCCGATAACCAGTAAGTCGTAGTCGCAAACACCCATATCTTTGGGGCTCTGCGCCCTTCAAGCCAAGGATTCCTGCCCTGCCCACTGGCCGGCAAAGCCTTCCGCACCAGGCTCGAAGCCGCCCGCCAGGCTGGTTTGCCAGCCGGCAACAAGCTGGCAAAGACCTCGGCACCTGATTGCTCTATGCTGGCCAGCATGATTGTCATGGATACACTTACAAAGCGGGCCATGCCCACCAGACAACCCGCCAGGCCGACCGAGCCCGACCGGGTCGAAAACGGCGACTGGCAACGCGAACAGCGCAAGCAGTGGCTTCGGAGCGAGATCTCGCGCATCTCCTACGAGCTTTCCAACATGCAAGCCAACAAGCAGAACATGGAAAGCGAGATGACCCAGCTGACCTACGCGATGGATCGCATCCGCTCCGAGATGTCGACCCTGGGCTATCAGATCAACAACCTCACCAGTCAACTGCAAACCCTCGAGGCCAAGCGCCACCACGCCAAAGAGAAGCGCCGCTACGCCGAAACTCCCGAAGAGAGAGCCTATTGGAACGATGTGGTCTGGCGGCTCAATGACGAAATCTGGCGGGTCGAGGACTCCCTCTCCCGCGCCCGTTACCGCCACTCGGACCTCGAGACCGACCTGCGCACCAAGACCACCCGCCATCAAGAGCTGTATTACGCCAAGGGCGACCTCGAGCACCGCATGGTTTATCTACGCCAGACGCTCGACCAATACCGCGAAGAGTTACGCCGCCTCGAGCAAGGCGTGGCCCCGGCGGTCGATCTTCGCGGCTGATAGATGTAACATTTTCCCCATCCCTGTCCGATCGAAGCCTTTATGTTAAGGGATTTTTCAGGCATGGCGTCTAATCTGACAGGGTGCTCGATGGGATCAGACCCGATACTCCCAAAGCGCTCCCGACCCCCCCGACTCGGCGAGCCCAGGCGCCAGAGACGACCAACATGCCGGTCGATCTGGTCGATAACCTTTTGGATATCGCGGCCGGTTCAGCTCGCCCCGCCCCTCCCCCCCCGCCCCCGGTAAAACAGTCACCCCTCGGCCAGGCCTTAAGCGAGCTGACCAACAGCGGAGCCGGGCTCACCGGCGACCAGGAAAAGAACCTGTCCGAGGCCTGGCAAAAGGGTCAGGTCGGCCTGGTTCGCATCGCTCGCCCCCACACCGTGGTGGGCGCGTTCGCCAACCTCGACGAGGTCAAGAATTACACCGCCCTGACCAGCGGGGGCGAGGCGCCGCCGGCTCTGGCCCAGCGTTATCAAGAACTCAAGGCAGCCGAAGACAGCGGCACTACCCTCTTCTTCCCGCTTCAGGGCGACAAGGTCATGGGCTTTTTGCCGGTGCGCACCCACGACAACTGGATGCGCACCGACGCGGCCGGGGCGGCGATCTTGCTGGCGCGGGGCGAGAAGCTACGCTGCGTCGACGCTGACGGCCGCACGCAAGAGCTTGGCCGCAACGGCCACCTGGAGGCCTCACAAGCCAGTCCCGAACAGGTCTCTACCGTCAAGTTACTCGACCAACTTGCCGGCCAGGGTGTGTTGGTGATGCCCAACATCGATTATCCCGACGACATGCTGGTGACCGACTACGGCGGAAAATACTGGAGCGACATCGAGACCCAGTGGAATGCTCGGAAGGTCGAAACCGCGGAGACCAGCCCCGTATTGGCCCACAAGAAGATGCTCGAGGATCTGTCCGAAGGTCGCTCGGCCCGAGTGCTGACCGCCGGAGACATGCCCCACTATCCGTCCCTGTTGACGCTCGAAGAACTCAAACTGCTTTCCGAAAAACGCGGCCAGACAAGCTATCAGACCTTCCGGCTCGAGACAGCCGGCCAGAATGTGAACAAGGCTGGCGGCATCATGTTCATTCGCCATACCCAGGGCGACTTCAAGGGGGCCCTGCTCAAAGCCACCCCCGAGCAGATGGTGGTCGCTCTCAACAGCGGGCACGAAGCCGCCATCCTGACCCCCGGCGGCGACATGGTGGCTTGCAACAACCCCGAGCAGTTCCTCACCGAAAGCTATCGAGCCGTCGGCAGCGAGAGAGACTTTCAACGTGCCCGTCAGTTTGTAGAACTCGAGCAGCGTGGCTGCCGCATCTGGGGGCCGGCCGGCGGCAACAGCACCCGGGCCATCGACCCGGTCGAAGCCAACCAGCTCCTCTCCGCTGGCACTCGGATCTTTCTCGAGCAACCTGACGGCCAGCTCAAAAGTCTCAACGCTCGCGAGCTGGATCAGCTAGCCCCTTTACAAAAGGTCGACCGTCCCCGCATCGACCCATCGGTGCCGAAGACGAACCTGTTCCTGGTCTATCACCACCCGCTGCACGACCCGACCGGCAAATTCATCTACTACGATGATGCCGTGCTCAAGCTCAAAGAACAGGGATCCTCCGAACAGACCGATGTGGTAATGATGCATGCCGACCTGTTCGCCAAGAACTCGCTTCGGATGGACTACGTCCAGCCGGGCCAACTCGAGCCGCTCAAGCGACTCAGCCCGAGCACCTCGATGGGTGACGCCAAGACCTTTGAAGACTTCGTCTACAACGCGGTCAAGGACTTTCCCGACCGCAACAACATTCGGCTGATGGTGTTTGGTCACGGCGGAGCCGAGCTGGGCGTGGTCGACGACCTCAAAGGCGATCGGGTGGCCAATATCCCGGTGGGTGACTTCGCCCAGGCAATCAGCTCGGCCCTCGATCGCATCACCCAGGAGACGGGCAAGCGCCCCAAGATCCAGAACCTGGTCATGGCCAGTTGCCTGATGGCCAACACTTCGCTGGTAGACGAACTGGCTCGTCGTGGCGATGTCGAAGTGCTCTCGGCTTCGCCCGAGAACTTGCTGGACGAACTCTACCACAAGCCCACCCTCGACTACATGAACGACCCGACCACGGCCGACGCCGACTCGGTCAGCTTCGGCAAGAAGATGGTCGAGGTGGCCATGCAGGCCACCGGCTTTAGCGAAGGCAAGGCCAACCGCCGAAGCGCGCTGATTTACGGCTCTTACGACCTGGACCCCAAAAAGAACGAAGCGGCGCGCCAAGCGCTGGAAGGCTTCTTCGAGGCTTGCCTGGCCAACCCCGGCTGCGCTCGTGACCTGCGGGACGTCATCCAACACTGTCCCACCTACAACATTCACCCGGCCGGCGGACCCGGCATCGGGTCGACCCTCAGAGATGTCATCCAGGTTGCCCAGCGGACCAGCGAGGACCGTCGCCTGCCCCAAGCCGTGCGCGAAGCGGGCCGCCAACTGGCCGACGCGGTCCGGGCCCAGGTCATCTCGCAAGAGACGACCCAAGATTACGAGGGTCGCGAAGGGCCGTCGCTCAACTTGCCCCTGACCCCGCACGAGTACCCGTTCCGCCAGGGCTTGCCCACCGATTTGCTGCAAACGACCAGATACACCGACTTTCTCAAACTCATCATGAGCGTCGGCGACCAGCGCTCGGCCTATGAGATCGCCGAGTCCCGTCTCTATCAAGAAGTCGGGCGTCAGAATATCGCCCAGGTCGAGAAGCTCGAGGCCATCAACCTCGAGCAGGTGGCCAGAACCGAACAAGAATTTCTCACCAGCAAGCAGCCGTCGACCGTCGACCCCGGCCTGTTGGCCCGCCTGAGTCACACCGTCAAGGGTGTGGCTGGTGGCGTGGTGGGCGCGCTGGTGGGTGGGGCCCTCGGTCTCGCCTCGGGAGTGGTAGCCGGGGGGTTTGCCGGCGCCACCGGTCGTTCGCTCGACCAGGACTATTCGCCCAACAAACGAGCCATCGAACAAGCGCTCAATCCGCCCGTGCCCAGCCCCGACGCCGAGGCTCAGGCGCCCGCCCCGGCCCCCACCCACGCCCCGGCCGCCAAAGAGCCGAAGAAGGCCGAGACAATTGCCGAAGCCAGAAAGCGCTACGCACGCATCGCTAATCCGGCGATGATCGCTCCCGCCGAGACGCCGGGACTGGTGACCCATCGCAAACTGGCCGGACTGGTGGGGCATTTTCTGGCCGGATTGGTGGGAGCCCCGGTGGGGGCCATCACCGGGGCTCTGGCTGGTCTATTGACCGGGGCCGCCGTGGGCGCGGTCGAGAAGGCCCAGGAATGGGCTGAAAAGTGAGAGCCCTGGTCACCGGTGCCTCTTCGGGCATCGGGCTAGAAATGGCTAAACTATTGGGTCAGCGCGGCTACCACCTGATCTTGACCGCGCGCACCGCCGAGCCGATGCAAGCTCTGGCCGAAGCCTTGCCCTACGGAGCCACCGTCATCCCCCTGGATCTCGCTCAACCCGGCGCGGCGCGCCAGCTCTTTGAGGCCTGCCGCGAGCGAGAGCTCGAAATCGAGGTGCTGGTCAACAATGCCGGGTTTGGCAAGGTGATCCGCCACGAGAACCTTCAGCTTTCTACCCTGACCGGGATGTGCCAGCTCAACATGGTTGCCTTGAGCGAGCTGTGCGCCCTATTCGGGCAGAGCATGCGCGAAGCCGGCCGCGGCTACATTCTCAATGTCGCCTCCACGGCCGGCTTTTTTCCCCTTCCCTACTTTGCCAACTACGCGGCTACCAAAGCTTTCGTTCGCAGCCTGAGCCTGGCTCTCTCGCACGAATATGAGGAATACGGCGTCAAGGTGTGCTGTCTCAACCCGGGCCCCACCATCACCGGTTTTGGCAAGCGGGCCAAGCCGCGCGGCAAGGAACTCTTCGCGACCACCGGAATGGCCGCCGAAGAGGTAGCTCGCCAGGGTCTGGACGCCCTCTTCTCGGGCCGGCGCGAGGTGATCACGGGTCTGGCCAACACCGTATTGGCCAGGTTGGGTGCCGTCCTCCCCCACTCCTTAGTGCTCAAGCTCGGCGCCAAAAACTTCCGCGCCCGCCTCATCGACTGAGTCGGCCCAGCGGCGCGGCGCGAAGCGCCGATAGGGAGCAGCGAGAACGCCGCCAACCCTCCAGTTACGCTCCGGACCATACGTTCTCGATGCTCCCGTCAAGCCGCGACTGGGCCGACGCTCATAAGGAGTCGGCCCAGCGGCGCGGCGCGAAGCGCCGATAGGGAGCAGCGAGAACGCCGCCAACCCTCCAGTTACGCTCCGGACCATACGTTCTCGATGCTCCCGTCAAGCCGCGGTCGAGGCGAGCTTATGCATTCCTTACCACCAACCAGAGTAGTTGATGAAAAGACTCAGCCCCCAGTTGATGAGGCTCAGCACCACGGCGCCGAGAAATCCCGACAGGCAGCCATCGACTTCGAAGTCTGGCACCAGTCCGGCCCCCAGCCAGAAAAGAAGTCCTACCAGCACGAACAAGAACAGGCCGAGGGTCAGTACCGTCAGTGGTAGCGAAAGGAAAGTCACGATGGGGGCCACCACCGTCGAGATGAACCCCAGGGCCAGGGCTCCCAACATGGCTCCCTTGACACTCTTGACCCGCACTCCCGGAACGATTGCGGCCGCCAGGCCGAGGGCCAGGGCGTTGAGCACCCAGGCGATGATAAAAGCTAGCAGAAATTTCATGGGATGGTCCTCCTACCCTCAGGCTAGCGCCCGGCAGCCCTTCAGCGACATCTCCAGGCGAATCCGGTCGCCCCATCCCGTGGGAGTATCCCCCGGTTGACTATCCGTTTGGATGGGCCCCGGCTAGCCGGGTGCATCTGAAACGGCACGACCTGCCGATGATAGGCTTGAAGAAAGTGGCTTCAAGCCGCCAATCCTATCAAGGAGGCCTCTCTTGTCCCGCAATCACCTGCTTCAGACCCAATCGGTGGCCGAGGTGCTTACTCGCATTAAACGGCGCGAGTTGCCCGCTGTCGCCGTCATCTTTCTCCCCCCCGCCCTGATCCTCGCGACCGCACCCGGTCTGCAAGGCCTGGCCACCTGGATGCTGGCCACCGGCGCCGCCGCCCTGGCAGCCTGCGTCTATTTCGGCTATGCCGTGCGTTCGGTTTACTCTCGAGGCATCTTCGCCTGCATTCGCCAAACGACCGTGTCGGGTGCGGCCGTGGTTGACGCGCTGGGGCTGATCACGTTCCGTTACGTGGCCCTGCCGCTGATCCTCTCGCTGCCTATCATGGTCTGGAACCAATTCGACCCCCTGGCCGTGTCGGTAGCCGCGCTGTGGGTAACGACGCTGTGGGCCGTTGCCTTTTTCACGGCCGTCTTCGCCGCCGCCCAGGCCACCTCGGCCGACACTCGGCAGACCGCCTTCGATTGCGCTGTCATCACCCTCGCTTATCTTTCGGTCCTGCTGCTGGGTCCCCCCAGCCCGGCCACACCGGTGCTGTTGGCCTACGTCCTGCTGGCCGCCATTCTGGTGGCGCGTCACGATTTCATCGCAGGCTTTGACAATCACCCTCAGCTGGATGTGTGACCGTAATCGTCGCAAGGGGGCGGCCAGAACGAGCTCGGAAACGAGCTCGTCTCTTTTTTGTACACAGAAATGCGCCCGGCAACAACACCGGGCGCATTTGGGTTTGGTGGACTAATTGGGCGGATGAGGATCGCGGGTCTCGGGACGCCGGCCAAAGGCGTACGAGCCCGGCGGGTCGCTGGCCGGAAACGATTCCCAGCCAATCTCCTCAACCAGGCCCCAATCCTTTCCTGCCGCTGCCGGACGCAGGTCCTCGGCGTTCACCACCTCGGTGTCCGCCGGCAACAGGGAACGAACTTGACGAATCTGAGCGGGCTCGGCCTCGGCCAGCAACAACACCTGCCCACGCCCCAGAGCGCTACGATAGCGGTCAGGCAGTTCTACCGGTATGGGCCTCTGATTCCTCGTAAGGATCGACATCGAAGATTGGTCGAAGCCGCGCGAGGTCAGCTCGGCCAGAACCCGGCGGGCGCCGGTTCGGGTTTCAAAAACAGAAATCAGCATTGAAAGCCTCCTTTCCCCTCTAGCTTAATCGAGATCGAAGGTCGGCCGAAGACTCGCCAGGCACCTGGAGGGACATCCCAATGGGTTAGCCGTCGTCGGGCACGGGCTTGACCGGCACGCGAACCTTGACCAGCTGGTAAGGGTCCACCAATCGCCATTCATCGGGGGCATCCTCGAGCAGAGGGGCGCGGCGCACCGACACCGGCTCTCGCTCGGTTCCCTCGAGGCGGACGAGTCCGGCCACGACGGTTGGACGCCGACCGTTGCGAAGGGAACTGGCCGGCCCCTCCACCTGGATTTTGGCCGGCTCCAACACCGGCTCGCCAGCCACATAACCCTCAGCAGGCTCTCCCTCCACCTCGAGCGACAGCGGCACCGACACGACCCGCTTGGGTTCGACCTCAAGGTCGAGATGGTCGGGCCGGACCCAAACCAGTTTTGCCCCTCCCGGGAGATCGGTGAGATAAGGATACAAAGAAATCCGGGAACGTCCAGGTTCGATATCGGGCAATTCGATGATCGGTGCCATCCGGTCACGGTCGAGGTTTCTTAGCACCGCCTCGGGCGCACTCACTCGAACCCTGACCCTGTCGGCCAGGCCCGAGGTGACCAGCACCCTGTCCGAAACGCGCACCTCGAGGGGTAGCTCGAGGTCGAGCACCCGGTCGTGGCGCACTCCCAGGGTGGCCCAGAGCAGGGCCGCCAGCACCGCCGAAAGCACCTTCGAAGGCCAGCCGTCGCGAAGGCGCTGAATTAGAGTGGCTCGCGGCTTCTTCCACTCCGGCTCCTGGGGCCACAGGTGCGAAGCCAGGCAATCGTAGAGTTCGCCGCGCCCTGCGTAACTGGCCAGCTCGCCGTCGATGGCCACCGAAACGGTTCCTCGCTCCTCAGAGATCACCACCACCGCACAGTCGCAAACCTCAGACGCCCCCAGGGCGGCGCGATGCCGGGTGCCTAACGAGATGGAGATTCCCTCGCGCTCGGTCAGGGGTAACACCACGCAGGCCGCCCGCACCCGTCCCTGGCTGATCACCACGGCGCCGTCATGGAGGGGCCCGTTGGGCCAGAGCATAGAAACCAACAACGGCCCACTGACCTGGGCATCCAGACTGACCCCGCCGTCGAGTTCTTCCAGCGACTCGTCGCGCTCGATCACATAGAGCCCGCCCAACCCCTCCGACGCGAGCTCGGCGGCCGCTCCAACCACCTGGTCGAGCCACTCACAGCGATCGCGTGCCTTGTTCGAGAAATAGCTCAGGGGATTGCGGGTGATGAGGGTCAAACTGTGGCGGATCGTATCCTGAAAGACAACGATGACGGCTAGAGGAATATAGAGCAAGACGTACCCGAGCACCTCGTGGACCGTCTGCAAGCCCACCGCCTCCAGGCCGCTCAGCCAGTAGCTAAAGACCAGCAAAACCACGCCGGCCATCCAACGGACCGCCCGAGTTCCGCGCATCAGGCTCAGGACCTGGTACAGCACAAAGCCCAACACCGCCATATCGAGCAGGTCGGACCACTCCGGCAACTGGGCTTCCCGTAACCATTCCATCGTCTTTCAAGGGTGCCATGTCAGCGGCTGGCGGGCCAGCTAAAACCGGATAACCGCCGGGGACCCTTTCGGATGCTATCCTGGCATCGGCTCTCACCCTGGTATAGGCCGGCGTGATCCGAGCGTATGTGGCCTGACAATCCAAGAACTCCTAGGCTAGAGACAAAGACACCGCCGCTCGCGGTGGTCCAATCCAGAAAGGAGACCTCTCTCATGAAACTCACCCCAATGACCCCCTTTAGAATCGTCAATGCCGGAGCCCAGGAGGTTCAGCGCGAGTTCGATCGCATGCTCAACCGATTCTTCGGCGAGGGCGGCTATGGCAACAACTTTCCCCAGCTGAATATCTCGGAGCGCGAAGACGCCTACCGGGTCGAAATCGACCTCCCGGGCATCAAGAAAGAGAATGTGGAGGTCAAGCTCGACGAAAACCGTCTGACTATCCGCGCCAATCGCCAGAACGAAGAAGAAAAGAATGGCGAGACCTTCCACCGAGTCGAGAAGAGCTACGGTTCCTTCGTGCGCTCGCTGGTCCTACCAGAGAACGTCGATCGCGACCGTATCGACGGAAAGATGGACGACGGCGTCCTTTCGCTGACCCTGCCGAAGACCGAGAAGACTGTTTCTCGCGGCAAGACCATCGAACTCTCTTAGGAACGTCCCAAAGCCGTGTCCAAATCTAAATTGACGCTGCGGTCGGGGCAGCTTTTTGGCTGCCTCGGCCAGCTCTTTTGGTTGGGCCTGCCGTTCTTCGTGCTGGCCATCCTTCAGTTCGGCCAGGCCCCCAACCTGGCCTACAGCGATTTTCGCCACCAACTGCAGGCCGGCAACGTCGAGGCTGTGGTCATGGAAGGCTCGAACCTGAAGGGAAAACTGAAAAAGCAAACGGAGCTAAGCGACTATCCTGAACCGGTCGAGGAGTTCACGACCGTGGTACCAGACTTTGACCAGGAGCAGCTGGGCGAGCTGTTGTTAAGCCACGGAGTCGACCTTCGCGTCGAGCGCTCCAGCGGCTGGCTGGCCCCGCTTCTACTGGGCGTACTGCCCTGGGTCTTGCTGCTGGTAATCCTGTATTCCGTCGGCAAAGCCCTGCGCAATCGTCTGGGAGGCCAGGGCATGAAATCCAACCTGTTCAACTTTGGGCGCAGCCAGGCCACCCTGCACAAGCGCACTACCGAGGACGTGACTTTTGGAGACGTCGCCGGCCTGGCCAATGCCAAGGCCGACCTGGTGGAAATCGTCGACTATCTGCGCCAGCCCGGCAAATACCAACGTCTGGGCGCCCGCATCCCGCGCGGGGTGCTGCTGATGGGACCCCCCGGCACCGGCAAGACCCTTTTGGCTCGCGCCGTGGCTGGCGAGGCCGAGGTGCCGTTCTTCAGTATTAGCGGCTCTCACTTCATCGAGATGTTCGTGGGGGTAGGGGCCTCGCGCGTGCGTGACCTGTTCGAACAGGCCAAAAAGGCAGCTCCTTCGATCATCTTTATCGACGAGATCGACTCGGTGGGTCGTTCTCGCGGCACCGGCATGGGGGGCGGCAATGACGAACGCGAGCAGACCCTCAACCAGATCCTGGCCGAGATGGACGGCTTCTCTTCGGGCCAACCGGTGGTCGTCCTGGCGGCCACCAACCGTCCCGATGTGCTCGACCCCGCGTTGACCCGACCAGGCAGGTTCGATCGCACCATCAGCACCGACCTACCCCGGCGCCAAGCCCGCCTCGAGATACTGAGACTCCACTCGCGAGGCGTCCCCCTGGCTCCAGAAGTCCATCTGCCCAGGGTGGCTGAGCGAACGGTGGGCTTTTCGGGCGCCGAGTTGAGAAACCTGGTCAATGAAGCCGCCCTGCTGGCCGGACGAGAAGGTCTTGAGGTGGTGGGCCTGGCCCAGTTCGAAGAGGCTCGGGACCGCATCCTGCTCGGCAGCGAACGGGATGAAGGCCTGGAGGGGCTCGAGCGGGAGCGGGTAGCCTATCATGAATCAGGCCACGCTCTGGTAGCTAGTCTGCTACCCGAGGCCGATCCTTTGCGCAAGGTGACCATCATCCCCCGGGGCCGCGCTCTGGGTGTGACCGAACAGGCTCCTGAAGAAGACCGACACAGCCTTACCCAGGGCCTTTTGACGGCCCGCCTGACCGTCTTGTTGGCCGGCCGTGAGGCCGAGTATCTGGTCTATCAGGAACGAACCTCGGGAGCTGCGGACGACCTCAAGCGGGCTAACCAGCTGGCTCGCAAGATGGTGGCCGAGTTCGGCATGAGCGAACGGCTTGGTCCCACCCACGCCAGCGTCAGCCAGGAGCATCCCTTCCTGGGGCGCGAAATGGCCCGACCCCGTGACCACAGCGAGTCCACGGCTCGGTTGGTGGATGAGGAGGTACGCGTCCTGCTCGACCAGTGTCAACAGCGCGCGGCTCAACTGTTGCGCGACCACCGCAGTCGGCTGGACAATCTGGCTCACGCTTTGCTCGAACACGAAAGCCTTAGCCAGAGTCAATTGGAGAAGATCCTGGCCCCAGAGACCCAGGTCCCGGCCCCAAGGTAGCCCCTGGGATGCCCCCGCGACCCTCTCGCGGACCTACGCACCATCGAGAACCTCCCCTAGTCTCTAGGTAGGAGGTTCTGATGCTGAAAAAGTTCTTCACCCTTGGCCTGTTCCTGATCCTCGTCTCCGGATCGGCCTGGGCTATGTCGACTCAAGATGAGATCACCATCGGCCGCGAAGCGGCCGCCCGCTTCGAGCAAGAGTACGGCCTGGTCAACGACCCGAACATGCAGGCCCGGCTCGACCGCATCGGGGCGCGCTTGATTGGTCAGGCCGAGCGGCGCGATCTGCCCTGGCAGTTTCGCATCGTGAACGTCAATGAATTCAATGCAGCCGCCTTTCCTGGGGGCTTCGTCTATGCCACCCGTGGTTTGATGCAGGGTCTCGACGACGACCAGCTAGCCTTTGTGTTGGCTCACGAAATCGGCCATGTCGACAAGCGTCACTCGGTGCGTCAAATCGAAGGCGCCCAGTGGACCCGGATCGGACTGATCGCCATCGTGATGGGCACTAGCGGGGGCAACCTCTCGCAGGGCTCGGCTAATACGGTCGCCCTGGTAGATAAAGTCATCAATAGCCAGCATAGCCAGCAGCACGAGGCCGAAGCCGACCAGTACGGAGCCGTGCTGATGGCCAAAGCGGGCTTCGACCCCGTCTATGCCGTGGCCGCCCTACGGACCCTGGCCCAGCAGGGGGGCGGAGGAACCCCGGGCTTTCTCAATACCCTGCTAGGTTCTCACCCTCTACCCGCCGACCGAATCGAGCATGCGTCCGAGTGGGTGATGGCGGTGCCCTACAACCCGCCCGTCGCCCAACCGGTCACCGACCGCTAACCAGCTACAGCTAGATCAACAGCAAGGGAGCTTATGTCCATGACGGTCCTTCAAGCCGCCCCCAGGCGAAACACCATTGAAAGCCTCGAGAACGCCACCATCATGATCATCGACGACGAGAGAATCGGGCGCCAGTGCGTGGCGGCGATGCTCTCGGAAGAGGGCTTCGGAGTCATTTCGTCACAAAATGCCGAGATGGCCCTGGCCCAGCTCGAAGTGCTGCTGCCAGACCTGATCCTCCTCGACGTTAGAATGCCGGGCCTCGACGGTTTCGAGCTTTGCCGTCGTCTCAAGAACGATCCCCAGCTTCAGCTCGTGCCGGTGGTGATGGTGACTTCGGCCTCGGATCTCGACTCGCGAGTCAAGAGCTATGAACTGGGCGCCGACGACCTGATGGCCAAGCCGGTCAACCGGGTCGAACTGGTGGCTCGGGTCCGCGCTCTGCTGCGCCAAAAGTATCTGCACGAGGCCCGTTGCCGCGAAGAGAGGCGGCGCGCCCGGGTCGAGAAGCAGCTCGAGATCGAGCGCATCCGTCGGCTGGAAGAACGTCGTCGCACCACCTTCGTGGCTGACGTTCTCAAAGCCGTCACGGGAGGACGGTTGGAACTCGTCGAGCACAGCGAGATGAGCCGCCGCCTCGAGCAACTGAACACCCCTCACTGGGTGATGCTGAACTCGCCGGCCTCGGTTCCCGTGGCCCGTAGTCTAGCCGAGAGTCTGGCCGCTCCGGTCCTTGACGAAGACCGCCTGCACGAATTAGTGGTTTGCGTCTCGGAGGCGGCCACCAACGTGGTGAAACACTGTTCGGGAGGGCGCCTCGGCGTGTTTGCCGGCCCGGACCAGATCCAGGTCTTGATTGAAGACTCGGGACCGGGGCTCGACCGCAACTTCCTGGCCAGGGCAACCCTGCAGAAAGGGTTCTCGACCGCTGTGTCGCTGGGCATGGGCTTTTCCATCATGCTGGAGATGCTCGACGCTCTGACCCTCGACACAGGCCCGTATGGCACCCGCCTGCTATTAACCAAAAACGCCCGTCCCGTGGAAGAATCCATCGACGACTTTCTGGCCCGCTGCAAGGTGGACTAATGAGGAGGAACAACCCGTGAAGAGACTATTGATTCTACTGCTGTTTCTAGCGCCAGGCCTGGCCTGGGGCCAGACCGACACCATCGCTGGTCAGGCCGACAACCTGGCCCGGCTCATTCCGGCTCCCGAGAACCTCAACCTGCGCTTTGCCTTGCTGAGCGATTCGGCCGCCGACCTCACCGGACAAGATGCCCAGCAACGTCAGCATTGGCTCGGCTTCTTTAGCGACACTCGCACCATCTTCTGGAGCCACTCGACCTCGCAGACCGCGCGCCAAGAGATGGTGGCCTTCGAGGATACGGTCAAGGCCGAAGCGGCCAACCAGGGAGTGAACCTTGACCTGCCGCCGGTCGGCACCAGCCCGCTCTACCGCGGTGGGACCGCTCCCGTGACCTTACCCGCCCCCACCACCAGCGCGCCACCGGTGGCTCCGTCGTCCGTCGTTCCCCGCTATACGGCCGAGGGTTTCCGCGACACCGCCCTCACCGCCGAGCGCCTTAGTACCGAGCTGGTGCAGGCCAACCCGGGCGACCGTTCCCTGACCCGCTTGCAGAGGTCGCTAACCCGTCTACGGGTAGCCCTCGAGGAGGGCGTTAGTGCAGTCGAGCCGATGCGTGAGGTCCATCAAGCCCGCAACCAAATGAAGTCGAGCTATCAACCGGCGGCCAGGATGGACCAACTTCGGCGACAGCTCGACATGCTAGACGACGCTTATGCGCAGTTGTATCGCTAATCGAGGAGCGGTCGGGGGGTTTCGCCCGAGCCGCCCACCAGCGCGTCCTTCAGGCTGCGACTGGTGAGGGCGTCCAATTGCCGGACCTCGAGGCGGGGCTCGCCATCGACATCGATCGTTTGCACCTGGTGGTTGGCCAGCATCTCGCGGATGGTCATCGGGTCGACATTGAGGCGCTGAGCCGCTTCGTCGACCGTCAGGAGACTGGCAGGGGTAGGAATCATTTGTTGTTCTGGAGTTTTCATAGCTACATTATCCCGGACTGCGAACTCTCAACTCGTGATCCGTGAGGGTCGACCGGCGCCATACTCATGGATAGGCCCTCGACTAGTACGAGACGATGCCCCTGGCCTACCCCCCAGGATGTTCGGACTTCCTCCGGGACCGCTTTACCATGGAAGTATGCGATATCTGATCATCACTTTAATGTCTATACTGACCTATCAAGCTATTTCGGCCACCCCGGCCGCCGCGGTCCCCGAGGTCCGCCGGCCTGGAGTGGAAATCGTGAAGTTCAACCTGCTCGATCATCCCGACGAGCAACAGGTGAGCGCACTGGTGGTGCTGGAGAACTTCGGGCCAGACACCAGTCGGGTCGACATGGTCATTACCCTCGAAGGTGACCCCGGTAGCGAGCCTCGGGTCATCCGAATCAGCCGGAGCCTAAAACCCGACGAGACCTATACCTTCCGGTCTAAAGCTTATCCCCGCGAATCCGACGAGACGGTTCACGCACACGTCCATATGGATGAAATCGTGCTGGTGGATCGATAAGAAAGGAACCAATATGCGTAACACAATCTATCTGCCCGGCCTGGCGCTGGCGGCCATTCTGACTTTAGGAGGCTGCAATACCCCTCCTCAAACATCGGATGAGACCAATCCCACTCCGGTCGCCACCTCGACTACGACCATCGAGCAGGTGCAGCAACAGGCCGAGGATGCCGGCGAGACCTGGTCCGCCTACACCTATGAGCAGCGTCAGCAGATGCAGCAGAAGATGGACGAAGAACTCAAGGAAGCTCGCCAGGAGCTCGACGAGTTCAAAGCCGAAGCCAAAAATTTCAAAGACGACGCGGCCGACGAATTTCAGGAGATGGTAAACGAGAGCGAAGAGCAATACCAGGAATTGGAAAAGAACGCCCAGCACTTTGCCGACGTGACGGCCGAAGAATGGGATGACTTCAAAGCCGAGACGCAAGACGAATACCACGACCTGCGCCAGAGCCTGAAGAACCTTTCTGACAAGAAAGAACAGAAGTAGGCTCACCGCGCAGTCTAGCTAGCAGGATCCGGGCTGTTGGACTCGATAGTCTTATAGGTAAGACGAAAAACGGAGACCAACAGATGAGCAAAGACTTCGCAGCCCGTGGGCAATTCGAAACCGGCAACGGCCCGGCCAACCTTTATCGCCTGGCCAAACTCACCGAGCAAGGCATCGGTCGCATCGAGAGGTTGCCCTTTTCTATCAAGATTCTGCTAGAGAATGCTCTGCGTAACTACGATGGAGTTCTGGTAGAGGAAGCTGACGTCGTCAACCTGGCCAACTGGAATCCGGCCGCCTACGAGCCGATCGAAATCCCCTATCTGCCGGCCCGGGTCATCCTTCAGGATTTCACCGGTGTGCCGGCAGTCGTCGATCTGGCTGCCCTGCGCAGTGCCATGCGACGAATGGGTGGGGATCCAGGCAAGATCAATCCTATCGTGCCCGTCGATCTGGTCATCGACCACAGTGTCCAGGTCGACGTTTTTGGTCGGCCCGACGCCATCCGCCTGAATTCCAAGCTCGAATTCGAGCGCAACATCGAGCGTTACGAGTTTCTCCACTGGGGACAGAAAGCGTTCAACAACTTCAAGGTGGTGCCGCCCGCGACCGGCATCGTCCATCAGGTCAATCTCGAATTTTTGGCCAACGTGGTCCAGCTATTCGATGACCCCAAAGGTGGCAAGGTGGCCCTGCCCGACACTCTAGTCGGCACCGATAGTCACACCACCATGATCAACGGATTGGGCGTCTTGGGTTGGGGCGTAGGCGGCATCGAAGCCGAGGCCGCCATGCTCGGGCAACCCGTCTACATGGTCATGCCCGAGGTGGTGGGCTTCAAGCTCACCGGCCAACTGCGCGAAGGCGCCACCGCTACCGATCTGGTGCTGGTGGTGACCGAAATGCTGCGCAAGAAGGGCGTGGTCGAGAAGTTCGTGGAGTTCTATGGCTCGGGCCTGTCCAACATGAGCCTGCCCGACCGCGCCACCATCGCCAATATGGCCCCCGAATATGGCGCCACGATGGGCTTTTTTCCGGTCGATGACGAGGTGCTCAACTATCTGCGCCGCACCGGGCGGGACGAAGCCACCGTCAAGCTAGTCGAAGCCTATTGCCGCGAGCAAGGCCTCTTCCGCACCGACGCCACTCCTGACCCGGAGTTCTCGGATACGCTCGAACTCGACCTCTCGACGGTCGAACCGAGCCTGGCCGGCCCGCTGCGCCCCCAGGACCGGATCGAACTCTCCAAGATGAAACCTTACTTCCACCAGGTGTTGACGGCCCCGGTCGGGCCCAAGGGTTTTGCCATCACCGAGGACCAGCTCCATAGTCGCGGGCTGGTCAAGAATAATGGCAGCAGCACCGAAATCGGCCACGGAGCCGTCGTCATTGCGGCCATCACGAGTTGCACTAACACCAGCAATCCCAGCGTCATGGTCGGGGCGGGGCTGTTGGCGAAAAAAGCCGTCGAGAAAGGCCTCGAAAGCAAGCCCTACGTCAAGACTAGCCTGGCTCCCGGCTCGAAGGTGGTAACCGAGTATCTCAACAAGGCTGGCCTGACCGGCTATCTAGAGCAGCTTGGTTTTCACACCGTGGGTTACGGCTGCACCACCTGCATCGGCAACTCCGGTCCTCTGCCCGACCCGGTCCGCGAGGCGGTCAACGCCGGCAACCTGGTAGCCGCCTCGGTGCTGTCGGGCAACCGCAATTTCGCCGGACGTATCTCGCCTGACGTTCGGGCCAACTATCTGGCCTCACCTCCGCTGGTGGTGGCCTACGCCCTGGCCGGCACCGTCGATATCGATCTCAACGAAGAGCCTTTAGGCCGAGACAAAGACGGCCAGGATGTGTATCTCAAAGACATCTGGCCGACCCAGCAAGAGATCCTCGACACCATCCAGAGCAGCCTCTCGCCCGAGTTGTACACCAGCCAGTACGGCAACGTCTATGACGGCAACGAAACCTGGAACGCCATCCCCTCCGACGACACCCCCGTCTACAACTGGAACGAAGAAAGCACCTACATTCAGGAACCGCCCTTCTTCGTCGACCTGCCGGTGACGCCCGCCCCCGTCGAGGCCATCGTAAAGGCCCGGGTGCTGGTCTTAGCCGGTGACTCGGTGACCACTGACCACATCTCTCCGGCCGGCTCGATCTCGCCCAAGAGCCCGGCCGGTCAGTATCTGACCGAACATGGGGTCGAGCGCGCCATGTTCAACAGCTACGGTTCGCGCCGCGGCAACGACCGGGTCATGACCCGCGGCACGTTTGCCAACGTGCGCCTGCGCAATCTACTGGTGCCGGGGTCCGAAGGCGGCGTAACCTATTATCTGCCCACCGGTGAAGAGATGAGTATCTACGATGCCTCGCTCAGGTACAAGGCCGACCAGACTCCCCTGGTGATTCTGGCGGGCAAAGACTACGGAATGGGATCCAGCCGTGACTGGGCCGCCAAAGGAACCTTCTTGCTGGGCGTGCGCGCGGTCATCGCCGAGAGCTTCGAGCGCATCCATCGCAGCAACCTGGTGATGATGGGCGTGTTACCGCTCACCTTCGCCAAAGGCCAGAACTGGGAGAGCCTGGCTCTGACCGGCCACGAGTCTTACGACATTCCCGTCAGCGATTCGGTCAAGCCCCGCCAGACTCTCACCGTCACCGCCACCGCCCAAGACGGAACGGTCAAGAAGTTCGAGGTCGACGTGCGGCTCGACACCGGAGTCGAAGTCGAATATTACAAAAACGGCGGCATCTTGCAGACCGTCTTGAGGAACTTCTTGAAGAAGTGAGGATCGGCCTGATTGGTGGAACCTTCAACCCGATTCACCACGGTCATCTTTTTCTCGCTCAGGAAGCCCGGTACGAGCTGGACCTGGAACAGGTCTGGTTCGTGCCCAACCGGGCTCCGGTCCACAAGAAAACCGACCTGGCCCCGGCCGAAGACCGGCTGGCGATGGTCCGGGTCGCCATCGCCGATAGGCCCGAGTTCAAGGTATGCACGCTCGAACTCGACAGTGCCGAGGCTTCTTATACCATCGACACACTGCGCCAGCTGCCGGCCGAGCATCGCTATACGTTCATCACTGGAGCTGACGCGCTTCGCTATCGCTGGAAATCGCTCGACGAGGTGCTCGAGCGACTGGAGTTGATGGTGGCGGCCACGCGGCCCGGCTTCGGACTAGACGAACTTGGTCGTCACCTCGACCAGCTCGGATTGAGCCGACGTGACAAAATCCGAGTGCTCGCCATGCCGGCGCTGGATATCTCCTCGAGCGACATCCGCACGAGGGTGGCCGAGGGGCGCCCGGTCGGATATCTTGTACCCTGGGCGGTCGAAAGCTACATCCGCCAGCATCACCTTTACCGGAAAGGGGTTAAGGCCGCATCCGGCTAAGAGTTGGGGGCGGCACGGCCTGCCAGCAAGAGAGGAACCTGTTATTGGATAGTCTGCAAATTGCCCAAACCGCAGCCGACACAGCCGTCGACAAGCGAGCCCGCGATGTGGTCATTCTCGATGTCGGCAAGATCAGCGTCCTGTGCGATTATTTCGTGGTCAGCAGCGCTCCCACCCGAGTGCAGACTCGCGACATCGCGCGCTCGATCGAAGAATCGCTCAACCAGAAGGGGCACCAGAAGCGACGCATTCAGGGCCTGGAAGAAGGGGCCTGGATCTTGATTGACTACGGCGATGTAGTGATTCACGTCTTCCTCCAGCAAGAGCGCGAGTTCTACGACCTCGAGGGTCTATGGAAAGACGCCCCCGTGGTCTTTGACTCGAAGGCCGTCGGCCTGACCTCGTGAAACAGCAGGCGGCGGGCTATTTTCTCGCCGCGCTGCTGGGGGCACTGGTCGGGGGCGGCCTGATGCGAGTCGGCTCGTCGGGTCCGGCCTCGCCGGTCACGGTGGTCTCGACCGGAGAGAGCAGGTTCGATCAGGTCGAAGCAGCCGCCGAGGCGGTCGGAAAGGCCGTGGCCAGCATTCAGGTCTCTAGTTCAGACCAGGTCGACCCCACCGACCTGTCTCCCGAGGCTCGTCCCTCGTTAGGAGAAGGCTCGGCGGTGGTCATTCGAGCCGATGGCTACCTGCTGACCAACCATCACGTGGTGCGCAAGGCCAAGAAGATTCGCGTCAGTCTGCCGGACCGCGAGCCGCTGATGGCCACCCTGGTAGGGGCCGACCCCTTCACCGACCTGGCCGTGGTGCGAATCCAGGCCAAAGACCTGGCCTACCTCGAGTTTGGCGACTCCGACGCAATCCAGGTGGGAGAGTGGCTGGTCGCCGTGGGTAATCCCTATGGTTTCGGGCACTCGGTCACGGTCGGTGTGCTCTCGAGTCGGGGACGGCGGCTGGAGGCTCCCGGCAAAGAGCTGACCGGCCTCTTGCAAACCGACGCCGCCATCAACCCCGGCAACAGTGGCGGGCCGCTGGCCAACCTCAAAGGGCAGATCGTGGGCATCAACACGGCCATCATTCCGTTCGCCCAGGGGATCGGCTTTGCCGTCCCCTCGAACACGGCCCGGAACGTGGCCGAGAAACTCATTGCCCACGGCAAGATCGACCGCTCTTACCTGGGCCTGCGAACGCAACCCGTCACCCTGGCTGCGGTCGAATTGCTGGACCTGCCCTCGCCGGAGGGCCTGATCGTGACCGATCTCGAACGCGACGGCCCGGCCCACCAAGCCGGCATCGAGAAGGGCGACATCTTGCTCGAGGCCGACGGCCAGAAACTGTCTGAGCCCGACGCCCTGCGCGAACAGGTGGCCAACAGCGCCCCCGGCACCAAGATGACCTTCCAGCGCCGCCACCAGGGCAAAACCGACACCGTGGTGGTCACTCTGGCTCAAATCAGCCAGAATTAACAAGCCAACAACATGTCAGCAATATCCGTTCACAGGATTAACTTCGTCGCAAGGAGTTGACCTTCGCCAGCTTCCCCGGCCAGGCTACAATGAGATCAAGAACACGGTAAGGGAGATGAGGATTATGGCCGGCGGTTTGGCAGCTCTCATCGGAAAAGACGAAAAAGAGAATCGTGAACAGCGCTCAGGCGCACGTCCGCGGGTATCGGGTTACTTGAAGGTAGAGTGGAAAAAGACTCGCTCCGTCATGGAGCTGGTCGGTGTAAAAACTCAACGCCCCGAGTAGTCTTTCATATATAACTGGTCGTCCAACCAGTCTGGCTCCGTCTCAATCACGGGGCTTTTTACTTTTAGGGCCTGCGGTCGCCCGTGGATTCGCAAAGGCGCAGAGGGCTGTGGCTCGCCAGGGGGGTGCCTGGGAGATAAACCGCGGAGATCAAGAGGGCACGGAGACGGCTGTGGGGGTGAGCGTCCTGGCGACCACCTGGTGCCGTACCGCCGCCGACCGGTAGCTCGACCACGGTCGCGGGTCAAGCCGACTTCCGCACGGAACAGGCCCGGCGCCTGGTCGAAGCACAAGCACAGGTCGGTGGGCTCGCCAGTGGGGTGCCTGGGAATAAACCGCGGAGATCAGGAGGGCACGGAGAGGGTTGTGGGGGGCGTGGGGTGAGCGTCCTGGCGACCACCTGGTGCCGTTACCGCCGCCGTCAGCCTGGGTGCTCGACCACGGTCGCGGGGCCGGCCGACTTCCGCACGGAACAGCAACAGTACGGCGCTACCACGTGCCGAATCCGGCACCACCTGGCGCCGTACCGCCGCCGACCGGTAGCTCGGCCACGGTCGCGGGGCAAGCCGACTTCCGCACGGAACAGCAACAGTACGGCGCTACCACGTGCCGAATCCGGCACCACCTGGCGCCGTACCGCCGCCGGCAGCCTGGGTGGCTCGACCACGGTCGCGGGCAAGCCGACTTCTGCACGGAAGAGCAACCTCGCCCGAGGACGGCACCACCACGTGCCAAAACCGACACCGCCTGGCTGGCGGCCGGCGACGTCTTGAACTGCGGTGGAACGACCTTCCAACCGCATCGGCCTCAACCAAGAAAGATCGCTTAGAGAGCCTACCTCCCCCAAACCCTGCAACCCCTCCGCGACCTTTGCGTCCTCCGCTGAACTCCGCGTTAAAATACCAGTTTGCGCCCCCCCGCCTCAGGGTCGGCCGTTGATCTGGTGCCAGGCGGTGATCTTGAGGGTGTCGCTCTCGGGTAGGTATTCGTTGAAGTTGAACTCGTAGTTCACGGTCACGTCGAGCAGACGCCCGGTCCCCCCCTGATGGTAGGAACCGTTAGCAGCCGGGTGCTTTTGGGCAAAATCGGTGTAGGCTTGGACGAACGCGGCTACGGCCGCCTCATAGTCCGCCATGGCCTGGTCGCGTAGGGCTTCTTGAGCGGTCTTCTCGGCTTCTTTGGCGGCGATCTGAGACTCGATGCCGGAGTTGTCCGCATCAGGATCGCTACTGAGCTGTGACTGCAGATTGCTGATCTCGCTTTCCAGCGTCTCGATCTCGGCTTTGGCCGCCTCAACATCGAGCAGGTTTGTATTCATTCCGGTCAACATATCGACCAGGCCGCCCGCGTCACTGGGTATCTGACTAGGGTCCAGGCTGGCCAGAGGAGTATTGCCCAAGCCATAACTGGCTGTCACGGAATTGGTCAGATAAAAACTGAGTTTTTGGATTTCTTCGGGACTGGTGCCGAACGCCCAGGTCGCCCCGTTGGGGTCCACGTTACCCACCCCGCCAAATTCGGTTCCGGTGCCATCGACCGCTGCCAGCCCGAGGCCGCTTCCGTTGGGCTGGGTATACTCGCTGGCAGTGGTGACCTGGCTGCTGCTCACAACCGTAAACTTGATCTCGCCCACCGACTCGTCGTTATAGATGGTCACGTTCTCGAGTTCAGCCGCCCCGCCGGCGGGGTCGGGGTTGTTGACCACCATGCCGCCCAGCACTACGATGTTGCGGGCGTCGATGTTGCTGCGACTGTAGACCAGTCCGCGAAAGTAGTTGCCGCCCCCTCGCAAGACGATGGGGCCATCGGCCAGCAAAGCGACCTGGCTGCCATCGATACCCGAGAGGGCGACTCCGTTGTTGATCTCGATTTTGCCCCGGGCGACGATGGCTCCGACTCCCGACACCGAGCCGTTGATGACCAGGTCCTTGGCGCAATAGAGCACGCCGTTGTTGAGCCGGACACTCGAGTTATAGGTCAGATCCGCGCCCGCGTAGTAGAGAATATCGAGCACCTGAGGGCTGTTGAAGCTGGCATCGATGATGTTGGCCGTGCCGGACTTGCCCTGGGTATTGAACTTGCTGAGATCGATGTCGAGCAGTTGCGTCGGTGAAGAGTTCGGACGCAGCCCCCCCACCACTTCGGCGTTGGGGTCGAGACTGATGTTGCCCACCGTTTTGATGAACCCGGACACCTGAGTGTGGCGAGCGTCGTCTGGGCCCTGCTCGATCACGACCCCTTCGGCCGAGTTGCAGACGATATGACCCGGCCGCTCCTCCGCGCCGATGCGCGAGGGGTCCTCGATACCTAAGACCGTCAAGGGGTCACGCGAGTGGATTTTGCCGCTGGTGGCGATCCCGAAGGGATTGGGAGGCTTGGCGATGACGGCCTCGACAGTGCGATAGACCCCGCGGCAGAAGCCGGTGGAGACCACGTGGATATGGCCGGTGGGAACGGTGCGTCCCAGAGCGCCAGAAGGACTGTCGCCGGCCGTGTTGTTGGTCGAGCGGGCAAAGCCCCCGCTACCCGAAAAGGTGATGACATGATAGCACTCGCGGGGGTCGAAATCGGGGTTGGTGGTGCCCCGAATCTCTTGACCGGCTCGGCCATAGTTGGCGTCTTCAGAGAGCCGATACATCAGTTCATTGATACCGGCTTCCGCCTCTTTGAGCGCGATAGTGCCGTTATAGTACCCCTGAGTTAGATTCAGATTCATGGTGAACAGGGCCGTCATGGCCGCCGCCACCAGCATCATAATGGTCACGATGGCCAGGACCATCGCCAGCGATAAGCCGCGTCTTCTCACCATACTACGTTCCTTGGGGTTATTCGACTCGTCATCGTAAACTCCTCAACTCGATCGCGTCCCTGTCCCGAGGCCTCGACCGAACAGGTCAAGGTAAGCCTCAAGGGCGGATTAAGATTGAAGGGAGAGTTATCATCGTCGTCAACCTCCCAGGTGGAGATGTTACGCCCCACCACCCGCTCCTCGCCGGTCCGGGTCAGGCAGATCTGTTCGAGATGAGCCTGGGTCAGCCGCTGGGGCTTGGTGGCGTCGCTGAAATCGTAAGTGCTGCCGAGATTGGGAGGCCCGGGCGGCCACCTCCTCTGATAGACCGTCTGGGCCGTGGAGTCGTAGAAGTAGATCGTGAAATAATCTTGTTGTTTGGGCTTACCGGTGTCCGAGGCGAACGGGTCGGCCTCGACCAGTTGCTGAAACGAGATGGCCCCGTAATCAGGCAAGATCGTGACCGAGGCCAACTGCGAGTTGTTCAGTTGCGACTCGAGGCGATGGACCAGGATCAAGACGCTCTGTTGCGCCTCCGAGCGCGAGGATTCGGTTTTGAACAACAGCACTGACGGCAGCATCAACTGCATCATCAAGAGCAGCACGATGACGCTCAGGAAACACACCACCAGAATTTCGATGAGCGTAAAGCCTGGGGCCCGCCTAGATGTAGTCATAGAAAGTCGTCCGGGTGACGTGTTTCTTGATGCCTGAGCCTACTTTCCACTGCACGACCACGCGCACGTCCCGGGCCACCGTCTCGGGGATGGGCGCTCCGTCGGAAGTGGTGGCCTGACCCAACTCGACTGAAACATCATAGCTGGTCCCGTTCTGCGAGATGGTGGTGAGGGCGCCTTCGGGCAGCAAGTCGAAGCCATCTCTCTTGAGCAACTCTAGCGTGCCCTCGGCGATCACGGCCGCGTCGGCGCGGCGGCCGGCGTCCTTGAGGCCTGACACGGTGGCGGGAATCACGCCCACCAACACGACCGATAGGGTCGAAAGGATAATCAAAGAAACCAGGATCTCTCCCAGTGAAAATCCCCGACTGCCTCGCCGCAAAGAAATACAACCCTCCGTCCGTAATGTTAGCAGGCAAAAGGTCCAAAGTCCACGTTCTGCAGAATCTGTGGCTATGTCAGAGCAAGCCGGTCACCTGCGCACGATGTCTCGGCTGGGCGCCCTCGCCGCGGCTTTTTTCGCTATGCATCTGGCCTGGTGGCTGGGCCAACGTCCCGAGCCCGGGGCCTGGTATATCCGAACCCGCCCCCCAGGGGCCGAAGTCTTCGTCCAGAGAATCGATCTGGCCGGCCTGCACCTGGTTCCCATCGGCAAGACTCCTGGCCCACTAAGGCTCAACCCCAAAGAAGGCCTCGACAACCGTTACGTCTTCAAGCTGGCCGGTTATCACGACCTCGAAAAGGAGATTCCGCGCGACTTCTTCAGCCCGTCCTCGCCAACCTACCCGGCTCGTGGGGCCCTGGCGCTCAAGCCGCGCCTACCGGTGCTCACCCCCGCGTTCTATTGGGTCCGACACAATCCGCTGCTACTGCTGGCCTGGCTGAGTCTGGCCGGGAGCGCCGGACTGGGTTACCGGGGCTGGCAGGGCGAACGTGGTCGGGCCAAAGAGTTGGCCCAGGTCGCAGCCGGTCAGGTCGAGATCGGCTCGAACCTGGACGGATACGTGGTCGAGCGGGGCCTGGGCGTGGGCGGTATGGCGCGCGTCTACCTGGTGAAAAAACCCGGCGACCCGGTGCCGGCCGCACTCAAGCTATTATCCCGTCGCTTTTCCCAAAACCCTGAGTTCGTCGAGCGGTTCCGGCGCGAAATCAACATTTACCGCGAGTTGGACCATCCCAACATCGTCAAGCTCTACGATTGGGGCACCGTGGTCAACCAGCACTATCTGGTCAGCGAATACGTCGAGGGCACGCCGATGTCGGCCCTGCTCGGCCAGCCGCTCGAACCACGGCAGGTGCTGGAGTGGGCCATTCAGCTCGCCGACGCCCTGGCCTATGCCCACGGACGCGGCATCGTTCATCGCGACCTCAAGCCCTCCAATGTCATGGTGCACGGTTCCAGGGTTAAATTGATGGACTTCGGCATCGCCTTGCTGGTGGATGAGCAGCGGTTGACCCAGGCCGGTGACGCCCTGGGCACCGTGGGTTATATGGCTCCCGAGCAGCTGGGGTCGGCCCCCGTCGACTGGCGCTGCGACTATTACTCGCTGGGCGTGATGCTGTTCGAGTGCCTGGGCGGGCGGCTGCCTTATGAAGGCAACACTCTCGAGATGCTGACGGCTCAGGCGACCCAATCGCCGGCCGACCTGGCTGCACTGCGACCCGATTTGCCCCCCGGCCTGGTGGCCATGGTGAGCCGCTTGATGTCGTTGGACCCGGCCCAACGCGCCGAGGGCCCGGAGCAGCCACGGCTGCTCTTTGAGCAGTGGCTCGAGCAGTTCTAGAGCGCGGCCAGGGCTGCCTCGACCTCACGAGCATCGGCATAGCGGTCGTCCGGCTCTTTTTCGAGCAGGCGCATCACCACCGCCTTGAGCCCGTCGGGCAGGTCCTGGCGCTCGATTGGGGGCGGAGGATCGTTGAGGTGGCTGATGATCACCGGGATCGGGTCGCCCGAAAAGGGCACGTCACCGGTGCACATCTCGTAGAGGACCACTCCCAGTGAGTACAGATCAGCTCTAGGACCCGAGTTGGGGGTCGAGACCTGCTCTGGCGGCATATAGGCCGGTGTGCCCAGGGTCGAGGCCGTCTTGGTGATCTTCTCGTAGTGGTCCGAGCGGGCCAGGCCAAAGTCGGTGATGACGGGGAGATCATCGTCGCTCACGATGATGTTGTCGCTCTTGAGGTCGCGGTGCACCACTCCCTTTTGATGGGCCGCGGCTAGAGCTCGGCACAGGGCCCTGCCCAGCTTGAGGATGCGCTCGGCCGGCAAGCCTGCGGCCACCAACTCGCCGAGTTGGCGCCCCTCGACGAAATCCATGGCCAGCCAGAAGCGGTTCTCGAGCTGGCCGAATTCTCTGACGGTGACCAACCCGGCGTGGTCGAACCCCTGGCAGATGGAGACCTCGCGTTGAAATCGGCGCACGAACTCCGGGTCGCGACAAAGTTCTTCAAAGATCACCTTCACCGCCACCTTCGGACCGCCCGCCAGCGGCGTGGCCGAGAAGACCTCGGCCATGGCTCCCTCCCCCACTTTCTCACCCAGGCGATACGGTCCGACCCGTCCGCCCGGAAGCAACTGCTCGGGCTCATCCGTCTGAGCCGAGCCGCCCTCGGGTTTGAACAGCCAGCCAGCCACTACCACCAACAACAGCGAAACCAAGAGCAGTGGACGGCGGGCGCGAAGATACTTGAACAGTCCCGCGCGCTCGAGCGCTAAGGATGAGGGAACGCTGTTGAGAGGCTTTTCGATCATTTGATAGCCGGGCAGGGTAATGCGCAACTGACCCCGCTCATCGGCCGCCGGCTTAGCCTCGGCTCCGATCGGAGTCACCCCGAGCAATCTGGGCTGGCTTTGCTCGGCGATCCACCACACCTGGGCGCCCGGCGGATCACTCGTAAACCAGACTCGCTCTGGGCCAGGTCCCTCCGTCGAACTGGGATAGGGCAGAAAAGACAAAACGGCCGCCAACACCAATAGTGCGACGCCCGTCTTGCGCTTGACAGTTGCGGCCACGGCGGCCATTTCACGACCGCCGCGCCTATCCCCTGCGTGCTATACGACCGAGCGGCCCTGGACCGCTCGCACCGCAAACGAGATCACCAGCAGCACCAGAAAGACAAAGAACAGCATCTTGGCGATGCCTGCCGAGGCGGTGGCTACTCCACCGAACCCGAAGATAGCCGCGATGATGGCCAGGATAAAAAATGCAAGTGCCCAGTTCAACATAGGATCAGCTCCATTTCGATTACTTTCTGATCCTATGATGCCAGCCAGGAGACGGCCGCAAATGCTTCTTTGGATTTCTCTGTGGGTATCCCCAGGGATACCCTTACGGCTAGAGGTTACGGCGTGCCCCGAGGTAGCGTTCGGAGAAGAACTCTTCCCTCAAGCTCGAGACCGAGATGGCGCCCTGGGCAGAACTGGCGTGAATGAAGTAGTCGTTGCCCAGATACACGCCGACATGAGAAGCACCGGGGGCGTAAGTCTCGAAAAAAACCAGGTCGCCCGGCCGTTCTTGACCCCTTTTGACGCGTTCACCTACATTGAACTGGATATCGGCGGTGCGGGGCAAACGCACGCCGTGCTTGGAAAAGACATACTGAACGTAGCCCGAGCAATCGAATCCGCCAGGGCTCTCGCCGCCCCAGACGTAAGGCACGCCCATATAGCTGCGGCACGACTTGAGCAGGGCGTGGATACGCCGCCCCTGGCGCGAGGCCAGCACTTTGCGATGTGCCTTGGGCAACGAGGCCAGCTTGGGTCTGGCGCTGGGGATGATAGTGACCCGACCATCGCTCGAGATCACCTTGTTGACGTGGCCCAGGTTGACCCGGGCCGTGCGCTGGTGACCGGATTTCTTGGTGGCCATTTCGGCCAGGTACTCTAGCTCTTCGTCGGTGACCGTCTCGCGGGTTGGCTCGGCGGCCACTTCGTCATCTTCATCTTCTTCGGGCTCGGGCTTGGGAGCGGGCTTGCGCTTCTTCTTGGCCACCGGGGCCGGCGGGTCTTGCTTGGGAACGCACAGAAAATGCATGTCCGAGAGTTGTTTCTCTCCGCTGGCCAGGGCCGGATTCATGGCCACGATGGCGTTGGGGGCCACCCCGTGTTTGGCGGCCACGGAAGCGACCGTGTCGCCCGGCTTGACCTTATAGTAATCGTAGTAGCCCGTATAATCGGCCTGAGCGGCCATGGTCAGGCAGAACATCATCAGAGCTAGCGCACCGATCCGCTTCACGGTAAAAAACCTTCCTCGCGCTCAAGTATTGAATTGACTTCAATGGAATATTCGCTCTCCACAGCTGACCTCCCTGTTGAGCCCGGCCCTTAGTTGTGCTACCTTCTAAGAACTTGAACACCACCAAGATCCAAATGCACGGATTGTGTTGCGCCAACGAACTGGCTCAGGTCGAGAAGGTCCTGGGCCACACCCAGGGTGTGTATAGCGTTCGAGTCAACCCCGTCAACTTCCAGGCCTCCATCACCCACGATGGCGACTTCAACGTGGCCGCCGCAGCCATCGAAGCCCTGGGCTACGGCTGGAAGCCAGTGCGCGATGGCCAATCCATCAAAGTGGCCACACCCTACCCCCTGGTGCTCAGCCTGCTACTGGCCCTGGCCGCCTGGCTGGCTCAGCAACCGTCGCTTTATCTGGTCTCGGCTCTGCTGGCAGGGGGCCCCACCCTGCTCGCCGGAGGACGCTCGTTGGCCCGCTTCGGATTCGACATGAACGCCCTCACCAGCCTGGCCACCCTGGGAGCCGTGGCCCTGGGCGACTGGGCCGAAGCCTCTGCCATCATGTTTCTCTACTGCCTGAGCCAATGGCTTGAAAAGAAAGCCAGCGCCCGCACCCAGACAGCCACCCGCGAACTACTCGAGCTTCACCCCACCCAGGCCCGGCGGCCCGATGACCAGCTGGTGCCTGTCGAGCAAGTCGTGGTGGGCGACCGGCTCAAGGTGTTGCCCGGCGAGCGAATCCCCGTCGATGCGGTGGTAGTCAGCGGCCAGAGCACCATCGACCAGTCGAGCCTCACCGGCGAGAGTCGCCCCGTCGAAGTCGGACCCGGCTCCAGTCTCTACGGAGGCACGGTCAATCAAACCGGCGGGCTGCTCATCGAGGTCGAGCGGGCTCAGGCCGACAGCACGCTGGCTCGCATCACCGCGTTGGTAGAAGAGGCCCAAAGCCGGAAAGCGCCCTTGCAACGGGCTATCGATCGGTTCGCGGCGGTGTACACTCCGCTGGTCCTGGTGGCCGCCACCGCCCTGGGGGTGTACACTCACTGGCAAGGTGCAACCGACGGAGAGGCGGTCTATCGGGCCCTGACCCTGCTGGTCCTGGCCTGCCCGTGTGCTCTGGTCATCAGCACCCCGGTGGCCCTGGTCACGGCTCTGGGACAGGCCTCGCGCCACGGCGTACTGGTCAAAAGCGGGGCCGCCCTCGAACTGGTAGCCCAGCTGCGCGGACTGGCCCTCGACAAAACCGGAACGTTGACTCACGGCCGCCTGGCCGTGACCTCGGTCGAGACCACCGGACAGTGGACCGAGCAGGAGGTTCTGCTGCGAGCCGCCGCTGTCGAGAGTTTCTCGGAACATCCGGTGGCCCGGGCCATCCGCCACCGGGCTGACGGCCTCGAGTTACCGGTCGCGCACGATTTTCAAGCCTACCCGGGCCTGGGGGCCGAAGCTCTCGTGGGCGGCCAGCGGCTGCGCGTGGGAAAACCCCGCTTCTTCGACCACGACCCCCACGAGAGCGGCGACGAAACCCTGGTGCTGGTGGGCACGCCTGACCGAGTCGAAGGACGCATCCGGCTGGCCGACACGGTCCGCTGCGAAGCCAAACGGGCTCTGCACCAACTTTCTCGTCAGGGCATCCGGCAAGTCGTGCTTTTGACTGGCGATCACCAGGGAGTGGCTCGCCGGGTGGCCGATCAGGTAGGGTTGCAAGAGGTGCGGGCCGATCTTCTGCCCGGCCAGAAACTCGAACATATTCGCGACCTGCAACAACGCCTGGGCAGTACCGCCATGGTGGGCGACGGCATCAACGACGCCCCGGCCCTGGCTCAGGCCGATGTGGGAGTGGCCATGGGTCTGATCGGCACCGATGTGGCCATCGAGACCGCTCAGGTGGCGCTGATGCAGGACGACCTCGGCAGACTGGTGTACATCCGGCAACTGGCCACTCGAACCATGGCAATCATCGGCCAGAACGTGATTTTCTCGATTTTCGTGAAACTGATCGCGCTGGTGCTGGTCTTACAGGGCAGTTTGACCCTTTGGATGGCCGTGTTATCCGATACCGGGGCTACCCTTCTGGTGGTCTTGAACGCGCTGAGGCTGCGGACCGAACGTCCGGCGAAGAATTGCTGCGGCTAGAGCGGGTTTGGCCGCGGACCCCCGGGTCAAATAATACACAGACGTACGCCCACGGAGGTCTAGTTTGAAAGCTTGCAAGAGCCTGGTACTGGTACTGGTCGGTTGGTGGTTGACCGGACTGGCCAGCGCTGACAACTTCGGCCCGCTACCCGACTGGTCCCTGACAGCCTCTAACGGCGCCAGGGTGAGTCGCGGCGAGCTGGACGGAAAGGTCGTGGTACTCGAGTTCTGGGCCTCCTGGTGTCTCATCTGCCGCCAGCAGGTGCCGACTTTCGTGACCCTCCAAAAGCGCTACAACGACCAGGGGCTACGGGTGGTGGGATTCTCGTTTGATCAGGATCAGGCCGTCCATGCCGATTGGGTCAAGTCCGTGGGCCTGAACTACCCCTCGATCTTTGCCCGCAGCGGCCCGGCCCTGCAAGTGGTCCGTTCGCTGGTCGAGCGCGTCGGCCCGGTCGAATCCATTCCCACCACGCTGGTGGTCAACCGCCAGGGGAACATCGTCTTCCGCCACAACGGCTATCTGCCTCCGGACGAGCTCGAGAAGGTGGTCAAAGGCCTGCTCGCCCAACCCTGAGGGGTTCTCGACAGCTGTGGCCGCGCGCGAAGGGCCGCTCCTCGTCGCTACCGAATGCGCGGCCCATGAATGTTCGTAAGATCGCTATCAGCACCGGAGGCGGCGACGCGCCGGGCCTCAACGCCGTCATCCGAGCCGTGGTCAAGGCGTCGGCCCGCCTGGGCTGGGAATGTTTGGGCATCCGTGACGGTTATAACGGCGTTTTGGCTCCCGAGGACTATCCCGACGGAGGCACCATCGAACTCACCCCGGCCCGAGTCCGCGGCATCACCCACCTGGGCGGCACCATCCTGGGTACCACCAATCGAGGCAACCCTTGCTCTTTCCCCGTCATCGATCAAAACGGGGTCATCACCGAACAAGACCGGTCTCAGGAATTGATCGACAAGCTGCGCGCCCTCGCTGTCGACGCCGTGATTGCCATCGGGGGCGATGGCTCGATGGGCATCGCCAACCAGCTCGACCAGTTGGGAATGCCCATTATCGGTGTGCCCAAGACCATCGACAATGACCTCGATGGGACCGTCGTCACCTTCGGTTTTGATACGGCCGTGGCTTTCGCCACCGAATGCGTCGACCGGCTGCACTCGACCGCCCAGGCCCACCAACGCATCATGGTCATCGAGGTCATGGGGCGTTACGCCGGTTGGATTGCCCTCCATGCCGGAGTGGCCGGCACCGCCGACGCTATCCTGCTGCCCGAAATCCCTTTCGACCTCGAGAAGGTGGCCGAGAAGGTGGCCCAGCGCAACCGGTCTGGAGCCCATTTCTCACTGATCGTGGTGGCTGAAGGAGCCCGCCCGGTGGGCGGCTCGCATTCGATCGTCGGCAAGTCGGTGGGTCAGGCCGAGCGCCTGGGCGGAATCGGCCATCAGGTCTGCCAGGCCTTGCAAGAACTGACGGGACAAGAAGCTCGGCACGTAGTTTTGGGACATCTGCAGCGAGGTGGCACCCCCACCGCCACCGACCGGCTTATCTCGTTGCGCTTCGGAGCCGCGGCAGTGAGAGCTCTCGAGCAGGGCGTGCATGGCGTCATGGTGGCCCTCGATCCCCCCACCGTCAAGCACGTGCCGTTGGCCGTGGCAACCAGGCGCATGAAGACCGTCGACCTCGACTGCGACACTCTCCAGACGGGGCGCGACCTCGGCATCTGCTTTGGTGACTGATGGCAGCAGGTTAACACAACGGAAATAGTTTTTCGGGCGTCATCCTTTAAGCTTTTTTTGAGGCCGCTAAAGAAGCGCACGGCGCCCGCCGTAGATGTCCTTCAAGCTCTCACACTGGTCGGGGTCCACCACTTTCATGGAGGACATACAATGCATCAGCCCAACACCCTCGAGCTCGCGCTTCGCGATCATAAATTGGCGGCCGATCTAGCCACCTGCGGACTAGCCGGACTGGCCCTGTCGGCCGGCCGAGCCAGCAACCCCGTCGACAACCCCATCCTTCGCCGCCCGGTGCTGCTGCGTCAGGGCCAGCGAACCTGGTTTGGCACCGCCAACTGGGAAGGCATGCCGAAGGGACGGGTCACCCCCGCCGCCGCCGAGCGCATTCGACCGGTGTTACTTCGCACCCGATTGTCCTGACACCCAGGCGTCGACTTGTTGTTCCAAGACTTTTAGCGAAACGGCTCCCTGCCCGAGCACCACATCGTGAAAGGCCCTCAGGTCGAACCGGGGGCCTAGCTCCTTTTCGGCCCGAGTGCGCAACTCGCGGATCTTCAACTGCCCGATCTTGTAGGCCAGAGCCTGCCCCGGCCAGGCGATGTAGCGATCCACCTCGTTGACGATGTCCAATTTGGTCTTAGCCGTGTTCTCCAAGAAGAAATCGATAGCTTGTTGACGAGTCCAGCCCTTGGCGTGAATGCCGGTGTCGAGGACCAGGCGCACGGCCCGCCACATGTCGTAAGTCAACTGCCCGAACTTCGAATAAGGATCCTCGTAGAAACCCATCTCGTAGCCCAGGCTCTCGGCGTAAAGCGCCCACCCCTCGACAAAGACGGTATAACTGCCGAACCCGTCGCTATAGCGCCGAAAGGCCGGCAGACCCTCGAGCTCGAGAGCTAGAGCAATCTGGTGGTGGTGGCCGGGCACCGACTCGTGGAGGGTCAGCACCTCGATCTCGTATTTGGGACGGGCCTCGGGTTGGTAGAGATTGACGTAGTAGATGCCGGCCCTGGAACCGCTGGGGGGCATATAGTAGGCGGTGGTGGTGTCGGGGGCGATATAGTCGGGAATCGGCTCGACCCCGTACGGTCGGCGCGGCAACTTGCCGAACATGGTGGGCATCTGCAGGTCGACCCGATTGCAGAAGGCTCGGTAGGTCTTGAGTAGCTCTTGTGAGTCGTGGTAGTAGAACCTGGGATCGGTGCGCAACGAGTCGAGAAACTCCCGAAACGAGCCGCGAAAGCCGACCTGATGGATGATCTGTTCCATCTCGCCGCGGATACGCTGGACCTCGGCCAGGCCGAGCTGGTGGATCTGGTCGGCCGTCATATCGGTGGTAGTGTAACGTCCGATCAAGAATTGGTAAGCGGCCTGGCCCTGGGGCCACTGCGAGGCTCCGACCGTTTGGGGGCTGGCCGGCAGATACTCTTGTTCGATGAAATGGTGAAGCCGCCCATAGGCTGGCACGACCCCTTCCGAGATGGCGTGGCGGGCGCGTTCGGCCAGGCTGTCGAAGGCGGTCTGATCGAGCTGTGGGGGCCGCTGCTTGAAGGGCTTGTAAAAAATGCTATCGGTGGGGTCCTGGGCCATCTGGTCGGCGAGCTGCCTGGGCAGTCGCTCGACGATGATCCGGGGCTGCATCACCCCGGTCTTGATGCCCTCCCGCAGCAGCTCGATGGTCTGAGCCGCATAGCCAGGGAAGGTCTCGAGGCGAGTCACCCAGTCCTCGTAGTCTTTGAGAGTCGAGAATTCCAGGGCATCGGCCAGACTGCCGATCGTCTGGATCCCATCCCGCTGGTTGATGGCCAGCCGATCGAGGCCAAGTTCGTACTCCTGGACCTTCCAGCGTATCTGCTCTCGAAACAGCTCGAGATTGAGCTGCTCCTGGGGAGCGAGCCCCTCCAGACGGTCGAGCCGGCTCAGCAACTGGCGATAGTGCTCGTGTCGCCGCTTGCGGGCGCTCGCCGAAAGGTCGGGCCAGCCATCGTTATGCCCGGGAATGCCGAGCCAACTCGCCACCAGGGGATCTTCCGACAACAGGTGCTGCCACTCGGCTTCGAGCAGGCTGTCGAGAGTGTCGGCCCGCCCCGGCCCTACCACCAACAAAATCAATAGCAGCCAACAAAAACAACGCATAGAGGCGCCCTTTGGCAAGCGACGGCGGCCCACCTGCAGGGCCACCGAGCAGAGGCTGGAATAGGAACAAAATGCAGGTGGTATGTCCCGAGTGTGACGCGGTCAATCGAGTGGACCCCGAACGGAAAGGTCCCATTTGCGGCAAGTGCCGCTCTGCGCTCAACCCGAAGGCTCCGGGTTATCCACTCGATATCACCGGACCCGACTTCGAGACGGCGGTCAGACAGGCAGGCGTGCCCGTGCTCGTTGATTTTTGGGCTCCCTGGTGTGGGCCATGCAAGGCGATGGCTCCTACCCTGGCCCAGTTTGCCAGGCGGGTGGCCGGGCGCATTCGGGTGGTCAAACTCGACACTGAGGCCTGGCCCGACGTAGCCCGGCGTTACCGGGTGATGAGCCTGCCTACTCTGGCCCTCTTTCGCGGGGAAGAGGCCGGTCGTCGTTCGGGGATGATCGATCTGGCCACCATGACCGCCTGGGTCGAAAAATACGTGCCTTCATGACGCTTTTTTGAAGAGGATTCAACGACTTCGGCAAGAACATTAGTTCTGAGAGCCAGGCTCTCGGGGTCTGTCTATTTCCGTCGACCAGACCTACCCGGCAGACAAACTCACGGCAAGAAAAATGACCTCCCGCGGAGAACTTCTGGATAGGGCAAAAGATTGAGCGACCTTCCCAAGAAAGCCGACGAACACGATCTGCTGCTGCGCACCCTGCGTCAGGAGCTTGCTCGTTCTAAGCAAGATCTCGAACTGGCCCTGCAAGAACAGCGCCGACTGAGGGACATGATGGGCAAGTCGGCCAGCGCCGAAGACGCTCTGGCCACCCTGAAAAATCGCTTCGCCGAGTCCGAGCGCTCGCGCCAACTGGCCGAAGAACGCATCAAAGAACTGACTCAGAGCCTCAATGACACCCGCCGCCAAAACCTCAGCGGCGAGCAGGCCGCCGGTCGCCTCGAGAGTGCCAAGCAACAACTTGGCCAGTTGATGCAAGAGAGCGCCGCTCTGGCCGACGCCCTGGCCCGCCGCGAGAGCCAGCTCAACTCGTTACGGGCCGAGAAAGACGGTCTGGTTCAAAAGCTGCGATTCTCTGAGGCGAAAGTGCGCGATCTCTCGCGCAGCGGTGACACCAGCCGCTTCCAGCGCCAGGAGATCGAAGAACAGCTCGAGCGCCTCAAAGCCGACTTCGAGTCGACCCGAGCCACCCTCGAGCGCACCGAAAAGCTGCTCACCCAGAAAGGCGACCGCGTCACCGACCTCGAGGCTCAGCTGGGTGGAACTCGGCGCAAGATGGTCGAGTTGCGCGAAACCCTCGACCGCGCCGAGCGAGAACTGGGCGAGAGCACCCAACGCAACCTCGACCTCGAAGGCAAACTTTCCAAGACGCTCGAGAAACTGACCCTCTTCAAGAACAAGGTCGAGGACCTGTCTCGCTCGGTTGGCGATCGCGACGCCGAACTGGTGCTGGTCAAGAACGAACTAGAATCGGCCCGCCGGAGGCTCAGCAGCGGTAACGAGCAGACCTCAGAGATGCAGCGGTCGCTCAGCGAGGCCCGCCAGCGCAACCTCGACCTCGAAAAACGGCTGCGCGAGACCGACACCCAACTCGAACAGACCAGCACCGAAGTCAGCCGCCTCATGCAGCGGGCCAAAGAAGACCAGGAGGAAAAGAAACGCTACCGCGAGCAGCTCGACGCGGCCATCCATCAGTCCGAAGCGGTGGCCCAGGAGCTGGACAAGAGCCAGCGATTGCAGGCCGAAAAGCAAACCAGGCTCGATTCCATGGAGCGCCGCCTGACCTCTGAGCGTGAGCGCCAAAGCGAGTTGCGGACCCAGCTGGCCAAGAAGGATCAGGAACTCGAGCAAACCGCCGCCCTGGTCAAGGGCCTCGAGAAGAAACTGCGCGAAGCGGATAGCCAGCGCAACCAGCTCATCGCTCTCGGCCACACTCGGCAGGAGAAGTTCGACGAATTGGCTGCCAAGCTCGAGAAGGCGCGACCCGCCCTGGCGGCTTTCAAAGAGAAGACCCAGGCTCTGGCCGAGGCTCTTGAGGACACCCGCCGTGAGCGGGACCACTATCGCACTCGCCTGGCCGACGCCGAGCGCAGCGCCGACGCGGCTCACCACGAGCTGCTCGAGCTGGCCGAAGCACGCCAGACCACCATCGTGGGTCTGCAGCAACTGGTAGACGAGCTACAAGACGAGCTGGACGGCGCCCGTCAACGCAGTCAGGACACCCAGCAGGAGCTGTCCGATAAAGAGCGCCTGCTCGACGAGCTGGGCTCGGAACTGCTCGATCTGTCGCATCGACTGGAGAATTCCGAATCCGAGGGCGACGAACTGCGCCGACAGCTCGACGAGAGTCAGCAACAGCGCCTTGAGTTGCAGACCCAGTTTGAAGACCGATGCCTGGCGCTGGGCCGAAGCCAGGAGCGCATCTCGCACCTTGAAGAGGAGCTGATCGAATTGCGCGGCGAGCAAGCCGAAGAGCTCGAAAAACTCGAGCGCCAGCTGCTCGACACCGAAAGCCGCCTGCAACAACAGCTCAGCCAGGGCCAGAACCTGCAGAGCGAATATCACGATGCCAGCCGGGCTGTAGAAAGCCTGCGCTCGAAGCTGGGCCAGGCCGGCAGCGCCATCGAAGGGTTTAAAGCCAAGATCACCGAGCTGGCCCAGGAGATCGAGAAACGCAATCAGATTGTCTACGATCTCAAGCAACGCCTTGGCGATAGCGAACAGCAGCGCAAACAGGTCGAGCAAGCAAGCGCCCAACTGGCCCACCAGCTCGAGACCGAGCGGTCTCGAGCCGACGAGCTGACCGCAGAACTCGAGCAGCAAAGCCAGGCGCGGGCAGACGTCGAGTCCCAGCTCGAGTTGCGCGAACTGGAGGTGCGCGACCTCGAAGAAGCGCTCGAAGAAAGCCAGGCCCAGAATGCCGACCTTGAGGACGCCGCGGCCAACGCGAGCCGCCGCATCGACCAGCTCAAGACCGAGCTCGAACGGCTGCAGACGACTTGTGATGACCTGCGGGTCGCCCTCGAGGGAGAGAACGATCAGGGTGAAGCTCTGCGTAATCAGCTCGAGTCGAGCCAGACCGAGGTCGAGCAGCTGACCGCTCGGGTCGAAGAGCTCGACCTGAGCCTCAGCGATCGCGACAAGCTGCTAGAAGAGTTGCAAGACGAACTGGAACGGGCCCGCTCGAGCGGCGACGACCATGAGGCTCAGCTTGAACAATCCCGCCGTTCCCTGGCCGTGCGTGAGGCCGAACTCAACGCCACCAGGCAAGAACTCGAACAGGCTCGCGAAGAATTGACCCAGCATCTGAGCCAGGTAGAGGTGCTCGAAGTCCAATTGGCCGAAGGCCAGGGACGCGTCGACCAGCTCGAGCAAGAGCTGGCCCGCCGGGACCACGAACTCGAGCAGATGGGCAAGTCGGCCAGCCAGCGCGAGCAGCGCCTGGAAGAACTGCTCAGCCAACGCCAGACCCTCGAGACCGAACTCAAGGCTCGCCAGGCCCTGGCCGAGGCTCTCGAGCAGAAACTCATCAAAGCCTCCAAGAGCCTGACCACCCTCAAGGAGAAGGCCAGTGCCATGGCCGCCGCTATCAAAGCGCGCGACGCCAAACTGCGTGAGCAGCAAGAGGCTCTTCGAGAGGCCCACGCCTCACTCAAAGAGCGTGAGGAACTGGCTCTCGAGCTCGACGAGATGCTGGTGGTCCAGACCGCCCGCGGTGAGGAGCTCGAGGCCCGACTGGCCGAGTCGCAAAAGAAAGAAACCCTTCGCTCCCAGAATCTCAGCGATCTAGAAAAGCGCTTTGCGGCCTCCGAGGCGGCCCTTGGCGACCTGCGCGACCAGCTCAACGAGCGCGAAGAGATGGTGGTCGAGCTGGAGTGGAACCTGGCGGAAGCCTACTCCGGCCTGGAAGACTCCGACACTCAAATCGACGAGCTGCAGAGCGAACTCTTCGAGCGCCGCAACCAGGTGGCCACCCAGGCCGAACAACTAACCGAGAACGCGCGCCTCCTGGCTGAGGCCAGCACCCGGGTCGCTGAACTCGACGCCCATGTGGACCATCTCGGCTCTGAGCTCGAACTAGCCCACTCCGAAGTGGCCAGCCTGGCCGATTCGCTGCAAAACGAAACCGAGCGGGCCGACCGCACGCAAGAAGAACTGACCGAGACTCGCCAACGCCTGGAACAGGCCGAAGCTCACCTTGAAGAAACCCTGACCGATCTGGCCCAACATCAATCCCAGCTTGAGGTTTCGCGTCAACAGGCCCAGGAATTGGGTCAACGGCTCGGTCATGCCCTGGCCGATTTCGAGGCGGCCGAGACCCGGGCCGCCGAACTGGAAGACGAGCTTTCGCGCCGGCGAAAGATGCTCGATGACCGCGAAGAAGAGTTGCAGGCCTCCGGTCAGGCGCTGGATGCAGCCAGGACCCAGGTCGAAACGCTCACCTCGAACCTCGACATCATGCGGGCGCGCTTTGAACAGGCCCGCGGCAAGCTAGATCTGGCCGCGCAGGAGCTAGACGCCCGAGCCCACAAGTTAAAAAAACTGGCCGACATGCTGGGGCAGAAAGACCAGCAATTCCAGCTCGAGCGCGAGAGCTGGAACCAGCGCGAAGCAGAACTGCGTCAGCAGATCGAAGAACTGGCCCACGCCCTGACTCGCCGCGAAGGCGAACTCGAGCAGCAAAAGGTGGCCGAGGCCGAGCGGCGCGAGCAGGTCGAGCAAGAACTCGAAGCCGCCCAAACCCGCCTGGTCCGAGCTGAGAAACAGGTCGTTTTCCTGGAACAGGATCTGGCCCAGGCTCGCAGCCGATTGCAAGAAGCCGAAGAGGCTCTCTCGGGCGAACAGTCTCGCTCGGCCGACCTGTCGGCTCAGTTGTCCGAAGCGCTCGACAATCGCAATCGAGCTGAAAACCAGGCTCGCAGCCTGAGCCGCGAACTCGAAATGCTCAAAGTTCGCTATCGCGACCTCGAGCACGAAGACACCGAGGCCGCGGCCGGCCTTCGCCAGAGCCTGGAAGAGGCCCAACAAGAGGCGCGCTCTTTCGAGGAACAGCTACTCGAAGCCAAACGCCAACACGCGCTGGCCAACGAAGAGGCAGAAGAGCTCAAGGCTCGGGTCGTCGAACTCACCGCCCTCGAGTTCGAGGCAGAGAACCTGCGCCAGCAACTCGACCAGGCTCAGGGCAGCCTTCATGAACTGGAAGAGCTGCGCGCCCAACTGGCGCTGCTGCCGGCTCTCGAAGCCCGACTCAAAGACAGTTCTGCTCAGCTCGAAGCGATGCGTGGCCAGCTCGAGGCCGCCCAGGCGCACAGCCAGGTGCTCGAGCAAGAACTGGCCGCGGCGCGCAGCCAGGGCAACAGCCAGGCCGCCGAACACATCGAAAAGCTCAAGGCCCAGATTCTGGTTCGCAACGATGCGGTCGAGAAGCTCAAACGAGCCTATCAGGCCAAACAGGCGCGATTTGCCGCGCTCGAGCAACAGGTGGCCTCCGAGGGCGAGTTGCGCCAACGAATGGCCGAGCTCGAGAGCGAGCTCACTCAGGCGCGCTCAGACAGCCAGGAGCTCGAGCAGGTCCGAGCCATGTTGGCCGAGCGCGAGACCCGCCTGACCGAGGTCGAAGCCCGTCTGGCCAGCCATCAACGGACCCACGAAGAGCTGCAGCAGATGGGCAAAGAACTGGACCAGTTGCGGGCCCAGAAATTCCAACGAGGGCTCCAAGACAAAGAACTGCAGGCTCGTCTCGACAGTCGTGATCAAGAACTCGAAATGGCCGAGAATCAGGTCCGCAAGCTGCGTGAAGAACGCGACGAGATGACCCAGAGGCTGTCCCAAACCGAGGCCGCTCTAGCCGCGCTGCGGGGGCGCCTCGAACAAGCAAGCGCAACGACCCCTGGCCCCGATCCCGCCGAACTCGAGAAGCTCAAGCTGTCGATCGAGGGCAAGAACGCCCAGATCTCTGAGTTGGAAGAAGAACTGGCCCTGGTCAGCAGCCAGCTCACGGATGCTTGCGACGACCTGGCCGACCGCGAGTCCCGCCTGGCCGCAGCCGAAAACCGCCTGGCCAGTCTCGAACCGGTCGCCAATGCCCAGCAAGAAGGCGCCGTCTTCAAGGCGCTGCTGGGCCAGGCTACCGAACGACTTCACTCCACTCAAGAAGAATTGGTCAAGACTCGCGGCCAACTCGACGAGCTGAGAGGCCGCCACGACGAAGCCCAGGCGGCTGCGCAAAAGGCGCGCACTCGGCTGGCCGAACTCGAATGGCAACTGACCCTGGCCACCGAGCGACCCGGCTCCGACGCGGCCGAGCGAGATCGTCTGCTCGAACAGATCGAGCAGCTCAAGACGCAAACCGAAAGTTCTCGACAACGGATCAACGAATTGCTCAAAGAGCTTTCCACGCGCGACCACCGCCTGAGCGAACTGGAGGACAAGGCGAGCGAAAACGCCGAGCTCCTCGAAGAGTTGGAGACACTGCAGTCACGCGTAGCCGAACTCGAGGGCCTGCAAGAAGAAACCCGGGGCCTGATGCCGTCGGGCGAGTTTGGGCTCGACGCCGTCTCGCTGCAGCAAGAGCTGACTCGAGCTCGCGCCCAGCTCTCTGAGGCGCAGGCCGAGGTGCTTCGCCTGGAAGAAGCTCTGTCGACGCGCGAGAAAGAACTCCAGGGCTACGAGGCCCAGTTGCGCGACGCCAATATCAACACCTCTTCGGCCCTGGGCCAACTCGAGGGCACGCGCCAGGCGGTGGCCGAACTCAACGCTCGTATCGCCGAAAAAGAGCGCCAGGTCCTCTCGCTCAAGAGCGACCTGCAGTCGGCCCAGACCGAACTCGAAAGCTATAACTCTCGTCTCGAAACCGCCGACCAGCAGTCTCAGGAATACCGGCGCCAGCTCAATAACACCGAGAGCGAGCTAGAGATGGCGCGGACCCGGCTCGAAGACTGGGAGATGCGCATGCGGGACATGCGGCGCAACCTGATCGACAAGGAACATTTCATTGGCGAGTTAGAGGGCAAACTTTTGCAGGCCGAGGCAAAGCTCGAGGCGGCCCGTCGGCGCAACAGCGAACTCGATGAGACCATCAAGGCCAAACTCGAGCGTATCCGAGACCTTGAAGATGAACTCAACAATGGCGAAGTCGACCGACTTCGGATCGAGATCACCAAGCTCACTGAGGTCTCGGCCCGCCAGAAGCTGGTCATTTCAGCCCGCGAGGGCCGCATCGAAGAATTGTCCAAGCAGCTCGAGCGCACCCACACCGAGCTGGGTCAACGCAACTCCCAGTTGCAGAATCAGCTGTCGGTCAAGATGGGCGAGATCAAAGAGCTGCAGACCGAGGTCGAGGGGCTTAGCGGTCAACTGTCCGACTCGCAGAAGCGCTTGAGCCTGCCCGAACCGACGAGCGATAAGCCCAAAGACGGCGAGGGCAAGCTACGCCAGGCCCTCAAAGACCTGGAAGAGCGCTTCAACCGCTAAGGGGAGTTAGTTCCTGACAGGCCCTAAGGCCGGAGCAGGCGACCGAGGCGGTTGTCGACGGCCAATTTCACGACGTAATCGGGCTCGTCTTGTTGCAGGCTTTTCTCCCACTTTTTCACCACTTCGGGCTTGAGCGGCGTGACCGTCACCACTACCGCCCCCACGGCCAAAATCGGCTTAGCACCGGGCTTAGGCGGAGCCAGGGTAGAGACCACGGGCCGGCCGTCGACCCACCCTTTGGCGGCGCTCACGACCTTGGCGAGGCTGGCCTCGACGCGGCGCACCTGGGCCGCTTTACGGGCCTCCTGCTCCAACAAAGAGCGACCGATCGTGGCTCCCAGTCGTTGCTCGATCTCGAGCTGAAATTCGCGCTTGACCGTGTCGTCTGAAAAGGTGTCACTCAACTCCTTTTCCCAGTGGGTCACCAGGTCGGGGGCCAAAAGTTTGGGAGCCTGCAGAACCACCCTCACCGTCTCGACCTGCAAAGCCTCGGTGGAGGCCTCTTTATCTTGATTCAGGTGGGCTTCCAGCAAGCTGCTGCCGCCCTGACTTGCCACCAGTCCGCTGAGTTTCTCGCGCACCGAAGCCTCGAACGCCAGCCGCTCCTTTTCGACTTGCGAGCGGGTGTCGGGAGCCGAGTAAGGAACGTCCTGGTCGGCATTGGCCGAGCGGATGACCACGCTCCGGACCGTCAGTTTCACCGGAGGCCCGGCCAGAACCGACTCCTTGGCCACGGCGTCATTGACCCGGGTTTCTAGTTCACGAACCAGGGGCGGGCTCATGGCATAGGGAGCAATCACCGTCACCAGGGCCTGGCGCGCCCCCTCCGTATTCGGGAGCAAGCGAAACGATTCGAGCTCGATCGGCTGGTTCGAGAGGGCCTGGCGAAACACACGGTCGAAAGCTTGGCGCCGCAGCGCCTCCGGGTCGGGCTTGGCCCTCGGCGGTTCATCCAGAAATTCCGTAGCCGAAGCCCAGGTAGAGCTGATCGAGCGAACGCTCAGGGTCACGGGCCGATAGTCTGCGGACAGGGCCTCGTCGAGCAGCTTTTCAATGTCGGCCACCTGCGTGGGCCGAATCTCTTGCCGAGAGGTGACCACCGCATAGACCGAGGTGCCCTGCTTAGAGAGTTGCACGCTAGAACTCTCGAGGCGGGCCCCTTTGACTCCGCCCAGATAGGCACTGAGAACGCGCCTTGACTCTTCGCCAGCGATGCGTTCGCGGACCAGATTGTGTAACTGATTGGTGAGAAACCAGCCGGTCCCTACCAGCAACATCAACTTGATGATCAACGAACGGCCCAGGCCCTGGCGGCTGAACACCGCGTCGAGTTCGCCCATACCGGCCATTAAAAAGACGATGATCGAAGCCAGTTCAATGGTGAGGAAATTGGCGAAAAACAGCATAAACGAGCCCAGCGGAGCGTCGAACTGGGTCTCGCCGGCAATGGCTCCGGCCATGGTCAGACCGGTCACGGTTAAGGGAGGCACCAGAGCCACGGCGATGGCCACGCCAGCCACCGACGCCTGCAGCCTGGGATGGACCGTACAGTAGGCCCCGGCCAATCCGGCCGCAAAACCTATGGCCAGGTCATACAGAGTTGGCCGGGTTCGGCCCACGATCTCTCCCAGGGCGAAGTCGATGCTGTGAGGCGAGACCACGAACGCCACCAGCATTCCGGTCAGGATCACCAACGCGACCCCGACCACCTCGGCAAACAGCGAGCTATAGAACGTTTCGGAGTCTTTACGCACCACCGCCAGACCGAGTCCCAGAATCGGTCCCATCAAAGGAGCCACGATCATCGCTCCGATCACGGTCGCGGTCGAGTTCGAGACCAGTCCGTAGGCCGCGATCAACGTCGAGAGAATGAGCAGCACGAAGTAGGTGGGGCCCGGGCTCGCATTGTCTCGGATGCGCGCGAGGGTCTCCTGGGTCTCTTCGGGGGTGCAGTGGATCTTCCACCAGGCAGAAGCGGCCACGATTTATTCTTTCTTTGCTTTGGCCTTAGCTTTCGTCTTGGCCCTGGTCTTCGCTTTGGCCTTCGTTTTGGCCTTGGACTTGGTCTTGGAGTTGGCTGTGGACTTGCCCTTCTTGGACTTGGCCTTCGTCTTGGTCCCCTGGTCCGAGTCGGGGGCTTTCTCCTTCTTCTTCTTGGGAGCACGAGGCGCAAACTCGAAGCCGTGCTTGCCGTTGTCTTTCAGGAAGAGCTTGGCTTTAAACGGGCGACCGTAACGGGAAATGAAGTTATCCCACTCGTCGGTCTTGCCTTCGGCAAAGAACTGCACCGCCTCTTCCGGGCTGATTTCGCGGTGGCAGACCACGCGCGGCAAGATCGCCACGCTTTTGAGCTTCTTGTGGGTCGCCTTGCAAGTCTCGTCGCAGCGACACTGGTAGGCCACTTCGGTCTGATAGATGTTGCACGCCGAGTTGAAGGGACAATCCACCAGCGGGGTAGCGTCGTCGGGAATCTCGACCACGGCCACCGGGCCTCCCGCCACCTTTCCGTCTTCGGAGATCAGTTCGAGATTGCCCTCTTTGTCGAGGCGCAGCTTGCCCTTGTAACCCTGGCCGCGGCTGGTGAGAAAACCCTCCAGCAATGGAGTCTCGCCCTGGGTCAACAGCTCGACCATGGTGGTTCGGTCGATGTAGCGCCCGTTCTTTTCTTTCCAGATGATAAAGCCCACACCCTGACCGTTCTTGCCGGTATTGTCTTCCGAGCAGTAAAAGCGAGACCGCTCGACCACCTTCAGGTGCTTGGCGATGGGACAATCGCCCAGCGGCGGGTCCTTGAGATAGAGTTCGTCATACTGAAAGGTCTTGGCCAGGCGCACGATCTCTTCGGTGTACTCCACCACCTCGGCCATAAAGTCGTCGCGACTGCGCTGGCCGCTTTCGACCTCGGCCAGATGCAACTCGAGTTCGCCGGTCAGGCGCGGAGAAGCCAATCGCTCGGCCTTGATGCGGCGCAACAGATCGATGAGCAAGATACCCTTGGGGGTAGCCCTCAGGGTCTTCTCGGCGCGGCGAGCATACTGCTTCGAGACCAGGTTCTCGATGATGTCGGCGCGGGTAGCCGGAGTGCCCAGGCCCTTCCCTTTAAGCACCTCGGTGATCTCTTCGTCTTCGACCTGCTTACCGGCATGCTCCATCAGCGACAACAAGCGGGCCTCGCTATAGCGGGCCGGCGGGCGGGTCTCGTCAGACTCCGAGTCGGCCTTATCGCAACGCACCGCAGCCCAGCCGGGCCGAGCCTGGCTGGGAGCCACGGCCTTGCCCGCCAGACCCTCGGCCAACTCCTTGGCAGCCTTGTCGAGAGCCTGCAAGGGAGGCAAATATTTGCCTTCTCCTTCTTCCTTACCCCACACCTCATACCAGCCGGGGGTGGTCAGAAAGCGAGCTCGGCTACGGAAATGATGACCTTCAATCACGGTGGTGCGCTCGACTCGAGTCCACTCGGCCGGCGGGTAGAAGGCCGCCAGGAAGCGTCGCGTCACCAAATCGTAAATCTTGGCGTCAGCTCCGGACAGGCCTGCAGGCACGCGCCCTTTGGTAGGGATGATGGCGAAGTGGTCGCTGACCTGCGAATCATCGAAGACCTTGCTCTGATTTTGCAGGCCCTTCTGCTGCAAGTAGCGCGCCGCGCCGCCAAACTCGGTGCCCGAGGCAAAGCCGTCGATCACCTCGCGCACATGGTTTTTATAGTCGTTGGGCAGGCACTTCGAGTCGGTTCTGGGATAAGTGAGCGCTTTATGAGTCTCATAGAGCCGCTGAGCTGCCTGCAGGGTCTGACGAGCCGAAAAACCGAAGCGCCGGTTGGCCTCGCGCTGTAGACTGGTCAGGTCAAAAAGCGGACGAGCGCTCTCTTTGTGCAGCTTGCGAGTTTCTTGAGCGTGACCAGGTTTGCCCGTGATCTCGGCCAGGATGCGGTCGAGCACCGCCTGCTCGGTGATCCAGTCGTCTTTTCGGGGCAGGTCGGGATCGGGCACGAAGTCGGGATCATACCAGGTGCCCTCGTAGCTGTGGCCGCCCGCGCGAAAATTCGCTTTGATGCGCCAGAACGGCTCGGGCCGGTGGGCCAGACTCTCGAGTTCTCGGTCGACCAGCAAAGCCAGCGTCGGCGTCTGCACTCGACCGGCCGACCAGGCCGTCTTCTCGGTGCGCGTCTTCATGCGCCGGGTCAGGGCACGAGTGGCGTTGATCCCGATCAGCCAGTCGGCCTCGGAGCGACACTGGGCCGCGTAGCCCAGGCCGTCGAACTCTTCGCCGGGGCGCAAGCTAGAAAAGCCATCGCGGATGGCTTCGCTGGTCATCGATTGCAGCCACAGGCGTTTCATCGGTTTGGGACTGGGCGAGTTTTTGAAAGAGTGGAGATAGTCGACGATCTCGCGGAAGATCAGCTCACCTTCACGACCGGCGTCGCAGGCGTTGATAATGGTAGTGACATCGTCGCGCTTGTAGAGCTTCTTGAGCACTTTGAGACGCTCGCTCTGACCCGACTTGGGCTGAAGCGAAAACGGGCTCGGGATAATGGGCAAGTCCTCGAGCATCCATCGCTTGTACTTAGGATCGATGGCTTCGGGTTCGAGAAACTCCAGCAGGTGACCCACCGCCCAGGTAACCACGAACATGTCGTTCTCAAAGAACTCTTTCTCGTCTTCAAAGCCGCGCAGTGCGGACGCTATATCTCGAGCCACGCTTGGCTTTTCGGTGACAACCAGGGCCTTGGGCACACTTAACCTCCAGAAGATTTCGGCTTATACCGGGCCACCGGCTTCGAAGGTTAAAGGCAACAGACCTCCCAAGCCAGGAAAAGGTATTGCCCAAAGGGTTTGGATGTTCGACCTCGAGGGGTAATGTTAGGGAGAAAATTTTGCCTGCGGGGACAACCGCAAAGAAGGGATTCAAGTGAGCATCACGGCTGAAAAAACCAACCTCCACGACCTGCTCGGCGACGAGGCCGACTATCTTCTCAAGCACAAGTGCGAGACCATTGCGGCCTCGAACCTGCACGTCCCCGGACCGGACTTCGTCGCCAATATCTGGACCCAGTCCGATCGCCCCATCCCAGTGCTGCGCAGCCTGCAGCAGCTCTTCGGGCATGGCCGTCTGGCCAACACCGGCTACCTCTCGATCTTGCCGGTCGACCAGGGCATCGAGCACACCGCCGGCGCTTCCTTCGCGCCCAACCCGCTCTACTTCGATCCCGAAAACATCGTCAAACTGGCCATCGAGGGCGGCTGTAACGCGGTGGCTTCGACCTATGGCGTGCTCGGCGCCGTGGCCCGCAAGTATGCGCATCGTATCCCGTTCGTGGTCAAGATCAACCATAATGAGCTGATGACCTATCCCAACAGCTATGACCAGGTCATGTTCGGCACCGTCAAGCAAGCCTGGGATATGGGCGCCGTGGCCGTGGGCGCTACCATCTATTTCGGCTCGGCCGAGTCTCGCCGTCAGATCGTCGAGATCGCCCAGGCTTTCAAGCTGGCCCACGATCTGGGCATGGCCACCATCCTGTGGTGCTACGCTCGCAACTCTGAGTTCAACCACAACGGCACCGACTACCACGTGGCCGCCGACCTCACCGGCCAGGCCAACCACCTGGGCGTCACCATCGAGGCCGACATCATCAAGCAGAAGCAGCCCGAAAACAATGGCGGCTTCACGGCCATCAAGTTCGCCAAGTCTCACAAGAAGATGTACGACCAGCTGTGCACCGATCACCCCATTGACCTGACCCGTTACCAGGTGGCCAACTGCTACATGGGCCGCGCCGGTCTGATCAATTCGGGGGGCGCCTCGGGTGAAAACGACATGGCTCAGGCGGTCAAGACCGCTGTGATCAACAAGCGGGCCGGCGGAATGGGTCTCATTTCTGGTCGCAAAGCGTTCCAGAAGCCGATGAAGGACGGTGTGGCCCTGCTTCACGCCATCCAGGATGTGTATCTCAATGACGAGGTCACCCTGGCTTAGATTCGGTCCCGCGCGGCGCGCGCAATGATCGAACTCGTAGGGATTAGCAAGTCTTATCCTGAGGCACAAGGGCGACGGGTCATCCTCGATGACCTGTCGCTTTCTGTTTCTCCCGGCCAGCGCATCGCACTGGTGGGCAAGAGCGGGTCGGGCAAGTCGACCCTGCTCAACCTGTTGGCCGGCATCGATCTGCCCGATCGGGGTCAGGTGACGGTCGCCGGCCAGGACCTGGCCCAGCTCGACGAGCGGGGGCGCACCCTGTTTCGGCGACGTCGGATCGGCTTTGTCTTCCAGTTCTTCAATCTGCTGCCGACCCTGACGGTGGCCGAAAACGTGCGGCTCCCGCTGGAACTCAACGGCCTGGACGAGCCCGACCGAGTCGATGCCCTGCTCGACCGGGTCGGATTGCTCGAACGTAGCCACAGCTACCCCGACAAGCTGTCGGGGGGCGAGCAACAGCGGGTGGCCGTAGCCCGGGCCCTGGTCCATCGACCGGCCCTGGTGTTAGCCGACGAGCCTACCGGCAACCTCGACGCCGAGACCGGGGCCTCCGTCTTGGAACTGCTGGCCGAAATGGCCACCGAATCCAACCAGACGATGGTAATGGCCACCCACAGTCGCGAGGCAAGCCAGAGCACCGACAGAGTCTACTCGATGCGGGCGGGGCGGCTGGAATGACCGGGCGTGCAATGCTCCTGGTCCTGGTCCTGTTCGGCCTGCTGTTGGCCAGCTTGAGCTGGCGCCCGGACCCGCCTCCTCCCCGAGCTAGTGTCGACCTTCGTCAGGCCCTGGGAGGCCAATCCGACCGCTTCACCCCGGTCCTGGGCCCCAAGCCCATGTCCTTTCCGGCCGATCACGGACCTCACCCCGACTACCGAACCGAATGGTGGTATTTCACCGGCAACCTCCAGAGCCAGGGAAGCCGGTTCGGTTATCAACTGACCTTCTTTCGCTCGGCTGCCGAGTTGCCCGAACCGGCGGCCAATTCAGCCTGGAGCGCTTCTCAGGTCTATCTCGCTCACCTGGCCATCTCGGACATCGACGGCGGTCAGTTTCACTCTCGAGAACGCACGTCTCGGGCTAGCCTGGGTCTGGCCGGGGCCAATGAAACCAAAGTGTGGTGCGGCCCCTGGAGCTGCCTACGCGACCCACGGGGCTTTCATTTACAGGCTGACGGGCTAGAACTCGACCTGCTCGCGGTCGAGCCAACCCTGCAGGGCGACCGCGGCTTCTCGCGCAAGGCCGCCGAGACAGGAGTGGCCTCCTACTACTACTCCCTGACCCGCCTGCCGACCCGAGGTCACCTCACCGTCGACGGAGAGGTCTTCGAAGTGAGTGGCAACAGTTGGATGGACCACGAATGGAGCAGCCACACCCTGGCCGATCATCTCGAGGGGTGGGACTGGTTCTCGCTACAGATGGAGGACGGGACCGACATCATGGCGTTTCGCCTGCGCCGCCAGGACGGAACGTGGGACGACTTCAACGCTGGCACCTTTGCCGGTGAGCCGCTGCGAGCCAAAGACTTCTCGCTCCGAGCGACGGGCAGCTGGACCAGCCCGTCCAGCGGCGTCGAGTACCCCGCCGGTTGGGAACTGGCGATTCCCTCGAAGGGAAAGCTCTATCGCATCGAGCCGGCGCTGGCCAATCAAGAGCTGCAAGTCTCGGTTCGCTACTGGGAGGGGGCGGTCAAAATCAAAGAAGCCCACTCCGGTGTTGAGGGAGTGGGCTACGTCGAACTCGTGGGCTATGCTGCCCGCGATTGGCGTGCCCGGAGGGACTCGAACCCCCAACCTTCTGGTCCGTAGCCAGACGCTCTATCCATTGAGCTACGGGCACATTTTTGCTTATTTTTGTCCTGTGCGAACCATCTCGAGAAGGACTATCGGCCAGGTCAAAACCATCAACATCAGACAGACAGTTCCATACAAGGTCTTCGACGCTTCCGACGCCTCGGCGTCGACATCCATCGAGACGGCTGCGATGGTCTCGTCGAGCCCGCAGGTCATCAGGACGCCCAGTCCGAGGGTCAGCCATATCAGGATAAGTTCCAAAATAGCAGCCCTTCCTTCAGGACACCCACAGTATTACCACAGTCGCCCTACCCTGTCAATCCTCAACGGGTAGGTGGGATGCGTGCCGCGCCAGCCCGTCCGGAGGGAGCGGAACAAGGAGTCGCGTGCGTTGGACCACCTTGCCACCGCTCCCTCGAACTGGCCACGAGAAAGGCGTAAAAAGGGAGGGTAACCGAGGACTCGAAGACTAGTAGGGTGGCGTCCGAGGCATTAGTACACCAACCCCAGGACGATGAGGAGGGGCCAGATACCGCCCCCACTCACGTTTCCTGGATGGTCCGTCTGCTCTTGCTCGCCTCCCTGCTGTTGTTGCTGCTGGCGGTGGGAGCCGAGGTGGTCAGCCGCCCGAGGCTCGAGCCTGGCCCCCCTGTAACTGCCGGCCCCGAGGATCTGCTCATCGTTCCCGGCCAGCGAGTCGGTTTCATCATGCTAGGGTTGGCCGTCAGCGAACTGGAAAACAAGCTCGGCAAAAGCATCATTCGCCCGGCCCACGACGCTCAACTGCACGTCTATCCTGAAGCCGGAATCTCGTTGTCGACCAGAGGCGGGCATATCGTCAGCATTTTGGTCAAGAACCCTCAGTTCAAGACCCGCTCCGGGATCGGGGTCGGCAGCGACGTGGATGCGGTGATGCGCACCTTCTCGGAGCACTACGAATACGAGGGGGACGAGAAGCACTACAACCTGCACTATTGGGCGGTCGGGATTCATTTCTTGGTCGAAGAGGATCACATCTCGACCATCCAGATCACCGAGCCCATGCTTTAGGTGGGCGCCCAGGGTTAGAGGCTCTGGGACGGGGGCGGTTCATCGGTTTTCAACGCGGAGATCCACGGAGATCACGGAGGACGCGGAGAGGGGGGTGAATCGGGGACGTGGGCGCTCGCTCTGTTTTTGGGGTTGGTGGCCGTGGCTGGAGTGCGATGTTCACGGCTGCGGGGTGGAGGTTAGAGGCTCTGGGACGGGGGTGGTTCATCGGTTTTCAACGCGGAGATCCACAGAGGGCGCGGAGAGGGGGTGAATCGGGGACGTGCTTTTTGGGGGTTGGTGGCCGTGGCTGGAGTGGGATGTTCGCGGCTGAAGGTGGAGGGTTAGAGGCTCTGGGACGGGGCGGTTCATCGGTTTTAAACGCGGAGAGCAACGGAGGGCGCGGAGCGGGGGGTGAATCGGGGACGTGGGAGCCGTCCACCACTAGCCCGGCCGCCGCCCGGCCAACCCGCGATTTCTCGGGGTGAACCCCCGAAACCGACCTTCACACCGCGATTCTCGGGGTGAACCCCCGAAACCGACCTTCACACCGCGACTCTCGGGGTGAACCCCCGAAACCGACCTTCACCCCGCGATTTCTCGGGGTGAACCCCCGAAAACCGACCTTCACACCGCGATTCTCGGGGTGAACCCCCGCCCCCGCCCACCAGCCGGACGGTCAACCCGGCCGTCCACCACCTAGCCCGGCCGCCGCCCGGCCAAGCCCGCGATTTCTTGGGGTGAACCCCCGAAACCGACCTTCACACCGCGATTCTCAGGGTGAACCAGCTCGCTCCTTTTTTGGGATTGGTGGCCGTGGCTGGAGTGGGATGTTCGCGGCTGAGGGGTGGGGGGCGAAGGGAGGAATATTGGGGCGAATCTTCCAATATTTGTGTCTATGGGATGGGCCAACTCCTACATTGCAGCTCTCCAGCGTGGCGAAACGGTTTCCTTTCGACCTCGAGGACACTCCATGAAAGGTCGCATCGAGTCAGGCGATCTGGTGACCGTGGCCCCGGTTGACCCGGCTCAACTTCGTAAGGGTGACATCGTCCTTTGCAAGGTGGGCCGGAGCCAGTTCCTCCATCTCATCCAGGCCCGACGCCACGGCCAATTTCTCATCGGCAACAACGTCGGCGGCACCAACGGCTGGATCGGAGCCTCGTCGATCTATGGGTTGCTGGTCAGCGTCGAAGGATAGAGCGACGCCTCATCTCATTGACACGGAGTAAGCGGTGCTGGGCAGCCCGTCGCTTGTCTGCCTCCGAAGTGCGCCTCCTGGCGGTCGAGGGCGTGTCTGTGGTCGGAGCACAGGTCGGCGTAGCGCCAGTGGGCGCCAGAGAAATGAACCGCGGAGATCAGGAGGACACGGAGAAGGTCGTGCGGGGCGTGGGGAGAGCGTCCTGCCGAATTTATGGGTTAGCGTTTTGCCACATCGAAAGGGGGCTGCCCGATCCAGCAGGCGCACACGTCCATCCCCCTATCCCCGCTCAGGCGCCAGGCCGTTCGTTACGGCGTCGTGTAGGTCCCACAAGTCCCGCGACCTGCGCGCCACCGTGTGTCTTCGCGGCTCTCCCATCCGAGCGATCACCGTGAATGCCGGTCTTGCGTCTGGTTTTCACAACCGAGCCCCCGCCCCAGCCGGAATCAACCGCTGAAGTAAAGACGGCTGGATCGGAGCACAGGTCCGCGTGGTGAATACGGCGCTGGGTAGCGCCAAATTCGGCACCTGGTGGTGCCGTACTCGCCTGGCCGGGCCACTTCCAGCTGGAAGACGCTACTTCCGTGAGGAAGACCGGCGGCGAGCCGCGGTCGGGGCGGGTCACAGGTCCGCCCCAGCGAGGGGCGATCTGGCAACTAGTGGCGGACCAGCCCGGTGTGCGCCGCACACACCACCAGGACCACTGTGCGGCGCACACTTGGGCCGTACACTCACAAATCGTCACTGTACGGCGCACAAATCGCCACGCCGACCCAACATCCCGGCGGCCAACGCTCTCCAGACACCGCTTACCGCGTGGCGCAGTGGGGCGTCCCACTGAATTTTATGGGTTAGCGTTTTGCCACATCGAAAGGGGGCTGCTCGATCCAGCAGGCGCACACGTCCATCCCCTATCCCCGCTCAGGGCGCCAGGCTGGTCGTTACAGCGTTGCTGCCGGCTGTGCCTGCTTGCGGCTCGGCTCGGGAACGGTCGCATATGGGGAGGTGCCTGCGGCGATTGCCGAGCACTTCCAGCTGGAAGTCGCGGCGTCGTGTAGCTCCCACAAGTGCCCGACCTCCGCGCCCACCGCATAACTTGGCGTTCTCCCATTCGAGAGATCAACGTGAAGAGAATGCCGGCCCCTCGGCGCCTTTGCGTCTCGGCGGTTTTCACAATGAGCGCCCCCGCCCCAACCGGAATCAGCCGCTGAAGTAGATGACGGCGACCAGGGTGGCGATGACGATGATGACCATCAGGAGCAGCATGCCCATGTTTGAACGCAAGGCCGGTTCGTCGACCAGGGTCTTGAAGCCCACCGGACCTTCGTCTTCAATCAGAGCGGTAGCCTGAGGCTCGGTCAGTTCATTGTGGCGGCGGACGAAGCCGTTGGCCAGTTCTTCGACGGTGCGACGCGAAGAGTGGTCAAGGCCACCGGGATTGGAGTGATCGCAGTAGAGAAAACCGACATCACCTAAAGGCACACACAGCACGGCTCGGTGGGCTGAGGTGGAGCGAAACTGGGAGTCGTTGTGCGAGTCTAGCACGAAGACCGTCTTGGGCTGCTGCATGACCTGCTTGAGCACCCGCTGGTTGATACTGGCGTCGTTCCAGATGTCGTCCCCGGCGAAGCCGAACTGACCGGCCGGGGTGGGGCGGCGTTGCGAGGGAGACAACAGCACCACCATGGCGCGTTCGGCTTTGACATCGTTCACCATGGTGCGAACGGCCGTCTTTACCAGTTTGGTAATGTCTTTGGCTTTGTGAATATCCACCGGCACGGCTCCCCCGTCGTCCCCCTATTCTCGGTCGGCAGCGAGATTCTTGCTGTTAAAGGCCCGTGAAGGGGTCTGTTTTCCAACCCCTGAGACGACCATCCTCGCTGACACTGACCAGGCCCTGGGGGGTCCAGACCACCCCGACCAGTTGTTTGTCCTTGGCGATCAGGGCGCGACGGCGGCCGCTGGCCAGCGAGTAGATCTCGAGATGGCCTGTCTGACAGGCCACGGCTATCCATTGTCCGTCGGGGGAAAAGGCCAGCCCTCGCACCACTTCGCCCTCTCCGCGCAAGGTCCGAGTTTGGGTGCCCTCCGAAGTAACCCAAACCCTGACCACGCTGTCGGCCGAACCGGTGGCCACCAGCCGGCCATTGGGCGAAAACCGCAGAGCATACACCACCTGATCGTGCTCGTCAAAGCGGCACAGCTCCTGGCCAGAAGTGACATCCCACAGCCGGGCGGTGCCGTCGTGAGAGCCGCTGGCCAGCTGTTTGCAATCGGGCGAAAAGGCCAGGCAGCGGACCATGTTGTCGTGTCCCTCGAGAGTGTGGGCGACCGCCCCTGTGTTGTTCCAGACCAGGATCTGCCCTTCGAACAGCCCGGCCGCCAACAGCATGTTGTTGGGCGCGAAGGCCACGCTGCCGATGCGTCGCTCTTCGAGCAGACAAGCCAGCTCGTCACCCTTGGCGCTAAACAGCTTCACTTTGCCCAGATCCGAGCCGGCCACGATACGGTCGCCTCGGTGATTGAGAGCAAGCCCGCTCAACTGCCCGGCCAGCCGCAGCTTGAGCGGGTCTTGTTTGCCGTTGACGGGGGACAGAAAAGTGGTTCCGCTCTGGCCTCCGGCGGCCAGGACCTGACCGTCGGCGGAGGCGTCGACGGCTCGAATGGGGCGCAATCGTCCATCAAACTGCCATTCCATGGTCAGCTTTTCGAGCTCGGCGAAACGTGACGTAGGCGCGCCGATCAAAGCCGTGAAAATCTCGAGGCTGCCGGGGCGGCGGTCGGGCTCGAGTTCAAGTCCACCCAAAATGGCAGCACTCACCTGCTCGGGCACCTGGGCTTGAACCTTGTGCAGTTCGACCAGCTTCTCTTTCTTGCGCACCGAAGCCTCAGCGGCGGGCAGACGACCTGACAATAAGTGGTATAGGGTTGCGCAAAGCGAATAGAGGTCGGTCCAGGGGCCCTCGCGGTGGCGGCTGCGAGGCAACTGCTCGGGGGCCGCGTAACCGGCCGTCATCTCGCGCGTCTCGGCCCGGCCGGCCTTGTAGTAAATGGCCGCTCCGAAATCGAGCAACACACATCGGCCTTCGTCGGTTACGTAAAGGTTGTCTGGCTTGATATCACCGTGAATGACTCCGCGCTGATGCAGAGTCTCGAGCGCGTCACAGACCTGCCCCACCCAGTCGAGCAACTCCTCGACCTGCAGGCCCTGACTTGACCGCTGGCGGACATCTTGACCTTCGAGCAACTCCATCACCGTATAGACCGTCGAGTTCTCTTCGAAGGTGGCATGAATCTTGAGCAGTCCCGGGTGGTCGAAGACCGACAGCACGTTGGCCTCGTTGCGAGCGTGATCGGTGCACTCGGACAGTGCCGTCTGCGCTTCGCGACCGGGCGCCACCACCTGGTAGCCCTGGCGAGCACAACCGGTGGGAAAGATCTCTTTGACCGCTACCCGCGCTCCCGAGGACTGCTCACGAGATTGGTAGATCAACCCTGACCCACCCACTCCGATGAGTTGTTCGACCACCAGGGTTCCGCCCATCAAGCCATGGCCAGGCTCGAGCGGAGGACGCTGCTGAAAGATAGAATGGTAGGTGGCGCGACAGGTGCTGCACAGACCAGCTTCGAGTTCGTCAGGGGCAGCCGGGGTGCGACAGATAGAACAGTTCATCTTATCATTCGGTTTTTGAGGCCTGACGCTCGTCCTCCTCTTTCGCCGAACGTATAGAAACCACCGCAGTCGGCAGGGCACCGAGCCGGGGTTTGGCGAACACCGAACTAGCGAGGATGGTCTACTTAGCGCCTTGAGCAAGAACTATAAGCGAGCTGAGCTTCGTCTCCTTCACCGCTGGATCGCCCTGACCGCGCTTCATGAAGAAGTGTTGGTCAAGGTAGCCCACGAGATCTACACGGTCTATAAGAAGAACCGCATCTTTGACGAGGGGCTTCTCGATGGCTGCCGAGCGATGGACGAGATGTTCGAGCAAGGCAAGACCCACGAGAAGGAACTCGAGTCGAACCTTTCCGAGGTGGCCAAGAAGAACAAGGTCACCGGCTTTCTTTCGCAGCAATTCGTCCGCTACAACCTACAGGCCTATCGCCGCTCGCTGGGCGAGCACATTGTCGAGTTGGGCAACCGGGCCTTGTATCTGACCGAAGCCAAGGTCGACTTCTGCGACAGTCGTGTGGTCAAAGGGCTTTGCAAGCGGGCCCGCCGCTACAAGCAAGATGCCGACGCCGTCTGGGATGAAATGGTGATCTTACACAAAGAACGACGCGAGAGCGGCGAGCGTCAACCGACTTCCGCGCTGGAATGGATCATCATCAAGGGCGACTCGGTGGCGCGCAAGCTTCTCTCCAACCAGCAGATCCGCAACAAGTTGCTGGGAGTGCTCGGTTGGAAGCCCGAGGCGAAAGACGCGGTCGAGGAAGAATACAAGGCCGAGATGATCCAGAACCCGATCGGCGAGGAAGCTGGCAGCGAAGAGTGAGGGTGCTGCTGCTGCACGGGTTCACCTCGAGCCTGGAAACCGTCACCGGCCTGGTGCCTCGTTTGCAAAAGCAGAATTTCGAGTATAGCGTGCCGGTGCTTCGAGGCCACTGCACCAGACCCGAGGACCTGTTGGGGGTCACCTGGCGAGACTGGCTTGAAGACGCCCGACAGGCCTTGTTGGACCTGACTCGCGAAGGACACTCAGCCGCCGTCGTCGGCCTGTCGATGGGTGGACTGGTGGCCCTCAACCTGGCCGCCGAGCACCCCACCAGGGTCAGCGGCGTGGCCACCGTGGCCGCCTGCATGCGCTTTCGCTCTCCTTTGTTTAAGCTGATGCCGGTGCTCAAGCGCCTGATGACTTACTGGTCGGGCGATCCCGACTATGCCGATCCCGAGTTGGCCGCTCTGGCCAACAACTACTCCTATTTCCCCATCGAAACGCTGGCCAGCCTCGAGAGTTATCAGGCGGTGGTCGAACCCCTGCTCGGCTATATCCAGGCTCCAGCCTGCTTGATCGCAGCCAGCCAGGATCCGGTCGTCTCGGAGCAGGCGATCGACGTGATCGCCGCGGGCCTCGCCAGCGAGCATAAAGAAGTGCACTGGTTTCATCGCAGTCATCACGAGATGATGCGCGATGTCGAGCGCGAAGAGGTCTTCGACTGCCTGATGCAGTTCCTCAACCGGCTGCGCTCGGGTGAACTAGAAGTTCATGGGCAACATCGCCTGCGCGCCCTTTAAGCCTTTTCCCGGCCTCTCCAACCCCCATGCCCAAACCCTGGTGGGGGCCTTTTGGCCCGGCCCGCGCATCGTCACTCGGGTCGGTCAAGTGGGCTCCGCCCACGGCGATCAGCTGCGCTTGGAGGCCTACGGCCCCCCCCGGGCCGGACGCAGGCTGTTGCTGTTGCACGGGCTCACAGGCTCCTCGCGAGCCCCCCTGATCCGCCGTTTTCTAGCCTATTTTGGCCGCCGCGGCTGGCTGGCCATGGCCCTCAATCTGCGGGGCGCCGATGGGTGCCTGACGGGGGTGCCCCGCCTCTACCACGCCGGCTGTTCGGACGACCTCGAGGCGGTGGTTCAGCAGCTATTGCCTGGCCCTCCCCTAGGCTTGGCAGGCTTCTCGCTGGGAGCCAATATCTTGCTCAAGTGGCTGGGCGAGCGGGGCTCTGAGTTGCCCGAGGCGGTGATGGGCGCATGCGCCGTGTGCAGCCCGCTTTCGCTGGCAGCCTGTGCCGACCGTCTCGAGGCGCACCCGATGAGCCAATTCTATCGCCGGGCCCTCATTTATCGACTCAAGCAACTGGCTCGAGCCTTCGACGCCCGCCATCCCGGACGCATCGACCCTGCTCGACTGGAACAGATTCACAGCTTCTGGCAGTTCGACGAGTGGGTCACCGCTCCGGTCCACGGCTACGCCAGCGCCCAGGCGTATTGGGCCGACTGCAGCTCCCTCGCCTTTCTCGACAGAATCCGTCGCCCCACCCTGCTGCTCAATGCAGCCGACGATCCGTTTCTCGACCCGAGCCTGCTGCCCGACCCGACTGCCTGGGTGAGCACCGAATTTCCCCCCCACGGCGGCCATCTCGGATTTGTGCCCAGCGGGCGCTGGGATTGGCTCGAGACCAGGCTGTTCGCCTTCTTTTCAAGCCTCGGGTGAGCGTCTGGGCACGCGCGCCAGACAAAGACCTTCGAGGACGGCGACCTGACCCAGGGCCTGGGCGCAGGCCTTGAGGGTAGCCCCCGTGGTGACCACGTCATCCACCAACAGAACCCGCTCAGGAACCGCGCCCACAGCCTGAAACACCCCGGACAGATTCGCTTCGCGCTGCTGGGCCGAAAGGAACTTCTGCTCGCCGGGTTCGACGACGCAAACCAGACTCTGGCGATGCTCGAGGCCGGTCGCCCTGGCCACGGCCCGGGCCAGCTCCACCGCCGGCTCAAAGCCCCGATACCGTTTGCGAGAAGCCACCGCCGGCACGCCCACCAGCACCCACGGCCCCTCGATCAGTTCGGCTAGAGCCTCGGCCAGCGCCGGCAACAACGAGCGTTGCCCGGCGCTCTTTAGGCCCAACACGGCTTTCTTGAGAGGCCCCTGATAAAATCCCAGCGAGCGCACCCTCAACTGGCCCAACCGGATCGAGCCGGGAGAGAAACTGCCCTGACACGCCTGACAAAACGAGCTACCGATCGCTCCGCAGCCTGGGCAGCGAGCCGGAAAGAGCCACTCGAAAATCAGTCTTGTGAGACCTTGCGCCGGCTGGGCTGAGCCCCGCTGGGCATCAAGATGTTGCGATACTGTCTATTGGCCTCGAGCAGGCACGAGGAGCCCACCAACGAGTCTTCGACCAGACAGCCGGCTCCCAGCCGGGTGTGATCCCAGATGACGCTACTGCGCACCCTGGCTCCCTCTTCGACCACCACCTGAGGTCCCAGCACCGCCGGTCCCTCGATGCGGGCCCCGGCCCGGACTTCGGTCCCTTCGCCGATCACCACCGGGGGCACCAGAATGGCCTGTGAGCTCACCTGGCACCCGTCAGCCAGCCACACCTGGGGCTGCACTTCACGACCGGGAATCGTGATGTCGGTCAAGCCTTCGAGCACATCCCAGTGAGCTCTTCGATAGGCGATGGGATCCTCGATATCACACCAGTAGCCGGCTTCGATGGGGTAGCCATAGAAGGCCACCTCGGTGTTGGTAACCAGAGTGGGAAACAGGTGCTTGCCGAAGTCGAAAGGGCGCACATCGGGAATCAACTCGAAGATGGAGGGCTCGAATAGATAGATTCCCGAGTTGACCCAATGGCAGCTCTCGGGTACCTGGCGCGGCTTCTCGTGGAACTGGGTCACCCGACCCTGGTCATCGAGCGCCAGCACCCCGAGATTGTCGGACTGACTGATGGGATAGGCGGCCAGGGTGGCCTGGGACTGGCGTTGACGATGATAGGTGAGAAAAGCACTGAGGTCGAGGTCGGTCAGGTCGTCGCCGCCGATGACGAGAAAGGTGTCGTCAAAGAAGTCGGCCACTCGCTTGACTCCCCCGGCCGTGCCGCTCAGCTCTTCTTCGTGCGAATACGACAGCTTGACACCCCAGCGAGACCCGTCACCCAGATGGTCCGTGATGACGCGATGGAGATAATGGAGGTTCACCATGATCTCGTCAAAGCCATGCTGCTTGAGCAGACAGATCAGATGCTCCACCACCGGGACGTTGACCACCGGCACCATCACCATCGGCAGGGTGTAGGTCAAAGGATAGAGGCGGCTGGCTCCGCCGGCCGCCAGGATCATGGCCTTCATGTCGTTTCCTTCTCCACCACCACGGCCCGACCTCGTGAAACCATGACCCGGCCCACAAAGCGGGGCAACGCCATCATCCTTAGCCAGCGCGAAGGCTGGCGCAAGAGCCGATAGAGCCATTCGGAATGGAGGCGGATAACCCACCGCGGAGCACGCTCGAGTTGCCCCGACAGCACATCGAAGCTGCCCCCCACCCCGATGCCGATGCGGACGTTGAGGCGTTCCCGATGCTGCTCCAGCCAGATCTCCTGGCGAGGCGATCCCATGCCCACCAGGAGCACGTCAGGGTCGGCCTCTTCGATCGCCGCCAGGACCGCGTCTTCGTCTTCGAAATAGCCGTCTTGTACGCCTACGATCTGAGCGGTCGGATAGCGCGTCCGCAACTCTTCGGCGGCAGCCGCCGCCACGCCGGGGGCTGCTCCCAACAGAAAATAGCGGGTGGTGTCGGGCAACTCGCTAAACAGACGAGTCACCAGATCGATGCCGGCCACCCGCTCGGGTGCGGCCAGCCCGCAGTAGCGCGAAGCCAGCACCAGACCGATCCCGTCTGGCACCACCAGTTCGGCCCGCTCGACCGTCTCATAAAAACCGTGGTCTTCCAGGGCGCGCATGACCATTTCGGTCCCCAGGGTGACCACCAGGTGAAAGCCACCAGTCGCGATGTAGTTCGCGATTCGGGCCACGGCGTCTTCCATGCTGACGGGATGAAACTTCACCCCCAGAGCCCGATAAACGGGCAACTCAGTCGTCATCATCCTCGGTCCACTCGTCATCGCGAGGAAGGAAGATACAGAACTTGCTGCCTTTGCCGAATTCACTCTCGGCGGTAAGGTCGCCCCCGTGGGCCTCGATGAGATGCTTGGCGATGGAGAGCCCCAGGCCACGTCCACCAAAACGCGCCCCGCTGCCCTTCTCGACCCGATAGAAGCGCTCGAAGATCCGCGGCAGTTCCTGGTCGGGAATGCCGGTCCCGTTGTCTTCGACTTCGATATAGGCGGCGTCGGCCTCATAGCGCAAGCGCACCTGGACCCGCGAGCCGGGGTTGGAGTATTTGATGCCGTTGTCGACCAGGTTGACGATCACCTGACTGAGGCGGTCCTCATCGGCCCGCCAATCCGGGCGCTCATCGGGAATCTCTTCGAGCAGTTCGATCTTGGCCTCGCGAGCGTGGGGGCTCAGCACGGTGACGGCATGACGCACCACCGCCCCCAGGTCGAGCAGTTGAAAGCGCATCTCGACCTGGTTGGCCTCGATCATCGAGATGTCGAGCAGGTCCTTGATCAAACGCTCGAGTCGACGGGCCTCGGTACAGATGACCGACAGCCAGCGAGCGGTCAACTCGGGGTCTTCCATGGCCCCTTCCAGCAGGGTCTCGGCGTAGCCCTTGATGCAAGTCAGCGGTGTGCGCAGCTCATGCGAGACGTTGGCCACGAAGGTCACCATGATCTCTTCCATCTGAGACTTGAGGGCCGCCTCTTTCCAGGCTTCCTGAACCAGTCGCTCGACGGGGATGTTGGGCTCGTTCTGAATGACCGTATAGCCGTTGCGCAGGTCGATCTTGCGATCGACCTCGAGTTCAGCCGCCCGATTGTTGACGATATGAAAGAGCTTCTGAGTCACGCGATTGGAAATGAGCTTGAGATCGGTGGTCGAGAAATGCTCCTTGCGCCGGGGTGGCGAGAACAAGAAGATGACGAAGAAGTCCATCGACGAGCCGCCCACAGCTACCAGGTCTTCATCGCGAAACAGTTTGCCGCGCTGACCCATCAGCACTTCGGCCAGGGCATCGAGCAAGGCCTGGGCGATGGTGCGACCATATTGTTCGGTGATCGCGTTGAACTCGATCACGTCAAAGTAGAGAAAGCCCACCTGTTCGCGGCGCTTGAGTTCTTCTTCGACCCGGCCGAATACCGACGAAAGCATCGGCAGGCCCTGCTTAGTCTTCATATCTCCCATGTGCTGAGTTCCCCAATCCAAGCCCCGGCAGTCAGGTCCATGCTCAGAGGCGAAATCGAGACATAACCATGGGCTAAAGCGGCAAAATCCGTGCCCTCCTCAGGTTCTCCGGTTGGCAGGGCGCCGGTGACCCAGAAGTATTCTTGCCCTCGCGGGTCCACCCTGCTGAGGATCTCCTGGGCATACTGGGTGTGGCCCTGACGGGTGATCTTGTGACCGAGAATTTCGGGCCGAGCAGGCACGTTCACGTTGAGCAGGATTTTGGGAGGCAAGCCGCGCCGAATCACCTCCTTGGATAGCTCGAGGGCAAAGCGGGCAGCGTGGCTGTAATCGGGATGGGGGCTGCGCTCGAGCGACACGGCCAGCGACGGGATGCCGTTGATCGAGCCTTCCATGGCTCCCGCCACCGTGCCCGAATAGAGCACATCGTCGCCGAGATTGGCCCCGCGATTGATGCCAGAGACCACCACATCGGGCTTGTCCTTCATCAGATGGCAAAGGCCCAACAGTACGCAATCCGTCGGCGTACCGGTGGCGGCATAGACCTGACAATCAGGCTCGTCGAGTTGGTGCTCGAGGCGCAGTGGCCGGCGAAACGTGATCGAACGAGCCACCGCGCTCTGCTCCTCTTGGGGAGCCACGGCCATCACTTCGGCCTGACCGCGAAAGGCCTCGAGCAAAGCGACAAAGCCGGGGGCTCGCACGCCGTCGTCATTGGTCAGCAGGACGCGCAAAAGGTGATTTAGGAAGAAGAACGCGCCCGGCGGCCCTGGGCCAGCAGACGCTCGGCCTCGAGGATCAGCTCCTGCACCTTCTCGGCCCGGGGATCACGGTCTTGCTGTTGGTGGCTCCAGTAGCGGTAAGCCATACCGGCAGCCAGGGTCAAGATGAGGCCCGCGCCGATGCCAAGGGTGACGTAGGTCCAGGTCGAGTCGTTCGACTCCTTGTTATGGTTCTCTTGAGAAGTCAACTTAGAAAAAAGATTCGAGCCGGCGGTTACTCGTCCCTGCCGGCATCCTTACGACCAAAGAGTTTGGCCACACCGATGCCGACCACCGAAGAGATCACACCGAGCACGAACCCGATGAAACCCACCGAGAGAAAGTTCAGCTTGCCCGGAACGGCCACCCCGCCACGCAGGAACTGGTCGCCGACCTCAAAGAGCATGTCCGAGAAGCCGAAGTAGATAATCAGCGCCGCGACCAGCTGGATGCCGAGCTTGGCCGGAAACGGTATCTGCGGAATCAGGCCGATGATGACGAAAAATAGCAGGATACCGATTAACATGATGTGACCCCTTGTCTATGCGTTTGCACCTCTTTCTTGTCGACGCCAGGGGATCCCTGGCGTAGAAGGATAGAGGTCAGTAGAAAACAAACCAGTCTCGATGCGTTGCCACCTTTGCGCCCACCGTTTTGAACCTGATGTCGACGAAGGCGAGACGAGGTGCCCCCAGTGCGGCGCCCGCCTGATGGTCAAGAAAGCTGTCACCAGCGGGGCCCCGGTGCAGTTGGGCTGCCCCGGCTGCCTGCGCCTCATCAAAGCTCCCGAAGCGAGCGATTTGGCCTGCCGCTATTGTGGCTCGAAGATTCCCGTCGACGAGGGTAAAAAGCTGGCCACCCTGCTCGACGGCTTCGAAGCCCAGGCCATCGAGCGACTCCTGGCCGGAGAAGCTCCCAGCACCCTGCAAAACGAACTTGCCGAAGGTGGAGCCAAGCCCGACCGAGCCTTTGCCTTCATCGACCGTTTGGTGATGGACCTGCCGTTCCATCGTCAAAAGCTATACGAGCAACACGGCACGGTGGCGCGGCCCAGCACCTGCGACTCTTGCGGGCTGGCCACCGACCTGGTCGCGTTCGAGGCGCTGTGGCAATTGGATAAGGAGAATCAGCGCTACCGGGCCGACTGGGGCGGCTTCACCGGGGAATTCGGCAAACTGTCGACTTACGACCGGCCGGCCCTCTATTTTCTCTGCAAGAACTGCCAGAAGGCCAAGCCCGACACGTTCGCGGGTGGCTACCCGCACAACGCCGGCTATCTCCGCAGCCGATTCTCTAAAGTCAAGGCTTTAAGCTGAGTTCAATCGCCATCTCGGCCAGGGTGGTGGGCATCGCCGCTGGCAGAGGCTCGACCGAGGCCACCACATCGACCTCTTGCACCGCCTGGCCGGCCCCTTCTTGCGAGGCTTCGATCGTGTAGCGGCCCGGGGGAAGCTTCACCCCGAATTGCCCGTCGCCGTTGGTGCGATAACTGAGTTCACCGAACGAGGACTTGACCAGAATGTTGGCCCCCTCCACCGGGTGGCCGCCGCCGTTAAGGACGGTGCCGATGACCTGGGTGGGACGGTTGGGTCCTGGTAGGATATAGTCGGTGCGCCCCCGACCCCGGCATAGACGACACTCTTCGGCGCCCTCCTTGCCAGCACCCGAACAGCGTCGACACTCCATCTCTTGAATGCGATCACCTTCGAACATCGGAGGGCGACGTAAAGGTCCGGCCGCGAACAAGAAAGTGGGCACGAACATGAGCAGCACCGCCAGCCCTAAAAGCCATCGCATGCGTGTCGCTGGTTTCAAGCTCTTTCTACCTTTCTGGCCACCCGCTCTGGGGAGGAGCCCGGTTGCACGAAACGAAGTGCAAACGTGTGACCCACTCGTTCCGAGTCTTGCATCTGATTGAAACCGACCGGAAGGCCGGCAGGTTTCTGCACTCCTGGATGGGGTTCCTCCGCCAGCACGGTGTCGAAGTCGGCTTGATGGGCTGCTTAGAGGAACATCTCGAGGAGTTCAAGGAGGTTTGCGACTATCTGGTGCCCCTACCCTGGGCCGGGCCGTTCAGCCCGTTGCGCGAGACCGCCAGCCTGCTCGACCTCTACTATGTGCTCACGAACTGGAAGCCACACATTCTGCACAGCCACGATCTGATCTCGCGCCTGCGGGGCCACATCATGGGGCGTCGCCTCGACCTGCCGCTGCTGATTCACAGTCGCAGCGACGAAGCCGGCCTGCTCGAGCGAGTGACCGCGCGCATCTCGCACTACGAGGTCAGCACCTCGGGCGAGCACACCGCTCATCGCACCGTGATCCCGTCAGGTCTTCCGGATGGATTGATCCATCAAAAGATGTACTCGGTTTACCAAAATCTGTGGGCAGCACGGGGGGCAGGTTTACATAGGAGCTTCCTGCGTGGCCCTCGTCGCTCCTGACCACCCCGTCCGCAACGGCCTTTTCACCCCCTTCGAACTTCCCGGCGTGCCCGGCAATCCCGGCGTCCTTCTTTTGCACGGCCTGGGCTGCTCGCCCTATACCATGCGTAGTTTCGGCGAGAGCCTCTCGGCCTCGGGCTTTGCAAGTTTTGCGCCCTTGTTGCCAGGTCACGGCGAAAGCCTGGCTGACTTTCAAGAGGTGACCAGGGCCGATTGGCTCGAGGCCGCCGAGGCCTGTTTCCGCCTGCTCAAAGCGCGCTACAACAAGGTCGTGGTGGTGGGCTTTTCGATGGGTGGCACCCTGGCTCTGAGTCTGGCCGAACGATATCGCCCTTACGCCCTGGTGTTGCTGGCTACTCCTGTCTTTTTCGAAGATTGGGAGAAGAGGATCTTCCCGGCCGGACGCCAGGCGACCTCGGCCCTGCCTCTGGTCTTTGACGTGGCCAATCGAGGAGCGCGGCGCCGCCGCCGAGACGGCGTCCACAAGACGCTGCCCGTCAAAGCGGTGGGAGAGTTCTTGCAGTTGCTGGACACGGCTCGCCAGAACCTGGCTCTGGTCGAGTGCCCTATCCTGGTGGCTCAATCGCGCTCGGACCACACCGTTCCCCCCTCCAACGCCCCCTACATCATCGAGCAGGTGGCCTCGCTAAAACGGCGGTTGATCTGGTTGAAACGAGCCTACCACGTGTTGCCGGTCGATTATGGCTGCAAGCGCCTCGAGCGCGAGATCTGTCGCTTTTTGACCGAGCTTCAGGAAGGCTCGCGCAGCGGCGAACACTCGGAGCAGGCAGTCTTTTCTTGAGCCAGCGCGGAGCCCCACGAAATCGTGCGGGGCTCACCGCTCAGGCGCGGGCAGTCGCCCGACCGATGATGAAAGTGGCCGTCGTCGCCGACCAACACCTGGGTCCGCTCCTTGTGGCGATAGACTTCCTGCACTAACTCGCGCAACTCTTCGGCATCGAGCCACACCCCGCCGCACTGCTCACAGCGGTCGATGAGCACGCGCTCGTCCATCGAGAACCAGACCGTCTTCATCGAGACGTGACAGTCGGGGCAGGCGGCCGCTCCTTTCGGGTCGGGGCGGTCCTGGCCGCGAAAGAGATCATCCGGCAGTCCCAGGATCTTTTCCATCTCGCCCCGTTCGAGCCACACGCCGTCGCACTGCGAACAGGCGTCCATGACCTCGGTCATGAAGCGACTTTTGACCAAAGTGGTCTGATCTCTAGGGCAGACTCGAAACATCGTGTTGTTGGGCGACCCGCCAGGCCGCTTCGACCTCCTCTTGGCTGGTCATTCCAACGCTCACGGAGTGCAGAAACGGCCGAGTCAAGTTGTGTACCAGTGCTTCCCGAAACCGGTCGGCTAACCTGCCTTCGGCAAGGGTCTTGTGGACGTAGACCCCCTGACCCGCGGCGTAGGCTCGCTTGAGCGCCGTCTCATAGTCCTCGATCGAGGCGTCCATGTGAAGATTGGCCAGGTTGTAATTGGTGAAGACACAGCCGTAGCGAAGGTCGCCGCAGATCCGTTCGAGCACATCGATGGAGTGGGTAGACAATCCGACCACAGCCACCCGGCCCTGGTCGCGCTGACGCTCGAGTTCGGCCAGAGCCGGCTGGCGCTGCTCGAGCTGCTCGAGACTGTCGACCTCGTGCATCAGAATGATGTCGAGTCGCTCGAGACCCATCTCGTCCAGGCAGCGGCCCACATCAGCCCGGGCCTGCTCGGCTCCGGCCGCGTGGGTCTTGGAACCGATGACCACGGCCTGGCGTCCCACCCGGGCCAGGGCAGTGCGCAAATGGGGATGGGTGCCGTACTGGAGGGCGGTGTCCCAGAAGCGAATGCCCAGCTCGAAGGCCCGCTCCAACACGTCGGCATACTCATCGGGCGCCTGGCGCCCCTGCATCGATTCAGCTCCATTTCCCGAGCTGCCGGTGCCGGCGCAAAGGCGGCTCACCCGCAACCCCGTCCGGCCGAAGTCGACCTCAGACAGCATAGACTCCTCCGTCCCGGGCCGCCTCGACGGGACCGCCAAAAGCCTCGGCCGCATCGGCCAAAAGCTCTGGCAGAGAAAGCTGCGGATAAAGGTGGGTCAACAGCAGCCGCCCGGCCCCGGCCCGCCTGGCCACGGCCCCGACCTCGTCGCTACACAAATGATCGCCAACCCGCTCCATCCCTTTGGCCAGCGAGCACTCGCACAGGAACAGATCGGCTCCGGCGGCAGCCTGCTCGAGGCCTGGGCAAGGCGCGGTGTCGCCGGAATAAGCCAGCACGCGCCCGGCCGATTCGAGCCGATAGCAACGAGCCTCGAGCCCGGAATGGACGGCCGGAAAGGGAGACAGCCTCCAATCCTGGCGGGCCACGGGCTGGCTACCGATCTCGACCACCTCGATGGGGCAAACCTTCGGGCCGACCCAGGGCCAGGCCAGCTGCAAGGCCCGATAGAACTCCTCAAACCCGGTCGGCCCGTAGAGGGTCAGCGGCCGCTCGCGCCGCCAGGGTGGCGGGGCGTAGTTAAGAGCAAACAGCAACGGCACCAGGTCGGCTGTATGGTCGGGGTGGATGTGACTGAAAATGAGCGCATCCAGATGGTAGGGCTCGAGGTTGAACTCGATCATTCGGCGCAACACGCCGGCTCCCAGGTCAAGGACCAGGTTCGCCTCGGCCGTCTTCACCCAATAGCCCGAACTGACCCGCGCAAAACAAGGGTTGACCGTGCCCGACCCCAGGACCGTCAACTCCATCAGCCGACCGGGTTATAGAGAGCGTCGCGGCGGACCGGCCGGCGACCAGAGTCTCGAATCAGCCTGGTCAGACTGTCTTCAGTCACCCCTACGGGAGTCTCGCAGCCGGCCATATGGGTGATCCGCTCGTCCACCACCGTGCCGTCAAAGTCGTCAGCCCCGAACCACTGGGAACGGGCCGCCGTGTCGAGGCCGCTCATCACCCAATAGGCCTTGATGTGGTCGAAGTTGTCCAACATCAGCCGTCCCACGGCCACGTTGCGCAAGATCTGGTCGGAGTCCATAAAAGGCAGTTTGCGCAAAGGCGTGTTGTCGGGGTGAAAGCGAAGCGGGATGTAAGCCAGAAACCCGCCGGTCTGGTCCTGCAAATCACGCAGGCGTTGCAAGTGGACCACGCGTTCTTCGAGGGTCTCGATATGACCGGCCAACAGCGTGGCACTGGTGCGAATCCCGAAATGGTGGGCGCGGGCGTGCACCTCCAGCCAGCGGTCGGGCCCCATTTTATCGCGGTACAACTTTTGATGGATCCGCTCGGTGAGCACCTCGGCTCCCCCCCCGGGCATCGAGCCTAGCCCGTGGTCGCGCAGATCTTGCAGGACCCAGTCCACGTCTTTGCCCGCCAACTCGGCAAAGTAGTCTATCTCGACGGCGGTGAACGCCTTGAGGTGAACTTTGGGATAGCGCGCGCGTAAGGTGGCCAACAGCCGCGGATAGTACTCATAGGGATAGTCGGGGTGCAGTCCGCCCACGATATGGACCTCGGCGCCGTCGATGTCGCCGAGTACGGCCACCCGCTCGACCATCTCGTCGAGAGACATCTCGTAGGCACCCTCTTCGCCCCGTTTCTTGGCGAAAGCGCAGAACATGCACGACAAGGTGCACAGGTTGGAGTAGTTGAGGTGCATGTTGACCACGTAGGTGGTCCGGTCCTGATAGCGGCGCTCGCGAACCAGGTTGGCCAGGCGGCCGACCCACTCCAGGTCGGGTTCGTTGTAAAGCGCCAGCCCCTCTTCAGAAGAGAGGCGTTCCCCCCGCTGCACCCGCTCCTCGATCTGTTCTCGGGCGGTGGGTGTTAGCAGTGTCATTGGTTACCTCCGACTTTGTGAAGTATTTCACAAGCCCTCCGAGGATCCCTTCGGCATAAACGATTTACAATTTCGACGCCCGGCCAGCAGTTGTCCAACCGGCGGATCGTAGAATAAGCCATGCTGTCCGTCAGTTCCATCGGTGTAGAACACCGCGCCTCCTGTCTGTCTAGCGGCCGGAGCCCCGAGGCCGCGCCCCTGGCTAGAGCCACTCCTCCCCGGGCTCGACTCGGGCCGACCGACTATCTGGATGTCAGCCCGCCGCCTGCGCCCTCGACCCACTCGAGCCGCTCCAGGCGAAAGGGACGCTGGTTGGCGGGTCTGGCCGGTGCCGCCCTGGCCGTGACCGCGATGGCGACCTTCGTGAATCAACCCCCGCCGCGGCCCGCCCCCGAGATGATGGTTGGATACTCGGGCGACGCCGAGATGAGCTACGAGCAGGTGGCCACCAGCCTGCTCGATTCCATGGGCCTGGCCCGGGTTGGGGGCAGCTACTCGCTCCCAGACCTGCAGCGAGTGGCAGCCGACCAGGCACTGCCCGAAGAGCCCCGACTGGCGGCTCAAGAACTGTTGGCGGACCCCATCCTCCTCACCAGCATGGATGTGGCCGGCGACAGTCGCGTCACCCGGGAGATCACCGCCAGCGATCTGCAGCGATTCGTCGAACTCGAGCCCGATGCCGGCGCCCTGACCTTTGTCGACCTGGAATCTGACCTGCACAGCCGAGTCGACCAAACCAGCGCCTTCGAATACTTCGATGCTCGCGGAGCAATCGACGACACCTTCAGCCGCCAGGACCTGCAAGCCATCATCCACGATCCCGCCACCCCCGGGAAGTTTCGCGAGGTGGCCGTGGAGTTTCTTGGCCACCCCAACCTCTTCAACGGTTTTGACGTCGCCAACGCGGCTTTCACGCCGACACGGGTCCAAACCCATTGGCCGGGTCAACAACTCGACGGCGTCATCAGTCGTGAGGATGTCAAAGAGGTCAACTACAGCCCCACCCCGGAAGCCGCGAACCAGTGGACCTCGCTTGACCGCGAGGCGCTCGAACGGGTGGCCGCCGGGGGCGAACTTGCGTCGGATCTGTTTACGGCCTTCCACCAGACCGACCGCGGCAACTGTGTCGCCACAGCCTTCATCAAGGCGGCCATGGACCACTATGGGGGAGCCATTCTCGAGAGCTTCACTCCCAACCAGCAGGGCGGCTACGAGGTGGTGATGCGCGACGGGTATCAACTCAACCTGACCGGCCAGGAACTCGAGGCGGGCACCACCGCCAGCCACTATGCGGGCGAGCGCAACGATACCAGGAGCTATGCGAACCTGCTCTTCACGGCAGCGGCCAAGCGAGCCCAGTTAGAGGGACACGAAGGAGCCTTCACTTTTGGGCAGGCGTTACTAAGCCTGAACAACGGTGAAGGCTCGCGGACGGTTCCCCATCTATTAGGACTCGACGACCTGGTGCGACCCCTTGCTCTGGCCGATGTGCCCGGCCAGAACGGTGCGGTCGTCTATGGAGGCGGGCACGCCTACTACGTCGATACGGTCGACGGTCACACTCTGGGCGACCGCTGGGGCAAACCGACCGACTACCTGGCCAGATCCCACGTCAACGAGGGAGAGCCCTCGACAGGCGCGGTAACGCTGGGCTAGTTACTGCTTCTCGGAAGTGGTAGTGGTCTCGGTCGACTGCCCCTTGGGACCCTGGGTCTCGACCGTTTTCACCCACCTGGAACCGTCCCAGTACCAACGGGCGTTTCGGGTGCTGGTCCCGGTGGCGTTCGTGCGAGTAGACTCGGTCTGAGCGCCCTGACCAGGGGTGTAAGTGGTGGTGGCCTGGCCCGAGCCCACGCTCTCGCCCTGGCTGTTGGTCACGTTGTAGTGGCCCTCGCGGGTGGCTCCCCCCTCGCCATTGCGGCTGTAATCGGCGCCGCGATCAACATTGAAGGTCTCGCCCTGATCTTTGGTGACAGTGCCCTGGTAGGTGTGGTTGACCCCCTCAGGGCTGCGAGTAACCGAACCGGTCCCACTGCTGGTGCTGGTGTGAGCTTCGCCGTTGGGCCCGGTGACCGTGCGTGAGCCCTCCTTGGAATAAGTGCCATCGCCGGTATTGGTATAGGTGGCCGAGCCTTCCACGGTCTTGGACTGGCCCTGGTCGTTGGTGATGGTCTTCTCGTAAGTCTTGGTGGCGCTACCGTCCTGGTTGTTGGTCCAGGTCTTGCTGCCCTCGGTAGTGCGCGAATGGCCCTCGGGCCCAGTGACCGTCTGGCTGCCCGACTTGGTATAGCCGTCGTCGTTGCGCCGCCAATTGGTCTGGCGCTCGACGTCGGCGCTCTGGCCGCGATCGTTAGAGACTGTGCCTTTGTAGCTCTTGGATGCCTCACCCTGACCGCGGGTGAAAGTCCCCTGACCTTGCCAGGTGCCCGTGCGAGCTTGACCCTGAGCGTTGGTCCGGGTGTGGGTTCCGCCGCGGTTATAGGTCTTGGTGCCGGTGCTCTGACGGGCTCCGCCGCCGCGCTGGGGACGAGCCTGGGCTTCAGGGGCACCGCCCAACAAGGCCAGGGTGCAGGTGATTGCGAGAATGTATCTGAAAATTGCGTTCATCGTTCCCTCCTGACGGCTTGGACCGACCGGCCGGCCCGATGTTACATAATTGGCAGGCTCAATTGTTCGAAGTCTGGCGGGACAACGCGCGCGAGCGCCTGACGAACTCGTAGAGCACTCGTTGGCGACGCTCACTGGTGATTTCTCCGGGCTGCTGCGGAGGCAGGGCCGTGCGGGCCAGGGCTCGCCTCAGGGTGCGAGCCAGGTTGGCCGGCAGGCAGTCCAGCAAGATGGCAATCTTTTCAGGTCCCCAGAGATAGTAGCCGGGCTGGCGCGAGCGACAGAACAAGATCATCTGGGCGATCCGTTCCGGGGTCCGAAAGGCCGCTCGGCGCAATCGTTCGATGGGGTCATCGAAAAACCACAATTGGCGAACCACCACCGCGGCCCGGGACGGATCGCGGCGCACGTAGCCGATAGCCTCTTCTTCGATGAACTCCGACACGGGTTGTTCCGAGGCTTGCTCGACCGAGTCGATGAACTCGCCCACCACCTGGGTGCGCTCGCGCTCGAGGGGATCGGTCAGGGCGGCCGAGGTCAAGATGGTGCAGGGTGGAATATTGGAGAGCTCCGAGGCCAATTCGCCCAACTCGCGGTCGCTCAACTGGGTGGCCACTCGATTAATGATGCGGGTTCGGCTGGGTTCTTCCAGGCACGACAACAACAGGGCCAAGCGGCGCTGGGGCCTCAGTCGCGAGCGCACCTCGCGGCCCTGGCTCATGAGGTGAACGACCGAACGCACCGCCTCTTCGTCATCGTAGAGATTCCAGAAGCGCGCGCGCCGCATCAACTGCTCTCGCTCGTCTTCAGAGAACTCCCAAATCATCAGCAGAGCCCGATTGAGGCGCTCGAGCTGGTTGCTGTTGAGGCGACGGGTGACCGCATCCTTGAGATACAGAGCCAGACTCTGAAAAATCATCGCGGCCACCATGTCGCAGGAGTCGTCGATTCCCATCGGGTCGGAATTCTCATAGCCCAGTTCGCCGTGCCGCTCGAAGCGATTGGCGAAGTAGTCGATGGGATGAACCGACAGGCCGTTGTCGAGACGTTGAATGACCCGCTCGCGAAAGCGTTCTAGCTGAGTGTTGCTGGGGTTGCTGAAATACTGGCCCCACTCTTCAAGCTCGTGGAGACGGGCCCGGGCCAGACTCGAGAGCTGGCTGAGGAAAGCTTCTTCGGGTTCGAGGATCATCCAGCCGCGCTCTTCGGCCCGCTGGCGCTCGGCTCGAGCCACCCACCAGCATCGCACTCCCTCGAGGTTGGCCTCGACCCCGTCGGTCACGACGGCATCGGGAGGCGGCATCACCAACACGCGGTCGGCGTATACGGTCTCGCGCAGGACCTCGCGGCCATCGATCATCAGTGCATACTCGTTGTAGCCGAGTTGAGCATCGTCGGTAAAGCGCGCGGCCGGCAGCGTCAAGCCTCGCTCGGCCCAGCGTAGTCGCAAGATAGGAACAACCCGCAAGAGCAAAGCTCCACGCTTGGGGTCAGCCAGCGGCAAAACGCCTCGGCCGACGCGAACCGTGCAGCGCTCTTCGGCTTCGACCCCTTCTGGCTTGGTGGCTACCTTCTCTTTGCGCTCTCGCCGAGTCCAGCGCGAACCGATGAGGATGGCGGCCAGAGTCAGAAGGGCTACGACTCCTCCAGTGACATCCAATTCCTAATGCTCCTTGAGGTCTGGTTCGACCCCGTCCCCTGCCAGTCTAACACCGGCATGTTACAGGAGCCTTGCCAACCAAGGATATTTCTCCTGGTCTAGCCGGATACCCTGGCGTCGCCTTCGATCCAGACGGCACCCCCTGGCCCGACCTCTCGTTTCCATATCGGCACTTCTGCTTTCAAACTATCGATCAACCAGCGAGAAGCCTCGAACGATTCGCGGCGGTGGCCCGAAGAGACGGCCACCACCACGGCCGGCTCGCCGGCTTGGACCCGACCGGTCCGGTGCCCCAGCACCAACCCGCCCAACTGCCAGCGCACCCGCGCTTCGTCGGCCAGGCGCTGCATGGCCGGCAGCGCCATGGCCTGGTAGGCCGAGTAGTCGAGATGGGTCACCGGTTGGCCCTCGTGCGAGTCCCGCACCGTGCCCACAAACAGCGCCACCGCTCCGCAGTCGGGCCGGCGCACGGCGGCCAGCGCGTCATCGATCGACAACGGCTCTTCGCTGAGAAAGACGGCGTCGCCGCTGCCGCCGCTAACCGGGGGCAAAAGAGCCACCTCGGCCCCCTCGGGCAGTTCGGCCTCGGGTTCGACAAACTCGCAGTTGACCGCCACCTTGTAGCGACGGCCGTAGCGGGCCAGCTCGGGGTACCGGTCTTCCACCAGCTGCAACAGGTCGCCCACTCGGCTCCCCGCGGGTAATTCGAGCTCTTGCTCGGCCTCGCCCACGGCGCTTTGCAAGGAGGCGAAGTAGAGGCACCGGACCCGCATTCAGCGGACCCTTTCGGGGGTGGCTTGGGTGACCTCAGTGGTTGTGTCCATCGGGCTCTCGTCGGGCTTCACCTACCCAGGTTCGGTTCAGCCCAGTCCCAAGTCCTGCCCGATCTGGTCGAGGGCACGCCCGTAGCCGTGCCAGATGGCCAGTCTGGCCTCACGCTCGGGAGCCAGAAAGATAGCCTGGTGACGGTAATAGACATCCAGCCGTCGGGCCGTTTCCACCAACCAGTTGACCAGCCAATCGGGCCGGCCTCGCTGGCCCGCCAACTCGTACAGCCAGCGACCGTGCTCGAGCCAGGCCAACTGCTCGTGATCGACGGCCTGGCTGGGGCCGGGTGGCTGGCCGGGAGAGGGCAGGCGCGCCGCCCGCAAAGCGGCGTACTCGACCTCGCGCAGACTGACCGAGGCCCTGGTCAGAGGTCGCCGCGGAGCCACCGCCAGAGCCTCGAAGCGAGCCTGGCGAGTCGCTCCCACCAGCTCGCCTGGAGCCACCCGGACCCGGGCTGACGAGCCGAGCCGGGCCAGACACTCCTCCACCAATCGTCGGCGAGGCGACTCGGGCCCCTCCATTTCGGGCTGGCCCCGAGGCACTGCCAACCATGGCTGGTGGGCGGCCCTCCACAAGGCGAGCGGGGCCAACCGGGCCACCAGGATGCCGGGCGGACGCAAGTGGCAATCATCGAGCCAGGGGTCGGCGCTGGCTCGGGCCAGCAAGCGATGGGGGTCCAGCCCTTGCCGCAGAGCCGCGCCAGTGTGAAGCTGGCCGGGGTGAGGCGAGGTGAAGTCGGGTTCGCCGGCCAGGCCGAGCCGAGCCCAGAGGGCCCGACGGTCACTCAAAATACTGTAGACCGTAGCGGCTGGCCAGGGTGGGTGCGTCCTGGGGCGCCGTCGAGGCGGTCCAAACCCGCTCGCCGACCTCGACGGTGCCCCCGGTGGGTAGCACGCCATGCTCGCGGATCATCGCCGGCGGCAGGGTCTCGAAAAGCAGCTTCAGGCTTTCGAGTTCGGCTTCAAAGACCGGCCTGTTGCTCACCACCGAGGCACAAAGGTCGGGCAGGGCAAACTGACCCATCCCCCAGGTCCGCAGCCAGTAACGGGAGCGATTGGACTGGTGAGCGGCCACTCCGTTGGACACGAAAAGATAGCTGTGTTCGGGCTCGAGATCGAGCGGACGCAGCCCGATGAGCGTGTCACGCAGCAAGGCCGTGCGCCCCTCGGGCCAGATCAACACTTCGGCCCCCACGTCAAGCCAGGCCCAGGCGGCTTCGCACAAGGCGCGCATGCGATCGATCGGGGTAGCCTCTTCGGGGCCTTCCAGCAGAAATACCATCACGCAAACGGCCTGTCGCTCGATGGCCGCCATGACCTGTTCGCCCAGGTCACCGTCGAGAACGGCCGCCTCGACTTCGGGAGACATGCCTGCCGGGTCGATGAGAATGTGCCATTTCCAGGCTCCCTGAGCCATAATACCAAAGCTGCAGGGCCGTGGAGAGGAAGCCACGGCCCAGTCATGGGGGCGAAAGGGGTCGAGGTTGGGCAGCCTCAGCTCGAAGGCTTTGCGAAAAGACTGCAGATAGTCGCCCTGCTCGGGCAAGAGCAGCACGCAATGGGCCAATCCGGCCACCGGCAGGGGACGCAGCCGGACTTCGCCGTTACTGGCTTTGGACGTCAAGAGTCACCGCCACGGTCGATTTCTTGCCCTGCCGCCAGACGGCCAGCTGCATGATCTCGCCCGGCTTGCGAGCGGCCAGCATGCCGGCCAGATCGGTCAGGTTACGCACGGTCTTGCCATCGGCGGCGGTGATGGTGTCACCGACCTGAAGATTGGCGTCATCGGCGGGCGAGCCGCTGATGACCGAGGTCACCATCACTCCCACCTTGGCCGGAATGCCGTAGGCAGTAGCCGCATCGGCGGTGAGATTCTCGCCCATGATGCCCAGCCAGGCCTTGCCCGAGGTGGTCGTCTTAGAGGCCACCAGTTGCTTGGCGATGTTGATGGCGTCATTGACGGGAATGGCGAATCCCAACCCCTGAGCATGCTTCCACGAGTTGGGGCCGGTGTAGACCAGGGTGTTGATACCCACCACTTCGCCATTGAGATTGATGAGCGCTCCGCCCGACGACCCGGGATTGATGGCCGCGTCGGTTTGAATGAGACTCTTGTAGTTGACTCCGCCGGCTTCGACGTCGCGTCCGATACCGCCCACCGTGCCCGTGGTCACCGTGCCGGTAAAGCCGAGCGGATCGCCGATGGCGATGGCTGTCTGGCCGAGTTTGACGTTGTCCGAGTTGCCGATCTTGGCCACGGGCAGATCGCTGGCCGCCACTTTGAGCAGAGCCAGGTCTTGCTCGGGCGCGCTCTTCCAGATCTTGGCCGTATACTGCTTGCCGCCAGCCAGATGCACCTTGACGACCTTGGCGTCGCGAATCACGTGATGATTGGTCAGGATGTAGCCATCCGAACGCAAGATGACCCCCGAACCGATGCCGGGCTCTTTGGCTCCGCTTCGATAGGTCCGAATCGAGACCACCGACTTGCGGGCGCTTTCGATCGCCTTGATCTTCTGTTGTTCGGTGTCGGCCCGGGCCGGAGCCCATCCGACCAACCCGGCCAACCCGACCAGTAAAATAGACGTCAGCAAGAGACGCTTGCTCGCCATGACAAATCCACCCTTCGCGCTAAGGTCAAACCCGGCCGAAGCCGTCAGGTTACTCCTCAGGTGCCGGCCGGCGCACAGCCTGCGCCGGATCGGTTTCTTTGAGCCAGGTGGGCTGGCAGCGAATCAGCTCCAGGACCACGGCTCCTATCTGAATTCGGTCCCCGATCCTTAGATCCTCGGTCTGCACCGAGCGGCCGTTGACCAGGGTGGGATTCTTCTGAGAATGATGCACCAGACTGAAGCCATGAATCTCGTAGCGCCAACTCAGCTCGGCGTGCAATCGCGATACGGTCGGATCTTTGAGGAAGATCCAGCCCGGCATCTTCTCCACCTCGTCCGAGGCCCGGCCAATCTTGATGACCGGCGATTCGAGCCGCAACAATTCGCCGGCCTCGGCCCCTTCGACGATTTTCAGCCGCAAATCTCCGGCGGACCAGGCCATCTACCCGGTCCAATAGGCCACCCGGCGCCGTCGGGGGCGATAGCGAAGATAGTGACGAAAGAGCCGGCTGAGCTGAACCAGATAGGCGTAGACCTCCTGGTAGCCCAGCTTGCTGCGTCCTTTGACCCGGTCCTTAAAGACGTAAGGCACTTCGGTGAAGGTCTCGAATCGGCCCCGCACCAGCACCTCTAAACCAATCTTGAAGCCGATCGGGTCCAGCGGCACACCAACCACCACTTCGCGCCGCAAGACCATAAAGCCCGAGGTCAGATCGTGAACCGGGCAGAAAATACGACCCATCAGCACGGCCACTCGCGAGATCAACTGGCGATGCATAGGCCAATCACCACAACCTCCTCCGCGCACATAGCGACTGCCGACGGCCACATCGGCCTCTCCTTCGAGGATGGAGTGGACCATGGCCGGCAGAATCTTCTCGTCGTGCGAGCCATCAGCGTCCATCACTCCCAGCAGGTCACCCTGAGCGGCAATCCAGCCGTCGATGACGGCCGAACTCAAACCCAGCTTGCCCGCTCGGCGCACCACCATCACCGGAAACTCGCCAGCCAGGCCTTCCACCAGGTCGGCCGTTCCGTCGGGAGAATTGTCGTCGACCACGACCACCTCATACTCGATCTCGGCGCTCTTCATGGCCGCGTCGACCGACCGAATCAAAGCCTCGATGGCCCCGCTCTCGTTGAAGGTGGGAACGACGATAGAGACCACGCGGCTAGAGGGCAATCACTTTCCAGGCGGTCAACAGAAAATCGCAGATATTGTCCATGTCGGCGATGCAGCCGACCTTGATGCCGTCTTCGATGCCATACTCGTCCGCCGAGAGCACGCAGACCATGATTCTCACACCCTGCTCGGTGAGCACCACCAGATCATCGAGCACAGCCGACTCGTCGGTGGCTAGATGGACGGCCTCGTTGACCAGGATGACGGCCCGGGGTTTGACCCGATTGTGGATCAGGGCCTTGATGAAAAACTTGAGCAACCGCTCGCCTAGCTCTTGATTGCCCGAGCCCAGGGCAGTGGAACCAAGCAGCAGCACGATGTTCTTCTGCTTGGAAGAACTCATGGCCTTGGCCGGCTGGCCTTCTTCTAGCTCGGCAAAATCGCCCCGGATCATCCTCAAGTAGTAATTCAGGTCCTTTTCGGCAAAACTGGGGGGGACGGTGGGCTTCATAGCGCCTTACCCTCGAGCAGGCGAAAGGCCAGAGCCACAGCCTCGGCCGGTTCATGGGCACGACGAATCAGGTCCGGCAGGTCCCCCTGTTCGTGACCTAAACGCCACGTTTGGAGGCCCACCACCGGAACGCCCAACTTCAAGCAAAACGCGATTTCAGACAAAGTCCCGTAGGCTCCACCGATGGCGATCACAGCCTGCGAGGTGTGCGCAATGATCGCATTGCGCGCCTCTCCCAAGCCGGTAACCACCGCGACCGAGATAAACCGGTTAGCCTCGTGCGCCCGCCTGCCTGGCAAGATACCGATCGTGAGACCGTCTCGCGAACGGGCACCTTCAGCCGCAGCCTCCATAACGCCGGACAGGCCGCCGCACACCAATACCCCGCCGCGTAACGCGATCTCTTCGCCCACCCGGCGGGCCACGGCGGCCGTCGACGCGTCTACGTCTGAGGCTCCGATTACCCCGATGCACGTTCCACCCCCCGAAAAGGATCTCCTGTTCAAGGCACCTCCACCTGGGGTTCGGATAGGCCCGAGCGAAGAATCCGACGACCGCCCTGGAAGCGCTCGGAATAATAGTCGGCCTCGAGGGTCCCGGTGGTCACTCCTCCCCCGCTGGAGGCGTGAATGAACTCGCTATCGCCTCGATAGATACCGACGTGGGTGATCTCGTCCGCAGTGGCGCCAAAAAAGACCAGGTCCCCCGCTTCGAGCTCGTCCTCGTCAATCTTCTCCCCCACCAAAAACTGCTGGTCGGCGTCCCGCGGCAGGGTGTAGCCGTGGACTCGGTAGGCAGCATAGACCAGCCCCGAGCAGTCGATTCCGGCCGCACTCATGCCGCCCCACAGATAGCTGGTTCCTTTCAACTGCCAGGCGGTGCGCAAGATGTCTGACCCTCGGGCTTCGGGGTTTTCGAAAGTGATATCCTCGGCCGCCACCAGAAGGGTCGCCTGCTGGCCCGGAAGGCGCACCCGATAGAACTTCTCGTCGTTGCTCACAGGCTCGGCCAGCGGCAAACGAGTGCCCAGATAGACCTCCATCAAGCGCTTGCTGCCGGGTTCGGCTCGCAACCCGGCCCGGGAACGGGCCACGATGCAGTATTGGGTCGGAGCCGGCCCGTTCTCGAGCCACAGCTGCTTACTCAGCACCCAGCCCGGATAGCCGTGGGGCGTTCGATACTGATCCACCACCAGAACCTTCGACCAGCTGCCCCGAGCGTCGAGCACCACCACCCGGTCCCAGAGAAACGCCTGAGTAACCCTTTCGGAAGCTGCCGCCGGGGCCCGGTGCACACTGGCCACGGGGACCGCTACACGGGCCCGGGTGGGGGCGCCCCAGGCCAGGCTCGAGAGGAGAATGACCAAAACCAGCCGCCAGGCCGGCAGCCGGCTTTTCATGAGAATGTCTCGTTCGCGGGCCGCCCCCGACTAGAGGCCGAGGGATGATTTGTCAGGAATCTTGAGAGTGTCGCCCGGGAAAATGTCATAGTAGGGGGCTTTCAACTTGTTGTGCCTGGCGAGCGCGGCAGTCGCCTTGGGAGTGGAGTTGTCGTAGTACTTGGCGCAGATGCTCGATAGGGTGTCGCCACCGGAGACCTTGTGCAGTTTAACCTTTTTACCGCTGCTCGGTTGCGCTTTGCCGGGCTTGGCTTTGGGCTTGGGCAGATCGAGATCCTCATCGTCGAGATTCATCTCGCCGTCGAGGATAGAGACCTCGGTAAGCTGGCGTTCGAGCTTTTGCAGGCGCGACTGCATCGAGCCCACCTGCTCGGAGATCTCGACCTGACCTTGCTCGAGTTCTTTGGTGTCGACCTTCACCGGCGGGGAGGGTCGCCACAACAACAGCAGCAGGTTGGTCACCAACAGGGCAATAATCAGCAAATCCTTGGGGGCGAACCCGGGCTGGCTCAACTGCCGTTGGATCTTTTCGAGCGAGCGCTCGACATAGCGCTCTTTGAGGGCGCCATCAGCTTTGACCGAACGCACTTCGGCGTTGGTCACCGCTCCCATGCGGCCCTCTTTTCCGAAAATCCGAAAGCCTTCCACGGCCGTCATCTGGTCACCCGTGCGCACGTGAAAGTTTCGGTCCCGGCGAACCGGGTCGACCACGTAGATCAGCTGCCATTCTTCGGGGAAATGGCGGTGATGGATGGAAAGCTCTTCTTCGGTCAGTTCGACCCCCTGGTCGAGGTGGCTGTGGAACCACCCGACGATCTCGTGCTGAGGGTGACGCGTCTTGGCGATCCGGTAGCCGCGCTGCCAGCTGGCGGCCGAGAAGCGACCGGTGTTGGCATCACCGATGCTGATCTCGATGGCATCCTCCACTACCAGAAAGGGTCCCTCTTTGCTGTCGCCCAGCCGACCCACCAACAAGCCAGCTTGCTCTCGGCTAGAATCCTTGGCGGCAAAATCGTCGAGAGCCCGGAAGAGATCGTAGCGAAGATAGATCTTGAGGTCATCTTGGGCTTTGCCGACTTGAAAGAATTCGCTCGGCTCGAGGAGTTGACGGCCCGCTGTCTCGGGGCGCTTTTGCTCAGTCTGTATCATGACAGGCCTTTCTTTTTATTCCACCGGAACGGGATGGATCAGAGCGTTGGTCGTTTCTACATCAAAAAGATGAAATCGTCTGGGATGAAAAGCGAGCTCGACCGATTCGCCCACTTTCACCTGGCTATGAGGGCCCACCCGCGCGGAGATAGAGTCGAGACCCGCCTTGCAGTAGAGATAGTTCTCGGAGCCGAGGGGCTCGAGCACCTCGAGCTGGGCCGAGAATTTCACCGCCCCTTCCTCGGCCTGACTGGCCTCGCCCACGTCTTGGGGGCGGATGCCCAGGGTGGCCGGCCCGGGCTTCACCACCGCTGCCTGCTCGGCCGTGAGGACGAAACGAAAACCGCTGGCCTCGACCGCCAGACCCCGTTCGTCTTCGACAATCTTGACGGCCACGAAGTTCATGCCGGGACTGCCTATGAAACCGGCCACGAAAAGATTGTTGGGACGCTCGTAGAGGTTAAGCGGCGAATCGATCTGCTGGATGTCGCCATCTTTCATGATGACGATACGGTCACCCAGGGTCATCGCCTCGGTCTGATCGTGAGTCACGTAGACCGTGGTCACACCAAGCTTGCGATGCAGCTTCTGTAGTTCGGCCCGCATTTGGACCCGCAACTTGGCATCGAGATTGCTCAAAGGCTCGTCCATCAGATAGACCTGCGGCCGGCGCACGATGGCTCGACCCATGGCCACGCGTTGGCGCTGACCGCCTGAGAGCTCTTTCGGCCGGCGGTCGAGCAGATTCTCTATGCCTAACAGAGCCGCCGCCTCTTTTACCCGCTGATCGATGTCCTCGGGCTTGAACTTGCGCAACTTGAGCCCAAAGGCCATGTTGTCGTAAACCCGCATGTGAGGATAGAGCGCGTAATTCTGAAAGACCATAGCGATATCACGGTCTTTAGGCGAGACATCGTTGACCAGTCGGTCGCCGATATAGATCTCGCCATTGGTGAGTTCCTCGAGCCCCGCGATCATTCGCAGCGTGGTCGACTTGCCACACCCGGACGGCCCCACCAGCACCATGAACTCGCCATCTTTGATCTCGAGGTCGGCGTCGCGAACGACGTGAACCTCTTTGGGCACCTGTCCCGGCTTCCAAAACTCCCACCATTCCTTCTTTACGGGAGCCTTGCCCTGGTAGATCTTGTTGACTTTCTTGAGGCGGACTTCTGCCAAAGGTCACCAACTTGAGAAGATTTCAATGGGGATTTCTCTTCTCGCCAGGGCATCCCTTCCGAACATCTGTCCGTAAAAGGCGAAGATTCGGGCTCTAGGCGGGCTTGCTGGTGGGCGGAGCTATGGCCAGAATGTCTGACTCGACCCTTTGCCGATAGGCTTCCATGAGGTGATGCACCCGGTCGCTATCCGACCCCGCCAGCACGATTCCGGCGTGATAACCTGAGGCTAATTTCCAAGAAACTTCTGGATCGTCAAAAGAGGAAAGGTCAGGGCACTCTTGCTTGGACAAGCACAAGAGCAAGCCCCCGTGCAGATCGCGGGTGGGCTCGACCCGATATTCTTCGCCTCGCACATAGGCGCTCTCGAGGCGAGCCCATTCGCGCCACAGATTGATACCGGTCTGGGCCTCGACCAGGCGGTCGATGTGGGCTCCGCCCACCCGCGCCGCCAGCTCGAGAAAATACAGCTTGCCGTCATGATGGGCTCGAATGAACTCGACATGGGTGACCCCACGCACCAGCCCCATGGCCTGGATAGCCACGCGATTGGCTTCGAGCAACTCTTCGGAGAGGGGGTCGTGGGTGGCGACTCGCTCGGTCATGAAGACCCCGCCCTCGTTCCAGACGTTGAAGGGAGGCCGCCAATAGCGATGGCCCACCGAAAACACGACCTGACGGTCCCAGACGGCCGAGTCGACGTGAAACACCTCGCCGGGCACGTACGTTTCGATCAGGTGAAACGACTGCCGGTCGCCCAGGCTGTGGACTGCCTTCCAGAGCGAGGCGGCGTCTTCTATCTTCTTGATCTGGACCGAGCCGGCCTCGGAGCGCGGCTTGATCATCCAGGGCGGGCTCGCCTCGCGAGTGAAAGCGTCGATCTTTCGGTGGTTGAGCGCGTGCACGAAGGCAGGTACGTTCAATCCAGCCTCTTTGGCCCGCACGCGCATGGCCAACTTGTCTCGGAAGTAGCGCGCCGTCGAAGCGCCCATCCCCGGACAGCGAAGGTGCTCGCGCAGATGGGCGGCCGTCTCGACGGCGTAGTCGTCCAGCGGGATCACGCCGTCAAAGTCGCGGGAACGGGCCAGATAGCTGACCGCCAGGGTCAGGTCGTGGAGGCGCCCGAGGTCATTGATGTAGAAGGTCTCGTCAATACAGTCGGGCCAACCTTGGGCGTCTTTGAGCTTCTCCTGGGTGAGCAAAACCGTGCGAACACCGAGTTCGCGACACTCTTCGAGCAGCAGCTCGCCTTTGACATAATTAGATAAACAGAGAAATGTGATGGGACGTCCCGACACGGGTTACTCCTCGTTTTCGCGAATGAGGAAGTTTCCGTCGGACAGCGAGCGCTGCAGGACGGATCCTTTCTGGCGAACCAGCAGGTTATGGTAGGTTTGCTGCCACAGTTGCTGGACCTCGGGATGCTGCTGGGTGAACTCGATGCCGGTATTGAAGCTCTTTCGCTTACCCGACTCTCGGCACCAGACCACCACCCCTTGCAGGGTCAACTGGGGCAGGTTGGATTGCTCGAGTTCGAGGGTCAGATTCAGGTAGGAACCCGGCTCCATCGGGCCCTCGATAGCCAGCTGCACTCCGTGCAAGCTGATGTCGACGGTCACGCCGCGATAGCCGGGCACTTCCTGAGAGAGCACGCGCAAGGAAACGTCGACACGCTCGCTGCGCCGAGCCGATCGGCCCAGGTCGGGCTTTTGCACGCCCGCCAACAAAGTCTCGAGAGTCTTGAGATAGTTCTCGTCCACCAGCGCTCGGCCGCTCACGATGCTGCCGCCGTCAGGCAGCGGACGAAAACTATCGACGATCACTTCGAGCTTGACGTTCTCGACGCGGGTCTCGACGGGCACAGCCAACTGGATGCGCAACGGCCTGCCGACTTTCTGTTTTTTTCTGCCTGAGCGGAAGGTCAGCATGGCGCCTTTGAGCCCGACATACTGCACTTTCTCTGGGCCAAATAGACCGAACATCAACCGAGCCGACGTCGCCCCTCGTGGCACGAAAGACGGGCCGAAATGCCTCCAAGTCCCAAGGCTCTTCGCCTTGCGTGGAGGTTTCGGCCAGCCGTAGCTACTTCCTGCCGGGGGAATGGCGAGGCCACAAACGGCGTAGATTCTTCCATTGCGTCGCCAATCCCCCGTTTCCAAAAGCCGCCGGCCACCAGCTTCCGTGGCGCCGGCTCAAAAGCATCCAGGCGCAATGGTCAGGAACGAACCTCAGCTGAAAACAGACCTGGCCCGCCACGGCGACGGTCAGCCGATTCTCTTTGCGGCTCACCGTGAAATCGCTGGTGGCGACCGGGGGTGGAGCCAGTTTTAGCCAGGTGCGGGTAGCCGCCAGGGCATGGAGCATCAGCCACGGCTCGATCGGTCGGGTCGGGGCGAGAGCCTCAAGCCCGACCGCGCCGGCCAGTTCGAAGGCGGCTTGCAGGCGCGCCCTGGCGCGCCGCGAGGCCACTTTTTCCAGTCGCTCGTCGAGGCTCAAGAGCGGCCCCCCCAGAGAGGGATTGATCCGGCCGGCGAGAACCCCGCCCCATCAAATCTCGTGGAGGAACGATGAGCGTAGGAACTAACGTGAAGGCACCCGACTTCGAGCTGGTCTCGAACAAGAATGAAAAGGTCCGGCTCTCGGAACAGCTCAAGAACGGACCGGTCGTACTGGCCTTCTTCCCCATGGCCTTCACCGGCGTGTGCACCCAGGAGATGTGCGAATTCCGTGACGGCATGGCCGATTTCGGCAGCCTCAAAGCCCAGGTCTACGGCATCTCGGTCGATTCTCGCTTTTCGCTGGATGTGTTCGCTCAAAAGAACAACCTCGAGTTCCCCTTGCTGTCAGATTTCAATAAAGAGGCGGCGACCGCTTTCGACGTGCTCTATGAGGATTTCCTCGGCATGCGCGGCGTGGCCAAACGCTCGGTTTTCGTGATCGGCACGGACGGCATGATCCGCTACGCCTGGGTCAGTGAGAACGCCGGCGTCAAGCCCGACCTGGAAGAGGTCAAAGCCGCCCTTTAGGGCCTGTCAGAGATCAAGAGTAGCCTTGCGGGCGCTTCAGGCGCCCCGGTGGCCAGGCGCGTCTGACCGCGCCTATTTCCTGACAGGCCCTTAGACGGACCAGCGAGACTCGAGCAGCGACTTCAGCTGTGAGGGCGGCACCGGAGGACTGAAGAAGAAGCCCTGGGCCAGTTGGCAGCCGCAGCGGCTGACATACTGGACCTGGGCTTCGGTTTCGACGCCCTCGGCCAGGGCCGCCACTTCGAGGCCGGCGGCCAGACGGGCCACGGCCAGGCAAACCCGGGCGGCGTTGCGGTCCTCAGGAGTGCTCGACACGAACTCGCGATCGATCTTGATGAAGCGCACCGGCACTTTGTGCAGGTGGCGCAGCGAGGTCGAGCCTGTCCCGAAGTCGTCGATGCCGACCCCGACGCCCCAATGGACCAGGCCCGACAAGACGTTGTGAACCCGCTCGGGGTCGATCTCGTTGGTCGACTCTGAAACCTCGACCACGACCTGGTCGGGACGAATGCCGGCTCGCTCGACATGCTTCATGAAGCGCTTAGAGAAGCCGGAGTCGATCAACTGGCGCGGGCTAAGATTGATGGTCACGAAGCGCTTCTTCAACTGGCGCGCCAACATGCAAGCCTCTTGCACCACCCATTCGCCGATGGGCACGATCAGGCCGGTCTCTTCGGCAATGTCGATGAAGTCTTCGGGCTCGAGCACGCCCTTGGAAGGATGAGCCCAGCGCAGCAGAGCCTCGAGTCCGGCTAGTTTGCCACTGTGAAGATCGATGATCGGCTGATAGTAGACCAGGAACTCGTTCTGGTCGAGCGCTCGCCGCAGCTCGTTCTCGAGCACCAGGCGGCGTTTCTGAGCCTGGTGCATCTCGGCGGTATAAAAGCAGACCCGTCCGCGCCCGAGTTCTTTGGCGCGATACATGGCGCAGTCGGCTTCTTCGAGCATCTCTTGCGCGGTGCGGGCCTCGCCGGGATACAGGCTGATGCCGATGCTGACGGTGACATGAATCGTCTGCCCCGAGAGTTCGAAGGGCTTGGCCAGTTCGGTCAAGATCGAGTGCCCCAGGCCGCGGGCCAGGGCGGTCACCTGAGCCACGTCGTTTTCGACCGACTCGAGGTGGGCCACCAGCAAAAATTCGTCTTCACCGCGCCGGGCCAACGCATAGTCTGCCTTCTTGGTAATGGTCTGCAGCACCTTGGCCACGCGCCGCAAGAGGTCATCGCCGGCCCGGTGGCCGAGCGTGTCGTTGACCACCCGGAAGCGGTCGAGGTCGACCACCAGCAGGGCCATTGCTCCCTCGCCACTGCTGACTTTCTCGAAGGTCAAGTTGATGTACTGCTGTAGAATGTTGAAGTTGGGCAGACCCGTGAGACGGTCGGCATAGGCTAGCTTTTGAGTCTCGCGATCGGGCATCTGGCTGCGCTTATCCTCGAGCTCGCGCTCGAGTTCGCTGCTACGCAGCTCTGCCTGGGCGGCCCGTTGTTCGAGTTGTTGGATAATCTGGTCGGTGTGGGTGTCGCCAGAGCTGACCTGGCTGGCCAACGTCGTCAAGCGGCTCTCGGCCTGTTCGGCCCGCTCGCGAAGCTCGACCACCTCGGTGCTCTCGGCCAGGGCGGGGGCGTCGCGCAGTTCGAGCAACTGCTCTTCGAGTTCGAGCACGCGACTCTCGGCGTCGTCGGCCCGGCGGCGGGCTTCTTCCAACTCTTGTTCGAGCTCTTCGGAAACGGCCGAACGATTGCCGTCCTGGGCCAACCGCTGCTCGAGTTCCGAAATCCGCAGGCGCGCTTGCTCGAGCGCTTGCTGATCCCATGAATTCTCCGGGCTGGCCTCGAGTTCTTCGACCCGCACCTGCAGCTGCTCGGCCAGTCCACGATAGCTACTGAGCTGCTCACACTGGGTTTCGAGTTCGACCACGCGGGCGCAGGCCTCTTCCAGGGCCGGGCCGTCGCCGCCGCCGAGATTGGTCTCTATCTCGGCCAGGCGAGCGGCGGCCGCCTCAAGAGCTACGGCCATCTGCGACTCGAGTTCAGCCGTGCGCCGGCGACCGTGCTCGGCCAGCTCTTCGTTCTCACGCTCGAGCGCCTCGACTTGTTCGCGGGTGGCCTCGAGTTCTACCTCGAGCGAGCTGGCCGAGGCGGCCGCCGCCTCGAGGTCGCGGATCCGTTCGAGCGCCTCGATCAGTTGTGGATCACCGCCGCCAGCCTGGGCCTGGAGGGCCTCGATGCGAGCCCGAGCCTCTTCCAGCTGGGTGGCCAGGGTTTCGGCCTCGCTCAGCTCGGCCAGGCGAGCCTCGAGTTCGGCCACGCGAAAGCGCAAAGCTTCGAGTTCCGGGCCGGTTTCCAGAGGCGAACCCTGGGCCAGTTGGGCCTCGAGTTCGGCGATGCGAAAGCGAGCCGCTTCTAGCTGGTCCGAGTCGACCTGACCCTCGTGGTCGGCCTCGAGTTCGGCCACCCGGGCTTCGAGTTCGGCCACCCAGTTGCGAGACTCGGTCAGCTCATCCGACGACTCGCTCTCTAGTTCGCGGACGCGGCCCTCGAGCTGCTCGACTCGGCGTTGGGCACTGGCCAGCTCTTCGCTGTGGACCGACTCCATTTCGACACTACCGGCAGCCAGTCGCCGGTAGCGCTCGGCCCGTTCTTCGGCGGCCCGCAATCCCTCTTCGAGCACAGCCAGGCGCTGGGTGGTGCCCTGCGAGGTCGACTCCATCTCGTCGAGGACCGTCTTGTAGCGGGTGGCCCGCTCCTCGGCAGCCTTTAGCCCGCCCTCGGCCAGAGCCGCCCGCTGTTCGGACTGGTGGGCCTTCTGCTCGAGCATCTCCAATTCTTGCTGCAGGTTGCGGATCCGCTCTTCGGCATTGGCCAGCCGCTGCTCGGTCTGGCCCAGGGCCTGCTCGGCCGCTTCCACCGACTGGTTCAGGGCCGCATTCTGCTGGTCCCCGGCCGCCACTTGCTTCTCGAGTTCGGCCACGGTGGCTTTGAGCAGTTCGTTCTCTTGACTGAGGCCCTCGAGTTCGACACTGACCTCGTCGAGACGCTCGCGCGCCAGAGTCTTTCCCACTTCGGCTTCCCGCAGGGCCTCTTCCGCCAGGCTGATCCGCTCTTCTGAAGCAGAGAGCTTGCCCTCGAGATCGAGCCAGGCCCTATCGACCGCGCGTAAGAAGTAGGCGGTGGCCAGATTTCCGCTCCAGACCAACTCTTCCGAGCGACAATGGGCCCGAACGAGCGTCTCTCCTCGGGGCACTGCGAGTTCGCCTTCGCGCAATTCGCAAGGGGCTGTTTCGCCCAGCAGGTGACTGACATCGCGGTCAAAGAGCTGTTCGGCGTTGGGGTCGGCGAAGACCACCTCGCCCTGCTCGTCCACCACCAGCACGGCCTCGCCGAAGCTGTTCACCAGGCTTCTCAGGTCGGTGGCGCTGGCATAGGCGTAGCGGGCCTTGCTCTTATTCACGGCTACAGACTCTCCTCAATGGTCAGGTCTTCCCCAGGGTTGACGAGGCCCACCATGGTCAGCGACTCTCTGACCTCATCGCGGGCAATCTTTCGCTCAGCCTGGCGGCACAGTTCGCTCAAACGTTGTGGGACTCCCCTGGAATACGCAAATTGACGGCAAACGTCGAGGGTGCGCCGAAGCAGTCGGATGATGTCGCCGGCCTCCAGTGAAACCTGGCGTTCGAGGGTTTCCCAATCGGTGCCACGAGCCCAACTTTCGGTCACTCCGCAGAACATTCCGTTGAGTTCGAGCGGCACCTCTACTCGATAACGCTCTTGCAAATCCAATACCCGGTCGGAAATCAATTCGAGCCGATGCAGCACCTCATGGACATAACGCGAAACGGGTGGCCGCTCGACATGCTGCTGGCGACGCCCCTCTTCGGTCACCAGGGCGGTGATGGCCGCCGCCGCCTCGGCCGGCCGCAGTTCTTCTAGCACTCCTGAGCCGATGACCTCGGCCAGGAAAAGCACGTTGGTAGCTCGCAGACAGGCCGCCATCTCGCCCGCTTCGGTGGGCTGGTCCTCGCGCAGATACTGGGTCTCGCGAAGGACGTCGGCCAGTCGTTCGAACTCGCTCCAGTAGGGTGTTCCGACCTTCTCCTCTATCCGCTTGAGCAGACGCAGGTCACGCTCGACCCGATTTCGCTCGCGCTCTTGTTCGCGACAGGGGTCAAACACCGGACAACCGTGGCAGGGGCTCGACTCGAATGCCTCCTTGAGACCCTGGCGACGCCGAGCCAGACGCTCGCGCTCCTGGACCACCTCGGGCTCGGTTCCGGTCAGGCTGCGGGCCTGTTTGATGGCGGCCCGATAGCGTTCTCGGGTCTTGCGATACAGACGCTGATCGCCCAGTTCGCCCGGACAAAGCGGGCGAGAGAGGTCCTGGTGGCGCTCTTCGAGCTGGCTTGCCTCGCGATCGTGGCGAACCGCCTCTCGGCGAGCTAGAAACTGGCCAAACGACATCTCCACCAGTTGCCGCGCCTCTTCCAGGGTGCGCCGCTGGAGCAGGTTGAGCACCATGCCGTAGCTCGGTCGAAAGTTGCTCTCGAGAGGCTCGGCTGGGGCCCTGGCCAGGACCACCGCCTGGCGGACATCCTCTTTGGGGTGATGAAGCACGACCACGTTGCCCACTTCATCCATGCCTCGCCTTCCGGCCCGGCCGCTCATCTGCAAGAACTCGCTGCCCGTGAGCACCCGATGGCCTTCGCCCGAATACTTCGAGATCGCCGAAATCACGGTGGTGCGAGCGGGCATGTTGATGCCAGCGGCCAGAGTCTCGGTGGCGAAAACGACCTGGATCAGACCCTGCCCGAAGAGATTCTCGACCAGACTTTTCCAGGCCGGCAGCACCCCGGCGTGATGCACTGCCAACCCCCGATAGAGAGCTGGCAGGTGAGGGTGGCGCGCAAAGCCAGGATGGGCCTCGACGGCTTCTTCGATGCGCTGGCGTAACTGAACTCGCAGATGCCCGGGCATGCGCAGGGCTCCCTGGGCGTCGCGCAGGGCTTTCTCGCAACCGCGCCGGGAAAACACGAAGTAGATCGCCGGCAGCATATCGTGGTGGGCCAACTGCTTGACCACGCCCTCGCTGGTCAGGCCAGGCTGCCTGTCCTTGGAGCGGCCCCGTCTCCCTTTGGGGCGCTGGTCAATCAGCCGAAATAGCTTGGGGTTGACCCGACCGTTGACGAAGAACCGGTAGAGGCTATCTCGGTGGCAGTAGTAGTGGCGCAGGGGAACAGGACGAAAATCGGTGGTGACCAGATGGGTTTGGCGATGGATCGAGCCGATCCAATCGGCTAGTTCGCGCGAGTTGGCGACCGTGGCCGAAAGCCCGACCAACTGCACCGAGCGGGGCGTATAGATGATCGACTCTTCCCAGACGGTGCCGCGCTCGGCGTCGTTCATGTAGTGGCACTCGTCGAGAATCACTGACTGCACGCCTTTGACGTTCTCGCCCACGTCGCCCAGATTCGTGCCATAGAGCATGTTGCGATAGACCTCGGTGGTCATCACCACCACCGGCGCGTGGCGACGCACCGACACGTCACCGGTGAGCAGACCCACCTCGGATTCGCCCCAGCGGGCGCAAAAATCCTGAAATTTCTGATTCGATAAGGCTTTGAGGGGAGTAGTATAAAAGCAGCGGCGGCCCGCCCGGATGGCCCGCTCGATGGCGTACTCGGCCACCGCCGTCTTGCCTGACCCGGTGGGAGCGCACAAGATGAGGTTCTTGGAGGCCTCGATCGCTTCCATGGACTCTAACTGGAACGGGTCAAGAGGAAAGGGAAAGAGTTCTGTCGGGTCTAGCGGCACGGCCCACCTTTCGCGCGCGCTTCCCGCGCCCCTCTTCGGATAGATATTCACAGCCTGTCAACCTTCGCGGCCGGGCGAGGCTCTATGATGGGGGCGAAGGACCCGGAGAAACCCCATGCTGATCTCATCAATCAAGCCCGGTCAAACCCGACCGGCACCGGCCCGCGGGGCCGCTAAACCCTCTATTTCCCCCAACGACTTCTTTTCCCCCACCCCGAGCGTCGGTCGCCTGACGGCCAGGGAAACCCTCTGGACCACCGGAGTGGCCGCCGTCAGCGGTCTGGCCGGCGGACTGGCAGGGTTGGGCGTGGCCGGTCTGGGGGGGCTGGCCGGCATTCCCGTAGCTATCGTCGGCGAGACTTTGCTCGGCGCGACGGGCATGTATCTCTTGGTACGCGACGCCACCGACGGCTCGGTCATCGCCGGCAACACCCTGGTCGGGGCCGGCGCCGGAGCCATCACGGGCACGGTGGGCTCGATAGCCGGCGCGGTGGGCACGGCCATCACCGGCACCGCTCTGGGCGGCGTCGTCGGCGGGGCCATCGGTGGAGCCCTGGTCGGGGGCGGCCTTACCGCCTGGCTCGCCCTGCAGAACTAGTCAGCGCCGGCCCATAGCGCGGCCCGCGGCTTTGAGGCCTGGGACCGAGGACGACCATAGTCCAAGGGACTGAAAAGGAGGCTCAAAGCCTCAGCCGGAAAGACAGGGCCGATGATTGGCCTGGTTTGCGCCCTCCCCAGCGAAGCAGCCGCAATGGTTCGACTGCTCGCGCTCAAAAAGCAAGCGGGGTGGACACCCTTCACTACCTATGAGGGGCCCGGCCACCGCCTGGTGGTGTCGGGCGTGGGCAAGGTCAGAGCGGCCGCCGCCACCGCCTATCTGCTGGGGTCTGAGTTACCCTGGAAGTGGGTGCTGCTCAACTTTGGCGTGGCTGGAGGTGGATCAGACCTGGCCATCGGACAAGCCTGCCTGGCCCATAAGGTCGTCGACCACTCCACGGGGAGCGTCTACTACCCCGACCTGCTGGTCCGCCACCCCTGGCAAGAAGAGACCCTGGTCACTCACGACCGCCCGGTCTTCGAGACGGGTCAGCACCGCCTGGTCGATATGGAGGCCAGTGGGTTCATGGACACCGCTCTACGCTACCTATCCTCGGGCCAACTGGCCGTGGTCAAAGTCGTTTCCGATCACTTCCGACGGGATGGCCCGATCCACCCCGAGGAGCTACTGGCTCGTCATGCTCAACAACTGGCCGACCATTTGCTGGCTCTCGAGCAGCTTCTGGGTGCGCTGGCCCCGGCGCTGAGTGACGACGAAACCCGCCTATTGGAAGAGGTTAGGGTTAGATTGCGGTTGACCGTCACCCAGGCACGCCAACTGGAAAAGCTGGCTCTCTACTACAAGCTGTCGGGTAACTCAGACCTCGACCGACGCTTGGCGCCTCAACTCGCCACCGAGGTGACCACCAAAGCCGAGGCCCGCCAGGCCTTGAGCAGAATCGAGAGCGAACTTGCTGTTCCCTAGCTTCAGCCACATCTATGTCGAGGGCCGGGCCCGCGGCCACGCCGCTACCGAGGCCATCCTGAACAGGTTTCCCCGGGCTGCCCAGATCGCCATCGACGACTACAAGGAAGTCTTCAACCGGGGCTATCAGGCCTGGCGTCTTCAGAAGAAAGGTCCGAAGCTGATCCTGGCCGCGCGGCGAGACGAGTTCCTCTATCCCTGTTCGGACATCGCCCCCAGCTTCGGTCATCCGCATTTCTACTACAACACCCTGATGCTCAACTGTCTCTATGACTGCGACTATTGTTATCTCCAGGGGACCTATCCGTCGGCCAACCTGGTGATGTTCGTCAATCTCGCAGACTATTTCGAGGCCACCGACGCGGTGCTGGCCCGCCACCCCCTCTATATGTGCATCTCGTATGACACCGACCTGCTGGGGCTCGAGGGCATCTATCCCTATTCACGACGCTGGATTGAATACGCGTCCATTCGCCCGGATCTGCTGATCGAGATCCGCACCAAGAGCGCAAACTTTCGTCTGCTCCGGGATCTCGCGCCCTCTCCCAACGTGGTGCTGGCCTGGACCTTATCCCCCCAGCCGGTGGCCGAGCGGTTCGAGCCGCTGACTCCGGGGCTGGAGCAGCGTCTCAAGAGCATGCAGCAGGCCGCCGCCGCCGGCTGGCCGGTCCGACTCTGTCTCGATCCGCTGCTGAGAGTCCCCAACTGGCAGCAGGTTTATTCAGAGTTCCTCGACCGGCTCGAGCACTCGCTGGATTGGAGCAAGGTTCGCGACGCCAGCGTGGGCGTGTTTCGCATGAATCGAGACTTCCTCAAGCGAATTCGTCGCCAACGCCAGGACTCGCCCATCATCCACTATCCCTATGTTCAAGAAAACAGGATTGTTACATACGACTCCCAAACCCGCACCCAAATGACTGAAATGGTGAGAGAACGCCTGGTCGCTCACCTCGGTCATGAGAAAGTGGTGGTCGTGTGAGCCAACCCAGGCAACCCGCAAAGTCCATCGAAAATCGCCAGGGAAAAAGGGTGTCCAGGGCAAAACCTGTTGACCTTCGAGGTGTGTGCTGAGCGATCAACTTAGACTACTGGCCGAGTCCGACCCTAACGCTCTGGCTCGTTTAGTGGATCAGGTGCTGGAACCTACCTTCGTGGTAGACGCCCAGGGTCTGGTTGTATTTGCCAATAGCGAAGCTGAAAAGATCACCGGACGCACGCTCAGCGAACTGCTCGACGACCACCCCCCTTTCTCGCCCACCGCGATGCGACTCACCCTGGCCCGCCCCGACGGGCAATCGGTCGAGGTTCGCGTGCGCCGTCACAACTTTGAGTGGCGCGGGGCCCCGGCCACGGCGGTCAGTCTCACGGTAGTCGACGATAACGAGCAGATGCAGAGCCTTTCGCAAGAGCTCGAACGCGCCAACCAGCGGGCCCGCGAAGCCGACGAGCGATTTCGCCGCTACTACCTGCAGGCGCCCCCCGAGGTCGAGCGGCTGATCGTAGCCGAGGATCGTGCCAACGAGGCCCTGGCCCGCGGTGAAGAAGCACGCCGCGCGCAGCGTGAAGCCGAAGAAAGGGCGGAGCGCGCCGAGGCCGATGCGGCTGACGCTCGCTCCCAGGTCTCTAAGGCCAACCTCGAGGCTCAACAAGCCAACGAACGTTTTCGCCTGCTCTACGAGCGTTCGGGCCCGGCTGTGGCCGAGCGCGAACAGCTCGAAGAAGAACTGCAGCGCTTGCGCAACGAACTCACTGAACTCCGTCGCGAACTCGCTCACAGTAAGGAACAGCTGGCCGCCCGTCAGGTCGAGCTTGAAGATAGCCTGGCCCGAGGCGCCTCCTTGCAGAGTCGGGTGGCCGAGTATGAAAGCCAGCTGGCCAACCAGATATCCGAGACCGAGCTCAACGCGGCTCGCAACCAGGTAGCTCAATTGCAGAGCCAGTTGCTCGCCTTCCGCGAACAGATTCAGACGCTGCAGACCAACGAATCCAAGGCCTGGGAGCAGATCGGCCAGCTTCGTTCTCAGCTGACCCAAACCCAGGAGTCGGCCCGAAACCAAATCACCCAGGCTCACGCTCAGGCCGAGGCCCAGCTCGAGCAGTTCCGGGCTGAGTTGCGCTCGGCCCGCGACCAGAACGAGCGCCTGCGGCAGGCCGAAGCCGAGTGGCGGCAGAAGCTGGCCCAACTCCAGAACCAGATGGCGCTGGCGCCCAGCCAGTCAGATCTCGACTCGGCTCTCGAGCGGTTGACGAACCTCAGCAGCGAACTGGTCGAACTGCGCCACCAGTCAGCCCAGCAGGCCGAACTCGAGTCCGAATTGCGCAACGAGCTGGAGCATTACCGCCAACAGCTGAGCGCCATCGACCCCGAAGAGACCGAATCGCTGCGCCAACACATCGCCCAACTCGAGCAGCGCCTCGCCGAGCCCGCCCCAGAAGCGGCCGCCCTGGCCCAGGCCCAGGAGCGGATCGCCTCGCTCGAGCACGAATTGCGAGGCGCCTTTGAGTTTCAGGAAGAGGGTCGTCGGCGGCTCGCCGAGGTCGAGCCTCAACTGCTGGCCATTACCGGTCTAGAAGAAGAACTGGCCCGGGCCCGAGCCCACATTTCCGAACTCGAGCATCGCCCGCCCGAGGTCGACGAGCAGTCGGCCGAAGAACTCGCCGCAGCCAACGCCTACATTCAGCAACTCGAAGATCGCCTCGGCTCTATGACCGAACTCGAGCAGGAATACTATCAGTTGAGAGAACACGTGGTCGTGCTCGAGTCCCGGCCGACGGAGACTGCCGAGCCAGGCCGCCTCGAGTCTCTCGAGCGGCAGGTGGCCTCACTGCCGGCCCTGGAGGAAGAACTCTTCCAGGCCCGCCAGCAGCTGGCCTGGCTCGAATCCCAGCCGTCCCCAACCGCCGATCCGGCCCGCCTCGAGCAGCTCGAGCAGCAACTGGCCTCGCTGCCCGCCCTGCAAGAAGAACTCTACCAAACTCGGCAACAGCTGGCCTGGCTTGAATCTCAGCCGGCCCAATCCCAGGCCGGGCCAGACCCTTTCGAACTCGAAGCCGAACTAGCTGCCGCCCGCACTCGCATCAACGAACTCGAGATGGCCGGGGGGGCATCGGCAGACCCGCTTCTGCAAGAGCGGCTAGAAATGCTGGAAGTCCAGCTTCAGTCGCTCGAAGAAGAGAACGAAGAGATACCCGAACTTCAACACCGGATTCGCGAACTGGAACGCATCAACCAGGAGTTGCAGGCGAGCGGCCCTGGCAGCAGCGAATCGTCTGACCGGCTCGAGTTCGAAGAACTGCGTTCCCAACTGGCTTCCGTGAGGGCCGAAAGGGCCGAGCTACGTGACCAACTCGAAGCCTTGCAGGGCGGCGCGGGCGAGACCGCGGGGACGCCAACCGGCCGGCACGACCAGCGCGTAGAAGAGCTCGAACAGGAGCTGCGCCTGCGCGAGATCGACCTGCGCGAAGCCAACGAGAAGCTGGCCAAGATGCGCAGCCAGGCTTTGAGCGCCGAGACAGCTAGTCTCGACGCCGATCAGCAGCGCGACGCACTCGAGTCCAGGCTTAGAGAGATGTCTTCTGAGCATCAGCAGGAGCTAGCCGCCCTGCGCAGCCGCCTCGACGGAGAGGCAGATCGGCTGCGCGAGCAGTTGATCGCAGCCGAGCGCGAGGCCGAAGCACGCCGCAGTCAGGCCGAGCAAGCCAGCCTTTTCGAGGCGAAGATGCTCGAATTCGAGCAACTGGCTCGGCACGGCGAGGCGCGCTTGCAAGAGATGGCCCAGGCTCTGGCCGAGGCCAAGAAATCCAGCGCCGGAGCCACCGATCACGAAACCGCCCGCCTGGCCTTCGAAGACACCCTGACTTCGCTGCCCAACATCAACATTCTCAACCGCTACCTTGACATGACCACCAAGCGCGTGGCAACCAACGAGGGCTCGCTAGCGGTGCTGGTGGTCGACATCGACCGCTTTCGAGTGGCCAACGACACGATGGGTCACAAAGCGGGCGATGAACTGTTGCGCCAGGTAGGCCAGCGCCTCAATAGTCTGGTCGAACGCCCCGACGTGCTCGGGCGGCGCGGCGAAGACGAGTTCCTCATCGTGATTTTTGTGGAAGCCCCCGAGAACCCCAACCAACGGGTGACCGGCGGCCATACGGCAGCCGCCAACAAAGCCCGAGGATTGGCCGGAAAGTTGATGACGGCCCTGCGCCAACCGTTCGTGATCGAAGGCCAGTCCATCCACCTGACCGCCTCCATCGGCATCAGCCTCTATCCGGGCGATTCGGCTTCGGCCGAAGATCTCATCGAGCACGCCGACAGTGCGATGTACAGCGCCAAAGACGCAGGGCGCGCCCGCACCCAGTTCTATACTTTCGACATTCACCAGAACCAGGAAGCCAAGCTGCGCTTGATTTCCGAGTTGCACCAGGGCATCGCTCGCAATGAGTTCATGCTGTATTACCAGCCCATCGTCGACCTCAACAAGGGGCGCATCGAAGGGCTCGAAGCGCTGCTGCGCTGGAACCATCCCATGCGAGGCTTGCTCGAACCGGCCGAATTCTTGGAAGCGGCCGAAGACTCGGCCCTGATCATCACGATCGGTGACTGGGTCATCGACGAGGCCTGCCGGTTGATCAGCCAGTTCCGGGGCAAGACCTTCGTGTCGGTCAACCTTTCACCGCGTCAACTGGTCCAATCCAACTTTGCTCGCCGGTTCATGAAGGCCATCGAGAAGGCCCGCATCCGGGCCGACCGGGTGGTGGTCGAAGTCAACGAGGCGGCGGGCTGCCTCGAGAATGCCCAGATTCATGAGGTGCTCAACCAGCTGGCCCAGTGGCAAGTGGGCATCGGCATCGACGACTTCGGGACCGGTTCGTCTTCGCTTCAGCGCCTTAAAGAAACCAACATCCGCTTCCTCAAGGTGGCCAATCAGTGGGTGGCGGGCGTGCCGCACGACCCGCACTGCACGGCCATCGCCCGTGGCGCGATCGGTTTGGCGGCGGGCCTGGGAACCTTTTCGTTGGCCGAGGGGGTCGAGACGAAAGAGCAACTTCGGGGCCTCAAGCAGTTCGGCTGCACCCTGGCCCAGGGTTTCTTCTTCTCCGAACCGGTGCCTACCCAGGCGGTGCCCGCTTTGATGAAGCGTAGCTGGAAGTTCTGACCAAGCGGGACATAGACGAACAGCGCCGGTCGGTCGAGATCCGCGACCCGGCGGTGCGTTTGTCGGTGGTCGACTTCGGCAACCCCGAGGGGGGAACAGCGCTCTTTCTCCACGGTGGGGCCGGCCATCTATTACAGTGGCACAATCAGCTGGGCTACTTCGCCAGCCGGCTGCGCGTAGTGGCCTACGACATGCGCGGGCACGGTCAGAGTGAAGCGCCCAATTCCAGCTACTGGCTCAAAGAGACGGTCGAAGACCTGGAAGAGTTGGTGCAGCGTCTGGAACTGCCCGACCAGTTCTATCTGGTGTGCCACTCTTACGGCGGGGCGGTGGGGACCGAGTTCGCTCGGCGCCATCCCCAGAGGCTTCACGGCCTGGTGCTGGCGGCCACTTCCGGCACCATCCCCCTGAGCTTCACCGTCAACTATTTGCTCAAGCTGCCCGACTGGATGCTGGGGGGCGTCCAGCGGGCTATCCGCAACCGGATCAGCACCCCGCCGCACGTGCTCAAGAAGCTGGTCGGCAGTGTGCTGCGCTGGGACGGCTGGCCGCTCTATCCTGAGGTGGCCACTCCTACCCTGGTGATCGCTGGTGAACTCGACTGGCTGACCCGGCCCGAGGCGATGCGCAAGATGGCCGACCTGCTGCCTGACTCGCATTACGAAACCATTCGGTTCGCTGGCCACATGCTCCAACTCGAGCGCCCCGACCGTTGTAACCGCCTGCTAGAGAACTTTCTCGTGCCGCACCAGCGCAAGACCTGGCGTGGCAGCCTGCCGGCCGAATAGCGCCTAGCGGTTGGCTTCCTTGAGGACCCGGTCGATTTCCCGCTTGGCCGTGCGTTCGGCCGAGGTGGCCCGCTTGTCGTGCAGCTTTTTGCCCCGCACCACGCCGATCTCGCATTTGACGCGACCACCCAAAAAGTAGAGGTCGAGGGGCACGATGGTCAGGCCTTTCTCCTCGGTCTTCTCGATCAGCTTCTCGATCTCGCGGCTGTGAAGCAGCAACTTGCGGGGACGCCGGGGATCATGGTTGAAGCGATTGCCCTTTTCGAACGGGCTGATGTGAAGGTTGAACAACCAAACCTCGCCATCCTTGAGCGCCGCAAAAGCATCGGTCATGGTGACTTTGCCCTGGCGCAACGATTTGACCTCGGTCCCCACCAGCACGATACCGGCTTCGAGCTTCTCGAGAATGTGGTATTCATGGCGAGCTCGTTTATTGGTGGCGATGCGCTTGCGGGTTTTGCCTTCGGTCATGAACTCAGACGATAGATGTCGGAGTATTTTTTGTCAAGGTAACGACCAAAGGCTTCATAACCCAGCTCGTGGCCCGTGGCCCGTTGCACTAACTCATTGGGCAAGAACTTACTGGCGTGATCGTAGACCTCGCGCCGCAGCCACGCAAGGATGTGGCTGGTATCTCCGCGGGCCATCCGCTCGTCCAACTGAGGAATCTCGCGCTCCATTCGCTCCCACATCTGGGCGGCGATCATGTTGCCGATGGAATAGGTCGGGAAATAGCCGATCAGGCCGTCGGACCAGTGGATGTCCTGCAAGCAGCCGACCCGATCGTTGGTCGGGCGGATACCGATGTACTCTTCCATCTTCGCATTCCAGCAGTCGGGCACGTCGTCGATGGTGAGCGAGCCGTCCATCAAAGCCGTCTCCATCTCGAAACGCATGATGATATGCAGGGTGTAGGTGACTTCATCGGCCTCGACTCGGATGAAGCTCGGTCGCACCCGATTGACGGCTCGATAAAAATCCTCGACCTCGTAGCCGCTCAATTGCCCAGGAAAAAGAGCGCGCAAACGCGGGAAGTGATAGTTCCAGAAAGGGCGACTGCGGCCCACAAAGTTTTCCCACATGCGTGACTGACTCTCATGCACGCCCAGCGAGCAACCTCCGCGCAGCGGCGAGTGCTCGAAGCGCGGGGGGGAGAACTGTTCATAGATGCCGTGGCCGGCCTCGTGCAGGGTGCCGAACATGGCCGTGCCCAGATTGCCGGGGGTAAACCGATTGGTGAGCCGAACATCGGTGCCGGCGGGCGAGGCACAGAAGGGGTGAGGCCCGGGGTCGATGCGGCCGTTGGCCAGGTCGTAGCCGATGGACTCGGCCAGCGTCCGCGAAAAGACGTCTTGAAGCTCGATAGCGAAATCTTGATCGAGGGGTCCGTTGGAGCTGACGGCATTCGAGGCCGCGATGCGTCGCACCAGGTCGACCAGGTGAGGCCGGAACCCCTCGAACAGCGTGCGCACCTGCTGCGTGGTCATGCCCGGTTCGTAATCGTCGAGCATGGCGTCGTAAGGATGGTCTTGGTACCCCCGCTGTTGGGCCACGCGCTGCTTGAGGGCCAGCACCTTCCTGAAGTGGGGGGCAAAGGCGCTAAAATCCGAGTCAGCCTTGGCCCGCACCCAGGCGTCCAGGGCAAGAGCGCAGGTCTGGGTCAGTTCTTCGACCAATTCGCCAGGCAGGTCCACAGCCCGATCGTAGTGGCGACGTACCAACCGCACCAGGCAGAGGTCGTCGTGATCGTGCTCGAGACCCTCGACCGCCTGCTCGGCTTGCTCGAGTCGTCTGCGAAACGCGTCGTGAGTAAGACGTTCGTGGGCCACCCGGCACAAGGTCGCCATCTGGCGCGAGCGGGCCGCGGCGGCTCTGGCCGGCATCATGATCTGCTGGTCCCAGCCCATCAAGCGAACGCTGTCTTTGATATTCCAGACAACTTCGACTTCGGCTTTGAAATCGTCGAGTTTGCTCGTCATGGGTTCAGCCGATTCTCGATTCGAACAGGGTCCCCTGCCGGGGAACCGGTCAGAGACTGTCTGGCTGGTGAGACTCGTCTTCTTTGAGTTGGCCGTCAGAAAGTTGGCGAAACAGATTGAGGAAGGGATCACCGGCCCGACCGGCCCTGAACTCGTCGTGAGAGGGTCGCACTGAAACCTCGGTCACGGCCAGGTATTCAAGATGAAGGCGAGACTGGTCGAGTGTCTCTTGCGCCCGATGCAGGGTCTCGCCGGTCCAGCGATTGCGACTGCTGAGCAAGTCTTCGACAGCCAACCCGCCGACCGTCGACAAGAAAGCATCACTCACGGCCGCCAGGGCGAAGCGGTTGGCGTAGACGGGATCGACCATGTAATTTTCGGGGGCTTTGACCAGGGCCACCGTGTCGGCCACCACCTGAAAGCCGTCACGAGTGCCGATGGGAGGGGACAGGAACTCTACCCAGCGATAAGAGCCGGGGGTCATCTGCTCGGGGTCGCGATCCACTCGAATCGGTCGCAATTCGAGGCTGGAAAGAGTCACGCCCCGATGTTCGAGGTCGCTACGCAGGTCGGCCTCGATGCGATAGGTATAGGTTCGAAGGTCGGTCATCAGTTGATCGGGGTGACTCTTGCTGAGCACGCGATGCAGATGATACTCGAGCAACTCGCGCACCAGACCCTCGAGCAGAGTGCGACCGACGTTGCGGTTCTTGAGATGAACCGAGGCGATGGCCTGACAAACGAGAGTAGCGCCGCTGGAGGTAAATAGCTCGATTACCATGGGGCATGCTCCTCTCTGAAACTGAGGCTGGAACGGGAGCCTAGTGGGCGGCTTCCTTCTTCCAATCTTTCGCGCTGGAGGCGCCCGACCCGAACACAAAGACGCTGGCTACCACGCACATCCCCGCGAACACATAGAGTCCGTTCAAGATCGCCGTGCCCACGGCGGCGAAATACTCGGGGTTTAGAAAGTCTTGCATGAGTCACCTCTTCGATGAAATTCCCGTGTCATTACGTGCAATCCTGTTGAACGTCCTGCAAGTTTACCCGGATTCTAGCCTTTTGAACGCGAAGAAGTCCCGATGCAAAGACGCATTCTCGTTTTCGTCTGCCTGCTCTTTCTGGTCGGCTGCCACCATGAAGTGGCTCATCTCAACCGCTCGGAAGGGCCGGTGGTCATCCTGGGCGACAGCCTGGCGGCGGGGACGGGCGCGGCCCCGGGCGAGGGGTTCGTCGACCTGCTCGAGCAACGCCTGGGGGTCGAGATCGTCAACCGCGGCGTCCCGGGTAACACCACCGCCCAGGGCCTGGCTCGCCTTGAAAGGGACGTGCTCCGTCTCAAGCCCGCCCTGGTGATCGTCGAACTGGGAGGCAACGATGTATTACAAAAGGTCGATCCCCAACAGACCTTCGCCAACCTGGAAAAAATTATCGAGGCTATCCAGGCCAACGATGTTCCGGTGTTGCTGCTGGGAATCCGAGGCGGCCTGGTCAAGGATCGCTTCGCCAGCGAGTTTCGGCGACTGGCCAGGGCCAAACAGGCAGCCCTGGTCGAGAACATCATGGAAGGGGTTCTCACTCAGCCCGGGCTCAAGGCCGATCCCATTCATCCGAACGCGGCCGGTTATCGCGTCCTGGCCGACCGGGTCGAACCCACCCTCAAGCGACTCCTGCAACAGATCGGCAAGTTGCCTGAGGGCGAATAGAGCTTCGCACCTTAACGTTAATACTTTGGTAACAGCATGAACGCCTGAAAAAGTGATCATTTCGGGGCAGAACCCAATAAGGAGACGAACCCCAGTGACCATCGGAACCCTCAACCGCGTGCATGCCGCACCCTGCTGGCCCAGCAGTGACAATCCCCCGCCCACGAACGGCCCCACGGGAGATGTAGAGTTTTCCTACAATCCCCAGGACCAGGTGACCATGCAGCCCTCGACCACCACCGTCCACGGTGTCGGCCAGGGACCTTCGGTTGAAAAGGCGGCCGTCCGCTCGGATAGCCCGGCTCCCAAAGACGACAAGTACGTCTACGAGCAGAGCGACTCGCGCTATCACACCGCCAACGCCTTCGCGGCCACGGCCAAGACCATCGAAATCTTCGAGCAGGCGCTCGGACAGTCGTTCGACTGGGCCTTTCGCGGCTCGCAGCTGAAAGTCAACGGCGACAAAGGCGACATGCTCAACGCCTATTATTCCCGCAACGACGGCAGCATCAACTTCTTCCACTCCCGCGACAGCGTCTTCAACCGCACGGTCTACTCCGGCGACTCGGGAGAAGTGGTGTCCCACGAAGCCGGTCACGCCATCCTTGACGGCCTGCGCCCAGGCTATCTCAGCAGCTTCTCGCCCGATCCCGGCGGATTCCACGAGTCCTTCGGCGATGTGCTGGCCATGCTGGTGTCGCTCAAAGACGACCGCGTCCTCGACAAGGTCATCGAGCAGACCGGCGGCGACCTCTCTCGCCCCAACGTGGCTGCCCACCTGGGTGAAGAGCTCGGAATGGCCATCAACCACTACACCGGCGGCAACGCCACCGGTGGTGACTACACCCGCACGGCCATCAATAACTTCAAGTGGCAAGACCCTTCGACCCTGCCCAGCCGCGCCCCCCACGACCAGCTCAGCCGTGAGGTCCACAGCTATTCGCGCCTGTGGACCGGCGCCTTCTACGATGTCTTCAAAGGCATCAACGAAGCTTACCAGGCCCAGGGCAAGTCGCCCAAAGAGGCTCTGGCCGCCGCTGCCGACGAGGGTCTGCACATTTACGGCTCGCTGATGAAGACTGCTCCTTCCGGCAACTTCGCCTATCGTGACATGGCTCAGGCCCTGTTGCGCGCCGACGCCCAGTTCAACGACGGCAAGCGCAGCGACCTGATCCGTGACGTGATGGTCGAACGCCGCATCCTGCCCCAGAGCTTCGAAATGGCCGAACTCGATAGCGCCAACCCCACCGGCGAGCTACGCGAACTGCAGACCACCCTCAAGGGTGACCAGTTCGGCCAGTTCGAGGGCGCAGTGGTTCGCACCCAGATCGACTCGGTGGCCGACATCGCTGGCGACTCTGGTCGCGAAGCCAAGCTGCAGGCCGACGTCAAACAACTCATCGACGACGGCCGTATCCTCTACACCACCCCGGGTCAGTCGGTAGCCCAGTCGGATCTGTTCGACAAAGAGGGCAACCCCTACATCGGCGTGGTCCGATGGGAGTCCGGCCAGATGGAGATCGAGCGCGTCAAGGTCCTCGCCTGATAGCGCCACCCCGCGAGAGGGCCGGCAATTGCCGGCCCTTTTTTCATTTCGGCAGGGGGAAGGGGGAGCGGCGGGAAGTGCCCGTGCATGCAACTGCAATCCCTTATCGATAGCCTGGCTAGCCTATCTGAGGTTGAAGTCGAAGACGACAACCGGGTGAGCTACCAGGGGCTCAGCTTCTTTCTCGACATTCCCCAGGGTCGCAAACTGCTGATCGTGGCCCAGGCCAAGCCCAGCTACCGCATCTTGCTCTCGCCCGAAAGCGACTATACGCGCCTTGCCGACGAGCTTGGGGTGTCTGACGAGACCAAGATCGGCCGCTCCGAGTTCGACACCCGTTACGTGATTCGCGACGAAGAGAAGAAGGCCGACTCTATGCTGACCGAAGACGTGATTAACCTGATCACCGAACTCGAACCTTTCGTAGAGCTAGAACTCACCCGGCGCGAATACCGCCTGCTCAAAGAGCCCCCCGACGACGCCACCCTGGTATTGGCTGACCTGGACCGCCTGGCCCGCCTCATCGACCAAACCCGCGCCGGGGAGTGAGCGGCTCGGTGTGGTAACCGTCGAGGGGGTGGGCGCTCGACTTGGGGAAACCGCGGAGGTCCGCGGTGGGTCGCGGAGGAGAGGGCGTTGGCCGAGGGGGAGCGCTGGTTGTGGAAACCGCCGAGGCGCAAAGGCGCCGAGGGGCGCTCGACTTGGGGAAACCGCGGAGATCCGCGGTGGGTCGCGGAGGAGAGGGCGTTGGCCGAGGGGGTGGAGTGGTCCCCTATTTCCGGACAGCGCTGGTTGTGGAAACCGCCGAGGCGCAAAGGCGCCGAGGGGGCGGTGCATCTGGAAGGTTGGTGCTCGACGGGTCTTTTTTGGATTGGGCGGCCGTACCGAGGAGCTTAGCGCCCCGTCGAATGAGGATCATCCGCGGCTTCTCCACCCCAATCTCCTAACTCTTCCAAGACGGCCCACTGACCAACAGAGACAACGCCCCTGAGGCCTCAGCCACGCCTCCGCGACCTCTGCGTCCTCCGCGGTTTTTCACGAGCGCCCACGTTGAAACCGCCGAGGCGCAAAGGCGCCGAGGGGGCGGTGCATCTGGAAGGTTGGTGCTCGACCGGTCTTTTTTGGGATTGGGCGGCCGTACCGAGGAACTTAGCGCCCCATCGAGTGAGCGCCCACCCGGTCATCCGTGGCTTCTCCACCCAATCTCCTAACTCTTCCAAGACGGCCACTGACCACCAGAGACAACGCCCCTGAAGCCTCAGCCACGCCTCCGCGACC
>JBFWNU010000007.1:0-433029 GCA_050250895.1 Vulcanimicrobiota bacterium | reverse complement strand
TGAACTGTCGATCTGAAACCATGGGGACTTCATCCGACGGCAATCAAGCGCTCGCTACTTGAAAAGGAACAGCGGTGGGTGATTCTAGTTGTCGTTCCGCCGGTACTTATAATTGTCGCACATCACCAGGCCCAAGACTCGGCTTAGCCGAGGCCTGGGCCTTTCAAATGCTCGATGAAGGGCGGCCGTCGTGGCCGTGGGCGGGCTGGGGCCGGCGGCTCAAAGAGGCTGCGCCTCGTGGCCAGAAGCGAAGGCACAGCCCCCATCTCTTGTCAGACAATGTGGTTGGCCGCGGCCAAGCTGGCCAGGGACGCCCCGTTCCCCAGGGGACCGAAAAAAATTGCGAGCAGCGAAAAACACCCATCTCGCGACATCGGCAACAAACTTCCCCTCAGAGCCCGGTGAGGGCTCCGGAGCCGGCTTTTCTCAAGATTTCTGGCTTTCGCTTCATCGAGCCTCTTTCAAAGCCCGGAGATCATCATTTGGACATTCAAAAAATCCTATAACCACGCCGTTTGTTACTGTTCGTTCTTTTGCTCGAACAGCCCTCGCCTCGGTAGAATAGGTGTATGAAACCTCTTCAAGAATACACCCGCGAAGCCCTCATCCATCTCGAGCCCGAGGCTCTCCATCACATGGCCCGCCGCGCTTCCCTCGGCCTGGTCATCCACCGTATCTTGCTCGGACGTTGCCTGCTGGCTCTGCAGGCCACCGGTCGCTACCAAGACTTCGGTTGCAGCGGCCCCATCCACTACGCCATCCGCCTGCTCGGAGTGACCAAGAAAGAGGCCAACGCCTGTCGCCGGGTGGCCCGCCAGCTCGAAGGACTGCCCCAGCTCACAGCCGCCGCCGAGGCGGGAACGATCGGCTGGGCCAAGCTGCGCGAAATTGCCAGCAAAGCCACTGCCGAGAACGAGCAACTCTGGCTCGAACTGGCCTCGTGCTACTCCGCCTCGGTCATTCGCCGGCTGGTGGCAGCCACTCCGAAAGGAGGCTTGCCGGGGGAGTTGCCGCCCACCAAGATCGAGAGTGAAGAGATCACTTTGCACCTCGACCCCGAGACGAGCGAGCTACTCAAGCTAGTCTTGCATTCTCTCTCGCTCGAGCTGGGTCGAAAGGTCGAGCTAAAAGAGGCCCTGGCCTATTTGCTGGCCCAGCGTCTGCAGGCCGCTCCGGTCAAGGAAAAGGACCTCGAAGCGATGCGCGCCCCAGCGGCTGCGGTGGCGGCCTCGCAGCAGCGCAAACTGGCCGGCCCAATTCAGAGGGCGCACGAGTTGGCTCAAGAGCTGGGACTTCGTCCCCCGGGGGACGAGCTTTTCATGGCTACCACCGCGGTTGACAGGGAAGAGTGCCCGGGCAACCCCGAGGTCGGGCTCGCCCGTCGAGCCAAACCCCACTGGCGGCTCAGCTTCAACCCCAACGCGCGCGGGCTAACACCCGCCCAGACCGAGGCCCTCAAGATACGCGACTGTTACTGCTGCCAGACTCCCGACTGCCCGAACCATATTTGGCTCCAATCGCACCACATCCGCTTCTTCGCCCTGGGCGGCCTGACCGTGCCGGCTAACCTGATCTTCCTGTGCACGGGCTGCCATCGCAATGTTCACGACGGCTTTCTGTTCATCGAAGGAACGGCTCCCGACGGCTTGACCTTCCGAGATCGCAAGGGACGCGAATTCGAGCGTTAGACAGCTTGGGGCCGAAAGTGGCATACTACGAGCATGACGTGTTCGACAGCCCTGGGTTCTGTGGGGAGTCCGATGACCTGTGTTGGGCGTCCACGACGACACCGCCGACATCGGCTTGCTTTACCATGACGCCAGTCTGGGAAGGTTCCTGAATCAAGACCCGATTGGCAGTGCAGGTGGCGCAAATCTCTATAGATACTCTGGAAACAATCCGCTCACCTGGATTGATCCGTCAGGCGAGAATCCTTGGAATATAAAGTTTCCCCGGAGGAAGCTCTATCGCAAGGGTGAGTGCGATTCTCTCCGTGAAGCAATCCAAAGTGGCCACAAGCAGATCCTACGACGAACCAAGCAACTCAACGAAAATCTCCTGGATCCCCTAAATGCTCTTCCCTACTGGACATTAAATGACTTCAATTGCCCCGGTGAAAGCGTTCGGGGACATGAGTGGCTGCTGCTGAAAGAGCATTGGCAGTATTTCTGGGCGGTGGCAGAATATCTGCTCTTCTGCTCGGATAAGTTTGGACCACCGCCTCCGGTCATCTTCGACCCGCTTCCCGTCTATGTACCGGAGCCAGTATCCATTCCATCTCGACCGTTCAGTATCCGGGATCTGAAACCAAAGCCCCTGTCTCCAGAGGACGCAGCGTGGTGGATTATAGTGACGACTGCAGCATATGTAATCATCAGCGAGGGTTCTCGCCTGTTTCCTCTCCGCAATCTAGTGCCTGTCCTATAGATGAACAAGGTCAAAATAGCCAACGAAGCGCTCTGGAAAAATGATCCGGTGTTGCTTCGTCTGGTTTTGGAAGAACTTGAAACACCAAATCAGCTAATCGGGGAAAACACACCGTTAACGTTGGCTGTTCTTCTCGGAGACGAGATCAGCATCGACAAACTTCTACGAGCAGGGGCAGATCCGAATGGGTGCAATCTGAATGGCTCGACGGCGTTGACGTGGGCCACCGAGATTCATCTAGTGAAGCTACTGGCTAAACATGGAGCTTCTGCTGAGTTCGAACTTCCAGTAGACGGATGGACTTCCCTTAGCATCGCGTGCATGGTAGGCGCAACAGATCGAGTGAAGGCCATCCTAGAAATGGCGAACGGCCAGGCCGTTCTTGAGCAAGTTGATGATCGAGGGATGACTCCACTCGCTCACGCCACAGCGAACGGGTCCATCGAAGTGGTCCGACTATTACTTCGTCACGGAGCATGCGTCGACGGCTACGACAATGTGACCGGTTCACCAACTCCTCTGCAGTTTGCCATCGAAGAGGACGACGAACTCATGGTTCGAGAGTTGCTCAATGCTGGGGCCAGCGTCGATTTGACTTGTGGGTTGAACCGCCCCCCCCTCGAGATGGCCAAAGACAATCCAAGAATAAGGGGTCTGCTGGAGCGAGCCAGGTCCGAACAACTTGACTGAAACGCAGCCGGGGCGCTGGCGCGCTCTTTGCCCAAAGGGCGCTCGCCAGCGCCGCGGGACGTGAGCAAGGACTGCAACGGAGAAGGGCGTGAGCGTCGCTGAAAGGCGCGCGGGCGCAGTTCTCAGACCACGTCGAACCTGATAGAACTGCGCGCGAGACGGCAGCGCCAAGACCCAGGCCCAAGACTCGGCTTAGCCGGGGCTTGGGCCTTTCAAATTGTCGGTGAAGGGCGGCCGTCGTGGCCGTTGCGCGAGCTGGCCGGGCAGGCACCTGTGCCCAGCAAGCCCGCCGCGACCAAGAAGAACCCGCGCCAATTGACGCGGCCCCCATCCACCCAACTTAGTTCTGGCCGCCCCGCTGGCCCCGAGGACCTTTGCCGCCGCGTTGGCGCCGAGCCTCGCGGGCTGCTTTGCGTTCACCGTCAGAGAGCTGTCCGTCGCCATCGGTATCGAAGCGCTCCATCATCTTGCGGGCCTGCTCCGGGTGCTCCTGCTTCCAAGCTTGGCGAGCGGCCTGGCGCTCGCCGTCCGACAGCTGTCCATCGCCGTCGGTGTCAAAGCGCTTCATCATCTCGGCGCGCTTGTCGCCGCCATGCTCTTTCCAGGCCTCGCGAGCGGCCTGTCGTTCGCTGTCCGACAGCTCTCCGTCGCCGTCGGTATCAAAGCGCTTCATCATCTCGGCGCGCTTGCCGCCGCCATGTTCTTTCCAGGCTTCGCGAGCGGCCTGGCGCTCGCTGTCCGACAGCTGTCCGTCGCCGTCGGTATCAAAGCGCTTCATCATCTCGGCGCGCTTGCCGCCGCCGTGTTCTTTCCAGGCTTCGCGAGCGGCCTGGCGCTCGCTGTCAGACAGCTTTCCGTCGCCATCAGCGTCAAAACGCTGCATCATCTTCTGGCGGCGCTCGCCGCGGTGAGCGCCTTGCCCGCGACCACGGCCCTCGCGCGGTCCGTTACCCTGGCCCTGAAACCACTCGGGTCGCTGGGGACTGCCGCCTTCCTGGGCGGTAACCGGCGTAGTGGTGACGAGCAGGGCCGCCAGGCCCAATCCGATCATCATGTTGCGTAGCATCTTCGAACTCCTCCGCTCTCGTGTCTGACATGGGCTTAGACCGCCGACCCTGGCGAGTGTTACAGCCAAGTTCATGATTTCTCGGCAGGACACCGCCAGCCTCCGCGAAAGTAGCGCCAATGCTGTTCTGCCGAGCAGATGGACCGGGTCAGGCCACCATGGTCGAGTCTGACGCTCCCGCCCCCGAGCCGGGGCAGATGGCCGTTCGCTTCACCTCGGCGGTGGTCGACGAGAACCACCTGCGCGACTTTCAATCTGGCACCTTTCGGGCCGCGGTTCCCATCGCCGGAGAGGTGCTGCAGATCGGGGCCAACGTGATCGGCTGGCGTCGAGGCCAGCCGGTGGTGGCTTACTACAGCGGCCCCCTGGCCGAATATCTCATCTTGCCGGCCGAGCGTTTGATCCCGCGGGCGCAACTGTTCGGGCCCGATGCCATGCTCTGCCCCATCGCCCTGGCCCTGCGGGTGTTGCGCGAAGTGGGCGAGCTTCCCGATGCGACGGCGGTGATGGGAGCGGGCTTTATGGGGCTTTGCCTGGTGGCCTTGATGGAAGATACCACTCCCTGGGTGGTGGGCAGCTTGCCGACCGCGCTCGAACTCTCGGTCGAGCTCGGGGCCAGCCAATCCATGGAACTCGACGGACCGATGACGGCCGAAAACTTTCGCAGCCATCCCATCGAACTGCTCTTAGAGGCCAGTGGCAACGACACCATCCGACAACTGTCCACCCGGCTGGTGGCCCGTGGCGGGACGGTTCTGTTTGCGGGTCCCGGGGCCGGCCTGACCCGTTTCGATTGCACTCGGCTGCACTACGACCAGCTGACGCTGCGCGGGACGGGGCCGTTGGCGGCCGCCGATCTGACCCTGGCCGAACAGCGATTAGGCGAGCTTCCCGATCGCATGCTTTCGGGCAAACATCCGCTGCAGCGTTTGCCGGAACTGTTTGCCCGGATGCAAGCGGGCGAGGGGGTGGCCTACCTGGTAACCAACGAAGGAGACCTCAATTGATTCCTGAGCGAATGAGAGCGGCCGTTGCCCACGACTATGACGATGTCCGGATCGAAGAGATGGAAGTGCCCCGGCCGGGCCCCGGCGACGTGCTGGTGCGGGTCAAGGCTTGCGGGGTCTGCACGGGTGATGTCACGCCCTGGTATATCCGCAAGAAGTGTCCCATCGTGCTGGGCCACGAACCGGCGGGCGAGGTCGTCGAAGTGGGCGACACCGTCAGCGGATTTTCGGTGGGCGACCGCGTCTTCGTTCACCATCACGCCCCTTGCCTGCGCTGCCGGCATTGCCAACGGGGCAACTATTCGATGTGTCCCACCTGGCGCGCCTCGAGCCTCAATCCAGGTGGCATGGCCGAATACCTGGTAGTGCCCAAGGTCAATCTCGATACCGACACTTTGCGTCTGCCCGACCATCTAAGCTGGGCCGACGGCGCCCTGGTCGAACCGGTGGCCTGTGTGGTCAAAGCAATCCGTCGTTCGGGCCTCAAGCCTGGCGATCGGGTGGCCATCATCGGGCTTGGCTTCATCGGTCAGGTGATGGTGAGCCTGGCCCGCCATTACGGAGCCGAAATGGTCATCGCCTCGGATATGGTCGACTACCGCCTCGAGAAAGCTCGCGAGTTCGGCGCCGACCGGGTGGTCGATGTGCGCACCGAAGACTTCCGCGAAGTCGTGCTCGAAATGACCGACGGCAACGGAGCCGACGTGGTGATGGTGGGGCCTTCCAAGCCGGCCGTCATGCAAGCCGGCATCGACTGCGCCGGCAAGGGCTCCACGGTCCTGTTCTTCATGGCGCCGCCGCCAGACGTATCCATGCAGATCAATCCCAATCAGCTCTTCTTTAACGAGATCAGCCTGGTGTCGAGCTATTCTTGCGGCCCTGATGACACCCGCCAAACGCTGGACCTTTTGGCCGAAGGCGTGCTGTCAGCCGAGCAACTGGTCACCCATCGTTTTGGCCTCGAGCAGACGCTGGAAGCCTGTCGTCTGACCGCCCGCGCGGCCGATTCGCTGAAGGTGCTGGTAGAGATTCCTTGATCCGCGAAGTCTGGGGGACTTCGTGCCAACAGCGTCCGCTCGAACGGTTTCGGATAGGAACCGGGCCGGTAGGCCTGCTGGTGCTGGGCGTAATGCACGGCGACGAGCCGGCCGGCGAGTACTTCTGCCACCAGTTGCTCGAAGAAGTGCAACGGGCTCCGCAACTGCTCGGGTCCGAGACTCTCCTGGTTTGCCCGGTGGTCAATCCTGACGGGTTGCTGATGGCCAGTCGCCAGAACGCCCGCGGGGTCGATCTCAATCGCAACTTTCCCACCCAGGACTGGAGCGAGGGCGTCGCGGGCGACCGCTATTTTGGGGGCAGCCAGCCGGCCAGCGAGCCCGAAACCCGCGCTTTGATGGCTTTGCTAGAAACCGAACAACCACGGCGCATCGTGACCATCCACTCTGACCTGCACAACATCAATTACGACGGACCGGCCCTGGCGCTGGCTCAAGCCATGGCCCGTCATAACGGCTACGACCTGGCCCCCGACATCGGCTATCCGACTCCGGGGTCGTTCGGGGGGTATGCGGGACGAGAGCGTTCGATACCAACCATCACCCTGGAATTGCCCGAAGGGGAAGGTTCGGCCTTGTGGCCCCTTCATCGCACGGCCATGCTGGCCGCTCTGGCTTATAGGTAGCGCAACTCGGCCCAGTAGAGCTTCCAAAGTTCGAGGGGGGCACGAACGAAATCGAGCGGTCGCACTTTGGAACCCTCGACATCCTTCCAACGAGGAACGGGATATTCGTAGAGTAGCTCGAGTTCGGGCCGCTGCTGGGCCCGGTAGCAGCGCAGCAGGCGGGCGATGAGTTCGACATCGAAGATCCAATTGGTGACGAACGGTCGGGCCATGGCCTCTTTCACGGTGGGCGTGGTGCGCATCAGCTTGTTGCCGCACTGGGTGTCGTAGACCGGCAGGTTCATCAGCACCGAGACGGCTGTGGCGAAGATGCGGCCCAGGTAATGGCGCGAGAGATGGCGTTCGATCGACTTGCCCAGCAACTTGACCCGCGAGCCCAGCAAAAGTTCCACCTGGGGATGCAGGTCGAGAAAGTCGCGAAAGTCGACCGCAACCTCAAGCGGGGTGGCCAGATCGGCGTCCCAGTATCCGATATAGTCGGGTTGCCTTTCGAGGGCTTTGAGAAAGCCCTGACGCACCGCTTCGGCTTTGCCCTGGTTACGGCCCAAACGCAGACAGGATAGGCTTTTGTGCTGCTGGCAGAGGCCGGCCAGAATCGTGGGGGTGTCATCCTGGCTGCCGTCGTCGACGAAGAGTAACTCGATGTCGGCGTGAGCACAAACGAATTCGAGAAAGGCGCCGGGTACCAATCGGCGCTGCTCGTTGTAGCAGGGAACCAGCAGGACGGTTCTCGACACGGGCCTCCCAAAAAGGTCGGGTAAGAAAACAGGCCCGGTTAGAAAACCGGGCCCGTGGCTGGGCAGCCTGGATTCGAACCAGGGATCGGGGCTCCAAAGGCCCCTGCCTTGCCGCTTGGCCACTGCCCACCGGCAGTAATGACGTTAGTCATAGTAGCCTCTTATGACCCGAAGGTCAAGAGGTTACGCGGAGACTTCATATCCCGCCTCCGCGGGGGCGGTCGTGAAGATAAAAGTCGACGACACCTCGGCTCTTACCGCTTTTGCCAGGGAGGGAATCGAACCCATCGCCGTCCGTCTCTTGCTCGTCCTGGTGTCGTAGGATCGAGAGGAGACAGTGCTCTACCACTAAGCTACCTGACCACCACCGTCTGTTATACCGCATCGGGGGTATCGACGCAAGTCAAACCGAAGCCTTTCGATGTGAATACGTCGGTCATTGTGCTGGCGGCCGGTCGGTCTGCTCGCATGGGAGAGCTCAAGCAACTGTTGCCCTGGCGCGGCCAGACGATTTTGGAGTGCAGCCTGGCGCCCTATCTTGAGGTTGGACTACCGGTGGTAGTGGTGCTCGGCTACGAGTACCACCGCATCGCTCCTCGGCTGGAGGCTCTCCCTGTGCAAATCCTGGTGCATTCCGAGTGGTCGCGAGGGATGGGGTCGTCGTTAGCGGCCGGGGTGAAGACCCTGGCACCCGAGGTGGAGCGGCTATTGGTGGGGCTGGGCGATATGCCGGAGATCGGTCCCGGCCTGGTGCAAGCTATGCTGGCCGTCAATGCCCCCAACGCCTGCCCGGTCTACCAGGGTCGGCGAGGCCATCCGGTGCTTTTCGAGCGGAGCTTCTTTGCCGAGTTGGCGAGGCTTGATGGCGACCGCGGAGCCCGTCACCTGATGAACGAGGCTACTCTGGTGGAGTGGCCCACCCCCGAGTGCCTGCGCGATATCGATACGCCCGCCGACTATTCGTCGCCGTAGTAGCGAGCCTCTTGGACGGCCTCGGCGAACTCTTCGCGTTTCTCTTGATTGACTTCCATGAGCTTGACCAGCAAGTCGTGGCCGGCCTCGGCCTCGACTAGTGCTTCTTCGGCCACCTGAGGTTCGTCGGGCAACCGGCGCAGCATCTCGACGGCGGCGTAGAGGTGCTCGAGACCTGTCCTACCGGCCTCGACTAACACTTCACCGTCGGGGTACGAGGCTGGAACCTTCATCTGTGACAAAGCCTGGGCCCAGCGATCGAGAAACTGGGTAGCCGTGTCGAGCGCGTTATGGTAGTGCTCGACCTGGACATGCCCCTGTTGAAACTGATGAACCAGTTCGGCCAGAGCGAAATAAGGGCTGTTGGAAACTTCCATGGTCATGTATTTGGCCTTTCGTGGGTGGAACCTGCCAGAAATAGCTTGAGACGCCGCGGCGTCTCAAGTCGGTCGATTCTTAGAGGGTGGAAACTAGCCGTTGGAACGGCTCTGGGCGTGGCTGTGGTCGGCTGCTACGGCCGCACCGGCTCCGCCGTGGGTCGACAGGGCGTAGGCGCCCGATCCGCGCAGGGCCTGGGCCAGAGCGATCGAGTCGTTGAGGGCGCGGGCGTTGGCGCGCGAGTGGTCAACGGCCTGGCTGGCGGCCTCGGAGATGTCGTCGGCGCCGGCCTGAGCCTGGGAGTGGTTGCGGGCTTCGCTCTGGGCGTTGGAGAGGTTGGCCGACCACGACTGGGCCAGCGAATACCAGCTCGAGCGCGACTGCGAAGCCGAGTGGTTGAAGGCGTTCGAGCGGGCGTCAGAGACGAAGCTCGCGTCGGCCGACGCGGCCGCGCCAAAGCGCGCCCGGGCGTTGGCCGTGGACAGGTGGTCAGCGTCGGCCGAAGCGGTCGAGCGGTTGCGAGCGACCGCGTCGGCAGCCGAGGTGAACGAAGCGTCGGCGCTGGCGGTCGAATGGCGGGCGGCCACCGAATCGGCCACCGACTGATAGGCAGCCGTGGCGAAGGCGTCCGAACCCAGGCGAGCGCGAGAACTGGCGGCCGAACCGACGTTGGCCGTCGAGGTTGCGTTGCTGCCCAGGGTCGCGTCGGCTTCGGCAGCCGAGTCGTGAGCGGCCGCGGCCCGCGAGGTGGAAGCATCGCTGGCGGTCGCCGAAGCGGCCGAGTTGTCACCAGCCGAGGCTCGCGACGAGGCCAGGTGGCTGGCGTCGGCTACGGCGTCGGAGTGGTCGGCGGCGAAAGCGTCAGAGTTGGAGTGCCCCACGGCCGTGGCCGAAGCGTCGGAGTAGTTGGTTGCCTCAGACGACGAGGCCGAAGCGTGGGCGGCCGTCGAGGTGGCGTTCGAAACGTTGCTGGCGTCGGCTTCGGCGGCCGAGCCGTGGGCGGCGGCCGAACGGGCCGTCGACAGGTCGCTGGCGGTCGAGGCAGCGGTGGAGTCGCCACCGGCCGAGGCCCGCGACGAGGACAGGTGACTGGCGTCGGCGACGGCGTCGGAGTGATCGGCGGCGAAAGCGTCCGAGACCGAGCGGCCGCGAGCCGTGGCCGAAGCGTCAGAGTAGTCACTGGCTTGCGACGTCGAGGCCGAGTGATTGGCAGCCGTCGAGGTGGCGTTGGAAACGTTGCTGGCGTCAGCTTCGGCGGCCGAGCCGTGAGCGGCGGCCGAGCGGGCCGTCGACAGGTCGCTGGCGGTCGAGGCAGCGGTCGAGTCGCCACCGGCCGAGGCTCGCGACGAGGACAGGTGACTGGCGTCGGCGACGGCGTCGGAGTGATCGGCGGCGAAAGCGTCCGAGACCGAGCGGCCGGTGGCCGTAGCCGAAGCGTCGGAGTAGTCGCTGGCTTGCGACGTCGAGGCCGAGTGGTTGGCAGCCGTCGAGGTGGCGTTGGAAACGTTGCTGGCGTCGGCTTCAGCAGCCGAGCCGTGAAGAGCGGCCGACTGAGCCGTGGACAGGTCGCTGGCGCTGGAAGTGGCAGCCGAGTGGCCACCGGCCGTGGCCGTGGAGGAAGCCTGGTTGCTGGCATCGGCGGTTGCCTGGGAGTGGTTCTTGCCGAAAGCGTCGGCTACCGAGCTGTCGAAAGCCGTGGCCGAGGCGTCGGAGAAGCCTTTCGCGGTCGAGGAGGCGGCCGAGTCGTTGGCGGCCGTCGAGGTAGCGTTAGAAACGCGGCTGGCGTCGGCCTCGGCAGCCGAACTGTGGACGGCCGCGGCCTGGGCGGTCGAGTCGCCGCGAGCGGTGGCGCTGGCGGCCGAGTCGTCACCGGCCGTGGCCGTAGCCGAGCCGAACTTGCTGGCGTCGGCGACGGCGTTGGAGTGGTCGGTGGCAAAAGCGTCAGAGTTGGAGTGACCGACGGCCGTGCCGGCCGCGTCAGAGTAGTCGCTGGCGGTGGCTGCAGAGGCCGAACCGTGGGCCGCCGTGGCGGTGGCGTTAGAAACATTGCTGGCGTCGGCCTGGGCGGCCGAGCCGTGAGCGGCCGCAGCCTGGGCGACCGAGTCGCTGTGAGCGGTAGCGTCGGCAGCCGACGAGCCGCCGGCGCTGGCGGTAGCCGAGCCGAACTTGCTGGCGTCGGCCGTGGCGGCCGAGCCGTCTTGGGCGAAGGAATCGGCCACCGAGCCACCCCGGGCGGTGGAGGCCGCATCGGAACTGTTGGCGGCTTCGGAGCTGGCGGCGGAATGGTTGGCGGCCGTCGAAGTGGCGCTGGAAAGGTCGCTGGCGTCGGCCTGAGCGGCCGAGTGTTTGGCGGCCGCGGATTGGGCCGAGGAGCCATCACTGGCAGTAGAGCCGGCTACCGAACCGTCAGCCGAGGAAGCGGTGGCGGCCGAGCCGGTGGCGGCGCTGGCGACCGAGGTCGACCAGTCTTTGGCGAAAGCGTCGGCCGACGAGCCGTCGCTGGCGGCGGCGGTGGCGTCCGAGACGCCCTTGGCTTCGGACTTGGCCTGAGACTGGGCGTTGGCTACCGAGGTCGAATCCGAGAAGAAGTCTGCTTTGGCAGTGGCCGTGGCCGCGTCGTCGGCATCGGCCGAGGCCGACGAGTAGTCGTCGGCGCTGGCGTTGGCGGTGGAACCGTCGTCGGCGTGGGCGTTAGCTTTGGAGCCGTCATCGGCGGTGGCGGTGGCGTTGGACTGATCCTGGGCGTGAGCGTGGGCCTTGGAGCCGTCGGTGGCCGAAGCGGTGGCGTGCGAGCCGTTGCTGGCTTTGGCGCTGCTCGACGAGCCGTTGGCGGCATAGGCGACGGCCACGGTGAAGTCGGAGCTGTTGAGGATATTGTCGAGCCACGAGCCGAGGTCTTCAGAGAAGTTGAAGCCCTCGAGGCTTTCGGCTTCGCCAGCGATGTTGACCACCAGGTTCGATTGCCCTTCGCCCGCCTCTGCGTAAGCGGTGACTTCGCCGTGCTCGTTCGGAGAAACAAAGTTCACGTGGGCGTTGAGATGGGTGTTCTGGCCGTATCCGCTGACGGTTCCGCTCATGAGTTGACCTCCGGTGGGGGATGGGATTTCTTTGAATTATATAGGTCACATGTTAAAAAGTCCATTAGTTTACCAGGAGTTAACATCGTTTCCACAATGTTGCTAGACTGGTTCGAAAATTACAGCTTTGACAGAAGTGCAACAACCCGGAAAGACCAGGGCAAGGTCGTTGTTCTAGAACGAACACATGGTCATCACATCCTCCACGCCTCGTTCGCGCGCTCGCTTTGAGGGCGAAATCGGACGAAACAATGCTTCTCTCACCGTGCGAGAAAACGAAGACCGCGTCACCATCAGGGGAGACGTCGGCATCGTCCATCTCGACCTCCAACAACGTCCCGGTCCAGGCTACGACTCTACTCTGGGTTATCTCGAGTCGGCTGGTTGCAACTGGCCGGTCGCGCTCTATTCGGTGCCCGGTTCGCCCTGCGACCCCAACACTCGCCAACTCACCGGCGAGGTCGCTGGCCAACCCGTAAACGTGATCCATTCTGACGATCACTTCGAGGGCACCATTGGGATGGCGTCGCTGAGCGCCGATATTACGGCCGGGGAGCAAGGTCAGGAGCTAAACGGTACCGTCACTGTGCCCGGCTACGGCTGCTACGAGCTTCATCTGGCCGGCAGTGGCCAGAGCGTTCCTCTCGAGGGTCTGTTGCCGGCTTTGACGCTGGTGCTCGCTCAGCAGCCGGCCGCGGCTCCGCCGGACCTGAAGTCGCCGGCTCCGTAGTAGAGGCCGTCTTCCTCGTGCCAGGCGATGGCGCAGCCGTGGCTGCGGGCCGGACCTTCGGCGACTCGATGCCCAAGAGCTCGCAGTCCTTTGCGCACGTCCTCAGGCACGAAACGCTCCACCACCAGTTCGTTGGGTAGCCACTGATGGTGTATCCTGGGCGCGTCCATGGCCTGGCGCACGTTGAGACGATGGTCCAGCAAGTGGGTCAGAATCTGGAAGACCGAGGTGGCAATGCGTGGGCCACCGGCCGAGCCGGAGCCGATGATCGGCCTGCCGTCCTCGAAAACCAGCGCCGGTGTGCTGCTCGAAGCCGGTCGCTTGTTGGCCTCGACCTGGTTGATACGCGAAGACACCAGGCCGAAGGCGTCGGGTGTGCCAGGGCGCTGGCTGAAGTCGTCCATGATGTCGTTGAGCACGACCCCGGTGCCCGGGGCGATGACCATCGAGCCAAACCAGAGATTGACCGACTCGGTGGCCACCACGAAGCCGCCCTGACTGTCGGCCGTGCAAAACGAAGCCGTCCCCCCCTGACCAGGCAGGCTCTGACCGGCCGCTAGATAACCCTCCAGGGGAGGCATCTCGACGAGCTCGTTGGCCCGTCGCGGGTCGATGAGCAAGTGCAGATCGGCGATCCGGCCCGGGTCGAGCATGGCCTCGACGGGCACTTCGAAAAAGGCCGGATCGGCGATCCAGGAAGAGCGGTCGGCAAAGGAGATCCTCATCGCCTCGCACTGAAGGTGATAGGTTCTTGCCGAACCCAGCTTGGCCGGTGGAAAATCGAACGGTTCGAGCATCTGCAGCATCTGGAGCAGCTGGATCCCACCTCCCGAGGGAGGTCCGATGGTGAAGACCTCGCGACCCCGATAAAGGGCCGAAATCGGCTCGCGCCAGACAGGCTTATAGTCCACCAGATCCTGGCGGGTCATGACTCCCCCGCCGCGGTCGAGTTCCGCGATGATCCGTTCGGCCGTCTCGCCTTCATAGAACTCACGCGGCCCGTGTTCGGCCAACCGCCGATAGGTGGCAGCCAGGTCGGGCTGGCGCAGCAGTTGACCGGGCAGGGGCCCCTGGCCCGTCTCGGTGACGAAGATTCGGGCCGTCTCGCTATACTCCGACAGCATTTTGAGCCGTCCCAGAATGACCCGGCGCAGATTGGGATAAGTCGGAAAACCCTTCTCGGCCAGCTCCAGGCCCGGAGCCAGGGCTCGCTCCCAGGAGATGGTGCCGTGTTGCTCGAGCAGTTCGGCCAACCCGGCTACCGTGCCCGGGGTGCCCGGGGCCAGGGCCCCTCGGGTACTGGCCCGGCGGGTGTCGCTGAACATCCCGGGCTTGGAGGCGGCCGGGGCCGTCTCGCGATAGTCGAGCACCCTGGGTCGTTCAAAACCCGGCAGCCAAAAGAGACAGAAGCCACCCCCGCCGACGCCGGTGTAGTGAGGGCAAAGCACTCCCAGCGTAAGCGACAGCGTGATGGCGGCGTCTACCGCGTTCCCCCCCTCAGACATCACCTCGCAAGCGGCCTGAGAAGCCAGCCGGTGATCGCTGGCGGCGATCCCGTTGGGTCCCCAGGTTGGAAACGGTGATTCTGGTATGGCTGATTCAGAACCGGCCGACATAGGGCGAACCCCCTTCGGGTGCCGAAGCAGAAACCCCTCCGCGAGTTGACAGGCGGGCTGCAACCTATATAGTAGACGCCTATGAGAAGAGTGTTGCTCCTGATGATCGGGCTGGCCGCCTTGAGTTGCGCGGCTCTGGCCGACGACCTGCTCGAGTTGCCCGGAGGCCTGGTCGAACGGATCCAGCAGCCCGGCGCGCCCACCGTGCTCTTGCAGGCCCTTCCCGACCTGCCGTCGGTGTCGGTGGCGCTGGTGGTGCCGGCAGGATCGCGTCACGACGGCGAAGGACGTTCGGGCGAAGCCCACCTGCTCGAGCATCTGCTTTTTCGCGCCACCCGGACCTACCCTAACGGCCAGCTGCTGGTCAATCTCGAACAGATCGGGGCGCGGGCCGGAGCCCGGACTTCGCCCGACTATATCCTCTTCTGGGAGACGCTGCCCGCTCAGTATCTGGATTTTTCCCTCAAGACGCAAGCCGACCGTTTGCACGAACTGTATGCCGACGAAAATGATCTGGCTCGCGAGAAGTCACTGGCCCTGTGGGAGATGGCCGCCGACGAATCGCAAGAATCCCGCGTGTTGCGACGGCTGACCGAGGGGTTGTGGCCGACCCTGGGGCCCTCGCCCGGCCGTCCCACCGAACTGCGCGACATCACCCTGGCCCAGCTTCAAAGTCGCTACGCCGCCAGCATTGCTCCCGAGAATGCCGTGCTGGTGGTGGTCGGAGGCTTCTCGCCCCGGCTGGTCCGACGCAAGTTGCGCACCCTGTTCCCGGCCCCGGTCGAGGCCACGACGCCGGTCAAGACGACGCCGCGCCCCGCCCCCAAACGCACTGGCCTGCAGGTCGACGAACTGGGTCCCCCCACGCTGGAGATGCTCTTTCCCTTACCCGACACCCCTCCCTCTCTAGCCGAGCTGTACTTGCTCGATGCAGCCTTGACCGGCGGTTCGGGAGGCCAGTTGGCCCACTCCGGCCGCACCTTGACCAGCCAGTTCTCGCCCGAGCTGACCTTCTATCGCTTACGACTAAATCCCAACGCGCGAGAAACGGTAGCCCAGGTCGAAGAACACGTCGCCAGCGAAGTCCATCGGCTCACCGGCACCGAGTTGCTGCCCGATCAACTGCAGACCGCCCGCGATCGCGCCCTGGCCAGCTTCTATCGTGAACTCGAGAGCCCGGGCCGTCGCGCCAGCCTGCTGGCCGTGCGCCAGGCCGAAGGCCGGCTCGACCAGATGGTCCACATGCCCGAAGAGCTCAAGAAGGTGACCGGAAAACAGCTGCTCGAGACGGCCAGGGCCGTGCTCAAGTTTCCCGAAGCCGCCATCGGACGCCTGACGGGCAGCGCTCCTACTTCGACTCCCGCCCCGGCCCCAGACGACGAAGCCCGCACCGAGCTTGGGCCCGGACCGGTGGCCCAGGCGAGCGAGTGGAAGGTCGACGAACAGCCGGCTCCACCCCCGCCTGCCTTCACCCGCCACGAACTCGAGAACGGAATGACCGTGCTGGTCCAGACCGTCTCGGACCTGCCCACCGTCACGGTGCGGGGCTATCTCAAGGGCGGCACGCTGCTCGACCCCCTCGATCGCCCCGGGCTTACCTATCTGGCCGGATCCTTACTGGGCGAGGGGACGAGCGAGCGCCCGGGAGAGTCTTTTGCCTGGGACCTTCAAGACCTGGGAGCCGAGCTGACCTTTGAACCCGATCAAGAGGTGATCGCCATCAAAGGCTGGACCATGTCGGCTAACTTTCCGGCCTTCATGGCGATGTTGACCGATGCTCTTCGGCGGGCCGCCCCCGACGAGGAGGCGATCGCACGGGTGCGTCTGCGGGCTCTGGCCGAGCACAATCGAGAGTTAGCCAATCCCGTCTCGCGGGCGGCTATCGAACTTCGGTCCCGCCTCTTTCCAGCGGGCCATCCGTTCGGCCAATCGCTGACCGGCAATCCCACCGTGGTGTCCACCGCCAGCCGAGCCGAGGTGCTGGCTCACATGCGCCGCATCACCCGTCCCGACCGCCTGGTGCTGGTCTTCTCGGGCGATGTCTCTAACGAGACCGTGCTGCGATTGCTGCGCCCCGACCTCACAGCCTGGTATGTGCAACAGACTGCCCCCCTGATTACCGTTCCGCCGGTCCCGACCCCCCAGCCCCAGGCGGTCGAGTTCAAGACCGAGCGGGCCAACTCGCTGATGGTGATGGGCCAGCTGGGCCCCTCCCGCCGGGATTCAGACTTTTACGCCTTCAATCTGCTCAACCAGATCCTCGGGGGAAATCCCATCACTTCCAGGCTTGCTCTTCGACTTCGGGATCGAGACCAGTTGGCCGCTCAGGTTACCAGCCGCCTGGTCTCGTCCTCAGGGCCTGCCCCCTGGGCCATCACGCTTCGTCTTAAGCCAGGTCAGGAAGCGGCCGCCGATCAGGCCGTGCGCCAAGAGATCGACACGCTGCGCCGGCAGGCGCCCAGCCCCTCCGAAATCGAACAGGCTGTGCGCTCGCTCGAGGGCAAACTACAGGTCTCTCAGGGCACCGCTGCCGGCCGGGCTGAATTGCTGGCGAACCTGGAATTCCACCGCCTGGCCGACAGTTACACCGAGGGCTTTTCGGGCATCTACCGGCGCCTTGGCCCCAAGGAGTTGCTCGAAACCGCCAAGAAACGGCTCGACCCCGAGCAGCTGGTGACGGTCACTCTCAAGGCCGAAGCCGGCGGCGGGAATCCCTAGCCGCGGGGCGAAATAAAAGGAGTGACCAAGCTCCCTCAAGCCGTTCCCACTCCCGTCGACGTGATGGTGGGCTTTCCCCTCAACCAGAAGTCGATCTTCTACCGCCAGCTGGCAACGCTGGTGCACTCGGCCGTTCCCATCAACAGCGCCGTCAAGACGGCTGGCATCCAAACCTGCCCCAAGCTCGCCAACGAGATGTCAGACTTTATCTCCAGGGGCCATCGACTGTCCGAGGTGCTGGGGCGCTACCCCTTCTACTTCAGCCCCTACGAAGTCCACATGGTCGACTCCGGCGAGACCTCCGGCAATCTCGACGGTCAGTTGTCCGACCTGGCCGAGAGCCTCGAGCGTTCCTGGCAGCTCAAGACCCAGATCGTCTCGAAGCTGGTCTATCCGCTGTTGATCCTGCACTGCGCGGTCTTTATTCCACCCATCTTCTTGCTGATCACCAAGGGCCTTGAAGCCTATCTCACCGTGACTCTGGGGATTCTCATTCCGGTCTACCTCGTGGCCGCGTTCGTCTTTACGGTCTATCGGCTGGCCAGTCAGAACTCGGGTCTTCGCAAGTTCTTTGACGGCTTCATTTGCGCCCTGCCGGTGTTGGGCACCCCCTTCCGCACGATGGCCCGGGCCCGCTTTCTAGATGCTATGGCCAAGCTCAACGAGGCCGGCTTCAAGGTCGATCAGGCCATCCCGCTGGCCGCCCGCGCCTGCGGCAATCGAGCCATCGGCGATCGTATCGAGGCGGCCCACCGGGCCGTGGGCATCGGGCAACCGGTCTCGGCTACGTTGGGTTTTGGAGCCCTTTTCCCACCCATGGTGACCACGCTGGTGGTCAGCGGCGAAGAATCGGGCAACGTCTCGCCCCTGCTATCAAAGGCGGCCGAACATCTCGAGGGCGACTTCAAGGCTCAGGTCCACCGCCTGATGACCTTGCTGCCAATCCTGCTGCTCTTGCTCGTGGGCGCCGTGGTGGGGGTCATCGTCATCGGCCAGATGAAAGCCATCATGGCCCCCATCATGAACCTCTAGCCCAGGCTTTCAGAGAGACTATCGAGGGCCGAACGTTCGAGCACCAGCACCTGGCGTGAATCCTGGTGAGGATCGTTGGCGTAGACCGCCTTCTCGTCAATGGGTTCGGCCGCCATGAAGGCCGCAAAGCGAGGATCGCCGGCCAGTTCGCTCTTGATGGTATCGAGCAGCACGTTGGCCACCACCGCGTGGCCGGTGTCGCTGGGGTGGACTCCGTCGAAACTGAACATGCCCCCGTAACCGCGACCGTCGGCGATGCCGGTATAGGTGGTGGTGATGCGCTGATCGGCACCTGCGCCTCGCAGGTCTCGGCCGTCACGGTCGGCAGAGCTTAGCACCCGGTTGACATCGACCAGATGCACTCGGGGATTCTGCTCGGCCGCCCGACGTAGAATCTGGTTATACTCCCCGACTCTGGTCTGGACGCGCGCCGACTCCTCCGGGTCGAGCACGTCATCCTCGCCCAGCATGCCCTCGGTCTGCACTTTGAACAGCGAGCGATGGAGGGCCTCGCGACTGGTGAACGAGCCCTGATCCATGAGGCTGCCCAGCAGGTTGAGCACCGGCACCTTCGAGCCCGGCGGAAAAAAGCGTCGACCGCCGTTTCCCTCGCCTCGAATGCGCCGGGGAATGACCATCTCCTCAAGCTCGCGGGTCACGTCGGTTCCATCTGGCAGCACCAGCCGATAAGGAAGCCGACCGACCGTACCCCCCACCTTGATCAGGTTGGGAATGACGCTGGGGTCAGGCACATTGAGTAGCATCACCTCGGCCTCGGTCTCGTTGAGCAGGCGAGTGATCAGGCCCTTCTCCCCCACCATCGTCGAGCGGAAGCCCGGCAAGGCTTTATCGGTGGTCATCCAGGCCCCGTCTCGAATCAGGCCGGGGTCGCGAAAGCTCCAGGGACCGTCTTCGATGGGGGTCAGCGTGCGATCGTCGATGCGGCCGGCGAAGGCCGCCTCGAGCGCGTCGTTGGAGCCGGCCCAGAGTACGGCCAGATCGGGACGGGCCTCGATGGCCTGCTCGAGTTCGGTGCCGATGGTGCGGCCGCCCCCCTTCTGGAGAGTGGCTTTGATGAGCGGCACCTGCTGGGCCAGCCCATTGACGGTCTCCGTGCGATTGTGGATCAGCTCCATGAAATCGCGAGGGTTGGCCACCTCGGCCAGATGGCGCGCCTCGAAGCCAGCGATGGCAAAGCTGTGCTGGGTCTTGTCGCGGCTTTCCACGGTGCGTTCTCCCCCACCCAGGATGCTGACCACCGAGGGATAGAGGAAGGGCGGTGCGCCCAGATAGTAGGCCCACGCCGCCAGCGGCGCCAGCGCCGTCAGCATCGTCTTCTTCAAACGGCCGAAGGGCCCCAACTGCACGCCTGGCTCTCCGAAAATCTCGAAGGGGATCCCGGGCGAGGTGATCTCGGGCATGTTGAACTCGATGCCTGCAGCCTGGGCCAGTTGCCGGGTATACACCATGCGCTGGCGCTCGAGCCGGGTCACGCCGTCCTGGGTGCCGGCCGTCAGGCTATCGCCAAGGGCAACCATCACGGGTGGATGGTCACCGTGCGGCTTGGGCGCGACCGCGGACCGGGCTAGCGGTATCAGGGGGGAAATCCGCAAAGCAGTAACTATTCCTTCGCTGCGAAAATACCCGACCAGGCAGACCACGAAGTAAACTAGCTGTTAACTCCAGGCTCGACTTCACAGACAGGGCAGTCAAACTCTTCAAAGGGTAGCTCTAGCTCCTCGTGAACGCCCACCTCGCAGGTATAGGCAAAGGTCCAACCGCAGGTTTTGCAATGGAATTCGGCTCGTGTTTGACCATGCTGGCGGGCCACTCTGGCCTGCCACTTCTCCTGCCATTCGCGCTCGAGCGCGGGCACCGAAAGACGTTCTTCCAACTCGCCCGCCCCAACCAGACGGGCCCTGGCGAACAGTTCGTCGAAGTCGAAAACCAGGTTGCGACACAGCCCCAGGCCACGATCCAGTGCGGCCAGATCGGCCGTCTCGGCGAAACTGCGGATCAGGTCGAGAACCTCGCCCAGTCGATGCCACGATTCTCGAGCCTTCTGCAAGACCGAGGGCTCGGTTGCAAAGTCGGCCAGAAAGGACTGCTGGGCCTGCACATGGCGCTCGAGATGAGAAAAGAGAACGGCGAACTCTACGGCGTAGATCTGCTGCGCCAGGGCTCGCTCACAGGCCAGAGCCAGGAAGGCGGCCGGATTCTCAGCTTGAGGTTGAGGTTTCTTCTTCGGGAGCTTCGACAGTTTCTTGCTCGGCGTCGTCGTTTGACTCGCTCGGCTCTTCTTCAAGACCGTCCACCCCGGGGCCGAAAGCGTCGTCGACATACAGGGTAGAGTCGATGATGGTCCGCTTGGAGATGTTGTCGGTCTGACGGGATTCAAGGAACTTCTCGAACTGTTCGAGTTCTTTAGCCACCTCGGGCTCGAGGTCGCGAAACTCGATGCCGACCTCCCACCGTCGGCGAGCGATCTCGTTGGACCAGCGAACTTCGCCCTGACAGAGCAATTCTCTGGTCTTGGCCGTTTCGATCTCGAGCATCATGGTGATGATACTGCCCAATTCAGCCGGCCCCTCGGTGGCGATCTTCACGCCCAGCTTGTTGAAGTCGATGGAGACGCCCTGAAAACCGACCAGATCCTTGGAGAGCACGCGCAGGCTCCAGGGGTAGCGGGGGCTGCGCCGCATGTTGGCGAAGTCGTCTTCATCGTCGCCGCTGGCGCCGGCCGCCATCGGATCGAGCCCGATGAGAAGTTGACGCAACTGCTCGACCGACTGGGCCGCACCCGGGACTTCGCCCGTGCAAATGTACTGCTTCTTGGCGACCTCGCGAACCTGCCGTATGGTGACCGGTAACTTGAAGCGCTGCGAGCCCCCGCTGGCGATGGGGATGTCGATTTGAATCGTGGGCTGCGCCTTGAGTTTATAACCGCGTTCGGACTTGAAGGTGAGAGCTCGTCCTTCGATTTTCACGAATTGGACAACCTCGGACTTCCTGAACCAACCAAACATGATAGGGACCTCGACACTTCCTATAAGCCGGCTTTAACTTCTCGGATTTAGAATCGATTCCTCCAGAGGGCAACGGCGGGACAGCGTAGAAGCCGAGCGGTGTCGATTCTTGAGCCGCACTACGCCGGCATCCCCCCCGACCAGTTGCCGAGTATTGAAAGAAATCCTATTCACGTCGTTCTCGACAACTTTCGCAGTGCCTTCAATGTGGGGTCGGCATTTCGAACCTCCGACGCCGGGGCGGTCGAACACCTTTATTTATGCGGGCTGTGCGCGCACCCACCCAACCCCAAGCTTGAGAAGACGGCCCTGGGTGCCTTCGATTACGTCGACTGGACCTATCATCACACCACCGCCGAAGCCTTAGAATCCCTACGCGGCCAGGGCATTCCCATCGTGGCTGTCGAGAATACCAACGACGCCGTAGTGTATACCGAGTTTGCTTGGCCCACTCCGGTCGCCCTGGTGCTCGGTCATGAAGTCGAGGGGATCGATCCCCAGGTGTTACAGTTGTGCCATCACCAGGTATCCATCCCGGTGCTGGGCTATAAACGGACCATCAACGTGGCTACCGCGTACGGCGTCATCCTTTTCGAGATCTTGCGCCAATGGGGCAGGCTCGCTCCCCCCGTTCCCGAAAACGATGGGAGATGAGTAGTCAACTCGAAACTCTGCTTGAGGTGTTTCCTCCCGAGTCGCGCGAACTGGTTCGTTCCATCTGGGGCGGTGTGCCCCCCGATGTGCGCCGCGAACTGGAGCTTACCTTAGGCCTGTTCTCGAAGTTGGTGGGCAAGAGTCCGGCCAGCTCCAACGAGTTGTTGACCGTGATGCAGCGCATGGCGGGTCCGGCCGTGGCACCCCTGTCCAAGGTCGCCGTGGTTGGTCCGGTCAACGTGGGAAAGTCGACACTCTACAACAGCCTGGTCACTCTGGAAGAGTCCAAGGCAGAGGTCTCGCCGGTAGCCGGGACCACCCGCCAGAACCAGGTGGCCGACCTGGGCTTGTTCTCGCTGGTGGACACCCCGGGCGCCGATCACGGCAGCGAAGAGGGCGCCCACGAACGAAATCTAGCCCTCGAGGCGGCCGAGGAAGCCGACTTTTTGGTCATCGTTTTCGACGCCGCCCGCAGTGTGACCGCTTCCGATCGGGCTCTGTATCTCGAACTGGCGGCCCTCAAGAAGCCGCACCTGGTAGTGCTCAACAAGATCGATCTCGTCGGCCCCAAGGATCGTGACCGAGTCCGAGAAGCGGCCGCCCGCGTGCTGGGCTTGACCCCCGAGTCGGTCATTCCGGCTTCGGCCCATAAAGGTCGGGGAACCGAGCGGTTGGTGCTCGAAATCGCCGCCGCCGAGCCACGCTTGCTGGGTCAACTCGGAGAGTTGATGACCCCGCTACGCCGAAAGCTCGGCTGGCAATGCGTGCGCCGTTCGGTAGTGGCGGCCACGGTGGTGGCTCTCACGCCGATCCCGCTGATGGACATCGTGCCTTTGACCGGGGTCCAGGTTTCCATGGTCGTGACCCTGGCCCGTATCTACGGAAGGCCTCTCAACGCCTCTCGCGCCTTCGAGTTAGTGACCACCTTCGGGGCCGGCTGGTTGGCCCGATTGGCTTTTCAAGAGCTCTCCAAGGTGGCCGGAGCACCCGGCTGGCTGGTGTCGGCCAGCGTGGCCGGCTCGGCTACGCTGGCCATTGGCTACGCCTGCATGCGCTGGTTCGAGACCGGCAAGAAACCCAGCCGAAAAGACTTGCGCTCCTATACCAAAGAGGCACAGTCGAAGATTTTCGATGCGCTCAAGAAGATGGGCAAGAAGACTCCCGACAAGAAGAGCCTCACCCAGAAACTGGAAGATGTGGTGCCTTCAGTAACCCAAGAACTCGAGCGTTCTCAGGCTGAAGCGGGCACCGAGCAGTAGGCCATGTTGACCCGCTCTACCCGATAAATGCCCGGCTCTTCTTCCACGAAGCGGGTGCAGACGTCAAGTTCCTTGCCGTAGACATGCAGGGTGATGGCGGGTTCATCAAAGGGGTTTTCGATGGTGTGGTGTTCGAAAGGCGGGATCAGACTACCCACCGCTCCAGGACGCACTTCGATACTCTCCTGGCGGGTCATGCGCACCCGGTCGTTGGCCAATTCTTCGTCGAGCCGATAGTTGGTGATCCGCAACCGTCCCTGGACGCAGCCTTCCACGCACCACGTACCGGCGTGGTCGTGCACGGGCGTGCCCTGCCCCGGACCCCACACCATAGCCACCACGCAACAACCACAGTCGGGGCTGTGATAGACGAGATGACGAGCGTATTTGCTGCTGCCCAGTGTGGTCAGGCGATCAGGCAGCGGAAAATGCTCGGCGGTGTAGCGCTCTAAAATGCTAGCGGTCTGTTCTACCGCCCGCTGGCAATCGCACACCCCACAGAGTTTTCCGTCGAGATCGCTTAAAAATCTTTCAATCGTTTGCATGGACATCCTCTAACTGCGCTTTTTGTGGTGAGACGGCGTCGGGGTCAGTTCTGGCGAGACGTTGGGGGTCCTGCCGAACACCACCCACGGCAAATATAACAAAAGAAACAGCATCAGGGCAACTAGCAAACCCACCACCACATAAAACGGCCACCCGCCCAAATGGTCGAGCAAAGTGGCTTGCTGGGGCTTACGCAGTAGGTAGCCATAGTTCCAACCGGTGGCCAAATCCAGGCTACCCACCAGGACCGTATACCCCACCAGAGCCAACCAGGCCCGCCAGGGCCCGGCCCGTTCGGCTCGGTAACCGCGACTGGTCAGAAGGACCGTCAAGCCCAGCAAGATCAGGCCGTGTCCCGCGAAGAACAGACAAAACTCCCGCGAGGGAAAGCCGTGGGGAACATCCGGCGTGAGCAAGGCCTGCATCGTTCCCGCCAGTCCCCAGAAATAGACCAGATCAAGGCTCCCCGGCCAGGCCCGCCAAAACCCGACCAAACAGACCAGAAAGACCACATCGCAAACCTGCAGAGGCAGATCCAAACCTGGCTGGAACCCCGACCAGAACCGCTCTCCATAGATGACCGCCAGAAAGAGAAAAAAGCCGATGCCGCTCGCCTTGCGCACCGCCTCGGCCTGCTCTCCCCGACTCGCCTGAAAGGCTATAGCGCAGCCCACTCCTGTCAGCAGCAGGGCGCCCACGTGGGATGGCCCAAACAGCTGGAAGGGGCCACTCACTTGTGGCCGGTCACCTCGAGTTCGTGCACGAGTTCATTGTTTTCGACCTGGCGCTCCTGGCTGACACCTTCGGAAAAGATGACCACCCTCAAATTGCGCTTTCCGCGACGCTGGGGAATCCAATCGACGGGCACGCGAGCGGTCTTGCCCGCGGCCAGGTCAAACGCCTGCGAAACAGCGTCTTCGCGCTGGGCGCCGTCTTCGAGAAGCTTGACCCGACAGGTGGTGGCATCGAGTTCTCCGAGATTGGCCACGTCCACCAGCAACTTATAGCGTTTGCCCACCATCACCGTCGAGCCCAGATCAATCGCCGTCACCTGCAGATCCTGGGCCGGACGATCCACCACCTCGACCAATTTGCGGTTGCGGCCGTCCTTGGGATCGGGCTGCCCGTCGATGTCGACCACGACGGTCTGCTCGCCGGCTCGCTTGGGCACCCACCGAATGAGAAAGGTGCGCGACTCTTCAGGCTCGAGTCGTTCGCGTCCGATATACTCCTTGAGCATTTCTCCGTTGGCATAGATGCGTAGCGGAATTCTGGCCAGAGGCAACGTTCCTCGGTTCTTGACCGTCACCTGAGCCGTGGCCGGAGAAGCCACTCGCAGCGGAGACGGATTGAGGGAAACCGAGGTGACCAGCAGCGGGTCGCCCTCGTCGGCTTTGACCTCGATACTGGCGTGTTGTCCGTTGTTGGACTCGTCGAGTTCTTCGAGGCGGTCGGCCGGGTCGGCCATGATGTCGAGTTCAAGATTGCCCGTTTCTTTAGGAACCCAATGAAGGGTATAGGGCATGCTTCGCTTGGGTCCGACCGACTGGGCGGCTGTTTGATTGGCCACAGGCTTTCCGTTAGAGCGCAGGCCAACGGTCGGGGCCAGGGCCTCGTCATCGCCGTCATTCTTCACCCATACGACGATCTCGGAACGTTGACCGGCCACCAGATAGGCCGGCAGACTGACCCGTTCGATACTCAAGTCGGGGAGAAAATACTTCCGCGCCCTGGCCTCGAGCCGCTCGGTCGATTGGCCGACAAGTGGAGTCGGAACCGTGAAGCTGGCCTTCAACACGCTCTTCTGACCTGGTGGAATGCGGGTGCGGTCGCTGAGTTGACCCAGCTCTTGACCGCCCGACCGGACCACCACCACAGCGCCATTGATGACCTCATCGGAACGATTCTGAACGACAGCTTTGATTTCGACCGTGGCACCCAGGGTCGCATCCCCTCCCCAATCGAGTTCAACCACCTCGAGGGGCGAGGCCCAGGCCACTCCGGCCATAAGAAAAACCAGGCAAAGAATTCGTTTCATAGCATAAACTCCCGGCTCCGCGCGTTCGGCGAGCCGGCGGAGCGCTCCTGTCTAACTCCCCTGGCCTGGGAAGGGCTGATCCCAGCGGTCCAAAAAGGTCACCTTCTCCACCGGCAGTCGGCTGGCCGGCTTGAAATCCTCGCCTTTGTAATAGGCAATCGGCAACAGACAAGCCTGGGTATAATCGTCGGGAATCCCCAGCAAGTCGCGGGCTTTCTCTTCGAACATCAGGTGAAGGGTGGTCCAGGCCGAGCCCAATCCGCGCGAGCGCAGGGCTAGCTGGAGCGACCACATAGCCGGTAGGATCGAACCGTAGAGCGAGGCCTGGGCCAACAGGCCCTGATCCTCTACCCTCCCCTGGACGCAGCCAATCAACAGCACCGGGACTCGATGCATGTTCTCGGCCAGATGCACCGCCGACTTGATGACCGGCATCAAGCGTTTGGCCCGAGGATCGTCTCCGCTATAGGAGCCTCCCGCCGAGGCCTGTTGCTTGGAATAGATGCCAAAGGCCTCGCGATACAGGTCGGCCAAAGCCTGGCGGCGCTCGGGCTCGCGCACCACCAGAAAACGCCAGCCTTGCTGGTTTGAACCGGTGGGGGCCTGAATGGCCAATTGCAGGCAATCATAGAGAACCTGGTCGGGAACCTCGCGCTCCAGGTCCAGACGTTTTCGGACCGCGCGGGTCGTCTTCAAAAGATGATCTACAGTCATGACCTCTCCTTTAGCATCGGGATCTGGTCCCCCTGTAGGATGGCCTGAGAAATGTCGAGTTCGCGACGGCCGGCCTCGATGAGTTCGGCGCCCTGCTGCTCGCTCGCGTCTTCCAGACTAAACCAGCGGTGTTGGCCATCGACCAGATACCCGGGTCGCGAGACCAGCCACTGCCGAGGTTCACCCAGAAGGTTGCGTCCCAGAAAGACCAGCCGGGGGTCTGAGACACCCAACAGGTGAGCCAGGGTTGGGGCCAGGTCGATCTGGCCGGCGAGTTGATGGCTGTGTTGGGGTTGGAGTTCCGCCGGCGCCCAAATGATGGCCGGAATCTGGTCGCTCCAGGGAAACTTCTCGACCCCGATCTTCTCCAACTGGTCGGCCGGAATCCCGGCATCGTGGTCACCCACCAGCACCACCACCGTGTCCGGGGCCAGACCGGTCTGTTCGAGTTGCCCCATCAGGCTCTCGATCGCGTGGTCGCGAAAACGGCAGCACTGAAGGTAGTCACCCAACAGAGAACCCTCGAGCTCAGCGGGCAATCGAAGTTCGCGCTGGCTGGGCGAGAGTTCATCGTAGGGATGGTGTCCCCCGAGTGTCACGACGTAAGCAAAGAACGGTTCATCCCCCGCCGACACTTCACGCACCACGCGCCGGAACAGAGCTTTGTCGGTCATCCCCCAGCCCAGGCTTTCGTCCGAGTCGGCCGGCGGCAAGTCGTCTCGGAACCTGGCGCTCGCGAAGCCGTAAGCCGAACTCATCCTGCGCGCGTTCCAGAAGGAGCCAAGATACGGAACCACATACAGGGTGCGATAGCCGGCCGAAGTGAGGGCGGCCGGCAAGCCGTAATAGTGGTTGGACGGAAAGGCGTAACACAGGGGGCGGGTAGGAGGGGGGTGGAGCGAGTTGAGCATCACGAACTCGCCGTCAGACGAGCGTCCATAGTGGGACTGATCGAACAGATCAAATCGTAGCGACTGGCCGGCCATCCGGTTGAGAAAAGGTGTGACCTCCTGACCATCGACCTCGAGCCCGAGTACGAAGTCCTGAAAGGACTCCATCTGCACCATGATGACGTTCTTGTGCCGCAACACACCCTGCAGAGCGGTGGGTCGGTGGTTGGCCTGCCTCGCTTGCTGCAGCGCCTCGGCGATCCGCCGAGGATCCTTTTCGTAGGCTCCAAGCGCACCGCTGTGGCGCTCGAGGGCTTGATAGACATCGTAGACGTGATAGTTGAGCAGGCCCAACTCTTTAAGGATGGCGGAGTTGCGAAAGCGTTTTACCAGCAAGGTGTTCTGACTGCTCGGCATGCGAGCGACATAGAGGCCGCTGACCATCAGCCACCCGGCCAGAGCCATGGCACCCAGACGTCGCCACTCCACCTTGTCATCGGCTCGCCTGATCGCCCAACCAGCCGCCATGGCCACCGGCACCAGGTCAGCAAAAAGCCAGCCGTCGCCCGGCTCGAGCAGGGCGCGGATACTGTCGGTGATGCTGACCAACTGGGGAGCCCCGCTGTAGAGATCGCAGCTCACGAAATCTTGCAGATAACGATAGTAGAGCAGGTCTCCCAGGGCCAGGACCGAGAGTAAACCGGCTAGCACGACCATGATCAGCGGAGCCAGGCGCGGCCACACCAACAGAGAGAAACCCACCAGCGCCAGTCCATTGCTCACTTCCCAGAGATACTCCCAGGCACCAGCTTTCGGAGTAATTCCCAGCTCATGCAACAACCACAGGCCCTTGCCAGTGGGAGCCAGCAGCAACCAGACGGCCACGGCCCAGTAGCCAAAGCGAGGTTTGTAGGCGCAGGCGGCCAGAGGCAAAAGTCCCCATACCAGCAGGGCCCAACCCATCAGCGCGCCTCCAGGATATAGAGAGCGACTCCTCCGGCCGAAAGTCGCAACATCAACTCCCCCTCGACGGGCTCGATTGGAGCTCCGTCGGGAAGCCCAAAAACCCTGCCCACCTCAGGCCCCAGGCGCAGCCGGCCTTCTTGAGCTTGCTGGCTAAGATTGACCACCGAAAGCAGGCTGGCCCCGTCGCCGCGCCAGACCCTGATCGACAGAGCGGCCGCCCCGGGCACGGCCACCGGCCCGTCCTTGAGATAATCGGCCACCCGGGCCATTTCGTCACGCAGGCGTTCGGGCATCGCGTCCAGCCACACCCCCTCGGCCCGATGGTGCAAAGCGAGCCAGACCTGGCGCTCTACCTGGGGTCCGCGAGCCCGCAGGTAGACCCCCTGGGGCGGAGCCAGCCGGTGCGCCCGGTCGATCCAGTCGGCCACCGCCGCTACCGGCAGCTGGTCGGGAATCTCGAGCACGATCCGGTCGGTCAACTCTAAGGGAAAGCTCTGCTGCGGCCGCTGCTCGAGGGAGAGCACCAGCTCAGGCCGATAGGCCCGAACTTCGGCCAGCCGAGCGACCACCTCGCCGCCGCCGTGGAGGGGAACACCCTCGGCATCGTCGACCCGCCAGCGAATCGGATCACCTGGCGGGACTGCTTCCTGGGGCACCTGCAGCTTGGCCTCTTCGGGAGGAGTGCCCAGAAAGCCAAATCGAACCAGAGGCTGGCCGTCGTCGCCGGCCTCGACGGTAGGATCGACGGCGAACTTGATGGGGATGACTTGCGAGCGCTCGAGCCTGACTCCCTCGGGCCCCCGCCAGGCCAGTCGAGCCGCTCCCCACTCGGGCGCCCAGGGGCAGGTCATGGCCACCCAACGGGGCTCGGGACCCACCGCGAAAAGACGTTGGCCAGTCAGAAAACTGACTTCCAGGCGCCCCTCGACGGGGGCCGACACCAGGGCCCGCCAGGTGTAGTTGCCCAGCTCGAGGTCCAAACTCTCCACAACCTGGTTCTGGGCCCAGGCCGGCGCCCCCATCAGGATCGCCAGCCAGAGCGCGAAAGCGGCCCTCACTGCCTGATGGTGGTGATGCGGCTGAACATGCCTTCACCCACCCATGAGCTAAACCAATCAAAGAGCTGGTCTTCGACCAGGGGACTCTCGGCCGCCGTGGCGGCGAGCGCCTGCCCCAACGGCAATCCCGAGGTCAACAACTGCAACAATTGCAAAGCGGCCGGTTCGAGAGGCATGCGCCAGACTTTGAACTGCTGACGCCACACCACCACCCGGTTGGCCCGGGGACCAAGATCCGCGGGCGGCCGGCGGTCGTTGTTGTAAGCGGTGAAATACTCGTTGGCCGGATAATCGGTTTCTAGCAAACGCAGAGCGGCGATGGGTTCAAGCCGGGCCCACTCCCAGTCATCGGGGGGGATGGCGGCCAGGTCGAGAGGGCTCAACACCGATGTCTCGGGCTCGTGGAAGACCTCATTCATGGCGAACTCCAGTCGGGCCAGATCTCCCAGCAAACCGGCCTGCGGATGGCCGCTCCGAGCCAGAAACTCGGCGAAATGGCGCCCTACGTGGTCCAGAGTGTAAGACCTCGAGGGGTGGACCTCTACGTACTCAGCCACCATAGAAAAGAAGGCCTTGGCCCCTACCAGATGACGCACGGCCGGGTAGTCGATGCCGAGCGCCTCTTCCATCCGCAGCAGATACATCCCGCGATAGATCTCGAGGCGTTGCAGCGGGGAGAGGGTTTTCGAGGGCAGAACCATTCTCTCGACCGAGCCCTGCTCGAGGCCGGCGGCCCGTTCGGCGGCCTCGATAGCGTCGCGGCTGCCGCCAGGGGTGACGATGAAAGTCTGCAGCCAGGTCTGAAGTTCGCGTAGATCGATTTGATCAGTGGCCACCGACAGCCTCTTTCTCGGTCAGTCGTGCCTCGGCCCGGTCGCGGTACACCTGAGCTTTGAGAACCTCTTGATGGACGATCTCGAAGGCCGGAATGTCATCATCCCACTCGACCATCGTGCTGCGTCCACCCGTGCGCATGTGCATCGCCTCGTACATCTCCCACACTTTCTCGACTACATGGTCGGAGTGGGTATCGACGATGTGCGTCCCCTTGTGGGTGTGACCGGCAACGTGGTGATAGAGGATGCGCTCGACCGGCACGGCCTGAATATACTCGTCGGGATCAAAGCCATGATTGAAGGCGCTGACGTAGACATTGTTGACATCGAGGAGCAAGCCGCAGTCGGCCTCTTCGGTCAGGCGGGCCATGTACTCGGCCTCACCCATCTGAGACACGCTGAACTCAAGATAGTTGGAGGGGTTTTCGAGGGCCACCGGCAGCTCGAGAAAGTCCTGGATCACCCGCACTCGGCCGGCGACATGGCGGAGCGAATCCTCGGTCAGGGGAACAGGCAACAGGTCGTGGGTGTTACGCCCCAATACTCCTGTCCAGCAAAGGTGGTCGGACACGAACGGGACCTTCAGGCGGTTGGCCAGAGCTTTCAGCTTGCCTAGATAATCGAAGTCGAGAGGGTCGGTGCTGCCCACCGACATCGAGACACCGTGCATCAAAATGCGATACTTCGATGCGATTTCATCGAGCAGGTGCAAGGGCCGGCCCTGGGTCGAGAGAAAGTTCTCCGAGATAATCTCGAAGAAATCGACCTGGGGCTTGTGGGTCAAGATATGCTCGTAATGCACCGTGCGCAGTCCCATGCCGAGCCCATAGTCGGGGATATTCCAGCGGTTGGCTACCATCTTGCCTCCTTTGCTCTCATGCACGTTTCGCGGCCCGCATAAACCCGGCCGCTCGTGAAAGAAGGCCACTGGCGTGGCCTTCTCGGGTAGGCTTGGTCAGATGACCATTGAGCCTGCTAAGGGTTGACTAACTGCGAGTCGCGCCGCAGCCGTCTTTGCCTTTGCAGCCATCCTTGGCTTTGTCTTTGCCCTCGCAACCGTCCTTACCCTTGCAGCCGTCTTTACCTTCACAGCCGTCCTTGCCCTTACAGCCGTCCTTGCCTTTACAGCCGTCCTTGCCTTCGCAGCCGTCCTTGCCCTTACAGCCGTCTTTGCCCTTACAGCCGTCTTTGCCCTTACAGCCGTCTTTGCCCTCACAGCCGTCTTTGCCCTTGCAGTGGTCCTTGCCCTTGCAGTGGTCTTTGCCTTCGCAGCCGTCCTTGCCCTTACAGCCGTCCTTGCCTTCGCAGCCGTCCTTGCCCTTACAGCCGTCCTTGCCCTTACAGCCGTCCTTACCTTCGCAGCCGTCCTTGCCTTTGCAGCCGTCTTTGCCTTCACAGCCGTCTTTGTCAGACATCCAGCCTTCGCTCGCCTGGGCAGGCAGCACCTTGGCTCCGGCAACCATTCCGGCTACCGCTGCGGCCATCATCTTGGTAAAATCTCTTCGATTCATCTAACCCTCCTCTAATGGTTCGGAACTTTACGGGTATCCTAACGCAAGATCCCTGAACTGGGTTCCCAAGTTCGCGGATTTTTTTTTCACCCCTCTCGCCCGCTTGGCGGGGGCACCATTTGCGCTGTTCAGGCCAGACATAGAAAGTCTTTCCCCTCTTCGAGCCCCAGCCGGCGTGCCTCCAGCCGCACCTGGGCTCGACCGCCGTCCTGACCGACAGCCGACAGGTGCAGCAACTCGGGAGCCCTGCTCACCGCCTGGGGATGCAAGACCGGGATGTCGTCGATGCGTTGATGAATGCGGCCGGGGTGAAGGTCAGCAAAGGCGGCCACCCGTCCACCTTGCCGGACTACCTCGCGGGCCAATCGCTTGCCGTTACGCCCGGCCCCCCAGATGACGGCCTGGCGCTGAGCATCGAGGTGGTTGCGCAGTAAGAAGTTCACCTTCAAAGCCCGCAAGCGTTCGGCGCTATAAGCTTGATCGGTGCGTGTCATCCGCGTGGGTCGGTCGCGCCAGAAGAACAGGATCTCGGGGGTTTTCACCAGGCGGGCACCCCTCTCGGTCAATCTCAGCCAGAGATCGTAGTCCTCAGCCCAGCCCTGGTCGCGATAGCCACCTACCGCTTCGAGCCACTCGCGATGCAGTGTGACCGAAGGATGCACCAGGGGACTTTCTACCAGCAGATCGCGCCGATGTTGTTCGGGAGTGAGCAGCGAGTTGAGCCAATCTTGATAGCGCCGAAAGCCGCACCGAACCTCGGTCATGGGGAAGATCCGGGTGCCGCAACCGACCACCTCGAAGTCTTCGAGCCAGCTTAGTTGCCGTTCGAGGCGGCGGGGGTGACAGATGTCGTCAGCATCCATGCGAGCCACGAAACGACCCGTGCATTGGGCCAGGCCAAAGTTCAAACTGGCCACCAGTCCGGCCGGGGGGCGAGAAAAGACGCGCAAGCGAGCATCGAGTGAAGCCAACTCGGCCAACCGTTGCGAACTGCCATCGCTCGACCCGTCGTCCACCACCACCGCCTCCCAATCGGTGAAAGTCTGCCACCGCAGGCTGGCGATGGCGGCCTCGAGAGTGGACAAAGCGTTGCGAACAGGCAGAAGAAAGGAAACGAGCGGCATCAAGAAGGGTGCGTCAGCGAATAGATTCTGTGCTGCTCAGCTTTGCCCTTGAGTGGCACCTGACCCTGCTCGCGCAGGTCGAAACCTGAGCAATTGCTGGCCGTGGTGTAGCTGACCACCACCAGGGTGTCCAGATCGCGAGCCACGCCTTGGAGGCGAGCGGCCGTGTTGCAAGCGTCGCCCAGTACCGTGTACTGGAGATGACCGCCGCCCCGTAGATAGCCCACCGAAACCTGGCCGGTGGCCAGGCCTGCGCCCCAGCCCAGGCGGCCGTGGGCAGCAGCCACCCTGGGGTCGAGGCGGGCGTTGAGTTGTTCCAGCCGGGGCTTTAGTTCCAGCGCGGCCTGGAGGCCGCAGCGAGCGTGGTCGGCCGAAGCCTCGCTCAGGCCAAAGACCATCATCTGAGCATCGCCCTGGAAATCGGTAATATAGCCGCCATAGACCTGACAAACCCGTCCCACCACATCGTGAAAATCTGACACCACCGCCCGCAAGGTGGCCGGATCGACCTTCTCGCTCAAAGTCGTGAAGTCTCGCAGGTCCACGAACATCACCGTCACCTCTTGTAAGCGCTGTTCCTCTTGAAGCCGCTCGGGGGTGGCCAGCATCGCCTCGATATCCTCGGCCGGCATGAAATTCTTGAGCAACCCGCGCACGCGCAGGCTATCAAAAGCAGCTGAGATAGCCCCATAGACAGCCACCATCGTGACAGGCAGGGCGCTAAACCAAAAGACTCCCGTCACCAGGAACGCACCGGCCGTCATCAGCGGAAAAATGCAAGCCACCATCAGGGCCCGCCGTCCGCTCCGATGATTGGACCAGACGCGGTCCCCCAGTCCCAAGAAACCGCAGAGAATGGCGCCCACCGTGAATCCCCCGGCCCACACGTCGTGGCGGCGCCGCAGGTCGAGCCAGAGTGGCTGCCAGCGCACCGGGTCCGGGTCAAGCAGGGTATCGATAGCCAGGGCGTGGACCACGAAACCGGCGACCCCTCCCCTCTCGCCCTCAAGCCCGCCGCCGTCAGGGTGGGTCTTGACGGCCACGGGCACGGTGAGAAAGTCGTTGAAGTCGGTCCCCGATCCCACCAGCACGATTCGGCCCGCGAAACGTCTCTGGAGTTCTTCGGGTGGGGCCTGCAGCACCCAGGCGTAGGAATTCAGGTTGGGCGTGATATCGCTGGCAAAATCCAGCAGCAACTGATTGCGCGGTCCGAAGGTGGGAATCGCTTCGTCGCCCAGGTGAGCCTCGGTGGCCAGGGCCGGCACGCCGGGCACGAAAGTCTGCCCGGTAAAAGCCTCTACCACCTGCCTGGCCAGAGGTGGCGGGTCGTCGACCAGGCTGACCCGACGCACCTTGTGATCGGCGTCACGCACCACGCGCGGGCTGGCAATTCCGGCTGCCGCTTCGACCAGAGGCTGGGCCAACCGGTCCTCTTTCAGGTTTCCCTGGGCATCCCGCTCGTAGGTTCGCACCAGCCAGACTCTCCCCGACGAGCGCATCGCGGCAGCCAGAACTTCGTCCTGAGCCGTGGCGTGGGCAAAGGAGACATCAAAGGCAATCAAGGCGGCGCCTGCCTGCTGGAGGCGCTCGATCAGGTCGGCGTGCAGTTCACGAGGAAAGGGCCAGCGTCCGAACTGTTCTTGCGAGTTAGAATCCACGACCACGAGTTGAATGCGCTCATCGAGCGGCTGTCGCGGTCGCCCGGCAAGCACCAGATCGTAACACCGGAGATCGGCAAACTCGATGGCGCGGGCTCCCGCCAACAGCCAGCCGAGGGCGACTACCGCAAGCCAGATCAGTCCAGACCGCTTCATCGCCGAGTTCGAGGCCTGAGGGGGCTTGGCCCGGGCCGCTCGGCTCCTCCGCGTCGCAGGCGCTGGCGAGCGGGTAGCGGCGACTGCTTGAACCGCTGCCGAATGGCTTTGAGTTGGGCGGAATCGAGATGCTTGGACTGGCGCAGTTTGAGCAGCGCTCTCCGGTTCTCGAGGTTCCATTTCTGCCAGGGGTCGGCCTGGCTGGACGAAAAGCGAGAGCGGCTGACGGCACCGCCCCGGGCTACCCGGAAACGATTGTGAGCAAAGCGGGGGTCGGCCCCCACCAGATCCGAGGCTTGACCGTCCTCCCGGGTAGCCAGCACCGACCCCTCCCAAACCCGGACCTCGGTTGCCTCGGCATCGACCTCGACTTCGAAGGCTGTCCCTTTGACAGCGGCCATGGCATCGGGACCCCTGACCTCGAAAATGGAATCCGACCGTTCCATCGGCGTGACATCCGACCAGACGCGCCCCACCTGCAACTGGAAACGCCGGATCCAATTGCCATTCTCGCTCAGGCGAAGATCGACCAACAGCAACTCGGTGTTCTCGGCCAACTTCATGATGGTCTGGTCACTCAGCAGAATGGCCGCTCCTGAACCGGAACGAGTCCGGATTCTATCTCCGGCCCGCAGCAGGCTGGATTCGACCAGAGGCCTCCAGCTGGATTGGCCGGCAGGCCGTCCCTCGACGGTACCGCTGACCTGGATCACCGCAGCCTGGTCGGTGGCCACCTCGTAGCGTGCCTGAGCCCAGGCCAGCACGCAGAGTATGGCCACCAGAGTGAGGCAAAGAGTGCAGTTCTTGATTCGTGCCATGCTAGCTGGGACCGATTCGGGGAGGAAACGTTACACGCCTTGGCCAGTTACCGGCTGGGGACGTTGTCGCCAGTGCCGCTAGAGCCTGCCCCTCGGCGTCTCTGCGCCTTCAAGCCGGCGAGCGCTGAGCCAGCGGCTCGCCGGGTACTGGAAGCAAGCCATTTTCGGGGCTTGACCTGGCCTCTCGCGGAGGGGAAAATAGGCAGAAGAAGATTCATTTTTTTGAAGATTGAATCGGCTTCAAATATAGCTTTGACGCCTTTTCTCGAAAGGGTTTTCGAGAGACTGGCAGGGAATGAATCTTTCTCCAAGAATGATTGTAATTCATTCGATTATTTGATATAATCTGAGAGCATATCCGCGAAGGAGGGCGCGTTGTCAGCATGAGGAACCAGGCTTGGGCGAACTACGTCAGAGATAGAAGAAAAGCTCGCCAACTTACCCGTCGCAAATTAGCCGAATTGGCGAAAATCGACCCTAGTTACGTCACTTTGATTGAACGGGACGGCTATGTCCCCCGGAAAGACAAGGTTCTGGAGATCGCCAAGGCGATTCAGGCCGATGTCGACCGGACTCTATTGGTGGCCGGATACGCCCCGGAAAAGATCCCTGTGAAGGATCTGCTAGAGAAGATCGAGAGCTACAAAGCCGACAAAATGCTGGAGAAAGAACTCCGGGTGGCAATCCGCGAGCTTTTTAACCTGACTCCGGGCCAGCAGAAAAAAGTAGCGGAAATGTTGGACGCTTACGTCAAGACGATCCGAGATCAGAAAGGCAAAGTCCGACGCACCCGCAAGAGCTCGGCCAAAGCCTGATCGATATCGTGCCCTGAAGGCCCTCCCCGACGGAGGGCTTTTTTATTTGGCGGCCAGGTGCCGGGCCGCCGCTTTATCGACCGCGAACACCAGCTGCTCACGAGCGCGCACCTGGGCAGACGGCAATCGTCCCTCTTCGAGCACCTGTTCCAGGGCTTCGGCTTTGCCGGCGCCAGCCACCAGGAACAGCACCTCGCTCGAACGGGCCAGGGCCGGATAGGTCAGGGTGAGGCGCCAGGTATCGAGTTGCTCGACGCGATTGGCTACCGCCAGGCGATCCTGGACCTGCAGCGCCGAGGTACCTGGAAAGAGCGACGCCGTGTGGCCGTCGTCGCCCATTCCCAAAAAAGTCAGGTCGAACGTGGCCTCGTCACCGAAACGGGCTCGTAGTTCCTGCTCGTAGGCCTCGGCCGTGCGGCTCGGGTCATCATGGTAAGGCCAGGGGTGGATCTGATCCGATGAGAGTCCAATTTTGTCGAGCAACGCCTCTTTGACCATACGAAAGTTACTATCCTGGTGGTCGTGGGGCACGTGGCGCTCATCCCCCCACCAGAGATGGATCCTGTGCCATGGCAAATCCTGGCCGCTCATCAGGCCGTAAAGATGCTTGGGGGTGCTGCCGCCGGCCAGAGCCAGGTGAAAGTCGCCATCGGCTGCCGCCAGCGCTTGCTGCAGGCGCCGCAGGGCGAACTGCGAGATAGCCTCCAGGTCGTCAAGAACCTCAACGCGAGCTGCCATTGGTTCGGGCCTCCTTCTCACCAGTAATGACCAGAGCTGACTCCAGAGCCTCTTCAAAGACCCGGTCTCGACCCTGAATGTCGAACTCTCGACCCATCAACTCAGCTCCCTTCAAAGGCGGAGCCTCGGTGACCAGACCGGGGCCGAAGGCCACCTGCCAGCCGCTGTCTCGTCCCCCCGCCAGGCGGAGCCTGATGCCTCGTCCCTGGTGGATCAGATCGCCCATCCAGGTCCGACCCTCGGCCCGCAAGGGGTTGACCACCTTCCAGCCGAGACGGCTGGCCAGCCAGCCGGCCAGTAGCAAACCAGACGGGCCAGGACGTTCCCCGGGTCCGGCGATGGTCACCTCGGCGATGGTATCCAGAGCGGCCAAACCGGCCTGACCGTCGAATAGGGCGGCCACCTTTTCCCGAGCCAACTGGGCCCTTCCCCAGGATAAATCCGAGAAAGCCTGCTCGGTGTGGTAGGGATCGTTGATCAGTCGACTCATGCGGCTCATGCCGCTAGCGAGAGAAAAACGATTCGAGTCAAAGATCACGCGGTCGCTCGCCTCCACCAATCGCTCGAGCAGGTCCGAGCCGAACGGTGGTTCTCCGCGCCACCAGTGAAAGACGGGCAGGCCCGGCACGGTCAAGGGGAGCACCAGGCTGGGCACCCGGGCGGGAGAGCCGGGACAGTAGATGACGATGCGCTCAGAGCAGATACGCTCGGGATGTTGCTGCATGCAAGTCGAGTTGAACCAGCCCTCGATGGAAGCTTCGTGGGTCTCGCTATCAAAGACGAAAACCACCATTCGTCCAGGGTGAGAGTGAGAAAGTGGATCGAGCAGTTCGGCCAGTCCCAGGCAGTCCTCCGGGTGCGACACTCCCAATAGCAGATTCATGGTGGCCACCCGAGTCTGAGGCTCAGCCTCTTTCTTGAGCGATTCCCAGTGACTATGCAAGGCGGCCCGGAGATCGGTCGAATCCAACCGAATCGCCCCGGCACCAGCCACTTTACGAGCTAGATTGGCTAGCTCGATCACAACTTTCTCCAGTAGCGGCCTTCGTCTTCCATCCAGGTCTCGGCCTCGCGCGGACCCCAACTGCCAGCCTCATAGCGAGGGATTGGCTGGGGATCAGCGGCCCAATAGTCCAGGATGGGTTGGCAGACCACCCAGGCAGCTTCGATGCCGTCGGCCCGAGTGTAGAGGGTGGCGTCGCCGATCATACAGTCGTGAAGCAAGCGCTGGTAGGCGGTCGGCGAGGGAGTCGCAAAGGACTCGCCGTAGTCGAAGTCCATGTTCACCCAGCGAATACGGGTGGTCATTCCCGGCAACTTGGTGGCAAAGCGAAGAGCGATGCCCTCTTCGGGCCCAATCTTGATGACGAGCACGTTGGGAGCCAGCCCCTCGTCGAGGGCGCCAAACAGACTGTGAGGCACCGGTTTAAAGACGATCGCCACCTCGGTCACCTTGCGAGCCAGGCACTTACCCGTGCGCAAATAGAACGGGACTCCCTGCCAACGCCAATTGTCGAGCCGAAAGCGAACGGCCGCATAGGTCTCGTTCTGAGAGTCAGGGGCCACACCCTCGGCCTCGCGGTAGCCTTGGACCGGCTTGCCGTCGATGAAACCCGCGTCGTACTGGCCTCGGATGGCGTTGTCGGGCACTTCGTCGGGCGCATAGGTGCGGATAGCCCGCATCACTTTGACCTTTTCGTCGCGCACGGCGTCGGCGTCAAAGCTGGTGGGAGGCTCCATGGCAACCAGGGCCAGCAACTGCATCAAGTGGTTTTGCACCATGTCCCGCAGGGCTCCCGACTTGTCGTAGTAACCCGCGCGCTGACCCACGCCCACAGTCTCGGCCGCCGTCACCTGAATATGGTCGATATAGCGGCGATTCCAGATAGGCTCGAAGATGCCGTTGGCGAAGCGAAAGGCCAGAATGTTCTGGACGGTCTCTTTGCCCAGATAGTGGTCGATACGATAGATCTGCTGCTCGTTGAAGGTGCGATGGACCTCGCGATTGAGAGAAAGAGCTGACTCGAGGTCGGTTCCGAAGGGCTTCTCGAGAATGACCCGCACCCAGCCGTTGTCGTTGTCGTCTGCCATGCCGTGCTGGCCGAGCTTGGACACGATCACCGGAAAGGCCGACGGCGCCACGCTGAGATAGAACAACCGGTTACCCCCGGTGCCACGCTCCTGGTCAACCTCCCCCAGACGCCGGGTCAAATCCTCGTAGCATTGATCCTGGTTGTAATCGCCCGACATGTAGAAGAGGCTCTGAGAGAATTCGCTCCAGGCGGCCTCGTCCTTGCAGTCGTCGGGCTTGACCTGTTCGCGAAACTCCTCATGAGACAGCGGGCGGCGCGAGATTCCGACCACCGAAAACTCCCGCGGCAACAAGCCTTGCTGCTTGAGCGCAAACAACGCGGGCACGAGTTTGCCCTGGGTGAGATCACCGGAAGCCCCAAAGATCACCATCACGCAGGGCTGCGGCGTCTTGACCCGGGAGAGACCCTCGCGCAGGGGGTTGGTTGCCATTTGCGTGCTCATTCAGTCAGGACGCGACCCGTTCGAGCTGTTTCATCGAATCTTCGAGAGTCGACAACAACGACTTGTACGAGTCAGCGAACTTGCGAACCCCTTCTACCACCAGCGTGTTCAGGGTAACGTCCTCAAGATCGACACCGGCGGCCGAGACCTTCTTGAGCACCTCGGCTGCCTGGGCTATGGTCTCGGCCGTCAGGGTGCGCTCGACCGTGCCGTGATCGGCGAATGCCTCGATGGTCGCGTCGGGCATCGTGTTGACGCAGTGGGGGCCGATCAGTTCGTCGACGTACATCGTGTCTTTGTAGTCGGGATTCTTGGTGCTGGTGCTGGCCCACAGCGGACGCTGCAGCGAGGCTCCGGCCGCCTCGAGCTTCTTCCAACGGGGGGAGGCAAACCTCTCCTGAAAAGCCTTGTAGGCCATGCGAGCGTTGGCTACCGCCGTCTGGCCTTGCAGGGCTTTGCCTCCGTCGAGCTTGGACAGCCGCTTGTCGACTTCGCTTTCGACCCGGCTAATGAAGAAGCTGGCGACCGAGGCGATACCTTTGACCGACTTGCCCGCCTCGAGGCGTCGCTCGAGCCCCTTCATGAAGGCGTCCATCACCTCTTCGTAGCGCTCGACCGCAAACAGCAGCGTGACGTTGACGTTCATACCCTGCCAGATCAGTTCTTCGATCACCGGCAATCCTTCTTTGGTTCCCGGAACCTTCAGCATCAGATTGGGACGATCGACCCGACCCCACAGCTCCTCGGCCTGAGAAATGCTGTAAGCGGTGTCGTGCGCCTTCTCGGGATTGAGTTCCAGGCTGACATAGCCGTCTTCGCCGCCTGATTCTTCGTAGAGAGGGCGAAAGACATCGCAGGCGTCCTGCACGTCACTGGCCATCAACTCCCAACAGATGTCCTCGGCTGACTTGCCGGCTTTGACACCGGCGCGAATGTCGTCGTCATAAGCATCCCCCTCGGAGATGACCTGTTCGAAAATCGTCGGATTCGAGGTCTGACCACGCAACGAGTCACGCTCGATGCGCTTCACCAACTCGCCCGAAGTGAGCATGTCGCGACTGAGAAAGTCGAGCCAAACGCTAACGCCGGCCGAATGAAGTTGAGATAAGGGATTTGCCATGATGGACCTCCTGAGATTTATTCGAGAACTTTTCGGGCCGTAGCGGCCACGTTCTCTTTGGTGAAACCGAACTTCTCCATATTGGTTTGCCAGGGCGCCGAGGCCCCGAAGTGGTCGATGCAGACGCAAGCGCCCCGGCTGCCGACATAGCGCTGCCAGCCAAAGCTGCAACCGGCCTCGACGGCCACCCGGGCCGTGACCGAGGGGGGAAGCACACTGTCGCGGTAACGCTGTTCTTGAGCCTCGAACAGTTCCCACGAAGGCATGCTGACGACCCGCGTGGGGATGCCGTCTTGCTGGAGCAACTCCCGGGCATCCATGCACACCGAGACCTCAGAACCCGTGCCGATCAGCACCACCCTGGGCTCTCCCCCTTCGGCTTCGGCCAGCACGTAGGCGCCTTGTGCCAAACCCTCGGCGGCCCCACAGACCGAACGGTCAAAAGTGGGGACGTTTTGACGAGTCAGCACCAGCCCTACCGGGCCGTCTTTCTTGGTGATAGCAACCCTCCAGGCCTCGCGAACCTCGTTGGCGTCGGCCGGGCGAATGATGGTGAAATTGGGAATGGCCCGCATGGCGGCCAGATGTTCGATTGGCTGATGGGTCGGTCCATCCTCACCCAGTCCGATGCTGTCATGGGTCAGCACGTGAATGGCCGGCACACCCATGAGCGCGGCCAGACGCAGCGACGGACGCATGTAGTCGGTGAAGACGAAAAAGGTCGCTCCATACGGGATGAGCCCGCCATGGAGAGACATTCCGTTCACCATGGCAGCCATGGCATGCTCGCGGATGCCGAAATGCATGTTGCGACCGGCCGGTTTGGCGGCGCTCTGCGATTGGGTGCAACTCATCAGGGTCTTGGTCGAACCGGCCAGGTCGGCCGAACCACCGATCAGATTGCCCAGCTTGGGCGCCAGGGCGTTGATCACCTTGCCCGACGAGTTGCGGGTGGCCACCGATTCGCCGGCTTTGAAGGTCGGCAGGTCAGCGTCCCACCCCTCGGGCAGGCGTCCTTCCATCCATTGTTCGAACTGGGCGGCCAGCTCGGGATGGGCTGAGCGATAGGCCTCGAAAGCAGCCCTCCACTCTTTTTCCCACTGTTGACCTTGCTCGACCCGCGAGGCGTATTTGCTGACCTCGTCGGGGATATAGAAAGTCTGATCGGGAGGCAGTCCCAGCAACTTCTTGGTGGCGGCGATCTCTTCGTCGCCCAGGGGCGAACCGTGGGCCTCGGCTGTATCCTGGGCCGTGGGGGCCGGATAGGCGATGTGGGTTCGCACGGCGATGAAAGAGGGGCGCGGGTCGGATTTGGCGTTCTCGAGAGCTTTGTTCAAAGCCTCGAGGTCGTTGACGTCGTCCACCCGCTGGACGTGCCATCCGTAGGCTCGGTAGCGGTCGTCGACGTTCTCGCTGAAGGCCAGCTCGGTGTCCCCCTCGATGGTGATATGGTTGTCATCCCACAGCACCACCAGTTTGCCCAGCTGAAGGTGACCCGCGATCGACGAGGCCTCGGCGCTAACACCCTCCATCAGGTCGCCATCGGAAGCGAGCACGTAGGTGTAGTGGTCCACCACCTGATGGTCGGGACGATTGAAGTGACTGGCCAGAAAGCGTTCGGCTAGCGCCATGCCCACCGCGTGAGCAAAGCCTTGACCCAACGGCCCGGTGGTGGTCTCGACGCCGGGAGTGAGGAAGTTCTCGGGATGTCCGGGAGTCTTGCTCTCCCATTGGCGGAAGTGGATCAGGTCATCGCGAGTCAGCGCGTAACCGGTGAGATGGAGCAGGCTATACTGCAAGATGCACGCGTGACCGCAGGAGAGGACGAAGCGGTCACGGTTGACCCAGTCGGGGTTGGCCGGATTGTGCCGCATCAGCTTGCCATAAAGGCTCCAACCGATGGGAGCGCAGGCCATGGCCGTGCCGGGATGGCCGCTGTCGGCCTTCTGAGGACCGTCCATGGCCAGGCCTCGAATCACGTTGATGCATTGGGTTTCGATACTTTGCAGGTTGGTTGCCACCACTGTCTCCTCTCAGCGCTTGGAGCGGAATCCCTTCAACCCAGGTGATGCGCAGCCGGGCCGCCGGATGGCGCCGAGCTTCCCCTTAGAGGCTTACAGTTCCTGCGACCGTCAGCGTGCCAGCGCGCTCAAGGTCACCGGCAAACGGCCGGCGGAAACCGAGGTCACCACGCTGGTACCGTCGGGAGAAACGGCCCAAACCGACGGGCTTTCCCCCCACTGGACCACGGCTCGACCCGAGGCGAGTTCGAACAGACCGGCCCCGGAGGCGTAATAGGCTCGCCCTTCGCGATCCCATTGGGCCGGCGAAGGCAAGCCGGGGTGAAGCTGGGGAGGTTCTGGCGAGCTGAGCCAGGCGACGTACGCATCCCAGTGGCGGCTTTCGATGGGGACGTTCATCAATAGGCCAGGCTTGGTGGGATGCCAGCACAGGTGGACGAACGAGCCGGGCACGCGAGCCAGGCGGCGATAGACCCCTTCGCTGAGCACCCAAACTTCCGTGTCGTAGCCGGCGGCCGTGCGCACCGAGCGTCGCAAGGCCAGGTGTTTGCCGTCGGGAGAGAGGCTGGCGGCCGGGCGGGTCTCGCTGGGTAACACGGCGACCACCCGTTGCTCGTTGCCCGTCTGAGCCATCAAGTGACTGCGGCCGCGGCTGAGATAGTAGACCGTGGTTCCGTCGCAGGCCAGGGGGACGCTGCCGGCCTCGAGCGGGATAGGTTGACTGCGGCCCGCGTCGGGAAAGACCACCAGCAGGCCGTCCCGCCCTCGGTCGAGCACGACTCCCTGGCCGTCAGGCGTCCAGCCGAAGAGCCGGAGATTGCGAGCCGAGAAACTCTGATAGAACGGCTTGCCATCGCGACCGACCACCGCCAGCTGATAGCCGGGGGAGGCCACGATGGCGGCCACTCGGTCGCCCCGCGGGGACCAGAGCAGGTCAACCACCCGCGAGTCTTCGGCGCTGACTGCTCCTGCAAGTAAAAAAAGGAGAGTCAAGGTGCAGCCCACGGCTAGCCCACTCATCCTTTTTCTCACGGTATCACTCTCCTACCCTCGAGTATAGCACGCGAGAGACCGCAAGTGAAGGCAAAATCAGGGTTTTACGCTAAAGACGAGAATGGCCAGGTCGTCGGTGTAGTTTCCGCCCGTATGGCGCAGCACCGCCGCCTCGAGCTGTTCGACCAACTCGCGGCCACTCAGGTCGACTCCGCGGCGCAAGACCTGGGCGAGCCGCTCGCCGCCAAACAGGTCTCCGCCGGGGCTGCGGGCCTCGGTGACACCGTCGGTACACAGGACCATCCGGTCGCCGGCCTGCATGGTGACGGTTTTCTCGGGGTATTCGGCCTCTTCGAGCACACCCAGGGGAAGGCCCTCCGTGGTCGCCGGTTCGATACTGCCGTCGCGCCGCAGGATCAGGCCACCCTGATGGCCCCCACCGGCGAAAGTCAACTGCTGGTCCTGTTCGTTATAGACGGCATAGACCATGGCCAGAAAGAAGTCGGAGTGACTGGCCCACAGACGCATCAGCCGATGATTGAGCTTCTTGAGCACGAAACTCGGAGATGGGCTCTTCTTGCCCCACTCGAACATGAAGCTCATTACCATCGACATGAGCAACGACGCCGAGATCCCCTTGCCCATCACGTCCCCCAGGCAGAAGGTGACGTATTTCTCCTGAAAGGGTCTAAAGTAGAAGAAGTCTCCCCCCACATCGTTGCACTGGTGGATCGTGCCATCGATGCGAACTTTGCCCAACTCATACTCGCGCACCACCAGCGCCGTCTGGAGCGTCTTGGCCAGTTGCAAATCCTGGCGGATGTTGGCTTCGAGTTGACGCACGGCCACATACTTTTCGAGCGTGACCAGCACGAACATGCTCAGCAATCCCCACTCCAGCAGGTGGATAGCATCGTTGAGCAGGAGCACTCGCCAGCTGAGCCGGCCTTCGATCATGGCCCCCACGTGATAGAGAACCAGGGCCGCCGGGATGGCCTTCAGGCCGTCCCGGCGCAAAAAGAAACAGGCTACCAGCACAGGAAAGACAAAGAGATCGACCACCGGCTGAGTGGGACGCCAGACCTGCATGAGAAAAGCGCCCGCCAGCAAAAGGGCAGTCAGCAGCTTCCATGGCCTGGCCCGACGCCCAGTTGGACGGTAGACGACAATACGTTCCATCAGCCGGTCCAATCGGGCCACCAGCAGGCGAACCTGGCTAGGCATCCGCCCCTGTTCTACCCACCCGCCAACCCTCCTGGGTCCTGTCAAATCCTGTCGGACTTGACAGGAGATCGCCTGTCGCCTTAGAATCCCCAAAGTTCTTCGCCCATATAACAAGGAGGAGCCCCGTGGCCCAGGTAAAGGTAGATTGTAAACAACGTGAAGGCACCGGCAAAGGTGTTGCCCGCAAGATTCGTGCGCAGGGACGCATCCCCGGCGTGCTCTATGGCAGAAACGAGGAGCCGGTGCTGGTCGAGCTCGACGAGAAGAACCTGGCCGGGTTGATGAAGGAGCATGGTCTCAACCTCATCGTCGAACTCGCTGTCGAAGGTGGAGACACCCATACCTGCATGCTGGCGGACTATCAGCGCGACGTTTTTCAGCGATTTCTCACCCACGTCGACTTCAAGCGCATCAAGCTTGACGAAAAAGTCCAGGCCAAGGTGCCCGTGCGTATGACCGGCGAGGCCGAGGTCAGGACCCGTGGTGGCATGGCCCAGCTCTATCTCCGCGAACTCAATATCCGTGCCCTCCCGGCCGATATCCCCAAGAGCTACCTGCTCGACATCTCGAAGATGAAGCCCGGCCAGAACAAACGGCTCAACGAGCTCGAGTTCGAAAAAGAGGTCGAGCTACTCCACGACCCCAACAAGCGGATCGTCAACATCCTCGCTCCTAGAGGCCTGGCCGGCGCTGGCCTCGAGACCGAGGATGAAGGAGAAGATGGAGATAACGCCGAGCCCGCTGCGGCCGAATAACTCGTCGGCCGCCATCGTCGGTCTAGGAAACCCAGGAGAACGCTATGCGGCAACGCGGCACAACCTGGGTTTCATGGTTGTACGAGAGTTCGTCGCCCGGCTGCCGTCCAGCGATCGCAAAGGCCACCCCCTGGCCTTGCTACACCGAGCCCGCTTTGACGAGCGGGAACTCTTCCTGCTCAAGCCGCGGACCTATATGAATCTCTCGGGCGAGGCGGTCCACTGGCTGGCTACCACGCGCAACCTCGCCCCCGCGCAGATCATGGTGGTGCTTGACGACTTTTCGCTGCCGCTGGGTCGGCTGCGGGTCCGCGCTGGCGGCAGTTCGGGAGGACACAACGGCCTCAAGGACATTAACGCCAGACTCGGCACCACCGACTATCCGCGCCTCCGCATGGGAATCGGCCCGGTTCCCGATGGGCAAGATCCGGCCGACTTCGTGCTCGAGAACTTTACCGCACCAGAACATGACCTGGTGGCCACCATGCTGAGCCGGGCCTGCGATTGCCTGGAAGTCTGGCTAAGACAGGGAATCGAGACAGCCATGAGCGGCTTCAACGGCGCCCCCCCAACCCCACCGGCAGGAGAGACCGGCGGAACTAGCAATCATGATCTGTCATGAGAGCCTGGTTTTTGCTGTTTTTTTTGCTTTCGTCCGCGGTCCTGGCCGATGTCGAGCCCAAATCGGCTGTGGTCACAGCCAAGAACGAAGGTCGCTTTCTGATCGATGTGACCGTTCATAACCCGGCGGGTGACACGGCCCGTCAGCCCATCACCGTCAAGCTGTTCGTGAAAGGCCCAGAGGAAAAGGTGTGGCGCCAGCTGGCCATCTGGAAAGACTTTCGCGACATGGCTCCCCATCGCCACGAGACCCGCCAGTTCGATAGCGTGCTGCAGGGTCATCAGCACGACGCCTTCGAAAAGGGCAAATTCGAGCTTCGCGTAGAGGCCGTATCGGCGGCCAAGAAGACGAGTTCGAAAGTCTTCCGCTACCCGTAGACCGGAACCGGCTGCACCAGTTCAGCGATTCGGTCGAGCAATTCGCCGGCTCGGGCCTGGTGCTGAGCGACTTCGTTTTCCAACCGATGAAACGTCTGCCGCTCTTGCTGCAGGCCCGCCAACTCGTGGTGAAGGCGGGAAGAGCGGCTTAGCAGTTCGCTCCGGCGCAGATCGAGTTCTTGACGCACAGCATCAAGATTGGCCCGCGCCGCCTCGAGTTCCAGCTGGCGGGCGTCGAGTTGCTGTTGACGCTGGCGTGCGGCCGCGCTGCGCTGCTGGTGCTCGGCCACCAGGCGGTCCCGCTCGGGGCCGGACGGCAACTGTTCGATGCGGCGCCTCAAGGCGTCCAGGTCGGTCCACTCGTGGGCCAACTGGGAGCGGTTCTGCTGGTAGCCTTTCCACTCACCCACCCAGTCGCTGTCCTCCTCTTTATAGGTGGCACGCTCTCGGCCATAGGCGCTTTGCTCGGCCTGAAGCTGTTGGCGGCGCTGGTTCCAGTCGGCCACGCCGCCTACGAAATCTCGCTCTAGCTGATGGCGCTGATCATCTTTCTCGCGAGAGGTCTCCCATTCGCTCTGCCACTGGCGGGCGATGGAGCCGGGAGCCTTCATCTCGCGCTGGCGGGCCAAAGCCTGGTCGTGCTCGGGTCGGCCGACCGGCTCGAAATGCCAGGGCTCACGCGGCATCACGGTTTGCTCGAAACCAGCCTCTTTCATCGACGCGATGACCTGAGGTTCCCAGGACCGGCCGATGTCGATGGCCAGCCCATAGTTGTGGATGGAAGCCCCGGGAATGTTGGCCGGGTTACAGTCGTTGTCGCCCCGGCGCCAGCACTGGTATAGCTCCGCCTGACGATAAACGTCGCGAAGTCCGCTGTTGATATGCAGGTGCTCACCACCGGTGGCCTCGGCGTAAGCCTCATCGGCCTGCTCGAACAACTGGCGAGCGACCGGATGCAACCTCTGGATCGGGTCCGATGCTCTGGGTGCGGTACACAACATCGCCTCCACCATAGGCAGAGGCGGCGATGGGTCTGTTAAAGATTTATTACCACTTGACCGGGGGGCGAATCTCGGCGAGCCCCTGGGGAGGCATCCTCAAGGTCTTTACGCCGCAGCTAGAGCAGTCGCCGCTGCAACCGCTACCGCAGGTAGATTTCACTCCAGCGTCCGTTTTCGGGCCCTCGACCCGCTTCGAGGAGCTAGCCACCCCCTCGGTCTTGCCGGCCTTGCCGCACCCGCCGCAGGAGCAATTGCCGCCGCAAGCCGAGTGACTGGGAACCTGACCGTAGATGGGAAGACGAAGATTGGAGGTGATCATTGGGTTGGAATCCTTTCGCGTGCTGTGGTAATAGCATAGCCGGGACGCCTGAAAGTTTCTTGAATTCCCCAGGTAGGTTCGAAAGCCCCCAGAATTGTGGTCTCATGCGCCGCACCTGCCTGGCAATCGTCGTCACCTTGATGTTGACCGGATGTGAGCAGACCTCTCGTCTGGCCTACCGAGCCTACCAGGCCTTCGACCACGGGCGCTACCAGCAGGCCGTGGACGGATACCAGCGGGTCCTGGCCCTCAATCCCAACTGGCCCAACGCGAGTTACAACCTGGGCCGTTCTTACCTGGCCCTGGGTCAACTCGAACCGGCTCTGGCCGCTCTTGACGAGGCCGCCCACCAGGATCCTACCAATCCCAGAGTGCTGGTCGCTCGGGCCGAGGCTTATGAGAGATCAAACCAGACGGAGCAGGCGCAGCGCGATCTGCTCAAAGCCACGCGGCTGGCCCCCGAATGGGTCGAGGGCTGGCAGCGCCTGGTCGACTTGCAATTGAGACTGGAGCGACCAGAGGCAGCCCTGCGCACCGCCGAGAGGGGCCTGAAAAAGCTTCCCCGGGTCGGGGCCCTTCACCGACTGCGGGGTGAATCGCTGCTGGACCTGAAACACTACGCTGAAAGCGAGCTGGCCTTCGGAAAGGCTCTGGAAATCGATCACGAGGACATCCTCGCCCGGGGGGGGCGCGCCCTGGCCCGCCTCGGCCTGGACAAACTCGAACTGGCTCGCCAGGATATCTCTGACGCTCAACAGCTGGAGCCAGAGAATCCCCAGCTGTTATTGGCCAAAGCCGAAGTCCAGGAGCGAAGCGGCCAGTTGCCCGAGGCTCGAGCCACTCTGCAGCAAGTCCTCGATCGCCCCGGCCTGGACCCCGACACCCTGAAGAAGGCCACCAAGAAAGCCGCCGCCCTGGAAGAGCGCCAGCTCCAGGCACCCTGACGAAGTTTTCATCTTTGGGCAACCCCTGAGTCAAACTCCCTGGTCATGCTGGTGATCATGAAGTTGAACACGCCACCCGCCTGTTCCCCAGGCCTACGTTCCCTGCTGTCTGAAGCGCGTCAATCTGCGCCGGGTCTACGCGAAATGCTGGCCGAAGAGCCCGAACGTTGGGGTCCCGTCTTCAAGGACGTGATCGTCGAAACCCGCAATGGCGCCAATCTGGCGCTAGCCGAGGTCACCACCCTCCCCTCCCCCGAACAGGCCCTCGAAACCACCCTCACCTTTCTCGAAGGCGGCTTGGTGACGGGCGTCTTCGAGTCCCTGGCCAGCCACGCCCTGCGCTCCCTCGACGACCTGAACCCGCCCACCGACACGGTCCTGCGAGAAGCCGAGAAAGTCGCCTCGTTAGAAGGCCGAGATGGCCTCGAGAGTTATCTGGAATTGCACCACCAAAGCCTGCAAGGAACTTGCCAGAGATTGGCCGAGGTGGAAAATGTCGAACAGTTTCGCAGCCTGCTGACCGAAGTGTATCTCGAGGGCGTCGCTGTGGGAGCCGGCGAAGGCCTTCTCACCACTATTTCTTGAAGCCTTGAGCCGGGGCGAAGATGACCCTCCCCAGCGAAGCTTTACCCGAGTTGACTTGCACCGTGAGGGCGACCGGCTTATAGCCAGGCACCGTCAGGCGAACCTTGGCTCGACCCTTAGGGTCGGAGAGGGTAGTCCGGCAACTGGCCGAGAAAGCTCCTCCCCAGGCCAGCTTGAGGTCTGACCCTGACGCGCTCAAATGCTCGTCACCCAGAGTGAGGAGCAGAGTTCCCCGAGCCACCGCCGACGAAGCCATCGGCCTGAAGTCGGGTCTTTGGAGCAAGGTGCCTTCGAGCACGATGTAGCCTTGCAAAGGACCGGTGGGTTGGTTGGGTGTGGCCGTGGCCGAAACCACCGGCGGAGCGCCTCCGGCCTGGCTCTGGCGGCCCTTCCAGCGCCACACTCCGAAGCCGGTCAGCAACAGTAGGACCAGGGCCAGAGGCACCAGCCACTTCAGCTTGGACGGAACTTCACTCAGGGGGGGCAGCGAGGGTAGCCTGGCCAGCCGTGGCGGAGGTGGAGGGGGCGGCGCCTCGGCCTCGGTCCAGCGCAACTCGACCAGCTTCTCGCCCAAGCTTCGAGCATAGTCTTCAACCTGAGCCAGGTGAGCCAGCGAGAAGGCGACGGGTTTGGTGGAATTCATGGCGTAGAACAAGCCGATCGAACGATGCTGGGCATCGAGAATCGGCACGTAGAAAGCCGACCGGAAAGGAGCCTTCTGGTCTCGAAATCGCGAGTCTTTCTTGGAGTCCATGACCAGCACACTCTTGCGGGTTCGCTGAACCTCTTCGAGCACGTCGCGAGGACAGTAAGCCCGCAAATCCGTGGGCTCGATGCCACGCGTCAGCCGAGCCACCAGGGGCTTATGGAGATCATCGCGCAAGAAAACGACGGCCCCCTGACAATTGGAGAAGCTCTGTAGAAACTTGCAGGCTTCTTTTAGCAGGGCTATGACCGAGCTTTTCATTGCGGGGGTGTGGCTCTACCTCTTTCCCCCGAGGCTTTGCCACCAGGGCCGCGGTGACCTAGTTGAGATTGAAGAAAACGCGCTCAAGCCGAAGACCGTTGGCTCCGAGGGTCGACTGGAACAGGTCGTCGAGAAGGTCGCGGTCATAAACGATTTCGACCTTTGCGCCGTCGACCTGAATGTCGCCCTTGCTCATCATCGAACCTTCCAGCCGAACCGACTTGCCGGTTGCGTTCACGGACAACCCGCCGCTGCCGGCGTAGAGCAGACCCTGATAGAACATGTCGGGCACGACCTGGTCGGGATTGGCCAGATAGGTCTGAAGATCGACTTTATAACTCTTGGCCCAGCTAGCGTGAGAGGAGAGCTGATTCTCCAGACGTGTCCCCACTTCGTTGATCCGCTGGTCCATATGCATCCAGGAGTCGTCGCCGTTGCCTTTCTTGAAACCGCTGGCGACCGTCTGCATCCATTCTTTCATGCGGGCATACTGTTCGAGCGAGATGCTCGAGCCGCCCCACTCGGAGCCAAACTCGGCTACGAAGTTAGGCGGAGGCAAGGTCAAGCCCATCTCGGCCTTGAGTTGGTTGTAGTAGTAATCTGCATTCTGAGGCAACTGGGTAGAGCGCAAATCGGCCCCGGGTGCCGTGCCCACGATGGCGTCTCGCTGAGTTCCGGTCAGGTCGAGCCACTGGTCGAAGCTAGTCCAGTCACCACCGGCATAGGTGTTGATTGCGTCGCGGAAGACCGAGTAATCCACCGAGGTCGGTTCGCCAGGAAAAGAGGGTTCGGGATCCTTGGCCGGGTTGATAGTGACGGTCTCGCCTTTGATGACCACACCCAACTCCGGGGCCGAGCGAAAGCCGGAGGATGCCTGCAAAGTGAGGGCTCCGTTGGCCAGGATCGAGCCGTAGCCGGCGGCGTCGCCGCTGACCTTGAAATCGCCGTCAGTGGTCATGGCCGCCATATACTGCTTAGGATTATCCTGAGCGGCTTGAAGACCGTCTTTGAGCGATTGCTGCATCGGCACTCCGCCGCTATCGATGTCATATCCAAACAGAAGCTGGGGCGCGGTGTCGCCATCGGCGATCAGGAAGAAGTCGCCATCGGCGTGCACGGTCACACCCGAGGATACCGTCATCTGTCCCGTAGCCAGGTTAACCGTCACTCCGGCCCCTTCGGTGCCAGCGATGGTCCATACGTCTTGCTGCATACCCAGGGGGGGAGACGACACGCCCGCACTCCCGTATCCGTAGCCGGTGTCACCGTAACCAGGATCGTAGGGAGGGTCAAAGGCCGTAGCCGTTGCGTTGTCGGACACCCAGGCTTTGCCGTTGGGGCCGTTGAGCGAAGTATAGGTCGTGGTCTTTTTCTGAAAACGGGTGCAGTACTCGGTATGGCTGCCACCCATCGGGTCGGGAACGCTATATCCGATCGTGTGGTTGACCCACTCGATGCGGTCGAGATTGCCGAACTCGTAAGTGCCGCCGTCGAGTTCGACGGTAGTGCTCGGCAATTTCAACTTGCTCGAGTCGAGATCGGGCACGTTCGGGCTCGCCCCATCGAGAGTGAACTGTCCGCCCGTCTTCTTCTCGTCAGACGCTTTATCATAGCCGGGACTGGCCAGGTTGCTGCCGCCCAGGTAGAGGGGATTGCCGCTGGCCACGGTGGCCTCGCCGCGTTCCACAAAGCGAGTGTTGGCGGCCGACGGCAGCACCATCTCATCGGCTTTAAGGCGATTGACGTAGGGGTCGTGACTTTCGAAGCGAGCCAGGTCGCCATTCACAGAGGCACGACCATTGGCGGCCATCGACTCGTGCGAGAAAGGCACCTGCCGTAGCAAGGTGTCGACCGTGCGGGTGGTCAAACCACACCTGGCTTTGACCCGCAAGCGGACGCTCCGGGGCTGAACCGGATAATCGCCAGCCAGGGGGTAGCGAGAATTCAGGTTATTGTAGATTCGCAATTCGAAGCGAGCTGCGTTGGGCGCGTCGAAGTCGCCATTCTCACTGAGAGAGCCCTCGAGGTACAGCCCATCGGCGTCGCTCTTCTCCTGGAGTTGTAGATGGGGATCGGCGGTCGGCACCAGCTTTACCCCGGGATAACCCAGGCTTGCCCCTGTGCCCCAATCTTTGTCGAGCTCAAGCTCGTACCAGGCAAGATCCACCGCTGCCATGCAGGCATCCTGAGCCCGATTGCGTGTCAAAGTGTTGCCTGTCAGCCTGGAAGAGGCCTGATTTACGGTGACGAAGGCTCCGATGAGCGTCAATAGAAGAGCGCACAACATCAGAACCGATATGAGGGCGATACCTCGTTTGCTAACCCCGACTCTACCCATACCAGAAGTTTAACAATTTTTCGGCCTGGATTCCAGCCCGATTGGCTTTTTCTAAAACTTTGTGCTGGGATAGGTGTTCTCGGGACGAACGCCCGTCATCAACTCGAACACTTCTTCGCCCGACCCTTGCCCGCTGTTGGGTCTGGCACCCCGCCGCTCCCGCAACGTCACGTTGACCTGGATGGTGCCAGCCTTGTTTTCCAGCGAAAATTCCTGGACATTCTTGGCCAGCAAGACGAAAGCCGGACTGCTGCCCTGAAAGACGTTGGTCGAAGGGTCGTCTCGGGAGGCGTCTTGCAGGTCGACCAGGGGCAAGGCGATGGGCGCGATCGGCGGAGGGGCCGGCTCTAGCACCAGTTTGTAGAGGTGAGCGCCCTCTTCGTTGCGGGTAGCATAGTAGACGATGTAACGATTCCAGCGAGGCTGACCGGTCCCCGGATCGAAATTGTCGGTATTACTGGCGTCGGTCCAGTTGTAGAGGCCGCCCAGCGATATCGCGTCGCGACGAGGAGTGGTGCCGTTTACGGTAACAGTAGCCAGGCGCGGATCGAGCGTGATGGTCGACTCGGCGGTACGGCGAAGGTCTGACTGGAGGCTATTCATGACTCGAAGGCCGTCGGACTGAATCCCCTGGCGTACGCTGGCCAGCTGAAACGAACGCGTGGCGTACTGAAAGAAGGCGAATACCATGATCATGAGCAGAGAGAAGAGAGCTACCGCGAACATCAGTTCAAGTAGCGAAAAGCCGCGCCTAATCTCTCTGAACATAGATCACTCGACCTCGCTTGAGGTTCAGCTTTCCATATCCGGCCCGATAAGCCTGGCTATTGACGTTGCCTCCGGACTGCCACCAGGCCACTTCGACCTGGACATACCACACCTCCCCCGGCTGCCCGCCAGGCGTGCCGCCGATCTGCTCGGCCTCGACGCGATAGAGAAACTCGGTTTGGCTGTTGGGGTCGGTCGTCTTGACCCACTGACTCGAATCGAGCGGCACCGAGACGAAGGACGGGTTGGAATCCTTGGCTTTGGTGATCTGATTCTCGAGGATACCGTCCGCTAGATACGAACCGGCCGCCAACATCGTGTTCTTGGAGCTAGTCGCCATCATCTGCCCGAACATGATCATCATCGTCACCATGATCATCCCCAGCAGGGCGCTCGCAACCATTAACTCGCCCACGGTCAACCCACGCCGCCCAAGTCTTCTCACAAACGACATCGTAACACAATTACGCCTCGACTGCATCGGAAGAATTCTCCACACTCGGTGAAGGAACAAGCCGCGGGCGCCCAAAAAAGCTCGGCCTGGTGAGCGATTCAAAACAAGCTATTTTCGTGAGAGAATTGCAGCGCTTCGTAGAGACGACCGCAGCCGAGCGGGCCCTGGTTTGTGTGGCCGAGGATGCGAGTGAAGGTCCCGTTCCGCGCGCCTTTCATGGCCTGGCCCGGGTGGCTAGAATCGAGGACTGCCCCATCAGCCGCGAGGCCACGGATTGTGTGCTTCAAAGCGGGGAACCGCTGCGCATCGAGCAGGCCGACGCCCAGCTGAACGAGCCCTGTGACACGGCCGTCTCGATCCTGGTGGTTCCGGTTCGCGACCTGGCCTCCAAGGTGATCGGCTTCTTCTATGGAGATCATCGTCAGAGTTCGGCCTTCTCGGCGGTTCAGCTGACCCAGGCCCGGGGCATCGCCCTCACCCTCGAGTCGCGACTGGAAGAAGCAACCAATACAGCCAGCAGCCAGGACGACGCCGACTTTGCCACCCTCAAGATCAGCAAGCAAGACTTCTGGTTGCGCCTGCGGCGCCAGGGTCTGGTCTGTCTGGCCGAGCAAGACCTCGACTCGGCCGAAGAAAAACTCAAGGCTGCCATGCAGATCGCCAGGGTGTGGGGCGAGATCGACCCCCGGCTGGCGCGCACCCAGCGCGAACTGGGCCAGGTCCATCTACGCCAGAAGAAAGCCGCCAGTGCCGTGCCCTGGTTTGAGTCAGCCCTCAAGATCCAAAAAGCGCGTCTGATTCCCGACCCGGCCGAGATGGCCTGCTGCCTCAACGGCCTGGGACAGGCCGCTCTGTCCACGGGCTCTCCGGAACGGGCCCAGCAGCTGTTTCAAGAGGCTTTTGCGATGTGGGAATCCCTGGGGATGCCGGATCACGAAGAGGTCGCCTCGCTGTATGACAACGTGGGCGGGCTTCATTTTGGCTGGCAAGAGTACGCCCAGGCCGAGAAGGCCGAGCGAGAAGCCTTCATGATGGCCACTCGCCTATGGGGACCGCACGATCCCCGCAGTAAACGCTATCACCGTCACTACGAACGAGCTCGTGAAGCCCTCAAAGAAGGTTAGGCCGAACCTTTAGACAACCAGCGCTCGAGCAGGCGTTCGCGCTCGACCAGTTGTTCCAGGGTGCACTCGGCCTGGGAAGACACTTTTTGACGTCGGTTGAGCACGGCATGGACCTGCTGGTAGGGCACCTCGTGGGCCAGATGGATCTGACGAACCAGGCTCGAGATTCGACCGCCCTTGCGCCTGACGAACTCTTTCTGCTCATGCAGCAAAGCCGGTTCGTCAGGGACCGGGGCCGGTCGGGGCGGTGGCTCGGGCTCGGTCTCTACAAGTTCGGCCGCGAAGTCAAAGAAGGTTTGCCCCCGCGCATCCGTAGGCGGCCCCGACTCGATGACCCCGCGTCGCTCGCCGCGCGACCCGAGAAAACGATAATCCGATTCTTCTCGTTCTTCGCTCTCGTCGGGCAACAACGGCAGACTCACCAGGCCCTCTTTGTTCTTGTTTTCGATAAAGTGGTTGCGTTCGCGCTGCAGATCGGTGGCAAAGCTCACCAGGCGTGGGATCGAAGGAATATAGAGATAGCCTGACTGGTCTTCGAGTCCGTCGACCAGACGCACCAGTCTGCCGGCCGCCTGCCGAAAGAACATTTCGGTGCGAACATTGGTCAAAAAGACCCCCACCCGCAAACGGGGAATGTCTACCCCTTCGGAAACCATCTTGACCGAGACGATCCAGGGCGCGACCCCGCGACGAAAATCCCGAATGCGCTGACCGGCGTCGGGGTCGTCGACGGTTACGGTCACCGGTTCTACGCCGGAAATCTCGTAGAGGACATCGGCCAGCGCTCTCACGTTCTCGACATCACGCCCGAACACAATGCCGGCCGCTTCTTCGTGATTGATGCGGATCTCGCGCAGGTGGCGATGAGCCTCCATCAGCATTCCCCGCACGTAATCTCCGGTCGGCTCCAGGGCGGTCCGCATTCGATCGGCGGCCCGGCTGCGACTGAGCGCTTTCTCGAAATCCGCCCGATAGCTCTCGCCGTCGCGTTCCCACTCGAACTCCCCGTCGTGGTGCGGGAAATAGAGGGGCGCGCAGTAGTTGTCGCGCAAGGCTTCGCCATAACCGTAGGTGTAGTCGCTGATGCTGGTTCCCTTTTGTCCCTGGCTGTAGCGAATAAACGGAATGCTATTGTTGTCGCTGCGAAAGGGTGTACCCGAAAGCAGCAGACGACGGGTGGCCCCATCGAAGGCCAGACGCAATCCCTCTCCCCAACTGCGGGAATCGCCCGCATGATGGATCTCGTCAAGGATGACCAGGGTGCGCCGCCCCGGCAGCAATTGGAAGCCCTTGGGATCCATGCCGAGACGTTGATACGTCATGACCCGGCCGATGCAGTCGCGCGATTCGCGAAAGTTCTCCGGGTCGAGATGAACCCCCCAAACAGCCATCTCGCGCATCCATTGCTCGCAAATATGGGTCGAGGGGCCCACGATGTCGATGCGATCGACCGCTCCCCGATGAAGCTCGTTGAACGCCAGCATCACCGCGAACTTGGTCTTGCCAGCGCCGGGGCAGGCGTTGACGGAGAAGTCCTTCTGCTCGCTCTTGAGATAGAGGGCATAGGCTTCGCGAGCCCAATCGCGGGGACGAAATCCGCGCGGGACGCGAATCCGAGTGGTCGTTTTCTTCGCACCTACCACGCAGCGCATGGTAGTAACGATCGCGGCTCAGGTCAACCCTTCCTGACCGTTTGTTTACATGGTGATCGCGCCTGCGCAAGGTGGCACTGATAACTTGCCTTTATGGCGACCACAAGTATTGAAAGCAACCTTTACAAATTCCACCGGGAGGGCCGGGAGTTCCAGGTTCACCGCGAGTGCAAGGCCGAAGCTGCCCGGATCGACGCAAACGAAGATAGCGTTCTCGACGATCAAGAGATTATGGACTATCTGATCAAGACCGACGCGCTCGAAGACCCGACCTACCACGTAGTCGATCAGGAAAAGGTGGTCAAAGAGTTCAAGTCCCACCTTCTCAAAGAGGTGCCGGCTAATGCCCTGAACTACCACACCTATGACGAGGTTGCCGCCGAACTGGCGCGCCTGGCCGAAACCCATCCCGACATCGCTCAGCGCGTCAGCCTGGGCACCAGCCACGAGGGTCGCGAAATCTGGGCCCTGAAGATCTCTTCGGGAGCGGCCAGCGACGACACTCGCCAGAAGCCGGGAGTGGTCATCACGGGTTGCCATCACGCCCGCGAATGGATGTCGATGGAGGCGCCCCTGTATGTGGCCCAACGACTGGTCGAGGGCTACGCCAGCGATCCCGCCATGAAAGACCGCGTCGACAAAGCCGAAATCTGGGTCGTGCCCCTGGTCAACCCCGATGGATACGAGTACAGCCGCACCCAGGACAACTGGTGGCGCAAAAACCGGCGACCGGTAAGCAACACCTTCTGCGACAATCAGCACCCTCAGGCGGGAATGGGCGTGGACCTCAATCGCAACTACGCCGACGACGTGCCCACTCACGAGTGGGTCTATCGTCCTCCGGGAGACACGCCCTGCAGCACGCGCGACGACTTCGGTCGCACCAGCGACAATCCCGACGACGACACTTATCGCGGGCCCTTTGGAGCCTCCGAGCGGGAGACGCAGGCGATGCTCGACCTCGAACTCGGTCGCGGCAATATCAAGGGAATTCTCGATCATCACGGCTACGGTCAAATGATCCTTTACCCCTGGGGCAACACTTACGATCCGGTCGACAATGCAGCCGTCTATCAGGATGTGGGCGCCAAGATGAACGACGCTCTAGGTGACACTCGCTACCGCCTGATGCAGAGTTCCTCTCTCTACCCGACCACTGGTGGCTCGCACGACATCCACCATATCAACGGCATCTTCAGCTACACCCTCGAAATCGGGCAGAGTTTCCAGCCGGACCGTGAGCAGATCGACCCCATCCGCCAGCGAGTGGCCCGGGCCAACATGGTTTTCCTGGACGAGGTCATTCGCCGCGACGATCTGTTTCCGAAGCCACCAGAGCAGCCCCCGGCGGGCCAATCCGCTCCTGCCCAAGGCTGAGCGCCTTTACCTCGTCGGGGAAAAACGTTCGGGGGGCCAGGTGCACTACCTGACGGAGTCGTTCGAGACCGCGCTCGGTGTCGCCCTCGGCCAGATCCAGACGAGCCAGAAAATAGAGACTGGTGGCCGTTTGCATGGGGCCCCGCAGCTCTGCCTCCAGCAGTTCGAACTCTCGCCGGGCCTCATCGGTCAGTCCTCGAAAATAGTAAAAGGTGGCCATGGTCCCACGCAGACTAAGATTCAGGTCGCGGTGGCGATACTCGGGAACCAGCCAGCGTGTCTCGGTATCGACCAGGCGCGCGGCCTTCTCGAAACTCCCCGCCAATAGCAGGCTATAAAGCAAGTTGTTGCAGTAGACCGCGCGGGCCTCGGGTTGCCGGATCAATTCGGCGTCGATATTCTCCAGGTCGTCGATAGCCTCGCTCCAACGGCCAAGATAAGATAGCCCGGCCGAGCGGCTGATGGTGAAAAGCGCCCTTACCTCAGGGCTGTGAGCCCGCCGCATCTCGGCGTCGAGCGCCAGGATGAATTCGGCCGGACACCCATCGGTGAGCAGCTGATTGATGCGCCGGAAGCGCCGCCGAAGCACCCACCAGTGGGTGGTCATCACGGCGGTGGTCAAGAAAAACCATGCGCAGAACTCGAAAAACAACGCTAGTGTGCTTCTATGGTGGAGCCCCGGCGCCTGCGCGCGAAGGTCAAGCTTTGGCGGCCTTCACCAAGCCGGTGAGATAGCGCCCGAGCAGTTTGCGCTGATCTGAACCGATATGAGTGAAACGCAGGCTGGCTCTCCAAAGCCCCTGTTCGTTCTTTACCGAAACCACACTGGAGGTGAGGGTGATCGCGGGAATTCCGTCCCAGGGGCCCATCAACATCACCACCTGAGCATGGCGCGATAATCGGGCGCGCGTCTCGATAAAAGCCCCACCCACGCTGAGATTGAGCAGCTTCCCCTCGGCCGCCTGACTGTCGGCCAGCTTGAGTTCCACCCCAAGCGCAGCCGGGACCCGCATCAACTTGCGCCGCTGCCGCGGGGCATCAGGGTCAAGACCCAACTCACGCAGAGCCGCCGGCACCCAACACTTCGGACTCATTCCCTGCAGATCGACCCCCAGGTGATACCAGGCGTCCTCGACCCGGCGGCACCACCGTACCACGCCCATCGCGTCGGTCCCACTGCCAAAGGCTCGAGGACAGGCAATCTTGAGCTTGGTACCGCGGCTGATGAATGCATCGGCGCCCAGCCCCACGCCGCTGATGCTCAGATCGCGCAGGTTGGCCGGAAACCCCCCTTTTTGACTGCGACACGAAACAGCCAATTCGCAGCGAGCGCGAGCCGTGGTCCGTCGCTCGTCAACATTGTGGCCCACCACGATAGCCTTGAGCCCATCGATCAACTGACTTAGCATGCAGCCTCCCCTGGCCGCCTACTTTGACCAGCCAGGCGCCTAAACCTTTAGTATCGGGGCGCCACCCGGGCCAGCACGGCCTCTCGGCCGCCCTGTTCTTCAAGCCTGAGCATGGTGGCCAGGCCCGAGCGATAGGGTTCCTGGCGTTGTTCCAACAAACGGACCCGAGCTGACGGGTCAGGGCGCGCCTGGACCAACTGCAGCGCCACCCAATCGGCAAAGCCTTCACGCAACCTCTCTGGCTGGCTGGCAAAGGCCGGGTTTTCTTGAAAGTGCCAGGCGTGGCCGAATTCGTGCGCCAGCACGGCATACGCCTCGCGCCGAGTGAGGGCCTGGCTGAGCCAGATCCTGCCCTCTTCATAGAGACCATAGACGGGCTCGCCACCAAGTTCGTCCAGCCTTGCCTGAGAGACGACCCGCACCTCGAGGCCGCCGCGGTAGACCAGCCGCGGGTCCAACTCCTGGGCATCCTGGCGCACCTGAGCCAAGAGCCGCTCGCCAAACTCCTGATCCACCCGAAAATGGCAACTGCAGAGGCCGGGTGTCGTCGTTTCGCCGCACAGCCGACACTGCACCGGCGGTGGTTGCCAGCGCAGGCTGCGAGCCAGGGGCCGGGCCAGGGGCCGGGCCGGACCCAACATCTCGACTTCGACAGGAAAATCTTGGCCCCAGGCCGGGGCGAGCAAAATCAGGGCGGCCAGCAGCCCGACCCTCACGAAGCCTCGTCTGAGGCCGACTGCAAGGTGGGCAGAACCCGAGCCCATTGTTTTTTTAACTCATCAGCCGCGGCCCTGGCTTGCTCGAGCTCTTCACTCACGCCAAACGAAAAAAGCCGCTCGGCGGTCTCGGCCATGCGCTGAGCTCCCAGCAGTGCGAAGGTACCCTTGAGCGAATGGGCCGCCCGCTGCAGCCGCCCGGTGTCGCTGCGAGTCAGAGCCAGGTCCACGCTGACCAGATGGGCGGCGCAATCGGTCAGGGCCTTGCGAGCCACCTTTCGGACCGCTTCTTGCGAGCCTACCAGGTCGAGCAGGTTGGAGAGATCGAGGTCCGGCTTTTCTTCCTCGACCTGCGACTCGGGCTCTTCCCCGGGCGCCAGTTGGCCAAGCACGCTGATAATCTCCTGCCGATTGATCGGCTTGGTGACGTAATTGTCCATACCCGCATCGAGACAGCGTTGCCGGTAGCCAGCCACGGCGTGGGCGGTCATGGCCACGATGGGCGTGCGCTGACGCGCCTCGGTCTCTTCGAGTTCGCGAATGGCGGCCGTGGCTTGCAAGCCATCCATATTGGGCATCTGCACGTCCATCAACACGACGTCGAACTTGCCTTTACGAAAATGGTCCAGAGCCTCGAGACCGTCGTGGGCCAGGGTCACCTCGTGGCCCAACCGACCCAACACGGCCAGGGCCACGGTCTGATTGATTTCGTGGTCTTCGGCCAGCAAGATCTTGAGACTTTCTTGCTGCTCGGTTTCGGCACTGGCCGCTGGCGCCTCGGTCTTCTTCTCATCAGCGAATTGGCGAGCCAGCAACTTGCGCAGCGAAGCCGGATTGACGGGCTTGGAGATCCAGCCCGCCACGCCGGTGTTGTCTTCGATGCGAGCCGAACTGACCATCATCACCACCGGCACCTGATTGTCTGGCTGTTTGGCCAGGGCAGCCGCCAGGCCGGGGCCGTCGAGGTCAGGCATCTGGTCATCGGAGAGGACCAGCCCGAACGGTGTCTCTTCGCTACGGGCCTTCTTCAGCCGAATGAGAGCGGCCTCACCGTCGGTCACGCTGGTGGGCAACATCTTCCACTGACCCAACAGCCGCATCAACACCTCGCGGTTAGTGCGGTTGTCCTCAGCCAGCAAGACCCGCACCCCTTCCAGGGCCGAAAAATCCTCGGCAGGGGGACCGTCCATGTTGGCGCAGCGTGCGGTAAAGTGAAAGACCGAACCTTTCTCGACCTGACTCTCGACCCACAGGCGGCCGCCCATGAGTTCGACCAGGCGTCCGCTGATGCTCAGGCCCAGGCCGGTGCCGCCGTACTTGCGGGTGGTGCTGACATCGGCCTGGTTGAACGCCTCGAAGATGGTGCCCAGCTTATCGTCGGGAATCCCTACCCCGGTGTCTCGCACGCTAAAGTGCAGCACCTGACCGGCGCTGGACTCGGTTTCGACCTGAACCTTCAGGACGATCTCGCCTTCACTGGTAAACTTGATGGCGTTGCCCAGCAGGTTGATCAAGACCTGGCGGAGCCGGGTCGAGTCAGCCATCAAATGCTCGCCCACTCCGGGCTCGACGTCCACCACCAGTTCGAGTCCTTTGGAATGAGCCGAGTAGGCCACCGTCTTGGTGGCCGCCTCGAGCAGTTCGCTCATCTCGAAAGGATGGGGATCCAACTCGAGCTGATTGGCCTCGATCTTGGAGAAGTCGAGCACATCGTTGAGGATGCCCAACAACGAATTGGCCGACCGGGCCACATCGTTGAGGTATTCGCGCTGAATAGGGTTGAGCTCGGTCTCGAGGGTGAGGCTGGTGAGACCGATGATCCCGTTCATCGGGGTGCGGATCTCGTGGCTGACGTTGGCCAGAAAGTTACTCTTGGCTTGAGTAGCTGCCTCGGCCGCCTCGCGGGCCTCTTCGGCCTCGCGAGTGCGGTCGCGCACCCGGCCTTCGAGCTCTTCGTTGAGAGTGTGCAACTCGTCGAAGAACATGGCCCGTTCCAGGGCCGAAGAAGCCATGTCGGCGATAATCTTGAGCAGATCCAGATCAACCTTGGTGAACGAGTCCGATAGACGGTTGTCGAGATAGATCAGCCCGAGCGTCCGCTCCCGGCCGATCATCGGCACGCACATGATGGAACGGATGCCGCCGGTCTGAATCGACTGACTGGCCCCGTGCAGTTCGTGTTCGAGGGCGTTGAGCAAGACAACGGGTTGCTCGTCAGCCTTGACGCGGTTGACCACGGTCTGGCTGTAACGAAAATCCTGCAAACTGGGCAATTCTTCGAGATCGCGCGCGGCTACGATCTCGAGAACGCTATCTTTGTCGAGCATGATGGCGCCCCGCTCGGCGTCGAGAGTCCGGATCACCGAATCCATGACATGGTCGAGGACCTGGTGAAAAGCATAGGTCGAGTTGAAAAGCCGACTCACGTCCGACAGGATCGCAAGTCTACTGACATCCTCTGGTGATAGATTACGGAGAGACCTTGGCTCGGCCATCAGGGACGCCTTCTTGCAGCGATGGCCGTTACCCTCTGAGAGAGGCTAGCGACGAAGTTGTTACATTTCCTTTAAGCGATTTTTCGGCCCACCCAGCCATACTGCGAGAATGAGGATCCAACAGTTGCCGATAACAGCGCCGTCGCGGGCCAGTTCCAACGCCGAGTCGACGCAAGCGGACAAGCCGATCAAATTGGTTACGGTGGGCGATAGCCTGTCCGCCGGTTTTCAGGATGCGACCCTCATTCACACCGGCCAAGAAGCCAACTTTAGCAGCCTGATCGCCAAACAGGCCGGGTTAGAATTCAAGCAACCCCTCTTTTCGGAAGGTGGCGTTCCTCCGGCGGTATTCCTGGGACATGACGCGGCCATCACCAAAGCTCTCTGGAGCTACGCCATGGTGGGAGCGGCGGTAGCCGTGCCCATGGCCCTGATCGGAGCGGGGTTCGTGCCTCACGAGCTGCTTCTCGAGCCCCTCTACAGCGCTGGCGGCATGGGCAAACTCATGAATGAGGGACCGACTCAGAATGTGGCTGTCCCGAATTTCGAACTGCGCCATCTGACCGATGTCAGCAACGTTTACGACTTGATGCAGGAAATGACCGACGGAGCCAATTCCGCCGGGCCCTTATTCATGATGGCCCCCTACGTGCGAAATATCTTGCAAGAGGGGGGCAAGGTCGAGAAGGGCAAGTCCGAGATCGATCGGGCCATCGAACAAAAGCCCGATCTGATCACCTTCTGGGCCGGCAACAACGACGCCCTCGAATCGGCCTCGCAAATGACCGTGGACGACCGCACCCTTACCCCGGTCGAAGATCGGGTTTGGGAGTATACCACCACCAATCCTATTACCGGCAGCCGCGTAATCAGACAGACCCCCCATGTCATGAAGGGCTTCAAGAACGCCTTCGACGGTCCCGAGGGGGCGCTCACTCGTTTGCTCAACGAAACCGACGCCGAGATCATGTTGATGAACATCCCCGACGTCACCGTGATTCCTTTCCTGCGGCAGGTGGGGGACAAGGTGGGTCATCTACCTTTCCGTATTGCCCTGCCGGACGGCACCGACCTGACCCAGACCATCGAAGACTGGACCATTCCCAGTAAGATTCGCGGTCAGGGCCAGGAGGGGCGCACCGAGTTTCCCAGCGGCACGATGGTGTCCCTGGGGATGCTGCTCAAGAAGGCTCACCGAATCTTTCTCGAGCACTACGACCTGGCCAAGGCCGACGCGCTCCTCTCGGAAGACGAGGTGCTGGACCCGGATGAGATCGGCAAAGTGCGCGAGCGGACTGTGGAATTCAACCAGATCATCGCCAACGCCGCCGCCTCGAACGAGCGCGTTCATCTGGTCGATGTGGCTGGCCTGCTAAACCAGACCAAGCAAACCGGGGTCTCCCTCCGGGGTGAGGGGCCTGACATTAAAGTTACCAATACCTTTACCGGGGTATCGACCCAATCCGACCAGGATGGAATCTTCGGCTACGACGGAATCCACCCCGCCAATGTCGGCCATGCCGTCATCGCCAACCGCATTCTGGATACCATCCGAGAGGATCTGGGCGATAATCCCCGTTTTGCCGCCCTGGCTGGAGCGCAACCTGTCGACGAAAAGGCGGTGCTGGCCAGCGATCCTCGCCGCGATGCGCGCCCGGTGATCGTGCTGGGCTGGTCCTCATCGGCTCTCGACGGCGATGTGCAGGACTATTTCGACGACCGAAAAGCGCGTTGCGCTCAGACGAACGACAACTAGAAAACCCGCGCAGACAGGACGACCATCCAAGGTCGAGAACCCTTCACTTCTGAACAGTAGGAAGAAGGGGGTTTTAGGATGTCTGATGAGCAAGAAGGAACAAATGTTCCGAGGATTATAGGTTTCGTGGTGCTCGGTCTGGCCCTGGTTTGTTTCGGTTTCTTGGGGGGCCAAATGGTAGCCACCGGCCAGGACACGGAGGATGCGCCACGATTCTGGGTCGGCACCTCGTTCGGCGGCATCGTCACCAGCTATCAGGAGGGCGAGAGCATCAGCGTCAAGTCGGATGACAACGAGTGGGTGTTCAAGCTCAAGCCCGAGACGAAGATCGTCTCGCGCTCCGAGAGCCCGGAGATCAAAGAGGGCACGCAGGTCCAGGTCAAATATAAGGAAGTCAATGTTGACGGGGGCACCGAAAAAATCGCCCACACCCTGCGCGTGCTCAAGAACGAGGTAGCCGCTACTCCTGGTGGGGAGGCCACCCCGCCCGAGGGAGACGCCACCCCCGCCGACGGCGCAACTCCCGCCGAGGCGACCCCTGCGGAGGCTGCCACCCCTTAATTCACAGGTCCCGCGGAGCCTTTCTACGTTCGAGAGGCTCGTTGGTCAAGATACTTTCCATAAAGGAGCTGTGTTCGCGCCACTGCAACACAGCTTCTAGCTTTTGTAGCTGGTGCTCGGCCATCTCTTCTTGGGGAACACAAAAGCGCAAACCGAGCAGCGCCTGGTTGCGGTCCTTGGTCACGCACCAGGCGACCTCGGCTTCGCATTCGAAGGCGGCCGCCTGAGAAAAATCGGTCTCGATCTTCAGTTCGAGGCGAGTTCCCACCTCGACCGGACCGCGAGCTCGCAACTTGACTCCGCGGGGTGTGAAATCCAGAATGACCCCCTGATAGTCAGGCAACGTCTCGGAGGTGGCCCGCAAACTGCAGCGCAAGCGAATTCCGCGGCGCACCCCCCAATCAGCCTGCTCGCTGGGCCGGGTCGTCTCGCCCAGATCGTGGTCGGCCAGACCCACGCAAACAAAGGCCCGACCTGCCGGCCGGACGTAGTAAGGAAGAACCTTCAGCTCGCGCTCTTCCCCATTGGGGCGGCGGGCGCGAACCGTCACCGTCTTACCCACCGCCAGGGGATGGTCGCTGCCTAGAATGACCTGCTCGCGATCGATGGCCAACAGGGTGACGACCGGGTCTTGCTTCTGGCGGGTCCACCATTTGAATAGCTGCACGTTCCACCCCATAGAGGCCTTATTCTCGCACGGGAACATGGCGGAAACATCGTTTCACCCCAATTTTGTCGGGATTCTCAATGAAAATCTCGACTTGTCACCCGCTGAATCAGCGGTTCGACCCGAGGGGCCCACAGTCTTTCTGCGATGAGATGAGAAACGCCGTGCTGGGACTGCAAACGTCCACTAACCCCAAGAAACCAAAGGGTTTTCGCCATTACCGAATAGCGCTCAAAAACGTGAGGCCAGAGCACGACGTTGACAAAGCCGGTCTCATCCTCGAGAGTCATGAAGACGGTTCCTTTGGCCGTAGAAGGCCGTTGTCGGCAGATCACCAACCCGGCATAACGCACCCGCGCTCCGTCGCGCCCAGCCTTGAGTCGCACCGCTTCGGGCAAGCCCTGTTGCCGAAGCGCCGGACGCAACTGCTCGAGGGGATGACCTCGCGTGCTGTGGCTCGAAGCCAGGCAGTCCCAGGCAATCTGCTCCCCCCGATGCAGGTTCTGAAAAGCTGGACTCTCTTCGGCCACCGACACCAGAACCTCTTGACGACGCCGAATCAACTGGCGAATATCCCACAGCGCCGAGCGCCGAGACAGCCCCAATCGATCGAAAGCTCCGGCTTGAGCCAGCCCCTCCAGAGCACGCCGGTCGAGGCGGCTTTGCAGCACCAGTCCTTCGAAAGAAGTCAAAGGGCGCAGCCTTTCCAGTTCGTCCCAGTCGCTCTCCCGTAGACCTTTGACAAAGCGGGCTCCCATGCGAATCGCACCGGCTTCGAGACGGCACTCCCAACGGCTGACCCGGGCACAGATCGGCAAGAACTTGACCCCATTACGCCGAGCGTCTTCAATGACCGTGGCGGCCGAATAAAAACCCATCGGCAAACTGTTGAGCAGAGCGCAGGTAAATTCGGTGGGGTAATGACACTTGAGATAAGCCGTGGCGTAAGTAATCAAAGCAAAGCTGGCAGCATGGCTTTCGGGAAAGCCATACTCGCCAAAACCGCGGATCTGCTCGAAAACCCGCTCGGCAAAACGAAGGTCGATGCCTTTGGCCGTCATTCGCGAGATCAGCCGCTCCCGATGGCGATTCAATTTGCCCTGACTGCGCCAGGCGGCCATATCCCGACGCAACTGGTCGGCCTCCCCCGGGGAATAATCAGCAGCCACCACCGCCAGCTTCATCACTTGCTCTTGAAAAAGGGGAATTCCCAAAGTCTTCTCGAGTACCGGCAAGAGATCGGGGTGAGGATAGTCGATGGGCTCTTCTCCGCAGCGCCGTCGCAAATAGGGATGCACCATCCCACCCGTGATCGGACCCGGGCGCACGATCGCCACCTCGATGACCAGATCGTAATAGCAGCGAGGCTTAAGCCGTGGCAGCATCGACATCTGAGCCCGGCTTTCGATCTGAAAGACCCCGACCGAATTCCCTTCACCCAGCATGTCGAAAGTGGCCGGATCGTCGCTGGGCAGACTGGCCATGTTCAATTCGATCCCACCGTCGGCCAGCAAACGAAAAGCCCGATCGAGATGCGACAGGGCCCCCAGTCCCAACAGGTCGACTTTAAACAAGCCCAAAGCCTCGACATCATACTTATCCCACTGGATCACGGTTCGTTCTTCCATGGTGGCATTCTCGACCGGAACCAGCTCGTGAACGGGGCGGTCTCCGAGCAGAAAGCCGCCAGGATGAATGGAAAGATGACGGGGAAAATCCAGAATCTGATTGGCGTATTTAAGCAGCATCCGATGAGCCGGAAGATCAGGGCACAGGCCCGCTTGCTCGAGCAGCCCCGGCGAGAGATGGTCGCTGTAATAACTGCAAAGTTTGGCCACCCGCTCGAGCGACACCACCTCGAGCCCCAGCGCCTTGCCCACCTCGCGCAGGGCCGAACGAGGCCGATAGCGCACCACATTGGCCACCATGGCGGCCCGTTCACGGCCGTAGCGGCGATAGACGAACTGAATCACCTCTTCGCGGCGCTGGTGGGCAATATCGAGATCGATGTCGGGAGGCTCGGCCCGCTCGCGTGAGATGAAGCGTTCGAACAGTAGCCCGATCTTGACCGGATCGACGGCCGTGATCCCCAGGCAAAAGCAGACGGAAGAGTTGGCCGCCGAGCCCCGACCCTGGCAGAGAATCCCCTGACTCTGGCAGAACTCCACGATCTCGTACATCGTCAAGAAGTAGCCGGCATAATCCAGCTCGTCGATCAAGGCGAGTTCGGCCTCGAGTTGAGCCACCACCGCCCGGGGAACCCCATCGGGATAGCGTCGGTCCGCTCCCTGATAGGTCAACTCGCGCAAGCTGCGGCCCTCGCTGGGATACCGATAGCGCAGTTGCTCAAGCGAAAAGTGACAGCGTTCGCCGATTTCGAGGGTACGCCTAACCGCCTCGGGATCGTCGCCAAAAAGCCGGCGAAAATCCTCCCCCCCCAGCAGGCCATGCTCGGCATTCGGAGCCAGCCGACGCCCGGCATTCTCGAGCGTGCAACCGTGGCGAATGCAGGTCAAAACATCTTGCAACGGTCGTCTCGAAGGGGCGTGATATAGCACCTCGCGACCCGCCACCAGGGGCAGGTCGAGCATTCTGGCTCGCTGGCGCAAGCGAGCCTCGAGAGCCGGCTCTAAAGCTCGAAGATGGCGGGCCACCAGGGCGTAAAGCCTATCTTTAAAGGCCTCTTTGAGCAGGCGGCCTCGCGCCTTGACCACTTCTCCCCTACCCTCTTGCAGCAAGCTACCCTGGCCTCCCCACAGAGCCAGCAACCCCCCCGCATGCTCGGCCACTTCGGCCCACTTCACCGAGCAGTTACCTTTGCTCGAGCGCCGGCAGCCCAGCGTAATCAGGCGGCACATATGCTGGTAACCCTCGAGATTCTCGGCCAGCACCACCAGTCGAGAGTCATCTTCTAACTGCAGTTGGCAGCCGCTTAAAAGCTTCTGACCCAGCTCTTGAGCCCGCCCAAAAGCCCGGGCCAAACCATATACCCCATTACGATCGGTGAGCGCCACAGCGGGCAACTGCAAATGATGAGCCTGCTCGACCAACTCTTCGGGGTGGCTTGCCCCCTCCAGGAAAGAGCCGTTGCTCTTGCACCACAAAGGCACGTAACTATTGCACACAGCCCTGGACAAACCACACTCCTTGCTCACGATAAAGCCACAGCAACTTGGCCCCGCTCTGGCCGTAGTGATAGTCTCGATCGTATTCGTTTCTCCACCAGCCGCCGCTCAGCCGGATGGGCAACTCCTGAGCCAGAGCGACCCGCCCCTTCAAAGGCTCGGGTTGGCGATGAAAGCGGCGAATGCGCACCGGTTGATAGGGTTGTGGCGACACCTTGCGCGACCTCTTCTGCCAGGGCTCGAAAAGAAAGGCAGCGGCCGGCAAATTCGCCTCTTGCAGGCGCACCCGCACTACCGCCTGCTCGCCAAACTCGGCTCTCAAACGGGCCAGGGCACGTTCGGCATCGGCTTGACAACGCCGACTATCAAGCTCGAACAAAGACAATTGCTCACGCTCGAGCGCCGTTGGCTCGACCTCGACGGCCAGCCCCACCACCCCTGAAGTCAATTCGAGATTGTCGAGACGCAGCCTGACCAGTTCTAGAATTTTGCGCCGCTCGAGGCTCGGGTAAGCCAGCTTGAGCCGGGTATGACAGACCGGTGCATCCTCTAGAAAAAACTCCAGATGGAGCACTTCGACCCCCAGACCCCGGCGCATCAGCCGACCCAGCAGCGGATCCAACAAGCGCTTGACCAGAAAAAGCAACCCCTGACTGGCCGGCTGCACGTAGTCAAAGTGACTCTCTAAACGAAATGGCTCGAGCTCGGGAGTCAACTGCAAAGGCGACCAGAGCCCCCCGGCAGCCTGCCGGTGCAACTCGAAAACCTGGTTGCCAAAGCGCTCACGCAGGCCATTGGCGGGTAGCGCCAACAGCTCTTTTAGTCGCCTCACCCCCAGTTGCTCGAGGGCCAGCAGGGTGGCCACCTCGAGGCCAAAGCATGAAAGCTCGCTCTGGAGCGCCCTTTTCTGCTCGTGGGCGGCATCTTCGAGCACTTCCACCCCCTCAGCAGCCAGCCCCACCGCATAGCTGCCAAAGCGACTAAAGCCGACCGTCAGGCTGGCCATCCAGCCCTGACGAGCCAGTTCTTGAGCCAATTCTTCGGCCCACTCCTTAAGCGACCCGAAGAGCGGCTCGAGTCCGCCCGCCCCCAACCAGAAAACCCCCGACTGTTCCTTAGCGATCTCGAGTTCGGGGCTGAACTTGCGCAGCAACCCGGCCACCTGCCCGCTGGCCGCCTGAACCTCTTGCTCGGACAGACAGTCAGCCCGGAGTTCGGGCACCACCGACAACGCGACCGAATATTGCATGCCCGGTCGCAAGCCAGAACAGCGACCCAGCGAGTTGACCTCAAGGAGCTTGGCGGTGGGCTTTTGGGCCGACACCCAGGCCACCGGAAATTCTCGCCAGTCGGGGCGACGGCGAAGAATCTCTTGAATCTCGAAAGCGGGAATCACCACGCAGGCCGTGCGGCAAGAGAAATCGTCGTTGCCAGTGCCGGCCCGGGCCGTGTCGCTTGTCTTTGAGGACATGAATGGTCACCTCCTGGATCGAAGTCGAAGAGAACTCGGCCCGCAGCGAGACGAGCGAACTCACTGAGGCCTGACGGGCGGTCTTATCGGTCAAAACGACCATGGCCGCGTGATGTTTGCGGGTCAGACCGACCCAGTGGCTGAGCAGGGCGGGTGGATAGCGCAAGCGCCCGGCGAACGAGAGGGTATCGAGCACCACCAGGCCAAAGCCCCCGCTGGCCAACAATCGCACCGTGGCTCGAGTCGCTTGCTGGCCGTCTTCGAGCAGGATGACCGCCAGCTCTTCGAGAGCCAGCCCGGCCCGAGCCGCGTCGGGAGGAAAGAACGGCTGCTGGCCAGAGCTGACCCAGGCCACCATCTCGCCGGCGTGCTGGGCTTCAGCCACCAGCTCGATGACCCCGCTCAGGACAGCTTCGCCCGAGAGCTCGACCAGCCGCCCCTGACACCCCTCGAAGCCCCACTCGAGGGTGGTCGAAGGCAGTAAACTCAGGCCTTTTTGAATGGCTGACAGTCTCATAGATGGCGCCGCACCTCGACTACCTTGCCCAGAATCACCAGCTGCTCGGGCACGATCACTTCGAAATCGGGGTTCTCGGGGTGCAGTTCGACCCGGCCGCCCCGACGGCGAAATCGCTTGACGGTGGCTTCATCCTCGACCAGAGCCACCACGATATCACCCTCGGAGGCCGTGGGCGTGCGCCGGCAGATCACCAGATCGTCGGGCAAGATACCCGCCCTCTGCATGCTGAGCCCCCTTACCCTGAGGGCAAAGAATTCTCCGGAACGGCGCTCGGCCGGCACGAAGCCGTCGGGCTCTTGCAGAGCCAGGCTGAGCTCACCGGCGGCCACGCTGCCCAGCAGCGGCACCTGCATCACGGCCGGAAACTCGTCAGGTAAAGCATAGCCCCGCGCCTGGCCACTCTGCTTGACCAGCCGCCCTTCAGCCACCAGGGCCTCGAGATGACTGCGAGCCGACTCGACGGCTTTTAGCCCCATGGCGCGCTGGACCTCACGAATTGTGGGGGGCGCCCCCTCCATCAGACGCTGGCGAACATAAGCGTAAATCTTCTCTCGGGTAGACATTTGTCTGGCTATCCTAACAGACAAATGTCTGGAGGTCAATCATTCCATGGATGTTCCGTCGGCGGGTCGCTGGCACTACCGGTCTTCCAGCTGGAAGTACGCAGGTAGAGGGACTTGAACGCACGCGCTGACTGGGTTCTGACGCGGAGATCAAACGGAGGGCCCGGTGGTGGACGCACTTGCAGTCGTTATGCTAGGCTAAGCGGGTGAGCAGTCTCGTTCCCCCCACTCGATCCCGACGCATCTTCGAAGTGGTGGCCTTGCTGGCCATCATCGCCGGCCTGGCCTTCTGGATGCGACCCACCCAGGTCACCATCGCCGGTGTCGGCCTGGGCATGAGCCAGGCCGAGGTCAATAAGCTAGGAGAAAGAGACTCCGACGACCTCTCGACTTACACCCCTGACGTCGAGTTCAGCCAGGGAAAAGTGTGGCGCGTCACCGGTCACCAGCTCGAAGTCAACGGTCGGCTCGTGGCCGCTGGCCAATTACAAGCCGTGCTGGGCCAACCCGACCACACCACCAAAGCTCACCTGAGTGCCGACGATCAGGCCGCGCGCCTGACCATGAGCTATCCCCAGCACCGCCTGCTGGTGCAAACCGAGCCTGACGGAAGGGTGACCTACATCCTATTTGAGCGGGGTTGAAAGGCTGCAATCCTGGCTAACGAGCGCCAGTGAAGCGCGGGCTCCGTTAGCGTCCGGCTACCCAGTCGACGATGGAAGCGCCCACTTTGGCACCACCACGGCCGCCGGCGAAAACGCCCTGGACGCCACCGACACCACCGGCCACCAGGCCTTCGCCGACTCCGACCGCACCGTTGGCTACAGCTGAACCGACGATCGGGCCGAGCAACACGCTGGCGGCCGTGCCGATCACCGGGTCGATGCCCAGCGTGGTTGCGGCCCAGCCGGTGACATTGGCAGCGATACCCAGGCCCGTGACTCCGAGGGCTCCAGCCAGGCGAACAGCCGAGACATACTCGGGCTTGACTTGAAAATTCTTGCTGACGGCGCCGCGATAGGCTCCGAAGGGCAGGCCGGCGACACCGCCGATCACTCCGCCGACACCGCTGACCAGCGCACGCGCGCCAGAGTAGAAAAGGTTCTTGTCCTCAGGGGCGGTCTGATTCAGGTCGAGTTGCTCGCGAATCTCGGCCGGTTGATCCTGCTCGGGGGCTGGTCCCGAGGTATTAGCCCGACGGGCTACTGGCGTGGTTAGCTGGCTGATGTGCATGGCGTGTCTCCTTGGAATCAGACTAGTTCACCCACCTTAAATTTCCTTGAAAGAGAAGGCTACCAAGAGAGGAGCGAGAAGATTTGAACAACCCTCAACTTATCGGGAGATGTATGCGCAATTTTTTCCTCGCTTGTTGTCTTTTGTTGACTACGATGACGGCCCTGGCTGGACCGGTACCCTTCGAAGAGAGCCAGGTCGAAACAGCCCTCTATCAGAGCCCTCGGGACCTCTACACCGAGTGGGGCTACGGGCCGCGAGAGAACTGGTATAACGGGATGATCCTCAACGCCGTTTCCGAGCGCTGGGTCGATCATGACCGGCCGCTTTCTCCGATGGTATTCAAAGCCCTGGTGGCGGTCGAAAGCTCCTTCCGCCCTAACGCCATCAGTCCCACCGGCGCCGCCGGTCTGGTGCAGTTGACCCCCGACACGGCTACGCGCTTCAAGCTGCCCCTGGCCCAACGACTCGACCCCTCGGCTTCTCTGCCGGTGGGCGTGGCGGTGTTGCAAGAAAAGCACCGCGTGATCCTCGAGCCGGGAAACTATTATGGCATCCTGCTGAACCGTCCTGAAAAACGCTGCCCCTACGGCGACAAAGTGCAGCAGGCATTCGACCGGATCGGTCTGCCCGAAGGCGAGAGCCTGGCTCATCTCGAGCTGGCTGCCTTCAACGGCGGTGGGGGCACGATTATGCGGGCCATGGCGCGGGCTTACGATATGGGCCTCGACCCTCGCGACTGGAACCAGCTGGTCGGCACGTCGGCCGCGAATTCTCCCCTCTACTACGCCTGCCGCCTCATCTACAAAGGTGGCGCCGCCAACAAGTATCGCGAGGTGGCGGAGTATCCCGAGAAGATTCTGGGTTTGCACAGCCGCTAAACGCGAACACCGCACCCGGAGCCGCGATTCGTTCGCGGCTTTTTTCTTTGACCCCCTGCGGGACCAGGCGTGGCCCCCCTGGGGGGACCGCGAGGCCCCCGAGTCGAACCCTTCCAGCATGGCTATCCCGCCGATTTTGCGCGATCAGATCCTGTTCGGTCAGGTCCCGCCGCCAGCTCCCAAGAAGACCAGCGGCGAGTTCAAACTCAACGACGCAAAGCCGGTCGACACTCGGGCCAATTTCGACGCCGCGACCAAAGAGTTCGGTCTGGCGCTCTCCAAGTTGCCTCCCGAGCACAAGGCGCGCATTCGAGCTATCCACAAAGCGGTAGAGAGCTTTGTCGCCGACGAGCAAAAGGCCGGGCGCAAGGCCGACAGACTGGCGACCTTCGTGGGTCGCGTCATGGAATACACCAATGAAGAATTAGAGAAGATCGAGAAGAAAGATCCCGACCTCAAGACCATGAAGCGCCAGCACCAAGAACTTGACAAGGCCTTCAAAGAAGGCGCCGAATTGATCGACGCCTACCACGCCTGGGTGAAAGACAAAAAGGCTAAATAGCTCGTTTGCGAGCTAACAGCAAGCCATCTCCAACCGGTAACAGACTGATACTGACCCGCTCGTCGCTATGGACGAAGCGGTTGAAGCTGCGAATCGCCACCGTATCCGGGTCGTTGGTTCCGGCCTCGACCACCCGCCCCGACCAGAGCACGTTATCGACCACCACCAGGCCACCCGCCGGTAAAAGCTCGAGAGCCACCTCGTAGTAGTTTCGATAGTTCGTCTTGTCGGCGTCGATGAAGGCGAGGTCGAAGCGGCGGCCGTTGGCTCGCAAAGCCTCCAGGGTGGCAAGCGCCGGACCCAGGCGCAAGTCGATCTTATGGGCTACCCCGGCTTCGTGCCAGTAACGGCGAGCGATGGCGGTCCATTCCTCAGAAACATCGCAGGCCACCAGTCGGCCATCCTCGGGCAGGGCCCGCGCCATGGCGAGAGCGCTATAACCGGTGAACGTGCCGATCTCGAGCACCTCTTTGAGGCCCAGCAGTTCGATCAGCAGAGCCATGAATTGGCCTTGTTCGGGCGAGATTTGCATGGATGCCTGGGGCATGCTGGCCGTTTCATTGCGCAGAGCGGTCATCACCGGCGGTTCTCTGAGAGATACCGCCAAAAGGTAGTCGTAGAGACGACTCTCCAGGCCGAGGCTACTGCGACTCATGGTTTCCAGAACTTCCGGTGAATTTCCAAGCCCTCTTCGGCCAAAACCGGTCCGATCACCGCCGGGGGACTGGTCGACCACTCATAGAGTTGGGAGCTTTGATAGTCAAAACCGCAGCCGGTCAACTCTATCAGGGCGGCGGCTGGAACGCCATAGACGATGCGGCTGATGCCGGCCCAGAAGATGGCTCCCGCACACATCGGACAGGGCTCGGTGCTGGTGTAGAGGGTGGCCTGGGCTACTTGTTGAGAGCTTAGCTCGCGAGTGGCCTTGCGCACCAGGTTGAGCTCGGCGTGACCGGTGCAATCGCCCTCGTCGTTGACGGTGTTCTCGGCCTCCATCACCACATAGCCGTTGCGCTCGAGTAGAGCCCCGAAGGGATGGTTGCCACGATTGACCGATTGGCGGGCCAATTCCATGGTGCGACGAATGTGCTTCTCGTGGGTCGTTAGATCATCCAAGCGTAACTGCGAAACTCTCTTTCTAAGACTTCTCTGGTGCGACGGTACAAGTTCTCGGCATCGCGGGGGGTCTTTTCGATACAGGTAGCCCCAACCATCCCCAACTCGGACAAACCGCCCAACATATGAAAGACCGTGCCCGTATGAGAGGCCGAGGAGTAGTGGATACCGGTGTAGGTGGCTATATCGATCAAGTCTTCGGGAAGCATGCCCTGCAGACGTCCGCCCCCGAGTTTATCCGAACTGATGTAGTAGCGGGGTTCGGCAAAATCGGCGATATAGATGCCGGTATCGGCATCGTAGGTCCCCCCGATGAGCAACTGCAAAGTGCGTAACGGCAAGGTGGTGTTGCTCTTGCGAAGGTTGATGTCGAGGGCGCACGCGTCGGTGCCGGCCGACCCTTCGACGGCCAGAAAGTCGATATCGAAGCGTCCCACCACCCCGGCATCGCTCAGGCGCTGGCCTACCCGTCTCCCGTAGTCATGGAGCCGAGGCAAGGCGTCAGGATAAGCCGGAAACCGACAGCCTACATAGGTTTGCTCTTCTCCCCCACCTTTGAGTTCGTCGTGGGTCGAAACGACCTCGACCTCGTTGATAGGATTGATGCGGACCTGCACGCTACAAGGGTCACCATGGATGTATTCTTCGACTACCCCACCCAGTCTCTCGAAGCGCTGGAGATAACTATCCCAGACCAGTTTCTTCCCGAGCCGCACATCGGCGGCCAATCGGTCCCGAATCTGGTCGGGGCTCTCGGGTCCGGCCAGGGGAAAAACCGCGTTGCCCAGGCCCGAGATGGTGTAGTTCTGCTTGATCACGGCGCGTTCGAGACCCGGCCACTGGCTCAATCGAGACAGTGCCTGACACAGATCGTCAAGACTCCGCAAATTCTCTTCACCCCGCGGACACGGAATGACGAGTTCCCGAAAGAGTTCACGCGAGCGACTCTTGCTTCCGTAGATCTGATGGTCCGGATGGGGCCCCATCAAAGGAAGGCCTAGCGAGACCGCTACCTGACGTTCCAGGTCCGAGGTAGTGTAGCAGTTGAGGTAGGCGTCGCCTGGCCCGATGGCCTGACGCACCCGCTTCTGAAGAGCCGGTCGATCCAGCAGCTTGGCCGCCAGCGGCCGGGTCGAGAAGTCGCCGGTGGTGAACGAAGAAACCCGCGGTCTCGAGTGGGAATATGGCACTCCGGGCAGCAGGTGGAGGTGATAGGAAATGAGAGCTTCCGGTATGAGGTGCGAGGTGATCAGAATCAGGTGAGTGTTGGGCCGCCGCAACATGTTGAAGAGGTAAAAGATCCGCTCTTCAAAGTAGTTGAGGTTCTCAGAGTCGGCCATGCCCTCGAGGTCGAGGGAGACCGAGGGCAGAGCGACCACGGTGACGGGATGCTTGGAGTCCTGTCGAACCCGGCGCCAGAGCCCGGGCAATTGCGTCTGGAGTTGTTCGAACTCGGCCCGCATGTCCATGGGCGCAAAGCTTCACGAAAAGGCAGCCGGCCCCTCTAAAAAAATAAACTCCGGCGGGAGGTGTGAGGGGTTTCGTCCGCCGGAGCCGCAGTCTTGGGAACTTCTGCTCTCACAGTATAGCAAACCCTCGAAAGCTCGGTGAGACACAGAGCTACTAGACGCGGCTAGTAGTTTCATCGGAGGGGTTGCCTACCGGTTGGCGCCGTGGATGTTCCACTCCATTTCTTCGACGTAGGCCTCGCCGGTGGCGCGATCGACGTGGGTGGCCACCATCTTGACTCGGCCATTGGGGTCGAGGAAGTCCACCTGGAGTTGATCGATGCGTTCCGGGCGGTAGCGGGTCGCCGTAGTGTCCTCGGGCATCGACATGATTCCACCCTTGGTCGTGGTCATGGCTTCGCCTTCGGTAGCGTCGCCGATGTAATTGGTGGTAACCGAGGTGAGACCTTCGAGGCGCTTGTAGATGCCTTTACGAAAATCCAGGTCTCCGGGCTGGTTGTCTTTGGTGACGACCGTGTCCATCTCCTGTTCGAGGCGGGTCTGGCAGTCGCGACTCTGGGCTCCGTCCAGGCGACGAAAATGCGCGCCACGGCCCAGCGTTCCATTGTTATAAAACCTATCGAATGCCCCCCGAACAAAAGCATCGTAGTTCATAGGGTCATCAAATCAAAGGCTGCTGAAAATTATGTGAAAACTCATGGTAGCTGCCACTCTTCTCGCAGTGACTTGTAGGCATCGGCCGGCAATTGCACCAGCACGGGATGGTCGTCGCCCCGCAGCCACTGGCAAAGCCAGGTCAAACGTTCGGCAGGCATGGCAGTACAGCCGGCGGTGGTGCCCTCCGGCTTGCTCCAGCGGTGGAGGAAGATGCAGGAGCCGGCCCCCGGTCGATGCTCGGAGTTGTGCGCCACCACCAGACCCAGGCGATAGATGTCGATCTTCATGATCTCGGAGCTGTTCCAGTCGCGAGCCACTTCGCGGGCCGACACAATCTGGTTGTAATGGTCCGACTTCGGGTCGTCGATGCACTCGCGATCATCCACCGCCAGAAAGGGCAAGCCGTCGGCGTTGCCGGGGTCTTTGTAGCCGAACACGTGGGTCAAGGCAAAAGCGCCGGCTGGCGATTTTCCGTCACCCTCCCGTTTGAGAACGGCCGGGTGGGGGTTGGTATGCAAACCAAGTCCCCAGGCCAACCCGGTTCGTCCTAGACTGATCTCCCACGGCTTGGACTGCGCCTGCCAACCGTGCTCGGTACGCTGGTAGACGGTCAGCTGGCCGGTGGTGGCCTGCCAATCCTGGCTGACCACCAGCACCAGCTGCCGGCAGTCGTCAGGCACCGGCCCCGCCCAGGCCAGGCTAGAAAGCATTAAGAACCAGAAAAAGATTCGCATCACCACGATATTGGGCCAGGCCCGGCCGGTTCCTGCCGGGTCTGAATCAGCCTACGCCCAGACGGTTGAGTAGCTGGCGGTGAGCCTCGCGGGCCGAGCCCTGCTCGACAGCCCCGGCCAACAACAAAGCGAGCAACTGCAGGCCTAACTTCTCGCCCCTGGGGTGGCGAAAGATCTGGGGCAGGAGCGGGTGGTCGCTGTTGAGGGCCAGGCCGTCGGGCCGTTGCGCATAGAGGGCGCCGCGGCTTCCCAGGGGGGCGAGCACCAGGGCGCCCTTTCCGGCCAGGTGGGCCAGGCTGGGCCGCAGGGTCGTTAGCAGGCGGGCGGCCTGATCTTGAGTAAGTCTCGACCCGACCTCATAGTCAGGAATGGCCTCGACCCGCACCGGGGCGATGGGAGCCGGCTCGGTGCCACGCAGGGCGGTGAGGGCCCGCAAGGCTCGCGAGCGACTCTTGGGAGCCAGCGGTAGCGAGTGAGAGAAATACTTAGCCAGTTGCCGTTGAGCCTCCACCAGCTGGTACCGGACCGCCTCCTCATCGAGCAGCCCTGACCAATCAGGACGAACCGGAAAGGGACCATCGATGACCCCAAAGAGACCGGGCTCGCCCAGCTCGAGATTAGCAATTGGCAACCCCTCGACACTGACCGAGAGCTCCCCTGGCCCTTCGTCGAGCGGCAGACCCAGCTCGCCCAAGAGCCGGTCGCCGGTAAAAGGCACCCTGCCCAGCCACAGTTTACCAGGATAGACATCCTCAAGCCGAAACGAGGTGCGCCGCTGGCCCTGCTGATTGTGAAGAGCCTGCACGCTGGTGAGAAAATCGCGTCCCAGTGGCTGCAGTTCGTCGAGCAGGTGAAAGAGCAGCTTCTGTTCCGATTCGTCGAGCACCGGCAAGACCGGGACACCTCGCTGGGCGGCCACTTTCTGAGCGGCCCGCGCCTGGTTGGGCTCAAGACTGCTGTTGGGCAAAAAGACCACCGGCGGCTCCAGTCGTTCGACTGCTACCAGGCCCCAGGAGACCAGATCGCGCACCAGGGGAGCCGAGCGTAACCGCTCCCAGAGCGGACCGGGCGTTAGTCGCGACAGTAACTCGAGCAGATAGAGACGATGCTGCTGACGGTCAATCAGCTCTAGCACCAACCTTTCGGCGCTGAGGCGGGCTTGCTCGATGGTAGCTTCCTGAACCCGCAACGAGGTGGCGGCCCCGTCATGGTTGAGCACGGCCTCGAACGGAAAGGGGCTCTCGAGGGTATGCTCACGGAGCAGACGATGATCGCAGAGAATGGTCACTCGCGAAGGCCCCTTCCCCCCTAAGAGGGCGACCTCTCCTTCCAGGGGCGCGGTACTACCCTGATGCAGGTAGACTCCCTCTCCCAGGCGAGCCTCGCGACGCTCCTGTTGGCCCAGGGCAAGGGCCAGGTCAAGGGGTGGAATGTCGAGCAGTTTGAAGGCCGTCCTCAAGCTGCGCAGCTCGTCGGGCTCGACTTTCAACACGATGGTCTCGGGGTCTTTAGGTCGGTCCACCGGTCCGCTGAGGTAACCTACCGTCCGCACCGTGCGGGTCTCGGGCATCAATTCTTCCAGACACCTGGGCTCGCCCCACAGGTCAAACAGCAGCGGCAATCTGCAAAAGCGTCGAAAGGTTTCTTCGGTCGCGTATTTCTCGACGTCCTCGTGAAAGCGACGCAACTCCCACACCATCTGGGACCACGCGAAGCGTCTGGCGCGCAGATGGTTAGGCGCAAACGGATCCACCAGTTCGGCTTCCATCGAGAAGACCAGGCGCCGGGCGTGTTCGAGCAAAGCGTCGCGAACCTCGGCAAAGACCTTGTCTTGAGCCACGCCATTCCAGCGCGAGTTGGGGCGCAAGCGAGGGCAGGCGACCACCGCTACCACCGGCCCGAAGCCAAGTTCATGGTCCCACTCCTCCATCAAGCGTCCATAGACCAGCAGGCGGGCCCTCAGGCGCGGGTCGGTGGCCGCCAGCGAATAGCCTACCTCCCCCTGGATGTCGCGATCTTCGAAAGAAACTCGCCAAACCATGTCATCGGCCAGCACGGGATCGGTCAAGGTGCGGGTAAAGAATTCGGGACGAGCCTTGCGAAACTTGAGCAAATCGTCATAGTGGTGGAGTCCATACTCGCCAAAGACCTTCTCGAGACAGGCCTGCTCCTGAGCGTTCACCGAGAGCGTCAGGGGCGTTGGCAGGTCGCCGCCTCGGAGGTCGCCCATGGGCAGACTAGAAGAGATGACCCCCACGAAGCGGCGCTTGTCATAGTCTTTGAGCAGATCCGACAAGCTCAGCATGCCGCCCTGGACCGTGCGCAAAGTCTCGATGTGCACCAGCATGCCGATCTTGGGAGGCTCTCCGTCGTAAGGCCCAAGCCAGGCCAACAGGTTCAACAGATGATGGCGGGCGGGACTGTCGCTCTTTTCCCAGGCGGACGGAGACACGTCGGTCAGATTCTTGTAGAAGCGAGGTAGCTCGGCCCGCACCCTGGCCAGGATCGGTTCGTAGTATTGGCGGTTGGGAGGCTCGTCGAGGGGATACGAGGGATCCACCTCGCGACACCACACCTCGACCAGCAAGCCGTCGGGCAAGCCTGGCTCTTTCTGGCCGACCACCGTGCGCGGATCGCGACGGAGGCACAGCCGGGCCGGCGCGAAGGCTCCGTCAGGATTCTCGCTGATGAAACCCTTGAGTTTCGAGAGTTTGACCGGCTCGAGCACCTCGGCCGGAGGCCGAGCAACAGAGCGGCTGGATTCGGCCTGCTCGAGTAGCTGTTGCTGATAGTCTTCGCGTCGGGGAAAGACCGCCTCGAGCACGGGGCCGGTTTCGGGGTCCATCAAGATGACGGTCTCGTCGCCGACCTTGTCGACGGCCTGGGTCTTGCGCACATAGAGCAAGCGACCGTGCAGGCGATACTGTTGCAGGAAAGGACGCAAGGAAACGGGGTTGCCCGCAGCCGAGAAGAAAAGCGGAGCATCGACCAGCCCAGCCAGTTCGGTGGGAAAGCCCGGTCCCCAGCTGTCGGCCGTCAGGGCGGCCGCCATGGCTTTGAGGATCAGCTTGGTGGCAGGGGTCTGCTCGGCGGCCGAGAGCTGATTGAACTTCTGGGCCAGCACGGCCGTCAGCTTGATGCCTTCAAATCCGAGCTGGCTGATCATGCGATGAAACTCGGTGCCCGATACCAGGTCGGTCTGACTGAAGTTCTTTTCGAGCCGATCCGTGGCGATGACGGCCACCACCCCGGGCAAGTCGAAACCCACGACCCGTTCAAAAGTCACCCCCGAGACCACGAAGTGCATCTGGGCCTGCGGTGTCAACTTCGAGGTGAGGGCGATCAACGCAGTAAAGTCGCCGGGGGAAGGACCGGCCGAGCGAGCCACTACTTTGGGCAACTCCAGGCCCAGCGGAAAATCGCGGTTCACCAACCCGGCCAGGGCCAAACAGTTATTGGGAAAAAGCGCGGCCCTGGGGACGGGTGCGCCCCCGGTAGTGAGCTCCAGTGGTGCCAGCGAGCATTTGCCGGCTAGAAACTCGCGTTCTGTGGCCAGCGGCTTGAGCATCCCGCCCAGGGTGCGGCGACGGACCAGGGTGATGCGGTTGATGCTCTCTTCCGGCGACCAGGGACACGCCGTTAGCTTGTGGGCCCGAATCTCGGAGCCCTCGACCTCGAGTTGAGCCCCCTCCAGACCGGCCCAGGCCTGCACCAGCAGCCTTTCGTATTCACCCCCCAGCAAGCTGTTGAGAGCCACCGCCAGTTCTCGCATGCGTGAGACCGGCTCCGAGATGAGCAGATAGCTGAAAACGGTTTGTAGCTGGCTGCCGGGGATGGTATCACCGTCAAAAGAAATCACCAGCGAGCTACCCGTCTGCTCAAGGCTGAAACGGGAAGCTCTCCCCAGGACGGCAGCAGCTACCAGTGCCTGCAAGTAGGCGTTACGACCCTCGAGCTGATAGCGCCGCATCTTGGCCAGCGCTTCGGTCAGATCGATAGTGAACACGCCGCCCGAATCCACGGTTCCGGCGTCGGTGAGTTCGCGCAGGAGATGGTCTAGGCCCGAATCCATCGCGAATCATTTCGCGAAGGGCCAGCTTTCTCCCTCAGCTGTCAGAGCTTGTTACAATTTGGGCGTCATTGTCGGGCTGATAAATCTCGACTTCGGCCCCCAGGTCCTCGCCGAGCACCTGTTTCATCCGATCGCCCGAGGTCTTGAGCACCTTCAGCCAGCCGTGTTCCCAGTCGCGCACGCCCGCGAACCAGGCCGAACAGTTGCGACATGGCCAGGCTTCGGCACCTCGGCCTTCGAGATGCATCTGGCGATACCAGTTGAACATCTCGCCCTGCCACACGTCCTTGACGGAGTGGTCCCAGAGGTTGGGAAACTTGTCGGCGGTGCGAAAAGAAACGTCCTGGCCACAGAGTGCGACTCGACCGAGCGTATCGACATTCATGCGCTCGAAGGGCCACACGCAAGGTTCTTTCTTCGCGGTGGGCAGCTCGGCGTAGAGATGTTTGTCCATGGCATGGCCGAGGTCGATGTTGGTGTTGTCGTCCCAACTGAGGAACTTGCGAGTAATGACATCGTCTACACCGACATCTTCGAGATAAAACTTGATGTATTCATCGAGCTTGCCTTCGATGATGTCCTGCCGGATCATCGAGACCACCACCCGAGTGGGCGACTTGTACTGCTTGCGCAGTTCGAGGGCCGCCCGAATGTTGCTGACGTGGTTATCGAACCACTTCTGGGCATCGCGCGGCGGCCCGCCCCGAGGCGGACGAACCTGAGCGTAAGTGTCGGGCTCGCCAGCATCCATGGAAAACTCGATCAAATCGATTCCGGCTTTGATCAAGCGCTCGAGACGAGCCCGATATTTGGGCAACGGACCAAACAGGCTGCCGTTGGTGTTAAGCCAGACGCGAGCCCCTTTCTCTTTGGCGAACTCGATCATCTCGGTCATCTTGGGGTGGAGCATCGGTTCACCGCCCCCGGTGCAACGCAGCCAGGCGCCATAGGGGCCGGCCTCTTCGGCGATGCGATTCCATAATTCCACCGGAAAACGGTCGCCGCCACGTTCGCGGTAGAAACTTCGAATCTCGGAGTTTCCATCAGTATAGGGGCACATGGGGCAACCGAAGTTGCAGGGGTAAACGGTGGAGATCACCAGCATCATCGGGAACTCGACCGCGCCACGCCGCAGGCCGTATTGATTCTCTTCGTGGATGACTTTCATGGTGCGACCTTTCGCAATTTTCTATAACGGTTTTTGTTCCACGGCCCGAAGGGATTCAAACCTGAGCGGCTTGAAGCCCGCGCCAGTGGAACTGTCTGGCAGAGAGAAAGCCAAATTGGTTATCGGAGTCATTCTCTTGGCACTAGCTGGCTTCACCTGGATCGGATGCCCAATTCCCTACCTGTGGTACGCCACGGTGGGCGCACCTGAGCTAGGCTTTTATGTTGCAGTGGCCGCGATTCCTCTTTTAGTGGGGCGCAGTCTCGTGCCCACGCGAATCTTGGCGCTCTTGATCATGGTTCTGGCGCTCTGGCCCTGGGGCGCGGCACTGCTGGTGGCCAACCAGCTTCCGGCCCGTTTGCAGCAGGCTTTCGGAGGCAACCCCGCGGTGCGTCACCCGCTCCGCGGCCTGCCCTGGGCACCCGACTGCCAGATCATCGACCGCGACAACACCACCACTTATCTGCCTCCTACACCTCCCCAGCCGGTGACGGTCCTGGAGGTGCATTCCGGCGGTTGGCGGGGGGGGACCCGACGTGAAAGCAAACGCCTGGACGCCTACCTGGCCTCCCAGGGCTGGAAGGTGGTGGCCGTCGACTATCGGTTGGCCCCGGCCCACCCCCACCCGGCCGGCCTCGAAGACGTAGAAAGACTGCTTCGCGAGCTAGCCAAAGAGCGGCCGGTGGTGCTGGTCGGGCGCTCGGCGGGTGGGCATCTGGCTCTGTGCGCCGCCTATCGAAACCCTACCCTGGTGGCGGGGGTCATGGCGATCTACGCCCCTACCGACCTGCTCTGGGACTATGACCACCCCAGCAATCCAGCTGCCTATGACTCGAGAACGGTGATCAGCAACTATATGGGGGGGCCGCCGGGACTCAAGCCCGAGCGCTACCAGGCAGCCTCTCCGGTCTATCTGGCTGGGCCCGACACCCCTCCCACCCTGATCGTGCACGGCCTACGCGACGATTTGGTTTGGCCGGCCAACGCCGATAGGCTGGCGGCCCGATTGGCCCAGCAACCCACACCCTACCTGCAGGTTGAACTACCGTGGATGAACCACGGCGGTGACCTGGTCCCGGGCGGACCATCGAGCCGTCTGTGTGCTTATGCCCTGGAAAGCTTCTTGACTCAATTGGGTATGAAGCGCGCGGCATCCGGGAAAGTAGAATTCAATGAACAGAGCTGACCGCGAAAACTTCAAGCGCATGGCCATCGGCTTTTGCATGATCTGCGTGCTGAGCGCCGGCCTTCACATCTATCTCATCAAGAAGGGCGTCATCGAGCCCTACCGTATGAAGCCGGTCTATACGGTGGAAGAGTCCCAGAACGATGGCGCGCTGCTGGCCCAGGGCAAGATTGTCATCGGCGAGGTCAGCGCCACCAGCTACGACCGCTTCTATATCAAGACCCAACAGGTAAATCAACCGTTTCTGCTGGGCCAGCTCACGGCCCCGGCGGTAGGTTCGCATGTGCGCGTCGTCTATGCTCCCGGACGCCCCCCTGTAGCCCTCAAGATCGAGACCGCCGCCCCTTGAGATACCTGCTGCTCCTGCTGCTGAGCCTGGTGGCCACGGCCCAGGCCCAGGATTGGGAGAAGCTGCGGTTGACCGTGACGCCGGGTCAGTCGGTGGGCTCGGTCACCCTCGGCCAACCCGTGCCCGAGGCCACGCTAAAATTCCTGGGTTTGACCGCCGAAGAGATTCCGGCTACCCAGGGCCAGGACGGAAGCGGGGTCATCATGTGGGGCGAGCAAGGGTCGCAAAGCTATCAGAGAGGTCTGCTCGTCCATCTCGGTCGCGACGCCGATCCCAAGCTCGTCGAATCGATTCGGGTCCGCGCCATCCGAGCCTCGACCGAGCGGGGCGTCTATCTGGGCGCCCCGGCCATCCTGATCCGGCAAAAATATCCCGAGGCCCAGCAGGATGGCTCCGATTGGCGCATTCCCGGATTGATATTCACGGTCGAAAAAGGCAAAGTGGCCGAGATGCAGGTGTTGCCTCTCGAGCGCGAGAGCTGGAGATTTGCGCCGTTGACCGCCTCGCCGGGGCGCGGTTGCGGTCCGCTCGAGCTGGGCAAACCGCTCTCGCCCGAGGCTCTCGAGTTGCTCGGCCCGCCCACCGCCCGTCAGAACGCCGGCGGGACCCCCTCGAGCGGGTTCGCGCGCTGGGCCGGGGGCGAGGGCCGCCTCATCGAAGTGCGCCTGCACGATGGGCGACGAGCCACTAACATCGGCAGCGTGCTGCTGCGTAAAGTGAACGTGATGACCGACCGCAAGTTGCGGCTGGGCGACTCCCTCGACGAAGTCAAGCGAACTTATCCCGAGGGACGCCTGGGGGTGAGCACCGAGTCCGGCATCGAACATTGGAAGCTGCCTGGAATGAAGCTCATTTTGCGGCGGGGCCAACTGGAAGCGATCGAGCTGTTCTCGACCACCAACAACCTGTAGGCGGTCCCAAAGGCCAACCCGAGCAGATCCCGAAGGCGGCCACCATGTCCATGTCAACCTTCGAACAAGTCAACTTCTATTTCTCTCAAGCCGCCGACACGTTGGGTCTGAGCCATGACCAACGCCTCACCCTGGAAACCCCCTTCCGTGAGATGAAGGTCGAGATTCCGTTGCGCCGAGACAACGGCCACTGGGAGTCCTTCATCGGCTTTCGCATTCAGCACGATGACACGCGCGGACCCTGCAAGGGTGGCTTGCGCTACCACCCCAGCGTCGACAACGACCATGTCAAGGCGCTGGCCTCGCTGATGACCTGGAAAACAGCGGTGGCCAATATCCCCTACGGCGGCGCCAAAGGCGGCATCGCCTGTGATCCCACCAGAATGTCGAAGACCGAGATCGAGCGGCTCACCCGCGAACTGGTCGACCGGATCGATCCGATCATCGGACCTGACCGTGATATTCCAGCGCCCGACATGAACACCAACGCCCAGGTGATGGCCTGGTTCATGGATCAATACAGCAAAAGACATGGCTACAGTCCAGGCGTAGTCACCGGTAAACCAGTGGGCCTGGGCGGCAGCCTGGGGCGCGAAGAAGCCACCGGACGCGGAATCATGCTGGTCGGCCGAGCCATCTGTCAGGACCTCGGTTTGAGCATCTCCGGAGCCCGGGTCGTGGTCCAGGGATATGGCAATGTCGGCAGCCATGCGGCCCGTCTGTTGGCCGGCCAGGGCATGCAGGTGGTGGCGGTGAGCGACGTCAACGGCGGCGTGGCCAACCCCGACGGCCTCGATCTGGAAAAGCTGGACCAACACGTGGGCACGGCCGGGACCGTCAAGGGATTTGCCGATTCAGAGGCACTGAGCCACCAGCAACTCTTCTCGGTCGAATGCGAACTCTTCGTGCCGGCCGCCATCGGAGGCGTCCTCGACGAGAACACCGGCGAGCAATTGCAGGCCAGGGTGGTAGTGGAAGGCGCCAACGCCCCTACCACTCCGGAAGGCGACAAAGTCCTGGCCCGCCGCGGTATCGAGGTGGTGCCCGATATCCTGGCCAATGCCGGCGGCGTGACCGTGAGCTATTTCGAGTGGGTCCAGAATCGCCAGCAATACTACTGGAGTCACGAACAGGTCAACCAGCGACTCGAACAAATTCTGACTCAGGCCTATGCTGACGTGCGCCAGACGGCCACCCAGCATGAGATTTCCTTGCGTCGGGCCGCCTTTGTGCTGGCCGTCGGTCGTGTGCTCGAAGCTTCGCGGCTGCGCTGGATGACCTAGCGTAGGCCGAAAGGATCGGCGCTGCGACTGCGATAGCGCCCCGGCTGATTGCCTGACTCCAGACGGGGTGTCTGGCCCGTAGCCACCAGTCTGGACCCCCGCAAGCCGATCACCTGAGCTGTCACCAGACGGGCCAGCGCCAGTCGGTCTTCCACCAGAAAGCGCCTGGCCACCCCCGCCACCCGCTGCGTCAGCAAAGCGTGGCTGGTATTGGGCTCGAGCAACCAGAGAAAATCGGGAGCCTGGACCAGGGCCGGCTCGGGCATACAAAAGATGGCCGCATAAGACCACTGGTGACGAGCGTCGTGTTGGGGGCAGCGCTGTCGGGCCAGCTCGAGGGCCAGCCTGGTGTGGCGGGCATAAAGCTCGGGCAGACCCAGCTGGTCAGGGTGGCGCAAGTGCTCCTCCACCAGTTGGTCAGGCGCTAGCCCCAGCCCCTCGAGCACCGAGTCCAGGGCCAGGGCGGGGCTGTCGAGCCAGGCCTTTTGCAGCCGGTTCACCTGCGAGAGCAGGCCGTCGCGATCGGCAGCACACCAACTGGCGAAGTTCATTGCAACCTCTGGCGAACATAGTCGCTGATCGGCACGCGGTGCAGATTCTCGAGCAGAGCCTGGCGCAACTTTTGCGCCTCGGCCCGGAGCAACTCGAGGTGCTCTTCGAAAGCCTGATTTTCAACCAGCTTGAACCCGGACACGTCCTTGGTGAGGTGCTCGCAAGAGATGACCCCCACCACCCCGGGACAATTCAGTTCAGGGCTCAACTGGTTGATGAGCACGCCGTCCTCGACATAGGTGATTCTCGAACGCGGCCTCAGGGCCGACTCGAGGGCCAGCCAGGCCCGGCAGCGCTGGCCCGACCCTCCAACTTGATCCAGACAAACAGTGGCATGGCTTTGGGCCGGCCTGGCCAGGCTGGCCAGGCTGCCGTCTTCGACGGGCAGATAGGTCTCGATCAGGTGATGACTGCAGTGCACGGCACCCTCGACATAGGCTTCGCGATTGCGCACCTGCACAAACCAGGGCGCTCGGGATTCGCGCGGATTTGCGTCCTCGTGGATCTCGTAGCCGGGAAAGCGCGGTTGCCCGAAGCCGGCCGCCTCGAGGGGACGTCCATTGAGACTAAGGCTCACCGGAGCGTAGACACAGCGGTCGAAGACCACCGCCTGTTCGCGCTCCATGGTGGAACGATTGCGCTGGAGCAGGTCCCAGATATCCGAATTCGCGATGGAACGCCAGCCCGCCAGGACCTGACCGACCTGACGACTGAGGTGAAACGCGATGGCCGGTTCACCTTTGCTCGAAAACGTCTCGTTTCGCCAACCGCCGGCCGACCACTTGTGGCGAAATCCCTGCTCGCCATCCCACGACTCGACTTCGAGGCGACGCGGACTGACCGCCAGAGAGCCGTGCACCCCCGCGGCCAGATGCTTCAAATGCCGAATTTCGCGGCGCCCCGTCTCGTCGAGGAGAAAGCCGAACAACTCCATCATCGAGTCGGCCTCGAGCCCGCAGCCGTCGTACCTCAACTTGACCGCCTGGCTGTTGGCCTCGATGTCGACCCGACGGGCTCCGCCGCTCACCGCCGACTGAACCAGCTTGAGCACGTAGAAAAACGGATTCTCGAAGCGTCGCTCCTGAAGCTTCTCGAGGGCCTTCTTGGGATCGAGCGAAAAGCCGCCGGTCGAATCGACCCGACCTTCGCTGGCCAGCGACTGCAGCAGATCTCCTATCTCTAAGACACGATCTTCGCTCACTCGGACAAGGTTCCACGAGGGCAGGTGGTGTCCTGTGGGCCGCTGGCTGCCGCTTGACCGCAGAGTCCGTAACCGCGACATACCTTGTCATCTCGTCACCAGGGAGAACCGGGCCAGCGCAGAAAGCAGCGGGGTCTATGAGCGACTCCGACCGTTCCACTATCCGGACCGACCACACCGTCCTCTCCGCCGAGCGCCAATGGCTGCGGACCGGATTTGACCTGCACCTGATCGGTCCCGACGGAGAGCGGCGCGTCCCCCTATGCTACTCGCACATGACCATCGGTTGCGAGGGTGACAAGCACAACGACATCGAGGTGAACGAACCGGGGGTGGCCAATCGCCAGGGTCTGCTCAAGCTGATTCAGGGCCAGGTCTATTTCAACAACATCAATCCCGCCTTCCCCATCCAGGTCAACGGCGAGGTGGCCACCTTCCGCCAACTCAAGCCCAACGACGAATTGACCATCGCCTCGGTAAAGGTGCGGCTGGTGCGATTGCGCGAAGATGTGGCCTTTCTCGAGGGTTACACCGAGCCCCATCGACGCCAACACTGGACCCTGACCGAGTCCGCCACCATCGGCCGTGAGGGGCGCCGCCAGAATATCGTGACCCTCGACGACCGCACCGTCTCGCGGGTGCACGCTACCATTGAAAGCAAAGACGGGGTCTTTGCCCTGCGCCCCGAATCGGACAACCCGACCTGGATCAACGCCGAGCCGGTCGAAGGCATGCGCATCCTCAAAGACGAGGACCTGATTCAGATCGGGCAACAACTGCTTCGCTTTCGCACTTACAAGGCGACCACCCGACCCCGAGCTCTGCTGCCCAAAGAAGCCACCATCCTCTTTTCTGATATCTGGGACTACACCAGGTTGGCCGAGAGCCGCCCGCTGGAAGAGACCATCAGCCAGCTTAACGAGGTCTACAAGAGTCTGGGCTCGGTGATCGTAGCCCACCAGGGCATCTTGATGACCTATCTCGGAGACGCGATGATGGCAGTCTTCGGCGCCCAGGCCGAGGATGCCGACGAGGACCACGCCCTGCACGCCGTCCAGGCCGGGCTGAAGATGCTGGTCGCCCTCGATCAACTCAACCAGAACTGGGCGAGCCAGAATCGCCCGTCGCTCAGGATCGGGATCGGCATCGCCAGCGGCGAGGTCATGGTCGGTGATGTCGGGGTGACCGGGCATCGCGAGTTTGCGGCCATGGGCGACACCACCAACGTGGCCTCGCGCATCGAGAAGCTGACCCGCGAGTTCAACGCGCACGTGTTGATCGCAGGTTCGACCGAGCAACAGGTCCGCGACGACTTCGAGACGCGCAGCCTGGGGACCAGCGAGATTCGCGGTCGACGTAGCACGGTCGAAGTGTTCGAGGTACTCGGTCCCCGCCAGTGAACCCGCTCGAAGAGGTCTTGCTTGGCTATACCCAGGGCCTGTTTCCGATGGCCGACGAGGGGGGCGGCTATTCCTTCTATACCGCTTATCCAAGAGCGGTGTTGCCCCTGGAGCGTTTTCACTGCCCCGCCAGGCTGGCCAGAAGACTCAAATCCCAGCCGTTCGAGCTTTGTCGAGATCGCGATTTCGAGGGGGTGATTCGGGGCTGCGCCGATCGCGCCAGCACCTGGATCTCGGAGGAGATCATCGCCATCTACAGCCGGCTTTTCGAGCGCGGCTTTGTGAGGACGGTCGAGGCCTGGAAGGAAAACCGCCTGGTGGGGGGCCTCTATGGGGTGGTCCTGGGAGGCGCCTTCTTCGGCGAGTCGATGTTTCATCGGGCCAGCGATGCATCGAAGGCGTGCGTGGTCCATCTGGTCGAGCATCTGCGCGAGCGAGGGTTCGGGTTGCTCGATTGCCAGCAGCAATCGGCCCACATGCAGGCCTTTGGTTCGGTCCTCATCAGCCGGCGAGAATACCACCGCCAGTTGGCCCGGGCCCTAAAGTCAGAGTGCCGGTGGTGAGCTTGCAAGAGCTTTGCCCTCGAGGGCGAACGCTCATCGATGCCGAAACTTTCTCTTTTGCTGTTGCTGCTGCTGGCCTGCGGCCCTGCCTGGTCCCAAACCAGCCACCAGGCCGAGTGGATCCTATCCGAGGAAGGAATGGCATGCCATGTCACCTTCAAGGACGGCCGGTTGGTGGCCGCCTTTCCCGCCGAAAACTCGGGGGTAGCCTTCTGGCTCGACCAACCCGACAAACTCGTCATCAAGTCGGTTTCTCCTGAGAAAGTTCAGACCGGCCAGGCCATCGTCATCGAGGCCGAAATCAAGCCCGGACTGCGCTGCCAGGATGTGATGATCGATAGCCTGCGGGCTATCCGCGAACGGAGTCACGATCCCCAGTTCGGCAATCGCGTCCGTCAAGAGCGAAACAAAGCGGGGCTCGAGGACGAGCGCTGTCGTGAGGCGACGATCAGCGATACCGGTCGACTGACGGTGCGACGCAAGCTGTTCACGGGAGCTCTCTGCCAGGCTGTCTGGACTTTTCCGCCCCAGGTCGACGCGGCTCCCGACCGTGGCGGCTTCGAGTTTACGGCTCCGGCAGCGTTTCCGGTTACCCTGCGCATTCATCTGCCGTTCGAGCCCCTGCCCGAGTTCGAGGGCAAGCTGATCACTCCCGAAACCGAAGCTCTACTTGACGAGCGTGGGACCCAGGCGCGCAGGGCGCTGCGATTTCTGGTCAGCCGCGAAAAGTTCATGGCGGGCTCGTGGCGCTTTCTCACCTATTTCGGCCGCGACACCCTCATCAGCCTGGCGCTGCTGGCGCCAGCTGTCAAGGCTCCAGTCAAGATGGCCGGGATCCAGAGCGTGTTGGCCCGACTCTCACCCCAGGGCCAGGTCGCCCACGAGGAAGACCTCGGCGAGTGGGCGCTCTATCAACACCTGCGTCAAGGCGAGGTCAGCGCCGAGCCCATCTATGACTACAAGATGGTGGACGACGACTTTCTCTTGCCCATCGTCGTGCTCGAGGTGCTCGACGCCCAACAGATCGCCAGCCTGGATTCGGCCAAGCTCGACCTCAACCGAGAACTGGTCCTCAGCCAAGCAGAGCAGGGCCTGGTGCCCATCGGCCCGGGCCTTAAAGTGGGCGACTGGCGTGATTCGGAAGAAGGCATGGGCGGTGGCGTCTATTCGGGCAACGTCAACTTCTGCCTGGTCCCGGCCGCTCTAGAGGCCGTTCGGCGCAGTGGCAAACCGGCTCAAGTGGCCCGGGCTGAGGCCCAACTGGCTCGCTGGCCGGGTCTGGCGCAGCCCTTCTGGGTCACCATCGACCCCCTCACCTTGCGCACTCGACTGACCGCCTATCTGGCTTCGTTGCCAGCCGAAGAGCAAGGCGCCCTCAAAGCCGAAAGCCTGGCCTCGGGTGTCACCGTGGCGAAATTCTTGGAGGGGGCAGCCTGGCCCGGCCCGGCCGCCGGGCTGACCTTTCCGGCCCTGTCGCTCGACGCCGCCGGCAAACCCGTCGAGGTGGTCAACAGCGACATCGGGTTTCTGTTGTTTTTTTCCAATCCCAGCCAGGAGCGGGTCGAGCAGATGTTGACGCTGCTCGAGCTGCCCTACCCCGTCGGCATCATGACGCCCGTGGGCCCGCTGGCCGCCAATCCGGCTTTTAGCATCAATACCAAACACTGGAAGAGCCTGGGCCACAACTCTTATCACGGAACCGTGATCTGGTCGTGGCAATCAGCTCTATTGACGGCCGGCCTGCTCAAGCAACGAGAGGCTTACCCTGCCCTGGCTCCGCGACTGGAGGCCGCCCTGGCCAGTCTGGCGCGAGCCGAAGGGCAAGCCGGAAGGCTGGCCAACACCGAACTCTGGGGCTTCAAAGTGGGTCCTTCCGGCTGGAAGGCGGTCGCCTACGGCGCGGCCGGCGACGAGACCGAATCAAATACCTATCAGCTGTGGTCCACAGCCTATCTGGGCAATCTGATCCGCCGTCACCGAGCTGGTCTGTGAGGCCGGTGGTGGCATGAGGCGCTCTCGCACCGACGGAGGCAGCCACTCAGGGTGCATCCAAAAGGCGACTCCGGCCCCTACCATGGCCACCAGCACCAGGCTCAGCAAGATCAACCACAGCCTAGAGCGTGACCCACCTCCGGGACTCAGGGTGCGGCCGCATTTTGGGCAACGCGATTTGCCTTCGCAGCGTTGCCCGCAAGATGGACACTTCATCCCGTCCCTTTCCACGCTCTGCAAAAGTTAACCTGGCGGCAAACCCTCGGCGGCCCGACTTGCCTAACGTGCAACCATGGTTCGTAAAGCAGAAGGGGTCCAACCACTCGCCCTCCGACGCCTGACCCCGCCAGGGGCCGACCAACAACCCGCTCCGGGCCCGGTGGACCTGCGGGTGCAGACCGACCCGGCTCCCCTGCAGACAGACCGGCACTGGCTGGCCCAGGGTGCGCTGGCAGGATTGGCCGTGACCGGTGCCCTGCTGGGTCTGGCCGCAACCGCCCAGGCTGCTCCTGCCGAAGCCAGCTTGAGCCAATCGATGAGTGACAGCCTGACGCTGCCCGATCCGAGTTTCCGGGTGATCCCGCACGGCTTGCCCCGGGTGGACCTGATGCGCCAGACCACCGAAGACTCCGACGGTGATACCGAGAACGTCCCCTACTCCGCCTTTGGCATCTATCTGGGCCAGGGTCTGTTCCACGACACCAACGGCAATCTGGTGTTGGTGCCGAGCCTGGCTTTCGACGAGACCTCAGCGATCAACGACTACAGTCGACTCGAGGCTCGCGGCCGTCTGGGCGCCGACTTCGACATCACCCGCAGCGGCGGACGCATCGAGATCGACGGGCCTCTGTGGGACAACTACACCGTCCATGAAGACGGGTCGAAGGCCACCCTGCGCGGCCCCAACGTGGGGGGTGGATTCGACTTCGTCCGGGCCGGCAATCAGACCCGGGCTGATGGCCCTCTCTGGAACGATTACAGTATCCGCGCCGACGGCAACGTCGTGCGGGTGCAGTTGCCGGGGTTCGCCGGCAGCTTCGATATCAAACGCTCGCCTGATCGCATCGAGGTCGACGGGCCGTTGTGGAACGACACCACGATTACCCGCCGGGGCGACCTGATTCAGATCGACGGCCCCGGCTTGAACGACTACGACTTGACGCGTCACGGCAACCGCATCGAAGTCGACGGTCCCGGCTGGGATGACTACACCCTCACCTACGGGCAAGATCGGGTTAGTAGCGATGGTCCCGGTTGGAATGACCATACCTATCGGTTGAGCCGCTAGCCCGACACGAGCATGGCCTCGAGCCGGGCGATGGGCTCCTCCAGGCGCTGTTTGAGAGTCAGGACCGGCGCCAGCAAGTCTCCGACCTTTTCAAACCGGGCCGGGGCGGTGCGCAGGTTAAAGGCGTGGAAATCCAGGTCGGCTTTAAGCTCTGACCATGCCAGGGGGGTAGAAACCGGGGCTCCGGCCACGGCTCGAACCACGTAAGGCCCTGCAGTGGTCCCACCCTTGCGGTTCTGCGGATAGTCGATGTACACCTTACCCGGGGCCCGCTTGCCTGGCACCCGAGGCAGAGTGAACAGGTCACGGCGAAGACCCGCCGCCACCTGGATCACCACCTGGACGAACAAGCGCGTCTGATCGAAGCTATAGCCCGGTCCGACCGGCACATAGATGTGGATACCCCGAGAGCCGCTGGTCTTGGGAAACGACTTCAGCCCAAGGCTGGTGAGAATCCCCTCCAGGATTTGAGCGGCCTCGATCATCTCGGCGAAGCTACAATCCGAGGGGTCGAGATCAAATAGGATCACGTCGGGCTGTTCGAGAGTGCCCACCCGGCTCAAGGTCGGATTTTGGTCGATGCAAGCCAGGTTGGCCAGATAGAGCAAAGTGGCCCGGTTGTTACAGAGGATTCCCTCCACTTCGGTACCGTCGGACTTTTCCAACTCGGCCGTCTCGATCCACTCGGGAAACTCGTTGCGAGGCCGTTTCTGGAAAAAGAAGTCGCCTTCGATCCCGTCGGGATAACGCTTGAGGGAAAGAACCCGGTCCTTGAGATGAGGCAAAATCAGACCGGCCACCCGGTCGTAATAGTCGACCAGGTCACCTTTGGTAATTCCGTCAGCCGGAAACAGCACCTTTTCGAGATTGGTGAGTTTTAGCCGGTAGCCGTCCACCTCGCGATAGACCACCCCCGACTTGCGGATGGCCACCGGTAGCGGGGCCTGGCGGGGTCGACAATCGTCGGCCCGCAGGTCGGGTCGCAGGCGTAAAAAGACCGGGAAGCGGATCACTCCCGAGTCGCTCCAGCCAGCGTATTTCACCTCGCAGACCAACTCGGGGCGCACCCAGGTGACCGGATCGTCGAGCTTGGGGACCGGCTCGAGAGGGCAGGTGTCGATGACGAGTTCGCTCAAACTCTCGCTCACCTCTTGTAACAAAGCCTGGCTAAAGCCCGAGCCGGCGTTGCCCACATGCACCAACTTGCCCTCGCGAAACCGCCCCAATACCAGCGAGCCGAAGCGGATGCGTCCGCCCTTGGGGGCCGTAAAGCCGCAAACCAGGCAGTCCAGGGTCTGGCTGACCTTGATCTTGAGCCAATCATCGCTGCGACCACAAGTGTAGCTGCTGGCCTTGCGCTTAGCCACGATGCCTTCCAGACCGCGTTCTCGAACCAGTTCGAAAAAGGCCCTGCCGTGCTCCTCGATGGTGTCCGAAATGCGAATCACGCCATCGGGGCGAACCACTTCGAGCAACAGACGACGACGCTCGACCAACGGCATCCCGGTCAGGTCGAACCCGTCGAGATGGAGCACATCAAAGAGATAGAGCACGGCCGGTCGGGTCCTGGCCAGTTGAGCCACCGTCGCCCGGTGCTCGGAGTGCATCCTGGGTAACAGCTTTTGAAAGTCGGGAACGCCTTCGTCATCGAGGGCTACCAACTCGCCGTCGAGCAAGAAACTCTCGGCCGCCACCTGGGTCTTGAGCCGCTCCAACTCGGGAAACTGTCGCGTCAGCGAATTGCCGCGCCGGGTCATCACTCGCAAGCGGCCGTCCTGACCAAAGCACAACGCTCGAAAACCGTCCCACTTCATCTCGAACAACCAGTCCGGACTATCAAACGGGTTGGCATTGCGGGCCAACATGGGTGATAGGCTGGTGGGCAGGTCGGCGGGACGCGCTTTGTCGGGGCAGGTGGTGAGATGTGGACCCGGTCGGCGACGGCCGGCTTCGATCTCGGCCTCGGTGCAGCCGCTAACCACACTCCAGACGTGCTCTTCCGGCTCCCAGGCCGGGTCGGCCATGGCGTCTTTCTTCTTGATCATCAGCCACTGGTCCGAACTGGTCCTGACCAGCGCAAACTCTCCCCGAACTTTGCGGCCATGCAAGCAAAGCTTGAGATCACCGCGCTCGAGTTGGGCGGCCATGTCACCCTCACCCAACAGTTCGTAGTGACCCCGATCGAACACCAGCATGGTGCCGGCTCCGTACTGTCCCGGAGGAATGACCCCTTCCCACTCGAGATATTCCAGTGGGTGGTCTTCGGTGGGCACGGCCAAGCGCTTCTCGAGGGGCGTCAGCGTTGGCCCTTTGGGCAAAGCCCACGACTTGAGCACCCCCTCGAACTCGAGTCGCAGATCATAGTGTAGTCGGCGAGCCCGATGCCGCTGGAGACAGAAGCGCCGCACGCCGGAAACCGTCGGCTCGCCCGGAGTCGGCTCGGAGGTCGCTTCGAAATCGCGCTTCTGGCGATATTGATCTAGCGACATCCCGGGCGTAGCGGAATGACCTCGCCACCGGTGTGATGACGCAACAGGGAGCGCACTTTTTCAGCCCAGGGACCGGCTGGATCCAGCTGAAGGTAGCGCTTCCAGTGTCGATAGGCCTCAAAGCCACGCTCCAGCTTCTCGAGCACCAGGGCCAGATTGAAGTGAGCGTCCTTGAAGTTCGCGTCCATCGAGAGCACGCGCTCGAGCTCGCCCCGGGCCGCCTCGAGGTCACCCATTTCGTCGAGGGCATTGGCCAGGTTGAAGCGCAGCCCCGAGCTGCCCGGAGCCAACCACAACGCATGACGAAACGCCCCCGCCGCCTCGTCGGGACGACCCGCGTCCAGCCACAGAATCCCCAGCTGGTTGTGACTCTCGACATCAGTTGGACGCAGCCGAACCAGCTCGTTCAAAGCCTCGATGGCAGCCTCGAGGTCGCCCCGGGCCCGGGCTTCGGCCGCCACCTGCTGCCAGTCCTGGCGGGGGCGCAGGCGACGGGGCGGACTCTCGGAGCCGGCCTCGTCAAAGTCGAGCATCAGCTGTCCGCTGAGCACCTCTTCGCCCTGGCCGTTGGAAAACACCACCAGGCGACGTCCGTGGCATTCGAGACGGGCTGTGCCCAGATTCTCGCGTAGCTGAGGCTGGGCCAGGGTCCGCGGCCGAGCCCCCTGGCGAACCAGGCGCTCGACCGCTCGCAGGCGGATCAACTCGGTCAGAGGATAGCACTGTTCGCCGTTGCTCGAGGTGGACTCGGCCAGACCCAGTTTCTCCCAATAGCGCAGCCGACCCGGGGATACCCCCAGAATCTCGCCCGCTCGCTTGCGGGAGAAATACTCCAATTTACTGAGCCTTTCTCAGGGCTTCTTCGGCCTCGGGTTCGACTTCGGCCATGGGCTTCTTCTTGGGCAACTCGAGGCTGGCTTTGAGCGCGGCCATCAGGTCGAGAGCCGGTGGCGCGGCCGGGGCCGAGACCTCTTGAACCTCGCGACCCTGGGCTCGAGCTGCGATCATCTCGTTTAGTGCCGCCCGATAGGTGTCGTGGTACTTCTCGGGCTCGAAATCCGCGGCCAGTTGCCGGATGAACATCTTGCCCAGTTCGAGTTCTTGCTCTTGCAACTCGACCTTGCCGGGATCGCCGAACCCCTCGGCCTGACGCACCTCATCGGCGTAAAACAGGGTATGCAGGGCCAATCCGCCGTTGGATGGCCGAACAATCACGATGCTCTCGCGTTGCGACTTGACCATGCGTGCAATGGCCGCGTACCCCTCGACTTCGAGGGCTTTGGCCAACAAGAAGTAAGGCTTTTCGCCGGCCTCGCCATCGGGCAAGATATAGTAGCTGTCGTCAAAGTAGATGGGATCGACGTCCGAAAGCTTGACGAACTCGAGCACCTGCATCGTTTTGGATGAGGCCGGTGTCACCTTACGGATGTCCTCGTCGGTGATTAGCACATAGCTGCCGTCTTCGAGTTCGGCGCCTTTGACCAGTGATTTGCGCTCGACGACTTTCTCGGTCACCGGATCGAAGAGCTGTTGCTTGACCCGCGACATGGTGTCGGGATTGACCATATTAAAAGAAACCCTCTTGGGGCGCGCCGCCACCGTCAAGCGAACGGGGACGGAAATCAGCCCGAAGGTCAGGTGTCCTTTCCAAACTGTGGAAGCCATTAGCCACCTCCCTGGACGATTATTATTCAAGTGCGACCGGCGCGTTCCTCTTCAGCTGGCCGTAAAGCGGCCGATACACCCCTTATGAACGCTCTCATTGTCGACGATTGCAATACTACTCGCAAGCTTTTGCGCGGACTGCTGGCCTCGATGGGCTTTGAAAGTCAAGAGGCGGCCAATGGTCGCGAAGCCCTGGAGGCACTGCGTGACTTCGGCGGTCGTCCTGGACTGTTGCTACTCGATCTGCACATGCCCGAGATGAACGGCCTCGATTTTCTCGACCTCATTCGCGTCGATCCCGGGTTGTCCAAGCTGAGGGTGCTGGTGGTCACCGCCGAACCATGCTTTGAAGATGGCCGCTGGAGCACCGAGTGCGCCTGCCTGAAGAAACCGGTTTCGGCCGTGGCTCTGCGCCAGGCGCTGTTGAACCTCGACTTCGAGTCGGATGGTCAGAAGCTGCGCCCCCCCACCTTGAATCCGTTTGTCAGCCACCGCGCCAAAGCAGTGCCAGGAATTTGAGTCACGAGGAGGGAGCGCGGCCTGAGGGCGGCTCGAAGTCGAACACCCAGGCGGGATGCCATTCCCGCTTGAAGTGATTGACCACCGAGGCGTTGTAGTAGTGCGTGCCGTCGACCAGACGATGGCCGTAGGCTTCGTGGATGTGTCCGAAGATGTGGTGTCTGACGGAGAGCTGGGTCAGACGCTGGCGAAGGTCCTCGCAACCCACCTCGCGCCCGTCGTGGGTCAGGTCAAGACAACCCCTGGGCGGCCCGTGGGTGAGCAAGATATGCGTGTCCTCGGGGATCAAGGCCCACTTCTCGGCCAGCGCCGGGCCCCGGGGCAGATTGAAGGCCCAATCACAGAAGCGAGGCTGCCAGGGTGATCCGTAGATCTTGATGCCGTCGAGCACTATCGCCTCATCCTCGAGATAGACACAGTTGGTCAGGCGCGCGCGCGCCTCCTGGGGAGTCCGCTGGAAACAGAAGTCGTGGTTGCCCGCGATCACGATCTTATGAGGGTGGGGCAAACTCGCCAGGAAACGATCGAAGCTCTCTACTTCGGCCAGGGCTCCACGGTTGCATAGATCGCCGCTGTGAAGCAGGACATCGCCGTCGGGCACTGCCAGTTTCGAGTGCCAACCGTGGGTGTCGCTGATGGCCACAAAACGCAATCGTTGTTCTATTCCTTGCGATTGCGTTCTTCAAAGTCACGGGCGGCCTCATGAAACTGACTCAAGAGCGACTCAAAGTCAGGCACGGCCGGAAAATCCGCCGCTGGCGGCTCGGGGTCATAGCGATCACCCGCATCCTGGACCGACGGAGGCTCGACCGGCGGCGGCGCCATCGGAGCCGAGGAGCCCGCTACCACTGGCCTGGCTGCCGCGGGCAGGCGTGGATCCGGCGGCGGAGGGTCGGCGGGCAACGGATAGACCTGGCGCACGACCATGGGCTCATCCTTGGTGGGGGGAGCCAGCAACTCTTCGACCTTGTCCTCTTTCTCGACCCACACCTTGGACTGCAGATCGACCTCGCTGTAACGTTGGGCCAGATAGTCGTCCAGAGAGATCTTCCCGCTGGCCACGTCAAACATGTCGAATTCAGGCCTGCGCCGCTTGGCCATGCGAATTTCCTCCGCCGATCTCTTACGAAGAAGGACCCCTGACTCCTTTATCCGGCCGCCGCAAACGTGCGGAGATTGTGCGCGGCAAGTTAGAACAGGGTAGCGAAACGAGTGATCCAGAACTGAATGCGAGGAACCGCCTCTTCTTCACCTTTGAGCAAGCTCTGATAGTAGGTATGGCCGACCCGATAGACCTCTTGCAGAACAGGCGAGCGGGGAGCGATCTGCTTGACCCGCTCGAGCACCTTCTCGAGGTGGTCTCTGAGTTGCGGATGAGGCGGGCCCTGAGCCGAGGCTCCCAAAGAGGAGTAGAGGGTTCGCATCTCGCCCATCAAGAGCTCGCGATAGCGAGGATCCGATCGCAACAACTCGCGCGCCACCTGTTCGGGCGAGGCGCCCGGCGGCGGCTCGGGCGACGGGACCGTCGGGCCGGTGGGGGGGGTGGGACCCGGAGGAGGCGTGGGCGTGGGCGTGGGCGTCGGCGCAGGCGCAGGCCCGGCATTCGTGCGGGGACTGCGGTCCAACATCGGCTTGGTGACCACTCCGGTCTTCACCCCGCCGTGCAATCGATTCTCGCCCGACAGCTTGCTCTGGGAAGAGAACTTCTTATTGCCGGTGGTGATCGCGGTGTCTTTCATCCGCAACCCCTCGCGTCGCGGCTTCTGGGACTGCTCGAGCTTTTCTTCCTCTTCCTGGGCAGCCTGCAACAGCTCTGAGGCACTCAATCCCTCGCCCTCGAATTCGTCTTCGGTCTTCCAACTCGAGGGAATCAAACCAGGTTGGACCGTGGCCACCCGCGAGGCGCCGTCCATCACCACGTAAGATGTGAATTCAGACAGCAGGCGGTACTCCACCGCCAGATTCTGGATCATCTTGGACAGTAAGCTGGTCTTGGGCCCGACCTGTAGATGCAGTTCATCCTGAAGCTCGCGCACCTTCTCGTGAGCCCACACCATATGAAGCGCAGGGTTAGAAGCCGGACCGGGCGCCGCGGTCTCGGCCCAGACGGTGCCGCTGGGGCTGCGCCCCTGAATCTCGACACCGCCTTCGCCGGCCCGCAATCCCATTATGGTGAGAGGGCGGTTAAAACAGACCACCCCGGGTTCTTCGGGAGTGACCGAGTCGCCCTGAAAATGCAAATCGCGGTCGAGCAACTGAAGATCGGAGAGAATTGGCTGGCGGGTGTCCTCAGACAGTTGCTGCATGGCCATCAAAAGCGACTCGCCAGGACCTGCCATGTAGCAGGTCCCCTGGGTGGAACGCGCGACTTTGCGCAGGAACGACCGATTGACTCCCTGGCCTACGCCCACGGTGAAAAAGCGGATGCCGCGGGCTCCGCTCTGAATCATCTGGAACAACTCAGGCTCGTTACCCACCCCACCACAGGCCATGATGACCACGCCCAGAGTGCGATTCTTCTCGCGGCTCAGGTGCAGGACGCGCCCGAGCAAGACCTTCAGGTCGGCGATTCCGCGAGCGTTATACTGACCGATCCACTCCAGCCCCTGGGGAACCTCCTCGGCCGGGCAGAACACTCCCTGCCGATAACCCTCTAGCTCACGATTGAAACACACCAGCGCGAACCGCTCGGCCGGCTCGAGACTGCCGAGCAAGCGGGCGATCCCCTGGCGTACGATATCGAAATTCTCGCCCTTCATGGCCTCGGAGCCCTCGACCAGGATCACCAGATCGCGAGGAAAACTGGCCACCCGGCTGGCGGGTGGAAACAGGTTCAACAAGAAATGTTTGGGCCCGGTCCGCAGCCAGGCTTTAGGGGCGCGCTCGGTCCAGAGCTGATAGTTGAGGGTGAAGTCTCGCTGGTTGAGCGGGTTCTGTCGGCTGAACTCGATCGCCATATCACCCCGGGGACTAACCTGGGTCGCCACCGGCTGGCTGCAGGCCAACTGTCCGGGAGTCAACTCGCCGCCGTCGAGGACCAGCGACATGGCCACCTGCGCCCCCTGATTTAGTCCGGGCGGCAGCACCAGCTGCTCAGACACGCGGCCAGCCTGCTCGACCGGGGTGCCAGAAGCCAGGCAGGGGTGCATCAATAAAGGAAAGTGGAAGCGAAAACCGCCATCGGCCGTCTCGAGCAACTCGGCGTAGGCCAGTTGGATGTCGACCACCTCGTTGGGGGCCACCCGGCCCAGCCCGATGGACAGAATCGGCGCCTGTTCGAACTCGAACAACTGACCCAAAAACCGAGGCTGCTCGCGCTGAGCGAATCGTTCCAGGGCAACTTCCCTGGCCTGCACCTGGCCTTCGAGCGGACGCTGTCCTACAGAAATCCGCAACTGCACCAGCGAGCCTCCGGCGCCCAGCGGAAACAGATAGGTGCCCTCGATGGGCTGAGAACTTGAATTCACGAAGGTCTGGAAGACCTCGACGGCCGCGGTGGGGCCGGTGATTCGGGCCCGGAATCCTAGTCGCTGAATAGGAAAGCAAACCACGCGGCCGGCTTGTTCAGCCAATACCAAGCCGGGCCCGATAGGGACCTGCCGGTAGCGTCGGTCAAGTTCGGGACTGAGTAGCTCAAGCGCCGGAGCGGAGCTCAAGAAACCCCTCCCCTATGATTCCGTCTACGTTTTCGCACCAGGATTCGTTAATGCTTTCAAAGCTCTATTCAGCTTCTCGACGGCCTCCTCATCCGAGTGATTGCGCACCCATTCCAGTAGGGCCTGCCTATCCTCGACCATAAGTCGAACTCCGGGCAGTGCCGCGATGGTCAGCCAGGATTCGACGCGGGCGGCAGGCTCCCTTGGTATTTCTTCATCTCGGGTGGCGGAATCAACAATCTCGCCAAGTTCTTCAATGCTGCGACCGTGGAGATGCTTGTGGATCTCGGGCAAGGGAAGATACTCGGCCTGCAGCACTTTGATGGCCAGCAATTGCATCAGGTGCCGGTGGCCGTATTGGGCTACTCCCCCGTCGTAACCCAAAGGTCGGTCGACCAGCCCGAGGCTGGTATAGTAGCGGATGGTCCGGGCACTAGGAACTTGAGATACCCTCCCGCCAGGATTGGGTATCTTGCGACGCTCCAGCTCTTCCTGAGTGATCTGGCTGAGTTCTCCGAGACTCCAGGAAGCGCCCTCTTCGGGAGCTTGCTCTAAGCTTACCGATTTGCCCATTTACAGTGTAACTGTCACTTCTTGCCCTACCCTGGAAACCCTGCAAGGTGTCTTGAGAGATGGGTTTCTCGTTAACGGCGATAGGTTAGCGCCCACAGGAGGAGCATCCTGCTCGTCGAAGGCCGCGGCATGGATTGGGAACTACTCTTAACCCGTGCCTATCCGGCGGGCCGAAGGTCTTCGATCTTCTATTCCAGAGGGGAGCACGACGACCTTCGCCTGGGGGATCTGGTTCGCACCTGGGACCGCCACAGCGAGATTCAAGGTCTGCTCGAGGCCCGGCCTCAGGTCATTATTGTGGGGGCTCCCGACGATCTGGGTATCACCATGGGCCGTGGCCGGCCGGGGGCCCGCCATGGCCCGGAGGCTATCCGTCAGGCTTTCTATCGGCTCACCCCCGGTTTCGTCGACAACCTGGCTGGCGGAATCGTCGACATCGGCGATCTGCGCCTGCCCAACGGCACCAGCGACGAGGCTCGGCTGCGCGAGACCCACCTGCGAATGGAAGAACTGATCCACTATCTCTCCCTGACCGGAGCCATCATCGTGGTTCTCGGAGGCGGCCAGGATCTCACCTACAGCTCGGTGATGGGATACACCAAAGCTCAGCGCCATCTGCGCCAGCGCAATCGGCAACGCGACGGAGTCGCGGCCGAGGTGGTGGATTGGTTTGGCCTCATCAACGTGGACAAATTCCTGGATGTGCGCGACCCGGAAATCTCTGGACTCAACTCCGGCACCGCCTTCTTCCGCATCCTCGAAGAGCCCGACGGGCCGGTCGACCCGGCCAACTTCGTGGCTTTTGCCATTCAAGAACAGCACTGTTCGCCGCGCCACCGCGCCTATCTATTGACCAAGGGCGCTACCCTGGTCAATCTCGAGCAGTTCTGGCTGGGTCGCGAGAATGTCCTCAACGCCTTTGATGGCGCTCTGAACAAAGTGCAGATGGACTCGGTGGCGACCATGGTCAGCTTCGACATGAACGCCACCACTTTACCCGGAGTCTCGGCCCCTTCGCCCCTGGGACTACAACCGGGTACCTGCTGCGCCATGGCCTCGATGGCGGGCGAAAGAGGCGTCGGCCTGGTCGAGTTCATGGAGACCTCGCCTCCGCATGACGATCGCCAGCAGCCGACCTCGCGATTGGCCGCCAACATGTTGTTCTATTTCCTGCAGGGTCTTTCGCAGTCGCTTAGCCCGAGCAGTACCACCTGAGGGCGTGACTTCTCACTACGAAAAGGTTCTGCGCGACCCGGTCTATGGAAATCTGACCATCCCCTGGCCCGTGCTCCTGGACCTGGTCGACAGTCCCGAGTTTCAGCGCCTGCGCAATGTTCGCCAGCTGGGCATGTGTTTCACCACCTTTCACGGAGCCGAGCATTCACGCTTTCAACACGCTCTGGGCGTGATGTGGCTGATGTACCGGGTGCTGGACCTGTGGCAGAAGAACGGCCTGGCCGACATGGCGCTCGCAGAGCGGCAGGCGGCTTGCGCCGCGGCGCTGCTTCACGATCTCGGCCATGGGCCTTTCTCCCACGCCCTGGAACGCGTCTTTTCCGGGGTGGACCACGAGGTCCTCGGGCGTCAAATCGTGCGCTCGCGGCTGGCCCCGATCCTGAGCCGGCACGGGGTGGACCCCGAAGCGGTGGTGGCCATCATGGAGGGCACCTACCCTCGTCCCGTATTTCACGAGCTGCTGGCCAGCCAGCTGGATGTGGATCGCATGGATTATCTTCAGCGCGACTCGCTCTACACCGGCGTAAAATACGGGCTGTTCGACATCGAGCGCATTCTTCACACGCTAGTGCCGATGCACGACGACACCCTCTATCTGGCCGTCGACTACAAAGGCACCCAGGCGGTCGAGGAGTTTCTCTTCAGCCGCTATTTCATGCATTGGCAGGTTTATCTGCATCGCACGGTGCGCTCGGCCGAACTGCTGCTCAGAGTCGTGCTCGAACGGGCCCAGGAGGTCTTTTCAGAAGACCGAGACAAACTGAAGGTGCCGGCCAACCTGCTGTTTTTGTTCGAACGCCAGACCATCTCTCCCGAGCGTTTTCTGGAAGGCTTTCTGGGGATGGACGACTTCGACTTTTTCAACGCCATCAAGCTCTGGAAGCAGTCCAGCGACCCTCTGCTCGCGGATCTGGCGAGGCGCCTGGCCGAACGCCGTCTCTTCAAGGTGTTGCGCCATCCTGGAGAAGGGGAGGAACTCGAGCGTATTCGGGCTCTAGTCGAGGCTGAATTTGGCGCCGATTGGCGCTACTATCTGCGCGAGGACCGCCCCGGAGAAACAGCCTTCGGGGTCTACCACCCCGGCTCGGGCAACCCCATCCGCGTGCTGATCCGACCGCCGAACCAGTGGAAGGAGATCACCGAGGTCACTCGCACCGACGCCATCCTGGCCCTGGGCCAGAAATCCGGCGGCGGCTTCTTGATGGTCGCTCCCGAATGTCGTGAAGGCGCCTTCGCCGTGCTTCACCCCTCGATGGAAGAAGTCACTCGACGTTCATAGATCCGCCATCGATCCGAATAAAGGCTGGCCTGGGACTGCAGGCTGCGAAAACGCAAAACCGGTCGCTGATGCTGGGTGCGGATGCGATTGACCTCGTCGCCCAGGCCGAACCACTCGATGGCTCGGCGCAATCTTCCTGCCTCGAGACCGAGTTTCTGGGCTACCAAACGCCCAATATCACCGTGGGCAGCGTCGACCGCCTGATAGATTCGTCGCGAGGTCACCCCCGACGTGCCCCAGAGTTCGCTCCAATGGCGACGACAGAACGGTTGCAGCAACTCTTCCAGAGTGTCGACGCGTTCCTGGCTGCGAAAGGGAAAGCCCTTCGGAGACTCGGTGGCCACCGTCAGGGTCGGAGCCAGATCGTCATAGACGTAAAAACACAGGCAGGCCGCACCGACATCCGGTCGAGCCCTTCGCGCCCAACAACCGATCAGCCACTCGGTGGTCTCTACCCGAAAATCCAGATCGACCTCGTCCGCCTCTTCGGCAAAAAACTCGGTCAACCAGAGACGAACGTAGTTCTTGCTGATCTGATCAAGGGGCGTGTCGCCGTCGAAGGAAAGCGGATGGGCCGCCAGACCTTTGAGCCAGTTTGCCAGTTCTGGCGCGATCTTGTTCGCACGTTCCACCACACTCGCCATCGTGGGGACTGATTCTCTCCACCGGCTGGAAATCCCTCACGGAATCTTCTGGTCGGCGAAGCGGCCCTGATAAACGGCCTCCCCTTCGGTGCGTTCGAAGACGAATTGGCAGAGTCTGGTGCCGGGATGTAGCGCCAGCGGAACCGAAGACACGTTGCTGATCTCGAGCACCTGATGGTTGTTGATGCCAGGCTGCATGAAGCCGGCCGTGATATGGACCATCAGACCGAGCCTGGCGAAACGGCTGCGACCCTCGAGGCGACCGCACAGAAAGGGAGCCAGCCGAATCCTCTCGACTGTGACCCCGAGTACGGTCTCGCCGGGCATGAGCACGAAATAGTCATCGACCTCGACCAGCTCGGTGATCTGTTGAAAGTCGGACTCGTCGGTGACGTGATAGATGCGATGAAGCTTGCGAAAGACGCGAAATTGATTGCCCAGATGCAGATCGACCGAACCGGGCCCTACCAGCTCTTCACGATAGGGATCAATCTCGATGTGGCCGGCCTGAACGGCTTTCACGATTTCGTCTCTGGTCAGGACTCCCATTGGAATTTTATTCAAGCTCAGCCGTCTTCATCCTGCCCTTTTTCAACCGGGAGTTTCACGAAAGGAAGGGAATTGTATCGCCAGTGAACGAGCAAACCTGGGCCATCGTCCTGGGACTCTCGGGCTACGCCCTCGGAAACGTGGGCATGGGAGTCCAAAAGACCGGCATCGAAAGTCTGGGGCGCCTGCGCGAACTGGGCCGATGCCCCGAAGTCTCGCTGCAGTTCGTGCAGTGGCTGCTGGGAACCGCCCTGACCATGATCGGGGTCGCCTTGCTATTTCCGGCCCTGGCCTGGGGGAGCGCCTCGGTGATTGCAAGCTTTGCGGGTTTTGGGCTGGTGTGCCTGGTCGTCTTCTCTACCTTCGTGCTGCACGAACCGCTGGGCAAGCGCGAACTGTTCGGCATCTTCCTGATCATCGTGGGCACCGTGCTGGCCGGCTATTATGGTGACCATCGCCAATTGGATTCAGCTCCGGACTTATGGTGGCTGACCGCCTCCTTGTCCACCTTCGTGGTCATCGCCACCACCGTGGTCGCCCTCACTCCCACCAGCCATGCGGGCTTGTTGCTGGGCGCGTGCGCCGGGGGTTTCGCCGGCTTTGGCCTGATCGCCCAAAAATTGGCCAGCGACGGCCAACCGGCCATCAGCAATCTCTTTCTCTGGGTCTGGATGGTAGTCACCGGACTGGGCTTTTGTCTGACCCAGTGGGCCTACAACCACGGCCGAGCGGTGGTGGTCGTGCCCAGTTACACCTGCACCAGTATGATCGTTCCTGTGCTGGGCGGGCCGCTGATCTTTCACGAGCACCTGAGCACTCCGCTGGTGGTGGGAGTGACCTTGCTGATGATCGGCGTGATCTTGCTCAGTCAGGCGCCGAGTCCCCATCCAGGAAGTATCCTGATCACCGAGAATGACGAGCCCGGAAGCGAGGTACCTGATGGACATTCCCAAGATTGCCGACACGACTCCGAGCGTCACCACTCTTGAGCCCGGGACCTACTGGTGGTGCCGCTGCGGACTATCCAGCAATCAACCTTTCTGTGACGGCTCTCATAAAGGCACGTCGTTCTCGCCGTTGGAACTGGTCATTGAAGAGACGCAAAAAGTGGCTCTCTGCCGCTGCAAACACAGCCAGAACAGCCCTTTCTGCGACGGCTCTCATAAACACCTGGCGAGCTAGGTTTCAACCCACCTGACGCGCGACCCATCTCGTCTGGCCACGCCTCACACCGTGAAGAGCATGGGAGCGCCGACCCCGGTCAACATGTCGAAAGACTCCGGGTCGTGGCAGTGGGAAATGGCCGCGTCGTAATCGATTTTTCCCTGATCGAGTAGATAGCGAAGACAGTGGTCCAACGGGCAACAGCCGGCCTCTTTCGCCGTCAGCAGAGCGTTGGGAATCTGCTCTAGCCGACCTTCGCGGATCATAGTCCGAATCGGCCGATTGACGACCAGCACCTCAAAGGCTAAAGCCACCCCGTTGCCCTGCTGGTTGGGTATCAGGCGCTGACAGATGACCCCCTGAAGGGTGTCGGCCAGCTGAGATCTGACCTGAGACTGCTGATTGGCGGGATAGGTGTCGATGACCCGCTGGATGGTCTCGGTGGCGGTTTTCGTGTGCAGGGTAGACACCACCAGGTGGCCCGTTTCGGCCGCCGTCAGGGCCACCGAAACCGTGTCGTGGTCGCGCATCTCGCCAATCACGATGACATCGGGGTCCTGGCGTAGCACCCCGCGCAGCGCCTTACCGTAAGAATCGGTGTCGAGCCTCACCTCGCGCTGCAGAACCACGCTGCGCTTACTGGTGTGCAGATACTCCACCGGGTCTTCGATGGTGATGATGCGCGAGCGTCTGTCCCGGTTGATCTGGTCGACGATAATGCTCATGGTGGTCGACTTGCCCGAACCGGTCACCCCCGTGATCAGGACCAACCCGTTTTGCAAACGACTGAAATAGCCTACCGCCGCCGGTAGACCGAGCTTACCCGGGCTGGGCAGTTCGGTGGGCACCAGTCGAAACGAGGCCGAGAGACTACCCTTCTGATAGAAGGCTGCTACGCGACAGCGGCCGGTGTCGGGCACGGTGATGCCGGCGTCGATCTCTTTTTCGTGCTCGAGCCGGGCCATTTCCTGATCACCGATGGCTTCGGCCAACAGAGCCCGCACTTGAGGCTCGTCGAGCAGCGACGAGCCCAGGGGCTCGATCTGGCCGTGCAATCGTAGCGTGACGGGGAGTCCTACCACCAGATGGAGGTCGGAAGCTTTGCGCTGGTGCGCCTGATACAGCAACCCAAAGATCGACATGCCGGGCTATTCAAGGCCCAGGCGACGGTTCCCCCAGGTATCAGTCGACCCGAGCCACCACCTCGACCCCGATAAGGCGAAGGTGATACAGGAACACGACATGCAGAAAGTCGCCGGGATGAGGCAAGATGCCTAGTTCAGCCGCCGTGTCCACCGGCAGATCATAGGTGTCGACCGAACGGGCCTCGACCACGATCTTCCAGGGCAGCTTGCGAGCGTTGGCTACAAAGCGAAGGCCGGCCGCCATGTGATAAAGACACAGGTCGGAACAGTCCCCCACGCACACCAGCGTGCGAAGTTGCTCACGCTCGTAGAGGCGCTGCTGGAGCCCGGTGGAAACCAGAGCCGAGATCGAGCCTTTGGGCAGCACTTCAAACAGGTCGGCGAAGGGCAGACCGCTCAGTTCGGACACCAGGGACGACTCCGGAGTGCCCACCAGGCAATGAGGTGGGAAAGCCTCGAATTCGGGGCTATCGACGGGGTGCGCGTCGCAAGGGAAGAAGAAGTCCCGAACCCCGGCGCCGTGGGCCCGCTCGACCAGTTGTCGCGAGGGGGTGACGATAGCCCCGACCCGGGAGCTGGCCAGGGCGCCTTCTTTACAGAAACCGTTGACCAGGTCGACGCCCAGCACGGCCACGCCTCGCGGCCCGCCCGCCTCTTCGATGAGCCGAGCAAAACTGGTGGTGGGGAGCTGACCGACCCAATTCTCGAGATATTCCAGAAACGGTCGACTGGCGTCGACCAGACCAGTAGTCACGATGGAGTCTCCTAGAGGTAGTTGATGTAGCCGTCGTTGCTGTGAGAGACCCCGCCACTCACCCGGCCCTCGGTGGCAAAGCGCACGTCGGTGGGCGAGTCGGCAAAGTGGAGGGCGTCTTCGCGAGTGATGAGGCCCTTCTCGACCAGCCGGGCCAGCGACTGGGTGAAGGTATGCATGCCTTCGTTCTGACCCTGTTCGATGTATTGGTGAATCTCGGTGGTCTGACCGTCGAGGATGTGCGAGGCGATGGTCGAGGTCGCAACCATGACCTCGGTAGCCGGCACCCGCCCGCCGCCATCTTGTCGATTGAGCAACTTTTGGGCCACCACCGCCTTGAGACAGGTAGAGAGCAAGACGCGAACCTGCTTCTGGCTTTGGCCGGTGAAAGAATCGACGATACGGTCGATGGCGCCGACGGCGTTGGGGGTGTGCAAGGTCGACAGGACGAGGTGACCGGTCTCGGCAGCGGTTACCGCGGTCATGATGGTCTCGGGGTCACGCATCTCGCCCAGCATGATGACGTTGGGGTCCTGGCGCAAAGCCTGTTTGAGAGCTTCGGTAAAAGACGCCGTGTCGGTGCCGACCTCGCGTTGGGTGATAAACGAGTTCTTGTCGCGATGGTGAAATTCGATAGGGTCCTCGATGGTGACCACATGGGCCTTGCGGTTAGCGTTAATGAAGTCGATCAAAGCGGCCAGGGTGGTGGACTTACCTGACCCGGCCGGACCCGTGACCAGCACCAATCCGTCGTTGAGCCGCCCCAGTCGCTCGAGCACCTGGGGCAGCCCAAGCTGGGCGAACCCGGGGATGTCCGAGGACACGGTGCGGTAGGCGGCGCTCAGATGGCCGCGCTCGAGAAAAGCGTTGAGTCGAAAGCGGACCTCTCCACACACATAGGCGTGGTCTACCTCGCGACGTTGCAGCAGTCGATGGCGCTTGACCAGCGGCAAGGAAGTGAGCACCAGGTAGCGGGATTGTTCAGGGGTCAAAATGTCGTTGCCGATCGGGATCAGATCGCCGTCGAGGCGAACGGTGGGGGCCGCGTTCGGCTTGATATGCAGGTCAGAGGCGCCGTGTTTGATGACCACTCGCAGCAAGTCGTCAAGACTGAAACCCAGCGTCGGTGGGTGCTCGGTGCTGATGTCGAGGTCGACTTCGGTGGTAGCCGCCACGGCCGCTGCCGCGACCGCCGCCGCCGGTTGGGCGGAAGTCGGAGCCGACTCGATCTGTTGGCGCAGTTGCTCGAGCTGCTCGCTCAACTCGCCGACGCGCTGTTCTAGCGAAGCCAGAGCCCCGGGTAGATGGCTGCCCTCTTGTTGGCCCAGGCGCAGGCGCTCGACCTCGATGGTCAGCTCGTTGACCTGACGACTCAAGTTCTCTGAGCGCGGCCGCTCGGTGAGCGGAGGCGGGGGCGCAATGGTGGCCGGCTCGTCGAGTTCTTGAGGGGTGGGGACGCGCTTGATCGAGCCGAGACTGGGAAACTGGGGAGGACGAGGAAAATCCAGCCGCGACGGCTTACTCTCGGGGGTCCCATCGGCAAAACTCGCCATGGCCTCTAGTTTTGCCCGTGGTCGGGCATTTCCCTCTTAATCACGGGGTCCGTCGGTATACTCGGCCGGCCGCCGCGGCTTGCCGAACTTCTTGCCGAAGGGAAAAGCCGAGAACAGGGTTAGTTTCCAATGTTGACGGGCGAAAGGGATGCCCACCACGGTCAGCGTCAAGATAGCCCCAAAGAAGAGATGGTTGATGACCAGGGCCCATCCGAACAAGACAAACCAGGCCAGGTTGAGAACCTTTTCCAGGCGGGTAGTCTCGCGTTCGATGAGGACCTCGCGGCCGAAGGGGGTCAGCATGGCGTAGCCCACCCGGATCTGCTCGATCCCGAAGGGAATACCGATGATGGTTGCGCAGGTGGTAAAGCCGGCGGCCATCATGCCCCCGGCGGCGGTCAGCCCCCCAAAGAGCAACCAGATGAGATTGCCGGTGAAGTTTAGCATTCGAAAAACCACCTTTCCACAGCCACGATTATAGGAAAACTCGCCCCAGAAGTCCAGCTATTGACGGAGGAAAGCCAGGCGAGCCGCAAACCACTGCTGATCGCCGGGTCTGGCCTCGGAGGTGGCCTCGACCAGGTCGCTATAGCGGGCCTCGACATCGAAACCCACGGCGTGTTGGAGTTTCTCGAGGCACTCGGGACAAAGGTGAAGAGGTCGCCGGTCACTCTGGGCCACGCTTCCCGAACTGTTGAGCAGGCAGCGATAACGCCTGCAATGGCGGAGGTTGAAGGTGTGCAAAAGCTCGTGGGCGGCCAGTTTATAAAGCCGGTGGCGGCGCAGGCTCGCCTGCTCGTTGCTCAACCGGTTCATACTGGCCACGGCCGTCCGATTGAAGTAGTGACCCTGCCCGAAAAGCAACCGGCCCGGTCCGGAGTCTTCGGCATAAAGATCGACCTGGGTCAAAGCCAGCATCGCCAGGGCGTCGGAGGGCAAACGCCGCCTGAGCTCGCGCTGGATTTGATCAGCGGAATACTTGGACCGGTTGGCCCGACCGGCCAGAGGCCGGGAAGTCTCCCAGCGCACGGGCAACTGAAAGAAGGCTTCCAGAAACCGGGTCAACCCTTGCTGGTCGCGAGAGTAATCCCAATCCCCATAAGGCACGATCACGATGGTGCGCCGGCCCGAGCGCGGCTGATTGAACCGTCCGTCCGAATAATCCTCAACAGACTGACGCGAACGTCGTCCGGTGTAGAGTTCGAACTGCCCCGCCGGTTCGTAGTAGCGGGAGAGGCCTTCACACCAGCCCAGCGCCGTCAGAGCGAGCAGCACATACATGAGTCTTGATGCCATCTGTGGCTTAAAACCCGGACGCGCTCTCAAGGTTGTTGGTAGCCCGTGGTTAATTTATACTAGTCCAAACCAGGAGGAATTGTCGATGCTCATGTCGAGGCATTCTATTAGACTTAGTGTCGCAACTACAACGGGCGGGGCGAATGGAGGGGTGACGTGCAAATCTTGTTGCGTCCCCAAAAAAATGCGGGCCTGTTGGACCCGAGTAGTGTAACCCGGCATCGGGTGATCGAAATCCTTCAGGAGACCAACTGCCTGAGGACCTATACCCTCGCGGCCGAGCGGCCTCTGGGCTTCGAGTGCGGGCAGGCGGTCCTGGTGGATTTTCAGGGTCGACAGTGTCCTCTGATGCTTAGCTCGGCCCCTTCTGACGGGCCGAACTTCCAGCTCAGCGTGAGCCGAAAAGGTGGCTTCGGCCGAGCCTTCTACGATCAGATCGAGGTCGGGTCAGAACTCTCTATCACCCGACCGTTCGGCTCGAGCGTTCTCTCTCCCGACGACTCCCGCTCCCTGTGCGTGATTGCCCGCGACCACAGTGTGGTGGCCGCCCGCAGCCTGTTTCTCGAGCTTCTCTTGACCGGAAAGACCCGGCGATTTACTCTGCTTCACGAGGTCACCGACCCGCATCAGCTGGCTTTTGACCAGGAGTTTCGTGATTATTATCTGCCAGGATTTTGCCGCTATCTCTTCCTGGCCGAAGAGCGCGAGCAGGCCGGTTGGCCAGGGCCCATGGCCAGAATCTCGGGACAGTCGATCCTCGAGCACCTCCCCGAACTAGAAAGCACGTCGTTCTATCTCTGTTGCGAGAACAGCGAACTCGACTACTTCTTGACCCAACTGGCCGATCTACCCATCCGCCCCCGAAACCTGGTAGTCGAAGGCTGGTAGCCAGGATTCCTTGAAGCCGCCGGGAATTTCTCCCCATGCGGCTCGAGGACTATCTTCAGGAGCAGTTGCAGGGGGGGGACTTCAACTCGAGCGGCAACTTCACGCTCGATCTTATCGATGCCCGCGACAAGCTGCAGCGCTATCGCCTTCCGGCCCCCGAATACTACCTGCTCAAGCTGGTTCAGTGCGCTGACCGGCTCGACTCGGGATCGGTCCGGGTGAGACTGGCTCCGTGGGAGACGCTGGTGACGTTCGTGGTGAGAGAGCACCGCGAGATGATCGATTTCGAGCCACTGCTCAACGCCCTGACCGACCCCTACAAGCTCGAAGACGGAGCCCTGCGCCATCTGGTGGTGGCGGTGTCGGCAGCTTTGACGGTCGAAGCCCAGGAGGTCTGCTGGCTGGTTCGTCACGGGTCAAAAGGGCTTCGCCTGCGCATCACCGACAAGAACATCGAGAGCGATACCCTGAACTTCGACCACCCCTTTGTCGACGGCAAGGTCCGATGCACATTCTATCTGCGCCATCGACGCAGCTGGAGATTCTGGGAAAACGCCGGCCGCAACGCCGATTACCTCAAGCTGTTGAGTTCGCGTTGCCTGTTCTCGCGTATTCCGGTGGTGGTGGATGGCCGCAACCTGCAGGCCTCATGGGACTATGAGCGTTTCGCCTTCAAAGCGGCCTGGTTTGCCCACCACAGCCAGGCCTGCCATCTGGCCGAACGCTTCTTGCTCAGCGATGGACCGGGTCCGATGACTTTCCGTCGCCCTTATCCTCACGCCTATGATGTCACCGAGACCGGGCTCAACATCTGGAAACCGGCGCTCTGGTTCGGCGAGCAGAAGTACCTCGAAGGCAGCGATACTCGTTGCTACCTGTGCGAAGTGCTCTCGTCGCGTCGGCGCCGTCCGACCCCGCTGACCAAGCTTTCTGACCGTATCGAGGTAAAAGCAGCCTTTGCCCTGCCGCTCAACCTCGAAGGGCCGTCGTTCATCGGTTTCGTCAAAGACTCTGTGCTGCTCAACTTCAACGAGCAAGAACTCGGCCTGCCCGGGCTGGTGGGGGTGTTTCCCGCCGACGGACAAACCCTCGACCTCACCGATTTTCAAGTGGTCGAGACCGAGCAATACCAGCGCCGATTAGAAGAGTTTCGCCAGGAAGGCGAGGAGATGCTCGCCCTCACCCGCCGCCATGCCAGCCTGTTCAGGCCTCTGGGACTGCCGGGCGTCTTTAGCTCGGACGACTTTCAGGATAAGCTCTATGCCCGCCTGGGAGTCAGACCGGAAAAGGTTTAGACTTCTACCAGTTCGAGATTGACCAACTCGGACGTGGCTGCGCCCCGAGACACGGTCGAACTCAAGCTGGTCACCACCCACTGCACCCGCGGAAACAGACGAGTCAATCCATTCAGGATGTGGGCCTGGTGCGTCGCTTGCAGATGAAGCTCGATCTCATCCACCAGAGCCAGGCCGTGAAGTCCGCTGCCGAAACGACCGGCCGACAGACCCTGCCCGACCAGGTCCAAAATCCAGGTGAAGGTCGAACGCAGGCCGTTGGACCAGGCCGACCAGGCCAGCATCGAACTCGAGGTATCGATCACCAGACCGCCCTGTTCGAGCAGCCTCAAGCTCGTGCCTGAGGGCAACTCAAGCAACCCGGTCAAGTTGCCCAGAAAAGAATCAAACTCATCGCCCAGCCTGGCTTGGAGCCGCCGCAGCACCAGTTCAGGCTCTTCGAGCCCCGGCTGGTTCTCGAGTAGCGAATCGCAGGCCCGAAGGCGAGAGTAGCCGGAGGCTGGCTGGCTGCGCCGCCCCCCCCGGGCGGCCCCATAGCCGGCCACCAGCAGGAACGGCACCGGGTCTTTCTTGAGCAGACGATTGCCAGCCCCGATCACCGTCTCGACGATCACCACCCGATCGTCGGGGCCCACCAGGGTGGCGCGGAGAGTGGCCGTGGGGGCTTCCTCCCCCACCATCCCCGAAGCAGCCGGCGACTGAAGAAAGGTCAGGGCCTCGCCCGGATCGGCCAGGGCCAGAGCCAGCCCTATCAACACGGTGGTCTTGCCACCTCCGTTGGGCCCGGCCACCAGGGTCAGGCGACGGGGTTGGGTGGGAAATTCGACAATCTTGCGGGAAAAGCCACGAACGTTCTCGAGTTCAAGTAGGGTAACGGTCCACTCTCCGTTCTCCCAGATCTCGCGCTCGGCACGCTCGAGCCGGTCATTTTCTTCTTGCTCGCGTCGCTCGGCTTCTTCGCGCTCGAGCCGCTCGCGTTCGAGCCGCTCGGCCTCCTCACGTTCGATGCGTTCACGCTCGAGCCGTTCGGCCTCTTCCCGGGCCAATCGTTCGGCCTCTTCGCGCGCTTTGCGTTCCTCTTCTTCGCGCTTCTGGCGCTCACGCTCGGCACGCTCTTCGGCGGTCATGGCCCGCAGATCCAATTCTTCGCGCAAGGCCCGCCCCCACTGCTGGGCTTTGTAGATGACCTTCACCCAGTTGAGGTCAGAAAACGGCTCGCCGGGTCCGGGCGCGAACTCTCCCGAAAAGTTCGTCCAGGTCGGGCTGGTCAGGGTAAACTGGAAACCACTGGCTCGGTGCACGAACAACACCGCGGGACCGGTCGTTCGACAGTCGACCTCAGCCAGGTCGATGCCCGCCTCGAGCAACGCCTGGCCGACCACATTGAGCTGGCTGCGTTTGAGCAGATTGCGCCCCGCGCTTGCCTCGGTGGCGCCTTTCCAGACTGGTCCGCTTTGCAGCTCTTCCACCAGCTCTTCGGCCCAGATGTAGAGAAAGCCCGGAATCGAATGCCAGGAGTCGACCACATAGCTGGCTCGGACGAACGCCTTGGACGGCGAAAAGACACCTCTCCATTCAACCCCGGAGGTATAGAACGCGAAATAGTATCCGCTGCCAGGGTCCCAACACACCTGCGTATCTTGAGGTAGTCGACTGGGAGCCAGTTCTCGCTCGTAATAAGGGAACTCGGTCATGCCGCACCACTTGAGATCGGCTACCGAATACCCCGCCCGTTCAAGAATTCGCTCGACTTCTGATTTTTGGAAGGAGCTCAACATATCCAAAATTGGTTCGGAAAGTCGAAAGAGCCCTCCTTCCCAAGTCCCTAGAACGGTTCATCGTCTTGAGTCACTCGTCGTTCCTGACGGGCCCCAACCTCGCCGGCCACCCCCAGAGCGTAGCGAAAAGCGATAGGGCCAATAATCTGATTGATGGCCACTGCGGCCACGATGACCGTGCTGAGCAAACCGCCAAGGTGGTGAAAACCTCGGGAGATAATCACGGCAAACCCCAGGGTCACGCCAGCCTGACCCAGGAAGCCAAGACCCGCATAGTTGCAGATGACGGGACTCTCGCCGGCCAGACGCGCACCGGCCCAGGTTCCGACGTAGGTGAAGAAGACCCGCAAAGTGACCAGGATGACCGGCGTCCATCCCACCGCCAGCAAAGAGTCCAGCCGCATCTGGGCCCCGGCCATCGTGAAGAAGACGACGTAGACCGGCAAAGAGTAGCGCTCGACGGCCTCGATGAACTCCTCTCCGTGAGGCGAGAAGTTCTCGACCACGAACCCCGCCGTCATGCAGATCATCAGGCCGTGTAGATGGATGTGCTCGGCCAGGTAGACGGCCAGGAAGGCGGCCGCCAACAGCACCAGGGGCAACTCTTCGCCAAAACGCTCGATGAAGACCCTCAACAACCAGCCCAGGACCGCACCCAACAACAGCGAGCCGGCAATCTCCCAGGCGATCTCGAGCACCACCTCGACCCCCGACCCCTGATCGGGCTCCATGATGGAGCGCCCCACGGTGAAGGCGGCTGCGAAGACAGCGATCACCAGGATGTCCTTGATCACGGTCACGCCCAGGGCTACCTGGGTCAAGGGTCCCGCCGAGCGAGATTCGTTGATTACGGCAATGGTGGTGGCGGGCGACTTGGCCACTGCCGTGCAGCCCAGCAGGACCGCCACTACGGTCATGCCCTGGGCGGTGATCGATTCAAAGCCCGGCAACCGCTGCCCCATCAAATAGACACACCCGCCCACCCCCACCAACACCACCAGCGACTGGACCACCGTGATCGAAAGCAGGCTGCGCCATCCCTGACGTATCTCCGAGAGCTTGAGTTCGCCGCCGGCGGTGAATGCGATCAAACCCAGGGCAATGTGGTTGATGAGGCTCAGGTCTCGCAAACCCGTCTCGGAGATAATAGGAAACGTGCCGAAGATGTGCTCCAACAGCGAAGGCCCGAGTAGAACCCCGGTCAACATATAGCCGGTGATGGCCGGAAGATTGAATTGGGGAAGCCGCGACCCGATCAAGAACGAGGCGATCATGACCACCCCCAGACACAGAGCAGCCTCGTCGGCCGGGTGGCCCGGGTGCCCTCCCACCAGCATTCGGGCCAGCACTACCAGACCGAGGGTGACCAACAGCGAGACGGCAGCCCTCATTCTTCGTCGATCCCTCGCAAGATCACAAAGAGCAGGTAAGGAGTCACCAACTCGTTGAGAATCACCGAGAGGTGGACTACGTTGACGGCCCAGGCCTGAGCCGTTCCGCGAAACGCCCACAGGTAACTCATGACCATGGCGATGGCCAATCCGCCCTGGGGCAGCAAACCCAGACCGAAGTAAGGGGGCACCCGACTCATCATGTTGAACTGGGGCCCTCGCAAGAAAGTGTTGGCGCACAGATAGCTACCGGCGACCTTGCCCAGCAGTCGAGCTCCGATATAGAGCGCCAGCATCCCAAAGGCGGTGAAGCCGTTGAAAGGCCAGTAACATCCCGCCAATAGCAGGAAGATTACATAAACCGTGTGCTCGCGTCGGGCCAGGCCGGCGAAGACCATCTCGCTGTGAAACGAGACATTGGCGAAGGTGATACCGGACACTACGTTGACGAACAGAGGCGATAAGCCCAGGTAGGAAGCAAACCCCGAGGTAAGACCCACCACCCCGAAGAAGGCCAGACTGAAGGCGCCCGGATCGCCCCCTTCGGGACCGGCCACCAACTCGTGCAACCAATGAGTGAGGACCCCTCCGATCACGCCCACGCCGACCTGCAGCACGAACCATCCCACGGCCATCAGTCCGTTGCCCTTACCGTGCGAGAAAGAAAACAGGATACCCAGTGCCAGCAAACCAGGCAGGTCGTCCAGACAGGCGCAAAACCGCAACAATTCGTAGGCCGGACCTCGGCTGGGCAGTTGCGAGCGCAGCACGAAGAGGGCGGCCGGGGCCGTGCCAGCGGCAGCCGAGGCCAGAATGAGCAGGGCGGGCAGGTTGGCGCCCTGGCCAAGCGCCCAGAACACGACCAGGACAGTCAAAAAGGTGAAGGCCGACTCTCCCAGGGCGGTGAGGAACAGACCCGAGGCAAAGCGCCGCAGCCAGCGGTATTCCAGGTGAATGCCATAGAGAAAACCGATCCAGCCTAGCCCCAACACGACGATCGGCCCCAGTTGCTCGAGCACGTCTGGATCGAGTAGCCTCAGGCCGTTAGGACCGATAACAGCACCCAGCAACAAGAACAAGATGCCCGTGCGGGCCAGTAGCCGAACGGAAAGAAAGCGGCTGCCTCCCAGGGCTTTGCTAGAGCCCACGGCGGCCACCAGCATCAATCCGATGACCAGTAAGACCGCTTTGACGGGAGGGCCGTGCATCAGACCCCCCGCGCCAATTCGACAAGTTTTTGGCCCAGCGCCAGATGAGCCGCCGGCCCCAGAGAATGAAAGCGCATGAGAACCCGCCCGGGGGCCGCGTCCACCAGCACTCCCGGATAGTCCAGCTCCTCATCGAGCCGAAGAACGACTTCGCGAGCGGCCTCGATAGAGGCCTCGCAGCTAAGCCAGGCACCACCCATCCCCAGGTCCAGGACATCCACGGCCTGGCCGACCGATTGGCCAAATTCGATAAGACGGGCCGGACTGGGCCAGGCAAGATGCTGACGGCGCCTTGGCAAGTGGCTTTCATGATAGCCAAAGGCGCTCAAAAGCCGGGCCGACCAGCTTGCGCGCAGAGCCTCGACCTCGGGAGCGAAGGTCACGCTGAGCAAGTAACTGCCGTCCTTGGAATGGCACGATTTGACCAGGCACGGGGTGGGCTTACAGTCGGCCAACTCGGCCGGAGCCGCCAGGCTCATTGGCCAACCCGGAGGGCGAAACTTCGCGGCCATCAGGGTCAGCCCGTCAAGGCCAAACTCGAGGAGCGATACCGATTCGCGGGCTTGTTCCTCGACCACCTCGAGAACGAAGCGACAGGCCAGCCGAGGCAGCCCCCGCCTCGCTTCGGACCTCAGAGGCTGACTCGCCACGAGTCGATCGCCCAGTTCGACCAGCCATTCGACCTCGCTCGGCTGCAACTGCTCGAGGGCGTCGAGCATGGGTTTCTGCAGTAGCCCGGCGCGACTTGAAGCCTGGGGACCGAGCGACGTCATGATGGTGACGGGCAAGTGAAAGGCGATGCCTTTGCTGCCCGGGCCCGTGCCCGGCAGTTCGCCGGCTCGAATGGCAGCCAGCACCAACTGGAGCAGTTCTCCTCCCTCGACTACCGACATGAAAGTGTAGTTGTAGGGCTGCTCTCCTGAGAGCAAATGCCGAAAAGCCAGGGAGACCGGCGTCTTGGTGGCCAACACGGTGGGCATGCCCTGGGACTCGATGATGGTCCCGCCGCTAACCCCCAATTCGGCCAGCCCGGCCAGGAACTCCGTCAACTTCTCCGTCTCGTTGATGACACAGATCAACAGTTGCACTAACGCTCGTTCGACGCCCTGAAGAAAACTCTTTGGATCGCCCCCAGACCCAGGGCCACCCAGCCCAGCCCCAACCACGGCCACTGCCGCAGGGGCGGCGGCGTCGGGCGCCAGGGAGCGGCATGCCCTGCCCGACCGGCGGCTTGCAGGCGCCGCCAGAATTCGGACAGACTGAGAGGGCTGGCCACGGTCACCTCGACCCGAGTATCGGTAAAGAGATTCACCCCCTGCTCGCTCAAGCATCGCTGCGCCCGCTTTTCATCCTCGAGGGCTTCGGCGGGCAAAGCGCGCAGAGCCCCCAGCTTGTAGCTCGATAAGCCGAGCGGTAAACGAGGGTGGGGCTGGGGCGCGGCCGGGGCCGCCCAGGCGCCATAGCAAAGCCGCATGAAGGCGGCCGCCATCGACGTATGGTGGGAAGCCCCCACGGCGGGACCGACGCCCGCCCAGCCCAACCGGTGAGCGTGGCGCACCCCCTCTTGCCAGCCTTCACACAGCACCGCCCCCTCGCTCACGAAGACGAGCAACTCGCCCCGGGCACGCTCGACGGCCCGCCGAAAAGAGGTCTCAAGCAACAGCTCGACGCCGTCAGGAACGGCGTCGGGCGGACAGGGCGCAGCCAGGGTCATGAGCACCCCCACGGCTAGGACAAAAAGCAAAGAAGTCCTCCTTCAGGAGGACTTCTAGCCATCACCCGCCGGGGTAAAAACGAAGCTTACTTGGTTTCTTTCGGCTTGTGCTGATCGGTGACCACATCGACGGCGCCTTTGCCTTTATCGGCGGCCCAGCCGAGGATGTTGTTGGCGGTGGTGGTCAACTTGTAACCGCCCCAGCTGCCGGTCATCAGTCCGACGGCTCCGCCGGCCAGAGCGCCGATGCCGGCCGCTCCGCCCAGGTTGCCAAACGAGAAGCCTTGAGCCAGGAAGCTACCGGTGGCGCCTACGCCAGCACCGATGAGCGCACCGCCCGTGGTGCCGGCAGCCGCGCCGATACCGGTAGTAACGAAGGCCGCTGCGCTGCCCAGGGCGTTGAGCTTGCGGTTAGGCTTGCCGTCTCCGCCCTCGCCGCCGAAAATCCGGCCGACCGTGCGACCCACGCCAGCGCCAATCGACAGCGCTCCGGCCAGGCCAGCGCTACCGCCGAGGAACATCCCGGCCTTAGCGGCGAAGCTGGTGCCGTGCCAGACGCCCAGCAAGAAGTTGCCAGCGCCCGAGGTGGTGACCGACGAAAGCACGGGCGAAAAACCGGCGCCCAGCATGGTGCCAACCACGGCGCCGCCCAGGACACCGGCATACATGGCCGGAATGGCCAGGCCCAGCATGGTGAGTCCGCCGACCGACTTCTGAACGAAGTCACCGGCTTCGGAAGGGCCCTTTTCGACTTTGTCTTTGGGCTCGTTGCTGTCGGCGCTGGCCACGGGGGGGCGCATCGGGGCGACATTGGGTCGCGCCGCAGGGCTGGCAAGGGTTTTAACGTGCATCGTAGTCTCCTGAAAAATGTGTGTATCTTTACGCGTCAATCATAGGGCATCACCAGGTTTCTTGTTCGTCAACTTTGTTGCAGCCTGGTTAACCTCGGGACACTCCCCGGAACTTTATGGAAGGGCTCCGGTTTGTGGTTGCGTGAGAATGGAGATGAACAACCAATGCGTCAGGCTTTGATTTTGACCCTCTGGGTGCTGCTGGCCGCACCCGCGCTCTGCCAGGAGACGACCGAGCAAAGCGCCATTCCTGCCCCCGAGATTCTCGTCACCCCTGACGCAATCTCGCTGGCGGTGGTCGACGCTCGCACCGAAGACAAGGGCTTTCAAGCCCTCTTGCAAGCGGCCTGGGAAGCCTTTGGAGGGGTGAATGGCAACGGGGCAAATCCCTTCCTGAAGTATGTTTTGAGAGCCATCCAGATCCAACGAGGCAGCAACGCCCTGGCCTCATTTTTGCCGGTCCAGTGCATTCGCGTCGACAGCCTGGGTGAAGACGGTCGGCCTCATCCGATGCTGGCCGTGACGGTAGCCGGTTGGCCGAGCCTGCAAGAGATTTTTTATAGCGGCCTGACCCACGACTCTATCGGGGCCCCCTATCCCACCAAAGACTACGAAGCCGCCTCGCTGGTGCTCCGCGAGGGCTGGGAGGACCCCACCCGCTCGCGCATTCTGACCCGCTACAAACGAAGCTTCATCAGCTTTCCTACGGTGGCCAAAGCCGAGTTGATTCTACAACGCCTGGATAAAGGCGACGCCACCATGCCGAAGACGCGCCTCACCCGAGCCCTGGCCGACCTCGACCGAAACAAAGACACTTACGGCGCCATCCTCAACCAGAAGGGCTCGCTACTCAAATTTCTGAACTGGCTCAACAAGCATGACACCCAGCGAGTCGTCGAGAAGGTTGGCAAAGAGCGTCTGGATGAAGTGCTCGAGGGAGTCGAACTGATGGCCTGGGAGGGCGATCTGGTCGACGACAATAACCTGGAGTTCTTGATTCGCTTCGAGACCCGCTCGGAAGAAGCGCGGGAAGCGGTCAAGAACGTGGTCTTGCAGGCCCGAGAGGTACTCGAGGAGTACGGCCGAGCCGGGGCGCTCCAGGTGACCGGAGTCGAGAACGAAGTGATCGTCAACTTCACCATGACCGGTTATCGCGACATGATCACGAGCTATATCCGGAATTCGTTCTAGCTCAAGGAACGTTGACCACCTCGGCCTTGACCTCGGCCTCGACCTCTTTGCCATTGATCTTCTTGGCTCGCCACCTGGATTTACGCAGCTGTTCAAGGGCTTGACGGTCAAGTTCGGCGTCGCCGGTCGAGCGGGCCAGCCGCACCTCGAAGTCTCCCCCCGGACGCACGGTGAAGATGACCGCCACCGACACCAACTTGCGATTGGGATCGCGCAGATGGAGTTCAGGGATGAAAAGCGGCCTGGCGGGCGTCACCATCTCGCCCGCATCGCCATCACCAGACGGACCCGTCGGGGCGCTGACGGGAGCCGGGGGGGTCCAGGCCGGCGTCGGAGCGGGCGAGGCCGGCGGCTCAGCCGGACCAGGCTCGGGGACCGGCTCCGGTCGGGGGCGACGGGTGTCGTGAGGAGTAGGCTTGGCCCTGGCCTGGGGATAGGCAGGTCGGGAAAATCCCTGGGGAGCCCGTGACGGCGGCGGGGGCGCCTGGGTTGACTGGGGGCGCGTCGGTCGGGGGCGGGGTTTGGCCTGGCTTGGCTGGGGTGGGGCGGTCGGCGCGGGCGCCGGCTCAAGCGGTCGAGACGGTTGGGCCTTCTCGAGTTCGACCGAGCGTAACACCAATTCCTCAGCCGGTTGGCCGCCCTGGGGTCGGCTCAACCAGGCCACGATTGCGGCCAGCACTACCAGGTGCACCACCAGCGAACTAAACACCAGTTTCGAGAATCGATTGTCCATGATTGAGGCGGCAATCCTTCGGGTATACCCCATTAGTAGTCGTTCTGCGACTGAGGAGCATTGTGTTATGAGTATGATACTAGAAGAAGGAAGCAAAATCTTCCACTCCCTGCACGGCCTGGGTACAGTCGAATCCATCGAGGAGAAGATTGTTCTGGGACGACCGACCCGATTCACGGTCAGTTCCTTCGGTGACGATGGTTTGAAAATCATGATCAACCTGGACCGCAAGGACAGTATGGTGCGGCCCGTGGTCGAAACCACCGAAGTTCCCGAGATCATGGAGTATCTCCAGAGATACGACATCGAACTGCCCACCAAAGCGCCAACCCGCTATACGTTCAACCTCAACAAACTCAAGACGGGCGATGTCTTTCAGCTGTGCGAAGTCATCAAGAGCCTGACCGCGCTTTCGACCCGTCGCAAGCTCTCGCCCAAAGACCAGACCATGCTCGAGAAATCGCGCCGTCATCTAGCTGAAGAGCTTGGTTATGTCTATCAGTCCGACCCCGGCGAGATGGAAGCCCGCATCGATCAGGCCTGTCGCTTCGGCCTCAACTGACCCCGTGAGCCAGACGCTCGAGTGCCCTTATCCCCCCGTGGGCACGGCCTGCTTGCTAAAGCCGGAAGAAACAGCTTGTAGCTGTCGCCGCCGACCTCTCGTGAAATGTCCGGATTGCGGCCTTTTCAATCGGCTCCTGAGCCGTTTTTGTCGAGGCTGCGGCCTGGCTGGGGCCCAGTATAGCTGGCAGACGCGCGGCGGCGACAACGCCAGCTTCGTGATGGAGGCCGCGCTCGACCTCGACGATGAGGTCGAGCTGGCCTGGAGCGCGGAACTGGGTCAAGCGATCTCCACGGCACCGCTGGTGATCGGCGATCTCTTTGTGGGACTCACTCGAGCCGGCGAGCTTTTTGTCTTTGAACCAGAAAGCTCGATCCCGCTCTACCGCGGCCCCCTGGCCGGGGTGGAAGAATTGATCGCCTCGCCGGCAGCTCTCGACGGACTGTTGCTGGCCGCCTGCGGTAACCGCCTGGTGGTGGCCGATCTGGTGGACCTACTCGAACTTAGTCCCGGAGCCACCCCGCGGCGGGGCGTCTTTCCCCTCAAGGGCGAGGTCTGTTCTCACATGGCCAGCGACGGGGAGCACTATGCCGCCCTGGCCACCCGCCATCAGGACCGGGTCTTGATAACCGTCTTCGCCAACCAGGGGGCCGGCACTCTCGAATTGTTGTGGACGCGCTCGCCGGCCGGGGCGGCCGACCCCCACACGTTCGCTACCCTCTGCTTTCTCGATGGCCACCTGCTGGTGGGCCTGGCCGACGGGCGCTTGTGGGCCTATGCCCTCAATTCGGGTCAACTGACCGGAGAGGAGCACCTGAGCGAGGGCCTGGCCGCCACCGGCCTTCTGGGTCGGGGCTCGTTCGCTTTGCTGGCCGGCGCCGACGGCGCCATCTATCAAGTGCATTGTCAGGACGGTTTGACCCGCACCCCCCTGGCCCAGCCCGTCAGTCAACCGATTTTCGCCCTGGGAGCCTCGCGCACCCATCTGGTCTCCTGTCACGGCAAGTTGGTGCGCAAGCTCGAGCTTCGCTCGGGAAAGACGGCCGAACTGGAACTTCCCCAGTACTGCACCCAGGAACCGCTGGTCGGCCAGGAGCACGCCCTGTTGGTGAGCAACGAAGGTACGGTCTACCAACTCAACTTGCGTGGCACAGCCCTGCAGGCTCTTCGCTCACGCAAACTGTTCACCGCGGTCGGCAGCTTGCCCAGCCCGCCGGTGGCGGGGCGCAACCGACTCTATGTGTGCGGTCCTGAAGGGGAACTGGTGGCGGCTCGGCTGGAGCAATCGTGACACGCATCTGGCTCCTGGTCTTGTGGTTGGCCTGCACGCTTTTGGTCTGGGCCCGGCCCATGGCCGAACCGGTCACCCACATCATCCTGCTCGATGTCTCGGGCAGCCTGCGCGAGCGAGGCTACGCCGTCCGGGTTGAAGGTGCCGGCACTCAATGGGAGCCCACCATCCCCCAGTTTCTGGTCCACCTCTTTGCTCCTGATGGCAACTATTTCGCCAGCAACGATATCATCATCGTCCAGCCGTTCTCGGATGCGGCCACCGACCTCAAAGAGAAGCGCGTTCCCTTTGGCCCCATCGCCCTGGCCGAATTGCCGGCTCGGCTGGGAGAATTGCCGACCCCTGGAGCGGGCGCGACCGACATGGCCCGGGCTCTGGATATGGCCTTGCAGCACGCTCGGCAGACTCCGGCCAAAACGGTCCTCACCTGGGTCATCACGGACAACGAGAACAATCTAAGCGGCAACCAGTCCGACGCTCTGTTCTATGAACGCCTGCGCAGCAGCCCCGATTACTCCCACGTCTTCTTTTTTCCCCTGGCGGACCCCACTTCGGGCCGCAAGGATGCGCTGGTGATGTATCTTTTGGCCCAGCCCCAGGAGGGCGACAGTCTGCCCTGGATGGACGAGTTTGTGGACGAGATTCACCAGCGCACGGGCTTTGAGGGTGTGCTCTTCCGGCCGCTTTACAACAAAGCCGGCGAATCGGTGCTCAAGTTCGACCGCGAACTCGTCTACGAGGGCGGCACCGCCACCCAGGAGGGTGGCGCCACCGTGCTCACCGTCAATGAGGGCGACCGCATTCGAGGTCAATTGAAATTCAAGATTCACTCCAACCTCAAAGGGTGGGAGATCGTGGATGCAACCATGGAAGACGCCACCGTCAAGCTCGAAGTGCCCCGCCCCTATCGACGGGCCGGTGCGGTGACGGTCAATTCCAAGGTCACTCCCCGAACGCTGTCGATCAAACCCAACGAGACCAGTCTGAACTTCTATGTCTTGAGCTTGCAAGATAGTTCGCTCGAACTCGAACGCTCTACCTGGGACATGCTGAAGTCGCCCTTCGCCCGCTGGCTTCCCCAGGTCGAGGGCAAGGTCAGAGTCAAGGTGGTGCTCGACCTCAATCAAACCAATCTCGAAGAGGGAGCCATCCGGCCAGCTCTCTCCGACCAGATGCGCGAGCGCGTGAAGTACGTTCCCAACCTCGATGCTATCGAATTCTTCATGCTGTACCAACCGGATCAAGACGGCACCCAGACCGAGTCCAACCAGCGTGTGATCGAATTCGAACGCAACCTGATCATCAAGGTCCGGGCCAGTAGCTTTCCGCGGGTGTTGATGACCGTGCTGCTGCTCGGTCTTTTGGGCCTTGCGGCTTTGCTGTTTTGGGTATTCGTATTGTGGCGGGTGCGCTACCGGCTCGAGGCTCCCGAAGGCAACCACGAAATCGCGATGCCGGCCATCTTCGGCAGCTATCTGATCGTCAGCCCCACCGGCCTGCCGCTGGCCAAACTAGCGCTGCGCTTTGGCTCACCCAGCCTGATACCCGAACCCGAGGTGAGTATCGACGGCGATCAGATGCCCATTCCGGTCGAATTCGAGGGGAGCGAGTTCCGCTTCGAGCTGACGGTGGCTTTTAAAGAAGGAGAGAGCCACTTCTACGTGTTGCATCGGGCCTATCAGGAAGGCTCGAGCGGACTGGCCGACGACATCCCAGAACTGTGACCCCAGTATTCGAGCACGTCACGCAGGCAGCTATCGAGATCGTGCTCGGGCCGCCAGCCGGTGTGAGCATTCAGCTTCTGAAAGCTTGCCACCATACGCTTTTGCTCGCTGGGTCGATGGCTGCGCTGGCCGCTGGTCACCGGCAAGGCGAGCCCGACCAGGGCCTGCATTCGCCTGACCACTTCGAGCAAGCGCGTCTCGCGCCCCGAGCACACATTGTAAGCCTCGCCGTTATGGCCATTCTCGAGCAGCGCTCGATAGGCTCGGGCCACGTCGGCTACATGGCTGAAATCTCGGCTGCCCCCGAGATCTCCTAGCTCAAGCCTGCACTCGCGGCGGCCGGCCTGGATTTCGACCAGCTGGCGAGCCAACCCCGGCACAAAGAAGCGCTCGCTTTGGCCCGGACCGGTGTGGTTGAAGGGCCGGGCCATCACGATGCGATAAGGGCTGGTGCGACTCCATTGGTAACACAGCGCTTCAGCCGCCACTTTACTGACCGCATAGGGAGTAGGCGGACGCAGCGGCCGCTCTTCGAGCACCGGCAGGTGCTCAGGCTCGACCTCCCCATAGACCGCCCCCGAGCCGACGTAGAGCAGGCAGCCAGTGAAGCCGATGGCGTCGAGGGCTTGCAGCAGATTGAGGGTCCCCCCCAGGTTGATGGCCAGGGTGCGGGCCGGGTCGGCAAACGAATCGGGCACGAAGCTCACTCCGGCCAGATGGACTACCCGCTCGAAACGAAGCTCAGAGACCCTCGTTTTGAGGCGGGCCGACTCGGTGATGTCCACTCGGCCCAGCCCGATCACATCCGGCCAGGCACCAGCTAGATAGCTGCCCACAAAGCCTCTTTCGCCGGTCACCAGGGTAGACACGGCAGCCCCTTCGCGACCAGCCTAATCGAGCCTGCTGTAGAAAGTCCGGCGGACTCTCTCGACCCGGTCCTGGTTGGCGAACGGCAGCAGGCGACCCCAGCGGGCCAGGCCATCAAGGTGCGGCTCGAGCCTGAGCAGTCCCGCCTGGACCCTGGCCTCGATGTTGCGAGCGTAGGCCTGCCATTCCTCATCGACGGCCCAACCCATTTCGGACAGGTCGGTCTTCAAGCCAGTTCCATCCCCCACCACCAGCATACCGTTAGGCCGGGTGTCGAATCTCACCGGGTCCATGCTCACACCGTGGTTGGTGAGCCGAAACAGCGATGACCCTTTGGGCTCGAGCGGCAACCACACGGCCAGAGCACAGCTGTCCCACCGGGAACTGTCGGCTCCGTGCAGCTCCGAGAAGAACTTCGGGCCGCCCAGGAAGAGGCCGGGCTCGACTCGCTTTCCCCCGGCGCCTCCTTTTAGGCGCAAGGCCGTTCCGGGCTCGATCAGTTGCAGTAGACAGTCTTGTCCGTCCAGCCAACCCGTTGGGCGTGGTGGCACAAAAGGCTCGCCTTCGAGTTCGAGCGGCATGGGAAAGAACCGGCAACGCTGGGCGATCACTCGGCGCGCCCGCGAGGGGTCGATGACCAGGCCCGAGCGAGCCAGGTTTCTTTCGATGCGAAAATAACAGCAACTATCGTGAGTAGCCCAGTTGGGGCGCTGACTGGAGACAAACCCTCGCGGCTCCTTGAAGTCGAACTCGAGCTGTTGCAACTGACCCCTCCGCCAGGTCGACCAGACCACTCGCAGCGGGTGGGTGGTCAGACCGGCGGTGATCGAGATGGCCAGATGGCGGATTGCCCCCGGGGGACAAAGGGCGGGCAGGGCCAGCCCTTCGAATAGTCTGTCTTGATCGAACAAGACGGAGTCTTCGGGCAGAGCAAAGAGAAAGCGCAAATAGCTCAGCCGGAAACGAAAACTGCCCCTGACGGCTCCTCCGGCCACCGCGGCCTGAAGTAGCTTGAGGACGAAATAATCAGGGTCAGCCAGTTGGAACTTGGCCAGCTTGGCGCGCGCGGCAGAGAGTTCGATAGTGAAGTCGCCGCTGGAATCGAACGCCCCCTCGGCCCGTTTAGCTTGTAACAACTGCTCGAGCGGATCCACCTTGAGCAATTCCAAGCCGCGGGTTGCTAGCCTGCTGGCGACCCGGAAATAATTCGGCAACCACCCGGCGGGTCGCCCAGCCTAATCTGAGGGCGTGGTGCAGCCTGTCAGTTCAAATCTCTCGCGGGTGCGCGTCTATCGTCAGGACGCAAGCGTAGCCGAAACCGAAGAAGAAACCATCGACTCGGTCAAGATCGGCAACCGGGTCGAAGGGCCGCGCCTGGGGGTCGTCGAGCCTCGCGGCCTGCGGGCCAGCGCCGACCGCGACGGCAACTATCTCTTCCAACCCGATCAGGCAAAGTTCGACCAGGTGCAATCGTTCGTCACCGCCCAGAAGACGCTGGACCTGTTCGAGGAGTATGCCGGGGGGCCTATCCACTGGGCCTTTGACGACCCTCAGCTGGCGGTCATTCCCCACGCCGGCGAAGGCGCCAACGCCTACTATGTGCGCTGGCAGCAGGCGGTGAACTTCTATTACTTCGAGTCCCGGGCCCTGGGTAAGACCGTCCAGACGGCCCAATCCAGCGACGTGGTCGCCCACGAAACCGGCCACGCCATCCTCGACGGCCTCAAACCCGCCTGGGGACAGACCTTCGACAAGGAGACCCGAGCCTTCCATGAGGCTTTCGGCGACTGCGCCGCCATGCTGCTGGCCATCTCGCGACCGGCCAACTGCGCCGAGGCGGTGGCCGGTGACATGCGCGGCCAGAACTGTATCTCGCGCATCGCTGAGGAGTTCGGTACGGCCGTGCGCCTGGCCAATCGCAACTCCGACGACGACTTTCCCTACCTGCGCACCGCCGCCAACGACTTCAGCTATGTTCCACCCGAGCAGCTGCCCAACGACGGCCCCCGCGACGTCTTGACCAGCGAGTCTCATAGCTTCTGCCAGATCTTCACGCGGGCTTTCTACACCGCCCTGGTCAACGTCTACGAAAGCATCCCCGGCGACCGGGTCCAGGCTCTGCAGGCGGCCGGTTCGGTGATGGGCAAGCTGTTAGTGGAGGGGGTGCGACTGGCCGCCCCCGACCAGGCTCGCTTCGCCGATGTGGCCCGCGGCATGCTGCGGGCCGACCAACTGCACCTCTCGGGGCTACACACCTCCGCCCTGGAATCCGCCTTTCTCCAGGCCGGTATCCTTTCGCCAGCACCCGACCTCGACCTGGCCCTGCTCGGTCAGCCCACCGGTCGGGTCGAGCATGCCGGTCTAACCTCGGTAACCTACCTATCGCAGCGCGATCAACCGGTCGAGTTCGCCGGTCGCCAGGCCACCCTCACCGCCACCGCCGGAGCCACCCTGACCTATGACGCCCAGGGCAATCTGGTCCACGCCAGTCAATCCGACTTCTGCTCCCCCACTCCCAGTCCCGACGACCCGGCCGCCCACCTCTACCTCACCCCCGAAGGCTGGCGCCTCGAGAAGCTACCGCTTTTCGTGGATTGAGCCCGGCCGCAGGGAGCGGTGCCGGGCACCGAGATATCGGCCTGCGGCCGACGAGGAGCGGCTACGCCGGGTTAAAAAGGAGCCGGGCGCTTCGCGCGGAGATTTCGACGCTGTCAGGTCGGCAGAGAGCCAGGCGCCAGGAGAGTTCTCTCGAACTGAGCGACAGCTCGGTTCGCTTCTTGTCCCCGCCCGCAGGGCGGCTCCTTTCCCGCGAGCGAAGCAAGCGCTCCCCTCTCGCGAGCGAAGCGAGCGCTCCCCGTTTCAGTCTTTTTTCAGGCCGCGAGGTTAATTTACAGGCTACTGGTCCGTCAGGGCAAAGTCTATGCTTGGCTTTGCTCTGCGTTTAAGCGTGACCCATGAGGGTCCAGGTCATCTGTGGGCAAAGTCGCCGACGGCCTTTTGGCGTTTTCAAATTCCTTTCAGGGTGCTTCGGTATTCTCAAGCTAGAAACTTGAGAAACGAGCCGAAACGATGAACCTGCTGCACCTCTTCAACACCGCCAACAGCCACGACGACCGCTTCGTCATTCACGCCAGCGTCGGCACCGGCCACAACGGCGGCGGCTACGGCTCGAACTACCGCAGCAGCTACTCGGCGGCCAACGAAGTCGAAACCACCGGCAACGGCGACTTCATCAGTCTCAGCAAAGAAGCTCTCTGCTGGGGCGCCAACCAGGGTCTGGGCGACTTTTGGGGTAATCTGGCCGCATGACGCCGGCCATCCTCGAACGACTCAACCAGAAACTCTCTCAGCTCAAGTTTTCGCAGCCCGTTACTCACGTTTACAACCCTCTCGTCTACGCCTCGAAACCATTCCAACTCTACGTCGACCGCTACGGTCAGGGCCCCAAGGAGGCCATTCTGGTGGGCATGAACCCCGGTCCCTGGGGCATGGCTCAAACCGGAGTTCCCTTTGGCGAGGTGGCCCACGTGCGCGACTGGTTGGGGCTCCAAGCCCCGGTCGACCAGCCTCTGCAAGTTCACCCCAAGCGGCCCATAGAAGGGTTCGAATGCAAGCGCAGCGAGGTGAGCGGAGCCCGATTGTGGGGATTTTTCGCCGACCAATTCGGCACGCCTGACCGGTTCTTCCAACGTTTTTTCATCCACAACTACTGCCCGCTCATCTTCCTCGAAGAAAGCGGCCGCAATCGCACCCCCGATAAGCTCAAAGCCGGCGAGAAGAAGAAGCTTTTCGCGGCCTGCGACGAGGCTTTGCGCGATACCGTCGAAGAGTTGGCCCCGCGACTGGTGATCGGGGTCGGCGGATTTGCCGAGTCCCGAGCCCGCGAGGCGCTGGCGGGCCTGGATGTCGAGGTCGCTCGTATCCTCCATCCCAGCCCCGCCAATCCAGCCGCCAACCGGGGTTGGGCCGAGGCAGCCGGCCAGACCCTGGCCGAGATGGGCCTGCTGGGAGCAACCTGAAGGTCGACCTCCGGTTTGTTTTACAAGCCGAGAAGGGAGATTCTCTCCGGGGGCGAGAATGCCCGGGGGCGCATGATGACCGAAACCCAACTGATTATTTTTGTCGTAATCTTGACCGTCTATCGGCTCGCGCTGCACCTGGCCCCGAACTGGGCTATCTGGGGCGGACCGGCTTTTCAGGCCAAGGCTAAAGAGACCATCGACGCCATCGTCTGGGCCGGGGTGGTGGCCTTGTTGCTCATCCATTTCGTGGTGCGCAGCTTCTACATCCCGTCGGAGTCGATGGTGCCCACCCTACAGATCAACGACTACATTCTAGTCGACGAGCTACTCTACAAAGCCAGCCGTCCCTCGCGCAATGAAATCGTGGTCTTTCATCCGCCGGAAGAGAGTTATGATGGCGACAAAACCGATTTAATCAAGCGGGTGGTAGCGGTCGAAGGCGACACGGTCGAGGTCAAGGACGGCCACCTCTGGCTCAACGACCTCGAACTCGAAGAGAATTTTATCGCCGCGCCTATGGAAGAGGATTTCCCCAAGACCACCGTCGAGCCGGGACACATCTTCGTCATGGGAGACAATCGTAACAACTCGCGCGACTCACGCTTTATCGGGCAGGTTCCGCTCGACAACGTGGTGGGTCGCGCCGAATTGATCTTCTGGCCTCCGCGGCGAGCCGGACTACTTCATTAAGGAGAACCCATGCAGTTTCAACTGACCGAGGAACAGCGCCAGATTCAGCAATTGGCCCGCGATTTCGCCCGCAAAGAAGTGGCCCCGGTCGCGGCCCACTACGACGAGAAGGCCGAGTTCCCCAGGGCCGTGGTCGAAAAAGCACGCCCACTGGGCTTTACGGCGATGAACGTCCCGGTCGAGCACGATGGCGCCGGTCTCGGCCCCACCGAGATCGCCCTGGTGGCCGAAGAATTGGCCTGGGGCTGCGCTGGCATCGCCGTGGCCATCACTCTCAACTCGCTGGTGGTTGACGCTGTCCACGTAAGTGGCTCGCAGGCCCAGCAAGCATGGGCCTACGACGTGCTCTCGAAGAGCTTCGGCGCCTACTGCCTGACCGAGCCGGGGGCCGGCTCAGACGCCGCCGCTATCGCCACCCGAGCGCGCAAGGATGGTGATGGGTGGGTGATCTCAGGCAGCAAGACCTGGATCAGCCATGCCCCCCAGTCCGATATTCTGGTGGTCTTTGCCAAGACCGATCCCAACGCCGGCCACCATGGCATTAGCGCCTTTCTGGTCGACCGCCACACCCAGGGCGTGACCGTGGGCAACCCTCTGCCCAAGCTCGGCCAGAAGGCCTCACCCTGCGCCGAGGTCAGTTTCGACGATGTGCGGGTGCCCCTCGACGCTCTATTGGGCAGCGAGGGCGAGGGCTTCAAGATCGCCATGAAGGTCTTCGACCGCTCACGCCCGCTGGTGGCCAGCGTGGCCGTGGGCGTTGCTCGTCGCTGCCTGGAAGAGGCCACGCGCTACGCCTGCGAACGCAAAGCCTTTGGAGCTCCCATCGCGGCCCTGCAGGGGGTCGGCTTCAAGTTGGCCGACATGGGGATGAAGACCGAGGCCGCCCGCCTGTTGGTCCAAAAGGCCGCCTGGCTTATCGCCAACGACCAGCCCAACACCCTCGAGGCCGCTTATGCCAAAGCTTTCGCCGCCGACACCGCCATGTGGGCCGCAGTGGAGGCGGTCCAGGTCCATGGTGGCTATGGCTACAGCAAAGAATACCCGGTCGAGAAACTGATGCGTGATGCCAAGGTGCTGCAGATCTACGAAGGCACCAGCGAGATTCAGAGAACCATTATGGTGCGCGAACTCACCCGCACCCTTGGACGATAAGGACTGGCTCGAGCACAAGCTCGATGAGCGCCTGCTGCGGGTGGCCGCAGCTATACACAGTCGAGTTCACGCCGACATCGGCACCGACCATGCTCTGCTACCACGCTATCTGCTGGCCAGCCAGCGAGTCGAGCGTGTCATCGCCGTAGAGAAGCATCCCGGGCCCCTGGCTCGGGCTCGACGCGAACTCGCGGCCTGGACGGCCGAGGTGCGTGAGGGCGACGGACTCGAGCCTCTGCAGGCAGGTGAGGTCGATAGTCTGAGCCTGACCGGCATGGGGGCTCGGCTGATCGCCTCGATCCTGGCGGCCCATCCCGACCGGGTCCCCGAGTTGGTGGTGGTGCAGCCCAACGACGGGGCCCACTGGCTGCGAAGCTGGGGGCTCGCCTCCGGCTACCATCTCAGGCACGAAGAGTTGGTGCAGGGCCGGTGGCTCTATGAGGTGTTGGTCTTGCGCCGAGATACCACTCCGGATCCCGCCTATGACGGCCTGGACCCAGAAGTGGCTCAACGGTTCGGGCCCCACTTGCTGCGCCGCCAAGACCCGCTCCTGGCCGAACGCCTGCGCCGCCAGCAGGCGCTTTTCGCCGATCTGGTGACCCACGATCCGGCCGTGGCCGTGAAACACGAGCGGGTGAGCCGCGCTTTGAGCTACTTCGAATAGGGGGAGCGCTGCGCCGAGTTACCCCGGGGGCGCTCCCATGGGTTTAGAGAGCTTGCCGTCGGCCTCGAGGCGGGCCGGCAGTTCGTCCTTGGCCAGCGCAAAGGCCACCAGCAGGTTGACCTTTTCGCGGGGTTTGAGTTCGAAGTCGCCGTAGGTTCTGGTCAGCCCGCCGCCCCGGTCCACCCCGGCATCATAGTTTGGCCCCAGCCACTGTTCGGCCGGGGTTTGCAGTCGAAACAATTCGCGCCAGGCGACGCGCAGCGGCTCGCGCGCCAACGAGCGCAAACGGCAATGGACCAGAAAATACTTGCCATCGCTGGTGAGTTCGCAGTTGATCACCTGGATCTCGACCGAGGCCTTGACGAAAGTGTAGGGGAAGCGCAGTTCCTGGGCCTGGATGGGAGCCACCAATAGAACCAGCAAGAGCCATCTCATCGGACCGAAAAGTCCACCTCGCGACTGGCCAGCGGCCCGCCGGGGCCTTCGGCCACCACCTTGACCCGATGCGGCCCGGGCTGCATCTGCCACCAGCAGCGAGGCTCCAGGGTAGTGCCCACCAGGCGATCGTCGACAAACCATTGGACCCGCCGGGTGCCCTTGGGAAGAACCGCTTTGAGCGACAGTTTCTGATAAGCTTCCCGGAGCACGGGATCGCGCTTGAAGACCGTGCCGGGCTGAGGAAAGGCGACCCGAACCTCACCCGCCAGGTCACCTTCAGGGGGCGGCACAGGCATGCGTTCGCTGAGCATCCAGTCACGATAAAGGGGCGGATAGACGGTGAACAGCTTCGTCTCGCGATAGCGCGCCGGGCAATCTGACCCGGCTCGGGCGCCGGTTCTGGTGTCGAGAGTAATGCGTTCGTGCACGTCGCATTGGCCCAGCGCAGGGGCTTCTTCGAGAAACCACTCCAGCATGGAATTCGGGCAATCCGGGCCCGGGGCCAGTCCTGAATTCGGGCAAACCGCTCGCTGGTTGACCCCCGGGGGCACGGCGAAGGTGCCTCCGGAGCCGAGCGTCAGGCACACGTCGCGAAAGAGAGGGCCCGCCCCGGTCACACCCGAGACATCCACCATGGGCTCGCCGCCGAAGTTGCCAACCCACACAGCCACCACATAGCGGGGAGTGAAGCCGATGGTCCAATTGTCGCGATACCCCTTCGAGGTGCCCGTCTTGGCCGCGCAAGGAAAGGGCAGGGCTAACGAACTCTCGCTGCCGAAAGCGGCCACGCGGTCAGCGTTGTCACTGAGGATGCTGGTCAGGAGAAAGGCCGCGCGAGGGTCCATCACCTGGCGAGGGGCGACGGCCGGTGACTGGCTGAGCAGACGCACAGGAGTGTGCGAGCCCCCGCGAGCAATGGTGCGATAGGCGTTGGCCAACTCCAGCAAGCTGGCCTCGCCATCTCCCAGGGTCAAGCCCAGACCATAGTGGTCCGGGTCTTCGGTCAGGTGCTCGAAACCCAGGGCGTGCAGGCGCCGCCAGAAGCGGTCGGTGCCGACCCGCTCGAGCACCCGCACCGCCGGCACATTGTAGGAGCAGGCCAGCGCCGTGCGCAGTCGCACCGGCCCGTGAAAGCGAGAGTCGTAGTTGCGCGGGATAAACGTGTCGCCCTGGTCGGCCGGATAGAGGTCGATATCGGGCAAAAGGCTGGCCAAGGATTGGCCTGACTCGATAGCCAACCCATAGTTGAAGGGTTTGAGGGTCGAGCCGGGTTGGCGGCCGGCCACGGCCGCGTTGAACTGCCCTTCGGCCCGAAAGTCGAAGTAGTCGGCCGAACCGGCCAGAGCCAACACATCACCGCTTTCGACGTCGAGCACGACCACCGCGCCGTTACCCACGCGATGGTCCTTCAGGCGCTTGACATGGGCGGCCAGCAAACCCTCGATCTGGTGCTGCAGGCCGAGGTCGAGAGTGGTCTTCACCACCGGCCCCGAGGGGTCGCCATCGAGCACCAGATCGGTGAAGTGGCCGGCCTGAAAGGTCGGCGCCAGCGGCGACAGCTCGATAGGTTCTCGCCGGGCCACAGCCACCGCCTCGGCCGAGGCCAGACCGGCTTCTTGCACCCGGGTCAGCAGTTGGCCGGATAGCTTTTGAATGGTTGCTTTCTGCTCTTCTCGATAAGGATCGAGGCTGCCGGGCGAGCGGGGGATGACCGCCAGAAAGGCCGCCTGCGCCAGCGAGAGTTCCGAGGCCGGCTTGGAAAAATACAACCGGGAGGCCGACTCGATACCGTAGCACTGGTTACCAAACGAGATGCGATTGAGGTAGCACTCGAGGATGCGCCGCTTGGACAGGCGGGCCTCGAGTCGCACGGCCCAATAGGTCTCGGCCAGTTTGGCCACCACCGTACGCGGACGCTCGGGCAACAGGTTGCGCACCAATTGCTGGGTGATGGTCGACCCACCCTCGAGGGCTCGACCAGCCTGCCAGTTGGCTCGCATCGCCCGGCCGACGGCCAGAGGGTCAACGCCCGGGTGCCAGTAAAAACGCTGGTCTTCCGAGCAGACCATGGCGGCCACGAAATGCGAGGATACGCCTTCGAGACCAACCCAGGTCTCCACCCCCGCGCGAGGCGAGAGCACCTCGCGCAGGACCTGGCCATGGCGGTCGACCAGCCGCAACGACAACCCCTGGTCGGGTCGAGCCAGGGGCTCCGGCACAGGCACGGCGAAAAACACCACCAACCCGGCCAGGCCGAGCAGCAACAATTTTCGCCAACGGGACCTCACCGAATCTTCACGGTCTGTTTGCTGGTCGTGCCGAACACCTCCGCATGATACATCTGCTCGACCTTGGTGGCCGGCATGGCATAGTCGCCGGGCAGTCGGGCCCGAATCAGGTATTCGTAGGTGTACTCTCCGGCCGCGAGGCCGTCGGCAAAGAGCAACACCCGATCATCATAGCTCTCGAAGTGATTGAACGTGTACCAGGCGCTGACATTGGCCAGGCGTAGCAATTCACGCATCTCGTCAGACTCGGTCTCGAAGGTCGATTGCACGATCTCGGTTCCGGCCGGAATAGGATCTTCCACCACCACGAAATGGCGCTCTCGGGGCGTGACCACCGACAGGGTGACTTTGTAGGTCTTGCCCGCCTCGAGATCGGCGACGGCTTTGCCATCGCTGAGCCGGCTGATGGTCTTGAAAACCGCCATGCCCTCGTCCCGCGGAGGCATTTCCACGGCCGGAGCATAGGTCATCGTGAGGCCATAATAGAGGCGTCCCTTGCCTTGTTTGACCAGCGAAAGGGTGCCAGATTGCTCCTGGCCGAGTTCGGTCCTACTACTTTTCACCTGGGTCTGGCGACCCTTGAAGACCTCGCTCACCAGTTCCTTGTCACCCAGAACCGCCCGAGCGGTAAAGTCAGCCGGGTCTTTCTCGTAGCGCTTTTGATAGGTGACCAGCGCATAGATGGCCGCGAAGTTGTTCTGGGTGCTGCCCCAGCCTCCGCTACGGGTGCGCGACTCGCTGAGCCAGCGAACCACCTTGTCGGCCACCGGGAACTCCTTTTCGCCTTCCAGCAAAGCCTGCAAAATCAGCGCCGTGTCCCGAATGTTGGTGCTGTAGAGCCAGCTGAGTTCGTTGGGGTCGACCTCGAAGTGAGCCGTCTCGGCCTCGATCTTAACCGCATTGGTCAACTCGCGCTCGAGGGTGGCCACCACCTCTTTCTGCTTGGTCAGTCGAGCCGTTTTGAGCAGGTACAACTTGCCCACCAACGGCAGTTTGTCGCGCTTGCCATAGAGGTTGCTCACCGTGGCCGCGTCGAGATCGCCCCAGACCGCGCGAGCGTAGCCTCCCGAGGCCTTCAACGCCAGCAACTCGTCGTCCGAGATGGGATACTCCAGGCGAATCTCGCCTTGCATGAACTTGCGCAGGAACTCGCGCGCCTTCTTGAGGCTGGATTGATTCACCTTGTAGCCACGGTCGGCCGAGAGCTTGGCCACCTGCAGAGCGTAGGCGGTGGCGTACGGGTTGGCGTACTTCGAGTCGGTCCAGAGGCCGTAGCCGCCGTTCTCGAGTTGGAAGTTCGGCAGCGAGTCGAGGGCGGTCTGAACGCGCGTCTTGACCTTGGCCTGATCATAGCCCTCGAAGTCGTAGGCGAGCACCAACTCTTCGGCCAGCACCAGCGGGGCCACCCGCGACATGGTCTGCTCGAGACAGCCGTAGGGATATTCCAACAGGGCCATCACCGAGTTGTCCAGGCCACCGAGGGCAGTCGAGGCCAGGCGAATGGTCAAAGTGGTCGTGCCCGGAACGGCATCGGGAGGGACCTCGACCTTTTCGTCTTTGCGATCTTCGGTGAGGCTTCCCGAAGTTGCCACCGACTCGGTGGCCTGAGGCAGCTGGACCGGGAAGGTCAGTTTGAGCCCGTCATGCTCGGCGCCCATCACGGCGTCGAACTTCAAGACGGCCTCTCCGGGCTTGTCGGACTTGAAGGGGAAGAGCACTTCTTGTTCTTGACCCGGCTCGAGGGCGATGGTGGTCGAAGTGTGACCGGTGCGCTCGACCCCTTCGGCTTTGACCGTGATGGTCACACCCAACTGTTTGTCGGAGTTGTTGAAGGCCAGCACCCCGGCCTGGAAGCTGTCGCCTACCCGCGCGAAGCGAGGGATGGAAGGCTTCATCAAGAGGGGCTTGTTGACCACCAGCTTGCTCTCGCCCGAGCCAAACTGCGAGGCGGGGGTGGCCGCCGTAGCCATCAGGCGGAAAGTGGTCAGGTTCTCGGGCAGGTTGAAGGCCACGCTGGCCTTGCCCTGATCGTCGGTCTCGATGGACGGGTTCCAGTAGGCAGTATAGCGGAAATCCTCGCGATAGGGAGCGTTGAAACCGCCGCCACCGCCGTCATTCTCGCCTTTGGTGCCATAGCTGCGCTGCCCGATGACGTCCAGGCGCGTCTCGGCCGTGCGCACGCGCAGCGAGCGAATTCCATAGAAGCTGTCGAAGTAGTCGGGGGTCTGGTAGCCGATCAGCCCGAGTACGCCCTGGTCGGCCACCGAGAGACTGACCTCGGCTTTGACCGGCTTGCCATCCTGATCGACCACTTCTAAAGAGGCTTTCACCTCTTCGCCCGGACCGTAGGTTTCGCGGTCGGGCTTGACCTTGACGGTGAGCCGCTTTTCGACCGCCGTCACCGGCAGATTCAGATAGCCGATCTTGAAGGAAGGCTTGCCCAGGTCGTCGCCGTCCTCGGTAAAGCCTTTGTCAGGGATACGACCCTGTAGCAGCACTACCGAGACATAAACGTTGGGCAAATGCTCGGATTGGATGGGCAAGTCGAAGGTCGCTGCGCTGCCTTCGAGGTCGCGCACATAGCGCTCCATAATCAGTTCGCGCTCGACCGTGATGAGAGCGGTGGCTTTCTCATAGGGCGACTTCACCAGAATGCGAGCCGTGTCGCCGGGAGCGTAGCGATTCTTGTCGGCCACCAGCTCGATCACGTCATCGTCGCTGCGCCCCCACGGCACATAACCATCACCGTAGGCGTAGAAGTAGCTGGTGGTGAGAATGTTGTTGTTGCGACCGTCGTTGGCGGTGGCCCGCACCAGATAAAAACCCGGCTCGGGTGGAGTCAGCTGGAAGGTGGCCGGCTTGACGGCGCTGCGCACCTCGAAGGTGTCCAGCACCTTATCCTGGGTTTCGACCACCCAGCGATAGGCGCCGCCCACATCGGCCTTACGCACCGAGTTCCACTCGCGACGCACCATCTCGACCTTGACCGACTTGCCTTGCAAGGTGTCGCCTTTGGGGCTGATGGCCACCAGGTCGAGGTCGACCGCCTTCTTAGTGGGCACGAAGCTCGAGGACGGTCGTAGCCCGACATGAAACTCGCCACGATGGACGGGAATTCTTTTGCGGCCCGAAAGCTGTTGGCGGGTGGGCGACGTGACCGTTCCCTCCACCACCAACAGGCCATCCCCTTTGAAGGTCATACCGTCGAGCTTGACCTGGCCGTGCAACAGACCCTTATCATCGAGCTTGCCCGCAGCGTTGGCCAGCTTGGTGGCCTCGTCAGGAGTCTCGTCGCCGAAGTAACCCGGACCGAAATCATAACCGTCATACCCTTCGGGTTGAATGGTGTGGGGTTCGAGCCGGGCGGTCCAGGTGCCGGGCTCGCCTTGCATCGGGGCCCCGAAGAGATACCAACCCTTGATATCGAATTCGTAGCTGTCACCGGCCACCAGCGGCCCGTCACCGGCCTCGACGGTCACCTCGAACTGGGCCGGCTCGAAGGCCTCGACCCGGAAGCTCTCTGAGCAGAGATAGCGCCCCCCGTCCAGGCTGTAAGCGACCTGATAGGTGCCGGTAGGACAGTCTTTGGGCAGGTCGAGCTGCTGGTCGAACGACCCGAAGGAGTTGACCGGCAGGGTGCCCTTGACCACTTCCTTGTCCCGTGAGTCGGTAAGCTTGAAGTGAACCTGCTTGACCTCGGGCAACTGCCAGCGGCCGGCAGCCTTCTGGCGCATGGTGCCCTTCAAGAAGACCTCTTCTCCGGGGCGGTACAGACCGCGCTCCGAAAAGGCGTGGGCGCCATACTCTACCTTTTGTTGATCCCAGTCGTAGCTGACCTGGTCAAACATCCAGGGCGAAATGCCGCCAAAACCGTTGGAGCGAACAAAGGTCTCGTCCTTGCCCTGGTTGGCAAAGACCCAGAGGCTGGGTCCGCCCCAGTCGCCGGTGGCCTTGAGTCCGAGCTTGGCCCAACCAGGAGCTTGCACCAGACCTTCCTTGTCGGTGACGCCCTTCCAAAGAACCTTGCCGTTGTCGTCGCGCACCTGAACGGCCACCTTTGGCAGCGGCTTGCCGCCATCGAGGGAAGCGGCCAGCACCACGATGTTCTCGGGGGAAAATTTAGCGGTCAAACCCAGGTTGGTGACCTGGGCCAGGCCGCGAAAATTCCATCCGTTGCTGGCCGAGCCGACCTGGACCTGATAGTAGACGTAGCCGTAGCGCGAGCCGCCCAGGGCGGCTTTGAGGTCGACAGGCCGATCGACGGCCTCGTTGAGCGGGGTCTTGACCGGCACGTCCTTGTCGACTTTGAAGCCTCCCGGAGGAGTGTAGGCCTTGCTGGTCCAGAAGGCCTTATCGGAGGTCACGACCGACTGCACCTGGGAACCGGGGATGCCCGCCAGGCGCAGATGATAAGACTTGAAGTTGCGCAGACCCAGCGGAATGACGCGCGGACCGGCCGCTTCGAGCACGCCCAGCCCCTCGGCCATGCCGGCTCGAGGCTGATAGTCGGTGGTGGTCAGAGTCAGTTCCACATCTTTGCCCAGTTCGTTGCCGTAGGCATCCTTGAGCTTGCCGCTGAGGCTCAGCTTGTAGGTCTTGCGGGGTTCGAAATCGAGATAGAGAAAGAGGTCGCTCCACTCATAGCTGTCCTGCGCGTAGCCTTCGGGCAACTCGACGGCGGGCTCGATCTTCAGGTTGGCTACCAGGTCCGACATCTTGACCGGGTTGGTAAAGTGGAAACCGTAGCCTTGCTCGGGATTGTCCGAACTCTTGATGTCGTTGGTCAGACGCAGCGGGCCGTAGGTGGTGAACGTGATCAGTTCGACCTTGCTGGCGCCCTGACTGCCCTGCTGACCCATCAGACCTTCCTTGAGCTTGACCGAGTAAGAGGTCTCTCCTTCCAGCGATGACGGCTCGAGGATGAGCGACTGGGCCACCGGCGGGTCTTGCTGCTCCTGGTCAAAATCGGCGGCCGTGGCGGCGCGCAGCTTGAACGGCACGTCGACCGTCTTGCCGGTCTTGGCGTCGAGCCGATAGAACAACACCGATTCTTTGGCTTTGTCGGCATCCATGGGCTGGTTGAAGACCAGGCGAACGTTAGCTTTGGGGGACACCCCCTGAGCGTTGCCGGCCGGCACCGACCCTTTGAGGATAGGGCCGGGAGTGATGAACTCGAACTGATAGTCCTGAGCCAGTTCGGTCTCGGCCCACGATTTGGTGCCTTTGGCGACCTTGCCGACAAATTTGGTGCCGAACGGTAGCGGCTTGGAGGGTCGAAACTCTAGCGTGGCCGTGCCCTTCCAGTGGTAAGTTCCGCTCACCTGAGGCTCGAGGGTCAGCGGTCCCTTCGGGCCGTCTTTGGGCAAAGCCGAAAGTGGGTGCATGGCCTGGTTAAAGACCACCGTCACCGAGTCATAGTCATTGGTGCTGGTGGTCAACCCCTGCGGGGAAGCCAGCACCACTTCGACCGGGCGTCGCTCACCGGCAGGCAGGACGGGCTTGACTTCATTGATGAGGGTCGTCTGCTGGGTGCGACAACCGGCCAGCACCAACAGACCAAGTAAGATAATCAACCAGGGTCTTTTAGACACCAGAAACTCCTTTAAGTAAACCATTTCATGACCCGTAGCGTTCGGGCCGGGTCTTCTTCCCGACCCCCCGCAGGCGGACCTACCGAAAGAGATCGAAAATCTTTGCCGCAGGGATCGCCTTGCGACTCGAGAAGCGTTGCCCCGTGAGCGAAACTGTCGAATATCGTCTGCGCAACGAGCCCGAAAAATTCTTCAAGATCGCGGCTAGCGCCGAAGGCTCCGGGGCCAAAGGGGCTACCGTGAGAGCCACGGTGACCCGGCACGACAACCACGTCTTTCGCTACGAGGTCATCTTCGAGGGCGATTTCACCAGCACCAAGCAGAACTTCAATGAAGAGATGTATCTGGGAACGGGCCTATCGGTGGTCAAGTCTCAGCTCGAATCCCACCTCCACCAGGACACCCGCATCCGCATCCGTCACGCCTCGGGCCTGATGCAAACCGAACACCCCGCAAAACTCGACTGGGGCGAGTTATAGATCGCGGGCGGTGCGGGCGTATTCAATCACCTTCTTCACGCCCACCTTCTTCTCCATCTCCAACAGCTTGTGCAGAGATTGGCCGTAGTCGGCGTCAGCTCGTCCCAACAACTGGCGCGCATCCTCTTGAAACCCGGCCGAGACCAGGTAGTGGTACTGAACCCAGCAAGCAAACCCCTCCGTCAGAGCCCTGTCTTGCGACGGGCAGTTGCGACTCTGCCAGGCGTGGGTATACTCGTGGGCTGCCACCCCGGCGCACTCGCCCCGGGTGAGACCGGTCAAAATGTAGATCTTTTCCGGGTTGTAGGGCTGGTAAAAGCCGTTGGCGTCGACCGCCCGCCCTCCTTCGTTGAGCTTGGTCTGCAGCTCGTCTTTGTCGGCAATCTGGACATAAAGCGAGGCGCTCACGGCCGTGCCCGCCAGTTCTTTGTCGACATACTTGCGCACCTTGGTGAAGATGCCGTCGAGTTCGGCTTGAGTAAAGACCCCAACCTGGCGACAGAACTGGCAGATCATGCGCCCATCCTGGCCCGCCGGTCCCTTGGCGGGTAGACCGCAGAGAACGCAGGTCGATAACCGCTTGACGCAGAGTTGGCAAACAGGGTGTGAGCCATCGCGATACTTCAGGGTTCGAACCTCGGTATGGCCGCCACAAAACACACATTTGTCGTCGGCCCGGACGCCGCTCGAGAGAAAAAGCAGCAGGACCAATAGCCATAAGCGTTTCACAACCGTACCGATTCTCGAGAAAAAGAGACAGCTCCTCTCGCCGCTCAGAACAGGCCGGCCAACGGTCCGCGCGGGCCCGCCCAGGATTCAATCCGGGCTACGACCTGGGGGTCCTCCTCGAGGGGTGGGGCGTGGTGAGGCTTGCTGCGGGCATCGATCACCAGCGCTCCCCGGCAGCCCCAGTGCTTTTGATGCACAAACGCATCACAACCATAAACATCGGCGGCCGGGTTGGCGCGGGTGAACGTGGCCCAGAGAAAGTTCGAGAAATCGGCCGCCAGAAAATCCGAGTCGTCTCCCACCACCACCAGAGGAAAGGCCAGATCGAGCGGTAGCTGCCCGCACAACTCGAGCAGGCGGGGGTCGTATTCGGCCGGTCGCGAGTAGGCAGGCCCGGTCAGGGCCAGGATGCCGGGGGCGCAAACGCGGGGGTTGGCAAAATCTCGCGGCAGACTCAGCTGGGGCAGCTCGCCGGACAACCCGCGCCTGGGTTCACCCACCGCTGCCACGACGAGCTTGGAGCCCTGGTTGAGCGCGTCGCCCGAATAGTCCAGCGTATCGATGGTGGTCTGGGTGTGAAAGTGCAGATCGACCCTCCAGTCCACTCGTTGCAGCAGATGTAAAAAGAAGGCTCGCGAGTCGTGAATGTCGAGTTGGGGATCATCCTCGCGGGCGACCAAAAAGAGGAATTTGGCCAAAGAAAGCTGGCCCTGGCCCAGGATGGCGTTCGCGCAGGTCAGCAATTCTTGGGGACGCTGGCGGGCACGATAAGGCTCGTAGCGCTCACTGGCCTGAGCCAACAGCAGGGGATGAACGCCCGCCTCGTCCACGGCGTGCACGGCGTGAACTCCGGCCAACACGGTGGGCATCAGGGGAGCGGTCAGGTCATGGATCAGCTTGCCGAAGACCGAATCCTCCTGGGGGGGACGACCCACCGTGGTGAAGGGCCAGATCGCATCACGGCGAGCCAGGACATGTTCCACTTCGAGCACGGGAAAATCATGCTGCAGGCTGTAGTAGCCGAGGTGGTCTCCGAAAGGCCCCTCGGGCAACAGTCGCCCGGGAGAAACCTGGCCCAGGAGCACGAAATCGGCTTCGGCCGCGAAGGGCAACTGACCGGTCATCCGACCCAGCCGGATGCCTCGGCCACCCAGCAGACCAGCAAAGAGCAGTTCTGGCAGCCCCTCGGGCAGCGGCATGACACTGGCCAGGGTCAGGGCCGGCGGGCCACCCACAAAGACGTTCACCCGGAACGGCCGGCCAAGCTCGAGTGCAGCCGCGTGATGGACGCCGATCCCCCGGTGGATCTGATAATGCAGGCCCACCTCGCGATCGGGATGATAGCGGTTGCCGGCCAGCTGGATGCGGTACATGCCCAGATTCGAGCGCAACACGCCGGGTTGGCTGGGATCTTCGGAGTAGACCTGGGGCAAGGTCACGAAGGGACCACCGTCGCCCGGCCAGCTGGTGACCTGGGGCAACTGGCTCAACTGGAGGCGGCGCGCGGCCACGGGTGGATTCAAGCTGGGCACGGGCCAGGCGTGCAGAGCCGCGAAGGGCAACCCGGCCAGCCTCCACGGGCGGCGAGTGAGGGCCATCGGGTCAGCTTTGAGTTCGATCAGCTGCTCTACGGCTCGTAGCCCGTGGCGCAACACAAAGCGGGCCCGCTCGAGGGTCCCGAAGAGGTTGGCCACAGCCGGAAACTCGCAGCCACGCAGGCGGGTGAACAGCAAGGCCGGCCCTCCGGCGCGACAGGCCCGTCGCTGAATGGCCCCAAGTTCCAGGTGGGGATCGACTTCGGCCTCGACGAGTCGAAGCTGGCCGATCTTCGCCAGGTCGTCGAGGCACTGGCGAAGGGAAGCGTAGCCCATGGCCGGCCCTTTCTGGTGGAACAGGAGAAACCCCTGTCGAAGGGAACCCGCCCGCATGGCCAACTGGATTGTGCTCAAGTTCGGAGGAACCAGCGTTTCCTCGCTCACGCGCTGGCAAACCATCGCCGCCGCGATCCGCGAAAAGCTTGCCGGCGATTGGCGGGTGATGGTGGTTTGCTCGGCTCTATCCAAGGTTTCTGACCAGCTCGAGGAACTGGTCGTCAAGGCCCCTGGGGGCAAGTTCAAGAAGAGCCTCGAGTTGTTGCGCTCTCGCCACCTGGCCCTGGCCGCCGAGATGGAAGTCGAGCCGAGCTGCATCGCCAGAGAACTCGAGTTGCTCGAACGGCTGGCCACCGGCATCAGCTTGACCGGCGAGTGCACCGCCCGCCTGCGAGCCCAGTTGCTGGCCTGCGGAGAATTGATGTCGACCCGGCTGGGTCACCGGTACCTCGCCCAGCAAGGGCTCGAGGTCGAGTGGGTGGACGCCCGGAGGCTGTTAAAGGCCCGCGAGGTCAGCGGTCAGCGCTCCGAACAGAGCTTCCTTTCGGCCAGTTGCGACTATGCCCCCGACCCGGCCATGACGGGCGAGTTCGGACAGAGTCGGGTGGTCATCACTCAGGGCTTTATCGCCTCGAACCATCAAAGCAAGACGGTTCTGCTGGGGCGCGGCGGCTCCGACACCTCGGCCGCCTATTTGGCCGCCAAGCTGCAGGCTCGCGAACTCGAGATCTGGACTGACGTAGCCGGAATGTACACGGCCGACCCGCGCCATCTGCCCACCGCTCGACTGTTGCGCCGACTCGACTATCGCGAGGCTCAAGAACTGGCCACGGTGGGAGCCAAGGTCCTCCATCCCCGTTGCCTGGGACCCTGCCGAGAGTACAAGATCCCCATCCGCATTCGCTGCACCCCGTCGCCCGAACTCGAGGGCACGGGCATCGAACAGTTCGGCGGCCCCACCATCGCGGCCGTCAAAGCCGTCTCGTCCAAACGCGGAGTGGCCCTGATCTCGATGGAAAGCCTGGGCATGTGGCAGCAGGTCGGCGTGTTGGCCGATCTATTCGATTGCTTTCGCCGCCACGGCCTCTCCATCGACCTGGTGACCACCTCCGAGACCAACGTCACGGTGACCCTCGACGAGTCGGCGACCTCGGTGGGCCAGGATGTGCTCAAAGCGGTCCTGCGCGACCTGAAGCATTATTGCAAACCGCGCCTGGTCTCGCCCTGCGCCACCGTTAGCCTGGTGGGCACCCGCATTCGCTCGATCCTTCATCGCCTGGCCCCGGCCCTGGAGGTGTTCGAAGACGAGCAAGTCCACATGGTCTGCCAATCCTCGAGCGACCTCAATCTCACTTTCGTGGTCGATGAGGAGCAGGCCGAGCGCCTGGTCACTCGCCTGCACAGCCTGCTCTTTTCGGGCACGGTCGAAGACGAGAACATCGGCCCGACCTGGCAACAGCAGGTCGGCGGCGCGGTCGAGCCCATCGAACTGGGCCGCCACTGGTGGGAAAAGTGTCGCGCCGAACTCGTCGAGCTGGCTCGCCGTCAAACCCCACTTTACGTCTATGATCGCGACACTCTCGAAAAGCGGGCGCAGGACCTGCTTGGCATCAAGAGCCTGGCCCGCGTTTTCTACGCCATCAAAGCCAATTCCAATCCCGACATCCTACAGCTTTTCCGCCAGTTGGGGCTCGGTTTTGAATGCGTTTCGCCCGGTGAGCTCGACCTTCTGATCAGGATCTTTCCAGACTTCTCGGGCAGCGAGGTCCTCTACACTCCCAACTTCGCCTCGCGCGCCGACTACGAGGCCGGCTTTTCGGCCGGAGCCCAGGTCACCCTCGACAACCTCTCGCCGCTCGAGAGTTGGCCCGAACTCTTCGAGGGCAAGAGCCTCTTTTTGCGCATGGACCCGGGTAAGGGAGGCGGCCATCATCGCCATGTCCGCACGGCCGGCCCGCTCTCCAAGTTCGGCATCGCTCGCGATCAGCTCGAGCGGCTGAGGCCGTTGCTCGACCAGGTCGGAGCCAGGGTGGTCGGTCTGCATGCCCACAGCGGGTCTGGCATTCAAGATGCCGAGAACTGGATCCGAGTGGCCAACTACCTGGCTGGTGTGGCCGAACTGTTTCCCGAGGTCAAGGTGCTGGATCTGGGGGGCGGCCTGGGGGTGTCGGAGAAGCCAGGTCAGCGGGGGCTAGAGACCCAGAAGCTGGGCCAGGTGCTGGAGTCGGTGCGCACGGCCCACCCCAGGTTCGACCTCTGGCTCGAGCCCGGGCGCTATCTGGTGGCCGAAGCGGGAGTGCTGTTGACCACCGTCAACCAGATCAAGGACAAAGGACACAAAGCCTTTGTGGGCGTCGATACGGGCATGAACAGTCTGATCCGGCCCGCTCTCTACGGCTCTTATCACCGCATCGTCAACTTGAGCCGCTGGGATCAGCCCAAAGAGATCCTCGCCGACGTGGTGGGACCTATCTGCGAAACCGGGGACGTACTCGGTCACGACCGGCGTCTGCCGCGCACTCAACCGGGGGACGTGCTGCTGGTGGCCACGGCCGGCGCTTACGGTCGAGCGATGGCCTCTTTCTACAACCTGCGAGAGCCTGCCCAAGAGATGATTTTCGAGTCGAACACACTCTCGAGAGTGCTCTCGAAACCCTGATAAAATCAGGAATTCCGGACCGACCAAAGATTGAACTGACCGCTTCATTTGGTGGGAGGATTCCTCAAGCAGCCGCCCGAATGGGGCGCAACGTTTTTCAATTAATGGAGGTAGTTCGGTGAATTCGGAACTGATTACGGACCCCCGGCCTAACGGCTCGGCTCATATAGCCATCACAAAGGAGCCCGAGCTACGCGCCCAGGGGCTGCCTGGTATCCACACCGCCCAAATGGTGATCAAGACTTCGCGGGGGCCTCAGTTCATCGACATCACCGACAGCGTCCAGGAGTTGCTCGACAAGTGCGGCATCAAAGAAGGCCATGTACTGGTCTATAGCCGGCACACCACCGCCGGTATCGTCCTCAACGAAAACGAACCCCTGCTCATCAAAGACATGTATCGTTACCTCGAGAAGCTAGCTTCGCCGGCCGAGGACTACGAGCACAACAATTTCGATATTCGCACCGTCAACATGTGTGACGACGAATGCGCCAACGGGCATGCCCACTGTCAGCACCTGACCATCGGCTGCTCCGAGCATGTTCCCGTGATCGAAGGGCGTCTGGCCCTGGGCCGGTGGCAGCGAATCTTCCTGCTCGAGATGGACCGGCCGCGCACCCGCGAGATCATCTTGCAGTTCATGGGCATCTAGTTGTCGCCAGCCGAAGGGGCGCTTCTCGAGAAGCGCCCCTTTTTCATTTCGTCTACCAGCCGCCGCCGCGCGAGCCCGAGCGTCGACCGCCCCCCGAGGAACCGCCTCGAGAGCCCGAGCTTCCGCCTCCCGACGAGCCGCCCCGCGAGCCGCTGTTGCGACGTCGCTCCTCGTCGCGACGTTGCTCTTCTGCTCGGCGCTTCTCATCGGCGCGCCGTTGCTCGTCGGCGCGTCGACGCTCTTCGGCCCGGCGCTCGTCGGCCCGTCGTTGTTCTTCGGCCCGGCGCCGCTCCTCGTCGCGACGTTGCTCGGCGCGGCGTGCCTCCTCGGCCCGTCGTCGCTCTTCATCGCGCCTTCGCTCTTCGGCCCGGCGCTGCTCTTCTTCGCGGCGGCGCTGTTCGGCTCGGCGGGCCTCCTCGGCCCGTCGCTGCTCTTCCTCGCGCCGTCTTTGCTCGGCTCGGCGTCGCTCTTCCTCTCGCCGGCGGGCCTCGTCGGCTTCCCGCTGTTTGGCCTCGAGCTTGGACTTCTGCGAGTCAAAAGACGCGCGAGCCCGATCCACGACCGAGTCGCTTTCCTGCTCGGCCTTCTCCACCTCGGCAATGACAGAGTTAGCCTGCTCGGCAGCCCCCTCATAATCCTGGGCGTCGAGTTTGGGCTGGGCGCCCGGCAACAGTGCCGCGGCGGCCGCCAGAAGTTGCTTGGCCCGAGCCAGATCCGCTTCGTCGACGGCAGCCGAGGCCTTGCCGAAGGCGTTGCTCCAGCTCCAACTCTGTTGAGCGGCCTCCTGGATAGCCTTATCGGCCCTGGCGATCGCCTTCTCGGCGTTCGCGATGGCACTCACGGCCCGGTCGCGCAGGTTGCCTTCCGAGGCCACGCTGTCGCGGACCCTGGCCAGAGCGCCCTGGGCCTGTCCGATGGCCTCCATAGCGCGATAGGGGTCGTGGGGAGCAGCCTCGATGGCCTGGCTGGCCAATTCGACCGCCTGGCGAGTTCCTTCGGCCAATTCTCTCACCGGAGTGCGGACATAGTCTTGCTGCAGCAGGGCCAGGGTGGGGGTCAACTGGTCCTCGACCCCGTGACAGCCCTTCACGGCCTCGCCCCAAGCCTGGTCAAGGACCTGAACTCCTTCGGTCAAGGGCTTGAGCTGTCGCTCGGCCTTCTCCAGGGTTTCTCCCACCAGAATCAATCCGTTGCGAGCGGCCAGAACGTGGGCCTGATCGAGTTCTTGGGTGACGCCGCCCAGCTGCTGGTCGGCAACCCCTAGCGTTTCCAGAGCGGCGGGAATGTCATCCTCGAAGGTCTCGCCCGAACCGACCTGGCCGGCCGCCCGGGTCACCGCCTCCGGCGCATACTCCGCCTGCATCCGTTCGAGAGCGGGTGTATAGAGTGAGCCCACCTCCTGAGCCAGCAGCGAAGCCTTCTCGTCTTTGCTCTTGCGCTGCGTGGGGTAGGCCTGCAGGGCGGCCTTGGCGTCCGAGAGAATGGCCTCGGCGCCCGTCGAATTGCCAGCCACCTTCTCGAGGGCTCTATCGGCCTCTGCGACCTTGCCTTTGCCCAAAAGTTGCTTGACCGAACCGAGCTGAGCCTTCGAATCGTCGAGCAACCGGTCGGGATCCGAGCCTTCTTCGCGCAACACCCCCTCGGCGGTGCCCTGCTGAAATACACCCAGCTCGTGCAACTGGTCCGCCATCTGCCGGCGGGTCTCGGCAATCTTGGCCTCGACCTGACCCACCTGCGTGTCCTCGACCTTCTGGCGCTGGAACTCCAGACGCAGGGCCTGTTCGAACTGGCGATTCACCTCGAATCCCTGTTGGCGAACCTGTTCGATCTCTTTCTCAGGCTCGACGCGAGGTGCTTTGTCGGCCGTATCGTCGAGTCGGCTGGCCAGTTGAGCCAGCGAGGTATCGGCCCATTCGGTGGATATTTCCGCTTTTCCGAAAGCGTCATGAAGGCGCCTGGTCGAGTCGCCCAGAGTACCGCGCAACGCCTGACCCGCGTTGAGAATCTTGGTGGCCTGCTCGAGCATCTGGGCGCCGGGCTCGACAAACTCGTGGACCACTCGAACGGGGTCCGATGGCTCCAGGGCTCGGCCGCGCGGCAACAATCCTCGCTCCGAGTCCAGCACCCGAGCCAACAGGTCCTCGCGGACCGAAGGAAGCGGGAACAGCTTGTCCTGCTCAGCCTCTTTCTCGAGCTCTTCGGCCCTCTTCGAGACTTCGCCGCCTGTGGTTTCGAGCTTGGCCAGACCCGTCTGGGCCCCGGTCTTGAAGTTGTCGATTTCAGCCAGAACCTTTTTGGCCTGGCCGCCCGCTTTGTCAGCCTCGCCGAGCACCTCGAACAGTGATTTCTCGAACTCGCGAGAGGCGCCGCGTCGCTCGAGTTCTTCCCGCCACGACTCGGCCCGGCTGCCCTTTTCCATGACGGCCCGGGCGCTGTCTTCGAAGGAGAACGGCAGGCGCTGCTCGGGGTCGGTCAATAGCCCGATGGCCTGGTGGAAATTGCCGCTGGTAAATAGATTGCGCGGCGAATTCGGCTCGATGAGCTGACGTGACTCGGCCAGAAACTTCTCAGCCCCGCCCATCAAGGTCAAAGAGTCAGTGACGCTCTCGATCACTTGCTGAGCCAGCTTCTGGGTCTCGCCAGCATAGCTCGAGACATTCTTGACGTCGGCCTGCTCCATCAACTCGATGAGCGCTTTCGAGCGCCGTCCGATGTCGGCTTCGGCCTGGCTTAGAGCGGTCAGCGCTTCCTTCTTTCTGGTCCGGGCCCTGGCGTTGGCGATCAAGCCGGCGGCCACGGTGGCGAGGGTCAGCGCCGTGCCCACTCCGATGATAGTGTTTCGGATCACGTTGGCCTGATGGTGAGCCTCGTCGATCTGCCTGAGCCCCGCGGTGGCCGATGACTGGGCCGATTCGATGGCCGTCAGCGGGTCCCCTGACTTGCCCCGAGTGTCGGCTTGATACTGCTCGAAAGCTGCCTTTGCGGCCGCCAGGTCTTCTCGAGCTTGCTCGGTGTGGCCGTTATCAGGCGCCTTCTTCAGCGCCTTTTCGAGGTCGGCAATCTGCCGGGAGACCGCCTCTTTCATGGATTGGGCCTGCGTAAAGCGACCGGTAGCCTGCCCATAGGCGTCGAGGCTGGCCACCAGGCTGTTCGAGGTGGCCAGCGCCCCCGCGAAGTCACCTTTGACGGTCTGCGCTTTGACCTGTTCGAGGGCGGCCTTCCAACCATCGAGGTCAGGGCTGCCCAGCTGCCCGCCTTCGCCAAACTCCTTCCGGAAGTTGGCGGCCTGCTGTTGGCCTCGAGCCACGGCCTGCTCGGCCCTGGCCAGCACTTGCTGGGCCTGGCCCAGGTTGTGCTCGAAAGTGTTGATGAAAGCGGCACTGCCATCAAGATTGGCCAGGACCGGCCGGATCAGGTTGATGGCCCCCTGAGGGTCGCCCGAATCCAGCGCCTGGCGAGCGGCGCCGACCTGTTGCTGCCAGGCAGCAAAGTCCGGTAGAGCGACGGCTTGAGGATAGTCCTTGTTCTGCTTTTCGTAGCGCTGGCGTAGCGAGGGCAGGTCCCTTTCAGCCCGGCCGACCTCGCTGGTAGCCTGGGTCAAGACCTGGTCGGTGTGAGTCTTGATGGTGGTGTTGATCTCGGCAAACACCGAGCCCAGCATGCCAGCCATGTTCTCGCCCCGGTCGCGGGCCCTCAAGAAGGTTCGCAACAGTCGTTCGGGGTTGCCATACTCGTCAGCGAAATTCTCTTCGCCCACGCCGAGCCGGTCGGGCAACTCCTCGGAGCGCATAAAGACCTTACGGCCGTCGTTGCTGTCGAACATGACGGTGAACACGACTCCCTCTTTTTCGCCGGTCACGGGGTTGCGCACCGAGGCGAAGGAGTCACTGTTGCCGATGCCGGTGGCCACGGTGAAGTCATAGTCTTCGAAGTTGCTGGCGTAGTCCACCAACACCACATACATATTCGGATGCCTGGCCAACTGCTCGGACAGCTCGCCCATGACGTCCGCCGGAAGGGGGTCTCCCTGGACGTAAAGTTGTCGCTGGGCCTGAAACTGGTCGACCACTTCCTGGGCGCTGTTGACCCTGACGGGGGTGGTATCACGCTGGGCCAGCACGGTCTGCAAGAACGAGGCCGAGGCCGGGCTGGCGCTCAGGGCCACGCTCTCGGCATACGCCGGCGACGCGGAGCCTACCAGACCTGCTCCGGCTCCGACGGCGGTCAGGGCCAGAGCGGCCGCGGCCGCCAACTTGTGGGTTCGGTTCTTGCTCTCGGGAGCCTCGGCTTCGAGCACCTGGGGCAGCTGGACTTCTGGTCCCCATGACCCTCCACTGCTGACTTTAGGCGGAGCCACTTGCAAGCTTTGCTCAGCTGGCAGACGGGTGGCGAGATTTCTCTTCTTTGTATAGGTAACGACGCGAGCGTCGGGACGAGCAATACGATTCGGCATTCTTCCTCCATGCAAAAAGAGCAGACGCGTTGGACCTGCCCTCAGCTAGAGAGTAAGAAGATGCACTGAAAGTATCCGGATTTGAACTTCGAGAGTCTTTAAGAAGAGGCGACTTTTGGCAATATAGGCTTCTCTTCGGGCCAGTCCAGGCAGCGCAGGCCGTGCTCGCTTTCTTCGTAACGCCAGCCGCTCTCGGGACACACCCATAAACCGTCGCGTTCTTCCAAGCGGAAGCCGTGGCGTCCCATCCAACCCTTGCGACGAGCCGGCACTCCCAGCATCAAAGCATAGTCAGGCACGTCACCGCGCACCACCGCACCGGCGCCGATGAAGGCGTAGCGTCCCAGCGTGGCTCCACAAACGATGGTGGCGTTGGCGCCGATACTGGCCCCACGCTTGACCAAAGTGGTTAAGTACTCGCCCCTGCGCACGATCTGCGAGCGAGGGTTGATCACATTGGTAAACACGCAGGACGGACCGCAAAAGACATCGTCTTCCAGGACGACGCCGGTATAAAGCGAGACGTTGTTCTGAATCTTGACATTGCTGCCGACGGTCACCCCGTTGCTCACCAGCACGTTCTGCCCAAGGATGCAGTTCTCGCCCATCTTCGAATTGGCCATCACATGGCAGAAATGCCAGATCTTGGTTCCCGCGCCGATTTCGCAAGGCTGATCGACATAGGAACTCTCGTGCACAAAAACGTCTTTCATCAGAGCTCGGCCCGGAAATGTCCGGACCGTCCCCCTTCCTTTTCTAATAATCGCACCGGTCCAATGACCAGGGTCTTATCTACCCCTTTGAGCATGTCCACCAAAGTGAGAGCAGCCACCGAGGCCGCGGTGAGGGCTTCCATCTCGACTCCGGTAGAGGCGCGGCAGCGGGCTTCGACCTGCACCTCGAGCCGATCGGGCGGATGCCTGACGAACTCGACCTCGACCGCATCCAGCGGCAGCGGGTGGCACAGCGGAATCAGTTCGGCCGTCTTCTTGGCCGCCATGATGGCCGCCACCCGAGCCACCGCTTCGACATCCCCTTTAGGGGCCTGACCCTGACAGACCAGTTCAAAGGTGGCCGCGGCCATGGTCACCTGAGCCGAGGCGAGGGCGCGCCGCTGGGATTGCGGTTTGGCGCCCACGTCGACCATGCGGGCCTGACCCCGGTCGTCGAGGTGGGTAAGGTCGCTCACTCGGACTCCCAAACCACCTGACCGGTATCGCTAAAGTCGTAGTCGGTCAGAGCGGCGGCCGCCTCCTGGCGAAAAGCGGCTGAACGGATCACCTTGAGCAGAGCCCGCACCGGGTAATGGTTGACGAAGCGCTTGGGTATGGCCAGATCGAGCCGCTCGGGAATACAGGGAACGAAGTCGACCCGCAGCGCCCGGGCAGCCGTCGAGATGGTGGGGCCCACGTCGGCAATGCCGCCTTTGACGGCGGCCGCTACCGCCATGTGGGTGCGGACCTCTTGCTCGAAGCCCAGGATCGAGTCGGGTTCCACCCCGGCCTGCTTGAGGTGATAGTCGAGCAAGGCGCGAGTGCCCGAACCGACCTGACGATTGATGAATCGCAATCCTTCTCGATTCAGGTCAGCCAGCGAACCGATGCCGAGAGGGTTGCCGGTGGCCACCGCCAGGCCCAGATGCCGAGTGAAGAGGCGAACCAACACCACCGGATGACCGTCCATGACTCGACGTAGATGAGGAACGTTGTATTCGCCCGTCTCTTCGTCAAACAGATGAATGGCGGCAATGTGGCAGAACCGCTCCTTCAAGCAGCGCAGCCCCGCGGCCCCGCCGGTGGCGGCAGTGTGCAAGCGCACATCGTGATAGCGACCGTGCAGGTGGTTGCGCAACAGGTCATAGCAGATGTCGTGGGTGCCCAACAGCAGCAGGTTGCCCTCGAGCGAACGCTCGGGGTGCAGGCGGAGCACATCGACCGAGGAGCCCACCTCGAGCGATTCGGCGTCGGCCGGGATAAAGACCAGCCCGTCAGCCCGCACCAGCGACATCAGGGTGGGCGCGCCACCCGAGTCGGGCACGGCGATGTTGCGGCCGTCGACCTGACCTAACTTCACCCGAAGAAACTCTTCGAGTCCGTGAGGAGACTGGCCCTCGATGGCCAGAGTCGCCCGCTCGGGATGCCAGCACACACCCACCGTCTCTTGCCCGGTCATGCGCGCCAACAAAGCCTGAGCCACCAGCCGAAAGGCTAGAAACGCCGGGGCGGGATGAAAGGGCAGGCCCATCACCGGAGTGCCCTCGATCACGCCGAGGGCTATCGAGTGACCCGGCTTGATGGCCACTCCGTGCAAGAAGCAGTCGCCCAGGTCAGAAAACAGTCTAGCCAGGAAGGCCGTCCCGTGAGAGGGTCCCGCCACCACCAGCAACAGATCGCTCTCTCGGGCTGCGGCCAACAGAGCCTGACCGGCCTCTTCGAGCCGTTCGGGCGACACGCCGTAAAGGTGAGGCTCGGCCCCCGCCTCTTGAGCCAGGCCCAACAAGATGGGGCTGTTGGAATCGATCATCTCGCCGACCCCGGGCTCGACCCCGGCTTCGATCAACCGGTTGCCCACCGGCAAGACCCCGACTCGGGGCTTGCGATAGACCTGCACGGTGGCTGCTCCGGCGGCCACCAGGGCGCCCAGGTCCAGCGGCGTGATGCGATGATCCCGCGGCAACACCACCTCGCGAGCGGCAATGTCCTCGCCGATGGGTCGGACGTTGCGCCAGGGGTTGCAAGCCCGAGTGATCTCGATCTCGTCGCCGTCAAGTTCTAACTCGTGAAAGGGAACGACCGCATCGAGCCCTTCGGGCATCGGAGCCCCGGTCTCGACGAACTGACCATTCTGCGTCCCCAAAGCGATCCGCAAGGGTTGCCGCCCCGAAGCCGTGAGAGTGTCCGCTGCGCGGACGGCCAGGCCGTCGATAGCGGCCGCATAGTAATGAGGAGAACTCAACTTGGCCGTGACCGGAGAATGAGTGACCCGGTGCAGGGCGTCGTTGACCGAAATCTGCTCGGCCGGTAAACGGGTCAGAGCCTTGTGAAACTCTAACTCGGATACCCACCTGTCCAGGGCCTCGTCAAGAGGCACTACCCCCACCCCCAATAGCTCACTGCTAGTCTGCATCGAGAATCTCTTTCAACAGCTGGTTGACCGTTTGCGGGTTGGCACGGCCCCTGGTCTGTTTCATGGTCTGCCCCACCAGAACATTGAAAGCTTTCTTCTTTCCTTCGCGGTATTCCCGCACGACTTCGGGCGCGGCTGCCAAGACACCCGAAATGATCTCGCGCAGGGCCGAGACGTCGGACATCTGAGCCAGCCCCAGGCGCTCGACCCATTGGTCGGGTTGACCGCCCTCGCGAAAAAGCGATTCGACCACCTTCTGGGCACCCTGCTGATTGACTTTGCCGGCCCCCACCAGGGCCACCGTCGCAGCCAGACCAGACGGACTGAGCTGGCTGTCGCGCAGGGCCCGCTCGAACTCGTTGCTCAGGCGGGCCACGTCGTTCGCCATCCATTTGACCGTCTCGGCGGCGGACAACCCAGCCTCTACGGTTTGCTCGAAGAAGTCGCCCGCGAAACGGTCCCCCGTAAGGAAAGCGGCTTCCTTGTCGGAGAGGCCAAAGTCGTTCTGATAGCGGGCCAGGCGGGCGGCTGGCAGTTCGGGCAGCGAGGCGTCGACCCGGGCGATCCAGGCTGAATCGATCTCGAGCAAGGGCAGATCGGGCTCGGGAAAGTAGCGATAATCGTGGGCTTCTTCTTTGCTGCGCATGCCGATGGTCAGGCCGCGGTTTTCGTCCCAGCCGCGTGTCTCTTGCACGATCTGCCCGCCCTGGCGCAGGCTCTCGGCCTGGCGCTTGACCTCGTACTCGATGGCCGCCCCGATCGACTTAAACGAGTTCATGTTCTTGATCTCGGTCTTGGTGCCCAGTTTGGTGGCGCCGACGGGACGCAAGGAGACGTTGGCATCGCAGCGCAGCGAACCTTCTTCCATCTTGCAGTCGCTGACCCCGAGCCAGCGCAGCACATCGCGCAAGGCCATACAATAAGCCATGGCCTCTTCGGCCGTGCGCATCTCGGGCTCGCTCACGATCTCGAGCAAGGGCACCCCGGCCCGGTTATAGTCCACCAGGGTAAGGTCGGAACCGCCCAACCGGCCGGGCACCAGCTGCCCGTCTTTTTCTTGATAATGGATCGACTTGCCGGTGTCTTCCTCTAGATGGATTCGCGTCAGTCCGATCACCCGGTCCTCGGCCAATTGCACCCAGCCGCCATAGGCCAACGGCAGGTCATACTGCGAGGTTTGGAAGTTCTTGGGCATGTCTGGATAGAAATAGTTCTTGCGGTCGAACTTCGAATGTTCGGCGATCTTACAGCCGAGGGCCCTGGCCGCCAAAAGGTGCAACTCGATAGCCCGGCGGTTGACCACCGGCAGGACGCCCGGCAACCCCAAACACACGGGGCATACCAGCGTGTTGGGTTCGGCTCCAAAGCGATTGGGACAGCCACAGAATAGCTTGCTGGCTGTAGCCAGTTCGACGTGAACTTCAAGCCCGATGACGGTTTCGAATTGCAAGGGCACCTCCGGAGCCAAGCTTTCGCTCGCCCCCGGGCAACCCCTGTCAGCGCTTGAACTACTTCTTGGGTGCGGCCATTGCAGCCCGGGCTTTGCGCGGTTTGCGACGCAGGAGCTTGACCATCTCTTCTAACGTCTTGAGCAAAAACTCGCGCTCTTCGGGGGGACGGGACATGACCAGGGCCCGAATCCGTTCGGCCGCAGCCCGATCTTCGATCTCGTCGTCCACGAAGAAGTTGAAAATCGGCACGGAAAACTCCGCCGAAAGACGCTCGAGCGTAGCAATACTGGGCGTCTTTTGTCCCTTCTCGAGCGGACCGATATAGGAGGCATTTACCCCAATTCGCCTCGCGAAAGCCTGCTGAGTGAGTGCGTGGTCGCGCCGGATCCGTCGGATCTGGCGCCCGATCGTTTGTCGTAAACTACTTGCCAAGTAGCCCCCCTACCCCGTTGGGCCCAAATTGTTTCCGGGCTTACAAACCCTAAGCTCTGCTACCCAGACTGAGTGCTTAGTAAACCTGCAGGTCGGTTCCTTCTGGGCGCGAAGGAACCGACGTGAGCGAGCCCATCATCGATAAGAATGCTCTTCGAGAGCAATTCGATGGAGATCCTGAGCTTCTGCAAGAGGTGAAGGCCATTCTGGAAGAAGACTGCCCCAAGAGGATGGAAGAGGCTCGCCTGGCCATCGCCACGAGCGACCCCGAAGGCCTCGCCCGGGCCGCCCACTCGATCAAAGGCGCGGTCAGCACCCTGGCCGCCGGACCGGCCCGCAAAGTCGCATCCCAACTCGAAATGCTCGGCAAAGGCGGCATGCTCGAACTGGCCTCTTCGGTCATCGAAGAACTCTCGGTCGAACTCGACCGCCTCTTCGCTGAACTCGCCAACGTCAAGGGCTTTGACTAGGTCGTCGGCCTTACGGGCGACGGGGAGCCGCTTCGCGGAGATGGGAGCAGCGGCTGCGCCGCTGAGATGGGAGCGCTAACTTCGCTTGCGCTCGTTAGCGAGAGAGGAGCGAAGTTCGCTTTGGCTCACTTCGAGTCTTTAAATTACACGACGCTTCGCGTCGTAACCCTGGCGCGGCAAGCCGCGAGGCCCGGGCTCTGGCCGAAGGCCATCACAGTATTGCGGCCGCAGGCCGCCTGCCTTAATCCTCGAAACGAGCGACAGCGAGTTTCGCTCCTATCTCGGAGCTCTGCTCCGCTCCCATCACCGGCCGAAGGCCGGCTCCCTCCTCGGCCACTTCGTGGCCGCTCCCCTCTCGCGAGCACAGCGAGCGCCCCCCACGCGAGCGCAGCGAGCTAGTCCGTCATCTCGGTGAAGTTAGCCATGACCTTGAGCAGGCGGCGGCGGACGGTGGCGATCAGTTCGCGGTCGGAGTCGGGAACCTCGCTCTGGTCACCTTTCTCTGCCATATAGAGAGACTGGTTAATCTCGAACTGGATCCAGGGAGTGTAACCGCGCCCGTGGCGCTCGAGGATGTAGCCGCCATTGCGAGGATAGTTCATCAAGATCAGGTCGACGCCGTCGGGTCGCTCATCTTCGCCGAACTCACTCTCGATAGCCTCGCGCAGCGCATGCATCAAGTCGGCGGGGGCAGTGGTGTCATCCCCTTCGCCCTGGTCGTCGCCAAAGTTGGCGATCGAGAACCAGGGACGGCGGCGCCCGGCGTCGGGCGCGTTGGGCGGCGCCATCGGGGCCATGGCGTGACAGTCAAGACCGATACGAACACTCCCCCGGTTGGCGGTGCGCGCCAGCACTTCATGATAGGGCCGGTGATAGCGATCGAGCAAACGTTCGACCTCCTCTGGAGTAGGAAAACCGTCTTCGGTCCAGACCTCTTTACCGTAGGATGTCAGCGACTTGACCACCCCGTCGGGATGTTCGGGAGGACGTTCGTCAGGGTCGCGATTGAGATCGACTACGCAGCGTGCTACTTCAGCCTCGAGCCGACCCTGGACCATCTCGCCCATTGCGAAAATCTCGCGGGTCCAGGGGTCGGATTCATAGAACAGTTCGGCCGGCGTAAGCGCAAAACGGGGCGCCAATTCACGAGGAAGCATCGAACCGCCGTGAGGAATGGATAGTAGCAGCGGCAGTCTCGCCATAGGTTGTAGGTTACCTCTCCAGTCAATCGCAGAAAAAACTTTCTGAAGATACTAGCATCCCGATCGTTTGTTGGCAACACCCGGAGGAACAGACGACCACTGAGAGAAAACTCGGCGATGGCAGATCCCCGATATGAGAAACTTGCAAATCTACTCGTCAACCACTCTTGCCGCCTGAAGAAAGGCGAGAAGGTGCTCATCGAAGCGACCACCATTCCAACGGCCATGCTGGCTCGGCTGATCGAACAGGTGGTAGCCGTGGGAGCCGTCCCCATGGTCGACCTCAAAGAGCCGCAACTCCATCGCAAACTCTTCAAGATCGAAGACGCTGGCGTGCTCGAAGCGACCATGCGTCTTTACGGCGAAGTCGAAGTATCCCGGATGAAGAAGATGGACGCTTACATGGGGCTGCGGGGGGCCGAGAACATCACCGAGCTTTCCGACGTGAGTAAAGCCCAGATGAGCCAGTACGAACAGCACTGGTTCAAACCGGTCCACATCGAAGAGCGCGTCAAGAACACTCGCTGGGTGGTGTTGCGGTGGCCCACCCCGAGCATGGCCCAGCAAGCCGGCATGGCCACGGAAGCCTTTGAAGACTTCTACTTCGATGTCTGCCTGGCCGACTACGCCTCGATGGCCCGGGCGGTAGTGCCCCTCGAAGAGTTGATGAATCGAACCGACCAGGTCCGCATCACCGGGCCGGGCACCGACTTGCGATTCTCGATTCGAGACATTCCGGCGGTGGCCTGTACCGGCACCCACAACATCCCCGATGGCGAATGCTTCACCGCCCCCGTGCGCGACTCGGTGGAAGGAACCATCAGCTACAATGCGGCCACCATCTATCGAGGCAAACCTTTCGACAACATCCGGCTGACCTTCGAGAAAGGGCGTGTGGTCGATTTCTCCTCTTCCGACGACGAGAGCTTGCGAGCCATCCTCGACACCGATGAAGGGGCCCGCTACATCGGCGAATTCGCCATCGCCTTCAACCCGCACATCCATCGGCCCATGCGCGACATCCTCTTCGACGAGAAGATCCGGGGCAGCCTCCACCTGGCTCTGGGCGAAGCCTATGAAGAAACCGAAAACGGCAACCGCTCGGCCGTTCATTGGGACATGGTCTTGATGCAAGACCAGGGCGGCGAGATCTACTTCGACGACCAGCTGATCCGGCGCGACGGCGAGTTCGTTCTGCCTGAGCTGGCCGGGCTCAATCCCGACCGCCTGGGCTGACCAAAAGTTCAAATTCCGGCTCAAAACGGGGCGGGTTGACGTGCTAGGCTGCCACCAGGAGGTCACCAATGCAGGTCAATTCGCCCCGCTTTAGTTTGGGCTCCGTCACGCCCGCAGCAAGACGGACTCTGATCGGCCTGGCGCTCTACGCCGCCAGTTCGGCTTCACCCGTGATCGCCGATGAGTATGTTCCCAGACCAGCGCCTCCCCCTGAAGTGCGCCTGCTGCCGGTGCCCGACACCCGCCAGAGCACCGTCTATTCATGCGGGGCGGCGGCACTGCAGGCGGTCCTGATGTACTACGGACAGGAGTTCATCGAGTCTGACCTGATGACCCGGCTGGGCACCGACCCCGAGAACGGCACCCCGCCCCACGCCATCGTCAAAGTTGCTCGCGAGCTGGGGTTGAACGCCGAGCTGCGCGAAGGAATGACACTCGAGGACCTGGCCCGCGAAGTGCGCGCTGGCGTACCGGTCATCATCGATGCTCAGGCCTGGAGCGATGAGCCCCACCCTGACTGGAAGAACGACTGGGTTGATGGCCATTACATGGTAGTGGTGGGCATCGACGAGCAGAATGTCTACTTCGAGGATCCTTCGACCCTTGGCAGCAAAGGGGTCATCCCGCGCCAGGAATTTCTCGACCGCTGGCACGATGTGGAAGCCGATGGCCGCAAATACTGGCAAAGCGGAATCGTCATCAAAGCGCCCGCCCCGGCCCCGCCGCCAGACTTCATCTTTGTGGATTAGGCGGGTCGTTGTTGGCTCTCTGACCCCAGGCATTGGCTCACGAACTCGCGCAGCCAGCCGTTCACCAGTTCGGGTTTCTCCATCATCAGCACGTGCCCGGCCCCGGCCACCACTTCGAGACGCGAACGGGGCGCCAACTCGGCCACCCGTCTCGAGAGGCGCGCCGGAATCAAGACATCCATGGCTCCAGCGGCTACAAAGACGGGCATCTGCAAGCGCGGATAGACATCCCAGCAGTCCCATTCCTTGATCGGAAAGGTCAGCACCGATTGGATCACCTTGGCGTCGGCGGCCAGCATCCACGGAAACTGTTTGCGCATCAGGTCGGCTTTGGTCGAGAACAGCAAGAGTAAACGATACATGACCCCTTTGGGAATCTCGCCGGCGGTATCGAAAAGGGCCAGGCCCTTGACCAGGTCGGGCCGGCGCTCGGCCAGGTGGGTGGCCAGACAGCCGCCGAAAGAGTGAGCCACCACCACCATCGGACAGTCGAGTTCGAGCCCCGACAACACGGCGTCGATGTCACCGTGGAACTCTTCGAGGCTCGAGTGGCCGGGCCAGCTGGAATGTCCGTGCCCGCGCAGGTCGACCGAGACCACATGATAGTCAGACTTGAGGTCGTGGAGTTGATAATGCCAGTTGCTGGTGGAACCGGCGGCCCCGTGCACAAAGAAGACGGTCGGTCGCTCTCTGTGGCCGGATTCGAAAACAGCCAGCCTGGTCCCCCGTGAGGAAAGAACCTTGTGCCTACGGAAGTCTCTCACCAGCCTCGGATTTCAGGTAGCCCAGGAAAGTCTCCTGCCTGACAGCGGGAGGGTCAAAGCCCAGTGCCAGGCTGAATCGAGTGGCTACCGGAGCTTCGAGCGCTGCCGTCAAAGGTCCGGCGAATACCTGTTCGACCGGTCCGTCCAGGCGGACCTGGCCGGCTTCGAGCACGATGGCTCGTCCAAAGTGCTCGGCCGCAAACTCCATATCGTGGGTAATCACCACCACTCCCCTACCGGCCGCCACCAATTCCCCGACCAACTCTGACAGAAGCTGCCAGTCACGGGCATCGACGCTGGCGGTGGGTTCATCCAAGACTAAAAAATCCGACTCGAGCGCCAGCACCGAAGCCAGCGCTAACCGCCTCAGCTGACTCTCTCCCAAATCGTAGGGATGCAGGTCAGCCAGGCTGGCCAGGTCCAGTCGCTCGAGCCAACGCGCGCACCGCCGCTCGACCTCGTCGACCTTCAGCCCAAGATTGGCCGGACCGAAGGCGACCTCTTCCCGAACGGTGTCGAGAAAGACCTGACGCCGGGGGTCCTGAAACAGATAGCCAACCCGCCCAGCCAGAGAACTGACGGCCACCTCGCGCGTATCCCAATCTCCTACCAGCACCCTTCCCTGGGTAGGCACCAACAAACCGTTCAGCAGGCGGGCCAGCGTGGTCTTGCCCGAGCCGTTCGCTCCCAGCAGGCAGACCGAACTGCCGGTCTCGAGCACCAGATCCACGCCATCGAGCGCCCGGATCGGACCATACTCGAAAACCACCTGTTCAAGGCCGATGCGCACGCTGTCGAAACCCTTCTAGAGCTTGGTCCTGGCTAATCGGCAGAGCCTTCTTCCAGCCGGCCGCGCGAGCCAGGCGAGTCCAGGGAGCGGCCAACGCCCCGGCGGCCGTTTCCACGCTCGGCTGTGCGCACACCGTCAAACGCCCCCCCTCGAGCACCCACCAATGTTCACACCAGGCGACCTCGGCCAGGCGTGGAGTGGCCCAGATGACGGCTGTTCCCTCGGCCACCAGCTGGCGGGCCAGGGCAGTGACTTCGGCCACTCCCCCCGGGTCCAGCGCCGAGACGGGCTCATCCAACAGCAAAATGCCAGGTTGGAGCGCCAACACCGAAGCCATGGCCACCCGTTGCTGCTGACCTCCCGACAGAGCCAGCGGGGAGCGCTCGGCCAGGTGAGTCAGACCGGTCATGGTCAGGACCTGCTCGACCCGGTCCCGAATGTGGGCCGGCTCGACAGCCAAATTTTCGAGACCCCAGGCCAACTCGTCGCGCACGGTCGGGCAGGCGCCCGACAGTTGTCGAGCCGGGTCCGAGAAGACCAGGCTGATCAATCGGGTCCGCTCGGCCGCACGATACTCGCTCAGAGGGCGCGAGCCCAGGCGAAGCTCTCCCTCGAGCCGCCCGGGCACCAACCCCGGAACGAAACCGGCCAGCACTTTGAGCAGAGTGGACTTGCCCGCGCCGGCCGCTCCTACCAGACCGACACCCATGGGCGCTTCGAGGGCGGCCGTCACCCCGGAGAGACTGGGGTGCTCCCGGCCCTGGCGGGTGAAGGTCAAGCCGCTCATCTCGATTAGCACAGCGCCCACACCCCCACCGCCAAAAGAGCCAGACGCAGGGGCCACTCGCCCCGTGAACCAGCCTTCATGCGGGTGCGCCGGCGGCTGGCCCCGAAGCCTCGCGCCTCGAGGGCCATGGCCCGCTGCTCGGTTTCGGCCAACACGCTGAGCATGGCTGGGCCCAGCAAGGGAACCAGGCTCTTGAGCCTGGCCAGAGCCGGACCGCCCAGGTAAAGACCACGGGCAGCCTGAGCACAGCGCACTTCATCCAGACGCCGGGCCATGCCCGGAGCCAGCGAAAGGGCCGCCAGCACCACATAGCAGAACCTGGGCGGCAAACCCACTTCTTCCAGGCCCGCGGCCAGCGCGGCCGGCTGGGTGGTGGCCAGGATCAGGGCCACCGCCAGCAAGATGACCAGCACTCGCAGAGCCAGACCCAACCCCGCCGCTAGACCGTCGGGGCTATAGGCAAGGCCCCGCCAGACTAACCGCGGAGTCGGTCCGAACAAGCCGTTGATGAGGGTCATCGAAAGGGCCAGGGGAGCCCAAAACCAGCCGATCACCTTGCCAACTTCCGTGCCCACCCCGCTCGAGAGGGCGAGCCCGAAAAGGCCAAAGGCGAGCAGCGGCAAAGGCGAAGCGATGGTGCCGTGCTCGAACGGCACAAAGCGAATGGCCATTACCACCGCCACGAAGAGCCCCAGCAATTTGGTCAGCGGAGTCAGTTCCTGCAGCCAGCCGGCTGCCTGTTGCCGTTGCTCGCCAGCTACCCTGGCGCCCCAGTTCTCGCGGGGTCGGGCTCCACTGGCCCCGGTCCCTCGGCGCGCGCGTCGGGGCCGCCGGACGATGGCCAATCGATGACCTTCGGGAAAGCCGTTGCGGATGGACTCGGGAAGACCCGCCAACAGCAGCTGTACCAGCACCAGGCTAACCAGCTTATCGAGCGGGTCCGAAATCAAACCCTGGGCCAGGCTCGACTCCAGGGCCGAACGCCCGGAGCCGCGGAAATAGGCTACCAGCAGGTCCGTTCCACCTCCGGTCACGCCCCCGAAGAGATAGGCCGAGATGGGGGCCGAGACCAGGGCTGCCGCGACTCCCAGAAACAGACCACCGGCCGCAGCTAGCCCGGGGGTGGCGAAAATGCCCCGTCGGGCCAGCCAACCCGACAGGGCCCCCACCACCGCGGCCGTGAGCATAAATGGAAAGAAGGTGGGCGCCGTCAGAGCCACCACGGCGATCGAGGCAATCCCGGTGATGGCGCCCGCCCCGGGGCCGCACAGCGCCCCCACCAGCACCGTTCCGACCGAGTCGAGATAGAGCGGCAACGGCTTCAACAGTGCCACCAGGTTGCTCATCACCAGGTTGAGGGCAACCGCCAGCGGCATCAGGGCCCAGACCCTGGTGGAGAGACCCTTCACGGGCGTGGGCCAACCCCCGTGCCGGCCACCCGATCGTGCCAGGCCGTTTCTTGCCAGAGCACCGGCAGCCAGCCCAGCCCAAAAGAGGCCCACCAGGCGACCGCGCGCACCAGGCGACGAAACACCGAGACCGAGCCACCTTGCTCGTCCTGAAGGCGCAAGCCCAGTAACCACTTGCCAAGAGGAAACAAATCGAAGCCAAGCTTGCACATCGGCCAGAGCAAAACGGCGCAGGTCCAATCGAGCCGGCCCTTCCAGGCCAGTGCCAGGAGCCCGGCCGCAAGCAGGCTGAGCCCGACCTCGGTCAGGCCGGCCAGGCCACGCCGCCACAGCGGGATAAAAGCGCGGCGCGGCTGGCTGCGAGGCTCCTCCCAGCACTGGGCACAGAGCAATCCGCGACGAACCTGCACGCCTTCGTTTTCGGTGACGGGACACAGGCAATGGGCGCAGCTGCCGATGGCGCCAGCCCAGGGCGAGACCAGCGAGTGGCGAGCCACGGCCGGACCCTTGCCGCGTTTGAGCAGACCCAAGCCCACTCGATGCGAGATGGTGAGTCTGGTCACCAGAGCGTAGTGCCGAAAGAACGTTCCTGGCCGTGGCCGACCCCGCACCGGCATCGCCCCGCCGCGCCGAAACGTCTCCTGCCGATGCAGTCCGTAGAGGTCCTCGGGACGCGGTGAGCCGAAAAGAAACTCGACCTTGCCCTCGGGGGTGGGACCAGCCAGGGCCATCGGCTGAGTCACCAGGGCTGCGCCGGTCTTCAAGCGACTATGAAAGCCCAGCTCCCATCGGCCGGCTCGCAGAGCCGACGGACTGGGAATACGCACCAGCGCCCAGGTGGATTCGCCGGCCAGGAGATAGAGTCGATAAAGACACTGTTGGTGCTCTTCAGGGATGGTGAAATCGAGGCTGCGGCCGAAGCCCAGCCGCTCGAACCGGCGGTCCACCGAGGCCAGCCGTGAAAAATCCAGCCCGAACAACTTGTCTACTTCAACCGGCGCGAACGAAGTGCGCTCGGCGTACCAACAAGGAATCCAGGCCGGTTCGAGCAGCAAACCCATGGCATCGCCCACGAGACTGCCGGCCCAGTCCAACCATTGGGCCAGATTGCGACGGTACAACAGCGAGCCGACCAATTGGCTGGCGAAGCGGCTGGTCGCCTTCTCGTAAACCGCGATCGATTCGTTGCCCGACAATCCTCCGGCATGCATCGTGTCGCAATAAGGGCAAAAAGCAAGTTCGCCCGAGTGCCAGGCCCCGCAATCCTCGCATCGGATCCGAATCATCGCCCGACCTCCGGCAGCGGCACCCCGGCTCCGTGACCCACCGCTACCATGGCCGCGTACCACAACCAGAACACGGGCCACAGCAGCATTCGGGCCTGTCCCGAGACCAGCAACACGGGCAAAAGACCCAGCGCCCAGCTCTGGATGCGCTCGACCCACGCACGTACGCGTCCCGAAAAGCTACTTCGCAAAATGACGGCGCCATCGAACGGGGCCACCGGAAAGAGATTGACTGCCACCAGGAAAGCGTTGACCAAAATGCTCCAACGAAGGACCGTCAGCACCACGAAATCCAGCGGTAAGCTGCTGGCCACGATCGGATGAGAGAGCCAATCGATCGGCAAGACGGCGGTGGCCGGGTCGGCTATGCCCCGCCCACTCATCCAGCCTATCATCATGACGGCGCTAAAGTAGAGCAGCCCCAGGTTGACCAGGGGGCCGGCCAAAGCCACCCGAACCAACCCACCCTTCGAGCGCAAGCGGGCGGGGTCGACTGGAATGCGGCGCGCCCAGGCCACCACCATTCCCGAGCCCAACAACCAGGTGGTCAGGCCCGTCACCACGGGTGCCAGCAACGACCCGACGGGATCGAAGTGGGCTCGCGGCGACAGCGACAATCGCCCGGCGGCCAGGGCCGTGTCATCGCCCTCTTGCCAGGCCATCAAAGCGTGACCGAGTTCGTGCGCAACCAGACTGGCCAGCAACACCCATCCCACCAGCCACAGCTCGACGACAAAACCCAGCTGAGGCCAGCCAAAGAGAACCGCAGTAGCCAGTCCGGGTAGCGACAACCAGACCAAAACGCCGCGCCAATCGGGGGCCGGCGCGACCACCTCCTCCACCAACCCGAACTCGAATGGACGGGGGCCGGCGGGACTATCCGGGAGCGGTCTCATTCCAGACGGTGCTTATCACGTGGGCTTCCAAGCTCGATTCGACGAGCTTCCATCTTGGGTCGATTCTTGTCTGACACCGGTTGGCCCACCGGCGCGGTAGCCCGTCTCTCTTCGATGGCTTTTTTGCGGCTGTAATACTCTTCGCGGCCGAGTTCGCCGGCGATGTAGTGCATGCGAAGCTTCTCGAGCTCTTCCTCGAGTTCGCCCGAACTGGCCGGCAAACTCTCGACCGGAGCGGGCTTAACGGCTGGCGCCGGGGGCGCGGGAGCGGCCAGTGGGGGTGGTGGCTCGAGTTCTGGAGCCGGAGGCGTCTCGAGGGTGAGGGTGGATTCACGGGCCGGCGGTTTCTCAGGGGGTTTGATGGCTGGCGCGGCCAGCTTCTTGGGCGGCGGCGGCTCTTGAGCCACCGGCTCGGGAGTTCGTTCGATCTCGAGCCGCTGCGGCTTGGCCAACTTCTTGGCCGGCTCGGAGGTCTCTAGGGGCAACACGGGTCGAATCATGGGTAGAGAAGTCTCGAGATTCACTGCCTGTTCCAGCTGCCGACTCTTGCGCAAGGTCTCGAGATTCTTCTGGTCCTGAGCCTGTTTAGCCAGAGCCTCCTCGAGCATACGCTGCTCTTCTTCGACCTTGCGCTGCTCCTGCAGAAGTTTCCAGCGAGTAGCATCAATGGGCAGAGTCTCGAGGTCGGTATGGTGGATACGGAACTGGTCGTTTTGGAAGGTGAGGAGTTCGATCCCGCCCTTGGGATTGAAATGGGGGTAGAAGGTCAGTTCGAACTCGGCCAGGGGCGAAAGATCGATATTGGAGGTGACCAGGTCGTCGTAACCCTTGACCACCAGATAGCGTGAATCGCGGGTCAAAAACACGATCTTGTGCTGATCAAAATGATGCACCAGACAGTTGGGCGGAACCGCCACCAGATGCCGGTCCTGGCTATAGGTCCAGAGCACCAAACGCTCTTCGCCCGGCCGGCGCACTTCGATCATGACCGTACCGTTGTCCGTGACCCGCAGTCCGTCGATACGCTCGACGCTCATGGTGAACTCGGACACCACCGACTCGTCGATGATGTCGATGAGCCGGAAGATCACCTGGCCTTTGACGTCGGTCTCGGCCACCACCAAGAATCCAAAGGTCGGAGAAATCGCCCAGCGAAAATCTGTCGTCTTCTTGGGATCGACGAGCGCCTCGTGGAAGGTCACCGCTTGTCCCGAGTTGCTGTTGCACAACACCAGTTTATGCTCGGTAGCGTCCACCGGCTCGCTCTTGGAGCCAAACAGACTCTTGAGCTTGTTCGAGATGCCCTTCACCGGCAAGACCCGCTCGTAGCAAAACTCGCGACCGTCAACGTTGACCTCGAAGCCGCCGAGCGTGCCGCCCGTTTCACTGCCATCGAGATGAGCCAGGGCTCGGGGTCGCACCGCCTTGACGCCCGACTCGCGGCGAAGCTGATAGACGTTGGTGCCTTTGCGAAAGAAGATGTCGCCGTTGTTACCCAGGCGAATCAATTCACCAGCCATTTTGTCGTTGACCCGGTGGCGCATGTCGATGTCGGGCCCTCGATAGAGGGTGACTTGTCCAGGTTGGCGGACCGCGAAGAACCGCGAACCCTGGCTGGCAAAGAGTTTTTCCATGCGACCTTTCGACAGGAGGATAAGACCGGAGAATGATTAACCTGTGAGGAAATCTTTGCCCTGTCTGGGGCCGCTTCCTTCCGGAGGGCTTATGTCCTTGAGTTTGACATTGATACCTGTGGCGCTGGGCGCCGTCGGCCTCGAACTGTGGGGCAAAAAAGTGGGCGACTGCCGTGTGCGCCTACGCACCGACCAGATCAGCGAGAAGACCCTCTACTACGCCGATCACAATCACGTCTGCCTGCGCTTTGCCATCCCGTTCACCAACAACGGCCGCCAGCAGGCACTGATGATCGACGCTCAGGCCAATCTTCAGCCAGCCGGAGACAAGTTCAGCGCTCTGCAGCCAGTCTGTCGCTGGATCAACCCTGAGGTCCCCCGGACCGACGGCTACTGGGAAGCTTGCATCATCAAGCCCGGCGGCGAGTTGCTCACCTACATCGAACTCTGGCTTTCGGCCGCCGACGTGCGGGCGGTGCTGGAGAAAGAGTTGAAGAAGCTCCGTATCGACTGTCTCTTCAAGTATTACGGACGCTCTCCGATGCACTACGAGCGCGTCGAATTGCTGCTCGACTTCAACACCTTCCGCGAGGTTGAAGACGCGCCCACCCAGGAAGTCGTCGGCGAGACCCCTACCAAGAAAACCGACCCCAAAGGCACGGTCGTGCCCCTTCGCACTCGCCTGCTTCGTCCCGGCGACGATCTGGTGGAACTGGTGGTCGAACACGTCAAAGATGTGGGCAAGCCAGGTGACATCGTGGCTCTGGCCGAGACGGTAGTGGCTATCTGCCAGGGCCGGATCGCCTATTGTGAGGACATCAAGCCTCGCTATCTGGCCACCCGCCTCAACAAACTGTTCGACATGAACTCGTCGCTCTCGTCGGTCTACGCCCTCGAGATGGCCTTCCGTGAAGTGGGAGTGGCCAAGATTCTGGTCTCTATGGCGGTGGGAGTGATCGGCAAACTGCGCGGAAAACCAGGCGAGTTCTATCGCCTGGCCGGACGAGCGGTGGCTACGATCGATGATTGCACCGGCACGCTACCCCCCTTCGACAAGCATGTGGTCATGGGTCCGGCCCGGGGCGATGCCCTGGTGGCCGAGATCAAGGCCAAGACCGGGCTCGAGGCCACCATCGTCGACGCCAACGACCTGGGCAAGGTCGATGTCTTGCACCTGTCCGACCCGAGCCGTCATGACGAAGTGGTCGAGGCTCTCAAGCCGAACCCGCAGGGCAACGCCGGCGAGATGACCCCGCTGGTGTTGATCCGCTCGAAGAAGCCCGCCCCTGCCCCCAAACCGCTGCCCGCTGCCTCCAAGAACTAACGATTAGCCCGATAATAGCGGGCTAGCCAGCCGGTGGGAAGCCCCAGTTGATACAGGGCGCAGAGGCAGAACATCAGCCACAGGGTGCGCGTCACCCCAGCTTTGAGGAACCTTCGGGCCGAGGTAGTGACTCTGGCCTCGAGCACGGTCAGGCGCCCGACTTTTGCCAAACGATCACCGAGGTCGGGATCTTCCATGATCTCGAGGCGACGATAACCGCCCACCCGCTCGAAACTCTGACGCCTGACGAAGATGGCCCGGTCGCCCAGCAGCATCGGTCGCCACCATTGGACCCACTCGACCAGCTGATCGCTGACAGTCAAGAGAGGATGCTCGGTGAAAGCCACCTTGCTGAACATTCCCCCCACCACCGTCGGGTCTTCCAAAGCCTGCTGGATGGCCCCCGAGGCCTGGGGCGGCAACCGGGTGTCGGCGTGCAGAAACAACAGCACGTCGCCCGCGGCCTCGGCCGCCCCCGCGTTCATCTGCTGGCCCCGCCCGGGGGCCGAAGCCAGCAAACGAGCGCGACCCAACGCCAACTCGGGCGTTCCGTCCTTTGACCCGCCGTCGACCACGATCACCTCGTGCACACCGGCCAGCCCCTCGAGATGCTCCAGCAGCTGCTCCAGCGTCGAACTCTCGTCGAGGACTGGCACCACAATCGACAATCGCATCAGCGTTCCTTCTGGGAAAGAGGGTAACTCCCTGGGGAACAGAAGCTACGCCCCATGAACAAAAGAGTTGTATTTGCTACCCTGGTGGCCCTGGCCACTTTTGCCCTGACTCTGACGGCCTGGTCCGAAGACAAGATCGACCACCCCCTCAAAGTGCTCAAGGCCAAAATGAACAACGATGCCGGCCGTTCCAGCATCATGTCATCGCGTGGCAGCATGACGGTCTGGTTGCAGAACCTGGCCGATGTGCCGGTCGACGGCGTCAAGATGGAGGTCATCCTCTATAACGACCGCAACCGCCCCGTCGAGACCCTCACCCGCGAAATCGGCGAACTCGATGCTGGCAAAAAGGAGGTTCTGACCTTCAAGTGGGACGTGCTGGCCGAGCGCTCGGTCAAGCCAAGAATCTTCGTCTACTACAACGGTGGCGAGTCAGAGCCCACCAAGTTCGAGGGCGAGCCGCCCGTCTGGTAAAAGAAAAAGAGGCCAAACGGCCTCTTTTTTGTTGTGGTCTACAGCCTCTCGATGACCCCAATCGAAACGACCGAGGCCACTGAGTTTACGGCGTCAGGAATCCGCATGGGAAGTGACCTTTCCTGTCCCGTAAAGTTTACCCCGACGGGACAATAGCAGTCTACCCATGAACTGGCGAACCCGGATTGAACAAAAGGTTGCTGTTTGGACGCGGGGCTGGCTTCGCCAGCGAGGAGCGGCCTTTCGGCCGAGGTAGGAGCCGCTTCGCGGAGATGGAAGCGGCCTCTCGGCCGAGGTGGAAGCCGCTTCGCGGAGATGGGAGCGAGGTTCGCTGCGCTCACCTCGAGTTTGAGACTCTCGGCGGCTTGCGCCGCTCCCCTCCCACTGGCGAGCGCTAGTGAAGCCGGTGGGGCGAAGCCCGGCTCCCTACTTGGCGGCGCAGCCGATTCTCCTCGAGTGCTCAAGGGCACCGCTCGGTGCGTGGGTCCCTGGTGTCGACCACGAACCTGGCCGGGTTAGTCTTGAGTTCGTAAAACGACCAATTGTCGGTGGGTTCGAAGCTGGGGCCCTGATTGATGCAGGCCGCCACTTGCTCGATCCGCCCCGAGGAGATGTGCCTCACGGTAAATCGAACTCGCGCCCATTCCTGGGCAGAGCCCAGCACCTTCATCTCGCAACAGCGTCCCACCGGTACTCCGTCTACCATCAGAAGCAACCGTTCGGGCACTTTCTCGAGAGGGTTCATGTACCTGCCGCACGGCAAGTCCCTGATCTCCAACTCCAAGCTCAGGCCTCCCTGCTGGACACGAGCCACCGGATGGCGCCACGAGGCCCCGGGATGAGCCACATGCTGGTTGCATGACAAACCTTTCCCACTCATGACGACGTAGTCGAGCCACCGAAATCCCCCGCAGCGAGGATCGAAGTAATCGGTCAGCAGTTTCCATTCACCAGGCCGCGGTTGCTCCTGCCAACGACCGCCCAATCCAACCACCACCAGGATGATCAGAACCCATAGCCCAGGAATAGCGCGCCGCACCAGACGAATTTCGCCACCCCGGCCACGACAACCTCGCCGAAAGGCGGCCTCCGGTCGAGGGAGGAGCAGCCTTTCGGCCGAGGGAGGAGCCGCTTCGCGGAGATGGGAGCGAGGTTCGCTGCGCTCACCTCGAGGTCGAGACTCTCGGCGGCCTTGCGCCGCTCCCCTCCCACTGGCGAGCGCAAGCGAAGCCAGTGCTCCCCTCTCCGGGCGAAGCCCGGCTCCTTACTTGGCGGCGTAGCCGACACTCCTCGACGACGAAGTCGTCTGGCCGCAGCCGGCACTCCTTAGTTCATCCCGAGCGTGACTTGCGCCGGCGCCGCACGGCCGAATCCCGCGCCGCCTTCCACTCGGGTCGGTTCGCAAAGTCTTTCTCGTGTTCATTGGCGTGGCAACCCGGACAGAGCAGCTCTAAGTCCTCCAGCCGATGCTGTCTGGTTTCGGACCAGGCGCGAACGTGGTGCACCACCAGATTGCCGCCCGAGCACGAGCATCGCTCGCAGCGGCCGAAGGCTCGGGCGTAGACCGCTCGCACCAAACCCACCGGAAGCCCCGGCCGGGTCTTGGACCGACTCGGCAGTAGCGACAATTGCTCGGCCTGGGAACTTCCAGCTGGAAGTTCGGCCTGGGAACAAGCCACCACGATACCGGTTTGTTTCATGGCCTCGTCGACGGCCTCGGGTTCGGCCGGCAAGAGTCCCCGGTCGGTATCATAGAAACCTTCGCCGGTCTCGCCGTTCACTTGCACGATGACCTGATGTCGCACTTTGCTGCGGTTGTCGGCCGAGGCGAGAAGAGCCCTGCTCATCTCGGCCACGGCCGTCTCCTGGCTAACTCGCTTGCCCTGGCGCGCCTCGACCATTCTCTTCGCCTGCTCATAGACGGCATACTCCTCAGGGGGCAGCAGCAAAATGACCTTTCGCAACTTCGGAGCCTCTGGAACGGCGGGCGGCGCTGGCTTCTCGGCAGCCTTCGTGGGCTGCTCGCCGAAGGTCAGCTCGGGTTGACTCTGGCGAGCTTCGAGTGAGGCTTTCAGAGCTTGGCCGCGCTTGTATTGGGTGGGAGTCAGCGCCACGGCGCGCTCGACTGTCTGAGCTTTGTTCTTAAGGGCAAACTCGAGCATCTCAGCCTCGTTCTCGGGGGTCGTGATCCGCTTGAGAGCACGCGCTTTGCTCCAGCACAGCTTTCCCTCGCGAAAGGCTTCCGAGATCAGTGGCAGTTGCTCGAAGACCCTGGCCAGGCTAAGGAGTTCGCCCGCCTTCTGAGGATGCAGTTGGAGGTGGTAGATAGCGTATCCGACCGTGCTGCCGCAACCCATCTGGCGATAGAGGCCGCTACGCTCGGTGGCCAAAAGGTGGGCGGCCAACTCCCATTCGCACCCAAAGGAGCGCTGGCTAGCCTGGCGATTTCGCTGATGCAGTTCTTGATGGGAGAGTTGTTGCAATGAGTGGGACAGTCCTGATAGAGATGATGACATAGCCGACCTCCGAGTAGAAGAAGAATCAAGGAATGATCCTATCTTACTCAAGAAAACCCCGCGGAGCAACACACGAAAACGGCTTGGTTACAGCGTTTGAAATTCGCCTCACAGGTGGGCACGAGACGGGATTGCGGCGAAAAAACGATTCGCCAACGATGATCCGGGCGAGGGTAGTTGTCCACCCCCACCACGACCCGTACGCCCACGTTCAGAGACGGACGAACTGCAGAGCAAACTCCGCATTTCTCAAATATTAGGATATCCGAACATTTCGTCGCTACCGAGCGAGCGAATACTTCCAGCTGGAAGTCCGGGGACGTGGCGCGGCGCCTGGTCGAAGCACAGGCCGGGGTGGCTCGCCAGTGGGGCGCCTGAGAAGTAAACCGCGGAGATCAGGAGGGCACGGAGAGGGTTGTGGTTGTGGGGGGCGTGGGGTGAGCGTTCTGGCGAGTTTATGGATTAGGGATTGGGGTTTTGCCACACTCTTAAGCACGGAAGAGCAACCTCGCCCGAGTACGGCGCAACCACGTGTCAAATCCGGCATACGGTGGAACGACCTTCCAGCCGCACCGGCGGGGAAGGTTGCAACCCACGGAAAGCACGTGGGGTGGCGCGCGCTCCGCTGGCGAGTGCGAGCGAGCCAAGGCTACCCTCCGGCCGAGGTGAGAGCCGCTTCGCGGAGGTGGGAGCGGCCTTTCGGCCGAGGGGGCGGCGGCCGGCGAAGATGCGCTGCTCTCGGCGGCCCTGCGCCGCTCCCCTCCCACTGGCGAGCGAAGCGAAGCCGGCGCTCCTCGGCGCAGAGCCTAACGAGCGGCTCGGACCTGTTCGAGGGTCGCTTTCAGCGACTCGGCAGAGTGGCGCATCCCGGCTTCTTCTTTGGGCCAGAGTTCCATCTCCACCAGGCGTTCGGCGCCCCCGGCACCAACTACGGTGGGAACCGAAAGGCAAACGTCGCGGATGCCGTAGAGGCCGGTTTGCAGGGTCGAAACGGGCAAGAGCGTCTTGGTGTCGCGCGCTACCGCGCGCACCACCGCGGCGATGGCGATGCCAACGGCGTAGCCGGCGCCACCTTTGAGCTTGATTACCTCGGCGCCGCTCTTACGAGCGCGCTCGAAGATCGCCGTAATCTTGGACTGCTCGTACGCAGGCAGGCTGGTGAAGGGTACGCCGTTGATGTTGGCCGTCGACCAGATGGGCACCATCGAGTCGCCGTGTTCACCCAGGATCAGCGCCTGCATCTGGGTAGCGTCCAGCTGGAAGTAATCAGCCAACAGCGAGCGAAAGCGCAGGGTGTCGAGCACCGTGCCCAGGCCGAGCACCTGCTGCGGAGGCAGGCCCGAGCGCTCGACCGCCACGTGGGTGAGGATGTCCACGGGATTGGTCACCACGACCAGCACACAATGAGCCGGCACGGCCGCCTTGCGAATGTGGTCCATGATGTCGTTGAAAAGCTTGACGTTGCGATTGATCAGGGCCAGGCGGGGCTCGTCGGGCTGGCGGCGCAGACCGGCGGTCACCACGATGATATCCGAGCCCTGCAGGTGGTCAAAGCCACCCGACGTGATCCGTTGCGGGGCCGTGAAAGCCGCTCCGTGCAGCAGGTCGAGCGCCTCCCCCGCGGCTCCGTCGGTGTTGACATCGATCAGGGCCAGTTCGTTGCCCAGGCCCCAGGCCTGTAGGGCGAAGGCAGTATTCGAGCCGACTCGGCCGGCTCCACCAACGACAGAAATCTTCATCCGATCCTCCTAGGCGTGAATCTGTAAAGCTTCTAGCATCTCGTCCACCGAGGTAAACTTCACTCTCGGACGTCCGCTGCTCTGGCCCCGCGATACCTCGAGGTCGTCGAGGCGCTTCCAATCTGCGAAGCTGACCCAGCGCGTGCGTCCCTGCAGGCGGGCTTCGAGGGCTTCTCGACTGGGGTTACCGGGCTGGTGGACCTGGCCGGCAGCCACATCTTCGAGCATGCGCTCCACCGTCTCTTTGGCGCACGGCTTGTTGGTGCCGATCACTCCGCTCGGGCCCCGTTTGATCCACCCGGCCACGTACTCGCCGGGACAGACGGCTTCGCCATTGAGAATACGACCCTCTTGATTGGGAATGACCCCCCAGGCATCGTGAAACGGCACATCAGGCAGAGCCACTCCACGATAGCCGACCGAACGCAGCACCAGACCGGCCGGCAGAACCTCGAACTTCTCGGTGGCGCGGGGGCGAAGGTTGCCTCGGTGATCACGATAGAGTTCGTTCGTCACCAGCTTGACCCCGCCAACTCGACCCTGGCCGTCGTCCACCAGCTCGACCGGCGAAACCAGAAAACGCAGGGTCAACCGGCGGGGCAAACCGCGGGCCGGTTGTTCAGAAAACTCTTTGAGCATGGCCAGCTTCTTCTCGGTGGCGCGGTCAGGGTTCGCGGCCAGGTCCTCCTGGCTGAGGGCATCAGGAATCGCGTCTTCCGGGCTGATAAAAAGGTCGGCCCCTTCCAGCTCGCCCAGTTCTTTGGCCTCGGGGTTGGTGAAGGCGGCCTGAGCGGGACCGCGGCGGCCCAGCATGACGACTTCCTTGACCTGGCTCTTCTTGAGCGCTTCGAGGGCGTAGTCGGCGATGTCGGTAGCCGCCAGTTCTTCGGGGGTGCGGCACAGAATGCGAGCCACATCGACGGCCACGTTGCCGACCCCCACCACGACCACGCGCTCGACCGACAGGTCAAACCGGCAGTCACGATAGTCAGGGTGGCCGTTGTACCAGGCCACGAACTCGGTAGCCGTGCGGCTTCCTTCCAGGTCTTCACCCGGGATCTCCATGCGCCGGTCGGTCTGGGCGCCGGTGCAAAAGACGATCTGATGATAATGCTCGCGCAGCTCGGCCAGGCTCAAGTGACGGCCGATCTCGACGTTGCCGTAGAAACGAAACTCGTCGCGAGCGGCGGTCTTGTCATAACCGACCGTGACCTTCTTGATCTTTTGGTGATCGGGAGCCACCCCTCCGCGCACCAGGCCATAGGGCGTGGGCAACCGATCGAACATGTCGACCTGCACGTGCAGGTCGGGCGCTTTGAACAGGTGCTCGGCCGTAAAAAAACCCGTCGGGCCCGAGCCGATCACGGCCACTCGCAAAGGATTGGAAGAAGTGCCTGGTGCTTGCATGGTTGCCCACTTCGCAAACGCCAACCTATTCCCTACTCTGACTAGATCGCAGGCCGCAACTTTTTCTCCTCGAACCGATTCTCCCAAGGTGAAACGGATACTCTTGCTCATTCTTTTGACGTCTATCGCCGGGAGCGACCAGGTGCGTCTCGACTCCGGCGAGATCCGAGGCCTGGAAGCTCGAGGGGTCAAAAACTATCGCGGCATTCCCTTTGCCGCGCCGCCGGTGGGCGAGCTGCGATTTAGACCACCCCAACCGGTAACCCCCTGGTCGGGGGTGCGTGACTGCACGCGCTTCGGCCCCGCCTGCGTGCAGCCCGACACCAACCTGATTCCGACCGAGAAAGGCCCTCAAAGCGAAGACTGCCTCTATCTCAACGTGTGGACCACGGCCGCCAGGGGCGAACGCCGGCCCGTGATGGTGTTCATTCACGGAGGCGGCTTTGCCATCGGCAGCGGCTCGCGGCCCACCCAGGACGGGTCTGACCTGGCCCGCCAGGGCGTGGTGGTAGTCACCTTCAACTACCGGCTCGGACCCTTCGGATTTCTGGCTCACCCCGCCCTCTCGGCCGAATCCGAGCGAGGGGTCTCGGGCAATTACGGTCTACTGGACCAGATCGCCGCCCTGGCCTGGGTGAAGCGCAACATCGCCGCCTTCGGGGGAGATCCCGAGCGGGTCACCATTTTTGGCGAGTCGGCGGGGGGTGTCTCGACAGGATGCCTGCTGGTCTCGCCCCCCGCTCGTGGGCTCTTTCACCGGGTCATCATGCAAAGCGGTACGCCGCTCCATCTGGCCAGCCTTGAAGAAGCCGAGCGCCTTGGCGTCGACCTGCTCGGCGCGATGAGCGCCAAGGAATTGCGCGCTATGCCCGCCGAGAAGCTGTTGGCCGCTGCTTCGCCCAGGGTCGGCATGTTTGGCAATGGCAGCAAGCTCTGGCCGGTGATCGATGGTAAGGTGCTGCCCGAGCCAGCCGAGCAGGCTTTGGCCGCCACCGACGTTCCCGTCATGCTCGGGACCAACGCCGACGAAGGAACCCTCTTTTTGCGTCAACTGCCCATCAAACGACCGGCCGGCTATCAGTGGCTGGTGCGAAAGATCTTCGGTCCTGGCGCCGAGCAGGTGCTCGAGGCCTTTCCCGCCGAGACTCCCGAAGAGGTCAAACCGGCCCTCAACCGTCTGATCACCGTGGCCGCCTTTGTCGTTTCTGCCCGCCAGGTGGCCCAAAGACTGGCCCAGCGTTCCGCCCCGGTCTTCGTCTATCACCTCACCCGCGTCTCGCCCGGTGGCGTTCGCAACGGCATGGGCGCGGCTCACGGCGTGGACGTGTTCTATGTCTTCGGCACGCTGCCGCCCGGCTTCACCGACCAGCTCGATCAGCGAGTCAGCCAGCAGATGCAAGCCGCCTGGACCCAGTTTGCGGCCACCGGCGACCCCAATACGGACGGGCTGCCGCAATGGCCGCGCTTCACCAGCCAGAACGAGGACTACCTGGAGTTCGGCGATCGACCGCGGGTTGGCCGGCACCTCGAGAAAGACGCCTGTGAGCTCTTCGAGAGGATCGGTCGACCATGGGATTGACCCAGGAAAGTCGGCCCGCCAGAAGAACTGGCGCAGATGAAAACGCGAAGCGGTGCGCGCAAACTCGACAAATCGATTTCCAAAGCCGTCGATTGGCTCGAGGCCAATCAGACCGAAGAGGGCTACTGGGCCGGCTTTCTGCAGACCAACTCGACCATGGAGGCCGAGTGGGTGCTGGCCATGCACTTTCTGGGCATCACCGACGACCCGAAATATGACAGCGTGGTGCGCTGCATCCTCAACATGCAGCGTGAAGACGGCTCGTGGGAGGTCTATCACGAGGCTCCCGCCGGCGACCTGAGCGCCACCGTCGAATGCTACGCGGCCCTGCGCACCGCTGGCTATCCCGCCGACCACGAGGCGTTGGTACGAGCCCGCCGCTTCATCGAGGGTCGGGGCGGGTTGGGCGGGGTTCGCGTTTTTACCAAGATGTGGCTGGCCCTGATCGGAGAGTGGCCCTGGGAGGGCACCCCCACGCTGCCGCCGGAACTGATTTTCTTCCCCAACTGGGCTCCCTTTAATATCTACCAGTTTTCCAGCTGGGCCCGAGCCACCATCGTGCCCCTGTGTATCCTCTCGGCCCGCCGGCCGGTTCGGCCGCTTGCTCCCGAGCGGCGCATGGACGAACTCTTTCCGGGGGGCCGCCACCGCCAGGACATCCGATTGCCTCGTAAGGGTCCCTGGCTGAGCCTGCCGAGCTTTTTCTTGTTCACCGACAGGTTGCTCGAGAAATACTGCCATCTTCCTATCCAGCCGGGGCGCGAAGTGGCTATCAAGCAATGCCTGGAGTGGATCATCCGCCATCAGGAGGCCGATGGATGCTGGGCGGGCATCCAGCCCCCCTGGATCTACTCGTTGATGGCCCTGCACACCGAGGGCTATCCCCTCGATCATCCGGTGATGGCCAAAGGGATCCGCTGCTTCGACGCTCCCTGGGCCTTCGAGACCGAAAAGGGGACGTATCTGCAAGCCTGCACTTCGCCCGTCTGGGACACCTTGCTGACCGAGTTGGCCATGCTGGACTGCGGCTTTGATTGCGAGAATTCCGAGATGCTCAAGCGTTCGGTGGACTGGGTTCTCGAGGAGCAGATCCTGGCCCGGGGCGACTGGGAGATGTGTGCTCCCTCGGCCATTCCCGGCGGTTGGGCCTTCGAATACGAGAACGATTGGTACCCCGATGTCGACGACACAGCCGTGGGACTCATGGTGCTGGCCCACCTGCGTGAGACCTATCCCGACCGAGCCCGCATCGATGCCGCCCTGGCCCGAGCTCTGGCGTTTACCCTGGGGTTGCAGTGTTCCAATGGCGGTTGGGGAGCCTTCGACAAGGACAACGACAAGCAATGGGTGGGGCTGATCCCGTTTTGTGACTTCGGCGAAACCCTGGACCCACCCAGCGTCGACGTCACGGCTCACGTAGTCGAGGCGCTGGGTATTCTGGGTCGCGACCTGACCGACCCGGTGGTGGCCCGCGCCGTCGAATATCTTCGCCGCGAACAAGAGCCGGACGGCAGCTGGTTTGGGCGCTGGGGCGTCAACTATGTCTACGGAACCGGGGCGGTGGTGCCGGCCCTGGCCGCGGTGGGTGAGAACATGCAGGCCAACTATGTGCGACGCGCCTGCGACTGGCTGGTGGCCCATCAGAATGAGGACGGAGGCTGGGGCGAGACCTGTGCCTCTTACATGGATGACAGTCTGCGCGGGGTCGGTCCCAGCACCGCCTCGCAGACCGCCTGGGCCCTGCTGGCGCTGGTGGCCCAGGGCGGGTCGGAGTATCGCGAAAGTCTCGAGCGGGGCCTCGACTATCTCACCTCGACCCAGACCAAAGCCGGCAGCTGGGACGAGCCCTATTTCACCGGCACGGGCTTTCCCGGCTATGGCCTGGGGGCCCGCACCGACGTCACGGTGGCCGGCAACACTCTGCCCCAGGGCAAAGAGTTAGGCCGGGGATTCATGTTGCGCTACCACATGTACCGCCACTACTTCCCCATGATGGCCCTGGGCCGGGCCCGCCGTCTCCTTATTGCGGAGCCGTGATCAAGATCGATTCAATGGCGCCTTTGTCATCGAAACGAAACCAGATGCCCTTGGACTCATAGTTCAACCCGCGCGGGCTCTTTTCGGCGGGCTCACCCAGCTTGGCCTCGACCTGATCGGGAGTAGAGTAGACCGAGAGCCCTTCGGGGGTCGAGCCGTCATAGGCGGCCCACTTTTCGCCGGCGGGGTGCAGAGCCACCGTCTCTAGCTTGTCGTCGGTATAGATCAACTCGAGGCCGTGCTGGTAGTAGATGGCATAGGTGTTGCCGGGAGCGAACTCGTTGGCGTCGCGCTCGTCGGGTTCGCCCAGGTGGGCCTCGATCTCTTGTTTGGTCTGGCCAAGTTTGGCCTGTTCGACCCCCATCCCGGCTTCAATGCGAACAGGTCCGACGGGCTTGGGGGGCTCGGTGGTGGTCGGCGTGCAACCAGCCAGACAAAGAACAAAGAGGAATAGGCAAATCTTTCTCACCGCTCGGCCTTCGGCGTAGCTCGTGGGCACACCTATACAGGAAAGAACACAAGCCCGACAGAAGCCAGGTCAAGCCATGCAGGACCCACACCCAGTGCCCGTGCTTCCCAAAGACGAGATTCCCATCATGGGGCCATGGCCCTACTTCGCCCCCGACGAGATCGAGGCCGTCACCCACGTGCTCACCACCGGCAAGGTCAATTACTGGACCGGGGACGAGGGGCGAAAGTTCGAGCAAGAATACGCCGATTTCGTGGGCAGCCGGCACGCCGTGGCCGTGGCCAATGGCACGGTGAGCCTCGAGCTGGCCCTATATTGCCTGGGCATCGGACCCGGAGACGAAGTGGTGGTGCCGCCGCGAACTTTCATCGCCACCGCCAGCGCCGTGGTCGCGCGGGGAGCTACCCCGGTGTTGGCCGATGTCGACCGCGACTCGGGAAACATCACGGCCGAGTCGATCGAGCGGGTGCTCAGTTCGAAAACGCGGGCCGTGATCTGTGTCCATCTAGCCGGCTGGCCGTGCGAGATGGACGCTCTGCTCGATCTGGTCGAGAGCAAAAACCTCTACCTCATCGAAGATTGCGCCCAGGCCCACGGGGCCAGCTATCGGGGCCGAGCGGTGGGCAGTTTCGGGCAGTTCGGCTCGTTCTCGTTTTGCCAGGACAAGATCCTGACCACGGGCGGAGAGGGTGGCCTGGTCACCACCGACGACACCGAGCTGTTCAAGACCGCCTGGAGCTATAAAGACCACGGCAAAGGCTATGACGCCGTCTATCACCACGAGCACCCTCCCGGCTTTCGTTGGGTGCATGAGAGTTTCGGGACCAACTGGCGCATGACCGAGATGCAGTCGGCCCTCGGGCGCGTCATCCTGCGCAAATTGCCCGGCTGGGTCGAGAGCCGGCGCCGCAACGCGGCCATTCTCGACTCTTATGTCGAGGGAGCCGGGGCTCTGCGCCCGGCCCCTCCGCCGGCCCATCTGGTTCACAGCTACTACAAATACTATCTTTACGTCGAACCCGCCCATCTCAAGACGGACTGGAATCGGGACCGCATCCAGGACGAAATCATCGGGCTGGGGGTTCCCACCTTTTCTGGCTCATGCAGCGAGATCTATCTCGAGAAGGCCTTCGGTCCCGAACTGCGCCCGCCTCAACCGCTGCCGGTGGCCCAGGAATTGGGCCGGACGTCGCTGATGTTCCAGGTGCATCCCACCCTGTCCGAAGATTATCTCCACTATGCGGGCACGCAGATCCGCTCCGTCCTCGACCGGGCCCTGCGCTAGACCGGTAGTTGGCGCCGCAACAGCTTGCCAAACGAGCTGCGCGGCAGCCGTTCCATGAACACGACCCGGGCCGGAGCCATGCCGTCCGGCAAGCGACGCCGGCAGAAGGCTAGCAACTCGGGCTCGCTCACACTGCGTCCGGGAGCCAGCACCGCAAAGGCCACCACTTCTCGAGAGTCTTCTGAGGGTGACCCGGCGGCGGCCGCGTCCATCACGGCCGGATGCTCGAAGAGAATCTCCTCGACATCGCGGGGAAAGACACGCCGGTCGGGTAAGTCGATCACTTCGCTCAAGCGGTTGATCAAGAAGAAGTAGCCGTCGCTGTCCATCTGAGCCAGGTCCCCGGTGCGCAGCCAGCCATCGATCAGAACCTCGCCAGTCGTGGTCGGGTCGTTCCAATATCCGCTCATCAGCTGAGGCCCGCGCACCCAGAGTTCGCCCACTCGACCGGGACCCACCTCTTCACCGCTGTCGAGGCTCACGACCTTGGCCCTGGTCCCGGGCAGGGGCAACCCGATCGACCCCGCCCGACGGCGGCCATAAATAGGGTTGGCGTGGGTCACCGGTCCCGCCTCGGTCAGCCCGTAGCCTTCCACCAGCCGGCCTTTGGTGACTTTCTCGAAACCTTCTTGCAACTCGACCGGCAAAGGTGCGGCGCCGCTAATGCACGCGCGAATCGAGTGCAGGCGATACGAGCGAAGATTGGGCCGCCGCAGCAAAGCCGCATAGAGGGCCGGGATGCCGGGAAAGAGAGTGGGTTTGAAGCGGCTGGCCAGATCCAGCACCACGTCGGGGTCCTGGGACTGGGTCAAAATAAGGGTTCCCCCCACCTCGACCGATAGGCCCAGGGCCGCCGACAACCCGTAGGAGTGACTCAAGGGCAAGGCCACCAGGACCCGCTCGTGACGCTTGCCCATCTTTGGGTCCCAAGCGGCCAGTTGCATCGAGTTGGCCATCAAAGAACGGTGGGAGAGAACCACTCCGCGAGGCGGACCGGTGGTGCCGCCGGTGTACAGCACCGCCGCTGGCGCCTCGGGAGGCACCGGCTCGAAGGGAAATCCATCGCTAGCTTCGCGCATGAGACTGCCCCAGCGCAGCACCTTGCGCCCGCGTCGGCGCGAGAGCACGGTGGCCACCGCGCGACGAAACCAGCGCCGCAAGCTGCGGTTGTATTCCCGCCCCGAGGCCAGAATCAAGTGGTCAGGCCCGCTGCGGCGAATGGCCTGATCGAGCCCTTCGGGAAGAGGACGACCCATGACGGCTACGCTGGGAGCGCTATCAATCAGTTGGCGATGCAGATCTTCGGGCTCAGAGTCGAGTCTGGCCACCACCGCGATGGCCCCCCGCCAGAGCACCCCGTAATAGGCCACCACGAACTGGGCCGAGTTGGGTAGCATCAACAACACCCGGTCGCCGGCCCGCACCCCCAGGCCGGCCAGTACGGCCGCAAACTTCTGGGTCTCGCTCAGCAGTTGCTGGTAAGAGAGCCAGCCCCGCGGTGACCACACGGCTGCCCGGCGGGGCCAGCGTTCGGCAGTGGCCAACAACCTCTGGCCCAGCGACTGATCGGGAACCTCCAGGGTCAGATCCACGCCAGCATCGTAGTGCTCGTTCCAGGGTCCCGACTCGACGGCTCTCATCTGCTGGTGTTCTAAGCCGAGCAGCGTCACCCCTGGCGCTCGGGGTGACGGAGGCAACTTCGAGGAAATGAAGGGATCGCGTGGAAGCGCTGGGGGTGTCCGTTCGCGACTGGATGACCCCGGACCCCGTGACTGTCGGGGCAAACTTGCGCCTGGGCGAAGCCCTGCACCGAATGACCCGGCATGGAGTCAAGTTCCTTCCCATCGTCGACGGGGGGCGTCTGGTCGGGGTGCTCAGCGGCAAGACCATTCTCGATACCTTGATCGGCGAGCCCGACAAGCTGCAGCAGGCGGCCCGCCGGCCGGCCATCGACTTCATCCAGAAGGTTGACCCGCTGCGCCCCGACACCGAGAACGAGGCGGCTCTGGGTGCCCTGCGCGAGAACGCCTTCAGTTTACCGGTGGTCGACGGTGACCGACTGGTGGGGGTGGTCTCGCAGGGCAACCTGCTCCGGTTTCTCGACTCAGAATTGACCGGCCGGCCCGTGGCCTCGGCTCGTCACGTGGCCAACACTCGCATTGACGTGCTTCTGAGCGTGGTGCGCGAGACGTCGACCTCCCAGGATCAGCAGCGCCTGCTCGAGGTCGTGTGCGCCCAAATGGCGACCGTGATGCCGGTAGCCCGCGCGGCTTTGATGCTTTTGCCCACCCCCGAATCGAACGCCCTGCTCGAGAACGTCTATCACGTCGAGGGCAAGGTTTGGGAAGGCCATACCGGGGGCGTGCCCTTGCAAGAGAGCTTGAGCGGCTGGGTGGCCACCCACGGCGAAAGCCTGCGCATTCCCGATCTGGCCCGGATGACCCGCTATCCGCGCCGGCCCGAATCGTGGAACGACGGCAGTGGGGCCAGCCTGTCGGCTCCCCTGCTCGATCAATCGGCCTGCCTGGGCGTCCTGCACTTCTGGTCGCCACAGGTGAACTGCTATCTCGATGCCGATCTCGAGCTGCTGGAACTGGTAGCCGCCCATGTCGTGTCGGCCGTCCTGCACGGGCGCCGCCTCGAACGCGAGACCCGGCTGGTGGCCCAATTGCAGCAGGCCAATCGCATCAAAGACGAATTTCTCGCCGTCGTCACCCACGATCTTCGCAACGCTCTGCAGGGCATCATGGCCTACACCCAGATCCTTCAGAAGAAAGCGGGCGAAGGCAAGCTCGGTGAGCTGGCCGGGCGGGTAGCCGAGAGTGCTCGCTATATGGCCGACCTGACCAACGACCTGCACGATTTCGGCCGCCTCGGCCTGCAGGCCCTCAAGCTCAATCCCAGCCAGGTCGACCTCAACGATGTGGTGACCCGGGTGTTCGAAGAGGCCCAGGAACTGGCCCAGAGCCAGTCGGTCGAACTCAGGCCCCCACGCTTTAGCCAGTCCATCACCATCTCCGCCGATCCCTTGCGCTTGCGCCAGATCCTGGCCAATCTCGTGTCCAACGCCATCAAATACAATCGCACCGGGGGCTGGGTCGAGGTTCGGACCCGCCGTGAGGCCAACCAGGCCGTCATCGAAGTCGAAGACAGCGGTCGGGGTATCGCTGCCGCCGACCAGCAGAAAGTGTTCGACCTTTTCGGTCAGGCCAACGATAGCCGCAAAGTTCTGGGCAGCGGCCTGGGCCTGACCATCACTCGGCGGCTGGTCGAGTTACACGACGGAAAGATGGAACTCGAGAGCCAGCTCGACAAGGGCAGCCTGTTTCGGGTGCGTCTGCCGGCCTGAGGCCGGCCCGTTTCGACCCCTAATGGGCAGGGAACAAGGTAGCCTATGCTAAGACAGTTGCTGCTCAAACTAGCTTCGAGCTCGCTGCTTAAACGGTTTGTCGTGTCTTTTCCGCTGGCCAAGCGGGTCGCTCGTCGCTTTGTGGCCGGAGAGACCTTGAGCGATGCTCTGGCCACCGCTCGCGAACTGCGGGGTCAGGGCCTGCTGGTCAGTCTCGACCTGTTGGGAGAAAATGTCGACTCACCGGAGGGCGCGGCCCGGGCGGCAGCCGACTATGCTCGCATCGTCGAGGCGCTGGTGGCCACCAATTTGACCGGCAATGTCAGCCTCAAACTAACCCAACTCGGGCTTGATCTGGGTGTGGATGTGTGTCTTTCCAACCTGTTCACGATCCTGGAGCAAGCCAGACAGGCCAACATCTTCGTGCGCATCGATATGGAGGGATCGGAGTATACCGAGCGCACCATGGAGGTGTTCGAACAGGCGCGAGCGCAATTCGATAATGTCGGCATCGTGATTCAGTCTTATCTATTTCGCTGCCTGGATGATGTGCGCCGGGCCAACGCCTGCGGCGGTCAGGTGCGACTGTGCAAGGGCGCCTACAACGAAAAGGGCGATATCGCCCACCAGTCGCGCGAGCAGGTCAACCGCTCATTCATCAGTGCTATGAAGCTGCTTTTGGACGAGGGTAAGTACCCGGGCATCGCCACTCACGACGAAGCGATGATCGCCGCCACCCTAGACTATGTGAAGGAGAGAAACATCCCGGCCGAGGCTTTCGAGTTTCAGATGCTGTACGGCATCCGCCGGGAAAGGCAGTTAGAACTACTGCGTGAGGGTTATAACGTCCGCGTCTATGTACCCTACGGCACGGAATGGTATCCCTATTTCATGCGGAGATTGGCCGAACGGCCAGCCAATCTCCTGTTCTTCCTGACCGCCCTGTTTCGAGGATAAATGGATCAAGAGCAAACCCCAGCCCCCCTGGCGACTCCCCCGCCGCCTCCTCCCCCGCCCCGACCCAGACCAGAGCCCACCAGCGGCAAGGTCAGCCCCATCTGGTTGGTGGCCGTCGGCTGTGCCCTGTTGCTCAGCCTGGTGTTCAACTTCTTCCTGTTCCTCGGATTGGTCGGGGCCGCCGGGGCCTCGGTGGGCGCCAGCGAGATCGGTCTTCTGGAAGAGACGCTGATCGACGGCAAGAAAGACGCCACCGACAAAATTGTGGTCATTCCCATCCATGGCGTCATCATGGAAACCATGGGCACCGGCCCTGGTAGTGTCAGCAAGGTCATCGCCATGCTCAAGAAGGCAGCCGAAGACGACAGCATCAAAGCGGTCATCCTGGATATCGACAGCCCTGGCGGCGGGGTGACGGCCAGCGACCGAATTTTTCACGAGATCAAGTTGTTCAAGGCAAAAGAGAAGTTGCCGATCGTGAGTATGTTTGGCGACGTGGCTGCCTCGGGCGGCTATTACGTGGCGATGGCCAGCGACCATATCGTGGCTCACGAGACCAGTATCACCGGCTCGATCGGCGTCATCTCGCAGTTCTACAACTTTCATGACGCAATGACCAAGCTTGGCGTCAAAGTCAACACCATCAAGTCGCTCAATTCCGAGGGCAAAGAATCCTTCAAAGACATCGGCAGCCCCTATCGACCGATGACCGACCCCGAGCGCAAACTGCTGCAGGGCCTGATCACCGAGATGTGGAGCCGCTTCACCACCGTGGTGGCCGAAGGCCGCCAGGGCAAACTCACCCCCGAGCAGGTCAAAGACCTGGCCGATGGTCGCGTTTTCACCGGCCCCCAGGCGCTCGAGCAAAAGCTCGTCGATAGCATCGGCTATCGCCAGGATGCCTACAAAGTGGCTCGGGAACTGGCCAAGTCTCCCGACGCCAAAGTCGTGCTCTACAAGCGGTCTCCGACCCTGAGCGAACTGCTCAGCCTGCGCTCCAATCCGCCGGGCTCGGAATTGCTGGAGATGTTCTCCAAGGACTCGCCCCGCTTTCTCTATCTCTGGACCGGTGGATGATTGAACTCCATCAGGTGGGGCTAGAGTATCCCGGGCACGAAACCGTCAAAGTCCTCTCGGATATCACTTTGAGCATCGAGCGCGGCGAATTCGTGGCTCTGGTGGGGCCCTCGGGCGCCGGCAAGACAAGCTTGCTCAACCTGATCGGAGGCCTCGACACCCCCACTGCGGGCACGCTGGAGGTCGACGGGCAAGACCTGGGAACGCTCGACGACAATCAGCTTTCCGTCTATCGCAATCAGAAGATAGGCTTCATCTTTCAAAGCTTTCATCTGCATCCCAACCGAACCGCTCTGCAAAACGTGACCGTGCCCCTCTATTTCGGCTCGCAAAGCATGAGCGAAGGGATCCGCCGCGGTCGCCAACTGCTCGAAGAACTCGGCCTGGCCGGACTCGAGCACCGACCGGTAGGACGTCTCTCGGGCGGGCAGCGCCAGCGCGTGGCGGTGGCCCGAGCCATGGTCAATCAGCCCAAGGTGATCCTGGCCGATGAACCAGTCGGCTCCCTCGACGAGCAGAGCGCCTCGTTGGTGGCCGACGCCCTGGCTCGCGCCGCCGAGGCTGGCGTGACGGTGGTGAGCGCGACTCATGATAGTGTCATTACCGAGCGGGCGACCCGCGTGCTCAAGGTCGAAGGCGGTCGGGTCAAATGAAGCTGTGGCGCCTGCTAAGACTAGGATTGGGTGAAGCGGGAGCCTCGCCCTGGCGAGCCTGGCCACTGGCCGCCGGGCTGGCGCTCGGGGTGGCCTGCCTCGTCCTTCTCCTGGGCCTGGCCGCCCAGAGCGAAGTGTTGATCAGAGAGAGGGTGCTGGGCAGCCTGCCCGACCGGGTGCGGGTTCAGATGTCGGCTTTCACCATGGGACCGGTGGCCCTGTCCAATCAGATGGGCCCCGAGACCATCGCCAAGCTGGAAGCCATTCCAGGCGTGGTCGAGGTCTTTCGGCAGGCGCGCTTTCCCGAGCCGTGCCAACTCTTTGCCGAATATGGCGGCCAGCGCCTGGTCACCGATCTGGTCTTAGAAGGCGTCGACCCCGGTCAAGTCGCCCCCGAACTTGCCCAGGGGCGCTCGTTCGAGCCGGTGGGCCCTGAGGAGGCGGTACCGGCCGTGGTCCCGCGAGCGGTGCTCGACATCGTCAACGCCGGGATCTCGGTCAACACCAAGTTACCCAACTTGAGTCCCGAAGCCGTGTTAGGACGGCACTTCACGCTCCGGCTCGGGACCTCCAGCTTCAACCCCGGACCTTTCCTGGAGCGTCGCTGCGTGATCGTGGGCGTGAGCGACCAGATCGGGGTGGGCGGCCCCGCGGTGCCCCTGGAGAATCTGCGCGAATGGACCACCAAAGAGCCACAGATTCACTCGCTGACTCTGCGGGTCGACCCCCCCGAGCGGATGGGCGAGGTGGTGTTGGCCGTGCACGAGCTGGGGCTGAAAACCCCGGGCTTCGAGACGGCCCAGAAAATTTCCGAGGCTCTGGTCTATGCAAGGTTGGCGGTGTTGCTCTTCTGTCTATCCATCCTGGTGGTGGCCGGAGTGGGGCTCTCCTCAGGATTGAGCCTGCAAGTGCGGGAAGAGTCACCCTTCATCGGTCTCTATCGTGCCCTGGGCGCCACCCGCTCGGACATCCTGGTCATCTACCTGGGACGGGCAGCAGCTTTAGGCCTGGCGGGTGGAATGGTGGGGATGGTGGCCGGTTGCTTTTTGGGCTGGGCGGTCAACCTTCTGGCCACCTCCTGGCTACCTCAGGGCTTGCTTGGAGATCAGACCATCTTTGCCGTCTCGCTACCGGCCCTGCTCTTGGGACTTGGCTTTAGCCTGGGAATCAGCCTGGCCTCGGGGCTATGGCCAGCTCGAGCAGCGGCGCGACTGAATCCAGCCGTGGCCCTACGAGGCGAGTAGGTAGCGGGCGAGAAGGAATCAACCCACCGCAGTCGAAGCCGTAGCGGCCGCTAGAGATGGGCGTTTGCTTCACTCTCTTACCGGTTCAGGCTCATGAAAGGGGGTGCAAAAATGGACAATCGCAGAGAAGGACTCGGATTTCTTTTCGGTCTCCTGGTCGGTAGCCTGGTCGGCGCATCGGTCGCGATTATTCTAGCCCCACAGTCGGGTGACCAAACTCGCGAGATGATTCGTGACAAGGCCAAAGACTACAAAGAACGAGCATCCGACTTCGCTCAGGATCTCAAAGAAGACTACGAAGAACTGCTCGAGCGCGGGAAGGCCATGTATGACCAGAAGCGCGATCGCGTGGCGACCGACTCGGAGTCAGAGGCGGAACGCGACGAGGCTGAATCCAGCTAAGTCGGAAGACTCCACTAACTCCAAAAGAGAAGAAAGGGATCCTCCCTTTTTTCTCCTATTTAAGGCCTGAAGGCACCCTGCTTACCTACATACTGGAGGAACATTTTGGACATCAAAGTGAACACCCGTGAGATCGCTGGCAACGCTCAGGCCGTTGAGGTCCAGGGTGAGATCGACGTCTACACCTCGCCCCGGGTGAAAGAGACCATCAACGAACTGATCGAGAAAGGTCACTACCATCTGGTGATCAACCTCGAAGGCGTTCGCTACATCGACAGCACCGGCTTGGGCGTGTTGATCGGCGCACTGAAGAAAGTCCGCGAGCACAGCGGTCGGATCCTGCTGATCTGCACCAACCGCCAGATCGAGCGGATTTTCAACATTACCGGCCTCGTCAAGATCTTTGAGATCTTCAAAGACGAAGAAGAGGCCGTCAAAGTTCTGGCCCCGGCCGGCTAGGCTCTGTGAACGACTCTCAAACTTCGGAAATACGGCTTTCTATTCCCAGCCAGCCCGAGTATGTGGGGGTCGTGCGGCTGGCGGCCGCAGGCATCGCCCACCGCCTTGAACTCAATGTCGAAGAGGCAGACGACCTCAAGTTGGCGGTCACCGAAGCCTGCGCTCGTCTTCTCGAGCGAGCGGGTCCTGAATCGCCGATCTGTGTCGACTGGTCCATTGGCGTCGAGTCGCTAGTGGTCACTGTCCATTGCGAGACGGTGACCGAGGCCTCGGGCGAAGCCGAATGGTCCGAGATCGGCTTATTCCTCATTCATGCCCTGATGGATGAAGTGAGCGAACTCGATTCGGCCATCGGCCTCCGCATGGTCAAGTATTTCCATAGGAATGACAATGGCTGAGAATAGCAGCGGAGGTCGCTGGGACCGAGAGCGTGCCCGGCGCCTGCTGGCCGAGTATTCCCGCCATCGCGACCCCGCCGTCAAAGACGAACTGGTAACCCAGCATCTCAACCTGGTTCGCTATCTGGCGGGCAAGTTTGGCAATCGAGGCGAGAACCTCGAAGACCTCATCCAGGTGGGCTGCCTTGGCTTGATCAAGGCCATCGAGCGGTTCGATCCCGACCGCGGGACCGAGTTCACCACCTACGCGACCCCCACTATCGTTGGGGAAATCAAGCGCCACTTTCGGGATAAGGGCTGGGCCATCAAGGTTCCCCGTCGCCTGCAAGAGTTCAATGCGTCGGTAGCCAAAACCACGGAAGAGCTTACCTCGTCGCTGGGCAGAGTGCCTACCGCCGACGAGATCGCCAAGAAGCTCGACGTCACCGCCGAAGACGTGCTCGAGGCCCAGGAGTTGGGCCAGTCCTACAACCTTTTGTCAATCGACAGCGAACTCGACGCCGACGATAGCCGTAAAACCTCGAGCCTGCTTGACTATCTGGGTCGCTCCGACTTCCAGCTCGAGCAAGTCGAGGACCGCCTCGCTCTCCATCGAGCCTTCTCTTGCCTACCGCCCCGGGAGCGCTTGCTGATGTACCTACGCTTTTTCGAGAACCGCTCTCAAAGTGAGGTTGCCCGGGTTCTCAACATCTCGCAGATGCATGTCTCGCGCCTGCAGGCCCGCTCACTGGACACCATGCGGGAGGCCCTCAGCCAGCACCGCGAGTCTGGCACAGGCAAGAAGCGCGGCAAAAAAACGCGATAATACCAACGGTATTTTTTTTCCGACCAATACGTTACCACAACCCCCTTACTATGCCCTTATAGGAGGCTTTCCGGGCCGCACCGATCCGCCCCTACCTGCTAACTATCAGTATAAAAAGACACTCTTTAGGTAACGTCGAAGCCAAAAAAGGAACGGATTTTCGCCCATTTTTTTCGTTGCGTGGCGGCAGGTCACCATGATATACTTCGGGAACTGCAGCCCATTATCACAGGAGGATAACTGCGTAATGCCAGGATCTACTCAGAGTAAATCTCGCTTAAGCCGAAGGCAACAGCAGATCCTGGAGTTCATACGCGAATCCGTGGAGGCCAGAGGTTTTCCGCCTTCGATTCGAGAGATCGGCGAAGCGGTGGGGCTTTCGTCAAGTTCAACTGTTCACAGTCACTTACGAAGTCTCGAGACCAAAGGGTACTTACGCAGAAACCCGTCCAAGCCCAGAAGCATTGAGCTTCTGGACGGGCCTAAGGGCTCAAGGGCGCGTCTTGTGGACCTGCCAGTGGGGGCACCCACTGCTGGGGAGAATCATTCTCCCCAAAAAACCATCTCTTTGCCACTCGAACTAGCGGGCAGCAAAGAGTCTTTCCTCTTCCCTGTCGAAGAAACATATAGACAGGAGGCCATCGTTCCTGGCGATCTGGTAATCGTCAACCGCAACCTGGAAATTGCGGAGGGGGATATGGTCCTGCGTCGCGACGGAGAATCGGTCATCCTACAAAGGATAGACTCGAATGGAAATCGCCCCCCGGCTGGAGAGCGAGACCCCCGCATATTGGGACGGGTGGTCGGAGTGATTCGCAAACTCCCCAACGGCTAAAGCGATATTGAAAAGGAAGGGACCGAAAGGTCCTTTCCGCATTTCAGGCCTCTTTTCTTAACGCTGGAGCGCCACGTTTGTCCCCTCCCAAAAAGGAACACTCCGGCCAACTGCCGTATACCGATCAAACTGCGGTTTCACGCCGCTTGCGAGGGGAGTCTGACAGTGCGAAAAACCTTTCTATGCGCTGCTTTACTATTAGCTACGGTCTTCGCGACCGCCGGCCAGGCCGCCGACGAGTGGAAACTGGTCATCAAAGTGAAGGGTCAAGTGCAAACCAAGTTTGCCAATTCTGACAGCTGGATCACCGTTTGGTCGAATCGTCTGCTGCGCGACGGCCAGGACCGTATTCGCACGCTCAAAGACTCGATCGGTCAGGTGAAGACCAGCGACGGCGCGGTTATCGCGATGGGTCCCGAGACCGACATTACCCTAACCGAGTTCGATGTTCGCACCGGCCGCATGCGGGTCAAGATGTCTGACCAGAAGGGTGGCATCCGGGCCCGCCTGTCGCGCTTCTTGCGCGGCGAGCGCAACTTTGAAGTGCAAACGCCCAACGCCGTACTGGCTGCTCGCGGCACCGACTACGTAGTGCTCTACAGTCCGACCGGCCTCACCGACGACACGGCCGCTAAACTTGGTCCCGTGGCCGTTCTGCCTGGCTTCGAAGAAGGACTCGCTCAAGGCGGTCCCCAGACCATCTGCCAGGTGTTCGAAGGCACCGTGGGTGTGCAAACCGGCAACTCGCCCCCCACCATCCTGATGCCCGGCGAGCGCGCCATCATCGGCAACTCTGGCGTCACCGTCATGCCATCTCCTAACGATGGTCTGATCCCGGCCGAGTTGACCCCCGAGCCTGACGAGAAGACCACCGAGAAGGGCACCTACGTGTTCTTTCACAACGAGGTCAACTCGACCCTGGTCCAGGGGCAAGACCAGATCCTGCTGCCTAACGGCAGCGGCCAGACCGGCACCGTCGAGGTCCTGATCAACATCCCGGGTGGAAGTTCGTCTCCCTACTCTCCCCCTTCGCCCAGGGCCCTGCCGATCGGCCCGAACAACTAAACAGAAGGCGCGGCATTGCTGCGACGACTGTTCACGAATAGCCTCAAAAAGCAACACCGACTCGTCCTGGTCGGTGTTGCTGTCGTGGTGGGGGTTATTCTGCTGGCCATCAACCAGGGTGAGGTCAACCAACGGGCCGGCCAGGTATTCGGTCGCCTCGACCAGCGGCTTTATGAGGTCTGGGCCCGCCGCTGGCTAGAGGACATGAAGGTGCCGACCGAACTCGCTGACAAGATCGTGTTGGTGCTGGTCGACGACGCCAGCCTGGAGCAGCTGAATCTAACCTATCCCCTGCCTCGAGGCATCTATACCGAAGTAACCCGCAAACTCAAGCAGGCAGGCGCCAAAACCATCGCCTTCGACTTGCTCTTTCTCGAGCCCAGCGGCAAGCCCGAACAAGATCGACTCCTGACCGAAACCCTCAATGACCCCAAAGTGGTGGTCGGCATGGCTCTAGACTTTGAAGGGACCCATCTCGAGAAGCATCAGCCCCCACCCGAACTGATGGACCCGAACCGGGCCGAGGGACGCCTTGGCTTTGTCAACAGCTGGTCACCTGAGTCGGCCGACGTGCTGGTTCGGGTCGAGAGTGAAGGTCAGGTCTATTACTCCTTGATGACCGTGGCCTATGCCCACTATACCGACCAAACCCCCGAGCAGGTGGTGCAATCGCTCAAGCTCGACCCAGTCCATACCCGCTTTCCCGGAAAACAGTATGAACTGACTCTTCATTCCCTCAACGTCAACTATGCCGCCGAGGGGATGTCGGCCGACGTCCCGACCGAGTCGCCGGACCAGCTGGGAACCTCAGAATTGGTCAACATCGCCGGCACCGACAGCCGTCAGGCTCAAAGCCTCAAGAAGCTCATCCCGGTGCTCAGCCTGGCGGACCTGCTCCAAGTATCCGAGAACGACGCTTTCCCTTCTGACTTCATCGCCCTGGTCGGGGTCTCGGCCACGGCCGGCACGGACCGAACCCACACCATCCTGGGCATGATGAGCGGGCCCGAGGTTCAGACCAACCTGCTGCTCAATCTGTTTATGAAGAACCCGATCCGACGTATCGGAGTGGGCGGGGTGGTCTTTCTCTTACTCGGGCTGCCGTTGCTGGTGGCACTGATCGATGGAAGCACCTCCCATGGCTCGGGGGCCGCCTTCTCGGCACTGACTCTGGGCGTCATGAGCTACGGCAACTACGTGGCCTATACCGGCGCCAACTGGGCGACCGGCGGCACAATGCTGCCTTATTTTGCGCCCGCCACCGGCGTCGTTCTCGTCCAACTGGTGGCCACCGTGCTCCACTTTCAGCGCGACCGCAAAGAATTTCTCGACCTCATCCAGCAGGTTTGCCCGGTGGTCGAGCCCGACAAGTTGTTGGCTCAGGGAATCAAGCTGGGAGGCGAAGCCCGCGAACTTACGATCCTCTTTAGTGACTTGCGCAGCTACACCACGTTCGCCGAGCAGCTCGACGCTGTCACGGTATTGGACACGCTCAACGACTACTTCGGAGCGGTGGGCCACATCTTCGAACGCCGTGGGGGGCTGGTCTTCGACTATCAGGGCGACGCCCAAATGGTGGTCTTCGGGTTGGTGCCCGAGTCCCAGCCCAACCATGCCGCCGCCGCTTGCCTGGCTGGCGCCGAAATGATCGTGACGCTGGAGGCGATGCGGAAGGTGTGGGCTGAAAGCGGCCGTCACGTTCCCGAAACCGGTATCGGAATCTGCACTGGCCCTATCTCTTTTGGCTTTATGGGCACGACTCGCCGCAAGCAATTGGTGGCCATCGGCGACCCCACCAACGCTGCGGCCCGAGTCCAGGGGAAATCCAAGGAATACAACGCTCCGGTGCTGGTTACCGAGAGCACCCGCCGCCTGGCCGGCGACGGAGCGCTCTTCGAAGAGCTCGACGACATCTTCGTGAAGGGCAAAAAAGAGCCACTTAAGGTTTTCGCGGTGCTGCATGGGGAAATGGAGAAGAAGGGTCTGATTGAACTCGACCCGCTCGTTGAACAGGTGATAAACCGAGAGGGATCAAATACCTAGCCGATGTCTATCATGTCCGACCACAGCACGCTGACTCCGAAGTCGACCATCCCCGAATTTGTTGCTTCGAATTCGCTGTTCTACTCGCTCACGCCCAGCGTTATCGAGTCGATCGCCCAAAAGCTCATCGCCAAAAACTTCAAGCCAGACGAAGTGATCGTATCCGAGGGCGAAATGGGCGACTGTTTTTACATTATCCGGTCGGGCCATGTGCGGGTGATTCGCCAGGATCCCGAGTCCGAAGCCGAGTTGGTGCTATCTGAGCTCGGCCCCGGTGAAGGCTTTGGCGAGATGGCGCTGGTCATCGATCAACCTCGTTCGGCCACCGTCAAAGCGGTCAACCAGGTCAGCACCCTGGTGCTCATGCGCGACGACTTCACCGTGCTGATGCGCCGCATCCCAGAGCTTGCCGAAAAGATGAACCGCCTCATCTCAGAGCGAGTGTCTTTGCTAGAAGCGGTCGGCTTCACTCAGGAAGCCCGTGGCAAGTTCCTCTCCAACCGCTCGCTGGCGCTCGACTACTCCTATCTCGATCTGTTGATGAAACTCAACGAGGCAGCCGGGGGTCAATCGCAAGTCGAGCATTGCAAAGAAACTGGCCAACTCGCCCGCGAGATGAGCAAAATGCTGTGCCCAATGGTTTCTGAAGAGATTCTGTTTGCCGGTTACTTGCACGAGATCGGCAAAGTCGCTTTGCCCCGCGAGTTAGTGGTTCGCGAGCGCACGGGCGGCGAACTCAATGACGAAGAACAGGCCAAGATGGGCAAGATCTTCGAAGACGCCGTCACCATTCTCGAGCCAAATCAAAATCTTCACGAACTCGTCAGCTTCATCGCCCACCTGGGCAAGACCGATTTTCGCCTGATGCCCCTCGAGGCCCAGATTTTGAAAGTCGCCGACGACTTCTTGATGGAGCGGGCCCCGGCTTATCGCAATCAAAACGAGCAGGCCGCTCTCGAGAAGATCCAGGCAGGTTCGGGGACACTGTACAATCCCCGGGTGGTAGCCGCTCTCGAAAAGAACGTTCGTAAATACCGTGAATTGCGAGCCGAAGCCCAGCTCAACGTCATGCGGATGATGGTCATCGCCCTTGACCTCAAAGACAATTATACCTACCGTCACTCCATGGACGTGCGCGACATGGCTCTGAAGATTTCCGAGCGAATGGGCCTCGACCGCGAGCAGATGGAGTATATGCGGATCGGCTCCGAGCTACACGACGTCGGCAAGATCTTCATCGATGAGGCGATTCTCAACGCTCCCCGCAAGCTCACCGACGCCGAATTCGACGAGATGAAGACCCACGCCGCCCGCTCGGCCGACTTCTTCCGCGACCTCCCTGGCATGGACGACCTGGTGGCCATCGTCCGGGCCCATCACGAAAAGTGGAACGGCCAGGGCTATCCCGACGGCCTGAGTGGCACCAATATCCCGCTGCTGGCTCGGATCATGACCGTGGCTGACGTCTGGAGCGCGCTGACCACTCCGCGTGTCTATCGCCTCGGCGCCGACGGGAAGGCCAAAGGATTTACTCCTGAAAAGGCCCTCTCGATCATGGAAGAGATGGCCGATGGCCACTTCGATCCCGAGATCTTCCCCCACTTCCAGAACATCGTTCGCGAAATCATCGCCAACACTCCGGCCGAATCATAAAAATCGCCGAGGCGAGCAACCAGGGGGCAGCCGGTTGCTCTGGCCGGCGAGCTGTTCGGCCAGAGCCTGGGCGGCGGCCACTCCCAGTGACCAGGCACGATTGCTAAAGCCTGTCGCCACGAAGACTTTGTGCTGGCCGGGCAAGGACCCGATCAGCGGCAGACCATCGACCGAAAAGGTGTGCACTTCGGCCCAGCGTTGGCCAACCTCGACCAGGGCGATCTCGGACAGCCGGCGACCAGCGACCTCCTCGAGATATTGTTGAAAGATCAAATCGACCTCTGCCTGGTCCGTCTTCTCTTTTGGTCCGGAGCCGGGATTGATACCGCTCACTACCACTGCCTGACTGCTAGTGCTGCGATAGACCTCGTGACCACGATTCGCCAGGACCGCCACCACCGAACTGCGCGGGCCCTGGCGCACCGGGGCGGTCACAAAGGCCTGGCCCCTCAACGGAAAGATCAACTCTCTCTGCCGGTGCCCCACCAGTTCCAACGAATGCGCACCGGCCGCCAGAACCACCACTTCAGCTTGTAGAGTGCCGGCCTGCGTGAGTAGCTCGACGGCCTGTCCCGCGTTGACTTCGAGCACAGGGGTCGAATCGAAGAGAGACCCTCCCCCATCCAAAAACGTCTGAGCCAGGCGGCGCAGGAAGCCGGCCGCCTCGAAGCAGGCCGAGCCGGAGAAAAACGAGGCCCCTTCACACTCCCCTACCGGCACATAGTTGCTGGCGGCCCCGGCGCCCATCAGACGAAACTCGAAGCCGTCCTCGGCCAACTCGCGAGAGGAACCGGTCATTTCGGCCAACTCGGCGGAATTGGCGGCCAACAGCATAGCCGCCCCGCGGCGCCAGGTGGGTTCTTGCACCTCCAGCGCCAATCCGTCCAGGGCCGCGATGCCCGCAGCCGAAAATTCCCACCATTGGCGGGCCACCTCACGACCTAGAGCTTCTACCAGGGTGTGGTAATGTTCGTTGAGACCCGGGACCACCACTCCAGCGTTGCGAGCCGAGCCGGCGATCGCTACAGGGCCGGCCTCGAAGACAGCCACCGAAGCTCCAGACCGGCGCAAGAAAAGGGCCGTGGCGAGACCCGTGATACCGGCCCCTACCACGGCCACGTCGACCGGTCCACCCAGGGACCTAGCCACGTGTCAGCTTTTCCTGACCTCCCATGTAGGGGCGAAGAGCCTCAGGGATCACCACCGATCCATCGGCCTGCTGGTAATTCTCGAGAATGGCCACCATCGTGCGTCCGACCGCCAGCCCCGAACCGTTCAGGGTATGTACGAACTCGGTGGGGTTGCCCGGCTGCTTGTAACGAATGGCGGCTCGGCGAGCCTGAAAGTCGGTGCAGTTCGAGCACGAAGAGATTTCGATCCAACGATCCTGGGGGGGCGACCAGAACTCGATGTCGTAGGTCTTGGCCGCTCCGAATCCCATGTCGGCGTCGCACAAGGCCACCACCCGATGCGGGATCTCTAGCAACTGCAACACCTTTTCGGCATTTCTGACCATGGCCTCGAGCTCGTCAAAAGAGTTCTCGGGGAGCGTCAGCTTGATCATCTCCACTTTGTGGAACTGGTGCACCCGAACCAGTCCCCGGGTGTCCTTGCCGGCCGCGCCCGCCTCGGCCCGAAAACAGGGGCTAAAACCGGTGTAATGAAGCGGCAGCGAGTCTTTCTCGAGAATGTCTCCGCCGTGAATGCTGGTGATGGACACCTCGGAGGTCGGGATCAGATAGAGGTCGGTGCCCTCGCAGTGAAACAACTCGTCGGCAAACTTGGGCAGTTGCCCGGTGCCGTAGAGGGTGCTACCGGTCACCAGAGCCGGGGCCAGAATCTCGGTATAGCCGTGCTCGCGGGTATGAAGATCGAGCATGAACGTGATCAGCGCCCGCTCGAGCCGCGCCCCCGCGCCGCGCAACACCCAGAAACGGGAGCCGGAAATCTTGGCAGCCTGCTTGAAGTCGAGAATAGCCAGTTCCTCGCCCAGGTCCCAATGGGCCTTGGCCTCAAAATCAAAGACTTTGGGTTCTCCCCAGCGACGAACCTCGACATTGTCGTCGGCCGACTCACCGCTGGGCACACTGGCGTCGGGCAGGTTCGGCAAACGCTCGAGAATCGAGGTAAACTCTGCCTCGGCTTCGGTGCGACGGGCGTCGATGGCCTTGATCTCGTTGCCGACCTCGCGCATACGCGAGGCTTGCTCCGAGATGTCTTCGCCGGCCTTCTTGCGGTCACCCAGTTCCTTGGAAACGACATTGCGCTGCTGCTTGAGTTCGTCGGCCTTCTGAATCAGGTCGCGACGCTCTTCGTCGAGTTTGCGCAGGGTCTCTACGACATCGGTGTCCATCCGGCGACGGCGCAAAGCCTCCACCAGTTGTTCCGGCTGGTTGCGAACGAGTTTTGGATCGAGCATAACTAGTACGGCAGCGACATCATCTTGCGGAAAGCCTCGGGGCTCAAGGCGCGACGATAAGCCTCTTCTTCGGTGACCATGTTCTTCTTGACCAGGGCCCGCAAGGCCATCTCTTGACTGGACATGCCCACCTCGCGGCCGGAGGTCGCCATGACGCTACCAATCTGGAAGAATTTTCCCTCGCGGATGAGCGAGGCCACCTGCGGCGTGCCAAGGCAAACCTCGAAGGCCGGAATCAAGCCATCACCCGAGGCGCGCGGTAGCAGCGTCTGAGAAATGCAAGCCCGCAAACCCACCGACAGCAAAGTGCGAGCCTGTTGATGCAAGTGGGGGGGATACATATCCACCATCTTCTCGAGCAAAACCAGGGCACTGGGCGAGTTGGCCGTGCACAGCACCAGGTTGCCACCAGCGGCCATGTTGAGGACGCGGTCGACCACGAAGAACTCGTCGACGCCGGTCACCACCACGATGTCGGCGCCCTGATAAAGCAACGATTTAAAGGCCGACTCATAAGACAGGCAGTCGGTACCGATCTCGCGCTGACAGATCACGCCGCGGCGATTCTTGTGCAGAAAGTCGATGGGATTCTCGATAGAAACGATTTGACACTGTTGGTATTCGAGCAGGTTGCTCACCAGAGCGGCCAGCGTGTGGGCTTTGCCCGACGACTTGGGGCCGGTAATCATGATCATGCCGCCGCTACCCGATTCGGCCACGATCTTTTTCACCACATCCGGCAGGTTTAGCTCTTCCATCCGGGGCGGCGCGGGAGGATTGGTCGAAATCACCACCGCCACCGAGCCGCGCTGACGAAAACAGTTGATACGAAAACGTGAAAGGCCGGGGACCGAGAACGAGAAGTCGGTCTCCATGTTTTCGTAGAACTCTTCGAGGAGGACCTCGGTCATCATCGCTTCGGCAGCAACCCTGGTCTCGTCTGGGGAGAGAATGTGCCCACCCATGGGTTCGAGCCGATTGTTGCGACGCATCATGATGGGACTGCCCGGGACCAGGTGGATATGCGAAGCCCGCTGCTCCACCATCGTTGTGAACAGTTCTTCAACATTCATGCGACTCGGTTGCCTCCTGATTGAAAATAGATGGACCCGCCGGAGCGGGTCACTGCACGGTCAAGCCGGGAAATCGCGGCTACTGCGGGCCCCCACCGCCGACGAGTCGGTTGAACTCTTCGGCGCTAGACGACTTGGCCACGGCATCTTCGTAAGTAATCAGCCCCTGCTGATACAGGTTTCGAAGAGCCATGTCCATGCTGAGCATGCCCCATTGACTACCCGACATAATGGCGTTTGGAATCTGGTGGCTTTTTCCTTCACGAATGATGTTTCGCACGGCCGGAATTACCGGCATGATTTCCATCGCCATGACGCGTCCACCGCCCTTGGCTTTCGGGACCAGGGTTTGACAGAGAATTCCTTCGAGGGTCACCGACAGCTGCATTCGAATCTGGGCCTGTTGGTGAGGGGGGAAAATGTCGATGATACGATCGACCGTGGTGGCCGCCGAGTTGGTGTGCAAGGTAGCGAACACCATGTGGCCGGTTTCCGCGGCCGAGATCGCGATGGCCGTGGTCTCGAGGTCACGCATCTCACCGATGAGGATGACGTCGGGGTCTTGACGCAACACGTGTTTGAGAGCGTTGTAGAAGCTGTGGGTGTCGAAGCCCACCTCGCGCTGCGAGATGACGCAGTTCTTGTCCTTGTGCAGGAACTCGATCGGGTCTTCGATGGTCACGATGTGGCAGCGCTTGTTCTCGTTGATATGGTTGACCATGGCGGCCAGGGTGGTCGACTTGCCCGAACCCGTAGGCCCGGTCACCAGGCACAGACCACGCGGACGAAGAGCCAGATCTTTGATGATCGGGGGCATCTTCAACTCGTCGAGACTCAGCGGGCGAGCGGGAATCACACGAAGGGCGCTGCCCCAGGTGCCGCGCTGCAGGTAAATATTTACGCGGAAACGGGAGAGTCCGGGCACCGAATAGGCCAGATCGAGCTCTTTCTCGGCGATGAACTTCGCCTTTTGCTCGTCGGTAAGGATACTTTCGCACATCGCGCGCACGGCGTCGGCGGTGAGGATTTCGTACGTCGCCGGGGTCAACTCGCCGTCGACACGAATCATGGGTGCGCTACCCTGCTTGATATGCAGGTCGGAGGCGCCACGCTCCACCATCAGGTGTAGGAGGTCGTCGATTGAAAGGACACCAGCCTCCAGCACATTTTCTTGACCCATCGTTGTATCCATTATGCACTCCTTTTGTTTGCGCGTCCTTGCCGATATTCTACCCGCCACCTTTCCGGACCTTCGTGAAAGGTGGCGGTTTTCGATGGGGGAACACGTTGCTAGCAGGACGAAGCGGGGCGATTGCATGGTGCCCCAGAACGTCGCAGCCTTACTCGATTTCTACACCCAGAACCGGCGCGACCTACCCTGGCGAAACACCTCCGACCCGTACGCCATTCTGGTCTCGGAGGTCATGCTGCAACAGACCCAGGTCGAGGCCGTGAAAGGCCACTTTGTTCGCTTCACCGAGCGTTTTCCCACCTACGAGTCCCTGGCCCAAGCCAGCCTGGAAGAGGTGCTGGCCACCTGGTCGGGCCTGGGCTACTACTCGCGGGCCCGCCGTCTGTGGGAAACCGCGCAAGCTCTGGTGGCCTGCGGCGGCTTTCCGCCGAGTAGAGATGCTTTGGCTGCTCTTCCCGGTATCGGTGACTACACCTCGGCTGCCGTGGCCAGCATCGCCTTCGGCCAGCCGTGCGTGGCTCTCGACACGAATGCTATTCGGGTCTTCGCTCGCTACTACGGCGTGACCGAGGATCCAGCACGAGTAGCCGTGCGTCGCCGGCTGGTCCAGGCGGTGCAAACCGCCATCCCGCCCGAGCGGGCCGGCGACTTCACCCAGGCGGTCATGGAATTGGGGGCGCTGGTCTGTCGCCCCCGCCAGCCCAAATGCCGGCAATGTCCGCTGCGGAATGGTTGCCTGGCCCGCCGGCTCGGTCTGGCCGAGTCGATCCCGCCGCCCAGGAAGAAGCGAGAAACCGTGGACGTGCTGAGAGTGGCCGCTCAGGTCGAGCAGGCGGGCGAACTCTTGCTGGTGCGAGCCCCGCAAGGGCTGTTCGAGAAAATGTGGGTTCCGCCCAGCGTCGACATCGACCATCCCGAGGCCGCCGAGGTCAAACTCGAACAGCTTTTCTCTAGCTGGGCCCGAGTCAGGGTAGGCCCGCTGCTCGGCGAGGTGCGCCACGGGATCACCTTCAGACGCATTCGCTGCCTGGTCTATCAGGTCGAACTGACGGCCAACGGCGTAGCCGAGGGCGAGACCCGCTGGGTGCCTCGCCATCGCCTGGCCGACACTCCCCTACCCTCGTTTGCCCACAAGGTGCTCAGGCTCACTCCTCCATCTGATAGAAGCGCTCGAGCATCTTCACCCGGTTCATCTCGCCCTCGGGACTAAAGAGATAGAGGGTGCGCCGATAGGTCTGGCCCACCTGGGTGCCCTGCGGCTCCTCGATCCAGGCCGAGAAACGTACCCCTCCGTCGGGAGTGGCCCGCAGATGAGGTGGGGAAAATTCAGGATTTCCGCGTTTGCCGAACTGACCGCCGGGGTGCTCGGACACGAGCAGGTCGCCATAGGCAAGCATGACCTTCTCGACCCAGAGCCTGGCCAATTCAAGTCGGGTGGCTTCATCCTTGCCCCAGCCCGCCGCCGAAAGGACCAGTGCCGAGGCCTCGCGGGGCGACATGGCCCGGCCGTCGACAAAGATGGTGCCCAGCAGGAAGTTCGAACTGCCCTGCCTGAAGCCCACCAGCACCAGATTCGGAAACTCGGCAGGACGCACGAAAGACACCGACTCGGGTGTCAGCCGCTCTTCGTCTTTTCGACCGGCGTTGAGCTGACTCAACAGGCTCGAGTCGGTGGTCCCCTCGGCCCCCCAGCAGGTCCCCCCCAGTAGGATGGCGGCAATCAAGATACGGACAAGCATGGCCACCTCATTCTCGCCGAGGGCCCGAGCTCCTATCAGCACATCGTGCCCTTTGAGCAGGTGGAGAACCCTTTATAGGGAATGAGCGCAGGCCATGAAGAAGTTCTTGTCCTCGCTCCCCAAAGCCTCGGCCCTTTGCCTGGGCCTGCCTCTGGTCATCGTAATGCACCTTACCGGATGGGGTGGTCATTGGGGACTCTTTATCGGTTGCTGTGCGACCATTCTGGGCACGGTGACCCTGATCGGCAAGTCGACCGAAGAATACGCTATCTATGCGGGTCCGGTCTGGGGCGGCTTGATGAACGCCACCTTTGGCAACGTGACCGAATTGATCATCGCCTTTTTTGCCCTGCGGGCAGGGCTGCATGAGATCGTCCGCTCGTCGATCACCGGCTCGATTCTGGGCAACTTGCTGCTGGTGCTCGGAGCCTCGATGCTCTACGGCGGACTCAAGCACTCTACCCAGAAGTTCTCGCAAACCGGCGCCAGCGTCAACATCGGAATGCTGGTCTTGACCTTGATCACCCTGGTGGTTCCCAGCTTCATTCCCTTCGCGACCGGGGTCGACAAAGAACTCACTCCCGAGGCTGCCGTGACTCTGACCGAGCACGCCTCGCTGGCGGCCGCGATTACACTGCTCTTCATCTATCTGCTGAGCCTGCTTTTTAGCCTGCGAACCCATCGCTTCTTGCTGATGCCTGATGACAACCACCACGAGACGGCCGAGTGGAGCAAAGCTCAGGCGATCGTGACTCTGCTGATTGCCACCGTGGCAGTGGCCTACCTCAGCGACGTCTTCGTAGAGGCTATCGAAGCCCTGCTGGTCCACGTGCATATCAGCAAGCTGTTCGTGGGCGTGGTGGTGGTGGCGGTGGTCGGCAATGCGGCCGAAGGTTCGGTGGCCATCTGGGTAGCCCGAGAAAACAAGATGGACCTGTCTTTCCAGATCGCCATGGGATCGTGCCTGCAAGTGGCGCTGATGGTCGCCCCCGTCCTGGTCATCGCCTCGTTCATCATGGGCAATCCGATGACGCTGACCTTCAACGTCTTCGAACTGCTATTCCTGGGGGCCGGCGTGGCGATCGCGGGCTTCGCCCTGATCGACGGTGAGTCAAACTGGCTCGAAGGCGCCATGTTCCTGGCCGTCTACTGCTTCTTCGCCCTGATCTTCTTCTTCCACCCCTAGTCGCTCACTTTTCGAGAGCAAAGCGTACCGCTTCGGCGGCCAGAGGAGCGGCCGCAGTGCCTCCGTAGCCGCCGTTTTCGAGGATGACGGCCACGGCCACCCGGGGCTCTTTGACCGGTGCATAGCCGACAAACCAGGCGTGCGGTTCTCCCTGAGGGTTCTCGGCCGTACCCGTCTTGCCGGCCAAACCACTCCCCGCCACGGATCGGGCAGTTCCTCGGGAGACGACTTGCTCGAGGGCGCCCGCGATCAGAGCGGCATCCGGCTCTGAAAGCAAACGTTCGGGGCGGGTCTCGGCGGCCATGAGGTGGGGCTCGATGTCGACGCCGCCCCGCGCGATCATGGCGACCAGTCGGGCCATCGCCAGGGGTGTGACCAGCATGTCGGCCTGACCGATGGCGGCTTGAGCGGCGGCCACTTGCTCGTGCCCAGGCTTGGCTCGCGGCAGATGGCCCTGGCTGCTACCGGGCACGCCCTCGGGGGCGTCGAGCAGTTGGAAACGCATCATTAGCCCGGCGATGCCATCCAACCCGATCTTTCGCCCCCATTCCGCGAAATACAGGTTGCACGATTCGACCAGCGCCTCCGAGAGATCCACGCGGCCGTGGCCATGGTCGGTAATCTCGAAGCCGTCTACCACCAGGGCCCCTCGGCAATCGAAGGTCGCCTGGGGAGAAAATCCCTCTCGGTCCAGCAAGCCGGCCGCCATCATCACTTTGAACGTCGAACCAGGCGGGTAGAGGCCCTGGGAGGCGCGCTCGATGAGCGGAGCATCCTTGTCCTGGTTGAGCGCCTTCCAATCTTCGGCCAGATCCTCGGGCTCGAAGCTGGGAAAAGTCGTGGCCGCCAGCACCTCGCCACTGGTCACGTCGAGGACCACCACCGCTCCCCGACGACCCGCCATCGCCTCATAGAGATGACGCTGCAGCCTGGCGTCAAGGGTGATGCGCAGGTCGTCACCATGACGGCTCTTGCGCCTGGCCAGCTCCAAGGCTTCGGCCAGCGAGCGCGGTCGCGAGCGGCCCTGCAACTGGGAGTCCAGGGCCAACTCCAGGCCGGCCCTCCCGAGATGGCGCTGATAATAGCCCACCAACCCGGCCGCCGCCGGGCCCAGCGGATAGTGGCGCCGGTCGCCCCGGGTCTCGGCCAACACCTGGTCGTTGCGGTCGAGGATGCGTCCCCTCAGGGAAAGGTCTTCGGAACGTCGGGGGTTGGCCGGATGTCGCTCCAACAAGTCCTTTTGATAGACCTGATAATTCCAGAGCTGGAAGATGGGGACCAGAAAGGCGGCCAACATCACCAGGGACAAATGTCGTATGCGGCCCCTAATCTCCATCGGCCAGCCTTTCGAATAAGGCCAGGATCAAGAAATTGGCTAGCATCGAACTGCCTCCGTAAGAGACGAAGGGCAAGGTGATGCCGGTCATGGGAATGACCTTGAGAGTTCCACCCACGATAATCAGGCTTTGAAGGGCGAGCAGCGTGGCCAGACCGATGCCGACCAGGGCGCTGAATTCATCGCGGCACGCCATGGCGATGCGGCAGGCTCGCTGCACCAACAACAGCACAAACAGCAGGATAGCCACAGCCCCGAGCAGACCCAACTCCTCGGCCAGGGCCACGAAAATGAAGTCGGTGGCCGCTTCCGGAACGATTTGCGGCTTGCCCATTCCCAGACCGGTCCCGAAAAGGCCACCCCAACTCAAACTGAAGAGGGCCTGACACATCTGGTATCCTCCGGTCTCGGCGTGGGCGAACGGGTCGAGCCAGGCCTGAACGCGCACTCGCACGTGGCCGAACAATCGATAGCCAACTGCGGCCCCGACCACGAAAAGAGCCCCGGCTGCGCCGACGAGTTCGGCTCGTCCGGTAGCCACGTAGAACATGGCCAGAAAGACCCCCATAAACAGCAGCGCCATTCCCAGGTCTTTCTGCAAAACCAGCACGCCCAGGGCGGCCATCCAACCCAGGGCCAACATCAGCAGAGCGCGGCGCGGCAGGCGTCCTTGGCGGTCTGAGTGCATCCACTGCCGAAAGCGGCGGAAATAGGCGGCCAAGAACAAAATCATGAAGATCTTGACCACCTCGACCGGTTGAAACTGCAGGCTGCCGAAGCGAAACCAGAGTCGAGCGCCATTGATCTCGACCCCGAAAATCATCACGGCCAGTTGCAGCCCGATGCCGGCGAAGAAGTAGAGGTAGCGAAAGTCTTCCAGTCGCCGAAAATCCCGGACCAACCAGAGAGTCAGCACGAACACCAACAGACCCAGCGCCAACCACATTGCCTGTCGTAGGCCAAGATCGGGGTCCAGGCGATAGACCTCTACCCAACCAAGACCCGAGAGCGCGCAGCAAAGAGGAAGCAAGGTCGGGTCCGAGCGGCGGGCCAGACGCCGGCGGATGGCCCACACGCACCACCAGAGCACGGTCAACCCGCCAAAGGCAGCCCACGGGTCAGACCCGTTGTCGGGTTGGGCCAATTCGGCCAACAGCAAGCCGCCGGCCGTCAGCGCCTGGGCCAGCAGCAGGCCGACAGCCTCGCGTGCTGGCCTCAGGGCTTTTTTTTTATCTCGAAGGTGACCTCTCCTATGCTAAATCGCTGACCGACCTTGAGGCGTGAGCCACTCTCGACCGTTTGGCCGTCGATGGTAACCCCATTGGTGCTATCGAGGTCCTCCAGCACCACGCCGCCATCGCGAGGCACCAGGCGGGCGTGACGAGCCGAACAGAAAGGGTCGTGCACCTGCACCTGGCAGCCCGGCGCCCGCCCGATGGTGACGGTGTCGCTCAAGGCGACCGGGGCGGGGTTTTCGACGCTGGCGTGCCCGTCGACCACCTCCAGCCAGAGTTGACTGGAAGGACCGGAGGGTACCGAGCGTCCCCCCAGATCGCGCACCAGAAAGCGCAGCAACCAGAACAGAAAGAAGTACAGACCGCCCAGCAGCCCAAATTTGAGAAAATACAGCAGCGGGTCGGTCACGGCCTGCTAGCGAGGGCGGAGACCCCGATACTCCTTTCGCTCTGCAAACAGATCGCTTTCGATTTTGCGAACGACCGACAGCACGTTATCCCACTTCAGGAAGACATGGCCAATCTGGTCGCCAGAATCAAGGCCTCGAGACAACCAGGCGGCGGGCTCAATCCAAATACCCTTGCGGTCAACCCCCACCAGGCGGGCCTCCAAACACCCCTTGTCGATAGGCAGGTCCAGCGGACTCAGCTGCTCGGCCTCGGCCACATAAATCACCACGTCCTCGTCGACGCAGCTCGAGAAACTCGTAATAGGTTTGCTGGACTTCTCTTTAGAGTCGGTCATCATCATCTTGGCTCCTCTTGCGTTAGCGCAGGGCCAGTTCGGGATACAGCAGCGGTAGCACCCGCCGCACGGCCTGGATCCGGCGCACATAGTGTCTGGTCTCGGGATAGCGGATCTCGTCGGGCTCGAGAGACCCCTCGCCCTGCCAACCAGAGACCACACCTGGACCCGCATTATAGGCGGCCAGGGCAGAAGTCTCGTTATTGGCAAACTCACGCATCAAATAGCGTAGATAGAGCGTCCCGAGACGGAGATTCAGCTCGGGGTCGGCCAGCTCCTCTGCCTGCCACGAGACATCGTGGCGATGGCCGATCCAGGCGGCCGTTTCAGGCATCAGCTGCATCAGTCCCACCGCGCCCACATGGGAGCGGGCCTGGGCCCGACCGCGACTCTCTTGAAACACTACCGAAGCCACCAGGTAAGGGTCGAGACCGGCCTCGAGCGAGGCCTGCCGAATGGCTGTGGGGTAACCTAGCGGGACCAGCCAGCGTCCCACCAGCATCAGACAACCGAACAAGCCCAGAGCTAGCCACACCAGGCGACGCCGAGACACCGTCGGCCGTGGCCGACGGTTGGGAGAGCTTCGAGGAGTAAGCCAGGGTCGGCGACGGGGGCGAGTTTCTTCTGCGAGCGGTCGAATGGTCATTCAGGAAAGGCGGGGTAGAATCCGGCTATTCCAACAGTTCTCGACCTGTTGGCGGGTTGCCTCCAGTGAGCGGGAATTGTCGATGACCACATCGGCCCGGCGAGCCTTCTCTGCGATGGGCATCTGGGCGGCCACCCGGGCGCGAGCGGCCTCGAGACTGAGGCCGTTCCGTTGTTGAAGGCGCTGAAGCTGGGACTCGGCCGAGAGGTCGATCACCCAGACCTCGTCCACGCGGTCTTCGGCTTGATGCTCGTAGAGCAGTGGAGCCATCAACACGATGACCGGCACACGCCCGCGCAGAGCCTCGATGTCTTCACTAATGGCCCGCCAGATCGGCGGGTGCGTCAGGGCGTTCAGGCGCGCCAGGGCAACTTCGTCGCCAAACACTCGCTCGCCCAGCCAGGCGCGGTTGAGTTCGCCTTGCGCATCGAGGGTCTCGGGGCCGAAGGCGTCGGCCAGGGAAAGCAAAACAGGCGAACCCGGCTGCATCAGCCTGCGGCTCACCTGATCGGCATCAATGACGGTGGCTCCGAGGTCCGCGAGCATCTCCGCGACCGTGCTCTTGCCCGCCGCGATCCCGCCCGTCAGCCCGAGGACCAGACTCAGTTGCTAACTTCCTGGTTCGTCTCTGCCTCGACCGGAGCTTCGGCCGGGGCTTCTGGGGCCTCTGAGGCTTCGGGGGTCTCGGCCGGCTCGGCGGCCTTTTCAGGCTTCTCAGCCTTTTCAGGCTTCTCAGCCTTCTCAGGCTTGGCCTCGGGCTGTTGATTAGCCTCACCTTCCACGCCGAGCATGGCTTTAAGGTTGGCCGGAAGCCGGTCGCCGATGGTGAACCCACCGCCAGAGCCGGAGGAAGCCGACGCCGGGACCGGCCCGCCGCTGCCGCCGCTAGCCTGGCGAATCGACAGGGTAATGCGACGCTGGTCGGGCTTGACGTCGATCACTTTGACCTTGACCGGCTGGTCGGGCTTGAGCACCTCGGACGGCTTGACCACTTTGTAGTCAGAAAGTTCGTTGAGAGGCACCAGCCCTTCCACTCCCTCGGCAATCTCGACGAAGGCATAGTTCTTGGCCAGCTTGGTTACGCGGCCATCGAGAACCTGGCCGACCCGCAGCGACTCGGACATGGTCATCCAGGGGTCAGGGCGGGCCTGCTTGAGCGACAAGGAGATGCGTTCGCGGCTGCGGTCGACACTGAGCACTCGCACTTCGACTGCCTCGCCCACGCGAACCACTTCGTTGGGGTGCTTGATGCGCTTCCACGACAACTCGGAGATGTGAACCAGCCCGTCAACCCCGCCGAGATTGATGAAGGCACCGAAGTTGGTCAAGCGAGCCACGTGCCCACTGACGATCTGGCCCTCTTCGAGTTCGGCCATGGTCTGCTCTTTCATCTTGCTACGCTCTTCTTCCAGAGCTTTCTTGCGCGAAAGAACGATTTTACGCCGGCCGCGATCGATCTCGAGCACCTTGAGGTGGAGCAGTTCGCCCACATAGTCAGACAGGTCGTGAACCGGGCGAGTGTCGACGTGCGAGGCGGGCACGAAGCCGCGCAGTCCCAGGTCGACAATCAGGCCGCCTTTGACCTGCTCGGTGCAGGTCGCCGTGATGACCTCTCCGTTCTCGAAAGCGTCGTTGACCCGCAGCCAGGCTGACTCGAGGTCAGCCTGCTTCTTAGAGAGCACCACCGTGCCCTCGGTGTCGTTGATCTTCTTGACCACTACGGTGATCTCGTCACCTACGCTGACCACCTCATGGGGATTCACGTCACGCTGGTGAGACAGCTGATTCAGGGGCACGATCCCTTCCGTCTTGTAACCAACGTCAACCATCACGCTGTCTTCATTGATTTGTACGACACGACCGGTGAGGACCTCGCCCCGCTTGAGTTGTTTGAACGAATCCTCATAGGCCTCGTGGCTGGCCATTAAAGACTCCATCGACTCCTCGGCCTTGGGTGTGGCGGCATTCTCGCCAGTAGGCGTCGTTTCCGAAGACGTCGTCTCAGTCGGTTGTGCGTTGGTCATGTCTGTATTTCTCCTAGTAGTTGCTCTTGTGCCATCGGCAGGATGGCCCGAACGGGTTCAGCGGTTCCACTTGTCCCATATATATTCCTCTAAGCCGGAAATTAGAAACCCCGATTTCTCGGGGTTTCTAATTTTTTCAGACCGCGAAGGCTAGCGGCGAAGGGCGGCGCGCTTGAGTTCCTTGCAGTCACTCCAGGCCTTGCCCTGACAAATCGTGATCTGCAGGGGCACATCTAGCCCGAAAGCTTTATGCATCAGGCGTTCCACCCGGTCGGCCACGTCCTCGACATCCTCCTTGGCGACCTCGAGAATCACGAAGTCCCGCAATTGCATCACCATCGAGGCGTTTAGCTTTTCGGTTTGCAGCTCGCGATCGATTTCGACCAGTACCTTCTTGAGAATATCGGCCGCCGAGGACTGAATGGCGGCGTTGCGAGCGATGCGCTCGGCCGTGTCGCGAATGTCGGAGTTGCGGCTCGACATCTCGGGCAGATTACGCCGCCGTCCGGTGATACTCGAGACCCAGCCGCGGCTTTTCACCTTGTTGAGCTCTCCCTGAAAATACGCTTCCATCCCCTTATAGTTCTCATAGAAGCGGGCCAGGTAGGTCTGAATTGCCGCACTGGCATCTTCCGGGCTCATTCCGGTCCGACGGGCCAGACGGTGGGCACCAATCGAGCCCAGCAACGAATCGACCAGGTCCTGACGGTCTCCGTTGAGCAGTTCGCCGCCGGAAACCTGACTGGCCAGCATCGCCTCGACATCATCGTGCTTGACGAAGCCACCGATCAGGCTGCTCTCGCCGGAAAGATGGGCGGCCAAGCGTAGCTGAAACTGGTCATAACCAAAGCCCAGCAACATATGGTTGCGCTTGGAGGTCTTGAGGCACTTTAGCAACATCGATGACAACTGCTTACGCAATTCGACATTGGGCAACCCCTCGACCTCGGAGAGCAACCGGTTGAAGGTGGCAACCGCCCCGCCTACGGCAGCCGGACCCATCCACAAGAGCCGCTCGGAGTTGGTGACCGGGAACTGGGCGCTCCGCTGGAACCAACCGTGGCGAGGCGTCTCGAAGCGAGTCAGGGCCAGCTGGAACGAAGCCCGCAGTGAGGTCAACTCGCGGTGGTCGCGAATCATCAGCCCGATCGGGTTTTGGTCGGCGATCTGCGTCAAGATGTCATTACCGATCAGGGCACCATTTTTAGGACGGGCCGAAACAGCCAGGGCCATGCGATCGAACAACACCTCGGCCAGCTCTTTAGGGTCGTCGAAGTCGAAATTGCCTCCGGCGGCCTCATAGATGCGAGTCTTGAGTTCGGCCAGTTGGGAATCGATGGCCTCACCCAGCGCCGAGAGCCCCTTCTTGTCGAGGGGCACGCCGTCGCGCTCGAGCTTGGAGAAGACGACTACCGTCGGCAACTCGACCGTGTAATACTGAGCGGCCAGATCGTTCTCTTCCAGGTGAGCCTCGAGGCGCTGGGCCAGCCGAGCCAGACCCAGCACACGCCGTCCCGCCCAATCGGACAGCTCTTCGAGGGGCACTTCAGAGAGCTTGCGATAGCCGCTGCCGTGGCCCAGCAACTCGCCTTCGCCGGGAATATCAAGACCGTAGCGACGAGCCACCTCATCGAGCCAGGGATTACCCTCGCGCGAGTCGAGCAGATGCGAAGCCACGCCCACATCGAAGAAGTGGCGACCCGGATCCAGGCCCCGAGAAACCTCGAGCATCAGGAACGAACGCAGATTGTGGACGTTCTTGCGACGCTTGGGGTCTTCCAGAGCAGGCTGGAGAATCTTGAAGGCTTCGGTCAGCGGCACGGCTTTGGCGCCCTTCCCGATCGGCACGATCACGGCCTTGGCGTCGCCTTCGGCTACCGCCAGGCCGACCATCTCCTTGCCGGCCCCCAGGAAGAGGATCGAGAGGGGCGCCTTGGACTTCGCCAAAGAGGCCAACTCGGTGCGAGCCTTCTTGCCGGTCACTAAATAGACCGTATCGGGCTTCTCTTCGGCAGCGACCCCAGGTTCGCCGGCCTTGGGCAAAGCTTCGAGGACTTTGTCGAGCTCCATCCGCTGATAGATCTCGCCCACACGTTCGACGGGAACGCCGCTGTAGAGGCACTTGTCCCAATCGATATCCAGCTCGAGGTCAGTGCGGATCGAGGCACGGGCTTTGAACTCGAGAGCCTGAGCCTTGTTCTCGGACAGAGGATTGCGCCATTTGGCCGGTAGCTGATGCAGGGACCGAAGCAAGTCTTCGAGGCTGCCGTGCTGCGACAGGAGCTTCTTGGCGGTAACCTCGCCGATGCCGGGCACGCCCGTGATGTTGTCCGAGGAATCACCGGCCAGCGCGCGCAGGTCGGCCAACTGTTGGGGCTTGAGATTGAAGCGCTTCTTGACCGACTTCTCGTCATAGATGACCATGTCCGAGATGCCTCGCCGGGTGGTCAACACCCGGGTGTTGGGACCGACCAGTTGCAGCAAGCCGAGGTCACCCGAGAGGATCAAGACCTCGAAGTCTTCCTTGGCGGCCCGGTGGGCGAGCGTTCCCAGACAATCGTCGGCTTCGTGACCATGCACCCTGAACACCGGCACGCCCAGGGCGCGCACGAAGTCTTCAATGATCGGCAATTGCACGGCCAGATCTTCAGGCATGTCGACGCGCTGGGCGTTGTAGTCCTGATAGGCGTCAAGCCGCTCGGTAGGGATCCCTTTGTCGAAGGCTACGGCCACGTGGGTGGGCTTTTCGGTCTTCAAAAGGCGAAGCACCATGTCGACGAAGCCGGCCACAGCGTTCACCGGTATACCCGAAGATGTCTGCATGGGCGAAACCGCGTAAAACGCTCGGTAGGCCAGACCATTTCCATCGATCAAAAAAAGCTTTTTCTTTGTCGTTTTGCCGTTCTTGCTAGTCACCAAGCACTCCTCGCTCTATGTGTGAAGGTGAATCACACCGTCGAATATTTGTGAGACCGTTGGTCGGTCGCAATCCCCCCCGCGTCGGGCAACCCAAATTCTGCGCTCAACAGCACTATCCCTTCGGGTCATCCGATCTGGTAACTTATACCAGCAGGGGAACCGGCCGAAACCTCGACTCCGCCCCCCAAAAGTGTGTTCGAGCCTTGTGCGCAAAGGCTTACCAGCACTCGAGATCAGCGTGAAACTAGCTCACGCGGGGCGGAAAGTTTCGAGAGAAATTCTCAAGAAACCAGGGCGTCGGCCACAACTTCGGCGATGTCGCGGGTCTCCAACTGGTCGGTCATGTCCTTGCTGCTGACGGCATCGCTGAGCATGGTCAAACAGAACGGACACGCCGAGGCGATCATCTTGGGATTGACGGTCAGAGCGTCATCCAGGCGCATGTCGTTGACTTTGGTCCCGTGCTCTTCCATCCACATGCGACCGCCGCCCGCTCCGCAGCAACGGCCGCGGTTGCGCGAGAGTTCCATCTCTTGCAGCTTGAAACCAACCGCTTCGAGGGCCTTGCGAGGCTCGTCGTAGATCTCGTTGTAGCGCCCGAGATAGCAAGAATCGTGGTAGGTAACGTCAAGACTATCCTGCTTCTTGACCTTGATGGTGCCTTTGGTGAGTAACTGAGCGATGAACTCCGAATGGTGAAGCACCTCATAATCGCCCCCGAACTGCGGGTACTCGTTCTTGATGGTGTTGAAGCAATGGGGACAGGTGGTCACCACCTTTTTGACACCGTAGCCGTTCATGGCGGTCACGTTCTGCTCGGCCAACATCTGATAGAGATACTCGTTACCGATCCGGCGAGCCGGGTCGCCGGTGCAACCCTCCTCCTGGCCCAGGATGGCGAACTTGACCCCGGCGGCGGTCATGATCTTGACCATCGCCTCGGACACCTTCTTGTTGCGCTCGTCAAAGGAGCCGGCACACCCTACCCAATAGAGGACATCGATCGGGCCCGGATCTTCGGCCATGACCTTGACGCCCAACTCTTGAGCCCAGTCGGCTCGGGTGGCAAAGCCGATCCCCCAGGGGTTGGAGTTGTTCTCCATGTTCTTGAAAGCGCGGGCCACCTCTTCAGGAAACCGATTCTCGGCCTGCACCAGATAGCGTCGCATGTCGACGATCTCTTGGACATACTCGATGAAAACCGGACAGGCATCCTCGCAGGCGCGACAGGTGGTGCAGGCAAAGAGCGCCTCTTCAGACACTGCTGACAGGTTATCTTGCAGGTGCCGAAACTCGGGCTCCTCACCCTCGGCCTGACCGTTCTCGCTGGCCGTCTTTTCAGCCAACTTGACCAAGAGGTTACCGCCCCCATGGTCGACCAGTTCTTCCCGCAGCATTTCAGAGATTTTCTTGGGATGCAGCGGCTTACCGCTGGCATAGGCCGGACAGACCGAGGTACAGCGGCCGCATTCCGTGCACGAATACCAGTCGAAGAAGTTCTTCCAGGTGAAGTCCTTGAGGGTCGAGGCGCCGTAGTCCTCGGCCGCCTCGTCCGAGAAGTCGAGCTTGCGCAGCTCGCCGTAAGGACGCTTCTTCTGGAAGTAGACGTTGGGAATGCCAGTGATGACGTGAAGATGCTTTGAGTAAGGCAGATACGCGCCAAAGCCCAACACCAGGGCGTAGTTGATCCACCAGGCCACCTCTTGCAGCCCGTCCAGACGCGGATTGCCCGGCCCCAGGCCGTTGTACAGACTGGCCCCCAGGAAAGTCGTCACCGGCGCGTACCGCATGGTGCTTTCGGTTCCGACGTTCTCGGCCAGGATCTTGGCCACCTCGCAGCCACCCCAGACGAGTTCGACCACCATCAGACTAAAGATCATCGACAGGATGAACAGGGCGTCCATGGACGGCTCGGGGAAAGCCGGCTGCAGCAACAAACGGCGAAAGAAGGCCATGCACACGCCCAAAATCACCAGACAGATGAAAATCTCTTTGATGAAGTTATAGATGCCACCCAGCGGCTCATGGACGCCCAGCAGGGGCAGATTGAAATCCGGCCCGGCAAAGCCGCGAACGATCAGGGTAAAATTGGCAATGGAGAGAACGCAGAATCCCCAGAAGATCATCACGTGCAAGAGGCCGCCGTATTTGCGATTGAGCAGTCGCTTTTGACCGATGGCATAGACCAGCACATCCTTGAGTCGCTCACCCGGATTGTCGAATCGATCCTCGGGTTTGGCCGCCTTCAGGTATTGGTAGAGCTTATGGGCCTTCTTCAAGAAGAAGAAAGCTGCCACGCCGAAAATGAAGAGAGCAAGTAATAGCCGCATCGAGAGTGCCTTGTCTGGATAAAAAAGTTGCTGTGCAGTTCCCCCCACTAAAGAAAAGTCCTTTGCTGACACACCCCAGCGCAGCCCTGCTGTGGTCGTCGTTCTTCTTCGGGACGATGGCCCTTTTCATCAAGCGAGCCTCGGGAATGCCAGGAGTGCAACTGGGTCAGGTGGTCTTCTGGCGCAGCTTGATTCCGGCCCTGGCCCTGTTGCCCTGGGTGGTGCCCGAGTTGCGCCGCGATTGGCCCAGCATTCGACCCCGCCTGACCACGCTGGGTCTGCGCGGATTGCTGGGAGGGTCGGCTATGGTGCTCTACTTCCTGGCCATCGACCGGGTGGATCTGTCCGTGGCCGTGATCTTGACCTATACCTCCCCTATCTGGGCGGCTCTGCTGGCCTGGCTCTTTCTCGGCGAAGGTGGAAGCTGGCGCCTTTTCGCTTCGTTTGTGTGCGGGTTCGCCGGAGTCGGATTGGTCAGCGGCGTGGCTCCCGTAGCTCTTGACCCGCTCGGCGTGGTGGCCGGTTTGTTGGCCGGTCTCTGCGCGGGAGCAGCTTATGTGGCCGTGCGAGGACTGAGCGGTCAGGTCTCGACCTCCGTCATCGTCTTCTCGTTCTCGCTGGTCACCACGCTGGGCTCGGCCCCCTGGGGCCTGGCCAGCATCCCTGATGCGGCCTGGCCGTTACTGGCCCTGGCCGGCCTCTTTGGCTGCATCGCCCAGATCCTGATGACCGAGGGCTACAAACTCAACACCGCCGCCCGCGGCAGCGTGCTCAACCTGGCCACGGTAGCCACCACCTCCATCGGCGCGTATCTTTTCTTGGGCGAACGATTGGCCAACGGCCAGGTCGTCGGGCTGGCCCTGGTGGCCCTGTCGGTCCTGGGGGCCGGCAGCGAGCGTGAGGCCGGCGATCCCATCGAGGTGGCCCCGGCTGGGTGGGCGCCGCATGGGGAAGCCGCTGATCGCTGAAGAGCCTGGGCGTGGGGAGTGCCTGGCTGTTCGGCGCCGACTGCGAACGGGGGCGGGCCAGGCGGAGTACGGCACCAGGTGGCGCCGAATTCGGCACCAGGTGGCGCCGTACCGGGAGCCTGGCGGGCCGGGCGGAATTCGGCACCTGGTAGCGCCGAATTCGGCACCAGGTGGCGCCGTACCGGGAGCTTGGCCAGCCTGGCGGAATTCGGCACCTGGTAGCGCCGAATTCGGCACAGGTGGCGCCGTACCGGGAGCTTGGCCGGCCCAGGCGGAGTACGGCACCTGGTAGCGCCGAATTCGGCATCAGGTGGCGCCGTACCGGGAGCTTGGCCGGGCCGGGCGGAGTACGGCACGTGGTAGCCCCGAATTCGGCACCAGGTGGCGCCGTACCGTGGGCTTGGCCGGGCCAGGCGGAATTCGGCACCAAGTGGCGCCGTACCGGGAGCTTGGCGGGCCGGGCGGAATTCGGCACCAGGTGGCGCCGTACCGGGAGCTTGGCGGGCCGGGCGGAATTCGGCACCAGGTGGCGCCGTACCGGGAGCTTGGCCAGCCTGGCGGAGTACGGCACGTGGTAGCGCCGAATTCGGCACCAGGTGGCGCCGTACCGTGGGCTTGGCCGGGCCGGGCGGAGTATGGCACGTGGTAGGGCCGAGTACGGCACCTGGTAGCGCCGTACCGCGGGCTTGGCCGGGCCTGGCGGAGTACGGCACCTGGTAGCGCCGAATTCGGCACCTGATGGCGCCGTACCGCGGGCTTGCCTGGAAAGGACCGGCGTTTCGACGTGGCCGGGTCAGCCCAGTGTGCGCCGCACACACCACCAGGCCCACTGTGCGGCGCACACTTGCGCCGTCCACTCCCAAATCGTCACTGTGCGGCGCACAACTCGCCGCCGCCGGCAAAAAGCTGGCTTGCCCAGGGCCTGCCCGAGTCCCACGAACCTAACCCTAACATCGCAAGAACGCGCTCCCCTCTGCGTCTCGGCGCCTCGGCGTTGAACACCTCGAGCGCCCCCAAGCCAGACGCAAAGCAAAGAGACCACGATCACTCGTGGTCTCCCTCGTGAAATCCGGCGCCCTCTAGGCGGCGGGCTTTTGCTCTTTGAGAGCCAGAGCTTTGCGCACCGCGGCGGCGGGGTCGACCAGGCCGTGACCGGCCAGGATGGCCTTGGTGTCGGCCATCGGGTCGGCGGTCTCTTTGAGGAGATCCATCACCTGGCGCGCAGTGAGGTCAGGGTTGGCCTGACGAACCTGAGCCACCACGCCGGCCGTGACCGGAGTGGCCATCGAGGTGCCCGAAAGCAGCACGTAGTAAGCGCCCAACTTGGTCACGTTGGCGTGGTCGATGGACGAACCGGGGGAGCGGTGCGAGACCATTTGCACGCCGGGGGCGGCGATGTCGGGCTTGACGTTCTTGTCGCGGGTGGTCGGTCCTCGGCTCGAGAAGAAGGCCATCGTGTCGTCGGCGTGGTCGGCCGTGTTCTTGTCGTCGTAAGCGCCCACGGTGAGGGCCGCCGAGGAGATGCCCGGCGTGCCGATGGTGAACTTCGACGGACCCGAGTTGCCGGCCGCTACCACGGGGACGATGTCGGCGGCCAGGGCGGCCTCGATGGCCTGGGCCACGATGTCATCGTCTTCCTTGAGGTTCGAACCGGCGCCCAGTGAAAGACTCATGACGCGAATGTTGTATTCGTCCTTGTGCTTGATGGCCCACTGGATGCCTTTGACGACGTTGGACATCTGGCCGCCGCCCACCCCGTCGAGCACCTTGATGCCGATGATGTCGGATTCGAACGCCGGGCCTTTGAAGCGGCCGTTGGCTTTGCTGCCGTCGCCGCCAACGAGCCCGGCGCAGTGGCTGCCGTGGCCGTTGTCGTCATAGGCGTTCTCGACGCCGTCGCGCCCATTGACATAGTCCTTGAAAGCAACCAGGCGGTCGCCCAGGTCAGGGTGCGGATAGACGCCGGTGTCGATGACGGCCACGCCCACGCCCTTGCCAGTGATACCCATATCCCAGGCGTCCTGCACGGTCAGCACTTCCTTGACGGCGTCGATGCGCGTGGCCGGGCTGGGAAGTTTGAAGGCCATGTCGGTGAGTTCCATGGGGGTCACCAGTGAAACGCTCTGAGCCACTACTTCATACTTCTCTTGAGGAAGCGCGGCGGTCGGGGCGGCCTCGGTTTGAGGTCGGCTGGCCGCGGTGTAGGCTCTAGGAGCGAACTGGGCGATACTGTTGACGGTCATGGGTTGCATCCCTCCAAGTGTGTCGTGCCTGGGCACGGTCAAAAACTAGCACGGGAGGGTACGAGCGAGTGGCTACGAGCATGTTAACAAACCACCAGAGCGCCAGTCAGCGCTGATTGGCAGCCGTTAACATCTCGGCAACCACGCCTGGAGGGGCCATTCCTATGATGACTCCAGTCTTTGTAGGAGGCCGGATATGAGAATCCAGAGTCTTGTTGCCAACAACGTAGCCAGCGCACCCACCCGGGTTGCCGCCGAAGGAAAGGCCGAAGCCGAGCAGGCTGCGGCCGCTCCGGCCGATCAGGCCAGTATCGGGCAGCAGAATGGCGAAGAGAAGGAGTGGACGGTTCTGCTCTATCTCAACGGCAACAACATGCTCAGCGGCACGGCCATGTCGAACATGCGCCAGCTCGAGTATGTCGGCTCCGACGACAAAATGGACTTCGTGGCCCAGGTGGCCCGGCCCAAGGGGATGTTCGACAAGTGGTCCAAGGACTGGAGCGGCGTTCGCCGCTACAAGATCGAGCACAACGGCAAGAAGCTGACCCCGGGCGTCATCATCGGCGACGTGCTGACCGGCTGGATGCCGGGCGGCACCAAGAAGATCGAGTCTCCCGTGCTGCAAGACATGGGCGATGTGGATATGGGTTCGGCCGACTCGCTGGAAGAATTCCTCAAGTGGGGCGTCAAGAACTATCCCGCCAAGCACTACATGGTGGTGATGATGGGTCCCTCCGAGGGCATCTCGGGAATGATGGACGACATGCTCCACGACTCGAAGATGAGTGTCGAAGACCTGGGTAAGGCTTTTGCCAACGCCCAGGCCGAGACCGGCAAGAAGATCGACGTGCTGACCCTCAACGGCTCGGCCACCAACACCATGGAGATCGCTTACGAACTCAAAGACAAGGTCAAATACCTGGTCGGCTCTCAGGGCATTCAGGCGGGGGCCGGCATGCCCATCGCCCAGGTGGCCAACGAGCTCAAGAACGCCAACGAGGAAGAAGGCCAGGACGCCCTCACCATGGTGCGTTACTGGACCCTCATGAACTCGATGGGTGGCGCGATCGGCGCCGGTTCTTCCACCATCTCGGCCATCGACCTCGACAAGATGGGCACCGTGAAGGATGCTTGGGACGGCCTCGGCCGCGCGCTACTCAACGCCAACATCGACTCGGGCAAGCTCAACGACCTGCTCGACCAGACCCAGGACTTCCAGGGCACCTCCGTCAATCAGGCCTACCAGAACTCGCGTGACGCGATCCACTTCGCCAAGCTGGTGCTAAAGGATGAAGAGATCACCGATCAAGCCGTAAAAACTGCCGCCCAAACGGCCATGGATGCCATCGATGGCGCCCTGGTGGGCGACGCCGCCAGCGGCAAGTATGTGGCCGAGGCCAACGGGATGTCGGTGTTCGCCCCGACTCACTACGGCTTCTTCCGCCCGGAAGGCACCAGCATCGATGATTTTGACCACCAGGCTGGCTACGACAAGACGACCTTCGCCAAAGATACGACCTGGGACGAGGTCCTGGCCAGGGCTGGTAAGGACAGCTGGTCGAACAACGCCCTCAAGAAGGTCGGCCTGAGCGAAGGCAGCCTCGACAAGATTCACGCCAACGTCAACCAGCACAAAGGCAAAGTCACCGGCGCCCTCGGTTTCGCCTCGTTCGCCGGCTGGCTCAATGCCGTCAACGCCTGGCGCGGCGCCGAGCCGTCAGGCTTCCTGTTCCTCGGTCCCACGGCTGCCGTCTATGCGGGTGTGGCCGGCTCGGGATACGACGCCATCCAGGCCGGACAGGCGATGTATCACGCCGCCACCGTGCTGCACGACAGCGACGCCGTGGTCAACAGTGGATTCGACCTGGCCCGCGCCGGCACCAAAGCGGTGGCCAACCTCGGCTACATCGTGCCCGAACTCAAGCCTTTCGCGGCCACGGCCGGTATGTTGACCTTCCTGAGCCCCTGGATTCGCGATGTCTACAGCATCTACAGCGAATACAAGCAGGTTCGCGACGGAATCGAACTGGGCCAGACGCCCAACATGCCGAGCATCGAGCAGTGGGGCGCGGCCACGGCCCGCCACTACACCAACGAAAAGCTCTGGGATCACGCCTAGTTGGTCAGGGGCGGGCCGCCCTCGGTCCGCTCGAGTTCCCAGGCCAAACCGTTATAGGTAAAAACCCAGATCCAATCGTCCTTACCATCGGAACGGACCAACACCTTACAGGTCGTTGGTCCGTTTTCTTTGGGCAGCAACTCGCGTCGCTGCAAGTCGTCGCGGCGTTCTGGTTTCGAGGCCCATTTTTTCAGGCGGGCGGTGTAGTCGCTGGCCGAGGTCCGTGAACGGGCCGAATCGGTCAAACGCTGGCGCAAGACTTGAAAATCGTTGGTCTGGAGCAGGCTCAAGACCCCCCGGGCCACGGTCATCGCTTCGGTTTCGGCCGATACAGGGGGCCGCGTGTTGTTAGACTCGACCTTCTCGCCGCGCAAGCCAAACCAGGCACCCGCCAGCACTATCCAGAGGCAGGCGACCGCGAACAGCCACGCCGCTATCCGCAAGGGACGCGGCAGAGGCTCGCGCGCCACTGCCGGAACCGGAGGCTGGATGGGGGCCGGAGGTTTTTCGTCCCAGTCCACTTCCACCAGGCGCTGTCCCATGTCGGCGGCGTAGTCCTCGAGATTCGAGCGGTCTTGATACGAGAAGATGCCGGCTCCCGTGTCGTCGGCGTAGAGGATTCCGACGACGTCTCCCTCGGGATTAGGAATCGGCACACACAAAGCGGAGCGAAAGCGGCATTCGAGTTCTGCAAAGCTCGGTTCTTGCCGCGAATCGAGCACCAGCACCGACTGAGCCTCTTGCTCGCAACGAGAAAGCACGAGCCGAGTGGCAGAGCCGGGCTCGAGATCGACGGCCGGACCCTTGGCTGCCCGCATGATCATCTCGCCGTCGAGTCGCTCTTTGACCAAAACGAGAATGGCTCCCTCTTTGGTCAGGCGACGGAGGATCGCACGGGCGTCCATGATCAGGGGTGAGAGCCTCATCGACCCTATCTTTCTGGCCGAATCGACTTTACCCTAGTAGAAGCTCAAGCCTTGCTGATCGTGCCAGGCCTGATAGATTAGCAAATCGTTCTCGGCCAGTTCGGGCGAGTCTTCGGCCAACAACTGGGCCTCGCGGGGACACCACTCACCGCTGGCCTGGACCATCCTGGCCCGCCTCAACCAGCTGCGGGCACGGATACGACGGCGGGCGCTCTCAAACTCCTCGGGGGACGGCATGGATCTGACTCCAGAAAGAAACTTGGACCTATCATCATTTCCATGGGGTCGTTTCACTCCCTCGTGCCTGAAAGAACATTTGTTCTCTTTCTAGAAGGTGCAGAGCACCGCTTTCAGGGGATGGTGCCCGTCGGGACTGGGAAAGTCTTCATCGGGAGGGATCCACTCCAGACTGGAAAGCGGCCGACCGGCCTTGCGGGCACAGCGGCTCAGCATTTGCGAGAACTCCTCGCGGTCGACCGCGGCCACGTTGTTGGTCGCCAGGATAACCCCACCCGGAGAACAGATTCTCAGGCAGGGCTTGAACAGGGACTGATAGTCACGAATCAGGTCGACGGCCCCGAAGGGGCCCACCGCCCGGCGCGGAGGGTCGAGCATCACCACGTCAAAATGGCGTGGCTCGAGCTTTCGAAAAGGGCGGCGTCGAGCCGCCTTGCCCTTGACCGGCTGGCCGGCGAGCTGCCACAACACGGGAAAGCAATCCTCTTGGATGAACTCGCCGGTGAGGTCGTTGAGGGCGAAGTTACGAGCTCCTAACTCGAGAGCTGAGCCTGAAAAGTCGACGTTCCAGCAACTGCGTGCGCCGCCAGCGGTCGCCACCAGGCCCAGGCCACAGGTATAGGCGAAAAGGTTGAGGACGGTCCGTCCTCGCGCCCGCTCGCGCATCACGCGACGAATGGCGCGCAGGTCCAAAAAGAGATCGGGGTCAAGGCCCGCCATCTGCCCCCGCACCAGGTAGCGAAGACCCTGTTCCCGCACGGTGAACTCACGATGGGCCTCCGGACTATGAAAGAGTTCATGAGACCGGCCCCGATGGCGGTGGCGATACACCAGCGGTCGCCCCTCGAAATGGCTCCGGATCTCAGCCAGCGGCCCCGCTTCGAGGGGCTGGCCCGAGCTTTGAACCAGAATCAGCGGTCCATAGCTGTCGATGGTGAGACCAGGCCAACCTTCGGTCCGGCCGTGAAACAGGCGAAAACAATCGGTGCCTTCGGCGTTTAGCCTGGCCACCAACTGGCAACGGCGGGCCAGGGCATCTGAGAACTCTTGCATTGACAGCAACAACAGGTTCCACAATGGTTTCGGCTAAGTAGTCGAGGATGAAACGTCAGGGATGTCCGGCCGCTCCTTGGACTCCAACCGCGACCTTCTTTTCGGAGAAACTCCCCTCTCCTTCCGCCGCGGCGTTTCTTTCTTTTCTGGGCCAGTGCGGATGCCTGACCAACTCGGGAGAACGCCTGCTCGAATCGCACCACCTGCTAGAGACTCTGACGCTGCGGGATGAGCACGTTCGAGGCTGGGCGCGGGCCCTGGTCGAGCAAGCCTGGCCAGCGCCGGGCGTGCAATGGTCCGAAATCTGGCAAGACTATCGCCAGCGCTACGATTTTGGTAAGCCGGTAAAACCGAACCGCCTCCAACGCTGGTTGGTTCGCTATAGTCGCGATGCCACGGCGCTGGGCTTGCTGGCTAACCTAGCTCATTTCCCCGGCCTGGTCGAACAGCTCGAGCCGATGGCCAGCCGGGCGACAGGCCCCGAGGCCGAGCTACTCATGGACTTCGTGCGAGCCGGTCACCAACCCGAGAATCTCTTAGCCAAGGCGCCGGAGCGAATGCTGCTGCTGCTCCCCTACTTGCAACTCGAGCCCCGGCGACGACTCGAACTGAGCTGGCTGGCTTCGGGCTGTGCGCACCCCGAGCTAAGCCTAGTCAGCCGGGCCTGCAATCTATCCCCAGTCGACCTCCGGGCGGTCGAGAGCTTGCCGGACGAGGCTCGCGAGCACCTGGCCGAGGCGGCTCACCGAACTCTGCTCTGCCAGGGACTCGAACAGCTGGGCGCCAGTGCCCTGCGAAGCGTCGGCGACGCGCGCTCTCTATCCGCTCTGGCGCAGCGAAGGACCAACTCAGGCCAGGTGCGTTTCGGTTCTCGACCGGGACGCGACCTGCTGGCCGCGATGTGCCAGCAAGCCGAACTGGCCATCAGAGCGCGCAGCGCCGTCCACGGCCGGCGCTGATCCGCAGGGAAGAATGCAACCCCGGCGAACTTTCCTTTTATGCAATTTTTCCCGCGACGATGTTAGCTTCGTGAGACCATCGATATGGGCTTCGCCGGGATCGGTGCCCACCATCCCCCCTCCGAGCAGGAGGGGGTCGGTCGGGGGTGAAATTGAGCCCAAATCCGATGGGCGCTGGCGTCGCGACGCCGGGCCGACTAATCCTAATCAGGGGGCGAGCGATTGCGAAGGCGAGAGGGGAGCGCGGCTTCTAGTTAAGCCTTGACCATGACCGCCACCCGTTTCCTTTCCAAGGCTTTTACCTACACCGCCCCGGCCGCGATCATCACAGCCTCGGTCGCCAGCGCCATCAACCTCTGTGTCCGCAACATTTTCCTTGGCCTGGCGATGCTGCCCGGCACCTTCGTCATCATGGCTGGAGTCGGAGTGGCTGTCGGAATGGTGGCCAAGTATGTCTTTCGCCAGGGCAGCCAGCAGGTCCAGGACATCACCATCCTTTCCGGCCTGATCCTCGGGGGGGCGACGGGACTGGTTGCGCTCGCCGCTCTGGGAGCGCAGCCGGCCTGGGCTGCCGGCGGCGCAGTGGTGGGCGGCATCGGCGGGCTCGGGTTTCTCGGTCTTAGCGCCCAGCGCTCGCTCAGTCGCGAGTTGGCTTCTCGCAACGTGCTCAAACGCGTCTCGGGACTGTCGACCACCCATCAAGAAGATCTCGAGGGCGAACTGAGTCAGATCTTGCTAGATTGCGAGATGGCTCTAGGTTCGTTCCATCCGGCTACCGCCACGGTGGTCCTTCACCTGGCCGACTTCTATGCCCAACTCCGCCGCGTGGCGGCCGCCGAAACCCTCTACAAGCGGGCCCTCGGCATCTATCAAGAAGTCTCGGGTGACACCGCCGTCGAGCAGTCCGACTGCCTCCATCAGATGGCCAAGATCTATCTCAACCGCGAGTCCGACCAGGCTATCACGGTGGCCCGACGAGCCCTTGCCCTGCGCACTCAGAAGGGACTCGCCGACACCGCCGAGGGAGCGCGAATTCGCTGGACCTTGGCCCAACTCTACGGCCGCAACGACAAGTTCCGCGAGGCGGTGGAGGAAGGCGAAAAGGCCATGGCGACTCTCGAGGCCAGGCTGGGGCCTTCCCACCCCGAGACCGTCAGCGTGTGTCGAAAACTGGCCGAGTTCTGTCAGGAAGCGGGTCAGACCAATACCGCGCTGGCTCTGCTCACCGGCGTGCTCAAGCGCAGAGAGCAGACCAACGTCCCAGGCGACGCCCAACTGGTCGAATTGCTGGCCAGCCAGGCCCGCATTGAAAAGGCCCTCGGTCGCCCCTCTTATCAAGAGACCTTCGTCAAGGCCCTGGCCGCCCTCAAACAATTCGGGGGCCCCGACCATCCCATGGCGGGCGAGATCGTGGAGTCCGTCGGCGACCACCTGGCCAAGCCCGAGTGGGACGACCAGAGCCGCGCCTTCTGGGACGCCATTTCCCAGGGCGACCAGCGCAAAGCCAAAATCGTGCTCGACGAAGAACCCGAGGTCGGCAGCCTGGTCGACACCGAAGGTTGGACCGCCTTTCATTGGTGCGCCTTCTGGGACCTTGAGCGCATTCTCGAGAGCCTGCTGTTTCGTGGCGTCAAGATGCCCGAATCCGAAGAACTGCCCGCCTTGCTCGCGGCCCGCTGGGGACGACGCAAGATTCTAGCCACCCTCTTGTCGCGCGGGGCCGACATCGAAGCCAGCGATGCCTCCGGCTCGACGGTCCTGCATCAGGCGGTCATCTCGGGCGATGTGCGCACGGTCGAGGTTCTGTCGCATCGCAAGGTGAAGTTAGAGACGCGCGACGCCAATGGCCTGACGCCTCTCCACCTGTCCGTGAAGCTTGGCCTGGACACGATGCTGGTCGAACTGATGGCCCGTGGAGCCTCGATAGAAACGGTCGACGACGAGGGCAATACCCCGCTCCACACGGCCGTGACCCACGATCACTTCGCGGTAGCCCAGTGCCTGCTCTTTAACGGCGCCAGCCCACTCAAGCAAGACGCCCGCGGACGCAGCGCTCTGGACCTGGCCGAGGAGCTTGGTCGAACCGAACTGCACGGCTTGCTGGCTACCCATAAGGAGGAGAGCTAGTGGCCGAAGACTTCCGTGAAATGGCGGCCTCGGTCAACACCCAATTGCGCTTTGGCCGCCATCGCGACGCCCTTCGCGAGGCCTACAGATTGCGGCTCCATCTGCAGGTGACAGGCCACGGAAACGAAGAGGCGATGGCTGAGTTGGTCACCGTCGAGGAGGTAATTGAGCAACTCGAGAGAAGGAAGAGTGGGAGCGCCATGCGCCTCATTCTTTTGTTTTTGCGCTCCATCAAAGATGCGTTCGAGCGGTCAGAGCAAACGTCAAAAGTCGAGCCTGAAGAGGAAGCTTGAAATCAAACTTGGATAGACAGGTTTAGCCGATGGCAGAAATCGAAGGAATTCCTCCTCGACTTTTAAGCGCGGTCAGGGCCGAAGTCAAAAAGTCCACCGAAGAGCAGCTCAACGACCTTTGGATGGTGGTCCATTCGCTGCGTGACGGGATGGGTGGTGGCGGCGGCGGACCGGACCTCTCGCCTCGTCTCGAAGAGCTCCAGGCCGAAATCGAATCGCTCAGGCTCAAGCGTCCCGAGGCCGCCCCGAGTGGTGAAGCCGTCACCGGCGACGTCACTCGCCTCGAAGAGAGCCTGGGCATGTTCGAGAATGCCACCGAAGATCGCTTCTCTTCGTTAGAAGCCAAGGCCGAGCAACTGGTCGGGCTCCAGAGTCAGGTCGAGCGTTTCGAGCAAGAACTGGGTCAGCAGCTGGCCCGCCAGGAGAAAGAATTCGCAGAAAAGCTCGCCAAACAAGAGAAAGAGCTGCGCGACAGACTCAAAGAACTCGAGGCCTCTCAGCTCGAGGTCGACCGACTCAAGCAGCGCCTGGAAGACACCGAGAGCCAGGTCGCTCGCGTCGGAAAGCAGGGCCCTGCCGAGAAAACCGACCTTAGCGCCATCGAGAAGCGCCTTGCTGCCCTGGAAACGGCCGGCCCCACCGTGGTCGCCGCCCCTGCCTCTCCGGCCGCCATCGTGATGCCCAGCGGTGAGGGTCTCAGCGATGCCGAACTTGCCGCCCTGCCCACCAACCTGGGTTACGAGATCGAAGATCTACTCGAGGTGGTGATTACCAATGACGCCACCGACCTGCACATCAAGCCCAACTCGAAGCCGATGGTACGGCGTAACGGCGAACTGATTCCCATCGGGAAGATGCCCCTCTCCGAGATCGACTGCCGAGCCCTCGTCCTGAAGGCTCTGCCCGGGGACAAGCGCAGTCGGCTGCACAAGCGTCAAGAAGTCGAGTTCTCTCTCTCGGTCTCGGGCTCGGGTTTTCGAATGAGCGCGTTCTGGGGCTGTACCGGGCTGGGAGCGACGTTCCGTCTGATCCCCACAGCCGTGCCCACTCCTCCCGAGCTGAATATCCCCGAACTCCTGGAGCGCCTGGCCTTGCAAGAGCGAGGCCTGTTCATCATCACCGGCAGCGCGGCTTCGGGCAAAAGCACCACCCTGGCCTCGCTCATCGACTATGTGAACACCCACCGCAAACTGCACATCATTGCCCTCGAGAACCCGATCGAATTCCTCATCGCCGACAAGCGCTCATTCGTCTGCCAGCGAGAGATTGGTTGTGACACCGAGAATTTGAGCGAAGCTATCAAACACGCAGCCCGCCAGGACCCCGACATCATCGCCGTGGGTGCCATGGAGCATCGGGACGAAATCCTGGCGGCCCTCCAGGCCGCCGCTGCCCACTACCTCGTCATCGCCGTCTATCAAAGCGAAGACCCGGCCAGCGCAATCAGCGAGATGGTGGGCCTGTTTGCTCCCGACGATCAGTTCCGGGTGCGCGAACTGCTATGTTCAACTCTGTTGGCAGTTTCGGGTCAAAAGCTGACCGGCAACGGTGACGACGCGCGTCCAGAGTTTGAAATCCTGGTGGCCAACAGCAAGGTTCGTTCGCTCATTTATGAAGGACGTTTCGAAGGCCTCAAGGACCTCAGCAAGGCGGGCTCTTCCGGAAGCAGTCCCTCGGCCGAGCCCGCTCGCCCCAGTCGTGAGCCCGAGAGTCATCCGTCGATGGAGCTCCCGGCGGTTCAAGCCAGGCCCGCACCCTCCATCGGACAACGACCTCCGGCTCCCAAAGCGACGCCTCCCGCACCGACTCCGCCAGCTCCGACGCCGCCAGCTCCCGCTCCGGCTCCCGCCCCGGCCGTGGCCGCTCCCCCGTCCGCGTCAACCCCTACACCTTCAACAGCGCCGACCGAGCCTCCCAGCACGCTGCCGCCGGCCGACGGCGAAGACGAAGCCCTGCTCGGCTGGCTCTGAGCGTTCTAAGGTCTGTCAGAGAGCACGAGTTACTTCCTGACAGGCCCTAAGGCGACAACCCGACGCTCTCGGGAGAGCGTAGGATCTCCGGGTCCGAGACGAAACGGGCTGCCTCTTCGAAAGCCACCAGTCCACTTTGAAATAGCCGCGCCAGGCTGCGATCGAGGGTCGTCATGCCTAGATTGGCGTTGGTCGAGAGCACGTTGAGCATCTGGTGCGTCTTGCCGTCGCGAATCAGGGCGCGAATGGCCGAGGTCGCAATCAGTAGCTCGAACGCGGCCACTCGCCCGCTTTCATCGGCTCGGGGCAAAAGGCGTTGAGACACGACGCCCAGCAGCGAAGCGGCCAACTGTTGGCGGATCTGTGGCTGCTGGTGAGGCGGAAAGACATCGACCACGCGGTCGACGGTTTGGCAAGCATCGTTGGTGTGCAGAGTGGCGAACACCAGGTGGCCGGTCTCGGCCGCGGTCAAGACCGCCGAAATCGTCTCTAGATCGCGCATCTCGCCCACCATGATGACGTCAGGGTCCTGCCGCAAGACGAACTTGAGGGCGTTGGCGAAGCTGTTGGTGTCAGAATAGACTTCGCGCTGGTCGACGGTGGCCACCAGGCTGACGTGAGAATACTCGATGGGGTCCTCGACCGTGATAATGTGACAGGCCCGGGTGCGATTGATCAGGTCGACCAGACAGGCCAGGGTGGTCGTCTTGCCGGAACCGGTGGGGCCCACCACTAAAATCAAACCGTGTGGCTTTTGCGCCAACCGGATCAGGGCGTCCGGGATGCCCAACTCCGAGGATTCGGGAATGCGCGAAGGGATGGTCCGGAAAGCCGCCGCCACACATCCCTTCTGATAGAAGGCGTTGACACGAAAGCGATTGCCGCGATCGATGGCCAGTGAGAGGTCGAGCTCACGGTCTTTTTCGAAAGAGGCGCGCTGGGCCCCGGTCAGCACGCTGTAGAGCATGGCCCGGATGTCACGCGAGCGCAATCTAGGCATGTTGAGCTTTTCCAACTCGCCACCAATCCGCAAGATCGGGGGGCGCCCCTCGGAAAGGTGCAGGTCGGAAGCATTGTGCTCGACCGCCAGCTGCAGCAGGGTCATCAAGTCCCAGTTGCGCCGGGGCTCGGAGGCGCGCGACTCACCGATGGCGGCGCGAAACTCGAGCTCGTTGCCGCAATAGGCCAGAGCAATGTCGCGACGGATCAACCCGTTGCGGAAAAGAGCGGCCAGGCTCTGGTTGAAGCTGAACATTCCAGGTTCATTGCAGCCCCGCAAGAACTCACCCACCTCGTCGATGCGCTGCTCGCGGATCAATCCGCTGATGGAATAGTCTGGAATGAGCAGCTCGGTGGCCGGGATCCAGCCCCGCTGGTCGGCTGCCGGCACCAACTTCTGGCACAGGATCCCTTTGAGGCACAAGCCGAGTTCGGCGGCCCGCTGGACCCGGCCATTGGCAGGACATAAGGCTAGCATGGTCGAGATGGTATCGACGACGTCGGCCCCCTCGACCGTGCAAATCACCAGCCGCCCCGACAGAGCCCAACGCAAGACTCCCATCATAGCGTCTTGATCCCGCACTTCGTCGACTACGATCACGTCGGGGCTACTCATGGGGGCCGAACGCAGCGCTTCGGACCAGTCGCTGACGTCAGTGCCCACTTCGCGCTGACTGATGGTAGCCATCATCTCTTCGTGGAGAAACTCGACCGGGTCCTCGAGGGTCACGACATGCACAGGCAGGCGGCTGTTCACCTGGTGCACGAGGGCGGCCAGGGTGTTCGACCGGCCCGAACTGCTACTGCCCGAGACCACCACCAACCCCCGCTCGAAATCGGTCAGGCGGGCCACGGTGGGAGGGAGATTCAACTCTCCCAGGCTGCGGGCGCCCGACTCGAGGGTGCGAATCACCAGAGCCATGCGCCCAAGACGCCGGAAAAAACTCAACCGAAACCGCTGGCGAAAGCCCTGGGGACGGTAGCCGATGGTGAGCGAGCCGGTCCTCTCGAAGTCAGCCCTTCGCTCGGGGTCGAGCGCCTCGACGGCCAACTGTTCGATCAGACCTTCGTCCACGGGGTCGTCCGAGGTGAAGTGAAGTCCGTCCGGCAGGCGCAGCGACGGGGGTTTGTCAGGGGCCAACAACAGTTCCGTTCCGTTGCGGGCCAGAAGAAGTTCGATAAAGTCGGTCAAAACCACAAGAGCCAGTTCGCTTCGGCGGACGCCTTCTCCTCATGCCGATTGGTCCAATCCCATCAACCGCGCCGGCTTGGAGGTTAAGCGCCTGCTCGGGGCTAATCTAGATAGATGTCGATCCGGGTGTTGATAGCCGAAGACCATCCCATCGTGCGATCCGGAATTCGCCTCTTGCTAGAGAGCGAAGAAGATATCCAGGTCCAGGGCGAGGCCTCCAACGGCAAAGAAGTCATCGAACTGGTCGACCAGGAGCTACCCGACCTGGTGATGATGGACATCAGCATGCCCGAACTGGGCGGGCTCGAGGCTACCAAAATCCTGCGGCAGGCGCACCCCACCCTCCCCATCCTGGTGCTCACCATGCACGAGGACAAACGCTACTTCTTTGAGCTGCTCAACGCTGGCGCCAACGGTTACGTGGTCAAAGGGGCGGCCCTGGGCGACCTGGTCTCGGCCGTGCGAGCGGTCTCTTCGGGCGGAGTCTATCTTTATCCCAGCCTGGCCCGCTGTCTGGTCGACGAGTATCGGGGCGAGCACCCTCCCGACGCCGAGATCGACTGCCCGTTGTCCAAGCGCGAGCGCGAAGTGCTGCAACTTACCGCCCAGGGACTGACCGCTCGCGAAGTGGGAAAAGAGCTGGGCATCAGCGCCAACACCGTCGAGCGCCACCGGGCCAATATCATGAACAAGCTCGATCTTTCGAACCGGGCCCAGCTGGTTCGATACGCTGTCGAGCGCAATCTGGTTCTGCCGGGCTAAGCCCGCCCGATTTCGCGCCGGACAAAATAAAAAGCCTCTCGTCCGTGGAGGAGAAGCTTTGGCGGATGCCCCGTATCTTCTAAAGGATAGCAAAAATATTCTGGAAGAACATCACCAGAACTGACCATTTTTGAAACGCTTTGCTACAAAGGTTTCTCAGGCTATCGTCGCCGTCGTGAGCGGCCCCGCGAAGAGCGAGCACGAGGTCCCGGCTCCCCCGGCTTAGGAGCCGGGACGGCCCGTCGTTGGACCTGTTGACGAGGGCTCTCGGTCCACTCCATGCGAGCCGCCACCGGTAGGCCTTCCATCTTCTTGTTGAGGGCCTTTTTCAATCCATAGAGCTCGTCCCGCAAGGCTGCGGCCGTTTCGAACTCGAGATTCTTGGCGGCATCGAGCATGGCCGACTCGAGTCGCCCGATGGCGGCCTCGAGCTCTGGCAGCTCCATCTCTTGCTTGCGCTCGCGCCGAGCCTCGCGGGTCTCTTCGTGAACGTAGCCGAGGGTATCGAGAATATCGTTCACTTTCTTACGGACGGTGGCCGGGGTGATCCCGTGCTCGGCGTTGTAAGCCAACTGGATCTCCCGTCGCCGTTGGGTTTCGTCGACCGCTTCCGAGATGGCGCCGGTGACCTTGTCGGCGTAAAGAATCACCTTGCCGCTCACGTTGCGAGCGGCGCGGCCGATGGTCTGAATCAAGGAGGTCGCCGACCGCAAAAAGCCTTCCTGGTCGGCATCCAGGATGGCCACGAGCGAAACCTCGGGCAGGTCCAATCCCTCGCGCAATAGATTGATGCCCACCAGCACGTCGAACTCACCCAGCCGAAGGTCGCGCAGGATCTGAATGCGGCCGAGGGTGTCGACTTCCGAGTGCAGGTAGCGAACCTTGACGCCCAGGCCGCCCAGATACTCGGTCAGGTCCTCGGCCATCTTCTTGGTCAGGGTGGTGACCAGGGTTCGCTCGTGAACTCGGGTGCGTTCGCGAATCTCGCGCAAAAGGTCATCGATCTGGCCGTCGACGGGCCGAATCTCGACCTCGGGATCGACCAGGCCGGTGGGCCGAATAATCTGCTCGACTACCACGGTCGACTCTTCGCGCTCGAAAGCGCCCGGGGTGGCCGAGACGAAGACCACCTGGCCAACCCTTTTGAGAAACTCGTCAAAAGCCAGGGGTCGGTTATCATAGGCTGACGGCAGCCGAAAACCATGCTCGACCAGACTGTCTTTTCGCGAGCGGTCACCGTGAAGCATGCCCCGCAACTGAGGAATGGCCACGTGCGACTCGTCGATGATCATCAGAAAATCGTCGGGGAAATAGTCGAGCAGAGTATACGGCGGCTCGCCCGGGGCCCGGCCGGTGAGGTGGCGTGAATAGTTCTCGACGCCGTTGCAATAGCCGATCTCTTCAAGCATCTCCAGGTCGTAGCGGGTGCGCATCTCGAGCCGCTGGGCCTCGAGCAACTTGTCGCGCTCACGAAACTCGCTCAGGCGAGCTTGCAACTCGGCCTCGATGCTGGCCACGGCCGCCTCGCGTTTGTGACGAGGGGTCACGTAGTGGCGGGCCGGATAGACCACGATCCGCTTGGGCTCGGCCAGCAACTCGCCGGTGAGCGGGTCAAAGACGGCCATCGACTCGACCTCGTCGCCAAAAAACTCGATGCGGTAGATCCGCTCTTCGTCCACCGGATGAACCTCGAGCACTTCACCCTGAAGTCGAAAACTGGCTCGGTTGAGGACATTGTTGCTGCGGGTGTACTGCATGTCGATGAGCCGGTGCAGCAAGAACTGGCGCGGCAACTCTTCGCCGGGGCGAAACACCAGGACCGTGTCGCGATAGTCCTCGGGCGAGCCCAGACCGTAGATGCAAGAGACCGAGGCCACCACCAGCGAGTCTCGGCGTTCGAGTACGGCGTGGGTGGCCGAGTGACGCAGCCGGTCGATCTCGTCGTTGATCGACGAGTCTTTCTCGATGTAGGTGTCGGAATTGGCGATGTAAGCCTCGGGTTGATAATAGTCGTAATAAGAGACGAAATACTCGACCGCGTTATGGGGAAAGAACTCACGAAACTCGCTGCACAGCTGGGCCACCAGGGTCTTGTTCGGGCCCAATACCAGGGCGGGCCGATTCAGCTGGGCCAACATGGCGGCGACGGTGAAGGTCTTACCCGTGCCGGTGGCTCCCAGCAAGGTGGTGAAACGGTTGCCGGCTTTGACGCTTTCGACCAATTGACGGATCGCCTCGGGTTGGTCACCGCTGGCGGGGAATGGGGCTTCGAGCTTGAATGGATTGGCCATCGTGCTATTCTACGAATCCAAAGGCTTGATTGCAACACTGCTGCTGGTCACGGCCTGCGCCGCCTGGGCCCGGATCGACCCCGACCTCTTGCTCTATCGCGGCCGCGCCTCGCGGCTGCTCGAGCCGGCCGAGCGCGTGCGCCTGAAGGCCCTGGCCGAGGGCGACTTCAACACTCCCGACGAATTGGCCGGCGCCATCACCGACACTTTCGGGCGTCGTGACGACCAGATCGTCCTCGAACTCTACGCCGGGGTGGCCCTGGTGGAACGGCGGCAGAGCATTCAGGCGGCCTTCGTGGACCGGATCGACCTGTTGACCCGAGCCCAAAAACTGCTCAGCGACTATGTCGAGCAAGCCGAATCGACCTTGCGCCGGGCCGATTACGGCGGCCAGCCGATCGAGCTGCAAGAGCCGGCCCCCTTTCCGCCCAAAGCCGAAAGCAACGAGGAGCGACTGCTGGTGCTGCGCCACCTGGTGTGGCCGCGCGAATCGATGGGACGCACCCCCCTCGACCAGCTGCGCCAGGCGGCCCGGTCCGACCTGGCCGCGGTGGAAGCACGTCTCGAAAAGGCGCGCACTGCCCAGACTAACTACGATGGCGCGACCGCCCACTGGCTGACCTATCTGCGCAAAGTGGCCGAGGCCGAACCCAGACTTCAAGAGGAGTGAGCAAGCCCGGGCGCAAAAAGCTAAGGGTCGGTCAGGGGAGCTGAATTTCATCGGCTGAGAGTGTCCTTGACATACCCTCAGAACCTGCTCCGGATAATGCCGGCGAAGGGAGACCGGCCTCGCAACCCTCGGGAGGAATGCGAATCCGCCTTTCGAAACTCATACCGCGTCGTTTCCCTCTCCTTGGGGGAGTGAACCCAGTCTCATCAGTTAGCTAAGGAGCCGGTGCCGTCGAAGGCCAAACCGACAAAAAGCAAGAGGTTCGCCGCCGTGTCGAAGAACTTGCCAACGTAAGCGGAGACCTCGAGCGCAACGCCAAGATGGCCACGGCGGCCGTCAATATGATCCAGGCCGAGCAGCTGCGCAAGCGTATCGACGAGCTGACCGAACGCCAGGAGCGCTTGATGGACGAGCTGGTGGCCATGCATCCCGACCCCAGCGTGCGGGATCGATTCGAGGCGCTCAGCGGCAAGATCGAAGAATTGAAGATCGAGATCCGAGGCTGTAACGATATGGAAGCCCTCAAAGAGCTTGAGGGCCAGATCGAGTCGACGGTCGAATCCTGGGTCCACCATTTCCAGATCATCGTGGCCGGATTGATGGGAGCCCCGCCGCCCAGCGGCCCGATCTTCCAATGAGGGGCTGGCTCAGCGCTCTGGTGCTGTTGTGGCTGGCCACGCCAGCCTGGGCCGGAGGCGTCACCATCCAGTGGCTGGGCCATTCGTGCTTTCTCATTGTGAGCCCCGGCGGCACCAGGGTCTTGACCGATCCCTATCCGCCCATGATCGGATACCCCACCACCCGGGTGCCGGCCGACCTGATCACCATCTCTATCGACGAATTCGATCACAGCCATGTGGCCATGGCCGAAGGACGCCCCCGTGTGCTGCACGGACTGACCCTCGAGGGCGAATGGACCCAGATGCGCACCGAATGCGGCGACGTGAAGGTTCGAGGCATCGGCGCCTGGCAGGACGACTCGCACGGCAAGGAGCGAGGCAAGAACGGGATGTTCTTGTTCGAGGCCGGAGGGCTACGCATTCTGCACGTGGGAAACCTGGGACATCAGCTCACCGACGAGCAGCTCGAGAAGGTCGGTCGGGTGGATGTCTTGCTGGTCCCCGTGGGAGGCATCTATACCCTCGACGGCAATCAAGCTGCCACCCTGACCCGCAAGCTCGCCCCGCGGGTGGCCATTCCTATGCACTACAAGACGCCGGCCCTGGTTTTTGACCTGCAAACCAACGAAAAGTATCTACGCAACTTTCCCAAGTACCAGACGGCTCGCAAACTAAGCCTGGATTCGGCCAGATTGCCGCCGGCCACCACCGTTTACGTGCTGGACTTCAGGCCTTAGCGGCCACTTCGTCGGCTGCCTTGGCCAGAGCCGCGGTCAGGTTCTCGTGGCCTTCTTCGGTGACCAGTAGCTCGTCCTCGATGCGAATGCCTCGCACCCCGCGAAAGCGAGCCACCTTGTCCATGTCGAGGCAATCTTTGAAGGGCTCGGTCCGCTCGGCCGACTCGAGCAGCTGGGGAATCCAGTAGAAGCCGGGCTCGACCGTAACGAGCATGCCCGGTTGCAGAGGACGGGCCAGACGCAGATAGCACAGCCCGAACTGCTGGTTACGACTGTCACCATACTCGTAGCCGGCCAAATCGCCTAAATCTTCCATGTCATGCACATCAAGACCGAGCAGATGGCCGATTCCGTGGGGGAAGAACAGAGCGTGCGCGCCTCGCTCGACCAGCTCGGCGGGTTGACCTTTGAGCAGACCCATATCGACCAATCCCTCGGCCATCACCCCGCAGGCGGCCAGGTGAACATCGCGGTAGCTCACGCCGGGCGCCACCATCTCGATGGCTTTAGCCTGAGCGGCCAACACCAACTCATAGGCGGCTCTCTGCTCGGGCGTGAACTGGCCATCGACGGGATAGGTGCGGGTCACGTCTCCCGCCCAGCCGCTGGCCAACTCGGCCCCAAAATCCACCACCAGCAAGTCGTGGGGGGCAAGCTTGTTGGTATAGAAGGGATTGTGGAGAACCTCGCCGTGGACCGACACGATAGGCTCGAAGGACACTCCCCCACCGGCGGCGATCACCGAGGCCATCAGCCCTGAAAGGATCTGGCTCTCGCTCACCCCGGAGCGAACCTGGCCATAAACAGTGCGGTGGGCCTCGACGGTAGCCTCGGCCGCGCGGCGTAAACCGTCGATGGCGGCCTGGTCGTGGCACAACCTCAGTTCGACCATCGCCTGGGCCAGGTCGCTGTCGAAGTCGCCGTCGAGGTCGGGGGTACGGCCCAATACCTTCTCGATGGCTGCATTGGATGCCACCGAGGCCAGGGGGAGCGAGACAACCTCTTCGCGCTGCAGTTCGTCGAGGGCCGCCTCGAGTTCGGCCAGCGGTTTGACCGCCTCGAGCCCGTACTGGCTCTTGAGCTGTTCGGCCCGGTAAGGCTCGCCCGTCCAGACCGCCTCGTCAACATCGGGAAGATCCACGAAGAGCGTCGCTTCGCCATTGAGGACCAACATGAAGGCGTTGGGAATGGCCGGCGCCCCGAAGTAAAGATAGTGGCTGTTGGCTCGAAAAGGATAGAGATTGGCCGGGAAGTTGCGCGACTGGGGAACTCCGCTAAAGAAGAGAGCGGGAATTCCGGGCTGTAGGTCGGCGAGTGCCAGACGTCGATTTGAAAAGTGGGTGGCCGTCACGGGCAGGTCTCCTTGAACTTCTTTCCTGCCCGCCATTCGGGTTCCATGCAAAAAGGCCCCCCTGGTCAGAGGGCCTTTTCAAAACGAACGTTCCAGAGCCGCTCTAGCGGTAGACTGGACTGCCGAAATGGAAGATTGGCCCGGAGAACTCGACCGAGTGGAAAGCCAGGTTGCCGTGCAGGTGCTCACGAGCCTGACTGACCCGAGCAGCAAACTCGGTCTGACTGGCGCGGAATACCGGCGGGGGGGACGCGTTGCTGTTCAACTCTTGCTCGAACAGAGCTTTGAAGCAACTAGAGTCGACGGTGGACTCTTCACGGCTGGAACGGCCACCGAACGCATTGCCCGGTACGGCCGTGATCTCGCATCGATTCACGGTTTCTCTCAACCTCTCGTCAGCACCCAGGGGTGCCCTTTCCTACCATTAAGTATAGCAATAGCGGATCGAACTCCCGTTTCTAAACGGTAACCAGATTGTTGCCGGCTTGTTGCGTTCTCGAAAAGAGGGAGGCGGCCCAAGGGGGTAAAACGGGTGCCGCATGAGTGAAAATCGTCCCCCATCCACCCTCGAAGGAGCCTTCATGCTCCATCAACTCCTGGCCATCGACTGGCCCGCCTGGAACGCGCTCGAGGCCGACGCTCGCCAGCAGGTCCTGGCCCAGGCTCAACCCGTCCTCGAAGAACTGTGCCGACGGGGGGACCGCGACGAGGCCACCGCCTACTACCGCGTCCTGGGCCACAAGGGCGATTTGATGATGGTGCACCTGCGCCATACTCCCGAAGAACTCAACGAGGTCGAGCGCCAACTGGCCCAGCTGGACCTGTGGGCCTATCTGCAGGATACCTATTCTTATGTCTCGGTGGTCGAGTTGTCGCTGCATGGCGCCGCCGAGCGCTACAGCAAGACGCTTCAGAAACAGGGGCTCGAAGAAGACACCCCGGAATGGGACCAAGCCCTCGAGCAGTTGCTCGAGGGCGATCGCCAGACCCAGCGGGCCCGTCTCTACCCGGAGATCCCGGCCGACAAGTATGTGTGCTTTTACCCCATGAACAAACTTCGGGGTGAACACAAGAACTGGTTCATGCTCACTCCGGCCCAGCGAGGCGAAATGATGAAGGGTCACGGCAAGACCGGCCGCAAGTATTTCGGTAAGGTCACCCAGATCATCTCATCCTCGATGGGGTTTGACGACTTCGACTGGGGCGTCGACCTGTTTTCTGAGGACGCCGTCCAGTTCAAGAAGCTGATCTACGAGATGCGCTTTGACGAGGTCAGTGCGGTCTACGCCGAGTTCGGCCCCTTCTTTCTGGGCATTCGCACGACGGCCGACCAACTCATGAACTAATCAGGTAGCGGGGCCCACCACTGCTTGGCCAGGTCAGGATTGACGGCGGTGTTGGCTTCCATCCTGGGGCCGAAAGCGGCTCCCACTCCAGCCCCGACGGCGGCCGAAGCCAGTGCTCCCCCGACGTAACCCATCCAGCCGAACCGACTGGCGGCAGCATAGGTGCCGACGGTGGCGGCCAGACCCAGCGCTCCGCCCAGGAACTGCCCGCGCAGCTTGCCTTTGTCGAGGGCGCCGCCCAAGGCCGAACCGGTCGCCGCCGGATAGACCAGGCCGAGCAGAGGAACGGCCACGCTACCCAGACCCAGTGCCCCGTGGGTGGCCCAATCCCGGCGAGCCTGGTCGTCGCTGGGCAATTCGGGGGCGGGGGCCTCGGCTGCCTGGGCGTAGTCTTCCAGGTCGATCCCTCGCGTCAGATCGTTGCTCCGATAGAAGACGGTGTGGGTGGTTCCATCCTGAGCCGTTTCGCGGCGAATCGTGCCGGATTGCGAACCGGCCAACTCCTCGGCTGAAGGCAAAGGCTTGCGATGGCCGATCAAAGCCGCAGCAGCACCCACCAGTGCGCCGCCGGCGGCCGCAATGGCCAGCCCCTGCCCGGTCAGAAAGGGCCCCGAACTGCCAGCCTGACCCAGAGTGACCACCTGGGTGAACAGGCCGAGCAGTTCCCCGGCCACCCCAAGGAGCGCCGCCCCGGTCAGACCTACGGCCGCCCCGGCGGCAGCGCCGGTCAACCCGGTGTAGAGGGTGCTCTCTTTTTCGGTCGGGGGAGCTTGCTCGAGAAAGCGATAGCTGGCTTTGAGCCCGTCGGCCGGGATTTTGGCCTGGGCGAGCAGTTGCCGGGTCGAATCGAATTTCTGGCCTTCGGCCTCCCACCAGTCGACGGCGGGTCGATAGGCAGTATTCTTGACCTCTTGGGGCGCAGGGGGACTAGCCGCGGCGGAGCGCGGAGAAAGTGAAATGACGTGCATGGTTGCGGACCTCCACCCTGGAGCCTAGAGGGCGGTCCTGAAACTAGACTGAAAACTCAGAGCTGAACCGGCCACCAGCGTGGGATAAGCGTGGAGGCCGCCACCCACAAGGTGAAGTTCAACGGCAGGCCGACCTTCAGGAAGTCGGTAAAACGGTAGTGGCCCGAACCATAGACCATCGTGTTGGTCTGATAGCCGAGCGGAGTCATGAAAGAGGCGGAGGCGGCGAAGGTCACGGCCACGAGAAAGGGACGCGGGTCGAGTTGATGCTCGAGAGCCAGGGCGATGGCCACCGGCGAGACCAGGGCGGCCGTGGCGGTGTTCGACAGGACCTCGGTCATGAGCATGGTGAGCAGATACAGTCCAGCCAGCATCACTTGAGGTCCGTAGGCGGCTAAATGGAGTGAAAAAAAGCGAGCCAGGGTCGGAGCGGCCCCGCTCTTCTCCAGAGCCACGCCCAGCGCCAGGCTGGCGCCGATCATCAATAGAACACGCAGCTCGAGACCCTGGTAAGCCTCACGAATGGTGAGACAGCCCGAGGCCACCATGGCCACCGCCCCCAGGGTGGCGGCCGCGGCCAGCGGAACCATCTCGCTGGCGGAGAGAGCCAGCACGGCCAGGAAGATGGCGATGGCCAGTCCCATTCGGTGGCGCCGGGGCGGCGCGGGAGCCGAATCGGACAACACTACCAGCTCCGGGTGGACCCGCAGACCCGGCAGGCGCTCCTGAGGCAGGTCGAGCACCAGGGTGTCGCCCCCTTCCAGCACGAGGGCCTCGACCTGTTGCTCCACGAGTTCGTCGTGGTGATGGACGGCGACCACCCTGCCTCCCAGCTCGTCGATGAGCGAGGTCTCGGCCAGGCTGCTTCCCACCAGCGGACTGTGAGGCTGCAGCGCCACTTCGATCTGAGGAGACTCGGCCGGCTCGGGAGTGCGCCGATCCGGTAGCAGGCGCACCCCCAGGATAGCCAGGTAAGCCACTCCGAAACCCAAGCTGAGCAAGCCGAGCCGGGTGAACTCGAACAGAGCGAAGGGCTCGAGGTGGTGCGAGACCAGCACCGAGTTGACCACCAGGTTGGTGCTGGTCCCCACCAGCGTGCATGTGCCCCCCAGGATAGCGGCATACGAGAGGGGGATCAATAAGCGGGAGACGCTGCGGCCCGAGACTCGGGCCAGGTGAAAGGTCACGGGAAGAAACAGGGCGACGCAGGCGGTGTTGTTGAGGAATGCCGACAACCCTCCCACCAGCAAGAGAAGGGCCACAAACCCCGCCGAGAAACTCCTCTGAAATAGGCCCTCGAGCCGGCCAGAGACGCCCGTCAGAGCTCCCGTGCGAGTCAAACCCGAGGCCAGCACGCACATCGCACCCACGGTGATGACGGCCGGGTCGCCGAACCCGCCGAACCCCTCGTCGGCCGTCAGGACCCCGCCAGCCACCAGCATGGCCGCTGCCAGCAAAGCGGTCAATTCGACCGGAAAGGGCTCCCAGACGAACAGAACCAGGGCCACTACCACTATCGCCAGAGTCAGTCCCACCGCCAAACTCCTCGTACACCAAAAAAGCCCGGGTCAAGCCCGGGCTTTCTCGTCTGCGCTACCTATTCGGACTGGGCCGGAAAAACTACCGTCAGCGCCACCAGCAACAACGAAGTGCCGATGCCCGAGAAGGTCACCCCAGGATGGAGCGTCGCGTAGGTAAGCTCGCCCGACAAACCGCTGGTGACGGCTTGCTCCCAAAGGCAGCACGACATGATAAAGATCGAAAGCGCCAACAGCAGGATCTCGGTCTTCTGTGCAGGCACGAATTCCTTGAGATACTCCGTGAACACCAGATAGATTTGGTTGAAAAGCATACCACGCCATTCTGAACCCGAGCCCGAATTCCTCTAGACTTTCTTTGCGGTCTCAATCGGTTTGGGCGCGCCCGGCGACCGGACAACTCAAGGTGACGGCCGCCGCCAACAGGGCCAACATCAGCCCGATGGAGAGGATAGGACGGGGCGAGGCGCCGGCCACCAGGACCAGGACCGCCCCCGCGACACAGACTAGAGCGGTGGCGCGGCTGGCCCCCGGTCTCAGCTGTAGGACCCAGACCATAACGATGTAAATGGCTGCAGGAAGGGCAATGGCCATGCCCTGATCGACCTGACCGTGATGGGTCAACTGCTCGGTGGCCGCCGCCAGCCCCGCCCCGACCGCCGCCGCCGAGGCGAAGATCGCATAGTGTCCATAGCCCCAGAGAAAGGCGACCTGGTGGGTCAGACACTCTTCGGCAGGATGCAAGAAATACAGCCACCACATCGAGAACAGGGTCAACAGGGCCCCCACCGCCGTGGCCGCCAGGAGAGGGCCGGATAGGCCAGCCTCGAGCCCTGCCTGAATGGCTCTGGCCGTCGATAGCACCACCTCGCCAAGCACGATCAGGGTCAACAACCCATAGCGTTCGGCGATATGTCCGGGGTGCCAGGGGGTGGGCTCGGCTCGTTCGGCCCACACCGGAACCAACAGCTCGGCCGGGGCCATCCCTAGAAAGAAGTAGGCCCAGAGGTGGACCGGCAGGAGCGCCAGCGCCACCCAACCCAACTGCACCACGAACAGACCGCCAGCGTAGCGCCGGGCGGTGGTGCGACGGGCGGGATCGCAGTGGGCTGCCCGCAACCACTGAGAAATCAGGGCCAGGCGCATGATGACGTAGCCGGCCGTGACCACCCGAAAGTTGTGGTGCTCGAAGGCTTGCGGAACCCCCGCCGCCAACACCAGCACGCCCCCCATTTGCACCAGCACTCCGAGGCGGTGGAGGGTGTCGTCGGGGTCATAGGCCGAGGCGAACCAGGTGTAATTCATCCAGGCCCACCAGATGGCGAAGAACACCAGCAGATAGCTGATGATGGGGCCGGCCACCTCCCCGTGGCTTAAGGCGTGATGAAGTTCGCCGGCTCCGCTAGCGATGGCCACGACGAAGCACAGGTCAAAGAGCAACTCGAGCGGAGTGGCCGCCCGATGTTGCTCGTGCGGATTACGGGGTTGCACGGGGAACCGGGCCGGGCGGACCGATCAGGCCGGCCGGTTCTTGCAGGGCGGCCGTGCCGAAGGCTTCGCGATACTCCCGGCCCATGATCTCGCGAAACTGGTCGTAGAGACCATCTTCTCGCAGTAGCTCGGTGGTCTCTTTGTCCATTCCACCCATGACCGCCAACAAGATGGTGAACGTGCCATCGATGGTCTTGGACGAGCACCAGGCGCTACCGTCCATCAAGCCCGACTCGCCCCCACCGAGTTCGGTCTGCTGACCCGGCCCCTGCAGCATGTTGAGAAGCCAGGCGGCCCCCACGGCCCGGTCCTCGAGAATGACCGGATAGGCGCCGTAGAGGGCGAACATCTCTTGATGGATCAGCTTCTGCGTGCCCAGACCCTCGATGCCGCTTCCGGTCCAGTAGCCTTTCTGGCCCGGAGTCAGGGCCGAGGCGTGCAGCCCCGGGTAGCCGCGGTGATTGGCGTTCTGGGTGCGAATGGCCTGACGAATGCGAAACAGGTCGCTATATTCGGGCATGTCACGATAAGGCAAGAAGAGATAGGCCCACTCCTCGTGGGCTGAGCCATACCAGGCCTGCCAACTGGTGCCGTAAGGGTGGTCGACCCGCAACATGCGGGTGCCGGCCCAGATACGCTCGGAGGCATCGGCCGGCAAGCCTTGCCCGTAGAGGGTCACGAACATCACCAGCATGACTCCTTCGTGCACGGTGTGCTCGCCCCACAGAAACCTGGCTCCTTTGGTGTTGGTGACATAGCCCGTGTTGGGGTCTTTCATGTCGAGGATCTTGGCGTCGCCGCGCACCAGGCCAGCCAGGGGGTCGTAGAAGATCGGGGCGGCCCGTTCCTTGAGCAGCGAATTGAAGCGGTGGAGCTTCTCGGCCAGCTCGGGATAGCGGTAACGGGCTTCGCGTTCGGCCACCAACATCGACCAGACCCATTCGCCGTTGTCGAGGCCGCAAATGGCTCCTACCCAGTCGTCGGTGGGCTCGATCGCCTCACCGCATTTGAACCAGGGGAAGTAGCCACCATAGCCCGGGTATTTCTGGTACCAAGCCCAGTAGCTGTCGAGCTTGCGCTCGAGGATCTCGGCCGCCAATCCGGGGGCCCGCCTGGGATCGTCAGGCGAGATCAAACGAGCTGCCAGGGGGTGACCCTCGATCCCTTTGGTCAACAGCGCCACATCCAGCGACTCTTTCGAGGGAGCGGAAAAGTCTCGGGGCCCAATCGGCCTGCCCTGCTCGTCGAGATTCCAACCGTCATAGGTCAAAGCGCTCTGGGGGTGGCGGGCCATGGCGAAAAAGCGGGCCTCGCCCTCGACGTATCGCTGCAAGAAGGGCTCGGGGTCTTTGAGCACCTCCTCCACCTTGTACTGGTGCGCCCAGTTCCACGGTTGGGCCAGCGCCGGCACGGACAAGACAATCAACAACAGAAACACTCGCATGGCCGGCCGATTCTCCGGGCCGCGCCAAATTCCGCCTGGCCCAAGAATGTTACATCTGTTGGACCATGGTCAGCTCGATATCAGCCGCAGCGGCTATGGTGGAGACAAATCTCGCCAAGGGAGACCACCATGCCCATCAAGATCAACACCCCGGCCCCGACGACCAACTGGTCCCGCCCGGCCACCGCCGCCCCCACCAGCTCCAACGCCTCGTGGCAACCCCTGGATGCGGGCCCGCCGGCCGCCCGGGTGGCCAACCTGGCCCTCGACGACGGCTGGCACCAGGTGGCCAGCTCTCCCAAGCTCGAACTCGCGCCCGACCAACTCTTGCGTCGCGGTTCACGCGGCGAAGAAGTCAAACAGTTGCAGCGGATGCTCAACGAGCAAACCGGCGCCAACCTGGAGGTCGATGGCGTGCTCGGACGCGATACCGAGGCCGCCATCCGCCAACTGCAAGAGAAGCGCAATCTCAAGCTAGACGGTATCGTTGGGCCCGAGACCATGGGCTCGCTCAACCACGCCCGCCCCGCCCAGGTCACACCCACTCCCGAAGAGTCGATCCCCACCCCGCCCCGACCGGCCGGTCCGGTCAGCCACCCACCCCGAGGAGCCAGCCAGCCAGAGCGCTACCAGCACTACGCCAACCTGCTACAACAGCAGGGCGTGGAGGTCGATCCCAATCGAACCTATGTCCTTGGCTTGCGCGGCCTGGACCCGGACGACAACCAAACTGCCGACCTTCACAACGGCAATAGCCTTCGCCAGCGCAATCAGGAAGGAAACCGCTACAACGATTCGTTCGTGGTGCTGCGTCCCGGTGGTGGTGTCGAGGTGATTCGCGGGGCCACCTATCCCGGCCAGAGTTCGAGCACCTCCTCCCCCGACATCACCGGCGACGGCCGGGGCGATGTGGGGATGATCGCGCCCGGGACCTATCAGGTCGTGCCCAACGGCAACCACGGGGGAGCGGCCAGCTTCCACGTTCGCTCCGAGAGCGGCTCGGGTCGCCTTCAGGGCTGGCGCGACACCAACCACGACGGCAACTATAGTGCCAGCGAGCGGGCCACCTCAGAGGCCCGAGGAGACACGCTCAGTGCCGTGCTGTTTCACCCCGGCAACCCCAACTCGCCCCGTTCCATCGGTTGCCAGACGATGTCGCCCCCGGAGTATGACCGCTTCTTGTCGGCCGTGGGCGGAGGGCGGTCGTCGTTTAGTTACACCCTGATCGAGGCTTAGACCTTGACACCCACCTGCCGGCGCTCCTCGGCAACCTGGAGAGAGGGCTGGCCTGACAGCGAGCGCGCCGCCTCTGAGGCTCGAGGCGACCGTGATCGGCTGACCCTGCCTACCTCCCGTGAACGGCATCCGCCAAGGCGGAGGCGATGTGCGACAGGGGTAGGACGAGCTGAGCTGCCCCTAGCCGAACCGCCTCTTTCGGCATGCCGTAGACCACCGACGAGGGTTCGTCCTGGGCGATGGTGCGCGCTCCCGCTGCCCGTAAGGCCAGTAGCCCGGCCGCTCCGTCGACACCCATCCCGGTCAAGAGACACGCGCAGGTCCTCGGACCTACTTCACGTGCCAGGGATTCGAAAAGGACATCCACCGAGGGGCGACAGGAGTGACGTTCGGGGTCGTCGGTCAGCCAAAGACGACCGGCTCGCAGCACCAAATGCCTCGAGGGAGGGGCCATCAGCACCCCATCGGCCTCAGACAGGCGCTCTCCCTCCACCGGGTAGCGCACCTGGTAAGAGGTCTGGGAGTCGAGCCAACTGGCGAGGCTATCCCCGAACGGCTCGCCGATGTGTAGGACCAACAGGATCGGCACAGCCAAACCCGGGGGAAGGGCTCGCAGGATCTCCGCCACCGCTCCAGGACCACCCGTCGAAGCTCCCAGGGCCAGGAGGTGGCTCCCTCCCCTGGGTTCGAAGGGTTGTAGCGTAGACCCTATGCCGTCGGATGGCTTTCCCAGGCCACCCAACCGACCTCGCGGATGCGTGATGACCCGCACCCTCGAAACCAGACGAAGAGTCGCGAGCAGCCGGGCCTCCCAATCTTCGCAATCGTTGTCGGTCACTTTGTCGAGCACATCCACCGCTCCGGCTGCCAGGGCCTCGTAGGTCTGAAAAACCTCCCCTCGATTGAGCGAGGAAGACACGACCAGAATGGGGGTGGGACAAAAGGCCATGATCTGTTCGGTAGCCCTCAGTCCATCCATCTCTGGCATGACCATGTCCATGGTCACCACATCCGGTCGCAGGCTACGGCACAGTTCGAAGGCCTGAAGGCCGTTCTCGGCCTCCCCAGCCAACTCGAACTCGGGCGACCGCCTCAGCACCCCCCCGATGGCCCGGCGCACGGTGAGAGAGTCGTCCACCACCAATACTCGAATCGGGCCGCCCGTCATCTGAGAAGCTTCCGTATCTGTTGCAGCATCTGCTTTTGGTCGAACTCGCTCTTTACCATGTAGCCTTGCGCTCCGACGTTGCGCCCCCGCAATTTGTCCTCGGGCGCATCGCGAGAAGTCACCAGGATAGCCGGGATGGCTTGAAGGGCGGGATCTGCACGAATGCGCTCGACAAAGGTGAATCCATCGATGCCGGGCATCTCCACATCTACCAGGATCAGGTCATAAGGCCGTTCCTGCAACTTCTCCAGACCTTGTTCGGCGGAGTTGGCCAGGTCCACTTTGTAGCCGGCCGATTCCAAAATACTCTGCTGTAACATCCGGGTGGTCAAGGAATCATCGATCACCAGCAAGCTGGCGGTGTCGCGGATCATGGTTTCGGCGACCGTCGAGCGAGTTTGGCGAGCCTCCTCGAAGAGGCCGTCGGGGTCCAGGACTAGGCGGGCGTCCCCGTGCGCATCCAGGGTCGCTCCGGCGATGAAGCTGGCCGCCTCGGTCAAAAAAGGCAAAGGCAGCAGACGTGCCACGCTGACTCCCTGAAAAGAACTCACCGACAAAGCCACCAAGCCTTGCGAGGCCTCGAGCACTGCGACTGCCCGCCCCACCGCCTCTGAAATCCCGAGAATTACGTTGAGGGAAAGCATGCGCACGGCCTGGCCCTCGTACACGATCGTCTCGCCATCGGCCTGCCGTAAAATGTCCTCGGGCTTTAACCCCAGCACCGCCCGCACACAATCCAAAGGTAGCAGCAGCGTAGTCTGCACCTCCTGGTGGTCGGCTTGAGCGCACAGCTCCAGGAAATCCATTCCCGCTGCGGCCCAGGGCAGGCTGATGATGACCTCGGTGAACTTGCCGGCCTCGGTTTGCAGGTGAGCCTCTCCGCCAAATTCAGCGGCCGTTTGGCGAATCACGTCCAACCCGATGCCGCGACCGGCCGCCTGGGTGACCTGCCCGGCCGTGCTGACGCCGCCCTGCATCAGGGCCAACAGAAGGCCTTCGCGGTCAAGCCCAGCCACCGGAACTCCTTTGGCTCTGAGCTGATGCTCGGCCGCCGCCAGATCGATCCCGCGCCCGTCATCCCGGCAGCGAAAGACCACTCGACGACCTCGACGGGCGATTTCGAGCCTGACCGTAGCCCTGGTCGGTTTACCCGCCCGCTGGCGCTCCGGGGGGGACTCGATCCCGTGCGCAACACTGTTGCGCAAGGCCTGAATCAAAGCGTTCTGCACTGCACTCAGCACGGTCGCTTCGAGGCGCACTTCGCCGCCAAGGGCCAGCAGTTCGACTTCGCAGCCCTGCTCGGTGGCCGCATCCCGCAAAGCCCGCCTCAGCAGGGGGAATAGGGCGTCGGCTCGCACCAGCCGAAGCTTTTCTGTACTCTCCTGGGCTTCACGCAGCTCGCGCCCCATCTGGTCGACCCCGAAAGCCAGGTTGCGCTCCAGTCCGCGCAACTCCGCCTGCAGCTCCTCGGCCACGAAACGCACCGACTTGGGCACGCCCTCGGCCGTCAGCTGAGCCAGCAAAAGCTCGCCCAGCGTTTTGCCTCGCTCGATGTTGAGCAGATTACTCCGCAGCCCCTCTAGTTGGCCGGTAGCGGCCCGAAGATCCTCGAGCAGCCGATCCACATCCACTCCATGGTGGCCGGGCAGTCCGGCTACCCCCACCGCTTGCGTCCCCCCCGGGGGGGCCTCGGTCTTCTCCCGAGGTGACGAGGGCTGGGCAGCCGGCTCCAACTTCGCCAATTCGGCAGTAATCTCGTCGAGCAACCGGAAAAGCTCCTCGACCCCTTTAGCCGGAAGACTCTCCGGGGCATCTCGGTGGGCGCCCAGAATCTCCTCGAATTGATGAATAGACTGGGCCACGCCTGGTTGTTTGGCCACCCTGGCGGCACCCTTGAGAGTGTGGGCCAGGCGAAACATTCGAGAGAGCAATTCGGCCGTCGGTCGGCTCTCGAAATTGAGGGTATCCTGGGACAGGTTCTGCACGATCTCCCGAGCCTCAGCCAGGAAGTAGACGGTCAGGTCTCGAGCCACGGCTACACCCCCTTGCCTTGGGTCAGGCTCTGCAGCAGCGAAGGGAGAGAAAGAACTGGCAATGGTCCTTCGGCTGTTTGGGCCAGGCTGTCCACGTGAAGGCCCGAGTCGTGGGCGACCAACTTGCTCGGGTCCAGAGTAAGCTGGCTTTCCAGGCTATCGAAGGCTAGAGCCAGGCCGGCTCCGTCCTTGGTTCGAACCAGGGCCAACCAGGTTCCAATCTGTCGAGATTGGCCAAGCCAGGAGGCGAGATCGTAGACGCCAACCAGCACTCCCCGGAAGCCGGCGATACCCAATAGCCCCCTGGGGGCGCCCGGCAAAGGCGTGATCTTCTTCTCTTTGACTATCCCCTCGATCTGGGCCAGTCGCAGGGCATAGGACTGGTCGCCGACTCGAATGACCAGCAACTCCTCGCCTTTGGCCCGGGCCGCCTCCGGTTGGCGCTGGAACGCAGCGTCAAACTCTTTGCGCAAATGGGCGGCCCTCGCTTCGCTCATCTGGACACCTCGCAAGACCTCAGCTCGCTCCGGCAGAGTTCGACTAGCGCCTCTCTGCCGAAACCGCCACCAAACAGCCGCAAGCGAGGCAAGTCCTCGCTCTGCAAGAGCAAAAGGGCTCTTGCCAGTTCTTTACGAGCGGTCGGCAGGTCACGGGCTCGGCGGGCCAACAAGCCGAGATGCAATCGGGGCATGGCGAAGCCGGGATCCAGTGTGATCGCGGCCGAGTGCTCAGCCACGGCAGCCTCCCGCTCCCCCCTTCCTTCCCGACACAGGGCCAACAAGTAGTGGGCCCCGGCAGCGAAATTGGCCCCCTCCAGCAGGCGTCGGCATGACGCCTCGGCGTCCTGAAAGTCGCTCAGTTGCACTGCCAGAACCGCTTGCAGCAGGACGGCCTCAGGAAGCTCGCGCGTATCGGACGGCAGGCGGCGCAACACTTCCAGGGCCTCGGCATAGCGCTCGCTCTCGTGCAACTCTCGGATGCGGCCAAGGTCGGGTGAGGTCGGGGCCGGCCGGATTGTCTGGCGGCCCGTCAAGCCGATCTGTTCAATGCGCTCACTGGCTGCCTGGATGGCCTCGGCCCAGTCCGGGGACAACGGTCCACTGATAGTGGGACCGGCCGTTAGCGGTGTAGCCGGCCCGTCCCCCCGGCGATAGTAGAAGCAACCATGCGTGTTCATTACCTGGAGTCTCTCGGAAAGGCCCCGCAGAGACTCGGCATGACCCAGAAAGAGATAGCCGCCGAGGACAAGCGACGACTCCAAACGAGCGACTACCGCCTGGGCCTGGTGCGGACCGAGGTACATCAACAGGTTGCGGCAGAAGATGACATCAAAGGAATAAGATTGGCAGAGCTGGTTCGTCGAAGATAGCAGGTTGCACTCGCTAAACTCCACGCTGGCCACGATTTCCGGGTCGAGAAGATAGCGCGAGCCGTCCCGGCGAAACCATCGATCGCGAAGCTCTTGCGGCGTCTCTCGCAAGGACCAACCCGAGTAGCTACCGGCTCGAGCCTTCTTGATCACGACCGGATTCACATCCAGAGCCAGGAAACTGGTCTCGCTTGGGCTGAGCCCGGCCTGTCTGGCCAGCATGACCAGGGAGTACACCTCTTCTCCGGTCGAGCACCCTGCCGACAACACCCTCAGGGGCCGGACCGGGCGCATCTGGCTCCAGCCCAGAGCCTGGTTCAGATAGGCGGCCATCTGCTCTCGATGACGAAAAAAGTAGGTCTCCCCCACCGTCAACTCGGTGGCCAACATCCGCTTCTCTCGGTCGTCGCCACCGGACAGTGCTTGCAAATAACTGTCGGGATCGACTTGACCGTGCCGGCTTCGACGGCTCAAGACCTCGGCCAGCAGGTTCGACTGATCCCCATCAAACGACAGACCGAGGTTATTGAGAACCCAAGAACGGAAAGTGGCAAGTTGCTGCTCGGTGGGCGGGTCTGTCACGTCGGCTCCAGAACGGACCAGGCTTCTTCGCTGATAAGAGCGGCCGCCCGCAATACGGTTACCAATTGCCGGTCCAGGATGGAGATCGCCTCGACCGTCTCGGCATCCGCCAACGAGAGCAACGGCGGCATCTCGATCAAGGCCTCGGCGTCGGTCCGACCGACGCCTTCGACACTGGTGACGGCGAGGGCCAGACGTCGTTCATGCGACTCGGCGCCCCCTGCTACCCGGATCAGCACGAATCGCTGCGGGCTTGACGAGCCGCCTAGCAACTCGCCGAGATTGAAGACCGGACAGGGACGCCCCCGGATCAGGGCCAGACCATCGACACAGGGAGGAGCCTTGGCCACGGGCTCGACAGCCAGCGGTCGCATGATCTCCACCACGTCAGCCAGCCTGAGCGCACACAGACGCCCCCCCGCCCTGCACAACAGAATGTCGATCTCCTCGCCGGTCGCCGCGGACATCGCCTACTTCCTTTCGACACGGACGTGCTGCGTGGGCGCCTCCGGCTGAATGATGCGCATCAGGTCTTTGGAGAGCAGACCCAACTGGGACGCCGTTTGCAGAGTCTGAGCCGAGCTGGCTTCGGCTTCACGCGTGGCCTGGGCCACGTTGGTGATGGCGATGTTCACCTGCTCCACGGCAGTGGCCTGCTGCTTGGTGGACAGCTCAATCTCGCGGGCTGCGTCATTGGTGGTCACCGCAACCGCGGCTATTTCCTTGAAGGAAGAGGTCACCTCGCCGAAGTGGCGGTTGCCCGCCTCGACCGACTTGGAGCCTGTCTCGGTGGCCATCACCGTGGTGTTGACTGCCCCCCGAACATCGTCGATCAACGTCCGAATCTCCTTGGTGGAGCCCGTGACCCGTTCGGCCAGCTTGCGAATCTCGTCGGCCACCACCGCGAACCGCTTGCCGGCTTCGCCCGCACCGGCGGCCTCGATGGTGGCGTTGATGGCCAAGATATTGGTCTGCTCGGCCAATTCCGACACGATGTCCACCACCGCTCCGATGTGCTGAGACTTTCGGCCCAGCTCCAGCATGTGGCTGACGATCGAGTCTACCTGGCGTGAAATGTTCGCCATGGCCTCTTGCGACTTCGCCACCGTACTGTCTCCAGCACGAGCCGTGGTGGCTGCCTGCTCGGCGATCTTGGAGACCCGCACCGCACTCTCGGCGATCTGGCGCGAGGTCGCCAGCAGCTCACTCAGAGTGGTCGTGACCTCGGTCATGGCACTCGACTGTTCTTTGGCCCCAGAGGCCTGCTGGCTGGCCACCGCCTGGAGTTCAGCCGAGGAACTCTGCACTTTTTGAATGGCCGAGCCGATCTGGGTGGTAAGGGTCCGGATGGTGAACCAGCCGACCAGGGCCACCACCACCACACCCAGACCACAACCGCCGAGCAGAAAGAGATTGGTCATTCGGGCGCTGGCGGCGGCAAGTTGGCGGCGGTGCGCCAGAAGGTCAGCTTCGGCCCGATCGATCTCGCCGACCAGTTCTCGAATCTGGTCCATGGTGACCTTACCCGTATCTTCCAGTACGATCTTCTGGGCAGCCTCGAAGCCAGACTGCTGGCGCAGGTCGATGGTCTGGCGAAGCTCTCGAAACTTGCTCTCCACCAGTGGCTTGAGCCGGCCCAGACGAGCCTGTTGGTCAGGATTGTCGACAGTCAGCTTGCGCAGGTTCTCGAGAATGTTGGGACTCTCGCTGACCGCCGCCCGATAAGGATCGAGATACGAATCTAGCCCCGTGATCAAGAATCCGCGCTGGCCAGTCTCTGCGTCTTTCAACCCCGAGAACAGGTCGGCCACCGTCCGGCGGACCTCGTAACTGTGTTTGACCATACCGTCATTGGCGACAAGTTTGGCGGTAGCCACATAGCCAACCACCGAGACAAACACCAGGATGATAGCGGAAAGTCCGAAGCCTACCCCGACACGGCGGCCAAATGTCCACTCACGATTCATCTAACCCCCTAATTACGAGCAGCCCTTCCTCTTGGCTGACGAACGCTCCTCCCCAGATGTCCCCTGACGCACAAAGCCTGAGCCTACGATTCCCCGAGCATGGCCTCTAAATCGAGCGGAATCTCCAGAAGGAACTCGCAGCCTCCGTCGGGATGATTCTTGGCATGAATGTGGCCCCGATGAGCCTGCATGATGCCAAAAGAGATAGAGAGGCCGAGGCCGGTCCCCTCCCCTATCGGCTTGGTGGTGAAAAAGGGCTCGAACAGTTTGTCCTCGAGGCCGGGCGGTAAGCCCGGCCCGGAATCCCGAACCCGAATTCGATACCAATTTTCGTCGTTCTCCGTACTAATCGTGATGGTTCCCGCCCCTTCAATGGCCTCGATGGCGTTGGCCACCAGATTCATGAGCACCTGGTTGAGGGAGCTGGGAAAGCAATCCAACCTGGTCACTCCGGCGTAGTGCTGCTCGACCGAAATTCTGCCCTTCATCCGATGTTCCAAGAAGGCCAGCACCGAGTCGATGCAGTCGGGAACTTCCACCGTCTTGAACTCTCCCTCGTCGAGGCGCGAGAAGGTACGCAGCTTCCGGACCAGTTCCTTGACCCGGTCGATGCCCTCTCGGGTCGAGCCGAGCCGAATGTGGATCTTTTCCCATCGCCGCAACTCTTTGTCGGACAGGTTTGGCTTGACGGTGCTATCCAACTGGCCGACCCACTCGATGACGTTGCAGACGTTGGTGACGGCGTAGGTCAGGGGGTTATTGATTTCATGGGCGATCCCGGCCACGAGTTGGCCGAGGGAGGCCATTTTCGCCGATTGGACCAGCTGGATCTGAGTGGACTTCAACTCTTGATAAGCCTGTTCGAGTTCGCCGTGCTTGGCCTCTAACTCGCCCAGGAGATCGGCTCGTGTCTGAGCGAGCTCAAGGGCGGCTCGGGCCTCGGTGGCCTCCAATTCCCGTTCCATCAACTCGGCCTGAACGCGCCGCTTTTCGTCCTGAAACTGCTTACGGCGCAGCTGAGCTCTGACCCGCGCCCGCAAGACATCGAATTCGGCCGACTTGGAAACGAAGTCGTCGGCCCCGGCGGCCAGGCCCTCGAGCATCGTGTCCTCGTCCGACTTCGAGGCCAACAGGATCAGGGGGATGTCTCCGATGCCCCGAACCGATTTGATGCGCCGGCAGGCCTCCAAGCCTCCGAGTCCAGGCATCAACAATTCCATCAGGATGCAGTCCACCGGTTGCACGGCCAGCATCTCCAGGGCCTCCTCCCCAGACCGCGCCAGAACGATATCGAAGCCCTCTCCTCCGAGGGCGTCAACCAGCGCCTGCAGATAGATGCTGCTGTCGTCCACTGCCAGGAGCCGCGCTGGTCCCAGTAGACTGGACGGAGCGTCTGGGGGAGCTTGGCCGGCTCGGATGACGGCAGCGACACGAGCTAGTAGTAGCGCCGGAACCTCATTCTTTTTAAGAAAGGCGTCGGCGCCAGCATCTAACATGCGCGACTCGCTGGTACTGTCCCCCGAACCCGTCAACATCAAGCAGGGCGTTCCGCATAGCACCGAGTCCATACGGAGCCTGCGAATCACGGTGGCTCCATCGATACCGGGTAAAATAGAGTCGACAATCACCAAAGAAGGACGGTGGAGGCTCACCAGGCGCAGACCTTCTTCGCCCGTGGCAGCGGTGAGAACGCGATAGCCCTCATTCTCCAGCAGGGCCCCCACTTCGCGCCGCACAGTGACGCTGTCGTCAATCAGCAGAATAGGGGCCTCATCGGCCCCAACCCGACTGGCCCGAATCAGCTCGCTGGCCCGGGCCACCACATAGTCACGGTCATAGGGCTTGCCCACGTACTCGTCGGCGCCAGCTTGAAGACCAATGATTCGGTTCCTTACCTCGGCTTCGCTGGAGAGCATGATCACCGGCGAGGTGACCCCATTGCTTCGCAGTTCCTGCAAAAATTCGATCCCACAGCCGTCGGGCAGCACCACGTCCAGGACAATGGCGTCGACGCTACGCCTAGCGAGGACTTCGCGTCCCTCCTCCAGGTTAGTGCATAAACCAATCTCGAACCCCGCGGATTCAAACGCCTCGGCGAGATCCATGCGGATGGTAAGACTATCATCCACAATGAGTATTGTGTCACTCATCTAGTTCACCTTCGACCAGCCCGGAGAGGCGCACTGTCATGATTGGTTTGCCGGCAACTCCATCCCACCCTTCTTGACCACTGTGACCTTCGTGCGCCTCGTGGGGGTCCGTCAGAAGCAGGAGGTCCCACCCCCGCCGCAGGCCGGAGGGAACAAGTTTGGTCCTGGCTCCCAATGCGATCGGGAACCACTCCCAAAGTTCGCCACCTTCTCAGCGTGGCTTTGCTCTGACTCCAACGGCAAACCGGGCGGCCAGCTTTCACGTGCCCTCGTGGAGCAGCGGCGCTCCTGTTTGGATCCACCCGTGATCGAGGCTTAAGGATTCACCCCAACCAGGCGGCGGCGATCGTTGGCTCGCATCAGGGCCAACGTCTTGCCCGTCTGGGTGCTCAAATAGTCGGGGTCGGGAACTCTACCCACCCGGTCGAGATCGAGGCGGTCGGCGTCCCAGCAGGCGCCGATGGTGGCGTCCTGACTGGTGAATCCCTTCTCGTGATCGCGACAGGCGTCCATGAGCAACGCCAGTCGGTCGGGCTCGAGAAAGCTGCAACGCCTCTCGGCAAAGTCGGCTGCCCGCTGGCCATGCTCGGGGTCGTGACTTTCCTCGAAACGCTGACTGTCGTGAATCCAGGCGAACAACCGCACCACTTCCAGGTCGGCCTGGTTGGCCTGGGCTAGATAAATGCCATAGGCTTCGACCCGCCGCCAATGGTCGTGATCGTGGGCGGTAAACGGCCCCAGGCGGAACTGGGCGATCAGCTCTTGTTGCAGGTCTTGCCAGTCTTTGTCGTTCATCTCGTAAAGCAAGAAAACCCCGCCGGAGCGAGGTTTTGCTTGGTGGGCAGGGAGAGATTCGAACTCCCGTAGGGCGTCGCCCGGCAGATTTACAGTCTGCTGCCTTTGTCCACTCGGCCACCTACCCTTGAACAGATGAAATTCTAGCTTCGTTGACCTGCGATGTCAACCCTGAGCACCACAAAAAAAGGGGGCCCGAAGGCCCCCGGGACAGGTCTCAGGAGTGATTACATCCACACGTTCTTAGCGGTGATGCCGCCATCCCAGCGGCGACCGCCGTGAACTTTCATCATTTTTCCGGGAGCGGCCACATTGAAAAAGCCCTCATAGGTCAGGTGCTCGGTTTTGGTCCATCCCCCGTCTCTGCTCTCGGTATAGACGAACTGGGTGTTGGCTTGCAGATAAACCCAATTCTGCCGAACGTCAGGCTTGGCCTCGGGCAGGGCTACGCCGATGCGCTGGTTAGCCTTGTCGACCTCGACAACCCGGTATTCCCCCGTAACGGTCAGTAGCTGCGACTCCGCCGGTTTCCATTGAGCGAGAGTCAAGCCGGTGACGACCAGTAGAAACAGCGTCAGAGCTTTACGCTTCACAGCTTGGCCTCCTTTGAATATTAGTCAATATTGAGGGACTTTCAACAACCGGTGCGCAGTCCCTGCCGAAATTCGAACAAACGTTCTTCAGCGGGAGGGTTGCGGTCGAGCGTCGCCCGGGCGGAAGTAGCGACTGTTGGAAACCGTCAACAAAAATGCGAAGGCGAAGGCCGGGGCCGCCATGGCCACCAGCGTGATCAGCAGCTCGATCAGACCGGTCTGCCGAGGCAGGTTGTAGAGAAAGGCCTGAGACCAGGTCAAGAACACGTCGGCCCCCACCACCCCCACCAGCAGGGTGGCCAGATGCTCACCCCAGGAACGACCCCGTTCAAGACAGTGGCCGACCAGCAGAAAGCCGACGGCCACCACCAAATCAAAGGCTGCCCACGCTTGGGCCAGCCACTCACAGCCGAACCAGGCGCGCGAGTCGGTGGTGAGTAGGACGGCCACCCAGGGTAGCAGGGCGATGGCCAGAAAATACGAGATGCTAGCCCAGACCCGCCGCGAGACAAGCTCGGTCAGGTCGCGCCACCAACGAGCGAAGGTGGCCAATCCGAAGACCACCAGCGAGCCCCCCGCGAAGGCCCTGAGCATGTGATAAATCGTGCCCGGTCCAATCCCGTCGGGAGCCACCAGATAGACCGGCTCCCAGCGGTCGGGCTCGAACTTGGACTTGAAGCTGAACAGCCCCTGAAAGTTATAAAGCCAGTTGAGTCGCTGGTAGCAGAAGCGCAAGACTCGCGGCAGCTTGCCCTCGGCCTCAGGCTCGTCAAACTCGAACTGGGCCAGGGGGGCCAGGCCCAGGGTGGCAAAGCGACAACCCTGGTCGGCCATCCAGCCCAACGCAAAGGACACCAACGCCGAACAGGTGCCGTTGGGCGAGCCCCGGCGGGCAACCAGATTCTCGAAAAACCAGCCATCTCGGGCCGGAATGCAGGCCAGCACGCCGCACACGCCGTCGGCGGTCTCGGCCAGAAAGAACGTGCGGTCGCCAGGGCGGTCGAGAAAATCGAGGGTCACCAGAAAGCCCATCAGGGCCATCGGGCGGCTCTCTACCCACTCGCGACAGATCTCGCTCACCTGCCCGCAGAGCGGCTCAGACAGGAGTTCGCCCAGTTCGACCTTGCGAACCTCGACACCCTTACGCCCGGCCCGCCGGGTCTGGCGTCCGACTTCGCCGCGATCAGCTTGATGCTTGACCCAGGCCACCGGGTCAAAGACAGGCTGGACCCCGAGCTTGAGACAGGGATGCCCCGGCAGCAGCCCCAGAGTGTGCGGCTCGACCCCGAAGAAGGCAGCCTTGCGACGAGCCCTGCGCGCGTCTTCAGCAAACTGGCGGGCCACCTGCGGCACCTCGCCCTCGGCCGCCCAGGGACTGCCCACAGCCAACCAGTAGCCGCCGGTGTCCTCGTAGGCTACCGCCCCGCGGGCCACCTGATAGACAGAGAAAAACCCCTTGAGGGACTGACGCGAGACGGTCTCGCGACCGTAACTGTCGAGCAACTCGAGGGGAATCAACGTTTCTTCTTGCTATCCTTCTCCAGGCAGCGGTCGATGTAATCCTTGATGACGGCGGCGTTCTTGTCGTCGATCTCGGTGAACTTCATGCCCACTTGATGACGCCCAGAGCCCAGTTCTTCTTGCCACATCACCTTGGCGCGCGTCTCGACGGTCGGCAACTCGAACTCGAGAAACAGCTTGATGGGAAACTCGTCGCCAACCTCGAGGTGCTCGTCGAGTCGCACCCGCATGCCTTCGATGGAGAGGTCCTCGGCCAGGGGATAAATCCACTGGCTGCCTTCTTCCTTGCCGATCTCGACCCCGAGCACCCGGTTGAGGCGAAAGCGCAAGCGGCGTCCTTCGGGAGAGGACCGTTCGAGAATCTTCTTGACCACCGACTGATTCTCTTCGGTGGGGTCAAGAAACTTCAAGCCCGAGACGTGCATGCCGCCGACCAGTTGCTTCTGCCAGACCAATCGCATCTTGAAGGTCTGGACCTTGTACTCCGAAGCCAGGTCGGCACCGAAGGCCTCGAGTGGAAAGGTCAACTCGATGTCGGCCTCGCCAGGAAAAGGGTTGTCGCTGTTGATGCGCAACCCTCCCTCGGAAATATCCACCAGGTGAATGTAGGCGTTGGCGCTGGAATCGCCGGTGGCTATCTTGGCCGAAATCAGCTTGTTGAGCCGAACCCCTTTGCGCTGTCCGCGCCGCCGCTCGCCATCGGTGTCGGGATCGTGGACCGGACCTTCGGGCTCCTCAGCGGAGTCTGAAGGGACAGCCTCGGCCGGTTCTTCGACTGGCCCGGATGGCTGGTCAACCTGCTCGGGCTCGCTCTCGACCGATCCCTCTTCCTCGCTCGCAGGGCTTTCCTCGGCCGCTTCGCCGTCCGAAGGCTCCTCAGAGGCCTCTTCTGAAGGCTGTGCCTGGTCTTCGGCCTCGTCGGCTAGCGGTTCGGCCTTGTCGGTCATGCCCGGACCCCCGGTTCGCGATTGGCAGCCACTCGGGCCTGGTAAAGAGGAAACTGCTGACACAGCTCTTCGACCTGTTGGCGCACCGACTGGCGCACCGAAGCGTCGCCGGGCGCCTTCATCACCTGCAAAATCCAGGCACCGATCTGCTTCATCTCATCAGTCTTCATGCCGCGGGTGGTGAGCGCCGGCGTGCCGATGCGAATGCCGCTGGCCACCGAGGGCGGGTTCTTGTCGAAAGGAATGGCGTTCTTGTTGGTGGTGATGCCGGCGGCTTCGAGCGATTGCTCGGCATCGTGGCCGGTCAGGCCCAGCGGGGTGACATCGACCAGCATCAGGTGATTGTCGGTGCCGCCAGAGACCAGACGGGCACCGCCCGCCGCCAACGTCTCGGCCAGCATTTTGGCGTTCTCGACGATCTGACGGCAATAATCTTTGAAGTCGGGCTGCAGAGCTTCATGAAAGGCCACCGCCTTGGCGGCCACCACGTGCTCGAGCGGACCGCCCTGGTGACCCGGAAAGATGCTGCGGTCGATCCCTTTGGCGAAAGGCTCGCGGCAAAGAATCAATCCCCCGCGCGGACCGCGCAGGGTCTTGTGCGTGGTGGTGGTGACGATGTCGGCGAAATCGACCGGATTGGGGTGCATGCCGGTGGCGGCAAGACCGGCAAAATGGGCCATGTCGACCATGAACACTGCCCCGACCTCATCGGCCACCTCGCGGAAGGGGCCAAAGTCGAGTTCGCGGGGATAGGCCGAGTAGCCGGCCAACAACACCTTCGGTTTGTGCTCACGAGCCATGGCCACGATGGCGTCATAATCGAGCCGCTCGGTCTTGGGATCGACGCCGTAGTGGACGATGTTGAACTGCTTGCCCGAGAAATTGACCTTGTGACCGTGGGTCAAGTGGCCGCCGTGATCAAGCGACAGCGCCATCAGCGTCTGGCCGTGCTCCATCACCGAGTAGAAGGCCGCGATATTGGCACTGGCCCCGGAATGGGGCTGGACGTTGGCATGATCGGCCCCAAACAGTTGCTTGGCCCGATCGATGGCCAGCTGCTCGCACACGTCCACAAACTCGCATCCGCCGTAGTAACGCTTGCCGGGATAACCCTCGGCGTATTTGTTGGTGAGCACGCTGCCCTGCGCCTGCAAGACGGCTTCGCTAACGAAGTTCTCCGAAGCGATCATCTCGAGGGTCGTAGCCTGCCGTAGGTTCTCTTTCTCGATGGCCCTGGCGACGTCGGGGTCTGTCCTCCATACCTGGTCGAGCATGCGCGCAATCCTCCCGCGGATAGAATGTGGGCCTACTTGGACGATTGAAAACCGTCTCCTGCCGAGAAGCCCGCGGGGGAATGACAAAAGCGCCCGGGAAGGGCGCTTCTGGTGATTTACGCGACGCCAGCGATAGGCTCGTAGTTCGGCGGCGGCTCGGGCGGGGGAGCGAAAATTTGCATCACGCCGGCCAGGGTGGTCTTGCGACGCTTGAAGTCGGCCGAGGTCATGGTCGAGTCGCCGCTGCAGGTGTCTTCGGTCCGGTTATCCTTCTTCTTGCCGGTGGGAGTGCCGGACAGGGTGGTCAGAGCCATGCAGAGCTCGCGAGCCGCTTTGCGAGTCATGGTGCCCGACGAATCCTGAGGGTTGGACTGCAGAGCCTTATACTCGTTGTTGGTATAAGCGCGCAGGCCGTTGAGAATCATGAAGCGCTTCTCGGTGGGCGACATCGACTTGCCCTGACCCTGCTGACGGGAGGCCTGCTCATACAGCACCGAGGCTTGCGTGGAGGTGCCACGGAAGGCCATGTGGTTGGCGACGCCGCCTTTGCCTTTGGCCGTCTTGGCCTGTTGGCCGGTCTGCGCTGCTTCTTGACCCTGCTGAGCGTTTTGGGTCTGCTGCGTCGACTTGGTGGTGGTGCCGCGGCGCACGCCAGCCGAGCCAACCCGGTTGCGACGCACCCGCATTCTCTTGAGCTTCTTCTGAGGATTGCTTTGCTGAGCGCCCGGGGGTAGTCCGGGCTTTTCCTCTGGTTTACCTTCCTCTTCCGCCTGGGGAGTCTGGCGCGTGGTTTCGGTAGTCTCGGTCTTTTTCGGAGCTACCTGTGTCGGCGTGAATGCCGACTGCAACACACCAGATTTAGCGGCGTTCGTGGCGGCAAAGTTCATAGACGAATGCATGAAAGATGTCCGATCTCAGGATTCTTAGTTTGATTATCAAGCGCGCCCCCCCGATCATCCATTAACGCGAAGTAAACAAGTTGTAAAATTCATGTTAACATCGCCTCGGCCAGAACTCAAGTCTTCTCGACCGTGGTATGCTCGGCCTCGCCGAAGAGGGCCTCGAGGAAGTGGCTCGGCTCGAATGGTCGCAGGTCATCGACCGCCTCGCCCACCCCGATGAACTTGACGGGCAACTGATGCTCCTGGGCGATGGCCACCATGATGCCACCCTTGGCGGTGCCGTCGAGCTTGCACAGCACCAGGCCGCTGACATCGGCTACCCGCGAAAACTCCCGCGTCTGCTGCAGCGCGTTCTGACCGGTGGTAGCATCGAGCACCAGCAGCACCTCGTGGGGCGCGCCTTCGACCTCGCGCCCAGCTACCCGGTTGATCTTCTCGAGTTCTTTCATGAGGTTGGTCTTGGAATGAAGACGACCGGCCGTGTCGATGATCAAGACGTCGACCTGGCGAGCTTTGGCCGCGCTCAGGGCGTCATAAACGACGGCCGCCGGGTCGGCCCCCTCCTGGTGGCGGATCAAAGGAATGTCGATCCGGCCGGCCCAGACTTCGAGCTGCTCGATGGCGGCCGCGCGAAAGGTGTCGGCCGCCGCCAGCAAGACCTTCAGCCCCTGTTGTTTGAACAGATGGGCTAGCTTGGCCGTGGAAGTGGTCTTGCCGGCCCCGTTGACGCCAATCATGAGGATCACGTTGAGACGCCCGGGCTCGAGATTGAGCTGGCGCGCCTCAGGCTCGTCCCCCAGAATGTTGGCGATGATCGACCGGGTCGCTCCCAGGAGCGCCTCCGAGCCCGACAGTTTCTCGGCCTTAACCTTTTCGCGCAATTCTTCGACCACCCGATCGGTGGCCGTAGCCCCCACGTCCGAGGTGAGCAAGATATCCTCGAGCTCTTCCCAGAAATCTTCGTCGATCGAGCGACCAAACAGCGACTTCAGCTGACCGACCAGGTTCTTGCGGGTACGGTTGAGACCCTCGGCCATCTTCTCGAACCATGGGTCGACGGGGGTAAGGGCTAGCTTTTTGGTGGCCTCCCAGGCCCCTCGCAAAAAGCCCGGTTTGGCTGCCGCGTCTGAATCGGGGACCTGGTCGGCCGGGGCTTCATCGCTCTCGGCTTGGGCTTTCTCCTCGGCTGGTGCTGCAGGTTCTGGCTCGGGTTCGGGTTCGGGCTCGACCTCTGGCTCGGCCTCGTCGGTTCGAGGCTCGACCGGTTCGACGGCAGCCTCTTCGCCCGATGTGACCGGCTCGTCTTTCTTTTTCTTCTTGAACCAGTTCGCAAAAGCCATCTGGATTATCCCTCCAAGACTGGTAAGACCTGGTCGGCCTCCAGAAAAGATTGCCCGCGAATCGCGGTCATGGCCCGCTCGAGCCTGGCTCGTGGGCACGGTTTGAGCATCAGCATCACATGGGCCAGCCCATCGCTGTCTTCGGTTTGCGAGGCCTGGCGGATAGAAACCTCCTGCTCGCCCAGCAGAGCCGCGATACGGCCGAAAACCCCCGGCTCGTCTTTGACCGTAAAACGAACCCACCAGGGATAGACGTGGCGCTCGGGGCCCAAAATGGCGGGCGGCTCGGCCTGGTGGAAGGCGGGCAGTTCGACCATGCGGTGACGAGAACGGCGCGAGACCTCATAAAGATCGCGGACCACCGAGCGGGCCGTGGGCAGGGCTCCGGCGCCTTTGCCCACCAGGGTGAAAGGCTCGCTACGCCCCGTCAACTCCAAAGACACACCGCAGGTCTCGCCCGCCACCGGGTAGAGACTGTGGGTGCGACCCACCAACACGGGTCCCACCCACAATTCCAGGCCGTCGGCGTGACGGCGACCCAGGGCCACTGGTCGGATGACGTAGCCCAGCCGGGCTGCCTCGGCGGTGTCCACGGCCCGCACGCCTTCGATGCCGTGGCAGAGAATCTCGCGCCAGGGCACGGGGGCGTGAAAGACGATGGAAGCCAGGATGGACAGTTTTTGGGTAGCGTCGCCGCCGCCCACGTCGAGACTGGGATCGGCTTCGGCAAAGCCAGCGTCCTGAGCTTGCTTGAGCGCCTCGTCATAGGACATTCCCGAGGCCATCCGGGTGAGCAGATAGTTGCTGGTGCCATTAAAGATGCCCAAAAGACACTCGACGTCCTGGTCGCTGGGCATGTCCTGGACCACCTCGAGCACGGGAATCTCTCCACACACGCTGCCTTCGAAGCCGATATTGCGCCCGTGGCGGCGGGCCGCTTCGAACAACTCGGCCCCGTGCTCGGCCAGCACGGCCTTGTTGGCCGTAATCACATGCTTGCCGTTGGCCAGCGCGGCCAGGATATGGCCCCGAGCCGGCTCCAGACCGCCCATCAGCTCGACCACCACGTCCACTCGGGGGTCTTCGATGACGTCGCGCGCGTCGGTGGTCAGGCGGCCCTCGAAGCCCCGGCGGGGGCGAGCCAGGTCCCGCACCAGGGCCACCGGAAAGCGCAAATCGACTCCGGTCTTGCGCCGGCTAAACAGCTGCTTGGAATACTCGAGCACGCCGCCGGCCACCGTGCCCAACCCCAACAGGCCGACGGTGAGTTCGCTCTGACAGAAGAGATCCTTGTAGAGTTGCAAGATGACCTGGCGGGCTCCGCGCTTGAGGGCCACCGCCTCGAAGGTCGAGTCGGTCAGAAGTTGAGGGCTCTTGTGCAGTAACGGTGCCCCGAAGCGGTCCGAGTCGTCCAGAAAGTCCACCGTCTGATGGATGCGTCCGATGGTGGCGTGACGTTGGCCGAGGCCGTCGCCGACCACCTTCACCAGCACCTGGTCCCGCGACAGGTGAGCGTCGCGGTGATGGCGCTCGAGGGCTTCGAGTTCCTCCGATAGGCGGTCAAAGACGAAGCTGGCTCGCCCGGTCGAGTAAGAGGCCATCAACAGGCGCAAGCCCGGCAGCGCCTGCACCTCACCCAACAAACCCCGATAGTCCTCTTCGCGGTCTAGATAGACGGTCAGAAGCTGGACCTCTTCGAGGGCGGTGATGCCCTTGGGAACACCGGCCGGCGAAGCGTGCGACTCGATGATGGTGCCGGGATGGTCGGGATTGAAGGTGTTCTTGACGGTCATCTTGAGATGCCGGCCCTTGCGGGCAGCCATGCGGGCGGCGGTGAGGCATTTCTGATAGAGCACTCGCGAGCCGAAGGCCGACATCTGATAGGCCTCTTCATGAGAGAGGCGCTCGATGCTCGAAGGGTGACCCTCGGCGCGCATCCGTTCGTCGAAAAAGGTAGGATTGGTCACGGCCACCCCGTCGACATCGGTCCAGATTTCAACCTCGCGTTTGAGGGCGGCCCCCAGAACGGCGGCCGTGTAGTCAGAGCCGCCCCGCCCCAGCGTGGTGCGACGTCCGTCGGCGGTGACTCCGACATACCCGGGAAAGACCACGTGCCCGGGGCTAGCGATGACCTTGCGGGCGATGTCTTCGAGCGAATCCCACAGCACGTTGGCATCTTGAAAGACATCGTCGGTCACGAAGGCCAGGTCGGCCGGGGCGGCGGCCCTCGAGTCCCAGCCTCGGGCTCGCAAGCAAGCCGCCATCATCCGCGACGACAGCAACTCGCCCCAGCCCATGATCCGATCCCGACCCTCGTCGGCGGACAGACTGTCCAGTTGCTCGAGATCCGAGCGCATCTCGTCAAAGGCGGGCTCGAGCAAGTCGACTCCCAGACCCAACTCTGCGAGCAGTTCCCGGTGAAGGTCGAACAGAGGCTGGGGGTCCCCGGCCTCGCGGGCCAGGCTGTCGAGCAAGTCGGTGACCTTGGGACGCCCCTCGCTCTTGCCCACGGCCGACACCACCACCAGGGGACTCTGATCCTTGCGAGCCTCGATGGCCGCCAGGGATTGCTGCCAGGAGTGGCGATCGGCCAGCGACGAGCCGCCGAATTTCATGATGAGACGCGGACGCATGGCCCCCGTTTCGACTCATGTCAGGTGTCACCTTCGGCCTTTGGAGGCGAGAGGATTCCCCTGATCGGCCGTGAACTCCGCGCCCATGATACCCATTTCGCAACGAATTTCGGCCATGAAGCCTTCGAGCACGCTGGCCGTGACGGCCAAGTTCAAGGCGATGCTGGCCGAAGGCATCGATGTGGTCGGTTTTGGGGCCGGCGAGCCCGACTTCGATACCCCCGAGCACATCAAAGAGGCCGCCATCGCCGCCATCCGAGCCGGCCGCACCAAATACGAACCGGCTCCCGGCAGCCCCGCCGCCCGCCAGGCCGTGGCCAGACACCTGGGCGCCAAGATGGGCAAAGAGCTGACCGCCGACAACGTGATGATCTCCTGCGGCGGTAAACACAGCCTGTTCACCGCCTTCCAGGTGGTCCTCGAGCCCGGCGACGAACTGCTCCTCCCCTCCCCTTTCTGGGTCAGCTATCCCGAGCAGGCCAAGCTGGCCGGTGGCACGGTCAAGTTCATTCCCGGCAGCGTGGACAACGACTTCAAGATCACTCCCGACCAGCTGCGCGAGGCCATCGGTCCGAAAAGCCGGGTATTGCTGTTGAACTCTCCCTGCAACCCCACCGGCACCATGTACTCGCCCGCCGAACTAAAGGCTCTGGCCGAACTCGCTCTCGAGCACAACCTGGTCATCTTCTCTGACGAGATCTACGACCGGCTGGTCTACGGGCCCGACCCCTCGGTGAGCGTTCCCAGTCTTCACCCCGATCTGTTCGAGCGAACCCTGGTCTTTAACGGCCTCTCCAAGGCCTACGCCATGACGGGTTGGCGAGTCGGCTTTACAGCCGGTCCGGCCCCGGTCATCAAAGCCATGGCGGCGCTCCAGGGGCAGATGACCTCCAACATCCCTTCCTTTGTGCTCGATGCCATCCCGGTTGCTCTCGAGGGGCCTCAGGAGGCGGTCGAGACGATGCGCCAGGCCTTTGCCGCGCGGGGGCGCCACATCCACCAGCGCCTGATGACCATCAAGGGCATTCGCTGTCCCCAACCGACCGGCGCCTTCTACGTCTTTCCCGACATCTCGGCCTATTTCAGCCGGGTCGACCCCGCCGGTCGCGAACTCAAGACGGCCGCCGACTTCGCCGAGTCTTTGCTCGAACACGCCAAAGTGGCGGTGGTTCCCGGCGAAGACTTCGAAGGGCCCGACCACGTGCGCCTGAGCTTTGCCACCAGCATGGAACTCATCGACAAGGGCATCGACCGGGTGGGCGAATACATCGGCGGCCTGAAGTAACCAGCTTCACAGCCGCGAGGGTCGAGCCACCTCGCCCGCGGGTGGACACTTCTAGAAGGCGGTCAGAGTGCCGGTGCGGTGGTTGAACGAAAACTCGCGCACCGTATCGCCCAGATGAGGAAACCACTCGCGCCGCAAAGTCTGGTTGCACTGCGAGGTCTCGCCATCGAAGGTGCAAGCCAGGCTCTCGGTGGGCGAATACGAGGTATAACAAAAGACGCTACCGTCATAGGTCAGACGCTCTTTCTGATAGCCCACCCCGGTATATTCTTCGGTCTGGAGCGCCCCGCTGGACTGGTGGGGGTCCTGGGTCTGGCGCAAAGCCTGAACCCGAGTGTGAATGCGGTCGACGAGAGTTTGAGCTTGTTGACTACCCAGAGATGAAACCATAGGCGCATCATAGCCTGGCCAGGTTGGACAGAAGTTGACCGCGGACCCTCGATTGTAAACAAACTCGATCGGTTTTACCGTGGGAGGGCGGGAGGGGGTTCGGGACCTTGGTACGGGGTGCGGCCGGCCGCGTGGTCGGTGGTATCACGCAGGCCCTTTAACTCGGGCACCAGGCCCATCAACACGGCGGCGATCTCGCGGTGGATGGTGATAGCGGCCGAACTGCACCCCTGACAGCCTCCACCCAGGCGCAGCTCGGCCCAGCCCTCTTTGTAGTGAGCCAGTTCGACGGTGCCTTTGTGGCCCTTGAGGGCGGGAGTAACTTCCTCTCGCAAGGCTCGCTCGAGCACAGGCCGCAGCAACTCGTCGGAGCGGGCCGAAGCCTGGCCCTGATAGATCGGCAAGTCCGTCTCCAAAAGCTGGTCCAGAGCCCGACACCGTTTGACCCAGTCGCCCGGAGCAGCCCACACGACGGTGAGGCTATCATCGTGGACGACCACCGACTGCACCTCGGGATGGTCGAATAATCGCTGGGCCAGACTGGGCTCATCCGGCTGACGGGTCAACCACAGCGGTTGCCGAGGCTCGCTGCGACTAAGCCGATAGCGAGCCATGTGGGTGGCCGGCAGCACGGTCCACTGCCCCACCGGCGTGGCCGAGCCCGCCAACACCGGAAAGGTGCGGTCGCCTTCCAGGGCATAAGCCTCGAGACCGCCGCGCAAAAAGCGAACTTTGAACCCCCGAGCCTGGAAGTAGCGGGCTGCCGCCGGAGCTTGCAGCCCCTGGGCGCACACCAGCAGCAGGGCCTGACCGGGCTGTAGGGCGGCCACCGACTCGCCGGCCAGCAGCCGGGCTCCCGGCAGGCTGCCCAGGGCGAACTCCTCGGGCGAGCGGACATCGAGCACCGCCTCTCGAGGGCTTGATATCCAGTCCTCTGGCTCGCAGGCCAGCCGCGCCTCTTGCTGGCGCGCCTCTTCTAGAAAGGCGACCACGCCAGCCACGTCAAAAACCAGGTGCCGACGCAAGACCGATTCGAGTGTTTCTTCGGGTCCAAATCCGTAACGCTCTTGCGAACCGATACGGTAGCGCTGAAACAGGGCCAGGGCAGCGCCCGGATAAAGGCCGAGCAACTCACCCATGGTCGTTTGGCCGTTTACGTCAGCAGCGAGCATCCCACTCCCAGGGGTTCCAGGCCGAAGGCGTCCAGGACCGTCTCGCCCAGGTCGGCGAAGGTCTCGCGGTCGCCATAGTCGCGCCCGCCTTTGACTGCCGGTGAGTAGACCAGCAACGGAGAGTACTCGCGGGTGTGGTCGGTGCCGGGAGTGGTAGGGTCGTTGCCATGGTCGGCGCACACCAGCAACAGATCGCTGGGGTGCAGCTTCATCATGATGTGTCCTAGATAGCGGTCGAACACTTCCAGCGCCCTGGCGAAACCCTGCGGATCGTTGCGGTGGCCGTAGAGCATGTCGAAATCTTCGAAGTTGACGAAGAAGAAGCCGCGATTCTGCTTGGCGAGTAGCTCCATGGTGGCTTCGAAATGCTCTTTGTTGGTCTGGGTGCGGCGCTTGTGCACAAAGCCTCGTTCGTCGAAAACCTCGGGAATGACCCCGATGCCCGAGACGAAGACGCCGGCCTCGGCCAGGCGATCGAGCACATTCTCGGGAGGAGCCAGAGGAAAGTCTTTGCGCCGCTCGGTGCGTCGAAAATTCTCGGCGCTGTCCCCTTCGAAGGGGCGCGCGATCACCCGCTGAACGGGGTGATCTCCGGTCAGGATTCGGCGAGCGATGCGACAGATGCGATAGAGTTCGTCCACCGGCACCACCGCCTCGTTGCAAGCCACCTGAAAAACGCTGTCGGCGCTGGTGTAGAGGATGGGATGGCCGGTAGTCAGGTGCTCTTCACCCAATTCTTTGATGATGGTAGTGCCCGAGGCGGCCCGATTGCCCAGCACCTTGCGCCCGATGGCTTCTTCGAACGGTTCGACCACCTCGGGCGGAAAGCCGTCAGGATAGGTCGGAAAGCGCCGCTCGACCACGATTCCCATCATCTCCCAATGACCGGTGACGGTATCCTTGCCCCCTCGAGACTTTTCTCGCAGGCGACCAAACCCGCCACAGGCGCGAGTCACCGGCTTGCCCCCCTCGAGGGCCAGCGCGTTGCCGAGACCGATTCGGCGCAGGTTGGGAATCGACAGGCCTCCCGCTGCCTGGGCCACGTGTACCAGGGTATCGCCCGGGACGTCGACGGGATCACCATATTCTGCCGCATCGGGAGCCACGCCGGCTCCGCAGCCATCCATGACGATCAGGAGTACTCGCTGAAATTGCATAGCGCCCATCATAGAAGGTTGACCCGGCAAGGTCAAGAAGCAAGCTGTGCCCATGTGGATACCCAAAGAAAAGATTCGGCACGATGTCCCTGACGGAGCCTGGCCTGGCCCCGAGGAGGCCGCCGCCGCCCGCCTCTTCCAACCCCTTGACCTGGGACCGTTGACCATCGAGCAACGCACCTGGATCCCGGCCATGGTGCCCTGGCGCTCAAACGTTGAGGGTTATGTCACCGAGGACGTGATCGACTGGTATGCCCGCTTCGCCAAGGGTCGGCCGGGGGTGCTGGTGGTCGAAGCCACCGGGGTCAGAGATATTCCCAGTGGGCCCTTGTTGCGCATCGGTCACGACCGCTTTCTCGAGGGTCTGCGGCGCCTGACCGAGGCGGTTCGCCAGGCCAGCGGTGGCCACACTCGCCTCTTCATTCAGCTGATCGACTTTCTGGCTATCCGCCGCCGTCCAGACCCAGAAAAGTTTCTCAGGCGTTTTCTCGAGATTGGCGACCACCACCGCCAGGCCTATCCCGGAAAGACCGACCCCGAGATCGTCGAGGCCCTGGTAGCCGCCTCCACCCAGGAGCGGGAACGCGTGCTCTTGCCCCGCGAGTTCGAAGACCTCGAGCGCGGTTATCGCGAACGGGTCACCGACATGCACCTCGAGCACGTTCGCAAACTGCCCGAGCTGATGCCGCCGGTCTTCGCCGAGGCGGCCATCCGCGCCCGTCAGGCCGGCTTTGACGGGGTCGAGCTGCACTATGCCCACGCCTACACCATGGCCTCGTTCCTATCGGCTCTCAACACCCGACCCGATGGCTATGGCGGTCCGCGCGAGCAACGGGTGCGCCTGCCGCTCGAGGTCTTCCAGACGGTCCGCGAGGCGGTGGGTAAAGAGTTCGCCGTAGGCTGCCGCTATCTCACCACGGATGTGGTGGAGGGCGGTTCGACGGTGGAGGACGCCGTCTATTTCGGGCAACGGTTCGCCGAGGCCGGGATGGACTTTTTGAGTCTATCCCGGGGCGGCAAGTTCGAAGACGCCAAGCAACCAAAGGTGGGCTGGGCTGTCTATCCCTACACCGGGCCCAGTGGCTACGAGTGCATGCCCACCGCCCTGTCTGACCAGAGAGGGCCCTTCGGCCGCAACGTCGAGGACGCCGGTCGGGTGCGTCGGGCCGTGCGCCAGGCCGGCTATACCACCCCCATCGTGGTGGCCGGAGGCATCACCAGCTTCGCCCAGGCCGAGGGCATTCTGACCAGCGGCCAGGCCGATGTGGTGGCCGCGGCTCGCCAGAGCCTGGCCGATCCCGACTGGTTCCGCAAGATGAGGCTGGGGTTGGGCGACCAGATCCGCCGCTGTAAGTATACCAATTATTGCGAAGGTCTCGACCAGAAACACAAGCAGGTCACCTGCCAACTTTGGGACCGCGAGGCCCTGGACCAACCCGGCGTGAAACTGGCCGACGACGGCCGACGCCGCCTGACCGCCCCCGACTGGGACCACTAGCCAGGCATCGCTTCGCGAAATGCTTCCGAGGCGGGTTCTTCTTCGAGGTCGAGCAGGGCGATGTGCTCTTTCTTGAAAAATCGGTCCAGACTCATTCGCACCGGCACCAGCAGAGCGATCAACAGAGGAAACACGATAGCCACTGCGCTGGCTTTGACCGTCCACAAGGCGGCCAGGCACAAAGCCTGAATCAGGGTATAGCGATGGACCACCCGCAGAGGCACGGCCCGCAGATAGTGGGTAGGCGGATAGTGCGACGGGTCCATCACCCACAGAGTGAGGCGCTCGAAAAGCTGGTTGCCCCCGAGCGAGGCCACACCCATGTAGAGGAACAGTCCAAACAACACCGGCATGGGCACCAGTTGAAGCAGCGGTAACACCAGCAACGAGCAGCCGATCATGGCGTGAACCATCAATCCGGTCACCCTGGTCTCGACCACCGACACGATGCGGTTGCCCTCGCCCTCGACATTGGCCAGACTGCGCACATGGTTGAGCGAGCGAACCGTGGCTGCCACCAGCCAGGGCAGACCAAACAGCGAGCAGCCCGCGATGAGCAGCGCCACCACGGCCAGGTCCAGGTGATAGCCGCCGTGCTTCTTGAGCTTGTGGTCCGGGGTGTTCACCAGGCGAGCGGTGATGTTGTGGTCGAGATAGACCAGAATGGCCGCCAGCACGGCCGGCAGGGCCGAGGCCAGCCAGACCCAGCGAGGCGCATCGAAGGGGTTGACCAGCCAGGCTCGGCCCGAGGTGGTGACCAGGGTCGAAGGCACCTGCAGGGTTTGTAGTTCGACCTGGTGCAGCCACACGGCCACCCCGGTCATGGCGGCGATGGCGATGGCTGGTCCGAAGTCCGCCAAGAACTCGCGGGCCGCCCGGCGCAGGTAGACACTGCGGCGAAAGCGCGACAGATTGGTGGCGATCCAGAAGGTGCCGATGGCCAGGATCAAGGACAATAAAGCCGTGTCGTGGCTCACTTTGTGGTCGGTGAAGACGTGAACCATGTCCTTCACGGCCTCGAAAATGAAGATGATGGCGATCAACCCCGCGAAGGTGTCGTCGGTGAAGCGAGTAAAAAAACGCACCCACGAGCTGGCATCAAAGGCCGTGAGCAGCACCAGGAAAAGGGCCGTCCAGAGGCCGACCCAGGCCAGGGTTGGCAGATAAGGGGCTCCGACCATTTGGCAGAGGTCGTAAAGGATACCCAGAAAGATGATGATCGGTCCGGTGCTGCCCACGATGTTGAGGGGTTGTCCCGAAAAAAGGGCGTAGAGCACTCCCACCACCGAGGTGGCCAGCAGCGTTTCGACCACTCCGATCTCGCCTTTGGTCAACACCGACAAAAGACCGCCGAAGGCGGTGGTGGGCGCCAGCACGGCAAAAAACAAGAACAGGATCGAGGCCAGCGCTTTGGAACAGAATCCGTCGCGAAAATCCGAGCCGTAGAGCGGTAGTCTGCGTTTGAGATCGGCGATGAGGCCACCGAAGATACGCCCCGTCGGCTCGAGCCCCGCTGGCAGCCGCGCCAGACTGAGTTCGCGATGCAGGGCCTGATCGTAAGCCTGCCAGATGTCTTCACTCTGGGCGACCCGCTGGGCGGCGGCCAGAAAATCGGGGTCGCCCATGAGATGAACGAACTCGGCGACCAGGTCGAGGTGGGGGTGGCTGGTTTGATCCGAAAGCAATACCCAGGCAAACTGGACTTTGTTACCCTGACGGTCGCGCAGCGGAAGCGGTTCGCGAAAGCGCACGAAGACCTGGACGCAGACCGGCAAGTCGCAGCGGGCGTGATAGACGGCCGTGGAGTGGTCGAGCACTTGAGGGCCCGCCTCGGTCTCGAAAGCCAGAGCCTGAGCCAGTTCTGCCTCGGCGTCTTGCAACTCGTAGCGGGCGGCGATCGCCTCGGGCAAGAGGGTGGCTAATTGACCGACCGACTCGATCTCGGAATCGAGAAACACGAACGTTCCCCGCGATTGGAAAAGTGTCTTCAGGGGAGCCTCCCTTGGCGCCGCAGGGCCAGCGGCGATAGATTCGTCTCTCGACGCAACAGGCGGCTCAAAGTGGCCGCATTCGAATAGCCCACCCGAGCCCCGATCTCTTCCACCGAGAGCGTCGTTGTCTCGAGCAACTGGACTGCGTGTTCGACCCTTAGCTTCTGCACAAAAGCCACCGGCGCCAGACCCAGGGCCGCCTGCAGATGGCGCGCCAGGGTTCTAGGAGTGGTGCCCAATTCACCGGCCAGAGTAGCGATGGGAAAGTTCTCGCTTAGATGGGCGCGCACCCAGCGATCCGCGCCCCGCACCAGCGGGTCGTCAAACTGTAGTTGGCTTAGCGCCATGTAGCGGGCCTGCGAGGCGTGGGTGTCCAGCAGCAGCACGTTGGCGGTGCGACGAGCCAACCCGGGCCCGGCCCAACGGTCCACCAGGTGCAGGGCCAGATCCGCCATGGCAAAGACTGCCCCCGCCGTCAGGATGCGACCCTGATCGATGAGGGCGGCCTCGGGGTTGACGATTACCCGGGGGAAGTTTCGGCGCAGATAAGGGGCGGCCCACCAGGCGGTGGTGGCCTCGAGCCCATCGAGCAGTCCTGCCTCGGCCAGCAGAATCGTCCCTCCACACGACGCCCCGATCACGCTGGGACAGACGCGGAGATGGTCGACCATCGCTTGCACTTCGGGTCGACGGCGAAGGGCGTCGAGGTCGTCAAAATTCTCGGCCCACAAACCTGGCACCAGAGTAGCGTGAGGGGTAGCACCCGAACGAAAGGACTCGGTCGACTCGGTCCACAAACCGGAGGCGGCTCGAACCCGACCGCCGCCAGGCGATAGCACTCGGACCCTAAAATGACCTGGCCGGGCGGCGCGCTTGAGCATCGCACTGGCGGCACGGAACACGTCAAGCGCAATAGCCAGGCCGGAATCGGTAAAGCCATCGGCCACCAGCACGGCGATCTCGACAGTGTCAAAAACGGTCACAACTGTGTCTATTTCGCCAGTGGTCAGGAATCCCTGCCGACCTTCATACTGGCTCTATGAGACTTAGCATCGTCCTTTTTGACGGATTCACCACCCTGGACGCGGTCGGTGGCTACGAGGTCTTGAGTCGCCTGCCCGGCCTGGAGGTCGAATTCGTGGCCGCCAACCCTGGGGTCATCGCGGCCGACACACGCCAGTTAGGCCTTCTAGCCTACCGCCAACTCGACCACCTCCAAGCTACCGACATCCTCTATGTACCCGGCGGGCCCGGGGTGGAAGTCCTCTTGCACGACCGCCCCTGGCTGGCTCAGTTGAGCCGGCTCGACGCCACCTCGACCTGGACGGTCGGCATCTGCAACGGGGTCGGCCTGCTGGCCGCGGCCGGCCTGCTCGAGGGCCAACGGGTCACCACCAACTGGTTCTACCGTGGCCGCCTGGCCCAATACGGCCTGGAGGTTGTCGAGGCGCGCTATTGCCGCTCGGGTAAGTACCTTACCGGCGCCGGTGTCTCGGCCAGCCTGGATGCGGCCCTTTACCTGGTGGAATTGCTGGCCGGAGCCGAGACTGCTCGAACCATCGGTTTGGGTCTGGAATACTACCCTGCGCCACCCTATCAGGACAGGCATCCCCAAGACGCACCGGCCCGAGCCCAGGCCCTGGTGGCAGCCTTCGAAAGTCAGGTCGGAAAGGAGTTGCTGGCGAAACAGCCAGTCTTTCAAGCATGAAACTTTACTTTTCCAAGACCCGCACCGGCCGCACATAGTCGCTATGAGCCCGGACGTAGCAATAGCCGGCTCCTGTTGGATGCAACACCCGAAGCCAACTCTTGCCGTCCCGATCGAAGACGGCCAGCAGACCGGTCTGGCCGTCGGGGCCTCGGTAGGCGGTCAGAACCATACCCTGAGGAAACAGGCCCACCACGGGCCAGGTGTTGACCAGACCGGTGTCGCCCTTGCCCATGCGAGCGTTGAGCCCGCCCGTGGCCACCACCTCCCAAAAGGGGTGGGTGCCGATCTGGCTACGGCCGTAGTCGCCGACCTTGTCGGCCCCGGGCAGAGCAGTCTCTTGCACATAGGTCCGGTCGATCCGTTCCCATTCGCTGGTCTGGGCCAGACAAGGCAAGCCGAGAAGCAGAAATACCACTACGAATCGCATGGGCCCGCCTTCGGGCTCGGCACCCGACCTACCCGCCCAGCAGCGAGGTCGGACCCATCCAAAAGGTAAATTGGTCGCTGACCTCGGGATGGTATTGCAGCACGCGAAAGGTGCGACCGTGAGCCTCGGTGGCGTGAAAGCGCTCGACCACCGATTCGATAGTGAAATTCTGCAGATGCGTCAGAGGCGGGCAAAAGGCCAACAGAGGGATCTCGGCATAAAGCACGGCGCAATCCTTGGCGCAGCGAAGAATCTCGCGCAACACGCGAGCGAGCAATTCATCGGTCATGTGCTCGAAGATATCGAAGGCGAAGAAGAAGTCTACACTGGCGTCATCCAAGGGTAGAGCCTCGAGGCTGCCCACCCGGGTGTCGACCTGCCCTCCCACCCCCCGGCGCTCGGCCAGTTCGCGATACCGAGTCAGCCCGGCTTCGGAGAGGTCGATTCCCAACACCCGGCGGTCGCGCCAGTTGGTCATGGTCAGACTGGCCCGGCCCCAGCCACAAGCCAGGTCGCATCCTAGCAGGGATCCGCCCAGCAGAAATGGCTCGAGATACAGCTCATGGGCGTGAAAGCCGATCACCGAGCGCCAGTAAGGGGCCCCACCTTTGAGCTCGAGCAGACGCTGGTTGCGTCGCTGGCGCAAGTCAGAAAAATCCATCAGAGCCGGCGCAAGCTCGGCCGCCAGGTCGGCCTCGGCCGGGGGCGAGAAGTCCAGCCCCGCATCGAGAAACACCTGAAAGACCAGATTGGTCCAGACCTCACCCACCTGGGCGTCGGTTTTGACCTCGAGGTCGGGCAAGATGCCCACCGCTTGCCAGCGCTTGCAACCCTTGGCCAGGGTCTCGTAGGCATGGCTCTCGAGCCCCTGCTCGATGCGGCTGCGATAGGTGGTCGGGTCGACACCGAAGTAGGTGGCCAGGGCCTGGTGATAATCCGCCAAACCGGCGAAATCGCGCTCAAGACGATCGAGATTGGTCATCGCCAGTCGAAAAGACGCACCGTGACGGGTGTGCCCACGGCAAAATGAGAACCCTCCTCGGGCAGTTCGATGAGACCATCGGCCTCGGTCATGGATTTTAGCATGTGCGACCCCTGGGGGCCGGTCGACCAGACCAGACCGTCTTGGACCACACCCCGGAAGAAGAAGGCAAAGCCATCGCGCTTGGTCAGGGTCTCGCCCAGGCGTACCTGAACCTTTTCGGGTTGCCAGTCGAGCCCCATCATGCGCGCCAGGGCCGGGCGCACGAACAGTTCGAAGCCGACCATGCTCGAGACAGGATTGCCGGGCAGACCAAACAACGGGATCTTGCCCAGGGTTCCAAAGGCCAGGGGCTTGCCAGGTCGCATCTTGAGCTTCCAGAAGTTGAGCTCTCCGCCCAGCTTCTCGAGCACCCTGAGGACGTAGTCGTGCTTGCCCATCGAAACCCCGGCCGAAGTGATGATGGCGTCCACCTGGGGCAGTGCCCCGGCCAGCAGCGATTCCAGCTGCTCGGGGTCGTCGCGACCGATGCCCAGATTCACCACCTCCGCCCCCAGGCGGCGCAGTTGAGCCCGCAGGGCATAGCTGTTGCTGTTGTAAATCTGACCCGGGGCCAACGGTCGGCCTGGCTCGACCAGTTCATCGCCAGTGGTGAGCACGGCCACTCTGGCGCGACGCACACAAGGTAACTCGGCCAACCCCAGGTTGGCAGCCATGCCCAGGCAGGCGGGATCGAGAGCGCGGCCGGCGGCCACCACTTCTTCGCCCACCTCGAGGTGTTCGCCGGCTCGGCGCACGTTCTCGCCGGCCACCACGCCGGCCCCGATGGTGACGCTCGGACCGTGGTCTTCGGTCTGTTCGACCATCACCGAAGCGTCGGCCCCAGCCGGCAGCATGGCACCGGTCATGATTCGGCTGGCCTGACCCGGCCCGAGGCTCTTCTGGGGCACGACTCCAGCCGGGATCTCTTCGATGATCTCCAGGCGGACCGGAGCCTCGACCACATCCTCGCTGCGTACGGCAAAGCCATCCACGGCCGAGTTGTCAAACGACGGCTCGGCGCGGCTGGCGATCATCGGCTCGGCCAGGACCAGACCCAGAGCCTCGTCCAAAGGCACGGCGGCCGTCGGCAAGGGCTCGACGACCGCCAGAATACGAGTCAGCGCATCAGCGACGCTGAGCACGCTAGTGGTTGAACGATTCGACGATGAGAGCGATGCCTTGCCCGCCACCGATGCAAGCCGAAGCCAATCCGTAGCGCAGCTTGTGCCGCCGCAACGAATAGAGCAAACTCAGGGTGATACGGGCTCCGGAGGCCCCCAGAGGATGGCCCAGCGCGATGGCTCCGCCGTTGATGTTGGTCTTCTCGCGCACCAGACCCAGTTCACGCTCGACGGCCAGATACTGCGAAGCGAAAGCCTCGTTGACCTCGACCAGGTCCATCTCCTCGAGCTTGAGCCCGGCGCGATGCAGAGCTTCGCGGCTGGCTGGCGCGGGGCCGATGCCCATGATGTCGGGCTGAACCCCTTTGACGGCCCAGGCAATCAGGCGGCCCAGCGGCTTGACCTCACGCGATTTGGCCGAGGCAGCCGTGGTCAGCACCAGGGCGGCCGCGCCGTCGTTGATGCCCGAAGAGTTGGCGGCCGTGACCTGGCCGTCCATCTTGAAGACGGGTTTGAGTTTGGCCAGCGACTCGAGGTTGGTCTCGGGGCGGATATGCTCGTCGCGCTCGATGCGGACCATGCCCTTCTTGCCGGGCACTTCCACGGCCACCACCTCTTCTTGCATGTGGCCTTCTTCCCAGGCCTGGTGAGCCAGCATATGGCTGCGATAGGCATACTCGTCGGCCTCTTCGCGGCTGACCTCGTACTGGGCGGCCAGGTTCTCGGCCGTCATGGCCATGGAAGCGCCGCAGTAGCTGTCGGTGAGGGTGGCCCACAAAGAATCTTCCATGGGAGCCTGACCCAGCTTGAGACCCCAGCGAGCACCGCGGACGTTGTGGGGGGCCATGCTCATGGCTTCGGTCCCGCCCACCAACACCTCATCGGCGTTGCCCAACAAAATCTCCTGGGCCCCGTTGATGACGGCCTGAAAACCCGAGCCGCAGAGACGGTTGACGATGTAAGCCGGAACCGGAATCGGCACCTCGCAACGCAGACCCACATGGCGAGCGAGATAGGGCGCATCGGCCGAAGTCTGCATCACGTTGCCGAAGATGACGTGGTCGATCTCTTCAGGTTTGACGGCGCTACGATGGAGCGCCTCTTTCGAGGCCAGATAGGCCAGATCGGTGGCCGTCAAATCCTTGAGCCCGCCGCCAAACTTACCAAAAGGGGTGCGAGCTCCACCGACGATTACGATTTCTTTATCTAGCATATTTTCTCCTAACTTCCCTGGAAGACGGGTCGGCGCTTCTCGAGAAAGGCTCCCATCCCTTCGCTGACGTCATCGGTGAGACAGAGCAAACCGAACTCGCGCGACTCGGACTTTTGACCCTCGGTCTGACCTTTGGCCAGACCCTTGTTGACGCATGTCTTGGCTGCTTCGACGGCCAGGGGAGCCGCCGCCAGCACTTCGCGGGCAATGCCGCGGCAGGTGTCGAGCAACTGCTCGGGGGGCACCACGTGGTTGACCAGACCGATACGCCAGGCGTGGCCCGCGTCGATCTTGCGGCCGGTCGCGATCAGCTCGAGAGCCCGCCCTTTGCCCACCAGGCGCGGCAAGCGCTGGGTGCCCCCATAGCCGGGAATGATTCCCAGACCCACTTCGGGCAGACCCACGGTGGCGTTGTTGCTGGCTACTCGCATGTCGCAAGCCAGGGCCAGCTCCAACCCGCCGCCCAGAGCGAATCCGTTGACAGCCGCAATCGAGAACAGCCGAGAGTTCTCGATGCGATCAAACAGCTTCTGGCCCTTTTTCGAGGCAGCCTGACCCTGCCGCTGACTGAGCCCTTTTAGCTGAGAGATGTCGGCACCGGCCACGAAGGCCTTGTCGCCTGAACCGGTGATCAGAAGAACACGATTCTTCTTGTCGGCCTCGATCTCGTCGAGGGCCTTGCTCATCTGCTCGATGAGCGAACTATTGAGAGCGTTGAGCGCCTTGGGACGGTTGATGACCATCACGGCCAGGCCGTCTTCGAAGCACAGAATCAGATTCTCGTAACTCTGGTTGACACCCCGCATAGGGCCTCCTCTTAGAATTTGAAGATGGAAAGACCCACCGGGGTGGGCGGATCGTTCTTGTAGTCATAAAAGCCGATGCCGGTCTTGCGACCGTGGTAGCCGGCCCGGACCATCTGGGTGGTCAGGGGGCAGACCCGAAATTTGGGATCACCGAACTCGCGATGCAGGGCCGAGCACGCGTGCAACTGCACATCGATGCCGATAAGGTCGAGCAGGGCCAGCGGACCGATGGGCATGTTGCCACCCAGCTTCATGGCCCGGTCGATGTCGTCGACCTTGCCCACTCCCTCGGCTACCGCCCAAATGGCCTCATTGAGATAAGGGATGATCAGGCGATTAAAGATGAAGCCCGGCGTGTCGCGGGTTTCAATGGGAGCCTTACCCATCTTCTCGGCCACCTCCCAGGCGGCCGCGAAGGTCGCGTCCGACGTGAGCGGTGTACGCACCACTTCGACCAGCTTCATCAGGGCCGGCGGATTGAAAAAATGCATCCCCACCACCTGCTGACCCCGTTTGGTGCACTGGGCCATCTCGGTGACCGACAGCGACGAGGTGTTGGTGGCCAGCATTGTCTCGGGTTTGCACAACTCATCGAGCCGTCCAAAGAGGTCGCGTTTGACCTCGATCTTCTCGGTCACGGCCTCGATGACCAGGTCGGCACCGGCCACCGCTGAGAGATCGGTGGTACCGTTGAGCCGACCCATGGTGGCGTTCTTGTCGTCGGCGCTCAACTTGCCTTTCGAGACGAACTTGTCGAGGCTCTTCTCGATGCCGCCCAGACAGCGGTCAAGAAACTTCTGGTCGACATCGTTGACGATGGTTTCATAGCCGGCGGCGGCCGCCACCTGGGCGATTCCCGAGCCCATGGTGCCCGAGCCGATTACGGCGATAGTCTTCACTTGCACTTTAGCGGGTGCTTGCACGCTCACAGTCTTCCTCCAAAAAAGATCAAGCCGGCAACGGCTGTTTGGTCAGTTGCTCGAGGACCAGGTCCCCGATCTCGGTAGTCTTGCGACCGCTGCTGGTGGACAGGTCGGTGAGAATCTTCTGGTCGAAAAGGTTCTGCACGGCGCCTTCGATCAGGCGGGCAGCCCCGGCATGGCCCAGGTGCTCGCACATCATGGCGGCAGCTAGAATGGCCGCCAGAGGGTTGGCGATGTTTTTACCGGCGTGGCGCGGCGCCGAGCCGTGGATAGGCTCGAACATCGACACTTTGCCGGGGTGCAGATTGCCCGAGGCGGCCAGGCCCATGCCGCCCTGGATGGTGGCCCCCAGGTCGGTGAGAATGTCGCCGAAGAGATTGGGCGTCACCACCACGTCAAACCACTCGGGGTTCTTGACCATCCACATGGCGGCCGCATCGACATAGGCCCCATCGGTTTCAATATCGGGGTACTCCTGGGCTACCTCGGCGAAGGTTCGGCGCCACAGGTCGTGAGCCGGAATGGCGTTGACCTTGTCGACCAGGGTCAGCTTCTTGCGCGGTCGCAAACGGGCTTGCTCGAAGGCATACCGAATGACGCGCTCGACCCCCATGCGAGTGTAGAGACACTCGAGGGTGGCGATCTCGTGGGGAGTTCCTTTGCGAACGAACCCGCCCAGCGCCAGATATTCCCCTTCGGTATTCTCGCGGACCACCAACATATCGACATCGGCACACGTCTTGTCCTTGAGCGGACAGACGTGCTCGGCGAACAGCTTGATGGGGCGCAAGTTGACGTAGAGATCGAGTTCGAAGCGCAATTTGGCCACGATGCCCCGCTCCAACAAGCCCGGTGGGCAGCGCGGGTCGCCGATGGCTCCCAGGAAGATAGCGTCGCAGCGACTGATTTCTTCGAAGGCCGACTGGGGAAAAAGGTCGCCTGTCGCCAGGTAGTGCTCGGCCCCGAAGGGATACTCCACCGTCTCGTAGGAAAAGCCCGCCAACTCTGCCGCTCGTTCGAGCACTCTCAAGCCCTGAACGCACACCTCCGGCCCGATACCGTCCCCTGCCAAAACCGCGATTCGATGCACACTACCTCCTTGCTATATCGCCGCGCGTCTTTGGCGGGCATAGCGAATCTCCTCTTTCACGATTCTTTCAGCCGGGGGGGATATGTTATGGTCGGACACTATAGATGGAGAGATCACAATGCAAGCCAACGCCCTGACCAGCAAGACCGTCGCAGCCCTGCCATTTCGCGCCGCTGCCAGCCCGGCTGCCCCTGAAGGCCAGCCGCCCACCGACGGCCTGGCTCTCAGTCATACCGCAGCCCCCGGCATCTACTCGCCGCTGGCTGGAATCAGTTCTGAAAAACCGAGCCTCGAGCCCACCGCCGAGACCGGACAGGGCCGCCAGGCCGGGCTTTCCAGTTGGATGCGCGGCGTCGGCCTGGCCATGGTTGGCGTGATCGGGGTCGGCGCCCTGGCTGGCTGTAGCCAGCAGCCGGGCACCACCACCGGCGTCACCCAGAACAGTGAAGCCAAAGAAGCTTTGAGCAACACCCTCAACGACCTGGAAAAGACGATGAATGAAGCCAAAGCCGGCGAGGGCGATGTCGAAGCCTTCACCGGCCAGGCCATCCGCGCCATTGCCGACTACTCGCGGGCGACCGGCCAGAAGGGCCAGGCCCTCATCAACGACCTGGCCAACGTCATTCGCGAGCACCCCAAGGTGGCCGTGGCCGTGGCCGTGACCACCGGCACCGCCATCGGCATCGGACTCGACCGCTTCGGAGTGACCGACCAGGTTGGCGAATCGCTCGGTGACCTGGGCCAATGGATCAAGACCCACCCCTGGGAAACGGCCGGCATCGTAGCTGTGACCGCCGTCAGCGCGTATCTGATTTATGACAACTTTATCGCTCCTCAGGCCGCCATCCCGCAGAAGCCTACCGGTGAAGCCGCCGAAGCGATGGAGAAGACCTTTAGCGACCTCGAAACCCAGTTGCAGTCCCACGAGGGTGACCCTCAGGCCAAGGCCGCCGAGGTCAATCGCACCCTGACCGAAAAAATCAAAGATTACGCCGCCCAGACGGGCCGCAGCGCCGATCAGGTGCGGCAAGACGTCACCGCCTGGGCCTATGACCACCCCATCGTCGCAACCTCGATGGTGATGGCCGGCGGCGTGGCCACCGGGGTGCTGCTCAATCAGGCCGGCGTGCCCGACACCGTGGCTGGCTGGGTTGGCCAGGCCATCGACTCGAGCAAAGACGGCATGGGCGAAGTCGGCGGCTTCATCAAAGAACACCCGGTGATCTCGGGAGTGGTGGCCGCGGGCGTCGCCGCCGGTGCCGGCTACCTCATCTATCAGGCCGTCAACTAAACTATCAGAAATCGACTCAGAATCCCTATCGGCTTGCCGGTAGGGATTTTTCCTTGGCCACCAGGGTATCGAGCCAGGCCCATACGGTCTCGAAAACGACCATGTCGGCAGGCTTGAGAGGCCCCGTTCCCAGCACTCCACCGTGGGCTGTGCGAAAGGCGTCGTTGCGAACCATGCGCGGCTGCAAGAACAGCTGCACGCCAGGGGCCGCCTGGACCACTACCGGAACAACCCCCGCCGAGCCGTGCAGTTCGACCACCGGCTGGCCTTCAAGGCCAGCCCAACCAAGGTAAGCGACTTCGGTCATCCCCAGCTCGCGCGGGCCCACGCGCAGCTTGACCGGCTCGTGCCCCGGGGCCGCCGGTCCTGGGGTCGCAACGGCCAATCGCTCGAGCACCTGCAGCGTGCCCTGCCCTAACGGCTGGTCGACCATCACGATCACGGTCGTCCCCTGTTGCCGAGCCCGCTCCAGGTAATCGAGGTAGGCGCTGGTGAAACGGCCCTTCTGAGGACAAAGCAAGATGGCCGAATAGCGACCCTCGAGCCACTCGGTGCAGTGCACCCTCACCTGGGGATGGCGATTGAGGGCGGTGTAGAAGGTGAAGAAACTGGTCGCCGCCAGGCCATGCTCGAAACTATGAGGAGTCATCACATCGCTGGGCATGGTCGTCTCGGGCATCAATAGCGAAAAGGTCTCGGCACCGCCGTCATCTCGAGATGGCAGAGGTAAAGCTCCGGCCGCCAACCAGGCAAATCCCTGAGCGGCCAGGGTCAGGTTGTCACCGTAATAGAGAAAGACGTTAGAGAAAGCGTTGTGGTCGGCCACCACCACGACCCGACCGCGCCCCGGCGTGGCCGCCGCCAGGGCCGCAAACTGGCCCTGCGGCTCGCCGTCATCACGAAGGAGGTTGCCCGAGTAGCCGGCCTCGGGAGCTTTAGGGTCCCAGCTATCGAGGAAGGCCGAGGGGCTACTCAAGGCCAGGGCCCGGGGGTGGTCGGGATGAGCAGGCTCGAGGTCGATGGACCCCGCCGAGACCACCGCCAGGGCGCGAACCCCCCGGGTGACCGGGTGCTCCATCAGGGCTCGCTGCTTATCCCAGCCTCCAAACGCAAAGGTCGCCTGGGCATCGACCAGAGTGGCGTAGGAAAGCTTCATACCGAATCTCTGCAGCAACGGGTTGAGCCGCTGGGCGTTCTGATTGGCGTTGCTGTGCTCGCCGACCACGAACAACCCGCCTCCATTCCGAACCCAGCTCTCGAGGGCAGCTAGCTCGTCGGGGTCAAGCGCTGGTGCCGGCTGGGAGGGAAAGAAGAGATAGAACAGTTGATAGTCCGCCAGCAACTGGGTCGTGATCCGACCTTCCAGCAACACGTCCGACGACACTCCCAGCCGGCCCAGATGGGTGAGCAGGCGGTCCCAGTTCGAAACTTCATAGTAGCCGTAGTGGGTCTTATCGAGCCCGGACGGATATTCCATGGGATGGGCGTGGACCTGATCGACGAGCATGCGCAGGTTGGCCGGCTCACGGCTGTAGTGGTGGTCTATCCTGGGCGACGGGCCAGATGGGCGGTGGCAGGCGATAGCCAGGCTCAGCACCAGCAGGATCACGAGCCGAGAGTCCATCCTTAGAGCATGCCAGCCCGAGCCTTGCCTGGCAAATGATTTGGATCACAAGTTACGGAAGGGCGGATGGTCCATGCTATCATGGGTGCATGGATTGCCTCTCTATTGCCCTTTTTTCGGCTCCGGTGGCGGTGCCCACCGGAACGCTCATGGGGGTCATGCTGGGCTGGCTGGTGCGTGACGAGTCACTTAACGATCCTGTGACGGCTCAGGATTAGAGTTACCTCAGTGAGATGAGCAATTGGTTGGACCCAACGCCCCGGTGAAAGCCGGGGCTTTTTCTTTTCTGGCCGGAGGCTAGAAAGGTTTTCACCTGCCATGGGCGGGTAAAACTGATCGGCAATATGGAACTAAGTCAATTCCTGGCCAGTTGGCATCCAGTCTTCGTCCACTTCCCGATCGGGTTGCTTTTCGTGGCCGCCCTGATCGATATCTATGCCTTTGCCCGCAACGACGAAAAGGCCGCCTGGGCGGGTCAGGTAGTGCTGGTGCTGGGCACCGTTGGGGTGCTCTTTACGTTCATCACCGGCAACTTCGCCGAGATCTGGGCGGCTCGCAACCTGATCCCTCAGGAGCCCCTCAAACGGCATGAGAGTTTTGCGACCATGGCCTCCTGGACGTTTATCGCCCTGGTGGCCCTGCGCTCGTTCATCGGTATCGACCGTAATCGACACCTGGTCAAGACCTATCTCGTGCTGGTCCTGGTGGGGGTTTTCTCGCTGGGATTGACCGGCTGGCACGGTGGCAAGCTGGTCTATGAATTCGCGGCCGGCGTCCAGAACGTCGAGCCGCCCCACCCCCCGACCCCACAAGATCTGGCCAATCTCGACCTCAGGAACACCCGGGACGAACTGATCTATTCCGAGATGATGCATCACATCTTCGGCTGGTTGGTCCTGGGGCTAGCTCTTTGGCTGGCCTATCAGCTGGCCGAACTGCCGCATGTCGAAAAAGTCAGAGCCATGGGTCCGGTCATCTTGATCGCCGGGGGCATCTTCTTGATGATCTTCTCGGATTTTGACGCCTGGCCGCTGTCGAACGAAAAGCCCATCACCGACGCCGAGGTGCTGGCCCACAAGCTCATCGCCACCTTGATGATGCTCATAGGGATGGGCACGAGCCTGGTCCGAAAACGGTCCGACGTCGACGTGTCCCAGCTTCAAGCTCACCTGGTGGCCGTGCTGGCCCTGGCCGGCGGCGGGATCCTTATGACCCATGTCCATACCGGAGCCCCTTACTCGGACACCGCCATCGGCGTCTATCTCCATCACTTTCTGCTCGGCGTCCTGGCCCTTTCATGCGGCGGGGTCAAACTGCTCGAACTATCGATGCCCCAACGCAAGGCCACCTGGAACGTGGTCTGGGTGGTGCTGCTGCTCATGGTGGCCGGAGCGCTCTTGACTTACAATGAAGGGTTGCCCTGGTATTTCCAGGCCGACCCCTGGGCGGCGCTGACGGGGGGATGATCGCCTGGTTGCTGCTGGCTCACGGCTCGGACCCGGCCCCTCTGACCTGGGACGAACTGGCGGCCAACCTGGTGAAATTCCTGGTCACCATTGCGATGGTGGTGGCCTTCTCGTCGCAGATCATGGCTCCCGTTTTTCGCAATCTCGATGCCAGGCGGAGGCAAGAGATGTTCGGCTGGGGCGCGCTCGCCGGCTTTCTGGTGCTGGGCATGACCTGGTGGGTGACCCGCCAGACGGTAACCGAGGTGGTGACTGCTCCGCCTGCTGCCGAGTATCATCAGCACATCGGCGTGAATGGCGGCCAGGTGGCCATGTGGGGAGACTATCATATCGAGCTTGCTCGGGCCGTGTCAGGGGAATTTCGGGTCTGGCTGACCGATGCCTACCGTCGCCCCATCGGCAACCAGCACTACCAGGTAAAAATCGCCGCCTATGCTCAAGACGGCAACCTCGATGAGTTTCGGGATATGGATGCGAGTTTGGGGGGAGACTATCGTTTCAGCCTGTTGGACCAGGCGGACAAGAAGGTCAAACTGCGGGTGTCGGTGCCCGGCTGGGAAGTCGCCTTGAAGTTCGACTTCGATGAGTCAAGAGGCAAGAAGTCCCTCCAACAATGGTGTGGGACTTCGAAGTAAGGCTATTCGGGAAGCATCTGAGAGAGCTTGGCCAACATCATGCACCCGAACATCAGCACCAAAAAACCTTCAGCCATCTTCTTTCTCCTTCGCGGTTGTCTTGAGGCCAGTCTAACCCGGCCAGCGCTCAGGCTCTGTGAAACAGCTCACAGAGCCGCTAAAATAGTAGTTTTCGACCACGGCGGTGACGCGTGACCCGCCTGCTCTATCTGGTGTTCGCGCTGGCGGCTCTAATTCTGTCAGGAGTCGCCTACGTCAACTATCACGCCGGTCTCGAGCGCGCGAGGGCGAGTTTTCTTATCGAGTCCAAGGCTCGGTCCGAGCGCGTCGCCCTGCAGGCCGAGGTGACGATGCGGCAGATCCATCAGGGCCTTCGCACGATCGCCAGGCTGCCGGGAGTGCGTCGCCTGCCCGACGCGCCGCTCGACCCCGACACCGAGGCCACGGCCCACGAGATCTATAACGCCCTGACGGCCAACGTGGCCATCTCTTCCATCGCCATCATCGAGACGGCCCGGCCCGAGCCCGCATTCGTCGCCGACCAGGTGGTGCGTGCCGGCCAACCGACTCCGCCGCCCCAGTTGCTGAGCCGGCCGCAAATGGAACGGGCGCTCCGCCAACTGGCCTGGTTCAAGGCCAACACCCCTCGGCTCGACTCCGGTTGGGACCTCGACTATCCGGCCTTGACCGGCCCGGCCGCTGGACCAGGATCCGATTCCGAACCGGGGCTGGTCTACTCGGTGCCAATCTACGACCGCCAGGGCCGACTGGCGGGCTGCGTTAGCGCCTTCATCTTCTCCAGGGTCCTTTCCGAGATTGTCTCGCCCGGTTTCTATGGGCTCACTACCGGCGACCACGAGTTTTCGGTGCCCTCCGAGACCATCTCGAGCGGTCCCAGCCAGGCGAAATACGCGGATTGGGTGGCCAACTCCAAGAGCCCCCCCGAGCTTATCTACTCCGAAGTCATTCGACTGCAATTCCCGGACCGCACCGCCAATTGGGGTCTGTGGGCCGCCCGTCCCAACGGGGATTTCTGGGATCGACCCGAGGTGCAGGCGTTGTGGCTGTTGGCCCTTTTTCAGTTCACGGCTCTGGCCCTGGGAACACTCGGTCTTTCCGGGTTCGCCTTTGTGGTCGACCGAAAGAACCGCCAGGTCGCGGGGAGCGAGGCCAATCTGCGCACCATCCTCGAGAGTGCCGGCGACGGCATTCTGACCTTTTTTGACAGCGGGACCGTGACCTCGCTCAATCCGGCGGCCGAAAAGCTGTTTCGACTCGACCATCAGCGCCTGGTCCGCTCGGTGGACCAACTGCTCCCCGGCATTCGCGAGCTGGTCCAAGAGGGCGACCAGCACATCGATCTCATCGGCATGCGCCAGGGCGGCAGCGAGTTCATCGCGGAAACGGCCGTCTCGTCGGTGGCCACCGAGGAGGGCGTGCAGTATACCGCGATTGTTCGCGACGTGACCGCCCAGAAAGAGATGACTCAGGAGATCCTGAGGGCCAAAGAGGCAGCCGAAGCAGCCAACCGGGCCAAGAGCGAGTTTCTGGCCAACATGAGCCACGAGATCCGCACCCCGATGAACGGCATCATCGGAATGACCAACCTTACCCTCAACACGCGCCTGACCTCGGTGCAACGCGAGTATCTTAAAGCCGTGGCCGATTCGGCCGACGCCCTCCTGAGCGTCATCAACGAGATTCTCGACTTCTCGAAGATCGAGGCCGGAGCGCTGGATTACGATCCGGTCCCGATCAGCTTGCGAGACCAGCTGGATCAGACTCTCAAGACCCTCGCCCTCAAAGCCCACGAAAAGAATCTGGAATTGGCCTGCCATGTCGAGACCGATGTACCTGACGAAGTCGTGGCCGATCCCGTCCGCTTGCGCCAGGTCATCATCAATCTGGTAGGCAACGCCATCAAGTTCACGGCCGAAGGTGAGGTGTCGCTGCACGTCCGGCTGTTAGAACTCGGGCCGGACCAGGTCGAGTTGCAATTCACCGTAGCCGACACCGGCGTCGGGGTCGCCCCCGAGAAGGCCGACAAAATCTTCGAGGCGTTCAGCCAGGCCGACGCCTCGACCACGCGCGTCTACGGCGGAACCGGCCTGGGACTGACCATCTGTAAGCGCCTGGTCGAGATGATGCGGGGCCGCATCTGGGTCGAAAGCCAGCCAGGACAGGGCAGCCAGTTCCACTTCACCGCCCGGTTGGGGCGCCACGACCAGGCCCTGGGTCCCCGCCTCGCGCTAGTCGAGAAGGTGCATGATTTGCGGGTTCTGGTAGTAGACGACAACCAGACCAATCGCCGCCTGCTCGAGGACATGCTGACGTTCTGGGGCATGGAGCCCACGGTGGTCGATAACGGTCAGGCAGCCCTGGAAGCTTTTGTGACCGGCCACCAGGCCGGTAAGCCCTTCGGATTGATTCTCACCGACGCCCACATGCCCGAGATGGATGGCTTCGAATTCATTCGGCAGGTGAATGCCACCGAGTGGGGCCAGGAGGCGGTCATCATGATGTTGACCTCGTCCAGCCTCAAGGGCGACGCTGCCCGCTGTCGCGACCTGGGGGTCAAGGCTCACCTGACCAAGCCGATAAACCAGTCCGAGCTTTGGAACGTAGTGCTAGGCGTACTGGGCCTCTCGCAAGCTCAGGTCGTGCGTCCCATCAGCCTCGAAGAACGCGTCTTTGAACGCCAGTTGCCCAGTTTGCGCATCTTGCTGGCCGAAGACAACAAAATCAACCAGACTCTGGCCACGGTCCTGCTAGAAAAGCTGGGGATGCAGGTCAGGGTAGCCGAGAATGGCCGCGAGGCGGTCAATCGTTGGCGACAAGAGACCTTCGACATCGTGCTAATGGATATCCAAATGCCGTATATGGATGGCTTCGAGGCCACCGCGGCCATCCGTGCCGAAGAAAAAGAGCGAATTCCGATCGTGGCCCTGACGGCGCATGCGCTCAAAGGCGACCGCGAGCGCTGCCTGGAGGGTGGGATGGACGACTATCTCACCAAGCCCATCGACCAGGACGAACTGATTGAAGTGCTGATGCGCCAACTGCCTGAGCGAATCCAGGCGAGCCAGCTGGCCGAACCTGCTCCAGCGCTCCCCGAGCCCGTCAACGGGACGCCTGTGCTCGACCGCGACGGCCTGCTCAAGCGCCTGGGAGGCCCCGAGCATCTGGCCCTCTTGTTGCCCACCTTTGAAGCGACCATCCAGGCTGAACTCGAGAAACTGCGCCAGGCCCTGAGCCAGACCGACCACGAGGCGGTTCACCGGGTCGCTCACGGCCTGAAGGGCTCGCTGCTGGGGCTTGGTGGGGCCCGCGCCGGAGCCGTGGCAGCCGCCCTCGAGAACTGCGGTCGCGACCACCAGCTCGACGGCTGGGAAGCGCGGCTGCTCGAACTCGAGCAAGAAGTCGCGAGCCTGCGTGCCGCGCTGCGAGAGTTGCTGGTCGAAACCAGTCCTTAAGAATATTCCACCCCGCCCTGCGTCCCACATAGGCAACTTCTGGGCTTAATAAGCCTTGCAGAAAAAATTTCTAACGAGCACTTTACATGGCAAAGCATAGTCGCTATAGTAACCAGAGAGAGGAAGCTAACATGGATGTAGCTCGGGCCCTGTCACAGGTCGCCGAAATCCACAAACACCTGAGCCGAACCGAGGTTTACCGAGGTTATCGTTCTCAGACCATCGCCTTCACCGGCGGTGTCGCTTTGTTGGGAACGGCCATTCAGCCGGTAGTCCATCCTCTCCACGGTCTCGACCAGGTTCGCTTCTGGGTAGCGGTGGCTGCCATCAACCTGATCATCGTGGGTCTCGATATCGCCTGGGACTACTACACTCACTACTCTAAGCTGCAGCGCAAGATCTCGACCACCGCGGTGGGACAATTCCTGCCAGCGCTGGCGGTGGGCGCCGCCGTCACCTTCGTGCTGATGTCCCGAGCTCCCGACTACGCCGGTCTGTTACCGGGATTGTGGGCCTTGATCTACTCGATGGGCATCTTCGCTTCGCGCCCCTTCTTGCCCCAGGGTGTGGGCTGGGTGGGCCTGTTCTACTTCCTGGCTGGCACCTACCTATTGCTCACAGCCAAACTACTTTTTGACTCACCGATTCTGATGGGTGGCGTCTTCGGACTGGGACAGCTGTCTCTTTCCGCCGTCCTGTATTGGAATCTAGAAAGGAACCAGAATGAGTGACGAAACCAACGGCCGTTTTTCCTATGACGGCCTCGACCGGGTCTTACACGAAAAGGCTCGCCTGAGCATCCTCACCTCGCTGCTGACCCATCCCGAGGGCCTGCTGTTTGGTGATATCAAATCGATGTGCTCGCTGACCGACGGCAATCTGAGCCGCCATCTGCAACTGCTCTACAAAGAGGGCCTCATCGAGATGTGGAAAGGCTTCGAAAACCGCCGACCGCAGACGTTGTGCCGTATCTCCGAGGAAGGAAGGAACCGTTTCCTCGAGTATCTGGCGGAACTGGAAAAAGTTCTCAGTGACGCCTCGGCTCAGCAGCAAGAGCCCGAAACGGGGACCGGCAACATCCCTCCCGGTTGGGTTCCCGCCTGAGGCCCTTTTTTTTGAACCGACACTTTACCGCACAAAGAAATTGAAAAAGGAGACAACATGTTAGTTGTTCAAGCCCAGCACCTCGGAATGTGCTTCGGGGTCCGCGATGCCCTCACCAAAGCCCGCGAGATCCAGCAGCCTGCGGCCGTCACCATCCACGGGGAGCTGGTTCATAACCCGCAGGTCCAGTCCGAGATGGCCTTGCGGGGCTTTCACCAGGTGGGTGAGGGCGAACGGGACCTGCCTGCCACCCCCGAGGTGCTGATCACCGCCCACGGTATCAGCAATCGCGAACGGGAGCGGCTGGAGGCTCACGGCAAGCGCCTGATCGATACCACCTGCCCGCTGGTGCGCAGGGTGCACAAAGCCGCCCTGCGGCTGGCGCGATTAGGCTACTTCGTGGTCGTGGTCGGTCGCCAGGGGCATGTCGAGGTCGAGGGCCTGGTGGGAGACCTTGACGATTATGTGGTGGTCTCGTCTTGCCAGGATGTCCGCTGCTGGAATCGACGCAAGCTGGGTGTCATCAACCAGACCACGACCCGTCCCGAGCTCTTGCAGCGGATTCACTCCACCATCTGCCAACGCAACCCCGATTCAGAAATCGAACTGGTCGACACCATCTGCGCCCCGACGCGCGATCGCCAGCAAGCCGTTCGCGAGCTGCTCGACCGGGTCGAAGCACTGGTCGTCGTGGGCGGCGCGAATTCGAACAACACCCGCGAACTAGGTCAGATGGCCGAGCGCGCCCAGAAGCCCTGGTTTCACATCCAGCGCGCCGAGCAGCTGCGACCCGAGTGGTTCGCCGGCTTTCGGCTGGTGGGTCTGACGGCTGGCACCTCGACCCCCGACTCGGTCATCGAAGAAGTCCATCGTCGGCTATTGGGTATCGCCGCCGCCAGCAAGATCCCGGCCTGACTCCTGCCTGGTCAGCCAGTGCCGCAACACCCGCTCGAGAGTAGCGCTGTCGACCGGCTTGGTCAAAAAGTCGTCCATTCCGGCCTGAAGGCATCGTTCGAATTCGCCCTCGAGGGCGTGGGCGGTGAGGGCCAGAATGGTCAGGCCTCGCATCTCGGGGCGGGGTGATTGGCGAATGCGACGGGTTGTCTCATAGCCATCGAGCACCGGCAATTGACAATCCATGAGAACCAGATCGAAGTCCTGACTTTCGAAGCAATCGAGGGCTTCCTGACCGTCGGCCGCCGAAGTGACCTCGAGCCCCATCCGGGAAAGTTGCAGGCCGATGACCCTTCGACTGATGGGATTGTCCTCCACCAGCAGCACCCGAGCCGGGGGTAGCGGCTGGCGCTCAGAATCCAATTCCTCTGGCCTTTCGGCCACCTCACAGCGGGGCAGCTCCAACTCGACCGTGAAGGTGGTGCCCTCCCCCACTTTACTGTCGACCGCTACCTCGCCACCCATCTCTTTGACCAGACTACGCACGATGGCCAGGCCCAGGCCGGCCCCGCCCTGACTGCGGCTCTCGAAACTGTCGAGCTGATGAAACGGCTTGAAGATCGATTTGAGTTCGCTGGCAGCGATCCCCGGGCCGGTGTCCGTTACCGCAATGATCAGGCGACAGGTCTGCTCCGTCTGAGCACGCACTCCCACTCTGACTCCGCCTTGACTGGTGAACTTGATGGCGTTGCCCACCAGGTTGAGCAAAATCTGGCGAATGCGCTGGGAGTCGCCGAGCAAACCCTGGGGTAACTGGTCGTGGAGTTCGAGTTCTAGCTGAATCCCCTTCTCGGCCGCCACCGGCGTCAGAGCCGCGATGAGTTCTTCCAAAAGTTCGGTGGGCTCGAAAGGGTGGGCTCGAACCTCCAGGCGACCGGCTTCCATGCGCGAGAGATCCAATAAGTCGTTGACCAGATAGAGCAGAACCTTCGAACTCGAGTGGATCGCGGCGAGATACTCGAGGTCGCGGGGTTTACGGATATTCTCTTCCAGTAGCTCGAGATTGCCAAGGATACCGGTCAGGGGCGTGCGCAACTCATGGGTTACGGTGGCCAGAAAGCGATTCTTGGAAGCATTGGCTTCTTCGGCGGCCTCTTTGGCCTGCCGCTCCATAGCGAAGTTGCGAGCCCGCTCTCGTTCAAGCTCCAGCAGATGCCCGGACAGAAATCGCAAGAATGCGCCGCCCAGACCGACGAAGCAGATAGCGGCCACCGCCATCGAGATCTCGGCAAAGCGGGACTCGCGCTCGACCTGATAGGACACATCCGAGATCCGCTGATAATACTGGTCTCGCACTTCGATCAGGTCGGTCCGGATCTGGAGAAACAAGGGCTGGGCCACGGCGTTGTAGGCCGCGATGGCCGAGGTGGCACTTCCCTCCCGGTGTAGCTCGTGGATCGTCTCGAAAGCGTCGAGATACTCTCCGAAGAGCTTCTCGATTCGCTGGCTGGCCTCGCGTTCGCCTTCGAACGAGGGTGAGCGCTGAGCCTCTTTGAGCATCTGTTCGAAGGTCATGGCATTGTCGGCAAAGACCCCCGTGGAGCGGGGCGAGGCATCCACCAGCAAATGCAGCAGAGCGTTGTCCTGCCGCTCCAGGGCATAGACCATGCGATCCCAGGCGATCGTACTCTGATAGGCGCGGGCCACCAGTCGCTCGGTGGTGCGGCGAACCCGTCCGGTCCAGTAGGCACCCCAGCCACAGAACACCACCACCAGCATGATCGACACGGCATAACCCAGCACCAGGCGTCGCCGGTACATCGGCGCATGATCGGCTTGAGGAGCCAGTTGGCCAGGATTATCCATCCACCCGACCTTCTCGAAAGATTTCTCGCAGCCTTCGCTCGTGGCCCCTGGTGAAGGGCATGCGGGTGGTGCCGAACTGGACCGCCGCCCGACCGGGATCGATGTACATGACGGCCGCCTTGTCGGTCGGATTATGAGAGGCGCTCAAGGCGATGGCGTGCCAACTCTCGTGCACGGCGGTATTGGCCACCAGACGGCGTTCGACCTCGCTCCAATCGGTTGTCTGCAGGTGCAGATAGTCTCCACGGTGTTTGATGACGAAAGCCTTCACATCCACCAGATACACAGTGGAAACCCTTCCTTCGGTGAAACCCGGGCCGGTCAATCCGAGTTCTCGAGAGGACTTGTTCACTTTCGGATTAGCCTCTTCCACTAGCCGCAGCTCGATGGCCAGCGTTCGAGACTGCTCGTCCCAGCCGAGCTCGGCCGGTTCGCCGTCGTTGAGTTTGAGCCGCCACACTCCAGCCTGGCGAAAGACGGTTCGGTAATGCGCGCGGTCAAGCAACCCGGGGCTCGACTCTTGCACATACACCACCAAACGCGGCAGCCGTGTCCACCAGAGAAGCAGCCCAGCTAAGACCAGGGCCGCCAAGACAGCGACCGCCCACAGGACCCGGCGCTTCATACCAGGGCTTTCTCGTCGAGGCGGGGGGGAACCTTCGCGGCGACGCGACAAGTGTTAACAATTTTGTAGCCTAAAATTTACTTCGCCCGGGTTAGATTTGGGGCCAGACGAGGTGAAATTTGCCCAGCCGCCATCCAACTCCGTTCCATTTCGGTCCTGACGAGACTCTACTCTACCACCAGCCACAGGGGTTGGTGCGGGGAGCTTCGGTCCTGTATGTGCGCACTCGCAAGAGGATGCGCCAGCGGTTGGGCCTAAACGATCTATCCCAGCTCGATCTCTTTCCTGACCTCGAGCCCAGGGCTGATGACGCTCCCCTGCGCCAGGCCTTAGAGAGCGGGCCGGCAGGCCAACAGGCCCGGCACTACCCCACCCCGGTCAACCGTCCCGCCCAGGGACAGTTCGAGCGTCTCGTGGCCGCCCTCAGCGCCTAGGGCTTTTCCTTTTTCAGTTTCTTGATGGCCGCCTCGGCCGACTTCTTGAGTTCAGGGTTGACGCCCATCTCGAGCGCCTTTTGATAGTCTTTCATGGCCTGGTCGTAGCTGCCGAGTTCAGAATAGACGCCGGCCCTGGCGTAATAAGCCGAGCCAAAACGTGGGCTGAGTTCGATGGTCTTGTTGTAGTCGTCAAGCGCCTGTTTCTTCTGGCCTTTGAGCAGCTTGGCCTGAGCCCGAGCCGAATAGGCGTAAGCGTAGGTGGGATTGAGGGTGATGGCCTTGTCGTAGCTGGCCACTGCCTCGTCGTATTTCTTAAGCTTGACCAACGCGTTGCCGCGACCATAATAGGCGTCGGCGTAATCGGGGTCGAGCTTGATGGCCTGATCGTACTCGGCCAGCGCCTCTTTGTAACGACCCTGCTCGTTGTGCAGCCAGGCCCGGGCCGAGCGCGCATAGGCCGACTCGGCGAAGAGGGTCATGGCCTTGTCGAAATCTCGGGCCGCCAGCCCGGCATGGCCGAGCGCCTGATGGGTCTTGCCACGGCTGAGATAGGCCTGGGCATAGGCCGGATTGATTTCGATGGCCCGGTCGCCATCAGCCAGCGATTTCTCCAGCTCGCCCACCTCGCGATAGGCGTCGCAACGGGCTACATAAGCATAGAAGAAGCTCTCGGCCTTGCCACGGCGCTTGGCCTCTTCAATGTCTAACTCGATGGCTTTGGTGTAATCGGCAATCCCTTTTTCGTAGTCGCCCAGGGCTCGGATGTAAGCGTAGCCACGCGACAGATAAGCGGCTCCCAGGTGAGGGTCGAGTTGAACGGCCTTCTCGCAATCCTCCAGAGCCTTCTCGAAGTTCCCCAGCTCGAGATAGGCGTAGCCACGACCGGCAAAGGCCAGCGCGTGCTCGGGGTCGAGTTCGATGGCCTTGTTGTAGCTCTCGATGCACTTTTTGAAATCGCGCAATTCGAGGTAGGCGTTGCCCCGAGAAGAATAGGGCACCACCTCTTTGGGGTTGAGTTCGATGGCCTTGTCGTAGTCTTCGATAGCCCGTTCGAACTGCAAAAGCTTGAGGTAGACGTTACCGCGGGCAGCCCAGACAAAGGCGTTCTCGGGATTGAGTTCCAGGGCCTTGTCGAAGTCGGCCAGGGCCGCCTGGCGATGGTCACCCATCTCGTCATAGAGAAGACCCCGGTCGTAGTAGATGGTAGCTTCCTTGGGAGCCAGCTCGATCGCTACCCGATAGTCTTCCAACGCCTGATCGTAGAGCCCCTGCCGGCTATAGGCGTAACCCCGTTTCATATAGGCCATAGCGAACTTGGGAGCCTTTTCGATAGCCCTGGTCAGTTCGGTGGTGGCTTCTTCGAACTTGCGGTCACGCAGCAGTGCGACCCCTTTTTCGTAATGAACCTGGCTCTGCACCGGGCACCCGATGAACAGCACAGACAAGAGCAAGACAGCTCCAATTTTACGCATGCGGTCTCCCATCAACCTAGCGAGCGTCCCTGGAGCATCTTGAGCACGAGACGTTCCAAAGTCTTGAGTTGCTTCTTATTGACGTCAACGAACTGAAGACTGTGCAGATAGACGCCATCGTCTTCGTCGGCCCGGCTATTGAGCACTCGGGCGTGGACGGAGAGGGTTGGATAGTTGAGGTGGGGGCCGATCAAGGCCATGACCCGGTTGTTTTTCTTGAGTTCTTCGGGTGACTCGATCAGGGCGCCTCCAACGCTCAGGTTGTTGACCTTGCCCTGACTGAGGAAACGCCCCGAATCGAGGTCGCGCACCTCGGCCTTGAGCGTGGTCGCCAGCCGCACGTGCTTTCGCTTCTGAAAGGTGGAATCGCCATGCAGACCCACCTCTTCTTGCAGGGTTCGCACCCAGGTGCCCTTGAGTTCCTCGCCCTGTTTGATGTAGCGCACGCCAGTCAGACGCACACCATCGTGGGTCCGCACCCGGGTCCACATCACCTCGACCTCGAAGCCGACATCCTCCTGGAAGTGCTCGGCAAAGGGGTAGGAGATGCGCAGGTGGTCACCCTTGTTCATCTCGGGCACGCCCTCCAGGCGCATCCCGGTGCTACCGATGTCCACTACCGAAGCTTTGAATTCAGTATCTCCGTAAAGCAAGTTCACGCGATACTGGCAAAGCAGGCGCGGAGCGATCCGACTTTCGTCGGGAGTGGGTAGCTCGCCCCCGATAACGAAGGCTTTAATCCCTTTGAGTAATTCCCGCAGCATGTGGTGACCTCAGGCCTTGGCGACCTTTCCTTTCTCAACTTGCGAGCGAAGCTGCTCGAAAAGCGCGGCGTTGTAGAGCGAGTCGCCCGCCCAGCGAGCCACCACACCGAGAATCTTGACGCTGGCGCCATGAAAGCGACTAAACGGCATGCGGTCGACCGAGACCACCCCAATGGGCTCCTTGGTGTCGGGATGCAGCACCGGGGCCGCGATCAGACGACCGTAACGACGGGCCGGGTCCGCGGCGTCGGCCTTGGCCGGAATCTCGAGTTCCATCGCCGTCACCGGCCGCTTCTGGCGCACCGCCTCCCACAGCAACCCTTCACCGTCGGTCAACTTCTGAGCCTCTTTAGGGACCTTGGCCCAGCCGCTCTCGGCGCGCATCACCAGGGCTCCATCTTGCAGGTCATAGAACGAAGCCTCGGTTGCCTGGAGATAGTCGCGAATCAACTGGCATACAGCCGGATAGAGGTCGTCACGCTCGAGTACCGACAGGCGGCGGGCGATCTCCGAGAACGACTGGACGGTATTGACCTCGCCCAGGATGCGCTCGTTGAGTTCGGCGTTGGCGGCCGTCAACACGCTGATGCGCTGGCGCAGGCGCTCCTGGTCGGTGCGCACTTCCTCGAGTTCTGAGCGGGTTTCGCGCAGCTGCCGGTTGCGAGCCTCCTGGGTCAATCCCAGCAGCAGCGCGGTGACCGCCATCGAGAACAGGATACCCGCGTGCCCGGCCATCTGACCGGCCGCCAGCAGGTACAGAATCACACCCACCAGGGCCGCGAACAGCGCCTGATGCAATCCGTATTGAACGGCCTCGAGGGCGATGATCAAAATGAACGGGTGAAAGGCGGACCCCACGAAGGCCCAGTTACCGCCATTAAAGATCTTCCCTACCAGACAAACCAGGCCATAGAGGATGAAAGTCTCCCAGGCGTAGTGCAGTCGATTCATAGCGATTTCTCCGTTTTAACCAGGAGCTTACCGTCCTGGACGATAGTTTTTCCAAAGCCGCCCCGCGAGGTCAACATATCCTGCCGGAATGGGACCTCCTCGGCCAACGGCTGCGACGAAAACGTGATGTAGTCCAGCAGCGAAAGACGATCAAAGAGCCAGAACAACCCCACCACCAGGGCGATACCGGTGCCCCCCAGCAGGCCGAACCCGTAGAGGTCGGGTCGATGGGTCGGCCACAGAGTCAGGGCCCCAAAGCCAAGGCACCCGACCAGGGCGATGAGACTGGTGAACATAGCCTCTTTGTAGAACTGGAAATAGAACATGATGACCATTACGAACAGCAGCATCACCTGCGGCGCTGCGCCCAGGGCCATGTTCACGAACAGTTGCTGTTCGTGCTCTGACATCTGCAAGCCGGTGGCGATCTGGGGGGCGAAGGCGATGGCGCCAAAGGTCACCACCGCCTGGACCAGTCCCAGATTGAAGAAGGCTTCCTTGAGGTTCTTGACGAGCGTCTCGCGGCGATCGCGAATGACATCGAGGCTCTTCTTGGCGAGCACGGCGTTATAGAAGCCGCGATAGTCCTCGTAGAACGAAGTCTCGTTGTGGACGTAGAACATGGTGACCGCCGGAATGATGGTCATCTGGGCGTAGAACGATGCCAGGTCGATGGCCTCGTAGGCGAACAGAACGTGGGGTTGGACCGGGTCACCGATGGTGAACCAGTAGATCATGATACTGCTCCAGATGGCCGCGTAATAGAGCATTCCGGCCACCGGCAAATAAGGAGTCTCGCGAAAGTACTCGAGCCACTCGAAGTTGAACGAGGCGGCGCACTCGAATTCGCGGGCCAGGGCCGTCAAGCAGATAGCCACGATGATCGAGTTCCCCAGCAACATCCCCATCAGGTAGCCTGGCTCTCCCAGGCGAAGGCCCAGGCCATAGGCTGAGAGGATGCTCACGATCGTCCCCGACACGAAAGCGGTGGCCACCAGATGAAAGGCGCGCACCGCCCCCACAAAGGCCATCAACAACCACACCAGAGCCACCATCGCAAACAGGGCCGCCGCCGTGAAACGATACAGCCACGGCACCTCGACCGTCGAGAAAAAGAGCAACCCTACGACCGCGTGAAAAGCGGTGCTGACCAGGGTGATCGAAACCAGCGACGGGATATGGGCCCCCAGCTTCTGGGCGTCGAGCTGATCGGCCAGATAGCGCGTGATCACCAGTTGGAACGGAGCCGTGGTGATCAGGCTAAAGGCATAAATGTAGATGATGGTCTCGAGGAACAGGTCGGTGCGCGCCGCCGTCTGGCGCATTAGGAACTGAATTGCGATCAGTGTCACCACCGTCAGAATCCAGGGGCCCGAGGCCACCAGGGCCGCGTTGTAATACCCTTTCAGAAAACCACCGATGGTGCCTTCCTGAGTAAAAGAACGAAGGCGAAAGCCTATGCCAGCCATTATCCGGCCCCTACTTTCTCGAGTTTCTGGATGTGCGACTCGTAAATTCGCCGATAGGCGTCGAGCATGTCCGAGCGCTGATAATATCGCCTGACCCGCTCCTTGCCCGCCTCTCCCATGGCCCGACGTTTGGCGGGCTTGTGATAGAGGTCGATGACCGCCTCGGCCGTCTGACGAGGGTTGCCGACCCAGGTCACCACTCCGGCCGGTCCCAGGGCGATGTCCTCGGCGCTGCGACCGTTGACCAGCTCAGAGCAGGCCCCCACATCGGTGGCCACACACGGTAGCCCCGAACAGAAGCCTTCCAAAACGACCAGAGGCTGACCCTCAGAAATACTGGTCAACACCTGCACATCGAGGCACGGATAGTATTGGCTGACGTCCACCCGGCCGGTGAACTTGACCACCTGGTTGAGGCCCAGGGCATCCACCAGCGTCTCGCACTCGGTGTAATATTCAGGGTCCTCGTCGGTGGGCCCGCAGATATAGACCTCGAGGGTCGAGATTTCCTGAGCCATATGGCGGCAGGCTTTGATGAAGGTCTTGATGTCCTTGATGGGCACCACCCGGCCGATGAGTCCCACCCGGAAGGCGTCGCGCTTCTCGGGCAGAGCGCGTTTTTCGATCGAGACGAAGTGATCGACGTTGACGCCGTTGGGAATGATGTCGATCTTGTCGGCCGGGGCCCCGAACTCGATCTCTTTGTCGCGGTTGCCCTCGAAGAGGGTGTAAATGCGGCTGGCGTCGTGGTAGCAGAGTTTGCCCAGAGCCAGGAACAGGTTGATCCAGATCTCTTTGAAGGTACCAAAGCCGATTTCGAGGGCGCCTCGGGTGGGAGCGTCCACATAGATCCAGTCAGCCTGCGAGATCTCGATCCGGCGTTCGTTGACGTAGAGGCCGTGCTCGGTGACGATGAAAGGGCGCTTGCGACGGCGGGCGGCGATAGCTGCCAGCATGCCGCTCCAACCGGTGGTCACCGTATGGTAGAGGCGGGCCGGAGGGATATCGGCGTGGAACAGCTTGAACAGGGGCAAGAATGCGTAGCGCCAGGACCAGAAAAAGTCGTTGAACGACGACTTGGGGTAGTTGCGCTGATAGGAGTCAGTGAGCATCTTCCAGCTCTCGAACGAAGTCGCCAGCTCTTTCATGGTCAGGGTCGGCTCGCGGTCACCGCTGCCGCACAGATGCGGAAAGGCTTTGTCGAAACCTCGCGCCTCGCCCTGGATGATCCCCTCGATGAACGGCTCGACATCCTGCCAGGCCCCCGACTTGAAGGGGCTGGTGGGCTGGGGCCTATAAACCAGGTCATAGAGCGGAAAGACGACCAGCTCCACCAGATTCGGGGGCAACTGGTAGCGTAGCTTGAGCTCGTCCTTTTCGGATGGAGCCAGATAGAGCACCCCAAACTTGAGTTCGGGCATGCCGACGATGAGTGAGTGAATCCAGCTCGACACACCGCCGGGGACGTAAGGGTAGGTACCCTCGCACAGGAAGAGAACGTCAAGCATTGGACTTTCTCCCTTCAAACCAGAAGTGGGCCAGATCGAAGGTGGGGCCGGCTCCGGCCTCGCGTTTCTTCGGGACGGGCACGGCCCAGGCCGATTCCAGGGCTCGAGTTCGGGCCTCGCGCAGCAAAGTGTATTTGCCCTCGGCCTGAGCCTGATCGACCATGGTCTGCAACACCAGCAGTTGACCCTGGAGACTCTCGGGGGCGCGTTTGAGGGCAGCCTGAGCCACCCGGGTGGCCGACTTGTAGAGACCCTGCATATGCAGCAGGTGAGCCACATCGACGGCCAGCTCTTCGCCGCGCGGATGGGCCAGCATGGCCTCGAACACGTGGGCCAGGGTCAGTTCCCAATAATAGTCCCGAAGGCCCTCGTCCAGCAGCCCGCTGTCGATGTAGCGCAGATACTCGCGGGCCAGATCGATGCGGAGCTCGGTCCGGGCTGGCTGGGCCTTCATGTCCGCCTCGATCCGATAGATGCGGCCGGCAAACTCCTTTTCCAGACGGTCGAGCTGCGAGATGGCGTACTGATAGACTTCAGGCCGAGGATCGCGCGATATCTGGCGAATCATCTGGATGTCGTCATGATTGCCGCGTTCACGCAAGCGGTTGACGATGGCGATAGCCGTGGCCACGTCAGCATAGGGCAACAGGTCGACGATGGGTTCGGTGCGAGCCTGCTCGCGAATCTTGAGATCGAGCGGAGCCAGCTCGTCGACCTCTTCGGGCTCTTCGGCCTTGATCCACATCTCGGCCTTGACCACTTCGGTAAGCGGTTGGCCGGTGGGCTGACCCCTCGCCATGAGATAGCAAACCACTCCCATGACCACGCCCAGCGGACCCACCAGCAGAGCCATCACCCCCGAAAGCGACGCCCAGGCCCAGCCGGCGGGATCGGTGAGGCTCAGAGCCAGGCCCGTACCGCCAGCGGTCAGCACCGCCCCGGCCAGATAGAGCAGCACCGCCACCGTGGGAAAGACCAGAGTCTGCTCGCGCACCAGCATCCAGGTTCCCAGCAGCGACAACACCAGGCCTACCACCCAGATCAACCAGGCGATAGGATTGATATCCGAGCTGAGCTTCTTTCGATCATCCTTGACCGCAGCTTCTTCAGCCATTTTTCTGCATCTCCGTGGCCGCCTGAGCGACCGTGATATGTTGCCTGAACACGTCCTCGGTCCAGGTCGCTTCGAACCTCTTCTTTAGTTCGGGATTCACGCCCGCCAGGGCCATGCGCCCCCCCAGGCGATGGAGGCGGGCCAGCAATCCCACCAGCGCACTCAATCCGAAGCCGTCGAGTTCGTCGACCTCGGAAAGGTCGACCACGACTTTGCGCACCCCACTTTCGATCAGCCCCGAACTGGCTTTGCGAAACTCCGAGGCCCCGGCGAGCCGAAACGGCCCCCGTAACGACAGGACCGAAACCCCTCGGTCAACATTGCTCTGAATATTTAGCTCAGGCATAACTGCTCCTCAAGGTAGCCGGGCCAGCCGGTGACCGGCCCTCACTGTCCAAACTCCACCATCGAGCCCGCTTGCTCAAGGCTCGCGAAAGCTGCAAATGGCTCTGGGAGCGGCCTTTGAAGAAAGCCACTCCGTAGCGAAAACCCACTCCCTGACTGGCATCCTGATGCAATACCCGAGCCAGCAGGTCGAAGTTTATCTCCTCGCCATCGCACATCGAAACAACTACGGTATTGCCCACCGGCAGGGCGGCGTCTACCTCTAGCAGGGCTCCGCCGAGGCCGATGTCGACGGTTTCGCCGTCGGCCAGGATTTCTCGGTCCTCGGCCAGCACCCGCACCGGAACGCTCACCGGCAAGCGCAAAGCCTGGCGCGGTTCCACCAGGTCATACTGCAGGCGTCGCAACAGATCGCCCAGCCAGGATTGGTCCACCACTTCGGCCGGCTCGGCCAACCCCATGCCGAATACGCGGCCCGATCGTTCTGTTTCAAGGTCCCACAGGCGCGTGACTTTGAGCCGCCGGCGTCCTACCAATAGCGAATCTTCATCCAGGATGAGGACAGCCTCGTTGCGCAGCTTCGACGGCTGCTCGACATACACCCGCAGTCCGTGCCGACTGATATTGAGCAGTTCGACCGAGGTCTGCTGGCCGTCATGCAGCAGCCGGAGCCTCATACCCACCGGAATGCGAGGTTCGCGGCGCCGGCACTTGAGCAGCTTCTCTTCATCAACCCAGGGCACCACCGCTCGCACGTTGGCCAACAACTGGCGCCAGCGCTGGGTCCGGGTGACCACCTTCGAGGGAACGTGCAGTTCTTCTTCAAAACTGGATTTCGACGCCATTGGCGAGGTTCGTGGAGGCTCTAGATAGTCGGGTCGTTCGCCGTCGCTGGTCTTGGAACGTTGGACCCACAGCCCAAACATGCTTTTGTCCTGGGAATTCTTGAACTTATAGGTAACCGCGGTCAGAAACTGCTTGCCAAAGAAGATGGGTCGCTGCCAGAGGGGTTCGGCAAACAAAGCGATCTGCCAATCGGCGTCGAGATCGAGATGAAGTTCGAAGCGCTTCTCTTCTGGCGCGAAGAGGTGATCCACCACCAGCAAAGCGCCCTGGAGGGACATATCCAGCGTCTTGCACCGTCGAAACTTCTCCTGGCCGAGACGATACCAGCCGTGAACGACGTGTTCAACGCGTGGGAAGAGTCTTCTATTCTCTGAAGATTCCACAGAACCCCCGCTCTATGATATGCCCCGAACCCCTATTTCTTTTACGCACCCACCCTGAAACTAGAATGAAAAGGCGTCATCGATCGAGCACTTGTTCGCAATCCCCCCCCGGAAGTTCCTTCAGGCAGACCTCGATCCTTTTACCCGAAACCCAACCTCAGAAATCACCGGGAGCCGTCAGGCCGAGGATCTGACGCACCGTATCGGCAATGCCCTCAGCGTGCAGACGAAAACTTTCCAGGGGAGCGGCGGTGGCCACTTCATGCTCTCCCTCGGGGATGCCCAGACAGCGCACCCGCACCGGCTCGAACTCTTCCTGGCCCAGCGCCTCGAGCACGCTCGACCCAAAGCCGCCCGTGACCAGATGCTCTTCCACCGTGACCAGGGTGCCGCAACGAGCCGCCTCTTTTAGCAAGCCGAGATCGAGAGGCCGCACGAACCGCATATCATAGACGGCCACCTCGATACCCCAGGCCCGCATGCTCTCGGCCGCCAGCACGGCCGGAAAAACCGTGCTGCCCACCACCATGATCGCGGCGTCTTTCCCCTGCCTCAAGCGGCGCCCTCGGCCGATGGCCACGGCTTCGCCAGGAATGCCCACCGATGGGGCCGAGCTAAAGCGAAGAACCACAAAGCCGGGATGGCTGCGGGCGGCCCGCAGCAGCGCCGCCGCCTCCTCTTCGTCGGCCGGGCAGGCCGTGGCCGCGCCCGGGAGCGTGCGCAAAAACGAGAGATCCCGCAGTCCGGCGGGATGATAGTAAGGATTGCCCTCGCCGTCGAGCAGAGGCGAGAGGCCCCCATCGGCCACCAACACGCTGGCCGGAAAAGACCCATACTCGAGTAGCTCGGGCAGCAACTCGGGCAACCCCGAAGCCGGCACGATCAAGATGGGATAGAAGCCGGCCACGCTCACGCCCACGGCCTGCTCGATGATGCCTCGCAAGTTGCTGATGACCAGGCGTTCGCCCAGCCTCTTCAACGGTCCCGGAGAGCCGGAGCGAGCCCAGAACACCAATTCGTTATTAGAGTCGGCCAGATCCAGGGCCATCCGCTCGAGCACGTTATCGAGTAAAAGCTCGCTAGCCCAGCCCGATTCGACCCGCACCGGCGGCAGCGAGCCGCTCGAGGCTTCCTCAGGAGCCTCGCACTGGACCACCACCAACCGGGTCCCACCGTCGGCCAGGGTCTCGTCAAGTTCGCGTTCGAGGCGATCCGGCTTGCGCGCATCGAAGCAGCCGACCAGCCGCATGCCGGTCTCTTCGCACAACTCTTCGGGGTGACCGCTGGGGGCCTCGCGGCGCAGCGGGTTCCAGAGCGAGGTGGGGGCCTTGCGACCCAGGTCGAGCAGGACACAGACCAGATTGAGATTGCGGCCCACGGCCACGGCCAGCAAGTCTTGCGTCTCGGATGACGGCGGGCGGTCGAGCACCACCGTCAGGGGCGAGCGTAGACCATCGAGTCGTCGGGCCGTGTACCAGCCGATGGCTCTGGCCAGCATCTCGTAGGTCGTGGTGGCCGACAGAGACAACTCTTCCAGGGCCCGATACGGGCTGCCGGTCAAATGATAATAGAATTCACCGCCCGCTCCGCGCCAGGCCACCGGACCAGCTCCCGCCCTGTCGAGAGCCCGACCCAGGTCTTGCACGGCCCGAGGCAACCGGGTGGAAGCCGCGGACGGATTCACCTACTGTTCGCGCTCCAGCAAAAAGGTCGCCAGTTCGCGCAGCGGACGGGCGGCCGGACCGAACGGCTCGAGGTAAGCCAGCGCCTCTTCCACCGCCACCCGGGCCAGGCGGCGTGACTCTTCCAGCCCGAACAGGGCCGGATAGCTGATGGGTTCGGGATCCTCGCCGGCATCAAGAATGTCATCGGTGATCTGAAACACCAGCCCCACCCGTTCGGCATACTGGGTCAGGGCCTCGAGCTGAGCCTCGTCGGCGCCGCCCACGATGGCGCCACACCGGACCGCGCCCCGAATCAGGGCCCCGGTCTTGGCCGCGTGAATAGCCTGCAGGCCCTTTCCGTCGACCGAACCGCGCTGGCCGGCCAGATCGATGAGCTGACCGCCGACCATGCCCTGATGACCCGAGCACTCGGCCAGTTCGCGCACCACCCGCAGGGCGGGCTCGGCCCCGACCCCCTCAGGACGCTCGGCGGCCACATAGAAAGCCCAGATGGCCAGACCGTCGCCGGCCAACAAGGCCCCGTCCTCACCGTATACCTTATGACAGGTCGGCTTGCCGCGCCGTTCGTCGTCGTCGTCCATACAGGGCAAATCATCGTGAGCCAGACTAAAACAGTGAATCATCTCGAAGGCGCAGGCAGCGGGCATGGCGCGCTCGTAGGGCGCTCCCACCGCCTCGGCGGCGGCCAGGGCCAGCACGGGCCTAAACCGCTTGCCACCCGGGAAAAGACAATAGCGCATCGCTTCGCCCACGTGGCCAAGATAGCTCGCGTCGGCGGGCAGATAACTCTCGAGCGCCCGGTCCACCCGGGCCGCGTGTTCGGTCATATACCCCTTGAGATCAAAATGGCTAGCGGTTGTCAAACTCACCGTCTCCCTCCACACTCACAAACTCCATGTCCAGGTCGCTGCGAGTGGACGGGTTTTCTCCCAGGCCCACCAACACTCGCACCCGAGCTTCAACCTCGGTCAGTTTCTCGTCGCAGATGCGGCTCAGGCTCATGCCTTCTTCAAAGAGCGTCAGCGATTCTTCTAGCCCCAGACTGCCCCGCTCGAGCTGTTCGACCACCGTCTTGAGCCGGGTCAAAGCTTGCTCATAGTTCCACTGTTCGGGTTGGCTCAACGGGGGATCTCCTTTGGGCGGACCGACTCGATGCGGGCCGCCAAACTGCCATCGGCCAGCCGAACTTCAATTTTCTCTTGCGGGGTCCTGCCTGCAACGGCCTGAATCGGCTTGCCGTCTTGGTCCAGACAGATCGCGTAGCCGCGTTCCAGGACTCCCAGTGGCGATAGCGCCTTCAGCTCGCCCCCAAGCCCCGCCAATTCGAGACGCGAGCCGGTCAAACGGCGCTCCATGGCCACCGGTAGCGCCGCGGTCAACTCGGCCAACCGCTCCCGGGCCTTGGCCACCAGTTGCTCAGGGAATCTCAAGGCCGGGCTGCGGCGCAGAGCCTCGAGCCGACCCCGCTCGTCTTTGACCCGGCGCGCCAGGGCCAGGGGCAGACGGGTCTTGAGGTCGTCTATCCGCTGCATCTCTTGTTCGATGGTTCGGAAGGGATAGAGCAGGGCCGGCGATTGGAGCAGGCGGTCGAGAAACTGCCGATGGTTGCGGCTGCGGCTGTCGAGAGCCAGACTCAGTCGGCCGCGCAGCCCCTCGACTTCCTCCAACATTTTGGCCCGGGGAGGGGCCACGATCTCGGCGGCCGCCGTAGGGGTGGGAGCACGCTTATCGGCAGCCAGGTCGCACATGGTGACGTCGGTCTCATGGCCAACCGCACTCACGATGGGCACCGGACAGGCGGCCACGGCTCGGACCACCTGCTCGGAGTTAAAAGCCAGCAAGTCCTCGAACGAGCCGCCCCCCCGGGCGATAATCACCACCTCTACCAGGGGGGCCAGCCGCCGCAGCGCCCGGGCCAGCTCGCGCGGGGCCAGGTCGCCCTGGACACTGGCCGGGGCTACGACCAGCCGAATGGAAGGATTGCGGCGGCGCAAGGTGGTGGCGATGTCTCGCAACACCGCCCCCTGCAGCGAGGTGACCACCCCGACCGTGCGCGGAAAGACGGGCAGAGACCGGCGGCGCGACGAGTCGAAAAGCCCCTCGGCGTGGAGCCGATGCTTGAGCCGAGCCAACTGCTCGTACAGTTGGCCTTTGCCGTCCGGCCGCATGGCCTTGACCTGAAACTGCAAGTCGCCTTTGGGCCCATACAAAGTCAGTTGACCCGACACGATCACGGTCAACCCGTCGTGGGGACGAAACCGCAGGCGCCGCGCGTCGGCGGCGAACATCACGCACCGGATCTGACAGCGTCTATCCTGAATGACGAAATAGAGATGGTCCGAGGGTGAGTAGCGAAAATTCGTCAACTCGCCTTTCACCAGGCTACTGGTGAGCTCGGGCGTGGAAATGGCCGCTTTGACGCGGCTCAACAGTTCGGTGACGGTGAGGGTCGGGCGCACCGCGCGGACTAGGGTGTAGGCGCTGCTGGGGGAGCGGGGGTGGCCTCGGGCGTGGGGGTGCTGCCGGGCTGGGGCGGCTGGCCGCCACCGGGTTGCTCGGGCGCAGGCATGGTCACGGGGGTCCACTGCAGGCTGCCGTCGGGCCCGACCACCGCCATCACGGGCTGGTCCTCGCCGTTGACCCCGAGCAAGATCCGAGGCTTGCCCTGGCTGTCGTAGAAAGCCAGGCCTTTGAGGCCGGCCACCGCCTCGAAGTCCAGACCCGGCAACTGACCTGCGAAAGAGAAGGGTACCGACGCAATGTGGCCGTTGGGAGTCAACACCAGGGCCGTGCGAGGAGCGTTGTCGTCAGCCAGGATGATGCCGTTGGTGGTGATGCCACGCTTGTCGAGATAGACGCGCTGGGCCAGCACGGCGGCCAGGCCCAAAATGAGCACGAAGCCGACCAGCAGCTTCGTCTTGAGCCCTTCAACCTGGGCTTCGAGGTCCTCCAGGCGACTGTCGGAGGTAGCTTTCTCTTCGGACATGGGTCGGCCTTCGCCAAGCTCTTGCCGCCCCCTGCCGAAGCCTTTAGAGGACTACCCTTCGAGCCAATCCAGGAAAACCGACTTGAAGGCCACTCCCAACACTTGCGTCCGCTTGCCGGCCGGCGCTTGCGCGGTCTGCAACTCGGGCATCTCGAACAGTTCAGCCGCCAGCGCTCGGGGTGGTCGAGCCACCACCGAACCGTTGAAACCCAGCCCGTGTCGGTACGGCTCGAGGGCCTGCAGAGTCTCTTGTTTGCAGCCGCGGCCCCAGGTTGCCACCGAAACCACCAGGGGCGGCTCTTCGCCGGGCAACTCCGAGGCCTGAAGAATGAGGGGAAAATTGACCTCGATCATTCCCTGGGCATCGAAACTCACGGAGCTGACCTTTGGTTTTGAGTACTCAGGCTCCTGCCGCAGAAGGATTGGGATTGCGCCCGCGGGAAGCTCGACCCATGCGGCGGCAACTCGCTCACGTTCTCACTCTGACTGGTCTGCTGTGGTGGCTGGGCGGTTGCGGCCAAACCCCGCCTCCCGAGCCGGCCTCGCCCAGCCCCGCAGCCAGCCCTATGGCCCCGGATCCGCGTCCCTCGCCCGAGGCGCCGGCTCCGGGCAGCTCGATGTCGCGATTGCGGTCGGTGGTATTGACCGACGATCCCGAGCAGCCCGTCGACGCCGAACGCTTCTCGCCCGACACCCACAGCCTCGACCTGATCGTCAGCCTGCACCCCAGTAGCCGCCGCACCGACTTCACCGTGGACTGGAGCCTTGCCGGAGAGCCACTGGCCGAACCTCAGGCCGTCTCGATCGCTCCCGGAGAGCGCCAGGTCAGCTTTCACCTGGACCGGCCTGCGGGCGGTTGGCCCGAGCAAAAAAGCGTTCAGGTGACCGTTCGCATCCAAGACGGCATCCTGTATCGACGCAGCTTTCGCTTCGACCCCGAAGCCGGAACCCACCGACTGCCCAAGCCCCGTTACATCCGCCTGCAAGACGACATCAACGCCACCAAGACGCGCCTGACCTACAATGCCAGCAAGCACGAAACCATCTTCTTGATCGTCGACACTTCGCAACTCAAACCGGGAACGCCGGTCAGGGCCATCTGGTCGGCCCGCAGCGTTGACAAACTCCAGAGTGGCGAACTGGTGGGCGAGACCACTGTCGAAGCCCCCCAGCCCGACGAAGACGCTCTCTTCCTCTTTCGCGCGCCCAAGAGCGGATATCTGCCGGGAGCCTATCAGGTCGATCTCTATTTCGAGAGCGAACTGGTAGCCAGCCGCAACTTCTGGATCACGGAAGAGCGCCTATGAAGACAGCCTGGCAAAGTCTCGAAGAGCGCCTCGAGTCCAGGCAGCCGCCCGAGTTGGTGCTGCGACTGGGACCCAAGCTTGCCCCCTTACTCGACCCCACCACCGACGGAGGGTTTTATACCCGGGTGGTCACCGGACTGGCCGCCTGGAGCCGCGATTGGGGTATCCCGGTGCCCGAGACTTCCTTTACTCCCGGCCACGATCTGCCGAGCAACGTCTATCAGATCGAGGTCGACGGGCGCATCGAGGCCAGGGGCGAGTCCAATGCCGTGGGCGTGCTGGTGGTCGGCTCACCGGCCACCACCCAGGTCCTGCTCGGGGTCGAAACCAACGACCCCATTTATCACCTACCGGCCAAATGGATTAGCGCCACCCAGGCCACCCGAGCCCATGAACTGGGCTGTGTGGTCTTCGACCCGGCCGGCCTGATGACGGCCCATCTGCTCGAGGTGCTGGGCCGCATGCCCGACCGAATGATCAATCTCGACAGTCTGAGCCCGCGCCTGGACCGGCTCTCCGAGCGTTACCCGGTCTTGAGCGAAGAAGTCGAGCGCCGCCTGGATCGGGTAGAAGTGGTAACTCTCTTTCGCCAGTTAGCCCGCGAGAAGGTGGCCGTGGGCGACTTGAAGACGGTCTTCGAGGCCGTGGTGACGGCCGTTTCGCCCGACGAAGACAACCATGACAGCGTGCTCGATCGGGTCCGCTCCGAACTGGGTCGCCACATCTGTCGGCCCTATCTGGGAGACGATGGCTATCTGGGCGTAGCCACCCTGACCAAGAGCTTCGAGCAACAGCTCAAAGAGCGGATGGAAGAGGGCCACTTGCCCAGCGACGACGGAGAAGAGTTCCTTCACAGCCTGAGCCTGGAACTTGACCCGCTACTCGAGCAGGCTCCTTTTCTGGCCCTGGTGGTGGACTTCGAACTGCGCAGCCTGGTGCGCGCCCTGACCGACCTGCGCTACGGCCACGTGCCGATTCTGGCCTGGCCCGAACTTCCTCCCGAGGCCTCGGTGGAAGTGTTGCTCGAAATCGGATGCCGCTTGCACCCGCGGGCCCGGCCCATCCCTCGCAACCGCTTCAAAATAGAAAGAGACTAGCCCCCAACTAGTCTCTTCCACCAGGGCCGAGCCAACTCGTCTTGCAAACGCGCCAGTTCGGCCCTGGCCTCATCGAGTTCTCGCTGTAGCCGCTGGCGCAGCTCGCGCTCTCGGGACAATTCCTGCCCCTGCTGGCGCGTGGTGCGCTTCTCTTCCTGGAGCCTTTCACGCAGGCGACCCATCCGAACCATCAAAGCCTCGTGTCGCCGCAACGGCACCTTGGGCTTGCGGCGCACGGTGGCGCCGTAAGTGTCCTTATAGCGAACGAGTTCCGTATCGAGGATCTGGTAGCCCAGGCCGTGGGCCGGCCGCAAAGCCACGATCTCGCCCATTCGAATCAGATGCAAGACCCTTCGCTCGTCAAGACCGGCAGCGGCCGCGAATTCTTCGACGGTCAAATAGGTGTACTCTGCGGTTTGTTCCATCAAGAGAACTTCCGCCGAGCACTTGAATTTCCTTCAACGCACGTGAAGGCTAGCCGACCTGAGTGCTCCAGCGAGCTTTGGCAGCCATGTCGACCAGCCGTTGATACTCGATCTCGTCGAGTTCACCCCGCAGATTTGATAGCATTTCGTGGGCCCATTCCATCTGCGAACTCCAGGGGCGAGGCGTCTCGCCGTTGAGACTGCCCACCACTGGCGTCAGGCGGGCTCTCATCCTTTCGACCTGGGCCGACACTCTCTCGAGTTCTACCATGGTCTCGTGCAGAACCTGGACTGTGCGGGCGAAGCCGCCCGGTTCGCTCTCGGAGAGGAAGAACCAGGCCACAGGCTTGCCTGTAACGGTGGCGATCTCCTTGAGCCTATCGAATTGGGGGGAACTTCGGCCGGCTTCCCATTCTTTCACCGATTGTCCGGAAACACCCAGCCGCCGGCCCAGCTCGAGCTGAGACAGACGGGCTTCTTTTCTAGCTTTACGAAGCCTGGACGGAAAATTCATAACAGAACCTAACTTCAGGTAATCCCTGCAAACCCTTTCCCAAACCTTGGAATAATAGTTTTTTACTCCAGGAATGACCTTTCGGCCCGTCAACCCGAATCCCTACGTAACGGCGGCAAGACCGACCTTTACTAAAAGAGTTTTCAGAAAGAAATCGGACAAAAACCAGGGTGTCCAACAGAAAGGAAGAACGCGTTCGATCGTGAAAAAGATTAGAGGGCGGATCAAATCCGTCCTCACTGCCCGACGAGTCTTTCCGGCCGCCGGCAGACGATATAGGAGGATCATTAGTATATGAAGTCATTTCTCAGGTCCCTGGCGGCGCTAACCATCCTCGGTGCTCTGGTCACCGGGACTGGCTACAATGCCGCCCAGGCACAAGAAGAGGGTGACGCCTCGGGCAAAGTCACCATCTCGGAGGATGCCGAGACCCCGAAGACTCCTGACAAGCCGGCCCCGGCCGAGCAGCAGGGGCCCAAGAAGATGCCCAAGCCGAAACTGACGGACCGCGATCCGTTCATCAATCCAATCGAGGCCGGGACTTTCTCAGGGGGCAAGACCCCTAAAAAAGGGGACCCAAACGCAGGTCCGACCGTTAGAGCCCAGGACGGTGGCGAAGGCGCCACCGCCAGCGGTGACAACAAGGGCGGAGAAGAAGCCGCTTATACCGACGAGGAAGAGGAAGAAATCGATCCTCCCGCCGTCACCATCAGTGGTATCGTGAGTTCAGGCACTGGCCGCATGGCCATTCTGACCTCGCCCGACCAGTCCCACATCGTACGCGTCGGCGACAAAGTCGGCGAGTATCGTGTGGCCGGTATCAGCGAACGCGCCGTCACCTTCAAGATCAAGGATCACACCTTCAAGATCATCATGGAAGACGAGTTCGGCCTGAGCAGCAAGTAAGCTGGGCAGTCTAAGAGCGGCGGTTCCTCAGGGACCGCCGTTTTTTCTTTTCTGGACCAGTTGCATCAAAGCCAGAACGTGATCGTCGGGCTCGCCCAGAACCTCCAGGGCCTGGTGCAAGCGCGCCAGATACTCTAGATTTGGGCCCGAGGGGCCGTGACTGCTCGCGATTTGGGTCGCGATGACCTCGAGATCGGCCGGACCCAAATAGTCGGGATTGGCCTCGGTAGCGATGTAGGTGAGCGCCGACACCCGCCGTCCATCGAGCGCCTCCACCTCGATCGAAACCCGGTCGTAACCCCCTTTTTCACGATAGTCAAGGGCGGCCAGGACCTGTTCGACATCGCCCTCGAGTCGAAAGACCATGCCGAGAAGACTGTGGCCGGGTGCGGGCACGAGCGTGACCACCCGACCCGGGGCGCCCGGCACTCCGCGGTGGTCGGTCGAGCCTTGCCAGAAGCGCCGTTTGTAGCCGTGCAGGCGAGCGGGGAAGCTCGTTTGATAGCCAAAATCCGGCTTCCAAATGATGGAGCCGTAACCGAACAGCCAGATGTGGGAACCGTCTTCCTGCATGGCGGCAGGCCCACCGTTCCGCCCAGAACCTGGCAAGACCTGCTCCCTGCGGGCGGGGGATTCTCGGCCCGTATAGAACTGCGCCACCGTGGACACGAAAAAAGGTCTCTTCGCCATCGGAGTAGTTAGTGCCGCCGCCACGATATTCTTGGTGTGGCTCATCTATTTCCACGAAGGCGGTGGGGACTCGGGAGCTTATGCCTGGATGGCTGCCCTCAATGCCAGTCTCAACGGCCTTTCAGCCTTTGCGATTCTGTTGGGCTGGCTGGCCATTCGGGCCGGCGAGCGCGAGCGCCACCGCAAACTGATGCTGGCCGCTTTTTGCTTTTCCAGCCTTTTTCTCGTCAGTTACATCATCTATCACTCCTTACACGGCGACACCCGCTTTGTGGGGGACCCGGCCATCCGCCGGGTTTATCTGACCATCTTGTTTAGCCACATCGGCCTATCGGTGGTGGCTTTGCCCATGGTGTTGTCGACCTTCTTCTTCGCCCTGACCGGGAAGTTCGCCAATCATCGCAAACTAGCTCGCTTCACGTTTCCCATCTGGCTCTACGTCTCGGTCACCGGAGTGCTGGTCTTTTTCTTTCTAAGGCTCTTCTCGCATTGACATGAAAGTGATAAAATCTAAGGTAATGATTCCAACTGCGTTGGCGGGAGGTTTCCATTGAAGAAGGATAGCCCTGGGCTGCGCGCCATCCTCGAACTCAACGAAAACCGGACCATTCGCAACGCCTATCTAATTGAAGATCCCGACACCCTCAGCCAGGCCGCCAAACGAGCCCTCGATTCGGGCGAATACTCGGTCTGCAGCCTCAACCTGAGGTCGGCGCCGGCCCCAGGTCGCCTCAAAGAGTATCTTTCTGAGCGACTCACGATTTCTGATGACAGCCATGACTGGGTGCTGGTGCACCTTCGGGTCGACGACCACGACGAAGGCGATGGCGAGCTCGAGGTCAAAAAGGTTCTGACCCAGCTCGGCCAGCGATTTCGCCACAACCCGGATAAACCAGCCGAACCGGCCAACTGGATCAATCGCCTGGACAAGGTGCTCGAAAACGAAATCACCCGCATCGTCGAGGGCCTCGACAAGAGTCTCAACGGCGACCAGGTGACGGCCGAGTTACGCTATGGCTTCGGCTGGGCGCTGGGCCGCTGGATGGCCGAATGGTATCTCAACCGTTTCGAGGGGGTCGAGCCCGACTCGGCCGCCGGCGGCGAGACCCAGGAGCGGGTCAATCCCAACGCCCTCTATCTCTCGCTGGGTAGCGGCCTGTCGGGGTTGCTCACGCCCCCCCAGGACCCACCTTTGTTGGGCCAACTGCACGAGCTGCGCGAACACGTCTACGAGCAACTCGGCTTTAGCTTGCCAGACATCTCGATCCATATCGACAGCCAGCTGGGGCCGCGCGACTTCTATCTGCGCTATCGCGAACTGATGCTCACGCACGGGCGGGTGCCCGAAGACTTTCTCATCCTGGCACCGGGTGAAGAGACGATTCCCGAAGGCAAGGATTGGGACCCCGAATTAGGGGGGTACCGCTGGGTCGACGACGCCGCGCTGGGGAGCATCGACACCACCGGCCTGCAGGTCTTGCCCGCCGCCCAGGTGGTCAAGATGCACCTCGGCGTGACCCTGCAAGAAGAAGCCTGGCGGTTACTGAGCATCAAGATGGTCAATCTGCTGCTCGACCACCTGGATCGCGAGGACGCGTCGGTGACCTTCGAACTCGAACGCGAAAACGTTCCCGTTTCGGCGGTGCGCGGGGTATTGCGCGAACTGCTGCGGGAAAGATGCTCGATCGCAGACCTCACCGGCATCCTCGAGGCGATCCTCGAGGGCTTTCCCGGCTCCGGTTCACTGGCCGAGCTCGTGGCTCGGGTGAGGCAGCTGCTGGGTCGCAGCCTCTATGCCCACCTGCTCGATGGCGAAGGACGTCTCGAGGTAGCCGAGTTGAGCGTCGAGACCGAAGATCATCTGCTGACCCTCAAGTCGCGACGCGGCCTGCGCGATAGTTGCGAGCAGCTCGCCGACCAGCTCGAGCAAGAACAGCTCGATGTGCTGCTGGTCAACTCTGTCTTGCGCGCCGACCTGTGGCAGGCTTTACACAGTCGCCTCCCCCATCTGACCGTGCTCGCTTATGACGAACTCGAGCCCGGTGAAGCGGTCCTTACCTGCCTCGAACTTTGAGGGCCTTTTCGAAGCAACGGCTTTCGGGGTTGGAGAGATAAGGTCCGTACGGTGGCCGGGGCCGATACCCGGCCGAAGAATACAGGGCTAGCGCTTCGCGCTGGCCCGGCCCGGTCTCGAGCACCAATTTCTGGCAGCCGGCCTCGGCCGCCCGCTGCTCGAGGCACCCCAGCAGTTTGCGGGCTACTCCCCTGCCCCGGGCCGGTCTGGCCACGTACAACCGGCGCAACTCCAGACTGTCGGTCTCAAAAGCACAAAGAGCGCCGCAACCCACGGGCTGGTTGTGCCACCAGGCCGTTAGACCCACTACCGCCTGCTCCATCGCAAACGGCTCGACAGTGGTGTAAAGCGACTTCATCTGGGCTTCGGCCTGGGCCAGCAATTGGGGGTCGCAACCGCTCACGATGAAGACGTGTTCGTTCCAGCTGCCCCGGATGGGGGCCAGATCGGGCTCCAACCAGCCGAAACGGGCTTCGCGGCTCATCAACCTCTGGCGGCTGTAAAAGCGAAGCGGCAGAGCCCTGTCGCTGCAGCTCGAGCAAAGCTCCTCGAGCAAGTCGCCGACAGTCGCGACGGGTGGAGCGGTGGCCAGAAACTCACGGATGAGCTGGGCGAAAAAGATCGTCAGACTGTCGTGATACCCCCCGGTCTCGGTCTGCTCTATGCCCTGACTAGCGTTGTAGGCCTGAATCCCACTTCGAATCCGCGCGGTGGCCTCACCTTCAGAGAAGCGAGCGAGGTAGTGGAAGGCTACCGAAAGATGAGCCCGGTGGTTCCAATCTGCATACGGCAAAGTGCACTTCTCGAAGGCCCCCACGAGGGCCTCGAGTTGGGTCTCGGGGTCTTGGCCGGGTGTTAACATGCTATTCAAGCAATTGACGGATCCGGTCTGGCATTATACAAGCAGGAACTCTATATCCGCAGGAGCACTGATGAACGTTACCCCAACCGTCACCAACGTAGCCACCCGAGCCATCGCTAGCCCGCGCACCGCGAGCAGCAAGAGCGAACAGTCCGACAGCGTCGCCCTCGGCGGCAGGCCTGAACCGCAGATCTGCTATCCCTTCCGGCCCGCAGCTGGAAAGTTCCACCAGGTCGACGGATTGTCTCATATTTCGACCGGCTCGGTCAAGGCCAGCGAGGTGGACACGGCTGGCGAGCGTCAGGCCCTGGCCGATCAGATGGCCAGCTATATGCAGGCCTGGCCCAACACCAAAGCCGTGGTAACCGTGGTCGAAGGCGAGGGCAGTCAAACCTCGATCATTGTCTCGGAGCGTCCCAACGCGGTCGAACAGCCGGTGCTCGAAGGCACCTACGAGGTGGTCCAACGCCTGGCCTCGAGCGACTTCATCAAAGCTCAAGCCCACCAGTATCCCAGCAGCTATCACGCCATCGCCCCCTTCGACGAGGCCGGCAAAGCCAAGCAACTGGTCCTTCCCGGCGACCTCGATACCAAGGCGGTCGAGAAGGCTCTCATCGAAGGCCGCACGATCAATCAGTACGAGCATCTGCAAGACCTGGTGGCCAACCTGCCCCAGGGAGAGCGGGTAGTGTTGCTGGTCGGTGGCCCTTCGGCGGCCGGAAAATCGACCCTCATCGCCAAGTTGGCCGAATACGCCGGCGAGCGTCCCCTATCGGTCATCGAAGGCGACATGTATTTCAAGGATGTCGATCAAGCCGGTTACCCCACCACCACCGAGGGCACCCACTACTGGGATCACCCTGACTTCATGGACATCGACCAGCTCAAGAAAGACTTGACCAAACTGCTCGAGAGCGGCGAATCCAACATCCCCGTCTACAACTTCATGGACACCCCCCCTGGGGACAAGCGCAAATGGGCGCCCGATTGGCGCATTCCCACTACCGTCACCGGCTTCCGCGAAGACACTCCCCACCATGTCACCGTGGCCGACGACAGCATCATCGTGCTCGACTCGATTCACGCCACCCATCCTGAAATCGTGAAATACTTCGAAGACAAGGGCCTGGCCTATCGCAACGTCTATCTCGACAGCCCCAGCTCGGAGGACCGTCTGCTGCGTCGCATCGTTCGCGACTATGAAAAGCGCGGCGGCCGCAGCGTCGAGGAGTCAATGGGCATCTGGGACCTGACCACCTGGCGTGGCGAGAAGGAGTTCATCCGCCCCGGCATCCTGGGCCTCGACCCGGCCCGCGATGTGGCTCTGGTGCTCGAGTTCCCCAACGACATCGGCCTCACCCGCGAGCAGATGGAGGCCCACGGGGCCGCCATGAAAGAATTCGGCATCAGCCCCAGCTACAACGCCTTCAAGACCCCCATCGACGAACTGGCTGCCTTCGCCCGCAAAGAAGAAGCTCGCCTGAGCGAGGTTCTCTCTTCCGACGCCGACGAGAAGACCAAGGCCACCGCCCAGCGTGAACTCGACACCCTGCGGGCCGCCCCCAACTACGCCAGCAACGCCGCCTAAATCAGCCGAAAAGAGACCTGAAGCCATGATGATTTCCGCCAATCTAGCCAACCGCGTCACCATCGCCCGCCCGCAAGCGGCCTGTAGCCACTGCGACCACACCGCCGAGGCGGCCCCCGCCGATCATGTCCACCTGGCCGGCGGCCCCTCGGCCGAATCGTGCCCTACCGGCCTTTGCGACCACGGTCACCAGACCGCCCAGGCGGCCGCCCTGGCAGCCAGCAACCTGCCCGGCGCCGCGGTCATTCAGGCTCCCCGACCGGAGATCACTGCCAAGCTTCAAGAGAAACTCGGCCCTCGGCCCTTCCACATCAGCAAAGAGCAGGCCGCCGAACTGAGCAAAGACCTGAACCTGTCGTCCGACCAGTTGATGGTCGAACTGATCCCGGTGGCCAAAGCCAACGCGCGCCCGCCCATCTCCAACTACCTGGTGGGCGCGGTCGGGCGTGGAGCCAGTGGCGACCTTTATCTGGGCGTCAATCTGGAGATGCCCAACCAGGCCCTCAACCAGAGCGTCCACGGCGAACAGTTCGTGACTGCCAACGCCCTGGCCCACGGTGAGAAAGGCTTGTCCCGGCTGGCCGTATCGGCCGAACCCTGCGGCCACTGCCGCCAGTTCCTCAACGAGTTGCAAGACGGTGGTGACCTGGGCATCCTCATCCCCGGTCAAGAACCGGTCGAACTCAAGACCCTCTTGCCGCGCAATTTCGGACCCAAAGACCTCGGTATCGAGGGAGCCCTGTTGGCCTCGCCCGACTTCGACCTCAAGTTGGCCAACGACACCCAGGACCCGACCGTGCTGGCCGCCCTGGATGCCGCCAAGAAGTCCTACGCCCCCTATTCGAAGTGCCCGTCGGGTATCGCCATCGAGGCCAACGGCAAAGTCTATGCCAACGGTTATGCCGAGAACGCGGCTTTCAACCCCAGTCTGTCACCGCTCCAGAGCACCCTGGTAGAGTTGGTGGCTGACGGCGTCCAATACTCCGACATCCAGCGCGTGGTCCTGGTCGAGCGCGAGCAACTCGAGCGCAACCAGGCCAGTCAGGAAGGTATCTCGCGTCTGGTGCTCGAGAGCATCGCCCCCGACGCTTCTTTCGAAGTCCATCACGCCAGCTAGTGCTGCCAGGCCTGGTAGCGGAGAAAGCCGACGAAGGTCGGGCCGTTGGGGCCCGGCCGAAAGACGGCGGCGTCGCCTTCGTTGAGGTGAGAGAATAACTCGGTGACGTGGCCGTGGGCCACCAGCACGTTGACGGTGCCGGGGGCGGGCCGGCGGTTGAGACACTCGTTGAGACGGGGCTCGAGCGCCCCATAACTAGACAGCGGCGTCAGGTCGCGTTCAACGATTACGGGTCCGAGACTCATGCTTTCGGCCGTTTCCACCGCCCGACGAAACTCGCTGGCCCTCACCTGGTCGACCTGGATGCCAGCTGCCCTCAGGCCGGTGCCGATCACGGCGGCCTGGTTTCGGCCCTGGTCGTCGAGCTGTCGGGTCAGGCTGGGGTCGTGACTGCGCCACCAATAGGATTGATTGGGATCCTTGCAATCCTGGCCGCGCTCGGCGTGGCCATGGCGGAAATAGAGCACATAGCCACCCTGGACCAGATCCTGGGGGTTGACCACCGGGGCGCCCAGAGCCGGTCCGGCCAGCAGCAGCAACAGCAGCAGAAGTGGCATCGCGCCTGATTCTGTAAGCCAACTGCAAAACTCCTCCCCGGGCCAGGGTAAGAGCCGGCCCGGGTAAAAGGGAGGGCGCTATGAAAGCCTTGCACACCGTTCTGGCTCTGAGCCTGATCTGGCTGATGGGTTGCTCCCAGCCAACTCCGCCCCAGCCAGCCCGAGCCGATGCCAACAGCCCCAGTTTCACCAGTGACGAAAACAACTCGATCGAGGTGTTCGAACGATGCTCTTCGTCCGTCGTCTACGTGACCAACCTCGCCGTCGGCCGCACTCCGTTTAGCCTGGATGTCACCAAGATTCCCCAGGGGACGGGTTCTGGGTTTGTGTGGGACAACAAAGGCACGATCGTGACCAACTTCCACGTGGTGCGCGGGGCTCAAGCCGTCGAGGTGACGCTGGCCGACCGGTCGGTGTGGAAGGCCCGACCGATCGGATTCGAGCCGGATAAAGACCTGGCCGTGCTGCACATCGATGCCCCGCCCGACAAACTCAGTCCCATCCAGGTGGGCGTCTCGGACAACCTGCGGGTGGGCCAGAAGGTGCTGGCCATCGGTAATCCGTTCGGCTTCGACCATACCCTGACCACCGGCATTATCAGCGGCGTCGACCGCGAGATCGAGTCGGTGACACGCCGCCCCATTACCGGCGTGATTCAAACTGACGCCGCGATCAATCCCGGCAACTCGGGGGGGCCCCTGCTCGACTCTCGGGGCCGGCTGATCGGCATCAACACCTCGATCTATTCGCCTTCAGGAGCCTATGCCGGTATCGGGTTTGCCGTCCCCGTGGACACCGTCAAGCGGCTGGTTCCCGAAATCCTGGTCAATGGCAAGGTGCAAAAGGCCGGTCTCGGAATCGAGACGGCCGCGGATGGGATGGCCCGTCGCCTGCGCCTTCCCGGCGTGTTGATCCTCCAGGTCAAAAAGGGCGGACCGGCGGCTCAAGCCGGCCTGCGCGGCAGCGCCCGCGACCAGTTGGGCCGCCTCTATCTCGGAGACATCATCGTCGGTCTCAACGGCCAGCGTATCCAGACCAGCAACGATCTTTTTCGGGCGCTCGACGCTTCAAAAGTGGGCGAGGTGGTCACGGTCGAATATCTTCGCAAAGGAGCCAGGGCGTCGGTGAAGGTAAGATTGGAATAGCGAACATACTATCGAAAGGAACCGCGCCCGCCGGTTCGGAATAATGAAAAATCTTCACCATGGGCGCTTCCACGATTCAAGATCATCAAGTATACGGACCGGTGCTCAAGTGGGCCGGCGGCAAAGGCCGTCTCCTGGCTCAGTACGAGCCGTATTTTCCCGCCGAATTCAAGCACTACTACGAGCCCTTCGTGGGCAGTGCGGCCGTCTTTTTCCATCTGCGACGGCAGGCCACAGGCCGAGCGGTTCTCAGCGATGTCAACTTCGAGCTGATCAACTTCTATCGAGCCCTGCAGTCCGATCTCGAGGGGTTGCTCGAGCATCTGGCCGAGCATCGCGCCCGGCACGGCCACGACTATTACTACGCCACCCGCGCCCTCGATCCCGAAAGCCTCACCCCGACCGCGCGAGCGGCCCGGTTGTTCTATCTCAACAAGACATGTTACAACGGGCTGTACCGGGTCAACTCCCGAGGTCTTTTCAATGTGCCGATGGGCCGCTACAAAAAGCCGGCCATTTTCGATCCCGGCCGCCTCGAGGCGGCCAGTCTTGCCCTGCAGGGGGTCAAACTCGAGGTTGAACCGTTCGACCGAGTCATGCGACGGGCTCGCCCGGGGGATCTCGTCTATTTCGACCCGCCCTACCAGCCCCTCTCGGCCACCTCCAACTTCACCAGTTACACCAAAGACAATTTCGGCGAGGCCGAGCAGCGACGCCTGGCTGAGGTCTTCGCCAAACTTGCCCAGCGGGGCGTGTCGGTGATGCTGTCCAACTCGAGCGCTCCGCTGATTCGCGAACTGTATCGCGACTTTCGCCAGATCGAGGTGCAGGCCCACCGCTTCATCAACAGCAAGGCCAGTCGCCGCAACAAGATCAAAGAGTTGCTCATCGTGGCGCCGTGAGCGCCATTGCCGAGGCCTGGCAAGAATTGCTGGCCGGTCCGCCACCGCTCTTCCTAAGTGCGGCCGAAATCAAAACTCGCACAGGTCTCGAGCCGCGACTCATGGCCAAGTTCGACCACTCCAGCCAGCTTCCCGAAGCGTTGGCCCGCCAGGGCCTATTTCTGTTACCGGTCCGAAACGGGCACTATGTCGTGCTGTCGGGCCAGGGCTATCATCGCCTCGAGCCGTGCCCGCCACCCATCGACTTTGCCTCGCGTGCCGAGTTCGCTTTGAAGACCAGCGAGCGAGGCCAATCCGAGATGCAGTATCTGGATCTTGCCTACAACTCAGGTATCCTCTCGCATTTTCTCGACCAGCCCACCCTCTATCCCACCATCCGAGGGCGCAAGCGGTCACCGCGTTTCGAGGTGACGGTGACGGGGGTGCAACTCACGGTCGAGGGCGTCCAGGTCGAAGTCGATGCCGGCTATGAAGGCCCTCAGATGGTGGCTGTGTTCGAAGCCAAACTGGGCGAGCCTGACGACTTCCACATCCGCCAGCTCTACTATCCCTTTCGATTCTGGAGCCAGCTGACCGACAAGCCGGTGCGATGCGTTTTCTTCACCTATTGCCCCGAGCAGGCCGTCTATCGACTGCGCGAGTATCGCTTCGAGCCCCCCGAGGTCTACCGAAGTCCGATACTGGTGCGGGCCGCCGCCTATCGGTTGGTGGCCCGGCCCGGTCGCCTGATGGACCTGCCGACCACCACACCCGGCCGCATTCCTCAAGCCGACGATCTCGAGAAAGTGGCCGTGCTGCCCTTTCTGGTGGCGCAAGGCCACGCCTGTCACGAGGCGCTGGCGGCGGCCCTCGACTTTTCACCGCGCCAGAGCGCCTACTATCGCGACGCGGCCGAGATGCTGGGTCTATTCGAGCGGGCCTTCGAGCTCAGCGACCGGGGCCGGCTGTTCGTCACCCTGCCGGTGGAGGCTCGCCACGAACTGCTCTGTCGCAGCCTGCTCGAGCTCGACATCATGCGCCAACTGGTGGTCGAGATGCTGCTCTCGCCCAGCAAAAGCCTGCATCGCGACGAGATGGTGAGCCTGGTTCAGCGGGTTGCCCAGCTGTCTTTGTCCACCGCCAGGCGACGCTGTCAGACCCTCCTTCGCTGGTTTGGCTGGTTGGAAAAAACGCTGGGATTTGTGCGGGTCGACGGGCCGGAGGTTCGGCTGCTGGTCGGTCGCGAATTCAGATCCCACCAGTTGAGCCTTTTCGGCTGAGGATGCATCGGGGGAAGACGACGGCACGCGCCGAAAGAGATCCCGTGTTCGATGAGATGCTCGAGAGTTCACCATGCGCGGGATTGGTGGTCGACCTCCACAACACCGTCCTAAGCGCAAACTCAGCCGCTAGCGAACTCTTCGGGCGACCGCTCGCCGAGATGATCGGGCGCCCGATCAAACTGGACCCCGACCAGCGTGAACTGGTGCTCGACGCCAACAACGGTCGCCGCCGCAGCCTGATGGTCCACACTCACGAAGGCAGCTGGAACGACCAACCGGCACGAATCTTCTGGTTCGAGCGCGATCCCGATCTGCTCGAGCGGCGGCTGCAAGAGGCTGAAGTGCGCACTCGCATTGCCGAGGGCGAAGTCGAGAGACTGCGCCAACGCGAACTGCGTCTGGCCGAGAAGAATCGACAAGCTTACGAGCGCCTGGCCGAGTATGAAGCTCGGGCCCGCCACTTCGAGCAGCTCTATCAAGAGACGGTCCATCACACCATTGACGAGCAGACCCGTCAGCTCGCCTATGAGGATGCCCTGACCGGGCTGCCCAACCTGGTCATCTTGCGCCACTATCTAGGAGTTTCGCTCAAACAGGCCTGTGATACCAAAGGCTCGGTAGCCTTAATATTGCTGGACATCGATCGCTTCCGCGTGATCAACGATGTGCTGGGCAAAGACTCGGGCGACGAGTTGATCCGTCAGGTGGCCCAACGCCTCAAGAACGAGATCGGCGACCAGGACACCCTGGCTCACCAGACTGGCGATTCCTTCCTGGTGGTGTTGAGCGCTTCGGCCCTGGGAGCCCGACCCAGCCTGGACATGGTGCGCGAACGAGCCGAGGACTTCTGCCGCCGGGCGCTCAACGCCCTCAACGCCTCGCTGCCGGTCTATGGCCAACCGCTACACATCAGCGCCAGCATCGGCATCAGCCTCTTTCCTGGCACCACCGATGTCGACGACATGCTGCACCAGGCTTCGGCCGCGCTCTTCGAAGCCAAGCGCGAGGGGGGTGGCACCTTCCGGTTCTTCACCCATGACCTGCGCGACCAGCTCGAAAATCGACGGGCGCTGACGGCGCAATTGCGACACGCCGTCGAAGACGCAGAGTTCGAACTGCACTATCAGCCGATCATCCAGCTTCGCAACGGCCGGCTGGCCGGGGCCGAAGCCCTGCTACGCTGGAACCACCCCATGCGAGGTCTGCTCTCACCGGCGAGCTTTCTTGAGCTGGCCGAAGAGACCAACCTCATCGTGCCCCTGGGCCACTGGATCATCAGCCAGGCCTGCAAGATGGCAGCCCAGCTCCAGAGCGGATTCGTGTCGGTTAACCTGTCCCCCAGACAACTGCTTCATTCCGGTTTTGTCGATCACTTTATGGCCGAAATCGAGCGAGCCGGCATTCCCCCTCGCCAGATGGTGGTGGAAGTGCCCGAAGGCCTCGGAACAGCTCAGGATGGCCCTCTGCTCGAGACGCTGCATCGGCTCAACGGCAGAGGGGTGCTGTTGGCTCTCGATGATTTCGGACGAGGCGCCTCGTCCCTCAAGCAGTTAGCCGAGATGCCGCTCAAGTTTCTAAAGATCGACCGTTCGGTGGTGGAACGGGTGCCCGACGAGTCCAAGGCTCTGGGCATCACCCAGGCCGTCATGGCGCTGGCCGCCAGCATGGGCACCGCCTGCCTGGCCGAGGGAATCGAAACCCTGCAGCAGTCGCGCACCCTGGCCGGGATGGGCTGTGAATACGCGCAGGGTCATTTCTTCTCGGCGGCTTTGACGGCCGACGCTCTATCCGACTGCCTCACGCGACGTTGGCCCGTCTGAGAGCCTGGCGAAAGCCTGCTCGAGATAGGCGAATAACTCGGGTCGCTGGCGCTTGAGTTCGAGCCGATTGTTGGCTGTCTTGTAACCATCGAAACCGTCGGGCTGGGGCAGCGTAAAGAAAGCCTCGATGGCCTCGGCAAAGTACTCGCGCACATTATCCGAGGCCCGCTCGGTGAGAAAGCGACCGGCCAACTTGTCCTCGGCAAAGAAACCATCGATGGCTTGGCGATGCTCAGGCCCCAGGGCCCGCTCGAGGGCATGGTCGATGGCGTGGCCGAGCTCATGGATGGCCACCCGATAATGCCCGACCTCCTCGGCCGGGTCGACCACATAGGTCGAATGCAGAATGATGACCCGTTCCTCGCTGTTGTGGATGCCCAGGGCCGCCTCGACGTAGTTGGCGTTCTTGACGCGCGAGAGCTTCTGGAGGGACTCCGGGATGGGGCGGCCCTTATGATAGACATACGGCACCGCCAGAATCCCCTCGGCGGCGGTCAAGCGGTCGCCATCCATGGTCAGGTTGGCTCCGTTGAGGCGCTCGAGGGCCTGGCGAAAAGCCTGGCGCTCGAGCGGAGACTCGACCGCTTTCGAACCCGCCAACTCTTGAAACGACCGACCTTCACGGCAGAGGACCGTGGTGAAATCTAGCTTCTCTTCGGCAAACCTCTTGCCCAGACGCTCGCTTAGCTCTTGCACCGACCAGTAGGCGGCCATGGCTACGGCGAAAGAGTCCGAGTCATCAGCCGAGGGAGCTCGCTCGGCCTTGACGGCGGCCACTTCTTGCTCGAACAAGCCGCGGCCCCGATCGAGCATCTGGCCATAAGCCTGGGGTGTGGGTGCGGTAAAGTAGCCACTGTCGGCCAGTTCTTGCCCCGGGGCCACGGCCACCACCTTGAGGCCATCGTCGGCCAGCAGTGCTAACACAGACCGCGGCAAGACCGACAGGTCCCGGCAGATGGTCTCGCGAGCGATCGGGTCGATGTTGTCCAAAGAGGTCAGGCGCTCGAGCAACGGCAATTTGGCCCGGTAGTCGCGATCCACCGGGAACAGATTCGGCGTGTAGATGGGGCCAGAGCCCGCCTCGGATGGCCGGAAGCTATCTCGCGATGAGGTCGAGCGAAGGCTCGGACGGGCCTGACAAGCTTGCCAGAAGGGTTGCCGCGCTTGGATGTGCACGGACCGATGGTATCTCGGCCCCGACCGGGCCAGGCAGACGAGTTGTAAACTTCTCCACTAACGGGTGGGCTTGAAGGTGGTCAGCATCTTTTCGACTTCGGGCAGGACAGCCTGGTAGCGACCCTCTTCCATAAACGAAGACATCACCCAGATGCTGGGACCGGCCACGATGATCACCAGGCCGCGCCCGGCCGGCTCGCCCTCGGGAGCGTCGATAAACGAGACTGACAGCGCTCTGCGACCGGCCAGTTCGAGCTTCTTCTTCTCGGTGATTTCGTGACCCCCGGCAAACTCGGCAGCCAGCTTCTCGACCTCGGCCTCGTCGTCAAAGACCGCCGGATCGAGTTCACCCTCGACCGGGAGAACGACCAGCGCCGCCCCCCCGTCGCCAGCGGCCAGAACCAGACCCTCTTCCAGGCTGACCTCGCGCTCGACCCACCCCGGAGCGAGTTCGATCTCGAAGCCCAACTGCTCGTAATTCTTGGGTTCAGCCACGGCCGGAAGACAACACAATACAAGTAAAGCGGCAAGCCATCGTAACATCGGCTGTGGTTCCTCGGGGCGGTCAAAGGCCCCTTCCGACTCCCGAGCGAACTTCTAGCGAAGATGCGCTGGCTGTTAATCACCTTGCTGCTCGGTCTGGTCGGTTGTGCCCCCGGGGCCAGCCATGCCGAACGCATCCAGCACCTCGAAGGCCTTTTTCCCACCTTGGCGTCACTCGAGGTCAGAGCTTATCGCAATCAGGATTGGTGTCGCAATCTGGCTTACCACCGTGGCAATTTTTCCCAGAGCACCCATCCTTCCACCTGCAACCTTTTCACCGGCCCCGTCGGTCCCTTCGACCCTCAGGCCCAGACCGACTTCGACCAGATTACGACAGCTCTAGGTGGCGACCGACCGCGAGTGTTGTGGCTCAACCTCGACTACCAGGACGGCAAGATATGCCTGGCTGAGTTCGCCCTCGACCGGGCGGCTAGCCGCGAGAGCTACCTATATAGCCTGGAAATGCCTGAAGACGTAGGCCATGAAATCATACACAAGGCCCTGGGAGGACACTGGTATCTACGCCTCGAGGACTGGAACTAACGCCCTAAGCGAAAATGAGTGAGTAGACCCACTTCTTGACCCGACTGGGAGTGTCCACATAGGCGACCCCCACTTCGGTGACCTCGCCGTTGCTCGGGCCAGTCCAGACCACCCGGCACTCGACTTCGACCGGCTCTTCAGCGTCGGGACGCGTCAGGGTGAGGCGCTGGTCGACCTCGAACGCTGAATTGGCCCGCAATCGCATTCCGCCCACGCTTACGTCGAGCCCCGTCACGGCCTGGTCGTCGCACACGATGGCGTGCTCACAACCGTAGCGAACCCAGCGAGCCTTCTCGTGATCGTCGGTGCCGTTCATCAAACCAGCTTGCAACGTCACATCCTCCCCTCGAAGTGGCTACCAGGACCGTTAATCCCAGCCGTCGCACTCTCGGACACGGTTAACAATCTTTTAACAAACTTCGCCACCGTCTCCACTCTACTCGACCGGACTGAAACCAGACTGAAACCCTTGCACTAGCAGGCAGGGAGCATCCGTTCGAGCTAGAAAAAATCTCAACAATGACTAGACCGGATGAGAACGAAACTCGCTCTAACCTTATCGCCGGCTCTTTGATGAGCCTGGCCCTCTTGCTGGTGATCGCAGCCAGCGGCTATCAGCTCTATCAGCTTTGCCGCGGTCGCCAGGTCGAGTACAAAGAAAAACTGGCCGAGCTTCATCAGTCCCGCGAAAACAATCGCCAACTGGCCGAGCAAAACCGCCAGTTGCGAGCCCTGGTTCGCCACCTCAAGACCAACGAAGGGGTCGAAGAGATCGCCCGCGACAAGCTCGGTCTCATCAAGCCCGGCGAACTGGCTTACGTGGTGGTTCCCTCGGCCCCGGTGCGCACCGTCTACGAGACGGTCATTCCCGAGCCCATCGAAGAGGACGCCCCCGGTCTGGTGCAGCAGGTGCTCGACCGCATGTTCGATGCACCGACGCCCGCAACCAAGCCCTCCAATTGACACTCCTCTGAAGCCGAGAGTATAATTTGACGGCGTGAACTTGTAGGAGGATTGCGTCGATGGCCGTCGAGGTAGGGTCCGTGGTGGAAGGTACCGTGACCGGAGTCACCAAATTTGGGGCTTTTGTCAAACTTCCAGACGGGCAGACCGGACTGGTCCACATCTCCGAAATCGCCGACGAGTATGTCACCGACATCCGCAACTTCGTGGCCGAGAATCAGGCCGTCCAGGTGCGGGTGTTAAGCCTTAACGACAAAGGGAAGTATGATCTTTCCATCAAACAGGTGGCTGGCGGGACCCCGCCGCCCCCCCGCCCGCCCAGGCCACGCAAGGGCCCTGTAGAAAAAGAACCGGCCGGCTTCGAGGACATGCTGAGCAAGTGGAAGCGCGAGAGCGAAGAGCGACTGCTCGACGTCAAGCGCAACACGGAAGCCAAGCGCGGAGGGCGCGGCGGCGGGAAAGGCCGCCCCTAGACCACTCGCGGGAGTGGCGGAATGGCAGACGCACGGGACTTAAAATCCCGCGACCTTCACGGTCATGGGGGTTCGAGTCCCCCCTCCCGCACCACTTCAAGCCCTCGCAGGGGGGCTTTTTCGTTTACAGCAACAAGCCGGCGATCTCTGCCAGCTGGTCTGAGAGCGGGTTCGTCTTGCGCCAGACCAGGCCAATGGAGCGAGACGGCCTGGGCTGGGGCAGCCGCGCCACCGAGACGTTGGCCGAACGAGTCTCGAGATTGACCGCCATCTTGGGGATGAGGGTCACCCCGATGCCCGCTCCCACCATCTGCACCAGGGTCGACAGCGAACTGCCCTCCATCAGATAGCGAGGCGCACCGCCGCAAAACGAGAGCGCCTGGTCTCGAAAGCAGTGGCCCTCCTCCAACAAGAGCAACTCCATCTCTCGCAACATGCGGGCGTCGGGTACGGGCTTCTGGGCATCCTCAAAGGGCCTCACCAGCACGAACTCCTCATCGAACAGGTGAGCCTCGGTCAGAGCCGGCTCGGAGCTCGGCAGGGCCATCAAGGCCGCGTCGAGGCGGGCGTCGAGCAGGTCCGCCACCAGCTTCTGGGTCACCGCCTCACGGGGCCGAATCTCGAGTCCCGGATAATGCTTATGCAGGTTCTGGATGGCCTGGGGCAGCAGGTAGGGGGCGATGGTGGGGATGGCCCCGATACTGAGTTCGCCGGCCATGGGCCCGTGGGCCGAGCGGGCGAAGCTGCTCAACTCGTCCACCGCCCTCAAGATGTCGCGAACCCGGGCTGCGAACGCCTCGCCCAAGCCCGTCAGATGGGTGCGCCGGGTGCCCCGCTCCACCAGATGCAGCCCGAGGATTTCTTCCAGTTTGCTGATTTGAGAGGACAAGGCCGGCTGAGAGACCGCGCAGGCTTCGGCCGCCCGTCCGAAGTGGCGGTGCTGGGCCAGGGCCTTGAAGTAACGAAGCTGTTTCATGGAGATTCGGTTCATAAGAAAATCTTATGACACCGATTGGCCGACTCCTATTCCCCCCGGCAGCGATTTCTGTAATGATGGCGTTCGAAGTATTATCCCTCGATTGGAGAAATCTATGAGCCAAACCACAACGGCTGCCAAATGTCCCGTGATGCACGGGGGCAACACCGCCTTCGGGAAAAACGTGATGGAGTGGTGGCCCAATGCGCTCAACCTGGACATCTTGCATCAACACGATAGCAAGACCAACCCTATGGGCGAGGCCTTCAACTACCGCGAAGAGGTGAAGAAGCTCGACGTAGAATCCCTCAAGAAAGACCTTCGGGCCCTGATGACCGACAGCCAGGATTGGTGGCCGGCCGACTGGGGCCACTACGGCGGACTGATGATCCGAATGGCCTGGCACGCGGCCGGGTCGTATCGCTCGGCCGACGGCCGGGGCGGAGGCAACACCGGCAACCAGCGTTTCGCCCCCCTCAACTCCTGGCCCGACAATGCCAACCTCGACAAGGCTCGGCGCCTGCTCTGGCCCATCAAGAAGAAATACGGCAACCAGCTCAGCTGGGCCGACCTGATGCTGTTGGCCGGCAATGTCGCTTATGAGTCCATGGGCCTCAAGACTTTTGGCTTTGGCTTTGGCCGCCCTGACATCTGGCATCCCGAAAAAGACGTCTATTGGGGCGCCGAGAAAGAGTGGCTCGGTCCCAGCTCCGGCCGCTACGGGAGCGAGGACCGGACCACTCTGGAAAATCCCCTGGCCGCCGTGCAGATGGGTCTTATCTATGTCAATCCCCAGGGCGTCGACGGCAATCCCGACCCCCTCAAGACCGCCCACGACATCCGCATCACCTTCGCCCGCATGGGGATGAACGACGAGGAGACGGTAGCCCTAACCGCCGGAGGACACACCGTCGGCAAGTGTCACGGCAACGGCCAGGCCGAAATCCTTGGCCCGGACCCCGAGGGTGGCTCGGTCGAAGACCAGGGCTTCGGCTGGCTCAACAAGAGCGGCCGGGGTATCGGCAACAACGCCGTCACCAGCGGGCTGGAAGGAGCCTGGACCACCCACCCCACGCGCTTTGACAACGGCTATTTCGAGATGCTGTTCAATCACGAGTGGCAACTCAAAAAGAGCCCGGCGGGCGCCTGGCAGTGGGAACCGGTTTCCATCAAGGACGAGGACAAGCCGGTGGATGCCGAGGATCCTTCGATTCGGCACAACCCGATCATGACCGACGCCGACATGGCCATGATCAAAGACCCCATCTACCGTGAGATTTCTGAGCGCTATCGCAAGGACCACGACTACTTTTGCGAGATGTTCGCCCGGGCCTGGTTCAAGCTGACCCACCGCGACATGGGGCCGAAAGTCCGCTATCTGGGACCCGAGGTGCCCCAGGAGGACCTGATCTGGCAAGACCCGATCCCGGCCGGACCCACTCACTACGATGTCGGCGCCCTCAAGCGGCGCATCGCCGACACCGGGCTGAGCGTGCGGGATCTGGTGTGCACAGCCTGGGACAGCGCGCGCACCTTCCGCGGTTCTGACTGCCGTGGGGGGGCCAACGGGGCCCGCATCCGACTGGCTCCCCAGAAGGACTGGGAAGGCAACGAGCCCGAGCGACTGGCCCGGGTGCTCAAAGCCCTCGAGCCGCTGGCTGCCGAAGCCGGAGCCAGCCTGGCCGACACGATCGTGCTGGCCGGCAATCTGGGTGTCGAACGGGCCGCCAAAGCGGCCGGTTTCGACATCAGCGTGCCCTTCTCGCCCGGTCGTGGCGACGCCACCGCCGAGATGACCGATGGCGAGTCGTTCGAACCGCTGGAGCCCCTCCACGACGCCTTCCGCAACTGGCTCAAGCAAGACTTTGCCGTCAGTGCCGAAGAACTGATGCTCGACCGGGCTCAACTGATGGGGCTCACCGCCCACGAGATGACCGTGTTGGTGGGCGGCATGCGAGTGCTGGGCACCAACCACGGAGGCACCAAGCACGGGGTGTTCACCGACAAAGAAGGCGCTCTTACCAACGACTTCTTCGTGAACCTCACCGACATGGGCTACATGTGGATGCCGGCCGGCGACAACCACTATGAGATCCGCGACCGCAAGACCGGCAAGACCCGTTGGACCGCCACCCGAGCCGATCTGGTCTTCGGCTCCAACTCGATCTTGCGTTCCTACGCCGAGGTCTACGCCCAGGACGACAATCGGCAGAGGTTCGTCAACGACTTCGTCGCCGCCTGGACCAAAGTGATGGAGGCCGACCGCTTCGACCTGAACGGACGGTAGTCAGTCAGACGGTAGTCGTTAGACGGTAGTGGGGTGGCTGGAGCGATTCTGGCCGCCCCACTTTTCTTTGGTGGGGTTGGCCAGGGGCGCACCAGGTCGAATCGGCCGACTGGGTGACCTCGCCAGTGGGGCGCCTGAGAAATAAACCGCGGAGATCAGAAGTGTACGGCGCGCAACCCGCGAACGGGGCACAAAGCGGCGATGGCACGGTGGGTGCCCGATCCCGATCAATATGGAGACCACTCTCAAGCTCTCAAGCACGGAAGAGCAAACTCGCCCGAGCACGGCGCTAACCACGGGCGCACCAACTGGCCGGCGGCGCCTCTACCGCGACCTTTGCGCCCTCCGCTGAACTCCGCGTTAAAACGCCAGTTTACGCCCCCTCGTTTACAAAACCGCTGAGATCGCGGAGAACGCGGAGTCCTTCGGCACCGGCCGCGCCTAGCACTACCCGGTAGCGACCTTCCAGCCCCAGCGACCTCCACCATAAAAAATCGCTAGAGAGCCTACTCCCCCAAACCTGCACCCCCTCCGCGACCTTTGCGTCCTCCGCTGAACTCCGCGTTAAAGCACCAGTTTGCGCCCACCCCCGCGTCAAGACTCCCGCTTACGCCCACCGCCATCGTGCCCTACCGTGACCGCCCGCTTAGACCAGGCCGTTTAGAGCGGGAAGACCGGCCGGCTACTTCCGTGCGGAAGACCGGTGAGCCGGGTCGGAGGGTCCGCCTGCTGGCCGGGTCCACGAGGGCCGGGAGCCACCAGCCAGGCGCCGCGAGGACGGCACTTCGTGGCGCCGTACTCGGCTTGGTCGCACTTCCAGCTGGCTAGAGGGTGCGGACGGTGACCATGTTGGTAGGAGAACCGACCGGGACACCGGCGGCGATGACTACCGGTTGGCCGGTGGGCACCCCGTGTTGGCGGGCGGCTTCCATGGCCAGTTCGATCAGTTCATCGGTAGTCTGGTGGTCGGACACTACAATCGGAGTAACTCCCCAGCTGACCGAGAAACGACGGGCGATCTGCGGGTCGGTGGTGATCCCCAGGATGCGAGCTCGAGGCCGGTAGCGCGAGATCGCTCGGACCGTGCGACCGCTACTGCTGCAAGCCAGGATGGCGCCAGCTGAAATCTCTTCGGCGACCTCGCAGGCGGCCAGGGCTACCGCTTCGACAGCGTGCCCTTTGGGAGGAGTCTTCTTGTGGATGGACAGCCAATCCAGGCTTTCTTCGGTGCGGGCGGCGATCCGGGACATCACCTCGACGGCCCGGTCGGGATAAGCGCCGGTGGCCGTCTCGGCGCTGAGCATGACCGCATCGGTGCCGTCGAGAATCGCGTTGGCGACATCGTTCACCTCGGCCCGGGTCGGACGCGCCGAGACCACCATGGACTCGAGCATCTGGGTGGCGGTAATCACCGGTCGAGCCTTTTCCACACAGAGGTTAATCAGCTTTTTCTGGATGAGCGGCACCTCTTCCAGGGGCATCTCGACACCGAGGTCGCCACGAGCCACCATCACCCCGTCGGCTCTGGTTACGATCTCTTCGAGATTCAACAGGGCCTCGGGCTTTTCGATCTTGACGATCAAAGGCACTCGACGGCCGGCCTCTCGCATCGCCTCGCGGGCGGCTTCGAGGTCGCCGGGCCGGCGCACGAAAGACAGAGCCACCAGGTCAACGCCCAGCTCGAGACCAAAGCGAAGATCTTCGCGGTCCTTGTCGGTCAGAGCCGGCACCGAGAGGGCCACGCCCGGAAGATTCACCCCTTTGCGCGAGCGGGCCGGTCCGCCGACCCTGACCCGGGCCAGCACGGCCTCGCCCTCGATCTCTTCGACCACCAGCTCGAGCAGGCCGTCGTCGATAAGGATTCGGTCACCGACTCTGACCTCGCGAAAAAGCCCGTCGTAGCTGATCTCGGCCTGATGAGCATCGCCCACCATTTCGTGGCTGACGAATCGAACCAGTTCCCCGTTGCCAAAGTGCGTGTCGGGCTTCATCTCGCCCAGCCGGATCTTGGGGCCACACAGGTCCTGCAAAATGCCCAGCGGTTTACCCAGCCGCTCGCTGATGCTTCGCAGGCGGGCAAAAACCTCGGCATGCTGGTGGTGAGTGCCGTGGGAAAAATTGAGGCGGGCAACATTCATGCCGGCCTCGAGAAGCTTTTCGATCATCTCCTCGGAGCTGCTGGCCGGACCGATGGTAGCGACGATTCTGGTTTTGCGAAGCATCAGTTGGAAGGGGCCTCGGCCAGGCTCTCGTCGCGCAGCCGCCCCATTTGCCGATACTTGTGGTAACGACCCTCGACCAGCTCTTCCCCAGAGAGCTTGAGCAGGCTTTCCAGATGCTTCGAGAGCGCCTGGCCCACCCCGCGCATGACCCCTTCTGGATCGCGGTGAGCGCCGCCCAGAGGCTCGGACAAGATCTCGTCGACCAACCCGAACCGCTTGAGAATATCGCTGGTCAGTCCCAGTTTGCAGGCTGCGTCCTTGGCTTTAGCCGCATCGCGCCACAAAATCGTGGCGCACCCTTCCGGAGAAATCACCGAATAGACGCTGTTCTCGAGGATCAAGACCCGATCGCCGACGGCGATCCCCAGCGCCCCTCCGCTGCCGCCCTCGCCGATGACCACGGTCAAAATCGGCACCGGCAGTTCCGTCATCAACGCGATGCTCGAGGCGATGGCTTCGAACTGACCTCGCTCCTCGGCTACGATGCCGGGGTAGGCGCCGGGAGTATCCACGAAGGTGAAAATCGGAAAGCCAAAACGGGCCGCCATCCGCATCAGACGGGCCGCTTTGCGGAAGCCTTCGGGGTTGGGCATACCAAAATTGCGGGCCAGGTTCTCTTTGGTCTCTTTGCCCTTCTGGTGACCCATGACCACGCATGCTCGCCCCTCGAAGCGGGCCAACCCGGCCACGATGGCCGGGTCGTCACCCAGCAAGCGGTCTCCGTGCAACTCGGTGAACTCGGTGAACAGGGTCTGGATATATTCTTGGGTGGTGGGCCGGGCCGCGTGACGGGCAATCTGAACCCGGTCCCATCCGGTGAGGTTCTCGTAGATGCTCTTCTTGAGTTGCTCGGCCTTGCGCTCGAGCAGCCGTATCTCGCTCGAGAGGTCGACTTGACCGGTCAAGTTGACCTCTTTGAGTTCTTTGATCTTCTTCTCGAGTTCGAGCAGAGGCTTTTCGACTTCAAGAATGATGCTCATGCCTTCACCACCGGTCGAACAAAGTAGGCTACCAATCGAATCAGGGCCTGACGAAGCTCGGGTCGCGGCACGACCGAGTCGATAAAGCCGTGCTTTTGATAGAACTCGGAGGTCTGGAAACCCGGGGGAAGCTTCTGGCGGATGGTCTGCTCGATCACCCGGGCCCCGGAGAAGCCGATAATGGCCTTGGGTTCGGCCATGATGACGTCGCCCAGGGACGCAAACGAAGCCGCCACTCCGGCGGTGGTGGGGTCGGTCAAGATGACGAAGTAGGGCTGGTTGGCCGCCGCCAGGCGACGCACGGCGGCCGAGGTGCGGGCCATCTGCATCAGGCTCAGCATGCCCTCTTGCATGCGCGCCCCGCCCGAACAGGTCACGACCACTGCCGGCATCTGCTCTTGAGCGGCTCGCTCGAGCAGACGGCAGATCTTCTCGCCCACCACCGAGCCCATCGAACCGCCCCGGAAGTGGAAATCCATGATTCCCAGGGCGATGGGCATGCCGTCGAGGGTGATCTTGCCGGTCAGGATGGCGTCGTCGAGACCCGTCTTCTCGCGGTCAGCGACCAGCTTGGCGCGGTATTCTTCGCCAAACTCGAGCGGATCTTCGGCTAGCAGGCCTTTGTCCCACTCTTGAAAACTGTCTGGATCGGCCAACGAAGCCAAACGCTCGCGAGCGGTCATCTTTTCATGATGACCGCATTGCTCACAGACCTTGAGATTCTCGACGAAGTTCTTTCGGTAAAGAACGGCCGAACACTCGCGGCATTTCATCCAGAGATCGGTCGGTGCCGCGCCCGTCCGTTGAGGGCCCTCCTGAGGAGGCTCAACCCGCGGACGATGGGACCGCAATTTGTCGAACAGACCCGCCATAGCTCACTCCGTAAGAGCCGTGCCTTCAATGGGGGCGCGGGAAGTCCTCCCCCACCAGGCTGCCCACCAGAAGGTCTTTACGGCGCCGTTCCAGGCGAACGTCGAGAGTCCGACCCAGCAGCCGCGGCCCGCCCCGAAAAGCCACGTTGAGATAGTTGTGGCTCACACCCTTCACCCAACCTGGCCGCTCGACCGTTTCCACCAGCACTCGAGCCGTGCGTCCATAGTTAGCGCGCAAGAATTCGACGCGTTTTTTCTCGACCAGACGCAGCAAGCGATCGCGCCGATGGTTCTTGACGGCCGGTTCCACCTGGTCGGAAAACTTCGAGGCGGTCGTCCCCGGTCTCAGGCTGTAAGGGAATACGTGCACGCGATAAAAGGGTGTTTGGCGCACGTAATCCATCAGGCAGGCGAAGTCCTGGTCGGTCTCGCCGGGAAAGCCCACCATCAGGTCGGTGGTCAGGCAGGCGTCGGGCACGCGCTGGAAAAACTCGTCTACCAGGCCCCGGTAGTGGGCCAGCGTGTAGCCTCTTCGCATGCGCTCGAGCACGACGTCACTGGCGTGCTGAAGCACCAGATGCAGATGGGGGCAAAGGCGGCCCGAGGCCTGGGTCATCAACTCGAATATCCGAGCCGGGAAGCGATCGGGCTCGACCGAGCTCAAGCGAATGCGAGGCCTCTCGGTGGCGGTCAAAATGGCCTCGACCAGGTCGGCCAGGTCCGGCGCGCCCTCCAGGTCGTGGCCCCAGATGGAGAGATGAATGCCGGTCAGCACGATCTCTTGATAACCCTGCTGCTCGAGACGCCGAGCCTCTTCCACCACTTCGGCCACCGGCCGGCTGCGACTGCGGCCCCGCACGTACGGCACGATACAGAAACTGCAAAACTGGTCGCAGCCATCCTGCACCTTCAACAGCGCCCTGGTGCGTGTCGCCAGCGTCTCTCTCTCGACGAGTTCGGTGGCCGGACAACGCTCGGCACCGAGCAAGCTCAACAACTCTTCGGTCCGCTCCGGGGGCAAGCGCAGGGCCGTGCCCGGCAGATTCTTGACTCCGCCCCGGTCGGCCACGGCACAACCAGTGGCCACTACGGTCGGGCTTAACCGCAGAGCCCGACGGATCATCTGGCGCGACTTGCGGTCGGCTTCGCGGGTAACGGTGCAGGTATTGACCACCTGGCAGTCGGCAGGTTGCCCGAAGGCTACCTCGGCAAAGCCGGCCGAGACGAGGATATCGCGCATTCGCTCGGACTCGGCCTGATTGGCGCGGCAACCGAGGGTATGAATGGCGAACGTAGGGTTCTCAGGCATTTACCCGCAGACTTTCGGTGACCGCCTCCACCACCATGGCCCGCACTTCGCTCAAGTCGCCTTTGACCACGCAACCGGCGGCTTTGGCGTGCCCTCCCCCGCCGAACTTGGCCGCCACGGCGTTGATCGGCGCGTCCTTGGAACGAAGACTGACCTTGATGCGCCCGTCGCCGAGTTCGCGAAAGAGCGTGACCACCTCGGGACCGGCCACCCGATCCACATCATCGATGAAAAACTGTGTATCTTCGGGCCGGACCCCATACGATTGCATCCGCTCGAAAGGGATCTCGGCCCAGGCAACCTGGCCGTTGTCGGTAACGCTTACGTCGGTGAGCACATGCCCGAGCAACTTGAGCACTTCGGGCCGGCTTTGACGGTAGATCGAACGAGCGATCAGATCGGTTGGCAAATTGAACTCGAGCAAACGAGCCAGCCGGCGATGGGTGGCCGGGCGCACTCGCGAGTATTGAAACGAGCCTGTATCGGTCAGAATGGCCACATAGAGGCCCATAGCCATCGCCCGATCCAGCGGCACGTCGAGTCTTTCGATGAGGTCGCAAATCATCTCGCCTAGAGCAGCCGCCTGGGGCTCGACCCAGATGTGCTGACCATACATCTCGTTGTCGGGATGATGATCGAGATTGATCACGGTGGCGGGGGTCGACTTGACCTCGACCCCGGCCGGCAGTCGGGCTACGTTAGGGCACTCGAGGGTAATGATGGTATCGAAGTCGTGGCCGGGCAATTCTGGCGAAAGCTTGTCGAGGTCGAGCAAGAAATGATAGTTGGGCGGGACCGTTTCGGGCAGATAGGCCACCACTTCTTTCCCCAGGATCTCGAGCGCCTTACGAAGGGCGAGCATCGAGCCGAGATGGTCACCGTCGAGACCAATGTGGGCAGCCAGCAATACCCTTCGACTAGCGCGAAGGGCCTGGAGAAGCTGGTCTGGTATGTTCTGCTCGAAACTCACGTTCAAGACTCCTTGTCGGGTTCGATATGTAGGACCGAGGGCTTTTTGGTTTCGATTTGAAGAACCCGGCGCTTTTCCTTCGTCGAGCCCGCATTTGCGCGCCCGGCCGAGGCGGCCGGCGTGCCACCTTCCTGAAATCCAGGATAAACCCCGATTTCGGGAACCTCGGACATTGTGGCAAAACTGAACGTGGGCGGCCGCTCCAATTGCAACGATTGGCTCGTCTGGGCGAAGGAAGCAACCGCCTCGGGAGAGTGACGTGGCTGATAGCCACACATCGCAAAGAAAGCACACAGGATCTTCGAGTTGAACTGGGTGCCGCAGCCATGTTCCATGCGCTTGAGAGCCTCCTCCTTGGAGAAGCCTCGGCGATACGGACGGTCCCAGGTCATGGCGTCGTAGCAGTCAGCCACCGAGATGATCTGGGCTCCCAGGGGGATCTGGTCGCCGACCAGGCCGCGAGGATAACCTTTGCCGTCCCAACGCTCGTGGTGGTGCAGCACCATACGATGGACGGACGGGGGCAGGCTCTTGATGTTCTTGAGAATGTTGGCTCCGTTCTCGGCGTGAGCCTTCATCGTCTCGTATTCCTCGGCATCGAGCGCCCCAGGTTTAGAGAGAATGCGATCGGGGGTCGAGATCTTGCCAACATCATGGAGGGTGGCCGCGATCCCGATCTCGCGCACCTCTTCCCGGGCCAATCCCATCACCTCGGCGATGCGAACCGAAAGATCACGCACGCGTCCGACGTGGTTGCTGGTGTAAAGGTCCTTGGCTTCGATGGCCTGGGCCAGGGCCTGGATCATCTCAAAGTGCGTCTGCTCAATGCGCGATTTGGCCTCGAGATTGCGCAGCGCGATGGCGGCGTTGGTGGCCAAAATCCGGAGGTAGCCGACATCATTGGAAGAGTAACAGTCACGCGAGCGCAGATTGGCCACAAAGAGCAAACCAAACGAAAAGCGGTCCTGAGACGTAAAGAGCGGCACCACGATGAAGTTGCGAAAAGTCTCGCCCCGATTGGTGAAACCCTGATTGAGGGCCTGGTGCGAGCCACGCACCACCTCGGAGAAGGCGCCCAGTTCACCATAGTGATGCAGCACCTCGTGAGTCTGGCTCTCGTCGAACGTCAGGATGTCTCCGGTCTGAAGCACTCGCCCGAGGAAACATTCCCCCACGGGGCCCTCCAGGCGCTGGCGGGTGGGAATACTGACCCCCCGCGCCTCGCTGACGACCAGGTGGTTCTCTTCGTCGAGCAGCAACACCGCCGAAGCCTCGACTTCCATCTGCTCGAGCGCGCGCTCGACAATCTGGCTGAGCAACTCGTCGCGGGTGCGCAGACTGGCCAGGCTATTAGCCACCTCGACCAGGCCCTCGAATCGTCGTCGCTCGTAGTACAGCTGCTCTTCGCGAACCTTACGCTCGCGTGACTGCTGGCGAGCGATGCGGTGGGCCCGGTCGATCTCGCGACTGGCATCACCGCCGTAGCTGGCTTCGCCGCCGCTTTGCCGACCGCCGAGCACAAAGCCCAGGGCTCCCATGGCGACCAGTCCCAACCATAATCCGCCCAGTTGCGAGGGAGAGTAGACTCCCATCCCGCGGGCCATGGCCCCCAGTCCCAGACAGCATAACAAAGCGGCCGCCACTCCGAGCTGCTCGCCATGATCGACGGAATTGAGAATCACCAGCAACCACAACAGCGAGACAAACGGGCTGGCCAGGCCGCCGGTAAGCGCCACCAGCAGGCTCACCAGAGCCACCTCGCAAAAAATCAAACCCAATCGCATGGGCAAAGGTAGCCGGCCCTGGCCGAAGTAAGAGACATAGCTCAGATAGGCAAGGGTCGAGGCCAACACGAACAACAGTCGATAGATGGAGGTGGTGATCACCGTGCCGCCGGAGAAATAGCTGTAGAGGAGGGCGATAACCCCTCCTCCCAGGTAGATCAACCAGCGCGCTGCCAACATCCAGCCAGGTTCACTCCATCAAAGCCGCTGGCAAAGCCAAACGGCGCCCCCATCAAAGATTTTCGACACGCCCGGGAGCTTACCCTCGAATCGGCGGCCCGCTCAAGTCCAGCCGTCGCGCAGAAACATTCGCACCCCATCGATGCGAACCAACAAAATCACGACTCCGCAGTGGGGACAGGTGGTCTCTTCGTTGAGACCCAACCCCGCCACCTCGAGAGGCGTATCGCAACCGGGGCAGTTCGGCAGCGTAAGCCTGGCCTCTTCGCGCGGCGTCAGAGAAAATGACGACTCGCTCAACGAACAGCCTCTTTGGCCACCAGGCACATCGGATCGGGCTCGGTTAGCGACCCGAGAGTAGCATAAGTCCGCGAGCGCGACCCACCGCGGCAAGAGCGGAAGTAATCGCAGTTGTTGCAGACCTGGTTGCCGGGGCTGCTTCGCAAGCTCTTGAAGCCGGGGCCTTCTTCCCAGATCTCGCGCAGAGACTTGTCACGAATGTTGCCCGCCGGCAGCAGCTCGCTCACGAAACCGCTGGCCGATACCACACCTTCCGAGTTGACGTGCAGATGCAGTCGTCCACCTTCGGAGCCGAAGCCTTCGAAAACTCGCTTCTTCTGATAGGGCGGCGGGACCCGATTGGCCACCTCGACTTTGACCCGGCTGGTCTGACCGATCCGGCGAGCCAGATCCAGGGCATTGTTGGCCTCTTCTGGAGTCAACAGCAATCGTTGGTTTTCGCGGGCGCGCCCCGACCCGACGATGACATCGAAAACGATGCGATCGACCTGATGCTTCTCGGCCTGCTTGACCAGAGCCGGGATCTCGGTCAGGTTGTCGCGCTGCAAAACGGTATGGAAATAGACCGGAGCGTTGGCCAGCTCTTTGAGGTTCTTGATGCCGCGGATGGCCTTGCGATAGGATCGCTCGCCCCGGATATAGTCGTAGCTCTTCTCGCTGGCCGCCTCGAGACTGACCTTGATCTCGTCGATGTCGAGCTCGCCAATTTTGGAGGCCACAGCCCGGGTAGCCATAGTGGCGTTGGTGGAGAGGCTGGCTCGAATGCCACGGTCGTTGGCGTATTTGACGATATCATACCAGTCGCCGCGGCCCAGGGGCTCTCCCCCACCGAGACGCAATTTATAGACACCCATCTCGGACATCTGGTCGAGCAGTTTGCGAACTTCGAGAATCGTCAATTCGCGCGGGCGGGCCGCCCCAGCCTCGGCCCAGCAGTGCTTACAGGCCAGGTTGCAGTAGCGGGTCAATTGAAGATAAACCAGCGTCGGTGCCGAGAGATGGTAAAAGCCGGCCGGGGTCTTGTCTTCTAGAAAAACGCCTTTGAAGGTGCCGTTCTCGAACAGCCCGATGCTCGAGCAGAGCTGAACGAACGTGTCGAAAGACTGGCGCGTGACCGAGTCAGACAGTTCTCGATAGACCTCATCGAGCGAGCGGTCCACGCTCAACTCGAAGATTTCAGTGGCCTCTTGATCGAAGGGAATATAATCGCTATTCGACCGATCATAGATCAAACAGCCGAAATATTCCCGACGGCCCACAAAAGGGGCCTTGGCCGCGTCCGCCATTCAGATTCCTCCAGGGGTCTGAGTACCGCCGACCGTAGCGGCGCTGTGTGTGAGGCGCCTAACCGAGGGACTCGCCCTCTTTATCGTGGTAATCGCACTCCTCGATGCAGTCCCGAAAACTGCGCAGCGGACGGGACTGGTAGGGATGCGTACAATTGATAAAAATTCTAGGCATCTCGCCTTCGAGACTGAAACCGAAATCGACATATCCGCAAAATCGATCGGGAACGTTCTCAAGACAAAACTCGTAGAGTTCGTTGTAGATTTCCGGATAGGAATGCTGAAACATGTGCTTCTCGCACTGAAAAACGCCTAGCACCGAACTCCGAAACCTGCACGGCCGGTATGCCATAAAGTCACCTACCCGTAGTCTTTATAATTCTTTTCTAGTCGCGCCCACATCACACCCGAACGAGTTCTGCAGCGAGGGCCGCATTGCCGGAGCACCACTCCGACTCCAAGGGAAACCCTCGGAAATAACGCTTGAGTATTCTTCCAGAATACTAGAGTTCCTCCACGCGCCCGGAAAAACATCGAACGAAATGAAAACAGGAGCTGTTTGCTCCTGTCTTCGTTTGATTTTGGTGGAGCTAGTCGGACTTGAACCGACGACTTCTTGCATGCCATGCAAGCGCTCTCCCAGCTGAGCTATAGCCCCGCGCCCAGCAATAATAGTGGACACGGCCGGGGATGTCAAGTGGTCTGGAGGGTGAGCGCTCGCTCGTTATAAAACCGCTCAGAGACGCGGAGTCCTTCGGCGCGCGCCGGCCGCGCATTGAAGCCTTGAACAACGGTGGAACGACCTCCCCGCCCCGCCGAGGCCGATTTGGCGGCGTGGTACGTGGGTGCTGCCGAATCCCCGGCCGAGGCCTCGGTTCGGGCCAGCGGCGACCGTGGGACCGGTTGTGCGCCGCACACCCGCCGCGACTTCCAGCTGGAAGTGGCCCGCCTCTGGCTGGGCCAAGCCGCGCCTCGGTCCCGGTCGGTAACCGACGCGGGTCAGGCACCGCTAACTCCCAGCCGCACCGGCCTCAACCATAAAAATCACTAGAGAGCCTACTCCCCCAAACCTGCAACCCCTCCACGATCTCTGCGTCCTCTCTTGATCTCCGCGTCAAAATCCAGTTCGCGCCCACGTCCGCGTTAACACGCCCGCCCGTTTATAAACCGCTGAGATCGCGGAGAACGCAGAGTCCTTCGGCACCGGCCGCGCCTGGAACTATCAGGGAACGACCTTCCAGCCGCACCGGCCTCAACCATAAAAATCGCTAGAGAGCCTACTCCCCCAAACCTGCAACCCCTCCGCGATCTCTGCGTCCTCTCCTTGATCTCCGCGTTAAAATCCAGTTCACGCCCACGTCCGCGTGAAAACTCCAGTTTACACCCCCGTCCGCACCCACCGCCAGCCTCAGTAGCGCAAACCAAAAACCGGGACGCCCACCAGAATGGTGACGAGGGTAATCAGGATTACTCCCACCAGATTGAGCCAGAAGCCTGCCTTGGCCATCTGGGGAATGGTCAGATACCCGCTGCCGAAGACGATGGCGTTACCGGGTGTGGCCACCGGTAGCATGAAGGCGCACGAAGCCGACATGGCGGCCGGCATCATCAGCAGTAGAGGATCGATCCCCATGGTGTGGCCGGCGGTGGCCAGCACGGGCATCATGACCGTGGTGGTGGCCGTGTTCGAGGTAACCTCGGTCAGAAAAGTCATCAAGAAACAAACCACCGCCACCATCAAAGGGGCAGGGAGACCCTCGAGAAAAGCGATCCGCCGGCCAATCCAATCGGCCAGTTCGGTCACCTGGAAGGCGTGAGCCAGGGCGAACCCACCCCCAAAGAGCAACAACACGCGCCAGGGGATACGGCGAGCCCATTCCCAATCGAGCACATACTCGCGCCGGTCCCCGTCGACGGTCATCACGAACAGGGCCAGGGCAGCCAACATCGCCACCGTCGAATCGTGAATCATGTCGGGATTGGGAAAGAGCAGGGCCCAGCCAGGGGCCAGAACCTCGTCACCGCGATATTCGCCCCTGGTCAACCACAACAGGGCGGCGCTCAAGAACACGGCCAGGGTGATCTTCTCACCCTTCTTCATCGGCCCCAGTTGAGCCAGTTGAGACTTGACCATATCTTGTCGGTCGGTGCCCTCATCCACGTCACCCAGGGGAATCTGGAAAGCGATGCGAGTGAGATAGACCCACACCAGAGGCAGGAAAGTGATGGTCACCGTTCCACCCACCATCATCCATTTGGCGAACCCGATCTCGGGCGCGTCCGGCACCAGTTTGGCCACGGTGCCAGCGAAGACCAGGTTGGGTGGGGTGCCGATCAGCGTGCCGATGCCCCCGATCACCCCCGCATAGGCGATTCCGAGCATCATGGCGGCGGCAAAATCCTTCTGCTTCTGCTCGGGCAGCTTCTGGTGCTCCTCGAAATGCATGATGACGGCCACACCAATGGGCATCATCATCATCACCGTGGCCGTATCCGAGATCCACATCGAGATCAGTCCCGTGGCCAGCATGAAACCCATGATCAGATAGCCGGGCTTCTGCCCGCTTAGGCCCACGATGGCGAGGGCCATGCGACGATGCAGATTCCACTTTTGCATGGCCATGGCCATGAAAAGCCCGCCCATGAAAAGAAAGATATTCTCGTTGCCGTAGTTCGGCGCAACATCGCCGGCCTTCATCACTCCCATCAAAGGAAAGAGGGCCAGCGGCACCAGGGCCGTGCAAGGAATGGGCAAAGCCTCGCCGATCCACCAGGTGGCCATCAAAAAAGCGGCGGCCAACACCTTTTTGCCGGCCGGGGTCATCCCCTCGGGGAGTGGCGCCAGCAGGACGAGTACAAAGAAAATAAGCCCGAGCCAGAAAGGAATTCTCAGGCTCGGGCCCTTCGTCTCAGGGGACAGCACTGTCCTCGACTAGCGAACGCCAGCGAAAGCGGCTGCCTTCTGGGAGTCCACCTTGACAGCCGGTCCCATGGTCGAACTCAGACAGACCGAGCGCAGATAGGCTCCTTTGGCGGCCGAGGGACGGGCCTTCACGATGGCCTCGAGGAGCACCCGAAGATTCTCTACGAGGTGCTCGGTAGGGAAACTGACTTTGCCGACCGGGCAATGCACGATGCCGGACTTGTCGGCGCGATACTGAATCTTACCAGACTTTAGCTCTTGAACGGCCTTGGCCGGGTCAGGGGAGACGGTGCCGGCACGGGGGTTCGGCATTTTGGGGCCGAGCACGCGACCGAGACTCTTACCGACGGCGCCCATCATGTCGGGTGAGGCCACTGCGATGTCGAAGTCAGAGAAGCCGTCCTTGACCTTCTGGATCAGTTCGTCGCCGCCCACTTCGTCGGCACCGGCGGCTTCGCAGGCCGCGATCTTATCACCCTTGGTGAAGACGATGACCTTGGGGGTCTTACCGGTGCCGTTGGGCAGCACGGTCGTTCCACGCACTGTCTGGTCGCTCTTACGCGGGTCGATGCCTAGCTTGACGTGAATCTCGATGGTCTCGTCAAACTTGGCGAAGGCGATGTTTTTGACCACATCCAGCGCGTCGCTGAGTTCGTAACCCTGATTGCGATCAAACTTGGTGAGCGCCTCTTTGTATTTCTTGTCTCTCTTACCCATTCTACCTCCTGTGGTTCGGACGGCCGCTCCTCTAGAAGCGGCCTCCCACTATTTAACTCTTAGCCTTTGACTTCAATGCCCATGCTGCGAGCGGTGCCTTCGATGATGCGCATCGCCATATCGAGGTCGTTAGCGTTGAGGTCGGGCATCTTCAACTCGGCGATTTCGCGCACCTGGGCTTTGGTCACTTTGCCCACCTTGCGAGTGTTGGGCTCGCCGGAACCCTTCTCGAGGCCGGCCTTCTTGAGCAGCAGCGTTTTGGCCGGGGGCGTCTTGGTGACGAACGTGAAGGAACGATCTTCATAGACGCTGATCTCGACCGGAACGATCATGCCGATCTGCTTCGCGGTCCGCTCGTTGTACTGCTTCACGAAGTCCATGATGTTGACGCCGTGCTGACCGAGGGCGGGGCCGACCGGAGGGGCCGGATTGGCCTTGCCGGCCGGCACCTGGAGTTTAATAATTGCTTTTAGTTTCTTTGCCATGGCTTTTCCCTTTCAAGAGTCGGTCGGGGGACGACCTACTATGACAACTTCTCTACCTGGCCAAAATCGAGCTCTACGGGAGTCTCGCGGCCGAAAATCGAAATCAGGACGCGCACCTTTTCGCGGTCGGGGCTGACCTCGTCGACCACGCCGTGGAAGTCCTGGAAGGGTCCGTGAATGACCCGCACGTTCTGACCCACGGTGAGGTTGATCTTGACCCGAACCGGCGCCTCCATACCCATGATCTGCTTGATGCGACGAACTTCGTCGTCGGGCAGAGGGACCGGCTTGGCACCCGGGCTGACGAAGCCCGTCACGCCCGAGGTATTGCGCACCACGTACCACGAGTCTTCGGTCATAATCATCTCGACGAAAACATAGCCGGGATAGACTTTGCGCTGAACGGTCTTTTTCTTGCCGTCCTTGAACTCGAGCTCTTCTTCGGTGGGCACCAGCACCTGAAAAATCTTGTCGCGCATGTTCATCGACTCGATGCGACGAATCAGATTATCGCGAACCTTGTTCTCGTAGCCGGAATAGGTGTGAATCACGTACCAGTTGGTGCGGGGATCCCGCGGAGCTTCCGGCTCGCTGGCTACGGATTCGATGCTCTCGACGCCCTCGTCGGACTCGGCGGTTGCCTGGGGAGCTTCAACAACAGTCTCCTCTACGGGAGTAGTTTCATTCTCGGCTGCCATACTCAAAACGCTGCGACGGCGGCTGGCCACCGTCTCCTCTCTCGCATACTAAAACTGAAGGACTCTTTCGAAGATTTTATCGAGAACCCCGAGATAGCCGGCAAACATCACCAGCGTGAAAAACGTGACCAGCGTTCCGGCCATCAGTTCGGCCTTGGACGGCCACGTCACGCGTTTGCTCTCGGCCAGCACCCCGACAAGATACTTACGCACACGTGCGACCAGACCGCCGCCTTCAGCCACGGTATTCTGCCCGCCTTCGCTGCGCCCCCGCTCTTCCGAGGCGGGTGCGTCCGTCTTCTTCTGTCGCCTTGCCTTTGCGTTTTTTCTTGTCTTGGCTTCCTGGGCTGCCATCATGGGTCTCCTTCGGTATGCGACCTGTTTACCGGTAAACGGCCCTTGGAATTGGTCGAGCCGCGCCCTTGTCATACCCACACGAGCAGTTCAAAAAACGTGGCCGGCGACAAAAAAAAAGAGCCGCTGCACTTTTATGATACGACCCGCGGCCCGCTTCGAAAGCGGACCGCAAGCGGCATGGAGCTGGGGAGCGGACTTGAACCGCCGACCTCGTCCTTACCAAGGACGTGCTCTGCCGACTGAGCTACCCCAGCGTGTCCTGGAGCGGGGAACGAGACTCGAACTCGCGACATCCAGCTTGGAAGGCTAGTGCTCTACCAACTGAGCTATCCCCGCATAATAAAGCAGCACCGGACTCTCGCCAAGTGCAAATGGAGTATACCCAAAGGGCATGGGTTTGTCAACCCTGTGGCCAGGGCCGAAGAACCCCAGCATTAGGGGGTTCTTCGGGCCTGTCTTGAAAATTCCTCAAGCCGTGGTCGGCTCCGCCGTCGGCTCGGTCATGGGAAGGGGATCCAGCAACTTTTCGAGATCGTCAGCGGTAAGATCGGTGACCTCCAGGGCCACCTCGCGGATGGTCTTGTTCTGCTTGGCCGCCGTCTTGGCCACCTCGGCCGCCTTATCGTAGCCCACCACCGGGGCCAGGGCCGTGCCCAGCATCAGACCCCGCTCGACCCCGTCGGGGCCGGCCGAGGTGACCTCGAGGCCGTCTACACAAGTGGTGGTGAAGTTGGCCACGGCCGCCGCCAGCAAATCAACGGCTTGATCGAAATTCTGGGCGGCCATCGGGAACATCATGTTGAGTTCGAAGTAGCTACCATAAGCCCCATGTACGATGGCATTATCGTTGCCGAGCACATGGGCCACGACCTGCAGCAGGGCCTCGGGGATCACCGGATTGACTTTACCCGGCATGATCGATGAGCCGGGTTGCACCTCCGGTAGGCGCAACTCGCCCAGACCGGCCCGGGGACCCGAGCCCATGAAGCGGATGTCGTTGGCAATCTTGTAGAGACTCAGAGCCGTAGCCCGCAGGGCTCCCGAGGCCGAAATCATGATATCGATGTTATTCTGGGCCTGGAAATGGTTGTCGCTTTCGCGCACTTTGAGACCGGTCGCCTTCTCGAGCAGGCCCATCACCTTGCCAGCGAAAGCCGGGTGGGTGTTGATGCCGGTGCCCACCGCGGTGCCGCCCAAAGGCAGTTCGCACAACTCATCGACGGCGTGCTCGAGGCGACGGCGCGACCGTTCGACCTGGCCTGCAAAGCCGAGAAAAACCTGACCCATGCGAATGGGAGTCGCGTCTTGCAGGTGAGTGCGTCCGGTCTTGACCACGTCCCAGCTAGATTTGGAGAGCTTGCGCAGACTTTGCTCGAGCCCCTCGAGCGCCGGCAGCAGGTCCTGATGCACGCCCAGCGCGGCCGAAAACTGCATGGCTGTGGGGATGACGTCGTTTGAGGACTGGCCCCGGTTGACGTCGTCATTGGGATGGACCAGCTTCGAGCCTCGATCGCCGCCCATCAGTTCGCTGGCCCGATTGGCGATGACTTCGTTGGCGTTCATGTTGGTCGAAGTGCCTGAGCCGGTCTGAAAGATGTCGACCACAAAATGTTGATCGAGCTGGCCGGCGATGACTTCGTCGGCCGCGCTCACGATGGCCTCGGCCTTCTTGCCCTCGAGCAAGCCCAGGTCCAGGTTCGCCTGAGCGCAGGCCTTCTTGATCATCCCCAGGGCCCGCAGGAAGCGTCGTCCGAAACCGCGACCACTGATAGGGAAATTCAAGACCGCCCGAGCGGTGGATGCACCGTAATAAGCCTCGGCGGGGACCTCCATCGTCCCCATCGAATCACGTTCTGTTCTAACCGACATTGACACCTCCAGCGGCGCGCTTCGCCACCCCGAAAAGAGGCCCTTCCATGATTGAAACCAGCTTGCCGACCCCAGAGATTCTCTCCCTCTGGAACCGTCTCTTCCCCCCCTACCCGCTCGACTGGCGCCTGTTCGAACAGAATACCGTCGCCCATTGGCAGCAAGAGGGTCGGCAGATCCTGGTCGACCGCCACGGCGACCAGGCCGTGGGCCTGCTCATGGTCACCCCCGGTTCTAGTGCCCCCTGCATCGACGCTCTGGGGGTTTTGCCCGAATATCGCCGCCAGGGACGCGCCACCGCTCTGCTCGAGGCTGGCTTGGCCGGCCTCGAGACGGTCTTCGTAGGGGGTAGCCTGAGTCACTTTCTGCCGGGAATTCCCGCCGAATTCGAGAAATCTACCGGGTTCTTTCGCAAGCGCGACTTCCAGACCGTGGAATGCAGCGTCGATCTAGCTCAAGACCTGACCCCCCGCCACGGCCCCTTCGAAAGCTGCGGTCCGGGCCAGGTCCCCGCCCTGCTGGCCATGCTCGAACGCGAGTTTCCTGGGCGCTGGAGCCGCGACACCCGCCACCGGCTCGAACTCGAGGGCAACCTGGAGGATGTGGTCATCGTGCGCGAGGGCGACGAGGTGCTGGGCTTTTGCCATACCTGGCACTCGGGCAACCGCTGGCTCGGCCCGAGTACCTATTGGGTCCGCCACCAGCCGTTGGCCTGGGGAGGCATCGGCCCAGTCGGCATGGCGGCTGCCGCGCGGGGACGGGGCCTGGGCCAACGGATGCTTGCGGAGAGTCTCAACTACCTGTCCCACCGGCGAGTCGGGCGGGTAGTGGTCGACTGGACCACTCTGGTCGACTTCTATGGTCGGGCCGGCTTTGAAGTGTGCCGAAGCTACACCAGAATGGCCAGGAGGAAGCCTGGCGGGCCGGGAATGGCCGCCCCATGAGACGCGCGCTTGCCTGGCTGTTGCTGCTGTGGGTCTGCCTGCCGGTCCGGGCCCAGGACATCATCGAAGAAAAGGACCGGTTCTATGCGACCGAGGCTCGCCACGGCATGGTGTTGGCCGGAGAGCGCAAGGCTTGCGAGGCCGGCCTGCAGGTGCTCGAGCATGGGGGCAACGCCGTGGACGCGGCCGTGGCTACCGCTCTGGCTCTCTCGGTGACCCTGCCCCGCGCTGGCAATCTAGCCGGCGGTGGTTTCATGCTGATTCGCGACCCCCAGGGCCAGGTCTACGCCCTGGATTTTCGCGAGGTCGCCCCGCGGGCTGCGACCTCGGATATGTATCTCAAGGCTGACGGCAGTGTGGACCGCGAACGCGCCACCGTAGGTGCTCTGGCAATGGGAGTGCCAGGCACCGTGGCCGGGTTGGAAGCTGCTCTCGACCGTTTCGGCACCATCACCTTCGAGCACGCTGCGGCCCCCGCCGAGAGCCTGGCTCGCGACGGCATCATCGTCACTCCGTGGATGCACCGAGGATTGACTCAGGCCCAGGCCAAGCTCAGCCGTTTCGAATCGAGCCGGACGATTTTCTTGCCCGGCGGGGCTCCGCCCGAGGTCGGCACCCGCTTCGTCCAGAAAGATCTCGCCGAAACCCTGCACCGGCTCGGCCGGGCCGGCCCCAGAGACTTCTACGAAGGCGACCTGGCCCAGCAGCTGGTCGGGGCCGTGCAAAGCCACGGCGGCTTGCTCACTGCCCAGGACCTCAAAGAATACAAGGCCGTCTGGCGCGAACCGGTCTCGGCCACCTTTCGCGGCTATACCGTCTATTCGATGCCTCCTCCCTCTTCGGGAGGCGTCCACCTGATCCAGATGCTCAACATCCTCGAGGGCGAGCAGTTCAGCGTCGAGGGACACGCGGGGGCGGCCGAGCTGCACCTTCAGGCCGAAGCCATGCGCAGCGCCTATGCCGACCGCTCCCGCTGGCTGGGCGACCCCGACTTCACCAAAGTACCGGTCGAATGGCTGACGTCCAAGGCCTACGCCGCCAAACTGCGAGCCGCGATCCCCAACGACCAGGCCCGCAAGAGTTCCGAGGTCCGGCCTGGCCAAGCTCCCGGCTACGAGTCGCCCGACACGACCCATCTTAGCGTCGTCGACGACAAAGGCTGGGCGGTTTCCCTCACTTACACGCTCAATTTCAGCTACGGCAGTTGCCTGGTAGCCGACGGCACCGGAATGCTACTCAACAACGAGATGGACGACTTTTCGGCGGCTCCGGGCAAGCCCAACGCCTATGGCCTGCTGGGCGGCGAAGCCAACTCGATCGAGCCCCGCAAACGACCCCTCTCCTCGATGACCCCCACCCTCGTCCAACAGGATGGCAGGTTGGTGGCCGCGTTGGGCGCTCCCGGCGGCTCACGCATTATCACGGCCGTTTTCCAGGTGCTGCTCAACAACCTGGTCTACGGCTTCAACGCCCAGACCTCGGTTTCGCTCCCCCGCATTCACCATCAATGGTATCCGGACCAGATCTCCTTCGAGTTCGGGCTCTCTCCTGACACCCGCGACCGGCTACGCGCCATGGGGCACCAACTGGCTCCCATCAACGCCATCGGTCAAGTGATGCTGATTCGGGTTCGACCCGACGGGGTGCTCGAGGCCGGCGCCGACCCGCGCCGGCCAGCCTACGCGGAGGGCTACTGATGCAACCGGCCACGGCCTGCCTGATCATCATCGGCAACGAGATCCTCACCGGTCGGGTGGTGGACGAGAACACCCCCTTTCTGACGCGCCGACTCACCGAACTCGGGGTCGACGTGCGTGAGGTGCGCATCCTGCCTGATGAACTCGAGATCATCGCGGCGGCCGTGACCAAAGCCAGTGCCGAGCACACCTACGTGCTGACCTCGGGGGGCATCGGCCCCACCCACGACGACCTGACTATCGATGCGGTGGCTCACGCCTTCGGACGCCAGGTGGTGACCAGCCCCGGCCTCGAGCGGTTGCTCAAGCTCTACTACAAAGTCGACGAGTTGAGCCTGGCCCAGAACCGGCTGGCCTCGATCCCCGAGGGAGCCGAGCTGATCTATCCCGAGGGAGCCAATTATCCTCAGGTCGTGATCGCTAACGTCTACATTTTTCCCGGTATCCCCGAGCTATTGCGCAAAAAATTCGAACAGATCGCCTACCTCTTCCAGGGCCCGCCCAGCTTCGAGACGCGCTTGCTCTTCGCGGCCCACGAAACCGACATCGCAGCCATGTTGCACAAAATCGCCAACGACAACCCCAAGGTGCGCATCGGCTCCTATCCCAAGCACCTCGAGGGCGTCTGGAAGGTCGAGCTCGTGCTCGAATCGCGCGAGGCCGGCGAGGTGGAACGAGTCGAGGCCTTGCTCAAAAGCGAGCTAGAACTCGAGACATGAGCCCCGCACTGGCTTTGCCACCTCTGCTCGAGGCGCGCTTTTTACGACGCTACAAGCGATTTCTCTGTGACGCCCGGTTGGCCGACGGCCAGGAAGTGGTAGTCCACTGCCCCAACCCGGGCCGTATGACTAGCTGCCTGCCCAGCCACGGCCGAATCTTGCTCACCGACCACGGAACCGGCGGCAAGCGCAAGCTTCGCTACACCTGGGAACTATCCGAAGTAGAGGGCCAGTGGGTGGTGGTCAATACCCTCAACGCCAATCGCGTGGCGGCCCGGCTCCTGGCCAGCCACCCGCCCGAGCTGGGCGACTATTCCGACTTCCGCAGCGAAGTCAAGGTGGGCGCCAGCCGGTTCGACTTTTGCCTGGAGACGCATCCTCCGACCTATCTCGAGGTAAAGCAAGTGACCTTCAAATGCGACCAGCTGGCCGCCTTTCCGGACGCGGTCACGGCTCGGGGCACACGCCACCTGCGCGAGCTAACCCAACTGCGCCTGAATGGCCATCGCTGCGTGATGCTCTATTTGGTCGCCCGAGCCGATGTCCAGGGCTATCGACCGGCTGATGAGATCGACCCCGCCTATGCCCAGGCCTTTCGTCAGGCCCAACAAGCCGGGGTCGAGATGCTGTGCTATCGCCTGGCGGTCAGCCCCGAGCGGCTGGCTATCGACCGTCGGCTGCCGCTGATCGACGTTCGAAGGCCGTAGGCGTGCCCTCAGGAGCGCCCGAGTAGAAGAGCAACCCTTCGTAGCGGCCCGGAGCCACGCATTTTAGCTCGAAGCGACCGACTTCGTCGCCCCAGTCTTCTTGAAAGGTCCAACTCGCCGCCGAGAAGTGGTGATTGAAAGAGCGGTAGGGACGGCGAGGATAGGCATCTTCGGACATTGCGAGCGGGGTGGCAGTGTAGTGGTCCCCCGTGGGCTCGAGGCGCAACTCGGCCAGAAAGTGTCCATCGTCTCCCAGGGTCTGGACCCAGACCCCGGTCGGAGTCGAGGCCCCGGGGGTGGTGGTCAAAAAACGAGCCCCGAGGGCAGCCGCCAGCAGGGTCAGTAGTAAGGCATACCAGAGATGACGGGAGGAAGAACGCATGGTCCGATTATAGCGCAAATGGCTCTGGCGACAAAGCCCCGGGTTCAGCCACCGGTTGCCTGGGTAATATCTAGGATAGATGGATCCCGCCCGCCACCGTGAGCGTATGCTCGACGCCGACCTCAAGCCGCGAGGCATTCATTCTGCCGCCGTTCTCGAAGCGATGGGCTCGGTGCCCAGGGAAGAGTTCGTGGAAGAGAACATTCGCAACTGCGCCTATTCCGACCATCCCCTCTCCATCGGTCAGGGACAGACCATCTCCCAGCCTTACATCGTGGCTTTGATGGCCCAGGCCTTGCAACTTCGGCCCACCGATGTCGTGCTGGAAGTGGGCACCGGCTCGGGCTACGCCGCCGCCGTGCTGGCCAGGCTCTGTCGACGGGTGTTCACCGTCGAGCGGCACCTCGAACTGGCTCAGACAGCCAGCCGACGACTGGCCCGGCTGGGCTACAGAAACGTCGAGGTTCGCCACGGGGATGGGACCCAGGGGTTAGCCGAGGCAGCACCGTTTGATGCCATTTCGGTGGCGGCCGGCGGCCTCGAAGTACCCCCCGCCTTGCGAGCGCAACTGCGCATCGGTGGACGCCTCGTCATTCCGGTGGGCCAGCCCGAAGACCAGCACCTGCTGCGCCTCACTCGGCTCGGGCCCGAGCAATTTCGCCAGGAAAACCTTTCGCGGGTGCGCTTCGTGCCCCTGGTCTCGGGGCTACCCGAGGTCTAGTCTTTGCGCGAATTGACGGCGGCCAGCCGCCGCCGGACCGGATGGTCGCCCAGCGCGAAGATGGCTTCGCAGTATTTCGAGAACCGAACCGGTCGCAGGCGACGGCCCACGACCGCGTCGCGGACCCAGCCTGGCAACCGATGATTGAACTTGACCTCCATCAGGATGTGGGTGGCCAGGCAGAGCGGCGGGCCCTCGTCGTCAGGCCCGGGGGGGAACTGGTGGGGAGAAAAGGCCTGGCAAAGATGGTCGAAAGTCACCCGCAGGGTCGGGTCAAACCGACTCAGGTAGGCCTCGCGACGATAGGAAGTGACGGCCGTAGGGGCCAGCGGAGCTCGGCTCGCCTGCAGATGGACAAACTCCAGACCCGGCACGGGGCCCTTCGCCCCCTCAAGAGCGCGCAGGCGCGCTGGGCAACTCACCAGCTGCCAGAACGTGGCCTTGTCGACGGGCACGCGCAGTTTACGGATGAGTTGATAGTGGCGCGACTTGACCTCGAAATACCCCGAGTCAGGGAGCTGGTCGCCGTAATAGCGCAGACGGAACTTGTGGCGGGGGTTGACCCCGTCGAGCTTCTCGTGAAACGCCGTCAAAGCCGGCGTGTCGTAGTACAGGCTGGTGATGCGATAGACGCCCGCCTCACCATGTTTGTCAGGCACCAGACCCGGCTCGAGTCGCTCGAGCACCTCGCGCTTGTCCTCACCATCGATAAAGAACTTGAGTTCGTAGCGCCCGCTAGATTTCATCGACATCAAAGCCGAGGTGATAGGTGACCTTGGGGTTTTCATCGAGAGCCTGAAGGCGCTCGATCACTTTAGCCGCGCTCACCCCGTCTTTACGGCGGACCGAAAAGACCGCGTCCACCGCCAAGCCCTGTTGAACGGTCTCTAGCAAAATCAGGCTCCAGGCCACGAAGAGTTCGGCGAACGGAGCGTCGAGCACGACCATGGGGTCGGTTCCGGCTGGCAGACGTAACCGGAGCAACCGCTCCGGTTCGAGGGTGCGCCCACCAAAGTCAAAGTGATGGACCACCAGCATGATCACCGAAATCAAGGCGGTGCCGGCCAGCGCCAACAGATAGAAACGAGTGCCGCTGGCCATGGCCACGGCCATGGAAAAGAAGATGAAGCCGACATCGCGGGTTTCTTTGACCGCATTACGAAAACGGATGATCGAGAGCGCGCCCACCAGCGAAAAGGCGCGGGCGATATTCGAGCCGATGACCACCATGATCAACGCGGTCACCATCGAGACCAGCACCAGCGTGCGCACGTAAGAGGGAGAATAGGCCAGTTCCTGGTGGGTCCAGCGATAGACCAGGCTGATCAGGCACGAACAGAGGGCGGCCACGCAGATGGCGAAGAGGGCTTCCCAAACCGGCAGGGCGTCGGTTTGCACCCCTTCCAGTCGGAGAAACCTTAGAACCTCGTTCATTGCGCGGTGTGTTTAGGCCCGTGACCGGGATATTCCTTCAGCGAGGAGCGGGGGTGCCGCCATGTCGAAACGGTGTGCGTGGGCCGCTTCTTCTATCGCGCCGGGGGTCTATGGCAACGCTCGCGCGAGGGCCGCGTGCGCCGAGTTCCCATCGCCCGCATGCTGGCTCTGCTCGGGTTGCTGCTGCTGATCCTGACGGCCAGCCTGGGAGTGCAGCTGGCGCAGTCCAAGTTTCTGGTCGATGTGCTGGGCACCCGGTATCGAACGCAATCGGTTCGATTCGCGGCCGGCAACCTGTGGGCGCGTCTGGTCACTCTGGCCACCGCCCCTGCCCCGCCCGCCACTAGCCAGTTGCCCGGTTACGACCTCTTCGTGGCCGACAACACCCTCCGCGAGATGCTCGAAGCTCTTCGTTACGGCGACGCCAAGCTAGGGCGCGAGGAGGGTGGAGACCGCCCCTGGTTTCCCGCCTACGTAGTCAACCCCGACGGCCGGATGCACAAATGCAAGGTCGGACTGCGGGGGGCTAACGACTGGCACCACACGGTCGCCAAGCCGTCCTTGCGGCTCAAGATCTCCGGGTCCGATCAAGGAGGACGCCGTTACCTCGAGCTCCAGCGCCCGGAAGATCCCCTGGTGTTGGCCAACTGGTTGCCGGAGTATCTGGCTCAACAGCTCGACCTGATGACTCCGCGCAGTCGACCGGTGCGCTTGTCGATCAACCAGAAATACTCCGGCGTCTATCTAGATGGCTATCGCATCGGCGAGCCTCTGGCCCTGGCCAACAGCCGCCTGCCGGGAGCCTTCTTCAAAGGCGACGATGTGGGCGGCTCCACTCCCCTTTGGGTCCAACCCGAAATCTGGAACCGCAGCGACGCCGACCAGGCCCAGAACGAATTCTTCAACCAGGCCTTGAAGCTGGTGGCAGCCTCGAGCTTCACCCCTGACTCGCTCGAGGCTTTCGGCGCCCACTTCGACCGCGAGCGAATGGCGCGCTGGTGTGCTTTGCTGGTGCTGTGCGCCAGCCTGCACATCGACGACCAGCACAATCAGACCTTCTTCTACGACACCGACCGGGGCCACCTCGAGCCGGTGGTCTGGGATGTCAACGGCTTTGGGCTATCGATGGAGGCCGAAACCGACCCCGATCTGATTCTCAATCTGTGGCAAGCCCTGGCCTATGCCGACCCCACCTTCCTGCGCCGCCGCGACGAGATCCTCTGGGAACTGATCGAGCAAACCGCCCGACCCGACCAGATCAACGAGGTGATCGACGACTATCTGGCGCGGGTCGAGCCCGACCTGCGCGCCGATCCAGCCAATGGAGGAGTGGTTCGCTTCTGGCCTGACGCGCCTGAGGATGTGCCCGAGCGGGCCATGAATTTCCAGGTATTCCGCTACACCACTCCCAGCCAGTTGCCCAGCCTGACCGCAGAGTTCAAGCAGTTCTATGCCCGGCGTTGCCAGCGCCTGAAAGCGTACTTTGAGGGAGCGCGCTTCTCGCTCGAGCCCCAGTCGGGTGGCACCCGGCTCACCGTTTACGGAACGGTGGCGGTCAAAGTGCACAGCCGTTCGGGGCGTATCCTCATTCCGGGCCAGACCCATTCGTTCTCGGAGAGCTGGATACTCGACCCGGGCCGGCGCTACGGCGATATGGAACTGGTTCGCCGCCATCCTGTGGCCATCGCGCGACCCGCCCCCTTCGTCTATCAACTGGGCAACCCGCCCCAGGACCTGGAGTTCTCCAATCCCTACACCGGCGAAACCTTGTCGCCCTCGGATCAGGCTTTGCCAGACGCCCCCAATACGGTCCACCCGTTCTTTCTGTTCCCCTCGAAAGGCAAACGGATCAACCTGGGTCCCGGCCAGGTCCATCTCGACGAGGATCTGGTCGTTCGGCCCCAGGATGAGCTGAGCCTGGCGGCTGGCACCGAGCTAACCCTCGACCCCGGCGTATCCATCTTCGTGTTCGGGAAAATCCAGGCCGGGGGCAGCATTTCCAAGCCGATCCGCTTCCGCCCGGCCACGACCCGGCCCTGGGGCTGCCTGGCCCTGGTGGGGCAGGCCGAGGTGTCCTTGACAGGCCTCGACCTTGAAGGCGGAAGCCTCGACGACTACCAGGGCTACCGCTTCAAAGGCATGTTCAACGCCTATCAGGTCGGTAAAATCCAGCTGCGTGATAGCCGTTTCGGTGCCAATCAAGAAAGCGATGACGCCGTCAATTTTGCCTACAGCCAGGTGACGTTGGACAATTGCGAGTTTGAGGACTGTTTTTCGGACGGGCTCGATCTCGACCTGTGCCGGGGCCTGGTGCGCGGCTGCCGCTTTATCGATACTGGCAACGACGGCCTGGATCTGTCCACCAACGAACTGAAGGTGGAAAACTGCTATTTCCAAGGCTGCGGCGACAAGGGGATCAGTGTGGGCGAAGCCTCCAAAGTAGAAGTCGCCAACTGCGAGTTCCGCGCTTGCCAGGTCGGCATACAGTGTAAAGACGCCTCGTTGACCGAGGTGAGCGACTCTCGCCTCGAGGGCTGTGGGGTCGCCCTGAGCGCCTACCGCAAGAAGCCCATCTTCCCTCGCGGAGGTGATTTATTGGTGCGCTCCACCATCATCACCGGCAGCCGCGAAAAAGATGTGGACGAGCAAGCCCTCTCCAAAATTGAGCTCCGGTGATCCCTCTAGAGAAACTCGAAGGCTACCTGTGCAAACCCGCGAGTCGCACTCAGGATGCGAAGCTCCGCGGGATGCGCCAGCAAATACTCGTCGAAGGCCTTGAGTTCATGCTCGCGCACCGGAAACTCGTCAAACATCAGGATCGTCCCAGCGCGGAAGTGTTTCCCCAGAGAATCCAGCACGATCTTGGTAGAGCTGTAGAGATCCGCATCGCAGTGGACGACCAGCCGTTTGTCCGTCGGCACTTTGAACTCGGGCAAGGTTTGCTCGAACCAGCCCTGGTGTAAGACCACTCTTGGGTCCTCGAAGACAGGGGCCCGCCCGCCCTGGTCAAAGGCCCCTTTGGGTTGGTGGAGCCCCCAATCTTCGGGCAAGCCCTCGAAACTATCGAAACCGTGCAGTTCACTCTCGGAGTGGGCTAGAAGCTCGGCCCACAACCGTAGCGACTCTCCCTCGCGGACACCAAACTCGAGATAGGCTACAGGTTGGTCGGCCATCCCGGCGGCCACGGCCCGAAAGTGGTCGACCCGATCCCGCTTTTGAGCCACCGGAGCAAACCCCCGGCGCCGCATCCAATGACCCACGGCCAGATAGTTCAACACCAGTTCGCTGGCAAAGAAAAAGCGACGCGGCAACCAGCGCCCGAGCGACGACAAGAGCTGTCCGGCCAGACCTTGCCACGGTTTGCGACGGCCGCTCATGGCAGCCTCAGGCGCAGCAATCGGCGCAGCTGTCGGATGATCTTGCCTTCTCGCCAGTAGTGAGCCAGAATGCCCCAGGGAAAGCTGCGGCCGTGATTGTTCTGGACAGGCACCAGGAAGAGCGAAAAGAAGTTCCAATGCCGATCCCGTCCCAACGAGCGAAAGCGACCGTTGACGTGAAGCGTCTCGGCTCCCCATTCGAAGCGCAAAGCAAATTCGAGTGACTCGGAATGCATCCAGAGGTCACACTCCTCAGCGGCCATCGGGGTCGGGTGCAGACCGGTGAGCAGATCCAGCCGATAGGCGCGGCGATGGTCCGTGAGATAGAGTTGGACCGGCTTGAAGAAATTGAGCCGGTAGGCCAAACGCAAGGCAGGCAGATGGTTGCGATCGCGCACCCGCCCAACCAGCTGGTCGGCCGCCTCCGCCAACTTTTCGTGGCTCACCGAGGGGCCGCTCGCGCGTTTCTGGCGTTGCGCTAGCGAGGCAAGTTCAAGCCCATAGCGCGCCACGGCTGGCCAGGGATCGTGGGGCTCACCCGCCTGCCACTCGTCGCCCGGGTAGAGAATTAGCGGCTGGCAGCCCACACACTCGATCACTCGCACGGCCTCTTCAAGAAACGTCATGCCCTCGTTGAGATGAAAGTTCTCCTCGTGCGAAAACCAGACGTAGCTGGCGAACGGCAGCACCCAACGGGGCTTGAAGACGCGAGCCTGGGTGGCCACGCGCGCCATGACCTCGAGAGCGGCTCGGCGCTTGCGCAGATAGTCGTCGGCGTTGCCCGTCCAGCTGGCATAGCTAAACTGCGTGGCCAGGATATCGACCCGGGGGCAGAAAGGCAAGAGCTGGCGGCACTTGGCCTCGGTATCCAGGACACAATCGTTGAGATTGAGCAGTGCTGAGCTTCCATCGTTGAGATAAAGCCAGCTATCGTCACCGATAGTGCCACAGCGAACGCTTACGCCAGCGCCCAGGTCGACCTCCACCCGGGGCTCGAGTTCAACCACCTGAAAGCCCAGCTTCTGACAAAAATCAACCACTTTGCGGTCTTCGGTCTTTTGGAAGAGCACCGTGAGCGAAGGTCGTATCTCTTCGGGGACATCGTGAAAGACACGGGGTGCGAAGTGATCGGGATGCTCGTGCGAAACCCAAATGTGAGTCAGCGAGCCGAACTGGGCGGGCTCGATCGCCGACTCGCAGAGCAAATCCCAACCGTTGTTGAAGGCCGGACCGTAGAGCCAGGGGTCGGTGAGCAGGCGAATCTGGTTGGCTTGGACCAGGATCGACGCATGGTTGATGAACCGGACCTTCATTGCGAGTGGGTTTCTCGCTTGCGTCGCTCGAACCTGCGTGCTCAGGCCTAACCCGAGCCGAGCACCCGCATGGCCTCCATGACCAGCCTGTCGGCGGGGGCCTCGGGAGGGAGCGAGTCGACGGCGGTGGCGACGGCGTCGCGGGCCTCTTGCTCGGTACACCCCAGCGACTGCAGGATCGAAACGGCCTCGAGTTCGCGATCGCCGCCGTCTGGTAACTCTTCAGGCGCCAGCCCCGCAATCTTCTCTTGCAGCTCGACGATGATGCGACGGGCCGTCTTTTTGCCAATACCCTTCACGGCACACAGGGTCTTGATGTCTTCTTCGAGGACGGCCGCGGCCAGCTCGCAAGCCGACAGGCCCGAAAGGATGGCCAACGCGCTCTTGGGCCCCAGCCCCGAGATCGAAGTCAGCATGGTAAACAACTCGCGATCTTGATTGGAGCCAAAGCCAAACAACACCATCTGCTCGGGCCGCACCACCAGCCGGGTGGCCACCTGGAGTTCTTCTCCTTCGTGCAGGCGGGCCGAGAGCGTGTCCGGCACGAGCACCGAAAAGCCCACTCCACCTACATCGATGACCAGTTGTCCGGGCAACACCCGGTGAGCTACTCCGCGCAGATGAGAAATCACAAGCCTAAGTCCTGATAATAGATATGGGTGAGCGCGATGGCCAGAGCATCGGAAGCGTCGTCTGGTTGGGGCGGCTTCTCGAGAGCCAGCTGCAGCATGACCATGGCCCGCACCTCCGTCTTCTTGGCGTGGCCGTAGCCCGTCAGAGCTTCCTTGACCTGAACGGGGTTGAACTCGGCTACCGGCAGATTGTGCTGAGCGGCCGCCAGCAAGATCACCCCGCGGGCCTCCCCCACCGCCATGGCCGTATTGACATTGCGATTGAAGAATAACTGCTCGACCACTACCTGGTCCACCTGGACCCGCTGCAGCAAAGCGTCGAGTTGCTCGTGCAGGCGGCGCAGGCGCATTTCTCGACTATCTTTGGGCGAGGTGGTGAAGCAATCGTGCTCGAGATATTCGACGCAATCGTCATAGGTCGCGACGAGGCCGATGCCGGTGCGGGCCGTGCCCGGGTCAATCCCCAGCACGACCTTGCGAAGGCTCAGTCGACCCCCAGTTTTTCCAGCACTTCGTCGGAAATGTCGAAGTTGGCATAGACGTTCTGAACGTCGTCGTGATCATCGAGAGCCTCGGTCAACTTGAGCACCGCCGGGGCGTTCTCGTCATCGACTTCGACGGTGTTCTTGGGCAACATGGTGAATTCTGAGGACCTGATCTTGACGCCCCCATCTTCGAGAGCCGTCTTGACTTGATGCAGTTCGGTGGGCTCGGTGAAAATCGTGTAGAGCCCTTCGTCGGCCGGCTCCATGTCGAGAGCGCCGGCCTCGAGCGCCGCCATGAGCAAGCTCTCTTCCTGAGACTTCTCCAGGGCAACAGTGATCTGGCCACGTTTTTCGAAAATCCAGGCCACGCAACCGCCTTCCCCCAGGTTGCCACCGTTCTTCGAGAACAGGTGACGAACCTCGGCAGCAGTGCGGTTGCGATTGTCGGTGGCGGCCTCGACCATGATGGCTACACCGCCGGGGCCATAACCTTCGTAAGTGATCTCTTCAAAGTCGCCCCCGCCCGCCCCGGCCAGCTTCTCGAGTAGGCGCTCGATGTTGTGCTTGGGCATGTTGCTCTCTTTGGCGCGGGCGATGGCCACCGACAGGCGAAAGTTGCTCTCGGGGTCGGGTCCGTCTTTGCCAGCCATCAGGATTTCGCGAGCCAGCTTGGTAAACAGCTTGCCTCGCTTCTCATCCACCTTGCCTTTGCGGATGCGAATGTTGTTCCACTTAGAGTGACCGGCCAAGTTCTTTTCCTCTCAACTTGTCTGGCCATGCTCTTTGGCTGAGGGTGGCCAGGATCCTCCGGAGAGAAAGCGGCTCAGGTCAAAACCGACAACCCGCGGGCGCGGACCTGGGCCAGGTAGCGAACATACGTTCCCGGGTTGGCCATGAAGAAGCTGAGGAACCTGTCGGGAGGCAACAGATAGGCGCAACTCTGGCATTCGGTCACCGCCTTGCAGGGAAAAACCTTGCCCGACTTGCCCATACGACCGATGAGAGCGCCGCGACGGGCCACCGTTTGACGACCGTCGGGCTCGGTTACACGCAGTCGACCCTCGTCGAGCAGATAGACCACCCCCGGTTTGTCTTCCCCCAGGACCACTTTGTCGGCGTCGAAGGTGCGATTCTCCATTAGCGCCACCAACTGGGTCTTCTGATAAGTGGTCAGGCGATTGAGAAAGGCGTTCTCGGCCAGCAGCGGCCAGCTGCCGTGGTTGCGATTCTTGGCCACCCGGCGTAGCGTGTTGAGCAGACGAGTGCCGCGGATGAACCGCAAAAAGTCGCGCTTCATCACCGCCAACACTTCGAGATCGGTATGAGCGATCACATCGGCGGTGCGGGTCTGGTTGAGCACGATGGCCATCTCGCCGAAATAGTCGTAGCGGCCGATAACGTTGATCCGCTCGGCGTTGCGCACGATTTCGGCTTCGCCCGAAAGTATCACGAAGAAGGCATCGCCCGGATCGCCGGTGCGAATGACGGCATCACCCGCCTTGAAGGATCGGTGTTGGGCAATCCTCAGAAACTCGCCGGCGCGGCCGATCTCGATGTCATTGAAAAGGTCCATGTGGTTGAGTACGTCGAGCATGCGCTGGGCCAACCCCAACTCGGGCGGCATCAGGTTGTCGAAGGTCAAGGTCTGCTCGACCCCGGGCGGCGCCAGCTTGAGCCCCTCGGGCACGGACGCTTGGGTGATGTGGGTCAGGTAGAGCTTTTCGCGCACCTCGGTGGGCAGCTCGCCCAGCACCTCGACCGGGGTATGAATCGGAGGAATGCCGGCCTCGTGAAAGATCAGATCGCAATTCGCAGGAAACTCGTTGAGGCGACGAGCCCTCGACTTGCTCAGCACGCCCTCTTGATGAAGCTGGTTGATGGTCATGGGGTGATAGAGCGTGTCGCAAGAATAGGCGAAGCGCTTGCCCAAGAATTCGACTTCGAAGCCCAGCGTAGGAATGGGATGGAAGTTGTAATGGAAGAAGAACTCGCCGCCAGCAATGTTGATGGGCTCGCCGATGGTGACGGGGTCAAAGTCGAACAGATTCTCGAACTCGGCTGAGTTAATCCCGAGCAAAGCCTTGTATTTGCGTAAAAAGCTCTCATGCACGGTGTAGGTGGTGAAGAGCCGAATACGCCCCTCTTCCAGGCATTTCTGCAAGGTACCGCTGTCATGGTCGGCGTGGCAGTGGGTCAGCACGACATCTTCCACCATGCGCGTGTCGATACCGTTCTCCTTGAGCCATTCGGTGGCGTTGACCGGCGGGTCGACCATCACCCCGCGACCGTTGAACCAGATAATAAAACCCGAAGTGTTGGAAGCCGAGTCAAAACCGTGACCACTCCCTAGCACGGTGATACCGAAGACCGGCGGACGAAATCGGTGGATGCTCTCGCTGGGGGGCGAGCTCAGGCCGCTTTGTCGAAAGACGACCTCATGGCTCTCTTGCTCGTGCTCGAATCGAAAAACGTCGGGACCGGTGACCCGGATGCGGTGTGCGCCCAGCCGGGCGCAACCGCCCTGGTCGAACAGCACCGGCTCGACCAGATCCCGCAACTGCAAGCGCTGGCGCGGCCGCTTGGGGTCGGCTTTGAACCAGGCCATCTCGCGAGCCATGTCGGGGAAGCCGTCGGCCTCGTCACCGTGGAGGTAATCGCGCTCGAGAAAGAGCGAACTCGGCCCGAACACGGCCTCGCGCAACACCCGCCAGATGGGGCGAAACTGGTGAGGCCGGCATACGAAGACCGTCTTGCGGTTCTTGAGGTAGAAATTCCAGTAGACCGGGAACTCCAACTCGGCGGCCGACACCCCGCGCTCGAGATCAAACATGTGGGCCGGAATGACGTAGATGGCCGGAACCCCCTCGGGGCTCTGCATGGTGTCCTTGATGGTCTCGGGGTAGATCCCGATCTGAGCAACCCAATCGCCCCAGCTAACCAGTTGGCCGCCTCGAGGCAATTCCGTCACAGAAAAATTGGTCAATCGGTTCACCTAAGGGTAGAGCCTCGAGAGCATGCGAGGGAAAGGAATCGTCTCTCGCACGTGCTCGAGCCCGCACATCCAGCTGACGGTTCGTTCCAGGCCAATGCCGAACCCTGAATGAGGCACCGAGCCGTAGCGACGAAGGTCCATATACCAGGCGTAGGCTTCCTCAGGCAAATTGTGTTCTTTCACCCGAGCCTCGAGCAGGGCCAGATCGCTGATCCGCTCTCCTCCACCGATGATCTCGCCATAGCCCTCAGGAGCCAGCAGATCGGAGCCCAACACCACCTTGGGATTCTCGGGATCGGGCTTCATGTAGAAAGCTTTGATGGCGGTGGGAAAATGGGTCACGAACACGGGGCGGCCGAACTCCTCGGAGATCAGCGTCTCGTCGGTGCCACCGAAGTCACCGCCCCATTCGAAGTCGGCCCCCTTCTTGCGCAATAGCTCGACGGCTTCGTCGTAGCGGATGCGGGGGAAGGGAGGCTTGATGGATTCGAGCTTGCTCAGGTCGCGCTCGAGCACGGCCAACTCGGCCTGTCGTTTGGCCAACAGCTGGTCAGCCACATAGCTGACCATCTGCTCTTGCACTTCCATGTTTTCGAGATAATCACAGTAAGCCATCTCGGGCTCACACATCCAGAACTCCATGAGGTGGCGGCGGGTCTTGGATTTTTCGGCCCGGAAGGTGGGACCGAAACAATAGACCTTGCCGAAGGCGGCCGCCGTGGCTTCGTTGTAGAGTTGACCGCTCTGGGCCAAATAGGCCTTCGACTCGAAATAGTCGGTCTCGAACAAGGTGGTCGTACCCTCGCAGGCAGCGGGGGTCAGAATCGGTGTATCCACCCGCAAAAAGCCGTGGTCGTCGAGCCAATCACAAATCGAGCGCATGATCTGGGCCCGGATCCTGAGGATGGCGTGTTGCCGCGAGGAGCGCAGCCAGAGATGACGATGGTCCATCAAAAAATCGGTGCCGTGCTCTTTGGGAGTGATCGGGTAGCCGTCGACCCCCTGGACCACCTTGACGTCGGTGACGTGCAGCTCGTATCCCCCGGGAGCCCGACTGTCGGCATTGACCCGCCCGCTCACGACCACGGCGCTTTCCTGCCCCAGCGTCTTGCACGAGCTGAAAACCTCGGGGTCCACCTCTTTTTTATTGATGATGCCCTGGATCACGCCGGTCCCGTCGCGCAACTGCATGAACATCAGCTTGCCCGAGGAGCGAAGGCGGTTGACCCAGCCAGGAATCTCGACGATCTGGCCGTCGTGCTTGCCGACATCCTCGATGCGCACCCTTGGGACCGTGGCGGTGTTTTCCATTGCCTGACCTCCAAAAAATGCCGGACTTTCCCGGCCATTCTCGTTGTTTCCAATTGCGCGGCCGGTCTCCTTCTCGAAAGGTTGACAGGCCGAATCTCGGGGAGTAAACTACAAAACAAGTTCACTGAGTGAACGCTCAATCAAGATGAGTGCGTCCAAGCGAGAAGAACAAGCCGAAAGCCGGCGTGAACAACTGCTCGATGTGGCGCTCAAGCTGTTTGGCGAAGTGGGGGTTGAGCGAACCACGATCAAGGCCCTGGCCCAGGCTGCCGGGGTCTCTCAGGGGTTGATCTATCACTACTTTACCAGCAAAGACGACTTGCTGGCCCAGGTGATGGACCGTCACGCCCTCTCCCTTCACCTTGAACTCGAGGAGGCCGCGGACCAATCGGTGACGGCGGTCCTACCGGCCCTGGCCGAGCGCCTCGTGCAAGAGTTCTCGGCCCGACGGGAAGTCGTCTGGATCTTCTTTCGCGAGATTCGCACCAACGAGACGGTAGCTGCCCAAATGGAGCGACGCCGCCAGGAGTGTATGGACAAACTGGCAGCCTATCTCCAGAGCAGAATCGAAGTCGGAGAATTGCGCCCCCACCAGACCCAGGTCACGGCGCGCAGTTTTTTGGCCGTCCTCTTCATGATCCACCTGACGGGACTTCCCGATGAAGGGTTCCTGGAAGAGTTCGTAAACAGCCTGTTGCACGGAATACTCGCATGAAAAGAATCTTACCCTGGTTATTACTAATTCTGATGGTGATGCCGGTTTGGGCTCAGACCGAAGTGCCCCCGGAACCTCCCGTGGTGGAACAAGCCGCGCCCAGCCCCGAGACCGCACCCAAAGAGGCGCCGCTCCAGCTCGACCTGCAAGAAGCTCTCGAACGAGCCCTGGCCAACAGCCCGACCCTCGAGGAGTATCGCTCCAGGGTTCGCCAGGCCAAATACAAGGTGGAAGAAGCCTACACGCCGGCCTACCCCACCGCCGATTTTTCCGCCACCTACAGTCATGTCGAGCCCCCCGTCTCCTTGCCGGGCGGGGTGGTGATCAGTCCTACCGACAACTATCAGTTCAATCTCACCCTGAAACAGGCCATCTTCACCTTTGGCCGTCTCCACTGGACGACCCTGACCAACGAGTTGTCCGAACTTAGCGCGCGCGAAAACTACCGCAACGAAATCGACAAACTGATTCAGGATGTGGCGGTCCGCTACATCCAGGCCGAACTGGCGGCCGACCAGGTGGCCATTACCGAAGACACCCTGGCCTCCCAGGAAGCCAACCTCAAACAATCGGAACTGCTCTTCGAACAGGGCGTGGCCGCCCGCTTCGATGTGCTTCGCAACCGCTCGGCTGTCAGCCAGGCCCGTCAGGCCGTGCTCCAGGCCCGCAACGACGCCAAGCTGGCCAAAGCCCGTCTCCTTTCGGCCCTGGGACTGAGTCTGGATCAGGAGGTGGTGCTGGCTCCCTCCGTCGCCTCCGAACCGCCCCCATTTAGTCTAGAGCAATCGCGAGCCAGGGCCCTGGAAGAGCGCCCCGAGCTGGCGGCTCTAGACTGGGCCATTCAAGCCGCCGAGGCTCAGGTCCAAGCCACATGGGCCCAGAACAATCCCCGCCTCGACATCCAAAACAGCACCGTCAACCGTAACGTCACCGGCTTTTCTCCTGGCACCCAGAACACCACCAGCCTGGTCCTGAGCATCCCCTTGTTCGATGGCGGACTGACCCGCACTCGGGCGCGCCAGGCCGAAGAAGCCGTCACCCAATTGCGGCAGAATTTCGAACAGACCCAGCGAGTGGTGTTGCTCGACGTAGAGGACTCCTACCGGTCTGTGCAGACCGCCTACGAGGCCATCAAAGTCTCCGAGCAGCAGGTGGAGGAATCCGAGGAAGCCTTACGAGTAGCCCAACTGCGCTACAAGAACGGCGTTTCGACCAACGTCGAGCTGCTCGACGCCCAGGCGGCCCTCTCCCAGGCCCGCTTTGCCATGGCCCAGGCCCGAGCCAACTATCAGGTGGCCCGCTGGCGCTGGTGGAAAGCCACCAGTGGCGAGTATCCGGTGGATGTCCCTTTGACCCCGGAGTATCGGGTTCCCGACCCGTCTTCGGCTGCAAAGGAATAAGGTACCAACCCTCGAAAAATCGCCAGGATGGCCGATCTAGCTAAGCTCGCTAGCGAAATGGTGGAACTGGGCGGTTCCGACCTTCACGTATCTTCCGAGAGCGTCCCCATTATCCGGGTGGCCGGCAAACTCCGTCGTTTACAGAACTATCGCCGCCTGTCCCCCGCCGACACAGTGGACATGATCTCTCCTCATCTGACCGAAGAGCAGATCAGCCACTTGAGTAACCATAACTCGCTGGACACCATCCTCACCCTGCAGAGCGCCGACGGCCACCGCAACCGCTTTCGCTGCAATTTTTTCGTGCAACGCAAAGGCATCGACGGCGTGCTTCGCCTGATTCCCAACAAGCCCCCCGAACTCGAGACCCTGGGTCTGGTCGAGGGTCTCGACAGACTGGCCGAACACCGCCACGGCCTGGTGCTGGTCACCGGCCCTTCGGGTTGCGGCAAGTCGACCACCCTGGCAGCCATGATCCACCACCTCAACAAAACCAAGCAGCGCCATGTGGTCACCCTGGAAAAACCCATCGAATTCTTGCACCGGCCCATCAAGTGCCACATCAGCCAGCGCTATGTCGGACGGGATACCCGCACCTACCTCACCGGCCTGCGCTCGGCCCTGCGCCAGGCCCCCGACGTCATCCTGGTCGGAGAACTGGTCGATACCGAAACCATCTCGATGGCCATGACGGCGGCCGAAACCGGTCACCTGATCCTGGCCACCATGAACACCTCCAGCGCCTCGAGCACCATCGAGCGTATCGTGTCGGCCTTCCCCTCCGGCCAGCAGCAACTGATGCGTGTGATGCTCAGCGAGAGCCTCCGCGGGATCATCTGTCAGCACCTCTTCGCCAGGGCCAACGGCCCGGGGCGGGCGGTGGCCAACGAGGTGCTGTACAACACGCCAGCCGTCTCGAACCTGATTCGCGAAAGCCGCACCCATCAGCTCAACTCGATTATCGAAACCGGCTCGAGCCAGGGGATGGTGCTCATGGACCATTCGCTCGAGGCTCTCCTTCAAGAGGGCGCCATCACTCCCCGGGATGCGCTCTTGCGGGCCAACTCGAAGGCTCGTTTCGAATCTTTCATGGAATGGGCCCTATGACCGTCACTCCCCGCCCCCACCTGGGTCGTTTGCTAGAAGAAATGGTCGAGCGCGAAGCCTCGGACCTTTATCTATCGCAGGGCTTGACCCCGAGTTTTCGCGTTTTCGGCCGGGTGGTCCCCTCCACCCATCATCCCCCCGACCGCGAATTCTTGATGGATATGGTCCGGACCGTAGCGGGCGAAAAAGGCCTCGAGTCGTTCTTGCAGACAGGCGACCTCGATGTCTCTTATGGTCTCGAGAAAATCGGCCGTTTTCGCGTCAACATCTATCGCCAGCGTACCGGCCTGGGAGCCGTCTGCCGCTGCATCCCCACCCACGTGCCCGAGCTCGACGATCTGCACCTTCCCCCGGCGCTCGGCGAATTTGTCGACTTCGGACACGGACTGGTGATTGTGACCGGCCCCACCGGTTCGGGCAAGAGTACCACTCTGGCCTCGCTGGTCAAGAGCCTGGCCGACCGGCATCCTCTCCACATCCTGACCATCGAGAACCCGATCGAGTTCATCCTCGAATCCGACACGTCGCTGATCGTGCAACGCGAAGTCGGCCTGCACACCCCCTCGTTCCGCCAGGGCTTGCGCGACGCCCTGCGCGAAGACATCGATGTATTGATGCTGGGCGAGTTGCGCGACCTCGAGACGATCCGGCTGGCGCTGCAGGCGGCCGAGATGGGCATGCTGGTGTTCTGCACCCTGCACACCCACAACGCGGCCAAGGCCATCAGCCGCATCGTCGATGTCTTTCCTCCCGAAGAGCAATCCCAGGTCCAGCTGATTCTGGCCGATACCCTGCGCGGCGTGTTGGCCCAGCAGCTCTGCCTGCGTGCCGAAGGCCCCGGACGTATCGCCGCCGGCGAACTGCTACTCGGCAGCCCCAGCCTGGGCTACCTCATCCGCGAGGGCAAATCCAATCAAATTCTGAGCGCCATCCAGACGGGCCGCGAGCAGGGCATGGTCACCATGGATCAGTCGCTGGTCTCGCACTACGAGGCCGGCCACATCACCCTCCAAGAACTCCATGACCGGGCTCACAACCAGGAGGACCTGGCCAGCCAGGGGATTCCCTTTCCTGACTAGCGCTGGCTTCGCCAGCGAGAAGGGAGCGACGACTGCGTCGTCGAGATGGGAGCCCCTGGCTTCGCCGGGGAGAGGGGAGCCGCTGCGCGGAGAGGGGAGCGAGGTTCGCTTTGGCTCACCTCGGGTTTTAGATTTGGTCGACGCTTTGCGTCGTTAACTCGGGCGCGGCGAAGCCGCGAAGGGAACGATGTTGGCCTGGGTGTTACTCGTCGGTGGCCAGGACCAGGGATGAAGGGAGGGCCGTGTGGTAGTCGGTGTTAGCCTGGAAGGCGATGCCGGCGTTGAGCAGGCGTTCTTCGCTCCAGGCCGGCCCCAACAGCTGCAGGCCGTAAGGTAAGCCGTCAACCAGGGGGCCGGGGACCACTAGAGACGGTAAACCGACCAGGTTGGCCACCACGGTATAGATGTCCGAGAGATACATCTCGAGGGGATCGGAGGACTTTTCACCGAGGCTAAAAGCAGTCGTGGGAGTGGTGGGCATCAGCACCAGGTCGACGCTCTCGAAGGCCCGCTCGAAGTCGCTCCGCAGCACGGTTCGAGTCTTCTGGGCCTTGAGATAATAGGCGTCGTAGTAGCCCGAAGACAGAGTGTAGGTGCCCAGCATGATGCGCCGCTTGACTTCGGCCCCAAAGCCCTGGGCCCGACTTTTCTTGAACATCTCCAGCACGTCTTCGGCCCCAGAGGCTCGAAAGCCGTAGCGAACGCCGTCGTAGCGAGCCAGGTTCGAGGATGCCTCGGCCGGCGCGATGACGTAGTAGGCGGCCAGGGAGTAGTCGAGATGCGGCAGGTCGATGGGATGGAGGGTGACCCCGAGCTTGGCAAACTGGGCCCTGCCCTGCTCGAAGGCCTCGCGGTTGGCCGCCGACAGACCTGCCAGAGTGGCCTCGGGCACACCGATGCGAAGCCCCGTGAGGTCGCCATCGCAAGCGACCTCGACCGCCTGGGGAGCCGAGGTGGAGTCGCGCGGGTCATGCCCGGCGATGACCGCGTAGAGATAGCGGCAGTCTTCGGCCGAGCGAGCCAGGGGCCCGATCTGATCCAGAGACGAGGCGAAAGCTACCAGGCCGAAGCGGGATACGCGCCCGTAGGTCGGCTTGAACCCGGTCACGCCGCAGAAAGAAGCAGGCTGGCGGATGGAGCCACCGGTGTCTGATCCCAGCGACACCGGCACCAGCCCTGCGGCCACAGCGGCGGCCGACCCCCCACTCGAGCCGCCCGGGACACGGGTCGTGTCCCATGGGTTGCGAGTGGGGCCGAAAGCCGAGTTCTCGGTGGATGAGCCCATGGCGAATTCGTCGAGATTCGTCTTGCCCACCAGCACCGCGCCGGCCCCCCGCAGGCGCTCCCAGACGGTGGCATCATAGGGGGGCACGAACTGTTCGAGCATTCTCGAGCCGCAGGTGGTGGTTCGACCGGCAACGCAGATGTTGTCCTTGAGCGCAATCGGAATACCGGCCAGGGGGCCGACCTTCTCGCCTTGAGCCACCCGCTGGTCGATGGCGGCAGCCTGGGCCCGGGCCGCCTCGAGATCGTAGCTAAGGAAGCAGTGCAAACGCTCTTCGTTCTCGACGAACCCGTCGAGATAGCTTTCGAGCAGGTCACGGGCTGACGTCTGGCCGCTGGCGACGGCCGTCGCCTGAGCGGCGAGAGTCTTCACGATTCGTCTCCTTTAAGGATGCGCGGGATGCGAAAGCCGCCGTTCTGGGCCTGGGGAGCGTTGGATAGCGCCTGGTCCTGAGCCATCGGCTCGAGCGCCACATCCTCGCGAAAAACGTTAGGCTGGGGCTGCACTCCGAGGGTGGCCGCAATTTCGTCGGTGGCCAACTCTTGCAGCTTGTTGACGTAGCCGAGCACTTCGCCGAGCTGGTCGCAGAAGCTCTCTCGCTCGGCCGCAGTGATCTCTAGTCGGGCCAGATGAGCGACATGGTCGACCTCTTGGGGCGAAAGGCGGTTACCAGTCACTCCACTCGTCCATCCAACTGTCCCGACTGAGATCCACGTTCTGCTGCTCGGCCTGCTCTTCGAGTTTGTCGACAAGAGACTGCAGCTCGAGTTCAAAATCGTAGATGGCGTCGTAGTGGCGCACCTGCTCGCGGCGCCGAGCTAAAAAGCCGACCAATGACTGGTCGAAGCGGGCCTGGTTGGTGCGGCGGGCCAGATGCACACAGAACTTGAAGAAGTTGTGCATCGAGATATAGCCGACTTCGTCGAGAAACTGACGATAGTTGACGGCCCCCGAATCGAAACGAAAGGCCTGCTCGTAGCCCTCGATAAAGATGTCGAGGATGTAGATCTCGGACACTTGACGGCCGCGGTTAGACGACTTGCTATCGTCGTCCTTGCCCATGGCCTTGCCCATCATCTTGCGAAAGACGCCTTTGGGACCATCGTTGTCTTTGACGACCTGATCGATGATGCCCAGAGCCATGAAATAGACATCACCCCACGGCACTCGCAGCCCTTCGAGGACCAGGTGCTCCTCTTCGAACTGTCCGTCGCGAACCCGCGTGGGCAGTGGGGTGCCGCGTTCGTGAATGAGTTCCTTGGCCCTCGGCTCCTGGTCCATGGAGGTTCCTTTCGCGGCTATTCGTAGCGCTCTTCGTCGCCAGTGATGGTAACGGGGATGCTCTTGAGCTTGAGTCGCATGTCGTTGGCGTTGTCAGAGTTGCGCATCGCTTCTTCGGCCGTGATGCGTCCCTCGCGATAAAGCTTGAGCAAAGAGTGGTCAAAGCTCTGCATACCCTCGGGGTGAAACTGGTCGAGCTCGCGCTTCATCTGGGTCAAGCTGCCGGCTCGAATCAGCTCGGCCATACGAGCGTTACCGATCAGCACCTCGACTGCTACCACGCGCTTGCCGTCGATACCCGGGATGAGGCGCTGAGCCACGATGCCCCGCAGGTTCAAAGAAAGCTGAGCCAACACCGCCGTCTGCATGTCCTCAGGAAAGAACTGCAACACGCGCTCGATGGTCTGGTAGGCGTTGTTGGCGTGCAGGGTCGAGAGCACGAGGTGACCGGTTTCGGCGAAGTATACCGCCGATTGCACCGAAGCCACGTCACGCATCTCACCGACCAGCAACACGTCGGGAGCCTGACGCACCGCGCTCTCGAGACCTTCGCGGAAGGACATGACGTCGTGACCGATCTCACGCTGGCTGACGATGCACGTCTCTTCATCTTCGTGCAGATACTCGATGGGGTCTTCGATGGTGACGATGTGACCGGTGGCGTTGTCTTTGCGATACTTGATCATCGAGGCCAACGAGGTCGACTTACCGGAACCGGTGGGGCCGGTCACCAGCACCAGGCCACGCTTCTGCATGGCCAGTTGAGCCAGCACCTCGGGCAGACCCAGCATCGAGAAATCGAGAATCTCGTCTTCGACGCGTCGCATCACCATCGCCACCGAACTCTTCTGCCGATAGGCGTTGACACGGAAGCGGCCGATGCTTTCGATGTTGTAGACGAAGTTGGCGTCGGCCCATTGTTGTTCAAACTTCTCTTTCTGATGCTGGGGCATGATGGTGTAGGCCAGATGCTCGGTCATCTCGGGGGTGAGGGCGGCACATTCGATGGGAATGAGGTGTCCCTCGATGCGTAGCATCGGGGTCTTGCCGGCCTTGATGTAAACGTCGGAGGCCTTCTCGCGAACCGATACGGTAAGGACCTGGTCGAGTAGACCTCGTAAGCTTTCAATCTCGATCATTCGTTGCTCCTTAAGACTCCTGAGGTGGTGCGCGGCCGAACCCCGTCTGGCGCCCTACCGCCGCGTCCGAACCACACCGGTGATGCAAAAATACCCCTCGGTATTATCCGAATCAGCGGGCACTCCCTCCCTGCCCCCGCCTCAAATCCAGAGGCTCCCGAGGCCTATAGGAAGGGATCCTAGTTCTTCTGCGTTAGCTTGAGTTCGGTCCCCTGCCGCAACCGCTCGATGTTCTCTCGGTGCTTGTAGAAAGCCAGGGCAGCGGCGGCGAAACCAAACAGAATATAAAACAGCGAGTGACCTTCCAGGGCCATCAAGATAGGAAGAGAGGCCATGGCGGTGAGCGAGCCGACCGAACTGTAACGGGTCAGGGCCACCATGGCGAGCCACAGCAAGAAGGCCAGCACAGCCACTCGGGGCGCCATGATCAGGACCACCCCAAAGGTAGTGGCGATGCCTTTGCCACCTTTGAAGCGCCGAAACACCGAGTAGTTGTGTCCCAGAATGGCCACCAATCCGAAGACCGCTTTGACGGCGGGCATCAAGAAAGCGGGCATGATAGCCAGGTGAGCCAGCAAGACCGCTAGCGAGCCCTTAAAGAGGTCCATAGCCAACACGAGCAGGCCTCCCTTGGCCCCCAGGGCCCGATATGCGTTGGCTGCCCCGGTGTTGCCGCTACCGTGTTGGCTCAATTCGACGCCGCTTCGGCGAGCCACCAGGATGCCCGAGGGGATCGAACCCAGTAGATAGCAGACGACCAGTAGTGCGATGGTCCAGAGTGGAAACACAATTACCTCACAAACTTCAAAACGATTGGCGCGCCCACAAACCCGAAAGCCTGACGAATCTGATTCTCGAGATAGCGCTGATATGAGAAATGCACCAACTTTGGTGAATTGACCTTCAACAAAAAGGTGGGAGGTCCCGAGCGACGCTGCGAGACATAGAAGACTTTGAGAGAGTCGCCCTTATAGCTGGGCGGCGGACGCAGGGCCACCGCCTCATGTACCACCTGGTTGAGGACCGGCGTGGGGACGCGGCGCGACCACTCCTGGTGGACTTCGAGGGCGGCCGGCAGGATCTGTTCGCAGCCGTGCCCCGTCTTGGCCGAAACATACAGCATGGGAGCATACGAGATGAAGTCGAGCTCGCGGCTGAGCATCTCGGCAAAGTCTTGCTTCCAGCGCTCGAGTTGCTGACCGGTGCCTTTATCGGCCACCAGGTCCCACTTATTGATCAGCACCAGACTAGCCAGACCAGCCTCTTGAAGCTGCCCGGCAATCCGCTTGTCCTGGGCCACCACGCTCTCTTGTGCGTCAAGCACCAGAATGCCGACGTGGGCCCGCTTGATGGTGTCCATGGCCCGCACCGAGCTGTAATACTCCACCTCGTCGGTGACCTTGCCCTTGCGACGCAGTCCGGCGGTGTCGAGCAGACAGATGGAATTGCCCTCGAAGTCGAGGAAGGTGTCCACGGTGTCGCGGGTGGTTCCGGCTTCGTCGTGCACCAGGCTGCGCTCCTCGCCCAGGATGCGATTGAGTAACGACGACTTGCCCACATTGGGGCGCCCGACCAGGGCGATGCTGATGTCGTCGTGGTCCGGCGGCGGGGCGTCGCTCTGGACATGCGCCACCACGGCGTCGAGCAGATCGCCGGTGTTGGTGCCGTGAATGGCCGAGATGGCCACGGGATCCCCCAGGCCCAGAGCGTAGAACTGGTAGTGGTCGGCTTCGTCCTTGGGGCTCTCGGTCTTGTTGACCACCAGAATGACCGGCTTGGCGCTACTGCGCAGCAGGCTGGCCACCTCTTCGTCGAGAGCGTGAATGCCCAGTTGGCCGTCTACCACCAACAGCAACAGGGCCGACTCCTCCATGGCGCGATTGGCTTGTTCGAAAACCTGACGACGGAGAATGTCGGGGTCCTGGGGGTCGATCCCCCCGGTGTCGGCCAGCAGGAACGTCGTTCCGTTCCACTCGCACTCGGAATAGATGCGGTCGCGGGTAACTCCCGGTTGATCGGCCACGATGGACTTGCGGCGACCGATCAGTCGGTTGAACAGGGCCGACTTGCCCACGTTGGGTCGACCCACGATGGTCACCACGGGTAGTTCTCTTCTCACGCGCCCTCCAGAAAATAGAGATATTCGCGCGCATAGAGCTCGGCCAATAGGCCGGCCACGGTTTGCAGCGACTGGCGATCGACCAGGCTGAAGGTCCGTTGACCGGTCAGGCGTCGCACGCTCTCCACCGGCCCCTCGTAGCAGCCGCCGTCGACAAACAGCAAGGCCGTGTCCCCGAGGGGATGAAAGGCCCAGCGCACAGCCTCGCTGCGACGCATCAGTCCTGGTCCGGCGAAGAGCTCGTCAAAATCCTCGCCAGAAAACTCTTCGGGTTCGCCCAGGTTAGGGCGGCCCGGGCGGGTGAGAAAACATCCCGCCCAGGTAACAAACTCGCGGTCCGACACCTCTGCCTGACCGACCAGGTTGCGCAGACGGGCCAGGGCAGCGCGGTCGAGCAGGGCGGGATGTTCGGCTACTACAAGGTCGGGATCGCTATACCGGGTGACCCGACCCAGACTCTCGAGAAAGGCCGACAGGTCAGCCTGCATCGCACCCCGGGTGGGAGCCAGAAAACCGAAGGAGTAGGTCAGACAGGGCTCGAGGGCCACCCCGTTGTGGGGCACTCCCGGCGGCAGATAGAGCATATCGCCCGGCTCGAGTTCCCAGCTCTCGGTGGCTTCAAAATCGGCTAGAACCTGGATATCCAGGCCATCCACCCACTGGCTGGCCGAACCGGCTGGAGCGATCTCCCAGCGCCGACGGCCCGACCCTTGCAACAGAAAGACATCGTAACTATCAATGTGGGGCCCCACTCCTCCGTGGTTCGAGGCGAAGCTGATCATCACGTCAGCCTTGCGCCATTCGGGCAGACAGGCAAAGGCGTCCGCCAGGTCGGCCACGGCCGGTACATGGCGGTCGACTTCTTGAACGAGCAGAGTCCAGTACTGGTCGCCCAGATCGCTAAAGTCGTCTTCATCGAAAGGGCCGTGGCGCAGCTCCCAGGGCCGCTCTCCGCCCCGTTCGAAAATCATGCGCGAGCGGACCTCGGCTTCGCAGGCCAGCCCAGCCAGCTCATCGGCCCCGACCGGCGACGAGAAGCCGGCAAAAGCCTGCCGGATCAAGAGCGGCTTCTTCTGCCAATACTGCTCGAGAAACTGTTGGGGGCTCAGGCCCCCCAGTGAAAGGTTCATTGGCGGGTGCTTCTCTCGAGCAGCAGACTTACCTGTTGGCGAACCTGGGCCGTAAACTCGCGGCGTCCTCCCCCACTCCAATGCAGGGCCGGCCCCAGACGGATCTCTGGCCCCGGCGGCACCCCCAAAGGAGTCCACTCTTCGCAGTAGGCTCTTGAGTTGACCACGGCTACCGGAATCACCGGCGCCCGGCTCATCGAAGCCAGCATGGCTACTCCGTCATGGAAGGGTCCCAGCACGCCGCTGAAATTGCGGTGGCCCTCGGGAAACATACCCACCAGGCGACCGGCCTTGAGCAGGGCCACAGCCTTGCGGATGGCGCCCAGATCGCTACGGGAGCGGTCCACGGGAAAGGCGCACAGGGTGCGGACGAAATGCTCGAGCAGCTTACCGCGAAACAGTTCTCGCTTGGCCATGAAATGAATGGGCCGGGTGGTAATCAGGGCCCCCAGGACCACCGGGTCGAGCCACGAAACGTGATTGCTGACCACCAGGCCCGGCCCGTCGGCGGGCAGGTTTTCAAGCCCCACCACCCGGGGGCGGTGGAGCAGGAAGCTTCGAAAGAGAACACGCCCGATATGATAAGTGAAGGGCGTCGTTTCAAAGTCGGCCAGCCCGCGCCTCCGCCAAAGCCACGATCCGCTGGGCGATTTCCTCCGGGGTCAGGCCGGTCGAGTCGATGGCCACCGCGTCGTCGGTGCAGACCAGCGGTGAGTCGGCTCGCTCTTCATCTTGCTGGTCGCGACTGGCCAGGTCCGAGGTGACGGTCTCGAGGGTCTCTTGCCCAGCCATTTCTTGCCAGCGACGGCGGGCCCGCTCTTGGAGGTCGGCAGTCAAGAAGACTTTGAGTTCGGCTTCGGGCAAGACGACCGAGCCGATATCACGCCCCACCATGACCACGCCCTGACTGGTGGCCAGGCGCCGCTGCAGAGCCACCATGGCCCGCCGGACGCCGGGAACCGAGGCCACCTGAGGCACGTCGCGACCCACTTGCGGGGTATAGAGCTTCTCGGTCACATCGTGGCCGGCGAGTTTGACCAAGCAGCCGCCCTGGCCGTCGCTGCGCATCTCGAGCGGCAGCGCTTCAGCCAGTTTGGCCAGGGCCGCCTCGTCATCCAAAGAGATATTGTCCTGGCGAGCCCGCCAGGCGACGGCCCGATACATGGCTCCGGTATCGAGATAGGTCAGATTCAACATGCCGGCCAGCAAGCGTGCCACGGTGGTTTTACCACTGGCCGCCGAGCCGTCGATAGCGATGCGCAACATACTCACAACTTAGAAGTCCAGGTAGAATCGCCCTCCTGGTCGAGCCACAATCAGGGTAGGGTCGACCAGATAAGTCGTCGAGACCCGCTGGATATCCTCTGGCGTCACCCGCTCGAGTTGTTCGAGATAGTTCTGATCGAACTGAAAACCCAGCCCGATGGTCTCGGCCTCGGCCAGCTTGAGAGCCCTGTCCCGGTTGGTTTCGTGAGCCAGCAGATAGCGACCGGTAGCCTTGCGTTTGGCCGCCTCCAACTCGGTAATGGTGATTCGCTCGGTCTTCATGCGGTCGACCTCAGCCAGCAGCGTGCGACGCACTTTGCCAGCGTCATTGGGGCGAGTGATCACGTAAGTCAGAAAGTGCGAGGGACCACGCAAGATCGGATAGGTTGCCCCGACTTCGTAAGCCAACCCGCGCTTCTCACGGATCTCGTTGAAGAGCCGCGATGACAGACCATCGCCCAGGATGGCGTGCACCAAAGTCATGGGAATGTAGTCGCGCGAGGCCACGCTGGGCCCGGGGAACCCGATAAAGAGCCAGGCGATGTCGGCCGAGGTCGAGAGGTTGACCTGCTTTTCGACCGGCTTGGCCTCCCAGGGAACTTCGATCACATGGCTGTCGCCCGGGGCCAGGGCGCCAAAACTGGCCTTCACCGACTCGACCACGGCCAGACGGTCGACGCGCCCAGAAATGGACAAGACCATACGATTGGGCACGTAGTAACGGTCGAAGAACTCGGCCAGAGTCCCGGGCTTGAGACGCTCGAGCGACAACTTGCGCCCTCGGTCGGACTTGCGGTAGGGATGGTAGCGATAGAAGGCGTTGCGAAAAATCCCATAGAGCTGGGTGTAGGCATTGCCGGGGTTCTCGAGGTTGTTGACCGCGTCGCGGGTGACCTCTTCGACTTTGGCCGGGTCGAAGGTTCGCTGAGCGATGGCTTTGCCCAGGGTATCGAGCAACTGGGGAAAGTTCTCTGAGGTGGTTAGCAGGCTGATCCGCGCATAGTCGGGCTCGGTCGACACCTCGAAGAGGCTGCCGCTCGCGGCCAGTCGCTTGTCTTCTTTGACCCGCTTCTCGATGAGGGCCTGAATGACGTTGGTGATGCCGGCCGTGGGCGTCTGCTCGTCCACCAGGCCCACCTTGACCAGCAATTCGACGGCCACCATGTCCTCGGCAGGAGCCTCGTTGACCAACAAAACCAGGCCGTTGGGCAACACCGTGCGCCCCACCGGGGTGGCCCGGGCGGCCTTGACGCTGGCTGCTGACGAGGAAGAAGAGACTTCCTGGGCGACTGCCCCCACCCCTAGCAAGCCGATCAGCAGGACCAGCAGTAGACGCTTCATGACCGTCCGTCCTTTCGGCCTTTGGGAGCCAGGGTCAGCCCATAATGGTTGTCGATGAAGTATTTGTTGGCGGCTTTGATCAGCGCCGCTTTGTCGACCTTCTGGATATTGGCGAGGTAATGGGTGGCGAAGTCGACCTTGTCGAGGGTCTCGTAGAATCCGAGACTGCTGGCTTTGCCAGAATTGGATTCGTTGCCGAAGCGATAGCTGTTGATCAACATGTTCTTGGCCCGGTCGATATCAGCCTGGGTGAACTCGCCCTGACGCACCTTGTTGATGGTTTCGAGCACGGCTTGACGCGTCTCGTCGGTCTTCTTGGGATCGGCCACCGCGGCCACCACGATGAGACCCGGCTCGGCCTGGGTCAGAAAGCTGACATCGCAAGAGAAGGCCTTCTCCTCATCCACGACCTGTTGGTCCAGTAGCGAGCCTTTGCCCTGACCCACCAAAAAGCTCAAGACATCGACCTCGACCACATCGGGCTGGTCGTGGACGGACGGGCCGAGGTAGCCCAGCAACACGAAGGCTCGGTTAACGGGAGCAGTCTCGGTGCGATAGACCGGCTGAGCCGGGGGAATCGGACGAGGAAAGCTTTTGACGGGCTCGCCCGTCCCACGAAAGTTGCCAAACAGCCGGCGCGCTTCGGCAATGACCTGTTCGGCCTCGACATCACCCACCACCACCACGCAAGTGCGCGAGGGCACATAGTAAGTGGACTTCCAAAAGGCGAACTTGTCGCGCTGGAACGACTCGAGGTTGGACTTGTCCCCGATCACCGAACGCCCGTAGGGATGGTTGGGAAAGGCCATCTCGAAGAGTTTGTCGCTGGCGATGCGGGCCGGATTGTTCTCGCCAATCCGGTATTCTTCCAAAACCACCTCGCGCTCTTTGTCGATGCCGGCCGTCTCGAGGTCGGCGTTCAACAGCGCGTCGGCCAGCAGTTGGAGCCCCTCGTTGGCGTAGGCACTGGGCATGTTGATGTAGTAGTGAGTCATGTCGCGGGAGGTGCTGGCGTTGGTGATGCCGCCCAGGGACTCGATCTCTTTCTTGAAATCCAGCCCGCTGCGAGTGGGTGTTCCGCGGAAAAACATGTGCTCATAGAAGTGAGCAAGCCCGGTGGTGTCGGGCGTCTCATGCAGGCTCCCCACGCGCACGAACACGTTCAAAGACACGGTCGGCGAGGCGTAGGTCTCTTGCACGATGACCGCCATCCCGTTGGGCAAGACCACGCGGACCGGCTCTTTGGCCACGGCCGCCCCGCTGATCGTCAAGAAAACAATCCAAAACCATCCCAGACGTTGCATATTCTTCAATATAACCTCGACCTGGCCGGCGGGTTCCGGCCAAAATAAAAGAAGGCCGCCGAAACGACCTTCATGCTTTGGTACCGCGTACGGGATTCGAACCCGTGATTTCCGCCGTGAGAGGGCGGCGTCCTAAGCCTCTAGACCAACGCGGCATAATGGCTGCCGGGGAAGGATTCGAACCCTCGCATACGGATCCAGAGTCCGCTGTCCTACCACTAGACGACCCGGCAAATTCGTGGTTGATTATAGCTTGCCCGTCACCGATCGTCAAGCCCCGACGAGCGAGCGGAATAATGGAGCCCCGGGCCGGACTCGAACCGGCAACCTTCCGCTTACAAGGCGGATGCTCTGCCAATTGAGCTACAAGGGCTTGCAGCCTAGTGACGTTTCTCCCCGAGCGTCTTTTCAATCTTCCGTTTCACGCGCTGCAGAGCGTTGTCGATCGACTTGACGTGGCGGTTGAGCTCTTTGGCCATCTCTTGATAAGACTTGCCCTCGAGATAAGAATGCAACACCTGCGACTCGAGTTCGCTGAGGTTTTGCTGGATCTTCTCGCGCAGGTCGTCGGACAGCTCGTGGCTGATGAAAACCTCTTCGGGGTCGGTGACCTTGGTGCCCGACAGAATGTCGAGCATCGTGCGGTCAGAGTCTTCGTCGTAGATCGGCTTATTGAGCGAGATATAGGAGTTGAGGGGGATGTGTTTTTGCCGGGTGGCCGTTTTGATGGCCGTGATGATCTGGCGTGTGATGCACAGCTCGGCAAAGGCCCGGAACGACGAGAGCTTATCGGCGCGATAGTCGCGGATGCTCTTGTAGAGACCGATCATCCCCTCTTGAATAATGTCTTCGCGGTCGGCGCCGACCAGGAAGTACGATTTCGCCTTCACGCGCACGAAATTCTTATACTTACTGATAAGATACTCCGTCGCGAATTCATCTCCGTTCTTAGCAAGCTTAACGATCTCCTCATCAGGCTCATTCTGGAGATTCGCCATGTAAGAACTTTGCTGGAGCTTTAACAAGACATCGCCCTCCGTCCGGCTTCACTACCCGGAAAAACAGTGCCCACATTATAAAGAGGTAATCTGACCAAGTCAAGAGAATAAAACAGTCGGGCTCGGACCTCATATCCAGTGGGCTTCCGAGTAGAGTGCGGCCAGTGCTCGAAATTTCTGGCCGCTGTTGAGTTGGTTGTGCCAAGCCACGCCATCTTTTGCTAATATACCATAGGTCCTGAGTAATGTAAACTTCAGGACTGGAGTTAGCCCGTGAATCTTCCCCAAAGCCCCATTTTTACGACCTTTACGCCCCCCAGGTCGCTTGAAAATTATTCAGTTTTTTTCCTCTGGCGCAGAGCCTCGTAAAGTAGAATTGCACCTGTTGCAGACACGTTTAGCGAATCCACCTGGCCTCTGAGCGGCAGGCGCACCCCCACGGTGCAGGCCGCTTCGACCTGTCGGGAAAGCCCTTCTCCTTCAGCCCCGAGGACGAAAACCGTGGCCTTGCGCAGGTCCAGTTGGTCGTAGTCGAGTTCGGCCTGGGGGTTGGCGGCTACCACCTGGTAGCCCACCTTGACCAGGTCGCTCAGGACCCGATCCAACCGGTCGACCCGAGCCACCTTGATATAGGCGTCGGCGCCGGCCGCGGCGCGGGTCACGGCCGGGGTCAAGCCGCAAGAGGCGCGGGCCGTCACCACCACTCCGTTGACTCCGGCCCCTTCAGCTGTTCGCAGCAAGGCTCCGAAGTTGCCCGGATCCTGCACTCCGTCCAGCGCCAGGATCAACGGGGGCCCCTCCTTATAGATAGTGGATTCGAGAATCTCTTGCCAGCTATCGAACTCGCGCGACGCGGTCTGGGCGGCCACCCCCTGATGGTTACCTTTGCGGGCCAGACTATCAAGGCGCTGGCGATCGCAGCGCACGGTCGGGATCTCGCGCTCTTTGGCGATGCGAAAGAGTTCGCGCGGTATGCCCTCGGCGCCGGCCAGCACATACAGCCGGTTGACCGGCTGGCCCGAACGCAGGTATTCGAGCACCGGCCTGCGCCCAAAGACTATTGACGTTTCCACCGGACCCCCTGGGGAGTATCCTCGATCACGAGGCCGCGCCCGGCCAACTCGTCCCGCAAGCGATCGCTCTCGCCCCAGTTCTTGGCCGCCCGGGCGGCCACCCGAGCATCCAGTAGCTGCTGCTCTTCGGCAGACAGACCCGGCTCCGCCAAGCGGGACCCCAGGCGCAGGCCCAACACCGTGTCGAGTTCGAGCAGATAGGCGGCCAGCTGTTCTCCTCCGGCCTTACTGATGCCCTTCTCGAGCAGCGGGTTGACCGCCGTGAGCAGCTCGAATAGGTGGCTCAATCCGATAGCGATGTTGAGGTTGTCGTCCATAGCCTCGATGAAGCCCTGGCGGGAGCGCTCGATGGCAGCCTCGACCTCGGCTTCGACCGGGCCCTCGCCTTTTTGCTCGCCGCAACGCTGCAAGAAGCCTTTGAGCCGCTCGAGGCTGGTCTCGGCCGCGGCCAGATCGCTGAAGGTGAAGTTCAAGCGCGAGCCATAGGGCACTTTGAGCAGGGTGAAGCGAATCGCCATCGGGTCCCAGGCCCGCTTAGAGGCGTTCTTGGCCGGGTCGAGCAGGTCGCGCAAGGTATAGAAGTTGCCCAGCGATTTGCTCATCTTCTGGCCTTCGACGTGGAGATGTTCGCAGTGCAGCCAGTAGTTGACGAACTTCTCGTGATTGAAGGCTTCTGATTGGGCGATCTCGTTCTGGTGGTGGGGAAAGATCAGATCCACCCCGCCCAGGTGCAGGTCGAAATGGGCTCCCAGGTGCAGCAAGCTCATGGCCGAGCACTCGATGTGCCAACCCGGCCGGCCTTTGCCCAGCTCTTCGTACTGGTCCCAATAGACATCGCCGTCCTCGGGCACCCACGCCTTCCAGAGAGCGAAGTCGGCGGCCGTCTCCTTGTCGTACTCGTCCTGGCTGACCCGGGCCCCGGCCTGCAAGTCGGCTACGCAGATGTTGGCCAGCCTGCCGTAATCGGGAAACTTCTTGATGTCATAATAGGTCGAGCCGTCGTTAGAGCGATAGGCCACCCCGTCTTCGAGCAGCTTGATGATCATCTCGGCCATCTTGTCCACCACCACCGGGTCGGTGGCCCGGGGATGAGCCTCGCAACGCTCGATATTCAGGCTGTCCACATCTTCGAAGAAGGCCTGCTCGAACTTTTGGGTATAGTCGGCTCGCGACAAGCCGGCCTCTTGCGAACGACGGATGATCTTGTCTTCGACGTCGGTCAAATTGAGAACGTGAAAGACCTCGTAACCGCGATAGCGCAGATAGCGCCGCACCAGATCCGAGAAGATGAAGGTGCGGAAGTTGCCGATGTGAGCATAGTCGTGAATCGTCGGCCCGCAGGTATAGATGGTGGCCTTGCCGGCCTGGATGGGCACGAACTCTTCGCGAGCGCGGGTGAGGGTATTGAAGAAGACCACGCCCATCAGTTAGCCACCACATTGATCATGCGCTTGAGAACCACAATCACCTTGCGCACCGTCTTGCCGTTGATATGCTCGGCAATGGCCTCGAGACCCGCCTGCTTGTAAGCTTCTTCGTCGGCGTCGGCGGGCAGAAAAACCTTCGTCTTGGGCTTGCCGTTGAGGGCAACGGGGATCTCGACCGTATCTTCCACCAGCAGCGCCGGATCGGCCTTGGGCCACTCGGCTGCCATCACTGACGGCGGGTTGCCCAGCATCTGCCACAGCTCTTCGCCCAGATGCGGGGCGAAGACCGACAGGATGCGGGCATAGGCGTCGAGCTGAGCATGGGTGAGCACCTCGACCCTGGGAGTGGCCAGATTGACGAACTCCATGATGGCCGCCAGGGCCGTGTTGAAGGCCATCTTGTCGAGATCCTCGGTGACCTTTTGGATACAGCGGTGAAGCCCTTTCTCGACCTCGGGATCGGGCTTGGCGTCACGGTCTTTGAGATTGTCGCGCAACTCGCCCTCATCGCCGGCATAGAGCCGATAACTGCGCTGTAGCTGGCGCACCATCCCACCGACAGCCCGGCTGTCCCACGGCTTGGAGTCAGCCAGCGGGCCCATGAACATCTCGTAGATGCGAAAGGCGTCGGCTCCGTGCTCGTGGATAATGTCGTCGGGGTTGACCACATTCTTGAGGGTCTTGGACATCTTGGCCACCGTCTGCTCGGCCGGTCGGCCCGTTTTGGTGTGGACGAACTTGCCTTCCGACACCTCCTCCACCTCGTCGCTGGGGATGAGCACCTTGGTCTCGGCATCCATATAGGAGAAAGCCAGAATCAGACCCTGGTGAAAGAGCTTCTTGAAGGGCTCGGGGCTGCTGACGTAGCCGCGGTCATAGAGCACCTTGTGCCAGAAGCGGGCATAGAGCAGGTGCAACACGGCGTGCTCGCGCCCGCCCACATACAGATCGACTGGCATCCAATACTGTTCTTTGTCTTTGGCCCAGGCCACCACGTCGTTGTGAGGGTCGAGATAGCGCAGATAGTACCAGCACGAGCCGGCCCAGTTGGGCATGGTGTTGGTCTCGCGGCGGGCCGGGCGGCCGGCCGAGTCGGTGGTCTTCGCCCACTCGGTGGCCTTGGCCAACAACGGCTCGGGGCGCCCCGAGGGCTTGAAGTCTTCGAGCGGCGGCAACTCGAGGGGCAATTGCTCGTCGGGCACGGCCTCGGTGCCGCCGTCCTGGGTGTGGATGATCGGGAACGGCTCGCCCCAGTAGCGCTGGCGCGAGAAGATCCAATCGCGCAGACGATAGTTGATGCGGGCCTGGCCCAGCCCTTCGGCCTCGAGGCGGGCGATGATTTTGGACTTGGCCTCGGGGGTAGGCAGACCGTCGATCCAGGGCGAGTTGATGGCGATACCGTCACCCGAAAAGCAAGTGATGGTCTGACCGTCGCGCTCGGCGGTGCGGGTGATCTCGGCGGTGTCTGACTGATAGACCGGCCGAATGGCCAGATCGAAGGCCATGGCGAAGTCGAAGTCGCGCTCGTCGTGACCGGGAACGGCCATGATGGCTCCGGTGCCGTAGGTGTAGAGCACGTAGTCGGCTACCCAGACGGGAATCTTCTCGCCGTTGACCGGATTGATGGCGTAGCCGCCGGTGAAGACACCGGTCTTGTCCTTGGTAGCCGTGCGGTCGAGATCGCTCTTGCCGGCGGCCGCTTTGACGTAGTCGTCGACAGCCGCCTTCTGGTCGGCGGTGGTGATGCGCTCCACCAGCGGATGCTCGGGGGCCAGCACCATGTAGGTGGCGCCGAACAGCGTGTCGGGGCGGGTGGTGAAGATCTTCAACTGGAGTTCGCCAGCCTGGCGGCGCAGGCGCTCGCCGTCGACCACCTCGTCGGGCACCTGGGTGTCGACCACGGTGAACCAGACCTCGGCTCCCTGACTCTTGCCGATCCACTCGGTCTGCTGTTTTTTGGTCTCTTCGGGCCAATCCACCAGTTCGAGGTCGTCGAGCAGACGCTCGGCATAGGCGGTGATGCGCAGCATCCACTGCTGCAGCGGCTGGCGGATGCAGGCAAAGCCTCCGCGCTCGGAGCGCCCGTCGATCACCTCTTCGTTGGCCAGCACGGTGCCTAGCTCAGGGCACCACCAAACGGCGATCTCGTCGAGATAGGCCAGGCGATGCGAGTCGATGTAGCTGGCCCGGTCTACCCCTTCCGGAATCGGCAACTCGGAGATGGGCCGCCCTTTGCCCTGCTCTTCATCATACCAGGTGTCGTAGAGCAGGTTGAAGATCCACTGGGTCCAGCGGTAATAGCCGGGGTCGGTGGTGTTGACCTCGCGGTCCCAGTCGTAGGAAAAGCCAAGGGCCTTGATCTGGCGGCGGAAGGTCTCGATGTTCTTCTTGGTGGTGATGGACGGATGGGTGCCGGTGGCCACGGCGTACTGCTCGGCCGGCAGCCCGAAGGCATCCCAGCCCATGGGGTGGAGCACATTGTGGCCGGTCATGCGCTTGTAGCGAGCCAGAATGTCGGTAGCCGTATAGCCCTCGGGATGGCCCACATGGAGACCGGCGCCGCTGGGATAAGGGAACATGTCGAGAATGTAGTACTTGGGCTTGTTGGCATCAAAGCCCTCGTCACCCGGGCCGGGCGCCCGAAAGGTCTTGTGCTCGTCCCAGTATTTTTGCCACTTGGGCTCGACCACGCCGGGCTCGTACTTGCGCGCTGCCATCATTCCTCCACGGTTAGGGTGTGCCACCCTTTCCACGAAAGCTAGCGCGTGCCTGCCGAGTGCTCGTCGCCCAGACAGGCCGAAGACACCTCGAGGAGTTTGGGACTGATTCTCAGGCCAGCTTGGCGAATGGCATCGATTCCCAAGCGGAAGCGAACCCTGTTCCTCAGCCTGACCAGACCCACGCAACCGCCCTTCTCGACAAACTCGGGGCCGTCGCCGATAGTCAGAACGCCTTTTCCGGCCGCGGCCAGAGCCTCGTCCCGACGGGCCGGGTCCTCCACCAGCAAAACATCCATGCGAGCCATCTCCTGGGGCGAGAGACGGTGGTGGACTCGAATGGGCTTGCCCCGAACCAGCCTTCCTTCCAACGCGTCGACGGCCGGCTCGACGCCGACCACACCCACTTGAAACTCTCTGTGCTCGGTCTCATCGGGGAACTCGACCAGGTGCAGCATCTTATGGACATAGTTGGCTCGCGCTTGCTGGATGGCCTGGGGCCCGCCGACCCGGGCCGCGCCTAGAAAGCCTTCGCAGGTCTGACGCATCGACTCGCCGGCCATGGCCGAGCGCAGGGTCGGAGTGAGCCCGGCCGGAGCGGTCGGAGCCACGCGCCGAGCCGGTGTAGGTCTGGTCGGTTTGAGCTTGAGAGGGGGACTGTAGGGAGTGTTGACTTCAGGTATTGGGGGCATGCCCCCAGCTTAGCCCTCGGCCGGGCCACGTTCAGTGAGGGTTCTCACCGAGCCCGCAGAGAATCGATCAGGTCCTCGCTCAGGTCGAACCGCTCGCGCACCTCCACCGGCAGACCCATCAGGCCCTCGCCCAGGCCGCGAATGGCCAGACGGAGCGACTCGCCGGGCTGATGGGGATGCAGGGCCAGCAGCTCGAGGGTCTCCTTGAGCCAGGGGAGTTCGGAATTGGCCCTGGGCAGGGCCGCCACCGCCTGCCCCACCGAGCCCACCAACCGCTCGACCAGGGTCTCGTCATGGTTGGGGTCGAGCACCACTTTGGAGATGGTCGGGGCGAACAGCCTCCAGGCGGGATGCGGCCCACCGGCGGTGGGGAACTGGGTCAACACGTCGACGATGCTGACCACCACCCGCGGGTCCGACTCGGATAGCTTCTGGAGATAGTCGTTGAGGCCATCGAGAGCCACCAGCGAGGTGAGGTCTTGCCCATTGGCAAGACCGGCCGTGACCTGGGCCAGCACGTTGAGCCAGTGATGCCCCGCCTCGGCCGGAGGGGCCAGCTGAGCGGCTCGACCCATGGCCTCGACGCAGCCGGCCCGGTGGGGGTTGGGGCCCGGCTCGGAGCCCATCAGATCACTGAATTTGTAGGCTGCCTTGAGATAAGCTCGATAGGCTTCACGCTCGCGACCCAGGGCCTCGATGGCGGTGGCCAGCTGCAGTTGGCACAGAGCTCGCGCCTGCCCCAGCGATTCGGGAGAGGAATCGGTCAGCCCGTCGAGCACCTCACCGGCCCGCGTCAGGTCGACCACCGCCCGGGCTGGATCCCGCCGGGCCACCTCGAGGTCGGCTCGCTCCAGCAAGGTCAGAGCCAGGGCCCTCCCCCACTGGGGGTCGCTGCCGCGAAGCTCCGAGAAGATTTCGAGGGCATAGCCAAATTGGGGCAAAGCTCTGCCGACCCGACCCATCGAGGCCAGATGGCGTCCTCGGGCCAGATAGGCGCCGGCCAGATCGCCCAGCAGATCCTTTCGCCCGCCCAGGGATACCAGCACGCTGTAGGTGTCGACCGCCCGACCCAGATCGAGGTCGGCGGTGGTGGCTTTGCCCTGACGGTGCAGCACCCAGCCCCGGCGGAAGTGGGCCGCGGCCAGGTGGGCCTCGGCCGCTGGCAAATGAGGCCCGGCCAGGGTCCGACAGAGCTTGATGACCGCATCCCACTTCTGCTTGGACCGCTCGAGGTGTCCCGAGTTGGCCAGACTTTCGGCCTCGACCGCCAGGGCGCCGAGCATGGGCCCGAGTTCGAAATCGGCCGGCAGGGTGGTGCGACCACCGAAACCGAAGGCCGCCAGGATATCCGACCCGGCGCTCTCGTGGTCACCACTGGCCCGGTGGTAGTTGGCTCGCTGCAACAGGGCGCGCACCAGTTCGCGGCGCCACTGCTCGTCGCGGGTGAACTCCCAGGCGTGTTGGAAATGGGTCACCGCCCGCTCGATGTCGGCCAGAGCCTCGTCGATGGCGCCGAGTTCGAAATGCAGGCTGGCCCGCTGCTGATAGGTTTGAGCCAGCTCGTCGTGAAAATCAAGGCGACCCTGCCCGACCACCAGCTCGGAATAGATCTCTACCGCTCGGGCCAGGTCGTCGAAGGCAGCCGGATGGTCGCCGGCCTGCCCCCTTCCACCGGCCCGAATCAAGAGGGCCGCAGCCAGACGATGCACCGAGTCAGTCTGCTGCTCGTAGAGACTGATGGCATGCTCGACCCGCTCGAGGGCCGCCTCTCCCTGACCCAGCATGACCAGGGCCTGGGCGTGATTTTGATAGGCTCCAGCCAGCTCACCGGCCAGATCGTGGCGGCCCTCGGATTCGACCAACAGCTGGTAACGGCGGGTCGCCTCGCGATAACAGGCCTCGGCCTTCTCGATGTCGCCCAGAGCCTTGCAAGCCTCGCCGCGATTGTTATGGGCCACGGCCATCTCGAAGCGATAGACGGGATCGGCCTCAACCTCGGGAATGCGGTCGTACAGCTCGAGGGCCCGGTCACAGCAGGCCAGACAGTGTTCCGGCTCGCCCACATCCAGGTAGAGTGCTCCCAGGCTACCGAAAGCCAGAGCCATGTCAGCCCAGGTATCCGGCCCCACGCTCTCGTCGGCGGCGGCCAGATTGTACTCCTCGGTGGCCCGGCGATAGTCGTCGACGGCCTGCTGCCGCTGTCCCAGGGCCCGATAGGTCGAGCCCCGACAGACCCGGGTGAAAGCCAGCTGGCCGCGCAGGTCGAGACGCCCTTCGGCGCTCACCAGCTGGGTGCGGATGGAGATGGCCATCTCGTAATCCTCGAGAGCCAGCTCGATCTCGCCCACGCCGGTGCGCACCAGTCCGCGGTTGGTGTGGGTGATGGCCAGATCCGTGCGCAGGTCGAGGCGACCCTCGTCTACCAGTTGTTGGCGCAGAGCCACGGCCTGATCGTAGTCTTCCAGGGCGAGTTCAAACTCGCCCTGGCGATGCAAGGCGGCGGCCCGGTTGTTGTAGGCGGCCGCCAGCTCGTTGCGAAACTCCTGATGATGGTGGGCTTCGGCCAGACCGGTGAGAATCTCGAGGGCCCGGGTGCTATCATCCTGGGCCAGCTCATACTCGCCCAGCGACAGGCCCACCACACCGCGAGAGCGGTAGGCGTGGGCCTGCTCGGTGCGGTCGTGCTCGCCCAATTCTCCCAAACTCTCGTAGATATCGATGGCTTCGCTGATGTCGTCGCGGGCCTCGGAGAGTTCGCCTCGGGCGCGGCGCACCTCACCGCGGTTGAGATAGGCCAGCGCCAAGAGTCGCATCAGGTCGTTGCGCTCGAGGCTGACCACCGCGTCCTTGTAGTAATTGATGGCCATCTCGGCGTTCTCGAGGGCGGGTCCGGTCTGGCCCAGCAAAAGTAGCGCCTCGCTGCGGCGATTGTAGGCCGCCGCCAGGCCGTTGGTCAGTTCGACCTGACCCTCCTTTTCGAACAGCCCGGTGAAAATCTCGATAGCCCGCTCGACATCGCGCAAACACCGCTGGAACTGCCCCAGGTGAAGGTAGGCCAGACCACGACTGCTGTGAGCCCAACCCAGCTCTTCGCGCCAGTGGGCGGCCTGATGGGCATCGACGAGATTGTGCAGCAGGGCGCACCAGCCGTCTAACAGGACCACTTTCTCATGATACTGCCGGCTGCTGTCGAGTTCGGCCAGACGCTTTTGCCGGAACTCCTTGAGTTGTTCGTTCTCGGCAAAAGCCTCGAGCCGTTTCGGGTCGCCGCCTTCGATGGCCCACCAGAAAGCCAGCGAAAGCCAGCCGCGGTCAGGTTCAGATTCGAACCTGCCCAGTAGCTCGAGGCAAGCCTCACGAAACTGCTCGGGACGACCTTCGCGCAAACGAGTGGCCAACCAGTCGTGGGCTAGCCCCACCACCGGTTCGTCTTCACCCCAGAAAGCGAAGGCGCTGGGAAACAGCTCGGTAATCTTGCGGACGGCCACCGGATCACAATGCAAGTCGATGAGCATCGGCACCGACAGGGGCCGCTGGGAAGCGGCCAGCAACATCAAGAAGCGAACGCCGGCCTCGAAACGATCATCTTGAGGGAAGCGGCTGTGGAGCGCCTCGAGGAAAGATTCGAAGATCCGGTCGCTGGACGGCAACTCGGCCGGGGCGCCGTAGAACTCGCAGGCCACGCCATCGCGCAACAGCTTGCTCAGGGCCAGGCCGCCACCCGCCTTCTTGATCAGGGTGTTGAGATCGGCCACCTTCCACTCGATCTTTTCCATGTGCTGATAGAGCAAGCCCTGATAAGTCGGGTCTTCGCTGTCGAGGTTGATCTGCAGGCAGTGCTCGTGGCCCGTTTCTAGCCGCTGCTCGAGTTTGGCCCGGAAACTCGGACGATAGGTCAGCATCAAGAAGACCCCCTCGGGCAGGCGAGAAGGCAAAAAGTCGAGCACGGTCAGACCGGCCTCGGCGGCGGCCTGATGCTCGTCGAGGCCGTCGAGCACCAGCAGAAAGCGGCGATGGTTGTTGGCGATCGTAAGCGCGCTCAAATAGGCCAGAAATCGGCTGGCGGCCTGTCCCTCGGGATAGCGCACATTGAGGTCGCGAATGACCCGAGGGTCGAGCTTGGAAAAACCGGCCTCGGCCAGCTCGGTCTGCTGCCCGAGGTGCTCATTGAGGACCTCGATCAGAATACCGTAGTCGCCTTCGATGCGCCGGCCCACCGAGTAGTGAATCACGGGGAAGTTGGTATCGAACGGCGAGGAGCGCGGATTGGTGAGGGTCCTGCTCAAGAAGGTCTTGCCGAACCCCGGCCCGCCCTCGACCAGAATCAAGCCCGAGTCACGCTTGGCTACGAAGGCGGCCACCCGCTCGGAAAAAATCTTGGGTCGCGACTCGGGACCGGAATAGTTCAAAGCCTGGCAGTATCGTGAAAATCCGTCGGCCTCGGGCTGCCCCCAGGTGGGCGGAGCCGGCTCGTCTGGAAACAACGACGGCATCACGATGGGGCCCGACTCGAAGTCGGCCAACTCGGGCACCAGCTCGGTGAGCTCTGGATCATCCTCAAAGACCGAAGTCGGCAGCTCTTCGTTGAGGGCAGCCTCCCAGGCCTCGAAACTCTGCTCGGACATCGGATTGGGCAGGGTCTCGGCCGAGCCCCAGGCCAGCACCTCTTCACGGCTCAGATGGAACTCGTACTCGCCGACATAAATGTCGGGAACGCCGCGAAAACGACTGCCGTCGCATTCGAACACCACCCCGACGGTGTTGGAGCCCTCACCCACATCATAGTGATGTTTAAGGGCTTTGAAGACATGACGGGACTGCTCGACCCACTCCCCCAGGAACTGAGTGTAGACACGGATCTGGCCCAGGATCTCGTCGATGCGGAGGGCGGCGTCAGGTCGCCGCAGCATGTGGGTCCAGCCGGAAAGGTTCTCGAGGCCCGACAGCGGCGAACCGGCAAAGCCCAGCCAGCGGGTAAACGCACGGGGTCGTTCGCCCTGGAAGAAGACGCTGCCCACCATTCCCGAGACGGGATGCTCGGGAAAACGGTCCAGCGCGAACAAGGAGTAGTGCAACAGCTTGCTGCAGTGCAACAAACTGGCCGACTCGGCCAGGACCGACTCAAGCGGAAACGGAGCGATGCTGCGCAGGGCGCCGGTGGCCAGACTGGCATAGTAGCGCAGTAAGAAGTCGAAGCACCCTAGCAAAGCGTTGCCAGCGGGAAGGGGCTCTTCGTCGCGGACGGCTCGGCCAAACTCCTCTAGCAGTCGGGCCAGGTGGGGCGGGTCCGCATCGGAGGGTTCGGGAGTGGTCAGGTTGGCTACGCTCGTCCCCTGGCCAAACCCGCGCGGCTCCCAGAGTGGATTCTCCCGCGCCTTGTTGAGGTCGGGCTGAGGCAACACGATACCGTAACGCTCGGGATAAACCAGGGGAAAAGCGTTAAAGGCGCGATCCCCCCGGGCCAACCGTACGTCGAGATTGAAGTCGCGCCGCAACGAATGATAGAGGTCCCAACAGTTGAAGAAATACTTGCTGGCCTCGAGCCAGTCAGACAAAATCGGCAAAATGCCCTTCAGTAGCTGGGCGCAAGGCCCCGGATCCTCATCCTGGATGCGACTGTCGGCGCGCACCCGCCAGACGGCGGGGTCCTCTTCGGCCGAACGTTCACCCAGGCCCAGCCAGGAATGATGGTCGGGCTGACTGCCGCCCGGCTCGAAGACGGCCAGAATGCTGTCGGCGATCACGTCGCCTCGGTAGACTCGCAGGGCCTGAACACTATTGCGCAACAGGTCGAGACACTCATCGAACTCGAGATCGACCGGGGTCCTCTCTTGACGGCCCTCGAGCTCAGCCAGCCCGCCGCCGGCCACGCCCGCGAAAAAACGCACCATGTAGTCGATGGCTTCAACGGTTGCGTTGGCCGAGGCGACCGGGTCCTGCCGCTCGAGGGCGTCGGACAAGCGACAGGCCAGGATCTTCAAATGGGGGGGGAAGGCCGGCTCGATCGGCACCCGGCGCCCCGGGGTACGAGCGGGAGGTCGTTCCAACAGTTCAGTCGGGGCGATCGGCCGACTGAGCTTGGCCTCGAATTCACCCGTCGAGCCCGACAACTCTGGAATTCCGAGCAAGTCAAAATAGGGCTCGGTCAACGGCTCGAAGAGAGTCTTGACTTGATTGATGGCCTGACTCAAGTCGGGCGACGAGCCGGGCACAGCCGGATGAAGCGGACCTAACTGCTCGGCATCGAGGGGGGGATCGAGGGGATAGACCGTGCTGCTGTCGCGATGGCGCACCCGGTCGGGCTCGACCGCCCAATTCTCCTCAAACGCCCGCGCGGATCGCAGCCACTCTTGCAGCAGCGCGTTGTAAGAGACCACCTCTTCTAAGAGGGTATCCTCGCCCAGGGCCCAGAGAGCGGTCAGGGGCGGTGGTGTGGTGGGACGTTGCCCGACCAGGCCGAGCCAACGAGTCACGAAGCGAGGGGTGCCGCCCAAATCCAGAAAGACCGAGCGGATGTCGCGATGAACCTGCTCACGATGGGTTTCGTCAACCAGGAACGCTTCGAGTCCAACCCCAATAAGACCGGAAACCAGGCCCTCGAAGTAGGCCCTGAGGTATTTCAGGCACTCGACGGTCCTGCGTGCTTTCTCTTCTTCGCCTAGCCCAGGCTCGGAGAGAAAACGTTTTACCGACTGACCAAGTTCCGGCATAGGGCACCGTTCGGCACAGACTGGAAAAACCCTTAGCAGACCCCTGGGGAATTCTGTCAGAAAAACAGGAGAGCGCCGCTCTGTTGGAGCGACGCTCTTAGTTGGTTTCCTCAGTATACCAGGTTAAACCTGGAATTTCAAGGGTTTAGAAGAAGGCCCAGGACGGCAGACCGAACTCGGCTTGAGGCTGACCAAGATGCGGCGGGAAGCCGGCGAAGCCACCGAGAGCAGCCTGAGGCTGACCCAGGTGAGGGGAGAATCCGGCGAAGCCGCCGAGAGCTGCCTGGGGCTGCCCCAGGTGAGGCGGGAAGCCGGCGAAACCGCCGAGAGCTGCCTGGGGCTGACCCAGGTGAGGCGAGAAGCCAGCGAAGCCACCGAGGGCAGCCTGAGGCTGGCCGAGGTGAGGCGAGAAGCCGGCGAAGCCGCCCAGGGCCGCCTGGGGTTGACCCAGGTGAGGAGCGAAACCGGCGAAGCCACCAAATTCTACCTGGGGCTGACCAAGATGGGGCGAGAAACCGGCGAAACCGCCCAGGGCTACCTGGGGCTGTCCGAGGTGGGGGGCGAAGCCGGCCGTGGCCGGGGCGCCGCCGAAACTGAAGAGTGAGGAGATTGCCGAGGCCGTTCCAAAACCACCGTTAGCGTTGAGAGAGCTGACCGACTGGCCGAAGACGGGGCTAGGCTGAGCGAAGCCTGACGAGAAGGAGGGACCACCTAGAAAGGAACCCCAACCGCCTTGAAGTTGGGCGCCAGCGCCCAGAAAAGCACTCGGGTTGAAAGAGGTTCCGAAACCGCCCTGGGCTTGGACGCCGAAGGCTCCTCCGAACTGAACCGAGTTCGTTCTGAAGCCTCCTGCGACTCCGACAAACGGGTTGACTGTGGCCATGCTGTGGATCTCCTCTGTTTATGTTAGGACTACAAACTTGGACCCATTATAGCACACCCAATCGCCCGGCATAACATTTGAACACAGGGGCTTTTGTAAAAGGTTTGTTAACTTTGGCCCGCCCGAAACTGTTCTTCGAGCCGGTCAACATCGGCGCGGGGAAGCTCGATTTTGTCGGCCAGAGCATAGATGGATTCGCGCTCTGCGGCGGTGGGCGTGGTGCCCCGCGCGAACACCTCGGCCAGGGCCCGATCGACCACGAAAAGGCGGGCCGACTGGCGCAATTCGCGCATTCGCTTTTCGGGCAGCATGAAGCCCTTGGCGAAGGTTCCCAGACGTCGCAGTTCGGCGGCATCCACTTCCTGATCAGCGTAGGCGGTGGCCCAGGCCAACAGCAGGATGGTCTCGCGCTCACCCTGATGGGACACCTCGGCCATCTCGGCCATGGTCAGAGGGGCCGCGTCTTCATAACCGCGCAGTGGCTCGGGCACGAACTGCTCAAGAAACTCTCGCTCCTGCGCTTGAATCTCGCCGTCGGCCTTGACCACTTCCAGTAAGACCCGGGCCAGGATCTGTTGGTCGTAAAGCTCTTTCACCGGGGCCTGAGTCAACAGGCGATGGAAGTCGTGCAGCCTGACATCGACCTCACGGTGCACCCAACGACCGTCGCGCCAGCGAAAATGCGGCTTTACTTGCTCAAAAGCCCGAACCACGTACCTGGCCAGGTGTTCGGGTCCGGCCCCAGACGCCTCCGGGGGTTGCGTGCGCCCCCCGAACATCCCGCGCACGGAAGCCACCAGACTTCGCTGCACGGCCGAGAGAAAGCCGGCCGACTCGGGTTCGGCCGGAGCCTCGACTGACCCGGGCCGCTCGACTCGCAAGGTAACGTTTTCTTCGAGGCCTGTGTGGGGGCAGCGGAAACGACAGTGAAAGTCGCCCCCGTGAAGGTCGGCCCCCGCCACCAGGTAGGCGATATTTTGATAGTCAGCTACCATCGCAGCTCCATCATGGAGCAGTTCAATCCGCTGCCGATCCCCATCAGGGCAACCCGGTGGCCGCGCTTGAGGCGACCCCGGTCGCGGGCCAGCGCCAGGGTGAGTGGAACCGAGGCGGGGCCGACATTCCCCAGGAATGGATAAGTCACGAACGAGTCCGCCTCGTTGATCCCCAGGCTTTCGAAAAGAAACTGGTGATGGCGGCGGCCTACCTGATGACACACGAACAGATCGACGTTGGTGGATGTCCAACCGAACACGCGCGCGGCCTCTTTCCAGGTGCGCCTGGCCAAACCGACGCCAGCCTCCATCAGCGGGCGTGCATAGACGATCATCTCGGTAGGCTGTCCCAGGCAAAGGTCCGAGTGGGTGGTATCGGCCAGCGACACGTGGCCCACCACCCGATGACCCGTCTTCGACAAGGAACTGTGGGTCAAAACCGCCGCCACCGCCCCCGACCCCAGGGTCAGGGCGGCGAAGTTGTCACGAAAGTGGTCGCTGGTGGTCTCGGGCAAGAGCAACCTGTCCACGGTGGCTTCGATGACCTCTCGCGCCGACTCGGCGTCAACCAGCAGAGCCGCCTTGATCTGGCCCTTCTCGATCATGTCGGCCAACACCGACATCCCGTTCATGAAGGCCAGACAGGCATTGCCGATATCGAAATTCAAACAGTGAGGATGCAGGCCCAACCGACCGTGCACCAGGCTGGCCATGGAAGGCTCGATGTAATCTTTGCAGACCGAGGTGCTGATGATACAACCCAGGTCGGCGGGATCGATACCCGACTGCTCGATCGCTTTGACGGCCGCTTTGGTGGCGACCTCGGCGATGGTGGTGCCGCGGTCCCAGAACCGCCGTTCCTCTACCCCTGAGGCGGCCATCACGCCGGCAGGCGGAATTCTAAGCCGCTCGAGCAGCGGTTCGAGCTCTTCGAAGGTCGACTCCATACTGACCACGTTGGGGGGCAGTTCGTAAGCGACCGACTCGAGACAGACATCGGAATGCAACATGGGCGCCAGTTTTACTACGGTCCACCGAGCAATCCCTGCTCGGAACGGATTCAGGGGTTCCTGGACTCGGTGACGATCACGAACAGAAAGGCCGGCGTGGCTATCAGGACCAGCCCCGGGTCGGCTTTGACCAGCCAGGCGAAGGCCCAGAAAGCCACCATGAAGAGAGAGAGGATGAGCTTGGTGCGCATCAGGCGCCTCCTACCGAACTGTGTAGGGCCGGGCCAGGTGGCTGAGTCTTGATGACCTCGGCCTCGGCCCCCAGCATCTCTTGCCAGCGTGCCTGGATCAACTCGGCCGGAACCAGGTCTTCGGCCAGGGCCAGAAAGAGCTTGTAGTGCCCGTGCTCGGACCCCCATAGCGACCGATAGACCCGAGCCAACTCGGGGTCCTGACAACAACGGCTCAAGATCTCGAAGCGCTCGCATGACCGCAACTCGATGAGTGCGCTCACCAGCAGCCGGTCGATCAGCTCGAGGGGGCCCTGCCCGCGCCGGACCAGAGCTCGCAATGAGCGGGCGTAATCGTTACGGTGCATCTTACTCAGGCAGCCGCCCCGGGCTTTGAGCAACCGGGCCACCAGAAAGAGGTGATCGGTCTCGTCCCGCGCCACCGAAGCGAGGTTGGTCACCCAGCGCTCCGGTGGTTCCGGGTCGGGCCATCGATTGAGTAGCTCGAGAGCGTTGCTAGCCGCTTTGCGCTCGAGATGGGCATGATCGTTGAGCAGCTCGAGCACAGACTCCAACGCCTGGTCGGCCCAGCGGTCCGGCGTGTGATAGTGCAGCGGCAGCTCGGCAATCACGGTCGGCTAGTGCACGACCTTATCGGTCGGGGGCTGAACGGCCAGGACATCGTGGGTCATGCGATGCTGGTAGCCATCGATGAGTTCGCCCACGCGCTTGGCCGAAGACGAAGCGACGATTAAAGCCGCATGGTGGTCTTTGCCTTCCCGCCAAACCACTTCGGGGTCACTGTAGCCCGACAGGTCAGGGCGCTCGTCGCGTGACAGGCAGACCAACAATCCTGCACAATCCTTGCGAGGCTTGGGCAGCTTATACTTCTTCTTCTCCAGATAAGCCAACTCCAGGCGAGCCCACTCCTTCCAAAGGTCGATACCGCTAGCAGCCTCGACCAACAGGTCGATGTTGGCTCCGCCCACGCGGGCGGCCTTCTCGAGGAAATAGACCCTGCCGTCGTGACCGCGGATGAATTCGGTATGAGTGACCCCGCGAACCAGACCCATGGCTTTGACGATCTTCTTATTGAGCGACAGAAGGTGGTCTCCCAGAGGATCGCCCAGAGGCAAAGTCTGGCTCGAGAAGACTCCGCCGTGGTTCCAGATATTGAAGGGAGGGACCCCGTAGCGATGAGCACGACCGAAAAGCACTTCCTTGTCGTACACCACCGAATCCACATGGAACACGTCACCGGGCACGTAAGCCTCGAGCAGGTGGTAGGAACCTTTGTCACCGAGAGAATGGACCCAATGCCATAGTTCCTCGCTGTTGTGAATCTTCTTGATGCCGACGGCCCCCGCCTCGGAACGAGGCTTGAGCACCCACGGCGGCGGGACCCGGCGCACGAAGTCGTTGATCTCCTCGTAGTTGAGGACATGCACGAAGTCGGGCACCGGAATGCCCTCATCGCGGGCCTGCACTCGCATGGCCAGCTTGTCGCGGAAATAGCGAGCGGTGGTATCGCCCATGCCCGGACAACGCAGATGCTCGCGCAGCGAGGCGGCCGTCTCGACATCGAAGTCGTCGAGGGGAATGATACGATCGATCTTGCGCTCGCGGGCCAGATAGCTAACAGCGTTGGTCACGTCTGGCTGCTTGTAGAGATCGGGCATGAAGAACTTCTCGTCGATGGCCTCCCAGGGCCAATCCTTGTGGCGCAGCTCTTCGGTCGACAAGAGAATAGTGCGGATGCCAAGCTCTTTGCAGGCTCGCATGAAAGCACCGCCTTTAAAATAGCTGGCCAGACAGAGGAAGGTTACAGGTCTACTCATAATGGCGCGTTCCTTTCGCTCCGGGAATCATACCTTCCTGGAGCGAGCCCGAAACGCGCTATTTGAACGGACTACTGGTGTTGTAGTAAGACTTGAGGCCGTTATCCCCACCGGGCGGACGCAGCCCGCTGCTCTTGGCCCGCTTGAAAGGCGGAGCTTCGCGTTTCTGCGGAGCCGAGCTAGCCGGAGCCGGGGCCGGGGCGGCCGCCGCCGAACCACCCGATTGGCTGCGGCGAGAGCGCCGATGCGAGACCCTGCGGTTGCCGGAAGGCACCGAGGAACTCTGGCGAATGACCGTCACCTTGGGTGTCGTGCTACGACGGGTAGGCTCGGGAGCATAGGCGGCCCGAACCTGATTCAGGGCCGACTGATATCCGCCGTCGGGATAAAGATTCACCGCCTGCACGAGATGGTCCTCAGCGTGGCCATAGTCGTAACCGTGGTAGTAGGCTAACCCCAGCACACCGTGACACTGACCCAGCTGGGCTCGGCTGCCGTTGTGATCCTCGAAAAGCGCGAGGGCCTGGTTGGCCAACGAAATCGCCGAGTTGAAGGAATCTCGCTTGACCTGCTGCTTGGCATCGGTCAACAAGCCATTGGCGACCACGCGCTGCTGCTTGTCGAAATTGGTCTCGGCATCGTCGAGCAGAGCCTGGTATTTGGCCTCGTTCGAACCGGTGCTGATGAGCAGGTCGTATTGGTCAGCCGCTTTGTCATAGTCCTGGGCCGCGTCATAGAGCTTGGCCAGGGTCAGGCGAGCCTCTTCAATCTTGGCCGGTTCGGCTTTGGCCTCGACCATCATATCGATGGCCGAGAGGGCCTGGACCGACGCCAGCTCGTACTGTCCACCGTCGGCCGTGCGCTTGGCTTCGAGCAACAGGCTCTGAGCATGGTCGACCTGGGTCTCGGAGGTCGAGGCCGCTTCGACGGGCTGGTCTTGCATATTGGGCTGGAGCAGGTAGAACCCGCAGCCCAATACGATGACGATCAAGAGCGCCACCAGAATCTTCGCGCCTGCCCCCTCGGCGCCCCCACGCGGGTCGTCATAGACCTCGCCGGCCAAAGGCTCGTCTTCGAGGCCGCCTTCGGCCTCGTCGTCGACCCAGCTCTCGTCATCAAAATCATCTCCGCGCTCGGTCTCTTCGATGGCGTCATCCACCATGGATGACAACGAGGACTTGGGTGAACTGGACCCGGCACTGCCCCACATCGTGTCTTCGGTAGTGGATTCGGGCTCGGCCCCGAGCCATCCGCCCCCGGTGGGCGTTTCGGCCTTGGGCGCACCGGCCCAATCTTTGCCTTCGGCAGCCGGCTGTCCGCCTGCGCCCCCCAACCAACCTGAACCGGCACCAGGAGCCTGGGTGGCGGTACCACCGCCCGACCAGGCTGAAGAACCCTCTTCATCGGCTGCGCCCAGCCAACCGCTGGTCTTGGGAGTGGGGGCTTTGGGAGCGCCACCCCAGGCAGGCCCTTGGGAGCGAGGTTCGGACTGACCACCACCCCAACTCGAGGGGGAGCCTCCCCAGGACGACCCACCGGCCGCCACGGCCTCGGTCTCGTCTTGGGGCGATGAGTCGACCCACGATGACCCTCTGGTAGCGGGACTGCTGGCTCCTCCCCCACCCTGGGAGATACTTCCGCCCCAGTTGTTGGCTGCCGGCGCCGCCCAATCAATGGAGCCGCCACCGGACGGAACCGGGTTGCCGAAAGGCGAGGTTTGGGGTCGGGCCGGGGCAGCACTCGCTTTAGGAGCGGAGGGAGCGGCCACTCCGGCGGTGGGAGCGCTAACTTTCAGCCAGGAGTCGCATTCTGGACAGCGGCTGTGGACTGGCCCAAAGTTCTTGTTACAAGCAGGACAATACACGTCTTCTCATTCCTTTGACAAGCCCCCCCGAATCTCCTACACGCTCTGGTCGTAGGAGTCGGACATTTTCTTCCAATCATCCTGGGAAAGAGTAGGAGAAACAGCCTTTGGGCACAAAAACTCCGGCGGAGGACTCCTGGATTGCCCAACTTTGACAACTGTCAGACCCTGCGTGAGCTATTCGAGAGCGCCCTCGCGGCCCTCCTGGCCGAGCTTTCCCCCGAGCGAGCCTTCATAGCTTACAAAGAGAAGGGCAGTCGCGAGTTCGAACCGCGAGGCACCCACGGCCTCGAACCGCAAAGTGTCTTTACCACCGGTGAAATCAGCCTCGAGGTCATCAAGACGGTGGTCCACGAAGGAAAGCCCGTCCATCTGGTCGACGCGATTCAAGCGCCAGGTTTCTCCAATCGAACCAGCGTCATCCTATCGGGGCTGCGCTCGATCCTCTGCGTGCCGTTCAAACATCCGTCCGGCCTGGTGGTCGGGATGATCTATGCCGACAATCGCCTCAAAGCCGGAGCCTTCAAAGACGAACATCTCGAGTTCGCCAAGACCCTGGCCAACGAGGTCGGCAGCCGACTGGTGGCCCTCTCGGTCAAGAAAGACGAGCCGACCGCGAGCAACTCTGGCAGCGTCGACGCCGAGGCCTGGGCCCGGGCCCGCTCCGAGGGAATTCGCCTCTACGGCCAGGGCGATCTAGACCGGGCTGAAGAATTGCTCGTCGAGGCGCTCAGCCTGGCCGAGGGGTTCGGACGCAATGACGTGCGCTATGCCAAGACCCTCAGCGAGATGGCCGAACTCCATCGAGCCCGCCAGCGCGCCGATCAAGCCGAACGCCTACTCATTCGGTCCATCGAGATTTTCGAGCGAAACCAGATGCACTCCCACCCCGATCTGGCCGCCACCCTCAACAACCTGGCCGGACTTTATTATGCAGCCGGTAACGGGATGCGGGCCGAGGGCCTGTTCCGGCGAGCCCTCAAAATCTGGGAAGAAACCCTCGAGGCTCATGACAAGCGGTTGGCGCCCGTCCATCATAATCTGGGCACCCTCTGTCGCGACAAGGCTGCCAGCGATGAGGCCATCGGGCACTTCCGGCGCGCTCTCGAGATCGCCGAGAAGGCCTGGGGCAACGACGACCCCCGCACAGCCAAGTGCCGCCAGAGCCTGACCCAGATGCAGTGACCTAGGCGGCCAGCGGCTGGGAAGAATGGCCCCAGCTCAAAGCCAGGTCTAGAGCCTTGTCGGCCTGCACCAGTCCAGCGCCCTGAGCATTGCCGTCATCCTGAAAATTCTTGACGGCCGACTGGCGCAAGATCTGCATCAGATCATCCTGCGTCAAATTAGGGTTGGCCTGCAGCAACAGGGTTACCAGCCCCGAGATCATCGGGGTCGCCTGGGACGTCCCGGACATTGCCAGATAGTCTTTGCCGATATGGGGAAAATCGGGGACGTCCATGTTCGAACCCGGTGACAGGGGCCCAAAGATTCCTACTCCGGGCGCCAGCACGTCAGGCTTGCCCAGGCCGTCCACCGTCGGTCCGCGGCTCGAGAACGAGGCCACCGAGTCGTCCGAGGTGTCGGGGGTGCCTTTGTCGTCGTAAGCGCCGACCGTGATGGCCTGGGGGTGGATCCCGGGAGTGGAAATCGTCTTGCCGTCCGGCCCTTCGTTGCCAGCAGCCACGATCACGATCAGGCCGGCGTCGATAGCCTTCTGGGTCGCCTGGGCCCACGGATCATTCTTGTAACTCTTGGCGGCGAAGTCGCCCAGCGACATGTTGACCACTTTGATGTTGTGTTCGTCCTTGTGCTCGATGACCCACTGCAGGGCCCGAATCGCTTCGGCCACCGTGGTGATGCGCAGGCCGACCAGGTTGGCATCGGGAGCCACGCCTTTGACCTTGCCATCCGATTTGGTGCCGCTGCCGGCCAACACGCCGGCCACATGGGTGCCGTGACCAAAAGGATCAACCATCGTCTTGCGTTTTTCACGCGAGAAGTCGACCCACTCGACCACTTTATCCTTGAGGTCGGGATGCTTATAGATGCCGGAGTCGATCACGGCCACGGTCTGACCCTGTCCGGTGAAGCCCTTTTCCCAGACCTTCTCGATGCCTGGAAGGCGCTTGATCATGGGATTGCCGTCGGCATCTTCGACCGACTTGGCCAGCACCGCGATCGGCTCGGGGTAGCGAATCTTCTTGTTGATGGCCAGCTCGACGCCTTCGGGTAGCAGGTCCATCAGTCCGTCCACTTTGTCGGGGGTCAGATAAGCGCTGAAGCCGTTGACGAGAGGAAGGTCGTATCGGTCGTCTTCGCTGATGCCGGTGCAGTCCCGGCACGCCTTGCCGGTCTCACCGTCCGGAAAGGTCAGCAAGACAGGGATCCGGTTGTCGTCGGTGAGGTCCTCTCCCGTCAGGCCGATCGATTCGTAGCGGTCGGCTAAGGGAGCAGGCTGCTGGTCCGGGGCAGGCGCTTTAGACTTGCAGCTATGTGCCTGTCGCGCCGCCGGGGGACGGATTCGGCAAGATACTGATTGGACATCCGATTTCACTAACTTCCTCCACACGGGATGCTGGCTCCCGAAGCACAGCTCTAAGACTACTCGCGCGAAAGTGACAGAATTGAAAGCAAATTGTTAACATGTCACCCAAGGCAGGATTCGATCCCCCTCGCAAGAATCGCCGAGTCCAGGCAAGGAGGAACGAATGCTTGTAATTCAATGCTCTAACGGTTCGGGCAAGGCGATCTCGCGAGCCGTTGAGGTGCTCACCCAGGGAGGCGTCATCGTCTATCCTACCGACACCGTGTACGGCATGGGCTGTGACCTGCTCAACAAGCGAGCCATTGAACGTATCTATCAACTCAAGAAGCTGCATCGCCGCAAGCCGCTGTCCTTCATCTGTGAAGACCTCAAGCAGATAAGCGAGTATGCCCAGCTGTCGAACCCGGCTTACAAGATGATGAAGCGCTTGCTGCCCGGTCCTTTCACGTTTATCCTCAACGCCAAGAACGAAGTGCCGAAGATCGTGATGACCAAGCAGCGGACCGTAGGCATTCGAGTGCCTGACAACGACATCTGCCTGGGCATCGTACGCCAGCTGGGGCGCCCGCTGGTCAACACTTCGGCCAGTGGTAGCGAAGACGAAGTGGTCAGCGACCCCGACCAAATCGAAGAGCAGTATCATCAGGCCGACCTGATGCTGGCCGACGGCCTGCTCGAATCCGACCCTTCCACAGTGATCGACTTCACCGGCGACGAACCGGTGGTGGTGCGCCAGGGGCGCGGAGACCTCAGCGGCTACCTTTAGTGGTCTTTTTGCGCTTGACTCCGTTGGTCGGCGCCACTCTTTGACGCGACAGCATCGGCGCGAGAAAACGTCCGGTGTGGGAAGTCTCGACCTCGGCCACCTGCTCTGGTGTGCCCACGGCCACGATCTCGCCGCCCCGGTCGCCTCCCTCGGGTCCCAGGTCGATCACCCAGTCGGCGCACTTGATCACGTCCAGATTGTGCTCGATGGTGATCACGGTATTACCGGCATCGGCCAGACGCTCGAGCACCTCGAGCAGCCGGGCCACATCGTGAAAATGCAGACCGGTGGTCGGCTCGTCGAGAATGTAGACCGTTTTGCCCGTGGCCAATTTCGACAGTTCAGTGGCCAGTTTCACCCGCTGCGCCTCGCCGCCGGACAGGGTGGTGGCCGGTTGGCCTAGCGAGATGTAGCCCAGTCCCACATCGACGATGGTCTGCAGCCGACGAGCGATGGAAGGCAGGTTGGCGAACAGCTCCAGCGCCTCCTCGATGGTCATCTCGAGCACGTCGGCTATCGTCTTGCCCTTGAAGCGGGCCTCGAGCGTCTCGCGATTGTAGCGTTTGCCACCACAGACCTCACATGGCACGTAGACGTCGGGCAAGAAGTGCATCTCGATCTTGAGGATACCCTGACCCTGGCAAGCCTCGCACCGGCCTCCTTTGACGTTAAACGAAAAGCGACCGGGCTGGTAGCCTCGCATGCGGGCCTCTGGGGTCTGCGCGAAGACCTTGCGGATAGGATCGAACAGGCCGGTATAGGTGGCCGGATTAGACCGGGGAGTCCGCCCGATGGGAGCCTGATCGATGACGATCACCTTATCCACCGCCTTGATTCCTTTGAGCTTCTTGTGGGCGCCCGGGCGGGTGCGAGAACCATGCAGCTCGGCTGCCAGCGCCTTGTGAAAAATCTCGTTGACCAGGGTGCTTTTGCCCGAGCCCGAGACGCCGGTCACGCAAGTGAAGAGTCCAACCGGGAAGGCGGCGGTCACGTTCTTGAGATTGTTCTCGCTGGCGCCCTCGACGGTCAGGCGCGCCCGCCCCGGAGTTCTTCGCTTCGGGGGCACAGCGATGGTCTTGCGCCCGGCCAGGTAGTCGCCCGTGATCGAGGCGGGGTGGTCAGCCACGGCTTGAGGGCTCCCCTGAGCCACCACCGTCCCCCCGTGAACCCCGGCCCCCGGCCCGATGTCGACAACGTGGTCGGCGGCTCGGATGGTGTCCTCGTCGTGCTCGACCAACACCAGGGTGTTGCCCAGGTTGCGCAGGTCCTTGAGAGTCTCTAGCAAGCGGCTGTTGTCGCGCTGATGCAGCCCGATGCTGGGCTCATCGAGAATATAGAGCACGCCGACCAGACCCGAGCCGATTTGGGTAGCCAGGCGAATGCGCTGGGCTTCGCCACCTGAAAGGGTCCGGGCCGAGCGATCCAGGCTCAGGTAGTCAAGTCCGACATTGTTGAGAAAACGCAGTCGGGCGGTAACCTCGCGCAGCACCTGGGCGGCGATGGAAGTCTGGCGCTCGTCGAGTTCAAGGCCCTCGATCCAGGCCAGGCTCTCGCGCACCGACATGGCCGTCACGGCCCCGATGTCAAGTCCTCCCACCAACACACAGAGGGCCTCTTTGCGCAGGCGGCGTCCCTCACAGTCGGGGCACTGCCGGTCGGTCATATAGGCTTCAATCTCGGAGCGAAAATAGTCCGACTCGGTTTCGGTATACAACCGCTGGAGAGTGGGAATAGCCCCGGCGAATTCGTCGTCACCGTAAAGGAAGAGCTTCTGGGCCTGGGGTTCGAGTCGCTCCCAGGCAGTGCTCAGACTCAATCGATGGCTGCGGGCCATTCGCTCGCAACGGCGCCAGAATTGGCTGGAGCGGGGGTGATGACGCATGGAGTGGACCGGCTTGCCCCAGGGAGCCAGGGCTCCCTCACCGACGCTCAGCGATTCGTCGGGCACCACCAAAGTAGGATCGAGTTCGGGTAGATAGCCGAGTCCGTTGCAGCTGGGACAGGCGCCGAAGGGTGAGTTAAACGAGAAGAGTCGGGGCGCGATCTCGGGAAAGGCGCTACCGTCACTGCAGGCCAGCTTCTGCGAATAGGCCTCCTCTTGCTGGCTGCCCAGGTCGACCACCACCGCCACTCCGTCACTGAGCCGGGTGGCCGCCTCCAGCGACTCAGCCACCCGCGAACGCACGCCCTGGCGCACCACGATACGGTCAACTACGACCTCGATGGTGTGTTGAACGTAGCGCTCGAGTTCGAAGTCGCCTTCGTCCAGGCGGCGAATCTCGCCATCGACCCGAACCCTGGTGAAGCCCTGGGCGGCCACGTCTTTGAATAGCTTCTTGTACTCGCCTTTGCGGCCGCTCACCAGCGGCGCTAGAATCATGACTTTGCTACCGTCTGAACGAGCCAGCAGCCGGTCGACCATTTCGTCGATCGTCTGGCTCTCGATGGGGTCGCCCGTGAAAGGGTCGTGGGGAGTGCCCACGCGAGCGAACATCAAGCGCAGATAGTCGTAGAGTTCAGTGACCGTACCGACGGTCGAACGGGGGTTACGCGAGGCCCCCTTCTGGTCGATAGAGATAGCCGGCGACAAACCCTCGATGAGGTCGACGTTCGGCTTCTCCATCAAGCCCAAGAACTGGCGGGCATAGGCCGAGAGCGATTCGACATAGCGACGCTGGCCTTCGGCATAGAGGGTATCGAAGGCCAGCGAGGACTTTCCAGAGCCGGAAAGGCCGGTGAATACAATCAGTTGATCTCGTGGCAGGTCCAGGTCGACACTCTTGAGGTTGTGCTCACGAGCTCCGCGGATGCGGATCTGGTTATGTGACATCGGAAAAAGAAAAAGGGCAAGACCCCGTTTGAACTTGCCCTAACCCAGCCGCCGAAGCGGCCTATGCGGTGACTGATTGCGGGTTTCCGAAGAAGTCCGCGCCGAGCCTAGGATTCGGTGCTCTAGCACGTCGGCGAGCCGACTTGAGCGCTCTTTGCACCCTCCGAAGAGAGCGTTCGAGAGCTGCTTCACCTGACGAAGCGAGCTTCGTCTGACGCCGAGGCGTCGTGTCGACCGAAGTCGACGTTGGACTGCGAACAGTCCGTGCCGCGTGTCTCGCCGGAGCGAGACGGTTGTCTGTCCCGAGGAACAAACTGCTCAACCGCCACTGGGTGGACGTCCCCCGCCGCTAGAGCGAATCTTGCGGTGAGGGTCCGAAGACCCTTAGGAGACTCGGTGCTCAGGGCGAACCTGAACTCGCTGCAGACCGGAGTCTGAGCGACGAGCTGCTTTCCGAAGAAAGCTGTCCTCCGAAGAGGACGTGTCCTCCGAAGAGGACGTGTCTTCCGAAGAAGACTGTCTTCCGAAGAAGACTGCGGCTGGGTCACCGAAGCGACCCGGTGGTGAAACATCGCGGGCCGAGGCCTGCGTCTCGCCGGGACGAATCCCGGAGTCAAAGAGTTGCGGGGAGACCGGAACAAGTCCGATGACTTCCCACTCCCCGGCAGTTCCAACCTATTTGCAAGCAAATCCGCTCACCGTGGTGGGCGCGGCCTCCTGGCAGGCCGGGTTACCCCAGGGCCGAAGCCCTGCCTGGAAAGGCGCCTCTCAGGAGAGGCCAGGGTAGAACGTATCGCCGTGAGCGTCCAACCCGGAGGTTGGCGGTAGGAGCACTGGACCGAAGTCCAGCCGCGTGCCCCGAAGGGCTGCGTTCCTTCCCGAAGGAAGGTGCGCGATGCTCAAACGGTCTAATGACCGTGATACTATGAAGCTTTCAGTCTAGCGTTGGGTAACTGGTTCCTCCGTTCGCTCGAGGTCTTGCCTGGTTAATATAGCACCGGCGCCGCTGGGCATACAAGCCAACAGGTGTTCGAGAGGAAGATAAAGTTGAAAGTTATTCTTCCCATAACCAACGGATTCTTGAGCGATTCTCACCCTCAACCGACCGTTTTATCGACCATCCCCGGCCCGGCCCTTCCGAGAACATCTACCACGTCGGAGCCCGACAAGGTTACCGGGTTCCAGAGGGGCAGGCTGGGGCCATGAAATTCCGCGGTCAAACTGGAATTTTTTCCCACCAATTCGGCCGAAACTTTTTTTTGCCGAGCGGTGGCAAAACTTGAGGCCGCTGTTCGCTTTCTCCCCAGGATTATTGCCTCCATCGGGTCCCACCGAGTCGAACAATGAGTGAATCATATTCACCTCCAGGCAACCTGAGGCTCGAAAAGAGGGGTCGACCCAGAACATCGCCACGGGTGCGTCCAGAATTGATCCGCTCCTATCCTTCAGTTACAATACTCTGGTGCACATCCCCGTCGACGAAGAGTTCCCCCGAAAAGAACACCTTGTCTTCGCCGGAACGGTATCGCTGGTCACGGCTCTGGCCGGATTCCTCCTGTCCTATAATCTCTTCCTGGGCCCAGCCAGGGAGCAGGAACTCAAACGCGTCGACCGACGTACCGCCGAGGGATACCGCGAGCGGGTTCGCCAGGCGCGCCAATCCCAGAGCAATGGCCGCACGGCGCCGCCTAACTACACCTACCTGGCCTACCACCGCAAACCCAAAGAGGAGCGCCGCCTGCCCAGCCAGCCGATGCCGGTCAGTCCGCTCCCTGAAGCCACGGCCGCTCCTGAGACCAAGCCCTCCAGACCCACGCCCTCTCCGTCCCCTTCGGCCAGTCCCAGGCGCACGACCGAACAACCACGGCGGCCCCGAGAAACGGCGCACAACAGCCCCAAACCCGCCGTAGACCTCGGCTCGGCCCTGGTCTTTCCCGATGTGCAGAAGCGCCCTTCCCTGAGTTCCCTCGACAATCAGTGGAGCCTGGCCAACCCTGGCCTGGTGCGCATGGCCGACCTGGAAGGCAACTATATTTCGGGAGTGGTAGTGGACGAGTCCGGTCTGGCCATCACCCGCTCCTCTCGACTGGGGCCAAGCCACCTCAGTCGCACCTGGGTCAACGGTAGTCTAGGCACGGCCACCCTGGTCAGTCGCGACCCGACTCTGGATCTGGCCTTGATCCAGCTACCTCCCGGCTCCTATAGAGCGGTCCCACTAGCTCCCGAGGCCCCCAACCGCGGAGAGCGCCTGGCCTATCATGACGCCAACGATTCCAACTCTTACCATGCCTTGTCGGCCCAGGCCATGGGGCCAGCCGGCCCAGGCTTCTTTCACTTTCGGGGGGTCACTCGCGACGGAGACGCTGGCAGCCCTCTGCTCAACGAGCGTGGAGAGCTCGTGGGCATCGTATTGGGCCGCATGGGTGGCTTTCCCGGCCACTGCTATAGCCTGGCTGCCAACAGTGCCGGCATCTATCGCATGCTACGCCGGGCCAACCCGGATTCGGGTTCCAACGAAGACCCGGTCTCGACCCGCACCTCCGAGATGCTGGCCGAGGCCGTGCCGATGCTCATGGATCGCACCCGACCCAGTCGCTCCAACGCCAAGGTCGTGCCGGGCAAGAGCCTGGGCAACTTCACGCTGGGAATGTCCGAAAAGCAGCTGGAAAACGAACTCGGCCCGCCCGACGCGCGCACCCTCTCGAGTGGCTTGCGCCGCCTGGCCTACCCGGCCAACTTCTTGACCTTCAGCCTGGTGGGCGATCGAGTGGTGGCCATCGAAACCACCTACAGCTTCTACAGCACCGACAAGGGCCTTTGTGTCGGAACCTCGCTCGACTCCATCCGGTTGCGCCGGGATTTCGACAACTACATAAAGGAGAGCTACCTCAAAGGAGAAGTCGTCTTAACCCCGGGCCTGGAACTCGAACTCGATGAGGATGTCAAAGTATCCAAAATCGTGGTCGTGCCGGCAGGCTGACCCGGTCGAAAGCCAGAAATGATCAGCATGCCAAAGCCGCGGCGCGCCTTCACTCTCGCCGAAGTGATGATTGCGATCCTCTTCATCAGCATCGCCTTCTTCGGTTACATGAGCTTACATATCAGACTCATGCACAGCGGCCAGAAACTCGAGCAGCGGCAGGTGCATCGCGAGGAGGTCGGCCAATCGGTCGCCGCCCAGCTCGCCAAGGCCAGACGTGAAGGAGTCGGCCTCAAGCACCCCGAGGTGCCCGAACTGGTGCGAGTCATCGCTCGCGCCGACTGGGAAGACAAGAACGGCAAACAAAGTTACCGGGTCGAGACCTACGAGTTGCGGGACAAGTTCGGGTGGTGAAACCGGCCCGCGGAACCACGCTGGCCGAGTTGCTGGTGGTCCTGATGGTCTTTGCCATTCTGATGACGCTGGTGCTGGGATTCTATCTCTACGGCGTCCAGGTCAGCCACAAGCGTGACCAGGACTCGGACCAGTACCGACGTGGCGTCACTTTACTCAATAAGGTCGAAACCTACGTAAACTCATCGGTCTTGCACGCTGTGACCTACAACAACGATGCCATCGTCTTCAGTTCGGTCTCGGAGCAAACGATCGGCAAAGGGCGCACCCTGCAACTCGACCCGGCCGCCTCGACCATCGCCGTCCAGGACGGAAAGGTGCTGTTGTTCAGCGCTGGTGAATTGCAGGTGCTGGCGCGCCTCGAAAGCTGGGAGAGTCTCAAATTCGAGGTGCCCAGCGGCAGCGACAAGTCCCGGCCCGACTATCTCGACGTGATCTATCAGGCCAAGCCGCCCGAGGATCCCCAACCCCATAGCCTGACTCGCCGCGTCGTGCTGGAGCGCTTTTAGATGCCCGAGTTTATCTATGTGGCCATCACCGAAACGGGAGAACGCGTCTCGGGCGAGATCGAGACCCGCGATCAGAAGAAGGCCATCGAGAGGCTCCAGCGTCGCAATCTGACCATTTTACAGCTCGAGCCGGTGCAACCGAAGCATTGGATCTGGTTACTGTTACAACCCGTGAAAGGCACAGTGCTAGCCCTCTTCATCCGGCAGTTGGCGGTGATGCTCAAAGCTGGCATCCCCCTTTCGGGCGCGCTCAAGTCGCTGCAACCGCAAGAAGGTCCCATCCGGTTCAAGAAGGCGATGGAGCGGCTCTATCACGATATCACCGTGGGCTATTGTTTGTCACAGGCCATGCTCAAGGCTCCCGAGTTTTTCTCGCCCTTCATCATCGGCTCGACCCGCATCGGCGAAGCCAGTGGCAACCTGGCCGAAACCCTCGACAATTGCGCCACTCATTTCGAGAAGGAGTATACCTACGCCAACAAGCTGAAATCGGCTCTGATCTATCCCACCGTCTTGCTGAGTTCGGCCGGAGCCCTGGTGACCTTCATCTTCACTTTCATGATTCCGAAGTTCGTCGGCCTGTTTCTAGACCTCTCCATGGAGTTGCCCTGGGCCACCCGCTGGCTGGTCAACACGGCCGAGTTCTTCGAGACCTACGGCATGGTGCTATTTTGCACCCTGGTTGGGCCGGTCTCGGCCCTCTCCTGGCTCTTTCTCAACTGGGCCCGAACCAAAGAGGGACGTTTCCGCATAGAAAAGTGGATGCTGAAGATCCCGTGGTACGGTGTTCAGATCAAAAACCGCATGCTGGCCCAGTACTTCCGTTCTTTCGGGACCCTGGCGGAGTCTGGAGTCACCCTGCACACTTCCCTGCATCTCCTGTCACGAAGCCTCGACCGGGAGATCCTGGCCCGCACGGCCGTGGCTCAGTTCGAGGCCGTCCGCAAAGGCAAACGATTGACGGTGGCCATGAACACCTACAAAGTCTTTCCACAAATGTGCCTGGAGATGATCCATGTCGGCGAAGAGACCGGCCAGGTAGGCCAGATGATGTGGCGCATGGCAGCGTTCTTCGACGACGAGATGACCCGCGGACTGGACACCATCAGCAAACTCGTCGAACCGGTGGTACTGATGATGCTCGGCAGCGTAGTGGCTTTCATCTTGCTGGCCGCCTTTCTTCCCATCTATCAGCTGGCCTCATCCTTCTAACCAACCAGGACGGGAGAATTTCTACCGAGCCCGAAGGTATTGAAACACCTTCAGGAAAGGCTTAGATCCATTGCCCGAGTTCGTCTATAGCGCGCGCGACGCCGACGACAATCGACACCGAGGACGCCTCGAGGCTCCCGACCGCCAGCAAGCCGAGGCGATGCTAAAACAGCAATACGCCAACGTAGTCCAACTCGACGAAGTGGTCAGCCCCGACAACATCCAGCGTTTCCTCAATTGGATCACTCCCGTCAAAGGTGACGACCTGCTTGGGTTTTCGCAAGCCCTGGCCTCGATGCTCGAGGGCGGCATCTCGATGAAGCGAGTGATGGACATCCTCTATGAAGACATCGAGCATCCGGCCCTGCGGCGCGTCGTCTCGGACCTCTCCAACGACATCGCTGGGGGCCAGACCCTATCCCAGGCGCTGACCAAGCATCCTGAGGTCTTCGACGATTTCTATCGCAGCATGGTCAAGGCCGGCGAACGCTCGGGCAATCTGCCCGAGATGCTGCGACGCCTGGCCGATTACACCGAGAAAACCGAAGGAATCAAAGAGAAGGTCAAAGCTGCCCTCACCTACCCCACCCTGTTAATCATCTTTTCGTTCTTTTTGATTACCGGATTGATGGGCATCTCGGTACCCTTCTTGCAAGAGATCTACGGCGGCCTCGGCTTGCAGATCCACTGGGCCACTAACCTGGTGGTGGTGGTGGGAGGCCTGCTCGGCTCGAATATCTACATCCTGATCCCGCTGGTCATCGCTCTGCTCTACTTCGTAGCCCGGTTCTTTAGCGGTGAAAAAGGCCAGACGGTGCTCGACAGTATCCGCCTTCGCCTGCCGGTGGTGAGCGAACTGTATCGACTGCTGTACACAGCTCGCTTCAGCCGCACCCTGGCCACCCTTTACGCCAGCGGCATCGCCGTGCTCGACTCTCTGGAATTGGCCTCGGACACGGTCGGCAACCGGGTAGTGGGTAACGAGATCCTCAGTATCACCGGGCGGGTGAAAAGCGGCGAACAGCTCAGCACCTGCCTGCGCGACTCTCCCCACTTTACTCGCCTGGCCATCGGAATGATCGCGGCCGGCGAAGAATCCGGCGACATCGACCGCATGCTGCATAAGGTGGCCGATGTCTACGAACTCAAGGTGTACAACGCCCTCGAGGGCTTCGCTTCGACCATCCAGCCGATCATCATGGTGGTGGTCGGTCTGGCGGTAGCCCTGATCATCATCGTGATGGGCTTGCCCTTCTTGCAGATGACCGGGCTAAGCTGACTCTACCGGAAGCTGGTCACTCATCCAACCTTTGGTGCCCCCGCCTAGATTGGTCACCGTGAATCCGTGACCGGCCAGAAACTCGGCCGCTTTCATCGAACGCACGCCGCCAGCACAGACGCACAGCACCGGACGCGCAGCGTCGAGTTCGCTATAGCGGCTCGGCACCTCGCCCAGCGGAATCAAGCGCGCTCCCGGGATATGGGCTTGCTCGTATTCCCAGGGCTCGCGCACATCCAGCAACTGCAGTTGGGGGTCGGACGCCAGCATCTGCTGGGCGGTCTTGGGATCGACTTCTTTGATACTCATCAGGCCTCCAGGCACTCGATTTCTCGGGCTGTCCAGCGCAAGCGCGCCGAAAGCTCAGCCCCGATATTCCACAAAAACTTGGCGGCTATACCTGGATGCGTGGCGGTCAGTTCTTCGAGGCGGGCCCGGTCCAGCCGATAGGCCCGGGCCGGGCGGTCGGCCTTGACGTCAGCCCCTCGCTCGAGTCCTTCCAGGACAGCCATCTCGCCCACCAGGGAACCAGGCCCATAGGTGGCGACGCGCCGCTGCTCTCGATGCACGCTCAGCGAGCCCTCGGTAAGGATATAGAGGCTATCCCCCTGGTGTCCCCTCTCGATCACCGTCTGCCCCTGAGTGAACTCCTCGGCCACTAGATAGCCTTTGAGAGTCTCGATCTCGTCGGGTTGAAATCGGGCCAGGATCTCTAGCTGCTCGAGCCGGTGGGGCCCATAGTCGTGGTCATCGACTTCGGTTTGGTCGAGGATGAGGTTCTCGGCCCATTCCAGCGCTTGGTCGAGATCCCCGAAAATGAACTCGCGGCCAACCGTCTCCACCACCCGCATGTCGACTAGAAAGCCCCATTCATTGCGGGCTTCGTCCAGCGACGCCAGGGCCAGCCTTTTACCCTGATCCGACAACAACTCCTGAATCAGAATCAGGACTCTGGCTCCCGACGCGTCGATCTCGCGCACCCGGCGAAAGTCGAGGATCACCCGCTCTATCGAGTCGTTGACGGTGTCGGTCAAGGCCGTGGCCAGGCGGTCGGCGGTGCCGAAGAAAAGCGGACCCTGCAACTCGAAAACCAGCGTGTTGTTGCCTTGCTCACTCAACACTTGCATGGTGTGGGGCGGCAACACCCGGCGGCTATGCATGACGTCGGCTCGAAAGCTACGATGCACCACATCCTTGCTCATCTTCTCGACAAACAGAAAACTGGCGATCACGATGCCGATGGCCACAGCCACCATCAGGTCGACGGCCACCGTCACCACCGTGACCACGACCACCACCGCCAGATTGATGGCGATCTCGCGCTTCTGCTCGGCAGTACCGGTCAGCTTCCAAATCAGGCGGCTACTCCAGCGGTCGACCATGCCCACGGCGGTCACCAACAGGATACCGGCCAGCACCACCTTGGGAATCTTACCGGCCAGGCCCCCGAAGGCCAGGAGCACCGCCAACAGCACCAGACCGTGGACCATGCCCGACAGGCGGCCCCGGCCACCGGCGGCTACGTTGACCAGGGTGCGCACCGTGGCCCCGGCCCCGGCCAACCCGCCAAAGCAGCCAGAGATGATGTTGCCGATCCCCTGTCCGAAAAGCTCGCGGTTGCTGTCGTGGCGGGTGCGGGTGACGGTGTCGGCCACCACCGATGTCAGCAGGCTATCGATGGATCCCAGCACGCCCAGAGCGAAAGCGGCCGGCACCAGGGTCGGCAGCCAGGCCACCACCTCGCCGCTACCCACCAGAGCAGCAAAATCCAGCAACCGATGGGGGGTGGGGATGCCGGTGGGAATCTCGCCAATCACCGGTCCCAACTCGCGGCCCGACAAAAGATAGTAGCAGACAGTGCCCAGGGCCAGACCGCTGAGAGAGCCCGGCACCTTCTTGGTCAGCCTGGGGGTGACCACCACCGCCACCACCGTGACCAGGCCGACCAGCAAAGTCCAGGGTTGCAAGCCCTGCAAGCGCAACACGTCGGTCCAGGCGGTCAAGCTGGGAAGACCCAGAAAGGGGCGGACCTGCCCCAGAAAGATGATGACGGCGATACCGTTCATAAAGCCGGCGATGACGGGATACGGGATGAACTTGATCAGACCGCCCACCTTGAGGGCCCCAAAGAGCAACTGAACGCATCCGCCCATGGTCACCATCATGAAGGTCAGCACCAACAACAGTTCGACCTCGATCTCGAGGGCGACCAGACTGGCCACGAAAGTGGTTAGAACGGTGGTCATGGGCCCGGTGGGACCGCTGACCTGACAGGCTGTCCCCCCAAACAAAGCCGCGAAAATTCCGGTAAAGATGGCCCCATAGAGTCCGGCCAGGGCTCCCACCGAGGCATACTCGGGACCCAGCGGGGACAGGGCTAGCACACCGAAGGCAATGGCCAGGGGCAGAGCGGTCACGGCGGCCGTCAAGCCACCAAAAAAGTCCTCTTTGGCGTTCACGGTCAACTGCATGGGCGCTGGCTGGGTTCCTCGGCCAAGCAGAGGCTCCTGCCCGAGAGGAACCGAGCCGGCGGCGACCAAGTCGGCACCATGCAAGCCGAGCGAGAGAGCCGGGGCTGGATGGCCCGTCTGGGTCCGGGCATCCTGGTGGCCGCCACCGGCGTGGGTGCTGGCGATCTGGTCAACGCAACCCTGGCCGGCTCGAAGTTGGGCCTGAGCATCCTCTGGGCGGCCTGGGTGGGAGCCTTGTTGAAATGGTTTCTCAATGAGGGAATCGCGCGCTGGCAGATGGCCACCGGGACGACTTTGCTCACTGGTTGGCTCGACCGCCTGGGCAACTGGATCCAGATCTTGTTCGTGCCTTACCTGCTCCTCTGGACTCTGTTCGTGGGTGGAGCACTGATCAAGGCCTGCGGAGTCGCTGGGGCCGCCCTGGTGCCGGCCGTTCCGGTCTTCTGGTGGGGGGTCATCCATTCGCTGGTTGGACTGGCCATGGTCTTGGCGGGCGGCTTCAAGACCTTCGAGAAGCTGATGAGCGTTTGCATCGGGGCCATGTTTTGCACGGTCGTTTCGACCGCCCTGTGGCTGGGGGCCGACCTGTCCAGCCTGGTGGCGGGGTTGGGTTGGCCCCGCGTCCCGGAAGGCGGGTTGGGCCTGACTCTGGGAGTTTTGGGCGGGGTCGGGGGCACGGTAACGCTGCTCTCTTACGGCTACTGGATCGACGAAGAAGAGCGCGAAGGGGTCGACGGGCTAAAAGCTTGTCGCCTCGACCTGTCGGTAGGCTACGCCATGACGGCAGTCTTCGGAATGGCCATGGTCGTCATCGGATCGCGGGTGACCCTCGACGGCAAGGGAGCCCAGGTGGCCGTGGTCCTGGCCGATTTGCTGGCCGGCTTGCTGGGAGAACCTGGACGTTATCTGTTTCTGGTGGGCTTTTGGGCGGCTGTGTTTTCGAGTCTGCTAGGTGTCTGGCAGGGCGTGCCTTATCTGGCGGCCGACTATTTCTCCCGCAGTCGCGGGCTCAAGATCAGTGCCGACGACCTGACTCGCACGCCAACCTACCGCTATTACCTGCTGGGGTTGGCTTTGCTTCCGCTGGGCCTGCAGAGCTTTAGCCTCAAACAGATTCAGGTAGCCTATGCCGTGTTGGGTGCGATGTTCATGCCGCTGTTGGCGGTCACCCTGTTGCTGATGAACAATCGCCGCGACTGGGTGGGCGAGTTCCGCAACAACTGGCTCACCAACCTCGTGCTGGTGGGAACCCTGCTGTTTTTTGCCTATCAGGGCGTCAGCGAATTGCTGACTCCCTAACGAAAAAAGGCGCCCCGGGTGGGACGCCCTTCTGGCTTGGATATCAGCCTTAGCTCTGCAGACAGTTGCGGTAGTAGTCGCCGGCCAGGTGGGCACCGACCAGGCTGGTGATGACCACGAAAACCGGGCTCAGGATGGCCAGCAGTCCGCCGGTCAAACCGACCACGAACGAGAAGGCTCCACTCAGGCCGATGGGCACGATGACCACCATCAGGTAGTCGATGGGAGAGGTCATGATGTCGGATACCGCCTGTCCGACCTGGAAGAACGAGCCGAAGTCGCCCGAGGTGGCGTAGCGGATCATCAGCGCCGGCAACAGGCAGCAAACGATCAGCAGCAGGATCAGGCCGACTCCGCCGATGCCCAGCGACATGGCACCACCCGCCAGTCCCGTGACGGCGGAATCGCGGCTGGCGCCGAAAATGATGGAAGCGATGAAGGAACCCATGCCGAAGAAGATCATGCCAAGAGGAATCAGCATGTAGATCAGCCAGGCCAGACTCACCATCAGGCCCTGCATGATCAACCGTCCCCAGTCACCCCATTCGGGCATGTTCTCGTCGTTGCCGTTGGCGGCATCACGAACGACCTGCAGCATATAGCCAGAGAAAGCCAGCATCGGGACGATCAAAAACCCGAGCAGCTGCATCAGAAGGCCGATACCGAGTTTGACCGGCCAGCTCGGGTCGTTGAGGGGGAACTTCACACTCTTGGTGACGTCTAAGCGCATAGGATTCTTCCTACCTTCTGCCCTCGAAGGGGCGTGAACTCGATAATCAACAACTTCTATACTATACCACCTTTTCCTATATTCAAACGGGATCCGGTTCACAGACAGCTGTCAGGAAAAGCAGGATAGTTCGTCTCGCGACCCAATTGGCGGGGATGGACTTCGCCAACCAAACGCTGCTGGCTCCCCTCACCAAGGGCGGCAACCTACCTTTCCGACGACTTTGCGTCGATTTCGGCGCTACCGTGACCTGTTCGGAGATGATTTACGCCCATCAGCTGATCAAGGGCAATCGCCGCGAGCAGGCTTTGCTCAGACACCATCCCAGCGAAGTCAACTTCGGCGTGCAACTGGCCGCAGCCAAGCCCCAGCTCGCCCTGGAAGCCGCCCAGATGGCGGTCGAGGCGGGGGCTCGCTATGTCGACCTCAACTGCGGCTGCCCCATCCACGACACGGTCAAGCGGGGCATGGGCGCTCGCCTGCTGCAAAAGACCCGCAATCTCGAGAGTATTCTGAGCCTGATGGCGACCAACTTGAAAGTGCCGGTCACGGTCAAACTGCGGACCGGCTTCAAGGACAGCCAGCTCAACATCGACGAGACCTCGAAGATGGCCGAAGACGCGGGCGTCGCCGCCATCACCATCCACGGTCGCAGCCGCGAGCAACGCTATACCCGGGCCGCCGACTGGGAGCTGGTCGGTCGCATCGGAGCCGAACGCCGTCCGGTCGTCATCGGCAATGGCGACATTCTAACCCATTACGAAGCCGAGCACCGCAAAACGCTTTCCGGCTTGAGTTCGGTGATGCTGGCGCGGGGGGCTTTGATCAAGCCGTGGCTTTTTCAAGAGCTGCGCGAGGGGCGAGAGCTCTTACCGTCGGCCGGGCAGCGCATCGCGATTTATCGGCGCCTGGCCGGCTACTTTCTGGACCACTTCGGCAACGACGAGATCGGCCACAACCGATCGACCTACTTTCTCGGCTGGCACTTCAGCTTCTTTAGCCGCTATCGCCCCTATCCCCAGGGTGAATATGCCCAGCAGGCCCTGGAGCACCCCCTATTACAGACTCGCCACGACGGCCCCCCGGCCGACGACCCGCTCGAACAGGTCCTGACCAGCCCGGACGAATCTATCCACCGCTCTCTGGCCAACTGCTTGCTCACCAGCCTCAGCGACGAGCAAGCGGTCGAATCAATCAGAAATCTTTCAGCCGAGACGGCTAAAGTGGGGGCATGTTCATCCACAACCAGAGAGAGGTCATCGGTCACAGAGGTACGCGGCTAACCGCACCCGAGAACACGATGGCCGCCATGCGCCAGGCCGCCGAGGCCGGTGTGGATCGCATCGAATTCGACATCCGCTCCAGCAAAGACGGCGTCTTGCGGGTGATCCACGACGAAACCGTCGATCGCACCACCGACGGGTCCGGCAAGATCAGCGACCTTACGTCGGAGGAACTCGACAGGCTCGATGCCGGCTCGAAATTCGATGCCGCCTTCCAGGGCGAGAGGATCCCCACCCTCGGCCAGGTGCTCGACTGGGCTCGAGGCACGATGCCCCTCAATATCGAGGTAAAGGACACTCGTCCCCAGGTAAGAGAGCTGCTGCTAGCCGAGTTGCGCCAGCATCAAGCTCGGGACTTCTGGGTGACCTCGGCCGACGCAGGTTTTATCAAGCAACTGCGAGAGCAAGCACCCGAATTCACCACCGGGGTGGTAGTCCAGGCGAAGCCCATCTTCAAGAAGGCGGCCATCGCAGCCGCCTCTACAGCAGCCCTGGCCGCAGGCCTCGGCCTGGCGCTGCCCGTGCCTCTGGCGGCCGTGGCCGCCGGCAGTCTCGCCAGCGGACTGGCGGCCGGGCTGATCGCCAAACATGTGGCTCTGGACCGGGCCCTGGCCCAAACCGAAGGGTCCCAGATTCTGGTCCCCAACGCATCCCTGATGGGCAGACAGCTCGACAAACTGGCTGCCAAAAGGCAACAACGAGTCTTTCCTTACACCGTCAACAAAGTCGACCAGGTCCAGAAGTTCCTGGGCCTCACGGCCGTCGGGGGGGTCATCACCGACGATCTCAACTTCGCCGCTCAGGCGTAGTCGTCGGCGGCCACCAGCGCCTCCTGGCGCAGCGTCTCGAGTTCGTCGTTGCTGATGTCGAGTTGCTCGGCCAACCGGTTGATATAGGCGAACTCGTCAAAGCTGAGAATCCCGTCGACAAACGACATCGTCATCAAGGCGCGCATGATGTTCAGGCGTGACTCTTTATCGGGCAGCACCTCGTCGAGGCACGGGTCTTCTTCGGGTGCCTCGCCCAGACCGTCCACTTCTTCTTCACTGCAGCCCATCTTGAGGAGAATGGCGGCGAGCAGCTCTTGCTCTTTGCCACTGACCTCTCCGTCGGCCCAGGCCATCTTGACCAGACTCTTGATAATCTCTTTGTTCTGAGCGTCCACGACTGTCTCCCTTCCCACGCTAACGGCAGCGTTCTGCCGAGAATCTTTTCCATCCGGTCTATTCGCCCTGCACCGCCAGCCGCGAACGCAGGCGATGAACGGCCCGATGCATTTGGGATAACACCGTGCCGAGGGGGCGCTCGATCAGGTTGGCGATCTCCTTGAACGACAGCCCCACATACTCGCGCAACAGTACCACCTGGCGCTGCTCGAGACTGAGCGTCTTGAGAGCGCTGCGCACGGTGGCGATATCGATGTGCGTCTCGAGTTCCTCGGTGGGATGGGCCTGGCCGTCGAGTTCGTCGATGGGGATGGCTCGGTAAGCCCGCCTCTGCATATCGCGAGCCAGGTTCTTGGCGATCTGATAGAGATACGACGAGAATTTGCCGCAGGCTTGATAGCGATGCAACGAGGTCAAGACTCGCGAAAAGGTCTCTTGCAGCAAGTCTTCGGCCCAGCACCGCCCCACCTCGGTCACCAAAAAGGCAAAAATCCTACATGAATAGCGAGCGTAGAGCTCTTCGAAGGCGCTCTTCTGGCCACCCAGGAAATCTTTGACTAGTTCGTCGTCAGACCGCATGCTTTCCGTCCGATGTTGGCGTCAAGGCCATTGATATTGCATTTCCAACTACTTTTTCCTTCGTGAGTTCCCTCTAACTAGGGAACTTCCGCTTGGCGACGAAGGCGGCCTTCCGATGTCTCGCTGCGAAAAACTCCGCGACCACTTTGATCGCCTGGCTCCCGACTATTGCCGCTACTACGAAGATCCTCGACCCGACGCCCTGGGTCGTCTGTTGCAACGGCGCCGCTCGTTGGCCATGGGCTACTTTCGCGACCACCTTCAGCCCGGGGCCAAAATCCTGGATGCCGGCTGCGGCACCGGCTCGCTTTCGCTCGAACTGGCGCAACGCGGTTATTGCGTCCATGGTATCGACATCTCGCCGGCCATGGTCCAACAGGCCGAACAGGGGCGCCGTCGGCTGGAACTGACCGACCATGAGTGCCGCTTCGAACAGGGTGACGTGGTGACCATGGGCCTTTCCAAGGCCAGCTACGACGGCATCGCCGGCCTGGCTTTTCTAGAATACCAGGAAAACCCGTTCAAGGCGCTGGCCATCCTCAACCGTCTGCTGAAACCGGGAGGCACGCTGGTGCTGAGCGTGCCCAACACTTTAGGCGCCGACCGCTGCTTCGGTCTTGCTCGCGCCTACGAGCGCCTCACCGGTCGCTCCCTCAGCCTCAGCCTGCATTGCTTCACGGTCGAGCGCATTCAGCGCGTCCTGGGGATGGCCGGCTTTATCATGATGGCCTACCAACGGCACGGCTTCATCGGTCCCACCGGGCAGGAGATGGCCATCCCTGGCTGGGCGAGCCGGTTGGCCAACGAAATCGTCACCTGCGCGCGCACCTACCGCCCCGAAGACACCACGCCCTGATGCCCGATGGCAATGTCCACGATCTCGTTCTCAAAGGCCTCAATCAAGAGCTTCGCGCCCTGCTGGACCACGATCCTGAGGCCCTTAGCCGACGCAACGTGATGGGCTGGACGCCTCTCCATGTCGCGGCTTATGCGGGCAACACCGAGGCGGCCGGACTGCTGCTCGCTTACGGTGCCGAGCGAGAGGTTCGCGATCTGGTTGGCCGGACTCCCTTTCAGCTGGCCTCAGAACTCGAGCACGAGGCCATTCTAAAGCTGCTGCGCTAGCGCATCACCGACAGGGCGTTGGCCATCACCCAGATGACGGCCGAGAAGGTGGTCAAAGTCTGGGCCGGCCCATAACTACGAAACTTGCGGGCGGCGATCTCGGCCACGACGTAGGTGCGGGCCAGGATGGTCTGTAGATGGGTGGCCGGGCTGGCCGCCGCGAAGGCAGCCGCATATTCACGCGCATCCCTCCGCTGAAGGATGTCGCCAAAGAAGACGAAATCGGCTTCCTGGCAAGGACGGGGTAGGCAATCATCGAGACCCAGCCCCTTGAGCCAACCGCCCCCTTTACTCATGATGACGTTGAGACAAAGCAAGACGGCCACGGCCGAACACAGAACCGACCCGACCTGGAGCAACTTCAGAAACGACCCGGGCGGCATCGCCTGAGCGGCCGCGATGAAGAGGCTGTTGATCAGGATGAGATTGCCGGCCTTGCTGTCGGCAAACTCCACCAACTGCTGGTTGTAGCCGAGAACTTCGTAAGCCTCAGAGACAGAACTGGACTGAGAAGGGAGAGCCGGAGCAACTTGTCTGGTCAGCAAATCGAGAATCCTCCGCCAACAATCTAGCACGCCGGCCCGAGGGCAACAGTGATGTCGTTCACACCCGGGGGAATTTTACAAACCGGCAACAAACCTGGCGTCGCAGTCCAATACATTGGTTTCGACCGGATGCGAGTCTGGGTAATCGTTCACAGACCTGGAGGTCGGAAAATGAAGAAAATCTTTCTAATCCTGTTGGTGCTACTGGCCCTTTTGCCGAGCCAGGCGGCCGATATCAAGCTGTTCGTGAATGGTGTGCGCGTCGACACGCGACCCGTCATGAAGGACGGAATGCCCTACTTTCCGGTGGATGCCCTTTCGGCTGCCACCCGGGTCCGGGTCGAGTCGTTTGACTCCGGTTCGGTCAAACTAGCCGGTTGCCCGGTCAAGTTTGTGGCCGTAGTCCAGGACGGACGCCCCTATCTTCCCGCTGAAGCCTTCGCCATGGCCACCGGTGGCCAGGTCGAGCGCGACGAAGTTCGTGGCGTGGTCCTCTTCAAGACCAGCGACGACAAAGACGCTCGGGAAGACGAGACCGAGCAGGCCGCTCCCGAAGCGCCCCAGCCCGCTCCGGCCAGCCCTATCGTGAGCGCCCCCCAGAACACTCCTGGTCTGGGTGAAGCCACCGCCGAGCTGCTCAAAGCGACCGCCGAAGCCACCTACGCCGAGCGCTACATGCGCCATAAGCTGTGGTGGGCCAGCCAGCTCGACCCGGCCAACAGCCCCTACATGCAACACACCCTTCCCCCGGTTCCCGGCGCCTACGCCGCTCCCCCCGCCTACTTGCGGCAGTAAGTCAGACGGTAGTCTTCAAAATGAAAGGAGCCCGCCTTCGCGGGCTCTTTTCATTCTGTTGCCCCACCATCCACCATCTACCGTCTCCCCACTACCGTCTGCTCCTGTAGTTCCTGCAGGCAACGTACTTCGACCTTCTCGTCTCGCACCGTCTGAATGCCGCGCACGGCGGCGGCAGCGGCGGAGGTGGTGGTCAAGAGTGGGATGCCCAGTTCGATCGAGGCGGCCCGGATAGCCCGCCCGTCGATGTGGGACTCGCTGCCTAGCGGCGTGTTGATGACTAGCGAAACGTCGCCCGAGCGCAGCAGGTCGACGCAATGGGGGGAACCCTGGGAGTACTTGTTCACCCGCTCGATGGGCAAGCCTGTGCGGGCCATGAAATCGGCCGTTCCGTGGGTGCCGTAGAGCCTGAAGCCCATCCGAACCAGATCGCGAGCAAACTTCAACACAGTACTCTTGTCGTAGTCGTTGACCGTGATGAGCACCCCACCCTCCAGGGGCAACACACCGCCGGCCGCGGCCGCGGCTTTGGCATAGGCGTGACCGAACAGGTCGGACTGGCCCATCACCTCGCCGGTGGAGCGCATCTCTGGGCCGAGCAAAGCATCAAAACCCGGAAACTTCGAGAACGGCAGAACCGGCGCTTTGACAAAAAAACCGTGCACCTCGGGTTCACGCACAAAGCCCAACTCTTCCAGACTCTTGCCCCCCATCACCTGAGCGGCCAGCCGGGCCAGGGGCACGCCGGTGGCTTTCGCCACGAAAGGCACGGTACGCGACGCCCGCGGATTGACCTCGAGCACATAAACGACGTCGTCTTTGATCGCTAACTGCACGTTCATCAAGCCGATCACGCCCAACGCCTGGCCCAGGGCTACCACATATTCGCGAATGATCGAGAGATGGTAGTGGCTGACCTTGTAGGGGGGCAAGACACAGGCCGAGTCGCCACTGTGGATGCCCGCCTCTTCGATGTGCTGCAAAATGCCGCCGATGACTACCCGTTGCCCGTCGCAAATGGCGTCTGCATCCACTTCGAAAGCGTCTTCGAGAAAACGGTCGATGAGGACCGGCTTCTCTTCGGAAGCCACCAGGGCGTGGCCGATGTATTGCTCGAGCTCCGCTCGCGTGTGCAGCAGCGCCATGGCCCGTCCACCCAGGACGTAGGAGGGTCGCACCAGGACCGGAAAGCCGATCGCTTCGGCCACCTTCACGGCTTCTGCCGAGGAGCGGGCGATACCGTTGGCGGGCTGGGGAATCTCGAGATAGTCGAGCAGCTTACCGAAACGCTCGCGGTCTTCGGCCAGATCGATGACATCAGGCTGGGTCCCCAAAATAGGAATCTTGAGCAACTCGAGTTCCTGGGCCAGCTTGAGCGGGGTCTGCCCGCCAAACTGGACGAGCACGCCTTTGATCAGGTGCTGGCGGTCAGGATCCCAGGCGTGGCCGATTTCGGCCTCGATGACGTTGAGCACGTCCTCGAGGGTCAAGGGCTCGAAATAGAGGCGGTCGGAGGTGTCGTAATCGGTGCTGACCGTCTCGGGATTGCAGTTGATCATGATGGTCTCGTAGCCCATCTCGGCCAGGGCCCAGCTGGCGTGGACGCAGCAATAATCGAACTCGATGCCCTGACCGATGCGGTTGGGACCGCTGCCCAAAATGATGACCTTCTCGCGGTCCGTGGCCTCGGTCTCGTCGCTCGACTCGTAGCTGGAGTACATATAAGGAGTGAAAGCCTCGAACTCGGCCGCGCAGGTGTCCACTCGCAAAAAGACCGGCAGGACACCGAGTTGTCGTCGGCGGGCCCGCACTTCCAGGGCTGCACAACCCAGCAACCGGCCCAGCTGCCTATCTGAAAAGCCCTGCTCCTTGGCCTTGCGCAGGAGCGGCTCGTCGACCTGGTCGAGGGTGGTAGCCGAAACCGCCTGCTCGGTTTGGATGATGCGCCAGAACTGGCGCAAGAACCAGGGGTCCATCCCCGTCTCTTCGTGTAATTGCTCGACCGTTTGCCCGGCTCGCAGGGCATCTCCGATGGCAAAGATGCGCTCGGCTCGGGGCTGGTCGAGGCGGGCCATGGGCTCGGCTCCGGGCGAGAAGCCGTCCATGCCCAGTTCCAGCGAACGCAGACCTTTCTGCAGCGCCTCGGCGAAGGTGCGGCCGATGGCCATGACCTCGCCCACCGACTTCATCTGGGGGCCGAGAATCTGGTCGGCTCCCGGAAACTTGGCGAAGTCCCAGCGGGGAATCTTGACCACCACGTAGTCGAGCACGGGCTCGAACGAAGCCGGAGTCTTCTTGGTGATGTCGTTGGGAATCTCGTCGAGGGTATAACCGACAGCCAGTTTGGCCGCAATCTTGGCGATGGGAAAGCCGGTGGCTTTGGAGGCCAGGGCGGACGAGCGCGAAACGCGAGGGTTCATCTCGATGACCACCATGCGCCCGGTGTCGGGATGGACGGCGAATTGGACGTTACTGCCCCCGGTCTCGACCCCCACCTTGCGAATGACCCGCCGACCCCATTCGCGCATCTGCTGGTATTCTTTGTCGGTCAGGGTCATAGCCGGAGCCACGGTAATGCTGTCGCCGGTATGCACCCCCATGGGGTCGATGTTCTCGATGGAACAGATGACCACGAAGTTGTCGGCCCGGTCGCGCATGACCTCGAGTTCATACTCTTTCCAACCGCCGATGAACTCCTCCACCAGCACGCTACCCACCGGACTGGCCCGTAGGGCTCGCGCCCCCAGGGTCTGCATCTCCTCCCGGGAGTAGGCAATGCCGCCGCCGGTGCCGCCCAGCGTGTAAGACGGCCTCAGGATGACCGGGTAGCCCTGACCATCCCCGAACTCGAGGCACTCTTCCAGAGTAAAGCAGGTTCGGCTGTGGGGGACATCCAGGCCTTCCTCGAGCATGGCCAGCCGAAAGCCCTCGCGGTCTTCGGCCAGGGCGATGGCCTCGGTGGTAGCCCCGATCATCTCCACCGAGTATTTCTCGAGCAGGCCTTCTTGCTCGAGTTCCATGGCCAGGTTGAGGGCGGTCTGACCCCCCACCGTGGGCAGAATCGCGTCAGGACGCTCGCGCTCGAGAATCTTGTCGAGGATTTTGGGCCGGAGAGGCTCGATGTAGGTGCGGTCGGCCATCTCCGGATCGGTCATGATCGTGGCCGGGTTCGAATTGACCAACACCACCTCATAACCTTCCTGGCGCAGCGCTTTTAGAGCCTGGGTGCCCGAATAGTCGAATTCACAAGCCTGGCCAATGGTGATGCCACCGGAGCCAAGCACCAGAATTTTACGCAGATCGGTTCTTTTCGGCATGGATCAACCTCTTGAATTCGTCAAATAGATACTTCGAGTCGTGGGGACCCGGTGAGGCTTCCGGATGGTATTGCACCGAAAAGGCCGGCAGTGTCTTGTGGCGCAGGCCTTCCACCGTGCCGTCATTGAGGTTGAGATGGGTCACCTCGACCTCTGGCGGCAAGGTGTCGAGAGTGACCGCAAAGCCGTGATTCTGGGTGGTGATCTCGACCTGGCCGGTCTCCAGTCGGCGCACCGGCTGATTGGCTCCCCGGTGGCCGAACTTGAGCTTATAGGTCCTGGCCCCCAGGGCCAGACCCAGAATCTGGTGCCCCAGGCAGATCCCGAAAAGGGGCACCTTGCCCAACAACTTGCGAACCTCGGCCACCGCATAGTCGACGGCGGCGGGGTCGCCGGGCCCGTTGGACAAGAATACACCGTCGGGTTGCATGGCCAGCACCTCGTCGGCCGAAGTCCGGGCGGGCACCCGCAGGACCTCCAATCCCGAAGCTTTCAGCAAGCGCAGGATGTTGTGTTTCACGCCAAAGTCATACGCCACCACGCGATATTCGGGGGCCGGCGCCTCTTGATTTGGCAAGCCGTCGGTCCAGGGCTCGACCTCGTGGCAGGTGACCCGCTCGACGAGATCCAGACCCTCCATCTGAGGAACCTGGGCCATTTTGGCCTGCAGGCTGACCGGGTCGAGGTCCGACGACGACACGATGCCACGCATGGCTCCGCGTTCTCGGATGTGGCGCACCAGTTTGCGGGTATCGATCCGGGTGATACCGACCACCTTGTGGTCTTTGAGCCAGGAATCCAGGTCCTGGGTGGAGCGCCAGTTGCTCGGCTCCTCAGGAACCTCGCGCACGATGAACCCCGCGAGCCAGGGCTGAGTGGATTCGAGGTCGTCGGGATTGACCCCGACATTGCCCACATGGGGGACGGTCAGACACACCAGCTGCCCGCAATAGCTGGGATCGGTGATGATTTCCTGGTATCCGGTCATGGAGGTGGTGAAGACCACCTCGCCGCCGGCCTCCCCCCTGGCTCCCAGGGGTGAACCTGGAAAGGCCGTGCCGTCCTCGAGCACCAATAGGGCCGAATCTGTTTGCATGGGACGGGGCCTTCTGCCAGGTGGGTGCCGGCTCCTGGCAGCGGGAGAGCGGGATTCGGCCGCGAACCCGCCGACATGATCAAACGCATGCTGGTGCACGGCCTGGAAGGAAGCAGCCAGGGCCACAAGGCCACCCATATCAAAGGACTGGTGGACGACCTGGTGGTGCCCGACTTTGACGGCGACCTCTACGCCAGGCTCGACAAGATGGCCGGCCTTATGGGCGACGAAAATCAGACCTGGATCCTGGTCGGTTCCTCTCTAGGAGGACTGATGGCGGCCATCTGGACTTGCCAGAACCCCGAGCGGGTCAGAAAGCTGATTCTGCTCGCTCCGGCCCTACACCGTCCCGATTTCGACCACCTGCTCGACGTTCGCATTCCGGTCCCCACCACCTTGGTCCACGGCACCAAAGATCGGGTCGTTCCCCTGGACCCTGTCTACGAGCGCGCCCGGAAGGTCTTTATCAACCTGCAGTTCCACGTGGTGGAAGACGACCACCGCTTGCGGGTGACTACCGAGATGCTGGACTGGCCGAGGCTGTTGGAGGTCTGAGCGAAGGTAGGTTCGAAAAGCCCGAGCATGCCCAAAAAACCGGCTTTCACCGCTTTGCTCCTCCTCGCCCTGACCGTTTCGGCCCTGGCCGACGGTGACACTCGCGCCAGCCGCCTTCGCTCGGAAGGCATCGACATCTTCAGTTTTCAGCCGATCATGTGGGCGCACAATAGCAGAACTCTCACGGGCTTTGACCGCCCCACCCTCGAGGACAAGAAGAAGGGCATCTTCTTCCGGCTCTGGTTTCTGGATTTCACCGTCGACGGACAGCTCGACAAGACCCGCTCGGTTCCCCTCTCGATTCCCAATTTCGAGCAGGCGACCTATTCTCCCGATGACAGTCGTTTTTTGATCGTGGCCAACTCCGGCACCCAGATCGTGTCGGTCGACACCAAGAGTCTTCAGGTCACCGACCTGATGAAATACGAGAAGGGCGTATCCGGCTTTCGGGTCCAGCCGCCGGTGATGTGGACCTATCAGGGCCAACTGTTGACTCTCGGCCACATTTACGACGAGCAGAGATTTGCCGATTTCCAATCCATCGCCAAAGTCGACCCCTACAAATCCGGAGTGGCGGCGTTCACGCCGGTCCGCGAGATTTTTCGTTTCGAGCGCAGCGTCCCCGGCATCGAGTATCTGGTTTATCCCAGCGATCGCCTGGCCTTCTTCACCCGCAAGGTGGGCGACGAGTCGGTGCTGGCCACCTGGGACGGCACCGACAAGCGCGACATTGACCGGGCCCCGCGTTTCAATGGCTACTGGGCCGAAACTTCCCGGTTGTTCTACTCCGCCACCCGGGCCGACGGCACCTGCGACCTGATCGTGTATGACGCCCTCGACGGTACCAGCTACCGATGCGCCAGCAGTCCGACCCCCTATCGCTATCTGTTCATGTCCGGCGATGGTTCCACCGGAGTGGCCTGTCAGATCGACAATGTCTCGCAACGGATGGAGGTCGTCGTCTGCCGCCAAAAGGATGGCTTCAAAGCCGTCCCGGTTCCGGCTCTCAAAGGCAGCAAGGTGGGTTGGCTGCGCATCTCTGAGGATGGTCGCTACGCCGCCAGCTTCACCGAACGTGGCCTGGCCGTGGTCGAGCTACCCTAAAAGGTTGCTGAACCGGCCTTCCCGAAGGGCCTGGCTTGCGAAAGGACGGTCAGCATGCGACGCACACTCAGTCTTTTTCTACTCCTGATGAGCCTCGCCGCCCCCCTGGCGGCCCGCGAGCGCTCCGAGGTCCCCGACAATCTGAAGTGGGATCTGACCGAGATTTATCCCGATCGCGACACCTGGTCCTCGGCGCGTGATGCTCTAGCGACTCGCATCCCGCAACTGGAAAAGCATAAGGGCCACCTGAGCGATTCACCCGAAGCCCTGGCCAACGCCCTCGCCGACATTCTAGCCACCCAAAAGGAACTCGACCGGCTGTATGCCTACGCCATGTTCGTCTCCGATCAGGACACCCGGGTCTCGGCCAACCTCGAATTGCAGCAATCGGCCCAACAGTTGGGGGTCCAATTCGCCGCCGCCAAAGCGTTCTTTCGTCCCGAACTGTTGCAGGTCGGTAAGGCCAGGGTGGACTCGTTCATCGCTTCGAATCAGAAGCTCAAAGTCTATCAGCAACTCTTCGACGACATCTTCCGGCTGGCCCCGCACACCCTCAGCACGGCTGAGGAGAGAATCGTCGCTCGAGCGCATAACCTCGAAGACTCGGGCGCCGCCACCTACGGCATCTTCACTAACGCTGACCTCCCCTACCCCGAAGTGACCCTGTCGAACGGCGAGAAAGTGCGCCTGGACGCAGCCGGCTTTACCCGTTATCGAGGCACCCCCAACCGTGAGGACCGGCGCAAGGTCTTTCAAGCCTTCTTTGGGCGCTACAGCGAGTTCACCCGCACTCTCGGCACGACCCTTTACGCCCAGGTGAAGGCCCACCTCTTCGAGATGAGTGTCCGCCAATATGAAAGCAGTCTCCAGGCGGCTCTTTTTGCCGACAACATTCCCCCCGCGGTCTACCACCAGCTGGTCACGGATGTGCATGCGAACCTGCCTACTCTGCATCGTTATCTCAAGTTGCGCCAGCAACTGATGGGAGTCGAGCGGCTCCGTTACGACGATCTCTATGCCCCCATCATCAAAGGGGTCGACATCCGCTATACCCCCGAGCAAGCCAAAGCGCTGACCCACGCTGCCGTGGCCCCTCTCGGGGCCGACTACCAGCAAACCCTACAGCGAGTTTTCGACGAACGCTGGGTCGACTTTCTGCCCACGACCGGGAAGCGCTCGGGCGCCTACAGCGAAGGGGCTGTCTACGATGTCCACCCCTACCAGTTGCTCAATTTCAACGGCGAGTATACCGACGTGTCGACCCTGGCCCACGAGCTTGGCCACTCGATGCACAGCTATCTCTCCAACCGCCATCAGCCGTTCGGCCTGCACAGCTACGCTACGTTCGTGGCCGAGGTAGCTTCGACCCTCAACGAAAACTTGCTGCTGCACCATATGCTGGCCAACACGCAAGACGACGAGACTCGTCTTTATCTGCTGGGTAGCTATCTCGAGAATATGCGCCAAACCCTGTTCCGACAGGTGCTGTTCGCCGAGTTCGAGCTCCGGATCCACGAGCTGGCCGAAAGCGGCCAGACGCTCACCGGCGAAAACATGACCGAGCTCTATCTGGGCCTGCTACGGGAGTATTACGGCCACGACCAGGGAATCTGTGAGGTCGACGAGGTCTACGGGGTGGAGTGGGCCTATATCCCCCACTTCTACTACAACTTCTACGTCTACCAATATGCCACCAGCCTGGTGGCCTCGACCAGTTTGGCAGTTAGCATTCGCGACGGCAAACCGGGTGCTCGCGAGGCTTACCTCAAAATGCTGAGCTCGGGGGCCTCGGCCTACCCCATTGACGAACTGAAGGCCGCCGGGGTCGACATGACGACCAGTCGGCCTTTCCAGGCAGCCATGGCCGAGATGAATCACATCATGGACCAAATCGAAGAGATCCGGGCCAGGAAGTCGTGAGGGTGCCTGTGAATTGGCTGCTCCTGGTGTGCATGGCCGCCACTGCCTGGGCTGAGCCTCTGGTACTCAAGCTCACACCCTCCGAACAGCAGGTGGTCCTGGGCCAACCGATCACTGTCGGTTACTCTTTGATCAACAACTCCAACGCCCCGGTCAAAGTGGGCGATGAAACCCGGGTGCCCCGACCGACTCTGCCGGCCGAGGAATGGGGCCTGATGTTCGAGGTCAAGACGCCCGCGGGCAAGACTCTGCGCCTGCAACGCCTCGACGAGTTCGCCGCCTTTGTGACCCTGTCCGAGGAATACTTCCAAAAACTCTCTCCGGGTCAGGCCCTGGAGGGCAAGACCACGCTGGGCAACCAGGCCGTCAACCACACCCGCTGGGCTCTCTACGAACCGGGGCGCTCAAACGTTACCGAGCGCGAAATGCTCTTGCTAGATCAGCTGTTCAACCGGCCCGGGGTCTACACCGTGACCGCTCGCTTTGCCATAAAGCACAATCAGTACCTCAGCCCCGACGGGCTCAAGTCCGTGCCTGGGGTGTGGCAGGGAAGCGTCCAATCCAAACCGATCAAACTCGAGGTCGTCCCCAGGGACTAGGGCCCAATTCAGCCGCTAGCAACGAGCGAGCCCTGGCCCACTCTCGCCCGGCTAGAGCCGCGCCGATTCTTTCATAGGTTTGCAGACTCTGGCGATGTCGCTTCGCGGCGCCGGTAGCCAGAATCCCGACTTTCTCCAGAGCCATCGTCAACAAAGCGGGCCGTTGCTCCGCCTGTTCGAGCAGGGCCATCAGCCTGATCCGGTCAAGTGCCGGCACCTGGCGCGACAACTGCATCTCGTGCCCGCCGTATTTGGTGGTCAGTCGGCGCTCGAGCACTCCGAGCCGGATAGCAGCGCATAATCGCAGCGCAAACTCGTAGTCTTCGCACACGAAGAAGCGCGGGTCAAATCCGCCCAACTCCCAGAAGAAGTCTCGCTCGATCATCAGAGACGAACAGCTCACGCACAATGTTTCGGCCGTCCGCTCCAGCAACTCGCCCTCTTCGGGCCGATAACGAAGAGGCGGCTCGGCCCGCTTGCCCGAGCGAATCCACCACTCCTGAGTAAGCCCGGCTCGAAAGCCGCCGGCCTCGAGATAGTCGCGCTGGAGTCGGCACTTCTCGGGCTCCCACACATCGTCTGAATCGAGAAAGGCTAGCCAGCGGCCCCTTGATAAACGTCAACTACTTTTCCCAGAAAAACGACAACTATTTTTCCCGGCCTCACGCCGCCGCTGAAGCACCTCCTTTCTGCCGGCGTTTGGCCTGCTCGGTTCGGTAGCTCTCGACATCGAATTC
>JBFWNU010000006.1:379719-593901 GCA_050250895.1 Vulcanimicrobiota bacterium | reverse complement strand
GGATCGGGGTATCCTGGAGGCCCGCCGGGTCAACCCCATTCACCGGATTACCGCCAACATACCCATACAGGTTCAAACCACCCGCAAAGCTGATCGGATCTCTGGAGAGAAACCGCCCCAGCCTGGCGTCATGGTGTCGCTGGCGCATGTAAAGCAGGCCGGTGTCGGCGGTGTCGTCGTGGACGCCCAGGCCGCCCACGTAGGTCTTCGGACTCACCACCGAGCCCGAGTAGGCGATCTGCTGGCCGAACTCGTCATGCTCGTAGTATGCCACTTTCGGCCCCAAGCTGTCTAACGCTCGAATTCGCGTCCCTTGCGATCTCGGAAGGTCAAGCCGTCGGGAGCCGCTCCTTCGATGAACAGAAAGCCGTCGTGAACATTGCGATGGCAGCCCGTGCAGAGGAAGATCAAGTTGGCAGGCACGGTCAGGCCGCCCAGAGCGAAGAAGCGGATGTGGTGCGATTGGAGCCAAATATGGTTAGGGCAGTCGGGGTCTGACAGCAGTAGCAGTCGCGAATCTTCAAAGCCAAGGTCCGTGCGGGTGTGAGCCCGCGGGCGTAGTGGATGGGACCGCTGCAACCGAAGTCTTGGTAGCGGCCGGTGGCCTGCAGAGCCAGCAGGCAGCGTCCGAGCAGGATACGGTGGATGACCAGGCCGCGGGAAGCGCGGCGGGCCAGGGAATGGAGAGCTTCGGGCTCGAGATGGATGAGGGCTTCGAGGGTGTATTCTTGAAGAGGTTTCATACACCTATTCTACCGAGGCGAGGGCTGTTCGAGCAAAAGAACGAACAGTAACAAACGGCGTGGTTATAGGTTTTTTTGAGTTCCTAAGTGATGATCTCCGGGCTTTGAAAGCGGCTCGATGAAGTGAAAACCAGAAATCTTGAGAAAAGCCGACTCGGGAGCCCTCACCGGGCTCTGAGGGGAAGTTTGTTGCCGATGTCGCGAGATGGGTGTTTTTAGCTGCTCGCAATTTTTTTTGATCCCCTGGGGGACGGGGCGTCCCTGGCCAGCTTGGCCGCGGCCAACCACATTGTCTGACAGGAGTGCTCGCCAAATTTCCGCCGGCCCCAGCCCGCCAACGGCCACGACCGACGTCAGCGCGCCAACCAGGGCACCGCGTCGGAGACCGCGCGGCCAGAACCGAGGACCCGAGCAACAGCCCGGAGAACACTTCTAATACCAGTCTTTGTAGGCCGCGGCCGGATGCTCGGGTATCAGGGTCAGTTCAGAAAACAGGTCAGTCCTCAAAGCATCCACCTCAGCGAGAAGGGCCAGCAAGGTTGGGTCGTTCCAATCCGGGGCTTGGTCTAGCCTCGCTTCAAGAGAGTCTTTCCCGGCTCGCAATCGGTTGACCAACCCATGATCGACAGGCCAGTCCTCCGCGTCCCTCAAGCAGAATTCAGCTAGCTCCAAGTAGCCACGATAAAAGAACAATGGGTTGGCTTCAAAAAGCTTGTCGGCTAAATCTGCGACTTCCTCGTCGGAGAAACGCTCATCCTGGGCCACGAGTACCTCCAGGTAGTCCTGGTCGGCACGCTGGCAAGGCCGTTGATCGAAGGCCCTGATCAAACCGCGCTATCATACCTAAAAGCGCCAGATTTTCCCGCGCCTTTACTTGCTCCGTTGGCGTCTACCGTATTCCCGAAGATGCCATTCCGATTTCAGCCCCTGGCTCGGCTAAAGCGCGCACGCCTCTGCGGTCCCCGCGACCTCCGCGGTTTTATAACCAGCGAGCGCCTACTACTCCAGGGAAATAGCGCGCCGGCCACCGTCGTCTTCGAACTCGGCCACGAGCTGTCCCAGCTTTTCTACCCGAACCTGGCGGGGGGGTGGAGTGTAGTCGCCACGGCGGGCTTCGATTAGCAGTTCGGAAGGGCTGACCACCAGTCGGGTGGAGGCCGTCGGGGCCTGCCAGCTCTCTCCGTCGTCTTCCCAGAGCGTGAACTCGCCCTGGCCGGGAAAGACGTGATAGGTGAGTTCGGTCAGCGGTTGGCCGGTATGCTGGCGAACCGGTCCCATCGGCACCATCGCCCCGGCCCGGGCGAAGAGGGGGGCTCGTCCCAGGGGGGCCTCCACGGCCACTGCGGCGCCCCCTTCGTAAGCGGCGCCGGTGTAGAAGTCAAACCATTGTCCCGGCGGGAAATAGACGGCCCGGTGGCGTTGCCCGCGCTTGACGACAGGGGCCACCATCAAGTGCGGTCCGCACATGAACTGGTCGTCCTGAAACCAGCTGCGCCGGTCCCAGGGAAAGTCGAACATCAGCGGACGCATCAACGGCTCTCCGGTGGAGTGAGCCTGATGATTGAGGCTGTAGAGATAGGGGAGGAGGCGGTAGCGCAGGCCGATAGCTTCGCGGGCGATGGCTTCGGTGTCTTCGCCAAAGCTCCACGGCTCCTGGCGGAGCGTGCCGAAGGCGCTGTGCGTGCGCATGAACGGATAGAACGGAGCCACTTCGAGCCACCGAGCGAAAAGTTCGGCCTCGCAGTCGCCGAAGAAACCTCCCACATCCACGCCGACGTGGGCGAAGCCGCCAAGGCCCATGCTGGCCAGCAGAGGGATGGACTGTTCCAGGTGCTCCCACCATGAGCTGTTGTCGCCCATCCACGAGATGGCGTGCTGTTGAGCGCCGGTGAAAGCGCTGCGGGTGAGCACCCAGGGCCGCAGGTGGGGTCTTAGCCGGCGCAGACCTTCAAAGGTGGCCTGAGCCATCTGGCTTCCGTAGAGGTTGTGAAGTTCTGCTTGATTGGTGCGCTCGGCCGCCGGACCGCACTCGAGGGCGAGCGGCATGGGAAGATGCCCGGCCAGTCCGGCGCTGAAAGGGCGATCGAAAATGGCCGGCTCGTTCATGTCGTTCCAGATGCCGGCAATGCCCGCCTCGACATGGCCGCGATGTTGCTCGCCCCACCAGTGGCGCACCTCAGGGCGTGAAAAGTCAGGGAACATGGCCGCGTCGGGCCAGCAATAGCCGATGTAGGGGGCTCCGGTGGCATCGGTCAGGAACATGTTCTGATGCGCGCCGGTGCGGGCGGTGGCATAGCCGCTGGAGAGGTCGTGTTTGATGCCGGGGTCGATGATGGTCACGGCCCGGATGCCCTGCCTGGCCATTTTTTCGGTCAAGGTGGCGGGCTCGGCGAAACGCTCGGGGTGAAACGAGAAACTGCGGTAGCCGTCCATGTAGTCGATGTCGAGATGGAGCACGTCGATGGGCAGTTGGCGGCGACGAAACTCGGCGGCGAGTTCGAGCAACTCATCGGCCGCCTGGTAACCCCAGCGCGACTGGTGATAGCCGAGGGCCCACAGGGGCACCAGCATGGGTCGTCCGGTCAGCCGGGTCAGAAGTTCGACGATGCCGGCCGGGGTCTCGGTGTAGAACAGGTAATAGTCGAGCTGTCCACCCAGGGTCTCGATGCGCATGGTGTGGGCGCTGGTTTCGCCATGGTCAAATCGGCTGTAGAAGGTCGACTGCAAGAAGAAGCCCCAACAGAATCCCTGGCTGACCACCAGAAAGGTCGGATGGGCCTGATAGGTGGGGTCGGTCTTGCGAGTGTGTCCCCATTCGGGGTCTTTGGTCCAGTTGGTGGAGGTGTAGCGGGAGCGTTCTACCGGTTGGTTGCGCTGGCCAAATCCAAAATAGCCCTCGTGACCCAGCATCTGCTTGACCAGGCGGCCTCCCAGGCGGGCGTTCTGGGGAAGCTCGTCGTCTGAGCGGGCGAACAGACCGCGACAGTCCTCGAGGCGGCGCGGTTCGAAGACGGGCGTCTCGAGGTCGCAAGCGAACGCCTGGCCGCGCCACGAGAAGGCCAGGCGGCCCTCGGAGTGGACCACTTCGAGTTCGTTGAGGCGAAGGCGATCGCCGTCGCTCTCGAAGGCTAAATCCTCAAACTGATCGTCACTCCGAGCAGGGTTCCAGGAGGGGAACCGCGGCGGCTGGCTGTTCGGGGTGACTGTAATTCGTAAAATCCCCTCCGTTATCGGATTTAAGCGGGTTTTGATGGCCCTGGCGTCGAAAACTACATGCATAGCCGCTGGTTCTGAGAGGTGGTTGTTTCTCCTGGCGAGAGGTGGCGAGATGCGCAGAGTAATGATCCTGAGTCTGATCTGGCTGAGCGCCCTGGCGGTGGCTCGGGCCGATCCTCACTGGCAAGCCGTGGTCGACAAGATCCAGGCTGCCCACGACTACTCCTTCCAGTATGACTATCGCGGTGAGGAAGGAAGCTACTCGTTCCGCTATCAGGCCGTGCCCAAAGACCCGGTGGTGCGAACCGAGATTCTCGAGGGCAGCTCGCGGGGGGTCGGCACGGTCATCTTCTACGACGCCAAACTGTCGACCGAGTACGTCCAGATGAAGACATCGTTCATTACGTTGCGGCGCAGCATTACTTCTCGCGACATCGAGGACACGTCGCTCTATATCCCGCTGCTGCAGCAACTGGTCGAACGCATGGCGACGGCCAAACTGGTTCAATCCTCGGCGACAGGGGACACCTGGACCTTTGTCTTCCAGGACGAAGCTTACCGCCACGAGTTCGAAGCCGACCTCGAAAGCAGCGACCTGCGCGCCTATCGACGCTATCGCAAGGACAAGCTGCTGGAAGGATTGACCATCGGCCCGATCCGCTGGAACAGCCAGCCCACCCTGGGGCTCTAGAAAGCCCCGGCGAAGTTATTCATCAGGCCGGAGAGCAGTTGGCGTCCGCCCCCCGAGGGCCTGGCCATGGGCGAGGCGCCTGAACCCGAAAATTGGTCCAGGCCACCCATCCCCATGCCGCCACCCATTCCCATGGGCGAGCCACCGCCCGCCGCCGGTGAGGGAGCTGTGCCCTTCAAGCCTTCGATCTTACGACCACTGACGGGATTGGCCTCGCCGCCACCCCCGAGACCGGTGCAGGCGCTACTGGCCTTGCTGGCGGCGGCGAAGGTTTTCTGGGAGCCGTCGACGGCCCGCTGACCAGAGCCTCGCCCAACTGTTTCATCTCATCAGCTTTCTTGTCTTCGCCCTGCTGCTGGCCCTGTTGGCCCTGAGCCTGGCCGCCGCCTTTACCGGCCTGCGCCTTTTGAGGCGCCTGGGCGCCACCCTGTCCGACTTTCATCTCCGCTACCTACCCTTGAAATTGCTAACCTTCGCTCAGGATAGCGAGCCCGACTTGGGTTGGCCTTTGAATGAGCCTCGAAAATTGTTAAGACTTTGTAAACCCCCTCGATTTTGAGCTGCCTTTCAGGGTGACGCGATAGAGTGAATCCATGCTCGTAGGCTCCTACACCCCCGCTAACCTGGCCGCTCATCGGGCATCCTTCGCTTCCCCGGCGTTTTCACCACGAGACAGCTTCGTGGCCTCGCGTCCAGGGCTGGCCATGTTCCATCCGGCCGGTCGCAACCACCAACGAAATCGCCTGGAGAGACTCTCTGAAAAGGCCATGGAGGACCGAGGGCTCGAGCCCGGCTTCTCCTCTCAGGCCCTGGCCGAGGTGATTGGCCGTCCGGCCACCGACCGAGACCCCAAGATCCGTGACCTGGGCGCTTTGCCGTGGATGGCCACCGATAACCGGGGCACCAGCAACGCCGAGCAATTGACCGTGGCCGAGCGGCTCGACAACGGGTCGATTCGGGTGCGGGTGGCGGTCTCTGACGTGGACGCCGCGGTCCCTCGCGACGGCGCTCTCGACTCGCGCGCGCGCAACAACGGCAAAGCGGCCTATACCCAGGGTCGCAATTTTCCGATGTTTCCCTGGGAACTGCTCGACCAGACTTCGTTTCAGAAGAATCAAGAGCGTCTTTCGGTGGTGACTGAGTTCGTGGTCGGCAAAGACGGAAGCGTCGAGTCGTTCGACTGCTACCGGGCTCGCGTGGTCAACCACGGTCAGCTTCAATACAGCCAGGTCGAGAACTGGCTCAACGGCACGTTTCCGCATCATCAAACCGGGGCCCAGATGGAACTTCAGGCCGAGGCCGCCAGCCGGCTGCGCGGACGCCGTCAGGCCAACGAACTGGTCGGCATGAGCGATGGGAGCCGGCCGGCCCGCGATATGATTGAAGAATTGATGGTCACCGCCGGTGAGAGTACCATCGACTTTCTGCAGGCCAAAGGCTACCCGGTCCTCTTCCAGTCCCTCGGTCAGCCGGCGCGCTGGGACCGCCTGGTGACCCTGGCCCAACGCAACGGCGGCGGTCTTCCCGCCGAGCCGTCCCCCGGAGCGCTCAAGAAGTATCTGGGCCAGGCCAAGGGCCGGCTGTCGCGGGACGACTACGCTGAACTGTCGATCTCGGTCGAGAAGATTCTAGGCCGGACCCATCTGGCCGTGAAGGCCCCGGCGCAGGACTTTCCTCAAGATTATCGCCTGGCCGAAGAGCAGACCACGCGCGCGACCTCGCCTTCGCGTGACTACGGCGCGCTCACCGTGCAGCGACTGATCAAAGCCGCTTGCGACGGTCAGGCTCCACCGGATGTCAAAGAACTCGAGCAACTGGCCGCTCACCTGAATCGGCGGGTGGATGATATCGCCAAAGTCGAGCGTCAGATGTACAAGTGCAAGGATGCAATGGCTATGTCTTCGCGAGTCGGCCAGACCTTTGACGCCACCGTAACCGGCGCTGCCGAGAAGGGCACCTGGGTGCGCCTGGCCGGCATGAAGGTCGAGGGCAAGTTGGTCCAGGGCAATTTCAACGGTCTTGATATCGGGGACCGGGTCAAGGTCAAACTCAAACGCGTCGACGCCGAGGCCGGCCACGTTGACTTCGAGGTGCTAAAGGGGCGCTAGAAGGCCGCTCCGGCGAAGTTCTGTCCGATCCCCTCAGCGGTGGCCTGGCCGCCCATCGACGGCATCTCGTTGGCGATGGGGGAGGGAGTTCCCATGAAGCTGTCGCCGCCTCCCATGCCGCCCATGCCACCCATGGGATCGCCGCCACCCATGCCTTCCATTCCGCCGGGGCCTCCGGCCCCGCCCGCACCCGGGGCAGGAGCAGTTCCTTTGAGGCCTTCAATCTTTCCACCCACGGGCCCGGCTTCACCGCCGCCGCCCAGCCCGGTACAGGCACTGCTGGTCTTCATCGAGGCTTCGAAGGTCTTGTTCGTTCCTTCGATGGCCTGGCTGACCAGGGCTTCGCCCATCTGCTTCTTCTCGTCAGCCTTCTGCTGCTGCTCTTCACCGCCACCGCCGCCGCCGCCACCGGCTTTCTGGCCTTTTTTGGGTTTTTGGGCAGCCGCCTTTTGAGCGCCGCCAGCGCCTCCGACTTTCATACACTACTCCTACTGTGAGATGGGTTGCTTAGACCGCGCGACTGAGTTCGAGTGCCGCCACGGCCTGCTTGCGGACCGTTTCAGCGTCGCCAAAACGCACTTCTCGGCGACGGGCGGCCACATAGTCGGCCAACTGGAATTTTAGTTTGCGAGGTAGGTCTTCCCAGACCAGGCTGGCGCGCAGGCGATCATAATCAGCCTTCTTGGCGCGCAGCCTTTTGCCCAGGCAGAAGTTGTCGGTAGCGCGGGTCGGGCCACCCTGGTTGAGACGGCTCTTGAGGGCCTGGATCTCGCGCTCGCGGGCCAGTAGAGGGTCGACGATTTCCAGCCGCAGCTTATAACCTTGCTCACTGGAATCGATGGCCTGACGGGCCAGTTCGCCCTCTTGATGAGCTTTACGAGCCAACTTCTGGGCTTCGGCCACGGTGACACTCGGGTCATGGTAGGTCTTTTCTAGCGAACTCACCAGCCCGGAGACGTCGCTTGAATATCTCGGAATCACACGCCCACCTCGTCTCTTTCTCTGGGACTAGCTTAGTCGTGGTGAGCGCGGCAAAGGTGAATAGCGTGTTGCGAGTTTGTTAAAAATGTAAACAACGCGTTGCGGGTGGCTATCGTTTTGTAAACACCACCGAGAGGTTGTTGGCTGGCATCTCGATCACTCGAGCGAGAGAAAGGCCCACTTTGTCGGCCTCGGTCACGACGGCATCCAGGCGACGGACTCCCCAGGCCGGATTCTGGGCGCGCAGACTGCGATCGAAAGCTAGATTGCTGGCCGCGGTAGGCACCTCGTCGCGCAGATAGGCGCCGTAGAGATACAACGGTCCGCCCGGGGGCAGCGCGCGACCCGCGCCACTGAGCAGGCCGAGGGTCGCCTCCCAGGGCGAGATGTGCACCATGTTGATACACACCATGGCCTCGGGCTCGAGTGACGGCCAGTGCGGGTCACGGCAATCGATACAGACAGGTTCGAGCAGGTTGGCTGTCCCATGGTGTTGCCGATAGGCTTGGATGCTGGCCAGGTTCTCGGCCTCAAGGTCGCTGGGTTGCCAGTTCAACTCGGGCAGTGCCGAAGCAAAGTAGACGGCGTGTTGGCCCGAGCCGCTGGCCAGTTCGAGCACGGTGCCACTGGCGGGCAAAACCTCGCGTAGCGCTGCCAGAATTGCCTCGCGATTGCGAAAGGTCGAAGGAAAGTCCAACATAAGGGCAAGCCTTCGAGGGAAGCACCGCTGAACCTGGAATAGCCCTGGCATGTCGCGATGGCAGATGCAAAATGGTCTGGCGGTTCGCCTGGCCTCTTATCACGCGATACCTTATGTGGTATTGGCCCTGGCCTTGCCGGCGGGGACGGCTCAGGAGCCGCCCGAGCAGGCCGGGCTGGCCTCGCTCACCTCGGCTCTGCTCGACCGTGGCTGTGGCCAACTCGACCGCGATCAGGTGGCCGAGGCCATCGATAGTCGCGGCGCCCGCCTGCACGTGCGCCAGGGCCGCGACGCCTGCACCTTCGAGCTGCACGTGCTCAGCGAGGACCTCGATTGGGGCTTCGCCATGCTGGCCGACCTGGTGCGCCGGCCCCATCTCGAAGCCGAGGAGTTTTCCAAGCTCAAGAAAGAGGCTTTGGGAGCCGCCCAGGCCCGCGAGGGCGAACCGCGCGACCGCGTGCTCGAGCTGTTCGGGCGAGCTTTGATGGCCGAGCATCCTTACGGCCGACCCGTGGACGGGACCACGGCCACTCTGCCAGGCCTCAAGGTGGGGGCGGTCCGCGACTTCTTCGCTCGCCACTACGGCCCGCGAGGCTCGATCCTGAGCCTGGCGGGCGACCTCGACCAGGCCCGAGCCGAAGCACTGTGCGAGCGTCATTTTGGCGATTGGGCGGTGGTGAATCACTACCGGTTGGCGGACGACGCGCCCTTTCTGGAGCACCCAGCCCTGGCCACCGAGTCCAAACCCATCGAGCAGGCCAAAGTGGTCATGGGCTTTCCGTCGGTGCGCCGCGATGATGCTGACTATTATGCCGTGTTGGTGCTCAATCAGCTTTTCGGGGGCGCCTTTCGCTCACGGTTGACGCGCCGCATCCGCTCCAGCGAAGGGTTGGCTTATTCGGTGGGCAGCGGTTTTTCGGCCGGGCGCTGTCGCGGTTTGTTCAGAGTGAGCCTGCAGACCCGCAACGATTTCGCCAATCGGGCCATCAAAGCGGTCTATGAAGAGATGGATCGCTTCCGCCACGAGCCGGTGCCGGCCAGCGAACTCGAAGAGGCCCAGAAGGGCCTGGTGCTGGCCTATCCCCTCGATGTCGACACCTGCCCTAAGATTGCCGCCCGAGGCATCGAGACCGAACTCTACGGCCTGCCCGAAGATCGTCTCGAGGACTACTCGCGGGGGGTGTGGGCGGTCACCGCCGACGAGGTGGCCCGGGTGGCCAATCGGCTCTTCGTGCCCGAGCGGTCGGCGGTGGCCCTGGTCGCCGACCTCGAGTTGGCCGTGCCCGAAGGCTTCGCCGGCTGGGTGGCTCCGGCCAACGGGCCGGTGGGGGAGGCTCCCGAGGCGGTCGAGATCCCAGCCCCGCCGCGGGGCGGGCAGAGCCCCAGCTTGACCACTCGGGGCCAGGTTCAAGAAACCAACTTGACCAACGGAATGCGCCTGCTGGTGCTCGAGAATCACAAAGCCCCGGTGGCTTCGGTTCAGCTCTTCTATCGAGTCGGCTCGCGCAACGAGCCCGAAGGCAAGAGCGGCTTGTCGCATATGCTCGAGCACATGATGTTTCGGGGCAGCCCACGCTATCCTGACGGTCGCTTCGATCAGCTTTTGGCGCTGCACGGAGGCAACAACAACGCCTTTACCACCGAAGATTTCACCGCCTACTACGTCAACATCGCCTCGGACGCTGCCTGGCTGGCCCTCGACCTCGAGGCTGATCGCATGCGGGCCCTGACTTTCAAAGAAGACGACTTTCAGCGCGAGCGCGAAGTGGTGGCGGAGGAACGCCGCCTACGCACCGAAGACTCGCCCAGCGGGCTGATGTTCGAGCAGATGTCGGCCACCGCGTTTGCGGCCCATCCCTATCGGCGCCCGGTCATCGGTTGGATGTCTGACATCCTGGGCTACACCAGTGCCGACCTGCTCGACCACCATCGACGCTTCTATTGCCCCAACAACGCCATTTTGGTCGTCACCGGCGATGTCGAGGCGGCCCGGGTGGCTGATTGGGCTCATAGCCTTTTCGGCGACATCCCGGCTCAGCCCCCGGTAGAACCGGTCATCACTCGCGAGCCCGCCCAACTGGGCCCTAAGCGCTATCAGGTCAACAAGGAGGCCGGCTACGGCTCGATCATGCTGGGCTATCACGTGCCCAATCTGAGCCACCCCGACCGCTACGCCCTCGAGTTGCTCTCGAATATCCTGGCCGAGGGCTCGAGTTCGCGTCTGACTCGCGAGCTGGTGCTCGACCGCGAGCTCGCCCTCAATGCCTGGAGCTACTACGACCCGGTCATCTTCGATCCGGGCTTGTTCTACATCGGCGTAGAATACTCGCTCGAACAAGACCCCGAAGAGGTCATCGAGGCGGTCGAAGGCATCCTCGAGGGGCTCAAGACCGAGCCGGTCGAGGCCGAAGAACTGGCCAAAGTTCGCCGTCAATGGCAGGCCGACTACATCATGAAGCAAGACGACGCCGAGGAGTTAGCCACCCTGGTGGGCAGCTATGCCGCCGTGGACGACTGGACCCACATCGAGACCGATCTCGAGCGGATGGAATCGGTCACGCCCGAGGCTCTGACCGAAGTAGCCGGGCGCTACCTCGACCAGACCAACCAGACGCTGGGTCAGCTGATCCCTCAAGATTGAACGAAGCGTTCACAGGCCTGCCCGACCACGTAGCGAGCCACGGTCTGGGTGCCGGTGTGCTCCATGTAGTTGGTGCTGGCATCGAGAAAGGCGCCCACATAGTCGAGCTTGTCGTCCGAGAAGGCGGCCACGCCCTTGAGCTTGCCCATCAGACCGTCCCGAGTCAGGTTCTTGGAAGATTGCAGATTCTTCATCCAGCCGCCGGCCCCCGCGAAGACGTCGCGCACAAAGCCCAGCCGCTGGGTGGTGGAGTTGCCCGGCAACAGGCTGCCGATCTTGTTGAAGACAGGATTCTTCTCGACCGTCGACGAGTTGGCGCCTTTGAGCACGTCGTCGACCCTGGTGACGAAGTCAGGCCCCAGTGGAATCAAGCCGTCGAGACAGACCAGACATGCCATCCGCATGGCTGCCTCGTTGTCGACCTCGGAAAGGCTGGCGATGAAAGCCCCGGCGCTTTCGGTGGAGATACCCCGCATAAAGCAGAAGGCCAGCATTTCGGCCGCCAGCTTCAGGGCCAGGTCGAGTGACTGGGCCGTGTCCGGCTTGGGCGTAAGCTTCTCTAGAAAGGAAAGAAAACCGATCTTGTCGCCCAACCGGTTCATCATTCCAGCGGCCGCCAACAGCTTGTCGGTGGAGTCGACCGTCTGATAGAGCCACATTGCCCGTTGAGCCCCCCGCTCGCCCTCCTGGTAGATCTGGTCGGCATAGTTGGCAATGGCCTCGATCCGCCCTTGCCGGTCATCCTGAGTGACCTCGCGCACCATGTCGTTGAAATTGGTGCGGTTGGTCCACTGACCAGGCACGACGAAGTCGAGGGCCTTGAGCAGCGTCACCGTCAGGCTCTTGTCGGGCAGCTGGTCTACGAGGGTTGAAATGGGTTGGGTTTTCATCACGCTAAGCATGCCGGCGCCTTCTGCTCGGGCTGGGTGGATGCCTCTTCGGGAGGAGGCGGCGGTGGCTGGACTTTCACCGCGGAGATCAAAGGAGGACGCGGTGGTCGCTGAGAGGTAGGAGCCGCTGGAGGGTGGAGCCCGCCCGCGACCCTCTCCGTGCCCTCCTTATCTCCGCGGTTTATTCTCTCAAGCGCCCACTGACGAGCCTCACCAACTGGGCTTCGATCAACGTGCCCCGCCCGAGAGCTAGCTCGACAGCAGGCCACGCAGATAGTCGAGGAAGCCCTGAGGCGCGTCTTGCTCGATAGACTCGTGATGCTCCAACAACTCGCCTAGTTCGCCGTCGTCGAGCCAGATGCCGTGGGCCGGACAGCGGTCGACCTCGACCTGGCACCCGGTGCCGTAGTGCTCGCGAATCAAGGTGCGACCGCAGCGAGGGCAGGCCACCGGGCGTTCCAGGTGCTGGTTGCCCACGGCGGGTTGTCGATTGGGAGCGAGGGCTGGGCGCAGATGAGAGAGGCGAAGGTCGGGTAAAGCCAGCACCGTCTCGAGTTCTTCCTGGTCGTACCAGGTGCCCTCACAGCGGGGACAAAACTCCACCGAGACGGTCGACACCCTGACCGGCATAAGATCCTGGCCGCAGCGAGGACATTCCATTCCCGAGCTTTCTGGAGGGGAGGGGCGCCGACCTCCGAAATCGGTCAGATGCGCGATCTCTGTCTGCTCTTACTGGTGCTCACCGGGACGGCCCTGGCCGAGCCGGCCACCAGCGACCTGGTCGAGCTAATCAAAGTGGACCCGCGGCTGCAGCTCGACATCCACTATGCCCGCTCGGACAACTTTCTCGGCTTTCCTGTCTATGAAGAGGCACGGGCGTTCTTGCAGCGCCCCGCGGCGCAAGCCCTCAAAGCCGCCCATGACGAACTGCGCAAGCAGGGCTACGGCCTGGCGATCTTTGACGGGTATCGCCCCTGGCGCGTGACCAGGTTGATGTGGGAGCGCACCCCGCCTGAAAAGCATGCCTATGTGGCCGACCCCAAGAAGGGGTCACGTCACAATCGAGGGTGCGCCGTCGATCTCACCATGGTCGACCTCAAGACGGGCAAACAGGTGGCCATGCCATCGGAGTATGACGACTTCAGTCGCCGGGCCCACGCTGATTATAACGGGGGCACCCACCAGCAGCGGCTGCATCGAGCCATTTTAAAGAAAGCCATGGAGACCCACGGCTTCAAGAATCTGCCGGAAGAGTGGTGGCATTTTGACTATCTGGGCTGGGAGAAATACTCCATCCAGGACAAGACGTTCGCAGAGCTGAGTAAGCCTTAGATCTTGCCCAGCAGGCGCCACAGCTTCCAGTGAGCGGCCGGGAAAGTGGTGGGAAGGTCCAGGAACGGGTGGCGTTCGACCTCGGGAAAGAAGCGGCACACCAGTTTGGTCAGCAAGAGCCGATCGTGGTTCTTCATAGCCTCGTGGAACCAGCGACCGGCCGGGGTGGGCCAGGCCCGCATCGAGCCGGCAAAGTCCAGCAGCACCAGCCGTTTTCCATCCCACATCAGGTTGGTCTCACGGCCGAAATCCCCGGTGAAGTCGTGGCCGAGATCGCAGTGGGCGACGCCGGCGGCGTGCACCTGCTCGAGTAGTCGGCGGGCTTGTTCGAGGGCCTCGAAAGGCAACTGCCCAGGCTGGAGTTGTTCGATGGGCTGCCCCTGGATATGCTCCATCAGTAACAGACCCTGGTGGGCGCCACCGAAGAGTCGGGGCACTCCGTGGGCCGTTTGCAGGCTTGCCAGGATCGCCTGCTCTCGGGCCAGCATGAAGCGACCTACCGTCTCGCGATACCAGGTCGGCGAATTCAAAAAGGTTTTGGCCACCATCCGTTGGCCGTCGCAGTCGAGCAGGCGCAAGGCCGGACTGCGGGGTCGCTCCGGGCGTAAAAGCTCGACGGTATGGCGGTCGAGCCAGCGTCGGGAATCGGCAGGCCCGTCAGCCACGACTCCAGAAGCCCTCTTCATGCAAGATCTTACCAGCCAACAATGCCAGGCCTGTCGGGCCGACGCTCCCCAGGTGACCGGCGAAGAGCGCCAGCAACTTTCTGCTCAGGTGCCCGAGTGGGCGGTGGTGACGGTGGATGGCATCGAGCGGCTGCAGCGCACTTTCAAGTTCAAGAATTTCGTGGCCGCTCTCGACTTCACGAACCAGGTGGGAGCCCTGGCCGAACGTGAAAATCACCACCCCCGCCTCGTGACCGAGTGGGGAGTGGTGACCGTAGAGTGGTGGACTCACAAGATTAAAGGGCTACACCGCAACGATTTTATCGCTGCGGCCAAGACCGACGGCTTGCTGGGCCCTTAGCACCGGATACTTAGATCAGGGCCTCGATCTTGAGGATCTTGTATTTGGCCGGGCCGCCGGGAGTCTTCACATCGACCACGGCGCCCTTCTTTTGATCGATCAAGGCGGCTCCGACGGCGGATTCGTTGGAAATCCGTCCTTTTTCGACATCCGCCTCGGTGGTGCCGACCACGGTTACCGAGAACTTCTCTTTGGTGGTCTGATCCTGGATCTCGACGGTCGAGCCGAGGTGAACTTCACTGGTGGAAAGCTCGCGACGGTCGATGATCTGGGCCCGGGAAAGCAGGCGCTCGAGTTGGATGATCTCACCTTCGACGAAGGCCTGATCGGACTTGGCCGACTCGTATTCAGCGTTATCGGAGATATCGCCGAACTCTTTGGCCTGGCGGATGCGCTCGGCCACGTTGGCGCGCTCGACCGTCCTGAGGCGGTGGAGCTTCTCCTTGTACATTTGGTAACCTTCTTCGGTCATTGGGATAGGCTCTTCAGGCACGACGTTTCTCCTTTAACATAGTTGGGGCCATCGGGGGACCAAGCAAGCACTATACTATAGCGCGAGGCCCTTTCCCTTCTTCACTCGGAGGGCTCGGGCACGAGCTCTAAGGAGCTGGTCACCGCATGCTCGGTGACGGCCGCCTGGCGGGCTTGCTCGGCTTTAATGCTTTGATACTCGGCCAGGATGCTGTCGACATAGTTGACTGTCTCGGGGTAGGGGGGAACGCCACCGTACTTGAGCACCGCCCCCGGGCCAGCGTTGTAGGCGGCCAGGGCCAGACTCAGGTCGCCGAAGCGATAGAGCTGGTCGGCCAGATAGCGAGTCCCACCCTCGACGTTCTGAATCGGGTCCCACGGGTCTTCCAGGCCAAGCAGTTCGGCCGTTTCGGGCATAAGTTGCATCAGGCCCATGGCGCCCTGCTTGGAGAGAGCGTAGGGGTTGAATCCCGACTCGTGCCAGATGACCACTTCGACCAACAGCGGGTCCACACCGTAGCGACCGGCCGCATCGGCGATGACTTTGTCTAGTTCGACCACTTCAACCTGGGCCGGGACGGGTGCCGGCTCGGGCGGAGCCTCGGCCACCTCACCGCCTAAGGGCTGATAGAGACCGGCCGATGAGTTAGCGATGAGATCGATCAACTGTGAAACCGCTTTGGGCATGTGTTCGCGCTGCGCGGCCCGGGCGGGCTGGACAGCCACGGCGCTGACCAGAATCAACTGGAGCGTGAAGAGAAAAGTCAGCCCAAAAATGACGTATCGCCAGCTCATTCCCGCTCCTTCCCAGAAAGTTTCCCGTCTTTTCCCTGTATATAGTGAATTTCCCTCGAAAAGGGAGCCAGGCTTCGAAGATAGAAGTAGTTAACAGATCGGAAACAATTTAGGAGTTGCGGTTGATTGGCCTAATTCTATTGTTGGGTATGTTGCTTTGGGGTCTCGGAATTGCCATCATGCAAGACCGAAAGGCCCTCCGAGAGGCTTTGAATCGTGGCCGTGCCAAGCACGGTTTCACGGCTCCTGAATTGGGCGAGGTCATTGAAGAACTTCGCCCGACGCTGCGCGAGAAGAAGGTGGCCGTGCCGGCTGCCTCGTTCTCGCAAAACCATGTCTGGAACACACCAAACGGAGAGAAAGTCTACCTCAACTAGTGTTTGTTCGAAGACCCGGCCAAGCCCCGTCTCGCGGCGGGGCTTACGTGTTTTTGCTGGCTGCTCTGGTGGTTTGCCTGCTCACCGGGTGTCTGTGCGGCCACAATCATCGGGGATTTGGTCCCTGCCCCGGCGACGAAGACTCTGACGACTCTGGTTCTGGCTCTTCGGGTAGCGGCTTGCTCTATGTCAGCAATACCCTTTCTAGCAGCTGGTTTCGCTTCGAGGGAGTGTCCAGCCTCGACGGCGACGAGGCCTCGACGACCCCGGTGGCTGGAGGCTTGACCAACCTTTCAGGCCCGGCCTTTCTGTTTCTCGACACGACCAACAACCGGCTCTATGTGACCAACACCACCGGCAATTCGGTGATCGTGTTCTCGGACCCCGACACCCTGGTCGGAAATGTCGCCCCCGTCCGGATTCTCAGTGGCACCAACACCGGGTTCGCCAGTCCGACTCATGTCCAGGTCGATATCAGTCGCGACCTGCTCTATGTGTCCAACACCGGCGCCTCCAACCTTCTCGTGTTCGAGAGCGCGTCCACGGTCGAAGGCAATGTCGTACCCGACCGGATCATCCAGGGCGTCAGCACTCAACTGGCCGGTAACCAGGGCATGTTGCTCGACGAGGCCAGCGATCGTTTGATCGTGGCCAACGGCAATTCCATTCTAAGCTTCGACGGCGCGAGCACCGCCGTGGGTAATCCTTTTCCCACCCGGCGGGTGACCGGGGGCAATACTCGCCTCAACGCAGCGGTCTCGTTAGCCCTTGACGGCGACGGTAGCCTGTATGTAGCCGACACGGGCCTGGCGGCGATCTTGCGCTTTGACTCTTTCTCGACCCTTGACGGCGACGTGGCCCCTGATGCGGCCGTCGAGGGCAGTAATACCCAGCTGGCTATCCCTGGACAGATCTTGCTCGACGCGAGCGGGAGTCTGTATGTGGCCAGCCAGAACTCGATTCTGGTGTTTGACGAAATCGCCTCGGCTAACGGCAACCCCTTTCCCGATCGTCGCATCGAGGGCAGCAATACCAACCTGTCCGGCGCCGGAGGCATCGCGCTCGACCCCAGCAGGCCCTAGCCACACCCGACACGAAGGCGCTACGCACTTTGTCCGAGAAATCATCTTCCTTTCACGGCTGGATCGTCAACGGCGTGACCGGCGCGAATCTGATGCTGGGCGTAACCGCCTTGCTGGCAGTCACCCTCGACGCCACCGCGGCGGCCGCCTGGTGTTTGCTGGGTTGCGTGTCCCTCGACGCACTGGACGGCTATCTGGCGCGCCGCTGGGATGTCAGCACCCCCATTGGCGCCCAGCTGGACTCGTTGGCCGACATGACTTCTTTCGTGGTCGCCAGCGCGGTGCTGTCGTTTTATTGGTTCTGGCCCACCATCGAGATCCCGGTGCTCTTTCTGGCCGGCTGCGTCTATGTCTTTGGCGGCGCCTTTCGATTAGCGCGATTCAACGCGGCGGGAGAAGTGAGCACGCAGTTCCAGGGGTTGCCCACCACGGCCGTGGCGGCCCTGGTGGCGGTCATCTATCTGACCTGCCCCGAACTCAATGCCCATTTTGGCGTCGCCTATCTGGTGATGCTGGGCTTGCTGATGGTCAGTGACTTTCCCTATCCCAAGGGAACTCAAATGTTGAGCTACCCGTCCTGGTTTTACGCCATCCTGGCCGTGGGAGCGGTTTTCTCGGTGCGCTGGACCACCTGGATCGCGGCCACCAGCTTTTTGATGTCGGGGCCTATTCGCTGGCTTTTTGCCCGTCGCTCGCGCGACTCACGAGCCGAGCTAGTGGCGTCTGACCAGCCACCACCCGGTCGCCCTCGCTGACCAGCACCTCTACCCGATCCGCAGGCAGATAGACATCGGTCCGCGAGCCGAAGCGAATCATGCCGTAACGCTCGCCCTGGCACAGCAGTTCCCCCTTTTCGCACCAGGTGTAGATGGTGCGGGCCAGGGCGCCCGAACGCTGGGCCACCGCACAGCGAAGGTCGGCACCTTCGATGACGATGTAACGTGACTCGTTGTTGTTGGCCTCAGAACGAAAGGCGGGCGAGTAGCCCCCCGGCTCGTCCCATTTGTCGACCACTTTGCCGGCGATGGGCGAACGGTTGATGTGAACGTCACCCAGCGAGAGAAACACGTTGATTCGGAGCCACTCCTGATCGCCCAGGCGAGGATGGCGCAGGCGCTCGATACCCAATACCCGGCCATCCGCGGCGGAGTAGGCCACGGCCGTGTTGGCCCTGACTTCACGTTCGGGGTCGCGGTGAAACCAGGCGGCCGCGCCGGCCAGGGCCAGGGGAGCCACCCAGGCTTTGGACTTTTTCTTCTTGAGCAGCAAGGCGGCGGCCCCCAGGCCGGCCAACAGGCCGAAGCTCTCGGTCGAAAGCCCGAAACGGCCCAGACTCAGGCGCTTGCGGTTGGCGATGGGCTTGATGTGGAGCGCTTTGTCGGGGGGGACTTCGGTGAAGCGCAGGCTGCGCACCCAGGCGGGCGGCAGGTTGGCCGGGACCACCTCGCGGCGAAATTGATACCTTTCGATATTGCCGTCCAGAATCAGATTGGTGCGCTCGGCCTTGGCGCGAGCCGTCGAACCTGCCAGTTGGGTTCTAAGATTGCGCAGATAGGCATACTCGATGTAGGTGAGCACCGCTCCGGGTTTGAGTAGACGCTGATAGTGATCGAAAATCTGCGCCACCAGATCAGCGCCCAGGCTGGTGAAGGGCAAGGTCGAGACAATGTAGTCGAATCGCTCGGTGCCGTCGACTTCGAGCACGCTCTTGCAGCAGAACTCGACCTGGTGCCGGACGTTGGCAAAGCTCGGCTCGCGGTCGAATCGCTCGATGAGGTGGTTCATGAACTTCTCGTTCATCTCGCAGACCACGAGTTGGTCATCGGGTCCGAGCAACTTGACCAGTTCGGCCGTGATGGGGCCTGTTCCAGCTCCTACCTCGAGGATCGTCTTGGGACCCTGGTGGCGGGCCACGTCGGCCACCATCGCCCTGGCGGCCGAACTCGAGGTGGGAAACAGCGCACCGATCTGGTCGAAACCTTCGCGCAACTGCTGAAGAAACATAACCTTTTCCTGGACATTCATGGCGGGGCGGTTCTTGCTGTCGGCGCGGTTATCCTTTCCCCGTGCCGGCACCGTCGCCAAGGGAGAACACGCTTTCACGTTGAAAGGGGTGGGCCCGAACGAGATCTTGCCCATGCATTTTTTATTAGCCGCGGCAGCCGAACACGGCTCCGGCTCCATCGATGTCCTCATATTGATCCCCGAACTGATCGTCATCGCCCTGGTGGCGGTGGCGGTGAAGTATGTTCGGCTGCCCTACACCATCGCGCTGGTGGCGGCCGGACTGGGCATCGGTTTACTCAAGGCTAGCCACTATCTCGAGTTGGACGTTCAACTGACCCCGGCCATGGTGTTCACGGTGTTCCTGCCGGCTTTGCTGTTCGAAGCCGCTTTCAATCTGCATTTCGAGCACCTGCAGCGCAACCTCAAGCCGATCTTGACCCTGGCCGTGGTGGGGTTGATCCTGGCCACAGCCCTGGTGGGCTTTGGCCTGCAGGCCATTCTGGGAATGGCTCTCGGCAGCGCCCTGGTCTTTGGAGCTTTGATCTGCGCCACCGACCCTATTTCGGTGCTGGCCATCTTCAAGGAGATGAAGGCTCCACCACGACTTGCGATGATCGTCGAGGGAGAAAGCCTGCTCAACGACGGGGCCGCTGTGGTCGTGTTCAAGATCCTGCTGGGTCTGGCGCTGGGAGCCCAGTTCACCATCTTCAATGGACTTTCCCAGTTTCTTATCGTGAGTCTGGGTGGCCTGGCTCTGGGCAGCGCCTTCGGCTATTGCATCTCGCGCTTGACTCAGATGATCGATGACCATCTCATCGAGATCACGCTGAGCACCATTCTGGCCTACGGCTCGTTTCTCATGGCCGAGTACATGCATGTCTCGGGGGTGATGGCGGTCATTGCAGCCGGGCTGGTCTACGGCAACTTCGGCCTGCGAGTGGGGATGTCGCACAACACCCAGATGATGATGCATGCCTTCTGGGAATACATGGGCTTTCTGATGAATTCGCTGGTCTTCTTGCTGATCGGCACTCAGGTCGACCTGCGCTTGATCGCCGACGAGTGGTACCAGGTTCTGGTGGCCTTCGTGGTGGTGGTTCTGGCCCGGGCCGTGGCGGTGTTCTTGCTGACGCCCATCTGCAATCAGTTCGACACGCCCGTCATCGCCAGCTGGCAGTGCGTGATGGTGTGGTCTGGCCTGCGGGGCTCGGTGAGTATGGCCCTGGCTATGGGTCTTCCGGCCGAGCTTGCCAACCGCCAGGAGATTCTGCTGATGACCTTTGGAGTGGTCATCTTGTCGCTGTTCGTGCAGGGCCTGACGACTCGCCATGTGCTCTCGGCCTTCGGTTTGCTCGGTCGCTCGCCCCGGCTGCACGATTACGAGCTGAAACTAGGCCAGATGCTCAGCCACGAGCGGGCCCTCAAAGAACTCGATCGCCTGCGCAAGCTGCACAGCATCAGCCCCGATATCCACGAGCAATTGGCGGGTCCTCACCGCCATTCGATGGAGACCTTACAGCAAGAGCTAAAGGAGATGGGCCGGAGCGACCAGGACATTCGCGACGAGCAGGTTCAAGACGCCATGCGCAACGTGCTGGCGGCCCAGATCGCGGCCGTTCAGGACGCCCTTACCCGCGGGTTGATCTCGGATGATGCAGCCAGCACTTTGATGCAACGCCTGGCCCAGACCGAGAGCCACATTCACGAGTTGCACGCAGCCGCCCCCACCGAGAACCTGGGCGACATCGACCCGGTCGCTGACGACGAGCAGTCGGCCCAGCCTGCGGAAAATTAACATTCTGGTAACCGGCCGGGATGCCCGGCTCTTTAGAGTTGAGGCAACTCCATCCCCGAATGAGGTGCCCGTCATGTTAAGAGAACTCTTGAGCCCCACCCTGGACTACGTAGAGGCCGATGGCCATGTGGTCGTGCTGCGCGGCAAGCGCAAGTTGCCGATCGGTAAAGAGGTGTCGCTGAGAGCGAACATGCCCGGTGGCGGCAAGAGCGACCTGTTCAAGATCCTGGTCGACAGCTGCCGGCCTCTCACCAATGGTGGCTTCGCCATCAGTGGTCGCATCACCAGCGGTAAGGGTCTACCCGAGGCCCAGTCAGACGTCAGCGATGAAGCCCTGCGCTCGGCCCCTCGCATCGATTGTCACCTCTGTGTTCTGTCCAAGGAGCTGCCAGGCTATCGGGCCGTGACGGTCGATTTTTCCAGCGGCGGGGTGCAACTCGAGGTGCCGGCCGAAATGGAAGCTGGCCAGACGGTCTTGATGCGGTTGGAGTTTGATGTCACCAGCGTAACGCCGGTCGAGTGCTCGGCACGGGTAGCCTGGTGCTCGATGAAGGAGCGGGGACGCTATCGCGTGGGTCTACAATTTGTCGGTCTCGATCAGGCCGCCCAGACCAACCTGGCCCGCTATGAAGCGATCATGCTAAAGCGCGACGACACCAGCATCCTCCACCGCATTCTGTTTGGCAACGACTATGCGTTGCCGGCCGAAGAGGCCGCCACGCCCGCCGTAGAGCAACCGGGCACCCCGCCTCGCCCTGACACCCAGGTTCGACTGGGAGGACGCCACCACGGGCGGCTGATCGAGTACGCTCGCCACGAGACCGGCGTGGTGATCAAACTGGGCCGTCCTGACGGCTCGGTAGGGGAGTACCAGTTCAACAGCGTGCGCGGTCTGTCGGATTATCTCGGCAGCGAGCCCGCCCAGACGATGATCGCCGACATCGTGGTCAAGTCTTCGGTCGGTAATGCCAAGCGCTTCCAATTGGTGGACCAGATGGAGAACGTCTGCCTCGAAGTCGTGGCCACCACCTGCACCTTTTCTTAAGCCTTAAAGCCGGGCGATAATTTCCTGAGTGAAGGCGGCGGTGTCGAGGGTGCCCCCGAGATCGCGCGTCTTCTTGCCGTCTTCCAGGGTGCGACAGTAGGCTCGTCGCAAGCGCAGCGAGTGCTCGAGACACGATGGATCGTCGTGGTGCGCGGCTAGATGTTCGAGCATCATGGCGGCCGACATCAAGAAAGCTAGTGGGTTGGCGACGCCGTGGCCGGCAATATCCGGAGCCGAGCCGTGCACGGCCTCAAAGCAAGCCAGTCCGTCGTCGCCAAAGTTTGCCCCGGGGGTCACTCCGAGCCCGCCCACCAGGCCGGCGCACAGGTCGCTGATGACGTCGCCATAGAGATTCTCTAGTAAGAGAATGTCGAATTGGGTGGGGTCCTGGACCATGCGCATGCAGCCCGCATCGATGATCGACTCTTCATAGTCGATGTTGGGATAGTCCTCGCGGTGCACCCGCTGGGCGTTGCGAAGGAACAGCCCGTCCGACAACTTCATAATGTTGGCCTTGTGGAAGACCGTGATTTTCTTGCGGCGGCGGTGGGTGGCGTAGCGAAAGGCAAACTTGGCCACTCGCCGGCAGGCGGTCTCGGTGGCCACTTTCATACTGGCCACCACGCCGGGAGTGACTTCGTTCTCGATGCCGCTATATAGGCCTTCGGTATTTTCGCGAACCACCACCAGATCGACCCCTTCGAAGCGGGTCACTACCCCGGGCACGCTGCGAACCGGTCGCACGGCGGCGTAGAGATCCAGCTTCTTGCGCAACTGCACGTTGACCGAGGCAAAGCCCCCTCCGATGGGTGTGGTGCACGGGCCCTTGAGGGCCACCCGATAGCGACGAATGGCCTCGAGGGTCTCTTCGGGCAGGAGGCTTCCGTCGCGCTCCATGGCGGTCAGGCCGGCCTGGTGAACCTTCCAGACCACGGGAATCTCGGCGGCCGCGAAGATCTCGCGCACACTCTCGGTGATTTCAGGACCGATCCCGTCTCCGGGGATGAGCACGACTCGATGGGGCACAGGCACCTCGCTTCCAGGGCGTGTCGTTCGCGACCAGCCCTGGGTGTCCTCGGCAACAATAAAAAAGAGGCCCGTGAGGACCTCTTCTCTAGTCAGAAATCTCGAGTTGGGTATTCGGCTAGATGCCGAGGAAGTTGCCGGCCGACATCCGGAATCCACCGGAGATGCCGAAATTGAGGCCGCCGCCGCCGTGCTGGCAACCGCCGCCGAAGAGGGGGTTCTGGGCACTCATGCAGTTGCCGCAGCCGCCCGCACCGGGGAATCCAGCCTGGCCGCCGTTGAGAACGCTGGCGAGTTTCATCAAAGTTCCGAGAGCGCGCATTTTCTGGCCGCGTTGACAACCACCGGGACCACCGAACTGACCGCCGGGACCCTGCGCACCTTCAGCGCCATACTGGTTGCCGCTGTTGATGATGTTGATATTGATGTCTCCGCCGCCTTTTTTGACCTTACACATACTCCTGCACCTCACAATAGGGATTAATCTTGAGTCCAGTATAGCGGTTCTGAAAACCAATTGCGCGCGATTTTTGTGACAACTTTGTTACCGACTTTGCGGTTGTGTAAACAGTTTTTGCCGGCTGGTTGCCCGGGAGTGGCGCACGTCAGCAATTCACCAGTCAGTTAAACCATGCCAGGGCGCTGTGCAAGGCTTTGCGGGCCCCGGGGTCGGACGGAGCCAGTCCCACCGCTTGCCTGAATTCGCCCAGCGCTTTGCGAAACAGGCCCTGACTCATGTAGATCCGGCCGGTGTGGATATAGGGTGAGTGACGACCCCCGTAGTGTTGGGCTGTCTTGGCCCGGGCCAGGCATTCGAGCGCTTCCTTGAGACGACCCTCTTTCATCAGATAGCAACCGAGGTCGTTGTAAGACATCCCGAATTCAGGGTCGATGGCCAGGGCTCGCAGGCATTCGGCCTTGGCCTGTTCGAGGCGGCCTTGTTGGCCGTAGGCGCTGCCCAGAAACGTATGGGCCTCGGGAGTGGGAACGATCGAGAGCGAACGCCGATAGCAGTCGATCGCCTGGTCGATTTCACCGTCGAGCTGAAAGCGGTAACCGCGCTTCCACATCTTACTGGCTCGCTCCAGGCGTTCAGGCTCCACGTCATGTTAGATTCGGCGCCGTTGGCGGTGAACCTGTGCCATGAAGGCATCCAGTTAACCTGGTTGTTACATCTGGCTCTCCGATTTTGGCTACTATCCGCTCACATCGAAAAGGAGCAGCCAATGATCTCACGCCTTCCCGCCAGCAACCCAGCCAGGAATTACGTCGAGGGCGAAGTGCTGGTCAAACTCAAGCGAGGCATTTTTCAATCCGACGACCGCTTTGCCGATTCGTACGGAGCCCGCACCGTCGAACGGTTCGACTTTCCCCGCGATATCTTCAAGAGTTTCGAAGGCGATCTGGTCCGGCTCGAACTGCCGGAGGGGTTGAGCGCCGCCGACGCCGTCGAGCGCATGAGCGAGGACCCTCGGGTAGATTACGCCGTCACCAACGATATCTACACCCTCGACGAGCGGCAGACGCCCAATGACCTCGACCCCAAACTGTGGGGAATGGAAAAGATCAAGGCGCCCGAAGCCTGGGACACCAGCACCGGTTCGCCCCAGGGACCCCTGGTGGCCATTCTCGACACCGGCCTCGACTACCATCACCCCGACCTCAAGAACAACGTCTGGACCAATGCCGGAGAGATTCCCGGTGACGGTATCGACAACGACGGAAACGGGGTGATCGATGACGTTCACGGCTTTAACGCCTTCGCCAATAGCGGCAACCCCATGGACGGCCACTCGCACGGTACCCACGTGGCCGGCACCATTGCGGCCGAAGGCAACAACGGTCAAGGGGTGGTGGGGGTCAATTGGCGGGCTCGTCTGATGCCGGTGAAGATCTTCGACGACTCGGGCAGCACCACCACCGACGCCATCCTTCGCGGTATCCTCTACGCCTCGAAGATGGGCGCCCGCATCACCTCTAATTCGTGGGGAGGCGGCGGCGCCAATCAAGCCATCGCCGAGGCTTTTCGCAACTCTCCGGCGCTGCATATCATGGCGGCCGGCAACAACTCCTCCAACAACGATCGCAATCCCCACTACCCCAGCAACTATGATTTGCCCAACTCGATCGCGGTGGCCTCGACCGACAGCAATGATCGGTTGTCGTCGTTTTCCAACTATGGAGCCACCAGCGTCGACCTGGCCGCCCCCGGCGGCAATATCTATTCGACCATGCCCGGCGGCGGTTATGGCCATAAGAGCGGCACCTCCATGGCCACCCCTCATGTGAGCGGAGTGGCCGCGCTGCTGGCCAGCGCCTATCCCGAAATGAGCAACGACGAACTCAAGACCCGCATCCTGCAGGGCGTAGACCAACTGCCCAGCTTGCGAGGCAAGGTGGCCACCGGAGGCCGCCTCAACGCGGCCAACGCTCTCGACAACGATCGCCTGCCGCCGGCCGCTCCTGGGGACCTCTCCCTGGTCGAAGCCGGTTCGAGTCAGGTCAAGCTCCGCTGGACAGCCACCGGTGACGACGGTTGGTGCGGTCAGGCCAGCAGTTATGACCTTCGCATGGCCAACCAGCCGATCACCGATCTGGCCGGCTTCGAAAGTGCCCGCCCGGTGGAGACCGGTCTGCCCGGCCGGCCCGAGAGCCTCGAACAGGTTTCGGTCAGAATCACGCCCTCGGCCAGCGAACGCCAGCTCTACTTCGGATTGCGAGTGCGCGACAACGTGGGCAACGCTTCTGAACTCCGCTCGGTGGCTGCCCAGATTCCAGCCACCAGTCTGGTCTTCGAAGACAACTTCGATCAGCCCAACCAGGCCTGGCAGGCCGACGGCAAATGGGGTCGGGTCGAGAGCAACGGCCGCGGCTCGATCTTCAGCGACAGCCCCACCGGCGACTATGACAATCAGGCCAACAGTTCGCTGACTTCGCCGACCATCGACCTGAGCCAGGTCCAGGGCAGCACCCTGCTCTTCGAGGCGCGCCACGCTCTCGAGCAGGGCTATGACAAGGTTCATCTCGAGGCCAGTAAGGACGGCCAGAGTTGGCAGCCCCTCAAGGACTTCACGGGAAGCGAAGAGTGGCATCAGGAGTCGATCGACCTGTCTGGTTACGACGGTGGCTCGGTGCAGCTTCGTTTTCGCCTCGAGAGCGATCAGTCGGTGACGGCTGACGGATTCTCGTTGGACAATCTGGTGGTGGCCGGAGACCGCACCGGTCAGACCCCATGACCAGCGAGCAACTGGTGGCCCGCCGCGAACGGGCCGTGGCGGCCGGAGTGGGGCGCCTCAATCCCGTTACGGTGGCCAGCGCTCGAGGCGCCGTCCTGACTGATGTCGAGGGACACCAGTTTATCGACCTGGCCTCGGGTATCGGGGTCGTCAACAGTGGCCACTGTCACCCGCGGGTGGTAGCGGCTATCGTCGAGCAAAGTCACCGGCTGCTACACACCTGCTTTCACGTGGCCACCTACGAGCCTTACGTGGCCTTGTGCGAAAAGCTCATCGAACTCTTCCCGCACGGCTCCGAGACGCGGGCCATGCTGGTCAACAGTGGGGCCGAGGCGGTCGAGAACGCGGTCAAGATCGCCCGCCAGGCCACCGGCCGGCCGGCCATCATCGCCTTTAGCGAAGGGTTTCACGGACGAACCCTGCTGAGCACGACCCTGACCTCGAAGGTGGCCTACAAGTTGGGCTGCGGTCCCTACGCCCCCGAGATCTATCGGCTGCCCTATCCCAACCGGTTCCGCTACGGCGACGGCCTGGGCGAGGCGGATTTTGTGGCCCGAGAACTGGCTCGTTTTCGCCATGCCCTGTCCAATCAGGTAAGCGCCGAGCAGGTGGCAGCGGTGATTATCGAGCCTGTCCAGGGCGAGGGCGGCTTTAACCTGGCGCCTTTTGCCTATCTTCAGGGCTTACGCGAGATCTGCTCGGAGTTCGGCATCCTGCTCGTCGTCGATGAGGTGCAAAGCGGATTTTGTCGAACCGGCCGGTGGGCCGCCTATCAGCACGCCGGCATCGTGCCCGATCTGTCGACCTGGGCCAAGGCCATGGGGGGTGGCTTGCCCATCGCTGCGGTGGTGGGTCGAGCCGAGGTGATGAACGCCGCTCGACCCGGCACTCTGGGCGGAACCTACGGCGGCAATCCGGTGGCTTGCGCGGCCGCCCTGGCCAACATCGAGGTGATGGAACAAGAGCAGCTGGGCGCACGCGCCGAGGCTCTGGGTCACACGATTCGAGCCCGCTTTCAAGCCCTTCAAGCGAACTCTCCCTATGTGGTGGATGTTCGTGGGCTGGGGGCCATGATGGCGCTGGAGCTCGAACAAAGCGGTCTGCCGGCCACCGAACTGGCCCAACGGGTGGTGGCGGGCTGCCGTGAGCAGGGGGTGCTGGTCATTCTGGCCGGCACCTACGGTAACGTGCTCAGGATTCTGGCCCCGCTGGTGATCGAAGAGAGTCAACTAGAGCGGGCCCTGGACGTCATCGTCGCCCAGGTCGAAAGCCTCCATACTCGATGAGATAGCGCCGCAACATGCCCATATAACGCGTGCCCGGGTCGTAGCGAAAGCTCTGGGGTGGATAGCAATACTTCCAGACCGGATCGGCCCGGTCGGTGAACTCGGGAAAGACGATCGAGCCCAGCGACACCTCGAAGTGACTCGAGACCCGCGTCGGCGGTATTTGATAATGGTTCATCAACCAGCTCACCAGGCAAAACGAGGAAAACACCTGGCGGGGGCGGCTCAATAAATCTTTCTCGTCGGCCGCCACCATCTCGATCGAGATGGCCACGTGGTCGGCTCCGTAGGCTCCGGTGCCGCGGTGATTGAGCGGCAAGAGGCGATAGATGGTGCCGTCCTTGTCGATCATTAACTGCACCGAAGGGTGACCGAAATGGAACTGATCGCCCAGGGCCATGGTGCAGCCGCGAGCGAAACTATCCCAGACAGCCTGGGCGTCATTGATGACGGTATAGTGCATGATGATGACGGTGGGCCGAAAGCGAACTCTTCCGCTGCCGTAGAGTGCGGAAAAATGATCCTGATATTCGCGCTCCCATTCCGGGTAGGGCAACTCCCAGGGAATCAGACGAGGCTGGCGGGGCGGCTTACGATAGACGGCGGGTAGGGGAGCCTGCTGGGGCGCTGCCAGCAACAAACGCCGGCCATCGGCCAGGTGGGCCCAGCTCTTGGCGGGCGTGGCGGTGAGAGTCAAAAGCAACCAGATCAGGGGGCCCACCGCCCGATTATAGCCTAAACCGACGAGCGAAAACACTCCGCGCGACGGTTTCGTCAGGAAGTTCGGAATAGCCCTGGCAATTCCCCGAAAATTGCAGTATAGTATATCCATTCTGGTTTAGTGGGAGGATTTTATGGAAGCTCTTGGTTCAATCATCATGCTACTCGGGGTGCTCGTGGTCATCGTCGGCAACGTCTGGTTCTTAGGAGAAGCCTTTCGCACTAGCATTCTCTGGGGTCTCGGTTGTATTTTCGTGCCCTTCGTGAGCCTGATCTGGCTGGTGAGCAATTGGGATCGAGGTCGCGCCCCTTTCTTGACCGGTCTGGCCGGAGGCGCAGTGATGGTTTTCGGCATCCTGATGGGTGGCGGGGGGGGCTAATCTGTTAACGCCCCTTAACAAGGTGGCTACAACAGAAACAGCCTGTTTACAACCGCTCTCTTCCTGGCCCTGGTGGCGGGCCGCTACTCTGGACTCAATTACACAGAGAAGGAGTAGCTCAATCCAATGGCTTGTTGCGGCGGAAGTTGCAGTATCTCAATGCGGGGCGGTTTCGGCGGCCCCGGTATCGGCGGACTCGGTGGATTTGGTGGACCCCGCGGTCAGGGGGGCGGCGGCGAAATGCTCCAGATGCTACTGGGCATCATTCTAGGCCTGGCGATGAGCCAGGGAGGCCAGGGGCTCGGTGGCGGCGGCGGAGCTGGCGGCTGCGGCGGCGGAGGCTGCTGCGGTGGTGGCGGCTTCGGTGGAGGCTGTGGTTGCCCGGGCATCGCTGGCGGTTTTCTCAACCGCGGGGGAATCCTGGGATAGGTCTCGCCCTGAAAAAGGGGCCCGTCAGGGCCCCTTTTTTTATTGGGGTTTGTAGCCCAGCGATTCAGCCAGGGGCACGATCGATCGAGCCAGCTGCTCGCCTGCCTGGGAGACGGCCGCCCAGCCCCGGTTCAAGTCGGCCAGGGCGGCGCTCTTTTCGAAGCCGCGAATTCGCTCGAGCCCCTCCAGGGAACGCTGCAACTGAGCGGAGATGGCCGGGGCATTGAGCTGAGCCCGCTGGGTGGCGTCGAGCCGTTCGAGCAAAAACTCGGTCTGCCCCAGTTCGTTGGCCAGGGCATCGACGCTGGCGAGCAGCTGACGAACCGCCAGATTGCCCTCGGCTACCCCCTTGCAGGCCTCATAGAGTTCGATGTAGGCCGGCCCCAGATTCACGCTTTGGAACTCGAAGTCGCTGGCATCGGGCAGCACCAGCATGATATGGCAACTGGGACACAGACGCTCACGGGCTTGCTGGCGGCGGCCGCACTTTGGACACAGAGCGACATCACCACTGGCCCAGGCCTGAAGGGCCTCTTGATGATCGGCCAGGATCTCCGCTCCTTCTTCGACCATGGACAAAGCCTCGGCCACCTCGGAATGGTCCGGAATCGACTCGGATAGGCGCTCGAGACCGTCGCCGATCACTTCGTAGGCATCGATCTGAGCCTCGAGGTGCACGCGAAGTTGGGGGTCTACTTGAGTCTCGACCTGGAGTTCCTGGATCGATTGCCGGTGAATGTTGCGAATCTGGTGGGCTAGCCACTCGACCGCCTCGGCCAACTCTTCGACCTCGGCCTCCTGGGCCAGATAACGCTGAGCCAAGCTAATGGTGCCGCGCACCGTGCGTGGATTTTCGGGGGGAAGGTCAAACTCGAGCGCCTCGCCGAGGAGGCGAACGAAAGGATTATCATCGGCCATGGCTGCCCCGTTATTTTACACCCTGTTTAGATTTCCTCGCCCCCAATACTGCCATGCTCTCGAGGATGAGGATCAGCACGCTCCACGCCGCCCAGGCGCGCTCTCGACCCCGGCCGTGCCAACCAGATTCGAGCTGGCGGGGGCAGATCGAGGATTGGGTCAGTTTATCGCCGCGCAGCGACGGCCATGGCAATCTGCTGGTCACCGACGCCCACAGCCGCCTGTCGGCCGTTGACGAGAGCACCGGAAACATCGTTTGGACCAGGGCTGGCGCCGTGGCCCAGGAGCAGCCCATCGTGCTCCCGCATGGCCCCCTGCTGGGCCAGGTGGACGACCACCTCAGGGCCACCGACCCTCAAACCGGCGAACTCAAGTGGTCGTTGCTGATGGGCGAGAAGATCAGCGGACCTTTCCTCGGCCCCGAAGGAGAGATTCTCTTGATGGACCGCCTGGACCGGCCCCCATACTACAGCTTGCGTCGCCTCGACCCCGAGACGGGCAAGACCGTCTGGAGCCAGGGTCTGGAGCGACTTCGAGCGCCGATTGAAATCCACGATGGTCGAGTCTTTGCCGCCTCGAACACCGTCCCCCCGGGCCAGACGGTGATGTCCGCCCTGGATCTGGCTACGGGCCAGCCGCTGTTCGAGTTTCGGGATCAGCAGATCGACCGCATCGCCTTTCGCCAGGACAAGATGCTCTTCTTTGCCATCACCCGGCTGCCGCGGGAGGATGTCTTTGAACTGCAACAGCGTAACGCCGCCAACGGCGAGATTGACTGGCGCTATTCCCCCCAGGGCGCGGTCCGGTCGCACCCCGCCTGGAGCCCGGACGGCTCGCGGGTGGTTTTCTTCGAGGCCGTCAACGGCACGCTCACCACTCGCCTGATGGGCCTCGACGCCGCCAGCGGCGAAGTGGCCTGGAGCGTGGCCGGCGGGCTTGGCCGCCATCTGACCTTTGGAGTCGACGGCTCGCTTTATTGCTCTCAGACCGACTTCGACTCTCAAGGCAACAGCCGGGCCATGCTCAAGCGCATCGACCCCACCAGCGGCCAGGTGCTATGGAGCCACCAGGCTCCCACTCCGCCCCGCTGGTTCCAGCCCACCGATGCTGGCGATCTGGTAACCGTTAGCGATGAGTCAGGCCCGGATGGCGAGATGATCTCGCGTCTGCGGGTGGTGGACGGCCAGACGGGTGAGCAGCTCTGGGAACGAACCGCGACCGGACTCGTGACCGACCTCGAACTAGGAGGGGCTGAGACACTCTTCGCTCTGGAAGCTCCCTGCCGACTGGTGGCGCTCGACACCCGCACCGGCCAGCTCAAGTCAGAGATGCATCACCACGAGTCGTTGGCGCTGGGTCGCGATCAGCAGAGGCTTTTCGTGATCAGCCACTCGGGCACCATTCAAACCATCGATGGCCTTGGCGCCGAGCCCCAGGCCAACGCCGTCGGCTCGCTGCACTCGAGTCGAACCTGGGAGCTGGTCAGGCCCACGGTCGAATCGACCGTAGCCGTCGAAGGCAAGGAGCGGCCCGCCACCAGTCTCGACTGGAATCTTAACGGCCGCTACGATGCCGGGGTCGACGCCCTGCTGTTGAGCCGCAATGCTGACGGGCAGTGGCAACCCCTCGACGGGCAGGCTCTGGCCGCTCTCGATGCCGACGGCAACCGGCAACTCGATGCAGCCGAAGCCACCCACCTCTGGCTCTGGGCCGATAGCAATCGCAACGGGCTGGTCGAAGCCACCGACCGCCTCCACCCTCTGGCCGACGGTCGGGCCTTTGACAAGCTGAAGCTTGACCTGGACGCGGCCGAAATCATGCTGGCCGCCAACAGCCAATGCCCGGAGGAGGGCGCGGCAGCCTCCAGACCCAGCCCCAGCGCAGCGGTTGGGCCTCGATAACTCCCCAGCTGCGGCTTAGTCCCAGGGCAGCGAGAAATTCCTCGACCCGCTGGCGGGCCCGGCGAGGTTGGTGAAAGTCGAGCCCTTCGGCCACGACCAGTAGCAGCCAGCCCGCCTGGTCGGGGCTACCGTGGAAATAAAAAACCGGAGCCGCGTCGTGGTCGAGGAAATGCCAGCACGGTCTGACTCGATAGACGAACAAGCCATGATGTTCTAGAACCTCGAGCCAAACCGCGTGCTCTCGGCTGCGGCACCGCCAGCGCCGCAATCGAGTCTTGCGCACGGCCAACTATTCCAGGTGCACATTTGTTCACCCTTTATTGGGGGCGTCGACAGCCCGGTCGACCTGGGAGCGCGCCCAATCCAGGGCATCGCGTAAACCTTGTAGGTGATACGGCTTGCGCAAGAACAAGCACTCCGTCAGAGGTTCGGACAGGGGCATACCGCTACCGATGATCACCACCAGGTTGGGGCGGATGGTCCGGCACCGGCGAATCAGTTCGGGCCCCCGCAGTTCGGGCATCTCCTGATCGGTGAAGAGCAAGTCGAAGTCGTCAGGCGCCGCCTCGAAGGTTGCCAGGGCCGCCGGCGACTCCGTCGAGGTGGTCACTTCACATCCGAGGTGCCGCAACAGGCGCGATAAAACCGAGGCTACGTTCAGATCGTCGTCAACCACCAGGACGCGCAGGCGGTATGGCCCGATTCTCATCTTGTTATGGTCCATCATTTTTGTTGTCGATATTTGAAGAAAAGATGAATAAAGTTTGCCGCCCCGGCGAATGGGATCAGGTTTGCCTCGCGAACATGGAGCCTACCTATGTCACACAGTAGTGTCGTCGATTGGCAAGTTGGCGACGTTATCGACAGCAGATACGAGGTCAAGGAACTGGTCGGTCAGGGCGGGATGGGAACCGTCTACCGAGTCCGCCATCGAGATTGGAACCAGGATCTGGCGGTAAAAGTTCCCCTACCAGAACTGGTGTCGGATGCTACCGCCAAAGAGCGCTTCATCCGCGAGGCCCACACCTGGGTCGACCTCGGAGTGCATCCCAACATCGTGCAGTGCTGGTTTGTCCGCGAGCACCACGGTGTTCCTCTGTTGTTTCTCGACTATCTGCCGGGGGGCAGCCTCAAGGAATGGAAACAGGCGGGACGGGTCTCGCCCGGCGACTGGCAAACCATCCTGGACCTGACCATTCAGGCTTGCGACGGTCTGGCTCACGCCCACCGCTACGGAGTGGTCCACCGGGATGTCAAGCCGGCCAACCTTCTGATTCGAGAGGACGGGGGCTTGTGCGTTACCGACTTTGGTCTGGTCAAGATGACCGGGGCTGAAGAGTCCCCGATCACGATTGCTCGCGAACCCCTGCCCGACAAGCTCGAGGAAGGAGTTTCGCTCGAGCTCTCGCCCAAGCCCGGGAGCGAGTGGAGTAGCTGGACCCTGACCCGAACCGGGGCTCTGTTGGGCACACCCGAATATTCGGCTCCCGAGCAGTGGGAGGGGAGGGGAGTGGCCGTTCAAGCAGACATCTACGCGCTGGGCGTGCTGCTCTTCGAGTTGTGCTGCGGCCGTCGACCCTTCGACGATGGCACCAAGCGCACCGAACCCTCCCTTTTAATCGCGCGGCACATGTCCAAGGATCCCCCCAACCCGCGCGAGTTTCGACCCGACTTGCCCAAGAATCTCGACACCGTCATCCTGCAGTGCTTGGCCAAGCGCCCCAAAGAGCGGCCACCCTCGATGCTCGATCTGCGAGAGCGGCTGACCTTTCTGTATCGCACCGTGGTCGGCAAGACCTATCCGAGGCCCATTCCCAAGCCCGGTGTGCAACGGGCAGCCGCCCTCAACAACAAGGCCGTCTCGTTTTGGAACCTGGGCAAGTCGCAAGAGGCCTTCAGCGCCTGGCGCGAGGCTTCGAAGCTGGACGCGCTCCATCCCGAGACCGTCTATAACCGTTCGGTGCTCCAGTGGCGTCTAGGGCAGATCCGTTCCACGGAGGTGCTCCATCGCCTGGCCCAGGTGAAGACCGCCTATCCACGGGCCGGCGTGTTTCTGGGTCTCTACTACCTCGAGCAGTTCGACCCTCAGGCCGCCGAGGTCGAACTCAACGCGGCCCTCGAGCTGCCCCACGTGGCCAGTGAAGGTCTGGCCTGGAGGGCGCTGGGCGACGCCCGCATGTACCAGGCCCGCTTCACCGAAGCCATGCAGGCTTATCAGGCCGCCCTACGCCAGATTCCCGACGATCACGAAGCCTTGCTACGAGCTGACTTGGCGGCGCGCGAGCAACGCATCCGGGAGGGGAGGATTCTGTTTCCCGCTGATTCACCCCGGCCCATCTTCATGCGCGGCGAGACCGTCACGGCCCTCGCCTTCTGCCCTGATGGGGGCTTAGTGGCCGCCATCGGGGACGGGTTGGAAAGGATCAGCCCCGAGGGCCATCGCCAATGGCGCTGGCAGATGAGTCTGCTCGAAGGTCAGGGCAAATCCATCCGCCGGCTGGCCGTGACCGAGAGTCTGGTCCTTTCGCTCGAGAGCGCCGGCGGGCGCGTCTGGACCCTTGACCGTGGCCGCAGTCTGCTGGCTCTCGACGAACGGGAGCGTTTCTACACCGTGCTGGCGGGCGGGCACCATGCCCTGGCGGGACTGATCGAGCTGCGCCGTCTCAGGCTGCCCGACGGAACCACCGAAGTCGTCTACAGCGGCCACACCAAGCGGGTCACTTCGGTCGCCTTTCTAGCCGACGAGAGTCGCTTTTTGTCCGGCAGCTGGGACACCACCCTGCGGCTCTGGGACGCCGCCAGCGGGGAGTGTCTGCAGGTGTTCGAAGGTCACACCGATCTGGTCGAGGCGGTGGGATTGACCCCCGATGGCGAGCTGGGCCTCTCGGGTGGCCGCGACCGCAGCCTGCGTTTCTGGTCGTTGGCCACCGGCGGCTCGCTCTGGGTTCGGCCCTGCGCGGGCGAGGTCCGCTCCATCCATTTCTGCGCCGCCGGCCGCTATGCTGCCGTCGGCTACGGACGCTCGGCCGAAGGGGGCGGCGTCGAACTCTGGGATGTCTCGACTGGCGAGCGAATTTTCCACCGCGAGGGTAGTCTGGTGGGCCTGGATCCGTCCGGGCAGTTTTTGCTGGCCAACATCGACGCTACCCCTGCCCAGGTGGTCCTGTGGGAGGTGCCCAGCGGAAGGAGCCTGCGCCGTCTGAGCGGGCACCAGGGCCCGGTCACCTCGCTGGCTCTTTCGAGCGACGGCAACCTGGCCGCCACCGGCTGCCAGGATGGACGCCTGCTGATGTGGGAGATCGCCCAGGGGTCTCGTGTCTACGAGCGGGCCCTGGTGGTCAATCGCAGTCGCAGCCACGACGAGTCCGAGCGCACTCGCGAGGTTTTCTGGGAACACTTCACCCGCGCCCGCGAGCGATTCGACCGCAGCGACTTTGCCACCGCTTATCGCGAACTGACTCAAGCGCGGTCGGTGTTCGGCTATCGCCGCGACCCCGACGCGCTGGAACTCAACGCTGACCTGATGACCCGTCTCGGACGTCGCTCGGTAGCGGCGGTCTGGCAGCTACGCACGGTGGCGGAAGAGGTCGATATCAGCGCCCTCACCCTGACCGGCGACGGCCGTTTTGCCATTGCCGCCACCGGGCGCTTTCTACGCCTGTGGGAACTGGCCACCGGGTCTTGTCTGCGCGGCTTTACCGGGCACACCGGCTCCATCCGCCGGCTGGCCCTGGCTCGCGACAAAGGTTGGCTGCTCTCGGCCGGAGACGACGCCGTTCGGCTCTGGGATCTGGAAACGGGCAACTGTATCAACACCTATCTCGACGGACATCCCGGCATCGAAGCGCTGGCCATCAGCTCGGACGGCGAACTCGCCATGGCCGGCACCAGCGACGGCCTGCTGCTGGTTTGGCGACTGGGCCAGCAAGCGATCAGCGAACGGATCACCGCCACCACCGCCGATCTGGCCATGACGGCCGACGGCAAACTGGCCGTGGTCGTGGCCCCCCGCCAGCCAATGACCGTCTGGAATCCTCGCGAAGCACGTTGCCTGTTGGGAGGCGACACCTTCGGAGACAAGTCGATGGCCAGCCTGGTGACCATCACCGACGACGGTCGCTACGCTCTCACCGGTGGCATGGATGGGCGCCTGCGCTTGTGGGACCTCAAGAAGGGGCGCTGTCTGCAAGAACTGGGTCCGTCCGGATCGGGACTGACCGCTATCACCCTGGTCGCCGGCGGGCTCTTCGCCCTGGCCGCTAGCGACGACGGACAGGTACGGGTTTACAGCGTCCATGGGGGCGGCTCGCTGGCTCAACTCGAAGGTCACGTTGGGGCGGTGCGGGCCCTGTCGGCCACGCCGGACGGACGTTTCGTGGTCACGGCCGGCCAGGATCGAAGCTTGCGACTCTGGGAGATCGACTGGGAGCTTGACCCAGAAGGGCAGGCGATGGGGCTGGGACAGGTCCCGCAGGGGAGATTCATGCAGCGCTTGACGGCCATTTTTCGCAAACGGACCTGACCAGACGTTCACAAGCCAGAAACTTTTTTGAAACATGTCTAGACAGATCCTCGGCGGTGCGTGATACCGATAAGGCGAGGAGGCCGTATGGGTGCAGCGCCAGTTCAACTTCAACCGAATCCCGTTGTAGCTCCGGTTCGCCGTGGGTCCGCCCCGGCCACCCAACCGGCCAGCGACCTTCCCCAGGACCGGGTAACCCTGGGCGAACAGCGGGAAGAGGACCCCGCCGCCCGCCTGCGTGCCTTCGCCACCCAAATGCGCCAGAACGGCCAGGGCGCCGGGCCCGACAAACCCGACCCGGCCACCCAGGCGGCCCGCGACCGGGCCATCGCCGACGTTCGTCGCCGCACCCACGACGACCGCGAAGTGAGGGTCAATCCCGAAGACTTTACCCGCGAGAAGGCCGAGCAGACCCTGCGCGACCAACAGCAGTTCGTGCAAGACCTCAAGTCCGGCAAAAAACTCGACAGCACCGACGGCGATGCGCTGCCTTTCGCCACCATCTATGCCGAGATCACCGAGGATATGCTCAAGAAAGCCGAGGGACGTCCCGAAGACGAGCAAAAGATGATCTACGGTATCATCAACACTTTTCACAAGTATTACGACCCGGCCCACGCCAAAGACGCCAACGACATGGACGGCGTGTGGAAAAGCGCCAGCGATCAGGGCTTCGATGTCAGCCCGGGCATCACCGACGAGGTTTCTGGCTTTATGCATAGTCTGCGCGCCCACGTGGTGAGTGATCTGGACCGGGCCATGGCCCAGGTGCTCAACGAAGGCGTCAAAGAAGGCCACTTCCGCGAGAGCGACTTGTCGGGCAAGTGGAAGAATTTCTTCAACGGCGAACTCAAAGATGTGTTCGTTGATGCCCAATCCACCCATCGCGGGGCCGTTCACGAAACCCTCAAAGGCAGCCCTTTCCGCACCATCGCGGGCTGGTTCGGGGCGGTCGACGGTCGCGAGAGCGAGGCCACCAAGACCATCCTGTCGTGGCGCGCCGACGCCTACGACCGGGCCCTGAACCTGCTCAAGAATCAAGATGCCGACGCCTTCGTGCGGGACCACGACCAGGCCCTGAGAACCACCAACGAAACGGTCGAACAGAACTTTCTCGACGCTTTCTAGCGACGAAAGTCACAGACGGCCCCGGCCCTTTTCGAATACCATCGGGTCATGCGCTACGTTCTGGCTGTCCTGCTGGTATCGGCTCTCCTCGCCTGGTGGACCCTGCCGACGCGTCGTCCGCGGGTGGGGGATATCGAGGCTGACCGGACCAACATCAGCGAACTCGAGCAGCGCTTTGGTCCCGGACAAAAGCACAGCGACTGGGAGATCTATAGCTGGCGTGAGCGGGACGGTCCTTATTCGCTGCGTGTGATTCTGAGCAACTCCGGCACAGTGTCCCATCTGGAATATGGCGTGCTGGAAGGAACCGAGGACGCCCCGGCCGTGGATCTAAAACTAGACCTGCCGGCGGGCCTGCAATTTGGAGACGACCTGGCAACCGCCCAGCACATTCTGGGCGAAGAGGGCTCGCTGGTGGGCGAACGGCCGGGCGTGGCCAGCTACAACTTCACCGACTGCTGGGATACGCCCCGCACCTTTGGGCAGCTACGTTTCGTAGACGGCAAGTTGACGAAGATCTACTTCCGCATCGACTAATTAGCCAGAGGCGGTTCGAGCTCGTTGGATGCGAATCCGAGTAGAATCTTGACCACGCAGCCATTTCATGGCGCGACACTGGGCTTGATAGCAGGTGGGCCCTTCGAAGAGTCTGGGTTTGTTCTCTTCTACTTCAACCGGTCTACCGTTCTTCTCGATCCAGGCGACCCAGCGTCCGTCGGGCGATTCGCTCGAGCGCAAGGTGATGCCGGGCGCCACTTCCAGTCCTCGTTTTCGAATTGGCGGCAAAGTGCCAACTCCTCTCTTTAACCCACCTGATGCGCGACCGAACAGCTACGCATCAACCTGGTCTAATAGCGGGGGGAGAGTCCCTAAAACGCCCCCCCCGGACTCGAGGCCAAAGCCTCGAAGGAAACTCTAGTTCGAGTATAGCGGCTCGAACCGAGATGATCAATCGAAATTATGTCCGCTCGGCAGATTTTTTGGTAAGTTTTGCCAGCGGACTGACGAGGCCTGGGTCAACCAACAGCACCGAGTTGGGGGATCGCTCTACCTGGATGACGGTACCGTCGAGGATCTGATAATCTTTTTGGCCGTCGGCAATCACGTAAGGTCGAGTCACCTTGGTCCGGTTGGTGATCTCGACCGTAGCGTGCATCGGCAACACGGTGGGGGCCAGCAGGGCTGACGAGATGGCGTTCGAGGCTACCAGCACCATCGATTCGAGCAAGACGACCGGGCCCCCGGCCGACATGGCGTAGGCGGTGGAACCGGTGCGAGTGGCGATGATCACTCCATCGCCAACGATGGTGCCGATATGCTCGCCACTAATCGAGACATCCAGGCTGAGGGTTCGGTTGCTGCCACCCACCAGCACCTCGTTGAAGGCGTCGACCTGCCACACTACTTCGCGACGGTTGAGGACCGTGGCTCGCAGCATACAACGCTCTTCGACGCGATAGACACCGCGCACCAGGACCTCGAGGGTCTCGTCGAGTTGTTCTTCGGTCACGGCGCAAAGATAACCAACCCGGCCGAAGTTCACGCCCAGCACCGGAATGTTGCGAGTGCCCATCAAGCGGGAGGCGTGCAGCAGGGTGCCGTCGCCGCCAAAGGCAAGCAAGACATCCACATCTTCGCCGTCGAGCACCTGTCCGAGGTCAAAGACTTTGACCCCCTGGGACTCTAACTGCGCCTGGGCTCTGGCCTGGGCTTGCTCGGCCCCATCGTGGCGGTCACGAAAGGTGACCCCGATTCTAGAGACTCCTGGCTTGTTTTCTCCCATAGGCGACCAGTTTTTGGTCTTCGTGTTAGGATCTCCTTTTGACACTGGGGGAGGGGACAGCGGTTCTATGAGGAAACGTCGCCCCGTGTTGGAGGTCACCACCCTGCTCGAATCGCCTATACCCGTCCGTACGCTCGCCCAGATTCAGGCCGAAGTCGAAGCGGAGCGCCAGCTTCCCGAGGCGAAGAACTATGAGGTTGGCCGATTTTTTCGCCCGTCGGTCACTGTCGATGTCGTCATCTTCACTCTGCAGGAACGGGAACTTCGCGTTCTGCTGGTGCGTCGTGGGCAATGGCCATTTCGCGACCGGTGGGCTTTGCCGGGTGGCTTCGTGCGCGAGGCCGAGGGCCTGGAAGCGGCCGCTGCTCGCGAACTGCTCGAAGAGACCGGCGTCAAGGACGTGTTCCTCGAGCAATTGCATACCTTTGGAGCTCTCGAGCGGGACCCGCGAACGCGCGTGATCACGGTGGCCTACTATGCGCTGGTGCCTAACCAGCGGCTGACTCCGGCGGCCAACGCCGATGCCCGCGAAGCTCGCTGGTGGAGCGTCTACCACCTGCCTGAACTGGCTTTTGATCATGACTTGATTCTGTCGAGAGCTCTGACTCGCCTGCGGGCCAAGATCATGAACTCGCGGGTGGCCTTTCAGTTGATGCCAGAGAAATTTACCCTGACCCAGCTTCAGCAGGCTTACGAGGTCGTGCTCGGCAAAGAACTCGACAAGCGCAACTTTCGCAAGAAGATCCTCGCTTCTGATGTGGTTCTCGAGACCGACGAGAAACAAAAGAAGGGCCGGCAAAGGCCGGCCCGACTGTATCGCTTCAACGAAGCTATCGAACTAGAAGACTAACCGCGCACGGCGTGGTAGGCGGCTCCGCCCACTGCACCCACGGCGGCCCCGGCCACCGAGCCGGCGAAGTGTCCGACCGGCTCACCGATGGCGGCACCGGTGGCGCCGCCGGCGACCACACCGATCAGGCCCAGGGCCGGGTGAATTTGCTGCATTAGGGGCAAGCAGGCCACGGCCCCGATGGCCGCGCCCAGGAACATTCCCTGGAACTTGCCGGCGTAGGCTCCGACCGGGCCGGCCAGCGAGGCGCCCGCGAAGGCGCCGGCTTTGGCGGCACCGCCGTACGAGTCGGCCTGGGCGACCTGGTGAAGCTGGGCGTTCATCTCGGCACCGCTCTGGCGGAACTCGCTGCCGAGCTGATTGAAGAATCCTTTGCTCTCGGTGGCGGGGGCGGCGGTGGGGTCGGCCAACTGGGCTCCCGCGGCGGCATGATAGGCGATAGCCGCTCCGGCCCCGATGGCGGCTGCCGTTCCTACCAGGGCGCCGACGGCGAATCCACTCACCAGCCCGTTCTGAACCAGTCCGGCCAACTCGGCGCTGACTTCGACCTTGGGAAGTGCGGCCACTGTCAACTGGAGAAGACCGGGCAAGGAACCGGTTCCCAGGGCTACGGTGCTGACGGCGGTGGTGGCCAGATTGGCACCCACATAGCCAACAGCGGCGCCACCCAGGCCCGCGGCGGCTTTGCCGACGCTAAAGCGAACACTCTCTTTGGGTTCGTTGTTGTCGGCCGGCGGATTGGGCTCGGCCTGGCCAGCGTTATGGGTGCGGGCCATCAGACCCGGTTTGAGCGCGGTAACATTCATTTCGAAGACGCCTCCAGCGATGATACGTCCTCATACTATGATTGGCCGCCTGGTTAGATGTAGCCCCGTTATGAAACTTTGGTCAAACGAGGAGCGCCCGCTTGGCGGGCGAGGAAGGAGCTTTTGCTTCGCTCGAGGGAATGGAGCCCGGCTTCACCGGGAGAACCAGAGTCGGCATCTCGGCCACAGGCCGCTGCTCGTCGCCCGCAGGGCGAAATCACCGCGAAGCGGTTCCCCTTCTCAGCGCGAAGCGCTGAATCACGTCAGCTGAAGGGAAGAATGTTGGTGGGGAGGGCCTGGTTCTCTTGATTGGAGTAGAAGATGAAGTTGCCGTCGGGGTGTTGCGGGGCCATGTTCATGGCTTGTTTGGTGGTGGTTTTCAAGGTCCCCGTGGCCGGGTCGGCGTAGGTGACGTTGTCGCCCTCGGTTTTGATGATGGTCACGATGTGACCCCGGCCCGAAGGCGAGAATTCGGGACCGTTGAGGGCCACGATGACGGGAAGTTTTTCGACGTTGACCTTGTGGTCGATGAGGTTCCAACTGCTGGCCGAGACTTCGCCACCGTCGTGCCAGCTGTAGCCGGCCGACTGGGTTTCGGCTTTGAGGGCGTTGAGCAACTCGAAGCCGTATTTGTTGTTGATGTCGTAGTCTTGATAATTCTTGCCGGTAAGGGCGTTGATGCACATGGCCACACTGGTCTGGCCGCACGAGACCGAGTTGTTCTGAGCCAGGGGAACCACGGCGCTGGCGTTGCTGCAGCTGCCGCCGAGGGGATTGAGGTTCTGCATGGCGGTCAGGCGATTGATGTTGGCCATCGCGTCGAGCTTGTTCTGGCCCATCTGACCGGCTTTGGCAGCCTTCTCGGGCTGGCCGAGGCGTTCGTTCATCAACTGCTGAAAGTCGCTCGACTGGACGGGGTTGCCTTCCATCTTGCGTTCGATCTGCTGCATCCTGCTCATGATGCGGTCGACATTTTCCAGCATGCGAAACCTCCTGGGTGCTTCCACCATCATACTACAGGCGCGAGCCTTCGTCTCGTTTCTTGTTGTTAACGTTTTGTAAACCCTCTTGACCTAAGCCGCTATCCATTTGCCGATAGAAGGCAGCTTCAAAAGGTTCTATCGGCCGATCATTCGAAACGCCAACGATCCGTGGAATGAGATTACCGCCGACTTGACCAGGAAGCAGAAAGCTGCGCTGGCCATTACTGACTTCTTGTTGGTGTGGTTTAGTTTGTTTCTGTCGGTGGGGCTGCGGCTCGACTTCGATTTCGAGTTGATGGCTCGCTTTCTCGATAATCAGCTGTGGTTTGCCGCCGTATCGGCCGTTAGCGTGGTCATCTTCTATCTCTTTGGCCTGTATGACCGGGTGTGGCGCTATGCCGGCATTCGCGAACTCATCGAACTGGTGGTGGCCGTGACGGTCAGCCTGCTGCCCTTCCAGTTTCTGGCCGTGCTCAGCGGTGGCTTCATCTTTCCCCGCACCGGTCCCATCCTGACCTGGCTGCTGGTCATTCCGATGGTGGGCGGAGCCCGCTTGACCTTGCGCCTGGCCAGCGAGCGAGCCACGCGCAGCCTGCATCGGGTTCGGGTCCTCATCGTGGGAGCCAACGACGGGGGCGAGTCGGTGCTGCGCGATCTCAGCCGGGCCGACTCGGGCCATCAGGTGGTCGGTTTCGTAGACGAGAAGAGCCAGTTGGCCGCCGCCAGCATTCGCGGCGTGCCGATCCTGGGCAGTCTGGCCGAGTTACCCGGCCTGGTTTCTCAACACGAGGTCGAAGAATTGGTGCTGGCCCAATTGACCCCGGGCCAGACCAGCGAGGTGGTGCGGCTGACCGAGGGCCTCGAGCTTCGGCTCAAGATCGTGCCGGCCGCCACCGAACTGGTAGCCGGCCATGTCCAGGTGTCGCGCCTGCGAGAGCTGCGCATCGAGGACTTACTCGAGCGCGAAACCATTCCCCTTGAACCCGAGCGCATCGCCTCGTATCTGCAGGGCAAGCGGGTGCTGGTGACCGGAGCCGGAGGCTCCATCGGGGCCGAGATCTGCCGCCAGGTGCTCGACTTCAAGCCCGCCACGGTGGTGCTGCTGGGGCGAGGTGAGAACAGCATTCACGAGTTGCTGGTCGAGCTGGCTGGCAAACCCGTCCAAAGTTCGATTTGCGATGTGCGCAACCGGGCCGGCATGCGGGCGGTCTTCGAGCGGGTCAAGCCCGAAGTCGTGTTCCACGCCGCCGCCCACAAGCATGTGCCTTTGATGGAACAAGATGTGGCCGAGGCGATCGCCAATAATGTCTTTGGCACTTTGACCGTGATGGAGTTGTGCAAGGAGTTCCAGACGGGCAAGTTCATCCTGCTCTCGAGCGACAAAGCCGTCAATCCTACCAGCGTGATGGGCGCCACCAAAAGGATGTGCGAGCTACTGTTGGCCAAGAATCCGGGGCCGGGATTTGCGGCTGTGCGCTTTGGCAACGTGCTTGGTTCGCGCGGGAGCGTCATCCCGACTTTTCGCAGTCAGATCGAGAGCGGGGGTCCGGTGACGGTCACCGACCCCGAGATGTCGCGTTTTTTCATGACCATTCCCGAAGCCGTAGCGCTGGTGCTCCAGGCCGGCTCGATGGCTCGTGGAGGAGAGATCTATGTGCTCGACATGGGCAATCCGGTGCGCATCGTGGATCTGGCCCGCAATCTGATTCGGCTTTCGGGTTACGAGCCCGACCGCGATATCGAGATCCAGTTCATCGGCGTTCGCCAGGGCGAGAAGATGCACGAAGAACTCACCAATGTCGGTGAGGATGTCGAGGCCACCGAGGCGGCCAAGATCCAGCGGGTGACCAGCCCGCCGCCGGAAGGAGACTGGCCGGGCCCGTCGCTGGAAGCAATGCGAGAGGCTGCTCAAGCCTGTGACGACCGGCGTAGCCTCGCGCTGTTGGCCCAACTGGTGAAGAACTTTCATCCGCAACACGAGGGACGCCTGTCTCAGATTTGAGCCGGGGGGAATTCTCGGTTTTTCGCGAATTCTCGACGCGACAACTTCTTGGAGGAATCAACTTGACCAAACGTAGTCTGAGAAAGGTATTGGGAGTCGGCCTGGCCGGGCTCTTGATCCTCAATCTCCTGATGATGGCGGGACGGGCCATGGCACCCAGGGTGCCGTCCGACATGCTCGAGCATGACGGTGAGCTTGTCTTGACCGTTGCTGACGCCGATGGGGAAGGGCCGCTCCCGGGCGGCATTCCCCGTGAGACCGACACCCTGGTGGTTGACGCCGTCGACGGACTGACTCCCGCCCAGATTCGGGAGCTCGGTCGTGACTATGGCCTCGACCTGCATTACAACTCGATCCATTCGGCGGAGTCGTGCCTGACCGTGGCTCACCTCGACGAATCGAGAATCGGTGAGATGATCGACCGTCTCCAGGCCGATCCCAGAGTCGAGAGTGTCAGTCCTAACTGGTACTACGAGATCACCGACCAACCTTCGCCCGAGAGTTTCCCCGACGACCCCCGCTTCAACGAGCAGTGGCATATGGACCAGATTCACGCGGTCAAAGCCTGGAAGTGGTCGACCGGTCGCCGGGTGGTCGTTTCGGTGATCGACACCGGGGTAGCCTACCGCGACTTCGGAGACCGTTTTCATCAGGTTGAAGACCTCGAGAACACCGGGTTCGTCGTAGGTTACGACTTCGTGCACAACCGTCCCGAAGCCGTCGACGACCACTGTCACGGCACCCATGTGGCCGGTACCATCGCCCAGTCGACCAATAACGGCAAGGGGGTAGCCGGAGTCGCCTGGGGAGCTACCATCATGCCGGTCAAGGTGTTATCAGCCCGAGGCGGCGGCACTCTGGCTGATGTGGCCGATGGCATCCGCTTTTCGGCCGACCACGGCGCTACCGTGATCAACATGAGCCTGGGTGGTCCGTTCCCTGACTCCACCATGGGGGCGGCCGTGCGCCACGCTCACGCCAAGGGCTCGATCGTGGTTTGCGCCGCTGGCAACTCGTCGAGCGGTCGCTCGGGCTATCCCGCCGGCTATCCTGAGGCCGTCTCGGTTTCAGCCGTCAACATGGCCGAAGAGCTGACCTTCTACACCAACTACGGTCCCAGCATCGACATCGCCGCTCCCGGCGGGGATACCCGCAACAATCCCAAAGGCGGTGTTCTTCAGAACACCATCGCCGTGGGCAACCCCCAGAAGTCCGACTATTACTTCTTCCAGGGCACCTCGATGGCATCGCCTCACGCGGCTGGCGTGGCCGCCCTGGTGGCCTCGGCCGGTGTGACCAACCCTGACGCCATTCTCAAGGTGATGCAGTCCACCGCCAAGTTCATGGGCGACGACGCCAAAGAGCGCGGTTACGGCGCCGGCCTCATCGATGCCGAAGCCGCCGCCTTCCGGGCTTCTGTCACCTACAACGCCTGGACTCTGGTGGTGGCTCTGGTAATCCTGGCGCTGGTGGTGGTGCCCATCATTCGCCGGGGCGCTCTTCACGAGGTGGCGCTGACCGTGCCGGGGGCCGTGATGGCTTCAGGCGGGCTGTTCTTCCTGCCGCTCTTCATGAGCAACATCACCCCCTATTGTCCCTACCTGACCCGTGGATTTCCGTCCTGGGATATGCTACTGCTGGGGACCGCTCATCACGGCAACCCCATCATGTTCAGTTGCCTCATCCCGATGCTGCTGGCCATCCTGGTGGTCGAGAAATCGTGGCTCCGCGCCATTGTGGCGGGGTTCACGGCCGGCGTGGCCGCCCACCTGCTCTTCGCTGCGGCCCTCAACACCGTCAGCGTGCTCTTCGTGCCGCTGTTCCTCAGCCGCCTCTGGCTGCTGGGCAACGGTCTGGTCTGCATCTTCCTGGCCATCGTGCTCGCCGAGGAACAACCGTGATCTAGTCGTCAGACGGTAGACGGTAGAGAGCGACAGGCGCAAGCCTGTCGCTCTTGTTTTGCCGCGAGGTGGGGTCATCGGCCGGGCGAGACGTCGGCTTCGGTTGGATTGAGAGACCGGAGAACCGGAGAGCGCGAAGTGGTTGCAGGTTGAGGGAGCAGTTTGTGGCTGAGGCCGTTGCGGCAACCGCCGAACAAAGCCCCAGTGAGCAGTCGCTCAAGCCCCCAGAGCGTCCTCGACGGCTACCGTCTTTTGCTACCGTCTACCGTCTCCAAACTACCGTCTATTATCGTCTCACTTCATGGGGCAGGGTGATGGTCACGCCCGTCTGGCGAGCCTGGTAGTCCATGGAGTAGTGAACGATAATGGGGGTTAGGAAGGGGAAGAGCAGGGCCCATCCGATCAGGATCGAGGCATAGACCAGGGCCACTTTGTTCTTGTCTTTTTTCTTTCGCGGCTGCTCGGTGGCAAGCTTGGTTCCGCACTGGGGACAGCGGCGGAAGTCGGTGTCCACCGGCTGGCGACACTCATGACATTGCATGCCTTTCTACTTCGAGAAAAGGCGGCGGAATTACTGCTCGCTACACACGTCCTGGGCGATACTCCAGGCCAGAGCCCAGATGGCCGTGGGTGAAGTGCCCCGCGGCAGGCGCACCAGAATGTAGATGAAGGCGGCGATGGCCAGAATGCCGACCAGCAGGGTCATGACTCGTTGGCCCAGGCCGCCCCCCTCCTTTTTCGACTCACTGGCAGCGGCCTGCTCGCGAAATTCGCGTTCGCGGACCTTCTCGGTCTGCTTGCGTGCGCTCTTTTGCTTCCAATCTTCGATGCGAGCACGGGCCTGATCCACAGCCCCGGTTAGAAAGGGAATCTCGTCGCGCAGTGAGCCTGGCCGAGTCTCGGAGAGATCCCCTGATTCGATGGGGGAGGAAGGTCCTTCGGACTCGGGTTCGGTCCCCAACTCGTGACCGCAGGCCTCGCAGTATTTGGCTTCAGGAAGATTGCTTTCGCCGCATTGTTCGCACTTCATCGAGGGCACCTTCGGCTTTAGAAAAGAAGTCCCTGCGAGGCTTCACGCACGGGAGCAAAGCTAAAGCGATGAACCGGGCTGGGCCCGAGGCGCCGGAGAGCCTCCATATGGAACTCGGTGGCATAGCCCTTGTGTTCGGCCAGTCCATAGCCGGGATAGCGCTCCTCAAGTTCGACCATCATCCGGTCCCGGGTCACCTTGGCCAGAATGCTGGCGGCGGCGATACAGACGCTCTTGTCGTCTCCTTTGATCAGCGCCTGCTGCGGCGTGGAGAAGGCCGGGATGGTGTATTTGCCGTCGATGAGCACCACTCCCAGGGTCAGGGGAAGCTGCTCAAGGGCGCGTCGCATCGCCTCGAGCGACAGGAAGTGAAGGTTGCCGTCGTTGATCTCTTCCACGCTGACCACCCCGATCGCGAAGGCCAGGGCCCGCTCTTTGACCCACTCGCACAACTCCTCGCGCTCTTCGGGTTTGAGCTTCTTAGAGTCTTTGAGCCACGGTATCCAGGGTCGTTCACCAAAAGCCACCGCCGCTGCCACCAGGGGGCCGGCCAGAGGGCCTCGACCCACCTCATCGGCGCCGGCCGCCGGCAAGCCGGGCCAAACGCTCGTCTCGGATCTGCACATCCGACCGAGGCGAGCATACTCTGAGCGAGCCGTCTTCAACAGGGCCGGGTGCTCCCTGAGGTGGCGGCAGGCCTGCCGATAGTCGTGAGCGCGATCGAGAGCGGCCAGAAGCCCAAGGCAACCTACGCGCACGGAGCCTCCAGAGTCACGGGGCCGACTTTGCCCTCGAAGAATTGAGCCAGCAACCAGGTGGTGGCCCGTTCGATATCAAGGCGTCCGCCCTTGAGCAAGAAGCCCTTTTGGCGCGCCAGAGCTTCAATCAAGAGGTGAGGCTCCGGATAAGGAGGCTCTCCCAGCATCGGCTCGGCCAGATCGCGCTCGACCAGGGCCATCAGCAGATGGCGGGCCACGTCTTCGAAAGGCAGGACGTCGCGCTTGACGCAGCCGACGGCGGCCAGATAGGCCAGTTGTTGCTCGGTCTCGATGCGCGGATAAAGAATGCCGGGAGTGTCCAGCACCTGCCACTTGCCCTGGGCAACCACCCACTGGGCGCCCCGGGTGACTCCGGGTTTACGACCGGTCTTAGCCCGGCTTTTGCCTACCAGGCGGTTGAGCAGTGAAGATTTGCCCACGTTGGGTAGACCCACCACCAGCAGACGAGGGTCGCGAGCCCTGACCCCTTTATGTTCGAACCGCTCGGCCACTTTCTCGCGCAACCGATCGAGATGGGGTCGCAAAGGGCCGGCGCCGCGACCCTGCTGGGAACTCATCGCTACGGCCGTGACCCCCTCGCGTTTGAGTTGCTCGAGCCACCTCTTGGTGAGCTGCGGGTCGGCCAGGTCGGCCTTGTTGAGCACCAGCAGAATCGGCATGTTTCGTTCGGCCAGACTGGCCTCGAGTTCGAGATGGCGCGAGGTGGCCGGGATGCGGCAATCGAGCACGGTGAGCACCGCGTCCGCCAGTTTGAGATTGCCCTCGAGTCGGCGGCGTGCCCGGGCCATGTGGCCGGGGTACCACGAGAAGGCTTTGGTCACCGGGTGTGTATCCAGCGCCAGCGGGTGGGCGGATAGATGATGACGGTGGCCTTGCCAACCACGTCCTTGACCGGAGCCCCGCCCCAGAAGCGCGAGTCGTTCGAGTTGTTCCGATTGTCGCCCATCATGAACAGCTCGCCCTCGGGCACCCGGACTGGTTCCATGTCTTGATTCATGAGGGGTTCGTTGAGATAGGGCTCGTCCACTCGCAGGCCGTTGCGATAGAGCACTCCGTCGCGCACCTCGATGAGGTCGTGTTCGAGCCCGATGACGCGCTTGATGAAGTCGCGATTGGGGTCGATGGGAGGACGGAACACGATGATGTCGCCCCGGTTGGGCTGAGAGACTCGATAGATGAACTTGTTCACCAGCAGCGAGTCGTGAACCAGCAGCGTGGGAATCATCGAGCCCGAGGGAATGTAGAAGTTTCTCACCACCAGGTTGATGAGAATCAAGGCCCAGACGCCGGCGTGGATGAACGAGTCGGCGGTCTCGCAGGCCAGGCGGCGGGTGCCCCGATCGCGGATGGTTTTGGGGCGAAAATGAATAAGCACCCGCCCCATGAGGAGCAGGTACAAAAGAAAGATTAGGAGCGTTTCGCTCAAGGGAGAACCCCTAGACGCGCTTCTCTTTGACCCGAGCCTTTTTACCCACGCGATCGCGGAGGTAGAATAGTCGTGCCTGGCGGACATCGCCGTGGCGAACCACTTCGATTTTCTTGATGCGCGGGCTATGCAGCATCAGGGTGCGCTCGACACCGATGCCGTGAGAAATCTTGCGCAGGGTGGCCGTTTCACGCAGGCCGGCTTTACCGCGCGAGATGCACACGCCTTCGAAAGCCTGAATACGTTCTTTGCCGCCTTCGACTACGGTCAGGTGGGCGCGAACAGTGTCGCCAGGCCCGAAGTCGGGCACGTCGCTCTTGAGTTGAGCGTTTTCGAGTTCAAGGATTACATCCATCAGCTTAAACCTCTCTTAGAGACAGAACAGCGGCGAGTATATCACGGACGATGAGCTTTGACAAGTCGCCCACATCATGATCGTCAAACCTTTCTTTGGCGATCATAACCATGGGCCTAAGCGTCGACTTTGCGCACCGTCAGCGGATATTCCAGCACCTGATTGCTGCCCAGGAAGACCTGGATTCGATAGACACCAGGACCTTCAAAGGGCAAGTCTTTGAAAAAGTTGACCGCCATGAACGGCACATTGGGGTCCTGCAGGTCGACTGCCTGCTGGCCAGTCTCTACCAGCATGCTGCCGTCGGGTTTGAGCAGTTTCATGCTTTGATGAAAATTGCCTTGCCCGGCACACCAACCGTTGGCGATGAAGAAGCTGGCTTTGTACGGGAATTCGGGAAAAGGCAACTCGTAAAAGAGATACTTGAAAGTGGGTGGCTTCTGGTCCTGATCATCGACCTCCAGACAGGGCACCGAGAACTGCAAGCTCGGGCTTTTCGATGAGCCTGCGCTTCCTCCGGCAAAGCCTTGTGTAAATGGTAAATTAGCCACTTTTACTCCTTTTCCAGGGCCCAACGCCTGACCGTGTCGGCGTCGACCCCCCTGAGAATCACGACCTTGTGGCGTGATTTCTCTCCAGACTTAATCTCGACCTGAGACCTTTTAAGCCGCAGCGATTTTGCCAGATACGCGATCAGGGCGGCATTTGCCTTCCCGTCAACGGGAGGCGCTGCCAAACGCAAGGTCAGAATATCGTCGTCGAATCCGGCGCGAGCCGTCTGCTTGGCTCGGGGCACGACTTTGACGTCGAGAGCCACCCCGTCAGGCAGATTCTTCACCCTGAACCCACTCTTGCCAGGGAATCTCTTCCTCTTTGATGCGCTCGAGGGCCTCGCGAGCGGCCACCTGACTGGCGTCGCGCTTGCTGCCGCCGACTCCGCCTCCGAGTCGCATATCGTGAAAGCGAACCTCTACCTCGAAGACGCGCTCATGAGGGGGACCCTCTTCGCTGAGCACCAGATACTCCGGAAGCTCTTTGAAGTGGCTCTGGGTCCATTCTTGCAGGGCGCTCTTATAGTCTTTGCGCAAGCCGAGGCTGTTGTCCATATCGTTGCGCAAGAGCCTGATCACCAGCAGCCTGGCCGGTTCAAAACCGCCATCGAGATAGACCGCGCCGATCACCGCTTCCAGGGCGTCAGCCAACAATGAACGCCGTTTGCGTCCATGGGTGAGCATCTCGCCACGACCCAGACGGAGATGCTCGCCCAGTTCGAGTTCGGCTGCTTTCTCGGCCAGGTGTTGGGTGCTGACCAGGTGGCTTTTCATGCGGGCCAAATCGCCTTCGGACAGATCGGGATAGGTGCGAAACAGATAACTGGCGACCACCAATCCCAACACCGAGTCGCCTAGAAATTCGAGTCGCTCGTTGCTCTCGACGACCGGCTCGGCTTCGTTGACGAACGATTCGTGAGTGAGCGCCAGAATCAACCGGGCGGGGTCGGTAAAGCTATACCCCAGCCGTTGCTCGAGGTCAGCCTCTGGCTGCCCCCCGCTCAATCGTGCTTAGCCAGGGCCAGCACGGTGTTGTGACCGCCGAAACCGAAGGTGTTGTTGAGGGCCAATCCGACCGGCGCTTTGCGAGGCACGTTGGGCACCACGTCGAGGTCGCACTCGGGATCGGGCTCTTCGTAGTTGATGGTGGGCGGAATCTCGTCTTTTTGCACCGCCAGGGTGCACACGATGGTCTCGATGGCTCCGGCCGCGCCCAGCGTGTGCCCGGTCATCGATTTGGTGGATGACACCGCAACCTTATAGGCATGATCGCCAAACACGCTCTTGATAGCTTGAACCTCGCACGGATCGCCGACCGGCGTGGAAGTGCCGTGGGCATTGATATAATCGACCTGGCCGGGCGCGAGTCCCGCCTCCTTGAGGGCCATCAGCATGGCCCGGGCGGCACCCTGGCCTTGAGGGTCGGGATTGGTCATGTGATAGGCGTCGGCGGTGGCGCCGTAGCCGACGATCTCGGCATAGATCTTGGCGCCCCGCGCCAGGGCGTGCTCACGCTCTTCTAACAGCAGCACGCCGGCAGCCTCTCCCATCACAAAGCCGTCGCGTCCTTTGTCAAAGGGGCGTGAGGCCCGTTCGGGCTCGTCGTTGCGGGTCGACATGGCCCGCATGGAGCAAAACCCCGCTACGGCGAGCGGCGTGACCGCGGCTTCGGTGCCACCCGCCAGCATGGCGTCGGCTTTGTCGGCTTTGATCACATCGACGGCGCTGGCGATGCAGTTGCCGCCGGTAGCGCAGGCGCTGACCACGGAATAGTTCGGCCCCCGCAAGCCAAACTGAATGCTGACCTGACCTGACGGCATGTTAGGAATCATCATGGGAATGAAGAACGGACTGACCCGTCGGGGGCCTTTGTCGAGGAAGGCCTTGTGCTGAGCCTCCCAGGTATCCATGCCGCCAATACCCGAGCCGATGCATACACCGATGCGGTCAGGGTCGCTTTGCTCCACTGCCAGGCCCGAATCGGCCAGTGCTAGAGAAGCAGCGCCTACCGCGAACTGGATGGTGCGATCCATGCGGCGCACGTCCTTCTTGGGCATGTAGTTTTCAGGCTCGAAATCGTTGACCTGAGCCGCGATCTTGGTGGGAAAATCCGTGATATCGAAGGCCGTGATGGGGCCTACCCCCGAACGACCTTCGAGAAGGCTCTTCCAGAAGACTTCCCAGCCGAGGCCCAGAGGCGAGATGACCCCAAGGCCGGTGATGACAACTCTGCGATTACTCATTGGTTGTGGCCGGTTCTACGCGGCTCATGGGGTTCCTTCCAGACCATGCGGGAGCCGAAGGACGTTGCGCAGAAAGCATCCGTATGTCTGTTCGCCCCCTGGCTGTCTGGTTCTATATAATGCTGCTGGTCGGCATGGCCTGGGGTGCTCCCCTCCCCTTTTCGCCGGCCCGTGGCGAAACCGTCACCGATCCTCGCCCCACCGTCAGCGTCGATCTGCCCAACCAGGGCAACTATGACCACAGCAGCGCGCGCATGTGGTTCAACGGCCGCGAAGTCAGCGCCCAGTGCTTGAAGACCCCTCTGTTTGTAAGTTTCCGTCCCCTGAGTCGAATGGAAGCCGGCAGTGTTACGGTGCGCTTCTCCATCGCCGATCTCAAGGGGCAACGCGAGGAGTGGGAGTGGTCGTTTCAGGTCGAACCCAGAGGACGGATCGAGTCGATTCACCACAGCGCCAAAAGCGAATTGGGAGAGTACGACGAACTGGTGGTGGATATGGTGGCCGAGCCTGGGGGCCAGGCCTGGTTCACCCTGGGGCAGGACAGCCACAAGTTTCCCATGACCGAAGGAGAGACCGGTCACTACCAGGGCACCTACCTGGTCAAGCCGGGCGACTACAAGATGGGGGTCCCGGTGATTGGGCACCTGCAGTTGGGGCCCACCACCGACACCATCGTGGCCGAGCCCAAGGTGATTGTGTTCGGCCACATCTTTCGGGTGCGGGTGGACGAGCCCAAGAGTGGCAGCAAGATGCCTCTCAATTTCAAAATCAAAGGCCGCACTCGACCGGGCGCCAAGGTCACGGCGGTGGCCAATATCGGATTTGACAACTCGGTCAGCCCTCCCAATACGATCACGGGCGAGGGAGGAACCGGCGGCATTGAAGCTCGAGCCGACAAAGATGGCTTTTTCGAGATGGAATATGGCGTGCCCCTCAAACTGCCTAATATGCGCGCGGCGCTGGCGATTTTTGCCACCGACGACGAGGGGCAACGCTCGGTGCCGACCATCTTGAACGTCCACTTCTGAAGGTTCGGGCGAAGTTTGCTCAAAAAGAGGGCGGGGGCAGTCGAGCGATTGAGGGAGGGTCTTTAGTGGGTCTGACCATTGGAATTGTGGTAGCCGTGGCCGTAGTGGCCCTGGCCATCAAGTTCAAACCGAGACCAGACGAGGGAGAGCGCGCCCACGCCGGGCTCTCGCAACAGACGCCAGATCTGACCAAGCTCGGACGTTATAAGATCACCGAGAAGATCGGCAAGAGCGAAGACGCGATTCTCTACAAAGGGACCTCTCGCGGGTTGGGCGGAACCAGGACCGTCGTCCTGAAAGTCTACAAACCCGACTCAGTCACTCGCGACGATTTTCAGGCGCGCTTCTATCGCGAGATGTTGATCGGTCATGAACTGGACCACCCCAACATTGTCAAGGTGATCTCGGGGGCCGAAGAAGAGGGGATGTTCTATCTCGCCCTCGAGCATGTCGAAGGAACCCCGCTAAGCGAGCGCCTGAGCCAACCGGTCGCGTTGCCCCAGGCGCTCAAGTGGCTCACCGAGTTGCTGCGCGGCCTCGAGCACGCTCACCGTCACAACGTCATCCATCGCAACCTCAACCCTGGAGCGATCCTGATCGACAACGAGGGGACCCTCAGAATTACCGACTTTGGCCTGGGCAAGACCAAAGGGGATGTGTCCATCACCAAAAAGGGAGTCAGCCTGGGAACCCCCGCCTATCTCGCTCCCGAACTGATCACCCGCGGGACCTCGGCGGCCGACGCGCGGGCCGACCAATACTCGGCGGGGGTCGTGGGCTACGAACTGCTGAGCGGTCGCCTCCCCTACCCCAATCGCAACCTGGCTCAATTGACCGAGTCGATCGTGGCCGGCGAAATGACTCCGCTGGCCGAGGTGGTCCCGGGCATTCCCGATGCGGTGGTCGGGCTGCTTGAAACGATGCTCGCTACCAGCCCGGACAGACGGTTTCCGGCTCTTTCCACACCGCTATCGATCCTGGAGGATCTGGCGGGGGTAGAGTGAGTATCGATGCGGTCTTCTTTGATATCGGGGGCGTCCTGGTCCACGCCGATCTTCACCGCTATACCGAAGTGGCCGGCTCCCTTTTCGGCTGCGGACCCGAGGCGGTAGTCGAGGTGGCCGGACCGTTGATTCCCGAACTCGAAACCGGAAATATCGATTCCCTGGGCTTTTGGCGGGTGGTGGGCGAACGCCTTTGGGCCCGGGGGCTGGGTACGCCCGTCGAGAAAGAGAAGTATCGCTGGCTGTGGCGAGATATTCTGAAAGCTTCGCTGCGGCTGGACCTTCACGTCCTGCACCTGTCCTGGACGCTGGCCCGCAAGCATCTGGTGGTGGGGGCTCTGAGCAACACCATTGCCGACCACGCCGCCGAACTGAAAGAGGTGGGAGCCTACGAGCCTTTCCATCCGCTCATCCTGTCATTTGAGCACGGGCTGCGCAAGCCGGACCCGGCCTTTTTCGAACTGGCCATGCAGAAGGTGGGTATGCAAGGCAAACGGTGCTTGCTGATTGACGACCTGGAGCAGAACATCGAGGCCGCGCGCCGAGCCGGCTGGAAGACCCACCTGTTCGTAAGCTACGAGGCGTTACGCAAAGACCTGGAAAGGCTCAGGCTGCTTTGAACGACTGGATCGAACTCAAGCTGGTCGATCCCCTCACAGAAGGTCGGCCCTGTGTAGCCCACGACCCCGCTGGCAAGGCTTATGCGGTGTGTTTGGTCGACGGACAGACCTACGTCTGTGAGAATGAATGCCTGCATCAAGGCGGCCCTCTAGGAGACGGCTATCTTATGGGCACGACCCTGGGGTGTCCCTGGCACGGTTGGGAGTTCGACCTCACCACCGGAGAATGCCTCGACATGCCCGGCGAGTGCCTCAGCACCTACCCCAGTCGGTTGCTCGAAGGACGGGTCGAAATCCAGCCCAGGGATCACTGACGCGTTCTGAGGCTCTAGGTAAATGCCTCGAGCGGGTGAAGCTGACCTAATTCTTGATAGGGTGAACCGGTCACGAAACGGCACCCATCGGCCGTGATCTCGACCGTGTCTTCGACCCGACAGCCTGTCTTTCCGGCCAGATAGACACCGGGTTCGATGGTGACCACCATTCCCTCTTCGAGCACAGTGTCGACGGTGGAGCGCAAGGTGGGGCTCTCGTGGACGGCCAGCCCGATACCGTGGCCGAGACTGTGCATGAAAGCCTCGCCGAAGCCTTCCTTTTCGATGTAGCCGCGGGCCAATTGGTCGAGTTCGGCGGCCGTTCGACCGGCCCGCACCCCCTCGAGCGCTAGCCGCTGGGCCTGGCGCACCACCGCATAAACCCGACGCGACAAGTCGTCGGGCTCGCCCACCCAGATAGTGCGAGTGATATCGGAAGCGTAGCCGTCGAGATAAGCTCCGAAGTCGACGGTCACCAGTTCTCCCGGACCGATCACCCGGTCGGTCACCCCGGCGTGGGGATACGCCCCGTTGGGGCCGGAGGCCACGATACTGTCGAAGGATGGCTTGCGGGCCCCCTCGCGTTGCATCTGGTATTCCAGCTCGGCACAAAAATCGCGTTCGCGCACCCCAACTTGAAACGTCTGCAGGGCGGTGGCGAAAGCGCGGTCGGCGGCCGCCGCCGTGGCTCTCATGGCTTCGAGTTCGAGCTGATCTTTGACGGCTCGCAACCCCTCGACCACTCCCGAGACGGCCTTGAGTTCACAACCGGCCAGATCGGTCTCGAGTCTACTGAACTCGAGACAGGTGAGATGATCGGCCTCATAACCGATCGGCCCCTCGAGGGGATGCTCCTTGAGCCACTGGGCCAGGGCCAGGCTCAAGCGTTGGTGGGCCTCGCTGGTGAAGCGAAAGAGCTCCCACTCGGGAGCCTGGTCGCCCACCTGGGTCCAGTAGCGTCCGTCGGTGATCAGCAAGCGGTGGTCGGGGCTCACCACCAGCCAACCGTTAGAGCCGGAAAACCCGGACAGATAACGTCGATTGTGCTCACTGGTGATCAGCATGGCGCCCAGCCCCTGTTCGGCCAGACGCCTTATCAAGTTAGGACAACGATTCAATTGGGGTCGGGACTCCATTCTCCACGATACAGCTCGCGGGCCGGTCCCCGCATGAGCACCCGGCCCTCACGCGTCCACTCGACCTGAAGCGCCCCCCCGGGTAAGCTCACCTGGGCGGCCCGATGGCACTTTCCGATACTGGCCATAGCCACCAGCGCGGCGCAGGCCCCGGTGCCGCAGGCCAGGGTGGCGCCGGCCCCTCGCTCCCACACCTTGACTCCCAGGTTGTCGGTGTCGTATACCTCGACAAATTCGACGTTGGTGCCTTCGTCGCCATTCATGGTCTTCTCGAGGTGCTTGCCCCAGGACAGCCAGCTCTCGCCGAGATTCGGGGCCAGAACCACACAGTGGGGATTGCCCATCGAGACCAGGAAGGCAGGCACCCTCTGGTCACCCAGTTCGAGCTCGATTTCGTTGACCGGAGAGAGTTCACCGGCTCCTTCGCCCCAGGCGCTGGGTCTACCCATGTCGACTTCGACCCACCAGGGTGAAGCGCCCAACAGACGAGTTGAGCGAAGTCCGCTGGGGGTCGAGAAGACGATCTCGCCGCTCTTGGCAGTCACCAGGCCGTGACGATGAGCCATGGCGGCCAGGCAGCGGATCGCGTTGCCGCACATCGAAGCAGGCGAGCCGTCGGAGTTGTAGATCTCCATGCCCAGGTCGGCGTCTTGCCCCCGGGTCAGCAGGATCAATCCATCTGCTCCAGCCCCAAAATGGCGGTCGCAGATGGTTTCGGCCAGTTCGCCCGGCTCCTCGGGGCGGTCATCGCGGGCATCCAGGACGATGAAGTCGTTGCCCAGCCCCTCCCACTTGGAAAAGGAGAGAGGGCTCAACGGGCTACAGAGTTCTTCTTGTCCGCCGAATCTTTAAAGGCTTCGCGCAGGAAGCCGTCACTGGTGTCACGGGTCGGGCTGACGGTGGTCACAGAGTGTTTGTACACCATCTGGAGCCGACCTTCGTGGTCCTCTAGAAAAATGGTGAAGTTGTCAAAGCCGCGGATGACCCCTTTGAGTTGGACCCCCTTGGACAAAAAGACTGCTACGACATTGCCCTCTTTCTTTAGTTGGGCAAGAAAGGCGTCTTGCAAATTCAGATTCATCTTTTTTTCTCCCTCTCTCGCTGAGGCCCGCTAGGCGGCCAGAAAATTCTGGACCAGACGGACAGCCTCGTCCCGCAGACGTTGGTTAGGCTCCAGCCAGCACACTCCCTCTTCTTTGCGCAACCAGGTCATCTGACGCTTAGCCAGACGCCCCGTGTTGCTTACGATCTGCTCGATCGCCTCGGCCAGCGAGCAGTTGCCCTCAAGTGCATCTAGAACCTCGGTGTATCCGATGATACGGAGCCTTCGCAGATGCGGGGCGTATCCATTCTCGAACAGTGTTCGCACCTCCTCTACCAGGCCGGCGGACACCATTTCTTCGACTCTTTGGCGAATTCTGGGGCGCAATTGCTCGAACGGCCAGGCCAGCCCCAGCTTGAGCGACACGAAACCGGGGTCGTGGCGGCGATAGAAGCTCGAGAAGGGGCGGCCCGTCAATCTGCAGACTTCCAGCGCGCGCACCACGCGGCGGGGGTTTCGCTGGTCGATGAAGCCGAACGCCTGAGGGTCGAGCCGCTCGAGTTCGGCCAGGTTCTCGGCCAGGCTCCGCTCAGACAGTCTAGCCCGCAGCCGCTCGTCGGGTGGTGCGTCGGGCAGGGTGTAGCCTTCGGTCAGGGCCCGCAGGTAGAGGCCGGTACCGCCCACCAGCAGAGGCAGGCGTCCCCGCCCATGGATGTCGTCGATGGCCTGACGGGCCCGTGCCTGGAAGTCGGCCAAACTGAACTGGTGGTCGACCTCGACCAGGTCGACCAGGTGATGGCGCACCCTGGCCAGCTCTGCCGGGGTTGGCTTAGCCGTGGCGATGTCTAAACCACGATAGACCAGGGCCGAATCGACACTGATGATTTCGGCCTGAAAATGTTCGGCCAGGGCCAGGGAGAGGGCCGTCTTGCCCGAGGCGGTAGGACCGGTTACGGCCACTACCCTTTTCACCGGTGGAATAGCCGCTCGAGCGCCCGCAGGTCCAGGCGCACGCGGGTGGGCCGTCCGTGGGGGCAATAGGGGGACCGCTCGGCTTTGAGCAGGTCGACGATCAACTGGTGCATCTCGGGGCGGGTCAGGCGCTCGCGGGCTCGGATCGAGCTTTTACAGGCAACCATGGCCCGCAGCTTTTCGCGCAACACCTCCTGGGTGGCGCTGCGTACGGCCACCGAGCCTTCGGCCGCCTCTTCCACCACCGACGAAAAGACCTCGACCCCGAGCTTGGGCTTGAGGCCCGGCGGCACGGTCCGCAACTGGAAGGCGGTGCCGCCGAATGGCTCGGCTTCAAAGCCGAGACTGGCAAAGTCGTCGAGATGGCCCTGCAGAAACGCGCTCACGGCCGGGGAAAACTCGACCACTTCGGGGACCACGAAGCCCTGGGCCCCGCCGCCTACCACGGCCAGATGGGCCAATCGCTCATAATGAATGCGCTCGTGAGCGGCGTGCTGATCGATCACCCACAGTTCGCCGTCGACCAGAGCCACGATGTAGCTGTTATGGATCTGGGCCAACACCTCGATCTCGTCCTGGAACTCGAATTCAAGCCTGGTCTGCGGCTCGGGAGCGTTCGCCTGGGCCAGGTCGGGCTCGGGCAAGGGCCGATAGAGCTCGAGCACCCGGTCGGTTCCCGGCGAGCGCGGTGGGGGGCTGGGTCGCGACCACGAGACGGCCGCAGCCACCGGCTCGGGAGCGGGCCGCGCCTCTTCATTCCAGGGGGCGCGCGCCGGTTCGGGAGGCAGCTCGAGCACGGCTTCGAGATGGCGGGGCAACACGGTCTCGGCCTCGGCCTCTTCCAGGGCCGCGGCCAGAGTGCGGTGCACCGCCCGAAAGGGGCTGCGCTGATTGGCGAAACGCACTTCGGCTTTGGTGGGATGAACGTTGACGTCGATGGCTCCGGGATCGAGCACCAGGTTGAGCAGCACCAGCGGAAACCGCCCCCGAGGGACCATCGGGCTATAGCCCTCGAGCACGGCCTGGCTCAACATGGCCGACTTGATGAGACGTCCATTGACAGTGAAAATCTGACCGGTGCGGTTCCCCCGCGTGTGTTCGGGTAGAGCCGCCAGACCCACCACTGTCACCCCTTCGACCATGCCGGCCACATCGACCAGCGCTTCGCGGGGGATCTTCCAGATGGTGGCCAGCCGATCACGCAAGGCCATTCCCTGGGCGAACATCAAGAGTTCACGGCCGTTGGATAAGACCGAGAACTGCACTTCGGGCCGGGTCACCCCCAGACGAGAAATCAGATCGACCGTTTGCGAGGTCTCGGCCGCTGGACTGCGCAAGAATTTGCGCCGAGCGGGGGTGTTGTAATAGAGGTCGCTCACGGTAATGCGGGTGCCCCCGACCGGGGCCACATCGGTGTCGGCCACCACCTCTCCCCCATCGACCTCGAGACGACAGCCGAACTCCGCTTGCGGTTCGCTAGTGACGATCTCGAGGCGAGACACGGCTGCGATGCTGGGCAGCGCCTCGCCGCGAAAACCGAGCGAATCGAGTGAATCCAGGTCTTCCCACTCGCGAATCTTGCTGGTGGCAAACCGTTGCAGGGCCAGGTTGGCGTCATCGCGGCTCATGCCGAACCCGTCGTCGATCACCCGCAGGCGATGAATGCCGCCCGCGTGGAGTTCGACGGTCACCTTCGAAGCACCGGCGTCGAGCGAATTCTCGACCAGTTCTTTGACCACCGAGGCGGGTCGCTCGACCACCTCGCCAGCGGCGATCCGTTCGGCCACGCTTTTATCGAGAACCCTGACTCTTGGCATCGAGACAGGTTAGGGAGCCGAGGTCAGCTTCCTTCCAAACCCACGTTCGCGCCCTCGAGCGGCACCGGTTCTAGCCCTCGTTGGCGAAGGGCCCGGACCAGAATCGGCACGGCGGCCACCGTGTCAGCCCGGTTGGCCCTGCCGTCATGCAGCAAGACGATGTCGCCGGGACCCACCTCTTGCAGCACCCTGGTGATCAGGGTGGTCAGCCCGGGGTCGAGAAAGTCGCGCGGGTTGACGGACCACGTGATCATTCGCTGACCGAGCCTGCGCACGGCGCGATGGACCAGCGGCGTGCGGTATCCATAAGGCGGTCGAAAGAGCCGGGGAGTGATCCCGGTGACTTGTTGGATGACCCGGTTGGCCGTCTCGATCTCGGCCATCGTTCTTGCCGACGACGTCAGCAACAAGTTGGGATGGTTCTGGGTATGATTGCCCAGCCCGTGGCCCTCGGCGGCGATGCGGCGGGCGGTGTCCGGAAACTTCTGAACCTGGCTTCCAATTACGAAGAAGGTGGCTTTGACCTCGAGCGCGGCCAGGATATCTAGCAATTCTTCGGTGTGTTCCGAGGGGCCATCGTCAAAGGTCAGGGCCACCGTAGAGTCGTCGGGCAAGTGGGTCTGCACCGGCCCCCAGAGCCGTCCCTGGGGAATGAGCATCGGCTCGATCAAGAGGCCCGCCAGCAGCACCCCCAACCCCTCGGTCGGCCCTCGAAATAGGCACAATCCCAGCGCCACCGCTGTCGTGCCCAGCCAGAAAGCCAGACGATGGTTGGCATAGATCCACTCTCTCATCGACGACTGGCCACAGCCAGGCAGACCCAGCCTGCCATAAATGATAACCCCCCGAAGGGGGTAATGGCGCCCAGGATGGTGATTCCGGTGGCGCAGAGCAGATAGAGCGAGCCGGAGAACAGGGCTACGCCCACGGCAAACAGCCCGCCTGCCCTTGCAGCCCAGAGATTGTCGGCGGCGAACTGGCCCACCGCCAGCAGAGCCAGGGCATGATAGAACTGATAGCGGACCGCCGTCTCGAAGGTGACCAGCCTCTCAGGCGAGAGGACCTCTTTGAGGGCATGCGCGCCGAAGGCGCCCAGCAGGACCGATAGACCCCCCAGAATGGCTCCTACCGTCAACCAGTGCTTCATCGGGTGTCATTCTTGGGGCGAAACAGCCCCCAGCCTCCGCGTTGTTGCCCCTTGGGAGTCGGGTCATAAGACTGCTGGATCAGCCGATCTCGGTTCTGGATCTCGCGGGCCAGGATCTCGGACCACTCGGATTTCTCTTTGTCATACCGTTGTTGCAGGTCATAAAACTCTCGCTCGAGGTGTTCGCAGCGGTCGATGAGAGCGGCCTTCTCGCGATACTCGCCTTGAATCAAGGCATCTTTTTCCGCCATTTGTTCTTCGAGGGCGGCCATCTGTCCAAGGAGCTCGCGGGCATCCTCGGACTGGCGCGACCCGCCCCCCAGTTCGAGCTTGTATTGCAGGTCGTTGAGCTTCTCTTTCAAGCGGCGATTCTCGAGTTCGAGCTGAGCTTCGCGGGTCTCGAACGCGTCGCTGCTCGAGGCAAACTCTCGCTCGATGGCCGACAATCGGTCCAGGGCCTGTTCTAACTGATGCTCGACCTTATTAGTGTGAACCACCAGTTCGTCATAACGGTCGGCCAGGTGATCCAGGTCCTGGCTGTCGCGGGTGCGGGCGGCCAAATCGCGGACCAGTCGTCCGGCTCGGTCGCGCAGTTCGTCGCGTTCACGCTCGAGCCGTCCGGCCAGCAGCACCTGATCGGCCAATTGCCGTTCGAGTTCGTGAGTCCTCTCGTGGTCTACCGGGGGGCTGGCCTCGAGCGCCCGCACTCGCTCGAGTAGCTCTTCCTTCTCGAGCAATAACGCCTCGGCCCGCGAACGGACCCGGTCGAGTTCCAGGTTCTCGGTGGAAGTCTTCGCGAGCTCGCTCTTGAGAGCCCGGCTCTGCCCCGCCAACTCGGCCTTCTCGCTTTCCAGGCGATCGAGTTTGGAGCGGTACTCAGCCAGCTCCAGGCGACTGGTTTTCAGTTCGTTCTCGAGGCCGGCAAGCCGCTCTTGAAGGGGGGCGGTGGCGGCCTCGACCGCTGCGGCCACCGCCTTCTCGTCATCTTTGGAGTCGAGCCTGGCCTCGAGTTCATCGATAGCCTGATCGCGGGCTCGCAACTCTTCGGTGAGATCGGTGATTCGTTCTTCCAGGGCCGCGCTGCGGTCGGGCGCGGGGGCCTGGGTCTGCATCTCTTCGAGGCGTTGCAAGCGCTCTTGCATCTGGGCCAGCAACTCGTCGGCCCCGGCTTTGGGTCGACTGGGCTTGACGGCTCGCGGAATCGACAACATCGGTTCGCTCTCGTCTTCGGGGGCAACCGTGCGCAAACGATCCACTTCGGTGGCGCGCAGCAAATAGGTGCCCGCTCGGCGCGAGGCCAGCGCCTTGCCCCTTTTGATCCAGCGCCGCAGGGTGGTGTCGTCGATGCCGAGTTGCTCGGCGGCTTCCTCGAGAGTCAAGAAATCGGCCACGACATCCACCTTCGGCACAGCGGTAAACCGACCTCTCACCGGGGCTCGAAAGGATTCGTCCGGGGGTGGGTTTAACTGGGCCTCTATGTCGAGATGGACTCCATTATTCACGTTACTTCTGGCCGGTCTCACGATGGTGGGCTGCACCAACCCCACGCCCCCGGCGGCCACGCCCACGCCGGCTGCCGTGGTCAAGGACCAGGGCTACGATCATCGCCAACTTCCCGAGCAGGTCGAAGAGATGAGTGGCACGGCTTTACTCTCTTGTTCGGGAGAACTGGCCGCCCATATCAACTCTCCCGAGCTTAACAGTTCGGGCTTTTTCGTGCTCATCTCGACTTCGACTCCTGACAAGGGTGTGTTGGTGCGCGCCGGTAACGGCGTGACTCCTGAAGAGCTGATGAGCAAGAAGAGTTCCATCGTGTGGGTCAGCGGCCCGGTCAAGACCCTCGACAACCCTGAACTGGCCGCCTGGTTCACCAAAGAGTTCGGACTCGAATTGAGCCAGATGGATGGTAAGGTGCAGTGGGTCGATAATCAGAAGCCCCTGGAGTTCGAGCCGGCCGAGGAGCCCACCGAGCAGCCGGCCGAGGAACAGAAAGGGTAGCGATGGCCAGAAACAAGCCGGAGGAGATGCAGGAGAGCCTGCAGGTGCTGCGCATCGGCGATCTCTACGAACCGTTCGCCCCGTGGAAGCGAAACGAGAAGGGTCGCCAGATCTATATCAAGCTCACCCGCGGCGACGAGGATGTCTGCTATCTCTTCGTGGGCACCCACTACGGTCTCAAAGCCGAGGTCCAGCAGGGCCTGATGCGCCTGGTCAACGAGGGCTGGAACGTCGAGGGCGAGCTGCAACTGAGCTTCGACGGCCGAGCCGAGCCGGGTACCGACCCCTATGTTTATCAGGATCCTCTGGCGCTCGAATTGGGCCGCTCGCTGCTGCCGGTGGCCGATCCCCAGCACGGTTGTCCTTTGATGGGCAAGCTCGAGAGTGTGCGCGAAGACGTAGCTCGCGAGTTGGGCATCGTTACCCCTCCCATTCGGGTGCTAGATAACCTTCAGCTCGACCCCAACCAGTATGTGGTTCGCATCAAAGACGCTGCCGCCGCCGCGGGTGAAGTGTTCCTCGATCGACTGATGGCACTGGGTGGCCACGAGCAGCTCGACCGCCTCGAGGGTTGGGCCACCACCGACCCGGTCCATCGCATGCGGGCCAAGTGGATCGAGCCCGAGTTGCGCGACCAGGCTGAACAATCGGGCTGCCTGGTGCTGGGCCCGCTGGCCGTGCTGATGACCCACCTCAAAGCGATTGTGGCCACGGCCTGTCCCGAACTCCTGGGTCTGCAAGAAACCCATGAACTCATCACCCGACTGGCCCCCACCCACCCGGTGGTGGTAGAAGACTTTCTGGTCGACCGTCGCAACCTGCGCTTGATTCGCCAGGTGCTGCGCAACCTGCTATCGGAGCGGGTTCCGGTGCGCGATCTGGTGACCATTCTCGAAACGGCCGGCGATATGCTCGACCGGCTCGAGCGGGTCGACCTGGTGACCGAGTTCTGTCGCGGAGCGCTATCTCGCCAGATTTGCAATACTTACCTCAATCAAGATGGCGTGTTGCGTGGGCTGGCGCTCGGTCCCAACACCGAGAAGCTGTTGACCGATAGTATCCAGTCAACCGACCGCGGGCCGGTTCTCAGCTTGACCAAGGACACGGCCGAGGACCTGGTGGTGGCGGTGCGCAAACAGCTAGAAGAGCACGGCTCGCCGCCGGTGCTGTTTACCGACCCACCGACTCGGCTCTTCGTGCGCAAGATTCTGGCCAGGTCCGTTCCTGGCCTGGGTGTGCTGGCGACCACCGAGATCGCCTCCGGAATCAAGGTCGAGGTGGCGGGACAGGTCGAACTGGAAGGGGCTTCGCCCGACCGGTCATCGAGCGAGCCAGAGAAACCCGAAGGCCAGAAAAAAGAAGGAGTCTTCGGTTTTTTGAATCGATGATGTAACATATCTCCAGGTGATCTGTTCTCAAGGAGTAGACCCTGGGAGGATGTTACGTGAGTTTTCTTAGAACCCTGATAATCCTCGGCCTGATGCTCCGGCTGGCTGGCGTGGCCCGGGCCGAACTGCCCTACGCGCAGCAGGACCTTGGCAAGGAAGAAGCGGCCGCCCACCTGCTCAGCCGTTTCAGTTTTGGGCCCACGCCCGGTCAGGTGGAACAGGTCGCCCAGCAGGGCCTGGAAAACTGGTTCGAGCAGCAATTGAAGGCTGACCTACCTGAGAACGAGCTGCAAGCCCGGCTCGAGAAACTGCCGGCCATCACCATGACCAGCCGCCAGATTTCCGCCACCTATCCTCAGCCTGGACTGATTTTGCGCCAGGCCGAGAAGGAGGGGATCGTGCCCCCGCGGGACGAGGAGAAAAAGCGAGCCCGCTTCGACGACCCGGCCCTGAGGGCGTTTATGGAGAAACGCGGCTACCGCCCGCTGCGCGAGTTGTTGGGAACCCTTTTCGCCCAGAAGATTCTGCGCGCCAACGAAAGCCCCAACCAGTTGCGCGAAGTAATGACCGACTTCTGGTTCAACCACTTCAACGTGTCGCTGACCGACAATCAGGCTCGACCGTATTTGCTTGCCTACGAGCGCGACGCCATTCGCCCCAATGCTCTGGGCCGCTTTCGCGACCTGCTCGAGGCCACCGCCAAACACCCGGCCATGCTGCTCTATCTCGACAACGCGCAGTCTTCGGCCAATCCCGAGGCAGCCACCACCAGCGACATGATGGCTGACGAGATGGAGGCCCCTCGACGCGAGGCGGCCCGGGCCGCCCTCAAAAGAATGGCGCGCCGCAAGAAGGGAATCAACGAGAACTATGCCCGCGAACTGATGGAACTGCACACCCTGGGCGTCGACGGTGGCTATAGCCAGCAGGATGTCACCGAGGTGGCCCGAGCCTTCACCGGTTGGACCATGATGCCGCCGAACCCGGATCTGCGGCCGGGCCTGTCCCGGTTGCTCGAGAGAGGCGGTGAGGTCGGCGTGGTTGAGCAGGGAGACTTCCTTTTTGTCGCTCCTTTCCACGATGCTCAGCCCAAATCGATTCTGGGTCGTAACTTCCCCGCCGGCCGCGGGCAGGACGAGGGTGAGCAGGTGCTCGACATTCTCTCGGTCCATCCTTCGACCGCCCGCCATCTGGCCCACAAACTGGCCGTGCGTTTTGTCTCGGATCAGCCCCCGGCCAGCCTGGAAGAGCGGCTGGCTCGCAGCTATCTCGACAGCCAGGGGCAGATCCCCGTCGTTTTGCGCACGCTGGTTCACTCTCCCGAGTTCTGGTCGCCCGAGGCCCGACGGGCCAAGATCAAGTCACCGCTCGAGTTGGCCGTCAGCGCGGCCCGAGCCACCGGGGCCAGCATCACTCCCAGCCGGCCGTTCTACGATTGGTTGGCCGAGATGGGTCAACCGCTCTATGCCTATCAGGCTCCCACCGGGTTTCCCGATCAGGCCGATACCTGGATCAACAGTGGAACTCTACTGACCCGCATGAATTTCGGGCTGAACTTTGCTCTGGGCGAGATCCCCGGCATTCGCTATGACAAACGCTTGCTCAAGCCGAAGGGCTCGCCTGAGAAGGCCCTCACCGCCTACGCTCGACGTCTTTTGCCCGGCCGCCCGGTGGCCGAGACCGTCAGCGAACTTTTGCCCGCCGCCCAGGACCCGGAATTCGTGGGCAATTTGCAGAAGAAGGGCTCGAGTGGTCGCGGTGATGGTGGCGGTTTTCGCCTGGACAGTCGCCAGCGGGCCAGTGCCAAGCTGGTGGGCCTGATTCTGGGCTCGCCCGAGTTTCAAAGGAGGTAGAAAATGTGGACCCGACGTGCCTTTTTAAAGACCGGTAGCCTGGCGCTCTTTTCGGCCACGCTCGGCGGCACACCGCTTTTTTTGACCCGAGCGGCGCAGGCCGCTCCCGGAAAACTTGGCGACCGCCGCCGCACCCTCGTTTGCATCTTCCAGCGGGGGGCTATGGATGGCCTCATGGCCGTGCAGCCACTGGGCGATAGCAGCCTGCAAACCCTCAGGCCGCAGCTCCACATGGCTCAGGGGGGCAGGGGCCTGCTCGAACTCGATGGCCGCTTCGGCCTTCATCCCGGGCTGGGGGGGCTGCATCCGGCCTTTCGCGCCGGCCAGCTGGCGATCGTCCATGGAGTTGGCTCACCCGATAGCACTCGCTCCCACTTCGACGCCCAGGACTATATGGAAACGGGCACTCCGGGCCGAAAAGGTACGGCTTCGGGCTGGCTCAATCGGGCCACCGGGTTGCTCGGGCATGAGGCTACTCCCTTCCAAAGCGTAGCCATCACGCGGGCGCTGCCGCGATCGCTTTATGGGCCCAATCCCTCGCTGGCCATCGCCAACCTGGACCAGTTTCAGGTTCAGGTGGGTCGGGGCAAGCGCAAGAGCGTTGACACGGGGGGGGGCAAAAGCCTGGAAGAGATGTACCGCGAGACGTCGCAAGATCTGCTCCGCGGCACGGGCAGCGAGACCTTTGACGCCATGAAGCTGCTCTCGAGTGACGAGTTTCGCAACTATCGACCTCGTCCCGGAGTCAACTATCCGGGCTCAGGACTGGGCCAGAGCCTGCGCCAAATCGCCCAGTTAATCAAGGCCGGGGTCGGCCTCGAGGTTGGCTTCGCCGAATCGGGGGGCTGGGACACCCACGTCGGGCAGGGCACCGAGAACGGCACGTTCTTCCAGCGCAGCAATGAACTGGCTCAATCGATCGCGGCCTTTTGGAGCGACCTGGAAGAGTTCCAGGACAAAGTCACCGTAATGACCATGACCGAATTCGGCCGCACCGTGGCTCAGAACGGGTCCGGCGGTACCGACCACGGGAGAGGGTCGTGCCTTTTTATCCTGGGCAACGACGTGGTGGGCGGACGGGTCTATGGGACCGTTCCCGAATTGGCCATGGAGAACCTCGAAGATGGTCGCGACCTGCCCGTGACCACGGACTTTCGGGCCGTCTTCTCGGAAGTGGCGGGCAAACACCTGGAACTGGCCTCGACGGGTGGACTCTTCCCCGGTTGGGGTGGGCGACCGCTGTCGCTACTGCGCACCTAAAAGATACGAAACGTTCATAACCCCACCGGGCGGTCTTGATAGCCTCGAACGGACTTATGTTCGGAGGCCAAAATGGATAGATTGATCAGTCTGGTCGGAATCTTCGTGTTGATGGGCATCGCCTATCTACTCTCGAACAATCGCAAGGCCATCGACTGGAAACTGGTTGGCGCCGGCGTAGGTCTCCAGTTCGTGTTCGCCGGGTTGGTGCTCAAGACCCGAGTCGGCCAGGCCTTTTTCGCCTACATGAACGACGTGATCGTGGCTCTACTGGGATTCACCGATCGCGGCAGCGAGTTCATCTTCGGCTTTATCGTGATGGATCCGGCCAAATACGGCGAGTTCGTCTTCGCTGTCAAGGTGTTGCCCACCATCATCTTTTTCTCGGCTCTGATGAGTCTTCTCTACTACGTGGGGGTGATGCAGTTCGTGGTCGAGATCATCGCCAAGGTGATGGTCCGACTACTCGGCACCTCGGGCGCCGAGACACTGTCGGCCTCGGCCAACATCTTCATCGGGCAAACCGAAGCCCCGCTCTTGATTAAACCCTATGTCGAGAAGATGACCCGCTCGGAGTTGATGGTGGTGATGACCGGCGGTTTCGCCACGGTGGCCGGCGGCGTGATGGCCGCCTATGTGGCCCTGCTGCGCGACCAGTTTCCGGGGATCGCCGGACATCTGATGGCAGCCTCGCTGATGTCGGCCCCGGCCGCCCTGGTCATGGCCAAAATCCTCATCCCCGAGACCGAAGAACCCATGACCAAGGGTGACGTCAAGATCGATGTGCCCCAGACCGACGCGAACGCCATCGAGGCCGCCGCCAACGGAGCCAGCACCGGCCTTCAACTGGCCCTCAACGTCGGCGCCATGTTGCTGGCCTTCATCGCTCTCATCAACATGTTCGATGCCGGCTTGAACTTACTCCTGGGGCATTGGATCCCCGACATCAGCTTCAGCATGATCTTTTCCTATCTGTTCGCTCCCATCGCGCTGGTGATGGGCGTGCCGTCGCAAGACGCCCTGGTGGTCGGCGAGTTGCTCGGTAAGAAACTCATCATCAACGAGTTCGTGGCCTACCTCGACCTGGCCAACATTCTCAAGGGAGACCATCCCCTCACGGGCCGAAGCACGGTGATCCTCACCTATGCCCTGTGCGGATTTGCCAATTTCTCGTCCATCGGCATCCAGATCGGCGGCATCGGCGGTATCGCCCCCAGTCGCAAAGGCGACCTGGCTCGGCTCGGCGTGATCGCCGTCATCGGGGGCACGCTGGCCTGCTTTCAAACTGCGACCATCGCGGGCGCGCTCATCGACGAGAGCGAGATCCAACTGGTGCGGCCGGCCCCTACCGCCTCCCCCACTCCAGAATCCACCCCTGAGGCAGGCCAGCCGACTCCAGCAGAGTCACCCACCCCCGTCGAAGCGACGCCGGCCCCCGAGGCCTCACTGCCCTCCCGGCATGGCATTTGGGAAACAAATTGCCTGGTTAAAACTGGACGCTTTGTTTCATATAGAGAAGGAACTTCGGGGCCTAACCTCACATATATATAGGTGGCAGGGGGAACCGCTAAGCAACGGAGGTGGCCGTCATCGGAGAGCCCAAAAAGAGCTTCGGGAAAATTCTGCACTTTAACCGCAAAGCTCGCAACCTGACTATCAAACAGCTGGAGAAAAAATCCGGCGTCTCTGCATCCTTTATTTCTCGCATCGAGAACGATTCCGCCAACCCATCGGTCGAGGTAATCACCAAGCTTGCCCGGGCCCTGGGCATGCCCTTGTCTGACTTCTTCCACGACCAGCGGGGCGGCAAGCTGCTCTACCCCTTGCGCCTCTCCCAGGCCCGCTGTCTGCAAGATCCTAAGGTGATGGCCTTCATCGACAAGCTCAAGTCCTTGCCCCCCGAGCAACGCCACGCCGTGCTCTCGATCGCGGGCAGCGCCATCAATTTTCTCAGAGCCACGCTCACGCCCGCTGGTAACGGCCTGTACAAACTCAACGCCGAAACCGTGATCCATGACGGAGAACTCCTCGGCGACGACGACGTGGTCATTGAAGGCGAAGCCATCCTGTCCGAGGTAGACTGAAGCTCGAGACGTTGGCGATCAGGTCGGTGCCCTTTCGAGGTTGAACATGGAGGTGGGCGCAGACAGAGCGCCCCTCCGACTCCTCTGCGTCTCGGCGACCTCGGCGGTTTTCAAACGAGCGCCCCCCTGGCGAGTCGCACACCAACCTAATCGTCGAGCTTGACCGACATCGAAGCCAGGCGGTAGTAGATGCCGGCCGAACGCTTGAGCCGGGCCAGGCTCTCAGAGACGCAATCCGCGTGACGGGCGACGGGTCCCACCCCGACGACCATGTGGACCCGGCCACCCGCGGCCGGCGGCGCAACGTTGCCCTCCCGGCCGGTAAAGGTGGTCTTCTGTAAAAGTGGCAATCTGCGAAACATGACGAAACAATCCTCCCAAATCTTGGACCTTCGTTCCGTCGTTCCGGTGTGAATTCCTTGTGGTAAAACTGTGATTTGAAGCCAATTTCGCTGTGGACTTCTGGGGATGTTTCTCCCGGAACGAGGGGGCAGGCCGGGATGTTAACTCGAGGTTGCACGCTGGTCGAGATCGCCAGGATGTGAACTAGCACACAGAATCGTCTAAACATTTTCGATACATTTAGAACAGAGGTTGATAAAGCTCTAAGCGGCACCAAAAAAACGAGAATTTCCAACACGCCACGCCCGTAGCCCGCGTCCCGTTCCTGTAGCCGCAACAGGATGGGCGCTTTTTTTTTGCCTGGCCTTTGGTTTACACGTCGGAAAGGATCGCCGGGTCGGTCGGTGATTTGATCGACCCGTGAAAATCGCTTCGGCCTTTCAGTATCAACACCGTCAGTGGGTCGAGCCTCGGCTTCCCCCCCTCTTCAAGAGCCTGGCCCCCGAACATACTCTCGGCGGAGAGAACCCCCTGGCTCTGCAAGGTCTCGAGTTGCTGCATGTGGGCAGCGAAGTCGCCTTCGACCATCATCTCCCGGCCGGTGTAGGCCTTGGCGTCGCCGCCGTGGTCGGTTTGGGTGGGCTGGCCTGGGGAGTGGCTAAAGTTCGCTCCGAATCGCGCCTCGACAAGATTGAGGGCGTGGGTCACCTGGCCATGGCAGCTACCGCCGGCATGGCCGCCGTCAGTCTGGCGCTGGGTCACGGCCACCACCCGGGTGGACTGGCCATCGCGGCCTTTGAGGGCGTGCACGGCCTCACCGAGTTGGCCGTTGGCGCCAACGACATTCGCCACGCTCACGAACAGAACAAAGCTATTCGAGCCTTTGCCGGTGCCATGCAGATTGGCAAGGGCGCCGCCGTCATCGCCTCGGCCTGCCTGCCGGGAATCGCCCCGACCCTGCATCTGGTGGCGCTGGGCTGCGTGCTGGCCCGCACCGCGGCCATCCATCTCGAGTAGCCGCTAGGCGGCCCGATGTTGTTGCTGCCAGATGTGCCACTGTTCGCCGGTCATGGCCGGGCGGGCCGGTACCGGCGGCATCTCGTCGGCCGCCTCCAACATGTGCTCGACCAGACGGTGTCCGTCGGGATCGATACGCTGGAGGCGACCGTTGCAGAAGTTCTGATTCATCTGCAGATACTCGTGCTCGGTCAAACCCTCGGTGCCAAGCTGCTCTTCTAGTCCGCGTTCGATCAGTGGCAACAGCGAGTCGTCGGCGATCAGATAGGCGGCCGTGTTCTCGGCCAGATACTCGGCCGAGTCGTGCTTGGCATAAGGCCGCACCACCCGATTGGTAGCCTCGGCAAAGCGATGGGCGCCCTTCCAGTCCGGGGTTTCGCTGAGGTCGCCCAGGGAGGCATCCAGGGCGTGGGCGAACTCGTGGAGCAGGACAAATGGCGCCAGGTTGTCGCGGTCGAGTCCGAGCACGTTCGCCTGGGTGTTGTAGGCCCCCAACGTGTTGGGGTTAGCCAGGGTGGGAAGGTATTCGGGCACGGCATCCCCCTGGTCGAAATCATAGACCTCGACTTTGGTGCCGTAGTCGTGAACCCGACGCAAGGCCTCGACAGGGTAGGCGCTGAGCGCCTCTACCACGTCTTCGACGCAGTCCTGATCAGGGGCCGAGCGCACCATATCGCGGATGAGCGATTCCTTCTCGGGGGCTGGTTTCTCTCGACCAATCTGGAGTTGGGCGGCCCGCAGGGCCGGGGCGATCAAGGCATTCATGAGCATAGCCTGTTGAACCTAACGCGAAGCCAGGCCTAACAGGCTATCAGGTTGTAAACATCTGCCTCGGCGCGGCAGGGTGCTATTCTTCGCCGTGACGTTGCCGGTACTTGCGGACTTCGAGCTTGGTGATGTCGGTCTCGCGCCGCACCCGGTTGGTGTTGCGCTTGAGATCTTCTATGGCCGCCGCGTCGGCCGTGGTCCTGGCCTTCAGCCCATCCTTTTCGGCGTTGACCTTCTCGATGTTGGCCCGCACGTCGGCGATCTCCTGGCGTTGGGGCGCCAGAATCTCGTCGACCACCTCGGCCACCACCTGACTGGGATCCTGACGAAATCCGTCAAGCTTGGCCTGGCGAGCATCGAGAGCCTCGGTGCGTTCGGTCAAACGACCCTGCAGTTCGCCCTCCAGGTTGCCCACCATCTGGCGGCTGCGCTCTTCGACGGCGGCGTCGAGGTTGGCCGTGTCGTGGTCAACTTTGGCTCGGCGTTCGGTGTAGGCAGCCTCGCGTTCTTCGAGCGCGGCGCGGTCACTGACCAGCGCGCTGGACTCGTGCTTGAACAACTCGTCGGCGCGCAGGTCGACCATGGAGTTTTTGTGCTCGGCGTTAAAGCGCAGCTCGTCTTGAATCTTGTCCAGATTCTGGCGGGCCTGGTCGAGAAGGCTTGCCCGCTCCGCATCCACGGTCTGGGCCTGAGCGGCCTTCTTCTCGTTCTTCTCGGCCAGTTTGTCGAGCTTGATAGCGTTTTCGACCAATTCCTCTTCGCGCTTGTCGAGCAAGAGCCAGCGTTGGGCCACCTCACTACCCTCGACAGCGGCCTTCATCCCACGCACGAACTGGTATCCGCCCACGGCTCCGGCGGCTCCCACACCCAGGCCACCAACAATAGCGCCCAGTTTGGCGGCCCCGGTGATGGCGCCCCAGGTGAGATTGCCCGCCGAAAGACCGGTAACGGCTCCCCCGGCGGCCATCAGGCCGGCGCCTAGCAGCGCACCACCAGCGATGCCCGACAGAGCACCCACGCCCGAAAGGGCATAGGCGACACCCTGTAACGGTTTTGACAACACGACATTGCGCTTGGCTTTGATTTCTTCGGCGGGAGCCGGGATGGGAGCCGGTATGCCCAGAGCGTTGTTGAGAGCGCCTTTGCCCGCGCCCACTGCATAGCCAACGCCCCGGCCCGGCAGACGGCCCACGGCCCGGCCGACCTTCTCGCCCAGGGTCCAGGCACCAGCGGCGGTAGCCAGGCCTCCCAACACCATGCCCACTCGAATGAACGGGCTGGCGGTGGCAAACGAGGTGCCGATGAAATCGAGCGCGCCGTGGGAGCTGACGGCGGCTACCATCGGCCCGATGCCGCCACCGAAGGCGGCTCCGACAGCCGCGCCACCGAGCACGCCCGCATAGAGCGAGCCGACGGCCAGGGCCGTGCCGGCAACGCCACCCACGATGGTCCCGGTGACATCACCGAAGGCGATGGAAGTCTGATCGGCCTCTTCCTTAACCTGCGAGCCCAGCGGTTGTTTGACTGTTTCGGGCCGGGCAGGCGCGGGGGTAGGGGTGCTGGCTCTGAATGCTACAACTTTCATGATTTTACGCTTCCTCGCCCTTCTTGACCTGTTCGAGCACGCGCTGCCAGTAGTCGTGGTCAGCTTCGGCTTTCTTGAATTCGGCTTCGGCATCAGCCCTTCGTTGGGCGGTCGATTGACCGACCTTTTCGACGGCATCGCGGAAGCCCACGGCGCGGGTCTCATCCTCTCGGGCGGTGACCAGTTCACGGCGCAGGTCGGCGCTCTTGCGAGCCAGCTCTGGAGCTGCTTGCTGACGGGCCTCTTTCTTCATGGCCGCCTCTTGCTCGGCGATGGTGGCTTCGCGCGGGTCAAGCGCGGCGTTCTTGGCGGCGAAGTCGGCCTCGATGGCCTTCTTCTGCTCACGGGTGCGAATCTCGGCTCGACTATTGAGGGTCGCATCGAGGGCGGCCTGCTCGGTGTCGAGCTGGGCCGTCTGGGTGGTCAGCCGCTCTTCTCTGGCGGTCAGGTCCTGACGCTGAGTAGCCAGATCAGGATGCGCCGCCTGGAACTTGACCTGGGCTTTGCCTTCCACCTCGTCGGCCAACTTGTCGAGTTTGCCGCGGGCCTCGTCCAACTCGCCGTTGATCCCGCCCATCGCCGAGTCAAAGGCGTTCTTGGCGTCGATCTCGCGGCGCTCGAGCGTCCAGGCTTCGCGCTCGATTTGCTTGGTGCGTTGGGCCTGCTTGGTCTCTTCCTGCTCGAGGGTTTCGACCCGCTTGTAGCGGGTCCCCAGCAGCGGACCCACCGCTTTGCCGGCCACCTTCGCGGCCGCGCCACCAGCGTGAGTAATGCCTTTGGCGACCTGATAGCCACCCCAGCCACCCATCACCGCGAAGGCCAGACCGCCGGCCAATCCTCCGATGCCGGCCGCGGCCCCCATTCCTGAACCGGTGGCCAGGCCCGAGATACCGCCGATGGCGGCTCCGCCAAAGAAGCCCCCCAGACCGCCAGCCACAGCCCCAACCCCGGTGATGCCCGAGGCCAGCACCTGGGTCTTGCCCGAGAGTGGTTTGGCTTGCCGTCGCAAATCGTGAGGGTCGGCTTTACCCGAGGCCATCTTGATGGTGTCCGAGATGCCGTGGCCGATGCGCCGGCCGATATCGAAAGCCCCCACCAGGCCGGTGATACCGCCAGCCACGATGCCGACCTTGGTCATTACGCCGGCCGTGGCAAAGGTAGTGCCGATAAAGCCCAGCGTGCCGTGACTGGCCACCGAGGCCACCACCGGCCCGAAGCCTCCGCCCACGGCCGCGCCCAGGGCGGCCCCGCCCAGGGTGCCCGCGTACAGGGCCGCGATGCCCAGACCGAGTCCCACCAGACCGCCCGTGGCGAAACGGGCGAAGTCGGCCGCCTCACTCTGGTTGTCTTTGGGGGTGTCCACCTGGTCCACCGGCTCGTTGGGCGGCTGGGGAGCCGCCTGGCTGGCCAGATTAGGACGGATGGCCGTATTTGCGTAGGGGGTGATTTTCATTTTACCAGCTTCCTCCACTTGAGCCGCTGCCTCCGCCACCGGACCAGCCGCCTCCCGACGAACCCGAGCCGCCGCCACTGTTGCGATTTTCCTCGTCACGGCGGCGTTGCTCTTCTTCCCGGCGTCGTCGATCTTCGGCTTCCTGCTCTTCACGACGCCGGCGTTCTTCGGCTTCTTGCTGTTCACGGCGGCGTCGCTCTTCTTCGAGCCGACGCTGCTCCTCAAGGTATTCCAGGTGTTTGATGCGGGCTTTCTCGGCCTCGAACCGGCTTTCAGCTCGATTGACGGCCGAACGAGCCTCGCTATCGGCGTTCTTGGCGTGGCTAATGGCGCGGGAAGCTTCACTTTCGGCCTCTTCATAACCCTGGCCGTTCATTTGGCCGCGGGCCGAAGACAGAGCCGATTCGGCCGAGGAGAGGGCGCTGTAGGCCGAGGAAAGGTCAGAACGATCGACCGACTCGTGGGCACTACCCTGTGACGAGGAATAGCTCCAGTTCTGCCGCAGGGCCCAACTGATGGTTGATTCCGCGCTAGAGATCTCCGAGGCGGCGCTGTCGATGCGCGAGTCGGCCGAGGTGTAAGCCTGGTGGTCGGCCGCAATGGCGCTCTCACAGGCTTGGCGGCTGCCTTCGGCGCTAGCCAGCGAAGTTTTGGCAGCAAAAGGGTTGCGAGGGGTCTGTTCGACCTCGACGCGGGCCGAGCCGACAGCCCGCTCGGCCTGGCCGAGCAGCTCCTTGGCGCGCCGGCGCACGTAGTGCTCGCCAGCGTGTTGGCGGGTCTGGCCCAGGCGACTGTCGAGCGATCTCAATTCACTCTCGACAGCCTGCTGCTTCTGGCCCAGCAACTGTTCGGCTCCGGTCACCGAATCCAGCTCATTCTGGGCGACCTTGAGGGTGCCATCGACCACGTTGAGGTCGTCACGGGCAGTGAGCAGATAAGCTTGATCGAAGTGGCCCACGGCCACCTGGGTCTCTTTGCGAGCCCTGGCCAACAGCTTGTCGGCATTAGGAATGTCGTCGGTGATGGTCTCGCCCGAGTTGACCTCGCCAGCGATCAACTGCAACACCTCGGGGACATAGGTCTGTTTGATGCGATCAAGACTGGGAGCATAGACGCTCTCGACGCTGTCGTCGATGCTTTGCGTGCGGGTCTGACGCTCGTTAAGAGTGGCCGGATAGGCAGACAGGGCGCTGCGCGTGTCGGCCACGATCTGGTGGGCCTCGGCGGATTGAGAGCGAACTCCGTCCAGGTGTCTCTGGGCGGTGGCGGTATCGCCCCGGTCGAGCAACGGCTTGATGGAATCGAGATGTTGATGGGCCTTCTGGGTGCGGTCGGTGGGGTCAAGACCCGGCTCGCGCAAAACTTCTTGCGGGTTTCCTTTGGCAAAATGGCCCATCGCCTTGAGCTTTTCGTCAATCTGGCTGCGGGCGGTGGACACGTCATCTTCGGCACCGCTGATCAAGCCGGGGGCAACCTCGCGACGCTCACGATCCTGACGAACCACCGTCTTGACCTGGCCGACCAGGGAATCCACCTCCTGGCGGATAGTCGCCAGCGGCTGTTGGATCGAGACGCGCAGGGCGGTGTCGGCCGTGTCGTCGAGCCGGTCCGAAAGCTTGCCGGTGGCCTGGTGGGCCCATTTGGTGTCCACCTGATGGGGATGGAGAGCCGCGTCGGCCTGAACCAGCGTCGGCAGCAAAGTGCCGCGACTGTAGTTGCCTAGATCGACCACGCCCTCGGCCTCGCCGGTCATCCGCCTGGCCGGGGTGGCGAACTCGTCCCAGGCCCGGACCGGGTCCGACTCTTTGATATCGCGTCCACGGGCGATCAAGCCGCCTTCTTGGGCTGGGCCGCTGACCATCGGCAGCAAGTTCTCGGTGACCGACGGGGCGGTAAAGAGCTGGTCCTTCTGGCCCGACTCTTGCAAAGCGCGCGAGTGCTCTTCGGCCGCTCTGGCCGCCGCCTCGACGCTGTCGAGGAACTTCGTGATCTCGGCGTTCTTGGAAGTGATCTCGTCGAGCAGACCGCGGGCGGTGTCGCGCTTTTCGGCCATGGCCAGCAACACCTCATAGAGCGACTTTTTGAACTCGCGCGAGGCCCCCTTGCGCAGCAGTTCGTCGCGCCACGATTCGGCTTTGCTGCCCTTGTCCATGACGGCTCGCGAGCTGTCTTCGAAGTTGAAATCCAGGCGGGTCTCGGGGTCGGTCAACAGGGCGATGCCCTTTTCATAGTTGCCGGTCAAGAAAAGGTTCTTCAAGCTCTTGGGCTGGATCAGGGCTTCGGCCTCAGAGAGAAACTTCTCGGCGCCACCCACCAGGGTCAGGGCGTCGGTCACGTTCTCGATCAGGTCCTTGGCCATCTTCTCGGTCTTGCCACTGTAGCGGGCGATCGACTGATAGTCGGCCTCGTCCATCAAGGCGACCAGGGCCTGGGTGCGAGCGCTGATGTCGGCGGTAGCGTTCTCGAGGGCCTGGTTGGCCTCTTTGCGCTTCTGGCGGGCTCGATAGTTGGCGAAGACCCCGAGGGCGACGATGCCGACCGTCACCGCCGTCGAGCCGATGATGATGGCCTTCTTGGTGGCCTCGGCTTCGGCCCGCGAGGCCGAGGCCTGCTCTAATCCTTCAGCGACCTCTTGGCGGGCCACGGCCAGGGGCGAGGCATAGCCGTTCTCTTTGCCGTCGTGAAGGCGTTGATAGTCCGCGAAGTGTTCTTTTGCCTGGGCGTAAAGTTGGCGGGCCTGTTGGCCTTTGCTGTTGTCGGGGAGCGTATCGAGTTCGGCCTGCAGCTTGGCCAGATCGGCTTCCACCGCGGTCGCGGTGGTCTGGGCGGCCTGGAACTCGGCCACATTCTGGCGATAGATACTGATGGTGGTGACCAGGTTATTGGCCAGGCTGCGAGCGTCGGCGAAGCTCCCGCGGCTGAGCGCTTCTCGCGCTTGCTTGAGCTGGCCTTCCCAACCGGCCACATCCGGGCTGCCCAGGCTGCCACCTTTGCCTTCGCTGCGCTGAAAGGCTTTAACGGCGTCTTTGCCCTCTTCGAGTTTGCGCTCGGCTTGATCGACCACCTGTTGGGCCGAGGACAGGCTTTGCTCGAAACTGCCGATGGCGGAGAGTTCATTCTGGATGTCGCGCTGCAGGCTCTGAGCCAGGCTACGCGCTCCCGCGAAGTCTTTGGCGGCCAGAGCAGCCCTGGCCCGTTCCAGGCGACCCGACCAGGCTTCGAGGTCAGGGTGTCCGACGGACTGGTTCTTGCCGTGCTCCTTCTGAAACTCGGCCACCTTCTGGCGGGCCGAGGTCAGCTGGGTCTGGGCCGACGAGATGCCATCGCGGGCTCCGTTGACCAGATTATTCACATAGTTATTGACGCCCGAGTCGACCTCTTTAAAGACATCCTCGAGCATTCCCGGAAAATCTTTGCCCGCGTCGCGGGCTCGCAGGAAGGTCCGCAGCAGCTTGGCCGGTTGGCCGTTGACCGCGAAATCGGGGTCGCCGACTCCGGCTTTGTCGGGCAACTCTTCGGAGCGCATGAAGATCTTGCGGCCCTGGTTGCTGTCGAAGTAGACCATGAACACGGCCGCTTCTTTTTCACCGGTGACCTCGTTGCGCACGTCCTGGAAGGCCTGGCTGTTGCCGATGCCGCGGCTGACGGTGTAGTCGGCCGACTGCACGTCAGCCGTGTAGTCCATCAAGACGACATAAATGTTGGGGTAGTCCTTGAGAATTTTTTGCAGCTTGGCCATCTCGGCCGCCGAGAGGCTATTGCCTTTGACATACAGCTGATGCACACCGTCGAACTTGCTGACCACGTCGTTGGTGTCGCTGAAAGTCACCGGAGACTGGCTGCGCGTGGCGGTCAGGCTCTGGCTGGTAGCGGCATAGGCGGGAGCAGCCGCACCCACCATACCCACCCCGACGCCCAGCACCGATAAGGCCAGTGCGGCTCCCGAGGCCAGTTTGTGAAAGCCCGAATTGGCTTCCGGGGCTTTGACCTCGGGTTGCGGGTCAAAGCCTGAGGGCAAGTCCCAAGTCGCCCCAGCGCCGTGACCGGCCTTGCTGGGGGGAGCGGTGCGAGAATCGAGCAGCTCGGTAGCGCCGCTGGTGACGGTTGGATTCGGCTGGTCTCGGCGGGGCCGAGCCGACTTATGGGCGGCGGCGTTAGTGCTAACGGAATAGAACACCTATTATGTCTCCCTGGCGAGAGTCTAATAGGCCGCCCTTAAAGCAATCAGAAAAGTCTTACGCTGCCGTCTTCGAGCAGTTTGATGCGCTCCAGGTTGGGCTCCTGGGCCAGGCCCGGCATGGTCATCATGTCTCCGGACACCGGCACCACAAAGCCGGCCCCGGCCAGCAGGTTCACTTCGCGAATATTGACCTCGAAGGCCTCAGGACGGCCGACCAAAGCCGGGTCGTCGCTGAAGGAATACTGCGTCTTGGCCATGCAGACGTAGGAGTTGCGATAGCCCGCTTGCTCGTATTGTTTGAGCTGGTTCGAGGCCTTCTTCGAAAAAGTGACCCCTTTGCCGCCATAGACCCGCTTCACGATGGCGTCGATCTTCTCGGCCAGCGGCTCGTCCAGCGAATAGACCGGATGGAGGCTGGCGGGCCGCTGACTTGCCTCGAGCACGGCCGCGGCCAGGTCTGTGCCCCCCGCTCCGCCTTCGGCGTAGACCCGGTTGGTATGAGCGGCAAACCCGGCTTCGCGAAAGGCCGAAAGAGCCATCTCGAGTTCTTCCGGGGTATCGTTGGCCATCTGGTTGATGGCCACCACCACGGGCAGGCCGAACGCGCTCATCAGGCGAGCGTGGGCCAGCGGATTGCTCAGCCCCTTCCGAACCGCCTCTGCATTCGGCTGGTTGATCTCGCTGGCGGCGATGCCGGCGTGATAGCGGATGGCCCTCAGGGTGACCACCAGCACCGCGCAAGCAGGAACCACGCCAGCCACGCGGCAGAAGATGTCGAGAAACTTCTCGCCACCCAGGTCCGAGCCAAAGCCCGCCTCTTGCACCACCAGTTCGGCGTGGTCGAGAGCCATCCAGGTGGCCAGCACCGAGTTCGTTCCATGGGCGATGTTGGCGAACGGTCCGGCGTGGATGAAGGCCGGGTTGCCTTCACCAGTCTGGACCAGATTCGGCAACAGCGCGTCCTTGAGCAACACCGTGAGGCTATCTTCGACCTTGAGCTGGCTGGCTTTGACGGTATTGCCCTGGTCGTCGAAACCAACGACTATCGAAGCCAGTCGGCTCCGCAAGTCGTCAAGGCCGGTGGCCAGAGCCAGGATGGCCATGATTTCGCTGGCGGCCGTGATATCGAAGCGACCTTCTCGAGGAATCCCGCCCATGGTGCCGCCCAGCCCCAGCGCCACCTGCCGTAGAGCCCGATCGTTGACGTCGAGCACGCGATTCCAGTGAATGCGACGCACGTCCAGCCCCAGAGCGTTGCCGAAGTGCAAGTGGTTGTCTACAGCCGCGGCCAAAAGGTTGTGGGCCGCCGTGATGGCGTGAAAGTCGCCGGTGAAGTGAAGATTGATCTGATCGGCGGGGCAAACCTGGGCCCGGCCCCCTCCCGACCCGCCCCCCTTCATGCCGAAAACGGGACCCATCGAGGGCTCGCGCAGGGCCACGGCGGCCTTCTTGCCCAGCACGTTGAGGGCATCGCAGAGACCGATCGAGGTGGTGGTCTTACCTTCACCTGCCGGCGAGGGTGACATGGCCGTCACCAGAATCAGCTTTCCGTCTCTCTTGCCAGTCAGGGCATCGAGCCGAAGCTTGGCCTTGTCGTTGCCGTAGGCAACCAGATGGTCGGGGTCGAGGTGGAGATCGTCGGCAATCGTTTGGATGGGTCGCATGGCGCGCATCTGTTCGCGGGTAGGACCCGACTCCCTTCCTGGTCGAACCTAACCATGTGGATAGCGGAGATCACATTGGGGGATATCTCGTTTTAGGCTGCTATGACGGCAGTCGCTACACCGTTCAGTCGCCCGAGGGTCAGCGCTTCACCCTGTGGAAATGCAGCGATCCTCGGCCTGCCTCGGCCCTGGCCGTGCTCAGCCAGGAACTCGATCCGGGCCTGGCCCCGGTGCTCGAGGTCGTGCATCAACAGGACTCGCTCTACATCCTGACCCCGCCCTACGAAGGCGCGCTCTTGATGCCGTCCGAGAAGCTCCCCTCCCCGGACTGGGTGTTGGACCGCTTTCGAGCCATCTTGCATGCTCTGGTAGCTCTTCACGACCACGGCATGGTTCACGGACGGATCGACTTCGGCTGTCTGGTAGGCGAAGAACAAAGCGTGCTGGTGGAGCACTGGCGCAAACCGCCGCCGGGCGCCACCCCCCGGGATGACCTTCTGGGTCTGGGGCGGCTGATGTTTCAGCTCGCCTCGGGCAAGCCTCGGGGCGACGCTGGCCTGCTCAAGTTGCGACCCGACTTCGACCTGAAGTTGGCGGCGGTGGTGGACAAAGCCAGTCATGAAACGGGATTTTCATCGGCTCGCGAGATGTTGGCCACCTTCAACCGCATGGTCGAGGGCAAATCGGAAGATACCCCGGAGGAGTTGCCACCGCCCGCCCTGATCGAGGCGCCCGAACCAGACCCCGAGGTTCGCCCTGGAGTTTTCTTGCCAATGGAAGCGCTGGCCGGAGTCGGCGTGCTGGTGGTGCTCTTGCTGCTGGGCATGGTCTGGATGGCCAATCGCAGCCAGGGTCCGGTAATCGCCGACGCCACTCCCTCGCCGACCCCTGGCGCCCTTGTCTCTCCTACGCCCACCGAGTCGCTGGAACCGGAGCCCGAGGCCACCGTCACTCCGACAGACATCACCCCCGAGCCAACCGAGCAGCCTCCCCTACCAGAGGTTCGTCCCGAACGGACCCCCGAGGCTTCTCCCACGCCAGCTCCCCTACCCTCTCCGCGTTACCCCACCCGCCCTCCCGCCTATCCCCGGGCGGAACCCCGGGACCCCGGCTCGCCCGGCCCGGGAGCCGAGGGAGCACGCCAGTCCTACAGGCTCGACAAGCAGAGCCACGGCTTTGCGATGACCGTGCCCGAAGGTTGGAGCGTTACCAAGAATTCCAAGGCCAAGCGAGGCAAAGTGTTGGAGTTGGAAAACGTCGACGGCCCGGAGGGGCTTACCGAGCTGACCGTCACCCACGACGTTGAGGACACGGCTCCCAGCCTTTGGAAGAACAGTTTTTCACTCAAGAAGGATCAGCTACGCTGGACATCGTTGGAAGGCTTTGCCGGTGCGGATCTGACCTTCATCAAAGAGAGTTCCAGCAGTCAGACCCTGGAAGCGGTCTATGTGCGCCGCCTGCCCTATTATCAGTATCGCTATCTGGTGGTCGAGGTCAAAGCCGAAGGCCTGGACCATGAAAGCTTTCTCAACCAGGCCGGCACGATGCTCAACGGTTTCTCGGCACTCTAGCGGCAGCGTTTGGTTCGGGAGGAAGCCCGAACAGCACCGAGAAACGGCCTTGCGGTGCTTCTGACCTGAGCTGTTTACTTCTGTATAACTTTTGTATAAAATGAGAGGGCGTCCGATGGCCAGCATTCGTCCGTTGACGGAACTCGATATCCAAGAAATCACCGAAATCGACGAGAAGATTCAGGGTGAATATCGCCCCCAGGCGTGGGAGACCAAAATCCTCTATTACATTCGCCGCGACCCCGACGCCTCGCAGGTGGCCGAGGTCGACGGCAAAGTCGTAGGCTTCATGCTGGGCGAGATTCGCTCGGGAGAGTTCGGTCTCGAGAAGCCGGTGGGATGGATCGAGGTGCTCGGTATCGACCCTGCCTACCAGGGTCAGTCGCTCGGTCGTCAGATGGCCGAGAGGATGTTGGCCCACTTCACGGCCCAGGGGGCTACCCTGGTCAAAACACTGGTGCCTGAAGGGATGGAGTCGATCGGCGACTTTTTCCGCAAGATCGGGTTCAAACGTTCGACCATCCAGCCGCTGGAGAAAAGGATCAAGGAGTAACAAATGACGGTCCGCGAAGAGACACTACCCGGAAAATACCATGACGCCGTGGTCAAATGGCAGAAGACTTTCCTGCCTGACCTGGGCTTTCTGACCGAGAATTGGGACAAGCATTTTCCGAAGGATCCTTGCTTCAAGCTCTGCGCCTATCGCCAGTGCGGCATGTCCGATACCATCGAGGTCGGCGAAATGGTGGGCTGCAAGAAATTCTGTCAGGCAAGCGAGATGAATGAAAAGCAGGCCCATCAATTGCTCGGCGCGGTGCGGGCCCAGGCCAGCACCGAGTTCGGTTCGATCCAGCAACATCGATTGACCCTGGCCCGCGCCCAGGACGAGCGCGATCAGTTCTGGGTCCTGCGGATGATGGCCGAGGAATTGCGTCACGGCTACCAGATGTTGCATCTCCTATTGGAGGATGACTGGAAGTCTCTAGTCGGCCAGAGCGGCGAGGACATGGTGGAAGAGATCCTGTCGATGCGTCCCGGTTCGCACGTGTTGGGCGCCTTCAACATCGACTTCGACTCGTTCGTAGACAACGTGGTTTTCTGCGCCCTGATCGATCGGGTCGGAAAATACCAACTGGCCATGCAAAAGGTCAGCGCCTATAAGCCGATGGCCGAAAGCATGCCCCCCATGCTGCGCGAAGAAGCCTTTCATCTGGCCGCCGGCGTGGTTCCCATGCGCCGTTGGATGGAGGAGGCCGCCCAGGGCAAAATCTATGTCTCGGTCGAGGCGATTCAAAAAGCCATCAACAAGTGGTTGCCGCGCGGCTTAGAGATGTTCGGCGACGAGCGCGGAGGCGGGACCAACATCAAGCTGGGCTTCAAAGACAAGACCAATCAAGAAGCCCTCGACGAATACGTTCGCGAGGTCGAGAAGCTGATCGCCGGGCTCAATCTGCGCTATCTTCGCGCGCGCTTTCCCGAGGCGACCCCAGAGGAGATGGACCGCGCCCTGCAGCAGTTGACCGAAGAAGGGTCGAGCTATCAGGGGGTCAAGCCAGAGGATCTGCTGCGCTGCCCCAACGTCGAGTTCTTCCGCCGTCGCGGCATGCACGCTTACAAACTGGTGGGTGTCGACGGAGAAAAATACCCCACCTTCGAAGCCTATCAGGAGCATCTGCGCCAGCAGTTGCCGGAAAGCTATCTGGCCGGGCGCGACTTTCGCGCCTACCTGGAGAACCTCGAGCAGGTGGCCCAGGGCACGCTCACACCAGAGGAAGCGGCTCATCGCACTCCCAGCCTGGCTCACGTCGGCGGCACCTGCCCGTGCTCGAAGTCGGTGCGGTGGGTGAACGGCGAGTCAAATCTTGGAGGCTAACGAAAGGCCCTGCCGAAGTTTTCCTTATGAAGGCTTCCAAAGCCGTTAGCGTGGGCAAATCCGAATTCTCCAGCCTGGTGGAAGAACACCTGGATCCGTTAGCCATCGTGGGGCCCGATGGGCGTGTGCGCTACTGCAACCGCCAAACGCGAGAGCTATTGGGCACCGAACGAGTCGAGGGCACAGCCCTGCCCTTCCCCATCAAGAGCGGCACAGTGTGTGTCGACGGCCTGGACGAGGTCCCGATCAACTTGATGGTGCGGGTAAGCCGCATCGACTGGTCCGGTGAGCAGTGCCAATTGGTGCAGCTGCAAGAGGTGGGCGGCGCCTGGGCGGCTGAAGAAACCGAGCGATTAGCCTTTGAAGACTCGCTCACCGGTCTGCCCAACCTCAATATCATCAGCCAGTTCATGGAGTTTACCCTGACCCAGGCCCGCCGCTACGAAAGGGCCGCGGCCCTGCTCGTGCTTGACCTCGACCGCTTCAAGGTGGTCAACGAAGCGCTGGGCATGGCCGCTGGCGACGAGCTACTCTGCCAGGTGGCGCTGCGGTTGCAGAGTATGATTCGAAGCTCGGATATCATCGGTCGTCGGGGTGAAGACGAGTTTCTCATTCTCCTGACCGAACTCAGCGACGAGCGCTCCACCGCCGATGCCCCGCCCATCTCCGTGATGGACCGCGCCGCCACCGTGGCCTGTCGCATCATCGACGGGTTCAACGAACCGTTTCAGATCGGTGGGCAGGAGTATCACGTCGGCACCAGCATCGGGGTCAGCCTTTGCCCTCACGACGCGACTAACTCGCATCAGATGTTGGGGCATGCCGATAGCGCCATGTATCACGCCAAAGAGCTGGGCCGGGGCCGCTACCAATTCTATACTCCCGACCTGCAAGAGCGCCATCAGCGCCGCCTGACCATCGAGAGCGGTCTCCATCAGGCCGTCAAACGCAAAGAGTTCCAGCTCTACTATCAGCCCGTGGTGGACCTGCAGACCGAAGAGGTGGTCGGTGTCGAAGCTTTGCTGCGTTGGAAGCGTGGCAAGGAGGTCTTGCCGGCGGCCGAGTTCATCCGGATAGCCGAAGAGTCTGGCCTGATCGTCTCGATCGGCGAATGGGTGCTCGAGCAAGCCTGCGCTCAGGCCGCCGCCTGGCAGGCCCAGGGGCGAAAACTGTTTATCAGCGTCAACCTCTCAGCGCGCCAACTCCTTAACCCGAGATTGGTTGCCCACCTGGCCGAAACCCTGGCCCAGCACTCGCTAGAGCCCAACTCGATTTCGCTCGACATCAGAGAAGAGGCCGCTGATGTCGATCAAGAGCGTAGTGGTGACGTGTTCGCAGCGCTGGCCGAGAAGGGCGTGCGCATCGCCATTGACGACTTCGGCACGGGGCTTTCGTCGTTGCGCCAGATTCGCCGCTCGCGGGCTGACCTGCTCAAAGTCGACCGAAGCTTGATTTGCGACATCACCGACGATGGCGAGAGTCGAACGGTGGTGGCGGCTATCCTGTCGCTAGCGCGCAGCCTCAACCTCAAGACGCTGGCCGAGGGCATCGAGACCGAGGCCCAAAAGGCCCTGTGCCAGGCAAACGGTTGCCAGTTTGGGCAGGGTCACCTGTTTTCGCCGCCGTTGCCGCCCAAGAAGCTCGAGAAATATCTGGATAAAGCGGCTAAGTAAAGACGCGGTCGGCGATCTGGCTGACCATCGCGGCCTCGATCGGTTCTGACAAGAAGTTGCCCTGACCCAGCTGGCACTCGAGCCGCATCAGCAGTTGTTTTTGCTGCTTGTTCTCGATACCCACCACCACCGAGGTCATATTCAGGTTGCGGGCCAACGACATCGCGGCCAGCACGATGCTGGTGCTGCGATGGTCGTCGGGTACCCCCTTGGTGAACTTGCGGTCGATCTTGATCATGGTGTGATGATCGGTGTTGAGCACCTCGAGCGACGAGTATCCGCTGCCGAAGCGGTCGACCGCGAACTTGAGGCCCGCTTTGCGCAACTCTTCGAGGTTTTCTCGAATGCGGGGCGAGTCCATCTGGTTGAGGGCCTCGTCAAACTCGAGCACGATGCTTCCCGGACTGGCTCCAGTGACCTCGATGCTGCGCAGGATGGTGGCCGCCAGGTCGGCTTGAAGCAACTGGCGCCGAGAGACGTTGATGCTGGTGAACAGCCCCAGCCCCTCTTTCTGCCAGCGGCTGGCCTGTTCGATGGCCTGCAGAATCGCCCAGCGGCCGATAGGCACGATCAATCCGGTGTTCTCGGCGGCTTCGAGGAACTCGTCGGGTCCGACCACCCCGGAGGCCGGATGATTCCAGCGGACCAGCGACTCGACCCCGGCCATACGCCCGGTCATCAGATTGAAAATCGGTTGATAGACCAGCTGGAACTGATTCTCTTCCAGGCCGCGACGGATTTCGACATCGAGGCGAGAGCGAATATCGGAGATCTCTTGCAGATCAGGAGTGAAGAACTGATACCGTCCTCGACCGAGCTGTTTGGCTCGTTCCATGGCCGTGTCGGCATGAATAAACATCTGCTCGGCCGTGCGAGCGTCGCTGGGATAAAGACTGATCGCGATGGAGCAGCCGATGAATACCTTTTGATCCTGGACCGAGAAGGGCGGCTCGAGCACTTCGTAGACCCGGCGGGCCACGGCCGCGGCCATCGAGGTAGCCTCCTCTTGACCGGAGAGTTCGGACAAGAGGATGATGAATTCATCTTCGCCTCGTCGCCCCAGCACGTCCGAGCCCCGAACCACGGCGCTGAGACGCTCGGCCACCAGGCACAGCAACTCGTCGCCCACTTTGTTGCCCAGAGCGTCGTTGACCATCTTGAATCGGTCGAGGTCAATCGAGAGCAGAGCCGTGGCTCGATTGTAGCGCTCGGCCTGTTTGAGCATGAAGTCGAGGTAGCGCTTGATGATGTTGACGTTGGGCAGACCTGTCAGCGAGTCTTGGAAGGCCAGCCGTTCGGTCTCGGGGTCGACCGTTCCACCTTCGCCTCCGGCCGGGGCAGCTGCCGCTCCCGCCAGGACTCGCTCGAGCTGCTCGGTCAACTCTTCAACCCGCGCCACCGAGGCTCGCTTGACCTCTTCGAGGATAGATTGGGCTTCGACGGCCCGCTCTTCGGCATCGGCCGCCCGCTTGATGGCCCCCTCGAGCTGGCGCTCGAGTTTGACCATCTGCTCGGGATCGCCCAGCAGTTCGTTGGCGCGGTCAAGTTGCGCCCGGGCACGATTGAGTTCGGCCTCGAGGTCGACCACTTTCTGAGCCATTTCGGGGTCGACCGCCGGCACGGCCGCCAACTGCTCTTGGGAAGCTTGAACTTCTTCCTGGGCCGATTCAAGACGCAGCTTCAGCTCTTCGACTTCGGCCTCCAGGGCGTCGGCCCGGCCGGCCTGTTCTCGGGCGCTCTCGAGTTCGCCCTGCAGTAACACCACCTGGTCGGCCACTTCGCGCAACTCTTGCACCTCGGCCTCGAGCAATTCGGCTTGCTCGGCCGCTTCGCGCAAAGCCTCGAAGTCAGCCGAAAGATCGCGAAATTGCTCGAGTTCGACCTCGAGTTCAGCGGCCCGGGCAGCCGCCTCGCGCAACTCGGCCATCTCGGCCTCGACCACTTCGCTGTGACCGGCCTCATTCTTGGCCGCCTCGAGTTCTGCCTCGAGTGCCTTGACCCTTTCGGCAGCCGGCCGCAGTCCCTCGAGTTCGGCTTCTAGCTCGGTCAATCTCGACGCCCCGGCGCGAAGCTCTTCTAGTTCTTGAAGGAGAGAACTCTCGTCAGCGGTGGCCTCTCGCACCTGCTTGAGTTCTTTCTCGAGTTCTTTGACGCGGCTGTTGAGACCCTCGAGTTCTTCGACCGCGGCGGGGTCGGTGCTCAGCGAAGCGGCCTCTTCCAAAGCCTGTTCGAGTTCTTCGAGACGAGCCTCGGCCTCTTCGGCTCGATTCTCGGCGACTTCGAGCAGCCCTTCGGCTTCATAGGCCCGTTCCTCGGCCTCTTCAGCCAGAGATTCGGCCATGTGCACCCGCTCCAGCGCGTCGCGGGCTCGCTCTTCAGCGTCCTGGACCTGCTGCTCGAGGTCGCGACACTGGCTCAGCGCGTCTTGAAGTTCGGTGGAAAACTCGTGGGACTCGAGGGTGGCCCGGCCCTCGGCTTCTTGAACCCGGTGCTCGGCTTCGTCGAGCAAATTCTCGAGTTCTTCAACCCTTTGGTCGGCAGCGACCGCTTTGGCCTTCGCCTTTTCGAGCTGAGCTCTGAGATCGTCGTCAGGAGCGGCCAGTCGAGCAGCCTCGAGAGCCTCTTCCAGTTGGCTGATCTGCTGGCGAGCGTCTTCGAGTTGCGAAGCCAGCTCGGGATCGACGGCCGGGGCCTGGGCCTGGGCAGAAGGCTCCGAACCGCCCGCAAGCTCGGCCAGACGGGCTTCGAGCTGCTTGATCTTCTCTTCGGCATCCCGGGCGCGCTCCTCGGCGCTTTCGATACGCCATTCGATGTGGAAGGCGGCCTGGCTGGCCTTGAGCGACTTGATGGTGACGAGCCGGCAGTCTTCACCGTTCCAACTGGTGGGTTCGATTTTGAGTTCGGCGTCGACATCCCGCAACGAACCTTCTTCGAGGGGATAGGGAAAAGGCTCGCCGACGAGCTTGTCAGGCTTTTTCTTGAGCAAACGCGCAGCGGGAGGGTTGATGTATCGCGTCACGCCGTCTTCTCCCACGACCGCAAAGGTACCAACAGCACGTTGAACTAAGGAAGCCAGCTCTTCCTGGCTAGCTTCGGGCATGATCGGTTCTTTACCGCCTGAGCGTTTCATGACCATCCCATCGGCTTTCTTGAGTTTTCGAAAAACTACCTGCCGGTTCCGAAAAGTCAGTGGCCTTCAGGGGAAAGATGATTCCGCTTCCAGGCCGTGGAAGGAGAGTCGATGGAAGCCCCATTTGAGCAGCGTCTGCAATGGTGCCGCCAGCACTTCCAACGTGCCCGTCGAGCCCTCGAGCGCCTGCCGGACCTCGACGGTGTGCGCTTGGCGTTTTCGGTCCACCTGGACCTCAAGATGGTGCCCTTTTTCGAGGCCCTGGCCGTCCAAGGGGCCGAACTTTACCTGACCAGTTGCAACCCCGTCACCAGCGACCCCGAGTCGCTCATCCATCTCAGCGGCGCTTGCGTCACGGTTGACGTGGATGAGGGGGCTCAGGAGCGTGCTCTGGCCTGGCAGCCGACCCACCTTTGCGAGCTTGGCGGCGCTTTGACCGCGGCCCTGATGCAGCGTCCGGGTCTGTCCGGCGTGCTGGGCTCCATGGAGGGGACAGGTTCGGGCATCGCCCTGCTCGGTCAGTTCAACCTCCCCTACCCCGTCATCGACTGGGACCAGGTGGAACTCAAGCGCGGGCTGCACAATCGCTACATGGTGGGACTCACGGCCTGGCACACCTTCTTCTCTCGCACCGGCCTGACCCTTCACGGGTTACGGGTGGCGGTGCTGGGATTTGGGCCGGTGGGTCGGGGCGTGGCCGAGGCGGCTCGGGCTTATGGGGGCATCATCGAGATTCTCGAGCCCGAGGCCAAACGCGCTCTCGAGGCAAGCTTCGCCGGGTGGAAGGTTGGTGAGCCACGAGCGACCCTGGCCGAGGCCGACGTGGTGGTGACGGCCACCGGCACACCTGGTGTGTTGGGCGAGCAGGACTTGCTTGGACTCAAAGACGGCTGTTTTCTGCTCAATGTCGGGCATTCGAGTGACGAGATCGATGTGGCCGCGATGGACCGCTTCGCGCACCGCCAGGTCCTACCCCACATCCAGGCCTACCAGCTGGGGGCGAAGACCATTTATCTCCTGGCCAAAGGGTCGATGGTAAACCTGACGGCGGGCTTTGGTGACAGCCTCAATAGCTTCGATATCACCCTGGCCATCATGGCAGACACCCTGAACTACCTGATTCGTGAAGCCAAGACTCTACCGGCCGGGCTGCATCGGGCTCCGGAACGCCCCGTCTAGAAGGGAATCGGCGTCGATGGAGAATCCATCATAAGAGGGATGATCGAGCGACTCAAGCAACGGTGGGGTATTCAAAGCACCGGCCAGTTCTGGCTGATCTTCACCGTATTCGCCGTCACCGGCACCTCGGTAGCCCGCCTGAAAGAACCCGTTTTCGACCTGGTCGGGGTGGGCCCCCATCTGCCCGGGTGGTTGACCACCACCCTCTACCTTGTCTTCATGCTACCCGCCTATCAGGTGTTGCTGTTGCTGTGGGGCGCCATCTTTGGCCAGTTCCGCTTCTTCTGGGAGTTCGAAAAGAAAATGATGCGCCGCCTATGGCTGGGGCGAGCCGTGGCCGGCTCGCCCCAGAAGTGATTAGTTCAAGACCCCGCCGGCCAGCAGCGCCTCTCGTTCGCGGGCCAGTCGTCTTGCGATCTCGGGAGCGGCGACCTCCAGCACCTCTTCGATGCGGTCAGCCAGCACGAACTCCATCTCGGCGCGGATGTGGTCAGGCAGTTTGGCCAGGTCCCTCTCGTTGTCGCGGGGCAGGATCACGGTAGTGATCCCGCTCCGACGGGCGGCCAGGACCTTTTCTTTGATTCCGCCCACCGGCAAGACCAATCCGGTGAGAGTGATCTCGCCGGTCATAGCCACGTCCGGGCGAACCGCGATGCCGGTATAGGCCGAAGCCAGCGAAACCGCCATCGTAACCCCCGCCGAGGGGCCGTCCTTGGGGATGGCCCCGGCCGGAACGTGGATGTGCACGCCACTCTCGCGCAGGCTTCGCTCGGGGATACGAAACTCGCGGGCCTTCGACAGAATGTAGCTTTGGGCGGCCTGGGCCGATTCGCTCATGACCTCACCGAGTTGGCCGGTCAGGGTCAATCCCTTACCCCCTGCAATCAGAAGCGATTCGATGTAGAGAATGTCGCCGCCCGCTCGAGTCCAGGCCAGCCCGGTGGCTACTCCGTTGTCGCTGCGTTGACGCACCCGTTCTTCGCTGAAGGTCTCGGGCCCGAGCAGTTCTTGGACCAGAGCCACGTCCAGCGTGAACGACTGGGCCTGTTCGCTATACCGCAGGGCCAGTTTGCGCGCCACTTTGCCCAGCGCCCGCTCGAGATTGCGCACGCCCGCCTCGCGGGTATAGCGAGCAATCAGGTGGTTGAGCGCCTCCTTGAGCACGGTCACCTGTTCCTGGGCCAGACCTGCTTCGCGAAGACGCCGGGGCACCAGGTAGCGGCGAGCGATCCCGAGCTTCTCTTCCTGAGAATAGCCGCTCAGGTGGATGACCTCCATGCGGTCTAGCAAAGGCTCAGGGATGGTATCCAGGGAGTTGGCCGTCAAGATGAACATCACCTTGGACAGGTCAAAGGGCAGGTCGAGGTAGTTGTCCCGGAACTTGTCGTTCTGGGCCGGGTCGATCACTTCCAGCAAAGCGGCCGCCGGGTCGCCACGAAAGCCTCGGCCCAGCTTGTCGATCTCGTCGAGCATCAACACAGGGTTTTTCGAACCGGCCCGGCGCAAAGCCTGAATCAAGCGACCCGGCATGGCTCCGATGTAGGTTCGCCGATGGCCTCGAAGCTCGGCTTCGTCGTGCAACCCGCCCAGGCTCAGCCGTTCGAACTTGCGGCCTAAAGACCTGGCAATGGACTGTCCCAGCGAGGTCTTACCGACTCCGGGCGGGCCGACGAACAAGAGGATGGGAGCTTTGGCCTCGGCATTGAGCTTCATCACCGCCAGATGTTCGAGAATTCGTTCTTTGATCTCTTCGAGACCGTGATGGTCCTCGTCGAGCACCTGACGAGCCCGTGCCAGATCGAGATTGTCTTCGGTGCTCTCTTTCCAGGGCAGGTCCAACACCAACTCGAGATAGGTGCGGGCCACCTGGTAGTCGGGCGAGTTGCTCGGCGTGCGTTCCAGTCTCTTGAGTTCGCGCTCGATCTCTTTGTGAACCTCTTCAGAAAGGTCGAGTTGTTCGAGCCGCTCGCGCAAAAGCTCGGCTTCGGCCTGTTCATCTTCGCCGTCGCCCATCTCTTTGCGAATGGCCTCCAGTTGACGCCGCAAGATGGCTTGCTTTTGCTCTTTGCCAAGTTGCTCACGGGTCTGGCTGTTGATCTGCTTTTGCAGTCCCAAGACCTCGAGTTCGAACCGCAAGAACTCGAGCAGCCGCTCGAGCGTCTGTTGACGGCTCGACGCTTCCAGCACGGCCTGACACTTATCCACCGGCAGTCCCAGAGCAGGGGCTAGAAAATAGGCCAGTTGAACCGGATCGTCGAGTTGAGCCGCAAGATGAGCCAGCGGACCACGACTTTGGCCCGAAAGTTCCAAGACCTGCGTGGACACCTCGATCACTTCCCGGCCCAGGGCCTCGATCTCGAGGCCTTCATCCTGAAAGGTTGGCAAGGTCTCGACCTCGCCCTCCAGATAGCCATCACGCGCAGTCACGTCGAGCAGACGGACCCGTTCGATGCCTTGAAGCAGCACCTCGAAATGGCTGTGGCTCTTGACCACACGTTGAATGCGCACTCGCGTGCCAATAGTAAACAGGTCGTCCGCCTCGGGACTATCCTGTTGGGGATCCTTTTGCGCGAACACCACCAGGGTGCCGTCTTGTTTGTCGAAAGCCGCCTCGATGGCGGCGCGGGATCGGGGTCGGGCGACCGTAATCGGAAGGACGCCGTGGGGAAACATCACTGTGTTTCGTACGGCGACAAGGGGTTGTCTTTGCGACATTTCCGCTTCTTTCTGTTCCACCACTTGGCCCATCATAGGAAAGCGGCGGTTAGAGCAGCGCTTCTGGCGCGTTAGAGGAAAGTTAGCGCGCCAGCCACGGTCGCTCGAGATGAAAGAAGCCGACCACCAGCTGAGCGTCGGGGGGCAAGTTTCGATCCCAGCCCAGAATGCGGACCGAGGTAAAACTACGCAGATGGCGATCAAAACGAGCCAGACTGGCACTTCTGGTCGAAAGGACCTTGCCGTCGGGGGTCTCGAGGCGAACCTCGCCCAATTCCACCGTTTGGTCCTCTTCCAGGGCCAACGCCAACTCAGAACCGCCGAAGCCGTCCTCTTCGGGTTCTACCACCGAAATCGAAAGACCGATCTCGGCCAGGCGCGGATGGCTGCAGACGTTGCCCGGGCGCAGTTGAGCCGCGCCATCAATGCGCACGCTCTCAGGCCGATACACGGCGTCGTCGAGCAAGGTCCGGCCCGATTCGAGGTCGGTGATCATCTTTTCCAGGAAGAGTTCAAGACTGGGAGCGAGCACGCGCCGATGGCTCCCCTCGTGATCCAACTCGAGAATCTGGCCCACCTGTCCACCCAGTCCGGGCTCGAGGTCAAAACAGAGTAAGCCACCGCCGAAATCGGTGGCGAACGGAATCCACCCGCGGGTCGCGTAGACCCGTTTGAGGGGGCCGTGAAAGGCAATAGCCTCGGCAGTAGGAGCCGAGGTGAGCGCGTCGCCCAGGGCCTCCCACTCCTGCAGCAACTCCTCGAAGTTGAGCAAGCTCCACCCTTCGAACAGGCCGCAGGGGGCGTCGGTGCCCTGACCCTCGACCAATCCGAAGAAGGTCCGTATGGGAGGCGGAAAGTGAAAACCGAAGCCTTCTTCGAGATAGCGAATGCGCTCCTCGCCCGCTCCCGGACGCAAGGTCTCGAAGGTTGGCGGCGAGTTCACTTGAAGCCAGTCGGAGAGCCGTTTCCAGAGGCTGGAGATTTTCGAATCGAAAACACTCATCAGAGGATCTCAAGTTGGTCGGACCCGTTCGGGTTCCTCTCTTCCAGGGGTTTATCCCCGAAGGCAATGATCGGGGTCGATGTCCTCCAAACTGCGCGCCACCAGGGCCGTCCAGCCCGTTTGATGGGAAGCCCCCAATCCTTTGCCCGTTTCCGCATCGAAATACTCATAGAATAGCACCAGATCTTGCCATTCGGGGCGTGAATAAATCTTCTCTCCGGCATGGGCCGGTCGCCCGTGAGGCCCACGCCGGAACAGACTGGCCAGGCGGTTCTCCAAATTGTGGGCCACCTCGAGCAAGGTGAGCCGGTGGCGCGAGCGGCTAGGAAAGGCCACCTTCAGCTGGTCCCGGTAAAATTGGTAATGACGCTTGAGGGCGTCAATGAGAAGATAGTTGACCGGAAACCACACCGGACCACGCCAATTGCTGTTGCCACCGAACATCCCCGAGACCGATTCGGCTGGTTCATAGTCCACCCGATATTCCTGTCCCGAGGTGATGAAGCGATAGGGATGCCTGGCATGAAATCGGGAAAGCGAGCGAATGCCGAACTTCGAGAGAAACTCCTCGGTGTCGAGCATCTTGTCGAGCACGCGCACCAACTGCTCTTGCGGGGCCACGGCCAACAAGATGTTGCCCGTCTCGGGACAGCGAACGATATGGCGAGCCAACCCGGGACGGTTGTCGAGTAACCACTCCATTCGTTTGCGAAAGCCTTCGAGTTCGGCCAGTTGCGAGCCATCCAGGATCTCGACCGCGATCAGCGGCAACAGCCCCACCATGGATCTCACTTTGAGCGGAATCGAACCCTGGGGACTGCGGATGACGTCATAGTAGAAGCCGTCCTGAGGGTCCCAAAGTCCCAATTCTCCCAGGTGGTTGACCGAGTCGGTGATGGCCACGAAATGCTCGAAGAACTTCGAGGCGATGTCTTCGTAAACCGGATTCTGGCGGGCCAACTCCAGGGCGATGGCCAGCATCCGCAGACTGAAAAATGCCATCCAGGCAGTAGCGTCGGCTTGCTCGAGTTCACCCAGGTGCCGGGGAAAGCGCGAGCGGTCGAAAACCCCGATATTGTCGAGCCCCAAAAAGCCACCCGAAAAGACGTTATTGCCGTCCTGGTCGGTGCGATTGACCCACCAGGTAAAATTGAGCAGCAGCTTGTGGAAGCAGCGCTCGAGAAAGGCCCGGTCGCGGCTCCCGGTGGTTCGGTAAACGCGCAGGACCGCCCAGGCGTGCACCGGTGGATTGACGTCACTGAAATTGAACTCGTAGGCCGGAATGGCTCCGCTGGGGTGCATATACCACTCGCGCAACATGAGCACCAGTTGTTGCTTGGCGAAATCAGGATCGAGGCGAGCCAGCGGAAAGACGTGGAAAGCCAGGTCCCAGGCCGCGTACCACGGATACTCCCAGCTGTCGGGCATGAGAATAACATCCCGGTTATAGAGAGTCTCTCGCCACGACTCGTTACGTCCCGTCCAGCGTTGACGTGGCGGCGGGGGCTGGCTGGGATCTCCCTCGAGCCAGTGCTCTACCGAGTAGAAGTAGAATTGCTTGGACCACAACAGCCCGGCGTAGGCCTGGCGCCAGATCAGACGATCCTCGTCGCTAAGTCCAGGGTCACGAGCTGCATAGAACTCGTCGGCCTCTTTTCGAGACTGGGCGAAGACCCTGTGGTAGGCCTGGCCAAAGGGCTTCGTGGGGCGTTCGTCCTGGCTCGACAGGCGCAGACAGATGCGGCGCGATTGGCCCGACTCGAGGCTGAGATGATAGACCGCGGCCATCTTGGTGCCGGCCTGAGCCGGATTGACGGCGCGCTGCTGTCTTTCCACCAGATAGCGATGGAAGGCATCTTTAACGTAGGGCTGGGGATTGGACGCCCCGTAGAGGCGCTCGCGATTGGTCTCGTTATGGGTGAATAGAGCCTGATCCGGCGGGCTCTCGAAGGCCAGAGTGAACCGGCCGAGTTGATGGTGGTCGCACTCGACGACGCCGTTGTCCCACCACAACCGGGGCTCAGGCCCATAGTCCTCTCCCTGGCGGCCCCACGACCAGGTATTGCGAAACCAGAGAGTGGGCAAGACCCAGACCTCGGCCGCCTCGGGTCCACGGTTGTAGACCTCGTAGGCCACCAGCAGGTCGTTGGGGCCGGCCTTGGCATACTCGACGAAAACGTCGAAATAGCGTTCCTCGTCGAAGATCCCGGTGTCGGTCAGTTCGAATTCGGGCTGCTCTCGACCTCGGTTGCCGTTCTCTTCCACCAGCCAGGCGTAGGGGAACTCCGCCTGCGGATACTTGTAGAGCGCCTTGCCATAGCTGTGAGTGGGAGTAGCGTCGAGGTAGTAGTAGCACTCCTTGACATCCTCGCCGTGGTTGCCCTGGGGCCCGGTCAGCCCAAAGAGCCGCTCTTTGAGAAACGGATCGCGGCCATTCCACAAAGCCGGAGCCAGAGCCAGGCGACATTGGCGGTCGCACAGACCCAACAGGCCGTCTTCACCCCAGCGATAGACCCGCGAGCGAGCGTGGGCGTGGGGAAAGCTCCCCCACGAGTCGCCGTTGGCCGAGTAGTCCTCGCGCACCGTGGCCCACTGCCGCTCGGCCAGATAGGGCCCCCAGCGCTTCCAGTTGCCCTCCCGCCGGTGGGACTCGCGAAGCCTCTCCTCCTCCTTGCTCAACTCTTGAGGCTCGGCAGGTCATACTCGAGTTCGAGTGGCGGCGGATCGCCGCCCGGACCCTTCAGGTAGTGATCCATCCATCTCAGCAGACGCAAGCTATAATCATAGCGGGCGGCCGCCTTGCGATTGCCGTGACCCTCGCCCTGATAGAAGACCAGCCGAACCGGAGCCTGACCCAACGATTTGAGAAACCGGAACAGTTCCATCGACTGGGAGGGATGCACCCGCGGGTCGTCACGGCCGTGCATGATCAGGATCGGGGTGTGAGCTTTCTTGACGTGGAAAATGGGGCTGCGTTCGCGGAAGAACTCGTAGGCGTCCCAGGGCCGGTGACGGGCGTGCACCAGAAATTCTTCGTCGGGAATGTCGGTGGTGCCCACTTTGGAGATCTTGTCGCTGATGCCCACGAACATGACCGAGGCAGCGAAGCGTTCGGAGTAATAGGTGGCTCCCCAGGCCGAAGCGTAGCCACCGTAAGAACCGCCCGTGATGCCCACCTTGCTCTTGTCGACCAGGCCGAGGTTGACGAGGTGGTCCACCGCGTCAACCAGATCGTCGAACTCCTTGCCGGCCGGGTCGCCCTGGCTGGACTTGGAGAAGTCGACTCCCCTGCCGGTGCTGCCGCGGTAGTTAGGATAGAACACCGCATAGCCGCGCCCGGCCAGCACCTGACCGGGGGTCGAGTACCAGTTGTTCCAACCGTTGCTATAGTGCGATTCGGGTCCGCCGTGCACGATCAAGACCAGCGGGGCCGGCCCACTACCGTCCATCGGTCGCAACAACATGCCTTCGAGTTGCAGGCCATCACGAGCCTTGTAGGTCATGACCTCTTGCTTGGCCAGCTTGATTTTGTCGAGCCAGGGATTGGAGTTGGTCAGGCGCCGCTCGGTGAAAAGCTCGCCGGGATGGGTGGGATGGTCAGCCACATAGGCTACCTTGCCGCCCCCGGCCGAAAGGTCGTGATAAATCAGGTCGTTATGGGGCAGATTCTCGATCTTGCCGCCGGTGTCGATGACCAACCGATCGCTGGCGCAGCCAAAGTGGGCCACGGCTTGCATCTTGTTGGCGTCAAGCCAGGCGAAGTGGACCACATGCCCGGGCAGATTGGGAGTCAGGTCTTTGATGGCGCCCGTCTTGGAGTCGGCCACCATCAGGTGGCCTTCGGCGGGGTCGTTGATATCCACGCCCGAGACCATGCCCAGCCAGCGGCCGTCCGGGCTCCAACTCACCTGACCGAGTTTGCCGGGGTTGTCGATCTTGGTCAGTACCTGCCCCTGGGTGTCGATGACCCGAATGCGGCGGTACATATAGCTGGCGTCGACTCCGGGATTGGGAGCCAGGGTCAGAGCCAACCGATTGTCCCCCTGGACCGGGCTCCAGTGCAGCTCGGCGGCGTTGCCGTCGAGTTGCAGCGGCTTGAGATCCTTGGTCTTCTGTTCGCGATTGGCGATATAGACCCGGGTGTAAGCCCAGTCTTCTTCCACCACTTGCTGGTTGTAGCCGCGCTTCTCGCGCTTCTCTACCGACTTGGCTTTGGGCTCGCTGGCCAGAAACGCGATCCTGCGCCCATCGGGACTGAAGGTGTAGCCTCCCACGCCTTCCGAGAACTCGAGAATCTTGCGGGCTTCACCCCCGTCAAAGGGAATGGCGTACAGACAGGTCTCTTTGTCCCCCGCCCGTTTGGCCCGAAAGGCAATCTCTTTGCCGTCGGGAGTCCATTGCACGTCGCTGACCGTGACCGCGCCGGTGATGAAAGGCCGGCTAGCCCCGCCCTCATAAAGATAAAGCTCGGCATAGGCGGCCCCGTCTTCCACATCGGGGTCATCGATATCGCGCTGAACGCGCAAAATGTAGGCGATCTTCTGGCCGTCGGGCGAAACGGCTACATCGCCTACACTCTTAAGTCGGGCCAGGTCCTTCGGACTTAGCTGAGCGACCGCCGGAACGGCCAGAAATAGCAGTAGTAAAAGGCTTGTCAGTCTTCTCATCAGCATGGGAACCGCCCCTTCTACAAATTTCCAAAAAAACTTTTTCAAAGCCCTAGACAACCTGTCGACCCGTCGTGAAAGATCACCAAGCACACTACTCCGAGGCTAAGGGACCGCCATCCCGAGGCCTATTTTTTTTGCCCGCGAATAGGGTCGCTATGAGCTTCGAACTGCAACTGGCGGTGCTGGCGCTGGTGGGCTTTCTGGCCGGCGCCATCAACGCCGTAGCCGGGGGCGGTTCCTTTATGAGTTTGCCAGCCCTGGTCTGGGTGGGGCTGCCCGAGAACGTGGCCAACGGTTCGAATCGCATCGGCATCTTGTTGGGTAGTTTCTCTTCTTGCCTGGAATTCTATCGCAAAGGGCTGTTGCGCCGGGCCGACTTGACCTGGTCGGCTCTTCCGGCCAGTCTGGGGGCCCTGTTGGGAGCCTACCTGGCCGCCCGGATCCCCAACGACGTCTTTCGGCAAGTGCTGGTCGGGCTCATGATCGGGGTCAGCCTCTATACCCTCTGGGACTCGGAGCGAGGTAAGAAACAACTCTCGGAAGAGGCGGCAATTCCCCTGGGCCTGGCCGGCGCAGCCTTCTTTCTGGTCGGCATCTACGCCGGCTTCGTCCAGGCCGGCACGGGCTTTTTCGCCCTGGCCGTAACCACTCGCGCCGGCCTCAACCTGGTGCGCGGCAACGCCGTCAAGGTCTCGATGAACCTCTGCTTGACGGTGGCCGCCCTGGCGGTCTTCATCCAGGGGGGTCTGATCAACTGGGGATTGGGCCTGGCTCACGGGGTGGGCTCGCTCGGGGGTGGTTTGGTGGGTGCCAGGCTCACGATCCTCAAAGGCAATCGCTGGACCAAGCGCGTGGTGACGGCGATGATCGTGATTTTCGCCGTCTTGCTCTTGCTCAAGTAGGCCTTGGCCCGCGGCCGCGGTGAGCGCCCGAGGGGGAAACCGCAAAGGCGCAAAGGCGCGGAGGGGGCGGTGCCACTCGGAGGGCGCTCGAGTTGGGGAAACCGCGGAGATCCGCAGTGGGCCGCGGAGAAGCGGTGTTGGCTGAGGGGCTTGAGGGCTTGAGGGGCTGTGGGGAAAACCGCAAAGGCCCAAAGGCGCCGAGGGGGCGGTGCCACTCGGAGGGAGCGCTCGAGTTTAGGAAACCGCGGAGATCCGCAGTGGGCCGCGGAGAAGCGGTGTTGGCTGAGGGGCTTGAGGGCTTGAGGGGCTGTGGGGAAAACCGCAAAGGCCCAAAGGCGCCGAGGGGGCGGTGCCACTCGGAGGGAGCGCTCGAGTTTAGGAAACCGCGCGGAACTCCGCAGTGGGCCGCGGAGAGTGTGCGTTTGGCCGAGGATCGGGTGTGGTCCTGGAACGGACACGAATTCTTGATTGGGTTAAGGCGCGAGCGGCGAGTGCCGGAGCGGCTCGACGGCTGGGGTCCCGTGACGGCGGGAGCGGGGCCAGGGGTTTCTCCCCGAGATTTTCTCGGTTCGAATCGGGCCGCCCGCGGGGCGGCCTCAGCGGCGGCGGTGGCCAGGTTGTGTGCGCCGTACACCGGGCAAATCGCGCTGTGCGGCGCACACTTGCGCCGTACACTCACTAAGCCTGTGGAGTGGTCCCCTATTTCCGGACACCAAGTTCGGCGGGTTGCGCCGGAGTTGACGTGTGTCGTTCCTCAAACTGGGCTGGGGTCTGGTAGCCCAGAGAAGAGTGCAGTCGGTTACGATTGTAGTAGATTTCGATGTAGGAGAAAAGTGCTTTCCTGGCCTCGACCTCGCTCGAGAGAGTCGTGTGCCAGAGCAGCTCGGTTTTTAGAGTCGCGAAGAAGGACTCCGCAACGGCGTTGTCCCAACAATTGCCTTTGCGACTCATCGAGCACGCAATGTCCAACTCCCTTAGAAGGTCCTGGTAGTCCTCTGAGGCGTATTGGCAGCCTCGGTCGGAGTGATGAATCGCTGGCCGGCCAGCTCGGCGCCCAAGAGCCATTTGGAGGGCATCCAGACACAGTTGTCGCTGCAGAGTCCGACTCAGTGACCAACCGACGACACGGCGGCTACAGAGGTCCAGCAGCACTGCCAAATATAGCCAACCCTTGGTGGTCTTGATGTAGGTGATATCACCGACCCACGCCAAGTTGGGCTTCTCGACGGAGAACTCTCGGTTGAGAACGTTCGCGGCTACGGGCCTGGCGTGACTGGAGTCGGTTGTAGCCCTGAAGCTTCGGGGGCGTCTTGGCTGCAGTCCTCGCTTCCTCATCGCCCGTCGAACCCTCTTCCTGCCGACGGTCAGCCCATCTATGCGCAACGCGGCGACGAGCCGCCGGGTGCCGTACCAGCCGTTGTGTTGCTTGAAGAGCTGCTCAACTCGTGCGTCGAATACATCACGCTCAGCAGCAGAAGCCGCGTTCTTCTCTCGGGCTTCAACCCACTCGTAGTATCGGCTTCGAGAGACCTTCAATAGTCTGCACATCACGCTAATCCTGAAGTTTGCCTTCTCCTCAAAGATGAAGCTGAGTCTTACAGCTGTTCTTTCGCGAAGAAGGCTGCCGCCTTTTTTAGGATCTCACGCTCCATCTCTAACGTGCGAATCTGCTTTTCTTGCTGGCGCAACTTCTCGCGCAATTCCATCATTTCAATGACCTGGTCGCGCTCAATCGGCGCGCCGGCCGCCAGCTTCTCGGAAATGCCCGCAGCCTGTGCCCAACCCTGAACGGTTCGAGGCGGTATGCCGAGGCTATTGGCCACTTCTCTCGGGGTGCGATTCCCCTCCATCAACAGAGCCAGAACGCTCTGCTTGTATTCCTTTGTGTAAGTCGTATGCTTTCTTGCCATGTACACTCACCTTCGCTTTCTTGCATTGTACGCTTATGTGAGTGTCCGGTACAAGGGGACCACCCCACCTGACTGTACGGCGCACAACTTGCGGGAGACAAGCGTTCGGGCCGGGTCTTTCGGGCCAGTGCAGCGGCTCGGCGCCGAGGCGGAAGCTAGACTTCCGCGCGGAAGTGACCCTGGGATGTGGGGCGGCGGCGGCGGTGGCCAACTCGGCCCGTCATTCACGCCAGAGACTCCACTCCGGCTTGTAGTCGGGCACCGTCAGGTAGATTCGATCAACATGCTCGTTCCTGAAGTCGATGTGCACATCCAGGCCATCCACCCGGAAGAGGTCGCCCTGCGGTGGGAACTGGCCGGTCGGCCCAGAGCGCAGCGGTTGACCGAGCAGGCGATGCGCCTCGCTTTGGGGGTCGCCGACGCAGAGGGCCAACTGAGCCTTGCTGGAAAGGGCCGAACTTTCGAGAAAGGCCAGTTTGCGCTGCGAGTCGAGGATCACGGTCGAGAGAGGTAGAGGATGAGAATAGATGTGGTTCAAGCGGTTGAGCCTGAGTCCAGGACCGGCGATTCGGCTGGCCTGCTCGAAGGACATACCCGGGCGCAGATCGGTCATGTTCAATCCACCCTCGTCGATGCGGTCGACGGGAGGATGGAGAAGCATCCCCCATCTTGAGTCATAACGCGGATAGTCTGGCGGCAGGCCAACCTTTGCGTGGGCCGCACCGGGACAAAAGATGACGATGTGGTCTTGCTCCACTCGCAGCGCAGGTGGCTGACCGGCGTCGGCCTGGCACGCCAACCTCGGGCCCAGGTCGTCCGGCCAGCGACCCCGTTCTTTTCGATAGGCCTGAGCGGTGGCGGCCAGATTTGCCAGCTGATGCCAACAGCCAGCCATCACTGTATCGGGGCCATAGATATCTTCGGCGGTGCAGCCAACGATGGATGGAGTCGGTTCGGGCAAGCTTGGAGCACGGAGACACCTGACCAGGCAAGCAGTCGCCACCGTGACCACGACGAGCCAGACAAGCGAACGCTTCATCCGGCTTAATTCAAGACGAACGGACGGGCGGCCTGTCGGCCCGTGTGGCGACTCGCCGGGTCCGAGGTGCGAAGGAAGTGTGACTTAACCCAGAGATTCGCCAATGGACGGCCGAGGAGCTTGAGGAGGGGGGCGCTCGAGTTGGGGTAACCGCGGAGATCAAAAGGAGGGCGCGATGGTCGCGGAGAGGTTGGCACCACTGGAGGGCTGGGGTCCGACCGAATTCATTGGTTGTGGGCGTCTAGGCTGGCTAGCGAACTCCAAGTTCACAGTAACCACCACCGTGGTGACGGCCATGATCACGACCTTCGCCATTTTGTTCTTGCTCAAGTAGGCTTTGGCCCGCGGCCGCGGTGAGCGCCCGAGGGGGAAACCGCAAAGGCGCAAAGGCGCGGAGGGGGCGGTGCCAATCGAAGGGGGGCGCTCGAGTTTCGGAAACCGCGGAGATCCGCAGTGGGCCGCGGAGGAGTGGGTGTTGGTTGAGGAATCCTGGAACGGACACGAATTCTTTGTCGGGGTAAGGCGCGAGTGGCGACCGCCGGAGCGTTAGTATCCATGGTAGGCGTGAGCCTACCGCCGCGCGAAGCCAAACATGGGCGTCGAAGCTGTGGCCGGGACTGATATACTGTGGAGGCGCCTGACACCGCGGCCCCTGCACCCGGCAGAGCCAGCAATTCCTCTGCGGTCAATCCTTCAAACCGGATTTGGACCACAAGGCCACCTGTCGTCTTCCAGCTGGAAGTCGTCCTGGGAATGTTGTGATTTCCTAATATTTGCAAAGAGAGCATTGTCCCCGAAGATTCCCCCCACTTCAATCACGCCACAACGTCCATGATGGGCGCTCTCAGCCCTCCGCGTACCGTCCATGGCTGGCGAAGTCGTTTTTCAGCCAGAGACCCTGCTCGCAGTCTCCTGTGAGGCGAGCAGGAAACCCGACAACCAAGCCGTTCCGTCACTTTGATCCGGGCCGGATTCTTAAGTAAAATAGGATCATTCCTTGATTCTTCTTCTACCCGGAGGTCGGCTATGTCATCATCTCTAGCGGAACTTTCCCACTCCCTGGAACAACTCTCACACCATGAACTTCATCAGAGAAATCGTCAGGCCAGCAAGCGAGCCTTCGGCTGCGAATGGGAGCTGGCCGCCCATCTGCTGGCCACTGAACGTAGCGGTCTCTATCGCCACATGGGCAGCGGAAGTGTGGTCGGCTACGCTATTCGCCACCTCCATCTGCATCCCCAGAAGGCCGGCGAACTCCTCAGTTTGGCCAAAGTCTTCGAGCAACTGCCACTGATCTCAGAGGCCTTTCGCGAGGGCAAACTCTGCTGGAGCAAAGCCCGCGCTCTCAAGCGGATCACCACTCCCGAAAACGAACGCGAGATGCTGGAATTCGCCCTCAAGAACAAAGCCCAGGCGGTCGAACGGGCCGTGGCTCTCACTCCCACCCAGCATAAGCGTGGCCAGGCGCTGAAAGCCTCGCTCGAAGCTCGTCAGAGTCAACCCGAATTGGCGTTTGCTGAGCAACCCACAGGGGAGAAGCCAGCGCCGACCCCCGTTCCGGAGGTTCCGAAGTTGAGACAGGTCGTTCTGCTGCTGACCCCCGAGCAGTATGCCATCTACGAGCAGGCCAAAAGAATGGTCGAGGCACGCCAGGGCAAGCGCGTCAGCAAAGAGACCGCCGTAGCCGAGATGAGCCGGGCGCTGCTCGCCTCGGCAGACAACCGCAGCAAGGTGCGCCATCAGGTCATCGTGCACGTGAACGGTGTCACGGGCGAGGGTTTTTATGATACCGATCGAGGACTGTTGCCGGCCGAACGGGCGGCCGTTGACGAGGCGATGAAGCAAACCGGTATCGTGGTGGCTTGCTCCCAGGAACTTCCAGCTGGAAGTACCCAACCCGAGCAGTTGCCGCTACCGCCGAGTCGGTCCAAGGGTCGGCCGGGGCTTTCGGTGGGACTGGTGCGGGCCGTGTATGCTCGGGCCTTTGGCCGCTGTGAGCGATGTTCGTGCGCCGGTGGGAACCTGGTGATCCACCACGTTCGCGCCTGGTCCGAGACCCGGTGCCATCGGCTGGAGGACTTAGAGCTGTTGTGTCCGAGTTGCCACGCCAACGAGCACGAGAAGGACTTTGCGGCCCGGCCTGAGTGGAAGGCCGCGCGAGAGGCCGCCGTGCAGCGCCGGCGCATCAGGTCTCGCTCGGGCTGAGGCTACTCGTTTTTCGGGCGGGACCAGCCAATGTATCTTGCTCGCGCTCCTAACCGGCGGCTCGACATCCGCGGCGAGAGCGTTGCAAGTCGCCGGACTCGAAGCGAATGCTCTCAGCAGAGTGATAGCGGCCACGTCGATGCCGATCCGTCTTGAAAATCAACCGGTCCCCACAACGGTTCTCCCCTACCCTCTCTGTGCCTGGGCGCCTGGCGGTTTCCCATCCCGCAGCCATGTAACATCGGGCCAGGCCAGCGGTCGGAAGCGGTATGAAACACGTAACACTAACACTCGCTTTGATTGTATGCCTGTTTGCGCCGAGCCTGGCGCGCGACCGTGACAACAACCCGCCCGGGCGTCTGGGTGGACGGGGGACGAACTGGGAGAATCCGCCCGGCTGGCGAGGTGGGCCGGGAGCCAGCCCCGACCGATTGAACGTCGACCGTGACAACAACCCGCCCGGACAGATTGGTGGGCCCGGTACCAATTGGGAGAATCCTCCGGGACGCCGGGGCGGCCCCGGGGTGGGCCCCAATCGCTTCGACCGCGACGGTAACCCGCCGGGACGCGTCGGTGGACGCGGCACCAACTGGGAAAACCCTCCCGGCTGGCGGGGTGGACCGGGCTCGAGCCCTAATCGTCGCTGGCGTCGTTAGAATCCAGCGGGGGAAGATTCTCTTCCCATAGGGCGGCGAAGTCCTCGGCGTTCAGGGCCACGTGGCCGCAAGCCCCGCACACTTCGGCCCGCAGGCGATGCCCCCCGACCCGCCACTTATGCACCGGCAGGTCAGCCAGCACTCGGCGGCTGCCGCAGCGGGCACAGTGGCGCAGGCGGCGATCGGCGTGGACGGCCTCGAGCCATTCGGCCAGATCGCCGCCGGCCAGGTCCGGGTGGGCCCGCTCGAGGTCATCCAGGCGAGCCAATAGGTCACCGCGAATCCGACCCTCGGGCAGGCCCACCCGATCAAAGCGCAAGCAGAATTGGGCCAGCAAGGCGCTGGCCTGAGCGCGTTCTCCGGCCAAGGCGGCGCACTCGATGCAGCCCACCAGGGCGGCCAGGATCGAAGCCGCAAATTGAGCCGAGACCTTGGCCTCGAGCCGCAGGACCCGCTCGTAATAGGTGCGGGCGTCTTGGTGGCGGCCGACCTTCTGCAGGTCTTCAGCGATGGCTAGAAAGATCTCCAGGGCCTCGTCGTGGCGGCGCTGCAGGAAGTAGAGTGTGCCGAGGTTGGACAGGTTGAGCAATACGTCGGGATCGGTAGCTTCGCTGGTCTCGGCCCGCACCCTGAGCAAGCGCTCATAGAGCACCTGCGCGTCGGAAAGGTTGCCGGCCCGGCTTTCGAGCTCGGCCAGTTTGTCGAGGTAGGGCACCGAGTTCTGCGATTGGTCGCGATCGAGTTTGTCCCACTGCTGCTCGAGTTCTCGGGCCAGGCGTCGAAGCTCGCGACGAAGCCAATGGCTCAGCCGATGCCAGGCATCGTCTTCCACCAGTTGGGCTTGGGACAGGTCTTTGCGCAAGTCGTCGCAATAGATGACCCCGCGCACCCCCTCGAACTCGAGCTCGCCGCGGAAGGGGTAGCAAACACCGTGGACGACCACCACCACGGCGGTAGCGCTGCAGCCCAGGGCCAGCACGCCACAATAATCGCCGCGACCATGTCCGTGCACCGGGGCTCGGGGTGGGTAGGCCTGGATCGGCTCGCGGCCGTTCGAAGAATAGCGCCACCAGGCCAGGCAGCGCCCGGTGTCTACGGGTTGTCCCAGGCTGCGGCCGTTGACCATCAGGTCGGCCCGATGATACATCAGGCGCCGGCGCAGCACCGGCACCAGCTCGAGATTGGCCTGGCGGCTCCAGTTGCTGAAGATCCCTTTGGCGAAGGTGATGTTGATGCGATTTCCGGCGGCAAGGTTGCGGGCCGCCTCGCACTCGGCCCGGTTGGCGTCAAGAATGAGGCGATGACCGGCCGAATCGTCTTTGGATTCGACCACCACTCGGCGGGGAGCCAGGGCCGTGGCGGCCATGAGGCCAAAGTTCAACTCTCGCAGCGCTGGCGTGGTGTGCGAGAGGATGCCCAGGGAAAGCTGTTCGAGTTCTTGCCGGCTGATGGCGGGCCCGTCGAAGATCAGGTCAAACCGAGTGGCATCATGTAGCAAACGAAGATTCTCGGCCCCGTTGGCGATGGCCCCGGCCAACAGGCACAGAGCGTAGAAGTTCGGCTCTTCTAGCAAGCGTTCGCGAATCATGGCCCTGGCCCGGGCAGGGTTGAGCGTGAAACTGCCGCTCGAGTCGATCACGCCCTCTGAGCGCAGGCCCTCCATCAACTGGTCGCGATTTTGCTCCACGGCTTGATCAGTTCTGCGCCCGCCGAACGAGCCCTGGTAACCTCAGGTTCGCAAACTGTTTACAATCCCCAACCGCGAACAGCTTCTGGCCAGAGCGCGGCTGGTATGCTGGCGACATGAGAGTTCTAAGTCGTTCATCCAGAGCCGCTTCCGCGCCTCCCAAGCCCGTGATAGCCTCGCCCAAAGGCAAGACGAAAGTGGCCCATAAAGCCGGCGTTACCGCCTTCGTCGCCGCCGGCGGTCTAGCCGTGTCGAAATTGGCCCTGCATGTCGCTCACCAGCCCGGGGTGCTGCCCAAGGTGCTGGCCGGCGCCGGTGTCCTGGCTACCATCGGAGCCGGTTACGCGGCTTCGGACCTGATCACGGGCCACATTCACTTCGGTCTTGACCACTTCGTCAACGAAGACACTCCCGTCCTCGGCAACCAGGCCGACGAATTTCACTATCACCATCATGACGAGAAGAGCCTCGAGCGCCACAGCCTGGCGGCCAACGTGGGCGCCACCGCCATTCCCGCGGCTCCGGCCCTGGTGGGACTGGCCATGCTGGCCCCGGCCGGCGTCGCCGCGGCCGGGCTCGGGTTGCTGAGCGGTTTTGTGGTGACCCAGGCCAGCCATCGCTGGTCGCACCAGGACAACCCGAACCGTTTGATTCGAGGCTTGCAGCGGGCCCACGTCTTGATGCCGCCGGAGAATCACGACCAGCACCACTCCGGTAAGTGGAACGACTATTTTTGTGTGGTCAACGGCATGTTCAATCCGATCTTGAGCAAGACCGGATACTGGCGAAAACTCGAGAGCGGCCTGGAGAAGGTCACCGGCAAACAGGCCAACTGGAAAGACCCCAGCTATTTCGAGACCCCCTCTTCGCCTCCGAAAGGCTGGCTCAAAGCCGGGGAGAGACCCGCCGCCAGGGGTACGAAGGCCGAGTAGAGTAACCCTGAGGGTGAACATCACCCTGCTGCTCGAGCGACTCGAGCAATCCGTCCCCAACTTCGAAACCGAACTGCATCATCAGAGCCCCTTTCAACTGTTGATGGCCACGATCTTATCGGCGCAGTGCACCGACGAGCGGGTCAATCAGGTGACGCCGGGGCTTTTTGCACGTTACCCCGATGCGCAGGCCTTGGCCGTCGCCGACCAGGCCGAACTCGAAGAGCTGATCCGGCCTACCGGCTTCTATCGCAATAAGGCCAACTCGCTCAAGAAGTGCTGCGCGGCCCTGTGCGAACGCCATCAGGGAACGGTACCCAGCGCGATGGACGAACTGGTCGCTCTGCCCGGAGTGGGCCGCAAGACCGCCAATTTGATGCGGGGTCAGGCGTTCGGAATGCCGGCTGTGGTGGTCGACACCCACGTCAAGCGCATCGCTGGGCGACTTGGCTTGAGTTCGAGTAGTGACGCCGACAAAATCGAACAGGACCTCCAGGAGGTCCTGCCTGAGAACCAGTGGTGGCCTGGTTCTTCGCGCCTGCTACTGCACGGTCGCTATGTCTGCAAGGCCAAGAAGCCTGCTTGCCAGAGCTGCCAATTGGCTGACCTATGTCCTAGCCGGCAGTGAGGAATCCCCCGTGGCTACTCTCGTCCACCACGAAGTCGATCCATCCCTTTTCGACGTTGACCGATTTGAGAGTAACCTCGACATCCTGACGCTCTTCCAGGCCGTTGGCGCCCTGAACGACCTTGCCCTGAACGGGCGGGTCGGGTAGTCGCACGAAGGTTCCCTGGGCGGTCGCCTGCTGGACCACGCCAGCGAAGTTCTCTCCGATATGCGCCTTCATCAACTTGGCCTGGGCCGAGTGATTGACCTGGCGCTCGACCTTTTTGATCTCGGCTTCTTGCTTGCTCAGGTGGGCGGCGATCTCGGTCAGTTCTTCGAGGGTGTAGGGGCAGGGCTGGCCCAAAGCGGCGGCCTTCTCGATGCGCTGCAATACCAGGTCGGCATAGCGGCGGTTGGGAGCGGTCGAGTGCGAGTAATCCGACAGGGCCAGGCAGAAGTGCCCAACCGCCGGCTCCTCCGGCGAGTCGACCACGTACTCGCCGCGACCGATGTATTTGACCACTTTGAGCGACAAGTCTTGGAAGTGGTTAGGGTCGGCGGCCTTCTGACCCTCAAGAAACTCATTGAGAGCCTTCGAGTCGGGAGACTTGGGCAGGTCGTGGCCCAGGCTTTTGGCCAGGTCGACGATGTGGTCCCACTTCTCGGGCGTCTTGACGATACGGCGCAGACTGGGATAACCACGGTCGGCCAAGAAACGGGCGGTGACCTGGTTGGCTCCGATCATCAAATTCTCGATCAGTTCGTGGGCCCGGTTCTGGCGATGTTTCTCGAGTTCTTTGACCTCGCCGTTCTCCATCGTGGCTCGGGTTTCGCTGCTCTCGAGGGTGATCGAACCGTTGCCAAAGCGAGCCGCTTTGATGCGCTGAGCGGCTTCGTCTTGCACGCGAACCTGCTCGGCGATAGCCGGGTTCTCGAGGGGAGGCGGGGTGGGACCCTGCTGTTCTCCCATCCAGTCGGCCACGCTCTCGTAAGCCATCTTGCCGTGGTTGTGCACCATGGCCTGATAGACCTGGCCTTCTTCAATCTCGCCGTTGAGGCCGACCACGTATTCTTTGACCATGGCCAGGCGATCTTCGCCCGGGTTGAGCGAGGTATGCCCCTCCGAGATGTTGGTCGGAATCATCGGATAGATTTTGTCGTCGGTGTATACGGTGCTGGTGTTGTGGGCAGCCGCCTGGTCGAGGGCGTCGCCCTGTTTGACCAGAGAGTCTACGTCGGCGATGGCCACGTAGATGCGGATGCGTCCGTCAGGCAGCTTTTCGCCGGCGCTGAGCTGATCGATATCCATCGAAGCGTGCTCGAGCTCGCGCGTCTTGGGATTGAGCGTGCCATTGTCGATCGAGGTCATCTTGACGTGGCGCAGGTCGCGAATGTGCGAGTCGTTTGGCCCCGGCATGGCCGGCCCTTTGATCGCTGCGGCCTGGTCGAGCACCGCCCGCGTGAAGGCGGGAGCCAAACCCGCATCGGCCATCTTGCGGTCGGCGATGATCTTGAGGTCTTCGGTGGGGGTTTTGTCGGCCAGAATCTCTTCAAAAATCTTGCCCATTTCGGCATTGGGCACCAGGCCCAGGTCCTCGCGAGCCTGGAGTTGGTCACGAAAACGGGCCAGGGTGGTGTGATAGTCTTCGCGATCGTGGCCGCCGCGTAACTGCACCTGGTCGCCGCCGCCGTGTTTGGCGTGGTGTTGCTGCTGGGCCCGATGGAAAAGGGCACGGGTGGCGCTGGGATTGGTAAAAGTAGAAGAGATCATGGTTTCTGGCTTTCCTTAAAATGCTCCGCAAGCTCAGCGAAACCACCCTCTAGAGTGACCCACTGCTTGGTTGGAACCTCGGTGACGCGTTCTGGATGCTCGTAGACGGCCAACATGTCCATCACCTGCTGGTCAGGGGTGATGTCTGGGGTGACCGGCAACATTTCGCCGGTCACTCCCGTCAGTTTGCCGTCTGCATTGAACTGTAATTGAATGTGTCCCACCGACCGTCCGTAACCACCCGCTTCAGCCACGGCCGTCAGGCGGCCATCGGGGGCCTCGACGAACTCGGGTTGGTCCGTGGTGCGATGATCGTGAGCGGCCAGGATGACGTCGATCCCCTCGACCGACGCGGCCACATCCTTCATCTTCCTCAAGCCGTCGTGACCCAGCACCACCACTGCGTCGGCGCCCTCGGCGCGCACCTGGGGCACCAGCTCTCGCAGGGTATCTTCCAGCGGGGCCACGGCCAGCCCGGCTCCGGCGGCGGGAAACATGGCGCTGGCCAGCGAGCGTGTCACCACCCCGATGAAAGCGATATTGAGGCCGGCAACCCGATGGATAGCGTAGGCGTCGGTGCCCGGTAGCGGCTTGCTCGTGCCGATCTCGGTGACGTTGGCGCACAATACTTTGCCACCGAAGGGCGCAATCAGCCCTTCGCGCAGGCTCTGGTAGCCGCCGGTGGGGTCTTCGAATTCGTGATTGCCCAGGCCGAGATAGTCGACGCCCATACGGTCGAACAGGTCGGCCAAAGGATCGAAAGCGTGAGGCCCGGGAACGGTGTTATCGCCGGCCACGTCGCCAACGTTGGCGATGATGGCTTCGGGGTTTTGCTCTTTGGCTGAACGCAGCACCGTGCTCAGACGAGCGGCTCCACCCGTTCCATCGCTACAGGGATTCAGACGACGGTGAAAATCGTTGATGTGGTAGATGTCGACCGTTCTGAGTCCCAAAGATGACCGTTCCTTTCAGAGCTTACCTTCAGTATAGATTTCAGCCCTGAAATTTTCCCGAACTGCGCTTCGCGCCGCGCCGCCGGGCCGACTCCGTGGGGGCGCTGGGCCGACTTAGCCGATGGGGGTGAAGCGGTTGAGAGCGGCGCTGACGGCCGGGCCAGCCACGAACGACCAGGGCGGGCCCATCAAGCTGTAGGCAGCCGTCTGAATCGAGCCGTGAATCATCGAAGGCCAGAGGTTGCTCTTGAAGCCGAGCTTGAAGCCATGACCGAAGCCCTGGCTGGGCTCTCCGTTAATCTGTTTGCTGTGAGCCAGCACGCCGTTGTAGATCCCTTTGATGCCGGCAAAGGCCACCCCGCCAACCACCGCCGAGGCAATCCAGCCGGCGAAACCTCCGGGAATGGGGGCGGCAGCCAGAGCGGCTTGCAGTCCGGCCGCAGCCACGAAGGTGGCGGCCGCGTTCATGTTGGGGCTAGCTTCGAACTTGAAGGCCGGGCGAGCCAGGCTGCTCTCGGTGCCGGCGACCACATGACCGAAGAGATCCTGCTGGTCCTTTAGCAGCTTGGGCGAAGTCTGAGCATACTTCGAAGAGATTTCGGAACCCCGCTGGGCGTTGACGTTGGCTCCCGACTCTTTCATGCTGTCGAACAACTTGGCGCCCATTTTGCAGGCGTTGCCCTCGTCGGCCGCCAGTTGAGGCAATTTCTTGCCAAGCTCGGCGATGGCTTTGTCGCTGTCGGCGGGAGCGCCGGCCGACAAGACACTGAAAGCCTCTTTGAGCACGTTCGCCGCGCTCGAATCTTCGATATAGCCCTGCTCACAGACGGCGTTGAGCACCGCCGAGGCGTAAGCCTTTTCGGTCGGACTCTGACTGGACCTGGCTACCTCTTCCATGACGGCGCGACCCATGCGGCGCACTTCGCCCGGCTCCTTGGCGCTATCGGCCACAGCCGTGCCCAGATCGGCCAGGACCTGACCGGTGGCTCCGGCCACTCCGTCAGCCATCTTGCCCAGAGCAAACTGTTCGACCTTGTTGATGGTCTCGGGCCAGGCTCGTTTGCCCACCGCGCTGTGGGCGGCTCTGGCGAAGGCTTGCTCGGTTGGATTGCTAGAAGTCTTGACGATCGAATCCAGGACTTTGAAACCTTCGACGTTCGCGCTCTGAGTGTTGCTGCTGGCAATCAAGCGGGTCAGAGCGGTGGCCGCTGCTTGATTCGGGGCCGCCTTGCTCAGGGCGACCTGGTCGGCTGCCCCCTCGGCCGAACGGGTTGCTGCCGGACCACGTCCGGGTGCGGTGTAGGCTTGCTGAACGATGGGTGTTATTCGCATGGATGGCCCTCCTATAACTTGACCGCCTCGAGTTTAACAAAGGGTTCTGAAAGAATTCTGAACAGAAAAATCTTGCTCAGCCCCTAGACGGGCCAGGAGAGATGCGTGAACATGGTCGAAAGACAAAGAGAGAGGGACCGGTCTATCTATATGATGCCAGGAGTTGGATGTTGCCCGTTCATGCCGATGCAGGGCTGCGGTATGAACCCCGGAATGCAAATGACACAGCTGTTTAGCATGATGCAGCTGATGATGATGATGAGCCAGATGATGGGGGGCGGACAGGGCGGATACCCGATGATGCCCTTCTCGCCGATGAATTCCATGGGCAACTGTCTTGGCTTTAGTCCGCAGGGTTGTTGTCCCTACCCTTCCTACCCCTCTCCTGGCGGTTCTCCCCCCTCTTACTGCCCTCCCGGCGGCGGTCAGTTCTCTCAGGGCCCGGCCACTCAGTACGATGGCATCATCAACCAGGCAGCCCAGCGTTACAATGTCGATCCCGCTTTGATCAAAGCCGTCATCCAGCAAGAATCGGGCGGCCGCAACGGTCTGACCTCGAGTGCCGGGGCTGGCGGCCTGATGCAGCTGATGCCGGCTACCGCTCGCAGTCTTGGTTGCAACAACGTCATGGATCCTCAGCAAAACATCATGGCCGGCACCAAGTATCTTTCGCAGATGTTGCGCCGCTATAACGGTAACGTTCGGTTGGCCCTGGCCGCCTACAACGCCGGCCCCGGCAACGTCAACAAATACGGCGGGGTCCCCCCCTTCCGTGAAACCCAGAACTACGTTCGCAATATCACCGCTAACTACGCCCGCTACCAGGGCGCGACGGCCTACGCTTGACGTTAGAGCCCTTCGACCCGTTCGAGAAGGCCTTCGAGAAGTATCTCGAGGGCCATCTGCTTTTTAGTGACCTGTATCAACAGTCCGAACGGATGCAGGCCGAGTTGACGCAGCTTCAGGACCGCTTCTTCTATGAGTTTCAGTTTCGCAGCTACATCAGCGAGCTGCAGCCTCTGGGACAGACCGCCGAAGATGCCTTCGCCCTGTTGTTCTCCCAACTACCTCAAGAGGAATCCGAGGCCGACCGTGAGCTACTCGAGGCCCTCAAACAGACGGTCCACCGATTGCTCGAGGCCTTCGGTCAGCTGCGCAGATGGGAAGAACAGCAAGAAAAGTTCTCGGATTCTCCTTTTATCCACGAGCTGATCCGAGTTGCTTACGCTGTGCTCGAGGGCCATCTTCCTCCCGAGGCTCTGGCCGAGCGATTAGCCGGGTTTCGCGAGCTCTTTGAAGAGTTTCGGCTGAGGGTGGAACAGAACCAGGGAATTCCGGAACTGGCCGACCGGCAGGGCGAATTCCAGGAGGCCCTGGCCGTCATGGACGACGGCCTCTCCAAAATCGAACTTTTTCTTGCCCAACAGAACGAAGAGGAGCTACAGCAGGGTTTGGCAGAGTTGGAAGAAGGCAGCCACCTGATGGTCGAACTCTACCGCTTTCTTGAATCGCCTCCCCAGGCCAGGTTGCGCTGCGTCCAGTGCGGTCTCGAACAGCCCCTGGCCAAAAGTTGCAGCCAATGCCACGCTTTGTTACCCCAGGCCGCCCCCGAAGTGGTCGACGCCACCCTGGATGTGCGCCTGGGAGAACAGGGGTTGGAGGCCAGCCACGGAGAGTTGCCCGAGGCTTTGCGAAGGCTGGTGGACGAGGTCGAGACCTTTCGCACCGGAGGTCAGCCCGAGGAACTCGGACGCGTGGTTGAAACCTTGCGCGACCGGGTCAACCGGTTCGGTCGGGTGGTGACCCGCCTGGCAGAACTCGAGGTGCCCCCGGAAGTGGCCGGTCAGGTGCAATCGGTCCAGGGTCAGGCCGAGCAGGTGGTTTCTAGCTGTCAAGCGGGGCTCGAGAAGATCGTGTCGGCTCTCGAGACCAACGACTTCCATGCCCTCGATCTGGGATTGGAAACGGTGCTGGAGGGCTCTCGACGGGCTCGCGAGCTGCAGCCTCTCATCGCCCAGTTGACCCGTTAACTGGCGGCCGATTGAGGAGACGACAGCAGCTTGACGGTGCGCACGCCGGCCAGGCGATGGCCCATCAGGCGTGAGCCGTTGGCCTCGAAATCAGAGGCCGAACCACTGACCTCAAAGCGGTGCTCCGGCGGCCCCTCGCCCAGTCGCCGGGTCACCCCCACCGCCTCGAGCTCGCGAGCCACGAACGCTCCCGGGTCGATCAAGCGCACCTCGGCGGGCACCATCTCGCGCACGAGATGGGCCAAAAAAGGATAGTGGGTACAGCCAAACACCAGGGTGTCGACGCCGGCCTCAAGCAGAGGCGCAAGATACTCGGCCAGTGCTTCGGTGGGCTCGGCCCCGTTGATTTTACCGGCTTCGATCAACGGAACCAGTTTGGGACAGCCGACGCTGATCACCTGGGGGATGGGTAATCCCAGGCGCTGAGCCTGAAATTGAGCGGTCCGGTCATAGGCTCCGCTGCGGGCGGTCAAGACGTTCGAAAGCACCCCGATGCGGCCATTCTGGGTGGCCTCGTTGGCGGCTCGGCAAGCCGCTTCGATGATGCCCACTACCGGGACCGGACATTCGGCCCGAATGGCCTCGATGGCCACCGCCGACGAGGTATTGCAGGCCAGCACCAGGGCATCGGAGCCCGATTGGTAGAGGTAGTTGGCAATCTGACAGACCAGATAAGTCACGTCTTCGGCGCTGCGGCTGCCATAAGGAACATGAGCCGTGTCGCCGAAGTAGTGAATGGACAGCTCGGGCAACTCTTTAAAGAGCCGCGCCGCTACCGTCAAACCGCCTACTCCGGAGTCAAAAACTCCTACTCGCATGGCCAAACCTCCACATGGTGGGCTTTCGGGTCGCACGATCGCAATCCTTTAGCCCCCGCCTTACCCCTGGGTCAAGCCCACAGCCGACCCTTTGTGAATTTTCTTCAAGAACCGTTAGCGACCTTCCCGAGGGAGGAAACCTGCCGTCTCGAGTTCGCTCAGGGCGCGCAGTGCCCCCAACTGCACGTGGCCAAAGTTGAGTCCCCCCTGAAGATAACAGGCGTAGGGTTCGCGCAGGGGACCATCGGCAGAAAGTTCGATCGATGAACCCTGAATAAATGTGCCTCCAGCCATGAGGATGGGATCGCGATAGCCGGGATTCACCACCGGCTGCGGAGTGGCTTTGTGATCGACCGGACCTGCCCGCTGCACGCCACGACAGAAAGCCTTCTGAGCCTCGGGGCTGCCCAGTCGCACTGCCTGGATCAAGTCGGTGCGGGGCTCTTTCCAGCCGGGCGAAGCTTCCAGGCCGGCCTGCTCGAACATCCAGGCCGCCCACACCGCTCCTTCCAGGGCAGCGGCCACGACTCCCGGGGCTAGAAACAGGCCCTGGGCGAGGTTTCTAGCAAAGCCCAGAGTGGGACCCTGTTCGCCGCCGATCCCGGGAGCGGTGACACGATTGGCGGCTCGCTCGACCGCCGCGCGCCTCCCCGCGATATAGCCGCCGGTGGGCACCACTCCCCCACCCAGGTTCTTGATCAAAGAACCGGCCAACAGATCGGCTGAGGGTTCGTCGGGCTCGACCAGTTCGCCATAGCAGTTGTCGACCATCATCAGAGCCTCGGGACACGCGCGGCGCGCCAGGGTCATCGCTTTCTCCAGTTCGGCCACGCTGTGAGAAGGGCGCCAGGTGTAGCCCCGCGAGCGTTGCAGAAAAACCATCCGGGTCGTCGGGCGGAGAAAATCCTGGATTTTGTCGAAGTCGATGCGACCGTTTCCATCCAGCTCGAGCTGGCGATAGCTGACCCCCATCTCGGCTAGAGAGCAAGCTCCAGGCCCGATGACCGGCATCAAGGTGTCATAGGGGGGGCCCGTCAGGCTGACCAGTTCGTCACCCGGGTTCAAGTTGCCAAACAACCCGGCGGCGATGGCGTGCGTACCACTCACGATCTGCAGCCGCAGACAGGCTGCTTCGGTGCCCAGGATGGCAGCCGTCACCTCATCGAGCAGCTCGCGGCCGCCGTCGCCATAGCCATAACCGGTGGTGTTGGCAAAGTGTCCCTCGCCGAGGCCGGCAGCCTGCAAGGCCTCGAGCACTCGCCAGCCCCGGACGGTTCCCTGGCGACGGATCTCTTCACGACGAGCGGCGGTGGCCCGTTCGCCCTCCTCGGCCAGTTCGACCCAGCGGGCCCCGATGCCCAGTCGTTGCAATGTTTGTTGCCAGAGCATCGCGGGCCGTTCGCGCAGTGGCCGGTTACCCCTTCACGGCGCCAGCGGTAAGGCCCGAGACCAGGCGCTTTTGAGCCAGCAGCACCAACACGATGAGAGGCAGAGTGACGACCACGCTGGCCGCCGCGATCTGGCCCCACGGAGCCTCGTATTGACCGGGAAAAAGAGCGATGCCGACAGGCACGGTGCGCATGGCCTCGGAGTTGGTGAAGTAGAGGGCGAAGAGAAATTCGTTCCAGGCGGCGATGAAAGTGAGGATGCCGGTGGTGAAGATGCCCGGGGTGGCCAGGGGCAGGAAGATCTGCCAGAAGGTCTTCCAGGGGGTGGCTCCGTCGACGATGGCCGATTCCTTGAGTTCATCGGGGATCTGGCGAAAGAAAGTGGTGAGGTTCCAGAGCGCCAGCGGCATGGCGAAAGTGGTATACGGTAGGACCAATCCGGCGTAGCGGTCGATCAGGTCGAAGTTTTTTAGGACCAGGAACAGGGTCGGAGCGATGGCCACCTGAGGAAACATCGAGACCGTCAGGGTCAGGCTCAAAATGGCTGTCTTGCCCGGAAAGTTCAACTTGGCCAGAGCGTAGCCGGCCATGCAGCCAAACAGCAGGCACACCAGGGTGGTCACGGTCGCGACGATGGCACTGTTGAGCAGGTAGCGACCGAAAGGATGATGGGCGAAGATGGCCGTGTAGTTCTCGACGAAACGGGGAGCCACGAAGGTGTCGTCCCCCCACTCGATGGGAGCGGGCTCGAACCCCTCGGTGGGCAGCCAGACCGGGGGCGCCGCCCACACCTCGGCGGGCGACTTCAGCGAGGTGAGAAACTGCCAGAAGAACGGGAAGGCGACCAGAACCACAAAGACCACGATGCCCGTAATGAGTGCTGTTTTCTTCATGTGGCTTCGGTTCCCAACCAACGAATGAAGACCCACGAAATGAAGAGAACGCACAGGAAGGTGACGGTGGCATAGGCTGAACCCAGGCCATAGGCGCTCGACCCGAAAGCGACATCGGCGGTCAGCACCGATAAGGTCTCGGTCGAGAAGGCGCCGCCGGTAAGCACATAGACCAGGTCAAAGATACGAAAGGCGTCCAGGGTGCGAAACAGCAGAGCCACCAGCATGACCGGGCGCAGGTTGGGCAGAGTGATGCTCCAGAACTGCTGCCAGGTGTCGGCTCCGTCGACCTCGGCCGCCTCATAGAGAGAATCGGGAATGGTCTGCAGGCCGGCCAACAGCAACAGGGCCATAAACGGAGTGGTCTTCCAGACATCGGCCCCCACCACCGCCCAGGCGGCCGTATCGATGGAAGCGATCCAGGGAAACGGCTCGGACAGGATACCCAGCCGCCGCAAGATATCGTTGAGGACCCCAATCTTGTCGTTGTAAATCCAGCGCCACATCTGGGCTCCGACTACCGTGGGAACAGCCCAGGGAATGAGGATGGTGGCTCGCACCAGGCCGCGGCCGAAAAAGGCCTGATTGATCATCAAGGCGATCAACAGGCCGAGAACGGTCTCGAGGCCAACCGAGGTAATCGTGAACCAGATGGTGTTGTAGAGCGCATACCAGAAACGAGAGTCGCGCAAGAGGTAGCGGTAGTTGTCCAGGCCCACGAAAGGGCTACCCAGTTGGGGCAGGCTGAGATCGTGGATGAAAAACGACAAACCCAGAGAGTAAACGATGGGGCCGATGGCCAGCACCAACACCAGCACCAGGGTGGGGGCCACGAACAGCCATCCTGACAGGCGCTCTTGACGGATCATTGCAGCGGCACTCCGGGATAGCGCTTGCGCAGCGACTCGAGCTTCCAGGTGGCTTCCGAGAGAGCTTTCTCAGGGGTGGTCTCGAGCGTTAGTGCGCGATGGATCTCGACCTGCAGAATCTTGGACACTTTGGGATAGAGCGGGGTGATCGGTCGCGTCTTGCCGGTTTCAATCAGGGTGAGAAACTTGGGAAGTTGGGGCCGTTTGGAAACCACCTCGGGATCGGAATAGAGGGCCCGCAGGCTGGGATTGAGCCCGCTCTCGAGGGTGTAGACCTTTTGCGCCTCGGCTTGAGTCAGAAAGTCGATGAGGCGATAGGCTGCCTCGGCGTTCCGGCTGCGGGCGTTGATGACCAGGTTCCAGTTACCCAGCGTGCCGTGGCCGAGACCGCGATGGCCGGGCACCCGCGACATGCCGATCTTGCCTTTAAGCTTGGAGTCGCCGAAATTGAGTTGAATGACGTAAGGCCAGGAGCGGTGGAAAAGCGCGTCGCCCTGGGAGAAGGCTACGTAAGAATCGGGCTCTTGATAGGAGACGACCGGGGCGGGTGCCAGTTGGTAGCGGTGGATCAGGTCGCTCATGAAGGTCAAAGCCTCGAGGGCCTGAGGAGACTGCAGAGCGATTTGGCCGTTGGCGTCAAAGACATCGCCCCCGTTACCCCACAGGTACTCCAGAAAATCGCACACCAGGCCTTCGTAGCGGGCGGCCTGAAAGACAAAGGCCGTCTCGACCTGGCCCGAGTTCTGGATGGCCTGACCGGTGGCCACCAGTTCGCCCCAGTTGGTGGGCGGTTTGCGACCGGCCGCTTCGAGCAGGTCGCTGCGGTAGAAAAAAGTGCCCACATTACACGACCAGGGCAAGCCGTAGAGCTTTCCTTTCCAGTGGAGCGGCTCGAGGGTGCTGGGAATGAACTGGCCCAGGCGCTCGGGACTGGTATAGGAATCGATGGGCAAGATCCAGCCCGCGTTGGCGAATTCGGCCGCCCAGATGATATCGAGGGCAAAGCAATCAAACGAATCGTCGCCCGATGCCAGGGCGGTCACGTACTTTTCGCGCTGGGTGTTGACCATGGCCGGCAAGGTTTCGTGGACCACCCGATAGCCGGGATTCTGCCTTTCCCACTGCTCGCATAGGACCTGGTTGATGCGCATGGTGGGATCGTTGTAGTAGCGAAAAACCAGCGGTTTGCGGCTGTCGGGAGCGGCGCTGGTATAGGCAGTGGCCAGGACTATCGCCATCAAGATCGCCAAACGCCGCATCCTGTATGCTTCCTATAGGCGCGCAGGATCCCTCCGACAACGGGGGAACGCACCAGCATGCGGCCCCTGAACTTCACTAGCCTGGCCCGCTGCGGCCGTCTGGCCCGGCGCGGACGCATCGATACACCCCACGGCTCCATCGAGACGCCCGAATTTTTACCGGTGGGGACCCAGGCTACCGTCAAGGCTCTCAGCCCTCGGGATCTGGTCGAGCTCGAGGTGCAGGGGTTGCTGGCCAACACCTATCATCTCTATCTGCGCCCGGGCTGCGAATTGGTCGAAGAGCTGGGTGGGCTGCACCGGTTCATGGGTTGGAACCGGCCCATCATGACCGACTCGGGCGGCTTTCAGGCTTTTTCCTTAGGAGCGGCGCGGGAGCACGGGGTGGGCAAGATCGGAGGGGTCTTCCCCGGAGAGCGCAAGCCGCGAGCCGACTCCGACGGACCGCCCCTGGCCAAGATCGATGATGATGGCGTCACCTTTCGCTCTTACATCGACGGCTCGGTTCATCGCTTCACACCCGAGAGTTCGATTGCCATTCAAGCCAAACTGGGAGCGGACATGATCCTCGCCTTTGACGAGTGCACTTCTCCCCTGGCCGACCGCGCCTACACCGAGCGCTCGCTCGAGCGAACCCACCGCTGGGCTCGACGCTCGCTGGAAGCTCCTCGCAAGCCAGGCCAGGGTTTGTATGGGATCGTCCAGGGCGGCGCCTGGGAAGACCTGCGCGAAAAGTCCACGGCGTTCATCACCAGCCTCGACTTCGACGGCTTTGCGGTGGGTGGTTCGCTGGGAAAGACCAAGCAAGACATGCACCAGGTGCTCGAGTGGACCGTGCCCGGCTTGCCTGAGGACCGCCCGCGGCACCTGCTGGGAATCGGCGAGGTCGAGGACCTTTTCGAGGGAGTAGAGCGAGGGATCGACACCTTCGACTGCGTCATCCCCACCCGTTTCGCCCGCACCGGCAACGTGATGGTGACCCCTGGCACGGCTGGCATCACCAGCCGCGGCACGCTCAATCTGCGCAATGCTCGCTTTCGCACACTCGACGCGCCTATCGACCCGGCCTGCAGTTGCTACACCTGTCGCAACTTCAGCTGCGCCTACCTGCGCCACCTCATCAAAGCCGAAGAGATTCTGGCCAGCCAGCTCTGCTCGCTCCACAATATCCATTTCTTGCTCGAAGTCATGCGCAAGATCCGGGCCAGCCTCGAGGATGGCACCTTCTATGAACTCAAGCAGAAGTGGGTCTAGATAAAGCCCGACAGGTTGGCACGACTCTTGAGTTCTTCCCGGTCGCGGATGGTGATGCGATGGCGACGAATCGAGATGAGGTTGTTATCTTTCATCTCGTTGAGAATCTTGGTCACCGTCTCGCGGGTGGTGCCCACCAGGTTGGCCAGTTGCTGATGGGTGAGAGATTGGTCGATGAAGACCGAGCCATCCTCTTGTTCATCCCCCATCTCGTCGGCCAGCGCCAGGATCTTGCGAGTCACCCGGCTGTAGGAATCCATGAAGGCCATGCTGGCAATATCGTCGGTCAGCACCCTGACGCGCTTGGTCAACTGGCGCAGCATAGGAATGCCCATGCGCGGGTAGCGCTCCATGACTCGAGCGAAGTCGCGCTTGTTGATGGCCAAGAACTCTGACTTTTCCATGGCCACCACGGTGGCCGAGCGGGGTACGTCGTCGAGCAAGGCCAATTCGCCGAGAAACTGGTAGGGCGTGAGGATGGTCAGCGTGAGTTCTTTGCCGTCGAGATTCATCAACTCGATCTTGACGCTGCCCTCGGTGAGGATCAAAAACTCCTCGCCGGGGTCGCCCTGATGAAAGAGAGTTTCGCCTTTGCCGTGGGACTTGCGGGCCACGATGGCCGCCAGGGCCTCGATGTCCTCCGAGGAGAGGCCCGAAAACAATGGGACCTCGCGCAGCAGTTCGGGGATATCTCGCAAATTCACCTCCACCCTCAATTACCTAACTGGCTTTGTCGGATTCCGGGTCGTTCCTGCCTTCGGTCGCCTCGATGAAACCACCTTTCGTTACGGCCTCGAGGTCGATGGCGTAGATCTGCAAGGGATGCTCCTTTCCTTTGAGTTCGACGGCCGGAAGCTTGACCACCGGCAGGGGGCGCCCGGCCGCCTCGAGAGTGGATTGGGAGAGGAGGATGGCATGACCCATCTCGGCCGACTTTCCCTGAATTCGGGCGGCGGTGTTGGTGGGGTCCCCAATGGCCACCCGTTGCTTTCGCTGGGCTGTTCCCAAAAAGCCGAACGACACCTTGCCGGTCACGATACCCACGCCGGTTTCCGGCATGGCCCTCCCTTCTGCAGCCCACTCGGCCCGCTTGCGGTTGAGTTCGAGCACCATCTCGGCGGCGGCCTGGCAGGCGGCCGTGGCGTGGTCGCCTCGTGACCCCTCCATCAGCCCGAAGACGACCATCTGAGCATCACCTTGGTAGTCGAAGACGCAGCCTCCGTGGCTTTCCAAAATGGCCCCGACGGTGCCAAAGTATTCGTTGAGAGTGCGCAGCACGGTGAGAGAGTCGAGCTTTTCGGCGAAACTGGTGTAGCCGCGCAGGTCCGAGAAAAGGATGGTCAACTCGCGCTCTTCACCCCCGAGTTGGATGCCCTCGCGCTGCTCGAGCAGGTCGAGGTCCTGGACAGGACAGACTTCACGCAACATGGTCAACACCCGTTCGATATTGGCTCTTTGTTGTTGGGCTCGCACCACCAGCGCCAGACAAAAGGTCGAGACCATGGCCAGCACGGGCAGACCGACCGGTACGGCCAGGCCGTCCGAGGACAGGTAGCCTCCTCCCAGATAAGCGCGACGCGCCCACTCGTAATAGAGCAGGACCAGCAGCAGGATGCCGAGGCCGGCCAGGCGAGGTTCGCGCACGACTGCCAGGCATAGTCCGAGCAGGACGGTGGCCAGGACCAGGCCCAGTGCTCGACCCCGGGGCAACTCGAGGATGAAGTTCTTGAGCGCCAGGTTGAGCAGGATGTTGGCCTGGACTTCGACTCCATAGAGATCGCCCACAGGAGTGGTCTTGAGATCCTGCGCTTCGGCGGCGATGCCCAGAATGGCCAGGAACGGCTTGCCTTCGAAGCGCTCGGCCAACTCCTGGCTGGGCGTGGTCAACAGCTCCAACAAGCTGACCACCTGCAGCAAGTCGGCCGCGGTGGTCTTGCGCTGGCGCAGGGCGAAATCGTCGCGGGGCTCGACAAAGCGAATTTCGCCCTCGGCTAGCGCCACCTCGGGGGCCCGGCGTCGCTGGTGGGTCAGGCCGGGGGGCAGGTAGCGAATGCGAGCAAAGTCGATCTGGCACAGGAAAGACTCGAAGGGGTGAAGCTCAGCCTGGTGGGGCACGCGGCCCAGCAGTTGGGCCGGGGTAAGCCCCTGGAAATGCGCCATCAAAGCCACGCTGAAGGCGTAATACTCCTCTCGCACCGCCTGGCCTTGTTGCTCGACCACGAAACCCAGCATGTCGGTCACCTCGCGTTGGATCCCCAGCACCGCAAAGCGAATGTCAGGAATCCGCTCGCCGCTGGCCCCGGGGCCGGCGAACTCCATTTGAGACAGGGCAAATCCGCTTCGAATCATCGGTTCGTGGAGGGCTGATTCCAGCGGGCGCAGGCGGTCGCCGTCGACCACCAGCCCAAAGGGGCAGAACACGTCCGGCTCGGCCAGCGTGGCCGCCAGCTGGGCATCTTGCTCGGGGTCTGGGCCGGGATTGGGAAACACCAGGTCAAGCCCGATGGTCTTGGCGCCGGCCTCTTTGAGTTTGGCTACCGCCGCCGGATAGAGGCCGCGCGGGATCGGCCAGGTCAACCCCAGGGTCTCGAGACTCTGATCGTCGATCACGACCACCAGTAGGCGCTCGGCTTCGGGACCAAGCTCACCCGTGGTCAACTCGGCTCGAACCTGGTTGCCCCAAAAACGATAGAGTCGCTCATCGATAGGACTGCCTAAAAAACTCGGGAAGCGAGTCTGCAGCAGCCCGAAAACGAGCAACGCCAACACCCCGATCGCCAGATAGAAGCCGTAGAGGCGACGCGTCACGGACTGGGAGGCGGGGTGTACGGGCTCGGCGGGCTAGGATGAGTTTGCGGCCGGCCCTGAGGATTGAGCAGTTCGTTGGTCTGGGTGCGCTCGCCACTCGAGTAGCTTCCCTTCTCGATGGCTCGCCTCGAGGAGGCGTCCTGGAGCCCGGTGTGGTACTCGACTTCGACCTCTTTGCCGTTGATCGACAAGGTGGCCCGGCCGCGGCGAGGCCGCCTGGCAAAGTGAAAAGCGTCGGGGTCTCGCTGAGACGTCCCATCTTCGCCCACCACCAGGGTGTGGCCGGCCGCGACCGAGTTACCTTGGGCGTCAGCCACCGAACCGTGCAAAATGGCCACCCGGGTCTCGCCCGGCTGACAGCCGAGATCGTGGGTGCTCAGTTCCCCCAGCACGGGATCCGCCGAGGCGACGCCTTCGGGCCTGGGAGAGTGCTGAGCCAGCCACTCGGTTCCGCGGGCCGTCAGCGAAGCATTGGGCGTCGTGATGCGAAAGCCGGGTTGATCGCGATACTTGCGGTAGGCTCGAACCCGGCCCTGACGCAGTTGAAGCTGGCGGTCGGCCCTCTCGAGCAACTCCCCCACTTCGACCTCGGTCGCGGGCCCGATGTAAGCTACCATTGCACCACTCGCGCCGCCACCGATCTGAGCCTGGGCGATGCCCGTTTTGTTGGTCTTGACCTGATCGCCGCGCTCGAGGGCTGCCTGAGCCTTGGGGAAGAACTCGTGCGCACCAGACGGCTTGATGAGAACCTGACTGGTGGTCTGGACCACATGCACGGTGTCATCCAGGTCGGCTCTACCTATAGGAGACAATATTAGAGCCAGCAGAATGGCGACCCCCGCCCCACGCAAGAAATTTCGGCTCATCTGGGCCCTTTCGACAGCTTCCTACCGGTTTCATCCAGGGTTTGTCGAACGAACCGCCGAATTAAGCAGAGATCGGGAGGGGTATGGAGGAAACACCGAGCGTGAAGACCGTTGCCGATAGGGTCGACGCACTCCCGGGACCTGCCGTAGCCTTCAGTCTGCGGCCCCTGGAAAAAGTTGAGAAGGTCCTAACCCTGGCCACCGGTTTGAGCCTCGCGGTGATTACGCGCGATGGGTCAGCCTCTGCTCATTTTTCTCATCCCGAGGATCTGCTCCATCCTCGCCTCGTGGCCCATCCGCACCGTCTGGTCGCGGAGGTCGCTTCTGACGACGAGGGCTTTCGACTGGTGCCGGGGGTCGGTCGGCTCTCGTATCTCGTCCACGCCGTGGTGCTCGAGGGCAAACGGGTGGCTTATGTCATCGGGGGACCCGTGTGGGAGACTCCCCCCAAACTCGAGGACATCGAGGCCCTGGCCGAGCGTCTCGACGTCACCCCCGAACAAATCAAAGAGGCACTGGCCTGCCACCCTGCCCCCATTCCCCTCGACATGGCTCGGGTGAAAGATATGATGGTCAGCCTGGCCGAACTAGCCGCCCAGACCATTCAAGACCAGAATCAGCAGGCGCGCAACATGTCGACCCTGGCCGCCCTCTACGAAGTGGGCACGGCCATCAGTTCCACCATCCGTCTGGAAGAAGTGCTCAAGAAAGTACTGGACCAGGCCATCTCTTTGCTCCAAGCCGAGAACGGCTCGCTGATGCTGCTCGACGAGGTGCGCTCAGAGCTCAAGATGCTGGTAGCTCAGGGCCTCGATGAACAGATCGTCACCACCACCCGAGTCACCCTGGGTGAGGGGATCTCTGGCTGGGTCGCTCAAGAGGGACAGGCCCGTCTGCTGCGCAAAGGGATCAAAGACAAAGACTCTACTTCCTCGAAGCCGGTCTCGCAGATGGAGTCGGCGATGTGCGTGCCACTCAAGGTCAAAGACCGCTGCCTGGGGGTGCTTAACCTGAGCGGCCGCCGCGATGGCGGCGACTTCTCTGACGAAGACCTCAAGATTTTAACGGTGCTGGCCAGCCACGCCGCTTCGGCCATCGACAATGCCCAACTCTACGAACAGGTCAAGCGCCAGGTGAGCGAACTCGAAGCTCTCTACCGGCTTGGCACCGTCTTGAACTCGAGTCTCTCCCTCGAGCAGATCTTACCGGCCGTCCTCGACCAAACCCTGGCATTGCTTGGGGCTCAGGCTGCCTCGGTGATGCTGCTCGACGAAGCCAGCGGAGAGTTGAGCATTCGTCTGGCCCGCGGCCTATCCGAGGACATCGTCTCGAAGACGAGGGTGCGGCTGGGCCATCGCGTATCGGGAAAGGTGGCCGAGCGGGGCAAGCCGATTCTCATCTCGCGTGCCAATTCTGAAGACAACGACTCGAGCTTATGTGTGCCCCTGCTGACTAACAACAAAGTGGTGGGAGTGCTCAATATCCGCACCAAGCAAGACGGCAGCGATTTTACCCAGCAGGATCTGGGATTGGCTAGCCAGTTGGCCAGCGTGGCGGCGGTAGCCATCGAGAATGCCGGCCTGCATGACGAGTTGCACAACCTCTTCTTGAGCGCCATCAGCGCCCTGGCCAATTCCATCGACGCCCGTGATCCCTACACCAAGGGCCACTCCGAACGAGTCACCGCCTACTCGGTGATGATCTCTGAAACCATGGGACTCAGCGCCGAGGCCATCGACGACATTCGCTACGCCGCTCTACTTCACGACATCGGCAAGATTCGCATTCGGGACCACATCCTGCACAAGCCCGGCCGACTCACCGACGAAGAGTTCGCCGAGATGAAGAGGCACCCCCAGTACGGGGTGGAGATCATGCGTCCGGTCAAGGCCTTCGAACGCATCTTGCCGTCGATGTTGCATCACCACGAGCGTTACGCTGGCGGCGGCTACCCCGCCGGTCTAATCGGAGAAGACATTCCTCTGGGAGCCCGCATCATGTGTGTGGCCGATTGCTTTGACGCCATGACCAGCGACCGTCCCTACCGCAAGGGAATGCCCATCGACGCAGCCATCGAAGAATTGCAGAGAAATTCTGGCACCCAGTTCGACCCTCGAGCGGTCGAGGTATTTGTCGAACTGGTCTCACAAGGCCGAGTGGTTCCGATCCTGGAAGCGTACCGCAGTCGCATCTCGCGCCTGCAGAGCCGCTCTGCGCCCTGACGCAGGTTTATCACCATCTGCGGCGAACCCGGCCACAACTCGGAGGTCATGCATGGGAGCCAAACGCTCGCTCGTCTCGGTAGATCTCACTCACCTCGGCGAGCCACTTGATCTGGGACCACTAACCACCCAGTTGGCGACGTTCGGTCACAAATTAGAAGAGAAGCAGAAGGCTCTTCCGAGCCTCGAAGTTCCCTTTCTTTTGCGCGAGACCGACTTCAAGCGCATGGTCACCGTAGCCGACGAGCTGCGCGCGAACTCTGATGTGTTGATTGTGGCCGCCAGCGGTGGATGCGCCCTGGCCGCCCGAGCCATGCTCGAAGCCTTTCAGCCCGTCATGGGGTGGCAGATTCCCCGCCTCATCTTTCTGGGCGACCATCTCAGCACGGATGTGTTGGAAGAATTCGCCGCCACGGTGGGCCGGGCCAAGTTGAGCGCCATTGTCTGCTCCTATGGCGACCCTTCCATCGAACTGGCCGTGACCCAGCGGGTGATTGCCGACGTCATTCGTCGCCGCCACGGTCTGGCTGAGTCGCAACGCCGCATCGTGCTGGTCTCGGGCGAAGATTCGCGGGCCCTGCACGAGTTGGCCAAGCTAGAAGGCCACCGCCACCTCAAACTGCCGTTACGCGCCAAAGGCCAATATCTGGCCCTGACCGCAGCCACTTTGCTGCCCCTGGCCACCATCGGCGTCGATCCCACGGCCGTGCTCGAGGGGGCTCGCTCCCTGGCCCGCTCGATGGACAAGCAACCGATCGAAGACAACGACTGCTTTCAGTTTGCGGCGGCCCGAGAGGTCCTGTGGGGAGACGGCAAATGCGAATGCCTGACGCTGCCCGACCCGCGACTGCACTGGCTGGGCGAGTGGTGGCGCTACGTGTGTGGTCCTAGCTCGCAAGCCCTGGCCCCCCACGCCGCCTTCGCCAATTCGTGGACCACCCATCAACGTTTGTACCTTAACGGACCGGCTCCTGAAGGGGTCGACCGGCACCAGTTCGAGGTCTCGGTCGAATTCGCTCAAATGTCGGAAGAGCCCGAACTGGGTGGCCCCGACAGCAACTATGACGGTCTGGCCGACTGCAAGGGCAGCAAGATCCGCACCCTCGAAGAGTCGTATCGTCGGGTTCTGGCCGAGCGGTGTGTCCGCGCCAAGCACCCCCTGATTCGGCTCGAGCTTCCTCGCATGGACGCCTTCTCTATCGGGTCGCTGATGTGCTTCTTCGAAACCGTAGCCGCTGTCAACCAACGCCTGGCCGAGATTCCTGGCTGGGATGATCTCAAGCAGGCAGTCTCCGCCGAACAGATTCTCGACCAGGTGAGCAAGACGTGACCGAGGGCGGGATGGTCGTTTGCATCTGCGACGCCCAGGAGTGCTGCGTGGCCAGGCTCTTTGTGGAAGAAGACGGCAAGCGACTGCGGGTGGAAGGCGACTTTCCCGGTGGCCTGACCCCCCAGGACCTGGCCGAGCTAGGCTTCGTCTACTACGAAACCAACACCCATGGCGAACTGGTGGCTCGGGTCAAAGAAGTGGCTCCGGCCGATTCGCTTGACTACCTCCGCGCCCTGCTCGACGCCCTGCCCCCGGGCTATCATATCAACCAGGTCGAGTCCAAGCGGATCGAGCGCGAACGCCAACAACGCCGCGCGCGCTTTGAAGAGGAACTCGCGCTCATGAGCGAAGAGGAGTAGCTCTGGGGCGCTCGGCGAGGTTAACCGCCGAGGCCGCCGGGACGCCGAGGCGTGGGCCTTACGTCAAGGTTTAGTCTCTGCGCACCACGCGAAAAGCTAGTCCCTGCGGGCGGTGACCGGGAAGCTGGGGGTCGAGGATTTGCCGTTCTTGCCCACGGCCCGAACGCGGAAGCGATAGGGTCCGGGAGTGGGGTGATTCTTGATCATGACCTCGTTGGCCGAGCGCACCTGGACCTCGGGCTTGACCGGAGCCCACTGGCCCTGGAGTTCTTCCTCGACATAGTAACGGTCCGCCAGTCGGGAGGCGCGCCAGGTCAGCTTGATCTCGTCTTGCGAGGTGAAGAAGGCAAAAAGCCCGGTGGGAGCGTCGGGCGCTGGGAGCTTGGGATCGACCATGGTGGTAGAACCGTTAGGAACCGGCGCGTCGGGTTGGGTGGGGCGCACCGTCACCTCGCGCGGACGGGTCGAGGCCTCGACGGCCTCGCTGAGCGCGCCGGCCTCGCCCTCGCCGCCAACGGCGCGAACACTGAAGCGATACTCGGTATTGGGCTCGAGATTGCCGATGGTGGTTGAACTGGTCAGGGGCGTCCGGCTGGGGTCTTCGTCATTGAACCACCATTTGCCGTTGCGCCACTGGAGAACTTCGTAACCAACCGCTCCGGGAACGGGGTCCCAACGCAGGTTGACGCCGGCCACCTCCTCGTTGGGAGTCACCGTCAAGCCGGTCGGGGCCGAAGGCTGGGCCAGGGCCAGGCCGGCCAGCAACACCAGCAGTCCGGTCACCAGACTAAGTTTCAGGTTGAGCCAGAACATCACTGCAAGCTTCCTCCATCTGCTGGTCGCTCAACTCGAGCACGTCGGAAAGGCGCGACATCAAGCGCGTTTCTGATAGCTCTAGCACGCCGTCGGCCATCGCCATGGCCAGCATCGCCTTGACCACCGCCAGGCGCTCTTCCACCTCGGGAATGCGGCCACGCAGGGCCTCGACATCGAGAGACTCAGGATGGGTGAGCATAGCTGCGACATCTTTGATGTCGCCTTCCGTTACGCCCAGCTCCACCAGCATCTTGCCTAACAGGTCGCGCTCTCGCTCGTTGACTTCGCCGTCGGCCCACATCATCTGGACCAGGCTTCTCAGGATCAATCGGTCTTGCTCGTCCACAGTCGCCTCCGCCAGCCGCCTTCGACCCCGGAGCCCGATCCCCTAGAACAATCGACTACCGAGTTCTTTGCCCAATTCCGTCAGGGTGCCCAGGTCGTCGGGGGAAAAGGCGCCGCTGGCCAACCGGTTGTCGGCATAGAGCATCCCCCGCATGCGGCCCCAGCTGTCGGGGATCGGCACGCAGATGACCGAGCGCAGGCCCGAGAGAACCACGCTGGTAGCGTCTTTGAAGTTGGAATTACCGACGGCATCGACCAGCATCAGTGGCTGCTCTTTGTCGAAGGCGTCCTTGAGAATCGAGAGACTGATGGGAGCGATGGTCCAGAAACCGTCTTTGGGCAGGTCGTGCGTGCTGGCGATCTTCCAGCCGGACTCGTCTTCGAGCAGGACAGCCGCTCGCTCGAGCTTGAGAGTCAGCAGAATCTCGTCGAGCATAGCGTCGGTAATCTCGGCGATCTCGTTGGCCACCGGCTCATCCGAAGTCTTGAATTCTCGTCGTTCGAAGTCAGTCACGCTGCACCTAGTTTTTGCTCTCGGTATGCCATTCCTCGTGACTAAAGCAAAGAGTCCCGTAGCAGTTTCAGAATGTAGTGTCCCAGTTCGCGCACGGCCGCGTCATCGAGCGGCGCAAAGGCGAGCCGGCAGTAGCGAACCTGAGCCAGGTCGTCGTGATGGCTGCCGACCACCCGCGAAGGCAGCAGCAGTCCTGGAAGCTCGCCCCACGGGCCGAGCCTCAGGTTATAGTCTCCGGCGGGTTCGAAATCGATCTGGACCAGGGCGCCTCCCACCCCCAGGTCGAGCAATAAGGCCCGACGCTCACCCTTTCCATCCAGGGTGACGGGCAGGTCGGCGGCGACTCGAACCCACTCGCGTCGCTGGGGCCTCAAGTCGGTCCAACCCAGTTCACTGAGCAGGGGGTGGACCCACGAGCTGGCCAGTTGCTCGGGTGAGTCGGCGAAGGCCAGGCCGGCCACTCGATCCGAAGAGAGCCTGCGAGCCCGGCACCAGACCGTCTTGCAAGCCACCGCCTCGGCGCCACCTTCCGTCAGTTGCACCGAGACCGGGGCTCCCTTCTTGAGGCGGCCCACGTATTTTACCCGCAGACCGGCGGGACCCAGGTCGGTGACCAGGGAGCGAAAACTGCGCTCACCCGAGGTGACCAGCACAGGGTATCGACACTTTAGCCGAATCTGTCCGCGTCGCTCGACTAGCGAATTGCGGCCGCGCCCGGGGACCAGGCTTAACATTCCATCTATGAGCAATCGCAGCAAGTCGTTCACGGCTCCTTGAGCATCATAGCTTCTGAACCGCTAGGGGATCAAGGGCGGGGGCGCGGCCTGCGCCTCCACCTCGAGATCCTCTCGCGATTCGAATTGAGATTGCACCACCAGCCTGACGGGATAATTGCTGCCAGACTGAGGGATGGTCTCGATGTTGACGTAGCGGCGTTCGCCTGGCTCAAGCTCCCAACGGGCCAGGGGGATGCGGGTCCGGGAGTTACCCATGGCCACATCCAGCAATCGATTGTCCACCAGCACCACCCCCCGGGCCGGCCCGCCGCCTGGCACGAACTCGAGCCAGGCCTCGCGAACCTCGTCGGCCGGGTTGTAGAGGGCCAACTGCAAGCGATAGACCGCGCCGAAGTTGCCCGGCGAGGCCTCGCCGGTCTCGGGGTCCTCGAGAAAGGGCGTGTCCCCGAGAGTGATATAAGTATAGCGACCCCCGAGTAGGTGAGAATAGTTCTGGCTCAGACTGGGCGCATAAAGACCTCGAGCGGTGCGTGAATTGGCGGGAGTGGGAGCGTAGTCGTCGATGAACTCCTCGGTCTCGGAGACGACGCGGAGCTTCAAACGCAATTTGGCCCCATCCAGGGGGGTCAGATAGGCCATGCCGCTCACGGTCTGACCCGGCTTCATGCGCAACCGGTCCACCAGACGGGTTTGCCCGGCCTCCAGGCTCAACATTTGACCTTCGTCAGAGAGCACTCTCTCGACAAACCTCAGAGTGGCCGTGTGGCCCACATGGATCTCGTCGGGGGAAGGGCCGTAGGAGGCCATCACGGTGTGAAAACGATTAGGCTTGGCGTCGAGATTTTCGACCAGCAACTCGAGATAGCGCTCGGGCCCGCCGGGATCGTTGCGATGGTGATACAGCACTCGGGTCGGGCCGGTGGGCAAAGCCCGATCGAAAAGCCAGCCCGTGGAAAGAATCTTCTCGGGTCGGTTAGAAAGAGCCAGCGCCTGGGCCTCGGCTAGATTGAACTCCTGGACGTCGAGGTTGACCTTGAGCTTGCCCGACACCGGCAACAAGCCTGGACCTTCGGCGCTGGCGGCCAACTCGAAGCTGCCCCCCTCGAGCTTGGCCGGCACCGCTACCGAGAGCTTGGCGCCGGGGTAGAGCCCGTTCAACAACTCGCGCTCGAGGGCTTCACGGAAGACGGCGGGCTCGAGCCGACCGGTCAAGCGCAGCTTCACGGTCTGGGGCAACCGGCCGGCCCAGGGTCTGACTTTGAAGGGAAGCTCGAGGGTTCGGCTGCCCCAATCGAGCCGAACTCGTCCATCACCGGCAGCCAGACCCTTGAGGCGTACGCGTTTGCCGTCGAACTCGACCGAAGCTGCTCCAGGATTGGAGTTGGACACCTCCGGGGCCGGCCCGGGGGCGCCCACCACCACCGCTTCGCGACCTTCGTCTAGCGGCACGATCAGACCATCGGGTTCGAATCGCAAGGCGGGGGCTCCCTGGCTGGCTTTTCGCAACCGTTCTACGAAGGTAGCCGCCAGGCTGTAGGGGGTGGTATTCCAACGATTGGCCTGGCCGGGACTGATCGAGCCCAGCTGCTGGCCCGACACCCAGATCAAAGCATCGGACCCTGAGGCGGTGACTTTGAATTCGCTGCCCGTTTCGAGCTGTTTGCGGATTCGTTCCGCCTCTTGAGGAGTGGGCTCGAGCAACTCGAAGACGACCTCGCCGTAAACGCTAAAACGAGCCCGGGAAGGAGCCTCCAACCACTGGACAGTAACAGGCAGCGCCAGGGTTGGCGCTGCCAGAAACAGCCACAAGACAGCGATGAGACTAAAGGTCTGTAGAATCGACCGGGGTCGGGACACTAACTTCCTCCTTGGCCGAACCGCCTTGAAGCTTGATGATGTGTTGAAACTCTTTGATGGTTTCATTAAAGGCATCGACCCGGCCGCTGAGAATCTCGATAGCCATGCACATCTGGTCGTTGCATTGCAACAGCGAAGCCACTGCCGCGATCAGCTCTTCGGCTTCGGCCTGGTCTTTCTCGAAGTTATTGAAGAAGGTCTCCATCTTGGCCTGACCGGCATCGAAAAACTCCTCGGCTTTGGTGATCAAATAGTTGAGCTGGGTGGGAAACGGGTCGCCCTCGATCACACCCCGCTGACTATAGAAAACCTCTTTGGCCATCGGAAGTTCTTCTCGAGTGTGTTCGAAAACCTCGACGAAGGCCTCGTAATTTTCGATGACCGGATCGAGGTCGCCCTCGCCGTCGATGATCGCCTGCACGGCCCAGGCCAGAGCCTCGAGCACCGGGCTGCGATAGTGGGTTTCAGGAACCGGGTAGTCTACCAGTTCGCTCAGGTCAAGCGATGACTCGGCGCCCGGAATACCGGTCGGTGCCTGCTGCGGCAACACCGCGTTGCACTTCTCGCAGTATTTCGACCCCTCCGGGCTATCGTGTCCACACTTGATACAGAGCATTGGCAACCTCCGCAGGGCACTTTCAACAAGGACAGCATAAACCCTGGAACGTCAAAAGGCCGGGCGAGGCCCGACCTTCTGGTCAAATCGTGGGGATGAACTGTTTATCCGTAGTAGGCCTGGGGACCCGGGAAGCTCTGAGGGTAGACGCCGGGGCCGGCAGGGCCGAACTGGCTCTGAGGACCAAAACCCTGACCCCCCATATAGCGCTGCATAAACATCATCGACATCGCCTGTTGCTGCTGCTGCATCGCCATGAACTGCTTCATCGAGTCTTCGTTCTTGCCGCTCTGCTGGTTCATGAACTTCTCGCTCAGTTCACGGTTTTTGTGTCCGCTCCAGAGCTGTCCAGCAAGCATTGCGCCGCCGAGAATCAAACCGCCGATAATTAACGCCATTGTATTATTCCTCCAGGGTGTTGGTGAGACTCAAGAATTTTCTTGTTGGTTATACTTCCCTCGGCTGGCCCGAATGTTAAGGGTCGAAAGAAGATTTGTTTGTTAACAGTTTGTAAATTCCGGCTAGACCGCCTTCTCCCCTGCTCGCTGGTCGACGATCACCCGCACCTTACCGGTTCGCTCGACTCTGGGAATGCCTCCCGGGGCGAGGATGATGACCTCGAGGGGTTCGAGCCAGCCGGCCGCGAGAGCCTCGTCGAGTTCGCGCACCTGGGCTCGAAGAGCCGTCTCGATGGCGACCGTGGTCGGTGGCTCGTTGACTTGATTGTGTTCGACCAGCAAGCAGAGATGGTCTTTGGGACCTCGCTGGGATACCACCAACTGAAACAGATGCCCCAATCCTTCAAACTCGTCGAGGGTGCGGGCCACGTCGCTGGGGTAGAGGTCGGCCGTGCCCACCCGGAGACGGTCCCCGATGCGCCCCTTGAGTTCGAAGAGCCACCCGTCTTCGTCGACCCAGCGCCCGAGGTCGCCGGTGCGATAACGGATCAGCGGCATCAATCGCCGCCTCAGACAGGTGACCACGATCTCTCCGACCTGGCCTGAGGCTACCGGAAGCTGAGTCTCGGGATCGAGAAATTCCAAGAATTGGTAGTCATAGACCAGATGATGGACGCTGCCGGCATTGTCTGGCGTCTGAAAGCCGATGGGCCCGGCGTCGACCGAAGCGTAGCCGGCCGACATGATGCTGGTGGTGCCCAGCACTCGCTCGAGGTATCGACGGGCCTCCCGAGTCATCGGCTCTCCCCCATAGAGGATGCGGGGGACCTTCAGCTCCAGGCCGTTGCGCTCGGCCACTTCGGCCACCCGGATCAAGAGCGAGGGAAGCCCCAGCAATACGGTCGGCCGAAAGAGTTCGAGGTAACCCATCAAGTCGTCGACCTCTACGTTGCCGGCGATGGGCAGGGTGACGCAGCCCAGCTTTTCGAGCGCTTCGCTGGCGGCCAGAAAAGAAGTCCACAGATTGCCGGCCATGAAAAGATTGGCCACGGTATCGCCGGGCTCGACCCCGGCCACCTGATAGATGGCCGAGAGAATATCCGTGACGTCTTCCCACTCCTCATAGTTGAACAAGGAAAACTTGGGCGCGCCGGTCGACCCCCCGCTGGCGAACACATAGGCTCCCTCGAAAGGTCCCGTGAGCAGATCCTGACTTAAGGGCGGAGTGTGCTCGCGGAGATCGTGAGCCGCCAGGCACGGCAACTGCTCGATGTCGCGGGCGCGTTGGATGGTCACCTCGGGCAAGCGACGGTGGTAATAGCCGGAATGGGCGCGAGCATAACTCACCAGCTCGGCCAACTTGCGCGTCTTCGAGGGGGGCGGCGGCCGAAGCTTTTTGGTCACGTCAAAGCGCCGGGGTAGCTTCTCGATGGTGGCCCAGCGGACCAGCTGGTCAAGTTGGTACGAGCCGTCGTGGGGAGCGCCGTGTTTGGCTCGGTGCATATGGCCAAACTCCGTCACTCGGGTAACCCCCGCCGCCGACAAGCGCAATGCATAGCGGCGCCATTGACCGGGAGTCACTCCCAGGCCGGCACTTTGCAACTGGTGACGGTGGGGAGCCAGCCACTCCAACACCTGCTCGAAATGTTGGTAGGGCACCACTACCAGGGTGCGATTGAGGGCCGACGCGTGGTGGTCTTCCCACTGGCGCCAAAGGATCGACCAGCGGAAGTCGTGTTCGGGCCCGAGCACCTGCCCGCGATAGGCCGTCAACTCGCGCTCCCGCCGGATCTCGATCTTCTGGTCGAGTTCGAGTTCGCCGGCCGGATGGCTCACCGAGAGGGCCTCGAGTTCCTGACCCAGCTGCTCGAGAAAATCTCGCCAATCCGAGTAAGAGCCTTCCACGAACAACACTTGCGGCGAAGCGCAGGCTCGTTGCTCCCACATGACTACATCCAGGGCCAGGGCCTGCGCCGAAAGCCCTGCGCATGCCTTGTGGCTGGCCAGAGCGAAAGAGAACCGTGGCCCGTACGGTATGAAACGACAATGACCGGGCACGTCCCGGCGCCAACTTTCGATCGCCTCGGCTCCACCCCACACCACCAGACCATCCGAGTGGCCTTTGAGGGCGCCCGCGATGGCATCGTCCTGCCCGGGGAAAGCTAGCACCGAGAAACTCTCGGCCAGCAGCCCCTCGGCATCGGCCTCGCGCACGCTCTCGGCGAACAGGATTGGAAAGACGGGGTCCAGGCTGGCGACTTTGAGCAGGTTGGCATTCTTGGTCAAAAGACCGTGCACCAGCGAGTCGGCCGCCCCCAGAAAGACGTTGCCCGGCGAGACATGGCTGACCACGCCCAGAGGCAGGGCGCGAACGTAGCCCTCATACCCCTCTTTCCAGACCCAGCCATCCAGGGCCGACATTCGTCCGAGTTCCACTCGGATCTTGGTCATGAGCGTGTGCCGCGACAACAATCGCGCCAATTCATCCAGGCCGGCCGCCACCATCACTTCAGAGAAGCCCACCATGGCCGGCAGATGCTCGAGCACGAAAGATCTGGCCGGATAGGCCGGATCCCGCCAGCGCCGACCGACTCGGTCGAGTAGATCGACGATGTCGCGCACCGATACCTCGCTGGGCACCCGCCGGCTGGCTTCCTGCGCCAATCGGGCCACGGCCGATGCGTCGAGAGTCTGCTCGACCACCTTGCCAAATAGATAGTGGCGCATCAGGTCTTGAGCACCTCGAGCGCTGCAATCGCGCAACCCTTGTGTTTGGTTACCCCTCCCCTACCCTGCAGGACCAGCACCGGGGAACGGCGGCCGCAGGGGCAACCCGGCTCGAGATGGCCGAGGTCGGTGGTGAGCAGCGAGATGGCTGGAAACGAATGCAAATAAGGGGTCAGAAAGTGTAGCATGCCCGTCTGCCCCCACTCGAGCACCTTCAGGCTTTCGGGGTCGCGCACGAACACCCGCGAGTAGCGCGGCACATGCATGCGACCAAACTCGCACTCGCAATAGGGGACCCCGTGCTCGACCATGCCGTAGAGATCGCGCACGTTACAGGCAGGGATCCCCAGCCATTCGCCTAGCCTGGCGCGAAACTCGGGCTTGGGGATCTCGTGGCCGGCCAGGGTCTTCCACCCGCCACCCGTGATGACATAACTGAGCGGACCGAAGGCAAAGGGTCGGCCTCGCTCCTCGACGATTTTGCCCAGCACGTCCCAGGCGTGGGCCGGGAAGCCCAGCACTCGCAGCGGTCTGCCGCTCGCTTCGAACCGCTCGAGCTTGTCGAGCACCCCCTGACGGTCGACATACCAGTCGCCGCCGTCCCAGCGGATACAGTAGAAGACTTCGGCCACCCGAGTAAGGTTGGTCAGCAACTTGTCGGAAAAGGCCGTGCCCAGATCCCCGGCGACTTCGGGGTCGTAGGTGAAGCACAGATAGTTGGTCCGCCGGCGGTTGACCATTCCCAGGTCGCCATAGATATGGCGCACGATGCGCTCGATGCGCTGGAGCGACTTGCCATCAAGATAAATGGCGCTTTTTTGGCCGCTGGTGCCGCTGGAAGTCAAGACCAGGCGCAGCCTGGAGTCGGGCACCGAGACCAGACGGTTGTATTTGAGGACCGTCACGAACAGATACGGTATGTCCGGCAGTTGCTCCAACCGCCGAAGCCTCGAGGGTAACAGACCCTGGCGATGGCAGACCTGGCGATACTCGGGGCAGGCCAGGTAATGGTGGGCGAAAGCTTCTCGCATGGCCCTGAGAAAGGCACGGTCGTCTCGTCTGCGGATCAAAAGGCCACGGCGACTGCCGATCAGGCTGTCGGTCGAGCCGCGAAAGGTGCGCAGCACCTCGGCCGCGCGGGCCTGTTCAGGCATCCATCAATTCCTCCCACAGATGGGCCGTGTAGGTCTTGTAGAATTCGAGCAGGTAGGGCTTGGTCTGCTCGGGCAGCTTGAGTCCGCGAAAATGGAGCGGAACAAAGGTCTTCGAGGTGATGACCACATCCGCCCGGCGTCCCTGGCGGTCGACTTCAGCGGCCGGGAAATAGGCGCACGGCAAAAAGCCGGCTCGATAGGCCAGGGCCTGGTCTTCGGGGGAGTAAGCCGACACCAGCAATTCGAGATAGGTGGCGCCCCGTTCCTGACAGTAGTCGGCCACCGAGAGCAGCACTTCGGCCCGGTCATAACCACCGAATCGAATGCCCAGAATGCTGGCGTGACCGTCGCGTTCTTGGAGGCAGAGAAAGACCCTCACTACTCCGCTGGGATCGGTCAAGATCAGGTTGGGCAGATGTAACGGAAAGAAGGAGAACTCGAGGTCTCGCGAGGTCTTCCACAGAAAGCGGACTCGGCTGGTGTCCACCCCTTTGCCTACTTCGGCGCGCTCGACTAATTCGACGCGTTCGAGGGGCGGCGGGTCTCGCTTGACCGTGACCCGCCGGGCCGGCTCGAAGCCAAGGCGCTTGCGGGTGATGTCGTAGAGGGTGACCAGTTCCGGAATCAACTCCGGCGTCCGACGCCGATCGCGCTTGGCCACTTCGCCCAGGCAAACTTTGAGCCCGTGGGTCTCGTAGTGCTGCACCTTGCGCACGTTGGGAAAGATGCCGACGTCTACGAAGCCCAATTCGGACAAGTCGAGATGGAAATTCAGCGACACGAAAGTTCGGACTACGGCATAGACGAGGTCGAAAGGCCCTCCCTCACACAGTAGGAGCCCCAAACCTTCGCGCAGCATGACCTGCATGATCTTGTGGCCGCGAAACTCGGCCTCGACCACCCCCCCGAAGGTCTTGCCCAGGCGATGACGACTTTCTAGCCCGAAGATGAGCGAAGCGATGACCCGACCCTCGCACTCGGTCAACAGCCAGAACCAATCCGAACTGGTCAACACATGGCGGCAGCGCTCGTCGTCGACCACCTCGGGTAAGCCGTAGCGGTCTCCGTAGGTGGTGAAGTAGAGAGCGCGCAAAGCGTCGACATCATCCCAGCCCGCCCGCCGCATCAGGGCCCGGCGACCATCGGGGAAGTCCCATTCGAACCGAAAGCTCTCAGGTCCCAGGCGCATACCTTCAAGCAGTTTGTCCCCGCCGCAGCGATACCTGCAGAATCGAACAGTTCCAGACCAGAACAAACGTGCGAAAGACAGGTCTAAAAGGCAGAAGTTATCGGGTGTTGAAGGAAATTAAATCTATGGCAGGGAAACCATTCAAGTCGCGTTTGTTCGACGCGAGCATGTGGGAGGAAACTTGGCCAAAGCACCCAGGAAGAAGAAGGCGGCTGGCACTCAGGGCCGCTCCAAATTGGCAGCCGGCTTTATCGCCACCGCCCTGTTCGGGGCTGCCGCCGGCTCTTATCTGACCCTCAAGGCCGGACCAACGCTCGAGCGTTGGCAGGCCTATCTTCAACCCACGGCGTCCCATCCGTCGGCCCCGGCGAGCGTCGAGCCGCCTCCCCCACCCGTTCCTCTCGAGCCAGAAGCCAACCAACCCGAGGTGCGCCCCGCTCCCCCTGCGCCCCAGACCCCACCTCCCAAACCGGCCGAACGGCCTCGACCGACTCCCACCCCGGCGACCGTCGCCAGTCCGCCCCTGCCCGACCCCAAGCCCACTCCCCTGGCTGAGGTCCCGGTCAAAGGTCGATTGGCCATCGTCATCGATGACTGCGGCAACTCTCCCAACGAGGGATTCATCGCCCTCGACACCCCGATCAGTCTGGCGGTGCTGCCCCACGTGCCCTACGCTCACGAGGTAGCCCAGCGAGCCGCGGCCTCGGGCAAATGCGTCATCCTCCATCTGCCGATGGAGGCCGAAGGCGCGAGTGACCCTGGTCCAGGCACCCTCAAGACCAGCATGACCCCCCAGGAACTCGAGACCCAGATTCGCTCTGACTTTGACGCCGTGCCTGGCATCGTCGGAGTCAACAATCACCAGGGCTCCAAGGCCAGCGCCAACGAAGCCGTCATGAGGCTGGTCCTGGCCGAAGCCAAACGTCGACAAATCTTCTATCTCGACAGCCGCACCACCGGGGCCAGCGTGGCCCCCAGGCTCGCTCCAGCGGCCGGCGTGCAACTGCTCCAACGCGACATCTTTCTTGACAACCAGGATGCGGTCGAGCCGATTCTGGCTCAACTCGCCCAGGCCGAGAAGGTCGCCGAGACCCATGGCAGCGCCATCGCCATCGGCCATCCTCGGGCCAACACCCTGGCCGCCCTCGAGCAATGGATTCCCGAAGCGAGAGCGCGCGGCCTTCAGTTTGTTTATTTGACCGAACTAAATCAAGGAGAGAACACCTATGCTCAAGCGCGTTAGCGTCCTCATCGTCTTGCTGCTGACGGTAGCTACCCTGACGCCGAGTCTGGCCCAAGAAGAGCCCGACTCACCTAAGTGCGAATTGCGCGACCGCTCCGAACGCGAGTTGCGCTTTCTAGGTCACAAGCTTCGAGTTCAGGGTCGGGCCACCAGCCTCGACGAAGAGTTCATGGTGCGAGCCGACGTACCTGAACTGCAGGCCGTAGCCCAGGCTTTTGGCAAGAATCTAGAATGGTCCTCGGCCAAGACCACCCTCACCAGCACCAACGGCGTGAGCCTGGCTCTCAACCAGACCCACCTGCCGGCCGGCGACGAGGGACGCAAGCTGCCGATGGCTCCGCAACTGATGGACGGTGCCATCCACATCCCGCTCTCGGCCCTCGAAGAACTGCTCGACGTGCGTCTGACCTTTCGCGAGCAGACCGTCTACGTCGAGCCCGTAATCCGTTCGGTCAAAATCGAAGGCAGTGGCAAGAACGTCAAGCTGGTCATCGACTCCACCGCCCCCGTCACTTTCAAAAGCTTTCGCCTGCGCGAGCCCGACCGTTTCGTCATCGATGTGGCCGGAGCCGTGCTCGACACCCCGCGAATGACGGTCGACCATCCCGAGATGGGCGACGTTCGTCTTGGTCAGTTCGAACTCGGCCCGGCCATCAGCCGCATCGTCATCCCCACCAGCAACGGCGTGGTCGTTTCGGGTCAGACTCAGGGCAAGGCTTCGGCTATCGCCTTCAACATGAAGCTGCCCCAGGTCAGCGCACCCGCCCAGAACTTCCAATGCGCCACCATCAGCGAGGTGCGTCTGGACACTATCAACAACGGTGTCCGCTTCGAAATCCACGCCAACGCCCCGCTGCAATACGAGTGGAGCCGCCTGCTTCCCCCCGACAACCGCTTCTTCATGGACATCCCCAACGCCATGCTGCCCGACAAGAAGAAGGCTTTCGAGATCAACGACCCCTATGTCGGGTCGGTGCGGGTCAGCCAGTTTCAACCCCAGCCCAAGCCGGTGGTGCGCGTGGTGATGGATCTCAAGCGTCCGGCCAATATGCGCTTTCTCAGCGGCAAAGGCGAGAACGACCTGGCCATCGAGGTGCTGCATCAAGAGATCAACCCCCGCTACGCCGTGCTCAAGGGTTATGGTACGACCTCGTTTCCGACCGCCGGCGGCATCATCTGTATCGATGCCGGGCATGGTGGCTCCGACCCGGGGGCGGTCAATCGCTCCATCGGTTTGACCGAGAAAGAGGTCACCCTCGACATCTGCGCTCGACTCTCTCGCATCCTGAAGGGTCAGGGCTGGAACGTGGTCATGACGCGCAGTGACGACCGCGACGTCTCCTGGTCAGGTTCGAGCGCCAAACAAGAACTTGGGGCCCGGGCCCAGGTGGCCAACGACATGAAAGCCGATCTCTTCGTGAGCGTGCATTGCAACGCCAGCACCAACCCGTCCGTCAACGGCACCAGCCTGCACTACTACAAGCAAGGCGACCTGGTGCTGGCCAGATCTTTGCAGGGATCGATCCTGGCCGGCACCGGCCGGGCCAATCGCGGCGTCCAGAAGAACCGCTTCTATGTGCTGGCTCACACCCGTATGCCGGCGGTGCTGATCGAAACAGCCTTTCTCACCAACAGCAATGAAGGTGGCCTGCTCTCTCAGCCGGAGTATCGTCAGCGCATCGCCGAGTCGATCGCCGAGGGCCTGCGCGGCTACGCGATGAACCACATGAATTGGGCGGCCGCCGGGCGCTGAATACCCCGGTCTGGCTCCAAGCGGTCATCCTCGGGCTGGTCCAGGGGATGACCGAATTTTTTCCCGTCTCCTCTTCGGCTCACCTGTTGCTGTTTCCCGAGTTGTTCGGCTGGAATTATCTGGGCAAGTCGTTTGACGTGGCGCTTCATCTAGGCACTCTGGGAGCGCTGGCTGTCTATCTGCGACCCCAACTCGACGAGTTGCTCAAAACGGCCCGCCATCCTCGGGCGGCCAGTCCGAGACAGCGCAGGCTGCTGCTGGCATTGATGGTGGCCACCGCCCCGGCCGCGGTGATCGGATGGCTGTTTCAAGAGGTCTTCGAAGGCCCTCTGGGCGGCCTGGCACCAATGGCTGTGATGCTGGTGGTTTGGGCTGTGCTGTTGGACCGGGCCGACCGCTTTCCGGTGCGGCGAGCGTCCGCTCAAGAGCTAGGCTGGTTGCATTTGGTCTGGCTGGGTCTGGCCCAGGCGGCTGCGCTGATGCCCGGCACCTCGAGAAGTGGCGCCACCATGGCGGCCGGTCGCAGTGTCGGTCTATCGCGGGCTGAGTCAGCCCGGTTCTCGTTCTTGTTGTCGATGCCCCTGGTGGCCGGGGCCGCCGGCTACAAACTGCTAAAGCTGCTGCTTTCGCCGCCCGACTGGGGCCTGCTGGGCCCTTCGTTGATCGGCATGGTGGCGGCCGGTGCCTCGGGGCTAGTTTGCATTCGAGCCCTGGCCGCCTACTTGGAACGGGCCAGCTTTCGGCCCTTCGTAGTCTACCGAATCGGACTGGCCATGTTCATGCTCGCCTGGGCCTTAGCTCGGTGAGCGATCGCCGAAATACGGCTTGGCATTGGGCTCGAAGCCTGGCTTGCCCTGAAAGCCTTCTTTGGTTTTTTGGGCATTGAGATAACGCAGAATCGCCTCGACCGGGTCGCTACCGTCGCGCCAGGGCCGAAAGCGAGCCCCGATGGTGTGGTCACCGCCGCTGGAGCGGGCATAGACAGCTTCATATTCGCGCGCCGCCGCGATGCCAGGAAAGACGAGCTTGATGGTCCCCTGGCTCGGGATCGGCTGCTCGGCATGCAGACACACCCCGTTGGCGTTAATGTCGGATACCACCACCGAAACACGCTGGCCTTCGCCCTCGACCATCGCCTGATGATGAAGCTTGACCCTGGGGAACTCTCGTCTCTCCACTAGTGCCTCCTTGGCTTTTCGGGATAGTGCGCCGCAAGGCCAGAAGATCCTGCCGCAGGGCAGGTCTGGGCCCACCGTCCGCGGAACGGAATCAGGTGGACAAACGCAAGACCGAGGTGCTTCGAGCGATGCTCGAGGTGGCCTATGCCGACGGTGTCTTCGACGGCCAGGAGCAGCTGGCGGTGGCCAATATTCTCGGTTACCTGGGATATACCGCCGAAGAGGTGCGGGCCGCCTCCGAGATGACCGACTCTAATCATCAGGCCGCTCTCGAGACGGTCCTGGCCGATCCCGAAGACCGACTCGAGGCATTGGGCGACTTGATCACGGTGGCCCTGGCCGACGGCCTGATCAACAACGACGAGCTGGCCTATCTCAAGAAAATGGCGCGACGGCTGGGTTTTAGCGAGGATGAGTTCAACGACCGCAAGCTAGCCGTCCTCCGGGGGCTCGAGCAGGGTTAGACCTATCGTCGAGTCGCCCACCCCACGATCTTGAAGCGCGCCTGGCGGGGATAGTACGGCGGCGGCTGGCGGCTGATATTGGGATCGTAGGTCAAAGAGAGAGCCATCGCCGAGTCCGGCTGACCGCCGTTCGTGGTCTGCACCTGCAACCCGCCCACCAGCTCGATCCGTCCGGAATTGCCCGAATAGGGCTCGTCGATCTGCAGGCCGGCTCGGTCTGAACCAGAGGCCACCCCCCCGGCATAGTAGCTGCCATACAGATAGAGCGGGTCGTCGCTGCGGCGGGGCGGTCCTCCGCGATCGGGCAGGTTGATGCGAAGGGTGCGGGCCACCACTCCCAGGGTATCGCCGCCCGAGGTCGTCAGCGCTCCCAAGGAAGAAAGTTCGGCCGGCAACAGATCGCCCTGCAAGAAGATGGTCCCGCCGGCAGCCACGGTGCGAGCCCCGCGATTCACGCCCCGCAAGCCTCCACCCCGAGCACTGCCTACATTGCCCTCGCAATAGATCAGGCCGTTGGTCAAGCCCAGGTGACGTTCGACCCGGACCAATTCCAATTCGGGATCCTGCGCCGGGTCAGCAAAGTCGGCGCTGGCCGAGTCCGAGGTGGAACGGTTCCGGCTGCGGTAGATGGTCAACGCCGTCTCGCCCTGATTGAGGCGACGCCCATCCACGAGATCGACCGGCCCAAAAACCGCCTCGGTCAGAACGTAGCAGTAGACGCGATCGGTAACCACCCAGATTCGGGCCGTGCGCGAGGACGGATTTTCGACCACCAGCTGAATCTGGTACACATCGACGGGCAGCATCACCCCACCGGTCACCTGCTGACCCTCGACACCCAGGCGAAAGCGCGGGCCTTCCTCGCCGGCTGGCCCCAGAGCCGTGGCCTCTTGCTGCAAGCGAGCGCGAAAGTCTTCCATCGCGAGCGGACGCACTCCCGAGCGCAGAGCCGTGCGGCCATGTCGGAGTAGCCGCCGATAGCGGTCGGGAAGCGGGTTGCCCTGGTCATCATAGGGACGCAAATCGATGTCGAGCCAACCCTGGCCTCGCGGGCCTAGATAGCGAATGCCATCGCCCCGAAACTGGTCGGCGGTGGTTTCGGCCACCAGCAAAGAAGAACCGAATGGCGCTCGGCCACCCTGCCAGGTTTCTGAGTGGATGCCGTCCAGCCTGAGCACGCTATTGAATCGCACCGGCCCGTCGATCCGCCAACCCGAGACCGGAATGGTGACTTGAGGAGCCAGCTGGTCTTCGAACCAGGCATACTGGGAAAACAGGTCCTGTTCCAGCGTGACCACCAGATCGCTCACCCGCGACGCCTGCTCATCGAGCACCGAGACGTTGATGCGAAAGCTTCCCTGGCGCAGTGGCAGAATGCGGGCTTGCCAACTCCAGGCGCCGAGACTCCCCTCGAGATTCTCTCGGTCCACCCGGCGACCGCGCCTGGTCTCGGACTCTAGAAAGGCGATGGCGTGCCGCGCACCGGCGTCGGCAGCATAATAGGCCTGACTGTCCTTCACCAGCCGATTGGCGGCGTGCAACTCGGTAGGCAACAGACGATGGAAGGTCACTCCCACATAAAAGAGCGTAATCATCAGAAAGAGGGCCAGGACCAGGATCGAGCCGCGCCGGCTAGGGTTGGGCCACATAGTCTGGAAGCACGACGATGCCATTGCAGTGGAAGCTCCTTTCCTGGGCGCCCGCCACCTCGATCTCGAGGCGCACGCAACCCGGGTCGGGCCGCGAGAAGCGGCAAGCACGAACTTCCTCCACCAGCACTCGTCGACTGTCGTCTTGCAGGCTCTCGAGCACGATGGAGCCCCCGGCTTCGTCAGGGACGCTGACCAGACGATAGCGGCGAGATTCGCCCCGTCCGCCCGTGAACAGGTCCTCGGCGCTGGAAAAAACCACCGAATCGCCAGGTTCGTCCCCTACCCGCGGCGACTCGATGGCCGGCAATCCGGGTTCGGACGGGCTGGCATTGCGCAGGGTCTGGGAGACGACGTTCCAGCAAAAACGGGCCCGACGAATCAGATCGACCCGATTGGCTCCCCTTTCGACAGCCTGATAGGAGCGACTGTAGAGGCTGACCACGGTGGCCACGAGCAGCAACAACAGGGCGGTCGCTACCAAAACCTCGCCGGCCCCCAGGCCCCTACGGTCTGGCATGGATGGCTTTGAGTTCAACCCACCGCTCCCTCCCCTCAAGACTCCAGCCGACCCGAACGTCAACCTCCACGATGTCAAAGCGATAGTCGCCCGCCTGGGCCAGTCGGTGCATGCTCACCTGCCTGAGGAAGCCGCTGTCGGCTGGAAACTGCCCCCGAAAGGGGGGGCTGTCCAGGGGCACCGCCTTTTCGCTGGCTAGTTCGCCCTCTTGCCGCAGCCAGGCTGGGGGGTAGCCGGCTTCGAAGGGCATGTTCTGGACCCGAATCTTTTCTAGCAACTCTTCGGCCAGACGCAGAGCCTCGACCTGGCGATCACTCGTGCGACTGGCGGTGGCGCCAAAGGTATAGACCGAGGCCACGCCCAGCAAGCCCAGTGAGATGATCGCCAGAGCCAGGATCACCTCGAGTGCCGAGGCACCCCACCCTTTGTGCCACCGCAGATGCATGACCGTCTGTTCGCGGCCCACGATGATATTCTCTGCTTGGTTCCTCAAAGGGAGGGCGGGGAAAATTCGGGGGAAGTTTGTGGGAGGAAAAGTAGGGGTATATCGGGCACGAGAAACATCTCGAGGGCTGACCGGTTTGGGTTGAATAGCACGCCGGGTCATTCGGCTCAACAAAGCGAGCACATCACGGGCTCGCCTGATTTTACGGAGGTTAAGTGATGAAATTGTACAGATCGCTTGCGGGCCTTATCGTCCTCAGCGTCCTTCTCAGCACGGGCGCATGGGCCGATGTCACCTGGGACCAGGTCCAGAAAAAGGCGCGCGACGCCAAGAGCTTCCAGCTCACCTACAGCTACAAGGGCCCGCGCGGCGAGCTCGACTTTGACTACGCCTTTGCCGGCGACAAGATCCGAACCGAGATCGTTCGGGCCAAGACCGACCCCAGCAAAAAAGGCACCGTCATCGTCTATGACAAGAGCTGGAAACCCGACATGGTCCGCGCCCGCATCGGCGGCGGCGAGATCATTCGCAAAAACAGCCACAAAGAAGTCGAGAACACTCCCTTCTATCGTTCGATCTTCGAAATGATCTTCGAGCAGACCGACAAATGTGGCGCTCCCACGGCTAAGGCTCAGGGCGACAAGACCCAGTTCACCTTCAAGTGCCCCGGCTACGAGTACAAGATCTGGGCCAACAATGACGCCGAGATCATCAAGACCGAGCGCGAAGTGGACCACGTCACCGAGACCCGCCGCTTCATGAGCTACCGCTGGAATTCGAACCCCAAGACCGACTTCTAGAACAAGCTCTCGGATTAGAGATAAAGAGCCCCGGCTGGCCGGGGCTCTTTGCTTTTCGCGTGGTGGGCGCCCTTTGGGAAACCGCCGAGGGGGTGGTGTGTCTCGAGGTGGGCGCTTGGATTGGAAAACCGCGGGGATACGCGGGGGGCGCGGAGTGTTCCGGCCCGGGTGGCGCCTTTTGCTGACGGTCGGTGGCGGTTCTGGGACCGAGGTGCCTGAGAAATAGACCGCGGAGATCAGGAGGGCACGGAGAGAGTCGTGCGGGACGTGGGGGGATCGTCCTGGCGAATTTATGGGTTAGAGCGTGGCCACCTCGAACGGGGTGCTCAAAACGGCGGTGGCTCGGGAGCTGCACCGGGCCAGACCTCTGCGCCGCGACCGACGCGACTTCCGTGCGGAAGTGGCCGAGGCGAATTTGCCGGTGTGTATAGAGCTGCCAGAGCCCAGGATGAAGCCGCCCAAGGCTACGCGGCGCGGCGGCTACGCGCCGAGAGAGCGAAGGTGTGGAGGCACCAAGGAGGCCAACTGCGCGAGAGCACTGTTTCTCTGCATTCTCCGAGCCAACGGAGAACAGTGGAGCCAAGCTTGAGGCGAGAATCAATGAGGTGCTGTTCCGCCTCAATGTGTCAACCCCTCCGCGCCCCGCCGACGAACTAAAGCTCGAGCAGCAGACTGATCATCGGCACGAAAGCGGCCACGGCCACCACGAAGGCCGCGCCTCCGGCCAGCAACACCGAAAGGGGCTCGAGCACTCCTCGCACCTCGCTCAGGCGCCGGTCGAGGTCTTGCTGAGCCACTCGAGCCACGATTCTAGCCAACTCGGCCAGTTGCTCGGTCTCTTCTCCGGCGCGCACCATGGCGATGACGTGGCCAGGTAGGGCCCGATGGCGCTCCAGGGCCATCGATAGGCTCAGCAGTTCCGAATAACTCTGGCGGGCGCCCATGAAGTTAGCCGTCAAGTGCGGACTCCAACCGCTGCGCGAGGCGATGTCCAGAATGCGGGCCGGGGCCACCCCGGCGTCGAGCAAGGTGGCGATCGATTGCACCGCCCGCGTCTTCTCTTCGGCTCGAAACAGCTCACCCATGATGGGCAAGCGAAGCAGGATGGCATTCCAACGTCGATCGGCGGCCGGCTTTTGCACCTCGCGCAAGACGATGGCCAGAGCCAGCAACGTGCCTGAGCCTAACAGGACCGAAAGCAGCCCCAGCGTTCCGGGGGTGAAACGCTCTCTCAGCGACAGCAAAAAGCGGGTGATGCCGGGAGCGGCCACCGTGGTTTGCTCCACCAGGGGGCTGATTAAGGGCAGTCCGTAGCTGACGAACAGCACCAGGATGGTGAGGCTGACGGCCACCAGGGCCATCGGATAGGCAAAGACAGCCGCGCTCTTCTTGCGCAAGGTCAGATTCGACTCGAGCATCTCGGTGACCCGGGACAGCGCGGCCGCCAGGGCCCCGCCCGCTTCGCCGGCCCGAACCATGGCAATCAGCGCCTCGTCGAAGACGCCGGGCTGCTCTTTGAGAGCCAGCGAGAAGGGCTTGCCGGACTCCACCGCCAGAGTCAACCGCTTGAACAGCGGTCGCATAGGTGGGTCGGCGTTTTCAGCCAGGTTCTGAAGACTACTGCGCAACCCCAGGCCGGATTCGATGGAGAAACACAAGCGCCGAAAATAGAGCGAGATCGCCTCGGGATCGTAGGCTCCTCGACCGACCGGTGCATCGTCGGCGGCTTCTGCCTGACTCTTCTCGCGAATCGAGATGACTTCGCGATACATCTTCTCGAGACGCTGACAGGCCACCCCCACCGAGGGAGCAAACAGCGAGCCCTCGATGATGTTTTCGTCGGCATCGAGAGCCTTGAAGAGATAGACGACTTTGCGCCGAGGCGCCTCGGGGGAAGCTTTAGGCTCGGGCCGACCGGTCGCTTCGGTGATCAGCAGCACCTGGGCATAGCGGCCAGCCAGCGCTTCGCGAGCTTCTTCGGCCGAGGCTGCCTCGAGGCTGCCTGCAACCAGGCGGTCTTGTTCGTCAAGAGCCTGGAACTCGAAAGACATCGCCACCGATAAGACTTTCGATTCTGGTTGCCCAGGAACCTCGTCTGACCCTTCGAACCCCCGCTTGTGATCGATAGCCACGTGCATCTCGACAGCCAACCCTATGCCGATGATTGGCCTCAGGTATTGGATCAGGCCGAACAGGCCGGCGTGGGTTGGGTGATCGTGCCCGCCACCGATGTCGAATCGGCGCGTCGCGCTCTGGGCATGGCCGAGAGCGATTCTCGGCTGAGGGTGGCGGTGGGGGTTCATCCCCACCAGGCCGCCAGCTACCAGGGCGAGGACACCTTGGCGGCTCTGCGACAACTGGCTCCGGCCGCCGTGGCCATCGGCGAGACGGGGCTTGAGTGCTTTTATGACTTCTGCTCCCTCGAACAACAGTTGGTGAGCCTGCGCGGCCAGTTGCGACTGGCGGCCGAGCTTGATCTGCCGGTGATCCTGCACTGCCGGGAGGCCGAAGAGATTCTCTACCAAGAGCTGCTAAAGCAGCCCTGCCGGGGCGTAGTCCACTGTTTCACAGGGAGCTGGGAGTGGGCCCAACGCTTTCTCGAACTTGGGCTCTATCTCGGAGTGACCGGCATGGTCACCTTTCCCAAGGCGGCGAACGTCCGTGAGTTGGCCCAGAAGTGTCCTTTGGATCGCCTACTGGTAGAGACCGACGGGCCTTATCTGGCGCCGATCCCTCATCGCGGCAAACGCAATTCGCCAGCCTATATACCACTAATCGTCGAGACAGTGGCCAAGCTGCGACAAATCAATGCTTCCGACATCGATCGAGCTACTCAGGAAGCCACCGTCAACCTCTTTGGATTGACGCTGGCTGAAGGACCGAGCCGGACGAGATGGAATTCTCATAGAGAATGAAATCTCTAATTTGGTGTCATATCATCCTGCTTGTGTGCATCGCCCCGGTCCTGGCCGACAAAGATGCAGCCGGCTGCTGGCACAGCGCGGTAGAGAGAGTCGAGTCGGCCAAGGACTACCACGTAGTTTGCCACTACACCAACAATCGCGGCACCTACCACCTCGACTGCCTGGTCGTCAGCCCGAACCGCGTGCGCACCAAAATCCTGGCCGGAAGTGACCGGTTGGCGGGCACGGTGGCCGTGTACGACCCGACGCTTTCTGCCGAGAAAGTCTTGATGCGGTTCCCCTCTGGCAGTGTGGTGCTGCGCGAGATCGGCCATCAAGAGATGAAAGACGCGCCCATCTATCATTCGCTCTATGGCGCATTGATTGAAAGGGTGCACAAACTGCCACCCACCCTGGCAGAATCGAAGGACCAGATCGACCGGCTCGATTTTCGCGCCGAAGACGGACAGTTGACCACCATCTGGCTCAATTCTCGCTCGGAGATTGTCCGAGCCGAGGTCAAAAAGGGTAAAACTCTGGTGGAGTCTTTTCGATTCGAGAATCCCGCCTGGGATACCGGTCAATCGGTATCGTTCGATAAATAGTCGAGCAGGAATTCCCCGGCTTCTCGGAAAATCTTTCAAACACTTGGGGGTCGGGCTTGAAGAAGACCGAAGAAAAAGAGCGCACCTTCAACGGTGTGGTCACCAATAAAGCGTGGGCCTTGGGGATTCCGGCTGCACTGGTCAGCGTTTATCTGGTGTTTCTGGGTATTAGCGCAGGCTCGAAGTTTGGCTCAAACGACCCTACACGCTTTGTATTCATCGGCATCCCGCTGGTGCTCGGCTTGACCATCCTCGGGGTCACCATCACGGCTTTTGCCCAGAACATCACCAAGCAGATCGTCATCAACGACACCAATGTCACCTTCCGCGAAGGCAACAAGAAGTTCGTACTGAGTCTGTCGCGGCTCGCCATCAACCCCCCTCAGAACAACCTGGTGATGAAATCGCTTTTGATCAGCGACGGCATCCATTTCGGGCAGGTCTACGATGTGTTCCTCGACGACTTCCCCGGGCTGGTCAAGACCCTCGAGACACGCAAGAAGCGCACCGACCTGTCTTCACAACAAGAGTGGACCCTCGAAGCCTGAGGGTCAAGAAAGCATCCGGGCCATCGAATCCAGGCCCTTCTCGAGTTGCTCGACGGGTGGACCGAAACTAATGCGGCAATAGTGTTGGTAACGCGCATTGCTGCGCCGGCGGCCCGGGTTGACATCGAAGAAGATTCCCGGCACCGTGATCAGTTGCTGCTCTAACCCGGCCCGAAAGAAGTTGAGCCCGTCGTTGAGGGGTTCGGGGAGCCCACTCAGATTAGCCCACACGTAGAAGGCGCCTTCCGGGTCAGCATCGACCCGAATCCCCAGTTCGCCAAGCCTGGTCAAGAGCAGGTCCCGTTTGGCCCGAAAGCATTTCTGGATAGCCACCGTCTCTTGCTGCACCACGTCGGGCTCGAGCAAACCGATGGCCTGGCGTTGCAACGGGTGGTTGGCGCCGCCGTCCAGAAAAGAGCCAGCGCTGGCGATGGCCTCGATGACCGGCGAAGGCCCGACGGTCCAGCTCAGCCGCCAGCCGGGATAGCGCCAGTTCTTGGTCAAGCCGTCGACCAGAATCACCGGATCTTCTTCGACATCTTCGACATAGGCCGCGCCCGACACGATCTTTCCGTCTTCTCCGGTGTAGACATAGTGCGAATAGAACTCGTCGAGGATGAAAGTGCAACGTAGCTCGCGAGCCAGATTGACCCAGGCCTTGAGTTCATTACCCTCGGCCAGCTGCCCGGTGGGATTGCATGGGTTGCTCAACAGCACCGCCCCGAATCCACGGCCCTGAATTTCGCGCCGCAGTGCGGCCAGCGAGATCTTGTAGCCGCTCTCGGCGTCGACCAGAATCGGAATCGGAATAAAGTTGCGAAACGAACTCAACAGCTCTTCATAAGCGGTGTAGTCGGGGATGAAATGCCCCATGTTGATGGTGTCGAGAGCCGCGGCGATGCGGGTCAGGGCCAGTCGTCCGCCACCGGCGATGCTGACGTTGCGATAGGTATACTGCGAAGCCTTACCCTGGCGAAAGCGCTGGTTGTAGTAGTCGGCCACCTTCTGGCGCAGAGCGACCAGCCCCTCGACCGGCCCATAGGCGTGATGACTCACATCGATCTCGAGTGAACTGATGCGAGGCGGAGCCCCGGGCAGTGGTCCGCTCTCGGGAGACCCCTGGCCCAGATTGGCCCAGTCGGGTGAGCCATAGACGAAGCCGGCCTTGGAGGCTTCATGCATCACGTAGATTACGCCGGTGCGAGGGACGCGGCGAATGCCGGGAACATTCATCCGCGCCCCATTCGCACCGTTGCGGCCGGGTTACTGCTGGCTGGTGAGAACAAATTCGCGATCCGAGACCGACTCCAAGCGATAAGGAGTGTCACCGTAGCGCGAGATAGAGACGCTCTCGTCACCGTCGTCGAGTTCCCAATGCTCTTTCTCGCCCAGAAACTTGGGCTTGAGCGGACCGGGAAGATAATCCTTCCAGCGACGCGAGTGGGTCGAATCCACCGAATCGGGATTCTTGATGCGCAGGTCGCCCTGGCGAAACTCGACCGAATAGTGGTTATCGTCCTCTTTGAGCAAACGGCCATTCTGGCCGTTGAACTCGAGTTCCCAACCGCTGTCGAAAACGTAGCGGTCGCCCTGATGGACGAAGGCGCTGCCTTCCACGGTTACCTTCATGTCGGGCTTGTCATGATAGAGCGAGAACATGAAGTTGCTGCCCGCCCACAGCGCCGCCCCGGTGCCGGCCATGGCCACCGAGATCCCGGGAAAGGCCGAAGCCAGCGCTACCGTGCCAGTGTAGCTACCAAGGTAGACGGCCCGGCTGATAGAAGCTTCAACGCCCAGAATCTGGAAGAAGTTCTTGGTGTATTCGGGGCGGCTGTGAGGCCCTTTGTTGATGATCTGGTCGTGGATGGCGTAACTGGCTTTGCCGCTCATCACCCCCGAGATGCCGCTGGCCACCGTCGAGGTGGCGTAAAGGCCGATAAAGGTCGAAGCCGGGCTGGTGGGCATCGCTTGCAGAACCTGAGGATGCAGAGCGAAGTAACAGGCCGCCGTGACCGAACTCAGCCCGGCCGTAGCCAGGTTGATCTTCTTTAGATTCTCCATGGGCCGGTCGGAGTTGACGGCGCGGTCGACCACACTACCCAGGAAGCTCTCTCCGAGGATGCCTACCAGCGGGCTGCCGACGTTGCCGATCGAGGAGATGGTCGAGGCGATGCCATAGGCAGCCCCCTGCTCCCAAAGCTTGGGTGTGATGACCCCCAGCAGCAGGGCGGCGCCCACGTCGCCCAGGGTGTCCGAAATCTTGAGCACCCGATACTCGGGGTCAGCTCGGAAGAGTTGGGCAAAGACCTGGAACTTCTCGGTAAACGAGCGATTCTTGAGCTGATACATCTCGACACCGAAGTCGTCGGCCAGCCCGAAATAGCTCTTGAAGGCCTGGGTGTGGCCAAACTCGCCTTCGGTGGTGGTGGCCTTGAGCTCGAAATCGTTGGCCTTGAGCAGATCCTTTAGCCCCTGGGGGGCGCTGGCCGGCACCGGCACCTGCTTGCTGGTCAGCGGTGAGCCGAAGAAGCCCACCCCGGGCAGCGGCGTGAAAAGCTCGTTGCGGTAGGTGGCGCTGGGGTCGAATTCCGGGTTGGTCACCTTATAGACGGTAAAGGCCGAGTCTTTGCCGGCCGGGACGGCGGCTCGGTAGGCGTCGACCACGATGCCCGAATCGCTGTTGTGATAGACCACCGACAGACGGGCCTCGGGGGCCTGAGTGACCAACCGCGCGAAGCCGTCGTCGAGCTGAAACTGACGACGGGCGAATTCTAGATTGGCGGGGTTGAGCTGAAACTCGTCGTGAGCCGCTCCGGCTACGAAGAGAGGGTTGGCTTCGAGACGACGCGACCGGGAGGTCGAGGGGTCTTTTGGCTGGTTTTCAGGTTGAGCGTGAGATGAGAGGCTAGACCTGGCGGGCGTGCGCACGGGGCGGGACGCCAAGCTACGAACCAACATGGATACATCCTCCTGGCCTACTTGTACGGCCTGGCGAGACCAAAGGGGTGAAAGGTTTGTTAACTGTTGCCGCGGCGCGGAGTGTGGCTGAAGATGGTCAACAACTCGTTGCGCAGGTCCTCACCGCTCTGGGTGTCGGCCTTGAGCTGGCGAATTTGCTCGGCCAGCCAGCCGTCTTTGAGCTCGTATTCAACCCAGTTGCTGAAGTCGCCGCGCTGAAAGTGGTAACTGAGCGAGGCGGGCTCGATATAGTGCAGGGTGTCGAGAAACTCGCTATAGGTGCGGGCCCGCACGCCTAGATAGCGGCCGGGGGTCCAGAAGTGGAAGGCTCGATCCTCCGGCAGGGGATCGCCCTTCTCGACGCGGCCGGCGGAGTTGGTTTTCGTCGTGCGAACGGGTTGGGCCACATCACGCAGATTCTCGATCTTCTCGGAGTATTGGCGAGCCAGCTCGGTAGCCTCTTCGGGCGTCTTGCCCTCGGTCCAGAGGTGGAGAGAGGGTTTGTTTTGGGCCGGCACCACCAGCACCCACCCGGAAGGCAAAAAGACCTTCAGGCCATCGATCATCTGAGTCGGCAACTGGCGCGACTCTTCGATCAGGCGGCGCATCACCCGGCCCTTCTCCTGGTAGCCACAGGCGATGGACTGGTGATGAAGATGAAAGGTGGGAATCCAGGACACCATCTCGGAGAGTGGTAGCTTCTCGGTGGCCATCATCTCGAGCAGTCGCGCGAAAGCATACATAGCGTCAAAGCCCGGACTGAACTTGGGAAACACCAACGAGCCGTTGGGGCTTCCGGCCATGGCGATACGTTCCCGACCAAGGTTGGCAGTGTGAGTCAAAGAGCGAGTGTCGGTGCTGGTCCAGATCAGCTTGCCGCCATGGTCGCCGGCCAATTTCTCGAGCACGCTGGGGGCCGTCACCGGCACGGCCACCAGAGCGCTCTTGTTCTGGCGAAACAGCAGCAGGGCCATCAGGGTAAGCAGACGGGCCCCCTCTACGATCTGACCTTGTTCGTCGACCACACTCATACGCTCGGCATCGACATCCATCAACACTCCAAGATCGGCTTTGAGGGTGGTCACGATGTCGGACAGCTGCTGGAGAGAACGTCCCCGCGACAACAGTTGCTCGCGAGCTTTGATGGGTTCGAGGTGGGCATTCAGGCTGACCGTTTCGCAACCCAACTTGCCCAGGATCGAAGATAGGGCCACCGAGGCGTTGCCGAAGTTGTAGTCGATGACCACTTTGAAGCCCGCCTGCCGCACCAGGTCGATGGCGAGATGGGCCGAGAAATGCTCGAGGAATTGCTCGAGGGAACGCGAGGGGAAGTCGATGACGCCTACTTCGTCCATGGTGGTGCGGCGAAACTCTTCGCGGAAGAAGTTGTTCTCGATCTTGCGCTGGGTGACTTTGCCGATACTGATGCCGCGGTGGTCGAAGAAGTCGAGATGGACCGAGCGAATGTCGTCGCGGGCCACGCGGGTATGAATGCCTCCCACCGCCGCGGTATTCATCAAGGTCGAGCGGCTGATGGGGCTGGGAGTCACCCGCAAATCGCGCACGTTGATCCCCACCGAAACCAGCCCGCAGATCAGCGAGCGCTGGGTCAGGCGCGAACACGGATGCGAGTCGCGCGAGACGATCACCACGCTACCCTTTTCCAGGGTGGCCCCATAGGCCGCCCCCAGCTTGAGAGCGAATTCGGAAGTGATCTCGATATTACCCAGGCCGGTAATACCACCCTCGTCAAAGAGCGAGCCGGGCCACTTGTTGCCCCAGATCAAACTGAGAGAAACGGTGGCTCCAGGTTCGATATTCTTGTCTGGCCAGATCTTTACCTGAGGCTGCAGCAAGGCCCCCTCACCGACGAAGACCTTGTCACCGAGGACGGCGCCCTCCCCCACCGTCACGTTGTTCTTGAGGGTCACGCGCCGGCACAGAGTGGTGCCCTGACAGCGCACTTTGCGGCCGATGAAGGTGTTGTCCCAGAGCACATCGCGGTGTAGCGAAGCGCCCTCTTCCACGATGCAGTTGTCGCCCACCACGGTGCCTTCGAGCACCCTGGCGTTCTCGCGGATGCGGCAGTTGCGGCCGATCACTACCGGCGTCTCGAGACTGGCTCCGGGGTGGATGCGAGTGCCCTTGCCCACCCATACGCCCTCGCGGATCATCTCGCCGGGCGGTCGGTGTTTCACCCGCCCCATCAGCACATCGCGATTGGCCTTCTGATACTGGTCGAGACTACCGATGTCACACCAGTAGCCCTCGGCCACGAAGCCGAAGATGGGCAACTCTTTCTCGAGCATCATGGGAAACAGATCTTTGGAGAAGTCGTAGGGTTGACCCGGTTCTAACAGCTTGAGAATGCTGGGGTCGAGCACGTAGATACCAGTGTTGATGGTGTCCGAGAAGACTTCTCCCCAACTGGGCTTCTCGAGAAAGCGCACCACCCGCGCGTCGTCGTCGGTGATGACCATACCGAATTCGAGTGGGTTGTCGACCCTGGTGAGCACGATGGTGGCGGCCGATTTCCGTTGGCGATGGAACTTGACGGCGGCCGAAAGGTCGAAGTCGGTGAGAGCATCACCGCTGATCACCAGGAAGGCGTCGTCGAGGGACTCTTCGACTTTCTTGACGCTGCCGGCCGTGCCCATCGGTTCGTCCTCGATGGAGTAGAGCATCTTCAGGCCCCAGTCGCTGCCGTAGCCGAAATAGGACATGATCTCGTCGGCCAGATAGTGCAGGGTCACCAGCAGAGTGGTGGCCCCATGGCGCTTGAGTAGCTCCACGGTGTATTCCATCACCGGCTTGTTGCAAACGGGGACCAGGGGCTTGGGTAGGTTGCAGGTCAGGGGGCGTAGCCTCGAGCCCTGGCCTCCGCCCATAACGACGGCCTTCATGAGCCCACGCTTCCACGACGAAGGCCCGACTCCTGGCGGTTAGCTGGTTACTTCGAGGCCTTCTTCGAACAGCTCGAAATCGAGCCTTGGGGCCGGGGAGTCATAGACAAAGAGATCTTCGGACGCGCCGACGCCACGACGGCTCAACTCTTCGAGCCGTGACTCGAGCCGCCCCAGGCGGGAGAGCAATTGCTCGAATTCTGGCACCGATTCGCGGCTAGACCAGTTCTGTTCGAAGGAAGACAGTTCTTGTGACATCTGCACCGAGAGCATTTGCAGTTGTTCTTCGATCTCGTCGAGGCGAACCATGGTCTTGCGCGACAGACCGGCCAGTTTGCGTGCCTGGGGCCCCAGGGGGCGCTCTTCCATCTCGTCGACTTTCTGGGCCAGGTCCATGGCCGCCAACACGCTCTCTTCGACCGCCTCACGCAAGGTCTCGAAACGCTCGTCCTGGTCGGTCTGGTTGCGTGAGAGCCGGCGCACCCACTGCCGCTCCTGGTCCAGGGCCGCCTGCAAGCCAACCACTTCTTCATAGATGTTCTTGGAGGCCGTTTCGCGCCGTTCCAGGCGCTCTTCGAATAGATCCAGGCGCGAGATCAGATCGCGCGGCCGCTCGGCCTTCTCGACTTGTTCGCGAATATCTGACAAGCCTTTGCGCAAGTCTTCATAGCTCTTGCGCAACTCGATCATCTCTTCGGAAGGAAACCCCTCTTCCGACGAGCGGTAGCCTTCCTGGGACTCTTGGCGAACGCGAGTGGCCAAGAGCGCTTGAAGCTTGGCCACTTGAGACTTCTCGATCCTCTGCTTGCGCTCGAGCTTGTCTTGAAAATCGACCAGCTTGGGATCGGGCTCAGGCAGCTTGGAAAGACGGGCTTCGACCTGCTCGAGGCGAGCCTGGCGGGCCCGAATACTCTCTTCGAGTTCGGCCAACCGCTCGCGTGCCCGCGAGGGGGTGATCCCTCTGGTTCTTTTGCCCGTCACCTGGAGGACGTTCGTCTTGGGCGGCTGCCTTCCTGTCCCAGGGCCTGGCTCGGGGCCATCCGGGGCCCACGGCGCGGAGCCGTGATCCCAGCCAACATTAGCAGGCGCAAAATCCGAAATCGATGACCGCGATACGGTTCTAACAATTCCAGCATCCGTTGGTCGTCGGCGCGGGCCTCGCCAGCTAGAGCAAAAGCCACCGAGTTGGGTAGGTCGTAGTCTCCCAGCGGAACCACATCGGTACATCCCAGAGCAAAGCCGAGGGTATTTTCTCGCGTCCACACCCCCACGCCGGGGATGGCGTCCAGGGCTGCAGCCACTGCCTGCGCCCCGTCCAAACGGTCCAGCCGGCTCGCCCTGAAGCCCACTTCACGCAGGGTGGCAGCCCGCTTGTTCTCGACCCCAACCGCTGCAAATTCGGCCGCACCCAGTCGGTGGATTGTGCGAAATGACGGAGGCAACAGCACGCGTGAACTGCCCGGGGCTGGCCCCCCGTGGCGACGCACCAGTCCGGCGAAGGCGCGAGAGGCGTCGCGCCATGAGACGCGCTGCTGCAGCACCACCTTGACCAAAGTGGCCGAAAGCCAGGGGGCCCGACTCAGGCGAAACTCACGCCAGGGCCGATAGCGATCAGCCAACGGTCCGGGATGAAAGTCGCCCGGCTCATCCTGGCCGCCCAAAATCGCTGGCACCCAGGGCAACAGCCAGTCGCGGCCCGGACCATGGGCTTGAGCCCGAACCAGACCGTCCTCAAAGGAAAGGCGCAGCAATCCAGCTCCTTCCGGGGTCCAAACAGCCTTCTCGAAAAGGTCGTCGCGACAGAGGGTGCTGGGATCCCCGGGACCAAAACGGTGCCCCCGCAACACGTGCGCGAAAGGAAAGGTTTTGGCTAGCTCGAGTTTCATTAGTCGAAAAGAAACTCGTGGCGAGGACGCACCAGTTCCGCGCCGCTCCCAGACGAGCCAAGGGGACCCATCCCGCGCACGATGGCCACGGGCACGGCGTCGGTCTTCCCCATGACCAGTTCGGCCGCCGAAGCCAGCATGTCGGCGGTGGCCATGATGCTGGCTTTTAGCTCCAGCCCCGCAGGATCGGTCAGCCCTCGGTAGTCGCGGCAAGCGGCCATGCCGGCCACCCCCAGGGCTACATTGACGATGCCGTTGCGCCATGGACGGCCAAAAGAGTCGGAGATAATCACGCCCACCTCAAAGCCCAGCCCCTGGCTCAGTCCGGACTGCAAAGCCCGGGCCGAGGCATCGCAGTCCAGAGGCAAAAGACAGGCGGTGTCGCCACCGTCACAGTTGGACATGTCCAGGCCTGCGTTGGCGCAGACATAACCCTGGCGGGTGCGCGAGATGATGATCCCCCGCTCCATGCGGAGCACCTCGAGGCTCTCGGCCAGGACCAGTTCGACCTGACGTGGGTCTTTATCATAACGGGTGGCAAACTCGATCGCCTCGGGCCGCGGTGTTACCGTGTCGAGGCGCACCAGCCGACCCTCGGCCTTGCTGACGATCTTTTGGGTGACCACCGCGACATCGTCGGGCTGATAGTCAAAGCCAGAGCCCAGCAGCAGGTGGACCAGATCATCGCCGGGTCGCACCTCAGGAAACCCGCGTAGGGGCAAGACGCTCAGGCCCAAGAAAGGCTCTCCAGGTGGGCGGGGGTGTCGAGGTCTTGACGAGTGCCCGGGCGCCGCACCACGGTATAATTGACCCCGGCCTGGGCCAGGTGGCGCGCAAAGCTACCGTGGCCATATTCAAAACGGATTCGATCCAGGGGTCGAAAGGCCATGAGGTTGGTGCCCAGTTCGTCCTGGTCGGGGGCCAGCACTACCGGCGTTTGCTCGAGCGCGGACACGATCGCGTCGAGGTCGGGCCCGGTCAAAAGGGGCAAATCGGCAAGCACCACCAGCAAGGCGTCGGCCTGGCTCTCGATCGCCCACCGACGGCCCAACTCGAGGCCCTGATTGAGGCCGTCGTCGGTCTGCAGAAGAAAGTGAAAGCCGACCTCGTCGGCAAGACACGACAGGTCGGCCTGGGGACTCACCAGAGCCACTTCGCCAACGCAACTGTGGGCCAGGGCCCTCAACACCCCCCGGGCCAGGCTCAAGGTCAGTTCGACCCGGTGGGGCACTTCGGCCAGCCGCGTCTTGGCTCGGTCGAGCCGATTGAGCGGCACGATCGCCGCCACCTTGGGAGTTGCAGTCACGATGCCGTAACGGTTTGCCTGGCCCCGGCGAAATCCCTCTAGCGGCTAATTCTTGAGTAGCTCGTCGGCGGCGATGTAGGCCAGCGCTCCACCGGCCACGGCGAAGGCGACGGCACCTACCACCAGGCCGATTTGAGCTCCGCGCACCATGTTGGTGAGCAGGTCGCCCAGGCCGCTCTCGGGCCGGGTGAGCAGAATGCCTAGCTGCATTCCGGCGGCTGCTCCGACGTGGGCGCCCAGATAGCCGGTGCCGACCCCGACCACGCCAGCGGCGACGTGGGGAATGTAGGACTCTTTGGGAGCCGGCGGCTCGGACTGGGTGGGCGTGGCCAGCGGCCGGGCGGCCTGGCGTGGCTGAGTAAAGTTAGAAATCTGCATGTTCCCTCCAGACAAGGGTGTAAGCTATCGGTCAGGTCCAGAGAGTTGCCGACTTGTTAAGAATGACCCAGCCAACTTTGATGCGAAGCCCCAGGCGTGAAGACGGTCTTCGAGAGTGGAAACTATCGTCTGGCCTATTTCGGCCATGGTCTGGTTCGCGGTTACCTGGCCCTCGACCGCGACCGGGCAGTGCTCATCGACACCGGGCTGGCCGGTCAACGGCCCGAAATAGAGGCCGGGCTCGAGGGCAGGCGACTCGAGGCGATCCTGCTCACCCACGGTCACATCGACCATGCCGGCAATGTCTACTGGCTAAAACAGCGGTATGGAGCGCCCGTCTACGCTCATCCGGCCGAGCAAGCTCACATCGACCAGGTTTATCCTTATCGGGGTTCGTCCCGGCTCTGTGGATGGGTGGAGGCTCTGGCCGCGTGGTGGGAGGGTTATCAACCGGCCACCATCGATGAACCGCTAAAAGACGCACAAGAGCTGCCCCTTTGGGGTGGCCTGGAAGTGATCCACCTGCCGGGCCACACCCTGGGCCACTGCGGCTTCTATAGCCGCCGGCATCGGCTGCTGCTGGCCGGAGACCTGTACGCTTGCTATCTGGGCCAGGCCTCGCGGCCGCCGTTCTTCTTCAATAGCGAGGCCGAGCTGCTGCCCGCCACCTATCGGCGAGCCGCAGGCCTGCCTTTCGAGCATGTCTTTCCCTGCCACTGGCTGGCCACCCGGCCGGAGCGGCTGGCCCCGGCCTTGCGCCAGGCTCTGGTGAAGTGGCTTTAGCGGCGCAAAGCGCCCAGGGCCCCACCGACGCCACCGGCTACCAGAGCGACCGTCGCTCCGCTGTAGCCGGCCACACCCAGGCCCACCAGCGCGCCCACAGCGACGCCCGTGCCCACCGTTCCCACCGCCCGCCCAACCTCGGCCGGCAAATTGTTCTTGGCGCAGATGTCGGCACACAAATTGCCGGCGAAATCTCCCACTTTGTTGAGCACATAGCCGCCCACCACGGCGCCGGCCACACCGCCGACGCCAGCCCACACTCCGGCCCGTCCCAGGGTGCTCAGGGCGGTGTCCCAGTTCAAGCTCGAGGCGTTGGTCACGGCCGCGTATACGCTACTGCCGGCGCCCGCGGCGGCTCCGCCTACCAGACCGACCAGTCCACCGTTCCAGGCCCCGATCAGCGAGTTGGCCAGGTTGCCACCGCCGGTGGCCCCGCGAGCGAAGGCGTCCACCACATCGGGCCGTTCCCGGGGTTGTTCGGGGGCGGGTTGGGGGGCGGAATTGGCCCGAACGGCAGTCGGGCGTGCGTTGATTATCAGCATCGAAGTCTCCAGAAATCAAGTTGGAGAGAGGCAGGCCGGACCGACTCCTAACCTAACCCGGCCGGCTTAAAGAATGCTCAACAGGTGGTTGGCCAGAAGCTCGCGGTCGGCCGGCGACTTCATCAAGGTTGGACAAACCACCGCTCGCAGGCCCAGGGCTTCGACCGCCGGCACCAGTTCACGGTCACACTCGTCGAGGACCAGGATATCGACCAATCCGGCATAGAGGCGGGCGATACCCAAACTCGAGACCGCATGGCCGAGGCTGGCCAGCATCTCGGCCGCCGGCCCTTTGACGGCCTGACCGCCCAGGATGGGACTGACCGCCAACTTGGGCGCCGAAGCCGTGCTCCAGGCCTGGCGCACACCGGGAAGCGAAAGGATCGGCTCCACGCTCAAGAACGGGTTGGACGGGCAGATCACCAGCTTGTCAGCGGTGGCGATCGCCTGCAATACGGCCTCGGTCGGCCGGGCCTCTTCGAGCCCGGCAAAGGCCAATTCCAGAACCTGGTCGCGATGGGCCCGGCGCACGAAGTAATCTTGAAAGTCGAGCCACCCAGCCTGGGTGCGCACGCGGGTTCGGACGGGCTGGTCGCTCATCGGCAAGATGTGGGCCCGAACGCCCAGACTGTCGGCCAGTCTTTGGGTCACCTCGGTCAGATTCGCCGTGGAAAGGGCCTGAGTGCGAAAGAGATGGGTGGCCAGATCCAGATCGCCCAGGTGAAACCAGGTCTCTCCCCCCAGCTTGTCAAGAAACTGCATACAGCGGTCGCTGTCGCCGGCCAACCCCCAGCCTCGCTGAGGGTCCGACAGCCCCGCCAGGGTGTAGAGCACGGTGTCGATGTCGGGGCAGATGGTCAGGCCGTGGAGTACGAAATCGTCTCCGGTATTGACTACCACCGAGAGCGGCTGGTCGGTTCGATGAAAACCATCGGCCAGGCGCGCCCCGCCGACCCCTCCGGCCAGGCAGGTGATCATCGCGACTCCTCGGGCGAGAACACCACCCCGCTCAGGCGTGAAGACCGCACCGGCAGATGGGGGGTGTAAGAGGCTCGTTCCGGTCGCAGCCAGCGGACCGACCGCTGGCCCAGGCGGCGCCGCCGGGGATCGGGCGAATCGAGCAGTTGGCAGGCGTAGTGAATGGCCTCGGCCAGATCCAGGCAACGGAGCGCCCAGGCGGCCGAGCGCGGCACATAGCTGGAACGCTCTTCGAGCACGGCTACCAGACTCTCGATCACTTCAGGACTCGAGATGCGCAGCTGACCCAGAGCCTCGGCGCTGTTGCGTCGACGGCGCTTATCCGGGCTGTTGAGGCCGTCGAGCAGGGCCGGAACCAGTTCGGGCAATTGATGCCGGCCCAGCGCCCAGGCGGCGTTCCAGCCAACCCAGCGATCAGGATCAGACAGAGCCTCGAGCAGTCGCGGTGACGACTCGGGCAGCCGGCCCAGAGTGCGGGCTACCGTGCGACGCACGTGAGGATCAGGGTCGCCCATGGCCTTCTGTAAGCTTTCCAGGCTGGCTGGGGTCAGGCAACCCTCGAGGGCATGCGCGGCATTGCGCCGCAGGAAGGCTTTGCCCGATTCGAGCAGGGCCAACAGCCGGCTCTCGGCGTCGGTGACCCGCATGCGGCGAAGGGCCTCGGCGGCGGCCGCGGTGAGGGCATCGTCCACCGGTTCTTCGGCTACGGAAAGGAGAGGTTGCCAGCACCTGCCCACAGCCTCCTCCCCCACCGTCACCATGCCCGAGATGCTGGCCAACCGGTAATCCAGGTGGGCCTCGGAGCGGAGGATCTCGGTCAGCACCCCGACGCCGTCCGAGCCCGACACCATGCCGACGGCCGCGATCAGTGCCAGCGGGGCGCTTTGCCGAGCCCGGGTCTTTTTGGTCCAGGACCAGGAAAGCCGCAGCGGTAGTGGCAGCCTCACCGAGAGGGCCTGCACCAGAGGCCGGCCGGCTTGTTCGCGCAGCCATTGGCCGGCGTGTTTGAAGGCCAGAAAGGCTCCCTCTTGCAGCATCTGATCATCGCTCTGCAAAGCCGCCAAAAGAGCGTCGAGCACCCCTTCACCGATCACGTCTCCGAGTAACATCACGTGGAACTTGCGGTTGCGGTTCTTGGGGTCGGCGGCTGCCTTGAGCAACGGCTCGAGCACGTCGGCAGCGGGCTCGGCCGGCAGCGCCTGTTGGAGGGGCAGATAAAATTCGCGGTCGTCGCGCAAGAGCGCGATCAACTGGCGCAAAGCCCAGGGTGAATCCAACAGCCGGACGGCCCAGGCCGCGTGGACACGCACATTGCGATCACGCGACTCGAGGGCTCTCTTGATCATCTCGACGCCTTCGGGGCCGCTGCGCACCAGTTCGTCAGCAGCTCGATAGCCGGTGCCGCGACTGGGGCTGCGCAACTGGCGGCGCAACAACTCGAGCTGGGGAAGCTGAGGTTCGGGTTCAGTCATGAGGGCCTGACTCCCAATCGTTCGCGACCGGGGCGGACCAGCCCAGCCCGATCTCTAGAAAGCGTTGCAAGACCCGCCCGGTAGCCCCCCAGATGGTGCACTCTGGTAAATCGAAGAAGACCAGCCGGTAGACGATGCCACCCCGCTCGATCTCCTGATAGCGAAATACTCCCGGAACCATCAGGCGCTCGACCTGCACCACCAGGATCTCTTCCACTTCGGTTCGGTCGGGCCGGTCCGGGGTGGTCTGGAGCAATCCCACGTAGGGAGTCAAGGTATAGCCGGTAGGGGTCCAGACTTCATCGAGTTGCCCCAGCACCGTGACCGAACGAGGCTCGAGTCCGACCTCTTCGTGACCCTCGCGCAGGGCGGTGGCTAAAAGGTCGGCATCCTGCGGCTCGTGGACCCCACCAGGAAAGGCGATTTGACCGGCGTGGCGGCGAAGATGGGCCGAGCGACGAATAAATACCACCTGATAGTCGCCGGCACAGGCCAGCACCGGCACCAGCACTCCGGCCTGCCTGCGCCCATTCCGGTCGACACTGGCAGGTTGATGCGCTTTGAGGCGCTGGTGCAACAGATGTGTATCGGGCAGCGAATACCCCATCCGTATAGCTTGGCTCGAACTGCTGCTCAGACCTGCTGCTGCAAGCTCATGGCGGCCCGGCCCTTGTGGGTCACCCGCCAAACCGGCAGAAACGGCGCCTCTGAGCCTTCGGCCGGACAAAACGAGCGCATCGAGCAAGCCCCACAGCCGGTGCCGCAGGCAGGCGAGTCGTCATAGGCCTGACCCACATAGCCCCGAGCCTCTAGCAAGGCCAGCAGAGGTTCGAGGCTGGCTTTGTCGGTGGATAGTTCGCTGGCCAGCTCATCGGTGGTCATGGGGCGCGCCAGCGACTTGAGCAAACGAGAGATCATAGCCACCACCGCGCAATCTGATAGACCACCAACGCCATCAGGTAGGCCACGGTCAACTGATAAACGATCGAGAAGTTGGCCCACTTCTTGCCGAACTCTTGACGGATGGCGGCCACGGTGGCCACACAGGGGGTATAGAGCAACACGAAGACCAGATAACCCAGCGCTCCGGCGGCCGTGGTCGAATGACTAAGGGCGGCCTGTAACGCGTTGGGAGCGTCGGTCGGTTCGGGCACGAAGTTGGGCAGGCCAAACAGCGCGGGCACAGCATTAATGGTGGCGATGATCGCGGTCCACAGCCCGGTTCCCATCTGCTCGAGTCCAGCCGTCAAAGACAGAGGCACGGCCGGGTCCGAGCCGAGGTAGGTCACGCCCAGCACGCCCACCACGACCTCCTTGGCAATAAAGCCAGGCAGCAAAGCCCCCACCAGTCTCCAGTCGGTGAAACCCAGCGGAGCACACACGTAAGCCACCACCCCGGCCAGTCGGGCGTAGAGACTGTTGGCCATGTCTCCCGGTGGCAAACTCGACAGCAGCCATACCACCAGCACCGCAGCCAGGATCATACCCCAGGCCCCTTTGACGAAGCTCAGGGTGCGAAGCCAGGCCTGACGCACCACCACCCGGGCCGTGGGCATGCGATAAGGCGGCAACTCCATCACGCCCGAGGTGGGACTCTCAGGCGTCACCCGCCGCAACAACCAGGAGGTGAACAGACCTACGGCCAGACCTCCAAGATAGAGCCCGAAGACCACCACCGCTCCATTGCGGGGAAAGAAGACGGCTGCAAACAGCGTGAACACGGCCAGGCGAGCGCTGCAAGCCATGAAGGGAATGGCCATGGCCACCCGCAAACGCTCGGAAAATCCTTCCAGGGCCCGGGTGGCGTAGACCGCGGGAACGTTGCAGCCGAAGCCTAACAACAACGGTATGAAGCCGCGACCGGGCAGACCTACGCCTCGCATGACGCGATCAGCCAGGCAAGCCGCTCGGGCTAGAAAGCCAGAACTCTCCAAGAAGCTCATGCCCAGGTAGAGGCAAAATAGCACGGGGGCGAACGAAACCAGGGTGCCCAGCCCTCCGATCAGACCCTCGGCCAGAAAAGAGCGAATCAGTTCTGGCAGTCCAAGACTGGCCACCCACCCCGCCAACACACCCTGGATCACGCCCACGAATTCGATCCAGGGGTCCGAAAACAGAAAGGTGAACCGAAAAGTCAAGAACATCGAGACCAGAAAGGCCGGCAGACCCAACAGCGGATGGAGGATCAAGGCGTCCAATCGATCGGTGAGGGTGCGTACGGCCGCCGTTTGTCGAGTCACGCGGCCGGCGATCTCGCGGGCGGCTTCAAATCGCCGTTCGACAACCGTCAAGAAGGGGTCGATTCCGGCCCCGAGCAACTGCTCCTGGAGTCTGGTCGCAGCTTCGTCTCGAGGTTCTTCCGAGAGAATCGCCAATCGCTCCCAGCGCGAACCGGTCAACCCTTCGAGCACGGTCTCGATGGGCTCGGGATAGGTGACCGCAGCGCTGCTGGGCAGGCAATCAAGACAGAGATGCTGGTGAACCAACTCGAGGCCCAGTCCCCGATTGGCCACGGTTTCCACCACCGGGATGCCGAGCGCCTCAGAGAGCGCGCTCGAGTCGACCACCAGTCCGGCCTTGCGAGCTTCGTCGACGAGATTGAGCACCACCACGGTGGGCAGGCCCAACTCGGCCAGTTCGAGGGTCAGATAGAGATTGCGCTCGAGGTTGCCAGCGTCGACCACGTTAATGACTAGGTCGGGACTGGCCTCGAGCAACTCGCGACGAGTGACTTCTTCTTCAGGGGTCGTGGCCGCCAGCGAGTAAGCCCCGGGTAGATCTACCAGGGCGACATCGCGATCGTTGAGACGGCACTGGGTCGAGATACGCTCCACGGTCGTGCCGGGCCAGTTGCCGATCTCGAGATCGGCCCCGGACAGGCCGTTGATCAGGGTCGACTTGCCAACGTTGGGATTGCCCACCGCCACCACTAACCGTTCCTCGGCTTTTGGCAGCGAGGCGGGATGACCCATATTAGCCGCGCACCAGCACTCCGTCGGCCACCGAGTGACGAATCGAAAGAGTGGTGCCCGAGACGCGAACCACCATGGGATCTCCCAGGGGGGCGCGGCGGACCACCGAAATCTCGGCGCCGGGCCTCAGACCGAGAGCGACCAGGCGGCGCAGCAAGGGACCCTGACCATCAACTTTGATGACCTGGACGGACTTTTGCAAAGCAATTTGAGACAGCTTTTCCACTCGCCGATTCTAAGGGTTTCCTGGTCACTTTGCAAGGCTTGCCTAAAACTTTTTTTAGCCGGGGTTACCCTCTTCGACATGCTCGGCCTGGTACTGCCGTGCCTTGACGATCGCCTGATCTTGAAGCTGGTCGAGTTCGAGCATCACCTTCTCGGTGATCGCCCACCCCTCGTCGAGGTCAGCCTGGCTCTGGGTTTCGACGTAGGCCAGCATCTTCTCGGTGCCGTCTTTGAGTCGCGCGATCTGCTCGCCGGTCTGCCAAATCAAGGCGGCCTGGTCTTCGGGAAGTTCGGCCACGCGTTGCTTGAGGGGCTCCGAGGCAAACAACTGCACGCCAGTGCGAGCCATGCGGGCGATCTCTTCCACCGCCTCCTGATAATCTTCGAGGGTCAGCGACCCGTCCCGAACACCGGCCACCGCTTCACGCAGCATGACCACGTTACCGGCCTGGTCAATAGGGACCTTGGCGAAAGGATCGAGCCCCCCGAGACCCTCCGCCATCAGCACATCCAGACCTTCGGGGTCATCATCGGCATCCTCGGCTCGGTCTCGGGCTCGTCCCAGGACATTGGCGAGGTCATCCCAGCCCTGCTGCTCTTCCATACTCGACTCCTGAAAATGCAAATGCAGGGGTCAAAACCCCTGCATCGTTAAATCGACATCAGGTTGTTGGTTACCTTTAGCCGCAGCCGCAGCCTCCGCCGCCCTGGCAACCACCGCCACCGGTGATCATGCCGATCAAGGACGAAAGCAGACCCATCGGTCCACCGCCGCCGCCGCCTTTTTTGCCGCCTTTACCACCGGCTTTGCCGGCTTTTCCGGCTCCGCCCGCAGCTTTACCAACAATGCCGATTGCCGCTTGAATAGCCATGGAAGTATCTCCTCGTAGTATGTCTTGCTCGTATTCTAGGCGATTGCCGAGAGGTTGTGTCGGTTGGCAAACAACATGATTGTAACTTTTGTAACTTTCATGTTAATTCATGTTGCCGACTCGTTAACGGCCGACCCCATCGCCGCGAGTCCTGGTGAAAACCGAGACTCTCGGACGTCTTGATAGCGATAGGGTTGCCCATACTGATGTCTCCGATGAGGTAGCCTCCGCCGGCCTCGCCCAGAGCTTGTTCGCCGTTTCCCAATAGATAATAGGAGATGCCGTTGCCGCGGAAGTCGGGATGAGCCGCGATGTCATAGACATAGGCGGTCAGATCCTTTCGTCCCACCGTCAGCCGGCCGAGTTGTAGAATCAGAAAACCTACCGGGTCGCCCGATTTCTGGTCGTCGGCAATGAAGTAGAGGTGATTTGGGTCGCCGATTTTCAGTTCCGCGTACGACTCGAGAAAGCCCTGACTGATCTTGAGTCGGTCGACCTCGCGCCCGGCCGGCAGATAAACCGGCGAGCACTGGGTGTTGAGCCACATGATGAACATCTGATCGTTGGGGCGAGCGCGCCGAACCGGAAAGCGAGGATGCTGCGGGGCTCTTGCCCCCGGCTCGATGCGCTTGACGGTCCGGGAGATCTCGGCCGTGAACCCGGCCAGACAGAACCATTCCTCTGGCTCGGAAAGGTACAGGGTGTGCACCACCAGATAGCGGTCGCCCACCTGGCGGCCGATTTCGTCCGCTCGGTCGAGCAGGGCCTCGAAGCAATCAGGCTCGACCAGACCATAGTCGGCGATCAAGGTCTGAGGCTCGCGGGTAATCGACTCGACCTCGCCGGTCTTGAGCAGAAAATAGCCCCCGACTTCGCCATCATCGTCCGCGAGCAGCACCCGAACGCTGGCATCCGAGCCCACCAGATACTTCAACATGCCCTCGGTGAGTTCTTGAAGCTCCCCGCGCTCGAGCAGGTGTGAGCGATAATATACTTTGGTCCGGGCTAATTCGAGCAGCGCTTCGAGGTCCTCGGGGCCGCCTTCACGAACGTTCCACACCCCCTCTTATTCATTGAATCGAGAACGTTCTCCCGTCGGACGGGAAGGCAAAGACGGCCCTATCAAGAAACCATGCATTGGTGGAGTGTCCGTCTCGGACTAACGTCCGAAGTCGAACATCTGGAGGGTCTGAATGCAAAACAAACGCTCGCTTAAGAACGTCGTTCTTACCAAGAAATACCACTGGCTCTACATCGGAAAGATGATGACTCTCTCGTGGGCCCTGGTGGTGCTGCTCTTCGGTGCCCTGATGAGCCGGGTCTACACGCTCTACCAGGCGGGTGCCGAGCTACCCATGACGGGGATTTTGATCGGGGGGGTCGCCCTGTCACTGGCATTAATGACAGCCATAGGAGCCATGGGCGTGCTGACCGCTCATCGGGTGGCCGGGCCCCACATCAAGCTTCGCAACACCTTCAACGCCATCGCTGAGGGCGACCTCGACCACCAGCTTCGTTTTCGCAAGGAAGATCAGCTCGAAGAAGTGGAAGAGGCCTTCAACCGCATGATGGAGAGACTAAGAGAGCGCCTTCGTCAGGACGAAGGCGCTCCCGTTGCCGTCGAGTGACGACCGGCCTAGGGCACTTGCTCGACGTTGTCGTTGACCCCCATCACAGGGGCCCCGTTGCCCCCGGTCTTGCTGACCACGCTGCCTCGGCGCTGACGCGCTTTGCGCCGTGCCTCGATGCTCTTGCGCTGCTCGGGACTGACCGAGTTTTGCCACAAGCGGTCGGTGACGTCGGGGGATACATACAGCTGAGTCTCCTGGGCCGGAATCGCGCTTAACTCGTTGCTCTGGCGCGGTCTACTGCCGGATTCGGCGCTTCCGTTGGCGGTCGGGGTGGATCCCGGCGTGGCCGCCGGAGTCTCGCTTGAAGTGGTGGCACCGGGACTCGAACCGGGCTCTGGTGGGCCAGAACCACCGCACCCGATGAGAAGTATAAGGGTCAGACAGGCCAGGAGTAGATGTTTCATCAGATCGTCTCTCCGTCACTGGTGACGAGATCCTGGTAGCTCTTGACCGTAAAGGTCGGCACCGAAGGAAAGTAGGGGGGCGGCGAGCTGGCGGCCGGCTCGTCGAAGAAGGTATTGCCGTTGATCAGGCCGTGGCCGCTGGTGGTGCCCCAGGCCCCGGCGTCGACCACGATACGGCTGCCGTAACGATACACATAGCCGGCCCCGCCACTGTTATAGGACTGCACGCTATAGGTGCCGCCGTTGCCCGGCTCACCGGCCAACACCAGGGCATAGAGATAGAGCGGGTTCGTCTCGGGATGCGAGGTCGTCCAGCTGCTATTCTGTTTGAGACCCGACGAGATCTGCACATCGTGGCCGATGAGACCGAGCACGTTGTCGGCAGTAGTTGGCGGGTCGAGCACTCCGTCGCTGTCGGCGTCGACCGCGCCATACTGTAGCAGTCCCTTCTGGCCGGCAGCCAGGCTAAGAACTCCCGTGGTGTCGTCCTTCTTGCCACCGATGATGATGTCGTGCTCGACGTTGGCGTCCGCGTCAGACTCGACCGCGATGGTGCGCCGTCCCTTGTTGACGCCCCACACATCGTTGATGTCGCCGCTGGCATAGACCACACCGTTCAGACTGCCGGTGTAGGACTCGAACTTGCCATCAGCGCGGCGGATCAAAGTATTGCCCGCGTTGATCGTGGTTGGCCCGCCCAGGGTGGCCCCGTCGAGGACGGTGCCGGCCGGCAGGGTGATGGCGGTTTCGACCGTCACCACGGTCACGTTCTTGTGGCTGTCGATCTTGTTCTGGTTGGTGATGGGCAACTCGACCTTGACCCACGAGTTCTCACCATAGTTGACCGTGCCCGGGCCGGCGGGCTGGGTTCCGCCGTAGCCCAACTGCATCTCTTGCACGTCACCCTTGATATAGATGCCGCCTTCGACGCTCTTGTCAGCGGCCGCGTTGACATAGACTCCGGCCGAGGTCGGCAGGGGATTGGTGGTCTCGAAGCCCCAGGCGGCATCGCGCAGTTTGAAGGTGTTTTTGGGCAGCGGCACTTCGCTGGCGCCCGACTTCATATTGTCCGGGCTCCCGGCCAGGCGGTTGTAACGAGAAACCACGGGGCCTCCGCTGTTGTATGGAATCTTGTCGTTGTTGACGTAGGTCGCGCTCGAAGCGCTGTTGCTGCTGTAGTTGCCCTGGTAATAAGCGAACCCGTCGCCGGCATAGCCGCTGCTATGATTGAATTTGCCCACCGCGGTGAGGCCATGGTCGAAGATAGGCTGGCCGGGGGAAGACCAGAACGAGGCTCCGTCTTTGATCCAGAGTCGCATGATGTCGTTGTTGAGATGGACCGGGCCGCCGGCCGGCACGTCGGTGGTATCGATACCCATGACCAGGTTGTTAGGCCAGTGGTCGTAAAGGGCCGCGTAGCGACTGAGCGACTCTTGAATCACCTGGGCGCGGGCCTCGCGCTGAACCCGGCCATATTTGTAGGCGCGGGAGGTGATCGTGTAGCCGCGAATAGGGTTATTGGCGGGGTTGGGATAAGTCTGGGAATCCGGTTCCAAACGCCAGCGATACGACCAGCCGCCGCCTACATCGCGGGTCCGACCCGCATCCGAAGGATAGATGGTGGGATGGAGCGGCTCTTTCGAGGCACTACCATCGGGCGGTGCGATCTGAAAGCGCAGCCAGGCCAGCGCTTCGGTGACACCGGCGTCGGCCACCAGCGAGCCCACGGTCTGGTGCTCGGAACGGCGGGCGGCCTGGCTTTCGACCGGAATAAAGGTTACAAAGGCGATGGCCATGAGTTCGAGCAAGAACATCATGAACAAAGCCAGAATCAGGACAGAGCCTCGTTTTCGTTTCATCATTGCCTCCATTACTGTTGGCTGTAGTAGGGGATCTGGATAATGCTGGACATGCGGATGACCAGGGGCGTGCGCGACTCGACCCGATTGCGCTCGACCCGGTCACTCAGGAGCTGGCTGCAGACCTGCACCTGCAATTCGACCGCTCCTGGCCGCAGGTAACGCACCACGAAGCCATCGCGGAAGCCGCCAGCGCCGTCAGGCACGCCCAAATCACGGGCGATCACCAGGGGGGCGACCGTCGTATCAGGAGTCAACTCGTCGACGTAGCGACGTAACACCAACTCGTTACCCCGGCCGGCCGGCCCTGGCACCTCGGCCAGTTCATAGAAGTAGTAGACAGGATTGGCTTTGAGTTCGCGAGCGCTGGGTAGAGGCGCCCCCCCCAAGAAGTCGATGGGGGTCGTGAACTGCAAGCGCGAGGAGGGCGCATCGTGGAGATCATCACTGGGAGTGATGGGAAAGGTGATGGCCTCGGGCCCGGCCGTGCCACCTGGGCGGATGGCCGAGCAAATGTAGGGTTGCGACTTATCGAGAGCCGCGCGGCCGCGGCGGACCAACTCGATCCGGCCGCTCGAGTGGCGAAACTCCCACAGCCCCGTCTGATAGAGAAAGGCGACCACGAGCAGGATCAGGCTTCCGATGGCCATGGCCACCAGCAGTTCGATGAGGCTGAAACCTCGGGTTCTTAAGGTCTGCGATGATAGGCCCATAGGGTCACCTGTTTCTGGCTCGCGCCTTCGTTCCAATAGACCGTCACCTTGATCGCCGCCATGTCGCTCAGGTGGCTATTGGGGTCGGTGGACAGCAATTTCATCTCGATGCGACGTTGAAAATTGGTGCACATCGGGTCATCGAAATCGTTGCCGAAGGGTGGGGCGTTGAAGGCCCGCCGGGGACCGTTATCATCGTTGTTGTCGTCGTAGTTTCCATCGTTGAGTTCGCTCACCACGGTGGGAAAGGGACCCGAGAAGGGCAGATTTCGGGAGCGCACCAGATTGAGCATCTCCCGCCCCCAGAAGACGGCCTGGGAGCGGCGCTCGGAGTTACGCTCGGCTCGGATGGAGTACCATAGCACCGAGGTGGTGGCCAGCACGCCGACTCCCACCACGAAGACCGCGATGAGGACCTCGGCCAGCGAAAGGCCAAGGCTTTTCTTTCTTGAGTGTTGGTTTAAGATATCGCACCTCCCCCTCCAGAGTTACATTTACAGCATAACTGGGCAAGTGCGAAGATCACATCCTCCAGATAGAGGACAAACCCTTAACTAATTAATACTAAGATTTTATACAATTAACAGTTGTAAATCAGGGAAAATCTTGGCGCAAAGGGATTTCGACTGGTAGTTCTCTACCAGCGGCCTGGTTTGCGCCTCCTACTCGGGTAGGAGGCGGCGGGCTTGAACCAACACCAGCTGTTGCTCTGACAGGCGGCTGAAGTCGGCTTCTATGTCAAAGCCTCGGGCCTGCAGCAAACGGGTGGCCCGGGGCAACAAGAACGTCAGGTAATACATGATGAAAGGCGGACGCCACAGCCAGTTGCGCACCCTCATCACGGCATTGAAGCCCCGACTACGCCAGTAGCGAAGCGTGTTCAAGCCTGGCCTGGGTGAGGTCACGAACACGAAACGTCCACCCGGCCGCAGGACCCGGTAGATATTGTCCACCAACTGCGCCTCCTGTTCGGGCAGGATGTGACCGAAGGCGCCAAAACAAACGACCGCGTCGAATTCCTGGTGGAAGGGCAGCGCCAGGGCGTCGCCTCGTATCCATCGCAACTCGGCGTCTCCGGGCCAATCTCGCGAGAGTTCTCGACCTTGTCTGAGCATCCCCTCCGAGATGTCGATCCCAACTACCTCGCGACAGCGCGTTTTGAGCGCCTTCATGCCGGCTCCGGTGCCACAGCCCAGGTCGAGCACCCGCTCCGCCTCCCCCACCCGGTCGACCACCGCGGCCACGATCTCGTCGGGGGTGCGGTAGGGCGTATACTCGAACTTGGGAGCCAGCAGATCATATCCCGACTCGGTAGAAGATAGAGCTTGGCGGGCCAACTCTAAAAAGGTCGGACCCCGGGGGTGGAACACTAGCGACGGTCTCCTCTCAAAGCCAACACCGCTGCCCTTAGCCGTTCGGCCGAGACCTCCTGGGCGGGGACGGGGTCGAGACAGGCCAGTTCGATGGGCGAACGGAGTTCATGGGTGAGCAGGCGGCTCAAACCACCCTGGCGGGCCTTGCTAAAGAAGCTTCCCCACAGGCCCCGCAGAGCCATCGGGACGACCGGCGCCGGAGTTCTGGCCACGATCCGCTCGATGCCCGGCTTGAACTCCGACACCTCGCCGTCGAGGGTGAGCATCCCCTCGGGAAAGATACAGACAACTTGCCCTTCTTCGAGTTCCTGGGCGATGCGGTCGAAGGCTGCGGCCAGAATCTCGGGAGCTTTACGGGCCGGGGCGATCGGAATGACCCTGGCGTCGCGAAACAGCCGCTTCACCACCGGAACGTCGAAATAGGCATACCACATGACGAAGCGAACCGGTCGCGGCACGGCCGCGGCCACGATCAACCAATCGATGAAGGTGATGTGATTGCAAACCAGCACCGCCGGTCCGGTGGCTGGAATGCGCTCCAGGTCAAAGGTTCGGAGCCGATAGACAAGGTGGGCCAGCAGATAGGCCACAAAGCGCAGGCCGAATTCGGGGATCAGGCTATAGATATAGTAGGCCACCAGACCGTTGAGCAGGCTGATGAACACCAGCCCAGCCGGAATCCCCAGTCCTGCACGGGTCAGGGCTACCAGAGCCAGAGAGCCTGCTACCATGAAAGTGGCGCTGACCAGGTTGGCTCCCGCCAGCACGCGAGCTCTAGCCTCGACTGGAGAGCGTTCCTGCACCAGGGCGTAGAGCGGAATGACGAACAAGCCCGCGCAAAAAGAGACTCCGAACAGGTCGAGCCAGCTTCGCCAGAGCGAGGTGGCGAAGCTCAGGTCAAGACAGAACAGACTGATGCCGGCCGATCCAATGGGAACCAGCCCCAGTTCCGTGCGCCCGAAGCTGACCCGGCGACAGAAAGTGGCTCCGGCTGCAACCCCGACCAGAAAAAGGGCCAGTAACTCGGGGTTGTCCGAGCCCAGCCCCAGAAACAAGCTGCCCAGCAACCAGAACCAGGCGATCCCCAAGCAGGACAGTGCCACTGCCCGCTGCTGGCGGACCAGTCTTAGACAAGCCAGGCTGGCCCTCACCGGGTCGAGGTCCAACCTCAGGTCTGGGGCGGCCGGCCGACCCGCCGTCACCCGTCGGGCGGCCAGGTAGCCCAGCCCGGTGACCCAGGCCATGGCTGGTCCCAACAGGGTTTCCGGGACCACCCCGCCGACCAGGACGCCGGCCAGGATGGCCACCCGGGCGCCGCTCTCCAAGAGGGCGTTGCCTTCCACCAACTGTCGCTGAGGGAGCAGGTCGGGCAACATCGCATACTTCACCGGTCCCAGCAGGGCCGACTGAAGGCCGAGCAACACCAGGGCAGCCACGAGCCAGAGCGGATGGCCCAGGTGCAAGCCCACCATGGCCACTCCCACGGGCACCAGTTCGAGTAACTTCAACCCCCGCAAAAGCTGAGCTTTGTCGAGACGGTCGGCCAGTTGACCCGCCTGGCCCGAGGCCAGGATGAAGGGAGCCATCAGCAAAGCCCCGGTGACCAGGGCCCACTCGTGAGCCGGCCAGCGGGGCTGGTGCTGCACCAACCACCACACCAGGGCGGTGCGGTACAGGTTATCGTTAAAAGCCCCCAGGGCCTGGGCCCAGAACAGGCCCGAGAAAGGGCGGTCGAACAGCAACCTCACGCCGGGAACTTTCGCTCCCTATATGGCGTTTCCGCTTTGGGAGGCGATTTGCGATGTTCTACTGGATGTGTACCCTGTTGGGCCTGAGTGGCGTCGGAGTGTGGGCCGGCGTTTCGGCCACCGTCACCTGGCCGGCCGCTGCCTTGCTCTGGGGGGGCGGCGTGCTGCTACTAGGCTACGGACTGCTCCGCGATCTCTATCTCTTACGCCAATGTCGCTGCGAAGAGGCTCGCCAGGAGGGGGTCAAGTCGTCGATGATCTGTGTCGAGAGCCTGGTCGGAATGACGGTGGTCGCTCAGGGTCTGCTCCTTCACCTGCTGGGTTGGACCCCCTACTGGAAGACCCCCGTCGGCTTGCTCATGGTGCTGGCGGCGGGAGTGTTGGCCTTCGGACATCTGACTCGGGATTGGGTCCTCTTGTTGGTGTCCATCCCCAATCACCGCAATATCTTGCCCACCTGGAGGGTCCAAACCCTCGACGAGGTCAGCCAGCTGGGGATGGGCCTTCCGCCCGGCGCAGGACCAGCTTGAACAAGAAAGGGTAACAGACCGCCGACAAGACGGCCAGCAGGATCACCGTGGCATGAAAAGAGCGGTCGATAAAGCCCAGATTGAGGCCAAGATTGGCCACCACTACCAACAGCGTCAGGGGCGCTGACAACAGCAGAGCCCCGATCACTCCCTCGAGCGGGGTCTGCTCATCGGACCCCACGAACAAGAAGGCCACGGCTCTCACCACGAACAGAGAAAGCAGCATCTTGACCACCAGCCAGAAATCGCCTTCGAGAGCCTTGGGCAGATTGAAGTCGAGCCCGACGCTAATGAAGAAAAAAGGCACGAAAAATCCGTTGCCCAGACTCATGAACTTGAGTTCGAGAGGGCCGCGAGCCCGAAATACGAAGCTGAACAGAGCTCCGGCCAGAAAGGCCCCCAGAATGGGGTCGATGCCCAGATAAGTAGTCACGCAAACGAACACGAACATCAAAGCTAAACCGGCTCGCACGCCGACCTCGGAAGGGTCGTGGGATTCGACGATGCGGGCGAAAGCCTCAGACTGCCACCAGACCCAGGTGCGCAAGACCACCAGCACCAGATAGGCCAGGGCAAACACGGCCACCAGTCCACCCAGTTCGCGTAGAAACTCGAGATTCCAGCCGCCTGATGTGGCGAAGGCGTTGACTCCGGTGGCCAGCAAGATGCTGAAGAACTCTCCGATCGAGCCGACCAGCAAGAGGTCCTGACCCAGCGGCTTGCGCCCCAGCCCGGTCTCTTGCAACAGGGCGATGGGGACCCCGATGGAGACGGCCGAGAGCACCATTCCCGTGAACCAGGGCCAGCCGAAGGCGTAGGCCAGCGTGAATCCCCCCACCATCACCAACCCGGCAATGGATGCCCCCCTGGCCAGGGCGGGCCGGCCCACCCGTTCGATGCGCCGAAAGTCCAACTCGAGGCCGGCAATGAACATCAACATGAAAAAACCAAGATGAGCGGCTAGATGGATGAAATCGGTGGGCTGGACCCAGCCCAGCAGATAGGGGCCAACCACCACTCCATAGAGAATCTCGCCCACCGCCGCCGGCAGCCGGATGCGACGGCACCCGAGAGGGATGGCGAAAGCTCCGATCGAGATGACCGCCAGCGCTTTGGCGGTAGTGGTGTCGAACAGTGCCCCCTCACCTTCCATGGACGTTTTCCTTGAGGAAGGGTAGCACCATCACCGAGCACGGCGACCTCAGCATGAGGTGGCGAGACACATCGATCCGAGTCAGGGTGAACTGCCGCCGGCGGCGGTGGGCCACCACCAGCAGGTCGAACTCTTCGGCCAAGCTGGTCAACTGATGGACGGGATTGCCGTCGACCAGTTGCACCTTGACTTCCTGATTGTAGAGATTGGCGATCGACCGCACCTGACTCAGGTACTCTTGCACCTCCTGGCGAAAGTCCTCGCCACCCACGATGTCGGCGGGGCACACGCCCACCGCCGTCAGCTGGGCCGAGAACTTGCGAGTCACGTCGACAGCCAATTCGGCCGCCCTGGAGGTGCCCGCGCCGGGCGAGACGGCCAGCAGGATTCGCTTGTAGGGATGGCTGCCCCGAGCGATCAGGACGGGCTCACTGGTCTCGTCGAGGATGTCCATCAAAGCCCGGTTGCCAAAGCCGAAGCGATCTCGCCAATCGACCTCGGGGGCGGGAACGACCAGGCAGGCGTTATCGATCTCTTCTTCCACCTCCTGAAAGTTGGTGGGCCAACGGCCATCGAGGGGATAGACCTTCTCGTGGAAGCCGGCTTTGTCGGCCAGGCTCGCGCCCCATTGCCCGGGTAGCTCCTTGGGGACCAACAACCGGCCCTCGCGGGCAGCCGAATGCTCGACCAGCCAGGCGACCTCTTCCCAGGGCACTCCGGACGAGTCGGCCAGGACCCCAAAGGTGGTCCCGAACTGGAGTGGAAACTCCGAGGTGCCCCGCTGAAAATAGTCAGCGATACCGGGGAGGATTTCGGGATGGCCGATGAGCAGACAGCGATCACCCGCTTCAATCTGGGTTTGGCCGTGGGGCACCACCAGTCGATCCTTGCGATAGATAGCTCCCAAGATCCAGCTTTGGGGTCGCAGCACCGCCAGCGACTTGCCCACCACGGGAGAATGCGGCTGGACCGTGACCTCGTAGATCTCGCCCTGACCCAGACCGATATCCGAGGTGGTGCGCCGCCCGGCATCGAGCTGTGACTCGACGATCGAGGCCACCGAGCGTGGCCGGCTGACCACGCGAGCCCCGATCGCTTCAAATTGGGCGCGCCGGCCTACCTGATGGACCAGAGCCAGACAGTTCGCTACCTCGAATCGATCGCGCACCATCCGGCAGACCTCGAAATTGACCTCGTCGTCACCGGTAGCCGCTACCACGAAATGGGCTTTGTCGACCTCGGCCTTCTTCAGGACCAGGCTGCTGGTAGCATCACCCGGGTGAAAAATCACCTCGTCGGGCAACCCTTCGCCCCGATTCGGTTCGATGTCAATCATCGTCACGCGCCAATGAGAGATGGCGCGCTCAGCCAGCACGGCGCCGGTCTGACCCGCGCCACAAATCACCAAGATCGGCTTCACGGCGGCCAGAGTTCTTCTTTGAGGGCGATTCCCCTGTGGTCAGACCCCAGTCGGTGATAAGAAGAACCGCCTGTCTTCGAGTTTGCCTAACGAGGATTTGTTAACACCTTTTTAAAGGTCGTTTACAAGTTCTACAGAATTTTCAAACAAATTGCGCCCTCAATTCGGTAGTCTCAGGATAGACTAGAAGACATGGCAGACGGCAAGAAGAAGAACAAGCACATCTGTGGTGAGTGTGGAGAAGAATTTCCCCATGCTATCACCCTACGACGGCACCAGCGCAAAACCGGACACAAAGGCTCCTCGGTCGTAGAGGTGGCCGAGGGTGGCGAAGCCGCCGAGGCTCCCAAAGCCGCCCCGGCCAAAGCCGCCCCGGCTCCGGTGGCCGAGCCCGAGCCAATTCCAGAGCCCGAGCCTGAAGAAGTCGAAGTAGCCGAGGCGGATGAACCCGCTGAAGAGGTCATCGAGAACGGCGGCTACGAAGAAGAGGAAGAGGCCCCGGTCACTCGACCCGTGGCTGCTCGCTCCGTCACCAACCCGGCTTCGCAACCGACCGCCCCGCGGCGCCCTCGGCTGCAGATAGACCGCAAGAAGATCAGTTTTGTGGGCCGAGCCGTGCAGTACCTGGTGGCTTACCGCGCCAGCCGTGCCGAGGCGTGGCTCAAACGATCGGCTCAATCAACCGCCAGCGTGATGAGCGAGTCGCTCAAACTGGCCGGGGTATTGTTGATCGTCTTGTCGATCCCGCTGCTGGGCTGGCTCGCCATCCGGCTGCATCGGGCCCGGCCAGTGGCGCCACCTAATTATTCGGCTCAAGCCCAGGTGAATCAAAACCAGGCGCTCGAGGCCCGAGGCGCCGTCCTCGGATTCTATCAAGCCATCGACCGAGGTAACTTCAACGTCGCCTACGACCTGCTCAGTCAGGGTTGGCGCTCTGAACTGCCTTACGACTCGTTCGTGGCCGGCTTCGAGCAGACTCACGCGGTGGGTTGTCGCATCGAGAATCACCAGTCCATCACCGAAAACCAGGTGCAGGTCGATTTCGTGGTCGACATGCAAGAGGCCGACGAAGCCCGCACCTATCGTGGCAGCTACCTCGTGGTTCGCACTTCGTCGGGTTGGCGCATCGATAGCGGCGAACTCAGGCTCAGTCGCGGAGGGGCCGAATCTCCCTCGGCCTCTTGAACCCCCAGCGGCGAGGACGAAGGTCAAGCCGGGCCCTGAGCCCGGCTCTTTAGTTCTTAGGGCCAGGCCAGACCTGGGGATTGACCGGATGCGGCGGCCGACGACCCGACAAGACGTCGACCATCTGACCGGTAGCCATGGTCGCCATGCGATTGCGGGTGGCCACGCTGGCGCTCGCCGCGTGGGGCGCCAGCACCACCCCGGGCAATCCGAACAACGCCGGATGCACCTGCGGCTCGCGCTCGAAAACGTCGAGGCCTGCTCCGGCCAGGCGCCCCGCGCGCAGAGCCTCGACTAGAGCCTGTTCATCCACCACCGGACCGCGGCTGGTGTTAATCAAGAAAGCTGTCGGTTTCATCCGGGCCAGGGCAGACGCATCGATGAGGTGATACGTTGCTGGCGTGAGGGGAGTATGCAGGCTGACATAGTCGCTCTCGGCCAGCAACTGCTCGAGCCCGACTCGACGCGCAACCGTGCCGAGACCCAGGGCGATCTCTTCGGGAGTGCTCGAGCTTGAGGCAAAAACGACTCGCATGCCAAATCCGACGGCGCGCCGGGCCACGGCTCGTCCGATGCGACCCATGCCCACGATCCCGAGCGCCTGACCGTAGAGGTCATGTCCCAACAGCATCAGGGGCCCCCAGGCGTCGAACTTGCCTTCGGTCACCAGGGCGTGACCTTCGACTACTCGCCGGGCCACAGCCAGCATCAGGGCCCAGGTGAAATCGGCCGTGGTCTCGGTCAACACCCCGGGGGTGTTGCAGACCAGGATTCCCCTCCGGGTCGCCTCGGCCATCTCGACATTGTCATAGCCTACCGCCATGTTGCAGACCACCTTGAGGCGCGGGGCTCGCTCGAAGAGTTCGGCATCGATCTTCTCGGTCAGCAGCGACACGATCCCGTCCACCGACTCGCAAGCCTCGAGCAGCTGAGCCCGCGACGGAGTGCCCAGTTCGCTCGGTACCGTCACGGCAAAACCCGCCGCCCGCAACTGCTCCAAGCCTGCCTCGGGAATGGGGCGGGTCACGTGGACTCGAAAACTCATCGTCAGTTCCTTTCTCTCCCACGGTAGAGGGGCAGACCCAGGGCGAGAAGAACGCGGCGTTTGCCGATGCTGCAAGTAACAATCGCCAGAGGCGCCTTTCGCAATCCGGTGCCGACCCTGTTGGTAGCTGTGATTATTGGGATCGCTTGTCTCGTGCTGACCTCGCTGCGGCTCGACCTGCAGACCGATTGGTCGTATCTGTTTCGCGAAGATGACCCCTACATCCAGCAGATTCGGCGCTACAAAGAGAAGTTTCCTTTGCCTCACGACATTGCCGTGCTCGTCGATCGAGGTCCGCTGGCCAGCCGCCTGAGCTTTCTCGAGCAGTTGCAAGAACGTCTCGAGGCCGAGCCGCAGTTCTTCAGCCACGCTTTCTACAAGCTCGATCTAACCTACCTCAGAGAGCGGGGGCTGTTCTTCCTGACCAACCAGCAGCTCGACGAGCTCGAGTCCGAATTGACCGCCTCGAGACCCTACCTGCTCAGCTTGACCCAGGGGCAGGACTTCCCTACCCTGCTGAGTCTGTTCGAAGAACGCCTCGACAGCAGCGACGCTCAACAACGGGCCCAGGCCCTGGGGCTGGCCGTCCGGCTGCTCGATCAGCTCTTGGGACGCCTCGCCAGCGAGGGGGCACCCGGGCCCATGTTCAGCAGCCGCTTCAAGACCGACGACGAGCGGCAGCAGCGCCTGTTTCAGGGCGACACCGTCTTCTATAACCTGCTCGAAGACGGCGAGACCCACCTTTTGCTGGTCAAGCCCACCCTCTCGGACGACCGCGTGTCGCCGACCGGTCCCTCGGTGGATCGCATCCGGACCATCATCTCCGAACTCACGCCCCATTATCCAGGCCTGCGCATCCGAGTTACCGGCGAACCGGTGCTGCTGACCGACGAGCGCCGTACTTGTGGCCTTGACTCCATCAAAAGCTCGACCATCACCCTCATCCTGATCACTTTGCTCTTCACTCTGGGCTTTGGCGAGTTCCGCCGACCGGCCATGGCGATGCTGGCCCTGGTAGTCGGCCTCACCTGGACCCTGGGCTTCACCACCCTCACGGTGGGCCATCTCAACTTCATCACCGTCACCTACATCTCGATGCTGTGCGGCCTGGGCATCGACTTCGGGATTCATATCACTTTTCGCTATTACGAAGAACGAGTACACGGGAAGCCCCCCGACGAGGCGCTCGACGTCACCGCTCGAGGAACTGGCCTGGACACCTTCATCGGAGCCGTTTCGACCGCCTTTGCCCTGCTCGTGCTGCTGGTCACGGGCTTCAAGGGGGTGGCCGAACTCGGCATCATCGCGGGGGGGGGTGTGTTGCTCTGTTATGCAGCCACTATCATTATCTTGCCGGCCTTGCTAGCCCTGGCGGAACGAGGCTCTACCCGATTCGAGCGATCGGCCCTGGCCCGAAACCTGGGACCACTCGAACAGACGCTCCTGGCCAACGCCCGGTGGATGGTGCTGGGAGCCGTGGTCATTTCGGCGATGGCCGTTCCGCTGGCTATGAAGGTGGGCTTCGACTACAACTTGCTCCACATTCAGGCTCAAGATCTCGAATCGATCAAGACCGAACTGCAGTTGGCTCGCGAGGGCAAAACATCAGTGTTGTCGGCCATCTCGCTGGCTCCCAATTTGGAAGAGGCGCGCACTCGAGCCAAGACCTTTCGGGGGCAGGCCACCGTCCACGACGTCACCACCCCGAGCGATCTGGTCCCTCCCCAGAGCGACACCAGGACCGAGGCGGTGACCCGGATCATCACCCGCATCGAAGGGCTGGAAGTGCCCACCACTGCGCCCCCTCCCACCCCGGCTCGGCCTCTGTCCGCGGCCATCGACCATCTAGAGGAGACCTTTCTCAAGGCCTATCCGACCCTGGCGGCCGACGCGGCCACGAAAGAGCAGGCGGCTCGCATGAAGGAACAGATGTCCCGGTTGCGAGCGGCTCTAGACGAACGCGGTCCAGGACCACTCTTTGACGCCATCGACCAGACCCAGCTAGCTCTCTACGAAGACCTGCGGCTGGTCATGGCCTTTCTGACGGCCCAGAAAGCCGACCCACCAACGCTCGAGGACATTCCCGAACCCCTTCGGGTGCGTCTGGTCGGGGTGGAGGGCGACCTGGCCATGCTGGTCAGGCCGGCCGGCAACGTTTGGGATCGCCCTCCCCTGGTTCAATTCGTGCGCGACATCTCGCGCACCGACCCTCAGGTCCTGGGCGATCCCATCCTGATGAACCACTTCGAAGAAGTGATCGGCCAGACCCACCGCCGCACGGTCTGGGTAACGCTGGCTGTAGTCCTGCTGGTCATGGCCGTCTACCTGCGCTCGCCCAGTCGGGTGCTGTTGACGTTCCTTCCCACCGCCCTGGGTGTCCTGTGGATGGTTGGGTTCATGGGCTGGTGGGGTATCCAGTTCAATCCTGCCAACTTCGTGGCCCTGCCCATGCTGGTCGGAGTAGGCTCGGTATTCGGCATCCACGTGACCCACCGGATCTATGAACTGGATACCCACGAGATCCTGACTAGCTCGACCGGCCCGGCCGTCATCCTGTCGGCCCTGACCACCATCGCCGGCTTCGGCAGTCTGCTCTCGGCCGCCCACCGTGGCATCAACAGCCTGGGCTTCGTGATCTCGACCGGTATGGCCGCCAATCTGCTGGCGGCCCTCTTCTTCCTTCCGGCCATCGAGAAGCTCTCCAAAGAAAGCGACCCACCCGAGGACTGAGGCGCCAAGAGGAGGGTCGCGCCCAGCGTGATTGTCGTCGCCAGGGTGTGGTCAGCCCTGAGCCCACGTTCTCCGGGCCCCAGGCCACCCGAAGGTTTTCCGCCGGCAGCCAGAGGGAACGAGACAGAACGTGGCCGAGAACGACCTCATTCGTATCGTCTTCACCCTTCCGACCGTCTTGTTCACCCTGGGATTGGCCGTTTGTTCGCTCTATTGGTTGCTGATACTGCTGGGATTGATCGACCCCGAGGCCGACGTGGGTGCGGGCAAGTTGGGGCTTGATCCGGGTCTGGCCGAGGCGGGCTACGGTGGAGGGGCGGGTGGGTTTCGGGAGCAACGGCAACAAGCCTGGCTGGGCGTTTCGGGTGTGCCCCCGATCTTGCTGCTCACCTTCGTGATGGGCTCTGGCTGGTTGTTTTCGGCCCTGGGGATGGACTATATCAGTAGCCACTTTGCGCCAGTGGTATGGCCAGCCCGACTAGGGGTTGGTCTGGCCGCCCTGGCCGGGGGCTTGCTATTGAGCCTGCTGGTGGTGCGTCCGTTGGCGCCGCTCTTTCGCACGGCTCAAACGGTCGACAGAGAACGCCTGGTCAATCGAGAGTGCACGATAATCACAGGCAAGGTCAGCGAATCCTTTGGCAGAGGGCACCTTCGCCACGATGGGCAAGATTATGAGTTTGACATTCGATGTTATGAGGAAAATTCTCTGAGAAGACACGACCGGACAAAGCTTTTGTCCTATGACGCGAACACCGAAGTCTTCACAGTGCATCCATCGGCCATCGAGCGGGAGGATGGGGAGGAAAGCTAGCTATGTTCTTAGGGGTCAACATCTTGGGACTCGACGTTCCAGGCATTCTGATTTACGGGCCCATCGCCCTGGTGATGCTCGGATTCTTCGGATTGATCACGGTGGTCGTCTTCAAGCGCTTCTACATCAAAGTCGAGCAGGGCACCGCCCTTTTGATCAACAAAATGGGCGAAGAACCCGAGGTGGTGTTTACGGGCGGGTTGGTGTATCCCGTCATCCACAAAGCCGAGTTGATGGATATCTCGGTCAAGACCATCCACATCGACCGCCGTGGCCACGAGGGCTTGATCTGCAAGGACAATATCCGCGCCGACATCCGCGTGTCGTTCTATGTCAAAGTCAACAAGAGCAAAGCCGACGTGGTCAAAGTGGCCCAGCTGATCGGCTGCCAACGCGCCTCGAACATCGAAGTGCTCGATGAACTTTTCACGGCTAAGTTCTCAGAAGCCCTCAAGACGGTCGGCAAAAAAATGGAGTTCGAAGAACTCTACACCAAGCGCGAAGACTTCCGCGACATGATCATCCAGGTGATCGGGCAGGACCTCAACGGTTACTCGCTCGAGGACGCTGCCATCGATTATCTCGAGCAGACCCCGGTCGAAAGTCTCGACCGCGAGAACATCCTCGACGCCCAGGGCATTCGTAAAATCACCGAGTTGACCACCCTGCAGCACATTCAGACCAACCATCACAACCGGGAGGCCGAGAAACAGATCAAGGAGCAAGATACCCGGGCTCGGGAAAAGATCCTCGAACTCGAGCGCCAGGAGAGAGACGCCGAGGCCGAGCAAGCTCGTCAAATCGCGGTCAAGCAAGCGGCCGAGCGCTCGGCTACCGAAGTGGCCCAGCAGCAAGAACGCGAAAAGGCAGAGATCGCCAAAGCTCGCGCCGACGAAAAAATCGCCATCGAAGAAGAGAACAAGATGCGCGAGATCGAGGTGGCCCAAAAGAATCGCCAACGGATGGTGGCGATCGAAGAAGAACGGGTCGAGAAGGACCGCCAACTCGAAGCTATCATTCGCGAGCGCGAGACCGAACTGCAGCGCATCGCCAAAGAGCGGGCCCTGGAAGAAGAGAAGAAGCTCATCCAGGATGTCATCCGCGAGCGAATCGCCGTCGAGAAGACGGTCGCCGAGGAAGAAGAACGGATCAAAGAACTGCGCGTGGTTGAAGCGGCTCGCCGCAACAAGGAGGCCAAGGTGATCGCCGCCGAGGCCCAGGCCCAGGAACTCGTGATCCAGGATGTCAAGGCCGCTGAAGCTGCCGAACAGGTAGCCCGGCACAAAGCCAAAGAGCAACTCACCGTGGCCGAAGCCGAACTCGAGGTCGCCGACAAACGGGCTCAGGCCAAGATTCGTCTGGCCGAAGGAACTCAGGCCGAAGCGGCCGCTCAGGGTCTGGCGGAGGCCCGGGTCAAAGAAGCCCACGCTCTGGCTCGCGAGAAAGAGGGGATGGCCGAGGTCCGGGTCAAGGAAGCCGCCGCCCCGGCCAACGAAGCGCTGGGTCTGGCCGAGGTCAAGGTCGAGCAGGCCCGCCACGAGACCGACGCTCAGGGTATTCGTCTCAAGCTAATGGCCGAGGCCGAAGGTATCGCCAAGAAGGCCGAGGCCATGAAGGCTCTCGACGAGGCTAGCAAAGACCACGAAGAGTTCCGTCTGCGGCTCGAGAACCAGCGCGTCATCGCCCTGGAGCAGATCCGCATCAACAAAGAGATCGCTGAGGCTCAAGCCATGGTCATGTCCGAGGCTTTCCGCTCGGCCAATATCGACATCATCGGCGGCGACGGCGTGTTCATCGACAAAATCATGAATGCCGCCTCGCTCGGCAAGTCGCTCGACGCCTTCGTTTCCAACGGCGAGGCAGGGCGCGCCATGCTGGGTGATTATCTCAACGGCGAGCGCAGTCTGCCCGAGGATCTGCAAAGGATCCTCACCAATCCCAGTCTCTCGACCGGCGACTTGAAGAACCTCACTCTGTCGCGACTGCTCAATAGCCTCGCCAGCGGGGCCGAGGGGGCCGACCGGACAAAGATGAACAAGCTCATCGAGGCCGTCTCTTCGATGGGCCTGGGAGAGATGACGATCGGCGCCGATAGCTAGTCGCATGGCCGAAGCACCAGCCCAGGTCCCAGAGGGCAACCAGGAGATCGAACACGGCGCTTACGAGATCCTCAAGGCGCGCCTGCTCGAACAGGCGCGCCAACTCAAAGACCGCACCGACGCCCTCAACCGCAAGCGGGCCGAGATCTTTCGTTCGGAAGAGCTGCGCATCATCGGTAACGAGCGGATTCGGACCGAACACGCCTGTATTCCCGCCGACATCGTCGCGGTCAAAGAGCATCTGCTCTTCGGTTACAACGTGCAGATGACCATGAAGACCGCAGCGGTGCGTGATGTCTTTAGCCTGCATCGCTTTGAACCCAGACAGGACGGCTTCGATTTCCCCCCCCTATCCCAGGGCGACCCGGTCGACTTTCTGGCCCAGCCCGAATTCGTCAAGGTCTTTGACGACATGGTTCGCTACTACAAAGGGGTCCGGCTGCGGATGTTGCGCTACCACGAATCCCGTCTGCTGGCCGAGTTTCAGACGGGCGAGACCAGGCAAGACCGCCGCACTCTCGAGTGGAACCTCAACCGCGACGGAAACCTGAGTTTCCAACACGACAAGGCCAGCATCACCTATCCCCCCAGCCACAGCTTCGAGTGGATCGAAACCACCCGTGACAACCATATCCGAGGCCTTCACCCTCACGTCAACATCGCCAATAAGGTCTTTGTGGAGTGTGTCGGGGGTGACCTTACCGTCAAGATCGAAGACAACACCGACGACGGCCTGGGCGTCTACCGCGAAGAAGTCGAGCACTCCAAGCAAGCGTTGCACGACGCGGCCATCCTGTATCATGACGCCGACGAACTGATTCTGCTGCGCATCCTTCCCTACCGCGAACAGACCTGGCGTCACCTGGTCTACAACACCCGCGACAAGAGGGTGCATCGTATCGACGCTATCGGCAAGTCGTGCATCATGCTACCCAATAACCATGGCATCGTGTTTCCCGGTGGCTACTATCTCCTGGAGGGCACGCTGCGCAAGTTTGACGGCGAGTTCGATGACCTGGTGCTCGAGCGGCCTCCCGTGGTCAGCCCTAACGGCGAAGACGTGCTGTACGTCTTTCGTAACCCCGAAACCGGCGAGATGGTGCTATTGGCCTACAACCTGGTCGGTCGTGAGATGTCGGCACCCATCCGCTGTCACGGATTCTCGACTTTTGACGATGGTAAGCTGGTGGTCTTTCGCAGCGAGCCCAACGCCGAGGCAGCTACCGTGCACCCCGTCCAGATCTGGCAAACGCCTTTCGTGTCGCGCGAGATCTACGAGCTGGCCCCACGCTCGGGAGTCTATCTCGAGAAGATCGGCAACACCGAGCTGGTCAACGGAGTGTCGGATTGTTTTTCGATCTGCCGACGCATCCAAGAGCAGGCCCCTTCCACGGTCACCTACCTCGATTTGATCAACCAGGTCAACCGCAGCCTCGACAGCTATCACTGGCTCGATCATCCAGAAGTCGGCCAGATCCACGAAGTGTTGACCGAGGTCCGCAAGACCGCCGAACTGGTGCTGACCGAGTTCGACAAGGTCCAGACCCTCAAGAAGCAGGCCACCACGGCCGTGGCTGAGGCTACCGAGCAGCTGACGGCCCTGGTCAAGAAGCTTCATCCCGAGGACTGGAAGTCGCTCGATGACTACGTCACCGCCCTCGATGGTCTGCGGACCCAGCGCGGTCACCTGATTACTCTGCGCGAGATGCGCTACGCCGACCAGGCTAGACTCGACGAACTGGAAAAAACAGCCCTCGAGAGGTTCGACGCCATCTCGGCGGCCACGGTAGAGTACCTGCTCACCGATCAAGCCTTCCGTCCCTATCTTGAGCAGATCGATGCGGCTGCGGCCCGCATCGACAGTATCGAGAAAGCCAACGAGGTCGCGCCGCTCAAAGAAGAGCTCGAACACATCGGCAAGGGTCTCGAGCTGCTTTCCGAGGTGGTGGGCTCGCTCAAGGTCGACGATGCCACCCTACGCACCAGGATCCTCGAAAACATCTCGGAAGTCCTCAGCAACCTCAACCGCTCGCGAGCCCTGGTCGAGGCCCGGCGCAAGAAGCTGGGCGAGTCGGAGTCGGTGGCCGAGTTTTCGGTCGGCTTCAAACTGTTTTCCCAGAACGTCTCCAGCACGCTCAATCTGGCCGACACACCAGAAAAGTGCGACGAGAGCCTGTCGGCGCTCATGTTGCAACTGGAAGAACTCGAGGCCAAATTCGGCGAGTACGACCAGTTTGTAGCCGACCTGATCGCCAAGCGCGAAGAAGTCTATAACTCGTTCTCGGCCAAGAAGCAGGTCCTGGTGGATCAGCGCCAGCGCCGCGTCTCGCAACTGGTCACGTCAGGCGAGCGCATCATCGAGAGCATCGTGCGTCGAGCCAGCACTCTCAAGGACACCGACAAACTCAATTCCTATTTCGCCTCGGACCCGATGGTGATGAAGGTTCGCGATCTGGCCGATCGCCTGCGCGAGCTGTCTGACCCGGTCAAGGCCGACGAGCTGCTGTCACGCTTGAAAGTCGCCCGCCAGGATTCGGCCCGTGGGTTGCGCGACCGCCAGGACCTCTTCGAAGAGGGCGCGGCCGTGGTCAAGCTGGGGCGCCACAAGTTCAGTCTCAACACCGAGCCGATCGAGCTGACCATGGTGCCCAGGGATGATCGCATGGCCCTGCATATCACGGGCACCGATTACTTTGAGCCCCTCAAAGATGAGGCCTTCGAAGCTACGCGCGAGTTTTGGCCCCAAGAGCTGGTTTCCGAGACCTCCGAGGTGTATCGCGCCGAATACCTGGCCTATTGCATTCTCGACGACGCCGAGCGGCAGGCGGGTGAACTATCGATGAAGGTGCTGACCGAAGCCCTACTCGAGGCCGGCTCGACCGACACCAAAGCCGAAGCCCACGGGCCGCTGCTGGCCATCGTGCGCAAGGTGGCCACCGAACGCTACGACGAGGGGTATGACCGCGGCGTGCACGATGTCGACGCGGCCATTTTGCTCGAGAGTCTGGTGCGGGTCTCCCAGACCGCCGGATTGCTGCGCTTTTCGCCCAAGGCCCGCTCGCTGGGCCTGCTGTGCTGGTCGTTTGGCACCAACAAAGAGACGGCCACCCAGTGGCTGCATCAGGCCCGGAGTCTCATCTTGCTCAACACCACGTTCGGGCCCACCGGGGCCGAAAAGAAGATGGCTCGCGAGTTGCAAGAGGCGGTCTCCGATTTCTGCTCCCAACACGGCCTGAAGGTGGCACCCGAGATCTTGCGCCAGGCCGGGAACTATCTGTTACAAGAGCTGGGCAGCCCGTCGACCCGCTTCGTGACCAGCGGGGATGCGGTCAAAGTCAAAGACGCCTTCTTGCGCCACCTCGAGCAGGTGGGCACGCTGCGGACTTTCAAAGCTCACCTCGACGGACTCAAGGGGCAAATCTCCCGTCAGGTCGAGGTGGCCAAAACCTGGATCGCCGCCTTTGTGCGCCATCTTGCCGGCAGCAACCACGAGTCTCGCCTGCGGGCTCGCTATGTCCAGGAAGAGGCCGCGGTGCTTTTGCTCACTGAGGGGGTAGTGGAACGCGAGATCACCAGCGCCGTCACCAGCACCACCGCGCGCGGCCTCTTGGGACAGCATCCGCGGGTGCACGACCGCAGCCTCGAGATCCGACTCGACGAGTTTCTCACTCGTCTCGAGGCCTTCCGCTACGACAAGGTTCCGGCCTATCGAGCCTACCAAAAGAGTCGTCACCACCTGATCGAAGAGCACAAGCACCGGCTCAGGCTAGAAGAATACACGCCCAAAGTGATGAGCGCCTTCGTGCGCAACAAGCTCATCAACGAGGTCTATCTTCCCCTCATCGGAGACAACCTGGCCAAACAGATGGGCTCGGTAGGCGAAACCAAACGCACCGATCTGATGGGCATGCTGCTCTTGATCTCGCCGCCGGGCTACGGCAAGACGACCTTGATGGAGTACATCGCCAGTCGCCTCGGGCTGGTCTTCGTCAAAGTCAACGGACCGGCTCTGGGTCACTCGGTTTCTTCGCTCGACCCCAACGAGGCCAACAACGCCACCGCCGCCCAGGAGGTCGAGAAGGTCAACTTTGCCCTCGAGATGGCCAACAACGTGATGCTCTATCTCGACGACATCCAGCACTGTGACCCCGAGTTCTTACAGAAATTCATCTCGTTGTGCGACGGCCAACGCCGCATCGAGGGCGTGTGGAAGGGCCGGACCCGAACCTACGATCTCAAAGGCAAACGGTTTTGCATCGTGATGGCCGGTAACCCCTATACCGAATCGGGCGGACGCTTCCAGATCCCCGACATGCTGGCCAACCGCGCCGACACCTATAATCTGGGCGATGTACTTTCGGGCAAAAAAGACCTCTTCGAGTTGTCGTATCTAGAGAACTCGCTGACCAGCAATCCGGTGTTGGCTCCCCTGACGGGCCGCGAGCCCGAAGACCTGTATAAACTGGTGCAGGTGGCCCAGGGACTGCCGGTGCCCACCTCGGAACTCAAGCACAACTATACGCCGGTCGAACTCGAAGACATCAAGTCGGTGCTGCAGAAACTGCTGGTGATTCAGAAGGTGTTGCTCGGCGTCAATCAGGAGTATATCCGGTCGGCTTCGATGGACGACAACTTTCGGGCCGAACCGGCCTTCAAGCTCCAGGGCAGCTATCGCAACATGAATAAGATGGCCGAAAAGGTCGTGCCCATCATGAACGACGCCGAACTCGAGCAACTGATCGACGATCACTATCTTAGCGAGTCGCAGACTCTGACCACCGGCGCCGAGCAGAATCTGTTGAAGCTGGCCGAACTGCGCGACCGCATGAGCGACTCGCAGCGAGCCCGATGGACCGACATCAAGAAGAGCTTCGGCCGCCGCCAGTTGGCCGGCGGCGACGAGCAAGACCCGATGGTGCGGGTGACCTCGTTGCTGGGGGTGCTCTCGGAGCGCCTCGAGGAGATCAGTCACACCATCGAATCGGCCAGCCAGAAGACGATGACCGTGCCGAGCGAAGTCGGCCCCTCGCCAGCGGTGGATCTGGCTCCCTACCTGGGCGGACTCAACGAGGCCATCAAAGCCCTGGCCGAACGGCCGGTTCAGCTTTCGGCGGCTGGCGCTCCCGTGGCTGTAGCGCCCGCGGCGCCCCCCCCGGCCGCCCCTCAGCCTGTGCCAGCGAGCGCCCCCAGTGAAGAGAACCAGGCTGTCCAGGCCGCGCTCAATTATGTTCTTCAGATCGTGCCGCTGCTGCGAGGAGTGGCCGATACGATCCGCGGGCCACGCTCCAAGACCATCGTGATGGACCCGCGCCTGGTGAAGGTCTTCGACGGACTGCGCGAAGCCGACACCATCGAAGACGTGGTCGAGGCCCTCGAGCACATCAAAAAGCGCAAGAAAGAACCCGCTCCGTGATAATCGGCACGGCGCCCGTGTGCTCTCTAGGCTAGACTGCAGGAGTGAAGAAGACTCTTGCACTGGTGATTCTAGCGGCCGCCGTCCTGGGCTGGTATTCGCGCTCAGAACTAGAGACTCTCGGACGGGGGTGTTCACCCATCTATCCCGACTCGGTTCAGGAGGCCGCCGGCGAAGACTTTCAGTGCTTTCGCAGCCCGGACAACTACTACACCGTGGTCAGCCACTATCGTCGTTACCTCGGATCCGAGTGGAGAGAACTTCACAAGCCCCTAATCGACAAGATTTTCCTTGAATCGGGGATCGATTTCGCCCGCAACCTGGTGGTTCGCGAGGGTCGCTACGAGGTGGTCGACCCGTCTCGTTCGGGCTGGCTGCTGAGCGTCTACGAGAGCCGACTCGACGGTATGCGCACCTTTATCACGCTACACCGCTACATGCCACAGGTCGAGACACCGGTTGGAGCAGCCGAGCCTGATGCTCGGCCAGAGCGATCGTCAGACTGCAGCCAGAATTGAACTCGACGAAGTCGCTCTCGATGCCATCGCTGAAAACGACTCCCCCGGACGGCATCAAAGACGACAGGCGGAGCGGCTGATGCGGTTCGATAATTCCCGCCACCACCCCGGCCTGGCTGCCGCGACTGACGAACGGTTCGCGCACGATAAACACCAGTTGTTGCGAGTCCCAGTCGAGACGGGGCTTGCGCGTGGCCCGACCTCCGAAGGCCTGGGACACCCCCGACACCATCGAAAACACAGAACTGAGCCATCCGGTCGACCCGGCTCCGGTCGAGACCAATACCCCGCTTGACGATTGCACTTCGGTGCGGTCGCCGAAATGCAGCTGATAGCGAGCCGAGACATGGGTCCGGGCCCCGATGAAGAGGTCGTTGAACGCCGTCAGTCTCTGCCCATCCCCGGTCTGCGCCACCGCCATCGAAACCCGACGCTCGGGTAGTCGCTGCTGCAGGGCCAGCGCCAGGGCCGGCTTTGCCTGGCCGGGAGAAAACGGCAGTAGAACCCCGTCGTTTCGACGGGGGTCGGGATTGAAGGCCAGGATCGGAAGTTCGCCCGCATACTTGGCCACGTTGGCCACCAACCCGTCAGGCCCGACCACCACCACCAGGTCGCGCGGCCCAAACAGATAGGTCGACACCATCGAGCGTTCTAGAAACAGGGTCGTGAGCCCCAGGTCCAGTTCCTTACGTAACTGCTCGAGCACCCGTTGATAGCACTCGTGCTCGTATTCATAATCGGCGAACTGATGACCCGAATACTCGATATAGAAGCGGGCCTGGGCCACGGTGTTGAATCGTTCGACCAGCTCCTGGAAGCGAGTCTTGCGCGTCACCACCACGATCTTGTCGTAGTCGCTCATCGTCGTAACAGACTTTCCAGCAAGTCCGGGCTGAGGTTGAGATTCTGGATCTTGGCCGCGTTTTCGGCCAACTGCGAAAAGGCCCCGGCCATCATCAAGCGGGCGTCACCACCGCCGTTGATAGAGGCCAGTTTCTGCCATTCGACATCGCGCATCGGAGCCAACAACGTCTCCAGGGCGTAGGCGCGAGACTCGGCCTCTTTTCGTTCGTTGGCCACCCTGGTCTCGATGAGATGCGAGCGTTGCTCTTCGACGGCGATGTCGGCCGCCACCTCGGCTTCGCGCAACTGGCGTCGCTTCTCGGCCACCATCAGCTCGGTAGCCATCTCGCTCTCGCGGATCTTGCGCTCTTGCTCGACGGCGGCATTGCGCCGGCGATGGATAGCTTCATCCGAACGAAGATTGAGCTCTTCCCGGGCCTCGGCCTCGAGGGCTCTAGCCATTTCGGATGACGGCCTCAATGAAACCACGCTCACATCCAGGATCTCCAGCCCCAACGACCGGATCAGTTCGGTCTCTCTGAGGCCGCGGACCACGTCCCGGCTGATCTCTTCGACACTCACCAGTGCACTCTTGAGGTCGATGAGCTTGAGCGAGGCTCGCACCTGCACGGCCGCGGCATTGACCAGGCGGGTATCGAGCGCCTCGGGGTCATCGCTGAGGAACTGGCCACGATGGTTGACCGAGTAGTCGAGCAGTCCTGCCAAAAGTCGGGGGTCAGCCACCCGATAGGTGAGTTGGCCTTGAACCGTCACCTCTTGAAAGTCGGCCGTCATCTCTTTGAAGACGAACAAGAGGTCGCGCGAGCCCAGGGGAACCGAAACCAGCGTGGAGGTGGGCTCGTAGTAGAAGAAGGAGAGCCCCGGACCCTCGCGGCGGACCCGGCTGCCGCTATGGTGGATCAGGTATTGGGTGGGTGGGAATTTGACGAATCGGATACCAAGCATGCCTTCATATTCGTGTATTTTCAACACTAAGTCAACCGGCGAATGTTACAATGTTGTTACACCCCGTTTACATCCTGTTCACATGGCGGGCCGGTTTTACACCGTTCTCTTAGCCTTGATCCTTAAGATAGTAGTATGATCGAGCGACGCCAAAACCACCGAGTCCCCAAAACCGACACCGCCGTCATCTTGCATCGCGACAAGACCTACGCGATGGCCCAGTTGCTAGATGTCAGCGCCACCGGGGCTCGCCTCCAAATAGCTCAAGAGCTGCCGATCGGCAGTCGCATCAAGTTGACCATCCAGGTTAGCGCTCGCGAACTGCACACCGTCGAAGGTCTGGCTGTGCGCGCCAACGACGGCCAACTCGGGATGGCTTTCGACCGCCCTCTAGTGGGACGGGCGCTCGCCTCGGCCCTGGCCGCCTAGGGTTTAGCTCACCCTCCCCGAATCGCCCGGTATGCCGGGCCGCAACCAAGATTATTTAGTGGACGCAGGGGGCCTGGCTTTGATGGTCGGGGCCCCTCTTGCATGTTCGCCCTGGCTGGCCGACGGAGTGGTCATTCCCAAACTGGCCCTCTTTCTCATCGGTTGCCACCTGGTGGCGGCAGGTTGGATCTGGGGCGCCGCTGCCGGCCGCTGGCCCTGGTTGTCTCGCGATCGGCTGGTAACTCTGACCACGGCTCTCTTGCTGTGGTGGTCCCTGGCCGGTTCGAGCTGGAGCTGGCACTGGCCCGAACGCTTGCTACTGATTCATCTGGCTTTGCTACTGCAGGCCCTGGCCGCCACGCTCGACAGCGAGCGACGCGGCCGTTGGACGGGTTGGCTGGTGGGCACCGGAATGCTGGTTGCCCTCTACTCGGTGATGCAGCGACTCGACCTTGATCCGATGGGTTGGAAGCACCCCCTTGACCCTCTGATGGTCCGAGACCGAACCATCTCGACCTTCGGCAACCCCAACTATTTCGCCGCCTTTACGGCAGTCCTGGTGCCCCTGGCGGTGGCTCGACTGTTAACGAACCAGCGGTCCGCCCTGGCAGCCAGCGTGGCCGGCCTGGCCACCGTCACCGTCGTCCTCTCGCAAACTCGAGCGGCCTGGTTGGCTCTAGCCGTGGCCGCTCTGGCCATGGTTTTGCGCCGCGACCTTCGCACGCTGGCAGGCCAGCATTGGCGGGCCCTGGCGGTGACTTCGGCAGCCAGTCTACTGTTGCTGGCCGGCCTGGCTCAGGTGCATCCCGAGAGCGACCAACGCAGTCACTATCGTGAGAACCGGCAAGAAGCCTCGATCACGACCCGCCTGGCTCTGTGGACAGCAGCGCTGTGCATTACCGAAGAGCATCTCTGGATCGGGACCGGGCCCGACGGCTTTCCTTCGAACTACCTCCCCTATCGCGGTCTGGAAGCCACCAGCGAGCTGTCCTTCGGTCGCATCCCCGAGCATTGCCATCACGAGTTGCTCACCATCTGGTTCGAAGCCGGCCTACCCGGCGTCTTGCTCAGTCTGGCTCTGGCACTGTTCGTGCTCTATCGGGTCAGAATCGCCGAAGACTCGTTGGCCCAGGCTGGCGGCGCGGCGCTACTGGGTCTTTTAGTCAATCTCAACTTCATTACGGCCACCCTCACCCTGCGCACCCTCTATCTCTTCTTATTGGTGCTGTTGGTGCCGGCCCCCGAGGCCGAAGAACAGCCTTCCTCGCCGGCCTGGCCAGGTCTGGTGATCTTACTCTGGATACTATTGGTGACCGGCTATTGTGGCCGCATGGTCTGGGCCGAGCGACAGCTGTGGTGGGCCGATGACTACGCCGGAGCGGCCGCCCTGGTCGATACTTCCAACCAGGCCGATCATCAGCGGGCTATCGAGCTCTACCAGCGGGCTCTGATCACCTACAACCAGGCCGAGGGCGGCTTGTGGCCGCCCCGCCGCAGTGAACTGATGCTCAAGCGCAGCGGAATGCTGCTCGGCCTCTATCGGGTGGCCGCCGTGGAAGAGGTGGCCCAAGCGGCCCGCGACAGTCAGCAAGAGCTGATGCGCAGCCAGCCCTGGCACCCCTATCCCTACGCCCACCGAGCCACCCTACTGGCCCTGGAAGCCAACTTTCACCAGGGACTGCAGGCAGACATCGCCCGAGCCTGGCTGAGCGCTCTCGCGCGCGACCCCTGGAACCCGCTCTTTTCCGCGGCGGCCGGCTCGGCCCAACTCGAACTGGCTCACCCGCAAGGCGCGGCCGGGTTGCTACGAGAAAGCCTGCGCTCGAACCCTGACGAGCCCCGGACCCATTTGAATCTGGGTCGAGCCCTGTGCAAGCTGGGGCAAAACGAGGCCGCCGAAGCCCAGTTTCGACGCACGCTCGAACTTGACCCGAAGGCCGCCGAGCCGGTCGTTCAGGCCAGAAGAGACTGTCAGTCCTCCATCAGCTTCTGAATCTCGAAGCGGTCGCAGAACATGCCCCGGCACTCGGGGCAGATCTCGACGTTGAGGTTGCGGTGCTCGATGATGGCCAGGGCCCGGTCACAGCGCGGACACAACCGACGCCCTTCGGGCACGCTGCGGCGGCTATCGTCAAACGACACCGGCAAGAGCAAGTGCTTGCCTACGATATCAAGAAACGAGACGGCTTCGGGTTCGTCGCGGTCTAGCCAGAGCCCGTCACAAAAGCGACACTCGTCGAGTTCGACGCCGGGCAGGTTGATCTTGCGCATCAACTCGTTGCAGGCCGGGCACCGGATCATACTCATGCCCGAGGCTTACCCGCCCGAGACGTGATTCCTTCAGGCGCCCAGGGCCCGAGCCACGGCCCCGCCGGCACGTCCGCCCACCTCGGTGCCCAACAGATAGCCGGTCAGACCACCGAGCACCATGCCGGCCGCCCCGCCCGCCGGACCGGCCAGATGATAGCCGACCATCACTCCGGCGTAGGGCCCGGCCAGGGCACCGGTGAGGCCGCCCAGGGCTCCACCGGCAGCGATGCCAGCGGCCAGCATGCGTTTGGGATTCTTGGTTTCTAGCTCCCGAAAAGGCTTCATCAGACCCATCTCGCTGCCCACTTTGCGCACCAGCTTCTCGCCGGGGTCGGTGGCCAGTCGCACGGCACCATCGGCGTCGTCGGCCGTGATCTCGCCACGGGCAATGGCTCGGGTCAAGGCAGTGTTGGCCCCCTGCAAAGCCATGCCGGGTATGGCCAGCATGCCGCTGGCGAACATCACTCCGGCGGCGGTATTGAGCATACCCTGATAGTGGGCCCTCGAGTCTCCGGTTTCACTGGCGTGATAGAGCTGCCCCAGTCCGAGCACACCCTGAAAGACGCTTCCCACATAGTAGGCCCCCTGAACCACGTTCCGGGTGGTCTCGTTGCTGGCTAAATGCTCGCCCAGATATTTGCCCGTCTCGCGAAACTCGGGACGGTCGATGAGCCGCTCCATGAAGTTCTGATGATTGCGCTCGTCGAGATACTCGTACTTGGCCGGATTCTTCTCTTTGAGGTTGTCGGGCCGGAGGTGGTATTCTTCGTAAGACTCGGCGTAATCTTCTTTACGGTTGGTGGTGGCGTAGTCGGTGATATGGGGACCTTCGCCCCACGGCTCGTGGGTGCTGTTGTCACCGAACAGGCCGAACCACTTGGACTTGTAGTCGACGGTATGGCCCACCTCATGGGTCAGCGTGCCGCGCAGCTTCTCGGGACTGGTCAACTGCTCGCGCGAGAGTTCGATGTTGCTGGTGAACACTCGGTCCCAGGCCCGCCCGTTGATGACCCAGCCGGGCTTGTCACTGGCAATGGCATCGACCATCGAGATGGTTTTGACCGAGTTGACGTCTTTGAGCGGCAGACCATCGAGCACGCCGTAGATCTGAGCCCGTTCGGCCGCATTGGCGTTGAGCACGGTGGGATAGACGAAATTCGGAAAAGTGTGCAGCCCCCGCGAGACGGCCATTCCCACGCCGGCTCCAAACTCGAGCGCCGGGGCTCGATTAAACAGGTCAGTGGTGCCGGTCATCGCGTCGACCACGGCAGCCTTTACGCCTCGGCCGGAAGGCTTGACGGGCGGAGTCGGTTTAGCAGACGAGATGAGCATAAAGCCATGATAGGCAGGTCGCCCGGCCCGTCATGGCTTTTGATGTAAACTTCTGTGAAAAGGGCTTAGCTTTTGCCGTAACGCTTCATGAAGCGCTGGACGCGGCCCTCGGCGGCCACCGTGCGCACCTTGCCGGTGTAGAAGGGGTGAGAGGCGCTGGAGATTTCCACCTTGATGACGGGATACTCTTTGCCGTCTTCCCACTCCATGGTCTCTTTGGACGAGACGGTGGATTGCGACAGAAACGCGAAGTCGGACGAAATGTCCTTGTAGATCACGTTGTACACCTGCGGCTGAATTTCTTTCTTCATGGAAGACTCCTTATGCGAATACGCGACGGTTCGGAATTATACACTGAAACTTCAAACTCGACAAGGGTTTTTCGAGAAATCGCAGCCCTTGGTCCCGCCAGCCCATTGGTGTAGTTTGGATTGGTCTGCCGGCTCTTCCTCGGTTTAAGCCTTTTTTCCGGCGCTGCTGAGAGAATCAGGTATGCAGGTCCATCTCACCCGCCATTTTTCGTCCCCCGCCATCCACCGCGCTCACAGCATTTCCAGCCAGCCCCCGACGGAAGCTCCCACCGACACGGTAGCGAGTTCGTTGGAAGCCCTCCCCCCACCCACCGTCGCTCCCAACTGGAGCAAGGTCGGCCAGAGTCCGCGCTGGGAACTGGCGATGGCCACGCTACCACCGACCCTGGCGGTAGCCCTGAACAGCACCGCTCGGGATGGGTTGCTCGATTATTTTCAGCAAGCCGGACGCCCCCACCCCCAGGCCGACGCCGAGTGGCTGCGGGGGCGGGACTGGGGCGACCTTACCTGTGAGCAAATGGCTCCTTTCTACGGGTTGGCCCAAAACCAATATCCGCCCAACCTGGGCAACCGCGAAGAGCTGATCGAAGCCAGCTTGCACGACCTGCAGGCCTGGCTCGAGCGGGGCTTGTTGGCGGAAGTGCCGATGGAGGAGCGGCTGGCCCTTTGCTTTCACCTGATGGAGCAGGTCCCGGCCCAACCCAGCGAGACCATCACTGGCGAAGACAGTTCGGAATGGAGCTATGGCGTCATCACCAGTGACGCCTTCGGCCGCCTTCACGACGTGCTCGAAGTGGCCAGGGAGGACCGCCACCAAGAGGTTGGTTTTCACGTCGGGGCCGAGCATTGGAGCGGCAAGTTCTCTCCGCCAGAGCAGCCGCCCACCACCAGAGAGGCGCTGGAAGACTACACCCGCTACCTGTCGATGGTAACCCACGCCGAGGGCCGAAAAAGCTCGCTGCGCCAGTGGAATGACGACCATCATGCCTTCTCGGCCTGCAACGTCGTCTATAACGGTCTGCAGCGGGACCCCGACAAAGTACGGACCTTCGAGAAGTTCCTGAGCGTGCTGGGGACTCCCTGGTCGAGCTACGGCTTGACCGAGATGAGCCACTCGCTGAGCGGCCCAGACCGCGGCGAGTTCGAAGACCACGTCATCAAGACCTATCGCGACCTGCGCAAAGCGAACGCCAACTCGCCCCAGGACAGCCTTCAACAGATCGACGAAGAGAAGAAGCTCGAGCCGTTTCTTCAGTTCAGCTATCAGTGTGCCGCCCTCAAGGCTGGCGACCAGTCCGTCGGGCAATCCTTGCAAGCCTGTCAGGACCTGTGGCCGAAAGTGGCCGGCAGCTTCCCGCGCTACGGCCAGCTCGAGGTCTATGCTCAGGTCGCCGCCCTGCGCCAGCCAGGAGAAGGTTTTCGCCAGCCTCTCGAGCGATTCTTCGTGCTCAACGAAGCTCTGCGCGGTCAGGGTCGGCCCCTCGACGGGCTTTACGCCAGCAAGGACCTGCTGGCGGCCGCCCACGACCCGGCCACCGAGATGCCGGCGCTGGTCCAGCAGTTCCAACGCCTGGGTAACGACCGACGGGCCGGCAAAGAGATGCTGGCCATGGCGGTGGCCAACCGCGCCGAGAACGAGCCTACAGCCGACAGTCTCAAGCGCCTGGTCGACCATTTCGAGGTCTTGCGCCAGGCAGGGCTAGACGAGAGGGCGGCCAAGCAAGTTTTGGCCACCGTGGTCGCCGCCACGGTGGGGCCGGTCGACGGGCTGCCAGCTCTCTTGCGCTCTACCGTCCCGGCGGCCGTTCGAGCTGCCATTCCAAGTTCGGTCCTGGGACAACTGCTGGCCCATACGCGTGGTAAACCCGAGGGTCCGGGCGAGGCCCTCAAGTTGATCGAGCAATACTCGCTCACCGGCTCGCTTGATGGTCTTGACCGGGTGCGCGAGCGGATCGCCAACGATGTGGCCGACGGCAAACTCAAAGGCCGAGTCGACGAACTATTTGAGGAATTCTGCCAGCAGGCCCGCCTGCATTCCTTGCTCGAGCCTGACCGGAACAAGGTGGTGGAGCAGTCTTATCGCGCTCTGCAGCCGGTGACCTTTGTTGATTTAAAAATCGAGGAAGACGCCGACACCGTCAGCATCGGGGGTATCACCCTCGACCGTCTCTCGGGTTAGCCTTCGACGGGGCGTCCGCAGTCAAAACAGAAGCGATACTCCTGTTTGAGCACGGCCCCGCAACCGGCGCAGGCGTTCTGACCACCCTGGCGAGCGCCGCAGCCGGGACAATAGCGCATGCTGTGCGCCACCCTGGTGCCGCAGGCCGTGCAAGAGGGCCGACCTACAAAACTCGACAAAAACGACTTGCCCTCGCCCCGGTAGCCGGCCGCCTCGAGGACCGTGCCAAGCAACACGACCGAGCAGCCGGCAAAGGCCACCGTGACGCCCTGACCCACATAGTCCGCGGTGGTGGAAGCCTTTTGAAAGACCTCGATGGTGGGCAGGCTCAGCCGGGCGATGAAGTGGTTGATATCGGCCAACCACAGCTGCACCCGTCCCATGACGTATTCGGTGCGGGTCAGGATTTGAACCCGATCGGAGTAAGTTGCGTAGGCGCCCAAGAGAGCGAGCAGAGCATGAAAGCCCGGCAGTCGCACCCCCACCAACACGGCCGTCGAGATGACTGTGCCTGCCCCTAACAGAACTGCGCCATGGAGAAAGATCCCCGGCACGCCCAGATGAGAGCCGAAGATGTTGATCTCGGCCCAGGCCAGGAACGGGCTGATCGTCATCGCCACGGCTCCTAGCAATTGAAGGGCTCGGCCCAGGCGACTCACCCGTCGTCCTCGTCATAATCGCCATCCTCGAAGGTATAGACCTCTTCGACGATCTCTTCATAGAGCAGGTCTTCAGGCATCCACCAGGGATCGGCCCCACCATAGAACCAGGCGACCAGTTCCAAGGCCTGGCTGTAGAGCTCTTGAGGGTTGTCGTCGAGGGCGTGGAGGGGGACTTCCATGGCCATCGAGACGACCGCACCAGGGCTTACACTGGTGCGACCCTTCATCACCTCGAAGAGAATCTCGGTCTGGACCAGCATCGCGAATCGGAGGCCTTTATCCATATGCTACGGCAGGTAGGTAAACACGGTTTCGACCTGCTGTTCGACGCCGGCGCTATTTCCACTTCCCTGGAGATTGAGACTGATGCTGGAGCCAGTCTGTTCGAGCTGTCCCCGGTATTGCTTGCTGATAGGGCTGTCGGCCAACTGGCCGTCACAGCTCAAGGTTGCCTGACCGTCGGGTTGCATGGCAAAGCGGTTGAGGCTGTGATAAGGCTGTCCGTCAACAGTTCCGCTCACTTCGAAACCCTGGAAAGACTTCAGCCCGGAGCCGCCCAGCAGCTTGAAGCTCAGGTCGGCTTTGACGGCACCGAACTCAGCCTGCAGGGTGAGAGCCTGGGCCGCCGGGTCAAAGCCCAACTGGCCGCGCTCTGCCTGCACGCCCCGGGCCCCGGCCCACGAGATGCCGCGTCCGGCCGGGTCCATGGTGACCTGACCGCTGACGGCCTGGCCAGCCACCTGGCCGTCGACCTGGATCGGGTCTTTGGCGTTGGTCAAGTCGAGCACCGAGTGGATGTTGGTGTGGCTGCCGGCAGCCTGACTGTGCAGCACGATGTCGATGAGGGGAGCGTGGCCACCGGCGGCGCGCAAGCTGAGGAGGTAGCCGGCCGCCAGACTGAGTTGGAAGGTCGGTTCCAGGATGGGCAGGCAGAGTGCCTCGACGGCGCTATCTACCTGGCTGAGTTCGACTCTGTCGCTGACCGTTTCTGGCGATTTGTGAACTTCCGTCCGACTGGCCGCGCGGTTAACAATCGCGCTCGGCAGTAGTTGACGGGATCCCCCGGAAACGGTTTTCAGCATTAGACAAACTCCAGATTCTTAGTGCGGAAAGCTTGTTCATCTTATGAACTAATTATGAATCAGTTGTTAACAAAGTGTTGCCAAACAGCCAGATCGGGCAGCAGGTTGCCCGCCCCCTGGTAACAAAGTCTGCGGCTGTGAGCGCAACCTTACTGATCGTCGATAGTGACTCCCTCATTCGGCGTCTGACCCGCGATACGCTCGAGCCTCGGGGCTATGTCTTGCGAGAGGCGCGCAGCAGCGAAGAGGCCCTGGCCGAACTCGAAGCGATGGTGCCCGACCTGGTGCTGCTCGACGCCTCGATGGCGCGCCATCCCGACGAGCGCCTGCTGCTCAGGCTGGCCGAGGCACGCCATACCTTGATCTTGATGACCGGGGCGGCCCCCCACGACCAACCCACCGAGAGTTTGATCCAGATTTCAGCCGGCCGCCTCGAGAAGCCGTTTTCACCCGCCGAACTGCAGGAACTGATCGAAGAGCAACTGGGCAGTCTGACCCAGCCTGACGGATCCGAGAAGGATGCTCTCCTGGCCTACGCTCGCCAACTCGACCGCGTCTTGCAAGAGAACCGACGCAAGGCCGCCGATCTGCGCAGCGCCCACCGCCGCCTGCAAGAGGTCGAGCGCATGAAAGACATCTTTCTGTCGCTGGTGTCCCATGAGTTGCGCACTCCGCTCACCATCATCAAAGGCAATCTTCATCTATTGACCCGATTGCTACGCGAGTCCGAAGGCGTGGTCTCGGAGTGTCTGGCCAGCGCCTCTTTCGGAGCCGGAAAACTCGAGAGCCTGATCGAAGAGTTGCTGAGCTTTTCCAGTGTGCGTAACGAAAGCGGCAACCTGGACCGGTCCAGGTGGGACTTCTTCCCCTGGATCAAGACCCTGGCCAGCGAATTCGAGCCCCTGGCCCGCTCGCGCCAGGTCACCCTCGAGTCGAGCTTCGAGGGAGAGGAGCACACCCTCGAGGGCGATCCCCAAAAACTTCGTCAGGCGTTCTCCCACTTGCTCAAGAACGCGATCTTGTTCAATCGACCCGGCGGGATGGTGTCGCTGAAGGTCAAGCGTCTCGATACCTATCTCGAAATCGCCGTCATCGACAACGGACCCGGCATCCCTCACGGCGAGCAAGAGAAGGTGTTTCAGCCCTTCTATCAAGCTCAGGAGGTCAACACTCGCAAGATCGAGGGCCTGGGCCTGGGTCTCTCCATCGCCCGCCATGTTATCGAAGCCCACGCCGGCACCCTGAAGCTCGAAAGCGACCCTGGCCAGGGAACGCGAGTCGACATCGAGCTGCCTTTGAGCGCTCCCAACCCCGGCACCGGGCTAGCGGAGCCGGCCCTCGAGACCGATCCCAAGTTGCTCGACAAGAGCCAGCTACTGGATTATGCTCGCGATCTCTATCAGCTTTACGATACCGAGAAAGCTCTGCGAAAGCACGCCGAAGAGCAGCAGCGCGAACTCGAAACCACCTTCATTCGCACTCTGGCTGCCCTGGTGCGCATGGTCGACCCTCGGCCCGCCCAGGAGACGAGTCAAACCGACCGCATTCTGCGCTACGCCAAAGCCGTGGCCGAGCGCATCGATCCCAGCCTGCCCAAGCAGCGAGATTTTCTCTATAGCCTGCTGCTCTACGACATCGGCAAAATCGGCGTGGCCGAAGCGGTGTTGCACAAGGCCGGCCATTTGAGCGAACAAGAGCGACGCAGCGTCGAGGCTCACACAGAAATCGGAGCCGACCTGCTGAGTTCGATCGGGTATCTCGGCACGGCCATCGAGGGAGTTCGCAGCCACCACGAACGCTGGGACGGCAGCGGCTATCCCGACGGGCTAAAAGGCCATGAAATTCCGCTCTATGCCCGCATTATTGCGGTGGTGGACGCCTTCGACGCGATGACCGTGGACCGCCCTTATCGCTCGGCCCTCTCGCATGAAAAGGCCTGCGAAGAGCTGACCAAAGGAGCCGGCTCGCACTTTGATCCCCAGGTAGTCGAGGCGTTCCTGGATGCCTGGCCCGAACTAGTGTAGCTGCTGGTGGGCCACCAGCACCTGGCCTAGCACTTCGAGCAGACTCTTCTTGACGGCTTGATACTCGCTATCGAGGTGCAGTTGCTGGTGGGTCTGGCGAAAGTCTGAAATGGTGGTCAGGGCCAGGCGAAAGTCTTCCGGGCCGGGCTCCTGGCCGGCCTCATAAAGCGAGCGCAAGCGGCCCGAGGTCTCGACCAGGCCCAACAAGTTGCGGCGGGCGGCATCATCGCCCGCCAGGGGCATGTTTCTAACCCGGTTCCACAACTGCTCGGCCAGTTGGTGAGCTCGCACCACGCTGACCACCAGACCCTCGCGGGTGTAGACAATGGGAGAAGGAGAAGGGGCCGAGGCTGGTACGGCCAGGCTGGCGGGGGCCGGCCCGCGCACCGCGGCCATCAACTCGCGCGCGGCCAGAGCGGGTTGCTCGAGACTGGTGATCCGGCGCACCACCCGGGTAGGCACCCCGGAGCGAAAGCTGGCCGCCACGGCCGTTGGCAAATCCTCGGCCTTGATCCCGAGATGCTGGGTCACATAAGCATATTCTGGAGGCTTGGCCACATCATAGGCACCCAACGGAAAGGGCGGTTTCAGGGTGCCATAGGTTTGAGACAACAGGAGCCCCAGCTCACGCAACATGGGAGTGGTCACGTCCTTGGACTGGCGACGGCTGTCGATCACCGTCAAGATGCCCACCTGAGCTTGTCCCTCGTCGGTCAGGTAGCGAGCCTTGTATCTTTTCAAGACCTGATCGGGAGACAATCCCACCGCCAGACGTTCGTCGAGGGTCGCCGGCCAGCCCGAGGCAGCGCGACCAACCAGGCCGATCAGCGGCAACTCGGCGGGCTTTAGACCGAGGCCCTCGAGAAACGGGCGATGGGTCTCGTCGCTCCAGTAGAGGGGCATGATGGGGGCCGTGTCGACATCGAGGGCAGCGCGAGTGCGGGCTTCTTTGAGTGCCTCTCGCAGGTCACGCTCGGCCTGTCCGGGTTTTGGGTAGGCCACCATCAGGGCCGGACCGGACTCGGCCGCCGCCGGCAGGCCAATCATCAACAGCCCAAGCCAGCAGCTGAGCAGAGGTATGAAGTTCCATCGAGCTAGCACGAGACTGCTTTGTTTAACCGCCGGCCGAGATCCTGGTTACTCGAGGAATCAGCTCTGTACAGGCGAAGGCTTGGCCTATGCTTGCCGACCGCCTGACTGCCGCCGAGATCATGAACCAGCCACCCATCACGATCCAACAAGACGCCGAGTTGATGGACATCGCTCAGAAGATGGCCGACCACGGCGTGTCTGGCCTCGTGGTAGTCGATGACGAAGGGCGAGCGGTGGGCGTGGTCTCGGACTCGGACCTGCTGCACAAAGTAGCCCATACTCATCTGCCTCCCCACGTGCAATTGCTGGGAGGCGTGTTCTTCCTCGAGATGCCGCATCGCTTCCGGCAGTTGATGAGCAAACTGAAGGGCTTTCGAGCTCGCGATCTGATGAACGCTCCCGCTTTGAGCGTCGCGCCCGAGGCCACCGCCCGGGAAATCGCCGACGTGATGCAAGAGAAGGGCGTGCGCCGCGTGGTGGTGCTCGCCGAGGAGAAGCCCATCGGAGTGGTCACCCGCCGCGATATCGTGCGCACTTGCCTGGCTCGCCCCGCCGAAGCCTAAAGCATGCGGGTGAGCGCCACTTCTTGCAGAAAACGCCGGCGGTAGGCGTGATAGGCTACCTCGCTGACATCTCCAGCTAACTGATAGTTCACGCCGGCCCCGACCAGGCCACCCACGATCGCCACCGACTGAGCTAGCTTTCGCTGGGTGAGATGAATCCCTAAACTGCGAGCCATGGCTTGCAGGCCTTTCTGGACGGCGAAGCGCTCCAGGTCGCGCACGGCGGTGCCGTCGCGAATCATCTTTTGGATCGATTCGAGTTCGACCATTCCTTTGCGCTTTTCGGTCGACTCGGGATGGTGACCCACATCCAGGATCTTGAGAATATGCGACTTCTCTTGCTCGGGCTTGACCGAAAACCCATAGACGGTAGCCACCTCTTGAATCATGCGAAAGAGGATGCCGTAAAGGGTCGGAATGTCGATGATCAGACCGGGCAAACCGGCCGCCCCGGCAGCCGCTCCTCCGGCCGCGCAACCGGCCTTGCTCATCTTGATACAATCCTTGGCCACTCGGTCGAGGGTGCGGATGTTGACCTTCAAGATGCCACCCGCACCGGTCAGAGGACCGGAAATGGCCTCAATCTTGTCATACACCTTGCGCCTCGAGACCATGCCTGTGGTGCCGTCACGCATCGTCATGAGCACTTTGAGGATGGCCTCGCTGATGCCGTTCTGGATCGATTCGGGGACCTGCCGATAGGCAAACTCGAGGGGCTTTCCGGCCAGCCCGATCAGCTTCTTGAGGCTGCCGGGGGTGGCCGACATCCAGCCTTCGATCTCGGCTAAGACTTCCCGTTCATCGGGAGTGAGATAGTCGCTCCAGTCGTATTCCACCTGGTCCTCCGCTAAAAGAGGTGCGTCCCCTTCCAGGGAAGATCCTGCCGCCAGACGCAAGAAGGGCCCGGAGTATCCGGGCCCTTTCCGGCTAACCGGCGGCTCGTTCGCTGGGTATGACCCCGCAAGCTTCTTCTAGCTTCAGGGAGAGGTCTTCGCGACTCGAGCCAGAGGCGAGCTCGAGTTCGTCGAGCAGAACTCTCCAGGCTCGCTCGAACATGGCCTCTTCTTTGGCATTGAGCTTGCGTCGGCGCTGTTTGACCAGAAAAAGATTTTTCACCACTTCGGCGGTTTGGAAGATGTCATTGCTCTTGAGCTTTGCCAGGTTCACCCGCTGGCGCCAATTGGCCCGAGCGGGTCCCTCGCCGGAGAAATCCCGCAAAGAGGTCAAAACCTCTGTCACACGCTCGGGCTTGACCACCGGTCGAATCAACTCGTTCTCACCATCGGCCCGCACCATCATGCGCAGACCTTCCTCGGGGAAAAACACAACCGCATAGTCGCAACGATGGTCGAGAACCTCTTTGGCTTCGATCGATTCCACGGTGCCCAATCCGTAGAGCGGGTGAGACACCCGGGCTTTGGGCTTGTACATTTAGCATCGCATCCTTTCTGGCCATACAACCCCGGCCGCCCCTGAAAGTTTCCTTTGTAAACAGTTTGTTGCATGTGACTTGCTTCACATTAGATTTCCGGGAGACGGTGTTAGGCTGCTGTCTATGAGGGAACGGATTCTAACCAACGCCATCATCGTTATCGGACTGGCTGCGCTATTGACCGTGGCCAGCGGCGATCAGCTGCGGGCCTTCTTGGGACAGGCCGCCGGTATGTCGCTAGTCTGGGTGCTGGTCCTGGCTCCGATGGCCGCGATCGAGTCGGGCGTCAGGGCAATGATGGTGGCGGCTCCTCAACCGGTCTACCGGTCTCGCGACTTCCGCTGGTTTCTCGAGAGCTGAGCAATCCTGCCGCCAGAGCCAGCCACACGAACCAATCCCCGGTTCGAGCATAGAAGGTTCCATCACGGCCCGGCACCACCCGCCCGACCAGCGCGGCGACCTCGCCCTCCTGGGTCCGAGCCAGCACTTCGCCCTGGGCGCTGATCAAGCCCGAGATGCCGCTATTGGCACACTGGACCACCGGTAATCCCACCTCGGCCGCGCGCATGACGGCCGCATCAAAGTGACATTCGAGCGCCGGGCTGGCCGAAAAGGGCGCGTCATTGGTCATCACCACCAGCATTCGCGCGCCCCGATGAAAGAGTTGGCGAGCCAGGCCGGGGGTCATGGACTCGTAGCAGATCAAGCACCCCACCCCGACGCCGTCCACTTCAAAAAGCCCCAATTCCTGGCCCGGAAGGTAGTTGGCGACCCGAGCGAAGAGTCGAAGCTTGCGCAGGCCCACAGGCCCGGGCAGATACTCGGCACACGGAGCCAGTCGGACTTTGTGATAGCGTCCTGCAAAAGAGCCATCGGGTCCAAACAAAGAAGCGGTGTTGAACTGTCCCCCTTCGGTGGTCTCGATGGACCCGGCCATGAGTGATGCCTCGACCTCGCGGGCTAACCTTCCCACTCTTCTCGAGAGCAGCGGGTTCTTGAGAAAATTGCGATAAGGCAAACTGGTTTCGGGCCACACGATCAATCGCGCGCGACGCCTCGCAGCCAGGCGAGTCAAGCGGGTCAATCGGTCCAGGGCAAATTCTCGGTAAGCCACATTCCACTTGACGTCTTGCCCCAACGAAACCTGGATCAGGCCAACCTCGAGAGGAGGCTGTGGGCTAACGCCAGGCCGGCCCAACCACCCAAGGCAGGCCAGCATCAGGATGATGACCATTGGCAAAGCCAGTTGGCGCGGGCGGGGCTCTACCAGATAGGCGTTCCACCCGACCAGCAGCCAGCTCAAGACCCAGCTGCCACACCATCCCACCCAGGGTAGCCAGCACGACCAACGAGAAAGCAGATTGGCTTGCATCTCCCAGGTGATGCCGAACGGGTCCAGGGTGCCCACGTACTCGACGAGCGTCCAAACGGCGGCCACCTGCAACGCCCAGCGCCAGGTCTGGTTCGAGCGCAGATTGGCCACCAGGGCAGCGGCTACCACCCAAAGACCGCCACGCAAAATCAGCAAAGCCAGCAGCACGTGCCATCCGTAACGTGCGGCCCAGCTCAGGAAGTGCAACTCGAAGAGCACACCCCAGAGGGCGCCCAAAACAGCCCCCCGAGCCGCCCCCTGCCCCCGCAAAGCCAACAACAAAGGGGCCAGACTCACCCAGGCCAACCAGGACCAACGCCAGGGAGGAAAGGCCAGGCTCGAGAGCACGACCGAAAGCAAGACCAGGGCCACGGCTCGAATTGGGGACTGCGCTTGCATGCCTGCCATCCTTGACGGCGCCGGGCCGAAAACCTGCCCCTATCGACGACAGGGGAGAATCGGTGCTCCAGCCAGAATTCATGCAGAAGTGGGGAGATCTAGCTAAGACCGATGGCTGACTTTAATTCTGTCAACGCTCCGCGGCCTGAAGCGGTGGTGAAGTCTAATCCGTCTTTGCCAGCCGTCGCCGCCACCACCTCCCCGGTGACCCCCAAGCCGACGGTTTCGAACCCGACCCTGCGCGACGACAAGGTTCTCGACAAGCTCGCCAACAAAGAACTGGCCCAGGGATGGAACGACGTGCTCGGGGTGCCCAATCCGATGGCGTCGGCACCCGCTCCCCCACCGGTCCAGACTCCAGTCGCCGAAACCCCCAGTCAACCGGCTCCGCTACCCTCCTTCGGAGAGGCCAGCGCCAGCACGCCGACAACCACCACGACCCCGGCCCCCAGTGCGCCGGCCTCGCTGGGGCAGCAGATTCTGGAAAGCACCGTCACCGGAGCCGCCCTGGGTGGGGCGCTAGCCGGTACCACCGGCGCCGCCGTTGGCGCGGTGGCCGGCGCCGCGACGGCCGTGGCCAAATGGGCCTTCGGGGGCTCGGGCGAAACTCCCACCCCTCCTCAGCCTCCTCCGGCCCAGCCAACCACCCAGCCGGCCGAGAACAGCGGCGGAATCGTCAGCCAGGTGACCAACCTGCTCAACAACACGATTGACGGCGTATCGAGTACCCTGTCCAATCTGTTCAGCGATAGCGGCCAGGCCAATGCCTCGCCGAAGGCGCCAGCCAATAATCCTCCGATGGTGACCAACTCCACCCCCATCGCCAATGGTCCGACCTCCAACCCGGGCACGGTTCCTGTGGTGGAGCACCCCGGGGGGACGGGAAGTGCTCCGCAGACCGAGGCCCCGAGTCAGGCAGCCGCGACCCCCAAAGCTGCTGCTGCCAACCCACCCCAACTCACCAACCCCGCCCAGGCTGCTCCGGCGACAACCAACCCGCCCGCTGCTGCAGCCCCGGCTCCGACCACGACCGCGCCAGCTCAGGCTACCGTCGCCACCGCACCGATAGCCGACGCCACTCCCGCAATGTCCACGCCGGCCCCCGCTGCTGCGGCTGCCACCACGGCGGCAGCCACGGGTGCGGCCGCTCTGGCGGCCACTGCCGCCGCCATTCCCGGGGTAGGTGGCATGGTCGCTGGCGCTCTGACGACGGTGAGCCAGATCGCCGAAACGGTTCAAGCCACCGCCACGGTGCACCAGAGCGCAGCGCAAGCCGAGGCCGCCGCTCAAGACGCGGCTCAAGCCAAGCAGGGTGCCACCGTGGCCCAAAACCAGACCCAGGCGGCCGCCTCGACGGCCCAGCAGGCAGCCGCCACGGCCGAGCAAGCGGTCAAAGACATCCAGGCCGGAGTCCAGGACCCAGCCCGGCTCGAAGAGGTCCAAAAGAAAACCCAGGAGGTAGTCCAGGCAGCCAACGATGCCTCCCTGGCCGCCAAAGAGGCCGAGGTCGCCGCCCAGAAAGCCAAGCAAGAAGCCATCAAAGCCGAACAGGCGGCCGAGCAGGCCAAACACCAACAGGAACGAGCCGAACAGGCGTTCGAAAGGGCCCCCACCGAGGCCAACAAAGTCAAGGCGGAAGAAGCCTCGAAGAACGCCACCACAGCCGATTCAGCCGCCAAAGAGGCTTCCAAGGCGGATGCTTCGGCCCAGCAAAATGCTACCGTGGCCAGCCAGGCGGCCGAGCGCGCCGAAAAAGCCGTAGAATCACTGACGGCTGGTGACGCGACCAAAACGGAAGAAGCGGCCAAAGAGAAGTCGACGACCGGCGACCAGGCCCTGGCTAAGCAAAACGGACAGACCGGGGCCGAGGGGGCCAACAAGCTTACGCAGCCGGCCAAAGCCGAGGCCAAACCGAGTCAGCCGGCAACCGAGCAGGCCCAGCCGACCGCCAAGGTGGCCGAGCAAGCTCCGCCGGCCAAAGCCGAAGCGACCGCCAACCAGCCGGCTCAAACCGCCGCCCCGCCAACCGAGCAAGCCCAGCCGACCGCCAAGGTCACCGAGCAAGCTCCGCCGGCCAAAGCCGAAGCGACCGCTAACCAGCCGGCTCAAACCGCCGCCCCGCCAACCGAGCAAGCCCAGCCGACCGCCAAGGTCACCGAGCAAGCTCCACCGGCCAAAGCCGAAGCGACCGCTAACCAGCCGGCTCAAACCGCCGCCCCGCCAACCGAGCAAGCCCAGCCCGCCGCCAAGGTGGCCGAGCAAGCTCCACCGGCCAAAGCCGAAGCGACCGCCAACCAGCCGGTTCAAGCCGCCGCCCCGCCAACCGAGCAAGCCCAGCCCGCCGCCAAGGTCGCCGAGCAAGCTCCACCGGCCAAAGCCGAAGCGACCGCTAACCAGCCGGCTCAAACCGCCGCCCCGCCAACCGAGCAAGCCCAGCCGACCGCCAAGGTGGCCGAGCAAGCTCCACCGGCGGCCAAAGCCGAAGCGACCGCTAACCAGCCGGCTCAAACCGCCGCCCCGCCAACCGAGCAAGCCCAGCCGACCGCCAAAGTCACCGAGCAAGCTCCACCGGCGGCCAAAGCCGAAGCGACTGCCAACCAGCCGGCTCAAACGGCGGAGCAGCCGGCCACCAAGCCCGAAGCCCCTACCACCGTTCGGGCCGAGGCGTCTGCGCCGGCAGCTGGTGAAACGGGCTCTGGGGGCGGACTCTTCGATGCTCTGACCAGCACGATTAACAAGGCTATCGACACGGCCAAAACGGTGGTGGCCGACGCGAGTGCAGCCGAGGGTGCCAAGCAAACCCAGGTGGCTACAGAAAACGCCCAGGCGGCCCACCAGGAAGTCGCGGCTGCCACTAGCGAGACACGAACGGCGGCCAGCCAGGCCGCCCAGGCAGCGACTCAGGTCGAAACCGCTGTGGCTGAGGCTAAACAAGCCGTGGACAATCTCGACCCGGCAGCCCTGGCCAAGAAGGTTGAAGAGGTCGAGCAATCAGCTCAGCGAGCTCAACAGGCAGCCAAGGATGCCGAGCAGGCGGCCTTGAAGGCCGAGGAGAACGCCAAAAAGACTCAAGAAGCGGCCATCAAAGCCCAGAAAGAAGAGGCCAAAACCAAAGCCGCGGCCGAAATGTCGCCTACCGAGAAAAACAAAGCTCGGGCCGAGGAGGCCGCCAAGAACTCCGCCACAGCCCAGGCGTTGGCCAAAGACGCCGAAGAGGCTAAAGGCACTGCCAAACAGATCAGCCAGGAAGCAAGTAAGTCTGCCGACCGCGCCACTGAGGCAGCGAAAGAGCTCAAAACGACCGCCGCCGCCCGCGAAGAGAAACGCGGCGAGACGAAGCCGGCCACCGAAGCCAACAAGAAGGTCGCCACCACCGAGGCCGGTGCAAACAGCAAGGCAGCCCCAGGCGTCAAGACCGCCGAAGGACAAAGCAAGGCCAACCCGGTCTCTAAGTCAGGCCAGGGCGAGGCCAACCAGGCTGGCGCGCCCGAAAAAGCTGGGAGTGAAAGCAGCAAGCCCTCCGTGGGAGCAGAGGCCGCCAAGACGGCTGCCAGCCAAACGGCCAAGAATGCTGCCACAACCGGCAGCGAAGCCAGGCCGGCCACCGCCGAAGTGGCTAAGTCCGCCGCGCCCACCGCTGGCGAGGCCAAGCCAGCCCCTGCCGAAGTAGCCAAACCCGCCGTAGCCACTCGCGGCGAGGCCAAGCCAGCCCCGGCCGAAGCTGCCAAACCCGCCCCTGCCACTCGCGGCGAGGCCAGGCCGGCCACCGCCGAAGCCGCCAAACCCGCCGTAGCCACTCGGGGCGAGGCCAGGCCAGCCCCGGCCGAAGCCGCCAAACCCGCCGTAGCCGCTCGGGGCGAGGCCAGGCCGGCCACCGCCGAAGCAGGCAAACCCGCCGTAGCCGCTCGGGGCGAGGCCAGGCCAGCCACCGCCGAAGCCGCCAAACCCGCCGTAGCCGCTCGCGGCGAAGCCAGGCCGGCCACCGCCGAAGCAGGCAAACCCGCCGTAGCCGCTCGCGGCGAAGCCAGGCCGGCCACGGCCGAAGCAGCCAAACCCGCCGTAGCCGCCCGCGGCGAAGCCAGGCCGG
>JBFWNU010000006.1:55512-379709 GCA_050250895.1 Vulcanimicrobiota bacterium | reverse complement strand
CGCGGCGAAGCCAGGCCGGCCACCGCCGAAGCAGGCAAACCCGCCGTAGCCGCTCGCGGCGAAGCCAGGCCGGCCACGGCCGAAGCAGCCAAACCCGCCGTAGCCGCCCGCGGCGAAGCCAGGCCGGCCACCGCCGAAGCAGGCAAACCCGCCGTAGCCGCTCGCGGCGAAGCCAGGCCGGCCACGGCCGAAGCAGCCAAACCCGCCGTAGCCGCCCGCGGCGAAGCCAGGCCGGCCACCGCCGAAGCCGCCAAACCCGCCGTAGCCGCTCGGGGCGAGGCCAGGCCGGCCGCCGCCGAAGCAACCAAACCCGCCGTAGCTGCCCGGGGCGAAGCCAGGCCGGCCACCGCCGAAGCAGGCAAACCCGCCGTAGCTGCCCGGGGCGAAGCCAGGCCGGCCACCGCCGAAGCAGGCAAACCCGCCGTAGCCGCTCGCGGCGAAGCCAGGCCGGCCACCGCCGAAGCCGGCAAACCCGCCGTAGCCGCCCACGGCGAAGCCAGGCCGGCCACCGCCGAAGCAGGCAAACCCGCCGTAGCCGCTCGCGGCGAAGCCAGGCCGGCCACCGCCGAAGCCGGCAAACCCGCCGTAGCCGCCCACGGCGACGCCAAACCCGGTCAAACCCGCGAGACCGCCAAGCCCGCCCGCGTCGAGGGCAAGCCGGCCGAGGCCAGGCCTGCTCAAGTCAAGACCGAGGCCAAACCCGGTCCAACCCGCGAGACCGCCAAAGCCGCCCGCCTCGAGGGCAAGCCGGCCGAAGCCAGGCCCGCTCAAGTCAAGGCCGAGGCTAAGCCCGGTCAGGCCCGCGAGATGGGCAAGACAGCCCGCGGCGAGGGCAAGCCGGCCGAGGCCAGGCCTGCTCAAGTCAAGACCGAGGCCAAACCCGGTCCAACCCGCGAGACCGCCAAAGCCGCCCGCGGCGAGAGCAAGCCGGCCGAAGCCAGGCCTGCTCAAGTCAAGACCGAGGCCAAACCCGGTCAAACCCGCGAGACCGCCAAGCCCGCCCGCGGCGAGGGCAAGCCGGCCGAAGCCAGGCCTGCTCAAGTCAAGACCGAGGCCAAACCAGGTCAGGGCCGCGAGACCGCCAAAGCCGCCCGCGGCGAGGGCAGGCCGGCCGAAGCCAGGCCTGCTCAAGTCAAGACCGAGGCCAAGCCCGGTCAGGCCCGCGAGACCGCCAAGCCCGCCCGCCTCGAGAGCAAGCCGGCCGAAGCCAGGCCCGCTCAAGTCAAGGCCGAGGCTAAGCCCGGTCAGGCCCGCGAGGTCGGCAAGACAGCCGCCCGGGCCAGTCAGGAATCCGGCGGTTTGCAGAGCAAGACTCAGAAGGCCGGACAGAGCAAGCCCCCCAGGGCCGAACTACTCAGAGCCCGTGGCGACGAATCAAAACCAACCGCGGAACATAAGCCTCGAGCCCCCTTCAAGGCCGAACAAAAACTCACGCGCAGCCAGGGCGCCAAACCGGCCTCGGCCCGCCGGGGTCGAGCCCGAGCCGCCGAGGCAGAGCCGCTCGGTCGTCGTCGGGCCGCCGGCGAGAGAGAGAGTATCAACGCCCGCAGTGAACAGAAGACAACTGCCGACAAAGGTATCGCGCGCGGGCGCCTGACCACCGGTAAAGCTGCCCGCTCCCCGGAGCGCCGGGTCAAATCCGAGGGAACCCTACCAGAGAATCGCACCGCCGGCCAGGAGAAGAACCGCGAGACGAAGTCACATTTCAAGCCGACCCAGAAGCTCGTACGCAGCGAAGGAGCCAAGCCATCCCGGCGCTCACGCCAAACAAGGGGGGCGGAACAGGTTCGAGGCACGAAGGTCGACGGAGACCTGCAGAAATTGCGCGGTCGCCGCTCTGAAGAGGCTCCGTTGTCCCGCCACGCCCAGCCCAAGCCCGAGCGTGCAGCGACGGCCAAAACCTCAGCCTCCAGACCCCATGAAGAGCGGCCTTCGACCCAGAAGACCTCGCAACCGCAAAAGCAGGCTCAAACCCAGTCGGCCAAGACTCCCTCCAAGCCCTCCCAGAAACTGGTCCGTGGTCATGGCCCTCGTCCCGATGGCAAGTCGGCCAAAACCCAGGCTGTCGAGGCCGGCCGCTCGCGCCCCAGGGCCGAATCGGCCCGAGCCGAAACTCGTCCGCACGATGAACAACGGGTACTCGCAACGAAAGCCGGCCGGGTTCAAGCCACCAAAGAGAGTCGTCCTGCCGGCCGAAGCGAATCCAGACCGGTCGAATCTCACAAACTGGTAGAAACCCGCCAGGCTAAAGCCCCGTTCAAACCGACCAGCAAACTGGTCCGCAGTGAGGGGGCTAAGCCGACCCGCGTTCGCTCGACCCGAGCCGACAGCGTTCAGGGGGCCGAGCTTCGCAGAACGCCGAAAGCCGGGGTCAGGACCTTGCGCGAAGAAGCTCCGGCCCGGCCGGAGCGCTCCAGCAACCGGGCCGAAGCGCGTCGTCTCGACCAGACGCCCACCCGAATTTCGCGCTCGGCCGGGGCGGCCCCCAAAGAGAACCGTCGGATGAGCCGTCGGGCCACCACTTTGAGCGCTCGCAACGTGGAGCATTCCGAGGTCAATAACAGGAGTTCGCGCACCAAGCTCACCAGCAACCTCAAGCCGAGCGTCAAACTGACCCGCAGCCAGGGGTCCCGCCCCCGACCAGCCCGGGCCATGGCCATCAAAACCGAGGCTTCCAAAGCCAGCGTCGCGCGCGAACGGCCTCTGACCACACGCCGACTCGAGGCCGAGCAGACTCGCAGCGAGCGCCCCGTCGCCCTCCGGCGCGAGCAGCCCGAGCACAAGCCGCGCCAGCCCTCGCGAGCGAGCGAACCTCGAACCACCAGCCGCGAGGAACGAATCAACCCGCAAGCGACCGGCCGGCTGAAGAACCTCAAGGCGACGGGAGGACGCAAGCCCATCACCTCACGCCAATCGCTGCGCCAGGATTCGCAGCCAGCCGAGGCCAGTGGCAGCCGACGGGCTCACCGGCCCAGCAAAGGCAAAGTCACCAGTGAAGCGACGGCTCCTCGCAAGAACGAGCAACAGCAAACCCGCGCGGTCTTTCGCTCCAATGCCAGCCCCACTGGACCCAGGGGTCCCGATGGCAAGATGGTGCGCGAGCAAGCCGAGGCCAAGGCTCGTCACACGGATCCTGCCAAGGCCAATACCGAAGAGGGCAAGGCGCGTCTACAGATGGCCTCTGGTGCGGGAGGAGCGCGCCGAGGACAACTCGACCAGGACACTCGCTCCGAGCGCGACGCCCGGATTCGGGAAAAGAAAGAATCTAAGTCTCACGACGAGATTCGACTCGAGAAGTGGGCCGAGTCGGTCGAGGCCAAGCAAACGCGCAAAAACGAAAAGGAAGACTGGACCGGAATCAAGCGGTCGAAGAACTACGAAAAGGCGCGGGCGGCCCGCGAGAACCAGCAAGTCGCCTATTACGACAAGGTCATGGAGGAATCGAAGTTCAACAAGCAAGAGAAGGGGAGCGGCGGGTCATCGCGCCAGAACAAAGCGCCCGCGCGGAAATGTCCCACCTGCGGCAGCAATCTCGACGAGCACAGCGACACCTGCAACGAGTGCATCACGCGGGTGCGGGGCACGCTGGCTTGAAGGATTCCTTCCACCTCTTTCGTAAGCTGTTGCCGTGTTTACGGGATTGGTCGAAGAAGTCGCCCAGATCGCGGCGCTGACGCTGCGGGGCCAGCAGGCGCGTTTGTCCGTTTCGACCCAGTTGGTCCATCAGGATGCCAGGCTCGGCGACAGCATTGCCGTTAACGGCATCTGTCTGACCGTGGTCGAGATCGACGGCCAGCGGCTGTCTTTTGACGCCGTGGCCGAAACGGTGCGTCGCACCAGCCTGGCCGGCCTGAGCGCCGGAAGCCCGGTCAATCTCGAGCGGGCCGTCGCCGTCGGGGGTCGCATGGGTGGCCACTATGTGCAAGGTCATGTCGACGGCACCGGCCGCCTGCTGTCGGTCCGACCCGAAGGCAACGGCCAGGTCTTCCGCTTTGCCACCGAGACCGGCCTGTTACGCTACATCGTGCCCAAGGGCAGCATCGCCGTCGACGGTATCAGTCTGACGGTGGTCGAGGTCGATGACTCTTCTTTTAGCGTATGGATCGTGCCCCACACGATGGGTCACACCAACCTGGGTAAGCTTCGACCCGGGGCCACGGTCAATCTCGAGACCGACGTGCTGGCCAAATACACCGAAAAGCTTTTAATGACGGCCCGGGGGAATCTTAGTGAGGACAAGCTGAAGTCAGCTGGCTTTATGGATCTATGAGCGAATACTCCACTATCGAGGAAGCCCTCGAAGACATCCGCCAGGGAAAGATCATCATCGTGGTCGACGACGAGGATCGCGAAAACGAAGGCGACTTCATCATGGCAGCCGAGAAGTGCACGCCCGAAACCATGAACGTACTGATCAAGCACGGGAGCGGGTTCGTCTGCGCCCCCACCACCGGCCAGCGCCTCATGGAACTTGAGATTCCGATGATGGTGGGCGATAACACGTCACGCTTGGGAACAGCCATGACCGTGACCGTCGATGCTCGCGAAGGCACCACCACTGGCGTCTCGGCCGCAGATCGAGCCAAGACCGTGCTCAAGCTCTCGGACCCCAACGCTCGCGCCCACGACTTCACCCGGCCAGGACACATCGTGCCGCTCCGGGCCGAACGTGGCGGGGTCTTGCGTCGAGCCGGTCACACCGAGGCGTCGGTCGATCTCTGTCGCCTGGCGGGCCTGGCTCCGATGGGCGTGTTGGCCGAAGTCATGAACGACGATGGCAGCATGGCCCGCACCCCCGAACTGCTCGAAATGGCCCGCCGCCTCGACATGAAGATCATCACCATCGCCGATCTGATCAGTTATCGCCGCACCAAAGAAAGGCTCATCGAGCGCACCGCCACCACCACTTTGCCCACGGCCAACTATGGCACGCTGACGGTCCACGCCTATGAGTCCTCGGTCTGGACCAACCCCGCCATCGCACTGGTCAAGGGAGATCTCAGCGGAGACGACCCGGTGCTGGTGCGGGTGCACTCCTCTTGCGTCACCGGCGACCTGCTGAGTTCTCTACGTTGTGATTGCGGCGCCCAGTTGCAACTGGCCCTCGAGCGTATCAGCGAAGAGGGCCGGGGCGCGGTCATCTATCTCGAGCAAGAGGGCCGAGGGATCGGACTGGTCAACAAGATGAAGGCCTATGAGTTGCAGGATCAGGGCGACGACACGGTGGTGGCCAACACCCGCTTGGGCTTCAAGCCCGACCTGCGCGACTATGGTATCGGGGCCCAGATCATGCTCGATCTGGGGCTTAAGAAGGTTCGCTTCATGACTAACAATCCGGCCAAGGTAAAAGCGCTCGACGGCTATGGGCTCGAGATCGTCGAGTGGGTGGGGCTACCGGTCGAACCCAATCCTCACAACCTGAAGTATCTCAAGACCAAGCGCGGCAAGATGGGTCACCTCTTCCCGGCCGAGCTGTTAAACCCACTTGATGCGTAGCCGGGCCGAAGGATCGCGGCGCTAGCGCTTTCAAATGCAAGGAGCGGGCGCCGCGAGGAGCGCGATGCAGCAGTTGAGCGTGATAGCGTCGCCAGACGAGGTTTGGTCGCGCATAAGGTGGGTTAAGGAGTAAGCATGCAATCTACCACTCACGAGGGACATCTAGTCGCCTCCGACCTGCGATTCGGACTGGTCGTCAGTCGCTGGAACGCCTTCATCACCGACAAGATGCTGGAAGGGGCTCAGGACGCCCTCACCCGCCACGGCGCCAAGCCCGAGCGCATTGCCACCGCCCGCGTGCCGGGCACCTGGGAAATCCCGGTGGTGGCTCAGGCCATGGCCAAGAGTGGAAAGTATGACGCCATCGTAGCCATCGGATGTCTTATTCGCGGAGCTACTCCTCACTTTGACTATCTGGCCGGAGAGGTCACCAAGGGCCTGGGCAAGATCGCTCTCGATCACGGGTTGCCGGTGACCTATGGGGTCATCACCGTCGAAAATCTCGAGCAAGCCATCGAAAGGGCCGGTACCAAAGCCGGCAATAAAGGCGCCGAGGCGGCGGTGGCGGCCATCGAAATGGCCAATCTGATGAAGGCTATTTCAAGTTAGGTCTAGCTCGTATTTTCCGCCCGGACCCCCCAGCAGAAAAGCCTCGAGGCGATTGCCTTCGGTCTGCTGGTGCTGGGCGAAAAGATAGTCGGGGGCGTGATAGATCTTTTTCTCGCGGAGGTAGTTAAGGCCCGCCTGGGCGGCGTCGTAAACGGCTTTGAAGTTGGACTTCCAGGAATAGGGCCCGAGATGGTTGCGGAAGGCGCTATAGACAGGGTCGCGGCCGCTGCCGGTATAAAGCAGGTTCTCACTCTTGATTCCGGCCATCTTGAAGTCTTGCTCCGAAGCGGCACCAGCCAGGGACAGAATGCGAACCTGATCAGAAATTTTCTCGGTCCAACGACCATCCTCTTCCCGGGCCAGAATAGATAGAGCCAGAGCGGTTTGGGCTCCTCCCCCGCTGTGACACATCAGGGTGACCTGGTGGCCGGCGACCAGGGCCTGGCGCAACAGATTGTGGATAGAATGCACGGAAGGGTCGACCTGATAGGCCTTGGAGCGGACCCAGTCGAGAGGCGCCAGGTCATACTGTAGACTCTTGGTCAAAGCCATGGCCTTGCCGATGCGAACGATGTCATGCATGGTCGACCGGCCGGCTCCCTCGTGGATGCCAAGGATCGGACGCGACAGATTGGCCGACTCGGACTGCCCACCATGGAGCACTGAGCGAATCTGGCGCTGATGCTCACTCAGACGTTGGCCGATACCATCAACATAGAAGACCACCTCATTGTCGACGACCGCGTCGGCCGGGAGGTCGGGACCTTCGGGAGTGGTTTCTCCCGAGTAGCGCAGTATTTGGGCGCGACCGTCGGGCCACTGCTCGAAAACGACGCCTCGCAACTCGGGAGGCTCGAGCTTTCCTTCGACCTCGCGCTCGTCAACATAATGAAAAGCCCCTTCGGGCATAGGTCGACGAGCCGGCGGTGAGTGAGATGAGACCAGCATGGCCACAGTCTGGCCCGGGCGCCGCGGTGGCTGGTTACAACCAGGTTAACTTGTAGGGGCGGAGTGCAGGTAGACCTCGACCAGGCGGGCCGATTCTGAATCACCGCGAGCCTGATAAGCGTCGAACAACAACTTGCCTTCCACTTCAAGCCGTGGGCCGCTGACGGGATAGACTCCCAGCTTGAAGATGCGGGCCGGAACCTCTTTCAAGTCGCTGATATCGCCGGCAACATAACCGAACCGGTCGAGATAGAGTTCCAGTTCAGGGTCCTCGGGACCGCCGGCCAGGAGCAGCGCGGTGATAGCCGATACTTGAGCCTGGCGGCATTGTTCCAAGCGTTGGGTCTTATAATAGAGCAGACCCATGTCGTCATAGGTCTCGGCCAGACTGCGGTCGTTGGCCGGAAAATCCACAGCCAGTGCGCGGGCTTGCTCGAGATGGCGTTCGGCTCGGGCATAATCCTCCTGGCGGATAGCCTCGAAGCTCTGGGAGAAGTGCTGTTTCCACCCTTGCTGTCGCTCTTGTAAGGACGGCTGACCTGGGCGCTGAGAGACCCACCAGGCGGCTGACGCGACCAGCAACATCACCAACGAGAGTTCTAGAAGTCCGCGGTTTCTCTTCACGACATGCTCCCCTCCGAGGCCCCGGCGTAAGTTTGCCCGAGATGTCCCTATGTTAGCATATTTCTGCTGGACCGGCTCTCCCCCCCTGTGCTAAACTTTTACGCGGTGGACGTGACTCGCCCAGGTCCTTTTAAGCCAGCCCTACCGCTCCCACAACGGGCGGCATCGGTGCTGCCGCCCAACGGCCCCGCCAACCCCCTGGCTGCCTCCACCGATTCAGCCCAACTGGTCGGCGGTCCGTCTCCTCCCCCACCGTCGCTTCCCGCAGAACAACTGCTGAACCTGGCCAACAAGCTGGTCGAGGCCGGCCTGGCGGGTCAGATCATGGGCGCCCTGGGAGCGGCTCTCAGTCAGACGGTTTGCAGCGCTCCAAGCTTTCCCAGCTTTTCCAGCCAGGGCTATACGCTCGACGCGGTGGGGGGCCTCGAAGGACCCAAAGCCCAACTGCGTCAGGCGCTGGGCAGCTTCGACCAGGGACAGAGCTGGCCAACCCCCGGTTTTCTGGTCTTCGGCTGGAGCCAGAGCGGCAAGACCCACCTGATGCGAGGCTTTGCCGGCGAGTGCGAGAAACGCCAGATTCCCGTCATCGATGCCCCGGCCGGAGAGTTTGCCCTGAAGAACCCCGTCGATGGAGCCGGCAACGGCGTCGACCGGCTGGCCAACCTGTTTCGGCATGCCCGCGAAAAAGCCGCCGCCAGCCCCAACCGGACGGTGGCCATCGTCATCGAGGATGTGGACGCGCTGTTTCCCATCCGCGACTCCTCCAACCCGGGCGGCTCGGCCATGCTGGCTCGCTTTTCGCAAGAGATGGATCGGGTTGCCCAGGACAAAGACCTTCACATCCTGGTGGTGGGCACCACCAGCCGCAAGGATACCCTCGACATCACCGCCGGCAACAAGCTGGGCCGCGAACTGTTCGTCAAGAACCCTCAGAACAGTGACGAGCGGCTCGACATCTTGTCCAAGCTGGTCGAGAATCAGCGCTGGCAACTCGAGACCCCCGAGCAGTCTTTACGCGAGCTGGCCGACAGCACGGCCGGGCGCACCATCGGCGAACTGCGCTCGATCATGACTCGAGCCTCCGAGAAGTCGACCGGCCCTAGCATTACCGGACAGGACATCAATCAGGCCAAGCTCGATCACTTCTATGGCCCGGCCCAGGCGGCCAAGACCCCCGATTGGTTCTTCCGGCTGTCCGTGGCCCACGAGGTAGGCCACGCTCTGATCCGCAATTTCTTCGACCAGCTGGCCGAGCAAGACCAGCAACCCTGGGCGCGCCCCCAGGCCATCGACCAACTGGTGATGGAGGCGCGCGGTGAGTCATCGGCCTCGGTTTCTCTCAAATACAGCGGCAATCCGAGCAAGACCTTCGAGTATTACTTTGCCGAGATCGCGTCCAACTATGGCGGACGCTCGGCCGAGTATCTCTTCGGCCGCAAGCACATCAGCGCCGGGCCCGGCAACGACCTCGACCACATTACCGGCCTGGCCCGAGAGGCCGTGACCCAGGTGGGAATGGGCCCCCAGACGGGCCCTATCAACGTCGAAAAAGCCCAGCTGGCCAACACTGAAAACGTTGATCGGGACATTCGCAACCTGACCACCGTGGCCGAGAAAGTCTCCATGACCCTGGTTAACTACTACCGCGACTTCATCGAGCATACCGCCGACGAGTTCGTCACCATGCGAAATCAAGCCGGTGGAATGGTCTGGCCGGCTTCAGAGTTCGTGCGGGCCGTCGACGACTGGCAGGCCACTCAAGACTCGCACCAACTATCGGCTCTCAAAGACGAGATTCGTCGCCTGCGTGACTCGGTCAAACCAACCATGCCGGATGTCTTCGATCCAGCCGTGGGTGGCGACCGCCCCGTAACCGACTATGTCGTGCCTGAAAGGACAGGCCTGAACTAACACGAAAGCGGCTGCATGTTGGCGAAGTGCTGGTTGTCGATCTTGTTATTGCTCTGCCTGACGGCTTGTGGGGGCGGAGGCGCCAGCTCGGGAGGCACGCCCAGCGCCGGTCCTGGCCCCCGCGACTCCACCCTCGGGCGATTATCGCTGCAGGTCACGCTGCCGGCCACTCCGCGGGTGCTGGCTCAAGCCAGCGGTTCCATTGCCAGCCTGGCTTTTGACGTGACCGACACCAGCCAGCAGAACCCGCTGGTCGGCCAGACCCTGGTGACCATCGATCCCGATTTGAGCCAACAGGTCGTGACCATCGACAACCTGCCTCCCGGACCGATCTTTCTGATTCTTTCGGCGCTCAACACGAGTGGCCAGAGAGTGTTTCTTGACCGGGTGGGGGTCGAGGTGCTGGCCGGCCAGACCAGTTCGGCCAGTTTCGATCTCACCATGCCCAGCCATCTTTCGCTGGCCTTTCTCAGCCTGCCCAATGCCAGCGTGGGCCGGGTCATCGACCCGGTGCAGGTCCAACTCCAGGACCAGAACGGACTGCCCGTCGCCTATCCACCCGTCGATGTCACCCTCACCCTGGCTAGCAGCTCGCCTTCGGCCAATCTGGGCGGCACCGTCACTCGCACCACCAACGGTGGCGTGGCTACCTTCACCGATCTGCTCCTCGACACGGCCGGCAGTGGCTTTGTGTACACCGCCTCCAGTGACGGCATCCCGTCGAGCGACAGCTCTACTTTTCCGGTCTTCAGCGGCCTGGCCAGCGGCGCCCTGGTCCCCATCACCACCGTGCCCACCGGGATCACTCCCAACCTGAGCGCTCTCTCGCCCGACGGCAGGTTCCTCTATGTGCCCAACTTCACTTCCGCCGACATCAGCGTTTTTGCCACCAACAACGGCAACCTTGCCGAGATCAGCGGCTCTCCCTTTGCCTCCATCACCACCGGACCCGGCTCGGTCACCATCAGCCCCAACGGCCAGACAGCCTACGTGGCCGGCGACATGCTGGCCACCTTCTCCATCGCCAGCGACGGCAGCTTGACTCCCCTGGGTAGCCCGATAGCTACCGGCGGTCTCAACAGCCTGGGCTCGGCGTTGCACCCTTTCCTGTCGGTCCTTTACACGGCCAACTTCGGCAGCAGCGACGTCAGCAGCTTCTCCTTGGCAGCCAATGGAGCGCCGACCCCACTCGCCGTGGTCCCCTCGGGGGGGCAAACGGTAGAACTGGCCTTCAATGCCGCCGGCGACCGCCTTTACACCTCGGGGGGTCAGGCCTTCTCGGTGGCCGCCAACGGCGCCCTCACCCCGGTGAGCGGGCCTTCGATCCCCGTCGCCCCGGGCGTCAACAGCATCGCCCTGACTCCCAACGGCCAGTTCGCCTACATCAGCACCCGCAGCACCACCATCCTCGGATTCTCGTTGGATGCCAACGGAGCCTTGCAACCGCTGCCGGGCTCGCCCTTTGCCAGTCAGGGCACCTTCGTCAACGGCGTCGGTATCTCGGCCGACGGTCAATTCCTTTACGTCCTCAATAAAGACGGCTCGAATAGTGTTTCCGTCTTCTCGATCGACGGTGCGGGCGGCCTGACGGCTATCTCTGGCTCACCTTTCCTCAGCGGCGGCCCGCCCCGCCAGACGGTGGCCGACCCGACCGGCAAATTCGTCTACGTTCCCAACATCGACAACGCTACCGTCACCTCTTTTGCTGTAGTTCCCTAAAAGTTGCAACCAAAGGTGGCCTCCCCGGTTGTGGGGGTGGAGGTGCACAAAATGGATGCGACAATGACGCTACAGCAACCCGTTCGCCCAACCCGGCGACTGCCCATGGGCCTCGTCATCCTTGGGCTCGGCGCCCTGGGAGGGGCGCTCCTGGCCAGGGCGGGGGCGCCCCCGGCCCTGGCCGGAATCGCCCTGACCAGCCTGGCCGGCATGGCCGCTCTCAACCTGCTCGAGGCCGCGCTCTGGGAAAGGCCTATCGAGAAAGCCATCGACGCGGCCGAGGGCCACCCGCTGCGGGCCTGCCTGGCGGGCCTGCTTTCCGTGATGATGCTGGTGTTGATCTGGAACACCTGTCGCTTCACCGCCCTGGCACCCGTGGCCGGACTCTTCGTGCTCATGCTGACGCTGATCGCCATGCTGGTGGGGCTTCCCGCCGTTTGCGCCACGCTGGTAGGGCGCCGGCTCGAGCCGTCCGGCTCGAAGAACGCCCAGATTATCTGGGGCACAGCGGTGCTGATGGGCACGATGATGGTTCCGGTTCTCGGCTGGCTGTTGGCCCTGGGTGTCTGTCTGGCCGGACTGGGAGGGGGGGTGCTTGCTCTTGTCGCCTCATGACCAGGGTAACACCGCCCATCTATTACGCCGAGCAGGCTTTGGCGCCACCCCCGAGCAGTTGCGAAAAGCCCGGCGACAGGGCCTCGAGGCCACTCTGGAAGAGCTGTTGGCTTTTCCCCAGCAACCTGACCAACAACCCGATCCCCCGCCCTACCCTGTGCTCGGACCGGGCCTCGTCGCCACTCTGGCCCTTTTAGGCAGCAGCGTGCGCTGGTGGCTCGAACGGATGGTGTTGACCCGGAGACCCCTCGAAGAACGACTCACCCTGTTCTGGCACCGCCACTTTGCCACCAGCGCCTCGAAGGTCTTTAGCCCCGGCATGATGCTGCGCCAGAATCAGACTCTTCGTCGCCATTGCGCAGGCCGATTCGCGGAGATGCTCGAGGCCCTGGCCCGCGATCCGGCCATGCTGGAATATCTCGACCTCAACAAAAATTCCCGCCAGCATCCCAACGAGAACTTCGCCCGCGAATTACTCGAGCTCTTCACTGTCGGCCGGGGTCACTACGACGAGAACGACGTCAAGCAAGCCTCTCGCCTGTTGACCGGTCGCCGGGTGAACTTCTTCACCTATCGCTTTCACCTGGACCCGGCCACCCAGGACACCGGTCCGGTCCGCATCATGGGCCTGCGAGGGCAGCCCACGCCCGCCGATCTTTTTCAATACCTGGCGGTTCATCCCGCCACCGCCCGCCGGATCACGACCAGGATGTGGGAAGAGTTCGCCTTCGCTCCGGCGCCGCCCCAGGTGGTCGATCGACTTACCCGGCTCTGGCTCTCGACCCGGGGCCACAGCCTGGCGGTGGTGAGGGCCATCTTCAGGAGTCCTGAGTTCTATGGCGCCCAGGCCCGCATGGCCAGGGTCCAGAGTCACGTCGAGCTTTATGTGGCCAGCATGCGGGCGTTGGGCCTGACGAAGGTAGCCTGGCGCGACCTGGAACGGCTGCATCACATGGGCGAGTTGCCCTTCTTTCCTCCCAGTGTCAAAGGCTGGGCCCAGGGATTGGCCTGGATTCACCCCAGCGCTCTGCTGGGCCGAATCGAGCTGACCTTTGACCTGGTTGGGCGCCTGCCCGACGATAGTCCCCTGCTAACCCGATTGGCCAACCTGCAACAACCCGCTCGGGCCCTGGAAGAGCTCCTGGGTGGACGGCCCTTCTCGGCCGCCGTCACCCGTGAGGTCGAAGCCCAGCGAGATTCGCGCTCGGCCCTGGCGGTGGCTCTGGCCTCGCCCGATTTTCAACTTTGCTAGGAGGTTCTATGGAACGGCGTACTTTCATCAAGACCTGCGCGCAGGCGCTCTTTCTCGCCAGTCTCGGCCCGGCCCTGACCTGGGAACGAGCCCTGGCCAGCGAGCAACCCCAGGATGCCATTCTGGTAGCCGTGCACCTGCAGGGCGGCAACGACGCCCTCAACACCCTGCCGCCTCTAGGCGACCCGCTGTATCACAGAGCTCGCCCCCAGCTGGCCCTGTCGCCCAGGAGCACCCCAACGCTGGCGCCGGGGCGTGGTATCCACCCCTCGCTGTCGGGGTTGCATCATCTCTATCAAGAGGGCAAAGTGGCCTTCGTAGAAGGCGTGGGAAGGCCCGATCACGACCGCTCGCACTTTCGCTCGATCGACATCTGGCAGACGGCCGGCAACCCCACCAGCGCAGACGGCTGGTTGGGACGGCTGGCCGAGCGTCACGACCTGACTTCGGTGAGTGTGGGCGATGAACTGGCCCACGCCCTGTCGGCCCACCGCCACCAGCCTCTCTCTTTCACCGGAGAAAGGATGCCCGAGTATCCCGGGGGGGCCGACTTTCACGCCAGCCTGGCCCGAATGTATGGCGAGCAAGCCGGTCACGGTCTACGGGGAGCCATCCTGGAGTCCGGCCGACGCCTGGAGGAAGTGGTGACGGACTACCGTGAGAAAACCAACCAGGTCAAGCTGCCGCGCTTCTTTGGCGACAATCCGACCGGACGCCGATTCGAAATGGCGGCCCGCATTCTGGCCGCCGGTCTGCCGCCCCGGGTGTTGCACCTCGGCGTGGGCAGCTTCGACACTCACGAAGACCAGGCCAATCAACAAGCGCGCCAACTCGCCGAAGTCGACACCGCCTTGTCGGCCTTCTGGCAAACCATGGAAGAACATGGGCTTGGCCGCAGGGTGCTGGTCTTCGGCTACAGCGAATTCGGTCGCCGGGTAGAAGAAAACGCCACGGGGGGGACCGACCACGGTGCCGGTGGCATGGCCTTTTTACTGGGCGGCAAGGTTCGGGGCGGCCTGCGCGGCACGGCGCCCGATCTGGCCAGCCTGCGGGATGGCGACCTGAGTCACTCGGTGGACTATCGCCGCCTCTATGCGAGCATTCTCGAGGGACACTTCCACCACAGCGACGCCAACAGCATCGTACCGGGTCAGGCCGCTCTGCCCGATCTGTTCGCTTCGTGAAACTCAGCCCCAACGCGGCGGGATGCCCTGATCGCCGCCGGCCCAGGGCCGTTTAGGCAGCTCAACCCGCAAGACCGTTCCCCGCGGGGTGTTCGGACCCAGACTGGCGCTACCACCCAGCAACTGGGCCCGTTCTCTGATGCCCACCAGCCCGAGGGCGGTGGGACGATCCGCCCCGTCCGCCAGGCCCACCCCGTCATCGGCGATTTCGAGGGTTATGCCGGGGCCTTCCAGGGATAGCTCGAGATGCACCCGCGAAGCCTGGGCGTGGCGAATGACGTTCGTCAACCCCTCTTGACAGATGCGATAGAGTGCGATGCGCGACTCGGCGTCAAAACGAGTTCCTTCCCGGGGACGCTGGAAGGTCCATTGAATTCCGCTGCGACCGCACGTCTGTTGAAGTAACGAGTCGAGCGCCGCCTCCAATCCCAGATCATCGAGAATGGGTGGACGCAGACCCAGCGACAGTCGCCGCACGCTGGCCACCAGACCCTCGACCAGTTGGGCGAGCTGGGCAGTCCGCCCGCCGAGTTCCTCGGAAACGTGCCGTTCCAGCCAGTTCAATTCAAGTTTGAGAGCCGCCAGTACCTGTCCCAACTCGTCGTGCAGTTCGCGGGCGATGCGATGTCGCTCTTGCTCTTGCAGGGTCTGGATGCGGCGGACGCAGGCGCTCATCACCGGGTTGGTGGCTAGCTCGTGAGTGACGTCCTGGATGAACGACAAGAAGTGGATCGGCCGTCCTTCGGCGTCCCGCTTGAGGGTGGTGCGTAAAAGCGACCAGATGAGAGAGCCATCGCGGTGGCGATAGCGTTTGATCACCGCCCAGGGGCGTTCCTCTTGAGATAGGGCTCGGTCGACCAGAGCCACACTTTGGGCTCGATCGTCAGGGTGGGTAATGTCTCTCACCCGTAGCCCCTGAAGCTCTTCCTCGCTGTACCCGAGCAGAGCGCAACAGACCGGGTTGGCTCGCAAGAACCAGCCATCGGGCGAAACCATGGCCACGGCCTCATCGCTCCCCGAATACTCTTCCCAGGACACTTGACGGTCACCCCCGCGTGCCGGCAGGCTTCGCGCTAGAGCCGGCCCCCCCCTACAACTGTTGAGTCAGGGTCGCCCGGCTCGATTCGTCGTCCGCCAGCGAGGCCAGACGCAGGTCGGCTCGATGCTCCGGCAATACGAAGCTGAGCAGCGCCGCCCCCGCCGAGGTAAGAAAGGCCATCACCAGCAGCAACTGGCCCAGCCACGGAAAACCGCCGGCCAGAAACAGCAGAGCGCCGCCCACTACGATGCGCCGGGCCGGGCTGGCCTCGCGCTCGTCGAGGCGCAGAAGGCCATGGCCCAGGCGACTCAACAAGGCCGGCAGGCCAAGCAACACCAGGCCGACCAGCAAGACTACCGTCAGCACGGCGAAGATCCCCAAACCTGGAGCCCGTTGCGCCAGGCCGAACGAAAGCAGCAACCAACCCAGCGAGAGGACTCCCATCAAGCAGCTGGCCCCCGGACGCTTCTCGAGGGCGTAACCGGCGCTCTCCACCCGGGCTCGCAAGACCACGGCCGCGAAAAGAGCTCCGCCCACAGCGCACGAGACCACGGCCAGGTAGACGAGATACACCAAAAGCAGCCCAACCAGCTTGTCGGGGCCCGGGGCTGCCCAGGCAAACCCCGGAATCAAAACCACCGCCAGCGCTTTTCTCACACGAGCTTCTCCTTTCGGCGCAATATCCATAAAGAACCCAGTTGGACCGCCCCAAGCAGCAGGGCCAGGGGCCAGGTCGAGCCGGCATCGAAGGAGGGTAAGGCTGGCAGCTGCAAAGTCCACCATCCCGTCACCTCGCTCCAGCCCTCGGCTGTCGCTTGCCAGAATGCATCCAGTGACATCGACTGCAAGCCCAGGGCGATCATTCCCCCAAGGCTGGCCCAAACCAGCCGCTCACCCATGCCCAGGGCAGGTTCGGCCGCCGGCACTTTGACCGCCTGCAGAACGCGTTCGACCAGCTCGGCTGGGGGCAGGGGCAGCGGCTCCTCCAGCAAACGGCTTAGCTCGAGGCTTTCAGACAGGAACAGCTGGCAGGCGGGGCACTGGTCCAGGTGCGCCTGTAGGCTGCCGGGCAGCAGGTCGGCCGGCACCCCCATGGCCAGGTGTTCGTCGATCCTCTCTTGATAGCTCTCGCAATTCACGGGGTCTCTCCTTTTTGCGCTTTGAGATGCTCACGCAACTTCTGGCGGGCTCGAAAAAGCTCGCTCTTCACCTGGGCCAGGCTCTCGCCCATGATCTCGCTCATCTCTTCGTAGCTGTAGCCCAACATGGCCAGGGTCAACACGGCCTGGCGACGAGGCGAGAGGGCCTCGACCTGCTCGCGCAGCTGGCCGCGCAAATCTCGGGCTTCGGCCGCCCTGGCCGGGTCCGAATCCGGGCCGGACGGCAAGAAACGGGCCAGGGCCAGCTCAGGAAACGAAAGACGCTTGCGTCGTTCGAGATAGTTCAAGCAGAGGTTGACGGTGATCTTGGCCAGCCAACCGCCCAGTGAGCCGGTGGGGCGATACTCGGGCAGCTTGCGATAGGCGCGCACGAAAGCTTCTTGCACCATGTCGGCGGCCTGGTCTCGATCACGCAGCATCTTCACGGCGATGTGAAACAGGCGACTCTGATGACGTCGCACCAAGCTCTCAAAGGCTTCGGCGTCGTGGTTGAGAAAGCGCACCACCAACTGGTGGTCGACGCTTTTTTCTAGAGACTGCGACACGCTGGCGAACTCCCTTCCCCCAGACAACCGACCAGCAGCCAGCGAGTTGCAGCTTCGAGGATTTTTTCTTAGAGGCGGCTCACCAGGTCTCGCACCTCGGCGGGATCAAGGGGGCGACCACACAAGGTGTCACAGAAGCGACGGACCCGTCCACCAAACCAATCGAGCAAAGAGCCCAGGCCGCCGCCCCAACAGGCCAGCAAAGCGGCCGCCAGCGCTCCTGAGGTCGGGTCGAGCCCCATGCAATAGAGAACGGCGCCTGCCGTCAAACCGGCCAGCACGCCCAATCGAGCGAAGGTGCCCGCGGCCGCGCTCTTGCGCGTTGGCGTCGCCACGCGAGCGCGTTCTTTGTTGGCCTTCTCGAACGCCAACTTGTTCTCATAGTAGGTGAACACATTGACCGTCATGGTCTGAGCATAGAGCGAGGAACTGAAAAAACCCTGACGAAGGCGGGTCTCTATGCTAGCCAACTACTTCGAGACCGGTGACGAACTTTTCGACCGGCTACTGCAAGACGGTGAATTTCCCTGGGACCCTCTCAAGCGCCTAAAACCAGTGCTGGCCGAGTTGCTCGGCCAACTGGGCACGAGGGTGCCCGAGAACCTGCCCCCCTCGGTGGTGATCAAAGGGCCCGTCCACATTCAAGACGGAGCCAAATTGGAAGAGAACATCTACATCGCCGGCCCTGCCTTTATCGGCGCCGGTGCCGAGGTGCGGTTTGGAGCCTATATCCGCGGCGACGTGCTGGTGGGAGCGGGCTGCGTGGTCGGCCACGATACCGAAATCAAGCATTCAGCCCTCTTTCCGGGGGCCAAGGCTGCGCATTTTGCCTATGTGGGCGACTCGATTCTCGGTCGCGACGTGAATCTCGGCGCCGGCACCAAACTGGCTAACGTCAAGGTCGACATGGGGAAAAGCAGCGTGAAGGTTCGCATCGACGGCCAGGTCTACGATAGCGGCCTGCGGAAATTTGGAGCCATTCTCGGTGATGGGGTTAGCCTTGGCTGCAACAGCGTCACCAATCCTGGCACCGTGATCGAGAAAAATACGCTCAGCTATCCCCTGGCCAATCTGTGGGGCTGGATACCGCGCGACACGGTGGTCAAGGTCCGCCAACAGCAGACCCAGAGCCGTCGTCGCGATTAGGCGATAATCTGGAAGCTGTTCTCGGGGTTGACGCGATCGAGGTGGAAATAGAAGGTGCTCTTGCCCCTCCACCCTTCCGAAACGCTCACCTGGTCGATGGACTCGGGGGTAAAAACGGTCTCCTGGGTCACGGTCGTGCCCACCGATTTGAGGGTGCTCGAGGCCGTCCCGCTGGTGGTGTCGCCGGTGTAGATCAAAGTGTGGGTCTCGGTGCCGTTGCCGTGGATGACGCGGCCTTTACCCGCCCACGAATCCTGGCCAGGCTGGTCGTCGTAGCCTTCGAGACGGGTGTAGATGTCGGTGATCCGCTGGGTGTGACCTTCGGCGTTGTCGGCCGATAGGGCCTGGCGCCTTCCCTCGATGGGCTGTCCGGCGCGAAAAGTTGCGAGCTGCTGAGTAATATCCATGCTAACCTCCAAACCGAGAGTAGTCGGTCACCCTGAAAGAGACCTGAACACAGGAGCCGCGGGCGCGAGGGCGAACCCCCGGCCCCATGCATCGGCAGAATCTGCGCAACGTCGCCATTATCGCACACATCGACCACGGCAAGACCACCCTGGTGGACGGTCTGTTACGCCAATCGGGGGTATTTCGTCCGGACCAGAAGGTGGCCGAACGAGTGATGGATTCCAATGACCTCGAGCGAGAGCGCGGAATTACCATCCTGTCCAAGAACACCTCGGTCGTCTATGGAGACACCACCATCAACATCGTGGACACGCCAGGCCATGTCGACTTCTCGGGCGAGGTAGAGCGCATCCTGGGCATGGTCGATGGCTGCTTATTGGTGGTGGACGCCTTCGAAGGGCCGATGGCTCAAACTCGTTTCGTGGTGGAAAAGGCGCTCAAGTCGGGCCTGGTGCCGATCCTGGTGGTCAACAAGATCGACCGCTCGGATGCTCGCCCCGAAGCGGTGGTCGACGAGGTTCTCGAACTCTTCATGTCCCTTGATGCCGACGACAGCCAGATCGACTTTCCCATCGTCTACGCCTCGGCTCGCGAACAGATCTCGGGCCTGACCCCAGGCGAGAAGATGGTCAACCTCGAGCCGCTCTTCAAGGTCATCGTCGAGCATGTTCCGGCCCCCACCGGGGAGCCCGAGGCCCCACTCCAAATGCTGATGTCGAGCCTCGATTACGACGACTACATCGGCCGCCTGATGATTGGTCGCATCTCGCAAGGCACCATTCGACCGGCCATGCAGGTGGTCCACGGGGCAGAAGAGGGCAAGATGACCACTGCCAAGATCGGCCAGGTCTTCGTCTACGACGGACTGGCGCGCAAACAGGTCGAGACCGCGACCATCGGCGATATCGTGGTGATCTCGGGGCTGCCCAATGCGTCCCTGGGCGAGACCGTCACCGTGCCCGACAATCCCCAACTCTTGCCCGGGCTCTCCATCGACGAGCCCACCCTGGCTATGACCTTTCTCACCAGCGATAGCCCCCTGGCTGGTCGCGACGGCAAATACGTCACCAGTCGTCATCTGGGCGATCGCCTCCGGCGCGAGGTTGAACGCAACGTGGCCTTGCGGGTCGACGCCACCGACTCACCCGATGTGTTCGACGTGTGCGGGCGAGGCGAGTTGCATCTGTCGATCCTGCTCGAGACCATGCGCCGCGAAGGTTATGAACTGTCGGTCTCGTCGCCCCGGGTAGTTACCAAACGGGTTGACGGCGAAGTGCTAGAACCCATGGAGACCCTGATTGTGGACATCCCCGAAGAATCCATGGGGCCGGTGATGGAACGTCTCGGCGAGCGCCGAGCCGACATGCTCAACATGAGCGGCTCGGGTACGGGTCGCCTCCGCCTGGAGTTCCTCATCCCCATGCGAGGTCTGATCGGCTTTCGCTCGGAGTTTCTCACCATGACCCGAGGCTATGGCATCATGAGCCACCTTTCGGCCGGCTACGGACCGCAGCGCGGTCAGATCTCGTCGCGCCAGCGCGGCTCTCTGGTCGCCTCCGAGCCGGGGGCCTCCACCACCTACGCCCTCCACAGCCTGCAAGACCGCGGCGTCTTCTTCATCGAGCCCGGCGAAGAAGTCTATGCCGGGATGGTGGTCGGCGAGCATTGCCGGCCCGCCGATCTCGAGATCAACGTCTGCAAGAAGAAGCACGTGACCAACATTCGCAGTTCGACGGCCGAGCAGACCCTGCGCCTGGAAGTGCCCCGCAAGATGACCCTCGAGCAGGCGCTGGAGTATATCGAGGACGACGAACTCGTCGAGATCACTCCCAATCACATCCGAGTGCGCAAGGCCATTCTCGACACTCACAAACGCGCTCGCGAGCGCAAAGAACGGGCCAAACTGCAGGCCTAAGTCGCGTCCATGGCGGCCATGCGGCCCAGTTCGTGGCGGGTCCTTTGGCGCTGCAGGTTGACCGCCTGCAGTCCAAAGATCACCGCGGCCAACCCTCCGCACAGCAGGAGGGGATAGTAGACGTGATAAGGCTGGCCCAGCGCCGCTGCCCCGGTTCCGGCCAGGGCCAGCAGCAAGCCCAGAGTGCCGGCCGCCCGGCAAATCACAGCGGCCGAGTCCTGTCGGCGCTGGGCCATCCAACCGACCAGGGCCCCCAGCAGGCCCAGCAGGCTGCCGACCGCGGCGCCGACCAACCCACCGGTCGGGCCGCCCCACCAACCGGCCGAGCCAGAGGCCAGTTCGAGTTGTTCAAAGCGCGCCTCACCTTGCTCGAGGCTGACCCAGAGTTCCAGTCTGGTCGGCACCAGCACGGTGCCGTCTTCGGCCGTCGAATTAAAGGGAAGATCGAACTTGCCATTGGCTAACCCGATTCGCGAGAAAAACGGGCCCCGGTTGGGAAAGTAGCTCAGCATCTCTAACTGACCGCGCGCGCCAGAACCCAGCTTGACGCTGCCACGCAGATGATAGACAGGAGTAGTGACCGCCGGATTGTCCACGGTCACTACCAGGTGGCGCCCCTCGCCAAAGGCTCGATCGGGAACCTCCAGGCCAGCCAGAGCGACCCCGCTCAGCAACACGAACACGACCAGCAAAAAGCTCCTCATCCGATCTTCCTTTCCTTCTCCTGGGTGTGCCGATAGGCATCCAGCAATCGCCTGAAAGTCTCGGCGTCGATCTTCCCCCCGACCAACTCGGCCCGCAGGCTCAACTCGAACTCGTCGGACTGGTCGAACGATTCGACCAGCTTCACTTTCTCGATGAGCCGGTCGAGCCGCAGCCTGATGGTTGGATAGCTCACCCCGTAGACCTCACAAAGCTGCTTGAGCGAACCCGAAGCCAGTAAGAATCGCCGTAAAAACACGATGTCTTCATCGGCCAGGTAGTCGAGCCAGCGATGTGCCGAAGTAGATTTCATCAAGCTAGACTAGAATAAATCATAAACAATACTAAAGTCAATATCAATTTTGTTAAGGATGGAATATTCCGGAGGCGCTACCGACGAGCCATAGCAGTCACCCCGAAAGGAAGTCGAGTCGATGAAGAAATTCCTGCCAGGCCTGCTGGCCTTCCTGGTGGCAGCAGCCACCTACACCTTTCTCGCCCCCACCCCCACCGCTGACAACCCCAACCAGCCGGTCGCGGTCGCCCCGGCAGACCCGGACGCCCGCCCCAAAATCCAGGTAGCTCTCTTGCTAGACACCAGCGGCAGTATGGACGGTCTCATCGACCAGGCACGCAGCCAACTCTGGCGTATCATCAACCATCTGGGCGAGGCTCGCCACAACGGTCAGCCCCCCATCATCGAAGTCGCTCTCTACGAATACGGCAACGCTAGCCTGGCTCCATCCAGTGGCTACGTGCGCCAGGTGTCGGGGCTGACCACCGACCTCGACGGCCTCTCTGAAAAGCTCTTCTCGCTGACCACCAACGGCGGCGACGAATACTGCGGTCAGGTCATTTCGTCGGCCCTGGGCGAAATCGACTGGAGCCCCAACCAGAACGACCTGCGCATGATTTTCATCGCGGGTAACGAACCCTTTGACCAGGGTCCCACCGACTTCCAGAAAGTGTGCTCGCTGGCGCGCCAGAAGAACATCCGCGTCAACACCATCTATTGCGGCGCCGACAACTCTCCCGAAAGCGGCCTGTGGCGACGCGGAGCCGAGCTTGGCAACGGCGAGTTCGCCTGGATCGACCACAACGCCGTGGTAGCCCAGATCGCCGCCCCCCAGGATGACCGGATCGTGGTCCTGGGCAACAAACTCAACGAAACCTACATCCCTTACGGCCAGGAAGGCACTGCTCTTTATCAACGCCAGGCGGCTCAAGACGCCAGCTCGGCAAAGGTCAACTCTTCGGTGTCGCGCAGCCTGACCAAGGGCTCCGGCTACTACCAGAACGAAAAGTGGGATCTGGTCGACGCCTATGACAAAGACGAAGCGGTGCTCGAAGCAGTCGATGCTGGCGACCTGCCCGCCCCAATGCAGGCAATGGACACCAAAGAGCGCCGCGAGTACGTCAAGAAGAACAAAGAATTACGTAGCCAGTACCAGGCCGAGATGGCCAAATTGAAAACCGAGCGCGACGCCTATCTGCGCGACCACCAGACCGAAGAGCAGAACACCCTCGACGCGGCGATGGTCAAATCGGTCAGCGACCAGGCGAAATCGCAGGGCTACACCTTCACCAAGTAAGTCACCTGACCCCCCGCAAGCGCGATGTGCCCGCCAGCAATGGCGGGCTCTTTTTCAGGCGGCGAAGCTTAACCCTTGCCGACTTGCCCCAACTCTTAGAGTTCGACGGTAGCCGAAAGCTCCTCGAAGGTCACGATGTCGCCGTTGCGCAGTTTGCGGCCGCGGCGCGTTTCGGGTTCACCATTGACTTCGATCAAGCCGTCAGCGATCAGGGCTTTGGCCTCGCCTCCGCTGCCGACCCAGCCCTTCCACTTCAAGAACTGATCGAGCTTGATAAAATCGTTCATGGCCAGTAGGTCTTGATGCGTGGGTCCGACTCCCAGCCGCCGAAGATGACCACCGGTGTGCCGACGCGAACCATCGTATAGAGCGCTTCCACATCGGGAATCTCCATCCGCATACAGCCATGAGACGAGGCCGAACCGATCGACCAGGGAGCGTTGGTGCCGTGAATACCGACCCCTCCCCAGTCCAGACCGATCCAGCGTGTGCCCAACGGGTTGTCGGGGCCGGGCGGGATGGGCTTGGCGTCGCGGGCCCAGTCCGATTTAGGGGGGAGCCAGGTGGGATACATCACCTTCTCGGCCACCTTGAACTCTCCGTTGGGGGTCGGATAGGTCGAGCTGCCAGTGGCGATGGCGAAACGCTGCAAGGGTTTGCCAGGCAGATCGAGGACCAACGAGAAACGGGATTGATTGACGAAAATTCGCGGACCCAGGGCAGCCATCAGTTCATCATCAACCCGGCCGGTGACCTTCTGGCCCAGTTTCTCCTGGACCTTTCGCACCGCTTGCTCGGTGGTCGAATCAAACTTGCCGGTGATATCGTCTTTGGCCAGCATCTTCTGCTCGAGCAAACGCTTTTGCAAGGCCTTCACGTCATCACCGATGGCGCCGATGGTGATGCGGTTGTCTCCGAAACGCTCGCTGCTATCGACCACGAACCACGATTCCCGACTCGAGACGCGTCCAGCTTTATCTTCCACCTCGATCTCGAGGCGACGGCTGCCCTCGGCCAGACCAAGAGCCTGCACTTTATAGAGACCGTCGGCTCCGGTCTTGGCTTTGAGCGCCTGCCCATCTACGCTGATGGCCACGCGGGCGATGGCTCCATCGTCGGCGGTCTGGACTTTGATGACCGGCTTGACCGACTTCACGACCTCACCGTCGGCCGGCGTGACGGTGGCCGTGGGAGGGCTGCGATCACCGAACACCTCGAAGTGAAACTCGGTGGCGTTGCCGGCCGGGTCGAGGACTTGCCCCACCAGTTCGTTCTCGCCGGCGTCCAGGGGCACCTCGAGAGCGAAGCGGCCCTGGCCATCGGTGGGCTGGGCCAGCTCGCCAAGCTCTACGCGGCAGCCCTTCTCGGTCGTGCCTTTGAGCAACAAGATCTCGTCACGAGAGTACTCGGGCGGGGCCTCGAAACCGACCCGGGGGGCAGTGACGTCCACCTCAAAGGGAGTTTTCCATTCCACCTGGTGAAAAGGCAGAGCCGTGTCCAACTTGACCGTCACGACGTGCTGGCCTTCGTGCAAACCGTGACCTGTCGCCCTCAAATGTTTTCCCTGTCGAGAAACTTCCAGGGGTTGGCCATCGAGGAACAGCTGGCCTCGAGTGACCAAACCTTGGATGGTCACCTCCAGGATCGGGTCCGTGGTCGAGCAGGGAGACGATGGTCCAAAGCCTTTTACGCCCGCCATCAGGGAGCCTAAAGACAATAAGATGGCGATCAGACCAACGCTCACCGCCATGCCTATAGCGAGCTTGCTTCGCATGAATGTTCTATTTCATAGCCCGAAAGCTTGTTTCCTATTCCTCAAGCGCAAAAACGGGGGGACTCCTCAGGTGAAACCAGAAAGAAGTTAGGGTGAGCACAAGAACGTTTCACGGTAATGTTACCACCTCTGAGCTGGCTCGTCATCTTGAAGCGACCTTCACGAAGAACGGTCTGATTGCGCGCTCACGCGGAGACGGCCCGGCTCTCACCGTGCAGATCTCGTCGACTCAGGCCCGCGAGTCCGGCGGGCAGACCTCGCTGGCGGTCACCCTCCAGGCCGTCGAAGATGGGGTCATGGTGAAGATGGGCCAACAGAGCTGGATGGGCATCGCCGCCTCCTTGGGCGAGACGGCGATGGCCGTGGCTAAGAACCCCTGGAATCTGCTGGGCCGGCTCGACGATCTGGCCGCCGACTTTGATGTCATCAGCCTGGAAAAGCAGGCCTGGAAGAGCATCGACGAGTTCATGCGCGCCCGAGCCGCCTCGACCCAGATTTCTGAGCGCCTCCGCCGGGTTCAGTGCCCCTACTGCGATTTTGCCAATCAAGCCGGGGCAGGCGAGTGCTCCTCCTGCGGCGCTCCCCTCGGCACCGAACAGCCGCAATCGTGCCTGCAGTGCGGGTTTGTCAACGATGCTCGGGCGGTCCAGTGCGGTCAATGTGGCCACGGACTGGGATTGGGTGCGTCCGCGCCTTCCCCGATGGCCGGACCACCGTCCTCGCCTCCTCCCATGCCGGCCCCCGTGCCGGTGGCGTCGGCTTCGGGGTCAAGTCAGGCCTATTCCGAGCCAGCCGAAGCGGTCCCCCAGGTGAGTTGCCGGGGATGCGGCGCCCCTCACGCCAAAGGCACGCTGTTTTGCAGCGTCTGCGCGCGGCCGTTGCCGCGACGCTAGAGAATCAAAGACTTTCCGGTCATGGCCTCCGGTTGGTCCAGACCCATCAGCTGCAAGATCGTGGGGGCCACATCGGCCAGTCTGCCGCCGGAACGAAGCTCGAGCGGCCCCGCGCCGATGACGATGAAGGGAACCGGGTTGGTGGTGTGCGCCGTGTGAGGCCCCCCGTCAGAGTCGATCATCACCTCGGCGTTGCCGTGGTCGGCCACCACCAGCACCACGCCATCCTGGGCCAGCAAAGCCTCGACCAGCTGCCCCAGGCCGGCATCGGCCGCCTCGCAGGCTTTGATGGCCGCCGCCAGCACGCCCGTGTGCCCCACCATGTCCGGGTTGGCGTAGTTGATCAGGAAAAAGTCCTCGGTCTTTTGGCCGATCCGCTCGAGGGTTTGTGCGGTCAGCTCAACAGCGCTCATCTCGGGCTGTAAATCGTAGGTTGCAACTTTCGGCGAGGGGACCATCTGGCGCGTTTCGCCCTCGTAGAGTTCTTCGTTAAGAGCATTGAAGAAGTAGGTGACGTGGGGATATTTTTCGGTCTCGGCGCTGTGATACTGGCGCAAGCCCGCCCGGCTCAGCAGCTCGGGCAGCGGCAACACCAGCTCGGGCAACTCGAACGCGTAAGGTTTCTGCAGCTTCTCGTCATACTGCATCAACGAGGCGTAGTCGAGTTCTTTGAGGCGACGGACCCTTGAGAACTCTTGCCAGTCCGGCCCCCCGAGCAAGGCATAACTCAACTGGCGAGCCCGGTCGGCCCGAAAGTTGAAAAAGATGACTGCATCGCCGTCCCGCATGAGAGCCACCGGTTCGGCGGCCTCGTCGACAATCACGGTGGGCTTGATGAATTCGTCGGTCTCACCCCGGCGATAGGCCGCCTCGACGGCCTCGAGGGCGCTGTTCGATTTCCACTCGGCCTCGCCATCCACAATGGCGTTATAGGCTTTGGACACGCGGTCCCAGCGCCGATCGCGGTCCATGGCGTAGTAGCGGCCGATCACGGTGGCGATACTGATGGGATGGTCCAGCGCGTCGATACGGTCATGCAACTCTTTGAGATAGCCTTTGCCACTATCGGGGGGGGTGTCTCGTCCGTCGGTGAAGGCGTGAATATAGACGCGCGGCACCGCTAAGCGTCTGGTCAACTCGAGCAAGGCGAAAAGATGCTCGAGATCGCTGTGCACGCCACCGCGCGAAACCAACCCCATCAAGTGGAGTGAATTCTCAGGACCAACCCCGCGGCAGACATTGTTGAGCACGGAATTCTCAAAGAAGGAACCATCTTCGATCTGGGCCGAGATATAGGTCAGACTCTGCATCACCACGCGGCCGGCTCCCAGATTCATATGGCCCACTTCAGAGTTGCCCATCTGCCCTTCAGGCAGCCCCACCGCTCGGCCGCTGGCCTCGAGCTGGGTGTGCGGGCTATCTTTCCAATAGCGGTCGAAGTTTGGGGTCGAGGCCATGGCCACGGCGTTACCCGGACTGGGTGGGGCTAGACCAAAGCCGTCCAGGATGATCAGTGCTAGAGGTTTCTTCGCTTGCATGGGGCGGCCGCTTCGACCAGCGCCAAGACGGCGCCTGCCCGACTAGACGGCCAGCGACTTGCCGCTGTCGGCGGGACCAAGACCCAAAAGCAGATCGACCGCCCCGGCGGCCCAGGCGTCCGGCCCGGGAAAGGACCCCGCCGAACCACCGAAACAGCTGCGCAACATGTCGGTGTCGATGACGCCCGGATTGAAAGCGACCGCTGCCAGGCCACCAGGAAGCTCAGCCGCCAGGGCCCGGGTCAGTCCCTCGACACCCCATTTGGTGGCGCAATAGGGAGCCACTTCGGGCGAGACGCTGCGGCCCCAGGTCGAGCTAAAGTTGACCACCACTCCCCGACCGGCTTCCAGCATGGCCGGCACAAAAGCGCGCACACAGTTGTGGATGCCGGCCAGATTCACCTTCAGGAGCAACTCGAACTCGGAGGGCGAGACCTCCCACAGCGGTGCGTTGCGATTGATCACTCCGGCGTTGTTGATCAACAGGTCGGGAGGGCCCACTTCGGACAGCACTCGAGCTGCCCAGTCCTGGACCTGTTCGGGCTGAGAAACGTCGACCTGAACTCCCATCAGGGGTGGTTCGATGGCAGAGCGCGCGCAAACCCTTACGGTATGGCCGCGCCTGGCAAATTCCGTGGCCATGGCCCGACCCAGGCCGCGCGAGGCCCCCGTGATGACGACCCGCTTAGACACGCTGCAGGACGATGGTGCTCCCGGCCGGGATGACTACCGGGTCGGTGGAGGAGAGCGTTCGGCCGGCGTTGCCGAAATTGGTGCCGCCATAGGCCTCGCTGTTGCTATTAAAGACCTCCTTCCAGCGACCCTGGGGCAGAGGTAACTGGTATCCCGGCTGGTCTTTGTCGGCAAAGTTCGTGAGCACTACGTAGCTATCGTCGCCCGACTTGCGGTTGAAGGCCATCACCCGATCTTCGTTGTGGGTGTAGATCCGCTCGATGGGCGCGTCGGCTAGAAAGGCCGGTGAACTCTGACGCAGGGCCACCAGGTCCTGGTAGGCTTGAAAATGTCCGGCGCGAAGAGCATCGGTTTCGGCCTTCTCGCGAGCGGACGCGTCGAAAGTCTGATAGCGCGCGTAGAGCTCCTGCTGGCGAGTCGTGAGACCCTGCACCTGACCGTCCTGGAAGCGGGCCAGAATGTCGGGCGTGACGGGAAAGTGAAGCCAATCCGTGTCTTGTCCCCAGGTCGAAGTCAAGCCGTGCTTGAAATCGTTGTTAGCCAGAAACTCTTCGCCCTGCCAGAGCATCGGCACTCCGGGCCCCAACAAAGTCAGAGCCGCTACCGAGCGGGCGACCCCACGAGGAAATGGCGAGAGCACGGCCGCATCGGACTTGCTGCCAGCCACGGCCCGACCGATCCACTCGCCCGAGTTGCCGACCTCGTCGTGACTGTGGGCGTAGAGAACAGCCCGGTCCCAACCCGAGACGCCGTGATGATTGACCAACGAATCCATCAAGCGATCCATCGACCCGCCCTTGCCGACCTCATAGATGTCGTCCCGGTAGCGGTCGTTCCAGACGTTCTGAAAGCCCATCCCCTTCTTGAGAATGCCATTTTGCCACTCGCTCTTGTCGAGCGGCGCGCCCACCAACCAGTTGCCGCTAAAGTCCTCGGCCACCGTGTAGGCTTGGGGGCGCACCAACCCGATGGTGCGATTGATCTGCCGCAGGGTGTTCATCCCCTCGATCTGCTCATTCGCCGGCCCGGTGTTGTGCAGCACCTGAGTAAAGTCGAAGCGCAGGCCGTCGAATTGGTATTCTTGCAGTTGCGCCACGGCGTGGTCGGTGAAGAAGTCTTTGACGCCCTGCTCTGAATAGGCAGGCTTGGCGCCCCAGGGAGTCTGCGACTGGTATTGCCCATACCAACTAAAGAACGACTGCCTGTCGCCGTCGATGGCCGCCAGGGGGTTGTCTCCGTCGGGACGACCCGAGGTGTGGTTGTAAACCACGTCGCCGAGAACCTGAAAACCTCGTCGGTGGGCTTGATCCACGAAAAACTTGAGGGCATCGGTACCGTCGATCCAGACCGACTCCTGGCCGGCTTGCTCGTCTGGTTTGATGAGACCCTGCTCCACGGCCTTGTCCCGCGGCATTTCGAAGCCGTAGGCATCCGACCCGGCAAAATAGTAGTCGGGGGTATAGCCCCAATCCCGTTTGCCGCCAAACTCCTGGGTGGGCAGCAGCTCGATGGTGTTGACCCCCAGCGCGTCGAGGTAATCGAGATTGGCGACCATATCCTCGAAGGTGGCCGGCACCCCGTTGTCCTTGTGCGACAAGAACGAGCCGACGTGAGCCTCGTAGATCACGAAGCGGCGAAAGTCATCTTCCTTGCGAGGTGTGTCGCTGAAGCGAGGCTGAAAAGTGCCTGCCTTGATCCGTGCTCCCCGGGCGGCGCCCGGGCGAGCGGCGATGCGGTTGTCGGCCTCGTTGAAGGCCAGTTGTTGCCGCTCGTCGGCATTGAGTTGGCCATCGCCGTCCTTGTCGCCAAGCAGCTGTCCGTCCTGATGCACGTGGAACTCGTAGCGAAGTCCCACCAATTCGGCGAAATTGTTGACCACCGAAACCCAACCCCCACCAGTGGCCGGACTCAGCCTTTTGGTCATCTCGATAGCCCCAGATTCGCTGACGCTGTTCGTCCAGAAATAGGGGGTCAGGTTGGGTGAGTTGGCCAGTTGCCAGTTGCGCAGCACATCGACATCACGCCGGTCACCAGGGCTGGCCTGATCATAATCGACCAGCCTGGGCTCGCCCAATCTTTCGAGCAGTTCGGTCTTGCTCAACTGCCGACCGCTCTCGTCTTTGAAGACCAACTCGACCTTGTCGGCATCGAGATAGTCGTCAACCGTAAAGCGGCCGTATTGAGGATTGTCGGCGTAGTTGGGGCCGCCTTTGGACGAATCGTCATACCAGCCCGTTTCGATACCCAGAATGGGGTCGACGAAGATCCGCTCTAGCCCGCGCTGCTGTCCGCCCAGATAGCGGGCGTAGGGATCGCCATACTCCTTGACGAGTTCGCCCCGGGCATCGCGTAGACCAAACTTGTAGGTCTTGCCCTCGAGCCGCGGCCAGCCACCGGGCACTTCGAGCTTGAAGTCCTGACCGTCGCGCTCCATCGGAATGGACTCTAGTTTGCGGCCCTCGGCCCCGTAAATCTCCAGGCTCAGGCCTTCGGCACGGGGGGCCCAGGTGCGAAAGCTCACGTCCTCGCCGTGCCGATGCATGCCGTAAAGGTGAGTGGTAACGGGGGCATAGGTGACGCGCTCGGGTCCATCGATTGAAAAGGGCAGAGCCTCTTCGCGCATCACCAACCAGCGGCCCTTTCCGTCGATGGCGCCCCAACGAAAGTCTTGCGACTGGCCTTGCTCGAGCGAAACCTGGGCGGTGTAGACGCCATCGCCGGCCACTTTGTCGCCAGCCTGACCGTCATCGCGCATGGGGATGCTCTGGCCCTCGTTCCAGCCGGCGTCATAGCGACCCGTAGCCGGGTCGAAGGAGCCCCTCAGCTGGACCTGATCAAGCGCCGGCAATTCGCGGGCATCATATTCAAACGTGACCGTTCGTCGTTGCGAGGGAGGGGTCGAGACAGCCGGCTGGATCTTCATCGACCGCATCGTATGTAAACCACCGGTCAGGTTGGTTACAGAACTGTTAAGCCTGGTGAAAGCGCCAACATCGGTGCACGCGTTGATCGCGAAAATCAGCGGGGATCGAAGCCGGACTGAGTTCCTCAAGGGGCAGTCGCTCGCTCAGCTCGCTAGCGAGTCTGAACTTACGAAAATTGGTCGAGAACAGCAACCAACCGCCGGGGGCTAGACGCTCGACGCAACGCTCGATAAGGAAGCGGTGATGGGTCTGGACATCGAAGTGGCTGGCCGACATCTTCTTCGAGTTGCTAAAGGTCGGCGGGTCACACACAATGATATCGAACTGCTGACTCGCAGGAGCGGCCAACCACTCGAGCACATCGGCTCGCTCCAGGTGATGCTGCGCACCCAGGCCGTTGAGAGCGAAATTCTGAGCGGCCCAATCGAGATAGTTGGACGAGAGATCCAGACTCAGACTTTGCCGCGCGGCGGCCGCGTACACCGTAAAACTAGCCGTATAGCAAAACAGGTTGAGGAGGCGCTTGCCGGTGGCCTGCTCGCCCACCAGAGCGCGGCAGGAACGGTGATCGAGAAACAGGCCGTAGTCTCGGTACTGCCCCAATCGAAGCAAGAAACGGTGCCCACCCTCCTCCACCACCAACTCACGAGCCGGTCGTTCCAGTTCGAGCCCATAGCAGTCCTGCGGGTCCAAATCCAGCCCCTCAGAGACTTCGTCGATCGCCTTTTGAGCGCTCTCGTGGCCTTCGTGCCCCCCACGCAAACAGGCCAATCCGGCCAGATAGTCTACCGACAGGCCCCACTCCGGAATGTCGTGATCATAGACTCGAAAACACTCGATCTGATTTCGTTTGGCCCATTTTCGCCGGTGGCGGAAATTCTTTCGCAGGCGATTGGCTAACATGCCCATTGCTGGGCATTATAGCACGACCTTGCCAGGCCCCTGGTGACGGTTTAGAATGGAACGGTATGACCAAGAAAAGCGTCCTGACCGACCGGCGCGGCTATACTCGCCTCGAGGCTAAGGTCAAAGTTGTTCTGCGCCTGGGAAGCGGGGAAAAAGTCTTGGGAGAATTGCTGGATCTGGCCCTGGGCGGGGTGCGGCTGCGAGCTCCACTCCTGCTCGCAGCGGGCGATCGGGTCGAACTGACTTCGGTCTCGCATGCCCACGCCGAGCCGGCCTTTTTTCGCGTCGTCTGGAGCCGCTCCACCAGCCACGACTGGAACCAGGCGGGGCTTCATTACGAAGGCAGCGCGACCGACTTCTTGCGGTGCTGGGTAGCCCAACTCTTCTCGCGAGCCGGGGGCGATGTCGAGCACCTGGTCGAGCGCCGACGTTTTGTGCGTCTGCCTCTCGAATCCACTATCGGGATCCAGCTCAACGGCAACCTGTTCGAAGGGTCGTTACTCGACATCGGGGGCGGCGGAGCACTCTTTCTCAGTCAGGCAGACCTGCCGATCGGGCGTTACGCCAAGCTGCATCTACCCGAGCCTCAACTGGAACTGGACGGGACCATCGTCCAGAAACGGCGTGAGGACGACACCTGGCTCTACAGCATGAACTTCACGCCTCACTCTCAGGACGATCAGGTGCTGGGCGAATTTCTACGCTCCCTGTGAGGGAGGCTGCTGGGGAGGCTGTGGCGGCGGCTCTTGCTTGCCCTGTTCACCGATGTATTCCAGAGCGTGGAATGAGTAGACCCCGACATCGGCCATGAATGAGGCTCCCAGCATGCCTTTAAAGAACGGGCTGCCGGGCACCACGATCGAGCCGAGCGCCCCCACCATACCTACAGCGTCGGTGGCCAGATGGGCACCATCGACCACCATTCCCAACTTATCCATCGTTCCGTAGGTGCCGTTGATTTTGGCGATTTCGGTCTTCTTGCGGCGGTCGATCCACTTCTTGACGTTCATCACGAAGGAGACGCCTTTAAGCATCGGCATAAAGAATTTGTCGAGTTCGTCAGAGACTCCGCCAGGCATGTTTTGCAACACCACCGGCTTGACCGCCTGGGCGGCTTCAGAGAAGGCGAACGAGGGGTCGGCGTTGGTGATCGAGACCAATCCTCGGGCGGTCGTGCTGAGCACGCGGCCGGTGCTGGTCAAGAAACGCTCGGCAGTGCTGGGACCGTTCTCTTTGATGACGGCCACGGTCTTGTCATTAAGGGAGAAGACCAGACCATCAATCGACTCGGGTTCACCGTCGGCAGGCGTTTCTGCTTCGGGCACCGCTGGTCGGACGGTAGGCGTGGTCACCTTCCAACTTTGGGCGGCTTGAATTCTCACGGCCTAAGGATAGGCCGAGGTCCACACCGTATGGTTGACGGCTTGTAAACAACCGGGAAAAGCTCGGGCTTGCGCAGAAAAGGTGGCGATGCTCTACCGCTCTACTCGAGGTCAGGTCGACCCCATCCCCTTTAGCGAGGCCGTGCTGATGGGCCTTGCCGATGACGGCGGACTGCTCGTGCCCGAGCACATCCCGCAGCTCGATTGTCTGCCAAATCTGGCCAATCTCTCGTACCCGCAGTTGGCCCGGCTGGTGATGAGGCCATTTGTCGACCTCGAAGACGCGATCCTCGACGAGTTGCTCGAGAAAAGCTACGGCCCGGACTATGGCGGTCCGGTGGCTCCCGTCAAGTCGGTCGGTCCCTTCGGCGTGCTCGAGTTGTTTCATGGCCCGACCCTGGCTTTCAAGGACGTCGCTTTGCAATTCTTGGGCCGACTTTTTGACCAGATCCTGCGCCAGCGCGGTCAGGTGCTTAACGTGGTGGCGGCTACCAGCGGAGACACCGGCAGCGCGGCCATCCACGGACTGCGCCATTGTCAGCGGGCTCAGATCTTCGTCATGCATCCGAGTGGTCGCATCGCCCCGTTGCAAGAGCTGCAGATGACCACGGTGCTCGACCGAGGCGTCTATAACCTGGCGGTGGAAGGCACCTTCGACGACTGTCAGCAGCTGCTCAAGCAACTGTCGGGCGATCTCGATTTCAAACTACGCCATCACCTGGGGGCGGTTAACTCGGTCAACTGGGCGCGAGTACTAGCCCAGATCGTCTACTACTTCGCAGCCTACTTCCAGGTGGCGCGCTATCCCGAGCCGGTGCGCTTTGCGGTGCCCACGGGCAATTTTGGCAACATCCTGGCCGGCTGGTTTGCCCAGGCCATGGGACTGCCCCTCGAGCAGCTGGTGCTGGCCAGCAACCGCAACGACATCCTGCCTCGCTTTTTTCGCCAGGGCAGTTATCGGCGAGGCGAAGTCCACCACACTCTGGCCCCAGCCATGGACATCCAGGTCTCCAGCAACTTCGAGCGCTTTCTCTATTTCGCCCTGGGCGAGTCGGCCACCCGACAGGCCATGGCCGACTTCGAGAGCGGGGGCAGCCTCGAGGCTCGGCCCGACCATCCTTTCCAGGCAGTGGCCTGTCCCGATGAAGAGATTCTGGCCACCATCACCCGCGTCCACGGCCAGCACGACTATCTGCTCGACCCCCACACCGCCTCGGCCTGGTGGGCGGCCGAACAGTTCGACTCGCCCCTGCCGACGGTGGTGGTGGCCACGGCCCACCCGGCCAAATTCCCCGACGCCATCGAGAGAGCCCTGGGCCGGCCCCTGGCCGTTCACCCCCGCCTCGAGGCTCTCAAGGGTTTGCCCACCCGACGCTTCGAGCTACCCAACCAGTTGAGCGCTCTAAGAGACTTTGTGGCCGCCCGGGCCAACCCACTGAGTGTCAGCCGTCAGGCTGCCGGGACTGACTAAGGGCCTGTCGCGCCTGGCCACAGGGGCGCCCCAACGCCCGGAATGCTACTCTTAATCCCTGACACGCCCTAACTCAAGATGCCTGCATAGGGTCCTTGACCTCCGACGTAGAAAGCAGGCATGCCCCAGCTCGGGGTTTGGAGGTTGGGATGGCCGATGCAGCTGAAGTCCAGGCTGCCAGCACTGAAGAGGGTTCCGAAGAGCAAGAGCGTGAGAAGAGTCCCGAAGAGCTCTATCAAGAAGCTCAGAAGCTCGAAAGCGAAGAGAAGAATGTAGCCGCTCTCCACGCTTACAGCCAGCTGCTCGACAAGCAGCCCGAGTGGCACGAAGCCCGCTTCCGCCGTGGCATTCTGCAAGCCCGCGAGAGTTTTCTCGAGCAAGCGCTCAAAGACTGGAACCAGGCTCTAGCCGACGAGTCTTTCGTTCAAGAGTTTCGCAGCGGTGCGCTGGCTGACGAACTGGGCCCGCAGGTCGACAACGCCATCAAGCACTTCGCCTTCGAGACCACCGTCGACCCCACCGCCTTTCGCCCCCACCTCTACTATGCCGAGGCCGCCCGTCTCTTCAACCGACCCGAGGACGCTCTCAAAGGCGTTCAGGGCGCGCTGACTCTTAGCCCCGACTGTGAACCGGCCCTCGAGATCCTCGAGCAGTTCGGCAACGACGCGCAAAAGATCGCCATTTTAGAAACGGCCCACGAGGCCAAGCCGATGTCGTCGCAGCTCAACATGCGCCTCGGTCGCCTGTATGCCAAGACCAACAAGACAGCGCTTGCGATCAAGCATCTGCAAGAGGCCATCAGTGGCGACCCGTCCCTATGGGAGGCCAAGCTGGAACTGGGCAAGATCTACCAGGCTCAGACCCGCTACGAAGACGCCGACAAGATGTTCTCCGAGGCCCTCTCGCAAAAGCCCGGCAACGTGCCGTTGCTCCTGGCGAGGGCCGAGTGCGCCAAGCAGACCTACCAATTCAACCTGGCCGTCGATTTCTACGAAAAGGCCCTGGCCAGCGACCCCAACAACGCTGAGTTGCACGAAGAGTTCATCGAATTGTGTCGTCAGACCGGCGTCCTCTCACGAGCCCAAAAGAGTCTCGAGCGACGCCTCGACAGCGGCGAAGACGACCCCTCGCTCCGCGCCGATGTGGCCCGGGCCTCACTTCAAAAGAACGACTTCGAAACCGCCGTCAAGCACTTTCACCTGCTGGTCGAAGCCAATCCAGAGGATGCCGAACTTGTCCACTCCCTGGGTCTGGCCCTGGAGGGAATGAAGCAGCCCGAGCAGGCCCTCGAGATGTTCAACAAGGCCGTCGAACTCGACGGCTCGAAGATTGACTATCAAGCCAGTCTGGGGCGCGCTCTGGCCGCTGCCGGTCGCCACGAAGAAGCCATCCCGCGCTTGCGCGAGGCAGCTCGTCAGAACCCCAACAACGTAGGCACCCAGGTCTCGCTGGCCCAGGCGCTGCAGAAGGCGGGCGATGCCAAAGGCGCGCTCGAAGCCTATACGGTAGCCAGTCGCCTCGCTCCCGAAGACCCCGATGTGCAATTCCAACTGGGCAACCTGCATCTGGCTGCCGGCAATAGTGACGAGGCCCAAACCGCTTTCAAAGACTGCCTCAAGCACAGCAAAGAGCCGCAGGCCGGCGCGTTGTTTGGGCTCGGTCAAGTCTATTCGTCGAAGGGCCTCGACGAGATCGCGGCCGACTTCTACAAACAGGTACTCGAGTTCGAGCCCAGCTCTCGCCCCGCGGCGACCGCCGTGGTGGACTACTTTCTGGCCGAGGACCGCCAGGGTCTACCAAGAGTGTTCGACGACCTCATGGCCCACCACAAGGGAGATCTGGCCAGGGCCGGGCAGCTGGTCGGCTGTTTCAAGGCTCTGCTCGAGCCTCGGCAAGAACTCGAGTTGTGCGTGGATCTGCTCGATGCCATGCACCGGTCGTTTTCAACCCACCCCGAGATCTCCCGGGAGCAGGCTCGTCTCTATGCGACCTGGTCCACCCAGCTGTACTCCAGTGAGGGACCAGCGGCCGCTCTGGCGGCCCTGGAACGCCTGGCGGTCATCCAACCCAACCTGCAAGAGATCAAACCGCGCATCGAGCAACTCAAAGCCGAGGTGGGTCCTCCCGACGAACCCGAGGCGGTCGAGGCTCCGCCCGAGCCAGCCATGGCCATGCCCGCCCCCGAGCCCATCGCCATAGCCCCTCCCCCACCGGCCGTCTCTGCCCCACCGGCGGTGGCCCCGCCGGCCCCGGCCCAGCCTATCGTCATGACGGCCCCGCCCACTCCGGTGAGTTTGCAGCCGGCACCGCCCCCCAGCCCACTGCTGACCGAGCAATTGTTCAAGCTGCAACTCCACGGCTATCAACCGACCCAGCAAGCCGGTTGGATGCGGGCGGTGGGCCATCACTTGATGACCACCGCGGCCCGCTCGGGCATCACTTATCCCGCTCCTGACGACACCGACAGTCTGGTCAACCTCTATTCCGAGTTTGCCGCTCGCCTGGCCGGCGACGGCTGGGTCGAGCAAGCAGCCTCGATCTTGCACGCTGCCTTGCTGGTCCAGGCTGACCACGAAATCGTTCTCAAACAACTGGGCGAACTCTACAAGACCTGGTCCGAGCAACTGGTCGAGCAGGGCCGCTTCGCCGAAGCCATCACGCTGCTCGAAGGCTTTCTTGAGCTGGTCCCGGGTGATCAAGAGACCCATTACCTGGTGGCCGGCCACTACACCGCCTGGGCGGTGGCCGCCGAAGCCGAAGGCCAGACCGCGGTGGCTCAGGCCTTGCGAGACCGGGTGGCCGACCGCGAGCACCTGCGCCAGACCATCGAGACGGCCACGGCCGCCTTCCTCGAAGCCCGCGAGCAAGCCCGTCAGGCCCGGCAAACCGCCGAGCAGGCCGTAGAGTTCAGTCAGGACGAGATCCGGGCCACCGTCGAGGCCGGGGTAGCAGCCGGGGTCGCAGAGGCGAGTCGCGCGGCCGAGCCCGCACCGCCCGAAACCGTCGCCCCGACCACGACCGAGGCGCCCCAACCCACGGAAGCTCCCGAGCCGGCCGAGCCGGTGCCCTCGGAAGCGGCCGAACCCGAATCAGAGCCAGAATCCGCCGCCGAAGAAGTGCCTGTGGCCGAGGCCTCGGCAGTAGAAGCAGTCCCCCCCGAAGGCGCAGAGCCGGAAGCGTCGAGGCCCGAGGCACCCGAGCCCGAGCCTGCCCCGGTTGAGACACCCGAACCAGCGGCGGAACCTGAGCCAGAGCCAGAGCCAGCCCCGGTTGAGGCCGCCGCACCAGAACCCGAGCCGGTTCAGGCCGAGGCGACAGCGCCCGAAGCCGCACCGGCGGCGGAAGCTCCTCCTGCCGAGGAGGCTGCCCCGGCAGCCGACCTGGACGCGGCCACCTGCGAGCAGCGTCTGGGAAGCGACCCCACCGACACCGTGGCTTTTGAAGCACTGTTCGGCGCGCTCGGTGACGACAAGGCCGTAGTCAAAGCGCTGCGCGACCTGGTCAACAAGCATGCAGACGAACCCGATCATCTCCTCAACCTGGCCCGCGGGTATAGCCGGACCGGAGCCGACACGATGGCCGTGATCCAGTATCAGAAATACGTTAAGGTCAAACCGACGATCCAGGGCTATGAAGAGCTGGCCAGCACCTACGAGCGCCTGGGCAAGGAAGATCTGGCCGCCCTCATCCGCAAGAAGGCCGACAAGCACGCCGAAGACGGGGGCAGTTGACGCTCTACCGAGGGGGCTGTCATTGCGGCCAGCTCGCGGTGAGCTTCGAAACCGCTATCCCTGCCGCCCAACTGCGCTTGCGCCAGTGCGCTTGTCGCTTCTGTCGGCTGCACGGAGCGGTGACGGCCACCGATCCGAGCGGTCGGGTGAGTTTCGAGGGCGGACCGCGACGCTATCGCTTCGGGCTGGCCACGGCCGACTTTCTACTTTGTCCCCAATGTGGGGTCTATCTGGGCGCTCTGCTGAGCGCCGAAGAAGGCCAGTTCGCAACGCTCAACATCAACACCCTGCACCAGACCGAAGCGTTCGGCCAGCCCCCCGCCCCCACCGAATATGGCGACGAAACGCGCGAAAATAGAATCGCGCGGCGCATCCGGCTGTGGACGCCCGCGCGAGTCGATTGAAGCTGCCCCGATCAGGCGGCTTTGCTTTCGTCCTGGTGGGACAGGCCCAACGAGTTCTTCACCGAGTCGACGATCACGTCGGTCATCGACTCTTCGTTGTCGCCGCCCTGAAGCTGCTTGGACTGCTCATACATCATATAGGCGGTGCGAGCGGCCCAGGCGCCGGCGGCAACGAAGCCGGCGGTGCGACCCATACCCAGCGAGGCACCTACCGAGCCGAGGCCCTGAATCACGTGCAGAGCTCCGCCTACGGTGTCACCGCGATGCTGGTTCGAAGCTCCCCGAGTGAGTTCGGCCATGCCCTGCATCACCGAGGTGGTCGAACCCACGATACCGAGGATACCCCAGATGCCGCCGGGCGTGCCGCCCCGGATGGCGTCAAAGTTGTTCCAGAAGGCCCCGATGCCGCCGATACGCTGCACGAACTGGCTGACGGAGCGGTTGGCGGCGAAAAACTGCTCGTAGACGCGGCTGTCGCCGTTGACTTCATCGGCCGTGCCGTCGTCGTCATCTGACCGCTGAACGGCTGCCATCGAACCCATCTCGCCGGGAGCCTGCATGGTGCCCATGGCGCCGGGCTGGGCCGAGCCACCGGTGGCGGAGGGCTCGCCGGTGATGGCGCCTTTGGCGGCCGCGAAACCTTCGTAACCCATCCGTCCGGCGAAGGCGCCAGCGGCTACCAGGGCGGCGCCCTGACCGACCACGGCCGGAGCGCCGAAGGTGGGAGCCAGCACGCTGGCATAGGTGGCCACGCCCTGAAGAACCTGCAAACTCCCCAGGATGCTGCCCGTCAGGTTGCGGTTGATGGCCGCCTGCTGAGCCACACTACCGCCGTGCAGCACATCGTAGGTACCACCCATCAGGCCCAGGGCCCCGGCGACGCCGGGCGTCTGCAGGCCCATCACCAGGCCGGTCAAGTGAAGCGCCTGGCCGGTCTTGGCCGCGCCTTTCACCACGCCGTAAACGCCTTTGCCAAGGTTATAGGCAACCTCGTATCCGATGCGGTCCTTGTCAGGACTCGTCGCTAAAAATTCATCCTGCTCGGGCGACTTTTTCGTCTCGGCCGGTGGCGTGGGCGGCTTACTCGCAGCACTCGTTTGAGGGCGCGCCGCCAGACTTGACACGTTCACAGTTATGGCCCCTTTCCTGGAGTTCTCTGTGAGAATAGTAAGAGGCCGAGCCGGGTGTGTTAACACCATGTTGCGCTGGCACCGAAAGGCCCAAAGCCGCGCAGCTAGAAGTCAGAATGGTGCTTTGCTTCGAAGCGGTGGTCAAAGGTCAGGTGCAGGGGGTGGGCTACCGAATGTTTGCTACCCGCGAAGCCATGAAGCTCAGTCTCGACGGGTGGGTGCGCAACGAGCGCGACGGTAGTGTGCGGGTACGAGCTCGCGGTCCTCAAGAGCGGCTTCACGAATTTCTGGTTCGGCTGCGCCAGGGCCCGCCCTGGGGACAAGTCGACTCGATCGAGTTGGATTGGTGCCAGGACGACCCCGGACTAGGACCCTTCCAGGTCGTCTACTGAGGCCGCTCGCCGAGCGTGCAGATTGGCACCCCAGATAGCCGCGGCATAGACCACCACGAGCTGCACCATCACCACCACCACCTGCTGCCACAACTGCAGTTCGATCCCGGTAAAGCCGGTCTGGGCCATGACGTTGGGCATCACTGCCGGACTGCGTTGCGTCAGCAAAGCCACCAGGGGTAGCGCCCCCGCCCAGGCCGCGTCGCCACAGCTCCAACCGCAGAAAAAGCCTAAGCACGAAAAGCTCAAAGCACTGGTCAACAAGGCCACGAAGAACCAGTTGAGCTTGGCAAAGACGGGGGCCAGGGCTTCGCGGCGACGAGCCAGGGTAGGATCGTCAGGGTCAATGTCTACCGGGTCGAGTTGATAGGCGGCGACCTGCTCGAGGCGAGCCTTCACAGCCGGATCGGCGTCAGCCAGCCGCAGCACCATAATAAACGGGATGAGGGTCCAGAACAATCCGGTCACGAACAGCATGATCAGCGAGGCCAGGCCGTACGACCAGAACACCTTTAGTTGCTCTCGATTATCCACGCCATCCGCTCCGTCGAAATAACTCTCCGAAATAGTCTTCCACTGTGGGTAGTCTTACCCAATGTAGGCCGTCGACACCCTCCAGCCGCGCCCGGGCCGCCAGCAAGCCCCGACTGTTACTGTCGGCTCCGGTGGTGTTCACGCTGCGGAACTGGCCCTGCTCGAGCACCTCACGCAGCCGGTCCACCCGACTCAGCAGGGCCTGCTGGCCTTCGCCGACGACGTGACACCAGATGTCGGCCGTGGTGGCCATGATGCCCGAGGGCGCCCGCTGGCGGGTGTTTTCGACCTCGAAGTACAGGTTGCCGGTCTGGCCTGCCCGCTTGTCCCACTTGACCTCGACCTTGCGTCGAGTCCCGTCATCGCGCAGGAGGGTGATGTCGTAGCGCCCATTCTCGAACCCGATTCTAGCACAAAATCCCCGCAACATGTAAAAGAGGGCCACCCTGAGTTCGTTATAGTGGCCCTCTCGAAGCTGCGCCTCGAAGGCTTCTGGAGTATTTTGCAGCGGCCCCCGGCCCGGATTCACAAACTCTTGGCCCGGCGCACCGCGAAGACCGAACCCATCATGCCGATGCTGACCCCGCCTGCGTCGACATCGCCCTCGAGTTCCAGGCGCGCCCCATCTTTCTCATGGGCCGGATCGAGCCCCTCGAGATGGAATCGTTCTCCGCTGTCGGCCTCGAAGACCCACACGCCTCCTTCCAAATCGGATCGCTTGAGTGTGCCTTTAAGCGTCATCGTCGTCTTCCTCTTCCTCATCCTTCTTCTCGGCTGGGGTCGTGCCGGTGGGGCTGCGCTTGCGCCGGCCCTTGGGAGCCCACTGCTCTTTCCAGGCCCGGATGGTGTCCGACTGCTCTAGCACCCAGCGGCGAAACTCGAAGAGCAGCTCCGAGCGGAAGTCCTCATCCAACTCGGGCTTGAGAGCCCGGGCGCGATGATTGCTCTCCCATTCAAGGCCCGGCGAGTCGAAGTGAATCGCGGCGGCCACACCCGGCACCGTTCTCACGAACTCGCTTTTGCGCTCTTCTAGATTGTAGGGAATGGTGGCCCCGAAGGTGCCGAAATAAGTCATCCGCGAACTGGCGATGTTTTCAAGCGACTGGCGCCGCTCGGGCACCTCGAACTTGTGCAACTGCCGAAACACGCCCAGCACGACATCGCGAAAGACGTTCTCGTGGGTGCCACCGTGATAGGACTCGTCAAGACCAGCAAAACTCTTGAGACGCTCCATCTCGGACTGAATCAAGAACAGCGCACAGCGATAGTTGAGACCCTTCTTGTCGGTGTATTCAAAGAGGAACGGGTCGGGATGCAGCCGATCGGTGTCGGGAACATAGAACTCGAGTAGCTCGCGGACCCCATTTTCGGCTTTGAACTTGACCGGCTTGAAACCCTTGTATTGTAACTCCATGTTGATGCCCGGCAGGAGACAAGCCAACTCGCGCAGGCGAATGCGGAACGGGTACGAGGGGATCTCTTCTTGCAAGATAGTGCTGTCAAGCAACAGCTCGAGCGATAGTGCCGCTTCGCCGCCGGAGCTACGGGCCACTTCACCGGCCGGCAGCCCCTCGCGATAGGTCTGGGTAAAGGTACCCTGACTGCAGGTAAGACTCAGCTTGGCTCGACTCGAGAGGGCCACCGCCACGGCTAAATAGATGGCTGTGAAGGGATTGCCTCGGGCCCACTGGAGCCGGTCGAACTTGCCCGACTTGATGCCATTCACGCAACGCAGAAAATGATGTTCGGCCAAAGACACCCCGGCGGGTGGGTTGAGACTGCCCTCGAGTTCAGGGTAGAGGTCCTGGCAGCCCGGCCAGCGACGGGTCAGCTTCAGCGTGCCCTCGGTCTCGACCGTGATCGACAGATTGCCCATCGCCTCTCGGTCACTACCCCAGGCAAGGCTGCGCAGTAGGTGGTCAATGAGGTAATAAACCCCATAGCGGCCGCGACCGGCCACAAAGTATTCGGGACGGGCCCGAAGCGGACCCGGAAAAACGCTATCAGTTTTGGCTGTTTGCTCGGCAGATTGGCTCATAGATCGATGTACGGCCTCAACTGTTCGAGCTTGCGCTCCTTGATACCTGGAATCTGAGTAAGTTCCTCAAGAGTAGAGAAGGCGCGGGCCGGCGGACCCTGGCGAAAGGCAACGATCTTGGCGGCCAGTTCGGGCCCCACGCCGGGCACGCTCTCTAACTCTTCGACGGTGGCTCGATTCACGCTCACCCGGCCGGGAGGCGCCTCGTTACCGGCCGGGGCCCCGACCGCATCCGACACGTCGCTTTCCACCACCAGACCGCCCTCCCAATGGCCACTATCGGCCGGAGCGGGAGTGGCCTCTTCCATCACAGGGTCCATTTCGGGGGGGGCGCCCACCTCGGGTTCAACCGGAGGCGGCTCGGGCATCGGTAGCTCCTGACCGGGACCCTCGGCCGCCAGTTGCGGCAGGCGCGGCTCGACCGTCACCGCCTGGCCTCTGGCGGGGACCACGATCTTGTCTTCGTCGCTCAAGCGAGCGGCCAGATTGATGGCCTGTTCGTCGGCGTCGCGGGTCAGCCCCCCGGCCCGTTTGATAGCGTCGACCACCCGGCTGCCCGCCGGAAGCACCACCACTCCCGGAGTCTGGACTTCACCGATCACATAGACCGCAATCCGCGACTCGTCACGGTTTCGGCTGAGGCCAAGATAGGCCAATCCGAGCGCGGCCAGGGTGCCCAGGCCCATCAGCAGCCACGAGAACTTCGCATTCTGGTTAGTTGGGGTAGTCATAGAAGCCAGCTCCCGTCTTGCGGCCCAGCTGGCCCGCTTCTACTTTACGCCGCAAGAGCGGACAGGGACGATACTTGTCCCCCAGGCCCCGATGAAGCACCTCCATGATGTCCAGGCATACATCCAGGCCAATCAGGTCGGCCAGAGCCAGCGGCCCCATCGGATGATTCATGCCCAGCTTCATCACCGTGTCTATGCCCACGGCGTCGCCTACTCCCTCCATCAGGGCAAAGACCGCCTCATTGATCATCGGCATCAGAATGCGGTTCGAGAGAAAGCCCGGATAATCGTTGGCCTCGACCGGAGTCTTGGCGAGCACCTGACAGACACTGATGGCCCGCTGGATGGTTTCGGGAGAGGTGAGCTCCCCTCGAATCAACTCGACCAGCTTCATCAGCGGCACCGGGTTCATGAAGTGGAAGCCCAGAAAGCGGCCGGGATGAGACACCGCTCGAGCCAGAGCGGTGATCGAAATCGAACTGGTATTGCTGCCCAGGATCGTCTCGGGGGTGCAGATACCGTTCAACTGCTCGAGCACCGAAAGCTTCACCTCGAGCTTTTCGAACACGGCCTCGATTACCAGGTTGCATTGTGCCACCGTGTTCAAGTCCTGGTGAAAATGCAATCTGGCCAGCGTATCCTCGACTGCCTTCTGGTCCAGCTTTCCCTTTTGCTGAAACTTTTCCAGACTGGTAGTGATCGTGGCTTGGGCGCGCTCGATGGCGACCTTCTGGCTATCCACCAGGCGAACCTCGAAGCCATACTGGGCGAAGGTCTGAGCAATGCCAGAGCCCATGGTTCCGGCGCCAATGACGCCAACCGTAGAAATCTCGCTCACGGTGTCTCCTCTGCTGGGGCCGGCCACAAGAATGACCGAAAGTTTGCGCCTTCTATTATAGGGCCGGCCAAATCCATCCTTTCGAATGGATTGTTACACGTTGCGTTGATTCTCGAGAATGAACTGCCCAATGAGGTCCTGAGAGATGGTGGACAGGTCCGGAGGAAACGAGACAGCCACTACGGTCTTGCCATCCTCGGCGGCACACCGTACCACGAAAGCGCGCACTTTCAGGGGAAAGTTCCAGGACAGGATGCGAATTTCGATCTCGGCTCCGGCATCGAATTCCTGCGGGCATTCCACCGCCAGTCCGCTCATACTGATGTCCCGGGTGTGCCCCGAGATTGGGGGACCTAGCTCTCCGCCCGCCACCGCCCGAATCTCGGCCGGTAGGCGAAAATTGATGCGCAGATGCTTGCGACCGCCCAGGTTCTGCATCTGCGACTCTTCCTGCACGGTCTTGGTAGGGGGCCCCACCAGCACCTTCTCGACCGCTCCGCCCTCGATGCGCAGCACCGGGCAGTCATAAGTCAACTGAAGTTTGTTGTCGAACAGGACCAGGGTCAGCAATTCGCCGACGTTGGTGGGCAGTATCTCATCCTCGGGATCGGTGCGAGCCACCCAGAAACCCTCGGCCGAAAAGCCCGTGACCTTCACCGGCCAGGCGCGAGGCTTGCCTGGTAGAGTGGCCGGAATAGCCTTGAGATCCACCCCGATTTCGATGCGATTGGGTATATCCTGATGCCGCGGCACATCGGGCGGACGTTCGGGAGCTCTGGCCTCCGGCGGCGGCTTCTTCTCGGACGCGACCGGCGGAGTTTTCTTGGGTTCTCCGTCATCGTCGTCCCGATTGAAGAGCTTGTTCAGGATGTTGTGGAACAAGTGTTCGCTTCTCTTTTAGTCTTCCGACCTGGAATCACGCGGGAGTCTTCCCGCTCTGCTCTACTTCGACACGAAACAATAAGTTTCCGGGAGAAACCGTTTGACCAACCTCGACTCGAAGGTCGACGAGCCGACCCGCTCGTGGGGCGGTCACCTCGTTCTCCATCTTCATTGCTTCAAGAGTGAGCACGACCTCCCCCTCTTTGACGGGGGCCCCGTCAGACTTGAGCACCTTGACCACCTGTCCGTTCATGGGAGAGTTCACGGTGCCGTCGCTGCTTGCCCCGCCGCGGGAGCGCTTGCGACGGGGACTCATGACGCCCACCACCTGGCGCTCCAGATGCACCTGTTGGCCGTGCTCTACGGGACAAACAACATACTCGACCGAGCGGGTAGTGCCGTCTTCGGAAGTGAGGATTAAATGGCCGGGAAGATCGTCCACCAGCAGCCAGCGCTCGCCCAGGCGAACGCGAAATCCGCCACCGTCACACGGAACCAGCTCCGCGCGGACTCTCTCCCCCTCGATTTCGAATTCGCAATGCATAGCGGAGGCGCGTCCGTTCTTCCTGATCGAGCCCGTACCCTCCCCCTGGGAAGGGACACGGTCAGAGCCGAGTGCAGCCGCCAACTCCGGCCGTCCGGAAAGGGAAACTCTCTCGAAAATGGAAGGTCGCACAATGTTTTCCAAACGTTCCACACTACTTTGCTTGTTATTGTCCCTGTTGATCGTAAGCGGTCCTGGCCTGGCCCAGCGTCGGGCCAGGATCGACTCGGTGATTCACTCCGGAACCAACCAGCTGCGAGCTGGCGACGTGCTCGAAGTCATCTTGACGGGAGACCGAGGAGGCCAGGCTCGCTTCGAGATTCTGGGTGCCATCAAAAGCGTCGCCCTGACCGAGACGCAACCTGGCCGCTACGAGACTCGTTATGTCATCCCTCAGGGCCTGGTAATCGACAAAGGAGTGCTGGTCGGCTACCTGAAGCTGGGCAATCGGGAAGCGGCTCAAGAAGCCAGCCGGACCGTCACGGTCCTCGCTGGCACGAGCGGTACTAGCAACAATGCCAACACCGGTATTGAGGTCAACCCCGGCCCCAACGAAAGCGTCTCCGAAAGCCAGCCGCGGGTGCGAGTTCGATTTCCGGGCGACGTCCGCCGCGACAGCCACCGCTTCTATGTCGACGGCATCGACTTCACCCGAGCCGCCAAGGTTCGTCGCGAGGCCCTGGTATGGAAGCCCGACTACGACCTATCTCCCGGCCTTCACAAGGCCGAGGTGTCGGCCACCGGCACCAACGGACAAAACTATTCCTACGCATGGAGCTTCACCACCGGCTCGGCCGGTGCCGGCTCCTCCTCGGTCACCATGAGTCCCAACAACGGCGAGGTCGTGACCGTCTCGCGTCCTCGGATCGGAGCGGACTTCCGCCAGCGGGTCTCGCGAGCTCAACTGGTCATCGACGGACGCGACTTCACCTCGCAATCCGGCTTCAGCGGCCAGGCCATCTACTGGGACCCCGGCTACGACCTGGCTCCCGGCCAGCATCAGGTGGACGCCATTGGCTTTGCGAGCAACGGTCAGATTCGCCAGCAATGGACCTTCACCATCAACGCCACCGCCAACTCCATCACCAACTCCATCACCAACTTGTCTTTCAGTCCTACCAACGTCAGTCCGGGTCAAACAGTGAGCGTTTCTTACAACGCTCCCACCGGTTCGCGCGCCTACTTCGACGCGGGCAACCTCAGCAACAACCCGATGCGCGAGACCTCGACGGGTTACTTCACCGGCAGCTACACCGTTCCCAGCAACCAGAACGGCAGCGTCTCCATCGTTGGCCGGGCGGTCTTGAGCAACGGGCAGACCATTACCGCCAACGCCCCCAGTCAACTCATGGTCAACGGGAACGTGCTGAGCGTGAGCAACATCCGCTCTGGCATGACTTTGCCGGTGAACTTCAACGTTCAGGGTAGTGGCCGGCCCGGCTCCCAGGTCCAGGTCGTCGTCCGCTACTCGAAGAACGACGTGCTCGGCGCGCTGGCGGGAGCCACCGCCCAATTCTCGAGCAGCGCGATGGTCAGCTCTAGCGGTCACTTCGATGTGGGAATCGAAGCCAGCCGCGTGCCGAGAAATGGAAAGATGCTACTGATCATTACCGACAACGCCAACAGCACCCCGATCGAGATTGAGGTCACACGTCAGTAGACCGGCGGGGGCTCGAGCCCTAGATGTCGATAACTCCGCGGAGCGGCCACGCGCCCCCGCGGAGTTTTTTGTAAGAACCCAGAAGCCAACAGGTAGGGCTCATACATTTCTTCGAGGTTGTGGGGGTCTTCCTGGACCGCGGCCGCTAGCGTGGCCAGCCCGACGGGCCGCCCGTCGAACTTGTGGATCAAGCACTCTAGAATCTTCTGGTCCAGGCGGTCCAGCCCACAGCGATCGATACCCATGCGGTCGAGCGCGCTTCGGGCAACGCCCTGACAGATCGAAACGGCTCCCTCGACCTGAGCATAGTCACGCACGCGTCGCAACAATCGATTGGCGATGCGTGGCGTGCCGCGACATCGCGCAGCGACCTCGTGAGCCCCGTCGGGCTCGATCTCGATCGCGAGGATGCCGGCCGACCGCTCGACGATCCGAGCCAGATCCTCGACATCGTAATAGTTTAGATGGAACAGAATGCCGAAGCGAGAGCGCAGCGGGGCGGATAGCGAGCCGCCCCGAGTGGTGGCGCCAACCAGGGTAAAGGGGGCGATGCGATGGCGCACGGCCCCCTTTTTCATCCCTTTGGAAATGATGCGGTCGAAGCTCAGGTCCTCCATCACGGGATAGAGGATCTCCTCGACGTTGCGAGACATGCGGTGGATCTCGTCGACAAAGAGCACATCGTTGGCGGTCAGACTGTTGAGCAACACCAACAGGTCGATGGGGCGCTCGATGGCCGGGCCCGAAGTACTGCGCAACTGAGCCCCCATCTCGCGGGCCACCAGGCTGGCCAGAGTGGTCTTGCCCAGACCGGGCGGTCCCGATAAGAGCACATGGTCGACCGGTTCTTGACGCTGGCGCGCCGCCTCGATGAACACCCGCAGGTTGGCGACCACTTCAGACTGACCCACATACTCGTCGAGACACCGAGGTCGTAGCGTGTTCTCTTGTTCGTCGCCACGAATGGCCTGGGGGGTCAATAAACGTTGAGGGCCTGGCATGGTGAATTTTTTTCTACACGACAGTCCCCCTGCCCTCCCCGGCAGGACTTCCCTCCCAAAAGACCAAGCTCCAGGCCGAATGAAAATCTTCGTCAGCACCCACCGTCCGTCTGGCCAGGCTCTGGAACTTGCCGCCCCTTCTGACCGAAGTTTTCGCATCTATGCTGCCTTTGAACCCGAGGGCGAAGCGGTCGCACCGGAACTGGCGGGTCTACTGCGCTCGGCGCTGGCCTACCCGCCGGCACTGGCGCAGGCGCGCAATGACCTGGACGAAGTGCCGGCCGAAGACTACCTCGTGGCCTTGGCTGGCAGCCTGACCCGCCATCTCGACCAGCAAGACCAACAGCGAACGTTTCTGGCCAGGGCCCAACACACCACCGAGGAGTTGACCCGGGGCAGGTACTATTGGGTCGTGGGCTTCGACACCGAATCGGGATTACTGGAGTGGGTTTCTGACGACTTTCTCGTCTACGAAGAACGGCCCGAAATCTTCGGATTGAAGTCCGACGACTTCACGGCACGATTCTCGTCACCATGAAAACAGCCTCCCGGGGGAGGCTTTCTCAGAAACCTTCGGTCGCGTAGCGAGCTACATCTCTTTGACCGGGGTCCCTTTTTTCCGCGGAGCAGCCTTCTTGGCACCACCGCTCTTAGCAGCGGGCTTCTTGGCCGCAGGCTTCGAGCTAGACTTGCCAGCCGCTTTCTTCGAGGCGCCTTTGTTGTCGGCGTCTTTCTTCGCGGTAGCTTTCTTTTTCGTATCTTTCTTAGGCGGCATTAGTGTTCACCTTCCTTAGTCAAATTGGCGGCGCTGGATCGCTACGAGCGGCACTTAACGCCGGCCTATTCGATGCTCTGTGATTCGACGAAATCCGTCATATAAAAAGCCACTCTTTTGGGACCCGCTGCTAGCTTCCTGCAAAAACCGCACTTTCCTAGTATCAGAGAGAATGACTTGAAAGTCGTCTGGCTCCCCGCGAGGGTTTGCAGAGCCGTCTAACGAACCTCGACAGATGGCCGCCGAACTACTAGAAAGCGCCTCGTTCGTCGAGCGACTGTATGAACGTTTGGCACAGCGACTCCAACGCCTCATGGCTGAGCACCAACCTCCCTCGTTGGCCCTCGTCGAGCTCGGCACGACGGCGGGGTCGCGAGCGGGGTCGCTGCTCAGCCGCGCCGCTCACCTGGGCATTCGAACGCAGCACTACCGCTTCGCGGCTCGTGGAGCCGAGCGCGAGGTGCGGGCCACCCTCGAGTATCTGGTCAGCTCGGACCGTTTTCATGGTTTTCTGGTCCAGCCTCCGGTGACCGAAGAGCTCGAATCCATGCTGGCGGCTCAACCTGGACTGGCCAGGCGCGACCTCGATGGAGTCCACCCTCTCAACCTGGGGCAACGCCCTCCCCTGGCCGGCCTGGCCTGCCTGAAGCTCCTCGAAAGCCAGGGACACGGGGTGGCCGGGCGGCGGGTAGTAGTGCTCGGGCGCAGCCCCTGGTTGGCCCAGCCGCTGGCCCTCTTGCTGCTGGCCCACGATGCCACCGTCACCATCTGTCATGAGATGACCCGCGATCTGTCCCGCCACACCCGTCAGGCCGAGATTTTGATCGCGGCCACCGGGGTGGTCGGTCTGGTCCGGGCATCCATGGTCTGTCCGTCCACGCTGGTCCTGGATCTGGGATCGTATGTGCGCGGGGGCGAATTCCGCGAGGGGGATGTCGACCTGGATGCGGTGCGCCTGATAGCCCAGGCCGTCACTCCCTGCCCTGATGGCCTCGAGCCTCTCATCGACTGCCTGCGCCTGGCCCAGGTGGTGACCGCCTGGGAGCATCAGTTGCCCGTCAAGAAGAAGACAGGGAAAATACGCCGATAGTCGAAACCGCGTTGCCTATAGCCCGCCCTATGGATAAACGCGTGAAAATTCCCGACCCCACCGTGTCAAGGCTGCCCGTCTATTTTCGTTGCCTGGCTGAGCTGCAGGAGAGCGGCATCTCGATCGTCTCCTCGGGAGAAATCGCATCGCGAGCGGGCATCAAAGCCTCACAATTCCGGAAAGACCTGTCTTATTTCGGCGAGTTTGGCATTCAGGGACTGGGTTACCCGGTCCAACACCTGTTGCGCCGCATCGCCTCGATCATGCAGCTGGATCGACAACACAAGGTGGTGCTGGTGGGTGCCGGCAATCTCGGTTCAGCGCTGGCCAACTTCCCGGGCTTTGCGCGTTGGGGATTCGAGATCGTTCACATCTTCGACGCCGACCCTGGCAAGGTCGGCAAGGAACTGGGCGGCTTGACGGTCTGTGACATCGCCGACCTGCCGCAACCTCTGAGCGTCGATCTGGGAGTGCTGGCGGTGCCGGCGGCTGCCGCACCAAGCACGGCTGAACTGTTGACTCAGTGCGGCGTCAAAGCCATTTTGAACTTCACCGGCCGCTCTCTGGGCATGGTCGAACCGGTAGTGGTGCGCAATGTCGACCTTACTCACGAACTGGCCATCCTGGCCTATCACCTGGCCTCTTCGTCTGGTCCCTGAAGGGCCTTGTTCTTGATGGCGTAGGCTCCTCGGCCTTCGGCAATCAGGCCAGAACGGCCGGGCTGGATGACCTCGATATTCGAGACGGCCACCCGGTTGCCCAGGCGTGCCAAACGGGCCTCGGCCACCAGATCCAGGCTCTCGGCGGGCAGGTAATAGTCGACGCGTAGATCGATGGTCGAGCAGGCGTCGCCCCGGCTCAACCGCGTGAAGACAGCCATTCCCCCGGCCAGGTCGATGATGGTGGCCACGACGCCGCCGTGGAGGGCCTGCCGCAAAGGGTCCCCCATGAAGTCCTCTTGAAACGGAAATCGTAGGCGGGCCAATCCAGGCGCCAGCTCTTCCACCACCAACCCCATCCGGCGGTTGAAGCGGACTTGCTGCTCGAAGAAGGTTTTTAACTGCTGGTAATAGTCGTCAGACACACCCGAGGAAGCTCTCGGCCTCGGACAACTGCTCGTGGAACGTGAACAACTGATTGAGGCCGGTCAGCTCTAGGACCCTTCGAAACTGCGGTGGCCCGCCCAACAAGCAAAGGGCTCCGCCTTCGTGCTCGGCCGTCTTGTGCAGCCAGACGAGGATGCCGAGACCCGTGGTGTCGGCGTGCTCTACCTCGGTCATATCCACCACAAAACGGACCACCCCCTGAGCGACCAGCTCGCTCATCCTCGACTTGAAGGTGGGAACAGTGGCCATGTCGAGATCGCCGCGGACCACCACGCGGTAATAGCTCTCCCCCGGAACGATCTCAAGCAAAGGCGTTAGGCTCACTTCAAACTCCCAGCCGGCTCAAACGGTTTCGTCGGCTTCGGCCGGAGGCTCTTTGCTGGCGTTCTTGAAGCTCTTGATCCCTTTGCCAAAAGCCTCGCCCAGTTCGGGCAAACGCTTGGGTCCGAAGACCACCAGCGCGATGACCAACAAGACAATCAGTTCAGTGGGGCCCAGTGTCCAGGCCATGGTGAAGTAGTCCATTAAGTAGACCTCCAAGTCTCTATTTACCCGTGATTCGAATCAATACCACACTGATCTCAAAGAGCAGCCAGATAGGCACGGCCACAACCGACATGGTGAAAGCGTCGGGAGTGGGCGTGGCCACGGCCGCGATGAGAAAAGACAAGAAAATCGCGATGCGCCGATGCTGGCGCAGCATCTTTGAAGAGATGAGCCCTAATTGCGCCGCCAAGAAAAGCACCAACGGCACTTGAAAGGCGACCCCACAGAGTAACAGCACCCCCGTCACAAAGCCCAGGAATTCTCCTACGGTAAACATCGGGGTCAGAGCTTCGTTGGAAAAACTCACGAAGAAGTGCATCGTGATCGGCAGCACCACGTAGAAAGCAAAGGTGCAGCCGGCCACAAACAACAGAATGGAAAAGGGCATCAGCCGAAACAGCCAGCGACGTTCATGCTGTTCGAGCCCCGGCACCACGAACATCAAGACGTGGTAGCCCAGCACCGGAGAAGCCACGAAGGTGCCCGCCACCATAGCCACCTTGAGATAGGCAAAGAAGGCCTCGGTGGGATGGGTGAAGATGAGCTGAATCTTGGCGTCGAGAAACTCCTCGCGCACCACCACCAGCAACTTTGGCACGAAATAGTAGCACACGCCGGAGGCCAATATCCAGGCCCACAACGACCACAAGAGGCGTGACCGCAGCTCCTCGAGATGACCGAAGAAGGTCATCGGCTGGTCTTCAAGCTTTTTCAGACGCTTCTCCTTGGGGTGCTTCGAGCTTTTCGGGCTCGGATGCCTCAGCGGTCGTAACCGCCTTGCGGAACTCTTTGACCGTCTGGCCGAGAGCGGAGCCGGCTCGAATGAAAGGGGCCGTTCCAAAGATCAACACGGCCAAAAAGGCCAGCGCCACGATTTCAAAAGGTCCTAAGCTCACGTCGTCTCCTAACCCAACCCCCTGAGATACTTCGACCCCACCGGGAACCTCACCTAGTAAACCAACACTCCCCGCCCGGGTTGCGTTCCCGTCCTGCCGATTTGGTCCTGTTCGAATTCCTTTCCCCGATCGAGGCAAAACTAACCGGGCCCGAGCGAGCCGACTTGCTCTAGCCACGACCCCCGACAGGGAAGGCCGCCGCAACTCGCGAAATCTAGAGGGACTACGAAGCAGGAGGCCTCCATGGCCATCGATTTCAAATCCCCGTTGCGAGACAGCGAAGCGGGCAAGAAAATCGCACTTGGGACGCTGTTTAGCATCATCCCCATCGTATTTTTCGCCCCCCTCGGTTACATTCAGCTGCTCATCGAGCGAGGACTGGATGGTAGTGACGACGGGACTCTGCCAGGATGGAGTTCGGACGAGTTCACGGGCCATCTGTTTCGGGGCCTGGGTGGTTTCGTGGTGATGGCCGGCTATGCTCTTTTGGCCTGCCTTCCAGGAGCCATCACGATGCTGAGCTTCGGCTACATCTACGGCACCCAGAGCGCCCTGGCCAAGGGCACCATGCAACACGGCTTGTTCGGCGAGATCCTGGTGGGCATTGTGGGCCTGTTGGCGCTGGCCCTGTGGGCGCTCATCGTGATGCTCATGCCGATCGCCCTGGCCTGCTTCGCCGAGAGTGGCGACATTCCAGGGGGCTTTCGCTTCCGCGACATCTTCGAGTTCGTCACTGCCGACCCTGGTGAATATTTCGGCTTTGCCTGGTTACTGCTGCTCATTCCTGTGGTAGGGGTGCTGGGCTGGATGCTGCCCGTTCCCTATTTGCGGCAGGTCATCGGCTACGCTTGCGGTTTTTATCTCTGGCTGGTGGTAGCCCGCGAAGTGGCGGCTTATCACAAAGCAAACCGAGGCAGCGCCTACAAATCCTAGAGATTTTAACAAATCATTCGATCGGAGTAGTCAGCCTAATCCATTTGGAGTATGGCACTCCAGGAGTACCGCTACTAGACTGTTAATACCATAAAAAGGGAGGGCGCCGAGATGAGACATTCAGGCGATTATGTCGACGAGTTACTTTCCGAAGTGGACGACCTTTTTCCCGACAACGAAATTCTCCAGTCCATTTGGGAGACTTACGACGACAAAGGATACCTTTCAGACAAGGCCCTGCGCACGCTAGAGCGGATGCGAGCCAGGGGGCAAGCCGCCTGAATCCGGTCATTCGAGCCGACAAGCCTCTCGCCAAATCGAGGGGCTTCTTCATTTTCAGGGCTCGCAGAGGCCCGCTTTGACGGCAAAAATCGCTGCGGCCACCCGGTCCTTGACTCCGATCCGGCGCAGCAGATTGGCCACGTGAGTCTTGGCGGTTTTCTCGCTGATGACGAGCTGGCGCCCGATCTCTCGATTGGAAAACCCCTGTCCGATCAAGCGAAGAACCTCACGCTCACGCGGAGTGAGTCGGGTGAGCGTCGAGGCAAAGCTCTGATCGGTCTTGCGCGTGTTGGTCATGCGAGACCGTTGAAACTCGTTGAGCAGACTCAGAGTACTGCGGGGATGCAGCACGGCCCGCCCCGAGGCCACCGTGCGAATGGCTCCCACCACCTCATCCACCGAGGCATCCTTGAGTAGGTAGCCGCGGGCCCCGGCAGCCAGCGACTCGAACAAGGGTCCTTCCTCTTCGACAGCCGTCAGAATCAGGACGCCCATCTCGGGCAGCAGGCTCTGGACGCGGCGGGTGACTTCGACCCCCGACATGTCGGGCATCTTGAGATCCAGCACCAGCACCTGCGGACGAAACTTTCGGCATGCTTCTAATGCCTCGGTGCCGTTGGAAGCCTCGGCCACCACTTCGAGCCCGTCGGTAGTGGAAAGAGTATTTACCATCATCTGGCGGACTAGATGATGGTCATCAGCTATCACCACTCGGATGATCCCCATGCAACTCCTCCAGAGGTAGGCTGGCCACGAATCGGGCTCCGCGAGGGCTCGATTCAAGAGTCAGCTCGCCACCCTGAGCGCAGAGATACTCCCGGGCCAAATAGAGGCCGATGCCGAATCCGGGCGTTTCGCCCTCACCCCGCTCGTATCTCTCGAAGATTCGCTGCCGGTCTTTGTTGGCGATCCCGGGCCCTTCATCCTGGATCACGATGATCACTTTCTGCTCGGTCACCGTCGCCGCCACCTCGACCCGCCCGCCGGGAGCGTGGCGAAAAGCGTTGGTAACCAGGTTGTCGAGAGCCTGGGTCAACAGTAGACGGTCGGCCCGTAGTTGGAGTTCTCCGCCCGCGAACACCAACCGGTGGGCCGGATGAGAGACCTCCGGATGACGCGACCGCACGCCCTCGAACACCTCCTCGAGCTGCAAGGGTTGGGGGTGGACCCTGAGCTTGCCCGATTCGACCCGAAACAGCTGGGTGATGCCCTCGACCTCGCGGTTGACCAGGGTGATGGCCACTCCGGCCGCCTGCAATTGTTGGCGCAACTGTTCAGGACTCATCCGCTCGAAACCGCGCAATAGCGACTCAATAGTGCCCTGAGCCGCAAAGAGCGGGCTTCGCAGCTCGTGGGTCAGGGTCATCAAGACTTCCTGGCGGGCCGCCGCTAGCTCGCTTTCACGCCGGTAGAGGCGACGATAGCTCTTGACCAGGCCGTGACAAACCACGCCCACCAGAGAGAGCACGAGCAACTCGAAAAAGTTATTGACCATCATCGCCGCCGAGCCGGTAGAGCGGTGAAACTGCACCAGGCTGTAGACTCCCATCATCACGCCCACCATTAACAGTCCTCGCTCGCGAAAGAGAAAGACCGCCAGGATAATGGGCAAGGGATAGAGATTCAGGTGAAAGTGAGGGTCCCCGAGCAGATCCAGCAGCGGCGCGCTCAAGATGAGTAACAGCAGCACCCCGATCCAGACCCACCGCTGCCCATCGGAGAGCCGACCGAGCAACAGCTGGTCGAGCCACGTCCTGACCATCTTTGGCAAGTTCCGCGCCAGACCCGGCTGCCCTGCCCCCCTCCGGCCAGGAGTTTGCTCGGACCGCGACCAAGGGTCGAGCCTTGAGTCACAGCGAGAAAACCACCATCGACCTGGAAGAACTCGTCCAGGAGCTACGCACAGGCGAGACTCTTCGCATTCGCTGGGGCGAAAAGACTCGGCTCAAGGTCGACCGCCGGCTGCCCTTTCTCTGCTTATATCGAGCCCCCACCCTACCCGATGAGGGAACCCGCGCTCTCTTGACCAGTGAAGCCTCCTGCCTCGAGGTCGGTCCGGGGGAAGATGCACGTCCCCTGGTCGAGACGGTGGTCAGCGCTCAGCAGCCCGCCTTCGGAGCCTTCCTTCTGCTCGAGCTGTGGGCAGGACCGCCTTTGCTCGAGCCTTACACCATTGCACAATTCACCATCCACACGGGCGGCCACCCCACCGTCGAGCGCCTGGCTGAAACCATGAGCGGACGATTGCGCCGACTCAAAGTGGCGGTGCCCGCCATCGTGACTCAGACCGACCAGAAACCGTGGCCCAGCGACCGCCCCCGGATTCTAGGGCGCCAATGGTGCGAAGAGAATCACTGTCTGCGTCTGGGACTCGAGATCTCGCCCTTCTATCAATCCACCGCCGGAAAACCCTATCCCATCATCTTGCGCAGCTTGCGCCGCAAGCTGGGCCGAGTGCTGCGCCAAACCCTGTATGAGTTCGTCACGACCTCGACTCCGCTGGCTCCCCCCAATTACCAGACGCTGGGCCCGCGGGCCATGGTCAAGATGGTTTGGCAGGTGGACCAGGCTCTCGAGGACGTTTCGAACTCGTTCTCGTTCCTGCTCCAGGCCACTCCCATCAACACCCATCAAGCCTGGCTGCGCTTCAAGAAGGCAGGCTATAACCAGGACCCTGAATTCCTCTATCGTCCCTTTCCGCACGATCCCACTCAGCTCAAGCGCCAACTCTTTGCGGTGCCGGTCGACCGGGTGGAGGAACCGACCTTGGCACGCCTTTTTCTAGAAAAGCAGCATCAACTCGACACCAAGATCACCATGCTGGGTCGGCGCCGCACCCCGCACTTCCTCTATGGCTCGCTCTCGCTCTATGGCAAGGTCGACGACGAGCTCAGAGCGGTGGCCCGCCAGGTGCTCGAGGTGCTGCCCCAGCGGGCCCGCGAAGCCGATCCCAAGCTGGTCGAGGCCGAAGAGTTCGCCCAGTTGGCGCGCGACGAGATCGAATGTTACCGCCAACAGTGGGAAGGCTTCACCCCCCGGGTCGAAGTGCGCGAAGACCTGGGTAACGGCATCCTCTGCGACCGTGGCCATCTGTTGATCGGCAGTCGGGCCCAGGTCGCGGCCTCGCGCGTTCAGCCGTTACTACACCACGAGGTGGGCACTCATCTGCTCACCTACTACAACGGCCGGGCTCAGCCGCTGCGGCAACTGGCGCTGGGGCTGGCTGATTATCTGGCCTTTCAAGAGGGCATCGCCGTGCTGTCGGAATTTCTCTCAGGACCTTTGAGCCGCCCGCGTATCCGGCTGCTGGCGGTGCGGGTGCTGGCCGTCGATCTGCTGTTATCCGGAGCGACCTTCAGCGAGACCTTCAATCGCTTGCGCGACCAATATACCCTTCCGGCCGCCGGCCTGTTCGACATCGTCACTCGCGTCTATCGAGGCGGAGGCCTGACCAAGGATGCCATCTACCTGCGCGGACTGGTCTCTTTACTCGACTTCTTGCGCAAAGGAGGAGACCTCGAGCCGCTATTCGTGGGCAAGATCGCGCGCCACCACATTCCCCTCATCAAAGAACTCCAGTGGCGCAGGGTGCTGGTGAGAGCTCCCCTCAAGCCCCGCGTGCTCTCGGAGCCTCAGGCCCAAGAACGCCTGGAGTTGTTGCGTAGCGGCATTAGTCTGCCGGCGCTGGTGCTTAGCGAGGCATTCTGAAGTGCCCGACGATCCGCAATCGCTCGAGCGCCCGGTCCTCGACGCAGCGAGGGCCCAGGTTATGGATGACGTGGCCCGGTTTGTCCGAGACGATGCCGATGTGATCGGCTACCCCATCGCCCAACAGATTGAAGAACACCACATCTCCGGCCCGCCAATCGCTATCGCGCGGCAGCGTCTTGGTATGGCGCGAGAACCAGACTATCAAGTTGGGACACCAGCGGTAGTCGATGTTGCGGTCGCGACGACTGGGATAGAGCGAGGGGTTGGCGCGCAGGTCGCGGTCGACCTCTGCCTGCAGGTCGACACCAATCTTCAGATAGGCGTAGTAGACCACCTCGGGACATGCCCCGCGGCCCTTGGGTGGCGGCCCCCCGGTGTAGTAACCAGAGTCATAGACGTCCCCCAGACAACTGCGGGCTCCGGCCAGCAGAGCTTTCTGCTGATCGTCGAGGGCCCAGGCCGGCAGCAGCAACAGCGCCAGCAGCAGCCAGCGAAGCCTCATAACGTGGCCATCGAAGCGTTGTCGAAGGCTCGATTATAGTAGGCGGCATAGCGCGCCTTGCGTTCTAGGGCCTCGATCACTGCCGCCGAAAAGTTGACCCCCTCGAGTTTCTCCATGCCAGCCAGGCCGCCCGGGCAAAAGACGTTGATCTCCATCAGCTTGTCACCCACGATGTCGAGGCCAACCAGGAACATACCGTCTTTGACCAGTTTTGGCCGCACCATCTCGCAGATGTCCAGCATGACCGGAGTCACCTCGGCCTTCTCCACCGTGCCCCCGGCGTGCATGTTGCTGCGAATATCGTCGCCCTGGCGCACCCGCTGAAAGGCGGCATAACGGCCCTTCACCCGCAGCGGGCGCCCGTTCATCATAAACAGCCTGGTGTCGCCCTTCTCGGCCGCCACCAGGTACTCTTGGGCAATGACATAGCCATCCTTGATCAAGGCGTCGACCAGCTGGTTCAGGTTGTAGTGGCCGTCCTTCTTGACGATAAAGACGCCTTCCCCGCCCGACCCCTGCAACGGCTTGAGGATCAGGTCGCCTTCAAGGTCCTTGGCGAAGCCGCGGATCTCTTCTCGATCCCGGGTGATCAGCGTCCGGGGGCGAACCTGCTCGGGAAAGAACTGAAAATACATCTTGTTGTTGGCCTGCATGAGGCCATCGGGGTCGTTGAGCACCACGGCCCCTTCGCGCACAGCCGCTCGCCCGAAAGTGGTGCCGGTGGGCCGGGCCCAACTCTGCTCCTTGCTGTATTTGGCCGGGTTGTCGCGCAAGAAGACAACGTCGAGTTCGGCCGCACAGATGTTGGCTTCGGTGGGGGCAGTAGTCAAGTCGGAGAGGTAAGTGGTATTCGACTTGTAGTTCTCTCGAGGGGCGCGGCGGGCGTGCATCCAGAGGGTATCATCGGACCGGTAGGCAAAATCACCGGGTCCAAAAAACCAGACATCGTGGCCGCGAGCGCTAGCCTCGCGAGCCATGCGGACGGTCGTGTGGACCGCCTTTTTGACTCCAAAATCGGTGATCATGAACCCGATTTTCACCCCGCTGTGTTCCCCGGCCCCCCGCGCTCATCCTGGCATGAAGAGACAATCTCCGGTAGCTCCGACCGAGCCAGCCCCTAGCAACGACCTTCGAGATAGCTGACGATCCTGGGCGCGATGTCCGAAGCTGCCGTCATGCCGGGTGAGCCGTTGACTTCCACCACCAGCGGGCCGGCCGGACCCTCCAGGAGATCGACGCCGGCCACCTCGAGCCCTAGGGTCTCGGCCGCTTTCTCGGCCACCAGGCGCCACTGCGAACTCAGCTCGAGACCGGTGGCCTGCCCTCCCAGAAAGAGGTTCGAGCGAAACTCGTCGCCCTGGCCGGCCTGGCGTTTGGCCGCCACCACCGCCTGCCCGCCCAGCACCAGCACCCGAGTATCGCAACCGGCGGCCGAGGCTACGAACTCTTGCAAAATCATGGTCTGGTCCAGGGCGTGCAGAGTATCCACCAGCGAGCGTAGACTGCGCATGCTCTCGACCAACACGATCCCCTGCCCTTTGGTGCTTACCGGCAGCTTCACGATCCAGGGGGGGCCAGGAATCTGGGCGGCCGCCTCCCCCACCGGACCCCGGCCCAGATAGACAGAGCGCGGCACCGGCACCCCGGCCCTGGCCAACAGACTGTAGCTGATGGCTTTGTCACGACTAAAGAGCAGACTCTGACTGGAATTGATGCACAAGAGGCCGGCCTGCTCGAGGGTGATGAGACCCGGCAAAGCGTTGGCGGGCGACGAGCTTCCCGAGCGGGTGAAAACCAGGTCGGGACGCTCTTCGGTCGAGCCGCTCAAAGGCCAGTGGGTGAGGTCCGGTCGAACCTCGACCACTTCATGACCCCGGCGGGTGGCCTCGTCGAAAAACAATCGATTGCCTGGCGAATCCACCAGGTGCGAATACAGCCAGATCTTCACAGCCCCTCGCCGATGGTGCCCAGATGGCAATAGCGCGTGCCCGAGGCGGCGGCCGGATTGGCCGCCATACCGATGACTACGCCGTCGGCCGGGCAACGATATTCCTTCAGAATCTTGCCGAAGGGGTCGCGGGTCACGGCCAACACCTGCCTCTTCACTACGCGCTCCAACAGTTTGAAGCGGGTCTCGAGCAAGCCTCCGCTGGTGGTGCGCAACCAGCGCGAGGCTTCGCACACCACCGGCTCACGGGTGATGCTGGGCTTGCCTTCGAGCATGCCCAGGCCCATCATGATGTTGCGAATTCCGGTCTCGCCTTCAAACACCATGCGGCCCTGAATGACGCTGGGATTGCCGGCTTCGACGGTGACCGCCGGGATGTCATGGCGGCGAGCCGCGCTGCGCAAGGTGCCGTCGCCCGAACGTCCGTGCAAAATGATCTGGGGATTGAAGTCTACGGCCATCTGGTGGGCCACCTCGACCTTCATGTCGACCCGCACGTACATCGTATTCACCCGGCCGTCGCTGGCGGTGTGCAGGTCGACCAGATAGTCGAGACAGGGCAGCAGCGTCTCGCTAAAAGCCCGGGCGTACTGTTCGGCCGGCCTGCCCTCCGACTTGCCGGGAAAGACATGGTTTAGGTCGAGGCCATCGGGAAACAGCCGGGTGCCGGCGTTGTAGCTGGGCACGTTGACCACCGGCACGCACACCAGACTGCCGGCCAGCCGAGCCAGGTCGACTTCTTCGAGCAGGTGCTGAATGATGCGCAGGCCGTTGAGTTCGTTGCCATGCACCGCGGCGGTCACGCCGAGCACGGGTCCGTTGCGGGCTCCGCGGGCCACGATAAAGGGCACTCGGACCGGGCAACTGGTGGCGTCTTGATACAGGCCCCGCCAGAAATCGGTCCGTTGACCCTGAGGATAGTTCTCGATCTCGATGGCCTGGTAGCGAATCTTCTTCATCGTTCGGGTTCGTTGGGTGTGGCTTGCCAGATCTCGTCCATTAGCTTGGGATCATTGTTGAGCTTCTGATACAGCTTCATGCGAAAGCGGCCCTTCTGAGTGGTGAGATTGCGGGCCATCTTGTCGATGGCCACCACCCCCAACACGGTCTGGACATAACCTTTGAGAAGGTCATCGAGGCTCAGACCCAAAGTATTGAAGTCGCGCCGGTCCATCAGCACCAGACGGGCCGTGTCAGAATCCCAGGCGTCGGCGCCTTTGGCGATGGAGAGGTTGGTGCCGAGCATATCCCAGGAACTCACCGAGCCATCCAGGCGGTCGAGCAAGGCCGAACGGGCCCGTCGACCATAAACGGCCAGGGGCATGAAACCCTCTTCGCCGGCGGCCACCATCATGCGCAGGTCGGCCACGTAGATCTGATTGTTTTTGTTGGGCAGCATGCCTACGTGGTAGAACCGCCCGCGAGCGCCCTGCGAACTCCACAGATAGTTGCCAATCAAGCTTTGCACGATGAAGCGGTCATAGCCGTAAGAGCCCGCCATGAAGGCATCGAGTTCGTCTTCGGTGGTGATGGTAAAGACGCCCTGACCAGCATTGCTGTAAGGGATCTTGACCACGGCGTGGCCGCCCATCTTGCGCACCAGCATCGGGATCTCGCCTTTGGTGACGTCGCGGATGGTCTCGGGGGTGCGCACCTCGAGGCCGGTGCCCGCCAGCTCGCTATTGAGCAGCTCATAGGCCATGGCGGCGACCGCTTTGTTGCGACCGCCGGCCAGACAGGCCTGGATGGGGTTGACCAGAAACGTCTTACAGTCGATAGGGATACGCGCCCACGGCTTCTGCGTCACGTAGCGAAAAGCGGCCCGCACGGTCAACCAGGTCCCGCTCGGGTCCCGAACCTCGAGGGCGCGATCGCGGACCCTCACCGGGGGGTCAGGGTCGCTGGCGAGAAACGGCGTCAAGTAGACGTTTTCTTTGAAGTGCTCGGCCATGGCCGCGGCGTAGCCCGAATTGCCCATGGGGTTCTTGTCGAAGATGACGGCCAGCACACCCTTGAGCTCTCTGGCTTTCTTGGCCTTCCGAAAGAGCGGGGCCAGCACCGACTCGACCACGGTCTGATAGCCACCCATCTCCTGATGGTCGGCCAGAAGAGGCATCGACTTCTGACCCGAAGGACAAGAGTTGGTCTCGATGAGCACCATCTCTTGTTGTCCTTCGGCCGTGGTGACGTTGAACAGGTCGCCCCCGGCCCAGCGAAAATAGCGGGGCCGATAGGAGAGAATCTCGCGCAGGGCGCGGGGGTCTACGCGCGGATTGAGGTGGCAGTAGCGGCTCACCAGGCGCTCGGGAGAGAGCCGCATGAAGAAGGCCACCATAGGATGAATAGTGGCATTGAGCACGCGGGGATAGAAATGGCGCTCGGGTTCAAAATGACCCGGGCGCATGATTTCAGCCGCAGTCATTGTGGTGGTCATCGGGGCCTCCTTCGCCAATTTTCGACCCTCTGCCTTTGTGGCGATTGCACAGGGAATGCTTTAGGCCAACAGCGAATGCCGGCCGTACTCACCAAACTTTAGGTTGGAATCTTGAAAATCGCATTTCTTCATAACCTGCAAACCTGTCTCACCCCCGAGCAAGCCGAATTCGACACGCCCGAGACCGTAGAAGCGGTGCGAGCCGCCCTATGCGAACTGGGCCACAAGGTCACTCTGGTGGAAGCCTCTACCAGCCTGCCCTCGCTGGTGGCCCGCCTCGAGGCGCTTCGCCCCGACCTGGTCTTTAACACGGCCGAGGGCAGTCGAGGGCGTTTTCGCGAGGGCTTCTATCCCGCCTTGCTCGAGCAACTGGGGTTGGCTTTCACGGGCTCGGACGCCTACGTTTGCACCCTCACCCTCGACAAACACCTGACCAAACTGGCCCTCAAAGAGCGCGGCATCAAAGTTCCCGGCTGGAAGTTCGTGTCGCGGGGGAGCGAACTCAAAGACCTGGACCTGACTTTTCCGGTCATCGTCAAGCCTAACTTCGAAGGCAGCTCCAAGGGTATCACCCAGGATTCGGTGGTAGAAGCCCCCGAGCGCCTGGAGGCGGTGGTGACGGCCATGCTCGAGGAATACCCTTCGGGCGTGCTGGTCGAAGAGTTCATCCGCGGGCGGGACGTCACGGTGCCTTATCTGAGCAAGAAAGGAGTGCTGGAGCCGGCCCATTACGTCTTCAAGGGTCCGGCCCGAAAGCACTCGATCTACGACTACGAACTCAAACAGCATCGCCCCGATGACGTCGAGGTAGCCTGCCCCGCCGAGGTCAGCCCGGCCACCCGCAAGAGACTGGTGGCGGCCACCCGCAAGGCGGTCGAGGTGTTGCAGGTCAAAGATTTCGCCCGCGTCGACTTTCGGGTCGACGAGCGGGGTGAAGCCTTTCTCATCGAGGTCAACGCTCTGCCCAGCCTCGAACCCGGGGCGGCCATCTATCTGTGCGCCGCCGCCGCGGGCCTGCCCACCGTGGGCTCGGTGCTCGACTGCATCGTCAAAAGCGCATGCAATCGCCAGCAAATTATCAAGGAACAACCGAAGACCCAGCCGACCCGAGTGGGACTCACCTACAACGTCAAGCGGAGTAAAGTCTCCGAAGACCAGGACCACGAGGCCGAATTTGATTCGCCCACCACCATCCATGCGCTGCTCGAGGCGATCCGGGCTAACGGCTACGAACCGATCGACCTCGAAGCGGGACCCGAACTGCCGGCCCGCCTCGAGGGGGTGGATGTGGTCTTCAACATCGCCGAAGGCATCCAGGGTCGCAATCGCGAGGCCCAGGTGCCGGCGCTGCTCGAATTGATGGGCATCCCCTTCACCGGCTCTGACGCCGGCGCCCTGGCTCTGGCCCTCGACAAAGCCCTGGCCAAGCGACTGGTGCGCCAGGCGGGCTTTCACACTCCCGATTTTCTGGTCATGAATCACGGGCGCGAAAAGCTACCCAACGACCTTCGCTATCCTCTCTTCGTCAAACCGGTGGCCGAGGGCAGCAGCAAGGGTATCTTCGAGAACTGCCTGGTCGAAAACGAAAAGCAGTTGCGCGAGGCGGTGATCGAGTCGGTGGCGCGCTACCACCAACCGGCCCTGGTCGAGACCTATCTGCCCGGGCGCGAGTTCACCGTCGGCATTCTGGGCCAGCGCAAACTGCGCATGCTTCCCCCCATGGAAATCTTGTTCGGGCCCAACAACACCAAGCGCGTCTACGCCTTCTCACACAAGCTCGACGAGAACGAGAACGTGACCTTTCAGGTCCCGGCCGAGGTGACCCCCAAGCTATTTCGGCAACTCGAAAAGGTGGCCAAGGGGGCCTTTCGAGCCCTGGGCTGTCGCGATGTGGCCCGCATCGACCTGCGCTGCGATGGCGAAGGCAACCCGCATTTTCTCGAGTGCAACCCGCTACCGGGATTGACGCCGAACTTCTCGGATCTGTGCGTGATTGCGCGGGCGGCCGGCCTGAGTTACACCGAACTGGTCGCAGAGATCCTCACGCCGGCCATCAAACGCTGGAAAAACCAGAGACGGGAACAACAACATCTTGCGACCACGGGCGCGTGATCTCGGTATCAGAATCGGACGCCACCACTCGGGTGCCTATAACGCCATTACCGATGTCGCCGGCGTGCAGGTCGGCCATTCCACCATCATCGAAGGCGAAGGTCGCCTCAAGGCCGGAACGGGACCGATTCGCACGGGCGTAACCGCCATCTTGCCAAATGCCGGCAACATCTTCAACGAGCGGGTCCACGGCGGAGCCTTCGTGCTTAACGGGGCGGGCGAAGTCGGGGGGCTCACCCAGGTGGTCGAATGGGGCCTGATCGAGACCCCCATCGCCCTGACCAACACGCTGAGCGTGGGCTCGGTGTCCGAGGCGATCGTGGCCTACATGGTCGAGCATTATCCCGGCATCGGGGGCGAACACGACGTCATCATTCCCCTGGTGGGCGAGTGCGACGATAGCTGGCTCAACGACATCGCCGGCCATCACGTGCGTCGCCATCATGTCTTCGAGGCTATCGCCGCGGCCCACTCGGGTCCGGTGCAGGAAGGGTCGGTGGGTGGCGGCACCGGCATGATGACCTGCGATCTCAAGGCCGGCATCGGCACCTCGTCGCGAGTGCTCACCCTGGAGGAAGGGGCCTTTACCATCGGGGTCCTGGTGCAGTCCAACTGGGGCTCTCTAGAAGAGTTGCGGGTGGATGGTATTCCGGTGGGACGACGCCTGGGAGAGATGATGCCCCGGTTGCAGCGACGGCCGGGAATCGCTGGCAGCATCATCGCCGTGGCCGCCACCGATGCCCCTTTGCTGCCCCACCAACTCAATCGTGTAGCCAAGCGAGTAGCCCTGGGCATTGGCCGCATGGGTTCTTACGCGGCCCACGGTTCGGGCGAGATCGTGCTCGCCTTCTCGACCGCCAATACGGTTCCGCGTCGTCCCCGCCATAAGTTGTACCGCCTGCGAATCCTGGGTGACGCCTTCGTCAACCCGCTCTACGAAGCGGCCCTGGATGCCACCGAAGAAGCCATCCTTAACGCCCTGCTGGCAGCCGAGGACATGACCGGAGCCAACCATCGAGTGGCCAGCGCGTTGCCCGTAGAACTGCTCATGCGCTGTCTCGAGATACCCTACAGCTGAGGGCTGCAGGCGGTGGTTCGCGCAGGTCCCAGACCAGACCGAGACGAGCCAACCCCGAGGTGCGCCCACAAAACCTCTCAAGCCGGGCGCATGGGCACCTTTCTCGGGGTCCGAGTGGGCGGGGTGTTTACGATGGTGAGCGGCCCACCCCAACGGGGCGGCGCTGGGCCCCAGCCAGGCCGCCAGGTGCCTGGCCTTTCGAGGCTTCGGCTGGGTTTTACCACGAGCAACTCCGCCGCCAACAGGAAAAGGCCCCGGAAAAATCCGGGGCCTTCGCTGGCGACGGAGGACTGCCGATGAGTTAGCGATCGCCGAGGGCGGCGCCAAGCTCGAGGGCCAGCAAGTCCTCAGGCGTGTTCTTGACGTCGCCACCCTCGCCTTGCAGCACCTCGGTCTCGAGTTCGCGGTATCTCGGCATGCCGGTTCCGGCCGGAATCAGTTTGCCGATAATCACGTTTTCTTTGAGGCCGCGCAGGTCATCGCGCTTGCCTTTGATGGCAGCGTCGGTGAGCACGCGGGTGGTCTCTTGGAACGAGGCAGCCGATAGGAACGACTCGGTGGCCAATGAGGCTTTGGTTACGCCCAGCAGGACACGCTTGGCTTCGGCCGGCTCGCCCTGCGCCTCGACGGCTTCCTTGTTCTCTTGTTGGAAATACAGCAGGTCTTGCAGGCTGCCCGGCAACATCGAGGTGTCGCCGGCGCTTTCGATGCGGACCTTCTTGAGCATCTGACGAACGATCACTTCGACGTGACGGTCGTTGATGTCTACGCCCTGGTCACGGTATACCTGCTGCACCTGGTCAACGATGTAGCTCTGGGTAGCGTCTACACCGAGCAAGCGCAGAATGTCGTGAGGGTTCAAGAAGCCGTCGACCAGCTGATCGCCCACTTCGACCGTGTCGCCGTCGCGCACCAGCAGACGAGCCGAGAAAGGGGCCCCGTAAGACTCGGTGTCGCCACTGGGACTGGTCACCGTGATCTTGCGCAGACCCTTCTCTTCGTCCAGCGAAACCACGCCCGAGATTTCCGTCATCACGGCGTGGCCTTTTGGCTTGCGGGCCTCGAAGAGCTCCTCGACACGAGGCAGACCCTGGATGATGTCTTCCACCGCCACACCACCGGTGTGGAAGGTTCGCAGGGTCAACTGCGTGCCTGGCTCACCGATGGATTGGGCGGCGATGATGCCGACCGTCTCGCCGATCTCGACCAGGTGACCCGTCGCCAGGTTCTTGCCGTAGCAACTGGCGCACAGGCCGTGCATGGCGCGACATCCCAGAGGCGAGCGGATCTTGACGCTGGGCCACTTGACCCGGCGACCACGAGCGGCGTCGGCCGGCAACTCGGTGATGAGCTGCGAGTCGATGAGGATGGCTCGTTCCTCGTCGATCATCTCGCCTTCTTTGAGCACCTGTTTCTTGCCGTCTTCGTCGACATACTCGATGTCTTCACCAGCGATACGACCGGCGATGCGTTCCCACAGCGCCACTTTGAGCTCGGTGCCCACGGCGGCCGGCATCATGTCGACCGACTGGCACGGACCGTACTCCTCGGTGCAGTCTTCCAGGCGAATGATGACGTCTTGAGAGACGTCGATCAGACGACGGGTGAGATAACCCGAGTCGGCCGTGCGTAGCGCGGTATCGGCCAGACCCTTTCGAGCGCCGTGGGTGCTGATAAAGTATTCGAGCACCGTCAGGCCCTCGCGCAGGTTGGCGCGCACCGGCAGCGGGATGATACGACCGGTCGGGTCGGCCATCAAACCACGCATACCACCGATCTGCTTCACCTGGGCCGGGTTACCACGAGCGCCGGAGGTGGCCATCATGAACACCGAGTTCAGACGGTCGAGGTGGCGCATCATCGCCTTCTCGACGGCGTTGGTGGCTTCACTCCAGATGGTTTTCAAACCGCGGTACTTCTCGTCTTCGGTAATGAAGCCCATGGTGATGTAACGGTCGAGATCCTTGACCCGCTGGTCGGAGCGAGCCAGGATGGGCGGTTTCTCGGGCGGGATCTTGATATCGACGACCGAGATGGTGGTTCCAGACTTGGTCGCATAACGGAAGCCCAGCTCTTTCATCGAGTCGAGCAAACGCGCCGTGCGGTTGTTGCCGTGGTGGTCGTGGACCTTCTTGATCAACTTGACCAGGTCTTTCTTGCCGAAAGTGCGGTTGATCTCTTTGTAGCTCAAGCGGTGACCCGGCTTGCCCAGCGGCTCGGGACCGTCGTCGGGTTCACCGAACGGGTCCTCCTCGTTCTTGATCGAGTTGGGAATGGCTCGCCAGAAGATGGATCGGCCGGCCGTGGTGTCAACCAACTGCTCGCCCAGCCGAATCTTGATGGGGGCCTGCAGCTCGATCACGTCGTCTTCGTAAGCCAGCACGGCCTCTTCCACCGAAGAGAAGTGCTTGCCTTCGCCTTTGGAGTCGTGCTTTTCGATGGTCAGATAGTACATTCCCAGCACGGTGTCCTGGTTGGGTACGGTGGCCGGATTGCCATAGGCCGGCTGGAGGATGTTGTTCGAGGACAGCATCAACACCCGGGCCTCGGCCTGGGCGCCCGCCGACAAAGGCAAGTGAACGGCCATCTGGTCGCCGTCGAAGTCGGCGTTGTAGGGCGTGCAAACGAGCGGATGGATCTGAATCGCCTTGCCGTCGACCAGCACCGGCTCGAAAGCCTGGATGCCCAGACGGTGCAGGGTGGGAGCGCGGTTGAGCAAGACGGGGTGGTCTTCGATCACCTCTTCGAGCACGTCCCAGACGTCGGGCACGACGCGCTCGACCATGCGCTTGGCCGACTTGATGTTGTGAACCAGGCCGCGGTCGACCAGCTTCTTCATCACGAACGGCTTGAACAGCTCCAGCGCCATCTCTTTGGGCAAACCGCACTGGTGCAGCTTGAGCTTGGGACCGACCACGATGACCGAACGGCCCGAGTAGTCGACGCGCTTGCCCAGCAGGTTCTGACGGAAACGACCCTGCTTACCTTTGAGCATATCCGACAGCGACTTGAGCGGGCGGTTGTTGGGACCGGTCACCGGGCGGCCGCGACGGCCGTTGTCGATGAGGGCGTCCACCGCCTCTTGCAGCATCCGCTTCTCGTTCTTGACGATAATCTCGGGAGCGCCGAGGTCCAGCAGGCGCTTGAGTCGATTATTGCGGTTGATGACGCGACGATAGAGGTCGTTGAGGTCGGAGGTTGCGAAGCGGCCACCGTCGAGTTGCACCATCGGGCGCAGTTCGGGCGGAATGACCGGAATCACGTCGAGCACCATCCACTCGGGCAGGTTGCCCGAGGTGCGAAAAGCGTTGACCACTTCGAGGCGCTTGATGGCCTTGGTGCGCTTTTGGCCGGTCATGGTCTTGATGCCTTCGCGCAGCTCTTCGTAGAGTTCTTCGATGTCGATCTCTTGGAGCATCTCTTTGATAGCCTCGGCGCCCATACCGGCGCGGAAGCTCGGACCGTGCTTTTCACGGGCCTCGCGATACTCCATCTCGGTCAACAGCGAGCGCTTGGCCAAAGGCGTGTCGCCGGGATCGATCACCACGTAACTGGCGAAATAGATCACCTTCTCCAACATGCGAGGCGACATGTTGAGCAGCAGACCCAGACGGCTGGGAACTCCTTTGAAATACCAGATGTGGGTTACCGGCGAGGCCACCTCGATGTGGCCCATGCGCTCACGGCGGACCTTCGAGCGGGTAACCTCGACACCGCACTTGTCGCAGATGACGCCTTTGTAGCGAATCCGCTTGTACTTACCGCAAGCGCACTCCCAATCTTTGATGGGACCAAAGATTCTCTCGCAGAAAAGACCATCGCGCTCGGGCTTGAGAGTGCGATAGTTGATCGTTTCTGGTTTCTTGACCTCTCCATAAGACCACTCGCGCACCTGACGAGGTGACGCGAGCTTGATCTCGAGGGCGTCGAAATTGTTGACATCCATTATGTGTTTCTACCTCCGGGCCGCCGGCATGCCAGTGGCGGCCGAATCGCCGTAATCCTATGCCCCCCTGCCAAATTCCTCCTTCCCTCAGACCTTTTTTTAAAACATCCAAGGAAAATCGATCCCGTTGCGGAAGAACGTTCCATCCCCTTTAGAGAGGCCCATTCTGCTATTTCTTTGACATCCGACCCTAAAAGCACCAAGAAAGCCAATAAACAAAACGACTTCCGCGACAAAGTCCTGGAACGACTCGTGCATGACGAGGATCGCGAACTCGAGGACATCCGTTCGGAAGAGCACAACCGGATGAGCACCAATATGTTCCTCTCGGTCGGCTTCACCATTCTCTTTACCATCTGGGCGGTCATCCAGGGCGACAGCTTGCTCACCATCGCCGACCAGGCCAAGAGCTTCGTGACCCGCAATTTGAGCTGGTTCTTCATCCTGCTGGCCACCGGCTCGCTCATCTATCTCATGTATCTCGCCTTCTCGCGGTTTGGCGATGTGGTGCTGGGCGACCCTGAGGACGAACCCGAATTCTCGGATCTCTCCTGGTATTCCATGCTATTCTCGGCCGGCATGGGAGTCGGCCTGCTGTTTTGGGGCGGGGCCGAACCGGTCATCCACTTTCTACACCCGCCGGTAGGCAATCCGGCCACGGTCGAAGCGGCTCGCCAGGCCATGGGCATCACCCTCTTTCACTGGGGCCTGCACGGCTGGGGGGTCTACACACTCTGCGCCGTAGCCGTCGCCTATTACGGCTTTCGCAAGCGCAAGAAATACCTGGTCTCCTCGGCGGTGGTCGACCTGTTCGCCTCGCCCACCCTCAATAAGGCCTTGAAGCTCGTGGCCGACCTGACCGCCACTCTGGCCATCATTTTCGGGGTGGCCGCCTCGGTCGGCATGGGCACGTTTCAGTTGGCGGCCGGATTTGCCCACGCCTACGGCTGGACGGCGGCCAAAAGCGGAATGGGTTACACCCTCATTCTGGTGCTGGTGACCATCGCTTTTATCGCCTCGGCCACCACCGGCCTCAAGAAGGGAATCCAGATTCTTTCCAACGTCAATATGGGCATGTGCGTGGCCCTGATGGTTTTCGTCTTTCTCTGCGGGCCCACTCTCTTTATCCTCAAACTATTCGTCGACTCTTTGGGACAGTATCTGTCGGCCCTTCCCACCCTGGGCTTTCGAGTGGCGCCCTTCACCCCGAAGTACGAACATTGGATGGCCGATTGGACCTTGACTTACTTTACCTGGTGGATCGCCTGGGCTCCCTTCGTGGGCATTTTCATTGCGCGTATCTCCCGCGGACGGACCATCAAAGAGCTGATTCTCGGTTCGCTGGCGGTGCCCACTCTGTTCACGGTGGCCTGGTTCTCGGTCTTCGGTGGAACGGGCCTGTGGTATGAAATGAACACCACCCAGGGCATCGGTCAACTGGTGAGCGGTCCCAACGGCGACCCGGCGGTGGGGCTGTTCGCGTTGCTCGGTCATTTGCCCCTGGCAGGGGTGACCTCGACTCTATCCTTGTGTCTGCTGTTTACGTTCCTGGTCACTTCGGCCGACTCGGCCACCTTCGTCATCGCCATGATGACCACCGAAGGCGATCTCGAGCCTCGCCTGAGCACCAAGGTGATGTGGGGCGCCCTGCTCGCCACCGTCACCGGCATTCTGGTCAGCCAGGGCAGTATCGAGCCGATCCAGGCGGCGGCGCTCTCTTCGGCCTTTCCCTATAGCCTGGTCCTGATCCTCATGGCCCTGGCAGTGCCGATGCGGCTTGCTCACCAGGTGGCCAAGCGCAGGCTCTAAGCCATGTTCGGCAGGATTCCGGACGGTCCAAGGCGCAGGCGTGAGCCATGCGCCAGATTGCTCTATGCCTCATCCTCCTAACCATCGCCGCCACGGCCGCCGAGAAACTGGTCAAGTGCTCGGTCAGCATCAACGGCCAGAAGACCTTTCAAGTCGATTCCATCTTCCCCAACAAAAAAACTTATCTCGAGGTGAGCGGACTCGGCACCAACATGGGTTGGCAGATCGTCGACCGTAGCACGGGGAACTCCCTCTTCATCGATGGCAAGCCGTTCACCGACTTCAATCGCTACGACGGCAAGACCTATGTGAGCGCCCAGGCCATCGCTTCGACTTTCGGCTATGACCTCAAAGAGTCGCAGCAAGGCCTGGTGGTCGACTTCTGGAGCAAATCGGGCGCGGTGGGCGCGGCCTCGGTGAGTGTCAGCATCAGCAAACGCGAGAAGGTCACCTCGCCCATCCCCGAATACGAGACGCTGCGCCTGACCGTCTCGATCCGCAACAACTCCGAGAAGCCACTGCGGCTCAACGCCAAAGACTTCTTCGTCACCGACACCCGGGGGACACGCTACAATTGTGAGGGCAACTTCGACATCGGCGTCTCTCCCAAGAGCAGCGCCAGCGCCGACCGCCTCTACTTCAACGTGCCGGTCAAAGTCACGCCCAAGGAGATCCACGTGGTCAGCCCCGAAGGACAAGAGTTAGGAGCAGCCAGGATTTAGCCATGGACTTTCGCCGTCAACTACTGGCCCAGATTCGATCCAACATCGAACGCAGCGGCCGTCATATCTACGCCGTAGGGGGCGGGGCCGCTCCGCCCTTCTACTACACTATCGGGCTCTATCCAAAGCACGGGGCCGAATTGGTGCTAGCCGGGGGGCTGGGCTTGCCGCCCGGGGCGGTGGGCCATCTGATCGACCAGGCCGCCCGCCACCTGGAATCCCTTCTAAAACCCGAAGATTTCAAGTTCGAGTTCCCGGACTGCGGGCGGTGGCAGTTGCGACGGGCTGACCCCTCCTGGAGCGAACGACTACTGTTGGGGGCCCATGACTACTGGGACAAGCGCGTGCCGGCCTGGCAACTGGTGCCGGACGCCGAGCACACCACGATCGACATTCCCAACCTGGCCGTCCCCTTTTGCGTCGAACCGACCTGGAGATTCTTCCACGAGGACTGGCCCTACTCGGTCGAGGCGGGCTGTCCGGTGATGACCCACCTGGACGCGTTGAAGGGAGAACTCATCCGTAAGCTGGTCCGCTGGAAATCCGATTTCTGGGAAATGTACGCCAGCGCGGGGCAAGAGGTTGACGAGTCCAAGGTCGTCGACATGCCGTTAGGAGTGCTGGTGGCCTACGATCCGACCCTGACCGCCGTCATGGACCTGCCCGTCGGTTCGGGTCTGGAAAGGACGATGCTGGAGCCGGGCAAACCCGGTCCGTGGAAGGTGTGGGCACCTGCACCCCCTGCGTCCAACTAGGGCCTGTCCGGGGACGAATTGGCCGGATGTTGCCCCAACTGGCGCAAACGCTCGGCTACGTTATCGAGGGTGTCGGCCACCAGCGCGCCGCCCATGTGCGATTTGCCCCCCCCACCGAAATGGGCAGCCAGATTGCGAGCCCCATCGGGAGCGCGCGAACGGATCGAGAGCATGATTCCTTGAGGCTGTTCGAGCAACATCACCGCCAGGTCCGACTCTTTGGCCACCGAGTCCAGCCGGGAATAGAGCACATCATTGAGATCGATGCGATTGACCCGAGCATCGGTGAGGCGACCAGAATCCTCGGCCAGAGCCATCGCCTGATCGGGAACCATCAAGAGCGAAAGCCGAGGTCCGAGTTCTTCACGATAGCCCTGGGAGCCCATCTCGGCCAGGCGTTCGCGCAGCGGCGCGGCCTCGGGAGCCAGCATCTCGTCGGCCATCACGGCGGGGGCTACGAGCACTCCGGCCATTGAGGCCGAAGGGTCGGCCACGAGCCTGGCCCGGGCCGACTCCAGCTCGCCATCGCCTCGGACCTCGAGCATATGCTTGAAATAGCCCAGGGTCTCGGGTCGAAGGCCGGGGTTGGTGAATTCGCGGGTATCGGTGAGCACTCCGGTCAAAAGCGGGTTGATGACCTCTTGCCAGTCCTGACGCCCCAGGTCGCCGCCCATCCTTTCGGCCACACCAGCCACCAGCACCGCGGCCGCATCCTGGGGATTGATCCACTTGGCCAGTCTGGCCCCCTGGACCATTCCCAGGTCCTGGCTGGTGGGGTCGACCTGGTGATGGTCGACGATGACCACCGCCGGCGCTTTCTCGACCGCCTGGCGCGCCCCGCCGATCCGATCAGCCTGACCCACATCGACCATCACGACCAGATCGTAATCCTGGTCGGCCAGCTGGTCATAGCGCTTGACTTCGCCTGCCCCCAATTGATTGCGCATCCAACCCGGCAGGGGCGCATCGACGCAGACGTCGACCTCTTTGCCGAGCTTGGCCAACAGGCGCCCCATTCCGGCCGCGCTGCCGACGCAGTCGCCGTCGGGGGGCACGTGCCCGACCACCAACACCCGTTTAGCCGCTGCCAATTCGGCCAGTACCTGCGGGGGGCAATCGAGACGGCTCGGTGATACCGGCTGAGTAGCGTCCAGTTTGACCGGAGCAGGCTCGGCCGTGGTCACCTCAGACCAGGTGAGCAGGGTGGGCACGGTGGTGCCCTCGGGTCCGGTCAGGGCCAGGGAATGTTGGTGCAAGTCGACCGGCCGAGCCAGTTCAAGCGTCAGTTTGGAGTGTTCCCCTCCCCCGCACTCGACCTGGGCATGCACGACTTCGGGTCGAGCAGCCGGCAACTGGTCGGCCTTGCTGACCAGCCCGACGACCGCCCCGTGCAGGCCGGGAACCAGACTGGTGGCAACCTGCATGGTGACCCGCATGGCGGCCTGCTTGGAAAGCCCCCGTTGAGCCCGGATCGAATCGAGCAAAGTCAGGGGCTCGACCGCATCCAGCGAGGTCGGTGAGGCCACCGCTTCAGGGCGCGTTGAAGCCGGCCTGGCCGGCAGGCGATGAGCCGCGGGGAGTGAGCTAGACCGCAGGGGACCTAAATCCACGTTGGCTAGTTTAACACAGCGATGTTACAGAAATTCAAACCAGGAAGGTCCTCTCGACTCCGGCCAGAATTTTTCTCAATGCGTCTGGCCTGGTTCCTCACTCTATTCATGTTGCTTCCCTCGGCCGTCCAGGCCCAGCCGGTCAGAGCCCTCAAGACGATCCATCAGACCCAGCAGCTGAGGGCTTCGGTGCTGCCTGCCAACAGCGGCTGGCAGCGGGTCTATCTCATGTCCGTCGAAGCCCGCCAGGGCGACCTCCTGGTGATCGACTCGCAGGTCCAGTTCACCATCGATAGCGCCGAACAGGTAGGCCAGCAGTTCCGCCTGACCGTCAACGGCAAGCCGGTGGGCACGCGCGTCATCCAGGTCAACGAGCAACCCGGCAGCCATCACCTGCCCATGCGGGCCATGGGTCTGTTCAAAGTACCCAAAGACGGCACCTACGAGGTCAGCTCGGAGGGCTCGGCCTTTCACAGCGGGGGGGACTTTCCCGTCACGATCGACCACGCCGACAACCTCTCCTACGGCAACCTGCTGGTCGAACACTACCACCTGTACACCAGTCGAGACGACGCCCGAAACGCCTACTGGCTGCAGCGGTACCTCCAGGGCCCGCCTCCGCTCGAACGGGTCTATGGACAGACCCCCTACCAGCAAGAGGCCATCAGCACCCTGGGGGCCCGGGCCGGACCAGACGAGTTATGGCGCGTCAGTGGCCAGGCTTTGGGCGTGGCCCGAAACGGCATGGAGATGCTGGCAGGAGTCCTCACCAATCAAGCTGCAGCCATCTCGCCCTACGGCGGCGAGAATGTGCTCGAGGGCAACCTGTTCGCCCCTTTGCAGTTCGAGGCCGTGGTCGAGCCCCAGGCCGGTCCCCAAAACCTGGAGTTTCGAGTCTATGGAGGGTTCGGACATGGCTTTGCGCTTTATCCCGGCTCGAACTACTTCGACCTGCTGGTCTTCGGGCAGCAACCGAGCTACGCTTTGAGTTCGTGGGCCACCGCGGTGGCCATCGACTGTCCGGCCATCGCTTCTAATCAGCCCCTCCAAGAACTGGTTGGGCGCGATCTCTTTCTGGCCGCGGGCGAGTTGGTGCGACTGCGCGGCAACGTTCAGTTCGCGCGACCCGAGACCGACGGCGCGGTCACGGCCGAGTGCCAGATGCGCCTGGCCATCAGCGACGGACAGAGCGGCGTAGAACGCCACTTCCAGAAGAACCTGACCCCTCGCAAGGTGGTGTTGCCGCTGTCGGGCACTCTCAGTTTTCAGGCCCCCCGCGCCGGCACCTATCGGTTGAGCCTGAAGGCTTCAGGCTTCTGTCCCGAGGGGGCGGTGAGACTGCGCCTGGATGCCGAGCAAACCCAGTTGCAATTGCTCCACTACCAGAAAGATTCGTCTCCCTCGTAACAAGTTTGTTAACATTTGAGCTCTTAACTTGTTTGGGCTGGCGTGGTATAAAAAAGCATAGCCCCGCGGGGTCAATTCATCATTCGGGGGAAGAATGAGCATTCAAGGTCTCGGCGGCCAACCCTTTGTCGCCCAACAAGCCCGGCCATCCGGCTATTTTGGTCCAGCCCAAATCGGAGGAGGCAGCTTCTTTCCTGGCAACATCGTGCAGTTGCTGGGCACACTGCTGAGCGCACTCTCCCAACTTTCGCAGGGTTGGGGCGGTTTCGCTGGCGGAGGGGTTCCCGGTGGCGGTGGCTATCCCGGGCCCAGTCCCTACCCCGGTGGTGGCGGTGGCTATCCCGTTTACGGTGGCGGAGGCGGCTATCCGGTCTACGGTGGCGGCGGCGGCTTTCCCCAGACCGGCGGCATCGCGCCTCCCTTCCCGTCAGACCCCAACGAGTTCGCCAGCTATCTGCAGGCTCAGGTGGCCGGCGGCGCCCTGCAGGGCCGCACCGGCATCTCGCAAGGCGACGCCATTCCGGGCACCCGCTTTGGACGTGTTCAAGACCCGTCGCTGTGGAGCGCCGGCCTGGCTCGCGACTACGCCTACCAGTTTGCGGCTTACGCGGCCGGCGCCGACCCCCTTACTCCCCAGGGGATGGCTTACGGCGCCAACGCCTTTTCCCAGATGGCTCCCGACGCCCAACTCTTCATGCAAGTCGCCTCGGTCTTCAAAGGCAACAAGTTCGGTGGGCCGGGCAACTATAACAACCCCGGCTTGAAGAACCTGTTGCTCTCGCGCGGCCTGGGCAATCTGGCCAACCGGCCGGGAGTAGGACAGTCCGATGTCCAGACGATCGGCGCCATCACCCAGGCCCTCAATAGTGGAGCTTTGAGCCTCAACGACGTCATCAACAGCGGAACCATCGACAACCTGAGCCGCTACAGCACCATCATCCAGTACGTCCAGGGCGGCGGATTCGCTCAGGAGCTACGGGCCTACGACTCGGTGCCTGTCTGACGCAAAGCTTCGGCTCGATCGCGATAGAATCGCACCAGGTTCGGTGCCACCACGAAGCCCTCGGCGGAGTGGGTCAGTAAGACCAACTCCATCAAATCGAGGGCTTCGTACACGTCTGACGATTCGACCTGACGGCGCCCCCCGGCCATGGCGAAGGCGGCTGAATAAAAGCGCATCAGATGCGTCACCATATGCATCAGCAGGAGATTTTCGAGCACCGTGCCGCGCAGCAGCAAGAATTTGCGAAACAACAAACCCTCAAGATAACGCACGATGACTTCCTCGACCAGTGGACTGGGACCGCTCCGCTGCATGAATTCCACCAATTCGGAAGGGCGACCGGTGAAGCGGCCCTGCAAGCAGACCGGTGCGTCCTGCTCGAGAGCAGCCAGCAGTTCGAGGCCGGCGCCGGGCGCCTCGATGCGGGCGCACAGCGAGCGAAGTGAGGCCACCTCGAGCCAGTTGAGAAATGGGTCGGCCGGGCCCTCGACCAGGGCCGCTTCAAGGTCGACCAGTTCAGACCCGGGCTCGCCTGAAAGCCACCAGCAGAGGCTCCAGAAGGCCTGCCCCAGCCCCCGGCCCGACAAGCGTGCCTTCAACTCGTGTTCGAACCGGCGGTAGACATCCCAGCCCAACCGGCACTGGCCATCGAGCCGGGCCGGCTCGAAACCTACCCGGGGATAGGGACCCAGACGGGCAATATCCTGACTGTGCTCGGCCAGGGGACGGCCGTGATTCTGGGCAATGGCGGTGCAATAGAATGAGGCGCCCACGAACAGACCGTCCGGGGTTTCTACGGGTAGAAAGGGAAAGAGCTGACAGGTGGTGGGCTTTTGACTGGCACCAAGCTGGGCGTGGATGCGGCACGAGGCCCCCTGATCGAGAAACACGCAGCGTTCCCCCTCGAGGCGCAGAGCCAGGCCACCCTCACACGGCTCGAAGGCGTTGTCCACCAACCGCAGGGGCAGCAACCGAGCAGCGTAACGGTGGTCGACCGGCACGCGCCAACTCGAGGTGCAGCTGCGACCGCAGCGCAAACAATCGTAATTCTGACCGGGGAGCAGGTGCACTAACCGATACTTACCACCAGGTCGCTGCGTCCCACCGCCGTGGCCACGGCGTTGAGCACCGCCGCATCGTCATCAAAGCCGATCACCGACGAAGTGTCCGGTTCGGAATCGTCGTCCAAGAAGAAGTAGCGGGTGGCAGCCTGGATCCAGCGCTGCTGCTGGTTGGGCACCGTGGCGGGATTGTAGCCTAGAAGGTTCTTGAGGGCCAGAGCGATGGCCTGGGCCAGGCCCACATCGACTACCATTTTGTCCCGACGCGAAGCCGTAGCGACCTGAGCCAGATACCGATCGACCGCCTCCTGCATCGATTGCTGACTGTCGAGAGGAAACTCGAGCAGGCGGCTAAAGCTCTCGAGAGCTTCAGAGGGAAGTCCGGGGGGAAGATTTTGTTCCATCCCGGGCTATTTCCATAGGTTGCCCCTGAACCCTCGCCGTCAGCGAGCAAGTGTGCTAGACTAAGGGGGCAAAAATGGAGATCAGACCCCTCGCTTTTCCATACCAGATGCCGCTTTCCCGGCCCCTGGCTGCCACCGGCCCTACGCCCGAGAGCGCGCCGGCAGACCGGGCTGACTTAAGCGAACTCAGTCTTCCCCCCCGACCGCCAGCGCCGAGCTTGCTGCAGGCTGCCGGTCAGACCGCGGCCCGACTGGCGCAGGATCTGGTGGGAGCGCTGCTCTTCGTCAGCGAACCCCCGCCCCTCTCCCCCGAGGCCGAGAAACTGGCCGGCCACCGCGACGCCGAGTCGCTCGAGAAGACCTATGGGGTTGACCACGACCCCGAGCTCAACGCCCGCTTGCAGAGGTTGGGCGAGCAGGCCTTGCCCACCCAACGCCGCTCCGGAATGGAATACACTTTCAAGGTTCTCGACACCGACAAGATTGCCGGCGAATGCTGTTCGGACGGCTCGGTCTATATCAGTCGGGGAATTCTCGACCAAAATCCAGACACCGGAGTTCTCTTCGTGCTGGGTCACGAACTAGGACATCTCCGGCGCGGCCACGACGCTCAACGGTTGGCCTGGGAAGCCAGAATGGAACAAGCCAGCGGCTTGCGCCACAGCCTTTATGAAGCCAGGCTAAATCGTTTCTATCATCAGGCCGAATTCGAGGCCGACGGCGATGGCATCGACACCCTCAAAAGGTTGGGCTATGGCCTGAGCGGGGCGGTCAACTTTCTCAAGACCTGCGAAGCCGAGGATAGTTTTACTCATCCAGGGGCCAGCAGCAGAATCTGGAACCTCGCCGACCAGTAGGTCCACCAGGAAACCTGGACCTCGGCCCAAAACAGACCTGGACGTGTTTTCCAAGCGGTTACTACTGGTCCTGTTCCTGTGGTTGGCCGGCCCGGCGCTGGCGGCACCCACCCATGTCTACTTGACCTGGCAAGATCCTGACACCAGCCACACCATGACGGTCATTTTCCAGACCCGCGGCCGGGTCGCCCAACCGCAGGTGCGCTACGGACAACGGCCCGATCAACTCGAGCAACGCCAGGCGGCCACCAGTTACCAGTGGCTGTCGAGTTCGCGGCGGATTCACGTGGCCACCCTGCGTGGTCTTGAGCCCGGCCAGGTGTATCACTTTCAGGCCGGCGACCCCACCGACGGGTTCTGCTCGAAGCGCAAGTTCAAGACCCTACCCAGCCAGGGTCCGGTGCGCTTTGTAACCGGCGGAGACATGTATTTCGAACCCGAGACCGTCCAACTGCTCGAACAGGCTGCCCGCCGTTCGCCCATGGTCGCCCTGGTAGGGGGAGATATCGCCTACGCCGATGGTGATCTGCGGCGCGACGGTTTCTGGGACCGCTGGCTGGACAACTGGGAAAAGAACATGGTCACCCCCGACGGTTTGACCATCCCTTTCATCGCGGCCATCGGCAACCACGACGTGGCCGGCTCGTTTGGCCAGCGCAAACAGAAGGCCCCATTCTATTTCGGCTTTCTCCGCCAACATGCCGACAGCTACTTCGAGCGCAGTCTCGGCGACCAGGTCACGGTCTTTGTCCTCGACTCGGGCCATGTGAGCCCGCATGGTGGAACTCAGAGTCAATGGCTGCGACAGTCTCTCGAGAAGTGCCGCAGCCCCTGGAAGTTTGCCCTCTACCATGTGCCCTGCTATCCATCCCATCGAGGTTATGGCGACTACTATTCCGAGCAGGGTCGAAGTCATTGGGTCCCCCTGTTCGATCGCTTCGGGCTGACGGCCGCCTTCGAGAACCACGACCACACCCTCAAGCGGACGCCTCCACTCAAAGCCAACAAAATCGCCAAACAGGGCACGGTCTATCTGGGAGACGGCTGCTGGGGGCGCCCCCCGCGTAGCGTGGACCCTGCTTTGCGCTGGTATGAGGCCACGGCCGCCAGCCGCGCGCATGTCTGGATGGTTGACGTGGGCGACGACCAGGTGACCTACGAGGCTATCGGCACGGCCGGTCAGACGCTCGACCGTTACACCACCGAGCGTGCCAAGTGAGCGCAGAACAGTCCAGTCCTACCCCCGGTATCGTCGAGAGGATCCTGGAGGAATCCGCCCGGGGGGTCGAACGCCGCATCGCCCTGTTCCGCGGGTCCCTGGCCCTGTTGTTTCTTGGCCTGCATGTCAACGACATGGGGATGGCCGTCGGCGGTGCTCCGCCGCCCGGCTTCGGATGGCTGCTCGGCGGAGTCGTAGTGGCGGCCTTCTATTCGCTGGTGGTCATCTATCTCATCGACCGCAATCCCAACCTGGCAGCGGCACCCCTGGCCTATGCCTCGGTGGGTTTTGACGCCATTCTGTTGTCCCTGCCGGTCATGGTCTTCTTTTCGACCCCGCAAGATGACCACCAGATGGTCTTGCAGGGCTCGGGGGTGGCCGGCCTCTACATGCTGATCATCGCCGCTGGCATGCGGTTTAGCGAGGTAACCCGATTCGGAATCCTGGTCAACTCGGGAGTGCTGCTCTGCTATATGGGTTTTGATGCAGTCAGAGTCTATCAGTTGCCGGCTGGCGACTTTTCGCATATTCGAAACCACGCCATGCTGCTCATTGGTAGCGGCATCCTGGGTCAGATGATCTCCACTCAGATTCGCCAGACGGTCCACGCCACCGCCGAAAGGGCCCTCGAGGCCACCACCGACGGACTCACCGGGGTATGGAACCGTCGCCACCTGCGCGAACTGCTCGAGACCAGTGTCGCCAGGGCCCGCCGCGAGGGCAGCAACCTGGCCGTGTTGATGCTGGACATAGACCACTTCAAGCAGGTCAACGACCAGCACGGTCACCAGCAGGGCGACCGGGTGCTCGCCGAGGTAGCCGGCCTGATCTCGAGCAATGCGCGCCTCGACGATAGCCTGGCTCGCTATGGGGGCGAGGAGTTCTGTCTGCTGCTGCGCCAGACCGACCTCGACGCAGCCGTGGTGGTGGCCGAAAGGATCCGAGCGGCCATCGAACGGGCTCCGGTGGCCGGTCTCACGGTCACCATCTCCATCGGAGCGGCCCAGCTGGGGGAAGGACAAGAGATCAGCCAGTGGCTCGAGGCCGCCGATCAGGCCCTCTATCGCGCCAAAGAAAAGGGAAGAAACAGGGTAGAGGCGGCCTTTCGAGAACTGGCCACCGCGTGAGAGGACTGGCGGACTTGCGCCGACCAGGGGTTTCCTGGTAAAGTCCCCACCGGGGAGGCATCCATGAGAAGATTGATTACGCTAGCGCTGCTAGCCCTACTCTGGTGTCCTGGGTTTACAGAAGAATACTACACCTACTACCGGGTAAAATCCGGAGACACGATCGTAAGTATCGCCCTCGACTTCAAGAGCGACCGCGGCACCATCCTGGCCATGAATCCCAACCTCGATGAGGCCCGGGTCAAACCCGGCGATCTGCTTTGCGTGCCCAACCCCAACTTCAAACAGGCCGAGACCCAGGTCGACTGGGAAAAGATCAAAGCCAGCGCCCCCCGACCGGCCGCTCCCAAACCGGTTGCGGTCGAGACGGAAGACACCACCAACCTCGAACTCAAAATGCTCGAGCAGTATGCCGTCGCGGGCCAGGAGCCGGCTCACAGCTCGGCCCAGAGTGTGCTCATCACCGACGACGGCCGAGTCATCGAAATTCCCAGCCGCGGCGAACCCCAGCCCCGGCGGCGCAGCCTCTCTTCGCGCCGAGGGCGGGCCCTGTTCGGCCTGCTCAAGACGGCCCGGAGCCTGATGGGCGTCCCCTATGTCTGGGGCGGAGAGGCTCCCACCGGTGCCGACTGCTCGGGCTACGTCCAACTGGTCTTCGCCCGCCACGGAGTGAAACTTCCTCGCACCGCCGATATCCAGTACAAGGTGGGCGAGGTGATCGCCAACGGTCACGAGCAACCCGGCGATCTGGTCTTCTTCGAGACCTACGCTCCCGGGGCTTCCCACGTGGGTATCTATCTGGGTCAGCGCCACTTCATTCACGCCTCTTCACGCGCCAAGCAGGTGACCATCAGCAGCCTCGACGAGCCCTATTTCAAGAAGCGCTATCTGGGTGCCCGTCGCAACCTTTAACGCGGTTGTGACGCGCCAGGTCTAGTCTCTAGCCATCGATCCGTGCAGGAGGTCTCGATGGCGTTCTTATGTCTTGGAACCGCCGTCCCAAAGGGGGCGATTCCGCGCGCCTTCGCGACCTCGGTCAGCTCAACTCAGGGAGGCCCATACCGATGATTCGCAGCGACAACACTTTAAGACACGCCCCACCCCCAGGCACAGGCCTTCCCTTTCGCGAGCCCCAGAAGATTGAACTCGACACGGTGCGCCTGGGCGCGGGCGAAGACCATCCCGAAGCACCGGGACTATCCGCCTGGCAAAAAGCGGTGGCTGGATTGTGCGCCGGTGTGGCCGGGTTGACCGGCATCGCAGGTGCCGCCCATGCCGCCCCGGCCACCTCGCTGGTGACCCAGGCCATCAACCAGACCGACGGCCTGGCCGTCACCGTCCTCCCCCACGGCACCCCACGGGTCGATCTGCTCAGACAGACCGAGCTTCGCAGCAACGCCGGCCGCGGGGCAGGCAGCGACGAGAGGGACGTTGCCTACTCAGATGTGGGCGTCGACCTGGGCCACGGAATTTTTCACGATGCCAACGGCAATCTAAGCCTGGTGCCGTCGCTGGCTGCCGGCTGGGGTGAGGGAGTCTCGGACTTCCGTCAGGTCAATCTCGATATCCCGATGGGCTATGACCAGAGTGTGGCCCGCTTCGGCAACACCGTCCACCACAAAGAGTCCCCTTATCGGCGCAACATTTACGTGGCCACCCGCGACCGCCTCGAGTTGCAGAACCGCGACGGCGAAAGCGCCTACGAGGTGCTGCGCGACGGAGTCCAGTTCCGCGACCCTGATGGCAATCTCAACTGGCGCGTGACCGAGACCAACGGCGTGGTCCATGTGGACGGACCGGGCAGCGACGACTATCAGGTCGACTACCACACCGGACTCATCCGGGTGGATGGCCAGCGTCGCCACAACACCATCAGCTACAACGAGCATCGTATGGCCATCGAAGGCACCGGTTCGGATGTTACCGTCGACCGAGGCCGCGACCGGACCGAGGTCGATGGCGGCCTGTTCGAGGACTATACCATCACCCGTACCGGCACGACCACGGCCACCGAGGGACCGATCGTGACCCATCGCATGACCGTCGACCCCCCCGAGGTGGTCGGTCGCAATAGCCTCGACATGGCCGAACTTACCCGCCAGATCGAGGCGGCCGAACCCGGCTACGCCGCTCGTCACCCGCTGGTGATGGCGGTGCTGGAATACGCCGTGGCCAACCCCGGACTGATCGACGAGGATGCCGACACCAACGCCATCCTGCAGGCGGGCACGGCCATCGCCGGAGGTGGGGGCGCCCTCCACTCGGGGGCAGCCCTGCTCACCGGAGCCCACGCCCTTTCGCTGGCCGAGAACGCCCAGGCGCTCGGCGCCGCCGCCGTGGCGGCCAAAGCAGCCGCCCAGGCAGCCGCCCAGGCCGGCAATCTGACCCAGGCCGCCGCCCTGGCCGGCGAGGCCCAGAATCTGGCCGGACAGGCCAGGGCCGTAGGCGGCGAGGCCATGCGGTTGGGCGAGCGGGCTCAGTCAGCCGCCCAGGTAGCCCGCATCATGACCGGCGTAGCCGGCGCCCTCCAGATCGTCGACGGCGGTATGGACCTGCATCACGGAGCCTCGAGCAAATCGATCGTCGAGGGAGCCATCGCCGTCACGGAAGCCATGCACGAGCGGTTGGGCCAGGAATTGACGGGCGCGCAACTCGAGCAAGCCGAAGAGGACTACTCCAAAGTGATGCAGATTCTCAATCAGCTCAAGCACAACGCCAACAAGCAGATGACCGTGGGCGGGCTCAAGATCGGCTGTGGTGGACTGATGCTGATCTCGGCCCTGGCTGGCGGAATGGTCATCCCCCCGATCATCGGGGCCGTGGGCCTGGCCTGCACGGTCGGCACGGCCGCCTATGAGCACTGGGATCAGCTGGAGGCCTTCTTCACCGGCGAGCGACCGCCAGAGGACCCGAGCCTGCGCCAGGTCCTACCCCAGCCTTTGCAGGACGAGATTCACTTCCGCCTCGACTGACCACACCTCCGGGCGGCGCCTTCTAGAATAACCGCCGAGGACGGAGACGCAGAGAGGGACCGCCGACACCGCGCCGGGCCCGGGGGCGCCACGATGCGGCCGCGCAGGCTACCGAATGTCTGGGCTTGGCCCGGTTGACCAGGCCCGGCGGCGGCCGTGGCCAGGGTTGTGCGGCGCACACCCCGCCGGAAGGTGGGCGGGACCACTTCCGCGCGGAAGTCCGGGGTCCCGCGGCGGCCGCTGGGACTAGCCGGTCTTCCAGCTGGAAGTGGGCTTGCGGTTCGGGCAGTCGCCAATGACCTGGCCTGGTCGGGCTCGGCGGGGCCCCGCGATTCGCCAGCCGGGCTCACCTCTCCGCGAGCCTCCCGCTCTCCATTAGATCAGCAAGCGCGCACATCCAAGGTTGCGGCCACCTCCTCCGTGGCCTGGGTGGTCTCCGTGTTCCACCCCGAAGAGCCAGCGGCCATCCTGCTCGCCTCCCGGCACAAAGGCCTTCCCGATCCCGCGAGGAACTAGACGAGAATGTTGAAAATTGCGCGTTTCGAGCACGCCGTTATGCTCGCTTGCTGGTTGCTGCTCTGCCTGGGGGCCTCGGCCGAAGAACCTAGCACCAAACAGGTGGGCATCTGCAAAACCAACTCCGGGGTGATGTCGGTGGTGGTGTTCGACGCCAAAGGGACCGAGGGCGTGGCCCTGTTGCTCGACGACAATATCAAGAAGAGTCACGTCCAGGTCTTGCTCAAAGAGGCTGACTTTCGCAAGTTCGTTGACGGCATCCGGGTGGCCCGAACCTCGATGGACAAGCTCAAAGACAGCGAGTCTCGCTTTGTGGCCAACTACAAAGGCAGCGGCGAGGTGAGCATCGCCGTGATGAACAAAGCCCCAATGGGGCGAGCCGTCCTGCTGGAGTTGATTCAGGCAGGGAACAACGGCCTGTTCTTGCTCACCAAGAAAGAACTGGCCGATTTCGAAGACCTTCTAACCAAAGCCACCCGCAGCAGCTCGCATTAAACCTGGGCGATGGTGGCCGACCGCCGACTGGCGGCGGGAAACTGGCGCGCCCGCGCCTAATGGGGCGCCTATGCAGAAAGAAACCGTGCGCAAGCTGATCACCGACCAATTCTACCGCTCCGTTGACGAAAGCGGCGTCAAGCTGGACGCCATTCCCCACGCCCAGCTTCAGACGGTGGTCGGAGCCCTGGCCGATGGGGTCTTCGCCGTGCTGTCCCAGCTCGAAGAAGAAGACCAGGAGTCGGTCGGCCCCGCCCAGACCGCAGGCGACGAGAGCGTCTTGTGGAGCGGCAAACCTTACGCCACCATGGGCACACGCTATGAATTGACCAGCCAGCGCTTGCGCATTTTCCGGGGTGTCTTTAGCCGCCAGCTCGAAGAGATCGACCTGGTGCGGGTGCGAGACACCGAGGTCACCCAGAATCTCGGCGAGCGCGCCTTCAAGATCGGCGACGTCAAGATTCTCAGCTCGGACACCAGCAAGCCCGAGGTGGTGCTCAACAACGTCCGCGAGCCTTTCGAAGTGCGCGAGATCATTCGCAAAGCTTACCTGGCCGAGCAGCAGCGTCGCGGCCTGCGCTATCGAGACGAGACCTGATGGTTCCCGAGATTCTGGCCCCGGCGGGGGATCGCACCAGCCTGGCGGCGGCCCTGGCCGCCGGAGCCGATGCCGTCTATTTTGGACTCGACGACGGATTCAACGCCCGCGCTCGGGCCACCAATTTTCCTCTCGACGGGCTGGAGGCAGTGGTGGCCGAGATTCACGCTCACCGAGCCCGAGCCTATCTGGCCTTGAACACCCTGGTGTTCGAGAGCGAGTTGGAAAAGCTCGAGCCCATTCTGGCCCGCATCGCCAGCGCCGGCGTCGACGCCCTGATCGTTCAGGATCCGGCCGTGGCCCTGTTGGCCCGGGCTATCTGCCCCGAACTAGAGCTGCACGCCAGCACCCAGATGACGATCTCGAGCCCCGAGGGCGCGGCCTTTGCGGCCGAACTCGGGGTGACCCGGGTGGTTGTGCCCAGAGAGCTTTCGGTGGACGAGATCGCCCGCTTTCGCCGGGGCTGTGACCTCGAGCTAGAAGTGTTTATCATGGGAGCCCTGTGCGTGTCCTGGAGCGGCCAATGCCTTTCGAGCGAGACCTGGGGGGGCCGCTCGGCCAATCGGGGCCAGTGCGCCCAGGCCTGCCGGCTACCCTATGAATTGGTGGTCGACGACCAGCCGCGCCCCCTGGGCGAGGTGAGTTATCTGCTCAGTCCCCGCGACCTGGCCGGCTTTCGAGCGGTGGAGCGCCTGATGGAGATCGGTGTCCACACCCTCAAAATCGAAGGCCGCCAGAAGGGACCCGAGTATGTCAAGACGGCGGTCCACAGTCTGCGCGATTGGCTCGACGCCGTAGCCGACGGCCGCCCCGACCCCAAGCGCCTGGCCGAGAATGTGCGTGACCTGAGTCTGACCTATTCGCGGGGCTTTGGGGACGGCTTTCTGTTCGGTAGCGATCACCAGACGCTGGTCGAGGGCATCACTCCGCGTCATCGTGGTCTTTTGCTCGGGGTCGTCGAGCGGGTCGAGCCACGCCATGTGGTCGTCCGGGCAACCCACCCCGAACCGGTGGCGGCGCTGGGTGAACTGGCCTGTACGCCACCTGCCCTGGGAGGATCGACCACTGCCGCCAGCGGCGCAGCTGCGGCTCGTCTGAGGCCGCGAGCCGGCATGGGGGTCGTCTTTTGCCAGGGTGACGAGCAGGCCGAGGAGCAGGGAGGTCCCATTTTTTCGGTCGAGCGCAAAGGCTCGAGCTGGAGGCTGGGATTTGGCCAGCCCGGGCCCGATCTGTCCGCGGTCAAGCCCGGAGCTCGTGTCCAAGTCACCAGCGATCCCAAGGCGGCCCGCGGCCGCCACGGGCAGGCCCGCGGGCAGGACCTGATGTTGGTCGTGAGCGGCTCTCTGGGGTCGGCCATGACAGTGGAAGCTCGCCTGGGTCCCAAGCGGGCCAGGGTCGAGAGTGCGACGGCCCTGGCCTCGGCCACCGGGGCGGGCCTGGACCAGGCCACCCTGGTCGACAAGCTGGGGGCCCTCGGCGGCACCCCGTTTCGGCTCGGCAGCCTCGAAAACCGGCTCGCGCCAGGGTTGTTTGTCCCCGTCTCCGAGCTAAAAAAGCTGCGGCGCGAACTGGTCGAGCAACTCGAGAGCCAGCGCGCCATGGCGCCACGAGCGTGCCGACCGGGACCCCATCTGGAGGGTTTGCGCCAGGCGGTCGAGGCCGATCCCGGGCCGGCCTACCTGGTGGCCCTGTGTCGCCAGGCCGAACACCTCGAAGCGGCCATCGCCAGCGGGGTGCAGCGGGTCGAACTGGATTGGATGGAGATGGTCGGTTTGAACGCCGCGGTCGAGCGAGCGCGTCAAGCCGGACTGGAGGTGGGCCTGGCTACCGTGCGCGTCCAAAAGCCGGGGGAAGAGGTCTACGATCGCCGTATCGAACGGCTGAACCCCGACTGCGTGCTGGTGCGCCATTGGGGGGCCGTCAGCCACTTTTCCGGTCTCGACCAGCGACCTGTTTTGCACGGCGACTTCTCGCTCAACGTCACCAATTCGCTCACGGCCCGCCACGTGCTCTCGCGGGGGCTGAGCACGGTCACCGCCGCCCATGACCTCGACGAGGTCCAACTGTTGGCCATGCTCGACCGTGTGCCCGCCTCACGAGTTGCGGTCACGATCCACCACCATATCCCAACCTTTCACACCGAACATTGCGTCTATTCTCACCTGCTCAGTCAGGGCCGCGATTTTCGCTCCTGCGGGCGCCCCTGCGAAAAACACCAGGTGGCCTTGCGCGACCGGGTGGGTGGCGTTCACCCCGTGATTGTCGACGTGGGTTGTCGCAACACGGTCTTCAACGCCGCCGCTCAGACTGCAGCCCAACTGGTGCCCAAGCTGGTCGAGCGGGGGGTGCGCCGGCTACGCATCGAGTTCGTCCGCGAGACAAGACAGCAAGCCGAGCGAGTGCTGGGTGCTTACCAGGCTCTATTGGCGGGTCGTCTGACTCCGACCGAATTGCTCGAGCAGGTGGGAGTCCACGAGCAATTCGGCGTCACGGCCGGCACCATGAAGGTGCTTAGCTAGAGGGGCGTAGAATGAGGGGCCAACACGCGAGGAGGTGTCGGCATGAGCACTTGGAGTTGCGGCCTGCAGTTGAGGATCATCAGCGGACCTGGAAAGGGTCTCACCCACCCGATCGACTCCAAGCAGTTTAGCATCGGCCGGGCCCGCACCACCGACGACCGCCAGTCCGGTTGGTTTCGCCTCAACGACGACGCCGTTTCGCGCCTGCACGCCGAGCTTTTTTGGGACGAGGCAAAAAAGCAGTTCAAGCTGATGCATCGCTCCCAAACCAATCTAACCTATGTCAACGAAGAGGCGGTCGACGAAACCTGGCTCAAAGCCGGTGACATGATCAAGATGGGAGCCATCACCCTCGAGTTGCAAGAGGCCGAGTCGCGATTTGCCGGCGACCCCGATGACTTCGTGCTGCCCCTCGAGCAAAGGCCCGACTTGATGCGGGCTCCATCTCGCTCGACCTTCGCGGTGCGCACTCCGCGTGAACCGGCCAAGGCTCCCGCTCCCGTCAAGCGCAAGGTTGCTATCGAGGTGCCCAGCGGTTTTCGCCTTGATAGCGTGGGCGGCGAGAGTTTCGAACTCAAAGGTTTCAAGATCGCGATCGCTTCGACGCTGGCCGGCGGAGACGAAAAGCCCTTCGACCAGGAGCACCTGATCGAGGGCTTGGACGCCGAGCTTCTGATCGACTGGGACGAACGCGAAAAATGCTTCAGTTTGAGCCGTGGGATGATCGGTGGTGAAGTGTCGGTCACTCGCAAGAACGACGGCATCCATTGGACGGGCGTGGTGGGTCCGGGTGCCCGTGTCCGCCTGCGCGCTGGCGATCGGATCGCCGTCGGTGAGCACGAGTTTGTCTATCAAAGCGCCGAGAAAGAGTCCAAGCCAGTCCAGGCCATCAAGCTCGAACTCTGAGCCAATGATAGAGGCCCCGCCATAGGGCCAGACAGAGCCCGGTAAAGGCCAGGGTGATCTTGGCGAAGACCGTTGCGAAGGGTCCCTGCACCAGATAGCGCAGCCCCAGACCCAGGCCGACCCCGGCCAACCAGGTGAGTCCGGCCCTGAGCCACGGCTTGTCCTGTTCGAGCTGCCAGGCTCCCAACGCCACGGCCATCAAAGAGTAGGCCACCACGAAAGGTAGGCCGATACGCAGAAAGGCTGTCAAAGGATTGCCACCCACGTGATGAAAGGCCATCCCCAGCCCGGTAAAGGCCAGCAACACGGTCAGGTCGCCCGCCATCAGCCGTCGGTCCATGACGTGGTTTTCGCAGGGTCTGCTGAAGACACCTGGAAGGGCAGGCCATGCAAGATCGAGTAGTTTTGATTACCGGCGCCTCGCGTGGACTGGGGGCCGCCATTGCCCGATGTCTCGACGCGGCAGGCTGCAACCTGGTGCTGACGGCCCGTAGCCGAGAGGCCCTCGAAGACCTGGCTTCGCAATGTTCTCGGGCTATGGTGGTCAGTGCCGACCTGGCCGAGAATGGGGCCGCCCCTGCGCTCGTCGAGGCGACCGTCAAAGAATACGGACGACTAGATGCCCTCATCCACAATGCCGGGGTCCTGGGTCCCCTCGACCGCCTGGCCGAGGCGGATCCCCAGAGTTGGGAGCACAACCTGCGCGTCAATCTGTTGGCCCCCATGCTGCTGACCCGGGCCGCCCTACCCCACCTGCGCCACCCCCAGGGGCGCATCGTCCACATCAGCACCGGCGCGGCCGTCAAGCCGATGGAAGGGTGGAGCGCCTATTGCACCTCGAAGGCCGGCCTTCTGCACTTGAGTTCGGTTATCGCCGCCGAAGAGCCCGAGGTCACCTCGCTCTCGTTGCGACCCGGCGTGATCGATACGGCCATGCAAACCGAGATCCGCGAGCAAGGCCAATCGGGCATGACCGAGGAGAAGTGGAAGAACTTCGTCAACTTGAAAGAGCAAGGCCAACTCGAACCTCCCGAGGTTCCTGCGAGAGTGGCTGCCTGGCTGGCTTTGTTTGCGCCGCGCCAGTGGAGTGGCGAGTTCTTGCAATACACCGACGAGCGGGTCAGCGGGCCGGCCAAAGAGTGGGCCGGTTCACTTTAGAGCGAAAGAGGGAGGCGAGGTTCGACCCCGAATGGGCCTTGCGACATCACAATCGGAGGACGCAAACGTGTCTCACCATCCATCCAGCAACACCGCCATCACCTGCCTTCCGGTGGCGATTCTGGGCCTTTTGACCCTGATGACGGTGATGTATTTCGGAGCCACTAGCTCCGGGTTCTATTAAGTTCATCTCACGACCAACTTTTGAGAGGCCCGCCGCCGGTGGGCCTTCTTCGTGAGGGGCCATGCCGAGACTAGAATTTGAGAGCCTGGAAAAACTCGACAACCATCTGGCTGCCGGTGGCAGTCTTGAAAATACCGTCTGCCAGAGCCTGGACTTGCGCGGGCGCACCCAGGCCCTCATGGGGGCCGATCTGCGAGGAGCCGTCTTTCTGGGTTGCCTGCTCGAACCGGTAGCGCTAGCCCACGCCTTGAATCAAGGCAGCATGCTGTTTCCGCGTTTGCCCGAGCTACCTTATGACCCCTATCGAGGCTTTCTCTATACCGTAGAAGAGCTACTCGAGCCCGGGGAACTCGAGCAACGACTTCTGGCCGGTGACGAGAACGCCTACGACAGGACTCTCGACGGGCTGATCTATGAGCATTGGGAACAGACCGGGCGAGAAAGACCTCCCGACATCCTCGACGCTTTGGGGCGTCGCCTGCATGACCACGCCATTACCGACGCCATGGAAGAACTGCTCGAGGGCCGAGAAGTGGTGGCGATGATGGGAGGGCATAGCCTGGGCCGTGATCATCCCGACTACTTCAAGGTGGCCCTGCTGTCGCGGCGTCTCACCCAGGAAGGCTTCTTCATGATCAGTGGCGGAGGGCCCGGAGCCATGGAAGCCACGCACCTGGGCGCCCTCTTTGTCGACCGCGGCGAAGACGAGTTGGCTCAAGCGGTGGCCGCTCTCGAGAGTGCGCCGACCTACCGCCAGAAACGCGAATGGCTGCTCACCGGGATCGCCGTCCGTCGGCGCTATCCGCCCAAAGACCCCATCCGCGCCCAGAGTCTGGGCATTCCCACCTGGCTCTATGGCCACGAACCTCCCAATCTTTTTGCCAGCCATGTAGCCAAATACTTCGCCAACAGCGTTCGTGAAGATGGCCTGGTGACGGTGGCCGGGGCCGGGATCGTATTCGCACCCGGCAATGCCGGGACCGTCCAGGAGATCTTTCAGGACAACACTCAAAACTACTACATGGAATCCGGCCCCAGTCCCATGATCCTTTTTGGCGAGGACTATTGGAAGTGGCGCAAACCGGTGTATCCTTTGCTCTGTAGCCTGGCCAACGGCAAGAAATACGAGTATTGGCTCTCGATCACCGACTCGGTGGCGGTGGTGGTCGACACCTTGCTGCGCTATCGCTACTCGCGGGTGTAGCGCACGAGCTTGCCTTCCATCGGCCCGTCCAGAGCCTCGAGTAGACACGGCCAATCGCCCAAAGCCTGGCTCAGTCGGGTGCGCAACTCTGATTCGGCAACCTGACCTCGATAGGCGAGCTTGAGTTGGCCATCGGCCGCCTGGTGCAGGTGAAACTGGGCCAGCGGCAGGTCTTGTAAGGCGGCCGTGATGTCGATGTTATTGACCTGGCCACCGTCACGACGGCTGAACATCACAGGTTCGCGACCTTCGAGGCCCACCAGAAACGGCTGCGAACCCACCCACTCGAGGCAGCCAAAATCCCCGGTGCGATAGCGGAGCAGGGGCTGGTATGGGTTTCGTCCGGTGGTGACCACGACCTCGCCGCGCCGGCCAGGCTCGAGCGGACTTCCCTGCTCGTCGAGGATCTCGAGGTAGATGTCCGGGGCCAACAGTCGATGCCCTCTGGGAGTGGCTACCGTCAAGAAACGCGCTTCGCTGAGCGAATAGATGTCGAGCACCGGGCAGCCAAAGTGGGCTTCGAGTTGCTCGCTCACGGCCGCAGACAACGCCAGAGCAGACGAGACCAGAGCCTTCGGCCTGGTCTTGAGCCCGAGTTCGGCCAGTCGCAGAAACGACACGGGATCACCGGTATAGACCTCGGGATCCATGGCATCGAGATAGGCGACCCGATCGGCCGGCTGGTTCCAGTCGGCCGGATTGAGGTTGACCTTGAGGAAGCCCGCTCCGCCCAGATAGCTTGAAAGACAGGCATAGGTCAGGGTCTGGCGGCGATCACCCACCAGGCACAGGGCGACCCGGTCGGGACCTCCCTGGAGGGTCACTCCTCTGGTCTCGAGCGCCCGTCGCAGCAAGGGTAACACCATCGACGAAACGGTAGGATGCGAGGGAATCAGAACCGAGCTTTCGGTGGTGCCCGAGGTGTAGTAGACGATCATCGGATCGAGCGGAACATCATCGGGCACCAAACTCTCGGGACGGTGAGCGAGCACCTGGCGCCCCAGGGTCGGCAGTGCCTGGAACTCGCCGGCATAGGACCCGAACTCACGATAGTGTGGCACCGTTCGCGTTGCCCGCCCGGCCAGCTCGTGGACCCAGTCGGGCGGCTGACCGTGGCGGTAGCCGACCGGTTCTGCATGCAGCCTGGTTTCGAAATCCCGCACGGCCGCCAGGCCGGCCTCGTCGAGCATGTCGCCACAGCGATAATTGAAGAGGGGGGCCGATTCATGTTCGGTCAACCGGTGCAGCATGCTCATTCGTTGCTCCAGGCCGCGGCTGCCTCGGCGGCCTGCTTGCGGGCCAGCTCTTCGCGCACCAGACGGGCCCGTTCCTGGGCTTGGCGGGCTGTCTGGATGACGCGCTCGCGCTCCACGCTCGAAAGGGTGGTCAAGCGGTCCTGGGCCTGAGCCCGGCTCTCTCCGGCCGGCAGCAGGTCGAGACTATCCAGGCACAGCCTGGCCAGCTCTTCGCGCCGGTCGGGGTCGGTCACGAACAGGGTCGGATCGACCAGGGCGGCCAACTCCTGAAAGCCTTCTTCTAGCCACACCAAAGCTTTGTCGGGCAATTCAGGATAATCGAGCAGGGCCGGGTCGGCCAGCAACCAGCAAGCCACCAGGGTAATGCGCAGACGATTGCGGCTTTTGTCGTCACCCACAAAGCCCTGCATGGCTTCTCGGTCGAGGGGCTCTGCGCCCAGGCGCTGCAAGAGGTCCGACACCACCGCGCCCACCACGACCGAACCCTGGCCGTTGGCTCGCCGCGGTTCTGCTAGAAAATCGGGAGGGCACTCGGCCAACCGCCGGGTCAGCCCCTCGAGGACGGGGCCGGGGATCACGCCGCCACCCCGAAATCGGTCGGGTAAGGGGCCTCGAAGCGAAGCGGCTCTCGGCTAATGGGATGGTCCAGTCGAAGCTGCAAGGCGTGCAACATGGTCCGGTGGGCCGGCCGTCCTCCATAGAGGTCGTCACCGACGATGGGCAGCCCGCAACCGGCGAGATGGACCCGGATCTGATGGCGGCGACCGGTGCGAGGGCGGGCCTCGACCAGCCAACAATCCGAGCGCTGTTCCAGCCGTCGAAACGAAGTAAGGGCCAGTTTGCCGTCGTCATCCTCGACCGTATAGGCGCCGTCGCGCCCCAGGTGGTTGCTGACCTCCCAGCCAGGCTCGGGCACCTGGCTCACCAGCGCGTGGTAGATCTTCTCGACCTTGCGGGTGGCAAATTGTCGATGCAAGCTGAAGTTGGCGCTCTTATGGCGAGAAAAAAGCACCACTCCCGAGGTGACCTGATCGAGACGCTGATGAGTGCCCAAATACTGGTCGGGTCCTAAGGCCTGGCGGATCTCTTTGACCAGGTTGGGCCGGTCCGGATCCCAGGTGGGATGAAACAGCAGCCCCGCGGGCTTGGAGACCACCAGCAAGAAGTCGTCTTCATAAAGCACCTGGTAGGCCATGGCGAGAAGTTCGGGCGGTTCGACCCGCCATCCTCGCGACCATGTTACATGTTCTCAATGCGGCTTTCGACCCGGGGTGATAGTTTCAGGACGATCATGCTCTCGATATCAAACCAGACGGCTGCTCCCCAGCGGCGGGTCGACCCCAGGATTTCGGCGCTCGAGGCTCGCGAACGAGAATTCACCTCGGTCTTTTACGACGACGCCGGCCGTTATCGCGACCAGAAGTGCTTTGAGTCCATGGTCGGCGAACTCGAGAGCTTCGAGCCGCACAGCGAGGAAGTGCCCATGCGGGCCGGCCAGGTGCTGGTCGATTTCTATCGCAAGATCGACGACCAACGCTTCTCTAAAGAACTGGTCGACGAGACCCGCCAAGCACTGCGCCAGACAGCCCAGCACTGGATCGAGGCCGGCGACCTCAAACTGGGCCAGGTCAGCCTCGAAGAGGGTCTCGACAAGGGCGTCTTCCGCGGTCACGCCGGGGCGTTGTTACTCGAGATGCCTGATGCAACAAGCGATCGTCTGCGCAGCGATCTAGCTTACTACGATGACCGGGCCGACCGTCTGGTCGCCGATTGGACGCAGGACGGCCACATGGCCGAACACGTAACCCAGATGCTGGATTGGTGTCAGGACGGACTGATCTACGCCCACGATCTGCGGGCGGTGCGCCGCCTGTTTGAAGAAGCCAAGGATTCCGAGCCTTTGCGTGAGGGGCTGCAGCCTCATCTCGAGCGCTTGCTGGGCATGGCCGACCGGGCCGAGGTCGAGGGCGTGATCGGCAAGCAGAGCAGCGATCGGGTGGCCATCTACGGGGCCATGGGTCAGGCCTTTCCCGAGTTGTTAGCCCAGGACAAGTTCTGGCAGGGCGTCGAGCGCCTGGTCACCGAGACCATCAGTTCGCGGGGCGACCTGGTAGACTCGGTCCTGCCCCTGCTGCGGATGGCCCCCGAGCGGACCGAAGAGGTGCTCCAGGCCATCGCTTCGGCGCCGGAGGAGAATCTCGGTCCGGCGCACGCCTATCTGTTCGAGGGAATCGCCCACGATGTCGACTACAAGCCGTCGATCCCGGTGATGACTCACGTGCTCAAGCGGGTCATCCGCCCCCGCATCGAAGCCATCTGGGAGCGCTATGAGGACTCGACCGTAGAAGAGATGGGTGCCTACCTGCGGGGTCTCAACAAGTTCAAAGAGAGCAACGCCGACCTGCTCAAGGACTTCAAGTTCACCCGCAACGGAGTGCGCCAGAGCCCGGAAGACCATCTGCTCTCGCAGTTTCTACGTTTTGACCACGGCGATTTCGAGGACTACAACTTCGCTCGCGTGAGCCGAGCCGAGGGCCAATACTTCCCCGCTCTGTTTGAGCTGGTGGGCCTGGAAGAGCGTGGTTCGGAGCTGCTCGACAAGGTGCGCGCCCAACTCTCCGAGAGCATCAACCTCGATGAAGCCGGCGCCGAGACGTTGCTCTCGCTGGCCCTGTTGGCCAACAACGACCAGCCGGCGGTGGAAGAAGAGCTGACCAATCTGTTGGCTCTCTCGCGCACCGAGAAATTCCCCTCCATTCGTTCCTTCAAGGAGCAGCTCTACCGCCGTCGCGAAGTAGCTCGACGCCTGCCCTCGATCGAGCAATCCGACAGCCAGCATCTGGCTGCCAACACCTCGCTGCTACTTCAGGCCAGCGCCCCTTCGCGCACCGAGGTGCCCCTCTCTGACCAGCGCCAGCAGGTGTTAGACAGCTGGGCCCGGCGGGTGGCCCGCGAGCCCGGCCTGGCCGAACTGCCCGGCAGTTTCCCCGCTCTGGGCGTGGCCTTTGACGAGTATCGGTTCCTCGAAAAAAAACGCGGCCCGCTTGCCCCCGGGCCCGCCTTCGAGCGACTCAAACTGCAGCTGGGCAACGCCGGTGGAGACCTTCCCAAAGCCCATCAGCTTTTCTCGCTTGAAGTCGAACTGCGCCAGAAGCTGGGCGAAAAGAGCTTTGACCAACATTATGCCAAGATGGCCGACTATCTGGCCGCTCATGACTGGGATCCGGCCGCCGGCCGCGAATTCCTGGATCTCTATCTGCAGCAGGCCGGCGGGGTCAGGCCGGATGTCAACATCGACATCCAGGACGAGGGCATCCAGATCGGCGATGTCTTCCTCGAGATCGAGAACGAATAGGGTGGGTTAAAACACGTCTCGGTAGATGTCGGCCGCGGCCAGGCACAGCCCGATCGAGGCCAACTCGATCTGGTCCGCCTCGCGATGCCGCGACCATACCCACTCGTCGGGGCTGCGCCGACTGTGGCGTTCGATCTCGATGCGGTCCTGGCGGACCAGCAAATACTCCGAGAAGGAAGGCAGCCCCTGATAAAGGTGAAACTTCTCGCCCCGATCGTATTTTTCGGTGGAAGGAGACAGAACCTCGACGACGAGCTTGGCGTCGACCAGCGTATCGGCACGTTCTGTCATCCGCGGCAAGGGCCCGCAGACCACAAATAGATCTGGATAGGTAAAGAGTTCGTGAGCGGCCACATGCAAGCGCATGTCGGCTACGAAAACCTCGCAACTCGAGCCTCGCAAACCTGCATCCAGAAGCGCGGTCAGATTGCGCACCAGTCGGTTGTGCTCAACCGTGCCACCGCTCATGGCAAAGATCTCGCCCCGATAAAACTCGCTCCTGGTTTCGGAACGCTCCTCGAGGGCCAGGTACTCTGCCGGTGTGAAGCGGCGACGTTCTCGATGGGCAAGCATGGCCCAATTCTAGCAGGCCGTCGGCCCAGGCGCAATTTTACTCGTGGCGCAGGGCCTCGATGGGGTCCAGACGCGAAGCTTTGACGGCCGGGTAGAGACCGAAGAAGACTCCGATAAAGGCCGAGAATCCGAAGGCCAGCACCACCGACTGCGGCGAGACCACCAGTTTCCAATTCGAGAATGAGGCCCCCACCTTGGCCAGCAAGAACCCCAAGCCGACGCCCACCGCCCCGCCCGCCACCGAAAGCAAAATGGCCTCCACCAGAAACTGTTGCAAGATATCGCGGGCGCGCGCGCCCACCGCCATCCGGATGCCGATCTCGCGAATGCGCTCGGTGACCGAGACCAACATAATATTCATGATGCCAATGCCGCCTACCAACAGCGAGACGGAAGCGATGCCCCCCAACAGCATGGTGAAGACGCGGGTGGACTCGGCGGCGGTCTGGGCGAACTCGGCCTGAGTCCGCACCGAGAAGTCCTCTTCTTGTCCCTCGCGAATGCGATGGCGGACCTTGAGGATGTCGGTGATCTCGGCCACGGCCGTGGGCACGGCCTCTTCGCTGCTGGCCGAGGCTAGAATGTTGCGCAGGTTGTTCTGATTGAACAAGCGCTTCATGGCAGTGGTGTAGGGCACCACGACCAGGTCGTCCTGGTTCTGGCCGAAGGCGGCTTCGCCTTTGACCGAGAGAATGCCCACCACCCGAAAAGGGACGCGACCGATGCGAAGGGTCTGGCCGATAGGCTCTTCATCGTCGAAGAGTTCGTTGGCCACGGTCCGACCCAGCACGCACACCTTGGCCGCCGAGCGAACGTCGGCGGCGGTAAAGAACTGGCCCGACTCGACGGGCCAGTTGCGAATCTCGGTAAAGTCGGGGCTGGTACCCTGGACGCTGGTGAACCAGTTCTGGTTTTGATAGACCACCTGGGAACTGTTCTGGGTCATGGGGGCCACATAGGCCAGCGACGGCGCCTGGTTCGCCAGGGCCTCGGCGTCCTCCACGGTCAGGTTCGAACTGCCGAAGGCACCGCTGCGCACACCGCCCGAGTTGACCGAGCCCGACGAGATCATGATGGTGTTGGTGCCCAGGCTGGCGATGCTGGCTTGAATCGAGGTGCGGGCGCCGTTGCCCAGGGCCAGCATGGTAATGACGGCGCCAACCCCGATAATGAGACCCAGCATGGTCAGGAAGGTACGCATGGCGTTGCGCGTCAGAGCCCTGGCGGCAATGGTGAAGGTGCTCGAGAGCGTCATCTAGGCGACCAGCCTCCCGTCGCGGAACGTGATGATGCGACGCGCCTTGTCAGCCACGTCTTGCTCGTGAGTGACCATGACGATGGTTAGGCCGTGGGCGTTGAGTTCGCCAAAGAGCTCCATAACCTCGTCGCTGGTGCGGGTGTCCAGATTGCCGGTGGGCTCGTCGGCCAGCAGCAGCGAAGGCTCGGTGACCAGAGCGCGGGCGATGGCCACCCGCTGCTGCTCGCCACCGGACAGATGCGACGGGACGTGGTCGAAGCGATGACCCAGTTTGACTCGCGTCAGAGCGCTGCGACAGCGGGCTCGTCTGGCCTCGGGGTCGTAGAGGCCTTGATACAGCAGAGGCAACTCGACGTTTTCCACCGCCGTGGTGCGGGCCAGCAGATTGAAGCCCTGAAAGACGAAACCGATCTTCTGGTTGCGCAGTCGCGCCCGCTCGTCAGTGTCTAGTCGAGCCGTTTCGACCCCATCGAGCTTGTAACTGCCGGCAGTGGGTCGATCGAGGCAACCGAGGATGTTCATCATGGTCGACTTGCCCGAACCCGAAGGCCCCATCACGGCCACGAAATCGCCCCGCTCGACCGTGAAGCTCACGCCTCGAAGGGCTTTGACCTCGATCTGGCCGTTGCGATAGGTGCGTTCGAGTTGGCTGATTTCCAATACGGGCGTCACTAAAACATCCTCATTCCGCGCCGCCGATTGCCGCCGCTGCGATTATTGCTGCTGGCCGGAGTGGCCTCGGTCTCGGGCACGGCTTTACCCACCACCACCTGCTGGCCGGACTTGAGATCGCCCTCGATCATCTCGGTGTTGATGGCGTCGGTAAGTCCGGTCTTCACTTTGTGAGGCACCAGCTGGTCACCCTCGAGGGTGTAGACGGTGCGGCCTTCGCGGCTGCGACCTTCACCCCGGCCCCGGCGCTGGCTCAGGCGTGGCTGCTCCCCAGACGCTTGCGTTCCCGAGCCCGACTCGGTTTCATCGGGCTTGAAGCGAAGAGCGGCGCTGGGGATCATGGTCACCTGATTCTTGCTCTCGACCACGATATCTACGGTCGCCGTCATGCCCGGCTTGAGTCTGAGTTCGGGGTTGGTGGCCTCGATGATAACGGTGTAGGTGACCACGTTCTGAACCACCACCGGCGATTGCCTGACCTCGGTGACCTTGCCCTCGAACCTCTCGTCGGGAAAGGCATCCACCGTAAAGATGGCCTTCATGCCAGCCTTGACCTGTCCGATATCGGCCTCGTCGATGCTGGTCTCGACCTGCATCTGGTTGAGATTCTCAGCCAGAATGAACAGGCTGGGCGCCTGGAGTTGGGCGGCTACCGTCTGGCCCTCGGTCACCAGCACATCGAGCACGATGCCGTCAATGGGTGAGCGAATGACGGTGCGCTCGAGATTGATGCGCGCCTGGTCGAGATTGGCCTGGGCCTGTTGCACCTGGGCGCGGGCCCCCTGAATCCTGGCCTGGGAAGCCTGCTGCAATTCGAGAGCCGCGTCGCGCTTGATCTGGGCCGACTCGAGATCGACGCGGGCCGCGTCGACGTTGGTCTGGTTCGAAAGCAGATTGGCTTGAGCCCCCTCGAGTTGCGCCTGGGCGGTCTCGACGCCGGCCTGCGAACCCTGGCCGGTAGCCACCGCCTGCTCGGCCTCGGATAAGGCCACCAGATCGCGGCCGGCCAACTCGGTCATGCGCTCACTGTTGCGCGAAGCCACCACCCAATCGGCTTTGGCCTTGGCCACCGCCGCTTCGGCCGAGTGCACCGAGGCGCGGGCGTTGGCGACGTTGGCCTGGGCCTGCAAGATCTTGCTCTGGGCTGTCTTGATAGCGGCCTCGGCAGTGCGCACGTTGGCGGCCGCGTTACCCGCATCGGCCACCGCACTGTTGAGGCCCGAGGTGGCGTTGTTTACGCTGGCCTGAGCCTGTTCGAGCTGGGCCTGAAACGTGGCTGGATCCAGGCGAGCCAGCACATCGCCACGCTTTACGGTGGAATTGAATCCGACCTCGAGGCTAGCGATGCGACCTGAAACCTCGCTACCCACATCGATGCGGGTGACGGCCTGCAAAGTTCCGGTGGCGCTGACCTTGCGGGCCACGTCGCCCACTTCCACCTCGGCCGTTCGATATCTGGGGGCGCTGGCTTTGGTGGGTAGAAACCACCACACGGCCAGGGCCACCAGCAGCACCATCAAAGCCATCAATAACTTTTTCACGAATCACCTTCCAGATCGAGGTTGGCCAGGTCGAACACCCCCACCGCCCGGGCCAACTGGGCCCGGGCCTGAAAAAGGGCGCTCTCGGCCGAAACCAGTTCAGAGCGAGCCTGGGTGAGAGCCAGTTCGGCATCGGACAACTCCAGGTCGGTACCTACCCCGACCTTGTAGCGCTCTGAAGCCAGTCGATAGTTCTCTTCAGCGGCCCTAATGCCCACGCGGGCCGTGTCGAGCTGGACCTGGGTCTGACGCACGGTGGCCATCAAACTGGCGATCTCGCGATAAACCACATCCCGCTGCTGCTCGAAGTCCTCAGAGATGGCCTCGGCCGTAGCCTGGGCCTCTTTGGCCGTATACTCGTCGAGAAAGCCGTCAAAGAGCGGGACGCTCAGCGAGAGACCCACGTTCCACGCGGGGTCGAAGGGAGTCGGCTGGCCGTTGAGGTTGTAACCAGCGCTCACGCCCAGACTGGGATAGCGCCCGGCCCGGGCCGCCGCCACCCGGGCGAACTGGGCTTGCAGCCTGGCCAGCAGGCCCTGCAGTTCGGGACGGCGCTGGAAAGCGGCCTCGACCAACGTTTCGGTCGCCACCTCCGGAACCACCGAGTCGGCCTCGTCGAGCACCAGTTGATAAGGATCGGATTGGGGCCGACCCATGGCTACGTTGAGGGCAATCCAATCGGTCTCGAGGGTAGCTCGAGCCCGGGCCTGGGCGAGCTTGGATTGAGCTAGATCCGCCTCGGCCCTGGCCACCTCGTTACGGGCTCTGAGGCCGGATTGGTGAAATCCCTCGGCCTGCTCGAGATGGCGCTCGCGGTTGGATACTTCCTGGTCACGAATCTCGAGCAACTGTTGATCGAGATAGGCGGTGTAGAAAAGCTGCCGCACCTGCAGAGCCAGGTCCAGGCGAGTGCCCTCCAGGTCGAACAAGGCAGCCTCATAGCTCTTCTCGGCCGCCTCGGTGTTGTGACCGCGGACGGCGTTGAAAAGGTCATAGCGAGTGTTGAGAGACACTCCCAGGTTGTCTCGCACGTTGCTGTTGGAGTTGCTGACCACGAACACCCCGCCTTGCTGGACGGCCACTCCCCCACTGCTTCGGCCTGACGAACTGAGCGACTCGGAGTGCTGAAAGGTGGAACTGAGGTCCAGGCTCGGATAGTAGGACGAATAGGCCTGATCTTTGCGATAGCCGGCGGCCTCGGCCGTCTTGTTGGCCGAACGAAAACCGTGGTTGTTTTCGAGGGCGGTGGCCACAGCCTCGCTCACGGTGAGTTGAGGTGGCGCCTCCTGGGCCAGCGTCGGTAGCCCCAGGAGCGACACCAGCAGCCATGTTCTGAACAACAATCTCACCAGCCGATCCTAGCCCAGCAGCCTGAAGCAAGTCTGGGACAAACCTGAAGATTGGCTTAAGTTTTCAGGGTAGGTTCAGACGGCCAATCTAGACTCGGCGAGTAGGAGAATTCACAATGCAGATCAAGCCTTTTCAAACCACGCCATCCATCACGCCTCGGGCCGCAACCAACCCCCAACCTTCCCCCGAACCGACGCAGCCCGGTGACGGCTTTGAACCCACCACACCCCTTCCGACCAAGATCGGAAAATGGGTCTTGACCCTGGGCGCCGCCGCCGGAGCGGGGGCGCTGGGGTTCTACGCCGGCACCGGCACGGGCCTGACTCATACCCTGGCCGGCGCAGCAGCGGGTGGACTGTTCGGAGCCACCGCCCTGGGAGCCGTGGGGATGTGGGCCGATGTCATGGGCGGCATCATGAGCAATAGCAACAATAGCCTCCCCGCCGCCATCACGGGGGGGGTGCTCGGCACCGCCGCCGGCGCCGCGGTGGGCGCGCTCTCGGCCAACCCGCTGGCGGGAGGCATTCTAGCCACGGGAGCCGGCCTGGCCGCCGCCGGGATTAGCGCCGCTCTGACGAACATCGGCAAGAAATAACGGCTTCAACGAGCCGATCCGGCTATTTCGAACCGCTCTCTGGCGAAGTCGCGCGCGAAGGCCACCAGGTCTTCCCACTGCCTGAGTTGGAAGATACGCCAACCCATCTGCTCGACCGTGGAAAAGAACGGCCGCTCGCGCTGGTTGGCCCACAGGTATAAGACCATCGTGCCACCGGCGCCGGCTTTCTCGAGGGCCATCCGGGCCAACTCCAGGCCCGGGTTGCCCAGTTCGTCAGGCTGGTCGATGGTGTCGACCCCGTCGTCAGAGATAATCAAGATATGGACCGGCCGCTCGTGGGCCTTTCGCTGGCTATAGGTCCGGCGAAACATGTGCAGGGGAAAGGCCGTCGAGCCACTCAGATACCTCGTCAGGGTGGCCATGATTTCTTTCTCGTTGCGGAGAAAGCCGTCGCTGGCGATGAACTGCATCGGCCCACTCCACAGCGTGATCTGGACCCGGCCTCCGGCTCGTAGACACGAGATGGCCACGATGGCCCCGGCCAGCGTCAAATAAGACACCCGCTGACGAGGGTCGGGCATCGAGCCCGAACAGTCGACGTACAGATCGAGGTCGATGGGTTCGGGCTCGGGAAGAACGCCGTCCATCGTTCCCCAAACCCGCTGCACCGTGGTCACCCCCGGCACGACCCTGGGGCTGACCATCACCGATTCGAGCCAATCGACGTCTTCCAGGGGAAAACCGATGTCCCAACTCTCGAGCCCCTCCAGCAACGGCTCGGCCGTTTCGGGGCGCTGGCGAGTAGGAAAAGGTATTAAGTAGGGCAGCGCCCGCTCGCGGTAGTAGCGAGCCGCCACCTCTTCATCGCTAAGCTGCATGCCCAGGGCGCGGAGTAGAGCACCGTATTCAAAGGGTTCTCGACACTGGCCCTCACCAGTGCGAATGGCTTGGGCTTCGGCCTGGTCGAGTTCGGCGGGGTGCACTGCCACCGCCCCCTCGGATACGATCAGTCCCCCGGGGATCTCGGCTCCGGCCCCCGCTTTCAGGGCATCCATCAAAGCCTGCTCCTGAGCCCGATTGGCCTCCTTGTCCTCGAGCAGATAGGGCAAGCAAAGCAACCCGAAGGAACCGCTTCCCTCGACCCAGTCCTGGGCATAGTTGCGGATCAAACGCGCTCCCAGTTGGGCATCCCCCTCCATCTGATCCTCGACGCCGCGGGCCAGGGTGCCCCGTTGCAGGCTCCACAGAATCTCGAAGATGCGCATCATCAGGTTCCATAACCGCCCATCGCCGCCATTGACCCGATTGATAGCCTGGTAGACCCCGGCCACATCGAGGTCATGAAAGCGATGGAGGCGGTCGTTGATGAGCAGGTCTTCATAGATGTTGCAGACCATAGGAGCGGCCTCTTCCAGGGTCGGCAAGGCGGCCCGTACTCGGGCCAGGCTACGCCCCATATCGATGAGATCTCCGGGTGTATAGACGTGATGCCCGATCTCGTGGGCCAGAATCACCAGGGCGTAACGGTCCAGGTCAAAGCGCTGGATCTGCGGAAAGGAAACACAAATCGCCTGATCGTTTAGCCGGATCATGGCGATGCTGTCGCCCATTCCCTGGGCCTTCTCCTGGGCCGCGTCCAGGCACCAGCGAGGTTCGCTCAAGCGGGTATAGCGGCTCCAGAGATCAAGCGCCCTGGGCCAGGCCGCCTGCCACACCGCCAGGCGCTCGCCGTCGGTCACCGCACGGCCGCCAACAAGACGGAATGACTGTTGGCCCGGGTGATCGCCACGGTGGTGGGACCGGCCGCCGTCGACATCACCTGTTGAAAGGCCGGGTCGACCAGGTGCTGACCCTCGACGGTCAGCACCCCTTCCCAAAGACTGAACTTGGCCACGGGCCCCTCGTGCTTGAGCGACTCGCCGAGGCGGTGAAAGGTAGCCCCGAAATGATCGGCACAAAGCAAAAAGCGGGCCTCTCCGTCGTCGAGGATGAATCGGTCCTGGCCGGCCGAAGTCACCCTGGGCGGACGCACGAATAGGCCCCCAAAGCCGCGAAAAGCCCCCACGAGCGCCACGATCTCGAGGCGGTCGCGCGGCCCCGTCTCGGGGTCGGTCCAGGGCCGGCCGGCCAACTGCTTTAATTGGGTCAAGTCGCAACCGAGCAACTCGCGAGCCCAACTCTCGTCGAGACTCGCCAGCACCTGCAGGGCTCCCTCGCGATAGTGGGCCAGACCTGCCATCCAGGCCAGCACCTGACCGACCGCTCGCAACTCGTCGGGGTCGCGAAAGCGGGCGGCGTAGTCCTGCATCCGACCCAGCCAGAAAAGCGGACGGGCCCCGGGAGTGGCCGAGAGATGATAAAGAGCGTTAGACAACTCGGCGGCCAGACGCCGGGGCTGCAGCGAGAGTAGCCTTCCCAGTCGCGGTAATAACTTCTCCCACCCGGCCACCACCGCGGGATGACGGCTGTTTGCTCCCAACAACTCGCTGCCCACCAGGTCGAGCGACAGGTCGTAAAGTTGCTCGATCGAATCGTTCCCACTCGAGGGCTCGAGGGCCTCGACGATGGGGTCGAGCACTTCCAGAAGGTGCTCCGAGAAGACCTCTGGGCAAAGCGAGGGTCTGGCCCGACGGGCCACCGCAAAGGCCGTGTTGTAGCGCTCGCGGCGAGCCAGCAAGGCCTCGCGCAAGCGGCTCACGCTTGACTCCAGCGCAGCCAGTGCAAATAGTTGGTGTAGCGCTGATGGAGATACTTGAGCATCAGGATGTCGTCATACATCGGGCCGTAGAGTTTGCGACCACGACTCCACTCCTTGAGCAGGCGCTCGATCTTGACCAGACGCTTTTTCACCTCGGGTTCGCCCAACCCCTCAAGACCCGCCTGGAACTCGCTTTCGAGTTCGGCGACCGGGTCGTCGGAGTCGAGATTGAGACGGTCGTAGTCAGCGCAAGACAGATCCCACAAACGTCGAATCCAGCTCACCCGATCCACCCGCAAGACCTGGTTGCCAGGCACCTCGAAGAAAGGGGCGTCGGGCTCCGGCACCAGCTTGTCATGCAAGCAGAATGGCAAGATCTGGCGTATATCCTCGAGTTCGACCTCGCGGTTGCCGCGAAAGTAGGCCATGGCCTTCACAAAGGTCAACAGCCCCAACATGGCCCGCACCGACAGACCGTTTGAGGTCTGCACGCCCAGGTCTTTGAGTTTGTCCTTGCCGCTTTCATCGCCTAGCAGATGGCGAGCCACACCCGACAGCTTCAGATTGTCTTTGGTCTTGTATTCCAACTGCAGACCACCGGGCTCGAAGAACTCGAACTGGCTCGAAAAGAACTCGAGTCGCCGGCGCAAGGCTCGCGGCAAGGCCACAGCCAGGATCTCTTGATGAACCTGCTCCATCTGGTCGGCGCAAAAGATCAGTTGCGATGGCACCACCTCTTCGGGGGCGATACCTTCTTCGATCCGCGTGAGCAACTCGTGGAAGAAGCGACTGTTGAAGTGCAAAGCCCGGACCACCACATCGATGCGGTCACGCAAAGCCTCGATGACCTGATAGGTGCCGCCTCCCTGGTCGTCGTTAGCGGTCAAGAACCAGGCCGCCTTGGGACACTCGTAAAGGTGATCGAGAATCTCGGCGTAGTTATCCGCCAGCACCGTCAGCAGGGCCGACTGGGTCCTGGTAGGAATGCGGTTGTACTCGTCGATGATCTTGACCCGCATCGACAGCCAGCGCCTCCATGAGATGCGGATGTCCTCCATCTTCTGAGCCCCGATCAGGTCGGCCGGCAGCGGGTTGCCCAAAAGGTCTGAAATGGTCATCTGCGGTTGGCCATGTTGAACGGCTCGACGAACCTCCTGCAGCGAATAGCCCGCCAGGATCCCCATCAAGATAGCGGTGGCCGTCTTGCCTCGCCCGGGACCGCCCACCAGCAGACACCTTTGGCGCACCGCGAAGTTCAGCAGCGGAATCAACACGAAGCTCGAGTAGCTCTGGGCCGAAGGCAAGACCAGGCGGCTCTTGAGGTCGCCAAATTCGAAGGTGGCCGAGGGACCATCTTGATATTCGATGTCGTAGTGGGGGCTGATGATCGCGTGATTGACGATCCAGAAATAGGCCTGCCGCAGCTTCTCGTCGAGCGGCAGATCGGCGTCGACGCCCACTGGCTGGCTCACCGCCGGGCCGACGTAGAGGTCGGCCACGTCGAAGGTCTTGCGCACCTGGCCGGGGGTCGGTCTGGTGGGAGCCTGGGAAACGTGCTGATAGAGGTTGCTACTCATCGCCCCGAGGTTCGTCTCGGCCCCAGCGGGCCCCTTTGCAGAGGAAACCCTGCTCCCGACCCGAAAATCGAAGACAGGAGGCGATCGGTGAAGCACCGCAACGTATATCTGGTGGGGTTCATGGGCACCGGCAAAACGACCATTGGCCGCGAACTCAGCCGGGCGATGGGGCGCAAGTTCATCGATGTCGACCTCGAACTCGAACGGCGCATGGGAATGACCGTTAACGAGATTTTTGCCACCCACGGTGAAGAGTTCTTTCGCAACCTCGAAAAAGAGCTGGCCGAAGAGTTGGCGGCCACCCGCAACAAGGTGGTTGCCACCGGGGGCGGCACCATCGTCAATCCCGAGGTCTTCGACCTGTTCAACCAGAGCGGCCTGCTAATCTGCCTCTACACCGACCGCGACGACCTGGTCAGCCGCCTGCAGCGCACCGACAAGCGCCCCCTGCTCAAAGCCCAGAGCCCCTCTGGCGTGGCCGACAAGGTCGACCGCCTGATGGAAGAGCGCAAGAACATTTATGGCAAGGTCAAGGTGCGCATGGACACCACCAACCTGACCCCGATGGTGGCCGCCCGCAAGATTCACGAGCGCCTCAAAGGCCGCACCAGCCTGCTCGAAATGGAGATCGAAGATCCCATCGAGTTGCTCTGAACCCCTAGAACCGCCGCTGCCGCGGACCTTAGCCGCCCAGGGCCGACAGGGCCGCGGCACGCATCAGGCCCACCGGGGGCCGCTGGCCCGTCCACAGTTCGATCGCCAGGGCGGCCTGGTGCACCAGCATGCCGAGGCCTCCCAGGCGCCGGCCAGGGGCCTGAGCTAGAAAGGCAGTGGGGTCGGGATTGTAGATCAGGTCGCAGGCCACGACCTCGTCCAGGCCCGAGGGCCAGCCGACGGGGCTACCGGGTTGAGAGGCCAGACCCAGGCTGGTGGTGTTGACCACCAGCACGCCGTCGGTCACCAACTGGTCAAACTGCTGGAGCGTTCCGACCCGAGCCGCCAGACCCAGAGAATCGAGCATCGTCTGAGCCCGAGCGGGAGTGCGATTGAGCACGGTCAGTTCTTTGACACCGCGCGAGGCTAGAGCCCAACAGATGGCCCTGGCCGCTCCTCCCGCGCCCAGCACGATCGCCGCTCGCTCCTGGAGAGGAAGACCGATCTCCTCATCCCAGCTGGCCAGCCACCCACTCGCATCGGTATTGTGACCCTTCACACCCTGGCCAGTGAAAACCAGCGTGTTGACCGCGCCGATGGCCCGCGCCTCGGGAGAAAGCTCGTCGACCAGCTCCAGCACCGCCTCCTTGTGAGGCACGGTCAGGTTGGCTCCCAGGGCACCCAGGGCCCCCAGGCCGGCCAGGGCAGCCCCAAGCTGATTTTGCTCGAGGTCGGCGGCCAGATAGACCAGGTCCAGGCCCATGGCCGCGTAGGCGGCTCGATGCATGGCTGGCGAGAGGGAATGGGCCACCGGGTGACCCAACAGCCAGAGGCTGCGGGTGGCGGGGGTCATCGCTGGCTGGATTTTCCGGGAAACAATTCCCAGAAGTTAGGAAACGAGACAGCCGCCCAGCCGGCTCCTTTGAGCCGGGTCTCTCCGCGGGCCGAGAGCGCGGCCACGGCCAGTCCCATCTCGAGGCGATGATCGTGGTGGCAGCCCACCACGGCCCCGGTCAGCTGGCACGGCCCCTCGATGGTGAAGCCGTCGGGTTGCTCGCTGATACGAGCCCCCATGCGCGCCAGTTCGCCCACGGTGGCGGCGATGCGATCGCTCTCTTTGTGGCGCAGTTCCTCGGCCCCGTGCAAGCGAGTGATGCCCTGAGCCTGACAGGCCACCACGGCCAGCAAGGGCAACTCGTCGATGGCTCCCGGCACCTCGTCGGGTCCCACCTCGACGGCTTTGAGCTCGGAGCCGAAGGCCTCGACCTCGCCCACCGGCTCGCCCATTTCCTGGCCGGTCTGGCGTACCTCGAGCCGGGCTCCCATGCGTTTGAGAATGTCGAGAAAGCCGGTGCGACCGGGATTGAGACCAACCCCCTGGACCACCGTGTGGGCGCCCGGAGTGACCAGGGTGGCGGCCAGCAGAAAAGCGGCCGACGAAACGTCCCCGGGCACGGTGAACTCGAAGTTGGGCAGACACTCGACCGGGTCAACCTCGAGCCAGTCGCCATTCTGGCGCACCGGCACCCCCAGGCTGGCCAGCATGCGTTCGGTGTGATCGCGAGTAGGAGCCAGCTCGCGCAAGCGTGTAGTCCCCTCGGCGGCCAGAGCGGCCAGCATCACACACGACTTCACCTGAGCGCTGGCCACCGGCAGGGCATAGTCGATGGCCTTGAGTCGAGCACCCAGCACCACCAGGGGGGGCAGTCGATCGCCCTGACGAGCTCGCACCTGGGCGCCCATGTGGGTCAAGGGCTCGATGATGCGACCCATCGGCCGGGCGCTCAGCGACTTGTCGCCGGTCAGGATCTTCAGGCCCGAGCGCGAGCTGCACATCCCGGCTAAAAGACGCATGCTGGTGCCCGAGTTGCCGCAGTTGAGCACCGTCTGAGGCTCGCGAAGGCCAGCTTTGCCCCAACCTCGACATTTGACCAGGTCGGCGTCGAGTTTAGAGAACGAGGCACCCAGTTGACGCAAGCAGCGGGCTGTCGAGCGCACGTCGGCCCCGGGCGAAAGGCCGCGCACCGCCGATTGGCCTTCGGCCATGGCCGCGAACATGAGGGCGCGGTGACTGAGCGACTTGTCGCCAGGCACGGCAATGGTAGTGTCCCAGACGCCGCCGGGCGAAACGACGATCTCCACTTAGAGCAAGCCGGCCTCGCTCATCACGGCTTTCACCTGGGCCACCTCGTCGGCGTTGGCCGCCACCAGCGGCAGTCGGACGCCACCCACCGGAAAGCCCTGAAGGGCCAGGGCCGCCTTCACCGGAGCCGGGTTGCTGGTCACGAACAACACCTTGAAGAGGGGGAACAGGCGCAGGTGCAGGTCGATGGCATCTTGCACCCGCCCGGCCACGAAGGCTTCGAGCATCTGCTTGATAGGTCGAGCGGCCACGTGGCCGGCCACACTGACCACGCCCTTTCCGCCGACCGACAGGTGAGGCAAGATGTTGGAGTCATCACCGCTATAGATGGCCATCGAGGCCTCGCCGGCTCCGGACGCTCCGGCCCCGACCTTGACCCGCGAGAGGCGAGCGGAAAGGTCGCTGATGGGATCGACCGAAAGCAGCGACTGCTTCACGGCCACGGCGCGTGGGTGCTCGGCCAATCGGGCCAACGTCTCGGGGAGGATCTCGACCCCGGTTCGGCCGGGGATGTTGTAGAGCATGGCCGGCAGTTCTACTGCCTCGAAGATCGCCTGGAAGTGCTGGTACAGACCCTCTTGCGAAGGCTTGTTATAGTAAGGAGCCACCAGCAGCAGGGCGTCGGCCCCGGCTTCGGCCGCCTGCAGGGACAACTTGATGGTAGCTTTCGTATCGTAAGAGCCGGTGCCGGCGATGACCGGAACCTTCGGTCCCACGGCCGTTTTGACGGTTTTGAAGAGCTTGACCTTTTCGTCTGAGCTGAGCACGGGGGATTCTCCGGTCGTGCCGCACACCACCAGCGAATCGTTACCCTCCTCGACCAGCTTCACCGCCAGTTTGGCGGCTTTATCGTAGTCTACCTCGAGGTTATCGGTAAAAGGGGTCACCATGGCCGTGGCCATTAGTCCGAAACGGTTCGTCATCGCGTAGCCTCCAAGGCGGGCACCTTCTGAGTGGCCGGCATCTATCCCTGGTTGGGTTCGTCGAGTCCGAGAAACTCGTTGTCATTGAGCAGCTGCGCCCCGAAATCGCGCTCGATGGTGGCCGCCATCATGGGGTGCAGTTGGCAAAACACTACCTGCTCATTGAGGCGATGCAGCAGGCTGCCCGGGCTCATGGTGCGGGTCCCGATCAGGGCTCGTACCCCACCCATGACCTCGTTGACGGCCTCAGCACAATGGTGCTTGATACCCGACGAGGATTCGAGCAACGACAGGCTGGCAGGTCTGAAATTCTGGACTTTGACCAACTCGAGCTGCGCTTGAAAGTGGCGACCCAGCTCCAGGGCGGCTCGGTGGCGCAGGGCCAGTTTGCCGACATCGACGACCACGCCGTCGAGTTCGGCCAGGGTCAAGCCCTGGGGGGTACGCACCTGATTGGCAAAGACGCGCGCTTCTTCCAGGGCCCGGGAGACGGCTCCTAGATAGGCTCCGCCCACCAGTCCCTCGAACCAGGCAGTCGCGTAGTGTAGCAGGTCGAAAGTGGCGTCGTTCTCCAAGCACAAGATCTTCTCGGGGCCCACCTTGAGGTCGTTGTAGTCGAGAATCCGCGTGTCCGTGTGAGCCATGGCGCCACCGAAGAGGCGGTCCCCCAGGACCAGTTCGGGAACGCCTTTGAGAGGTGTGATGAAAAAGCACAGACCCACCTCGTCGAGGTCGGCCGCGAAAGTGATCCAATCGGCGTAGCTCGCCATCGACTGGAACATCTTGCGCCCGCGGGCCAAGAATCCGTCGCCATCGGGCTCGAGGCGAATCTCGTGGCGGGGCTGACCGGCAGCCTTGATGCGATCTCCGAAGCTCGACACCGCTACCAGCAAGCGCTCCTGATGGATACGCTCCAGTAATTCCGTGCGCTTTTGAGCCAGGGGTGTGGGAGCTGCAACGGGGGCGGTGGCCAGGCCTGCGAGCATATAGGAATGCATGGTCAATCCTACCGTGAGAGGTAGCGACGCGCGAGAAAGCCAGTAGAGACATTCGAAGGTCAACTCGAAGAGCTTGCCTGGTCGATGGCTTAGAGCACAAGACAGAAAAGGGATATCGCTAGCGCGCACGGCTTCGAAGAAAGCGTCCGGTTGCTCTTCGTAGGGGATCCGGTCGATCTGTTGGGCGATGTCTCGAGCCTGGCTCACGACCCGACTTACCCGCATCGCACCTCCTCGACGATGGCTCCGCAATCAAGCAGCGCCGCGCAATAGCTCTGGAAGAGATCGTCGACCAGGGCGTGAAACTCTTCGCATCCCCAGACTACCGTGAGGGTGCGGGTCGTGCCTTCGTGGGTCTTGGTGCGTTGCGAGTCCTTGACCGGACCACCGCAGGGGCCATTGGCGTCATAGAGGGTGAGCAGGCCTGTCAGTTCGAGCACTTGCCCGGATGGATTGAACACGTAGGACTCCCCAGCTTGACCCACGGCAATACGCAGAGGTGGGACCATGCGCTCGAAGTCGAGCACGCTGATGGGGATGCCGGCGTGAAGCGAAAAGGCGTTACAGAAATCGACCGCCAGGTTGATCGAACCTAAGCGTCCGTCGGCGCAGGCCTTGTCGAGAAACTCCCAGGCGGGCTTGCTTCGTCCGCTGGGCTTGAAGCCTCCGTGGCGCAACAGGTCGCGCACGGCCTGGCGGGTGTCGGGTCGATCGGGGGGGGTGATGGCCAGCATGTTGATGACCTCCGGCGAGGTCCTCAGCTCGCTCAAAGCGGCCGGAAAGGTGGTCATAAAAGCCCGAGGATAGAGCAGAGGATGCCCTTCCACGGCTATCGACAAGCCTTTGCACTGAGTGTGCCGACGCAAGCTCTGATGGCGGGTCAGAAGCGACTGGCGCTGGCTGGCCAGATCGCGGGCGCCCCGGTCGAGGGGAAGCTTGGGCTTGGTTTCACCCCCCGGGCCCGACCGCAGGTAGGTCTTGAAGCGACCATCGACAGCCTGGCCCTGAACCTTCCAACGACGGGTGTTGTCTTCGCGCAAAGGCCGGTCGCCGCTATGGGTAGCTCCCTGATCCCAGCTAGCTCCACCGGTCCGGCCGGTCTCGCCCGGCTCGGGCGTGACGTTGCGGCTGGACGCATAACGAAAAGGTCCTCCCCTAGCCCGGGCCAGGGCGAAAGCCTGCCGGCTTCGTAACCCTTCTAGCAGGAACTCGAAACGGGATGGGAGTTCAGGCAAACGCTCTTCACTCACGCCATGGGGGTTCTCGACCGATGGCGACAATCCTATGCCGTGAGCGTTCGACCCAAACTGTGAACAGCCCCAATGGCAGCCGCGCCGATCAGTCGGGAACAGACCACATCCAGGGGCAGCTGCTGCGCCAGCCAATCGGCCACCTCGGGTTGGCCGCTCAAGCGTTGGCCCAGCACCACCCGCTCGAGGGTAAATTCGTCGAGCCGCAACTCGATGAGCCCTAACAGGCGATGTCGCGAACCGTGAGGGTCGGCCAGCCAGGCCTGACCGCGAAGGCCCATCTCGAGGCCAAGCTCCCACGCCCGGGAATAGTCCCCTGAAACAAGCCAGCGCCCGTCCTGGAGAATAGCCTCGGCCAGGCCGGTGCCCGGCCCGACGTAGTAGGCGTTGGACACCCCCCGCAACTGACCGCCGGGAGCGACTTGCTCGGCCAGCGCCGCCATCACCGAGTCGTCGCCCAGGGGTCCACAAGGCAACCCCGTCAACTCTGTCAGGCGCGTGGTCAAAGCCTCGATCCGTGGGCCGTTGACACTGACCACGATGCTGTCGCGAGCCTCGTTCTTGAGACCGGGAGCGGCCACGGCCAGGGTAGCCTCGGGCCTCTCCAGCCCATTGAGACATTCGTTAATGGTTGCCGCGATTCGCTCGACCCGTTCCTGGGCGGCGACTTGCTCAGCCTTCGAGTGGGCCCCGTTCTGAAGCTGGAACTCGCGAGCCGGGGGAACGAACGGACTGAACCCTCGCTCAGCTCGAATCTCACCCAGACTGTAGTCAGACAACACCTGATAACAGCGAACCCGGGAAGCTCCCAGATCGACGCCAAGCCTGGCCGATGCCGGCAAGAGAGCTAGCCCGCGACCTTTTCCAACAGGTCTTTCACACGAATGCCGTGGGCAGCGAGAACCTCTCCCACCCAGGTGTCGGCGATCTGGCCCAGGCTGCCCTGAAAGCTTAGTCCGGCCCCTCGTTCACTGAGCCATTTCACCTGAGCCTTGACAGGCGGAAACCCCTCCAGGGTGACCTGGACCTCTTCTCCCACTTGAATGTCTCTGGCTTGCCGTAGGCCGAGCCCGGACAGACTGAGGTCGCGACAAGACACCGAGCAGTACTGGTCGCCGAGCGACCGGCGAAGAGTCAAGTCGAGCCCGCAGCCAATGCGCGAGAAAAGCCGTTTTTCACTAACGTTCTGCATACAATTTCCAATCCCCCATCGGCAGTATACGCCAAAACCCCATGGCTGTAAACCAACGATCCTCATTTACCAAACGAACAAGTATCCCTGGATAACTCACAGTCAGAACCACTTCACCCACGTCCGGTTAAAACTCGAAAAACAGACGACCAAGCGGCCGAGTCCAACTAATCAACAAAGTGAAAAATCATCCACCTCCAGCTGCATAAAAGAATCGAGACGGTCACAAAGAGCCTTTCCTGGTGTGAAGCCCGAAACGTAGCCGATGGGAGTGGTCAGTTCTAGTCAGTCCACTTAGCCACTTGTCTCTCGGAGAAATTTTTATCGTGTCCTCGATACGCGAAGTAAAGAATCTCGCTCACCCCAACAGAGAATGCCAGGCTGAGACGGAAGGGAAGCCTGGAAGCAGCAGCAAAAGTGGAAACATGGCGGAAAAACAAGACCTGGGCTTTTTGACCAATGCCCTCGACCAGGTCAGCGAGATGGGTGTCGATCTAGCGCGGCGCGGCCTCGAAAACATCAACCTCGGCGATCCGAGCGCCTATGTCTTGCGCTTCGTGGCGGCTGCCATCGCCTCGGGGGCCACCTTCGTCGATGTCCGCAACGACGCCGACGACTTCATCCTCGAATACAACGGGCGCCCTTTCTCAGAGCGCGATCTGTCGGTTCTTTCCGGTGGTCTCATCCCGGCCCACGCTCCCCAACCGCTGCGCCTGCTCGCGGTGGGCCTGGGGGCTGCCTTTAAAGCCAACGCCGAGGCCGTGGTGGTAGAAAGTTGGCTGGGCGAGCACGGGTACGCGCTGTCGGCAACCCCCTCGGCCCCCGTCCTGAAAGCCCTTTCGAAGCACTTTTCCAACAATCCCGAGGTGAATGTCAGAGTGCGGCTGCGCGAACGAGGGCGATTGAGAAAGGTCACCAAGTTCGTCAGCAAGTTTTCGGGCATGTTGCCCGAAGCGGCCGTCATCTGGCAGCGTTGCCGCTGTGCCCCGGCGACCATCAAGGTCAACGGCCGAGTGCTCGACGAGAACATCGAATTGGGGCCCTGCCTGACCTATCGCTGCTTGACTCGCAGCCAGGGGGAACCCGGCTTCAGGCCAACCCGGCCTACTACGGGGCTGAGCGACGAGCAACCCTCACCGGGCGCATTTTCCGCCGCCATGGGCATCCTGCCCCGGTCGGAGGAGTCCGTCGGCCTCGAGGTGGTCATCCACGGCGTGACCTATCCGGCCCCCCACAATCTGGGCTTTCACGGCGCCCGGGCCGTGGTGGTCAGTGCGGCTCTCGCCCTCAACGACGACGGCTCGGCCCCCGCCAACGACCAGGCCTTTCAAGCCCTTCTAGAGGGCCTGCGCCGCGAGTTCGAGCAGATGGCTCAGAATCTGTTCGAGAACCTCGAAAGGCTGCCTCAACCGCAACAGCTCGAGGCGGCCGCGCTAGTCGACGAATTGGCGCTCAAAACGGCCGAACCGGCCGTGCTCGAGGCTCTCTATCGTAAGAGCCTGGCCGTGCGCGAGGCTCAATTGCGCCCGACCGACAGCCAGTTGATGGAGAGTCGGTTGCGGCTAGCCGATCTGCTACACGCTCGCGGCGACGAAGAGGGCGCCGCCGAGATCTATCGTCGGATTATTCCCGTTTGGGATGGTGAGGCTCAGAATCACCTGGCCAAACATCGCTACAAAGAAGGCATCGAGACCCGTTTGCGGGCCCTGGAACTGCTGGAACGGATCTCGGCCCCCGACGATCCTGTGCTGGGGGACAAGTATCACGACTTCGCCGAAGTTTGTCGCGAGCATCGCCACGCCAAGGCAGAACTGTTCTATCGCCGGGCGGTGGCGATGCGGCGCGCCTTCGCAGCCGAGCAACCCCTGAAGTTGGCCGAGTCGCTCTTTGGGCTGGCCGACATCTATACCCGGCAGAAGATGCTCACCGAGGCCGAACCGGTGGCCAAAGAAGCTCTCGAACTGGTCGAGCGCGCTCACGGAGTCGACTGCAAAGAGAGCGTGAACTATCTCAAGCTGCTGGGCAAGATCTACGACGGCCTGGGCGACTATGCCGGCTCGACCGATTATCAGCGCCGGGCCATGATGCTCAAGTACAAGCGATAAACCGGCTATGCAGCGCGGCCACGGCCGAGCTGATCTGAGCGGCCGGTATCAGAAACGAAATGGTGATGTTCGAGTCGGTGGAATGCAGCACGTCCACCCCGGCCTCGATCAAACAACCGTAGACCCGCGCCATCACGCCGGGCGTGCCTCGCATGCCTGCCCCCACTACCGAAAGCTTGGCGCAGTTCGAGCGAATGGCAAACTCGAGTCCGAGCGACTCGAGCACCTGGCGCGCCGTCTGTTCGAACGGCTCGCTGCGAACGATACAGTAGAGACGGTCAGTGGTCACGTTGATGAGGTCGAGATTGACGCCCTCACCGGCCAGGCGATCCAGGCAACGAGCCTTGTCGGCCGGCTGGGTGACCTCGATGACCACCTGGCTTAATCCGAGCACATGGGCCAGCCCCGTGATGATCCGAGTGCGCTCGTAGCTGTCTTTGGGCACGGCCCGGGACAGGTAGGTGCCGTAAAAGTCGCCGAAGGTATTCTTGATCCATAGAGGGATGCCGTGATCGTCCGCCAACTCGACCGCCCGCGGGTGGACGACCTTGGCCCCCTCCCCCGCCAATTCGCCCATCTCTTCGAAGTTGATCTCGGAGAGGATCTGCGCCTCGGGCAACACCCGTGGGTCGGCGGTCATCACTCCATCGACGTCGGTGTAGATCTCCACGTAGTGGGCTCTCAGGGCCGCTCCGACGGCCACTGCCGTCGTGTCACTCCCCCCGCGTCCGAGGGTCGTCAAGGAGTTATCCTGGTTGACCCCCTGAAACCCCGCCACCACAGGAATACCGCCGTTGCTCACCAGGGCCAACATCAGCCTGGGATCGATCGAGACGATGCGGGCGTCGCCGTGGCGTCCGTCGGCACGAATCCCGGCACCGTAAGCATCCAGGGCGGAACTGCGGTAACCCAGGCTGCGCAGATAGTGGCTCATCAGCACGCACGAGATGATCTCGCCACAACCCATCAGCAGGTCAAGCTCGCGAGTATCGGCGTGTGCCGAGAACGGCTTGACCAGTTCCAACAGAGAGTCGGTGGCATACGGCTCGGGAGAGCGGCCCATGGCCGATAGTACCAACACCGGGTTAAGGCCCCGTTCGAGCGCCGCGCGCACTCGCTCGGCCACTTGCCGACGACCCTCGGGGCTGGCCACCGAAGTCCCACCGAACTTCTGGACCACGACCTTCAGCATTTAAAGTTGACCGCGTGCGATCAGGGTCTGAGCAATCTGGACCGCGTTGGTGGCGGCCCCCTTGCGCAGGTTGTCCGCCACTACCCAAAGGTGCAGACCGTATTTCACCGATACATCGCGATGAATTCTGCCCACCATGGTCAGGTCTTGTCCTTCAGTCGACAGGGGAGTCGGATAGTCGGCAGCCTCGGCAAAGACCTTGATTCCGGGAGCGGCAGACAGAAGTTCGACCGCCCGCTCGACCGTCAACTCGCGCTCGGTCTCGATGTAGACCGACTCGGCGTGGGCGTAGCGCGTGGGCACGCGCACGCAAGTCGCGGTCACGGCCAGATCGGGCAACCCCATAATCTTGCGCGTCTCGAGAATCATCTTGCGTTCCTCGCCGGTATAGCCGTCTTCCAAGAACGAACCGATATGAGGCAGCAAGTTGAAAGCGATGGTGCTGGGATAGACCTCGGCCGGGCCATAATCCTGGCCGGCCGCCCAGTTTCGGGTCTGGTTCTCGAGTTCGTCGATGGCCGGCTTGCCCGTGCCCGAGACCGACTGATAGGTGCACACGATCACCCGCTTCAAACCGGCCTCACGCAGCGGAGCCAGGGCCACCACCATCTGGATGGTGGAGCAGTTGGGATTGGCGATGATCCCGCCGTGCTCGGCCAGATCGTCGGGGTTGACCTCGGGCACCACCAGCGGCACGTCGGGGTGCATGCGAAAGGTGGCGGAATTGTCGATCACCACCGCGCCCGCCTGACGAGCGGCCTCGGCATACTTTTCGGAAGCGATCTCGCCGCCAGCAAAGAGCGCCACATCGACCCCTTCGAAGCTCATCTGATCGATGTCTTCGACCACCCATTTCTGGGCCTGAAACTCGACCTCGGTGCCGGCCGAACGCGAGGTCGCCGCGGGGCGCAACCTGGCCACGGGAAAATTCTGTTCTTCAAGCACGGTGAGCATGGTCGAACCCACCGCCCCGGTGGCTCCGACCACCGCTACACAATACCTCTTACTCACGAATCGACCAAATTCTCCAATCCGATGACGCAGCCGGTCAGACTGCGAATTTTGCGTATTGCCAGCAGAACCCCCGGCATGTACGACTCGCGCGAACGGGCGTCGTGGCGAATCGACAACGTCTCGCCTTGAGCTCCGAAAATCACCTCTTGATGGGCCAGCAGCCCGGGCAGACGCACCGAGTGGATGCGTATCCCCCCGATCGACCCTCCGCGACAGTCTTTGAGACTCTCGTCGCCCTCGGGGGCGGCTCGAAAGCCGTCTGAACGGGCCCGCCGCATCAAGTCGGCGGTGCGACGGGCCGTGCCCGAGGGAGCGTCCACCTTCTTCTCGTGGTGAAACTCGATAATCTCGGCCCACCGAAAATACTTGGAAGCCTGGCGGGCGAACTGCATCATCAGCACCGCTCCCAGAGCGAAGTTGGGCGCGATCAACACCGGCGTCTTGCCAGCCGCCTCGACCATTTCCGACTCGTCGGTGCCGGGGATGGCGGTAGCCCCCACCACGCAGGCTACGTCGCGGGCCAGGGCGGCCAGCACCGTGTGCTTGACTGCGTGGCCCAGGCTAAAATCCACCAATACCCCTCCGCTGGCCGCTGCAACAGCTGCTTCCAGGTCATTGGTCAGGGTGATGCCGCAGGCTTCGCCGGTGGTCAAGACACCAACGTCTTCACCCAACTCGCGGGCGTGACCCACGGCCGCGACCAGCTCGAGGTCGACCTGTTGCAAGACCGTTTCGACCGTTTGTCGGCCCATACGGCCGTTGGCCCCGACCACCACTACTTTGATTCGGTCCTCGGGTTCCACCTAGCTTCTTCCTCCGCAAAAGGCCGCCTGGTCCACCGAGGACAGGCTCTCGACGGGCTGCGCCGAAATGCCGTCCACCGATTCCACCGGCCCGAGCACAGCCAGAGAATAGTTGTCGATATCGAGCAGCCAATCCGCCAGCGCGCGAATATTCTCGTGGTCGGTCTTTTCAACCTCGGATAAGACTTCGCCGATGGGAACCAATCGACCGTGATAGAACACCGACCGGGCCAGTCTCAACATTCGGGCCGAGGTGCTCTCCATAGCCAGGGCCAGGTTGCCCTTGAGCAACTCTTTGGCGCGAGATAATTCTTCGTCGGTAATGCCGTGGTTGCGAATATCGGTGAGAATGTCGCGGGTGATATCGATCACCTGCTCGACTCGGTCGCTGCCCGTACCGGCGTAGATGCCGAACAATCCACAATCCCGGTACGAATTCTGGAAGGTTCCCACCGAATAGACCAGCCCCCGCTTCTCGCGAATTTCTTGGAACAGGCGCGAGGACATCGAACCCCCCAACACGCTGTCGAGCACCATCATCTGGTAGCGCCGGGGATCGATGGCCGACAGGCCCGGGCAGCCATAGCAAACGTAGACCTGTTCGCAGTCCTTGAAATAGACCACCGAGCGCCGGGAAGAGGCCGGTGGAGTCAAGGTTTGCGAGGTGGCGCCCTGCAGCAGCTGATCGGACCGGCGCTTGACCTCGCCCACCAGCAGGTCGTGATCGACCTGGCCAGCGGCGGCGACCATGATGTTCGAGGTCCGATAGCGGCGCTGCATGTATTCGAGCAGGAGCTCGCGAGACATGCCGGCCACCACCTGACGGGTGCCGATGATGGGACGCCCCAGGGCGTGACGAGCCCAGACGCGACGGGTAAAATGATGGGCCACCTGATCGTCGGGCGAGTCTTCGAACATCTTGATCTCTTCGAGAATCACGCCCTTCTCGCGCTCGACCTCCGCCGGGTCGAGCAGAGAATGAGCCACCATGTCCACCAGCAAATCGACCGCCAGCGTCACATGATCGGCCATCACACGGGCATAGTAGCAGGTGCGTTCTTTCTCGGTAAAGGCGTTGAGCTGCCCCCCTACCCCGTCCATCGTCTTGGCGATATCGTAGGCGCTGCGAGTGCTGGTGCCCTTGAACAGCAGGTGCTCGAGGAAGTGAGAGGTGCCGGCCTCGCTCTCTTGCTCGTGGCGTGAACCGGTCCCGATCCAGATGCCAAGTGTGCAAGATCGAAATTCGGGAATTCTCTCGGTGACTATCTGAAGACCGTTCTCCAGAACCGTGCTCTTAACCATATACCTTCGCTTCCGTGACCCAAAGCCCGTGGCCACAAAACCCGGCTCCGGCCGGGCTCCTAGTTCTCCGCCCCCATTGCCATCCCTGCCCCGGCCCCGCGCAGCAACTCCTCGGCGTGACGCAGCGCCGTCTCGGGAGAGGCATCGCCGCTGATCATCCGAGCCACTTCCAGAACCCGTCCGGGCGGGTCGAGAGACTCTACCGAGATCAGTGTCTTCTGCTGGTGGATGGCCTTGTGGACCCGAACATGCTGATGACCGGCCGCGGCCACCACGGCCAGATGGGTGACGCAGATGACCTGCGAATGCCGGGCCAGACTCTTGAGCTTGGCGGCCACTGCCTCGGCTGCGCGGCCGCCGAGGCCCACATCGATCTCGTCAAAGATCAGGGTCGGCACGGCATCGTAGCGCGCAAACAGGGCGACCAGGGCCAGCATCACTCGCGACAATTCTCCCCCCGAGGCCACCCGAGCCAGCGGCTTGGGGTCCTGGCCGGGATTTGGCGACATCAAGAACTCGGCCGTCTCGGCTCCAGCCAGACCGGGCTCTGGTGGGTTCTCGAAGCGCACCACGAAAGTCGTGCGGGCCATCCCCAGGCCGGCCAGCTCTTTCACCACCTCCGCCTCGAGAGCTCGAGCCGCCTGGTGACGATTAGCGGTCAAGCCTTTTGCGGCTGCCACCACCTCGCTCCAGAGCTTTTCTCGACGGGCCTCGAGAGCCTCGCAGCGACGGTCGGCCTCGGACAACTGTTCTAGCTTCGCCTCGGCCTCCCGGGCATAGTCGAGCACATCAGCCAGCGTGGCCCCATATTTGCGCCGCAACCCTTTGAGCACCTCGAGACGGCTCTGCACGGCATCGAGACGAACCGGGTCGGCCACCAGTTGCTCGCGATAACTGACCAGATCGCGCTGCAACTCGCTGAGCACGATCTCGGCTTCGCCCAACCGGTTGGCGAACTCTTCCAGACATGCGTCGTGACTGGTCAGACTCAGCAAGCGCCGCGAAGCCGCCGCCAGCGTGTCCAAACACCCCCCGTCGCGCCCGAGACCATCGGCCACGCGAGAGCTTGCCTCGGCCAGCTCTTCGGCCGCCGACAGGCGACGAAACTCTTGTTCTAACTCTTCTTCCTCATCGACCACCGGGGCCTTGTCACGAATCTCGTCAAGATCGCGAGTCAACCATTCCAACTCGCGAACGCGTTCCCGCTCGGCCCCTCTCAACTGGTCAAGCTCGGCCTGACAGACTTGAGCCTGGCGATAGAGCTGTTCGTACGCAGCCACCTGCTCGAGATGAGCCTTACCGGCCACCCGATCCAACAACTCGAGATGGCGCGACGGCTTTTGCAGCGAGTGACTCTGATGTTGACCGTGGAGGTCGATCAGGAGCTCGCCCAACTCGCGCAGGTTGGCCACCGTCATCAGGCGCGAGTTGATGCGGCAACTGGTTCGCCCCGAGGGCTTGAGTTCGCGGCTGAGCAACACTTCGTCTTCTTCGCAGTCGAATTCCCATTCGAGCAAACGCTGGCGGGCTTTGGCGTCGATGGCGAAGCGTCCCGAGACGCGGCGGGGTCGGTCCCGGGGCGGCCCCTCTTCCCGCGGGGTGCCGCCGAACAGGAAGCTGATCGAGTCGAGCACGATCGATTTGCCGGCCCCGGTCTCGCCAGTGAGAACCGTCAGGCCCGCCTCGAAGCACAGGGTCAGATGCTCGACCAGGGCAAAGTTGTCGACTTCGAGTTCTAGCAGCATCTAGGTTCCAGGAGTCCAGTCGTCCTCGGGGCTGACCGACTGCGCGAAGGCTACCAGCAGTTTGACGGTGTTGTCGAGGTCGTCGAGCGCCAACATCTCGCACGGGTTGTGCATGTAGCGTAGCGGGATCGAGACCAGGCCGGTCGCCACGCCGCCGCGGGTCAACTGGATCACGTTGGCGTCGGTGCCGGTCCCGCGGCCGTCGGCCTCGACCTGATAGGGAATCTTCTTCTTCCTGGCCACTTCCACCAACCGGGCGAACACCTTGGGGTTGATGTTGGGTCCCCGACAGATGACGGGCCCTTTACCTAGACGCAGATCACCCACTTTGCGCTTGTTGGCGTCGGGGTGATCGACGGCGTGGGTCACATCGATGGCAATGCCGATATCGGGGTCGACCGCATAGGCGGCCGCCTTGGCGCCGCGCAGCCCGATCTCTTCCTGCACGGCCGACACCCCATAGACGCTGGCTTTGAGCGACTTGTTCAGGCCTCGCAAAGTCTCGGCCACCACGAAGATCCCGGCTCGATTGTCAAACGACTTGGCTACCGCGCGTCCCTCGAGAACTTCGGTGAAGGGAGCGTCCATGGTGACGAAATCGCCGATCTCGACAAGCTTTTTGGCTTGCTCGCCGTCGGCGGCGCCAAGGTCGATCCAGAGTTGATGTAGCTCGGACTTCTTCTTGCGCTCCTCGGCATCCATCAGGTGGATAGCCTTTTTGCCAATGACCCCCGACAGTGGTCCTTTGGCGGTATGCACCAGCACCCGTTGACTGACCACAACCTCAGCGTCCCAGCCTCCCGAGGGAGCCACGAACAGAAAGCCGTTATCGTCGATATACCGAACCAGAAAACCGATCTCGTCACTGTGCCCATCGAAGAGAATGCGGGGCTTCTTGCCGGGGTTTCGCACGCCGATAACCGAGCCGAGCACGTCGGTTCGCACCTCGCTGCAAACCGGCGCGATGCGATTTCGAAAGAGCTTCTGGACCCCTTCTTCATAACCCGGGGTCCCGTGGGACTCAACCAATCCTTGGAGAAATTCTCGCGCGTCTTTCTTCACAGCAGCCTCCTGTGTGGCACAGGTTTGACACGTGCGAGTCCAGCCCTGTCGAAAATTCAGGCACGCCGCGCTTTGTTGCCACCCAGACGACGCAAGAAACGCTTGATGGGACCCGGCGGAGGAAAGAGGCGCTCGAGTTCGACCTTGCGCCCGGCTTCCAGAGTCCAATCGAACTCCCACTGGCGAATCCCGCCGGCCGCGTCGCCGGCGATCAGCACCCGACCCTCGGGAGACAAGGCCAGCACGGTGGGCTCGAAGGTCGATACCGACATCGTGCGCAGACATTTCTTCTGGGCCACATCCCAAATCTTGATGGTCCGATCGCGACCGGCCGTGGCCAGAGTCAAACCGTCGCGCGAGGCTGCCAGGGCGACCACCGGTCCCTCGTGACCCTCGAGCTCGAGCACCATACCGCTCTCGAGATAGTCCCATAGATAAATCGAACCCGAGGCGTCGGCGGTGAGGACGAAGCGACCTTCCGAGGTCACCAACCCCAGGTCTCCACGGGGCACATGACAAAGCTCGAGAGGCCTGCCTTCCACCGTGTCCCACACCTGGCCCTTACCGGCCAGAGTCAGCAGACGAGAGCCATCCAGGCTCAGGCTGGGCGATTCGACGCCGGGAGTCTTGAAGACCCAGCGGCAGGTACCGGCCTCGAGGTCATAAATTCGCGTGCGGCCGCTCTTGTCCGAAGCCGCGGCCAGCCTGCCATCTGGCGTCAGGGCGACTCCGACCACCGAATCGGTGGCTTCACTATAGACCTTCAGACACTGCCCGGTGGCCGGCTTCCAAACTCGCAGGGTGCGATCCGAGCCGCCCGAGATGGCCACCTCGACATCATCCGAGACAGCCACGCAATACACCTCGCCTCGGTGTCCGTTGAGTCCCCGCAAGCACGAGCCGGAGGTCATGTTCCAAACCCGGATGGAACGACCGGCCACGCTCAATACCTGGCAGCCGTCGGCACTCAGAGATAGGGCTCGAATGCCGACGCGACCCGGCTCTTCCACTCGCTGGCGTTCCCAGATGCGATCCACGGCTGTACGTGGGAGAGCCGCCATAAGTTCGGCCTGCAGGGTCAGCGCTCCGGGGTCGCTCTCATAGCCAGGCACCTGACGGGCGTGGGTCAATTCCTGGTGGGCTTTGCGGTGCTGGCCCTGCTCGATCAGGCGGCGGGCCGCCTGGAAGTGACCGGTGAACTGTTCCCGGGCCGCCTCGGCCTCTTTGAAGCTCGAACTGCGGGTGATGATCATCGGCGGGGCGGCCACCTTGGGGGGCAACTCCCAGACGCGCACTTTGCCGTCTCTCGAAGCCACCGCCAGGCGTCCTTCGCCGGCTACCGAGAGCACCCCCTGGGGGTTGGGTCCCAGTTCGCGGTGTTGGACGCCACCCGGCAAACCCCAAAGAGAGACCAACTCCTCGTTGGCCAGCCAGAGTCGCTCGGCGCTGTGGTGGACCAATCGTCCGGGCCGTGACAACACCTGAGTGCGATTGGTCAACTCCCAGACCACGCAGTGTTCGCTACCCTCGTCTCGGCAGCTGACCAGAGCCAACTGTTCATCATGGGTCAGCCGGATGTCCACGATGGGCGCCGGATGATCTGGCAGCACGCCCACGCACTCGCCGGTCGGTAGCCACAATCTCAACGAGCGGTCCCGGCCCCCGGTAAGGGTGAGGGCTCCGTGGGACTTGACGGCCACCGCATCGACGAAGTGAGTGTGACCGCGAAAGACCGACAGACATTGGCCGTTCGAGGTCTTCCACAGGCGGGCCGTGCGGTCAAAGCTGCCGCTCACGATAAAACTGCCGTCGCGGCTCACGGCGGCCGCCCCAACCTGCTTTTCGTGGCCCAGCAGGTTGGCCTGGGAGGCGCCGGAACGAATATCGATCACCTTCAGGGATACCTGACCGGCGACACCGCGCCACTCGTCGACCATGGCGTAAAGCTTGGTGCCGTCTCTGAGTGCTCCGTAGAGGCGCCCGGTTTTCCAGCAAAGTAGACAGCCGCTACTGGTTTGCACGTGAGCCAGCACATCGCCGTGCAATTCGAGCCGGCCCAGCGGCCCCTCGAGGGCGATGGCCCATAGGCTGAGCCCGGTGGTCAGATCGAACTTCTCCAACCGGCCTTCGCCAGCCAGGGCCACGGCCTCGCTATCCCCGACCATGAGTTCTCCGCCGTAGTGATGGAACTCGTGGCTGGGCCGGTCCAGAGGAAAGACTAGCTGTCCCAGGTCTTCGCGCTGATGGGCCCTGGCCATCTCGAGACGCTTCTGGCTATCGCGGTCTTCGGGAATCCTCTCCAGGGCCCGGCTGTAAGCCTCTTCGGCTTTGTCAAACTCGCACAGGCTCATGCGGGCGTCACCCAGCGCCTTCCAAATAGCGCCGTCACTGGCCAGGGTCGGGTCTTCCAGGGCTCGCTCGAACTCCTCGACCGCCCCACTGGCCTGGCAGCGAGCCAGGCGAAAATAACCCAGGTAAGCGCCGGCCCGCCGGTGAGTTGCCCGCACGTGGGCTAGCTTTCGCTCCACTTCCAGGGGCGATAGCCGACCCAGCGTCCAGTGCGCCACCGAGCGATTGTAGTTGGTCTCGGGGTGAAGAGAATCCAGGGCCGAAGCCTCGCTCCAGGCGCTAAAAGCCTGCTGACGCTCGCCCAGACTCCACAGCGAGACGGCTTTGTTGTTGAGCGCGTCGGCCCGCTCGGTAGCGGCCTGGGGAATGGGACGACCGTAGGCCTTGCCGGTAACCTGTTGATAGACCTCGGCCAATCGTTCGCGCACCACGCGCAGCGACTCGGGCCGCTGGCCGGCATCCTTGGCCAGACATTCGAGAATCAAGTCGTTAAAACCGCTGGGAACGCGAGGATTGAGTTCTTTGGGAGGCTTTGGGATAGTCTGCAGGTGGCCGGTCACCAGTTCGCCCAGGCCGGCCTCGACGCCGGGCTCGACGAAGGGGTGCCGTCCGGTGGCCAGTTCGTAGAAGAGCACGCCCAGAGCGTAGATGTCGGCGTGCTTGCCTACGTGGCCATTCATCCATTGTTCGGGAGCGGCATAGTGAGGTGTGCCCATCAGGGTGCCCGTAGCGGTCAGCGACAACCCCTGACGACGACCCAGATCGTGCGCGGGCAGGGCCCCCCCGTTGTTGGACGGACTGCGATCCTGGTGGGCCTTAGCCAACCCGAAGTCGGTGACGCAAAGATTGCCTTTGCTGTCGATGAGCATATTGGCCGGCTTGACGTCGCGGTGGACCAGATCGCGCTCATGGGCATAGCCCAACCCGTCTGAGGCCTGAATCATCAGGTCGAGAATGCGGTCCCAATCATCACGGCCGATCCGGCCCTGCTCCATCAGCTCCTTGAGGCTGCCGCCCGGCAAATAATCGAGCAACAGCACGGGAATGCCGCGAAACTCGCGAACGAACCAGCAGGGCACGATATTGGGATGGAGACCGAGGTCGACCCAGGTGTGGGCTTCGTTGATCCAGCGTTCGCGGTCGGCCGCAGTGGCCAGGAGTTGGGGATGGGCCGATTTGAGAGCCAGGTCGACGTTCCACTCCCAATGGCGAACGCGATAGACGGCGCCCATGCCGCCCTCGCCGATCAGTTCCTTGACCTCGAGCTTACCGTCAATAACCTGGCCGGTAAGCCCCTCGGCTGTGTTCACCAAGACCGCGTCACTTTCTTTGCCCCTCACGCTGCCAATCGTTTGATGCCGTTACCACTGCACCTATAACAATTGGTCCATGGAAGGGATTCGAGAGGGAGCAGATTCCCCCTCCAGCCCCTGTAGGCTAGAGATAGCGCTCGACGTAGTAGTCCGGGTCCATGCCCTGAGCTTGGCGGATGAGGCGGTCAACCTCGGCCGGGATAGCCCGGATCCTGGCCCGGGCGAACTCGCGAAACTCCTCGACCTGGCCGGCCGCCTGGAACGCTATCAGGCGACGCCAGAGTTCATGAGAGGTGGCGGCCATCAGGTCGTAATTCACGGTCAAGTGGTCGCCCTCCAGGGCCAGTGCCCCCGACGCGAGATAGCAACCCAACTCGAGAGCATAGCCAAAGCGGTGAGGGGCCACCGGTTCTTGTTCAAAGGCCGCCAGCCCGGGATAGAGCGTCAACATGTAACCCAGGCTCGAGGTCAGAATGCCATCTCGGGTGGACCGATCGATCTCGCCGCTCCGAAAGCGATGGTCGACCATCTCCAGGGCAGTCAGATCGGCCTTGGGCTCTTCGGCTTCGGCCCAGTGCGAGCCGAACACGGCCCCCAGTTTGCCCCGGGGCGTCAGGTGGTCACGCTGAGGACCGATCAGATGCCCTGACTCGTGGCCGCAGGCGAACAGCACCACGTTCGAATCGAATTCTTGGGTGGTCACCTGGCGAGCCAGCACGGTATCGAGGACCTGACGGCTCTGCTCGACCAGGGGTGGCAGCGTTTCCATCAGGATAAAGCGATTGCTGCCTTCCACTCCGTAGTCGTAGTTGGGAAAGTTATTGCCGCGAGGCTCGCGACCCGAGTAGGTTTCGACGAAACCTCCCGTGACGGCCTGAAACATCGGCTCGGCAAAGCCTCCCCGCAAGGAAAGCTGGCGAGGTCGGTAGTGAGGAACGTCGGATAGCGACTGCTCGACCGGTAGGAAGGCTCCCTGCCAGGCCTTCATCCGTTCGCCCATCTCCGGCTCGCGAATGCCCACCTGCATCAAATACGGGAACTTGGTGTTATCGGGCCAATAGGATTCGCTGGGGCCGAGGTGGAGACGCAAGAGCCCCGGGGCATCGCCGGCGTCGATGGTGGCCTGGGCAGCTTCTTGTTCGGCCTGGCGCGAGCCATAACGAAAGAATCTGGCCCAGGCATGCAGCTGCTTGCGCAGGGCGGGCTCGAGCGCTTGCCCTTCGACCTCGAGACGGGCTACCTGGTCAAGCTCTTTGGCCAGCCGCTGGTGGTCTTCGGCCACCGCCGGATCGCCCTGCCAGGCCCGGGTGGCGATGCCACCCTCAGCGTTGCGATACAAAGCCGTGGTGGGTCTCAACTCGTCGGCTCCGCGCGGCAGTTCGGCGGCCATCTGACGAAAATCCTCAAGACTGATACCGGGCCCGATCATCGCGTTGAGCTCGGGCTGATCGGGAAAAAACGGAAACAGACTGGCGGTGGGGTCGTGGGCGGCCGGCCCGGCCAACTGGTCGCGATGATAACGACCAAAAAGCTGGCGCGAATAGAAGTCGCCGTGCTGAGCCATCCAGGCCTCTTCTTCCCGGGCGGCCGGGTCGTTCTGCAGCGCCTCGAGCCGACTGAGAATAGGCTTCACCCGCCGAGCCAGCATCTCGACGGCGCGGCGCTCGACCGGGCTCAGCGACTCGAGCGGCGCCCGAAAGGGGATGCGCCGATGGTGCAAGGCGCTTTTCTCTACCACCGCCAGGCGGTGGGTCTCGACCGCTTTGAGCACATCGGTCAGGTTGCTCCGCAACTCGGCGTCGAACTCGCTGGGACGAAAACCGTCGCCAATGGCCAATTCGCCGGGATCGATGGCATTGGGATTTTGCTCGTCTTCGAGCCAACGGAAAGGATGGCCCATCTTTTCGGCTGTCTGGTTGAAGACTTGCCGGTAGCGGGCGCTGGGCTGGCCGTAGGCGCGGACGGCGTCGTTGAGAGCGACCGAAGAACTCACCCTGGTATTGTGGTCACCGTGGCGGGACCAGCGGTTACAGGAAAGTTAACCTTCCACCTTCAAGAATCCAGCATGACCGCTGACGAACTCAACGAGGCCGGGCGCGAGGCGCTCCATCAAGGCGAGCTGGATCAGGCCGCCCACTTTTTTACCGGTGCCACCAGCCTGGCCCCCGACTGGCCAACCCCGTTTTACAATCTGGGGCTAACTCACAAGTTCGCCCGTCGCTGGGCCGAATCGCTCGAGGCCAACCTGGCTGCCTATCGCCTCGACCCCGACGACGACCCCACCGTCTGGAACATGGCCATCGCGGCCGTCGCCCTGGGTCGCTGGGAGGAAGCCGGCATGGCCTTTCGGGCCATCGGGCTGGAAGTGCCCAACGGGCCGGGTCCATGGGACCTGGAACTGGGTCTGGTGCCGATCCGCATCAACCCTGAGGAAAGTGGCGAGGTGGTCTGGTGCGACCGGCTGGACCCCGTGCGGGCGCGCATCGTTAACGTGCCTTTGCCTGACTCGGGAAGGCGTTACGGCGATCTTTTGCTCAATGACGGCGAACCCCGCGGCTATCGCCAGTATCGGGGCCGTGAGGTCCCCATCTTCAATGAACTGGAACTGCTGGAAGCCTCGACCTACCAAACCTATGAACTCGAAGTCGAGGCCGCCGACGAGCGGGCCATCGACGACCTGGCTGCTCATTTGTCCGAGCATGAGATCTATCTCGAAGATTGGACGACGTCACTGCGTCTGCTCTGCAAGGCCTGCAGTGAAGGTCGCCCCCACGAGGCCCACGACCACGAATTGCCCCCCACGCCGGCCGGCCACCACTATCTAGGTATCGCCGCCCGCTCGCTGGAAGAACTCAACAGCCTCATTGCGCGCTGGCCCCGTGTTAGTGTTAGACGGTAGAGTTCAGACGGTAGACGGTAGACGGTAGACGGTAGTTGATAGTCGGTGGATGGTGGATGTTAGGAACGGCTTGAGTCTGCGCGCAAAGCGCTAGCAGCCGGAACCATCTCACTCCGCGCGGAGCGCCGGCTCCTTCCCGCCGACGCAGTCGGCGCTCCCTGTCGGCCAGCGGCCGAAATCTCAGCGGCGCAGCCGCTGCTCCCTGTCGCGACTCAGGCCGTGATTTCTAGATAGAGTTCGGTCATCTCGGGCGGGGCCGACATGTTGAGTTCGTCTTTGAAAACCTGGGAACACTGTTGATACTGGCGGGCCGCCTGCGACGGCTTGCCCTGCTCGACGAAGCTCTTCATCAAGGTATAATGGGCCTCTTGGTGACAGTTGTCGATCTTGAGCAGGCGTTGGGCGTAGTCGCAGGCCACTTCGAAGCGCTCTTTGTCGAAGAAGTGCATCATGAGCCGTTCGAGAATCTCGGTATACTTCATCTGCAGCTCTTCTCGAATATAGAGGGCCCAGTCGGAGTAATAGCCTTCCATGAACTCGCCGGTGTAAAGCGACTCGGCCTTTTGATAGCTGATCATCGCCTCGTCTTCGCGGCCGTCGCGAAAGCGCGCTTGACCGGCGTCATAGAGTCGCTCGAACTCGCTCACATCAAAGAACCAGGGACGGTCGGTGTTAAACCGATAAAAGCCTTTGCGGGCCAGGACCACCCGCTCGTTCTCGCCCGTTTCGCCAGCCTCGAGGGCTTTGCGCATGTGGGACAGGGCGGCGTAAAGGCTCTGGCGCGCCTTTTCAGGAGCGTGGTCAGGCCAGAAGACATCCATGATCTTTTCGTCGGGAACGTCTCGGCCCGAGTGCACACCCAGATAGGCGAACAGATACTTCGATTTTCTGGTCTTCCAAAGCTTGTCGTGAACTTCGTTGCCGCCGGCAAAGACGCGAAACTTGCCGAATCCATACAGGGACAGGGGTGGAGCCTGACTCTGGCCGGCGCCTTCGCGAGGGGAAAGCAGCTCCATCACCCGCTCGCGGGCCCCCGGTTCGACCTCGGCGATGAAGGGCGAGACGGCATCCCAGCCCAGCCACAACAGCAAGCGGTCGCAACTGGGAGTGTCCTCGGGCTGACCAGCCAGGCTCAGCAACAGAGGAACGGCCAGATGGCGTTCTTGCTTTAACACCTGCATTAACTCGTAGTCATCGATGAGCTGCACCGCGGCTCGCACGGCTTCGCGCGATTCCTCGACCTTGCCGGCCTTCTTGAGCACCCGCCCGCGATAGAGCGAGCAGGTCGCTCTTTCGTGATGAGCTTCCCAGATCTCGAAGCTTTCGGCCGCCTCATCGAGGTCGGCCAGACCCTGGTCGAACTCTTCCTGAAGACCGCGCACCAGACCCAGCACCAACTTGGCCCGGCCCCGAATCAGTTGGCTTTCGCCCACCGAAGCCTCGAGGGCTTTCTCGGCGTGGCCCCGCGCCTCATCAACCTTGCCGCGGTGAAGAAAAGACAGGGCCAGACCCTCGAGGGCGCTGGCGCGCAGACGACCAGAGCCCTCTTCGCCTAACAGGTCGACGGCCTCAGAGAAGCCTTTGCCGGCGGTCTCGAGATCGCCGGCTGACAGATAAGTGCCGGCGATGCCCAGCATCAGCTCGACCTGGCGGTCGCGCGACAGGGTGACCTCTTTGACATCTTCACTCTCGTCGTCGCCGGTATCTTGGATGGCTTCCAAGAACTGCTTGACCACGTGGGGGTCAAAATGAGTGCCGGCTTCTTTCTGCAAGACCGCTCGGGCGTCGGCGTGCCCCAAAGGCGGACGGTGCGGACGCTGGCTGGTCATGGCGTCGAAAGCCTCGGCTACGCAAAGGACGCGCGACTCGACCGGAATATCTTCGCCTTTGAGGCCCGCCGGATAACCAGTGCCGTCAAACCATTCATGGTGGTGCAAAATGACCCGAAACACTTCGCGCAGCGAAGAAACGTTAGAAAACAGCGACTTCGACTTTTCGGTGGCCGCGCTTTGAATCTGGCCGACCTCTTCTTCGACCAGCTCTGCGGTCTTGTCGAGCAGGGCTTTCTTTTGGCCGATACTGCCAATGTCATGCAGATAGGCGGCCAGCTCGAGCACCTCGAGCCGGTCCCGGCTAAAGCCTAATTTCCTGGCCACTTTGAGCGAGGTCTCGGCCACTCGACGGGAGTGCCCGGCAAAGTGGGGGTCTCGCTCTTCTACCCCTTCTGAAAGCAGCTTGATGATCGAGGCGAAATCGCGCCATTGGGCTTGTAGACCCGAAGTGTAGGCCTTCTGCAGCTTGAAACTCTCGAGGCAGCGCTTGACGCTGGCGACGAACTGGCGGTCGTCGAACGGCTTCATGATATAGTCGTCGACGCCCATCTTGATGGCCTGGATGGGAACGTCGGGACTGGCGTAACCCGTGATCACGATCGAACGGGTATCAGGCTGCTGTTGCTTGACGTTGGAGATGGTCTCGATACCATCCATCTCGGCCATCCGCACATCGCTGACCACCAGATCGAACTCCGTTTCCTTTGCGCGTTCAATCGCCTCGAGACCCGACGAAGCCGTGGTCACGTTGTAACCTTCGTCCTCGAGCAGAATCTCCAGGGCTGCCAGCATCAAAGGATCGTCTTCGACTACCAGTATGTTTTCAGGCACGTAACACCCTGACCTCCCCTTACTTTGGCGCAGACTTCCCTGAAGAATTCTAATGTCCTTCAAGGTTAGAGGCAGGCCCCGGGAGGATACCCCCGCCGCCGTGCAAAATGCCCACCGGTGGACACATCCAGCTTGGTCTATGGGCTCTGGGCGGTCAGTACGGGGTTGGCGCTGGCGGGGGGGTGGGCGTGCTATTATCAGCTACGCCAGCGCGACCGTCATATCGACAGCCTGCTTCGTATTCTTCAATCGATCCCCGAGCAGACCGAGGTCGAAGCTCAGGCTCTGGGTCTATGTCAGACCTGCGCTGCCGAGACGGGCGCCCAGGGCGTGTCCCTCTATCTCCAGCCGGGCGGTGAAGAGAGCGGCTTTCGGCGGGCGGCTCAGACCGGTCTCTCGGCCGAAGCCACCGGACCGGGCGTGGTCAAAGACCTGCTAGAACAGGCGTATCGCAACAGCGAGCCCACCGAAGCCAGCCACGGCGGGCGTTTCATCATGGCCGTGCCGGTGTGGTCGGGACATGAAGGGGGCGGAGCCCTCTTGCTCTTCTGGGACGAGCTCGCGCCTCCGGGGGCCGCCCAGCGGGGGTTGATCGATGTGGTGGCTACGGCCGCCTCGGTGCTGGCCCCGAGATTCTATGGACAGGGGGCGCTGGCCGAGGCCCAGGCGGAAATCGAGCGCCTACAAGCCCAGGCCCGAGCAGAGATCCAGACGCTACAAGCCGAACTCGGCGAAGAGAGCCATCTGGCCAGCGTCGGCCGCCTGGCGGCCGGTGTCGCCCACGAACTCAACACTCCTCTGGGCGCGGTTCTGGCCATGGTCTCCAGCCTGTTGCGCAAAGAGGACAGCGCCGACAAGGCCAAGCGCATGAACATCGTCAAAGAGGCGGTGGAGAAGTGCAAGGCCATCATCCAGAAGCTGCTGGTCTACTCGAGGGCCCCGGTCGAAACCGAACAGGGCCTGACCTTCTCGCGTTTCGTGCGCTCCGAGACCGACCTCAACAAGGTCATCGAGAACACCGTCGAATTGCTACGCGAAAGCTTTGCGCAAGACGAGATCGCCATCGAGACCGACCTTTCTCCTCTGCCTACCTTCAGGGCCAACTCGACCCAGTGGTCACACGTATTCAACAATCTGCTGGTCAACGCCCGCGATGCGCTACGAAACACCGGGGTGAACCGTCCCACCATCAAGATTCGCTCCGGCTGTCATGACGACATGATCAAAGTCGAGGTCAGCGATAACGGCCCCGGTATTCCCAAGGACATCCGGGCTCGTATCTTCGAGCCGTTCTTCACGACCAAAGATGTGGGCCACGGCACCGGCTTAGGGTTGGCCATCTGCAAGGAAGTGGTGCGCAAGCATCAAGGCAACGTCTCCATCGGTGAAAGCGAGGAAGGCGGAGCCAAGTTCACCATCGAGCTGAAGGCGCCGGTGGCCGAAGAAGCGCGGACTTAAGTCGATGGACCGGGGGCGGGTTCTCAAAGACCGCTATGAGGTGGTCAGTCTATTAGGTCGTGGCGGTGCCAGTTCGGTCTATCTGTGCTTCGACCGGCGGGTGGGGGGTCAGCAGCGGGCGGTCAAGCAACTCCATTCGGGCAGCGCGGAGGACTTCCAGCGCGAGGCTTCGATCCTGGCCGGGCTGCGCCACCCCAACCTGCCCTTGATCATCGACTACTTCCATCAGGAGGACGGCCTCTTTCTGGTCATGGAGTATGTTCCCGGACCAACCCTCACTGCCTTTGTGGAAGAGAACGGACCCCCGCAAGAGGTCAAATCGCTCAAATGGGGCTTGAGCATCGCCCGCGTGCTCGAGTATCTTCACGCCCAGCAGGTCTTGTTCCGAGACCTCAAGCCCGACAATATGCTGGTCGACGAAAGCGGTGAACTCAAGCTGATCGATTTTGGCCTGGCTCGCCGAGCCGCCGACGCCACCGACGAGGAAGGCGCCGGTTCCATCGGCTACGCCCCCCCGGAACAATGGCGCTCGGACCTGCCCGATACCGAGAGCACCGATGTCTACGGCCTGGGCGCGACGCTATATTTTCTCTTCACCGGCCAGCATCCCCGGGCTATCTATCGTAACCAGGCCGAGGCGCCCCTGCCGGACAGCCTGTCGGCGCCAAGCAAGGACCTGCTCCGCGACCTCATGAATCCTGACCCCGATCAAAGGGTCAAAACCTCGCACGAAGCGGCCGAGCGACTGGCGGCCCGGCTCGAAGCCCTGTCGCCCCGCCAGCGAGTCGACGAGGGGGTGACTCCAGCGGCCCCAGCGGCCCGCGCCTGGCTAGGTTGGCTGATGACTCTCGCAACCCTCTTCTTCATGGCCGGGGTCATGGTGGTCTTCCTGCCGGCCGACCTGCATTTCGATCCTATCGGATCCGACCCGAAGATCAAGGCCCGAAGCTTGATGGAGCGACAGAAGTGGACCGAGGCGATCAGCCTGCTCGACGACCTGGTCACCCGCCACCCGGACGACCCCGAAGCCCACGTGCTCAGACAGAACTGCCTGGCCCACCTGGTCAACGCACCCACGCTCAAACTGGCCGTGGTTACCTCGCTCACCGGCATCGACGCCTCGAACGGCAAGGACATGCTGGCCGGCATCGTGCTGGCCCAGCAAGAACTCAACCAGGGCCCCGGGGTCGAGGGTCGCAACCTGATTCTTGACGTCTACGACGACCACTCTACTTCTGAGGGTTGCCAGGCCGCCTTCGACCAATTCTCTCATGACTCCGAGATTCTGGTGGCCATCGGTCCGCTCACTTCCCAATCCGCTTTGAGCCTGGTACCCCGCCTGAGCGACACCAAGTTCCCGTTGTTGGCTCCCACGGCCTCGGACCCGCGGGTGTTCGAGGCCAGCTCGTATCTATTCTCGGGGGCCGACACCCAGACCGGACGATTGCAGGTGCTGGTGAATCACTTCGCGTCCGAAGGCAAGCTCAAGGCCGGGGTCCTCTACGACGACAAAATCATCCTTTCCGAGTCGATGATGCGGGTCATGGCGCGGCAGCTCGAGGAGAAAGGCGGTGAGCTGGTGAGCAGCCAGGCCTACTCCACTCCGATCAAAAATTGGGAGCCGAGCGAGATCCTGGCTAGCAACCTCGACTTCATCTTTATCGCCGACTTCCGTCCCTCGGTGGTGACCGGCCTGGCCACCAGACTGCGGGCAGCCGGGGTCAAGGTGGCTCTGGCCTCGCAGGCGGTGCCCTTCACGCCCGAACTGCTCGGCCAAGATGCCCAGGCCGTCGACGGGATGGTCCTTTCCGGCTATTTTCCGGCCGACTCTCGGGACCCCCGGGTGGTCCAATTCATCGACCGTTATCGGCGTACCTTCGAGCAAGAGTTTCCCTCCCACGTCATCGCCGACGCCTATGACGCCACCAACCTGGTGGTCGATGGACTGGCCGAGTGCCGGACGCGAGACGCCATGCGCGACTACCTGGATTCGTTCGGGCGCACGCGACCGCCCTACTCCGGGGTGGGCGGCACCTTTGCACCCAGCAAGAACCTCAACGCGCGCAAAGCCTACGTGGTGGTCATCAGTCAAGGCAGGTATCGGGCCCTGACGGCGACGACCAATTAACCTGGCTGTAGCAAGTGGGTCCCGAGCTGGCCTTATGCTAGTCTCATGGTTAGCCCGATGCGAGCTAGCGCGACAAACAACTACGACCCGGGCCGCGTGCGACGCCAGGTCATCAGCGAATCGACCGTCGAGTCCGGCCCGCTCGGTCCCTGGGTCGACGACATGGTCAATGTCAGCCAAATCTTGGGTGCCGGCAAGCTCTACGAGATGGGCGCGGCCGAAGCGGCCCGCCTGAAAGCCGAACGACCCCCCCTGCAAGACGTGGGCAACGTGTTGATCGACCGTCCTTATGTGATTGTGCCGGGTTGGACCACCCGCCCCGAAAAGTTCGACGCGCTGGTGGCTCGCTTGACCAGCGACGGTCGCAACGGTGGGCACGCCTACTATGTCAAAGACGGCTCCATCTTTGTCGACAAAGAGTGCAGCCAACCGGCCGCTCACGTCGATGCCCAGGCCAGGGTCTTCGTGGTCGTTTTCGACGATGTCCTCTCGCCGCCCGACCGCACGGCTCCCCAACTCGATAGGGCCTTCCGAGCGGTTCGCCAGGCCACCGGCAGCGAACGCCTCGACCTCTTAGGCTATAGCATGGGAGGACTGGCCACCCGCGTCTATCTAGACGAGTATCCCGAACGCGTGGGCAAGGTCATGCTGCTGGGAACCGGCAACAAAGGCTCGCGCCTGGGCAAATTGGGAGCCCGCTTGATCGCCCGGGATATCCAGTGGGCCATGGGCATGGCCGGGCTCACCCCCGCTCATCTGCCGGCCATGGAATGGATGGGGGCCTCGGACCGCGACGGTCGTGACAATCCTCACCTGGCCGCGCTCAACGACCACTGGTCCCACCAGGTAGCCCAGACCGAGTCGCTCGAAATCGTGGGTGGCAAAGACCTGCCCACCGCCTCGGCCGGTTGGTGGCCAATGGCCGGCGGCGACGGGATGGTCGAGGCCTCCAGCCTCGAGATGCCGGGGGTGCCGGTCAAATTGCTGCCGGGCAAAGGCTACAAGCACCACGGCAATCTGCCCAACGACTCGGATGTCTACCGCGAGATGGTCAGCTTCTTCGAGTGGCGGCCCGACTGAGGGATCACAAGCGTTAATCGCGAAGCTGCCCGGATGACCGGGTTCTCGCAGCTGTGGAATCGATTACTCGAAAACTCCTCCAGCGAGCGGCTTCAGCTGCGTCCCGGGGCCAGGCCGGACGAAATCGAATACATGGAGAACGGCTTCGGCTTTCGCTTTCCCCCGACCATGCGAGAATTTTTCTCGCTGCAACAGGGCCAGGCCGAGACGGCCAGCCAACCTCTGCTCGGCGACTGGTGGTCGCTTTCTTTTCAAGAGAGCCTCGAATGTTGGACACGCATGGGCAACCTGGCCTCGGGCCAGGCCCTACCTCGGGAGCAGCTCGAGTGCCAGGGCCCTCTGCGGCCGGCGCTCGGTCTTAGAGGCTGGGTTCCGATGGCTCGCCACGGCATCTCGCGTCTACTTTGCTTTGACCTCGAGCCAGCCGAGGGTGGGGTTGAAGGCCAACTGGTCGAGGTCGATCTAAGTGGCAGCACTCGCAAGGTGGTGGCCGCCAGTCTGGAGGACTTCCTGGTTGAACTGATGGACCAACGGCCTTTGCCATCGGGGCCAGACCTGCCCTCCGCCTTAGCCGCCTGGGAGAGACTGGTCGAGTGGCTCGAGCATAACTCGCCGCGAGTCCACCAGAGCCTGTCGCCGGGAGCCCCGGAGGCGCGGCTGAGGTTGTTCTTTCGCCAACTCGGGCTGGAGCCACCGCCGGCTGTCCGGGAATTCTTTGGCTGGCAGGGGGGCCAGGATGACAGCTCGCCCTGCGGCCTGCTCGAGGGCTGGAGCTTGCTAAATCTGGACGAAATCGCGTCCCACTATGAAACGATGCTCGACACGGCTCGCCTGGGCGAGGTCCGACTGGACTGGCTCGAATGCGAGGGGCCGGTCAAACCGCTCTACGCCAGCCCTCTCTGGCTGCCCATCGCCCACGATCACAGCGGCAATCTGATCTGCCTGGACCTCGACCCCACCCCGGAGGGAACCGTGGGCCAGGTGATCGAGGTCGACTTCGACTGCTCTCATCGGCGGGTCATGGCCTCGGGACTGGCCGCCTATCTCGAACAGCTTTACCAGCGTCTGGGCAGTGGCGAACTCGAGCTGGAGGACGCCGAACTCGAGCCCGAAACCTATCTGTTCGAGGATGTGCTGGCTTGCTCGCTGGACCAGCCTCTCGGCAACCTTCGGTTAGCTGAAGAAAACGTCGTCATCACCCGAGTCGAGCCTGACGACGCTGACTGCCCGGATCGGGCCGTGTCGATCCTGATCGAGGGCCTCGAAGCTCACCCCCGCCTGCTCGAGCCGGCTTTAGACGGGTTGCGCCTGCTCGACGCAGACGGGGTCGAGATCAGCTACTCTTGCGCGCTTCGTCACCTGGGTTCAGCCCGACGCTACGTGGTGGAATCCCAGTTCGACCTGGCCGGCCGCGTCGACCTGAGGCTGACTCTGATGCGCAAGATTCGACCCTGGCTGAAATCGGGACCTTAGCCCCACTGACGCCAGGGCTGCCGCTGGGCCAGCGACATGATCTTGGGCGGATAGGACGAGCCGCCGTTGTAGCGCTTGAGAGCAGCCTCCCACGAACCGGTCTTGTCGTACAGGCTGCGCAGGAACTTGGCGCCGTAATCGATGTTCTGGGCCGGGTCGAAGACCGCATTGGTCCGGGCAAACTGGTGGAAGCGGTCGTCGATCTGCATCACTCCCTTACCGTGACCCCCATCGAACGAACGAGCGTTGGTTCGCCAGCCACTTTCTTGATAGGCGACCGCTTTGAGGATGTTAGGAGGGATGCCGTACTTGGCCGCGGCCGCATCGAGCATCTGGCCAATCTGCTGCTTGGACGCATTGGGTCCGTAGTTCGGGATCTGGGTATTGGGGTTGGCGTTGGGTGCGCCGTAGTTGCCGCCGGGGCCGCCGTAGTTGCCGCCCGGCCCCCCGAAGTTGCCGCCAGGCCCACCCAGAAACGAGCCCAGGTTGTTGCCCAGGCCTCCCGAGCCGGGGCAACCGCAGCCGCCCGGCCCCCCAAATCCAGGGTTCATCCCCGGGGCAAAGGCCCCGCCGTTACGGGGGTCCATCAATCCGCCCATCAGTCCGCCGGTGAGCATCCCCATCAAGAGGCCCATCACCAGTTGGAACATCTGGCCGAAGGGATTGTTATTCATTCCATTCATCTGGGGCATGAAGCCGCCCCCGATGTTGTTCATTCCAAAGTTCAAACCGATCACTCCGCTCGCGTTATTATTAATTCCATTGTCGGCCCGCAAGTTGGAATCGTTTATGGAGGGCTGCTTGGAAACATTACAAACTTGTTACAAGTCGTCCCCGCCCGTGTAAACGCACGGTTAGGATTTTCCTATAGAATCGTGCTCCGGGCGTTCGGTGGCGCCTTTTGGAAAACCGCAAAGGCGCCGAGGCGCCGAGGTTGTATGAGTCGCTGGGCGGGGGCATCTTTGAGGTTGGGTGGCCTGTCGTGAGGCGGCTCGAGGTGGCTCGCCAGTGGGCGCTTGGCGATCTCGGCGGTATCTATCACGCGCCAGGGCACCGTCCAAAAAGAAAGGCGCCAGTCCGAGGACTGGCACCTTCCCTAACCGTCTACCGTCTCTAGACTACCGTCTGACGACTAGTCGATAATAGGCGACTTCTTGAGCACGACCTGGCCGTTCTCGTGGGCAACATAGCCGCGGAAAGGAACGTGCTGGCTCTTGAAGAGCTTGCTGGTGCCGGGCAGCGAATTGAAGATCGAGTGGGTGTGGATGGCACCCTCTTCGACGTTCTTCTTGACCGACTCGCGGATCTCGGCTTCATCTTGAGGCTTGATCTCGTTGAGGGTCTTGAAGAAGAGCTTGCCGTCGGCGTCGAAGGCCAGGGTCAATCCCCCCTGCTCTTTGACGATGGCGTTCTCGACCCCAGAGGCCTCAGCCACATCGATGTCTTTGGAGTAGGTGTAGGTCACGAAGGTCTGGCCCTCTTCGTTGGTCTTGATCTTCTCCACCGCCAGGTTCAAGCCGGCCGGCACGCCCAGCGCCTCGCGCTTGTCCTCGAGCAGCGCCTGGGCGCTGGCAGCGTTGACGTTCTCGGGCAGGGCGATGCCCTGCGGCGGGGGCTCGGGAGCGGGAGGAATGATGTTACGAGCGGCCATCATGTTGGCCACGGTGTCGTGGTATTTGCCCCCGAACTCGCTGGCGTCAACGGCCAGCATTCCGGCTGCAAAGTGACCGTAGCTGGGAAGACTGCCGGGCGGGCAGAATTCGAAGCCTTTGATCACCATCTTGGCGGTGATGTCCCGGGCCTTTTCGATCGACTCGCGGACTCCGAAGCCCTGAGCCTGGAACTGCTGGTTGAGCGAAGCCAGCACGTCGTAGACGGCGGCGGAAGCCACTCGTGAATAGTTGTGCGGCTCGGCGCCCAGTTGATCTTCGGCGGGCGGACGCCAGGGCAAGGTGGAGGGATCGGCGTTGATGAGGCCGTTGCGAGCGTTGCGCAGATAGTCGTGGTGGGGGCGCTCGGTGCCGGTCTCATCCCAGATGGCGCGGCCCAGCTCTTCAGCCAGACGCGAAATGGAGTTGTCTTTCCACAGGTCGCCGCCGGTCTCGGCGATGACCTTGTCGAGGTTGCGCTCGTCACGCAAGCCGACCATGATGCTCAGCATATCGCCGAAGCCCTCATGAATGCCGCCGGTGGCGCCACGGTAGGAGCTGATCCAGCCCGGACGGACGGCGTCGAGCAAAGCGTGGCCCAGCTCGTGGTAGACGACCTCGGCCGATAGGCCAGAGTCGACCGTCTTGTTCATGCGAGCGTCGAAATGCTGGAAGAAGTTGACCGAGCCGTCACTCCGACTGTAGTAGGCGTTGAGCATATCGCCGCCAAAGGGGTTGATATCGAGCTGCGGCGAGCCGAAAGCCCACTCGGGCTCGCGGCCCAGCATCTCGGTGAAGAAGCTCTGGGCGCGATTGGCAGCTACGAAGCTCTGCACCTGGTTGAAGCGCGGGTCGTTGGGCAGATAAAGCATGTTGCCCTGCTCATCAGGGGCAGCCGTCTCGTGCTCGCTGTCGACCACTCGCAGGCGCGAGTTGGACGGCCCGGCTTCGATACCGGCGGCCGGGAACTGGTCGGTCTTGAGCTGCTCGGCCAGGCTGTCCTGGCTGTAGTAATAGTGACTGATGTTCGCCGGCGGCGGAGGGGGTGGCGGGGGCTGCTGATCGTCGGCGGGACGGAAGGTGTCGCCGTTCTCGGCAGGGGTTTCTACCCGGGCGGGGGCCACCGCGCGGTGACTGGTGAAAGCGAGCGAAGGCTGGACGGACTGCAAAGCCTGCATGGGTTCTATCTCCTCGGTGAAATCGTCGGCCCGACGATGTTTGGCGTCTTGGGTCGCCCTCAACGTATGATGGAAGCAGGCAGGGAGTATGAACTTGATGTAAATCTCCAACGGGTTGCCATGGATTTCCAAATAGTGTATCATATACACCATGACTCGCCACGCCCTCGCTAAATATCTCGCTTACGCTCTGCGTCACCGACCCGATGACCTGGGAATCGAACTCGACGAGCACGGTTGGACCGACGCGGCCTATCTGCTCGAGCAACTCAAAGTGGTCAAAGGATGGGAACTCGACCGCCGCGGCTTGGAACAGCTGGTGGAAGCTGACGACAAAGGCCGTTATTCGCTACGAGAGGGGAAAATCCGAGCCAATCAGGGTCATTCGGTCGAGGTGAGGGCCTTCGACCCCACCCCGGTCATCCCGCCCCCAAGCCTTTATCACGGCACCACCGAGCAACGCTTCGAGCGGATTCAACAAAGCGGCGCCCTCTTACCGATGGCTCGCCACCACGTCCACCTTTCGACCGAGGTGGCTACCGCCCGCAACGTGGGCAGTCGCCACCGTCGCGAGACGCTGCTGGTGCTGGCAGTCGACGCCGGGCGGATGCACGCTCAGGGCTTCGTCTTTTATCGTTCCGAAAACAATGTGTATCTAACCGACCGGGTTCCGGTGGCCTATGTGAGGAAGCTATGAAACCACTACTGGATGGAGTTATCGAGGCAGTCCGCCAGGCGGGCGCCATGATCCGAGCCGAGTTTCACCGCCCGGGGGGCCCTCGCGGCAGCGGCGACAAAGCCGCCATCGATGTCGAGGTGGAACGCTTTCTGCGCGACCGCCTGCTGGAGCTCGATGGCGATTGCAGCCTCCGGGGCGAGGAGCTTGGGGAGCTGTGCAATCCTCGCCACCCCAAGCGCTGGTGGGTCATCGACCCGCAAGACGGGACGGCCGCCTTCCTGGCCGGCTATCGCGGCAGCTCGGTGGCCGTGGCCCTGATCGAGGATCGAGAGCCGGTTCTGGGCGTGGTCTTCTCGCCCACCTACCCCGACGACCGCGGCGACCTCATCAGCTGGGCTCGGGGCCAGCAGTTGCAGCGGTGGCCCGGCCCGCTGGTGCGCCCTCCGCACTCGGTCACCCTGATCTCGCAGGCAGGCGACGAGAACGTCGAGGCCAATCTCGACTGCCTCGATGGAGGACGCTACCGCACCATGCCGAGCGTAGCCTATCGTTTCGCCCTGGTGGCCGCTGGCGAGGGCACCGCCGGGGTCTCGCTGAGCCCGACTCAGGCCCACGACTACGCCGCTTGCCACGCGCTACTGCGGGCCGCCGGGCTCGAACTCTACAACCAGGACGGCCAGGTCGTCAGCTACGACACTCAAGCCCGTTCGCGATCCGGCTGGTTGTTTGCGGGCCGCCAAGAACTCTCCCGCCGCCCCTGGACAACGGTCTTCCAAACCCGGCCCAACCAGTCTCCCCTACCCTACCCGGTGCGGGCCCATCATCGGGTCAGCGATCCCGACCGTCTCTCGCGGCTCCAGGGGGCAATGCTGGGTCAACTGGTCGGCGACTCGCTGGGCTCTCAAACCGAATTCTCCACCCCCCAGCAGATTGCCCGCGATTTTCCCGACGGGCCGGGCCGTCCAGTGGACGGCAAAGGTCCCTTCTCTCTGCTGGCGGGGCAACCCACCGACGACTCCGAGATGGCTCTGTGCCTGGCCCGCGCCCTCATTGGGGGAACCACGGCCTCGCTTGCTTATCAATACTGGTATGAGTCGCGCCCCTTCGACATCGGACGTACGACCTATTCGGCTTTGAAGCTGGGCCTCGTCAGCGTCGATTCTCAGGCCAACGGCTCGCTGATGCGCTGTAGCCCGCTGGCCCTGGCTTATCGCGGCGACCAACTGGGCCAGCAAGCCCGCCTCGACTCGGCCTTGACCCACGCCAATCCGCTCTGTGGAGAGTGCTGCGCGGCCTACCTGACGGCGCTGGCGGCGGGCCTCGAGGGGGCCAACCCTGCGCAGGCTCTAGACCAAGCCTACGGGGTGGCCGATTACCCCGTGCGCGAACTGCTCGACGCGGCCCTGGTCGGCCCCCCGCCCACCTATCTCCACCAGGCCGGTTGGATCAAAATCGCGTTTCACAACGCCTTCTATCAGTTGATGAGTGGTCGCCCTCTGATGGAGGCCCTCGTCGACACCGCCCGCCAAGGTGGCGACGCCGACACCAATGCGGCCATCGCCGGGGCTTTGCTAGGGGCGTTCGGTGGCCGCCAAGCGGTGGCCCCGGGCTGGTTGTCGGCCGTGCTCACCAGTCGAGCCCACTCCAAAGCCAGTGGAATCGTGCACCCGCGCCCGCGCTTTCTCTGGCCGTGCGACGTCCTGGAACTGGCCGAGCAGCTCGACGGTCATAGCCGATCCGACACCTGTTTACAAAACGGAAACCCGAGCGCGCGGGCAGCGACATAGAGTCGAGCCATGAGAGATTTGACGATGAAGAACCTCAGCGGACTGGTGAAAGTTTTCCGGTTCGTCACCCCCGACGCTCTTTGTGTGCTCGAAGCCGCCGGCTGGAAACCGCTCGAGGCCTGATCGTCCGGCTGTTCGGCGGGCTTGAGCGAGCATGCCGAGAACCATCAAGATTCTCTGCTCGACCGACGACCTGCTGGTGGTGGATAAGCCTTCGGGGCTGGTCATTCACCGCTCCCAACAAGCCCGCGACTCTTACACCCTCTTAGACTGCCTCAAGCAGCAACTACACGGCCCGGTCTTCCCGGTCAACCGTCTTGACCGCGGCACTTCCGGGGTAATCGTACTCGGCCGCACTCGTGAGGCTGCTCGCGAACTGAGCCTGGCTTTCCAGAATCAACAGGTAACCAAGACCTATTTAGCGCTGGTTCGAGGTTGGCCCGAGCCCCTCAGCATCGACGCTCTGCTCGACCAAAAAACCGCCGTAACTCGCACCGAAACGCTGGCCAGGTTCGAACAGCCGTGGCCTAACCAGCGGTTCGCCACGGCTCGCTACGCCCTGATCGTGGCCTATCCCGAACGCGGGATCCATCACCAAATCCGTCGCCACCTCAGAAGTGCCGGCTTCCCCGTCCTGGGTGACGGCCAACACGGCGACAAGGAGCACAACCGGCTCTTCGAGACGCACCTGGGAATATCGCGACTGCTGCTCCATTCCTGGCGACTCGAGCTGCCCTATCGCCAGCGAGTCCGCCAATTCACAGCTGCCTTGCCGGGGCGATTGAGGGGCATGCTGGCCAGGCTGGGCGCCGAACAGAACTTGCTCAACTCCTTAGCCGAGAGCACGCTCGATGCGCCGCACCAGCACGGGTAGGATGAACGGCTTGGACACATGGTCCTGGACGCCCATCTCGAAAGCCGCCACCACATCTTTTTCATTCATCTGTCCGCTGAGGGTGATCACCTGCGACTGCTCGACCACCTGATCCTGGGCCAGTTTGGCCAGCAACTCCAGCCCACCCCCGTCGGCCAGGTCGTTATCGAGCACGATCACCCTACCGCGCACCTTGGGAATGGGCCCGGCTAACGACTCGAGCACGGCTCGACCTTCGCGAATCCAGTGAACACTCAAGCCCAGGCCCTCGAGGGAGTCGGCGACCACGGTGCCCAGGGGATGGTCCTCTTCGACCAGCACGACGTCAAAGCGGTCGGTGGTCGGCAGTGGCTGTTCAGGCATCGACTCGACCACCTGACAACGACCGCCTTCCTTGGCCAGATAAAGGCCGCGATCGGCCTCTCGATAAAGGCTTTCCAACTCCATACCGTCTTCTGGAAACTGGGCCACTCCGCAACTGAAACTGACCTTGAATTCGCTACCGTCCTGGCCGTGAAAATTCTCTAGCTGCAATCGCTCGAGCACGTCTCGCATGCGGCGGGCCGCCTGGGCTCGGGTCATCATCAGCATGCCCACCACGAACTCTTCGCCTCCCCAGCGAGAGACCACATCCTCGGCCCGGAAAGATTGCTTGAGAATCCGGGCGGTGCCGCGCAGCACCTGGTCACCCACCGGATGCCCGTGGGTATCGTTGACCTGCTTGAAGTGATCGAGGTCGATGATCGCAAGCGACACCGGAAACATCCGGCGGCGGCCTAAAGTCAAGAGGTGCCGCAAGGCCTTGATGGCCGGGGCTCGGGTCATGACCTGGGTCAACTCATCGACTTCGAGCTTGCGGCTGGCTTTGGCCCGCCGCAACCGGGTAGCGATGCGGGTCCGGAGTTCGACCGTGCCGATCGACTTCGAGACGCAATCGTCGGCTCCGGCCTCGTAGGTGCGGCGCCGGGCCTCGGCCGTGACGTTGGCCGAAATCAAGATGACCGCTAGTTCGGCAAAACGAGGGTCGGCTCGCAGCGTGCGGCAGAGCTTGATGCCGTCGGTCCCGGGTACGCCGATGTCCAAAATGACCAGGTCGGGGTTCTTGGTTTCGACTGCCTCCCACAGAGCCTGGTCGGTCGACACCGGCGTAAAGTGGGCCCGCAGCGGCATCAGCATGGCTTCGAGGCTGGCCAGAAAAACGGGGTCATCGTCCATGGCCACGATGCGGGTGAAAGCCGGAATGGTCAGGAGCTCTTGAAGCTTCTCGAGCAGATGGCTGGCTTCCACCGGCTTCTCCAGCAGGGCGGTCACGCCGGCCGAGGCGATCTCGGCCCGCTCTTGCAGCCGGGGTTGCTCGGCCAGGCCGAGAATAGGGCACCCGGCTGCCTTGAGGCGGGGACCGATGTCCGCCACCTCTTGAGACGAGAAGCGGCTAAAATCCACAATCAGACCGTCCGGAGCCGTCCCGGCCAACACCCCTTCCAACTGGGCGGGCGGCACGTCGAGCACCCGCAGGCGATGCGACGAGGCCTCGGCCGCCAGCTGCGTCCGCAAGCTGGTGTCGTGCGAGCTCACCAGAATGGTGGGTAGCGACGATGCCTGCGCCACGATAGGATTGTCGGGGGTGGGCGCCACCAACAATTCCAACACTTCTGCGGTCAAAGACAAGAAATGCTCGTCTTGCTCGGCCGTGAGTGCGCGCTCCAGACGCAATAGATTCTCGAGACGGCGAACCAGGGCCGAGCAATCGACGAAGCCGAACGACCCCAGACTGCCCACCAGCTTTCGTAGGCGCTCGCGGTGCTCGGCGCGGCGGGGCTCGAAACTGTGCTCGCGCACCGAGCGCGCCATCTCCTGCAGTTGGCGGGTGGCCTCAGCCACCAGGGCCTGGCGCAGCGTGTCCGAGCCCTCCTTGGGCTCGGCGGTCGGTGCGAATAGCCGCAAGGACGGCTTCTCGAGGCCCAACATCCAGGACAGCTGCCGCCCCAGTTCGTCGATCTCGATCGGCTGGTAGAACAGCCTGGCGATACCGCGACTGACCAGCTCGAACAGAAAGGCCTTATCCTGATAGGCCAGGATGGCAGCCATGACGGGCGGCGGAGCCTGGGCGTGCTTACGAACGTCGTTTACCAACTCGGGTAGCTCGCTGGAGTGGTCCTTCCCCTCGAACAGAACGAACGAATACACACCCGCGCTCACCAGCGCCACTGCCTGCGAGCGGGGACACACCTCCACCACCAGGCCCGGCACAAGCGGCTCGATCTCTCCGCGTACCTCGGGAGAAAATCCAACCATCAGCAGGCTCTTAGCGGCTGTCTGCGTCTTGCCCGTGGCCATCGCACCCGATTCTCTCCGGTGGGCAAAAGCCCTGTAGCTCCAACCCCAGGCATTGAGAAACCCGCTCGGCGCAACGCCTGGCCGCCTCGATGTCGGCATACTCGTCGTCGACAATCTCTCGCTGGAGAGGATGCCCGGCGCATCCCAGCAAAACCCGCGCCATGGGCTTGTTCTTATAGTGCTCTCCGCGGTCGAGGGCCTCGACCTCGACGTGTTCGAAGCCGGCCGTGCTTCGCGACTCTCCTTCGCGAAACTTCCAAAGACCCAGACCGGGACACCTCAATCCCCACCAGGGCCACAACAAACGAGCCTGGGGGTCGATGCGAACGCCGCGGCGCCACATCAGCAAGGGCAGACTGAGGGTCAGGGCCGCCCCCCACCATCCCGGCCAGACACCGTCGAGGCCGACCTTCCAAGCCGTGAGCGGGATAGCGCCAAGGCTCAGGAGCAACAACAAAATTGCGAACTGGCGCGGCCAACCTTCCTGGCGCTCGATCTCCATCCACCCATTATACGAGAACCCAACTTCCTTGATAAACCCCTTCATTCAACTCCAGCCGGTGAACCAGATAGTTCAACACCGATTCGACGGCCTCGGGGGCCGGGCACCGCTCGGTGTCGATGACGAGATCGGCCTCGGCCCGGGCGGCCAGCGCCTGATAGTGGGCCTTGCGCATCCATTCCGCTCGCACCCGCGCGCTGTCGGGCCGGCCGGCATTGCGGGCCGCCCGCGACGGATACGAGCAAGTGATATGGACCGACACCAGCGTGGCTCCCCGCTCCCTGGCCAGGCCGGCCACGCGCTGGCGCAGGTCTCTCGAGAGAAAGGTGCCGTCGAGCAAAACCAGGTGCTGGCTGTTGAGCATCGCCTCGAGCATGGCCATGGCGCCCTGGTAGAGTGCCTCGCGAATCGAGGCCAGGAAGCGGTCTCCGACGATGGCCTGGTTGAGGGTGTCGGGGCTCAGATGGCAGACGGGCAGCCCGTACTCTTGCTCGAGCCGCGGCCGTAATCCGGCGGCGATAGTAGTCTTTCCAGAGGCGGGGGCTCCCCACAGCATCACGACGATCGGTTTGTTCATGGCCTGATCGTAACCGAACCGGCTGCCGCTCGCCGTGATTTTTTCCCCCTCGGTGTGTTACATTGGGGCGTGGCCAAAGTCATGTTCTTTAACCCTCCTCGCCGAGCCGATGGAGCTCAGACGTTGTTCAACAACGCCACCCTGACCCTGGCGAGCTTCTTGCAACGAGGGGGGGTCGAGGCTCGCACCGAGCCTCTCGACGGCCCCTACTGGATCGACAAGATGATCCAGGTACTCGAGGACTATCGGCCCGACACGGTGGCCGTCAGTTGCAAATGGTGGGATACCCTCTATGGAGCCACCGAGGTGGCCCGGTTGGTGCGGCGCTACCACCCCCCGGCCCGGCTGGTGAGCGGCGGCCAGACGGCCACCTCGTTCGCTCCCGAACTGGTGGCCCGAACCCAGTTCGACGCCGTAGTCCGGGGTGATGGAGAGAAACCGTTGCTCGATTATGCTCTGGGAGCCCCCAGCTGCAACCTGACCAGCGCCGAAGCAGTGCTGCCCACCACCTATGTCCAGCAAAACGATGACGGCCAAAACCTGCGTCTGGCCGACGACCTGACCGCCCTCGCCGACCCTGACGTGCTCGAGATGATCGGTTTTAACGCTCCCTTCATCTGGACCGGCAAGGGCTGCCGCTGTACCTGCATGTTCTGCGCCGGCAGCGCTCTGGGCCACAAGCGAATGTTTGGCCGCAAAGGGTATCTCTATCGACCCTTCGACGATGTGCTCCACGACATGCAGGTGCTCGAACCGTGGTCGAAAGGGACCTACCTGTTCGACTTCGACCCCATCGCCGACCCGGGCAAAGGCGACTATTACCGCCAGCTCTTCGAGCAACTGCCTCGAGGTCGCTACCACGTGGCCTTCTATTTCTGGTCACTGCCCGAAGTCGAGTTCGTGCACTTTCTGGCGGACCGTTTCGCCAGCGCTTTTATTTCGCTCGACGCCCAGTCCTTGAGCCAGGAAGTTCGCCAGCGGCTGGCCGAGCGTCGCCAGCTAAAGCCCTATGCCCCCAATTCGGCCTTCGAAGAAGTCCTGGCCGCCATCGCCTCGCATCCCAACCTCGACGCCGGCCTGTACGGCATTCTCGGTCTACCTACTGAAGAGCCCCAGCACGTGCTCGAAGCGGAGGCCTGGATCGGCCATCTACTCAGCACTTTCGGACCGGCCATCGGCGAACTGGCCGTGACGCCCCTCTCGATCGAGCCCGGCGCTCTGATGGACCGGGACCCCGACAAATACGGCATGGTGGTGACGCGCAAGACCTTTGACGACTACCTGGCCTTCACCCGCAGTTCGTTTCACAGCCGTGAGCGCATTCACAATCAGACCTACGATCCCAACCTGCCTCACCCGTACGGTTGCCATCAGACCCATCAGCGCCCTGATCGCGTCTACCACGATTTTCACCGTCTCACCAGCCGCCTCAAAGCGACCTTCGACCAGTGGGCCCAGAATCGAGCCCAGCAGGGGCTGCGCTACTTTCCGCGCCAACTCAAACTGACCATCCAGAACCGCAACTGGCTGCGCCACCAGTGGCACCTGGTGGTGTGGGCGGCTGGCCTGGCGCTGGAACGCAAACTGCCCGAACTCGAGGTGGATGCTCGCCAAGCCTTCGTGTTCATGCCCGGCGCGCCGGCCCTGCGCCGAACCGGCAGCCACGCCTACACCTCGGAGCGCCTTCCCGGTTTTGCCCAGGCCATCGCCTCGGGCCAACTGAAAGTGCGCATCCTGGCCCGACCCGACCAGAACTGGGGGGCCATCGCCGAGGCCGGAGCCGAACTCGTCTACGATTGAGCCAGGGCTAACTCGGTAAGGGGAGTGAGCGCCTCGTGCCCGCCGTCTCCGTGGCTCAGGAGCAGCTCGAGCGCATCCAATCCGGCCGAGAAAGCGGTTCCGTAATAGCCCAGTGCCCGCTCCAGACAGGCCAGCGCAATCAGGGCTGTCAAGAGCGGCTCGCGACGCACCAGAAACTTGCGAAAAATCAAACTGCGTAGATAGGCGAGCAACTCCGGTTGGGGGGCTTTGCCCTGATAATCAACCGCCACCCCGCTACTGGGTAAAAGGACAGCCTCACGTCGACGCAGCTGAGCCGACAACTCCAGCCGCTGCTCGCTCTTGCGGCTCTCGGCCCAGGTCACCAGGGCCACCGCGCCAGCCTCGAGCATCGCCTCGTCAAGCCAGGGTCGCCCGCCCACCAGAAGATGCTCCAAAGGGGGCTGCTGGCCCGTTTCGAGCCACTGGCCGAGGCCTTCGATCAGCCCCAGCAGAACGGCCTCGGCCGGACCCTTTCCTAGCCGTTCTATCAGTCCCGCCTCTAACTGGAGGTAGCCGCTCCAATCTAGCCTCAGCTGGACGGCCACCACGATAGGGGCTCCCCCGAGGGGGGTCATCTCGAGTTCTGGCCGCAGGCGTTCGAGACCATCGAGATGAGCTGCCAGGGGCCTTCCCTCCCCCCGCGCCACGGCGCTGCAGTAGTGCGACACCCCGACCACCAGGGCTTCGGGCGTCTCTTGAATGACGAAGGGAAAGAGCTGGCAGGTGAGCGGCTTGGCCAATCCCCCGTGGCGGGCGTGGATCGAGCAGAGGTTCTCCTCGAGAAAGGCGCAGGCTCCCTGGCGACGGTGGGTGACCACCGCTCCGCTGGCTTTCTCGTAGAAGGGCGAACGTCCGTCCCGAAGCTCGAGTTCCAGGGCTAATCGGCTGCCCTTGAGGCGCTCGAACCGCTCTTCATCGACCCGGATATTCCAGCGTGCCCGGCAACACTTGGTGCAGCCAGAACAGTCAAAACGGGCCTCACTATCGAATTGAAACGGCTTGTTCACATCTTTTGCGTCGTCACGGGCTATGGTGAAGGAGTGAGACTAGCTCGCGCCATTTTCATTCTCCTTTTTTTGGGGGCGCTAAGCGCCCAGGCCTCGGACCGATTTTTTCTCGAACTACTTTGCGTCGAGGACGATGCTGGCGTGCATCATGCCGAGACCGTCAAGCTCTGGGTAGACGCGCAGCCAATCCCGTACGAGGCCCACGGCCTGCGACTCTCGGTCGCGGCCCATCTCGAGCCTGACCGCACCCTGGTCATCGACCACAAGTTGCTCGACCAGGTAACCGGCTATCAGGCCCTGAGCTCAGAAACGATGAAAGTCGCGCCCGGCTCTCCTCCGCCTGCCTACAGTTTTGCCATCCAGCAGCGAAAGTTCAGCGTCATCCTCAAGGGCGCCATGGTGCCAAAGGCTCAGGCGGCCCCAGCTCAGGCGGCACCCGCCGAGCCACCCCCACCCGAGGGCGTGGCCTGCCGAGTGTGCAACGGCTCGGGAGTCTGTCAGGGCTGCCAGGGGTTGGGCAAGAAAATCTGCGGTAACTGCCACGGCGGCAAGCTCTGCACCAACTGCTCCGGAGCCGGCTGCAACCTGTGCGGCCGGGGCAAATGCGGCAGTTGCGGTGGGGCCGGCTACATCATGCTGTGCGTGGTTTGCGACGGCAGCAAGAAATGTCAGGCCTGTAGCGGCAGCGGAAGAATGTGGCGATGAGCCAGTGCGGCAATCTAGACGAAAAGGAGATTGCTAGACGCCGTCTGGGCGGAGTCATCGGGTTCGCGGCGGCCTTGCTAATGGTGGTCATGATCCGCACGACGCACCCGCCGGACTGGGTCCGTCTGATGACCTTCTTTCCGTTTTTCTTCGGCTACATCGGGATCCTCCAGGCCCAGGAAGAGACTTGCGTATTCCTGGTGGCCACGGGGGCCCGGCTCGATGAACGCATCAAGGCTCAACTGCAGCGCAAGTCCGTGCGTATCGTCTTGGTGTCCCTGGTGTTGGCCACCCTCTCCACGGCCCTGGTCTGGTTCTGCCTTTAGGGACCCCGCCACAGCAACCAGTACCCGGCACCTTCGCCGCGATTGACCAGGCGAATTCGCTGACCCGGCTCGGTGGTGAGAAACAGTTCTCCGCCGATCGCTGTGCGCTCCAACACCTTTCCCGCGGGGTCTAGACGCTCGAGCTGAAAGTTCCCGTCGCCGCGGACAGCCATCCACTGAGCCGCCAGCGTCAGGGACCCGCCGGCCGGCAGCTCCCCTTCGCGAGCCTCGAGGGGACCGGCCGCGCCTCGAGGGTGCTTGCGGGCCCGATTCTCGAGTTCCTCGGCCCAACCCCGAGCCAGACTGTCGTCACCCATGACCGCCCGCGCCTGGCGACATAGTTCAAGCACAGGCCCCGGCTCGAACGGTTTGGTGGGATAATCCAGACGCAATTGGGCGGCCAGCAGGTAGGAGCGAGCCGACCCACAGCGATGGGCGAAGTCCAGCAGTTCTCCCGAGAGGAGAAAGGCATGCAGCTGCTCGGCGTCTTGACGCGAGAGCGCCTTGCCCCGGCGCCAATCATCGTCGGCCTGGGCCAGGGCACAGAGCAAAACCAATAGAATCGCTATCTTCTTCATTTTTCGGGCTCCGAAATAAACTGCCGAAAGGCGTCCTTTAGCTTCTCTACTTCTAGTTCGAGTTCTTCCAGGAGGGGATCGTGGGGCTCGGCCACCCCCGCCCGGGCGCGCTCGCTCAGGCGTCTGAGCACGCGCACCACGGCCAGCGCGTCAAAGGCCGCCACGGTGCCTTTGAGCGCGTGGACGGCCAGGGATAAACCCTCCGGGTCACACGCCTTGAGGGCGCCTCGAACGGCCTCGACATGCTGGTCGGCGAGTTCGAGAAACATCACCATCACGGTGTTCAGGTTCCGCGGGTCGCCGCCCACCCGCTCCAGGCTCACGTCGGCGCGAAACACCCGGCCGTCCCAGGGCCGAGAAGACCGGCGATCCCCGGGCACCCGGGGCGCGGCCAGCTTTCGGCCGGTCAAAACCCGCTCCATGGCCAGATTCAGGCGACGCTCGTCGATGGGCTTGACCACGTGCCCGTTCATGCCAGCCTCGAGACAACGCTTCTGGTCTTCGCGCAGAGCGTTGCCGGTGAGGGCGATGATGGGTACCTTCGAGCCCCGCCGGCGCAACTGGCGACAGGCCTCCAATCCGTCGACTCCGGGCATCTGCATGTCCATCAGAATCAGGTCATAGGCATCGCCCAGAGCCAGTTCGACCGCCTCGGCCCCGTCCCGCGCCACCACCACCGAATGGCCCTGCTCTTCGAGCATCAGGGTGCCAATCTTGCGATTGATGGGGCTATCGTCAGCCAGCAACAACTTCAGGCTCGGCAGGGTAGTCAATCGCGTCTGGGACGGTTCCTCACCGGCCAGGCGGGCCAACAGCTCGCTGGGCAGAATCGGCTTGGCCACCACCGCATCGGCCCCTTCCACCTCGAGCTCTTCCGTGCGCGAAGCCAAACCGATCAGCCTCACCCCCTGGAGTTGACGAAAATCCTCGACCCGGGCGGCGGGAATCAGCACCACTGCCCCCGGACGAACCCGCTCGTAGACTTCGGCTTCACTCAACGATTCGACCCGAAAATTCCACTCGGAAAGCAACATCTCGAGCAGGCCCCGCGCGGTAGGATTGGGCTCGACCACGAGGGCCTGCCGGCCCTTGAAATCCGCCGGTTCGGGCATGGGCTCGAGCGTGGAAAGGTCGGCCGTAAAATGAAACACGCTGCCGCGCTCGGGCTCGCTCTCGACCCAGATCTCGCCCCCCATTCGACCGACCAGCTCGCGACTGATCGATAGACCCAGGCCGGTCCCTCCGTAGCGACGGGTGGTGGTAGAATCGGCCTGGGTGAAAAGCTCGAAGATGGCCCGCTGGCGGTCGGCGGCGATGCCGATGCCGGTGTCTCGGACCGAAAAGTGCAGCTTGTCCAGGCGTGGTCGGACTTTGACCAGGATCTCTCCTTCGGCCGTGAACTTGACCGCGTTCGAAACCAAATTCAACACGACTTGACGCAGGCGCACAGGGTCGGCCAATACCCGGCGCGGCACGCGCGGGTCGACCCAGAGCACCAGTTCGACCTCCTTTTCGGCGGCCTTGTGCGCCAGCGTTTTGAGTGCCTGGTGCAGTAACTGGCGAAGCTCGACGGGAATGGGCGAGATATCGAGCGCTCCGGCCTCGATCTTGGCAAAGTCGAGGATATCGTTGATCAGACCGAGCACCGACTCGGCCGACGAAGAGGCGGTGCGCAGATACTCGCTCTGCACCACGCTCAAGCGGGTCTTGAGGGCCAGGTTGGTCATGCCCAGAATTCCATTGAGCGGGGTCCGGATCTCATGACTCACGCTAGCCATGAATTCGCTCTTGGCCCGGCTGGCGGCCTGGGCCGAACGGCGCAGCGCCAAACTCCAGGCGGCCAACATAGCCAACACCACGGCGGTCAGCCCCAGGGCTAACGAGCGATGAGCGCTCCTGACGTCGTGACGAGCCCAATAGTCGCTGTCGGGGCGGCTCTCTTCGAGCTTCCAACCCTGCCCCAGGTCGAGCACTTCGTGATAATAGCTGCCAGCCTCGCGAGCGGGCGGCACGCTCTCGATGAGCAGCCCCGAGCGAACCTCGCGGACGCGGTCGAATTGGGGCGAGGTCCCCCGGCGCAACTCCTGGGAAAGGACCAGGCAGGTTACCATGCCCAGAGGCAACTCTCGATGATAAAGCGGGGCCGCATAGTAGAAAGCCTGCCGCCTACTGGCCATGGGCAACGTTGGGCTGACTAGATAAGGTGCCTGGTTCGCCTTGAAGAGTTCGGCCAACCCTGCCAGTCGAGTCTCGGCCTGCCCGACCTCGGCGGGCTGGTCGGTGCCCGTCTCGAAGCTCATCAAGACGCGAGGCTTGGGCCCCGAGTTGCTGAGCAACTGCAGGCTGACCACATCGGCTCGCTGAGCCAACAAGCGAAAGGCCGGCTCGACCCGAGCCCGACTCGAACGCGGAAGGGCAACGTCGGCGGCTACGAAGGTGGAGAGGATCTGATCGCTTTTCACCAGGTCGAGGGTGGCGGTGATCCAACCCAACGACTGGCGCATTCTCTGGCTGTCGCCCCGGGCCAGGTTGTGACTCTCGTTCCAGAAATTCTGGCGCGCCTGGAGCAGCGAGGCGCGATAGTCGGCCACCACGACCAGCACCAGAACCGCCCCCAGCAGAAAGGCCAGCGTATTGACCGAGTGCCCTTTCAAGTCGCTCGCGGCTTTCGTCAATCCAGCGCGGCATTCCCTCGAATCCTTCTAGCGAGATTCCCAACCCACGAAACTCCATTCGTCGCTGCCTACCGGGCTGCGGACCTGGATGGAATAGCCGCCTCTCGAAAAGGTGCAATAGTGGCTCCGACCGGCCACGAAATAGGTGAACGAATTCCTGACCTCGACCCACTGCCCGGGAAAGACCCGACGACTTCCGTCCGGCCCGACCATGATCACCGCGAACTGTTCCTTTTCGGTTCCGTCGAGCTTGACGGTCGAGCCCGAAGAAGAGCGCCAGACGCTGACCTGGCGCGACCAACCCAGCGCGGTCAAGCACCCCATCAAGATCATCACCACGGCAAACTTGCGCATCGCTCCTCCCCGGGCCTCATCCTAGCACCTGTAACCGGTTCTGCCCTCGAGTCCCGACAAGCGGTCACGAACCCCCGACGAGGGGCCGCGACCGCTTGTCGGGCGGATTCGACCACTTATCGTGCGAGCAGGCGGGAAGGCGCGCGAATATGACAAAATAGGGCCTGTGAACTGGATCCTGCTGGGCCTGGTCGTGGCCCTTTACCTAAAATGGAAAGGCTCTACCAAAGCGGCTCTTCAACGAGAGCAACTATTGCGAACCGAACTCGACCGAGTGCAGGTCCAGGCCGACCAACTGCGCCACCAACTCAACCCCCACTTTCTGTTTAACGCCATCAACACGGTGCGCTATTTCGTGCGCACCGAGCCTGCGATGGCCCGAGAGCTTCTGCTCGACCTGTCTACCGTTCTCCAATCGGCCCTCGGTAGCGAGACCGAAGCGCGCCTGCGCGAAGAGATCGAGGCCGCTCGAGCCTATCTGCGCCTGGAGCAAGCCCGTTTGGGCGAACGCCTCGAGGTCATCGAGCGCATCGATGAACGAGGCCTGGATGGCATCGTCGAGGCCAGGGTGATCGGCGCGCTGCTGCGTGGTGTAGTCCGCGAACTGGCCGCTCGCGCCCAGGGTGGAACCATCTTGCTCACGCTGGAACCCGGACGGCTGCTCATCGAAGCCGATGGCGCCCCCGCCCAACTCTCACATCAGGTGGCCGGTTTGACCTGCGGCCGGGGCGAGACCACCAGCTATGAATGGAAACTGACGCCATGAAGATCCTGATCGCCGACGATGAGAGACCTGCCCGCCAGGAACTGCGCTACATGCTCAACGAGCTACTGCCCAGCGCCGAATTTGCCGAGGCCGAAAACGGAATCGATGTGCTCGAGCGCACGGCCAACGACAGCTTCGACGTAGTGTTCCTCGACATCAACATGCCGGGTGACGACGGCCTGACCGTGGCCGCCCGCCTGCTCGAGCGCGGCGGGGCCCCGCGCATCGTCTTTGCGACGGCCTATTCCGAGCACGCCGCCGAAGCCTTCCGGCTGAGCGCCGTCGACTATGTGGTCAAGCCTTTTCGCGAGGACCGGCTAGCCCAGACCGTCGCCCGGCTCAAGATTCCGGTCAACCAGCACGAGTCCGTGGGCAAGCTTCTCTGGCATCAGCAGGCCACCAAGCTCTGGGGCGAGGCCGCCGAAGAACGCTGGATTCTGCTCGACTACTCCCAACTGCAGTCGGTCCAGGCTCGCGAGAAGAAGGTCTATCTACACACCCAGGAACACCCACCCCTGCGGGTCCGGCACACTCTCAAAGAGCTCGAAGAGCGGCTGGCCGAGCACGGCTTTCTGAGAATCCACAAAGCCTTTTTGGTCAACCTTCAGAAGATCCGCGAGGTCAATTCGTGGTTTTCGGGTTCCTACACCCTGGTGTTGGAAGACGGTTCTCAGGTGCCCCTCTCGAGACGCTTCGTGCCAGGGTTTAAGGAGGCTACCGGATGGTGAGCCAGGATCCAAAGGCCGCCCTTTCGAACGCCCCTTTCCGAATTGGGAGAAGACGGGTCATGATTTCTATCCCGAAAGCTCTGGCCGTCTGGCTGATGCTGCTCACCGCCCCGCTCTGGGCCCAGCCGGTCGATGTCGAGACGTTCCTCAACCGCACCGAACAGTGGCGCCAAGCAGGCGAATTGATCAAGATCGTGCAGGGGGTTCGCCTCTATCCCGAGGTGGCCCGCCCCGCCTTTGACCAGGTGCTGGCCCAGCAGCCCGACCGGGTCGAGTGGCTCAACACCATCGCCCGGGCCTTTCGCATGGAAGGCTATGGCGAACCCGAGCAGTTGCTAAAGGAGAAGGGTATGCTTTGGGCCGTGACCCGCTGGCGGGGCACCCTGTTCGAAGCGGACGAGGCGATCGATACCCGAGGAACGATGGCCACGGTCATGCCGGCTCAGCCCGCCGCTCCGCCGGCGCAACAGGGCCTGGCGGCCGCCACCCTGGCCATTCGGGTGGGCAACCAGACCTATTTGCCTGGCCTGCTCGCCCGGTTGAAGGCCGAGTCCCACGACCCCCTCCAGGTGGCCAAGCTCGAACTGGTTGCCCTCGAAGGCGGCGGACTCTGGGATGAAGCCATCGAGCGCGGCGAAACAATGGTGACCGGTCTCTCCCCCCGCGATGAGGTCTTCGTGAGACTGGCCGTGGCGACTGCCGCCCACAAAGCCGAACGACCCGAAGTGCTCGACCGCCAACTAGTCGCTCTGGCCCAACTTCCGACCGCCCCCCTGGAGGGATTCGTGGTCGAAAGCCTGGCCCTGGAACGCGAACTGCAGAAGAATCCCGACTTGCCGCCAGCTCAATGGCTAGCCCGCCACACTGCTACCTGGTCCAAGCTCGACAACCTCGAGCGCCAACCGCTCGAGGGCGGTCTGGGCCGCTGGGTTGGTGAAGGGGCCAGCGTCTGGATTAGCGCGGCGCTGCGCCAGATGTCGTCGGAGACCAACGAATTCCCGGTCTACGCCCAGCTCTACTATGTGGTGTGGGAAGACCTGCGCCGCCTGCGTCGCCTGGCGGCCGGGCAGATGGACATGAGCCTGCACCCGACCGACCTGGCCACCTTCGTCAGGGTCTGGAACCCCGAGTTCTTGTTGGCCAGCCAGGCCCTCGAGCTGCAAGTCGTGCGCACCTGGCGGTTGCAGGGTCGCAAAGCCGAGGCGCTGCTTCTGCTGCGCGAGCTGGCTGCCCCGGTCGAGGCCACCTGGCAAGCCATTCGCGAGACCGGTCTGGCCTATCAACTGGCCAATATGGGCAGTCCCAACGAGTTCCCCTGGACCCAGGGTGACGTGGCTCGGGTGGTGGCCCTCTACAAGCTCGAGAAGGCCCAACTGGAAGATGACGAGCAAGCCCTGGAAGAAGCGCTCGTCTATCAGAACGACGCCCGTTCTGGAGTCGGCTACCTGGGACTGGAGGACGCTCGCTTCACCCAGCTGGAACGGCTCGCCGCCAAACAGCCGGCCGGCTGGGCAAAGCTCGCCCGCCCGACGGCGGCGACCCTTCTCAAAGAGAGCGAGTCCCACCATCATCGCCCCGGCATCATCGTGGCTTTGATCCGACTGGCCGAGGTCGATCGGGCCCTGGGCCAAAAAGAACGAGCCCTCAAGGCATGTCAGCGAGCCGTCACCCTGGTCGAGGACTACCTCACCGAGGCCGGCGGCTCAGCTCATCTGCGCCAGCGCTTTCGCCGGGCCTATGAGCTTCAGGCCGAGCTGTTGCTCGAGGCCGGCAAACAGCCAGAAGCCTTCGAGACCCTGGCCCGCCTGGGCCAGGCCGAGAGCTTGATGAGCGGCCAGGCCGAGGCCCTGGCTCAGTCGGATCCCAAGCTGCGCTCGGCGACGCGCGCCCTCGACGAACTGCGCGATCGGGGCCAGGCGCTGCAAAGCGAACAAACCCGGGGCGGCAAAAAGGCCGAAGGCCTGGTAGCCGCCAATCGCCAAGAATTCTACACCGCCCTGGGCGAAATCCGGCGCCAGCATCCCGGTTATGGCCAGTTCTTGTCGATTCGACCGGTCAACTTCGCCCGCATTCAATCCCAGGTTCCGGCCGATGCGGTCGTGCTGCAGACCCTGCCGACCAAAGACTCGCTCTATTTGTTCGTACTGACCCGAGAATCACTCAAGATTCGGCAGGTTGCCGTCAGCCGCAACGAACTGGACAGCCTGGTCAAGCAAACCCGGCGGGCTCTGTTGGCCACCCAGGCTAGCCAGATGGTGCGGGCCGGTCGGGCCGTGGCCCAGGCCCCTTCCAATCCGGTCGAAGGCTTGGAAGAGGCCTTGCTGCACCTGCACAAGCTATTGATCGACCCGGTCGAGCCAGACATCGCCGACAAGAAAGTGCTGGCCTTCATCCCCTCGGGCAGCCTGATGACTCTGCCGCTGAGTTGCGTGGCCCGCCTCAAAGACGACCGGCTCGAGTTTCTCATCGAACGCAAGCAAGTGGTGAGTCTGCTCAAGTCGAGTGACCTCGAGCACCTGGCCTCGGCCATCCCGACCGGCAACCGCCGTCTGTTCGCGATCGGCAATCCCGACGGCTCGCTACCAGCCGCGGCCGAAGAAGCCAAAAGCATCGGCCGGCAGTTTCCCGAAGCCACGGTGCTGCTGGGCGGTGAAGCCACCCTGGATCGGCTACAATCACTCGCCGACAACGAATATATCCACCTGGCTACTCACGGTGTGCTCAATGCTCGTGACCCCAACTCGAGCTTTCTGGTGCTGGCCAACCAGCAAAAGCTGGCCATCAGCGACATCGCCGGTCTGCAACTCGACCAGACCCGGCTGGTGTCCCTGTCGGCCTGTGAGACCGCTCTGGGCGAGTCGGCCCAGGACACTTCCGAATTGACCAGCCTGGCCGATGCCTTCGGCTTTGCCGGTTGCCCAACCGTGGTGGCCAGCCTGTGGAAGGTCTCGGACGACTCGACTCGTTCGCTGATGGAGAAGTTCTACACCGGCCTGCTGGCCAAGAAGTCCCCCGCCCAGGCCCTGCAAGAAGCCCAGCAGGCTCTGCTGGCCGACCCCGCAACCCGGCATCCCTTCCACTGGGCTGCCTTTACCATGATAGGAGACTGGCGATGAAGAAACTGCTTCTCTTGGCCCTCATGCTCAGCAGCCTGGGCTGGGCCGACGGCCCCGACATCCGGGCTGTGATGGTCGGAGTGGGGGCCTATCAAAACACCGGGGCCTGGGAACCTCTCGAGGGTCCTCCGGGTGATGTCGAAAAGATCAAGAAGGCGCTCGTGGACCGGTTCAAGGCCGACCCGGCCAAGCTCACCATCGTCACCCAGGAGCAGGCCACCCGAGCCGGCCTCGAAGGCGCCATGAAGAAGCTCGTCACCGAGGCCCAGCCGGGCGAGACGGTCATCTTCTTCTACGCCGGTCACGGCTGCGCCGTTCCCAATCGCGAGCCCCCTAACGCTGATAGCTGGGAAAAGAACGACCCCGAGGACGACGGCCTCGACGAGTGCATCATCCCCATCGATGCCCCCGGCCCCAACGACCCGACCTTCGCCGACAGCGTGGTGCGCGACGACTTTATCGAGACGGCTTTGCAGCAACTCATCGCCAAAGTTCGCTCGGGCGGCCAGCAGGGCTCGGTAGTCTTTATCTTTGATAGCTGCCATTCGGGCACGATCAGTCGCTCGGCCAGCACCCTGGGCAAGAAAATTCGCACCGGCGGCAGCTGCCGGCAACAGGCCCGTAGCGACGCCACTCTGACCGCCTCGCGTCACGCCGCGGGCGGCCAGGGTTGGGTCGTCCTCTCGGCCTGCCAGGCCCATCAGACCGCCAAAGAAGATCCCACCCACGGCGGAGACTTCACGCACGCCCTGGTCAGTGGCCTGGAAGACCCTCGCCTGGGACCCGACTCCTCTTATCTCGACCTGCTGCGTCTGGTGGGCGCCAACACCTTCTTCTACGACCAGACCCCGATGGGCGAAGGCGATCTCAAGCTCTCGCTGCTAGGCGGCAAAGCCATCCCTCGCCAAGAAACTCTGTCGGTGGTGAGCGCTACCCCCACATCGGTCATCCTCGACCGCGGTCGGCTGCTGGGAGTGACCCCCGGCAGCCGCGTGGCTCTCTATCGAGTCGGCACCCGCAGTCCGGACGACCAATCCAAGAAGCTTTGCGAGGCCGTGGTCGGCGAAACCGGCACCGACCTCTATCGCGCCAACGCCGCCCTGCAGGGCTCGGCCTCGCTCGAGGACCTGCGCTCGGCGGTGGGTTTCGTCATGGAACAAAATTTCGGCGAGGTGGCCGTAGAGGTCTTCGTCGATCCTCAGGCCGAAGCGCTGGGGCTCCTGAACGATCCCGTGGTCAAGAAAGTCGAGCGTGGGGCCGGAGCCGAGGTGCTGGCCTGGAACGACAATGGCAATCTGCGGCTCGAGCGGGCCACCGGTGAGGTCATCCTCTCCCCCACCAGGGAACCGGCCTTGATTCACCGCGCCCTCAAAGGCGAGGCGCGTCGTCTCTACCTGCAGCGCATGGTCAACCAGCCGCAGAGCCTCGAGGTGGAAATGGTGCCCGGCAAATTCTCGGGCAGCATCGAGAGCTTCCAGCCCGACCCGTCTCACACGGCCGGGCCCAATGGTCTGTTCGCCTTCGCCAAAGGCCAGGAGGCACTGCTCAAGATCACCAACAAAAGCCAATCCCCGCTCTATGTCTCGGTCCTCAACTTCCTGGCTGACGGCGGCGTCAAGGTGCTGTATCCCTATGGCATCGAGGCCCAGAAAAAGGTCTCTCCCGGCCAGACCCTGACGGTCGATCTGGCCTTCGACGGGGGTAGCGGTCGAGAAGGCTTCAAAGTCATCGGCACGTCGCAAGAGGTCGATCTGCTCTTTCTCGAGAGCCAGGGCAAACAGCGCTCGTCGTCGGACCCTTCGGCCACCGTGGCGGGTCCCTTCGGCAAGTTGATGGAGAATGTCATGCAGGGCACCCGTGCTGGCCGGCCTACCATCAAAGAGCCCCAGGCCTACGTGGCCCGCGAGGTTCTCTGGGTGGACCTCAAATAGAGCCGTTCATCGCCCGCGGATTGCCGCTTGTCGCTAACGACGCGGAATCGGCGGGTTGCCGGCTATACTCTAGAGACTGAGATCTGGAGGGTATCATGAACCGAAAACTCATCTTCGTTGCCCTGATGCTGCTGCTGGCGGCGGGCGCCCAGGCGCAACCTCAGGCCAACTTCGAAAACGTCTGGTTGGAACACAACGTCTGGGAAAACGGCGTGAAAGGACTCAAGATTCACGCTCGCTTCACGGTCAACAACCACCTCAACGTGCCCTGCCTGCTGACCTCGCACTTCTACTACGCCAACGGACAGGCCCTGAAGGATTTCGACGGACAATACAAGGACGTCGACGGCTACGTCAGCATCAATCGCGACTTCGTGCCCGCCTACCCCAGCGCTCGTTTCAACGACTTGACCCTTTTCATGCCGTACGACCAGCTGCACATGGCCAGCGGCAACACCGACCTATCCTTCGAGTTGGGCATCTACACCGAGGGCCGCTACCTGACCAAGTCCAACCGGGTCACCTTCAACTACAACAAGACCTGACGGGTGGTGGCTGGTCGCTAAGGCGAAGCGCGGGGTCCTCTCGAGACGCAGCGAGGGACGATGAGCAGAATGGAGGCCCTGTCTGGTTGGGCTAGTTAGGCGGGCCAGCGACGAAGGGGAATGGCGATGGTCCGGCCAAGCTTTGGAAATGAAACCCTTCTTGCTCGTCTTACTCCTGCTGCTCCCCGCCCTGGCCGAAGTCCCAACCGGCACTCCCCCTGCCGACGCCCCGGCCGCCTTCGCCCGTTCGTCGCAGGTCTTCGTGGGTACGGTGGTGGCGGTAAACAAAGACAAGTACGGCTATCCTTCGCTGGCCACCGTTCAGGTCGACCAGCTCTACAAAGGCAAGCTCAAGGGCAAGGTCAAGGTCGACGGCCACGGTGGCCCCACTTATCCGGCCCGGCTCTTTAAGGAAGGCCAACAACTGCTCTTCTATCTCAACGACGACTTGCGAGCCGACAGCTACCTCAACCGGGTTCTGCCCTTAACCGAAGCCAGCGCCGACCTGGAGTATCTCAAGGCCAGACTGAGATAGGCCGAGCCCGGCGTAACGAGCCCATGAGGATGACGACCGATGGTCTGATGGACGGGCTGGGGGTGCCATGATGTCACTGCGCGCGGGTCGATCTCTCGTCTGTCTTTGGCAACGGAGGCTGCCTGATCACCCTCGATGTCGAGGCAGGACATGTGGTAGGAATCTACGGCTTGAGTTTGTCCACCCCGCGGGGAGGGCTAAGCAGTCAGGATGGCGTGCAGTCTTTGCAGGAAATTTGCGGTGCCCCCGACGTTGTTCTTGACCAAGATCATTCCCCGGCCCACTCGCTGACCTTTGTGTATGTTCGAATGGGCCTGGCAGTGGATGTGTCGAGAGACCGGAAGCGGATAGAGGGTGGTTTCACACTCACTCAGCCAGGGAGCTAGCCGTCGCATATCGCTCGCACACCAACCCTCGACGCCTTCGCGTCTGGGCGGTTTCTATCTCGCGAGCCCAAACCGGTGCCTAGCGGATGATGGCCGGGGCGGCTCCCTCGAGACGAGTGCCGGGGTAGTAATGGGTCAGAATCTCGGGGTATTTCTGACCTCCTCGAGCCCGGCCGGCCGCGCCCTCCTGGCACATTCCCACCCCGTGCCCCCAGCCGCCGCCGACCACCTCGAGCACCCGTTGGTCGCCCTCGCCGGTGGTGCGCAGATAGAAAAGCGTGCTGTTAAGCCCGCCGGCCCCGCCCACCTGGCCAGCCGAGAACAGCCAGCGGATGGCGTCACCACGGACGGTGTAGCTTCGCTCAGGCGAGGTGACGATCAGTTCCGCCACGCGTCCGCTGGGGCTTCGCCCCGAAACGCGCAGCGAAGTCAGGGCCGACAGACCCTGAAAGTCGGCTCCCTGGTTGACCTTCAGGCCCTCCTCTAGCTTCTTGCGCAGCTCGGGCCAGGCATAGCTCTCGCGCCAGCGAAAGCGACCGGCCCCCGAGCAATAGGCGCTGCTGAAGTCAGCCCCTAAAAACAGGCGCAGGTCGTCTTCTTTGCTCAGGTCAAAGCGCACAGTCTCGCTCTGGTCGGGGGCGCCGGCGAGATAGGCCACGGCCGTGCCGCGGGGCCAGATCTTGGCCACATCAGCGGTATGGCCGCCGCACACGGCGTGAAAGGTAGCGTCGGCCGGCTTCTGATCGAAGCGGAGGGTCTGGCCACTGGTGGCGGCGATGGCCCGACTGGTCGACGAGGCTTCTTTGGCCAGCCCGCGATAGACCTGGCAGTGCACCTCGCTGCACAGGTCAAAGGCGGCGTGTCGGTGCAGGTGCGACAGCGCAAAGGTGCGGGCCACCACCGCCATGGCCTTGAGTGACTCGTCGGGAAAGTAAGATGGAACCTCGCTGGGAACGACGCCGGCCAGATAGCTCTCGAGGTCCACCAGGTTGAGCAGCTGAGGCGATGCGCCAGGGACGAACTCGAGGGTCCCGCGGTAGGCCGACCAGGTGTAGGTGCCGTTGGGGCGAGTCCACAGCACCTCGAGGTAAGGCTTGGCCGAGATCTTGTGAGGCTGCGGATCGTCGGGCTTGAGGCGGTATTGGGAGTGGACCCGGTCGTCGACTTTCAGGCCCGACGGGGCTCGAAAGACCACCTCAGAGCTGACTTGCCCCAGACCGATGCGCACCGGACGCTGGCTGTCGGGGATGGGCACCACGGGGGGGTGGGGGGCGCGCACAGTCAACTTGGGCTTGGGGTTGAGCTCAAGACTCGGGTCAAGCCGCAGCAACAGGCTAGAAATGAGCTTGAGGACCTGAGGACTGGTCGAATTCTCGAAGCAAAAGAGGTCCTCGCCCACGTAAATTCCGGCCGGCCCCTCGACGATGGCTGCCTGGCCGTCTTCCCAGGTGGCCAGCACGCTGGCCTTGGGGTGGACTTTGACCAGCATCGCCTGATAGCGGCCCAACAGCACGCGGCCGCCCCCCAGCGGTTGCTCTAGCTGAAGAGCGGCGGCCTGGGGAGGGGCGCCGACCCAACGGTGAAAGTCGACTCCGAAAGCCTTCGAGAGGGCGAAGTTGTTCGGCGCCCAGGGACTGTTATCGGCCTTGCGGTAGCTGACCATGGAAGTGCCCAGCAACTTGACCCCCGAATCCGCCAGCGTCTTGATGCGGCCTACGGTCTGGGGCGACGTGTTGCGCACGTTGGGCAGCACCAGGATCTGGCCCTGCCAGTGACCGAGTTGCTCGGGAGTGACCACTACATAGGGCACATCCAGGCTCTTGAGCACTTCTTCGGCTCCCTGCCACTCCCAGCGGGAGCGCCAGCCCAGTGCTTCAAAGGTCGGTTCGCTCTTGAGCAAGCCCACCGGCGCAGCCAGTTGTTCGAGCCGGGGGGTAGGAATCGGCAGCGGGTCGCCGGTCTGGGCCACCTGAGGGCTTCGCGCGCAGGCTGCTAGCACCAGGAACAGCAGCGAATACCACCACCTCAAGGGCGGGCTCGCTCGATGGCCAGGCGCAAGTCTCCGGTCTCTTCCAGAAGCCGGCGGGCCTGGACGGCATCGAGGCCGCCCGCCGCCATCACGATGGCCACTTTCAGATCGCCGTCGGCTCGAGTCAGCACCCCGCCGGCCTCCACCTCGGACAGTCCGGTGGCCTGAGTGAGAATGCGCAGGGAACGTCCCTCGAGTTTCTCGCAGGCCGGCATCAAGTCGACCATGAGGTTGCCCAGCACCCGACCCGAGCGCACCATGGCGGCGGTGGTAATCTGGTTGAGCACCAGCTTGGTAGCGGTCCCCGCCTTGAGACGGGTCGAGCCGGTCACGATCTCGGGTCCGACTTCCAGCAGCAGCGGAAAGTCCACAGCCGTTTCGAGGGGACTCCCCGGATTACAGAAGATGCCGCCCGTAACGGCGCCGACTTCGCGGGCGTAGGCCACGGCGCCCATGACGAATGGTGTCCGCCCCGAAGCCGAGATCCCGACCAGCACGTCATCGGCGCCAAAGCCGCGGGCGCGCAGCTCTTCGGCGCCGGCGGCGGGGTTGTCCTCGGCCTTCTCGACCGCCTGAGAGAAGGCTTTCATGCCGCCCGCAATGATGCCCTGAACGAGTTCGGGTGGGGTGCCGAAGGTGGGTGGGCATTCCGAAGCGTCCAACACGCCCAGCCGTCCCGAGGTGCCGGCTCCGATGTAGAAAAGCCGTCCACCCCGTCGAAAGCGTTCGACCAGGGCATCGACCAGGCGGGCGGTGACGGGGGCCGCGGCTGCGGCCGCCTCGAGGACCCGCAGGTCTTCGGTATTCATCAGCTGGATGATCTCCAGACTCGACATCTGGTCGAGGTTCAGACTGGCCGGGTTGGCCGTTTCGGTCAAGGCTTTGCCGAGATCCATGCAATCACTCCGTTCCCGGACCCGGGGTCCACTCGAGAATCGCCACTCCGCCGGCCGGCACGACCAGATAGTCTTTGCGCCGGCGCGGGTCGGTCTCGTAGCTCAGTTGGGCGGTTTGGCCCGTCCCATCGACCACCTCGATCCGCGAAGCGGGCCAGGGGTGAACCTCTTCGTAGGTGGTCCGAGCCGGAGTCGTGGCCATGTTCTTGAGGACGATCATGCGCCGGCCGCCCGGCAAATCGAGAGTGCGACGTTCAAGCACGGGTTGCACCACCACCGCGTCCAGCACCGCCGGACGAGTCATCAAGAGTCCCGAGAAGCGAATGCCGAACGAGTGGGGGCCCTGGCGCAGGTGACGGGGCCCCTCGACCAGTTCGATATCCATGAACGGCACACCCGAGGCCCCGCCCAGGTTGACCTGAAAGATCTTGTCCCCGTCGATTCGCATCATGACCGAGACCAGACCGCCGCCGACCTCGCTTTTGAGGAAAATCATGTAGAAGAAGTAATCGTCTTCGCGATCGACATCAAAGCGCATCCAAAACATCTGCTCGCGTCCGACCGTCACGATCTGGCCGGCCTCGCCGTCAGGATAGGTGATGTCTTGAATGTCGAAAGCCTTTTTGACGGCTCGGCCCCGCTCTGCGTCCATCACTTGATAGGCAGACGGCCGGCCCACATCCGCGCCGTTCTGGTAGCGGTCACCGGGTAAATTGGCCACAGCCGCCTTCAACAGGTCCACTGCCTCGGGACGCTTGCTGACCTCGGGATGGCGGACCCAAATTCCCCCGATGCCCGCCAACACCGCATAGACATCCTTGCCGCTGGCCTGATAGACGGCCACCAGGTTCTCGACCAGGGCGGCAGCCGCCAGGGGGTCGATGGTGGCCATCGGGCGGGGCGCAAAGCCCAACACCGGTCGATCGGCTACGACGAGGTGGGCAGTCATGCCCAGGGCCTCTTTCTCGGCTGCCGCCAACCACTCGCTACGATTATAGAGCTGCCCGGCTCGGGCCAGAGCGGCCACCTGATAGGCTCGCGAGGTCACCCACTCGGCTCCCGAGGCGTCGGGTCCACCTTCGACCGGCACATAACCGCGCCCGATGGCCGCAAACGACGTGTGGGCCCCGAACGGATAACGAGAAGAGTCCTTGCGGTCAAGGGCCAGCAGTCCCTCGCAAAACTTCTCGACGAGTTCGCGGCGACCCGTCTCTTTGTCGAGTTCGGTCAACTCGCACCAGGCCAGGATGGCCTGGCTGACCGCCTCGGCCTGACCGTGAATCCAGGCGGGCTCTTGAAAGCCATGCACATCGATGAGATTGGGATATTCCGAGAGCCAACCCTCAAAGCTTTTGAGGCGCTCAGCGGCGGCCCGATAGCTCTGGTCGGCCAGACGCGAATCCCGTCCCTGGAAGCGTCTGGCACCCTCGGCCAGGGCCCTGGCCGCGAAGGCTTGCTCGAAGGGGTCGGCGGCGCCGTGGTGCCCTCGAGCCAGGGCTTCCAGTCCAGCCCGGGCCTGGTCCCAATGGCCGGCAGCCAGATTGGCCCGGGTCTTCCAGGCGAGTTCGGTTTGGTCCTGGGCCCCGGCCGAACCCACGCAAATCAACAGCAAAAGGCAGCAGAGCAAGCGCCTGAAAATCATACGCGGCCCGTTCTCGTTCGCCCCAACGCCTCCTGCCGTAAAGCGGCCGGTCAGTCGTCGAGGCCGGGCAAAAGAATCGGCTTGGAAGAGTCGATCGGCTTGAGGTCGTAGTCGGGTTCGACCACGTCGGGACGGGGCAGAGGCTTGGCTTGTTCCTCTTGAGCCGGCTCTTCTTTGGTCGACTCGAGTCGGGTCCGAGCCACCACTCGGCCTTCGGCCACCACCGTTTCATCGGCTAGATTCATGGTGGCCACCGACGCCGTCAACCAATCCTCTCCACCTCGCTCGAAGCGCACGTTATCATACATCACGACGAGCTGGCGCTTCTGATCATAGGTGGCCCGATCAGAATACCCGCGCCGGTCACCCTGGCGCACCTTGACGCGCCCGCGGGCATAACCTTCGCCCTTCTCCCAGAAATAGTCGAGTTCGTCCGTGAGCAGCACGGTGGGCGTGGTCTGGTCACTGCCAGGAGCAGACTCGGACACGACCCGCACATTGCCCTTGAGTAGCCCGCGCTCGTCGCCGTACCAAACTCTCATCCGATTGCCCGTAGCAGTGGTGCCGCGACCGACAATCTTGACGCCGCCCTCGAAGTCACCCACTTGAGTCTCGGTGTTGAACTCGGCGTAAGGGGCCGTCATGATGGTCCCTTCGGACTCGATGCGAACTTGTCCGATCAACCGGACAATCTTCTTAGACTCGTCATAGTCGAGCTTATCGGCTGAAAACTTCAACTCACGGGCCGGCGCGGCCAGAGAAGGCGCGCCCAACATCATCAGGATTAGAAGCAGAATTGTTTTTCGCATAAGAAAATGAAAAGGCCCCGAAGACGGGGCCAAAATCTTTAGTTGTTCAGTGTTACTCGGCGGTGTCCAGTGTCTCTCTGTAGAGAAGATACGCTTCGGGGGAACCGGTGTTTTTGAAAAGTTCCCAAAAAAGGTCCAAACTCGTGCTCATAGGCTAAGCCTCCTGTAGTAAGATACTGGACTATGTAGGCCACACGCTTCAACTTCGGCCCTAACACCCCCGTGCCAACATCGGAGAGCGCAGCCGCGCCACGAAGGACTTGTTAAGCGTGCTTAACGACCGCAGTATAACACATCGTTTTGGGGCTGACAACCCCTGTTTTCAGGATTCCTTCAGGGTGACCGCCCAAGAATCGTATTCAAGCGGGATTGAAGGATTTTCAATCTCTCGGGCCGGCGCAGCGGACAGGGCCCCACCCGGCGGTATCGAACACTACTTCCGATGGGCGAGTGGCTGACCCGAACGATACTAACCGGCGATATCGTGGGCTTTTCGAGCAAATTGCGACAAGACCAGGAAGCTCTCATCGATTTTCTGATCGACTTCTATGCCCAGGTCGACGCAATCGTTACGCGACTGGGTGGGGTCCTCTTCCGCAAAGAGGGTGATTGCATCTGGTGCAGCTTCGAACATCCCGCCAACTGCTTGCGGGCAGTGGTGGCCCTGCTCGAGCTGTGCCCCCGCCAGAACGACGCCCCCAGCGGGGCGGTGCGTTTGCGCTACGGGGCTCACATCGGCCGGGTGCGCATCACTCCGGCCGGAGACATTCTAGGTCACACTCTCTCGGTGGCCAGGCGCCTGCAAGAGGCCGCCCCGCCCGAAGGAGTGGCCATGACCAGCGAACTCTTCCACGAACTCGAGGGGCAGCCTTGCAAACTCGACTTTGGCCCACCGGGGATGGTCGAACTCAAAGGGGTGGGCTCTCGTCAGGCCTACTTCGGCAAACTGCCCCCCACGCACCGAGCCGAGTTGCTGGCCGAGGAACGCCCTCTGAGCTACACCCCGAGCTGGACCGAACTCATGGAGCCTGCCCTCTATCCCCTCAAGTTGGTCCAGGCCGCCTATCAAGGCCAGGCCACTCAGGTCAACTGGTCGATCACTCGCGACGCCTTCGAACTCACCGTCGACAGCACCGACCTCAACGCCGTCCACTTGCTCAAACTGCGAGAGTGGGTCCACGACGGCCCCTCCAAGCGAGAACTCACCGACCTGCCCGACACGCTGCGAGACCTGATCCTGAGCCTCAGGGGAGCCCACGCCGAGAAGCCCTTCTGCGTTGAATGGACGCGCTGGGACCGCAAGCATTCTTCTAGCCTGCAGCTTTTCGCCAATGGAGAAGAGCGAATGGGCGAGGCCAACCGCCCTCCCCGTTCCATCCCCGAAGGCTGTCGACTGACAGTGCGGCGCCAGCCCGACCGCTCACTGCTGGCCAGCCTGGGGCGAAGCCGACGCAGCCTCGACCATGCGGCTCTCGAATATCGGGCGGCGGAACGCTGTCGCTTCGCGCCCCTTCGTATCCGCTTCGACGGCCGCCACCTCTTCTCGCCCACGGTCGAACAATTCTCGCCCGACGGCTATCTCGACGACATCTTGTCGCTGTCAGTCTCCAGGCGCTTTAGCCTGGTGGAACGCTATCTGGTTCCGCGGGCCGCGCACGCCGATCTGCTGATGGGTCCAGCCCCCTCCGAGCGACGCGCCACTATCTATTATCTGGGCGGACTGAGCAGCCTCCCGCCGAGCCCTCCCGGCACGGCCGGGAAGTCGTTCATTGTTCAAGTGGAGCGTCCCGGTAATCTCGATCTGTCCAGCGGCCTGGTGGTGTCCAAAAGCCGCCTCCCCCACCTGAGTTTCGAACTACCCAGACTCGATCAATCTCATCCTTTAGCTTGTTTTGCCATTCTGACCATTCCCGCCAGCCTCAGCGGACCTGGTCGAGTCGTCTTCGTGAAGTCGGGAGTGCTCATGAAATCCAAGATCGTGGACCTGGGTTGCCCCGGTGCGGTGGCGGTCGTCTCGGCCAGCGGCCTGACCTGCGATCCAGCTCGTTTCGAAATCCTGGAGGACCGTCAGTTTCATTTGAGAATTCTATGGTTGAAGCAGCATTTCGAAGAGATGCTGGCGGCGTTCTGGGAAGATTCTCGGAAATTGCCGAAGCCTCTGGCGGAATTTGCCAGGAAGCGACTTTCCTGACAAAGAACGTCGCCATCGAACCGTAGGAGGACGAATGATTGGACAAACCGGCTGTCCGTCTTGACGGCATCGTCAAGCGCTTCGACCAGAATACCATCGCTGTTTCCAAGCTCAACCTCGAGATCGGCCGAGGAGAGTTTTTTTCTTTGCTCGGGCCGTCGGGCTGCGGCAAGACGACCACCCTCAGAATGATCGCCGGGTTCGAAGAACCCAGCGAGGGCGAGATCTACATTGCTGGCGAGAAGATGAGTGGCGTGCCCGCCTATCGACGCAATGTCAACACCGTCTTCCAGAACTACGCCCTGTTTCCTCACCTGAACGTCTTCGAGAATGTCGCCTTCGGGTTGCGTCGCCAGGGCGTCAAAGCCTCCGAATTGAATCGGCGCACCACCGAAGCCCTGGGCCTGGTGCGCCTGGAGGAATATGGTAAACGCCGCATCAGCCAGCTCTCGGGCGGCCAAAAGCAACGGGTCGCGCTAGCCCGAGCCCTGGTGAACCGTCCCGAGGTGTTGTTGCTCGACGAACCGATGGGCGCTCTCGATTCCCAACTACGCAAAGACATGCGGCGCGAACTCAAGCAGCTCCAACGCGAGGTCGGCATCACTTTCGTACTGGTCACCCATGACCAGGAAGAGGCCCTGACCATGTCTGACCGGGTGGCGGTGCTCCGCGCGGGCAAACTTCAGCAGGTGTGCTCTCCCCGCGACCTCTACGACAACCCTGAGAACCGCTTCGTGGCCGAGTTCATCGGAGAGGTGAACCTGCTGCCGGTCAGGATCCTGGCGGTCGACAATGGCCAGGCCACCGTCGACTTCGCTGGCGGCCAGTTACGTGTCCCCTTACGCAACGGGTTTACCCGTGGCGACCACTGTGAACTGGCCCTGAGACCCGAACGCGTGACCCTGGCCGAAAAGCCCGGCCCAGAGGCGTCCAATCACCTCAAAGGCCGGGTTCTCGAGACGTCCTTTCTTGGCCCCGTGACTCGCCAGACGGTCGAGATCGAGGGTGGTCAGACCATCGTGGCCGAACACCTCTCCAGCGACGCCGGTCCCGGCGACGGTGAAGTCTATATCTCCTGGGATCCCACCAGCGGTTCTCTACTCCACGGCGACGAATGATCCGCAGACGTAGCTTTCTCAAGTTCCTGGTCTGCGGGGCCGGGCTGAGCACCCTTGCCTGCCTTGATTCCCAGAGCAAGGTTCTCAATTTCTATAACTGGTCCAAGTTTGTGGCCGACTCGACCATTCCCGATTTCGAGCAGCGGACCGGCATCCGCGTCAATTACGAGGAATTCTCGTCAGCCGATGTGATGTATGCCAAGCTCAAAATCGGTGTGACCGGCTATGACCTGGTGGTGGCGCCCGACTATATGGTCCGGAGAATGATCCGCCAGGGCTTGTTGGCCGAAATCGACCCCAAGCCCGACCTCTCGGGTTATATGCCCGGCCTGCTGGCCCCGCCCTGGGATCCCGAGCAGCGCTACTGCGTTCCTTATCTCTGGGGCACGACCGGGATCGCCTACAACAAGAGCAAGATCAAGAATCCGGGGACCTCCTGGAACTTGCTCTGGGACGAGAGCCTGCGCCGACGCATCACCATTCTCGACGAGAAGCGTGACGCCATCGGCATGGCGCTCTTTCGCGAGGGCTTCTCGGGCAACAGCACCGAGCCGAAAGAACTCGAGCAAGCGAAACGAGCCCTGCTCGAGCAGCGCCCGCTGGTGCGACGCTACACCTCGGACTTCACCGACGACCTGGTCCGGGGCGAGACGTGGGCCGCTCTGGGCTGGAGCGGTGACGTCTCGCAAGCGCGCGACGCCAACCCTGATATCGACTACTTCGTGCCTAAAGAGGGCAGCTTTCTCTTCGTCGACAGCCTGGTGATCCCCAAGACCGCCCCGCATCCCGAGGCGGCCCATCAGTTTCTGGCCTATCTGGCCGAGCCCCAGGTGGCCGCCGCCATCACCGACAAAGTGGGCTACGCCAACCCTGTCGTGGCCTCCAAAGCGTTGGTGCGGCCCGAACTTATCGACTCGCCGCTGGGCTTTCCTCCAACCGACCTCATCGAGCGCCTGGCCTATCAGGCCGACATCGGACCGGCGGAGCGACAGTGGGACCGTATCTGGGGCGAGGTGAAGCTGTGAAGATCACCAAACGTTGGGCTCCCTGGCTGCTCCTGGCGCCATTTTTGCTGTGGAACGTCTGCTTCGTGCTGGGTCCGCTCTTGACCGTGGTTCTGCAGAGTCTACACCCGATGTCGGACGAATACGAGATTCTTTCGAGCTGGACCCTCAGCAACTACCAGCGTGCCCTTTCCGTCGACTATCTGCCCACTTTGCTGCGCTCGGTCCTCTACGCCGGCCTCACCACCGTGCTCTGTCTACTGCTAGGTTATCCGCTGGCCTACACCATCGCCCTCTACGGAGGCAAACGACGCTCGACCCTGTTGATCTTGATCATGCTGCCTTTCTGGACCTCATATCTGGTGCGCACCTACGCCTGGATGACTTTGCTTCAAACCGAGGGCCTGCTCAACAGCCTGTTGCTGAGCCTCGGACTGGTCACAGAACCGATCCAGATGCTCAACACCCCGGGCGCAGTGGTGCTCGGTCTGACCTATGCTTTGCTCCCTTTTGCCACCCTGCCCATCTACGTAGCTCTCGAGCATCTTGATCGCAGCCTGCTCGATGCTGCCGTAGACCTCGGAGCCTCCAGCTTCAAGACTTTCTGGACCGTCATTCTGCCTCTATCCCTGCCGGGAGTGGTGGCCGGCAGCCTGCTGACCTTCGTGCCGGCCATGGGCGACTTCGTCACCCCCGACCTGCTAGGTGGCCCCGACACCCAGATGATCGGCAATCTCATCCAGCAGCAGTATCTGGGCCTCTTCGACTGGCCTTTCGGCTCGGCCCTTTCGCTAGTATTGATCGTTCTGATGGCGGTCGGGGTGATGGCCTATAACACGCTGGGAGAACTCGACGCGTGAAGACTCCGGCCTATCTCAAAATCCATTGCGGCCTGGTCTATCTTTTCTTGTATCTGCCGGTGCTGGTGCTGGTGGCGTTTAGCTTCAATGACGACAAACGCAATGTCGTCTGGAAAGGCTTCACTTTCAAGTGGTACGGCAGCCTGCTGGACAACATCGAACTCCAGCGGGCCCTGCTCAACAGCCTCAAGGTCGGCCTCATCTCGAGCCTGGTGGCCACCATCTTCGCCACCCTGGCCGCCATGGCACTGACTCGCTATCGCTTCCAGGGCCAGCGGGCCGTGAGCACCCTGATCTATCTGCCCCTGGCCATCCCCGAGATCGTAATGGGTACCTCGCTGCTAACCTTCTTTGTAGGGCTGGGGGTCCAGCTCTCGATCGGCACCGTCATCGCCGCCCACATTGCGCTCTCGATCGGCTACGCCACGGCCGCCATCCGCAGCCGCCTGGCCGGAATGGACCTCTCGGTAGAGGAAGCGGCGGCCGACCTGGGAGCCACTCCCTGGCAGGTCTTCTGGCTGGTCACCTTTCCCCGCATCCTGCCTGGCGTGCTCTCGGGAGGGCTGTTGGCCTTCACTCTGTCGTTCGACGACTTCGTGGTCACCTTCTTCACCGCCGGCATCGGCTCGGGCACGCTACCGCTGGAGATCTACTCCATGCTAAAGTTCGGGGTCACCCCCGAGCTCAACGCCATTTCGACGCTGACCCTGGCAGTGACCCTGACGGCTTTGTTGGCCTGGGAGAAGCTGGGCGGCTCACGCCGCTGACAGGGAGCAGCCCTACGGCTGAGACTTCGACGCTGCGCGTCGACAAGGAGAGCGGCTGACGCCGCTGGAGAAGGAGCCGTGCGCTCCGCGCGGAGAAGAGCGGCATAGCTCCTCCCGAACTGAGCGACAGCTCAGTTCGCTCCTTCCCCCGGCCCGCAGGGCCGCTCCTTTTCCCGCGAGCAAAGCGAGAGCTTCTCCCGGCCGAAGGCCGCCCCCTAGACGGCGGCGGCTTGGAGGATCTTTTTGATTTCGGCTACCATGCCCTCGGTGGTCTCGGGCACGGCGATGCCGACGGCTTCGAAAGCCGCCACTTTGGCCGCGGCCGTGCCGCTCGAGCCCGACACGATGGCGCCGGCGTGGCCCATGCGCTTACCAGGAGGGGCGGTGCGGCCGGCGATCATGGCCACCGTGGGCAGCTTGAGGTCGGCCAGTAGCGCGGCCGCTTCTTCCTCGGCGCTGCCGCCGATCTCGCCGATGAGCACCACGCCTTTGGTCTTGGGATCCGCAGCGAACATCTCGAGCACGTCCCGGAAGTAGGTCCCCAGCACCGGGTCACCGCCGATGCCGACGCAGGTGGACTGGCCCAGACCGGCGCGGGTTAGTTCGTCGACGGCCTGATAGGTCAGGGTGCCGCTGCGCGAGATCAGGCCCACCGGGCCAGAAGAGAAGATGTTGCCCGGCATGATGCCGATCTTGCATTCGCCGGGGGTGATGATTCCCGGGCAATTGGGACCGATCAGGCGCACGCCCATCCGCACGACTTCGTCGCGAACGATCACCATGTCGTTGATCGGCACGCCTTCGGTGATGCAAACCACCGTCTCGACGCCGGCGTTGGCAGCCTCCGAGACGGCATCGGCCGCAAAGGCAGCGGGCACGAAGATGACCGAGGCGGTGGCGCCGGTCTGCTTGACGGCCTGGCGAACGGTGTTGAACACCGGTAGACCGTGAACCTGCTGGCCTCCCTTGCCGGGCGTCACTCCGCCCACCACTTTGGTGCCGTAGTCGAGCATCTGGCGGGTATGGAAAGCCCCTTCCTTGCCGGTGATGCCCTGGACGATAACTTTAGTGTTTTTGTCGATAATGATGCTCATGTCTGCGTATCTCCTAAGCCCTGGTCAATTCCACGATTTTGCGGGCCGCCTCTTCCATGGTGGCGGCGGTCTGGATGCCGGCCTCGTTAAGGATGGCTCGGCCTTCTTCCTCGTTGGTGCCCGCCAGGCGGATGACCAGCGGCTTCTCTAGCTTGAGGACCCGAGTGCCTTCTACGATGCCTTTGGCGACTTCATCTCCGCGTGTGATGCCACCGAAGATATTAAAGAGAACGCCTTTGACGTTGGGGTCTGACATCACCAGATCCAGAGAGGTGGTGACCACCTTGGCCGAGGCGCCGCCTCCTACGTCGAGGAAATTGGCCGGCTTGCCGCCGACCCGGCTGACCATGTCGAGAGTGCCCATCACCAGACCGGCGCCATTTCCGATAATCCCGACTTCGCCGTCCAGGCGAACGTAGGCCAGACCGTGCTCCTTGGCTTTGACCTCGAGGGGATCTTCCTCAGCGACCTCGGCCATGGCCTCGAGGTCCGGATGCCGGAAGAGGGCATTGGCGTCGAAGTTGACCTTCGCGTCAGCGGCCAGCATGCGGCCGTCTTTGGTCACCACCAGCGGGTTGATCTCGGCGATGGTGCAATCATAGCTGGTATAGAGTGCGTACAGGGTCTTGACGAATCGACCCAGATCCTTACGCTGTTGATCGGGCACATCGAAGGCGTACATCACGGCCCGCACGTGGTGGTCGAGCAAACCGCGCTGGGGAGAGGTGTGAATGCGAGCGATCTGATCGGGGTGCTCTTCAGCGACCTGCTCGATGTCGACCCCCCCCATCGGACTGAACATGATGACGTGGGCGCCTTTGGAGCGGTCGAGGGTGATGCCTAGATAGTATTCTTTCTCGATCTCGATGGCCTCTTCTACCAGCACCTTGTGGACCTTCAGACCTTTGATGTCCATGCCGATGATCTCGCCAGCCTTCTGGCGGGCTTCGGCGGCCGAGTCGGCCAATTTGATCCCGCCGGCTTTGCCGCGGCCTCCGACGTGGACCTGGGCTTTGATGGCCACTTTCTTGCCGAGTTTGGCGGTGATGGCCTCGGCCTCTTCGGGTGTATGGGCGACCTTGCCGCCGGGAATCGGGACCCCCATCTTGGCCAGGAGCTCTTTGCCCTGGTACTCGTGGATAATCATAGACAGCTACCTCTCTTGTTTTTCTCCCGCAATATTGGGGATCTCGCCACGAAAAACTCGACAATCGAATCGAGCGACGAGCCGGGACAACGCAGGGCCCGCCCGGTCTCGGGGTCGCTCAAGAGGCGTTCTTCGAGACCGGCCCGCACCAACACGCGAATGCGGCTGGCGGATTGCCCGAGCCGTTTCTTCTCGAGCCGGTCCCCCTCCTGCAGCCGATGGCTACCACGCAGGAGTTGGTGCAAGGGCCGGGTCGAGCAGCTGTCTGTCTAGACTCCGGCCGGCGAAGGGGCCGAACCGCTCACGTGGAGAACTCCGTCACATTGGGCCAACCGGCCGAGTACAGCTTCGCTGGGGGGATTATCGAGAAGGATGCGGGCCGAGGCCGCTTTGGCACCCTCGAAGACTTTGTTCTCCATCTCTTGCACGTTGAGACCCGCCTCTTTGAGAGCTTTGAAAATGCCGGCCAGAACACCAACGCGATCCTGGTGACGCACCACCACGGCATGGCAGTCGGGGGGAGTCGCCCGTAGATTGACGCAATTAGGCACCGTGTCGCCGGCCACGAAGGCGGCCGCCACCCGCACCGCTTCCGCGCCGGTGGCGGTTTCGGACTCGGTGGTCGAAGCCCCGACGTGGTGGGAGCCATAGCAATTGGCGTGCCGGGCGATGGGATCGTCAAAGTCGACCGGACCGCCCCCGGGCTCATTGTCGAAGACATCGAGCCCGGCGCGAACCCCGCGTTCGAGCGCCGCCAGCAGCGCCTGGCTGTCGACCACTTCGGCGCGGGAGGTGTTGATGAAATAGTCACCCGGGTTGAGGTGCTCGAAAAAGTTCTCTCCCAGCATGCCCCGGGTGTCGGGGGTCAGGGCTACGTGGATCGTCACGATGTCGCAACGACGAGCCAGTTCGAGCAAGTCGGTGACGGCTTCGACGCCCATCTCGGTGGCTCGCTCGGCGGTCAGCGACCGCGACCAGGCCAGGATGTTCACTTCGAAGCCCTTGAGGCGGTCAATGACGGCTTGTCCGATGGAACCGGTGCCGATCACGCCCACCGTCGACCCTTTGATGCCTCGGGCTTTGGAAAAGCGCTTCTTGTTCCAGCGTCCGGCCCGCAGCTCGGCGACTCCGCAAGCGAGATGCCGGTCCAGCGCCAGCATCAATCCCAGGGCCAGCTCGGCCACCGCCACGGCGTTCTTGCCGGGACAATTGGCCACATAGATACCCCGTTCCGAGGCGGTCTTGACGTCGATGGTGTTGACCCCGGCCCCGGCTCGAATAATGAGGCCGAGGCGATCGGCTGAACCCAGGGCCTGGGCGGTGACCTTGGTAGAGCGCACCACCAGAATATCCACCCCGCCCAGGTGAGCCGGCAGATCCGCGTCACTGAGTTCAGGACGATTCTCTACCTGGGCTCCGGGCAGGGCCTTGAACCCTTCGATGGCTTGAGAATCCAACTTGTCGGCAAGCAGAATACGCATTTCTTCAACCTCTGGCTTCACTAATAAAAAGACCGGCCGTTTCGCTCGAAGCGGGCCGGACTCTTCCTCAAATCTTTACTTGTAACGGTATGTAATCCGTCCCCTGGTCAGGTCGTAGGGGGAAAGCTCGACCGTGACCTTGTCGCCGGGCAAAATTCGAATGAAGTGGCGGCGAATCTTTCCGGACACGTGGGCCAGAATGGTGTGTCCGTTGGGCAGCTCGACTGAGAATCGAGCGTTGGGGAAGGCCTGGACAACAGTGCCTTCAACCTCAATGGCCTCTTCCTTTTTTGACAAAATCTCACCTCCTTTTTTTGACGGCCTATACTAGCTCATATCTTGGCAACGTGCAAGTCTAGCCCAACCATCAGTAGTATAACAACCCATAGACGAGATTGGCCTGGATGGCCGTCCAGGCGCGCGTCGACTCCAATAGACAGCCCGAGTCAGGCTTGAGCGATACCAGGCCCAGACCGAAGACGGGAGCTTCGGTTTCGCCGGTCGGGGCCATGGTGACCTCGAACCCGTGCGACTCGAAACATCGGCGGGCTCTGCCTGCGTGAACCGGGTCGGTCACCACCAACAGCCGGCGAATTCCGCGCGGAAGCAGAATTCTGGCCGTCTGCTCTGCGTTGTCCCAGGTGTTGGTCGAGGCGGTTTCCAGCCACACTTCGTCCACGCCCAGGCGATGCAACAGGCGAGCCATACCGTAGGCCTCGGTGTACTCGAGGGCCGGATCGCCGCCGCCCGAAACCAGCACCGGTAGCCCGGTTAGCTCGCGCAAATAGGCGGCATAACTGACTCTGGCCATGCTCGCAGCGGCAGGCTGCACCGAGTCCGGAAATTCTCCGTGAAAGTGAGAGCGCCCACCGCCCAACACGACGATGGCTTGTGCCGGCACGCTGGCGGCTTGAGCCGGGACGAGGTAGGGCTCGCTGGCGGCCAGACGCGTCAGGAGAACGCTACCCGAGAACGTAGAACAGAAGTAGATCAGCAGGGCCAGCCCCGCCAAAAAGGCCTTTCCCCAAACCGGTCGCTTCTTCAACAGCAGAACACCCAGGCCGGCCAACACGAAGAACGTGCCGGGTGGCACCAGCAACGCCTTGACGAACTGGCGCAGGACAAAAAGCATAACGGGCCCTTTCTCCGGGGCGGGCAAAGCCCTGCCACGTCGAAGGGCCAATCATGGAAAATCCGTTCTCGATGCCGCTAGACGAGGCCATGCGCTCTCAGCGGGCCATGCGCTACCTGCAACCCGACCCGGTCGATGACGAACTGCTGCTGCAACTGGTCGACCTGGCCATCCGGGCTCCCAGCGGCCGCAACGCGCAGAACTGGCACTTCGTCTTCCTCAAAGACCGTTCCAAGCTGGCCAGGTTGGCCACCCTCAATCGTCGGGGAGCCTGCCTCTATCGCTGGCTCAACCGCGACCAGAGCAGCCCGATGGCCCGCAGCTTCTTGCACCAGGCCGAACACTTCAAAGAGATTCCCGTAGTGATGGTGGCCTGCCAGCGGGGGTGGTATCTGCCCGGGCCGCTGCTGTATTCGGCTAGCTTCTTTGCCTCGATCTTCCCGGCCGTGCAAAACTTCTTGCTGGCCGCGCGCGCAGCCGGCCTGGGCACGACCCTCATCACCATCCCGCTCTGGAACAGCTGGGCTCTGTCACGACTGCTCGAGCTGCCCTGGGGGGTGGTGCCATGCGCCCTCGTCCCACTGGGATGGCCGGCCCGAGAGTTCGGGACCAACCGGCGTCAACCGGCGGGCCACAGCTTTCATCTCGATCGCTTTGGCCATCAGCCTTTTCTCGAGTAATTTCACATTTTTTTCAGCTTCTCGGCCTATGCTGAGGACCGAGGCCAGATCATGCGAATCGGAAATCCCCACATAAGGACCAACACGCCGGCGGTTGCGCCTGCTTCGCGCCCGCTCGAAAACCTTCTGGGAGTGCTGCCCGGGGGCCACGACCGCATCGACATCCACCTTCAAGGCGACGACTACAAGAACATCCAGCGCCTCGAGTCGGCCCAGATGCTGGGCTATTTCACCCAGACCCTCGAAAATGCAGGCTTTCCCTGGCGGGTCCACGCGGCCGTCCCCTCGTCGAACGGCCAGTTCAAACGGGGCTCGGAGATCGGTGAAATGGAGGCTCTGAGCGCGTTGCAGCAGGGCACGCCCATCATGCTCCAGCCGATGCGCAACATGCAGTTCGACCTCAGCACCGGCAGCTTGACCGGTCTGGCCACCGCCGGCTCGCTGGTCGGCAACGAATCCATCAGCAAGGTGGCTACCTTCAGCAAGAATGCCCAGGTATCCGGCGGCACTCAGGGCTTTGAAGTCCGGTTCGGAGAGCCCGTGGTGGTCCAGAATGTGGCCGAACTCAAGCTTCTTTTCCAGATGTACAACCCCGACGAGAAGATCAAAGGCAACAGCGACATCGCCAAATCCGCCCACCGGATCGCCTTCTTCACCCAGGGAACGGCCAACAGCACCCGGCCCTGGCGATTCTATGTCGACGACAAGTCTAACGTCGCCTGGCGAGTCACTCGCGAAGTGTTCAAGAAGACCCCCTACGCCATCGCTCTGGGAGCCGTAGCCGGAGCCGCTATGGGTGGCGTCTTTGCCTGGTTGGCCCGCAGCTGGGAAGTGCTGGGAGGTTTCGCCGCCGCGGGCGCCGTCATCAGTGGAGTCGGTGGGGCTTACGACGCCGTCCGGACAGCCTCGAAGGGCAAGGGCATCAACGCGGTCGAGGCGCTCGAGCGCGTGCTCGATGGTCAACCGGTCCACTTTCAAGAATCCAAGGCCTGGGGATTTGACGTTCCAATCCTCAAGCGTTTGTCGTGGTACGTCGACAACGGCAAAGCCTCGACGATCCAGTCGGCTGAAGAGCTCGAGACCTTCTACTACATGCAGAGCCAGGCCGAGTTGCCGAAAGAGGAAAAGAAGGAAGAGAAAAAGGAGCCCGAGCCTCCGCGGGTGGTGATTGTCGACAACCGTAGCTACCACACCCACCAGCATTTCGGACAAGAAACTTCGGTGGTGGCTGGCGATGCGATTCATCAGCATCCGACCAAAACCATCATTGTAGAAGGCTACTAGCCAGGAAGCGTTGAAGGTAACATTGTGCGTGAAGTCACCAGCCTAAGAGCAGGACGCGAGTTAATGGGGGCAACCTTTGTGACCCCCAAGACCGGTCCCAAGGCCGAGGCTCCAGCGGCCCAACCCGCCCAGCCGGCTCCGCAAGATCACGCCACCATCAATGCCCAGCCGGCCCCGGTTCAGGCTGCGCCTGAAGAAGAACTCTTCTTTGGCACTCCTGAAAAGGCCAAGGCTCCCACGCCTACCCCGCCCGCCCAACCGGGCATGAATGGCCCGATGATGGTCGATGCAACCCACGGTCAGGATCCGATGGCGGTGGTCGCGGGTCTCATCGAGAAGGCCGACCCCAACGGCCCCGAATACCAGGAACTGGTCAGGATTTATCACGAAATGCAGCGCAGCGGCACCGAAACCGAGCAGCAGCTGCATAGCCTTTCGAGCCAGACTCGGCAAGATGTCTCGCAGATGCAGGCCGACCAGAGCCGCAAGTCACGAGAGGCCTGGGATAGCCGCGTCTCTCTGGCCCGCGCCTGTGGCATCGGCAACCAGTATGGTGGCTACGGTGGCTACACCAACTACGGCAATTACGGCACTTACGGGGCATACAACGGCTACAACAGCATGAATTATCAGGGTTTCCCTTACAATATGGGCAACTTCAACGGCGTCGGGCCGATGGGACCCGGCGGTATGCCGATGGGACCCAACGGCATGCCACCGCCGCCCGGCGCTCTCACCGGCGCCAACGGAATGCCCATCAGCACCAGCGGCTACCCGATGTACTAGAGCGTCGCTTTCAAAAGCGCTAACACGCCGATTTCCTCCACCGACAACTCCTCTGGACGTTCGAGTTCCTGTTCGATCTGCTCGACAAAGTAACTGGCGGTGCGGCCATCGAGGTAGCTCACGATCACCCGTGGGTCGATATAGCTGCTGCGAGCCACGGCCGGAGTGTTGCCCAACCTTTGAGCGACCTGGTCGACGGCCTGGCGGATGCGAGCCTGAGCCTGGTTTTCGTCGTCGGCCAGGCCCATTTCGTCGAGGGCCACGGCCGCCAACAAGGTGCCAGCCCAGGTGCGAAAGTCCTTGGCGCTGTATTCCTCCCCCATCACCTCCTTGATATAGGCGTTGAGATCCTGGCTCTCGACGGTGACCTTTTGACCATCCTCATCGAAATACTTGAAGATGCGATAGCCGGGAATGGCGTCAAGCTCGGCCACCACCCGCGCCAGACGGGCGTCGACCACGTGACGCTCCTGTTCACGGCCGCCCTTGCCCTGATAATGGAAGATCAGTTCGTCCTCCTCGATGGTGAGGTGGCGGCTGCGCATGGTGGTCAGGCCATAGCTGTGATTCTCCTTTTCGTAGTGGGAATTGCCTGGCCGAAAATAGGCCAGGTCCAGCAGCCGCACCATGCAAGCTAGAGCCAATTTGCGGTCTCCGGCTTCGCGCCGGAGGTGCTGGCCAGTGACTCGCCGCATGGTCTCGAGTCGCTCGGCAAACCCGACGATCCGCGCAAACTTCTCTTCTTCCTGGCGGGCGCGAAAGTCGGGGTGATAGATGTATTGCTTGCGGCCGGCAGAATCTCGTCCCGTGGCCAATACTTCAGAGTCGGGGTCGGCCGCGATCTCGACCTCTTCCCAGGCCGGTGGGATGGCCAGGCTTTTGAGCCAGGCCCGAGTTTCGATGTCGGTCACGGTTTCACCCTGAGTGGTGCGATAAGTGAAGCCCCGTCCCCAGCGGGCCCGCGTAAATCCTACGGTCATGGGTCTATGATACTGGCCAGCATCAGACCTGGCTCCCTCCCCAAAGGGTGCGCCCCACCCATCCCTCGACCCTATCAGCCTTATCGGATAGGGGCCAAAGTATGCCAGCAGAGACTGTTCGACCGATCGAGATGCGGCATGATGAGGGCAGAAATCAAATTCCTTAGGAGGAACTCACAATGTTACAATGGGCCCTGACCTTCTTTATCATCGCCCTGATCGCCGCGCTCTTCGGCTTCGGTGGAATCGCCGGTGCCGCTGCAGGAATCGGTAAGTTCATATTCCTGGTAGCCGTCGTTCTCTTGATTGTCTCGTTGGTGGCCGGCGGATTCCGGACCAGGGTCTAGCTTAGCTACCTCCAACCCCGCACAGAGCCCCGGGTCAACCCCCGGGGCTTTTGCTTTGGTGCCGGACGGTCCATTCGGATAGGGCCCAAACTATGCCCACGAAGGCTGTTCTCCCGTCGCACTCGCGAGAAAATGAAATCAGCAAACAACTTCCCAAGGAGGAATCATACAATGTTACAATGGGCTCTTACATTCTTTATCATCGCCCTCATCGCCGCCCTGTTCGGATTCGGTGGAATCGCCGGAGCCGCCGCCGGAATCGGTAAGTTCATCTTCCTGGTCGCCGTGGTGCTGCTCATCGTCGCGCTGATCACCAACGGATTTCGCGGCCGAGTCTAGAGCTTGAGACAGCGCTTTGCAAGCTACTCGCAAAAAGCGACAGCTAGAGCTGTCTCTCACGGGCCTGCTGGTCATCGCCACACTCTTCGTCCTCGGCGACTTGGGGCTGCGATTTCAGCGTAGGGTTTTACCTTACAGCGAATTTCGCGGCGCCGTGTCGCGGGGAGAAGTCGAGGCGGTGACAGTAGGCCCCGATTCATTGGAGGGCACCCTGGCCTCAGGCGTCGCCTTCCGCGCCACCAGACTCGATGACCCGGGTCTGGTGGATGCCCTGCATCAGGCCGGAGTCGGCTACACCGCCGTGCCCGCCTGGCGAGGGGTCGTGTATGGAATGTTGTATCCGATGCTGGCCCTGGCTGCTGCCGGCTATCTCTTCTATCGCCAATCTGGCTCGACCCTCAACAAGTTTGGCGGTCGGGGTCAGAAGCTGCTGGTCGCCCAGCGCCCGGGGGTAGGATTCGAGGATGTGGCCGGTTGCGACGAAGCCAAGCGCGAGATGGAGCGAGTGGTCCACTTTCTCACCCACCCCGAGCGCTATCACGCCATGGGCGCCACCCTGCCTCGTGGCCTTCTGCTAACCGGCCCGCCTGGCACGGGCAAGACCCTGCTGGCCCGGGCCCTGGCCGCGGAAGCGGGGGTCAACTTCTACTCCCTTTCTGGTAGCGACTTTGTCGAGATGTATGTGGGCGTTGGCGCGGCCCGCGTGCGCAGCCTGTTTGCCGAAGCCCGCAAGAATGCTCCCAGCATCGTCTTCATCGACGAACTGGATGCTCTCGGGAAGAAACGGGGCCATCAAGATCAATCCCACGACGAACGCGAGCAGACCCTCAACCAGTTGCTGGTCGAACTCGATGGTTTCGACGAACAGTCTCGAGTCTTGCTGATCGGAGCTACCAACCGACCCGAAGTCATCGACCCGGCCCTGCTGCGCCCCGGCCGCTTCGACCATCAGATCGTGGTCGACGCCCCCGACCGCGAAGGCCGCCTGGCCATTCTCGGTGTCCATGCCCGCTCCAAGAAGCTCTGTAGTGGAGTCTCGCTCGAAAAGCTTGCCCGTTCGAGCGCCGGCATGAGCGGGGCCGACCTGGCCAACCTGCTCAACGAGGCGGCTCTCATCGCCACCTCGGAAGAGGCCGGCTGCATCAGCCAGGCCCACCTGGCCGAAGCCATGGAAAAGATTCTGGCCGGCCCGATACGCACCAGCCGCGTCCTGGACAAACAACTCAAGCGTCGGGTGGCCTATCACGAGGTAGGCCACGCCCTGGTAGCTCACTTTAGCCCCACCGCCGACCCGGTCCACAAGATCAGCATCGTTCCCCGCGGCAAGGCCGCCCTGGGCTATACCCTGCAACTGCCCAGCAACGACTCCTATCTCATGACCGAAACCGAGCTGCGCGATCGCATCCGCGTGCTGCTTGGCGGCATGGCCGCCGAGCGGCTGATCTTTGACGAAATCTCGACCGGGGCCGAAAACGATCTCGAGCGCTGCTCGCAAATCGCGCGCCGGATGGCTGCCCACTTTGGCATGGGCGGTGAGACCGGCCTGCTCCACACCGGGCAGGATACCCCCGCCAGTGCTGCCTCCCTGGCCCGGGTCGATGAAGAGGCCCGACGCCTGCTCGAGACCATTCACGCCGAGGCGACCGCCATCCTCGAGAGTCGGCGCGAGGCCCTCGAGCGCATCAGTGGTGAACTCCTGCGCCGCGAGGTACTGGAAAGCACCGAGTTCGAAGCCCTGCTCGAGCACTGCGACAGCCGGCCTTAGTCGGGGCTTTCGAATGATCCAGGCGTGTCCAGGGTTCGCCTTTCCTATAGGACAAACGTCCAACCTTTGTCAAAGTTCTTAGACTTTTCCCCAGGTTGTCCACAGCCTTGACAAATATTGGTTGGTATAATATCATCTTGAGACCAACAGGGCGTCCGCTCACCAGGCCCAATCGTGGCTGGCGGCGGGCCCTCGCTCGAGAGGAGTCATAGAATGTCTGATTACAAAGCTTTCCCAACGATGACTCCCGGGCCGCAGCGACTTCGCGTTAGTTTGTAGCCCCACACCGTCCCGGTCGCCTGGGCGACCGCCCCCCCGTCTTTTTATCGCTTGAGGTGTGTCATGAGCGAGATTTCCTTTTGTCATTTGTTGCGTAACAACCCGATCTTTGCCCGCGTCTTCTGGGCCGATTGCCTGGCTCAGGCCGGCGAGGTTTCGCTGTGGGTTGCCTTTCCGCTGTTCGTCTATGAACAAACCGGAGAGGTCGCCCACGCGGGAGCGGCCATGGCCGGCGAGATCCTGGCGGTCGGGCTCTTGAGCCCCCTGGCCGGCAGCCTGGCCGACCGGGGCGCGCCCGAGCGCCAGTTGCGGGCTTGCGCCCTGGCCAGGCAAGCGGTCCTGGTGGCTCTGCTGTGGGTAGGTTCCCACCAGGGCAGCCTGGCTCAATTTCTCGGACTGTCCCTGCTGCTCGGAGTAGCCGGAGCCTTCTTTACTCCGGCCCGGGCGGCCTTCACCAGACGCTTGCTGGAGGGGGCAGAACTAACGGCCGCGGTGGCGGCCGCCGGCACCGCGGCTTTCCTGATCCGGATGTTCGTGCCCGCGTTGATGGGGGTCTTGTTGGCCTTCATCTCACCGGGCCATGCTTTGGTCTGCGATCTGCTGGCCTATGGCATCGTATTGATCATCCTGGCCCCGGCCTGGGTCAGGCCGGGGCCAGGACTGCAGGGCTTGCAGGGCCCGGACTGGCGGCTGGGCTGGCAGCGGGTGCTGGGCTCGACCGAGTTGCGCAGCCTGGCGGTGATGGACTTCATGCTGACCTTTCTGTCGATGGCCGGCTTTGCCACCATGCTGGCCCTACTCGAGTAGCAGGTAGGGGTTCCGGCCCGCTACAATGGCTGGTTGATGGCCGCCAACGGCCTGGCGGGAGCGATTGGTACGCGGCTGGCCTGGAGGTTTGGTCACCATCAAGGCGCCCTGGCCTGGTTATCGACGGCCATGGCCGTCTCGTACCTGGGCGCGGCCGTGGCCACCGAATTCTGGCAACTGGTGCCTCTGTGGATGTTGCGAGGCTGGGCGGTGGGGGTACTGGTGGTCAAGCTCGAGCAACGACTGGTGGCCAACACTCCCCCTGAAGCCATGGGTCGAGTGCAGGCAGCCTGGAACTTGATCACCTGTCTGGCCGCCTTTGGCGGCTCGATGTCGACCCCGATGTTCATCGACCACCTGGGCGCGGGACCGTCATTCGGCCTGTTCGGACTGGCTATGCTGGGTTCGAGCTGGCTGCTGGCTCGCTCGGCAGCGAGAAGAAAAAGGTCGCGCCGCGCCCGGGCTCGGCGTCGGCCCAGATCTCGCCTCCGTGGCGCTTGATGATCCGGGCTACGATGGCCAGGCCGACCCCGGTGCCTTCGAACTCGTCGGCCCGGTGCAGACGCTGAAAGACGCCGAAGAGCTTATCGGCGAACTTGAGATCAAACCCGACCCCATTGTCGGCCACATGGTAGACAATGCGGTCGGGTTCTTCTTTGGACCCGACTTCTACCCGGGGCAGGTCGGTCTTGCTGCTGTATTTGAGGGCGTTGGAGATGAGGTTGATCAGGACCTGACGAAAAAGCGAAGGGTCGACCCTGGCGGGCGGCAACTCGGCCAGCACCAGTTCGGCCTCTTGCCGGTTCTGCTCACGCAGGTCGTCGAAAATCTCGCGAACCAGGGCTTTAACGTCCACCTCGGAGCGCTGAATTTCCTGGCGCGAGGTGCGCGAGAACTCGAGCAGGTCATCGATCAGGGTACCCATGCGAGCCGCGTTGCGCACAATCACACTCAAATAATGCAACCCATCCTCATCGAGCTTGTCCTCATAATCCTCTTGCAAAGCCCGGGCGAAGCCATCCAGGGCTCGCAGGGGTGAACGCAAGTCATGCGAGACAGAATAGGAAAACGATTCCAGGTCGGCCATGGCCTCGCGCAGCTCGAGGGTGCGCTCCTCGACTTTCTGCTCGAGGGTCGCGTTGAGCTCGTAAAGTGCCCTCTCGGCCTCCTTGCGCTGGGTGATATCAGCGATGATGCCGATCAGGTCGACCACCTGACCGTTGGCGTCGCGCAGCAGGCTGGTGGTCACGCTGACATCGATGAGGCGTCCGTCTTTGCGCGCCCGCCGCACTTCGAGCTCTTGCAACGGCGCGCCACTGGCCACCTGGGTAGAGTGGTGGGCCTGGTGCTCGGCAGCCCGGTCTTCGGGCACGAAGGGAGCGCGCTTTCCCAGCACTTCGTCCTTTTCCCAGCCGAAGATGCGAGTGGCGGCCGGGTTCCAGCTGCGCACGTTGCCCTGCGTATCCAGGGTCAGGATGGCCACCGGCGAAGCATCAATGAGACGCACCAGGGCGTCGCGATGCTCCCTTACGCGCGCCAACTCCTCACGCAGTCGCTCCAGCTCCTCGCCCATCAGTGGACGAATTCCCGTCGGGAGAGCTAGCTCCTGTATCCAGGTAAGGAACGAGGCGCGCTGCCAGGGCGGCCACCACTAGATTGAGCCCGGCCAGCAGACCCACCGTCTGGCATACGGTCAGGCCGGCCCGCTCGAGAAAAAACAGTCCTACGGCCGAGCCCACCATGAAGCCGGCGTTGAGAATGTTGTTGGCGGCTACCACCCGAGCCCGGACGGCCCGGTCGGTCCGGCCCTGGATGTGGGCAAAAAGTGGTACGATAAAAAGACCGGCGGCCACGGCCAGGCCGACCATATCGAACTGCACGCGATAGCCGCTGACCAGATGGAGAAAATCACCCAACTGCATGGGGGTTTCGCCGGCCAGGGGGCCGGTCAACCACAAATCCAGTCCAAACAACGACATGCCGAAGGCACCCACGGGCGCCAGCCCAAGGTTGATATGACCCTTCGAGAACCGTTCGCAGAGCAGCGCGCCGATCGCCACCCCCACCGAAAAGACGCCCAGCAAATAGGTGACCACGTGTTCGTTGGCTCCCAGGGCTTCTTTGCCATAACGCGGCAAGAGGGTGATGATGCTACCGGCGTACAACCAGAACCAGCTGATGCCCAGGATGCAGGTGAAAACCGAACGGCGTTTGCGGGCCAGCCGCAGACATTCGAAGGCGGGTCGCCAAATGAGGGGATCGATCTCGAGGTCGGGGGCGCCGATGGCCACCCGCGGAATGGTGCGGCTGCTGCGAAATCCCAGGAGAGCCACCACACAGACAGCCACGCAAACTGCCACCGGGTTCCACCAGACTAACACGCCCCCCAGCAAAAGCCCAAACAGGATGGCCAGACTGGTAGCCGTCTCGATCAGGGCGTTACCAGCCACCAGCTCGCTGGGGCGAAGTAGCTGGGGCAGAATGCCGTATTTTAGGGGGCTGAAATAGGCCGATTGTAGCGCAAATCCAAACAGCACCAGCAACAACAACTCCACCCGGGTGGTCAGCAAGCCGATGGTGGCCAGCACGGCGATGACCAGCTCCATCACCTTCAGGCGGCGAATGGTCCTGCTCTTTTCATAACGGTCGGCCAGCTGGCCGGCATTGGCCGAGAAGAGGAAAAAGGGTAAGATGAACAACCCCGAGCAGAAGATCACCAGCTGGTCGGCATTATACCCACCCAGCGACAACCCGCGAAAGGTCAGCAAGATGACCAGGGCATTCTTGAAAAGGTTGTCGTTCAAGGCCCCCAGGAACTGGGTCCAGAAAAGCCCCGCGAAGCGCGGGGCGAAGGCCAGGCGAAGCTGATTCACCCGCCCATCTTATGCCAGGTGCGTCCGGCTCACAAGGGGCAAACGACAGGAAACCTTTTCCGGCTTTAACGGTCCAACCGGCTATCTCAGGAGGAGGGCCGGCTGTCCGGCACTAGAATAGGGGCGCATGTCTGGAACCAAGGTTGACAACATCCAGGAGACCATCGACCGCGCGGGTACTTTTTTCCGAGCGCTGCAAAGCGAGCTGGGTAAAGTCATCGTGGGTCAGTCCGAGGTCATCGAGCGCATACTGGTAGGGCTTCTAGCCGGGGGGCACGTGTTGCTCGAAGGTGTGCCGGGTCTGGCCAAGACCCTCACCTTCAAGACACTGGCCGACACCCTTTCGGCCGAATTTGCCCGGATTCAGTTCACTCCCGACCTGCTGCCGGCCGACCTGGTCGGCACCACCATCTACAATCCCCGTTCGGGCGAATTCTCGGTCAAGAAGGGTCCCGTCTTTGCCAATCTGGTGCTGGCCGACGAGATCAACCGGGCCCCGGCCAAGGTCCAGAGCGCCTTGCTCGAGGCGATGCAAGAGCAGCAGGTGACCATCGGCGAAGAGACTTTTCGGCTTCCCCAACCTTTTCTGGTCATGGCCACCCAGAACCCCATTGAACAAGAGGGCACCTATCCTCTACCCGAAGCCCAGGTGGACCGCTTCATGCTCAAGATCAAGATGGGCTATCCCAGTCGCGAAGAAGAGTTTCAGATCATCGACCGCATGACGGGCCATCAGCTCCCCACCGCCGAGGCCGTGCTCAAGAAAGAGCAACTGCTCGAGTTGCGCTCGCTGGTGCCCTTCATCTATCTCGACGACAAGGTGAAGAACTATATCCTGGACCTGGTGCTGGCGACCCGAGAACCCAAGAAATTCGACATGGCTCGCCTGGCTCCGCTCATCTCCTGCGGGGCCTCGCCTCGAGCCAGCATCTGTCTGGCCAAGGCTGCGCGTGCCTACGCCCTGCTGCGGGGACGAGCCTTCGCCACTCCCGACGATGTCAAGTCCATCGGATTTGACGTGCTGCGCCACCGGGTCATCCCCAGCTACGAAGCCGAGGCCGAAGAGATGGACTCGGAAGCTCTTCTCTGGCAGGTCTTCGACAAGATCGAGGTGCCTTGATGTCGGCCGAGGATATTCGCAAGAAAATCCGCCGCATCGAGATCGTGACCTCGAAGCTGGTCGAGCAAGTCTTTGCCGGTCAGTACGAGAGCCTGTTCAAAGGGCGCGGTATCGAATTTGCCGAGTTTCGCGAATATCTGCCCGGCGACGATGTGCGCAACATCGATTGGAACGTCACCGCCCGCTTTGGCCGCCCCTTCGTCAAACGCAATGAAGAAGAGCGCGAACTGGCCATGATGCTGGTGGTCGACAACAGCGGCTCGCTCACCTTCGGGAGCGGCCAGCAAAGCAAGCGCGAGTTGGCCGGCGAGATCGGAGCGATTCTGGCCTTCTCGGCCCTGGTCAACAACGACAAGATCGGCTTGATGCTCTTTTCTGACGAGGTCGACGAGTACATCCCCCCCGGCAAAGGCCGGCGTCACGTTTTGCGGCTGATTCGCGAGATTCTGGCGCCGCCGGCCGAGGGGCGTGGCACCAACCTGGGCCAGGCGCTGTCCCGGCTCAATCGCGTGCACAAACGCCGAGCCCTGGTGTTCGTGCTCTCGGACTTTCTGGGCTCGCCGTTTGCCGATTTGGAGAAGGAGCGTGACACAGCCGTGCGCATGCTGCGGCTCACCGGCCGGCGCCACGACCTGTCGGCCTTTCGCCTTTACGACCCTCGCGAGCAACAAATTCCGGCGGTGGGCCGCATCCGCCTCAAAGACCTCGAGAGCGGCAAGACGGTGTTGCTCGACACCAACGACCCCGGCTTTCAACAGAATTTTCAACAGCAGGTGGATAAACGCCAACTGGGTCTACGCAAGGTCTTCGAGGCCGCTCGTGTCGACTATGCCGAGTACGCCACGGACCAGGCCCCGGTCCAAAACCTGGTGAGGTTCTTTGCCCGCAAACAAGCGCGCCGAAAGGCCCGGGCATGAGACGGCTGGGGATTTTGTTGCTCTGGCTGTGGTTGGTCGTACCGGCCTGGTCCGCCCCCTTGTCGGTGGAGGCCGAGGTTTCTCCCTCGACCGCTCCGTTCGGCACCACCTTGCGTCTGGTGGTCGACCTGGCGGTTGAGCCCGGCCAGAGCTTCGAGCCCCCGCCTCCCGAGAAGCTCAAGGTCGAGGGGTTCGAGGTACGCGACGCGGTGCTCAACGCCTTGCCCAAAGAGGCAGGCCGCGACCGTTACCGTTACACCCTCAAACTGGCCCGCTACGAGCCGGGGGACTTCAAGATTCCGGCCCTGACCTTTCGTTTGGGCAAGTCCAGCGTCTCGACCCGGGAACTCCCTGTCAAACTGACCGGCTCGACGCCCAAACCCGGAGACAAAGCAGGCCAGATTCGCGATCTCAAAGCCTATGACCCGATGCCAATTCCGCTCTGGGTGTACCTGCTGCTGGTGACCGTCGCGGCCGGTTTGCTCGGGCTGGGCTGGCGGCTAGGCAAGCTGTTGGCGCGGCGTCAGGCGGAAAAGCCCACTCCCCCGCCCGAGCCAGCCCACGTCATCGCCCTGCGCCGGTTAGAAGAGCTCGAGCGAGAGCGCCTGCTCGAGAACGGCCAGGGTCAAGAATTTGCGGACCGGCTATCGGCCATTCTGCGCTCGTATCTGGCCGCCCGTTTCTCGATCCCCGTGCTCGAGCGGACGACCTCAGAGTTGCTGGCCGACCTGCGCCGTGGCGAATACGACGAAGAGCTGCGGCGCGATGTCAAGACGGTGCTGGGCCTGGCCGACCTGGCCAAATTCGCCCAGCGCGAGCCCGACCAGGAAGAGGGGCGCACCGAACTGCGTCGCACCCGCGCCCTCATCGTCGGCACCCAGATAGAGGAGCCCACCGATGCGCCTGGCTGATCCCTATTATCTGTTGTTGTTGCCGCTGCTGCTGGCCTTGCTTTATCACCAGGTGCGCCAGTCCAAGCGCCGCAAGCCAGCGGTAGGTTACTCGGATCTGGGCCTGGTCGACTGGTCGAGCGCCGCCCGCCCGGTTTGGGAGGGGCACATTCCCCTGGCCCTGGGGGCTCTGGGAATGGCTCTCTTGATCGTGGGTCTGGCCCGGCCCCAGGCCGGCCTGGGGACTCAAAACATCACGTCCGAGGGCATCGACATCATGCTCTGCATCGACACCTCTTCGAGCATGGAGGCGCAGGATCTGGTGCCGAACCGGCTGGCGGCGGCCAAGGAGGTCAGCAAGTCGTTCGTCAACTCGCGTCCCGATGATCGGATCGGAGTAGTGGTCTATGCCGGTGTGGCCTACACCCAGTGCCCGCTCACCGCGGATCACTCGACGGTGGGGTTGTTGCTCGACTCCATCGCCCCGGGCATCACGGGCGTCGACGGCACGGCCATCGGCACGGCCCTGGCGACTTGTGTCAATCGCCTCAAGGACGTGCCCGGCAAGAGCAAGGTCATCATCCTGCTCACCGACGGGCGCAACAATGCCGGCGAGATCGACCCCATCTCGGCGGCTCAGCTGGCCAACCAGTTCGGCCTGCGCATCTATACCATCGGGGTGGGCACGACCGGGGTAGCTCCCTATACGGTGACCGGCCCGCTCGGCATCCAGACCTCGCAATCGGTGCGGGTCGACATTGACGACGAAACCCTTACCCGCATTGCCCAGGCCACCGGGGGCAAGTATTTTCGGGCCACCGACAACCGTAGCCTCACCAACGTCTATCGTGAGATCGACCAGCTCGAGAAGACCGAGACTCCGCGTGAGAAGGTCACCCGCTATCGAGAACTGTTCGTCTATCTGGTGGGCCCCGGCGGCCTGCTGCTGGCAGGGGCGATGCTGCTGGCCTACACGCGTTATCGGGAGGTGCCGTGAATTTAGCCACCCCGTGGGTTCTGCTGCTGCTGATTCCCTGGGCCTTCCTGGGAGTGTTTCTCTACTTGCGTGAGCGTGAGCGCGAGAACATCATTTCCCAGTTCATGCAGCACCCCATGCTGGCCCGGCTGGCCGAAGGCTACGATCGCCGCACGGCCTATCTGGTGCTGCTCTTGCGGCTGCTCGGATTGGCCTGCCTGATCTTCACCCTGGCCGGCCCCCAATGGGGTTCGGAGATGGTCAAGGTCGAGCGCCAGGCTATCGACATCTTCTTCGTGGTAGACTGCTCGACCAGCATGGCCGCCCGCGATCTCGACCCCGACCGAATGGAATCGGCCAAACGCGAGCTCTCGCGCCTGAGTGACCAGCTGCAGGGCAACCGCATGGGCCTGATCGGCTTTGCCGGCTCGGCCTTCGTCTTCTGTCCCCTCACCCTCGATGTCGGAGCCACCCAGCTCTTCTTGCGCCAACTCGACCAGCAAGCAGTTCAGGTGCCCGGCACCGCCATCGGAGACGCAGTAAGGCTGGCTCTGACGGGCTTTCCGCAGGATGGAGATCACGCCCGGGCCATCGTCTTGCTCACCGACGGAGAAGACCACCACAGCGAACCCATCGAGGCCGCCAAGGAGGCAGCTCGTAAAGGGGTCGTCCTCTACTGCGTGGGCATCGGCAGCCCCGAGGGCGCCAAGATTCCTGCCCCTTACGGCGGCTATGTGCGCGACGACCAGGGCAACACCGTGATCAGCAAGCTCGATGAGAAGACCCTGCGCGAGATGGCCGAATTGACCGGCGGCGTGTTTACCCGAGCTGATGGTCGGGCCGAGCCCCTGGCGCCCATCGTCAAGGCCATCAACAACTCCGAGCGCCAGGCCCTCGAGAGCCAGATGATGCTGCGCTATCAAGACCGATTTCAGATCTTTCTGGCCCTGACCCTGGTCGTATTCGTGCTGGCCCAGGCCCTGGCCGGCAGAAAGACGCTGGTGTCCCAATGACGCGCCTGCTGCTGGTGTTGTTGCTGCTCAGCTCGCCGGCCCTGGCCTGGTATCCCAGCCAGCTATGGCAGGGTGACCAGGCCATGCGCTCGGATAAGCCGGCCGAAGCCGAGAAGTTCTATCGCCAGGCCCTCAAGGAGAGACCAGAGGATGCCCGGGCCACCTACAACCTGGCCACCAGCCTCTATCGCCAGGGCCAATATAAAGAAGCCGGAGAACTCTTTCATCGGCTGGTCGAGGCCCGCGATCCCGAATTCGTGGGCCGAGCCGCCTACAATGAGGGCAACGCCCTGTTCCAGCAAAAGAAGAACGACGAAGCCCTCGAAGCCTATAAGATAGCCCTGCGCTGGAACGAACTCGATGACGACGCCCGCTACAATATCGAACAGTTGCTCAAACAGAAGAATCAGAATCAAAACGACCAAGACAAGAAGAATCAGGATAAAGATAAAGATAAGAACAAAGACAAAGACCAGCAAGACGATCAGGATAAGAACCAGGACAAGCAAGACAAGAATCAAGACAAAGACAAAGACAAAGACAAGAACAAAAACAAGGACCAGGATAAGAACAAGGACCAGGATAAGGACCAGAACAAGGACGACCAGGACCAAAAGGACAAAGACCAGAGCAAGCAGCCCCAGCCTCAAGAGCCGCAAATGAGCAAGCAAGACGCCGAGCGCTTGCTGCAATACTTCCAGCAGAAGGAAGACAAAGACGCCCCCAAAGCGCGGGTGCGTCAGGCCAGACCGCCCAAAGGAACCGAGACCTGGTGAAGCGGGTCCTGTGGCTGCTCCTGCTGTTTAGCTGGCCCGCTCTAGCCCAGGGACCGCAAGTCAGCGCCAGCCTGGATCGCACCAGCCTGGGCGTTGGCGAAGCGGCCGTCCTGACGGTCCGCGTCTCGGGCGGGATGGGCTCGGCCAACATCGAGGAGCCGACCATCCCAGGAGCCTACGTCCGCCTGATCAGCCGCCAACAGAGCTATGTCACCACCAACGGTCAGATGACGGCCAGCGACGAGTATGGCTATCTGATTCAGCCCACCCGCGCCGGGCAGCTAACCATTCCTCCGGTGAAGGTCGAGATTGCCGGTCAGACCTACTACACACGCTCTTATCAGCTCGATGTCAGCGGCGCCAGCCGACCAACCCGACCTCAATTTCCGGGTTGGCCCCAGCCTCAGCCGCCCAGTTATGAGCCCGACGACGAGAGCGATGACGAAGAGTCGCCCTCGATGTTCGTGCGGGCCACCGCCGAACCCAAAAAGATTTACCAGAACCAGCCTTTGATCTTCACCTTCTCGTTCCATCACCGGGTCCGACTGATTTCCGACCCGCGCTACAATCCGATCAATCCGACCGGATTCTTGCGGCTCGACTTCCCCCAAGAGTCGCACGAAGAATATGAGAACGGCTACCGCTACGCGGTGAGCGTGGTCAGGACGGCCTTCTTTCCCCTCACCCCGGGAAAGTTCACCCTGCCGCCAGTCGAGCTCCGGGCCGTATCTTCGAACTGGTTTCGACCCGATGCCCGCGTATTTCAATCCGACCCCATCGAGGTCACGGTGCTGCCCTTGCCAGACAAGGGCAAGCCGGCCAACTTCAGTGGCGCGGTAGGCAACTTCAACCTCGATTGCAAGCTCAGCACGCGGCGAGCCGAGGTGGGCAAGACGATTACCCTGACCCGCACCATCGAGGGCGACGGCAACGTCGAACTGGTGCCAGACCTACCTTTGCCGCCTATGCCCGGATTTCGCGTCTACGAGACCAACACCACCGGTCAGACCCGCGCGGTGGGCCAGGAAGTGCGGGGCAAGAAGACCTTCACCACCAGCCTGGTGCCGACCAAACCCGGCCGGCTGGTGATCTCGAATCTGCAGTTGGCCTACTTCGACCCTGCCAGTGATCAGTACGAGGTGGTGACCTCTCCTGACCTCGAGGTCGAAGTCACGGGCGAAGCCCTGCCCGAAGCCAACCCCGAGGCCAGCGATCCGTCTGGCAGCGAACCGCAACTCAAGCCGCTGCTCGAGAGAACCCCCCGCCGCCCAGGCCGCTGGTTAACCTCTCCCCTGTTCTTGGCCGCTCAAGCCCTGCCGATCCTGGCTCTCTTGCTGACGGCCGGCTTGCCCTGGTTGCGACGCCGGGTGGCCCGGGGAGCGCAAGAGTGGCGGAGCCGGGCCCGCCAGGACCTGGAGAGAGAGCTACAACAGACTCGCAGCGCCGAAGAATTGCCGCGGCTGATCCATCGCTACCTCAGTAGCCGTCTCGAGCGGCCCACCGCGGGATTCTCCCATCGCCGCCTCGAGCAGACACTCGCGCAAGCGGGCCTCGACCAGAACCTGCGTGAGCAATTGCTGGATTGGTTGCGCGAGTGCGACCATCGGCGCTACGCCGGAACCGCCGCCGAACTGACGGCCCAGGAACGGCAGCGCGCCCTGGCGCTGCTGCGTCGCCTGAAGACGGAGTGGCCCCAATGAGGACGGTCATGTTCTTGCTGCTGCTCACCACCCTGGGACTGGCCGACCCGCCCGATGAGCTTTACCGCCAGGCCAACGACGCCTATCTAAAGGGAGCCTACTCACGCTCGGCCGAACTCTATCGCCAGAGTCTCGAGGAGGGCGAATCGGGCGAGGTCCTCTACAATCTGGGCAACGCCTACTACCAGTTGGCCGACCTGGGACGGGCCCGGGTGGCCTACGAGAAGGCTCGCCTCTATCGTCCTCGCGACCGCAACCTGGCGCACAATCTGGCTCTGCTGCGCAGCCAGCTCAGCGACAGCGAGCCCCCCGAAGACGGCTTGACGCGACTCGTCCGCCTGCTGACCGAAAACGAACTGGCCGGCGCAATCCTGCTGTTCAACCTGGCGACGGTAGGGCTCTTCCTGCTCTACCGCCAGCGCCATCGCGAACCGCTGGCCTGGGGCTCGGCCGCTTGCCTGGTGGTGCTGCTCTTGCTGGTGGGGGTGCTCAGCTGGAAAGAACTAGGGCCCGGCGCCCACCGAGCCGTGGTCATCTCGGCGGTCGCCCAGGTGAAGAACGGACCCGGTCCCGAGTTCACCGACAGCCTGACGCTGCATCCCGGGACGGCCGTGCGAGTGCTGGCCACGCGCGACGACTGGCTGCAGATTCTCGCTCTAGGAAGGGTTCAGGGGTGGGTTCGCCGCGAACAGGTCGAGCTGATCTAGCTGACCGAGCGCACACCCAGGCTGCGAGCGAGATAGAGGCACAGAAAGCTGATACCGTAGAGCCACAGCAAAGCCGCCAGCCAGGTGTATCCGTTGTAGATAAATCCAGCGGCGATAGCCAGGCTGACGCCCAGGGTCAAGAAGACGGCCACATCGCCTCCCGACTCCTGGCGGTTGGGGGCCAGGACCCCGATGGCGAACCCGAGATAGCTGCCCATGATCGAGTTGATGAACAACAGCGGCATCAGCGCGATGGCCAGCGTCACGGGGAACCCGCACAGCCAGGCCATCAACAGAAAGGCCGGCGCGGCCAGCCGGTTCTCACGAATGCGGTGGAACCAGCCGACCTCGGCCCAACCGTCGACAAACTCCTGGATGGTCATCGGTGTGACCGCCAACGACTCTAGGGTACGCCGCTCGCGCTCTTCGGTCATGGCTCCGCTGATGCGCGAGGCGGCCCGGGCCGGCTGCAAGATGTAATAGACGCAGAAGCAGAGAACCCAGGTCCACTCGCTCAACAAGACCGTGTCGGTGGTCTCGGCTCTGACCGACATCAGCACACAGGTCGGCACCACTGCCAGCAAAACCGCCATCCAGTTGTAGTGGGCCCAGGCGCCAGCGGCCCCGCCGCCCACTCGCCCGGCGTCACGCGCGCACTCGCGCATGACGATCGGATTGTCGTTCCACGGTTTGATGGTCTCGTTGCGGGTGAGCATTTCCTGGCGAACCTTGTTGAAGACCCGATGCACCTGATCGCCGCGCGACAAGCCGAAGCCGGCGAACAGGCGCGACAGACAAGCCACCCAGAAGGTGCTGAGGATCAGCACCAGCGCGCCCGCCAGGGCGCGACCGTTGGAGAAGTTCGACAAGGCCAGGGGGAAGGCCAGGACCACCGGCAAAATGACCGTCGAGACGGCCGTGAACTGCAGAGTGGTTGCCTCGTTGTCGAGGGTCCAGGCGGCCATCATCTGGGCGAAATAGGCCTGCGCCCAGACCACCAACACCATGGCCGGGAAGAAGGCCAGGGCCAGGGGCATGGCGCTCCACAGCACGAAGCTGTTGGGCGAAAGGGCGACCGTCAGGCATACCATGATGACCCCCATGCTCAAGCCCGGGTAGAGAATCTTGTGCATGGTGTGATAGGTGGTACCGTCGAGCATGTCCCAGGGCGACAGTTTGGTCTGGCGGATGTCTTCCATTCCGCCCCCGTTGCGAAACGAGACGATGGCCGAGGCGTCGGCCTGAGCCCGGAAGAACGGGAACAGGGCCAGCAGACAGATGCCGGCCACGGCCACGCCGGTCAAGGGCGACAGAACAACAGACAGGCCGACGCCCGCCAGCAAAGAAAACAAGATCGAAGCGAGCAGGTAGCGGTCCAGACCACGGCGGGCGCGTCGAGAGTCGAGCAGCAGCACCATGGCGTTGTCTTGAAATGTCACGGGCTTATTATAGTCCAATCAATATAGAAATACTAGCTTTCCTCGGTCTCGGGAACGGCCAGGTCGCTCCATTCGGCGGGTGGTGCCGCAAGCACCGGCGCCACCACCACACTGGCCTGATTCTCAGGCGCAAAGGGCGACACCGCCACCGCTTTGCGCACCTTCCACAGAGCCACCGCCCAAAACAGACCCAGCAGCGGAAAAACGGTCAATTGCAGCGCCGGGATGTTGGTAAAAAGGACGAAGTCGTAGGTGCCGTGACTGGCCACCGCCACCAGCAACCCGGTGGCCAGATAGCGGGTGCGCAAGCCCGGGTCTTCAACGAACTTGGATTTGCCGACATAATAGCCCATGAACACCGCGAACAAGGCGTGGGCGGGCACGGCCATCAAAGCCCGCAAGATCCCCACGCCGAAGCCACCCGAGAACACGTAAAGCACGTTCTCGACGATAGCAAAGCCCAGCGAGGTGGCCACGCAATAGACCACTCCGTCATAGGGCTCATCGAGTTCGGGGTCGTCGTAGATCTTCTTCTTCACGGCCATGAACTTGCAGAACTCCTCGGCCAGCGCCACCACCAGATAGGCGTTGAGGGCGATCGAGAAGAGATTGTCACCGGTGACCAGGGGAAAGATGGCCGGAGCAGTCAGTTCCAGAATCAGGGCCGGAATGACGCACAGAGCTCCCCAGCCCATCATTTGAGCCACTTTCTCTTGAGGCTCGGGCTCGTGGGTGTCCCGTTTATAGAAGTAGAGCATCAAGAGAAATCCTGGCGCGACCGCCAGGGCCATCAGAGGATCATCCATCGCGACTACTTCGTGCGCGGCTAGCGATAGCCTTTGGCTTGCAGATGAAAGAGCTCGGCGTAGCGCCCTTTGCGTTCAAGCAATTCGTGGTGAGAGCCTTGCTCGAGCACCCGTCCCTCCGAGAGCACCACGATCTGGTCGGCCATGCGTACCGTCGAGAAACGATGCGAAATGAGGATGGCCATCTGCTCTTCGGTGACCTCGCGAAAGTGCTCGAAGATCCGGGCCTCGGCCTCGGGGTCCATGGCCGAGGTGGGCTCGTCGAGCACCAGAATGTCGGCTCGTTCGCGCATGAACGCACGCGACAACGCCACCTTCTGCCACTGCCCCCCGCTCAGCTCCCGCCCTTTGGCGAACCACTTGCCCAACTGGGTATGGTAGCCCTCTGGCAGCGAGCTGATGAAGTCGTGAGCCAGCCCCTTGCGAGCAGCCAGGTGCCAACGCTCGGGCTCTTCGAAATGGGCCACGTCGCCGGCTCCGATGTTCTCCCCCACCAGAAACTGATAGCGCACGAAGTCTTGAAAGATGACCCCGATGCGGTCGCGCAGAGCCGCAATGTCCCACTCCGGCAGGGGCGTTCCGTCCAGCAGGATCCTGCCTTCGGTGGGCTCATAGAGGCGGGTGAGCAACTTGATGAGGGTCGTCTTGCCCGAGCCGTTCTCGCCCACCAGCGCGAGTTTCTTGCCGGGTTCGAGATGCAGGTCGACGGCATCCACGGCCTTCTGTCGGGCCCCAGGATAGACGAAGCTGACCTGCTCGAAGCGGACACCGTCGCCGGGGCGGGCGCCCTGGGTCACGGTGCCCGAGGGGATGTCCACCGGTTGATGGAGGAACTCATAGAGATTCGAAAGATAGAGGTTGTCCTCGTACATCCGCCCGATACCCGACAGGCTGGCCGTGACCGCCGCTTGGCCCTGCTTGAACACCAGCAGATACATGGTCATGTCGCCCAGGCTGATTCCTCCGCTGGCGGCCGTCTTGACCACCCACACGAAAGCCCCGTAAAGAGCTACCGTGCCCAGCAACGAGAGCACGAAACCCCAGAAACCCCGCCGGATGGTCAGATCGCGATCTTCGGCGTAGAGTTTGTGGAAGATGGCGTTGAAGCGGTCGAGGAAGAGCTGCCCCAACTGATAGAGCTTGACCTCTTTGACATGGTCCTCGCGGGCAATCAGGATCTCGAGATAGGCCCGCTGGCGCATCTCTTGCGATTGCCAGGTAAAAAGCCGAAATGCTTTGCCCGAATAGAACACCTCGATCAAAAAAGCGGGCAGGCCGGCCACCACCAGAATCGCCACCGCCCAGCCCGAAAAGCTGAACAAGATGCCCCCATAGGTGAGCAAGCTAATCGAGTTCTGCAACAAGCCGAACGTCTTCTGCACCAGGCTCAGCGGCCGGCTCGAGGCTCGGGTCCGGGCCTGCGTGAGCTTGTCGTAGGTCTCGGAGTCTTCAAAGTGAGCCAGATCCAGAGTCAGCGCCTTCTCGAGGATCATCACGTTGACCCGTTGGCTCAACAGCGCCTGCAGCAACGACTCGCACACGGACAGACCGCGCTGGGCGGCGGCCAAAAACAAGACCAGACCGGCCTCGACCGCCACAAAAACTAGAGCCTGCTGGCGGTCGACGGCCAGGCCAGAGGCGTTGGCCGTGACCACCGAGTCGACCAGTAGCTTCGAGACATAGGCCAGCCCGGCCGGCAGAATGCCGGCCAGCAGAGTTAAAAGTCCAAAGATGATGGCCAGACCTCGACTGGTGGTCCAGGTCAAAGAGATGGCGGCCCGGGAGTATTGAAAGACTTTGAAAAAGTCTCGAAAGCGCCGCGGGACTTTGTCTCTATCGGGCGGAGGCGTCACGCCCAGGAAGTTAGACGGCTTCCCGTTCTACCCTTTCGCCCAGCATCTGGTCGAGATGATCCACCACTTGATGCCGGTCATAACGCACGGCCAGCGACAGCGGAGTCTCGCTGTGGAGGTTGGCCCGCGACACCTCGGTGGTGTAGCAGAGCAGCAACTCGGCCAGGTTCTCGTTGCCGTTGCGAATGGCATGGTGCAGGGGCAGATTACCCTGACCGTCGAGAGCATCGGGATCGGCGCCGTTATTGAGCAGACAGTGACACAACTCGACGTTGCCCTGCTCGACGGCGTGAAAGAGCGAGCCCCAGGTATCTCGAACCGGCACCCCTGAGCGCAGCAGTCGCAAAGCCTCGGGAGCCCGCCCCTGTTCGACCGCCTCGCGCAGTCGACCGACCCCCCAGAGGCTATTCTCTAACCAGCGAACCATGGGTCCATTGTAGTCAGCCTGGTCGCTATGGTCAGTGATGGACGACACTTTCCTAGACAGTCACCGTGCGGGTGGTATGGAAGCGGTCGCTGTAGCTGCGAACCTCGTCGCTGGCGAAGCTGACTTCGACCCGATATTCGCCCCGGTCAGCCGGGTCTGCGATCCAGGTGGTCTGACCACGCAACTGTTCGAGTTCGACCTCGACCGGAGGCGGCGGCGGCTGGTCGGGGTCATGCTCTGGCACCATCCAGCCGTACCACTTGACGGTCAGTCCCTCGAGGTTGGGCGTTTCCAGCTTCACCTGGCGCATTTCCTCGCCGTCTTTGCCTTTGAGGGTGGTAATCTTGATGTCGTCGATCAGATCGACGCGCTTGAGGAACTGGTGCCACATATTCTCCTGGTCGATCTCGCAGAACTTGGTCGAGCGCATGTTGCGCATCAGGCACGACTCGTGGGTGGGTCGATAGCCTACGTGGCGGCCGGCGTAGTTGAAGCTAGGAAAAGCTCCCACTTTGTCGGGAGAGAAGTCATAGTCGGCGGGATAGGCGTTGACGCGAACGGCAGCCAGCACGTTGTCGCCATCTTCGATGTTCTGACGAATCTCGAGCACATGGCGACCGGGCGAGAGGTCCTTGGCTTCGGTGAGCCGGAAGAAACTGCGGTCGTTGGTGTAGACACCTTCGTAAGTCTGCTCTTCGCCGTCGATGAGAATCTTGACGTCGTCTTTGGTTTCCCATCCGACCGAGCTGATGTCGATGCCGATCTGCTTGGGACCCTTCTGGTCACCTTCGGGCACATTGAGATTGACCTGCACCGGTCCCTCAGCCAGATTCTTCCAGGGATAACTGGTAGCCAGACACTGGGCGCTCTCGACCTTGAGTTCAGAGTTGAGCCAATGATCCCACGGAACGTCGGAATCGTAGGAGTGGTTGGCTCCCGAATAGACCTGGCCACCGTCGTACTCTTCCCCGACATTGCCGAAGTTATGTCCCAGCTCGTGGCGCAACACCATGGTACCGCTGTTGTGAGAGCGGGTAGTGATCGCGTAGCGTCCGCCCAGACCACCATAGAAATCGTCATTGGCCACCAGGATCGGATAGTCGGTGTCAGGGGCCAGGTTGACGGCCCGCTCGGTGGCCCGGTAGTTGCCCGGCATGATGCCGCGCTTGGAGCCCTCAGGCGATCGATACAGGCCCAGGGCGGTGTCCTTTTCCTCTACGTCAGTGAGCCCCGACTGATTGGAGGGGACGAACACCGCATGCACATTGAACAGCGGCAGATAGCTGGCGAAGGTCTGACCCACGAACATGTCGTCGGTAAGGCGCTTGGCGTCTTCGAAGAACCTGCACTTTTCGGCCTCGGTGTAGCCATCGCCCACGATGGTCAGGTCGATGCGATTCGCGGACGGGCCCTGGCTGACCAGAGTGCGAACCTCAGACCCGGGCCAGCTGTTGGCCGCCTTGAACATCCTGGTCTGGGCGTAGGCCTCGCGCTGCTCGGCGGTCAGCATCGAGTCGGCCACATAGAGTTCCTCGAAGGTGTCCTGACTGGTGCCCGAGTCTTCCCCTAAAAGCGTCGGGACCGAGCGCAGCATGACTTCCGACTTCTTGATTTCTACCGTGGTGGGCTCTACCGAAAGCAACTCGACCTTGTCTTCATGGCGAATTTGCTGAACCCGCCAGGCCTTCTCGGGAGCCGAGAGCTGTTCGGGCTGTTCGGCCTTCGGCTTGGCATGGGTATGTCCGCCGCAGGCTAGATGCGAGACCGTTTGGGGGGTGATGGTCACGGGGCTAGGGCCTTTCCAAAGATTCGCCTTACTCTATTCTCAACGGCTCGCTCAGGTTTTAACGAAACTGTTAACAGGTCGCAGGCAGCTTGGCAGGGCCGCCGAACAGTCCCGGGTGCTGGCCACCGGGACCATCCTGCAAAAACGCTACCGCATCGAACGTGTGCTCGGTCAGGGCGGCATGGGCAACGTCTATCAAGTAACCCACGTTCGCCTGCGCCGCTATCTGGCCCTCAAAGAACTGATCCGCATCACCGAAAATCTCTACAAGCAGCGCCAGTTTGAAGAGCAGTTCGAAGCCGAGGCCCAGATCCTGGCCTCGCTCGACCACCCCAACCTGGCCACCGTCAGCGACTACTTCATCGAACGCGGCAACCACTACCTGGTGATGGAGTACATCGAGGGCCGCACTCTCTCGAAGATCGTCGAGCTAGCGCCCAAGAACATCGCCGAGCGGCGCGTGCTGACCTGGGTCGGCGAACTCTGCGACGTGCTCGAATACCTCCACGGCCAAACGCCTCCGGTGATCGTGCGCGACCTCAAGCCCGACAACATCATGTTGAGCGCGCAGGATCGCAAGCTGCGCCTCATCGACTTCGGCATCGCCAAGCAGTCTGACCCTCGCATCGGCACCCAGCCGATCGTGAAAGGAGTTGGCACCCCCGAATACGCCCCCCTCGAGCAGTATGGCAACTCGCGCACCGACCAACGCTCGGACCTCTACGCCCTGGGCGCCACCATGCTGTTCTTGCTCACCAAGGTCCCTCCCCCACCGGCCTTCAAGCGGCAGAACAACTCGGGCCTGCACGACCCTCGAGCCGTGAACCCCACCGTCACCGACACCACCTGGGCGGTGATCCAGCGTCTGCTTAGCCTGCACCCCGACGGCCGCCCGTCCAGCGCCGCCGAAGTCCGCCGCTGGCTCGGCCTCTAGCCGGTCTCGCCCAGCCCGGTGGCCTGCCAGAAAAGGCGCCGGATCTCTGAGGAGCCGAGTTTCGTCGGTTCGATGTTGTAGAAGATCAGGGGCTCGACCTCCGCGGTGGCTCTACCGAAAAAGGTCGAGTGGATATCCACCGGGACGGCCCCGGCCAGTTTCAGGCGCTCGAAGATGCGAGCATTGACATCGGCCAGGAAGGCAAACAGGTGAGCCCAGTCATCATGACCGCTCTGGACAAATCCTGTCCCATCAGTAGGGTCGTAGATATTCCCGCCCAGCAAGGTCAGGTCGGAATATCTGGCTTTGATGGCCAGAAGTAGTTCATCGTAGTCGGCTACAAAGTGCTCTAGCCACGGGTCGGGAAATTGACGTGAACCGGCCGCCGCCAGCAGATCGTTGCCCCCAGCCGTGAGGGTCACGAGGGTAGGGCCGGACTCGGCTGGAGCGTGGTCCAGCGACTTGAGAATCTGGCGGGTGCGAAAGCCGTTACGAGCTAACGAGACAAATCGGCAGTCCGGACAAGTCGAACGCAGGTCGCGACCGGCAAACTCGGGATAGCGGTCATCGTTCGCGTAGAGCAACGAGGCCGCCCCCAGTCCCGGGCCGGCGAAGTCGTCGATGCTCATACTGTCGCCAAGCGCCAGGTAAAGCCGATAACTCAAAGCAAGTACGGCTTCTCCGGGCCGAGGGTCAAACCCCTCTCTTACTCGCCGGGTCCGCGCTCTCGCATTCCAAGAACTTCCAGCTGGAAGTCGCCGCTCGCCGAGACCGGTGGCTTGGACCGGCCGTCGGCCGCGCCGCCGGGCGGGAGGGGTTATCTAGCGGGCGTGAAGATCCAACCCGCCTATCTCGGGTTCGCGCGGCGGGCCTCCGTCCCGACCTGGGCGCTCTCGCATCCCAAGAACTTCCAACTGGAAGTCGCCGCTCGCCGAGACCGGTGGCTTGGACCGCGGACGGCCGCGCTCTCGGGGGGGAGGGGTTATCTAGCGGGCGTGAAGATCCAACCCGCCTATCTCGGGTTCGCGCGGCGGGCCCTCGTCCCGACCTGGGCGCTCTCGCATTCCAAGAACTTCCAGCTGGAAGTCGCCGCTCGCCGAGACCGGTGGCTTGGACCGGCGGTCGGCCGCCGGCGAGCGGGAGGCGGGCGCGAAGACTCCGGCCGACCAATCAGCGCGAAATATTGTGATATCCTAACATTTGCATCCCGAGAGTTCGTCCTGACGAGAGTTCACCCCTAAGCGTGGCTGCTAAGAGTCCTTGGAGGCGCATCAGCCATCCTCGCGCGGAAATGCTCGACGGAAGTCATTTTTTCCTCGCAACCCGTTCTCGCGGCCACCAGCTGAACGCGAACCCAAACCCATAACCAAGCCATTCCAACGCGTTGCCTCGGGCTGTCATCTTGAGTAAAATAGGATCATTCCTTGATTCTTCTTCTACTCGGAGGTCGGCTATGTCTTCAACTCTCTCGGAACTTTCCCACTCACTGCAACGACTCTCTCACCAAGAACTCCATCAACGAAACCGCCAGGCCAGCCAGCGCTCCTTTGGCTGTGAATGGGAACTGGCCGCTCATCTGCTGGCCACCGAGCGAAGCGGTCTCTATCGCCGGACGGGCTGTGGCAGCACAGTCGGCTACGCGATTCGTCACCTCAATCTGCATCCCCAAAAGGCCGGTGAACTCCTCAGTTTAGCCCGGGTATTCGAGCAACTGCCACTCCTCTCAGAAGCCTTTCGCGACGGGAGGCTCTGCTGGAGCAAAGCCCGCGCTCTCAAGCGGATCACCACCCCTGAGAACGAGGCCGCAATGCTCGAGTTTGCCCTCAAGAACAAAGCCCAGGCGGTCGAACGCGCCGTGGCACTAACTCCCACCCAACATAAGCGTGGCCAGGCCTTGAAAGCCTCGCTCGACACTCGCCAGAGTCAGCCCGAGTTGGCGTTTGACGAGCAGCCCACGGAGGCAGTTCAGAAGCCATCGTCGCCCGCCGTTCCGGAGGTTCCGAAGTTGAGACAGGTCGTTCTACTGCTGACCCCCGAGCAGTATGCCATCTATGAGCAGGCCAAGAGAATGATCGAGGCACGTCAGGGCAAACGCGTCAGCAAGGAGACGGCCGTGGCCGAGATGAGTCGTTCTCTGCTCGCCTCGGCAGACAACCGCAGCAAGGTGCGTCACCAGGTCATCGTGCACGTGAACGGTGTCACGGGCGAAGGCTTCTATGATACCGACCATGGACTGTTGCCAGCCAAGCGGGCGGCCGTGGACGAGGCCATGAAGCAAACCGGGATCGTGGTGGCTTGTCCCCAACCCGAACTTCCAGCTGGAAGTACCCAGGCCGAACAGTTGCCGCTACTGCCGAATCCATCGAAGGGCCGGCCGGGCCTACCGGTGGGTTTGGTACGGGCGGTATATGCCAGGGCCTTCGGCCGCTGTGAACGATGTTCGTGCCCAGCCGGAAACCTGGTGATCCACCATGTTCGGGCCTGGTCCGAGACCCGTCAGCATCGGTTGGAAGACTTAGAGCTGTTGTGTCCGGGTTGTCACGCCAACGAGCACGATAAAGACTTTGCGAATCGACCCCAGTGGAAGGCCGCCCGAGACTCGGCTCTGCAAGGCCGGCGCCCCAGGTCAAGCTCGGGGTGATGGGGGTTGCCACGTCTCTTACCACGACAGGACGACCTGGCTTGGGCGGCCAACCCAGGTAGGTGAAGTATGGCCGAGTGAATCCAGGCAGGTTGATGAAAGCCATTGGTCTGCTCCTTCTCGTTACTGTCAGCTTGGCCCAGGCTGGTCCTTCACAGGTGATGGTCAACGAGCACCAGGCGTTGCGTCTCGAGCAGCTGGATTTTGGACATCTGGCTGTCCGGATAGTCGATCCCACCAGCGACCGGATCTTGTTCCATAAGTCTCTTCTGGGGACGATCAGAGATTTCGAAGTGGTCGACGTCGACAACGACGGGGAGCGAGATGTCGTCCTCTTCGCTTCCTGTGGAAGTTCCCCATCGCTATCTATCATCCGCTGTGGACCTGCGCTCATCCCGCGAGAGATTTTCGCCCGAGTCTTGGGGCACGGCGACTACCGACTGAGGGCTTACGAACTGTGGACTTTCTACGGAGAAGCCGGCAGCTACCATGCAGAATTTCGTCGCTGGCGAGGCGGAAAGGTCGTTGCCAAGCGGAAATTCCGCCGAGTGGACGTGGAAGCACTGGAGGCGGGGGACCTGGTGGCCCACTCCTCCCCCGAGGGTTTTCCGAGCCTTCGTCTCATTTCATCGGTGAACCCGAAGGGACAGCTCACGGGGATTCACGATGGACCTGTCTGGCTGCTGGAATCTAGCCAAGACGATGTATGAGTGGCAAGCGAGCGTCCCTCGAGAGCCTGAAGAAATCGCACTGATGCTCCTCCTGCGGGGTCCCGCAACTCGCCGAGCTGCCGCAACATGCGAACGAAGCCAGACAGGAGGCCAGCCGGATCACCGATGCACTCGACGCCTACCAATCCAGGTACGGCTCGCCGCCGCACTCGCTGAGTTCGCTCATTCCTGAGTTTCTCGAACAACTACCTTATCCTGGCCGCTCAGCACGGTCCGACTGGTGCTACTGGGACTGCGGGGCTCTTGCCCCCCCGCACCTCGTACACGAAGTCGTCGCTCCCATCCCGCTGGCGAGCGCAAGCGAAGCGACGCTAGATCGAGTGGTTGACCACGCCGTCGCGCAGTTTGGGCTCGAACCAGGTCGATTTTGGCGGCATGATCTCGTCGGCGTCGGAGATCTGCATTAGCTGGTCCAGACTGGTGGCATACATCGAGAAAGCCGCTTTGGCTTTGCCCGAGTCGACCAGCCGAACCAGCTCTTCGGTGCCCCGGATGCCGCCCACGAAGTCGACTCGGGGGTCGGTGCGGATATCCTCGATGCCGAGGATGTCTTCGAGCACCTTGGCCTGCAGCACCGCCACGTCGAGCTTGGCGGCGGGGCCGCCGCTGGCCGGGGCAGACTGGGCCAGAGCCACGTTGTACCACTTGCCCTCGACGTACAGCGAACAACGCCCTGGTGCCTCGGGACGGGGGGACGCCCCGGGGGTGGTGGGCAAAGCCGCCTGGACGGCCTCGAGGAACTGGGCTGGAGTGCGGGCGCCCAGGTCATACAGAATCCGGTTGTAAGGCAAGATCTGGACCTGGTCCGCCGGAAAGGCCACCGCCAGGAAGTAGTTGGCGGGCTCGTCACCGGTCCAATTACCGGCCTCTTCGCGCAGGGCGGCCCGGGCGCGGCTGGCGCTGGCGGCACGGTGGTGGCCGTCGGCGATGTAGAGAGCTTTGAGCTGAGCGAATTCTTTGACCAGCGTGTCACAGTCGCTCACTCTCCAGACCGTGTGGACCACTCCGTCTTCGGCCGTGAAATCGTACAGGGGGGCTGAGGCAGTGAGTCGGGTCACCTCCTGGTCGATACCGGGGCGAGGACGATAGGTGAGAAAGACCGGGCCGGTCTGAGAGCGCAAACCGATGATATGGCGAGTGCGGTCGTCTTCCTTGGCCTTGCGGGTCTTTTCGTGCTTTTTAATCAGCGAGCCATCGTACTCGTCAACCGAGAAGGTGGCGGCGATACCGGTCTGGACGTGATCCCCCATCTTGAGGCGATAGATATAGAGGCAAGGTTGCTCATCAGCCACCAGGTGCCCCTCTTGCTGTAGCTGCTGAAAATTCATACGGGCGCGTTCGTAAACCTGCGGCGAATAGGGGTCGAGTTCAGGGTCGAGGTCGATCTCGGCTCGCGAAATGTGGAGAAAGCTCAGCGGACGTTCCTGGGCCAGTGCCTGGGCTTCGTCTCGGTCGACGACATCGTAAGGAACGGCAGCGATCTGCTCGATCTTGGCGGCCTGGGGCCGAAGTGCTCGAAAGGGTCGTAGAATTGACATCGGGGGCAGTTAACCAGCGGCTAGTCGGATCCTGCCCGGGTAAACCGGGAATCCGTTTGACTTTTTGGCGACCAGGCTATAAAAGTAGAGGTTGATTCCTCCTCCGCGGGGCGGGAATCCAGCCAACAATCTTGAAGATAATTCAGGGTCTTACCCACCCTGGGGGCGCATGAGTAAGAAGAGCAAGAACCACAAAGTTCGCCGTAGCTGCCTGACCATCCTGATCTCGATGGGGCTGTTTGCGCTAGCCATTGTGCTGACGGTGGCTTCGGCCGTGCAGACCGTGCTCGAGGACATTTCCAAAGAGCTGCCCGATGTCTCGACCCTGGCCTATTACGAGCCGTCGTTGACCACCAAGATCTACTCCGCTGACGGGCAGTTGATCGGCACTCTCTTTAAAGAGAACCGTACCTGGACGCCTCTCGACCAGATTTCGCCCCATCTTCAGCACGCCGTGCTGGCCATCGAAGACTCGCGCTTCTACGAGCATCGCGGGGTCGACCCCATCGGCGTGTTGCGCGCGGCCAAACAGGCGGCTTCCAATAGCGATACCCAGGGGGCCAGCACCATCACCATGCAGTTGGCGCGAGCCCTGTTCCTCAACCCCAAACAGAGCATGGACCGCAAGCTCAAAGAGGTCTTGCTGGCCATCGAGATCGAGAAGCACTATACCAAGGACGAGATTCTCGAGCTCTATCTCAATCAGATCTACCTGGGTTCGGGCACCTATGGTGTGCACTCGGCCGCCGAACTCTACTTCAAAAAGAAGCCGAAGGACCTGACCCCGGCCGAGGCTTCCCTGCTGGCCGGGCTACCCCAGGCTCCCTCCGAGTATTCGCCGCTCATTCACCCCGAAGCCGCCAAAGAACGCCAGATCCTGGTCCTGCGACGAATGCGCGATTTGGGCTATCTCAACCACGCCGAGTTTCGCGAAGCCGTCAACCAGGTGCGCGAGATGAAATACCAGACCAATAAGCGCGGGGCCGAGTTCGAGGTGTTGAAGGTGCCCTACTTCACCACTTTCGTCATCAAGCAACTCTATAAAGAGTTCGATGAAGACCTGCTCTACCGGGGTGGCCTCAAAATCTACACCACCGTCGATCTTCAGCTGCAAGGCAAGGCCGAGAAGATCCTGACCGAAATGGTCAAGCGTGACCAGCAGTATCTCAACGTCCACACCGGAGCCCTGGTCACCATCGAAAACGGCACCGGCTTCATCAAGGCTATGGTTGGCGGCACCAGGTGGGACGACAAGAATCAGTTCAACCGAGCCTGGCAAGCGTTGCGCCAGCCCGGCTCATCCTTCAAGACCTTTGTCTACGCTACCGCCCTCGAGTGCGGCTATACGCCGAGCACGGTGGTGCCCGACTCCCCCGTTCAGATCGGCAACTGGAGCCCCAAGAACTCGGACCATCGTTTCATGGGCGCCATCACCATGGCTACCGCGCTGCAATACTCGCGCAACGTGGTGGCGGTTCGCCTGATGCAGTTGACCGGCATCCAACGCGTCATTGAAACGGCTCATTCGATGGGTATCCAGGGCAAGCTCAATCCTTTCTACTCGCTAGCCCTGGGCGCTGCCGACGTCTCGCCCCTCGAGATGGCCGACGCGGTCTCGACTTTCCCCAACCAGGGGGTCCGCATCCCGGCCACTCCCATCAAGATCATCTACGACAAAGACGGCAATGTGGTGATGGACAACCGTTACCCCAAGACCAAAGAGGTCCTGTCCGAGTCCACCGCCTCTTCCATGATGGAGATGATGCGGGCCGTGGTCCAGGCCGGTACCGGGACGCGCGCCTATCTTGAAAACCACGAAGTGGCCGGCAAGACCGGGACCACCGACAGTTTTCGCGATGCCTGGTTCGTGGGATACACCCGGGACTACACCACGGCAGTCTGGGTGGGCAACGACGACTTCACCCAGATGTGGCGTTCCTACGGTGGCGATTTGCCGGCCGGCATCTGGCACGAAGTGATGAAGTATGCGCTGCGCAACACCAAAACCTCGAAGCTTCCCATTACCCATCCGCTGAAGGTCGGTCTGCTGGTGTGCGCCGATTCTAAGATGCGGATTGGTCCGAACTGCCCCCGGGCTCTGCGCAAGCTCTATCCGCGGAATTCGTTGCCTGGTCGCTTCTGCACCCTGCACGGCCCGCCGACCTCGGCTCCGAGCACGGGCGTGAGCACCCACACGCAAGCCAAGCCGACCACCAAAGCGGTCGAGCAACCTACAGCTGCTCCCAAACCGCTGAACGTAAATTTTGATAACCCGGCCGAGATCCCAGTTCCCACTCAGGTCGAGTTGCCGACCGAGGTGCCTATGGAGGCCGCGCCGGGACCCGCTCCGGTGGCTCCCGCCCCGGTCGAGGCTCCGCCGCCGGTGCCCATCGAGGCGCCTCCGGCCGCTCCGGTCGAGCTTCCGCCTCCTCCCGAACCGGTCCCGGTTCCGGTCGAGATCCCTCCGGCCGAGTAGGCTGACGCATATCATTGAACGAACCGGTCGTCTATGTGACGATCCCATAGGAGGTGCATATGTCGCAAAGAATCGTTGTCCCCCTGGACGGCTCTGAACTATCCGAGCGAGCGGTCGAGACCGCCGCCGATCTACTCGATCGAGAGGGTACGCTCGTCCTCATCCGGGTGCTCGAGTTTCCCCAGATCGGGGTGTGGGCGCCTATCGACGCGGTGGTGGCCCATCAAGAGGAAGAAAAGATGGTTCGCACCTATCTCGAGGGCCTGAAGGCCAAATGGAGTGACCGGGGTTTCGCCGTCGAAACCCATATGCACCCTGGACCGAGCCCGGCTCACGCGGTAGTGGACACGGCTGACAAAGAGAAGGCCGATCTGATTGTGATGTCGAGCCACGGCAGAACGGGGTTCGCCCGCTTCATGCTAGGCAGCGTGGCCGAAAAGGTCGTACGCCTCTGCCACACGCCGATCTACATTCTCAAGCCCACGGATCAGAAGTAGCGCGGCGTAATCGAGCGGCGCGGCCCCGACGCCAGTTCCTGGCGGAGAGCTGCCACCATAGCGGTCAGATCGCGGACCTGGCTTTCGAGGCCTTCGAGACCCGGGCTGGCTGCTGATTTACCGCTGCCGAGATAGCTGTCTAGAGCAGCTTGAACGATGTGGCTGACGGCAACACCTTGCTTTTCGGCTGCCTCGTAGAGGGCGTTTTTGGTCTCCTCGTTTACCGAGGCTGATAATCTTGCCATTCGGCCCGCGTTCGAGGGGTGGCGCGGGCGTTCCTTTTGTCAACCCACGGGGTGAGCCTGGTTGCCCTCCCAGCGATAAAAACCCTGGCCGGTCTTCTTACCGAGACGGCCAGCCCGGACCATGGTTCGCAAAAGTGGCGGGGGGTTGAACTGCGGACCCAGTTCGTGAGCGAGATGCTCGGCGATGGCCAGCCTCACGTCGAGGCCCACCAGGTCGGTAAGCTTCAAAGGTCCCATCGGGTGGCGGTAGCCAAGTTCCATGGCGGTGTCGATGTCAGCCGCCGAGGCTACCCCGGTCTCGACCATCCGGATCGCCTCCATGCCGAGCAGAATACCCAACCGAGAGGTGGCAAACCCGGCCACGTCGCGAACCACGATCGGCGTCTTGCCGAACCGCTCGGCCAGTTGGCGGGCCTGGTCGAGAGAGGCTGGAGAGGTCTGCACCGCCATCACGATCTCGAGCAAGTCCATGATGGGGGCGGGATTGAAGAAGTGCATTCCCACCACCCGGTCGGGAGCGGCCGTCGCGGCCGCTACCTCGGTGATCGACAAAGACGAGGTGTTGCTGGCCAGCAAGGCCCGCGGGGCCTGCTCCGAGAGCTGCGCGAAAAGCTCTTTCTTGAGTTGGATGTTTTCGCTGACCGCCTCGAACACGGCTGAGCAGTCGGTGGCCCGGAGCTGCTCGACGACTTCGATGCGAGCCAGCACTTCATCGGCCTCGGTGCGACTGAGCTTGGCCTTGGCGACTCCGCGATCCAGCGAACGCCTCACCGCCTCGAGGCCGGCCAATCCGCGCTCGCGGGTGACATCGTAGAGTCTTACCGCCAGCCCCGCCCGGGCAGCCACCTCGGCAATGCCCGACCCCATGGTGCCGGCTCCCACAACTAGTACTGTCTGATGCATCCCCGCGGCTTTGTCGGCAAAACGACGATCCCTGCGCAGGGAGGCTCGGGAACGAGCCGAATCAGGTGGCCATGAAAAGCCGGCTGATTCTAGGGTTGCTAGCTTGCATCTTGATGGCGGCCTGCTCCTCCGAGCAGCGGACCTTTGTGGGTTTTACCCTGGGAGGCAAGTCCTACAGCACAGCCAGCGCCCACCTACAGATAGAATCCGGACAGCTGCTGCTCGAAGGCCAGGGTCCCGAAGTCACGGTCCGATTGGTAGCCTCGGGGGTCGAGGGCGACGTGGTCGGCAAAACCATTCCCATCGCCAGCGGTGAACTCAAGCTCGGCCAGGCCACCCACCAGGTTGCTTCCGGCGAACTGACCGTCCAGACACTGGGCGGCATCGCTCGAGGCAACTTTGACCTGGTGGTAGATACCAATCTCAAGGTGGTCGGCAGCTTCGACGCCTCGCGCTGACCGAAATTCGTCAGCCAGCTTCGTCTACGAGCCAGTCCAGCAGGGCAGCCGCGTTTTCGGTTTCCAAACCTGCGGCCAGGGCTCGAGCGACCGCCTCGATCCTGAACCAGCCTCGCGCCTGCGCCAATTCGGCCAACTCGAGAGCCCGGGAGGAATCAGGCTGTTCCTGCAGTTCGGCCACGGTTCTGGCCAACGCCGCCCGGACCTCGGTCGGCTCGACGGGGGGCTGGGTAAAGCCCCGGGCCACCCAGCGCAACACCCCTTCTCCCACCGGCTTGAGCAGCACCGATCTGGCTCCTACGGCCAGGCATCGGGCCGCGACCTCCCGGTCCGTGGCCGAGGTGACGCATACGGTCGGCAGGTCGGGCTGGCGAAGCCGAGCCAATTCGAGCAATTCAGGAGCGCGAAAGTCAGGGGTAAAACAGTCCAGCAGCATCAGGTCGAAGTCGGCCTCGTGAAGCAACTGAGCCGCTTCGTCCACGCTGGCGACGGCGCTACACTCAAACCCCTCGGCTCCGAGAATTACCTCCATGACCCGCCGGGTCAAAGGTTCGTCCTCTACAATCAATAGACGAGGCACGATCAGGCCGGGACTTCAAGTCGGCCCTGGTGAGTGCGAATCCAGTCTTCAAGGGTTCGCTCTTGCCAGCCCGAGAGATTTTCGAACTTCAAGCACGACAGGCCGTCGTGACGACGACCCACCACCCGGGCCGACACGACCAGGGGCGTGGTAGGCAAGACGGCCCACACCATCAGCCGCATCCCCACCGCCCAGTTTTGCCGGCAACGCAGGGCGCAACCGCCCAGACTGATATCCTCGAGTTCGGCATCCTGCTGGCTCGAGAAAGCCAATCCCACCCGAACGGCCTGGCGAATCGCCATGCGCACCGTCCGACGCCGCTGGAAGATGCGCGAAGGCCGGCCCTCGCGGGCGGCCAACTCGTCGCCGACGAACGTCTGCGAGACCTGGTGAGGGGAATCCATCAGTTGCACACCCAGTTCGAACGGCCCCTGGCCGGCAGATGTCCAGCAAACCCTGCCCTTCACGCCGCGCTGCTCACCTGGCGCAGTCAGGGGCGAAAGGGTCAACACGCACCCCGGCAAAAGCCGTTGGTTCGCCGTGAGCCGCAGACCCGAGAAGCTGACTTCCTTGACCGACGCCACGCCGGACTTCTCGGCACTCGCAAACAGCACGAGACGGTCACAATCGAAACGGTTGGCGATTCTTTGTTCTCTCACTTGACACCCCAATTCACGGGGACGGCGGCCCCCCGGGCGATGTTAACATCCTTTGACTGTAGGGATCAAGTGGTCGGGCGCGAAGCCATGAAACAGATTCAAAGGAGTTGGTTTGTGCGTAGATATTTCGTGGCGATGGGTATTGCTCTGGCAACAACTATGGCAGCATGTGGTGGCGGTGGCGCTGGCGCAACGCCGAGTCCGGTCGCGACCGTCACGGCCGCCCCGACGGCTGAAGCGACCCCAACCCCAGAGGGACCAAGCGCCGAAGAGATCGCTTTCCATAAGCTTTTCACCAAAGCCGAAGATTTGGTCTACGCTCGGAATTATGAAGAGGCCAAGCCCGTCCTTGAAGAGATCCTCAAGCAAAAACCCGACGATGTCGAAGCCCACTTTTTGATGCTCCTGACTCTCGGCAATGAAGAAGCCGAACCGTCCACCGACTCCGAGGCTTTCAAATATGCGGCCCGGGTGGTGGAACTGGCTCCGAAATCCCCGCACGCCGACAAGGCTCGCTCTTACATCGCCTCGGCCCACGCCAAGACGCTCGAGTCGCGCTCGGAAGTGGGGGCCGAAACCCTGGACAAGACTCGAGCCTGGGAGATCGAAAAGGGGGCCGCCTACGATCTCAAAGAGGATACGCGGATGTTCACCGGCGCCAGCCAGAACCTCACCAAAGCGGGTGAACGGCGCCTGTGGGAGATGGAAGTCTATCCCGAGGGCGAAGAAGAATCGTCGTTGCTGCCGAAGGGCACCAAAGTCCAGATCCTTAGCAAGACCGAGTTCCTGTACAGCAAGACGGCCTGGCGTGGCCCCATCCCCAAGAACAGGAAAGACTACGACAGCAACATCTTTAACGTCGCCGGCTTCTACGTAAGCGTGGTCAGCGACGGAGATCTGGCAGGCAAAGAGGGATGGATCATCAACCAGATGGACCGCTGGATCACCGACGACCCTGAGGTCAAATATCCCTGGGGTGTCTGGATCTACAACCGCGCTCGTGTCCTACGCAAGTAGCGGATCGAAATCGATCAAGAAAATATCCCGAAAGCCGGGGCCATCCGGACTGGCACAGTGGATCTCGCTGGCGCTGTGCAGCGTGGTCCCGGTGAAGAACATCGAATCCAGCGGTTGGGTTTGTAGCCATTCGAAGACCGGGTCGCGCTGCTGGTTATAGGTCCTGAAGACTCCGCCCTCGATATTGCTACGAGACACCAGATGTTGCACCGTAAAACTTTCGCCATCGATGTGGATACCTTCGGGAGTGGGTTTGCCGGGCCGTCCCTGGTGGGTGCAGATGCGAACCTGGTGAACCCCGACCACCCACAGCCCCGGTGAGGCTGGCAGGTTGTCGAAATCAAAGGCGATCAGGTCCCTTAGCAGGGGCTCGTTGGCGACTTCGGCTCGCAAACCCTCGAAGGTACGCAAAACGCCCCCGTTGAGGGGGTTATCCTCGAGCGACTGATAAATCGAGGTGTCGGCCAGGGGGTCGAGTCGACCGCTGATCGAGTCGAAACGAAACCGGCTAAAACGCCGGAAGCGATAGCTGCCGCCGTCGCCCATATGCCGATCCTGGGGCAATTCCGAGAAACTGGCCGCCAGACGCTCGAGCCCTTCGCGGGCAGGGCGGGCCAACTCGATCTCAGCGGCAGGTAGAGCCGCGTAGCCTTGCTCTTCGAGCTGGCTCCGGAGACGTCGTTTCTGGTTGCTGACAATCACCGCTGCCCACTTCCCCTTTGCTCCCAGTGAACCTCTCTGGGGGCACGAAAGGCGTGCCCGTCGCGCCAACTTTCGAGGTAAGCGCCGGTAACCGCCTTGACCTGGGAAAGGATCGGTCCCAAACCCAGCCCGATATTGGCAAAGGCCAGGTGTTGGGCCCCCTCGAGCACGACCAGATGCTGGTCAGCCCCACCGGCCAGTCGAAAACTCTCGAGTCGAGCCTGATAGCCCACCCCCTCGCGCACATCATCAAGGGTTCCGGTCAGAAAGAGCATCGGCATCGTCAGTTCAGCGTAGCTCTCGGGATAGAAGTGGACACCGGGAGGAGTGGGTGAAATGGCCAAACCCGCCTCGATGCGGGGGTCGGCGTAGCGACTTCGGCCCCAGATCGGCAGGCCGGCCAGGGCAAGCACGGTGTAGGAGCCAAAGGAGTGCCCGGCCGCCAGCACGCGCCCGGGCCGGCCCTGGCTAGCGATCAGGCTGGTCAGGGCGAACGAGGCATCGCGCGGACGATGGGCCACCTCGACCGGGTCCACCACGCGCTGCCACAGAAGTTCGTCTCGCCGCTGGCGGCCCTGCCGGTTGAGTTGGCGTAGAGCCTCTACTCCACTGCCCGCATGCTCTACCACCAAAACCGAAAATCCAAGGCTTTGCCAGTGCCGGGCCAGATAAGCGTAGCCATCGCGACTACCGCCGAAACCGACCGAAAAGAGGGCCAGACAGTCCCCCCCGGGATAGTAGGTGGAGGGCACCGGGCGGGCCCGGACCGGGTCGAAAAAATCGAGGTGTTTTCCAGGGGATGAATCCGCCATCGGGAAGTTGCCTCCGTGACCAAAGAACGTTTTGCCAGAATGCGCAAAGCCCTGTCGCAGCGGCAGCCCGACCTGACCGTAATGCTCGACGGCGTCCACAAGGTCTGGAATCTCTCGGCCGTGTTTCGCACGGCCGAAGCGGTTGGCCTCTTCGAGGTCCACGCTGTCTTTAGCGAAGATATCGAGCCGGAGTTGTCCAAGGCCCATAGCAGCGGAGTGGCTCAATGGGTCGGCTTACAGCCTCACCGCCAGACCGAATCGGCCATCACGGAACTCAAAACGAGGGGTTTTCGGGTGGTGGGGGTCGATCTGACCCCCAACGCCATCGACTTTCGAGCCTATGACTACACCCGGCCGACCGCCCTGGTGATGGGGGCCGAAAAATTCGGCCTCACGCCAACAGCTCGCCGCCTGGTCGACCAATCGCTGGTCATCCCTATGATGGGGCTGGGCGTCTCGCTCAACGTCTCGGTCGCGGCCGCGGTCGTGTTATATGAAGCCCAAAGACAGCGGACGGAGGCAGGATTGTATGACCAGAGTCGTCTTCCCGCCGAGGTTTTCGAGCGAATTCTCTTTGAATGGGCTTACCCCGAGGTGACCGTATTTTGCCAGAAAGAGGGACTGCCCTACCCCATCATAAACGAAGAGGGAGAGATTCCCGATTTAGTCGCTGGACTCTCCGTGGCCGAAATACGCGCTCGCGCTCGCCAACAAGAACGAGAGGAGTGGGCGGCCAGGAAATGCCCGCCGGGGGACAAAGGGTTCTCAGGGGGAACAGAACGGAGTTAAGGGACGTTTGATTCGGATAGAGAAGGGCGAATATGAGTGCCCGAAGTGCAAGAAATTTACTGTAATTGGCCGTAGCAAGAAGGCCGAAGAGCCGATGACGTGCTGTGGCACCGAGATGGTCAAGCTCGGCAAGAAGAAATTCACCGAGCCCCCCGAGCCCAAGGCCGAGGCCGGCACAAAAACCAAGGCCAAAGCCAAGCGCAAGAGCAGCCGGGCCTCGACCAAGAAAACGGTGGCCGCTCCGGTGGCCGAGTTTCCGCTTTCTCCCGGCGAGTATCGCTGCCCCACCTGCGGAGCGACGAAGGAACTCGGGCTCCGCGATGCGCGCGACAAGCATCTTCGCTGCGACTTCTGCTTTGTGAAGATGGAACCGGTCTAAAACTTAGCGGCCAGATAATACTGCATCATTGCCCGCCAGGTGGGCCAATCATGGCGCATATCGTAGCCCCAGATGTCGAGTTCGTGGGGAATCCGCTTGGCGTTGAGCAAAGCTGAAAGCCAGCGAGAAGCGTCAGGGTTCTCATAGGCCCCCTGTCCGGTCAGAATGTGGATATGCCGTTTGCGGCGGAGAAGGGGCAAAAAATAATCGTCTTCCAGGCCCGGTAGATACTCGGCCACGTTGTTGAAGAAGATGTTTTCGTCGTGGTATCCGTTGGAGTCGTAGTACTGCCGAATATCATAGACCCCGCTCATGGCGATGACGCCGTCGAAGATGTCGGGCCGGCGGAAGAGCTGATTGGCAGCGTGAAAGGCGCCCAGACTGGCGCCGGCCCCGATGATTCCCTGGCGCCCCGCACAGGAGTTCCAGATGTAAGGGGCCACCTCGTTCTCGATGTAGCCGTTGTACTGCTGCTGGCGAAGACCTTTATACTTGGGGTGAACCCTCTTGTTCAGCCAGCTTTCGCTGTTGATGCTGTTGATCGAGAAGATCTTGACCTTGCCCGCCTCGATAGGCTCGGCCAGGACGTCGATCATAAGGAAGCGCTCATACTCCAGATAATCGGCCGCCGCGGTCGGAAACAGCAAGAGCGGAAATCCGGCCTGACCGTAGGCGACGATCTCCATATCCTTATGTAAACTGGGGCTATACCACTTGTCGATTACCTTGTGCAACTGCGTCTCTCCTGAACGATCGCTGGGCTGAAATTCCCTTCCTTATACCGAACCGACTCCCCCCCAAAACCTCAGCCACGCGAGGGCCGGCGAGGCCGCTACCGAAGAGCCAGAAGTGCGATTGGAAGCGCTATTGGAGGAGCTATCTCGGGTCGGTCGGCTGGACTCGCACGGTCGTTTCAGCCTGAGCCCGGCCCTGGCCGGCGCCAAGAGTCGCCGCTACCAACTCACCGACCCCCACGGGTGGGTCCTGGAAGTCGCCGCCTTCGCCCTGCTCTGGGGCTGCCCGAAGTTGAGCCTGGCCAGCACCAGCGAAGGCTATCGCCTGGACCTCGGCGGCCCGCCCCTTAGCGATCAAGACCTGGACCGAGTCTGTCTAAAGCTTCGCCTGGGTGAGTTGGCTGGCCGGCGAGGCGCTCTCGGCCACCTGGCCGTCGGCCTCAACAGTGCCCTGGGTCTGGCTCGCCGGGTCGAAGTCATTTCGGGGTCGCGCCGCTTGCTGCTCTATCCCAACGGACGGCAACGAAACTACAGCCTGGAGCCCGGCCAGCCCAATGCTCTCGTGCTGGTGGCGCGCAAGTTCTGGCGCATGGGGCGCGGCGCCGACCGCGAATGCAGCTTGCTCGAGCGGCGATGCTCGCTCCATCCGCTGTCCATCCAGCTCGATAGCGGGAGTCTGCCTGTCCCGACCCTGGAGGGATGGCTCTTCGTCGGGCAGGAGCCGGTGCCCAGCCTCCCGCGAGCCGAGGTGCTCGAGCACTGCGGGCCAGCCTCGGTGTGGATGTGCGCCCGTCCGGGTCCAGCCCGACTCCATCCCGTCGTGGCCGGGGTCGAGTTTCCCACCAAAGAGGTGCTCGCCTGGCCCGACCTCGAGGTCGTGGCCTGGGATCGCCGTCTGGTTACCAACGTTTCCCACAGCGAGGTGGTTGAAGACGGACACTATCAAGACGTGCTGGCCGCGGTCGAAGAGCTTCTGCCCGCGCTGGCCGAGGCCATGGCCCGCCAATTCGAGCGCAGCCCTGGCGATGAAATGGCCAGCTGGCTAGCCAACTGGCTCAGGACACGCCCCGGCCCTTCGGTCGAGGCTCCGTTGCTCGCCTTGAGGCTGCTGCGCCGCAGCGATGGTCGGATGGTGAGCTTGACCGAGCTCGGCGACTATGAGTCGGTTCACGGTCAGGTGCTGGTTTGCGACCGGACCAGCGCGGTGCCCCCACTTGACGACGACCCGGTGGTCCTGGCCGACGAGCTTTCCCGGTTGCTCTTGCCCGCCTTCTTCCCATTTCGCGTCGACGGCGAAGCGGTCTTGCTCGAAGCCGAGCGGGCGGCCCGCAACCGCACCCGCTGGGCCAGCAGCCCCGTGCTTTCTCCCCAGCTGGAGTCGGAACTCGTCACCCGGCTTCGCCTCGAGACCTTCGTCGGCGAAATCGGTCTGCGGGCTCAGGGACGCTCCAAGGGTTTCACGCTGCTCAAGTCAGGACGCTGGCTGACCGAATTCGAGGGGGAACTACCCGACGGGGTCGAGGTCATCGCCGATCACCCCGACTTCCAGCCCAACCGTGGTTGGGACGGGGTCGAACCCGACCAGCTTCTGGCCCGTCTCTTCCAGGCTGTCCATGAAGCCCTACCCTACCTTTTCGAGCAGTGCCCGCGACCTGAGCTAGTGCCGGCCTATGACCGCTATCGCGAGCGCCATCGCCCCGGCCTGGCCGACACCCGTCACCTGGCCCTACAGGCTTTTGCCGAAGGTTGCCAGGCGTGCGCCTGGTGGCAGAGCGGAGTGCTCGGCTACGGCCCACCGATCGAGCCCGCCGGAGCCTATCGCTACCGAGGTCCGGGCGTTCCCCCCGAACCACTACCAGGACGGCTGCCGGACGGCTTTGGCGCCCTGCTGCTGGGTAGCCTCGAGGAAAGTCCTGACCCCGACCTGCTGGTCACTCTAGTGTTGGCCCTCGAGCAACCCGCCCCGGCCGCCCTGAGCTATCTGGCCGAACTCCACCGCCGGGGTCGACGAGACTGCTGCCCTGCCCTGGCCCAGGCCGTCATGTTCGAAGCCCGCCCCAATCCGGTCAGCCTGGCCGCTGTCCTGAGCGAACCCGAGCGCCACGGCTGGTTGAGCTACGCCTATCCCGACGAGTTCGTCAGTGACCCACCCGAACCGCACCTGGTGGTTATTCTCCACCCGCGCGAGGCGCGCGTTCTCACGGATTTTCTAGGCTCTCGCCAGGTCCGCCACGACCCCGACCTGGGCCGGCGGTTGGCGGGCGAGGAGAGGTTCTTGGCCAGGCCGGCCTACGAGCTGCCCGAAGCCCCGGACGCCATCCGGGCCCGGTGTCGCGTCCTGGCCGGCGAGTTCTGGCTGGACCCGCACTCGCGCCACCGCTTCGAAGTCATCCTCTTGCACCGAGGCCGGTTGCTCTACCAATGGACCCAGGAGGTTGCCATTCCGGGTCTGCGACTGGTGCTCGAGCGGGCCGAAGCCACTCCCAACCGCCATTGGGATGGAATCTTGTTCGACCCGGTCTTCGACCAACTCAAGGCCGAGATCGAGGCGGAAGTAATAGGCCTTGCCTCGAGCCTGGCCCAGGCCACCCATCGCCCGCGAGCCTGGCGCCACCTCTGGCTGTACCTCACGCACTACCGGTCGCACACCCAATTGACCACCATCCCCCTGTTTCCCACGACCCACCAGGGTCTGGTCAGCTATCAGCAACTCGACGATCACCTGCGCCGACAGGGTTGGCTGGGCTATCTCACCGAAACGCTGGCTTTCGAGCCTCAGCCCGACGAACTGGTCCTGGCCATCGACCGGGGCCAACTGACTGACCTGATCGACCTTTTTGGCGCCGATAACCTCTTCGACCAGCGCACCTATCTGCGGGCCCGCTGTCTCTCGCCCCAACCCAGGCTCGAAACTCCGGGGCTGGTCGAGCTCCCCCTGAGGCTGAACTTGCCGGGAGGGACTGCCAGCGGGCGAGTGGTGCTGCACCGCCGAGTGGAAGGACCCAGTTTGCTCCATCTCGAGCGCCATCAGGTCACCTTCAGACCCCAACCGTATCGATTGTCCTATCCCTGCACGGCCGAGGTTCGCTACGACGCCCTTACGCCTAATCCCGACTGGTCCCGAGCCATCCATGACCAGGCCTTTCAGCAGCTGGTCGGGGGACTCAACCGATTGTTGGAACAATGGCTGGCCGGGCAACATCTACGGGCCGCCGGGGAGCCCGAGTGGCGTCAACGCCTGCTCGACCTGGCGCGTTACCATCACGGCCATGCCGAGGTCACGCCAATCCGAACCTGGTTGGCCGGGTTGCCCCTCTTCGCCGATCTGCAGGGCCAAAGTCGTTGCCTGGCTGAGCTGGGCACGGGCTCCGCTCCCCAGGCCTATGTGGTCAACCCCTTCCAGATCACGCCGGAACTCTTGGGTCGACTGCCAGAGACCCCCGTGGTGGTCCTCGAAAAAGACGAGGTGGCCACCTTTCGGGCCCTGGTTCGGCCGAGCCACGATTGGACCCGGCGACTGCAGCAGGCGGAACAGTTCTGGCGTCGCCAACCCGCCACTCCCCGACCCGACCCGCCCGCCGACCAACCCCGGGTCGGCTGGTCCCAGGGTTGGCTCTGTCTACTTCCGGAGCGCACCCCCAGCCAGATAGAGTTGGCCTGGTGGGGTGCCCCGGTCGAGCAGTTGGAGGTGAACCATCCCTTACCCTTTCGAGCCTATCTCGATTGCCCGGAGTTCGTGCCCACCAGCCGGCGCGGAGGACTGACCCTGGAAGCCCGAACCCGCATCCTGGCTGACTTGAAGGACAGACTGGTCGGACTGATCAAAGAGCTGGCCGCGAGTGACGAGCCGCCCCGGGCGGTGTTACTGAGGGTGCTCGAAGCAACCGGCCGGACCAGGGAGCCCGCTCTAACCGATCTTCACGACCATTTGCGCCGGCTGAAACTGTTGTCGACGCTGGGAGGGCCGGCCATCAGCTATCAGCGAGCCCTCGAGGCCCGTGAGCGGGCCGGCCGAACCCTCTACCTTCCCGAGCGAACCTACGACTATTGTGACGAGGTCAAGGCCAGAGCCGCTGCTCGCTATCGCCGCCGCGACGGGGTGGTGCTGTTTCTATCCGAGACCTTTCCGGCCGGCCTGCGCCTGTGGCTCGAGCCGCTCGAGAGCCTGGAGAAAGACTTTTGTTCCGACTGTCAGGCCCTGACCAACCAGAGCCGTCGCGCCTACTCGTCAACCCGGCTCGAGGAGCACTATCCTGACCGGAACTGGCTGGTTCAACAACCGGTCGAGGGCGAATTCGCGGGCTGGGCCGGTTTTCACAGCCAGCCCGGCAGCGGCCGTCTCAGGCTGACCATCGATCTGGTGGCGCTGGTGGAAGTCCACAGCCCCCTGGATGGTCTCTTCGCGGTCCTGGACGGACCTTTTGAACCCAACCGGACCTGGGACAACCTGGCCGATCCGCGGCTGCTCAGCGCCCTGGTCGAAAGGATGGCCATCCAATTGCTGCGCCAGCTGGCCACCGACCTGGCCTTGAGTCCGGCTCCCGAGCCACTACGCCAGACCATCGGCCAGCTGTTTGACTGGCCAAGCGTCTGGCGGACTCCCGAGTATCGCCAGCCCCCGGTGCTGGCGAGCCTGGCCCGCCTGAAGCTCTTCCCCCTGGCGGGCGGGCGCCGGGTCGGGCTGGCCTTCCTCAAAAGGATGGCGGAACGTCGAGGGAGCCTGGCCTACTTGCCCCCGGGGCAAGCCCATGCCGCCTCGGCCAGCCTTTTGAGCCTGGCCCACGACGACCCCTGGCTGGACTGGCTCGCCCACATCGCCGGCCACCGCCCCCAGCCTGTTGAACAACCCGAGAAAAACAGGCCGGAGCCGCTACTGGCGGCCGTGCAAGAGCAGTTCGAACTGCTGGCCGCCGACCACCCGAGCCTGTTGCGCGAATTGGAAAAACTAAGCTTTGGCCCGACTCCCCCCTCCACATTCTGCGATGCCTTTCCGGGCGGAGTCCGCCCGGTGCTAGCGGCCGACCACCCCTTCGTGGCCCGACTTCGCCACCAGGAGAGTCTCTCCATAGGACATGTCTACATGCTCTGCTCGGCCCTGTTCAGTGTCATGAACCGGTCGTCGGAACGACTGACCGACCTTCACGAACGCAGTTTTCACAAGCGTTTGCTCGACTCTCTGTGCTAAAGGGCCCGGCCGAAATCAACGGACCCATCCCGAGACCAGCCGTGAACATCCGGATCCCTGTTTACAATTCTGTAACATCCTGGTATACTTCTCCTAGTTACCCAGGACAAGCGCCCTAGAGAGCGCTCCCTGCTAACACACAGAGGCGTGATCGAGCTTTGTCATCCTCAGAACTTTCTGAGGAGAGATGGCCTTGCCAAAGAAGACCACCAGGGGGTCTGTTGAGGAGCTCAAAGAGGCGCTAGAGGTCTCGAGAATCCAAGCCCGTCAGTTGTTGACGACGGCGGTGGATCGAAAGAAGACCATCGGTGCACTCGAACGCGAACTCGGTTCCAAGCACCAGGAACTCAAGGAGCTCGAGAATCGCTTGTCAATGCTCGAACAACGAGCCTTGCGCCGCGAAGCCTCTCTGCCCTTGTTGCGCAAACGCGAACGCACCATCGAAAAGCTCGAGGCCAAACTGCGCGCCACTCAGGAATGGCTGGCCCAGTCGCGGGCTCGCAGCCAGAAGTTGCTCGACGACTTGCGCTCGAAGACCGAGCGGGTGGAGGAACTGGAGGTTCTGATCCACCAGTCCGAAGGTAGCGTCAATCGTGACAAGACCACCGCCCTGCTACGCCGCGAGCAAAAGAAGCTGCGGCAGTACAAGGCCGTGGCCCGCCGCCTGGAGCGTGACCTTGAATCGCTCAAGAGTTCCCACGAGAAGGCGGTGACCCGCCTCAGCGAGCGAGACGCCCGGATCGACGAGTTGGAACGATTGGTGATCGGGCGTACGCCCGAAGCCCTCGAATCCCGCCTCAAGCTCCTCGAGAAACAGCTCGAAACGGCCACCCGTGAGAGAGCTCAACAGACTCAGATCGAGCAACTTTTGGAGCAAGAACTGGCTCGCATCCTCCAGGGTGAAGTGCCCCGCCTGGAAGAGCTCGAGATCCCCGAGGCCAAGAAGGCCAGCCTGGCCAGCCTGGCCGACTTCGTGCTCGAGCGCGAGCAAACCGTCGACGAGTTGCGCTTCCGGGTGTTGGAGGCCAACGATCAGATGCAGCGCTACCGCACGCGCATGGACCAGCTCAAGAGCCGCCTGCTGATCAGCCAGCGCAAAGCCGAGAAACTGCGCCGCGAACTGGTTGAAACGGCCCGCCTCGAGCACGCCGAGAACCTGATTCTGGCCGAGCGTGAAGAGCGCATCGGCCAGCTCGAGAACGACCTGCGCCAGGCTCAACAGGACCTGCAGGACCAGCAGACCGTGACGGCTGGGCTGCGCACCCTGATCAGCCAGCACGGCACCATGCTCACCGATGAGCCGGCCAAGATGGTGGAGCACCTGCGAGGCCTGCTCGAGAATCGCGAGAAGCTGGTGGAAGAGCTACAACAAGTGGCCGACACCCGGGCCGAGAAGGTCAAAGCGCTCAATCGCCTGGCGGAATCGAGGTTGCGCGAAGCCGAACGCCTGCAGACCGAGATCGCCACCCGCGACGGCCGGCTGGGAGAGTTGTCCGAGGTCACCTCCAAGCAGGAAGAGACCATCGCCACTCTCGATTGCGTGGCCAAGAACCGGGCCCGCCGCATCACCAACCTGGAAGAAGCCCTGTGGGAGCGCGAGAGCGAACTCGACAGGCTGTCGTCGCTGGTCTGCGGACAGCAAGAGACCATCGGCACCCTCGAGCAGAGCGTGGCCCAGCGCGACGCCCGCCTGGAAGAGCTCGAGCAGCTTCAAGAGCAACGCGAAGAACGTCTCAAAGCCCTGCGCAAGATGGTCGAGGTCTGGGAAGGCAAAGGCCACAGTCTGGAGCGCCTGCTATCCAATCGCGTGGCTCGCATCAAAGAACTCGAAGAACTGGTCTCGGACCGGGCCAATCGGGTGCGCGAACTCGAGCAAGAACTCGACCACAAGAGCCGCGACATCTCTCGACTCGAGACCGACGTCGAGGCCGGCGGAGTCAAAGATCTGGCTTTGATCGAGCTAGAGACCGAAGCAGCTGCCATGCGAAGCCGCCTGCGCGATCTCGACGCCCTGGCCAGCTCGCAGGTGGCCGAGAACTCGACCCTGCGTGACCAGTTGCGTGAACGCGCCGAAGAGGTGCTTCGCCTGCGCGAGTCCCTCGAGCACCGCGATGCCGACCTCGAGGAGCTTCGCGAGACCGTGCTAGAACTCGACAGCTCGGCGGCGGATAAAGGCGATGCCCTGGAGAAGCTCCAGCGCGAACTGACCAAGTTGCAGCAAGAGAACAGCATCGCTCGTCAGCAGCTCAGCGGCGAAACCAGCTCTCGCCGCGAACTCGAGCGGACCCTCTATCAGAAAGAAGAGGCTCTGGCGGAGGCCCTCGATCTGGCCCATCGTCGCGCCGAGCAGATCGCCGGCCTCGAGCAACACCTGCAAGAAGCCGTCTCGACCGGCAGCGCCGACCGCGGCAAGATTATCCAACTGGAGTCAGCCCTCGACGACTCTCGCACCCGCGACCAGGAACTGGCCAGTCTGCGCCAGGAGCTGCAGCGTCTGAAACTGGCCTGCGAGCGCTCGACCCAGGCCGCCGAAGAGAAGGCCCGCGAAGTCGAGGCCACCCGTTCGGCTCTGAACCTGCTCGAACAGCAAATCCACGACCGCGACGAACTGGTGGGCGACCTCGAGCAACTGCTCGAGTTGCGTGAAGAACATCTTTCGAGCATGGAGTCGTCGCTCAGCGAGACCAGCCAGCGCCAGCAAGCCAATCAAGCCCAGCTGAAAGAGCTCGAGACGGCCCTGGCTCGTGAGCGTGACCGAGTGCGTGAGTTGATGGCCTTCCAACAGGGTGATGATCAGCGCGTGGCCACGCTTTCCCACCAGCTCACCGTCAAGGACTCGCGCATTCGCTCGCTCGAGGCGGCCCTGGCCGAGAAGAACTCCAGGCGAGCCCAACAAGAAGAGGACGCCGATTCGATCACGGCCGTGCGCACTCGCTTGCTCGAGACCCGCCTGCGCAACGAAGAGCTAGAGAAAGGTCTGCAGCAACTGCAGACCGACCTGCAGGCCCTCCAGCGCCAGGGCGCCGAGCAAGCCTCGGTCATCGGGACGCTCGAGCAGAAGCTGGTCCTGGCGAGCGGTGAACGCAATCAGGCGTGGGCGCAACTCGATCAGATCAAGAACCGCCTCGAAATCACCAGTCGCGAGTTCGAGCGATTGCGCCTGGAATACGACAGCAAGTCGAGGGCCTGGGACCGCGAACGCCAGGAGCGCGAAGAGCTGCTGGTCCGCGGCGAGCGAATGGAGAAGGCCCAGGGAGAAGAGATCTGCCGACTCAAAGAACGCCTGCTCAGAACGATGGCCGAAAAGGCCGACCTCGAGACCAGAATGCAGGCCTGCTAAAGCAACTCGAGCACGATGGGACAGTGATCCGACCCGGTGATATCGCAGCGGTGATAACATCGGACCCGGTCGACCAATTCCGGGCTGCAGACGAAGTAGTCGATGCGCCACCCCATGTTGTTCTCGCGCTCGCCAGCGAAATAGGACCACCAGGTATAATGGCCCCCCTCCTCGCAGTGATGCCGAAAAACATCTACAAAGCCGGCCTCGAGCAGGGTGTCCATCCAGGCCCGCTCGGAGGCAAGACACCCAGCATGGTTGGCGTTCTTCTCGAAGTCATGCACATCGATGGGCCGATGGGCGATGTTGAAGTCGCCGCAAACGACGACCGGTTTGCCGCGACGCTCGAGGTTCTTGAGAAACTTTAGCATCCACCGGCAGAACTCGAGCTTGAAAGGCAGACGGATGCCCCCCTCCCCGCTGTTGGGAAAATAGGTGTTGACCAGGAAGAACTGTTCAAGTTCGATGGTCAGCACTCGTCCCTCGCGGTCGATCTCGGGCAGGCCAATCCCCTCCAGGATCCACAGGGGAGGCTGCCGCCAGAGAGTGGCCACGCCGCTGTATCCGGCGCGTTCGCCTGAGTGCCATAGACCCTGATACTCGAGGGGAGCACGAATCTCTTCGGGCAGCTCGGTCGGGGCAGCCTTGGTCTCTTGCAAACAGAGGATATCGGGGGCTTCTTCGGCCAGCCACTGGGCGAGGCCGTTGCGAAAGGCCGCCCTCACTCCGTTGACGTTCCAACTGGCAATCTTCACTCCCGCTCCTTCCAGCTACGGTCGGCACTACCTTGTGGAAAACCCCGCCAGGAATCGCCCACCGCTTCAAGAAGGTGACGACTCCAATTTCTTCGAGGAGCATCGCGTGTCAGAGCAAGCCACCCTGGACCTACCCCGCTGGGATTTGAGCGATCTTTACAAGGGGGCCGACGACCCCAAAATCGACGACCATCTAGCCGAGCAACAGCGGCTGGCCGAGAAGTTCGAAGAGAACTACAAATCGCGAATCGCCGCGCCCGACCTGGAGGCCCCTCTGCTGGCTCAGGCCCTCGACGACTATGAAGCCCTGGCCCGCCTGGGTGGAAAAATCGGCTCTTACGCCTCGTTGCTGTTTAGCACCGATACCACCGACCCCAAGCGCGGCGCCCTGCAACAGAAGGTACGCGAACGATCGAGCACGGCTTCGACCCACCTCATCTTTTTCGGACTCGAGATCGGCCGCATCACCGACGAGGTCTACGAGCACATCAAAGACCACCCCTCGCTCAGCCGCTATCGTCACTATCTCGACCTGCAACGTCAGTTGGCCGCGCATCACCTGAGCGAAGCCGAAGAGACGGTGCTCGAAGAGACGGCCAACTCGCGCGGACGTGCTTTTCGCCGCCTGTTCACCGAGGTAACCTCGCGCATGAGCTTCGAAATGACCATCGATGGCGAGCAGAAGACCCTTACCCAGAGCGAGCTGTTGGCCTATAACTACGACCCTGACCGCAGCCTGCGCCGTCAGGCCAGCCAGAGCCTGGCCGTCGAGCTGCAGGATAAGGCCCACGTGCTGACCTTCATCATGAACACCCTGCTCCACGAAAAGCAGGTCATGGATCGCTTACGCAAATTCTCCTACCCAGAAGAAGAGCGTCATCTCGACAACGAGCTTCCCGGCCACGCCGTCGACGCCATGGTCGAAGTCTGCGTCGAAAACTATGACATCATCGCCAGCTACTACAAGCTCAAAGCACGGCTGCTGGGCCTCGACGAGCTGACCCACTATGACCGCTACGCTCCCCTGGAAGAGGTCAAACAGCACATCGCTTACAGCCAGGCCCAGCAGATGGTGCTCGACGCTTACGGAAAATTCTCCCCCAAGCTACGTGAACTGGCCGAGCCCTTCTTCACCAAGAACTGGATCGATGCTCCCGTCGCCAAGGGCAAGCGCGGAGGAGCCTTTTGCGCCGGGGTCACCCCGGACCACCACCCTTACGTGCTGCTCAACTACACCAACAAGCCGCGCGACGTGATGACGATGGCGCACGAGTTGGGTCACGGCGTTCACGACCGGCTGGCGGCCGATAATCACGCTCTAGACTACCATCCCGTGCTGCCTCTGGCCGAGACGGCCAGCACCTTTGGCGAGATGCTGGTCTTCGAGCAGCTCTACCAGAGCCTCGACAACGACAAAGCGCGATTGGCTCTGCTCTGCGAGAAGCTCGAGGACACCTTCGCTACCGTCTTTCGCCAGGTAGCCATGTATCGCTTCGAGCAGCGCCTGCACCGGGCCAGACGTGACCGGGGCGAACTCGAGACCGAGACCATCAATCAGCTCTGGCAAGAGTGTCAGCAGGAAATGTTCGGCCAGGCCCTGACCCTGGGCGAGGACCACAAATGGACCTGGCTCTACATCCCCCATATCGTGCAATGGTCGTTCTACGTCTACGCCTACGCTTTCGGCGAGTTGCTGGTGCTCTCGCTCTACGCTCGCTATAAAGAAGAGGGCGAAAGCTTCATTCCCAAGTATTTCCAGTTGCTAGCCGCGGGGGGCAGTCGCAAGCCTCAGGACATTCTCGGCGATCTCGGCATCGACGTGACCGAAAAAGCGTTCTGGCAGGGCGGCTGCGACCTGATCCGGCGCAACCTCGAGCGCGCTTTAAGCCTTGCAGGGTAACCGAAGGTCTTACGAGAACCCGCCGTGGTAATGCCGTCTACAGTCGATACGAACCTTGCGAGAACCAGGATCCAGAGCCTCTTCCGTTATTTAGCCGAGCTCCAGAAACTGAAGACTCCTCCCAAGGTTCAGCTCAAGGCTTACTCCTGGCAGTTGCGTCTGGCCGACGTGCCCGATCTCAACGAGGTCACCCGCGGCGAGATCCTGCCGCCCACCGAAGACGGCGAGGTGCTCGGTGACGACTACATCCTCAAGGTTCGCAAGCCTGAAGACGAGTCCGGGGCGGCCAACAAGTTGTTCGAACAGTTTCTCGAACTGTGGCAGACGATGGAGCGTGAGTCCGAGAAGGTCGAACTCATGCTGGGTGAAGGCCAGGTCCTCTGGAACGCCCCGCAAGGCGCCGTCGACCACCCCGTCTTGCTGCAAACACTCTCGCTCGAGTTCGATCCGGCCGTGCCCGAGTTCACGGTCCGCGAGACCGACCGCGAGCCGTTCCTCTACTCGCCTTTGATGCGATGGTGCGATGTCGACGAACCCAGCATCTCCGAGGCCCGGGCCGAGCTGCAAGAGGCCGCCTGCCATCCCCTGGGTGGCCCCGAGACGACCGAGTTCTTGCGTCGGCTTCAAGAGAAACTCTGGTCTGATGGCAAGTTCATCGAAGAGCCCAGCGGTAACGAGCGCGCCGCCAAAACCGTGAAACTTATCCGCGATCCCATCCTCTACCTGGGCACGCGCTCGCTGGGGTTCTCGCAGGCTATCGACGCTTATCTCGACGCCATTCCCAAGCTCGAGACGTTCCCTCACTCCTTGTTGCGGGTGGTGGGCATCGAAACCCCCTCCAAGAAACAGAGCGAGACCAGCGACCTGCTGATGACCATGCCGAGCAACCCCGAGCAAGAGCGGGTGGCGCGTCGGCTAGAGGAAAGTTCTTGCGTGCTGGTCCAGGGTCCACCCGGAACCGGCAAGACCCACACCATCGCCAACCTGATTGGCCATCTGCTGGCTCAGGGCAAGAGCATCCTGGTCACCAGCCATGCCTCCAAGGCCCTGCGCGTGGTGCGCGACATGGTCATTCCCGAGTTGCGACCCTTGTGCGTGAGCGTGCTGGATCAAGAGCAAGAGAGCCGACGCCAGCTCGAGCAAGCGGTCAAAGGCATCGTGGCCCGGTTCACCACCAGCGATATCGACGAGCTCGACAAACTGGCCCAGACCTACTACGACCGCCGCCAAGCCCTGGAGGCTCGCTTGGCCGAGGCCCAGAAAGAGTTGCTCGAGGCTCGCCACGACGAGTACCGCGAGTTGATCGTCGGAGACGACGGCATTCATCCGGCCCGGGCCGCCAAGTTGGTCGCCAAGGGTGTGGGGACTCACGACTGGATTCCCGGTCCGGTGGAAAACGAGGCTCCCCTGCCCCTCACCAGCGAAGAGTTCGAAGAGCTGTATCAACTCAATCGCGAGGTTCCGGCCGCCCTCGAAGAAGACCTCGAGACCTCGCTGCCGGCCCTCGAAGACTTGCTCACCGAAGGCGACTTCCGCAAACTGTTGGCCAAGCGCGAAGAATTGCGAGACGCCGATCCCGACTTTGGCCGCGATTATTGGGAGCGAGACGACCAGACCCTCGAGCAGCTCGCGACTTTGCGCGAAGCCGCCGAGCGGGTGGCCGTGTCGGTGGCCGAAGAGGGCCGCGACTGGGCCCTGGAGTGTATGCGCGTGGGCCGGCTGGGCGGCACCCATCAAGAGACCTGGGAAGACCTGGTGCGGGCCATCGAAACTTCGGCCAAGTCGATTTCAAGTAACGAAGCCAAAGTGCTCTCGAGCGGGGCCGAGGTCAAGTCCGATACGCCGGTCCCCATCCTTTTGCGGACCGCCAACGAGATTCTCGAACATCTCAAGGCTCAGAAAGACATTGGCTGGCTCGAACTAGAGGTCAAGCGTCGCCACTGGAAGACCTTCCTCTCTTCAGCCATCGTCAACGGGAGCAGCCCCAAGACTCCTGATGACATCGCGGCGGTGGTCAGCTATCTCGAGATCAAGGCCGAACGGGATGCTCTCAAGACCCGCTGGGAACGACAGATGGTGCCCAAGGGGGCGCCCGGATTCGACCAGATGGGCGAGCAGCCCGAGCAGGTGTGCCTGCAGTATTGTCAACCCATGCGCGATGCCCTCGACTGGGAACGCAAAATCTGGGCCCCGTTCCATGAGACCCTCAAGTCGGCCGGCCTGCGCTGGGAGGCGATCGAAGAGAAGGTGGCCGCCAATCCCAGTCTGTACGGCGATTTCTTGCGCATTCGCGAAGCCATCGACTGGCAACTCAAGCCGGCCCTCAAAGCCCGCGAGGCAGCCCTCGAACTCAAATCCATCGACACCAGGATCCGAGAGCAAGAGCAGAAGCTGATGGGCTTCACTGGTGGCGAAGCCGGCAGCATCCTCGAGAAGCTGCGCACCGCCACCGCCAACCTGGATGTCGAGGAGTATGCCCGGGCCTGGAACTGGATGTCTCAGCTCTATTCGCTGCAAGAGACCGTCGAGCGCCGCAACGAGTTGTTAGGCCAGGTCGAGGCGGTGGCCTCGGAGTGGGCCGACGCCCTGCGTGCCCACAGCGAACCCCACAACGAGGCTCACCCGCCCGGCGAGGTCGACAAAGCCTGGAAGCACATCCAGTGGAAACAACAACTGGCCGTTCGCCACAAGGTTCATTTCGACGAACTGCAACAAGAGATTTTGCGCCTCAAAACCCAGTTGCGCACGGCCACGGCCCACTATGTCGAGAACAAGACGTGGGCCAACCAGCTGCGTCGGACCGGCGTGCGCCAGCAGCAGGCGCTGGTGGGCTGGCTCGACCTGATGCGCAAGATCGGTTCCGGCAAGGGCAAGCGAGCCCCCCGGCTCAAGGCCATGGCCCGCGAGAAACTTGCCGACTGTCGGGATGCGGTGCCCGTCTGGATCATGCCGCTCTCGCGCCTGGCCGAGAGCTATCACCCCGGCGAGTCGATGTTCGACGTGGTGATTCTCGACGAGGCCAGCCAGTGTGACGTGACCGGCCTGCTGGCCTTTGCCCTGGGCAAGGAAGTGCTGGTGGTCGGTGATCATGAGCAGGTCAGCCCCGAAGCGGTGGGTCTGTCTTTTGCCGCCATCGAGGCCATGATCGACGAATTCCTGGCCGGGATCCCCAATCGCGAACTTTATGACGGTCGCACCTCGGTCTACGATCTGGCCCGCCAATCCTTCGGCGGTACCATTCGACTGCTCGAGCACTTTCGCTGCGTGGAAGAGATCATCGCCTTTAGCAACCACCTCTGCTATCAGGGCGAGATTCAGCCGTTGCGCGAGGGCACCCAGGTGTTGATCAAGCCGCCCACCGTGCCTTACCGTGTGCCCGAAGCCAACTACGAAAAGAAGGTCAACAAGGTCGAGGCTCAGACCATTGCCGCCCTGGTGGTGGCGGCTTGCGAACAACCCGAATATGAAGGCGCAACCATGGGCGTCATCAGCCTGGTGGGCGAAGAGCAGGCCCTGGCCGTAGAGCGGCTGTTGACCAAGCATCTCGAACTGACCGAATATCAAGAACGCCGCATCGTCTGCGGGAACGCGGCCCAGTTTCAGGGTGACGAGCGCGACGTGATCTTTCTGTCGGTGGTCGAAACAGCCAGCGACGGTCCCCTACCGTTGCGCACCACCGATGTCTTCACCAAGCGCTTCAATGTGGCCGCCAGTCGGGCTAAGGACCAGATGTGGGTGGTCTATTCCCTGGATCCGGTGACCGATCTCAAAGAAGGCGACCTGCGCCGCAACCTGATCGAGCATATGCAAGATCCCAGGAAGACCATGGCCGCTTTGAGCGAGGCTACCGTGGTCGAGCGCTCCATCGACGACGACGATCCTGAGTACCGCTACCAGATTCGCCTGCGCCGGGCTCTCGAGAAAGCCGGCTATCGCGTCAAGACCAACCATGTCGTCGGTAACTATCGCATCGACCTGGTGGTCGAGGGCCGGGGCGGACGCGTGGCCATCACCTGCGACGGCGCTAACGAACACCCTCCCGAGCGGCTCTCGCAAGAGCTCGAGCGCGAAGCCGTGCTCGAACGACTGGGTTGGAAGTTCCTCCGCGCGCGGGCCTCTGGCTACTATCTCGACCCCGAGAAGACGATCGCCAGAGTGCTCGATCGGATCGAAGAACTCGAGCTCGAGCCGCCTGATCCGGGGGAGGCGCCCGAAGAGGAAAGTCGCGGCGAAGAATTGCGCCAGCGGGTCATCGCCCGAGCCGAAGAACTCCTACGCGAATGGGGCGTCTCGGCTGGCGAAGAGGGCGAGGTCGCACCCTCGGCCCCGCCCAGCCGGGCCTCGTCGATCGCTGAGCGGCTCGAGAAGAAGATCAAGAAAATCCGCTTGCTCTCGGGCGAAGAATCCAAGTCCAAGAAAGAGACCGACGACGAATCCGAGGATTCGGGTGAAGAGAGCGGAGAGGCCCGCCGAGGCAAACGGCTGACCGGTTGGCGCAATCTGCTACCGTTGCAGAAACCAGCCAGCCGCAAGACCGCCGGCGGCACCGGCGCACCGGCCACGAAGAAATCCGGCTACTTCATCCCTATCGACAAGAAGGCCAAGCCGGGTTCGAAAAAGACCGACAGCGAGCTAGACGAAAAGTCCGCCGACGGCGAGTAGCTAGTTGCGAGAGAAGCCCTTGCCGTGGCCGCTGAGGTATTTCTCGAGCATTCGCTTCTGGCGACCTTCGAGGTCGGTGAAGCGCAACCCGGCGTGAAAGCTCCGGTCAGCCCGTTGAGCGCACCAGCGCACCTCGACCACGACCTGGATGGGAGTCTTCTCTGAATCGTCGAGTTCGAGGGTCACCAGAAATTCTTTGCCCTGCTCGACAGGCCGTCGCAGCGAAATCCGCATCCCCGTGACCGACACGTCTTCGGTGGTGCAACTAAACAGGGGTAACGAAGGCGAGACCACTCTCAGCACGCAGGTGAAACGCTCGGCGTCGCGGCGGTCGAGTTTGAGTTTGGAGAGAACCTTGTCGGCGTTCGGCAGCTGGGCGCGATAGATGGAAGAGCTGGCGTCGAACGATTCGATGTCGACGCGGGTGTCGACTTCATTTGCGCCGGAGCGGACCCGGACCACGGTAGGGGCGATGGGCAGAGTGTTCTTGGAGCGGAAGCTCAACAGGCCGTCACTGTATTCAATCACTTCGACCTTGGGGTGGCGGCTAAAGAGGTTCTTAATAAAGGCTAACACGGCGGGCAACTCCTGTTTGTTTTTTGCCCCAAGACCCTCCTATTCTAGCCCATTGCTGGCTGGACCCAGAAGTAACACAACTCCTAAAGCCAACCAGACGATCCTACCACCTCAGTCTTTACGAAGGACGTAGACCTGGCGCGAGGGGTCATAGAAGTGGATGTTGGTGTCTTTGATCAACTCTTTGGTCTCGAGCCCGTTGAGGGCCGCGATACGGGTCAGCCAATGGCGGGGGAGATCGCTAAACTCGTCGTTCTCGATCTTCTGAATGGTCTCGGGGGTCACCAGCAACGCCACCGCGTAGTGACAGAGGTCGAAGCCGTGCTCGTTGCGTTTGTGGCGAATCCTCTCACCGATGCTTTCCATCTTTTTGTCCTTCCTCATCAACCCGAAGGAGGCCCTCTGCCGACGGTGAAAACGCCGGAATGCAAGCCATCGTGGACCTTCGCGGTACCTTTCTACCACCCGAACTACGCCAGGGAGGCTATCTCGGCCGGGTGGGCCGCGGCACCCTCTTGAGCGCCCGGGCCGTTTCGCCAAGCCACTGTCTGATTCTCGCTACCGGTGGAGCGGCCTGCTTCGAATGGGGCAAGCCCGAGCCGGCGTGGGAATTCGAGTGCCCGGCCACGGCCGTGGCGTTCGACCCGACCCGCGGTCGGATCGTGCTGGCTCAAGAGCAGATCACGATCTTTGACCCGGCCGACCCCGACCGGCCCCAGGTGCTGGCCGGCCATGACGGCGAGACCATCCGGCAACTGCGCTTGGCGGGCTCGCGCCTGTTTTCGGCGGGCGAGGACTTTGCTATCCGCGTCTGGGACGCAAACGGCCAGATGCTGGGCCAACTCGACGACCGGGCCGCGCCGTTTGCGGTGCGCCCCGACGGCCGGGTGGCCATCACCGCCGTCGATGGTCGAGTCGTCGTTTGGGACATAAAGAGCGGAATGGAACTGGGCTCGGCGGCGACCGGCGAGGTCAACGATCTTTGCTTTGACCCCACCGGCGACCTGGTAGCGACCGCCCACGCCGACGGACGCGTCTGCCTTTTCGAGGGTCGAGGCCTCGACCCCCTGGCTGTCTTCGAGGCCCACCAGGGTCCGGCCCTGGTGGTCGGTTTCTCGCCCGCGGGCGAGAGCCTGGCCAGCGGCGGCGAAGACAATCTGGTGGCTCTGTGGTCGTTGGCCACCAGCAGTCGTGTAGCCACCTGTGAAGGGCACGAAGATAGTGTTTGGGGCCTCGACTTCGGGCCTCACGGCCTGGTCTCGACCGGGGCCGACGGAAGCGTGCGTAGCTGGGACAAGACCGGTCTGAGCCAACACGTGCTGCTGCCCACTCGTCCCTGGACCTGTGTGTGTGCCTATGCACCCGACGGAACCCTGGCCACCGGGGGCCTGGACGGCAGCATCGCCCTGGGCGAGCGGCGCCTGTTGGGTCATTCAGATGCGGTCACCAGTCTGGCCTTCTCGCCCACGGGCGAACTGTTGGCCAGCGGCGGCGAAGACGGGGGGCTCAGGCTTTGGAGCCTGCCAGCGGCTACCTGTCACGAGTTTCGGCACCCGGCCGGCATTGCGGCCCTGGCCTTCGCCAGCGACGGTGCTTTGCTGGCGGTGGCCGACGGGGACAGCGGCATTACCGTTTACGAGACCGCCGGCCCAACCCGGCGAGGCGGATTTCAGGGACCCGAGTTGGGGGTAGAGAGCTTGCAGTTCCAACCCGCCAGCCATCGGCTACTGGCCCTCTACGACGAAGGCTCGGCCCGCTTTTGGGACTGCGACGCCCTTTAGGGGTCTAGGGTGCCCGAAACTCGAGCACGATCACCTGGGCCTCGCGGTGGGTGTCCCTGGGCACTCGCAAGGACACTCGAAACGCCGAGCGCTGCCAGTGCGAGATCGTGATGTCGGTGGTGATCTTTTCGCCGTCGACGGTCACCTCGAGAGGATCGACGCTGTCGGGTCGTCCGTAGGCGTCGCTCAGCAACGACAAAAGCCGGTCAGGCACCGGCGAGTCGTCGGCCTGGATATGAAGCACGGTAATCGATTGTAGAGTCTTACCGGCGGAGTCGAAGCGATAGATCAGACGCAATTCGCCATAGTCGGCCTCGAGATAGGGAATGCCGCCATACTCTTGCTCGACCTCGAACACCTTGAGGGGCAGGGGAAACTCTTTCACAAAGGCCTCGACCTGCTCGGGCCCGGACTGGCCGAAAGCGAGGCGGGATGGCTTGACTTTGAGTTTGTCACGACCGCTGGCGGCCAGGATAAAATGATAGGGAGCGTCGATGGTCTCGCTCCAACCCGGATGCTTGGAACGGCAACCCGCTAGCAAGACCAGCGGCAGCAGCAGATAGACCAGTCTGCTTCTCAAGCCGTCCTCGGGGGTAGATCGGGCAGACGCGAACCGTAGAGCCACTTGCCGAAGAATTCGTCCATCGGACGTTCGGCCACCTCGCTCGCCACCTTGATAAAGTCTTCGGTGTCGGCCGTCTTGCCCTGATAGCGATCGAAATAGGTGCGAACCGTCTGAAAGAACTTCTCGTCGCCCACTTCGCGCCGAAAGGCATGCAGAGTCAGACCGCCCTGCATATAGACCCGATGGCTGAAGAGGCCGTCCGCACCCGGTTTTGCCACCGGCTCGCCCCCGCCTCGGCTCAGCCGGCGATGGACTGACTCAGCCTCGCGCTCGATGGCCTCACGACCCTGGTTGCGCTCATCCCAAAGCCACTGAGCATAGGTGGCGAAACCTTCGTTGAGCCAGATGTCGCGCCAATCTTTGAGCGACACGCTATCGCCAAACCAGTGGTGGGCCAACTCGTGCACATAGACCGTTTCGTAGGCCCGGTTGCCGGTCACCATTCCCCGCTCGTAAAGGGGCAGGGTCTGCGTCTCGAGCGCGGCCCCGCCGATCTGCGTGTCCATGACGATCCCTCCGTAGACTTCGAACGGATAGGGACCGAAAAGGTTTCCGAAGTATTCGAGCATTTCCGGCACGCGACCGAAGTCATAGGCTGCTTCATCGGCAATATCGGCCGGGAAGTAATGGCGAATCGGCAAGCCGTTGGGCCCGGTCTGCTCACGACGGACGTAGTCGCCCACATGCACGGTGGCTAGATAGCTGGCCATCGGGTCGCGCGCCTTCCAGGTGTAGGTGGTCTTGTCGCCTTTGTCGACAGCGCTCTCGAGCACACCGTTGGCCACCGCTACCATCGGCCTGGGGACGGTGATTTCGAAGTCATAGGTCGCCTTGTCGCTGGGGTGGTCGTTGACAGGATACCAGGCAGAAGCCCCGTCAGGCTGGCTGACCACATAGCTACCGTCACGAAAGTTGTTCCAGCCGAGTCGCACCGGAGCATAGGGTGAACGATAGCCGTTGGGGGTGCCGGCATACTCCACCGAGACATCGAAATCCTGACCGCCAGAGAGAACCTGTTGGGGATGGACGATGAGTTCGGCGTCCTGGCGCTCGAAGCGGGCCGACTGTCCGTCCACCGTAATCTTCGCGATGTCGAAGCCCCGAAAGTCCAAATTGAAGCTGGCCAGGTCGCGGGCGGCCGTGGCCGTCATGGTGGACTTACCCCGCAACGAGCCGCGCTCGTCGACATCGACCTCGATCCGATAGTGTTGCGCGTCATAGCCCCCGTTGCCGAGGTGGGGAAAGAGCGAATCGCCCAGTCCGGCTTCGCCCTGTTCGGGGATGCTCGGTCCGCTGACGCTGGGCACGAAAGCATCCACCGGCGCGGTGGCGTTCGAGTTATGGCGATGCTGATGGAAGCAGGCCGGGTGGTTCAGGCGAACTGGACTGGAATTGGCTATTCTCACTCCGAGAGTGTGTCTCAATCCCCCGGGACGAGTTGTTAACTATCTGTGAAGCTGTTGAGATACTGCCTCAGATAGGCATGACTGGCTCGGACCGCAGCCTCAAAGCCCTCTAGATTCTGCCGGCAGAATTCCAGGTTCTCTGCCCTGGCCGCCCGCTCGAGGCTGAGCGCGAAAGCCTGAGTCGAAACCTGACCGAGACTGGCGCTGGCTCCTTTGATGGTGTGGACCGTCTTGGTAAAGGCTTGAGCCTGGCCCCGGTCGGCGGCCGCACGCAGCTCTACCAACTGCTCGGTGGTGGAGGTGACGTAAGTGTCGATGAGGTCCTGCGCAAACTCGACATCGCCGTCGACCAGCGTATCCAAAAGCTCTTGATCGACTTCAAAATCGGCCACGTCAACTCCGAGGCTGGGCGGTCACGTCGAACTTGATGACCACCTCGGGTCGAATCAGGTCGTCGGGCTTGCCCGGGTATTTGATGTCGAAGTCGTTGCGGTCGATCGAGAACTCGGCCTGCGCCGAAACGGTATCCTCGGCCACCGCGATCGTCGCCGGAAAGGTGATCTCCCTGGTCTTTCCGCGCAGGCTGAGATTGCCTTTCACCTCGTAGTCGGGACCGCTCCCGGTGATCGAGGTCGACTGAAAGGTCGATTGCGGGTGATTGGTGACGTCGAAGAAGTCGGGCGACTTCAGATGCCCGGTCAGCTTGGCGGCATCGGACTCTACCGACGCCATATCGATGTTGATGTTCACCTGGCCCTTCGTGATGTCTCCCTCGGGCACGATGATCGAGCCGTCGACCTTCTTGAACTGGCCTTCGTGGCTGCCGGTCACTTTGGAGCCGACAAAGCCCACCTTCGAGTCGCCGGTGAGCGCGTACTCTTTGCCTTCAACGCGAGGGGCCGCCGTAGCCGCGGGCGTGGCCTCGGTAACGTTGGCTCTGGGCTTGTTGTCGGCGGGATTGGCGGCACAGGCGGCCAGACCGAGCAAAAGCATTGGGGTGATCCAAAATCTGTTCATGGGCACTCCTTCTTGAAACGACTTTCTGGATAGAACCGCCGGGCTCACCGGAAGTCGCGCCAAGGTCGCTTCGAACTGCCGGGCAGGAAGCCTTCTCGGCAAGAACAAAGGGTTGCGTCAATGATCGAAGATGTCTTCGAAAACCTGGTGGGCCAATTCAGCGACCCCTTCACCTTCTACCGCGAACTCATTCAAAACGCCATGGATGCAGGCTCGGGCCGAGTCGATGTCACCGTCGACTGGCTAGAAGACCAGAAGATGGTATTGGCCACCGTGGCGGACACGGGCGAGGGTATGACCCTGGACGTGATCGTATCCAAATTGACCCGCCTCTTTTCATCCACCAAAGAGAACGATTTCACCAAGATCGGCAAGTTCGGCATCGGCTTCGTGTCGGTCTTCGCCATCGTGCCTGAGTTGGTGTTGGTGGACACGGGTCGTGAAGGCGAGTTTTATCGGGTAGCCTTCGACGGCACCACCGACTTTCGCATCTTACGACTCGAGATGCCCATCGAGGGAACCTCGATCCGGGTCTACAAGAGAATTCGGCCCCAGGATCTGGCCGAGTTCGAACGTCGGTCGCTCGAGACGATCAAGTTCTGGTGCTGTCACTCAGAGAACGAGATCACCTTCAACGGCGAAGTCATCAACGAAAAGCTTCGGGTAGACTCGCCCTGCCAGTTCTACTATGAAGGCCAGGGCACCGAGGTGGTGGCCGGCTACACCAGTTCGCTGCAACCCGCCTTCGCGATGTACAATCAGGGCCTGACCCTCAAAGTCGGCTACCAGGAGCAGTTTCCTGGGGTCACTTTCAAGATCAAGTCGCGCTACCTCGAACACACCCTCACCCGCGACAACGTGCTCGAAGACGAAAACTATCACAAAGCCATGAAGCTGCTGGCCAGGGTCATCCGCGAAGATCTCAGCGCCGCCTTCCAAAAACAGGTGATGGAGTTGCTCAGGAACTATCCCGAGACGGCCGCCGAACTCAGTCATCTCATGGCCAGTGCGGGGGCAGCGCTCAGCCGCTGGCGAGACTACTTCCCCTCCTCCTTTGCCGAGTTACCTCTCTTTCCCGTGCTGCATGGACCTCCTCAGTCGATTCAACAAGCTCGCGCCGCCGCCCAATCCGAAGAGTGCGTGTATGTCGACTCGCGCCCGACCGAGGTCAGCAAACGACTCCATGAAGAGGGAATCCCCGTCTTCTGGACCAGTGTCGACACCAGTCTGGCGGCCGGTCTCGAGGCGGTCTGCGGCCGGCCGGCGCGCTCGGCCTGCGCTAGTGTAGCCACCCCCGTACCGCTCGACGCCCCACCCACGCTGCGCAAGATCGGTTGGAATGTGGTGGCCATGCTGCGACGCGGCAAAGCCTCGGTCATGAAGGTGCAGTTGGCCGACTTCGACTATGAAGGCTCGACCATCTCGGATCGACCGTGCCTGGTCCAGCGACACCTGGGCGAGCCCGTCCGCTTGTTCGAGCGTGGCTTCTGGAGTCGCTTGCAGGTGATTCCAGGAGTGTTGCTCTACAATCGCCGTCATCCCCTGGTCAAGAAAGCCCTGGCCCAGGCTGAACACAGTCCTTTGCTGGCCGCTTTCGTGCTGGCTAAGGCGGCTCTGTTGCAAGATGGCTTGCCTGACAAGGTCGAAGCCAGGATAGCCGAGAGGGCGATGTCGATCAAAGCATGAGTTTCTTAGAAGAGCTTATCACCGAAGGCGCGGTGGAAGAACGCAAGGCTTCCTTCTCGCTGGCTATGGACAAGGCCAAAGAGAAACTCAAGCGCTTTCAGTTGCCCGACCCAAACTTCTATATTCTGCAGCTGATTCAGGGCTTCATCGCCAGCGGCGCCACCGAGATTCACGCTGACTATGAACGGCGCGAACTGCGAGAGGACCGGCTCAAAATCCATTTCAACGGGCCCGGCTACGACCGCTTTGAACTAGAGACGCTCTACGATCATCTCTTCTCGTCCGGGCGCGATCGGGCTCAAGACAGAACGCGTGAACTAGCCCTCGGCCTCGTCTCGTGCCAGGCGCTGAACCCCACCGCCATCCGCCTGGATTGTAACGGCTTCCAGTGGCGCAAGACGGCGGAAACCAACCAGTTGGAGCAAGTGGTCAAAAGCCCGCCCGAGAAGTTCCACTTCTTCGAAATCGAGGTCGAAGCCGGCGGCAAAGACGTCGCCTTGTTGCAGACCCACTGCCACAACTGCCGTATCGTTCTCACCCTCAACGGCAACAATATCTGCTCTGAGAGCACACTCTACATGGGCACCCCCTGGCCCAACCACCGCTTCGAGAGCGTAGAGGTGCGAGGCGCGGTCGGTCTGGGCTATGGCCAACTGGAGCAGACCAGCCTGACCTTTCTGCGCTACGGAGTCCAGGTCTGTCGGCGCTGGGAGAAGCGCATCCATCCACCGGTGGCCATGATCGTCGAGAGCGAATCGGTAAGAAAGAACGCCTCTCAGTCGGACGTGGTCGAAGACGAAGCCTATTTCGCCTGTATCACCAAGCTGCAAGACGTGTTGCTCTCGCTGTCACAAGAACTGGGCCGGCGACGCATCCCATCCTACCAGCGCGAGACCGTGTTCTCGTATCTGCTCGCCTTCTTTGACGAGTGGCTCAGTGCCCGCGATCTAGAAGACATCGACTCGCTCCCCGACAATCTGCAGAAGTTGCTCGACATTTGCATCTTTCCCGACCTCAAGGGGCGACTGCGCTCGTTGCGCAACATCAAGCTCGAATACGACAAGGAAGGCCAGCTGAGCCTCACTACCAAAAAGCTCCCTTACGCCAAGCTCCCCTCGGATTGGCTGGTGTTGTGTCCGAGCGAACGCCAGGTGCGCACTCTGCGCAAGCTCTTTCCGAAGGTGCATTTCGTCAACGGCGATCTGGTGCGCGCCAGCCGGGGGGGGCGACGGGGTCAAGTCGAGACGGCCGAGTCCATTCCGTTCTTACTGCAGACGCAAGCAGCCGTCGGCAAGGTCCACTTCCTGGTCGGCATCCCCAACCGGCACCCCGACGGTGTATGTCGGGTCGTGTACGCCTCGGCCAAAGAGCAGCGGGGGGTCGAGAGCCAGTTTCGAGGCTGGTGCCTGTTCGCGCAGACGAGCGTTCGCCTGGCCCAGCTCGAGCGCATGGGCTTGCAGGCTATCGAGCAAATGGCTCCGGAACTTTTCGCCGGCCTCGAGGCTCAAATAGTTATGGACACCGAGCACCAGCTTCGACGTTTTCGAGCCCGGGAGCACCTGATGAGCTATTGGAGCTGGCTGCTGAGTTCGCTAGGAGACAGCCTCACTCTCGACTCCCAGGTGCGTCAGCAACGGGCGCGGGCCGTGTTGGGCGAGAAGTCCTGGCTGGCGCCGCTCTTCGAAACCCGCCAGCAGGCCAGGGTCAGCCTGGCCGACATCGCCCGCTGGGTAGCCGAATTCGGGTCGGTTACGGTCGCCTTCGGCGGCCCCAAGAGCGACGACGACCACGCTCTCGACGCCAGCACGGCCAGCCATCAAGTGCTCGAGAAGATCTTTGGCCTCGAGGAAGTGGTCGAAGCCAGTTTTGAAGAGCCCCGCATGGCCGAGCGCAAGCATCAGGCGCAGTTGCCCGCCGCCGCCCGAGCCGAGCAGCTCGAGCCGATGCCGCAGCAGAAAACCGCCGAACAAGAGCAGGCTGAACTCGATCGCCTCAAAGCCGAGTTTCACCAGGTGCTTGAAGCACCTGCCGAGGAGGCCGTCCTCTCTAACGACGAGCCAGCCCCTTTGCCGCCACCGGTGGCCGTGCCCATCTTTGGCGACCAGCCGCCCGAGTCCGCCGACCCACCCGCCCCGGCAGCCGAGCAGGCCCGTAGCCAGCGCGAGCGAGAGCTATCCCTCTTACTGGCGACCCCGAAGCTGGTCGGCAAGTCTTTCAAACGCGAGGGGCTGGCCGGACACCTGTGCGTGCCTCGCACGGGCGCCAACGCCGTGGTCATCTATCAGCAAGACCGCCGGGTCGGAGAATTCGACCCCGCCGAGATCCGGGTCAGCGGCTGGGTGGACATCCCCGGCGAGGTCCTATCGGAGGCCGAGCAAGAGGTGCTCGAGCGCGAGATCGATGAGCTTTATCAGATGCTGGCGGAATGCATGATCACCCTCGAACCCCACGAGCCCGAATTTCGCCGTGGTCAGGTCTATCTCTACGGGTATGTCGCTGCCCAGCGCGCGAAGGTCATGCGCCAACTCGAACTGGGCGGCCACAGCCCGCTCACCCGGCTCCACTTTCTGCCTGCCAACGGTCATAGCCTGACCAGCCTCGACGCTCTCTATCAGGTGGTCCAGCAGACCGGACGACTCAGGGTGGCCGACCCTGGTCTCGACGACCCGGGCCAGGAACAGGTGGTGGCCGAACTGGGGGGATTGCTGTCCGAGTCCTACTATCAGAACCTTTTCGGCTGCCACGTGGACAAGCTGGAAAAGCCCCAGCAGGAGCCTCCCGAACAGAAACTGCTCAAGGCCCTGCGCAGAGAGTTCGCTCGAATCTGCGCCGATCCAGAACTGGGACTGCCGCCCGAACTGCTGACCGGACTATGCTGGGGCGAACCCACCAGGTTCTTTCAGCTGGGCAAACGCTACTTCATCTATCATCGCCCGCAATCCGGCATCACCGAGATCAATCCGGCCCACGGCCTGGTCAAAAAGGTGCTCAAAGGCCTCGACCGCGATGCTCGCATGGTGCCGGTGCTGGTGTCTTCGGTCTACACGGCCATCAACAAAGCCCTTGAAGAGGTCGAAGACCATCACGAGCTAGCCTTTCTGGAAGCCCTTTTAGATAGCCATCCCGATGGCTGACTCTGCTCCGAGAACACCGCGTCTGCGGGCCCGCATGGTGGTGGCCCTGACCGGAAGCACAGCCGTGTTGCTCATGGCTCTGCTGGCCTTTGGGGCCTGGCGACTGCATGCCCGCTGGTTGGACAAGCTCGAAAGCGACGCCTCGAATCAGGTTGCCTACTATGCCGAACGCGTCGGGCGGACCTTCGCCGGCGCGGCCCTCACGGCCCGTCTGGCCAGCAGCTATCTGGGGCGTCACGCCCCCCTGCGTCCCGAGGCCATGACCCGCTACCTCGAGGGGGTGGCGCTGGCCAATCCAGAGCTGGACCGGATTGCCGTGCAGTGGAACTCGGGAACGGCCATCACCTGCACCCTCAAAGATGCCCAGGTGGTGTTCACCGAAGCCTCCGAAGTGCCGTCGGTCCAGCCGCATGGCAGCTGGATTGAAGTCAACCAGGACCGGGAGGCCGCTTTCTCTTTGCCACTAAACGATCTCGATGGAGAGTCCCAGGGGGTATTGACGGTCTGGCTGAGCCTCGACGGGCTAGCCGAAGAACTCGAGCCGATCAAGTCCGAACCTGGTCGTTACGGACTTTTGCTTAGCAAGGCCGGGCACCTGGTGGCTTCCAGCGGGAGTCCGGTAGCCAACCAGCTGGTGGCCATCGAGCGTGAATCCGCCGCCGAACACTCCCTGGTCCAAGCCACCGATCCGATCCACCAGCGACGGGCCTGGCTCATCTTTCACCCGGTCACCGGAACTCCGCTCGAGGTCGTCATCGTCTATGGCGTCCGCGAAGAGATGGCTGAACTGCAACGAACCCTCGCCGATCTCTCGATCATCGGGGTCCTGGGCCTGCTGGTGCTGGCCGGGGTCAGCTGGATCGCCGCCGGCCGGCTGGCCGCCCCCATCGCCACCTTGTCTCAGCTGGTCAGTCGTGCCGCCCGTGGCGAGGCCGATGTGCCCGCCGAGCGCTCGGTCGAGCGCCACTCGCGCGAGGTCGACGAGATGGCAAGCTCGTTCGAGGCGCTGGTGCGCGAGCTGCGCTCATCGGTCTCCAAACAGGAGCGACTGGCCAGCGAACTTAAGGTCGCGGCCGACCTCCAGCGCAGCCTGCTGCCCCGCGACCTGCCGCGCGGCTCAGGCTTTGCCCTGGCAGCCCGCAGCCAACCGGCCCGCGAAGTGGGTGGCGACCTGTTCGACTTCTTCTGGATCGACGAGCAGCATCTTGGTCTGCTCGTGGGAGATGTCTCGGGCAAAGGCATTCCGGCCGCCCTTTACGTCGGGGTCAGCGCAACCCACCTGCGAGTCATTGGCCTGAGCGGCCAGACCCCCAGCGAAACCCTGGCCCGGGTCAATCAAAGGCTCTGCCAGGATGACGATTCGGATATGTTTCTGACAGCTTTCTATGGGGTCTTCAACGTGACCACCGGCGAATTGCGCTATTCTCTGGCCGGCCATCCTCCCCCCTTGCTCATTGGCCAGGACGGCGTCCGCGAACTGCCCGAGTGCCCGGGCATGCCGCTGGGCATCGTGACCGGAGTCGAGTTCGAAGAACGCGGCCTCACCCTCACCCCTGGTCAGGTCCTGTTCGCCTTCACCGACGGAGTCACCGAGGCCCGCGATGGTTCGGGGGACCTCTACGGCGACGAGCGGCTGCAGACCGCGGTGGCCCAGGCCGAGCGGCCCGATGCCGACAACCTCGTGCGGCTGGTGTTCGCCGAAATCGATCGCTTCGCGGACGGCCACGATGCCGCCGACGATGTAACCGTCTTGTGTCTGGAGCGTCGCTAATTTTTGTTGACCTGTCGATCTGAGCTCCGCCCGGTCGACCAACGGATAGAAGGGACAAACCAATGAAATACTTGATGCTGATCTACAGCGATGAGAACGCCTGGACCGACGACGAGCGCAACGCCTGTATGGCCGAATCGACCGAACTGTGCCACGAACTGGCGGGTCGAGGACAGTACCTGAGCGCCTCGCCGCTGCACCCCGTGAGAACGGCCACCAGCGTGCGGGTGCGTAACGGAAAGCGGACGATTACCGATGGACCGTTCGCCGAGACCCACGAGCAGTTGGGAGGCTACTATTTGCTTGAGGTCGAGAATCTCGACGAAGCGATCGAGGTGGCCACTCGCATCCCGGGTGTCAAACGGGGAACGGTCGAGATTCGTCCGGTCTTCGAACTACCTAATCTACCCCGACAGGAGAAATCACAATGAAAGTCATGGTATTCGTCAAAGCAACCCCAAGTTCAGAGCAAGGCAAAATGCCCAGCTCAGAACTGCTCGAGGCGATGGGCAAATTCAATCAGGAACTAGCCGAAGCTGGCATTCTGCTGGGGGGCGATGGTCTGACCCCGTCGTCGCGCGGTTGCCGGGTGCGGTTCTCTGGTAAGGACCGCACCGTCATCGACGGCCCGTTCGCCGAGACCAAAGAGCTGGTGGCCGGCTATTGGCTCTGGCAGGTCGACTCGCTCGAGCAGGCCATCGAGTGGGTCAAGCGTTGCCCTAACCCCATGCCTGAAGAGTCCGAGATAGAAATTCGCCCCGTTTATGGCCTGGAAGACTTTGAAGAGATCATGACCGACACCGCCCGGCAGAGTCACCAGCGGGCCGCCGAACTTTCGCAGGGCTAGTTCACGCAGCGAACGGTGTCCCGGGCGATGAGCAACTCTTCATCGGTGGGGATGACGAAAGCTGCCAGCCGGGAGTCGGCGGTGGAAATCAGGCCGGTCTTGCCGCCGACCGTCTCCTGGTTGGATTTCTGGTCGATCTCGACCCCCAGAAACTCTAGACCGTCGAGGATCTGCGTGCGGATGACGGCCGAATTCTCGCCGATGCCGCCGGTGAAGACCAGGGCCTGGGCGCCTCCCATCAGGGCCAGGTAGGCTCCGATGTATTTCTTGATGCGGTTGCAGAAGATGTTGATGGCCAGGCTGGCCCGGCGATCGAGGTTCTCTTCGCGTTCGGCCAAAAGGTCACGCATATCCCCGGTCAGCCCCGAAATACCCAGCAGGCCCGACGACTTATTGAGCAGAGTATCCACCTGTTGGGGCGTCAGTCCCTCGGCGTCGACCAGAAAATCGATAATCGAGGGATCGATGTCCCCGCTACGGGTTCCCATCACCAGTCCCTCGAGAGGGGTTAAACCCATCGAGGTCTCGAGCGAATTGCCCTCGACCACGGCGCACGCCGAGCATCCGTTACCCAGGTGCAGACTGATGATGCGCACCTGCTCTTTCTCGAGTTCGCGCAATCTGCGGTAGCGATAGGCGATGTAGCGATGCGAGGTGCCGTGAAAGCCATAGCGACGAAGCTTGTGGCGCCGATAGAGCGGATAAGGGATGGCGTAGAGATAAGATTCGGCCGGCATGGTAGTGTGGAAGGACGTATCGAAGACAGCCACCTGCGGCACCCCGGCTCCCAATGTCCTGCGGACCGCCGCTATCCCCTTAAGATTGGCCGGGTTGTGCAGGGGAGCCAGTTCGATGCACTCGGAAATGCCTGCCTCGACATCCGGTGTAATCAAAGTCGAGGCTTTGAATCGCTCGCCCCCGTGGACCACCCGATGGCCCACCGCGTGAAGGTCGGTAACCGAGGTGATGGAATCGATGTGGGAGTCCTCGGAAACCACCCAGCGGATGACCCGGTCGATGGCCTGGCCGTGGTCGCGAATGGGTTCAGCCAGCTTGACCTCGGGCTGGCCGGTGGCCTGAAAGCGCAAGATCGATTTACCGCCGATACGATCAACCAGGCCCCGGGCCAGGCGGCGATCCTGGTCGGCTGCCATCTTGTCGAGATCGGTCTCGACCACCTGAAACTTGACCGTGGACGAACCACAGTTGAGCACCAGTACATTCATACCAAAACCTTCGTTTGGACCCCCTTTGACCCTGCATGTTTACATCTCAGCAACAGGGAATCAACCTATTTCGAGGTATACTTTCGGTGGGGATTTGTGGGACTTTGTCGACTTGAACCCGATTACGCCACGACATATCGCTCAGGCAGCCAAGCGCTTCAAGGCCGTGGCGCGCGAGCGCATCAAGCCTGAAGAGCAGATCCCCGAGGATCTCTTCACCCGCCAGGCTGCCGAATGCAGCTTGCCCGCTCCCGGCGAGACCAACTCGGCCCGCTTTCGAGCCAGCGAACTATTGAGCGAACTCAACGCCATGATGGCGGCCGATCCCGTCGGGGCCGCCGCCTACTTCATGGCTGGCGACCAGTTGACCCGCAAGGGCGACATCCTCAATCCCAATCGCATTCTCAAGACCGACCAGTATCCTGGCCTGCACAAAGACGAACTGCAGATGGGTGCGGGCGCCCAACCGCTGCTCTGTGGCGCCCCCAACTATCGCGGGCTGGCCGGCTCCCAGATTCGCGGGGTGGCTCAACCCACTATCAACGGGATCCGAGCCGTGTTGCGCCAGAACGACGCGGGTCCCGGCGGCCGCCCCTGCGTCTGGATCAACCTGCGCGAAGAGCCGGTCGTCTATATCGCGGGCAAGCCGTTCACCCTGCGCGAATCGGCCTATCCACTGAGCAATCTCGAGGCCACGGGCATCTCGCCCCGCGATCTCGAAGAACTCGAAGAAAACCTTCGCCAGGAAGTCATCGACGAGATCCAGCGGACCGGTGGCAAAGCCTTGCTCCATGACGAAGACAACCACGAGAACCTGACCAGATCCTGGGTCAAAGTCGACCCTGAGGACGTCAAGACTCCCCGCCAGGTCTATCAACAGATGCTCGATGAGGGATTCCAGGTCGAGTACCATCGAGTGCCGGTCTCCGACGAAAAGACCCCCGAGTATCAAGACTACGACCAGCTGGTCAGCATCCTCAAGAACGTCGATCCGGACACGCCTCGCATCTTCAATTGTCACGCCGGTCGCGGTCGCACGACCACAGGCATGGCCATCGCCGACCTCATTGAGCAAGCCATGCACACCCCCACCAGCAACCTGCTCGACACCGCTCGCTCGCGCAGTCACCTGCATCAAGAGGCCCATAGCGTCAGCGATCTGGCCGAAGCCCTCGAAAGCTTCTCTAACTTCCGCAAGCGCGCCGATCTGGCCATCGAGCGCGCCGCCGCCGTGCAGAACCTCCGTCAGGCCGTGCTCAACCGTCGCCCTCCCCCGAAGGCGCACTATTCGACCCAGCAAGATGCTTTGCTGGCCCGCAGCAATCAGTTTCTCGAACGCTATCTGTTGCTTATCCAGTTCGCCCAATACCTCAACGACGAGAAGGGCGAGGATTTCAAAGAAGGCTTCGCTCAGTGGGTCGGCAATCGCCCCTACGTCCAGGACACGCTCCGCCTGGCCGGCCAGACCTTGCAGGTCTGGCACTCTCGTCAATTAGAGCAGTAGATTGCTGGTCGACTCTCACTGCCACCTGGAACAGTGCCAGGACCCCCTGGCCTGCCTCGAGCGCGCCCTCCAGGCCCAGGTCAGCCGGGTGGTGGGGGTCTCTGAAGATGAAGCCTCGGGCCGAAAACTTCTAGCCCTGCGTGCTCAGGCTCCGGGGCTACTGGTGGGGCTCGGCTTTCATCCCATGAAGAGCGTCTCGACGCCGGCGTCCGAGATCGAAGCCTGCCTGAAGTTTGTGGCCGAACACCTCGAACAGGCTGATCTGCTGGGCGAAGTCGGACTCGACTTCAAATATGCCAAGGAACCCGAACAACAGACCCACCAGCGGCTGCTGCTCGAACGCCAACTCGAGCTGGCGCAGGCGGCCAGCAAGCCCATCAATCTACACTCACGCTGGGCCCAGCGCCAGACGCTAGAGGTGGCCGTAGCCTTCACGCGCGCCACCGGGCTGGGCGCCCAGCTTCACTGGTTCACCCAATCGACCAAATTGGTGCGCATCGCCAACCGCGAGGGAGTCTATATCTCGGCCGGACCCAGCTTGCTCTACTCTGAAGAAGCTCGGCGGGTCGTCGGGGCGGTCGAGCAAAGCTTGCTCTTGCTAGAGACCGACAGCCCCGTCCCTTTTGGCGAACGCCCGGCCGAACCGGCCTGGGTGCGCCCGGTGGCCGAATGTCTGGCCGGACTCTGGGGAGTGAGCTGGGAGGAAGTGGCCGCCATCACCACGGCCAATTTCGACCGCTACCTCACTGCTGGAGCAAAACCAGCCTGACGGCATCCAGTCGAGGCCCGGCTGCCCCGAGCCTGGCTAGAGTCTCTCGCCCCCGCTCACTCATGGCCTCTAGCTCGGCTGGACCCACCCCCGGGTTGACTTCGGCCAGGGCCTGGAGTCGAGCCAGCTCGGCGGCCAGCAACCGGCGCGCCCGAGCCAGACCGGCTTCGAGGCCCGGCCGAGCCCGGTCGACCGCCGCTTGCTGAGCTTTGCCGCTCAGCTGATCGAGTACCGGTCCCAATCGTCCCACCAGGTTGGCGGCCACTTCAGGAGCCAGTCGTTCGGTGCGTGCCGACTCGAGCTCTATCTCGAGTTCGGGTCGGGGTCGGGTCTGCATGTCGAAGCTGACCAGGCTGACCGTGGGCGGCAGATAACGCTCTAGCTCAAGCCAGGACGGCCCCACCGCTTCGACCACGAAGAGAAACTGCACCAACACCGTGGTCTCGGGAGCCCCCCGCCAGCGGCTGGCCATGGCCCGGCTCTCTGGTTGGTCGAGCAACAACTCGAGGCCGCCCGCCACGATGGGATGCTCGCGACTGAGAAACTCGAGGTCTTCGCGCACCAGCGCCCGGGCCCGGTCGAAGGTTCCCAATACGCCCTCGGGCGGCAGGCCGGGCAAGGAATCGACGAACATCATCTCGCCCGGCCGAATCGAGAACAGTCCCTGCTCGAGTTCTTCCATCACCACTCCGAAACGCTCCAACAGGTCGGGCACCACCTCGACCACCATCGGATCCTGGCCGGCCTCGGCCACTGCTTCGACCAGCTGCCCTCCTTGCTCTTCGCGAAACGAGTTACGGTCGATCAACACATCTTCACTCTGACGAGCCCGTTGGGCCTCGGCCTGGGCGGCCTGGCGCACCTCACTGAGCCACGGCTCGAACTCGGCTTCGGAAACTTCCTGCAGCTGCGCCCCAAAGCGCCGTACCAGCCTGTCGCCCCCGGCCACGGCTGCTTGAAACGAGCCCAGCCCATCGCGATGCCAACGCAGCAAACGCTCATCCTGATAGGGCACATGGATGGTCACGACCCGAGTCTGACCGATGCGGTCGAGGCGCCCGATCCGCTGTTCCAGCAAGTCGGGATGCAACGGCAAATCATAAAGCACCAGGTCCGAGGCGAACTGGAAGTTGCGCCCTTCGCTGCCGATCTCGCTGGCCAGCAGAATCTGGGCTCCGTTGGGTTCGGCAAAGTAGGCCGCCTGGCGGTCTCGCTCGAGCAAACTCATGTGCTCATGAAAGGTAGCCAGGGTGGTCGGCAACTGCTCGCGCAGCCGTTGGTAAAGCTGGCCCACAGCTTCGGCCGAATTGACGATCAGCAAGACTTTGCGCTCATGTCCGAGCAAGAAGCTGCACAGCCAGGCAAACGAGTCCTGGGTCTTGACTGCTTCGAGCCGCCGCCCCGGGAAAAGGTGGCCCAGCCGCGGGCGCCGATTGCGCACCAGCACTCGCCCGGTACCGTGGCGATCCGTGAGTGCCTCGAGCACGGCCCGGGCGTCGCCCTGGGCTACCAGTTCGGCCAGTTGCCGGTCGCGGGGAAATAGCTCTACCAGCTGCGAACCAGCCTGCTGCAGACCCGCTTCCTCGACCTGGCCGGCCAGTTCGGCCACCCGCCGCAAGTCGGCGTGTTCGCGCTCGAAGATGGACTGGTCGGCGAAGCGCTCAGGGTCGACCAGATGCAGCAATCCGAACAACGATGCCGAACCCGACCGACTGGGAGTGGCCGTCAACAAGAGCAATCCCCGAGTGCGCTGGCTCAACTCGACCAGAGCCTGCTCGTGCATCAGGTGATGGGCCTCATCCACGATCACCAGATCCCACTGACGCTCGGGCAGCTCTTCCAGGCTGACGGCCGGGCAGAGCACCCGCTGCTGGTCAGGCTGTTCGGGGTCCCACAACTCGAAAAGCAGGTTAAAACGCCGATAGAACTCGGCCAGCCATTGGTGAATCAGGGGCTCTGGCACCAGTGCCAGCACGCTTTTGGCCCGGCCGGTGGCGGCCAGCGCACTAAAGATCAGACCAGCCTCGATCGTCTTACCCAATCCCACTTCATCGGCCAACAGGACGCGCGGCCGGGCCATGGCCGTCACTTTCGAGGCCACGTAGAGTTGGTGGCTGAGCAGGTCGACCCTGGGACCGATCAGTCCTCGCAAGCTCGACCCCAGAATACGAGCCCGCAATTCCCAGGCCCGGCGGCGCAATTCGAAATCGGTATCGGGAGCCAGCTGGCAGGCGAGCAGGTGGTCGATCGCCCCCATGGCCGGCGGGTCGTCGGCCAACTCGGTCTCGCTCAGGCTGGTGCCCTGACCGCGATAAACGACCAGGTGCCCTTCGACCGCCAGGCTCTCGACCAGGAATTTACGTCCATCGCGCGCGCACGCCGTCTGTCCGGGGCTGAGCACCAGCCGCCGTAGGGGGGCCTCGTTGCGGCTATAGACGCGCGACTCGTCAACCGCCGGAAAGGCCACCACTACCCGCCGCCGATCGACCTCTTTGACCTGGCCCAGTCCCAGGGCCGGCTCGGCCTCGTTGACTACCCTTTGGCCACAGCGAAGATCCATAGGCCGGCCGTTCGGGACATCCGGCTGGCATCCCCGCTCAGCCTGAAAGGAAAAGCGATCCAGGTCAAGAACGCCCGTCCCATGACAATTGAAGCCATGCTGTGCGACTATGCCACCGTACGAGAGGGCCTGCTTCACGTGCTCGGTGGGGGTATCAACCGCCTATGGCGGGAAAAGTTTCCCGCTCAGATGGGCGTGACTCTGGCAATCCTGCTCGAGATTCATCCCACCGAAGCCAACCGGCAACACACGATGAACATCGTGCTCCTCGACGAAGACGGCCGCCGCCTGGCGGAAGTCAACGCCGACTTTCAGGTCGGCCGCAAGGCCACCTCTGGCCGCGCCGGCGAAAACATCATCATGCCGCTGGCCGTGTCGCTGCAGCAGATGTCGATTCCCACCGCCGGCGCCTACAGCGTCGAAATCTTGATGGACGGCCAGCACAAGCGCTCGCTGTGTGTACTGGCCGCCAACCCTACCAAGGACGACCGTCGCCAACGCGGCCGGACCGGTAGCCAAAACTAGAACGATCACCGGCCATCGCGCGAGATCAAGTAGAGTTTCTCTCGCAGAGTGCGCTGTGGGAGTCACAGCGCGAGTTCTATCGTAGCCAGGGAGTGGCTGCCTGGAAGGCGGTCCCCCACTACGGCACGAACAGCCCGTTCTTTGCCCGGCAAATGGCGCGCCTGGCGGCTCGCCTGCTAGCCGGTGAGGCCCACCCCGCCATTCTCGAACTGGGGGCCGGTAGCGGCAAATTCGCGGCCAGGTTCCTGCACTATTTCAGCCGCTGCTTCGACCGGCCGTTCCGCTACCGAGCCACCGATTTCTGCCAGTCCAATCTGGATTTTCTCGCCGGACATCCCAGATTGGAGCCGTGGATAAGCCAGGGCACGCTCGAACTGGCTCTCTTTGATGCCACCCGCGACCAAGCCAACGGCATCGATCTGACCATCTCGAACTACCTGCTGGGAGCCCTGCCCCAAGACCTGTTCCTCACCGAAGAGGGGCGCCTGTTCGCCGTCGAGACCGAGCCCCGTTCTTTCCCGGCCGAGATAGCCCGTCAGCCGACCTCGACCCCCTACCGCCATGAGGCGTGGAATTCAGCCTGCCTGGCTCAGGCCCGCCGGTTGCGCAACGGCCAGTTCCTCTTTCCGGTCACAGCTGCCGGATTGTGGCAGCGACTGGGCCAGAGCCGCTGGCTGGTGTCTGACAAAGGCTTCCTGTCAGCCGAGGAATGGACCGATTACGATCGTCTGCCGGTGGTCCGCCACGGCGGCAGCCTCTCGCTGCCGGTGGATTTCAGCTTGCTCGGCTCAACCCGCCAGCGAACCCTTTCCACTCCCTGGGCTGGCGAGGCCCGTTTTCGCACCGTGCTTCTGGGCAGCGAACCAGTCGAGACCAGTCCCGAGATGACGGTGGTCGACTTGATCATCCTGTGGGATCTGGTGGCCGCCGCCAAGGCCCCACCCGAGGTGGCTCTATCCCTGGTCTGGCTGGGCGAGTGTTGCCCCCACCTCATCCAGGAACTGACACCGCTCTTGCGCAAAGCTCCTTCGGCCCCTCTCTTGACAGTGCTGCGGGCCAGCGAGCAACACCTCTTCGAGATTCCTCATGGCCCCTCGCAACCCGCCCGCAGCCTGGCCATCCTCTATCACCTGGGCGGCGACTTCGAAAAGGCGCTGGAGTTCTACCGGCAACTCGACCCCACTCCCAGGCTACAGCTGGCCATGGCTCGCTGCCACCAAGCCCTGGGAAGAGTCCAAGAAGCCTCGAGGCTAGTGGCCCCGGCCAGCGCAGCCGACCCCACCCTCGACTGTCGTCTACCCCCGCCACCGAGCCCTCCTCTCCGCCAGCCCGAGGCTGCCCCAGCCGTGCCACTCGAGCCGCTGCTCAACTGGTTGGCCCAACGCGAACTCACCCCCCGCCAACAACTGGCCTTTGACCGTCTGCGGGAATAAGCCCCGGCCACTGGCGACCGACAGAGCATGCCTGAACAAAACCAGCTCCGCCGCCGTGAATTCTTGGCCAACCTCCTGTTCGCCACCGGCGCCCTCTCGGCCAGCGCCTTCTTGACCCGAGCCGAAGAACTCGAGGGGTGGGAACTGCCACCCTCGGTCGAAAAGCGCCTCTCGCCCCAACCCTCGCCACCTCCGCCCCACCCGTGTCCTCCCCCACCCAAACCCGAACCGACCGTCCGCGGCCGGGTGCGCATGCCCGAGCCGCGGCCCCTGCCCGGCTCCATCGCCCCCCCGGCGCCCCCTCAGCACCGACAATGATGTGAACATCGTGTTCATCAACAAGTAACTTAACCGTTACAACTTCTGTCTTTACGGCCCGGCTCCGCGTCGTGAAAACCAAAGCAGGCGGAGGTGTAGTATGCAACCAATCTCAGGCATCAGAACCAATCTCATCGGTGGTGAGATCAACCCGCCGCGCCCCGCCCGTAGCCTCGAAAGCGGTCCCTCGGATGCGATCGTCCTCAATCCTCCCGAAGCCTGCCCGCCCAGCAATGGCGTGGCTCACATCGTGTCCGGCCTGCAGGCCCAATTCGCCCCCCAATCCTCGAATTTCAGCCTCTCCCAGGGCCCTTCGACGGGCATGCAGAGCGGCTTCATCGCCAGCGGTCAAGCCGTATCCGGCATGCGTTCGGGCATGTCGGCTGGCGGCGTCTTCACCCATCGCTAACTTCGCTGGCGGTCGCTAGCAAGAGGGAAGCTCTTCGTTCCTCCTCGCCGGCCCGGCGCCAGCAGGTTGGTTGGCGCCGACTGCGAATTGGCGGGCGATGTCACACCAATACATTTTTACGATGTACGGTCTCGAAAAGACCGTCAACCACAAAAAGATTCTCAAAGGGATCAACCTGTCTTTCTTTCCCGGTGCCAAGATCGGCGTGCTCGGTGCCAACGGGGCCGGTAAAAGCACCGTCTTGCGCATTATGGCCGGCGAGGACAAAGGCTTCGAAGGCCACGCCGAGCCGGCCAAGGGTGTCACCGTGGGCTACGTGCCCCAAGAGCCCGAACTCGACCCCGAACTCGATGTCCGCGAAAACGTGCGAGCCGGCGCCGTCGAGGTCGTCGCTCTGCTCAAAGAGTTCGAGGAAATCAACGAGAAACTGGGCGAGATCAGCGACCCCGACGAGATGGAGAAGCTGCTCGAACGCATGGGAGCCGTGCAGGACGCCATCGAAGCCGCTGGCGGCTGGGAGTTGGACCGCTTCATCGAAATCGCGGCCCAGGCGATGTATCTTCCGCCGCTCGACAGCGAGGTGACCCATCTCTCCGGTGGTGAGAAGCGCCGCATCGCACTCTGCAAGGTGCTCCTCCAGCAACCCGACCTGCTGCTGCTCGACGAGCCTACCAACCATCTCGACGCCGTCTCGGTAGCCTGGCTGCAGAAGCATCTAGCCTCCTACGAGGGCACGGTGGTCTTCGTGACCCACGACCGCTACTTCCTCGACCAGGTGGCCGAGTGGATCCTGGAGATGGACCGCGGCCACGGCTATCCCTGGAAAGGCAACTACTCTTCCTGGCTCGAGCAGAAAGAAGCCCAGCTGGCCCAGCGCGAAAAGCAAGAAACGGCCCTTCGCAAACAGCTCAAGCGAGAGCTTCGCTGGGCCCAGATGTCGCAGGGCGACAAACGCAACCGCACCAAAGCCCGGTTGCGGGCCTATGACGAGTTGGTGGCCCGGGCCAACAGCGAGCAGAAGCTCGAGGCCCAATTGTTTATCCCGCCGGGCCCACCGCTGGGAACCCAGGTGGTCGAGTTCGTCAAGGTCACCAAAGGTTACGACGGACGCACTCTGATGAAGGACCTTTCCTTTTCGCTACCGCGCGGAGGCATCGTGGGGGTGGTCGGTCCCAATGGCGCCGGCAAAACCACCCTGTTTCGCATGATCGTGGGCCAGGAACAACCCGATTCGGGCGAGGTGAAGGTCGGCGAGAGCGTGCAACTGGCCTATGTCGACCAGAGCCGCGAACATCTGACCGGTGAGCGGGCGGTCTGGGAAGAGATCGCCGACGGGGAAGAGAACGTCGAACTCGGCGGCAAGTCGATGACCGCGCGCTCTTACGCCGCTCGCTTCAACTTCACCGGCCAAGACCAACAAAAGAAGGTCGGCGACCTGTCAGGCGGTGAGCGCAACCGCGTGCACCTGGCCAAACTGCTGCGCAGCGGGGGCAATCTGCTGCTGCTCGACGAGCCTTCCAACGACCTCGACGTCGAGACCTTGCGCGCTCTCGAACAGGCTCTGCTCGACTATCCCGGCTGCGCCGTGGTCATCAGCCACGATCGCTGGTTCCTCGACCGTATCGCGACCCACATCCTGGCCTTCGAGAAAGACGGTCAGGTCACGTTCTTCACCGGTAACTTCTCGGAGTATGAAGAAAACAAGCACGAACGCCTGGGTGACGAGGCCGATGTGGTACTGCCCTACCGGGCCCTGCAGACCTGACCAGGGGCGCTTGCCCGTTGCGGCCGCGCCCGGGGGGCGCTAACCCGGGGCTGTCTGCGCCCGCCCGTTGTTGAAACCGCGGAGCTCGCGGAGGTCACGGAGAGGGTTGTGGGGGGCGTGGGGTGAGCGCCCTGGCAACAAATTCGTTCGGGCTCCAACGCTCCAGTCGTGCCAACCTCTCCGCGACCTCGGCGCTCCTCCGCGTGATCTCCGCGTTAAATCCCAGCATGCCAACCACCCATCGAGGAGGCGAAAACCTAAGCCCACCTAAGCCAGGCAGTAACCGCAGCAGAGGGCCTCGATCTGGGTTGCCTGAGCGGACGAGAGGCTCTCGAAGCGCAAGCTGTAGTTCCAGCTGTCCTGAGCGAAGCGGCCAGCCATGACCACAGCCTCGACCGCGTCGAGACCCTCGGCGCTCAGGCTCAATTGGGTTCCGGTCGAAAACAGCGAAGAACAGGAGAGCAGTCCGCCACCTTCGCACAGGTCGACCAGGCGACCCTGCACGGAGATGCCCGACTCGGACACCGTTACCGGTAGCTCGAGCGGCACGCGCACGTGACTTCGTCGCTGTAAAAGGTCGTTCTGACCGCGCAGCAGGCCACCCACCCAGGTGCCCATCACGCGCGCCACGGGAGCCTGAAACTGCAGGCCGGCCTGAGCCGTTTGACGGGAATGCTCGCTCCATTGCACCCAACAAACCACCGGGCTGGCGTCGTTGAAGTCGAGCGGCGCGATCTCGATTTCTTCACCGAGGTCTAGCGGCTGTTGGCAAGACAGACGCAGCCCATCCAGACTGATATCCTTGACCACCCCCACGCAATAGTTACCGGGCCGGCCGTAGCGGACCAGGCAATCGCTGGGAAATCGGTTGGTGATGCGGCGTTCTTTCATTGCTTACTCCTTTGTTTGTGTGGGGAGAACTGGCCTGATTGTGACAGACCCAAGGGATCTCCTTCCCACCCAACAGGAAAAGCACACCCGAACTTCGCAAAAATAACGATGGGCGAGACAGAACGCATTCACAGTCTTGAATCCAACTCTATCGCCTCGCTGCTCGAGGATGCAGCTGCTCTCAGCTTGAGCGTGGACCGGCGTCTGGACGAGATTTTCAAAGAAATCCTGCGGGTGGCCAACCAGTTCGTTCCCTCGCGCTCGGGTTCGATTCTGCTGCGCGATGGTCAAACCGTCGACCAGCTGGTGTTCGTGGCCAGCTTCGGCGAGGGGGCCGAGAATCTGGTGGGACGAGTGGTGCCCCCGGGCCGCGGCATCAGTGGCTCGGTATACCGCAGTGGTGAGCCAGCAGTGGCCAACGATCCTCGCTCGAACCAGAACTTCTACGACAATATCGATACCGAGATCGAACATGAGACCCGTTCGCTGCTATGCGTTCCCATTCTCATCGGGGCCTCGCCCATCGGGGTGCTCTCACTGGTCAACCGCACGGAAGGGCCGTTCCTGGAAAAGGATTTGGCCCTGTTGGAAGTCTTTTCGGGCTACGTGTCGGCCTCGCTCAACGAAGTGTTGCAAGCGCGCCACCATGCCGAGATGGCCAAGATGGACCATCTCACCGGGCTGTACAACGACCGCTATTTCTTCGAGGTGGTCTCGCGAGAGATGGCTCGGGTCGAGCAGACTCAAGAGAACCTTGGCTTGATCTTTTTCGATCTCGACCACTTCAAGTCGGTGGTCGACCGCCACGGTCACCTCGTGGGTAGCCAGGCTCTGCGCGAGGTGGGATTGCTGCTGGCCCGCACCGTCGATCACCCCGGAGCCAAGATGGCCAGATACGGCGGCGATGAGTATGTGGTCCTGCTGCCCGGAGCCGATCTCGAGACCATCGCCCAGCAGGCCGAGCTGATCCGTTGGGCGGTAGAAAACGCGGTTTTGCTTTGCCAGCCCGACGCCGAGGGCAATCCCGGCCTCAAGCTCGAGCGGGCGGTCACCGCCAGTGTGGGCACGGCTAGCCTCAAGCACTGCCAGCTTGCCGGCCAGGACCTACGCGCCAAGCGCCACCGGTTCATTCGCCTGGCCGATGAGGCCATGTATCGGGCCAAAGCCGAGGGCAAGAATCGAGTTTGCTCAGCCCACGATTTCGGCGGCCGTCCGCTCGACTAGCCCAGACAAGAGGCGATAAGGTCCACAGCCTGATCCCGTCCCAGTCCGGTCTCGGCCGAAAACAGCAGCAAGCGCCCCGGGTCGACCCCTAGCAGTCGGGCCGACTGGTCGACTTTGGTCTTGAGGTGGCTCTTCTTCACCTTGTCGGCCTTGGTCATGACGACTGTAAAGCCCAGGTCGTGGTGGCGAAGCCAGGCCATCATCTCGAGGTCGTTGGCCTGAGGACCGTGCCGCGAGTCGACCATCTGAAAAACGTGGGTCAAGGGCTCGCGCATCAACAAGAATTCCTCGAGGTTCTTTTGCCAGGACCTCTTCTCTTCTTTCGAGACTTTGGCGTAACCGTAGCCAGGCAAGTCGACAAAGGCCCAGCGCTCATCGACGAGATAGAAGTTCAGCATTCGGGTCTTGCCCGGGGTGTTGCTGGTTCGGGCCAAATTGCGCCGGCTAAGGACCCGATTGATGAACGAAGATTTACCGACATTGGAACGGCCCACGAGAGCAAACTCCGGCACTCCGCCCAGGTCCGGCGCCTCAGCTAGAGAAGGCGCGCTCTGGACGTAGGCCGCCTGGTGGATCTTCATTCCTGAGCCAGCAGCGCAGGCAATTGCCGCCGGAACATCTGCAGAGGCCTGACATCGTGCAGGGTCTGGCTGGTGATGAAGGCACCTTGAAAGCTCGAGAACAGAAAAAGGGACAGTTCTTCGGCCCTGGCTTCATCCATCTGCGCAGGACACGCGTGGCGCCGAATCAAGCCTTGCACCTGGCCATAGGCGGCGGCACAGCGCTGGCGAATGTCGTCTTGGGTCGAGCCGGCTTCGAGCGCGGTCAGCACAAAAGGACACCCATACTTGAACTGCGACTTTTCGAGCTGGACCGTGGCTTCTTGGGCTAAGCGGTCAAGCGCTGCTACCGGATTGCCGGCTGCGGCCATCAAAGGTTCGAGATAGCCCACCAGTCGGGAGCAGGCCGACTCGATTGCCTCCTCGACCAGTTGATTCTTGCCGCGAGGAAAGTAGTGATAAATGGAGCCGCGAGGCGCGCCGCTCTTGTCGACCACCTCGGCTAGTCCGGTCGCGTGATAACCCTGCTTATGGATCAGTCGCGCGGCCGCTTCGATCATCTGGACACGACCTTTAGCCATACCTACCTCCAAACTGCCCAACCCCTAACAGTTGTAAACCAAATCAAAAAGGCCCGTCCAGGGCCTTTTTGCTTATATTGGCTAGCCTTAGCCGAAAAACCTTGACTGAGCCTGGAGCGTAAAGATGTCGACCGGGGTGTTGCCAATACCCAGCCCCTGGAAAGCCGGCGGGAAGGTCGAGACGGGATTGGTTGGCGGCGGGGCCGGGAACGGCGCCGGAGCGGGCGGTGGGGTCTGCTGCGTCACCGGTGGCGGAGTCGGCTCGGCCCGCGGGGGCAAAGGGGTCGACATGGTCGGGGTGGGCACCGTAGGGGGTGCAGGTGGCTCGTAATGATGGTGGTGGTGATGACGGCCTCCGTAGCGGTTGGGTCCGCCGACCTGACCGGACAGGTGACCGTTCAGGGTGTGGGCGTGACCGTAAAAATTGCCCTGGGTGTTGAAGATGTAGTAGTTGTTCTGGGGCGCGTTGGTCTGCACGTAGGTCGGTGCCTGAACAAAATTTCCATAGTAGGAGGGCGCGCCGTAACCCTGGGCGCCATAACCCTGTCCGTAGCCCTGCGCACCGTAACCCTGGGCGCCATAACCCTGTCCGTAGCTCTGGGCGCCGTAGCCCTGCTGCGGCTGATACGAACCGAAGTAGTTGCCGTAATTTTGAACGTAACCCGAGAGGTTGCCCGAGATATTCAGGTTGGTCACCGTCTGGCGAGCGTCGGCACGCTGCGGGTAGTAACTGCCGAAGTACTGAGACTGGGCCTGAGCGGGAGCCGGGGCGTAACTGGCCGCGTGGGTGCCGTACTGATAACCGGCCTGGCCGGCGTAAGCGTTTCCGTAGCTCGAGTAACTGGCGGCACTGATAGGGTTGAAGGCTTGAGCCTGGCCCTGATTGGCCGAGCCGAAATAATTGTTGTAAGAGCCCAGGGTGCTCAGGTTGGGAGGCTGAAAATTGGCCCCGGCGGCATAGTCGGCGCCGTAGCTCGAGCCGTAATTCTGCGAGCCCTGAAGCAGTTGGCCCACCAGGCTGGAGAGAATCGAGAAGCCAATCCCGTAACCGCCGCCGCCTCCACCAAAGGATCCTGCCAGGGAGCCCAGTGCGGGTAGCATATTGATGGAATTGAACATCTTACCTCCGGAGGTCTAAGTTTCCGCCCCGATATTATATCAGGATTCATTATAGGTTAGGCACCCTCAAAGAACCGTTAACGGCATGAAAACTTGATGTTGCCTAATTGTTAACATTTTTCTCCTAGACCGATTCTTCCTCCCAGAAGGCCTTCAGACCAGCCTCGAATACCAGACGCAAGGGGACTTCATGCTGCCGGGCCAGCGACTTCGCCTGTTCGAACTCCGGGGTCGCCCGCACCCGGCCTTCCGGGTCGATGGCCAACTTGAGGGTCAGAGAACCGTAAGGCGTGGCCACCTGCTTCTCGTGCCGAGGAAGGCTCAAGCGCTCCAGTGGCTGGCGGCGCACACCCAGGGTGGTAGTCTCGGTCAGGATCATGTTGGCCAAAGGTTCGGACAGCTCAGGGCGGCACAAGACCCAGAGCAAATGGCCGGGGCGAGACTTCTTCATGGTGACGGCCTCGAAGCTGACCTCGAGGGCTCCCGCCGCGAAGAGCAGCTCGACCAGATGGCCCAGCCACTCTGGTGAACAGTCGTCGAGATGGCTCTCGAGGCTCACCAGGTCCTCCCAGCCAGCCGTCCCCTGGCTGCCCAGCGAGAGGCGCACCACGTTGGGGAACTCCAATTCGCGTGAGCCGGCCCCCAGAGCCGAAGCCCCTAGCCTGAACACCCCCGCCGGCCGACCCGGCTGAGCGAGGGCGGTCAAGATGGCGGCCCCGGTCGGGGTGACCAGTTCGACCCGGCAGTCCACCGAACGCAGTGGCCAACCCTCGAGCAGCCGCATGGTGGCCGGGGCCGGATTGGGCATGAGCCCGTGCTGACAGTTCACCTGACCTTCCCCCAGCGGAAAGCTGGCGCAGTAAAGAGTGTCTACCCCTAGCCATTCCAGACCGAGAGCAAAACCGACCACATCGAGGATGGCATCGGCCGCACCCACCTCGTGAAAGTGCACCTGCTCGAGGTCGATGCCGTGCACCTCGGCCTCGGCCCGGGCCAACCGGGTGAAAATTGAAGTTACCCGCTGGCTGACCCGGGGGACGAGCTGGGCCGCCTCGAGCAACTCCAGAATATCGCTAAGATGACGATGATGATGTTCTTCAGGAACCTTCACCACGGCTCGATGGCAGGACAGATAACACCGCTCGACCTGTTCGTAATCGAGACTCCAGTCCGACAACCCGAGACCGCTCAGGCCCCGCCGTAAATGCTCGAGGGGAACCCCCAGCCCCAACAGACCTCCCAGTAGCATGTCGCCGCTGGCGCCGGAGAACGGCTCGACGTAGAGAATCATTGGCCAGCCAGATTGATTCGGTGAGCCGCGTAGGCTCCTCCGAACCCGTTGTCGATGTTGACCACGGTCACGCCGGGGGCGCAGCTATTGAGCATGGTCAGAAGCGGCGCGACTCCCGCAAAATTGGCTCCATAGCCGATCGAAGTGGGCACCCCAATCACCGGACAGGCCACCAGGCCGCCGATGACGGAAGCCAGAGCCCCATCCATGCCGGCCACCACCACCACCGCTCGAGCCTGGCGCAGAACCTCGAGGCGGTGGAGGACGCGATGCAGTCCGGCCACGCCAACGTCGGTCACCAGCTCGCAGCGACTACCCATGAAGCTCAGCGTCAAGGAGGCCTCCTCGGCAATGGGCAGGTCTGAGGTACCGGCGCAGGCCACCACCACCAGGCCCTTCTTCTCCGCCGGCTCCGGGCCCACCGTCAGCAAGCGGGCCCGAGGATAGAATCGGGCCTGAGCCCCCAGCTGTTCTACCAGAGCCGGCCCGACCTCCGTGGCCACCCGGGTCGCCATGCCCCGTCCGTGGCCCCGCTCGAGGCGACGCAGCAACTCTAGCAACTGGTCGGGGGTCTTGCTCTGGCCGAACACCACCTCGGGAAAGCCCTGGCGCAACTCGCGGTGCCGGTCGAGTTGAGCGAACCCGACATCTTCAAACGGTAGCTGAGCCAATTGCTGGCAGGCCTGCTCCGGGTCAAGCTGGCCGTCGCGGACCCGGGCCAGCAAGCTCAAAAGCTTCTCTGGACTCACCTAGCCCACCACCGGCAGGCGCCAAATCTCGTTCATGCTACCCGAGCGCAGTCCCATCAGGTCGAGAGTGACATAAACAAAACCAAGCTGGCGGAGGCGAGTGGTGATGGGTTCGGCGTGCTCGAGCAGTTCCACCAACCGAGGTCGCGGCACCTCGACCCGAGCCAGGCCTTCGTGATGACGCACCCGGCACTGCTCGAAGCCCAATTCCCGCAGATAAGCTTCGGCTGCGGCCACCATGGCTAGCTTCTGGCTGGTGACCTCGGTGTGATAAGCGATGCGCGAGGCCAGACAGGCCCCCGCCGGCAAATCGTAAGTCGGCAACCCCGCCTCCCGGGACAGACGGCGGATGGCCGGCTTGGTCAGCCCCGCCTCGGCCAGGGGCGCGCGGGCACCGGCTTCGGCCGCGGCCCGAGCACCGGGTCGATGGTCTTGCTGATCTTCGGGGATGGCGCCGTAGGCCAGCACGGCATAATCTCGCTGGCGCGCCACCCGGGCCAGAGCCTCGAACAACTCGGTCTTACAATGAAAACACCGGTCGGCGTCATTCTTGCGATAGTCAGGACGCTCAAGTTCGTGGGTCGGGAGCTCGAGGTGAGAAATCTCGAACTCGAGAGCCAGCCGGCGGGCCCGCTCGCGATCGGCCGAGGCCAGCGAATCCGAGACCGCCGTGACGGCCAGACTGCGCCGCCCCAGCACCCGCGCCGCTCGCCATGCGAGAAAGGTCGAATCGACCCCCCCAGAATAGGCTACCAGCATGGATCGGCAGTCAAGCAGCAGCTGGTCGAGTTGACCCAGGCGCTGCTGATCCTCGCCGGTCGGCGGCCCTATCTCCGCTAGATTCTCGGCCATCGAGGCGACCATTCTCGCTCGCTGGTAGGTCCCCTTCGTCGAGGGAATCAAGGCAACATCCCGAATCATGGGGTATGGAGTTCTCTCTCACCGAGGCCTGCCCCGACCGACCTTTCACCCATCCAGACGAAAGTCTGCCTGACCTTGAACATCTCGAGCGCATGTTAGAGCTGGTCAGAGAGTTCCCTCAGGTCTTGCCTCGCCTGGAAGGAGAAAGGCGGGGCCGCGCCTACCGTCTCTTTCGCCTGCGGGCCGACCTGCCCGCCGAAGGGGCCATCGTGGGCTTCTTCGGCAAGATTCGCGACGACTACCCGATGCAGCACCTGATGCAGGTCGACGACGCGCTGGTGGCCCAGTTTCCCCAGGCCCGGGGTCTGGCCGCCTATTGCAGCCTCGAACGCGGGCCGGGCCAGTGGGGCAACCTGGCCGTCTTCGACACCTCTGACGATCGGTCCGCCTGGCCCGAGGTCCCCAACCACAACCTGGCCGTCGACCTGGCTCCGCGCTGCTACCACCATATCCGTTTGCACCTCGGCCGACTAGAACAAGGCCGGATCGTGATCGAGGCTACCCGCTACATCGACTACGACAGCCAGCCTACCTGGAAGGCCAAGCGTCGTGTCGTGGGCCTATGAGGCCAATCCCCACAACCAGCAACTGGCTCGACGCCAACTCGAAGAGTTCCAGGATCTGGCCGTCCAGGCGCTTGACCAGGCCGACCTCGAAGACGACCCTCAGCTGCGCCTGCTCTTGCTCGACTGGGCCGGCTGGCTGCGCACCCGCGCCAATCGGCTGAGCCTGTGGCCGGCCGGGTCGGCCGCTAAGATCACCATCAATCGCACCCGCCTCCTGCTGTTGCGCTTCGAGCGCAGCCTCTCTGACCTGGCCGGGCGGCGAGCCCCTAAGGCAATTCACGAGCAGGCCGTGCGCCTGGCCGAATTGCTGACCGCCCAGCGGGAAAGGGAGGTTTATGAGGATCTGGTCATGGTCTTGCGAGAACTCGCTTCCCGAGCCCGCGAATCGGGGCACAAGCAAGAATCTTCTCACTACACCGAGATGGCCCAGAAGCTCGAGACCCGGCTCGAAGGCGGCCAACTCGAATCGCTTACGCTCTCCCAGCAGCAGCAAGACCGTGAGCTACTCAAGGGCTTCGAAGAAAAACTGGTGGAGCTTTACCCTGAACTCTCCCCGGTGGCCCCTCCCTCTGTCTTCCGACAGAGGGACTGAATCCTGTAGGGCAGAACTCCGCCGCGATGAGCGAACAATCGATCGAGGCCCGGCTGGCCCAGGCCATCGAACTCGAACAACGCGCCCAGGAGAAGCTGATGGCGGCCGAAGCCAAGGAGAGTGCCGCCAGGATGACTCTCCTCGAAGCCGAAGAAAAGCTGCGCCAGGCCGACGAGAAACTGGCCCTGCTGCCGTCTCCCGAACGCCAGGAAGAGTTGGCCCGGCTGGCCTTCGAAGACGAGTTGACCGGCCTCCCCAATCACAACACGATGGTGCGCCAGATCGACTTCAACATCAAGCAGGTGGTCCGCTACGGCCGTTCCACTGCCCTGCTGGCCATCGATCTCGATCGATTTCGTCTGCTCAACGAAACCCTCGGATTCTCGGCCGGTGATGGCTTACTGATCCAGGTGGCCGAACGCCTGCGGGCTCAGATGCGGGTGTCGGATGTGCTGGCCCGGCGGGGCGAAGATGAGTTCTTGTTGCTGTTGAGCCATCTAGGCGACACCGACGAAGAGATCACCAAGCCCGAACTCGACCAGGTCAGCTCGCGAGCCGAGCACGTAGCTACCCGCCTGATGGAAAAGCTGCGCGAGCCCTTCAGCATTAAAGGACAGCCCCTGCATGTCTCGGTGAGCATCGGCATCAGCCTGGCCCCGGGCGACGCTTCCAGCGCCGACGAACTGCTCGAACACGCCGACGCCGCCCTGTATAGCGCCAAAGAGCTAGGCGGCGGCCGAATCGAGATCTACAGTCGCGAGCTGCAAGAGCGCCTCACCCGCCGGCTGACCCTCGAAAACCAGCTGGCTTCGGCTCTGCGGGCAGGCGAGTTCTTCCTCCACTACCAGCCGATCTATCTGCTCGACAGCCGCGAAGTGGTGGGCGTCGAGGCTTTGATCCGGTGGGAGCATCCCTTGCGGGGCACCCTGGGCCCGGCCGAATTTCTGCAGGTCTCGGAAGAAACAGGGCTGATCATTCCACTGGGTCGCTGGATCTTGCAGGAGGCATGCCGTCAGCTGGCTACCTGGCGCAGCATGGGGTTCGATCTGTATCTCGATATCAACCTGAGCCCCCGCCAGCTGCTCACCGCGGATATCAGCAACGATATCCTGGCCACCCTCCAGCGCCATATGCTGGTAGGCCGCGACCTGGTGCTGGATGTGAGCGAAAAGACCTTCATGATGGACGAACGGATCCGAGTGGTGTTGGAGGAACTGGGTCGCTCGGGAGTTCGGACGGCCATCGACGATTTTGGCACCGGGGTCTCGAACCTGCCCAGCATGAAGCTAGGCCGAACCAAAGTGCTCAAATTGCATTCGACCTTCGTCTCGGGTATTCCCAACAACCGTCGCGATCTTTCGGTCTGCGTCGCGGCCATCCAACTGGCCGCCAGCCTCAACATGGAGTCGCTGGCCGAGGGCATCGAAACTCAAGAACAGTTTCAGTTTCTCTGGAACAACGGCTGTCGGCTGGGTCAGGGTTACTACCTCTCGGCACCGGTGGCCCCCTCAGCCATTCCCGCCCTGCTTCGGAGCCGTTAGCGGGACATTTCCGTCGCGACGGGTATAAAGAGTAATATGAATATCAAGATCGTGGTCATCACCGGGCTGATGTTGCCTGGCCTGGCGCTGGCCCAAGTCCCAACCCCTACCGGCCCTTCCAGCCAGGGTGGACAGCCCGTCAACGCCCGAGCCAAGACGATGCTGCAGGATGCCCAGGATCTTCGCCAACCGCCCCCCGGCGGGCCGCCTCCGGGGGGGCACCCTCCTCCCCGCCAGGCTCCCCCACCCCGCCCGACGCCAACCGACGCCAGGCCTTCAGGCTCTCAGAGCCTGATGATCCACAAAGCCGCCGCCGCCGGGCAACTCGAGAATCTCAGACTCGAGCTAGCCAAAGGCGTGAACCTTAACGCCACCGACGAAACCGGCTACACACCCCTTCACCACGCGGCCTATAAAGGCCATGCGGAGGTGGTCCGATTTCTGGTCGACGAGGGGGCTCTGGTCGACGCCCAGGGCAACTCTTACGAAACTCCCTTAATCCTGGCAGCCGCCGCTGGCGATGACGAGTCAGTAAAGATCTTGCTCGAGCACAAGGCCGAGATTAACGCTAAAGCATCCAACGGAATGACCGCGCTTCACAAAGCGGCGTTCTCTGGCCAGGCCAAAGTGATCGAGGTTTTGCTGGCGGCCGGGGCCGACACCACCCTCAAAGACGGGCGTAACCGCACCGCCAAACAGCTCGCCGAAGGCTACCGTCAGGGCGAGTGGCAAGAGGTAGTGCGCCTGCTCGAGCAGTCTCAATAGTCGTCGACTTCGACCTGCAAGCCTCGATTGCGTAGATAACCGGCTACCTGGCGGCACTTTTCGCGTTCACCCTCGAAGCAAACAGCGCGGCCGTTCTCGTGGGCGGTTTTGGTGATCACGCTGGCGCACTCGTGAGAGCAACCGGTGGCTTTCTGAATCCACAGCACCACGTCATCAAACCGATTGCGGTTGTCGTTATAGAGCAACACTTTCCAAGAGCGCTGAGGCTCGGCTTTATCGATGGTCTTAAGCAGCTCATCGAGGTTAGGCAAGGTCAAAGTCATGATCTGGTCTCCTGGAAATTTCTGTATTGGGCTTTACCCACTTCGTACCGGCTCTAACCCTTGTCACCTCGGGGCTTTTCGAGCTAGCATGGCCCGATGCCCAGTCGCGATGAAAACCTCCATTTCTGGAACACCCTCTACGCCTGGTCCGAAGGCGGCGAAGAGTGGTCGGTGCCGTGGGGAGGCTCGAGCCTGCAGTGGGCGGCCACCATTCTGCCTCGAATCTCTCGCTTCTTGCCCTGCGCCCACCTGCTCGAGATCGCTCCCGGCTACGGCCGCTGGACCCACTACCTGCTCGACCACTGCCGGAGCTACACCGGTGTCGAGCTTTCCGACAGCTGTGTCGTCTTGCTCAAAGAGCGGTTTCGCGATCGTGCTCAAGCCCAGTTCAGCGTCAACGACGGCGCCAGTCTACCGATGGTTGCCGACGAATCCGTCGACTTTTGCTTTAGCTTCGAGTCGCTCGTGCACGCCGAAGCCGACGTGATGCAGGCCTATCTCGGTGAACTGCGGCGCGTGCTCAAACCTGACGGCTCAGCCTTTCTGCATCATTCCAACCTGGCCGACCAGCAAGACTATTTCCGACGCACCGCCCGTTTGCCCGACTGGCTTCGAAGTCGCCTGAATCGAGTGGGCCTGGTTGACCTGGACCAATGGAGAGCCCCGACCATGTCGGCCGAATGCTTTCGTCGTTTGGCCGAAGAGGCCGACCTCTACTGCGCCACCCAGGAGACGCTTAATTGGGGTGGACGCCGCATGATCGACTGCTTTTCGGTGATCACCCGCCAGCCCAGCCGGCACCGCTTACTGGCCAATCCGAACTTCCTTCAAGAGGTGCTCGGTTGGGCGGCCCTGGCCCCCCTCTACGCCTGAAAAGGCCGAAGCCGATCCGAGAGGGCCGAGAGGTTGCGAGTCTGGACCAGCACTTCACCGGGCCCCTCGAACTCCGCCACCAACCCCTCGGCACTGGCCAGCCGCAGCCAGAGCTCAGAGGCAGCCTGGCGCACCTGGTAACCGATTCGGCTTTCGAACGCCATCACATGGGAGGTATCCATGAGAAAGCGCTCGCCGGCCCCCAAACTATGCAGGTGACTGGCCCCAAACGAAGACAACAGCAAGACTCCGGTCCCCTGGACGCGCACCAGGTACTGCTCGGCGCGACGACCCTCGGGCGAGAAAAAGAGCCCACCGTTGGGCACCTCTTCGTCGACCTCCAGGTTGGTGTCGCAAGCCAGCAGACAGTAGGATTGCACCAGCAGGCTGTGGTTGTTGAGTTCCATAGCGTAGATCTCGCCCGGAAAGCCAGGAGACAGCATCAACTGCCCCGAGCCGCCGCGGGCGGTGTAGAGCATCTGAAACCGCATCCTGCGCTCGGGCTGGTCGGGACGCTTGACGATTAAGCCATGCAGTCCGCCGGGTTGGGTTGAAGTCAACTCGATGTTGGGACTCATTCCGATCATCGCCCCGGGCTCGACGCGAACCGACTGCTCCGAGTCGAGCAGGATCGTGACCATCGGGTGCGAGCCGGCATAGTCGATGCGATATTCTAGGCTCATACACGGCCGTTCGCTTCACCGGGCGAGATTCCTAGAACACCAACCAGAGCTTGAGCCCGAGTGGAATCCAGCCTAGAGCCCAGAGCAAATGGCCGGCCCCCAAATCGTCATGAAAGAGCCAGGCATAGGTGCCGCGCCAGAACGACCAACCCCGAGCTAGCACGCGGCGAGGCCATAGGCCCAACAGCGTGCAGATCACCAACGAGTAGAGACCCAGCCACAGCGGCAAGGGTGGCAACAACAACAGCACGCCGATCAGGCGCCGAGGCACGTAGCTCAACGCTCCGGCCGCCAACTCCGGAGCAGGCCCGGCGGAGGGGACCAGCTCGAGCTCTTTACCCATCCAGGGAAAGTCGGTCATCTCCTGGCGACAATAGGGACAGACACATTCCCAGTCGAGGGGCTCGAGGCGCCGGATCGAGGCCAGACTTTCGACCTCGTCGCCGGTCAGGTAGCCTCGTTCTAGAAAGCTCCGCCAGGTTTTCCAGACCAGGTGACTCTGGGGAGCCAGGCGGCCGGCCCGGCGAAAGAGGGCCATGGCCTGGGCCGGATCGTGACACGAATGGTCGCCACAGACACGCAGTTTCATCACAACACCTCGCAGGTATCGGGATCAAAGCCCGGAGGAAGACGGTCCAGGTCCGCCCGGCTAAAGAGCGGCTGCTCGAGCACCTTGCCCAACAGGTCCATCTCGGGACCCTCGCACAACATCGGCAACAGGTTGGGAAGATTGTAATAGTCGCCCTTGAACTGAAAGGTGGTGGGGCGGCGACGCATATTCAGAAGGTCCAGCTCGAAGCTGGAATTGCCCCGGCCAATCTTGACCACGAAGACATCCAGCTGGCGGTTCCAACGGGCCTCATAGGCCCTCAGGGTGTCGGCGAAATAGGGCGCTGTGTTCTCTTCGCCGTCGGTGATGACCACCACTTGCTCGAGTGACTTTTCACGCAGCTTGTGAAGTGGCGCTCCAATACTGGTGCAGCCAGAAGCCCGGATGGGTCGAAAGGCCTCGGTCCAGGCCCCCAGACCTGCACTTCGGCTCGAGACCGTGAACGAGAGCCCGTCGAAGGCCTCGACGTAAAGAGGAGCTTCGGCCACGCAGCTGAGCATGGCGGCCATCAGCTTGCCCACTTCGATGGCCGCCTCCATCGAGCCGGACTTATCCACCAGCAGAGCGGTGGGCCGGGTCAGGCGACCGCGCTGACGCAGCCGGTTCTCGGTCATGCGAAACAGGCGCAGGGTCAGGTCGGGATCCAGCTCGACCTGCATCATGGCGATGACGGCCTTGAGGTCGTTGACCCGCGATTCGGTCACTCCTCGATGCAACTTGGTGGCGATGAGTTCCCGGGTCGAGTCCCGTCCAAGAGCGCCGGTGTTTTTCAGCGAACGCAGATTGTTGATCAGTTGCTGCGGGGTCATGACCTCGACCAGAGCCTCGACCAGTTGTGGGGTTCGTTGACCGATCAGACCGACCGCCGTGGTGTAGTGGATGTGGTTGCGACGGATCAACTCGGCCTGCAGGTCGGGGCGCGACCGCAAGCCGGCCAGTTGTCGGACTACTGCCACCCGGCTATCGGACGGAACGGCATCCCCAAAGAGGATGGCTTCAGCCCGCCGACCGGGTGCCAGACGCAAGATAGCGTACAGGTACTTCATGGATTGACGGTCGCGAATCACGCATTCATCGAACCAATCGGGCTGCTTTTCCCGGCGGCGCAGGTAGAACTTGATGGCCGTGCGCATGGCCCGGGGCACGAAGTGGTGCTGCTTGACCCAGCGAACCATCCGGGCCAGCTGATAGGGACGCAGAAACTGCAAGAGATAGCGGCCCTGATCGCGGTGGCCGTTCCACTTGCTGAGCAGCAGACAGGCTGCGAACAGTTCGTGGTGGTCTCGCACCGAACCGTTTTCGAGATACCACGAAGACAAGTGAGCATAGAAGATGGGATCATAGTCGCGCGCTTGCAGATGCAACGGGGCCAGCGCCTCATAGCTGCCGTGGGCTGGCTGCAAGAACGCGTCGAACAGGTCCGACCGGCTGTTGAACTCGATTGCTTCACGAACGGGAGATAGACTGATTCTTGCCATGACGTGCCTCCTTGAGTGACCCCAGCATAGTCTGGCCAGGGAGCTGAACTCAGTGAACTTTTCCCGCCGCCAGGACTCGAGCCAGTTCAGGGCCAACAGATCGGTATGCTGGAACGACACGGCAAGCCCATCCTGATCGGCCTCGTTTTCGGTCTGTTCCTGGGCATCGTGCAACCCGGGGCACTGGGTATCCACGGTCAGCATCTGCCACGAGCCATCATGGCCGGCGAGATGGCGCTGGCCTTTGGCGTGCTCGGCTACTTTCTCTCGAGCTATCTCGAGGCCCGCCAACGCCTGATCCGCAAGATCCAGCGAAAGCAAGAAGAGCAAGAGTAGATTCAGCGGCTGGCCAGCCGATAGACCAGAAAAGCCGTCACCACCCCGTTGACGGGCGCCACTCCCGGCACCCAGAGGGCGGCCGCCACCCCGGCCGCATAAGCCAGGATCCCGGGCCAATGTAGCGCCGGCAGGTCCTCGGACAGAGGCGGATAGGCTCCCCCCCGCACCCAGAAAAAATCGGCCATGATGACCCCGCCCAGGGGTGGAATCCAGGTGCCCAGGAGCAGTAGAAAAGGAACCAGAGCGTCGGCGAATCCGAACACGGCCAGCAGCGTGCCGAGCAGGGCTCCCACCAGGGTGACCAGCCGCCGATTGTCGGTGCGCAAGAGACTGCAGCCGGCTACCGAGAAGTTATAGATGGTGTTGTCTTGAGTGGTCCAGATGTTGCCGAACAACATGACCGCGGCCCCCACGACGATCCCCTGGAGGGCCAGCACCTCGACCACATCGGGCTGTTGATAGACGATGGCTGCGAAGGCACCATAGAAGACCATCAGGCCATTGCCCAACAAGAAAGCTGCCAGGGTAGCCCCAATCGCCCCCCGCTGGCTGGAAGCAAAGCGTGTCCAGTTGGTCGACTGCGTGGCTCCGGAGACGAAGGTGCCGACGATGATGGTGAGCGCCTGGCCCCATCCCAACGACTCGGTGGGGGCGATGGGAGCATAGTTGGCGGCGGCCCGGGCCAAAGACCAGAAGATCAGGGCCGCCATCAGCGGGACCGTCACCCGAGCCAACAGGTCCAGCCCTCGGTAGCCGACATAGGCCGTGATGCAAAAGAACAGGCCAAAGAAGAACATCAGAGGAAGCTGCCAACTCGGGGAAAGACCAGCCAGGCGAACAAAAACGACGGCCACCGTGCCCGTCCCCCAGGCATACCAGCCGATTTGAGTAAAGCCCAGCAAGAAATCGGACCAGCGGCTGCCCCACTCGCCAAAGCAGTAGCGGGCCATCACGGTCGTGGGCAGGCCGCTGCGGAAAGCGGCCACACCCAGGATGGCGGCATAGCCTGCCAACAAAAGATTGGCCACCAGCACCACCGCTACCAGGGCACCGAGCTCGAAGGCGACGCCGACTTTGCCCCCCGCAAACATGGTGGCCGTGAAAAAGGTGAACCCCAGCAACACAAAGCAAAGCGAGAGGTCGCTCTGGCGGGCCTCGGCCGGAACCGGTTCTAGCGGAAAGTCTTGCAGCTTGCAAACAGCCTAACCCAGGGCTTTTAGGGTCGTCAAGATAGGGAAAACGGGCGGCCTCCCGCGAAGCGGCGGGCCGTGGGCCTGGTTGTGGCGACGTTGATTCTGGTGGCGCTAGCCGGCCTTTGGCTATCCACTGGCAAACCCGGGCCGGCGGCGACGCTTGAGCCAGAGCAGAGCGTGGACCTCACCGGCACCGCGGGGGACCTTTCGCTGGATCTGGCTCGCCAGACCTCGGTGGCGGGCCCACCTCCTTCCCTACCCGGCTATCGGCTGGAGGGTTTGCTGGGTCGGGGCGCCTTTGGTCAGGTCTATCGCGGCGTGCAGCAAAGTACCGGCCAACCGGTGGCCATCAAAGTCCTCAGCGGCCGCCCCGAGGCTCTGACCCAGTGGCAGCGCGAGGTCGAGCGTCTCTCTCGGGTCAGTGAGCACCCCAATATCGTGACCCTGCTCGATGCCCGTCTCGACCACGAGCCTCCCTACCTGGTGACCCCCTTACTGAGCGCTTCGCTGGAGGAGCGAGTGCCCGAGGCCGACATCGAGCAGGTGGTGCTGTGGTTCTGGCAGATCGCTCAGGCGCTGCAGGCCGTGCACGGTCGGGGCATCTTGCACTGCGATCTCAAGCCCTCCAACATTCTGCTGGGGGAAGAAGGGCAAGCCAGAGTGGTCGACTTCGGCAAGGCGGTCGAACTCGAGGGCGACGCCGTCCGGCTGGGCACCTTCTGGTATATGCCGCCGGAGCAGGCTCAACTGCCTTCGGAGAGCGTCCAGGCACCCGATGTTGCCTGGGATGTCTATGCGCTCGGGGCGACCATCTATCGCCTGCTGACCGGCCGTCCGCCCCGAGCCGACCAGCAGGCTCGCGCGCGCCTGGGTGAAACCGAGCCCGCGCACGAAAAGATGGCCCTCTATCGCAGTTTGCTCAAAGCTTCAGAGCTAGTATCGGTAACCCGGTTCAATCCCCAGGTGGACCGCTGTCTGGCCGCCATCGTCGAGCGCTGTCTCGAGCTCTCGCCCGAGCGACGCTACGCCGGCATGGGAGAGTTGCTCGAGGACCTCTGGCGCCGCCGCGAACGCTTGCCGGTGCGGGCCCTGCCCGCCACCAAGGGCTACGTGCTCGAACGCTATCTGAGCCGCAATCGCAAGGCGGTCTCGGTGGCGATGGTGGCCCTGCTGGTGCTGACGGCGGGCTCGGCCCTGGCCGCCCGACGGGTCTACCAGGCCCGGCGCGAGGCCCGCCAGCAACTGGCTCAATCCCAGTTCGACCGAGGCAAAGCCCTGGTCGAGCAGGGCCGCTCCAGCGGACTGGTGTGGATGGTCCGAGCCCTCGAGTCCGAGCCCGAACCCGAGTATCGTCGCAGCCTGGCCCGCGAGCTTGGGTCGCTGCCCTATCTGGCCGGGCCTGACCTGTATCGGCGAGCCTGCAACCCCTCGCCCAGCCCCAGCGGAACCTACACCCTGATCCGCAATCCGGCCGACCGCACCCAGCGGCTGGTGCTCGACCTGGTGAGCGGCAAGACCTCGCCCCTACCGGCCGAATTTGGCCCTCTCGACTGGGACCAGCGCGACAAGATTCGCTATCAGCTCGAGGGCGTGCTGCTCGACCCCCAGCACGGTCGGGGTGGGCCGGCCACCTGGAACGAGAGCGTCAGCGTCAGCGCCTCGCCCCTGGACCAGACCCGGCTGATGAGCCTGATGATCCGCCCCGATCGGATCCTGCGGGCCGAGCGCGAAACCACCGGCCGCTTGCTGGTGCGCGACCGAACCGGTCGGATCGTGTTCGAGCCGCGCTTGCACCCCGCTCAGATCTCGGCTCCGGTTCTCTCTCGTGAAGGCGACCTGGCGGTGGGTTGGGACAACGACCCGGTCGATCTCTATCGACGCCAGGACGGCTATCGCCGGGTCTCGCTCTCCCCGATGCTCCGCGGCGAACTGTTGCGCTTTTCTCCCGACTGCTCGCGACTGGCGGTCCACGACGGCGATCGCCAACTCAAAGTCTGGCAGACCAACGGGCCATTGCTGGCCGAGGTCGAGGTGGGACGGACCCTCAATGACATGAACTTCAGCCCGGACGGCCAACTGCTGGTGTGTGTCACCCGTGACGGCCTGATGCGCGGCTATAACCTGAGTTCGGGCCAGCCGGCCTGGCCGGCTGTGGAGACCGAGGACCAGGCCCAATGGGTCTATGTTCAGCCCCAAGGTGACCTGGTCAGCATGTCCGACACTGTCACCGTCTGGCGCAAGCCGCGCCCACCGGCTGCCTGGGACGAGGACGCTCCCGCCTCGCTCTGGCGTCTGCGGGTTACGGGCGTGACGGGCTGGGTATTTGACGACACAGCCCGTATTCGCATGCTCGACCACGACGAGTTCGCCGGCTGGTGGCAGCAGTGGCGGGCCGCCGAGAACGACCACGCTAAGAGCTGCGGTTATCGGTCGCCCTGGGCAGCGTCAATCGAAAAATAGCTCCGTCAGAGCTATCCAGAGCCTCCAGCGTGCCTCCGTGAGCGGTAGCAATGTCACGAGCAATGGTCAGCCCCAGCCCGGCTCCCTGACCGACCGGGCGGGTGGTGAAAAACGGTTCGAACATTCGGCGCCGCACCTCGGCGGCCAGACCCGGACCCCGGTCCCGCACCTCGAGAAAGGCGTGTTCGTCAGCCCCGGTTCGGACTTCAATCAGGCCTTGACCGTGATCGAGATTGGCCTGGCGCGCGTTGAGCAACAGGTTCAGCAACAACTGTTGAAGCTCGTTGGCCTCACCCTCGACGTAGACCTCATTCTGGCGCCGATGCTGCAACTCGAGCCCGGTCTCCTCAAAGCCGCCCCGCACCATGGCCAGCGTGTCTTCGACCATCTCTCCCAGGCATAGAAACTGCCTATGCCCTCCCTCTCGACTGTAGCGCAGCAACTGCTCCACCAGGCGGTGGGCCCGCTCGAGCTCGAGGTTGGCCGCCTCCAGACGCCGCCTCACCGTCTCGTCCCCGACCGCTTTGAGACGAGCGTAATCCAGAGCCAGCTTCACCGTGGCCAGAGGATTGTTCAGCTCGTGGGCCATCCCGGCCGCCAGTTGCCCGACCGCCGCCAGTTTGCTGCTCTGGATGGCCTTGCGCTCGGCCTCCATCTGAGCCTGCAGGTGGGCCACCCGGCGCCCTTCCAGATGCTGGGACAGCACCGAAGCAATCAGAGCCAGAGCAGCCCGGTCCCGCTCTCCCGGAGCATCCTGGCGGTCCTCGCGGCCGACCGCGTAGAGAACGTAGCGCTGCTCCCCTCCCACCACCGGAGCAGCCAGGGCCCAGCCCACTCCCTCGACCACGGTGGCGGCATCTGACGGACTGCTGCCGAAGAGATGATAAACCGGCTCTCTTTGCTCCAGGCAGTCTCGCACCAACCGACGACTGGGTCGGGGCTGGCCTTCGTCGAGCGGTCGGCCGTGTTCGTCCAGACGAAGAAAACGCACGGTGGCCGTGGGTAACAGGCGTCGCAAGAGAGCCAGCACCTCGACAAACAACTGCTCACCGGGGCACCCACACAGCAAGGGTTGAAGCCCTAGCACCACCTCGAGCACCTTCTCGGCGTTGCGCTGGTTGGCGGTGTCGATGCCGAGTCGAGCCAGGCAGATGGTTTGTTCGGCCGGCTCGGCCTCGACCTCGAAAAGAGTCTCGGCCGAACTGAAACGCTCGCCGGGAGCCAGATAGAACTCCTCGCTCTCGCGGCCATCGCGATAGAGGGGATAGCGACTTCCGTCGCGGCTCACCTTCACCCGTTGCCCCTGCACTTCGAGCCGAGCGTGCCGGCGCGAAAGTTTGCCATCGAAGCCAATGGCAAGCTTGTCGTCGGGGTCATCGGCGGTGGCCCGGCCCAGAGTGTAGCTGCCTTCGCCCAAAGCAAACCGAACCGATTCGCGGGTTTTGATATGGGTAGCGACCAACTCCACTAAGCTGGGCTTTCCCAGTGGCTTGCCTCTACCTCTCCCAGTCCGCCGGCTCGGGCCCACACCAGCAAACGCCCCAGTTCGCCACCATCGAGCCAGACTCCGTGAGCCTTGCAGCGGTCGATGATGACGGGACTTTGGCCAAAGCAGGTTCGAGTCATCGGTTCTGCGCAGGCCGGACATGGAAGATAGCTAACCGGCCAAGCTTCCTTGTGCTCGGCCATCAACCGCTGTAGACGACCTTGGTCGATGCTCCGGTCGCTGGCGATCAGGCGGAGCAGACGCTCGAGCTCGCTTACCTCGAAGAAGACACCCAGACATCGCTTGCAACGCTCGAGTTCAAAGGGGACCCCAAACTGAATCTCAAGCTTCAACAACGCCTCTCGGCAGCGGGGGCAGCGAGACTGGGCTGCGCCTCCCAAGGATTGGCCCGCGTCCAGCTGCCGCAAGTCGAGATCGTTGACCCGACCGCAATACTGGCAACGACCCGTGACAAAGTCCGACAGGGGTGCGGCGCAAGCCCGACAATTAGTCAGGCGGGTAGCGTCCGAATGGGACACGAAAGGCTCCTTCTTTGCTGGGGACCGCTTGACCGTTGGCCGTGGGAGCCCCCGAGTAGAATTCAAAGCGCGTCTGGTTGCTGTGGAGCGCGGCCAAAAGGGCGGTCGATGCGTCGGCGAAGGCTGCTGTCAACGGCCGGCCGTCAGCGCGATTAAGCAGCCCGAGTGTTCGCTCGAACTCGGCCACAGCCATGGCTCGTTCGCCTTGTTGCACATAGACCACGCCTAGATAGAAATGGGACGGGCCATAGTCAGGCTCCAGCTTGGCCGCTTTCTCCAATCGAAAACGGGCCATCGGATAACACTCCTCCGGACTGGGCGAGTACTTTCCCGGGGCGATCGCCTCGAGCACATAGATAGCTCCGTCCAAACAGACCGGCTCGACTTCGAGTGAAAGAATGTTGGCAGCCCTGGCAGCCTCGTGGTGAGCGAGCGGATACTCTCGTTCCGAGACTCTCATGACAGCGGCATTGAGGGCCGACTCGCTCAAAACCAAATGAGCGAAAAGATAGTAGAGCCCCCCCAACAAAGACAACCCGAGCAGCGCCGTCACCACCCACCTCAAGGCCCGGGCGCTTCGCAATCGGTGCGTCTCCATGGCCAGGCTGTGGGCAACGGCCTGGTCGTGGACCCGCTGGGAATCGCTAAAGGTCCGCTCGAGTTCGAAGCCCTCGCCCAAGGGCTGGGCAACCGGTCCCGAACCCGGAGCCTGAGCCACCTCGGCTTCAACCGTTCCGCAGAAATCGCAAACCTGAGAGCTAAGGGCTGAGCCACAGTTCTTGCAGAACATCAGCGTATTTTTCGGCCCAGTGGTCGGGCGCCCTGCCCCATCGGTGGGATTGAAGGACCTACTTCTGCTGCGAATGCGGTGCTAACGCAGATCCAGCTGAAAAAGCACGCGGCGGAGCCGAGGGTCTTCATTGGGGCTGATCAAGGAATCGACCTTCATCTCTTGCTTGAGGCCACGCCTGACCAGTTCGTTCTGCACCAGGCGAGCGCGTTCGAGACTGAGGCGTTCGTTGATCTCGCGCGTGCCTACGGCGTCACTTTGACCGATCAGAGTCAGCACCGGAGCCCGCTGCAATTTATCGGCCATCGTTACGATGGCGGCCCAATCGCGCGCCGTTTGGTCGAGCACGCTCGAGGCCGGCTCTTTCATCACGGTGGTGCCTTCCTGAAAGTAGATGTAGCGCGACTGAAGGGCCGTCTGTTTCTGACGCAGACGAGACTCCTCCAGATTCTCGAGCGCCGCGACGTCAAAGCTATCGACATCGGGATGCTTCTCGAGCCGTTCGGTTGCGGCCCGAATCCAGGCGTTCTCGGCTACTCCCGAAGCAACCAGGTGGCGACCATCGAGGGCCAGCACCACCGAGTCGGGGGTGCCCAGTTGGGCGCGCACCCGGTTGAGGGGGTCGAGGTCTTCCAGACCGGCTTCGATGTAGTGCTCCACGCCTGGTAAGGTAGGCGCCAACAGCCGGGTGCGCTCGATCCACTCGCTGGTGGCCCGGCCCACCGCTCGCAGGGTGCCGTCCTCCAACAGCAACTTGACCGTCTGAGGAGGGGCCAGGATTTGCTGAACCCGTTTGCGAGTCATCACCATGTCGTTGCTCTGAATCGACTCCCAGTGAGTGCGAATGTCGGGGTCGAAAGCGCGAACGACGGGGTCGGGGTCGGCCGAGAGGGGGTCCCGCAGACCGAAAAGGTCGGTGCCGGTGGGTCCCCGCTCCACCCTGGTCACCAGCACTCCGGGCTCGGCCTCGAGTTGCCCGAGCATCGAGCGGAAGCGCATCTCATGCACCGTTGCGTAGCCCAGACCCAGGCCGATCACGATGACCGCCACCCCCACGGCCATCAGGGCCGCTCGCGAGGGCACGGAGCTGGGCGGCTTGCTCTGACTCTCAATCAACCGTTCGAGGAGCGGGCGACAGGCTTCAAAAGGGGCGGTGTCTCCATCGAAGTCCTCGAGGGCGTCGGCGTCCCGAAAGTGGATGCCTTCGAGGAGCTCCTGAGCCCTCACTCTGAGTTCTTCCGGGGCCTGCCCGCGCACTGCCAGGGTCAGGCTGGCATCGCTGCCCCCGATGACCAGCAAAGCCAACTCTCCATATTGCACCTCTTCGAGCGTGTCACCAGCCGTTGGCTTGAAAGAGTCGGCCATAAACGACTGAATCGCCGAGAGCATGCCGGCCACCATGTCGGCGTCCGTGGTTTCAGCCTCGGGATCGTCAGCCTGCGCCAACACCAAACCGGTCTCGTTATGGATCAAAAAGACGTGCTCGACCCGATAAATCAAAGTAGCCAACAGGACATACTCGGGAAAGGAGAGCCCGGAGCGCCAGGCCTGAAAGCGAAAGTGAGGATTGAGGCTGTATTCCATGGCCTGATTGAGCGACTGAACGGCCCCCCTCAGGGCCGACTGCACGGCCCGGCGGATGGCCGGACCCAGCAGGGGGAAGATCACGTCCAACAGGGGTTGGGGATTCTCCCGGACCGACACTTTGAGAGCCTGTTCGACCGGCGGGGCCAGAGCTTCGCGCAGGGCCACCCCCTTCTCGTCGCACAGGGCCACCGCGGCGGGCAGCGCCCGGGCCACCTCCTCGGGCGTGGGAAAACGCTTGAGGTCGCGGCGAATCGCCTTGAGCTGAGCCAGTTCTTCACCAAAGAGCAACTCGCGCAGTTGCTCGAGAGCTTCCAGGTCGGTTGACAGGTCTCTCCCGTCCAACCGCTATCCCTCGCGGCGTTCCGGAGCTTCCTGACCCATCTGCACGGCCAGGTCGGTCAGCAAGGAGGCTAGAGCCGAACGGTCGACTTTATCTCGTCGCAACTCGCTGCCTTCGCGCTCGAGACGATTGCGCAGCTCGCGAGCGCGCGTGTCCAACTCATCACTGATGCGCTTGGACGTTTGCAGCAATTGGTCGCGAAACTCGCGTTCGTTCTGCTGGCGCATTCCGTCCACGTCATCCAGGCGCCGGCCCAGATTCTTGGCCACTTTGCGCAGTTCGTCGCCGATCTCCTCGAGAGCCTCGGTGCGCTTGCGCTCTTCCTGACTGATCTTGTCGATCAATCCCGAGACTTCAGCCTTGATAAACTGCTCGAGAGCATCGAGTTTCTCTTGAAACTGAGCCCTCAGGGAGTCGCTCTGCTCGCCCAGTACCGTTTCTAGCTGGTCGAGTTTGCGATCAAAGCCGCGGGCTTGAGTGCCAAACAGGATGTCCCGGACCTTCTCCAGGTTGCGCGTTTCGTGGCGCCCCTCCGGGGGCAGCTCGACGGTGGATTCACTCTCCCCTTTTACCACCAGCTCGGATTCTTCAGAACGAGACTTGCCCACGGTACCCTCCCAGTTCGATCATCGAACCAATGTTTGCCCCTCCAGCCCAGGTTCCTTCCCTGCTGAATCTAGAAACGACGAAGGGAGGGGCGCCACCAGACGGGGCAGTAAGGGGCGCCTCTCCCATAAGCATAGTAGCCTACCTGTGTCAAGGATATGTCAAGATTCTCCAGGGAGTTGCAATCGTTCTCTCGAAGCCACTAGAGTATGCTGGCGACCATACTTGCCATAGATGACGATCCAGACTTACTACAGGTTCTCGATCTCGAATTGGGTCTGGCTCATTTCCAGGTCATTACGGCAACCTGCGGCCGCGAAGGGCTGGAGAAACTCGAGAAAGCCAGGCCTGACCTCGTCATCCTCGACATTAACCTGCCCGACCTCGACGGCCTCTCCATCTGCCGCGAAATCCGCAAGCACCACCGCGTTCCCATCCTCATGCTCAGTGCTCGCAATCAGGATCTCGACAAGGTCATGGGTCTTGAAACCGGAGCCGACGACTATCTCGGCAAGCCCTTCAATCCCCGCGAGTTACTCGCTCGCGCCCGAGCCCTGCTGCGCCGCTCGCAAGGCTGGAGCAAGACTCCGCCAGCTAGCCCCGACCTGACTAACGGCCCGCTGCGACTTGACTCGGCCGCCCGTCAGGCCTACTTCCACGACGACCCGATCGAACTCACTCCCCGCGAACTCGGACTCCTCGAGGTGCTGCTCAGCCACGCCGGTCGGGCCTTCTCGCGCCAACAGCTGCTCGACCTGGTGTGGGGCGAAGATTATGTGGGAGACACCCGAACCATCGACACCCATGTGCTCAACCTGCGCAAGAAATTGCCCCAGGGTGGACCCGCGATCGTCTCCGTGCGAGGCTTTGGCTACCGGCTAGAGGTTTAGTTTCCAAGGCCCCGAAATCGTGGCCGTGCAAGAGAATCCATCCAAACGCTTCGTCCTGGTAGACGACGATCCCGACATTCTGGCCGTGCTCAAAATGGCCATCGAAATCGAGGGACACGAGGTGACCACCTTCACCTCGAGCGTCGAGGCTCTCGAGGTCATCACCCAGAATCCGCCGGACTGCGTCGTCCTCGACATCATGATGCCCGAAATGGACGGGGTCGAGTTGTGTCGCCGGCTGCGCGCTCAACCCGACACCGCATCCCTGTGCATCGCGGTGGTTTCGGGCAAGATCTACCAACCCGACCGGCAACGCGCTCTCGACGCCGGCGCCAACGGCTTTATCGCCAAATCGCGCACCGACCCCTACGAGATGTACCGTCGTCTGATGGCTCTTTTCAACACTTCGGTGAGCGTCTGCTTCTGGGGAACCCGTGGCACCATTCCCGTGCCTGGGCCCGACACGCTGCGCTACGGCGGCAACACCGCCTGCGTGAGCCTGACCTTTCCCGACGACCACATCTTCATTTTCGACGCCGGCACCGGCATCAAGCCCCTGGGCAACTCCCTGGTCAAGGCGAAGAAGAAGACCAGAGGCACCATCTTCATCTCGCATCCCCATTGGGACCACTTGAACTTTTTGCCCTTTTTCGCGCCGCTGTACATACCCGGCAATCATTTTACCATCACCGGGCCAGCCTCGGGCTCGGTGACCCTCGAGCAACTGGTGGCCAATCAGATGGATGGCCTGCACTTTCCTATCACGCCCAGAGAGTTCGGGGCCCGGGTAGACTACCAGGACATCACCGAAGGTCAGTTCAAATTCGGGCCCGCCACCGTCAAGACGATGCTGCTGTGCCACCCCGGCACTTGCCTGGGCTATGCGGTGCACTACGGCGGACTGAAGCTCTGCTATGTCACCGACAACGAGCTTTTTCCCGAAGACAGCGACATGTACTCGGCCAACTACGAAAAGCTCCTGGCCGAGTTCGTGGCCGAGGCCGATCTGCTGATCACCGACGTCACCTATCGAGATGAGGAATATCCCTCCCGCATCGGTTGGGGCCACTCGTCGGTGAGCGCGGCCACCAGTCTCGCCCACCAGGCCAAAGTGAAGGAACTGTATCTGTTCCATCATGACCCCGACCAGGACGACGAAGCCATCGCCGAAAAGCTACAGCAGGCGCGCCAAAGTCTGGTTGCACTCAACTCGATGACCAAGGTCCGGGTGGCTGCCGCCGAGCAAGTGCTCGAACTGACCAGCGATGATCAGTAAGAAGGTCTGCATGCTGGGCGCCTTCGCGGTGGGCAAGACGAGCCTGGTGGCGCGGTTCGTGACCAGTATGTTTTCGGACAAATACCACACCACCGTGGGTGTCAAGGTCGACAAGAAAGAGGTGGAGGTCGACGGCAGTTCGCTCAAGATGATGCTTTGGGACCTGGCCGGGAAAGACGACTTCACGGCCATCCCCACCGCTTATCTCAAAGGCATGGCGGGGTATCTGCTGGTGGTGGATTCGACCCGGGCCGCCACGCTGGCGGTTGCTCTCGAGGTGCGCCAGACCGTGAAGCGCGAGCTTGGCCAACTACCTTGCGTGTTGCTGGTCAACAAGGTCGACCTCGAAGATCAGTACGAACTCGAGCAGCCAGGCCTCGACGGTCTGGAATGCCCGATCTTGCGCACCAGTTGCAAGACGGGCGAAGGGGTCGACGAGGCGTTTCTGTCGCTGGCCAGGGCCATGCTTTGAGCCAGCTGCTGGAAGCCTCTCTGGCCCTGCTCGACGCGGTGCCCCTGCGGCTAGAGGCGGGCCGGCTCACCCCTCTGGTGGAAAAACCCGATTGGTTGCATCTGCTCGAACCCCTGGAACTGGACTCGCTACCCTTTCTAGAGTGCGGGCTTGACGAATTCGAGGCTTGTTGGCAGGGTCTTGAGCCGCCCCAGGTGTTGGGTCCCTGGGAGGAACACCGGGGGGAGGCGGTGCTGGCCCTCGAGGCCTATCCGGTGGGTGGCAAGCCGGGGCACCTGGTCTTGCGCAACCTCGGGCAGCGCTATGTCGAGCAGGTGGCTGTCTTGCAAAAGGCTCGCGAGCACGCGCTGATCCACGAAGCCCTGGAAAAGGAGATTCGCAAGAAGGAGTTCTTGTTGCACAGCATCGTCCACGATCTGGCGGGCCCGCTGACCAGCATCAAAGGCGCCTACCACATTCTCTCGCGCGGCGACTTGAAGCCCGCCCAGGTCAAGAGCCTGCTCGAGATCGGCCTGCGCCAATGCGACCGCCAGGAGAAAATGATTCGCGAGATCCTCGAGGTCTTCGCCGCCGAGATTCAGGCCCTGGCCCAGGCCGGGACCGCCAGCCTTACCGATATGCAGAGGGTGGCCCGACGGGTCGTGGATGGATTGCGTCCGGCCTTTGAAGAGGGCGGGGTGGGCCTGCAGCTCGAGGCCCCCGACGGAGCCGTCCTGGTGGTGGGAGAAGACTCTAAACTCGAGCGAGTGCTCTCCAACCTGCTCGAGAACGCCCTGCGCAACCTCAAGCCAGGCCACCGGGTATCGGTCAGGCTCAGCCGCGACGGTGAGGGGTGGCAACTCGAAGTGCTCGACGATGGGCCGGGGGTGCCCGAAGAGGCGGTTGGCCGGCTGTTTCAAAAGCTTGCCAAAGGAAAGACCGGCGGAGGCAAGATCGGCTTGGGGCTGTATTTTTGCCGCCTTACGGTGGACTCGTGGGGAGGCAGAATCGGCTATCGAAGGGCCTCGGGCGGAGGAGCCAACTTCTGGTTCTGGCTACCCACGAAATCTTGACAATCTAACGCTGGAGGAGTTCAGTTAGGCACGGGATTCCGCAGCGCCTCGACGGTCGTGGCGTCGCCTCCACCGCGCCCCTCCCGGGCGGCTTTCTCCTGCTCTTTGGCGTTGGCCTTGCCCTCGCCTCGATGCAGGGTGGCGTGGTCTAGCATGGGCAGATTGTCGAGTCTCTGGAAGGTGCGCAGGCTCTGCCCCTTTTGAACCTCACCACCGGGATGCACGTCGACCGATTGGGTCCAACCGGTGGCGCGGGTCCGCACCTCGCCCGAAAAGACCGTCTTCTCGCCCCCTTGCTCGGGGCCTTTGACCTCGGGCGTACCGCCCTTGTCCGACTCTAAAGACTGAGGAACCTCTACCCCCGAATTCCGCATGCGGGCTGCCATCTGAGCGCTTTCGGCGCTGAGTTCTACCCGGTCTTTCTCCTGTTCATCCGATTTGCCGCCGCCGTTCTTCTTGCCCCCTTTGGTGTCGGTGGCGGGAGGCACGGCTGGAGCGGCCGTCTGCCTGGCTTTGGGCCCGGCCGCCGCCCTGGCCTCGCCGGGCTCTTCGACCTTCTTCTCTTTGATCTCGGCGTGCCCGATCACGTCGCGACCGGGCATCACCTCGCCCCGATAGGTGGTGGGGGTGAACTCCATGGTTTTCTCGGTCTTGGGCTGAGGCTTGCCCTGGCTGCCGGCCTCGGGGTTTTCCTTGACCTTCTCGTCGAACATCTCTTGCAAGGCCGAGATGACGCGGTCCTTGAACGGCATGCCCCGGTCCTGAGCCTCGCCCATCTCTTGAATGGCCTGGTCGGAAATGCGGGAGGTATCGAGGGGGCCTACCTGAAGGGCGCGCTCGGGGCCGATCTGTTCGGCCAGCGCCTTTTCGGCCTGTTCTTTCACCCCGGCTCTTACCAGGTAGAGCGGTTGGGCCTGCTTGTGGACGACGGACCCAGCGGCCTTGGCTTGCATAGCGGACTCTCCTAGTGGAATGCCGCACACTACTTCAGCCGTGGGTGTTATTGACCAGCAGGACCGGGTCTGTAACCTCTTGGCCCGCCGAGCACCTTCTCCGGCTCTGCTTTAAGACTTCTACGCGTCAGCAAGCCGATCCGTCTAACAGATTGTTAAGACCGTAAAAAGTCTGTAAACAGATTGTAACAATTCATTCAGCCGGGCCGGTCACCGCCGCGTGGAAGCGGCGAAGGTGGCGCAGAGCCGGCAAATAGTTTGGACAAGCCTTGACCGAGGCTAGCAATCCCTCCACCCCGGGCTCGGCCTGCTCGGCAAAGAAGTGAGCCAAGCCCACATTCATCAGCAAACCCGGGTGGTCAGGGAAGCGTCCCAGCAACCGTTGGTAGAGTTCTTTAGCCTCTTGCACCCGGGCCTTACGAGCGAACTCGTTGGCTCGCGCCAGATCGGCCAGATCGGCGTCTTTGCCGGTCGAGGCCTTGACCTTGAGATAAATCGCCGGCGGAACCCCCAACACGAAGGGCAGATTCCACATCAGCACCTTCCAGAAAAGCGAACTGGCACACGAATCGCACAGGTGTCGCCGGCGGTGGCTAAAGCCATAGATGACCAGCAGAAAGTAGAAGTAGAATTCGGTATGGCCCTGCACGCGATCGAACATGCCGCACTCATCGCACTCGCGATAGCTATTCTTGGCCGATAGACTCTCCAGCGCCTGGCCGAAGATCGAGTCGCAAAAGCGACAATAGACGAACCGCCCGCTCTCGAGTTCGGACAGGTCGACGGTAGCCTGGCAGCTGGGGCATTGCTGGGTCCGAAACTCGTGGCCGCGACCCTCGGCCTCGAGCCGTTTCTGGTTGGCCATGGCCTCATGGGCCGAAGCGTAGCGGTCGATGGCCTTCTCGAGCTTTTCGGCACCGGGCTTGTACACCTCGAGCACGATGAATCCGTCGTGCATCTCGTTGAGCAGGGGGCCGGGCAGACCGGACCCGTCCACAGCCAGGACCAGTCGGTTGTCGCGGCTGGTGGTGTCGTGGACGTGCTGATAGGCGAGACTGTGACCATCAAGAATCAGGGCGGTTTGCTCGACACACCCCTTCTTGCTGGTGAAAAAGCCTTTGACGTTTCCGTTCTCGACGTAGCGGTATTTGAACTGGATATTCTCTAGCATCTACTCCCCTTCTTCCAGGGCCGGGGCGAGACTGCGCAAGACCTCGGCCATCTCTGGTTCGGCTTTGACGGGCTCGAGTCTTCTCAAGCGTTCGGCCAGTTGCTCGGGCTCGAGATGACGGCGCAGCTCCTCGACCATCAGCTCCCGAGGCAGCTCGCGGGTCCAGGGTCCCAGGTTGAGCGAGTCGACCAGCTTGGTAGGGCGGGTGGCCAACAACTGCTCGAGTTCCTCGGCGCTGGCCGAGAAGTCGGGCAGTTCCTGAAAGTCTGCCCACAGCAAGAAAGGGCTGAGGCCCACCTTGAGCTTGGTCTGACGAGCTACCAGGTCGCGCAGCACCGCCCCTCGCACCGAGCCCAGAAAGTGACCCAGGATCACCCGCGATCCCTGGGCCGCTACCGGTACCTGGTCCGGGCGGTAGCCCAGAAAACGACGAAAATCCTCGGCCAGGCCAGCCGGGATGCGGGCCGTACCCCGGCTCACGAAGATGGCCTTGCCCCCCTCGCCGCTGCCCGAAGCCACCACCTGCCGGCCCCGGTCGGCCCCCAGCCGCCGGCTTCTGCCGCCCAGCACGATCGACTCCGGCAAGCCTTGCGAGCCTCGCTGCACCTTGCCCAGCACTCGCCCCGAACCATCCACCACTTCGACCTCATCACTGGTCGCGCGAGTCGAGGTGAAGTTCTGATGCAGCCGCGCCCGCTCATACTCGCGCTCGAGCTTGGCCGTGGGCTGATAGCCGTGGCCGCTGGACACCAGCCACTCGCGCTCCACCAGCCGGTCGAGGATGCGCTCGAGGACTTCAGAATCGAGTTCGAGCCAGGCCGGCAGACGGTCGGCCAGCGGGGCCAGGGCGATCTGGCGACGCGGGTTTTGAAACAGCAGCGAAAAGGCTTGTTGCACCGCCACCGACCGAAAGGGTCGGTCTGGATCGATATACAAACGCCCCTCGGCCGCGCACTCGCCCAGATGGGCCATGCGTTGGCGCTCGCCCGCGTGGCGACACAGACCCAGCACCTGACCGCGCCCCCCGCGGCGATTGCCGCGTCCGATCCGCTGCAGAAAGCTGCTCACTTCGGGCGGGGCTCCGAAGAGAGCCACCATATCCACGTCACCGATGTCGATGCCGAGCTCGAGGGTATTGGTGGCCAGGCATAAGGCCGAAGGAGCTTTCAAAAAGGCCTTCTCGACCCGCTCGCGCTCCTGGCGCGAGAGGCTGCCGTGGTGGACGAACACGCGCGTCTGAAAGGGCGGTCGACCGAGCAGTTGGGCGCCATAGATCTCGGCCTCCTGGCGTGAGGGCATAAAGCAGAGCACCTTGCGTGCACCCAGAGCGCGGCAGCGTTCGGCCAGATTGTGCAGCATCTCGGCCGGGCTGGTGCAATCGGCTAGATGCAGGTCGAAATCGCGCTGCGACTCTTCCACCAGGACCACCGACCCGGCCCCCAGGTAGCGGGCCGCCACCTCATCAGGGTTAGCCGCCGTAGCCGTGGCGGCCAGGCGTTGGGGCGGCTGCCCCCCCAGAGCCACGACCACCCGCTCGAGACGCTCGAGCAAACACAAGACCTGATCGCCTCGGGGGGTGCCTTGCAACACGTGCAGCTCGTCGAGCACCACCGAGCCGGTGGCACCCAGCCAGCGAGGATGGCGCGAAAGCACCGAGTCGAGCGACTCGGGGGTGGTCACGATCACGCCCGCCTGCTCGGCCGTCAGGTCGTTGGGATGATCGCCAGTGCGGCGGGTCAGGCCGATGCCACACCGTCTTAGCGGGCCCTCCAGGCGGCGGGCCAGGTCGTTGACCAGGGCCCGGGTGGGGCCTACGATGAGAACCTTGGGCTCGCCCTTAACACAGCGCTCGAACCAGCGCTCGACCAGCGGAGCCGCGTAGGCCTCGGTCTTGCCCGAGGCGGTGGCTGAAGCCAGCAACACCGAGCGCCCTGCCAGAATCGGGGTGGCCGCCCGGACCTGAATCGGCCGGGGGTGAGGGTGGTGAGCCAGAAAGGCATACCAGGTGCGATTGAGTTGGCGGCGCAGCTCCACTGCGCCGCCGTTCGGGCCCTAGGCCGCCGGTCCCTGGCGCTCTTCCAACCTGGTCACCCGCACATCCAGATCGTCAATCCTGGAACTCTGCTCGGTGGCTTCACCCTCGAGCACGTCCAAGAACGTCCCAAACCGGTCGCTCATCAAGCGCAGGCGTCCGACCATCTGGTCTCCCAGCGAGGCCACTTCTCTGCCTAAACGGGCGGTCTCTCGCAAGCCCTCCCCGATCTGCTGGCCTTGCCATGCGATCTCCTGGCCTTGCCGGGCGATCTCTTCTCCCTGACGGGCGATGTTTTGGCCGTGCTCTTCGATCTTGTGGGCCTGGATTTCGATTCTGCCCGCCTGCTCATCCAGCCGAGCTGAAATTTCGCGGATGCGCTTGTTCGAATCCGCCTGGCCTGCCCAGGTGAGTTCAAAGTTTGCCTGCATCTCGCGTCTTAGGTGGTGGTATCCTTCCTTCATCGGTTGCACCCTTCATGTTTCCCGGCATCCTGCCAGGCGAAAGAACCCGGTTGAGCCCATCTTAGCAGCCGGCCGCAGAGCCCGCAACGGTCGATATCGAACACCCAGGACGAGCCCGTCGCCATGTGGAAGCGCATTCAATGCAACCCTACCGTCTCTTTCGCTCGGAAGACTGGAATGGCTTCTGGGCGCTTTTGGCCGACAACCTGGCCAACCTGGTCATCGCCGCCGGCATCTGCAAGGGCGTGCTGGCCATGCCCGACTCGATCGTCTTCGGCAAGATCTTGCCCGGGCTGGGAGTGGCCCTCTTGAGCGGCCTGGGTTTCTACGCCTGGCAAGCGGTAAAGCTGGCCCAGAAAGAGGGTCGCGACGACGTCACCGCCCTGCCCTACGGCATCTCGACCCCGGTCCTGTTCGTCTATCTCTTCGGCATTCTAGCTCCCATCTATTTCGGCCTTAAGGACGCCGACCCCGAGACGGCCGCTCTGACTGCCTGGCAAGCCGGCATCGCGGCCGCCTTCGTGGGTGGGGTGGTCGAGGCCCTGGGCAGCGTGCTGGGACCCACCCTCAAGCGGGTCACCCCCCGAGCCGGCATGCTGGGCACTCTGGCTGGCATCGCTCTGGTCTACATCGCGGCGGTGCCCCTGGCTTCGATCTTCGAGAACCCCATGGTGGGCTTTCCGGCTTTGACCATCGTGCTAGCCGGCCTCATCGCCGGCATGCGGCTGCCGCTCGGCTTGCCGGCCGGCCTGATGGCCATCGCGCTGGGCACAGCCATCGGCCTTTTCAACGGCACTGCCGAGGTGACCAGCTGGCAACCCTCTCTGCACATCCCCGTGCCGGTGTTGGGCGACCTCTTCGCCGGCTTCTCCATCCTGGGTCAACATCCGGAGATCCTGGCCGTGGTCCTTCCCATCGAGATCTACAACTTCATCGAGACCATGAACAATGTGGAGTCGGCCGAGGCCGCCGGCGATGCCTACGATGTGCGCACGTGCCAACTGGCCGACGGGGCCGGCACCATGTTGGGCGCCATCTTCGGCAGCGCCTTTCCCACCACCGTCTACATCGGTCACCCCGCCTACAAGAAGCTGGGCTCGCGGGCCGGCTATGCGCTGGGCGTCGGCCTCGTCATCTTCGTGGTGGCCATCACCGGTTTTCATGCTTTTCTCTACAAGCTCATCCCCACCGCCGCCGTGGACCCTCTGCTGGTCTTCGTAGGCATCGTGATCGTGGGCCAGGCCTTTACTCACAGTCCGGCCCGCCACGCCGTGGCCGTGGCCATCGCCCTCATCCCTCACATCGGCAATCTGCTGGTGACCAAGATGGGGGTGGCCTTTCAGGTGACCGGACAGCAAGTCACTCCCGAACTCATCGAGAGCCTGCACGGTCAAAGCGTGCACTGGCTTGGCCACTCGGCCTTAGCCCAGGGAGCCATCGTGAGCGGCTTGCTGTGGGGCGCCATCGTGGCCTTCTTGATCGACGGCCATACCCGCCAATCGGCCGGCTTCTGCCTGGGAGCCGCCCTGCTCACCCTGATCGGCATCCTGCATGCCCCTCACGTGGGCTACAACCCCAGCCCCATTGCCGGGGGTTATTTGATCATGGCGCTTCTATTGATAGGTTTTGACCTCAGCGGCGCCAGGCCCGGCGAGGCCCATTTCGACGAGTGGAAAGAAGACGAGATTGGCGCGACGTTTACAACCGATGACGCCACCAGCCCCGCAGAGACCCCCGATCCAACCTGAGCGCAGCTCCATCGGGCCATACTGTTGAGACGGCAACACGGTTGAAACATCCAGCCGTAGGTGTCTGACATACCTTCAGTGCGGAGAGTTCTCGATGCTGAAAGCCTTACCTCAACGTGTACTTTTTCTAAGCGACCTGGACGGCACCTGGTTGTCGAAGAACCCGGAGAATCGCCGGGCTCTTGACGAGGGCGTGCAGAAACTTAAAGATACCTATCAAAAACGCGGCCTCGAACTCGAGTTCGGCTACGTGACCGCCCGCCCGCCGGTGCGCGTCGAGCAAGAGAATCTCCCCCGCCAGGACTGGACCATCACCTTCAACGGCGGTTTCATCCACGAAGGTCGCCCAGGCCAGGTCGGTCTCGACGGCGACTACCACCGCAACAACCAGAACAGCACCTGGGAAGATCTCAACGCCCAGAGCGGCTTTCGCTCGGACAAGGTGGCGGCTGAGTGTCGCCAACTGCTGACGCTGCCGCGTTTTGCCAACCTGAAGTTTCACACCGTCGGAGAAGTGGTCCACAACAGCGCCGCCGACGATTGCCCCTTCATCGCCAGCTTCTGCTTCGATCAGGCCAGCGTCAAACTGACCGCCGCAGAAAGCCGCGACGACAATCACAACGGCGTAGCTGACATCTTCGACGAAGAGACCTTCGGCGTGCCGACGCAGATCAAAGAGTTCCAGGAGGCGCTGGGCGAGCGCCTGCGCCAGGACGGCATCGAATTCGACCTCTCTTCCGCCTACCCGTTCCACGGACAACCCATCGTGATGTTCGACGCCGCCAGTCCGGTGGCCAACAAAGGCACGGCGGTGGACTTTCTCAGGGCCGCCCGCGGGGTCGAGCGCGACCACCTCATCATCGCCGGTGACGGAGGCAACGACCTGGCCATGATGCAAGCTCCCGACGGCAGCGACGACGGCCGCCGAGCCATCGTGGTCGGCTCGAACCCTCAGTTGCACGAGGCCGGCTCGAAGCTCAAGAACGCCATCGTGCGTCCCGCCGGCGAAGACTCATCCCTGGGCGTGCTACGCGCCCTCGAACAACACCTCGAAGCCATCGCCGGCAGCTAACGTCTGCTTTTCGCCAGCATAAAGGCGCCGCCGAGAGCGGCCACCGCCCCCACCAGCAAGCCGATGCCCACCACCGGGCGATAGGCAATCCAGCCCAGCGCGATGGCGGCCAGAGCGCAGGGCACCGCAATGGCCAGGGCCACCAGCCCGACCCCTACCTCGAGCAGGCTTCCAAAGAGCGGGACCACATCGGCCACCACCACCAGCGGTCGAAAGACCAGGCCGACGCCGATGAGCATCATGACCAAGCCGACCCCGCGCAGCCCCCAGGTCATCATCGTGTTCTCGGCTTCCATCTGCTCGAACATCTGCTCAGCCGACTGCTGGCCCACCACCAGGCGAAAAACCGTGGTTCCGCTCGATTCTGACTTGTAAGGGCTGAACGTGTCGCCCTGCTGAACGCCCACGATGCTGACCTGAGTGGGCTTGACCGCCTCGAAGCGGATGCGGGCGTCGCCGATCACCGGACGGCCCGGATTGGCCGCGAGATACAGTTCACCGTGGTCTACTTTGAGGCGACCTTCAGGGCTCTTGTCGACGGGAATCTCCACCCAGGCGTTGACGTCGTCGGTCAAAGATGTCAGCTTGAAGGCTCCGACGGTGGCGTCCTTGGCCACCCAGTTGGCCGATTCATAAGGCTTGCGCCGGGGGTTATCGTGACCGGCTTCTTTGAAGCTGGTCGAGTCGATCAGCTGCTCGCTCCACTGCTCGTGATAGGTATAGAGGGTCACGGTTTCCTCACCACCGCCCAGCTTCTTGCGCTTCTCACGCTTCTCTTGTTGTTCCCACTGATAGACCTCGACCACGCGACGCAACTGCAGGGCGTTGGCCACTTCGACCGGAAACTGGTCGTCGCGCAGGCTCCCCTGGGCGGTGGCCTGACCGGTCAGGTGAATCAACTTGCCTTCGTTGGCCGGGTCGACCTGGTCGGCCGAAACCGAGACCACGTTACTCTTCCCCTCGGCCAATCCGCGGGCGGTGCGAACCGCCCGCCCCTCGTTCCAATAAAGAACGGGAAAGGCGACCAGAAAGATGACGATGCCGAACAGCACCCCGCCGATCGATTCCATGAGCCGGCTCAACCAGCCCTGATTTGAGACTTCCGTGGTTGCCATCGAGACCCCCTTAGCTTTCGTAGACTCCCTTTTCACACGCGACCACGAACTTTTCGGCCACCGTCTTGAGCTGCTCCCACTCGGCGCGAATGCGCTCGGCCTCCTCCGGGTTGATGGAGCTGTCGTTTTCCCAACTTTGGGACACCACCGTCAAGAGCTCCGAGAACTCGGCCAACAGCTTTTGAGCAGCCAGCAACACTGGGGCGTTGTCGGCCTCGCCCTTGATCGGATTCTCGACGAAAAAACCGTTGGATTGCTGGCACAACCAGTGGATCGGCCCCTTATTGTTGGTCACTTCGACGATCCGCTGCAGGCGATCCAGCGGGTTGTCCACTCCCGAACCTTCGTCGTCTTCTTTCTCCTGGCACCATTTGTAGACCAGCGAGGTAGACAGGCGCAGTTCGCTGGCGACAGCCTTGACGCCGAGAGGATGGATGGCCGTCTTGAGCACCTCGTGAGATTCCATCGTGTGAGCCTCCTCATTGTAGAACCGCCGGGGTCGGCAGGGCCATTGCAGCCCGGCCGAGATTTTGCAATCACTCTCCCAGATACTTGAGCAAAAAGGTATAGCAGTCGGCCGCCTCTTCGATCAGCTTCGAGGTGGGCTTGCCGGCCCCGTGACCGGCTTTCGTCTCGATGCGGATCAAGATGGGAGCCGAGCCCGTCTGGGCCGCCTGCAGAGTGGCCGCGAACTTCTTGGCGTGGGCCGGGACCACCCGGTCGTCGGTGTCGGCGGTGGTGATTAAAGTGGCCGGATAGTCAGCCCGGGGGGTATTGTGCAAAGGCGAGTAGGCGTAGAGGAACTTGAACTGCTCGGGGTCATCCGCAGAACCCCACTCTGGCACCCAATAACGCCCTACCGTGAAAAGATGGTAGCGCAGCATATCGGTGACCGGCACCTGGCACAGGGCCGCTCCATACAGATCGGGACGCTGGGTGAGGCAAGCAGACACCAGCAGACCGCCGTTGCTGCCTCCGTTGATGGCCAGCTTGTCGCGACGGGTATAGCCCGCCTCGATCAAGTACTCGCCGGCGGCGATGAAGTCGTCGAAGACGTTCTGCTTGTTGCCCATCATGCCGGCCTGGTGCCACTCTTCGCCATATTCCGAGCCACCACGCAGATTGGCCACGGCCAAGATGCCCCCGCGCTCGAGCCAGGCCAGCCGACTGATCGAGAAGCGTGGAGTCAGGTTGATGTTGAAGCCGCCATAGCCGTAGAGCAGGGTCGGATTGCTGCCATCTCGCTCGAGGTCCTTGCGATAGGTCAAGAAGATGGGCACGGCCGTGCCGTCTTGGGAGCGGCAAAAGACGACCTCGGTGCGATACTGGTCGGCCGGAAAGTCGATCTTCGGTTGGCGAAAGACGCTCAGCTTGTCGCCGGGAAAGTCGTAGCGCAGGCTGGTAGCCGGCGTGAGATAGCTTTCATACTGCAGGAACATCTCGGTGTCTTTAGCTCGCCCCGAAAGGCCCCCGATGGCCCCTACTCCGGGCAACTCCAGTTGTTTCTTGAGCTTGCCATCCGTGGTGTAAAGGCTGACCAGATGGTGGGCGTTGTGCATGCGCACCACCACGAACTCGTGATGGACTCTTCCCACGAAGTCGATGACGTCTCGGTCTTCGGGAATCACCGTCGTCAGCTCACCAGGAGCCTCGACATCGAGCGCCACGATCCGCCCGCGCGGGGCGTCCTTGTCGGTCTGAAGATAGAAGATCGGGCCATCGTTGCCGATCACCGAATAGGCGGCGTCGGCCTGGTCGAGCACTCGGCGAAACTCGGTCTCTCCTTCAAGCTTGCGCACATACACGCGGTTACGCGGGTCGGTCCCATCCCAGACCGTCAGACCGACATAGTCACCGGCCTCGGTGACCCAGGCCGAATAGCCCAGGTGTTTCTTCTCGTCGTCTTTGAACACCAGTTGATCGTCGGCCTGAGCGTCGCCAACCCGGTGATAGTAGACGCGGTTGAAATTGGTCTGGTCCTCTTTGGCCACGGTGGACGGGTCAGGAAAGCGCGAATAGAAGAAGCCTTTGTTGTCGGGAGTCCAGGCAATCGAGGTGAACTTGCACCACTCCAGCTTGTCCGAGAGATCCTGGCCGGTATCGAGATCGCGCACGAAGACCTCTTGCCAGTCGCTGCCGTGGACCGAAACGGCATAGGCACAAAGCTTGCCGTCATCAGAAACTTCGACATCGCTCAAAGCGGTGGTCCCATCGTCGCTCAGCTTGTTCGGGTCGATAGCCACCCGCGCCTCGCCCTCGAGGCCCTCCTGCACATAGAAGACCGCCTGATTTTGCAGACCGTCATTCTTGAAGAAGAAGTAGCGCTCACCTCGATGGAACGGACTCGAATAGCGGGGATAGTCCCACAATTTGGTCAGCCGCTCGATCAACTCGGCCCGCACCGGGCTGTCGTCGAGATGAGCGCGGGTGTACTCGTTCTGACGCTTGACCCAGTCTTGAGTGTCTTTGGCCTCGGCATCTTCTAACCAACGGTAGGGGTCTTTCACCGTCACCCCGTGATAGACATCGGTTTGCTCCACCTTCTTCGAGGCCGGGGGGTCGGCCAGGGCGGTCAACGGCAGGGCCATCAGGGCCAAACAAAATAGCAATCGCACGCTATGCTCCTTCGGGAAGAATCAAGTTATGGCGGCCCAGGGCCTTGAGCAGCTCGGGCCCATCGGTCAACTCGCTCGCCGGGCGGCCCGGCTGGTCGTAAATCTTGCTCAGCAGGGCCGTTTCCTCCGCCGCCAGATCGACGGCAGGCCACTCGGGATGGCGGAACTCTACCCGCCCCACTCCGGCCAGGCGGTCGGTGTAAAAGGCTTTGACCGGCCGCGGCCGCGGGACGAACTCGGCCCACCCCTCGGCAAAGGCGGCGCTGTTGAAGAACGTCAGGCTCTCGAGAAAGGCCTCGAACTCGTCAGACATGGCTTGGGCCCCACCCGGGAAGTTGCGAAACTCGAGCCAGCTATCCTCGGTTTCGAGGCGACGCACCATGATGATGCCGAAGCTCAAAGAGAGAATGCCTAGCCGCTCGTAGAGGTCGAGCCAACGGTCCATCTCGGCGAAGTCCTGCTCATAGTCACCCACCGCCTTGTACTGCATCAGCACATACTGCTCGCGGGTGATCACTCCGAAGTTGAGCAACAGCAATCCCCACCCTTTGGGGTCGCCCAGCCACCGTTGATGGCGCTCCAGGATATCGCCGGCCCGGGTGATGGGAAAGTTCGTCACCAGACTGAGCAGCCCGCCCGGAGCCAGATACTTGGGCAGGTCGCGAAAGATGCGCTCGGTCACCTCTTCACCCGACTCGCCCCCCGAGCGATACAGCTCCATATCCTCCTGGGGAGTGGGAATGAAGGGCGGATTGGCCGTAATCAGGTCAAACCCACCTTTGGCGATGGGTCCGTACAGATCGCCCAGCATGAAGCCACAGATCTCGTCCTGGCGGTTGAGCACGGCATTGAGTTCGCTGACCGCGATGGCGCGCGGATTGAGGTCCACCGCCATGGCCAGGTTGGCGTGGCGGGCCGCCATCACCGAGTGCACGCCCGAACCGGTGCAAAGGTCCAAAGCCCGTCGCACCTTCTGGCGCGGAGTAACCCGGGCCAGGGCATAACTGTCGTTGCCCAGGTAATAGGTCGTCAAAGGCGACAGCTCGCTGGCCCGCTGAAACTTCGAGTCGGTGAAGATATAACTGCCGTAGCACGGATAGAGATCGTAGATGGCCTCGACCTGGTCGCCGTCTTGCAAGATCAGGTTGCAGCCGAGCAAGCACTCCACCAGCTCTTCTCCGATAACCCCTTCGAGCGCCTTGCGGTCCACCAACCGGCGCAGCAGAAAAAACGGCACCAGCACTGCGAGGGGCCCGCCCGCCTCGCGACAGTTGCGAAGATACCCCGGCACTTTGACAAAGTCGCGCACGATCAGGTTGCCACCCGGAAACAGCTTGTCGCAAGCCTCGCGGGTGTAGCCGAGTTCGATCATCTTGTCGACCAGCCGCGGCAAGACGGGCTTCCACCGCTCGTTCACGGTAGGGAGATTCTTCATGAAGATCCGTTGAAAGTCGAGAGCCACCCTCAACCCCCTTAGTCTATTTTAGCGAAACCGATATCTCGGGTTGCGCCAAACTAGCCCCGTAGCCCTCCACCATCAGATGATCGTCTTGCACCCGCACCACCACCGACCAGGGAGCGTCGGGGGTTCTCAAATACAGGATGCGACTGGGCTGCTGGCCCGATTTGGCGCTGGCGTCGTTGAGCTCGGCCTCGGGGCGGGGAGGCCACAGCGTCTGGGCCTCGGGCGAGAAGAGAAAGTCGAGCTTCTGCTCGGCCGTCTTGCCCTCGAACTCGGGCTTGGCCAGCACGCTCTGCACCACCTCGACCGCTTGGCGCAGGTTGTCTTCACGCTGCTGCTGATAGCAGCCGCCCAACAGGATCAACGACACCAGCACCCAGACCCGCATAGGCGTGTCCTTCCCCGCCGAGGCGGGGCGGGCCTGCGGGGACCCAGAGGCCACGCGTGGCCGAGGAGTGGAACGCCTTCGGTTCGAGGAGTATCGCTGCTACGCAGCTCAGGGGTGGCGGTTGCGTTCAACCTGGGCGCTCGATGTGGAAACCGCGGAGGACGCTGAGTTCGCGGAGATGGGGGGAGCTCGGTCGCGGGGCCGGACGACTTCCGCACGGAAGAGCAACCTCGGCCGAGTACGGCGCTACCACGTGCCGAATCCGGCACCACCTGGCGCCGTACCGCCGCCGACCAGCCTGGGTGGCTCGACCACGGTCGCGGGGCCGGCCGACTTCCGCACGGAAGAGCAACCTCGCCCGAGTACGGCGCTACCACGTGCCGAATCCGGCACCACCTGGCGCCGTACCGCCGCCGGCAGCCTGGGTGGCTCGACCACGGTCGCGGGGCAAGTCGACTTCCGCACGGAAGAGCAACCTCGGCCGAGTACGGCGCTACCACGTGCCGAATCCGGCACCACCTGGCGCCGTACCGCCGCCGTCAGCCTGGGGGCTCGACCACGGTCGCGGGGCAAGCCGGCTTCCGCGCGGAACAGCCGCGGCGCGTGGTCGTGCTCTGGTTGGCCCGCCGCCCGCGTCGCAACTCCGCGGCGCCTATTCTATCTGCCGGCGTTGCCACACCCCATCTCTGCGGTTCGCGATTCGAGCGCAAACCGACCAACGACGGAGAGCAAACGCCCCTTCTCCGCGTTGACACCCAGCACGCGCCCACCTCCAGGCCCACCCAGGACATCCACCGGACCGCCGCCGAAAGGTAGTCCATGAGTAATCTTGCCGCCGTCATTGCCGCAGCCCGGGGGGATGAACCCGTCGACCTGCTCTTGACCGACGCCCGCGTGGTCAACCTGTTTACCGGGTCGATCGACCAGACTCAGGTGGCCGTCTTCCAGGGGCGGGTGGTGGGCTTTGGCGATTACCAGGCCAAGGCGACGCTCTCGCTCCAAGGCGCCTATCTCACGCCGGGGCTCATCGACGGCCATATGCACATCGAGTCGTCGATGGTGACCCCGGACCAGTTCGCTCTGGCGGTGGTCCCGAAGGGGACGACCGCCATTGTGGCCGACCCCCACGAGATCGCCAACGTCAGGGGGCTCGAGGGCATCCGCTATATGCTCGAAGCGGCCCAGGACAGCCCGCTGGATGTGTTCGTGATGGTGCCATCGTGCGTTCCGGCGACCCATATGGAGACGGCGGGGGCCAGTCTGAGTGCGCAGGACCTGGCCAGTTTGAAGGACCCGCGCATCCTGGGGCTGGGCGAGATGATGGACTTTCCCGGGGTGGTGGCGGGGCGGCCCGAGGTATTGGCCAAGCTCGAAGCCATCGCCGGGCGCCTCGACGGGCACGCGCCCAAGCTGAGCGGCAAGCAGCTGTACGCCTATGTGGCCGCCGGTATCGAGTCAGACCACGAGTGCACCACACCCAGCGAGGCGAGCGAGAAGCTGGCTCTGGGGATGTATCTCTTGCTGCGCGAGGGGTCGGTCACCCGCGACCTGGGACCGCTCTTGCCGGTGGTCAACCCGCGCACTTTGCGCCGCTGCATGTTCTGCACCGACGACCGCGAACCGGCCGACCTGATCGACGAGGGGCACATCGACTTTCTGGTGAGAAAGGCCGTCTCGCTGGGTTGTCAGCCAATCGATGCCCTGACCATGGCCAGCCTGAACGCAGCCGAATACTTTCGCCTCAAGGGGCGGGGGGCTATCGCGCCGGGTTATCTGGCCGATCTGGTGGTCACCCGCAGCCTCGAGGACTTCCGCGCCGAGATGGTCTTCAAGCGCGGTCGACTGGTAGCCAGAGAGGGGCAACCGCTGTGGCAGGCCAGCGGGCATCCGGGCACGACCGTGCGTAATACCGTCAACTTTGCCGCTCTGGACGAATCGTCGCTGCGCATCACTGACGAAGGCGACCGGGCCCGGGTCATCGGGCTCATTCCCAACCAGATCGTGACCTCGCATCTGGTCGAAGAGGTGACCAGAAAAGACGGCGAGATCGTGGCCGATCCCGAGCGTGACCAGCTGAAGCTAGCCGTGGTCGAGCGCCACCACGCCAGCGGCCAGATCGGACTGGGCCTGGCTCGGGGCTTCGGGCTCAAGCACGGAGCCCTGGCCTCGACGGTCGGGCACGACAGTCACAACCTGGTCTTGTTGGGCACCAACGACGCTGACATGCGGGCCGCTGCCGAGGCCGTGCGCGAAATGCAGGGGGGCTGGGTGGTGGTGGCCGGCGGCGAGGTGAAGGCTCGCCTGCCTCTGCCCATCGGCGGTCTGATGTCGGACCACCCGCTGGCCGAGGTGCGCCAGGCCAATCAGGACTTGCTGGCCGCCACCCGCGAGCTGGGAGGCACAGCTTCGCACCCCTTCATGTCGCTAAGCTTTTTGGCCCTGCCGGTGATTCCATCGCTGAAACTCACCGATCAGGGCCTGGTCGATGTCGACCGCTTCGAAGTGGTGGGGTTGACGGTTTAACCGGCCAATTCAGGCACGCGGGCGCCGCCGATGAAGGTGTTCCAGTTGATGGGCTCGACCCGGGCGCCTTCCTTAGGGCTGTCGGTTCCCATCGTCATGCCGTTGCCCAGATAGATTTCGATGTGGGTGGCCTGGCCAGCCGGGATACCTCGTGTGTTGGCCGAGTGAAAAAAGACCAGGTCGCCGGGCTTGAGCTGGCTGCGATCTTTGATGGCGGTGTCGGAATACTTGCGGCGATAGCCTTCGGCCGTCAAGCGAGGAACCTTCACGCCAGCTTCGTTGAGCGAGTAGTAAACCAGACCCGAGCAGTCGAACTTGTTGGGCCCGGCGGCGCCGAACACGTAGGGCGCGCCCTGGTGCGACTTGGCTTTATCGATCAAGGTCTGGGCCCGGGCGTTGGGGGCCGGCAGACCGGCCTTGAAGTTGTCGTTGACTCCTCCCATGAACTGGTTGGCTGCGGTCTGCATTCCGAAGGCCGGCATTCCGCTGCCAGTGCCTCCGAAACCCGGGTTCTGCAACGGCGAGTAGCCGCCGGCCGCGTTCTGACCGCCACCCATGATGCCTTCGAGAGCAAACAAGCTCATGATCAAGCTGAGGATCATCTGGATGGGGTTCATCAGCATGCTGGGAAAGCCGCCCATGCCGCCAAGGCCGGGAAGCCCTCCCCCAAAGCCTCCGCCGCCTAATCCGCTGAGAAAATTCATAGTGAGACGCCTCCTGGTGGTGGAGCAGTGGGTCTGCTCGTCTTATTGACCCCAGGATAGTCTTCAGGTGTTGGTCTCGGACTGGAAGCCCCCGGACCGTGTTAACATTCTGCGCACATCCCGTTAACAATTCCAGCCGACAGTTTGGCCCCGGTTTAGAGCCTCCACCAAACGCCTCTCCATAAACGGCGAACGCTTCCCCAGCGCAGCTACCGTCTACCGTCTCGAGACTACCGTCTTAGGGCGGTCGCCTCGTTCAGGTCGCCGGCCTCGACCAGCAGGCGCTCGGCATAGGCCCTGGCCCGGGGGAAGCGGTCGCCGATCAGGTCGAGGAATTTGCCCAGGCTGTCGCCGCCAGCGGAGGTATCTGCCTTCACTCGGGGCAGTAGCTTTTGCACCATCTGCTCGTCGAGGGCCTGCTCCCAGCCGAGGCCTTCTTGCTCGGCCACCGCCAGGTAGGCTTTGATCTGGTCAAGGGTCCGAAAGGCGAAGGGCGCGGTCGGCTTGAGGGCCTGCCAGCACTGCAGCAACAGGCCGCGATAGGGGGCGTCCCCGAGATGAGCCAGCAGGTCCTTGGCCACCGGCTCGATTTCAATCAACTGGGCCCGGTCGAGAATCCAGTCGGTCAGACCCCAGCCATCATGATGGACGGTTCCCACCAGATAGAGGTTGGACATGGTCATGGCCTCGCACTGGCCCGCCAGGTATTCCGCCAGATAGTCCTCCATGGCGGCCAGGTTGCAGTCATCGAGGATCAGGTAATAGGGCACGGCCGCCACACCGTCCTTGTCGGCCCGACGTTCGGCCATGCCCGCCTCGCGGAGCCAGAGCACCACCTCGGGCCGCCCCAACAGGTCTTCGAGGCTGTTCCAGCTATGGTGGACAGGGACCAGCAGGTACTTGGCCGAGGCGGCCCGGGCGTAGCTAACGGCCAGGCTGGTCTTGCCGCTGCCGCTGGCCCCCGCCAGCAAAACCGGGGCTCCGCTGCGCAAGGCCAGGTGATAGCGACGCAGCAGGTCCGACTGAAGGTAATGGCCGTCTTCGGCGAGACGGGCGTGGAGCACCTCAAGGGGTGGCGCCTGATAGCCATCGGCAGCCGACACGCCCAGGTGCTCGGACATCTCGGGGGTGAGGGGTTCGAGCAACTTCCAGCGAAGCTTCACCGGCTTCTCCTGATCGGGCTCGTGGTCTAGATAGGCGACTGGCCCCAGATAGGTGTAGTCGTGCTCAGCGTCGGTCCGCAGAAACAGGTGGACCGTCGATTGGTCGGGGTCGTGACCGAGGAAGCCGGCGATGGTGGGATGGCTCAGCTTCTGCTGGGGCTTGGACTGCCAGGCGAGGACGCCTTCGGCCAGGCCGCTGGGAGCCTCCTCGGTGACGAACAGGGCACAGTCCTCGGTCGACTTGATGGGCACGATGTCTTCCTTGCCCCAGGTGGCGACCGAAAAGGCCGTGCCGCGCTCGAGCCGGTGATGGGCCTGCTCGCGGGTGTATTCGTGGCCGACGACCAGGGGGTCGGGCGCCTTAAGGCCCAGCTTGCCCTCGATGGTTTCGAACAGGTCGGGATATTTGCCAGCCCGGGCCACGATCTGGGCCACCGGAACCGACTTTCCGTCTTTGCGCACCAGGCGCCCGGATGCCGCGATTCGTTCGGCGATCGTAGCGGGTTCGAGCGGCTCCTGGGCCTCGCTCAGAACGGCTTTCATCTCTTCATGTAAGGTTGCCATGCTCATCCCTCCTCGGTCTCTTCCTGCTCAGATTTGCTTTCTTCGGCCTGTTCGCGGGCCACCACGGTGATGCGGTGAAGCCGGTCCACCGGTAGGCGAAAAGTGGGGTCGGTCCGCCGCTGGAAGGTCAGGACCAGCCCGTCGAAGGGCACGTCTCCATACGACACCTCGTAGCCTTCCGAGTCGCTCGAGACCTTGCCGTAACGGGGTGTTCTGACCCGCATCTTGCCGCGAAACTCCTGGATGACGCTGCCGACCTTCAGACCATTGGGCAGTTCATAGAAATCGCTCTCGGTGGCCGCCCAGACGATCTTGTGGGTCCGCCGGTCCACGCCGACCGAGACACCGTTGAAGTCTTTGAAGACCACCTTCTCGACGCCGCTGCCTGAAAAGTCCGGCCGAGAGAGAGGAGCAAAGCGTCGCGCCAAAGGTCGGTAGGGCATCCCCAGCGTGATGGCTCCCAGAGCCCGCCCGGGTTTGATCGTCTTGATTTCGCGGAAACGCCCGCCGTTCTTTAGACTGCGCTGAAGTTCGGCCTGGGCCTCGCGGGCCCGCCGTTCGGCCTCGATACGCGAGATCCACAGCCGGGCCCGGCCGGCTTGCTCGGACTCGGGAGACAGGTCCACCACCCGCTGAAAGAGGGCGTAGGCGCGGGTGCCGGCTCGCTGTTCGGCTTTGCGCCACTCGATATAGGTTTCGGCCAAACGCATGGTGGCGTCTAGATCCCGAGGATTGCGCTGAAGGTGCGACTCTAATTCGCGCACTGCCCCGGCCAGATCGCCCCGTTCAAGTTCACGATAACCGGCCTGGCGATCGTTGACCTCGAGCACCAGGTCGAGACGCTTGACGAGTCGGTAGCGACCCGCTTCGAACTCGAGTTGTTCGCCGGTCATGGCCTCTCCCCGTTTGCCGGTGAGATCGGTGACGGAGTAGGGAGCCACAATCGGGTCGAAATCGACCACCAACTGATGGTGGGTAAAGCCAGGCACGCGACCGACGTCGAGCACCATGAAGTAGTGACCGTCCCTGACCTGACCCTCGCCCCGGGCCAGGCGCCGTCCCCCCTTGTCGAGCAGCTGGGCCTCGACGGGAGCCCCTTCCGGCAGGTTCGTCTCTCCCTCGACCGTGAGCAGGTTGTTGCCCTCATTAGTGATGCGGGCGTCGAGCTTGTAGCTGGTGACCATGCGCACGGTGCATCCCGCCAACAGCGCCACCATCAACAACACCACGGCGCGCAACGGCTCAACCCCGCAAGCCGCGGATCGCCTGAGCATAGTCTTCGGACCCGAAAATAGCGCTGGCGGCGACCAGATAGTCCGCCCCCGCCTGACGCGCCTGGCCGGCATTGCTGGGCTTCACCCCACCGTCGACGGCCACCCGAACACGATGGTCGACGCGCTCGGTCATAGCCTTGATGGTGCGTATCTTTGGTACCACCGACGCTAAGAACTGTTGGCCCGAAAACCCCGGATTCACGGTCATGGCCAGCACGTAGTCGGTAGTGTGCAAAACATAGTCGAGAAACTCGGGAGGCGTGTGGGGATTGAGGGCCACTCCGGCCAGCATGCCGGACTGGCGAATATGGGTGAGCAGTCGCTCGAGGTGGTTGGTCGCTTCGCAGTGGACCGTGAGGATCTTCACTCCGAGTTCGGCAAAAGGTTCGACGTAGTCTTCGGGCCGTTCGACCATCAGATGCACATCGAGAGGGCGCGGAGCCTTGCGAATGGCCCTGGCGATGACCGGCCCGAAACTCAGGTTCGGTACGAAATGGCCGTCCATGACGTCGACATGGAGCCAATCGGCCCCCGCCTCACAGACGGCCTCGACCTCTTCGGCCAGCCGTCCAAAGTCAGCCGAAAGGATAGAAGCCGATACCTCGACGCTCAAAGCCGCTCCCGGCTCTGGAGCTGGTCGTTGATGTAGACCTCGATCTCGGAACCTGGAAATCCGGCCACCAGCAACTCCATCTGGTCGCCCCCGGCGTGTTGCCCTCGAAAGACGGTACTCGCCCCCACCTCGGAATTGAGAATTACGGCCACCTCTTGACTGCGGTTTCCGTTGGGCACCTCAATATGCATCTTGCGCTGCTTGAAGGCGCCACCGTTGCTCGGTCCCGCGCTGACCTGCAGTTCGACCGGCGTGCGCCGGTCGACCTTGTTGCCCACATCAGGATTCTGCCCCACCACCTCACCCTGAGGCACAAAGTCAGAGAACACCCAGACGATACCAGAAAAGACCAGGTTGCTGTCGCCGACCATCCGGTCCATGTCATAGACGTGCTGGCCTTTCCAGTTGGGCACGTCGATCATGGCCGAGCCTGACCCCTTCTGGACCTGAACGTTGACCTTCTCGCCCTTGCGCACCCGCTCCCCGGGGCCGGGCCGCTGATTGAGAATCTGCTCGGGTTGACCATAGACGGGGTCTTTATACGAGATGTTCCCAACCCTGAGCCGGCTGTTCGAGAGAATGATCTTGGCCTCGCGAAGGCTCTTGCCTTTGAGATCGGGCACGTCGATCAACTCGGGTCCCAGGCTGACCACCGCCAGAATCGCCCGGTTCTTGCGGACTTTACGACCGGCAGCCGGATTCTGGGAAATGACCACCCGATCGGGCACCGACTTCTCATGGCGGGACTCGTGAATCTGCAGCTGTAAGCCGACCGACTCCAGAATACGGTACGCTTCAGCCACCTCCTTGCCGCTGATGGCCGGCACTTCGACCTCTTCAGGCACCTGAAAGTAGCTCTGATAGATCGTGAACCCGAAAATGTAAGAGAACCAGACGGTCACTCCGATCAGCAAAGTCAACACCGTGGTCTTGAGGGCCAGGGCTCCGAAAGCCACGGTCGCCTCGGTGACCATCTGCGCGTTCGAGGTTCCGTCGGGCAGGGCGACATCTGGGTGCTCCTCTACAGGGGCGCCGATGGGCACAACGGGTCGATTGTTGTCTTCGCTGTTGGGCTTGTCCATTGCTTGAATTCTTCTCCCCTGATATTGGGCCTTTCCTGTTATTCTACCCAAGGAGCTGGCGTGAAATCTGGATTCGGCGCCAGAGGCGTCGCATCCGGGCCAGGCTCGACGGGAAGCGCTGGGTCGGCTACGAAAAGGTCCACGCGGGTTCCAGGCGGCACCTCGATCCCTGGTAGAGGCTCCTGTCCGATCACTTCCCCGGCCACCGGGCCATAAACCTTACGCACCTGGCCGACCTGCAATCCGGCCGCCGAGAGCTTGCCCCGGGCCTGGTTCTCACTGTCGCCTTGCAGCACCGGGACCACCGTGCTGGGCGAAGTGCGGACCCGAATCGCCGTTCGAGTGGTGACGGGGTCCCCGGGGGGCGGATCCTGAAAGACGATGGGGTCGTCGGGGCGACCGTCACCTTCGATGGTGAGTTCGAGGCCAAGGTCGGCCAGAATCTGACGGGCTTCGCTGATGGTCTTGCCCTCGAGTTCAGGCACGTTGAGATCGACCTTGCCCTTGGAAAGGATCAAAAACACTCGGCGACCTTTGCGAACTTTGGCCCCGGCCGAGGGATTTTGGCTCAGCACAACCTCTTCGTCGGCTCGAGGGTCCGGTCGATACTCGTCGATGGCCATCTCGAGGCCGAGTCGTTCGAGGACCGTCCGGGCCTCTTCCGAGGCCAGCCCTTCGAGTTGAGGAACGATGACCCACCGGCTGCCGCTCGACACGAACAGCTTGACGGTTGCTCCCCGGTCGACCTCGGCGTCCTCGCCGGGCTCGTGCGAGATGACCAGCCCGGTGGCGAAGCGCTCATCAGCTTTCTCTTCTATCTCGACCTTGAGCCCGGCCGACTCGAGTCGGCTGCGGGCCTCGGAGACGGTCAAGCCTTCGAGTTTGGGCAACTTGATCCGGGGCAAGCCCGACGAAACGGTGACGCGAACGGTCTGCCCGGCGGCGATGGCCACTCCGTCGGGAGGGCTCTGGTAGACGACCACTCCGGGGGGCGATGTCTCGGAAGGAGCCTCCTTCGAGACCTCAAACTTCAGGCCAAGCTCTTCGACCCGCTGCTGGGCCTGCTCCGTGGTGAGTCCGATCAAAGGTGGAACTTTGATTCCGGTCGGAGCCAACCAGCGGCTGACCGCATAGAGCCCACCACTCGCCAGCATGATCAAGACCAGGGCGAGCAGCCAGCGTCCGGCTCCCGAGCGGGACGGTTCGGGCTCAGGCGCGGGCACCGCCTGGCGAACTCTAGTGCGAGCCACACTGACCGGGGTGACCTCTACCCCGGACAGGCTCTCGAGCATCTCGCGCGCCGAGGCGGGACGGTCGTCGGGGGCCTTGGCCAGAGCTTTGAGGATCAGGGCCTCTAAATCGGGCGGAAGCTGGTCATTGATTTGGCGGGGTGGAGTGGGTGGCTGGCCCACGTGCTTGAGGGCCACCTGCACCGGGTTATCGCCCGAGAACGGCAGCTGACCGGTGGCCATCAGGTACATCAAGCAGCCCACCGAATACAGGTCCGAGCGGGGGTCGACCCGCTCGCCTTGAGCCTGTTCCGGAGACATCGTGGTCACCGACCCGACCATTTGGCCGGTGTCGGTCAGAGTCTGGTCGCCCAGAGCGCGGGCGATGCCGAAATCGGTGACCCGGGCCAGCCCCGTCTCTTGTTCGATGATGATGTTGTGGGGCGAAAGGTCGCGATGGATGATCCCCTGGTCGTGAGCGTAGGCCACGGCCTCGAGGATCTGCTGGGTGATGCGCCGGGTTTCGGCCACCCCCAGACTGTCGACGCCGGCCATCCAACTGCCCAGATCGCGGCCGTGGACCAGCTCCATGACCAGACAGGGCAAGGCGTCGTCGTCGATGTAGTCGTAGATGCGGACGATGTTGGGGTGGGTGAGGGCCGCCGCCGCGCGGGCCTCGCGACGAAACCTCTCGAGGGTAGCCTGGTCGGCCAGCACCCGATCGTTGGGCACTTTGAGAGCAACCTCGCGGTCGAGATTGCGGTCTCTGGCCCGAAAGACCCGGGCCATGCCGCCCTCGCCGAGCAGATCGATCAGCTCGTAGCGGTCACTCGGTATCGACGGAAAGCCTTCCTTCACAACCGCGCAGTCTTCTCAGCCACAGCCAGGGTTCCTCCAGAACAGGCCGCGCTTCGATTTTGGCCGATAAATCCTGGAGTGGAGACGAAAAGGCAGGCCGGCGGTCGAACGCACTCTGGATGGTGGCAGGAACTCAAGGCAACTTGATAAACATTCCTCCAATCTGACCTCACCTGCAGGGTATCGACAGAAGGGACCACCTTCGACCATCCCGAAGTTGTTTCTAGCGATTCGAGAATGGCAAGCTCCCACAATCGGGGGGCTGCGAGGGTCCACCTGCGAAGACAGGGTTTGTGGGATTCGGGTAAGTTAGTGCATACAGCCGGGTAGGCCCCCGGCTGTAAGGAGAAGCATCACGTAAATGAAGCGCAAGTTCGGTTCTGGCCAAAAGCCCCAGTTCCCGACGAAGGGTAAGGAAAAGACTGGGGATGACGCCCGAGGACTGCTCCGCAAGGACCAGCCAACCAACAAACACGCCGCCAAGCGCGACGATGATCTCAAGCCCATGCTCGGCGACATCGCCGATGAAGACCTCGAAGGCGCCTTAGAAGAGGCCGAGGCCAAACTGGCCGAAGACCCCACCAACAAAGACGCCCACGTTCGAAAATTCAAGGTTTTGCGCAAGATGGGCGACCGCTCCAATATGCGAGCCGCCCTCCAGACCGCCGCCCGCGAGTGCCGCGACCCGTTTTTCGGGGTGAAGTTGGCCGAGGCGCTCGAAGAAGAGGGCAAATACGAGAAAGCCCTCGAGTGGCGCCGCTGGGTCACGCAATTCGAGCCCGACGACCCCGATACCATTCGCCGGTTGGCCGCCACGGCCGTGCGCGCCGGGGCCTTCCAGACGGCCGAACAGTCGTATTCCAAGCTCATCGACCTGAAGAAGGGCGACGAGTCTCCCCTGGGCGGAACCTTCTACGAAGAGATGCTGGGCAAGGGCCTCGATACCGAGAGCCGCATCAAACTTCAGCATATGGGCCTGCGCTTGCTGGCCAAAGCCCTCAGCTATCAAGACCGCAGCGGCAGCTTGCTCGAAGCCGCCGCTCGCCTGTCTTACCGGGTCAAAGACCTCGACGCGGCCAAAGGTTTCTACGAGCGAGCCATCGAGACCAACACCAACCACCGCAACTCGCGCGAGTGGAAGGTCGAACTGTTGCGGGTCTACGCTGGAGCCGGCTTGCAGTCCCAGTGGCAAACCCTCAACGAGGCCTTCATCACCGAACTCGTCGAGTATCTGCGCGAATACCGCGGCGACTCGCGCGGCTGGACCATACTGGCCAAGCAGCAGATTCAGGCCGGCTACTTCGAAGACGCCATCGAGACCCTCAAGTCAGCCCTGGTGTCGGATTCTCGCAACGCCCAGGCCCTGTGGGAACTGGGCCGCCTTTATGTTCGCATGGGCCGCAGCCAGGAAGCTATCGACTATTACAACGACATCATTTCGGACCCCAACGAGAAAAAGTCGGTGCGGCGCGCCATCGAGCGCTCCCTGGCCGACCTCTATTTCAAGACGGGACGCTTTCGCGAGTCGCTCGAGATCTATCAGCGCGACCCCGAGGCCAATTTGCGCATGATCGCCCCAATCTATGAGGCTGTCGACGAACTCGAAACGGCCGAAGAACTGTATCTGCGCTCGGTCAAACAGGCGCCCCGCGATGCGCGCAGTCACCTGGGTGCGGCCGAATACTGGGTGCGCCGCGAACAGTGGGCCGAAGCCGCCGAAGCCAGCCGCCAGGGTCTGCGCTGTACCTACGCCACCGAAGAAGTTCACTCCAACCTGGCCGTCGCTCTGGCCACCGCCCAGATGCGTGAGAACCAGATCGAGGACGCCCTGCAGACCATGGAAGAGATCTGCCAGGCTTATCCCGACTCGATCCACCAGCAGTTCCGCAAAGTGAAGCTATTGATCCGCCTGGGTCGCAAAGACGAGGCCATCAAACTGGCCGAAGAGGTACGCCGCTCGGCTCAACATCAAACCGGTTGTGCGCCGGCCGCCTCGGCCCTGTGGAGCCTGCTGGGCGAGTGCCACACCCTGCTCGGCAACACGTCCGCCGGCGAACAGGCGTTCTCTAATGCGCTCAACTATGACTTCATGGACTCGATCGCCGTGCGCGGTCTCGGCATCGTGGCCGAGAAGCAGGGCGATCTGGCCCGAGCCCTCGAGATGTATCAGCGTTTCGTGGTGCTCGACCCCCTGAACCTGGCCACCCCAACCATCCGCAATCGCATCAAAGAATTGCGCGAAAAGCTCGGCCCCACCGACCTGCCCGAACCCGACGAGCCGACGCTGGCCGGTCCTGCGACCGCCGAACCGGTGCTCGGCGGCGTGCCCGACGAATGGCAGGCTCCCGCCGTCGAGGCGGCTCCTCCGCCACCCACGGCCGGCTTACCTCCGACCACCAACACCGCCCCCGAGCCCGAAGAGGATCAAGAGGGCTGGTTAGGCACGGGGGAAGTCGACTGGTTCGATCCCGAGCGATAGACGGTAGTCGTCAGACGGTAGACGGTAGTTTTCTTAGGCGGGAGACGATCATGATGGTGATTAGCCCGCAGACCATGGAGAGGGTGCGGAAGGGGAACAGCAGGCCTTGCTCGGGATCCATCATCGGATAGGGAAGCAACACCGGCAATCCCAGGGTGGCGTCACCGCCGCCGAAGCGTAGCACGAACGAGACGGCCAGCCCGGCCAGCGAGCCGGTGCGGTTGGCCTTGGGATCAAAGAGGGCGGTGACCAGCTGCGGGAACAAGATGCAGTAGACGAAGTCGCTGCACAAGAACCAGAGGGCATAGACGCTTTTCACGGTCAGGGCCAGGATGGTGGCCAGCAGGCCCACCCCCCACACCGACCAGCGCACCACCCGGCCCAGCTCATGGCTATCGGCCTTGGGATTGATCAAGGGCCGATAGACGTTCCAGGCGGCCATGGACGAGGCCGAGAGGATGGACGAGTCGACCGAAGACATGACGGCCGCAGCCAGAGCACCCAGGCCGATGGCGGCCAGCGGCGTGGGCAACAGATGGCGCATGACGTAGGGCAAGGTGAGCGCGGCCTCAGAGGGCCCGGCCAGTCCCAGCGAGCTCCAGTCAACCACGGCGCCGATGACGCCGATGGCCACGGCGGGGGCTGCGGCCAGCAGACAGACTCCGCCGGCCACCACCGACAAACCTATGGCCGAGCGGTCATCGCGTGAAGCCAGCACCCGCTGGAAGTAGACCTGCCAGGGGATGCCGCCCAGCACCAGCAGCAGGGCATAATCCCACCAGGTCCAGTAGAGATCTCCCCAGGCCGGGTCAGGCCCGAACGAGGCCAGCGCTCCCATCTTTAGCTGGTAGGCACTCCAGGCGGCCGCCATTCCGCCGGTTGGCTCGGCCGCGAACGGAATGACCAGCCACAGCCCGAACAGCAAAATGATCAATTGGAGCACATCGGTGCCGGCCACGGCCCACAGGCCTCCCAGGGCGGTATAGAAGACAGCCACCAGGGCCGACAGGATGATAGCGGCCGTGAAGTTGATGCCAAGAATGACCCCGAAGGTGGTGCCCAGGGCAGCTAGAATCGCGCCCGTCCAGAACAGTTCGCCGGAAAGCGCCACCAGATAGAGGCTCGCCGCCACCTTCTCGCCGTACTTGGCAGCCAAAGGATCGAGCAGGGTGGTGTGGCCGGCCGAGCGCATCTTGCGAGCGAAAAAGACTCCTCCCAACACCAGGCTGAGCGCGTAGCCCCAGGGAGCCTGCACCCAGGCCAGGCCTTGCGAGGCGGTGTATTCGGCCGTGCCGTTGATGTAGCCACCGCCCACCCAGGTGGCGCTCATGGTGAATACGCCCAGCCACAAAGGCATGCACCGTCCGGCCAACATCATCTCTTCGTAGGAACCCGAGTTTTCGCGACTGCCGGCCCAGGCACCGATGAAGACCACGGCCGCGTAGAAAGCGACCATGAAGAAGAAGCTGGGCCAATGCACCGTCTGACCCGCCAGGTGCAAAACCAGCCCGGCCGCCAGCAAGACCCCGGTGACGCCAGCGGTGGCTACCCCGGGCTTCAAGTTCGGCTAGGGGTCCGTTGCTGAGCCTGAATGGCCGTAATGGCTACGGCGTCGGCGATGTCCTCGGCCTTGCAACCCCGCGAGAGGTCGTTGGAAGGCCGCTCGAGGCCTTGCAGGATCGGGCCTACGGCCGTGGCTTTGCCGAGGCGCTCGGTCAGCTTGTAACCGATGTTGCCCGACTGCAGGTCGGGGAAGATCAAGACGTTAGCCCGGCCGGCCACCGGGGAGCCCGGCGACTTCTTCTCGCCCACGCTGGGAATCAGGGCCGCGTCGAGTTGCAGTTCGCCATCGACGAGCAGGTTAGGATGGCGCGCTTTGAGGGTCTCGGTAGCCTTGACGACTTTGTCGACCAGCGCGTGCTGAGCGCTGCCTTTGGTCGAGAAGCTGAGCATGGCCACGCGGGGTTCGGCCTCGAGAAAAGCCCGGCACGATTCGGCGGTGCAGGCGGCGATCTCGGCCAATTGCTCGGGGTTGGGATCGATGACCACGCCGCAGTCCGCGAACAGCATCGAGCCATTCTCGCCAAAACTTGGGTCGGGCGAGACCATCACGAAGAAGCTCGAGACGGTGCGAATTCCAGGCAGTAGGCCCAGACAATGGAGAGCGGCCCGCACGGTGTGGGCGGTGGTGTTGGTGGCTCCGGCCACGGTGCCGTCGGCGTCACCATTGCGGACCATCATGTTGCCAAAATAGAGGCGATCTTGCATGGTCTGCTCGGCTTCGCTTTCGGTCATGCCCTTGTGCCGGCGCAGCTTGAAATAGGCATCGACGTATTCATCGCGTTTGGGATGCTTGGCCGGGTCGATGATCTCCACGTCATCGATGGAAAAGCCTAACCGCGCGGCTCGCTGGCGCAAAGCGGTCGGCTCGCCGAGCAACACGGCTTCGGCTAGTTTGGCGTCTTCGATCAAGCGAGCCGCCCGCAGGGTCCGGTCATCCTGGCTCTCGGGCAGCAGAATCCGCTTGGGTTCCGACTGGGCGCGCCGATGCAGTCGATCTAATACGCTCATACAAACCTCCCTGGGGCGGGAGGTCTTCTTTCCCACCTGCTGGAACCCTGCCAGCCATGAAACGCCTCCATATCCTGGTAAGCCTTCTGTTAGTAGTCGCAATGGTGGCGCTGACGCCCAGCGCCCAGGCCCAAAAGAAGAAGGCGAAGCTCAAAGACAAGCCCGCCGAAGAACAAAAGGTTCGGCCCCCCGGCATCTGGCTCTCTGACACCGGCAACGGCCGCATTGTCTACATGGAAGACATGACCGGCAAAGGGTTCACCGCCCTGGGCTATGCCGGTTTCGGATTGGGCCGATTTCTCGAACCCGGGCAAGTCTGGGTTGATGAGCAGGGTCGTATCTACATCGCCGACACCGGCAACAATCGGGTGGTCCGGGTCGATGAGATGACCGGGCGCGGCTGGGTCGAAATGGGGGGCTTCAACCATCCCGGGGGTGTCTGCGTAAAAGGCGACAACGTCTATATCGCCGACACCGACAACGACCAGATCCTGCTCTATGACAAATGGGACGGCAAGTTGTTGTTCACCATCAAGCATCCCGAGATGACCCAGCCGCACCAGTTGTGGCTGGATTTTCGCGGCGACCTCTATGCCACTTGCGGCGAAGACCCGCCGGGCGGCAAGGTGATTCACATTCGTCAAAGCGAGGATGTCTTCTATGTCCACGTCTATCGCGGCCAGGGTTTGCGCACCGCCAGCGTGGCCCCCGGTCAGGTGGTCACCGAACGCCGCCAGATCTATTTCGTCGACGGCTCGTTCCATCGCCTGATCACCATTCAAGATATCGATGGCAAAGGAGTTCGCGAAGAGGGCGGCTACGGGGTGGATGCGACTCAGTTGCAAAGACCGCAAGGCCTGGCTATTGACGAGGAAGGACACCTCTTCGTGGCCGACTCGGGCAACGATCGGTTGATTCGTTATGACGCCTTCCGCCCGCGCGAACTGCTGGTCTTCTCCTCTACCGACGACCCCGACAGCCAGCTGCGCAACCCCACGTCGGTCTTCGTTTGGTGTCCTGTCCCGCCGCCGCAGCCGCCCGAAGAAGAGGATACAGACAAATAATTCTTGAATTTCTGGCTCTGTGACTAGCCAAGAACAACAAATCACTCGTCAACCCGAGCAAGCAGTAGTGCGCCACGACCCTTCCCAGGATTGGCAGGTCCTGGGTGACACCTTCGAAGCCCTGGGCAAAGCCGGCCTGGCCGTTACGGTGGGCTTTTCGGTGGCGGCCGCCTTTTGCAAGATGGTCGACTCCGGCAAGATCAAGCTGCCCAGCGTGCTGAGCCTGCTCAACGAGGGTGAGAAGAAGTCAGACTCCTAGAATCGAGACCTGCGGGGTCCCCTCCCCCATTTCGACCTTGATCGACGAGTCTTCGGTGTAGAGACCCTCCAGCATCTTGTGGGCGATCAGGTTTTCGACCTGGCGCACATAAGCCCGCCGCAGGTCCTCGGCGCCGCGGTCCTGCACCTGCTCGAGCAAATAGTCGAGCACTTTCGAGTCCACATCCACCTCGATTCCGCGCCGTTGGCGCAGCTTGTTGGTGAGGGATTCCGTCCACTTCTGCAACAACTCGCGTAGCTCGTTCTTGCCCAGTGGCGGCAAAAACACCAGTTCGTCCACCGCCTCGACCAGCTCGCCCCCGAGAGCCCGTTCGAACTCGGGTAGTAAGCTCTTTTCAATCTTCTGGATTCCGGTGGGCCGAAGCGAAGACTGGCGAAAGCCCACCGGCACTTCCATGGCCATGAAATCGGCCTCGACCGTGACCGACAGCACGACCACGTGGTCGCGAAACTCGACTCGTTTACCCGCGCCGTCGGTGACGTGGCCGCGGGTGAGCACCTGGGCAATGATATCCAGGGCGCGGGGGTGGGCCCGATCGATGTCTTCGAGATACAGCACCGAATACGGATACTCGCTGGCCACCTGGGTGAGAATGCCTTCCTGCTCTTCGGGACGGGCCCCTCGATGGCCGGTCAAGCGCCAGGCGCTAGCCTCGTCGTTGAACTCGTCCATGTTGAAGCGGATCATCCGCTCGGGATCCTGATAGAGCAACTCGGCCAGGTTGCGGGCCAGGGTCGTCTTACCGCTGCCGCCGGGCCCGGCAAAGAGAAAGCTGGCCAGGGGTCGCCCGGCGCCGGCCAGACCGGCCCAACTGCGCGTGATGATGGCGGACACTCGCTCGATGGCGTCGCTTTGACCCACCATGCGGTCGTTAAGAAAAGCGGGGGCGCCCAGCAGCCGCTCGCGCCAACGCCGCATCTCGGCCACTTGCCCGGCGGGCCTTTCTCCACCCCCAGAAAACACCCGCGGGCGCCGCCGGGTGGGTTCGCCCATCAGCTCTTCCAGGGCGGCGGTCCAGGACACCAGGTCGACTCCCTCGCTCATCAAGAGCTGAGCCGCATCGCTATCGCGGTCTTGCAGCAGCGCCCACAGCAAGATGAGCGTGTCGCAGGAACGGCCGTAGGTTCGCGCCATGTCCTCGGCCAGCCTCAAGATGCCCAGGGTCCGCAGGCTGGGGGGCGGGTCGTCGTCCAGGGGCTGTTCTCCCCGGCCGACATGCTCGACCAGTGCCTGGCGCAGACGCTCGATCTCCATCCCTCGCCGAATCAAGAAACGAGCAGCCGGAGTGGTTTCGCTGGCCATCAAGCCCAGCAACAGATGCTCGGTGCACAAGAACGCATGACCAAAATATTGCGACTCTTTGCGGGCCAGAGCCAGAGCATTGAGTAAGTCCTGGGCTTGGGTCATAGGGCTTCCTCGGGATAGAGCAGCGCGCCGATCAGTTCCTGGGCGCTATCACAAAGGTAGAGCCGGCAGCCTACCCCCAGGCTGGGCGGCAGTCGCAAGAGTTCGGGAGCGCAGGCTCGAGGCAAGAGGATCGAAGACCAGCTCAGGCCGGCCGCCGACAACCGGGACAGACCTTCTTCGAGGGCCAGCGGGCCGCGTAGCGTTCCGGCCAGGTCGAGACGCCCGGCCACCACCGAAATCTCGTCGGGAAAGCGCCCCGCCAGGGCGCTGCCGAGGCTTGCGAGGATGGCTGCTCCGGCGTCTTCGGTCACCTCGGGCTCGTCCGCCGGCCCTCGTTCTAGCCAGACGGCGCGAGCGTGCAGATGCAGATCTCGATAGGCCGGGTCTTCGACCCCGATGGATTCGAACTCGGTGCGCAGCACCGTCAGGGCTAACTCGGCATACTCGCGAATGCGGCCCTGCAAATCGCCGGTCACGACGAGCCGGCCTTTGCCTGGCAGCGCGCGGGCCTGAAGGACCAATCCGGCCAGGTTGCGAGACTCGACGGCAGGCCAGACCAGGCCCACCTCGGGGACCCTTCGGGAAGAGAGCTTCTCTCGCTGCAGCCCGGCCAACCGGTGGCGCAACCTCTGATCGGTCCTCAAGTAGGCTAAGGAGAGCAAATCCCAGGCAAGCGTCGAGTCAGGCCTGAGCTCGACCAGCCGCTCGAGTTCTTTGATGGCGCGGTTCCAGTCCTCGAGTTTCACATAGGCTTTAGCTTTATACTCGAGCGCTTGCCAGATCGGCCGCTTGCGACTACCCACCCGCCGGAGCCGATCGATCACTCCCTTGTAATCGCCTTTGGCCAAAAGCGAGTCGGCCTTCTCGAGAGCGTTCTGCTGACTCTTCGTGAGTTCATCCGGCGCAGGGGTGGCGGCTTCGGCCTCGGGAGCGACCAGCCGGTAGCCGGCCTCGGCCAGCTCGATCTGACCCAGGCCCAGATAACACTCCGAGCGAAATCGATCCAGGTTGAGGGCGGTGGAGGCTCCGGTGGGCAAAATCGCCAGGAGCTCGGCATAGTGGCCGAAGTCCAGCATGACCGAAGCCACTTCGAGCAACCCCTCGGAGCTTTCGTCATGCAGCGAGAACGACTCGGAGAGACGGGCCAGTGCTTCTTGGGGATAACCCTGAAGGCGAGCGATGCGGGCCAGCATGATCCGAGCTGTGGCCGCGTCCCACATCAACGAAAAGCGCCGCTCTACCCAGGTCTGCTGGACATCGAGTTCGAGCACCCGCTCGAACTCGTTGCGGGCCCCCTCGAGATGGCCGGAACGATAGAACTGGATGCCCAGCAGGTAGCGCATAGCGATACTCTCGGACTCGCGCTCGAGGGCCGCATAGGTCAGCTCGAGGGGAGAGTTCTCGAGCGGGGTTCCCAACTGCTCGAGCACGAAAGAGTAGAGAGCCATCGACTCGGCCACCCGGGGCTCGTCCAGTAACTGGACCCGGGTGCGGTAGTGGGGCTTGAGCAACACCACGTCAGTCCAGCGCTGCAAGGTTACCAGCAGCGTGCCCAGGCGGTCGAGCGGCTCGACCGAGGCCGGGTCGGTCTCGAGCCACTGAAAGTAGGCGTCTAGAGCCGCCTCGAGTTCGCCCCGCGACTCGCGCACCAGGCCCAGCCATTCCCAGTAGAGAGACTTGAGTTCGGTGCGCGGGTCTAGCTTGGTCGAGCGGGCATACTGGGTAGCTGCCTCTTCGACCAGGCCCTCGCGCAGGTAGGCTTCGCCCAACGAGACGGCCAGTTCGGACTCTTTGGGTGCCTCCTGGGCTCGCAGCTTGAGTTCTTCGAGCCTCTGAGCCGAGCGTGCGGGTACATCCATGTCAGGGGTGCTTCGCCGGAGGGTTAGTCTGACCTGCGCCTTGCCCCGGGTGATAGAATGAGGCCAGCGTGAGCCCTCCAAGCCCATTCTATATCGGTTCGATCAAGATCGATCCGGCCTTGCTGCTGGCCCCGATGGCCGGCCAGACGCACCATGCTTTTCGTCGCTTGTGCCGCGAGTTGGGAGCCTGCGGATTGGTCTGCACCGAGCTGATCTCGAGCAACGCCCTCGATCACAACGGCACCCGCCAGCGCACCATGGAACTGTTCGACTGGTCGCCCCAGGAGAGCCCGCTGGCGGTGCAGCTCTTCGGCAGCGACCCCGGGGTCATGGCCCAGGCGGCCCGCATCGTGGTCGACCACGGCGCCGATATCGTCGACATCAACATGGGTTGCTGGGTCCCGAAGGTGGCCAAAAAGGGTGGCGGAGCTGCCCTGCTACGGGACCTCGAGGTGGCTTCGGCCGTGGTCGAGGCGGTGGTCCAGGCGGTGGCCGTGCCCGTGACCGTGAAGGTCCGCAGCGGCTGGCACGAAGGCAAGGACACGGCCGTCGACTTCGCCGTGGCCGCCGAAAAGCTTGGTGTAGCCGGCGTCACCGTTCACGCCCGCACCGCCGAGCAAGGCTTCACCGGCCAGGCCGACTGGAGCGTCATCACCCGAGTCAAGCAGGCCGTCGAGAGCATCCCCGTGATCGGCAACGGGGATGTCACCAGCGCCGCCGAGCTGCGCCAGATGTTCGAGCAGACGGGCTGCGACGGGGTGATGATCGGGCGGGCCGCTCTAGGTCGCCCCTGGGTGTTCGGCCATCTGCTCGCGGGCTTGACGGGTCCCGAGCCGGCCGAACCCGGACTGGCCGAGCGAGCGCGCCTGGCCCTGCGGCAGGCCGAACTGACGCTAGAGACCACCCCCCTACCCCCGCAGGTGGCCCTGCGCGAGATGCGTGGCCAGCTCTCTCGCTATCGGCTGGATGCGCCCGGCCAGAGTCACGTGCGGGATCGATTGGTGCGGGCCGACAGCCTTGACGAGATTCGGGCTATCCTGGAACCCTTAATGCTCGGTGTTCGAGCTTGAAGCGACCGCCTTCGAGTTCGAGGATGCCGATCGCCGGGGGACTGGATTGGCGAGGCTGGCTGGGACTGCCGGGGCAGAAGACGGTGCAGGCCCCCACGCGCTCACGCCGAGGCACGTGGATGTGGCCATGAATGATCAGGTCGGCCAGACCGTCAAAATAGTCGACCACGTCCTCGCTGAAATTGAGAGCCACCTGGTGGCCGTGGAACATGCCGATGGTGACCCCCTCCCACTCGAGCGTGACCGAATCGGGCAGATCGAGTTCGTAGGGGTCGCAGTTGCCTCGGACGGCCGTGACCGGAGCCAGGTCGCGCAATCTCTCGAGCACGAATGGCTTGACCACGTCACCGGCGTGAAGAATATGGTCCACCTCGGCCAACATCTCGAAGAGCTTGAGGTCGAACTGCTCAGGCCTGGTCCAGTGCGTGTCCGAGACGATTCCCACCACCATCTCGGGAGCTTCGCAACCGGCCAGACGATTCCTCGGGGGGAAGATCAAAGGTCAAGTCGAACCGGCCCCGGTGATCAATCGCCGCTTCGCCTTACTGTTGTGCCTGTTCTTGACCTTGGCCCGGGTGAGCCCCGCCCTGGCCCGCCCGGCCGGCCAGGGGCTCGAAACGTTCGAGTCGCTGCAGGCTCTCATCGTTGAACTCAGCGACAAAATCAAGCCCTCGGTGGTCCACATCGAGGTCAACTCGCGGCGGGCAGACATGCGGCGAAAGGGTCTGGGGTCAGGGTTGATCGTGAGCACCGACGGCAAGATCGTGACCAATCATCACGTTATCGACCGGGCTGAATACATCTCGGTGATCCTTGACGACAAGACCAAATACGAAGCTCGGGTGCTGCGAAAGGACAAGCAGACCGATTTGGCGCTCATCAAGATCGACGCCAAGCGAGAGTTTCCGGCCGCCACCCTGGCCGACTCCGACAGCGTCAGCGTAGGCGAGTGGGTGCTGGCCATCGGAAATCCCTATGGCTTCGATCGCACTGTCTCGTTTGGCATCGTCAGCGGTAAAGGCCGCTACATCCCGGGCCTCGACAGCGAAGTGCAGTTGCTCAACGACTTCATCCAGACCGACGCCCTGATCGATCCCGGCTCCTCTGGGGGGCCGCTCATCAACCTGCGCGGCGAAGTGCTCGGCATCAATTCGGTGGGCATCGGGCGAGGCCAGGGCTTCACGATCCCCTCGAACGTGGTCAAAGAGGTGACCACCCGCACCGAAGTCGAGGGTCGCATCGAACGCGGCTGGATCGGCGTCTATCTGCAGCCGTTCACGCGCGAGATGGCGGCCTATCTGAAGGTTCCCACTACCCGCGGGATCCTGGTATCGGATGTGCAGCCCGACAGTCCGGCCGCCCGGGCCGGGATGCAGTCGGGCGACGTCATCACGTCGTTCCATGGGGAGCCCGTCGAAGCCGAACAGGATGAGGAGATCAACCGCTTCGCCCAGATGGTTACAGCCCTCGAGCCGGGTAAGCAGGCCCAGTTGACGGTGGTGCGCAATAAGCAGGAGGTCCCGCTCACCATCACGGTGGGGACTCAACCCCCAGTCGACGCCCGCGAGACCGAGACCGGGCTGGGCATCCTGGTCAAGGAGATCACTTACGCGCTCTATCTCGAGTTTCGCCTTGACGACCGCGATGGCGTGCTGGTGTCTTATGTGTCTCGCGGAGGCGCTGCCGACGAGGCCGGCGTCGAAGTGGGTGATGTGCTAATCGCTGTCGACGGCCGGGCGGTGCACGATCTCGACAGCCTCGAGAAATTGGCCCCCAACTATAAAGAGAAAGACCAGGTGATGTTGACTTTGCGGCGCGGCAAGGTGCTGCGCTACGCCCTGGTCGACTTGAAGAAATTCAGCGGAGACGAGAGTCGCTAAGGCACGGGCGGCCTAAAGGGCCGAGATGACCTGCACGACCGTGGCCAGGTCTTCGCGGCTAAAGGCCCCGCTCGCCGCGGTGGTGTCCAGGTAGAGCACCGCCTTCTGCTGATGGACCGTGAGCGGCAGGCACATCACCGAGCGCACTCCCCGCACCAGCACGCTCTTGGAGTTAGGAGCATTGGTGTCGGTGACGGCATCGTGGCAGAGTATCGGCTGGTCGCTATCGAGGACCCGATCGACGATACGCCGGCTGAAGGCGAATTCGGCTTTGGCGGGGTATTGATGCTGGTCCCCCGAGGCGGTCAGCAGGCAGGCACGTTCGGCTCCTAAAGACTCGGCCAGGGCGGCCAGGGTGTGCTCGAGTCGATCCGACTCGGACTCGCACTTTCGCTGGTAAATTCGCTGGAGTATGTCTTGGGCCGTCAAACGTTACCTCCCAGAACATCGATACTACCAGTCTACCAGATTGTGGTGCATTCGTCTGTAGGAAGAATGGCCCTAGAGATCAGCTACGGCGGCCACCAAGCGATCCACTTCCTCGCCAGTGGTGTAGCAGGCACAGCCCGCCCGTACCAAGCCCTGCTCGGCCTGTCCCAGACGGCGGACCACGGTGGTAGCATAGAAGTCGCCGTGCGAGACAAATACCGCCTCGTCGGCCAGGCGGGCCGCCACCTGACCTGAGGACAGACCAGCCACGGTGAAAGCCACGGTCGGGGTACGACGAGCCTCAGGATTGGGGCCGAAGAGAGTCACTCGCGGTAGCCTCTCGAGCCCGGCCCAGAGTCGCTCGAGCAAAGCCTGACCGTGCTGTTCCAAGCTTGCATAAGTGGCCTGTAGACCGGTCCGACCCTGGCCTTTGGCCAGATACTCGACGGCAGCGGTGGCACCCGCGATCCCTTCGTGATTGAGGGTCCCTGTCTCGAGTCCGGGACC
>JBFWNU010000006.1:0-55412 GCA_050250895.1 Vulcanimicrobiota bacterium | reverse complement strand
CCCGCGATCCCTTCGTGATTGAGGGTCCCTGTCTCGAGTCCGGGACCGGCCGGCTCGAGATGGGGCGGGCGAAGCTGCTCGAGCAACCGGGGACGGCCCCACAGTACGCCCACATGGGGTCCATAGAACTTATAGGCCGAGCAGGCCAGAAAATCGCAACCCCAGTCGGCCACGTCGAGCAGAAAGTGAGGGGCGTAGTGAACCGCGTCGACATAGCTGAGAGCCCCCACCTGGCGGGCCCACTCGACCACTCGAGCCACTTGATTGACCGTGCCCAGAGCGTTGGAAGCAGCTCCCACCGCTACCAGGCGAGTGCGCGGGCCGATGGCCTCGCGCATCCGGTCATAGTCTAGTTGACCATTGTCGGGCAGCAAAGGAACCACCACGACCTTGACTCCCAGGTGCCTCCAGGGATCGACATTGGCATGATGGTCCAGCTCGGTCACCACCACCTCGTCTTCGGAGCCCCAATCCGCCGCCAGGGTCCGGCTCAGATGAAAGGTCAGGGTGGTCATATTGGCCCCGAAGATGACCCCGGCCGGATCGCCACCAAAGAACTGGCCGAAGGTCGCGCGAGCCCGGTCGAGCATGGCGTCGGTCTCGTGGCTGCTGGGGAAATCCCAATGGGTATTGGCGTTGTGCTCAATCAGGTAACGGCTGATGGCCGCGACCACCGGGGCCGCCACCTGGGTTCCGCCCGGACCATCGAAATAGGCCACCGGCCTGCCCCGATGGTGACGCTCAAGAGCCGGAAAATCGCTTCTAGGGGGTAGAGACACGGGTCAGGTTCTCGGGGGTGGCCGGCAGGCGTCCGAAATCGCCCCGATAGGTGTTCCATGGCTCTTGTTCGCCTTCGAGCAATAGGATCCAGCGGCTCCTGGCCGCCGGCATCATTCCCGGAGAGAACTTCCAGCCCTGCTCGGGAAGGCAGGCACTGCCGTCTTGAAAGGCATAACGCACCCGAATCAGGCTGCCCACCGCCGGGCCTTGCCCGGTAGGCCGATGCAACACCTTGTAGCGCGCTACCGCCCCGGTGAAATAGTCGATACCATCGCCTTCGTAGTCGACGAACTCAGCCACCACGGGGGTCGCTCGCCTCAACCCCTCGTCGAGGCTGGGTGCTCGCATGGGCTTGGCCACCACCGGCAGGCTCAAGCACAAGATCAGGATGGGCCAGAGCCGCATTTAGAGATTCAGGACCCTCTTGGCGCAGACCATCTCCATCACTTCCGACGGTCGCCATCGCTCGATCTTCTGGTCGAGCACCGAAGCCAGGCCCAACTCTTGAACCTCTTCCTCGACACAGTAGAGCGGCCGGTCACCGAGCTGCCCCAGATCACCAAACAGACTCTCGCCGAGCAAGAGGACGGGCGCGTCAGCGCGACTGGCCAACACCCTTCGGGTAGCCTCGTCCAGACGGTTGGCTACGATGAATAGTTCGTCTTTGTTCATAGGCGTAGTTGCAAGTCGCTTTCCTGCCAGCATTTGAGGTAGTCGTCAAGGCTGATGGTCTCGGCCGCGGCGGCTAGCCCGCCTTCACTCTTGCCAGCCGCTTTGAGGCTTTCTTCATCGAGCTTGAGGGTGACCCCTAGGGCCTGGGCCGCCGTCAAATAACGCTTCCCCCCGGAACGAAGGGCCGTGACCACCGCATCACCCTGAAAAACGACGGTGACCTCGTGGGGCTTGTAGCCGGTGGCCAGACCCAGCGCTGGACCCAACACCTCGCCCAAACCCAGGCTGTTGACCGGACTATGTACCGAGATGAGAATCTTCATAAGCAGACCACCTTGTCGCAATCGGCCGCCATCTCCGAGAGATGGTTGGCGTCGCCAAGACGCACTCCATCCAAGAAGAACTCGGCGTCACCCAGGCCGCGCACCTCGGCGCACAACTCGTTGACGGTGACCCTGACCCCGCGAGCCATCAGCGCGGCCCACCAGTTGGCCGGCGAGCCGTTAGGGGCCTCGTTCTGAGGAAAATGTTGACCTTTGAGGGCCTGATAGATACCGTCACCTCGACAAAACGCGTGCACCTCGTGACCCAAATCAAGCGCCCCGAGGGCCAGGTGGTAGAAGGTTCGTGACCCCGCCAGGGCGTGGGGGGACTTAGAAAGCAAAAAACCTACTCGCAACGCATACTCCCTTCTGCTAAGCCCCCGCGGGAGCGTAGTGCCGTTCTACATAGTCTTCGACCAGCTCGAGAAAGCGGGCCGCGATAACTTTGCCGTCGCCTTTCAAAGTGGCGACTTTGACGCCATCGGCATAAACGGGGGCCGAGGGGGTCTCGCCGGTGCCCGGCAAAGAGAGGCCGATATGGGCCCCTTTGGCCTCGCCAGGCCCGTTGACCACGCAGCCCATCACCGCCACCTTCATGGACTCGACCCCGGCATAGCCGGAGTTCTTCCAGAAATCCATCCGCACTTTGAGGTGCTTCTCGACATCGATCGCCAATTCTTGGAATAGGGTGCTGGTGGTTCGCCCGCAACCGGGACAGGCGGTCACCCGCGGATTGAAGCTACGCAGACCCAGATTTTGTAGGATCTCTTTGCAGATTTCGACCTCTTGGGTCCGCGAAGCTCCAGGCTCGGGAGTCAGGCTGACGCGAATGGTATCTCCGATGCCGTCGTGCAGCAAAATGCCCAGCGCCAAACTGGAAGAGACCGTGCCTTTGAGACCCATGCCCGCCTCGGTCAGCCCGACGTGAAGGGCGTAGCGTGCTTGCTTGGACAGAGCCCGGTAGACATGCACCACCTCGTTGACCTCACTGACCTTGGTGGAGAGGATGATACGATTGGCCGCAAGACCATACTCCTCGGCCATACGAGCCGAACGCAGGGCGCTCTCGACCATGGCCTCGAGAAAGACCTGCTTGGCGCCCTTGGGCTGGCCGTTGGCCAGGTCTTCGTCGATGAGTTCTTTGAGCAGAGCCTGGTCGAGCGAGCCACCGTTGACCCCGATGCGAACCGGCTTGCCATATTCGACGGCGGCCTCGATCATGGTCTTGAAGTTGGTGTCATGCTGCTGCCCGACCCCGACGTTGCCGGGGTTGATGCGATATTTGTCGAGCGCTCTGGCGCACTCGGGATACTGCACCAGCAACTTGTGACCGTTGTAGTGAAAGTCACCGATCAAGGGCACGTCGCAACCGGCCGCCCGCACCCGCTTTTGAATCTCGGGCACCGCCTCGGCATTTTCGCCGTCTTTGACCGTAAACCGCACCAACTCAGAGCCGGCCTCGGCCAGCTCGAGCACCTGTTTGACGGTCGCTTCGACGTCAGCCGTGTCGGTGTTGGTCATGCTCTGGACGCGAACCGGGTTGGCCCCGCCCATCGAGACCGTCCCGACTTTGACTTCTAACGAATTGCGCAGTCTTACCATATCGTTCCACCCCGTCTACAGCGGGGGCGCAGAGGGGTTCGGCAACAGGATCGCCTATCCTTCCCTGAAATGCGGGAGGATCTAGTGGATTGGCGCGAAAACGGCCTTTAAACCCACCTGAAGGAACAGACCATGAAGACGCAGTCACAGGCGACACCGGCCGCCCAGGATTTTCTCCCTCTCAAGAACGTCCATCACATCGAGTTCTGGGTTGGCAACGCCAAACAGGCCTCGTATTTCTACCATAAAGTGATGGGCTTTGACCTGGTGGCCTATCGAGGCCCCGAGACCGGTCATCGTGAGGCCGCCAGTTATGTGCTCGGGCAGGGTAAGGTCCGCTTCGTGGTCAGTACTCCCCTCACTCCCGATCACCCGATGGCCGACCACATCCATCGTCACGGCGACGGCGTTCGCTGCATGGCGCTCGAGGTCGACGATGCAGCCAAAGCCTTCGCCGAGACCACCAAGCGCGGCGCCCAGCCGGTGGAGGAGCCCCGCAAGCTCAGCGATGACAACGGCACGGTGGAACTGGCGACCATCGCTACCTACGGCGATACCGTGCACACCTTCGTGGCCCTGGGCGACTACACCGGACCCTTCCTACCTGGTTTCGAATCCCGCGACCAGAAGGGCCACGGAGTAGGGTTGGCGGCCATCGACCACATCGTCGGCAATGTCGAGCTCGGCAGGATGAACGAGTGGGTCCGGTTCTATGCCGAAACCATGGGCTTTTCGCAACTGCTGCACTTTGACGATGAAGATATCTCGACCGAATACAGCGCCCTGATGTCCAAGGTGATGCAGGACGGCACCGGCAAGATCAAGTTTCCGATCAACGAGCCCGCCCAGGGCAAGAAAAAATCCCAGATCGAAGAGTACCTCGACTTCTATCGAGGCCCTGGGGTGCAGCACATCGCCCTGCTGACCGGCGATATCATCTCCACCGTGTCCCAACTGCGCGACAACGGCCTCGAGTTCTTGACCATTCCCGACAGCTATTATGCGGCCATTCCCGACCGGATCGGGACCATCAAAGAGAACCTGGCCGACCTGCAGCGGCTGGGCATTCTGGTCGACCGCGATGAAGAAGGCTATCTGTTGCAGATCTTCACCCGCCCCATCCAGGATCGCCCCACCGTCTTCTTCGAGGTGATCCAAAGACGCGGAAGTCGCGGTTTTGGCCAGGGGAACTTCAAAGCTTTGTTCGAAGCGATTGAGCGAGAGCAAGCTCGGCGGGGTAATCTGTAAAGCGAAGGGGATGCGGGAGATGTTAGTTCTGGAAGAGAGGGAGCAGCCAGCCCTCGAGGGTGAGAATATCGTTGTCTTCACCGGCAACGCCAACCCCAGGCTGGCCCAGGCGATTTCGGAGTATCTGGAGGTCTCTCTCGGTGACGCGCTGGTGTCCCGTTTCACCAACGGCGAGATCCGGGTCCAGATCGAAGAGAACGTGCGCGGGGCCGAGGTCTTCGTGGTGCAGCCGACCTGCGGCAACGTCAACGAGACACTGATGGAATTGCTCATTATGTGCGACGCCCTGAGCCGCTCTTCGGCCAAGACCATCACCGCCGTCATCCCCTACTATGGCTACGCCCGCCAGGAAAAGAAGACGGCCGGTCGCGAACCCATCACGGCCAAACTGGTAGCCAACCTGATCACTACCGCCGGGGCCGACCGCGTGGTCACGGTCGACCTGCACGCGGCTGCCATTCAGGGCTTCTTCGACATTCCGGTGGACAACCTGATGGCCATGCCAATCGTGGTCGAGTATTTCCGCCGCAAGAACTTTCCCAAGGAAGACCTGGTCGTGGTCTCGCCCGACGCCGGAGGCGTGAACCGCGCCCGCATGTTCGCCGAGCGTCTGGGCGCAGGCCTGGCCATCATCTTCAAACGCCGCCCCCGCCCCGACGCCATCGACGTGATCGACCTGGTGGGTGAAATCGAAGGCAAGACGGTGTTGATCGTCGACGATATCATCTCGACCGGCAACACCCTGGTGCGCGGCGTCGAGATGCTCATGGAGCGAGGCGCCAAGCGGGCCTTCGCGGCCGCCACCCACGCTCTCTTCGCCGGCAACGCCGTAGATCTGATCGAGGCCTCGCCCCTGGAAGAAGTGATCGTCACCGACACCATTCCAGTGGCCTCCTCGGCCCAACGCGGCAAAGTCACGGTGCTCTCGGTCGCTCCCCTTTTAGGCGAAGCCATTCGGCGCAACTATTTCAACCTTTCGGTCAGCAAGCTGTTCGGCTAGCGGCGCCGGCGTAGCCGGCGAGAAGGGAGCGCGTCGCTTCGCTTGCGAGAAGGGAGCGGCGCCGGCTACGCCGGCGAGAAGGGAGCCGCTACGCGGAGGTGGGAGCAGCGGCTGCGCCGCTGAGATGGGAGCGGCGCCGGCTACGCCGGCGAGAAGGGAGCCGCTACGCGGAGGTGGGAGCAGCGGCTGCGCCGCTGAGATGGGAGCGCTAACTTCGCTTGCGCTCGTTAGCGAGGAAGGAGCGAGGTTCGCTTTGGCTCACCTCGAGTTCTTAAGGTACACGACGCTTCGCGTCGTAATTCGGGCGCGGCAAGCCGCGAAGTCCGACCCCCCGGGCCGAAGGCCATCCAAGGGTTGCGGCCGCAGGCCGCCTATCTTACCCTCGAAACGAGCGACAGCGAGTTTCGCTCCCTCCTCGGAGCTCTGCTCCGCTCCCCTCTCCGGCCCAAGGCCGGCTCCTTTCTCGGCCACAACGTGGCCGCTCCCTTCTCGCGAGCATAGCGAGCGCCGGCTCTGGCCGAAGGCCATCCAAGGGTTGCGGCCTAAGGCCGCCTATCCATCCCTCGAAACGAGCGACAGCGAGTTTCGCTCCCTCCTCGGAGCTCTGCTCCGCTCCCCTCTCCGGCCCAAGGCCGGCTCCTTTCTCGGCCACAACGTGGCCGCTCTCTTCTCGCGAGCAAAGCGAGCGTCGGCTCCCTTCTCGCGAGCACAGCGAGCATCACGCCTCGACCTTTCGAACCAGCCCAGCGAGCAGGCGGCGCAGGTCGGCCAGATTGCCCTTCAAAGCATCCACCTGGGCGGGGCGAATGTAGTGGAGCTTGAGGGCGATCTGAAGCAGGGTCTCGACCTGCGCCAGCTTACCGCGGGCGAGGCTGAGATGATAGGCAAACGCTCGCGGCGACTCGCGCGTCTGACCCTCGGCGATGTTGGCCGCGATCAAAACGCTAGCGCGCTGAATCTGGCTGATGAGGCCAAACTGCTCGTGTGGGGGGATGTCGTTGGTTAGTTTATAGATTTTAGGCACAAGGTCCATGGCTCGCTGCCAGGTGACCAGTTTTTGATAAGGTTGAGAATGCATCGACTCATCTTCGCCGCCTCCAAACCCCCTCCCGTCGAACGAATGTCCAAGCGGCGCCGGCGTAGCCGGCGAGAAGGGAGCCGCTACGCGGAGGTGGGAGCAGCGGCTGCGCCGCTGAGATGGGAGCGCTAACTTCGCTTGCGCTCGTTAGCGGGAAAAGGGGCGAGGTTCGCTTTGGCTCACCTCGAGATTTTGAGGTACACGACGCTTCGCGTCGTAACACTGGTGCGGCAAGCCGCAAAATTCGGCCCGGCTCTGGCCGAAGGCCATCGAAGGGTTGCGGCCGCAGGCCGCCTATCTGACCACCCGAAACGAGCGACAGCGAGTTTCGCTCCCTCCTCGGAGCTCTGCTCCGCTCCCCTCTCCGGCCAAAGGCCGGCTCCCTTCTCGGCCACATCGTGGCCGCTCCCTTCTCGCGAGCACAGCGAGCGTCGGCTCCCTTCTCGGCCACAACGTGGCCGCTCCCGTCGCGCGAGCACAGCGAGCGCCGCGCTTCACCGATTTTTCAGGGTCTGGCGATAGGCTGGGGATATGCAGATCGGTCCGATCAGCCACTCGTTTGCCCGGCGCCCCCCGGCGGTGCCGCGCGTGGCTGCGCCGGCGCCGGAGAGAAACGACCAGGTCGAGGTCTCGGACCAGAGGCCGAGCCCGAGCCCGAAAACCTCGTGGTGGGGCGCGGTTGGAGCCTTCTTTGGCGGGCTTTTCGGACCAGGACCGGCGGTGCTCGAGGCCACCCGACAGACCCAGGCGCTGGCCGATAAAGTCAGCTTTCGCTATCAGGGCCGAGGCTGGGATTTCTGGCGCAAGGATTGGAAGCCGGCCGACCCGGCCAAAGCGGCCCGGCTGGCCGTCAAGAACGAACCCAGCCTGCAGGTCAAAGTGGGCAAGCACGCCTGGCTACCCCTCGAGGGTGTGACTGGCCTGACTGTTCTGCACGCGCTGGAATTTCAGCCCGACCCGCTGGGCAGCTATTTGAAAGCGGGCGAGATTCACCTGGGAGAAGGTGGGGCCCTGGCAGCCTACCGCCAGTTGCAACAAGGTCAAGCGGTCGAGACCGACCTGGGCCGTCTGAGCACGCCCGATCAGGCCGCCTTTCTGGCCAGTATCGAAGGGGTCACCAGCCAACTCGCCCACCCCGACCAGGCCGCCGAACTGCTCAAACTCCGGCAGGAAAAGATTGAGCCTCAGGCCTTGCTCGAGGCGTACAGCCAGGCCGGTCAGGGCCAGGCCGTGCCCGTCTACTATCGCCAGGCCGCGCTCGGGAACTATGAGCCAGCCCAGGCCTTTGACGCCAATGCCAGCCAGTTGCTCGAGCGGGCCCGCCGCTTCGACCAGCTCGCCGAGGCCACGCCGCAGACGGCCAACCAGGACTGGAATGCGCTCGACCTTGGCGGCGACCTCGAGCGACAGCTCAAGGCCACCATCGGACTCCGGCAACGAGGCTGCGAGAACCCGGCTGAGCTGGTGGGCCAGGTAGCTGCCAGCCCTGATCTGGACAGGTCGTTGGTCAACTTTAGCCTGGCGGCCCCGGTCTCGCCCGAGCAAGTGGTCGCCCTGCACCGTCAGCTCGAAGAGCTGCCCAACGAAAAGCTGGAGGGTCATCTGGCCCTGGTCAAGGCCTTTCCCGACCAACTGGACGGCTGCCTGACGGCCACCCGGGACCGCCTGCCTCTCGACGCCAAAACGGTCGAGTCGCTCGCCCGACTGGCCACCGACAAGCCTGCCGTGCTGGCGGCGCGCGCGGCCCGTTATCAGCAGACGGGTCTGAGCCTGGCACTTCTCGATGGGCTGGTCAAGACCAACCTCGGTTCGGGCTGGCAGGCCGAGGGCAGCTGGCTGGAGACCAGTCCCGGAGTGTTCGCTGAGGCCGCAGGCAACTATCCCAACAACGCCAACCAATCGCTGACCCGGCGGGTCGACCTGTCTCACCACCGGGGCGCCCGGCTGTCGTTTGAGCTGGCCACCCAACTCGAGAAGGGCTATGACCAACTGCATGTCGAGGTCCGCAAGCCGGCCGGCGCGTGGCAGCCGTTGGAGGCTTTCACCGGAACCACCAGCGGAAAACACGAGTATTCTCTGAGTGCCTTCGACGGCCAGGCCGCCGAAGTACGCTTTCGACTGACCTCAGACGCCAGCAACGACGGCCCGGCGAGCCGCTTGAGCGAGGTCAAACTGCTGGCTACCCCGGCCTACGGCGGACCGGCCGAGGACCTTTTCGAAGCCGAGAACACGGCTGGCCGAGTGTTGGCCGATTTGCTCGACGGCGATGCCCCGAGCGAGCTGCTAAAATCTCGCCTGGAAGGATTGGCCCGCCTCGACCAGCCCCAGCAATCGGCGCTGTTGGTAGGGCTGGCCCTGGAAGGTTCTGACCAGCTGGAGGCGGCTCGTCAACTCGAGTCTGCCCTGGGCATGCGACCGGCCCGGGCTTTGCTCGAAAAGGAGGGCGCGGTGACCGACAAGATTGCTCTCTTCTCGGCCGCCTCCGAGCTAAGTCGCAACGGGCTAGAGCACGCTCTTGGCCTGTATGACCAGCTGAAATCCCAGGGCGTCGAACCTCAGAGCTTCGGACGGTTGGTCGAGCTGGCCGTGCGCTCGCCGTTTGATTGCGGCGGCGTGTGGGGCCAGAACGAGCCCGGCCAATGGTGCACCAATCCCAACGGCGGTTACGGAATGAACCGCAACGACTCGCTTACGCTCGAGCCCATCGACCTCACCCACGCGGCCGGAACCCGGTTGTCGTTTACCTCTCGCCATCAGCTCGAGAAGGGCTATGACAAGGTCGACCTGCAGGCGTCCAGCGACGGTCATACGTTTACCACCCTGGCCAGCTACACCGGAGACTCCGGCTGGAGCGACCAGCACTACGACCTGACTCCTTTTGAAGGCGGACGGGTCTGGATTCGCTTCCACCTCACCTCCGATGCCTCCAACGACGGTGAGGGATTCTTTCTCAAGGACCTCAAGCTCGAAGGCCGGCGCAACTACGCTCCCGAACGCGAACCGGAGGTCCTATTCGACGCGGGAGCCGAAGGCCGTCGCCTGACACTCGAGGGGCTGCACGAGTTTGCCGGCCAAACGCCGGCCCAGGTGCCCGCTTTAGCTGGGCTGGCTGAGGCAATCGGCAGTGCGGCGACCGCCCTCAAGCTCTGGCCGTCGCTGCAATCGCAACCCACCCAAGCCCTGGCGCCGATGATCGGAAAGCTGGGAGTCGAACCCACCCAACGGCTGGCCACCCGAGTGCTCGAAGGAGATGTCGAACAAAACGTCGAGCGGGCCATGCGGAGTTGGGACCTCGCTCAGGAATTGCTCAAAGGCACCTCTCAGGCCCCGCGGCTAGACGATCTGGTCGAGTTGACCGACAATCTGACCCGTCTCCAACTCGACCACGAACCGGCCCTGACCAAACTCGCCCAGGGCTTGTCCCTGTGGACCGCCGAAGGCGAATGGCGCCGCCGGGGCCCGGTCTGGCTCGACAGTTTGCCCGGTCGCGATTATGCTTTGAACGCCAATCAGTCGCTGACTACGCATCCCCTGAACCTGGCCGGGGCAGCGGCCCCGGTGGTCGAATTCGAGGCTCGCCACCAGCTCGAGCAAAACTATGACAAGGTGTTGCTAGAAGCCAGCCGGGGCGATGGCCAGTGGCACGAACTGAAGGCATTCACCGGCCCCCTCGAGGCCTGGACCGCTGTCTCGGTTCCTCTCCAGCCCTTCGCAGGCGGTCCCCTGCGGTTGCGCTTGCGCGAAGTCACCGACGCCTCCAACGCCATGGACGGATTCGCCATGCGCAATTTTCGGGTGCGCGACGGTGAGCAAACTCTGATGACCGACGTTCCCGAAGAGCGTCGAATCGAACTCGATACGATCAAAGCCCTGTTTGCGGGCGACCGGGAGCAGGCTCTGGAAGGGTGCGAAGCCATCTATGAACTCGCCCAGGCTCTAGGCAACGTCCATGCCGCCATGCAGGTCTTCTCGGTGCTGCACCCTCACCGCGAGCATCCCGACTTTGGCGACTTCGCTCGCACGGTCATGCTGACGGCCACCAACTTCGGTGCGGCCCGGGCCCGGGCCGTCGCCGATGGACTCGCTCCCGGCCCCGGTGTGGGAGCCCGCCTGTCAGGTCGTCTGGTGGCGGAAGAACTCAAGGCCCTGGGCGTGGCCGAGCCCGGCGAAATGAGCATCGAACCAGCCACCGCCGAGGCTATCCTGGCCCTCTTGAAGTCAGCCCCGGAAGCGGGCTGGCACAGCGACGGCTGGACCCGCACCAGCCACGGTTGGAGCGAGAGCCCCTATGGTCCTTATCAGTCCAACCAATCCAAGAGCTTGATCACCCCGCCCTTCGGGCTGCGGGGCAAAGCCGCCACCGTGAGCCTCGACCTCGACTATGATCTCGAGCAGGGGTATGACAAGGTGGCCCTGGCCTGGTCGAGCGACGGTCAGACCTGGAACAATCTCCAAGAGTTCACCGGCACCAGCAGCGGGCCGACCACCCTCAACCTGCCCGAGCAAGTCGGCCAGGTCCGCCTGCGCTTTCACTTCACCAGTGACGGCAGCAACGAGAAAGACGGATTCTGGCTCAAGGCTCTCGAGGTGAAAGACTCAGACGGCACGGTCTATCGCGATGACGGTGGCAAGACGGCCGCCGAATCGGTGGCGCGCATCGCCAAAGATCCCAATCCCGACTTGCTCAAAGGCCTCAAGACCCTGAGCGGAATTCCCAACGGAGACGGCCTGGTATTGCTCGGCCGACTCTACAACCTAAACCTGCCCGACCTGGGCAAGGCCGTCACCCAACTGGCCCACGAGTATGTCCTCTCTCCCAACGTCGAGACGGCCTGGAACAACTTCCTGGCTAGCCGCCAGGCCGGCGGCAGCCTCGAAATGGACGAGCAAACCGTCACCATCAACGACTTCCAGCTCGACATCCGGCAGTAGGCGCTCGCTACGCTCGCGAGAGCGAAGCGGCCACGATGTGGCCGAGAAAGGAGCCGGCCTTTGGCCGGAGAGGGGAGCGGAGCAGAGCTCCGAGGGGGGAGCGAAACTCGCTGTCGCTCGCTTCGAGGGATGGATAGGCGGCCTGCGGCCGCAAACCTTCGAGGCCTTCGGCCCGGGGGGTCGGACTTCGCGGCTTGCCGCGCCCGTGTTACGACGCGGAGCGTCGTGTACCTTAAAATCTCGAGGTGAGCCAAAGCGAACCTCGCCCCTCTCCCGCTAACGAGCGCAAGCGAAGTTAGCGCTCCCGTCTCAGTGGCGCAGCCACTGCTCCTTTCTCCGCGCAGCGGCTCCCTTCTGCCGAGCGCGCCCTGGAGGCGAACGGCCGAGGGGACACGAAAGCCAGCCCCATGACCACCTGGCAACGTTTTCAAGACTTCTACTTCGCCTATCCCGAAGCGGGATTGACCCTCGACCTCTCGCGCAGCGATCTCGCCGACTTAACCCGGTTCGATGAGCCGATGGCCGGCGCGCTGGCGGCGATGGAGGCGCTTGAAGCCGGGGCCGTGGCCAATCCGGACGAGCAGCGGATGGTCGGGCACTACTGGTTGCGCTTCCCTGAGCTGGCTCCCGAGCCCGAACTCACGGCCGAGATCCGCGAGACGGCGGCCAACATCAAGACCTTCGTGGCCAGAATCAAGAGCGGGGGCCAGTTTCGACACGTGCTCTCCATCGGCATCGGCGGCTCGGCCCTGGGTCCCCAGTTCATCTACCAGGCGTTGACCGGACAGGGTCTCGACTTGCACTTTTTCGACAACACCGATCCGGCCGGCTTCGAGCGCACCCTCAAGGGGCTGGACCTGGCCAAAACCCTGGTGGTGGTCATCTCTAAGTCGGGCGGCACACCCGAGACCTTCAACGGCATGCTGGTAGCCCGTAAAACCGTCGAGGCCGCCGGACTCAGCTTCGCCAAGCAAGCCGTGGCCGTGACCGGTCTGGGCAGCAAGCTCGACCAAATGGCCGAGGCCGAAGGCTGGTTGGCCCGCTTTCCCATGTGGGATTGGGTAGGGGGACGCACTTCGGTGATGTCGGCCGTGGGACTGGTTCCCTGTGGGCTGGCCGGGGTCGACTGCGACGCCCTGCTGGAGGGGGCCAGGGTGATGGACAATCTCACCCGCCGCCAGAGTTGGCGTGAGAATCCGGCCGCTTTGCTGGCGGCCGCCTGGCACGCCGCCGGCAATGGTAAAGGCGCCAAGGACATGGTGATCTTGCCTTACAAAGATAGTCTCGAGCTGTTTAGCCGCTACCTGCAGCAACTGGTGATGGAGTCGCTGGGCAAGGCGCTCGACCGCCGAGGCAAGGAGGTCCATCAGGGCATCGCCGTCTATGGCAACAAAGGCAGCACCGACCAGCACGCCTATGTGCAACAGCTACGGGACGGCCTCAACAACTTCTTTGCCACCTTCATCGTGGTGCTCGAAGACGGCGGCCGCCCGGTCGAGGTGGCCGAGGGAGTGACCTCGGGCGACTACCTTTCGGGGTTCTGGCAGGGCACCCGCCAGGCCCTCTCCGAGAACGGACGCAGCTCGATCACGCTCACCGTGCCCCGGGTCGACGCCTTCACGGTCGGGGGATTGATCGCCCTCTACGAGCGGGCCGTGGGGCTGTACGCTGAACTGGTCGACATCAACGCCTACCACCAGCCCGGGGTCGAGGCCGGCAAGAAGGCCGCGGCCGACGTGCTCGAACTGCAGAAGGCCGTCGAGACCAGCCTGGGTGAGGCCATGACGGCCAGCGATCTGGCCGACCGGATGGGCCGGGTCGACCAGACCGAGACCATCTTCCATATCCTCCAGCACCTGGCCGCCAATGGACGGGCCAGGATGGAGGGTTCTGGGCCCCGAGCCATCTTCGCCCAGGCCAGGGCGGTGGCCAGACCCTAGAGCCGACTGTTTACAATTTGGCAAACTGCTCCGCCTGAACAAGGAACTTTTTTTGATGGTCCCCCTCTATGCTCTGATCAACTCAGAGCCAGGAGAGAGTCCGATGCAGACCATCAATTTCACCCAATCGACCACGTTCGCAACCAAAGGGCGCCAACTCAGCAGCCCTCCCGTCAACCGCATGCTCGTGCGCGGGCAAAAGCGCGCTGATCACAGCTGGAACCTGCTCAACCAGACGTTCGCCTGCCTGGAGGAGGTTGACAAACGCGAGATCGGCTCACGCATTGGTGCTGTTTACCGTGCTTTGAAAGCCGACCCTGACTTTGCCAAAGCCAGCGCCTCCGCCCGCCGCGAGCTGGAGTGGATGGTTCAAGCCGACGTCATCGCGCGCTGGGCCGCCGAGATGGCCGGCTGTCCCGAAAAGTGGGCGGGCGCCTCTCGCTTCGGCAAGCGCGCCCCGGCCGTACTCGACTCGGTCCGTCGCCTGGCCCACGGCTACGTGGTCAATCGGGCCGACTATCTGTTTCGTGGGGGCTGTCCGGGTCTATAGAGCGGACCACGCGAAAGCCCTGGTTGCAGAGCGTGCCGCGCGGGTGCATGCGGCCGATGTCGACCAGGTTGAAGAAGTCACAGGTGCCTTGCGAGCACCACCAGGACCCTCCCCGGCCGGCCGCTGGCAGAGTGCCGTTAGGGTCGCGCAGACGCTCATCAACGCAATATTCGAAGACATTGCCGATCACGTCGTAGAGTCCCCAGGCATTGGGCGCAAAGCTCTTCACCGGTGAGGTATAAAGAAAACCGTCTTCCAGGGTGTTATGAGCGTGAGACTGGCCCTGCCAGGTGTTGGCCTGAGCCGGTGAAAACTCGTCGCCCCAGGGCCAGCGGGTGAGGCTGCCGGCTCGGGCGGCGACTTCCCACTCCTCGACCGTGGGCAGGCGGACCCCCGCCCAGGCGCAGTAAGCCTGGGCATCCTGGAACGAGATCTGGGTGACGGGGTGGTCGGGCTTGTCCTCGATACCGGGCTGGTCGGGACCGAACGGGTGCCTCCAGTCGGCCCCGCGGGTCGAGTCCCAATGCCAGTCTTTCATTCCCTCCTGAAAGGTCATGCCATAGCCGTTGCGATTGGCGTCGGGCAGGTAGCCGGTGGCCTCGACAAAGCGCCCGAATTGGGCGTTGGTGACCTCGGTGGTAGCGACCTCGAAGGCCTCGAGTCGGACCGTACGCCGGGGATTGCGGGGATGCCCCGGCACCCCAACGATGTAGCTGCCAGCCGCCACCGGCACGAACTCGACGCCGTCAAGAGGGCCGCCCAGCAGCGCCACCAACACCAACAGGCGAATCATCGCGTGACCGGCTCTTTGGCCATGGCTTTGCCGGCCCGATAGTTCTGGGGCTTGGTGTTCTTGAGAAACTGGTTGGCCAAAGTCACGATGCGATCGCGATGCTTTTGATCGTAGCGGGCCGGTGCTTTGAGCGAGTCGATGCCGGCGGCCTGCTCATTGCGCAAGAGGGCCGAGATGACCGAGAGCACCTGAACGTGGTCGAGGTAACCGCCGGGGCCGTAGAACTCGGGAGGGTTGTCGGGGGCGGCGAGCTTGGCGGCCGGCAATCGGTAGATGGCGGCCTCGTCGAGCTTTCGCTCGAGGTGGAGCAAGGCCGGCAGGGCTTCCACGCCGTTGAGGTCGAGCAGGATCATGTATTCCAGCTCGAGGTTGGGCTCGGTGCTGGTCTGGCCTTTGCCGGCCTTGAGGCGAGCGGCTTCGCTCTGGGCCTTCTTGACAGCCCCCGGCAGGGCATTCTCGAGCCGGCGCGCCACGGCTTTGACTACGCCGGCCCGCTGGGCCCGCAGCTTCTTGAAGTTCTCGACCGTGATCCAGCTATCGCGCCAGTCGCGCTGATAGCCAAACAGGGGCAATTCGGTGCGCGGCTTGGGTTCGGGCATGGCGCACATCTGACTATAGCCGCCCGGGTCCTTCAAGACGGCTTCCAGCAGCTCTTTGGGGGTAGGCTCGGCCAGGGCCACACAGGTCAGCAAAAGGGCCAGCAGGGTGATTCGAATCGACATCGTCCAGACTTCGCGCCAGACCTGCGAAAGCCCGCTACAGCTGGCCGAAGAACTCACCCAGCTGGCAGGCAAACCCCGGCAGCAACGGATCGACCTCGACGGCAGAATCGATCCCGTAGACCTGGCAGACACCCTCGGGAGCGTAGACGTGCATCGTCTGGGTGCGAGGATAAAGTATCCACACCCGCAAAACCCCTGCGGCCAGATACTCTTGAACCTTCTCCTCGACTTCTTCCGAAGCGTCCTTGGGCGAAACGACCTCAACCGCCACCAGCGGTGGCGTCAAGCTAAATCCGGTGGGACTCCCCTCGCGGTCGGCCCAGAGCGCAACATCCGGACCGCGCACTGAATCCGGCGCCCGACGGGTGTAGAAACCCGACTCGACGGTGACCCTGCCCCAACCCACCCGGCGGGTGAAGGACTTCAGCACGAAGGCCACATTGCTGGCGATCTCGCCGTGCTCGAAACCTGGAGGCGTCAAGGCTCTGAGCTCTCCTCTCACCAGTTCGTACGGACCCTCGAGGGGCAGTCGAGCAAAATCCTCACCCGTGTAGAGAGTCTTCATAGCGAAACTATTCGCTCTCGAAGCTGAGCCGACCTCGGTCTAGCGCTTTGAAGACAAGCCGTTGGTGGCCAGGGCAGCGTCGTGAATGGCCTGTTCGGGCGTCTTCTTGCCCTCGACGGCGCAGGCCACCACTTCCTTCGAAAGCGCCTTCAGCACTTCGTTGAAGTAGGGCACGTTGTCGACCGGCTTGAGCCAGCGGGCCTGCAAGGCGAACTTCGACAGGTGGGCCGGCTCGAGCTGCAGAGCCGTGACGAACTGGGGATCCGACTCGAGGCCCTGGCGAAAGGGCAACTCGTGGGTGGTGCGCAGCAGGTCGAGATCGCTCTCGTGGCTGGTGGCAAACAGAATGAACTCGGCCGCCAATTCGGGATTCTGGCAGCTCTTGAAGATGCCGAAGTTGCGAAAGTTGCCGTAGCTATAGACGGGCTGATCAACGGGGTAGTCATCGGGCACGGGAACCGGTCCGAAGTCGAACTGCTCGGCCTCGCCTCCGATATCGCGGGTCAACTCGATGTTCCAGGGACCGGTCAACAGGGTGGCCAGTTTGTCCGAGGTGAAGGCGACTAGTTCGTCGGAAGCATCAGGATAAAGTTCCTGGCGCGGAGCGGCACCACTGGCGTAGAGCTCCTTGAGAAACGTCATCACGGCCACCCCGGCCGCATTGTCGAAGTTGGCGCTGCCGTCGGCTTTGAGCAGGCTCTGTCCCCCCGAGGCCGCCAGGAAGAGCGGATAGAAATCGTAATACCGCCGCCAGAACTTGTCGGCCGGGTCCGGAGCCAGCATGAAGACCTGCTCGCGCGCCTGCAGTTCCCTGGCCGCCTTGAGCAGATCGCTGTAGGTGCGCGGGGGCTCGACTCCATAGCGCCGGAACATCGCCGTGTTGTATTGGAGCAGGATGGGGTTGCCCTTCCATGGCAGTTGATAGAGTCCCCCATCGGGCGAGCGGAAGGGGGCCGCGGCGCCCTGCCCCGAGCGGTCCGCCAGGTGGGACATGAGCTTGGGAAAGTCGTCGAGTCGACGCAGGGCGGGAGCAAACTCGGCTACGTTCGAAGGAAACAGGTGATTGCTCAGGTCGGGCGTCTCGCCTTTCTTGATGGCCTCGCGCAGCACATCCTCGGCCAGGCGATCGGGAGGGATGCCCACCAGACGCACAGCCTGATCGGGATGCAGGTGGTTCCAGCGGCGCGTCACTTGAACCGCCCAGCCCTGCTCGAGGGGATAGGGCGAGCACCAGAAGGTCAAAACATGCTGGTACTGCTCGCCAGGGTCGACCGCCTCGCCCAGGGACTCAAAGACCTCTTCGATGACCAGATCCTGGTCGTCGGTGGCCGGCTGGGGCTGGGCAAGGGCCGGGGCCGCCAGCAAAAGCAAACAAAGAATCAGGAGCTTAACGTTCGACATAGGGCTGTTTGTTGACCAGTTTTCCGTCGCGATAGATGAACACCAGTCCCTCGCGCAGATAGAAATCGGTGATGTAGAGATGGTAGGAGATGATGCTGTAGTTGTCGGGAATGGTGGTGCGGTTGGTGTGGTCCGGCAGTCCGTGCTGGGCGATGATGCGATCGCGGTCGGTGCCCTGGGCGGTGGATTCGGGGGCGGCGTGGGGGATCTTGGGAACCGGCCAGTGTGGCGCTCCGACGGCCCAAATGCCTACCTTGCGCTCGCGACCTTTGCTCTCGTATTTCTCCCAGGTCGAAAAGCGGGCGTCCTGGCGGCGAAGCATACCGTAACCATCCACCAGGGCCTGTTTATTGAAGTTGACTTGCTTGCCACCGGTGATGATGGTGATGACACCGGTATAGCTGGGCATGAACTTGACGTCGTTCTGACGCTCATAGACCTTGATCATCAGGAGGTGACCACCGAGCACCGAAGAGCAATACTTGTTGAAAGAGGATAGGGCTCGCCCGGGGATGGTGACCCCGGCCATTTTGATCAGCATGGAGCCGGAGAGATCCTGGTGACTCTGGGCCAGAAAGATGCCGCCGTCGGCGGAGGTGCCGGCGAAAAACCCCTGTAGCCCTCCCTGGGCCTGGACCCGGCCGCTTGGTACCAAGAAAGCAGCCAGCACGGTCAGGCCCACTAGCAGTAGGCGCATTCTCATACGGGCCAACCTAGACCCGAGGGCTCCGAGGAGTGTTAACGGTTTGTAAGGATTTCTCCAACCGGCCGCGTATTGACGGGTATGATCACCGCCTGGCCAGACTGGGGCATCGTGCGTATCTCGGGCCCCGACCGAATCGATTTCTTGCACCGTCTCACCTCCAACAACATGAGAACCCCGGCGGGTTCCACCGTGCACACCTTTCTTTTGAGCGTACAAGGTAAACCCCTGGTTGAAATGTGGGCTCACAACCTGGGAGACGAACACCTGATCGAGGTGCCGGCCGGACTCGAGCAAGAGGCTGTGGCCGAACTCGACAAGTTTCACTTCGGTGAGAAGCTCAGGATGGAGGTGCTCTCGGATTGGCAGGTCCTGTGCAGCCTGGAGGGGCCCAGGGGAGAGCACTCGTTTGCCACCGGCCGCCTGGCGGCCGAGGCGCACGCCGTGCTGTTACCCGAGGCCGAAGCCCGAGACCTGGTAAATGGAGAGGCCAATCTCGAACTGCTTCGCATCGAACAGGGCACACCTCGCTACGGCCAGGACTATGACCAAGAAACGTTGTTCCTGGAGATGGCCGACCCAGATTCGTATTCCGAGAGCAAGGGATGTTACCCGGGCCAGGAAGTGGTGGCTCGCATTCTACACCGGGGCAGAGTCAACCGACGCCTGGTCGGTTTGAGCGCCGAGAAACCGTTGACCGGAAAGCTGATGGTGGAAGACAAAGAGGTGGGTTGGGTGACCAGCGCCGTCGAATCGCCCCGTTTCGGCCCCATCGGTCTAGGTTACGTACGACGTGAGCACAACGACCCGGGCAGTGAGTTGCGACAGGAAGACCAGACGGTCGTCTCGGTCCGAAAGCTGCCGTTCGCCTGACAGCGAGCGCAGGACCCGAGTCGCCCCCCCAGAATTGATCTCCATGGGGCCCAATTCTTGGATGTCACGCGCGCGATGCCCCCACTCGGTGATAGTCTTTTTCACCCGCCAGTTGGCCACCATGTTGCGCAGCGGCATGCCCATTCTCGATGCTCTCAACGGCCTGAGCCACCAGCACGAGGACCCCGTCTTCATGGAAGTCATCTCGGTCATCGCCGCGCGCATCAGCCAGGGCCATAACTTCAGTGCCAGCCTGGCCCTGTTTCCCCGCATCTTTTCCCCGGTCTATGTGACGATGGTGCGGGTGGGCGAGCGCACCGGCGACCTGGACTCGTCCCTCGAAAAATTAGCCAGCTGGGTCGAAAAGGACTTTGCCCTGGTCCGCAAGGTGCGTTCCACCCTCACCTATCCGACGTTCGTGCTGGTTTTGACCACCGGCGCCACCCTCTTCCTTTTTCATAGTGTGCTGCCGGGCTTCGTGGAGGTGCTTCGCCAGATGGATGCCGAACTGCCGCTGCCCACCCGGGTGATGTTCGTCATCACCGGAGCCGTTCGCAATCCGGGCATCTGGTTGCTCGCGCTGACGGCGGTGCTGGCCATCTATTTTCTGGTGAACGACGCCATGCGCCAACCAAAATCCGCCGCCAGGCTCTTTCGGGCCGTGGTGGTCCTGCCGGTGGTGGGGCCGCTGGTCACCATGAGCACCACGGCTCGTTTTAGCGCCGTGGTCGGCACCCTATTATCGTCGGGTCTGGACGTGATGACCAGCCTCAGACTCGGAGCCCACGCCAGCGGCAACGCCCTGTTGGCCGAGGATTCGGTCCGCATCGTGGATTGCATCGTCGAAGGAGAGACCCTATCCACCGGCATGGATGAAGCTCCAGCCCTCTACCCAGCCCTGTTGCGGCAGTTGGTGCGGGTTGGCGAAGAGTCGTCCTCGGTGGCCGACATGATGCTGCGGGCCGCCTGGTTCTATGACGACGAGGTGGACTATCGGGCCGAGGCTCTAGGAGTGGTCATCGAACCCCTGCTGTTGGGCTTTCTCGCTCTGGTCGTGGGATTCGTCATCGTCTCGGTGTTTCTGCCGCTCTATGCCTCGCTGGGGAGACTCGGCGTCTGATGCGGCAAGCTTCAGGCATGTCGCTGGTGGAGTGTGTGATCGCCGTCTTTTTCCTGCTGACCGGATTGGCGGTGGTGACAGCGCTCTTCCACACCACCTATCAGCGCAAGGTGCAGGCGGGTCAGCGGTCGGAAGCGGCTTTGTTGGCTCACCGCCGACTGACCGAAATCCACGAGTGGGCCCGCGGCCAGGGAGCGGCTTACCATTTCGACGATTGGTCGAGCCTGGCCGACCAGACCATGAGCTACCCCGACGCCCCGACGTTCTCGGTGCGCACCCGCTCGGCCCCGCGCCAGCTATTTAGCCCCAGCAGCCAGCTCGAAAGCAGCTACGCAGCCGGTCAACAACGCCTGCTGGCGGCCTCGGCTTACACCGTCGAAATCACCGTGACCTGGGGAGCCAACGGTCGTTACCGGCTGGTGTCGCTGGTGGCCGATACTCCCCGCCAGATCACTCCCGCCGTCAACGGCACCTTTACCAATCCTGTGGGGCCGGGGCAAACCCCCGTCTTCACCACCACCATCAACGACGAATTCGGCAATCCCGTGCCGGACATCTTTGTCGACTGGCAGATCGTCTCGATGGGGGGCATCGGGTCCTGGCAGTCCATCGACCGCAGCGGAGCGACGGCCCGTTTCCAAACCGGCACCGGCACGGCCGGCCAGTGCCGGGTCGAGGCGGTGGTCCGCTACGATGGGGCGAGCCTTCGAGCGGCTTCAGCGGTGATGGACGTGACGCCATGAACCGCGGGTTATCGCTTATAGAAGTCGTCGTCAGCGTCGGCCTGATGGCCACCATCCTGGTGGTCAGCGCCAGCCTGGCCGACCGCTACTGGCAGGCCATGCGGCGGGCGGGAGCCCTGGATACCACCACCGGGAGCGCTCTGGTCTGGCGCATCACCAACGACCTCGAGCAGGTGACGGCGCTGGTCTCGCCGGCCAGCGGGACGGCCTCGGTAATAGAGTTCGACAAGATCGACCGCCAGGACCCGGCGCGGGTGGTGCCGGCCTCGGCCCCCGACCCCTGGAACCCGCGAGCGGCCACGGTGCGGGTGCGCTATGAGGTGATCGACGAGCACCTCATTTGCACCACCGGTGGGCGCGCCGAAGACCTGGGCAAGGTGGCGGGCTTTGCCGCCACCCTCAACGGCACGGCCGTAAACGTGACTCTGACCATCCCCGGCGAGGGACGGGTCATACCGTTTTCCGGCGCGGCCCTGTTGAGGTTGCTGTGACCAGACGAGGTATCGGAATCGTGGCCGCCCTGTTGTTGATCAGCCTACTATTTCTGTTGGGCCTGGGCGTGGCCAGCCAGGGAGCAAGCCGCTACCAGCAGGCGGCCTGGATGGAAAAGCAGGTCGCCGCCCGGGCTCTGGCCGAAGCTGGCCTGGAAGATGCGAGAGTCAAGCTGCTCAAAGATTGGGCCTTTCCCCCACCCACCTCGCTGCTCTCGAGTTCCTTTACCTACACCGAGCAGGTTCAAGACCTCGACGGCAACCTGGTGGGCAGCTACATGGTAGAGTTGGACTATGCGCTGATGCCTGATCCTCACCGAATCTTGAAAGTCCGGTCCACCGGCGGGCTGGGTCCCCCCGGAGAACGGCGCGTGCGCCGCACCCTCGAGGCCGAAGTCGACATGTCGGCCACCCTGCGCTCGAGCCCAACCACTCCCAATCCCGACTACGTCCACTTCCTTTCGATCTTTGACCTGGGAGCCAACTCATGAAGCGAAACCGCGCCTTTACTCTGCTTGAGCTGATGGTCTCGCTGGTAGTGTTTTCGCTACTGCTGCTCTGCCTTTATACACTCCAGCCGACTCAGGGCCAGGCCGGGGCTGGCGGAGCCGCTACCGCCTTATCCGACGACCTTCGCAGCCTGCGCCTGGCCGCCATCTCGACCGGTGAACCCCACGCCTTCGTGCTGCCGGCCGCCGCGGCCTCGGGCTTTTACCTGGTCCGAGGCGAGCATCAGATGCAGGTCATTCGGTCGCAGGATTTTGGCCGGGATTATAGTGGGGCTACCGCCTTCCTGGGCAACTATCCCAGTGCGGCCACCGTCACTCTGACTTCGCCCATCAACTTTCCGGTCGACGACCTGCTGTTGCCAGACCCGACCCACCCGGCCCTGATCTTCCTTCCCTCCGGAGAGGTGACCAGCAACGGATTGCCGCTGTTTGACGGCTGCTACCGCTTGATCGTATCCAGTGGAGCGACCACGACCGGTGGAGCCAGCCTGACAGGAACCCCTCCGACCTCGAGCCCGGTGGCCCTCGAGACCGCCACTCAACTGGCCGAACCCTTTACTCTGACGATCAACCCTACCGGCGAGGTCACCCTGGCCAAGGGGGCCTACCAGGCCAACCCCGGGGTGGCGGTGCAGGGGCGTCTCGAGGCCGCCAGCCTGGCTCTGCCCGCCCTGGCCGGACCGGCCACGACCGCCCCCCAGATCGTGGCCACTTCGTTGCAGCCCGACCCGAGCGACACCCATCTGCCCGCCGGGCTCGACATTTCGATCTCGGACGGCGGTTACATCGAGTTGCTAGTCGAGGCCGTCAGCCCCGAAGGCGCAGCGCTCTTCTGCAACTGGACGGCCGGGCAGGGAGTCCTCTCCTCGGCCACCCCCACCCGCATGGAATGGGACTCGGCCTCGGGACGCTACCGCTCGCACTGGGTCTGGCATGCGCAGAACGTGACCGGCCCGGTGACCCTGGAGGTCGAGGTCACCGATGAGTTCGGCAACGTGGCCACGGCCGCCTCGGGCGTGAACACGGCTTATCAGGCCGGCCTGACCGCCGAGCCGGGCCAGATGTTGCTCTGGACACAGAAAGACGGTGAGCACGCTATCTGGATCGCCAATCCTGACGGTAGCGAGCTGACCCCGGTCGTAACCCAGAGCGACATCACCGGCTGCACCGGAATCTCTAAATACGTCAGCTTCTCGGGCGACGGCTCGTGGGTGATCTTCACCGCCACGGTGGGGGGATCCAACGATCTGATGGCGGCCAGCCTGACCGGCTCGAACATCCGCCGGCTGGGCGGCCCGGTCGGCAGCGTGGCCGGCGGACCCGGACCCTTTACCGTCTCGCGCGACGGCACCAGGGTGGCCTATTGGGGGGGCGCGGTCTTCACGGCAGCGCCGCGGGTGATCACCATGGACGGCACTCTGCTCTGGACCGGGCCCACCACCACCAGCGCGGCCGCCATGTCGTTTTCGCCCGATGGGACTCGGCTGGCGGTCAACACCGGCTATTCGCCCTCGACCCTGACTGTTTATGAGGGCACCAACTACGGATCTACCCTCGACATCGGCATTCCGGCCAGCGAAGGTGTCGCGCTGATGCGCTGGGCTACGGCCAACGAACTGGCGGTAACCTATCGCACCGCTAGCGGCTACTACATGGGCAAGCTCGACATCTCGACCCCGACGGCGCCGGTCTTTACTTCGTATCTCTCGTTGGGCGGCATCAGTTCGGGAAACCTGGCCCTTTCAGCCGGCGGAACCCACTCGGCCGTGTCCTCGAACGGCCGGGTGATTCTGGCCGACCTGGGCGCTGATACGACCACCGTCGTGACCAGTGGCCGGGTGGTGGGCGGGGCCGGAATCGCCCCCGACGTTTCGCGCGTCTACAGCCTTTCTTGGGCGACGAACACGGGCACGCCCTCCGAGGTCTTCTCGGCCGATGCCAGCGGGGCCGACCAGGCTATCTATCTGACCGACTTCTGGCTTTGCGACGTAGCCCAGGTCCCCTAGGCCGTCGTTCCCAGCACATCCAAGTGCATCCGATAGCGGCTGTCGACGGTGCTGTCGGCGACCTGATGTCCGGCTGTTTCTAGCATCGTGCGATAGCAGTTGTAAGCATTCGTGGTCGCCTCCTCGGGGCTCGAGGCCGGCACCAGCAGAAAGACTCCCTCCAGTTCGCTGCGCAAAAAAACGACCCCGCCGGTGAGGTCGGTGAGGTGGCCTCGCACCTGATAGACCTCTCTACTGGTCGGGGCGGTCCTGGAACGGAACAGGTTCTGCAGCATTCTTAACATAGGCTCAGTTTAGCCCGGCCGCAGCCCCCGCCTCAGTGATCATGGTTACAGGTCGGCGAACCGCACCGAGTAGATCGGGGGCAGATGGTGGGCCACCGCCTGCCAGCCCTCGCCGCCGTCGTCCGAAATATAGAGATTACCAGTGGTGGTCCCGAAAGCCAGTCGCTCGCCGCAGCCGTCCAGGCCATGCCGATAGACAATGTCGTAGCAATTCTGCTGGGGCAAACCCCGGCGGAGCGCGGTCCAACTGCGGCCGCCGTCTTCGGTGCGGCAAACACACAGGCTGCGGTCGATGGCCACCCGCTTCTCGTCGCTGAGAGCCGGCACCACCCAGGCGGTGTCTCCCCGCTGGGGATGCACAGCCAGAGCGAAGCCAAAATGGGCGGGTCCCCCCTCCTGGCTCACCATTTCCCAGCTCACGGCCCCGTCGGTGCTGCGAAAGATGCCGCAGTGATTCTGTTGCCACATGGCACGAAAGTCGGCCCCGCACACGTCCAGGCGATGAGGGTCATGGCCATACTCGGCCTCCTGGTCGGGCAAAAATTCGGCTTTGAGGCCTCGATTGCGAGCGTTCCAACTCTGGCCCCCATCGGTGGTCTCGAAAACGCCGGCGCAACTGATACCCACGAGAACGCGCCGGCTATCGGCGGGATCCACCAGGATCGAGTGAATTCCCGGATGGTCGTAGCCGCCCCCGAACCAGTTGGTCTTGCGGCTGGGATGGTCCCACAGTCCGCGCACCAATTCAAAGGTCTCTCCCCCATCGTCGCTGCAGAAGAGTCCCCCGGGAATGGTGCCCAGATAGACCCGCTCCGGCTGATCAGCGCCCCCGGGGGCAAATACCCACAAGTAAGAGAGGCTGGCGGGCACCCCCTCCTTGATCTCTTCGCCCTCGGGATACTTGGGTGCGGCCAACTCTTGCCAACTCTTTCCCTCGTCCCTGGAACGGTGCAACTTGTTGCCCCAATGCCCGTGGTCGAGACAAGCCCACCAGTGGCCGGTGCGGGCATCGACATCGGCGTACGAAACGGGGATGGCCTGATGGGCCTCGCCGGCAAGCGACCACTTGCCGTTCTCGCGAGCGAAGGTCAGCAGACCCTTGCGGGTGCCGAGCAACAGAGTGTCCCTGGTCTTCGAGAGCATCTAACCTCCTGAAAGTGCTTGCATGATATGAACTTCGCTGGCCGGAGTCAGGGTATCGCTCAAGTTGGCGCGGTCGGCAATGACGCTACCATCAACGAAGACGTTGACGTGCCCTCGCAGACGACCTCGATCATCGAGCAGATAGCCGGCCAGGCCGGGATAACGCTGGTCGAGGCCCGCTACCAGTTCGGCCACCGTGGCACAGGCCACTTCGACCTCGGTCAGGTCCGGGAAGAATCGCTTGAGGTGGTTAGTGAATCTAACGGTGGCCACGGCTCGGGGTTCGACCCGCTCGACCCGCCCTCCCTGCTCGTTTCCAGACGCGGTAGCTTCACATCCCAGGCCAGTCCGGCCCGTTCCAGGCCCGAGATGACCAGCCAGGTCAGGTCGAACTCATACCAGCGCAACCCATGCCGGGCCGAGGTGGGAAAGGCGTGATGATTATTGTGCCACCCTTCTCCCATCGTCAGCAGAGCCACCCACCAACAGTTAGTCGACCGATCTCCGGTAGCATAGCTACGATAGCCGAAGGTGTGGGCCGCGCTATTGACCAGCCAGGTGGCGTGAAAGACCAGGGCCACCCGCAGGAACATCCCCCACACCAGCCACGACCAGCCGCCGAGGATGAACAGCAACCAGCCGGTCCCCAGACAGAGCTTGAAGTAATGGCGATCGAGGAAGGCATAGAAAGGATTGGCCAGGATATCGCGAGCCAGTCGCCGGGTGTAGGAGTCGTCGAGGCGACGTGGGGTCAGATAAAGCATCCAACCGACATGGGACCACCAGAAGCCCTCGGCTCGACTGTGAGGATCGCCTTCGCGATCGCTGCGCGCGTGGTGGGAGCGATGAATGGCCACCCAGGCGGCCGGCCCAGCTTGAAAAGACAGCGACCCCATAAGGACGATCAGTCGTTCAAGCCAGGGTGAGGCGCGATAACTTCGGTGGGTCAGCAAGCGATGATAGCCAAGGGTGATGCCCAGAGCGCTCATCACATAGAGCGATAGGGCCATCAGCGCGGCTGAGGGAGTATAGACGAAAGGGGCGGCGAGAGCTCCCAGGTGCATGACGGTCAGCACCAGGATGGTACGCCAGTCCCAAGGATGGGGGGGATGTTCGACCTGTTGAGAAGGGGGCACGACCCCGCTGTTCTAGGTCGGCGCCGACATCCCTACCCGGGCTTGAGTCGCAAGACCTTCCATAGGCGAAAGCGGACTTCGCCCGCCTGACCATTCCGTGGAGGGGTGCTGACCACCAGGGTCTTGTGAGGGCCCAGTTCGGCCAGTGACCGGAGAGTGGCCGTCTCTTGAGGCACCTCCAATCCCAGTGCGAACACCGGTGTGCCCTGCTCGAGCTTGAGATTGACGCTGTCGATCGTTGCCTTTGTGTCGTAGAACACCGAGCGATAAGGTGTTTGATAGGCGCCCATCACTTCGAGTCGGGGCCGGCCGACCGCATAGAGATTGCCCCAGAGGATGGGCTCGATCCCCTGTTCCATCAACAGATAGTGCTGCAGATAGAGATAGTTGTGCAAGACGATGCCCCCGTCCGCCTCGCGGGCCACCAACCGGGCCAGGTTCTGGTGGTGGTTCTGGCCGTGCCAGCTGGCCGTCATGACGGGCAGATGACGCCCGGCGAAAACTAACACCAAAAGCCCTGCCAATACCCCGCCCACATTCAATCCTGCCTTGGGAGAAGCCATAGCCATAGAAGCTGGCAACAGGGCAAAGACGATAATTTCGAGCCAACTCTCGGGAATGAGCGCGGCGAAATACATGGAGTTCACGAACGACACCGCCAGGAAGCCTGCCAAACCGACCGCGGCTCCCAGCCGTCCCCGTCGGACCAGCGCGATCAACGCCACCAACTCGACCAGCAGACAGACGGCTACCAGCAGCAGAGCCCAGCCTGCCGAGGGCAACGGCTCTCCCAGGAGGGCCTGCCAGATCCCCAGACCGCTCTGGGTGAGAGCGGTCACCACCGATTGATCGGGTTGAAAGTAGGTGTCGTAGTGATACTGGGTCAACCAGGCCGGCAGAGCGGCCAGACCGGGTTGATGGTGCACCCACAACCCCAGGGCGACGTAGCTCAAGAGCGAGGCCGGGACCCCTAGCCCCAGAATGATGCCGGCGCTCACCAGTTGTTCTTTCTGGCCCTGCAACCAGCGCACGCCGGCGGTGAGTCCCACCAGGCCAAAAAGTAGTCCGTTCACCAGGTGCGCCATCAGGGCCAACCATAACAGTCCCGCCAGGCAAAGCGCCGTCAACCTGGTCTCGGGCACCCTGGGGTAATGCTCGGCGAAGGCCCCGGCCGAGCTGAGATAAAGCACTGTGAAGAGCAGGGCGATGGCCGTCCCCATCGGCTTTTCCTCCCCCGAAGTGGTGACCACCCACAGGCCGGTGGACAAAGCCAGAATCAGGCCCGGAAAGCAGGCAAACCATCGGCCGGCGCCGCTGGCCCGACCGGCGCCAAACAGCAGGCTGGCGCACAGGCCCATAAAGGCCGACTCGGTGACGGTCACCACCATCAGAGGCGAGAGTCCCGGCAACCCAAATTGAAACAGACGGGTGACCGGAAACACGAGAGGATGGGCGAAGTGGAGCACCTGAGCCCAACTCAGCCTATCCCAGAAAACCAGGCAACCCGCAGCCGTGAGGGCGTCCCAATTCCGAGTGTCGTGGGCAGGCCAGACGGCATAAAAGATGGTCACCGCCAGACCAAGAGCCAGAGCCGCTAGCAGGTCGAGGCGAAACTCGCGTTGGGGGACGCTTTCGCCCCCATGTGGCTCGGAACTGGTCACACGACCCCTGGCTTCGCTTCGTCAGAATGCGCTCCTCCCGCCCTGAGGAGGCCAGGAAGCTCCCGCGGCTCCGCGAAGTCGATATGGAACAGGTTTTCGCGGGATTCGGCGAGAGGTCCCCGAAGCAGAGCACACCATGCAGCAATACTTAGACCTGATGAGACTCATCCGCGACCAGGGGGTGCCTAAGTCTGACCGCACCGGCACCGGCACCGTCAGCATCTTCGGACATCAGATGCGCTTTGACCTGGCCGCCGGGTTCCCGGCCGTCACCACCAAGAAGCTCTTTCTGAAATCGGTCATCCACGAGCTTCTCTGGTTTCTCAAAGGCGAGACCAACATCGCCTATCTGCGAGAGAACAAGGTTCCGATTTGGGACGAATGGGCCGACGAAAACGGTGATCTAGGGCCGGTCTACGGCGCCCAGTGGCGCAGTTGGCCCACCCGCGACGGAGGCACCATCGACCAGATCGCGGCCGTAGTGGAAGGTCTTCGCACCAACCCCGATTCCCGGCGCCACATCGTGAGCGCCTGGAACGTAGGGGAGCTGCCCCACATGGCCCTGCCCCCCTGCCACGCCTTCTTCCAGTTCTACGTGGCCGAAGGCAAGCTCAGCTGCCAACTCTATCAGCGTAGCGCCGACGTCTTCCTGGGGGTGCCGTTCAACATCGCCTCCTACGCGCTTTTAACCATGATGATGGCTCAGGTCACCGGTTTAAAGCCCGGTGACTTCGTCCACACCCTGGGCGATGCCCACCTCTACACCAACCACTTCACCCAGGTCGACGAGCAGTTGAAGCGCAAGCCCTTTCCCTTGCCAACCATGAAGATCGACCCCAGCGTCCAGTCGATCGACGACTTTCGCTATGAGCACTTCGAACTGGTCAACTATCAGCACCACCCCGCTTTGCGGGCTCCCATCGCGGTATGACCATCAGTCTGATCGCGGCCCTCGGAGAAAACCGTGAGATAGGCAAAGACAACCAGCTACTGTGGCGTCTTCCCGACGACCTCGCCCGCTTCAAGTCGCTGACGGCAGGCAAGCCGCTGGTGATGGGGCGCAAGACCTATCAGTCCATCGGTCGCCCTCTGCCCGGCCGGAGAATGATCGTCGTCACCCGCCAACCCGACTTCGAGGCGCCGGGGTGCGAGGTGGTTTCTGACCCCGAGGCCGCCGTGGCGCTCTGTCACGGGACACCGGAGGTCATGATCGGCGGAGGCGAGGCCATCTATGCCTATTTCCTGCCCCGGGCCGACCGTCAGTATCTCACCTACGTAGAGGGCGGTTTCGAGGCCGACGCCTTCTATCCCGAGTTTGACCGCGACGAGTGGAAGGAAACCGCCAGGGTTCCCCATCCTCGAGACGAAAGACACGCCTACGACAGTGTGTTCGTAACTCTCGAGAGGCGCGATTAGAGTGCATTACTATCAGAACCCGATGGGGTCGACCCAGAAGGTCTCAGCCGAAATGGCTCGAGCCATCTCGGCCTTTACCCAGGCCCGTATGGCCCTCAAAAAATACTCGGGCGACAGCCAGGTCATCTATCTCAATGAACTCAAGAAGATGTGTCTGGCCATCGAAGCAGCCGAAGAGAGCCGAGTGCGCTCCCAGGCCGCCGCCCAAGAAGTGGATCTCGTGGCCCTGCTGGTCAGCGAGCTGCAAAACCAGCTCAAAGCCTTTGCTCTCATGCGACTGGTCACCCCCGAGCAAATGCTCGAATCGGTCGAGAGGGTTTCCCGTGCCCATGGGATGCACACCGGTCCCGGACCGACCCGAGCCGCCCGCCTGGTCAGCGAACTCGAAGAGATTGTGCCCATCGAGCAAGAGCAACAGTATCTCGAGGGCATCGCGGTTCAACCGCTGATGATCTTACTGGTAGAAGAGCGCGAACTGGTCGAAAAACTGGCCGGCCTCTTTCCCCACACTCTCGATCACACCCTCAAGACCCTGCATGAGACCAATCGAACACTGGCCCAACTGGCCGGCATCGGCAAAGAAAAGTAGCTTTCCATGATCATCGAAATCCGCAAGGGCAATAGCCCCACTGTTGACTCTATTCGCAAACTCCTGGCCCAGCACGGTAACGAACTCGAAACCATCGAGGGCAAAGAAGTCTATGACACGCTGCACGTCATTGGCGATGTGCGCGCCGTCGCCAACCACCTCGACTACATCGAGAGCCTGCCCGGCGTCACCCGGGCCTGGCGCATCTCGTCGGGCTACAAGAACATCGCCCGCATCGTCTCGGGCCGCGACGGACAGGCGGTCAGCCGCGACAATCGCATCGTCGAGATCAGCGGCCCCGACGGAGCCGTGCGCCGCTTCGGAGACAACCGCCATATCTTCGTGGTGGGGCCCGACTCGGTCCAGACCGAAGAGCAGGTCTTCATCCAGGCGCGTCAGGTGGCCAAACTGGCCGACGAGTATGGCCTTCGCGACCGCGTCATGTTCCGGGCCGGCGCTTTCAAGCCGCGCACCCGCCCCACCGATTTTCGCGGGCTGGGCATGCAGGGCGTCGCACTGCTCGACCGAGTCCGCGAAGAGACCGGCCTGCCTTACGTCTCTGAAGTGATGGATCATACCCTGGTCGAGCAACTGGCCGGCCATCTCGATTGCTTTCAGATCGGCACTCGCAACGCCCAGGACTTCAAACTGCTCGAGACGGTGGGCCAGACGGGCAAACCGGTCATCCTCAAGCGAGGCTTCGGTAACGACGCCGAAGAGTGGTTTAACGCGGCCGAATACATCGCCAACCAGAACAACCTGGAAATCATCCTCTGTGAGCGCGGTGTCAAGACGATGTTCGCGGGCAAAGGCTACAACCGCTTCACCCCCGATCTCAACGTCATCCGCTTTGCTCAGCAAAAAACCATCTTGCCGGTGATCTACGACCCCAGCCACGCCGCCGGCGACGACCGCCTGGTGGTCGAGAACATCATGTCCGCCCTGCCCTACGGCCCGGCCGGCACCATCACCGAGATCATCCACTCCGAAGCCTTCCGCCCCGAGCAGCTCTGCGATGCCAAACAAGCCCTACCCATGGACTGCTTCCGAGCCGCCGTCGAGGCTGTGCTCAAATTCGAAGAACATGTCGCCCCCGCCCTGGCCCGGGCGCAAGAATACTTCCTGCGGCGCAATCAGGGGCAACTGGCCCAGGCCTAGGCCCCCGCTGTGAAAACCGCCGAGGCGCCGAGACGCAGAGAGTGTGGCTGGAGCGTTGGCGGTTGCTGGGTGGTAGACCGCGGAGTTCCGCGGGGGGCGCGGAGGAATTGGTACTGCGGCACCGGAGTCCCCCCTTCACCAGCAAGGAGGCAATAGGATGTTCCTCGATCGTGCAGAGCGCTTTATCGCCAGGAACTGTTCTACTTCTGTTTTGCTTCCTGCGCGCGAACGCAAGAAACAGTTTGCAGCGTGGAATCAGCACTTCGGCGTCGGTGGCAAATCAGCCCCGTTATTCTCGTCTTTTGAAGAGGGCCGCTCCCTGCATAGCCGATACTTCGGAATGCGTGCCATTGCAGCCTTTGGAGGATTTGTGGGAACTTCTTTCTACTTCCTCCCACAGAGAATCTGTAGAGATCTCTATCTTTGCGCTTGTGCTCGTCTGCCATCCCCAAGTGACCTGGATTTGTTCTTCCGGGAATTCGGAGGAGATTCAGCTTTGTGGTGCCCGACTTGGGCCTGGACCATCTTAGCTGATCACGACGGCAACCTTGGGTGCGCCATTCGGCACGACTTTCCCGAGGATTTCGAAACGGGCGAAGAAGAGACCGAGAATCGCGAGTGAAACGCCAATCGAGGGCTTACCCCTCGTAGTCGCACTCGGTGGTCAAGGCCGAGGGGCGACTGGGCGGTCGATGCTCGTGGGTCACAGAGGCCACGGAGGAGGTGGCCGGGACCTCCGCCACGCGCCGGGACGACCGACGCGCTTCAGGCACCGCTCACATTGAACGTGTGCGCCTGCTGGGTCTTTAACGCGGGGATCGGGCAGCCACCGCCGTTTTGAGCACCCCATTCGAAGTGGGTAAAATCCTAACCCATAAAATTCACCAGGACGCTCACTCCACGCCCCCCACAACCCTCTCCGTGCCTTCCTGATCTCCGCGGTTAATTTCTCAGGCACTGCGCCCTCTGCGTCTCGGCGCCTTTGCGGTTTTATCGAAAGCGCCAACCTTCCAGGTAAGCGACCCTCCCCGCGCCCACCGCGTATCTCCGCGGTTTTCTCAAATTCGAGCGCTCACCTGCGAGATCCAGGTCCCTCTCGGCGCCTTTGCGCCTTTGCGGTTTTATCGAAAGCGCCAACCTTCCAGGTAAGCGACCCTCCCCGCGCCCACCGCGTATCTCCGCGGTTTTCTCAAATTCGAGCGCTCACCTGCGAGATCCGCGTCCCTCTCGGCGCCTTTGCGCCTTTGCGGTTTTATCGAAAGCGCCAACCTTCCAGGTAAGCGACCCTCCCCGCGCCCACCGCGTATCTCCGCGGTTTTCTCAACTCGAGCCCTTCGAGGCCCATGTCCCTCTCGGCGCCGTCGCGGCTCGGCGTCACGGCATCCCCAGACCTTCCATCACCAGTTTCTCAAGACGATTGCAGTAATTCCTGTACTCCTGAGCCTCCAAATTTGGCGCTTCCTGCCAACTCATGAACAAAGGAATGAACCAGGTCAACGCGACGAGCCTCTGTGGGTAGCTTTCTGTCTCATGACTTAGCTTCAATAGGAGCAACTCTACGCGCTTAAATCCATCCAGGTCAAAACCGTTGACGCGCAGTTTGGCGAAAAAGCCTGTATCCCACTCGGCTTCTAAGTCCTGGATCAATTCTAGAAAGTCCATACTTTCGCTCCTCAGGGCTTGCTAGAGCACCTTCGACCTCCACCTGAGCGGGTAAGCGAATCTGAACACCGAGATCACCGTGCGCCTGCGGCTTGCTCGAAGAGGCGCTCCCGTCCCAGTTCCAGCCGCCCGATCCAAAAATTACACAAGCGAGCTCAACCTTCGAGATCCATGTCCCTCTCGGCGCCTTTGCGCCTTTGCGGTTCTATCGAAAGCGCCAACCTTCCAGGTAAGCGACCCTCCCCGCGCCCACCGCGTATCTCCGCGGTTTTCTCAAATTCGAGCGCTCACCTGCGAGATCCAGGTCCCTCTCGGCGCCTTTGCGCCTTTGCGGTTTTATCGAAAGCGCCAACCTTCCAGGTAAGCGACCCTCCCCGCGCCCACCGCGTATCTCCGCGGTTTTCTCAAATTCGAGCGCTCACCTGCGAGATCCAGGTCCCTCTCGGCGCATTTGCGCCTTTGCGGTTTTATCGAAAGCGCCGCCCTTCAGGCGGGTCTAGCCCCCCTGGAGCTTACGGCGGATGGCGTCGGCCAGGTCGGTGTTCCCGCTGCGGACGCCCCGAGGGCCGCGCTTGGGAGCCTCGTCTTCCGTGCTGTCGCCCTTGCGACGGCCCTGGCCCGACCGCTTGGCCTGGGCTAGCAACCCGCCGCCACCGGCCGTGAGGCCGCCCGGCCCGCCGCCGAAGGCTGACTCGACACGAGTGCGGTCTTTGACGCGCATGGCTTCTTCGGCTTGGCGCCGCTCCTCTTGCCGCTTGGCCATGGCTCTGGCGTCTACTCGGGGAAGAGGTTGGAACGGGAAAGCGGCCGGGTCTGGAGCCTGGGTGATCTGACTCATCACGGCCGCCTGCTGGTCTTTGCGAAGGAAGAGACATGGTGTCGGCGAAGTCACGGCCCCAGAGCCGGCTCCGCCGCCACTGGTCACTGCGGCCGGTGTCTGGGCAGCGGGAGCGGCGGCCGGGCGGGCGGGCGCGCTGGGGGCGCCGCCGACGCCGGGGGTGCCGGCCAGCGACCCGATCATCTCTTGAGCCTGGACGTTGCCGGGCTCGAATTCCATGACTTTGAGCAACAGCTCGCGAGCCTTGTGGGCCAGACCTGCGTCTCGGTAGATTTCAGCCGCGGCCAGATAGTAGCGGGCCGCCTTGGGCAATTGGCCCATCTCTACATAGAGTTGTGCGACCTCGAGTCTGGCTCTGGCTTCGTCTTCAGCGTTCACGAGTGAAAATTCCTAGATAAATAGTGACTAAAGTCAGGATTAATAGTGTGTTCGCCTGCAGTGAATCAGATTCCTGGCGTCACTGCATTCGCACGGAACGCAAGTATTCATCGACTTTTCGCTCGAGGTTCGCGCGGTGAAAAGATTCCCATTCGCGTTTCTCTTTCGGCTTGGTAGCCAGGGCATCGCGAAATTCTCGAAAGGGTCGATGACTGGTCAAGGTTCGTTTGCAAACCGCCTGAAAGTGAGGGTCCTTCATCTGATGGATGAAACGCTCGAGTTCTTCGAAATTGGCCCGGGCGTTGGGCTTGGGAATTTGAAGATAGCGACCCTTGTCCTGGGTGAGCTTTTTCTGAATGTCGGCCAGTCCTGCCTTATCGTGCAGGGATACGGTCAGAACCTTGCCGGTCGTGCGATCCAGCAGGTAATGATTGGCCTGGTCGGTATCGTCAAAGGCCCGAGCTATGGCGGCGCGATCGGCTTTTACCATGGGAACAACATCAGGGCTACCGCCCTGGTCCAATAAGCGATAGCCTGGTCGATCTTGCCACGCTGGTAAAATAGCGTGCCCAGGTTGTGGTAGACGTGCCAGAATCCGGGATTGAGCTGAACCACCTTGTCCCATTCGAGGATTGCCAGTTCGATCTTGCCCTGCTCGAGATAGGCTTCGCCCAGATTATAGTAGGCCTGCCAGTAGTTGGAGTTGATCTGGGTGACCGTCTGCCACTCGATGATGGCCTCGTCGAGTTGGGCCCGGTGGTAGTAATAGGTGTTGGCCAGGTTCCAATGGGCTGGCCAGAACTCTTTCTTGAATTGCACGGTCTTTTGCCATTGGCCGATGGCCTCGTCGAACATCGACTGCTGGTAATAGGCGTTACCCAGATTGTTGTGGGCCTGCCAGAAGCCGTGCTTGGCGTTGGTCGCCTTCTCCCACTCGCGCACGGCCAGGTCGATGTTGCCCTTCTCGTAGTGCATGTTGCCGATGTTGTAGTGGGCCTGCGCAAACTCGGGATTGAGTTCGACCGCTTTGCTCCACAGCTCGACGGCTCCGTCGACGTCGCCCTGTTCGAGTTTGAGCGTGCCCATGTTGTAGAGGGCAATGGCAAACTGGGGGTCAAGCTCAAGGGCCTTTTCCCAGTGGGTGACCGCCTCTTCTTTGCGCCCCTTCTTGTAGTAGGCGTTGCCCAGATTGTAGTGCACCTCGGCAAATTTGGGGTTGAGCACCAGGGCCTTTTGCCACTCTTCAATGGCGGCCTCGACCTTGCCCCGACGATATTGGCCGTTGCCCAGGTTGTAATAGGCGGGAGCGAACTTGGGGTTGAGCACCGTCACCTTGCGATACTCCTCGATGGAGCGCTCGAGTTCGCCCTGGCGGTAAAAGGCCGAGCCGAGGTTGTAGTGAGCCACGAAGTTATTGGGGTTGAGGTCCACCGCTTTGCCATACTCTACGATGGCCTCGGGCAGCTTGCCCAAGCCGTCGAGGGCAGTGCCCAGGTTATTGTGAGTGAGGGCGTTGTAGGGGTCGAGGTTAGTGGCTTTCTGCCACTCGAGAATGGCCAGGTCAAGCTTGCCCTGCTTGTAGTAGTTGTTGCCCAGAATGTTGTGCAGAGCAGCCTCGGAGGGGCTGATAGCGGTCTTGTACAGATCCTCAGGGGCTTCGTCGACCTCGAGCGATTTGATCAGGTCGGTGATGTTCTGAAAGCGCTCGCCCGGGTCTTTCTTCATGCAGCGCAGGATGGCTTGCTCGACGTTTTCGGGAATGATCTTGTTGAATTCGCGCGGGGGCACCGGGCTCTGGGTCAGGTGCAGCTGGATGACGGCCGGTAGATTGTCGGCCTTGAACGGCACCCGTCCCGTCAGCATCTCGTAGAGCACGATGCCGAGACTGTAGATGTCGGCCCGGCGGTCGACCTTCTCGCCACGCGCTTGCTCGGGTGAGAAGTAGAAGCAACTGCCGATGGGCTGGCCCGGTTGAGTCAGGGTGTGAGACATCTCGACCCAGGCGATCCCGAAGTCGCAGACTTTGATGTCCTTGTCGTCGGTGACCATCACGTTACCCGGCTTGACGTCGCGATGGACGATACCGTGCTGATGGGCATAGTCCAGAGCCTGGGCCATGGGAATGAACAGCTCGAGGGCGTCGAGGACCTTCATGGGACCCTTGCTCTCGATGATGACCTTGTCGAGGGCCGAGCCAGAGATGTACTCGAAGACCAGGTAGTAAATGCCTTCGTGTTCGTTGATGTCATAGATGGCCGTGATGTTGGGGTGGTTGAGGCGGGCAGCCGCCTGCGCCTCGCGGATGAAACGCTCTTTGGACTCGGGATTGCCGACCAGTTGCTGGGAGAGAATCTTGATCGCCACCGGCCGGTTCAACAGGGGGTCGTGGCCGTGATAAACCACGCCCATGCCACCGCGGCCTAGCTCCTCGATGATGTGATAGCGACCTATGGTGGCGTTAACCAAAGTTGTGCTCCTCCGGGTCGGTTCTGGCTTGACTCGTTCTTGATACGTGAGACGGAACCTGCCCTCGGCGGACGGCTGGACTGTGATTTCCCAAGAACACCCTGGGACGTTCTTCCCGCAGAATCTCGAGAAGTCTAGCCACCCCCAGAGCCGGTCCCTCGGGCGGCGGAACGAAGCGGGTGTAGAGGTCGGGATCGATGTTGAGGGTACGCAACTGGATCATGTTGACGTCTTCGACCTCGAGCATCTCGAGCAAGGCTTCGACCTCTTCCGGAGCATCGTTCCAGCCGGGCATCATCAGCAAGTTCAAAGAGACGTAGACGCCATTCGAGCGCGCGATGCGAATCGACTCGAGCAACTGTTGATAGCGGTAACGCTTGGGCTGATAATAGGCCTCGTAGCGCTCGGCCACCACGCTGTTGAGCGAGACCCGCATCGAGTCGATACCGGCTTCGACCACTCGCCGCACCTGGTCTGGTAAAGAGGCGTTGGTGTTGATGTGCAGACTGCCGAGATCGGTCTCGGCCCGGAGGCGGCGAATCGACTCGGCGATGCGCTCGCCCTGAAGCAGTGGCTCGCCCTCACAACCCTGGCCGAAGGAATAGATCGACTCCGGGCCTTTAAGGTGGTGCAGGCCGACTTCGACGATTTCGTCGACCGTGGGCACGAAGTGAAAGCGTTCCTGAGGCGAGGGAGGGAATTCTTCAGGCTGCAACGAGATGCAACCTCGACACTGGGCGTTACACGAAGGAGAGACGGCCACGGCCCCTTCCCAGCGATTGAAGAAGACGTTCTGGGCGTTGTAGCAACCGTACTCCAGGGCGCACCGCTCGAGCTGCTTGAGCACCCGGTTCTCAGGATACTGCTGCTGCAGCTGTTCGATGCGGGCCGGCAGTTCGTCTCCGCCGTAGTGCGACGGCACCCAGTGGGGGTTGGTGTCGGTCTGAACAGCCGCGCAATACAGTTTGTCGCCTCGGGCCACCACCGCCGTATAGCCGAAGAACGGAAGGTAATCGGCCTGGCCGCGGGCTCGATAGGCCGGCAAGAGAGTGCGAGTAAAGCCGGAAGGAAGCTGAACAGCCACGGCCAGCCGGCCTTTGAGGCGTTCAACTTCCTTCCGTTTCTTGGGCTGACCCAGGGCGATCCGATCGGGCAAGAACTGGACCCGGGCCCCCGGGGGTAGTTCGGTGAGTTCGTCGGGCCGAGGCTCGCGAAACTCATCACCGGTCCGACCCAGAGCACCGAAGTCCGGCTCGTCCCAGTAGGCTCCCGTGTCGTCGGCAGCCACCACCACCCAGGGTCGGCGGCGTGCCATCTAACGGGCGTGGGTCGTTTCTTTGCCGAGAGTCATCAAGAACTGAGCGTTGCTCGTGGTACGCCGCATCCGCTCGAGCACGGCCTCGGTGGGATCTTGACCCTCGCCCAACAGAGTGAGCGCGCGCCGCATGAGCACGATCTTCTGCAGCTCTTCTTCGGTGAGCAAAAGCTCTTCGTGGCGAGTGCCCGACTTCTTGAGGTCCATGGCCGGGAAGACGCGCTTTTCGGCCAGGCGACGCGAGAGGTCAAGTTCCATGTTGCCAGTTCCCTTGAACTCCTCGAAGATGACCTCGTCCATCTTCGAGCCCGTCTCGATGAGAGCGGTAGCGATGATGGTGAGGCTCCCGCCGTTCTCGATGTTGCGAGCGGCTCCGAAGAAGCGTTTGGGAATACGCAGGGCGGCCGTATCAAGACCACCCGACAGGGTGCGGCCCGAGGGCGGTGTGATGTTATTGTAGGCGCGACCCATGCGGGTGAGCGAGTCGAGCAGGATGACCACATCTTTGCCCATCTCGACCATGCGCATGGCTTTGGCCAGCACCAGTTCGCTGACGTGAGCGTGCTGCTCGGGGGGCTCGTCGAAGGTCGAGGCGATGACTTCGCCGTGGATGGAACGCTCCATGTCGGTCACCTCTTCGGGCCGCTCGTCGACGAGCAGGGCCATGAGGGTCACCTCGGGATAGTTCTCGGCGATGCCGTTGGCGATCTTCTTGAGGAGAATCGTCTTACCGGCCTTGGGGGGCGCCACCAGCAGGCCGCGCTGCCCTTTGCCGATGGGCGCGAACAGGTCGATGATACGCCGTGAGAAATCGTTGGTTTCGGCGTGCTCGAGAGTGTAGCGCTCGTTGGGGAAGATGGGCGTCAACTGCTCGAAGTGAGGACGGCGGCGGGCGGCCTCGGGATCGGTTCCGTTGACCGAAGCCACTTTGAGCAACCCGTAGTACTTCTCGCCGCTCTTGGGAGGACGCACCTGGCCCAGTACCATGTCACCCATACGCAGGCCGAAACGGCGCACCTGTGACATCGACACGTAGATGTCTGAGGGACTGGGAAGGTAGCTGCGTCCGCGCAAGAAGCCGTAGCCTTCGGGCAGAATCTCGAGGACTCCGCTGGCATAAAGCAGGCCCAGCTTCTCGCGCGGGGCGCGCTCAGGCTCGGAGTCTTGCTCGTCGTCGCCCTCATCGTCGTCCTGATCGCGGTCGTCGTGAGTCTCTTTCTGGTCGTCGCGGTCGCGGTCGCGGTCACGATCACGACCTCGGCGGCGGGAGCGGCGACGGGAACGGGAGCGCTCTTGAGCTTCCTCCTCTTCGTCGTCTTCATCCTCGGCCTCGGCTTCCGCCACCGGCTCGTCGTCCTCGCTCTCCTCGCGCTCGTCGCGCTCCTCGCGCTCGTCGCGCTCGTCGCGATCACGGTCAAGTCCACGGCCGCGGCTGCGGCGGCGCGAGCGACTGCGGCTCGGTTCACCGGCATCCTCTTCTTCCGGCTCGGCCTCAGGCTCGGTCTGGGGCTCTTCTTCCTCCGCCGGCTCGGACGGCTCAGCGGCGGGCGCTCCGTTCTGCTCCTCAAGAATCTTGGCGATCATATCGTCCTTGCGCAGCTTCTGCAGGCCTTTGAGACCCATGTCCTTGGCGAGCTCCATGAGCTCGACTCGACTCCGGTTGCGAAGACCGGAAGCGGTGAGGTTTGCCATATACTTCTCCTTTTTTTGTCTCCGCCGAGGACGGAGCTAACAAACACCTCGTCGGAGCCTGAGAGCTCCGACCAGGCAAATACCCAGGAATGTGGCCGACAAAGCCAACATGTCCTGCATCCAGAATGCGGCGTGTCCGCCCAGCCCTGCTCCAACCCCCCGTTGGAGGTAGAAGGCGGGTGAGAGAATCGCCAGTTTCCCCATGGTCTGGCTGTAGTCAGCCAGCGCCACCGGGATGAACAAGACCATGAATATTGCCGAAGTGGCCGCGTTGGCCGCGGACTGACTGGCCGCTCCGAGCCCGATGAGAACGCCGAGACTCGAGAAGGCGAGACAACCGACCGCGGTTAGTCCTAAGAGTCGAACATCTGGGGTGATCCCATTGAAGACCAGGACGAGCACGGCAGCGAGGGTAGCTAAGATGAAGCCCACCCCTACTTTGCCTACTATCACTTCTACCATGCTCACAGGCGCTGTCAAGACCTGAGCCAGGGTTCCGCTGTCTTTTTCTTCGATAAAACTCGAAGAACTGACCATCAACCCCGAGAGAGCCGTGAATACGACCCACAGGGGAAGCAGGCTGGCAGCCGGCTTCTGGCTCTTACCTATCCTTTCCACGCGAATATCGGCGGGGATCTCCTGGCCGGCCTGCTCTCTCAAAGCGGCTCGCACCGCTTCGCGAACGAGAGCGACTTTCCCCGAAGCCGTCTCGTCGACAGTGAGTTCCAGGCGGGGAAATTGGTCGGCCAGAAGTTTTTCGTCGAAGCCCTCAGAGATGACGAGAAAGGCCGCTAGCTCGCCATTCTCGACGAGTTGGCGACCACTCTCTGGCGAGGACACTTCCCTCAACCGGACCAGATCCGACGCCCTGAGAACTCTGGCCAAACCGCTTCGGCCGGGGTCGAACAGGGCCATTTCTGGTCGCCGCAAGTCCTTGTCTGAAAAGGAGCGAGTGAAGAACACCGAGAGAATCACAGGTCCGACTAACACCAGCACCAGGGTGTAGCTGCGGACAGCGTCCTCGAGGTCCTTGGCTAGAATGGCCGCAATGGCTCCCAGGTTAGACAAGATCCTTGGATTGGGGAAAGCTACTCCGTCTTTGAGTCGACTTTCTCGAAGAGCTCGATTTTGTTTTCGACGAGGATGTCGACCACTTTTTTTGCCTGCTCTTTGTCAAGACCCTTGACAATGAGCTTGTTGGAGTCGATCTGGACCGTTTTGGTCCCGGCCACGACTTCAAACTTGAACGATTCTTGCCGCTCGACCCGATCGGCCAGAGCCTTGGCCTGGGCTTTGCTATTGTAGGTGCCACCCAACTGAAGCTCGGTGCCCTCGTCGCCTTCGACGATCTTCACCTGCTGGTGGCCGCGACTCTTGAGGGTCTCGGCGATGGGTGCAGCGATGTCCTTGCGCGAAACGTGCAACACCAGCCGATAGCCGGCCGGCTTTTGTGTTTCGCGTTTGCCCGCCTTGACCTGGACCGCCTTGATGCCGGCCTCTTCGATAGCCGAGGCTACCACTTTGGCCTTGCCGGCATTGTCGACCCAGGCCACCACGTCGGTCTTGGACATGGTGTCTGGACCCTCAGAGTCGCTGCTGAGCTTGACTAGTCCCCAGGCAAGGGAGTCAGCCAGAAAGGCTAGCGCGACGATGGCAAGTAAAATTCGGCGAAGGACTGTCACAATGGTGAGTTTCTAAGCGGTCAAGATGAGTGTGGAACGGTTTCCGATGCCGGAGCTTCGACGGTTTGTGAGCTAGTCCTTCCCGCCAGACGGACAAACAGGTCCTCGAGACTTCCGCCCTCAGGCAGATTCTCGGCGATCAATTGGCTCGGAGCACCGACCGCGACCAGCTGTCCAGCCTTGAGAAAGGCGACGCGACCGCAGAGTTCCCGGGCCTCTTCCATCAGGTGGGTCGTCAAGAATACGGTTCCGCCATCGGCCGCGAAGCGAGCCACCAACTCGCGCACCGACCGGGCCGAGATCGGGTCGAGCCCGGCCGTGGGCTCATCGAGAAAGAGAATCTCGGGCTGTCCCAGCAAGCTGCGGGCCAGACCAAGGCGCTGGCGCATTCCCTTCGACAGTGCCCCGGCTCGCTCATCGAGGCGGTCCGCCAACCCCACCGCCTCGAGCACCGCCTCGACGCGACCGAGTTCCTGGCCATAGAGACGAGCGAAGAAAGTCAGGTTGGCCCGCACCGACAGCCGCGAGTAGTGACCGCAATCCTCGAACAGAACGCCCACCCGCCGGCGCACCTCGAGGGGGCTCGCTACCGGATCCAGACCCAGCACCCGGATCCGGCCGCTGTCGGCCCTCAAGAGCCCCAGCAGAATCTTGAGAGTGGTGGACTTGCCGGCGCCATTGGGCCCGAGATAGCCAAAAAGCTCGCCTTTGCGCACCTGAAAACCGACCCCGGCCAGGGCTGGGCGCGCCCCGAAGCTCCGGCAGAGATTCTCGACCTCGATGGCTGGAGCTAAATCTTCAGCCACTGCAGGGCTCCCCAGAGAGCGAAGAAGGCGGTGCTGGCGAGCGTGGGCATTACCAGTCGCAAACCGACCAGGCCGCGCCACTTGCGGTCCTGCGTGCTCCATCGGCTGACCACCAGACGGGCTGTCTCGGGGTCATACCAACCACTCACCTCGACCTCGCCCTCCAGTTCTTGATCCAATGTTATACGCCCGTTCTCGGTGTTCAAGGCCAGGCCCTGCGCTCGGCCTGTGAGGCTGATCGAACACCAACCCAGCCACGAATGCCAGAGAGCCAGGGCGGCCAGCCCTTGCTTGGCACGGCCGGGCCACAGGCGATAACACAGCCCGCCCAGACGAGCCAGGCACGCTCCCAGCAAAGGCCCCACCAGAAAGGGCTCGGGGCCAAGCCAAAACAGACAACCCAGGGCGCCTCCCACCAGGGTCGCCAGGTCCAGGCCGGCGGCCGGTTCCCGCGCCAGCTGGGCAGACAACTCCGGGTCGGCTTGCACAAAGGCCGCGAACGGCTGGTTTCCGTTCCATCCCCGCAGCCGGGCCAGGGCCTTCCAGCGCTCGACCCGGGCCGGAAAGAGGGGTCCCAGCCAGGCGTCAAAGGGGGTCACGGGCCCTACCGCCCGGACCAGTTCGTCGAGGTCGCCAAAGTCGTCGGGGCGGTCGAGCCAGCGCACCGGCTCAAGACCAAACCGGGCTACCCCCTGGAGAAAGAGCACCAGCAGGTCAGCCGGCCCAAAGGGACGATTGGATAGCAGTTGGCCGATGGTCTGGGCCAGGCGATGGCAACCGAAGGGCCAGAGAATCAGGCCGGTCCGAACCAGACCGTAGAGGCCGCCCCGCCGCTCGAGATGGGCCGACGCGGATAGCCTTCCAGAAACCGTCAGTGGTCCCGGTCCGAGCGCCAGCGGATGGCCCTCGGGAGCCAGTCGCCCGGCGAAGAGCCAGAAGTAGAGGTTGCCCAGGGGCAGGCTGACCAGGAAAAACAAAGCCCCGGCCAGTCCGCCCTGCCGGGGATCAAATCCGAGCCACAGCGCGCCGAGCGCGCCCAGCCCGGCGTAGACCATCGCCACCAGGCCGACAACGGCCAGAGTGCGAGCCAGTCTGGCTACATGTAACCCCATTCTTCTTCGAGTTTTCGCCGAAACTCGCGATTCATCCTCATGGCCTCGTTAATCTTCTCGTTGCCTTCCCAGATCTTCTCGAGACCCACATCAAGATGCATCGGATTGCCGTCTTCGATGAAGCTGCTCATCATGTTCATGCCTTCTTCATAGTCGAAGACACCGGTGACGCCCAACTCGACTTCCTCACTGCGATACTCATAATAATCCGCGCCTTTGATGACGTTGATCAGATAATCGCGGCGCTTGGCCAGCATGGTCTCCATGTTTTCGAGCCACTGCTTGAGCTCTTGGGGACTCCACTCCCCAGCCCGGGCCTTTTCGGCAGCGACGCGAAACTCGTCGTAGCGCTCGGTGATGGTGTCGTGAGTGCGAAAATAGGTGGAGCGATCCATCTGGGGAATGAGGGCGCCGCAGTTGTTGCACTCGGCCGAGCCAGGGATGTTCTGCTGACCACAATGGATGCAGACCACCATGGGGACACGGCCACCACCCCCTTCATCGGCGTCATCGGAGGCCGACTGCGGTAGGGCACTGGCGCAACTATGGCAGTGTGTTTTGCCTGGGCTGTTAGCCGCCCCGCAGTGAAAGCAGACTAGCACTTGCGACCTTCCCGAATTCCGAGTGCCCTTGCAGTTCTCCGCAGGTGGCCTTCCCCCTGCCAACAACGCACTCCCGTCAGAGGGCCGAGTGGCGCAGCAAACCGCCCTCGAGGTAGTAGACATCGCGAGCGTAGGAGGCGACCATGGGGTCGTGGGTGACCAGAATGGTGGTGATGTTCTGGCTCTCGTTGATCGACTTGAGAACGTCCATGACTTCTTTGCTAGCCTTGCCGTCGAGATTGCCGGTGGGCTCGTCAGCCAACAGCAATTCGGGCAGGTTGGCCAGGGCCCGAGCGATAGCGACTCGTTGTTTCTGACCACCGCTGAGGGTGGACACCGGTTGAGCCGCCCGGTTATCGAGATTGACCAATCGCAGTAGAGCGCCCCCACGTTGCAGACGCTCGGCTCGCGGCAGGCGAGCCAGTTGCATCGGCAAGGTGACGTTCTCGAGCACGGTCAGGGTGGGCAAGAGATTGTAATTCTGAAAGACGAAGCCGATGTGATGCAAGCGAATCTGTTCCCGGACCGCCTCGCTGGCGCTAGCGACGTCTTTCTCTTTGAGCAGAATCTCGCCGAAGGCCGGGTAATCGAGGCAACCGATGAGGTTGAGCAAAGTGGTCTTGCCCATTCCCGAGGGCCCCATCACCGAAATGAATCCGCCTGACTCGACGTCGAGGTCGACCCCGTCGAGCACCTTGGTAGGCGTGGGGGCCGCCAGATAGTGCTTGTGGACCCCCTTGAGGCGGATTCTCATCAGTCCCACCGCAGGGCTCGGACCAGGTCGAGCCGCCAAATGATGAAACACGGTATGATGGCCCCGACGACACCGACTGCTACCGACAGTAGCAAGCCCTCCAACAGGAGCGTGGGAGTCACTTTCGCCAGCGGAAAAGGCACCTCCAGCAACAGACCCACCGCCTTGTCGAGCACGCCCGAGGCGATCGAGCCAAAGAGCAAGCCCAACACGCCTCCGGCCAGATTAAGAATGACCGACTCGACTACGAGCATCCAGGCCACTACCGAGCGCGGCGCCCCGATGGCCCGCATGGTCGAAAACTCCCGCAGGCGTTCGTAGGTCGACATCAGCATGGTGTTCATCGAAGCGGTGATGGCGATCAGGACACCGATCATGGAGATGGCGAACTGGAGCAACCAGGCGTAGCCGATAAATTCATTGGCCGCTCCCAGATACTGCTCGCGGGTGAGGGCAATCGCCTGGGGGATGGGCTTAGCATTGATGGCGTCGGCTATGCCGCGGGCCAGGTTGGGGTCGTTGAGCTGAAGCCAGAGTTCATGATAGCCGCGCTCGGGCCGCGCCTCGACCAGCGCTCCGATGGGGACATAGGCGAAGAAGTCGCGGAAGCCTCCCCCACTGACCACGCCGCTGACTTTGAAGTCGATGTCTTCGATACGCATGACCCGCTCGCCCGAGACGAACTCGGCTGGCGACACTCCCGCTCCCACAGCGGCTTCGCCAGCCTCGAGGGGAAGCATGCCCTCGGTAACGGTAAAGCCGGGCAAAAACTCGGCGATGGTCGACAGGTCGGTGGCGATCACCGGCACCAACGAACGATTGCCCTCCCAGGTCAGGCGAATAATACCCTGCACCCGGACCACTTCGGTCATGTCCCGCTGCAGGGCCGCGGCCCAGTCGCGGTGGATGGTGTGGCTGGTGTAGCCGACCGTGCCGATGGGACCGGTCGGCAGGATGGTGGCCCGCCGGGGCACCACGTAGATGTCGACTCGACGGGCGTTGAGTTCATTGTCGACCCGGCGATGGAAGCCTTCGGCCAGGCTGACCAGAGCCACGAAGGACCCCACCGCCAGCAGCACTCCGATGAGGGTCAAGAGGCTTCGCTCACGATTTCGCAAGACGTTGCGGAAAGCTAGATCAAAAATCAACCTTTAGCCCTCCTTTTTCCGGCTGCTCGCCACTTGCTCACGTGAGGATTGCCTTCGAGCCAGAAACGATATTCCCGCTCAGTGGCCACCGAGATCCCGACTCGAGGCCCGCACACCACCCGGCCCACAGGTGATGAAGCGGGTCGCAGCATCAGTCCCCCAGGCTCGAGCAGGTCCTCACCATCGTGTGCTAGTTCGATGCCCATGGCCTGGCAGAGCCTCCCCGGTCCGTTGGTCAATTGGTCCCGGCGGCTCCGCCGCCGACGCATTTCTTCTATCCCTTCTATCGGCTCGAGCGCGCGCACCAAAACCGCCCCGGCCTGGCCCGGTCGGTGGGCCACCACGTTAAGACAGCGATGGACTCCATAGCTCAGGTAGACGTACGCTCGAGCCGGCGCGCCGAACATGATCTGACTGCGGGGGGTTGGCCCGCGAAAGGCGTGAGAAGCCGGGTCGTCGTGGCCTCGATAGGCTTCGACCTCGACAATGACCCCCCGGGTCGGGCCGTGGTAGAGGTGGCACCCAATCAGTTCGCGCGCCACCAGTTCGGTGTCTCGCCCGAAGAAATCCGGTGAAAAGCTCAGGCAGTCCGGCTCTTGAGCCACAACGACAGCCGCTCCCCATCGCGGGAATTGAGGACCTGCTCGGGGCCCAGCCAACCGCGGCGAGCTACGCCCACACCCAGAGGCAGATAGTCAAACTCGCGCAGCGAGTGGGCGTCGGTCCCCAGGCTGAAGACGACCCCCAGTTCGCGGGCCCGGCGTACCATCTTGTCGGAGAGGTCCAATCGCTTGGGAGAGCAATTGATCTCGAGGGCGGTCTGGGTGCGGGCAGCCGCTTTGAAGACCTCTTCCCAGTCGACTTCGTAACCGGGACGACGACCCAGGATCCGCCCACTCGGGTGAGCCAGGATGTCGACATGGGGATTCTCGATAGCCTTGAGGATGCGCTGGGTCATGGCGACCTTGTCGAGATGGAAAGACGAGTGCACGGCGGCCACCACCAGGTCGAGTGAAGCCAACACCTCGTCGGGAAAGTCGAGAGTGCCGTCGGGCAAGATGTCGCATTCGGTCCCTTTGAGCAACCGAAAGTCGTCGAAGTCGGCATTGAGTTCGTCGATGCGGCGGCCCTGCTCGGCCAGGCGCTCGATGGTGAGGCCGTTGGCAATGACCAGAGCCCGCGAGTGGTCGGTGACGGCCAGATAGGCATAGCCCATCTGTCGAGCTTTAGCGGCCAATTCTTCCAGGGTGTCCGAGCCGTCGGACCACTCGGAGTGGGTGTGCAGGTTGCCTCGCACCTGCTCGATTTCCAGCAACGCAGGCAGCCTGCCTTCGGCGGCCAGAGCCACCTCGGCCCCGGTCTCACGCAACTCGGGCGGCACGAAGTCGAGTCCGAGATAGGCATAGATCGACTCTTCGCTGCGCCCGGCCACGACCTGACCGTCTTGGTCGTAAAGTCCATATTCGTTGAGCTTCAAGCCGCGCTGCTCGGCCCGGGCCCGCAGGGCTACGTTGTGATCTTTGGAACCCGTGAAATACTGCATGGCCGCCCCCAGAGAGTCGGCCGGAACCACCCTGAGATCGACTTGAAAGCCGTTGCTCAAACGAATCGAAGAACGGGTCTCGCCCTTCATCAGCACGTCTTGACTGTCGACCGCCGAGCAGAAGGCAGCCATCACCTCGGCGGAATTCGAGGCCACGCAGACCAGATCGAGATCGCCCACCGTCTCGGCCCCTCGCCGGAGCGACCCGGCCGGGACCACCGTCTCGACCCCGGCGAGCTTGGACAGTTCAGCCACGAACTCGCGGGCCACCCGCACGGCCTGTCCCAGGGGTAACCGATGCTCGACCTGAGCCAGCCGCTTGATACCTTCCAGCAACTTCTCTTCGGTCTTCTTGCCAAAACCTTTGAGATCACGCAACTTGCCTGCGGCGAGGGCTTCCTCGAGTTCGGGCAGACTGCCGATACGCAGCTCGCGATAAAGGACGGCCGCCTTTTTGGCCCCCAGTCCCGGCACATCCATCAGATCGAGAATCTGGGGAGGAAACTCTTCGGACAGTTGCCGATGCATGGAGATCTGCCCAGCCTGGAGTAGCTCTTCGATCTTTTCAGCGATCGCCTTGCCAATGCCGGGCACCGACTTGAGTTCGCCCGAGTCGTAAAGGTCGCGCAGCGGCCGCTCGATGCCCGAAAGGGCCCGCGCCGCCTTCTGGTAGGCCTTGACTTTAAACTGATTCTCGCCCTTGAGCTCGAGAAAATCGGCGATCTCCTGAAAGAGCCGGGCAGCCTTCTGATTATCCGAGGTGATCAATCTCTTTATCCTCCAGACAGCAAAAGAGCACGAGGCCGAAGCCCGCGCCCTTTCGCACCCTCACGGGGTTGCAACTATCACACTTCTTGAGAACTCTTGGTGCGGCGGAAAATCGCCGGCTCGAGCTCCATCTCTTTGAGGGCGCTGCCGAAAGTGATCTCTTCTTTGAGAGCCCCCAGGTGGAAGCCGCCCTCGTCGGACTCGAGCGGGGTGGGCGGAGCGTTCGAGAAACCGGTAGCCACCACGGTGATGCGAATCTCGCCCTCCATCCGCTCGTCTTGGACCGAGCCGAAGATAATCTGCGCTTCAGGGTCGACCGCCTCGGAGATGATGCGAGCGGCTTCGTGCAGTTCGAGCAAGGTCATGTCGCGGCCGCCGGTGATGTTGAACAGCACGCCGGTGGCTCCGTCGATGGACGCCTCTAGCAACGGGCTGGAGATGGCCGCGCGAGCAGCCTCGACCGCCCGGTTCTCGCCCGAGGCGATCCCGATGCCCAGCAGCGCCGAGCCGGCATCGGCCATAATGGTCTGCACGTCGGCGAAGTCGACGTTGATACGACCGGGCACGGTGATAATCTCTGAGATGCCCTGCACACCGTTGCGCAGCACGTCGTCGGCCAGCCGGAAGGCATCCGAGATGCATTCCTTCTCGCTGACGATCTTGAGCAGGCGATCGTTGGGGATGGTGATGATGGTGTCGACCTTGGATTTGAGCTGCTCGATGCCTTCTTCGGCCAGCTGCATGCGGCGACGACCCTCAAAGCTGAACGGCTTGGTAACCACGGCCACCGTCAAAGCGCCGGCCGCCCGCGCCAGCTCGGCCACCACGGGGCTGGCTCCGGTGCCGGTGCCGCCGCCCATTCCGGCCGTAATGAAGACCATGTCGGCCCCTTCGATGGCTTTGACGACCTCTTCAGAATTCTCTTCGACAGCCCGACGACCCACTTCGGGGGCCGAGCCCGCCCCGAGACCGCGAGTCACCTGCGAGCCGATATGAATGCGCTGGTCAGCGTCACAGAGGAAGAGGGCCTGAGCGTCGGTATTGATGGCGATGAACTCGACCCCGCCGAGCCCTTCTTGAATCATGCGGCTGACGGCGTTACAGCCCGCCCCACCGACGCCGATAACCTTGATGCCAGCGAAATGCTCGAGTTGGTTGCGGGGTTCGACCTTCGGCTTGGGCTTGGCCGGAGCCGGCGGAATGGGGGGTTTGGCCGGAGCTTTGGCCACCGGGACCGGCCGGGCGATAGGGGGGGCCGCTGCGACCGGCGGCGGAGCTGCCGGCATCGGCTCGAGGCTCGGCTCGATGGAAGGCTCGACGCTAGCGTCTTCGAAACTCTGATTGCTAAAGTTGTCCATTGCAAAATCTCTCTATTTCATCGGATGACACCGGTCGCCCCGGATTAAGGAAGATTATTCATCCCCCCGAGTTCTTTCCTGCAGAACTTACTTTCGGTCGGGCCTCCAAGCCCTCAAAATGGTGGCCGCTACCGGCGCCGCCAGGCTCCCTCCGTAGCCGCCGGAACGCTCAATAAACACGACAACCACAAGCTTTGGCTGCGATGACGGAGCATAACCGACGAACCACACATGGTTGGCTCCGAAGGGGTTTAAAAAACTAGAAAAATTTTCTACTGTTCCGGTTTTTCCACTAAAATCGAGGTCGTCAGCCACCCCGCGGGCCGTCCCTTCGACGGCCGTCTTGCGCAGCCCGGCCAACAGGCGGGGGTGGGCAGGCAGCTCCAGGGACTCGAACTCGAAAGCCTCATCCTCGAGCAGGCGAGGGCGAATCCGTCTGCCCCCGTTGACCAGACTGCTGACCAGCACGGCCATCTGTAGCGGAGTGACGGTGAGAAAACCCTGGCCGATCGAAAAGTTGGCGTCATCCCCAGGAAACCACGGGACGCCCATCTCTTTTTCTTTCCACTCGGGAGTCGGCACGTTACCCGCGACCTCGCCGGGCAGACAAATGCCCGTGGGGCGCCCCAGCCCCAGACGCCTCGACCATGTCACCAGGGGACCTGCCCCCAATTCGCGACCGAGCTGATAAAAGACCACATCGCAGGATTGAGCCAGGGCCGACTCGAGCTGCAAGCTGCCATGGCCACTGCGCACGAAACAGTGAAATGGCATTCCTCCCACCACCAGCGCGCCGCCGCAGTGAAAAACTCGTCCCGTGGGCAACCGACCCGCTTCGAGGGCGGCCATGGTGGTGACCAGCTTGAAGGTCGAGGCGGGCGGATAGGCGGCCCCCACGGCCCGGTGAACCAGCGGCCCGCGAGGGTCTTTGAACAGGCGTTCGAAGGTGCCAGGTGGAGCCGAGCCCAGAAACCACTCGGGCTGGTAGCCGGGCAGGCTGACCATCGCCCTTACTTTGCCGGTATCGGGCTCGATAGCCACGGCCGCCCCGGCCACCCACTGCTTGAGCGCCCGGCTGCGGCTCTCTAGCTGCGCGGCCAGGGCCTGCTCGGCCACCTGCTGCAGCTCCAGGTCGAGGGTCAGCCGTAGCGCCTGGCCTGGTCGGGGCGCACGCTCCGACAGCACGCGCAAGACCTGGCCCCGCGAGTCGACCTGAACTACCCGCTCGCCGGGCTGACCCTCCAGCCGACGCTGTTGAGAGAACTCGAGCCCTTCCCTACCCTCCCAACCGGCTTCTCCCTGGCCCAGGTGGCCCAGCGTGTGGCAGGCCAGAGAGCCGTAAGGGTAGTGGCGGCCGGGCACCTCTTCCAGGCGAATCTCGGGGAAGAGATTGCTCAGCTCGGCCAACCGCGCTAACTGGCTGCGATCGAGCGACGAGAGCACGGCCACCTCCTGGCTCGGGTCGGTGGCCAGGCTATGATTCAGCTGCTCGACCCGCTCGGGCGAGAGCCCGAGACAATCGGCCACGGCTGCCAGCAAGGCCTGATGGCGAGTGCTACGGCCCGCCACCAGCGAGACCGAATAGCCCGGCGCGTTGCTCACCAGCACTCGGCCCAGACGGTCGGTGATGGCCCCGCGGGGGGCCGCCAGAGTGAGACGGCGAGTGGCGTTCTGACGGGCCTGGCGAGCAAAGTCCTGACCGGCCTTAAGCTGCAGCCAGCCGAGTCGGGTCAACAGCAGAGCAAAGCCAAGAGCAACTAGCAGTTGCAGCCGATGCCAGGGCTCAGACATGGAGGCGCTCGACGGTCAGGCCAGGACGAAAATCCTCTGCCAGCATCCCCACCAGGGGCGCCAGCAGACCGGTGCACACCGCCGTGCCCAGCCAGCCCGATCCTGGCCCGTGCAAGAGCAGCCCGGCCAGGGCCGCCGCCCCCGCCGCTGCTCCGGCCCCGCCGGCCAGAAAGGGCCCCACCAGGCCGTAAACCACCACCGAGAGGGCGCTCCAGTCCGACCACCAGAGGGCGCCCCACAGAGCCGCCATCGCCCCCAACAGGCAGGCCTGTTCGGGCTTGCCCCAGCGGGCCAGGACGAGGCAGGCCAGGACAATGGCGTCGGGGCGAAGCCAGAGTCCCGGCAGCCACATCTCCAGGGCCTGAACCAACACCACCAGGCCCCACAAAGCGAGCAGACGGATGGTCACGAGCCCTTTTCTCCGATCAGGACGACTTCGAGCAGCCGCGTAAAGTCCACCGCCGGTATCACCTGCCCGGCCTGGTCGAGGCGACCCACCAGCACGCCCCCGGGGAAGAAACGCCCCTGTCCTGAGGTGACCACCGCCTGTCCCGGCTCGATCTGCTCGAGATTGACAAAGCGCAGTCGACAGTAGTGTCCTTCACCGTAGAGCACCCCGGTCTGACCCTGAGCGGCCAGCTTGACGGGAACGGCGTGCTCGCTAGCGGTAACCAGCCGCAGGCGGGCAGCCCCCGGCTCGACTTCGATCACGCTACCCACCAGGCCAGCCTCGGTGAGGGCCACCCAGCCCACCTGGACGCCGTCAGCCAGACCCTTGTCTATCATCACTTCGCGCTGCCATGACGCGGGCTGACGAGCGCAGATTCGCGCCACCACTCGCCCCGAGAAGTGGGGAGTCTTCAATCCAGCCAGGGCCCGCAAGCGCTCGTTCTCTTCGCGCTGGCTGAGCAAACTAGCATTCTCGGCTCGCAGCCGACCAAGTTCCTGCCGCAACTGACGGTTCTCTTCGGCTAGCTGAGGAAAGCGCCCGAGATCGCGCATCCAACCGTCGGCCCGCGAGAGCCCCGAGGACACCGGCGCACCCACCGGGGCCAGCCGCAACTCGAGGCCCGCCCCGCGCCACCCGAAATACCACTGAGCCAACAACAGACCCAACCCGGTAGCGAGCAACAGCCCGAGATTACGCCGATTCATCCGGCCCTGACCAGCGGCTGGCCGGCGATGGTCTCGAAGGCCGCGGGGTCGGTGGCCAGCTTCTCGAGGCCGTCGCAGAAGCTGCGCGACGGCCGCTCCAACAACCGGAACGGCATGCCCAGGCGACGGGCCAGGTACTGTTCCAGCCCGTCCAACAAACTGGCTCCTCCGGTCAGCGCCAGTCCCCGTTCTGAAAGTTGCGCGGCCAGCTCGTCGGGAGTTGCCTCCAGGGTCCGCTGAATCAGCTCTTCGAGCTGGCCCAGAAAAGGCTTGAGCACGGCGACCAGGTCTTCCGAGAAGACCTCCATCCCGCGGGGAAGGCCGCTCTCTAAATCCTGGCCCCGGACCAGGTAACTGCGCCCTCGGAGTTCCGGCGAAGCGCTGGCCGCCAGGATTTTAACCTCCTCGGCGCTACGGGGTCCCACCAGCAGGCCGTGCACCCGGCGAAAGTGGTCGGCCAGACGACGATCGAGATGGTGTCCGCCGTAGCGAAGGGTCTTGCGCACCAATACCGAGCCCATGCAACAAACGGTTGCCTGGCAACGTCCGGCCCCCAGCTCGACCAGCATCGAGGCCCCCGCCTCGAGAATGGGCAGGTTGCCTCCATAGGCCGCCACCAGCGCAGACGGGACCAACTGCACCGAGCGAGCCCCGGCCTGGCGGGCCAGTTGCTCGAGAGCCTTGCACTCGACCTCGGTCAGGTCCCAACCGACGCCTACCAGCAGCCTGGGACGCGTTAGCCTCAGCTGAGAGAGAAGACGACTCAACAGCTCTTCACAAAGGTCAAAGTCGGCCGGAGCCCCCGAGACAATGGGATAAACCACCTCGAGATAGGGTGGGACCCGGCCCTCCAGTCGCCGAGCCCCCTCGCCCCAGGCCACCACCTCGCCCCGGCGAACGTCGAGAGCCAGGCATGCAGGAAAGACCAGGCTCTGACCGCCGGCCGTAACGGCCAGGTTGGCGCTGCCCAAATCCAGGCCCAGGTCGAAGCTGACCGGGGACCAGGCACGGCTGACGGCGCTCAGACTGAGCAAGCCGCCTCCAACAGGTCGAGGTCAAACTCTCGCAGCAGGTTCATCAGCGCTACCAGGGGCAGGCCCACCACGTTGAAATAGCATCCCTCGATGCGGTCCACCAACAGCGAACCCAGACCCTGGATGCCATAGGCGCCGGCCTTGTCGCGGCCTTCACCACTGCGGACATAGTGGGCTATCTCGGCCGACGCGAGGGGGCGAAAGAAGACCTGGGTGGTTTCGACCCGGGCCTCGACCCGTTCGTCAAGACAGGCGGCCACGGCCGTGATAACTTGATGCTGTCTGCCCGCCAGGCGTGCTATCATCGCGGTTGCCTCGCGGTCGTCGACGGGCTTGCCCAGAATGGTGTCGCCCTCGACCACGACCGTATCGGCGCCGACCACCAGCTGGCCGGGCAGTTCGGAGGCCACACTCAGGGTCTTGGCCCGGGCCAGGGCTAGTGGCACCAGGCTGGCAGCCAGTCCATCTACAGCCAGCCCGGCCTCGACCGCCTCGTCGGGATGGACCACCTGAAAAGCCAGACCCAGACCTTCCAGCAACTGGCGTCGACGAGGAGAGGCCGAAGCTAGCACGAAGGGCTTTTGGCTCGAAGACATCGGGCCGGATTATAGCACCTCCTAAAGCGAACAAGGAATAGAACATGGCAAAAGAGTGTCCCGACCTGCTGCTCATGTCGGTTGAGCGGCTCACCGAATTCTGGCAACAGAACGATCCCGAGTCGTTGCGCCGCGTGGGTGATCGTCTGCTGGCCGAATCCCTCCCCGGACGCGAGCCCAGACAGGGATTGGCGGTCGAGCCAGGGTGGCTGACCCAAACTCGCGAGACGCGCGGCGTCGAGCTTGCCGCCATGGCTGACCGGCTGGGCGTAACTCCCCATCTTCTAGCCAGTTGGGAACAAGGAGCAGTGCGCCCCCCCGAAAGTCTGGGATTGATCTACAAAAAGCTCTAAAAGTCAACCTTGCGGGCAACAGGGCGCCCCCTTATAATCGAAACAGGGACGATTCGAGGAAGGGGAGCATATGCCACGAGACGGCGACAGGCCAAAGCCACAAAGCGAGCCGATTCACCCCGTCCATTGGCAACCCCAGGTACCCCAACGCAACGAGCTTCTCCGCCTTCTGTGCCTGTATCGCCACGACCCGGCCAGCCTTCCCTTCGAGCAATCCGAAGAAATCCGCCGCCAACTCAAGCGCCTGCGGCGCGAGTTGCGCTGCGACGAGTCGCTCACCTTTCGCGAAGTGCGCCCGGTCGACCACGACACCGTGTGTGTGGTCTTCGAAGGCAAACCCGACGGCCTGTGCTCGATCGGCTATCGCGCCAGCCTGCTGGTCGACCAGAACTGGAATCTCTCGGGCGGCATCCTCTTTGACGGCTTGCGAGCCACCCCGATTCGACTGAACTAACTTCGGCCTTGCGGCCGGCGGGGAGCGCCGACTGCGTCGGCGGGAGAAGGAGCCGTTCGCTGCGCGCGGAGATTTCGGCCTTGCGGCCGACAAGAAGAGCGGCTGACGCCGCTAGGAGCCTTCCCGAACTGAGCGACAGCTCAGTTCGCTCCCTTCTCGCGAGCGCAGCGAGAGCTCCCCTCTCGGCCCGCAGGGCCGCTCCTTATCCCGAACTGAGCGACAGCTCAGTTCGCTCCCTTCCCTCGAGCGCAGCGAGAGCTCCCCTCTCGGCCCGCAGGGCCGCTCCTTATCCCGAACTGAGCGACAGCTCAGTTCGCTCCCTTCTCGCGAGCGCGGCGAGAGCTCCCTCTCGGCCCGCAGGGCCGCTCCTTATCCCGAACAGAGCGACAGCTCAGTTCGGGATAAGGAGCGGCCCAGTCGGAGTTGTCGGTGGGGACGACATTGGCGCCCGAGAAGGGATGGGGGAA
>JBFWNU010000005.1:0-611395 GCA_050250895.1 Vulcanimicrobiota bacterium | reverse complement strand
GCTTTTCGCCGGATGGCAAGAGGATCGTGTTCTGGTCGACCCGCGAGGGTGGGGCTCAGTTGTATCTGATGCGGCCGGATGGGACCGATGTGCGGCCGGTGATTCGCAAGGACGAGGCGGTGCCGACTACGGAGTGGGAGAAGAACCCTTGCTGGTTGCCGGTGGCGCGCCCGGTCGAGAGCGAGTCTCGGTAGGGGTGAGGGAACGACGCGCTTGCTGTTGAGCAGCTTGTTCCGCGACGGACGGGCCAGGGGCAACCGTGGAGGATGCCCCTGGACGACGCGATCATGGCATGGCCACGGTCCCTATTCGAAGACTCGATTCAGAAAATCAGCCAACCGATAGCCAGCCAGGGTCATTCGCTTCTTGGAAGTGTCACGGGCCTTGTTGACGTAGTCGTTGGAGAGTACGTCACCCGGATTCAGGTCCTTGTAGACGACGTCCCGAGCTAGTTGATAGCTCTCGTCGGCCCAGGCCCGAGGGTCAACGATGGCCATCTCGCCTTCAACGCGAGGCATTTCCTCACGGAAGTCGTCCGCGATATGCCGAACTCGGCCACTGTTGGCCCCACGCCAGTAGAGCCCGCCGGCAGAGTCCCAGTACCCGTGAAGCTTCACCGACCTTTGGCCAAACTTGACCTGGAAGCTGTTACCGCCCCGGTCACCGCTCGGAAAATCGGAGCTATACCGACTGGTAGCGTGGAGTGGCTGATGGATGTCGCCGATCAGGTGGGCTGCCCAACTCAGGGCTATCGCTTTCTGTCGACGTGTGGCTCGCTCATTCTTCAAATCGCGGGTGACTCGATTGATCGCCCATAGGATATCGGTCTCGGAGGGCACTGGCCGTTCGTCGATCCCATCGAAGAATGGGATGTTGGTGTAGTGCCAATTGGCACGATGGTAGGCCGGGTTGGTGCGGACCACATCAGGCCATACAGCGGAATCAGCCAATGAGCGGACCTCGTCATACGGATGCTCCTGGAGGATGATTCGAATCTCTTCTTTCGCGTCATCGGACAGGTCAGCCTCGGCGACATGGGCTACAGTGCGGTGTCCTTCAGCATTCCATGCGGCCCCGGGCGATGCCACCAGCGCCAGCAAGAATGCGAGCACAAAGAATTTTTTCATTGGTTCCCCCTTCTGTCTGGTTGGGGATTCATCATCCCCAACTGCGTTGAATGAATACGAGGTTCGAAAGTCAGGAATGGACTCCTCCGCCAATGGCTAATAATCAGCTTCAATGCCCAGTCAGGGGTGCGGCTATATAGAGAGGGCCAATCCGGAGGTTTGGGTGAGGTTCCAGCGAAATCCCAACGAAATATCTGACGTTCGTCGCAATGGGGGCTTCATGAGCACAAGCCTAGAGGCATTCAATTTTGAGTTTCGATTTCCGGAACCAATAATAACCCCAGAGGAGTTTTTCACGCTGAGGCCATTTGATGTCGGTCCCATTAGAGGCCACGTCATCCTCGCCGTCCTGGCGGCTTGCAACGACCTCATCGGGAACATCTACGAGGACGTACAAGAGATGGCTAGAGGTCTGGTCGGCCAGGACTCTAACGTGGCCGTTCTGATGATGCTGACCGGCGCTGCAGTCGACAGCGGAATCTTTGAGGTGAGCAACCGGGGAATTCGATTGGTGGAGAACATCGGTCTGATGGACACCAACTGCACCAACGTGATGGGATGGTTTCTCGCTCGCGGACTTATCAGCTACTTACCGGCCACGAGGTTTGGGGTGGGCTTCTTGGGACACGGTGAGGGCTTTTTCCAGCGACCCAGAATCGTCACGGATCCCATCGTTCCCGGAAAGGTGTTCAGCAGTAGCCTATCGATTCAGACCATCAAAAACGCCGTTCGGCATGCCTTCGAACGGACGAAGCGAGCCGAGAAACTCGATCTTCTTTTTGTGGATGCTTGCTTATGCGGCACTTTGGAATTGGTGGCGGCCCTCCACGACCGGGCAGAGGTCCTCGCAGGGGCTGAAACGACTGTGCCCGGGTCGGGCTGGAACTATGAGTTGCTGCTCAGAGCGTTGTCCATGTTCCCGCCCAAGAGTGCGGAGGACTGGGCCCTCGTGGTCAAAGCATCCTGGGAGCTGCAATTCGCCCAGCAACTCCGCGCGCGGCCTCTGGTGATGGCTTCATACCGAAACCCCCGCCGCCTCTTAACGACCTTTCATGAGCTGGTCACGGTGGCGCGCCACGGTGGCGCTGCAACCTTCAACAAGCTGGCGAGAATCAGTCTTCTGAGCGCCCGGGAGTCGAGCAACCGAGATATGGTCGACCTGCTAGACTTTGCTCAACAGCTCACGAGAAGCACCGAGGGGCAACCACTTAGCGAGGCCGCATCTCGGCTGGCCCGATGTTACTTGACCGAAGTTCTTTGTTTCCTGGAACTCCGAGGGATCGCGGTCGGACTACATGGTATCAGTTTCTGGTTTCCCCTCGATCGCATCCGCTTTGAGGCTCATCGACGCAGCTATCAGCGCCTGGGAGTTCCGGAGCTAGACGACTGGGCGGACTACTTGGATGAGCATTTGCCGAGTGATCATCCGTCTCAGGTTTTGGAGGAGCGAGTATCGGGTCGCACGCTTGACAACGAAGGGGACGTCATCATCACGGCGGCCCTTCCGAGGCCGGCCGACGGTAGACCGCAGTGGGTAGAACTGGATACCCAGGCCTGCATCGCTTTCCGCCTGGACGGCTGTAGTTTGTGTTCGGGCGGTGCCACAATGGGCTTGCAGGGTGAACTGTTCGGCCCCCGGCAGTTTAGCTTGAAGGGCTCGGACGTGCACTTGCCAGAGGATGGGGACAATATTTGTGTCGTGAATGAGCAAGGAGAGGTGCTGGCGGCGGTGCTCTATGGCCCGACGGAGCCTGGCGAGGTGGTGCGCTTTTAGAGTGGGAGTTCGCCCTCCCCTCTGTAGAGCGACCGCAAGCCGTGGTCGCGGCTCCAACGCGACGGGCTGAAACTCAAGCAACGTCCGGACAACTGCCGAGGTTTCGACTCTCTGGGCAACGCCGGGCTCTTCGAAAACCATCTCAAGTCGCTTAGCTCAAAGGCGTCTTTGGAAGGCAATCGTCTAGCAGCGAGGCGGCCAAAGCGTCGGTATCCTCCGAACTCAGACCCTGGTCGTTCGCGAGGACCTAATATCCCATCGCTCCGGCCGCTCGGTTGCCCTGGCGGCCAGCGGAGCCAAGAGGTAGGAGGTAGGTCGAGCCAGACCACGAAGGTTTCGGAGTTGAAGATTTTTCACGAACAAGCGTGCGGAGGTTCTGTGTCGGAAGAGTATCGGAAGTATTTGGCAGCCAAATTGCTGGTTCTGGAGCTTGTCGGAGAGCGCGCGACCGTGCCGGCGCTGATTGAGAAGCTGCAGGCCTACGTGGAGCGCGACCCAGAGTGCCGGTTTTTCCAATGGGCGGGGGGGACGCTCAGTGACGTTCTGCTGGACCTGACTCAGAAGGGCCATCTCAACGCCTGCTTTAGCAACGAGGGCGCGGAACAGCGTTTTGGAGGGCCAGGGTGGGACCAGGCTGATTGGATGACCGCGACGCTAAGTCCAACGGAAGGCGTCGGGCCCTACTTTGCCTACCTCCGCAACCACGCCATCGACCTCCTCAAGCTGCCTGTTCTGGTCTAGGTGCCGGCATGTCGGGGGGTCTCCCAATTAAGAAACACACCATCAAGGATTTGGTGCATAGCTACATCGACTTTGATGACCGAGAGCGTAGACTCATCGACAGTCCCTGGTGCCAACGCCTAAAACGCGTCCGGCAAAACGACGTTTCGTCGGCTGTTTATCCCTCGATGCACGGCACGCGTTTCGAGCACTCGCTCGGGGCAATGCACTTGGCCGGCCTCTGCATGCAGTCCGCCCTCGAGTCTAGCGATGACGGGGCCGTGAAGACCTTTCTGGACTGCTTGGCAATCGAGACCGGGAGTCAGGCTGGCGGCCCGGCCATCGAGGAGTTGGCCATTAGCCTGGGCAGGCTATACGGTCTCTTGCATGACATCGGTCATCCACCCTTTTCCCACCTGATGGAAAGCTGCCTGGATTTCGATGCCATTTATGGCAGCGAGCGTGTAGCTTCGGCCCCGGATAAGTGGTTGAAGAAGTGGCACGAGTTCAACGGCCGCGAGATAGTACAAGAGCACCTCACAACCGAGCCGCTAACCGCGTTCGTGGCCCGTATGATGGGCATTGAAGTTGGGAATCTCGCGTTGCGGGCCATCAAGAGTCTTATCGACGCTGTCATTGATGCTGATCGCATGGACTTCGTGCTTCGAGATGGGCTCACGAGTGGGGGCGAGTTCGGGCACTACGGACAGGAGAGGTTGGTGAAGTCTTTCCGAATCTACCTGGACCGTGCGCCGAACCAGAGCATTCGGGAAATCTTCATCCGACCAAGCAGCGACGCCCTCAGTGCCATCGAGTCTCTCCTTCAGGAACGCTACAAGATCTATCGTTGGGTTCACTTTCATCACCGGGTGGTCATGGCCACTGCCTTCTTTCGGTATGCTCTGGGCCGCGCGCGAGATTTGGGGCGAATTGACGGCCGGTGCTTCCGAGCAGCCAATCACTATGCGCCTAAGGGCACGCTTCCGGAGCCTCCCCCAGACGAGCCCTCCCAGAACAGTCCTTACACCTTGCTGGGGGACTCGTATGTAGAGTCTAAGCTTGAAGAATTGCTGGGCGAACTCGAACGCGGCGACTTGGAAATGGAATATGTGGCTGGCCAACGATTGCGGGCTGCACTTCGTGCGCTGTTGCTCCGCGAACGATGGGCGGTCCCGCTGTGGAAGCGGCTCGACGACTACCGGGAATTTGGGAGCCGTCTAAGGGACGAACTCAACGAACAAATCAAGACACGATCGTTGGTCCATGAGGACCCCCTCTACGTGTTGGGCCGCTACGCCATGGAGAGCCCCGGCGGGAGGAAGTTTCTCAACGAGGTTCAGCACAAACTGAACGCCGACACCGGCGAAGGCTGGTATCTCGTAGAGTGCACCGCCGGCTTCAAGGTCAAGGGAGACGATAAGATTGTCGCTCAAAAGTCCGGTGTGCTGCATCAGTTGTCTGGACGGGCAAGGGACGGCAGGACAGCGATAGGGCTTTCTGCGGTGGTCCCCGCCCTTGAAGAAGCGTGGCGCCAGGACATTTTCTTGTATGCTTTCAGAGTGGCCGATGAGTTGGGCGAGGTTGATGATGAGACTTGGGTTAGAATCGGTAGGAAGCGGTTGGCTTCAGCCCTGGCCAGTGTTTATGCCGAGCTCAGGGACGACATCGATCCTTTTCAGGAGAGTCTTGCCTGACGGCTGACCGACCTTCGTGTCTGACCCCTACCGGCAAAAGAACCTGAGCAATCCGTTCTCGACGGGCGGTGGCGGGACGCACTTCGAAGCCCACATCCAGGCGTCGTTCGTGCTTTTGATGCTCACCGGCGGGTTCGCCCCCGGAACGGCCTGCTGGCCTGTCGTTCGTATCAAGCTTCAGGGCAAGAGCGAGGGGTACGAGACCGACGATGCTATCATCTTCGTTCAGGGCAAACGGGCCGAGCAAGCTCAGAAGCTACTCTGCCAAATCAAGCATACTATCGCATTCACCAGAAAGGACACGACTCTGGCAGAAGTGCTGGCCGCCGCCTGGCGCGATTACAACAACCCGCGGCTGTTCGAGAAGGGTCGCGACCGAATTGCCCTTATTACTGGTCCGCTGAACGCCACCGACCATCGCGCGGTCGGTTGGTTGCTGGACCAAGCGCGCGTCAGGGATGGGGCTGAGGACTTCTTTAAAACTGTTAAGAAGAAGAAAGTCAGCCCCAGCAAGGCCATCGAGAAGCTCTCTGCAATCAGGTTTCATCTCGACCGGGCGAACTATCCCCGGCCCGTATCGGACTACGACCTTTACCAATTCTTGCGTCACTTCTACCTCCTGGGCTACGACCTGGGCGGAGATCTCGGAGTGGTGATATCGCTGCTGCGCTCTCACATCGCTCAGTTCGAACATCCCGAGCCTCAGAACCTATGGAGCCGAGTCGTTGATATCGTTCAGGCGTTCAACCAGGCGGGGGGCACCGTCACCCGCGAGAACCTGCCCGACGATTTGTTGGACGCGTTCAGAAAACGCACGACGGTGCCCTTTCCGAGTGAATTGGCCCGTTCTCGCCCGGGCTTGCCGGAAATCCCCCAAGAGTACGCCACTTCGTTGGCAGTAGCCAACCTGCTGGGTTCGTGGTCCGAGAATCACGAGGCGGACTTGCTCGCGATCCACTCACTAGCGTCTTCAGACTACAAGACCTGGATCCAGCCACTTCGGGCGCTGGCAGTCCAGGCAGAGGGCCTGATCGTCGTGCGGGACGGAGTCTGGAGAGTTCGCGCGAGAAAGAAGCTCTGGGGTGAGCTTGGGACTCGACTCTTCGATGACCACCTGGACGCGATAGGTCAACTCGCCCTGGAAGTGTTGGGCGAATTCGATCCTGGGCTTGAGCTACCCAAGGAGGAGCGATACGCCGCTGGGGTGCGCGGAAAGGTGCCCAGGTTCTCCGAGGCTTTGAAGGAAGGGGTGGCCGCCTGTGTGGCCCTGTTGGGTCAGCAGCCAGCGGCCCTTACCCGCTGCACACACGGCAAAGCTGAAGCTACGACAGCCGAGGTGGTCAGAAAGCTTCTCGATGAGTTCGATTGGGCCCGGTGGGCCAGCTTGGACGCCTTTCTTCCTGCCCTGGCCGAGGCGGCCCCAACGGTGTTCCTCTCCATCCTGGAACGTGCACTTGGACGCACACCCGCACTCTTCGACGAACTCTTTAGGCAAGAGGGCACGACTATTTTGGGCCGCAGCTACACCACTGGACTGCTGTGGGCATTAGAGACTCTAGCCTGGGACCCGATCTTATTCCCGCGTACGGTCTTGATCCTGGGCGAACTGGCCAACCGTGATCCCGGCGGGACGTACGCGAACCGGGCGGAGAACTCGCTGACGATGATCTTCCTGCCCTGGCGAGCGCAGACGCTGGCCCCCTTCAACAAGCGCGAAGCGGCCCTGCGAGCGCTAAGAAACGAGCTCCCCGATGTCGCCTGGACGCTGCTCCGCAGCCTTCTGCCAAATCAGCACCAGATCTCCACGGACACCAATCAACCGAAGTGGGGCGCCCCTCTGCCGGACTGGGACAAGCCGATTACCTACCAGGAATTCCACGACCAGACCGATGCCCTCTCGAATCTCGCCGTTGAAATGGCCGTGGAGCATCCTAAGAGACTCGTCGAACTAACCGCGGATTTTGATCACCTTTCGGGAGTTGCGTCGAATCGACTACTGGAATTCCTCGGTTCGAAGAGCGTGGTCGAGCTGCCCGATGCGGAACGTTGCCCAATCTGGGAGCAATTGACTGAACTCATCCACAGGCATCGTAGGTGCCCGGAGGCTGATTGGTCACTCGGCGCCAAAACGCTGAACGACTTGGAAGCGGTTGCCAAGCGGTTAGCTCCGGCCGACCCTGGGCACTTGTACCGACACCTCTTTGGCCACGGACCGTGGCTCGATCTGGAACTCGAGAATTGGGAAGAGGAATTGTCCGCCCGTCGCCAGCGGGCTGTCGAGGCCATCTTGCGCCACTCAGATATGGCTGGGCTGCTCGAGTTTGCGGTGTCTGTCGAGGACGCAAGGGGCGTGGGGACCGCCCTCGCCGCGAACGCAGGCCTGCAAGTCGAGCAAGAGCTGATCCCAGACCTTCTCATGACGGATGACACCAAACTGTCGGGGCTTCTGGATGGCTATATTCGACGCCGTCTGTTTGACCAAGGTTGGGCCTGGGTTGATGCACTCGCTCGGGAAAGCTGGGCGCTCGGACAAACGGCAGCCTTTCTCAGCCACTTGCCGTTCGGCCAGCCCACCTGGAAGCGAGTTGAAAAGTGGCTAGGCGACTCAGAAGGGATGTATTGGAGTAAGACCAGGGCACCGTCGCCCGGCCAGGGCAACCTGGAGTTGGGAATCGACAAGCTTCTCGAATTCGGTCGGCCCCTCGATGCCCTCGACTGCCTCGACCGGATGCGCTACGAGAAACAGCCACTGAACTGGAAGCAATGCATTCGGGCCCTGCGGGAGAGCGGGTCGTCACCCCAGTTGCGTTCCTGGCATGAGCACCTGGTGGTCGCATTGCTGGCGACTTTGCAAGCAGACCCCAGTGTACCCGAGGCCGATCTCGAGGAACTAGAGTGGACCTACCTTTCGTGGCTCGGTCGGCATGCTCAGGGTGCGCCGAAGACCCTGCACCGGCGCCTCAGTCGAGACCCTGAGTTTTTCTGTGGTCTGCTCACGCTGCTGTATCGGCCAGAGGGCGAGGAGGCGAAGGCGGATTCCGAGACCTCAAGGCGCAAGGCACGGCTGGTCTGGCGGCTCTTCACCGATTGGCAGCTACCGCCTGGCCGCTCGGGTGATGAGTTTGACGAGGCTCTCTTCAAAGACTGGTTGGAGCGAGCGGAGCAACGGGCCGGTGAGACCGGCCATCTTCGTGCGGCAGCAGAGCACACCGGCCAGGTTTTGGTTCACTGTCCGGCCGACCCGAGCGGCCTCTGGATTCCGCATGCCGTGGCCGAGGCTTTGAATCGCGGAGATGCGGAATATATGCGTCTCGGCTTCGAGATTGGCTGCCGCAACTTGCGCGGTGCCCACTACATCGACCCGGCGGGCCAGCCAGAGTTGGATCTGGCCGTTGGCTATGAAGAGAAGGCCGAGCAGCTCGAGGAGCATGGCTTCATTCGGTTCGCCACTAGCGTTAGGAGGGTGGCGGAAGCGTATCGAGGCGACGCGGCCCGCATTCGGCACGATGAGGGCGAGCTCTAGCCCTGGAGAACCGTTCGAGACTGCCGGGCTCAAGCGGTCGGCGGCTGGTCCTGGTTCCCGCCGTGGCTCCGCGGTACATTCGTCGAGTCCGCAGGGCGAAGTGGCCTTCGTGAACGAAAAGCAACGTATGGAAGCAAATGAGCCCGGGGCGATTTCCGCCCCCCCACCGTACAAACCGCTGAAGTCACGAACGCCGACAGAAGGACCACTCGATCTGTTTCTCAGGGAGCAGTCCCGCCGTCTCCAGGAAAACTATGCGAGGATCGAACGCAACCGACGGACCGACAAACGCGGCCGTTCCCAACTGGCTGATCCTGGAAGTGCTGGCGACCAGGGCGAGCTAAACGGGGCACAGGTGCTGAGAGACACCCTCCCGCAGCAGTATCTTGTCAGGACAAAGGGGAACCTGTTCTTTGCCGATGGCTCGATGAGTCCACAGACCGATGTCGTCGTTTTGAGTCCGTGGTACCCCCCGGGTTTTCTCAAAGACGAAAGTATAGAATGGCTGGCTTCCGGAACCATGGTCGTTCTCGAATGTAAACTCACGCTGAAGCGACACCACATTGCCGAGGCAGCTGAGAAAGCGGCCAGAATTAGCCGAGGCCGAGGGGGGCGCCGAGACACGCCCCGATCTTGTTTACACGGTCCGATCGTCCACGGGCTGGTAGCCCACGAATCTGATCTGAGGCCGGATCAGATTCGGGAGCTCATCTTGCGGGAACTGGGAAAGCGTGAACCCCGAGAGTCGATAGATGTCGTTTGCGTTGCTACAAAGGGCTGCTGGCACCGGCTGAACACCATCGAACCGGAGTTTGATTTCGGAGACGAGGTGGGACCCAACGTGGTCCATGGCGATTATCGGGAATACACGCACAGCGCCCAAGGCGAAACGGCGAACTTTCCGGTCTCCCGCAGGACGCCTTCTCGCCCGTCGCCCCGGCCGTCAGTTCGAATGACCCTGTATGTCCAATACTGATCGAGAAGGTCCAATTGGGTTCGGAGGGGATTCAGCTGGTCCGTTGGAACACCCAGGCCCACAAGCTCCGCGATGAGCCGCAGATTGAAGGGCACTCGCAACAGTTCTCGCAGGCTTGGCGGCGCTTGCTCGACAAGCAGACGGAGGTCTGAGGACTGGGCTGTCGCCTGGGCTATTTCATCCTCTGAAAGAAGTGGTACGTTCACGTGTCGCACTCGGTTGAATTCAGGATCGACAAAATCGGTAGGCCCGCGACCGTCGAAGAGTTGCCTTAGCTCGACCCCATAGCGTAGGTCGAATTTTCGGGTCGAGGCGACGACGTGCCACCGGCCATTTTGCCCGGCAGTCCTGCGAATGAGCTCACGAAGCATACCCGCGGCCGCCTCGCCGCGGGCAGCATCGAGCGCGTCGATGATCAGAAACCCCGGTTGGGGCCCCAACCAGTTTTCCAGAGTCTCTAGTAGATCTCGCTCAAGGCCAATTTCGGTGCGCAGTTGGCCCAAACTCTCAGAAGCGAGGCGGTCCACGGCAATCACCAGACAATCCCTACCGGCCTCGGTCAGGGCTCTCGCCAGGTCATACACTGCCCCCGATTTTCCGGCGCCCGGCTCGCCAACCACCAAGACTGACTTTTCTTGGGCCGCTGCCTGGAGGGCGGCCACACAAGCCCGCACTATCTTGATGGAGTCTTCTTTACCGACCCTCAGCTCGCCGAGATGCTCTAGCGCATCGAGAGTTGCCCTGGAAAATTGTCGGAGTCTCTCGATGTCCGGCCGGTGGCCAAGAGGTATCTTCAAGACTATGCCAGCGCCGATCAGTCCGGTTTGAAGTTCCTTCCGACCCGCGCCGGATCGATTTGCCGCCATGTTGGCACACTGAGTGAGCAGCCAGGACCAAGCCACCTCTGACTGAGGCGGTTGCTCCAGGACCACATTCCGCAAAAGGTCTTTGACACCGAATTCGCCCGTCTCGGATTCGAAGTCAATTGTATGGACGCGGACCAGAGCGAGAAGAGCCTGGATTTCCTTCTCCGATGGCTTTGTGCCCACCGCTGCCTGCCAGCTGCGCTCGATGTGAGTCCTCACACAGTCTAGCACCTTCGCCTCATCCTTGGTGGGGGGTCGCCCGTACGTCATGGCTTGAAGCAATTTTGGTAGGACGACTCGAATCTTTGAGGAGCTGGAGGCTGAGGTCGCCAGCACCAGGCGGTCGCGATTCGGATCAAGGGATGCTGAACACTCGCCGGTGCCGGGCTTGGGCGTTCGCCCACCGATGAACTGGCGAACAAACTGGTCGAAAGCAGAGGCCAAGTCGGAGGTTGAAGACTGAGACAGTTTGAGTGTGGCCTTGGCCTGGACGTACGCGTTGCCATCGGCCGACGTCCCCACGAGAATGTCGTCCACCGGGTTTTCGGTCTCAAGGCGGAGCCACTCCAGAGTCGTGGAGGCAGCAAGGCCCCAAGGCGGGGTGGCAGCCCTCTCGGCCAGGATTTGGGTGGCGACCCAGGCGGCGACAAAGGCCTGAAAATTCATCCCCCGAGCGGTGGCCGCCCCGCCGGAACCCGTCACGCCAGCACCTCGACGAGCTCGGCGAAGATAGCCATTTCGCCTTCTTCGAGTTTGACCAGGACGATGGGTATGAAACTTGGGGCGATCGAGTCGGGGCCCAGGGTAGCCGAAGCACGAGTCGACCCGTAGCCGTCAGCGGTCAGGCGCGAACCGTTAGCCACGTCCCAGACGAAGGCGAGCTTTTCGGAAAGGTTGTTCATTGACTGATGAACTTCTCGAAGCCCTGCTACGCGCCCAGTGCCAAGAGTCAGGTGGAGTGGTGAAGCTGCGCAAGGTGGAGCACGTGGCCACCGCCGAGCCGGAAGCCGACTGGTTCGATGTCGAGCGGCTGGTCGAGGCCACGGCTATCCTGCCGGCATTGCCAGACGGCATGAACTGCCTCATCGGATAGCCTGAAAGGTGGCGGACCTTCAATCCAGTTCTTTCCACATTTTACGGAGGCGTTCACGGCTGGCGGCGGCCTGGGCCTGGCCGAGGCCGACCACGGCGGCTTTGCGGAAACCGATGTCGGGGTGGTCGAGGTAGCCTTCGAGGAGCGGAATGTGCTGGCTCTGGGCGTGGCGGGTGAGGGCCCACAGGACGGAGAGCTGGATGTCGCCGTCAGTGGCGTCGAGGAGGCGAACGAGCTGGTCGGCGACGGGGAGGTAGCTCAGGGATTGGCCGGCGGTGATGCGGACGGGGAGCTGGCTGTCTTGAACGGCCATGAGGAGGGCCTCGATGGCGGGGGTCATGGAGTGGCGGTAGGCCAGGGCTTGGGCGGCCCGGAGACGATGCTCCCATTCGGCGTGGCTTCGCAGGGTCTCGAGCAGCGGTGCCAGCGCTTGCTCGTCCTGGCTTTGAAGCTCGCGCAGCGCGCGGCTGGCCTCTTCGAAGACCTCTTCGCTGCGGTCGGCAGAGCGCTCGGCCAGGGCCTGGGTGAGGGCGGGGTCTTGAGCCTGGCGAGCGAGTTGGACGGCCAGCAGGCGCACTTCGGCCCGGCGGTCGCGCATGGCGTGCGAGAGTAGCTCCACAATGGAGAGACCGCGATCGCGGTGGAGGTGAAAGAGAGCCTCGAGGGCGTCGCGGCGCTCGGAGAGGCTTTCGTGCTCGAGGTGCTGCTGGAGCACGGCCAGAGCTTCATCGTCGCCGAGGCGAGCCAGGGTGTGGAGCAAATGGTGTTTGAGCGAGGTTGCCATGAAGTTCGATTTACTAAAGGCGCGGGGGTTCCTGCCCTCGATTGGGCAACGAAAGACGGACGGAGATGATAGCTGGACTGTCAGCGATGGCCTCAGTGAAAGACGACGAGACCGTCATCAGCACCGAAGACAAAACATTCTCCAAACTCACAGTAGAGATCGTAGAAGCGATTGCGCTTTTTAAAGAAATAGAGCGAATACTTGCGGAAATCCCGCTTCAGCTTAGCGCAAACCGTGGTGCTAAACACCGTGTTGCGACCCGCGGTGTAGAGTTCGGCGAAATCGGGCACGTCATCGGTAAAGTCCGCACACTCGCGTAGCTCTTGTTGCAACCTTTCCAGTCGAACGTAGGGGCCAATCAGGATCTGCCACGCATTTTCGCAGGCGTAGCGTCCAGAGACAAGACCTTGCGCCTGGGGAGTTCCGGCGGGCACGGGAACCAGTGCGAACCTATCGTTCTCCCACGTTTCCTTGAGTGGATAAAGTGCAAAATCGGTGACTTCTTCGGCGGCCAGAAGCCTGGTTTTGGAAAACCCAGTGATCTCGAGACCCATACGACCCCCCATGAATGGTGTTATCGCCCATTCGGCGCATTGAGGGTTCTGCCTCTCGAATGGCGGTTCTTAGAGCCAGGTCTGTTCCAGTATGGCCCCCGATGAGCCGACACGAGCAAAGAAGTGGCTGGTTCCACTGGGCGGCGTGGTGGAGTGAGGTTTTGCGAAAGTGCTGAGGAAGCCCCACGCAGGGCCCGACGGGAAATCGGCGGGCACCTTGGCGCCAGTCGCGTAGACCTGCCCATGTCGCCCCAGTCGCTCTAACCCCTCTTTGGTCGGCAACGGGACGCGCTTGAATGGGGTGACCACTATGGTGGTCGGTTGCTCGGCCGTCTTGCTCTGCCAGGTGTGCCAGGCAGCTTCGAAATAGGAATTCTCAGAGCCGTGATGACTAGCTTTGACCAAAGAACTCGGGCCATTTCTGGCGCCAATTCGAGTCCAGGCTGTCTCCCACCCTGGCCGGGTTACGTCGCCGCCGAGGACAACGCGCGCCGTACCATACTCGAGCAGCAGCGCCGAAGAGATTTCGTTATGGTGCTGGACCTTCTTGTCGATGGCCACCTCTGTCCCCCCGAAAAGACGTGCCAACTTTTCGTTGAACCGATCCTTCATCTCGGGTGAAGGAGCGAGGCCGGTAATCTTGAGGCCGTCCGCGTCCAGGAGGGGTGTATTGGTGGTAACGTACTCGTGCTTGGTGGACTTCAGGGTTTGCCTGAGTTCGGCGTAGAGCTCGATGAAGTAGCTGGGACTCTTCTTGAGATACAACTTTCGAAGCTCAGCGTCGAGTGCTGCAATGAGTCGCTCATTGTGAACTCCGTCAAAGAGCCAAATCTCACCGATCTTGCCTTTGAAGCGGGCAAGTAGGGCTCTCACTCCGCGCGAGTGATCGTCATCCGGGTGGGTCCAGCAAAAAAACCTCAAGCTGTCGACGCCACGGGCGCGGAGGTATTCCAGGGCTGGACTGTCTGCTTCGGGTTTGGGACTAGACGCGTAGTGGTCTACAACCCCCCAGCTACCGTCTGGCAAGCAAACGAGGATGGTTTCTCCCACCGAGGGACCAAACACGTGAATCTCGAGAGACAGGCTAATCGCTCCCGCATCGTGATTTGAGGTCGGCGAGGGACCGTTGTAGCTCGGCCTGACCGGGGGTCGGCGCCTTCTGGAACTTGGCCGAGATGGCCCCATCTTCTGAGAAGAAAAGGACTTGCAAGAGATCGCCTGGTTCAACCGAAAGGCCGATCATAGAACGCGGAAGTTGTATCTCGCGCCCTTCGCCGCTCTCGTCCTCCAACCAAAGCACCGCCTGATCTTGCATTAGCTCCGTGACGGTCCCGACCATCACCTCGACAGGCTCGGCTTTCGGCCGCGTTTCGGTCCGGAACGACCACGCGCTCGGCCGAAATAGCCAGGGCTCAGGCCTCGAGGCCATTTCCAGGGCCAGAGCAAGCTCATTGAGTAGCCCGAGTTCCGCTATTGGCGTAGAAGCAGCCGGCGTCCACTGGAGTCTAGATGGGGTCAGCTTCCATCGGGCGGCAACACGAGAGGCCGGAGCGCTGGCCTGAAGAACGGTGGACCTAACCTCGATGGGCATCTAGACCTCCCTGAAGTAGAGACTGTAGTCAAGACGGAGGATGACCCCGCCAGCAAAGGGAGTCGGAGTAGCGTACGCCTGCAGCAGGAGGGCGAGCGTTGGGCCGCCCTGGGCTTCGACCTGAATCTCCATCGGAATATGTCTTGCGGCGCTCAAAAAACCGAACTTTGCCACCGCCTCGTCACCTTGAGCTTCCATACTTACTTGACCTTCGCCAAAGTCGGGGTCATAGAGGAGTGTCAGCCTGGAGCCTGCTCGAAATGCGAGGGTGACGGCCTGCGAGGGCTCAAGCCACGCGCAACCCGTCGCCGCCTGGTGCCAGTTGCCTAGGAGGACCTCATCGACCTGGAAAGGATGCGGCCTTACCAACGTTTGAACCACGGATTCAGCCAGGCGCCTCGGGAGTTCGTGAAGACTCTGGGTGACACGACGGTGTATGATCGCAGTCAGCGAGGCGAGCATCCGATCGACTTCTTCAGAGTCTAACACCTGTGCCAGAGTGCCTTTAAGACGCTCGATCTCTTCTGCCTCAAGACGGTCGAGCCCCCCTTCGGACGGCTCGCCCGCCGGTATAGGGGTTTCGCGCTCAGTCATGATTATCGAAGCCAGACCACATTCGGTTTCTCTACTTCGTTCGCTGCCAAGGGATCTCCCGCCAACCGAGTTCGCGGGAGGCTAGTGTCGCATCGGGTGCTTGGAGTCCGTTCGGAGTCAAGGCGGGGGGCGTCCAGGGGTCGAGCAACAGACTGCGAAAGCTGGGAGATGAGCGAGCGACTGCTGACTCTTTTTCAACCTGGTCGACTGGTGCAGTGGCCGGAGTCGGAGTTGGCGATGGTCCGGCCGGAATGGAAGGGGCGTATCGAGGCGACTCGGGCTGATGGGCTGGTGGCGCACGGGCCGGGGCCGATGCCGGAGTTGCAGTATTTGGGCGAGGTGGATGGTGCCTGGGTAAATCCGCGCCACGCTCGCGGCCGGGATGGCAGCCTGCATCTACCTGGAGGCTGGGTGCTGGAAGGGGAGATGCCGGAGGCTCCGGAGGCGCCCCCGAGGCAGCTGGAGGTAGGGGTGGCCTGGCGTCGGCGGCGCCTGGTGTGGCTCACGACCCAGGGGTGTGCGGCCTGCGAGTTAGAGCGGCGCGAGGTGGAGGAACGCTTTCCGGATTGGGTGGCTTTGGGCCACCATCTGGTCGATCCCACGGCAGTGAGGCTGGTCGAGCGAAAGCTTGGGAGAGTCGGGGTGGAGCTGGCCGGGGGTCACCGGTTGTCAGCGGCCTGGGTGAGTTCGCAGCCACTGGTGGAGCGCCTGGGAGTGGGGTGGCCGAATTTTCTGGAGAGGGTGGAGCATCCCCAGGTGTATGAGCGCGGGTTGCGCGACTGGCCTTTTGAACTGCGCTTTGCTGACCACGCGGAACTGGCGAAGTTCGACCGATTGAACCTGGTGGAGCAGGCGGTCTGGCAGACCTATCGGTTGCGAGAGCAAGGCAAGGCGGCCGAGTATGGGCGGACTCCGCGCGGCTTGTACTATGTGCCCGTGGTGACGGTGGCGATGCGGGCGGGGATGCTGGAGGGGGAAGAGGAGCTTGGCTTTCATCCGGGTCTGGGGCAGGAGGGGCTATGGGAGGCTTCGCTGGGAGCGACGGAGGGCTCGCCGGGCTGGCTGTGGCCGACGTTGCTGGACCGGCTCGATTTGATGGTCGGCGAATGGGCACTGTTTAGTTATCGCGAGCTGGGGATGCGGGACCAGGGTCAAATGCAGCGCCAGACGGGCCCACGTAAGCATGTGGTGCTGCTTACCGAAAAGGCGAGCCTGGAAGAGGATGCGCGCACGGTAGCCACGATGTTTGGCACGAGCATGCTGGTGCTGGGAGGGGCTCCAACCTGGATCGCCACCGAGTTCTTCCTGGACTTTCTCGAGCCGAGCGAGGCTCTGCAAATCGTGTCGTTCTGCGATTTCGACCCTTATGGTTGGCATTTTCCCGAGGTGTTCGCCCGGATGGTGGAGCGGTATGGTTGTCGGGCGGGGTCGATCGTGCGCCTGGTGACTCCACGGCGGTTTAGCCCCGAGGAACTGGAGCTGCTGGCGATCCCCCTGTCGCGGCAGGGCGGTAAGGCAAAGATCGTGGATGAATTCGTGCGCCGGAGCGGCGGGGTGAACGGACAGGCGAAGGGCCTCTATGCCGACTATCTGCGACCGGTGGCGCGATTGATCGAAGCCTTCGAAGCCGAGACCGGGTTGCCACGGTTGTGAAGTTTCTGGTCTTAAGCGACCGCCAGGGACTGGTTTTCATGCCGATGGAACGGGTGGCCATGGTGCGGCCTGAGTGGGACCGATTCGAGGTGCTCTCGGCGGACGAAGTGCTCGGGCACTCTCCCCTACCCCCTTCCTTGCCCTGGCTGGCCGAGGTGGGAGAGGCGCTGGTGAATCTGAGTTTTGCCCGACCAGAAGGCGATGGTTGGCAACTGCCGGGCGGCTGGTTGGTGACAGGTGAGGTGACCGGCGGCGCGAGGCCGCCGGAGTGGGAGGACCCGTGGCTGGAGAAGGTGGGGGTGCGGGCCTCGGAGGTTCTCTATTTGACGGCTCGGCGGGCTCCGGATTCCACCTGGATGACGGTGCGAGGGGAGCGTCCGGCCGGTGCCCACGAGAACGGAGCGGCGCTGGCGCGCTGGCATCCGGACCTGGTGAGGGCGGGCCGCAATCACTACATCAATCCACGTCGGGCCCGCTTCTTACGCCGGGTGGACGGGCGCCGGGCCTTTCGGCTGACCTTCGATGAGGGTAGTGCGCTGGAGCTGAGCGAACCCGCCGCGGCCAAACTGGCGTTGGCTCTAGGTATTGAGGACCCGGACGAGCTTCCGGGGCAGCGAGACGCCCTGATGCGGTGGTTTGGGATGCGGCGCTGGCCGCTGCGCCTGGCTGAAGCCAAGGCTGCGTTCCTGACCAGCGAATTCGCCGGCGATCCGGAGCGATTGGTGGCGAACTTGTTGATGCAGACGGTAGAGGGTCGGCGGCGGGGCGAGGCTCTGCGAGACGGGGACCACCATCGCGGCTACTACTACTTTCCGGTGCGTCCGGCGTTTCAGCGGGCGGGCTACATGGTGAACTTTTATCCGAAAAAGCCGCGGGTGCCGCTGGAGAGCGACGAGGCCTACGGGTTGATGTGCACGGTGTGTACGCGGTTGGTGGAGGGGGGCCTGTTTGGCTATCGCGAGCTGGGCTTTAAGGCGGCCCATCCCGAGTATCGCCTGGTGGGTCGGACGCGGCCCGAGGTGGTGCTCTTCGTGGAGAAGGAGACCTTGCTGAGTCAGGCTCTTGGCTTGCACGAGGAGCGAGGAGTATCGGTGTTTGTTTCGGGTGGTCTGCCGCCTTTGATCGGGGCGGAGTATTTTGCGGCCGAGCTTGGACTCGATGAGGTGGTGCTCGTTTCTTATTGCGATTTTGACGTGGTGGGCTTTGACTTGCCACTGATTCACGCCGACCACCTGGCCCGCTATGGGGTTCGGGTTCGGGAGGTGCGGCGGATGGTGCAGCCGGACCTGTTTACGGCCGAGGAGATCGCTTTGCTGGCGGTGCCGATCGAGACGGAGGGGCCGCCGAACTGGCGGGCCCGGGTGGAGCGCTGGTTGCGCGAGACCGGCGGAGTGGATGGCCAGGCGCTAGCCATCCACGCCGACCATCTGCAGCCGTTCTCGCGGGTGGTGGAGGCGTTCGACCGAGCGGTGGGCTAAGGGAGGCGGGGTTTGAGCAGGCGACAGAGAAAGTTACGTTATGCGCAAGAAGCTTCTGATGGTGGGCGTGCTGCTGGCGGTGGGATTGGCTATCCTGGTGGGTTACCCCGACCGAGGGGGCACAAATGCAAAGGCGGATAAGCTTTACGGGGCAACTCTGGCCCGTATCCAGTCGGTGAACGTAACCAAGGAGAATGGAGTTCGGTTGCTGCAACCGCTGTGGGAGGGTCAGACGATTCAGGAGCCCGGTCCGTGTCCGGTGGCCAACTTTTGGCTGGGAGACTATGAGCAGACTCTGGCCAACATTGCGGCCGACCCCGAGGGTTTTGACCGCGATGCGGCCGAGTTTCGCGAGAAGGCGTTGCCGCTTTTGCGTGCTGCTGTCGAAAAGCCCGTGATCGCCTTTCCTCTTGAACTCGACTATCCGCAGCCAAGAGGGATGAGCACCCCCAAAGACGGCAGGCTCGAGACGCGCAGCCTGACGATGGCCCTCAGCACCATGGCTGTTCACTGCCTTGCTACTGGGCAACGCCAGGAGGGAATGGACTATCTGGTGCTGGCCTACCGTTTCGTAGCGCGACAATCCATCGACACCGACATCGTCGGCGGGATGTTGAGAGCCGCTTGTGTCAACCTGTTGACTCAGGACACCCTGCAGCTTCTCGAGCACGTGCAACTCGAGCCAGACGAGCTAGAGCGGCTGGCCGCGGTGGTGACCGACGAGGTGTTACCGTCGCGGGGTTATGGCCGGATCATGGATATCGATTACTGCCTCTATCGCTATCGTATGGAGCATCCGGGAGAGGATGAGGACGGCCTCCTGGCCGACATGTATTTGGCTCGCAATGCGGCCGTGATGACTGACTTCTACCTCAAGCACCGAGTCGACTATGACGATTTGCATCGCAACTTGAGCCAGGCCGAGGTGGAAAAGGAGGTGACCGGTCGCTGGCTGGCTCACCTGGTGCAGATCGCGGTGATCAACTGCTTTCGCTCTCGTGACATCTACCGGATGGCTTTGACGCAACTCGAGGCGACGCGGGCGGTGCTGGCGATCCGGATTTACGAGGCGCGCCACGGGGCTCTGCCGGCCGACCTGACGGGCCTGGAGCGGGAGCCGGTGGCCTGGGTGGGTGAGCAGTTCGAGTATTTGCTGATGAGTGGCGGGTTCGAGCTGAGCAGCTCCTCGCCCGTGTACGTAGCCTCGGGCTGGGGGGAACGGATGGTGTTCTATCCCTACCGCGCTCGCGAGTCAGAGCGCAGTCGCTAGCTGCGTCCAGGCCGCGGGCGGGTTGGCTCCCAGGGGCTCCCACCAAACCCCGGAGCCGGGGGTTTGCCTTGGGGGCCGGCTCGGGCCAGCTTGTTATGCGGGCACTGGGCGGTGATACAACCGCCAGAGGGCGAAGTCCGAGGCCCTTTCGGTCTCGACCTCTTCGCGAAAATCGATCAGAAAGCGCCTGGCATCGGCAATCGAGGTGAAAAGGCCCCAGCCATTAAGGAGGTTCCGATAGGGCGCCAGGATCAAATCGCCATCGACCGTCTTGGAAGAAAGCTGGTTCGTCGCCGAATAGAAGTCGCCGCCGGGATAGGCCACATCAAACCCTCGAAGGCTCCAGCCCGCTGGCGAAGCGTCGCCGGCTGCCGGTTCGTCGATGGGATCAGCTACCTCGCCATAGGAACTCATCAGTTCGAGCTCGCACAGCAAGATCTCGTGGCTGCCCTCGTGGGGTTCGACGATCGCGACGACCTCCTGCGCCTTCTCATACGAATTGATCAGGTCCAGATTGTCAGCCCAAGGCCCAGGCTGGCCAGGTTGTCTTCGAAGATCTTATAGGTTTGGTTCGCTCTCGACTGGCTAGGCCCATCTGGGTTGAACTGGAGACGAAGACCCTTCTGGCAGTCCAATGCGTTTACGACCACGTGACTGCTCTCCCCTGGGCGGGATTATCACCCTTGGACGAGTTCGTCCTGAGCGGCGGTCGAGGGAACCTTTCGTCGAGTGGGGAAGTGTGACCCAGCGTGACCCAAACCATCGCCTGCCCCGATTGCGACTTCGCCTGTCCGGCCTATTTCCGCTTTTGCGGCATTTGCGGTCGAGCGTTGGCCTCGAGCCGGACGCCCGAGGCCGAGCGGCGACTGCTGACGGTGATGTTCGTCGACATGGTGGGTTCGAGCCAGTTGTCCGAGCGTCTCGACGCCGAGGCTTTGAGAGACCACGTCCGCGAATACCAGCGGGTGTGCGCTCGGGCCATCGAAAGCTGCGGCGGCTATGTGGCCCAGTATCTGGGCGACGGCGTGCTGGCCTATTTCGGTTATCCGGTAGCCCACGGCGACGACGCGCGCCGGGCCGCCATGGCCGCGCGAGCGATCCTGGAGCAGAAGCAGCAACAGGTGCGCATCGGGCTCCACACCGGTCCGGTCGTCATCGGAGAAATGGGTGCGGGCCGCCGCCACGAGCGTCTGGCTCTGGGCGAAGTGCCCAACCTGGCCGCCCGGCTCGAAGGGCTGGCCGAACCGGGCCAGGCCGTCATGAGCGAGCGCACGGCCAACCAGCTGGCCTCGTCTTTTCACTGCGAGCCACTGGGAGAGCACTCCCCCAGGGGCTTTTCCGAACCCCAGGCCCTGTTCGCGCTCGGACGTGCCCGCAAACGCCCCCCTCCCCCCACTCCGTTCGTCGGTCGTGGGCCAGAACTAGAGTGGCTGGGCCAGCTCTGGGAGCGGGCCGGCGCCCGCCGCTGCCAGATCGTGGCCGAAGCCGGTCTGGGCAAGACCCGCCTGGTCGAGGCCTTCGTGCAGACCCTCGAGGCCCGGGTGGTGGTGGGATTGTGCTCGCCCTTCGCCCGTGACCGCTCGCTGTTCGTGCTCGAGCAAGCCCTGGGTGTGACAGGTTATGAAAGAGTAAGACAGGCCCTGAATCAGCCCGGCCTATTGTGGCTGGAAGACTGTGACTGGCTGGATGCTACCAGTCGAGAACTGGTGGGAGAACTCGATCGGGTGATGGTGGTGATGACCGCCCGCCGGCCCCTCGAGGTCGAGGCAGAGGTGCTCGAGCTGGGTCCGCTGACCTCTCCCGAGACCGAGTTGCTGTTGGCCAGTCTGGGCAAAGGGCCCGAGCTGGTCGAGCGCTCGGGCGGCATCCCCCTCTTCATCGAAGAGCTCGCGCGGAGCGGCTCGGACTTGCCTGACAGCCTGCAGGCCAGCCTGCTAGCCTGGTTGGATCGGGCTCCCCAGGCCCGGCCCCTGGCCCAGTGGGCAGCCATCTTCGGCCGCCACTTTCCCCGGCGTCTGCTGGCTCGGCTCTGGCAGCAAGACGACTTCGACGAGCTAGTGCAAAGCCTCGAGGAGACCGGGGTGCTGGTGGGCTGGCAGACCGACCAGCCGATGCTCGGCTTTGGCCACGGCCTGCTGCGCGAAGCCGCCTATGAGTCGCTGCTCGAGCGGGACCGCCGGGGACTGCACGGCCGGGTGGCCTCGCTGTTGACCGACCTCGAGCAAGAGCGCCCTGAGCTGGTAGCCCACCACTGGAGCCAATCCAACCAGCCGGCCCGCTCGGTCGAATTGTGGCGACGGGCGGCTCGTCGCGAGCGCTCGCGCGGAGCCGAGGCTGAGGCTACGGCCCAACTTCAACGGGCCCTCGAGGGGCTCGGACCCGAGGGCGACGAACTCGCCTTGCGCCTTGAGCTACTGCCGGCCCTGACCGCGACGGTGGGCTATTCGGACCCGGCCACGCTCGCCAACTGCCAACGCATTCTCGAGCTCGGTCCCGACTTTCGGGCCCTCAAAGGGCTGTGGTCTTATCACTTCGTGCGAGCCGAGCTCGAGCAAGCCCAGCGATTGGCCGAGCAACTGCTGGCCCGAGCCGAGGGGGATCGCTTTGCCGCCGAGGGCCACTGGACGCTGGGCCTGACGGCCTGCTGCAGCGGACGCCTGCAGCAGGCCCAGCAGGAACTCGAGCTGGCCTATCAGCTTTATCAACAGGTCGATGCCGTCGACCACGTGCGCCTGTTTGGCCAGGACCCGCTGGTCTACACGCTCTGTCATCTGGCCTGGTTGGCGGCCGTCAAAGCCGAGCCCGTCGAGCCGTCTCTGGTCGAGTTGAGGCGGCGAGCCGAGCAGTCGGGTCATCCTTTCAGCCAGATCACCGCCCTGCTTTTTGAAGCCTGGGTCGAACAACTACTGGGCCATCGCCAGCAGGTGGAAGAGCTGGCCGCTGACTGCCTGGAACTTTCTCGCGAGCATCGCTCGCGCCACTGGGTAGGCTTTGCCCGAGCCCTGCTGGGCTGGGCCCGCCGCCAGGCCGAGGAGGTCGAGGCCGGCGTGCACCAGCGCGAGCGATTGGGAGCCATGGTCTCCTTGCCTTACCTCAAGGGCCTGTGGGCCGAGTGCCTCGGGCATCCCCAAAGCCTGCTCGTGTCGGCCCTGGAACAGGCCCGCGCCACCGGCCAGCTCGCCTACGTTCCGGACCTGCTCTGCCGCCTGGGCAGATTCGAGGAAGCCCTCGAAGTGGCCACCCTCAGCGGAGCCCGCCTCTTTCAAGCCAGGGCCCAGGCCCGCCAATCGGGAGTCACCGCCAATGGGTTGTAGTGTCTCTATGGGCAAAAAGCTTCTCCTGGTTCTTCTGTTGACCGTTACGGCGCTGGCCCAGCCTGTCCGCCGACTCGAGCTGACCGAGCTAAGGGACCCGGAGCGCGATGACCGGCTGGTGCAGACGCGCATTACCTATCCTGACGGCCAGGGCCCTTTCCCGCTGGTGATCGTCTCGCACGGCAACGGAGGCAACTGGGGCAGTCATCAGCAGATCGTCGATGCAATCGCCGCCGAGGGCTATGTGGTGCTGGCGCCCAACCATCCCGCCAGCGACACGAGACGGGTCTTTCGCCATGACAAGACCTACGCCACCGGCCCCGACCCCGGCCGCGACCCGGCGGCGGTCTTTGGGCGTCCCAGGGACGTGAGCTTTCTCATCGACCGAGCCGAGCAATGGAACGCCGAGAGGGGCCATCCGCTCTATGGCAAACTCGACCTCGACCACATCGCCGCCCTGGGCCATTCCTACGGCTCTTACACGGTGCAGGCGGTGTGTGGAGCGGTGCCGATTCTGGATAACCTCAAACCGGCCGTGCCCCCGGGCAAGGGTCCCGCCCCGAGCCTTCGCGACTCTCGCGTCGATGTGGGTGTAGTCTATTCGCCGAGCGGGCCGGGCAGCAATTTTTTCGATGAGGGCAGCTATTCCGGACTGGTCTGCCCCATGCTCTGCCTGACGGGCGAGAACGATACCCAGCTCAGCGGCGGCCTCAAGTCGGCCAGGGACCGCTATCGAGCCTATCAGCTGATGCCACCGGGCGACAAGTACCATCTCTGGTTAGCCAAGGCCGGTCATAACGGGTGGGACGACCTCGGCGAGGCCAGTCGCTGGGCCCGCAACGCCTGGCGTAAAGCCACTCCTGAGGCGGCCGACGTGGTGCGCATCTCGACCGCTGTCACGCTGGCCTTTCTCGACCTCTACCTCAAAGGCGACCAGACCGCGCGCGAGCGTTTGACGCAAGCCTATGTGAATGGGCTGACGGGCAAGGTCGTCACCCGCGTGCAGTTGGAAAGCAAGTAGCGAGCCGGCCAGGGCCCAGGCCCTGCAAGCGAGAATCGCAGCCTATGGGACTTGACGGACTCTCGCTTCTCTTGCATCTCGAGGCCGAATTCGACCTGGCCATCGCCGATGATGACGCGATGCGGCTGTGCACGGTCGGTCGGCTTTACAGCTATCTTCTACGGAGCCACGGGCTTTGCCACCCCTGGCCCTGTCCCACGGTAGCCGTTCATCGGCGTCTGCTGGATTGGTTGGATTCGGGCCAGAAGATGCTCCAACCCCGACAAGACTGGTGGAAACTCGCGGCCGCGACCGGCTGGCCTCTGCCACCACTCGAGCGCGGGCTGCCTTACTCGTGTCGAACCACCGCGCAGCTGGCTCGAGCCATCACCCTGTTGCAAGAAGCAGACCCCAGCGCCAAATGTCCGGTTTCGCGCACTCGATCCATGAGGCTAATTCACGGTGTAAAAAAGGATGGGCCCACTCGTTTCTCCGGGCTTGGGGGCAACGGAACCCGCGACACATCCCATCATAAGCTGTTTACAGCAATGTAACATGTTTTGGACTCTCTTCGAGTCGGCTTTAGCGTCGGGGTGGTTAGTCTGAATTCAGATTAACGAAGGAGTTCACGACGATGCAAACTCTCCCCACCATCAACAATCAGGCCAGCCCCAACACCAACTCGAGCCCTAATCCGAACCTGAGCGCGGCGGACCAGAAGGCGCCCACCCCCGCGCCGGCCGAGAAGACGACCGACAGCGAAGTGATGCAACTGCTCAAGGAACTGCTGCTGGCCCTCTTTCAACTGGGCTCCGGGTTTGGCAAATTTGCCGGTCAAGAGTGCCAGTGTGTGCACGACGACCACGCCCCGGCCCCGCCGCTGACGGCTTTAGAGCAGGCGCAAGCGCGCGGATTGCAGGTCAAGCAGAAGAACGACGGTTTTCAGGTGAAAGACCCGACCGCCCCGAACGGCCAGCGGGTGCAAGAGCTCAACGCGCAGGGCCAGATGGTCAGCTCGCACAGTCCGGTGCTGCTGGATATGGATGGCGACAGCCGTCCGGATGTGGAAAATGGGATATGGAAGCCTCACGCCGAGTTGGGGGACCAGGGCGCTCACAAGGTGATGTTCGATATCACCGGCTCGGGCGAGAAGGTGCTGACCGAGTGGGTGGGCGGCAAGGACCCGCTGTTGCTCAAGCTCAACGAGGGCCAGCTGGACCAGTTTCAGCGGGGCGGTTCGCTGGAGGTCTCGGGGCGCGAGTTGATGGGTGACGAGGGAGGCAAGTATAGCGACGGCTATGCCAAGATGGGGGCGGTGGCCGACAAGAATGGCGACGGCCAGGTCAACGGCGGCGAGCTTTCGGATATGTATCTCTGGTATGACCGCAACCGCGACGGCCGGGTAGATTCGGGCGAACTGGTGCAGTCGCAAGAGGGCGGCGTGGAAAGCATCAACACCCGCCAGAACGGCAACTTCAGCTCGAGCGCCCTGTTGCGCAACGGCAGCCAGGTGAAGACCTGGGACTGGTGGCCCAACAGTTTCGTCTAGGGAGTGTGTGCTGGCAGGCTCAAGAGAGCCAGGGTTCCCTCGCCCTCGACCGAGTCGAGGGTGAGGGAGCCTCCCCATCTCTGGGCGATCTCGAGGCTGATGGCCAATCCCAGGCCGGTGCCGCCTTCCTTGCGGGTGGTGAAAAAAGGCTCGAAGACGCGCTCGAGATCGGCCGGGCTGATACCCTGGCCGCAATCGCGGACCCCCAGGCACAGATGCTGGTCGCGGCGCTCGGTGAAGACCTCGAGTTGGCGGCGCTCATCACAGGCGTCGCGGGCGTTGAGGATGAGGTTGATGAGCACTTGCTGCAGTTCGCGAGGGTCGGCCTGCACCAGGCCCCCGGCCTCGAGGCGCAGGTCGAGCTCGAAGTGGTCGCGCTCGAGCTGGGGGGTGAGAAACTCGAGGGTTTCGCGCACCAGTTCGTCGAGCGAGACGTCTTGGGGCTGGCGGCTAGAGGTGCGCGAGTAGTCGAGCAGCCGCTCGATGATGAAGTTGGCCCGCTCGAGGGCCCGTTGAGCCCGGGCCAATCGCCGGGCCGAGGCCTCGGGCAGGTCGGCCGGAAAGGACTCGAGAGCCAGGCGCACGGTGGCCAGCGGACTGTTGAGTTCGTGGGCTACTCCGGCGGCCAGCTGGCCCACGGCGGCCAGTTTGGCCGATTGCATAAGCTGGGACTGGGCCGTGGCCAGGGCCGCAAAGCTGCGCGCGTTGGCCAGCGCCAGCGAGAGTTGCGCGGCCAGCATGGTGGCCAGGTCGCGGTGTTCTTTGGTGGGCTCGTGGTCGGCTCCGCTGAGCACCACCACTCCCTCTAGGGCGTCCATGGGAGCGGCCAGCAGCCAGGGATGCTGGGGAGCCAGGGAGGCGAAGCGGGTTTCTTCGACCCGAGGCAAGAGCAGCGGCTTGCGGTTCTCGAGCACCGAATCGGCCAGCTGGTCGACCTCGGTGAAGGGGGCTCCCCACGCGACGAGGGAGGTCCAGCGGTCTTGAGCGCGCTCGAGCACGAGCCCGTTATGATGCGGTATGAGCCGCTCGAGACTGTGACGGAAGTGTTGCAAGAGCTGGCGTTGCTCGAGACTGCCTGAAAGCGCCCGGCCGCCCTCCATGAGCTGTTCGAGGCGGGTGACCCACCCCTGCAGTTGGTGGTGGGCCTGGCGGTGCAGCTCGAGGCCCTCTTGCTGGGCCAGAAAGCGCTGGGCCGACTCGAGGGCCGAGGCTCCCTGGCCGCAGAGCAGGCTCAGGATCTGGAGGGTGTCTTGATCGAAGTCGTCGCGAATGCGTCCTACATAGAGTACGCCCAGACCGGGAACGGGCAGGGCCACGGCCGCCTGCTCGGGCTCGAAGAGGCGTGGTGGCTGACGCAGTTCGGGACGGGATTGGAGGGGGCGGCGCTCTTGCCAACAAAGGTCGACCAGCGGCTCCCCCACTTTGAGCAGCTCTTCGGCCTGCAGTTTCTCGTGCTCGGGGCTGTGGTGATGAAAGGGAACCAACCTCCCCTCGTGGGCGAGAAAGAGCACCACACTACGGCAAGGGGTGGCCCGCCGGGCGGCTTCGACGATGTGACGGGCCACGGCCTGGGGCTCGGTCAAGCCGGCCAGAGCCCGGGAGAGGCTAAGCAGCAGGTCGCGTTCGCCTTCGAGTTCGCGGGCCTGGGCCACGGTTTCATCGAGCTTGCCGCGGGTCTCGCTGAGCTGGCCGCGGGCGCTCTCGGCCACCCGGGCCTGATCGTAGACGAGGGTGCCTTCGGCGGCCCGCAGACAGGCCCACAAGAGTGGCAAAATCCAGACCAGGTGCCAGTAGCCAAGGGTCACGACCTGGGCCACCCCGACTCCGGCCACGGCGGCGACCACCCACAGGGGGGCGACTCCTCGCCACAGGCGCAGCCAGACCAGCAGTTCGGGTCGGGGCAGAGCGGTGGCGAAGGCCTGGCGCAAAGACCAGCCGAGCAGGAGGTAAGTGAGGGGGCCGGCGGCCGGGTGAAGACGGGCGACAGCCAGGGCGGCCAGGGCCGGCAAACCTTCGCTGCAAGCCTCTTTGAGGTCGCGACGGGTGAGCAACAGGGCCAGCACCAGGGTCAGGCTGGCGGCTCCGGGACCGCCCTCGGGGACCAGAGCGATGGCCAGCAGACAGGCGAAGGTGACCCGAAAAGTCCCGAAGCTGGCCAGGGGCACGGCGGCCGCCTCGAGCCCCAGAGCGGCCAGGGCCAGCAGAAGGGGAGTGATGGCCGGAGTGGGTGGAGCGATCCACACGTTGAGGGCGGCCAGGGCCAGTGAGATGGCAGCCAGGAGATAGAGCATCACAGCGCCTGCACCAGCGAAAAGGTGGGCAGCAGCGCGGCCATTACCACGCTGGCCACGATGACCCCCAAAAACAGCAAGAGGGCTGGTTCGAGCAAACTGAGCAGAGCCTCGATGGCCAGGTCGCAGCGCTCTTCGAGGATGCGTCCGGCCAGCAGCAGAAACTCGGAGGTCTTGCCGGCCTGTTCGCCGGCGGCCACGCATTGAAGCAAGTGACGGGGGAAGACTCCGGCGTCCGACAGGGACTCGGACAGGGTCTCGCCGGCCAGCAAACGGTCTTCGGCGGCCTCGAGCACCCGGTCGAGCTGCTCCCAACCGGTGCCGCCATAGCGCAGGGTGGCGATGGCGGATTGGATGGGCACCTCGGTGCGCAAGAGCCAGGCGAGGGTGGTGCAAAAGCCGGCCAGTTCGTAGTCGCGGGCCAGACTCCTCAACCAGGGCAGGCGAAAGCGCACCAGACCCCGCTCCTGGGAGCTCTGGGACAGGACCGCAATGATGATCACGACGACAGCCCCCAGGCTCACGCGAGGAGCCCACTGGCTGATCCACAACAGCGCCCGGGTGAGGGGCGGCAGGGGCAGCCCCGAGCCGGCGAAGATGGACAGATAGCCTGGCAGCATGACGTAAACGATAAAGGCCGTCATGGCCAGCGACAACACCAGCACGAAGGCCGGATAGGCGAGGGCTCCGGTCAAGCGACGCCGGCGGCGTTCCCGGGTCTCGAGCAGGTTGGACAGCTCCTCGAGCACGGCCATCAGCCGTCCGCTGGTCTCGGCGGCCCGGATCATGCGCAGGAAGAAGCGGTCGAAAACGCGCGGCATCTCGGCCAGAGCCTCGGACAGCTGGTGCCCCTCGGAGAGGCGCCGGCCGAGATGCTCGGCCGCCTGGGCGACCTGCAGGTCTTCGCCTCGGGCGAGCACGTCGAAGGCGTCGAGCAGACCCACTCCGGAGCCGAGCAGAGTCTTGAGGTGCAAGGTCATCAAAGACAGCGAGCTGCCCGAGAGCACCAGGGCATCGGCCTGCCGGTCGGGCAGGCCGGCGGCAGCCAGAGGACCTTCGGTGCCGACTCGTGCCATTCGGTAGCTTTCCTCCCGCCAGGGGTTAGCCCTCTTCGCTAGAAGTCATGCAAGTGCTGTACCCGCCTCACATCTTGTTGCTCGAGGATGACCCTGATCTGCTAGAGATGCTGGGGGACCTCTTGCAAGATCGAGGCTACCGGGTGACGCTGGCCTCGCGCGGGGCCGACGCGGTCGAGGTCGCCCGCCAGGAGAACATCGATCTGTTCATCGCCGACGTGCGCATGCGGGGGCTCGACGGGCTCGAAGCCCTGGCCCAGGCCCGCCAGTACCAGCAGAATGTGGGCAGCCTGGTGATTTCAGGCTATACCAGTGAGGCCGAAACCTTGCGGGCGCTCAACCTGGAAGTGGGCGGGTTTCTGAAGAAGCCCTTTCCTCTCGACGAGTTCATCCGCCGGGTGGAAGAGTTGCTGCGCGAGAAGGAGCGAGCCCGGCGCTATAGCGAGGGTCAGGCTTCGCTAGGGCGCGGTTTGTTGTGGGCCGTGGAGCGGCTGGGGCAGGCCTATCCCGAGCTGGCGGGGGCCTTCGAGCGGGCCGAGAAACTGGCCCAGCAGCTGGGTTATCCGGCCCAACAGGCGCGCGAGCTGGCGGCGGCGGCATGTCTTGAGGCGGGTCGTCGCCAGGGGATCTTGCAGCCTCCCGAACCTTTCTTGCAGGGCGAGGCGGGCCATCGTTTGCTCAGCCGCACCTTGTCGTTTCCCTGGGACCAACCAGCCGACGAGCCGGCGCCCTTGCCGGTCCAGCTGGTGGACGCGGCCGTGCGCGGCGGGTTGCCCGAAGCGGCTCTGCCTGAACTGGCCGACGCCTACCAGGCCCTGGCCGAGGGACGCCCCGGGCCGGTGGCCGAGCGGACCTCGGGAGCGGGCCTGCTAGCCGTGGCCCAGACACTGGAGCGCACCGGCCAGCACGAAGAGAGTGAGCAGCTGTTCGGGCAGCTGGCCGCCAGCCAGGGGGTCTCGCCCGAGCGGGTGGAGGCGCGGCTGGGCCTGGTGCGACTGGCCCTGGCCCGGGGCGATCGGGCGGCGGCGGTGGCCGCGGCCGGACCGGTAGCCGAGCTCGCCGCCCCGCTGGGAGACGCCTTTCAGGGCCGCGTGCTGCTGCGACTGGGGCTGTTGCTGGAAGAGCCCCGGGCGCTGGCCCGGGCGGCCCAGCTGCTGGCCACCTCGGGCTCGCTGTTTGAAGAGGCCCAGTGCCAGGTGGCCCTGGCGTCGCTGGGCCAGGGGGCGCCCGAAGCCCGGCACCTGGCGGTGCTGGGCGATCCGCGCTATACCCCGGCCCTGGGCGAGTCGCTGCACTGGCTGTTGCCGGCCCTGCTCGAGCTTGATGACGAGCAAGCACGGGCCCTGGCCCGGCGCACCCTGGCTCGCTTTCCGCGCCAGTGCGGCCGGTTGCTGGCCTCGTTCGAGACCCCCCGGCGGGCCCGGGCGCTGGAGTGGTTGGCCAGGCTGGGCTCGGGCTTGCCCGCGGAGGTGCTCGAGCCGCTCTGCGAGGATGTCGAGCCGTCGCTGCGGGCTAGAGCGGTGGCCCTGGCCGGCGGAGCCCAGAGCGAGAGCGCTCCGCTTTTGACGGTCTATTCGCTGGGGCGCTTCGAGGTACTGGTGGGCGAGCAGCCGATCGAGGGCTGGGCCACCGGCAAGACTCGCTATCTGTTTGCCCTGCTGGCCTCGCAATGGGGCCGACCTTTGACCACCGAGGCCGTGGTGGAGGAGTTTTGGCCCGAGCACTACGAGCGCGGACGCAAGAGCCTGTGGCAGGCCACCTCGGCGATTCGTCGGCGTCTGCGTGAGGCGGGCCTGCCGCCCGAGCCAGAGGCACTGGTGCGCCAGGGCGACACCTTGTTTCTCAACCCGGAACTGGCCCACTGGCACGACCTGGAAGAGTTCGAGCGAGCCTATGCGGGCGACCAGAGTTCGCGGCGCGAGGCCTTAGAACTCTACCAGGGGCCCTATCTCGAGGGCTGCTACATGGATTGGGCCTTGCGACTGCGCGAGCAGCTCGAAGAGAAGGTGTGTCAGACCCTTTACTTGGTGGCCGAGCAAAGCCTGGAAGGAGCTCCCGGCGAGGCGGCCGACTACAGCCGCCGCCTGCTCAAGCTGCGTCCTCACCGCCAGGACGCGGCCGGCGTGCGCTTTGCGGCCCTGCTGGCTTTGAACCGTCCTCAGGAAGTATTACGCGAGTATGAACGCTTGTGCCGGCTCTTGCGCGACGAGTATGAGAGCGAGCCGACCCTCGATTTGATGCGGCTTTATCACCGCGCTCAAATGGGCCTGAGCCCCGAGGTGTGCTCGTGAAGCGCGCTTTCACCCTGGCCGAGGTGATGGTGGCCCTGGTGCTGATCAGCCTTGGCCTGTTCAGCCTGATGAGCATCTCGATCTACAGTCTGCGCGCCGGCCAGTTCAACCGCGAGCATCACACCATGGTGAGGCTGGCGGGTAACCAGATGGCCTGGTTGCGCTCCCAGTTGCGACTGGACTTTCGAGCCGACCTGGCCACCGCTTCGCCCCAACCCTTTCCCGACGATCCCGACTATCGCTACGCGGTGGCACTGAGCGACGAGAGCCCCGACCGGCGGCGCATCGACCTGGTGGTCAGTTATCAGGGTGGCAAAGAACTCCAGGATGTGAAGGTATGGACCTATGTCTATCGGGCCCCGTGACCGCGGTCTGACCCTGGCCGAGACGCTGGTGGCCTCGGGGGTCATGCTGGTCTTGATGGTGGCCACCCTGAGCATCTATTTCCAGGCCCGGGCCGCCCAGCAGAAGACCGACGTGCATAGCGACGCCTTTCGCACGGTGGCCCTGGCCCACGAGAAGATCACCGAGACCCTGCGTGGCAGTCGCGTATTACAACCTTCCTACGACCCCCAGAATCTGGCCCCCACGGAGGTGCTCGCGCTGCAGCCGCCCCAACTGACCGACGAGCAGCTTCCCCGGGTGAACGCCGACGGCTCGCTGGTGCGCTCGGCCGAGAGCGAACTGTGGGTGAGCGAGGGCAAACTGACCCGGCGCGAGGGGACGACCGAGCAGGTGGTGCTGGCGCTAGGAGCAGGCGGGCAGGTCGAGTTTCAACGGCTGGCCACGGACCTTCTGCGGGTGCGGGTGCGGGCCCAGGCCGGCGAGACCATCTATGAGTCTTACAGCGAACACTACCTGGGGAACCAGCTATGAGCCGGCGCCGGGCTGTGGCCGTTCCCACTGCCCTGTTGGTGGTGATGCTGCTGTTTGCCCTGGCCACGGTGATGCACCAACAGGCGGCGGTGAACATTCGCCTGGGCCAGCACGGCGAGCGACACTTTAAAGCCCGGCTGTTGGCCGAGTCGGCCACCGCCCTGGCACTCGATCGCCTCAACCAGGACCCGGCCGTCGAGGCTCGCTTGCTGGCTGGATTCGAGCTACTGGAGGAGGCTCCCGAAGGACGCCTGGAGGCGCGTTTGCAGCCGACCTCCAACCCCGAAGTGATGCTACTGACAGGGCGCGGCAGCCTGCCCAGCCGAACCCTCGAGAGCGCCTCGGTGTTCACCACCATCCGCCGCCAGAACAACGATGACCACCTGTTTGCTCTGGACAACGACAACCGCACTCTGCACTATCTGCCTCCCGGCTGGTCGGACTCGGGGGCGGGCTGGCAGACGCTGCCGGCCCCGCCGTCGGTGTCCTATGATGACCTGACTACCTTGTCGACTGATGGCCACTCGGGCCACACCGAGAGTATGGCTGCCGACCTGGCCGGCCGCCTCTATGTGGGTCTGCGCGGCGACCACAGCGCCTCGGTGATGCGGTTTGCCGAGGACAGTTGGACGGTGTTGCCGGCCCTGCCCGACTACAACCTCGACCCCCACGGACGGATTCAGTTCGATGACAAGCCGCTGCGCCACGTCGAGCAGCTGGCTCTCGATGGCGAGGTCTTGTTCGTGTCGTCGGGCCGGGCGGTCCTGTTCGGCCAGGGGCTGACGGCCGACAGCGACTGGCAGAGCTGGAAGCTGCTGCCTCCCCTGCCCTACTTCGACGACGACGAAGCGGACCTTGATCACCTTCAGAAGCACTTCGAAGACCTGACCGCCGATGCCGAGGGCAACCTCTATGTGCGGCGCCACAAGCGGGTCTTCCAGTTAGACAGCCGGGCCTTTCTGGCCGACCACCCCGAGGGCGTGCCCACTTCGGGCCAGGTGGACGCCTCGCTGATCGCCTATTGGCGCCAGTTGCCGTCTCCGGGTGACAATCTCGACATCAAAGGCCTGGCGGCGACGGCCGATGGCCGCCTGTTCGTGTTCGAGAAAGACCACCACGACTCGGCGGTGGATCGCTTCTTCACCTATGACGCTTCGGCCGACAGCTGGACGACCCACGAGGCGGGGCGCACGGAGTACTTCGATGTGGACCGACGCCAGTCGGTAGCCGCGCCGGAGTTCGTCAACCACAGCTACCGCCTGGAAGAGCTGGCAGTCGGCGAATCGGGCAAGTTCTACCTGAGTCGCCACAAGCACGACGTGCCCCTGTTCGAGCTGTCCCAGGGCACTTTTCGCACCCTGCCCGAACTGGAGTCGGACCATCCGCCGAAGCTCTTGACCAGCGGGGGTAGCCCGGCTGCTCAGACGCGCTTTCGGCCGGTGGAGACCTACTAACCGCGGGGGGGGCGCAAAGGGGGGTGGCTGTCGGGTGAGCACTCGCTCGTTGTGAAAGCACCCGCAGGTGCGCTGATACGTCTTCCTTCCTCGTCTCCGCGACCAACGACCCGTCGTCCTCAGTGTCCTTTCCTTGAGCCTCATGGTTTGAGTGCACGAAACCAGACATTCACGAAGGCCGGGCTAGCCTGAAGTTAACCGGGTGTCAATGGCTTGGAAGTGAGTGTCTGCTAGGATGACGAGCATGAAGGTGGGTCCCCCTCTCCGCGGCGGCTTCAAGCGGCAGGTTAGTGAAGCGGTGATGACCGTGATGGGGCGACGCATTCCCACCACGGTTCCCGAGATCAGTACCGAGAAAGCTAACGAGTTGGCGAGCAAGCTGCAGCCGGGCGACGTGATCTTGACCTGCGACTGCACCTTTCCGGGCTGGGCCCGGCTGGAGTACTGGACGGTGCGTTCGGACTATACCCACGCGGCCATGTACGTGGGCGGTGGGAAGGTGTATGAAGCGACGGGCAAGGGCGTTCACGCCGAGGAGTTGTCGGACTATTTCCAGGGCCGGCTAAAGGTTGCCCTGGTGCGCCCGCCCTATGCCACCCCGGCCGACGCCCAGGCGGCGGCCGACTACTGTGTGAGCCAGGACGGCAAGCAGTATGACGGTATGGGCGACCTTTCCAACGATGAAGAGATCGCCTGCACCGAACTGGTGTACAACGCCCTCAAGAGCACTCCGAATCCCCTCGATACGCGGGTGCATTCGGTGCTGGGAGTCGAGGCGGTGGGGCCGGACTCGTTCCAGGAGATTCCCGGCGCCATCCTGCTCCACGACGACCACAGCGACTATTGGGGCAACAAAATGGGCCACTGGCCGCTGGCGGCAAGCGGCCTGGCGCTGGGAGTGGCGGGCGGCCTGATCGGGGGGATTCCCGGGGCGGCCTGCGGGCTGGTGGCCGGTGTGGCCGGTGCAGTTCTGGTGGGCAACAAGCTACAGACTGGCGAGTTCTGGCCCAGCTAGTTTCGCCCGGGCAGGTTCGCTAGCGAACGGGTGGTCGTGGTTCATTTTCTGCTTACATTCCGGCAATCGATTGGTCACGGGCGGTTCACAGGTTGGTGATTTCTGCTGCCTAGGCTGGGAGTATGAACACCATCACACCATTACCCATTCCTTATCGCCCTTTGACCATCGAGGTCAACGACCCCACTCTGGCCGCCCAACTGGACGGCCAGACCTACGAGGAGCAATGCGAAACGGCTGAAGACATGGCCGAACTGGGAGCCCGCGTCATCAAGCACAGCCGGCCGGTGGAGGCGGCCGAGCAAGTATTGACCGAGTTCTCGCGCTATCAGAAGTTTACCGAGCAGCAGTCCGATCGCATCCTGGCCGACCGCGCCCGCGAGCTGACTCGCATGCGCGAGCAGCAGCTCGAGCTGGAAGAACGGATCAACCGCCGATTCGAGGTGATGGTTGGAGCGCTGGAGGCGGCCACCCAGGCAACCATTCGAGCCTTCGAGCTGTACCGGCAACAGCAAGAACAACAAATCACGGGCGTGATCAGTGAGTTGCACCATCAGTCGGAACTGATCGGGGCCAACGCCGCTCAATTGGTTCAGCAGAACCAGCACCTGAAGGAACTGGCGGCCGAGCAAGAGACGAATCCCGACAAGGGAGTCAAGTTCGAAGGCCGGGTGGTGCGGCGGCTGCGCCGCTTTGCCGAAGGCCGGGGGGATACGGTGGAGGCGGTCGGGGCCCAGCCGGGTGAAGGCGGTAGCGGCAAGAAAGGCGACGTGCTCTATTCGATGCGGCTGGGCCACCGGCAGGTCAACATCATCATCGAGTGCAAGGATCGACGGCTTTCCCAGGATAGTTCCAATCCCTACTTCACCGGGGACCTGGCCCAGGCCATGACCGACCGAGCCTGCGACTATGGCATCGTGGTCGCGACTCTGCAAGAGAATCAAGACGAGAACGGCCCGCGGATCCCCATGCTCCTCTCGCGAAACAAAACGCAGCTGGTGGTGCTGGTGGACAAGGAGGCTCCCCAGTATGTGGGCCTCGAGGCGGCCCTGTGGATCATCGCCGCCCGCGCCTCGCGGCCGGGCGCCCAGGCCGAGCTTGATCTCGACGCCATTCGGGCTTCAATCCAGCGACTGACCGACAAGACCCAGCGGCTCACGCAGATGAAGCAGCTCTGTACGCGGGCGGCGAGTGGAGTGCTCAAGCTGCGCGAGGAACTCGACGAGTTAGATAGCGCGTTTGAGGAGGAAATCAGCCAGTTGGAAGCCGCCATCAAAGCGGCCGGTCCCCCCTTCTATCTGGTATAGAAAAGGGCCCCGGCGAACCGGGGCCCTTGGCTGTGTATCAGGTAGTGCCTAAGGTCTGGGCGTGAAGCGCAGGGCCGTGCCCGACATGATGGTGTTGGCGGTATTGAACGAGAACTGGGCGGCGCGGGTTCCCGAGCCGTCCTGGACGCCGATGGTAGCCGAGTTCCCGTTGGCTCCAGCCAGGGTCTGGTAGTGGAACTCGATGACGTTGGTGGTCTCGAAGAGCTTCATCTGGGCCTGGATGATGGCGGTGCCGCCAGCGGTGCCGTCGCCCGGGAAGAAGTCGAACTCCACATACTGGACGATGAAGACCCGGTTGGGAGCCGTGCCGACCGTCTGCGCGAAGAGCGAGGCGCCGTCGTCGCCCGGGTCGAGGTCGTCCCAGTAGAGACAGACCATGTTCGGATGGTTGTTGAGGCGGGTAGGCAGAGATTCGTTGCTGAAGTCTCCGAGCGCTCCCTGACCGGCCATGGTAAGAAAGCCGTTGGACGAGATAGCGCAGTTGGTGAAGTCGACTCCGAAGAAGTTGAAAGGGAAGCCGAAGTCGACGGGAGGGGTGCCCGCATCGTCGCCCAGGTTGAAGGGCGTGCCGGTGGCGCTGATGTCGGTGTAGTCGAGGGCAATCGGGGTGACGTCGTAGCCGCGATCGGTGAAGGGAACGTCGCTGCGCACGAAGGTTAGTCCAGTCAGCGAGGGAGCAGAAGCAAACATCGAACTGAGCGTACCGGTGGCGGGGTCGATGGTGATCAACTCGTTGGTGTCGCGGCTGGCTCCGAAGAGCGTGTCGGTGCCTGGCTGGAAGGCCAGCCCCGAGACATCGGTGCGGCCCATGGTGCCGGTGAAGACGTTGGTCATCGCTCCGGTCATGGGGTTGATGTTCACCAGGTTGTCGGCCGGCGTGTGGAAGAAGGTGCCAGCGGAGTTCGAGGCTACGCCCTGGCCAGTGGTGCCGGCGGCAAAGGTTCCGTCAGAGAGCTTGGTGCCGGCTCCGGTGGTCAGATCGATGCTGAACAGACCCGGGTTAGCGGCGCCGTTGCAATTGTCGATGACGCCATAAAGCATATTGGTGACGGCGTCAAAAGTGAGGTCGCGCACGGCTTCACAACCACCGACATTGTCCAAGTTGCTGAGGGTGCCGATGATGGTGGGAGTGCCGGTGGCCTGATCGAGAGTGCCGAGGACGGCGTCGGTCGTCATCGCGTCGTTGGCGGCGCTGATGAGTCGACCGTTGGAGTCGGTGGCCAGCGGGAAGAAGTTGCTGGTGGTCGAGCCCACCGTCTGGAAGGTTCCGTCGGTGGGGTTGATGCGAGCCAGATAGGCCGGGGCGGTCGGCTCGATACCCGGAAACGTGCCGAAGAGAACCGGGGCAAAGACACTGAAGTTGCTGGACGGGCCGTCGGTCAGACCGGGGGAGCTAAAGACCAGCATATACTGGCCCTGGGTGTCCACGGTCAGGTCATTGAAGATGGCTACACCATTGACGGCGTTGACCATGGTGGTGCCACCCAGGGTGCCGGTTCCGCCGTTGACGGGAACCAGCGCGACCGTGACGGCGGCGTTGCTATTGGTATCGATGTTGCCGAAGGCGTCCCGCAGGTCGACGGTGACGGGCGGGATCATTCCCCCCGCGTCGATGTTCTGCGGCTGGACCGTGACCAGGGCAGCGTTGGCGGCGTCGGGAGTGACGTTGAAGGCCGAGCTGCTGGCGCCGGTGAGGCCAGGCGAGCTGGCATTCAGGGTGTAGCCGGTGCCCACGATGTCGACCGAGAGGCCGGGGAAAGTGGCTACGCCGTTGACGGCGTTGACAGTGGTGGTGCCCATCAGGGTGGCGCCGGGTGCGTTGGCCAGGGTCAGGGTGACCGGGTTGGTGGCATCGGGAACGATGATGTTGTTGATATCACGGATCTCGACCATGATGTTGGGGTTGAAGGCCTGCCCGGCGGCGCGGGCGGGTTGGGTGGTGAAGGCGAGCTGGGCGGGAACTCCGCCGCTACCGCCGGGAAAGATGAAGGCGTTCTCGCCGCCGTCGCCCCCGCCACCGCACCCAACCAGGGCCAGGAGCAGGAGTGCGCACGCTGTGACCAGCGTGGTCCGAAATGTTTTAATCAAGGTTAAAACCCCCTCGAGTTGATGGCGGGCCTTTCCTCACAATGGCTGGACGGACCTCTAAGCGGGGCAGGCCGATGGGTCCTGGCCATCTGGCTATTGCCGGCTATGACCCACCGTTCCCGACATCTCGGCCGTCCGCGTGGCGGCCTCGCTCAGGCGCACCGCTTCGCGGGCATCCTCGGCGGTGAGCCGGCGGGGGCCGAGCAGGTCGCTGACCAGCGAACAGAACATGGAGGCGTAGAGTTCGGACCGGTCTACCTCGAGGCGCCAGACCAACTGGTCGTCGCTCGCCTGGGGCGGGAGTTTGGCCAGGGCGGTCAGGCTCTGAATCTGGTCAGGCGTCAGACCGGTCGCGCGCAGCTTCATGGGGATCCAGCCAAGCAATTCAAGTTGACCGCGCTGACACAAGATGCGATGGTCGGCCCGGTCGAGGCGAGCGGGCTGGTCAAAGCCGTGGTAGCTGGTGACCAGCACCTGGCCGTGGCGGGCCAGGCTGAACACGCGATCTTGCTGATCCGTGCCGGGACGGGTCTGGGCCACGGCCTGCAGGATCTCGCCTGGGCCGAACCACAGTCGGTGCAAGTCGAAGAAGTGGACGGCGTGCTCGAGAAAGATGCCTCCGCTGAGGCTACGGTCCCAGAACCAGTGCTGGGGCCCTAAGTGCTCATCCTGAGCGTAGTTCTCGAAGAAGGCGTGCAGAGGTTGCCCCAACACGCCCGAAGCCAGGATCTGCTCGACCAGGCCGACCAGGGGGTTAAAGCGTAGCAGATGGTTAGCGCCCAGCGGAGCCCGAGCCAGGGCCAGCAACTGGTCGCAGTCGGCTACCGAGAGGGCCAGGGGCTTCTCGCACAGCACGGCCACCCCTGCCTCGAGGGCCTGACGAGCCAGCTCGAAATGGGTGGCTGGCGGAGTGGCGATGTGAACGAGGTCGACCCGTTGGAGAAGTTCGGCCGGCGAGCAGGCCTGAAGGCCGAAGGCGGCGGCCAGCCGCTGGGCAGCCTCGGCGTCTCCATCAGCCACGGCCAGTGGTCGCACGTGGGAATGGTTGGCCAGGGCCTGGACACAAAACTGACCGAAACGGCCACAGCCGATCAGCCCGTAACTCGACAATTGCATGGATGAGGTGGTCCTTCTGCGGGGCGACAAGTCGCTCTCGAGCGGCGGCTTCTTGCGGCTGGTCTCCGGTTAGGGTAATTGGAGATACGACGTCTCCAGGTCGTAGCCTGCCACCTGGCTTTCGAGGGCCTGGCGTTCGGTCGGTCGGTTCAGGAGTAAGATGAGGTGCCGCGCCTCGGCGTCTTCGACCGGGGTGGGGGGCTTTCCAGAGCCTGTTTCGACTTCGTAGACTTCGAGCTGTTCGGTCACTACTCTGGCCAGGGCTTGGTGGGGCCCCGGTCCGCAGTGGTCCAAAGTCAACAGCCAGCTGCTCGCCGGCTCCAATCCCATTTGGCTCAAGGCTTGCCGGAAGTCGGCAAACCGGGGATGCCGCCTCATCAGAGCGGTGAGTTCAACCACATCTTCCATTCATCGCTATTCCGTCCGCTGAGCCCCAACATCCTCCCATCAGGCCAGGGTCTGAATGAGCTGCACCAGCGGCAGGGCGATGCCCAGGATGAACAAGCCGACGATGGCGCCGAGCACGGCCATTAGCACGGGCTCGAGCAGGCTTGCGGCCACCTCGAGCCCGTGGCTTAGCTCTTGCTCGTAGAGCCTGACGGCGCATTTGAGCAGGCGGGTGAGTTTGCCGCTTTCTTCGCCAGCGGCGACCATCTGGGTGAGCATGGGCTCGAAGAGCGTTTGCTGAGAAAGCGCCTCGGCCAGGCTCTGGCCGCCGCGCAGGGCTTCCTCCAGGTCTTTTCCTACCTGGCGGGCGGGGTCAAAGCCAGTGGCTTTGGCGGCCAGCGAGATGGTTGTGAGCAGCGGCACTCCGGCCCGAAGCAAAAGGAGCAGGCAGCGAGAGAAGCGCAGGGTCACGAGCATGCGGATTGCCCGACCCAGGGCGGGCAGGGTCAACAGGTAGTTCAGGCAGGCCAGCCGGAGGGAGTCGTTGCGCCAGGCGGCCTGGCCCGTCTGATAGAGGGCGCCCAGTGAGACCAGGGCCAGGGGATAGAACCAGACGGTGCGCAACAGGTGGGCCCAGGCCAGCAGAATCCGGGTGAGCAGGGGCAGGGGTTGACCTGACCCTTCCAGCATGCCGAACAGGCCTCCCATGACCAGCGTGGGCAGGCAGAACAGGCCCAGCATTCCGATAGCGAAGACCAGGATGGGATAGGTGAAGGTGGCTTTGAGGCGTTGGATGAGGTCGCGCTTTTGCTCTTCGTAGACGGCCAGCTGGGTGAAAATGTGCTCGAGCGAGCCCGACTGGGTGCCTACCCGAACGAGGTGCACCTGAAGAGGCGAAAAGGCGTCGGGTCGGGCCGCGAAGGCGGCGTGCAGGCTTTCGCCCTGGCGCAAGCGGGCGGCCACGCTGGCTGCCACCTGGCTGGTCTGGACCGAGTCAGACTGGGCCTCGAGCTGGTCAAAACACAAAGTCAGGGGAACTCCGGCCGAGAACATGGTGGAGAGGCTCCGGAAGAAGACAGCTTGTGATTGGCTAAATGACAGCTTGTAGCTCCTTACGCCCCCGCAGGGGGTTCTGGCTTGGCGGACCGCGTCCTGTCGCGGGCCCTTGCATCATGGTGGCAGCCACACCGACGATGAGCGGACGGTCTAGCCAGGCTGGAGGAGTTCGGCAGCGCCCAGAGGTTAACAACCCGAGTTCTCGATCGTCGTCTGGTCGTCGTTGGCTGGCCTAGACTGGGGTCAAGTTCAAAACGAAAGGGTTCACGACAATGTCGAGCATCACGAAATTCACCGCCAACAACACTCTGAGTCACCCCGCGCGGGCCATCTCTGGCCGCCAGGCCGAGGTCAAAGCCGAGGAACTCGGCGAGCGCACCGGGGCCAACGAAAGCTGGTCAGCTTCGGGCGAACTGGCCGACCCGGCCATCAAGTCGCTGGAAGCCGACATCGGCGCGGCCCCCTCGCTGGGAGGCGACGAGTATGTGGGTTCGGCGTCTAACGAGTCCGAGAGCGAACAGGTTCGCAAGGCCTGGGAGCGCGGCCCCTCGGACCAGGTCGAGACCCGCCCCAACCCCGACCAGATCGACAGTGGCCTGGGCAACGCTCCTTGCGGCCACAGCCTGGCCGACACTGCCTCTTCGGCCCTGGGCAAGCTGCGCTCGTTCGGCGGCGGAGTCCAGTTTCAGGGCCTCGAGCGCCACCTGAAATCGCAGCTGGACAACCACGGCAAACTAGACGTCAAGGGCTAGGGCTTGTGCTATATTAGGGAAATGAGAAAGCGAGGCCTCGGTCTGGCCGGGACTCTGGTGGTTTGCAGCCTGCTGTTCGTGGCCGCCCTGGCGGTTTCGGGGGCCGGCTTCTTCCATCTGAGTCTGTCGTCACGCGGCAGCAACGAGGCGATAGCCAGGAACCTGGCCGAATCAGCGGTGTCGCGGGTGATCGAGCGGGTGCTGGCCCAGGAGAAGCTCACTGGCGAGCTCGATTATGGCGAAGACGGAGCGGCCACGGTCGAGGTCCATTTTCCAGAGGCGCCCGAGGGCGCCTATGGCCTGGCCACCTTCGACCCTGGGCGAGGACAACTCCGATGCGTCAACAACTTGCGCTCGGATAGCGCCACCGCCGCCGACAACGGGCTGGTTGTTCCCCGCGAATCGCTATACATCGTGGGCTACGGTGTGTGCGGCGGCGTCGAGCGGCGGGTGGAAGCGGTGGTCTCGGTGCCTCGCTTCCCCTATTCTATCGCCTGCCAGGGGTCGTTCGTGGGCAGTGACCTGTTGGTAGCCGGTCTCGAAGCCGGCACCCGGGTGCAGCCGGGAGTGGCTGTGCCCGAGGAGGATTTGCGCCCGGGCCATCTGGCCAGCAACTCGTCGGCCGGCCCCCAGGCCGTGCGCCTGACCGGCACCAATCGGCTCAAGGGCAACCTGCGCTCGGCTTCGGGGGCCGACGTCGGGGCCAATACGGTGATCGAGGGAGAGTTGTTACTGCACTCGCCAGCGATCGAGATACCCACTATCAACCTGGAGACATATCGCCCGGACCTGAGCGATTCCAGGGTAGATCAGGGATTGACCTCGCTGGAGCGCGACCTGCATCTGGACCGCACCGCCTACTTTGGGGGTGAGGCGATGACCGTGGTCAACGGGCTGACCCTCGACGGGGGGGTGCTCTTCGTCGACGGCGACCTTACCATCGAGGGGGGCATCAGCGGCAAGGGCGCGGTGATCGTGACGGGCGACCTGTCGGTGCACGGCTCGGGCAGCCTGGCCAGCGATAACGTGGCGGCCATCCTGGCCGGGGGCTTTCTCGAGGTCGAGGGCACGCCCGGCGGCCAGGCCAAGGACGCCGTGGTGGAAGGCCTGCTCTACTCGGGCAAGCGCATCTCGGCCAACAACGTGACCCTGGTGGGCGCCTTGCTCAGTTCGGGAGACGAGCCATCCGAGTTCCACAACAGCGTGATTCTGGGTAACGACGAACATACCGAGGTGGTGGTGCGGCGGCGGGTCACCTCGCCGGGAGCGATGGGGCCCGTCAACTTTCAGCTGGTATCCAGTCAAGCTCCGGGCTTTGACCATACCATCGACCTGTGGGCGTTCCAGCGCCACGACCTGGCCGGCGGGAGCGAGTATCAGTTCAGCGGCTCCAGTGCCAGGTATGCCGTTATGGCCGTTACCGGGCGCAACTTCCAGGGTGACGAGTACGAACAGTTCTGGAACATCTTGCAGCAGGGCCAGTTCATGGCCGATGCCGCGCCTCCAACGGAGTTTCCGGTGCCGGTGATTGTCGGCACCAATCCCGACGGCAGCCCTCGCTACGATGTGGTGCCCGGCAGGGATGCTCGCCTGGCCATTGTCGAGCAAAGGACCGACGACACCACGGTCACCACCGGCGGTCAGACGGTCGAAGAGGACGAAGAGGTCTGGTCCATCGACCTGGCCGACTTCGTGGACCCCGTCGATCGCATGCGGGTGCGCTGGTGGCGAACTCTGTAGCAGCCAGGGAAACGCCTATCCCTACAGAAGCTTAGCCGCCGTGCGCCGGATCGTCCTATGCTTGCTTTTACTCAGCGCGCTGGGTTGGGCTGACGAGATCATCCCTCGCTCGGCCACCGCCGAGGCCGCCTATTTCGTCCACAGCGACGGCTCGCGCGAGGCCCTCAAGCTCAACGAGCCCAACCAGGTCGAGGCCAGTCCGCAGGTCGTCAACCCCTGGGAGGGCGAGGCCCGTGAGACGGGGGTCTTGTTCGTGCGCGAGGGCTATCTGGACTTGTTCGTGCCCACCGACCCGCTCTTTCTCGAGAAAGGCTTTCCCGGAGACTTCACCAACCTGGAGCGTTACTACACCCTCAATCTCGAGACCCGGCCGGCCCAGGTCAAGGTCTACGAGGTGGGGCGCTCGTCGGATAAGCCGGGCCAAAAGAACTATCTGGGACAGACCGGGGGGCCGCCTTTGCGGTTGGACCGTTCGCTCTATTACGATCCTAATCGGAGGAAATTCAGCCAGGTGCGACTGCTGTTCGAGCAGACCGGCTACGAGCCAGAGCAGCTCGACATCTCGGCCAAAGAGCTGGTGCCGAACAAGCAGCTGGGGAAGTTAACCCTGGTGCCCCTGCCCGGCCACCTCTGGCCCTGGAAAGTGTTGGCCTGGGTGGTGCTGGCCCTGGTGGCAGTGGCGCTCTTGCGTCGTAGGAGCCAACCTTCGAGCCTGCCCACCGAGACGACGCAAGTGCCATCCGAGACCATCGAAAGCTACCGCCTATCAGAACTGGTGGGCCGCGGCGGCACGGCCGAGGTCTATCGAGCCACCGGCCAGGATGGGCTGGATGTGGCCGTCAAGATCATGCGAGGCTCCGAGGGCGACTCGGAAGAGGCCGAGCGCTTTCGCCGCGAGATCAAGGCTTGTCTCAAGCTGGTTCATCCCAACCTAGCTCGCATCTATGACTGGGGCGAGACCAGCCAGGGCAGGCTCTATCTGGTCAGCGAACTGCTGGTGGGCGAGACCCTCAGCGCCCGCCTGCGCAAAGAGCCTGTTGGCTCCGGCCGCGACCAGCTGCTGGCGACGGTGCTACCCGACGTCGGAGAGGCTCTGGCCTATCTGCACGATGAATGCGTGGTCCATCGGGACGTTAAGCCTGGCAATATCTTTCTGACCAACAGTGGCAAGACGAAGCTGATCGACCTGGGGCTGGCTCGCGGGGGCGAGTTGCAGACGATGACCCGCACCGGGGTGGCCCTGGGCACCCCTCACTATATGTCTCCCGAGCAGGTCAGCGGCGACTACACGCCTCAATCCGACCAGTATGCCCTGGGGGTCATCGCCTATGAGATCGTGACCGGCGAGCGCCCCTATCAGGGGGACGACTCGCTGCAGGTCCTGCACCAGCACATGTCGGCTCCGATTCCCAATCCGCGCGATTCCCGCCCGGATCTCGACCTGCACACCTCTTCGGTGATCACGCGCATGCTGGCCAAGAGCCCCGAGCATCGCTACCCGAGCGTGCGCGAGGCTGTGGCCGCGCTGGCCGCGCGGCCGCGCGTCTATGATGATACCGAGGCCTTCGAGGCTTAGGGCCATCTAAGAATAAGTCCGTCATTTCTGGGGTTCGACGCCGCGAGAAGGGATGGATCGAGCCTCAGTATTTTTTGACGGGCCCTTAGTAGCGGCGGGCCAGTCTGGCCACTGCGGCGCTGGCTTCTTGCAGGGCTTGGGCGACCTCTTCTAGCTGGCCCAGGGCTTCCCAATGGCGCTCTTCGTCGCCGTCGAGGCGGCAGAGGCTGTCGAGGCAATCTTCGGCATCCTGGAAGGCCTGGTGGTTGCGCCAGCCGGCTGCGCCGACCTCTTCGGGCAGGTCTTCGGCCAGCAGGCTGACCAGGCCGGCGTGGGCCGAGGACAACCTGACCCGCATGGCCCGAAAGGCCGGGCGCAGCTGGGCGAAGGCCTCGAGGCCGGTCTCGAGACGGCTCTCGGCGAGCTCGAGCAAGCCCGGAAGGGTGGTCGGGTCGGGTTGGCAGACTTCTTCTTTCCAAGCTTGCATTAGACACAGCACAGCGCTCATTGGTGACCTCCGTTGTTTTGATCAGCTTAGGGGACCAGGCGACGATCAAACGACGACCCGGTCTCGGGATTGTGAACTAGCGTAGCGGTGACTGCGACGGAGGGTTTAGGTCGCCGGGACTGGAGCGGGCGGCGGGGATGCGCTGGCGAGCGCTCTTTTAGGCAAAGGGCGCGCCAGCGCCAGGCGCGTCCGAGAGTTCTCTTGTTTAGTCAAGCCTGACATTCTTGCCTAGTCGAAGATCTGTCGAAACTCCGCAAGCAAGGCATCTTATAGCCAGCGAATGCGCTGGTGTACCTACAGGTAGAATCTCCAAAGGAGATGCTCCGCACTCCGGACACTCAAGCTTGGATGGCCCGACCACCAATCGTGACACTAGCGGGCTGCCCAGAACGCTGCCCTGCCAGAAGCTGCCCGAACTTAGGTGACGACAGGATGCTTCTGCCTTCACTAACTATTGAGGGTTCCTTTTGGGTGAAGCAGCTTCCTGAAGTGCTCGCTTCTTCAGCATTCAGGTTCCTCTGATTTCACAGCTTCCAGGTAGTGAATTAAGGGCTCAATTGGCTCTCTGGCCAGAGAGCCATCGAAGGTATTCGCCAAGTCGAGTGGGGTCTTGCCACGCGCGTCAGTCAAGTTGGGGTCCGCCCCATTCTCGACGAGAAGTTGGACCAACTCGATTGGCGACCACGCGTCGAGTTCGTGAACGAGTTTATGTAGAAAGGTATCCCCGCGCCTGTCTTTTGCGTTTGGCTCTGCACCGTGGGTGATCATGAACTTGATCAGGCGTTGCCATCCACCTTTTGCATTTGCCCTTACTGACAAAGAGAAAAGCGGTGTTTCTCCATAGCAATTTCGTTGCGTCAAAGATGCACCCGCCTCAATCAGGATTTTTCCAATCTTGAAGGCGAGAGTGCCGTCCTTGCCATCACCAAGAAAGAGCGTTTGCCCTACAAGATGCAGAGGAGTATACCCCTCGCTGTCCTGCAGAGAAATCAGCTCAGGAGCTTCGGCTGCCAGCCAAGCCACGTGCTCGACTCGTCCCCATAGAACTGCGGTGTGAAGCACCGTTTTGGATTTCTCCCTTTGGTGTTTGAGGCTTGGCTCCCTATCCATGAGTTCCCGAATTCTCGAGATTTCGCAGCCTCTAATGATGCACTGGTGCAACGACTCTGGTGTTGACTCTGTTGGCATGGAGCCTGGCTCACTTTTCTGTCTGGATAACAGGCCGCAGGACGCAGGGGCGCCCTGCGTCCTGTTTTGCAAGCTCACATTTGATACCTTCTTCCCCGTCTCGAGGCTGTCTCATGCCAAACCGGCGGTGGACTAACGGCGATTGGAGGGAAGTTGGAGGTCGCCCGTTCGAGGCCTTGACCATGGCCCGAACCGAGGACAGCCTAACCCCCTCCGGCACACATGTGTCGAAATTATTTTCAGATGCGGCCGCCCAACCGCCCCGGAGGAGCCTCGCCCCTAAACTGCTCGCGATAGCCCCTCCAGGTCCCCCTCAGGCACTTGAAGAGCCGAGTTTGAAGAAATCTTCATTTTGGCCTCGAAAAGCTCGAATAATCATCACTCAGAAAACGCGCAAATGCTTGTAAAATAAAGGATTGATTCGCATCGAATCTTTGACGAACAACGGGGGCAAAGGCTATCATGGACTTATGATTACCGATCAAAAGCAACGCGAATTCTGGACCGTCGAAAACTTGAGCAAGCTTCCTCACGAGCGGCTGGAAAGGGTGATCCGTCGCCTGGCCAACACCCTGGCCCTGACTCGCATCCTGCTGGGGCGATGTCTATTGGCTATCGAGCGCACCGATTTTTGCGCCGAGACCGGCTGCCATTCGGCTATCCACTTCGCCCGGCTAATCAAAGTCGAGAAGCGCGAGGCGCTAGATTCGATGCGGATCGCCGGCCATCTCGAAGAGCTGCCGCTGTTCTCCAAAGCCTGCGAAGAGAACCGAATCTGCTGGTCCAATCTGCGTGTGGTCACCCGCATCGTGACGCCCGAGACCGAAGAGGCCTGGCTTGACCTGGCAGTGCGCCTCAAGCCTCATCGCCTGGCTCGTTTAGTGAGCGGGGCCAATCGCGGTGACACTCCGGCCGAGGCGGCCCTGAATATGGTAGAAGAGGTCGAGCTTCGTTTTCGGGTCGCTCCCGAGGTGTCCGAGCTGTGGTCGCGAGCGGTGACCGTAATCTCGAGAGACAACGGCGGCACGGTCAATCCGGCCGAGGCGTTCGAATGGATCCTGGCCGACTTTCTGGGCGGCCAGGTGGAGCAGCTCAAGGTTGAAGCCGCCCAGGACCTGGTCGCTCCGGTCGAGGCGCTGGCAATGCAGACACACGTGTGTCCGGGCGAGTCGAAGTTGCAACTGGCCGGCCGGTTGAGGTTCAATCCCAGCAAGCGGCAGGCGACTGCCGCCCAGCGCCGGGCAGTGCTGCGGCGGGATGGCTATCGCTGCTCTTGCCCGGGCTGCCCGAACCGACTCTGGCTCGATGTGCACCACGTGGTCTTTTACTGTCGGGGCGGACCCACGGTGCCAGAGAATTTGGTGGTGGTGTGCTCGCGCTGCCACAAGAACATCCACAAAGGCATCCTGCAAGTGAGCGGGGTTGCTCCCCAGGGGCTGGTCTGACGCGATCGTCGCGGACGTGATCTCGAACGCCAGCGAGAGAGCGGGCTATTGGAATGGCTGCTGGAGTGGGCTCGAGCGGGCTAAGTTGGCCCCCGCTTGTCGAGCGCCCCGGTGGCGTTTTAGTGGCGGTTAGAATCGCCCCATTCGAGGCCTTAACCATCACCCGCACCGAACTCCCTAGTTTTCACGGCCTCGGAGTCCCCCGGGGGACGGTCTAACATTTCCGGCCCGGGCGAAGTCCGGCTAGCCTTCGGAGGGGTCGGGTTGTTCGCGTACGGAGGGAGTCTTGTCGGAGGTCTCGGAGGGGTCGGGCTGTTCGCGTACGGAGGGAGACTTGTCGGAGGTCTCGGAGGGGTCGGGCTGTTCGCGTACGCCGGGCTCCGGGGCTTTGGCCAGAGCGGCTCGGGTCTCGGGTCCGACGATGCCGTCGACTTTGATGTCGTTTCCGGCCTCGACCTGTTTAGCCTGGAAGTCCTTGACGGCCTGCTGGGTTTTAGGGCCATAGATGCCGTCTTCCTCGAGTTCGAAGCCCTGCTCGTTGAGCATTTTCTGCAGCTTTTCGACCTCGGGTCCGGCTACGCCCCGACCGAGCAGCGAGTCTCCCAGGCCGTCGTCGGGCTGGGCGTAGAACTCGCTGAGAAAGTCCTGGGCATAGGTGGCCAGGTGACTGGCGGTCGACTCCTGGCCGAAGCTTAGCTGCACGCCGTCTTGATGGGCGAGGGGGGCGATGTCTGGGGTTCGGGCCGGGCTTTGAGCGGGAAGGCTGAGCCAGGTGCGTTGCGGTGCCTGAATCTTCATCGGTTGTTTCCTCCTGCGTAGTGCTTGCCCTTAGACTACGCGGGGAGGCGACGGCCAAGCGACGATCGCACCACTCAGGTGTAAACTAACGCCACCAGCCTTGTGATCGAACCCGAAGGCGCTGGAGACGGCTGGGGCCCATCGCGCCGGGGTTGCGGCTCTCGTCCGTCGCGGGCTCGTCTGGGCCGAGAGCATGGTGGCCCACCAGAGTGATCAGGTCACAATCGACCAAAACGCCGGCTTAGCTGGCGAAGAGGGCTTCCATCGTGGTGCTGAGTCTATGGTCTGAATCCAGAAACAGGCCAGCCTTGCGTCCGCTCAGCTGTTCGCCAGAGCTGGCGAGCTCGTAGCAGGTGTGCTGCGCGGCACCTTCGGTGAAAATCGAATTGTGGCTAAGTCGGTAGCCGTCACCGTCCTGGGCGACCTGAGAATTCTGATAAGAGAAGTTTCCCGAAGGACTCTCCTGGCTGAGGCTAAAGCTGCTGCGGGTTGGAGAGCTCCCGTCGATGGAGTCCATCTTGGCGAAATACCACTGTTCTTTCGGCTGGGAACCGCCGGAGACAGAGATCATCATTCGGTTGTCACCCATCGAAATCAGACCAAGCTCACGACCGTTGGGCAAACTGGCGACCAGCTTATCGGGTCGCTCGAGCTTAGCGCTTACAGAGCCGCCCGGAATCGTGAACTGCAAGCCGTGGTCCTTCACCAGCGACAAGACGGCCGGCCCGGCCAGTCCGAGCATGGGACTGGAAACGGCGAATCCAGTGGCGGCCAGGAAGTTCCAGTCATTCGCAGATTGGCCTGCCAGCTGACGGAGCTCGGCCTTGGAGGCTCCTCGCAGGTTGGCTTTGAGAGTGGTCTCTTCGGACGCCCTGGTAAGAGTATCGGCCGATGCGGCAGGAGTAGCGCAATCCGGAGCCTTCGGCACAGAGCCAGGTATGCGCGAGGGGAACGGCGTTCCTGGCCTGGGAATTTGATGAGCCGGTAAATGAGTGCGAATGACGGACATACATCCTCCTGATAGCTATGCTCCGAGCATGATGCTTTGCCGTCACATTTGCGTCAAAAAAGGCCGTCTAGCCGGGCTAGTTGGCGGTGCGCGACGAGAAGCTGCGTTCGAAGGTGATTCTAACAGGCCCCCGCCGGGCCACGGTTTTTTCAAGCACCAGGCGGACTTGCAGAGGCAGAGGGGGGTCCACGTCGGTGGCTGCCATGGGGGCGGTGACCTCGAAGGCAACCACCGAGTCAGCCAGCTTCCTGGTGGGTCTGGGCAAGGTCAGGCCGGCTAGTTCGGCGGGCGTGTAGCGGCCGGGGGCGGGGGTCTTGGCGTCGAGTTCGTAGCGGGCCAGGGTCTTGCCGGTCTGGCTGAAGACAACCACTTTGTCGCTCCAGATGGGCAGGCCCGAGCCGTCCATCGAAACCTGAGGCACCAGGGCTAGAGCGTCAGGGGCGGTGCTGATGGCCAGGGGCCGGGTGTGGCTGAGGTCCTGGGCGATGGTCTGCATGGCCAGCCGAGCCGACTGTTGCAGGTCGAGGCGGGCGGTGCCCTCGGCCGAGTAAGTCAGGGAAGGCACGAAGATGCGAAAGGCCACCAGGCTCAGCAGCAGGGCCAATCCCATGGCCATGAGCACCTCGGCCAGGCTGAAGGCTTTGTTAGCGCCGCAAGGCATGCACCCAGCACTCCCTCACCACTTGACGTTGCCGGCCTCGCTCTTGCCAGCTGACGGTAACCTTGAGGCTCTTGATAAAGTTGGGGTCTGAGTCGGGTACGGGACCAACCTCGGTTTGATAGTGCAGCACCTGGCGATCGCCGTGGAAATCACCGGGCGGCAGGGGGGCCAGCTGCTCGAAGGGGACTTCGCGCATGCTCTCGAGCAGCGAGCCGGCTAGCTCTTCGGCCTGCATGGTATTCTCGCTACCGCCGATGGCGATGAGCGAAGCCGGGAAGAGAGTCGAGACGAAGATGATGACCAGGGCCAGGATGATTCCTCCCAGTACGGTTTCGAGCAGGCTGATACCTAAAGTGTGTCTTCTGGACACCAGAGGGATTTCTGTAGGGGGTGGGGTTTCCCTGGCGAAGGCCCGCAGAGATGGATGAAGCCACTCAGCAGGCCAAAGCCGAAGCCGTCAAAACGGTAGCTCCCCATCTGGAGTTGCAGATTCTTTCCTTGGACCGTCCCGAACTGCGCTTGCCGTTTTTTGCCCGGGCGCTGCCCCTGGGAGAGCACGCTCCGGCTCTGGTGGGCTGGACGGTGCTCTATGACAACGAACAGGTACGACTGGCCCACCCCGACCAGGGCGAGAGCCTGCTGCAGCCGGGGCAGAGCGTCGAGGTGGAGGGAACGCACCTGACTCTGCTCGACCTGCGCCAGCCACCCCGGGCTTTGCTGGCCGGCATGGACGGGCGTTCCTGGCAGCTCTATCCCCAGCGCTACCAGGTGGGGCGGCGGGGCCGGCGCCTCAATCACATCGAGCTCAACGAGCCGACGGTCAGCCGCCAGCACGCCAGCCTGGTGCCGGGAGAGGCGGATTTCAGCCTGCTGTGTGAGTCGGGCTCTTCGGCCACCCTGGTCAACGACGTGAGCCTGAGCCCCGGCCAGCAGCGGCGCCTGCAGCACGGCGATATCGTTCGTTTCGGCGAGACTTCGTTTCGCTACCTCAATCATAGTGAGGGCCAGGGGACGGGGCCGGTGTTTGGGCTCAAGACGCTGGGCACCTTCGAGCTGCAGCTCAACGGCAAGACCTACCCTCACGAGGCGGCCAGCGCCAAGACCCGCTGGCTGATCGGCTTGCTGGGGACCCGCTGGGGCCAGCCCGTTTCGGTGGAGTGGATTCTGGGTCAGTTCTGGCCGGATGCGACCACCTCACGGGCTCGCAAGAACCTGGGCGTGGCCCTCAAGCAGTGGCGCGAGTGCCTGGGGTTGGAAGAAGAGCAGTTCACCGATTTCGTGCTGCGCACCCGCACTCAGTTACGATTGAATCCGGCCGTGTGCGGGTGGCACGATTTTTGCGATGTGAAAGAGTTGGTGAGCGAGGGGGTGACCTCGGTGGGGGCACTGGACCGCTTGCTCGAGCTTTACCAGGGCGGGTTTATGAGCGACTGCTACGAGGACTGGGCTATGGTCGAACGCGACTCTCTCGAGCACGCGGTGGTCGCCTGCTTGACCCAGACGGTGGCTTATTTTGGGGGGCTGGGCGAGCTAGTCCAGGCGCGCCGGGCGGTGGCGGCGGTGGCTCAGCTGGCTCCCAGCGAGCAGGCTGCGGTGGCCCACTTCATGCAGGCGGCTCTCGAGCGGGCCGCCCCGGCCGAGGCGGTCAGCGCGTTTCGCGAGCTGGAGAGCCGCCTGAAGGCCGACGAACTCGAGCCCGACATGGGGCTGATGAAGCTTTTCTACCGGGCCCAGAGCGGGCTATAGCTTGCCGGTTTTTCTCTGATAGGCCGAGATGAACTCGACGTTGGCCTTCTCGGTCTGCGTGAGCAGGCTGTCGCGGTAATCGCCGCGGGGTTTGTACCAGGACCGCATGCTAAAGCAAGCGTTGAGTTCAGGGTCGGTGAACTTGCGGCCGTGCAGCGCGAAGATCTCGTTGCGCATGAGGGTGAGCTCCCAGGCGGTGTAGCCGTCGAGGTCTTGCGCGCTCAGACCTTGCTTTTGGGTGAGCCAGGTCCAGTAGGGCGAGGCCAGAGCCTCGAGAGCCCGCTGCTTTTCTTCGGCCGGGATCTGGCCGCCTATGAGGGCCATCCAGTTCCCCTGGGGCACACCCAGCAGGGCGAGTTCGGCCAGGCCCATGGCGCCGCCCCCGGACTGGGCCACCTCCCAGGTCTTGCCGTAGCGGTGCAACAAGGCCATGCCCTCGGCCTCGGTCTGAGACCAGCCGCACAGAGCCCAGTTGCCGCTGACGCGAACCGAAACGATGGTAGCGCCCGGCATGTGCTTGCTCAGGGCCTGGCGCACGGCTGCCTCCTGAGCCAGGGTGGGTAGCGAGAGGGCGAGGGTGAGCAGCAGGGTAGCAGCGAATTTCATGGGCGGATTGTTCGGCAGGGCGAGGTGGACGCCTCTAGCCGCCGAGGCTCTTGAGGAAGTCGCTGGGGTCACGGCCCAGGCGTTGGGCGAGTTGTTGGAGCGGGTCGGGGGGAAACTCGACGGCTGCCAGGGTGATGACTCGCTGCATGCGGGCAATCTCGTTGGCTTGATGGGTGATGAAGATGAGCCCGACCTCGAGACGGTCGAGTAGTTGAAAGAGGTCGTGGCGGCCCTGGGCGTCGAGCATCGAAGTGGGTTCGTCGAGCACCAGGTAGGCGGGTTGCATGACCAGCACCGAGGCGATGGCCACCTTCTGCTTCTGACCACCCGAGAGAAGATGAGGGTCGCGGTGGCGCAGGGAGGTGAGGTGGAGGTGGTCGAGCATGGCGTCGACCCGCTGCTGGATCTCGGGGGCCGGCAAATTGAGGTTCTCGAGGCCAAAGGCAAGTTCGTCTTCGACGGTCTGAGCGAGCAGCTGAGTCTGGGGGTCTTGAAAGACCATCCCAACCCGGCGACGAGCGTGATAAGGGTCTTCGTGGGTGGAGATTCCGTCGACCTCGATGTGGCCGGCGGTGGGGAACTCGAGGCCGTTCAGCAGACGCGCCAGGGTGCTCTTGCCGCTGCCCGAGGGGCCGATGAGGGCTACCCGCTCGCCTGGCTCGATGGCGAAGCTCAAGGGACCAAACAGCGGCGGGCTGTCGGGGTGCGAGAACCAGACATCGTGAAGGCTGAGCATCGCTGCGGCTCTTCGGGGGTGCGGTCTGGTTTACTTGCCTACCTGGTAGCGACATCGATGACCTCGCAAGCAGCGGGTTACCGAACTGAGACATCCCCTGGCGGGGGTACGGTCCATCCGTGGAGGTGTGTCGCCAGCGGCGGCCCGGCGCCCAGAATGAATCCATGGCAGGTTCAGGCAAGCCTATCGCAACCTATGGCGCCCTCGTGGCCAACCTGGTCATTGCGGTGGGGAAGTTCGTGGCCGCAGCGGCCACGCGAAGTTCGGCGATGCTGGCCGAGGGGATCCATTCGACGGTCGACGCCGGAAACCAGGCGCTGATGTTGCTAGGCCACAAACGCAGCCAGCGTCCAGCGGATCGGATGCACCCCTTTGGCCATGGAAAAGAACTCTATTTCTGGGGCGTGGTGGTGGCCATGCTGCTGTTCACCGTGGGTGGCGGCCTTTCCATCCTGGAGGGCGTCTACGAGATCGTCTCCGGCGGTGGCGAGCATGGGGGGGTCGCCTGGAACTATGGCGTGCTGGGTCTGGCCTTCGTCTCGGAAGCCATCTCGCTGGGAGTGGCCGTGCACGAGCTACGCAAGGCTCAGCCCGACAAAGGCTTATGGAAGGGGATTCGGGCCAGCAAAGACCCGACTGTCTACATCGTCGTCCTGGAAGATGCAGCCGCCCTCGCAGGCATCGTCATCGCTTTTCTGGGGGTATTCCTATCGCATCAACTGAGCCTGCCGATTCTCGATCCTATCGCCTCCATCGTCATCGGTTGCATCCTGTTACTGGTCGCAGTCTTCCTGGCTCTGGAAACCCGTAGCCTGCTGGTGGGAGAGGCGATGGACCCGGAAATGGTTGCCCGCATTCGGGAGATCATTGCAGGAGATGAACGCGTGGACACCTGTCGGAGGGTGCTGACGATGCATTTCGGGCCCGAGGAAGTCCTCTTGAACCTCGAGGTAGCCTTCAAAAAGCACGGTTCGGTGGAAGAGGTGGCCGAGACGGTTGATCGTCTCAAGGCGAAGGTGTGCCACGAGTATGACGGCTTCTCACGCATCTTTCTCGAGGCCGAAGCGCTCCGGACCGGCACCTCTGCGTAAGGCTACTGGAAGAGGGCGCTCAATTCAGCCGGCGGGACGGTGTCGAGCTGGGCGTAGGTGCAGTCGTCGGGAGGCTTGTCGGGGCGCCAGCGCAGGAAGGTAGTGCCGTGGCGAAAGCGCGCTCCTTGAAGGTGATCGTAGCGCACCTCGCAGACCAGTTCGGGGCGCAGGCTGATCCACTCGCTCTCTTTGCCCTGACTCCAGCGGCTGGGCCCGCCGGGCGTACGGCCCTGGCCAAACCCGCTGGGCCCATGGTAGGCGGCGAGCTTCTCGGCCAGTCGTCGCCGCTCGGGCACTTTGAAACTCGACGAGAAGCCGACGTAGTGGAAGACGCCCTGGTGGTCGTAGAGGCCTAAGAGCAAAGAGCCGACCTGCTCGCCCTCTTTGGACTTGCGCCAGCGGTAGCCTCCGACCACACAGTCGGCGGTGCGCCGATGCTTGATTTTGAGCATGGCCCGCTGGCCGGGCAAGTAGGGCTGGTCGTAGCGGCGGGCGATGATCCCGTCGAATCCGGCCCCCTCGAAGCGCCGGAACCAATCCCGGGCAAGGTCGACCGAGTCGGTGGCGGGAGTCGTGAGGATCGAAAGCTGTTCGAGCCGCTGCCGACGCTGCTCGAAGGGGCTTTCTAACAGCGACTCACCCCGGTGAGCCAGGAGGTCGAAGGCTACGAAAGTGGCTGGTGTCTGGCGGGCCAGCAATTTGACGCGAGAACGGGCCGGATGGATGCGTTGGAGCAGGGCCTCGAAGTCGAGGGCTCCCTGTTGGGCGACCACCAGTTCGCCGTCGAGCGCCACGCCCTCGGGTAGCTCGCCGAGCTTCTCTTCGACTTCGGGAAAATAGCGATTGAGGGGCTTATGGTCTCGGCTTTGCAGCAAGAGTTCGTGGCCATCCCAGAAGACCAGGCAGCGAAAGCCATCCCACTTGGGCTCGAAGTGCCAGCCGGGTTCTTCGGGGATGGCCTCGGCGTTGGTGGCGAGCATGGGGTCGAGGGGGGGTTTTAGCTCCATGCTATGCTTGTACCCGGAATCGGAGGATGCCAATGCTAGTCGACGGGCTCGAAGTCAACATCACCAGTCCCGACCGCCTGGTGTTTCCCCAGGCGGGTATCACCAAAATGGAGCTGGTGGAGTATTACCTGAAGGTAGCCGAGGGGGCTCTGCGAGCGGTGCGCGAACGCCCGATGATCCTCAAGCGATTTCCTCGCGGTATAGACGAAGAGCCGTTCTATCAGAAGCGGGCTCCCAAGGGTCGGCCGGAGTGGGTCAGAACCTGTACGATTCGCTTTCCTAGTGGACGCAGCGCCGATGAAGTCGTCTGCCATCACCCGGCCACCCTGGCCTGGTTGGTGAATATCGGCTGCGTGGAGCTTCATCCGTGGCCGGTGCGCTGGGACGATATCGACCATCCCGACGAGCTGCGGGCCGACCTCGATCCCACACCGGGAGTGCCGTTCTCGCAGGTGCGCGAGGTGGCCCTGATGGTGCGCCAGGTCTTGCAAGAGCACGGTTTGGAGGGCTTTCCGAAGACTTCCGGCTCGCGGGGCATCCACATCCTGGTTCCCATCGAGCGACGCTACTCGTTTGACCAGGTGCGCCACGCGGCCCTGGCTCTGGCTCGCGAGGTGGAGCGGCGGATGCCGGACGTGGCCACCAGCGCCTGGTGGAAGGAAGAGCGTCAGGGAGTGTTCATCGACTACAACCAGAACGCCCGCGACCGCACGCTGGCAGCGGCCTTTTCGGTGCGGCCGAATCCCCAGGCTCAGGTGTCGTGTCCCCTGCAGTGGGACGAGGTGCCCACGGTGGAGCCGCAAGAGTTGACGCTATTCACCGTGCCTGAGCGATTTGCTCGGCTGGGTCCGCTGGTGCCCGACCCGGACACGGTCGCCCGAGGGCGATTGGAGAGCCTGCTGGAGTTGGCCGACCAGGAAGGGGAGGCTCCCCTACCCCCGCACCATCCCAAAGCCAAAGGGGAACCGCGAAGGGTGCAACCGAGCCGGCGCCGAGACTAGACCTGGCTGCTCCGACCCAGTTCTGGCAGTGTCCGGCCCGACCCCGGGCGGTATCACCTCTCGAGAGTGCCCGCCAGCTATCCGAGTGAGTCGCGTCGCCTCTTGTTCGGGGCGGCTAAGATCGGACGGAAAGGAGCTTACTATGTCTACTATCTTGAAAAGCCGATACGACACCTGTATCGAAGCCTGCCGCGAATGCGTGGCGGCCTGCGAGGCCAACCTGATCGCGATGCTGGAAAAGACTCCCAGCGACAACGATTGTCCGGCCTGCTGCCGCGAGTGCGCTGATTTTTGCCGGCTGGCCGAAAACGAAATGATTCGCGAGGGCCGCTTCATGGCCAAGCTTTGCCAGTTGTGCGCCGAGGTGTGCGACTACTGCGCCGAGCAGTGCCAGGCTCACGAGCATGACCATTGCCAGCGGTGCGCCGAAGCCTGCCGCCGCTGTGCTGAGGAGTGTCGCCGCCTCTAGCTTCGGCTGTGGAAGGTCTGCCAGATCTGCGAGACGACCCGGCGCGGGGTGAGGGCGGTCCACATGTCGGCGACCTGGAAGGAGGGACGGGCCTGGACTCGCGTCCAGTAGCCGGCTAAGGCGGGCCGCGAGCTGATCTCTTCGGGCTTGCGCAGAAAGGTGAGCCGCACCAGAAAGACGGTCCAGACGACATCAGCCGCCGAGTATTCCGGGCCGGCGACGTAAGGATCGGTGTTCAGGCGCTGTTCGAGTTCGTCAAGTAGTTGACGGGCCTCGAGCAGCGCTTGTTCGTAACGGGCGTTGCCCTCGAGGCCCTGGCTCTTGGCCACAAACGTTTGCGCTTTGGCCTGGTAGAGTTGCTCGAGGTCAGGGTTTTCGGCGGCGAACTTCAGACACAGTTTACGCTGCTTCTCGCGTTTGTTGAGCATGAGCTTGCGTAATAACGGATTGACGTTGGCGATGCGTCCCATGGTGAGGTTCTCGACCTCGAAGGCGTAATGGCGGCGAACCCATTCTTCGGCCTGGGGGTTGGGATAGAGGTCGGGACCGGGTAGTTGGCGGGCGACGTAGTCGAGGATGCTGTCGCTGCCGGTGAGGACGTGCTCGCCGTGGACCATGGCGGGGACGGTCATTCTTGGCTGGATGCGGGCGTAGTCGGGATAGAGATTGTCGAAGCGCACCTCGATGTCGAGTTCTTTGGAGTCGTAGTCGACTGCCTTCTCGGCCAGCACCAGCCGGGCGATCATCGAGTAGTAGGAGATTCCCATGTGGTAGAGGGTGGGCCTGGTCATCAGCGGGGATTCTCAGTGGGTGGGCCCGGGACCTGGAGGGCCCGACCGGGCGAGAGCCAATTCTCCGGGATGCGAATCTTTCTTGCCTCTTTGTTGACGGTGTTGCTGGTGGCGGACGGCTGGGCCCAGGAGCCGGCTCTGACTTTCGCCACGATGGAGTTTGCTTCTGTTTCGTTCTCTCGCGACGGTTCTCGGCTGCTGGTCTTCGACGAAGGGAGCCGGGACTACTATGTCTGGGAGGTGGCGACCCAGCGACTGGTGGCCCACCAGCGTCTCGATTTCGCCATTCTGGGGGCGGAGCTTAGCCCCGACGGAAAGCTGCTGGCCCTGGGCGAACGACCACGCCGGCTGGCGGTGCTCGACCTGGCTAACAAGAAGCGGGTCTTTCTGCACCAGGGACCGACTCCGGCCAAAGGCCAGGATAGCGGTGGCTATGGAGTGGCCTGGAGCTCTCGGGGCGATAGGCTGGCGGCCTGGGGGACGGGCTTCATGCGCGAGGCCGGCGAGCCGAAGTGCTATGTCTTCAGCTGGCCCCAGCAGAAGTTGCTGCGGACTTTCGAGGTCGAGCGCCAGGGGGTGCAATGCGGCTGGAGCGAGGCGGGCCAGTTGTTGGTGCGGAGTTTTGCGGGCCTGCGCGTCTTTGACCCGGTCGGGGGCGGGCTGCTGGAGACCCTCGACGAGGAGGCTCTGGGCTCGCAAGAGTATCTGCACCGACTCTCCGCCCTGGGCATGCACCTCTCTGGCATCGACGCGGCGACGGGTCGCCAGAGCTTTCCGGGTAGTCCGGTCACGGTGGAGCCGCAGAGCGGTCGCAGCGGGCCGCCTAGAGTGGTGCTCTTTCACGGGGCGGACGAGCTGGGGCGGTTGGAGGGTGCCTCGAACACTGTGCTGAGTCCGAACGGCAAGGTGATGGCGGTCGTCTCGAGCAGTGCTGTCTTCCTGGTGGATGTGGAGGCGACGCTGGCGACTCGGCGCCTGGTGATGGCCAGGCGGCGCGGCTAGGCTGCTTGGCTTGGCGCGGCCGGGCTTGCGGCGGGGTGGCTTGGCGCGGCGGCGGGCTGGCTTGGGGCGAGCGGCGAGCTGGCTTGGCGCGGCGGCGAGCAGCAGGCTTGCGGGCGGCGGGCTGGCCGGGGCGAGCGGCGAGCAGCGGGCTTGCGGGCGGCGGGCTGGCTTGGGGCGAGCGGCGAGCAGCAGGCTTGCGGGCGGCGGGCTGGCTTGGCGCGGCGGCGGGCGGCGGGCTTGCGCCAGATTGTGCGGCGCACACTGCTCGATCCGGGTTGTGCGGCGCACACTTGCGCCGTACATCGACAAATACGGGTTGTGCGGCGCACACTCGGCGAGTTTGCTACCCAGGAAGGCTGGCGGCGGTACGGCACCAGGTGGTGCCGGATTCGGCACGTGGTGGTGCCGTACTCGGGCGAGTTTGCTCTTCCGTGCTTACGCCCCCACCACCCTTTCCGTGCCCTCCTGACGCGCCCCACTGGCGAGGAGTTTGGCCCGCCACGGCGGCCAGCGGACATGAAAAAAGCCCCGGCTTGCGGCCGGGGCTTTTTCAGGTTCGGTCGTTACTGACCGCCCACGAGTTCGATGAGGGCCATGGAGGCTCCGTCACCTTTGCGCGGGTAGAGGCGAATCACGCGGGTGTAGCCGCCCTGGTCGCGCTCGAGTGAACCGCCCTTGGCATACAGCGGAGCGATGTGGTCGAACAGCTGCTGGGCCAACTCGCGGTCGGGACGCTGACGCTTCATGCCGCGAGCCCGACGGCTGGCGTTAGAGACGCTGGTCTTCAGGTGAGTGAAGACGCGGCGCTTGTGAGCCAGGGTCTCCGCCGGGGAATCGGCCTGGTGGGCCTTGATGGCCGAGGTGATCAGCTTCTCGACGAAACTGGACAGCTCCTTGGCCCGAGCCTCGGTGGTGGTGATGCGCCGATGGCGGATGAGCGACCGGGCCATGTTCCGCAGCATGCTGATGCGGTGACCCTGGGGACGCCCTAAGGTTCTGGATTTGACTCTGTGTCTCATGATTGCCTCCGTTATCCGCCTTAGTCGGGCGTGCTGGGCTGGAGCGACAGGTTGCGCTCGACCAGCTTGTCTTTGATCTCGTCGAGGGATTTTTGACCGAAGTTCTTGAGCTTCATCACGTCTTCTTCGGAATAGGTGAGCAGCTCGCCGATGGTGCGAATGCCGGCCCGCTTGAGGCAGTTGAGCGAACGCACCGAAAGTTGCAGGTCTTCGATGGGAGTCTCGAGGAGTTCGGCCTCGGGGCCGGACGGCTCGTGCTCGGCCTTGCTGGGCGGCTCGAGTTCGGTGAACAGCGACAGCGAGGTCTGCATGATGCGAGCGGCCTCGGAGATGGCTTCATACGGCTTGATGCTGCCATCGGTCCAGACCTGGAGGGTCAGCTTGTCGAAGTCGGTGCGCTGACCGATGCGGGTGTCTTCGACCAGGTAGTTGACCTTCACGATAGGGCTGAAGATGGAGTCGATCGGGATGATGCCGATGACCTGCTCTTGATCGCCCTGTTTTTCGGCAGGCACATAGCCGACGCCCTGGGTGACGTAGAGGTCCATTCCGAGGCGGGCGCCCTTTTCGAGGGTGGCCAGGTGCAACTCGGGGTTGAGGATCTGCACTTCGGGGTCGGGCAAGATGTCGGCCGGGGTCACGATGCCAGGGCCGGAGGCCTCCAGGCGCAGCAATTTGCGCTTGCTGGTGGTCACCTTGAGATTGAGGCGCTTGAGGTTGAGAATGATCTCGGTGATGTCTTCACGCACGCCGGGAAGGGTGGTGAATTCATGCAGCACGCCGTCGATGCGAACGTGGGTGATGGCGGCGCCGGTGAGGGCCGACAGCAGCACCCGCCGGAGCGAGTTGCCCAGGGTGATGCCGAAGCCGCGCTCGAGGGGCTCGACCACGAAGGCGTGGTCGGAGACCGCGGTTACGCGAGGCTCGATCTCTTCCTCGACGGTGGTGGCTGTTTGTAGCAGTGCGTCTAGCATTGCGTGCTCCTAACTTAAAAGGCTTACTTCGAGTAGAACTCGACGATCAGCTGCTCGTTGACCAGGGTGTCGATCTCGGCGCGCGAAGGCAGGTGGTCGACCTTGCCTTTGGGCTGGTCGCCATCGAGTTCGAGCCACTGAGGTATCTGACGGATACGTGCCCGCCCGACGGATTCCTCGATGAAGGGGTTATTCTTGTGGCGCTCCATCACGGACACCTCTTCACCGGGCCGCACGACGTAGGAGGGGATGTCGACCTTCTTGCCGTTGATGGCCACGTTGCCGTGCGCCACGAGCTGGCGAGCGCCAGCGCGCGAAGCGGCAAAACCGAGACGGTAGACCACGTTGTCGAGACGACGCTCGAGCAGGGCCAGGAAGTTCTCACCCGACACGCCGGGCTGCGAGGCAGCCTTTTTGAAGTAGGTGCGGAACTGCCGCTCGTTGACGCCATAGATGCGACGCAGCTTCTGCTTTTCGCGCAGCTGGATGCCGTACTGGGAGAGCTTCTTCTGCCGTCCCGGTCCATGTTGTCCGGGAGGATAAGCACGACGCTCGATAGCGCACTTGCTGGTGAAGCAGCGCTCTCCCTTCAAGAAGAGTTTGGTCATTTCTCGGCGGCACTGACGGCACACCGGTCCAGTATACCTGGCCACGGTTCCTCCTACTGAGATCTCTCTCTGTGTCTAGTTTGTTATACGCGGCGCCGCTTGGGAGGGCGGCAGCCGTTGTGCGGGATGGGGGTTACGTCACGGATCAGGGTGATGTCCATTCCAGCGGCCTGAAGCGAGCGGATGGCAGCCTCACGACCGGAACCCGGTCCTTTGACGTACACTTCCAGACTGCGCATTCCGTGCTCACCCGCGCTGCGGGCAGCCTTCTCGGCGGCGACGCCGGCCGCGAACGGGGTGCTCTTGCGCGAACCGCGGAAGCCCTGTCCGCCAGCCGAAGCCCAGGAAACGGCGTTCCCCTGCATATCGGTGATGGTAACGACGGTGTTGTTAAAGGTCGACTGGATGTGAGCCACCCCGCGAGGGATGTTCTTTGTGACCTTCTTTTTGGTACGGGTGACTTTCTTTTTACCCTTAGCCATGGGGAACTACCTCCAAAAATTTAGCCCTTCTTGCGACGTCCGACGGTGCGCTTGGGACCTTTGCGAGTGCGCGCATTGGTCTTGGTGCGCTGACCGCGAACGGGCAGGCTACGACGGTGGCGGATGCCACGGTAGCAGTTGATTTCGATCAACCGCTTGATGTTCTGGGTCACTTCACGACGAAGGTCACCTTCGACTTTGACGTGTTTCTCGATGTACTCACGCAGCTTCGAGACTTCGTCTTCGGTCAGGGCACGCACGCGGGTGGAGGGATCGATGCCGGTTGCCGCGAGGATGCGATCACTGGTGGTTCGACCGATACCGAAGATATAGGTCAGACCAACGACGACGCGCTTGTCACGCGGAAGGTCTACGCCTGAAATTCTAGCCATTGTTCTCTTCCTAACCCTGGATCTGCTTGTGCTTAGGATTTGAACAGATCACGCGGACCCGTCCTTTGCGCACGATGATGCGGCACTTCTCGCACCGTTTTTTAACCGACGGTCTGACTTGCATCCGTCTCCTCCTTCTACCGGGGTCGGCCCGGCTGGTGGTCCGTGATTCGCCCCCGCCCCGGATGATACCGAGACAGTTCTACCCGAACCCGGTCGCCGATGAGAACTCGCGTCATCAGGTTGCGCAGGTTGCCGGCCACGTGGGCCAGCACCAGTTCGCCTTTGGCCAACTTCACCCGGAACATGGAGTTGGGAAGGATTTCCGTGATGGTTCCTTCCTGCTCGGGTTCTGGTGGGTCGGCCACGAGTTCTTGGCTTTCCTTATTTTGCTTGTGTTTTGCGGGTGTCCCTAAAAGATACCCGGCTATTCTACGTACTTAGGTTGCGTTCGTCAAGATCCTGGGACCATTCTTTGTAATGGCCACCGTGTGTTCGAAATGAGCCGACGGTTTTCGGTCGAGGGTTTCGATAGTCCACTTGTCGCGCTTGACCCGGACTCGATAGTCGCCGAGGTTGACCATGGGCTCGATTGCGATCACCATTCCCTCTTCCAACTTGGGGCCGCGCTGAGGCGTGGCATAGTTGGGAACCTGGGGCTCTTCGTGCATCTCGCGGCCGACTCCGTGGCCGACCAGTTCGCGGACCACCGAGAAGCCAGCGGCTTCGACGCAGTCCTGGACGGCCTTGGAGATGTCTCGGACATGATTGCCGAGGCGAGCTTGCTCGATGCCCAGATAAAGGGACTCTTTGGTGACGTCTAGCAACTTTTGATGATTTTCGGGGATGTCGCCCACCGGGATGGTGATGGCCGAGTCGGCGATGTAACCCTCCCAGACGACTCCGCAGTCGACGCTGACCAGGTCGCCGGCCTTGACTTTGCGAGAGCTGGGGATGCCGTGAACGACCTCTTCGTTGATGGAGATGCACAGCGTGGCCGGGAAGCCCTGGTAGCCTTTGAAGGCGGGCTTGCAGTCGTTCTTGAGGATGAAGTCTTCGGCCAGCTTATCGAGTTCGCGAGTGCGCACGCCGACCTGGCAGGCTTCATTGACCAGCTGGAGCACCTGGTAGAGGACGGTGCCGGCATGGTCGATGAGGGCAATTTCTCGTTCGGACTTGAGCAGAATCATCGGGGCGCTCCTGGCCGTAGGAGCTTGGGCCTGGCCTGAGCCACTGCGCGGTCGGTCAGGGACGTGGCTTGCGCGGTGGCGGCTGCACGGCTGGTCAGGGGCGTAGCTTGCGCGGTGGCGGCTGCGCGGCTGGTCAGGGGGCGCAGGTGGGCGGTGCGACTGGTCAGGCGGCAGCTAGCCGCCCTTGGCTGAAGAGCCTGGCAGAACAGTGCGGTGCGCCCTGTCCTGGGACGGGACAGGGTGAGGTCGGCCGAGGTGAGGGTCATCGGGCGGCAGGCCTTCCCTCGAGGAAACGCTCGATTTCGATCTGGACTCGCAGGATCTCCTGGTCGGCGTTGACTTCGTGGAGGATGTCTTTCTCGCGATAGTAGTCGATGACCGGACGGGTCTGCTCGGCGTAGACGCGCAGCCGGGTGCGAATGGCTTCTTCCCGGTCGTCTTCGCGCTGGATTAGAGTAGCCCGGCACTTGTACTCGTCACAACGATCCGCGGTGCGCGGCTTGTTGTTGATGAGGTGATAGACGCGACCGCACTCGGGGCACACCCGCCGATTGGACAGGCGGCGTACGATGATATCGTCATCGAGGGTCAGCAACAGAGCGCCGGTGAGTTCTTGATGATGCCGCTTGAGAAACTCGTCGAGGGCCTCGGCCTGACCCCGCGAGCGGGGAAAGCCGTCCAGGATGTAGCCTTTGTCGACGTCGGTCTTGGCCAGCCGGTCTTTTAGGACCGAGAAGATCAGGGCGTCGGGGACCAGCAGACCCTGGTTGATATAAACCTGAGCCTCTTGACCGAGCGGCGTGTGGCTGCGAATCTGCTCGCGCAACATGTCGCCAGTAGAAATATGGGGAACCCCGTGGCGGTCCCGAAGGTATTCCGCCTGGGTTCCCTTACCCGCGCCGGGCGGGCCGATGAGGACGATTCTCGAGGGTTTACTGGCCACTTCTCCCCTATTTCATGAAGCCCTGATAGTGCCGCATGACAAGGCGAGCCTCGATCTGCTGCATGGTGTCTAGAGCCACACCGACGATGATGAGTAGCGAGGTAGCCCCGAGATAGAAGCTGGTCACACCGGTGAGACGCATTACCAGCGTCGGGGCCACGGCCAGAGTGGCCAGATAGATTCCGGCAACCAGGTTGAGGCGGTTGAGAATCTTGTCGAGATACTCGGCGGTGGGACGACCGGGGCGAATGCCGGGGATGAAGCCGCCGGCCTTCTTCAGATTGTCAGCCAGATCTTCGACGTTAAAGGTGATGGCCGAGTAGAAGTAGGTGAAGAAGATGACCAGCCCCATGTAGACCAGGTTGTACTGGATGGTGCGCTCGTGGAAATAGGAGACCAGGAAGTCTTTCATGGTCGCGCCGACTTCGCCAGGGATGAAGCCCGCCAGCGTGGCCGGCAAGAACATGATCGAGATGGCGAAGATCAGCGAGATGACGCCCGAGTTGTTGACCCGGATGGGGATGTAGGACGACTGGCCGCCATAGACCTTGCGGCCGACCTGGCGCTTGGGATACTGGACCGGCACTTTGCGCTGACCCAGCGTGATGGCCACGATGGAACACACCAGGACGAAAGCCACCAGGAAGAAGAAAATCAGAGGAATGACACCCGAGCGCACGCCCTGGCCCATAGCCGAGACGATGGCGTCGTGGACGTAACGCGGGTAGGACATGACGATACCGGCGAAGATCAACAGCGAGACGCCGTTGCCGATGCCCTTGTCGGACATGAGCTCGCCCAGCCACATCAGGAAGGCGGTGCCACCTACCAGGGCGGTCACGACCATGACCAGGTAGAAAGGCGAATCCGAGACGAAGACGCTTCTGGTCTTAAGGCTGTGCAGCGAGGTCACCATCATGCTGCCCTGCAGGACGGCCAGCACCATGGTGAGCTGACGGGTCCAGGCGCCCAGCTTGCGCCGGCCGTGCTCGCCGCCCTCTTTTTGGAGGTCTTTGAGCTGGGGGATGACGACGGTGAGGAGTTGCATGATGATCGAGGCGTTGATGTAGGGCGTAATGCCCATCGCCGCGATCGAGAACTTGTTAAGAGCGCCACCGGTGAACATCCCCAGGAGTTGGAAGAGTTGGCCTTGGGCTAGCAACTCGTGCCATACCGTGCGATTGACACCCGGAATGGGAACGTGGACAGCCAACGCGAAGATGGCAAATCCCCCGAATAACCAAAGAATTCGGTCCCGGACTTCCGGAACCGAAAAAGCCTTAAAGAAGCTGCCGAGCATGGATCTAGATCACCTCAGTTTTTCCGCCGGCACCCTCAATAGCCTCGCGCGCCGGACCCGTGAATGCGTGCAGCGCGACCGTCAACTTCTTGGAAAGCTCGCCGTTGCCCAAAACTTTGATGGGCTTACGAAGGGAGCGAACGACCTTGTGCTCGACCAGAAGTTCAGGCGTCACATGCGTGCCGTTGTCGAACTGGTTGAGTTGGGCCAGGCTGATCTCTTCGAACTCGGTCCGGAAAGGATTTCGGAACCCACGGTATTTCGGCAGGCGCCGGAACCAGGGAGTCTGTCCACCCTCGAATCCCGGACCCTTGCCACCGCCGGAACGGGAGCCCTGACCGTTGTAGCCACGTCCACCGGTTTTGCCGAGCTTGCCGCCACGACATACCCGACGGAGTTGCTGCCGAGCGCCTTTGTTGGGTTTAAGGTTGTTGCCAGTCACTGCACTGCCTCCAAATATTCTCTACACGTGGGACGATTCGAAGCTGGGCTGAGGTGCCGCAGCCTGAGCCTGGCGCTCTTGCACCAGTCCGGCAATTTTCGGGCCGACCAATTCCTCGACGGTTTTACCGCGACGGGCCGCCACGTCTTCTACCCACATCAGCTCACCCAAACCTTTGATGGTCGCGTAAACGATGTTGATGGCGTTGTCAGAACCCAACGACTTCGAGAGAATGTCGCGAATCCCAGCCAATTCCACCACGGCGCGGACGGGGCCGCCGGCGATAACGCCGGTTCCGGGAGCAGCCGGCTTGAGCATAACTCGCACCGCTCCGAACTGCGCCACGTGGTAGTGAGGGATGGTCGAGCCTTCGACCGGAACCCGGATGAGGGACTTCTTAGCGGCCTCGGCGCCCTTGCGGATCGCCTCGGGAACTTCACCCGCCTTACCCAATCCGGCCCCGACGTGGCCGCGGCCGTCTCCCACCACTACGAGAGCGGAGAACGAGAAACGCTTACCCCCTTTGACCACCTTCGAAACGCGATTAATTTTCACGACCTGCTCGCGCAGATCCAGACCGGACGGGTCGATACGCTTGCGACTTCTCATAGCTCCTCCTAGAAATTCAGGCCCTTCTCGCGGGCGGCTTGAGCCAGAGCGGCGATCCGTCCGTGGTATTTATAGCCGGCGCGGTCGAAGACGACCGTCGAAATGCCCTTCTCCAGAGCGCGTTCAGCGGCCAGGGCTCCGACCTTTTCGGCTTTCTGCTTGACCGACAGACCGGCTTCACCTTTAAGCGGCGCGTCCAGCGAACTGGCGGACACGAGGGTCACGCCGTTCTCGTCGTCGATGAGCTGGGCATAAACGTGTTTGATGCTGCGAAAGACGGCCAGACGAGGTCGCTCGGCGGTCCCGTGAACCTTCTTGCGCACACGGACCTGGCGAAAGCGGCGGGCTTTGTTCTTGGGCAACTTGTTGATCATGACTGTACTCCTTAAGCCTTACCGGCCTTACCCTCTTTCTTGGCCACGACCTCGTTGACATAACGAATGCCTTTACCCTTGTAGGGCTCGGGCGGACGGATGCCGCGCAGGTTGGCGGCCACCTGGCCGACACGCTGCTTATCGATGCCGCGAATGTGAATCTTATTGATTTTGGCGCGGTTGTCAACCTCGACCTCGAAGTCGATCCCTTCGATAGGGTCGATCTTCACCGGGTGAGAGAAGCCCAGTTGCAACTCAAGACCTTTGCCGGCCGCGGCGCAACGATAGCCCACGCCGATGATTTGAAGCGAGCGAGTGAATCCCTCGGTCACGCCGGTTACCATGTTCGACAATAGAGTCCGAACCAAACCGTGCTGGGCCCGCAGGCGACGATCGTTGTTAGGCCGTTTGACCTCGAGAACGCCGTCATTGACCTGGATGTCGAGCAGGGGATCCACGTGCTGGGTCAGTTGACCCTTGGGACCCTTCACCGTGACCAAGCCCTCTGCGACTTTGATATCCACCCCTTTGGGAACGGGGATCGGTTTCTTGCCAATTCGAGACATGCTCTACTCCTCTACCAAACGTAGGCGAGAACTTCGCCGCCCACCTTCTGTTTTTGGGCCTTCTTGCCGGTCATCACTCCCTTGGGAGTCGACATGATGACGGTGCCCATACCGCCATAAAGGCGAGGGATATCGCCCGAACCGGCATACTTGCGCAAGCCGGGACGGCTGACGCGCTCGAGGCCGGAAATGACGCGAGAGCGGTCATGCGAGCTATACTTAAGCGACACCCGGATGACTCCTTGAACGCCGGTGTTGATGACCTGATAGTCCTTGATGAACCCTTCGGTCTTGAGCACCTTGGCGATCCGCTCCTTCATCTTGGAGGCGGGGATGTCGCACTGTTCATGCATCGCCTTATTGGCGTTGCGAATTCTGGTCAGCATGTCCGCAATCGGATCGGTGGTCGGCATCTTCTTATCCCTTTCCTAAATAACCTTACTTAACCTGAATCGGGCAGCCCAGCAAGCGCAGCATCTCGGCACCCTCTTCGTCGGTGTTGGCGGTGGTCACGATACAGATGTTCATACCCCGCACGCGGTCGACCTTGTCGTAGTCGATCTCGGGGAAGATGATCTGCTCTTTGAGACCCATCGCATAGTTGCCACGGCCGTCAAACGCCTTGGCCGACAGTCCACGGAAGTCGCGAATGCGCGGCAGGACGATGTTGAACAGCTTGTCAAGGAAGAACCACATCTTCTGGCGACGCAGCGTCACCTTGGTTCCGATCTTGACACCCTGGCGCAGCTTGAAGTTCGAGATCGACTTGCGAGCCTTGGTGACGACCGGCTTCTGGCCGGTGATCTGCTCGAGTTCGCGGACGGCGTTCTCGAGGGTCTTGGGGTTGGCGATCGCCTCGCCCACACCCATGTTTACGATCACCTTCTCGAGTCGGGGGATCTCCATCACGTTGGTGTATTTGAATTTCTCCATCATGCCCGTGCGAACGGACTGATTGTAGATCTCCTGAAGGCGAAGGGGAATCTTGTCAGGAGCGACCGCGGCTTTGTCCTTCTTGCCGCCTCCGCTGTCTTTCCCTTTGCCGGCTTTTGCTTGTTTCTGAGGCTGTTTCTTCGCCATCTCTTCCTCCGCTATTTACCCTTGACGTAGAGGTCGTCACCCTTTTTGGACAACCGTACGCCGCGGGTCTTGCCGTCGTCGGACTCGCGCCGCTCGCGACGCACGCGGGTAGGCTTGCCATCGGCCGGCGAAATGACCATCACGTTACTGATGTGAATCGAGAGAGCTTTCTCGACGATACCACCCTGAGGAATAGCCGGAGGCTGGGGCTTCTGGTGACGTTTGACGATGTTGACGCCTTCCACCACTACCCGATTCTTCTCGGTATTCACCTCGAGGACGGTTCCTTTGCGACCCTTGTCACGGCCGGTGAGAACCAGGACCTGGTCGCCTTTTTTGACATGTCGTTTTGACATCACAGCACCTCCGGGGCCAGCGACACGATCTTCATGAAGTCGCGGTCGCGCAGCTCGCGGGCGACGGGGCCGAAGATACGGGTGCCACGAGGGTTGAGGTCTTCACGAATGATGACCGCCGCGTTATCGTCGAACCGGATGTAAGACCCGTCTGGGCGGCGAATGCGCTGCTTGGTGCGCACCACGACCGCTTTGACGACGTCGCCCTTTTTGATGGCGCCGCCGGGCTGGGCCGCTTTGACGCTGGCTACGATGATATCACCGATGCCCGCATAGCGACGGACCGATCCACCCAGGACGCGTATACACAAGATCTCGCGGGCGCCGGAGTTGTCGGCGACCCGCAGTCGACTCTCTTGTTGAACCATGTCTACCTCCGCTAGCGAGCCTTCTCGAGAATGGTCACGACGCGCCAACGCTTGTCACGGGACAAAGGCCGCGTCTCCATGATGCGGACCACGTCGCCGATCGAACAGGCGTTTTCTTCGTCGTGCGCCTTGAACTTCTTCGAGCGCTTGATGATTTTCTTGTAAAGGCGGTGCGGGAACTGACGAGTGACCTCGACGACGACCGTCTTGTCCATCTTGTCGCTAACCACGGTGCCGATGCGAACTTTGCGGCGAGCGCGAACTTCCTGACTCATCGTTACTCCTTACCGGCCTTCAGACCAAGTTCTTTTTCTCTAATTACGGTGTGAATCCGAGCGATGTCGCGCTTGACCTGACGGATCCGCTGATTGTTGTCGAGACTTCCGGTGGCGAGCTGGAACCGCAGGTTGAACAGCTCCTCCTTGTTCTCGATCAGTTTGCCGCGCAGTTCCTCGAGGGAAAGCTCGCGCAACTTATCTCTAAATGTGCTTAGCTTACTCATTACTCTTCGCTCCCAAGGACTTCACGCACCAGGAAACGAGTCTTGATGGGAAGCTTGAACTGGGCCAGACGCATAGCGTCACGAGCCACGTTTTCAGCCACGCCAGCGATCTCGAACATGATGCGGCCCGGCTTGATCACGGCCACCCAGAACTCCGGCGAACCCTTACCCGAACCCATGCGGGTTTCGGCGGGCTTCTTAGTCACCGGCTTGTCAGGGAAAACCCGGATCCAAACTTTACCACCACGCTTGATGTGGCGGGTCATCGCGATACGAGCGGCCTCGATCTGGCGAGCGGTGATCCAGCCGGGCTCAAGCGCCTGCAGGCCGAACTGGCCGAACTGCACTTTGTTGCCTCGGTGAGACTTACCGCGCATGTTGCCGCGATGGGTTTTACGGAATTTGACTCTCTTAGGACTTAGCATGTCTCCTCCTAGGCATTCCCGCCAGCGGGCGCGTCGGCGGCGCGGGTCTGGGGGAGAATCTCGCCCCGATAGATCCACACTTTCACACCGATTCGACCGGCAGTGGTAGCAGCTTCGGTAATTGCGTAGTCAACGTCGGCGCGCAGGGTGTGCAGAGGCACCTTACCCTGGAAGTTGCGCTCGGAGCGGGCAATTTCGTTGCCACCCAGGCGACCCGAAAGCTGGATCTTGACGCCCAGCGCGCCGGCCTTGATGGAGCGGCCTACGGCCTGCTTCATGGCTCGGCGGAACGCGACGCGCTTTTCGAGGGCTTCGCAGATGTTCTGCCCGACCAGGTGAGCGTCGAGTTCAGGTTGCTTGACTTCTTTCACCGAAATCTTGATGTTGCGCTTGGTCAGCTTCTCGATGCGGCGGCGCAGTTCTTCGATCCCGGCGCCACGCTTACCGATCACCAGACCCGGCTTGGCCGTGTTGACGATGATGTGCGTCTTGTTGGCGCGCTCAATCTCGATGCGCGAGATGCCAGCGTGGCGAAGGTGGCCGCGGATGAATTGGCGGATCTTGTGGTCTTCGACCAGCCACTCAGCGTAGCTCTTCTCTTGGAACCAGCGGGACTCCCAACCGCGGATGATGCCGACTCGGAAGCCAATGGGATGAATTTTCTGGCCCATACTAGCGAGCCTCCTCTCTTGCTTTCACCACGACGGTGACGTGACTGGTGCGCTTTTTGATGGCGCTGGCGCGCCCGCGAGCCCGGGGGACCCAACGCTTCATGGTAGGGCCCTCATCCACGAAGATCTTGTGGATGCTCAGGTCCTCGGCGTCGAGCTCTTCGTTGTTCTCGGCGTTGGCGATAGCCGACTCGAGCACTTTCTGAAGCGTGGCCGCGGCGCGCTTGGGGGTGAACTGCAGAATCACGCGGGCATCGCTGACCGACTTGCCGCGAATCAGGTCCGCCACCAGGCGAAGCTTGCGAGGAGAAGTGCGGATATACTTGGCCACGGCCCGGACTTCGGGGCCGCCGGCGGTTTGCGTATCAGTGCTAGCCATTGATAGTTCCTCGCTTACTTCTTCTTGCTCTTGCGCTCGGACTTGCTGCCGGCGTGACCGCGATAGAGCCGGGTCACGGCGAACTCACCGAGCTTGTGGCCGACCATCTCTTCAGAGATGAAGATCGGCACGTGACGACGCCCGTCGTGGATGGCCACGGTGTGACCGACCAGCTCGGGAAAGATGGTGGAGTTGCGCGCCCACGACTTGATGACTTTCTTCTCGTGGTTGGCATTAAGGACATCGACTTTCTGCTTGAGATTCTTGTCGACGAAGGGGCCTTTTCTAACGGATCTGGACACGTTCTACCTCCTACTTCTTCCGCCGGCGAATGATCATCTTGTCGCTGGCCTTCTTCTTGCGGGTGCGAAGGCCCAGCGCCGGCTTACCCCAGGGGGTGCTGCTCGGGCGACCGGGGGTCGAGCGAGCTTCGCCACCACCGTGAGGGTGGTCGCAGGGGTTGGTGGCAACGCCGCGGATGTGCCCACGCTGGCCTTTCCAGCGGGAGCGCCCGGCCTTACCACCGGATACGTTCTCGTGTTCGATATTGCCGACCTGGCCGACCACGGCGCGGCATTCGATGGGAACCAGTCGAACCTCGCCAGAGGGCAGGCGCAGATAGGCGACCTTGCCTTCTTTGGCCATCAGCTGAGCCGAGGCACCGGCGGCACGAGCCATCTGAGCGCCTTTGCCCGGCTGCAGTTCGATGTTGTGAAGCTGCGTTCCAACCGGGATCTTGTGGAGAGGGAGACAGTTGCCGGTCTTGATGTCGGCGCCTTCGCCCGAGACGATCTTGTCGTCGACCTTCAGCCCGAGCGGAGCCAGGATGTAGCGCTTTTCGCCGTCGACATAGTGGACCAGCGCGATGCGAGCCGAGCGGTTCGGATCATACTCGATGGAGGCCACCCGAGCAGGGATGCCGTCTTTGTCACGCTTCCAATCGATGAGGCGGTAGCGACGCTTATGCCCGCCCCCACGATGACGTGAAGTGACTCTTCCTGTGGAGTTGCGGCCACCCGATTTGGTCAGCGGCTCGAGCAGGCTCCGTTCGGGCTTGCTGGTGGTCACGTCGGAGAAATCTTCGACGCTCATATGCCTGCGACCGGGACTGGTCGGATTAAATTTCCGGGTCGGCATGGATCTTTTCCCTTTCCTGAGATTCTGACGCCCGCCGTGGTTGAGGGCGGGCGTCGGAAGAGCCGATCATTCTCGTAAAAAGCGGCTCTATCTTAATAGACACTCACCCGAATTCCAACAGTTTGGAGCGATGGATATCGAATTTGTCCTGTTGTTAATAATCTGGTTACGCCTCGAACAGAGGAGTGCCGGCGATTTCAATCTGGTCGCCAGCCTTGAGGGTTACTGTAGCCTTTTTCTTTTCGGCGGTGTAGCCCGAGTGGCGACCGCGCCGGCGCAACTTGCCGTCGGTGCGGTTGGTCGTGACCTTCAGTACTTTCACGCTGAAGATCTTCTCGATAGCGTCACGAATCTGGGTCTTGTTGGCAGACTTGTGCACCTCGAAGGTGTAACGATTGAACTGCGCCTGGGTCATCGACTTCTCGGTGATGATGGGTCGAATCAGAATGTCGCGCAGGGTCAGACCACGCAGGTCGGCGACCGAACTGGGAGTCTTGCTCACGATAGCACCTCCTGGATTTTTTCGAGAGCCTCCTGGGTGGCCACCACCCGATGGTGACGGACCAGGTCGACGAGGTTGAGGTTAGCAGCCAGAACCACGTTGAGACCGGGAATATTGGAGGCAGACTTCTGCACTTTGGTGTTGGGCTCGGCCAACACCAGCAGGGTCTTGGTCTCGCTCACCTCGAGATTCTTGAGCATCTCGATCATCGCTTTGGTTCGAAACTCGTCGAGAGAGAGCTCTTTAAGGGCGGTCAGCTTGGACTCGCGCAGACGCTGAGAGAGAGCCGAACGCATGGCGCCGTGGCGCATCTTCTTGGGCAGGGCCTGCTGATAATCGCGGGGCCTGGGACCGAAGGTGATACCGCCGCCACGCCAGATGGGGGACCGACGGCTACCGTGACGGGCCATACCGGTGCCCTTCTGACGCCAGGGCTTCTTGCCACCGCCGCGGACTTCGCCGCGGGTCTTGGTGGAGTGAGTGCCCCGGCGCTGATTGGCCAGCAGACCCACGTAGATCTGATGAATCAGTCCCTGGTTGTAGGGAGTGTTGAACACTTCGTCCTTGAGTTCGAAGTCGCCGACGACTTTGCCGGACATGTTATAAAGAGAAACTTTAGGCATCGCTTCTTACCTACTTCTTCACCGAGTGGCGGATCGTGATCAGGCGGCCAGTGGCCCCCGGCACCGATCCCCGCACCAGGAGGAGATTGCGCTCGGTATCCACGGAGACGACTTTCAAGCCGAGAACCGTGACCTGCTTGTTGCCCATTTGACCGGGCTTTTTCACACCTTTGAAAGTGCGAGCGGCGTCGACCGCGCCGGTGGAGTTCGGTTTGCGGTGGATCTTCGAACAACCGTGGCTGGCCGGACCGCCGCCGAAGTTGTGGCGCTTCATCGCACCAGCCGTGCCTTTACCTTTGGAGATGCCGTAGACATCCACTTTCTGGCCGGCTTCAAAAATGTCGACCTTGACCTCGTCGGGAACAGCAGCCGGATCGTCGACGCGAAACTCTTTGAGGTAACGCTGATTGTCGATGCCGTGCTTTTTGAAGTGACCGGCCCGAGGCTTATTGACCAGCTTGGCGCGGATATCACCGAAGCCAAGCTGAACGGCATTGTAGCCGTCTTTTTCCACGGTGCGCCGTTGCACCACTTTGCAGGGTCCGACCTCGATCACGGTGACCGGAATCGCGAAACCCTCTTCGTCGAAGACCTGGGTCATGCCCAGCTTCTTGCCAAGGATGGCGTTCATCTTTCCTCCTCCAGAGGCTCGCGGGTCTTGGCCCGAGAGCTTAGATTATTAGCCCTTGATCTCGATATCTACCCCAGCCGGCAAATCGACCTTCATCAGTTGTTCGATCGTCTTCTGGGAGGGATCAAAGTAGATATCAATCAGCCGCTTGTGGGTCCGAATCTCGAAGTGCTCGCGCGACTTCTTGTCGACGTGAGGCGAACGAAGCACACAATAGCGGTTCTTCACGGTCGGTAGGGGGACCGGGCCAGAGATAGCCGCCCCGGTCTGGCGAGCGATCTGCACGATCTTCTCGGCCGATTCATCCAGGATGGCGTGCTCGTAAGCCTTGAGCTTGATTCGAATCCTCTGCTTAGCCATTTTATCCTCCGAAGCCCGCCCCCGCGAGGGGGCGGGCTCAAGCTTGTTTATTCGATGATCTCGGTGATAACACCGGCGCCGACGGTGCGTCCGCCTTCGCGGATAGCGAAGCGCAGTCCGACTTCGAGAGCGATCTTGGTGATCAGGTGAATCTCGAGGTGAATGTTGTCACCAGGCATCACCATCTCGGTGCCCTCGGGCAGGAAGCACTCGCCGGTCACGTCCGTGGTCCGGAAGTAGAACTGCGGGCGGTACCCTTTGAAGAACGGAGTGTGACGACCACCCTCGTCCTTGGACAGGATGTAGACCTCGCTCTTGAACTTGGTGTGCGGTTTGATCGAGCCGGGTTTAGCCAGCACCATTCCGCGCAGCAAGTCTTTGCGGTCGACACCGCGGAGCAGCAGACCGACGTTGTCGCCAGCCTGGCCCTCGTCGAGGATCTTGCGGAACATCTCGACGCCGGTGCAGACGGTCTTGCGAGTCTCGTCGCGCATACCGACGATCTCGATCTCGTCGCCCGTCTTGATGATGCCACGCTCGACGCGTCCGGTACCCACGGTGCCACGACCGGTGATGGTGAACACGTCTTCGAGGGGCATCAAGAACGGCTTGTCGACCGGACGCTCAGGCTCGGGGATGTACTCGTCAACGCGATCCATCAGTTCCCAAACCTTGCCGGCCCACTCGTCGTCGCGGGAGCCGCTGGACTCGAGAGCCCGCAGCGCCGAACCGGCGATGACCGGGATGTCGTCGCCGGGGAAGTCGTAGCTCGAGAGCAGCTCGCGAACTTCGAGTTCGACGAGCTCGACCAGCTCGGGGTCGTCCATCATATCGACCTTGTTCAGGAAGACGACGATGTAAGGGACGTTCACCTGACGAGCAAGCAGGATGTGCTCACGAGTCTGGGGCATCGGGCCGTCGGTGGCCGACACAACCAGGATGGCGCCGTCCATCTGAGCGGCACCGGTAATCATGTTCTTGATATAGTCGGCGTGACCCGGGCAGTCCACGTGAGCGTAGTGACGCTTCTCGGTCTCATACTCTACGTGGGCGATGGCGATGGTGATGCCACGCTCTTTTTCTTCAGGGGCCGCGTCGATGTCGTCCACGTTCATCGTCTTGGCGAAGCCAACCGAAGACAGGGTCTTCATAATGGCTGCCGTCAGCGTCGTTTTGCCATGGTCGACGTGACCGATGGTACCGATGTTGACGTGGGGTTTATTTCGGACGAATTTCTCCTTGCCCATAATGCGTAAGCCTCCGTTTTCTTTCCTTTCAGCCGGACTTTCCGCCGACGTTACCTGCCTAGACAGCTTTCCCGTAGTAGCGGGAAATAATATTCTCTTGAATCGGTCGTGGGACCTCATCATAGCGAGCGAACTCCATAGTGTAGCTCCCTCGACCCTGGGTGCGCGACCGCAGCACGGTTGCGTACCCGAACATCTCCGCCAGCGGAACAAAGCCCGTGATGACCTGCGTATTGCCGGCCCCCGGTTCCATTCCACTGATATCACCTCGCCGGCCGTTCAGGTCACCGATGACGTCACCGAGATAATCCTCGGGCACGACCACTTCGACTTCCATTACGGGCTCTTTGAGGTAGCACTCGTTCCTTCGCAACGCTTCCTTGATGGCCATAGAACCGGCAATCCTGAAAGCGATCTCGGACGAGTCCACCGCGTGGTAGGAGCCATCGTAGAGATTCACCTCGACGTCCACAACCGGGTAGCCAGCCAGTGTTCCAGCCGTCAGACCTTCGCGCACGCCAGCCTCGACAGCCGGGATGTACTCCTTGGGGATGACTCCCCCCACAATGTTATTTCCAAACTTGAACCCAGAACCAGGCGGCAGGGGCTTGGCCTCGATCCAGACGTGACCGAACTGGCCGCGACCACCGGTTTGGCGAACGAAGCGTCCCTCGACTTTGATTTCCTTGCGGATGGCTTCTTTATAAGCCACCTGAGGACGTCCAACGTTGGCGCCAACCGAGAACTCGCGCAACAGCCGGTCGACGATGATTTCGAGATGGAGTTCGCCCATCCCGGAGATCATCGTTTGACCCGTCTCATCATTTGTCGAGGTCCGGAAGGTCGGATCCTCTTCTTGAAGCTTGGCTAACGCCATGCCCATTTTGTCCTGGTCGGCTTTCGTCTTGGGCTCGATAGCCACCGAGATGACCGGTTCAGGAAACTCGATTTTCTCGAGCACGATGGGCTGCTTCTCGTCGCACAGCGTATCGCCGGTGGACGACTGCTTCAGACCCACGATGGCCCCGAGTTCGCCAGCCCGAAGCTCGTTCACCTCTTCGCGGCGATCAGCGTGCATCTTGAGCAAGCGGCCGATCCGCTCGCGCTTGCGGGATACCGGGTTCTCGACGTTCTGCCCTTTGGAAAGCACGCCCGAATAGACCCGAATAAAGGCCAATCGACCCACGTAGGGGTCGGTCATAATCTTGAACACCAGGGCCGAAAGGGGTTCGTCGACGCTGGAAGCGCGCGAGAGTTCCTCTTCGGTGGCGGGGTCGACCCCCCTGACTGGCGGCAGGTCCACCGGGGATGGCAGATAGTCTACCACCGCGTCGAGCATCGGTTGCACGCCCTTGTTCTTGAACGAAGAGCCGCACAGGACCGGAGTAATCTCGTTGCGCAGAGTGCGGGCCCGCAGTCCACGCTTGATGTCTTCGGGCGAGAGGGTACCCTCTTCGAGATAGGCCATCATCAACTCTTCGTTGCCGTCGGCCGCCACCTCGATCATCTTCTCGCGGTATTCCGCCACTTCGTCGACCATATCGGCCGGCACTTCGCGCTCTTCGTAGATCGAGCCGAGGTCATCGGTGTAGACCAGAGCGATATTGCGAACCAGGTCGACCATTCCGACGAAGTCACCCTCGGCGCCAATGGGCAACTGGATCGGCACCGGGTTTGCCCCGAGACGGTCATCGAGCTTCTCGACTACGGTCAAGAAGCTGGCCCCGGTGCGGTCCATCTTGTTGACGTACGCGATCCGCGGCACTTTGTAGTTATTGGCTTGGCGCCAGACCGTTTCGGACTGAGGCTGCACCCCACCAACCGCGCAAAAGACCGCGACCATCCCGTCGAGGACGCGCAGTGAACGCTCCACCTCGACGGTGAAGTCGACGTGACCGGGCGTATCGATGATATTGATGCAATTGTCTTTCCAGACCGCTGTGGTCACCGCGGAGGTGATGGTAATACCACGCTCCTTCTCCTGCACCATCCAGTCCATGGTGGCGGCTCCGGCGTCAACCTCCCCGATGCGGTGGACCTTGCCGGTGTAGAAAAGGATCCGCTCCGTGGTAGTCGTCTTACCAGCATCAATATGAGCTGCAATACCGATATTACGGTAGTGTTCCAGCGCTATGTCGGCAGTTTTAACGTTCACGGGGATTCTCGTCTACTGGGTTACCAGCGGTAGTGGGCGAAGGCTTTGTTGGCTTCGGCCATGCGGTGGGTGTCTTCTTTCTTCTTGACGGCTGAGCCGATTCCGGCCGAGGCGTCAATCAGTTCGTTGGCCAACCGCTCGGTCATGGTGCGGCCGGAGCGAGCCCGAGCAGCCGAGATCAGCCAGCGCATCGCCAGACTGTTGCGGCGCTCGGTGCGAACTTCTACGGGAACCTGATAGGTGGCGCCACCGACGCGACGGGGGCGAACCTCGATCAACGGGGTGGCATTGTCCATTGCTTCCTGGAAGACGGAGAGGGGATCCTTGCCGGTCTTCTGGGAGATCGTGTCCATCGCGCCATAAACGATGCGCTCGGCCAGGCTCTTCTTGCCACCCTTCATCAACATGTTCATGAACTTCGAGAGCTTGACGTTCTTGTATTTGGGATCGGGTAGTACAACGCGCTTGGGCGCGGGGCCTTTTCTCGACATCTTAAACTCCTACGACTTCGGTCTCTTGGCGCCATACTTGGAACGGCCCTGGCGGCGATTCGCCACACCAGCCGTATCCAGCGTTCCACGCACGATGTGATAACGAACACCGGGAAGGTCCTTGACACGACCACCGCGGATCAAGACGACCGAGTGCTCTTGCAAGTTGTGACCTACGCCCGGGATATATGCCGTCACCTCGATACCATTGGTAAGACGAACCCTGGCGACCTTACGCAGAGCAGAGTTCGGCTTCTTCGGGGTCACGGTCTTCACTTGCGTGCAGACTCCGCGTTTTTGCGGGGAACCCTTGCGGCTGCGGATACTCTTTAGTTTCAAAGAGTTGTACCGCACCTGCAGAGCCGGTGCTTTGCTCTTGCGCTTGGTGGCCTTACGGCCTTTTCTCACCAACTGGTTGATGGTGGGCATAAAAAAATCTCCCTTGTTCAGTGCTCGGGCCGCCAACAACGGAGAATCGGGCATACTTATAACCTGGATGTCAAATAGCTGACCAGGCTTGCTGGGTTAAAACCAGCTTGGAGGCTCGAAAGCACCCCCTTCCCGATTGATTCCGCCAGCTCTTTTCGTGGACCCTTATGAATAAAGGCCCACTCAGGCGGCCCGAAAAATTGCTTCCACATTCTAGCACCGGCCCATAGGGCTGTCAACCCCCAATTTCGGGAGCTCTTTCCCCGAAAAATCAACGTTCTGAGCGCTTTCGAGTGAGGACGAGTTCGACCGATCGACGGCCATAAACCGTCCGCCAGAGGCCTTTTCACGGGGCTCCTCGCTCAATAGCTGAAGAATTCCTGGATTTTGCGCAGGAATTGCTCGGACAGCTGGTCGAGCCGTGCGCCCTGGCCCCGGCCACTGGCGTTGGCCCGGGCCATTCTCTCCTCCTCGGCTTCTTCCTTGGCTTTGGCCGTGCGCAGTTGGCGCTGGGCCAGCACGTTCGAGATGATCTTCTCCACCTCGATGTTTCCTACGATGATGGACCGCAGGTCGTCCTTGCTCAGGGTCAAAAGTTCAGAGTCGACCAGAGCCGTGACGGTGGCCGAGCGCGGCTCGCCCGTCAACAGAGCCATCTCGCCGAAGTAGTTGCCGGGCGCGATCTCGGCGCACAGGAACACCTCGCCTGTCTCCTCGTCGGCCGCGGCGACCTGCACTTTGCCGCTTTTGATGATGTAGAAAGAGTCTCCCATCTGACCCTGAACGCAGATCTTCTCGCCGCCTGCAAAGAGTTGAAATCGAGCCCGGTGCGACAGGGTGGTGAGCGCCTCCTCGTCGAGGGCGTTGAGAAAGTCGACCGTCTCGAGAAAGCCCCTCACCTCTTCGAGGAGTTCGTCTCGGCTCACCTGAGGCTCTTTGACGAGCGTCCGGATAGGGAACGGGATCTCGATGCCGTCACGCTTGAAGCGATACCAAATCGCGGCCCTCACCTGGGTATCCACCCGGAACCGCTCGCCGAAGTCAGCCAGCCAGTAGCGCAGGCGGTAGGTGATCGCCGAATCGGAAAAATCCATAATGTAGAGTTCGGGCCGGGGATCGGGTAGCACATCGGGAACCGAGGCGGCGGCTTCGAGCATGGCCTTCTTGATCACGTTCGGGGGATGCCGGTAGTGGGTCCCCACCTCGATGTAGCGGGCGTGCAACCGGGTCGGGGACGAGTGGTTGCTGATGGCTTCTTTGGCCAGCATCGAGTTGGGCATCAGCACGTAGTCGCCGTTATTGGTCAGAATGGCCGTCTGGCGCCAGTCGATCTTCTCGACGCGGCCGATGAAGTTGGCCACCTCGACGTAGTCACCGAGCGTATACGGCTGTGACAATCGCAGCGCCAACCCGGCAAAGAAGTTGCCCAGCGTCTCTTGCAGGGCGAAACCGATCGAGACGGTGATGACGGCCGATCCCACCAGCAGCGAGTTGAGGTCGCGTTTGAGCACGAAACCGACAAAGAAGGTGGCCAGGCCGATATAAACCAACGCCCGGGTGAGATCGCGAAACAGGGTCGGAATCTCGGACTTCTTGGCCACCGGGAAATAGAAATCGAAGACCCCGGCCAGAATGCTCTCGGCGACCATGCAGACCAGCAGGATCCATAGGCACAGAGCCAGGTTGTCGACCATGTTACCGGTGACCGGGATGAATGTGTAGCGGGTCACCGCAAAGTAGCAAACCAGGCCCAGCACGGTCACATAAGCCCAGAAGCGCAGGCGAGCCTTGAGGGCCAGGGCCAGGGGATGAGTCCAGGTCACCCACTTGAAAACAAAAGCATACAGCAAGTGCATGCACAGATAGACCGTGAAAATGGACCCCAGGGCATAGAGCATCGCCCGGTCGAACAGCGGAAAGCCCGAGATGAGCGCGAGAAACACGACTCCGGGAATGCCGTAAAGAGCGCTGGCCAGGCCGAAATGCACCGTGGGCGTCAGTCGGGGCGTACCGTCAGGTTCTATAAATAGCAGGGAATAGAGGCTCTCAAGACCCAGCAGGACGAGCACGAAGATCACGCCGACATGCAACTCGTCGAGGATCGTCACCATCTCTTGAATCTGGCCGGCGGCCCAGCGCAGGGGCACCAAGAAGACGAAGATGGTGGTCAGATAGCGCAGCCGTTCTTGCAGCAGCTTGAGCATGGGATGCCGCGGCTTGAGATGCTTGAAGAAGAAATGATGGACTCCGAACAGAGCCATCAGCATCAGCAAAGCGACAGCGGCGACCTCTAGATTGTGTCGCTCGATTTCCAGAAAGACTTCATCTGGACCCACGGGCCCCCTTTTCCTTCAGCCCTGGGCTCGTCCCTCCCGCGGGGCTGGCGGGGTCGATCAACGCGGGCTCAAACAGACGGTGACATCAGGCCCATCGGCCGCCGGGTAACTGGCTGGTGAATCCAGCCAGAAATGTTTTTCAAGCTCTGCCCAATCCTCCAGCCAGCCGGTCCGATAGCAACCAGGCTCTACCGTTACCAGCCGAGTCAGGCCCTGGCCCAGCGAGGAGATATCGCCAATCAGCAACTCGCCAGAAGGGCATTCCAGCCAACCCTGGTGCTCAAGTTCGTCGGGCGGGTCTTGCTGGTGGGCCGCGACGCGATAGACCCCGTCCCAGAGAAACTCGAGCAACTGGAGTTGGCCCGCCTCGACGTAGCCACGAAAGAAGTCGAGCAGGCCACGATGGCCCCGAGGCGCGGCCTGCTGGTAAAGATTGGCGTCGTTGGCTGGTGAACGTCGGTCGAGCACGACCAACAATAGGTAATGATTGGGGATGCGAACCAGGGTCACTGGGTGACGAGGCGGGCCTTGGTGGCGGCCATCTGGGTGTGCAGGTCGGCCATCAGGGCGTTGCCGGCCTCTTTCTTACCGTGGCTGGCCACGTAGTCGCTCACTTTGAGCGGTTGACCGATCTCGATTTTAGCCACCGGACGTTCGATGAAGTCGCGCGCCAGGCCGTAACTCGACAGGCCGCCTCCCACCGCGGCCACGGCCGCCCCGCCGGGAATGAGGGCCGCGACGGCTCCGGCAGCAGCCCCGGCCGCCGCACCTTTGAGGCCGTTGAGGGTGCGCTGCTGGAAGCCCGGGTAGGGGTTCCAGGCGGTCTTGGGGTCGGGCTTGGCAAAGCGGCTGCCGGTGAAAGCGCCGATCAGTGCGCCGCCGATGACGCCGGTGGCGACCTGGGCGGCCGTGCCGCCGGCCGCGCCGCACAATCCCAGGGCGACCAGGCCGGCCGCACCGGCCACCCCGGTCAGATGAGCCAGAGGGCGACTCTCCTGGTTAGCCCCGACGTGCATCGTAATCGGCACCACCGACTCGGCTCCGGCATGGACGGCGATCCAGCCCGGGCCTTCCTTGAACTCTCCGATCTTTCCGTCGCCGCCATTGCTGGGAATGCCGCCCTCGGGAAAGATGACCAGGGCTTTGCCGTCTTTGAGCACATCCACGCTATGCTTGAGGGTGGTGCGACCGGGGTGAGCCCGGTCGACGGGAAAAGCGCCCATCTTGGTGAGGATCGGTCCCTGCATGCCGTTGAACTGCTCGCGGGCGGCCATGAAGCGCATGTCGCGATTGCTCAAGCCCATGATCAGACCGGCATCGATGCCGCTCTGGTGGGTAGGGCAAAACAGTTGGGCGCCGTCTTCGGGCAGGTGGTCGAGGCCGCTCACTTGTTGGCGGACCATCACGCCGTGGAGCACCCTGGCCGCTGGCTTGAGCCAACGCTGGGCCGCCAGGTCGGGTTGGGACAGCCCGTCGGCGGGACCGCGATACAGTGATGCAGCCTGGATCCTCATGCTCGGATTGTCCCAGACGGCCCTGAAAAATACCTAGCTCAGTTCGCTCAGCACCTGGTCGATCACTTCGAGGCCGGCGAGCAGGTCGTTCTTCTCGATGCACAGGGGCGGAGAGATCACGAGCATCTGGGTGGCCACCTTCACATGGACGTAGATCCGGCGGGCCAGCAGGCGTCTGCGGACCTCTTCCATATAGGCCGCATCAGCTTCGAACTCGAGCGCCGCCAGTAAACCGCGGCCGCGCACGAAGCGCAGGCGAGCATGGCGAGAGCGAAGTTCCTCCAGGCGAGCCAGCAGCGGCTCTTCCAGGGCGGCGGCCCGCACGATCAGGCCTTCGTCGTGATAGATATGCAGGGCCTCGAGGGCGGCCGCACAGGCGAGCGGGTGAGAGTAGCCGGTCAGGCCGGCCAACAGAGGCTGATCATCGAAATGCCGGCTGACCCGCTCGTGGACCAGCACGGCGCCCAGGGTGGCGTAGCCGCCGGTGAGACCCTTGGCGCAGGTAATCATGTCGGGAATGACTCCCTCATGCTCGATGCCGAACCAGCGGCCGGTGCGGCCAAAGCCGGTGAGCACTTCGTCGGCCACCAGCAGGGTGCCGTGGGCGGTGCAAGCCTCGCGAATTGACGACCAGTATCCGGGCGGAGGCACCAGCACGCCGTTAGCCCCGGGGATCGGCTCGAGAAAGACGGCCGCAAAGGTCCCCGGGCCATCGAGTTCGAGCACCTGGCCGATGTGTTGGGCGCACTCGAGCTTACACCGCGGATAGGTCTGGCCGAAGGGGCAGCGGTCGCAGTAGCAGTCGAGGCAATGGACGGCCCCGGTCATGGCCGGCTCGAAAGGCGGGCGGCGATAGTCACCCGACAGCGACAGGGCTCCCATGGTGGCGCCGTGATAGGAGCGATAGCGCGAGATCGTCTTGTGGCGACCGGTCACGGCCCGGGCCATCTTGATGGCGTTCTCGTTGGCCTCGGCTCCGCCCAGGGTGAAGAAGACTCGGTCAAAGCCCGGAGGAGCCAGCTCGAGCAGACGCTCGGCCAGTTCTCGTTTGGCCGGATAGACAGCGTTGGGCAGAGTCAGACACAGCTCGTCGACCTGGCGCTTGATGGCCGCGAGCATGCGCGGGTGACCATGGCCCAGGTTGGCCTGATAGATCAGGCTCCCCAGGTCGAGCCAGGAGCCCTCGGGGGTGACGAAGTGGGCTCCCTGGCCCGAGAGAATCTCGAGGGGCTCGACCTTCGACTGGGCACTCCAGGTGTAGAAGAAGGGCGACTTCAACGCGCCAGGCTCGTCTCGAAGGAAAAGTCGAGGCCGGCCCCGGTGCCCTCCAGGCCCGAGAGCGCCACCAAGCGGCGGTCGCGGATCGACATGAGGATGCGGGCGCAGGTGAACATGCCGGCCGGGTTGGCGGGGGTAGCCATGTTGGTGAAAATACTCTGGGGATAGCCGTTCTTCGAGCCGAGCACGTTCCAGAGCTGGTCGAAGCTAGGGTCCTTGAGCGCGCCGAGCTCTTCGCTGGCCCGGTCGTAGCGCAGATAGGTGGTCGAGGCATCCGAGACCGTGCTGCAGGCTCCCACCTCGGCGTCGACACAATGGTTGGTGTGATAGAAGACAGGTTGCTCGCCGGCGTAGACCGTCTTCTTGAGGCGGCCGCTGGTCTCGACCGCCACCACCTGGTCGGCGTCGGCCAGCATATAGTGGTGACCGGCCCCGATGGGAGCGTCGAGCAGCACCTGGTGCCCCGCCCGGGTCGACCCGGCCGCAAGCATCTTGCGGACCAGCGCCGGCCAGACCACGCCCACCCGGGCGTCGGTGGAGAGCAGGTTGTTGATGGTGACCCCGTAGCCGTTATGGTGCTGGCCGCACATGCCCAGGCAACCGGTGATCGAAAGCACCCACATCTCGGGTTCGGGAATCTTGAGCATCAAGACAAACGGCGCGGCGGTAGCGTGCATGTCCCAGGTCTGGCCCAGGAAGATGCCCCGCGACGAGCGGGCGTAGAGAGCCGTGCAGCCTTCTTCGGGCACCTGCTCGGGACGCTTGAGATCGCGCAGGTCGGTGTAGTGGTTGAGCACGATCAGGCGGGCCGGGTCGACCCGCGAGCCCTCGGCGATACCGCTGAACTCTTCAAAAAGGTCGCGGTCGAAGGCCTCGAGCACGGGCAGGTGCTGGGCGGCCACTTCCAGCACCGTTTCGGCCGGGCTCTTCCAGTTGGTCATGATGAGTTCGAGGCGAATCTGGGCCAACTGAGCGATCTCGGGTCCGTAGACGCGACCGTGAATGCGTCCCCACTCGCGCGGCCCGGCTGACTTGGGCAACTCGAGAATCTTCATGCCACCACCTCGGGCGTAGCGATCCGGGGCACGTTGTCGGGCACCAGCACCGGCGCCCCGGTGCGCGCCAGAAAGTCGTCGACGGTCACTCCCTCGGCCAGTTCTCGCAGGACCAGGCCGTCCGGGGTGACATCGAGCACGGCCAGGTCGGTGACGATCATGTTGACCACTCCGGCGGCTGTCAGGGGCAACTTGCATTCGGCCACGATCTTGGGGTCGCCATTCTTGGCGTTGTGAGTGGTCAAGACCATCACCTTGCGCGCGCCGGCAGCCAGATCCATGGCGCCCCCCATGCCGTTGACCTTCTTGCCGGGAATCATCCAGTTAGCCAGATCGCCTTTGGCCGACACCTCGAGCGCTCCCAGGATGGCCCAGTCGACATGACCACCCCGGATCATGGCAAACGACATCGACGAGTCGAAGACCGACCCGCCGGGACGCAAGGTGATGGTCTCCTTGCCAGCGTTAATGAGATAGTAGTTGACCTGCTCTTCGGTGGGATAAGGGCCGACCCCGAGCACGCCGTTCTCGGAGTGAAGGCGAATGTTCTTGCTGTCGTCGAGATAGTCGGCCACCAGGGTGGGCACGCCGATCCCCAGGTTGACGTAAGCTCCAGCCTCGAGTTCCTGGGCGGCCCGCCAGGCGATCTGGCGCCGGGTCAGACCCACTCCCGACTCTTCTCCCCCGTCGTCAGACGAGGCTCCGGCCAGCATCTTCTTCTCGATGTGGTTCTTGTAGTTGGTGCCCTGGAACACCCGCTGCACGAAGATGCCCGGGCAATGAATCTCGTCGGCTCCCAGTTCGCCGGCCTCGACGAGGTGCTCGGCCTCGACGATGGTAGTGCGGGCGGCCATGGCCATCAGCGGGCTGAAGTTGCGCGCCGACTCGCGAAAGACCAGGTTGCCTTCGCTATCGGCCTTCCAGGCGCGAATCATGGCGAAGTCGGCGGGCAGGGCGGTCTCGAGAATGTAGTCTCGGTCGCCAAAGCGCTGCACCTGCTTGCCTTCGGCCACTTTGGTGCCCACCCCGGTGGGAGTGAAAAAGGCTGGCAGCCCCGACCCGGCGGCGCGCATGCGCTCCACCAGGGTACCCTGAGGGTTCAGTTCGATCTCGATCTCCTTGGCCAGGATCTGCTTCTCGAGGTCGGGGTTGCCACCCACATAGCTGCAGATCGCTTTGGCGATCTGGTGGCGCTTCAACAGGATGGCCAATCCCCGACCCTGGTTGCCGCAGTTGTTGCTGATGATGGTGAGGCCTTTGACCTCGCGACGGTAGAGTTCGTCGATCTGATTCTCGGGAATGCCACACAGGCCAAAGCCTCCGAACATGATGACCGAGCCATCCTTGACGTCATGGGTTGCCTCTTGGACGCTGGCGAAAATCTTACTCATCGGTGGAGGACCTCCTTGGGAAACCCGGGACACGGGTTCTCGTCGACCTGGCCGTAGGGCTTGCGCAGCTCGGCCACGGGATAGGTGCAGTAGTAGGGCGCCCACAGGGCGGCCGGACGGTGGTTGCCCGACTTGCCCAGCCCGCCGAACGGCAGGCGTCCGCTGGCCCCGTTGGTGGCGCGATTCCAGTTGACGATACCGCAGGGCACCGAGCGCAGGGCCTTTTCGTAGGTCGAGCGCTCGCGGGTGAAGATCGAGAACGACAGGCCATAGTCGGTATCCAGCGCCCGGGCGATGGCCTCGTCGGTGTCGGCCACCGCCTCGATGGTCAGGGCCGGACCAAAGACCTCTTCGCGCAGATACGGATGGTCAGGGCGATAGCGTTCGACCCGATGCAGGGCCGCGCTGGTGAGGCAATGGGCCGGGTTCTCGGCCGCCACCAGAGTAGCCAGGGTCGGGTCGTTGTTGGCCATCTCCTGCGAGGCCATGAAGCCCTGCAGGGCCGAGGCCGAGGCCAGCGGTCCCATGAAGGTTTCGGCGTCCAGAGGGTCGCCGCTTTTGAGCTGGCCAGCCGCCCGGGCCAGACCCTCTTCCAGCTTCGAGACCAGGCTCTTGTGCACGATGACCCGAGCCGTGCCGGTACAACGCTGCCCGGTGGTGAGATAGGCGCCTGTGACCAGTTCGGTCAGGGCCTGCTCGAGGTGGGCATCCTCACACACGATAGAACAGTTCTTACCGCCCATCTCGAGAGCCAGAATCTTCCAGGGGTCTTCCAGGGTGACCCGCTTGATGTGCAGACCCACGTCGTAGGAGCCGGTGAACAGCACTCCGCGCACCAGCGGATGGGTCAACAGCTTATCGCCCACGGCCCGGCGAATATGCAGCAGGTTGAAGACCCCGGGCGGGAAGCCGGCCGCTTCGGCGGCCTCGGCATAGACCTGACCCACCAGCGGGGTCACGCTGCTGGGCTTGAAGACCACCGTGTTGCCGGTCATCAGAGCCGGAATGATGTGGCCGTTAGCCAGGTGAGCCGGAAAGTTGTAGGGACCGATGACCGCCATCACCCCGAACGGCATGAAATGGCAGCTGCCATCGAGGCCCTCAGGGTCGAAGCGGTCGACTAAGGCCTGACCCTCGCTCAGGGTGATGCTGATCTTGGCCACACAGGCGGCGGCTTCGGCCCGGGCCTCGAGAATGGTCTTGCCCATCTCGGCGGTAATGGCCTGGGCCAGCGGCTCGCTGCGGTCTTTGAGAGCGTCGGCGAAGCGCTCGAGATAGGCGGCCCGCTCCGACTTGTCGAGCATACGCCACTCGAGAAAGGCCTGGTGAGCAGCCTCGACAGCCTCCGCTACCTCGCTGCCGTCGCCATAGCTCACCTCGAGCACGCGCGCTCCGGTGGTCGGATTGACCGAGGCATAGGCGTTGCCCGGGACGATCTTCCAGGCGCCGTTGATAAAGTGTCCGCGATAGTTCATAGCTCCAACTCCTCCTCGAGCTGTGAAAAACCCTCTCGCAACCGGTTGAGGGGGGGCATCATGAGATAGTCCTCCATGTCGAGGGTGTGGGCAATCGACAACCTGGGCGCGTCAGGCAAAAGCAGATAGCCACTGCCTCGGTAGATGGGTCCGTATTCGGCCAGCCGGCGGTCGATGTGGGCTAGAAAGTCCTCGTCGAGGCTGGCCTGCACCATTCGCACCTGCTCGCGCAGGCGCAAGCACGAGAGCTCGTCGCCGTCCCAGGTCGAGATCAGCATCAGCGGCTTCTCGAGGAAGTATTTCTTATTGACCAGCACGTGGCCCACCTGGCCGCCGGCGAAAAACACCAGGGCATCGGGAATCACCCCGGCTGCCTGGCAGAAGAACAGCTCAGACGACCCGCGATAGAGCCAGCTGCCCGACTCGTTGAACACCAGCGGCACGTCGCGCTCATCGCAGAGCTTGCGAAGAGCCCGCAAGAACCGCACGCTAACCCGCTCGCCGGTGCGCTCTTGCAGGGGCTCGATGAAGACTCCGAGCACCTCTTCGGGCTTCTCGAGTCGCTCGGCCACCTGGTGCAAACGACGCTCTTCCTCATCGTTGAGGGCGCCCTCAGGAGCCAGGAAAGGATCGTCGGGACAGGTCGGATACTCGATGTGGTCCCAGGGGAAATAGCCGAGATAGCGGCTGTCCGAGAGACTGCGAGCGGTCGCGGTGGTGTGCCCCCAATAGGCCCCCGTGAAGCTGATGCAGCGATTGGCCCCTTTGCGGGCGTAAATCAGACACTTGACCGCTTTGTCGGCCGCTTCGTCGCGGCCACTGGCCAGATAGAGATGGGGCAGCGGGCTGACCTCGCGCAGCCACTCGATGTGGCGGACCATGTTCGGGGTCCACCAGTTGCAAAGCGAATTCTTGTTGACCGCGGCCAGATCCCAGTCCTGCCAGGCGGCCGGGTCGAGCAAGCCGCCGGCGGGCTCCTCCACGCCGCCACTCCAGTCGATGGTGGGGTGATACTCCATCGACAGCGGCAGCGACCAGTAGAGCGACGTGGCCTGATCGGCTCCGTAGTCCTTTTCATAGCGACGCAGCTCACGGCTGCCGAAGGCCTGATTGATCAGCATCATGGCGGCCGTCGAGTCGAGACGGTTCCGGCTGCGGATAAACGAGAAGCCCTGCTCGCGCGCCTCTCGGACCTGGCGGCGCTTGAGCCGCAGACCAAGACCCATCCCGCGAAAGTCGCGGTGGACTCCGATATCGGCCGAATAGAGGGTGGTCCCCCGCCCCATCTCGGGATCCTCGTGGGGTCCCCGCACCTGCGAGAAGTTCTTGATGGGAGCCGAAAACGAGTAGCCGGCCACCTCACCCTCCGGCGAGAGCGCCAGATAACAGAGCTGGCGGTCGGCCTCGACAATGCCGCGCAAGAACTCCTCGGAATCCTGTCGGGCGGGCTCATAGATACTGTGCTCGAGTTCCATGATCTGCTCGCGATACTCCTCCCACATTTCGGGCGTGAGCCCCACCAGCACAGGAGCGTGCTTCGCGGCCAGATAGCGCAGGAAGGTCAGCCAGGTGATGCGTCCTTCTTTGTTGGCGGTGCCGAACCAGCCCACCGGGTCGTGGGGTCCGATCTCGTGGTCGAAGGCCTTCTGCTGCACCCCGTCGAGCTGGCCGTAATGGCGCAGGATGCCGGCCCAGTCGGCTCCCTCGAGATCGTCGGGACCTTCCGGCAGCTTGAGGCTGGTCGGGACCGGTTCTTGCCAGGCGTAATCGCCGTGAGCGGTGGCCTCGGTCCCATGGGTCTTGATCCAATCGAGGGTCTCGCGAATGACCGAGAAGGCGATCTCGACGTCCTTCGGTCGGGTAGCCAGCTGCAAACGAAATCGGATCGTTCGCTCGCCCGCGATGTAGACCATGTGGCCGCGGTGGAAGCGCTGATTGACAAAGGCATTGGCCGTGTCCGCGTCAGGCAGGTCAAAGGCAAAGCAAAGGGCGCGCCCTCGGGGAGCGGTGACCATCTCGTAGTCGCCGGTCAGCTTGCAAAGCTGTTGGGCCACCACCTTGCCAAGCTTTTCGAGTTCGGGCGGGTCCACCGCCAGGGCGTTGTAGTAGCCTCGGGCCATCGAGGCGGCATGGGCCGCCGTCGGCTCGGGGTCGGGAATGCTCGAGAGCACGCAGCCAACCTGGCACTTCTTGGCCAGATTGATAAAGTCCGGGGGCGAGGGAAGTTCGAACATGTCGGACCAGAGCGGGGTGCCGCCCAGTCCGAAGCCGGTCTGCACCTCGTCAAAGATCAGGCCGACCCCGAAAGCCTCGGTGAGCAGGCGCAGAGCCTGGAAGAATCGCTTGGTGGCAAAGCGGTCTCCGCCTTCGCACTGCAGCGGCTCTACCGAGACCGCGCAGGCGTCACCGGTCTTGATCAGGTCGCGTACGGCCACCAGGCTGGCTACTTCGCGGGCCAACAACTCGTCGTCGTAGACGGGTGGCTGCCACTCTTCGGCGGCGGCGCCGTGCCAGGCCTCGGCCCAACCTTCGGGGGCGGGTCGGTCGAGATGAGGCTCCTTGTCTTCGGGGAAGGGTACAAAGGGAGTCTCGAAGCCCTCGAGCTGGAAGGGGATCCGCTTGGAGGGATTCCAGGAGGAGAAGAGCGCCAGCAACGTGCGGCCGTGGAAACTGCCCTCGAAGCAGACGACCCTGGGGCCTTTGTCGGGGAATTTGTGTTGCGCCAGCAAAACGGCCTTCTCCCAGCTTTCGGTGCCCGAGTTACAAAAGCAGATATGGGTCAATCCGTCGGGAGCCCACCGTCGCAGCAGGTTCTTGAACGAGCGCGCTACCGGAACCGGCCGTTTGCGGTAATCGGGGTTGGTGAAGCTCTGCACGTGAGCCAACACCCCTTGAAGAATGAATCCGTTAAAACCCGCGATATGCGAGGCGATTTGCGAAGAGCAATCGAGCAGCGCGCACAGCGGTCCGTACTCGTCGCGGTCGACCGAGACCAGATAGTTGCCCTGGCAGGAGCGGTAGTCGACCACCATCTCCTTCTTCTCGCGCACGATGAAATCGTCTTGATAAGTCCGCTCGAGGAACCTCCGAGACAGGTCAAGGGCCTCGGAAAAGGGGGCGTCGACCGTCCGCGGACGAGCCCAGCGATAGAGAGCGTCGCGCCCCAACCGGGTGGGATTCTCTTCGGCCAGGATCTGGAAGAACTCGCGAAACTCGTCGCGCCACTGGCACCAAGAGTCGAAACTGGCCACCATCGAAGGGAACTCGAGTTCCCCATCGCGCTCGCTGGCCAGACTGAACCGTTGGGTAAAATGCTTGAAGGACAGAGACTGACCGAAAAGAACCAGCCCGGCCAAACCGTCCTGGGAGATGCGGTAGTGCCCTCCACTGGTCCATCCCCCGAAGAATCCATATCGATGGGCCGTTTCCTCCAAAATCGGGGCCACGGCAAAGCCCGTTCGCACCTGGGTAAAACTCACAGACAACTCCTCTCGCGGCCGCAAGTTTCGTGCCCAAGCCATCGCCTCCTTCGCGACCGAGGTGGATGGCGCCCTGAGAAAATTTCACTTCTTCGGGCTTGTCGAGGCCGCTTTCAGGGTATGCTCGAGAAATGGCGGGCCGCCCCAAAGACCGACTTTTGTTGCTGGGAGCCCTCTGTCTGCTCTATCTCCTGGCGCCGCTTGGCCAGGGCCTGTTCGAAGATAGCGAGGCGCGCTATGTCGAGGCCTCCTGGGAGATGGCCCAGAGTGGCGACTGGGTTACCCCTCGGGTCAATCACATCAAGCACTTCCACAAACCGCCCCTGACCTATTGGCTGACCGCGGCCTCGCTCAAACTGCTGGGCAAGAGCGAAGCGGCGGCAAGGCTGCCCCAGATTCTGACCGCCCTGGCTATCGTCGGCCTGACCCTGAGGCTAGCTCAAGCCCTGGAGTTGGGGCTGTTACCCGGTTTGATTCTGGCCACCAGTCTCGAGTTCTGGTTGGTGGCTCGGCTGGTGTATACCGACATGTTCCTGACCGGCTGTATCACCTGGGCGCTGGTGGCCGCCTACATGGTCGTGGTAGCCGAACGTGAACATCCGGGATGGTGGCTTAGCTTCTGGGTGGCCAACGGTCTGGCCATTCTGATCAAAGGACCGGTGGGCCCTCTGCTGGTGGCCTTGGGACTGCTGGGGCTGACCCGGCGAGACCTGAAGTTTGGCCGGTTGCGTCCTGTGGCCGGACTGGCCGTCATGCTGGCGGTCGCCGTGCCCTGGTTCGTCGTGGTGTGTCAACGCAACCCCGAACTTTGGAACTATTTTCTGGTCTTCCAGACAGTCGACCGGGTAGCCACCACCGTCCATGGACGCGCGGGCCCCCCATGGTTCTACCTTCCCGTCCTCCTGGTGGGATTCTTCCCCTGGGCGGCCGCCCTGGCCGTGGCCCTGGTTCGGGCCTGGCGCACCGGCGAGGTGGCGGACCGCTTCTTGTTGGCCTGGTTTGCCCTGCCGGTGTTGATGTTCAGCTGCATCGGCTCGAAGCTGCCTCCTTACATCCTGCCCACCTTCCCCGCCGGCGCCCTGCTGGTGGCCCGCTACTGGGACCGCAGCCTGGCGCGACTCACTGGCTTGAGTCTCGCTTTTCTGGGGATCGCCGCCACCATCTTCCTGGCCCTGGCCCCCCCGCCCGATGTGGTCGGCGTGCTGGGCCTGTTGCTGCCGGCCGTGGCAGCCTGGGCGCTCAGTGGCCTGGTGGTGAGCCTCAAACCCACCGAGGAGGTGAGCCTACCAGCGATTACGGCCGGGATGGTGGTCTCGCTCTTTCTGATCGCGGTGAGCGTCGGTCGACTGGACGAGCAGTATACGGCCCGGGCCGTGGCCCGCGTGGTCGAATCCAAGACTATTGACGAGGTAGCCTTTTATGGCAATTTCCTGTATTCTCTCCCCTACTACCTCGACCGCCGCATCGTGCATATTTCCTATCCTCGCGAAACTCAGTTCGAGACGTCAAGAAATCTTGACGGTTTCTACTTCCGCGACTATGAGGAATACTGGAATCAGCTAACACCTGGCGAGCAGGTCATCGTCGTAATGAGGAGGTCGGATGACGACCCGAAACGGTTCCCCGGTTGGGAACGAGTCGAAAAAGGACACTATCTTATCCTATCTGGCAGCAAGCAGCCCGAAGCGCAGCCTTGAGCTGGCTCGAGGCCCAAGTCCGCGTCAGCCCGGCCTCTCGGTCGTCATCCCGATGTTCAACGAAGCCGACAACCTGGCTCGTTTGTTAGCCGAGCTGCGGGCGGCCCTCGACCCACTCGGGCTCGACTATGAACTGGTTTTCGTCGACGACGCCAGTCGGGACGAGTCGGTCAACCTGCTGCGACCCGAGCTGGGCGACCGGATTCGTTGCGTCTGCCTGGCCGAAAACCGGGGTCAGTCGGTAGCCATGGAGGTGGGCCTGCGGGCCGCCAGATATGACCGGGTCGTGCTCATGGATGCCGACCTGCAAAATGACCCGGCCGACATCCCCAAACTGCTCGAGCGTCTCGAGTATTTTGACGCGGCCTACGGCGTGCGAGCCAAACGCAAGGACACGGCCTGGAAGCGCTTCTCGTCACGGGTGGCCAATCGCCTGCGAGGCCGCCTGCTGGGCGACCAGAGCAGTGACACGGGATGCACTCTCAAGGCTTTCCGCGGCGAGGTCGTCGACCGCCTCACCTTATTTCGGGGAATGCATCGCTTCATTCCGGCCCTGGTCAAGATGGAGGGGTTCACCGCCTGCGAACTGCCGGTAAACCATCGTGATCGCCACGCCGGGGTGACCAAATACGGCACCTTTGACCGGCTCAAACAGAGCTTGCCAGATCTCTTCGGCGTGCTCTGGCTCAAGAGCCGTTACGCCGACTTCACAGCTCGCGAGGTCCAATGAACGCCACCGCCTGGCTCGTCTGGGGTTTTGTTTTTCAAGCCTGTTTCTTCATGCGCTTCGTAGTGCAGTGGATAGCCTCCGAGCGGGAGAAACGCAGCGTCGTGCCCACCAGTTTCTGGTATTTCTCGCTGGCTGGGGGCATGGGTCTTTTCATCTATGCCGTGCACCTGGGGGATCCGGTCATTCTGGTGGGTCAGACCACGGGAGTCTTCATCTATCTGCGCAACCTGGTGCTCATCCGGCGCACTAGCGACCAGACCGACCCTCAAGAGCCGCCGGAACAAGCCTGAGCGCAAACCGCTCGGCCGCCTCTCCCAGGGGGAGCAGGGCGTCGGCCTCGAGCCCGAAAACCGGAAAGACCGGCCCCGAACTCAGTAGTTGGTCGGCGGCCTGACGAGGGTCCAGGCGTCGCCCGTACTCGTCCGACACCAGGGCCGCCTTGAAACGAATCGGCGGCCTGCGGTCTTTGCGCAAGACTGGATTGAGCCTCAACGTTCTGGCCTCTAGAGCCAATAGCGTTTGACCGGCCAGGCCGGCGTGGCTAAATCGCACCAGTTGGACCGACTGCAACTCGCGGGGGAACCCCTCGCCCAAAAAACCAAACTCGCGATCGTCCAGACCGCCCAGGCCACCCACTTCAAGCACCAGCCAGGCACCGGCGGCGGGGCGAATGTGGTAGAACAGGGCGGTGGTCAGAGGCACCAGGGCGGCCACCATGGCCAGACTGGTGCCTCCCCAGGCCTCGAACACGGCCGCACCAACCAGACTCGAGGCGCACAGTCCGCGAGCGAGGGCGCGAATCTGGTGCTCAGCCTCGCTCTGACTCGACGGCAGCCCTCCAAACAGGGCTATGCGTAGAACTTTGACGGCAAGTCGGATTCCCCACCCATGGACTGGCATACTCCATTCATCGGCCGACAGCCGGAAGGGCTAAAGGCCTAGTCGTAGACGGTAATCGTGACTTCGCGCACGCCCCAGCTGTAGCACTGGGAAGAACTGGGGAACCAGAGGTCGATGCGATTGCCCAGGATGATTCCGCCGGTGTCGGCGGCGCGGCCCCAACCATAGCCGGGGATGTAGAGCTTGGTGCCCATCGGAATCACGCGCGGGTCGACAGCGATGGTGCCCGTCTGGGTGTAGCTGCCCGAAGCCGTGCGGCCGCGCAGGCAATAGGCCGAAGCGTGGACCGTCAGCGTCCGACCACCGGCCGGTTTCTGAGCGACTGCCGGAGCCGGCTTCTCGACGGGAGTGGCTTCAGCCAGGGCGGTGTCGGCGGCGCCTTGAAAGGCATCGATCAACTCATTGGCGATCTTGCCGGTCATCTCGGGTCGCTGATCGGGCACCACCAGATAGGTGGGATTGGCCGAAGCCAGGCCCGTCAGGGCTATCATCAGAATCAGGAACTTTTTCATCGTTACCTCCCTCTATTTGGAGGAAACGGCAACCTCGCGCGATTCCTCGGGAAGGTCTGGCGCCTTCGCGGCAGAACGACCGTTCCCTTCTTCTGACAATGGGACTCGTTCGAGCCTGTCAGCGTCACGGTTTGCGGGCGGCAGGAGTCCGGAACAAAGCAAAAAGCCCGGCCAACCGGGCTTCAGCGTTGGGGGCGATGCTGGACCGCTACGGCCCGGCGGACGTCACCGAAAAGGCTTGGATGGCCCCTGAGACGGCGGTGCCGGTGATCTGCACCATCGCCCCGGGGCGAAAAGCCTGCATGTCGACCTGAGCACCGGGAGTCACGATGACCTGTTGGGGCTGAGGAGACGAAAACGATTGAACCATCAGCGTCTGGGTGGTGGGGTCGGCCTGCAGCACCCGGGCCTGGATCGAAACCTGTCCGGCCCCGTAGTTGTTGCTGCCCATCATCCCGCCGTCTTCGCCGTCAAGACCCATCAGCGAGCCGGCCCCGCCGTTCTCGAAGCCCATCTGCCCCATGCCGTTGTTCATCATGCCATTGTTCATCATGTTCATCGGCATCGACATCTTGGCGCCCTGGTTCATCGGCATACCACCCACGCCGGGGGCCAACATCGGATTGATGGTCGCCTGTCCGGTGAGCACACCGGGGGGCGGCCCGGTGGGTGCGATGCCGCCGTTGCCGAGCATGCCGATGGTGGTGGCCGGGTCGTTGTTGATGGGAGCACCTTCGGGGACGCCACCCACGCCGGCAGCCGTAGCATACTGGCCCTGGCGAGTGTAGTAGGGAGACTTCGCCGCGGTGGCTACATACTTCGAGGAGTTGCCCCAGTCGGTAACCAGATTGATGGGAGCGGGATTCTCGTTGATGGCCCCGCACAGACGCACGGCCACCTGAGTGCCCTGGGGCAGTGAGGCGACCGAGCCGTTGCGCCCCATCCACTCGACTTTGGTGTTCTTGTCGAGCTTGAAGTTCTTGAGAGAGCCGTCATTGAGTTTGAGCACCAGAATGCCGGTGCCGCCATTGTAGCTCTCGATTTTACCCGACATCGTGACCCCGGCCGCAGCCGGCCAAGCCAGACTCAGTAGTAGCAGAACGCTTAGCAGTTGACGCAAAGAAACACCTCGCCGTGTGATAGCCCCATCATAGCACACTGCCCAGGGCAGCCCAAGAGATGGAAAGTTAACAACTTTGACCGGAGGGTCCCGGCCGGCGGTCAAAGATGGTGGACGCAGCTGACGGGCCCAAAGGAAAAGAGGTGGCTTTCGCCACCTCTTTCGCATCGGCTAAAGGCTTTGTAGCAGTTGAACCTTCTGTTGGAACTCTTCCTCGCTGAGAACTCCCATTTCTTTGAGTTCTTGCAGCTTGGCGATTTTGGCCTGGACATCCATACCGCCACCACCCTGGGGAGGTGGACCGCCCTGGGGAGCCCCCTGAGGCGGGTATCCCTGCTGGGGATGGCCCTGCGGCGGATAGCCCTGCTGCGGCGGATAACCCTGGGGCGGATATCCCTGCTGCGGCGGGTAGCCCTGAGGGGGATAGCCCTGCTGCGGCGGATAGCCCTGGGGCGGATAACCGTAGCCCTGCTGGGGCATCATTCCGGGAGCCATGGCCTGACCCATCATTTGAGGGAACATCATTCCCATTCCGAAGCCGGCGCCCATCTGCATCATCTGACCGCCGCCTCCTTCGTTTTGAGCCATGTCGCGCATGGCGTTGGCGGCCTGGAACTGGGTGTAGGCCTGCGGACCTTGAAGACCGAGGGCTCCCATTTTGGCGCGCATCCGGAAAGCTTCTTGAATTTCTTCCGGGACGGAAACGTCCTGAATGAAGAAGTCGCGAAGCTCGATACCGTATTTGCCGAAGTCGTCGCGGACCTTGATCTTCATGGCCGCCGACATCTCTTCGACATTGGACCGGATCTTGGCATACGACTCGAAAGTCGTGCCGATCAGGTCGTTGAGGTGGGTGCGGATGCTGCCTTTGAGGAAGTTGTTCAACGACTGGGTGGTGTACAGGCTCTGTGCCCCCACCAGGGTGTTGACGAACAGCATCGGGTCATCGATGCGCACCGAGAAGGTACCGAAAGCCCGCAATTGCACCCAGCCCAGGTCGGGGTCTTTCATATCGAGGGGGTTGGGCGTGCCCCATTTGAGGTCGGTGAAGATCCTCTGGTTGACGTAGTAGACCTCGGCCGTGAACAGGTTGTGGCCACCGGTGGCGTGCTCGACCACCTTCTGGAGGACGGGAAGATTGGCGGTGGAGAGGATGTGACGACCCGGACCAAACGTATCCAGGGCCTTGCCATCGCGGAAGAATACAGCCGTCTGGGTTTCGCGAACGATCAGGTTGGCGCCGAACTTGATCTGGCCGGGGCCATGCTCGGGCACCTTCTTGACGATGGCGTCCGGATGGTAGTCGATCCACTCGATAACCTCGATGATCCCCTTGGTCCCACCAGTGACTGCTTGTTTCAACTTACCGAACACTAATAGACTCCTTTCACGATGGCTTCGCGCTCGTTAAGTTTGGCGTCGAGCGCGTTCACCAACCTTTGCACGTCACCCAGCCGGGCGCCGGGATTGTCGTTGCAATCGACAGCCGTCTGGAAAGCGTCGAGCGCCTGATTGACGTTGTCGATCTCGACATGCATGGAAAGGTCGTGTTCGTAGATACGGTCAAGTTCTTCCGAGTTGACCTGGTTGATTTCGAAGAAACCTGCGTAGCCCTGAGCCGCGTGGCGAATACGTTCGGTGACGCGGTCGAGGCGATTGGTGAGACCGTCGAGCTTGGCCATCTGACTCATATCTCCGTTGGCCAGCATCTGTTCGCCGATGTCCTGGATTCGCCGCTTGATCTCGGTGGTCGATTTAGCCAGGAATTCGCGCTGTAACTTGTCGGCGTCGCGACGCCGCTCGCGGTCGAGATAACCGCCGAAGCCGGGCACCATGCGCATCAACTTTTCGAGAAAATTGCCGCCGGCTCGAATGTCTTTCAGTTCCTCCATTGAGGCCTCCCTCACTTAGTCAGGAAAACGATCCTGTCCATTTCCTATAGCGAAAGCAATTTTCACTATAATACATAGACACTGTAGTGTCAATCATTTTCGGACCTGCTTAAACGGACCAAAGCCCGTCTCGGCGGGACTTCCCGCTCCCCTGCCGAGACCCCTCCCCGATTCGCTAACGCTTCTGCCAGCGAGTGATTACGACCACTCCGATCAGACCCAGCAACCAGCCCAGGACGAGGCCCAGCAGGCTGCGGACCAACGATACCACCAGGGGCGTGTGGATATGAGCAAAGGTGTCGATCATGCCGACTTGACCCACGGCGCCGAGCATGACCCCCAGGGCCAGAAAATCGCGCATGCCCAGCCAGCCCAGGGCCGGTGTCAAGACCATGGCCGGGTGTGCCAGCAAGAACTCCTTGAAGCGCGGGCGCACCCCCAACAACTGGTCGAGCACCACGCGCAAGACTCGTTCGGATTCGGTGGCGGTACCGGCCGAATCGTTGCCGGTGCGCAACAGGTAGAGCACCCCCAACACGGCTCCCCCGCCCATCGCCAGCAGGTGCCAGACCTTGAGCGGGCTATCGAGCAGAGCCCGCAAGCGGGCGCGCCGGCCTTTGCCCACCAGCACCACCAGAGCCGCCAGCAAGGGCACTCCGAGCGTGAGCAACTTTACCCCGCGAAAACGGTCCAGACCCAGCCAGAAAGTTGGTTCGTAGAGCAGCGAGGCGGCCAGCAGGGCTCCGGCTAAAGAGACCAGCGAGGTGCGCCAGAGCAGCGCAGTGCATCCCTTCAGCCGACCGCCCAGTTCCTGGCGTCGGGAGACGTCCTCGAGCAATTCGAGATTGGCCACGACCCCCAGCAAGGGAAAGACACAGCCCATCCCCAGCGCCATCAGGGTTCGCCAGAGTTGGCCAAAGTGAATGGCCTGACAGGCCATGGTGGCCAGAGGAGCCGCCGCCAGCAAGACCCAGCCCACCCAGTCGGGCAGCTCGAGCAGGGCGCCCAGCAACAGCCAGGTGCCCGCGCCCGCTGCCAGGGCCACCAAGAGAATCAACATCAACGGAGGAGGCTCGGGCACCTCGAAGGTGCTGGCTTGCCGCTGGGGCGGAAACTCTTGCCCCAACAGTTGAAACAGCTCTTTGTTGTCGGCCTCGCCGCCGGGCTCGGGATAGGGCCGCAGATAGAGCAGACGGATATTGCGCTCGCGGCCTCCCAGACTATACATAGCGGCCACCCGATAGGGGTCGAGCTTGGCCTGATGAGCTGGCGAGACGGCCAACAACCGCACCGTCAGGTCCGGCAGTTGGCGCACCAGGGTCTCGATGCCCTTCTGTTGTTGGGCCGCCGAAAGCTCGATATAGCCCACCTTCCAGCCTCGCTGACGGAGCTGAGCGGCGGTAGAGTCGAGGGCGTCGGGGTAGCCCAGGGCCTCGTTGAGGCCGCCCCCGAAGATGACCCCCTCCACGTTTTTGACCTGGGCGAAGTGGTCGAAGAGCGCCTCGACCTGGGGGGCCGTGATGGCGGCCCGGTTCTCGGGCCTCAACCAGACCCGCAACCCGGCGGCCTCGACCGGCTCCAACGACGAGGGGGGAAATCCCAGGCCTTCACCCCGGAGAGTGCGCAGGTCCAGCGCGGTCTCCAGCAACGAGTCGCCATAGAGCTTGACCTCGTCTGCGATCAGCGGCTTGAGATAGTTCGCGATAGCGTGGGCCAGTTGCGGTTGGCCAAAGAAGACCACGTAAGAATAGGTAGGATTGGGCTCAAACCCCGGTGGGGCCTCGACGGCGCCATTGGCGATGGCCAGCCTGAGATCGAGACCGCGCATGGCCAGCACCTGCCCCGAGTCGATCAGATCGTCAAGATGCAACTCGTTGACGGCAACCGAACCGATCCCCAGGCGTGAGAACTCGGCCAACATTTCGGGCAGCGAGACATGCCGGGCTCTAGCGAGATCGACCGCGGCGGCCAGATCGGCCACCATCTCGACCGAGTGATTGCGGGCCTCAAGAGCCTGGCGCCGCGCCAAGAGGCCGAGGGCCGCGAGCCCTCCGAGCACTACCAGGATCCAAAGGGCACGGCGTAGTGACGGGCTCAGGCCTTTTCATCCTCCTCGGAATCACCACGAACGGGAGCCTCGGCATCTTCGGGCTCGTCGTCCTCAAGCCGGGTCAGCTCTTCTAATTCTTCGGGTCCAATCAGATCTTTCTCGAGGCGGTCGCCGAGATTGGCCAGAAAATCGCGGGCCTCGACGGCGGCCTGATTGCGGCTGCGGCGAGCGAGCTCGCGTTGGATTTCATGGTCGGCGGGGCTGCCGGCCTCGTAAAACAGGCGACTGCCCTCCCCCACCGCCCAGGTACCCGAGTAGGCGATGCTGGCTTTGGCCAGCCACCCCACCGCCGGAACCAGCCCGGCTAGCTCTCGGGCGGCGGTGCGCCACCCGAAGCCGCCGCCCACCACCGGCCACAACTCGCCGATCCGGTCGAAAAAATCGAGCGGACGACCGTGGATGACGGCTACCAACAGGCAGAGTCGCAACTGGCTGGCGGTCAGCACCAGGGTCTCGCCGGTGGTGGCCAGCAGGCTCAACACGATGCCGATGACCGGCACCGTCGACACGGGCAGGCTGGAACAGGCCGCGATGGCCGCGTTGCGGGCTGCCGTTTGATTGGTCAGACGACGGCTGTAGATCTTGCGCACCCGCGAAAAGCGCCGGGCCAGGACCAGAGCCAACTCGGGAAAAGTCCCGATGATCAGACGACAGACCCGAGGGCCGCCCGCTCGGGGCGGAATCGAACGCAAAGCCGGCACCGAGAGGGCTTCGGGAATCGGAATGGTCTCTTCGCTATCGACCAGCCACAGACAGGGGACCTGGATGGGAATGAGTTCAGCCGTAGCCCTCAGCTCTTCTTCCTCAGGAATCCGGTCGCTGTAGTAGACGATAGCGGCGTCACATTCCTTGAGCAGATCAGGTTCTTGGGGCAACTGGTCGATGGTGGACCTGACCACGTCGTCCAGCGGGTCGGTCCCATCGATATCCTTGTTAGGCTCGCCCAGAAACGAGGCCAGAGTCTCTAGCCCCTCGTCGTCGCGGGCGATCAGGGCCAGCGTGCAACCATGGTCGAGCATCTCCTGGACCCGGTTGAGGGAATACCTGGCTCGGAAAGCCTGGTATAGAATCTCGAAGGTATTCATCGGCAAAGGCGCTGTTCTGCGTCCTCACCCGAGTGTTCCTGCAATGAGGCCGACGGCTGGTCGTGACGTGAGCCCGGTGGGTGCCTTGACAGCAGCAGACCGACAAGTGCCACCGCGGCCGTGGCCGGTTCACCCGCGCGGACCGGCTAGAACTTCTTCCAACTCCTCGCTCTGGTTGAATAGGTCTTCTTGGCGCGGTCGCTGCCCATCATCTTTTCAGCCCGGCTGGGAGCCGGGCCCTTCTCGGCGTAACTCGAGAATCTCAACTCCACCTGCGGTTGCGCACCCGCCGGCAGGTGCCCGCGATGAAGACCATAAAACACCAGGGCGCGCTTCTCGTTCTGAGCGAGAGAGGGCAGAACCATCTGCTGCCTCAAGAAGGCAACTCCGTCCTGGGCAAAGTAACAGGTAACCGCCTTGGCACTCACCGTGGCGCCACTCACGTTATGAATGACGATCGCCGCTCGAACCGCCTGGTCGTCGACATCGAGACGCTCGACCATCACCTCGAAAAGACCCGCCAATTCTTCGTCGTCTTGAGGCGGAACAGGACCTAGATAGCTGACGTTCGACGCTGCCGGCGCGCTCGTGAGGCCGGAATCAATCTCAACCACACCGTTCAAAAGGCGAATCTTGCGCCCAGTCCGGGCCAGGGCCAGAGTCAGGTCGACGTATTCCTCGTCGCTCTCCAGGTTGAGTGGGTCGGCTACTTCAGTGGTTCTGACGAATGGCCTACCGTCGCGCCAAAGGATCGTCAGGTTTCGGCCCCGCATCTGAATCGTTGTTCCCCGAGGCCACAAAAAAGACTCGACAGTGGTCCACTCCTGGGCCAGGCCAAGGCTCGAGAGCAAGAAGAACAACAAAAGGAACCGGGCGCTCACAACTTCACCTTTACCAGGTCGGGATGGCGGCGCACGATGTCGAGCAAATCGTAGGTGTCGTCACCGGGCTGCAGGTCAGGCAGAGCGGGCGCCAGATCCCTCTGAAGCACTAGCATCCGGCCCCCGAGGGAGGCATACGGTAATTCAACTTCCCCAACCATCACCGTCTGAGCCAGACCCGGCGCGCCCAGAGCGAGAGCAACGGAAGAACTCGGATGCGCAAACAAAACCTGCGGCCAAAAGGCGCTCGACCCCGCTTCCCCATGACGAAAAGTTCGAACTCAAGCCGGTTGCTCCTTTAGCGCTCGAGAGAGCGAGCCCAGCTCAATACATGAAGAGGACCCGCACAGGTGTGCGGGTCCTCGGTGGTGGGCGCAAACGGACTTGAACCGCTGACCCCTACGATGTCAACGTAGTGCTCTAGCCAACTGAGCTATGCGCCCGAACTCTTTTGGAGGCGACGAGCAGAATCGAACTGCTGTAGAAGGTTTTGCAGACCTTTGCCTAGCCACTCGGCCACATCGCCAGATGCTTCAAGAGCGGAAGACGAGGTTCGAACTCGCGACCCTCGGCTTGGGAAGCCGATGCTCTACCGCTGAGCTACTTCCGCCTGCCGGGCTGCATTATAGCATGGGGTAGCGAGGGTGTCCAGCCCTGGGTCAACGGGAGAAAATCCGAATCCTACGAAGGGTAGGTCATGCAACAAGCACCCTTGCATCCGAACGAAGAACAGCGCCTGAGAAACCTCTATGACCTCAGGCTCCTGGACACTCCCGCCGAGGAGCGGTTCGAACGAATCACTCGCCTGGTGCGTGAGTTCTTCGAAGTGCCCATCGCCCTCATCACCTTGATCGACCGCGAGCGTCAATGGTTCAAGTCGTCCCAGGGATTGGACGTGCCCGAGACGCCCCGGTCGACCTCGTTCTGCAGCTATACCATCCTGGAAGAACGCCTGCTGCTGATTCACGACACCCGCCAGGACGAGCGTTTTGCCGACAACCCGCTGGTAACTGAAGAGCCCCGCGCCCGCTTCTATGCCGGCTATCCGCTGCACACGCCGGATGGCACCCCGGTGGGCTCGCTGTGCATCATGGACCGCCACCCCCGGCGCCTGGATTTGCCTCAGCGAATGGCCCTCAAAGACTTCGCTGCCATCGCCGAAGACGAACTGATGGCGGTCAAGGCCAGCCAGGTTCAGCGCGACCTGCTCGAAGAGATGGACCGGCTCCAGCTCAAGTCCATGGTCGACCCGCTCACCCGAGCCTGGAATCGTGGGGCCATCACCGACATTCTCGAGCGCGAAGCGGCGCGGGCCCGGCGTGACGAAACTCCGGTAGCGGTGTCGCTGCTGGACCTCGACCACTTCAAGAAGGTCAACGACAACTATGGGCACCCGGTGGGCGACATCGTCCTGCAACAGATGGCCGACCGCGTGCGGCGGGCCATTCGCAACTACGACGGCTTCGGGCGCTACGGCGGCGAAGAGTTCTTACTGGTGCTGCCCGGCTGCGACCTCGAACAGGGCCGGGCCCACGCCGAACGCGTTCGCTCCATGCTGGGTGACGAACCTTTTCTGGTGAACGAGCAAGAACTGGAAGTCACGGCCAGTCTGGGAGTCACGGTCCTGGGCCCGGGTGAAAAGGCCTCGGGGGCCATTGCCCGAGCCGACGAAGCCCTCTATCAAGCCAAGCAAGAGGGTCGCAACCGGGTGATCACGCGGTCGCCCTTCCAGGGCAACAAGAAGTGAGACGCCTCGGGCCGCTCCTTCTGCTACTCGGCATCGGCTGCGTCCACCCGTCCCCGCCGCTTGAGCCCAAACTGCTCACCCCCGGTCCCGTCTGGGCCACCCCTGGAGAGATGGTCGAGGTCGAGTTCGAGGCTCCGACCAGAGCTCTGAAGGTGAGAGCCGGAACCCAGCTGGTGCCTTACCAGACCCAGCAGCGAAAGCACCGAGCCCGCTTTCGCGCTCCCGACCAGGCCGGACCGATGCGCGTCGAAGTCGAGTCTGGCGGAGCCCGCGCCGATCTGACCGAGGTGCGCGTGCTCGATGCCTTTCCGGTGGCCGAGGTCCATCACGACGAGGCCACGTTTCGCAGCGGACCCGACCCAGCCTTTGATCGCTACGACCCTCTACTGGCCGGAGTCCGCTCCCAGGTCACGGGCCGCCGCGGCGAATGGCTGCGAATGGCGGCCGGGGGATGGATCGAGGTTGGCTCGGTCACCCTCGACGAGCAAGCCGTTTATCAGCAACCCTGCCTCAAGACGGCCTCGGTGCGCGACAACACCCTCAGACTCACCCTGACCGGTCGGCCGCCGCTTCAAGTCGACGAAGACGGCGACCGCCTGCGCTTGCGCCTGGCCGGAACCGGCATGACCATGGGAGAGGTCGCCCTTCCCGCTGCCGGCTCGCGCATCCAGGAGGTCAGCCTTCTGCCCGACGCCGAGGGCCTGACGATCGATGTCTCGCTGGCAGACGGACCGGTCAGCGGTTACTATGCCGAATGGAACGGCGATGTTTTGCTCTTTCATGTCAAGCCCGCCCTGCCTCGCTCGCTCACCGGGCTGACGGTGGTGGTGGACGCCGGCCACGGAGGCATCGACGACGGGGCGGTGGGGGTCGGGGGACTGCGCGAGAAAGACCTTAACTTGCGGGTAGCCCTGGCTACGGCCCGGGCCCTGGAAGCAGCCGGAGCCCAGGTGGTGCTGACCCGCGACCGCGACACCGACGTGGCTCCCCCCGACGCGCCGGCCTCGGAAGAGTTGGCCAGCCGGGTGCGCCTGGCCCGCCAGCACAACGCCGACCTCTTTCTGAGTATTCACCACAACGCCAAGCCCGACATCGGCGAATCCCGGCGAGCCCACGGCACCGACATCTACTACTATCACCCCCAGAGTCGCCGCCTGGCCCAGTCCCTGGCCACTCCCATCGGCGAGGCCACGGGCGAGCCCGCCCGCCGCTACCTCTGGCGCTCGTTCCACGTCATCCGCCAGACCGACATGCCGGCCGTGCTCCTTGAACTCAACTACATCTCCAACCCCGACATCGAGCGCGAGATGCTCACCAAAGACGGCTACCCCGAGACAGCCGCCGCTGCCATCGTGAAAGGTTGCCAGGCCTTCCTTCGCCGTTGACGTTCGCTCGCTGTCGTTGAAACCGCCGAGATCGCCGAGGCGCGAAGGGTGCGGTGCAGCTCGAGGGTGGGCGCTCGACCTGGTGCGGCACGGCGCACTGTCGAACTCAGTTGCTGGCGTCTGCCAGTGGGAACTCGAGAAAGGAACCACGGAGACCAGGAGGGCAGGGAGAGGGTTGTGGGGGGCGTGGGGTGAGCGTCCTGGCGTTTTTATGGGTTTAGGGCCTGTCAGGCGTGCATTCGGGGCGCTGATCCATCCCCTGTGGCTGCTTAGGCCTTTAGCTCCTCGAACGGAGGCTCCTGGGCAGAATGGCTGATCCACGCATCTAAACTGCCCGTCCCGCTCGGGCGCCATAGCGGCAGTTACGGCCACCTCCTCCGTGGCCTGGGTGGTCTCCGTGTTCAACCTCGAAGAGGCACCGACTATCCTGGTCCAACCCTCCCCTTAGCGCCTCTGCGCCTTTGCGGTTTTCACCACCACGGTAACCTCCCAAAGAAAAAAGGCCCGCCTGGTAAGGCGGGCCTTTCTAACAGATAGAGGCTAGTGAGCCAGTTCGGCGCGCAGGGCGCCTGGCTCGTTGTCGTTGACGCCGAGACGGCGCAGGCTGGCGCTCCACAACAGGTAAGAGACCGAGACCAGGAAGAGCACGGCAGCCATCCAGTTGATGAGGGACAGGCCGGTCACACCGGCACCCAGCGACTGAATGAACGAGACGCGGGTAGCCAGGAGCGACGGCAGGAACGACAGGGCGGAAGTCAGAGGGGAAGCTGCCTGGGCGTTGACCAACAGGCTGGTAGCCACGCCGACCCAGGCAGCCGCCTCGGTGAAGCGACCTCTCTGGCTGAGCACCACGAAGGCGCAGCCGAAAGCCACCAGGGAGATCAGAGCCGAACCGGCGCCCATCAGAGCAGGCAGCAGCGCGAAGCCGCCGACCACCATCGCTAGACAGCGAGCGTGGGCCTCGTGGGAACTCGCCGAGGAGGCTGACGCGAACAGTCCGGTGAGGGCGGCGGTGACGGCCAGGGCGGTAGCGAACACGAATAGTCCCAGCACCTCGGCCACCGTCAGGTTGCCCGTGTAGACGAAGAACAGCAGTGCCGGGAAGCACAGGGTCATTTGGGTTAGCGGTAGAGCAAGCGCTCCGGCCACCTTGCCCGACAGCACGGTGTCGACCGAGATGCCGGTCAGGGCCAGATCTTCCCAACTGCGGCGGTCACGCTCTCCGGTGACGGCCGTGGCCAGGAAGCCCGAACAACGAATGGCCAGATAAAGTAGCAGCAGCATCACCGAGCCGGCCAGGCCCAGTGACAGGGAGCGGTCCCGCACATGGCTGGCGCGCTCGACCTGAGAGCTGTAGTAACCGTAGCTGTTGTCGTTGCTGTAGTCGATAGGGGTGGTTTGGAAAGGCTCGGTGGTCTCGACCCGCTCGGGAGCGGGGGAAGAGTCGTAGCTGTAGGCCATCTCGGTGATGACGCGACGGGTGTTGGCCGGCAGCGGCACGTGGGCCACCCGGTTGAGGTGGACGCGCATGCAGCACTTGTTGGTGTGGCCCGGCAGAATCAGAGTCTCGCCATAGCGGGTGCGCAGGCGAACCTGACGGGGGGCTACCGGGTCACCGGGAGCGGTGATTGCGACAGGGTTCGAAGAGGTCTCGATGGTCTCGACCACCGGCACCGGTGCCTCAGCCCGGCGCACGGCGTCGGCCGCCGACCACGACTGAGCGTAGAGGAACGGGGCCAGAAAGAGCACCAGGAAGACGGCGTAACCGGGCCAACGGCCAGCACCCGAGCGCAACTGGAATGCCATCTCACGCAAGAACGAGGGGTTGCTACCCAGGGCTTTGCGGACCCAGGCCGGACCCCAGCCCTGGCGGTAGACCGGGTGCTGATGGCGGTCGTAAACGCCGCCACTGGCAGCCAGCCCGTTGTCAAAACGGCGGGCGGCGAAGACGAACATGGCCCCGGCCACGCCCAACATGCTCAGCAAGCCCATGAAGGGAAGCACGCCATAGCCTTGAGACACGGCCTCGGGCAACAGCAGAACCTTGAGGGCTGCCAGAGGATTGAGGGAGGAGAAGATCGGCGGCGGAGTGCGCAGAACCAAAACAGCCGCCAAAATCGTATCGGCCAGGGGCGTGAGCAGCAGCCAGAGGGCTTTGCCGACCCAGCCGGCCACTACGGCCCGCGAGGTCGTATCGAACAGGCTGGAGGTGCAGATCGCCAGTACCGACGAGAAAACGCCGGTGGTTAGACCCAGCAGCACCACCATCAAGCCGGCCATCCAGCCGTAACCGCCCAGGGCGCCGGCCACCAACACCGCCGGAGCCATCGCTGCTGCCAGTCGTCCTAAGAGCGAGAACTCGGGACGCAGCTTGGCCAGCAGAATCTGGCTCGAGGTCAACTGCGTGAGACGAAGACTATCGAGAGTCTTCTTTTCGCGCTCGCTGGTCAGGGCGGCGAAGCCGGTGGTGCCCACCAACATCGCGCAGGCCAGCAGCCAGGCTGCCGAAGCCACGGCGAACATGGTGCAACCACACCAACCCAGCAGCATCGGACCCAGTATCAGTAAAGTAAAAATCAGTCCCAGCCTGGCAACCTGCGCCCAGCCGGACAACCATCGGGGGGGGCTCCCCATCGAGATGCCTTTCAAGTTGTTGCTCTCCTATCTTTCCCCGGCTCGAGTCACGTTGAGATAGGCCGACTCGAGGTTGGGTTCTGCTTCTCCAAAGGCGAGCAGGGGTAGATCCTGCCCGACAATCTCTCTTAGTAATTTGGCGATATCGGCGTCGGTCGCCTCTTCCATCTGGAAAATGACATGGTCGCCATCCCAGCAGACACCGTCAATCCCATTGTAACCGCGCAGATATTGAAAAAGTTCCTCACTACGCTCGAGGGGCCGCAAGCGCATGAAGCGCGATCCGCGGCCCCGAATCAGACGTTGGGTTTCTTCGACACAAACCAGGACGCCGTTGCTCATTACACCGATCCGGTCGCACATCTCGGCCAGATCTTCCAACACGTGCGAACTAATCAAGACGGTAGCCCCCTGACGCTGGAGACCCCGCAACGTGTTGCGTAGTTCGCGCCGAGCCAAGGGGTCAAGACCCGAGGCAGGTTCGTCCAGCAGCAGCAGTTTGGGCTTGTGCAGGATGGCTCGACCAAGAGCCAATCTCTGCTTCATTCCGCGGGAGAGCCCATCGACCGGACGGTCCTTCACGTGGGAAAGGCCGATCGTCTCGAGGGTCTCGCTGACCGAAAAATCGCGTGTCGCATCGGGCAAATTGCTGGCTCGCGCAAAGAAGTCGAGATATTCCCCCACCAGCATGTCGTCGTAGACACCCAGCACGTCAGACATGAAACCGATACGCGCGCGCACCTGCTTTAGTTCACTCAGGTCGTAGCCGCAGACGGTGGCCTTGCCTTTGTCGGGCTGGGTAAGGGTGGCCAGAATGCGCAGCAGGGTAGTCTTGCCCGCCCCGTTGGGACCCACCAGACCAAAAATCTCGCCGGCTTTCAGCTTGAGATTTACATCGCGCAGGGCCTCAGTCCCCAGGTAGGCTTTGGTGAGGCTGACCGCCTCTACCAGGTAGTCTTCTTGAGCGGCTTTGAGCCCGGCAAGCCCCCCTTCGGGGATGCGCTCTTCAGCGATGGCTCTGGCCCGTTCGGCCTCTTTGGCTTCGACGGCTTCACGGGCGGCGCGGACGGCCGCTAGCCCGCCTTCGGGGATCCGTTCTTCGCTTTGCGTCCTGCTTTCCTCGTCGGCTCGCAACTGTCGGGTCGCCGGTGTGTCTGAGGCCATCTCGCTCCTGGAAATAGGGTGTAGGTTAAAGTTCAAATTATTGTAACATGGCTACCAGCAACCGACAAGCCCGCCTGGCAACAGGGTTCCTGCTCGCGAACACCTGTTTGCGGGGCGGATTGGAGCCCCGGCCCGTGTATACCTAGACAGGAACTCGCTCCCGCCAAAGCGTATTCCCTCTCAAAGGAAGCGGGCCGCTTCCCTCATCTGTTCCACTATGAAGGCCAAAGCCACTTGAGCGTCAATCCCCTCGGCGAGTCGACAACGATCTCACGGGACCCCGCGCCCTGGGCAAGCGACCCCCAGGATGACGATGCGGAAGTTGTCAACGTCAATAAGTACGCCCGCTTTGCGGACATCTACGATGTCTTCGGCTCCGAAGACTTCTGTTTAACCATGACCTCGCATATCCTCGACGCTCTGGAGCGCTATCGCATGCCTCCGGGAGCCGAGGTGGTCGACATCGCCTGCGGCACCGGCGTGATCACCATCGAGTTGGCCAAGGCCGGCTACAACATGGTCGGGCTCGACCTCTCTCACAACATGCTGGCCCATGCCCAGCGTCGCGCGCTCGCTTCGGGGGTTACGGCTCGCTTCACGCGGGCCGACATGAGAACGTTCCGCCTGCAAGAGAAGACGCCATGCATCATTTCGACCCACGACAGCCTGGACCACCTGTTTGACGACGAAGAACTCGATCTGGCCTTCGAGAGCATCTCGCAAGCGCTGCGGCCCGGCGGCTTGTTTATTTTCGACATGAACTGCTGGGATGGCATTCGCCATCTCGACGGTCGCACCGTCTTCGTCGAAACCCACGACAAGTCGGGTGCTTACCACCTCATCGCCGAAGAGCGGACCCTCGAGACCAACATCGTGGGCTTTATCCAGGTCGAGGACAATCTCTACGAACGGTTTGACGAGACGCTCTACCAGCGTTGCTACTCCAACGAAGAGGTCGAGGAACGCCTCGAGGAGTTCGGGCTCGAGCTGCTCGAGCGCAAGCCCATCCAACATCTCAAAGGTGACGTCTTCAAGCAACTCTGGATCACGCGTAAGCCGAGTTTGCCCGAATACAGTTGAGTCTTCGCCCGGTAATCTATCTGGCCTACCACTATCCACCGCTGGGCGGGGTCGCCGTGATGCGGGCCATGCGCTTCACCCGCTACCTGCCCGAGTTTGGCTGGAAGCCCATCGTGGTCTGTGTCGCGGGTGGGGCCAAAGAGCCCCGCGACCCCGCCCTGGTCCAGGAGATTCCTGAGCAAGCCGTGGTCGAGAGAGTGCCCTGCCTCGAGCCCGACAATTACCCCGACACCTGGGACGACCCTCCCCGCAAAGTGATTCGCAACCTGTTCAAGACCTTCGATTTCGTGCTCTTTCCCGACGACCGGGCCCTGTGGGCCAGGCCCGCCTCGCGGGCGGCCATCCGGTTGGCCCGTCAGCACCGGGCCGAGGCGGTGATAGCCACCGCTCAGCCCTGGTCGACGCTGGTGGCTGGGGCGCGGGTCCACGCCAGCACGGGTCTGCCGCTGGTGTGCGACTTTCGCGATGACTGGACCACCTCCAACGCGGATTTTCGCCGCCGTCATCCCAAGCGCCAGGCCCGCGAAGAGGCTCTCGAACAGAACGTTCTAGAAGCGAGTTCGGCCGTCATCACGGTCACGCCGGGCATCGTCGAGGGCTTGCGGCAACGGCGTCCCCCCAGCCTGGCTGAGGAGGCCATCCATCTGATTCCCAACGGCTTTGACCCGGCGCATTTCGAACCTCGCCTCGAGCCGGTCGCCGACCAACCTTTCACCATCCTTCACGCCGGCGGCATCCACCCGCAGCGGGACATGCGAGCGTTTCTCGACGGCTTCGAGCAATGGTTGGCGGCCCATCCCGAGCGCCGGGCCAGGTTGATTCTGGCCGGTCGCGTCGAGGCCGCCTGCCAAACCTGGCTGGAGCGCCCGGCCCTGGAGGGGGTGCTGGATGTGCGCGGCTTTCTACCTCATGCCCAGATTCGGCAGTTGATGATGACCAGCCACGTTCAACTCCTGGTGCTGGAACAGGTCCCGACCGCCGCCTGGTTGTTCACCGGCAAAGCCTTCGAATACATCGGGGCCGGCCGGCCCATTCTCATGACCGGGCCCCTCGACTGCCCCCTGGCAGAGGTGGTCCGGGCGACCGGCAATTCAAGGGTTTGCCTTGATCAACCAGCGCAGATAGCCCAGAGCCTCGAAGAACTCTATCAACAGGGGCCGACCTCTCCCAACCCAGAGCAACAGGCCCACTACGACGCTCGCCGCCAGACCGAACGCCTGGCGGGGATTCTGACCGAGGTGACCCGATGAACATACTCGTCAGCAACGAAAACAGAGGGTTTGGCGGAGCCGAAGTGCACACGCTCAAACTGGTTCGCGGCTTGCTCGGCCGAGGCCATCGCGTCCGCCTGGTGGCCTCGCCCGGCTCGTGGCTCGAAGAGCAGGCGCGCGTGAGCAAGTTACCCACGGCCGCCATCGAGATGAAGAGCGAGATCGACCCGGTGGCCATGTTCCACCTGCACGGAGTCCTGCGCCAGGTTCCCTGGGACCTGATCCACTGCATCGGCGACCGGGATCTGACCCTGCTCAGCCTGGCCAACCTGGTGGCTCGCCGCACCCCCCTGGTCAAGGCCGAGCACAGCTTCATCAATCCCGGTCGCAGTCGCCTGTTGAACTGGGCCTACCGACGCAGCCGGCGAGTCATCGCCGTCTCCGAGGCCCTCAAAGCCCAGATCCAGGCAGAGCTGAAGCTGCCTCCGTCGCAACTGGAGGTTATTCCCAACGGTATCGACATGGACCAGGCCCGGCCCGGCTATCCCAAGCATCCCCAGCTGGCGGGTGGACGCTGGGTGGGGGTGGTCAGCGCGCTGGTCGAGGCCAAGGGACAGGGAGACTTCCTGGCCATCCTGCCCGAATTGGCCAGACGGTTTCCCGATCTCAATTTCGTATTGGCGGGCCAGGGCGAAGATCGCCAGAAGCTCGAGGAACAAGCCCGAAGTCTGGGAGTCGAGGTCCTCTTTCTGGGCTTCGTGGAGGATCCACTGGCGGTAATCTCGGCCCTCGAAGTGGTCGTGGTTCCTTCCCACCGCGAGACCTTTTCGCTGGTCTGCCTCGAGGCCATGGCTTTAGGCAAACCGCTGGTGGCGGCGGCTACCGGCGGAATCCCCGAAGTAGTGGGTCAAGCCTGCCGACTCTACGCCCCCGGCCAGCCCGAGGCTCTGCTCGAGGCCATGCTCGAGGTATTGGCCGACCCCGCCAAATTCTCGGCCGGCGCCCGTCAACAGGCCGGCCTGTTCAGTCTGACCTCCATGATTGACGGCTACGAAGAACTCTATTGCGAGGTGGTGTGAAGCGGCTGCTGGTGGTCCACACCGGCGGTGGTCTTGGCGACGTGCTGCTCTCGACTCCGCTGGTAAGAGAGCTGCGCAAGGCTCACCCCCAGGCGGAAATCGACTTTCTGGCCCGTCGCTCGACGGCCGCCGTACTGCGCCGCAATCCCGATATCCATGAACTTCTGGAACTGCCCGGGAAGGCTCCGAAGATGCCCGGCGAAATGCTCGAACTCGCCTCGAAGCTACGCCAGAGGAACTACGATGCGGCCCTCATTCTATGGAGCGTGACGGGTCTCGCCTGGACCCTGTTCCTGGCTCGCATCCCCCGGCGGGTAGGGCAAGATTCCCGCCTGGGTTATAGTTTTCTCTACACCCATAAAGTGCGGGTGCGCTCTGAGCACGGCGACGACCAGACCCATTGGACCGAGATCCTGCTCGACTACGGTCGGGCCCTGGGACTCGAGCCCACCGACCCGAAGGTCGTCTACGAAGTGGACCCGGCCGCCCGCGAAAAGGCCCGGCAGTTGCTGCAAGACAGCCCTGGCGAGGGTCCGCTGGTCGGCTTTCACACCGGCAAAGGCATGCCGCTGACCAGCCAGCGCTGGCCGGTGGACGCCTTTGCCGCCTGGGCTCGCCAACTGGTGTTAGAACTGCCTGGCCGGCTGGTCTTGACCGGCGGACCCGACGAGGTCGAATTGGTGGCGGCGGTCCAAAAGCGCCTGGGCGTGCCGTGTCTGAATCTGGCCGGCCAGACCGATCTCGACACCCTGGCAGCCGTGGCTGAACAGTGCCGAGTGTTCGTCTGTCCCGACTCGGGACCGATGCACCTGGCCGCGGCGGTCGGCACGCCGGTAGTTGGCATCTACGCGCTCGACGAGGACTTTCCCAGGCGCTGGGCTCCCTTCGGAACTCGCCACCGCATCATCCGGCCCCAAAACCGCAACTGCCGTCCTGGTTGCCTGAAGGCCACCTGCCCCGACTTTCGCTGCTATCGACAGGTCCAGGCCGACGAGATCGTGAAGGCCGCTCGCGAACTGCTAGAAGAATCCTGATGCGTCGCTGTTTTGCCATCTTACTGGTAGCCCTGTGGTGGGGGTCGGCCCTGGCCGCTCCTCCCTACGACCAGTTCGCCCGCCAGTTTGAGCACGACCTTGCTTTCGGCTTTTACCTGCAGGGCCAAAAGGCCGGCTATCTGACGAGCAAGGCCGAGCTTGGCTCCGACGGCAAGGCGCTCAAGTGGGAACAAACCAACGTGATGCGCGTCGCTTTCGGCGACCACCAGGCCGTAAACCAATCCACCGAACTCAGTTACTATGATCTCGAGACCGGCGAGCTGACCGGGTTTCGCTGGGTGGGTGACAGCAACGGCGACCGGTTGACCCGCACCGGTCGCAAAGTGGGCGACGAGTTGGAGATCGTCACCGAGAGCCCCACCCAAAAAACCACCCGGACCGTGCCCCTGCCGCGGGAAAATCTCGAGGAGATGGAGCGCCTGCACCGCTTTTTACAGGGGGGCCAGCCGGGGGACCAGCTGACCGTCTACGAGGCTGACTGGGAGCGTGACCCTGTCGATATTCCATCGCATTACACCATCGTCAGCCGCAGAGATGGCGTGGTCACCGTCGACATGGAATCTGACGATCTGACCATGCGCGGCACGGTCGACGCTATGGGTCAGCCGCTGGAGCTTTCCGTCGGCACCTTCTTGCAGGTCAAGCGCGAACCCGTCGAGGTAGCCACTCAGCTCGACAGCGGGGCCGACGTGTTTGGGCTCACCGGCATTCAACTCGACCGCTCGCCCGGCGGGCGCCCCCTGGAGCGACTGGTACTGCTAACCCAGGGCGCCGACAACTATAAGTGGCTCGAGACCGGCTGGCAGCAGGTCGAATCCGACTATCTCACCGGCCGCAAGCGGCTTGTGTTGACACGGCCCAGCCGTCCTGAGCCCGAATCGTTGACGGCCGAGGAACGGCAGAAATACCTGGCAGCCTCGCCGGTCTATGAGGTGGAAGCGCCGGCCATCGCCGCCCTGCTGCAGAGCCTGGGGGTGGCCCAACTCGACGACGCGGCCAAAGTCAAGAAACTCAACCACTGGGTCTTTCAGATGCTGGCCAAGACCTATACCCGCGATGCCGGTACGGCCACCGAAGTGCTGGCCCATCGGGCCGGCGACTGCACCGAGCATTCGCTGCTCTTGATCACTCTCTATCGGGCCGCCGGCCTGCCAGCCCGGCCCTTGAGCGGCCTGGGCTATGACAGCGGCACCATGATGGCCCATCACGCCTGGGTCGAGGTCTATTTCGACGGAGGCTGGCTGGCCGTCGACCCCTCGTTTGACCAGGTGCCCGCCGATGCCGGGCACGTGTTCTTCGACCGCGACGAAGGCCTGTCGGGCTTCGCCATAGCGGGCAGCCTCAAGCTCGAGGTCGAGGCTTACGAAGGCCCCTCGGGCAGCTACCACCGCCCCCCCGACCTGCGCCTGCTCGGGGTGGGGCTGCTTGCGCTCTTTCTCTTTCCCCTGCTGGGCGGCCCGGTGGCCCTGGCTCTCTGGGTCCACTTCACCCAGGACTGAGGCGCCTCGACTGCAGGGGAGCGCTTGTTGTGGAAACCGCCGAGAAAGGCGCCGAGTAGGGACTCTCCAGCCGTCCACCCCCTTCCCCGACCGTCTGGTACGGTATCCACCATCTGAAAACTACCGTCTTGAGAACTACAGTGTCTGCAGCATCTTGATGGTCGGCAGCAGGGAGCCGGTCACGATCAGACCCACCACGCCGCCCACGATCAGCGTAGCGACCGGCTCGAGGACCGAGGCCAGAGTATCGACGGCCGTCTCGACCTCTTGCTCGAGTAGCACACAGGCCCGACCTGCCCCAAACGCCAGACCGACCGTCTCCTGGCCCACCAGCAACATACTGATGGTGGCCGAAGAGAAGAAGCAGCTGGCGGCCAGGGCCATCTCTAACGACTCTCCGCGGGAGACCAGCACTACCGTGCGCTCCAACCGCTCCGCCACTCGAGGGCTGCCCGAGGAACGGGCGGCCGTCAGCATGGCTTCGCTAAAGGTGAGGCCCGCGTCCAACAACAGCGACAGCGAACGCAGCACCTGAACTTCGCGAAAGACCGCCAGCAGCCGTCCCAGGGCGGGAGTGATCTCGAGCATGTCCTCGAGGGTCCAGCGAGTGCGATGACGCAACCACCACACGCCGCCGGCTCCCAACACCATCAGTAGCGGTCCCAGCCAGCGCATGGCCAACAGCAGGCGGGTGGGCCAGGGTAGAGTCATGCCCAGGCCAGCATAAAGCGGCTGCAAGCTAGGAAAGAGAAAGAACACGAAGCACGAGGCCCCGAGCAGGCTAAAGGCGGCCACCACGGCCGGGTAGGTCAGGGCCGCGATGATCTTCGAGCGCAGGGTCGCCTGCCGCTCGAGCAGGTCGGCCAGACGCTCCAGGGCCTGAGCCAGCGTCCCCGAACTCTCGCCGGCCTCGATGACCCCCACGTAGAAGGGCGGAAAGGCCTGAGGGTAGCGGTTTAGGCAACGAGAGAGATAGTTGCCCGCCGACAACATGCCGGCCAGGCCCGACATGATCACGGCCACCTTTTCGTCGCCCCCTTGCGCGCAGCACTGGAGTCCCCGCTGTAACGGAACTCCCACCGAGACCATGGTCGCCAGTTGACGCGTCGCGGTGGCGATTTGCAGCGTGGATAGACGAAACTCCCCCATTCTTAGAATTTCGCAACCCGGCGCGACTTGCCCTGGCTCGACACGGATGCTAACCTCATGGCATGGGCAATCGCCGCCAAAGCGGGCACAATCTTCTCGAGGTCGTGGTGGCCGCTTTCGTGTTTGCCCTGCTGGTGTTGTTCGCCTCTGGCTTATGGGCAGCCTACGCCCGGGCGGCCGTCCAGTCGCGCGACCACCTGGTCGCCACCCACCTCGGCCGCACCGTGATGGAGGCGACCGTGAATCAGGGCTACGACTCGGCTGTAGGCGGAGGTCCCTACACCCTGAACATGGAGGTCGAACTTGACGGTCAGGTGACCCAGATCCCATACCGCTACACGGTCACCGTCAACGAGACCATGCCGGGGCTAAAGACCGTCACGGTGGCGGTATCTTACAGCTATCAAGAGAAAACCACGGAGTTGTCCTTTGAGACCCTGCTCGCGGCCCAATAGAGCCCTCTCGCTGGTCGAGGTCATGGTGGCATCGGCCTTGATGCTCTTGCTGGCCGGCGGCACCTATAGCCTCTTCTTCAACGGAGTTCGTTTTGCCCGCGACTCGGAAGCCCGCCTGGCCCTACAGAAGAACCTGCTGGGAGCGGTGGGCCTGCTGGGGATGGAACTGGCCGAGAGCAACCCGACCAGTGTTCGCTACGATCCCGTCCCGGCCGGCGTGGTCTTCGCTTCTCCGCGCAACGCGGAGGGCTCGCTGGCCATGGCTGGCGGCGGCAAGCTGTCGTGGGAAAAGGTGATTGCCTACTATATCCGAGAGGATGGCAACCTGGTCCGCAAAGAGTGGATGCTGGACCCCTATGTTCGCCAATCCGGCTTCCCGCCCGCTCTGGATGCCGGCTTCTCCACCGCCGACCTGGCTGCCCAGCCACTGCCCGAAAGAGTCATGGCGCGAGGCGTCGAGCAGTTCATGGTCGAGGTCTTCGAAGGTCAGGCAACCATTCGGGTAACGGCCGCCCAGACCGATAGTCGCGGCCGCATCAACCGAGTTCGCCTGCAGAGCGCGGTAGCCATCACCAATTAACCGAAATCGAGGCTGCATTGCCACGTGGTTACATTTTTGTTACAATAGCCAACATGAGGGAAAGGGGCTCCGCTCTGCTGGTCGTGTTGGTGGTGATGACCATCCTGGCCGGTCTATTGGCCAGTGTGGGTGCCTCCACCGTTTTTCATCTGCGCACAGCTAGCAATAGTGAAGAACATCTGCGCGTCGAGATGGCCGCCAGGGCAGGTCTGCAGCACGCTCTCGTAATCCTCAGCGATCAGCCCGATCGCACCCAGACGCTCACCGGCACCCTGGCCAACGGCCACCCCTACGAGGTCGAGTTCATCAACAACAACAACGGGTCGCTGGGCGCCAGTTACAAAGCTGCCGACGGGACCCCCGTGCCGCCGGGCCATGTCTATCTGGTGTCTCGGGGCAAACCCACTTCCCCGTCCGGCCAGACGGTCGGCTACGCGGCCCTGGCCTGGCAACCTCCGATCTCGTTGACCACGGCTGCGTTCGGCAACGAGTCGGTGAGCCTCAATGACACAGCGGCCAAGCACTGGGACGGGCAACGGCCGCCGCCCGAGTTCATCCCTCCCGGTCAACTTCTGGGCGCCGCTAGCGTGGCCGCCGCCGCGGCCGCCAACGCCAACGGTGGCCGCCCTCCCACGATGCGGGCTACGGCCAAGTTCACCAAAGCGTTGCTGGGCACCAACAGCTCCGCCATGGACAGCCTCTGGGCCGAGGGTGCCAGTTCCATTCACGGCAACGTGGTCTATGGAGAGGGGTCGCCGGTAACGGCCAAGTCCGGCCAGGTGAGCGTCATCGGCGCCAATAGCGCCAGCGGCTTGAAGGACCCCGGACTGAGCCCGTTTAGTCAGGCCCAGACCACCAGCCAGACGCAGTCGCAGGGGGTTACCGGCACTGCCTTTGCCACCGCGTCGTCCTCGGTGACGACCGGCAACAGCACCTCGCTGTCCACCAACAACAGCGCTTCCGGCAATAGTCTCACCGTCAACCAGGGTCGCACGACTTTACCTTCCAGCGTAGACTTCCGCGGCCAGGTCGAAGTCTATCCCAACAAGGTCCCGTTCCCCGCCCGGGTTCCCGGTCCCAACGGATTTCCTGAGAACCGCACCTTCCAGGCCGCCCCGGTGGTGGCCCCGCCCAGCCAACCGGTGGCCAATCCCGGCCAGCCCACCATGATTACCATGAGTTCCATCGACCCTGCGACCTTTGACGCTCAGCAGGCCGCCAGCGAGGTGGTGTTGCCCCCGGGGCGCTACGGAACTCTGACCTTCGAGCCGGGCGCGGCTGTTCGGTTGCAGCCAGGGGACTATGTCATCGATCGGCTCGAACTCGACCACGCCAGTTTACTGGTCGACGGAACCACCGGTTCCCCCACCCGGGTGATGGTCAAGGAGCAACTGCAGGCGGTCGGGTCCGAGATCAATCGCTTCAAGCACGCCGGCTCGGCCTACTCGCCGTCGGCCTACTGGAATCAGTGGGACCTCGATGCCCAGACCGGCAACCCTCAAGCCCTTGAACTCTATTTCCAGGGGGAACTGGTCGACCCGACCAACTCGCGAGCCGTTCAGGACAGCCAGATGCAGCTTAGCGACACCTATCTGGCCGGGGCCGTGGCCGGCAAGCATGTCGATACCACCCTGACCGGTGGAGCCGTCCACGGGGCGTTTCTGACCGACACCCTCAGCCTGGCCCAGATGAAGCTCTATCATCCCTCTGCCTTCCAGAGCCCCAATCGGGCGCTCTCGGTCAAGGGGCCCTGGGCGCTGAAAAACTCGGCCAGGCTGGGTCTGTCCGACGCGGCCGGCAAACTGGTCGACGCCGACCCCTGGAAAGCGATCGAAGAGCAGTGGGCCAACGGCTACACCGTCAACGGCCCTTGAGGGCCGTCCCCATCGACGCATAGAGGAATCTCCCACCATCTAGGGAAACGCAGGCTCCCATGAGCGAACCGCTCACCATAGGAGTCGACGCGACCTTTCTCGTGCGGGACAAACGCGGAATGGGACGCTGCATTCGCAGCATTCTCAAACAGTGGAAGGTCCAGTGCGACCATAAGATCGTCTTGCTCACGCGCGACAAGCGCCACCTGAGCGAACTCGAAGACTACGCGGCCGCCGGCTGGGAGTGCCATCTGGCCTCGCAAAGCCCGCCTCTGGATGTCTGTTGGTTCGCCTGGAACCGCGTCGACTGGGAGGTGGATTGCCCGGCCGCGGTCACTATCTATGATGTGGCCCCATTTACCGACTACCACCCCCAGAACAGGCATCTCGAATCGGATCAGGAGCGTCTTCGCCAGGCCGCCGAGGCGGCCGATCGAATCGTCACCACCTCGAACTTTTCCAGGGTCGAACTGCACCGGCACCTGGGCTACGATCTGGCCAGCATCGACGTCATCCAACTGGGGGTCGACCCGGTCTTTCACCCCCATCGCGACGGCTTCCAGGACGCCTTTTTCGTCGAACATGTGGGGGACAAGCCTTACATCCTGTTCGTGGGCAATCCCGAACCGCGCAAGAACCTGGAAGGCCTGCTCGAAGCCTTCGTTCTGCTCGAGAGCCAGGTCGAGTGCAACCTGGTGCTGGTGTGCAATCGCCCGGCCGGACCCACGCTAGTCGATCGGCTGCGCGGCAAGAGTTCTTCGCTACTCGAGCACATCAACCGCCTCAATGACCGCCTCGTCTGGCTCGAAGGCATCGAGGACCAGACCCTGGCCGAACTCTATCGCCGCTGCGCGGTGTTCGTGATGCCGAGCTTTTATGAGGGTTTCGGCCTGCCGGTGTTAGAGGCTCTCGGCTGTGGGGCCACGGTAGCCGCCGCCCGGGCCGCCTCGCTGCCCGAAGTCGGGGGGGACATTCCTTACTGGTTCGACCCATCCGACCCGGTCGACATCGCTCGGGCCGTGATGGAAGCCCTCGCGAACCCCAACGGCGACCAGGGTCCGGCCCGGGCTGCCCAGTTTCGCTGGTCTGACACGGCCCGCCAGTTGCAAGAGATCCTGGAAGGCATGGCAAGCCATGGAGTATCGGTTTAAGCCTCTCGATTTCGCCCAGACCAGCACCTACTCACTCAAGGAACGCCCCAACAAAGTCTCGCGCGACGACTTCGCCAAGCCGTACCAGGCGGGCTCGAGCTTTGCTTCGTTCTTGCAGGGGTTGCCCCAGATTCTAGCCGGCCACCAGCTGGGCCGTATCATCGACTGGTGGGCCCGGGCGGTGCAGCAGCAGAAGACGGTGTTGATCACCATGGGCGCCCATGTCATCAAGGTCGGTCTGTCGCCGGTATTGATCGACCTGATGAAGCGCCGAGCCATCTCGGCCCTGGCCTTCAACGGCGCCGGCAGCGTCCACGATGTGGAGCTGGCCATGGGTGGCGAAACCAGCGAAGACGTCGCCGCTGGCATCAAAACCGGACGATTCGGGATGGTGGAAGAGACAGGGGAGTTTCTTCACCGGGGAGCCCGGCGGGCCGCCCAGGCCAACATCGGGTTGGGCCAGGCGCTCGGTGATCTGATCGAAGAAGCCGACCTTCCGCTCAAGACAATCTCTTTACTGTGGCAGGCTCGCCGGTTAGGCATCCCCGTCACCGTTCACATTGCGGTCGGGGCCGACATCCATCACACCCACCCCCAGGCCGACGGCAGCGACATGGGCCTGGCTACCTTCAACGACTTCCGCATGCTGTGCGCGGTGGTGGCCGGGCTCTCGCCCGGCTCGCTGGCTCTCAACATCGGCTCGGCAGTGCAGCTGCCGGTCACGATCGAGAAAGCTTTCTCGGTGGCTCGAAACCATGGTCACCAGGTGGAGGGCTTCATGGGAGTCAACCTGGACTTTATTCAACACTATCGCTCCAACAACAATCCCGTCTCGCGGGCCCGCGAACTGGGAGGGGAAGGCCACTCGCTCACCGGCCACCACGAATTGATGATTCCTTTGCTGGCGGCCGGCGTCATCGAGCGGTTGGGAGAGTCCTGATGGAACCGCGCCGGGCCGAAGAGATTGTGGCTAGATTTTCTAACCTTCACGTGCTGGTGGTGGGAGACTTGATGTTGGACCACTGGGTCTGGGGTTCGGTCACCCGCATCAGCCCCGAGGCTCCCGTGCCGGTGGTGGACGTGGACCGCTACACCTATACCCCCGGGGGAGCGGCCAATGTGGTGAGCAACCTGCGCGCCCTGGGAGCCCGGGTGTCCCTGGTCGGAGCCGTGGGCGAAGACGAATCAGGCCAACGGTTGCGCACCATCCTCGATGAACAGGGGGTGGCCGTTGACGGCGTGCTGGTCGACCCCGACCGGCCCACCACTCTCAAGACCCGCATCATCGCCCACTCGCAACAGGTCGTGCGGGCCGACTTCGAGCGCCGAACCCCTCTGCCCGAGGCCCTGCTCGAGCAATCCCATCAGTGGCTCAGCGAGCGGATCACGAGCTTTGACGGAGTCTTCTTTTCTGATTACGACAAAGGGCTGTTCCGCAGCCCGGGCAGCCAGAAGCTCCTGACCACAGCCGCCCAGCGGCCTACCATCGCCGGACCGAAGCCCTCCAACTTCGAGGTTTTTCGGGGACTTGGGACCATCACCCTCAATGCCCTCGAGGCCTCCGCGGCCAGTGGTGTCGAAACCTCGAGCGACGAACTGGTGGAACAAGCCGGCCGGCTGTTGCTGGAGCGCTCTGGGGCCCAGGCCGTACTGGTCACCCGCGGGGAACACGGCATGACCCTGTTTCGCCAGCAACAGCCGTCCTTCACCTTTCCGGCCCTGGCCTCGCAAGTCTTTGATGTCAGTGGGGCGGGTGACACCGTGCTGACGCTGGTCGGCCTGTGTGCGGCCGTGGCGGCCGAGCCCGAAGAAGCGGTGGCCATCGCCAGCCACGCGGCCGCGGTGGTGGTGCGCAAAGTGGGCACGGCCACGGCCACCCCCGAAGAAATCTTGCGCTCGATCTCGAAAACATGGTAACCCGCCACAAACTGGTCGAGCGCTCGGAACTGCCCGACCGGCTCGCCCAGGTGCGCTCGCAGGGCTTGCGAATCGCCTTTACCAACGGCTGTTTTGACCTGATCCACGTGGGCCATCTGCACACCCTGCAGACGGCCCGGCAGCAGGCCGATTTTCTGGTGGTCGGGGTCAATTCGGATGAGAGCGTGCGCCGGCTCAAGGGTGCGCGCCGTCCTCTGGTCGCTGCTCGCGACCGGGCCGAGTTGCTGGCCGGGTTCGCCTGTGTCGACCTGGTGGTGGTCTTCGAAGAGGACACTCCGGTGGAGATCCTCGACGAGGTTCGACCCGATGTCCACATCAAAGGCGGCGACTACAAGGTCGAGGATTTGCCCGAGCGCGAGGTGGTCGAGTCCCACGGCGGCCGGATCTTGATCACTCCGCTGGTGCCCGGGCACTCTACCAGTCGACTCGAAAGCATGTTGCGCGGCCTGGACCCATGAAGCCGCTGTTGATCACGGCCAACAGTCCCGGCGAGATCTCGGGCTGGATGCAACCGGTATTGCGGCGCTATCGACAAGCCTTTCCTGAGGCCAGGGTGGTGGTCCTGTTACTGCCCTGCACCTTTGCCTCGGGCAACGAGGCCAGGGTGGCGGGCCAGCTCGAAGGAGTCTCCGAGGTCATCCCGGCCTCGCGGATTCCGGCTTTGCTGGCCTACGAGGGGCGCCGTTTCGCCGGTTGCTCTTTGCTCCACCTGGGGGGCGACCTGATGTACACGGCCGTGTTGAGCTGGCGCTGGGGCCTCCGCTGCTGGTCTTACCTGTGGGCTCGACCGTGGTGGGATTCGGCTTTCGTGGGCTACTTTACCAAGAACCAGTGGGGTGTCGACTGGCTACTCAAGCGCAAAGTCGCGCCGGAGAAAATCCGCGTGGTCGGCGACCTGGTGGTGGACGGGGTCTACCAGACCGTCTCGCCCCAACGGCCCGACCACAACCTCATCAGCTTTCTGCCCGGCAGCCGTGAGCAAGAGGCCACCAGCCTCATTCCGTTCTTTCTGGGGGTGGCCGCCCGCCTGAAAGCGAGCCACCCACAGCTCGAGTTTCAATTCCACCTGTCGCCTTATCTCGACCGGCCCGAGGGCTCCCAATTCCCGGTCGACCCGGCTCTGGGCGGGGTGGCCGCTCGGCTCGAGGGGGGCTACCTGGTGACCGAGCAGCTGCGGGCGCCGGTACGACGCCAGGACTCCCTGGAACATCTGGCCCGGGCCCGGCTGGCCGTGGCCATTCCCGGTACCAAGACGGCGGAAGCCGGTAGCCTCGGGGTCCCTAGCCTGTGCCTGCTGCCGCTTAACCGTCCCCAAGACCTACCTTACATTGGCCTGTTGGGCCTGTTGGACTGGGTGCCCGGAGCCCGGGCCGTGAAATCGCGCATTTTGCTGAATATGCGCGATACCATCGGTCTGTTTTCGCAGCCCAATCAACTGGCTAGCGAGGCGTTGATCCCAGAACTGGTCGAGGTCATCCGGGTCGAGACCGTGGCCGAGTTGATCGAAGACCTGATAAAACAAAACTCTCACCTCGACGAGGTGAGAGCCAGGTTGCTGGACCTCTACGGTCCTTACGCCGGCGCGGCCGAGAAGGTGGTCTCGACCATCAGCGGTCAGACCTTGCCGTAGACCGGTCGAGCCTTGTCGAACAGCTTGCGCCCTTTGGCGTAGGTGTTCTTGGCTTCTTCCATCTTGGCGTCGCGGATGTTGGCCTCGGTAGCGATGTTGGCCTCGCGCAGGGCGTTGAGACACTTCCACCACTCGCCGATGCCCTCGGCCAACTGCAGGTGGGGCTTCTCGAATTGCTTGGGCACGGAGCGGGCCTTGAGCTCGGTCATCGTGTCGCGCAACTCGCGCTCGATCTCGGTGGACTCCTGCTTGAAGTCGTCAGGTGAGATCTTATTGTCTTTCACGTCTTTATAGAGAGCCGAGATGCGCTTGGAAGCGCCCTCGGACCGGCTGAAGATGTCGCGAATCATCTTGGTGCGATAAGTGTTGACCACTTCGGAGGTCATGGTTCCGCCAATGTTATGCCCCTCGAGCGGATTGTCCAGTTCGCGGTTCTGGAAAAAGTGAAAATAGGCCCAGACGACTCCGCCGATGAGAACAATACACGTCAGCAGACAGCTGGCAAAAGAGTCCCCGAAGGGTCTACGGCGGGCCGACCAGCCGAGAGGTTTTCTTGCCGAATCTCGCATCTTGATTACCCCTGCGCCGCCGTCCCGCTGGTGCGGTTTGTGGCGGTCTTCAATTTCGGTGTTTGACAAGGCTATTCCGGAAACTGGCAGGCAGCCCCTGCTTTTGGGACGGGACCCCGGTCAAGAATTCTCGATGCCCCCCCGCCAACGGAGGGCTAAACCCCCCGTGGCGAGAATGGTTTGCCCTCCAGCCGATGAACACCGAGAATCTCAGCGAACTAAGGGTCCCCGAACTACCCAGCCAGACACCAGAAGGCCTGGCTCCTCTCCTCACCAAGCTCGAGCGCGCCCTCTCCGAAGACCGGCCCTTCGTGGCAGCCCGGTCATTGCTCGACGCGCTCGATCTGCTGTTGCGCTACTTCACCGGGACCGCTACCGGCCTGCTCAAGCGTCTCGAGCCGAATCGCCCCGAGATTACCGCGCTGGCATCTAATGTCGACTCGATCCTGCAGTACGAGCGGCTGTTGCGGTTCTCGATGTCGGCCCTGGAAGTCCACCAGCAATCGCGGGCCCAACAAACGGTCCGACGTGTCTTCTTCCTCAACGGCAAGACCACTCTTCCTTTTGCCCACGCCCGCTGGCTGCGCCTGGCTGGTCAATCCGAGGGTAATTTGCAAGAGTTGTCCCATTGGGCGCGCGAAGTCGAACGGCTAGAAGCAACTCAGGATCGCGAAGAGATGCGAGGGGATTTGCGCGGCTACCTCGAGATTCTGCGCAGTTGGCTTGAGGGTGCCGCCACCTTCTTCGAAACGTGGAAGCACAACTACGAACGCGGAGAAGAACCCCACACCGTGGAACTAACCCTGGCCTCGGCCGGAGAAGTCATCACCCTTCTGCCTCCCCTGCCCCAGCGTTTTGGCCCGGCCCTCGAGCGCACCCCTCTCAGCCTGGACCTGGGCGAGCCCGCTCCTGCGCCTGCGGCCCGCCCCCGGGCCGAATGGGCCCTCGACCTGCCCACCCGCCAGATGAAGGTCGACCCCCCCAGCGCTCCGGTCGAAGAGCTGACTCTCGAGTTGCCCAACAGCGACACGGTCAGGCCCTCGACCACCTCCTTCGGCGAATTCCTCGATTATTCAGGTCTGGCCGCCAGGTGGTCTGGCGTGTTCTCGGGCGATGCCAATTTCGACGCCGCCAGCCTGTTCGAAAAGCTCGACAAGCTCGGCCCGGCCGGCCGCCCGCTCTTTGAATCCTTTCTGGAAGCCGCCGGCATCCTCGATGCTTTTCGCAATCGTCTGGACAGCTGGCTCAAGAAGGCGGCCGCCGCCCAGGTGGTCAACGACTTCTTCGACACCATCGGCACCAAACCGGTGACCGCAGGTCCACCCCCGCCCGAGTTCCTGGCCGCCTATCGCCATAAAGAACAAGCCGACTTCGAGCTGGATCTGGCCTCCGACCCCGAGGCTGAACTTGAGGAAGAGCCCAAATCCGAGCCAGAACAAGCGGCCGAGGTCGAGCTGGTCCCGGCTCCGGTCCCTCCCCCCGAGACGCGACCGCCCTCGCCCGAGTTGCCCAGCGTGCGGCGGGCCCAGGAAGACTTGAGCCTGCTCGAGGAACAGGCCCGCGTGGAAGGCGTGGCCCCCTGGACTCGAGCCGAAGTCGAGGCTTTTGACGACCTGCTCCGCAAGACCTATCCGCCTATCGATTCTGAACTGGTCCCCCAGGACATGGTCTCGACCGTGCGCCGCTTTCTCAACGCCCAGGACCGGGGCTACATTCTGGTCGAGGGCAACCAGGGCACCGGCAAATCGTTGCTCTGCCAGGCCCTCGGCCAGAGCGTGAAGACGGCTCAGGGCGACCGCCTGCCAATCCTCTACTTCCCCATCAAAGCGCGCCTGCAGACCGACTGCCAGACCTTTATCGAGCAACTCAACGAACATATCCGGGTCAGCCCGAGTCTCGGCCGCCGAGCCTTCGAGGCGCTCGACCAACACGTCATCAAGCATCTGAACAATCGTTTTGGAGCCGAGGCCCGGGCAGCTCGCTTCTCGGCCTACCTCAGCGAGCTGATTCTGATCAACGAAACCTCTTTCGTGCTCTGCCTCGACGGCCTCGACGAAGCGTTCGAAGGGGCCGGGGGCCAGGCGACCCTGCACGATTTCTTGCCCGAGCAACTACCCGAGGGCGTGTTCGTACTGGCCACCTATCGAGTCGACGGGCTATCGGCGCGAGGCACGGCCAAAGTCGACTTGCTGCGAGCGGGCTCCAACCTGCTCATCGAACTCGACGAACAGAGCGAGGCGTATCGCGAGGTGGTGCGCCGCCACCTCACGGGTTGTGCCCCCGAAATGGCCGAGCTGATCATCGAGAAGTCCGAGGGGCGCCTGGCCACCGCCCGCCACATGGCCGAGTTTCTGGCGGCCGGGTTGCTCGAAAGCCCGGCTGACCTGCCCGCAGGCGAGTCGTTTTATGAGGCGGCGCTCGAGCTGCTCGAGCAGCGCTTCGGCCGGCGCTTCTTGAATCTCTTCTTGTTGCTGGCCACCTCGGACGAGCCGGTGCCCACCATCGAGCTATCCACCTTCGGCATCCTGCGCGCCGACGCGCTCGAGTTGTTGCACAACCTGCCCAGCCTCTTTCACTGCTTTGACCGCGAAGACCCCGGCCTCAGTCTGGCCCACCGCTCGTTCAAGTATCATCTCCAAGAAAGCTACTACACGCTCTATGCTTCCGTATGCGAGCGCCTGGCCCGCTTTGCGCTGACCGAGATCAGCTCTATCGCCGACCCTCTGGGCGAAGCGCGCATGCGCCTGGACCGACTGAGCCTAACCCTGCGCCGACTCTATTCCTGGGTGCTTGACTCCCAGAATTCCGACTTGCTCAGCCAGGTGTGCGAGCGCGAAGAGCTGCGGCGAGTCCGTAACGCGGTCTTCGCCGAACTCGAAGATCGGGGGTTATTCCACCGCAAGACGACCATCCTCGATGGTTTTCGCCAGAGCCTGGCGGCCCTGGTCGAGCGCTACCATCGCCCCGGTTTTCGCGAAGAGCTGGCCTGGGCCCACAGCAGCCGAGGCCTCGCCTACCTACACCTGGGGCACTCCGAGCGGGCCCTGGGCGACATCGAACACGCCGTCCATCACTTCTTGATCCTGGTCGAGGAAGAGGGGCAAACCAAGCTGCGCAACGGTCTGGCCGCGGCTTACAACCGGCGCAGCGAAGCCTGCCGCGAGCTGGGTCAGGTGGGTCCAGCCCTGACCGACGCCGAGCAGGCGGTTCACCACTACACGATCGTGGTCGAGGAGCAGAATCGCGAAGAGCTCAAGGCTTTGCTAGCCCTGGCCATCCACAACCGGGGCCTGGTTCACCGCGCCCGCCGCGAGTTGCCTGACGCTCTGGAAGACTTCGATCGGGCGGTGGACTACTATGCCCGGCTCGTCGAGATCGATCGCGCCCGCCGGCTGCGCCGAGAACTGGCCCAGGCGCATCACTCCCGCTCGTGCCTGATGCTCGAGATGGGTGACGCCGAGCTGGCCGTGCGCGAGGCTACGCTGGGCCTTGACTTGTTCGAGCAGTTGGTCAATGAAGAAGACTACGAGAGTCTGCGCAACGATTTGGCGGCTGTATACAATGACCGCGGGGCCGCCCTGCACCGCCTCAGCAATTTTGAAGAGGCCGAAAAGGACTATGCCTCGGCCGTGGCCATTCGCACCTATCTGGTGTCTGAAGGTCGCCTGGACGTGCGCACCGACCTGGCTACGACCTATACCAACCGCGGCCTCGTCCTGTACCAGGAAGAGCGCTTCGAAGAGGCGCTGGAGAATTTCGACCGCGCCGTCGAGATCCTCAATCGCCTGGTCGATGTCGAGCTGCAAGAAGACCTCTATCCCACCCGGGCCTTCGCCTTCGTCTGCCGCGGCACGTTGCAGCGCTCTCAGGGCCGCCTCGCCCGGGCTGCCGACGACTATCAGTCGGCCACTGGTGACTACCGATTGGCGGTGGTTTCGGGCGACGACGGCTGCCTGCCCGAGCTAGCCATGGCCTTGAGTAGCCTGGGCGCCTGCTGCCTCGAGATGGGCGATGAACCCGGAGCGATCCGAGCTTGTAGTCGAGCCCTCGAGATCTATGAGGACGAGATTGGCGAAGAGCGCCAGGACGACTTCCTTCACGAGCGAGCCGTGGCCCACAATAACCTGGGACAGGCCCATCTCGAACGCGAGGTGCCCCAGCAGGCCGCCGAAGAGTTTCAGGTGGCGGTGGCCCTCTACACCCGCTTGGTGGAAGAGGAGGGCCGCATCGAGTTGGCCAGTGACCTGGCCGCCTGCCATCTCAGTCAGGCCGAACTGAGCTTCAAGCTCGAAGAAAAAGAGACCGGAATCCGAGCGGCCAGCCGCGCGATCGCCCTCTACTCGGGACTCGAAGAAGAAGGGTCGCCGTTGACCACCACGGGTCTGGCCCAGGCCCTCGAGTTGCGCAGTCAGGGCTACGAGCAGCTGGGCTCTACCGAGGCAGCTCTCGATGACCTCAGCCGGGCCGCGGATCTCTTCCTGAAGGTGGTCGACTACCGCGACCTGGCCGAAACGGCGCGTCTCGCCGACGTGCTGGACCGGCGCGGACGCCTGGTGGCCGCCGTCGGTTCGCCGGCCCAATCGCTCGATGACTTCACCCGCGCCCTCGAGATGTACAAGCGGCTCAGTGAGGACTCTAACGATCCGATCTGGCACGAGCGTCTCTCGACGGCCCTACTGCACCGAGCCGGGGCCCTCATCGAGACCGATGCGGTCGACCTGGCCGTGCGGGACCTGGTCGAGGCTTTCGCCTCGGGGCGCCTTAAGGGCGATCAGGCCAAAATGGCTACCGTGAGCCGTCTGTGTAAAAATCTCAAGCTGCGAGCGCTGCGCGAACTGCGCAAGCAGGACTATCAAGCCGCCATCACCCTTTACGGCCGGCTGGTCGAACTGTTCTCGGCCCTGGCCGTGCAGGGGAACCTGGAATATCAGGCCGAGTTGGCTCAAAGCTATCACTACCGAGGCTTTGCCCGAACACGCCTCGAGCAGGTCGAAGCTGCCCTGGACGATTTCGATAAAGCCCTCGAGTTGTTTCGACCCCTGGTGCTCGAGAAAGGTCTGACCGAGCACACGGAAATGTTGGCCCGCACCTTCAGCAGCCGGGGCGCCACCCTCGAGACCCTGGGCTTCGAAGAGAAGGCGCTGGAAGAGTACGGCGAGGCCTATGATCTGTTCGAGGTCAACGACCACACGCGCGGCTCGCTCCTGTCGGCCCAGGTGCTGGCCAACCGGGCCCGCCTGCGAGCGCGCACTGGCGACACCGAAGGGGCGCTGGAAGATTTCGAGCAGGCCGGTCAGCTGTATCAAAAACAGAACAAGTTACTCGAGGCAGTCGAATGCGAACAGGCTCTGGCCAGTCTGCTGCTCGAACTCGAGCGGGTGGACGAGGCGCAGATGGTTTTCGGCAAGGCTGCGCGAGTTTTCGCCGAACTCGATCCGACCGACTCGCGGCTGCGGACCGACTGGCTACGCAGCCTGGTGCATCAGGCTCCTGACGAGATCGACCTGCCTCGGGCACTGGCCCTGACCCAAAGCCTGATCGCGACGGGAGGGTTACCGGCCGAGATGGAGATGCTGCCCAGAAAGCTGCTCGAGCGCGTGGTCGAGGCGGCTGACCACGACCATCCCGGGCTCGACGAGATTCTGCCCGCCACCATCTCGGTTGGGCTGGCTATCGTCGACGACGCGGCCCGCAAATGGGTCGACTATCCCGACCAGTTTCTCAAACTGGGCAGCAAGCTCAGCGACACCCCCCACGCTCACTACCGCGCCTCGTGTATGGTGCTGGCGGCCCTGTTCTGCCAGCAAGAAGTCGAGCGCTTCGGGTATGCGTCTTTACCGCGCCTGGTGCGCAGCTTGCTGCTGGCCGGTAAAACGCTGCGAACCTCGACCCCGCCCGAATTCTTGCCCAGACTGGGACCGTCTTTTAGCTATCTGGCGCGCACACTGGGCGACTTCAGTCCACCCCAGAAACTCGAAGTCGAGATCAACAACACCGCTCGCCTCTGGCAGTCTTTGCCGGCCTCGCTGGTGGCGCGGGCCCAGGTTTCTCGCTCGATCCTCAATCAGGTTCGCCGCTGGTAACTAAGACCCCATCACTCGGCCCACCAGCGCTTTGACGCGGTCGTAGCTCTTGACCACGATGACGGGCCCGTCGAAGTGCTTGGCCAATGCCTCGGGGATGTTGCCAAACAAGATCTGGGGATAGACGCTATGGCCCGCCGCCCCAACCACCAGGGCATCGAAGTTGCGGGCTTCCTCGAGGATTCCCAGGGTTACGTCGGCATGCGAGATCAGATGCCCCTGTACCTCGAGGTCGGGATACTGCGCCTTGACTCGGGCCACGGCCGAATCCACCCGCTCCGAGACGATTCTTCTCGACTCGTCGGGGGCCTCGGGAGAGGTAACCGAGCACAGAGTGAGAGTGTGTTCGCTGGCCAGCCGGCTGGCCAGTTGGGCAGCGTAGCTTTCGGCTTTGCGAGCGTGAGTGCCGCCTGCGGTGGGCAGCAAGATACGTCCGCCAAATGGCTTTTCGCTCAGCTTGACCAGCATGATATCGGCCCGGGCGTGGGACACTACCGAATCGATCGTCTCTCCCAGGATTCGCTGAGCCGTAGTCGAGTAGCCCTTCCACCCTAACACGATCAGTTGGCACTGGTGCTCCCGCGAGGTCTCGAGAATGGCTCGGGCCACGTTGTGGCCGATGCGCACCACCGAGGTCACGGCCACCCCCAGTTCGGCCCCTTTCTGATAGGCCTGCTCGAGAATCTTGCGTTCGCGCTCGATATATTTGCGACCACTTTGGGGCGGCAGTTGCTCGGGTACTGAAATCACGCGCACAGCCACCACTTCCCCGCCCGGGCCGGCGGCCGAGGCGGCCACCTGGACCAGCATGTCCACGGTGGCCGGGTTGGCGATGGGCACCAGCACCCGAAAGCCGCCCGGCGTGACCGCCGACTCGACCAGGGCCACCTTGGACGGGGCCCCCGGAATCGCCATCTCCTCGGCTTGGCTGCTCTTCCAGACGAAGAAGGCTAACAGCCCTGCCAGCAAGGAAACCACGGTCAGTAGAGCCGGCCGCGCATGACCCAGCGCCTGGAGCAAGAGGTAGCCGTTGGCCAGCATGGCCAAAATCGGCGTGACCGGCACGCCGGGCACCCGGAACAACCGCTCCATGTCGGGATACTTCTTGCGATGGGCAATCAGGGCGTAATTGACCGTAATCAGAGCCAACAACAGCACGGCATCGGCAAAATGGGCCAACTCTTCGAGATGCAGCATCAGCACGAAGGCGCCGATGGCCCCCGAAACCATCAAGATGGAGGCAGCCGGCGTGCGGGTCTTGGCCCAGATGCCTCCGATCACCTCGGGCATGTGCCCCAGTTGGCTCATGGCCAACACCACGCGCGAGCCGGCCATGATCGAGGCGTTGGCGGCCGAGATCATGGAAAACAGCGCCCCGCCGACGATCACCTTGCCGCCAACAGAGCCCAAAAAGAGTTCGGCCGCCTTGCCCATGGCCGCCTCGCTGTATTCGGTGAGATTGGCGCCGACGATGGAAAGGATGACCAGCGTATAGAGCACCGTCACCAGACCCATCGAGATGAAGATCGCCCGGGGAATGTTGCGGGTGGGGTCCTGAACTTCTCCCGCCGAGGCGGCGATGGCGGAAAAACCGAAGAAGGTGATAAACACCAGCGCAGCCGTTTGCAAAATCTTGTAAGCATCGTGACTGAAGCGCTCGGCCACGGTGCCGGTATCCATGGCCATCAAGCCGCCCCCGATAAACCAGATCAACAGCAGGATCTTGGCTCCGGTCACGATCACCTGGAAACTGCCAGACTCCTTGGTGCCCTTCAAATTGAGCATGGTCAACAGCACCAGGCCAATGAGGCCGGCCATCGACTCAAAGCCGCACTCATAAACGAACTCGTTAAAGTAAGAGGAGAGACTGGCGATATAAAAAGCGCACGAAGAGCTGTAGCCCAAAAAGAGAGCCCAGCCGACAAAATAGGCCACCGGCGGGGCGAAGGTCTTGCGCGCGTAGAGATAACCTTCTCCAGACTCGGGATAGATGGAGCTGAACTCGCAATAGGTCAGAGCCGTGAAGGTGGCCACCAGAGCGGCCAGCAGGAAGGCCACAATCGCAGACGACCCCACGTTGCGAACGGCCAGCCCGGAGAGGGTGAAGATTCCTGCCGCGATCATCGTTCCCACTCCGATAGCTAGAGCCGAAGTCAAAGTGAGATCGCGCGTTAACTCCGCATGGATCTCCATGCGCGTGGAATTATCGGACACGCAAAAACCTCCCGGGGCGCGTTTCCCGTCCGGTTGCGGGAAATCCTATTGATGCAGCTCCCCGGCCCGATCTTGCATATCTAATCGCATCGAGCGGGTGCTAGCCCGGGCTTCGTCCCAGCGCTCTTTGCCTGCCAGCCAACGGCTGCGTAGCTTCAGAACCACCAGGGCCAACAGCAACAAAAAGAGGGCACCGGTCACGCCGATCACCGTCCAGCGGACCCCTGGTTCGAGGGCTGCGAAATATTCAATCACGGCTTGACCTCCGGTTGCCAGTAGAATTCTGCCAGGGCCTGGTAGAACCTGGTGCTTTCTTCGACGTGCCCCAACAGTTCGCCCTCAAGCACAGACAAACTCCAGTCGAGGTGCTCCGCTGAGGCGACCTGTCCGAGTTCGGCGGCGCGGGCTCCAGCGTAAAAGCGGGCCACCGCCGGCAGCACGACCCACACCACCGCCCGACCCAGTAGAGCGGGCCCCAACAAGTATTTGCGGAAGAGCAGATGCTCCAAAAAACGCGACAGAGGCTGCTCGAGTCCTTCGACTCGGCCCGGACTGGCTCCTGAGGGAAATCGTGCCGATCGAAACGACCCCGAAATCACCTCCGCCGGTTCGCAATGCTCAAGCCAGGCCACCACGGCGGCGGCGAGCCACTGTTGCCGGTAGGGGTCGGGGGCAACCCGCCCGGTCAATTCTTCGAGAGCCGTCCAGGCCAGATCCGCCCGCGCGCCCTCGGCCGTAAGACTGTCACCCAATCGCCGCTCTAGTCGTTGATAGTCGTCCCACTCGATGGTCTGCTGCCCGAACAACGGGATGGGCTCAAACCCCGCCCGCGGATAGTCGCCGCCGTCGAGCAGCGCTTGCAGATGCTCGCGGTGAGCCTCGAGCGGCCGGCCGTGAGCCGCCAGCACGGCCGTGCAGCGAAAGGACAGGCCCACGAACACCCCGTCCGGTGTGACCTTGAAGAAGAACGGAAACTGTCGACAGGCGCGAGGCTTGATCTCGGCGCCGCTATGGGCGTGCAGACTGCAGTCGTTGCCCTCGAGAAAGACGCAAGCGCCGTGCTGGTGGGTGTTAGCCAGGCGAAAAAGCCCATCGGGTCCTTCCACGAAAGGCTCGAATCCGGCTTGACGTTGCCTGTCCACCAGCGGATGCCCCTGCAATCGTTGGCGAGCCGACTCGTCGGCCAGCACTCGCCAGCCCTGGCAGCTCTTGCCGCAGCGGAGGCAATCGTAGGTGAGCTCTGGGAGCCTTAGCGATGCCAGCTGGCGCGAACCTTGTCGAGAATCTTGAGGCGACGTTCCACCGGGGGGTGACTCAGATCCTCAGCCAGGACAGCCTCGCCGAACTTTGCCACCATCTGCTTTTGCAGCTTCTCGAGACAGCTCCCCAGGCCACCTTCGGTGTAGCCGGCCAGGACCGCGTAGCGCATGCCTAACACGTCTGCCTCTTCTTCATCCTTACGCGCATACTCCGTCAGATTCTCGAGCCGGTGTGCCAGCGACTTGGCCCTCCGCTCGAGCTGTCCCATCTGGGCCCGCAGCCCCACCAGCTTGCTTTCATCGTTGGTATCGGCGGCCTCGACCCTGGCCTGGAGCGCTTGATAGTCGACTGCCAGCTGATTGAGTTCGAGGATCAGATCCAGGCGCTTGAAGGGATGTCGACGGACCCCGTGGGCCACCTCGTGGCCCAACACTCCCGCCAGTTCGTCGTCAGTGACCCCCATCTCCATCAGCCCTCGAGTCACGAAGACAAAACCCTCGCCCGTGCAAGCCGCGTTCGGCACTTCGGTGTCGACCAGCAAGAAATACCAGTCGAGCCCGGCCAGCGGAGAAGCGTCGGCCACCTTCTTGCCAATGGTACGAATGCGGCGGGTGAACTCCGGGTCGTCGTAGGGCTTGAGCTTCTCGAGCACCTTCTTCATGCGCAGGGCCGCAAACTGATACTCCTGGCGCTTGCTACCATCGAGTTTGACGGCGTGTTCCAGCTGGCGCTCGGAGTTGGGAATCATCGCCTGAGGCGGGATGATGTCGACGATGCCGGCCGCTTCATTCGACTTCACCACGAACCCCAGACGCTTGGCCACCGCCAATACCGGCACCAGTCCTCCGGGACCCAGTTCGCCGGCGCTGGAGTTGTCGACGGTCACGCGGTCACTTTTGGTGTGGATCCGACGCAGCTCGGCCGGTTCGAAGTAGTCTGGCAAGCGCTCAGGGTCGATGTAGAGTTCGCCGTCGACGACTCGGCCCTGCACCGGACGGTGTCTGAGATAGTACAGCTTATCCGCCCAGCTCAGGCCCGTAACAAGACCCAGCATCAGGACGATCAGAAGTATTCTGACTTTGGTCACCCACCTACTTTCCTTAGGAAAGGGAAAGGGCCCTGCCTCGGAGCCACGAACTCCGCTTACGGATGAATATTCTGCTGATCGAAGACACAGCTCCTCAGGCCATGATCATCGAATCCTACGTGGGCTTCGGGTTGCCCGACGCTCAGGTCACACATGAGGAATCGCTGGCAGGAGGCATCGCCCAGCTTCGCAGGAACGACTTCGATGTGGTGCTGCTCGACCTCGGGCTGCCCGACGCCCAGGGCCTCGAGACAGTTTCTGGGATCCATCAGGCCGGATTCGACGTGCCGATCGTGGTGCTCACAGCCGCTGGCGAGGACGGCCTCGGCATGCTCTGCCTGCAGGCCGGGGCCCAGGATTTTCTCAAGAAGACCGAACTCAGCCCGGATACTCTCAAGAAAGCCATCAACTACGCCGCGGTTCGCCGGGGCGAGGCGGGGGTGCTCGAAGTCAATCAGGAACTGTCGTCTCTGACCGGCATCAGCAAGCTCAAAAAGTCGGCGGTGGCCGACGAGATGGCCGACGAATACCAAAACTTTCTGGCTGACCATGGGCTGTCAGACCACGGCAACGCCGAGGCCGTCGCCGCCAAACTGGTCCAAAAAGGTGCCGCCGCTGACGATCTCATCCTGCTGCACGTGCAAGCCCTGAAGGCCCTGTGCAAAGGCGCCCCCGAACGCCGCCTGAAATACCTGGTCAATCGCTCGCGCCACTTTCTCTTGCTGGCCATGACCGACTTCGCCCGCAAACTCAAGCAGTAAGCGAGCCCACCTCCGCGCTGGGTGGCGCCGGACCCGATTGGCCGGCCGTTCTCGCGCGAGCGCTCCCCTCTCGTGAGCGCCAGCGAGCGCGTATTGACGAGATATAGGCCCTTTGCTATACTGGCCGGACAATAGGCTAACCCAAGTAGAAGTTCGCTTCTCACCGTGCGGCGCCAAGTCGTTGCCAGCACCGGTTTCTCGAAGTTGCCAAGTGTAGGCAACCGACATGGTTAGACGGCCTAGTGCTGTCTGTCTTATGGTGAGGAGCGCGAGCATGCGCTCTTTTTTACTTGGGGCCAAGAAATGAGGGGTGAGCCGATTCGCAGAGGTCGTAAAAAGCCCAGTCTGCAGCGTACGCCAGACTTAAGGGTAAACAGGCAGATTCGAGCCCGTGAGGTTCGAGTCATCGATGATCAGGGGAACCAGCTGGGGGTTATGGATCCGCGTGATGCGGTGCGCATCGCCCAGGAGCGTGAGCTCGACCTGGTAGAGGTCTCTCCACAGGCACGTCCGCCCGTCTGCAAGATGATGGACTTCGGCAAGTGGAAGTACGAGACCTCGAAAAAGACTCGCGAGTCGCGGGCCAAGAAGAAGACCTTCGAACTTCGCGAGGTCAAAATGCGGCCCAAGATCGACGAGCACGACTATCAGGTCAAGGCCAACATGGTGAAGCGTCTGCTCAAAGAGGGCGACAAGGTCAAAGTGACCATGAGATTTCGTGGTCGCGAGGTGGTGCACTCCGATATCGCGCTAAAACTTCTCGAAAGAGTGTTTGAAGACTCGGCCGAGTTGGCGATTATCGAGAATAAGCCCAAACTCGAGGGCCGAAATATGACCATGGTGCTGGCTCCAAAGGCTAGCCAGGTCGCCCAGGCCGGGCCACCCGGCCAACCTGGTCCGGCGGCACCGGCACCGGCGCCGCCGCCACCCACTCCCACACCGCCGGCCACTTAAGGCTTCAAATACGAGAAAGGACAGACGCCATGCCGAAAATCAAAACAAGACGCGCTCTGGCCAAACGGGTCAAAATCACTGGTAGCGGACGCATCAAGCGCATGCGTGAATTTTCCGGTTGTCACCACATCCGCGAGAAGAAATCGCCCAAGCGCACTCGCAAGTTCCGTAAGCCAGTCGTAATTTCGCCGTCGGACGAGAAGCGGTTGCGACTTCTCATCCCTTACAAATTCTAGTTTGACCTGAGGCTAGAGCCTCACGAGAGGAAGGTTACGCCATGCCCAGAGTAAAGCGCGGCACCATCGCTCTGAAGAAGCGAAGAAAATTGATGAAGGCGGTCAAAGGCTACCGGAGCGCCCGCAGCCGTAAGGTCAAGGCAGCGTCGGAGGCGTTTCTCAGCGCCCAGACCTATGCCTACCGTGACCGCCGCAACAAGAAAAGAGATTTTCGGCGTCTGTGGATCGCGCGTATCAACGCGGCTGCCCGCAGCAATGGTCTCTCCTATAGCCGGCTTATCAACGGTCTCAAAAAGGCCGGCATCGAAGTCGACCGCAAGATTTTGGCGGAACTCGCCATTCACGACGCGGAAGGCTTCACCAAGCTGGCCGATCAGGCTAAAGCCAGTCTGGCCGGATGAGCCCGGACCTAAGAAAAGCCGCCCCGGATGGGGCGGCTTTTTTATTCTCCCCTCGAGTCTGGCTGGGCGAGCCACCGTCCGGCTATTGCAGATTGGTTTGAAATAACTTGAAGATGCGGCGGTATTCGTCGAGCCAGCTGGTCGGCTCGATGAAGCCGTGGGCCTCCATGGGAAAGAGCGCCATCTCCCAGTTCTCTTTCTTGAGTTCGATCAGCTTTTGGGCCAATCTCACCGTATCCGAGACAAAGACGTTGTCGTCGAGCATGCCGTGGCACATCAGCAGCGGGTTCTCGAGGCCTTCAGCGAACTCGATGGGTGAGCTGACGGCGTAGCTGTCGGGGTCGCCCTCAGGGGTGTTGAGGATGCGCGAGGTGTATTCGTCGTTGTAGTGGGCCCAGTCGGTCACCGGTCGCAGGGCGGCCCCGCACGCAAACAGTTGGGGCTTGCGAAACATGGCCATCAGGGTGAGAAAGCCTCCATAAGACCCGCCGTAGACCCCCACCCTCTGGCGGTCGACGCCCTGGTTCTTGACCAGCCAATCCACCCCGTCTTCGAGGTCCTCCAGTTCCGGGGTGCCCATCTGACGATAGATGGCCGTGCGCCAATCGCGGCCGTAGCCGGCCGAGGCGCGATAGTCCATGTCGAGCACCACGTAGCCGAGCCGGTTGAGCAGCGTGTGGAACATGAACTCGTGAAAGTAGTAGGACCAGCCATAGGTCGCGTTCTGCAGGTAGCCGGCCCCATGGATGAAGACCACTGCCGGTCGCAACCCGTCGACCGGCGCGGCGGCGGGATAGAAGCGCGAATAAATGGGCCGGGATTGGTGGCTTGAGGGCACGGCCACGAGCTCGGGGACGGTCCAGTCGATGGAGGTAAACTCGGAGCTGACGATGTGAGTCAACTGGCGTGGTTGAGCCCCCGGCTCGGCCTTCATGAGGTAAAGTTCGGGAGGCCGGTCGCGCTTGGAATGCATCAGCAGCATGGTGTCGCCGTCAGGCGAGAGGCGAAATTCGGTGAATCCCCCCAGCCGGGTCATAGCCTCGACCCTGCCGTTACTCAAGTTGGCCCGATACACCTCATACAGTCCGGGCTGCTCCGGGTTGGAAGTAAAATAGAGATAGCGTCCCCTGGGGTCGGCGACGACGTGCTCGACTACCTGGGAACCCTGGGTCAGGCGGCGCGCCGGCTCGAGATAGAGCTGGCTGTAGCCGCTGGCCTCCGAGGTGTAGAAGACTTTTCCGAGCGTGGGCACCGGCCCCAGGTCGTTGAGATCCCAGCCGTGCCAGGCCTGGTCGCGATAGTGGTCGAGGACCGTCAGGTTGCCTGCCTGGTCGACCCGCACCGTCCAGCGGTCTTTGTGGTCTTGAGAAAAGAGCTGAGCCACCCAACTCTTGCCCACCCAACGCAACTGCTCGATCCGCACCGGACGGTCTTGCAGATCTAGACTGGCGAGCGTAACCTCGTCGAGTTCGCCGGTCTCGGGTCGGCAGAGATAAATCGTGTGATTATCCGGCTTCCCGGCCCCGACCTTGGCGCGCACGGATTCCACCTCGACATAGCCCGAGCGGGTGACATAGACGGGCATCTGGTCTTCCTTCCAGTCCGGGTCGCGCTCATCGGTAAGCACCACCAGCAGGGTGCGGCCATCGCCCGAAAGACAGGTATCGACCAGGGTCTTCTTCTCGCCCAGGTAGACGGGGGTGATCAAGTGCGGAGCCACGGACTCTTCCTGTTGGCGACGGCGCAAAACCTCAAAGAGACGCTTTTGCTGCTGCGCCAGGTAACTCTCGTCCCACTGGGGCTTGTCCTCCAACAGCAGGTCAGCCACCTGGCGCTCGAGATTGCCGTCGAGTTCGCGCACGAAGACCTGACCATCGCGCTGGTAGGCGAGCTGGCCCGAGTCCAGGAATTGTGGCGAACTCTCGACCGCCACAGTGCGAGTCAGCGGCCGCCATCCCTCTTTGCTGCCCAGATAGAGATCCCCATCCCAGACCACCACCCAGCGCCGGCCATCGGCCGCATAAACGGGCTTCATGGGGAGCGATTCCTGCGGTGGACTGGCAAGCACCTTGCCGCTGGCGTCAAGGTGCACCAGGTCGTCCCCTCCGCCGGGCTTGTGGCGAGCATAGACTACCGTCCGTCCATCGGGATGCCAGGCGAAATCCTGGGGCCAGGCTCCAATCCAGGCCGGATCCGACATGATCTTCTCGAGGGTCACCTCGGGGGGAGCAGCCAGAGCCAGAGCGGGCAACAACAACAGCAGGGCGAGGAACTTGCGCATGGGGTTCGGTCTTTTCGGTCAGCCGGGCGAGTCCTGCGTCAGGCCATCGCTAGCAAACGCCGGGCGTGGCCGCGAGAGCCTATGGTTGAAAGCAGAAAAGCGAGCGAATCAGCCGACTCGTTCGTGAAACAGCCTGAGCACGTTGTGAAAGCGTCGGCGCATCTCGGTCGCCCAGCCGTCGTCGAGACGATGCTCGTCAACCAGGTAGTGGGGCGGCTGCATGTAGAGAGCCCGGCTGTACTCGATCTGGATGAACGGCAGCGGATTGTCACCGTAACGGCGAGTGATATAGCCACCGGAGTAGGGCTTGTTGGCCACCACCTGCTCGGCTGGCAACCCAAACACTTGACAAAAGCACTCGGCCAGACGGTCCACCCAACCTTCGGGTGCGGACTGGCCATGCCGGTCTCCCAGGCAGATCAGGGGTCGGGGCTGGCCGGCGTCGGGAGCCAGCGACGGTCCCACCGGGGCCATAGAGTGGCAATCGAGAGCCAATTTGAGCCCGGGCGCTCGCACGGCCTCGGATAGGGCGTCATGATACGGGTTCCAGTAGCGCTTCAGCAACCGCTCTACCAGCGGCTCGGAGGGGCGCCAATCGCCGAACAAGTCGTGCCCGGTGCAACTGGTAGCCTTGACCGCTCCGTCATTGTCGTGAGGCGGGTATAGGCTCGGGTCCCGGTTGACATCCACGAAGCTACGGGAAGTGTGTGACTCGAGCACGACAGCCACTTTGCCTCCGCGCAAAGCGAACACTTCCCGGGTGAAGTGATCGGTGTCTTCGGCCATCTGAGCGGGAGTGGCCACGAGATGCGAAGTCAACTCGTCCGGGATCTCGGTCCCTCCGTGGGGGATCGAGAGGAGGAAGGGAAGAGCACTCATGAACGGGGGGTCGCGGGCTCCTTAACCAGGGGCTGGGCGGCCGGACCGGGAGCCGGACCTTCAGGCGGGGCCTGGGAAGGCGGTTCCTGGGCGGGAGGCTGCTCGGCCGGGGGCTGCTCGGCCGGGGGTTCGGGTTTGGCCGCGAACCTGGTGAACAGCCAGTCAGCCGCACCAGCCGCGCCTTTGAATCCGGCCGAACCTAGCTCGCCCGCCCCGGAAAAGGCACCTCGCAGAGCGTCCACGCCGGCTTCGGTGCCACCCGCCAGGGCACCACCGGTGAAGGCACCGATAATGGGGCCGGCCACCAGGGCCACGGGAAGACTGATGGGGAGGGTCGACAAACCGACGAAGATTCCGCCGGCCAGGCCAGCGGCAGCACCGGCGATGCGCGAGAATTTGGTCACCGCGGAGGGAAATTTGGTCTTGCCCGAGCCGGCTTCGAGCAAACCGCCTTTGGCGGCTCCCACGATGCCACCGGCAGCCGCTCCTACCAGACCGAAAGCGGTGCGAGTCACCTTTTGACCCAGAGAGATCTCATCGCGGGGGGGCTCGGCGGGGGGGCCTTCAGCGGGGGCTTTGTCGACCGTCTGGGGAGCGGCCGGAGCCGGAGCGCTGTTAGCGCGGCGAGCAAGAGCGGGATTGACGAGCATTTGGGTCCTCCAGGGGATAGTATCTCTGCCAGGCTAGTCCCAAGCCCTGAAAAAAACCTGAAATTCAGATTTGGGCCAGGGCTTGCTCGACCTCGGCCTCGCATTTCTTCAACTCTTGCTCGGAGAGACTCGAGGCCCAGTTGAGTTGCAGTTTGAGATTGCGACCCCGGAAGACCCCCAGCCACCCGGCCAACTCGTCGACCAGGGCCGCAGGCACGGCGTGGAGCACAGCTGCCAGGTGATAGAGCCCGACCAGATCGGCCAGTTGACGGAATCGTTCGGGACCGAGGTCGTGCAGTCGTTCCCACAGGCTGCTGGTGGTGGGCGCGCTTCCCGGAGCTGAAAGGGTCTCGTGGCGCCGCCTTCGTATCAGGCCCGTTTCGTACTCGTCCACCGCCTCGCCCGGCGGCTCGGCGTCACCCAGGGAGGTGGTTCGGACCATCTCGGGGGCCGCCGCTTCCGCTCCCAGCCAGGTGCTGCGCAGGCTCTCGGTCCTGGTCGCTTCGGCCGGCGGTTCCACTGGACCGGTCGGGGGCATCGACGGGCTGGGCTGGGGGCTGGCCGCAGGCGGGGGCGCCCCAGGGAGTGGCGGGGCAGGGGGCGGCGAACCGGCCTCGGCCGACGCAAAGGATGGCCGGGACAAGAGCCGCGGGCGCTCCGGCGTCTCGCCGCCCGCCCCGCCCGCCAGCATCCCTTTGCGCACAGCCCGGGAAGGCCCGCCCAGAGCAGGCTTCTCGCCCTGTATGGAAGGCCTTGGCGCGGCCTTCTTGGCCAGCCCGCCCTTGAGCAAGCCGCCTCGGGTCACCGCCGGAGCGGCCTCGGAGCGAGAAGAACGGACCTCGGCGCTGGAGACCAGGTCCTGGGACACTCGTTCTCCCAGCCAGTCCACGCCTTCGCCTTCAGTCTGCTCTGCTACCGGCTCCTCGGCGCTGGCCCAGGCCACCTCGGGGGTGGGCTCGAACTCGACCGCCGGGGCGACGGCCTCCTGGGGCCGGGCCGATGGCGCGGCCTCCACAGGCACAGGGGCGCCGAACAGGTCGCCTCCAGCCCATAGACTGTCCGCTGGCGGGGAATCATCCTGGCTGGTTTCGGGCAACTCCTCGTGAGGCTGGTCAAAAAGGCTTCGTCCGGTCGGGCCAGCCACCGCCTCGAACAATCCCGAGGGGCCCTCGTTTGAACCAAACAGATCTTCGCCCGATTCGGCGAACAGATCACCCGCGTCGAACAGGCCTCCGGCCCCGAAATCGGGGGGCGCCTCGACCGGTTGCATCACCCGGATCGAAACCGGTCCAAGCTGGGATGTCCAGCGGCCGCTATCGGCCACCCAGGCGGTGTAACGGCACAGAACACCATGAGCCAGGGAGAGTTCCACCAGCTGGTCCCGACTGTCGGATTCTTGCTCGAGGCGGCCCAGTCGAGCCCAGGCCCAGAGCTTGTCCAGCACCGGCTCGCTTATGGCCGTGGTGCGCACCGCTTGCGACGCCTGCGAGCCGTCCGGCAGATGGGCTGCAATGCCCATGGTCGCGGGAGCCCCACCCGGGCAGCGCCCGAGCAAGATGCTCGGTCGGTCGCCGTGCACCGCTCGGCCGTTGGGGGCCTCGGTCGGATGACCCTCGACCTCGAGTCCGGTGAGGTTGGGACGCAACAGTGCGGCCAGTGAGGGAAAGCGCGCCTCGAACATTTCGAGATCAGCCACCGCCGTCAAGCTACCCCGCTGGCGACAGCACATCAGCCTCAGTAGACCCTGATTGGGGGCGCTGCCCAGGGCCAGGCCGTGCATGGCTATCCCCTCGCCTTCGGCGGCCACGAAGTCGAGCAACTGGGTCTCGTTAGCGGCGTGTCCGGTGGTGAGCAACAGCAACGCGCAAGAACGATGCGTCCGCTCCTCGAGCAAGCCGAAGGCCTGACCCAGGGCCGGACCGAGTGGTCCCGACCGGGGTTCCCCCAGGTTGGTGAGCTGGCCGGCCACCTGGGCCGGATGGCCGAGAGCGACCACCTCGCCCGAGCCCACCACCACCAGGCCGACGCGATCGTGGGGACGCAAACCTCCGGCGAGAGCCGCCACCAACCTCTCCAGGACCTCGTCGACCCAATCACCGGCGTTGGCGAGATCGAGCACGAAGACCAGATCGACGGGCAGGCTCGGCAGTGGCCCCAGGGGTGGCCCCACCACCGTCAACAGAAAAGCGTCGCCGCAGTGGACCAGGCTCGACCCCAGCCGTTCGGTGAGGGCGATGGAAAGAATCAGATCGCGGTCCAGCCGCGCGACCCCGGGCGTCAACTGCACTCGCAGTCGACCCGACTCGGGACTGCTCACCAGGTCGGGCAGACTGCTGGTCAGGTTGGCAAAGCCCAGGCCGGCCGCGTCGATGAGCATCTGAAAATCAAAGTGAACGGGGCTGGCGCACCCGGGCAGAAGGATCGGAGGGCTCAAGCGGCTGGCGTCGCCCACATCGCTGGTATCGTAAGCCGTTCCCTGCCCCACCGGCTGCCCATCCAGGGTCACCCCAGGCAGATAGCGCGGAGCCACCACGAGAGGAAAACGAAAGACCGCCTCCTGCCGATAGAATTCGAGGCATCCACACAGCTCGAGTTTGATTTCGACGGCGCTCCCGGGAGGTAGCGCCCCCACCGAGGCGGTGAAAATCTCCTGGCGTTCCTGTTCGAGCATGGCGGCGGGACGCCCCGAGGCCACTGCCTCACCATAGACTCGTCGAGCCTCTTCGCGCTCTTTGAGCACACCGGGGAAGAACTCGCCGTCGATGGTCAGAGCAAAATCAATGACCACGCAACGATCGGGCAGCGGGAAGACATAAAAAGCCTCGATGGCCTCGTCGAGGCTGTTGCGGAAGTGACCGGTCACCTCGACCGAATAAAAAAGTCCGAAGATCCGCCCGTCGACGCTCAGTCGCCTGAGTGGAAGGTTACCGACCGCCGTGGTCAGCGTGCCATAGCCCGACTCATACGACCACAGAGGCGCCGGCGCACCCTCGGTCACTGCGATCGGCTTCACTCCTGGTCACCCTCGAGTTCGCCGTTGGCCAGCCGAATCAACTCGCTGGCAGCCGCGCGCAGGGTGGCCGCGTCAAGGTTCGGATAGGTTGCTGTATTCACCGTCAGAATCATTCCCGGAGCCAATTCGATACCCTGGTGCCCAAACTCGCTGGTTGCCTTCGGTTTCTTGACTAACCAGGCCTGTTCGGGCGCAGTCTGCTTCCAAAAAGGTTGTCGAGAGCGCGGCACCACCCCGGACTGAGGCGACGCCTGCTCGAGTTGCTCGGTCCAATTCTCGGGAAGTTGGGCTAACTCTTGCAGCTGCCCGTCAGTCAGACCCGCCAACTGAGCCTGCACGGCCTCGAGGGTCTCGCCCTCGGCCTGCAGGCGCTTGATGGCCATCAGCTGGAGAATGTGGCGCTGGTTGTAGTAGGCGGTCCGGCCGCGCATTTCGGCCGGCCCGTCGACCAACCCCAGGGTGGTGTAGTAGCGGACCAGCCGCTCGGTGGGATTCCAGCGAACCCGTTTGGACTCGCCTGAGGTGCCACTGGTAGCTACCAGCTTGCGACTGAGTGCTACCAGCTGGCTTAGCCTCCAGGGGCCCGAACAGTTGCTCACGTGAGGCATTATAGAACTGTCATATGACAGTGTCAAACCAGGCGAGCCAGAAAGGCCTCGAGACGCGTCTTCCAGCTCTTGAGTCCTTTAAGTCCGTTGACCAGCAGTTGAGTTCCCTGGTAATGGAGCCCCGCAGCGGCGGCCGTCAGACTGGCCTGGTCGCAAATCCGGTCGAGCCAGACGACGCTTTCTACTACCATCTCGCGCTGGCTCTCGGGCGAGGCCAGCAAAAGTCCGTCGACCAGCCGGGTCAGGGCCTGAGCCGGACTCGGCTGCACGGCGGGTTCTTCTTCCACCGGAGTGACCAGGCCAGCGCGAGGCATAAGGCCGGCCCGCTGCTGGCGGGCCCGACCCGCACGCTGACTGGCCTGAGCCAGGATCTCGTCGACGCTGCCGCGGTCAAAGCCGCGCTCGAGCAAGAGGTCTTCGGCCACTTTCTGGGCCAGCGTAGCTTTGCGCTCGTGGTCCATCCGGAAAGTCTCTTCTACGGCGGCGACCACCCGGGCAGCCAGCGCCGGACCATCCTCTTGCCAATCAAGGGGGGCCGGTTCTTCGGCCAGCCAGGCAGTGAACCGACCCAGCATCTGGCTGGACACCGAGGCGGTGATGGCCCACTCGAGACTATCGTTTTGACCTTTGGCGAAACGATGTTCCCACTCGAGCAGGTCGTTCCAACCATCGTCACTGCCGGGAAAGCTGGTCTCGAGGGTCACCCGGGCCGGGCCGGACCAACGGATAGCCAATCCTCCGCCGCGAGGGCGCTCGACCAACACGGCCGCGCGGCCCTGCTGGACGGCGAAATCGAAGCGACAGCGAGCGGCGGCGGCGTCGGCCAGGCGTCCCACTTGCAGACAACCAGCCAGCTCGGCCTTCAGGCCCACTACAGGCAGGTCGAGAGCGACCCGCTGCTCGCCCTGGCCGGTAAGCTCCAACAGACTGGTCAGGCGGCAGGCCGGGGAAACTTTGGGGGCAGTGGTCTGGGTGAGAATCATCTTCGGGCTCCTTCGGGTTTCGATGAGCCCATCATAACACTGTTATATAACAGTGTCAATATCCGAATCACCCCAACTGCGCCACCCCAGCCAGGCCAACCAGAGATAGATGCCCGAGAGCAGCGAGAAAAGGAAGAGGCCCTTATATGCGAAAAGGCCGATGTAGACCGCATCCACCGCTATCCACCACAGCCAGCAGTGGCGAATCTTGCGGGTCATGAGCACCTGAGCCACCAGGCTGGCGGCGGTGGTGTAGCCGTCCCAAAAGGGAACATCCGAAGGCGTCAGGCTGAGCAACGCGCCAAGGGCGTAGCCACCCACCAGCAGAGCGCCCCAACAGCGCCCCCAGTGCTTGAGCTCGCTCACCCCCGGGGTTTGTTCCCCTACCCCCCGGGTCCAGTAGTACCAGCCGTAGAGTTGCAGTCCGAAATAGAGCAGGTTGAGGCCCACCTCACCGTAGAGTCGGGCCTCAAAGAAGACGACCGCGGCCAGCGCCACACCGGCCGCTCCCACCGGCCAACACCAAGCCTGAAGACGGGTCGTCAGATAGACGCCCGCCAACTGCAGCAAGGTGGCCAGAAGCTCGAGAATGGGTCAGTCTTTCCTGGGGGTCACGAAGGTCGGATTGACCTCCATCTGGTCGTAGAGGAAGGCCCACTTGTCGGCCTCGGCTTCGATCTGTTTGCCGATGGGTTTGCCAGCGCCGTGGCCAGCGTTCTCTTCGACTCGAAGCATGATCGGGTCAGGGCCGGTGTGGCCACCCTGCATCTCGGCGGCCATCTTGCGAGCGTGGAGGGGATCGGTCCGACTGTCGCGGGCGCCGCTCATGAAGAGGGTGGCCGGATAATCGACGCCGTTCTTGACATGCTGGTAAGGAGAGTAGTCCTTGATGTAGCTGAACTGGGTCTCGTTGGCGCTGGTGCCATATTCGGGGACCCACAACTGGGCGATGCCGAATTGATCGTAGCGTAGCATGTCGAGCAAGGGGACGGCACAGATGGCGGAGTCGAACAGTTCGGGAGCCTGGGTGACGGCCGCCCCGACCAAAAGACCGCCGTTGCTGCCACCCATGGCGGCTAACTTGTCGGGCTTGGTGTAGCCGTGCTTGATCAGGTACTGGCCTGCCGAGATGAAATCATCGAAGACGTTTTGCTTCTGGTCGAGCATGCCGTCTTTGTGCCATTCCGAGCCGAATTCGCCACCGCCGCGCAGATTGGCCACGGCATAGACTCCTCCATTTTCGAGCCACTGCACTGTGCTCTTCGAGAAATGGGGGGTCATGTTGACGTCAAAGCCGCCATAACCGTAGAGCACGGTGGGATGTTGGCCGTCGAGTTCCAGGCCCTTCTTGTGGGCCACGAACATCGGCACTCGCGTGCCGTCGATACTGCGGAACCACTCCTGGTGCACTTCGAAGTCCTCCGGATTGATACCGGCGTCGACTTCGGCCCAGGTATCCGTTTCGCCGGTCTCGGTATCGAGGCGATAGATCGTGGTGGGCCGATTGAACGAACTGAACGAATAGAGCAGCTCGCCTTCGTTGCCTTCCGCCAGCCCGCCCACAGAACCGATCCCAGGTAACTCGAGACTGCCTTCGGGCTGCCCCTCCAGGCTGAACTTCTGGATCTCCGAGGCGGCGTTCTTGAGATAGGTTGCGTACATGTGGTCGCCTACGGTAGCGAAGCTCTCGAGCACGGCGCCGTCCTGTTGAGGCAACAGCTCGACCCAGTTCTCTTCGGCCGGATTGTTGAGGTCGACCTTGATGAGCCGCTTACGGGGCGCGTCGAGATCGGTCATCAGATAGGCCGAGTCGCCTTCGACGTATCCGCTGAACTGAGCATTCTTGCCCACGATGAGCGGCTTGACCTCGCCGGTTTCGCGATCGAGCACCTGCACATCGTTGCGCGTCCAGCCCTGCGAGATCGACAGCATGAGGTGGCGGCCGTCCTCGGATAGAGACACGTTAGGCCAGGCCTGAGGATCGAGCCCCTCGCCGAAGACCTTGGGGTCCTGAGCCGGGTCGGTCCCCAGCTGATGGAAGAAGACATGACGATTGTAGTTTTCCTGGCCGGGAGGCACACTGCCGGGCTCGGGATAGCGAGTGTAGTAAAAGCCGCTCTCGTCGGGCAGCCAGGCGAGGCTGGCCGCGCGGGTGCGAGGGATCTCGTCGGCCAGGTGCTCCCCGGTCGCGCTGTCGAGGACTTTAAGGGTGCTCCACTCGTCGCCGCCGGTCGAGCGCCCATACACTACGTAGGTGCCTTTGGGGCTGATGTAGTGCCAGTCCATGGCCTCGATGCCCTGATCCGACCAGCCGTTGGGGTCGACCAGCACCGTCTCGGCTCCGGCCGGGTCGCGCTTGACCAGCACAGCCTGATTCTGGTTGCCGTCGCGGCGCAAAAAGAACTGGCCGTTCTCGCGGGTTTGGGGAAAGCCCACGCCACCGATGGTCAACAGCTGGCGCAGCCGTTCGGTTAACCGAGGGCGAAAGGGCAGACTCTGCAGATAGTTGCTAGAATAGGCGTTCTGCGCTTCGACCCACTGCTTGGTTTCGTCGCTTTCTCCATCCTCCAGCCAGCGAAATCTGTCCACCACCGCCGTGCCGTGATAGTTGTCGACCACCGGCTCCTGGCGGGTCGGCGGGGGGGCGGCCGGGCGAGGGCTGGTCACGGGCGGGCTGGCGACGATCATGGGACTCCTCCGAGACTGAAATCGTGCTTAAAATACGCCAAGCGCCCAGGCTGAATGTAACCACGCTTTGAACAGTTGGTCAGCCAAAATGAAGCGGCCAGGTCGCGAGACCTGGCACGGTTTGGAACGGGGACATCCGATAGTGGGGGTTTGAGAATAAAAAGGGGCGCCTACCCCTGCGCCCCCCCCTCGCAAACTGACGAGAGTATTAGCCTTCGACTTTGTCCTTGAGGGTTTTACCGGCCTTGAAAACCGGATAGTTCTTGGCCTTCACTTTGACTTTCTTGCCGGTCGCGGGGTTGCGGGCCTCGCGGGCTTTGCGGTGACGGCTCAAGAACGAGCCGAAACCGGGAACCACGACTTTTTCGCCTTTACCGAGCTGGCTGGCAATGATGCCGCCAGTGGCGTCGAAAATTGCGTCTACCACTTCAGAAGCTTTGGTCTGAGAGAGGTCGGTCCTCTCGGCGAGTTCTTTTACGAGTTCAGTCTTAGTCACGGATGTCCACCCTTTCAAACGTAGGATCCCCGCTTCGTCGGGGACCTGTCTCTACGTTCTCGCAAGCCGAATTCCTTCTAGCCGAACGCTCGAACTAAGGCCGAACGGGCGGCGTGGTAGCCACACATCCCATGAACCCCACCGCCAGGCGGCGTCGAGGCCGAACACAGAAAGTAGCGCTGACCCAAGAAGTAAGGGTCTAACGCAAGCCGAGGTCGGGCCACGATGGACCAGATGGCGTTCGAACCGCCGACCACATCGCCGCCCACATAGTTGGCGTTATAGCTCTCGAAGCTGGCGGGGTCCGTGGCGTGGCTGGCCAGGATACGGTCACGAAAGCCAGGGGCGAAGCGCTCTATCTGGTCCGTGATCCGGTCTTCCATGTCCACCCGGCTGCCGTGGGGAACGTGGCAGTAGGCCCAGCAGGTGTGCTTTCCGGAGGGGGACCGCGAAGGATCGAACAAGCTCTGCTGAGCCAGTAGCAAATAGGGCTGATCCGGTTCTATGCCCCGGGCGACCTGGGCCTCGCTGCGAGCGATCTCCTGGAGTGTTCCACCCACGTGCACGGTGCCAGCGCGGGCGCACTCGGGGGCACGCCAGGGGATGGGGCCGTCCAGGGCATAGTCGACCTTGAAAGCCCCCGGACCCAGGCGAAACCGCAGTAGCGATTGGTGAACCGAGTTGGAGATGTGACCTTCTAGTAGTCGAGCGGCGGCCCGGGGACCGGTGTCGAAAAGCACAGCCCGGGCCTGGCCCAGTTGCCCGAGACTCTCCACCGAAGTGTCGGTCACCACCTCACCACCCAGAGCCTTGAGATAGCCCATCATCGCCTCGGCGATCTGCTGACTGCCGCCGGCCGCCATGGGCCAACCCACCTGGTGAGCCAACCCACCCAACACGATGGCCACAGCCGAAGAGCCCAGCGCCTCCATGGGCAACAACGAATGACCGGCCAGGCCAGCCATCAAAGCCGGGGCTAGCGGTTCACGAAAGTAGCGACCAAACCAGGCCGTCGGCACCAGGGCCCGCAGTCCGATGGCCGTAACCGCCAGGGGGTGCCTGGGAAAGCGCAGCACCGGCCCCAACAAGGATGACTCGGCCAGCGGCCACAGCCGGACCACCGGCTCCATCAGGCGTCGGTAGGCCGGGCCATCCATTCCAAGCCCGCCCACCGTCTGCTCCAGGTCGCGATGCATGAGGGCGGCGCGCCCGTCGGGCAAAGGATGGGCCACCGGCACCTCGGGATGAATCCACTCCAGTCCGTAGTCCTGCAGCGGCAACCCGCGCAAAAAGGGAGAAGCCACTCCGAAGGGGTGGATAGCCGAGCAGACATCATGGATGAAGCCCGGTAGCGTCAGTTCTTGACTGCGCATGCCTCCACCCACGGTGGAAGCGGCTTCATAGACTCGCACCGAACGCCCGGCTCGGGCCAGAGTGATGGCCGCCGCCAGCCCATTGGGGCCAGAGCCGACCACGATGGCGTCAGGATTGTTCCTGGTCAATGCCGCTCTCTTCGCGAATGGTCCGCTCCATCAAGGCTTTCATGACATAGCGGTGAGAGATGAGAAACTGGACATACGTGTCCATCGACTCGAGGAAGAACTCGACCGTGAGGTTGGAGTGCGGCTTGAGCCCCATCTCTTCGGCTCGGTCGCGCAACGCCTCGACTTTTTTGAGGTCGGGCCGCATGCGTTTGACGGCGTTGGCAATGGCCGGGTCCTCAAAGAAACCCTCCGCCTGCATCCATTCAAAAGAGTCCATCTCAGCCATGGGGCCACCTCCGGAAACGATTGGGCCTGACCTTCGCCAAAGTCCTGGGGGAATCCGCCCAGACAAAGAGAAAAGCGTTTCCATGATGGAGTTCGGCCACTTCGCTGGCCTGGGGGACAGCATCCTCAGCGACGACTTTCCCGGCCCCGGGTTGGGGGCTGCCTCTCTCCTGTTGACCAATGACGACATGCGTTTTCCTGACTTTCGCGGCCGCGACCTGCGCACCCGTCGCAAAGGTCTCACTTCGAACGTGGTAGCCCGCACCGGCTGGCGGGTCAAGGACCTCCTGTCCCGACTCGAGGGCCTACCCCCAGTGCGGGTCTTGAGCCTGGTGGTCGTCACGGTCGGAGGCAACGACCTGCTCCACTGGGTCATGGAGCAGACCCCGGCCGAGCAGGGTCTCTCCCAACTCGAGACCGACCTGCTCGCCCTCAAAGCTCGCCTCGACCGCCTCTATCCCAGGCGCGTCACCCGTTGGGGCAACATCTACGATCCCACCGATGGAACCGGCCGGTTCCAGAGCGGGCGCGAAGTACCCACGGCCCCGGCCTTGCTCGAACAAGCCAACGCTTTGCTAAAACGCCTATTCGACCGCGATGTGGTCGACCTGCATGGCCACTTTCTAGGCCACGGCATACGCCACGCCGACGAGGATTACCAGCATCACGATGCCCGCGACGCCAGCGGCTGGTTCAAGATGGATATCGAGCCAAATCCGCGCGGGGCTTCAGAGATCCGCCGCTGTTTCTGGGAGGCCATTCCGTGAAAGTCGGATTGTCGCGCCTGCGCGAAACGTTCCGCCACTTGAGACCGGTTCGGCTCAACCAGCTTGAACTCGACTGGTCGCTCAACGACGACGAGTTGTTGAGCACCCTGGTTCGCCACGAGAGTTCGCCTCTTCTTTTTGGCGCTTTTAATCCGGAACGAGTGATGGAAGACCTGCAAGAGAGCGGCATCCTCGACTCGATCCGCCAACGGGGCTACACCGACTTTTATCCGGACGCCACCAGCCATGTCCACTTCGAAGATCGGTTCTTGCTGTGGGGGGTCCACCCCCGGGCCGAGCAACCTCAGATGCTGATGGACATTCGCACCCACCGGGGCCAACTGGAGGGCTCTTGTCCCGACAGCCTCCGCCAATACTCGCTGAATGCTCTGGTGTGGGATTGGATCAGCTTGCAGGACCCCATGGCCAGCTTTTCACGCCCTCCCCTACCCGGCCAGGAGTGTCCCGGGTTAGGGGTCTTTCGTCAGGCGACGGCCCTGATGTTGCGCTATGTGCGCGAAATGAAGCTCGACGCCCTCGTGGCCGTGCCGGAGTATTTTCACAATGCCTTCCTCTACTCCCGAGCCTTTCGCTTTTTCGAGGCCGAACGCCAGGGCGAGTTCGAAGCCCTGGTACGGGATCTCATGCCTCTTGGCCTGGCCGAGGCCTCGCGCGCTCTCGACGAGGGTCGCGTTCGCCAGGGCGATGAGCCTTTCGGCTGGCGACCGGGCGAGATGGTTTTGCCGCTGGGAAAAAGCACGGAGGAGCATTTCCAGTCGGTGCGCTACCAGGCCCGAGTGGCCGAGGTGCGCACCCAACGAAACTACACCCACCTGCCTTCGAAAGCCGTCGACCACATTTCGTAGGGGTGAAGGGGCATCGGCTTGACCTCGCCCAGCCGCTGGCCCAACCGCTGACAAATCCGCAGGTACTGGCTGGCGCCGCCTGTTAGCTCAAAGCCTCGCAAAGGCCGCAATTGGCCCAGGTCCAGGCAGTGGCGGTAATGAAAATTGGCCAGCAACTCGCCTTCCACCCGAGCCACCGGATCGTCTTCGGGGCCCTCGTAAAAGAGCACGTAGCCTCCGTCTTCAAAGGCCAGCATGGCGAACGCGAACGACTCGAGGGCCCGGGCGACGTGACCAAAATGCAGCTTCTCGCCACAGCGGTCGGCCACCTGATCGCGACCAAGAAAGGCCAGGCTGGGAGTGGCTCGATAGAAGCCGTCGACCCGCACCCGATCCCCCAGCCGATAGCGACGCAGACCACCACCGGTAGTGAGCAGCACACCGTACTCTCGCCCCTGCTCGAGTTGCCAGACGGGATAGATCCGGCCCTGCCGCTCGAATTCGAAGAAGTGGCTGCGCAAAGCCAGAGGACGCCGACCAGCGATTGGGATGGTAACCACCCCTTCGGTGGCCAGCAAACCTTTGGGCACGATCTCGACTTGCGGGAAGAGGCTGGCCAGTTGACGGGCATAGCCACGCGAAGGACCGTCAGCCCAGCAGCTGATGGTCGCCAGTCGGGGCCACCACTCCGCCGGCTGGCTGGCGGCTGGCCGAAGGCCGAGAGCGCGGATACAATCGACCAGCACCAACCAGTAGGTCGGACTCCAAAGCGACACCAGCCGCAGATCGCGGGCCGCCAACAGGGCCCGAGCGGTGTCCACCCAGTAGGATTCGGCCCGATAGTCGGGGCGAACCAGGACCGAGTCGAGGGTCCACCGGGCCAACGGGCTCAGACAGCTGGCGTCATCCTCAAATGAACCTAACTCGGGGCGGGTCACTGGCGGGGTGATGACCCAGTAGGCTCGGCCGGCCAACCATCGGGGTCGACGCCAAAACATGTCTCCTATCCAGGCCGCCACCGCCCGCTGAAACTCGCCCTTGAGGGCTCGGGTATACGGTATCTTGCGGGTGGCTCCAGAACTGCCCCCGGTGGGTTGCCAATGCAGTACGTCCTCGAGGTGGGGCCAGCCGGCTTGCTCGAGGTCTTCGAAGTCGACCAGGGGAAAGGTATCGCCAAAGCGCTCATAGCTAAGGCCAACCAACTCCGCCAGGCGGCGCCGCTGGGCCCGCTCGGGGTCCCGAGCGGCGGCCTCGTAGGCCACCCGTTCAGGTCCACTGCTGAGCCACCATAAACTGTTGGCCAAGCAGGCCTTCACCACAACATCCGCCGTCCGGCCGCGGTCAGGTTGGGGCGACTGACCAGGGCCAGACAAGCCAGCTCGTGGCCCAGACGATGGCCCGGATTGCGCTCGAGAAAAAAGCCGACGTGGGGATCGCGGCGGCGTCCAGGGGGTACTTCGACCTGCTGCAAGGGAGTGGGACAGGCCGGCACCACCACTCCCTTCTGATAGCGCTCCCCAAACTTCTGCTTGGCCACGCCGTCTAGCAAGCACCCGATCGCGGGCGGGACGGGCCGGTCGAAGCGAGGATAGAACTCCTGGAAAAACAACGGTAAAAACCGGTAGGTTCGATACCCCGAAGCAATCAAGAACCAGTAGAGCGGTCCCTCCTCATCCACCAGTCCGAACACATGGCGAGCCCACGCCTGGGCCAGGTTGGCCGAGCCCCGCGCGGCCGGGGCCACGATGGTGTCGCCAGAAAAGAGCAGCGACCGGCCCTCGAATTTTAACCGCATCATGGTAGAGAAGCCCTGAATCCGCCCCTGGCTCTCGAGCAGCAGCACCCAGTGCTTCTCGGACAGGTCAACCTCGAAGGTCTGACGGCAGGCTCGAAAGTGAGCGGCGAAAAGCTGCCACATCTGAGCCTTGCGGGCCTCGTCGAGACCGTCCACCGGCACGATGTCAAAGCGTGCCGAGTTCGAGATAGTCGAGCCGCTCATCCTCTACCTCCTTGCCCAGGTCCACCCGGAAGACCAGACTGGTGTAGTCAAAGCCGTAGAATCGGTCGAAAGCCCCACTCAGGGGGTCGCTGGCCAGGCCGGCGACCATCAGGTACGCCAGCCCCCTTCGCCTGGCCTCGGCGGCCACCGTCTCTACCAGTTGGGCCAGGACCTGTCGATCAGGAGCCAGCCAACAGGCCAGGCAGGCCATGGCCAGCTGCTCACCGACCGCCGGCAGCAGGCGATTGCCCGCCAGGCCGTTGACGACATGGCGCAGCCTGGCCAGACTCGAGGCATAGCCTTCCACCACCGTCTGCTTATAGGCCCGCTGATCCCACAGGGCGGCCGCTCCCACCAGCCGAGCCCCTTCGAAAGCCAGGCAGAAATCACCGACCTCGGGCATCCCACGGCCCAGTCGCTCGATCACCGGAAAGCCGTTGCGTTTGGCACCCTGTCGCCGCAAGAAGGCCAGCAACTGCTGTTCGTGCTCGGGCCGGGCCCAGCCCAGACTGCGGTGGCGCCGGCGGGTCAACGGGATAGCCCGAGTGCGTAGCCGGGCGACCGCGCGATAGGCCGGCATCGAGGGGCGCGGACGACTCTCTAGCAGGCGTCGCGCCCGCTGATTGTCTTCGATGATGGTGGTCAGATAGCTCTGGCACAAACCATCCTGATGAAGCTCGCGAAGAAAGGCAAACCCGCGGGGCGTGATGGCCCGGCCCGACTGCTGGGGTGACACGCGCAACCCGCTGAGGTAGCCGACCGCTCGGGGTTCTCCGGCCATCCACAGGGGGCGAACTGAACGACTGGCACAGCCCACGGGCCGCCCCTGAGGGTCGCGAGCCACCAGCACCTGGTGGGGGTCGCCCAACACCGCACCGGCCGCGAAGAAGTCTGGCTCGCGGCGATAGCTCACACGGACCCAGCCCGGCACCGCCACCGAGGCGGCCAGTTCGCGCAGACGCGCCTCATCGTTGGGGCTGGCCAGGTCAAACCGCAAGGCGCCCACTCACCTCCAGCAAGGGTTCGCTGACCGCCTCGTCGCCGAGCGGATACGCCTCGCGCTCGGACACTTCGCGCCGCATCAGCCAGTTGATGAAGAAAAACTGGCTCCACATGAAGAGGTTGCTACTATTGACTTGAAAGTCGAGGCTGCGCTTGAACATCGAACCCAGGCTGTAGAACTGGCGCCGCGAGTCCACGCACATCTCTTGGATCCGCTCCGGCGACAGACCTCGGGTTCGAAACGGGACCATACCGTAGCGGTAGGCCGGGTCGAGCCACCAGCGGTCGAACAGCAACCGTTTTTCCCGCTCCAGCCGCGCATACAGAGGCGTGCCGGGAAAAGGTGTCAGGTGATTGAAGGCCACCATATAGAACCGGTGGCGCAAGGCGAACTCGAGGGTGTCCCTGACTGTCTTTTCGTCATCATCGTCATAGCCGAGGATAAAGGTCACATAGAGCCGGATGCCGTGCCGACGAAGGTTGGCCAGGGCCGCCTCGAAACCGCCTTTCATGGTGTTGAAGGTCTTGTTCATCTTGCGCAGATTGGTCGGATTGAGGCTCTCGAACCCGATCAGCAACCCCTGGCAGCCACTGGCCTTGATCAGTTCGAGAAACTCCTCGTCGTGGGCCGCGTTGATGCTGGCCTGGCTGACCCAGCGGATGTTGAGAGGGATTAGAGCGCGAAAAAACTCCTTGGCCTTCTTCATATTCGACGTGATGTTGTCGTCGACAAAGAAGATCAAAGGCTTGTTGACGGCTCGGATTTCGGCCAGGATGTCTTCGACCGGACGGCGCGTCTGGGTGCTGTTGAAATAGCTGGCAATGGCGCAAAACTCGCAGGCAAAGTGACATCCTCGTCCCGCCTCTACCAACCCCAGAGGCAGGTAGCGCTTGCCGGCAAAGACGGAGCGATCGGGCCGCACCCCGGCGAGCGAGGGGCGCGCCTGGCCCTGATAGCGAGGCTGCAGGCGGCCCCGGCCCCGGTCGGCCAACACCTGGGCCCACACCGATTCGGCTTCGCCCACCACCACCGCATCGGCATAAAGAGCGGCCTCTTGCGGCACCAGGCTGGGGTGAAATCCACCCATGACCACGGGCACTCCGCGCCGGCGATAGGCCGAGGCGATCTGGTAGGCGCGGCGGGCCGTGTAGGTCTCGACGCTAAGAGCCACCAGATCGGTAGGCCGCTCGTAATCGATGACCTCCATGCGGTCGTCGAAGAACTCGACCTCGACGTCATCCGGCGTCAGTCCGGCCAGCACGGCCGGAGCCAGCGGCTCCATCTGCCAGGTGCGGATATAGTCCTGGCCGACCCGCCGGCCGATACAGGGGTGGATCAGGGTGAGTTTCATTGGGACATTCTTCCTGTTCGAGAGGTTGGAGCGCCGCCGGTATAAAATGAGAAGGGGTGCACGAAATCAAGGGGGCGACCAATCCGGAAGAGGTCTACCGGCTGACCCTGGCAACCATGCTTGAGGCCTTTTCTTGCGAACGCGCCTTTGTGGCCTACGGCCCGCGTCCGGACGGCCTGCCTACCCCTCGGGCCAGTCACGGTATCTTGCTCGAGAGCTTTTTCACCTCGGGAGAACTGTCGCTTGAGACAGTCCGCAAGGTGATGGCCGTGGGCAAGCCCCTGCGCGTCGTCGACGCTATGCAAGAGCCCACCATCAAAGACCGCACCAGCGTCATTCTGGCTGGTCTGCGTTCGATCTTGTGCGTGCCCATCAACGACGCAGCCGGTCACACCCAGGGGGTGCTCTATCTCGACCACCGCGGTCGTAGCGCCGTCTACCAGAAGAACGAGTTGGAAAATCTGGCCGAGATCGCCAACGCCATGGGGCTGCGGATGGACCACCTCAAAGCTCCCACCGAGGTCACCGCCGAGCAAGAACAAGAGTGGCGGAAGCTGCGCAACCGGGGCGTGCTGGAGTATAACGATCAGCGGTTCGATGAAGCCGAGGTGTGGCTGGTGGCTGCGCGCGAGTCGGCTCGGGTGTTTGGAACCAATAGCCCCGAACTGGCCCGCAGCCTCAACGAGTTGGGTCAACTCTATCTTCGCCTGGGACGCCTGGCCGAGTGCGGCCCCCTGTTCAACGGCGCCCTCGAGATCCTCGAAAGCAAGCCGGGCGGCGAAGACCTGGTGGTTTGTCTCAACAACATGGCCGGGTTGCACTTCATGGAGAGCGACTTTCACAAAGCCGAGGCCCGGTTGCGCCAATCGCTGGCCCTGGCCCGCGGCGAGAGCCTGGCTCACCGACGGGTGTGTGTGCTCTACAACCTGGCCAAGCTCCACGCTCGTCGCAACCAGCCCGATGCCGCCGAAGATCTGCTGCGTCAAGCCGTCAAACTGGCCGAAGACTGTCTGGGCCCGGGCAATCCCGACACCAAGCGCTGCAAAGAGCACTACCACCGCTTTCTCGACGGCCAACCGCTCTAGGCTCATGCCACCTCTCCGCACGTGTAGAACTTGTCGAGGTTGTAGCCGTAGTGCCGATAGCCCAAATTCGCGGCCAGCGAAGTCATCAGCATGCGGCGACTGCCCCACAGGCGCTGCCAGATGCCGCGCCAGCTATAGACCGTGCGCCAGACGCGGCCAGTCTCTTCGAGTAGCCGTTCGGCACTCAGGCGAGCCGGTCGAAAAACGACGTGCTGGCCATCGTAGAGCGACCAATCCCGAGTCAGGATGCGGCCCTCGCCCTCGAGGCGTCGAAACAGTGGAGTGCCAGGGAAGGGTGTCAGGATCGAGAATCGCGGCAACTCGAGGCAGTGGCGCTGACAGAAGGTGATGACCTGGTCGAATGTCTCGAGCCCGGTGGAATCGAAGCCAAAAACGAATGTGCCCATAATCGAGATGCCCCGGCCGTGGATTCGCCGCACCACCTCATCGTAGCTGGTGCGCTGATTGAACTTCTTGCCGCTCTCGGCCAGAGCCTCGGGATTCATCGTCTCGAATCCGATCAACACGCCTCGGCAACCGCTGCGGGCCGCCAGGTCGAGCAACTCGTCGTCCCAGGCAAGCATGGTGGTAGCCAGGCCAGCCCAACCGATACCCAGCGGAACCAGGGCCTGGAAAAGCTGCTTGGCATAGTCGACATCGGCGATCAGATTCAGGTCGAGAAAGACGAGCCGGCGAGCCTGCATCTGCTCGATATCGGCCACCACCTCAGCCACCGGGCGTTGCAACGGTCGCCCCCAGGCGCTGGGTACCACGCAGAAGCGACATTGATGGATACATCCGCGGGTGGCCTCGATGGTGTGCGGGGTGAGATAGTCGTTCACTTCCAGAAGGTCTCGCCGGGGAAAGGGTCGGTTGGCCAGACTCAGGTCGGGTCGTTGACTGTAACGAGGGGCTAGCCGTCCCTGGGAGAAATCGCGTAACAGCTGGGGCCAGCTGTCCTCGGCATAGCCCGTTACCACGCAATCAGCGTGCTGCTGGGCCTCATCTGGCACGAGAGTGGGATGAACCCCACCCAAAACGACCGGGATCCCTCGCCCCCGAAAATGGGCGGCCAGCTCATAGGCTCGTGGCGCCGTGCCGGTGATGGCCGAGATCCCGATCAGATCGGCCTCCAGCTCCAGGTCGACTTCGTCGATTCCTTCGTCCACCAGCTGCAGCCGGCAGTCGAGCTCGGCCGGCACCAGCGAGGCCAGGGTGGTCAGAGTCAGGGGTGCATAGCGCAGCGACTTCTTGAAGATTCCCGACCGGTGCCGATAGAGAGGCCCACGGGGTGACAGCAGAGCGACGCGCATACCCCATTGTGACCCATCGAGACCCCCCGCGCCAGGGGCGTACGACCCGGTCAAACTAAACGACCCGGCCGAACCATCGCTCGACCAGCCGAGAAAGCGAATCGAGCACCTCGCCGATGGAGCGCTCGAGAGGATCGAGGCCATCGGTCTCGAGACGAGCGATCAACAGCTCGACTCGTTCGAGTTCCTTGGCCTTGTCGGGCCAGTCCGGGGCTATCTCGATCTCGAGTTGCAAGGCGTAGGCGGCCCGCAACGCCTCGGTGAGCGTGCCGTAGCGCATCTGGGTGCGCAGCTTGGCGGTCAACTCGCGGACGCGCTCGGTCATCGAGCGCCTCCGTGGCGCGCCATCAGATCCAGCAAGTCCTGCCGGCCCAACTCTCGGGCCCTGGCTAGCGGAGTTTTGCCCTTACCCTGGGTGGGCCTGGCGCCGTTGAGCAGCAACAGTTCGACGGCCGAGGCTACTCCGCCCTCGACGGCCAGGAACAGGGGGGTCCGGCCTTGCAGGTCGAGGGCGTCGATGGGCACACGGTGCTGCAACAGCTCGAGCATGGCGTCGCAGTGCCCTCCGCGGGCCGCCAGATGAAGGGGAGTCTGACCCTGCTTGTCAGCCGCGCTCCAATCGGGCTTAAGCTTGGTCAGCATCGACAGAGTCATCGAGTCACCGGCCATGGCGGCCATATGGACCAGACCTCGCCCCTGAGGGTCGGTGGCCTCAGCCGAACAATGATCGAGTAAGCCGGTCATCAACGATCGCCTACCCCACCGGGCCGCCACCAGCGTGGCCGGAACCTCGCCACCCACGCGCTCCGGGGTCATCTCGACGCTTTGCAAAGGTCCGTCGAGTCCCCAGAACACGGCCCAATGGATGGGTGTCCAACCTCCCTCGTCGCGCTGCTCGAGGATCTCGGGATGATCGACAAAGACGCGCCGGGCGGTAGGTTCACCCCTGAGAACATCGGGCCACAGTTCACGGCTCTCGGCCGGGACCAGGGCTTGCCCCATCAGGGCCAGTTCGCGAGCGTCAGGATGGGCGCTTCCGCCCCACCACTTCAGGGCCTCGACAGCCTCACGCAGAGCCCGACCCGGCTTCTCCTCGAGGCGAGCCAGACGAGCCCACAGACTGACCCACTGGGCGTCCTCGGGCCGGCCCACCTGGCGGCGGCTATCGATGATCTGCAAGATCAACTCGCGGGACTTGTGCTTGTGTCCGGTCTTCTCGCAGCAATCGGCCCACAGCAAGGCCACCTCGATGCTCTGGGAGTCTCCCCCTCCCACCTCGCGCTGCAGTCGTCCGAGGCTGGCCTCGGCCCGGCGGGCCGCCTTTTCATAGTCGTCTTGAGCAAAGAGCAAGCGGGCGGCGGTGAACTCCATCAGGGCCGTCTCGTGCTGGTCACTCGACAGGGTCAAAGCCTTTTCGCACAGTTCGAGGCCTTCGTCATACTGCTCGCACTGCAGGCTCAAATAGGCCAGGTTGTGGTAGACGCGCGCCTGCTCCTGGGTCGTTCGCCTGCGCTCGAAAACCCTCAAAGCCCGGGCGAGCAGCGCCCGGGCGGCGCTCCACTCGCGCTCGCGCAGATAGAACTCGGCCAGCAAACAAAGGAACCGCGCCGTGGTCGGATTCTCTGAGCCCACGGCCACTTCGCAGTCGAGCAGATGGTTCTTGAGTTCTTGCTCGAGTTCGGCGGTCTCATCCTCGCCGGTTCTGGCCGCCAGGCGCGCGGCGGCGCGTTTATAAGCAGCCCGAGCGGCGCTGACGGCCGAGGCGCTGGGCCCACGCGAGGCCATGACAGCCGGTCCTAGCAAGGCCCCCAAAGCCAGCCCGCCCACCACCGGCAAGGTGGCCGCACCGAAGTAGAGGCTTAGCAGCACGCAAGCCAGGCCACCCAGGATGATGGCGGCCTTGGCGATCACGGCTGGCAAACGGCGGCGATCGAGACGAAAGAGAGGTCCCACCACCATCAGGGCCAGCACCCCGCCGAGAAAGGCCAGGGCGAAATAGCCCACCAGCAAGCGCAAACCGAGGCCCTGATTGGTGGCTAGAGCATGCGCGATGGTCACGACCGAGGCCGTGGTGGCCGACCAGGTTGCGCTCCTGATCAGGTAGCCTTTGGCAGCAGTCCCCCCCATGCAGCCTAGGCGAAGTGTTCGGCCCAGTTACAGGCAAGATCGACCAACGTTTTCACGGCCGTTCCGCTGGGCCCCTCTCCATAGTATTTCCAGGGTTTCTGCTTCCAGAAGGTGCCCGCGATATCGAGGTGGGCCCAGGCGGTGCGGGCGGGCACGAACTCTTTGAGAAAGAGTCCCGCCGTGATCGCCCCCGCGTACTCCCCGCCAACATTGTTCATGTCCGCGTGGGGAGTCTTGAGCATCTCGCGATACTCCAGCGGCAGGGGCAGCTTCCAGTAGGACTCTCCCCAATTGCCTCCGGCCCGAGTCAGAGCGTTGACCAGGGCCCGGGCCGTGCCCATCACTCCCGTAAACGAAGGGCCCAGGGCTCGCGAACACGAGCCGGTCAGAGTGGCCACGTCGATAATGTGGGTGGCCCCAAGTTCGCCCGCCTTCATCAGCCCATCCGCCAGACAGAGCCTGCCTTCGGCGTCGGTATTGCCGATATGAACCGACTTACCGTTCTTGAATACCAAGATGTCGGCGGGACGATAGGCTTTGCCGTCGGGGCTGTTCTCGGCCGAGACGACCAGGGCTGTCACCTTGAGGTTTGGCTTGAGCTTGCCGATGGCATCCATGGCCCCCAGCACGGCCGCCGCTCCGGCCATGTCGCCCTTCATCAAATCCATCTTCTCGCCAGGCTTGAGCGAGATGCCGCCGGTGTCGAAGGTCACGCCTTTGCCCAGCAGCACCAGATGCACATCGGAGGCGGCCTCTTCAGGGTTGTGAGTGACGCGAATCATGCGGGGAGGGTGCTCAGAACCGGCCCCCACCCTCGATAGGCCTACGTAGCCACCATCGGCCAGGGCCACTTCGTCCCACGACTCGAACTCGAATCCGTAGGCGTCCGAAAGCTCTTTGGCGCGAGCTTCAAGTTCGGCCGGAAACATCACGTTGGGCGGCTCGCACACCAGATCGCGGGCGAAATTGACCGCCCGGCCGTAGGCTTGCCCTAACTCCAGCCGCTGGGTCTCTTCTGCCTGGGTCCAGACCACCAGCTCCAGGTCGGCAAACAGGTTACCAGGCTGGCTGCGGTATTTCTCGAAGACGTAGGTGCCCACCAGCGCCCCTTCGACAGCGTGCTCGACCAACTTGGCGCCCTCTTCGCTGTTGAGGGCCACCGCTACCCGTTTGCGACCCGTCTCGGCCGCCAGCTTGAGCGCCCGGCTCAGGAAGGTCTTGAGGTTCTCGGCCAGGGTGAAGCCTTTCTCGAGGGCCGAAGAATAGACCGCCACCGTGCCCACGCCTTCGGGCTCGGCCGGATCGAAGCAATACTCGCGTTTGAGCGACGGACCGAACTGGTCTTTGAGGCCGGTCACCCGTTCGTCGAGTTGCTCGTGCCCCAGCTCGAACAAGCTGGAAACAGGGTCGAGCACCAGGACCAGCAGATCGGCCGTCAATTCTTCTAGCGGTCCGTGGTGGGCTACGATCTTCATAACAATCCTTTCGGGCAGGTGGAGTCTAGAGTGTAAGCGTAGTTTGTTTCGGGACCATAAAAACCTGCCAGCGATGATCTATTTGAGCATTGATATCGAGGCCTCCGGGCCGTTTCCAGGCCTTTTTAGCCTGGTCAGTATCGGTGCGGTCCCGGTGTTGCGCAAGAAGAACTGTTGGGAGGTCGACGAGGAACAGACCTACTACGCCGAGCTAAAACCGTTGGAAGACGCCGGCGAACTGCCGGCTGCCACCAACATTCACGGACTGACCGAAGAGTACCTGCTTGAGCACGGTCGTGAACCGGGCCCCACCATGCGAGAGTTCGCGCAATATTTCAACGATCTCACCCGCCGCTACAAAAAGGTAGTCCCGGCCGCCTGGCCATCCAGCTTCGATTCTCCCTTCATCGGCTGGTACATGCAGTATTTTCTGGGGCAAAATCCCCTGGGCTGGAGTGCCTTCGACATCCCCAGCTATGGCATGGGCCTTTTTCGCTGTGGACGCCCGGCCCTGCGAAACCAGATGAAGAAAGCCGGTATCGAGGCCGGCAAGAACCCAAATCCTCACAACGCTCTGGCCGATGCCGTCGAGCAAGGTCAAACCTTGGCCCAATTGCTCAACCACGCGCAAAGCTTAAAGACACAACGAAAGGAGTGACCCTCCCCGAAGAGAAGAAGCCAGCGGAGGATTTTGCCATGAACGTTGTGCGCTGTTTGTGTATGGGTATCTTGAGCGTCGTATTGGTGGGGACGACCTTGACTCCGTCTTTGGCCCAATCAAGAAAACGCGACAAGAACCGTGAGCAAACCCAGGAAGAAAAAGAAAAAGAGGATGTCGAGGGCGCCGAATTCACCTTCATGGATTCGACCGAAGCCCAGTGGTTCCGCCGCAGCGTGAACGATAGCATCTATTACGGCTACACCGTTAACGGCGTCTTCAACGAGCGCGACCGAGTTCGCCTCGGACAAGAGTTTCAGATGTATAAGCCAGCCGAGGTGACCTTCGGCAAACTCAAACAAACCAAGACTTCACCGGCTCCGAACTACAAGCTCAACATCAACGGCCGCACTGTCGACGTCAAAGACTAGAACTTCCGTCCGGTATCCTGTTCGGCTTTGCGGGTGACTTTCTGGAAGCCCTCGTAGGCTTCGATCACCCGACCCGTCGCCTCGCTGAGGCGGTCAAATCCCCGGTCGAGATGCGACGGGTCTTCCGTGGCGAAGAACATGGTCATCATATCCATGGCTTCGAGACTGTCATCGAGCGCCTGCTCCATGTTGGCCAGCAGAGTCGTCATGATCTGGCGCTCTTGCTCGCTGAGTTCGGACAACCCCGCCTTTTCGCGAGCCAGGTCGGCTTTGTGGGCTTCAAAGCGGGCACTCACCTGATCAAACTCGTTGCGGAGCTCTTCTCCGGTAAGGTGGCCGCCGCGCCAGTTGTCGAGCGCCTGCCTGACGGCATCGAGATTCGGGGTCGTGGCTTCTTGTCTTGCCCCGCCGTCACCCACCGTCGCCAGCAACTCGGTCTCGATCACCTCGTGGGGCAGCTTTTGGGCGCAATTGCCGCACTTGGGCGAACCTTTCAAGTTCTTGGCACCGCAATGGGGGCACTGGAACTGCATCGCCTCGAGCCGCATCCGCTGAAATTCAGCGTAGCCCATCATCATCTGATTGGTGCCCTCTTGAAACATGGCCGCCCCGTCTTCGATACGTTCGTCATCGTCATCATCGAAGAAGCCTCGCATGTAGTCGAGCGCCTCGAGCTGTTTGCGAAAGCCCTTGTCGATCCACTGATGCACGGGGTTGGTCGGATCCGCCTCGCCCTCGGCCACCAGGTGCTCGATGAATGAAATCTGGGTTCGCAGAGCCGCCTCGACCTGGTTGAACAGGTCGAGAACCTGTTCTTGCTCCACCTTCTCTTCGGCGAACATGTCAAGCACCCCATGAATGGCACGGGCGGCTGGGGTGTCAAAGTCGCCGTCTTCGTCTGGCTCAGGAATCTCGACTAGCTGACTTTTGTTCTTTTCGACCTCGTCGGCCCAACCTTCATCCTCGGCAAAGTCCGACGACATCAAAGCGTCGAGAACGCTACCCGTATCCATGCCCTCTGGGATCATGCTCGCCTCCTGATGCGGAATTTCCTTGAGCCATCGCGGTCTTCCTTCGGGAATAAAAAAAGGCCGACCGCAGCCGGCCTCTTTCTTGCAGTCCTGCTCGCCTAGAACGGCGGAAGCCCGGCCACAGCGAAGCGAACGTTGAGGAAGCTACCGCATCCCACGCCGCCTCCGCAGCAGCCGCCGAAGCCCTGCTGAAAGCCCTGGCTGTACGGATCACCGCAGCCGCCGCCGAAGCCGAGCATCTGCTTGAGCTGGCGCACTTCGTTGCGAAGACTCTGGATCTCGCGTTCTTGCCGGCCGTCGACGCAGCCTTTGCGGAAGTCGTTATTGCAGCACCCCCCGCGGTTTCCGCCGCAGTGAGGAAAGTTGCCGTGGTTCTGACATTGCTGTTGGCAGCGATTGGACCGGTTGCCGAGGATAGCTCCCAGAATGGTCCCGATGATCGCACCGCCAATGAGAGGTAGTGCCATTTGATTGTCCCCTTTCGGTTGGTACTTGCAAATATTATGGATTCGCAACAGCGACCAGGGCAGGGTCGGGATGTAAAGAAGTCGGTCGGTTTTTTACCTCTATGTAAAGCGATGTAACGATTCTGTGAACTGGCCCGGGAGAATTCCAAACTCTCGCCAAGTCTCGCCGGCAGTGGCCAAGCGAGCGGCCAAGCCGCCCAGTGTTACGACGCGCAGGCTCGCGGCCAAGCCGCCCCCGAGTCCCGCCGCGAAGGCTCAGCGGCCAAGCCGCCCCGAGTCCCGCCGCGCAGGCTCAGCGGCCAAGCCGCCCCCGAGTCCCGCCGCGAAGGCTCAGCGGCCAAGCCGCCCCCGAGTCCCGCCGCGAAGGCTCAGCGGCCAAGCCGCCCCCAAGTCCCGCCGCGAAGGCTCAGCGGCCAAGCCGCCCCCGAGTTCCGCCGCGAAGGCTCAGCGGCCAAGCCGCCCCCGAGTTCCGCCGCGAAGGCTCAGCGGCCAAGCCGCCCCCGAGTCCCGCCGCGAAGGCTCAGCGGCCAAGCCGCCCCCGAGTCCCGCCGCGAAGGCTCAGCGGCCAAGCCGCCCCCGAGTCCCGCCGCGAAGGCTCAGCGGCCAAGCCGCCCAGTGTTACGACGCGCAGCGTCGAGTCCCTCAAAATCTCGCTAACGAGCGCAAGCGAAGTTAGCGCTCCCCTCCCCGGGCGAAGCCCGGCTCCCCCCTCGACGGCGCAGCCGGCGCTCCTCTCTCGCGAGCAAAGCGAGCGCTCCCCACTCGACGACAAAGTCGTCGCGGCTTAGAGCGGAATCTCGGGCATGTCCTCGAGTTCGACAAAGGCGTCGTCGCCTGGGGGCTTGACGAAGGGGCTGGGGGGTGGCGCTTCGAGGGCACTCTCGAGGTTGCGAAAAGCGGCGAAGCGCTTCACGAACGAAAGCTTGATGGTGTCGACCGGGCCGTTGCGCTGCTTGGCGATGATGACCTCGGCCACACCCACGTCTTCGGTGTGAGGGTTGTAATACTCATCGCGATAGATGAAGGTCACCACGTCCGCGTCTTGCTCGATAGCGCCGGACTCACGCAGGTCAGACAGCGAGGGGCGCTTGTCCTGGCGAGCCTCGACCCCGCGGCCGACCTGAGACAGTGCGATCACGGGGATGTTGAGTTCTTTCGCCAGCATCTTCAATTGACGCGAGATGGCCGAAATCTCCTGGACGCGATTCTCGATCTTGCCGCTACCCCGCATCAGCTGAAGATAGTCGATGATGATCAGGTCCAGACCGTGGCGCTTTTGCAGGCGGCGGCACTTGGCTTTCATCTCCAGCGGCGTGATGCCAGCCGTGTCGTCAATGAAGAGGGGGGCATCGGTGAGCAGATTCATGGCTCGGGTGATGCGTTGCCACTCGTTGTCACGCAGATTGCCCCGGCGCACATCCATGGCGTTCACCTGGGCCACCGAGCACAGCACGCGCTGGCAAAGTTCCGAGGTCGACATCTCGAGCGAGAAAACGGCCACCACCCGGGGGTCATCTTTGTTGAGCACCACGTTCTGAGCTAGCGACAGACAGAAAGCGGTCTTACCCATGGCCGGACGGGCCGCCACAATGATCAGGTTGGATTTCTGCAGACCGGCGGTCAGCTCGTCAAGATCGCGAAATCCGGTCGAAACGCCGGTGACGCGGGTCTGGTTCTGGTAGCGCTCGTAAAGTTCTTCGAAGGTAGCCTCGAGCACCGGCTTGATCTGCTCGAGTTGTTGGTTGCGCCGCCGGTCGGCCACGGCGAAGACCAGCTCCTCGGCCTGGTCGACTTTGGTGGCCGGGGTGAGATCGCCGTCGAGGGCAATGCGGGTGATGGCCGTACCGGCTTGCTGCAAGCGGCGCTCGGTGGCCCGCTCGGCCACGATGGTGGCATAGGCCGTGACGTGGGCCGAACTCTGGACCATGCTGACCAACGAGTCGAGATAGGCGGGGCCACCGCACGACTCGAGCTTTTCCATGTCGCGCAGCTGATTGCAGGCGGTGATGAGGTCGACGTTCTGGTTCTTTTCGGCCAGCGCCACCAGGGCGCGATAAATATCTTGATGCGACTCGCGATAAAAGTCGTCGGGACCGCTGAGCACCTCAGAGATACGGTCGAGGGCCTCGGGGTCGATAAGGCAAGCTCCCAGGCAGGCCTGTTCGGCTTCGATATTGTGGGGTGGTATGTGAAGCGATGCGAACTCCTGAGAGGTTTTGCTCAACGAACACTCCAATCTCGGTCGGGCCAGAGGAATTTGAAAGCATCGACGACCCGGGAAACGGGCACGATCTCGATGTCCGAGAAGCGGTCGGCCACCTCTTCGAGGTTGTCGGCCGGAATCAGCGCCGCCCGCATGCGGGCCTGGACGGCTCCGTGAAGCTTTTCGGCCACGCCGCCCACGGGCTTGACCTTGGCCTGAATCGACACCTCGCCGGTCATGGCCACGTCCTGGGGCACGGGCAGGCCTTCGAGGGCGCTGGCCAGCGCGGTGACCACCGCCAGACCGGCCGAGGGGCCGTCGACCTTGCCGCCGCCGATGACGTTGACGTGGACATCGTAGTCGGCCAGATCTTTGTCGAGCAGCTTGCGGATGACGCTGGCTCCGTTGAAGACCGAGTCCTTCGCCATTTGGCCGGCGGCCTCGTTGAAGCGCAGGCTACCCTTGCCGTCGTGGCGGGCCTTGTAGGCGGCCGCCTCGATCTCGAGACACGATCCCAGGAAGCCGCGCACACCCAGGCCAAAGACGCAACCCACCTCGCCTTCGACGCTCGCGTGCACCTGGATACTGCGGGTCAGCCGGTCATTGCGAATGACGCCATAGACGTCCTTCTTGGTCAGCACCAGTCGCCCGTTGTCGGCCTCGCGGCCCCGACGGAGGTAGGCGTGGCCGTAGGCATCGGCCAACACCCGCACGGCCTTGCGGCCTTCCGAGGTGAACTGGCTGATCAGCTCGGCCACATCGGCGCGCACGGTGATGCCCAGCCGGGCAGCCGCGTTTTTGACGATATCGCGCGTCTGGGAAGGGGTCAGCGGCTTGAAGAACACCTCGGCGCAACGCGACCGGATGGCGGGCGTGATCTCGTCGGGCTCGCGGGTGGTGGCTCCGATCAAGATAAAGTCGGCCGGAGCACCCTCGGTGAAAAGACGCCGGATGTACTGGGGAACGCGCGGGTCGTCTTCGTCGAAATACGAGGATTCGAATAGAATGCGCTTGTCTTCGAGGACTTTCAGGAGTTTATTCTGCAAGATCGGGTCAAGCTCTCCGATCTCGTCGATGAAGAGCACTCCACCGTGGGCCTTGGTAACCAGACCGAGCTTGGGCTCGGGAATGCCCTCTTCGCCCAGATCGCGACGCGAGCCCTGATAGATGGGGTCGTGAACCGAGCCCAGTAAGGGATTGGTGATCTCGCGCGGGTCCCAGCGGACGGTGGTGGCGTCGACCTCGACGAAGGGTGCGCTGGGCTTGAACGGCGTGAAAGCGTAGGTCTTGACTTCGTTTAGGACCAGTCGAGCCACGGTGGTCTTGCCCACTCCGGGGGGTCCATACAGGATGACGTGCTGAGGATAGGGCGTGCCGATCTTGGTGAGCAGACTCTCTACGGCCTCTTCTTGACCGACGACCTCGGACAGGTTCTGGGGCCGCATCAGGGCCAGAGCTGACGCATCCAGCCCCCGCTCCTCGAGGTCCTCGAGCTCGGCCAGGCGCTTGAGCGTGGCCGAGTTCTCGGGGCCGTGCTCTTCTTTGAGCGCCTCACGCCGCAGCTCTTGAAGATACTCGAAGTGTCGCTCCTGCATTTTGTTGGCGATCTTGCGATCGAGGCTCTCTTCGACGGTCCGCATGGCCACTACGTCGGCGATCTCTTCTTCGAGCCGGTTGAGGATGGTGGGATAATCTTCCAACAGAGGCAGATCGCACAAGGTCGGATCTTCAAAGACGAGCCGCTGCAAAGCCAGCAGCCGTTCCCCCACGTTGTCCGAGCGCATCAGCTTGAGGGCGTCAAGCTTGCCAGCCTTGAGCACCAACTTGTCGGGACCGTACAGGTTCGACAAGAAGCTGAACAGGATCGTGATTTGACGGTCGTAGTCGACCTTCGGTCCCGAGCGGCTTCGTCGACTCATGATGCGTCGGGAGCCAACTCGACCGTAACCGTGGCGGTGACCTTGGGATAGAGCTTGATGGTCACCTGATGGGTCCCGAGACTCTTGATCGGCTTGGGCAGATGGATTTTCTTCTTGTCCACTACATAGCCGTGCTGTTTCTTGATGCCGGCGGCAATCTCTTTGGTGGTGATCGAACCGAACAACTTGCCGCCCTCACCAGCTTTGACACTCAGGTTGAGAGGCTTGGCCTCGAGTTTGGTGGCCCAATCCTTGGCGGCGTCCCGCTCGCGCTGGTCGCGGGCCGAGGCGGCCGCGATCTCGCTCTTGCGGGCCTTGACCGCCCCCTCGGTGGCTGGCGCTGCCAGACGTCGGGGAAAGAGGAAGTTCTGGCCGTAGCCATCGGCCACCTCGACGATGTCACCGCGGGCCCCGAGCTTCTTCACGTCTTGAAGCAAAATTACTTTCATCTTTGTCTCCTAGCGAAGGAAGGCGCCCCCGGGGGCGCCTTCCTGGGCTCCGAATGGACCCGGTTGGTTAGAACGGGATGTCGTCGATGCCGAGACCATCGTCCATCGGTGGGTAGCCCCCACCTTGGCCGTAGCCTCCACCCCCACTTGGCGCCCCGACCGGTTCGCGGTCGTAGTTGGGCTGGCGTTGCTCTCCAGAGCCACCCGCCCCACCACCACCGGCGCCACGGTCGAGCATCTGCATCTCGTCGGCGACCACGTCGAAAGCCGTGCGTTTCTGGCCGTCCTTGTCCTCGTAGGTGCGCACCTGCAGGCTGCCCTCGATGGCGACGAGCTTACCCTTAGTGAGGTACTCGTTGCAAATCTCGGCCAGACGCCGCCAGGCGACGATCGGGATGAAATCCGTCTCGTTGTTTTTGCTGAACTTGCGGTCGACAGCCAACCTGAAGTTGGCCACGGCCGCACCGCTCGGTGTGTAACGCAGCTCGGGGACTTTGGCCACCCGGCCGATCAAGATGATTCGATTTAGGCTCGCCAATGGAGACCACCTTTCAGACGATGGCGATAGACTCGACTAGTTGGTCCGCACGAACATGCTGCGCATGACCTCATCGCTGAGGCCCATGATGCGCCGGAGTTCGGCGGCCGTACCCGTGTCGGAGTCGAACCGCATCGTCACATAAATTCCCTCGAGGCGGCCGTTGAGCTCGTAAGCCAGACGGCGCTTCCCCCAGGATTTGATGTCTTGAATCTCGCCGCCGGCCGAGCTGACGTTCTGAGAAAACTTCTCTTTGAGGCCTTCGACAGCGTCGTCGCCCAGCGTCGGATCCAGGATATACGTGACTTCGTAATTCCGCAAAGCCATGGTTTATGTCCCTCCCTTGGACTGATGACTCTCAAGCACGAAGCCCGAGAGTGAAAGGGTTTCTGCGGCCAGAGGCCGCAGGCTCGGCGTATTATAGCACCCACCCCCAGAGGGCGCAAGCGTCCGAATGTTCGTTATCTAGCCGCACGGCAACTCGGCCCGAATCTCGGTGGGACCACCGGGTCGACTGTTGATCTCCAGCCAGCCGCCCATGAGGTGGGCCCGTTCTTGCATGGCGCGCAGCCCTACCCCGACGCGCTCGGCCGAGGGATCAAAGCCGATACCACTATCGCGGACCAGCAACTGGAGACGGTCCTGGCCCCGGCGCAGACTGACCTCGACTTCATCGGCTTCGGCATGCTTGGCGATGTTGTTGAGCGACTCTTGCACGATGCGATAAGCTGTCGTTTCGGTCGGGCCAGGCAGAGCCTCGTCGCCAAGCTCACACTCGAAGGTACAGCGACAACCGGTGTCGGTCTCGAGTTCGGTCAACTGGCGCCGGAGGGTCTCTGGCAGGCCGAAATCGTCGAGCGTCGAGGGACGCAAATTAAAAATCAAGCGCCGACCCTCTACCACCGCCTCCCGCAGGCGTTGGATGCCCCTCTCGAGATTCGGGTTGGCCTCACCCCCCTGGCTATTCTGAAAGGCCTTGAGGTGTAACTCGGCCGCGATGACGTACTGCAGAACTCCGTCGTGCAGGTCGTTGGCCACCAGCCGCCGCTCATCTTCCTGGGAACGAACCAATCGCTCGAACAGTTCGCGCAGACGAAACTCCTTCTCCTGGAGGGTGGTGGTGTATTCGTCGATCTGCTCGCGGGCCGCTGCCAGGCTCTGTTCCGCCTCGCGCCGGCGGGTGACGTCCTCGACCAGCAGGACCGTAAAGAGAGGCTGTCCCCCCTCATCGCTCACCAGGGAAACGATGGTATTGCCCCAGAACGACTCGCCTCCGGCCCGCAGCCAGGGGTGCTCCAACTGGTAGACCTGGCGCTCTCCCGCGCCAAGCTCGCCAAGACACCGGCGGTGCCGGTCGAGGTCGGCCGGCGCCAGCAGTTCGTCGAGCGAAGCCCTGGCCAGGCTGGCCTCGCTGCGCTGCAACATCTTCTGCAGGGCACGATTGGGGTGGCTGAGCCGCAAATCCAAGCCGAGCCGGGCCATGCCGATGGCCGCCGAAGCGAAAATGGTCCGCAACCGCTGCTCGCTGGCAGCCAGGGCGCCCTCGGCTCGCTTGCGGTCGCGAAGGTCCTGAGCCACGGTCACGATGCTCTCTAACTCTCCCTCGGTATCGCGCACTACCGAACAACTGAAGAAGACGGGAACTTCTTCGCCGCTGCTGGCCTTATAGACGGCCTCGATGTGGCGCACCGAACCGGTGAAGAGCAGCTCTTGTTGGGGCGACGAGTCGGCCACCACCCGGCTCAAGGGCTGGCCGATCAGGTCCGCTTCGGGGTAGCCGAGGGTCTCGCTCACGGCCGCATTCACCGACTGGATCAAACCGTCGCGGCCCACGACGATCAACATGTTGCCGATCGAGCGCAAGACCCGCTCGGTATAATCTTTCGAACTCGAAAGCTCGGCCCGCGACCTCTGCCACTCTTGGGAGACCTCGCGCAGGGATTCGGCCAGCCGGGCCACCTGGGGATCGTCGCCAGCGGCGGGTGGGGGCCGAGGCCCGCTTCTTTGCTGAGCGAAAGCTACAGCCCCAACCAACCACAGCGAGGCCAGTCCGATGCCCGTGCGCCAGCCGTCGGGCAGTGGAGCCAGCCAGGCGCTGCTGCCCAGCAGCACGGCCAGAGCCACCAGAGCCGGCCTCAAGCCAGCGCCTCGAGTGCCTGACCCACCTGGCTAAGGTCCTCAAACCGGCGGGCCGGCACCTTAGCGAGCATCCGCACCACCACCTGGTCCAGGCCCTCCGGGAGACCCTGGGCGAAATCGCTGGGCCTGGGCGGGGCGCTGGTGAGGTGGGCCACCACCGCCTCGGCACCCCGGGTTGGAAAGGGCAAACGGCCGGTCAACAGCTCGAAAAAGACGACTCCCAGGGAATACTGATCGGTGCGAGCATCGGTCTGCTCACCGCTGAGTTGCTCGGGCGCGGCATAACCGAGAGTTCCCAGCCCGCCCCGAGTGGACGAGAAGCCACTGGTGCGGTGCTCGCCCGCCAGACCCAGATCCGCCAGCACCAGCCCATCGCGACCGAGCAAGACATTCTCGGGCTTGAGGTCACGGTGGACCAATCCGGCCCGATGCAAAGCTTGGAGCGGCCCGAGCAACTCCAGGACGATGGCTACGGCCTCCTGGTAGGCCATGGGAGCGCCCATGCGGGCCCGCAGGTTGGCCTCTTGGAGTTCGGTCACCAGATAGAGCAACTCGCCCTGCTCGCCTCGATCGAGCAGCCGCAGGATCCCCGGATGCTCCAGGCGTGAGAAATTCTCGATCTCCCTGGCGAATCGCTGACGGGCACCGGGGTCCAGCTGATCAGCCACAGCCACCTTGACGGCCACCCGCCCGGCCGGCCCCTCGGCCCGATAGACGTTGCCCCCTCCCCCGCTGCCCAGCCGCGAGCCCAGGCGGTAGGGTCCCAGGCTGGCGCCTACCAACGGGTCGGTCTCGAGCTTGCGCCCGCGCCAGCGCCAGGCGGCCACGGCCAGCAGGACCAGCAGGCCCCAAGGCCACTTGGGCCAACCAGAATCGTCTAACAAGACCACACCCCGTTCAGGATAGTGGTCGTGCTGCAGAAAAAACTCGGGACGCAAGGTCACGATGAGTGGCGGCAGGCCCTCGGCCTCAAAGCGGACATCGAAGCTGGTCTGGCCTTCGAACCTGGCCAGGTCGAGTTCGAGGGGTTGGCCCGAGCGGCCGAGATAGTCGCCTCCGCTCTGGCCCGAGTTCTCGAGATAGACCCTGGCCCCCTCAGGCTGGGTATGAAAGGTCACCTGGCGAGCCCAGCCGGGTCCGGACAGACCGAGGACCACCAGCAGAACCAGCAGCCTCAGGGCATCTCTCGCCAAAGCAGAACCCGGGCCCTTTCGGAAAAGGGGAGAAATTCGTTGAGATTGAGGCGAAAGTCCAACCGGCTGTCGGGCCCGCCGGCAGCTCGCTCGAGGTGGTTAGAGATCAGCGTGCTCACCTGTTGACCGTCACCGTGTTGCAGTGCTTGAAAGCCCGGCACCTCGAGGCGCAGGGCGGCCTCGAGAGCTTCCACCGCGGCCGCAGGGTCGACGGCCGTGAGTTGGAAACCGGTGGCCGGATTATTGACGACGAAGTCATGGCCGACCTTGCGGACCTCGACGCGAAGGACGCCCTCGGGAAGCCCGGCGATCTCCCCCTGGGGCTCGACCCCACGGAACTCGCCGCTATTCGAGTCGAAATGCAACGCCATTCTTCCATCGGCGCTCAAATCAAGGTCAGCGTACTCAGGCAGTTCGAGCAAGCCCACGTTCTCGACACCGATGGTCGCCTGAGTTTCTTCACCGGCCGCCAGGAAGACCCCCACCAGGCGAATGTTCGACGCCGTCAAGCTCCCCTCGGTGTAGATCAGGCCCTGGAAGAAGGACTGACCCTCACCCTCGCCCACCAGCGTAACGTCGCCCGCACTCACCAGCGCGGCGGCGTTGTCGGTCCGCAAATTAGCGCTGCCCACGATGCGGGTAGTGCCGGTCACGAAGATGGCGCCTCGACCGTCGATGCCTCCACGAATATCGAGGTCGCCGTCAACAAAGAGCACCGCTCCGTCAAGGCGAGCATCACCGCGCACGGTCAGGTCGCCCTGGCGACGAACGTAACCACCCAGCACCGGATTCTCGACAAACGCCTCGCCCAACTCGCGCACGTTGGTCTGGCCGCGGGCGAGAGGGTCGAACTCGCCCACCTCGAGCCTCGGAATCGAGACCCGACCGCCGTGCGAGCGCACCTCGCCGCGAACCTCCACCTGCTCCGAGAGGCGCACGCCCCCGGCCGAGCGTAGATTACCCGTGATCAACGCCTGACCTTCGAGCACGACCGCGTCTGCCGAGTTGGCGTTGGCCACCACATCGGCCTCGGAAAAGCCGTTCTCCTCGAGAGCATCCTGGAGTGAGTCAACGGCCCCCACCACCAGGTTTCCGCGCGAGACCAGGCGACCGTTGGAGGCGATACCGTAAGGATAGCGAGGCACGCCCACCAAACACTCCATGAGCACCCGCACTCCGCCCGAGCGACCTTCGGCCACCAGGTGGGCCGTGTGGGCTGGCACTACCGTCCCGGCGGTGCCTTCGACCGCGTTGTCATTACCGAGGTTATCGGTACACACGGGAATGTCTGTCTGCTCGGGCTCAAAAAACAATCGCGCCGCGGCCTCGCCCTGGCTGAGAGCCATCCGGGGCGGCAGGGGTTGGTCGTTCTGCTGGGCCAAGATCAAACGCTCTACCGCCTGGGCCAGGAGCGACTCGGCCACGTTACGAGCCCTGGCCTGGTGCTCGACTCGGTTGCCCAGACCGAGATGGCTGAAGGCCACTGCTACCACCGTGAAGCCCAGGCACAGCATCAGCGCGGCCACGGCCAGCACCGAGGCCAGCGAGAGACCTCGCGGGCGACGCCTCAAGCGTCGATGAGTCCTAACTGTACGGCCAGCACGGCAGCTTGGGTCCGATCATTGACTCCCAATTTGCGCATGAGGCTCTGGGCCTGTTTCTTGATCGTAATCTCGGCTAGATGTAGTTGCTCGGCGATGGCCCGATTGGTGTTGCCCTGGGCCATCATGGTCAGGATGTCGAGTTCTCGGGGAGTCAGCGCGCCAATGCCCGGAGTCTCAGAACGGGCATGAAGGGCGCTAAAGGCGAGTTCGCGCGAAAAAAGGACTCCGCCCTGAACGACCGAGCGAATCCCGCCGATGAGCAACTCGGGAGAACTGTCCTTGAGCAGATAGCCCGACGCTCCGGCCCGAACCGCCTCGCTGACATAGATGTCGGCGTCATACACCGTCAAAACGATCACCGACACATCGGGGTGACGGGCCTTGATCTGCCGGGTCGCCTCGAGCCCTCCCATGTCCTTCATTCGGATATCCATGAGGACCACGTCGGGCTGGCTCGAGTCGATCAGGTCAAGCACCTGGTTGCCGTCATAGGCCTCGGCGCAGATCTCGAAGCCGGAATCCGCCTCCAGCAGAGCTCGCAAACCTTGCACCACCACCGGATGGTCGTCTACGAGCATAACTTTGATGGGTCGCTTATCTAGGGCACACTCTACCATAGTATCCACTCTGACCAGATAACGCGACCTCCTGAAAAACTTCTATGCCTCGGTATATATCCATCCGTATAAAACCAGTGTAGCGCACGAACGCTCGCTCAGCCGCAGTCAATCCGTCCTACTTTTCTTCTCGAAAACCTCCCTCGGATCTACTAAATTTTTCGCCATTAGACACGAAGTTCCCCGCTCGGTCCGCCCTACTGGGACCACGGATTCTATACACTCAGGCTATGCCTGCGGATAATTACCGATGGCCGCCGTAGTGACATAATGAGAGCGAGGTGTGGAAGGGAGTCATCATTGTGCAAATCTAGGCAACGAGGGATGACCCTGGTGGAGGTGCTGGTAGCTGTCGGCGTCCTCTCGGTGGGTATCCTCGGGCTGATCTCGACTTTCATCTATGGCACCCAGGCTACCAAGCATGGTGTCCTCATGTCTGAAGCAAACAACCACGCGCGTCAACTGGTGGCTCAGATCCGGATCAACAACTTTCCCTTCTCCACCACTCCTGTGACCGGACTGGTGGATGCTTCGCCCAGCGACCGGACCCCCCTGGCGGCGGCCCCCTTTCAGTCGGGAGGGGGTGCGGAAGTGACCGGCGGGACCGACTTTACCCGCAACATCTCCATCAGCTACAACGCCGACAACGATCTCGCCACCATCACCGTACGGGTCTATTGGTTTGAGCGGGGTAGCGAGCGAAATGTGGAGCTGATCGCTCTGCAGGGGGCACCATGAGACAAAAAGCATTCACCTTGCCCGAACTCTTGATCACCATGGCCCTGGTTTCGGTTATCGGGCTGGTTTTGACGGTCGTGTACAACCAGTCCTATACCAGCTACGACCACGGCAGCACCCGAGTGAACATCCAGACCAAAGGTCGGCAGGCAATGGAGCGCCTCACCCCGGTGGTGCTGTCAGCCTTTCCCGGCTCGGGCCAGACCATCTACGTGCCCGACAGCAACGGCACCACCGCCAGCGAACTGGTGGTTTCCACCACCGAGGACTGGCTGGAGCCGGCCTATCCCAGTCCCACCACCAGCGCTCTGTCGGCCACCGGCCTCGGCGACATTACGTATCACACCTACCGCGTGGTCCTGCGCAACGGGGACCTGCTGCTGGAGCGGGTAATTGCCAACGGAAGCAATTGGGACACCGATCCGAACTTAGCTCCGCGCAGCCTGGCTCACACCGACCGACAGACGACCCTGGTCGAGTTCGAAGTCACTCGTGAGAGCACCAACGCGCTGCGTGTCCGGCTCTTGATGCGCGGCAAGACGCGCGGAGCCAACCGGCAGGAACGCGACATCGAGCACGACCTCGAGACTATCCTCCACGTGCCCCACGAATCGCTGAGGGTCTCCAACTGAGAATGCGAGGAAACATGATGAAGGCAAGCTATCGAGAAACACCCAATCGCCGCGGCAGCGTGTTGATCCTGACCATCTTTTTTCTGATCGTCTTGAATCTGTTGGCCCTGGCGGTCATCAAGTTAGTGCCCACCGAACTCCACTCGGCGCTCCGAGAAGGGATCGCCACGCGCGGCTCCTACGCGGCCGACGCCGGTATCGTGGAAGCCTCGAAATGGCTGGCCGATGGCAACCCGCCCGCTGGCCTGGTGGGCCAATCTGGTGCCCTCGACAACGAGTGGAGCTGGCAGATCACCAAAGTCGAGCCCCTGGCCTCGGGAACCTTCCGGATCACCTCCGAGGGCGTGCTGCGTGGCCAGGCCCGGCGCCGGGTGGTGGCCGTGCTGGAGATGACCAACGCGTTGCTGGACTATGCCTTCTACTTCGAGGGATTTCAGGGCGGCGGAAGCGGCAACCCTAATACGGCCTGGCCCCTCGATGTGCCCATCTCGGGCGATGTCTATTTCAATGGCATCTGGAAGATGGACAGCAGCAGCCACAACTTCAGCGGTAGTCCCGCCAACGCTCCCCTTCAGGGTGTCGTCTACGCCACCCAGGCCGAATCGGGCAGCCCAAAGGGAGACAAGTATCTGGGCGGAGGAGCCCCTTACGCGGGCAATCCGGCCACCGTCAACGAGTCTCAGTACGAAAGCGTCTACCGTGACGGCTCCAACGGGATTGTCTCGAACTACCCGGTGCAGAATCTTGATGATGTCGACGCCGTCTTTACCGAGATCAAAAACGACGTGCTGGGCGCCACCGTGCCCAGTGGAACGATTACGATTCCCGACAACGGCACCAACACCACCGGCGGCATCTTCATCGACAGCGGGGTCACCGACTTCAAATTGGTGATCACGGCTCCCGATGGTACTCCTCTGGTGACCGACACCAACTCGGCGTCGCCCTCTTTTGGTCTGCCCGTTCATCCCAGCAGCGGCGCACCTGTGGGCGGCAACCAGACCCTCAAACTGACCCTGGACGGCCCCCTCTCGATGGTGGGTCCAGCTCGTGTGCTGGCCAGCCAGGACACTCTCTACGTTCGCGACCGGGACAACCTGATTCCGCGCCGCCATAACCGCATGCTGCTGGCCGCGCGCGGCAATGGTAATAGTGGAGGCAATGGCGGCAACGGAGCCAATGGCGGTAACGGAGGCAACGGCGGTAACGGGGGCAACGGCGGTAACGGGGGCAACGGCGGTAACGGGGGCAACGGCGCGATGGTGTGCATCACGCTGGTGACCGAGAACGGCACTCAGATCGGCGGCCAGACTTTTAACTCTGGCAAACTGGTCGTCAGCGACGCGGCCGGCAACGTTCTGCAGACCCACAATGTGGACCCCAACGACGCGAGCTTTACCATCCTCGTCAACGGTGACATCGACTCCATCTCCGGCACGGCCAAAGGTCGTAAGACCATCGCCGCCGCCGGCTCGATCGCGATCACGGGCGAGATTCTCAAGAGTGATACGGCGCGCGGCCAACAGCCGGTAGAAACCGACGAGTCCGACGTGCTGGGCCTGCTGGCCGGAGACCCCCAAAACGTGGCGGGCATCGGCAGCGCGCCCTACAAAGGAGAACTTGCCCTTTCGATCACCAACACCACCTTCGACAACAATTACTACGTCTATTCGCACCTACTCGGCATGGACAAGAAGCTGCTGAGCAATCCCACCAACCCGGGCGGGCCGGGCCTCGACATTCCCAACGGCGGCACGTTCAACCTGATCGGTAGCCTGGTGCATGGCGTCGAGTCCACCCCTGGCCAACTCAACACCGAGATGTGGAACCTTAGCCAGTTCGGGCAATTGGCGCTGGATCCCAACAACGATCTGCCCTATTGGCCCACGTTGGGCACTGGCCATCCTCGGCTCAGGGCCTATGTGGAACAGCCGGTAGCCTACTAGGAGGGGAAATGGGACTGTACGTCTTCAAAGCCATCGACTGCGAGGATGAATTCATCCATGGCAGCATGCGCGGGCCGAGCGCCGAGTGGGTCACCCAGCGGCTCATGGAGGTCCATAAACGGGTGCTGTTGGTGGAAGAAAAGCGCGAGCGCGGCGCGTCCGGGCTCGGCCTTCAGGTCGCCCCGCGAGTGAAAAAGGACAACCTGGCCGTCTATTGTCGCCAGATGGCCACCATGGTCAACGCCGGTATCTCGGTCAATCGAGCTGTTCGCTTTTGCAGCCAGGGCGAAGACGTCCGGCTTAACGTGGTGATGAACAACGTCGCCAACGAAATCGAAGAAGGGGCCTCGGTATCGCAGGCCTTTGACACCTATCGCAAGACCTTCGGCGATGTCTTCGTGGCGCTCTCGAAGGCCGGTGAGGACTCGGGAACGCTCGACTCCACCCTCAGGCGACTGGCCGACCTGCTCGAGAAGACGGTGCGAATGCAGAAGAAGGTCCAGTCGACCATGGCCTATCCGGCCGTGATCGCGGTGGTCTGCGTGGGCGTGCTGTTGCTGTTCACCTTCTACATCATCCCCATGATGGTTCCGGTCTTTACCGACCTGGGGGTGTCCCTGCCCTGGCCCACGCGACTGCTGGTCTGGATCGCCACCATGGCGGCCAAGCCGGCAGTGGGCGTTCCGATCTTCGGCTGTATGGCCTTCGGCTTTTTCGCCCTGCACAAGATCTATCAGAACCTCGACAACGCTCCTCACCTGCGCTATCAGATCGACCACTGGGTCATCAAGATTCCGGTCCTTGGTCCTTTGCTCGAGCTGAGCGCTCAAGCCCGGGTCTTGTTCACCATGTCGACGATGCTGGACGCTGGCGTGTCGTTGGCCGAGGTGTTGGGCACGGTGCAGCGGGTGGCCTCGAACGCTGTGCTTGCTTCCAAGCTCAAGTGGGCCCGCGAGGAACTGCTCAACGGCGCAGGCATCTACACCGCCCTGCAGAAGTACGACGCCTTCAACCCGATGGCCCTACAAATGGTCAAAGTGGGCGAAGAAACCGGTACCCTCGACCGGATGCTGGGTAAGGTGGGGGCCATGTACGAAGCCCAGGTGGACCACCAACTCGAGGTCCTGTCGTCTTTGATCGAGCCTTTGATCATGGCAGTGATGGGCACGATCGTGGGTTTCATCACGGTGGCCTCCTTTCTGCCGATGATCCAACTGCTCAACAATCTCTAAGGAGGAGCTTATGCGCACGATTCTTACCTGTCTGGCCATTCTAGGCCTGGCAGCGGCGGCGGGGGCTGACCCTTTCAGCGGCAATGTCTACGGCCTCTACCCTGAAGGCGTCATGGTGAGCGGCCCCCAGGGCAGCTATCTGGTACCCTCGAGCATCGCCACTTTCGAGATGGGCGGCGCCCGCGTCACCTATTCTCAGCTGCAACTCGACAACCCCGTCCAGGTGATCGTGGCTCCCGAATACCTACCCCAGGTCATCCGCATCGAAGACCCTTACGCCTGGCACGTGAAATACCACCCCGATCACCCTCACGGCGGTCCACCCGGACTGACCGGCACGGCCCCGGGCAAAGTCAAGCAGAAGGTCGAGGCCAAAGGCAAGGGCAAACACCGTTAGTTACTGCAGATAGCCCAGAAACGGGCCTTGCAGGTTGCACATCACCTCGACCAGTTCGCGGGCGCACACGGCCCGGTCCACCACGGGATCGACCAGTAGCGCCTGGACGGCGGCTTTGCGTGAGCGGGTCAGCACTGCTTCGGCGGTCATCTGGTGCACGGCGACCTGGTTTTGCAGCAAACCGGCATAGGCCCTGGGTAGCTCGTCCAGACTCACGCCGGTCACTCCCCTGGCGTCGATGATGGCCGGAACCTCGACCGCGAGCCATTCGGGCAGCTCTTTGAGGTAACCCCGATTGGGCACGTTGACGGCCGGCTCTTCGAAGCTCTGATTGGTGAGGATGCCCTCGATGATGGGTACCAGCCGCTCCTTGACCGAAAGCTCGATCTTAGGCTCGACCTGGGCTAGAAAGAGCTGATAGTAGCGATAGAAGTCGAGAATCCCCTGGTGGTCGACCACCTCCCAGGCCCAGCCGAGATACTCGCCAAAGTGGCTGTCGCTGGTGATGGGCAGCAGATCGAAATGGTCGAGCACGAACCGAAACAGGGTGCGCTCGGTCCACTGGCGGGCGGCCTTGACCACCGCCTCGTCCAGACTGCGGGCCCCTTCGGTGTCGACCGTGTAACCCGTGTCGAGGTAATGCTGGAAATAGTCACTGCTGCCCGGCACCTCGGCGAAGAACTGGTGAGCCCTGGCCCGAATGTCGGGATAGGCGTCGCGGCCGTCGGCATAGCGGGCCGTAAGCAGGCAGCTGAAGTGATTGAGCCCGGCCGCCCGCAGCGAGAGTTGCTCGTAAGGCACTCCCAGCATCGGCGGGATATAACGCTCGAGCGAGGCCACCTCGTGGCACAAACCCACCAGGCGAACCTCGGGCAGGTGCCGATGGACGGTGGTGCAAATGCGACTCATCGGGTTGCTATAGTTGAAGACGTACGCCTGGGGGCACAGACGGGCCACGTCTTCACAGATGGCCAGAATGGGCGGAATGATACGCAGCGAGTGAAACAGCCCGCCCGGCCCGCCGTTCTCGCCAAAGACCTGACGGATGCCGTATTGCTGGGCGATGGTGCGATCTTGATCCCAGAGGGCGAAGCGGTCCCCCACTTCGATCGAGATGACCACGAAGTCGGCACCTTGGAGCGCTTCGGTCCGCTCGAGGGTGGCCGTCAGCCGGCACGGCAGGTTGTGGGCCTCGATAAAGTCCTGACCCGCCTTGCGCACCCGCTCGAGGGCCAGACCGTTGATGTCATGCAAGACCAGCTCGCAGTCGCGCAAAGCCTCGCTGGCGAAAATTTCGCCCAGGGTTCCATAGCCGAACTGGGCGCTGCCGGCGCCCACCAGAACAACCTTCGTCATGGGGCTCCTCTATTGGCTACTCAGGCAAGGCTCCCTGTCACGATTCTTTCAGACCATCGAGCTAGATTAACCGTGGAAAGGTAGCACCAATGAAAATCTCACCCTCACCCGGGGCCTTGCCCAGCCGCAGCGCGTCCGGCAAGGTTCCTACGCCTGCGCCCGCCGAGCCGACTCTCGAAGAGCGGGTCTTTAGTCCTTCGAGCAAAGCCCTGGGCACCGTGCTGGCGGGCTTTGGAGCCCTGGCCGGACGATTGGCCGTGCCCACCCTGGCCACTAGCTTCGGAGCCGGCGTCGGCTCGACTCTCGGGCCGGCCGGCACGCTGATCGGGGGCGCCGCCGGTCTGGCCGTCGGCCTGCTGACCGAATTTCGCAACCGCAAGTTCGAGGGAGTGGTGCCGCTGGGTCGCGTGGTCGGCGGGATGGCCGGAGGTTTTGTCGGCGTTACCCTGGGGACGGTGCTCGACAAGCTCAACATCGACATCACTTCAGACCGGCTACGTCAAGAGACCAAAGGCTTCTCGTATGGCAAGCTGTTCAAGCGTCTATCCGATGTCAGCTATACTTCCCACCCCACCCTTTCGCCCCAGCAGATCGATCACTTCAAAGCCAATCTTCAACCCGGCGACATCGTCATCACCAACCATGATAAGTGGTTGGATCTCGAGATTCCCGAGGTATTGCTGGGCATCGGGGGTGGCTGGAGCCACACCGCTCTCTATGTCGGCGACGGCCAGGTGGTCGAGGCTCTGTGGGGCGACGGCGTGCTCAAGCGCCCGGTCGACGAACTGCTGGCCGAGAACCACCACGCTCGCATCCTTCGACCCGCCTATCAGCCTGGCCAGGCCGAAAAGGCGGCCGCCGAGGCCAATCGCCATGTGGGCAAGGGTTACGACGCTACCTTCAATCTCGCCGACGACAGCGCGTTCGGCTGCGTCGAACTGGTGCACACCACCATCTCGAGGGCGGCTCCCCAGATCGAGCTAAAGCCCCATAAGCTGCTCGGCAAGACCTTCCTATCCCACAAGGTCTTCAACAGCTCACCCGACATGGAACTCATCGAAGACACCGGCTCGAGCTTCTTCTACAACTATCTCTCCAAGTTTTCCTAGACGCCCTCGAGTTCGCGCACCAGGCTGTCGCCGCCGTAAATCACCTCGAGGGCCTCGATGACGGCGGCTGGATGAACGCAGATGTTGCGGGCTCGCTCGCGCTCATAGAGAAAGTCGCCGGCCAGCCCGGGGCGGTCGCGGTCAAAGTGAATGCCGACCAGACGACCTTCCGAATCGAGCACCGGACTGCCGGAGCTGCCGTTGCTGCTATCGGCTCCGCAGACGAAGTTGAGGGGAATATCGAGATGCAGCCCGGGGGCTTCCAGCCAGCCCGAGGGTAGCTCGAAGGGGAAAGCCCCGCGGGCTTGGCGGCGCTTGCGATAGAGGTCCCCCAGCGTGGTATGTCCCCACAACATCTTGCCCACCGACACTCGCAAGGTGCCGGTGGCGTCGGGAGCCCGCATGCGGGCGGCCATGCGGGCCTCCCCAATCTCGAGATAGGCCCGCCGCAGGGGCTCGCCCACCTCGCGCCGGTAGCGCTCGCTCAGCTGCTGGCGAAGCTCGGCCAACCGTCCGCGCAGCTCTTCCAAGCCTTGCGGCGACTGGCTCAACTCGGCAGCTAACTGTTCGGGACTGCGGCCTCCCAGGCACAACTCGACGGCCGGGTCCGGCCCCAAAAAGCGGGGAATCAAGGCCAAACTGGCCTCGAGCCGCAGTCGTCGCAACTCGGGATCATCGGCCTCCAGAAAAGCCCGCGGAAAGGCCGCCCCTTCGACCAGCAACTCATAGGCCCGGTCAAAGCCGCTGAACCGTTCCAGACTCTGGCCCACCACACTCCAGGGACCGGGCTGGCGAACCAGCGACTCCTCCACCTCTTTGTCAGCCATCAGAGCAGGTTCAGAAAGAAGCTGCAGCTTGGCCCGCACGGCGACCAGAGAGTTGTCGATGAGGGCGGCCGTGGGGGCCGTCGCGGCCGCTCGGTCTGGATAGAGTCTGGCATACTCGGCCAGAGCCGCGGCTTGACCTTCTAGCCAGGCCTGACGCAAAGGCAGGCGCCGCTCACGGTAATACTGAAGATGAGCCACCGTCAACTCACGCCAGGTCTCGACCGGGCTGCCGGCTACCCAAAGCCAGTGGCCGGGCCTGGCCCCCTGGCGCCGCCAGGGAAAGAACTCGGCGTTCGAGAGCGGCTGCCCCTGGTCATAGACCCGCAAGAAGGCGATGTCGAGGCAAGCCCGGGGAAAGACGAAGTTGTCCTGCTGCCCCCCGAAAAGAGCGAGTTCTTGCTCGGGAACCATGACCAACCGCACGTCGGAATAGACCCGATAGCGATACAGATGGTAGTAAACGCCTCCATACAGTGGGACCAGTTGGCACCTGAGGTCGGGGCTCTGGTAGCCGGACTCGAGTTCGGCCAGGCTCCGGCCCTGTTCCACCGCCCCCTTCACCTCGGCGGTGACGTCTTGATAAGAGTCGAGCAACTCCACGCTCAGGCCGGGCAAGACCAGTTCTTCTTCGATAGCGCCGGCCAGAAAGCCATGCTGCTCGACCGAAAGCGGGGTGAGATAAGGTTGCACCAGGTGATAGTTGGTCACGACCAGGCCGCGGGGCGAGACCAGTCCTCCCGACCCCCCGTGACCGAGCCTGACGCTGGCTTGCATCACCCGGCGTTGCAGGCTGGCGCTCATCGGCTCGGGAAAGAGACCCGGTGGCCAGAGGCCTTCTTCTGCCTGGGCCGACCCGAGCAACAGCAACCCGAGCAAGCAGAGCCTTAGGACCTTTTGGGGGGACACGAGATTGGAGCTTCTCGCTAGGACCCCAGCACCCTGCCTGGCAGGTTTTCGAGGCCCCGATGTGGGAATGAGAGGATATCTCTAGGAGGATTGAAATGCGTAAGATTTTAGCTGCGGCTCTCATCGCTGCCGCCCTTTATTCGCCGGTCTGGTCACAAGCCAAGAACGAAAGCTGTTGCGCCAACAAGACCCAGGTCTCGCAGGCTGCCGAAAAGCCTTGCTGCGCCGACAAACAGGCCAAAAAAGCCGACCAGGGCTGCTGCGCCGAGCAAAAGAGCCAGGCTAACGCCGAATGCGGCGATTGCGGTTGGTTCAGCGCCAAGACCGACTGCGCCAAGTGCAACAAGACGGCTTCTCGTTAGAATCTCTCGACCGTCCCGTTGAGGCGGGACCGCTCGGCCGCAAAGGCCAGCAAATGAGATTCTAGCGAAACGCGTGCACCCGTCCGGATTCTGGACGGGTTTCTTTCTTGTACGGCGGCTACGAACTCGTTCATCATCGCGTCGTCGCCTCCCAGGTGGTGCCCCTCGAACTTGACTTCCCAGCGCTTTTGCTGGCGCGTCGTGAAATCGTCATAGGTCAGCCAGCGACCGTCGCCCCGCAGGCAGCCGTGGCTGCCCATCACCTCGGTCTCGCGCTCGCGATGGTCGGTGAAGGCGGCCGCCGTGAAGGTAGCCGTCACCCCTCCTTCAAACTCGAGGCAGACCACCTGGTGATCGACCACGTCGTTGTCGCAGTCATAGACGCAGCGGCCGTAAGGGCCCTCGCGCAGAGCCTTCTCGACCCCCGAATGGCTAAAGTCCTCGGTAATCACATCGAGGGGCCAGCCCAGATTGCCCCGCTCGAGTTCGCCGAAATAGAAACGCGAGGCCGAGTAGGGACACTGGCTGACCGGGCAGTCCAGGCAGCGGTCGGTAGCCTCGGCCGGTCGGCACTGACTGCGAAAGTGGGCCAGGCGGCCAAAGCTGGTAAGGCGGGTGCAGGACCGGCCCAGCAGATACAGCATGATGTCCATGTCGTGGCAGCACTTGGCCAGGATGAAAGGCGAGGATTGATCCGACCGGCGCCAGTTGCCGCGCACGAACGAGTGGGCGAAGTGCCAGAAGTTGACCGGCTCGAAGTGCCGAATCGAGGCCAACTCTCCCAGCGCCCCCGACTCGATGAAGCGCTTGAGCTCGCAAAAGTAGGGCGAGTAGCGTAGCACATGGCACACGGCCAGCAACTGACCGCTCGCTTCCGAGGCCTCGACGATGCGGCGGCAGTCCTCTTCGTTGGTGGCCATCGGTTTCTCCAGCAGCACGTCATAGCCCGCTCGCATTAAAGCGATCGCCGGTTCGGTGTGATGCTGGTCCTGAGTGGCCACTACCGCCGCCTGGCCCAGCCGGGGCTGGGCCAACACCTCGCGCCAGTCGCCAAAGAGCTGGTCCCGCGAGAGCCCCAGGCGTTGGCGGGCCAACTCGCGCCGGCTGGGTTGCGGCTCGGCCACGGCCACCACCCGAGCCCGGTCCGGGTAGCGACGAGCATAGTCGGCGTAGATCTCGAGGCCGCGACTGCCGGCCCCGCAGATCACCAGCTCGATCGGTTTACTCATCCGACTTTCCCCGCTGGTAGGCCACTCCTAGGCTGACCCCCACCAGGGCGGCCGCAGCCCAGGCCCACCAGCGGTTGGAAGACGGTTGCTGGGGACGGTCGAGAAACTCCTCGAGGACCTTGACCCCGCGGTCGATCAGGACCTCGGCGGCTACGTCGCCTAACTCTTTGCTGCCCAGAGCCGGGTCCCCAAAATAGCCGCGATGGGTGTTGAGCCCACGCAGTCCGGTGAGGGCTCCGACCTCGACTCGATGGGGCGGCAACTCGCGATGGAAGTCGGCCACCAGCTCGGGGCGATAGCGAAGCATCAAGCCCGTCTCCCAGGCGCCAGCGTGATAGTCGCTGGTGAGCGACTGCCACGCCTCTTCCCCCAGATTGCGCCCCAGCGCCGTTTCTAACTCTTGGCGAAGCCCGCCCGAAAGAAAGTGCATGATGATCTCGCGACAGGGGCTGATCATCTGCATGCGAGAGTTGCGGGTGACCCGGGCGCAGGCTCGGTCGAGCACGGCCAGGTGGCTGATGGCCCCGTGGGTGGTCACCACCACCGTCTTGCGTACTCCCTCGCGGGCCAGCTCCATTCCCATCTTCTCCACCACTTTGCCCATGGTCGTCATGGGAATGCGCACGCACCCCAGGCTATAGAGCATACTCGCTCCCAGGGCCAGGCAAGGCAACACCACCACCTCGACCTGGCGCTTTCGAGACAAGGTCTCGGCCAGCTCACGGGTCATCTCGCGGGCGGTGAACCAGTCGACGCCGCAGGGCAGGTGCGGACCGTGGTCTTCGAGCGGTCCGATCGGCAGCATGAACAGGGCACCGCGATGGCCCAGGCGACGCACCTCGCCCCAGGCCAGCTCTTCCATTGCATAAACCATGGCAGGCCTTTCAACCAGCCCGCCAGGCGACCCTTCGAACCCCAACAGGAGGTTGGAGGCGATTGCCTAACAGGGTGGCTCAATGGAGAATCTCAGTCTTCTCACCGACTTCTACCAGCTCACCATGCTGGCCGGCTATCACCAGTCTGGCAAGTCCACCCAGCGCGCCTGCTTTGAACTCTATTTTCGGCGCAACCCCCATGACGGCGGCTTCTGCATCGCCGCCGGGCTAGAGCCGGCCGTGGACTACCTCACCAACCTGCGCTTCGAACCCGACCAGCTCGACTATCTGCGCAGCCTCGGCCAGTTTCGCGAAGAGTTTCTCGAATGGCTAAAGGGCTTTCGCTTTCGGGGTTCGGTGCGGGCCGTGCCCGAGGGCAGCCTGGTCTTTCCTGGCGAGCCCTTGCTGCGCGTCGAGGCCACCATTCCGGAGGCCCAGCTGGTCGAGTCGGCCCTGCTCAACATCATCAACTTCCAGACCCTGATCGCCACCAAGGCCGCCCGCATGTACGTGGCCTCCAGGGGCGGCTCGGTGCTCGAGTTCGGACTGCGCCGGGCTCAGGGCATCGACGGTGCGCTCAGCGCCAGTCGGGCCTCTTTTCTGGGGGGCTGCACGGCCACTTCGAACACCCTGGCCGGCAAGGTCTACGGCATCCCCGTCAAAGGCACCCACGCCCACTCCTGGATCATGTCCTTCCCCACCGAACTCGAGGCGTTTCGCACCTACGCCGAATGTTATCCCGACAGCTGCACCCTGCTGGTGGACACCTACGACACCCTCGAGAGCGGTATGCCCAACGCCATCATCGTGGCCAAAGAACTCGAGGCCAAAGGCCACCGCTTCGACGGCGTGCGCCTGGACTCGGGCGACCTGGCCTATCTCAGCAAAGAATCTCGCCGCATGCTCGATGAAGCCGGGCTCGAGCATGCGCGCATCGTGGCCTCCAACGATCTCGACGAGTACCTCATCGCTAACCTCATCTCCCAGGGCGCCAAGATCGATATTTGGGGAGTCGGCACCCACCTGGTGACCAGCAAGGGCCAGTCGGCCCTGGGCGGCGTCTACAAGCTCGCCGCCGCCGAGGTCAACGGGGTGATGGAGCCGCGCATCAAAGTCTCGTCCAACCCCGAGAAGACGACCGTGCCGGGGGTCAAACAGGTGTGGCGGGCCTTTGACGAAGAAGGCCAGGTAGTGGGCGACATGCTCACCCTCGAAGACGAAACCGTGAGCGACGGCGAGCGGGTCAAGACCTATCACCCGCTCTACGCCAACATGAACCGCAAGATCCGGGGGGCCCGCTGGCGTCCGCTGCTCGAACCGGTGCTGCGCGACGGCCAGGTGGTCTATGACTTTCCCGCCCTCACCCAACTGCGCGCCCGCACCGTCGAAAGTCTTGGCCTGTTGCGCGACGAATACAAGCGACGGGTCAATCCCCATATCTACTGGATGGGGCTGAGCCCCAAGCTCTTCGAGATGCGCAATCGCATGCTCGATCAAAACGGTCAAGGAGAAGTCTAATGCGCCTGCGCTTGCTGGTTCTCACCTTGCTTTCCGCGGCCGCGGTAGCGGCCAGTCTGACCACCGAAGTGGTGGAAAAGAGCTTTCCCGGTGAAGAGTCGCTGGGCTATTTCGGAGGCTGCTCGCTGGCCTGCGCCCTACCCTGGACCACCAGGGCCAGCGGCCAGCTCACGCCTTCCGGCGCCCTCTCTTACGGCGCCGAGCAGGCCACCGATGTCGACTTTTCTACCTGTTGGGCCGTGCCCAGGGGCCCCGGAGCCTGGCTCGAGATGAGCCTGGGCAACGCCGACGAGAAGCAACGTTCCAACTGGAACGGAGTCAGTCTGGTCAATGGCTACGCCAAGTCGCCCGAGTTGTGGAAGAAAAACTCTCGCGTCAAAACCCTCGAACTCTCGCTCAATGGCCAATCTCTCGGCCGGGTGGTCCTCAAAGACACGGCCTCGGTCCAATCCATCCGAGTGCCCCAGACCGAAGTCGGCTATCCCGACAAGATCCGCCTGACCATCGTCGACACCTATCCCGGCACCGACTACGCCGACACCTGTATCAGCGAGATCATCCTCGAGGGCGCCCACTAGGCCCCTAGCGTTTGCGGGCTACGACGTAACGACAGCTGCCCTCGAGATAGCCAATGGCCATGCAAAGCTCGTCGACGAGCTTGTAGAAAGGCACGTAAAGCATTACCCGCCGCGGGGGGATCCTCGGCAGACTGAGATCGATGAAAGCTCGGGTGCGCGTTTCGTAGGTGACCTCGAACATCTCCTCGATGCGGTGAAAGAGATGCTGCTCGGGGGGCGCCTTCTCGGGGCGCTGGCGGCGCACCGCGTCTTTGGCAAAGCCCGCCTGCAGGCGTCGGCGCTCGCTCCACGGGTCGCTCATCTTGCCCCGAGCTCTGGCCAGGGTATGGCGCAAGCGCGCCAGGCGGTCGAGGGTGACGGCGGAGGGTTCGCAGGCGTCGTAGTAGACCAGGGTGCCGCCGGGCTTAAGAGCCCGATGGGCGCGACTGAGCAACTCTCCGGGGTTCTCCAGACAGCTCATCAAGAACGAGACCACGATCATGTCATAGCGCCCGGGAGTCAGCTCGAACAGCGAGATGTCACTGGCCGTGTAGCTGATCTCGCCCATTTGCCCGCTGCCGGCGAAGCGCTGATAGTAGGTATCGGCCCAGCGAATCAGCTTTTCGTTCTTGTCGACCCCGTGCACGACAGCTTGCCGGTTGGCCCGGGCCATCTCGAGGGTCAGCCAGCCACAGCCACAGCCGAGATCGGCGATCTGCTCAGCCTGACTCGCCAGACCCAAAGTCCGGCGAATCAGCCCCGGCCCGTAAACCAGGAACATCGGCCACAATCCCGGATTCTTACGCAGGTCGGGCTGGTTTGTCCCGATCTTGGCTCCCAACCCATATCCAGGATCCCGTGAATCAGGAACCACCGGGTCCAAAGGAGTTGGTAGGGTTTTCTCGCTAGCCTTCATGGCCAGCCCCATTCGCGCAAAAGCGGACAGGGCCTTCAGCCTAGGTCTGAGGGGGTGGCATGAACGGCATCTGAGGAGGCCTGGCCGCCGCCGGAGCCTGCGCCGAAATGGGCACGATGATCTCGTTGGTCGAGCCCTGGAACCGGCCCCACAGACTGGTGCCGAAACCGCTGATCATCGCCATGTCGGGAGCCTGACCGCTGCGCAGGGCAGCTTTCTTGGCATCAGCCGGACTGGCATCGCCGGTAAGTCGAATGGCGCCGCCGTCGATGACGGTGGCTTTCATGGCGGTCTCTTTCCAGCCCCCGCCACCTCCGAACAGGTTCATGGAGCGCTTGAGGGTGCCGCTGATGTTGTTGATGCCGATCTCGTCAGCCGGCTTGCCACCGTGGTCTTCGACCTTGGCGGCGTAGGTGGTCCCATCGGGCTTGAATTCGACCGAGGTGAAAGTGCGCTCGCCGGGGCGAGACACTTCGTGGTGAACCACGTTGCGGGTGCCGTCGGCTTTGACGTATTCCTGACGCTCGCGGACGGTAGCCCCGTCGGGGGTGCGGGTGGGAGCGTCGGACATGCCGTAGGTCAAGAAGTTTTGGGGGTCCTGGGCGTTGTCGTTGAGATAGAGCCAGGGCTGACCGTCGCCGGTGGAGACGAACACATTGCCCATCTCGCCCGCGTGAACCTGGCGCTCTTCGGCGCCTACCTGGGCCTTGCTCTCGACCACCTGGCCAGCACTGTTACGCACGATCTCGATGACAGCACCGCCGGCTACCAGCGGGCTGGCCGGAATGGCCACGGTGAGGGCGAAGACTTGCTGGCCTTCTTTGACGGAAGGCGTGACCTGAAACTTGACTCCGGAGGGGGTGGCGTTCAGCGAGACCCCGTCGCTGGGGCCCTGCTGGGCCTGAGGGGGCGCCGGGGGAGCGGCCGGCGGCATGAAAGGAGTGTTCGCGCGAGCGACCGGGGCGCCTGTGCCGAGGTGTGGATTGATATGCATTGGTGGCCTCCAGATTCTTAAAACAGGCCCAATTATAACATGTTTTTAGCAACTTGAGGAGCGATCATGGAGTAGCGGATGTAAACTCTTCGTTACCCGAACGACGCAGCGTTTGGGCGTCTTTGGCCTGCGCTGGGCAGCGCCGTACTCGGCCGGGCCACTTCCAGCTGGAAGACAAGCCGGCTAGCTCCCCGCGGACGGCGGGCGGGGCGGCCCGAGGCCACCCAGCCAAGGGCGGCGATTCGGCGTGCGCGGCATGGGCCAGGTCCGGCGGGTTAGGCCTGGAGTACGGCGCTGGGTAGCGCCGAATTCGGCACCTGGTGGTGCCGTCCTCGGCCGGGCTACTTCCAGCTGGAAGACAAGCCGGCTAGCTCCGCGCGGAAGAACGGGCGGGGCGGCCCGAGGCCACCCAGCCAAAGGCGGCGATTCGGCAGCTTTTGGCGGCATGGGCCAGGTGTGGCGAGTTAGGCCTAGAGTACGGCGCTGGGTAGCGCCGAATTCGGCACCTGGTGGCGCCGTACTTGGCCGGGCTACTTCCAACTGGAAGACGAGCCGGCTAGCTCCGCGCGGAAGACCGGCCAACCAGGCTCAGCTGGCCAAAGCCCGGGCGGCGATTCGGCAGCTTTTGGCGGCATGGGCCAGGTGTGGCGAGTTAGGCCTAGAGTACGGCGCTGGGTAGCGCCGAATTCGGCACCTGGTGGTGCCATACTCGGCCGGCTACTTCCAGCTGGAAGACGAGCCGGCTAGCTCCGCGCGGAAGAACGGCCAACCAGGCTCAGCTGGCCAAAGCCCGGGCAGCCCGAGGCCACTCAGCCAAGGGCGGCGATTCGGCGCCGTGCACGGCATGGGCCAGGTCTGGCGAGTTAGCCTGGAGTACGGCGCTGGGTAGCGCCGAATTCGGCACCTGGTGGCGCCGTACTCGGCCGGGCTACTTCCAGCTGGAAGACAAGCCGGCTAGCTCCGCGCGGAAGAACGGGCGGGGCGGCCCGAGGCCACCCAGCCAAGGGCGGCGATTCGGCAGCTTTTGGCGGCATGGGCCAGGTGTGGCGAGTTAGGCCTAGAGTACGGCGCTGGGTAGCGCCGAATTCGGCACCTGGTGGCGCCGTCCTCGGCCGGGCCACTTCCAGCTGGAAGACGAGCCGGCTAGCTCCGCGCGGAAGACCGGCCAACCAGGCTCAGCTGGCCAAAGCCCGGGCGGCGATTCGGCGCCGTGCGCGGCGTGGGCCAGGTGTGGGAGTTAGGCCTGGAGTACGGCGCTGGGTAGCGCCGAATTCGGCACCTGGTGGCGCCGTACTCGGCCGGGCTACTTCCAGCTGGAAGACGAGCCGGCTACTTCCGCGCGGAAGCCCGGCTAGCCGTCGTAGAAAGAGACCTGGTTGCCGCCCATTCCCTGCGCTTGCTCGAGGGCGCCGTGGGCGCGCAGGCGCAGGTGTTCGTCGGTGGTGGCGTCATGAGGCACGCCGGCCACTCCCACCGAGACGGTCAGGCGCACTCGATTGCGACCGACGCCGAACTCGCGCCCGGCCACTTCCGAGCGAATGCGCTCGCCAATCACCTTGGCGTTGTTACGGTCCGAATGGACCAGCAGCACACCGAAGTCGTCGCCCTCGACCCGGGCCGGAACGTCGGTCTCGCGAGTGGCTTCGCGCAGCACCTCGGCGATCTCGCGCAGGACGCCCTCGGCAAACTCCTGACCCAATTGCTCGGCCACGCCTGCGAAGCGGTCGATGTCGACCAGAATCAGCGAGACGGGATAGGTGTAGCGGCGGCCGCGGCGCACCTCCTCTTTCATTCGCTCCTCAAGGTAGAGGCCGTTGTAGAGGTGGGTGACCGGGTCGTTGAGACCCCGATTGATGCGCTGGCGGAACTCGAGGGCGTTGCCCACGGCCAGACCGGCCATGTGCACGAACTCGTCGAGCAGGGCCAGGTCTTCGGGCGAGAAGGCCTCGGGCTCTTCGCGGCCGAGATAGATCGCTCCGTGAACGGCCTGCGAGGCGAGCGGGGCCACCAGAGCGCTGGCTCCCTGGCCGGGCAAGGTGCGCACCTCGACCCCTTCGACCAGAGCCACCTGGTTGTCGATCTTGAGACTGCGCCCACTGGCCACCGCCCAGCCCGGCGCCTCCTCGCCCACCTGCAAGACCAGCGTGCGGAAATAGTCGGTATGGGGGGAGTCAGCCACCTCAGGAAACAGTTGTCGGTGCCCATCGACTTCGTCTAACACGAAGATGACGCAGGTCTTGGACGGAAAGAGCGACTGTAGATGAAAGACCAGGGCCAGCAGCGTCTCGTCAATCGAGAGACTGGCCGCGATCTGTTGAAAGATCTCGAGCAGGCGAGTCTTCTGTTCGAGGGTCCGCTTGAGCCGGGAGCCCGTTCGTTCGAGGGCCGCTTTCTCGCGCTGGAGTTCATCAGCGAGCATGTTCTGAGTCTCTTCCATGACCGACTCGTGCCGATTGAGGGTCATTTTGGACTCGGCCAGGTCTCGATAGGAGACCTCGAGTTCTTCTCGCAGCGATTTGATCTCGGCTTCCATCTCGATGACCCGCGCCTCGCGCTGGCCGACTTCGCCGTAGATCTCCCCGACTTCGGCGGTCTTTGACTGGATCTCTTGATAGAGCAGATCCCGCTGTTGTTTGGCCTCGGTGGCCATGGTCTCACGCTTGCCCACCTCGGCCACGGCCAGGGCGTAAAGCCAGATCAAGAGCACGGAGAGAGCGCCCTGAACTCCGGAGAGGTGGAGCTGGGCCTTGATATAGGGGGGATTCTGCGCGTTCTCGAGCATGTTCAAGAACGGAAAGGCGTAAATGACGGCATAGAAGATCAGCCCGAGGAAGGCTGCGAAAAATGCCGCCAGGTGACCAAAAAACGCCGCCAATTCAATGACGGGAAGGGTGAAAACCAGGATAAAATACGGCTGACCATAGAGATAGGTCATCATCACCCCGATGCCGACATCGGCCATGATCAACAAAGCCGCCAGCGCTTTCTCGACCTTGAGCGAGAGGAGACCGGCGATCAGGTGATAGGCACCGACCCCCAGGGTGATGTACAGTCCGTAGCCCGCCAGGTCGTCGGCCAGAGTGACCGGATCCTGATGAAACCCAGACATCAATGACGCCGCCAGCAGCCCTACAAATCGAACCCCGAGTAAAAAGAGGCGAAGGCCCCGGTTCGACTCCTCATCCAGCTGAGGCTTACTCATTCCAGAACTGTGGTTCTGGCAGGCCGAAGCCCATTCCTCTGCAGGGTCCTTCAGCCTCCGGCCGGGGACGCGTCAACTCAGCCCTGAGGCGGGGCCTGAGATTTGGCTTGAAAAGCAGCCAGGGCCTCGGGGTTGAGATCGCCACTTTGGACCCGGGCTTCGAGAGCGGTTGGCAGAACCTGGTCGAGGAACGTGTTGACCACCGTGGCATCGAACTGCGTGCCGGCGTTCTCGCGCAGGATCGAGACGGCCTTGTCGAGCTTCATGGCCTGGCCTTCGACCTCGCGGTCGCCCTCACGGTTGAAGCGTGGCGAAGTCATGGCGTCAAAGGCATCGGCCACCGCCACGATCCGGGCCAGGGGCGGAATGTTCTCGCCGCTCAGGCCGTTGGGATAGCCTTTGCCGTCGGGCCGTTCGTGGTGGTTGAGCGCGATTTCGCGGACTCCGGGCGAGACCTGCAAGTCATCGAGAATCGCCCCGATCTTCTCTTCGCGAACGTGATCCTTCATCTGCTCGAACTCGTGTTTTTCGAGCCGCCGGTTCTCGAAGAGGTTGTCTGGTAGCACCGTTTTGCCGATGTCGTAGACGCCTCTCGAAGCCTGCAAGGTGGCCAGACCCGTAGCGGAGACGCCGAGAGCTTTGGCCAGCGGCAGCGCGTAGAGATCGATAGCCCGCTCGCTGTGGGCCTTGGTGTAGCCGCCTTCCAGGGTCTGCAACTTCTCGAGGGCGGCGGCCCCCACGCTCGGCTCTGGCGCCGGTGGCGCCTGGGCCTGAGTCAGGGCCTGGTTGAACTTGGCCGCCAACTGGGGATTGTTATAGACCACCAGATTGATGGCCTGAAGATTCTCGGGCGACTCCGAGCGGAACTTCTGGATAGCGCCCGCCGTGGCTTGAACTGCCTCGTCTTCGCTTTCGCGCACGCCGGCCATGGCTCCGGTGCGCATGGCCGGCAGATTGACCGAGCGCAGACCGGCTTCGTTGGCCGCTTTGAGACCGTTGTAAATCACTTCGCCCAACGGTTGATTGAGATTGTCAACCGCAAAGACGACCTTCTCGAAGCTGCCCGGATGGTCGGCCGTCTTGCCGGCCACGAAGGTCTGGCCCTCTTTGAGTTCGCCAAGATCGGCCAACTGCTGATGATACTGACCTCCGGCTGTGCGGGCGATGGCTCGGTCGACTCCTCCACTCCAGTCGCCAAACGAATTGACGGCGGTGAGAATGCCTTCGGCTGGAGTGCGCGTGATATCGCCGTCAACCACGTTCACGCCCTGAGCGGGCGTAGGGCTGGGCGGGGGAGCGGCCTGGGGCGCGGGAGCCGCGGCCGGGGCCGGCATCAGGGCTGCCAAAAAAGCGGGAGCCATCCCGCCGGCCGCATTGGCCAGAGCCGAGCTGAAGGTTCCGAAAGACGCCACCACCGACGACTTGCCGGCCAGCTTCTTCTCCTTCTGCCAATCCCAGAGCGGAGTCTTGGTGTTGAAGGGCTGCTTGTAAGCCTCGGCCAGATGGCTCCAGAGCGAGCGCGCGGGCGCAGCCGGCGGCCCCTCGAGGGTCACCCCGCCTCTGTCGTTGACAGACGTTTTCAGCTCGGTCCAGTTGGCTTTACCGGTGGCGTCGACATCCACGTGGCCGCCACGAAGGTTGCCCTGGACATCTTGATGGATCTGGTTGAACGAGCGGGTGCCATCGCTCCGCACTTGGTCCTTTTGCACCATCGTTCGTCCGCCATCGGCGTGGATGTATTCCTGAAGGCTGCGGGTGGTGCCCTGGGGACCTTGCTGCTCTTTCGAGATCATCCCGTAGTCCAGATTGTCGGGATTGAACAGCACCAGCGGGGCGCTGGCGTTGGCGGGGTCAGCGTTGACATAGACGCGACCGTCAGGCAAGAAGCCGGCCTCGAGGTTCTTGTCGCTACCCTCGACCCGGGCCAGCACCCGGCCCTCGACCGCTTCGAGCATCAAGGGGGCAGGCAGAAGCGCGCCGGCCGGCAGGGCGGCTCGGAAGCCGGTGCCTAACGCATCGGTGCGATACTGGACGCTGACTCCAGAGGCGCTGGTTTTGACCTGGCCGGGCTGAGCCCCCGAAACGGTGGCCTGATCTTGAGGAGGGGCCGTGGCTTCGGCGGGATTGGAAACGTGTGGTTGACCGCCGTTGGCGCGGCGAACTGGTCCGGCGGCTCCGGCGGCGTGAAACCCTGTGGCGCGTTGAATATCCAAGACTACCTCCCTGCTTCTCGAAAATTTTCTGTGCCGCTGCAGAAGGCCCCTACCAGACTCTCCAAAATTGCTTCAATTTAGCAAACTTGTAACATACGCCCGGTCCCGAGGAGCCATACTGATGGGTTTAACCCGCCTGGTGCGTAGCCGGGCCGAAGGTATTTAAGCACCACCGTGGTGACCGCGACGCAGCAGTTGAGCGTGATAGCGTCGCGAGACGAGGTTTGGTCGCGCGTTAGGTGGGTTTTAGCAGGATCGGCGGGCCCTGCGCATAATGCGGCTAGCCATGACCGCTGTTGTGGCTGAACATACCCACATTTCCCGGGCGATGCTCGATCTCTTCGAAGGGCTCGAGCCCAGCCGTCGCCTACTGGAACTGGTGCGAGCCAGCCAGCCCGTCACCTGCGCTGGCGTGCTGCGCTCGGCGCGCCCGCTGGTGATCGCCAGCCTCAAGCAGGCCGTCGACACTCCCCTGCTCTGGATCACTCCCACCTCGGACTCGGCCGAACGTCTGGCCGAAGACCTACAGTTCTTCGCCGGTCTCACCACTCTCCATTTTCCTGAGCGCGAGGTGCCTCAGGGCGAGACGGCCGCGGCGGTGGTCGACCCCGAGCAGGTCGACACCCTCGAGGCCGTGGCCCAGGGGCGGGCCCAGGTGGTGGTGGCTTCCATCAAAGCCGTGCTCCAGAAGACGCTGTCCACCGAACGTCTCAAGAAGAGCCGCATGGTCTTACGCAAAGGCGAGCCCATCGACACCGAGTTCTTGCTGGAACTGCTGGTCTCGGAAGGCTACCATCGTAGCTCGATGGTCGAGCGCCGCGGCGAATTCGCCCAGCGCGGCGACATCATCGATCTTTTTCCCATTACCGGCGAACCGGTCCGCGTCGAACTCTTCGGCGATGAGGTCGAATCGCTGCGAATGTTCGACCGCGACACCCAGCGCTCGATTCGCGAAGTGGAAGAAGTGGTCATTCTGCCGGCTACCCACGACGAGGGGGGCTCGCATCTCACCGACTACCTGCCCCGGGGCACGGTCGCCTGCCTGGAAGAACCGGCCCAGATCCGCCTGCACGCCATGGAGTGGGCCCACGAGGGCGGCGGCGGCCAGTGGGGCGACGTCTTGGCCCTGCTGACTCCGATGCGCCAGGTCTTCTTCACCAGCTGGGAGGACGCCGAGCAGCGGGCTGCCACTCAAGCGACCGAGAGCCTGGAGTTTCCTTTCGAGGTGCAGCGGGTCTTTCCCGAGCGCGTCGAGGGTATGATGGGCCGCCTGCCCGAGTGGATTACCCAACAACGGCGGGTGCTACTGGTCAGCCGCCAGGCCCCCCGCCTGACCGAACTCATGGAAGAGCGAGGCTGGATGGGCCGCGAACTCGAGCCCGGCAAGACGACCATCGTCAACGCGGCCCTCAGCGAGGGTTTCCGCCTGCCCACGCCCAGTGGCGCTCTCGAGCTTTTAACCGACCGCGAGATGATGGGCTCGGTCCGACGCCGGCGCAGTCGTCGCAAAGCCGACCGGGCCAGCCTGCTGCGCCTGGAAGAGCTCAACACCGGCGATCTGGTCGTGCACCTCCAGCACGGCATCGGTCGCTACGTGGGCGTCAAATCGCTCGATATCCAGGGCAACGCCCGGGACTTCCTCACCATCGAATATGCCAAAGGCGATAGCCTCTTCGTGCCCGTCGAGCAACTCGATCTGATCCAGCGTTACAAAGGTCTCGAAGAGCGCGTCCCCAAGCTGTCCAAGATGGGCGGGGCCGACTGGACTCGCACCCGCGGCAAGGTCCGCAAAGACGCCGACAAGATGGCCGAAGAGCTATTGCGCCTGTATGCCCAGCGCGAGGCCGCCCAGGGCCACGCCTACCCTCCCGATACCCCCTGGCAGGCCGAGATGGAAGAGGCCTTCCCCTGGGAGGAGACCCCTGACCAGCTCAGGGTCATCGACGAAGTCAAAAAGGACATGGAGCGGCCTCGTCCCATGGACCGGCTGGTCTGCGGCGATGTCGGCTATGGCAAGACCGAAGTGGCCGTGCGAGCCGCCTTCAAGGCCGCCAGCGAAGGCCGCCAGGTGGCCGTGCTGGTGCCCACGACCGTGCTGGCCCACCAGCACTACCAGACCTTTTCCGAACGGCTGGCCGCCTTTCCGGTGCGGGTCGAGGTGCTCAGTCGCTTTCGCTCCAAAGCCGAGGTCAAGAAGGTGCTCGACGACCTGGCTCTGGGCGATGTCGATGTGGTCATCGGTACCCACCGGCTGCTCTCGAAGGATATCCGCTTCAAGACGCTGGGACTGCTCATCATCGACGAGGAGCAACGGTTCGGGGTCAAGCAAAAGGAGAAGATCAAGGCGCTTCGTCACAATGTCGACGTGCTGACCCTGACGGCCACTCCCATCCCCCGAACCCTCAACATGGCCCTGGTTTCGATCCGCGACATGTCGGTCATCGAGACGCCGCCCGAGGACCGCGTTCCCATCAAGACCTACCTTTTCGAGTCGCACCCCGATATCATCCGGGGGGCTATCACTCGCGAGTTGGCTCGCGAGGGCCAGGTCTATTTCGTGCACAATCGGGTCGACGGCATCGAGCGAGTGGCCGCCGACATCCGTCGCATGCTGCCCACGGTTCGGGTGGGCGTGGCCCATGGCCAGATGGGCGACGAACCTCTCGAGAAGGTCATGATGGAGTTTCTCGAGGGCGAGTATGACGTGCTGGTGTGCACCACCATCATCGAGAGCGGACTCGACATGCCCAACGTCAACACCATTATTGTCAATAACGCCCATTATTTCGGATTGGCCCAGCTCTACCAGATGCGCGGCCGGGTGGGCCGCTCGTCGCGCCAGGCCTATTGCTACCTGCTCTATCCCCCGTCGCGCCAGCTGACTCCCGAGGCCGAAAAGCGCCTGGAGACCATCCGCGACTTCACCCAGCTGGGAGCGGGCTTTCAGATCGCTTTGCGCGATCTCGAGATCCGCGGCGCCGGCGACATTTTGGGGGCCGAACAGTCGGGCAGCATCGCGGCCGTGGGCTTCGAGCTGTACTGCCAGATGTTGCGCGATGCCGTGCGCGGGTTGCGCGGCGAGAAGGCCGAGATGGAGCTAACCGACCATCCGGTGGTGGTCGAGCTGCCGATCCCAGCCTGTCTGCCCGAAGACTACGTGCCCGATTCGCACCAGAAGGTGGCCCTCTACAAGAAAATCGCCACCGTCATCAGCTTCGAGAACCTCGAGGATATCGAGGCCGAGCTGCGCGACCGCTTCGGACCGTTGCCCGAAGAGGCCGTCAACCTGCTGGCGATTATGGAACTCAAGCTGCGAGCTCGCGATCTCTTGGCGCCGTCGATTCGCGTCAAGCAGGGCCGTCTGACCATCCTGTTGCCGCTTTATCCCGAACTGACCCTCAACCAGCGCCACAAGCTGTGGCTGGCCACCGGCTGGAAGACGCAGGAAGAGAAGCAGGCCCTGGTCATGACCGGGCTATGGGGAGTGGCCGCTGGCAACACAACCTACCCCCCTGCCAGTGAGCTGATCGACAAGATCCGGGGCGTGCTCGACCGCCTCAAACGCTGGAAAGACGGGCAGTAGAGCCGCTGCTAGCAGGCCCCGGCCCGCAATCTGCGAAGGGCGTGGTATGAAAGAGTCGTGGCGGCGCGAACTGCGCCTGTACATCGTCATCACCATCGGCTCTCTGATCGCGGCCATGGGTTACGCCCTGTTTCAGGTGCCCCACGGCATCGCCGCCGGAGGAGTCAGCGGTATCGCCATCTTGATCCACCGCTACGTCGACTGGCCGGTCGGCACGATGATCTGGATCATGAACATTCCCCTGATGGCCCTCGGCTATAAGTATCTGGGCCGTTGGCAATTTCTCACCAAGACCGTCTACGGAGTCACCATCTTCTCTTTTGGCTCCGATTTCATGCTGGCCTGGGCCCCCAGCCATTTAGAGAGCTTTCCGCTCAGCGACGACCTGCTGCTGAGTTCGATCTATGCCGGCGTCGTCGGCGGGGTGGGTCTGGGCATCGTGTTTGGGGCGGGCGGCTCACTGGCCGGAACCGGCGTGCTGGGCCGGATTTTGCAGCAAAAATGGGGTATTCCCCTCTCCTCCATCTATCTTTACACTGATGGCGGCATCATCATCCTGGCCGGCCTGCTGATGGGATGGGAGGCTGCGCTGGTGGCCATGCTGACGCTGTTTCTCAACGGCCTGGCTTCGGACTACGTGCTGGAAGGGCCCAGCGCGGTGCGCACGGCCACCATCGTCACCGCCAAGCCTGAAGCAGTGACCGAGGCGCTAATCCAACACCTCGGCCGGGGAGCCAGCTTTTGGAGAGTGGTGGGTGGCTTTAGCAAGCAAGAGCGAGGCATGGTGATGTGCACGGTCAATCGGCCCCAGGTCAACGATCTCAAGCACACCGTCAGCCAGGTCGACCCCACCGCCTTCCTCACCATCGGAGTTTCTCATCAGGCCTACGGAGGCGGCTTTCAGCCCCTGGAGAATCCGGGCCATGCGTAACTATCGCGCCATCCTGCTCGATCTCGACGACACTCTGCTGGGCAACTCGATGGAGCGGTTTCTGCCCGCCTATTTTGGCCTGCTGGGCACCTTCGCGGCCCGGCACATGCCCACCGAGCGTTTTCTGGGCGAACTGATGGCCTGCACCCGGGCGGCCATGACCGACCTGGACCCGGCCACCACTAACCGGGATGTCTTCTGGCGCGTCTTTCGCGAGCGCAACACCGACCTGTGCGTCGACTCCCTCGAGCGAGAACTGGTCAGCTTCTATCAGAACGATTTTCCCCGCCTGCGCGAACACACCCAACCGCGTCCCGCCGCTCTCGCTCTGGTAAGGGCCTGCCAGGCCGCCGGCCGGCAGGTGGTGGTGGCCACCAACCCCATCTTTCCGCAGCTGGCCATCGAACATCGCCTGGCCTGGGCCGGCCTCGGTCAGGAGCGATTCGACCTGGTCACCACCTATGACAATATGCACAGCACCAAACCACACCTGGCCTACTATCGCGAGATTCTGACGATGATCGACTGCGCCCCCGAGGCGGCGCTGATGGTGGGTGATGACTGGAGCAACGACATGGAGCCGGCTCTAGAACTCGGGATGGGCGCCTGGTGGATCGGCTCGGGCGATACTCGCCCGGGGCTACGAGGGCAAGGTAGCCTCGACGACCTGCTGGCCGCCTTCGCCTGAGGCGACCACCGGCAGCAACTGGCGCAGCATCACCAGCGCCACCACGTAGAGACCGGCAGCCAGCACCAGCACTTTGCCGAAGCCCAGCACCATGCTAAAGGCGATGGTCAGGATCGACCCCAGCACCGAGCAGAAGGCGTTGACCGCCCAGGCCCAGCTGAACAGGTCGGGATAGCCCGATTCGACCAGCTTGAGTCCGAGCGGAAACGGCATGCCCATCAGCACGCCGGGGATGGCCAGCAAAAGTCCACTCAATACGTAGCGCACCAGATCCGGCTGAGCCAACAAAGGCTCGGTGATGTAACCAATGACCCCGGCCAGCACCACCAGCACCACCGGCAGGGCCGGCCCGACCTTGAGCAAGAAATCGGGGTTCTTGTCGCGGGCCAGATAACTGCCCACGCCAGAGGCCAGCAACAGCGAAAACAAGGTCACGGCGAACGAGCGGGTGGGGCCGCCCAGAAAGACGATGAGCTTTTGCATCATCGACACCTCGACCACGATGAAGGCCAGACCAAGACAGGCAAAGTAGATGAAAAAGCGGATCATCTGCGGCACCGGGGTGTGCAGCTTCTGACGGTCTTTGAGCACCGGCCACAACAAGCCGGCGATCGACAGCCCTCCAATCTGCACCAGGCTGGCCAACAGAACCGTCCAGGCCAGCGGGAAGTTGCGGGCCCAGAACAGTTGCGGCAAGTTCGAGAACTTATAGAATTGCATCAGGAAGGGGCGGTCGTCGGTGGGCGGCCGCACGTCGAAGGGATAGCTGTCGTAAAAGGCTTCGACCTCGGGTCCTGAAGCTTTTAGAAAGGCGTGATATGGCGTGTCGCCCGGGTGGAAAGGGTCATAAATCACCTGAAAGCCCATCCGGCCGGCCCACTCGTGGAGTCGCTCGACGGCCTCGGTCGAGAAGGGATCGCGACCGACCACGATCTCGATCCAGGTTTCTGAAGACAGCACCACCGTGCGCTCTCGGGCCTCGGGCAGGCCCAATTCCTCGCCGGCCTGACGCAAGACGGCCACCAGTCGCAGCGAGTCCTTGGGCGGCCCGCCGGCATAGCGAGAAAACGAGAGCAGCCCGCCCGGGCGCAGCAGCGACTGAGCCCGATGGGCCGCCTCGACGGTGTAGAGATAGCTCTCGGCGAAGGTGAAGGCACCCGACGAGGCGGCCGCGTTGGTGTCGCTGGCCGAGAGCTGAATCAGGTCATAGGGGTCCTGGGGCCGGGCCATATAGTGACGACCCTCGGCCACTACCATCTGGACGTTCGAAAGCCAGGCCAGCCCTCCCGTCTGGTCGCGGTAGCGGGTGCGCAAGAGGTTGGCAATATCGGGATTAATCTCGACGGCCACCAGTTCGGTGGCCCCGTGAAAAAGACCGATCAGGATGTCGACGCCGCCTCCCGAACCGATGGCCATGACGCGCTTGATCCCCGGGTTGAGGATGTAGGTACAGGTCTGCAGATACCCGTCGAGAAACTCCATCTTCTCGATGGGCCGGTCCATCACGGTGATAGCCGTGGGCGAGGCCCCGTCTTGCATCACCACGTGATAGAAGGCCCGCTGCTCGACATAGGGAGCGCCCATGGCCCCCCCGGTGGTGAAGATGGGCAACTCGAGCATGCGGGTCACGTCGACCCGGGCGATGGGATTCCAACTGGTCCATTCGATCGCGCTCTCGCGTTCGTAGGGCTTCTGCCAGGTGAAGATGTTCTTGCTGGCGCTCACCGGAAACTCGAATGGGTGGGCCACCATGATCCAGCCGCAGAAGGCTCCCGCCGCCAGAGCGCCCAGCAAGCCCCGGCGCGGATTGCCAGAGGCGGCCGCCAGGGCCAGGGACGATAGCGTTCCCAGCAAGCCCACCAGGGCAGCCGAGCCGAAGCCTCCGAAGACGGGCAAGATGCCCAACACCATCAAAGACCCAAAGGCCGCTCCCGAGAGGTCGGCGAAATACAGCAAGCCCACCTCTTCGGCCAGTAGCTTAAAGCCTGTGACCACGGTCACCCCGGCCGCAAACAACACCCCCGCGATGGAGGTGTAATAGATCAACAGGGTGGCTAGATTGCCGGCATCCAGCCCGCGCGCCAGCGGATAGAAGTGGAGACGGCTGATCAGGATCACCGCTCCGGGAGCCGCCAGGGCGTAAGTCAGGGCCCACTTGCGCATCTGCTCGAGCCGCGCTTCGGAGGTTTCAGGTGAGAGCTTGAGCGTGACCGCGATGCCCGCCGAACCGTAGCCGAGCAGGGCGATGCTGACGATCATGTAGGCGAAATGATACCAGGTGATAAAGGAAAAGATTCGGGTCAGCAACACCTGAAAGGCGAGGACCGATGCCGAAAGCAAAAAAAGGCCTACCAACACCCAGCCTCGCGATTTCATGCCGGGACCGTTCTGGTTGGCGGAGGGGTATCCTGCCTTGCGACAGGTCCACGCGGGCCTGGCCACGTAGTCGATGGGTCTAAGGAGAAGCGCTATGGAATACCGTCAGTTAGGTAGATCGGGCCTGCATGTGCCCGTGCTCAGTTTCGGGACCGGCACCTTTGGTGGCACCGGCGAGTTCTTCGAGCGATGGGGCAAGACCGAGGTCAAAGAGGCTACTCGCCTGGTCGACATCTGCCTGGAGGCGGGAGTCAATTTCTTCGACACCGCCGACGTCTACTCCAACGGCGACTCGGAGACCATCCTGGGGAAAGCCCTCAAGGGCAAGCGCGATAAGGCCCTCATCTCGACCAAAGCGACCTTCTCCATGGGCCCCACGCCCAATGAACGGGGCTCGTCGCGCTACCACCTGGTCCGGGCCTGCGAGGCCAGCCTCAAACGCCTGGGCACCGACTATATCGACCTCTATTTCTTGCATGGCCCCGACACCAAGACCCCGGTGGAAGAGATCTTGCGCGCTCTGGACGACCTGGTGAGGGCGGGCAAGGTGCGCTACATCGGTTGCTCGAACTACTCGGGCTGGCAAGTGATGAAGGCCCTGGCCACCTCGGACCGGCACGGTTGGACGCGCTTTGCCGCCTATCAGGGTTATTACTCGCTGATCGGGCGCGACTATGAGTGGGAACTGATGCCGCTGGGCCTTGACCAGGGGGTGGGCCTGATGGTCTGGAGCCCGCTCGGCTGGGCTCGTCTCACCGGCAAGATCCGGCGCGGCCAGCCCATGGAGAAGGGCCGCATCCAATCCGGCGGCGACGTGGGCGGCCCTCAGGTCGACGACGAATACCTCTATTCCGTGGTGGATGTCCTCTTCGAGGTGGCCGAAGAGACCGGCAAGACCGTGCCCCAGGTGGCCCTGAACTGGCTCTTGACCCGGCCCACCGTAGCCAACCTGGTCGTCGGCGCCCGCAACGAAAAACAGCTGCGGGCCAACCTGGAGGCGGTGGGATGGGAGCTCTCGAGCGACCAACTCGAGCGCCTCGACCAGGTCAGCCGCCGCCATCCCACCTATCCCTACTGGCATCAGATGGGCTATGACTCCATCTGCCCCAAGCCTGTGCCCTGGTAGGCTGAGCCCGACGGTGCAAACCGCGAAGACACCGAGGCGCAGAGGCTTGGGGTAAGCCCCGCGGCCGAGCCGGGCCCGAAGGGGGGTGGTGCCACACGTCGAACGGACGGTCGATGAGTCAGATTTTGTCTCTAGAGGTCGAAAGGTTCAAGAGCTTCGCTGCGCCCGCTCATATGCGTCTGGCTCCATTGACGGTTCTACTAGGACGAAACAATAGCGGCAAGAGCAGCCTTATTCAAAGTCTCCTTTTGCTCAAACAAACACTCAGCGAGCCTCGTCCCGAAGTTCAAATTCAGCTCGACGGCAACTATCTGAGCGCCTTCAACTTAAGGGAACTCACAACCGGGTGGCCCAAAGCAGGGGATGTAGTGGATGGTCCCAGCATGACTCTTCGTTGGGAGGCCGAGATCGATGTGGACCGGGCGCTAGGGGAGTTGCGACAGCCGGATATCGCGAATCTCAAGAAGCACTCCAAATTGGAATGGCTCGACAACATCCCCAGCCCCTTGACGTCAAAGTTGCGACTCCACACCCAAGAGGTTCGCGGCACTACGTCGATTTCCGAGATCGGCTTGTCTTCGGGGCTCGAGAAAGAGGAGCTCTTCCGCTTTGAGTCTATCCAAACTGGCTGGCGCTGTTGGTATCGCGACATCGAAACAGCCAAGCTCGAGGTCGAACTCGACCATTTTCTCCCGTATTTATTGATAGACCGTAGCCAGGTTGGTCCTAGGGATCGCGAACGAGCCTATTTCAATGCGTTCCACCTCCTTTTCAGCCAACCTCTGGAGGCGCTAAAGCGCTTATTGGCGGGTTTTCAATACCTGGGCTCAATTCGAACTTCCCCTCCGAGCCTGTACAAGACATCCAACGTAGCTCCCCAGGAGATTGGCGTGAGTGGGGAACTCGCGGCCCAGCTTCTTCATCGACGCCAGAACGATCTGGTTCACTATACCCTTCCGACTGCCGAGCCACCGGAACTGGTTCACGAGCGTTCGTTGGTAGAGGCTGTCAACGACGTTCTAAAGGAACTCTCGATCAATGTCGATCTGAGCGTTGAAGAGGTACAGGAGGTGGGTTTTCGTCTATTATTCGGAAACGCCAGCCTGCCCCATGTCGGACGGGGGTTGACCTACCTGTTGCCGTTGGTTGAACTAGGTCTGCTGGCAGATCCGCTCAGGTTTGAGGCTCACGGGAATCTGCCACTCCCTGATTACATAAGTGCCTGCAACCAGGTGTCGCACATTGCCTTGGAAGAACCGGAAGCCCACCTGCATCCAAAGGTGCAGAGCCGTTTGGCGAATTGGTTAGTAGGTCTGGCCCGGAGCAATCGGCGAATTCTCGTCGAGACACACAGCGACCATCTGGTGCGCCGATTGCGCGGTCTAGTCGCGCGAGCTCCGGCCCAGAGTGAAATCGAGTCCTGGTTGATCAACAATGTCGTCATTTACGAAGTCGAACAGGACTGCCAAGGTCACTCGACCATACGGGAGTCGCGTCTAACCTCAACTGGCGGCCTGGAGTGCTGGCCGGACGACTTTATGGACGAGGGAAGTGAAGAAGACTCAGCCATCTACTACGCCAGTCTTGCGAAGGAACCAGCGGCCGACTATTCTTCGTTGAGAATTGTTCATGACCCGTCGGACGAACCCAATCTGTGAATGCGATACTGGATCCCGCCTTCTTCGCGGGGAGTCCTGATGAAAATGACCTGTGTCAGGACCTGGACTTCATTCTGCAGTTTCTCCGAGCGGTCGGGGCTACGCTTTGGGCGGTTCCCGACTACTGGAACCCACTCTGGCTGGAACTCATCCGCCCCCTACAACAGAAATCCCCGCGACTTGACCTTCGCTTGAGCCAGTTTCGGAAAGTAGGGACCCCTGCCAAATTTTCTCCGGTGTCCGAGCCGGAATCGACCCCACCAACCGACTTTGCCTGGGGATTCAAGTCGATGTTCGGCAGCGCCGGACTCTCGAGCGATTGGCCCGACCGGATGGCGGCCGCCGCCTGGCATCTCATCCGAGCAAATAAGACCCCGTTCCTGCTCTGCAAGCCTGTTCTCGGTCGCAACCTCAAGAGACATCAAGCGAAAGACACGGTGCTCGACGAGCCGCTTCGGTGGCGCTTGTATCTTCAGCCGAGGACCCCCAACCCGGTCGAGATTGCGTGCGTGTATCACCGCCGCCACCTAGAACAACCGTGGACGACCCGCTATGATTGGCGCCTGCCCGGGGCGGCTGATGGCGCGCGATGCCCCTTTTGCCCGGCCGAGAAGTGGTGGAAGCGAGACACCGTAGCCGTCACAACCCATCAATCCAAGCCTGTGTTCGTCGATCGACTGAACAATTTCTGGGCACCGCCGAATACCCCGGGCGTGACTCGCCATTGGGATGTCTTTATCATTAACCCAAACCTGGTCCAGCAAATTGGCCTAGACCAGATCAATGTGGTTCAATTCGGGGCCCCGCCCGAAGAGGGTTCACCCGGCGACCTTCATCACGTGCCGACCAAGAAAAAAGGCTCTCTCCGAACCGAGTCTGGCTGGAAGTGCCCCGACTAGCAGGCGCCGACGCTACCTCAACCACTCCGCGGACCCCCGCGGTTCACCCAGACGCCCACCCCTCGGCGCCTCAGCGCCTTTGCGGTTTTCACCTCGAGAGCACACCTCTCAAGGTCAAGCCCCCGGGGCGTATTCTCCCAGGTCGAGGATGATGTAAGACCCGCTCCGCTCGTCGCGCTCGATGTTGACGACCTTGTGCTTCTCGGCGTCTTCGAGCAGCTTCGAGAAGGTGCGATAGCCGAAGTAGTCCATGTCGAAGGTCGGCCGCAAGCGTTTCATCATCTGCTTGACCATCGAACTCCACAGGATCTCTTTGTTCTGGCGCTGCAGCGCCTGCACGGCGTCTTCAAGTAACGAGAAGAGTTCTTGCTTTTTCTTGGGCAGGTTGTCGAGGTGGTGGGTCACGCGGCGACCGCGGATGAGATCTTCGTAAAAGACGAACTCGTCGCAGTTGTCGACCAGCAGGTCTGAAGTCGAGTTCTTGACCCCCACGCCGATGACGCGCTTGTTGTTCTCGCGCAGCTTCGAGACCAGCGGCGAGAAGTCGGAATCGCCGGAGGCGATGACGAAAAGGTCGATGTGGGGCCGGGTGTAGCACAGATCGAGAGCGTCCACCACCATCCGGATGTCGGCCGAGTTCTTGCCGCCGATGCTGCGCTGAGGGATGTCGAACATCTCGATGGCTGCCTCATGGAAAGGGCGCTTGTACTCGGGAAAATTCGACCAGTCGCAGTAGGCTCGACGAAATAAAATACGCCCCTTCTCGAGGAGGCGTTTCATCAACAGATGGATATCGAATTTGTCATAGCCCGACTGGCGCACGCCGATGGCGAGGTTGTCGAAGTCGATAAAGAGGGCCAGGTTGGCCTCGTCGTTGCGGGGGGTAATTACTGCGGCCACTAGTTTAAAGAGAAGAGGAGCCAGGAGTTCTCGCTAAACGAGAATCTGGCTTGACCGACTTGGTGGCCGGAGCGGAGCAGGGGGCAACGGACCGTCCCGGAGGTTACCGGTTCGGGGTTGCCCAGGGATAGACGTAGTCCCCCACCAGCCACCAAGTCGCGAAGAGAGCTAAGGAAACGGAATTCCCCCATCTGATAGTACTGGCGCTGCAACAGGAACCGAAGTTCCGGGTGCACGACGCTCCAGAGCTGCTCCGTCTTGCCCTGGAGAATCGAACGGCAGAACGCATCGTAAGTCGAGCGCGGCGTCCGAAGATCGACCGCGGCGTTCGTGCCGGCCAGTGTTGCAAATTGGGTCATTCCGCCTCCCGCGTGATGATTTCCAAGAGTGAATCTAATCGGTTTTGGGCCTCCAATGTGTGAACAGAATGTTAACGCCCGGTCATTGGCAACAACTTGTTCAAATCCAGTTAACATTGTGAACCTCGCCTCCGTTGCCGAGAAGCCTTTACCAACACGCTTTGGTCGCTGCAGACCGGAGGGGATGTTACCGCTCCGCCAAAGGATGCTCATAGTAGGTTTGCTGGGCGGGCACCGACACCAGTTCTCGTTCAGGGTAGCGCAGGCAAGTGAGGCGGCCTCCGAAAACGGCGCCCGTATCGATATTGATGGTGTTGTTGATGAACTGGGCCTCTTCGATGGGCGTGTGTCCATAGACCACCAGCGCCTGCCCGCGGTAGTCGCGGGCCCAATCGCGGCGGATGGGAAAGCCCTGGGCATCGGTCTTGCCCGTGGTGTCCCCATAGAGGGCGAACGAGCGCACTCGACCGCTGCTCCGGCCCTGGAGATGCTCGGGCATGCCTCCGTGGGCCACCACCAGGTTGCCCCCGTCGAGCACATAATGGGTGGGCAGGTCTTCATAGAAGCTTAGTAGCTGTTGGCGAAAGTCATCTTCGAGGCCTTCGAGTTGAGCCACGGTGGTCTCGAGACCGCGGCCGACTTTGAGCTGGGCCCCCTTGAGCCAGCGCACCAGCTTGTCGTCGTGATTGCCGGGCACACAAAGTGCCTGGCCGCGGCCGACCATGTCCATCACCAGCCGCAGGCAGGCCGGCGAGTCTGGCCCGCGGTCAGTCAGGTCCCCCAGAAACAAGGCCCGGCGCCCCGGTGGTGGGGTGGTGCCCTGATAACCCAGCTTGCCCAACAACTCGAGCAGCTCCGGATAGCAGCCATGAAGATCGCCGATAATGTCGAACGGTCCCGGGTCGTAACGGCGATCGCAGCGCAGCGGCACGCGCTGGATCTCGACCTGATCAAATCCGTGACGGAGGTGGTGAGTGTATTTAAACCGCTCCCTGGCCAACCCTGAAAGGCTGTCGCGCAAGGTCTGAAATTGGGTCTGCAGCACCTCCTCGGGAACGCTGCGGTCGCTACGCTCGAGGCGACGGCGCCGCAGCGTCTCACGGTCGACATCGAGCACGATCGCCACCGCCGGAAGGTCGTGCTCTTTGGCCAGCAGGCGCAGCCGCTTGCGATCTTCGGGCTTGACGCTGGTGGCGTCGACCACGGTCAGGCGCTTGAGCGAGAGGCGCTGGTGGATGAGAAAGTCGACCAGAGCAAAGGCCTGGGGGGTGACCGTCTGATCGTTGGGGTCGTCGCCCACCAGGGCTCGGCAGGTGTCCGAACTGACGATCTGGGTGGGCAGAAAATGGCGGGCGGCGAAGGTCGATTTGCCCGCCCCCGAACAGCCCACCAAGACCACCAGACCGGGATCGAGAACTCTTAATGGCAGACGCAGTTACGCCCTTTCTTCTTGGCTCGATAAAGGGCCTTGTCAGCTTCTTTGAGGACCTGCTCGGGCGTTTGCTTGGCGCCTGGTCCGGCCACTCCGATACTGATGGTGACCGAAACCGACTTGCGCGGCCCCTTCTGGGGGGACGGAGTCTTGGGTTTCTTCTGGGGACGATTGTCGCCACGCAGCACCAGCGGGCTATTGGCAATCGACTCGCGCAGAGCTTCGAGAGCCTCGAGGGTGGTCTCGACATCCTTGCCGGGGAAGAGCACGGTGAACTCTTCGCCTCCGTAGCGGAAGGGGCGCCCTCCCCCACCGACGCGCTTCATGCGAGAGGCTACCATGCGCAGCACCTGATCGCCCACGTCGTGGCCGTGGGTGTCGTTGAACTGCTTGAAGTGGTCCACGTCGAGCATGGCCACCACATAGCGGTGACCTAACTCTTTCATCTCTTCGTTGAGGGCTCGCCGGCCAGGCAGTTCGGTCAGTTCGTCGATATAGGCCATGCCGTACGACAGGCGCACCACCGAGACCACCAGGGCCAGCCCCGAGAATGACAGCAGCAATCTCTGCTCGAACAAGCTGTAAGGAGCCAGCACCGCCAGGCTGGTGGCTCCGAAGGTGGCCAGCACGCCCCACTCGAGGGGATTGCGGATCTTCCAATAACGCACCAGCAACAGAGCGGTGGATACGGCCGCCAGGAAGATGGCCATCTCGCCCCGGTGAGCGCCCAGCATGGCGTAGTTGAGGGGCTGCATCAGCCACTGGGTGAGAGCCACCTGGCTCATCAACCAGGCCAGACCTAACAGCCCCGACACCGAGTCGAGCGACCGATCTTCGAAAAAGGCCAGAAACATCAGGTTGAGCGGCACCAGCAGCGCCAACAGGGCCGTCAGCTCGGGGCTGGGGTGCTCGAGGCACCACAGGGTCAGAGCGAGAGCCCCGCCCAGATAGGCCACTCGCGAGCGGCGGAAATACCAGCCCAGCACGGTGCCGACGGCAAAGGCAGCGTAGGGCAGCCAGCTCAGGGTCTGGGTGAGTGCGCCCGGCAGCGACTGCAGCTGCGGTCGAAGCAGCACCAGCGCTAGAGCAAACCCACCCGCGGACAACAACGGAGACAAAATGCGACGCAGCATCTTGAGACTTATTCAACAAAAGCTGACTCGATCCTGTGTTCGCTCCGCTAGTTGCGTAAGACCACCGAGGTGGCCGCGGCCAGATCGCTGGAAGAGCTGGCTAGGCGCCAAAAGGTCACCGTGCTGCTCGAGAGCCGACGCGGTTCGGGAAGGAGTCGACCCGAGGTCATCACAAAGTGACTTGGTGAGGGGGTGCCTCGATGGATGATACCCAGGAGCTGCTAGTTGACCCCGAACGGGCCAGGCGTTCGAAACAGGCACGCGATCGACGCTACAACACCGTGATCGTGCCCTGGCTGCGGGCAGTCGGACTGTTGATTCTGTTTCCCAGCGTGCTCGTGCACAACGCCTGTTTCTTGGACGAGATCGACTGGTCCGCCTGTGTCTGGCTCATGCGCGTCATGGCCTACTACGCAGTCTTTTCCTGGCTCGTCTTACTGCTGTTCTACCGGCGCGAGACCCGGGTGCATCTAGGCGACTTCTTTCTGGTCACCGACTTGCTGGTCTGGACTGCCGCCATCTACGTTTCTGGCGCCCACCAGAGCTGGCTGTACTTCGTCCTGTTGGTGCGAGTCGGAGACCAGACCAACACCACCTTCCGGCGCTGCCTGGTCTTTCTCCATCTGGCCATGGTCGCTTACTTCGGGATGCTGGTCTTCGACTTCTTTCGAGGTGAGCATTTCGGCTGGCTGGCGCAAATGGTCAAAGCCCTTTTCCTCTATGGGACCGGCTTCTACATCTCCCTCACGGCCCGCGCGGCCGAACGCATCAAAGGCCGCAGTCACCAAGCCTTGCGGCTGGCTCGAGACCTGGTCGGTGAACTCAAGACGCGCAACCACGAACTCGAAGAGGCCAGGACCGAATTGGCCGCCGCCCGCGATCAGGCGGTGGAAGCCAGCCACGCCAAGAGCATGTTTTTGGCCAACATGAGCCACGAGATCCGCACCCCGATGAACGGGGTCATCGGAATGACACGCCTGACGCTCGACACCGAACTGACCAACCTGCAGAGAGAGTATCTCACCATGGTCAGCGCCTCGGCCGACTCGCTGCTGCAGATTATCAACGACATCCTCGACTTTTCGAAGATCGAGGCGGGCCTGCTAGAACTCGACCCTCATCCGTTCGCCCCGCGCACCGTGGTCAACCACGTCATGAAGTCTCTAGCGGTCCGCGCCCACCAGAAGAATCTAGAATTGCTGGTCGAGGTCGACCCCCAGGTTCCAGCCACCATCGTGTGCGACTCGACTCGCATCCGCCAGGTGCTCATCAACCTGGTGGGCAACGCCATCAAGTTCACCTCCGACGGAGAGGTGGCCGTGAACGTCCAATTGCTAGAGCGCCAGGGCGATGACCTGAGGTTGCGGATTTCGGTGAGCGACACCGGGATCGGAATTGCTCACGACAAAGTCGACAAAATTTTCGAATCCTTCGCCCAGGCCGACACCAGCACCACCCGGCAATTCGGCGGGACGGGACTGGGGCTCTCCATCACCGCCTTTCTCGTCGAGCTGATGGGCGGCTCGATCCAGGTCGAGAGCGAACCCGGCCGGGGCTCGACCTTCCATGCCACCATCAAAGCCCGGGTGAGCGACGAAGAACTCGTGATGGTGGGCCCTGACGCGACCATCGCCGGTCGCACCGCTCTGGTGGTCGACGACAACGCCACCAATCGGCGCCTACTCGAGGACCTGTTGCGCCACTGGGGGATGGAGCCGGTGCTGGCGACCAGCGGACGCGAAGCCCTGGAACTGGTCGAGCAAGCCCAGCGACCTTTCGACTTCTTGCTGCTTGATGTCAACATGCCCGAAATGGATGGGTTCACCGTGGCCCAAAGGCTGGGAGCCAGCATGCCGGTGACCTTGATGCTCAGCTCTTCAGACCTGAGTTCTGACACGGCCAGGTGTCGCCAATTGGGCATCGAGCACTACATGACCAAGCCTGTGAGCGAAGAGGAACTCAAGCACGCGCTGCTAGCTCAGCTGGGCAACCAGAAGTTGGCCCGCTCTGGCCCCTCGGGCACCCGGCCGCTCCAACCTTCGCCACTGCGCGGGCTCAAGGTCTTGCTGGCGGAAGACAATCCCATCAACCAGGCCCTGGCCGTCATCCTGCTCGAGCAGATGGGAATGACCCCCACCGTAGTCAACAACGGACGAGAGGCGGTGGAGGCGGTGGCCGGCGGCGCCTACGATGTGGTGCTGCTGGACGTGCAGATGCCCGAGCTAGACGGCTTTCAGGCCACCCGGCTCATCCGCGAGTTGGAGGAGCCTCTGGCCAGGACTCCCATCGTGGCCCTCACCGCGCACGCCATCAAAGGCGACCGGGAGCGATGCCTCGAGGCGGGAATGGACGACTATGTGACCAAGCCCATCGATCCCGACCAGTTGCGGCTGGCCCTGGTGGGATTGGGGCTCAAGCCCCGCGAAGAAACCCTCGAGCCAGCCCCGGTAACCATCGATCGGGCCGGCCTGCTGCTGCGCGCCGGTGGCTCCGAGTCCATGGCCGCCCTGGTCACCCGCCAGCTACTGGAGAGCCTCGACCCCAGCCTGGAGTCGCTAAAGGAGGCGGTGGTAGCCCAGGACACCGAGACGGCCTCCCGACGTGCCCACACGCTGCGCGGCATGCTGTCGAACTTCGGTGCTCCCGAGATGACCGAACCGCTGAGCCGGTTGGAGCGGTTAGATATGAACGCCCACTCCGAAGAGGCCGCTGACCTTTTGCAGACCATTGGGAACTTCGCCTCGGACCTCAAGCGAGCGCTCCAGGCACCCTGATCGCAGGACACCCTGGAAAGGACAGGAATCACCGTGCGTGAGCCGTTTTTCCACGCTCCTCGAGAGCCTGGGTCAGAAGTTCTCGACGCTGCCTCAGTGGGCACGTTGCCTGGGTTACGTGCTGATGGTTACGGCCATCGCAGGGCTCGACTACTTGACCGGGCTAACCCTTCAGTTTTCTGTCTTCTACGCCCTGGTCGTCCTGTGCGTTGGTTGGTTCGAGGGAAGCGTGGCAGCCGCGGCCACGGCCGTGTTCGCCGCCGGTTCGGCCCTCTTCGCCGACAACCTGGCGGTCGGCTTCTTACCTCATTTCGAATGGATCAACCAGGGCCTGCGGACGATCCTCTGGACACTGGTAGGAGTGGGCGCCGCCGCCCGTCGAGAACGCAGCCAGCAACTGGCCGAGCGCCAGGCCGAGCTAGTCCACGCCTATGCCCGCATCAACCTGGACCTGGAAGCGGCCATGCGAGTTCAGGCAGCCCTCTTGGACCAACCTCTGCCCACCGACCCAAGGGTCGAAATCGTTCTTCATCGGCGAACCGCGCGAGGGCTCGGCGGAGACTTCGTAGAGATCAAGCAGCAGGGCGATAGGCTGCGCCTGTGCATAGCCGACGTCTCGGGTAAAGGTCCTCCGGCCGCCCTGGTGACGGCTTTGCTCAGCGGGGCTTTGCGCGACGCAGCCGCAGCCGGAACCCCCGAACAGGTATTGCGAGAGCTGAACGCCCGGCTCGAGCCCCACCTGCCGAACATGATGTTCGTGACCTGCTTGTATGCCGAGCTTGACCTGGGCTCGGGCGAGTTGATTTTTGCCAACGCCGGCCATGACCCCGGCTTGATCCGCGGTGAGTCGGGCCAGCTCCAGAGCCTGGACAACACGGGGATGCCGTTGGGGGTCGTGACCGACCTGGCCATCACGGCCGAACGGCGGAATCTGGCTGTCGGTGAGCTGTTGGTCTGGTACACCGATGGGCTGACCACGGCTCCCCAGCCCGACGGGACCCGCATGAGCGAGGAGCGTCTGCTGGAGTTGGTGACCGACCTGGGAGAGCCGACCGAACTGGCCGACGTCCTGATGGCTCAGGTACCGTTGGAACTCCAGGATGACGATGTGGTGGTGCTGGTGGTGGCCCGGCGACGAGACGGTAGACGGTAGTCGGGTAAGTCCCAGGTGACAGCTTCTGTGGCGGAAAACTATTTCCGTCCGCAACGTCCGATCGCCCCAACGAACGCGCTTATGAACACTCGTGTCAGATTTTGTATACAAACTTGTTACAATTCACGGTCATTTTCAACAAGATCCTACTTGTGCGACCATTAGGGTGGTGATATGGAAGCAGGAGGAGTAGGCGGCGGCTCAGGTGCTGGACGATCCACCGAGACGCGCACTAGCCAGTCGGCCGGTACTGGACAGACCGGGCAAACTGAACAGACCGGGCAAACCGGACAAGCCGGCACCAGCGAGAGCCACGAGTCGAACCGGTCCGAGCCCACCGACCAGGTCTCGCTATCGGGGGCGGCCGAGGCTGAGGCCGACCAGCCCGGCAGCCACGCTGACGCCGTCACCAACGCCTTGAGTGAAGACCCCAGGGACCCCGAGGCTCCCCAGGACGACAAAGACGACCAGCTCAGCCCCGAAGACACCCAACGAGTCGAGGACTATCATGCCCTGGCCCAACAGCAAGAAACGCTGGTCCAAACCATCCAACACGACATCGACACGAACAACTACGGTTTAGGTTCTATGGGACCGACCAACCTGGAAAAATTCTCGGCGGTCAATCAGCAGATCGAGTCGATTCGCGACAACTTTGACCAGGCTCTGGCCGGAGTCGAGGACCAGGCCGCGGCGGTCCAGGCACAAGCGGCCGCCAAAGCCGAACTCGAGGGCACCACCGCTCAACTGATGAGCCCCGAGGAACGCCAGAACCTGATCGACAAGGACAACCAGAAGCTCGAGCAGGTGGCCGCCCCCATGGACGCAGCCACCCAGAAGATGATCAAAGAGATGAATGACCCCGTCTTCAAAGAAAACTTTCAGGACTGGGACCCGGTCCGCCAGGCCGATTTCTACTCAGATATGGCCAGGACCATGGGCTACACTCCCACCGGCCAGCAGTGGGCCGGCGACCTGGTCGACGGACTGGCCTCCCTCGGTCGGGGCCAGGACACCAACAACGTCTATTCCCAGGTGGCCCAGGAGTTGAGCACTAGCCTCACCGGCCAGCGCAAGGACGCACTCGACGACAGCCTGGGATTGCTGGCCGGCATCGACCGAGCCGGCCGACCCCAGGGGGCCGACCAGCGACTGGCCGCGGCGGGTGAGGCCCTGGGCGTTCCCAAAGACCAGCTCGACAGCTTTATCCAAAACCTCGACCCGAGCAGCCCGGCCAGTCTGCCCTCGGCCCCCGGAGCCCTCTACGGTGGCGGCCGCTTCACCAACGCCGCCGCGCTTGCCTACAACGCCTTTCAGACCGGCAACGGCCAGGGCTCCCCCGACGTTCTGGCCGGCGCCTCCAACCTGGCCGACCTGGCCTCAGGAACGGCCAGCCTGGCCAACTTCGGCGGTCAGCTTTCCAGGCTGGGCCAGTTCGCCAATGGCGCCTCCCGACTGTCGGGTTATCTCTCCATCGGCTCAGGGGTCTACCAGGCTACTCAGGGCAATTGGGCAGGCGTCCCAGGACCGATCATGGGTGGTGCCGGCGGCTTGATCGGGGCGAACCCGGTGGGCCTGACCCTGATGGGAGCCGGAATGGCCGCAGGCCCGCTACTGGATCAAGCCGACTATGCCGATTACGCCTACAATCAGGTGTCTGGGGCTCTGGGAGCCGAACCTTTCGACAGTTTGCGCGGGACGGCCCTGGCCACCGCCGACCAATCGGGCGTCAACCTCATGGACCGAGCCCGACCCGCCGACATGAGCCTGCCGGAGTTCTTCAATCAAGAGCTGGCCCGTTACGATGGCACCTATATCGGGACTGACTTCTGGCAATACGAGGGCGCCTATCTTCGCGGCCTGTTGGAAACGCAGCAGGGGCTCTAGGCCGCCCCAGAACTATCCCCGGGGATGCCCCCCGAAGCTGCGGCAGAAGCCCGTAAAGGAGGCGATTCTAGCCTATTCTAGAGCCATAGGAGGTCGACATGCGACACACTCTGGCAATTCTAGCACTCACGGCAACGCTTTTCTCGACTGGTTGGGCCGCCGACGCCACCAGACCGGCCGACCTGAATATCAAAGACCAGATCATCATGCCGGCGATTGTGCTCTCCACCTCCTCGACTCATCGGGTGGTCCGACTGCCTGACGGCAAACTGGTGGAAGTGCCCAATGAGGCCTTCAAAGGCCAATCCAGCTGGGCCGCCGACCCTGTGACCGTGAAGCTCAAGGGAACCTACCGATTCTTGCGCCAGGATAACGTGCTCTTCATGTTCGGTCCCGAGGGGGTCTACCGGATCCCTGAAGAGATGCTGGTCGACTTGCGTTGAACCGACTCGAGGCGCACATCTAGACGCGCCTCGACCTCGAAGATGCGCGGCCACGGCAAGACGACTTCTAGCTCCATGCGCCCGAAGCGATAGGCTTCGGGCAGTGGGGCTACTTCGATCTCGTGACCTTTGAAATGCTCGTCGTAGAGGCGGCGGGCGAACTCGATGAGACGGAGACGAATGTCGACTCCCACCGGGCCATAAAGATTGAGCAACGGGTCGGGGTCAGAGGGCAATCCGTTCACCTGACCCTTCACGGCATCGCGCACCAGCGTCTGATAGCCGTAATCGTCGATCATCCGCGCCAGGAGAAAGGCCTGGTGGGTCTTTTCGCTTTCCAGCCGACGATAGACGTTCCAGGCCGAGGTCTCGGCCCGGCGATGAGCTACCAGTTGGGCGATGACCGTGCCCACCGTATTGGCCGGAGTGTTCCAGGAAGCAAACCCCGCGAACCTCGGCAAATCGAGCTCCTCGAGCACCCCTTCGGCCAGGAAGGGATCCATGCGATTGACCAGCGACAGATCGGCCACGGCTACCCGCCGGCCGGCCTGTTGGGCCTGCTTGACCTGCTCGAGAAAGGCCTGGGCCGGGGGCTTGCCCTCTTCCCCCGGCACGTTCCACGGCTTGGCCGAGGGCACATAGATGAACAGGTCCACCTCGGCCGAATCGTCGTCTACGGGTCTGGCCCCGGCCAGCCCCAGGTGTTGCTCGACCATCTGGCCCAGGGGCAAGCTTTCGATGGGGGGCACCTTGTCGGCCGCTTCGGGATCCGAATAGACGACCCGCACCGGCACCGGCTTACCCGGCAAATGCCCGGCCAGCATATCCATGGTCAGCTCGTCGACCCCTGAAATCAAGGTGATGCGCGGGTCGCCATCGATAGCCGCCAGCAACTGCTCTTGCTCTTGTTGGTGCAAGCCCGTCTTGTGCGAGTCGTCTTGTCCGATCACCAGCCGGGCAAGCTTGCCCTGGCGAGCCATCTCGACCAGGCGCAGCAGAACTCCAAGGTTGCGCTGGCGCACGGCCAGATACTCGGCGACGATCTCGGCGGGCACATCGGCCGGGGGCTCGAGTCCCGGCTTGGTGGCCCACTCGGCCAGCTTGCGCTCGAAGGGAGCCTGGCCGTCCGAGGTGCGCAAGGACAGGCGGGGCAAAGTGGCCAGGACCTGCAGGTCGACTCCGTCCAACCGCTCGAGCACGCTCAAGCGGGTCAGGGCCAGTTCGGCCGGGGTTTCGCGATTGCGCGAAGCCACCAACCCACCATAGGCCAGCATGTCGGACGACACGAAGGCCGTATCGCCTGAGCGGGCCGTGGCCTCGAGCCAGGCCACCAGGGTGTCGCTGGCGCCAGGTCGCAAGAAGCGCCCGAGCAAATGCCGAGGAGCCACCACCAGTTCTTCTCCGCCCACCCGGGCCAATTGCCGCACGAACAGCAGATTGGCAGGCCGGTCGTCAATGGGCACCAGCAGCGTATCGGCCTGGGCCAGCGAGCCCAGCAAAGCGATCAACAGCAAAATTCTTAACGGCATCGGTACTCCCGTTCCAGCGCGTCTAACTCGCGCGGATGGTAATCAAGACCCAGCAGCCGGCCCGCGAACTCGTGGGCCTGGTCTTCGTCGCGGCAACCGGGCTCGAGCAGGTGAAACAGCTCGTGGGCGAGCATGATCTCGAAGGGGTCGCCGGCCAGCCCCTTCCAGCGCATGGCCTGGCCCAGCCCGGCGAGCACGGTGGGGTCATAGGTCAGTCGTTTGCTGTTGAGGTCGATGCGACCACGCAAGACCACCGGGCCGTAGCGCAGGTCAGCCTCCACCAGCTCGAACCCCCGCGCGGTCAGCGCCTCGAGCGGACCGCCCTCGACTCGAGCTAAAGCGCGTTCCACCACCCTCATCAGCTGGGCGGATGAATCAGGAAGTAGATGGGCTCGGCGGTCGAGATGGTCTTGAGTTCTTCGCGAGCCAGGGCCACCGCCTGTTCGGCAGCCGTCAGAGCCGTGAGGTCGGCTAGCTTGCGTCCGGCCACCACATGCACGGCCGGAATGATGGCGCCAGCGTCGCCGTATTGGGTGTGCTGAGCCAGCACCTGTTTGAGACTGTCGAGCATGCGCTCGCCCACCGTTTGCTGCACTTTGCCTCCGGGAACCTGCAATTTCACGTTGCCCCGCCCATCGGTCACCCAGATGGTGCTCTTGGTGCGACGCATCAGGTTAAACAGATAACGCTCTTCCCGGTCGCTGCGATAGAGGTAATAGAAATCGGTCTGCCCCAGAGGGGTGTAGGCCTGCTCTTTGGGAGCCGCCTCTTTGAGAGTGGCCAAACGCTCTTCGGGGCCGGGGTCCGACTCAAGCAGGTCTTGAGCCACGAACTCGACCGAGCCGGTGGCCGAGGCTCGCACCAGGTTCTTCTGGCTGTCGACCTCGACCGTGACCTCAACGGTGGAGGGGTCGGCCCCCATGGCCACCACCGCCTTCTCGGCCGCCGCCCGCAGCTGGGCCAGGTCTTCTTGGGACGGATTGACGATATTCTTCTCGATGGTCTCTTTGACCATGGCCAGGGCCGCCCCGATGGCCGAGACCACTTCGGCCCGGTCGGCGATCTCGAAGGGCAGTGACATCTTTTCGGCCAGGTAGGCCACGATGGCGCCGGCCCCTCCCCCGCCCCCCAGCAGCTTGAGCGCGCGATCGCCCACTTTGTATTCGTCGATCAGTTGCTTGACCGTAGGCAACACCTTTTCGGCCGCCCGGTCAAGCACCCGGCGGGCCACCTCGTCGGCGCTTCCCCCCAGCTTGGTGGCCAGGGCCTCGAAGACGGCTCGCACCCCCTCGAGATTGCCGGCCGCATAGTCGCCCGGCTGGATATAGCCCAGCAGGTTGGCGGCACAGGTGGTGGTGGGAGCCACCCGGCGTCCGCTCTCGTCTTCGACCACGAAGTAGATCGGGTCATCGGCCAGCGGTCGCACTTCGACCACCTTGAGCGGGCCGCTCAGCGGTTCGGCGAAGGCTGCGTAGGGAAAACCGGCCAGGTGGGCGCTGCGAGGACCAACCTCGAGCCCGCCAGCGCCGGGCCCGATCATCGAGCCGCCAGCAATGCCCAGGGTGCGGCTGTCGAGGGTCTTGAGATAGGTGGGGTGTCCGCCGATACTGGCCGACTTGACGGCGGCTCGTCCGTCCTTCACCAGACAGATATCGGTGCTGGTGCCGCCCACCTCGAGAAAGATGGCATCACTGGCCTTCAAGAACATGAGGGCCGCGGCCACTCCGGCCGCCGGACCCGAAAGCAAGGTCATCACCGGCCGCCGGCGCACCTCGTCGAGACTCATCACTCCCCCGTCGCTGCGCATGACCATCAAGGGCGCGTCGACTTCCTTGCGCCGCAGGGCCTCGCTGGTCATCTCGGCGGTCTGGATCATCTTGGGCAGGATGCTGGCGTTGAGCACGGCGGTGCGAGTGCGCACCCGCAAACCGTAGAGCCCCGACATCTCGTGGGTGCCGCAGGCCGGCAAGCCGGCCCGACGAGAGGCTTCCATGATCCGCAACTCACCCCGGGGATCGTCGACCGAAAACCCCTCGGCGGCCACCAGCGCCCCGGCGCCGGCCTCTTTATGGCGAGCGATGGCCGCAGTCAGATTGCCGTCTGGAGCCAGAAACTCGAGGCCGCTGTGCAAGAACTTGCCGGGCGAGAGTTCGATGTCACCCACGGCCATGTCGGCTTTGGCCTTGACGGCTTCTAGCCCGCTGCCCAGACCCACGATGCCCACTCGGGCCACATCGCCCTCGAGCAGGGCGTTGGTGGCCTGGGTGGTGCTGTGGGCCAGAAATACGATGCGATGGCCTTCCGGCAGCTTCTGTTGCAGGCTGGCAAAGGCCTCGAGAATGCCGCGAGCCACCCCTTCTTCAGCCGAATGGCTGGTGGGGGTGACGTGGTGGGCCACCACTTTAAGGGTAGCGTTGTCGATCGCCACGGCGTGGGTGAAAGTGCCGCCGACATCGATGCCGACTCGATAGGTAGAACTCATAGAAGGAAATTCAATCTCGCACCGGTCCGGCCCTCCGAAACGTCTGTTCGCTCCCAAACTCCGAATGACGCAAGGGTCGTCGGCCCCCAGGGGCAATCACCCGAGTGAAGGGGGACGAACGTGGCCAATATCTTTGGCATCGCCGAATGGTTGCGTCCGGAAGCGCCGGAAGTCGAGGGCTACTTCCGCGAAATCGTGCGGGAATCGATGGGCCGCATTCTGGTGGCCATGATTCTGGTCGAGTTCGTTTTCTTGCCGATCGAGGCTCAAGCGCCGGCTCCGGGAGTCTATCTGATTTATCTTTCGACGGCAGCCACCGTCGCCCTGTGCCTGGCCCTGCTCCAACGGGAGATCTCGGCCGAGTGGGCCAATCCTCTGACACTGTTGCTGACTGCCGTTTGCAGCGCCAACATCCTGCTCAGCCACAGGCTGAGGGGCGTCCAGATTTTCACCGAGCTCTTCGAGGTGTTGATCCTGGCAGTGGGGGTCCTGGTCCTGGATCGGTTCTGGGCCAGTCTGGCCGGACTGACGGCCGCCAGCACCTGCCTGGTCGTGCTGGCCCGCAATGACCCCAAGCTACTCGAGCACGGCTCGATCATCGTCATCGCCCTGGGGGCAGCGGCGATGTTTCTGCAGCTAAGACGCCACGTTTTAGCCGAGCAGTTTCGGCTTTCGCAGAAGGTCGGCCGGCAGAGCAAGCGACTCGAGGCCGCCATTGCTACGGTGGAACAAAGCCGTAGCGTTTTGGCCCACCGGGTGGCCCAGAAGCGAAGCCAACTGCTGAGCGCCCTGCAAGAACTTGAACGCGGCGCTCAAGAGCAGAGCGAACTGCGCCAACAACTCGAGAACGCCAAGATCATCGACTCGCTCGGCAACCTGGCCGGCTCGGTGGCGCACGACTTCAAGAACGTGCTAACCGTGGTGGGCGGCGGCCTGGAATTGCTCGAAGCAGTTCCCAACCTCTCGCCGGCCTCGTCGTCGTGCCTTACGGCCCTGCGCCCACTGGTCGAGCGCACCAGCGACCTTACCCGCAAGCTGGTGGCCTTCAGCCGCAAGCAAGAGCTGATGATCCGCCCCTGGCGGGTGGCGGACCTGCTCGAGGAGCACTGGCCAACGCTTATGTGCTTCGTCCAGGAACGCATCGAAACGAACCTCGAAGTGGAATGTCCCGAGGCCGTGATCCGGGTTGACGGGATGCAGTTCGGACAGGTCTTGCTCCATCTGGTGACCAACGCCTGTGAAGCCATGCCCAATGGCGGCCGGTTGAGCCTGACCGTATACCGTCAAGCCGTTGGAGTCGCTTTTCGCCTCACCGACAGCGGAGTCGGCTTTCGCCAGGAACTCTCCCACCAGCTCTTCGAGCCCTTTTACTCGACCAAGCGGGGTGCCATTACGTCGGGCCTGGGTCTGTCGGCGGTGCGAGGCATCGTCGACCAGCACGGTGGCAAGATCGAGGCCTCCAGTTGCCCGGGCGGTGGCTCGACCTTCCAGGTCTGGTTTGAGGAGAGCACCAATGACTCCATTTGACGAGCACCTCAATCGGCTCAAGCTGTACGGTCTCTGCGAGACCTCGCGCCTGGTCTTGATGGCGATGGCGCTGATCACCATCAGCGACGCGCTTCAGGCGCCGGCCGAGATCATGGAGTCTCTCTTGTGGCGTGACCTGTTTCTGGCCATCTTCTACGTCGGCTATCTCAAGCTTACCCAATTGCCGAGGTTGCCCTCGCAATTGGCGAATCCCCTGGCCTTCCTCAGCTATGCCGTGCTGAGCGCCGCGACTCTGATGGGCAAAGTGCTCGAGCCAGAGGTGTCTCACACAGCCTATTTTCTGCTCTTGCTGGTGACCCTGGGCGTGACCGAGACCCGCACCCGCTGTTTTCTGGCCAACGGCTCACTGGTGCTGGGTTCCTGGGTTGCCTGCGCCAGTTACGCCGGCGAATTGGGGCTAGCCCCGATCGTGGTGCTGGTAGCGGTGTTGCTAGCCTGGGTCTCGTACACCGAGCGCCTGGCCGCCCTGGCCGAACAATTCAGAGCCTTTCAAGATCAGGTCAAAGTTCAGCATTCGCTCAACCAGGCACTGGGGTTGAGCCGGACCCTGCGCGACGGTCTGGACGAGGAAGTCAAGAACAGCTCCCTCGAACTCGAAGATCGCCTCGAACGGGTGCGCCAGATGAAAATGGACGAGGCTGCCCTGCAAAAGGCCCTCTGGCACCAGCATCGCATCGAGTCGCTCGGGCGCCTGACGGCCGGCATCGCCCACGAGTTCAACAACCTGCTGACGGCCATCGGCGGCCACTTGACTCTCATCGAAGAAGACCCGGCCCTGGCCAGCGACGATCGCGAAGTCTTGACCGACATGGAGAACGCGGTCCGCCGCTCGGCCGAACTCACCCTGCGCCTGGCCGACATGACCGGGCAAGCCCGCAACCATCGCCGCGTCTTCACCACCCACGAGCTATTGAGCGAACTGACCGGTCTGCTGCGACGCTCGCTCTCGGGCGGGGTCGAGTTTTGCCTCGAGAACCAGTGCCCTGAGGCGCGAGTGGCCGTCAACCTCTCGGCCGTCTACCAAATTCTGCTGAACCTCTTTGTCAACGCCGACCAGGCCATGCAGGGCCAGGGTAGGCTGGTGTTGGGTCTAGCCCAGGTCGACACGGAAGTGCAGGTCACCGTCACCGACACGGGTTCGGGCCTGGAAGACCTGGAAAACCTCTTCGAGCCGTTCTTCACCACCAAAGAAGACGGAACCGGCCTGGGCTTGACCATCGTACACCGCCTGGCCCGCGAGCAGGGCGGGAGCGTCCGGGCCGAGCCCCTCCCCCAGGGGACGCGCTTCGTGGTGAGCCTGCCACTGGTGCTGGCCAGGTTCGCCCCAGCGCTCGACCCTTCGCTCCCACCGTCTCCAACCCAGGACCTCAAGATCCTGGTGGCCGAAGACGAAAGCTCGGTGCGAGCTGTGCTCTGCAAGTTCTTACGCAGGCGCGGGCACCAGGTCACCGAGGCGGCCGATGGCGAAGAGGCCTGGCAGCTGTTCCGACCAGGAACCTTCGACCTGGTCATCAGCGACGTGGTCATGCCCCGCATGGACGGCAACGAGCTGGCCGGCCGAATCCGGTCAATCGACGAGCAGACGCCGATTCTGCTGGTCTCGGGCTATACTGAAGAACGGCTCCAGGAGCGTCCGGCTCGCTCGGACTTTCTGCCCAAACCTTACTCGCTGGTCGAACTGGGGTCTCGCTGTGACAAGCTGGTCACGACCTGCGTCTGACCCGATGTTCGCTTGCCGGTAACATCCCGGCTCGGTTGATCCACTAAGCTCCGCTTCGAGGTGCCTATGATCGGTTCAGTGACCGTCCGCCCTCGCTCGCTCTCACAACCTGCCTTCGACTTGTCGTCTATCGACACGCCCGAAGAAGCCATGGTCATGCCCGGGGCGGACCTGTGGGTGGGCCTGGTGCTCGGCCCTCTGGCCGGCCGCGTAACCGTGACTAGCGACGACCAGGTGATGACCTACGAGCAAAGGCCCGGCGACCGCAAGCTCGACTACACCGGCGAGATGAACGGCCAGCCCTTCACTCTCGAGGCCGTGCCCGCCCCCCGCGGCCGCCGCACCGTCGGCGACACGCCGGGAGGCCCCATCGATAGCCTGCTGCGCGGAGGCGGACGAGGCTTCGGAGTCGACGGCGAGGCCGGCAGTGTCGAGTTCTCGACCTCGCTGGCTCTTGACATGAGCAACGACGGCTTTCACCTGGCCTACATGAGTGGCGAGGTCGGAGGCCAACGCTACGCCGCGAAGGTCGTGAAAGAGGGTGATCAAGTCGAGGTCTATGGCAAGCTCGGCGACTCGCCCCTGCGCCAGACCATCACCATGGGCCCTAATGAAGAATGGCAGATCGCTAGCCAGATCGGCTCGGTCCGCTACACCGAGGTCATCGAGCGCTACTGAAGCAGACGGCGATGGCTCTGGCCCCCGCCGGCCCGGCCACGGCATAGTGAGACTGCCCCAGGCGGATGAAATGGGCGTCGCCCGGGCCAAGCCGCGCCGATACCGCCCCCTGGCTGGTCTCGGTCGTCACGTCCAGTTCGCCCTCGAGAACATAGTAGACTTCCTCTTTGTCGTGGTGAGGGTGCAGCCCCACGGCTACCCCCGGTTCCAGATAGAAATCGACCAGGAGGTTGAATCCGGAGTGGGTCAGCCCCTCGGCCTTAGATCCGTCTTCTGAAAAGACCCAGCGGGTCAAGGTGCGACCGTGGCCAGCCCGATCGCCTTGCTCGGCGGGGTTGTGATGGCACGGCTCGTCCTCGACCACGACCATCGAATCGGCCCGCTTGTAGACAGCTTCGCCCAGTTCGCCCCGATAAATCCCCTGGTTCGGGTCGGAGTGAAACTCAGAGCCGGCAACCGGCTCCGCCTGGCGGTAGTCCATCTTAAGGCCTCATGCTATCGAGAATCTCGAGCAATTCTTTGCTGGCGCTACTCGCCTGCTGGCTCGCGGACTCGGCCCGCCCGTGGGCATTGAGGACCCGGCCGTCGGGCATCGCCAGCTTTTGCATCACGTGGGTGGTGTACACCTTCGGCCCCTTCTCGGTGCCGACCAGGCGAAATCCAGCCATCTTGCCCACCTTGACCTTCTTCACGCTGGTCAGCTTGAATTGGTGATCCGGAAACAGCTTCTCGAACTGCTCGAAGTCCTTTTCCACCGAGTCCTTCGTGGGCGTATAGCCGCCCTTCTCCAGGCGCACCGTCAGGCGCGGTTGCAGGCCGGTGCCGTCCTTACGCATCATCAGCTCGGTCGCCGGGGTCCCCGGCGTCGTCGACCAACCAGAGGGAATCGAAAGACAGTAGACTCCATCCGGTTGCTGATACTCCCCCGGTCCGGTGATACCGTCTGCGCTGGCCACGGCCAGGAGTGCTAGAAGCAAAATCAGAACTCTCATCTCACGGACCTCCCACTTTTCCACTACGCGTTCCAGTGGGACCTGACCTGCGGAGAGACCATGAACACAGTGCGCCTGCCCCTTCTTGTCCCGGTTGTCGAGATCGCGCCGTGGCGCATCCTCCCCGACTTCCCCATCGACCCGTTTCCCCGCGACGAAAACTGGCGGCGCTTCTGGAATCAGGCTACCACCGAATTTGGTTTCGGCAACCTCCGTTCACTGGGAGACTCGCTGTTTGTCGAACTCCAGAGTCTCGACGGCCAGACCGAATTGGCCGCCCGGTGCGCTATGCTCTGTTGGGCAAAGAACTCGACGACATCCCTCCTTTGGCGCTGGATGGCGGCTATGTTCTTCGCGACGCCGACGACGATGTGTGTTGGCCACAGTGTTGCGCGACCTTGCGAGACCTCAAAGACTGGCGGGCCGCTGGAACTTCCGACCAGGCGTCTCCGTGCCTATATATCGGCATAGGTCATCCCTCCCTGCGCGTTGACGTCCAGGATGGCCGGGTCGAGTTCCGATATGACGGTCCCGAGGATGACCCCGGTGAACCCTTCGCCTGCGAGCAGAAGGACCTAAGGCGAGCCGTGTCTCGGACTCAAGAGCAAATGCAGATCTTCCTCGAACGAATGATCCCCATCGCCGCAACGCTGGTCACGCAAGACGCCGCACCCTTCTGCGCCGGTTTGCTCGGCAAGCAAGTCGGTGAGCAGCAAGGTTGGTAGACGGCTTCCCCTCGAACCGATCTCTGCCGCCGCCCGTTTACCCTGATGGCGTTCGGCGCTGGCGGGCGGCGTCCCGCGCGGCCTTCCAACTGGCTTCTCGGCAAAGTCTTTGGTATGCTCGGCCGCGTGGCAGCCCGGGCACAACACCTCCAGGTCTTCGAGCCGGTGGCGGCGGGTCTCGGACCAGGCCCGGATATGGTACACCACCAGATTGCCGCCCGCGTGCGCGCATCGCTCACAGCGACCGCAGGCGCGGGTGAAGACCGCGCGCAGCAAGTCCACAGGAATCGAGGGCCGGGTCTTGGATGGCGGGGGCAGCAACGGTAGTTGCTCGGCCTGAGGACTTCCACCTGGAAGTTCGGTCTTAGCACCAGCCACCACGATCCCCTTTTGCTTGAGGGCTTCGTCCACGGCTGCGGGCTCGGCCGGCAAGAGCCCCCGCTCGGTATCGTAAAATCCCTCACCGGACTCGGCGTTCACGTGCACGATGACTTGATGGCGCACCTTGCTGCGGTTGTCCGCAGAGGCCAGCGTCTGGCTTGCCATTTCGGTCACAGCGGTTTCCTTGCTAACTCGCTTACCCTGGCGCGCCTCGACCAGGCGCCTGGCCTGTTCGTAGACGGCGTATTGGTCGGGGGTCAACAGTAGAGTCACCTGGATCAGCTTCGGCACCTCGGGAACCGGCGCCGGCTGGACCACGGGCGCGGCGGCCGTCGGCTGCTCGCCAAGGGACAATTCGGGTTGGCTTTCGCTGGCTTCGAGCGAGGCTTTCAAGGCCTGACCGCGTTTGTGCTGAGCAGGCGTCAAAGCCACCGCCCGCTCCACCGTCTGGGCCTTGTTCTTGAGGGCGAAATCCAGCATCTCCCGCTCGTTTTCAGGGGTGGTGATTCGCTTGAGCGCCCGGGCTTTGCTCCAGCAAAGCTTCCCCTCTCGAAAGGCTTCGGACAGAAGAGGCAGCTTCTCGAACACACGCGCCAGGCTAAGAAGTTCGCCGGCCTTTTGCGGGTGCTGGTTCAGGTGAGTCACCGCGTAGCCGACCACGCTGCCGCAACCCATGTGGCGATAGAGACCGCTGCGCTCGGTGGCCAACAGGTGGGCAGCCAGTTCCCACTCACAGCCAAAGGCACGGGTGCCGGCCTGGCAATTGCGCTGGTGTAGGTCCTGGTGGGACAGTCGTTGCAGGGAGTGCGAGAGTTCGGAAAGAGTCGGTGACATGAGAAGACCTCCGGGCGAGAAACAATCAAGGAATGATCTTATTTTACTCAACTTCGCCTTGTGAATCAACGCAGCCAAACGGCATGGTTAAAGCGTTCTAGCGCGACACGACAGGATGCGGCGTGGGAGACTGCCGAGGTGAAAATGACTCGATCCGGCCTGTCCGGCACCGAACGCCGTGGCCGCCCTGCTGGACCGGCCTGGGGATGGCCTCTCTGGCCCGATGCCTTTGGACCTCTGTTGCGAAATCTCCAATATTAAGAGATCACAACATTTAGCCGCCGCTACTTCCAGCTGGAAGTGGGGGTTGGAACGGTGTCGAGCGGAAGCTCGATTTCGTCGTTGACCAGCCGCACCCGGACCACCCGCTGGTCGGGAAGCACCTCGATCTCGTTGGACTTCGCTAGCAGATGCGGATAGGTTCCAGCGGGCAAAAACACAAACTGATAACGGTGGTAGAGACCGACCTCGGTCACGTCCACATCGCCCTGCTGACGGATTCGAGTGGCCCAAACCCAGTCTGGCCAGGAACTCGTCTGAAAGTCGCAGCTGTGAGTATAAGGCGAGAGTTCCCCTTCGGCTGCCTGCCAATCGCCGGTCTGGGGATTGACCAGAAAGAACTCCGGCTGGTCTCGTTGAGGACACCACACCAGGAACCGCTCGAGCTCTGGAATGTAGCGAAGTGGATGGATGCTAAAACTCTGTGCCAAACGCGCTGGCCTGGCAGCCAGCTCTTTGGCATCGAAGAGCACGAGGGCTTCCGGCGGCGCTGATTCGTTCACCCTGGTACTGGCGGCAACCCATCTTCCATCCGAGGATACGGCCGCGTCCATGAAATAGCCTTTGGCCACGACCTCCTCGTCCAAAACCAAACCCCGATGGTCAGCCACCAAATTCCCGGCCATCGTCTTCAGTCTGACTACCGAATGGTGAAGATTACGATCACTCTCTAGGTGGCGAGTTCGGTCAGCCTTCAAAACGCGACCACCCTTTTGGTCGATCACCTTGTAACGAAGCTCGCCCAAGTCTTGGAGCTTGATAAATTCCTTGAGTAAGCGGAGATGCGGCCCCTGAACGGCCTCCAGGAGTTCCATTCTCAGATAGGGGTGGTAAGTCGTGATGTCTACCTCGCTCTCGATGCGCCAGCGCTCGCTCTTCGTCAGGTAAGTGAGAAGAAAGCCAGCGGGGTGGCTCCAGCCAGAACCAAGGGCGGGCAGAGTGGATGTGCTCGGTTCCTCGAGCAACGACATTAGCCCCGCAAGCCTCGCCGACTGGAGGTCAGCCACGACATAACGGTAGGGGTCAGGCTCCCACCAGTAGCTTGCTCGGTCGCCCCATTCACGGATTACCGAAGTCTCGGCGTGCGCGTAGCCCCAATACTGGAAGAATGTGACGATTCTGCGGGGCCCCTCAGGATCAGCCAACTCACCTAAAAAGGGCCGCTCTCTCTCCGATGGAGCGCCGCCGTCACGCCCGAGCACCAGGCCGGCCGGGGCGCGTCCCTTCAGAGCCTCGCGGGCCCAAGGCTCGTAGCAGCCTATGAGATATAGGTAAGCAGCATCCACCACGGTCGGGTCAGTGAGGGCGGCATCGACAATCGTCTCTGGTAATCGATAATGAATCCTCCGGGCCCCGGCCAGAACGGCCCGTTTGGCACGCCGATCAGAAGAGCCGAAGATGTCGGCCAGCGCGGCTTCGTTCCTGGAGAGAAGAGCCACGTAGCCCCATTTGTAGCCGGAGAGGTCGAGCCTACTCAAATCCGGACGTAGGGGAGCCCGCGATAACAGGCCCGCGAGCCCCACTGGAGTCACCTCTTCGCGCATCAATCGAGCGACCAGGAAGTCGTCTACCTCCGGCCGGTCCCACTGAAGAGCCAGGGTAATCCAACGGGAGCCCGTATAAGATTCCCGGCGTTCGAGTTCGGGTAGGGCACCCAATATCCAGCCACAGACCTCTACCGGTGGGTCTTTCCGGTCACGAAGCCACCTGGCAACGGCCGATCCGTAGGGGGGATCCAACCTCGAGACGACATCGTCCCGCCGCAAGCACCCCAACAAGTGGAGAGCCTCGAGAAAGCCGGGACCATCGTCATAATCTCGCATCGCTTTGCGGATCAGGTCCTCGGACGACCGCCCGGCTTGAACGGCGAGGGCGAGCGCTGCCTGGTCAAGATGTTTAGACTGGCCGCTTTCCAACAGCCTTTGCAGGGGTCCCGAGGCTTCTTCTACCCGAACCTTCTGGAGCGCCACGAAGAGCGCGCGCTGCGATGGGCCAGAACACCAGTTCTCCTCTTCAATCCAGGGCAAGAGCGGACGTAGACGCTCAGGAGTCGGCTCACCGGCCAGCAGTACTCGAACCGCCTGCGCACGAGTGTCATGCCGTTCGAGCTTCTTTACAACAGTCGGGGAGAACTCGGTGTCCTCAGGCTCTCCGCTCTTTCGGAGCTCCGACCAGAAAGCGACCCATCGTTCCATTTCTTCCTCGGTCGGACGATAGTGCTCCCTGACTTCACTCTGAGTCTCAGGCGTCGGCTCCAAGAGATTGAAAACCAGTCGGTAGAGCTCGGGGCGCTCCCGACAAGCCTGCAGTATCCGGCCACTGTCGACACCTTTGGAGAACTCGAGCCCAGGCACCAGGTACTCGAGAGGATGCAGACGCTTTACCGGCTGGGTCTCGGTCAAGAACTGCTCGGTGATCTCTTCCAGGCTGTCGGCCCTGGCCACGGGGGCCAGCATCAACAGCAGGGCCAAACAGCAGGCACCCACCCTCATCGTTCCGAACCCACCAACTCGCGAAGGGGTCCACCGGGCTCGTCGAGGCCGGCATAGAGCGCCTTTAGCTTGCCCTCCTCATCAAACATCAGATACAGGCTGCGGGGGGCCTCCCCATTCAAGACCTCGGCCACCTGTTCTCGGGTCATCCCCACTTCGAGCCGACGGCCCTCAAACTCTACCACCCGCCCAGAGAGACCCTGCAAACTCCTCGTCCCGGAGAAGAAAGCCAGGTTCTGAGCCCAAACTACCACCCGCCCTGGGGCACGTGGCTGGAGCGGGTGGACCTCGAGTGGCTCGCCCAGGTGCTCGCAGGCTGCTGGGAGACTGGTCCCCAGCCCCAGCCCGTCAACCTGGTAGCCGCGGGGCTCGGTGTGCCTGGCGATCCCCTCGTCGAACTCCGCCGCCCATCCCTCGGGCAACCGGTCGAGCAAAGCCTTCCAGCCAAGCAGGAAGCGCCGAACTCCCGCATCGTAGGCACTGTGCTCCGGGTGGTCCAGGCTCCAGCGCCGAGTGCCCTCACCCTGACGGACGACGACCACTCGGTGGCTTGTCCCGCAAGCATACTCGATGGCCGACGGGTACTCGTTGTCCAGGCTCTCGGGCTCGCTCCCGAGCCAGGCGTCTCTTAGCCCAGCGGCCATCGCAGGCGTCAGCCGTACGCTCTTCGTCACCGCATAGTCGGAATCATAGTAGAAACGCACCTGGTCGTCGCCGCCGATCTCGAAGACCCGATCGCGCTCGCCATCGAGACCTGGTGGACTCCCAAAGTAAAGCGTTCCGTCAGAGTGCAGCGCCACGGCGAATCGGTGGAGACTGGCTCCACCCTGTAGATTTCGCAATTGGAGCGTCCAGCTCTCCTCGGCCAGAGCGGGGCCGGCCAGGGCCAAACATAAGAGCACGATCCAGTTCTTCATCGACCTGAGTTCCGTTCCGGCGCAATGCTCTCCCGCCCGCCGCGAAAGCAAACTCCTGGCAACACAATCCGGGCCTGGCGATGCTAGGCTAAAATTGCGAGTTGGCCTGAACCGAAGGCAGGTGACGTACTATGACGTCAACACCGATTGGTTACGGAGTCAAGGTTTGTCCGGGATGCAAAGAACGCAACTGCGTCCCCCCGGACCTGGTAGAGAAGCTGCGTGGGCTTGGCTTTCACAAGCCCGTGGGTAGCCTGGCCGACCCTCGACTGCAGTACCCTGAACTTTTTCTCATCGACGGCTGGAAGCGCATCGAAACCGAGTCCGGCGTGCGCTACGAGAAGGAAGGCGACGGCTGTTCGCAGTCGGTCGACTTCGGCGAAGACAAGTGGCGCCGGATCACCACGCGCTTTCCCGACCACAAGCAGATCGTGGGCATGGCCCTCAATGGGCGGGTGCAGCAGTGGGTCGAGAGCGATGCCGTGCCAGCGCTCGACGGCAACCTGCACTGGGCCAGCCCCGACTTCGAGGCGTTCGAGAGCTGCGGCGAGCTGGTGGTTCCCCACGACGAGCGCTGCCTGACTCCGGCCCAGGCCTTGCAGATGGCGGCCGAGTTCAAGCAGTCTCTGGGTGAATTGCACCAGCAGGACCAAAGCGGGGTGGACACCGCCAAGTATCCGGGTGAGGTTCGCACCGAAAGCGTGCAGGCGCGGTTCTGGGGGACGCCCTGCGGCTGGAAGATGTCGCGCTACGACCACGACGGCAACCAGCTGACCATGGCCAGTTCGGACGGGTTGCACCTGTGGGCCGTGCAGGCCCAGGCAGAAGGCGCGATGCGGGCCGTCTATCTAGACTTGCAGAACCCGGGCCAGAGCTACGAGCAGTTCGCGGCGGCAGGTTCGGACCTGGAGTGCATCTACTAGCCCAGGGCGTGGCCCACGAAGGCGGCATAGCAGAGAGCCGCGGCCACGAAAGCCCAGACATAGGGCAGGGTCTTCTTGAGGAAGACCTCGGTCGAGCTTTTGCTGAACTGGGCTAGCCAGACGTTGTGGGTGTTGGTGGGGTCACACACCCCCTGCACCTGGCCGACGGCGAAGAAAGCGGCCATCACGGCCACGGGGGGCAGCAGGCCCACGCCCAGGATCAGCCCGGCGATGCCGGCTCCGAGCCCGAAGAAGTTGAACGGCCCTCGATAGAGCGCCAGTGGCGCCAGCAGCGTGAAGAAGACCACGAAACCAACCGGGCTGGTGGGAATGATGGCTTTGAGGAAGGGCGCCATGACAGCTTTGGTGGGGTCGGCCATCATGGCATTGAGGGCCATCCCGATGCCCATGAAGAGGCCGATCACCGGCGAGATGTCTTTGAGTCCCTCGAGGGTGGCGGCGGTAATGGCGTTGATGGCCGTTTTGGGAGTGGTCGTGAGGGCACCGTAGAGAATACCGATCAGAAACGCCGGGATGATGGGGACAGGCAGCGGGCTCATGATGAGCAGGATCGGCAGGATCGGGGTCAGCAACGCGATGGTGGGCACGTGAGGACGGGCCTCGATCTCTTCCACCTGGGCCGCCCATGAGAACGAGTCTTTCTCGGACTGGGCGCCCACCACCAGGAAGATGGCCGCCGTCAAAGCGAGGATACCGCCGTAGATCTTGACATAGGTCTTGACGACTTCGAGCGGCACTCCGAGCGTGTCTTGATAGACGCCCAAAATGGCCGGGTTGAACACTCCGCCGATGGCGATGGCAAAAAGCATCAGGCAGGCGGAAAAGTCGGCCGACAGACCGGCTCCGATCATGATGGGCAGGGCCAGCGAACCCACCATGATGACGGCGCCCAGGCCGGTCACCGAGGTGAAGCAAAAGGCCACCATCAGGGTCATCATGAAGGCCAGCAAGAACTTGCTCTCGCCGGCATACTCGGCGCCTACGCTGATCAAGCGCTGGGCGATGCCGGCGCGCATGACCACCTGGGATAGGATAGCTCCGAAAATGGCGAACATCATAGCCCCGGCCAGGCGACCTGGGCCTTCGGTGAGCACCGTCGTGAAGAGGAAATCTTGCAGCGTCTTCGGTCCCGGCGCGTCGGCCGTCAGGGCTTCGAAATCGTAGAACAGCCCCGCCACCAGGGCGATCAGGAACGACATCGTCGGCAGAGCCAAAAGAGCAGCCATCTTGCGCGTCATCATCAGACCCGCAAAGGCTAAAAAGATCAGAAGAATCAAGATTCCTGGTAACACAGTGAAGGAAATTCAAGCTAGGCGCCGTCAAACCTGTGGAACGCTTGTTCTTCTTTTGCGGGAATCGCCTGGCCCAACGAGAAACTGCCCGGCCATGGGCTACCAGCGTATCCACGTCATCATCAATCCGGCCTCGGGCAAAGACGAGCCGATTCTCAACCCCCTCAACGACATCTTTACGCCCAGAGGGTTGGACTGGCAGGTGCACCTGACCCGGCAGGCCGGCGATGGCACCCGTCTGGCTCGCCAAGCGCTCGAGGCTGGCGCCGATGTGATCGCTTGCTATGGTGGCGACGGCACTCTGATGGAAGTGGCCAATGCTCTGGTGGGAAGTGAGGTGCCGCTGGCCATTCTGCCCGGAGGCACCGGCAACGCCATGGCCTTCGAGTTAGAGATCCCTCGCACTCTGCGTGAGGCCGCCACCCTGGTGTGTGAAAGCGAGGCCACTCGGGCCGTCGACCTGGCGCGTTGCCCGGGCGGCTACTTCCTGTTGCGAGCCTACACCGGGCCCCGCGCCGAAGATGTGGCCAGCCGCGAAGAAAAGGACCGCCTCGGTTTTCTCGCCTATCCCCTGGCGGCCATGCGAGTGCTGGCCAATCTGAAATTGGTCACCTATCGGGTCGAGGTCGACGAAACCGTCTATGAAGACCAGGGCTATTCATGCTTTATCTTCAACGCCGGCAGCCTGGGGGGAATTGCGCGGGCCTTGCCCGATGTCTCTCCCAGTGACGGGCTGCTGGATGTCTTGATCGTCAGCGACCAGGCCACCCATCCGGGTGTACTGGCCAGCTTCTTGCTCGAGAACAAACTGCACGCCCATCGGCGTCAAGGCCGCCATATTCGGGTCACGGTCGAGCCTCCTCAGACGGTCTGGCTCGACGGCGAGGCTGGCGGCGAAACACCTCTGGATGTGACCGTCATTCCCGCGGCCATCCGGGTCGTGGTTCAGGCGAAATAAACAGGAGCCAGTCTCTGCTGGGGACCCACCCGGGCACAACAGCCCACGAATTTGCCCCCGAAAACCCAACAAGACAGCCCAACCAGATCTTGCTCGAAGCCGCGAAAGGCACCCTGCTCGTCAAACTGCGGAAACCGCTCGGTGGGGCCGCTCTGGGCGCTCTGGACGAACTCGCCGGGTTGGTCGACAGCCTGGTCAAGGGCTTCTTTCCATTGCTTGCGCGAAGTCTCGGCTCCCGGCACCCGGCGCTCGGCCGACTGGAGCACCAGGTTCTTCTGTGCCTTGACGCCTTCTTCCAGGATCTGGTCGGTGACCCGGCGGGTCCACGGCACCGACCCGGCCAGTTCTTCAGATAGCTCGGCGGTCGAGAGCAATTCGAAAACCCCGGGCGTCTCGGCTAACGTCGAGCAAAGAGAACTGGCCAGGCAAGCTTTACCGTCGAGATAGGCAGCCAGCACCTGGCGCCCGCCGTCATGTCTGAGGCCGCCCAAGCCGTCGCCGCAGATCAGATCGACGTTCTCTCCATCGAGCCACAGAGCGCCCTGGCGATACTCAAACTGCTCGGGGTCTCCGACCTGGGCCGCCCAACCTCGATTGCGAAGCGTCTCGGCCAGAGCCTCGTGAGCCAGGCGAATGTCAGCCTCGCGCGGCGTACAGAAAGCCAGGCTGGCCTCGCCGGCGTTCTCGAAGAACTGGCGATGGCGATTTTTCAGGGTGCGACGGTGACCGTCTCCCAGGTCATCCTTGCTGAGTTCAAATCGCTGATGCAGACCCAGCATGACCGGGGTCTCTTCCAGCTGGGCCACGGCGCAGTCGATCGCATGTAAGAGCACGCCGTCCTCGCCATCGATACCGCGCAAGATGACCCGTCCCTTACCCGAGGAGCTCAGCGGCCAGTAGAAGACATCAAAACGCCAGAGCCCCCGCGGGTCGGCCCAGGCGGCGTCGAGCTTGAGCAGGCGTTCGGTCTCGGCATCAAAGCACAGAGTGTCACTGTGTTGGCCCGCGAAATACTCCTCGGTCAGGCTGACCAATTGACGGGACAGGGCCAGGCAATAGCGTTCGAGACGCTGGCGATCGGTGGGCCGTAAAAAGAGTGGACAAGGTCCGCCTGCCGGCTCTTTCGCGAAGAGATCCCGATAGGCTTTGAAGACAGGTGGGCTGGCTACACGCGCCACAACTGACCCCCTAGCATGACCCGTTTATTCTAGCCGTTGAGACGGTCGGGCGCAAGACCCGGATAGAGGGTCGAAATCGACTTTATTGAATCCTAAAACGAGGATGAAGATTCAACCCAACGGCAGCACCACGCGACCGGTGATGATCACTGCGCGGTTCGATGTGACCGATGAAGACACCAGGCTCGAACCGATCTGGGGAGCTTTCGCGACCAGCTCGCCTCGAATCTGAGCCAGTATCCCAGCGCTCTCCACGTGGTGCACGTGGCCGGCCACGGATTGCACCCGAGCGTGGTCCAGTTCGGGCGGGCCGGAACAGCTCAAGCCTGACCCGAGAGGGCCACCGTGTTCGGGAGCGAAGGCCGCCCCATGCTCAGTAGTCTTCGCAACCGAAACGCTATTCTCACCGGGGGCTCGCGCGGCCTCGGCCCGCTCATCGCCGAGGCCCTGGCGGCCGAAGGGGTCAATCTGGCCCTGGTGGCCCGCACCCCCGAGCCGCTGGAAGAGGTGGCCTCGCGCTTTCCCAACTGCGTGGCCATTCCGGCCGACTTGAGCGACACTGTCCAGGTCGAGACCGTGGTGGCCGAGGCTCGGGCCCAACTGGGCGACATCGACATCTTGATCAACAACGCCGGGGTAGAAAACGGCGGCAGCTTTCGCAGCAAGACCAGCGAGGAAGTCGAGCAGGTGATCGCCACCAACCTTACCGCGCCTCTGCTCTTGAGTCGCCTGCTGCTACCCGGAATGCTCGAACGGGGCCAGGGTCACATCGTGACCATCGCTTCACTAGCCGGCAAGGTCGCCCTTCCCTACGCGGCCACCTACAGCGGAACCAAGGCTGCCCTGACGGCCTGGAGCCAGTCCCTGGCCGTCGAACTCGAGGGCACCGGTGTGAGTAGTTCGGTGATCAACCCGGGCTTCGTATCCGAAACAGGAATGTTCGCCTCTCACGGCATCAAGGCTCCGGCTTATCTGAGCGAAGTGTCGCCCCGCCAGGTGGTGGCCGCGGTCTTGACCGCCCTCAAAGAAGGCCGCCCCGAAATCGTGGTCAGCGGCCGCCCGTTCAAGCCCCTGGCCGTGCTCCACGCGCTGGCCCCTCAGACCCTGCAAGCCCTGATGCGCCGCCTCGGCCTGTTCGATTTTTTGCGCAAGCATTTTGACCGCTAACAGGGAGCGCCGACTGTGTCGGCGGGAGAAGGAGCCGTGCGCTTCGCGCGGAGATTTCGTCCCTGCGCGTCGACAGGGAGCAGCCTGCGGCTGAGAAGGGCGGCTTCGCCGCTCCCGAACTGAGCGACAGCTCAGTTCGCCCCTTCTCCCGGCCGAAGGCCGCTCCTTATCCCTGGAGCGAAGCTAGAGTTCCTTCTCCCGGCCCGAAGGGCCGCTCCTCGCCCAGCGAAGGTCAAGGGTAAAGGGGTAACGCTTACTCTGGGGAGCGGGTCGTAGGGGATAGCCGCCGGGGGTGTGGCCTTCGACCAGAAAGCGCGAACTGCGTCGGGCCTCGGCCTCGTAGGCATTGACGGGAAAGCGGTCGTAGCTGCGGCCACCCGGATGGGCGACGTGATAGGTGCAGCCACCCACGGCTCGTTCGGACCAGGTGTCGAAGACATCGAAAACCAGCGGGGAGTGGACGCCGATGGTGGGATGCAGGCAGCTGGCCGGCTGCCAGGCCCGAAAGCGCACGCCGGCCACGAACTCGCCATTGACTCCGGTGGGATGCAGGGGCACTTCGACGCCGTTGCAGGCCAGCCGATGACGGGGGTCGATCATGCCGCGCAGCTTGACCTGGATGCGCTCGAGCGACGAGTCGACGTAGCGCACCGCGCCGCCCATACCAGGTTGCTCACCCAGCACATGCCACGGCTCGATGGCCTCGCGCAACTCGACCTCGAGCCCGGCCGAGGCGAAACGGCCGATGAGCGGGTAGCGAAACTCGAGATGAGGAGCAAACCAGTCGTTCTGCAGAGGCAGGCCGGCCTGGCGCAGTTCGGCCAGCACATCGTGCAGGTCGGCGGCCGCGAAATGGCCGAGCATGAAGCGGTCGTGCAGCTCGCTGCCCCACTCCACCAGCGACTTTTGATAGGGCCGGTCCCAGAAATAGGCCACCAGGCTGCGCAACAGCAGCTGTTGGGCTAGACTCATCTGGTAGTGAGGAGGCATCTCGAGCGAGCGCATTTCGACCAGGCCACGGCGCCCGCTGGGGCCGTCCGGTGAATACAGCTTATCGATGCAGAATTCGGCCCGGTGGGTATTGCCGGTAAGGTCCACAAGCAGATGGCGAAAGACCCGGTCGACCAGCCAGGGTTGGCATGCCTGACCCGGCTCGGGCAGCTGAGCGAAAGCCAGCTCGAGTTCGTGAACCGCGTCGGTGCGGGCTTCATCGACTCGGGGGGCCTGGCTGGTGGGGCCGATGAACTGGCTCGAGAAAACATAGGATAAGCTGGGATGGTGGTTCCAGAAAGTCAGCAAGCTGCGCAGCAGGTCGGGCCGGCGCAGGATCGGGCTGTCGGCAGGAGTGGGGCCACCGAGCAACACGTGGTTACCTCCGCCGGTGCCCACATGGCGACCGTCGAGGGCGAACTTCTCGGCTCCCAGACCGACCTGGCGGGCCTCTTCATAGAGAATCCGGGTCTTGTCGACCAGCTCTTCCCAGCTCGAGGAAGGGTGGATGTTGACCTCCAGCACCCCGGGGTCGGGAGTGATGGCGAAATGGGCCAGGCGAGGGTCATCCAGCGGCGCATAGCCTTCGATCAAGCACGGCATGCCCAGTTCGGCGGCCGTGGCCTCGATGGCCTCGACCAGCTCGATATAGCCCTGGCCGTCTTCAAGCGGGGGAATGAAGACGTAGAGGCGTCCCTCGCGAGGCTCGACGCACAAGGCCGTGCGCACCACCCACGAGGCCGATTGGCCCGGCAGCGGGTTGCGAGTGTCGGGTTCGACCACTCGATAAGCCTGGCGACTGGTGAGCGCCGGTAGCTCTTCGAACGGGTCGGGCGGCTCGAGATAGGGATATTCCAACTCGTCGACCCAGGGCAGCGTGTTGAGCGGTAGCCGATAGCCCATGGGCGAATCGCCGGGAATGAGAAACAGCTGCTCTCGCCGCAGCTTCCACGGTCCGGTGGTCCAACCGTCCTCATAGCCCAGGGGCATGGCGAACCCGATCTGCGCGCCCAATCCTCGGTCAAACACCCGCTGCAATCGCGCCCGCAGCTCGGCATCGTCCAGACGAGCATCCTCGACCGAGACGTTGACGGGCAAGCGGCCTTCTTGCCACAGATAGTAGGCGGCATCTTCATAACCTGGCAGAATATGGTCGGAGCCCACCCCCAGGCGGTGACCCAGAGCGCCCAGAAACTGGCGGGCCTGAGAGGTGCCGTAGCCGTAGTCGACGGTCTCGTCGGCCTCGGCCTCGGGGTTGGTCCACAAGGGCGCCCCGTCCTTGCGCCAGACGCAAGCTAGCGCCCAGCGAGGCAGGCTCTCGCCCGGATACTGCTTGCCCTGGCCAAAGTGCAGCGAGGCGCCCGAAGCAAAGCGCGAGCGCAGGCGCCGTAAGAGAGCTCCGGCCAGCTCGCGCTTCTGGCGACCCAGTGCGGTGACGTTCCACTCCTCTTCATCCCGAGCGTCGACGGCCACAAAGGTCGGCTCGCCCCCCATGGTCAGCCGCACGTCGCGCTCGAGCAGCCGGCGGTCGAGCTGGCTACCGCAGCCGAGAATATCGTTCCACTGGGCGTCGGTGTAGGGCTTGGTCACCCGGGGGCGCTCTTCGAGGCGGGTCAGCTCCATCTCGAAGCCAAACTCCTCGGTCACCTTGTCCTCGGGCTTGGAGGGCAAGAACCGGAAGCTGCCCTGGATGGGGGAAGCACTCAAGGGGTCGGCGGCGCAGGCCAGGGGAATGTGCCCCTCGCCGGCCGCCAGCCCCGAGGTCGGGTCCAGGCCCAACCAGCCGGCACCGGGCACGAACACCTCGGTCCAGGCGTGAAGATCGGTAAAATCGGTGGCCGGCCCGCTGGGGCCGGTCAGGCTCTTCTCGTCGGGGGTCAGCTGAATGAGATAGCCCGAGGCAAACCGGGCCGCCAGCCCCAGGCGTCGCAAGATCTGAACGAGTAACCAGGCGCTGTCGCGGCACGAGCCGCGCCCGCGGGTGAGAGTCTCTTCGGGGGTCTGGATGCCGGGCTCGAGGCGAATGACATAGTCGATCCGATTGGACAGGTGCTGGTTGATCTCGACCAGGTAGTCCACCGTGCGCACGTTCTGCTGCCGCAGCTCGGCCACCAGGGCTTCCAACCTCGGGCCCGCCGGCCGAATCTCGAGAAAGGGTACCAATTCGCGGGCCAACCCCTCGGCGTAAGGAAAGGGAAAGTGCTCGGCCGTGTGCTCGATGAAGAAATCGAAGGGATTGATGACCGTCATGTCAGCCACCACATCCACCTCGACCTCGAGCTTGCGGGCCAGTTCGGGAAAGACCAATCGCGCCTGGTAGTTGGCGTACGCGTCTTGTTGCCAGTTCATGAAGTGCTGCTCGGGCGCCACCCGCAGGGAATAACTCAGGATGGGCGTGCGGCAATGGGGGGCAGGACGCAGGCGCACCAGGTGCGGGTCGAGGGTGACCGGTCGGTCGTAGAGGTACGAAGTCTTGTGCCGAAGCGCAACATGGATACCCATAGGGGCAGTCCGTTCTACCGATCCCCCCCGGTACCATTCCCAACCAGAGTCTAGTTGTGAAGAAGCACGCCGGTGGTCACGGTAGCGGTAGCGTCTGGCTCGCGAGGCACCGACTTCTTCACGCTCACGGTCACGTTGAGCCGGCGGCTGCCCATGGGCGTCCAGGCTCCGAATTCGGTCAGGTCGCGCGCCACCACGCGGCCTCCCACCAGATAGCTGGCCAGCGTTTGGGGAGGGTTGAGGCGCTCGATGGGCTCAGGAAACTGCGACAGCGTCGAGCCCACGGGCAAGGGAACCTCGCGCCTTCGCAGCTCTGCGCTAGCGGCATCGAAATAGTAGATCACGAAGCGTTGCCAGCGAGTATTGCCGGCGGCGTCGAACACGAACTGACCCTGGTCGTCTATCGGTGACAGAAATGACACGCCTCGGCCATCCGGGGTCAAAGACAGGCTCAGAATGCTGCTGCGGGTAGCCTCACGCACCAGGCGCGCCGTGGCCAGCTGGGCTTCTCGGGTGACGTCGGCCCGCTGATCCGACTTGCGCCATGCCTTAGCGCCCATGAAAAAGATCATGAAGAGAGCAGCGGTCAAGAGCAAAAAGACAGCGCCGGCGATCATCATCTCGACGAGCACCATTCCGCGGCGACGGCTCAGGCCGCAATCAGGGGTAAAAGTAAGTTTCCAGCGCAATTCGGCTCTGGTTTCCCCAAAAGACTTCGACAGACACAACCTTGAGAGTCGCCCCTTTGGGGTCGACCCGGACTTTCAAACTATAGTCGCGTCCGTCCACCTGTGCAACCGGATAAGGATCGGGGGGAAATCCATCGATCGCCGGGTCTCCTCGACGTCCGTCAAACGAGAAAGTGCCGTCCGGGACGAAGTCGTATCCCCCGTCGCGCACTGCCTCGAGGAAATCTTGTCCGACGCCGGTGGCGGCCGTGATCTCCGATGACTTGGAACTAAGTTGAAGGGCGCCGGTGAAGGTGGCGATGATGGTCAGCACAGCCACCGCCAGGATGCCCAGGGCGATCATCACCTCGGCAAGGGTGAAGCCTCGTCTCAACGCGCCGCCCAGGTTCGCACCCGAACGGGCCCGCGCAGGTGGATCGCTCCCGCGCCCTCCTGGAAGAAGTCCTCGATGAAGGTCAAGTTGGCGCCGCGGGTCATCACCAGATCTCCAGGCCGGAGATTCTGGCTCGGGTTGAGAGGATTTGGCGTGGTATGGCTGCCTTTGCCGTCCACCAGAATGGTTCCCAGGGCGGTGACGTTGTTGGCCGCAAAGAACGACCCGTTGGTATAGATGATCCCCTGAAAGTAGGAGGCGCCGAGCTTCTCGTAGTTGACCGTGGCCACCTGGGTCAACAGGGCGCCGGCCGCATCGCTATAGCCGCTATCCACCACGGCATCAAAGGCCCCCCGACGGGTTCTGGGGTCCTCATAAAAGTTCTCGGCCACCCATTCGTCATGCGCCGACGAGGTCTCGCTAAAGAAGTCGCGATAGCCGTCGAGTTTCGAGATCATGAAGTCACGAGCGCTACTTTCGGGCTCGGCCTCGAGTCGTTCCACCAACTGGCCCAGATAGTCGCCGCTAACCAGCGGATCGCCCGGAATGGCAGGAGGATTCTCGGCGTGCTCGCCAAGTTTTCTCCCCAGTAAATCGAGGCTTCCGTCGGGGCCCATGGTGGTGGCCGGATCGCCCTCTTCCAGGCTGGTTGCGATCTCGCCCAGAGTCTGCTTGGAAGCATCCCATAGCAATCGAACGTCGGGGTCGCGGTCGGCGAAAGCTTCCATATAGTCGTTTCCGTCGAAGCCCATGAGGGTCACGGGCCCCTCGCTCATGATGGCCGCTTTGTCGCTAGAACGCAGGGTGGCGTCGCCCCGAAACTCGGTTTTGCCCGAGACCCAGACCGCCCCTTCCCCCGAGATACCGCCGTTGACGATCAAGTCGCCGTCAACGTAGAGGTCGGTGCCATCGAGCACCAGATCCCCCTGGACCTCGAGGTCGCCGCCTTGATAGAACTCACCGGCAGTCAGCTCGGTGGTGCCCCCGTCGACGATGGTAGGGGTCGGCTTGTCCGAACGCAGCCCCACCAGGTGACTGATGTCCCCGACGGTGGGGAACATCCGGCGGGCGGCGTCCTTTTCGAAGGCTCCGACATCGTAGTCGTCAGGGTCTGAACCGAAATCGATGGCGTCCGGTCGGGGGTCGACCGCGCTCACCTTGCCGGTCACCAGCACTTTGTCCCAGGAGTGGTCCTTCTCCCACTCGATGGTCGAGCCCGGGCGTCCTCCACCACTGTTAGAGTGAACGCCCGCGGCCACGCGCTCGAAGCCGTGCAGGCTCTTGAGGCCGGTCACTTCGACGTCGCCGCTCAGGTGAATCACCCCTGAGGTCATCAAGGGATACTCTACGTTGATCACGCCCTCGCTGTAGACGACGGCCTCGAGCTGCCGCTGGACACTACCGGCCCGTCCAACCACCACGATCACGGCCGAGTAGGCAGGGACGCTGAGGGGTCCTCGGGGGCCGTCGACGGGCACGGTTCCGGTCAGGTTGTTGACCGAGTGCCAACGCTCGAAATTCGTGCCGGACTGATTGAAATAGACAGTATAGTCGCCGGGTCGGTGGGTCATGGATTCGCGGTTGAACCCGTCAATCCAGGCGGTGTCGATCTCGAGGTGAGACATGACGTCGGCCAGGCCGGCTTCAGCAATATAGAGGGCGGCCACCTCGTCGTGATAGCTCTTGGTGAGGGACATTCCCTGATTTACCGACGTGATGACGGCCACAGCCATCAGGATCAAGATGCCGACGACCATCAGAGTCGTGACCAGCGCCATGCCTTTTCGTGTCACACCCAACCTCCGATTCTGCCACCCCAGGCCTCTCTACGTCTTCTACTTCGGAGGAAAAACTCCCGTCAATTCCGACCAAGGACCAGCCGAGCCAGCACCGGCGCCAGGGCGCTGCGAATCGGCTCGACCACCTCCTCGGGACCCTCCAGATCCAAACGCAACTCGCTGTGTGACCTCACGTGGTCCTCCAGGGTAAGATTGAAAGTCAGGCCCTCGAAGCCACGGGCTTCGAAGCGCTCCCACCAATCGACCCCGCCAGCGTAAGGGTCGACGATGCCCAGGCCGCACTCCCCGGCCAGGTGAGGACCCACCGGCATTCCGATCTTCATCGACTTGGCGTTGGCGAAGTGATGCCAGTCCGGCTCGCCCACGGGAGCCCCAAAAATGCCTTTGAGAACTGGTAATACCAGTTCGATCATCTCGCGCATCGGCGAGCCGCCAAACCGTCTCGGCACTACAAAGGTCTGCATCTAGATAGATTTGTCCCCCAACGTCCCCGCCATGTTGTTCACAAGCCGGCAACACACCTTTAACACTGTGTTCATATTCAAGAATCGACCACCAAGGAGAACGCCAATCGGGTACCGTTTAATGAAATCAAGCACCACGGCAGAGAGAGGTCAGGCTCGTGACTCACGTAACCTATAACTGGACACCATCCGGAGCGATCCCCTTCGGCAAGGACAAGTCCAACCGTATCGAACAGTTTTCCTGGGATCAGCGTGGCAGTGCCGGTATGGCGGTGGGCATCGGCGCCCACCAGCAGCCGGGATTCTGGGCCTCGGTAGAAGCCCAGAAGAAGTCGGCTCCGGCCGACACCAGCCACTACATCGGCTAAGTTTGGAAAGGACGGGTCGCTTCCCCTCCCCGACTCGTCCGAGAGACTCGAGAAAGCCAGTCCAGCCAGGACTGGCCTTATTTTTGCTAGACGCCAGCCTTCTGCTGCCAGACAGTCTCGAGCACTTCTTTCTCGCTCTCTTCGGCGAACAAGCGCTCGGGAATCGGCATCGGATAGCTGCCCGAGAAGCAGGCTGTGCAACGCCCCCTGCGATCGTCGAGGCCCTCGCCCACCGCCTCCAACATGCCTTCGTGGGTCAGATAGGCCAGGCTGTCGGCGCGAATCCACTTGCGAATGCCTTCCACGTCGAGGCGGTGCGCCACCAGTTCATTGCGGGTGGCCATATCGACCCCCAGAAAGCAAGGGTGCCGCACCGGTGGCGAGGCGACTCGCACATGCACCTCGGCGGCCCCGCCCGAACGCAGCAGGTCGACCAGCGGCCCGGCCGTGTTCCCGCGCACGATGGAGTCGTCCACCAGCACTACTCGCTTGCCCTCGAGGTTAGAGTGAAGCGGATTGTATTTGAGGCCCACCCCGACTTTGCGCAAGGCATCGTCCGGCTGGATGAAGGTGCGCCCGATGTAGCGGTTCTTGATCAAGCCTTCGGTATAAGGAATACCCGAGGCAAGGCTGTAACCGATAGCCGCCGAGATGGCCGAGTCGGGCACGCCCACCACCACATCGGCCTCGACTGGAGCTTCACGGGCCAGAGCTTCGCCGAAGCGTCGGCGCACCTCGTGCACCCCTCGCCCCTCGATGATCGAGTCTGGCCTGGCCAGATAGACATATTCAAACACGCAGAAAGCCCGGCGTTCGGGCTCGGCCCCGCGAAACGACTGGATGCCGCGTTTGTCGATGCGCACGATCTCGCCGGGTTCGACCTCGCGCAGCAGGCGAGCTCCGATGGTCTCGAGAGCACACGACTCGGAGGCCACCGCCCAGCCGGTGTCGACCTCGCCCAGGCAGAGCGGCCGAATGCCCATCGGGTCGCGCACGGCGTAAATGGCCTTGCGGGTCAAGATGGTCAGGCAGTAAGAGCCTTTGGCCACTCGCATCAAAGCGCGAATGGAAGCCAACCAGCGGTCGCCCTCGTCGTCGCCGTGCTCGCCCCAAACCTCGGGAGGAGCGGCCAGAATCTGGGTGATAGCCTCGGAATCGCTGCCCGACACCAGCCCCACCCCGCGTTCGAGCAGCTTTTGACGCAGCTCGCGGGTGTTGACCAGGTTCCCGTTGTGGGCCACCCCCAGCGGACCATGGATGGTCTCGATGACGATGGGTTGGGCATTGCGCGGATGCGACGATCCGGTGGTCGAGTAGCGGGTGTGACCCACGGCCAGATGGCCGCCCAGCGGCTTGAGGTTGGCCTCGTTGAAAACCTGCGAGACCAACCCCATGCCCTTGTGCAACATGGCCCCCTTGCCGTCACAGGTAACGATACCGGCGCTCTCCTGGCCCCGATGTTGCAGGGCGTAAAGAGCAAAGAACGTCATGCGGGCCACGTCGCGTCCGGGAGCATAGATCCCGAAAACGCCGCAGGCCTCGCGGGGACCCTGTTCGATCATCTAACCTACCTCGGCGGGACGAAGCCCGGCGTCGGACTCGGTCACTTCCTTGCGCATCCGTTGCTGATAGTCACCGACCTTGTCGGCCAATCCGGGCACGGCTAAAGCCAGCATCTTGGCGCATAGCAAAGCCGTGGCTTCGGGCTCGAGCACGGTCGCCGGAGCCACCCCCGACGGCATCCGCAGGGTCGACCACACGTCGATACCGGCATAATCAGCCGAAAGCGGCGGGCAGCCCACCACGGGCGCCTTGACCTGACCGTCAACAAAGCCGCTCAAAGCGTTGGAGCGGCCGGCGATGGTCACATAGACCTTGGGCCGCCCGTCGGCCTCGTAAGCCTTCAGGATGTTGAGGGCGTGCTCAGGAGTCTTGTGAGCCGAACAGACCCGAATCTCTGATTCGAGGCCGAACTTCTCGAGGTGCTTGGCAATCGCTTTGCCCCGGTCGAGGTCGCGACCGGAGCCCATCAAAATGGGAACGAGCGGTTTCATTTAGGCCACCCCCGACTTCAGGCCGAGCATGGCTTCTTCGATAGACTTGCCAGGAACTTCGATGGTCTCGCCGGTCAGCTGCTCGAACAGTTCGCAATAGACCTGGGCCATCTCGTTGGCTTTCTCCTGGGGAATCGGCGGCGACTCACCCTCGCCGGTGAAACCGACCTCGGCCAGCCACAGACGCAACAATTCTTTGTCGCGATAGACCGGGTCGGCCTGGGTGCCGGCCAGCCAGTAACGGCTGGAGTCGGGCGTGTGCACCTCGTCGATGAGGCTCAGCTTGCCGTCGATGAGGCCGAACTCGTACTTGGTGTCGACCAAAATCAAACCGGCCTTCTCGGCCACTTCCTGGCCGCGGCGAAACAGCTCGAGGGCTACTCGCTCGACTTCGGCCCACAGCTCGGCGCTGACCAGACCGCGCTCGACCACCTCGGCACAGGTGAGGCGCTCGTCCTTTTGGCCGGGGCCGCCCTTGGTGGTGGGGGTGATGACGTTCTCGGGCAACTTGTCGTTCTTTTTTAACCCGGCCGGCAGGTCCAGCCCATAAGGCTTGTCCACGCCTTTGTGGTAGAGGGTCCACAGCGAGGTGCCGGTGACACCGGTAATGTAGCCGCGCACGATCACTTCCACCGGCAGCGGCTCGGCGTCACGCACCACGGCCACGTTGGGGTGGGGGCTCTCGAGCAGATGGTTCGAGACCAGGTCTTTGGTCTTTTCGAACCACCAATTGGTCAGGCGGTTGAGCACCTGGCCTTTGAAAGGAATCAATCCGACCACGCGGTCGAAAGCCGACACCCGGTCGGTGGTGATCAAAATGCGGCGTCCGTCCAGCAGATAGGCGTCACGCACCTTACCGGACTGTTTAGGGCCGAACCCGTCGAGGTCGACCCCGGCCACCGGGGTGGCCTGAGAGATCTTGTTAGATAGCAAAGCTCTACTCCCTGAGAGGTTTTCACTTCATGTGCCCGGGGCTCGAAGCGAGCAAACATCAGATTGCCGCAAGTTGCAGGTCCGTGCTGGTCACCAATCGCCGGTGTCGAGGCGCCCCTGTGGCAAGGCACGTCTGACCGCGCATATGGCAACATGTAAGGGAAGCGGAACGCAGCCACAGGGGATGGATGGGCGCACCGCCGCGAGATCCGTCGGTCCCATCTCGGTGGCTTCGAGTTGGCCGGCCTGCGGTGTTGCAAGCGAGTGCTCAACCTGGTGGAGCCGCCTTGTGCTAGAATCTGGCGGTGGACGAAAGGAGCGAACTCGACGAATTTCTCGAAAAGATGGCCGGATCCGGCCGCTTCGAGTCAGAGGGCGCCTTCACTCTCGACGCCTCCAATCTGAAGGCCAAGCTAGGCCAATTCACCCTTCCGTCCCCGGAGCTTTTTCTCTGCAAGTTGATCCAGGCTGGCATTGCCGCCGATTCGACTCAGGTCGAGGTCAGCCACGGTCGAAGGCTGGTGCGAGTCGACTTTCGCCAGCCGAGCAGTTTCGGCGATCTGCACGCCGTGATGGCCGCCCTCGAGAACCCGCTGGCGGCCGGCCATCGAGCCTTACGACATCTGGGTCAGGGTCTAGCTGCCAGCTTGCGAAGTCACCGTTCGGCCCGGCTGGTGCTGACGACGGGCCGGGGCGCCTGCTTACTCGAGGCTCATCCCAAGCGTGGCCTGCGAGCGACTACAGTCGAAGATTGTCCGGTGGCCCCGGGCGATTGCCGCTTCGAACTGAGTAAGCCCTGGTATGGCGGCCTGACGACGCGAAAAGAGGGCTCCGCCCTCGAGCGCCATCGCTGGTCACCCGTGCCGGTATTCGTCGATGGCCAGCCCTTGCAAGCCGTCTGGCCGAGACCAGAATCGCTTTGCGACGCCTATCTGCCCAATGAGAGCGGGTTGCGAGTCAAGCTGCCCGATGGGGACACATACCGGCGCCTCGATCTTGTCTATCTCAGACAAAGCGCGGGCACGCCCCTGGTGCTCGACCTCTTTGGCTGGCCTTTTACTCCAGCCAGGGCGGGATTGGCCATCCGCCTACCCATAGAGCTGAAGGGGCCGAGCCGAATCCACCTGGTGAGCGACGGTCTGAGTCTTGAGGCGATCGTTCGCCACGACCTGGGCTTGCCTGGAGTGGAAGCCTTCGCGATGGTCGAGAACCCCGACACCGACCTGACCGGCTTCGCCCCCCGAGAGAGCGACTACAACGCGGCCCACCTGAGGCGCATCCAGTCGGTCACCTGGGGAGTAGTGCAACGTCTGCTCGCTTTGCTCGAAGAGCGTTCGGAGTGGGAGAACCTGAGTCGCCTGGACCCGCGCCTGACCACATCACTGCTGGGCCGCCTGCGGGCCATTCTCAAGCTAGCCCGCCAGGCCCGCAGGGAAGGGCGAGAAGCCTGATAAACCGTTAGGGATGGAAGAGGGACCGCCGCGGCTGCTCATACTCGAAGACGAAGTAGAGCTTCGCGAGGCCCTGTTCTGGTTGCTCGAAGACGAAGGCTACCAGGTGGCCGTGGCCGCCGACGCCCGCGAGGCTCTCGAGAAAGCGCCCGCTCTCGACCCCGAAATCATGGTACTCGATGTGCGCCTGCCAGGTCCCGACGGGCTGGAAGTGCTAGGCCAACTCAAGGAGGCCAACCCCGAGCTGTTGAGTCTGGTCATCACCGGCTTCGCCTCTGAGGCTGACTCGATCCGGGCCATCCGCCTGGGGGTGGGTGACTACCTGCGCAAGCCGTTTGCCATGAAGGACTTTCTGGCGGCCCTCGAGGGACTGGTCAGGATGGCCCTGGGCAAGCGCAGCCTCAGACGCCAGAAGGTGGCCGGGCAGAAACTGGCGAGCTGGGCCCTGGCCAGCCTTTCAGGAGCCCACGATCTCTCGCCGGTGGGGTCGGCCTGGAATTGGCGCCAGGCGGCCTCGGCCGCTCATCGCGTGGCCCTGCACTACCAGCTCTCGGCCGAGACGGCCCGCACCCTGGAGGCGGCCGTGCTGCTGCACCTGTTGCGCCAGAGTGACGAGTTCGAAGATCCCGGCAGCCTGTTGGTGCAGACGCTGCCGGACGAGGTGGTCGGGCTGGCCCGGCGCCTGGACGAGCAACCCGGGTTTGAGCCAAGTCCCGAGGGCATCGGGGCCTATGCCGTGGCCCTGACCCGAGGGCTCGAGCCCGCGGGCGCCCTGGGTCAAGCCTTCCTCGATCGTAGCCTCCCCACCCAGGCGGTGGGCCGCAACTCTGAGGGCGCCTTGCTGGGACTGGCCCGAGCCTTGATGGCCTCGGGCCAGCCGGCCGCCGCCGAAGAGGCCCTCAACCGGCTGGTGGCCGGCGAAGGCGCCAGCCGAACCCGGGGCCAGGGCTGGCTGAGCCTGGCCCGGCTCCATCAGCGCTCGGGGGCTATCGAGCATGCCCGCCAGGCCCTCAACGGATTGGTGCGGCTGCTGCCCAGGTTGGCCCGGCAAGAAGCCGCCGAGCTTCGCCTCGAAGCCGGGTTGGTGGCCATTCAGGGTGGCTTTCTCGAGGGCAAGACTTTGCTGCGCGAGGCCGCCGCCGAACTCGACGGTGGCTTGTGGGCCAAGGCGACGATCGCTCTGTGGTGTCTGGGTGAGGGCGACCAGACCGGTCTCGACCGGGCCCTGGAGAAGCTGGGGGAGCCGCACCGGCATGATTTGCTGGTTTCCTGCGCGCCCTGGCTGCTGCCGGTTCTGCTGGAGCGTCTTCCCAGTCTGGACACTGGTCTGCACCGAAGGGTCGTGCAACGACTAGCCCGAGAAAGCCCGGCCGTACTCGACAGGCTCAGCGAGTCAAGTTCGACCCAGGTCCGTCAGCGGGCCCGCCAGTTGCGCGGCAGCGAGGCCAGACCTCGCCTGCGCCTGGCCAGCCTGGGTTGCTTCGAGGTGGCCGTGGGAGCCCAGCCCATCGAAAGCGGGGCCTGGAGAACCCAGAAGGCTCGCTTTTTGCTCGCCTGCGTGGCGGCGCGAAACGGCAAGGCCGTGCCTCAAGAGACCTTGGTCGACCAGTTCTGGCCCAGTTCGGCTCCCGAGCGAGGTCTCAAGAACCTTTACCAGGCCGTCAGCGACGCACGCAAAGCGCTGGGTCTGACCGTCGATCCTTTCACCCGCTCAGGCACCGGCCTGGGACTCAATCCCGAACTCGAGGCCTGGAGCGACCTCGAGGAGTTCGACCAGGGCTTAGAAGAGGGCCAACGCCTGCTCGAGGCCGGCCAACCGGCCCCGGCGCGCGAAGTCTGGAAGGACAGTCTCAGGCTCTATCGCGGACCCTATCTTGAAGACTGCCCGATGGAATGGGCCTTGCCGGCCCGCCGGCACTACGAGCTAAAATACGAGACCTTCACCGAGCGATTGGCCGAACTGTGCCTGGAACTGGGACATCCCCGCGAGACGCTCGAGTTGGCAGGCCGCTTGTTCGAACTCGAACCGAGCCACCAGAATGCCCACCGACTCACCATGGAGGCCTACATCGCCGAGGGTCGACCCGAAGAGGCAGTGCGCCAGTATGAGCGTGTGCGCATTTTGCTGCTCAACGAATTTGGCAGCGAACCGAGCATCGAGTTGGTGCGAACTTTGCAGAAGGCGAAACTTGGAATGTGAAGCGTTTTCTGCTGGCAGCCTGGCCGTGGGGCCTTTTTCTGGCGGGAGGCTTGTTCGTCAGCCAGGCCGCGGCCGGCGCTCCGGCCATGGGCCACTTTCTCATGCTGGTGACCGTCGTCTTCGCCGACCTGCTGGTGCTGGTCTGTGGCTGGCAAAGGGTGTCGCGGGTGAGCGGGGCGGTGGCCCTGGCCGGGCTCTACCTGCCCCAACCCGGCAAGCTGTGTGCCTTGCTTGGCCTGTTGCTGGGCACCCTCTTCATGTTGTTGGGTCGCAAGCGCCTCGACGCCGGGCTGGTGCAGCAGGCCGGACGCGGTTTGTTGCCGGTGACGGCTGCCTTTGCCGTGGCAGCCGACGCGGCCGATGGGGCTCAAGCTCTGTTGGCCAGCCAGGTCTATTTGCTCGTGGCCTTTCTCGTGCCGGCCCGCAAAGGCCCCTTCCGCGAAGACTTGCTGATCGTCCTGGCCGCCCCGGGAGTGGCCCTGGCCTGGGGCCAGTTGTTGGCCGCCCAGCCGCTGACGGGATTAGCCCTGCTCCCTCTGGTAGCCGCCCTGGCCTGCGCCCGCGAAGACTTCTTTTCGACCCTCACTCGCCTCTATCGAAAAGCCGACCAGAGCCAGGCTCGGGCTGACCGTTTCAAGCAAGCCTGGCAGCAGGCCGAGGGCGAGAAAGGACGACTGGCCGGCCTGATTCAAGCGGCCAACCGCATGGCCGTCTTGCAAGACCTGCCCAGCCTGCGCCAGGCCTTCACCGTCAGCTTGCGCGAGCTGCTCCCCCAGGCCCGACTGCAGTGGGAAAACGAGGTAACCGATCCAGAGGTGACTCGGGCGATGGTCCAGGCCAGGCTTGAGGGCAAGCTGGTTGCTTGTCAGGCCGGTCTGGCCTTGCCCTCGAGCCTGGAAGGACAGGCCCCGCTGGTGAGCGGTCAACTCGCCGACGAAGAGCAGAGAGTGGCCCTGATGCTGGCCCGCATTCTGGCCACCAGTCTCGAAAACGCGCGCCTGCACGGGCAGGTGGTGGACGCCCTCGAAGAGACCCGCAAGAGCCAGACCCAGATGCTGGCTCAGGGGCGACTGGCGGCGGTGGGCCGGCTGGCGGCCGGGGTGGCCCACGAAATGAACACTCCCCTGGGGGCCATTCGGCTTTCGGCCGAATACGGGCAGAACCTGGGCACGCGCAAGCCCGAGCGTCTGGAGGAGGTCTTCAAGGGCATCCTGAGCGCGGTGACTCGAGCGCAACAGACGGTCAAGCGTCTCAACTCTTACGCCCGACCGGACCAGGCCGAACAGCCCTCCAGCCTGTTTTGGGCTCACGAGGTGCTCGAGGATGCAATGGCCGTCCTCAAACTGCGCCTGCGCGAGAATATCGAGTTCGAATCCGAGCTGGGGGACGATCTGCAACTGTGGGGCCAACCCCTGGACCTCTACGGCATCGTCACCAACCTGTTGCTCAACGCCTGCGACGCGCTGGCCACCGTCGAGCCGCCCCGGCGCTTGCGGCTCAGCCTGATGCGCCAACATGACCGAGCCTGGCTCGAGGTAAAAGACAACGGCCCGGGCGTGCCGGTCGAGCGGCGGCAAGCCATCTTCGAGGCCTTTTTCACTACCAAACCTATCGGGGCCGGCACCGGCCTGGGGCTCTATCTGTCGAGCCAGATGGCCGAGCGACTGGGCGGCCGGTTAGAGTGTCTCGAGGTCGAGTCGGGAGCCCTCTTTCGGGCCGATCTGCCGCTGCCCGAGGCTAAACCGAGTTGACCACGGAATAGATCGGCAACAGGCTGGCCACCACCACAAAGCCGGTGATGCAGCCCAGACCGGCCATCACCATCGGCTCGAGCAAGGCCAGCAACTGATCGGTCCGAAAACGCAACTCTTCCTCCAGGTTGCGCGCGGTGGCTTTCAAAAGAACTTCCAGCTTGCCCGTGTTCAGGCCGACCACCAGGCTATGGCGAAGATTGGACGACAGGGCCGCCTCCTGGGCCAGCGCTTGCTCCATCTCGTCGCCGTGCTCAAGAGCCCTGGCCACCCGGGCGAGAGCCGGGCCGAGCAAGGGATCCTGGCTGCTCTGGGCCAGCAAACGGAAGGCTTCGACCAGAGCCAGGCCGGCCTCTGAGGCTAAAGCCAGGTCTTCGGCCAGATCAGCCTGGCCCCGGGCTACCCATAGCTTGCCCACCAGCGGTAGCCGAAAGAGACTCTCGCGCCACCAGCGGTCCCAACGCTCGCGGCGGAACCGGTAGAAGAAGGCCAGACCTACCAGGGGAGCGGCCATCAGATTGAACAGCCAGAACCGATAGTGGGCGACCGTTAGCAGTATGCGGGTGGGCAGCGGAGGCTCCGCTCCGAAGCTCTCGAGCACCGAGGCGAGCTGCGGCAACAGAATCCAGGTGATGACCAGACAACACAACCCGGCCAGGCTGAGAATCCCAACGGGATAGCTCAAAGCCGAGCGCAGATGCTGAAAGCGTCGATAACGCTCCTCGCTTCGTTCGGCCAGACGCCCCAACACCTTGGCCAGCATGCCCGTTTCACGCCCCAGACGGAGCAATCCGATGGTGAGCCGGTCGAAGCTGCTCGAGGCTTTGGCGAAGGCCGCCTCGAGTTCACTGCCGGCCCGCAACCTCAGGTTGATTCGCTCCACCGTCTGGTCGATCTCGGGTGCCTCGCGGGCCATGGCCTCGAGGGCGTCCAGGAGCCCAATGCCCGAGTCGACCAGCAGATGCAATTGGGTAAAAAACCCACGCAACTGGGCCAGGCTCAGACGAAACTCGGTTGAGGCTCGAGAAGAAGGCATGCTATACTTGTCGCCATGGGGAAACGGATGCGGGGTTACGTCCTGATCACGGCACTAATTGTCGTCATGATCGCGATGTTCCTCTCCACTGTGGGTCTGGCCCGTCTCCGGGCCCTTGCTCAGGCCGGCGCCGGCTTGCGCTCGCACGACCAGGAAGAATTGACGGCCCGCTCGGTCACAGCGGTCCTGGTGGACCAGTTTCACACGGCCGGACGCCTTCCCCAGGCTCCCCCCTGGAATACCCAGGGACAACTCGACGGAATTCATTATCGGGCCGAACTGCGCGCCGATGCCGACGACCCCGAACTGTTCCATCTGACCGCCGAGGTCGGGCGAAGCCGCTTTACCCGCGTGCTGCGGCAAGAAAACAAGAAGGACACGGTAGGTTACGCCCGCACCCAACAAGCAACCGAAGAGCAACTGCTGATGGCCCGCTTCGAGGGTACCCAGCTCGAATGGCGGCCCCTGCCCGAGCCACCCTCCAGCTTCTTTCTGGCCGACTCGCACGAACCTTATACCGGGGTCCCCAACCAGGTCATCACCTTCGCCACGGCGGCCAACCTCGAAGGCGACCTCTTTGCCTTGCGCTCGGCGATGACCGGCTCGGTGGCGGCCTTCTCCTTTGCCAGGTTCCGGGCCGGCCAGCAGAGTTGGGAGACGATCCCCTTGCCCGACACCACCAACCTGCTGTCGCCCGACGTAACGGCCGCCGCCGATAGTGACCACCTCTACCTGGTCAAGAACCAGCCGGTGCTGCTCAACACCGCGCCGAATCCGGCCAATCCCAACCAGATCCGTCGTGAACTCTATGCTTACTCGATCGAGAATCGCAACTGGCTGGTCGGCACCGGCCCTCCGGCCAGAGTCTATGACCACGACGGCAGCCTGATGGTCGACGACCAGGGTACCACCAGTCTCGACCAGGTGGTGGCTCGCGACGGCAAAGTGGCGGTGGTGATGCACCTCGGCAACAACCCGTCGACCATCGCCCTGGGCGAGGCTCAGGGCCAATGGGGATTCTTGCCGCCCGTCCCTCGCCCGCGAGCGACCGCCAACGGTTTGGAACTCGACCCTTCGGTGCCGACCAGAGTGGGAAGACTTGCCCTGGGAAGCAAAGGTCGGGTGCTGGCCAGCGTCGTGACCGGTGGCCAGGGATGTGTCTTGGAATTCAAAGGCGGCCAATGGAACCTCGTCAATTCTCCCCCAGCCACCATGACCGCGGGGGTTCAGTCTTTCCTCGACGCCGAGGAGAGTCTCTACTTCTATGAACACGCCGAAGAGGCGGCTGGTCAGCGCCTGTGGAAGCGAACCCAAACCGACTGGTCTGAACTGAGCTTGCCCGACGGCACGGTCAGAGAACTAGAAATCGGCGGAGTCCCCCGCGACGACGAGTATGTCTACAAGACGACCGTTCGGTACTAACCTTCTCGAACTGGTTCTGGCCGTCGCGTTCTGCGCCATGGCCCTGTTGGCCGTATTGGCCGTGCAGACCCGCTACCATCAGGCCCAGGTCAAGGACACCCTGCGCCAACGCGCTCGAGACCTGAGCCTCGACCTCCAGGCCGAGGTTGCCGAACAACTCGAGCAAGACTTTGCCGCCGATGTGAGCCGCGTCCGCAGCCCCCTCTCCGACGCCCTGGATTTCGAGGCGGCCATCGAGGTCGAACCTAACCATCCGACCACTCCCACTCTCAAGAAAGTGACTGTGATCCTCTGGTGGCGCGACCGCCAGGGCGAGCAGACCACCAGGCTCTGGTGCTATTACGACAGCTATCCATAAGAGCCACGACCCTGCTCGAATTGATGGTGGTCAGTGGTTTGCTGCTGGTGGTCCTGACTTTCATGGCCATCTCCATGACCCAGAGCAAGCGCTCGCAGGGCCATGCCGAATCGACTGCCGATGCCGAACTGGCCCTGCGCCTGGCCCGCCAGAAGCTGACCTTCGCCCTGTCGCGAGCCGCCCTGATCGAGCCTGCCGCCGGGGCCAGCCAACAGGTGGTGATGCGTCCTTACCGCTTCACTTCGGACGGCATCTTGCTGCTCGATGCGAGCGGAGAACCCGACCTCGCCCCTCCGGCCACGGTGGGCCTGAGCGACTACAAGCTGGTGCTGAAGGCCCCCGCCCAACCCGAGCAGGTCCTGGTGGTGCTCGGGCCGGCCGCGGCCTTTTCGGTGGAGCGGATCGGCCCGGGGCTGCTGAGGTTCTACTTGAAGGCCGGCCAGCCCGGGGCCGAAGCCCGCGAACTGGCCTTCAAGTTGCATCTGGACTAGGACTAGGTCCCCCAGTAGGGCAGACCCTCAAAGCCAGCGTTGACCGAGGCCACTTCCTGGGTCCGGCCGGCGTCGCGATACCAGTCATTGGCACTGACGCTGCCGTAATACACGGTGCCATCGTTCTGCTGGGCGTCGGCTGCGAAGCGATCCGACGAAACCGTGGTGCCGTTGGCATCTTGCGACACATGCGTCAGCCCCTTCCCCGAATAGATGTCGACATCCGTCAAGGTGCCGTTGGCGCTGGTCGCCTCGGTCGTAATCTTGGTTCCGTCGGCCAGCACGAAGGAGCTTGTCGCCTGGTCGTAGTCCCAGTAGTCCCCTCCCCCATCGGACTCGGCCACGTGCGGGTCGCCAAAGACGGTGGTCGACTCTTTGGTGCGCATGTTGGTCATGGTCAAAGTGCTGCTGTTGGGATCGTAAGCGACCTCGTAACCGCCGGGAGTTAGGGTCTTGGTCGAGCCGTCGGGATTCTCGATGACGGTATAGCCGTCTTTGGTGTGGGTCACCTTGTTGCCGTTGGGATCGGTGAAGGAGTTGTTCTGGCCGCCTGCCTGCTGGCCGCCCTGGGGACCACCTGGACCACCTGGACCACCGGGACCACCGGGGCCGCCGTGACCGTGAGGGCCCCCGGGGTCACCCGGGGTGCCGGGTTTGGGCGAGCCACCACCGGCGAAGTTCTGCAAACCCTGGTCGAGGTCGTGACGGGCGATGCGCTCCTCGCTATTGTTCAAGAAGTTGGCTGGGGAAGCGTTCAGAGACGGGCGAGGCTTCGGGGGGGCGGGGATGCCGGGCGTGTTGTAGGCAAAGGGGTTGGGACCTGCGATTTTCATTTGTGTTCTCCTCCTGATTCGATGTGAGTCAAGAATAGAGTGACACGATCACAGAGCGCCCCGCATGACCGGGGCAGATATTACAAAAGTGTGACAACTTCCTACTGGCGGCGTCGCAAGGTCATCTTCATGCCGTAACGAGGCCGCAGAGTTATCTTGGCATCGGTGTCGACCACCTGGTCCGGGTCAAGCTCGGCGCGCCAAGTCTGCGCCAGCGTGGCCAGCACGAGAATAGACTCCATCCAGGCGAAGGACTGGCCAATGCAGGCGCGCGGGCCGACTCCGAAGGGAAAATAGGAGTGCTGCGGCCTTTGGGCAGCCACTTCGGGCAACCAGCGGTCGGGATCGAAGCGGGTCGGGTCGGGAAAGAACTCGGCCTCCCGCTGGGTCAGATACGGACTGACGAAGACATAGGACCCGCGCGGAATGCGATACCCGTGCAGTTCGAAATCCTGGCTGGGCTGGCGGTCGACAAGATAGGCCGGCGGATACAGGCGCATGCTCTCGGTGACGACGCGCCGGGTGTAATCGAGGCGGTCCATATCCTCGACCGTCGGCGGCCGCCCCTCCAGCACCTCGTCCAACTCCCGATGCAGACGCCGCTCGCAATCAGGATTCTGCGAGAGTAGATACCAGATCCAGGTCATGGCCACGGCTGTCGTCTCGTGTCCGGCCAGCAGCAAAGTGAGCGCCTCCGAGCGCACCTGGCTCGAACTCATCTTGTGGCCATCTTCTTCGGCATGGACCAGCATCGAGAGAAAGTCGTCGCGCGGAACTTCCCGTTCTCGCTGGCGGATCATCTGGTCGACGAAGCGATTCAACCGAAACAAGCACCAGAGAAAACGAAAATTGCGGGGAGTCGGCAAAAAGAAGGCCAGCGGCCCCAGGGCCACCACCCGGTCGACCAGGCCGTAGAAGGCATCGAGCGATCGGGCCACCTGGCGGGCCTGCTCGCCCATTTCTGACCCGAACAAGGACCGGCCCACGATATCGAGAGTGAGACCCATCATCTCGTCGCCCATCTCGACGGGCTGGCCGTGGGTCTTAGCCTGCGACCACTCCAGGGCCGACTCGACGGCCACCCGCCCATAGACCTCGACCCGCTGGCGATGAAAAGCCGGTTGAATCAGGCGGCGCTGCCGCTTGTACAGTTCGCCCTCGCTGAGCAAGAGGCCGTTGCCGACCACCGGCCACAACAGCAGCTTGGTGATCCACGACTTGCGCATGCCCCGGTCGGTCATGACCGTTCGCACGTCGGCCGGGTCGGTCACCAGGTAGACTCGCACAAAGCCGATGCGGAAGTAGATTAACGGCCCGTAGTCGCGTCGCACCTCGTCAAAGAAACGAACCCGATTGGCGAAGTACTTCTTGGTGATATTGCTACGAGGCCCGGGTGGCACGGCTTGTTTCATAGCTGGTGCTTCTCGAGCCTTCGACCTTTTCCCGGTCCTAGGGCCTGTCAGGGATTAAGAGTAGCATTCCGGGCGCTGAGGCGCCCCTGTGGCAAGGCGCGTCTGACCGCGCATATCGGCAATATGTAAGGGAAGCGCAACGCAGCCACAGGGGATGGATCAGCGCCCCGAATGCACGAGTTATTTCCTGACAGGCCCTTAGACCCGCGGCAGTTGGGGCAGGTGAGCTCGTCGTCAATGGCGTCCTGAGCGGCAATGGCTGCATCGAAGTCGGGGTCCTCGTCCCACGTTCCAGCCAGCCAATCCAGGTCGTGATGGCGAAGACTCTCCCCTGACATACCCGCGGCCGCGGTGAGGGCCTCCACCAGCACCGCGTTCAGGCTCTTGCCTTGCTCGCGGGCTCGGAGCTTAAGGGATTCAGCCACGGGCTCGGGAACGCCCCGAACCGTCAGTTGCTTGCCTCTTTGCATGCCTGCATTATAGGCAGAAAAACGCCTGCAGTCCAGGGCAAGCAGCCGTCCGTCAGAAAGAACACATATTTTACACACAAAGGATCCCCCGAACCTGGCCGTCGAAGCACCGCCGAATGCCCAGCCTCATGCCCTTTCGGGTTGCCGAGTCCAACCCCCGCCACGACCTGGAGGTCCTCGACCTCTGCGATGGGCAGACTTCAAAAGCCGCGGCCGCTCGACGTCTAGCCATCAGCAAGTCAGAACTCGAGGCCATCCTGGAGCGCCTCGAAGAGCAAGGCCTCACGGCTCCAGCCGAGATGCCTCGGTGCCACGATTATCTGGCTCAACCCATCGCTGATGAACTGGTCCTCTATCACCGCTTTCGCACCGGCCTGGTGCTCCTCAACGCTCCTGCCCGCAAGGCCTACGAATTGTGCGACGGCGAGACCCCGGTGCATGAGGCGGCCAAGCAGCTAGGAGGGCTTGACCTGTTGTGGCTCACTCTAGGCGAGTTTCGCAAGCATCGCCTCATCCCCCACGCCACCCGGTTGGCCGTCTCGCCCGGTCGCCGCGCCTTTCTGAGAACCTGCGCGCAGGCCGCCGCTGTTTTTCCGGTGATTACCCTGGCTGCGGCCCCGACCCCGGTAGCGGCCGCCTCCACCTGCATTGACAACGCCGCCACGGCTTTGTGTGCGACGGCCGTCGGGTCCGGTATTCCAACCAATTGCGCCTCCTGCTGCTCGAGCACGATGAGCGCCTTCTGCTCGGACGACTGCTCTGGCGGCAGCTGCGGTTGCTTTTGCATGCAAGCGCGATCGTGCGTGCCCGATTGCGGTTCCGGCAGCTGTCAGTCTGATACCCCAGCCAACGCGATTTGTGTCGAGGACGGCACCAGCGACGGCTGCCTACAAGACGGATTCAATGTCTGTCAAAGAAATTGCGACGACGCCAGAGCGGCCGCCGACATGGCCAGCGCAGCTGGTGGATATCGGTGCTGTGAGAACTGCAGCTAGCCAAGCCGCAACCAGCCCAGTCCGTTGCGTAGCAGGGCCAGACCGCTAGCCGGCCCTCGGCGTGGATGCTGCCAGGCGAAAACATTGTCTTCGGGGTGAGGCATCAGCCCCAGCACGTTACCCCTGGGGTTGCAAATGCCTGCCACATCACCAAGCGATCCGTTGGGATTGCTGGCGTAACGCAGGGCAATCTGGCCGTTCTCGGCCAGTTGCGCCATCACCTCGGCGCTGGCCAGATAGCGACCCTCGCCATGGGCCATCGGGCACTCGACCGACTCGGCCAGTCCCTGGGTAAATACCGAGACACTGGCCTTCTCAGGCATCAACTCGACCCAGCGGCACTCGAAGTGGCCGGCCTGATTGTGGGCCAGCGTGCCTGGCAAAATACCCGTCCGCACCAGCGCCTGGAAACCGTTGCAGATGCCCAGCAAGAGCCTGTCTTGCTCGACAAAAGCGCACAACTGATCCCCCAGGCGAGCCTGTAAATCAAGCGCCCACAGCCGCCCGGCCCCCAGGTCATCACCATAGCTGAAGCCTCCCGGCAAGACCACCATGCCATAGTCCTCCAGCCGGTTGGCCCGTCGCAGCGGCACGATCTCGGCTCGGGCTCCGGCAAGCTCCAGGGCTAGCCGGGCCTCTTCTTCGCGATTGCTTCCGGGGGCCGTCAACACCGCCACCCGCGGAGCCTTGACCAGGGCCGGCGCCGGCGCCAGCCGGCTGGTAAAGGCGGGTGGCTGGGCCTGGCTCAGCTCGAGAAAGTCAAAAGGATGGTTCTCAAAGGCCGCCTTCAGCCGCGAAACCGCGACCCCCAGGAAGCGGGGCTCGGCGCTCACCTGACCCACTCGGCGCGCCGCCGGAACCGCCTGCTCGAACGTCGGTCCATCGGCCACCTCGACCAGCAGGCGCCCCATCGACTCGGAGAAGAGCGTGACCATGTCGGTCTTCTCCAGCTCGGCTCCCAGGCCCGAGGCCAGACACATCTCGGCCAGGGCCACGGCCAGGCCACCGTCGCTGAGGTCATGAGCCGACACCACCAGGCCGGCCAACACCGCCCGGTGATAGTGGCGGTAGTTCTCGAGGGCCTCAGGCCGCGGCTGGGGCAGCCGGGCCGAGTGGCCGTCGAAAGCACGCAGATAGGCCGAATCCCCCAACTCATCGGCCGTCTCGCCCACCACATAAAGCGCGTGGCCAGCCTTTTGCAGCCGGTCGGGCACGGTCAGCGATACCTTCGGCAAGCGCCCCAGCGCGTGGATCAACAGCGTTCCGGGAATGGCCTTGCGACTGCCGTCGGCGGTCTTGAACTCGTTGTTCAAGCTGTCTTTGCCCGACACCCACGGAGCCCCATAGGCCATCGAGGCCTCATAACAACCCTGGCAACAGCGCACCAGCGCTCCCAATCGGTCGGGCAGGCGCGGATTGCCCCAGCAAAAGTTGTCGAGCAAAGCGATCTGATCGGGGTCGGCCCCCTTGACCACAGCGTTGCGAACGGCCTCATCCACGGCCATCCAGGCCATCAGGCGCGGGTCTGAAGCGCTGCGATGGGGACACATCCCCAACCCCAGCACCGCCGCGGGCGGATCGCTCTGGCCCTGCAACTCGAGCGGCACCAGCACGCTGCCGTCGGCCGTCGGCTCGGGCTTGCCGGCCGTGCCTCCCTGGACCTCGCTGTCGAAGTAGGCCACCACCGCCTGGCGGCTCGAAAGGTTAGGCTCGGCCAGCAGCTTGAGCAGGGCCTGTCCCGCTTCAACCTCAGGCAAGCTCTCCCGCCGGCCGCCCGGAGCTTGCCACTCGGCCGTGCGCCGCTGGCGCGGAATGCCGTGATGCAGAAAATCGGTAGCCAGGTCGGCCACTTCCAACTCGCCATAGACCAGCCGCAGACGCCCCCGGTTGCCGAAGCGACCGATGGTCACAGCCTCGACCCCGTGGTCGGTAAAGACCGCTTCGAAGGCGTCCCAGTGCTCGTCGGCCACGGCAAAAACCATCCGCTCCTGAGCCTCAGACAACCACAGCTCCCAGGGCAGCAGCCCCGGATACTTGGTGGGCACGGTCTCGAGTTGCACCACCGCTCCCAGCTCGCCGGCCATCTCGCCCACCGCCGACGAAAGCCCGCCCGCCCCGCAGTCGGTCACGGCCGCATAAAGCCCCTGGTCGCGGGCCACCAGCAAGGCCTCGCCCACCAGCTTCTCGACAATCGGGTTGCCGATCTGGACGGCCGTCGAGAAGGTTGCGGCCGTCGAGACATCCATCTCCATACTCGAGAAAGTGGCTCCGCCCAGGCCGTCGCGTCCGGTGCGGCCGCCCACCACCACCACCCGGTCGCCGGCCCGCGCCCCGGTAGGGTGCCCTCCTCGCGGCAAGATACCCAGGCAACCGCAATAGACCAGCGGGTTGGCCACATAATCCGGGTGAAAGACCACCCCACCGGCCACGGTGGGAATGCCCATCTTGTTGCCATAGTCGGCAATGCCCCGCACCACCCCGTCGATGACGGTGACTGGATGCAGGCTGCCCTCGGGCACGTCGTCGGTCTCGGGTGGAGCAAAGCAAAGCACGTCGGTATTGGCCATGGGCCGGGCGCTCACGCCCAGGATGTCGCGCACCACCCCGCCCACTCCGGTATTGGCCCCGCCAAACGGCTCGAGGGCCGAGGGGTGGTTGTGGGTCTCGGCCTTGATGGCCAGGTCATAATGCTCAGAAAAGCGCACCAGGCCAGCATTGTCGACAAAGGCCGACACCACCCACTCGCGGTCGAGCTCTTCGGTGGCCCGGCGCAGATAGGTCGAAAGCAGCCCGTCGACCACCTCTTCACCGTCGGGCCCGCGATAGTCGATAGTGGCTCGAAAAGTCTTGTGCACACAGTGCTCGCTCCAGGTCTGAGCCAGGGTCTGCAGCTCGGCCAGACTGGGCTCGCGGCCTTCTTGGGCAAAATAAGCCGCAATGGCGCTCATCTCGGCTTCATCCAAAGCCAGGGCGAGCCGCTGGCTCAGCTCGAGGAGTTGCGCTTTCTCAAGCCCGCTCAAAGGCACCCGCTCGACCCGCGGAGTCACTGCCGCCGGCTCTTCTAACGGCGAGGCGATGGGAGTTCCCACCGCGATCGACTGGACCACGCGATTGGCCAGCACCCGTTCGGCCAGGGCTTTGAGGTCGTCGACCTGGCCCTCGACCTGATAACTCCAGCCGGTAGCCGCCGCTTCCAGCCGATATCCCGCCCGTTTGGCCGCGGCCACCAGATTGTCGGCCTCGCTATCGGTCACGCCCGGATGAAAGGTCACCTCGACCAGGTTCGGGCCGGCCTCGACCACACCCACCTCGAAGCGCTGAGCCACCGGGTCGACCAGAAACTTCTCTGCGATCTCGCCCGCCTCGACCTGGCCCTGCAGAAAGTAGAGCCGGCTGACCTTGATTCGGCTGACCCCTGTGAACCCAAAGCGATGCGCGGCCGCTGTCAGATGGGGGCCGCGCGGCTCCCACTCGGGGCGAAGCGAGCTGATACGGACCACCTGCGTGGTCAGGGCGGGCAAAGTCTCCATTTTTCAACCTCCAGGCGGCGCAGCCATTCTCCTCGGAGGAGCTTTTGCCTGCTAGGACTGGCGAAGGCCACTTGATGCGGTGGTCGAATAACCATGTGTGGGACAGGATGATGAATTTGCCGAACTGGTGACGAAGACGGACGGCCCGCCCCAGGAGGCAGTCGAGCGCATGAACGCGATCATCCGGCAGCTCCAGGACGAACTCGGCTATCCACCCTCGGTCGAGGAGATCGCCGAAGCTATGTATCCAGTCGACCGCCAGGACGTATGGCGCCAGGTGTGCCGTTACCGCCAGGTCACGTTGGCCGACCCATTGGTTGACCAGGAGATGGCCAAAAGGAGGCGCTTCACTCAGGCCCGCGTACGCGAGTACCTGGGTATGCAGTCTCCTGAGCGAATCGAGACGGCTGCCTGCCAAATGCTGCGGGCCCAGATGGAGGCCGCGCTGGTGGAGTTGACCGCTCACGAGAAAGAGGTCATGTCGGTGCGCTTCGGCTTGGACGACGGCCGACCTCGCACCCTCGAGGAGGTGGCTCAATGCCTCGGCATGACCCGCGAGCAGATCCGCCAGATCGAGGCAAAGGCACTTCGCAAGCTCCGCAAACCGCCGACCGACCCGAGCTAGCTGACCGCTTGGTGACTTCTTCACCTTTCATTCGCTGTTGAAGCGAACTTCGTTCGCAGGACGGCTGCTACGCTATCGTCATGAACCCTATGACGTCGAATCCCATCAAACCTCGCTTCGCGCTAATCGGTGAGCGCGAGACGTGCTATTGTCGTCACGCCGATACCGACCTCATTCGCACGACCCTCGAGATCAACCCCGAACACCAGAGGGTCACCACCGAGCAATTTGAGGAAATCCTCGAGCGGCCTGGCCGCGAGACCAAACCGTCCATCGACAAGCAGGCTACACTCTATTTTCTGTCTGACGATTTCGGCCCCAGGAGCCTATTCTGTAAACCCGAGCGAGCTCGACGGTGCAGGTTGGCCACATCCCGCCGGGTCGAAAACTTCGTCCTCGACCAGGATGGCAATGTCATCTTTAGCACTCCCCGCGGCACACTTTACGTCATTGACGCTCGTGGCGAGCGCCAGCTCTGCAAGCCTGAGCCAGGAAGACGACTGCTAGCAGTGGCGCCGGACGGGCAGACTGTCTACACGATACGTGGCCGAGAAGTTCACGCCATTCGCAACGGAGAGTCGAGCCTGCTGCACAAGCTAAGATCACGCCAGACAATCGAGGATGGCGGACTGGATCCCAGCGGCCGATTTCTGTTTCTCTGGTCAAATGACCGGATGTGGCGGATCGACCTGGAGACCGGCCAAATCGAGCAGCGACAGCTACCAGCCGACGAGCTTGATTTCTCCTTTACGGCCGTGCTTTCGAAAAACTACCTTTTGGCGAGAGCCACCGAGGGTCAGGACGTGATGGACCCTGAGCGTGGAGACGACATCATCTACAAGGAAGTGGCTGTTCACTCGGTTTTCGACATAGAGCGAGGCGAGCACCTGGACTCGCACGCACTCAACGAAGACTGGCTGGTCACCCGATTCACGCCAACCCGAGGGGCCGTCGAGCCGCGCGGGTCAGGGCCGCGTTAGCCCGGGCGAGGGCGGCCCGAGCAGGACTTCCGCGCGGAAGTGGGGCTATCATATTCGGCAGCGTGGTAAGCCGAATTCGGCAGTGTGTGCTGTCGAATGGCCGGCCCGGCCCCGGGGAGGACGGCGGATTCTTGTCGCTGGCTGCGGGCGACTTGCCCCGGCCGGCGGGAGCGGGCCTGCCGTGGGCGGAGGCGGCTCTAGTCGGTGACTTCCGTGCGGAAGTGGGGCTAGTCAAAATTTGGCAGCGTGTACGCCGGGTTCGGCAGTGTGTGGCCGGCCATGGCGAGGGTCGCGGGTCGCGAGGGCGGCCCGGGCGGGACTTCCACGTGGAAGTAGGCTGGCCAGATTCGGCAGCGTGGTACGCCGAATTTGGCAGTGTGTGCTGCCGAATGGCCGGCTCGGCCCGGCGAGGGTGGCGGGTCGCGAGGTGGTGGCCGCGCCGCCGCTGCCGGCTAGGACGGGTTTGCGCATGCAGCGCACAGCGCAGGTGTTCGATGGCGAAACGGTGATGGAGCTCTACCTAGAAACCCTAATGGTCAGCGCTGGCGGGGTCGGCCATGTCCTGGAACGGAAATGATCCGCGCGGGTCGACCCACGAGCCGAGCTTGGGTTATCATAAAAGGATGCAGCCCGACCAGGACGACCCTCGGTCATGGCCCAGGGCGAAGTCTCTCGACGAATTCCTCGGCCAGACCAATCGAGTCATCTTCGACAAATGCGACAGAGTCGAGGCATTTCGTCTTGGCGAGAAATCACCGGGCTCCGCGCAATCGTCGGTTCGCGGCCACCCAGTTCTGGCAAAGGTCGAACTGCGCCGCGGAACCTACCTCTGGCTTTGCGGCCTGGTCGAGAAGAAGTGGGCATCCGACCCTGAGGCCAAGCTTCGCGATTGTGACCATGCCCCTGAGGTGGCCTTCCGCTTTCATCATGGGCCGCAACGGCTCGACCTGCTCATCTCCTACCATTGCCAGCAATGGACCTTCGTGGGCCCCGACGGCTTGGCGCGTCGTGATGACTTTGCCGCCCAGGAACTGGGAATTGTCATGTTCGCTCAGATGGTCTTTCCGGATGACCGCCAGATCCAGGCGCTCAAGCTGAGGAACCAACCCGACTCGAAGCCCGAGGTCTCGGCCAATGGCGTCAAACTTGGGATGACCCAGGCCGAGGTCGAAGAACGTCTCGGCCCGGGCCGCCCCGGACGGCGATCGGTTTGGCTCTACGACAACCTTTCGGCCTTCTATCACAAGGGCCAACTCAACTACTTCGGCGGCCCCGGATGCCAACTCAAGCTCGGCAAGGAAGAGCTGGATTGCTCGTTGACCGTTTCCGAGCTTCGGGCGCGGCTGGACGCCTATACCCCGGGGAAGGAAGAATCTCTGCCTGCTCGAGGCATGCTCGGGCTGTGCACACGGACTGCCTTGAGATGGCCTTTCATGACTCACCGTCAGCCGACCGGTGGCGGAAACTACACGGAGGGCGGCTATATCATCGCGTGTGAGTTCGATGGCGAAACGGTGATGGAGCTCTACCTAGAAACCCTGATGATCAGCGCTGGCGGGGTCGGCCATGTCCTGGAACGGAAGTGACCCGCACGGGTCAGCCCGAGAGCCAGGCCAGCCGACCCAGCCGCTCGGGTGGGGTCAACTCGTTACCGTGGCGGTCGATCCAAACCAGGCCGCCCGGAGCCGTTCCGCTCACTCGCAGCCAACCTTTGTGAATACGCCGGTGGCACGACCAGCACACCACGATGAGGTTATCCGGGACGGTCGCTCCGCCGCGGCAGTAGAAGACGACGTGATGCACCTCGAGCCAGAGCCGGTTTTCGCAGCCTGGGCACTGGCAACTGTAGCCATCGCGACGCAGCACCTCGGCCCGCTGAGCGGGAGTAATCGGCTGGTCGCCAGCCCAGCGCAAGCGCTCGTTGGCCCAGTGCGGGTCCGCTTTGGCGACCAGCCCATCCTGCTCGCCGGCCGCTACCATAGCCCATTCGGCCTCGACGTCTTTCTCGCCCTCGGCCAGCACTTCCTCAACCGGTCCGGCCAGGTAGTCGGCGCACAAAAGCTCGAGGGCCTCGGCCGCACTCACCAGCCGGCCCGCCTCTTGCGACAGCCGTCGCATCGTTCGTTGCCACACCGCGGCGACAGTCGGAGAAAGTCGAAGAATCACCTCGATCTCTTCGGGCTCGCGGCTGGCCTCGCCCGGCCGATCACCAATCCTGGCCCGGGCCACCAGTCTCTCGACCCGACGATATCCCCAACGCTCGGCCACGGCCAACCACTCGCTCTCGGTCTCGGCGGTGGCCACTCGTACCACTTCGCGCAGTTTCGACCAGCTAACCTCGGTCTGCTCGGCCGCCCGCCGTAACACCGGCAACTCTTCCAAGCGCTCGGCCACTCGCATCGCCTCGCGAGCCCGGCGGCGTGGAACACCCAGCAGCGAAGCGTAGTGGACGCTGCCACGAAAGGCCCAATCGACATTCGAGCGTTCGAGGGCCAGCAGGCAACGGCCTAGATACAGGCGCAGCAAAGTGAGGCTGCCGACGACGCGGCGAGTGAGGTCGGCGAGCTGGTCGGCGGTGAGGGTGGAGAGATGGGCAAGACGCCAGAACTGAGGGCAATTTTCGTTTGGTTTCATAGCTAGATCCTAGCAATCAGGCGCCCTGTTCGTCAAAAACATCGAACACTTCAAAGCCCTATTTAATAGGCAATTGCGCCTCTCACAACCGATGATTTTCGGCACTTTCCGGGGACCGAACGAACTTCAAGTCAGAATTCTTGTCAAACTGGCTGAGAAAGGCATTCAAGCCGCCTCAAGTGCCTTCCCCATGCCGGGATCTCGTTTCGGCGCAATCGGCCGTGGCGCGAAATTTTCTTGAAAAATTTGACCCGCGCGGGTCACAATCTACGCGCCTACTGACCCGCGCGGGTCAAGCCCGCCAGGCGAGGCACTGTCAACTCTGCTCCTCAGCCAGGCGCTCTAGCTCAGCGATGGCCTCAAAGTCTTTTGGCCGACCGGCCGCGCGTTTTACCTGGCTCCGTGGACGGTCCCCGCGAACCCGCCAACAACGATGAAGTCGACCGAATTCTCGTGAAGCCGTCGAATCAGGGACTTGAAGTCAGTCATTTTGTCGGCTTTGTCGCATCCGCTCGCCAGCACGCCGGAACTCTTCGGCTGCTAGCTGCAGGGCGATGAGCCGGTCCACCCGTTCTTGCACGGTCAGCTTCAGACTCTCGCGCACGAGAGTGATGTCGACATCGCGTTTATAGAATTCGATGACGGGGTCAGGCTCGAGTCCGATGTCCATTTGTCACAATTCGTCGCGCGTGCATCCCTGACCTTGTCAGCCAGCGCCGGCGGGGTCGGTCACGTCCTCGAACGGAAGTGACCCGCGCGGGTCAGCCCGAGAGCCACGCCAGCCGACCCAGCCGCTCGGGTGGGGTCAACTCGTTACCGTGCCGGTCGGTCCAAACCAGCCCGCTCGGCGCCGTTCCGCTCACTCGCAGCCAACCTTTGTGAATACGCCGGTGGCACGACCAGCACACCACGATGAGGTTATCCGGGACGGTCGCTCCGCCGCGGCAGTAGAAGACGACGTGATGCACCTCGAGCCAGAGCCGGTTTTCGCAGCCTGGGCACTGGCAACTGTAGCCATCGCGTCGCAGCACCTCGGCCCGTTGAGCGGGAGTAATCGGCTGGTCGCCAGCCCAGCGTAAGCGCTCGTTGGCCCAGTGCGGGTCAGCCTTTTGGACCAGGCCATCTTCGTCGTCCGAGGCCACCATGGCCCACTCGGCCTCGACGTCTTTCTCGCCCTCGGCCAGCACTTCCTCAACCGGTCCGGACAGATAGTCGGCGCACAAAAGCTCGAGGGCCTCGGCCGCACTCACCAGCCGGCCCGCCTCTTGCGACAGCCGTCGCATCGTTCGTTGCCACACCGCTGCGACAGTCGGAGAGAGTCGAAGAATCACCTCGATCTCTTCGGGCTCGCGGCTGGCCTCACCCGGCCGGTCGCCGAGGCTCGCCTGGGCCACTAGCTTCTCCACCCGACGATAGCCCCATCGCTCGGCCACGGCCAACCACTCACTCTCGGTCTCGACCGTGGCCACTCGTACCACTTCGCGCAGTTTCGACCAGCTAACCTCGGTCTGCTCGGCCGCCCGCCGTAACACCGGCAACTCTTCCAAGCGCTCGGCCACTCGCATCGCCTCGCGAGCCCGCCGGCGCGGAACGCCCAGCAGCGAAGCATAGTGGACACTGCCACGAAAGGCCCAATCGACATTCGAGCGCTCGAGGGCCAAAAGGCAACGCCCGAGATAGAGGCGCAGCAGGGTGAGGCTGCCGACCACCCGGCGAGTGAGGTCGGCCAACTGGTCGGCGGTGAGAGTCGAGAGATGGGCGAGATGCCAGAACTGAGGAGAATTTTCGCTCGGATTCATAACTAGATCCTAGCAATCCAGGCCGGTGTTCGTCAAAAACCTCGAACAGCTAAAACCTAGATTTCATAGGCAATTGCGCCTCTTCTAGCCGATGATTTGCGGGACTTTTCGAGGGGCCGCCGAACTTTAAGTCAGAATTCTTGTCAAAGTGGCCGAGAAAGGCATTCAAGCCGCCTGAGATGGCTTCGACACGCAGGGATCTCATTTGGCGACGGGTGACGCTTTCTAGCAATTTCTTTTAGAAATTTTGACCCGCGCGGGTCACCTGGCGGGTATAAAGCAGAGTGTGCGCTTGACCCTGATCGATTTGCTGATTTTGAACGGCCTGTTCGTGCTGGCTGTATGTCCTGGGTGTTTGCTATTGTCCTCCCATCCGTACGCGGCCGCGAGCTGGACGGCGCTCGGGCCAGCCCTCGCTTTGTGGCTCGGCTCCCGGCTCTATCAGAAGCTCAACTTCCTACCTCTGCGCCCGCCGCGGTGCCCTCGCTGCAAGAAGAACGACCGATTCGGTGTCGCCGAGTACCTTCTCGACCGCCACAGCCTGGTATGCTGCAATTGCGGCCAACTCGTGGAGTGCTGGTACTCGCCACCACCCGACGACTACCAACCAGGCTCGGCTCCCGAGGTGCTCTCGGGATTTCCTCAAATGGTCGGGGTCTATCAGACGATCTGGCCGGGCCGGCCGCCCGAATTCCAGGCGGCAAGCCCAGAAGAGACGACCTGCCTGGTAGTCGCTCCCATCGGAACCGACCCCGTCGAAGTCGCTATTGAACTCGAGGAACACGGCCTCGAGCAAGGCGAGTTCGACCCTCTCCTCAAGCGCTTCTTTCCCGACCGCAACCCGCATCTGCTCGAGGTCTTTCAGGGCAATGGCGCTCTCTTACTCAGGCTCAGGCGCAGCACCGAGCGGGCGGTGGACTTTCAGCACCTATGGGCGGGAGGAGAGTTGGTCGACCTGCTGCAGCGAGAAAGGCCGGACTTGTTGATTGAAACCATCGACGCCTAGTTGACCCGCGCGGGTCCCGCGGGGCGCTCAAAGGTCAGAGCGCTGGGCCGCCTTGATGGCTCGGCGCCCTCGCTTGCGCCACTTCTTCAGCACTCGTTGGGGGTCACTCCAGAAGAGGCGAAGGGCTCTGATCAGGTCGAGTTCGATAGGCTCGAGGCCAGCGTCTTGCAGGGCTTGCTGAACACCTTGCGCGACCCCGAGCGCGGCCTGGACGTTGTAGCCGAAGGCCGGATTGGAGAGGTCGAGTTCGGGATGTTCGAAGCGCTGACGGCAAGCCTCTAAGTCGGTGGAATTGAACCCTCGACAGGCTAGTGGGCGAACCGGATACACCGAGCAGCGACCGGCCTCGTCGAGCAGCGGACAGCGAATGTTGGTGTGCTTTCGCTCCTGGTCGCTCAACTCCACCACCTCCTGGTAGCGTTGGGCCACGCGCTGGCGCAAGGCTTCGCGTTCGTCAGCGGAGAAGTTCTCCTGGACGTAGTCGAGCACGGCCACCACCTCGGCCACCGACACGCTCACCGGCAGATGGCAGCAATAACTGCACCCTTGCGAGCAAGCCAGCGGCGGGTAGTAGCGTTTGGCAGCCTGATCGATCAGCTCCTCGGCATAGGCGTAGGCATCGACGGCAAGCTCGAGAAATCCGGGACGCGTCTCCTCGAGAATCTGACCACCCGCCAGGCGCTCGGTTTCACGCGTAGTCTCGACCAGGGACTCGGCCGATTCCGACTCGACGGGGATATCGTAGGTCGTCTTCTTGTGCTCGCCCATCCCTACCTCTTCTGGAGTCGTCTGGCGAAGCCTGGGTTTGGGAAAGTTCCCGTTGGCTAGCCGTGGGGGTCGTCGAGCAGAGCCTGCAAGCGCTCGCCTAAGGAGACGGGAGGCGGCTGGGCCAACCCTCTCCTCTCAAGCCCACCTCAATGAGATCTCGCAGATGGGTCCGATCCTTATCGCGAAAGGAGGTCAACTTCATGCGCACCAGCGCTGCCAGACCGAGGACTGTAATCTCCCCCAGTCGCTCGGCCTCTTCAACCGAGGGAGTCGGCTCTACATACTCAGGACGCACCTTCTCGCCGAACGGCCCCCTCGTCGATACTCGCAACCCAGGCGGCCACGGCGTTGCCTCCCACCACGGCATAGTGCACTTGCGCGTCGTCGAGCGCCTGGCTCGCTCGGCGCAGCCTCTGACGCACTTTTTCCACGGCGTGGACCATCCTCTCCAATACGGACATGCCCACAGCATAGCACGTCGCGAGCCTGGACGCGCATGGACACCCAGGCCAGGCAGACCCCGCCAAGTGGACCGGGGTCTCATCGCTCGCGGCCGCTGAGTGCCTGGGCGATCGTCACAGCCTGGTCTGTTACAACTGTGGTCAGCTGCGAGAGGGCTGGTTCTCACCGCCACCCCACGATTACCAGCCGAGTTCGCCTCCCGAGGTGTCGATTGACCCGGGCGGGTCTCATCGTGGCGGTCTAATGGGCGCGGGCCCACTCCACGCAGTCGCGCAAGGTCTCGTCGAGGGGTCGAAACTCGACGCCCAGTTCGCGCTCGGCCCGGCGCGAGTAGTGATGCCGGTTGTGAGCCATGGTCTTGACGGCCGAACGGGTCATCAAGGGGTCCTTGTCAAACAGGCGGGCTACCAACTCGAGGATGGTAGCCAGAATCAGCGCCACCAGATAGGGCAGATTCAAACGAGGGGCTGGCTTGCCCGAGACCCGCTCGAGGCCGTCGGCGATCTCGCGCAGGGTGGCCGGGCGGCCGGCCACGATGTAGCGGTCAGAAGGCGTATCTTGCTCGAGCACTCGCACGATGGCGTCGGCCACGTCGCGGGCGTCGACCACGGTCGTGCCACCGGGTGGCACAGCCGGCAACTGACCGGCCAGAAAATCGCGAACCAGTTGGCCCGACCCGGTGGGAGCGGCGTCGCGGGGGCCGAACATCCAACCCGGCAGAACCGTCACCAAACCGACCTCGTCGCTATGGGGCCACTCGGCCAGGCGGCGGTCGGCCAGCACCTTGCTCTTGAAATAGAGGTTGTGCTCGACCTCGGGCCCGGGGGGAGCGCTCTCGTCGCCGGGATCGCCCACCGTGCCGCTCGAGCTGATGTGCACGAACCGCTTGACGCCGTGGCGATAGGCCATCTCGGCCAGTTGCATGGTGGCCTCGACATTGAGTCGCTCGAGCTTGGGCCAGTGGTTGCCACGCTTGTAATACTCGCGGAAGTAGGCGGCGCAGTGAACCACACCCTCGCAAGCGCCCAGGTCGTCTTCCACGGCTGCGATGCCCTCCAGATCGCCCACCACGAAGTGGGTGCTCGCGGGCAGCTGCTGGCGAGCCTTGTCGGGGTCGCGCACCAGGGCGACGACCTCGTGGCCTTTCTCGACTAGCAGATGGCAGAGGTTGGAGCCAAGCAGGCCGGTGGCTCCGGTGACAAAGACGCGCATATCCCTGGCTACGCCGCCCACCCGCTACAACCCTCGTCGAGGCTCGGCGCGGCTGCCAGGCGCGGATCAAGGCAAACTGAGTATTGCGATCCTTGCAGGCGAGGACAGACAGCAGGGACCCCGGGCGGACGCTTGAGATAGACCTCAGAGGGGGGACTATGCGAAAGTCAAGAATGCCGAGCGCGAAACTCGAAGAAATGTCCTCGATTTGGTGTCCCACCAGAGCGGGCCGAAGTCTGGGGCCAGTTCAGTCCGGGAGGACGATGCCCTGGACCCCCCATCGCTCATCCGAGAGCAAATCATCCCACACCCACGGTGTCTCCGTCGGGCCCGCTACGGAGCCACCGCCATCGCCATCCGTCAGCGAGACAAGCTGGTCCACGAGAATCTGGGCAGTATCTTACTGCGAGCCGGAGACGGTCTTCTAATCGAGGCCAGCCGGGAGCGACTCGACATCCTCAAGAGTGATCCGTCCTTTGTGTTGCTCAATGAGATGGATGCATCCTGGTATCGGCGTCGGAGGGCCCCTCTGGCGGTAGCCGTCTTCGCCGGCGTCGTGCTAGCGGCCGCACTGGGAGCTGCTTCGATCGAGGTCGCCGCTATCACCGGGGCCCTGATCATGGTCCTGTCGGGCTGCCTGACCCTGAGCGAGGCCTACCGCGCCCTGGACCTCAAAGTGCTGTTTCTGCTGGCCGGAGCCCTGAGCCTGGGGACCGCTCTCGAGAAAACCGGAATAGCCGAGAGCGGCCACAACGGTGGCGAGCACACTGGCAGCCTCCGGACCTATCGCGGTCCTGGCTGGGCTCTACCTTCTCACAATGGTCTTGACCGAACTGATCTCGAACCTGGCCACGGCCGCCGATCTTCGGACCGGGGCACTATCGTTTCTCGGACTTCCTCCGAGTGGGCGTACCGCTCAACCTATTGTGCTGGCTGATAGCGATACTGTTGATTCCGGTGTTTTGGCCACTGACACCCTGAGGAAAGCCTATTGCCCAGGCTTATGATGTCCTCGTAGGTGGCGCTTGAAGAGCGACTCCACCACTCCGTACAGCAACCTGGTGTCGGCCTGATGCAAGGCCAAAAACAGCTCCATCGCCCGGCGGGTCTCGGCGGGCAACTCCATTTCTCCGACGGCGGCTTCGGCCTCGTCCCGTTGCTTCTTCAACTCCATCAAGTTGGGAGGCAACTGTTTGCGATAAGCTCGATCGAGCCACTGGGAGAGCTGTTGTGATTCTGCCTTGTCGAGCAAGATGATCTTCCAATCAACGAGTATCTGTTCCAGTATGACGGGGCCACGGTCATTGAACCAGTCCCGACGGTAACCGCTCGAGAGTACGCGAGTACTCTCGCCAGGATACTCCGCGTCAGGACGGGTCAAACCTGGTCGGCGGCGTTGGGCTCGTCCTCGACCCGATCGTCGGTACTAAACCCGCTGTAGGGTGGGGTGCGTCCCTTGACGTATTGGAGCCGGCCCATAGTTCGACCTAGCGTCCTCTCCAGCTTGTCGGCGGCCCCCCGGAGGGCCTGGTCCACCGACTCGGCCTGGTGAGTCACCGCGATTGCCTCGAAACCCGCCAAACGGGCCTCCATCACACATCGGGTCAAACGGGACTTTGGGCTGCCATCTTCGGCCCCGAGTTGGACCTCCACCCGGGTCACGCGATCCCCGAAACGCCCCAATTTAGACTCGACGAGGCGCCCGACGTGACGGTTCAATGCCTGGCTGCCGTTCACGTGGTTATCAGTGTTGAGTTCGAACTGCATTGCTGTATCCTCCTGGTCTTCATCAGTGTAATGGTCCCCGCCGCTACGGGCTAGACCTGCCGATACCTGAAGAAGGTATGGTGGTACGCCTGGTGGTAACCAAATGAAGAGATTCAGCCCGTGGGTTCGCCAATGGAGGGCGCCGCAGTGACTCCGGGCTTGGGACGTCGCACGTTCCAGGCCAGACCCACTCTCTCCATCAGCAAGATGGCGGCGTAGGTGGCGTCGAACTCCCACCAGCGCAGTCCATGCCTGGCCGAATGAGGGAAAGCGTGATGGTTGTTGTGCCATCCCTCGCCGAAGCTTACCAGCGCAACCCACCAGCAGTTAGTGGAAAGATCGTTGGTGGGATAGCTGCGATAGCCGTATTTGTGGGAAGCGCTGTTAACCAGCCAGGTAGCGTGATAGACCAGAGTCAGGCGCAAGAACATGCCGTAGACCAGCCAGCTCAGCCCCCCGACCGACAGCAAAAACACACCAAACAAGATCACCAGCGCGAGGTAGTACTTGTCCGCGAAGCGGTAGACAGGATCTTTTAGCAGGTCGGGGGCCATCCTGCTCTTGATGCTAGGGTCCGTGGCGCAGGGAGGACGGACCAGCATCCACCCCAGGTGAGACCACCAGAAGCCGACATCGGCTCCGTGGGGGTCCCCTTCTTCGTCAGAGTGCTTATGGTGGAGTCGATGAACCGCGGCCCAGGTGGCCGGCCCCCCCTGACAGGCTTGCAGGGCCCAGAAGGTGATGAAATATTCCAGCGGCCGGAAGGTTTTGAAGCTGCGGTGGGTCAGCAGGCGATGATATCCCAGTGTGACTCCCATGGCGGTGAGCCAGTACAGCAAGATGCACACCCCCAGGCCGGACCAACTGAAGGTAAACGGGGCCAGCAGGCAGCCGAGATGCACCATCAGCAAGATGGCGGCGGCGGCCGGGTCCCAGGGGTGGGGAGGGTGGGGATGTTCGGTGGGAGCTTCCTCCACCACTTCGGGAGGGGACTCTGCGGTTTGGAGCAAAGGCTTCGAGGTCATCTTTCACGACCAGCCCGCGGCGCGGTCTGGTGCCCAATTGCGATAATCCGTCCCGGCAGGCTCAGGCCTCCCGAAACAAGGTGCTGTCATTTGATGGTTCAGCCGACATATTTGAATTCCCCTTCTTGGTTATACTGCAGTCTAGACTTGCGCGATCCGCTCTTGGAAGAACCTATCGTGCTCTCTGAAGTACCCCCGCCAGCCCCAAGGGAAAGTACACGTCTGCCCGTCACTACGAACCTCTTACCCCGGACTGACCAGCGCCAAGCCATGCGGCAGCTGACTACTGCGGGCAGTGCAACCCTCGTAGGAGCGCCGGCGCCTTTCTTGAAGCCAACCCAATGGCCAAACGCGACCCCACCCGAGACGCCCTCGAGCGCCTGAGCAAACTCGACCTTCGTTCACCCGAGGGCGAGCAAGCGCTGCTCGAAGCCCTATCCCACAAATCTAACCTGGTAGTGGCCCGGGCGGCCAAGAAGATCGAGCAGCATCGACTTCAGGCCCTGGCCCCCAATCTGGTCACCACCCTGACCCGCCTGTTCGACCTCGATGCCAATGCTGACAAAGGTTGTGAAGCCAAGACCGCGCTGGCACGGGCGCTGTGTGAACTGGAAGTCTCCGAGCAACAACTCTACGCCCGGGGCGTGCGCCTGCGACAGATCGAGGCGGCCTACGGTGGCCCCGTGGATACGGCCGCCGAGGTGCGCGGGCTGTGCGCGGTCGGTCTGGTCCGCAGTCACCGCCGCGACGTGCTCGAAGACCTGGCCATTCTGCTGGCCGACCCTGAGCCGGTGGCCCGCAGCTATGCGGCCCGAGCCGTGGTCGAGAACGGCGAAACCCAGGGAGCAGCTTTATTGCTCTCGCATTTGCTGCGGGGTGAAGAGGTCGGCGAGGTGGCCCTGGAGTGCTTGACCGGGCTCTTTGCCCTGGGCGGAGCCAGAGCAGTGGACTATATCCGCTCCTACTTCCTCACCTCTCCCGCCGACCCGGTCTGGCCGATGGCCCTGCTGGCTCTGGGCGAATCCCGCCGGACCGAGTCGCTGGCACTGCTGCTCGAGCTGCATCCTCGTCTGGCCCAGCCGGAGGATCGGCGAGCTCTGTTGGAAGCGATCGCCATCACTCGCCTGGAGGCCGCCCGCGAGTTTCTGGCCGAGCAGGCCGACCTGGGGTCGACCGAGGCCAGGGAAACGCTGCAGCGCTTCTGGGGTTAGCGGCGTCTGGATGGGTCCTTAGTCCAACAAGCCGAAGGCGCGCACGGGAAAAGTCCCAAAATCCTTGACCTTGGGGGGCACGGCGAAGAAGCGAAAGCCGGCCTCGGGGAGCGCCGAAAGCCCGGTCATGTGCTCGACGATGGGGATGTTATGAGCGAGTAATACCGAGTGGCATGGACGGCTGCGACCGCTGGTGTCGTCGATGTTGTAGGAGTCGATACCTACCAGGCGCGCTCCGCCCTCGCGCAGGGCCTGGGCGGCCGCCTCGGTGAGAAAAGGGTGGCCCTCGAAGTAGGCATCGGTGCGCCAATGGCGGCTCCAGTCGGTGGCTACCAGCACCGCTTTGCCGCGCAAATCCAGACCCGCGAACAACTCAGGACCGAGTGAACGCTGCTCGGGGTCGACCCGCACCACCAGGCCCGGCAGGTTGGCCAGGCTATCGAGTTCGAGTTGCGAGAGATCGCGTCCGTCGGGGTAGCGATGGAAGGGCGAGTCGAGATAGGTGCCCGTGTTAGCCACCATCTCGAGCTTGCCGATGTGGAATTCGGTGCCCGGGTCATACAGCTGGCGTGAGGCCTCTCGCGAGAGAAAGTCGCAAATCAGCGGCGCCGGCAGGCCCTTGTAGGTGATCATGCCGTGCTCGATGGTGTGGCTGAGATCGATCATTGAAAGCGTCTGGGTATTTTCTGGTGCCATTCTTTCTCTCTCACTTTCTGGCCGTCGACATCGAGGCGGCGGCGGTAGTAGACATCGAAGTCGGTCACATCCGATTGGATGCGGAGCTCGGCTCGCAGGCGCAAGCTGCGGTCAGGAAAGGTGATGAGCCGGTCAGCTTCGGCCGACAGCGACGAGTGGGCCGGGTCGCTCTGAGGGGTCTTCCACACGATCTGCTGGGTCAGGTCGTAGCGGCGGTCCTGAATCTTGAAATGGTCGTCACCCTTCCAGGTCACCACAGTAGCATCGCCCTGGCGCTCGCTGGTCAGCGACTCAGGCCAACCTCCGGAGAGCCAGCGGGCGTCGCTGCGTTCTTCGCGCGGCTCGGGGGCAGGAAAGTCAGGCTCGCGCCAAGCCACGGGCGGGGTGACGGGAAGTTCGAGCCAGGTATCCGAGCCGAGAGCCAGGCGACTCTCGGTCAACTGGGGGGCTGGCCAGCTCATCGGGAACTGCGCGTTAGAGAGGGCCAGGCGGATGCGGTGGCCGGGCTGGAAGGTCCAGCTGGTGAAGTGCAGCTCAAGTTCGTAGTTTTCGAACCGACCCGGTGTGAGCGCGGTGGGATCAAGGCGTGAAGCGCGCTGCGAGCCGTTGAGGTTGGCTCCCGTGACCAGCGAGACGCGGCCATCGGGGCCAACATCTTCCAGGCGGGCGGACCAGTTGGCGGCGGAGGCGTCGACGGCGGCCCGAAAAGCCACCCGCGGCAGGCCGACAATCTCGAGAGCCTCGCCCAGAGGTGGACTGTCGTAGACCAGGGCTCCTTGGGCGTCCTTAGCCACATCACCGGTTGGCTCGCCCCACCACAGGCCGGCTCCGGTGCCGCGACCGGGCTGGTACGCCAGAGCCTGCTCGCCGGCCGAGGGTTGGGCCGCCAGGCCGTCGAGGGTGGGAAAGAAACGGCGCCAGCGAGTGCGCTCGATGGGCCAGTCTTCATAGCGCCACCGGCCTGGGGTCATCTTTAGCTCGCTATCGGGAGGGTGGCCGGCCCGCACGAAGACGGCCAGACGGGGGCGGTCGAGCGCGCCGTTATCCTCGTCCTTGAGCCAATGGGCCCACCAGCGACACAGGTTGGCCCGCCACTCGTAGTTGGGACCGGGCTCGCCGTTGTCGGGCCAGGCGTGGTTCCAGGGGCCGATCTCGGCCAACATCGGAGCGGTGGCCGACTCGAGCATACGGGGCACGCTGTCGCGATAGAAGTCGAGCTGGCCGCCGATGAGATAGGTGGGAATGGTCAGCGGCTGGTGAAAGCGCAACGAACCTTTGCGCCAGAACGGCCCGTCCGTTTGCTGACGCATGACCTCGAAGACCCACGGCTCGCGGTCGAAACGGTTGCGGAAATAGTCTTCATCGACCCGATACTCGAGGCTGTCAGGCAAGGCGTTGTCGTGATCGATCGAGACCCGGTATTCATCAAAGTGAAGCACACCGTCGAGATAGTGGATATCATCGTGATAAAGGTCGTCCGAGGCATCCACCGCCAGAATGGCCTTCAGGGCTGGGGGCTTGCGCATGGCCACCTGGATGGCGTTGAAGCCGCTCCAGGAAATACCGAACATTCCGACTTTGCCGTTACTGTAGGGCAGCTTCGAGGCTTGATCGATCACCTCGACGGCGTCTTGCAGCTCTTGCTCGGAGTATTCGCGGGGTGGCAGCATCCCTTCTGACGAGCCGGTCCCGCGCACGTCGACCTTGAGCACCACGAAACCGCGCCGGGCGAAGTAACTGTAAAGCGGGTAGTCGCGCTGATAGAACATGTCGTCTTTGCGATAGGGCAAAAGCTCGAGCAAAACAGGGTAGCGGCCTGGCGTGGTCGGGCGGAAGACGGTGGTTGACAGGCGCACTCCGTCGGCCATCGTCATCCAACCCCGTTCCACCGTGAAATCGTCGGCCAGCGCGCTCAACGAAAGACAGAACAATAGCAGAAGAACCCTCACCGAGGCAGCTTCGGCCCCGCGAAATCACGACCCTCTGTGGCTCTGCGCTCGAAGAAAACCGAGGATTCCAAATCACAATTGAATTTCCTTCAAAGCAAGAAGGCATGTTCGAGTGTCATACCGAATATTAACCTCGAAGCATCCCCGCGATCACTCACACCCTCGATTCCCCGGCCGTTCCCCGACCTGCGATTTCCCTGGGTTAGATCTGTGGCGAGGCTATTTGGAAGGAGAGATACCATTCGACACACACAGCTTCACCGGGGGGTATCCGATGAGTAATACGACTGTCACACTCGAACCCGGCTCTCTGGCATGCGTGCCCCTGCAAGGGGTTTGCCAGGTGCTCAACATCGAAGAGTCCGAGATTCTCGGACAACGTCATCGCTTTTTCGTGCTTGAGACCCAGGAAGAGAAAGTCCTGGTCAAAGTGCCCGAAAAACAGCTCGAATCCCAGGGCATTCGCCCTCTGATGAGCGCTGACTTGATGCAGACCCTGCTGGAAAAGCAGCTCGAGGTCGAAGTGCCTCAGGGTCGGCCTCACCTGCGCGTTCGCAAGTGGACCTCGCTCTTGCGGACCGGCGAATTCGGCTGTCGGCGGCAGGTCCTGGCCGAACTCCAAGCGATCGAAGATGGCGGGGGACGTCTCTCCAAGCAAGAAGCGGCGCTCAGAGACCGGGTTCGTCAGAACCTCGAGCAAGAGATCGCCCTGGTGCTGGGCCTGAGTCGCGATCAGGCCGGAGATCGGCTCAATCTCTGCCTCGCTTTGTCGAGGAATTAGTTTCCTTTGCGCCAGAGGCTCTCGGCCTTTGGAAAAGCCCAACTCCAGCCGTTCTCGTTCTGACGAATGTAGCGGCTCATAAAGGCTAGATCGATACGCCATCCCTCGTCCTTCTTCTGTTTACGGAAGTAGAGGGGTGGCGTTTTCTCGTCTTCGGGCTGCCAGTGCAGAATGGCGCGATTCTCGTTGACCTTCTCGATGGTGTAGCCGCGGTCTTTGAGCCGCTCGTAGGTGCCCGTCAACTGTTCGGGCTTGCGGTTCTTGGTGAACTCGGGGTTGGCCTTGAGTTCTTCGCGCGATGAGGCGGTGTAACACAGGTCGGCCTGCTCGAAGCTGGCCGCCTGGCAGGCAGCCAGATAAGTCTTGTAAGCCGCCTCGGGCGTACTGAAGTCGGGCTGAGCCAGAGCCGGAACGGCCAGCCAGAGGAGACAAAGGAGAATCTTTCGCATGGGCGGCCGTTTTACGCCGGCAGGGTTAGTCCTTCCTCGGGTAGGCCGCGAGCGAACAGCGAGACCTGGCCAAACTCGTCGTGCAGGTCAAAGTCTGGCACAGCCCGCATGGGCCGAGTTCCCAGCAACCGCAAGCCGTGGCCCGGGTCACCATGAAAGCGTGAGTCGGCCACCGCCATCCCCTCGGCTCGGACGGCCAACCGGGCCAACCAGGGCAGGTTGGTGTGGTCATAGAGCACGTCGGCTAGAAAGACCACATCGATGGTGCCCTGGATGCTGTCATAATCGCTAAAGAGCTCGACCTCAACCTGATTGAGAGCAGCGTTGTGGGCGGTCGCCGCCAGGGCTACCGGGTCCAGGTCGCAGGCCAGCGCCCGAGCGCCGTGCAGGGCGGCAGCGACGGCCACCACTCCCGCCCCGCATCCAAAATCGAGCACGGTGCGGCCGGTCACCAGGGCGGGATTCGTGGCAATGAGGTGAGCCAGCAGATGGCCACTGGGCCAGCAGAAGACCCAGAATGGTGGCTCTTCCATGAGACGGCGCGTCACGGCCGGCGGCAAGCCGGCCTGGGTAAAGTCGGATTGCAATAAGGCCAGACGCATCGGTCTGGCCATCGGAATCTCTTGAACGGTCAGGTTGGCGCCCGGCAGCAGATCAGCCAGGCGGGCAGCCGGATCGCTCAACGGGTGGGCATCGGACCCACGGCCCCCTTGAACTCGATCACGATCTCCTGGGCGGGGTCGATATTGAAGGCCCGGAAGGTCCCTCGCTGATTGCGAAAGGCGTTACGCGACTCGTAAGGGGTGGCGAACGTGACCACCTTGCGCTCGCCGGGTTGCAGCGGCGGCACCTGCTGGCGCAAGTCGAGCGGGTCCTTGAGGGTGTCGCCACCTCCGCCCCGAACCTTGGGCGTAAAGTGCACCGTGGCCACGGCCGGGTCCGATGGCTCCTTGCCTCGATTCTCGACGGTGACCTCGACCACGACCGGTCGACGCACGTCGCCCTGGGCGGTGGCGGTGGTGCTTGACATCACCGGGGGAGCCGCAAAAGCAGCACTCGAGAGGAACAGAAAAGTCAGGGTTGCTAGCGTGAGTCTCATACCCTAGCCTTCGTGACGGCCGCCGGTGTTCCCGCCGAAGGCCATGCCGGGGCCGGCAGCGAACACCACTGTATGAAGCGCAGCCTGATTCTCCTACTGTTGCTGGTCACACCGGCCCTGGCCCGCCCCCCGATGGAAGGGCTGGTCGAGCGCGGCCTGCTGCAGGGCTACCATGACGGTCAGCTGCAGCCCGACCGCGCCGTCACCCGCAACGAGTTGGCCCAGATGGTCGAAAACCTTCGCGGCGACCTCGACACCCAGCATCAGCGTCTGGGCGGCGCCGACCAGGCCCGGGCAACGCAAGACCAGGCTGTGGCCCTGCGTTCTGAACTCGAGGCCCTGGCGCGTCGCATCGACGACCTTCGTGTCGACTCTCTAGAACAGCGAACGCGATAATGAGCTCGACCGAGGGTTCGGTCAGATTGCTGCTGGTCGACGACGAACTGATGGTCCTGACCACCGTGGGGCGCATGCTGAGTTCGCGGGGCTATGAGGTGTGTCTGGCCGCAAGCGGAGCTCAAGCCCTGAGTCTGGCCAGCGATCCCGAGCAAAGATTCGACCTGGTGATTGCCGACCTCACCATGCCCGACATGGACGGTATCGAGCTTTTCGAACGGCTCGAGGCCCTGCCCCTCAAGTTGCCCAAGATCCTGACCAGCGGCTATCCACCCACCCAGGCCCAGATGGCCAAGAGTCACGGCTTTCTACAAAAGCCGTTTCGCACCCAGGACCTTTTCGAGGCTGTGGTCGAGGCCTTGACCCTGAGCGCCTAACGCCTATTTGCGGTCGAAGCGCAGCACGCCGTCCCACCCTTTGGGCACCCCGTCGTCGAGGTATTGCAGCGTGCTGCGGGTGAGAAAGCGTCCCACCGGGTCGTTGGCACGGGACCCCTCGAGCAGCGCCTCGTAGGCCGCATTCATATCCCCGCGCGAAAACAGCAGGGCGGCCTCTTCGAAAGACCTCACCTCGTCCAACGAGAGCCCCGAACCGCCAAATTCTGAGCCGACCACCAGTTCATGGACCTCGGTAGCTTCGGCCACCCCGGCCGGGCGAACCATGCCGATGCGGCGACAAAGACATTCATTATCCACCAGATTCTGACGGACTCCGTCACTCATTAGAATGGGCACGCCGAAGTACTTGGTCAGCCCCTCGAGCCGAGAAGCGAGATTTACCACCCGTCCCAGCACGCCGAACTTGATCTGCTCACGAGCACCAATCTGACCAGCGATGGCCTCGCCCGAGGCCAGCCCCAGGCCGCAGCGCAAAGCCCGAGGTCCGCTGGTAAAGGGCAGGTCCATCGAATAGATCCGCTCCACGATGTTGCGGGCGGCGGCCACGGCTTTGTGAGCCTCTGAGCCGTCGGCCAGCGCGCCCCAGCAGGCCATGACGGCGTCGCCCTGATAGTCGACCACCACCCCGTCCTGGCTAAATACGCAATCGGTCACCGCCGTCATGACGTCGGTCAGGACCTCGTGGTGGCCGAGAATCTGCTCGAGGTCCTCTTCGGCCTCTTCAGTAGCTCGAGAAAAGCCTCGCAGGTCAAAGAAGAGCACCGTCACCACCCGGCGGGTGGGTCTTAGGACTTCGCTGAATTCGCGTCCGGCCAGGCTCTGGCGCAGGACCGGCGAGAAAAAGCGCGTGACCTGGCCTTCGAAACGGTTGAGCCTGGCCACCGCCAGATGGTGGCTGAGGGTCTCGGCCACGATGTCGACCAAAGCGGTCATGTCATCGAGATAGCGCTTCTGGCGCTCGGCCTCGGTGGGACTGAGGGCGGCCGGGGCGCTGCCCACCACATACAAAGCGTAGCACTCGCTGCCGGCCACCTCGACCGGCGAGGCTACCGCCCAATCGGCCCGAGCGTGTTCGGTCATGGCGCTGGGTTCGGCCTGCCCGGCCGCCCAGACGTGGGCGATGGTGCCGTTGGATTCAAAGGCCCGGCTCAGCAGGCCGCGGCTGGGCGGAGTGGTGCCGCTGCGCCCCGGTTTGGTGGCAGAGGCCACCAGCTGGGTCTCGAGTTCGCCCTCCCGAGACACTTTGAACACCATGAACTCGGCGGCATCCGGCAGCAGGCTCTTGAGCACCCCCACAGCGCTGTTGAAAGCGGTCTCTTCTTCGGCGCTGTTGCGCAGCTCTGGCAAAAGTTCGACCAGCGCCCGAAAACACTCGGCGATGTTCTGCCGTTTGGCCGGCTGGTAGTCGGTGCGCAGCAGGGTGAACTCGGTGGTGGGCGGGGTGTCTCCGACGGTGCCGCGAAAAGCCAGCTGGAAGCGGGTCTTGCCCGAAAGAAACGTCTGACCCGGAGCGAGTTCGAAGCGGTCGCTCTCTTTACCCATAAAAAAGATGGGATTCTTGGCGGCCGGGTTGCGCACGACCGTGAAGCTGCCGTTCTCGAAGTCGAGGTCGAAGTGATGCCGCGACAGTAGCGGATCGCCGCTGATCGCCAGTCGGCGCGGGTCGTGACGGCCGTCGGCCCGGCCCACGGCATAGGAGTGGTCGTTGAGCGAAAACTCCTGACGCTCGCCGCTGGGTCCCACGGCCACCAGGATCAGTGTGCTGTGCATCCGGCTGGTTTCGAAAGAAGAACTCTTCCCTCCTGGAAAGTATCCATCCCGGTCCTGGCGAAGGCTCGCTCTATGAGCAACCTGATTCACTACACCAATCCGATGAGCCGGGGTGTTCGCACCCAGCGCATCTTGCAGATCTTCGAGATTCCCCATGAAGAGCGCATCATCGACTTCAAAGCCGGAGAGAACAGAACGCCCGAGTATCTAAAGATCCATCCCTACGGCCGGGTGCCGGCCCTGGTCCACGGCGACACCACCATCGTCGAGTCCGGCGCCATCACACTGTATCTGGCCGACCTGTTTCCCGACAAGCTGAACACACCCAAAGTGGGCACCCCCGAGCGTGCCCTCTTGTATGAATGGGTTCTTTTCATCCAATCCACCCTCGAACAGGTAGCCATGCAGGCCTTTACGGCCGAGGACAAGAGCGAGTGCCGAGCCAAGGTTCGTGAGTTGTTCGAAGCCATGGCCGGCCGCTTCCGCGGGCCCTTCGTCTTGGGAGACACGTTCTCGGTGCTCGATGTCATTCTTCACACCGAATTGAGTTGGTACCAGATGATGGAGCTGTTTCCCGAGGGTCTGGAGCCCTACCAGAGCTTCATGGAGCACACCCAAAAGCGCCTTGGCCTGGAAAAACCCGTGACTTCGTAATCATCAACCGAAAAGGCTGTCCCAGAGGCGTCCGAAAAACCCGCGGCTCGGCTCGGGCTTGACCGGGTCGGTCAAGAGCAGCGGCTCGAAAGGCGGAGCCGTCCAGCCAGCCGGCAAAACGGCCCAGGCCAGACGGCCTTCGAACTCGCCCAGGCTCATGCGCTCGAAGCCGTTCTTGAAGACTTCGCGGGCGCCCTCGAGGGTCTCGTCGTCGTCGCCCCGGTTGCCCCAGGGGTTGCGATAATAGACGTGCTCCCCCGAAACAGACGTGACCATCACCATGTGGTAGCTATGCTTGCCCTCGGGATCACTGCTCCAACGAATCACCGTCGGAGCGCGGCCATTGGTGGTCTTGACCAGAGCCCGCAGGTCGTCGAGGTCGACCTGGCGCGTTTCGACCGGATGACCGGTGAGGGCCCCGACCAGACGCACCACCTGAGCCGGCTCGAGCCCGGTGTCCTCGCCAGCCTCGAAGGCGTCCTCGGCCAGCGAGTAGCGGTCTTCGGGGCGGGCGAAGCCCATCAACGAAGCCTGCAGCATCCGCTCCACGGGCGAACCGTCGCGTGAGCCGTTCTGCAAACTGCCCGCGGCGCGATGGAGCATCTCGCCGTTGGCCATGGCAACCTCGCGCTCGTGCCCGGCCAGCCCATCCACCAGACGCACGAACTCGGCCGGAGCGTCGAGGGCCAGGTCATAAGCCAGCACGGTGGGAGCGCAGGTGCCTTTGTCTGGCACCTGATTGAAGCTCTGCTTGGGAAAGGCGAGATGGGCCAGGGTCCAGCCCATCAAATCGCGGCGATAGGTCTTGCCGATGGATGGGTCGGTCTGCATTTCGACCAGGTTCTCGAGCAGGGTGTGGCCCTGGCTGTCGGGTTTGCGGGTCAGGGTGCCATTGACCAGCAGGCGCTCCAGGGCTTCTTTGGCGCCAAAACGCTCAGCCCCGCGCCATTTCTCGAGGCGTCGCGTCGATTGGTAAAGATCGCCAAACATCTGCGCCTGGTCGGGCGTGAGTTTGGCGAGCTGACGCTCGATATGGGCAGGCCAGGCCGGCGCGGAACGGACCTTCACCACTACAGCCTAGATGGCCCCGCTGAATCTAGACTGAAACTAAAGTCGGGTTCCGATCTCTGTGCCAAAATATCGATAAACGACGCGCCCCAGCACCTTGTCGCCCGGCACCGGGTCGAGAAAACGCGAATCGCGGGAGTTATTGATGTTGTCACCCAGCACGAAGTAGTGGCCCGGCGGGACCAGCGACTCTGGATAGTCCATGTAGGACGGCTCTTCCCAAACGGTTGGCACGACCTGATCGTCCACCAGGAGCTTACTGTCCCGAATCTCGATGCGCTGGCCGCCCACTGCTGCCACCCTTTTGATATAGCTGGCGCCCTCGTAGTCGTAGATGATGATGTCCCCGTTGGTCGGAGTGAAAGCCCGATAGTCAGCGATTACACAATCGCCCGGATACAGCGTGGGGACCATCCCCCCAGACGATGTCTGCAGAGTATGAATAGGGATGGCGGCCAGCCAGGCCGATCCCAGCAGGAGGTGAAAGGCGACAGGAAAGCCCGCCATGACCAGATAGAGCCACCAGGAGCAGCGTCGGTTGCCTCTACAACGACGAGCATCGAAACCTGCCTGGAGCACGATAGCAAGCCGCACCAACGGCAAGAACAGATAGGCGCCTGCCACCGCCCAGAAACCCAGCGCCAGCAAAGGGGCCCAAAAAAAAGGAGAGCCTAGATTCAGGCCCAGCCAAAGCAGCCAACAGCCGATACCCAGCTGGAGCCGCCCATTGTAGACCTGCCCCAGGCCCGGGACCATCAAAGAGAGGATCGCGGCCCAGGCCGGATTTCGCGCCTTGGGAAGCTCGTCAGACACGCTACCCAGAGGCTGGGGAGCGGTCACGCCCTAAGCAGCCCGATCTTGAAGCTGGGCTCGTCCTTGTTCAGTGAAACCTCGGTGGTCGAGGCCTCGCTCGGCGGCGCCGAGGTCTCGAGCGATAGCGACAGGGTCTCGTTGGCGATGGTCTCGCGATGGGCTTCGAGGGCCTGGCTGATCTCGCCGTCGACCTGGACCCAGGTCTTGATGCGGTCCGAGATGTCGAGTCCCGAGTTCTTGCGCAGCTCTTGAATGTGGCGCACCAGGTCGCGGGCGATGCCCTCGGCCTTGAGTTCGGGCGTGATATGGGTCGAGACGGCCACCAGAATGCCGGCCTCTTCCTGGGCCTCGAAGCCTTCGGGCGAACGGGCCTCGACCAGCACCTCGTCGGGCTCGAGCATCAAAGTCTCGCCCTCGAGTTCGAGCGGCACGGGCTGGCCTTCTTTGACGCAGCGGGCGACCATCTTGCCGTCGACATGCTCGAGCACCGCGCGCATGGCCGGCACCTTCTTGCCGTATTTCTTGCCCACGATGCGCAGGTTGGGCTTGACCGAATAGTCGAGAAACTCTTCACCCGGCTCGAGAAACCGGATCGTCTTGACGTTGAGCTCGTCGAGGATCTGGTCAGCCAGGCGCTTGAGCCCCTCGGTCTCGGCCGCGTCGCGACTGCGCACCAGCAGCTCGGCCAGTGGCTGGCGCACTCGGTGACCCGACTGGTTGCGGGCGGCGCGGCCCACCGAAACCACCTTCATCACCGCTTCGGTGTCGGCGATCAGGGCCTCGTCGATGAGGCTCTCGTCAAACTGCGGCCAATCGGTCAAATGCACGCTCACGGGCGCGTCCTGGTCGACCGAGCGGGCCAGATTTCCATAGAGAGCCTCGCCCACGAAGGGCGTGAAGGGCGCCGTCAATTGCGCCAGGGTCAGCAGGCAATCATAGAGAGTCTGATAGGCCTCGGCCTCGCCCTCCCAGAAACGGCGGCGGCTGCGGCGCACGTACCAGTTCGAGAGCACGTCGACGAAGTCTTGGATGGCCCGGGCCGCCGGGGTGAGCTGATATTCGTCCATCCGCACCGTCACCTCACGGATGAGGCGATGCAGCTCGGCCAGGATAAAGCGATCGAGCTGGCTGCGTTGGGCCGGCGGGGTCGGGTTCTTCAGGTTGGGCTTCATGGCGTTGGCGTTGAGCACGAAGAAGTGATAGGTGTTCCAGAGGGTGCTCAGATAGCGGCGGCAGGCCTCGCCCACCAGCTCGACCGAAAAGCGACGCGAGAGTTCGGGCGGGGCCGAGGCGTAGAGATACCAGCGGAGGGCGTCGGCCCCATGGGCGTTGAGCACCTCCCAGGGATCGACCACGTTGCCACGCGACTTGGACATCTTCTCGCCGTCGTGGTCCAGCACCAGGCCGTGGCAGATGACCGTTTTGTAAGCGATCGAGTCGAACAGCATCACGCCCAGCTGATGCAGCGAGTTGAACCAACCGCGAGTCTGGTCGAGGCCCTCGCAGATGAAGTCGGCCGGAAAGGCCTTCTCGAAACGTTCTTTATTCTCGAAGGGATAGTGAAGCTGGGCAAACGGCATCGAGCCCGAGTCATACCAGCAATCGATCACCTCGGGCACGCGCTGCATCTCGGCCCCGCACTCGCAGCGCAGCTTGATGTCGTCGACGTAAGGGCGATGGGGGTCAAAGTCGGCGGCGGCGACATCGACCGGCTGGCAAGCTAACTCGGCCAGCTCTTGATACGAGCCGATACAGGTCTGCTTGCCGCAGTCACATTCCCAGATGGGTAGCGGGGTCCCCCAGTAGCGGGTGCGCGAGATGGCCCAGTCGACCAGGTTGTCGAGCCAGTTGCCGTAGCGACCGCTCTTGATATGGGCCGGATGCCAATCGATGTCCTGATTCTTCTCGATGAGGCGATCCTTGAGCCGAGTGTTGCCGATGAACCACGAGTCGGTGGCGTAATACATCAGCGGGTTGCGGCAGCGCCAGCAGTGGGGATACTGGTGGACGTAATCGGCTTTACGATAGAGAATCTTGCGTTCGGTCAGGTCCTTGATGACGACCGCGTCGGCGTCTTTGAACCATAGTCCGGTGAGCTGCCCCATTTCAGGCTTGAAGTGCCCGCTGGCATCGACCGGGTGCACCACCGGAAGATCGTGGTCGCGACTCATCTGCAAGTCGTCGGCACCAAAGGCCGGGGCGATATGGACGATGCCGGTTCCGTCCTCAGCCGTGACGAATTCTCCCGAGACCACCCGGTGACCGGGCTTGTCGAAGTCAAAGAAGGTGAAGGGAGCCTGATAACGGCTGCCCACCAGTTCCTGGCCGCTGAAGGTCTTGATGCTCTGCCAGCCCGACTCGGCCGCCAGGGCTGGGCCCAACAGGCTCTCGGCCAGCACCAGCACCTCGTCTTTGAAGCGCACGGCGTGATAGGTCAATTTTGGCGAGACGGCCGCGGCCGTGTTGCCGGGCAAAGTCCAGGGAGTGGTGGTCCAGACCAGCAGAGCCGCTCCCTCGGGCAGACCCAGGGCCGCCGGGTCGACCAGGGGAAAACGCACGTAGATGGAGGGGTCGGTCACTTCTTTGTAGCCAAGACCCACCTCGTGCGAGGAAAGCGGCGTGCCGTCCTTGGCGCAAAACGGCACCACTTTATAGCCTTTGTAGAGCAGTTCTTTGTCCCATAGCTGTTTGAGCGACCACCAGACACTCTCGACGAAGTCGTTGGTCATGGTCATATAGGCGTCGTCGAGATCGATCCAGAAGCCGATGCGCCGTGTCATCTCGCGCCAGGCCCCTTCATAGACCATCACCGACTCGCGGCACTTGCGATTGAAGGGCTCGACGCCGTACTTCTCGATCTCGGTCTTGCCCGAAAAGCCCAGTTGCTTCTCGACCTCGATCTCTACCGGCAGACCGTGGCAGTCCCAACCGGCCTTGCGGCGCACCAGAAAGCCGCGCATGGTCTTGTAGCGAGGAAAGAGATCCTTATAAGCCCGGGCCTGAACGTGATGCACACCGGGCCGGCCGTTGGCCGTGGGCGGACCTTCGTAGAAGACGTATTCTTCGGCTTGGGCCCGGGCTTCGAGGGACTTCTCGAAGATCTGGTGGTCGTCCCAGAATTGCAGAATCCGCTCTTCCAGTTCGGGAAAGCTGACCCCCGTCCCCACGGCTTCAAACATCGCCTGCTCCTCGGTTTTGACTTTCATTCACACGCTTTCTGAAACGGCGGGTCAAAACCTTTCCGGAGGAATTAACATCGATGTCACAACTGCGCCCCGGAGCTCGAGTTAGGTTCTGTTCGTGATCAAAGCGGTTAGCGAAAGTTGGAGAGAGTTTCGCGGCTGGGTTGGCAACCAGGTCGTGGGCGATGATTACGGCAGCGACGAAGAACGGCGCGGCCGCGACTATGCCGTGCTCGGCGCCACCGCCGGCGCCCTGGCCGGGGCTACCATCGGCACCATTACAGGGTTTGCCTCGCAAAGCCAGGACAGCATCCGAGAAGAGTGGGTGCGCCGGGCCATCAGCCACCCCGAACTCAACGGCTACCACTATAGCGTCATTCCTGACTATCGCACCGAGTGCCACACCGAAGGCTATGGCGACGATGCCCGCGAGGTCTGTCACACCGAGATCGAGGGTTGGTGGCACAACTATTCAGCCAACGTAACCCAGCGCGAGGTGGGCTCTTACACCGAGCCGGTTTTTCATCACACCAACGGCTGGGAGCCGCTCATGGGTGGCTTTCTGGGGGCCGTAGGCGGTGGTCTGCTCGGATTAGGGATCGGACTTGGGGTCAACGCCTTGCAGCGGGTGGTCACCGACGGCCAGACCCAACATCCCAAACTGTCTCCGGCCAAACGCGAAAAGATGGTAGAATTCTCGGGCAACGCCGCCATTGCTGGCACTGTTCTGGGCGCCGGGGTGGGGGCCTATTTCGGCGCCAAAGCGGGCGCCATCGAACTGGGCCATCAAGAAGTGCACCCTCGCGAGTGGATGATCCCGGTTACCCAGAACACTCATATCGGCGACATTCCGCGCGATTGGTACCAATGGAACTGGGGCCTCGGATGGGGCTTTCCCAGCCGCGGCGACGACTGGTCGCATGGGCGAGACCCCGTTTATCGGCAGGTTCCGGTTTATGATGCCAACGGCAATCCGGCCATGCAACAGACCGAGAAGGTCTTCACCACCAACCGCTATGGTCCGGTAGTGGGCGGCATCGTGGGTGGACTGGTGGGAGCCGGGGTGGGCCTGGCTGCTGGGGTCGCGGTCGGCACCGCCGCTAAACTGATCGAAGCCCGCTCAGCGCTGCCCGATACTAACGACAAGACTCTTCGAGGTGATGGTCACGGTTAGATCCATGTCGCCCTTGGTGCCGCTGATCACCCCGTTGGCCCCCTTCTTGACCTTCCAACCCCGTTTCTGAAAGCCGCCGATCACCTCTTGGGAAAGTTTGCTGGTGTCGCGACCCTGGGCGTAAGTGTACTCGTTCCACTGCTGGGTTCGCTGATATTTCTGGAGTTTGAGGCCCTGAATCTTGCCCGTCCAGAGAATCTCTTCCTGGATGACGTGGTCGGCATCTTCGATTAGCCATCCGCCGGTGGGCGTCTTGGGGCCTGAAGGAGAACCAGCCAGGGCTGGCGACCATACGAGCAACAAGATGAGCAGCAACACTCTCACCCCGCCATGATTCTTCCGAGAGTCGTCGGGTCCCTGTATTAGGAGTCAAGATGGCCGGCGAGCAGCCCGAACTAAAAATGAGCCTTCCACCCCAGGCCTACCGGCCGTTGGAAGAAGGCGAACAATATCAACCGGTAATTCCCACCGAGGTGAGCCTGCCCGAGTTCACCCTTCGAGCCGTTGTCACCGGCGCCATCGTGGGCATCATCTTCGGGTTCGCCAACGCCTATCTCGGCTTGAAGGTGGGCCTGACGGTGTCGGCCTCGATTCCGGCCGCCGTGATCGGCGTGCTGGTCTTTCGCCTGTTGCGCTTCGAGTCCAACGTGCTCGAGACCAACATCATCCAAACGGTGGGCTCGGTCGGCGAGTCGCTGGCGGCGGGAGTCATTTTCACCCTGCCCGTTCTCTTTTTGTGGGGCGAGTCGCCGGGTTTTTGGCCGATCTTCCCCCTCTCGCTACTGGGTGGGTTGCTGGGCGTGTTCTTCATGATTCCCCTGCGCCGCACCCTGATCGTGGCCGAGCACGGCAAGCTGACCTATCCCGAAGGGACGGCCTGCGCCGAGGTTCAGGTGGCCGCCCAGGCGGGCGGCGAGCAGGGCAAGATGCTCAGCTACGGGGCCCTCTCGGGAGCCGTTTTCACGCTCCTCCAGAAATTCCATTTCTTTCCCGAAGAACCCGACTTCGCCATCAAACTGCCTTCTTTTCGCACCGCCATGGGGGCTACCCTCACGGCCGAGTTGCTGGGGGTGGGCTATATCATCGGTCCCGAGGTGGCGGCCGTCATGCTGGCCGGGGGTGCGGTTGGCTGGCTGGTCATCATCCCGATGATCTACTATTTCGGTGGCGGGGTCATGACGCCGCTGGCCCCCGAGACCGAGCATCTGATCCGAGAGATGTCGCACTGGGACATCTGGGAACGCTATCTGCGCTACATCGGCGCCGGGGCGGTCGCTTTTGGCGGCCTCTTCACCCTGGTGAAGTCGACTCCCACCTTGATCGAGTCGTTCAAGATGGCCATGGACGCCCTCCGAGAGAAGGCCGACAAGGTCTTACCCAGGACCGAGCAAGAACTTTCCCTGGCCGTCGTCGGGGCGGCCCTGGCGGTGATCGCGCTGCTCTCGGCTTTTCTGCCCTTGATGGCCAGTCCCCAGGGGGGCGCCCTGGGACCGCTGGCGGGGCTGGCGGTGGTCGTGTTCGCCTTTTTCTTCGTGACCGTCTCCTCACGCATCGTGGGGTTGCTGGGCGCTTCCTCCAATCCCATCTCGGGCATGACCATCGCCACGGTACTGCTGTGCGCGCTGGTCTTCGGAAAGCTCTACGACGCCGAGCAGGCCAAGGTAGCCGTACTGACCATCGGCTCGCTGGTTTGCATCGCGGCGGCCATCGCGGGCGATACCTCGCAGGACCTCAAGACCGGCTTTCTGGTGGGAGCCACCCCCAGGAGCCAGCAGGTGGCAGAGTTGATCGGAGTCATCCTCTCGGCCATCACCATGGCGGCCGTGTTGGCCCTCTTCAAAGACGACATCGTGAGCGGCGAAGCCAAGGCGCCCCAGGCCAACCTGATCCGATTGGTGATCGACGGGGTCCTGGACGGAAATCTGCCCTGGGGGTTGGTGCTGACGGGAGTCTTTCTCGCCTTTTGTGTCGAGATCATGGGTTTGCCGACACTGGCCTTTGCGGTGGGACTCTACCTGCCGGTTCACCTGGCCGTGCCGGTCATGATTGGCGGCCTGATCCGCCTACTGGTCGAGAAAACTTCACTCAAAGACGAAGTCAACGAGCGGCGCGAGACGGGGGTGCTCTTCTCCTCGGGTTTGATTGCAGGGGCGGCCCTGGTTGGGGTGGGCGTGGCCGCCGTGAAGTACTACGAGCTACCGCTCTTTGACGGCGAGACCCCTCCGGGAACCGAACTGCTGGCCATTGCGGCTTTCGGCCTCTTAGCAGGCGGGTTGATCTGGGCCAGCCGGCTCAAAAAGATCAACCACTAGAAGTCTGGGGCCGAGATGCGATGTCCGCCACTGCCACCGGGGGGCGCGGGTGCCGGGCGAAAGCCCCCTCCCCCGGTACCGCTTGACACCGGTGCCGGCGCGGGAGCGGGAGCGGGTCGAGGCTGCAAAACCACGCTCATTTTGCGCGGTCCGGCGATCTCGATGTCCTTGTTGTAGCCCAGATAGCCATCGGCCGTTACCGAAATCTTGTAGATACCGCGTCCGTCCTGCAGGGGCAGGCTCAGGTTGCCGGCTCCGGAAGCGGCCTGAATGTTCTCGTGACCGACTTTTGAAACTTCGACGTTGAACTTGGCCGGACCACTCACCGTCAACAGCAGCCGGGGACGAACCGAAACGATCTTTTCGACCTCGGCCCCCAGGTCGACGGCGCTGTCTTTCGAAACGGTTACTTCGAATTCGGCCGGTTCCTGATCACTGAGGATCACCTTGACCTTATGAGTGCCCATGGGCCAGTCGGTCGTCATGGCGCCAACCGCCACCGGTTCGGCTCCGTCGAGGGAGATCTTGGCGTCTTTGGGAACCCCTTTGAGGGCAACTTGCCCCAACGAAGGGTCGAGCGTCTCGAGCATTCGATTCACTTTGCGTTCAGAGAACTCGAGGCCAACGGTCTTGTCTTGATAGCCGTCCATCTTGAGAGTGACGGTGTCATACTGGCCCTGGACCACTACCAGGGGGGTCTGACCCACGACCTCGGCACCAGCAAAGATCTTGGCGCCGGCTGGGACCGACCCGATCACGGCCTGGGGCGGATCGGGGGCCACCTCGACTTGCTTCTTGGCGTTGAACCACCATCCCACCAGCGCGGCCGAGGCCACCGCCGTGAGCACGCCGGCCCGTACCGCCGAGAACTTCTTTTTCGGCTTCTCTTTGGGTTCGGGCCGTGACGGAGGCGGCTCGACCGGGATCATGCTGAAGCCTTCGGCAGAGCGAGGCGCAGCCGCCTCGCCCGGCTGGGCTACCTTTGGCGGCGGCTCTAGCTTTGGCGGCGGCTCGAGCGTGGGACCAGGAGCCGCCGCGGGACGTGGCGGCGGCTCGAGGGTGGGTTCGGGCTCGTCAAACTGAATATCGGCCTCGACCTGAGGCACCGGCGGCGCTACCGGGCGGGGCGGAGCAGCCGGAGGAGGAGCCGGCGCAGGTGGTGGGGGCGCCGCCGGCCTGGGGGCAGCCGGCCTGGGCGCAGCCGTAGGCACTCCCGGAGGCGCGGGCGCCGGGGGTCTCTGCGGGGCAGGCGGCGTGGGAGGCGTTGGTGGACGCAGAGTCGGGGTCTGGGGCTGGGGCGGCGGCGGCGCAGCCACTCGCGGTTGCGGCGGTGCCGGGGGGGGTGTGGCCGCTGGAGACTGTCGGGCAATCTCGTCAAAGCTCTGATCGAAGCCCTCGGGCGCCTCGAACGAAGGCGCCGAACTCGGCGGAGGGACCGGTCGGCTTGGCAACGGCGGAGGAGGCGGCGGCGGCGCGGAGGGCCGACGCGGCGGTGGCTCGAGTTCGGGAACCGACATGATCGATGGCTCGTCGGCTTCAAGACTGGGAATTCGGGGGGCCCGGTGTCCGAGCGGCTCGCGCACGGGGGGCGTTTCGAAGTCGGCCGGTTCGAGTTCGGGGATGCGGGGTCGGGCCGTCCGAGGTGGCTCGAGACTGGGAATATCGAAACTGCCTGATTCGCCCTGCTCGAGCGAGGGGACACTTCGACCGGGCCCGGGTGGCATACCGCCCGGACGACGCCCAGGCGGTGGACTCAGCGAGGGCTCTCCCCCACCGGGACCCGGCAGAAAGCCTTCTCCACTGGCTTCCCCCTCGCCCTGGCCTGGGGGTCGAGGAGTGCGGATGTCGGGGCGGCGAGCCATGCGACCTGAAGCAGGCCCGGGCTGCAGGGGAATGTGCCCGGGCTTGAAGGGAGCCGACCGCTCCGCCGAATCGGGCGGTCGTTTGTCAGCCTCGTTGCTCACGTGCTAGAACCTTTCTCGATGAAAACCTTTTTCCCCTGGGGGGATCAAGCAAGAGGCCCTCCCCCGAATGCGTAAATACCGAGTCATTACACCATGACCCCGGGCACTTTCGCCCCCATTCGGTTGTCGTGATACCTATCCTACCGGATACCCCCTATCCTTTAGAATGACCCTCATCATACATTCCACGCCGAGAGAAACTTTTCCGGCCGCCGGGCCTTGTATTTGTTATCATCACAGGATAGGGACCGACCCCACGGAATAAGAACCCATATGAGACCTCGAAGCCTGTTCATCTTGCTGTTCCTGCTGGTCGTTCCGGCCCTGGCGGCCCCTCCCGAGGTCCAAGCCGGTAGCAAGGTCACCATCGAATACACTATTTTTGGGTCAGGCGGCCAGAAGATCACGGCGACCGAAAAGCCTTTCGAGATGCAAATCGGTGGCAATACCTTTCTGCCCGACCTGCAAAAGGGCATGGTCGGCATGAAAGCAGGCGAAAGCCGTGACATCGTGCTGACACCCGAGCAGGCTTTTGGTGATGTCGATCCCAACCTGGTGGGAAAAGTGCCCGCCAGTAGCCTGCCCGAGACCGGTCGCAAAGCCGGAGCCGTCATCAAGGCCCGCGACAAGAACGGTCGGGAGCACATTGTCCGCGTGGTGAAGATCGAAGGCGACCAGGCCGTGGTCGATGCCAATCACCCGTGGGCCGGTATGACCTTGAAATTTCGGGTGAAAGTGCTCAAACTCGATTAGTGGGTCGCTATACCGGTAGAAAGCTCGCCGATTATACTCTCGAAGAGAAGATTGGCCAGGGGGGCATGGGGGCCGTCTATCTGGCCCGCGGCCAGCAGGCCGACCAGCCCGTCGCCGTCAAGATCCTCTATCCCCAATATTCTGACGACGCCGAATACGTGGCCCGGTTCCAACGCGAGACCTCGATCACGTCCAAGCTCGACCACCGCCATATCGTCCATCTGCTGGACTATGGCGAAGACGAACAGATGGGGTGCTACCAGGTGTTCGAGTATGTTCAGGGAGAGACCCTGCGCAGCTTTCTCGAGCGCGGCAAGCCTTCCGTCCAAGACGCCCTGAGGTTGACCCGAGAACTACTCGACGGATTGGCCTATGCTCACGACAATGGCATCGTGCATCGTGACATCAAACCCGAGAACCTGTTGCTCGATCAAGACGGAAAGCTGATCATCTCGGACTTCGGAGTGGCCCTGGCCACCCAGGGCACGACCCTGACGCGAACCGGCTTCATGCCGGGCACGCCCGACTATATGAGCCCCGAGCAGCTCACCGACAAGGCGGTGGGCCCACCCAGCGACCTTTATGCCGTGGGGGTAGTGCTCTATGAGATGCTGACCGGGCAGACCCCCTTCGCCGCCGACAATGTGGCCGAGGTCATCCAGCGGCAGGTCTATCAACTGGCTCACCCGCCCAGCTATCGTAATCTCGAAATCGGTCCGGAACTTGATGCGTTCATCCTCAAGGCCCTGGAGAAACGACCGGAGGACCGGTTCGCGAGCGCGGGGGCCATGAGCGGGGCGCTGGCTTCGATGACCAGCCCGACCCTGCCCCCCAGGGCCTCCGAGCCCACCAAGACCCTCGAAACACCTCGGCCGGTCGAACCCACGGTCATGGTGCAAGCCACCGAGCTACCCACCTCGACCCCCGCTTCCCTCTGGTTGCTCCCTCTGGCCTGCCTGGCCCTGGCCAGCTTCTTCGGCTTTCAGACCGTTCACCTGATGGACCGCCAGCCGGTCTGGGCCGTCGCCGCCAGCGGTGCCGCCCCCGCCCCGGCCGAGCATCAGCTATTTTGGGCCTTGCGCCTTCACGGCGCAGAGGTTGCTTTGCTGGGCGACAACGCCTCGATGAGCGCCCGCGACCAGGCGATGGCGGGCGCCGACCTGCTGGCCGCCTATCCGGTCACCGCCGATAAACTGAGCTGCCGCCAGCAGGCAAACGATTGGTGGGTCGAGGCCGGAGAACGCAAACTGCTGAAGATCTCCCCCCAGCAGGCCCTGGAGTTGTCGCGCCCGCCCGAGGCCATCGCCCGCTACTGGCAGGCGCTGCTAGCCGACCACCTCGAGCTGCGGGCGGGGCGCGAGCCTCACTACACCAGGCTCCACGAGCGAGACTATCCCCTGCGCCCAGATGAGAAGAGACCCGTCTCTCCGCTGTTCGCCGAGGTCTATCAGCGAGCCCGCAACCTGGAGCGGTCGGGTCCGCTCGACTCGCCCACCATCCTGGCCGCCATCGAGAGCCTGCCCGAGGAACAGCGCGACCATTTTCGCCAGGCCGCTCGCTCGATACCCATCCAAGTGCCGGACACGAAGAATTCGTGATCATCGGTCGTCATCCTGATTGCGAGGTCGTGCTCGACTCTCCCCTGGTTTCGCGGCGCCACGCCCGCCTCGAGGGTAATCGACTGGTGGATCTAGCCAGCGCCAACGGCACCTTCGTAGACGGCCAGCGGGTCGAGTCGGTCTCGCTCGAACCCGGTCAAATCGTCTATATCGGGCCAGCCCGGCTGCGCTTCGATGGCCAGCGCCTCCATCAAGAAGACCACGGAGGGCAAGTCGAGATCCAGGTGCAGAACCTGGTCTACCAGCCGCCCGGCGCCTCGGCCCCGATCCTCAACCAGTTGACCCTTTCCATCAAGCCCGGCGAATTCGTGGCCCTGGTGGGCACCAGTGGAGCCGGCAAGTCCACCCTGATGAAGTGCCTCTCGGGTCAAGTCCATCCTAGTGAAGGCGCGGTTCTGCTGTCAGGGCTACCGGCGGCACCCAACATGGAGTTGTTTCGGTCGCTCATCGGTTGGGTGCCTCAAGACGACATCGTGCATAGCGACCTCGAGGTCGAAGCTGCCTTGCGCTACGCAGCCCGGCTGCGCCTGCCGGGCGACACGTCGGCCAAAGAGTTGCAGCGCCGGCTCGACTTCGTACTGGCCAGCATGAACCTGGCCCACCGTCGCTCGAACCTGATCAAGACGCTCAGCGGCGGTGAGCGCAAGCGGGTCAGCATCGCCGTAGAGCTGTTGACCGAGCCCAGCCTGTTTTTTCTAGACGAGCCCACCTCGGGGCTGGACCCGGGCCTGGAAAAACGCGCGATGCAGCTTCTTTCGCGCTTGAGTCGCCAGGGACGCACGGTCGTCCTGGTCACTCACGCCACCCAGAACATCGTGCTGTGCGACCGGGTCTGCTTCCTGGCCCCGGGAGGGCGAATGGTCTTCTATGGCACTCCCCACGAGGCCCTGGAATTCTTTCGCGTGGACGACTTTGCCGAGATCTATCTCAAAATCGGTGATAGCGACCTGGGCGTGGAATGGGAACGGCGGTTTCGCCAACAGAGGACCAGCCATGAAGCGGCTCTGACGCCGATCGCCGCCGAGCAACCGGTGACCCGAATCAACCCCTGGCAAAAGATGACCACGGCCTGGCGCCAATTTGGCGTGCTGCTGTCGCGCTACACCCGGCTGGTTCTGAGCGACCATGCCAACCTGGCACTGTTGGTGTTACAGGCCCCGGCCATCGGGTTGGTGCTGGCCAATCTGTTTGGGCCAGACCTGTTTGCCTTGCAGCAAGAGCTGGGACGGGGAGGGAAATTCCCAATCCACGAGGGTCCCACCCTGCTCTTCATGCTGGTGGTTAGCAGCCTCTTCTTCGGGGCCATCAACTCCAGCCGCGAGATCGTCAAAGAGCTTCCCATCTTGCGGCGCGAGCGCCACGTCAACCTGATGTTGTTGCCCTACCTCGCCTCGAAGGTGATCGTCTTGTTCTCGGTGGGGCTGTTCCAATGCGCCATCCTGCAAGCGGTCGTGTTCTGGCGGGTCGAGACCGGGCTGGGTGCGCGGGCAAGCCTCGAATTCTACACCTTTCTGGTGGGCGCTTATCTCGGCGGAGTGGCCATGGGCCTGTTTCTCTCGGCGGTGTGCGGCTCGGCCGAACAATCCACCACCCTGGTGTCGGTCCTGTTGATTCTGCAACTGGTCCTTTCCGGTGCCTTCGTCAAGCCTGAGCAGATGGGACCGGTCATCGGAGCCGTTTCCATCCTGAGCGTCAGTCGCTGGAGCTTTGCCGGCACCTCGCAACTGCTCAACATCAACAACCGCTTCATGGGTCTGGGTATGGGTTGGATCACCGGCGATTTCTATCTGACCACTTCGCTGGTTTGGTCGGTGCTCGCGCCCCTGCTGGGCCTGCATCTGGCGCTGGTCTACCTGGCCTTGCGTTGGCGGGAGGGTCGCGCGTGAGACGGCTCTTCCTATTACTGTTGCTGTGCCTTCCCGTTGGGGCCGAAGAGAGACTGGTCGAACTCGAGCAGACAGCCTTCGGTTTGCGAGCCATCATCCGTCCGGAGTTCGACTACACGGTGGCTCAACGCCGCGTCTACTCGGTGGTCGCGGGCGAGAGCCTGGCGGGTCTTGGCCAGGGTCCGATCCGGCTGAGAGGAGAGTTCTCGGAAGGCCAGGTGAAAGTGGCCGGCTTTCCAACCCTGGTGGCCGCCCTACCGGTCCCGTCCGGGGCCTGGCGCGGGAGAATGCGGGCCACGGTGGCCACTTTCGACCCGCCCGTGGTCGACCTGCCGGAACTCCACCAGAAGGCTCATCTGAACCTCGAAACCGCCGAGGAGCAGGCCGCCTGGAAGCAACGGCCGCCGGGGCAGGCCTTCGAGCTCGAGGCTGTGTGTTTTCAGCAGAATGGGCAGTTGCAAGCGGTCGCTCCCCGGTTCCTACCGATTCCCACTCTTTCCCACCCGGTGGCAGGTCCCATCCTGCGGGCCCAACTCAGCGAGGATTTTCTGCATCACTGCGCCCGCGAATTTTTGGCGGGACATCAGCTGAGCTTTCGCGAGTCCACTACCGGCGTGGTGCTCGAGGTAGCCGACCTGGGCATCAGCATGCTCGGTTGCGAAGCTGGCCAGCTGGCCGTCTTCGGGTCGCTGCGCGGACAACTCGCCGGCAACCAGGTCACGGCCCAGTTCGAGACCAAAACCACCCCCAGCTTCGAGAACGGCCAACTGGTGTTGCGTTTCGAGCCGGGTCAAACCCGACTGGCCCTGGTCGATCCATGGCCAGCGGCGGTTCCGCCTCAGTGGCTAAAACTGGTCGAGGGTCCGCTTTTTGATACCCTCGGCAACCAGCTGACCCTGCCCGTCCCGGGGGCCTACGAGAAGGAGCTACTGGCCACCGGCGCCCTGACCGCCCAGGATCTCGAGCACCTTAGCCTGGCCACCCAGCCCCTGGGGGACCGCCGCCGCAACCTGCTGGTCATCGCCGCCAGCCGCGGTAGCGGAGCCACCGTCGACCTGCAGCAGCGTGAATTGGGCGACCAGGAATTTTCTCTGTGGCTATCGTCCGAGGTGGTCAGTCGAGGCCTGCGGGCTCAGGTTCCTCCCCTGCTGCCGATGACCATCCCCATTCCCAAGGACAAACGTCCCAAACAGCAAGTGTTCGTCTTCACCGTGCAGGTCACCGACCTGATCATCCGTCGCCTCGATCTGGCTTATCGCGACGGAGTGCTCGTGATGGACCCGGGGGAGTTCGACGTCAAGTGGACGGCCGGCATCACCGGTGGACTCGAGCCCGGAGCCCGGGCCGCCGGCCATTTCGTCCCCCGCGTGTCTCCGGGCCTACCGTTGCGCTGGTCGCTGCAACCGGTCTTGACCCGCATCGAATTTCTCAGCCCGCAAATCCGCTCGAAGAGTGCTTCCGAGCAAGAAGCCATCAAACAGAAGATCGTCACCGGCCTGGGGGCAGCCCCGTTACCGATGCCGGTGCCCGACAATCTACCGGTGCCCCCTCTATCGGGCCGGGCCGGATTGCAGCTGACCGGCTTCGAAGCCCAACCCGACGGCCTGTTGCTGCGCGGAAGGCTGCTGCCCTAGAGGGGTGCCCGCAGCGGGCTCGAACCCGCCCCGATGGAAACTGTCATCGGACGCATCAGCCTGCATCCTCGCGGTTTCGGCTTTCTCAACTATGAGGTCGACGGTCACTTGCATTCGGCCTTCGTGGCTCCGCCGGCCCTCAACGGCCTGCTGGTCGACGACCGGGTCGAGGCCCGCCTTTCCACCGACGAGCAGGGCCGCACTTCGGCCTCGCGGCTGCGCCTGGTCGAACGTGTGCGCAAGACCCTGTTCGGTGAGGTCGTCCGCCGTCGCGGGCGACTCTTTCTGGCCATCGACCGCGAGGTCTCCAACACCGACTGGCCGCTCGAAGCCGAGGCCGAGGTGGGCAGCCAGGTAGTCTGCCGTATCGAGGGCGAGCGCGCGGTGGCGGTTCGTGAGGTCGAGCCCGATTGCGACCTGCCCCTGGAGCGTCTCATCGCTCGCTTTGACCTGCTCACCGACTTCAGCGCCGAGGCCAGCGAACAGGCCGACTCGATTCGGCGAGCCAGCTTGCATCTGGAAAAGCGCCGGGACCTGCGCGAAGTGCCCACGGTGACCATCGACGCGGCCTCGACCCGAGACATCGACGACGCGATTTCCGTCTTGCCCGCCGACTCCGAAGGCTGCCTGCGCCTGCTGGTGTCGATCGCCGACCCCAGCGAATTCATCGCCCCCGACTCGCCGCTCGACCGTGAAGCCCGAGCGCGGGGCACCTCGACCTATCTGGCCGGACGGGTGCTGCCCATGCTGCCGCACGAACTCTCATCGGACACCCTCAGCCTTCACCCCGCCGTCGATCGACTGTGCCTGACCGCCGAACTGCGCCTCGACCCCGAGGGGCATCTGCTGGCGGTCGACCTCTATGAGAGCGTGATCCGCTCGCAGGCGCGGTTGACCTATGAAGAGTTGGCCGATTGGCTCGACTATGAAGAACTGACCCCCAACCTCAAGCAAGTCCGCTCGATGCTGCCCTGGCTGCGCACCGCCTGGGCTCGCCTCAACCTGGCTCGGCGCCGCCGAGGCGGGGTATTCATCAACAACAACGAGGCTGCCCTCACCCTCGATGAAGAGGGCACGGTGACCGGCACCACCCCCACCCACAGCACCTCGGCCCACCAACTGGTGGAGCGGATGATGGTGGCGGCCAACGAGGCCGTGGCCCACTGGCTGGTCGATCGAGGTGTACCCGGCGTTTTTCGCGTTCATCCCGAGCCCGATGCCGAGCGAGTCGCGGCCCTCTCGGATTGCGCCCACCAGTTCGGCTTCGAGCCAGGCTTCGGTCGCCGGCTCACCCCGGGCAGCCTGGCCGCCTTCGACGATCAAATCCTGGGCGCGCCGGCCGAGCCGGCCATCCGTTCGGTGATGCGACGCGTGCTGGGCGCGGCCAACTACACGGTCAAGCCGGGACTGCATCTGGGGTTGGCCGCTCCCCTCTACCTGCATTTCACCTCGCCGCTGCGGCGTTACGCCGACCTGGCCGTGCATCGAGCCATCAAGAGCTATTTGCGCGGCCACCGAGATTGGGACCCACTCGACCCCCGGGTCGAAGCCCTGGCCCAACAGCTCAACCGGCTCAGCCATCAAGCTTCTAAGGCCGAGGCGGCCCGCCGCCGAATGCTGCTGGCGGGCTTTATGGCCGATCAGCTCGGCCAGCAATTCGACGCTCATATCACCCGCGTCTTGCCCTTTGGCCTGGTGGCCCAATTGGACGCCTCGCTGGTGGAAGGGGTCATTCCCATCGAAGCCCTGCCTGGCGGCCCCTGGACCCCTCGCGAGGTCAGTCTGGAGGGCCCCGATGAAGAGTTCACCCTGGGCCAGCCGGTGCGGGTCGAAGTGGTAGCTTGCGACCCCGCCCAGGGACGGATCGAATACTCCCTCGTCGACTAAGGGCCTAGGGGCTGGCGGGTAGCTCGAGACAGAAGGTCGTCGGGTCGGCGTGGCTGGTGAGTTGCAACCGGCCGCCCAGACGCCCGGCGATGGTACTCACCAGGGCCAGGCCCAGTCCGACGCCTTTTTTGCGGGTGGTGAAGAACGGCTCGAAGATGCGCTCGGGCCGGGTCACGCCCGGACCCCAGTCCGAAATCACCAGCTGGACCTGGTCGGCAACTCGCTGGCTGCGTAGCTGGACTGGCCCGGGCTTCTCGGCTACGGCTTGCTGGGCGTTCTGCAGCAAATGGATCACCGCCAGCTTCAGCTCCATGGGGTTGGCCGGGGTGAGGAGTAGTTCTCGAGCCAGTTCGACCTTGAGTTCGGGGAAGGCCCCGAACTCGCCCAAAGCTTCCCGGATGCATTCGTTGAGGTCGACGGGCGCCTGGCCCAGGGCCTGCGTCTCGCGGGCGTAATAGAGCAGACCGTCGACCATCCAGCGAGCCTTCTGCAGGGCGATTTGGCTGCGTTCGAGCTTGGCCTCGGCCTGGTCAGGACGGGTGTCGAGCGCAAAGCTGGCGGCATCGATACTGAGCTGCAAGGCTCCCAGCGGGTTGTTGAGCTTGTGGGCCAGGGTGCCGGCCGCTCGCCCGATGACGGCCTCGAGAGCCGTCAGTTCAGCCACCAACAGCCGGCTGAGAAGCAACAGTTCCTGCTCTTGTTCGGGGCCAAAGGCCGTCGGCCCCGAGATGGTCCAACCACCGACCTCGAGGCCGTCCAGCGTCAGGGACACCGAGAGTTGATGCTCGCCTTCGAGCGGGCCACCCCACCGTTGCCCTCGATACTCGATGCTCCAGGCGGTGGCCCCCAGATAGTCGGCCACCACCGGGCCGGCCGCTGCGCAGGTGCCCAGACCCAGGCCAGAAGGGACCAGCGCGCTCAGGCGACCGGCCAGACTCACGTCAGCCCCAGGCGGGCTCGGTGGTAGTATTCCAACAACTCGGTAATCGGCTCCATGTCGTATTCACGCCGTAGGAAAGATTCACACTCGCGGAACTGCTCGATGGCCGCCTCGGGCCGGCCCAGGCCCAGCAAGGCCCGCATCATCAGCAGATGGGCCTCCTGCCGGTGAGGATGGATCTCCACCGCCTGGCGAGCCGCTTCGAGGGCCTCCTGATACTCTTCCACGTCAAGCAACAATCGGGCCAGGCCGCACAGACCCTCGGCCGCCTGCCGCTCGGTCACCGAGCGCAGCCGCACCGCCCAGTCTAGATAACAACCTTCGAGATAGGGGCCCTGATAGAGGGTTCCCAGTCGGCGCCAAAATGCCAGCGCCTCGCGAGGCTTGCCGTCGCCCAGGGCTCGCTGACCGTCTTCAAAGGCCCGGGTGAACTCTTCCAGGTCTTGCCAGTGGGCCACCTCGGGATTGAGCGTCAATTGTCCGCGTTCGCGCAGCAGAACTTCCGCCGTCTTGCCGTCGGGGCCGCGCAGGCAACGGCGGGCCACCGAGGTCGACCAGTAGAGATTCTTTTTGCCCTTCTCGCGGTCGTCGGGCCAAAACTCGTCGAGGATCTTATCCTCAGAAAACGACGTCCCCCAGCGAGAGGCCAGAAAAGCGAAGAGATACTTGGTCTTTTGCGTCTTCCACTGCTTGTCGTCAATGAGGTCAGAGCCTCGATAGACCTCGAAGTAGCCAAAGGTGACCACTCGCAAGAAACTGGGCGGAGCCGCGTTCTGTTCCTGGGCTTCGAGAGCGGTGGCTCGCCCGCGCAGGGCCGGGTCGGCGTCGCGCACCAGCACCTCGCGCAACTCTTCGCCCAGCCGAGGGCCTTCGTCTTCTAGCACGCCCAGCAGAGCCTCGCGTCCTTCGCGACCGATGCGACCCTGGCGCAGCCCTTCGGCCAGTTCGCCCGGGAAGGCGCCCAGCAAGCGCAACAACCAGGCCTTCTGATTGCGAGCGCCGGCCTGCTCGACCACCAGCGGTAAGAGCCAATCGCAGGCCGACAAAAAGTCGGCGGCATGGCTGGCCCGCAGCAGGGTCTCGACGGCGGAGCCGAGATCGGCTTCGGCTCGGCCGGCCGCGGCCAATCCGGCGACAGCCTTGGCGTGAGCTGCTTCCAGACCCAATTCTTTGAGCTGGAGGGCCGCTTCAGCCAGCATGTCGGCGGCCCGGACGTCTTTGAGTTTGAGCAACAACAAGCCCGCTTCGAGCAAGGCCTCGGCTCGCGGCAAGGGCCCAAGGCCAGTGGCCCGGCGTGGGGCGGCCCCGGCCAGCTCGGCGGCCCGATTGATTTCGCCGCTGGCCAGACTCACCGAGGCCTGATGCAGCAGGGCCTGCACGGCCTGGCGACCGGTGGGGGCCGACGACAACACCTGGCCATAGGCGCGAAAGGCGCTCTTGAGATCGCCGGCCCGCTCGAGGGCCTTGCCCAGGGCCAACAGGCTTCTCGACTTACGCCCCGGATTCCAGAGCCCGGTCACCACCTCCGGCGCGGCTCCCGAACGCGGCTCGAGGAAGGTCAGCCTGGCCCGCTCATACAGTTCGAGCACTTCGGCGTCGAGTTCGCCAGCGTGACGACGAGAAAGCTCCTCGGCTGCCGGCATCGAATCTTCGGCCGCCGCCAATCGGCACAGGCGCGCGATCTTCCACTCCAGAGTGTTGGCCCGAAAACACGACGAGAAGGCGGGCAGAAGCTCGGCGTCATCTAACAGGATCCTGGGTGGGCGGGCCTGCGGCACGGTTTCGAGGGCGGCGATCATGGTGCCCACGCGAATCTCCTGGCAGACCGGCTCAGACAGCTGAACGGTCCGCCCCAGGGCGGCCGCCAGGCTGCCCATGCGGGCGATGGTTCCGCTGGGCGAGACCAGGCCGGCATCGTCGGCCATCTTGGCCATCCCCTCGAGGGCCCACAGCAAGACCACCCGCCGGCTGGTGTTTTGTTGGCGCGAGCGTTCGACATCGTGCTTGCCCCGCAGCTGCTCGCGGACCAACTCCAAGAATTGGCCCATGCGAAAGGGCTTCTTGAGATAGCCGCCCACACTGATGCGATTGGCTCGCGCCGTCTCGGCCTCGGTGGCGTAGCCCGACACCACCAGGGTGCCGATCGAGGGCTGCTGCTGGCGGGTGCGCTCGAGCACCTCGAGGCCGTCCATGCCGTCCATCCGGATGTCGGCCACGATCAGGTCGAACGGCTGTTGGCTGACCTGAACCACCGCCTCGTCGCCGCGGGCCACGGCCACCACCGTGTAACCATGGTCGCGCAACACTTCCGAGAGCATATCCCGCATCTCGTCATCATCTTCGAGAACCAGGATGGTGGCTGTTTCGTTCATCGAAGGCGAAGCTTCCTGACCGGACTATCCTGTTCCTTTGAATTGCCTGCAACCTCATTGTGGGGTATTCTGCACAGGTGAGATGCTTGAATCTGCTCCTGCTGCTGGTCCTGATGGCCGGATGTTCGTCGCCCCAACCGGGACCGTCACCGAGTTCGGCCGAGGATCCCACCCTGACTCTTCAGGTCGACCAGCAGACCACAACCTTCACACGTTCGCAGTTGCTGGTCCGACCAGACGTCGAGACCATCACCGTCGAGGATGTGGCTGGCTATCCCGAGCAGACCATGGTGCATCTGGCCATTCCCATGCACAAGCTTTTAGACGGCTTTGATATCGCGCCCGACCAGACTCTGGCCTACGACACCCTCGACGGCTTTTCATCGAGTCTCAAGGCCGAGGCCGTGCTCAACAGCGATCCCTCCAAGGCGCTGGCCTATCTGGCCATCGAACCCCCCGATAAGCCTTGGCCCAACTTCGGCCACGGGCGCTACGGCGCGGGACCATACTATCTGGTGTGGCTGCATCCTGAACGGTCCGGCATCGGGCGCGAAGAGTGGCCCTTCAAGCTGAAAGCCTTTACTGTCCGCGAGTCGGTCGACAAGCAGTTTCCCGGGTTGCTGCCCAACCAGGACCTACCCCAGGATTCACCCGAATGGATGGGCTATCGCTCCTTCGTCAAGAACTGCTTTCCCTGCCACACTCTCAACGGCCAGGGCACGGCCAAGATGGGGCCGGATCTCAACGACCCCTACAACCCTACCGAGTATTTCCAGCCGGAGATGCTGCGCAAGCTGATCCGCGACCCGCAGTCGCTCCGTCGCTGGCCCCAGTCCAAAATGTCGGGCTTCGACGAGAAAATCCTACCCGAGGCTGAACTCGACCAGTTGTTGGCCTACCTGGCCTATATGGCCTCGTCGGGTCGCACCGACTGACGTTCATACGACTCGCCGTTGGGTTCGAGTAGCATTCCCTCGCCGTTGCGTACAGTGTAAAAGTGCGTTCCGTCCTGGTCATAGCCGCGCTGGTTGGCGTCGAGCACTTTGACCCGACCCTCGGTGTTATTGCGGTGATAGCCTCGCCCGTCCGAGGTGGTGCGGGTGGTCGAGCCATCGGCGTGATAGGTGAACATGTCTCCGCCCGTAGCCCGCTGGACCTGCACGCCGCCGGCGTAGCCCCAGGTATCGGTGCCATAGCTGTCGCGGCGAAATCTCACGCCGTCCTTGCGCTGCCCTTCGATGGTATCCTTGCCGCAGTGGCCGGAGAGGCGAATCACCCCTTCGTCGTCTTTGAGTTGACCGAACAAGCGGTTGCCCTCACTGTCGACCCAGGCCCCGGTGGATTCGCGCTGGTAGAGTTCTCCTCGTTCTTGATGGATGGTGGCTCGGGTGGGATCGTCCTCGCCGCGTTGGATGCTCTTGCCTTTGGACGAGCGCACCGACAGAATGCTGCCGTCCTTGTCCTGGTGGATCTTGACCCCGTCGGCCCGGACCATGACTTGCGACCCGTCGGACTTCTTGTCGACCCGAGAGATCGCCGTGGACTGGTGAATCTGCCCCGGCCTGAAGTAGGCCAGCAATTCGTTCTGGAGCCGCGTGGCGCCGACCAGTTCTTCGGCCGGAGGGCGGGGCCGATTCTGAGGAGGGCTGGCCGGCCGCTCTTTCTGACGACCTCCGAAGGTGCGCCGGCGTTCGGCCTGCGGGGCGGAAGCGATCTTTGGCCCGGTCTCGGTCCTTGGTGCCTCGTCCTGGCTTGCTTCTTTGGCCACTTCTTGAACGAGGGGCTTCCTGGCCGTTTCGGTCTCGGGCTTTTTCACCGCGCTAGCAGCCTGCTCTTTGACCTGCTCGCTGACCGGAGCCTTCTGTCCCAGGGGGTCGGTAGTCAACTCGGTCTTTTGAGTGGCAGTCTGGCTGGTCGACTGAGTCGAGTTGCTGGAACCATTCTGGCTGACGGAGCCCGAACTGTTGCTATTGGTGCGGTCGACCGGCGTCGTGCTGCCGGAGTCGGCACGCTCGTCTTGCGAAGAGAGGGTCTGGTTGCTCTGACCGGATGAGAGACGACTCGAATCGCTCAGTTGACCACTCTGTCCCGAGCTGCTCGAGCCAGACAACTGGCCGGTCTCACCCGAGAGCGAACCGTTGGTGTTGGTGTTGCTCGATCCCGTTCCGCTGGTACTGCTGCTGGTGTCGCTGACCGGCTCGGAGTAGGTTGAAAACAGAGCCGACTTCATCAGATTCGGGCTCTGCCCCCCTTCCGAGCGCAGGGCCTCGCCCGAGAGAGTGGTCTGGTTCGAGACCACCGGGGCCGGGCTGGGAGCGGGTGAGGGTGTCGGCGCGGGCCTGGGCGCCGTGGTCTGGACCGGCCGGCTGGTGGCCACCGGTGCTGGTGTCGTACGTGCGATGCTGGCGTTTGTATTGGTTGAGCTTGAGAATGACATTGGTTTTTTATCTTTTTCCCCCAATGAAAAGTATGGCCGATCGAGGCTCACCTCGTCTCGGCCAGACTTGAACATTTTATTGCAGATATTGACACGATGTTAACACCCCTCGGCCCGACACATGTTCACGTTTTACTAACCTTCCCGGCCGCGGCCCGGCGTAACTTCGGACCATGAAAGTCGGTGCCACCCTCCCCTACATTGTTTCACCTGCCCCCGGTCGGGTCGACAAACTCGATAGCCAGAGCCTGGGAGTTGCCGCGGTCGAAGATCTCAGCCTCATCGGAGCCAAGCTCGTCGAGGTGCCGGTCGAACAGAACCAGGCCTTTCTCGAGCGGGCTGCCCAACGCGGTTGGAAAGTCTCGGCCGATCGGGTGGTCTCGATCCCCGAAACCGGCGAACTGGCCAAAGGCGAGCCCGTCGACCCCAGCTTGCCGCGCTTGGATCTTGACGTGGCCACCCGCTTGTTGGGCGTGCGCGAATTGCACCAGGCCGGCATTACCGGTCAGGGCGTAGGAGTGGCCGTGCTGGATACCGGCGTCGATCAGCATGCCGACCTCAAGGGCCGCATCGTGGCCTTTCACGACGAGATCAACGGCCGTAGCGAGGCCTACGACGACCACGGCCACGGCACCCACGTTTCCGGCACGGTGGGCGGCACCGGAGTCAGCTCGATGGGTTTCTACCAAGGCGTGGCCCCCGAGGCCAACGTGATCGGTGTCAAGGTTCTTTCGGGCCAGGGCTACGGCACCATCTCGGGCATTATCAAGGGCATCCAGTGGTGCCTGGAGCACAAAGACGAGCACAACATCAAGGTGATGAACCTGTCCCTGGGCGCCTCGGTCTCGGAGTCGGCCGACGACGACCCGCTGGTGGCCGCCATCCAGGCCGCCGCCAGAGGCGGCATCCTGCCGGTGGTGGCGGCCGGTAATTCGGGCCCCTTCGGCCACACCATCGGTACCCCCGGCAACGCCCCGCTGGCCCTGACGGTGGGAGCCCTCAACGACAGTAATACTCCCTGGAAGTTCGACGACGGCATCGCCTGGTTCTCAAGCCGCGGCCCGACCCCCATCGACGAGTATGCCAAGCCCGACGTGGTCGCTCCCGGAGCGGGCATCACCGCGCCCAAAGCCGGCGGTGGTTACACCCGCATGAGTGGCACCTCGATGGCCTCTCCCATGGTGGCCGGGGTGGCTGCCCTGCTGGCTCAGGCCCACCCCGAGGCCACGCCCGACGAACTCAAAGGCGCCCTGGTCGACACGGCCGAGCGCATCTGGGGCTGGGGGGCCAAATCCCAGGGCCACGGCCGCATCGAGCCCGGCAAAGCCGAACAAGCCCTGCGCGGCTAACCCTCGACGCCTCGCCTCGAGGACCGTTTCGACCCGACCTCGCCTCGAAGCGAGCGCCAGCGAGCTTCGCTCCCTTCTCGGTGGCGCAGCCACCGCTCCCATCTCCCGGCGAAGCTAGGGGCTCCCCTCTCCGGCCGCAGGCCGGCTCCCCTCTTCTAGCCGGTAAAGGGCCAGGGCGTTGTCGCGCAAGATGGCTCGAGCGGCCGATTCGGCCTGGACGGCAGTCAGGTCGCCATCGGTGACCGACTGCTCGAGCACCTCGGCCAGCATGCGCCGTCCCCAGCGGGCGCCAAGATAGAACAGGTCGGGGATGCGACTGGCGTCGGAGGAATAGACCACCCGCGTGACCGGGGCCAACTCCAGCAGCCCGCTCAGCACCTCGCGCATGCCGGCCACCGAGAGGAAGGGTACAGCCAGGCCGAAATCGACCACCACGTTGGGATAAACCGAGGCCAGAAAGCCGGCCTGCCGATGATAAGGATAGCCAGCGTGCAGCAGCACAAAGACCGTGTTGGGGTGGCGCTCGATGGCGTCACGTAACCAGGTTGGGTCCGAGCGGGCCAGGTCGAGATCGGGATCGCCGAACCCGGTATGAAACTGGACCGGCAGGCCGCGCTGGGCCGCTACCTCGAGCGCTTGCTCGACTACATAGTCGAGAAAAGGGCGGTGGGCCAGACGGCTGGTGCCCCGCACCAGCGAGAACTGCGCTTCGGCCTCGTCGCGGCTGGGGGCCACCAGGGCCAGGCCTCCCCGATAGGCGGCGATGCTCTTGAAGCCCACCGCCTCGACCGTCTCGAGCTGATGACGCAAAGAATGGCGAAAGGCGGCAAAGTCGGTGGCCTCGGCCAGCAACTGCTCGGCCATCCACTCCACCCGTGCCACCCGCCGGGTCGCTACGAACTGCTCATGCCATTCGAGGGGGTGAACCAGGCCGGGAGTGAGACCGTCGTCGAGCAGCAGCCAGTCGAGGGCGGCCGCCTCAAAGCATCGGCCGGCCAGGACTTCGAGGCCCAGCTGGCGTCGCTGTTCTTCGACCTGGTCGGGCGAACAGTCGAGCAGCTCGGCCATCTCGACCAGGCTGCGTTGAAAGAACAGGGTAGAGCGGGCCTGGCCGGCCTGGAGCGTCGGGTCGCAACCCTCGGTGAAGGCAGCGCTGTAAGGCAGTCGAAGCGACTCTTCCCAGAGCAACAGGTTGTGGGCATGCTGGTCGACCAGGCGCAGCTCGGCCAGATCGTCGAAAAGACTCATCAGTAGCGGTCCATCAGGATGCGGACCTCTTCTTCTAGTTGCAAACCGCCCAGGTCGGCGAGTTCTTTGCGGCGCACCGACAGAAACGAACGGGTCAGCTCGGGGCCCATCGCCTCTTGCAGGACAGGATCTTGCTCGAAAGCCTCGAGCGAGCGAGCCAGCGAGTCGGGCAAGCGGGCGATACCCCGGGCTCGTCGTTCTTCGTGGCTGTAGAGACCGGGGTCGATGTCGACCGGGGCCGGGCGCTCCAGCCCGCGGGCCACGCCGTCGAGGCCGGCCGCCAGCACGACCCCCAGGGCCAGATAGGGATTGGCCGCCCCGTCGAGGGTCTTGAGCTCGAACTGCTCGGGCATCCCGCCCGGGTTGCTCGGTACCCGCAAGGCCGCCTCGCGATTGTCCATGCCCCAGCAGGCGAAGGCCCCGCTCCAGAGGTGAGGACCCAATCGCCGGTACGAGTTCGGAATGGGCGCGGTGATCGCCATCAGAGCCGGCAGATGCTCGAGCAGGCCGGCCATAAACGAGGCTGCGGCGCCCTCGATACCGAGGTTCTGCTGGCCGCTCCAGAGCGACAGATGCAGATGACAGCCAGAGCCGGCCTGATTGGGGTACAGCTTGGGCACGAAGGTTGCCCGGTACCCCTGCCGCCGGGCAATCGCATGGACCGTCTCGCGAAAGGCCAGCTGCCGATGCACGGCCGTGAGCGGGTCGGCGTGACTGACCGAGATCTCTTGCTGGCCATAGCCCGACTCCGGGTAGTACTGCTCGATGGGAATGTCCTGGGCCAGCAAAGACTCGCACAGAGCCTCGATGAACTCATGATTCTGGTTCATCGAAGAGACGGCGCAAAACAGGCTCTGATCGGCCGGTTCGAAGCCGTCTTCGGTCGGCCTGAGCAGATAGAACTCGTTCTCGAAGGCAGCTTGAAAACTCAAGCCCGCCGCCTCAGCCCGAGTCAACATACGCTCGAGAAAGTGGCGGGGGCAGTGGGGCCAGGGCTGGCCGTCGAGCAGCATCCGGCCCAGCACGCAGGCGTGCCCCGGAGCGTACGGCAAGGTGCGATAGGTCTCCCACACCGGCAGCAGGCGAATCTCGCCCACCGGCCCCAGCCCCGAGGAGGCCTCGAAGGCGTCCACCGTCACCGGGACCGCCTGTTGGGCCGCGGAGATACCCACTCCGTGGGCCAACCCGTCGCGCAAGCTGGCTATATGAACAGCCTTGGCTCGCATCACGTTGGCGTTGTCGCACCAGAGGACCCGCAGAAAGCGGATACCTTTGCCCATCATTTCATCGGCGGTCAGCATGGATCGGGCTTCGTCTCGGGCCGAGGCCGTCCTTCCCGGCCCGGTCGGCCCAATGGTGCGCCCGGCCGCCGCCCTCGCCGCCCGCGGGTCAGTCGCTGAAGGCGCCGTTCTGCCAGCGAAGCTCCTCACCGTCACGAGACAGTTTGCCGTCTTTGAGGTTGAGCTCGCCTTTTAGCCAGAAGAGCTGAAGCCGCTCGTCTTGCTGGCGGCCCACGGCCCAGCCCCTTTCGGTCTTGACCACGAAGTCCTTGGCGCCGGTGAGGTTGGTGGCCTCGAGTTCGGCCCCCTCGAGGTCGGGCGCCTGGTCGAGCGGTTTGCCACGGGGATCGAGCCAGATCGGCTCGAGTTGACTCCAGTCGCTCGAGCGCAGCACCACGAAATGGCGCTTGTCACCGTCGGCCACCAGCTTGATCAGGTCACTTTCTCCGTCGCTGTCGAGATCCCGTCGCAGGTGGGCCTCAACCCGGGCCGGCCAGTCGCACTCGACCAGCCAGGCGTCCTCGGCGAGTTGCCGCAGGTCTTGGGGGGGCGAGCCTCTGAGACAATCCACAAACTGGCCGCGCAGGTACAGTCGTCGACCGCCTTCAACGCCTTCCGAGCGTCCCAGCAGCCAGGCGTCTGCCTGACGGCGGTCGGGCACTTCATCGACCTGGCGCGAGAGGGCCAGATAGGTGCCGACCACCAGGACCAGCACCAATCCCCCTAAGATCCAGTCGCGAGCCACCCAGACCAATTCGGTCACTCCCAGGACTGTGCCTGGCCGAGCTTGAATTTTCTTTCCAATGAGACCCTACCGGCGCCATCTGCCCCTGGCCCTGGCCAGTTTGGCCAGCCTGGCCCTGCTGGCCTGGACCCTTTGGCTGTGGTCGGTCGAGCGGGGTCTGCCCCCCGCTCCGGCCGAGGCGCGAGCCTACCCTTCCGACGCTCGCCTCGAGATCCAGGGTGGCCCCAGCGCCGAAGGCAAGCTCAGCCTTCCCGAGTCGGGTGCTTCGGTCGAGGTGGCCAAAGAGGGTTTTGCGCCCGCCCGTCTCGAGGCCGGGCCCGAAGCCAGGTTGCTGGTCGAGATGCTCGAACCACTCAAGAGCCAGGTCAAGCTCGAGGTCGACGGGCCCGAAGTGTACACGGTCAAGTCAGGCGAGCAAGAATGGAAGTCTCCCCAGCGACTCGAGCTGGTTCCCGGACGGCATCCGCTGGTTCTGACGGCCGAAGGCTATCTACCGGTGGTGAAGTCGGTCGACCTGCGGCCCGGCCAAAAAGTGACGGTGCGCTTCGAGCCCGAGGCCATCCCGATCTACCAGCCGGCGCCTCCGCCGGTGTTCGAGCCGCCACGTCCTGTGCCGCGGCCGCCCGCGCCCGCGCCCGCTCCCTATCGACCCAGTTGGACGCCGCCACCCGCGCCCAGAACCTATCCCCGGCCGGCTCCGCCGCCGGTGGTGCGACCTTCACCGGTTCCGCCCCCACCGCGCGCAACTCCAGCCCCCCGACCGTTGTTTACTCCTATACCGAACTCATGAAGAAACTGATCCTGATACTTAGCCTGTTGCTCCTCCTGCCGGCCGCGGCCCAGACCGCGCCCGACAAGCTCCTGGTCCTGATCATCGGCCCCTCCGGCGACCAGATCGCTCCGGCCGAACAGGGGGTTGTCGAACGGCTCAACCAGCTCCGCGGCGAGGCGGGCCTGACCCAGTTGCAGATGGGCACGATGCACTTCGACCGCCCTCGCGAAGCCGAATTCTGTCAGAGAATGCTCGGTATTCGCAAGACCGATCTGGTGGCCGTCGCCCTGGTGCAACTCGATGCCCAGGGCCAACCTCAACGTGCGCTCTACACCATACCGAAGGTTACGCCGGCCGCGATCGATCAGGCGCACCAAGAGATTCTCGAGCAGTGGTCCAATTTCTCAGGAGTGGCTCTGCCAACGGCGGCGGCTCGCCCCAATACCCAAATCCACCGGCCGCCCTCGCAGGTCTACACTCCCGAAGGGATCCTCAATCTGGCCCGGGTGGTCGAGCAGCAGACGGCTTCGATCTGGAACAACCTGCGCAACCAACCGATGCGCCCCGATGGGCGCGACGCGGCTGTGCGCCAGACCTTGCTGGGTCTGGTCGAAAGCAGCCGCAACCTGCGGGTGGCACTCGAAGAGGGCATCAGCAATCCCAGGAACCGGTTCGAAGAGGTCTTCGCGGCCCGCGACGCCTGGATGCAAGCTGAGCCCCAATACTACCTGCCTGTCGACCAGCGTCGCCATGTCGAGCCGTTGCAGGCGCTGGTCGTGCAACTCGAAGAGGCCTACACCCAGCTCAATCAGCAAGGCCTCTAGCGGCTGCGCCCACCCCCACCACGAGGAGGCTGACCCCCTCCGCCATTGTTGTTCTGGCCCTCGCCCGCGTTATTGCCCTGCCCCCCGCCACTGTTCGGGTTGCCCTGCTTGTTGTTCTGGGGCGGGTTGTCACTTTGCCCCTTGCCACCCTCGGCCTGAGAGCCTGGCGCTGGCTCACTTTCGCCCGGGCTGGCCGCGGTCTGATTGGGCTGGCTCTCGCTGTTCGCTGGTTGATTGTCGCTGGTGGTGGTAACCGCTACCGGCGTGGTCGGGTCGGGCTGGCTGGCCACCGAGACGGTGGTAGCGCTGGCGGCCTTGATGGGCCCCGAGTTGCCCGGCGTAGTGATCGGCCCCGACTGGCCCGGGTTGGTGATTGGCAGGGTGACCGGCACCGTGACGGTCACCACCTGGGGAGGCTTTTGCGGAGGCGGAGGCAGAGGGGCGCCAGGTTGAGGCTTCGGCTGCTCTTTGGGAGCCTGGGGAAGCACCGCCGCGATGACGGGCGCGACCGCCTGGGGCCGGTCCGCCCGGGGCTGAAGGGCCCGACGGGTGGACCGGGGATAGCCAGGTGTGGGTAAGGGCTCGGGGGTCACCGACTCGACGGCCACGGCCGCCGGCTGAGCCGGCTCCAGCTTAACCTCGACCGGTTCGGCTGGTCTGGCACGGTTCGAGCGGAACACCGACAACTCTGGCAAAGGATGGGGTAGCCGGGGCATCTCGAACGAGGGAACGGCGGCGGCTAGTTGCGAAACGAAGGGGAGCGAGGACGTGCTGGGCACCGATAACTGCGGGTTCGGAGAGAGGCCGGCTCCCACCAGCAGGCTCACCGCCACCAGTCCGGCCACCAACGCGCGCGGGCGACGCCGGGGAGCGGGCGGATGCTCGGGCAAAAGCTCGGTGGCGCGCTCCATTTCGGTGAGACGATCAGCCAGGCGCGCCAGGGCCTGGCCCACCGCCTGGGCCGATTCATAGCGTTCGCCAGGCTGGATGGCCAGCAAGCGGTCGATGACCGGCTCGAGCCAGAGAGGCACCAGCGGATTCCAGTCGCGCAAAGGCACACGTTTGCGGCGCAGGGCCAGGACCTCGATAGGATCGGGTGGGGCCTGTCCCGTCAAGAGGTGATAGAGCGTCGCTCCCAGCGAGTAAAGATCCGAGCGAGGGTCGGTCCCGCCCGAACCCGAGTATTGCTCGAGAGGCGCGTAACCCTGTGAGCCGACTCCTCGCAGAAAGGGCTCGGTGGGAGTATCGGGAGTGAAGCTGCGAGCCAGGCCGAGGTCGATCAGGGTCAGGCGGTCCTGAGCGTCGACCATGATGTTGGCCGGCTTGAGGTCGCGGTAGAGCACAGGCGGGTTCTGGCCGTGAAGGTATTCCAGGAGGCGGCACAACTGCAGTGCCCACTCCAGCACTTGCCCCACCGGAAAGGGGCGATCCCGCAGATTCATCTTCTCGGCCAAAGTCAGACCCTCGACGTAGTCCATGACCAGATATTGACGCTCTTCGACTTCGATGAAGTCATGGTAGGTGACCAGATGGGGATGCGACAGGCGGGCCAACAATTCAGCCTCACGTCGAAACTGCAATCGGCCCTGGTCGGTGGTATCCGAGATCTGCTTTACCGCAAACCGTTGACCGGACTGGCTCCGAGCCAGGAACACGGTGCCCATGCCGCCTCGACCCAACACCCGTTCCAGCCAGTAGCCGCCCAGTCGAATCCTGGGATGCAGGGCTTGTGCGCTTGTTTCGACCACCTTGCCAGCATAGCTCGAACTTGTCGAAAAGTATGGCGAAGTTGTATCGAAACTGTAGCGCTCGCCGAACGCCAGGCCAACCTCATTGGGCGAACACGACCCCCAACTTGGCCTCGAGTTCGGCGGCCGTGAAAGGCTTGGGAAGAAAGTAGTGGTCCGAGGCTGTCAACTGGTCTTCAACATCGTGGTAGCCTGACATGAAGAGCACTTTGATACCTGGATGAAATTCGGCCACCCGCCCCGCCAACTCGAGCCCACCTATCCCGGGCAAGACGACATCGCTGATCATCAGGTCGAAGGATTCGGATCGGGCCGTCTCGAGCGCGGAGGTCCCGTCCTCGACCACCACAACCTGCTGACCCAGGCGGGTCAAGATTCTCGCGAGGACTCGCCGAATGGTGCGGTCGTCCTCGACCACCAGGATGCGCGCCTGGGGCAGCCTCGGCACCGGAGGGGGGACCGGTTCGGCTTGCTCGACCGGCGGCTGGCAGGTCCGAAACAACAACTCGAAACGAGTGAACCGGCCCGGTTCACTTTCGACCCAGAGCCCTCCCCCACTCTGCCTCACGATGCCGAACACGGTCGACAGACCCAGGCCGGTCCCGCGGCCGGCCGGCTTGGTCGTAAAGAACGGCTCGAAGATGCGACCGACGGTCTCGGCATCCATGCCATGGCCGTCGTCTTCGACCTCGAGCACCACGAAGTCGCCGGGCCCGAGGCTGCCCCCGACCCAGGCCCGGCTCTCGTTTAGGATGCGGCGGCCGAGGCGAATCCTGATGTGGCCACTCTCGCCGACGGCGTCGCGGGCGTTGACCACAAGGTTGAGCAACAGTTGCTCCAGTCGAATCGGATCCAGCAGGCAATAGACCGCTTCGTCGGATTTTGTCACCGTCAGCTCGATCTGTTCACCCACCAGACGCCGCAGCAGGACAGAGCACCGCTCCAGAGCTTCGTTCATTTCGAGCACCGTGGGCGCGAGTTCCTGGCGACGACTAAAGGCCAGCAATTGACGGGTCAGACCTTGAGCCTGATCGCAGGTCGCTCGCATCTCGGCCTTGATCTGAGCCACCTCGTCGGGCTCATCCGTCTGGTCGAGCAGGTGCAAATCGCCCAGCAGAATCGTCAACAGGTTGTTGTAGTCATGGGCAACGCCGGCCGCCAGCCGGCCTACCGCTTCGAGTTTCTGAGCCTGTTCGAGTTCATGACGGGCCTGTTCGAGTTGCTCGCGGGCAGCCCGGGCGGCCGTGATATCTTCTTTGATGGCAATGTAGTTGATGGGCTGACCGTCAGAGTCGAGAGAAGGGGCAATGGTGTCGAACTCCCAGTAAATCTCGCCACTCTTGCGGCGATTGCAGAACTCGCCGTGCCACACGCGACCGGCGCGAATGGTGGCCCACATCTCCTGGTGGTCCTCGGGCGGTGTCAAACCGGACGCCAGCATGGCCACGTTTCTCCCCAGCGCCTCTTCAGCCAGATAGCCGGTGATCCGAGTAAAGGCGGGGCTGACATACTCGATCACCCCTTCCAGGTCGGTAATCACCGCCGCCGCCGGGCTCTGCTCGATGGCCTGCCACAACTGGCGCAACTGCTTCTCTTGCTCGAGTCGGTCCGAGATGTCGCGCAGCACCAGCAGAAAACCGTCGTCGAGGTACGAGCCACGGCACTCGACCGTAAAGCTCTCTCCGTTGGCGCGCCGATGCTGCCCAAAGAACAAACTCTCGGCGTCTTGCTGGCGCAGGCTCTCGAGCACCTCCCTGGCCTGGACGGGTTCAGCCAGAAGCTCGGTCAGCCCAAGCTCACTGAACTTCTCCTCGGGATAGCCATAAACTTTGGTCGCCCCCCGGCTGGCCTCGAGCACTCGCCCCGACTCCGACAGCCACAAGATGGCATCGGGAGCCCGATCGAGCAGCGAGCCCAGCCGCGTCTGAGCCAGCCGAGCCTGGGTCCACTGCTCGCGCCAAAGACCAAAGCCCAACCCCCCGACCGCGGCCAACCAGCATAAAAAGGTGGCAGCCAGCACGCCGCTCACCCAGCGGGCGTTCTGGAGAGCCTCGTCCGAGTCGATCTTGACCAACAACCACCAGTGGGTCCTGGCGATGGGACGCGCGGCCACCAAGACCGAATGACCGTCAAAGCTTAGCGTGGACAACGACGCAGCCTGGCCCGATGGGGTTAAGGTGGTCAGCAACTTGGCTATCTCCGCCCGAGTCAGGGCCGGCTTGGCCCGCCCTCGGGTCGGCGACAAGAACCCCAGACTTTGGCCTTTGGGTCGCACCAACAGACTCTCGCCGGTGCGGGTGGGCACCGGCTCGGTGATCAGTTCGGGGTAAAGGTCGGTCCGAGCGTCGTAAATTAACACGGCATGGCCCAGAGTGTGGCCCTGATGCTCGACCGGGGCGGCGCAGGAAATGACGGCCCCCGCTGGCCGCAAGCTGAGATGGACGTGGTCGACATCAGCCAGAGTTCGGTGCAACTCCTCTGGTTCCAGAAAGAGCTTGCCCTCAGAGGCGACCGGGTGCCCCTGCTGGTCCACCAGGACAACCCCATCAACGCGCCGGATCGTGAGCAGAGTGCTCAAGATTTGCTCGAGGTGACCGTCGCCGGGGTGGTGCTGGTGACTGCTCGCCGCGCCCAACAAAGTGCGACAACTGGGCCAATTGGCCACCATTTGGCTGTCTTCCAAAGCGCGTTCGCACCAATTCTCGACCACGTTCTGCTGGTGCTCGGCGAGGCCCGCCAGGCGCTCTTCCCACCTGGCCTGCTCGTCACCGTAGTGGTTGTTGACGAGGTAAAGCACGACTACGAGTCCAAACAGAAGCAGCGGCACCAGCACGATCCCAATCCAACGGCCGGATTTCCGGTCAGACAGCCCCATCGAACACGCCTTTCGCGATGCTTGGACGGGACACCTCGAAAAACTACTGAATACCGATCGTCGTCACCCTGACCAACTCACAGCTCCCTGCCCCGCTGTCCTTTCTGGTCATGGAACTCTGCCAATGCCAGCCATCCTCGCCATCGACCCGGACCAGATGACCCTTGAGGGTCACGATGTCATCGCGCTCGACCGCCATCAGCTGGTCGGCCACCGAGGCATCGGCGGGGATCATGTGCATGTTGGCGGTGTGGCTGCCCAGCAGCGAGCCGTCCACCCCGGGATCTTTCCAGTCATAGTAATAGAAGCGCCCTGAGTGGCGGAAGTTGATCTTACGGAGAAAGGCCGAGTCGGCGGCCGGGCCCCAGGCCAGGGTGAGATCGAGGGGCGAAAGGTCCGCCTCTCGCCCGCTGCCCGAGCCAAAGGTTGCCCTGAGAATGACCAGCGCTTCCAGTTCGAAGGTGGCTAGACCGACCAGCTTATAGTCGTCGATCTCCCAGGTCGGGCCGTCTTTGAGGTTGGTTTGCTTGGGCTCGTCGAGCTGGAGCGACCCGGGCGGATGCTTGTAGCTCGGCCCGCAGCCGGCCAACAGCAAAGAGAACAGTAGAAGAGCGACCCTCACTCGCCGTCCTTCGTCGCCTTTGCCCAAGCAACCAGGCCGTGCGCCGCCCCGCCGAAGACAACGCTGCTGGCCACCACCGAAGCGGCGCCCACGGGGCTAGCCGTTTGGGCCAGGGCGGCACCCACGCCGACCTTGAGTCCGATGCGAACGAAGCGACCCGCTCCGGCCGAGCCGGTGGCCCGGGTGGTCAAGTTGCCAGCCGCATTGGCCAGTCCGCAAAAGCCGCGCGAGGCTTTGTAGCCGATATAGCCACCGCCCAGCACCGTCAAGATGGGAGCCACGTCTGGCAGAGCCTTGGTGGCCAGAAACATCCCACCCATGACGCCAATCACGGCGGCGGAAGTCTCGCCCATATGCTCCGAGGCGATGAAAATATCGTGGGACAACGACTGGCCCTGGATGAACTCGGACTCATCCTTCGGTCGCTGAAAGACGTTCTTCAGTGAGAGCGGCTGGTTGGAGGCTAGCGTTTGAACTCGCATGGTAGTCCTCCACCGCCATCCTACGCGGGCGGGCTTAAATTTTTCTGTCAGGCTTTGGCCTCGGCCCAGTTGGGGCCGACCCCGAGTTCGGCCTTGAGCGGCACCTCGAGTTGGACCACGTGCTCCATCTGATGCTTGACCACCTCGAGCACTGTTTCGACCTCTTCGGGCGGAGCCTCGAAGATCAACTCGTCGTGGATCTGCAAGAGCATGTCGGTCTTGAGACCACGCTCTTTGAACTGGCGGTTGATGCCCAGCATGGCCAGCTTGCAGATATCGGCAGCGGAACCCTGAATGGGGGTGTTGGCAGCGATCCGCTCGCCCGCCTGGCGGTCCATGAAGTTCTTGCTGAACAGCTCTGGTATGTAGCGACGCCGACCGGTCAAAGTCGCCACCCAACCGTCGGCCCGAGCGTACTCGATGGTGGTGTCGAGCCAGGTACGCACGCCGGCGTAGGAACGAAAGTAACGGTCGATGTATTCCTGGGCCTCTTTGCGAGGGATGCCCAGGATCTGACCCAGGGCGGTGGCGCCCTGGCCGTAGATGGTGGCGAAGTTGACCGTCTTGGCAATCTCGCGCTGGGGCTTGGTGACCTCGTCGACGCTGCAATCAAAGAGTTGGCTGGCGGTGCGTCGGTGAATGTCGAGGTCGTGGGCGAAGGCCTCGACCAGGGCCGGGTCCTTGGAAAAGTGGGCCATGACCCGCAGTTCGATCTGGCTCCAGTCGGCCACCACGAACGTGGTCGCGGGCCTGGCCACGAAGGCGTGGCGAATACGCCGGCCTTCGTCGGTTTTGACCGGGGTTCTCTGCAGGTCGGGCTCGGCCGTGATGAGGCGTCCGGTGGCCCCGGCCGTCTGCTGAAAGGTGGTGTGGATGCGACCGGTGTCGGGGTTGAGTTCGCGGGCCAGCACATCGACGTAGGTGTTGATCAGCTTTTCAAGCTTGCGATACTCGAGCAGATGACGGGCGATCTCATGTTCTGAGGCCAACCGCTCGAGCACCTCGGCGTTCGTCGAATAGCCGGTCTTGGTGCGCTTGATGACGGGCAACTTCAACTCGTCAAAGAGCACGTCAGAAAGCTGCTTGGGACTGCCGATGTTGAAGCTGCGCCCGGCCAGGTCATGGATGGTCTTTTCGAGGTCCGCCAACTTCTGATGAAACTCGCGGCCGAGAGCGGCCAGGTCGGGCTGGTCGACCAGCACGCCTTTGAATTCCATAGCCGCCAGCACCGTCGAGAGTTCGAGTTCTTGAGCCAGATGCTCGGGATTGGCCTTCGCCTTGAGAATGGGCCACAACTGGCCCACGGCATCAGCCAAGTGGCAGGCGTAGTCTCCGAGTTCGGCGAGTTCGAGCTCGGCCAGCAGTTTCTGCGACTTGCCACTACCCACCAGCGACTTGATGGGCCGCAGCACCCGATGCAGGTATTCCTTGCAGACCCGCTCGAGGTCATGCGGGATGCAGCCGGTGGGGTCGATGAGAAACGAGGCCAGGCGAGTGTCGCCGACCACCGGTCCCAGTTCGAAACCCTGGCCTTTGGCCAGCACCATCAGGACCTTGGCATCGTGGGCCAGCTTGGGAGCTGAGCCCGCCAGATAGTCAAACAAAGGTTGGCGCGACCAGTCGGTGATGGGCACATAGAACCCGCTGCCCGGGCGGTCCGAGAAGGCCACGCCAAGCCAGGGGCCGCGCACCGGCGAAGGCGAGTCGAGGACAGGCCATAGGGCTGGGCAGCGCAGGGCGTTCAGTGCTTTGGCCAGCGCCTCGACCGAATCGATGACTCGATAGTCGGTGTCGCCGGCCTCTTCGCGCGCCTGTTCGTCCTTGGCCTCGACTCCCAACAACGAGAAGAACTCGAGTTCGCGGTACAGTTCGTTGAGATCGTCCTGGGAGGGGGGCTGATAGGCCAGCGAATCGAGAGTCAGGGGCAGCTCGACCTGACAATCGATCGTGGCCAGCTCGCGCGACAAACGGGCCTGCTCGGCGAACTCCTCGAGGTTGTTCTTGACCTTGCCTTTAAGCTTGTCGGTCGAGGCCAGGATAGCCTCGAGATTGCCGAAGTCGTCGAGCAGCTTGGAAGCAGTCTTGGCCCCCACCCCGGGGACCCCGGGGATGTTGTCGACCTTGTCGCCGATGAGGGCCAGATAATCGATGAACTGGTGGGGCGGGACTCCCCACTTCTTGCGCACCAACTCGGGATCATAGTTGATGTCGCGCATGGCATCGATCATTCGGACCTGGTCCGAAATCAACTGAGCAAAATCCTTGTCGGCGCTGATGATGTGCACTTCCATCCCGCGCTCGACGGCCTGGCGCGTGAGGGTCCCGATGACATCGTCGGCCTCGAACCCGGGCACCCGCAGGATGGGAAAGCGATGGGCCTCGACCACCTTGTCGATCCAGGGCAACTGCACGGCCAGATCGTCAGCCATCCTGGGGCGCTGGGCCTTATAGTCGGGAAAGCGCTCGGAGCGAAAACTCGGTCCTGGAGGATCGAAGACCACCGCGGCCAGGTCGGGCACCTTGCCGGTCAGGAGCTTGCGGAACATGTTGGTGAATCCGAAAATGGCATTGGTGGGCAGGCCCGAGCGAGTGGAGAGATTGCCCGGAATAGCGAAGTAAGCGCGGAAGACCATCGAGCTTCCGTCGACGAGAATCAAGCGTTGGCTGGCCATGCTCGCGAGTTCGGGCCAAGGTTACGGCCACCTCCCGGCCAGGAAGAGACCGCTTAAGCCGACACCTCTGCCCAAGAGAACGCGGCGGGCAGGCTGCTCTGGCGGCCGGCTCGACACTCTATGACGCGGCGGCCGAAGTGGACCGAACTGATCTTGCAAAAGCATCAGGCGCGAGCAGGCCGCCCCAGGCCCCAGGCGAAGCCTCGGCCATGGCCGAGCCACAACTGGAAATGCGCGGGGTGTCCAAAGTCTATGACATGGGCGAGGTGAAAGTGCATGCCTTGCGGGATGTCGATCTGGATGTCATCAGAGGCGAATTTCTAGTGGTCGTCGGCCAGAGCGGCTCGGGCAAGAGCACGCTCCTCAACATGATCGGCGGCATGGACCGGCCCACCTCGGGCACCATCATGGTCGACGGGGTGGATCTGGCTCAGGCCAACGAACGCAAGCTCACCCTCTACCGCCGTAACAACATCGGCTTCGTCTTTCAGTTCTTCAATCTGATCCCGACCCTGACGGCCCTCGAGAACGTGCAGGTAGCTACCGAAATCGTGCCTGACCCGATGGATCCCCTCGAGAGCCTGAGAATCGTGGGGCTCGACGAGCGAGCCGGCCACTTTCCTTCCCAGCTCTCGGGCGGTCAGCAGCAGCGGGTGGCGGTGGCCCGAGCTCTGGCCTCGAACCCTCAGTTGCTGCTATGCGATGAACCCACCGGCAACCTCGACAGCGAGACCAGCCGCTCGGTTCTGGCCTTGCTCCAGGATGTCAATCTGCGTCTTTCCAAGACGGTCATCATGATCACCCACAATCCCGGCGCTGCGCGCCTGGCCAATCGCATCGCCGAGATTCGCGACGGTCGCATCGTCGAGGTCGAAGAAAACGCCAATTTGGTCAAGGCGGCCGAACTCGAGCTATGACTCTCATTCTTATCCGCAAGATGCTGCGCGAGGTCTGGCAGCGCAAGGGCTCGCTGGGGGCGCTGGTGCTGATCACGGCCGTGGGTATCTCGTTTCTGGTCTCGATGGTGAGCGTCTATTATGACCTCGAGAACTCGCGCGCAGCCTTCTATCGCGATTATCGCCTGGCCGATTTCTCGCTCGACTGCAAGCGGGCTCCGCTCGAAGCGGTCGAGCGGGCCGCCCGGATCGAGAACATCCGGGCTGTGGCCGGGCGCGTTCGGGTGGGCGGGCGTATCCATCTGCCCGACTTCGCCGACCCCATCTCGGTCACGGTGGTCTCGGTGCCAAATCCTCGCCGACCCGGCCTCAACGATCTGCTGCTGACTTCGGGCGCCTGGTTCTCGCAAGCTTCCGAACGCGAAGCCATCCTCAATGAAGCCTTCGCTGAGGCTCACGACTTACGGCCAGGAGACACCTTTCGCATGGTCATTCTCGGCCAGGAGCAGACCTTCACCGTGGCGGCCCGAGCTCAATCGCCCGAATTTGTCTATGTCCTTCCTCCCAGCGGCACGCTGGCCCCTGACCCCGAGCGGTCGGGGGTGATCTTTCTGCCCGAGCGCTCGCTGCGCCAGGCAGCCGATCTCGACGGTGCCTTCAACGAGCTGATCGGCCAGGTGCACGACACCAGCCCGGGAGCCGTGCGCAAGACCCTCAAGGAACTGGAAGAGCTGCTCGAACCGTACGGGGTGGCCTCGACCACGCCCTATTGGGAACAGCCCTCGGTGCAATTCCTTAAGGGCGACATCGATGGCCTGCGGGTCAGCGCCACCATCATGCCGGGTATCTGTCTGGGAGTGGTGGCCCTGGTGCTCAACATCGTCATGGGTCGTCTGGTGGCCCAACAGCGAGTAGTGGTCGGGACCCTCAAGGCTCTTGGGTACAGCCCGGCTACCATCGTCGTCCACTACGCCGGATACGGCCTGGCGGTGGGTATCGGAGGGTCGGCCGCCGGAGTGTTCTTCGGACACTGGATGCAATCGGGTCTGCTCAATCTCTATCGCTCGATTTATCAGCTGCCCATCCGTGCCCCGGGTTTTTATCCCGATATTCTGGCGGCGGCGGTGGCCATTGGGGTGACCTGCGCCCTGGCCGGCACAGCCTTCGGGGTGAGGGCCGCGGCGCGGCTCGAGCCGGCTGAAGCCATGCGACCCCCGCCACCGGAAAAAGGCGGAGCCATCTTCCTGGAACGCCTGACGGTGCTGTGGGCTCCTCTGCCTTTTCGCTGGAAGATGATGCTACGTTCAATTTTTCGCAACCCCTATCGCACGGCGGTTACGGCCGGAGCGGCCATGGTGTCGACCGCTCTGGTGGTCGAGTCGTTGTGCCTGGGCTCGGCGGTGGAACATTTGATTGAGCATGAGTTCGAAAAGGTGGCCCGCCAGGATGTGACGGTAGTCATTCGTGAGCCGGTGGGACGCCAGGCCGTGCGCGAGCTGCAGTTGCTCCCGGGAGTCGAGACGGTCGAGCCTCAACTGGCCGTGGCCTGCGAACTCAGCCACGGCTCGCTGTCGCGCCGCACGGCCGTGACCGGGGTCACGACCGGGCCCTGGCTGGCCACTCCCCGCGATGCGTCGGGGCAACCGATCAAGGTTCCCTCGCATGGCATCGTGCTCACCAGCAAGCTGGCTCAGATTCTCGAACTCAAGCCCGGCGACACGGTCGTGCTGCGGACCCTCATCGGCGAACGCAAAACCATCGAAGCCCCGGTGGTCTCGGTGATTACCACCTACCTCGGCCTGGCCGCCTATGCCGACATCGACTATCTCAGTCATCTGCTGGGCGAGGCCTGGGTCACCAACTCGGTGCTCATGACCGTGGATCCGGCCGCCCACGACGCGCTGGTGGCTGAACTCGAGAAGCGGCCCATGGTGACCGGCGCCGACTGGCGCGAGGTCTCGCTCAACAAGATGAAAGAGCTGATGGAGCAAAACATGGGCACCATGCTTTCCATTACCATCCTCTTCGCCGGCTTGATGGCTTTTGGCAGCGTGCTCAACACGGCCCTGGTCTCGCTGTCGGAGCGCGAACGCGAGGTGGGCACTCTGCGAGTGCTGGGCTATACCCCGTTTCAGGTCAGCACCATCTTTGCCCTGGAGAGCTTTCTGGTGAATGGCTTTGGAGTGGTGTGCGGGTGGGAAGCCGGGGCCGGGTTGGTACGCTACGTGACGGGAGCCTACGATACCGAGATCTTTCGCTTCCCGGTGGTGTTCGAGCCGATGGCCTTTATCGTGGCCACTCTGGTCATGCTGTTTTTCGTCAGTCTTGCCCAATTCTTCGTCTATCGCATTCTCAAAGCCATCCCCTGGCTTGACGTGCTGAAGATTCGAGAGTAAGGTGGGCTGCGTGTTTCGACTCTTCGTCTTGCTGATGACGCTGGTGCTCGCGGGCTGCGGCAAACCGCCCGAAGTCGAAGTCGCCCAGGCCCAGCGCGGTTCGCTGGAAGAGAGCTTCCAGGAGCGCGCCGAGACCCGTCTGGAAGAAGACTACCCCGTCAACCTTCCCGTCTCTGGCCGCATCGGTCGCATCGAGCTCGAACCCGGCGACCAGGTCAGCCAGGGCCAGCTCATTACCGAATTTGACGTCTATCCGGTCGAATCCGAAGCCGAAGCCGCCTTCGAGGCCGTCCGCGAACTCGAGCAACAGCTGGAAGTCAGCCGCGATACCGAGGTCGAACAAGCCGAGCGGCGGCGCGCTCAAGAAGCGGTCGAGTCCGCCCGTAAGGGTCTGGCCGCCATCGAGGTCCAGATTCAGGATGCCCAGCTGGGCGTGCGTCAATCCGAGCGCGATCTCGAACGCACCCGCAACCTGGTCGCCGGCGGAGCTCTTCCCCCCCAGCAGCTCGAGCAGGCTCGCCTTCAGGTCGATCAGTCGCGGTTGGCCGTAACCCGGCTCGATCGCGAGCTCAACACGGCCCGGCAGCGGGTGCAGGAGGCTCGGGCTGGAGTCAAGACCTTCGACAGCCAGATCGACAGCAAGCTGCAATCGAGCCAGGTGGTCGCCGAGCGCCTGGCTCAAGCCCGCACTCGCCTCGAGCGCACCCAGTACGAGGTTACCAAGACCCCCATCCGCTCCCCCATCGAGGGAGTGGTCCTCGAGCGTCTGGTGCAGGGCCCCCGCGAACTGGCCGCGGGCACTCCTTTGCTACGTCTCGGCCGCCCCAACCAACAGGAGGTCGTGTGCGAAGTGCTCAGCCAGGACGCCCTGCGTATCGGCGTTGGCACTCGGGTCGAACTCGACCCCGGCGGAGGCAAACCGACCTTCTTTTCCAAGGTCAAAGAGATCGAGCCGGCCGGCTTCACCAAGCTCTCGTCGCTGGGCGTTGAGCAGCAGCGGGTGAACGTGCTCATCGGCCTGCCTCAAGAGGCTCCCGACCTGGGCATCGCCTACGAACTCCAGGCCCGCTTTATCACGGCCCGTCGGGAGGATTGCCTCAAGATCGGGCGTTTTTCGGTCTTGCAAGATCCCGAGGGTGGAGAGTACGTTTTTCGCCTCGAGGAGGGCCATCTCAAGAAGCAGCCGGTCAAACTGGGTCTGCGCGGCGAGCGCGAAGTCGAAGTGCTGGAAGGTCTCACCCCCGAGATGCGGATCGTCAAGATTCCCGACGTGACCATGCACGAAGGCGACGAAGTGACTCCGGCCGAGCGGTGATTTTCAGATTGCTTTCAGGTGCCTCGGTTTTAATCATAGGGCAGGAGGTTCACAATGTTCATCACGCCCAACACCTTTTCTACCCCGTCCCACCGCGCCTTAGGTTCCAAGGCCGCCCCCCCGACCCGGTCGGCCGCGAGCGATATCCCTACCGAGACGGTAGAACTGTCTGACTCCGCCCCCACCCCCGAGCCCAAGAGTTCGGCCGGCAAACTGGCCCGCGTGGGAGCCCTGGTGGCCCTGGGAGTAGCCGCCCTGGGCGCCAGCGGTTGCGCCGTCACCACGGTCGGCTATGGCCCTTACGGCTACAGCCAGAGCACGGTCGGTGTCACGCCCAACGGCACCATTTACACCCAGGAAAGCCACGCCGGTCCGCACGGCACCCACACCGAAACTTACCGCACCGGCCCCTACGGCACCGAACACTACGAGTCTCACGAGGGCTGGCACGGTGGCGGTCATCGCTACGAACGGGTAGGACCCGGCGGCTGCCAGCAGCAACAGGAGCACCATCACCATCGTCCCTGGTGGGGTTGGTAAAAATTCATCAACTAGGTGTGGGTGGATACCAGCACGACCAGCACCAGCAACACCAGTCCCCCGGCCACTACGAACCAGTAGAGCTTGTCTAGAAACTTGCGGACCTTGCGTCGGCGGAGCGTCTTTCGTATGTCGCGCCAAAGACTCACGTTTCCAGGGTAGCGACTTGGCGGCGATACCACAAGAGAACGAGATCTAGACGGCCCGTTGCACAGTATTAACCAATACAGTAATCGCTGTGTCTCTACAGCGAGAATATGTCAGAACTGGACGAACCGCTTCAACTGATCTTGTAGCCGGCCTGCCGGAAGTAGTCGGGGTTGTTGCAGACGTCACCCACCAGTTCTTCTGAAACGACGCCAGCGTCGAGCAGCTTCATCAGGGCCATATCGAGCGGCTGCATGCCCTCGCTGGTGCCGGTCAACAACAAGTTGGTGAGCTGCGTCGTCTCGCCGGTTCGCAGCAGGTTGGCGATGCCGCGGGTCACCAGCATGATCTCGTAGGCGGCCACGCGGCCCGGGCCATCCTTGCGCTTGAGCAGGGTCTGGGCCACGATCACCTTGAGTGACTGCGACAGCATCGAGCGAATCTGGGGCTGCTGATCGGCCGGAAAAGCATCGATGATACGGTCGACGGTCTTGGCTGCCGAGTTGGTGTGCAAGGTTCCGAACACCAGGGTGCCCGTCTCAGCCGCCTTGATGGCGTTGTAGATGGTGTCGAGGTCACGCATTTCGCCCAGCAGCAAGATGTCAGGGTCTTCGCGTAGCGAGGCGCGGGCGGCGTCAGCGAAGGAAACCGCGTCACGACCCACCTCGCGATGGTCGACCAGACAGCGGGCGCTCTTGTGAGTGAACTCGAGCGGGTCCTCGATGGTGATGATGTGGGCGTCGCGCGATTGGTTGAGTTCATTGATGATGGCCGCCAGAGTGGTCGACTTACCCGAACCGGTGGGGCCGGTCACGACCACCAGGCCTGAACGCAACTTGGAGATCTTCTCCATGACGTGGAGCGGAAAGCCCAGCGCCTCGAGGCTTGGCATCTTCTCGGGAATCTGACGAAAGACGGCCCCGGCCCCGCGGAACTGCCGCAAGATGTTGCAACGAAAGCGGGCCACCTCGGGGATGGCGTAGGCCAGGTCGGCGTTGCCCGTTTCTTCGAACTCTTTCTTCTGGCGCGCATCGAGCGGCGGCAAGAACATCTCGAGGGCGTGCTCTTCGGTGAGGATAGCCGCCTTGGCGTAGTGCAAGTGTCCGTCGATGCGAAAAGCCGGCGGCATCCCTACCGATAGGTGCAGGTCGCTGCCTTTGTTATCGACCAGAAAGCGCAGTAACTGGTCGAGGTGGTAATGCCCCTCGATCACGAGTTGCTTGCTAGGAGTCTCGACCTTGGGAGGCGGAGGCGGGGCCGTCTCGGTGGCCATGCCCATCGACGGAGCGGCACCCGCCGCAGGGGCGCCCATGGAGCCCATGCCAAACGACATGTCGCCCCAGCCTGAAAAGTCGGAAGACCCTGAACTGGGCGCCGAAGTCGGCACGTCGTTAATGTGCTGGCCCAGGGTCGGCGGCGGACTGGCGGGCGGCGGTGGAGGCGCTACCGGCGGCGGCGGAGGAGGGACGGCCGGGGTGGGGGTGGGCGGGGGCGGAGGCGGCGGGGGGGCCGCCTTGTCGTCTTTCTTACCAAATCCAAAAAAAGCCATGGTTCCTCCTAAGCTGCTCCGCCGAGACGGTGGTCGAACGTCTCGGGCTCGTGACAACGAAGTATTGCTTCGTCGCGGGTAATAAGGCCGGCCTGACACAACGAGATCAAAGACTCGTCCATGGTTTGCATGGCTTCTTTACGACCGCCGGCCTGCATGGCGGTCGGGATCTTGTGGTTTTCGCCGGTGCGAATCAGGGCCGCAATCGCTCGGGTGACCGAGAAGATCTCCAGAGCCAGCACCCGGCCGTTGCCATCGGCCCGCGGCACTAGTTGCTGAGCCAAAACGCCGCGAAGTGACTCGGAGAGCATCTGCCGAATCTGATTCTGGCGCTCGCCCGGAAAGGCGTCGACCACGCGGGCGATGGTGTTGATGGCCGAGTTGGTGTGGAGCGTCCCCATCACCAGATGGCCCGTCTCGGCGGCCGTGATGGCCAGCGAAATGGTCTCGAGATCGCGCAGCTCTCCGACCAGAATCACGTCGGGGTCCTCGCGCAACGCGGCCCGCAAAGCGTGGGGAAACGAAACGACGTCTTTGCCGACCTGGCGCTGGTTGATGAGCGCCCGATTCGGTTTGTGGATATACTCCACCGGATCTTCGACGGTGATGACATGCTCAGGGCGGGTCTCGTTAATGAGATGCACCAGGGCCGCCAGGGTCGAGGTCTTGCCGCAGCCGGCCGGACCGGTGGCCAGCACCAGACCGTTGCGCAGCTTGGTAAAGCGCTCGACTGCTTTGGGCAGACCCAATTCCTCCAGAGTAGGCACTTTGTTGGGAATGGCCCGCAGCACGACATTGATGCCTTCTTTCTGGATGAAGGCGTTGCCGCGATAGCGAATGCCCAGCTCGTCGTTCTGGTAACCAAAATCGACGTTCTTCTCTTTGGCCAGGCGGGCGGGGTCTACCAGGATGCGGGCCATCCCGACCACTTCGGTGGGTGACAGCGGCGGATGTTCGAGAGGCACCAGGCGACCGTGCAGGCGAATGCGCGGGACGGCCCCGGAGCACAGGTGAATATCCGAGCCTCCTTTGGAATCGAGGGTCTCGAGGAATTGTGTGAGCATATCCCCTAATACCTCGCGAGTCGCCCAATCTCCTTGCTCAGGCCCAAGGAGCGTCCCCCGGCCGCGGCTGGACGGAACTAGGCCGTGCGCTTGAGGATGTGATAGCCGAATTTGGTCTTGACCAGGCCGGACATTTCGCCTTCTTCGAGTTCAAATGCGACTTTATCGAACTCCGGCACCATGGCGCCTTTGCCGAAATGGCCCAGGTCGCCGCCGTTGCGCCCGCTCGGGCACTTAGAATGCTCCCTGGCCTTGACGGCAAAGTCGGCGCCCGCCTGGAGTTCGGCCAGTAACTTCTCGGCCTGCGCCCTGTCTTCGACCAGAATGTGTGAACAGCGCACCTTCTTACCAAATATCCCGCCCATCTCAGACCTTCGCCTCTCTGGCTTCCCACTCGTGGATGAGCCGGTCGTAGTAGTCGATGATCTGGCGAACGTAAGCCCGCCGCTGAACGTAAGGACCGGGGAAGAAACTGCGCTTGAAACCATAAATCAAAGTCTGACGCAACTGGTGCAGATTCATGTCGAACGCCTCCACCGCAATCTCGATCTCGCGACTGACGGTAGTGTGGCTCACCAGCCGATTGTCGGTACACAGACTGGCCGAGAGCTTTTCTTCGAGCATCTTGCCGAAGGCGTGCTCTTTAGCGCTCTTGAGGAACGGCATGGTCTGCAGGTTCGAGGTGATGCAGACCTCGATGGTAATGCGCCGCGCCGCGATGTAGCTCACCAGCCGGCGAATGTAGGCGTCTCCGTCCTGGATGTCGGGTCCGCACAGCTCGGGCGAGAAGAGATGATAGCCATGGCCGATACGATCGGCGTGCAAATCCGTCAGCGCCTGGAAGATGCTCTCGGGACCGTAGGCTTCCCCGGCGTGCACGGTCTTTTGCATGAAGCTACGGTGGGCGAAATCATAGGCCCGCTGGTGATCGCTGGCGGGATAGCCGTCTTCGCGTCCGGCCAGGTCAAAGCCGACGATAGGAATGCCCTCTTCGTCGCGAATACGCACGGCTGCCCGGGCCAACTCCAAGGAGGCCAACCCAAACACCTGTTCTTGATTCGCGTATTGGAACAGGTCGATGAGGTGAGCAAACCAGGACGAAAAAGCGGCCGTGAAAAAGCGCATGGCGCACACGATGATGCCGTAGTAGAACGGTGGCTCGTCATTTTCTCTCACGGCCGGCGAGTTCTGATGTTCGGACTGGGCCCGGGCCAGCCCCCGGTTGACCGCCTGCAACACTTCCTTGAGCGAAAACCCCCGGTGAGTGTGCAGCTGGGGGGCGAAGCGGACCTCGATGTAGCGCACTCCCTCGTTGATGTTGTCCCAGGCCAACTCGTAGGCGGCGCGCTCGAGGGCCTCGGCGTCTTGCAGCACCGCGCAGGTATACTGAAAGCCGTGGAGGTATTCGGCCAGGTTGGCGTAGTGTGGGCGAAACACCAGTTCGTTCAGGCCCTCCACCGTGTCTGAAGGTAGAGAGACCCCCCGCTCCCTGGCCAGTTCGATCAAGGTTTGTTCACGTAATGAGCCGTCCAGGTGCAAATGTAAATCGGTCTTGGGCAGCGCTCGGATCAGCTCCGGGGATATCATTGGCATCTCCTGAAAAGTAATTTGTTAACAGGCATACCCCCCAATTCCAAACTTTCCTCCAACATGTTGCGCTACTCTGAGTCCAATACATCACTCGCGGAGGAATGATCATGGCTATCGACGGCCTGGGGAGCTTTGTCTCCCTGGCAGAATCGTTGTCCAGCAAACAAGGCGTCTCACCCACCGATCTGGCCGGAGCACTTTCTGGCCTTGGTGGCCCTGTCGGTCAAGTGGCCGGCCTCGTCTCGGGCGGCGCCGGCGCTTTCTCTACTGGCAAACCCGATTTCGGCTCTTTGTTGGGTCTGGCCGCTTCGGCCGTGCCCGGTCTGGGAATGGTCTCGGCGGCAGCCGGCTTTCTCGGCTCGGATTTCGGCAAGAGCGCTATCGGGTCAATTGGAAAAGGTCTCAGCGATGTGGCCGGTGCAGTTGGCAAAGGCCTCGGCTCGCTGGGCAAGAGCATCGGCGACGCCATCGGCGGTCTGACCGGCGACAAAGGTAAGAGCGCCGCGGCCGGCAAGGGTGGGGCCACGGCAGGCAAGAGCGACGCCGGTAAGAGCGGCCAGAGTGGCGATAGCGGCGGCAAGGGCGGCTCGGGCGGCTCGGGCGGCACCGGCAAAAGCTAGCCGACGCTTAACACTCAGGCAACATTCTCTCGGCCAGACTCGCGTAGTCTGGCCGAGTAAATTGTACGCGAGGTGTTCCGATGATGATTGCAACGGATCGCCAACCACGCCGCCTCACTCAAACCAGCGGGGAGCCCATGCACCCCAGCGCCACGCCGGCCGGCGACAAGGTCGTCTTTGCCAGCGGGACCACGCAACCGCTCGTTCGCGACATCTTCGTGGTGGGCATGGACGGTCAAGAGCAGCACCAGCTCACCGACCGCAAAATCAACCTTTCGTGGGAACCGGCCGTCTCGCCCGATGGCCAGAAGATCGCTTATGTGGTGGAAAAGCAGGGCAATTCTGACATCCACGTGATGAACATCGACGGCACCGGCAACCACAACATTACCAACACCAACAAGGGCTACTGGCATCCTCAATGGGCTCCCGACGGCAAGAGCATCCTGACCACCTCGCGCGACACCGAACGTGGCAACCTCGAGCTGGTCTCGATCAACGCTGACGGCAGCGGCACCAAACAGCTGACGCGGCTGGGCTACAACACCGACATGCAGACGTTCAGCCCTGACGGCGAGCACATCATCTTCGGACTCGACCCGGCCTTCGGCTCGCCGGTGCTTTGCTCGGTCAAGAATGACGGCACCGACTTTCACTCCTACGCCACCGACATGATCCTGGCCGGCACGCCCTCGGTAGCCGACGACGGTCGCATCCTGTTCTGCGGCATCAACAGCGACTACAAGATGTCCATCTACCAGGTCGAACTCGGCAAAGACAAGCCGGCCCAACGTATGGTCGACTCGGACTTCGCCCTGGCTCCGACCTTCTCGCCCGACGGCACCCATATGGCCTGGATGGCCGACGATGTCAAAGGCAAGATGCAGATTTTCGAAGCCAACTCCGATGGCAGCGACGTTCACCAGGTGACCACTGGCGAGGGCTTCCACTCCTCGCCCAGCTACACCCCCGACGGCAACTCCCTGCTCTACACCGCCAGTGAAGGGCGCAAGGTGGAGGTCTACTCCACCGCTCTGCGGGCCGAAAGCTAGACCGACATACCCTGGGCGGCCGAAAGGCCGCCCATGTCCAGATGGTTAAAACTATTTCATGAAGTTTTCACCGGTCTGAGGCATACTACAGGTAATGGGTAAGCGGATCGAATACCATTCAGGATTCTCCCGACCTGAGGTCTACTGGCGTCCTACCACCGGCGCGTTTAGCGCCGTAACGATGCGCGACGCCGGTCCGGGCCGCTACCCCGGCGAGCGCCGCTGGGAAGTAATTCTGCCCGCCGACAGCGGCATGAACGTGCAGTTCTACTTCTCTGACGCTCAGGGCCGTGACCCCCGCCGCCGTTACTACGAGACGGCCCTCGACTACATCTTCGTGCAAGACGGGCAGCTGTTCGACTATCAACCCGCCAGTCGCGTCAGCCCTCCCTCGCGGGCCTACTCCGAGCACGATGTGCCCAGCCTGCGCTCGCGCCACCTGGGCGAAAGCCGCCGCTTCCGCGTTTATCTCCCCCGCGGCTACCGCCAGCACACCCACAAACGCTACCCCGTGCTCTATATGCACGACGGTCAGAACATTTTCGACCAGGGCTCGTTCGGTAGCTGGAACGCCCAGCGCACTCTCGATCGCGTCATCGCTCGCGGCCAGGTGAAAGAACTGATCGTGGTGGCCGTCGATAGCGGTCCCAACCGCTTCAACGACTACGTTCCTCCCGAGGACGGCGGCCGGGCCGACGCCTACGCCCGCTTTCTGGTCGACGAACTCAAGCCTTACATCGACGCCCGCTTTCGCACCATGCCCCAACCCGAGCACACCGGCATCCTCGGCAGCAGCCTCGGCGGCGTCGTCTCTCTCTATCTGGGCTGGGACTTCTTCCACGTCTTTCGCCAGGTCGGAGCCATGTCGGGCTCGTGGTGGTTGCGCCGCTTTCGCACCCGCATCCTCAACGAGCGCAAGCGCCCCATCCGCTTCTATCTCGACACCGGCGACTCAGGAATCTACAACGACGGCGTCCACCACGCCGAAGAATTCCGCAACGCCCTGCTCGAGAAGCACGAATTCGAACTCGGCGACGACTTCGCCTATCTTTTGGCCCACCGCCACGAGCACAACGAGAAAGCCTGGGAGACCAGGCTGCCTCAGGCCCTGCGCTTTCTCTTCCCCGCCGCCTAGTGTTATAATGGGCGCCTATGAGCGAAAAGCAGCACCACGCCTTCATCACCCACTACGAGTATGATCAGGTCAACGGCCGTGGCCAATTCGTAACCCGCACCCACAATGAGGCCGGCAACCCCTTCGTGGTGTTCTGCACCAACGAGCTTTGCGCTCACTATTATGAGCGCCCGAGCGCCTTCCCCCATTGGTCCGAGGACTGCCTGTTCTTGCCCGGCAGCCGCTACTTACTCTGCCCGGTCTGCCGGACCAAGGTCGTCCGCCCCGGCGATTAGGGCTTGTTGGCCAAAAACCCGCTCCAGGCGTCGGCCACCTGGGCGCAATGGCGCGCCGCCTCAGCCTCGGACTTGTAGCTGTCGGCCCGGTCGCTCAAGCGGTTGAGATCGTCGTTGAGAAATTCTGAATCCATCAGTTTCATGCTGGTGTAGATGGCGGTCATCATGCCACCACAACCCAACAACATCGCAGCAGCCGGCTGGACCGAGGTCGGTCCCGGCACCATCATGGACAGGCCAGCCGCCGTGGCGAGCGCCGATGCCCCGAAAACAGTCCACCAGAAATTGCGCACTCGAGGGCGCAAGGCAGCATACTCGGCGCTGGCCTGCTGGCTGGTTTTATCAAAATTGTCGGCATGGCGGCGCAAAGTATCGCCGATGTCGGAAGCGCTCAACAACTTGTGCCCGCCGACGGTATTCTGGCTTTCGAAACAGTCCTGAAGCGAGTGGCTCACCCTGGCCATCGTCTCGGAACACACCTTGGCGCTGGCTGCTCCGACGTTGTCGCAAAACGGATGAAGACCGGTGGTGTCCTGGCCGCCATCGAGTTTACTCACGAAGGTGGCCACCGAGGCCTCGAGGTCTCTTACGGTGGGGCCGGCGCCGGGCTGTTTCGGCAGGGCTGCGGAGGCACCGGAAAGGGACGGATAGTAGTTGGCGTAAGCCGGGGGAGCGTAGCAACTCGGGTTTGAAATCTTCACAATAGGCTCCTGCGCTAGATTGTGAGTGAGGGCGGCCGGGTAGATTGTAGCCCTCGCCGAGGGCCCTGGCTTGAACGGGATGTAAACAGCCGGTGGGCCGGGGTCTCGTTGGCCGAGGCCAGCGAGACCCCACTCCGTGGGGCCACGGCCGGCGGTCTGGCCAAGGCCAGCGATCGCCCACCCCGGCTGGGGGATTTCGCCCACTCCGGCTGGGGCCACGGCCGGCGGTCTGGCCAAGCCCAACGATCGCCCACGGCCGGTGGTGAGGATCACCAGCGAATTCCTCCCGGCTGACTTCCTGCATTTCGCGTAGCCGGCCGACGTTTCGCTCCATTTCCTCCAGCAGTTCTTCGCTCAATGGGCCGTTCATCGGGCCAGACGCTCTTTCATCGCCTGGGTGTAGAAGGACTGAATCTGGGCATAGTCCTCGAACTCGCGGCGGGTCTTTAGTTCATAGTCGATCCTGGATTGCTCGTCGGGAGCGAACAGGCATTGGCCTCGCCAGACCGCCTCGAAGCGAAGAGTCGGACCTGCCTGGTGCAACATCACCACATCGACCGACCCCCCCAGCAGCTTCGAAAGGCTGAGCACCAACTCGGTCTGCAGCTCAAACGTGGCCACAGCATCACCCGGGTCTTTCAAGAGAACGGCGATGTCGTAATCGCTGCCGGGATGCTCGTCGCCCCGAGCGCGCGAGCCGAAAAGATAAGCGGTAGCGGCTCCTGCTTCGCGCAATATGTTGACCACGCTGTCCACGCTGACTTTTTCGCGGCACCGGGCGGCCCTGCCTCCAGGTTTTTTTCAGCACCAGGGCCTAAACTGAGGGCATGCAGCCCACGCCCATCTCCTATCGCTGCGACATGTCCGACACCCGGCGCCGCCGCGTGGGGGTCGAGATGAAAGTCGACCTGCCCGACCAGGGGCCCCTCGAGGTCTATCTTCCCCAGTTTTCTCCGGGTTCATCCGTCGCTAGCCAGGGCCATCCGGCGGATCTGCTGCACCTGCGCTTCACCGACGCCGCTGGCGAGAATATGCCCTACCAGCGCACCGGCAAAGGCTGTAAGGTCGAGGCGAAGGGGCCGGTCACGGTTCACTACACCATCCGGGCCGAGGAGTTCTCGGATGTGGGGGCTCAACTCACCGACGAGCACGCCTATCTCAACGGGCCGGCCACGCTGATGTGCGTGCGCGGCCACGAGAGCGATACTCCGGCCACCCTCAGCTTCGAGAATCTTCCCGGCGCCGACTGGAAGTCGAGTTCGACCCTGCCGCGGGTCGAAGGGGCCGAGCACACCTTCTACGCCGCCAGCTATGCCGACCTGGCCGACGACAACGTGATGCTGGGCCACTTCGACGAGGCCCGCGAGAAGGTTGGCGACACCAGCATCATCGTCACCCAAAAGGGCACCGGCCCTTACAAGAACCTGCCGTCGCCGGGGGCTACTCCGGCTGAGAACGCCCACGATTTCGCCCGCATCTATCGCGCCTTTCTGCACAACTTCGGCGAGTTTCCCAGCCAGCGCTTCGAGATCGACGGCGCCCGTCCGGCCGGGGTCTGCGGCTGCGACAACTACGTCATCCACAAGCACTACCTGCACGGCGGGCCCGACAAGAGCGACGGCTTCGAGCACTTCCGCGGTCACGAGCTGATCCGCCATGTCGACAACGAGAGCTATATCGCCGGGTCGTTCGACGGCAGCGCCCGCATGAACGAAAACTACACGATGGCCCACGAGGTCACCCACAAGCTGCTGGCCAAGTACGTCCAGCACGAGGGGATCGACGCCGCCGACCTGTCCCAGAACCGGCCCACCGACGGGCTGTGGGTCACCGAGGGCGTGACCAACTGGGTGGGCTATCTGCTCGAACGCCAGAGCGGCTTGATCTCGCCCGAGCAATATATGAAACGCTGGGAAGGCGCGATCGAAACCTACTATCAAGACTATGCCCAAAATCCCAGCAACCCGCGCGACGACAGCCTGGAAGCCCACCTTGGCAACATCAAATACTACAATAAGGGCAGTCTGGTGGCCCTGGCCCTCGATCTCGAGCTGCGCCAGCGGTCGAACAACGAGGTCGGGATGCTCGACGTGCTGCGCAACCTCAAGAGAGAGTTCGGCGGCTCGGGCAACTACCACTCGCTCGAGGACATGCAGCGCCTGGTGGGCGATGTGGCCGCGCCCCACCAGGGTGGACGCGCCTGGGTCGACCGCTTTTTCGCCGACCACCTGGTCGACCGCCAGCGCATCGACCTGAGCCAATATCTGGGTCACGCCGGCTATCAGGTGGTCGAGCGTAGTGACGACTGGCGTCCTGGCTTGCTGAATTTGCCGGGTGCCCGGCTGCGAAGCGACAACCACGGAGCGCCCTATCTCGAGGCCGACCCCAGGGTTAGCGCCGAGGAGAAGTCCTTTCCCCTCCCCTTCCCCGCCCTGGGCCTGACTCTGGATCAGGATCTGACCTTGAGCCGGGTTCGCGACGATGGCCCGGCTTTTGATGCCGGACTAAAATGGTTTGAGGGCAAGAAGCCCGAGCAGGTCTTGTTGCGCGGTCCTCAGGGCGAGGTCGACCTCAAGGCCCCGAGAGACATTCGGGAGGTCGAGGCGATGGTCTTTCGGTTTGAAGAGACCTCGGTCTTTGACGGCTCGTCCCGCACCAAGACAATCGTGGTGCCGGTGGGAGCGGCCAACAAGCTGACCGTGGAAGAAGTGCCCAACCCCACCTCCGAGCAGCTGGCCCTGCGTGAAAAATGGATGAGCCAGCTGCCCGAAGAGATCCTCAGCGGCCACTAGACCCGTTCGGTCGCTCCGTCGGCCCGCAGAATGTAGGCCTCGCCGCGATGCCAGTTGCCGCCGTTCCAGTTGAGCAAAACCGGAACCGACATGAGCGGCTGGCGGGCCGTTCCCTGATTGTAGGGCAGTCCGATTTCGGCCTCGACTCGGACGTCTGGCTCGACCTCGGGAACCTCGACCTGCATGGCTCGAAAAAACTGGGGTCGGGCCACCAGCTGGTCGTAATGAAGGTGCACTTTGAAGCTGGCCCGGTCTTCGATACTGATTTCCGCTGTCTTGGGCTCGACTTCGAGGTTGGCAAACTCGTCGGGAAGGTCGGCAGCAAAGTTTCGCCGGGCTATGGTAAGGCTTTTCCCGCCTGCAGGGATATGCATGATGGTCTCCTTCGCAAGATAGGTTGCGAGCGTTTGAGATGCGCTCACTAATAGCTTAGGAGACCCGCCGACGCCGAACCGACGATTTGCCGGGGCAATTATGAACGGGTGGGACGTTCCAGGGCGATCAGGTGCTGTAGTTTCTGCTTGACCGTGTTGTTGTCGGGGTCGAAATCCAGGATACGGTTGCAAATGCGGATGGCGTCGCGGACGGCGCCTTTCTTGTAATAGGCGTCGGCCGAGCGATAGAACCACTCGCGCAGGTTATCGATGGGGCGACGTTGGCGCAAAAAGACCTCTCCCAGTAGCTCGAGGGCCACGGCCGCCTCTTCGGGAGCCAGTTGCAGCACCTGGTGAAAAGCCTGGATGGCTTCCTTGTCCTGACCTTTGAGCAGATGGGCCTGGCCCATGGCCATGTGGGTTTCCCAACGGCCGGGCGAGAGCTGATCGCTTTTTTGGAGATACTGCAGGGCCAGGTCGGCATAGCCCCGATCGAGGTGAAAGTCGCCGAACTGATAGTAGATGTCGGGGCGAACCTGGTCGACCAGCTCGCGCACCGGGTCGCCAGCCCCGGGCCCGTGCTGGCCGTCGACGATCTCGGGCAGGCGCAGGGTCTCTTCATAGCGGCGAATGGCGCTCTCCCAGTCGCCCTCGGTGTAGTAGATCTCGGCGCAATCGAGATACTGCTGGATGACGCTGTGGTAGTCGCCATTGCGAAACGACACGATGATGAACTGCTCGCGCAACTCGAGGCTGTAGGGGTACTGGCGCAGCAACTCTTGATAGATGGCCACCGCCTGGTCCCACTGACCCTTCGAGGCCAGCAGGTTGGCCTGTTGCACTTGCTGTTCGACGAGCATGGACCCCCTTACAGCCTGGCGAAGGCGAAAGCCCCCAGGGCTGCCCCGAGGGCGGCCCCCCCAGCGGTCACGGCCGGTGATCGATGAGCCAGCAAGCCAGCCCCGAGAAACCCTCCTCCGCCCACGAACAGAGCGGGCACGGCAGCCAGGGGAGAGGGGTCTCTCCACAGGCCCCAGGCCAGAAAAGCGCCCGCCGGAACCAACCCCCCCAGCCACACCGCCAGCCGGTGCGGGCATTGGTCAATTCGCTCGGCCAGCGGGGTGGCGAGGAGCGAACCGAACATAGCCGACAGGGCCGCGGCGAAGAGCTGCATGGTCAGGAAAGGTTCGGCCAATCTTGGCGATGACTCCTGCATTAGAAAGGGAAGCCCGCCAGGGCGCCGGCCACAGGTGCAGAATCATGCCATCATGGCTGAATCTTATTGCCTCAAACACCAAGAACGTCTGGCCACCGCCCGCTGCGCGGCCTGTCTAAAACCGCTCTGCGACGAGTGCACCTTGCCCAGCGAAGAGGGCAATTTCTGCGGCGTCGAGTGCCACCAGAAGCGGCTGGCCGCCAATGTGCGGGTCGAGAAGATGGCCGAAGAAGAGAAGGAGATGGCCGCCTGGCGCTTTCAGCGCAAGCTGATCAGCACGGCCGTCTGGCTGGCCATCTTTCTGGGCGTGGCGGTGGGCTGGCCCTATCTACCTGAGGCGCTGACCGGACCCATCGAGAACTTCTGGCACCAGGTCTTTCCCAAGTAGCCCCGGCATCTTGATGCCCAGCAGATGAGCCAGGGTGGGAGCCAGGTCGAGGATTTCGACCGTGCCGAGCGGGCCCGGGGAAAACTCTTTGCCCCACAGGATCAGTCCGGTCGGCACATCGATGGGCAGATGACCATGCTGCCCTCGGGGCGGGTCGATGGTCTTGTCGTCTTCGAAGTTCGAGGAGAAGGCCACTCCGTCGTTGGCCAACAGGCCGAAGGCCGCGCCCGGAAAGGCGGCTAGCTCGTCGAGTTCGGCCCTCGACAAGATCCGGTAACGACCGGCCGCCCGCTGGGCAAAGAACTGCTCGAGGTCGGCCCGCCCCGTGTAGACCGCGCCACTGCCGCCACTGGCGTGGACATAAGAGTCCTCGATTCCCGCCAACTTGAGCATCTGGTTGGGGAAGAGCAGGCTGTGATAAGAGCGAAAACCGTGGTCGCCGGCGATGACGAAGGTGGCCTCAGGGTCGGCCGCCACCATGCGGGCGATGAGACCGTCGACTCGAGCGATCGCTTCGGCCGCCTCGGGCGAGTCAGGACCGTGGCGATGCTGAGCCTCGTCGACCTGGATGATGTGCACGGCCAGAAAGTCGACCTCGTGATCGGCGAGCAACTGGACCACCACCCGAGTGAGTTGCTCGTCCCAGCCAGGAAAGTCCGTGGGCATTTCGACGGCAAAGCGCTGAAGAAGGCCAGGCGTGCTGTGCCTGGCCAGGAGTTCGGCGGTCGACTCTTCCACAAAACCGGGCACATGGAAAATCTCGGGAGCCAGCAGGGTAGCCTGGGCGCCCACGGTGACGGGCCAGGCCAGCAGGGCTGTTCGCAGACCAGCATCGTAGGCCACATGGTAGAGGGTGGGAACCTTCACCTTGCTCGCCTCCCAATTATAGACCCGACCCGGCTTCATGAGGTTGACCACGTTGCTCTCGATCCCGTGGACGGCCGAGGGCACTCCGGTCATCATGCTGGTGTGGTTGGGATAGGTCAAAGTAGGAAACACCGACAGCATCTTGTCGGCCGAGCGGCCTTCGGCGGCCAGCCGATGCAGCGTCGGAGTCTGGAATTGGTCGCTCTGGTAGAATTCGGGTCGGCAGCCGTCAATGGAAACGAGCACCACCGGGCGAGCCCAGGCCGGAGCGAGCAGTAACAGGCAAAGCCAGAAGATTCGCATGGCCGGCCATTCTCTGGCCGGCAGGCGGCCCCCTGGAGGGGCTGGAAAAGAGGGGCCCATGAAACCCATTCGCCTGTGCGTGCTGGATCTCGACGGTACCGTGCTCGATCCAGATCGAGAGGTGCCCATCGCCGAGCCGGTGGTGAAGGCCGTGGCTCGGGTGCTCGAACGCGGCATCGGAGTCACGCTGGCTACCGGTCGCACGCTGGAATACGCTGCTCCGCGCGCCCAGGCCCTGGGCATCGACCTGCCGCTGGTCACCAGTCAGGGAGCGGTGGTGGGTGGCGCGCAAGGGGTTGTGTGGCAAAAGACCATCCCTGATGAGGCCGCTCGGTCAGCCCTGGCCTGGGCTGACCGAAGCCACCACGTGGTGGCCGCCTATAGTCACGACACGATCGTGCAGAACAAAGAGACCGAGCCAGCCGCCGTGTACGACCACCTGTTCGGGGCGGGAAGAGTGGTCAGGCCCGACCTGTCCCGGGCGCTCGCAGGAGAGCCCCTGGTCAAGTTTATCGTGGTCAACGAGCCCGATATCGAAGCACAGCTGAGGCTTCTGATGGAGCCTGAGATCGCGGTGGTGCGCACCCACGCCCGCCTCATCGAGGGCACCGCCGCCGGCGTCAACAAAGGAAGCGGTCTGGCCAAACTGCTAGAGCTGCTAGCCATCGAGCCGGGCGAAACCATGGTGGTCGGCGACAACGACAACGACCTGCCGATGTTCGCCCTGGCGGGGCTCTCGGTAGCCATGGGGCAGGCGACCCCGGCCGTGCAGCAGGCGGCCGACTGGGTGGCACCGTCCTTCTATGAGCATGGTGTGACCGCCGCCCTGGAGAGGTTTCTGCTGGACTCGGCGACAGGATCCTGAGCCGGCTGGGGGAAACGACCCCGATATGAGTACACCTTCCAGCGGGGGATGCGGGTTGCCGGAGAGTGACGAAGAACTCCGCCGCCTGCTGACTCCCGAGCAGTATCGTATCACCAAAGAGAACGGCACCGAGCGGCCGTTTGACAACGCCTATTGGAACCATAAAGCCGAAGGGCTTTTATGTGGATGTCATCTCGGGAAAGCCCTTATTTCTGTCTCGCCACAAATTCGATTCGGGCACGGGGTGGCCCAGCTTCACCCAGCCGGCCGAAGCCGAAGAAGTTGTCGAAATCGTGGATCGCAGCCACGGCATGGTGCGCACCGAGGTGCGCTCCAAGACCTCGGACGCCCACCTGGGCCACGTTTTTCCCGACGGTCCAGCCCCGACCGGACTGCGCTACTGCATCAACTCGGCCTCGTTGCGCTTTATTCCCAAAGAGAAGATGGCCGAAGAGGGCTATGGAGAGCTGGTCTGGGATTGAAGGAAGTTCTAGTCTCTGGAGGGAATGTTCGGCCGTGAGAGCGCCATTCTGTCTTTTGTTGGTCCTCTACCTGTTGCTTCCGGGCCTGGCTTGGGCGCAAGATGCCGAATTTACTCTCGAGACCACCGAATTTCGCGTCAAAGACAACTTCGAGCGCCCCTATTTGGTAGAAAACGGCAAAGCCTGGGTGGCGGTCCGTCTGCTGACGGGCGATGACCAGCAAGCCAAACTTGACGCTTACGAGGTCTTGAGTTCGTCGGGAGTAGAGTACCCCACCAAGGGTGACCCCATCGAACCCCTGCTCTTTCCCATCAGCGACGGGGTGGCCAAGGTCCAGTTCGTGGTCTTTAGCGACGCTGGCCGCAATCCCATCAGCTACAGTCTGAAACTGGTAGAGGAGGAAGAAGGCAAGAAATACGAATCGCCCTTTCTCGAGGGGGCCTGGATGGCCGGCAACCAGACGCCCAGCGAAGAGCTCCAGACCGATCGCCTGGCCCCGCACGCCAACTGGGAGTGGATGGCCATCGTGGCCTTCGCCCTGTGCGCCGCCATCCTGATTTACCTGTGGTTCGGACGGTCTCTTTTTGGTCGCATGCTTTTCAACCGCCAGATGACCGTCTCTAGCGCCGAGGCGGCCTCGAACATGCTGGTGCTGATCGGCTGGTTGTCGCTGGCGGTGGTGGTGCCGCTGCTCTACTTCTTTCCTTATGTGGTGTGGCAGCAGCAATACTACATCTACCTGCTGGTGGCGGGTGGTTACATCCTACTGGTCGGACTCGGCTATAGCCTCGGTCTGATGATGACGAAGAGGTAGCATGGCCGAACAGAATACCCCCGGCGCAGGAGCCGATCTTGTCCGCATCCGCCCCACCCTGATCATCGGGTTGGGCGGCACCGGTGGCGATGTGGTCTTGCGCGTGCGCAAACGCTTTTACGAGAAGTACGGCAGCCTGGCCGAGTTTCCGATTGTGGGCTATCTGTGGCTCGATACCGACCGCAGCGAGAAGCACATTCTGGGCAAGGAAGTGCGCGAGTATGTGCGCATGACCGATACCGAGCGGTTGATGGTCACGGTGGCCGACACCACCGTCATCACCAACAACCTCAAAGAGCCCAACTACGCCCACATCGACCGCTGGTGGTATCCGGGGCTATCGGCCCTGGGCCAGATGAACGAAGGCGCCGGCCAGATCCGTGCTTACAGTCGCCTGGCTTTCTTCCATCACTATCGCGACATTCGAGCAGCCGTGGTCGAGGCCAACCGCAAGATTCGCGACCCGCTCTCGGCCGAGCGCATGATGAGTTCGCCCCTGCTCAAAGAGCTGGGTCTGCTGGCCCAGGTCGAGTTCAACCAGCCCACCAATGTCTACATCGTCTGCTCGATCGCGGGCGGCACCGGCTCGGGCATGCTGATGGACATGGCCTTTCTGGTCAAGGATGTCTTTCAAGAGGGCAACCTGACCACTTCGTCGTTTCTGGTCTTTCCCGATCACTTCGGAGCCGTCACCAACGAGAAGATGCGCGCCAACAGCTATGCCCTGCTCAAGGAACTGAACTATTTCAGCTATGGCGGCGCCAACATTTTTCCGGTCGAGTGGGAGCGTGACAAGATCAGCCGCATCCCCATTCCGCCCTTTGACTACACCTACGTGTTCGACAATCAAAACGCGGCCGGCCAGGTCACCGGCGGTCAGCCGGGCAGTCAAGAACTGGTCTTCGAACTGCTGGCTGATGCCATCTTCAAAGATTTCTCCCACGGCGAGTTTGCCGACCACAAGCGCAGCGCTCGGGTCAACCTGCGCCAGTACATGAACAAGACCTACGACTACGAGCATCCGACCTTCAAGCAGCACTTCATCCAGCGCTACGGCTCGCTCGGCATGTCGACCATCGTGGTGCCCCACGACCGCATCATCACCGCTTGCTCCTACAAGCTGGCCTCCGAGATCCTACAGACCTGGGGCGGCACCACTGCTGGCAGCTTCAACCCCGCCGATGTGCCTCGTTTCGTGCGCGAGGACTTTCTCGACCGGGTTAAACTGAGCGAAGACGAAAAGCGTCACGATATCCTGTTTGCCCTGCTCGACGACGGCGGTCTGGCCGACCCCGCCAAGGGTAAAGCGGCCGGCTTGTTGCGCGAGTTGACCCAATGGAAGGCCGGTGTCTTGCAGGCCGTCAACCGCGGCGAACACAGCCAGAAGCGCCAGCCTCTGCGTGATTTTCTGGCCGAGAAGTCCGAAGACGAAGAGAAACGCCTGTGGTCTGAAAAGCTCGGTCCTGAGCCCGAGCAGTGGGGCCACTATCCTCGTACCATGCGAGCCAATCAAGACGCGCTGTTTGACCGGGCCAGCAAGGCTTTGCGCGACTCGGCCTTCGAGCTGGTCGACGGCAAAGGCCACAGCATCGAATACGCCCAGGCCGTACTCAACGAGACGGCCGCCCAGCTCAAGACCATCCAGGCCAGTTTCGATAAGAAGTCGACCGACATTCAAGAGAAGTATCGGCGCCGCATCGCCGAGGTCACCCGCAGCCTTTCCGAAGTGGGGCGCTACCAGGCCCGCACCAACTGGGACGGACGCAAAGGCACCATCCTCAACTACCTCACCGACCGTTATCTATCGGCTCAGGTGGGCGATAACCGGGCTCCCGGTTCTTTACGTTGCCTGCTGCAAGAGCGGGCCTATAACGAGGGAAAAGGCCTGTGCCAGCGCCTGATCGATTTCATCCAGGGCAGTGTGCGGCCCGACGGCCGGCGGGGCGGCGGGCTGGTCGACCAGCTGGGTCAACTCACTCGCGATCTCGATCGCATGGCCGAAGAACTCAAGCGCGGGTTTTCTTACTTCAGCCAGAAAGACTCCGCTCCGCACAGCCTGGTGTTGTACGAGGCCACCGATATCGAGAAGCGCTACTATCCGGCCTATATCAAGGGCGACAAACTCAAGCAGGTCTCTGACTCGGTCTTGAGGCGCCTCGAGCGCACCGTGTCGGGGTTGTCGAGCGACATCGCCGGCGGTCGCACCGAAGAGTGGACGCGGGCCCTGCTGGGCGAGTCGCGCAAGGTGTTCGAGCCCATCCGCAACGATTTCCACGTGGTGAAGGTGCTGTTTTCCACTATGGACGAGCAGACCCGCGGCAACCACCTGCGCCAGATGATCTCGCGGTCGGCCTTCTGGGCCACCCGCAGCGGGGTGTTGGGCACCTTCCGCTTGCCCGACGAGCAAATTCATCCGATGGTGGGCGTGCCGGGGCCGGGGCCGGGTATGACCCCTGCCGACGCCTCCGAGGTCACCTCGCATGTCGACAAGTTCCGCCAGTACGTGACCCGCGAGATCAAGAGCGACGTGCGCTTCTATCCCATCCCGGACACCAGCGAAATCATCTTTTATCAAGAGGCCGGTGGCTTTCCTATCAACTACGTCTCGCGGGTACTGGATCTGCGCGACTCGTACCTCAAACTTTACACTGAAGGCGAGTGTCTTCACATCGAATGCCAGGACAAGAAGTTTCCCGATCTCGCCATCCTTACCAAGGAAGAGCGGGTAGCTCTGGAAGAGGCCCACGAATGCTACGTACTGGGCTGCATGTTCGATATTCTCGAGTTCCGCGCCGGCGAGTATCTGTGGATGGAGCGGGATGGCTTCCAGATGCGTCCCCATCCCCTGGGCGACCGCTACATGGTCATCCTCAAGCTGTCTCAGACCCACCCTTTGCGCGAGAAGCTGTTTGACCAGATCCGGGCCAAGCTCGACAGCCTGCTCAAGACCTCTGAGGTCGACCAGCTGGCCGCCTTCGCCGCCTTGCTGAGCACCACCAAACGCAACGCCTATGGTGACAAGTGGGGCAAGGTCTCGGGGGAAGAAGAGCTGCCCTTCGACCAGATGATGGAGGTTCGCGTCATCTCGGCCCAGGAGAAGAAGATCTCCGAGAGCCCGCTGGTGAGAAAGGTCGGGCCCGACCAGATCGGCGAGCGCATGATGGAGCTGCAGAAATCACCCAACGGGCTGCTAAGAGAGCGACCCGACGGACGCCTGGCCATCGGCTAGATGGGGCTCGAGCGCCATCTCGCCAGCCGGGGCCCTGGCCGACCTCGACCAGGCCATCAAACTTGAACCCGGCGATTCGGTGGCTCCAGCCGAGCAACAGCATCCTCCGAGCCCGCTCGAGGGTGTTGGTTAGCGCCCCAAATACTCACACAGACGCTCTTCGAGGGGGTTGCGCAGGGTAGCCCGACCATGCAGCGTCGAGAGCAGGTAGCGACTGACCGGAACCTCCTGCTCCTCGACCGGCTCGAGTTCCATCAAAGCGTTGAGGATAGCATCGGGCAGGTCCACCCGCACCCCGTTCTTGCGTAACTCGGCACCCACATCCAGCTCGACCAGAGTCAACAGGAAGCGTTGGGCCGACTCGCGCCACTCGAGGTTGAGCTGATGCGGCACGCGCCGATGCAGTTCGATGAGCTTCCAGCCCACCTCGCCGGCATAGTCAAAGCCCACCTCTCCGGGCCGTTGGCGCAGGGCCGGATCGAGCAGATCGAACAAGGCCGTGTCGCGGCAGGCATAAAGGTCTTTACCCCGCTCGACCTCGTCGAGCCAATCCTGGAGAAACGAGAACAGGCGCACCAGCACCATGCGGTGGAGACGCTCGTCGGTGGCGGGATGAACCACGATGGCTCCCAGAATCCGCAGCGCCTGCTCACGGTCTTCCCGGTCCCACACGGTAGGTCGACGCACGCCGTCTCCTTCGGTGGCGTAGGAAAGCGCCTGCCGCATCACCTGCTGAAGGTTCTGTTCGCGTCCTTTGAAGAGCACCGTGCGGCACAGGTCGGCCACCAGCTTCTCGGGCTCGACCAAAAACTCGCCCCGGTGGAGAAGTTGCTCGAGCCCTGACAAGCACGCCTTGAGCACCGTTCGTAACGAACTCTCCGAGGCGAAGATCGAACGCAGAGCTTCTTCGGTGTGGACTCGTTGCTCTTGAGAAGCGTGGGGATAGATGCGCAGCAGCGCTTCGACCTTCTGGTCGGGATGTTGCTCGAGGTCAGCCGAGACCAACTCCAGACTGCGCCGAACCAGCTGGGGAGGCAGCCCCCGCAGGGCACCGAGATAGCCCAATCCGAGCCAGACGTTGGGATGGCTGCCTGGATTGTAAATCTTGAAATCGAGCAGCTCGGCCACCATCGCCACCAGGCGCTTTCGCCCCTTTTTGTCCAGCTCGAGGTGACTGGCCAGGCGAGCAAAAAACAGCAACCGATGGGCCGCGGCCGCCGAGCCGAGGGCGGCCTCCTGGCGCAGCCTGGCGAAGGGTTTCTCGAGGGGCAACGCGCCAAACACCGCCAGCAGACGAAAGACTTCCTCGTCATCAGGCTCTTCCAACCGAAAAGCCTCGCCGGTGAAATACGACACCAGCTCCTCGGGATGGGGGTCGGCCCGGAGGCCCTTGACCAGGGCGGGGTGAGTCATCTGGCCCGAGCGCACCAACGCCAACACGGTATCGCGGCGCCGGTCGCGGACAGCCGTCAGAGCCAACTCGACGAAAACACTCTGGTCCGGCATCTCGAGCCCCTCAGCCCGAAAGCGATTCCAGAGGGCGATGACATCCATGCGGCGGGCGGGCCCCAGCCGGCGCAGCAAGAACGGGTCCGAGAGACGTTCCAGCGCGGCCGCCCCCAGGCTGACGAAGGTGTTCTTGAGCCGTTCTTCCAGGGCTGTCTCGAGGCCCTGACCCGAAAACAGCTCGACCATCCGCTCGAGACATTCGCCCTTCTCCTCGGCCGAAAGCTGCATGCGCGAGAGCACGTGCCCAAAGAAGGCGGCATCCTGAGGGCTACGAGCCACTTTGAGCTGGGTCAGCAGATAGGTGGTCACGGCCGGATAGACGCTCTGCAGCTTCTCCAAAAAGCGAGCGAAACCCAGTCGTTGGGTCAGGCTCAGGCGGGGCATCTCGTCGACCAGAGCGTCGAGAAACGACTCGACCTCGCGGGGGTCGGTACCGATGCGCTCGACCGTCTGCTCGAGCACCGCGAACACGACCGCGCGACCCTCGGGTTGCGAAACCACTCCACGCAGGGCCGGCAACAGCACCACCGCCAGCACTTCGGCCCAGGCCCGACCGTCTTCGCCCAGCAGATAGTTGAGGGCCGACTGCATTGGCTTTGGCTCGGCCGAGACCACCGCTCGCAGGGCCCGACCCAGCTCCCGATTGAGATGCTCTTGCACCTGCCGAGCCACCTCGAGCGACAGCTCTTGCTTCCCCCGCTTCAGGGCCGTGACCATCAAATCCATCGGACTCTGGCCGCTGGTCACCAGGGCTCGAAACAGGTAGCGAAAACTCTCGACCAACTCATCGGGATCTTCGCCGTCGAGTAGGCACAGCGAGGCCTGCTCCATCTTGCGCCGGTCCCAGAGAATGCCCGAAAAGGCGTGGGGGTCGGCCCCACCGGCCACCGAACTCAAGAGCGACTCGGACGAGGCGTGAACCAAAGCCGTCGGGCTGGGAGCCTCGTCCGGGGTCAAGACATGGAGTAGACCTCCGGCGGCCACCACTACCGCCTGACAATCGCCCACCAACGCTTCGACCTGGCTCTGCTGGGGTTGCTCGAGGGCATTCCAGCCCGGGTCCATCAGCAGTCGCTGCTCTGGCCCTCCTTCGGCCGCAGCCTCGAGAAAAGCAAGCGAGAAGCGCACTCCGCGTTGGCTCAGCGAGAACAGGCGAGCACCCGCCCGAAAGCCCAGTTCCAGGCCGAGTCCGCGCAGTTCCTCGACGCACTCTCGGGGGGAGGCAAGCCCGCTGGGGTCGAAGCTATCCAGCATGGGGCTTAGCTTCACTGTTAGCACGGTGAAACCTCTGGGCGCAAGAGAGGTCTTAAGCCCTGTTCAACCGAACCAGTTAACAAACAGTTAACAAACACGACGGTTTACTTTCGAAGACCCCGCGTGATAACAACGGTGAACAAGAAACCTAAACACTTCGAGGGAGATGACAACAATGGCGATTAGCCCCGAATTCATGATGACCCAGATGGCTTCCCAGCAGCAGATGCAGCAGCAGGCGATGCAGCAGGTGATGACCATTCAGACCCAGATCCAGGCTGACGCTCAGAAACAGCAGATGCAACGCTGGAAGATCATGCAGGACACGCAGACCAAGATCTTCGAAATCACTCAGGACGTCACCATCAACAAAGCCAAGACGGCTGACAAGATGTTCAATCAGGTCGACGCCTATATCCGTCAGTAAAGTTTCTAGCCGGTAGGGCCTCAGCGAGTCCTACCTCGTCCAAGAGGTTCCCATCTCCCGCAGGGCGGTGGTGGGACCGGGACTGAGACCACAATCCGGAAAAAGAATCGGATGGAGACATCCGATTCTTTTTTACTTTGGAAGGGCGCTCCGAGCGGATAGACAATCATGTCCTATAGGGGGATCATGCGAGGAGATCAAGTGACCACACAGACCCCGGTTCGCAGCACCGAGAGCAAGACACTTCTGCCCTTTCTACCGATGATCTACGTGGCCTGGGCCAACGGGACGCTAGGCTCACAAGAATTGCAAAGCCTGCAGTCGAGCATTCGTGAACACACCGGGCTCGACGACGAGACCCGAGCCCTGCTGGCCGTCTGGCTCGATCCTCACTCGCCCCCCTCGGCCCACCAGTTGCAGATCCTGCTCTCGACCATCCGCAAGTCGGCCGCTCAATTGCCCGAATCCACCCGTTTGGACCTCGCCGATCTGGGTTACGCCATGGCCGAGCAAGTCGAATCAGCCAGCCCCAGCGTCAAGCGCGCTCTGATCGATCTTCAAGAAGCTCTGGGCGCGGTGGGTTCCGAGGCTTCGCGCGAGATGCTCATCGAATCCCCTCCTCCGCCCACCGATCGCGAGCCCGAGCCGACTTTTGACCCCAAAGCCCTGCAGGCGCTGCTCGAAGGCAGATACCGGGCCGAGCGCAAGCGCATCCGCTCGATTCTCAGCCACCCCCGCTTTCGCCACGAATACGGTCTGCCCCGAGCCGCCTTCCGCGAGCGCGTCTTGAGCTGGTGTCGCGAACTAGCCCACGAGGGGATCAGCGGCATCGCCTATCCGCGCGAGTTTGGGGGCGAGGATAACCTGGGCGGCTTTCTAGCCATCGCCGAGGAACTGGCCAGTTTCGATGTCAGTCTCATGATCAAATTCGGCGTGCACGTTGGCCTGTTTGGCGGCAGCGTCTTCAACCTGGGCACCGAGCGCCATCACCGCGAGATCCTGCCTAAGGTCATCAGCCTCGAGTTGCCGGGCTGCTTCGCCATGACCGAGACCGGCCACGGCTCGAACGTGCGCGACATCGAGACCACGGCAACTTACGACAAGACCCGCGGCGAATTCATCATCCACACTCCCACCCCGTCGGCCCGCAAAGACTATATCGGCAACGCGGCTTTGCACGCTCGCATGGCCACCGTCTTCGCCCAGCTCGTCATCGACGATACCAGTTACGGGGTGCACGCCTTCCTGGTGCCGATTCGTGATCTGCAAAATAACGCGCTGCCGGGGATTTACCTGGAGGACGACGGCGAGAAGATCGGCCTCAACGGGGTCGACAACGGCCGCATTCGCTTTGATCACATTCGCATTCCCCGCGAGAACCTGCTCGACCGATTCGCCCAGGTCTCGCCCGAGGGCCACTACACCAGCCCTATCAACAGCGCTTCCAAGCGCTTCTTCACCATGCTCGGCACGCTGGTCATGGGCCGCATCAGCATCGCCGGAGCGGCCACGGCTGTCTCGCGTCTGGGCCTCACCATCGCCATTCGCTACGGCGCCAAACGGCGTCAGTTCGGCGCCGCCGGCGAGCCCGAGACCGTGCTACTCGACTATCAGGCTCACCAGCGCAGTCTGATGCCGCTGCTGGCCAACGCCTACGCCCTGACCTTCGCCTCGGCTCATCTGGCCGAGAAGATGGTCGAGCAAGACCCCGACGCCGACACCCGCGACCTCGAGAGCCTGGCGGCCGGCCTCAAAGCCTGGGCCAGTTGGAACAACATCGAGACCCTGCAGGTCTGCCGCGAGGCCTGCGGCGGCCAGGGCTATCTCTCCGAGAACCGCTTCGGGGCCCTCAAAGCCGACACCGATGTTTTCGCCACCTTCGAAGGAGCCAACCCGGTACTGATGCAGTTGGTGGCCAAGGGCCTGCTGACCGAGTTCCGCCACCAGTTCTCGTCGATGAAGTTCTTCGGTATCGTCAAATACCTGACCGGCAAAGCCGCCATCGCCATCGCCGAACAAAATCCCATCACCACCCGCAACACGGACCCGGCCCACTTGCGCGACCCCGAGTTCCAGCAAGCCGCGTTCCGCTATCGCGAGGACTCGCTGCTGGTGTCGGTGGCCCGACGCCTCAAGAAGAAGATCGACGCTGGCTGGGATTCTTTCCATGCTTTCAACGACTGCCAGGACCACCTGCTCAAGCTGGCCAATGCCCACATCGAGCGTATCATTCTCGAGCAGTTCGTCGCCCGAGTCGCCGGCCTGGCAGATGACTCGCTCAAAGCTGCCCTCAAGGATGTCTGCGACCTGTTCGCCCTGTCGCGCCTCGAAGCCGACCGCGGCTGGTACCTCGAGGCCGGCTATCTGGAAGCGGCCAAATCCAAAGCCATTCGTCGCGAGAACCTGGTTCTGTGCAAGAAGGTGCGAGCCAATGCGCTGGCTCTGGTCGAGGCTTTCGGGATTCCCGACAAGTGTCTCGACGCCCCTATCGCCGGATAGGAAGCGCTCGCTTCGCGGGCGAGAAAAGGAACTCTGGCGTTGGAGGGAAGAGGAGGAGTCTTCGGTCGGGGGAAGGAGCGAATGGGCTGTCGCTCAGGTCGAGACCCCAATAACCTGGAGCAATCGACTTTGCGCCGACCTAGCGAGCGATGGCGGCGGTGATTTTGGAGAGGGCTGCTAACAGACTGCAGGCTAGTTCCGTCTGAGTGTCGCTTACCGTCTTTTCACGAAGCTGATACTGATACGGATTGAAAATCTGCACCTGGGTGCCCCTCTCCTGTAAGGTGTTAAGACTTCTTCACGACCGGCGAGGAGTCTGTCTAGCCCGGGTGGCAGAAAAATCGGAACTTTTTTGGGGAGGTCGAATTTGCGGCTGCTGGCCATCTCAAACCCCAAAGCGGGGTTGTCCCGAATCCGGCTTGGATCACCCCTGGACAAGTTACGCAAGACCTTTGACGCGGCGGGCATCGATTGGCACCTTCACCTGACCACCGGACCCGGTGATGCCACCAGAGTCGCTCACGAGGCCGAGCGGAACGGCTTTGACTGCGTGGTGGCGGCGGGTGGCGACGGCACCATCAACGAGGTGGTCAACGGCGTGGTCGGAACGTCGGTATCGCTGGGCGTTGTCCCGCTCGGCACCGAGAACGTGTTGGCCCGTGAGATGGGGGTGCCAATCCAGGTCGAGAGGGCCTGCCGGCATGTGCTCGAGACCGAACCGCGAGCCCTGGATGTGGGCAAAGCCGGCGGTCGCCATTTCATCTGCTTCATGGGGGTGGGCTTTGATGCCCATGTGGCCTACCATCTGCCCGCCAAACGCAAGGCGGCCCTGGGCGCCCTGGGCTATCTCTTGACCTCGCTCGAAAAGTTTCAGGAGTATCACGTCAAGAGTCGAAAGATGAGTCTCAAGATCGGCAATACCGAGGTAAACCTCGACTTCTGGCTGCTGCTGGTAGGCAACATCCAGACCTATGGCGGCCGTTTTCGCACCGCTCCCAAAGCCCGGCCTGACGACGGCCTGCTCGATCTTTGTCTGCTGCCGCGCACCACCTATCCCGAGACGGTGCGCCAGCTGTTAGGCACCGTGACCGGCAAGCACATCGACCTGCCGGGCGTGCAATACTATCAGGTTCCTCGCTTTAGTGTGACCACCGACCCGGTCGAGCGAATTCAGCTCGACGGAGAGCTGGTGGGTGAGACCCCGGTCGAGGTCGAGGTCCTTCCAGGAGCCATCAAAGCCCGATTCTGAACTGCCCTCAGGCCCTGCAGGAGGGTGCCTGAACTAGGCGAAAGCCCCCTTCGTGGACGACGCTAAGATCCATGCTCAATTTGTCAGTATCGCGCTCAACCTGACGCCGCCGCTGATTCGCAATCGTAATATCCAGACGCCCGAAGAGGCTGTCTCGCTTTACATGCAGGTTTACGATTGCGTCATCCGGGCTGCCCTGGCTGCTCAAGAGCAACAGCCTAACCAGTAAACGAGTCGCCTGACCATTTCACAAGCCTTTGCCGGGCTTGTTTTCTATTCTTCGGTCAGGCCTTCGCGGCTGAGACGCTCGAGCAGGCGCGACTTGAACCCATCGGGCACTCCCTGGCGTAGCGAATGGGTCAAAACCTCGGCTGCCGGCTCTTCTCCCAGACGGGAATGCAGCCGATTGCCAAAGCCATCAGGAACCGACCGCTGCAAACCGCTGCGCAACACTTCTTCAACCCACGACTCGTCCTGGTCGTGCACCGGGGTCTCGAGCAACAGTCCGAGGGCCGCTCGTTGATAACGGACCAGAATACCCGCGCCCAGTGCCAGCCCTACCAGAGCCAGCGGACCCGGCGCCCACAGAGCTACCAACAAGGCCACCATGCCCAGCAACCACAAGCCGGCCGACAGGTCGACACCGACTCGGTCCAGAGCTTGCTCGCGACTCGACGACACGGCCGAGGCGCAGATGCCGGCATAAGTAGCGGCCAGCGTAAAGCCCATCAACAGAATCAGGCAAAGACCGAAGCGAAGCGGACTCTGTCCACCCAGCCAGGCCACGCCCACCCACAGAAGGCCGGCCACCAGGTTCTCGATGGCGCGCGGAGCAAAGCCCACCATGACCCAACCCGCGATCCAGTCACGACCCGAGAGGGTGGTCTGCAAAAGCGACTCGAGGGTGCCGCTCTCGCGCTCGTCGACTAGCGAACCGACGGTGCGATACGCCGCCCGCAGGGTCTGCACCACGAAAAAGACCACCACCGTCATCCACAAGACACCCTGCAGATTGGCCCAGTGGGCCTCGAGCGCCCGATAGGCGGTGCCAGCGACTGCGGCCAGCAGCAAAGCGGCAAAACCGTGCCGGCCCAGCAGCAGGCCGAAACGGCCCAGCGGAGCGTAGCGTGCCTCGGCGCGGCGCTCACGGAACACGACGGGGTTCTGGGCCATGCCCAATTCGTAGATGTCGCCCCAGCCGGGGGTGCGGCTAGCGAACAGGTCGCGGGCCTGGCGAATCTTGCCGCGCAGCCGAGGATAGGCTTCAAGGCCGCGCACCGCCAGAGCCCGACAGACCAGCCCCACGGCCAGGGCCAGGCCGGCCAAGCCTGGAGCGTTGGGCTCGGGACCGAGCAAGAGCGAACCGCCGAGCACCACCGGGGCGAGCCCCACGCCGACCACCGCCTGGCGGATGACGAAGTCGGCGTCGCCGTCCGACCAGCTCTGGCCGGCCTGGGCCAGATACGAGAGCAGCACCGCCATCCCCAGTTGCCCCAACCAGGCCGGCACCGCCCAGGCAGGCGATTGGCCCTGGAGCCAAAACCAACCAGCCCATGGTCCCAGCAGCCAGAAACCGGTGCGGGCAAAGACCATCGCCGTGTCCAAAGCCACCGAGTCGATCAGTTCGCGCGCGGTGGTGCGGCTGCCCAGCAGCTCGTCAAAACAGCGCCCGCGTCGCAAGCTAGCGAGAGCCATGGCCCCGTGTCCGGCCAGATACAACGGATAAATCAGGTTGACCGCCAACATCATTAACAGCGAGGTCAGCGGCGAAATGGGCAACCAACCGGTCAACCCGACCGGCACCAGGCCCAGCCCGACCCAATAGGCGGCCGGGGTGTGGCAGCGACGAGCGCGCCGCCTGGCCAACAGCATCAGCATCGGGCTATCGAGCAGCTTCATGGTTGCTCCTCTTCGCCCAGATAGGCCCGCATCGGCATGGTGATGCGCAGCGGTCCTTCGTCGGTGCTCGACAGATGCAGACTGCTGATGGCCACTAGTTGCTCGGATTGCAGACCGTTCATCTGGTAGAGAAAGTCCTCTATGGCGTCATATCGGCCGAGGAAATTCATCTGAAAGTCTTGAGTGCGATAGCCTTCGGGGGGTGAGGCCGGCAACGGCGTGACCGACTCGATAGCCAGGGGAAGGCCTTCGTTCTCATACGAAGAGAGCACGATCTGTTCAAGCCCGTCGATATACAGACCCAGCGCCTCGGCTTCAGGGTGCTGGGTCAGCAGGTTGCTCAAATGGGCCTCGAGCTTGGCGATCTCGTCGGCGCTGTCGGCCAGGGCATATTCTTTGGCACGCTTTTGCTCGAGCACCAGATGGCGATGTTCAAGCCGCTCTTCAAGCTCGGACAACTCGCCCCACTTGTCACGATACTCGGTGAGGTAAAAGCCCACGAAGTCGAGCATCAAGAAGCCCACCACCAGCAAAACCTTATAAGTGCTAGTCAGCGACAACGGGCACCCCCTCGGCACTGTCGCTACCCAATCGCTCGGCTAGCCGGGTCAGCCCGCGTTTGAGGCGAGACTGAACCGTTCCGAGCGGCACGTCCAGGACCTGGGCGATCTCTTTATAAGAGAGATCGGCGGCAAAGCGCAGCGCAACCACAGCCCGAAACTCGTCGGGCAGTTCGCGCACGGCCTCTTGCACGGCCAGGCTGGTGTCGAGCATGGCCTGCCCTCGTCCCTCGTCGCCACGGGGCTCTTCAAGCACCCGCTCATCGGCGTCGAGGTTGAGTTCGCGCTTGCGAGTCGAATTCAAGAAAGTATTCATGGTGATGCGATACACCCAGGTGGTGAAGCGCGAATCTTGCTTGAAGGTCGACAGGCCGCGGATGATGCGGATCCAGGCATCTTGAGCCAGGTCTTCGGCCCGGTGGGGGTTGCGCGTGAAGGTCATCGCGATCGAGTAGATGGTGTCTTGATAGTATTCCACCAGCTCTTCGATGGCGCCGGCCTCACCACTACACGCCCGGGCAATCAAACTGCGCGGCTCTTCCCGAACAGCCCGAAACTCGCCGCTGGTTAAACCGAGGCGAATTCCCAGAGTCTCTGTTAAAGGAAGCGATGCCATGCTCTTGGGTTAGACAGCACAAAGAGGTGCTTTTGTTCCCGTTCGCGGGTTTTGCCCGATACCCTGCGGCCAGGGTTGGCTGCCTGCTGCTAGGCGGCCGGTCACAGCCCCTCGATGTTCTGATAGATTCCCTCGAGGCCGATCTCGACCCCCAGCGACCGGAGGGCAAGCCTCTGGCTGAGCGAGTGATGCTCTCGGAGCAGCCAGGTGCTGTCGGACTGGCGTTGGTGCTGCTCGACCAACACCGAAGCCTGGGCCACGGTGACATACTCTTCGAGCGAAGGCAGGGCGCGGTAAAAACGGAACTTCTGGTCTCGATCGTAGGACTCGGTCGAGGGGGAGAGCACCTCTACGATCAGCGTGGCGTCGACCAGGGTGTCGTTGCGCCCCTCGAAGAGCCGGGGGGAGCCGCACACGACCAGCACGTCGGGATAGGTGAATAGCTGATGCGCCTCTACCGCCAGGCGAACATCCGAGCTGAAGACCTCGCAGTCCGACCCGTCGAGACCCAGACGAAGCTGATGGACCAGATTGCATACGATGCGATTGTGGTCGAGCGACCCGCCTGTCATGGCATAAATCAGGCCCTCGTGGAACTCGCTTCTGGAGGCGGAGTCGGCCTCCAGGCGCAAATATTCCTCGGCCGAAAAGCGTCGATGAGGCAGCGGTAGCACGTAGCTGAGTTCGGCATGGCGCGGATGCCCGCCTGCGGCTATGGTCAGACTATGGCCCGACCCGAGCATGTCTGCTACCTACCGCCCGAAGACCCGCCAATCACGGTCACGTCCTCCCGGCCAAATTGACGGCAACTCCTCGCCAGCGCCCAGGGATCAGGAGCGGGGCGCGGGAAGCAGCGTCACATGTCGTTTTGGACAGGCAAAGCGGTGCTGGTTACCGGTGGCACGGGTTTTCTCGGTGGCTACGTCGTGCCCCGACTCGAGCGGGCCGGGGCCAGGGTGACGGCCGTGGGGTCTGAGCGCGACCTGTGCCAGGCGGGCGCCGGCCAAAGGCTCCTGGCCGAGGCCGAGCCGGAGGTGGTCATCCATCTGGCCGCCCGGGTGGGAGGTATTGGAGCCAATCAGGCCCGCCCGGCCGAGTTCTTCTATGACAACCTGATGATGGGAGTTCCCTTTTTTCACGCTTGCTGGCAGGCCGGGGTCGAAAAGTTCGTCTCGGTGGGGACCGTCTGCTGCTATCCCAAGCACACCCCCGTGCCCTTCAACGAGAACGACCTGTGGAATGGCTATCCCGAAGAGACCAACGCTCCCTATGCCCTGGCCAAAAAGATGATGCTGGTAGCCGGTCAGGCCTATCGCCAGCAATATGGGTTCAACTCGATCTTCTTGATGCCGGTCAACCTCTACGGGCCGGGCGATCACATCGACCCGGACACCAGCCACGTCATTCCAGCCCTGATTGGCAAGTGCCTCAGCGGACAAGGTCTGACCGTCTGGGGCAGCGGCCGGGCCACCCGCGAGTTTCTCTACGTCGACGACGCCGCCGAGGCGATTGTGCGGGCTGCCGAGGCCTACTCCGAGTCAGAGCCGGTCAACCTGGGTTCAGGCCAGGAGATCAAGGTGGCCGATCTGGCTACAAAAATCGCCCGTCTGACGGGATTCGAGGGGCCCATCGAGTTCGATAGGAGCCGGCCCGACGGCCAGCCCAGGCGACTGGTCGACAGTCGGCTCGCCGAAGAGGCCTTCGGCTGGCGGGCCACCACCAGCTTCGACGAAGGACTGGCCCGCACCATCGCCTGGTACCGCCAGGGAGCGATGCGACGTGAAAGCTGAGATTCTCTTCTGCCTGACCCGAACTGTCATGGGAGACTGCACCCGCCTGCTATTTGGTCTGGCCGACCGGCTGCTGGCCAGCGGCCGGCGAGTCGAGGTGGCCTCGTGGGGCAGCCGGCCTGACTGGTATTCGCTCCAGGCTCCATTTGTTCAGAGTGACGACCTGCCCGGGCTGATCCAGGCACGCCAACCCGAGGTGGTGGTGGTCTCCAATGCTCACCTGGTGCCAAGCGTGGGCCGATTCAGCCCCAAACTGATCTTCTTTTGCCAGGGCTACGAGAGCTTTTACTACGGCCAGACCCTCGAGGAGCTACGCCGGCCCTGTCCCGTGTTTGGGGCCATCGAGGCGTTGCCGCTGAATCTGGTGGCCGTCTCTCGCTCGGTGCAGGGGCTGCTAGGACAACCCAGCCACTACGTTCCGGTGGGCATCGAGAAGCTCGCCTATCGGTCCCGGCCGACAGGGCCGTTGCGCATCTTGATGAGCGGGGCACCGCTGGCTCCCTACAAAGGCATGAGCGACGGCTTTGCCGCCCTCGACGAACTGGCCAGGCGATTCGACTTCGAACTGGTCTTGCTCAGCCCCGAGACGTCCCCACGCGACCACCTCGAGGGCCATCAGTTTGGCTGGCAGGTCCTCTACAAGCCCGACCCCGACCAGCTAGAGGAGGCCTTTGCCAGCTGCCACGCCTATCTCTGCAGCTCGTGGTATGAGGGGCACGATCTGGCGACCCTGCAAGCCATGGCCAGCGGGCTGCCGGTGGTCTCGACCCGCAACCTGGGGGTCGACGACTACGGGCGCGCCGGCCAGAACATGCTGTTGGTGGAAGCCGGAGATCGCGCCGCCATGGCCCGTGCTCTAGAGCAGGTCTTGACCGAGGAGGGGCTCGGGGAGCGCCTGAGCCGGCAAGCACGGCGCGACCTCGAAGGGCGCTTCGAGTGGCCGGCAACCCTGCGGGCGTTCGAGCAGGTCCTGGCCGACGCCCGGCCCTGGCAGCCGGACCAGGCCGAACTCGAGCGGCTAGCCAAAGAACTGGTGGAGCAGGGAGTATTCACTCCCATCGAGACCTATCGCGTTTGCGAGCAGGCACGCGAAGTGATCGCCCAGTGTCGCTCGGGCGGAGTTCTTGGCCAGCCAGAGCGCCGCCAACTCGAGGATGTTCGTCACCGGCTGGCAGCCTTGCTCGAATGCCCCACGGCCGAGTTCTACGGCGCGGCGCGGGCCAGTTTCGACCTGGCCGGGGTGCTGCTGACCTGGTCCCAGGAGCCGAGCCTTTGGAACTGACCAGGGCTATCTGCGTTAGCTTTCCCCGCAGTGGCCACCACCTGCTGGTCCGCCTGTTGTGGGATTATTTCAACGGACCAGGCCCGGTCTCGACCCATCCCGAGCCCAATCGTGCATTCGTCTACTGTAGCTATTATGGCCACTGCCATCAAGTGCCGTGCAGCCTGCCCGAGACCAACTTTCAGAAGCACCACGATCTCGACCTGAGTCTGGCCACCGACTTGCCCTGCCTGGTTCAGGTGCGCTCTCCCCTACCGGCCCTTCGTTCCTACTACCAGCTCTTTGAAGAGGGACGGCTGCCCCGACTCGAGGCCGAGGATTGGGACACCTTCGCCAGGCGCGGCCTGGCCTACCATCTGGCCTTTTGCCACAAATGGTTGCCTCGCGCCGGTCTCGTGGTCAGCTACGAATCCATGCTCGCCGACCCAGAGGCCACTCTGAGCAGGGTCATCGAGTGGCTCGGGGCCGGGTCGGTCGATCAGACCCGAGTTCGCCAGGCCATCGCCCAGGAGCGTCCCCGTCCGCTCGACCGCTACTCCATCGGGCCCGGGTGGCAAGCCGAGCACATCCATTGGGACCAGGCTTATCGGCAGATGTTGACCCGATGAGGACGCAAGTGCTCATGGCTTCGACCGCAGTGGGAGGCGGCACGCGGGTGCTGCTCGAGCTTGCCAATCGGTTGCCCGGGGCCCACGTCGTCTCTTTTGGCCCCAAGCCGGATTGGTTCGACCTGGGGGTTCCCTTCGCCCAGGCGAGGGACTTTCCGCAGAAGTTCTCGGGCCAGCGGATTTTGCTGTCCCACTTGAATTTGCTGCCCTGGGTGCTAACCCGAAGCAGGGCTCCGGTGGCCGTCTTATGCCAATCCTACGAGCCCTTCCAGACCGGACCCAATCGGCCCATCTACCAAGAACTGCTCGACCTGCCCTTCACCCTCATCGCTACTTCCCGCCCGCTGGCCCGGCTGCTGGCCCAACTCGGCAGGCCGTCGATCTATCTGCAACTGGCCCTGGACAGGCAGCATTTCCAACCCCGCCGACGAACTCGAAAGGGGGCATTTCGAATTCTCTGGATCGGCGACGACAGGTTGCCGGTCAAAGACTTCGCGGCGGTGGTCAAAGCGCTCGAAACGCTCGACTTCGCTTACGTGCTGGTCATGGTCTCGCGCAATCCGAACCCGCCTGAAGTGCCTTTTCAGGTTGAGCACCATCACAACCCGCCGCGCCAGCAATTGGGCTCCATCATCGCAGGCTGCGATGTGCTCTGCTCGTCGAGCCGCTACGAAAGCCTGGGACTGCCGCCGCTGGAGGCCATGGCCTGCGGTGTCCCGGTCCTCTGTAGCCGCAACGGCGGGGTCGAGGAATACGGGCATGATGAGCACAACCTGCTGCTGGTCGAGCCCGGCTCGCCGACCGAATTGGCCGAAGGCCTGCGCCGCCTGCAAGCTCAACCCCGGTTGGCCCAGCGCCTGAGAGCCAGGGGACTGGAGACGGTGGGCTGCCTGCCTGATTGGGACACGGTGGCTGGTCGCCTCCAGGCCGTCCTCGAAAGACTCGAGGTTCAACCCGCCGTGGACCAGGCCAGGCTCGAGGATCTGGCTGCCAGGCTGGTTGAGGGCGGGCATTTCACTCCGCCCCAGGTGGAGCGAACGGCCAACCGGATCGAGCGAGCTTTGCGGCAGCAGCTTGAAGTGGGCCTCGACCCGGTGCGGTTGAGCCAGCTTCGCGACGAGGCGGCCACCCTGGCCGCCTGCCCGGGCGCCTGCCAGGCGGTGTTCAAGGCCCAATACGATCTCTGCCAGGTGCTGCTCACCTTTCCCGAAAGCCGTCAGAGGCTCCAGGCCAAGCTCTCGTGACTCTCACCTTCGACCCCAGCCGGCGCAGCCTGCGAGCGCTTCCGGGCCAGGAGTTGGGCTTTGAACTGTGGGCGAGCGGGCAGCCCGATAGCACGCTGGTGGTCGAATACCCACCCCAACGTGGCTTGCACGGAGAAGCCTTCGTCGTCGAGGACACCCCCAAGCCCGGCGACGGCTTCTTTCAGGAACGCCTCAAGCCCGTGCCCGAGAAGCTGCTCAAGTGCGACCAGGACGCCATCGAGGATGGCTACCTGCGCAAAGGGTGGCGCTACTACTATCAGCCCCCCGACCTGCGCCTGGCCGGACCGGCCGTGACCCGGCTGGGTCGGCTCCCCAAGCGACTGTGGCTGAGCCTGCGGGTGCCGCCCGACCAACCGGCGGGGGTCTACCAAACCCAACTGGTGGCGCGGGCGAGTGGCCGCGAATTCTGCCTGCCCATCGAAGTCGAGGTCCTGGGTGTGCGTCCGGTCGAGCCCGCTCAAGACCGAATGCTCTGGCTGCGGGCCACCCTGGATCCCCGTCGCAGCCAACACTATGTCGACGAAGCCGAGTTGCGCTGGCAACTGCGCGACATTCGAACGGCGGGCTTTACGAGCTTCAGCCTCAGAGAGCGCAGTCAGCGGCTGGCCCAGAAGGTGCTCGACCTGGCCAGCGAGTGCGGCTTTTGCGGCCGGGCCGTGTTGCTGCAGCCATTTCCCCGCTGGCTGGCCAAGCTCGACTTTCACGCCATGCAGCCGGTTCTCTATGTCAGCGACGAAGTCGACGCCGGAGGGAACACCTGGGAGGTCCACCATCGCAATCTGACCCTGGCCCGCAGGCTCTATCCGCACTGGCCCACCATGGCCTCGGCCGTATCCTGGCAGACCTTCAGTGGCGGGGGTCCCGACATCGTCAGTCTGTGCCTCGATGGCGGCGCCGCTCCGATGGAGATGCTCGAGGCTTTTCCTCAGCTGCGACCGCAAAACACCTACTTCTATTGGCAAACCTACCCGGAGCAGGCGATGACGCACCGAGTGCTGGCCGGCTTTGGTCTTTACAAGAGCGGGGCCAGCGGAATCTCTCCCTATTGCTATCAACACCGACCGCGCTACCCGGGCTCTCCCTACAACGACTTCGAGGCCTTCGAACGTGGCTGGTCGCGGCGGCGCCAGCACATGACCACCTATCCCGCTCGAAGGGGAAGCGTCAGCACCCTCCAGTGGGAAGGCCTCAAGGCCGGCTTGTGGGACCTGTGTTTGCTGGCCACGCGCGACCACTACCTCGGACCGCGACCCGGCTACCCCCAGGGTCTGGACCTCAAGGCCATCCAACCCGACCGGCCCCCTGAGCAGCTAGGGCCAGGACAGCTCGACCAATGGCGTGAAGAACTGTTCGACGAACTGCAGGTGGCCATCTCTTGATCGACGTCATCATCCCGGCCCGCAACGAGGAGCGCGATATCGGTGCCTGCCTCGAGAGCCTGGCCGGCACCAGCATGGCCAGGCTATTGCGTCCGGTGGTGGTCGACAACGGCTCGTCTGACGCCACGGCCGCCCTGGCCCGCCGGCATGGAGCTCAGGTGCTAGCCGGCCATGGGTCGGTCGGACGGGCCCGCAACCTGGGTATCGCCGCCGGCCGCTCGCCTCTGGTGGCCTTTCTTGACGCCCATTGTCAAGTCGCACGCGGATGGCCGGGAGGCCTGTTGGCGCGTCTGGAGTCGAGCCAGGCGGGAGCCGTGGGTGGTCCCATCGAGTGGCGTTACCTGGGTGCGAGCCCGCCCTCGACCGACGAGCTCAGCTGGCTGCGTAGCCCCTTTGCCTGGCTAAAGACCGGCAACGCCCTCTTTCGCCGGCAGGTGCTCGACGAACTGAGGGGCTTTGACGAAAGCTTGCCGGCCTGCGAGGATGTCGAACTGTGCTGGCGGGCTTTACTGGCCGGGTGGCCTCTGGCCCTGACCGATCAGGATCCAGTCATTCATCTTGATCGGCGCGGCCGAGTGGGCATGCTGGCCCGCTTCTTTCGCTACGGACGAGGCGCGGCCCGAGTGGGCCGCAGGTTCGGCTTCGGGGTGGGCGGTGGCGGCTTCGACCCCTACGCGCTCGCTTATCGGCTAGGCGCCTTTTGGGACCGGTGGAGCGGCCCCCGGGTGGCGGTCTGGCAGCCGTTGAAGCGCCCTCCCTTACCCCGGACCGACCTCAAACCGGCCGACGATCTGGCCTGCTGGTATAGTCAGGCCGACACGCTCTGGCTGGCCACCCGGCAGCGGCGGTTGGAAGTCGGCCGCCAGGGAGCGCTCATGTGGCGTTGCCTCACCAGCAGTGGCGACGATGCTTTCGAGCAGCTGCGAGCCAGACTGGGCCTCGAACCGGCTCGGCTGCAACACGAGCTCGAGCGCTTCGTGAGTGAACTGGTGAAGGAAGGGTTTCTTCAGAGCTTGTCTGGAGAATAAGCGGCCAACGAGTCCAGCTGGCTGTACTTGCGCAGCACGGGGGGAGCGTATTGGGCCAGCTCGAGGGCCTGGGTCGAATCGCCCGCCAGCCCATCCAACTGCTCGTGCTGCAGCTGGCGAAAGAAGTCAGCCACCTCTTCGCCTACGGCCCGGCCAAATCGGTCCTCGAGATAGGCAGCCACTTGGTCGGCCCCTTCGCCCTCGGTCATGCGCCGGAGAATCTCGGTCCCGGTGGGATTTAGGGAATAGTAGTCGCCGTTGCTCAGGTCGACCACCAGAGCCTCGCCGTTGACGATCCGCCAGAGAAATCGATCACTCATGGAAGGGGGTTACTTGCCGGCAGGCTAAACTCCTGGCATGAAGACTCTAGAGGCGGTGCGCCTCGAGTTGCCTCGCCTGAGCCTGACTATCCGCAGCCAGAGCCCCCGCCTGCTCCGGTGGCTAGAGGCCCGGCTGCCTCACGGCTACGGCCATAGCGGCGGGCGGGAATGGACGATGCAGTTGGCCGAATGGCCTGTTGGCGTCGGCAAGGCCTGCGGCCTCTTGACCGAACACAACCTGGGGAGCGGACCGTGCTATTACGAACGCCCGCGCTTTCGCTCTCGTATCGACGGCGACCGTCAACACTTCATCGAGGTAGACTTCGCCCTCGCAACCGTCCGGGCCAGCCTGGGCCGAGGCTATCTCGACTCTCCGGAGGACTTCTTTAGCTCCTTCTTCCGCTCGGTGTTGCGGGGATTTGTCTTTCCTCTGACCGGACTTCGAGCGCTCCACGGCGCCCTGGTGGCAAAGAACGGCCGGGGGGTATTGTTATATGGCCCGGGGGGAATCGGAAAAACGACCACGGCCTTGCGCATGGTCGAAGCCGGCTGGCAGCTTCTGGCCGACGACAGTCCTATCTTCTTTCTCGACGGGGACAAGCCGATGGGGGTGGCCTCGTTGCAGGTGCCCTTGATCACCCGGCACGCCTTGGGGCTCCTTCCCTGGTGTGGCCGCCATCTTCGGGACGGCCCCGACTTTTACGGAAAATTGCCGCTGGACCTGCCCCGACCCAGGCAGGCAGTCGAGGTGGCTCACCTGGTGAGGCTGCTGCCCGAAGACGGCCCCGCCGGGCTCGCGCCTCGCCCCACCAGCGAGACCCTCGACGAGTTGCTGCGCGAGTCGATGCTGCTATTTCGCAAGATCCCGCCGCAACCCGAGCTCGATCAGGCCAGCCGCTTCGTCTTTTCGCTGTTGACCAACCTGGTCGCCCAGGCCCAGAGCTGGGGGCTCCGCTACGACCTTGACCGGGGCGAGCAAGCCCGGACCCTGTTGGAACGTTTGGCTTGATCAAAGTCTCGGCCCTGGTCTCTTGCTATCGGTCCGAGGCCTGGCTGGCCACCAGGCTCGACAACCTCCTGGCCCAGGATCTTGGCCAGGCTCTCGAAATCGTGGTGGTGGTCAGCGGCTCGCCCCAGCGAGAGGCCGAAATCACCGCTGACTACCAGTGTCGCCACCCGAATATCCGCTTGTTGGAAACCCCCCACCAGACCGTCTATGGAGCCTGGAATCGGGCCATCGAAATCGCCCGGGGCGAGTTTCTGACCAACGCCAACACCGATGACCGTATGCAGACTGACGGATTGTCTCGCCTGGTCTGCTGCTTGGAGAGTCTTCCCGAGGTGGCCCTGGTTTATCCCGACAACTGGCGGGCGGTCACCCCCGAGGACGTTCTCGACTGGCCCACCGCCCTGGCGGCCGGCCGCCTACAGCGGGTTCGACGCAGGGCCTACCAGCACCAGGCCCTGCTCTTGCAGTGCCTGTGCGGCCCCAACCCGATGTGGCGGCGCAGCCTGCACGATCGCTTGGGCCTGTTCGACGAGAGCTTTCAGGTCTCGGGCGATTGGGAATTTTGGCTGCGGGTCGCCGAACGCTATCGGCTGCATCATTTCGAGGAACCCATCGGAATCTACTATGAAAACCCCGAGGGGCTCGAGCTGAGTCGACAGAGCGTCCGCCTGCAAGAAGACCTTCGAGTGCGCCAGCGCTACTACGGCAAACCTACCAGTAGCAACCGTCCTCCATGCCCATAAAATCCGGAGGAGTCTCTTCGGGCAGGGGTCGGGTCCAGTTTTGCAGGCAGAGTCCCGCCGGCAGCCGCCGGTCCCAGCGCCTGCCTCGAATACCGAAAAGCAACTGGGTGACTCCGCCCAGATGGATGGCCTGGCGGCCCTGCCCCTTAATCCAGGCCGCTAGCGGGAGGCCGTAGGCTCCGCACCCCACCAGAGCCACCTCGTAGTCGAGCCCGCTCAACTGCGCCTTCATCCACTCAAAGGCCGCAAACCAATCAGCAAAGCCCGTCTCGATGCCGGTCACTCCCTGCACCGCCTTGACCACCTCGAGCTCGAAGCCGGGCAAGACGGCCGGGTCGTCAAAAAGCAGGTGGCGACGAGCGTAGTTCTGCCGTATGGAGGCCTCGAACGGATGCACCACCACCACTTTCTTACCCGCCAGCAACTGACTCCAGGGCTCCGGGTGACGAAAGGGCTGCAGGTTGGCCAGATTCACCAGCGGCACACCATCGGCCAGGCAACCCCGCAGGGCCGAAGCTTCGCCGGGCGCCCACCAGACTGCTAACAAGTCAGCCTGGCGTAGGGCCGCGGCCGTCAGCATGGAGTAAACATCCATGCTCTGGTCGTCGTTGGAGAACAGACCTGCGCTGTAGTGCATTCGCTCCCGCAACCATTCCGGATAGGGGCGGCGCGGCCGATGCCGCAGATAGTAGGCCAGGGTGGCACCTTCCAACCCACCCAGCCGACCCACCAGCACGGGCCGCTGCAACCCCAGCACCCCTCGAATGGCCAGATTGGCGGCCCGGTCACAGCCCCTCGATGTTCTGATAGATTCCCTCGAGGCCGATCTCGACCCCCAGCGACCGGAGGGCAAGCCTCTGGCTGAGCGAGTGATGTTCTCGGAGCAGCCAGGTGCTGTCGGACTGGCGTTGGTGCTGCTCGACCAACACCGAAGCCTGGGCCACGGTGACATACTCTTCGAGCGAAGGCAGGGCGCGGTAAAAACGGAACTTCTGGTCTCGATCGTAGGACTCGGTCGAGGGGGAGAGCACCTCTACGATCAGCGTGGCGTCGACCAGGGTGTCGTTGCGCCCCTCGAAGAGCCGGGGCGAGCCGCACACGACCAGCACGTCGGGATAGGTGAATAGCTGATGCGCCTCTACGGCCAGGCGAACATCCATGGAGTTCGGCATAGCCGTGATCGCCGCCTGCGGTTATACTCAGACTATGGTCCGACAGTGGTTGCCCCTTCTCATCGTGCTCGCCCTGACGGCGCTCTTTCGTCCGGCACGGGTAGTCCCTGACACACCTGTCAACCTCCGCCCCTTTCCCGGCAGCGAATGCCGCGAGTTGGCCGACACACTGGCCCAAGCCGGCTACGCCGCGGCCGCAGACGAAAGTTATGTCTACGTCAGCGAACTCGAGGTCCACCAGGCGCGATTGGAATTGGCCCGGCGCCATCTGCCCCGGCCCGGCCACCCGCCAATGCCTGCCCTCAACGGGAGGGAGGCCAAAATCGCCCGGGCGCTGCTGGAAAGCGAGGCCCAAGACAGTTTCGAATCTACGTTGGCCGACCTGGAGGGGGTCGAAAAGGTATTTGTGAAGCTGGTCCGACCAGGCACTCGGTGCTTTCCGCAGCTCGTGGAGCGCCCCCTCTCACTAACTGTTCTCCTCAAGGGCCGGCCTAAGGACACGCACCTCTTGCTGCACCTGCAAGAGCTAATCCCTGGCGATACCAACAACACAATTACATCCTGGCTACCGGCGAAGAAATCCGACCGCAGCCCCCGGAGTGTCACCCGTGATGAGGCGCGCTACCAGGGCGCCAGCAGTTCAGCATTGTCTACCCACATCACCATCACGGGTTGCTCGTCAGGTCTGGTCTCGAGATAGAGCAGGAAGGGCTGATCGAAGTGATACTCCTGCCGGCCAAGGTAACAAATTAGCGAGACCGAGGCGAGCTGGCACCCGTCTCGGTCGAGACGAAACTGGATTGACTCTGCCCGGAATGTGGACGCGTCTATCGCGAAGAGCTGAGAGAGTTCCCAGCTCTGGGCCGGGATGGCCAGCGACGCGCAAAGGTCGAGAGGACGCGGAGGTTGCTCGCATCGTTGGCGGACAGCCTCGACGCCCGCCCCGAGACTGGAAGGCCTGGGGATCTGAGCCACGATCACCCGAAAGGGTCGAGAGAACCGGCAAATGTCGAGCGCGAAGCCCTCGTCATCTTCCCACAGTATCTGTACCTGCCTGCGTATTGACCTGTATTTGCTCCGGTCCTCGGCCCGCAGGCCAAACCAGTTCACGGCCCGGGTAGCTCCGCCGCTAGCCCGAAATATCAGCGGTTGGTTAGCCGACCGAAACGGAACTGCAAACCTGAGGTGAGCTTCCAGACTGCAGACGGTGATCTCTCCATCGGACGGCAACCCGAACCGTGCCGGATCCGGACGGCTGATGGTCAGATAGCCAGGCAGTGCGCCCCCGGCCTGAGGCCGGCACCAATCGCTGGTTGCACACCAGACGGCGTTCTGGTGCTCAGGCAGCTCAGCCTCCAGGGAAGACAAGATGCTGGTGCCGGCGAGGCGCTCGCTAGGGCCAGCGTAGGTGGGCAAAAGCGGGCGATACGACCGCTTGGCGCCCAACCAGGCCAATCCCGCCAAACCAGTAAGAAGAGTCAACGGGTGCATCAAGATGTCTTCTCCACAGCCGGGCGTAATCCCCTGAATTCAGGCCCTAACCCAGCGGCGCGGACCGCCGCAGGTATCGGGGTTGGAGAGGCAAAGCGGTGCTGGTGACCGGAGGCACGGGCTTTCTCGGTGGCTACGTGGTGGCCCGCCTAGAACAGGCGGGCGCCCGGGTCACGGCGAAGGTCCAGGGATGAACAGACGACGATTTCTCTCGTTAGTGCCGGTCGCCGCGCTGGCCAGTCTACCCGCCCTGGCCCACGCTCCCAGCGGGGGTCTGCGAGGCTCATTGGCGGGCAGCGAAATCGCGATGACCCTGTCGATCGATGGCGGCTCTGTGAGCGGCCAATACACCTATCTGAAGACGGGCAACACTTTGACGCTGTCTGGCACACTGCTGGAACAGAACTGCACCCTTCAGGAGTTCTATCAGGGCAAGCACTCCGGCACCTTTGACGGTTTGCTCACGACCAGCGGCTACGAGGGCATCTGGTCTAGCCCAGACGGACGCAGCTACCGCTTCCAACTAGGCTAGATCACGGCCGTGGCTTCGATCTCGACTAAGGCCTGATCCTCGAGCAGTCCCCGCACCTCCACCAGGGCCATGGCGGGGAAGTGCTTGCCCATGAACTCGCGATAGGCCGCGCCGACCTCTTTGAGTTCGGCCAGATAGAGCCTCTTGTCGGTGACATAGATGCGCATACTGGCGATCTGGTCGGCCTGACCGCCGGCCTCGGCGACCACCGCGACAACGTTGGCCAGGGCCCGGCGGAACTGGGCCCCAAAGGTGGCGGCCACGAACTTCTGCTGCTGATCCCAGGCGATCTGGCCGGCCACGAACAGCAGGCGCCCGCCGGCCGGGCAGAGGATGCCGTTGGAGTAGCCTTTGGGCGCGCCCAGGCTCTCGGGGTTGATGGGCTCGAGTTTCAAGCCAGCCCTCCCCCATCGATGTTGATGGCCTGGCCGTTGATACCCCGGGCCCGCTCGTCGCACAAGCACAGCACCAGATAGGCGACTTCATCGGGCTGGATCAGACGATGCTGGGGGTTGGTGCGAGCCAGGCTTTCGATGGCGTCCTGTTCGGTCATGCCGGTCTTCTCGATGATCCGGTCGACCGTCTCGCCGGTCAGGTCGGTGTCGACATACCCCGGGCAGACCGCGTTGACGGTGACTCCCTTGGGCGCCACCTCGAGGGCGATACAGCGGGTAAAGCCGATGACGGCGTGCTTGGACGAGCTATAGGCCGAAATGTACTTGGCGCCGGCCTGGCCGGCCACCGAGGCCACATTGATGACCCGCCCCCACTTCTGGTCGGACATGGCCGGCAGAAAGGCCTGCGTGCAGAGATAGGTGCCGGTGGTGTTGACCGAGAGGATGCGATTCCACTCTTGCAGGGTCAGGCTCTTGAGGGGGGCACTGGAGGCAATGCCGGCATTGTTGACCAGGATGTGCACCGAGCCCATCAACTCCTTGGCCTGCATGGCCATGGCGGCCACCGAATCGGGGTCGGTCACGTCACACTCGACGGCGTGAGCCACCCCACCGGGGCCTTTGATCGCTTCGACCACCGATTCGAGCTGACAAAGAGTACGGGCGGCCACCACCACCTCGCAACCCTGGCGCGCCAGTTCTTCGGCCACCGCGGCGCCGATGCCGCGCCCACCGCCGGTGACGACGGCCTTCTTACCTTTGAGTCTCACGCGAATGCCTCCTTGACTGCCTCGACCACCAGCGAGGCCATCAGTTCTATGGTCTGGCGACCTTCTTCGGCGCTAGCCCGGCGGGGGTAGCCGAAATAGGCCTGCGGTCCGCCGGCCTCGACGAAGCTGGCCTTGCCTGACCGAATGGCCTCGGAAAGCGAGGCCGGGTTGTCTTCTAAAGCCTGACGGGCCGCCTCGCGCACCAACTCGGGGCGGGCCGCCAGCACCACCGAGCTCTCGTACTGCCCGGCGTGGCACGCTCCGCTGCGAAACTCGTCGCTCATGCGCTCGGCCAAGCGGCGACGGGTGAAGTCGGGAAAGATCACGCGGAATTCGTGGAGGCGCTCGATGGCACCATAAAGAGCACCGATGTGGGCCGGATCGAAGTGCGAGTTTACCAGCACCAGACCAGGAAAACCCTGATCCTTAAGGTCGAGACCGATGTCGACCACCGTCTCGCGCAGCGTCTCGGGGCGCACCGAGATGGTGCCGCGAAAGCCGGCCGCAAACGGGGCCGGAGCATAGGCCATCGGCGGCAAGACCAGACCTTGCCAGACCGGCTCGAGCAAGCTGGCCGCCTGGCGGGCCACCGCCAACGAGATAATGTTATCGGTATCGAGCGGCAGGTGAGGGCCGTGGGCCTCGACCGCCCCCAAAGGTAAGATCGGCAAGGCCCGACCGCGGTCGAGAGCCTCGACCTCAGGATAGGTCAGTTCAGCCCAGCTACTCACGCCCGGGCCTTTCGCGACCGGCCCAGGAGGGGCCTGTTTTGAGCCACGGTGCCCAGGGTAATACAGCGGTATGGATTTCGACCTCAACTCAGAACAACGCATGATTCGAGACTCGGTGCGGAGTTTCGCCAAAGACAAGATTCTTCCGTATGCCCGCGACTGGGACCGAGCCGGCGCCTTCCCCCGTGACCTGCTCAAGGCGATGGGCAAGCTCGGATTTCTGGGCGTACCGGTGCCCGAAGAGTATGGCGGAGCCGGCCTGGATTATATTGCCGAGGCTATCGTCTTCGAAGAAGTCGGCTATGCCGACTCGTCAGTGCGCACCACTCTGTCGGTGCAGATGTCGTTGGTGGAGTTGACCATTCTGAAGTACGCTCCCGAAGAGCTGAAGAAAGCCTACCTGCCCAAGCTTTGTAGCGGCGAGTGGATTGGCTGCTTCGGCCTGACCGAGCCCGATGCCGGCTCGGACGCCTCGAACGTCAAGACCACGGCCGTGCGCCGAGGCAGCGACTGGGTCCTCAACGGCCAGAAGGTCTGGATCTCGAACGGGACCTGGGCGGATGTGGCCATCATCTTCGCCCAGACCGACCCTGGCAGTCGCCACCACGGCATGACCGCCTTTCTGGTCGAGACCAGCACCCCCGGCTACGAGGGTCGCCAGATGAAGGGCAAGCTGGGCCTGCGGGCCAGCGACACGGGCGAAATCTTTCTCGAGAACGTGACCGTGCCCGATTCGCAACGCATGGGCGAGATCGGCGATGGCTTCAAGATCGCCATGGCCGCCCTCGACAACGGCCGCTATGGTGTGGCCAGCGGTTGCGTCGGCATCGCCCAGCACGCCCTCGATTGCAGCCTGGCCTACAGCAAGGAGCGGGTCGCCTTCGACCAGCCCATCGCCGGCTTCCAGCTGGTGCAACAACTGCTGGCCGACATGCACGTGGAAACCCAGGCCGCTCGTTTGCTGGTCTATCAAGCCGGTCATGCCAAGAACAAAGGCGAACGCTCGACCATCCCCGTCTCGATGGCCAAGTACTACGCCAGCGAAGTGGCCAAACGGGCCGCCGACATGGCCATCCAGATCCACGGTGGCTACGGCTATTCTGACGAGTATGCCCCCGAACGTCTCTGGCGCGATGCCCGCGTCGCCTCGCTGTATGAGGGAACCAGCCAGATCCAACAACTGATCATCGGCAAGCACCTGACCGGCCTGCAGGCCTTCCACCATATGGAGGAACCGGGTCAGACGGTCGTCGCCCGATAAGGAGCAGCCTGTGGCGAGACTTCGACGCTGCACGTCGACAGGGAGCAGCCTGGCGGCTGAGATTTCGACGCTGCGCGTCGACGAGGAGCCGCTACGCGGGGAAAAGGAGCCGATTCGGCCTGGGGCCGACGGAGAGCGGCTTCGCCGCCCAAAGATTTGCGGCCGAAGGGCCGCTCCCTTTCCCTCGAGCGAAGCAAGAGCTCCTTTCTCGTGAGCGAAGCGAGCGCTCCCCGGCGAGCGAAGCGAGCGCGCTGGCTAGAGGCGCTCCAGCTGGTAGGCCAGCTCGTAGAGGCCCTCGCGGTGCGGGATGCGTAAGCCGCCGTGGTGAGGCCAGCTCCAACGTGAGGCAGGGAATAGCTCTCGCATGCGGTCGATGGGGCAATGCCAGGGTGGTCCGCCGTCCCGGTGGGTGTGCATGAACGACACGGCCAGCGTCCCTCCCGGCTTGAGCCAGGAATGGAGCTGGTGGGCGTAGGTCACCCAATGCTCGGGCCCAAGCGCGCACAGGCAAGTCTGTTCGTAGACCGCGTCGAGACGAGTCTCGGGTTGCCAAACGAGCACGTCGGCCAACTCGACAAGGGCCTGAAGCTCCTCGGCCTCGAGGCGCTGGCGCAACTGGTCCAGGGCGACCGGGGCGATATCCAGGGCGACGACCTGGTGGCCCTGACGGGCCAACTCGACCACGTCGTGACCGCGGCCGCAGCCGGGCACGGCCACCCTCAGGGTCTGCTCCACGCTAGCCAGCCAGTGACTCAGGGCGAGGGTAGGTCCGCCTCGATCCCAGGGCGTGTCTTCTGCCAGATATCGCTCGTTCCAGGCCATCAAAGGAGCCTCCTCAAAGGGATGTCGCCATGCAGGAGGGAAATCGCCAGGGTGCTCCACTCGAAGGACGAGATATTCCACTCCCTATCGAAGGTTCCACTCTTTCGCAAGCTCGACGAGGGCTCCCTGCGAGGCATTTCCGAGCTGGCCGAAGAGAAGACCCTGGCCAAGAACGGTGTGCTCTTCCGCCAGGGCGACCCCGGCGACGCTTTCTATGTGGTGATGAGCGGGTCGCTCAAGCTGACCGTGGTGGAAGAGGACTACAACTTCACGCTGGCCGTGCTCGGCCCTCTGGACTATCTGGGTGAAATGGCGCTGATCGAGTGCTTTCCTCGCTCGGCCACAGCTGAATCCCTCGAGGACTGCCGCCTGATCTGCATCCGGCGACCGGCTTTCATGGCCAGCCTGCGAGCCAACGTCGAGCTGGCTCTAGCACTGATGGTGGGACTGGCTCATCGTTTAAGACAAACCAACCACGACACGGCCGCGGTGGTGCATCTCGATCTTTACCGGAGGTTGGCCCAGAAGCTCATCGCCCTGGCCGCGACTCGGGGCGAAGAGACCGAAGACGGGGTGCGGATCGACGTGCCCGTTTCGGCTCAGACGCTGGCCGAGATGTTAGGGGCCGAACGCCCCGCCGTAGAGGCATTGCTCAACGCCCTCGAACGCCAGCAGGTAATTCGCCGCAGCAACGAGCGACTCGAACTGTTGGATGTGGGGCCGTTGCTTGACCCCAAGTTCCCGTACCGCCTCAGTTGAGGGCCGGCTCGACCAGCTGAGGACCTAGTTCCCAGCTGATCCCATTTTCGACCTCGGTCACTTCGATGTTCTGAAAGACCATCCCCAGACCCATCGCACGACAGACCTGGTGACCGTTGCGGCGCGCCGTGACCACATCGTCATAGCCCGACAGGGTGATGACGCGACCGTCATGGAGGTCGAGTTGCAGCAGGTGGAACTGCTCGTCGCGGCCGCGTAAGCGATGACGGAAGGTCCTGAGCACGACGCTCACCGCGGGGGGCAGATTGACGTGGATCTCCTGGTCACGGTACAGGAAAATCAATTCCTCTGGCAAGACCGTCATGGTGGCGAAGTCTTGATTGCCGCCAGTGAAACGGCGCACCGCCGAACTGGCCCGCTTGATGAGGTCCTGGCCGGTCATCAGGGCGATCGAGCCGGCCCACAGGGCACCGGCCCAGTGCAACGGCTTGCGCGTCACCAGGGCGCGAGCAAAGAGCAAGCCGGTCACCGCCAGCGCGCCCAGAGCAGCCGCCTCGCCGCCGGTGCGAGCTGGCTCATCGGCTCGAATCAGATAGCGACCGCTGATCTCGCGGTGAGTGCAATTGAGTTCTCTCAGCAGAAACGGCTCGGGCGCATCTCCCCGAATGCGCTGCAGCGTTCGATAGATAGTCTGATCCAGCACGTCCACTGGTTTCACCTGGTGGAGTACCTCGACGGCGCTGTGCATAATCCCTAACTCCCTTGGAAGTGTGCGCTCGACTCCTGCAGCAGCCGAATCACGTAATCCCCGACTCTCTTCACCTCGAGGGCCTCGAGTTCATCGAACTCGAGACTACAGAGATAACCCCCCAGCCTCTCGTCCTCGCGGCTGTCGATTGTCTTTCCTTTCACCTTGAGCACCGGCAGGTTCGAGAACGGTCCGATCTCGAGGCTCACCGGAGTGGATGGCTCGACATGTTGCGGAATCTGAACCAGACAGCCACCCAGGCTCATATTTACGAGTTGCCCGCTGGCCAGTCGGTTCCCTTCCTGGTGATAAATGTCGGTCATGATCGAGCCATCCACTCGCACATGTTGGCGACGTTGGCGCACGGTGGTTTCGTCGAGCCCCAGACAGCCGAGCAGATAGCGGACCCAGGACGCGTCGAGGTTCTGCGGGCTGTCGTGATAGCTAACCCCTAGCACCACATCCTGGGAGAAGCGCCTTCCCCGGCACCACACGACTTTACAGCGGACCGTCCGCAGCTTGAACTCTGGAGACTCAGAGCCGTGCATCACCGAGACCTCGGTCCCCGACTCGAGGTTGACCCGGGTCCGAATCTGCATGCCTTTGATGCCCATATCGACCACGGTGGCCGCAAAGCCCTCTCCCGAATGGAACAACTCCACCGGGATGCAGCACTTCAGGCGAACCAGATGGCGACGCTCCTCGGGGGGAGCCTGTTCATTTGGTTGACCTTTGACTAGCGAAATCAATCCTTTGAACAGGTCACGCAGCACGGTCTAGACGAATGGAGCCTCTCGGAGGTTCTTCTTCCCCGACGAGGGATCACTCAACCTCCATACGGCCCCACCCAGGGGCAAGGTCATCCCTTCTAGACGCACCCCGGGGCCAAGTGTGGCCAGACTCAAGCCGTCGCTAATCCAGGCTTGAAAGACTTCGCTACTGTCGCGGAATTTCTCGGCCAGAGGGGCGTGACGCTCGAGTTCGACCTTCCACTGCTGCTCGACAAAGCCGCTCTGGCCCTCAGCCAGCATCTTGGCCATGGCACTGCCCGGGGCGGGGAACGGGGTCACATTGACTTCAAGAAACTCATCGGGTGAACCAGGCTTGGTGCCGGGTGGTCCGGTGTGGACCGAGAGGACGGCCTGAGCCCAGCGGTTGGGGAATTGATACTGGAAGGTCCAGAGCGTGGTCCGGCCTTGCTCGTCGAGGCCCGGACCGCTCGAGACCCTGGTAAGACGTGCTTGCTCGTCATAGGCCCTGGCAATTTCCACGACAACGCCAAACGCCTCACAGGCGGTCACGGGTCCGCCCGGAGCATCTAGTTCTTCTCGCGTCGTCACTTTCTCTTCGATGCGCCCGCTACCGTAGTCGAGGGGAGCGGCGTTCTCAGAAGAACGCGAAAACAGAGCCTTAAAAGATTCTAACCATCTACCCAGCATTTCTGTGTTCTGGGGCAAGCCATCTATCAGCGATTACAAGCCACTCGGAGCGAGGTCGTTCGCTTTTCCGAGATCATCTCCTTCGAGACCACCCTTTCTTGCCCCCTTTCCCAGTCGAGGGAAATCCAGGAGGAAGCCGATCCGGGAGCTAGAATAAAATTCAAAACAGGTGGAGATTTCTTCTATGGAATCGGACAACTCCGGCGGCAAAAGCGAGATTCGCGAGCTGCTCAAATCGTCACTAGTCAACGAGTCACTGGAACTGACCGTCGAGGACATCCTGAACGCTTCTCTCGATCGTGGCGAGAGCGTCAGTGAGGTCACCAAACGGGTCATTACCAGCGTGGTCGAGGGGCTGAGTCATCAAAAAGATGGGGAGCTCAAGATTCGGGCCGCCTCAGAAATGGCTGTGCTCACGGTGGCCCGACGTTGGGGCAACGTCATCCAGGCCGGCAAGGCCTCGGTCGAAGCCACCGCCGTGACCGCGCAGAAAGTCGGCATGAACCACCGCCGCGCCACCGAGCAAGCCACCATCGGTGCCGCCGATGGGGTGATGCGGGTGGGCCCCATCGCCTATCCTCACCTCAAACGAGAATTGGCTGAACTGGTCGACGATGTCGATGAGGTCATCGCCCGCGGTCGCAACCTGCCCGCCATCTACGAATCTCGCGAACATCCAGTCATCGTGCCCATGCCCGAAGAACTCTCCGCTGTCGAGGTCGAGGCTCAGCCCGGGCTGCCCGCGGCCGAGCTGCTCCCCCCTCGCATCGAACCGGCCAAGCCCGAGGTGCCGGCGGCCAGTCCTCCGGCCAGGCCGCCCGAGCCCGAGCCAGGTTTCTTCGGACGCATCGTGGGCTTCTTCAGGAGCTTTTTCAAGAGTTAGAACTATCGGCGTTAGGATGGCCTCCGAGTCGTTGTTCTCTGCCCGGTGTCGCAAGGCCGGGCTTTTTCTTATGATCCCTTCACCAGGAGGCGGCCCGGCGATCGGGAAACGCTGGGGGTGAAGAGACTGGTCATCATCGGTGGAGGTGCGGCCGGGATGGCCGCCGCCACCCGAGCCAGGCGCCTCGATCCCGAGGCAAGGATTACCGTGATCGAGCGATTTCCCGAGGTTTCGGTAGGCCTTTGCGGCCTACCCTACCTGATCTCGGGCGAACTCGCTCACGAAAGCCAGTTGCTGGCCGCCACCCCGACCTACCTGGTCGAAGAGTTGGGCCTCGAACTATTAACCGAGCACGAGGCCGTCTTGCTCGAGCCGCGGGCCAGGACCGTGCTCTGTCGCAGTCTGCCTCGTGGCCTCGAGCGCGAAGTCGGATACGACGGCTTGATCGTGGCCGTGGGCGGCCGCCCCCGCCGCGACCTGCCCGGGGCCCGGCTGGCCTTTTCGCTCAACACCCTCGAAGACGCCCGTCGCCTGTTGATTCGACTATCCCAGAGGCCGACCCAGGCCGTGATCGTGGGCGGGGGATACCTGGGTCTATCCATGGCCGAAGCCTTCCATCGAAGAGGCCTCCCGATCACGCTGGTGGAGCAAAAAGAGAGCTTTTTCGACCTGCCCCGCTCCTTGCACGCCATCCTCGCTCAACGGATGCAACGCGCGGGCATCAGCCTGCGGCTGGGCACTGGCTGCCGCGGTATCGCCCGCGACGAGGTCGAACTGGAAGGAGGTCACCTGCCCGGTGACCTCTTCATGCTGGCAACCGGGGTCGAACCGAATGCAGAACTCCTGACCGCGGCCGGGGCCCGGCCCGGCGAAAGTGGCGCCGTGCGCGTCGACCAGCGAGCCCAGACCAGCCTGGATCGGGTGTGGGCCGCCGGAGACGGAGTAGAGGTCGAGCATCGCGTCACCGGCAAAGCCAGCTATCTGCCCCTGGCGACCACCGCGGCCCGCCTGGGTCGCCTGGCCGCCCAGAACGCCCTGGGCCACCACCAGCGGTTTGGAGGCAGCCTCGGAAACGTGGCCGTAAAGGTGTTCGGTTTGGAAGTGGCCAGCGTCGGACTGACCCTCGAAGCGGCCACCCAACTCGGTTACCGGGCCGAGCGGGTCGAACTCGAATCGCCAACGCGGGCCAGCTATCTGGGCGACCAGAGAGCCGCCTTCAGCCTGGTATTCGATGCGGGCGGGCGCATTCTCGGCGCTCAGGGAGTGGGCGACGAAGGGGTGGCTGGACGCATCGACCTGCTGGCAACCGCCATCGAGGCGGAACTCGACTGGTCGGCCCTCGAACGGCTCGACCTCGTCTACACGCCACCCCTGGCCCCCCTCTGGGATCCCGTCTATCTTTTGGGTCGCCAGGCCTCCCGCCTTTCGCAGGAATGGCTTGAGGGGAGAGGTAAAAGCGTTAAGCATGGCCTTTACCGGTGAGCCCTTCGACTCTGGACTCGAATTGGTGGTGCTCGAGGGCGGCGGCTCAGGCTCCCGCCACTACCTGAGCCATTCTCGGGTCACCCTGGGCCGCCATGACCCCAGCGACGAGCCCACGGCCGGGGTGGTGACCTTTCCCGAGCCTACCGTCTCGCGGGTTCACGCCGTGCTCGAGTGGGAACAGAACGAGCGCAAATACCGACTGGCGCATCGTTCGCGGACCAACCCGACCATCCATAATGGCAGCCAGGTGGTCGACCCCGTCTATCTAAAGGTTGGTGACCGGGTCAAGCTTGGCCATCTAGTCTTTGAACTCAAAGTGGGTGACCCGGCTAATCGACCGAAGGGTCCCGAGATCTCTAGACCCGTCCACACTGGATTGCATCTGCTGGTGCTCAACGGACCCCAGGCTGGTGACTTGCATCCCCTCAACTATGATCGGTTTTTGGTCGGGGGTGATGGCTCGGGACCCTCTCCGCTGTTGCGCATCCCCCTCGAGCAGCCCAGCGAGAGCATTGCCCTGCTCGGCTATCTTCACGGCGCCTTCTGGGCCAGCCCGGCGGGTGGAGAAAGCCCGGCGGTGCTCAAGGCTTCGCCCGGCCTGGTTCGGGTTCAACGTTTGACCGCGGATACTCCGGTCCGGTTGTCATCGGATAATCTGCTGGTGCTGGGCGGGGTGGCCCTGGCCCCCTGCACCAGCGAGCGGGCCGGGGGTATGGCCGCAGCCGTCAAGAGCGGGCGCGAGTGCCACCCTCTGCAGTCCGGTCTGCGCCTGGACACCGAAGACCTGTGGAGCCTGGGCGAGCAGCACTGCATCCGGGGCACCGAGGGTTCGGCCAAGGGGTCTTGTCTGTTTATCGACCCGGTGACCCTGGCCGGTCCGCTGGTGATTGCCCGAGCCCAATCCCACCCCATGGCCTCGCTCGAACTGACCGACCCCGAGGCTGGTCAGGTCGAGATCAGCTTTGCCAGTGGACGGGTCACCCTCAAGAACCTCTCGGACCAGCCCGTGGGACACAATTGGCGTGAGGTCGAGCCCTTCGAAGAAGCCTTGCTGATGTCGGGGGACAACTTCCGTCTCGGTCAGAGCATCTTCAGCTACGAACAACTGGGTGTCCAAGAGTCGGTGCAGCATTATGGACTTGCCTATGACGACCAGATCATGCCCTTGAGTCGTGCTGTCAACCTGGTCGGCTACAGCGCCCACTGTGAGGTTCGCATTCAGGACCGTCGCCTGGGGCCCATTCACGGCCAGCTCGAAGTGCGCGAAGAGGGTGTCTTTTATCGCCACAAACACCTGGCCATTCGCGCTTCGGTCAACGGCCAGTCGGCGCTACGAGGCCAGGATATCAAGGTCGAGGTGGGCGACAGGCTCAACCTGGCTCCCGGCATCGAGGCGACGCTGGTCGAGGTTGGTCCTCGGTGAACGAATTCCAACCCGAGGTCCTTAGTAAACTACTGGTATTTCTGGGGGGGCTGGTGTTGTTCATTCGCACCTTCGCCCGCCACACTCCGCGCGAGTTCTCCAATCCCCGCGCCCCCTTGCCGCCCGACCGCCGGGTCGACGGTTTGTTGCTCGGAGAAGCCCTGGCTGACGGAGGCACCGCCACCGTCTACCAGGCCCTCGACGGCGCTGGCGAACTGGTGGCCGTCAAGATCCCCCACCGCGAGCAACTCAAGGATAAGGAGTTCATCGCCTCGTTCTCGCGCGAGGCCGAGATCGGAATGACCCTGCGCCACCCCTCGATCGTCAAGGTGCTGTCGGTGGGCGAGTATCAGGCCGAGAAGTTTCCCAGAATCCCGTTCTTCGCCATGGAATTTCTCGAGGGCCAGGACCTGCGCACCCTGCTCAAGCAAAAGGGGAGCCTGCCGGCCATCGAAGCGGCACAAATTGCCCGCTCGGCGGCCGACGCGCTGGGGTGGGCCCACCATCGCGGGGTCATCCACCGCGATGTCTCGCCCCGCAACATCTTCGTCACCAACAATCGCCGCGTGAAGGTCATGGATTTTGGCGTGTCCACCGTCTTCTGCCGCAGCGATCGCCGCTTCCTCAACAAGGCCATGCGCCTGGGCACACCCGAGTATCTGGCCCCCGAGCGCACCTCCGGCTCCGAGAACGACCCTCGCTCTGACCTCTATTCACTGGGCTGTGTGTTCTACGAGATGTTATCGGGGGCTCCCCCTTTTGCCGGCGAGAGTCCCAAGGCCGTGCTGATGATGCATCGCAAGGCGGCGCCGGTGAGCCTGTCCCACGACATGGCGGTCGACCCCAGGCTCGAGGCCATCGTCATGAAACTGCTGGCCAAAGATCCCGAGCAACGTTATCAGAGCGCGGCTGAGGTGACCGCCGCCATCGCCGATTTGCTACCCGCCGTCTGAAGGCTCAGGCCCGTCAAAATTCTTGGCGCGATCTGGCCTCTGAGTAATCTCGCTTCCAACTGGTCAAGAAGTCACTCCGGGCTCTCTTGAGCCCCGCCTCGACATCTTTGATGGCGGTGCCGGATTTTTTAATCAGAGCCGAGCCGACCACCCCGAGAAAGAACGAATGCAGCGGGCTCATGGCCAGCACCAACACCCCGCCGACCACCATGGCGCTACCCAACCAAAGGCCGGAGCGCTGGGCCGACGCGATCAAGGCGGTCAGATCCACCTCGGGAACCGACTCCACCCCCTCCCCAATGGCCGAGCAGGCGCTGGCCAATCGCTGGTCGCGCGCCTCGGAAGCGATCAATCCAAAGCCGGTAATGTCCAGTCCCAAACCGGCGGCCGAAGCGAAGACGCCCAACGAAAAGGAGCGCTCTCCCATGGCCAGATCCTGGGTGGCGATGACCACCCCGTCGAGGATCCAGTGGACCTGGCTGTTCTGATAGGCCTGGGTCCAGATCTTATGCCTCCCTTTGCGGGCTAGATGGAAGTGCACGCTGGCCAACCAGGCAACCGAGATGGCTCCCGGACTGGTGGTGTATTCGACCTGCTCGAGGGCCCGCGCGGCCGCTTGCTCGCCAGCCTTCTTGCGCGCTTGTTCGTCGGGAACAAGGCCCTCGAAGGTGCCCAGCGGCAATTCAAAGGCCGGACTGTCGGCCTTGGCCCAGCCCAGACCCAGGCAGTGGCTTCGGCTAGACAATCCGTGGTCGGGGCACAACCACAGGCTGTCCAGGCGGCGATTGTCCACCGTCAGCGGCACCGGACAAACGTAGGCCCTTTCGGTGAGAGCCTTGAGCACCTCGCCATTGCGTTGAGCCGCCTGCAGTTGGCCCAGCCCGGGAATGTTGGCCTGACGGTGGCTTATCGTCAATCTCACCTTCTTCTCGCGCTGGCCTGAGCGACGATGCAGGAATTCGCCGCCTGCCCAGACGAGCGATTCGTCCTGACCAGGCCAAAGCAGTTCGAACGGACGTTGCTCTCCCAGGGCCACCGTCCACAAGCCCGCCAGCAGGTGGTCGAGAGCCTGAATGCCACTGGGTTCGGGATTGAAGAAGGCTGCCTCGAATCGTTCCAGGCAGAGATCGCCCCCGAAACGAAAGGTCGTCTCTCGTGAACTTTGACGAACCTCGATCGAGCCGGCGCCGCCGGCCACAGCCGCCTGGACTAGCTTGAGAGCCCAGGCGCCATCAAAGGGTAGGCGGAACGAGGCCAACTTGCGCAGGGCCTCGTCGCGAGCCAGGGTGAACACGCCCTGAGATTCGGTCTCCCCCGGGCGCTGGCTGGCCAGAAAGTCTTCGAGTTGAGAGTGGCGTGAGGACTTCATCGAGCAGCCTTCGAGACCCGAACGGGCAGGCCTCCGGCTCCAGTCGTAGAAGCGCTGGCCAATGATTTACCTCGACTACAACGCCACCACCCCGGTCGACCCGACCATCATCGAGCTGGTCGGTCAGGTCATGCGAGAATCGTCGGCCAATCCAACCAGTTCGCACGCCCCGGGCCTGGCGGTGCGAGAGCGGGTCGAGACGGCCCGGACCCAGCTGGCCGAACTTCTAGCCGCCAGTCCCAACGAAATCCTCTTCACCGGTGGCGGCACCGAGTCCAACAACCTGGCCGTCAAAGGCATCGCCTGGGCCCATCAGGACAAAGGCCGCCACCTCATCACCAGTGTGGTCGACCACGCCGCCGTCCGCCTGCCGATGGAGTTCCTGGCTCGCTTCGGATTCGAGGTTACTTATCTGCCGGTGGACGAGTTCGGACGCGTCTCGCCGTCAGACCTGGCGGCGGCCCTTCGTGACGATACCATCCTGGTCAGTATCATGCAGGCGCAAAACGAGGTGGGCACCCTGCAACCGATCGCCGAACTGGCCTCCCTGGCACACTCCCGGGGGGCGCTCTTCCATTGCGATGCCTCCCAGGCAGTGGGCAAAGTCACCACTCGAGTCGACGAGCTGGGGGTCGACCTGCTCACCGTGGCCGGTCATAAGTTTTACGCTCCCAAAGGCTGCGGGGCCCTTTATCTGCGCGACGGCGTCGAGATCTCACCGCTTTTGCACGGAGCCGGCCACGAACGCGGCCTGCGCGGTGGCACTCTCAACAGCCACGGCATCATCGCTCTGGGCGAGGCGGCTCGATTGGCGTCCGAGCACGGCCTGCCCACCTCGTCCCGACTTCGCGACATCCTCTGGGATGGGCTTCGAGAGGCCCTGGGGGGGCGGGTCCAACTTAATGGCCACCCTGAGCATCGACTACCCAACACGCTCAATGTCAGCTTCGCAGGGATGCAGGGCACCCGCCTGCTCGAAGAGGCCGGCATCGCCGCTTCGACGGGGGCCGCCTGTCACTCCGGCGAGGTCTCGCCCGTGCTCAAGGCCATGGGCATCTCGGCCGAACGAGCCCGCGGAGCCGTGCGTCTATCGCTGGGTCGGTTCACCACCGAAGCCGAGGTAGCCACGGCCGTCGCCAACCTGAGCCGGGCCTACCAGCAACTGGCGGGGGCGGCTTCAAGATGAGACCCAAGAACGTGCTCGGCACCGACCTCGAAGACTGCTCGCTGGATCCGTTGACCGGCTTCTATCGCGACGGCTGCTGCCGCACCGGTCCCCAGGACTTTGGCCTGCATCTGGTCTGCGCTCGCATGACCGAAGAGTTTCTGGTCTTCTCCCAGAGTCGGGGCAACGACTTGTCGACCCCCCGGCCCGAATTCGGCTTTGCGGGACTTAGACCCGGCGATTGTTGGTGCCTGTGCGCCATGCGTTGGCAAGAGGCCTTCGATGCCGGAGTGGCACCGCCCGTGCGCCTCGAGGCCACCCACATCTCGGCCTTAGAACACATCCGGCTGGGTGACCTCAAGACTCTGGCTCTGTAGGCCGGGGAAGATGGTCTTCGATCTCCTGGCGGATCAGGCGAGTCAGTTTCTGGTTGGCACCGGTGCCTCGGTTGTAAGCCCACGAGCCGAGCGTGCCAGCCACCACGCCTTTGACCAGGGCCCAGCTGCCGATTAACGGGGCCAGCGGTCCGCCAAACCAGCTCAAGCCCAGGCTCAACAACCCTCCTACCAGCGACCGAGGCAAGATATAGTGCCCTTCGGTCACGGCTAGATTTAGATTGGGCAGCTCCTGGTGAATCAGTTCCACCAGATGTAGGCCGATCTGCCGGAGCGCTTCGAGCCGGTCCTCTATGGGCTCGCTCAGCTGCAGCCCCGAAAGGTCGGTAGCTACATCATCGACGCAGAGGGCAGCCAGGGCGCCCGGGCAGCCAAGCTCGCAGTGACGGGGTTCGAGTAGGATGCCATGGGACACCAGCAGGACCGTCCCCTTTCCAAACAAGGTTCGGGGAATCAGCACCAGCGACTCGACCCGGGCCAGGCGAGGAGCCACGGGCTGATCGCGCCAAGCCACGAAGACCTCGGGAAAGCGCGCCCCGGTCTCGATCCGTGTTTGGCCCACATACTCGATGCCAGGTTGGCGTGAGGTCAGCGGTGGCAGGCCCAGACCCGAAAGATTGGTCTCGACCTTGAGGCCCTCGGCCAGGTACAGACTCGGCCCGGGCAGCTCGGCGTGGCGCGCATCGTTGTAAAACGGAACCGACGAGAGCAGATTGAGAAAGACGCCGTCAAGCTTGACCTGAACCGGACAAAACTGGCAGCGAGCGGTCAGAGCTTTCGCTTCGGCCGCCCGGGCGGCCGCATTGAGACTGCTCCGGGGCCGGGTGATTTCGATGGCCAGGCGAGGGGATTCGTCCGGCTGTTCTTCGACCAGTTCCACTCCTTCGGTCAGACCTAAGCGCCAGCCGACCCGGGTGTCGCGAACGGTGATCTGATTGGCCTGAGCGGCATTGAGACCCGAGGCCAAAAAGTCGTGAGCTTTGGGTCGTCCGGCCAGGATAGGCTTCTGAAAGAGCTCGATCACCTCTCCCGCGCTCAGACTCGCCTCGGGCTCCAGAAAGTCGACCCCGACGGTGCGAGTGGCCACCCGAATCTCGATTTCTTTAGCCCCCAGAGCGACTCCGGCCTGAACCAGCTTGAGCAAATAGGCGGCCTGATCGTCGAGCTGGTAGCGCCCCAGCTTGACCCGCGCTTTCGAGTAATCGATGGTGAAAGCCCCGCTAGAGTCGAGCGCGCCACGGCCTCGCTGATACTCGAGAAAGCTCTGGAAGTTCTTGTCGTCCACGTGGGCTGGATTCGCAGTCGCGCCGGTCCTCCCTGGGGTTTCTACGGTCGCGCGCTGCCAGGTGAATTGGCTCTGTTAGCTGCCGCAGCGAGCCCTGACCGAGCGGGCCGCCTACAGAATCTCCAGAGCGTCCGGGCCTCCCGCTACCGAGGCGGCGGGAACCTTGCGGTCAAATGTCGCCAGTTTTCCACCCCGGCGGATTGACAGGCGAGAAGGTACAGATCGCCCACCTGACGATGGGTGAGCACGGTCGAGCTCGCTATCACTTCTCGCAGAGAAACCTCGTCAGGCCAAAACTCGTGCTCGGGACTCGCGCACATCCTTCGCAACAAGCCTAGAGCGACCTGTGTATCCCCAGGAGAGTTCGGGTACTGCGGGTGACTCGCGATTCTCACGAAGCCATTCTCTACCAGAGGGCAGGTGGCCCAGAGCCTGGACTCGACCCCACGGAACCATCCGTGCGCTTCGTTGTGATGCACATGGGCCGGATCGGCAAGAGCCAGCATCAGATTCACGTCCAGGAGATAGCGACTCATAGCTCATCGCGCAAATCGGCGATCAATTCCGGAGTGACGATGCCCGAATCCGAACGCAAGGGGAAGAGAGGAAACCCATTCCTCGTATCACCAGAGCAGGGGGTTGTCATCGCCTGCCGGGCGAGCATCGACAAGGCCTTTCCGACCGAAACCTGATGCCGATCCGCCAACTCTCTCGCGGCAGAAAGAACATCGTCGTCGATATTCAAGGTGGTCCGCATCCTATGATGCTAGAGCATCATCATGGCGATGTCAACACATCACCATTCCATAGCTGCAATTCGATGGACGGGCGCCGGGATGTCGCGCATTCAGCCGGATGGGCTACATGTTGCGCCGGTACTGGCCGCCGACCTCGTAGAGGGCTGAGGAGATCTGGCCCAGCGTGCATACCTTGCAGGCCTCCATCAATTCCGAGAAGACATTGCCGCCCTCCACGGCACACTGCTGAAGTCGCTCGAGAGCGACGGGTCCGCGGCTAGCGTTCCGCTTCCAGAACGCATCGCGAGCCTCGATGGCATAGTCTTTCTCGGCCTGGGTAGCTCGGATCACCTCGGGAGGGGTGATGGTGGGAGACCCCTGGGGGTCGAGAAATGTATTGACGCCGATGAGCGGCAGAGCCCCGCTGTGCTTGAGGGTCTCGTAGTACAACGACTCTTCCTGGATCTTGGAGCGTTGGTACATCCGCTCCATCGCGCCCAAGACGCCGCCTCGCTCGGAAAGCGAACGGAACTCGGCCAGCACGGCGGCCTCGACCAGATCGGTCAACTCTTCCACGATGAACGAACCCTGGATAGGGTTCTCGTTCTTGGCCAGGCCGAATTCCTTGTTGATGATGAGTTGGATGGCCAGGGCCCGCCGCACGCTCTCTTCGGTGGGGGTCGTGATGGCCTCGTCGTAGGCGTTGGTATGCAACGAGTTGCAGTTATCTTGCAGCGCCAGCAGCGCCTGCAGGGTGGTGCGGATGTCGTTGAACGCGATCTCCTGGGCATGGAGCGAACGTCCCGAGGTCTGAATATGGTATTTAAGCTTCTGGGAGCGCTCGTTGCCCCCGTACTTATCGCGGATGGTGCGGGCCCAGATACGGCGGGCTACCCGCCCGATCACGGTGTACTCGGGGTCCATGCCGTTGGAGAAGAAAAAGGAGAGATTGGGCGCGAAATCGTCGATGTGCATCCCCCGGGAGAGGTAGTATTCGACGAACGTGAAGCCGTTGGCCAACGTAAAGGCCAGTTGAGAGACAGGGTTGGCCCCGGCTTCGGCGATGTGGTAGCCCGAGATAGAAACCGAATAGAAGTTGCGGACCTTATGGTCGATGAAATACTGCTGGATATCGCCCATCAGGCGGAGACTGAACTCGGTCGAGAAAATGCAGGTATTCTGAGCCTGATCCTCTTTGAGGATGTCGGCCTGCACCGTCCCCCGCACTTTAGAAAGAGTGGCGGCACGGATCCGCTCATAGACCTCGCGGGGCAGGACTTCGTCGCCCGAGACTCCCAGGAGCATCAAGCCCAGGCCGTCGTTGCCCTCAGGCAAAGAACCCTGGTAGCGTGGCCGCGGCAGGCCCCGCTCGGCATACAGACCATCGATCTTCTGCTCGACTTCGGTCACCATCTCGTCGCCCTGGCTCTTGATCCACTTCTCGCACGACTGATCGATAGCGGCGTTGAGAAAGAAGCCCAGCAGCATCGGAGCCGGTCCGTTGATAGTCATGGAAACCGAGGTGGAATCGTTGGCCAGGTCAAAACCCGAATAGAGTTTCTTGGCGTCGTCTACGTTGGCAATGGAGACTCCCGAATTGCCGACCTTTCCATAGATGTCGGGGCGGTGATCGGGGTCTTCGCCATAGAGCGTCACCGAATCAAAGGCCGTCGAGAGCCGCTTGGCCGGCAGTCCGCGCGATACATAGTGGAATCGGCGATTGGTTCGTTCGGCCCCACCCTCGCCCGCAAACATCCGGGCCGGGTCTTCGTTCTCGCGCTTTAACGGGAACACGCCGGCGGTGAACGGAAACTGTCCAGGCGGGGCCTCGCGCAGCAGCCACACCAGCAGGTCTCCCCAGTCCTCATACCTGGGTAGCGATACCTTGGGAATGCGCAGGTGCGAAAGAGTCTCACTGACCAGATCGAGTTCCAACACCTTGTCACGCACCTGAAACTGGTATTTGGAGGCCGCGTAGCGTGCTTTGGTGGTGGGCCATTCGTCCAGAAGCTTCTTGCATTCCGGGGCCAGATGGGCCTCGAGGTCGCTGTAGGCCTCTTCGAGTTGAGCTAGCCATTGGGGCTCGCTCTCCACTCGCTGGGTCACCTGCACCGTGTCGGAAGGACCCTCCGGCTCGACGATGTCAAGACGTTTCTTGCCCACTCCTTCGCGCAGCGTCTCGAGGCTGCCGCGTAACTGATACATCTTGCGAGCGATGGCCGCCTGCTGTTTGACGAAGGCCTCGATTTTGTCGCAGGTCTCGGCGATCTCGGCCAGGTAGCGAGTGCGCTCGGGAGGGATGATCCACCGCTTTTCGCTCATCCCCGGGGTCAGCTCGAGGGAAGGCTCCAAAGCAGCTTCGACCCGGCTGGCCACAATCTTCATCACCTCGACATATAACCGGTTCATGCCCGGGTCGTTGAACTGCGAGGCGATGGTGCCGTAGACGGGAATCTCTTCATCGGCCGTCTCGAAAGCCAGGTGATTGCGCTTCCACTGCTTCTTGACGTCGCGCAGGGCGTCGAGCGAGCCGCGCTTGTCGAACTTGTTGATGGCAATGGCGTCGGCGAAGTCGAGCATGTCGATCTTCTCGAGTTGCGTGGCAGCCCCATACTCGGCCGTCATGACGTAAAGCGAGACATCCGAGAATTCGGTGATCTCCGTGTCTGACTGACCGATTCCAGAGGTCTCGACGATGATGAGATCAAAACCGGCGGCTCGACAAATCTCGATCGACTCTCCGACATGCTTGGAGAGCGCCAGGTTTGACTGGCGCGTGGCCAAAGACCTCATGTAGACTCGGGGATGGTCGATGGAGTTCATGCGGATGCGGTCGCCCAAGAGAGCGCCACCCGACTTTCGCTTGGACGGGTCGACCGAAAGGATGGCGACCGTTTTTTCGCCCGGCTCGGCCAAGAAGCGGCGCACCAACTCGTCGACCAGGCTCGACTTACCCGAACCGCCCGTGCCCGTGATGCCCAACACCGGCGCCCGCCGGGTATTCGTCGGAAGGGCGGCCAGGGCTGAGCGCAGCTTATCTCCGGCCTCGGGAAAATTCTCGGCAATGGTGATCAGTCCCGCAATGGAGCCCGGGTCGCGCTGGCCAAGCCCCGGTAGCAGGGCGTCGAAGTCAGGGGTGCGCAGTTCGAAATCGCACTGCGTGATAACGTCGTTAATCATACCCTGAAGGCCCATGGCTCGGCCGTCATCGGGCGAGTAGATCCGGGCCACGCCGTAAGCCTGAAGCTCGTCGATCTCGGCGGGCAAGATGGTGCCTCCCCCGCCCCCGAACACCCTGGTCTTGGCGCCAGCCTGGCGGAGCAGGTCGATCATGTATTTGAAGTATTCGACATGGCCACCCTGGTAGGAAGTGATGGCGATGCCCTGCACATCCTCCTGGATGGCGCACCGAACAATCTCGGCTACCGAGCGGTTGTGGCCGAGGTGGATCACCTCAGAGCCAGAGGTCTGCATCAGACGACGCATGACGTTGATGGCCGCGTCGTGACCGTCGAAAAGCGAGGCCGCGCTCACGATCCGCACGTGGTGGCGTGGTTTATACGGTTTGACCTGCGACGGCATGTTCACGGATCGTCTTTTGGACGGTCAGCCATGGAACTCCTCCGGTTACCGTCGGCGCGGCCGGCTCACCTTCTTGCCCTAAGGCAATTTCTGGATGCTGTTGTGCTCGACTCGACCGAGCGCGTCGACGCGGATGATTTGGACCCACCGTTCGGCGAAGGTCAGCAGTTCGACCGCGCCGTTGCTCTTGAGCACGGCTCGTTGACCGGATAGGTATAGTTGCGGCTGCCCCAAGCCGAGAATAACCTGCTCGTCAGACTCGGACTCGAGGGCGAAGCCTCGGCCTTCGAGGTTCTCGCGGGCCGACGAACCCATCAGAGGGCGGGCATCCGTCAGGATTTGCCGCTCCTCGAGCCCGGCTCTTCGCAGTTTGTCGAGCATGTTCGGATGCACGCTGCATCCTTTCACCGGAGCCTGTTGCTGTGGTCGGATGGCCTGGATGGTGATACTCATAGAGGCCATTCTCGGCGTCCGAGGTTACGCTGATTTTGCGAGAGAGTTACCAGGCCGCCAAGCCTGCGGGAAGACGCTGCAGCCTGCCCACGAGACTACCGGAGCAGAGGAGACGACGGCGCTGGCCACCTGTCAGGATTGTTTAAGCCGTCCGGGGTAGATTGAGCCCATGATCAACTTTCATCCGGTTGCCAAGAATCCGACCGTCGACCCCCGCGTGGCTCCCCCCGGAGCCCGCGCCGGCTCAAATCCGACCCCCACACGGCTTGACGTGGTCAGTCTGAGCGGCTCTTCTTCGGCCAGACCGATGTCGGGCAAAGCCAAAGCTTTACTGGCCCTGGGTGGACTGGCCGTGGTAGCTGGTGGACTGGCGACACTACCCCCGGCGGCCACTCCTCCCCCGGCCTCGCAATGCAACTCTTCGACCTGGTCGACCGAAACCAATCAGGGCGAGATGAGGGTCGAAGTCATTCCCGAGCAGATGGGCAGCGTCGACATCGTCCGCCAGACCTACACCGAGACCTACACCGATAGCAACGGCGAGACCCAAACGCGCACCGTGAAGGTCGATCGTTCCCCCATCGGTGTCTACCTGGGCGATGGGTTGTTCTTCGACACCAACGGCAACCTGGCCATGATCCCGGCCCGCGCTTTCGGCGGCCCGCTGGTCGAACCGGCCCAGGGCAAGACCCTGCTCGAGCCCGACGGCTGGCTCAACGACATCACCATCGACCGCCAGGGCAGCGAGGTCAAGGTCGACGCCCAGGGCTTTGGCGTATTGAATTCGATCAAAGTGACCGAGGGTAGCGGCCAGACCAAGATCGACCCCTGGGGCCTGGGTAAATGGAACTCGATCACCATCACCCGCCACGGCAACCAGACCACCATCGACCCCCACGGCTTCGGCGGCTGGGACGCCATCACCATCACCCGCGACGGCAACAACCTGCGCGTGACCGAACCGGGACTCTTCTGGAACCACACCAACATCAGCAAGACCGAAAACGCCTACCACATCGACCCCGATGGCCCCCTCAACCAGACCAGCGCCTTCTTCTGTGGTGACCAGGTCACCATGGACAGCAACGGTATCCTCAACACCATCACCATCAAGAACACCGACGGCCGACTCGAGATTTCCCATCCCGGTCCCTGGAACGACGCCACCGTGACCCGCACCGAGAACGGTGTCCGCATCGACGGGTCGGGCTTTCTCGACAACGCGGTCATCCGCCACGAATAGATGAAAGTCAGTCCCCTCGCTCCTCCTCACAGCCAGCCTTTCAAGCCGATCCGCACCATCGCCGAGGCCGAAGAGGCCGTGGCCGGCGCCCGCGATCGCCTGGACCTGCACGTGGCCGACTATCAATCGGCCCTGCGCCAGAAGAAGCTTTCCTTTGGCGGGCTGGTTGGCGGTCTGGGCGTCGGTGTTAGCGCTGGGCTGCTGCTCAAAAGCGTCTCGCCGGCCCTGGCTCTAGGAGTGGCCGCCGCCGGCACGCTAGGGGCCATCGCCTCCGGCTGGGTGATGGTATCGGCCGACATGCGGGCCACCGAGCGAGCCATCGAGTTTCCCTTCCGCAAGAGCGAGGTCAAACTTTATGAAGACCTGCTCAGGACCGTCGAGAAACAGGTCGAAGACAAGCTGGCCAAGGACGCCGCGGCCCGGGCCGAAATGGCCAAACTGGCCAGCTTCGGCCACACCGACAGCAAGAAACACCTCGAGACCGAAGTCGGCTACCTGGTCATCAACGGTACGCTGGTGCCCGTCGAAGACTAGCGCCCGCCGCCCCAGGAATTGCTCAGGGATTGAGTGGATTGAAAGTCTGCAACCCCTCACCACCCGCGGCCGCCAACAGCCGGTCGTCAGCACACGCGAAAATAATCTCTTTTGGCTTGGCCAGACTCAGACATCCGGCCAGTTGAAGGGCATCGTAGGCACGCAGTGGGTATCTCTCCAAGAGATACAAGGCCCGACTCACGACCCCATCAGTAGTTGGCTGGATAATAAATTCCTGATTTATTTGATTGTCAAAAGTCTCGAGTAGCTCGGTCCGTTCTGTTGCGGAAAGGTCACCGTCTCTGAATCTTCTCTGCACTGCCGAGTGAAACTCTGCTCTGGCGAGCGACAAGAGATAAAGCTCGCCAGGGCCAGACACTACTTTGATGGTGGCGTCTGTGCCCTCCTCGAGAACGAAGAGCTTCACAACGGCGCTGGTGTCGAAATAAATCCTCATCGGCGCTCATCGAGCACGGTTTTGGATAAAGGCTCACCCTTCAACCGTCGTGGTCGAAAACGGCTGCCTGAGCCTCTCGCTGGCACTGCATTCGGCTGGTCGAGAATGGCGCGTACAGAGCGGTGACGATGATTGAGATTGATGGTCGTCGTCGAGTAGGGCTTGGCAGGATCGGGATGCGGCACGCTACCGACCGTGACGAGCCCTCCCTCGATAAGCTCGGTAAGAGTTTGGCTACGCGTTTCGGGCCGGGAGAACACGCCTCCCAACTCTTCGGGAAGGTAGGTATCACGAAACCACTTGAGGGAAACGAACGGACGCGTAGATTCGACTTGCGACAAGGCTTCGACAAACAATCGGCCGACCTCGTCAAAGTCTGCTTGGCGGCGCTGGAAGGACACCTGAATCACGATCTGCTCTAAGTCGTAGGCCTGATTAGAATCAGCTCGCACTTTACGATTGTCTTTAGCATGGCGCAACTCGACCAGGGGATGAAAGTCAGAGCTCCCCCATATCCCCTCGACAGTCGATTGTACCTCAGCCAACCGATCCTCCAGGGGGCCAGCTTCCGTCAACGGCTTCAAACTCTTATTCACACTTTTAATCTCTATTCAACTTAACTTAATGCAACATTTATTTTACTTCTCAAGTATAATGTTAGGAGTCGCGGCTAGTCAACGCCTGTACGCCTGTCGGGCGGTGGCGCCGCCGAGGAAAAAGGAGCCGCTACGCGGAGACCTCGACGCTGCGCGTCGACAGGAAGAGCGGCTCACGCCGCTCCTTTTCCCGCGAGCGAAGCAAGCGCTTCTTCTCCCGAAGCGAGCTCAGCGAGCTTCGCTTCTTGCGATGCGCACGGGGCAGACTTTGAGTTCGGCCGTGTGGGTGATGGGGTCGTAGCCGCCGCCGGTGAGGATGTTGATGGGCACGTCGTTGAAGGCAAAGCTCGAGAAGACCGTGCCCCGGGGGGAGCGGTCGGTCACCTTGACCCGGATTTGCACCGAGCCTCGAGGGCTGGCCATCGAGCACCAGGCCCCGTCGGCCAGGCCCCAGGCATGGGCATCCTCGGGATGCACCTCCAGGCTCTCTTCCGGCAACAGGTAGTCGATGCCGGCCGAGCGACCGGTCTGGGTGCGGGTGTGGTAGGACTCGAGGCGCCGGCCGGTGGTCAGCCAGACGGGGTAGTCAGGGCTGATGGTCTCGGCCGGATCGCGATAGCCAACGATGGCAAATTTGCCACGACCATTGACGAACTCGTCCTCATGCAGCACCGGCGTGCCCGGGTGACCCGGTTCCGGCACGGGCCATTGGTACTCGCCGTGCTCGATGCGCTCCCAACTCAAGCCGCCATAAATGGGCGAAAGCTCGCACATCTCGGCGAACACTTCGGCAGCGCTCTCATAGTCGAAGCCTTCCCAGCCCATCTTCTGGGCCAGCCGCGAGATGAGCCACCAGTCGGGGCGGGCTTCTCCGGGCGGATTGACGGCGGCCCTGAGTCGCTGCACCCGCCGTTCGGAATTGGTGCACACGCCGTCGGTCTCGCCCCACGACGAGGCCGGCAAGACCACGTCAGCCAACTGGGCCGTCTCGGTCATGAAGATGTCGGCTACCACCAGAAAATCGAGGCTCTTGAGAGCGTGTTCGCAGTGGGCCCGGTCGGGATCTGACACCAGGGTGTTCTCGCCGTCGATGAACATGGCTCGAATGCTCTTGCCACACTCTTGCAGGGCCGTCACCTTGGTGATGCCCTTCTCGAGGTCGACTTTGCGGCCGTAGGCCTTTTCGAACTTGGCCTGGTTGGCCGGGTCGGTGACCGGCTGAAAGCCCACGTAGTTGTTGGGCAGGGCTCCCGAATCACCGGCTCCCTGGATGTTGTTCTGACCGCGCATGGGGTTGATGCCGACCCCTTCGCGCCCGATATTGCCGGTCATCAACACCAGGTTGCACAGGCTCTGGACGTTGTCGACGCCGCAGATATGCTCGGTGATGCCCAGGGTATAGAAGATGGCTCCGCGCTCGGCGCGGCCATAGAGCAGGGCTGCCTGCTCGATGTCGGCGGCTGGCACGCCGGTGATGGTCTCGGCCCACTCGGGAGTGAATTGGGCCACGTGGCTGGCGAAGGCCTCGTAGCCTTCGGTGCGCTCGGCGATGAAGTCGCGGTCGATCAGGCCCTCGCGGGCGATGACGTGGGCCATGCCCAGCAGCAAGGCCGTATCGCTGCCCACGCGCAAAGGCAGATAGACATGAGCCATCTCGGCCAGCCGGATGCGACGGGGGTCGGCCGTGATCAGGGTCGCTCCGCGAGCTAGCGCCTTCTTGATGCGAGTCGCCGCCACCGGGTGACACTCGGTCATGTTGGTGCCGATGCAGAAGATCACATCGGGCTTTTCCATATCCTTGAGGGGGTTCGACATCGCTCCCCGACCAATCAGGGCCGCCAGACCGGCGACCGTGGGAGCGTGTCAAGCACGGCTACAGTTGTCTATGTAGTTCGTTCCCATCCCCACCCGGACGAATTTTCCCATCAGATAGCAGGCTTCACTCGGGGTCCGACCCGAGGCTACCGCGTAAAGACTGTGGCGACCGTGCTCGGCGACCACCTGGCCGAGGCCCCTGGCGGCCACGGTCAGAGCCTCATCCCAGCTGGCTTTGCGAAAGCCGTCCCCCTCGCGAATCAAGGGGCTGGTAAGGCGGTCTTGATGGTGGACGAAGTCATAGGCAAACTGGCCTTTGACACACAGGGCCCCTTCGTTGGCCGGCCCATCCATGGCCGGCAGCACGCCCACGATGGTGTTGTCGCGGGTCATCAGGTCCACCGAGCAGCCTACTCCGCAATAGGCGCAGATCGTGCGAGTCAGCTTGGTCTCGGCCGGCTTGTCTTGATGGCGCAGGGCCTTGCGATCGGCCAGGGCACCGGTCGGGCAAGTCTGCACACACTGCCCACAAAAAGTGCACTGCGAGTCTTTGAGCAGGCCCTCGAACTCGGTGGTGATCTGGGTATCAAAGCCCCGGTTCATCACGCTGATGGCGTAATCGCCTTCCTGCTCGGCGCACACCCGCACACAGCGATAGCACGAGATGCACTGGTCGTAGTCTCGCAGAATGAACGGGTTCTCGTCGTCGGTGTTGGACTGGCCCGAACGGCGCCCTTTGAAGCGGCCCGTGTCGGCTTGGTAGCGGTCCACCAGAGTCTTGAGTTCCTGGGAGGCGTAACCGCTGAGCGGGTCGACCTCGACCTGGCGATTCTCGGAGACCACCATCTCGAGCAGAGTCTTGCGGTGGCTTTCGATTTCGGGGGTGTGGGTCCGCACGACCATGCCCTGGGTGGCTTTCATGGTGCACGAAGCCACGGGATTACGCGAGCCTTCTAGTTCGACCACACACATGCGGCAGCCACCGAAGGGCTCTAAACGCGGGTCGTAGCACAGCGTGGGCACGTCTTTGCGGTGCCGCCGGGCTACCTCATAGAGGGTCTCTCCTTCGCTGAAGGTGACCTCGTCTCCATCCAGGGTCAGGGTCAGCGTTTTGGTCGCGTTCATGCGTTTCTCCTCACGTGCTCGTCGATCTGCTCGGGAAAATATCGAACCAGGCTCTCGCTTACCAGGGGCGCGGCCATGCCCAGGCCACAGGCGCTCAGGCCCTTCATGGTGCGGCCGATCTCGGCCACCTCCTGGCGCCAGGCTTGCCCTTCTCCGGGGCCGGCTTCGCCTCCCAAACGCTCTTTGAGCCGCTGGGTGCCGATGCGACAGGGAAAACACTTGCCGCACGACTCATGGGCAAAGAACGTCATAGCCTGGTGGGCCACCTCGACCATGTCGCGGCGGTCGTCAAAGACCATGATGCCCCCCGCCCCTAAGAACGAGCCTTTGGCCCGGATGCTGGGCTCGTCGAGGGTTACCTCGAGGTCGTCTCCGGCCAGAAAGCCACCGGACAAGCCGGCCATGGTCACCGCCTGGATGGTCCGCCCCGGACCAGGCCCACCGGCCCAGTCGTTGAGCAAAGTCTGCAAAGGCAAGCCGAGAGGCACCTCATAGTTACCAGGCTTTCGGATGTCGCCCGACAGGCTGATGATCTTGGTCCCAGCCTGCCCGTTGAGGCCAAGGCTGCGGTACCACTCGGCCCCCTTCTCTAAGATGGCCGGCACCGAGGCCAGTGTTTCGACGTTGTTGACCGCCGTGGGCAGGTCTTCGAAGCCATGGGTGACGGGAAAAGGCGGGCGGTTGCGGGGAAAGGGATGCTTGCCTTCGAGACTGTTGAGTAGCGAGGTCTCTTCACCGCAAATGTAGGCCCCGGCGCCGCGGCGCAGGTAGATCTTGAAATCCCCCAAAATCGCGTCGGCTTCGTTCAGGGCTCGCTCGAGCACGGCCATGGTGTCGGGATACTCGTAACGAAGATAGATGATGCCGCGGCTGGCGCCGGTGGCCACCCCGGCGATGGCCATCCCTTCGAGGATAGCGTGGGGCTCGTAGTCGAGAATGACCCGGTCTTTGAAGCAGCCGGGTTCGCCTTCGTCGGCGTTGCAAACAATGGTCTTGGGATGGCCCTGGGCCTCGGCCACCAGCTTCCACTTGGTGCCGGTGGAAAAACCGGCTCCGCCGCGTCCGGCCAGCTTGCTCTCGAGCAGCAGCTCGATCACCCCGGCACTGCCCAACTGGCGAGCCTGCTCGAGGCCGCGGTAGGGACCATAGCCGGCCAGCGTGGTTCGGCCGGGCTGGCGAATCCTGGCAAAGACACACTCGGTGTGGCCGCCGGGATTGGGGGCCGGCAGGGGCGAGGGTTCGGCCTCGAGGCTCGGAGCCATCAACACCTGGTCGCCCCGCAACACGGGGATGCCGTGGTCGCAGCGGCCGGCGCAAGGCATCTCGTCGCCATCGAGGTCTTTCACCAACTGGTGGGCGTCGCGCAAACAGCAGACCGGCCCGGTGCAGACGCGGGGACGAGCCTTGCCTCCCGGCGTGCGGGCGAAGTGGTGATAGAAGGTGACCGTGCCAAACAGGTCGGCGATGGGAATGCGCAACTCGCGAGCCACGTCTCTGAGAACCTGGTCGGAGAGATAGCCGTCACGGTCGTGGAAAGCATGCAAAATAGGCAGCAGCGGCGCGGGCTCGCCGCGCCAGCGGTCGATCAAAGCGAGATTCTCGGTGATGGTCACGGCCATAGAGCTATCTTCGGTCTTTGTGGCGAGAAACCTCGACTCGGAGGCCACCGGAAGTTTACATAGAGTTTACATCCGTTCGGCTGAGTTTAGCCTGCCTCGATTGACCTCTTTTAGGATGGGCTCAACACACACGGAAGGTTGACTCCCAATGCAGATACAGAACATTCTCGGACAGATCCGGCCCAACAGTCCCACACCTGGCAAGGGCGATCTGAAGAAGCTAATTCAGACCCTCTTGGCGGGCTTGCTCGGTGGGGGCCTCCCCTTCGGACTTTTTGACTCAGGGTCGATGCTGCCCAGCCAGGCCAACTTCGGCGGGGCCCCGGCCTCGGGTGGCGGTGAAGGGGGTGGCCTCAACAGCTTTCTGGGCGGCAGCACCGCCCCGTCCAGCCCGTCGAGCAGCGGTGGCTCGCCGACCTTCGGAGCGGCTCAGGGCGGCTCGGTCGACCTCGACAAGATCAAAGGCGGCACGGCCTGGGGGCGGGATCTGGCCGCGGACGCCACCGCCCACGCTACCGGTTCGGGCGGCTGGTGCTACAAGTACGTCTCCGAAGCCCTGGGCCGCCATGGCGTGACCGCCACCGGAGCCAGCGCCTATATGGCCGCCGATCAGTTGGCCGAGAGTTCAAAGTTCAAAGAAGCCAAAGTCAATCCGGCCGACTTCCCCAAGCTGCCCCCGGGAGCGGTGGTGGTCTGGGATCGCGGCGCCGGCCATGAACACGGCCACATCTCGATCGCCACCGGCGACGGACGCGAGGCCAGCGACGTGATGCGCGATCAGATCACCAACTACGGCACCAAGGCCAGGGTCTTCTTGCCCAAAGGGAGCGAACCGACCAAGAAGGGCTAATTGGTAAAGCGCACCACGGGAAGACCGGGCCAGCGGGCGATACCTGAACACGGCTGTCGACCGGCAGGCTTCCAAGGTCGAAGCCGCCCGCCCGGGTCAGTCCAGCGCGGTCAAATCGCGGACACCTTGCCCCGTCAGGGACAAGCACAGCACTGGTAGGTTGATGCGCCAAAACCCGCAGCTACAACCTGGGCCCTCGCGGCCGAACAACTCAACGCTCGTTGCATGGTGGCGCCGGGAATATCCAAGCAACCCGAAGCCGGATTGTTGACGGTGTCGAAGGTGCCGGCAACGCAGATGTCTACGCCCCCATTGGCGCAAGCTTCCCTTACAGGGGCAGCGGCGGAAGCGCGGCAATTATATTGAATAAAGCAAGCGCAAGTCCCTCCGCAAGGGCAGCCCTCCGCACAGCCGACCTGACCACAGCAAACGGTGCACCCTCCGGGTCCGAGCCCGCTGCCTCCCCCGCCGCCATTTGTCGGCAGACCGGTACAGCCTGTTGTCGTGCACGGGACGCTGGCAGCCGCCGCAGGAGTTGACAAAGCCGCCGTGATAATGAGGGCTCCAGCTCCACTAAGAAATCGGCGCCGCGAAGTCTCCGGAGCCTCGGGAAAGTCTATCAAATTGACCTTTTCGAGATCTTGAAGACAGTGGCTTAGAATGCTTTCCCCGTCTGGACCGAGCCTCTCGGCCACCTGCTCCATCATCGTCTCCCCGTCACACGAACGATACACCAGGGCCGCCTCACGATTCAGAACGTGGCACCGACCCAGTAGCGGGTCATAGACCAGTAATTCCTCGCCGACTTCTTGCAGAAGAGGATGATATTCCGCCTCCTTGACCTTGTGATGGCGGCTGAATTTATGAGGCATGTTTGGCATAGTTCGGGCTTCGTTTCTGGGGAGACGTATCCTCCCGGGCGATAGTCGCCCTCCCCGCGCCAGGCGGGGATGCGCTGGGCAACGTCTCGAGGCGCAATTAGTCGGTAAAGCGAACCACGGCCACGGCAAAAGCGCTCGACGAGCCCATATTGGTGAGGTTGAGCGTGCCCGCCGAAACCAGCTGACCATTGCTTTGGCGATGGTAGCTGGTAATGGTGCCGGGGCTGGTGAAGCCGGTCACGAAAAGGTTGTCTCCGGTCGGGTCGAGGACCAGGTTGAACGGTGTCGATGGCGTCGCCAGCGTGGCTGCCAGCGGGCCGAGGGTGTTGTCGCTGTGGATGGGATAGGTGAAGACGGAATCAGCATCAAATCCGACCACATGCAACTCCTGGCGACCCGAGTCCACCTCGAGCCCGCCCAGAAAGAGCGGGGCCGGGGTCAACACGGGAAAGCCCGCCTTTTGGGTTAGCGACCCATCGCTGGGATTGATGTCGAAGGCGTTGACCGAAGGGTCGTTGCCGGTGACATAGAGGACGGTCCCATCCGGGGACGCGTGGAAGTCGTAGGTGCGTCCGGGCGGGTCACCAAAGGCCTGCTCGACTTCGGTGAGGGTCAAGACTCCCGCGGAATTCAACTGGAAGCAGGCGACCTTACCCGGGTCGCCGCCGGTGGCCGACTCGGACATGTAAAGAAACTGACCGTTGGGGTGAGCGTAGATGCGCTGGGTCTCGGCCACTCCGGCCGGCACCGTGCTTTGCAAGGTGAGGGCGCCCGTGGCCGGGTTGATGGCGAAGATGTCGATCATCGAAGTCGCAAAGATCGGCACCACCAGGAAATTGCCGGCGATGGCGATGCCCGACCCCTGGGGACCACTGCTGTTGGCTCGTGAGACCTCGGTGAGGGCACCCGTCTGGTCATCGATGGCCAATTGGGCCACCTGTCCCGAGCCGCCCAGGTCGACGTAGGCGAAGCGACCGTCGGGCGAGATGGCGATGTTGTTCGGGAAATCGGTGTTAAAGAACAGGGGCGAGCCGGGGGCCGGGGTCAGGGCACCCGTGTCCAGGTTGACTTGAAAGCTGTAGACATTGGCACTGTCGGTCACCAGCACGAACTCGCGCGGAGGCACCACCGGGGTCAGCAGGGATTGAGGCGAGAGACTCACCTCGACCACCCGCCCCACCACCAGCTCGACCGTGACCTGGTCTTGCCCCACCAGGCTGTCGGCCGAATCGAAGAATTGAGCCCGCACCACCCGCAAGCCGGGTGTCACATTGAGAATCGTGACCCTTTGCGACTGACCGCTCGAGAGGTCGACATCGACCGCCGACGCCACCGCCTGCAGGGTGACGGCGTCGAGCACCTCGATCAGGCATCGCACCGGCAGCGAACCTAGCGTTTGCGGGTGAACCGGGTCGACCCGCAAGGAGAGCAAAGCCGTGGCCGGTCCAGGCCCCTGGCTGGCCCGTCCGTCCGGAGCCTCTCCCCCACCGCCGCAACCACACCACAGCAGGCTTACAAGCAAAGCCAAAAGACGGACTCTCATGATTTTGGCTCCTAGGTCCAGTGGCTGGACTGGATCTTGCCGTTCCAGAAGAGCAACGGTTCTTGAGGCTGCGAAGTCTCGAAGCCCACCACCCGGCCGACCACAATGGCATGGTCGCCACCGGGATGAATGGCCTCGAGTTGGCACTCCACACTGGCCAGGCTGCCATCCAGCAGCGGCGCGCCGGTGGCCGGTCCCGCGTGGGCAGCCACGCCGTTGAACTTGTCGCCCTCGACTTTACCCGCGAACTGACCGCAAAGCTCGGCCTGCTCTGCGCTCAAAAGGTTGACGGCGAAGGTGCCATGCTCTTTGACCAGCTCCAGGGTAGCACTCTCGTTCTTGGGGCAAAACAGCAACAGCGGCGGGTCGAGCGAAAGCGAGGTCAGCGAGTTGACCGTCATTCCTGAACGCTCCTGCTCATCGCCGACGGTGATGATGGCGACTCCGGTAGCGAAGCGGCCCATGGCGTTGCGAAATTCGCGGCTGTCGAAGGTCGGTCGTGGGATCAGGCCCGGGTCGGGGGCTGCGGCCTGAAAGCTTTCGGTAGGCGCCGCTTCGGCGGGCCTGGCGGCGGCCGCTCGAGCTAGCGGCCTATGGATAGGTTGAGATACGGCGGAAATCATGTCCCCAGCCTAACCTGGACGCCTGAAAGAATGTTGAAGCGAAACAGCGCGAGCCTCTTGATCTAGATCAATTAACCGCTGGCGGGACCGGGCTAGAATGCTCATGAAGAAAGGCGAACGTCAAGCCGCCGGCAGGATCAAAACACAAGCCTGCAACGGTTCAGGGCACCCCACTCGACCGGGATGGCGAGCGGGTGCTCCAGACGAACTCAGCACTTCGAGCCATGTCGCTGACCGGCGGCCCAAACGACAAGCCCGGCCCACCTGCCGGGCTTGTTCATTTCCAGTCGCCGATCAAAATGAACGAAGCCCAGTGGTAAGGGTGGGGGTAGTTGCCCCGCAACTGGGACAACTGAGCCTGGCGCAACGCCTCGCCCTTGCCCACTCCTTTGGCCAGCTGCGAATAGAAGCCCACCATCATGTCCCGGGTGGAATCGTCGGAGACCCTCCACAGACTGGCGGCCACCGAGTGGCAGCCCGCCAGCCCAAAGGCCTCGGCCAGACTCGACACGTTGCCTCCGGGCTTCCACTCGCCCACGGCCGTTTCACAGGCGGATAAAGTGACCAGGTCGGTGTCGTCGAGGTTCATGCGCAGAACCTCGTCGGCCCGAAAGCGCCCCTTCTCGCCCGCCCCGGCCAGGACCAGGTAGCTCGAGTTGAGGTCGCGGGCCACCAACACCCCGTGCGTAGCCAGATGCAGATAACCGGGAGCGCGAACGGCCAGCAAGCCGTCTTCGGTAGCCGCGCCCTGGAGCAGCACCTCGGCCCCGGGAAACAGGTCGCCCACTTGACGGGCCTCGTTCTCGGCGCTGGGCAGCGAACCATCGGGATTGCCCAGCGCCAGCATCCGCTTCGAGCCTGTCTTGTTGGACCCCAGCATGAGATCACCGGTACGGGTGAAGTTGACCACCTCGAAACGCTCGACCACGAACTCGGGGCGCCCTTCGCGAAGGCCAGCCGCAGCCTGCAACGGAAAGTAGTGAAGGATGCCCGAGGGAACATAGAGGATGCGTTTCTTGCCCTGCAACAGCGATTGGGCGGGCTCGAGCAGATGGGTTCCGAGTTGGGTCAACACCGCTAGCAACTGTTTGCCGGCCTCAGAATCCCAGCTAAAGTCGGGCGGAGCCCCGGCCGCCGCTCGGCGGAACTGCTTGACCAGACTGGTGAGGGCGTCGCCGGACACGGGCACCGAGTACATCTCGAAGGTCTCGCTGGTGACCGCAAAAAGCAGCAAGCGGTCCTCCCCCGGATACGGCTCGAGCAACACGGTGTCGGCCGGTACCACCTTTTGCAGGGCGGCGAAATCGACCGGGTCGATGGCCAGCGCCGCAGCGTAGTCAGGCTCGCTGGCGCGCAACTCGCGCACCGCCGCGTAGAACTCGGAGCGGCTCGAGGCCAGTTTCTGGGCCACTTCGGGGTCGCGCTGTTCGGCCGGTAAAGCCTGCTGGGCTTCGAGTTCTTCTTGCAGCGCCCGGGTTCGCTCGCGCGAGGCCTCGACGGCGGCCACCGCCTGCGAGTCAGAAGGAGCGGCCAGAGCCGCAAAGCCCACCACTTTCTGGGCATCCTGTTGGCGACTGAGGGTCGCCAGTGCGCTGGCTGTGGCTTTCTGCTCGGCGTAGAGTCGCAGCATCTGGGCGTAGAGCTGCTGAGAGCGCTGACCCAGGTTGAGCAATTGCTCGGGATCGGCGGCTCCCGACTCGGCGATCATGGCTTCCAAAGCCTGCGAGGCCTTCTCCAATTCGGGCAGGGCCCCCGTCGAGTCGCTCTCGGCGAGCACCAGAGCCCGCAGAGCCTGGCCCTCGACCGCAGCCAGACGACTGCCGGATCGCTGGCTCAGTTGCTGCAGGGCATCGGCCTGTTCTAGCCCTCGCTCGACCCAGCCCTGGGGCTTGAGCTTTAGCAGCGCCTGGCCCGCCAGAGTGTGGAGGTCGACCTGCCCCCTCAGGTCGGGCGCCTTCTCGAGCATAGTCGCCGCCCGCTGAAGGTGCTCGAGCGCCCCAGGAACGCCCCGGGCCAGGGCCAGACGCGCCTTCAAGCGCTGGTGGGCCGACAACAAGCGGGCCAGATCGCCCTGCTCGAGAGAAAAGTCGATGCCGATCGACTTGAACCTGGGCGTTAGCGACCGCTCGAGCTTGGCTTTGATGTTGGGCAGACGGGTGCGTTCGAACTCGTCGAGAGCTCGGTCGAGTTCGGCGACTTTATCGACCTCGCCCAGTTCCAGCCCCACCCGCCCCAGGTCAAGAGCCAGAAAATAGATCTGGGATAGCAGTTCGGGATTGTTGAGAGCCTCTAACCCCGTGCCAAAAACCAGCAGCCCCTTCAAGTCTTGCTGGAGGCGCTCCTCGATCTGCTTGGCCAGCGGATGGTCTTTGCCCAGGCGATGGTACCAACGCACCATGCTCAACACCCAGATGCGGGCCGCCTCGACCGTCCACCGATGCGGAAAAATCAGCTCCGAGCCAAGATTGCGGTGGTCGGAAAACTCTTTCCATACCACGTCGTGTTCGCGCAGCAGTTCCTCCGGGTTCATCCGAGCCAGGCGCGCCTCCCGTTGCAGCGTGGCGCACACGAAGCGGGTCAGCGGGCCGGCGTTCGTCTGGGCGGTGACCAACTGAGGAAGATGGGCGGCTACCAGGCGACCATCACCGCTGTGGCGCCCTATCTCGACCATACCGAGATGGAGTTGCAGTTGGTAGGCCTGAAAATCGGGCTCGGCAAACAGACTCTCGAACTGCTTGCGAGCCCGCCCGTAGTTGCCCTGGGCGTCATCCATCAAGGCCCCGACGGCCCGGGTCAGGGCATCCTCGGGGCATTGGCCCAGAGCCTGGCGGGCCTGCCGAAAATTCCCCGTCTGGCCGGCCGCCAGGGCCAGCCAGAACGGCGATTCAGCTTGAGTCTTATGGACCTCGCGCCTGTCCTTAAGGCGATCCCTGGGACGGGCCAGGCCGGGCGAGGCCAGCGTTAGCAAAAGCAGGAGCAAGCAGAGCTTCTTCACCTGGCTGCTTTCGCCTCGCCCGGCCGGGGGCCTCTAGAAGTTGGCCAGCGAGCTGAGCTGGTCGGTGGCCATGCCGTCGAAGAACAGCTGGGGGTTGTTGGCTATCTGAACACACATCGCGTCGATGTCGGTGGCCCGGTCGGCCGTCGAAGCGGCCGTCTGCCGGGTCTGGATTCCGTTCATCAGGGTGAAGTTGACATAGGTCTTGCGTTCGCCTGGTTGGAAGGTCACCATGCCGTGGCTGACGATCAAGTCATTGGTGCCGTCGCCTGCTCCGATAGAACTGGCCGGGTTGGCTGTGCGGGTCACGAACCCACCGTGCACCCAGCCCAGGTCGCGGTCGGTGGTTTGGCCATCCCAGGTCGACAGAGCCAAGCTTTCGACTCCGGGAACTGGGGTTGTGATGCCGTAACCATCCGAGCCCAGGTTGGTGAGGTAGGACACTTCGACCGTGATCGGAGCGGCTGTGTTGTTGACGATGGTATCGACGTGGCGCCCCCACATGGCGCCCGGCGGGGTGTAGAAGGTGCGCATGACGGTCAGACCCGCAGCCGTCGTGGCAGGAGCCTGCACCCCCTGAGGCGCGTCGATGGCTCGCACCTGCCAGTTGCTGAGGTCACCGGTTTCGAAGTCGCCGTTTTGGACGAACTCGGTCGAGTTCGCGTCCATGACGCTCACGCTGTCGATCTTGGCCGAAGAGCGGCCAAACGGGAAGTAGTCGGTGGTGCCAAAGCACAGCCGAACGGTCTGACCGGCGTAGGGCGCCAGAGAGAAGTTGACGTTGCCCGAGCCACCCGTGTTGAGCGTGAAAACGGTGTCGAGCAGGTTGTCGTTGAGGTCGGTCACCACTACGTAGAACAGCTGAGGTTGGTTGTTGAAGTTATTGCCCGGACCGGGCACCTCGTAGCTGAAGTTCAAGGTCACGGTTCCTACTGCGCCGGTCAGGTTGAGGTCCTGACAGATGGCCCCGTTGTGGGGCGCGGCCAGAAAGCCCGAGTAGGTGCCCGCAATCGGGGTGTCATAGTTGGCATCGGCCACGGCCGCCACCAGCAGACCGTCGGCCAGGGAGAAGATGGGGCCGAAGAAAGTCAGATCATTGTAGTTGAGCGTGCCCACATTGACCTCTGACCCTCCTAGATAGAGGCGAACGGCGCCGTCCAGGTTGTCGCCAAAGCCGTCACTGATAGCCAGGAAATCGTAAAGGTCCCACATGTTGGCCGAGCCGGGAAAAGCCTCGCGCTCACCGTCCTGGGCGGGGATGCCCTGAAAGAAGAAGGTGTTGAACTGCCCCAGGCTGGTGACCACGGCAAAAGGAGCTGAGTTGAGTGTCGGCAGAGTGCCGCCGGCATCGGCCACCTGCAGCACCACACCGGTGGCCAGCATCGAGACGGATAGGCCGTCGAACTGAGCTACGCCGTTGGTGAGGGGCACGCTGGTGGTTCCGGCCAGTGTGGCGCCGGCGCCATTTGTGGCCAGGGCTGCGTTGAGGTTGCCATTGAAGGTGGTGAAGGGGTTGCCGAACTGGTCGAGGACCCTGACCACCACGGTGAAGGTGCCGGTGGCGATGACGTTGGTTGGTGGTTTCACGAACTCGAGTTGGAACGGAATGGGCGTTCCGTTGGAGAGGTAGCTACCGTCGATGATAGTGTCCTGCCCAGGCTGGACCACCACCGCTACCTGGAAAGTCCCGGCCACGGCGCCGCCGACCAGGTACTCGATTAGCAACGCAGTCGTCTCGGTCGGAACTCCGGTCAGGGGAGTCACGGCCATCTTTGGAAAGGTCTTCGGCCCGTAGGTGACGGTGCCGTTGACATCCTTGCCGGTAAAGCGAAATTGGTCGATGGCCGGGGCCACCGGAGTGCCGGCCAACAAGACATGATTGACGATGATGTTGCCGGTGGTCACCGGTATGCCACCAGGTGCGATAAAGGAATTCTCGCCGCCGCCTGAGTCACAGGCAACCATGACGGCCAGCGTCAGAAAAGAGAGCAGAGCTAGTCTGCCATAAGAAGAAAACACGTAAGCCTCCCAAGATTGGATTTCGAGGTTATCCTAGTTCGTCCGGGAGGGGCGGCGGTATGACCGCCATCAAGAGAGAAAACGGGTAAATCCAGTCGGTGATGCTTTGACATCATCTTACTGCGATGCTACGATGAGTCTATGCGGACGACCGTCAACCTTGATGATGACGTGCTGCGAGCCCTGCGGCGCGAAGCCGAGCGAAGCGGTTCAAGCTTGACCGAAACCGTGAACCGCGTGCTCAAGCTCGGCCTTGAGCGGGTTCACCCGTCTGAAGCGAAGGTTTGCTATAGCGCCCCGACGTTCTCGATGGGCCGACCGTCCATCGATCTGATCAAATCCCTCGAGGTGGCCTCCGAACTCGAGGATGAGGCGATCGTGAGCAAACTCGAGATGCGCAAGTGAAACTGGTCGACCTCAACCTGCTCTTGTATGCCACAAATCGCGATGCTCCAGGTCACGAAGAGGCCCGCGAGTGGTGGGAGCAAACCCTCTCGCGAGAAGAGACCGTCGGTCTGGCCTGGGTGGTGGTGCTGGGCTTCCTGCGAATCACCACCCGACCAGCCATCTTCTCGCAGCCTCTTACGCCCGAGCAGGCCATCGACACGGTCAGTAGCTGGCTAAGCCTCCCGGTGGTTGTGGAGATCCATCCTGGAGCGCGCCATTGGTCGATTCTTCAGAGCCTCCTCAGGCAATCGGGAACGGCCGCCAACCTGACCACCGACGCTCACCTTGCGGCCCTCGCCATCGAATACGATGCGACATTGTGCTCCCGAGACCACGACTTTCGCCGCTTCGAGCCCGAACTGCGTTTTCTCGACCCTCTGCGCTGAGGTGGTCGCAGCAAGGCAGGTAATTTCCGGCCGGCGACCAAACGCCCGGGGTGGAAAAACCCGTCGTCATCACCGCCGCCCTGACCGGGGTTCTGGCCACCCGCGACCAGTGCCCGGCTATTCCCTACACCCCCGACGAGATCGCCGAAGAAGCCCGGCGTAGCGTCGAAGCCGGAGCCAGCATCGTGCACATCCACGCCCGCCAACCCGACGGGCGTCCGGCCTTTGACGTGGACACCTATCAAGCCATCGATCGGGCCGTTCGCAAGGCCTGTCCCGAGGCCATCCTCAACTTCTCGACCGGGGCCGTCGGCATCGACCGCGACACCCGCATCGCGCCCGTCAAAGCGCTGGCTCCCGAGATGGCCGCCCTCAACATGGGCTCTATGAACTATGCCATCTACTCGAGCAAAAAGAAGAAGTTCTACCACGACCACGTCTTCGAAAACCCCTTCGGCGACATCGCCTTCTATCTCGAGGCCATGCAAGAGGTCAAGACCTGCCCCGAGATGGAGTGCTTTGATTGCGGCCACATCCACAACGCCCAACCCCTCATCGACATGGGCCTGCTCCAAGCGCCGCTGTGCTTTAGTCTGGTGATGGGCGTGCTGGGCGGCATTCCCGCCTCGACCAAGAACCTGCTGCACATGGTCGAAAGCCTGCCCGCCGGGGCCAACTGGCAGGTGATCGGCATCGGCCGCTGCCAGTGGCCGCTGGTGGCTGCCGCCATCACCATCGGCGGCAACGTGCGGGTGGGCCTGGAAGACAACTTCTATCTCAACGAGGGCCACATGGCCAATTCCAACGCCGAGTTGGTCGAAAAAGCCGTGCGCCTCGTCCATGAATTGGGCGGCAGCGTGGCCAGTCCGGCCGACACTCGCCAGCGCCTGGAGATGACTCGTGCCCCGCATTGAGTCGCGCCTGTCGACGCGCTCGGACGACTATCGCGCCAATCGCGAAGCCATGCAGGCCCTGGTCGACGAGTTGGCCCGGCGCCAGGCCACGGTCATCGCTGGCGGCGGCGCCAAAGCCCAGCAGCGCCATCGCTCCCGCGGCAAGCTGCTGCCCCGGGAGCGGGTCGACGGGCTGCTCGACCCGGGCACGCCTTTTCTGGAGTTATCGACCCTGGCAGCCTTCGACATGTACGACAACGAAAGCCCGGGAGCGTCCCAGATCACGGGCATCGGCGTGGTCAGCGGCACCGAGTGCCTGATCTCGGCCTCGGACGCCACCATCAAAGGCGGGGCCATCTATCCCATGACCCTGCGCAAGATGCTGCGCGCCCAGACCATCGCCGCCGAAAACCACCTGCCCTGCGTGACCCTGGTCGAGTCGGCCGGGGCCAACCTCATCCACCAGGCCGAACTGTTCGCTGACGGAGGGGGTCGAGTCTTTGCCAATCAAGCCCGTCTGTCGGCCGCCGGCATCCCCCAGATCGCCCTGGTCTTCGGCTCGTCCACCGCCGGCGGAGCCTACATCCCCGGCATGTCCGACTACGCCGTGCTGGTGCGCAACCAGGCCAAGGTCTTTTTAGGCGGCCCGCCCCTGGTCAAGATGGCTACCGGCGAAGAGGTCGACGACGAGACCCTGGGCGGAGCCAGCATGCATGCCCGCGTCTCGGGAGTGAGCGACTATACCGCCGAAGACGATGTTCATGCCCTGCGCCTGGGCCGTGAAATCGTGGCCAACCTCAATCGCACCAAAGCCCTGGCCCATCGCCGCCTCTCCCCCACCCCACCGGCGTATGATCCCGACGAGTTGCTGGGCATCATCCCGGCCGACCCCCGCCACCCTTTCGACATGCGCGAGGTCATCGCCCGGCTGGTCGACGGCTCGCGCTTTTTCGAGTTCAAGCCCGAATACGGCACCACCCTGGTCTGTGGCCACGCCCACCTCGACGGCTATCCGGTCGGTATTCTGGGCAACAACGGGGTGCTCTTCTCCGAGTCGGCCCTCAAAGCCACCCAGTTCATCCAGCTCTGCAACCAGTCGCGCACGCCGCTGATCTATCTGCAGAACATCACCGGCTTTATGGTCGGCACCAAAGCCGAACGCGAGGGCATCGTGAAGCACGGCTCCAAAATGATCAACGCCGTGGCCACCTCGACCGTGCCTCAGGTCACCGTCATCGTGGGCGGCTCGTACGGGGCCGGCAACTACGGCATGTGCGGACGCGCCTACGACCCTCGCTTTCTGTTTAGCTGGCCCAACTCGCGCATCGCGGTCATGGGGGGCGAGCAGGCCGCCGGCGTGTTGGCCCTGGTGGCCGAGCAGCAAGCCATCGCCCGAGGCCTAGAGCCCGACCAGGTGAAAATCGGGGCCATGCGGGCCGGCACGCTGGCCAAGTTCGAGCAAGAATCCTCGCCCTACTATGCCACCGCCCGCCTGTGGGATGACGGGATCCTCGATCCGCGTAACACTCGCCAGGCGCTCTCGGTAGCCCTTTCGGTAGCCCACAACGTCGACTTCGTCAACCCCGGCGCCCCGCGCTATGGGGTCTTTAGAATGTGAGGAGCAGATGCGTCAACTGACCCCCGAGCACGAGCTTTATCGCCAGAGCGTGCGCAAATTCGTCGAGGCCGAGATCAAGCCCCACGTGGAAGAGTGGGAACAAGCCCGTATCTTTCCGGCTCACGAGCTGTTCGCCAAAATGGGCCGGCTGGGCATGCTGGGGGCCTCTTATGCTCCCGAATATAGCGGGGCCGGCGGTGACTACTGGTATCACGTGATCCTGGCCGACGAGCTGGGCCGGTCCGAATGCATGGGCGTGCCCATGGCCATCCTGGTGCAGACCGACATCGGCGTCTCGGGGCTAGCCGAGTTCGGCTCGCACGAGCTCAAGGACCGCTTTCTCAAGCCGGCCGTCGAAGGCACCATGGTGGCCGCCCTGGGAGTCAGCGAGCCCGATTGCGGCTCGGACGTGGCCTCGCTGGTGACGAGAGCGGTGGTCGACGGCGACGACTATATCATCAACGGAGCCAAGATGTGGATCACCAACGGCACGCAGGCCGACTTCGTGGTCACCTTGTGCCGCACTTCAGACGACGGCGGCTATCGCGGCATGTCGTTGGTGGTAGTGCCCACCGACGCGCCCGGCTTTGCCGTCTCGAAAAAGCTCGAGAAGATGGGCAACCACAGCTCGGACACGGGGTTGCTGACCTATGACAACGTGCGGGTGCCGCGCTGGTACTGCGTGGGCCAGGAGGGCCGCGGCTTTCAATACCAGATGAAGCAGTTTCAGAAGGAGCGGCTGGTCGGAGCCGTGCTAGGTACCTCGGGAGCCCTGACCGCTGTGCGTCGCACCATCGACTACTGTCGCGACCGCAAGGTCTTCGGCAAGCCGCTGCTGCACAACCAGTGGGTCTATTTCAAGCTGTGCGAGCTGTTGACCGAACTCGAGATCCTGCGCGAGTTCAACTTCTCTTGCACCGACCGGTTCGTAGCCGGTGAAGACATCACGCGCGAAATCTCGATGGCCAAGCTCAAGGCCGGGCGCCTGGTGCGCCAGGTAGCCGACACCTGCGTGCAGTTTCACGGCGGCATGGGCTATGCCGAAGAATACCCCATGGCCCGTTACTTCCGGGATGCCCGCCTGCTCTCGATCGGGGCCGGAGCCGACGAGGTGATGCTCGAGATCATCGCCAAAATGGAAGGGCTTTCGCCCCAATGATCCGGCGACTACTGGTAGCCAACCGGGGCGAGATCGCCTGCCGCATCTTCGACACCTGTCATCGCCTGGGAATCGAGACGGTCGCCGTCTTTTGCGACCCGGACGCCGACGGCCTGCATGTGCGCCGGGCCGACCAGGCTATCCGCCTGGGTAGCTATCTCGACATCGAGGCGGTGGTGGCCGCGGCCCGCCGCAGCGGGGCCGACGCCATCCACCCCGGCTACGGTTTTCTAGCCGAGAACCCCGCCCTGGCTCGGGCCTGCGCCGAGCAGGGCCTGACCTTCGTCGGCCCCAGCGCCGAAGCCATCGAAGCCATGGCCTCCAAGGTCGAGGCTCGCCGGCGCTGCCAAGAGGCCGGCGTACCGGTGGTGCCCGGCGGTCCGGCCGGCAGCGACGAAGAGTTGCTGGCGGCCGCCACGGGTATCGGCTTTCCGCTCATGCTCAAAGCCTCGGCTGGCGGCGGTGGCAAGGGCATGCGCTGGGTCGAAGACGAGGCCGCCCTCAAAGCCGCCCTGCCCTCGGCCCGCCGCGAGGCCGAGAAGGCTTTCGGCGACCCGGCTGTCTATCTAGAAAAAGCTCTGATCGAGGCCCGCCACCTCGAGGTGCAGTTGGCTTGCGACACCCACGGCAACCGCCTCCACCTGGGGGTGCGCGAATGTTCGCTGCAGCGGCGCCACCAGAAAGTCATCGAAGAGACGCCCCCGCCCAACGCCTCCCAGACTCTGCTGGACGGCCTGACGGCGGCCGCCCTCAAGCTGGCCGAGGCCATCGGCTACACCAACCTTGGCACGGTCGAGTTTCTGGTTTGCGGCGACGAGTTCTATTTTCTCGAGATGAACACTCGATTGCAGGTCGAGCATCCGGTCACCGAGTCGGTGACGGGCCTCGATCTCGTCGAGTGGCAGCTGGCTATCGCCGAGGGCCGCCCCCTGCCGTCCACCCAGATAGCCTTCAAGGGCCACGCCGTCGAGGCTCGCCTCTACTCCGAAGACCCGGCCAACAACTTTTTGCCCACTTCCGGTCCGGTACTGGCCTGGCGGCCCGGTCCGGTCCGGGTCGATACGGCCCTCGAGCCGGGCGGCGCCGTCACCACCCACTACGATCCCATGTTGGCCAAGCTCGTCGCCTGGGGCCCCGATCGCGGCACCGCCCTGCGTTCGCTATCACGGGCCCTGCGTCAAACCGTGCTGCTCGGCCTGACCCACAACCTCGACTACTTGCAGATGCTGCTGCAGAACCCGGCCGTGGAAGAGGGCCGAATGCACACCCGCCTGCTCGAGCAGCTCACCTATCAAAAGCCCATCCCCTCGAAGGCGGTGGTGCTGGCGGCCACGGCCGTGCGAGCCGGGGCCAGCGGCTGGTCGAATCTGCCTTTTCGTCGCCTCGAGCTTGCCTTCGAGGGCCACCAGCCGGTCTGCCTGACCGACCACCACGTCCACCTCGAGACAGGCGCGGCGGTGGTCGACGGCTGGCGCTTCCCCTTCACCGCCGTCTTCAACCAGCGCGACTGGTGGTGCCACAGCCCCCACGGTACCTTCCACCTCAAGGCCCTCGACCGCCTGCCCGAACCGGCCGCCAGCCGCGAATCCCACGGCTCGCTGCGGGCTCCCATGCCGGGGTCCATCGTCGAGGTGCTGGTGGCCGTGGGCGATGCGGTCGAAAAGAATCAGGCCCTGGTCAAACTCGAAGCCATGAAGATGGAGCACACGGTTTGCTCGGAGTGCGCTGGCACGGTCGAGGCCGTCCACTACCAACCCGGCGATCAGGTCGAGGCCGACGCTCAGCTGGTCACCGTCTCGCCGACGTGAAGGCCTGGCCGATTGACCTTTTGATTCGGATGAATGGCCTCTGCGCGAATGGCCAAAACGAGGTTCACCGGACGCAATCCTGAGAAAAAGCTTGCATTTTCCTCCAAACTAACGTATGGTGACCCGGCAACTGCGGGTAAAACCCGTCGAACCACCGTCTCCAGCAGGTGACAACGATGAGATCCTTCGCTTGATTTGGCTCTCCATTCCGTTCACGTGGCCAGATCGTTCCGTCCCTTTTGCACACTTTCTCTTGGAGGATTATTATGAATCTTTATGTTGGAAATCTCTCTTTCGAAGTCACCGAGGATGAGCTTCTTCGCGCTTTCGAGGAATTCGGCTCCGTCACGTCCGTCAACGTGGTCAAGGATCGCGACACCGGTCAGGCTCGCGGCTTCGGCTTCGTCGAGATGGGCGACAAGACAGCCGGTAACAAGGCTATCGAAGGAATGAACGACAAAGAATTCGGCGGTCGCCGCCTCGTGGTCAACGAGGCTCGCGCCAAAAAGACCCGTCGCTAAATTCTATCGACGTCTCGCTGACAGTCGCAAAAGGCTACCTGTGGGTAGCCTTTTTCTTTTGAGGCGCGACCGACAGACTTTCACCAGGCACCAGCCAAGCCGCAACTCAGGCAGTCCCGCCCAGGTCGACCACCCGGTCAGCCAGGGCCCTGAGCCGAGGTGCGGTGGCTGACAACCAGCACCGTCAAACGTGAAGAGAGCGCTTTCAGGGTCTGGAAAATGGCCACTTCGTTGGCCTCGTCGAGGCCCGAGGTAGGTTCATCCAAGAGCAAGAGCTGGGGCTGTCGGAGCAAGGCGCGGGCCAGGGCCAGGCGCTGGCGCTGACCGCCCGAAAGGCGGTCACCGCGCTCGCCCACGACCGTATCCAGGCCCTGGGCAAAAGCCTCTACGAAGTCTCGGGCTTCAGCCTGCTCGAGGGCCGACCAGAGATCCTCTTCGGTCGCCTCGGAAGCGCCCCAATGCAGATTGGCCCGAATGCTTTGGTGAAAGAGAAAGGGATGCTGAGGCAGGTAGCCGATGGTGCGGCGCCAATTGGGCCCAGGCTGCAGGGGTTGGCCGTCGACCAGTAACCGACCCGAATCGGGACGAATCAGGCCGAGGACCAGGCTGAGGGCGGTGCTTTTGCCAACCCCGCTCGGTCCTGACAAAACCGTGAGCTTTCGAGCCGGGATCGCCTGGTCTACGCGCAGTTCGAACTTCTCGCCGGGATAGGCAAAGCGGACTTGTTCGAAAACAAGCTCGCTGGCGAGCACCGGAGCGACCTCGTCAGTGTCCTCGAGTTGGTGCGAGGCCTGGCAGGCCGTGATGGTCTGCCTGACGCGCTCCAGGGCTGGCAGGTCGTTGAGCAGACGTTGAGCTACCTGCTCGAGTCCGCCCAGGCGGCTGGCCATGCGGTTGAAGACGAAGATCAGCACGATCAGCGACGAGGCAGGTATGCCCGCCCAGCCGATGGCCACATAGCAGAGGATGGCCAGAGCCACCACCACCAGGCCGGTGAACAGCGTGGCTGCGCGGGTAGAGTTGACTTCGAGTTCGCGGCGGGTCTGGTAGAGTTCGGTCGCTCGAGCCAGATACATCGAGGCGTGGCTGTCGGTCGTCTGGTAGCAGCGGGCCAGTTGGGCAGAATCGAGGAAGTCGCCGGTGGCCGCGAACATCTCCTGCCAGTTCTGAGTCAGGCGATCGCCAAGAAAGAGCGCCCGTCCGGTGGTGCGCCGAATCACCCACAGGCAGGCCAGGCCGACGCTGGCCGCCGCCAGCGAGAAGACCGGGGCCACCACGAGCGCCGTCAGGAAATAGGCGCAAAGCAAAGCTGCCTCGGCAATAGCCCACTGAATCGAGTAGGCGGCCGCCGAGATGCGCCGGATCTCTTCGGTGCAGGTTTGCAGCAAGTTGGCGCGCTGCAACTTGGCGAACTGCAACCAACTGGTCTGGGCCAGCGCTCGATGCAGCTCTTGCTGACACTCGAAGGCGAAGCGCAAAGAGAGATCGATGTGCTGCAGTCGGCGCACCCGTTCTAACCAGGCGGCCAACAACTGGAGGGCCACGAAGGCGAGCAACACACTGGTCAGGTTGAGCCCGATGCCGAGGCCGTGGAGCCAATTCGAGATGGCCTGATTGGCCGGCGAGGGCGTCTTTTCGGCGCCCACCAGGTGAAGCAAGGGCACCAACAACAGCAATCCTCCGCCGCCGGAAAGGGCCAGAGCCAGGCTATTGAGGGTAGACCAGAACAGCAGCCGACCCTGAGAAGCCCGAACCCGGCCCAAAAAGTGCAGCAGGCGAGTCATAGTTCTTCGACCCGACGGCGGATGGTGCGGGCCACCCACTCGGCCTGGCGCGTCTGGTCGAGCAAGCCCATGTGAGTGCTTCCCGGCAGACCCGTCACCTCCAGATCCGGTTGCAAGTCTTGCCACCAGGTTGCCTCTCGCGACTCAAGCCTTTTCTCCTCGGACTCGAGCAGCAAGACGGGGGCGTCCAGTTTTTGAGGGCGATAGCCGTTCATCGAGGCCAGATGCTCTATCATCAGGCGCTCGAACCTGACCTTAGCCGGTTGGAAGAGATAGCGGTTGGCACGCTTGAGATGATTTCGGAACCACTTCTTGAAACGGCGCGGCGACAAGGCGTGGCTGACCAGCCAGCTTCGCCAGTAGGCAGCGTCCTTGCGAGGCGCGAGAGGGTGGCTCGGGCCAGTGTCGATGACCACCACCAGGGCCACGGGTAGGGCCAGTGCGCGCAACCGCCGGCCAAGCTCGAAGGCGTAGCGCCCCCCAAGGCACGCTCCACCCACCACATAGGGTCCATCGCCCAACAGGGCCGCCAACTCGTCGGCCCAGCGGGTCACCAATCGGGTATAGGCGACCGGAGTTGGCGGGTATTCAAAGCCCAGAACGGGACCGTCATAGTGCTCGAGCAACTGAGCATACCGGACCAGCGTGCAGCCGGCCGGGGGGATGAGAATCAAGGGCGGCCCGGCGCCCGGCTTCATGACCACCAGTTCGCCCGTACGGCCCTCTTGCTGCAAGACTCGAGCCATGGACCGGGCGGTCTGAGCTTCGAACAGCAGGCCCACGCTCAAAGGATGCCCGACCAGACGTTCCAGAGCAGCCATCAGGCGCACACCCAGCAGCGAGTGGCCGCCCAGCTCGAAGAAGTTTGCCTCCGGAGCGACCTCGAAACCCAGCACCCGCGACCAGACCCTGACCACCTTCTGCTCGAACGAGCCGGCTGGCCGCGCGGGTCCAGGCCGCACAACCAGGGCTGACCTGTCGATCTTGCCGTTGGTCGTCAGCGGCAGTTGTTCGCAGTGATGCAAGCGCGGCCGCAGGGCCCGCTCGAGATGGGTCTCGACATAGACCTGCAGGTCGGCGGCCTGATGCCCCGTCCAGAAAGCGTGCAGAGTCTGAGCCTGCTCGACCACAGCGCAACTGCGAACGGCCGGATGCCGGGCCAGCAACTGCTCGACCTGGGCCAGACCCACCCGAATGCCGCGAATCTTCACCTGAGAGTCCTTGCGACCGATGTAGTCCAGCCGGCCGTTTCGTTCCAGCCTTACCAGATCTCCGGTTGCAAACTCGGGACCAAGACCGGCGGCCAGGCCCGGTCCACTCACCAGCAACTCGCCCACCGCCCCGCGGGCCACCGAACGGCCGTGCTCGTCGACGATGCGACAGCGATGATTGTCGATGGGCCGGCCCAGGCTCGAGTCGTGAGACCAGGTGATGTCTCCGGCCACCTCGGTCGAGCCGTAGAGATTGACCAGCCGGGCCTGGGGAAGTCGGCGAGCGAAGAGCCTGGCCAGACTCGACGGGAGGGCCTCGCCGCTGGATACCACCAGTTTGAGAGCGGGGAGATCGAGGCTTGACTCAAGCAGAGTAGCCAGCAGGCTGGGCACCACCAGCAAGCGGGTTACTCGCTGACGGCGAAGCTGGGCGGTCCACCGCGACAAAGAGTCGAGTTCGGGCAAAAACACCAGCCGAGCCCCACTCAAAAGCGGCGAAAAGAGCTCGGCAATCGAGTCCACAAAGCCCAGGCTGGCGCGTTGACCGACCACCTCGTCGGGAGCGAGCGGCAACTCACGGCTGCCCCAATCCAGACGATGGACGGCCCCCCGGTGAGGGCAGGCTATCCGCTTGGCCGGGCCGCTCGAGGCCGAAGTATAGAGAATGCAGAGAATGTCTTGGGCCCGGCCGGCCGGAGGCGGGTCGTTGACGGGGCCATCGAAAGCCTCTAGCTCAAGCACCAGGGCCTGGCTGTCGGCCAGGCGGTCGGCCACCACGGCCTCCGGCAGTTGCGGGTCGAGGGGGAGATAGGCCGCGCCAGTCTTGAGAATGCCTAGAATGCTCACCAGGGCCGAGTAGCCACGGGGCTGGGGCAGGGCCACCACCCGCCCCGGGCCGGCGCCCTGGCGCAATAAGCGATGGGCCAGCCGGTTGGCCGCCTGGTTGAGTTCTTGATAGCTATACTGGCGGCCCTCGTCGACCACGGCGACCGCTTCGGGCGTGGACCGCGCCTGCTGCTCGAAACGGTGGTGGAGACACCCGCCGGGGTGAGCCACCACCGGCCCCGACAGGCGCTCGTTCAAACTCTCGAGATAGGCCGATGGCAGGGCGCCCCATCGAGATAGGGGGAGTTCGGAGGCAGTCCCGAGGCGTTCGAGAACCTGGGCAAAATGCTCGAGCAAGTCTTTGACGGTCGTTTCGGCATAGAGGGCTGGATCGTAGTCGATGGCTAGCACCAGCTGCTCCCCCAGGTCGGTGAAACGGGCTTCGAGGTCATAAGGCAGGGCCTCTCGCTCGAGTTCGAGCGGCTCGACCTCGAGCCCGACCAGGGGCACAACCTGACGAGGGCCGTCTTCGCCCACGAACATCACCGAAAAGAGCGGGTTGCGGCCGCTGTCGCGGTCAGGCTTTATTTCGCGTACCAACCGCTCGAAGGGCAGCCGCTGATGCTCGTGGGCCTGCAAGACCGTCTCACCCACCCGCTCAATCACCTCTGCGAAGGTGGGATCGCCGTCCAGGCAGGTCCGCAACACCAGGGTGTTGACGAAAAAGCCCACCAGGCTCTCGAAAGCGGGCTGCAAGCGACCGGCCATGGGCGTTCCCACCAGGATATCGCTGCTTCCCACCCAGGCACACAGGGTGGCCTTGAAGGCGGCCAGGATGAGCGTGAAGATGGTGGTCCGGTAGCCCTGGGCGAGTTGGCGCAAAGCCGGGGCCGCTACCGGTCGGCGTAGCTGCCTGCAAGCGTAGTCCGAGCGGGCCGGGCGGCCCAGGTCGGTGGGCACCTCGCAGCGCGTCGGACAGGCCAGGCGCTCGTGCCAGTAGGCAAGCTCCCGCCCTTCGTCATGGCTTGCCTGCCAGGCCACGAAGTGACCATAGTCGGCCTCTAGCGGCGGCAGGATTTGGCCCGAATACAGAGCCCCCAGTTCGCGCTCGAGCAGCCGCAACGACCAGCCGTCACAGATGATATGGTGGAGCACCATGGTCAGCACATGATGGTCGGGACCCACCGGCGTCAGCGCCGCTCGGGCCAGGGGTCCGGTGGCCGGGTCAAACGGCTCGCGCCGCAAGGCCCGCAGCGCCTGGGCCAGGTCTTGGGGCTGGTCCATCAGAGCCAGTCGGGGCGCTGGACATGGTTGGCGCAAGAGCTGGTCGCCCGCTTCCACCAGCCGAGTTCGCAGGGCCGCATGGCGTTCGACCAGTTCGCTCCAGGCACGGCTGAGGCGTTCTATCTCAAGCTGACCGCGAATCCGGTAGTGACAATAGATGTTATAGATCGGCGCCTGCTGTTCGAGCCGGTGCAAGAACCACAGCCTCTCCATGCCCCGCGAGGCCAGCGGGCTCGCGGTCAGGCCGTCTGGTGAGCGCTGGGAGCGACCTTGTAGTCGGCGGGCTAGCAGCGCTCGCTTGGCCGGCGACAGCTGGCTATCCATGACCGAAGGCCAGATGGCTGGCTTCTTCTTCGCTCATCGCTTCGATCTCGAGCAGAATCTGCTGTTCGAGCCAGCCGGCAACGCGTGCTGGCGTGCCCAGCTCGAAGACCTTGCGCAGAGGGAAAGTCAGCTCGAATGCCGTCTCAAGACGACTGGCCAGCGAAATGGCCAGCAACGAGTGTCCTCCCAGGGCGAAGAAGTCATGTTCGCAGCCCACCGGCTGCCGCTGCAAGGTCGCCTCGTAGAGTTCCACCACCCGGGCCTCGGTGGGGGTCTGGGGAGCCCGATAGGTGCTGCCGGCCGGAGCGGGTGGGCCGCCGGTGGCGTCGAGCGCCCGCCGGTCGAGCTTGCCATTGGCGGTGGTCGGAAACTTTTCGAGAAAGTGGAAGGTCGAGGGCACGAAGGCCTCGGGCAGGCGGCCTCGCAGATAGGCCTGAAGGACGTTGGCCGGAGCCGGGTCGCCAACCAGAAAGGCCACCAGTTCATCCTGGCGGGCAACCACCGCGGCGCTGCTGATGCCCGGGTGACCGAGTAGCGCATGCTCGACTTCGGCCAACTCGATGCGCACGCCCCTGACCTTGACCTGTTGGTCGCGGCGTCCTGCGAAGTGGAGCTGTCCGTGGCGATCCCAGCAGCCCAGGTCACCAGTATGATAGAACCCTTCGCGAGCGAGCTCATCGCCACCGAGATAGGCTTGAGCCACCCCCAGACCGCTAATGCAGATCTCGCCGACCACTCCTCGCGGAACGGGCCGTCCTCGATCATCTCGGATCTCGATGCGGGTGTTTGCGATGGGCCGCCCGATGGGTGGCTCCCGGTCGGCGCTCTGGACCCTGTGCAGAGTCGACCAGACGGTGGTTTCGGTGGGACCATAGAGGTTCCAAAGTGAGTCGGCCCCTAGCAGCTGCCCGGCCAGCTGGCGCGAGAGGCCCTCGCCGCCGCACAAGATCTTTAGCCCGTTCGTGGGCCGCCAACCGGTTTCGAGCAGCATCCGCCACATGGTTGGCGTAGCTTGCACCACGCTGGGCTGGCCTCGCTCGAGAGCCTGCCGCAAACCACAACCCCCTCGGATCTCGTCAGGTAATAACTGGACCGAACCGCCGGCCACCAGGGGCAAGAAGAACTCTAGCAAGGCGATGTCGAAAGTGGGAGTGGTCACGCTCAGGAGGCTATCGTCGGGCCCAAAACCGGGTTCATCGGCCATCGACAGCAAGAGGTTTGCCAGCGACCGATGGCTGACCGCCACCACCTTAGGCAGGCCGCTCGAGCCCGAGGTCGCCATGGCATAAGCCCGGCTGGAGTCGAAAGGGGACCCACCCGGGCCAGCCCGCCAGACCTCCTGTTCCCACTGCCAGTGACAGCCCGAGGCCGCCACCACCGCCTGCCGCCGGCGAGCGGGCCAGTCGGGACCGAGCGGCAAGAACGAAGCCTGGCACCTCCACACCGCCAGCATACTCACCAGCAGCTGGGAATTTTTGTAGGAGCTGAGGCTCACCAGTTGTCCGGCCGCCAGACCCTGGCTCAAGAGGCTGGCGGCCCTGACTTGGACCTGCTCGGCGAGTTGGGCATAGGTCAGCTGGTCTACCGCCAGCTGCTCAGGTCGAAGTGCGGCCTGGCTCGCAATCAAGCTTTCCACCCGCACTTCGGGATCGATCGCGAGAGCGGGCCCAAGCGATGGCTCGGGCTGGGAAGGGGGCACCAGGGGCAGGTCGGCCAGAGGGGCCTCAGGCGCGGCCAGGGCCCCCGCGACCAGCAACCAGAACTGCTCGGTCATGGCGGCGATGGTGGCCGGCTCGAAAAGGTCCAGACTATACTCGAACCATCCGAATAGCTCGTTCTCACCGTCCACCATCTCGAGCATCAGGTCAAAACGCGAGCCACCCTTTTCCAGTACCCGTCGCCGGACCTGACAGCCGAGCAGGTGCAGCTCTTCTTCCAGGGGGTCCTCGTGAAGCACGAACATGACCTGAAAAATGGGATCGTGGTCGAGATTGCGAGGCGGGGCCAACTCATCGACCAGACGCTCGAAAGGCACCTCTTTGTGGGCTAACGCTCCGGCCACCGTCTGGCGAACTCGAGGCAATAGGTCGGCTAAAGTCTCGTCGGGCCCACAGCCACACAGCAAGGGGAGCAAGTGGGCGAACGACCCCACCATCGCTTCGGTCTCGGCCGGAAAGCGATCCGAGAGAGCTGCCCCTATCACCACCTCGGACTGACCGCTCAAGCGGCCAAGATAAGCGCCAAACAAGGCCAGTAGCAGGCTAAAGAGCGTCACCCCGCCTTGCCGGGCCGACTCGGCCAACTGGTCGGCCAGGGCCGAGTCCACCCGAAAGTGGTGCTTCTGACCGCGATAACTGCGAAAGGCAGGGCGAGAATGATCGGTCGGTAGAGTCAGGCATGTGGGTGCCCCGGCCAGAGCCTCTTTCCAATAGGCGATCTCCTGGGCCCAGTTCTGCTGGCGCTGACGCTGCCAGAAGGCAAAGTCGCTATAACTCAAGGGGAGAGGCTCTAGAGCCGGCTCGCGGGCCTGGACCAGGGCGGCATAAACCGAACCCAGTTCGCGCAAAATCACCTTGGCCGACCAGCTATCCACGATCAGGTGGTGGGAGTGCAAGAGCAGCACGTGCTCGTCTGGGCCGACCCGGATCAAGCTGAGCCGGGACAAGCTGCCGGCGGTGAGCTCAAAGGGGGCGCGAATCAACTCGGTGGCTCGGGTGGTTACCTCGTCTCGGGCCAGACCTCGCAGGTCCAACTCGAGAACCTCGACCGGCCCGGGTGGCTCGAACTCGAGACGGGCACCGGTCGAGGTTTTTACACAGCGGGCCCGCAAGATCTCGTGGCGGTCGCGCAACCGCCGGAAGGCCTCTTTGAGACACCCGCAGTCGAGGGGCCCCACCACGTCAAAGCCCCAGGCCACCGTGTAGGCCGTGCTCTGAGGGCCGAGTTGTTCCAGAAAGTAAATGCGTTCTTGAGCGTAGGAGAGCGGCGTTTCGCCCGACGGGCGCGGGCGCAGGCGATGGTCGTTGGTTTGGGCCAACAGCCGATCAAAGAGTTGGCGCTGTTCCGGTGTTAGTTCCCCTAGGCCCCGCATTCTGGCCGTTACTCTGCTTGGACCCCGAAGTCCTTTCGGGGAAAAAGGAGTTGCCCGGCGCTGGGCGTAGGCTTGACGGTGGTGTTGTGTGTTGGTGTGGTGGGAGCCGGCGTGATCGGTAGCGGGGTCGCTCTGTGCGCCTGCCTGCGAGGTCATCAGGTCAGGCTGGTGGATGACCGGGCCAGCCAGCTCGAGGGCAGCCTGGCCGGCATGGCCCGACAACTGCGATTTCGGCGATTCTTCGGGCTCGACGATAGCCAGGATGCCTCTCGAATCCTGGGGAGGGTTCAGTCTGCGACCTCACTCGAGCTGCTCTCGGAATGTTCGGTAGTGGTCGAGAATATCACCGAAGACTGGGCACTCAAAGCTGAACTCTATCCTCTTTTCGACCGCTTCTGTCCCCAGGCTATGTTGGCCGCCAACACCTCGGCGCTTCCCATTGCCGAGCTTGGCTCACTGCTGGCCAGGCCCGAGCGACTGGTCGGCATCCATTTCATGAATCCGGTCCATCTCAACGGTTGGGTCGAGCTGATCGAGGCGCCCTCCACCAGTCCGGCTACCTTGTCGCAAGCTCACGACTTTCTCGAGAGCCTGGGCAAGCAGTGGGTGAGTGTGAAGGACGGCGCGGGCTTTGTCTCCAACCGGGTCCTGATGCTGACCCTCAATGAAGCAATCCGGGTGCTCGACGAGGGAAGGGCCGAAGCCGACGGAATCGACAGGCTCTTTCGCGGCTGCTTCGGTCACGCTGAAGGACCCCTGGCTACGGCCGATCTGATCGGCCTGGACACCGTGCTCAACACCCTCGAGATCCTGGCCGAACGGGTCGATCCCCAACGTTTCGAGCCGGCCCCGCGGCTGCGAGCGATGGTGGCTGCGGGGCGACTCGGCCGCAAGAGTGGAAAGGGCTTCTTCGAATATGAGAATTGAGCAACGCGTGCGCGAATATCTGTTGCGTCACGTGCCCGAGCGAGCCCTGACCGAAGCAGACCTTTTCGGGTCGGGTTATCTGACCAGTCTATTCGCTTTGCAGTTGGTCATGTTTCTCGAGAAAGAATTCTCCATTCAACTGGGGCCCGACGATCTCCAGCGAGCCAACTTTCAAAGCTTTCAAGCGCTGATTGGCCTGGTGAGGGCCAAGCTTTGACCGATTGGAAGGCGTTTGCTCGCCAGCTCGAGCTTCCCACCCAAGAAGAGGGTAGCTTGCCCACCTCGGTCCTTATCCGGCTGGCAGCCTCGGGAGCGCTGGCCAGTCACGCCGACAGCCTCGAGTTTGCCGAAATCAATCGCCAGCTCGGCGCCAGCTCGGGGTCGCTACGCACCCTGGTCACGGTCCACTCCATGGCGTTGTTGGCCCTGGTTCGGCGAGCCCAATCTTCGCTGGTCGAGCGATGGCGAGGGCCTCTTGAGGCGGGCAGCAAATTTGCCGCCTTCGCCGCTTCGGAAGAGGGCGCCGGAACCCGCCTGGACCGGGTCCGTTGTCGAGCCCGACTCGATGAGACAGGCTATCGGCTGAGCGGAACCAAGACCTGGGTTTCGTTCGGCCAGATAGCCGATGCCTTTCTGGTGCTGGCCAGGGCGCCGGGTGGGCTGACTACCTTTTGGGTTAGCCGCGAGCAAGAGGGACTCCGGGTCGAGCCCTCCGAGCCGTTGGCCGGGTTGCAGGCCAGCCTGAGCGCATCGGTCCATTTCGATGCGTGTAGAGTAGAGGCCAACCAGCTGGTAGGGGGCGAAGGTCTGGGGTTGGCCCTGGTGGTTCAGGAGTGCTTGACCCTGGGGCGGCTGGGTGTCGCCTGGGGCTGCCTGGGGGGGCTTGAGGCCTGCCTTGAATCCAGTATCGAGCACGTTCGCGCGCGCGGGTTGGGTGAGCATGGCCAGGTTTTGGCCAGCCTGGGCCAGATGCGGGTCGAGGCTCTGGCCCTGGAAGGACTGGCCAGACGAGCCAGCCGGGCCTGGCAAGAACGCGAGCCCGACTGTGCCAGTCTGGCCATGGCCGCCAAATTTGCCGCCGCCGCCAGCTATCGACGGGCGGCCGAGGTTGCTGTGTGCCTACAAGGTGGGGTAGGATGCCTGCTATCGAATCCGTTGCAGCGACACCTGCGCGACTCGAAAGTCATGGAGATCATCGAAGGCAGCCAACCGGTGTTGGCCGCCTTTTTGGGGAAGGAGCTGCTGTGATCAAATGCCTGGTCTGGGACCTTGACGAGACCCTCTGGGAGGGTGTCCTGAGCGAAGGCGATCCGGCCCGCCCTCGAGCCCAGGCAGAGGCCGCCCTGCGTGTGCTCGATGAGCGCGGCATCCTACATTCGATCGCCAGCAAGAACGATAACGCTCTGGTCTTGTCGCACCTGCGCTCGCACGGACTGGACGACTATTTCGTCTATCCTCAAATCGGCTGGTCGGCGAAGTCCGTGGCCATCGCCCGTATCGCCGAACAGCTGCAACTGGCTCCGGGCAACATCGCCTTTGTCGACGACTGCCCGGTGGAACGCGCCGAGGTGGCCAGTGTCCATCCGCAGGTGCTCTGTCTCGACGTCACCCAACTGGGCGAAGTGGCCTCGATGGAAGCCTTCAGCCCCCGGTCACGGAGCCCCGAAGCGGGCCGTCGTCGAGAACTGGTGCAACTCGAGATCCGCCGCCAGCAAGCCGAGCAAGAACATCAGAGACCGTCGCTAGAATTTCTGGCCGAACTCGAGCTGGAGCTCGATATCTTCGAGGCCGGGCCAGAGCACCTGAGCCGAGCCGAAGAGTTGACCGCCCGCACTACCCAGCTCAACAGCACCGGCCTGGTCTATCGAGGCGAGGACCTGCAGCAGCTGATGGAAGCAGGCGTGCGCTGCTGGCTGATGCGGGCTTGCGATCGTTTCGGAGACTACGGCACGGTGGCTCTGGCGCTAGTCGACGAACGGCCGCCCCAACATCGTTGCCGGCTCTTATTGACCTCTTGCCGCGTCCTCAACCGAGGGGTGGGCATCGGTCTGCTGACCTACCTGATGCGGCGGGCCCAGGGCGCCGGCTTGAGTCTGCAGGTGGACTACCAGGCCAATACCCGCAACCGCATGATGGACATCAGCTTGCGCCTGGCGGGCTTTAGCCGCAACCAGGGCGGATTTGGCTGGAGCGGTCTCGAGGCACCGAGTTATCCCGAGTATTTCAAAGCGATTAACGCTCCTCGAGCAGACGACGAACCTGCTCGGGACTGAGCGTCTTGACCTGCTCGAGCAGGCGGTCGGCCCCCTGGCTGGTGCTGCTTGAGAGGTCGGGAATGCCCCCCAGCAACGAGTGAACCAGGCGGTGCTCGGTGTCCAGCAAGAAAAGCGGTCTTAGCGGCTCGAAATCCAGGTTACCGATAGGACAAACACCGAGGCCGGACTGGTCGGCCCGTTCCATCAGCAGCTGACTCATATACCCGGCTTCGAGCAGGCAGAACTCTAGCCCGTGTCCACCATAGATCGGCTCGATGGCCCTGAGGTCGGCCACCAGATAGAGGCCCAGGGCGGCCTCGTCGAAGATGGGCCGGTTGGGATGCAGGCCATAGAGTCTGCGAGAGACCTCGGCCCCCGGCGCCAGGCCCACCAGGCGATGGGCCACCGGGTCGTAGTAGTAGGTTCCGCCGGCTAGCTCTTCAAACCGACCCTTCTTGAGATACAGATAGGTCTGCACCGGCTGCAGGCCGCCGGCCGAAGGATACTCGAATCCATCCGGGCCCAGGCCCAGGCAACTCAGCCAGCCTCCCAGCTGCGCACTGGCGATGGGCGTGAGGGCGTAGCGGCGCTGGCTGCGACGGCGACTGACCGAAGGGCTGCGGACCAGCTCGTGGCCCGGGTCCTCAAGCTGGCGGTGCCAGTGGCGGGCGTCGCGAAATCGCTCTTGCTCGTCGGGATCGCGAAGGGCGCCCAAGGCCACCGGGACGGCCGAGGCGGGTTCCAGCCCGGCCGCGATGGCAGCCGCACAGGCCCCCTCATACAACAGATCAAGCGGCGGACGGACGCCCAGTTCGTCCTGGATGCGGTTGGCCAGGCGCACCATGTCGACCGAAGTGGCCCCGGCCTTGATGAGGTTGGTGTCGGGACCGACCTCGACCGCCAGGACCTCGCCGATGAGCTTCACCAGGCGCTGGGTCTGGGAGTGGGCCGGAGGCGCCCCCTCGCTCTTGACCTCGGTCACCGGCAAAGCGCCACGGTCCACTTTGCCGGTCGGGCCCAGCGGCAGCCTGGGGAGGGCAACAAAGTGGGAGGGAACCATCGAGGCGGGCAAACGAGCCCGGGCCCAATCGCGCAGCTGGTCGGGTGCAACCTGCCCCTGATAAAAGGCGTAAAGCTTCTGCAGTCCGGGCTCGCCGCGGGCCACCACGGCGACCTGCTCGACGGCCGGCGAGGCCACCAGGGCGGCCTCGACCTCGCCCGCCTCGACCCGCACTCCTCGGATCTTCAGGCGCTGGTCGGCCCGCCCGCGAATCTCGAAATAGCCGGCTTTCGAAAGCAGTCCGAGATCGCCGGTGCAATACAATCGACCCAACTCGGGATGCACCGGAAATCGATGGGCACTGAGCTCGGGCGCGCCCCGATAGCCTTCGGCCATCCCTTCTCCGGCTGCGTAGAGGTGGCCGACCACCCCGGCCGGACGCAGTTGCCGATGCTCGTCGAGCACGTAGTAGCGGGCATTGTTCATCGGCCTGCCATAGGGGATGGGCCCGCCCGAAGGGTTGCCCTCGACCGAATGGCAAATATCCCAGATGGTGGTTTCGGTGGCCCCCCCGCCACTGAGCAGGCGAGCCGAACTGCAGGCAGCTAGCCGCTGTGGCAAAGTGGGAGAGAGAAAATCCCCCGAGAGAATCACCTGGCGCAGACTGGTGGCCAGCTGGCCGGCGCCGATCCAATCTAGCAACATCTCCATGAAAGCCGGGACCGAATTCCAGAGGGTCACCCCTTCGCGCTCGAGCAATTCGGCCCAGTGAGCGGGGTCGCGCCCGCGCTCGGGGTCGGGAAAGACCAGTCGCCCGCCCGCTCCCAGAATGCCAAAGATGTCGAAGACGCTCAAATCAAAGTGGAGCGGAGCCAGGGCCAAACCGACATCGGTGGGGCTCACCCCCAACCGCTCCTGAACGTCTTGCAGCCGGTTGGCCACGCTCCGGTGGCGAATGGTCACGGCCTTGGGCGTGCCCGTGCTACCCGAGGTAAAAATCAGATAGGCCAGGTCTTCCGGGTCGCCGAAGCGAGCCACTGGCGGGGCCTCGGGAACCTCTCCCCAGTAGAGGCAGTTGGCCACCTTGCCCAGCAGTTCGGGCTCGGTGGTGACCAACCACTCGATAGCGGCCGAGGTCATACACTCCTCGAGACGCGGGTCGTCACAGGCCAGCCCACAATAGCTGCCGCCGGCCAGCAGCACACCCAGGACGGCTGCCACCTGGGCCCCGCCCCGCTCGACCACCACGGCCACCGTTTGGCGGCCGGCAAAGCCCCTTTGCTCGAGCTGGCGAGCCAGACCGGCGGCGCGCCGCCATAGCTGGGCATAGGTCCAGGGCCTGATGCAGTCCACCACGGCCACCGCCTCGGGGCGAGCCAGGTACTGCTCCCAAAGGGGCTGATGGCACTGCTGGGGGCGAAAGTCCCGGGAAGTATCGTTGAGGGCCTGGTAGAGCATTCGGTGGTCGTGGGGAGTCAGGTCCAGTTGCCGGCAATCCCACAGCTCGGACTGTTCGGCCAGCCGCTGGAGCAGGTCCTGGTAGGCTTCGAAGAGGTCGTCAAGGACTCCATCCGGGAAAAGCTCGTCAGGAAAGTCCCAGTTGAAGTGCAGGCTCTGGCCTCGCTCGAAGACCTGATGGTCTAGCCAAACTTGCGGGGTCTGCGATTGAGCGTAGACCATCTCTCCCAGACGGGCCAGTTGACCCGGCACCGAAGAATCGCTACCCTCCGGCCCCAGGCCCAGGGTGCTGGTGAACACCACCGGCATCAGAGGGCCGGGTTTGAGGCCCAGCCGCTGGCGAAGCTCGCGCAAGACGCGCACGCCCGTAACCTGGCGATGTTCGAGGTCTTGCCAGAGTTGTCGCTGCAAGCGCAAACAGCTGGCCGTGAACGATTGTTCGGGCGAGAGGTCGACCTCGAGCAGCGCCAGCGAGGTAAAGTCGCCAAAGATCCGGTCCACGTCGGGATGCAGGGGTTGGCGATGAAAAAGAGTGAGGTTGAGGGTGAAATGGCGGCTGCGACTCCAATGGGCCAAAACCTGCGAGAAGGCGCTCAACAACACGCCCGAAGGGGTCAATCCCAGCTTGCTTGCGCGCCCTTTGAGGGCCTGCCACAGGTCGGCTTCGAGCCGCCCCGACCGGCGTCGAAAGCGACTTGTGTCGGCCCCCTCGACCAGCGGCAATTGGGGAGCCGCCGGCAGGCTGTCGAGCCGCCCTCGCCAGTAGGCCAGCGAGGCCTGATAGGACTGCCCCTCGCGCTGGCGGCGCTCGGCCAGCACATAGTCGCGAAAGGTGAGGCCGCAGGCCGGCAAAGGGGCCTCGGGCTGGTGGCACAATTGATGGAGTTGAGCGAAGAACATTTGCCAGCTGCTGGCGTCGCCGAAAAGCAGGTCGAAGCTGATACAATAGCGCCTGAGCCCCGAGTCAAGCGCCACCGCCACCACCTTGAACCAGGGCCACTGCTGCAGGTCGACCACCCGGCTCTCCAGGGTTCGACGGACCTCAGCGCCGCGCCCGGCCGGCTGAAGGTCGATCACGAACGGTGGCACCGACTTGAGCACCCGCTGCCGGCCGTCGGCGCTGGCCACCGCTCGCAACATGGGGTGATGAGCGATGAGCCGGTTCCAGGCCCTTTCCATCACCGAGACTTCGATGGAGCTGTCGATCTCGGCGTAGCCATGGGTCGAGACCTCGGCCCCGAATTCTGAGCGGCGGCCCACCCAGTAGGCCTCCTGCACATCAGTCAACTCGAAGGGCTGGTGAATCTGGTCGGGCTCGCCCACTATCAATTGGCGGTGGCTGTCCACCTGCTCCAGGCGAAGAGCACGTTGGGCGGCCAGGGTCGGATTCTGCAAGAACTGCTGCAGTTTGAGACCTAGTCCGAAGTCGACCTGGAGGCGATGAATCAGCTGCAGTGCTAACAAAGAATTGCCGCCCAGCCGGAAGAAGTCGTCCTCGTCACCCACGCGCTCGAGGCCCAGCACCCCGCACCAGACCTGCTCGAGGGCATCCATAGGAGCCGTTGACGGCAGCTGTCCTGTTTCGTCCTTCAAGCCGAAGGGATAGGGCGCCAGGGGCACACGGCCGCCATCAGGGTCCAGGCCCGCCAGGTCACAATCGACTCCCCAGGTCCAGGCTTCTGCCACCGCCGCCAGGGTGCGGCGATGGTCGTCCCGGGCAGTCTCGAGAGCCGTGCCCAAACAGCTGGCCACGCGCGGGAGCCCGGCCTGGCGAGCCAAGCTTTGCAGGCTGGTGCCGGGTCCGACCTCGAGTACCACCCAGTCTGGCTCGGCGGCCAGACGAGCCAGGGCCTGAGAAAAGCGGGCCGGCCGCACCAGGTGCTCGAGCCAATGGTCAGGTCCGGCCCGATCCTTCCATTGGCCATCGAGGTTGCTCAGCCAGGGCACCTGGCCGGGGTTGAATTCGAGCTCGGCCAGGACCGCCTCGAGGGTCGCGCGGGCTGGCTCGACCAGGGGACAGTGGTAGGCTCGGCCATCGAGCACGGTCTGGCTCGGCACGCCTTCGGCTTTGAGGCGCTCTTGCAGCTCGACAACCGCCTGACAAGACCCGGCCGCCACCGTCAGGTGCGGTCCGTTCTCCAGACAGGCGTGAAGCCCAGGCCCCAGCGAGAGCTGAGCGGCCCCAAGGGGAACCACCAGCTGGGCGCTGGGCTCGAGCTTTTCGACCGCCTCGGCCCGGGCTCGGACCAGACGAAGCAGTTGGGCCTGCGAGAGGACGCCGGCAGTGTAAGCCGAGACATACTCGCCCAGAGAGTGCCCGAGGGTAGCCTCGGGCCGCAGCCCCCAACTGGCCAACAGCGACGTCAGGGCCACCTCGATAGCCACCACGGCCAGATGAGCCCAGACGCCGGTTAGCGGCTGCCCCCTGTAGAGCCGCTCGAGCAGGCCGCCGCCCAGACAAGCCTGGCTAGCCTCCAGCGAGTCGCGAAAGACGGCTTCGCGCTGGTAGAGTTCCCGCCCCATGCCGGGATAGTGATCGCCGACCCCCGGATAGACAAAGGCAAGACGCGGCGACTCGAGTCGGCGCCGGCTGCTCCATTGGCTGGTGTCGAGGCTGAAAGTTCGCCAGTCAAGCTCGGCCCGTCCGTTGCGCAAGGTGAAGGACACGTCTGGTCCGGTCGAGGTGATAGCCTCCTGGAGGGCCTCAAGGGCCGGCCGGGTGCGGGCGCTGAGCACGTATAGACGAGGCCGTTCGAGGGCCTCCAGGGCTTTGCGCTCGGGAGCCTGAGCCAGCACGGTATGGGCGTTGGTACCTCCCAAACCGATCGAGCTGACGGCAGCCATTCGCGGCCCTTCGGGCCAGCTCTGACAACTGGTAGGCACGGTGAACACGGCCGGGTCGAGGCCTAACTCGGGGTGGGCTTGCTCGAAGTGCAAGGTGGGCGGAACCAGGCCGTGCTCGAGGCTCAGGACGGCTTTGACCAATCCAGCCATACCGGCGGCCGTGTTGAGGTGGCCGAGGTTACTCTTGACCGAGCCCAGCCAGTGAGTCCCCGACTGGTAGACCTGACCGAGGGCCCAGGCCTCGACCGAGTCCCCCAACCGGGTGGCTGTGCCGTGGGCCTCGAGCATAGCCACCTGGGCGGGCTCGACCCCGGCCGCCTCCAGGGCGCTGCGCATGACCTCTACCTGGGCAGTCGGATTGGGGGCGGTATAGCCTATTTTGTTGGAGCCGTCGTGGTTGACGGCCGTGGCCTTGAGGATGGCCCGGATGGTGTCGCGCTCGCGCCAGGCCTCCTCCAGGCGACGCAGCACGAGCACAGCCGCGCCGTTACTACTGACGGTGCCGGCGGCCTGGCGGTCAAACGGGCGGCAATGGCCGTCGGGAGAAAGAATCCCTCCTTCGACATAGTGGTAGCCGACCGTCTGGGGAAGGCGAATCGAAACGGCCCCCACCAGGGCCAGGTCGCACTCCCGATTGCGCAGGCTCTGGGCGGCCAGATGGAGGGCCACCAGGGAGGTGGCGCAGGCGCTCTGCACCACCACGCTCGGTCCGGTCAGACCAAAGTGGTAGGAGGCGCGGGTGGTGAGAAAGTCCACCTCGTTGACCAGGGCACGCGAGAGACTGCCCAGGGCGTCGGTGCCTGGCTCGCTCCGGTGTCCATTGCTGGCCGCTCCAGCGAAGATGCCGATCTTGCCGGCAAATCGGGCCGGGTGATAGCCCCCGTTAGCCAGCGCCTCCCACACACACTCGAGCAAAACCAGGTGCTGGGGGTCGGCGATCCGGGTCTCGCTGGCGCTCAACCCGAAGAGCTGCCGTTCAAAGTGCTCGAGCCCGCCCAGCACGCCTCGGGCCGGCACGTAGTCGGGTTGGTCGGGCCGCGGGGCAAAGCGCGAGATGCCCTCACGTCCATGGCGCAGCAGGTCCCAGAACTGCCGGCAGCTGTTGGCCCCGGGAAAGCGCAAGGCCAGGCCGGTGATGGCCAATTCGCTCACGGGGCCTCCACCAGGTAGGGCCCCATGGCCAGCGCGTCCAGGCCCATTCGCTGGTAAGCCAGGTAGGCATCGAGCGGCGTGCACACGATGGGCTCGCGGTCGTTGAACGAGGTGTTGAGCAGCATGGGCACGCCCGTAAAATCCTCGAACTTCTGTAGCAGTTCATGGAAGAGGGGATTGGAGCGAGCCGACACCGCCTGCACGCGACTGCTGCCATCGACATGGACCACGGCCGGGATCTGATCGCGTCGCTCGGGCTTGACCGGATAGCAGACCAGCATGGATTCGGCTGCTGAGGTGGGCTTCTTGACCTCGAACCACTCCCCCAGCCGCTCCTGGAGCACACTGGGGGCAAAGGGACGGAAGGCTTCGCGATTCTTGATGCGAGCATTGAGCGTCTCGCGCACGGCCGGGCAGCGTGGATCGGCCAGCAAGCTGCGGTTGCCTAGAGCTCTGGGGCCCAGTTCCATGCGACCCTGAAACCAGCCCACCAGCTTGCCCTGGGCCAGCCGCCGGGCCACCTCGCCGGTCAGGTCACGGGGACGGGAAAACACCAGACCCTGAGCGCGCAGCATTTCCTCCATCTCGGCAGCCGAGAACTGGGGGCCCAGATAGGGATCCAGCAAAGGAAGCGGCCGCTTTCCGCTGGTGCGGGCCGCCAGGTAGAGGGCAGCCCCCAGGGCCGTCCCGGCATCGTGGGCAGCGGGCTGAACGAAAAACTCCTGAAACGGTCCCTCTTCGAAGGCCACCCGGTTGCTGATGCAGTTGAGAGCCACCCCTCCTGCCATGGCCAGACACGACAGCGAAGTTCGGTGATAAAGCTCGTGAGTACGATGCAGGACAATTCTGTCGGTGGCGGCCTGGAGGGACGCGGCCAGGTCCTGATGAGCCTCCAGGACGGGTTGCTCTGGGCCTCGCCGAGGCAGACCAAAGAGCTCCTCGAGAGGCGAAAAATCCGAGCTACGAAACTTCAGCCGACGATGGTCGACCTGGAAGCCTCCCGCCTGAGTGGGCCAGACCAGGCTGGCCAGTTCGACGGCGAAGCGCTCGGCCCGACCATAGGGAGCCAACCCCATGACCTTGCCAGCGTCGTAACACGAAAAGCCGAGAAAGCCAGACAGCTTCTCCCACAGAAAACCCAGCGAATGCGGATAGGCCACCCGCTCGAGCACGGTCAGATCGGTTCCTCGTCCCACCGCCATGCTCGAGCTGTCATTCTCGCCGATGCCATCGACGGTCATCACCGCCGCCTCTTCAAAGGGCGAAGCGTAGAAAGCCGAGGCGGCGTGGCAAAGGTGATGGCCCAGCCAGTGAAGCGACCCGGTCAGACCTATAGCCGACAACAGTTTTGGCACCTCGCTCAGGCCACGCCGGAAGGTGTCCTCGCCTATCGACGACCCCCAGCTCTCGGGCTCGACCTCTTCTGGCGGTGGAGCAACCCGCCGGGCCGGGTCGAAAGAGTAACCGATGTGCTCGACCTGCTGTGGCCGCACTCCGGCTTGCCGCAGACAGTAATCGATGGCAGCCAGAGGGAGGGTCTGGGGATTATCGACACGAGCCACCTTGCCGTGCTTGACACGGCAGAACCGCTCTTCTTCAACGGCCGCTACCACCTCACCGTCGACCACGATACAAGCAGACGACTCGTGGTAGACCGAGTTAACCCCCAGGCAGATCATGCTGCCAAAAATCCAACACCAGGCACCGAACTCCTGCCCCACTCTTTTTGAATTCCGATAAAATCAGGCTCTCGACCCTCCACCCCAACCGCGCTAGCTGGGCCCGCAGCGGTGGAGAGCACTCTCCCATCAGCACTGTCTGGGCGACCGTCATGCAGTTGCAAGCGAAGTGGTCGACCGCGTCGCTCTGAGTGCATTCCACCAACTGATCGAAGACCAAGGACAGCGCCTGGCGACTGGCGGCAGTGAAGGCGTCGGGATAATAGATCAGCGTGGACCCGTCCAGACAAGCCAGGACATTAGCGGTGTGATAAAATCGCTCCTGGGCTAGCTCGACGCGGGCCAAAACGGGCAGACCCTGGTCCTGTAACCAGCCCGCCAATTCGGGACACGAGCGGGGCCCCAGGCCCACCACCAGACCGCGCTCGCACACGATCACGTCGCCCAGACCCTCGAAGGTGATCCCGGCCGGCACCTGTCTCACCTGAAGACCGTTGGACTCGAACCACCTCCGGTAGTGGTCGGCCTCACCGGCCCGCTCGGGATGGCGAAAGTTGCTGACCCAAAAGGTGCCGCCCAGGGCCAACCCGCAGTCGGCCGCGAAAACCATGTCGGGCCAGCCGGCCTGGCCCGGGACCACCATCACCTGCTGGCCCAACTCTTCGAGCCGCGTTTTGAGCGACTGCCACTGGCTCTGGGCCAGCTCCTGGTCGACGGCTCGGGTCGGATCCATCCAGTCGTTGATAGAGTAGCTCACCTGGAAGTGATCGGGAGAACACATGAGACTGCGCCTGGTTCGTTTCATCGCTTCTCCAGGTGGGCTGCCAGCTGCGCCGGAGTGGGATGGGCAAACAGGTCGGCCATGGCCACCGAGCCCCCCAACTCTTGCTCGAGGCGGGCGCGAAACCGCATCAAGTCGAGGGAAGTACCTCCCCTCTCCCAGAAGCGCCGAGCGGTTGGCCAGTGCGAGGCCCCCACCGTGCCGGCCCACAATCCGGCCACCCGAGCGGCCAGTCCGCGCGGGGTGGCTGCCGCGGTCTCGCACTCGAGCCGCTCGAGGCGAGTGGGCATGGCCTCCGAGGGGAGGTGCTGGCGCAGATATTCAGTGGCCAAAGCGGGCTCGAGGGTACCCTGGTAGCTCACCACCAGGCTCCCTTCGAAACACTTGGCGGTGGCCTGCTCGATCCGGGGATGAGTGCGCAACAGGCTCTCGACCTCACCGGGCTCGAGGCGGACCCCGCCCAGCTTGAGCTGGCGGTCGACTCGGCCCAGAAAGACCAGCTCTCCATCAGCGTTGTAACGCGCCCGGTCTCCGGTGCGAAACATCTTGCCCGGGCGGAAGGGATCGGGAAGGAACCGGTCGCCGCCATCGAGATACCCCAGCCCCACTCCAACTCCCCCGATGTACAGCTCGCCTTCGGCTCCGAAAGGGACCGGTTGCCCGTCTTCCAGCAGATAGACATGGACGCCCTCGAGAGCACGACCGATGGGCGGGTCGTCAGCCTCGTCGGCAAAGCACTCGCGCAGGGTCGAGCAGATGGAAGTCTCGGTCAGGCCATAGCAATGGAAGAAACGGCGGCCGGTGGCCAGTCGTTGGACCAGCCCTCGGGGGCATGGCTCGCCTCCGGTGCTGATGACGCGTGCCTCGAGCTCATCAGGCAAGGTGGCCAGCAGCGAGGGGACCAGGTCCAAATGGGTCACGCCCCGGGCAGCCTCGGCCAACTCCAGGGGATGCTCTGGGAAAACCAGGGTGGCCCCTGCTCCCAGAGCCATGAACATCTGCACGATGGAAGTGTCGAAGGTCCAGGGCGCCCCCTGCAGCACCCGACTGTGAGGCTCGACTTCAAACAGGGCGATCTGTTGCAGCACCACATTGCTTACTCCCTGATGGGCTACTACCACGCCTTTGGGAACCCCAGTAGAGCCGGAGGTGAACAGAACGTAGGCTGGGCTGGTGGGGTCGTCCCAGGGGAGTCCCGGGTCGGGTCCGGCCGGCGGCGGCTGGTCGACTAACAGCTCGATGTGACGCTCGACTTGAGCCCGGCGGGCGGGGGGAAGCTGAGGGGGCAGGGGGACGTAGATGGCGCCGACGCGCATGATGGCAAGCATACAGGCCAGTCCCTCGAAGCCCGGTGCCATGGTCAGACCCACCCGAGACCCGGGCCGACAGCGCCCTGACAGAAAGCCGGCCACTTCCTCGACCCGCTGGCGCAGATGGGCGTAGGTGTAAGACCGTGGGCCGACGGCCACGGCTGGAGCCTCGTCCTGGCCCCGCACGAGTTGGTGGAGACAGGGCAACCGCCGGCTGGCCTCGACCACGGGAGCAGCCACTTTCCAGTGACGATGCTCACCATGAAAAGGGTCGTCGAGCCCAGCCCTGGGCACGTCCCAGGGGGCCAGCATCTGCTCCTGGAAGGTCAGGCCAAGCCGCCGGCACAACTCGCGTAAGCTCTGCTCGGGCCGAGCCACCAGCTCTTCAAAGCGGACGGGCTCGAACTCGCTGAGATTCTGTTCCACCGTTTGCCACACCAACTCGCCCAGCACCTCGGGAGCAAAGGGATGCCGCCCGCCAAAGAAGACGCGGTCCAGCCGGGCCCGGGCAAAAGAGCGGCGCACGGCTCTGATGTCTCGCACCAGGTGCACCAACTCGAGCCGCTCGAAGTGGCCGGCTAAACGCTCTAGCAGGGACGGCCAGAGGGCGTAGCTGGTCGACTTCTCCAGCACGCTGCCGCCGTAGAGTCGACCAGGGTCCTCGACTGGCATCCCCAGTCCCCCAAGCAGGCCCAGCTGGTCGTTCGACTCGTAGGCCAGCAGACCATACTCGGGAATGGCCCGCACTTCGGGGGCAAACGACAGGGCGTTGCGCAGCAACGTCGACCCCGAGCGAGGAGCGCTGAGAATCAAGACCAGGCGATGCCCCAGCCGCCGGGGCGGATGCGTGAACCGGGGCCGGCGAGCCGCCAACATCTGGGCGAAGAGCCACTGTTCGTAGCCGTTGGCCGCATCCTCGCGAGGGGCCGCCGGGTAGTGGCGCCGGAGGTAGGCCATCGGATCCGGCTGCTGCCGAATGACCGGGTAAACCGGCCCCCCCACCTCTCTGGCCATAGCCTCGATGTCCACGCCGCGCTAGCTTTGCGCCGGCTAGGGTAAGTCCCTTTAATGGTGATCCCCGTCACCGAACGCGCGTTAGCCAGTTCACCGCAGAATCGACTCGCCTTCGGCTATGCTGGCAGAATGACAAGCCAAGAAAAATGCCTGCTCTTGATCGCCTTGCTGCTGCTGGCTGCAGTCGGCTATAACAGCATCGGGGAGCGCATCACGCGGATGAAGCTCGAGACTCTGGCCCAAATGGAACAAACCATCGAGGCCGACGAGCTGGCTCGATTTCGCCAGCTCCAGGACACCTTCGCCGGCCGCAGGGTGTGCTCAGAACCGCTTCTCGCCCTGGCCGTCGACGAAGGCCGTCCCCGCTTTGTGCGCCTGCTGCTCGAACAGGGTGCCTCGCCTCTTCGCCCCGACTTGATTCGCACCGCCGCCGAGGCCGGCCAAACCGAGATCGTCGAGCTGCTCATCGCGGCTGGCGCCCCGGTCAACCCACCCGTCATCGACCCCCACGGCCCAGGCAAAGAGGAGCTGGAGTGGCTTCACTCTCACGACAGCCAGACTCCACTCCACCTGGCCGCAGCCCAGGGCCACCTCGAGACGGTGCGCTGCCTGCTCGCTCACGGAGCCCAGCCCAACGCCCTCAACGGTCATCGCCGCACGCCCCGCCAGCAGGCCGAGTTCTATCACCAGGATGCGACCGCCCAGCTGCTGGCCGAATGGTTGAATGAGGTTTCTTTAACGGTCCGGCCTTAGACTCTTAGGCATGGTCATCCGTCCGGCTCAATCGCCACCGGTCGCCCGGCTCCGAACCGCCTCGGCCACCGCGCCCGGCGACCGGTTCACGCCGTGTTCACCCGAAGAGCCGGGGCTCATTCCGCCCGGGCTGGTAGCGCCCAAAGACCCCGAACTGGCTCGCCAGGAAGCGGCCACCGGCTTTCCCGACCTGCAGTTGGTGAGTCATCGCATGCTCGACCATGTCCGCGACAGTCTTAAAGCCGCCGCAAAAGAAACCGGCATTCCGGTGCTCTATGCCGGCTATGACCCCTACTGCTCGGTCGGGCGCGGTCTGGCCCTGCCCAAATCCGACGTAGACTTCCTCCACATCATCATCGCCGACGGGCAGGACAAAGAACGTTTCTTCGCAAGCTTCCAGCAGGCCCTGGCCAAGGAGCCCCTGGTCGACCTGCAAGGCATTCAAGCTCAACAAGCTGTCTTCGGTCTCGACGAACTCGACCCCACCCCCATCGGTGATAATCCCAGGCCGAAGTGGGAACAACTAATGACCAAGCTGCTGTCCCGCTCTTTGCACGGCGCCGACGGACGAGGCCAACTGCTGGCCGACCCCGCCTGGGCGGCCGAACTGCGCCAACGCGTGCCAGCCAGCCTCGATTCCCAGGACCAGAAAGTCATGCTGGCCATGCCCGCCAAGCCCAAGCACGAAGCTCGCTTGCCGCTGGCCGAGGCTTATCCCGGCCTGTCTCGGGCCGAACAGAAAATGGTCTGGCGCATCATCGACAACGATCCGGACGAGGTCGACATGTCCTTTCTCGATCTGACCGCCGACAACCCCAACCTTCCCATCATCGAGTCGCTGGCCGACAAGGGCCTGCTGGTCAAAGTCGAGACCGGCGACCCCGTCTACCAGGCCAGCGTGGCGAAATGGCGCCATACCTTCCGCGATAGCCCGGCCTGGTTGGAAGAGCTCAACAAGATGGACGCCCGCCCGCCCCGCCTGGTAGCTCTATGGCGCATCAGCCACCAGGACGACCCCATCGTGGGCGAGATGTTCTTTCCCGACCTTCAGGCCCAGCGCGACCGCGCCCGCCAGGTCTAGAAGGCATTAGGGCGGGGCTGGAAAATGCCTGGCTATGAAGTTCACCTACGCCTTCCCGCCCGGAGGCCTGCCCCCCCAGCGCGAGGACCCGTCTGAATCAGGCGCGGTGTTCACCACCGCCTACGCCTTCATCCCGGCCTCGGTGATGCGCGACATCGTGACCAGCCTGTTGCCCGGCTGGCAGCGCACCCGCGCCTGGATCCTGGCCCGCCCGCTGTCTGGCTTTGCCGAGACCTTCGCCCAGTATGCCGTCGAGGTCGAGCCGGGCGGAGGCTCCGAGCACCCCGAGCCTGACCCCGGTGCCCAGGCGGCCCTTTTGGTGGCCAGCGGCGAGATGAAGCTGACCGTCGATGGTCAGGTGCACACCCTGGGGGCCGGCGGCTACGCCTATCTTCCCCCCGGCCACACCTGGACCGTCCAGAGCAGCGGCGACGGCCCCCTACGCTTTCACTGGATCCGCAAACGCTGGGTCGCCGCCCCCGGGCTCTCCGCTCCCGAAGTGGTCATCGACCACGACCGGCCCGAGCTCATCGAGTATATGCCCGGCACCGAGGCCTGGGGCACCACCCGCTTCGTCGACCCCACCGATATCCGCCACGACATGCACGCCAACATCGTGACCTTCCGCCCCGGGGGCCGCATCCCGTTCGCCGAGACCCACATCATGGAGCACGGTCTGTACGTCTTGCAGGGCACGGCCCGCTACCTGCTCAACCGCGACTGGGTGAGCGTCGGCCCGGGCGACTTCATGTGGCTGCGAGCCTGGTGCCCCCAGGCCTGCATGGCCACCAGCGACGAGCCCTTTCGCTATCTCCTCTACAAAGACGTCAATCGTCACCCCGAACTGACCCTCCCCTAGCTCGAGTCGGCCTTGAACCGGCGGGACCCCCGCCTCGTAACCCTCGTGATGGATAAACATGACGATACCTGGATCGTGATAGTCCTGGGACTGGTCGGCTGCGGGCTGGCTCTCATGGTTGGAACACGTGCACGGTGCCATCATCGCCAGGGCAACCTCACCTCCTGCAAGTCCAACTTGAAGAACATGGGCACGGCTCTGGAGATGTATTCCACCGACTGGTCTGGCCGCTACCCGACCACCAACAGCTTCCTTCTCATCACGCCGAACTACCTCAAAACCGTCCCCACCTGTCCCAAAGCCGGCATCGAGACCTACACCTTGACCTACCGTTCCCACTCGCTGCCGGACGCCTACACAATGTATTGCTATGGCTTCAACCACGTGGATGCCAGCATCACCACCGCCAACTACCCGCAGTACACAGCTGTCCAGGGCCTCATCGAGCGGCCTTGAGCCGAGTTGCTCTTCCGCGCGGAAGTCCGGGGTAGACCGGGGAAGCTAGTGGACTGTCGGGTCTAAATGACCGTGGCCCTGAAAGCCGTCATTGAATCCACTCCAGGCCCAGCCCCTGGGCATGGACTGGTTCCCGGTATACTGAAAATCGTACCCTTTGGTGGGACTGCCTTCGATGTTCCAACTCTCACGACGGAAGACCAAATCGTCCCGACGGTCGGTGCGGTGCTGGTGGCGCATACTTCCGTCCGCCCCAACCGCGGCGTGGTATTCACCCGAACTTTCAGAGTACGGACTCTGCATCATGAGGGAGCGGTCAAAGGTTTGCATGCCCTCGCGTCTCGTCTCGCAATCGAGCTTGGTCAGGTTGCCGGAGTCATCGAACTCGGCCACGCCGGTGATGCGGGCCTTCAGGCCGGGATGATCGATGTAACCGAAAGAGAGAGCCCGAAGCGTTCCCAGAGCTACAGCAGAAGCGATGTTCAGCATCGGAACGTCGTCGAGCACGACCTTCTTGGGATCGTCGCCGGCCTGGTCCAAAGAGCTGCCCTGACATTTCTTGAAGAAGGCGCTCAATCTATCGAATTCAGAGAGTTCGCGGCCTGCGGCCAGCTGGTCGCGCCGAGCGCTGGCGTCCTCAGCCTCTTGCCTGGCGGCTTGCTCCTTGAGCCTCTTGAGAGACTCGATATCGTTGGCCTTGCCCAAATTGGCGGCCCTATTTATAACAATCACTGTTGTGTCCTCGCTACGGAAAAGCTGGACGAGGATGGTTGGAGGTCCAGGATACCCAACGGCCCTTAAAGGAGTCTCATCGCCCCGGCACGGTGGGCTGGCGCAAAAATCGCAACTCGGCCGAATCCAGGCTCCACTCGGCGTAGACGGCCCAACCTGCATAATTGCCGGGCACCTTCGGATGGAGCGCGGCCGCGAGCCCAGGCAAGGCGTTGGCCAGATTCTCGACCCGATCGCGGTGATAGAGGCTGTCTTCTTCATAAGCCGGTAGCCCGACGCGCACCGGGGCGCTCGACCACTGCATGGCCCGCCGGCTGTAGCTCGAGACCAGATGGGTATAGGTTTTGGAACTGGGCTGGGCGGTGTCGTAGGCCATCACACACAGGTCGTCGCAGCGGGCCGACACCTCGGCGTAAAAGCCCCGGTTCCAATGCAGGGCCGGCACGGGATGAAGCCAGCTGGGTGGTGGGTGAGCGACCACCGATAGCCTGGCTCCGACCGGCAGGGCTACTCGCAGCTCTTCGAGCAACTCCAGAAAGCCGGGAGTGAAGGAGGGACACGGCTCGAGGTTGAGCGAGATGCCGTCCAACTCGCCTTCTTTGACCAGCCGGGCGCAGGCCTGGGCGAAGGTGCGCCGCCACTGGGGGCGTTCGGGAAAAGCGTCCTCTCCGACCATCCCCCCGACCCAGGCCAACACCTGGCCCTGGTGATTGACGGCGGTGAGCCGTCTTGCTTGCTCTAGATTCACGGCTGGCAACTCGCCTGAGGGATAGCAGGGGCAGGCGTGGACGTACCAGTCGTCGATGCCCGCCTCGAGCAGGGATTGCAGCCGCTCGACCTGGTCCAGATAGTCTTCTTGCCTTCTTGCGGACTGGTCGAACCAGGTCTGGTCGGCCCACCAGGCGTGCGTCAGCCAGGCTCCGTTGTGGCGGGCGGGCAGTGGCTCATGGCGGCCCGGGTTCCAGGCGGCGTAGCCGACGACGGCAAAGGCAAACAACAGTAGCAAACGCCTGACCCATCGGTTGTTCACCCTGGAACTTTCTTCAAGCCCGAGAGCCACCCTCGTTTTGAACCGGTCGACGACGCGGTGCGTAGCCAGACGGTGAAGAAGTCCGATTTTTCCTGGTTGGCCGTGGCCTTGCTGCTCTCGAGCCTGCTGGTCGGCCTTTCCCCTCGTCCCATTCCCAGCGCCGACAACTGCTCCCTGGCGAGTCGCGCACCCGAGAGGACGGCCCTGCTACCCGACGCCTACACGATATACTGTAGCACCACGAGCCATCAGGGAGCCGCCATTGATCCCGCCGAGTATCCCGGATACGCGGCTGTTGAGGGCCTGATCGAGCGACCCTGAGCCGTTTCCTGTGGCTGTTCGGCAGGGATCGGCGTGGGTTTGCCTTAAAGAACCCCTCATCTCGAGGAGGGTCGTTTTCATGGATCTACACGCAGATATCCCCACCATCGCGGCAGCCCTGGCCGCTTCCCTGATTGCTGTCGACGGCAAGCTAGAAAAGTCCGAGATGGCGGTGGCTACCAGCCTGGGAGTCAAGATGTTTCCGTCGTTTGCCCCTATGACCTTCGAGACACTCCTCGATGGCATTTCGCAGCTGCCGCCGGCCTATGAGCTGGCCTGCGTCTTCCGCGAACTGGTCGACGAAGCCGGCAAAAAGCAAGTGCTCGACTACCTGGCCGCCATCGCCAGCGCCGACGACATGGTCGCCTCGGTCGAAAAAGACGAACTCGAGGCGGTGGCCACAGCCCTGGGGGCCGAACTGCCCGAACTCAGCGCCAAGAGCTAAGGGCGCTCCAGGACCCCAGAAATTGCCTGATATCGAGGGTAATTCGGCTCGATGAAGCCGGCTTCGCAGTGGTTCATTCCCTGGCAGTAGAGGGTGTAGACATCGGGTCGAGAGGTCGACTGGTAACTGGCGCTATAGCTGTCACTACGGGCGCCGGGGCAAGTCGGCAAGGTCTTTAGATAGTTCGGGGTGACCAGGTTGATGTTGGTGGGGTAACGCCCGCACCAATCCGTCGAGTACATTTCTAGGGCCGTGCCGATGCCCTTCAGGTTCGACTTGCAAGCCATTAACCGGCCCTGGGCCCGGTGGCGCACCACACCTGCAGCGAAGGACCAGGTCAAGAGCGCGCAAGCGGCTAGCACCAGCGTAGTCATGCAGTCCTGATAGAAGTCGTCATCCATCAGGGGCACTCGAGAGTGCTGCGGTAGGCTCGGCAAATGGGCTGTCCAGCAAAACCGACTTCGATGGCAATCCCGGCCAGGATTGCTGCGATGACCAGGTCTTTGAAAGCGTCCACGCTTGGCCTACGCCGGTGGACGGGCTGCGGTTCAAGTAACCGGCGGCCCGAGAGACCATAGAAATTGAACCCGTCCGGCTCGAGCGGCGTAGTCTTGACATGAAACGCCGATGTGCCGAATGCAAGCTAATCCACGGCCAGCGCCGTTGTCCTCGCTGCGATTGCGAGAAAGTGCTCACCGAGGTCGACTGGTGGCTCTACGGCCTGCTCTCGGGGCTGGCCTCGTTGCTGCTGGCGGCCGTGGTCGTGCCCAACTTTACCCGCGCTCCCAGTCGAGGAATGCTTACCGCCTGCAAATCCAACCTCAAGAACATGGGTACCGCGCTAGAGATGTATTCCACGGACTGGTCAGGCCGCTACCCGCCCGATATCCGGCTGCTTACGCCCAACTATCTTAAAACCGTGCCCACCTGTCCAGGGGCCGGCAGCGATACCTATACGTCCACCTATCGGTGGCACGCCGAACCAGACGCGTACACCATCTTCTGCCGAGGCGAGAACCACCACTCGGCCAGCATCAGAACGGCTAACTATCCGCAGTATACCGCGGTCCAGGGACTTATCGAGCGACCTTAGACAGAAAGGCGAGTTGAGGCTGACTAAGGTGATCGCGGATGGCCTCTAGAGCCTGAGGGTGGCGTTCGAGAGTGGCCTGAGCCAGCCCCTGCTCGACCTGGTGCCGGCTGAGAATCTCTAGTCCAAGACGCGGGAAGCGTTCCAGAGCCTCTTCCAGAGCGGGCCGGGCACGCTTGTGGTGGCGGACCATCCTCAGCAGACTGTCAAGAGCTTCCGGTCGGGGAATGGCCGCCAGGGCGCGGGCCAGAGGCCCGACGGCGTCAGACTCGAGCCTGCGGTCGTCGACGAATTCGGCCAGGACCGCGGCCGCCCCGGCGCCCAGACCATCGAGCAGGGTCGGAACCAGATTGTGGGCCGAGCTGACCAGACAGCCCAAACCCCCGCGGGCCAGCACGCGAGTGGCCGTTTCGGGGTCGCCGACACAGCCTACCAGCCAGCGAAAATCGGTCGGGCTGACGCGGTCGAGATCTTGCAGCAACCAGCGCTTCTCGGTGGGAAAAAGAAAAGCGGTGCGGACTCGGCTGGTGACGCTGATGGCTTTGCGGCGCTCGGCCGCCACCTGCAAAGCCAAACGATAGCCCTCGGGTTCGGCCAGGCCCAGGTGCTTGCGAAGGCGATAGAAATAGTCGACATCCCAGCTCGGGTCGGGACGCTCGGCGTGACGCTCCATCAGCAGGTCGGTCTCCATGATAGCGGCGGTGGCCAGAGCCGGATCGTACTTCTGCATCCAAAAGTCGACCAGAGCCCGGCGGGCCTTCGAGGCGTCGCGGGCGTGGGCCAGGGCCCAGCCCATGGCGGCCGCCTCTTCCAGGGTGGCCTCGTCCCCGCGCGAAAACGCTGCCAGCGCTGCCTTCCAGCGGGGCGCAGCGTGAGGAGGGGATTGCTCGAGCTTCTGACGACCCAGGGCCAGGGCCTCGTCGATGGGCAGAGTCAGCAAGCGGGGTCGCCAGCGTCCGCCCTGGCGTGGCAGGACAAGCTTGAGCCAGCCGTCGGGAAGACGCACCCCGCTTTCATCGGGCAGCCCCGGGGCGACCTCACGAAAGCCCTGCTTAAGTTTCTCGGCCACCTTCTTCTCGAGAGCCGCCATGGCCCGGGCTTCGTCCTCGTGCACTTTGACGGTCCGGCGCCCTGCTTTGCCGAGCTGTCCGGCCCGCGAGTGCAACTCGTTGGCCACCAACTCGACCTCGTAGAACTTGCCAGCCTGACCATCCTCAAAGCGCCGCATGGTCGGGCCCTTCGCCGTGGATTTAATGTTTCTTTCATGGTAAGGGTTTAGGCTGCTACTATCATGCAGATCCGAGCTCACCACGCCAACGGAGCTCCGGCCCAAGCCCGGCCTGAGTATCCTCCTCCGCCGCCCGAGAATCAGTTTGGCCTCCAGGTCGACAACTACACCGGTCCTGCCGATGGCTTTTCGCAGATGAAGCACCAGTGGCTGCTCCGTCCCATTTCCAAGGCCCTGGTGGCGATGGCCTATCGGGTCGAGGCCGAAGGCACCGAAAAGGTTCCTCACACAGGCAAGCACCTCTACTGCCCCACCCATCCGACCTTCTTCGACCCACCGGTGATGGCGGTGCTCAGCGATCGGGACCTGCGCTATGTGGCCGCCGAGAACGTCTTTGATGGCTTGCGCGGCAAAGTGATGAGCTGGTCGGGAGCCTTTCCCACCGACCTCAACTGGGGTCGCATGCGCACCGTGCGTCATGCCATTGACGTGGTGAAACAGGGCAAAGGTCTGGTCATCTTTCCCGAAGGAAAAATTTCTGAAGATCGCAATCACGTCGACCGCCTCAAGCAGGGCTCGGCCTTCATCGCGCATCACTCGGGAGCCGAGTCGATCGTGCCCATCGCCATGGATTATGTCGCCAACGATAAGCCTCGCACCGGCGAGCGGTTGGCCGGATGGGCCGCCGCCGCCCTGGTTGCCGCCGGCAGTGTGGCGGCCATGGCCGGCGACCCGCTCACCCGGGCCGTGGCCGGAGCCATCACCGGCGGTCTGACCGGGCTCTACGGAGCGGGCGCCGCCGCCCGAGCCCTGACTCCCAATCCCGAATGGTGCGACCCTTTCCCCAAGTATTTTGCCGGGCTAAAAGCCGGAGCCGCCGGGCTTGCCGCCGGAGCTCTGGCGGGCGGCGTCCTGGGAGTCACCAACCCTTCGAGTTTGGCCATCACCGGCCTCACCGGTGCCGCCGCCACCGTCGGTATCTCGGAAGGATGGCGCAACCGTCCCATCGCCCGGGTCAAAGTGGGCGACCCAATCCCCGTCAGTCCCTACTTCCCCCCAGGCTCCGACTCGAAAGAGGGAGTCCGCAAGCTGACCGAAGACCTACATCAAACCCTGGGCGCGTTGAAAGCCGACATTACCGGTGTTCCTTACGACCCTCAAGCCCGCAAGGTCTTCGACCGCTCCGTCGATCCCCCGGTGGGCGTCGGCTGGAGCCTCGACGGGCCATAAAAAAAAGCCGGTCAAACGACCGGCTCTTTGCGTGAGAAGACTCGCCTTTACTCGGCGGCGCCTTCGCCCTCGTCGCCAGCCGGGGTTTCGGCTGCGACTTCGGTGATTTGGAACTCTTCGATGAGCTTCTTCTTCTCGGCCTTCATGGTCTTTTCGTATTCGTCACCCTTTTTGCCGATCTCCTGAAGCTCTTGAGCCATCGGCTGGATCTTGCCGATCGCTTCTTTGACTTCACCCTGATACTTGGCGGCTTCTTTCGGGTTCGCTTTGACCTTCTTCATGATCTCGGCCAGGCCACCGACCACGTCGACCATCTGGTCGACTTTGGCGACCAGCTGCAAAGCCGCGTCATAGCGAGCCAGACCGGCGTCGTGCATCGCCTGGGCCTTTTCAGGAACCTTCAGGGCAGCCATTTTGGCTTTGTTATCTTCCAGGGACTTTTTGAACTCGGCCAGCTTGGCTTTCATCTCTTCGACTTTGAAGTCGCCTTGCTGCATGGCCTGGTTCATGCCTTCCATGTCCGACTTCATTTTGTCGGCCATTGTTTTCACTTCCTGGTCGTACTCGTCGACGGCTTTGATATAGTTGGTCACCTGGACCTTTTCACTTTCGCCGCAACCGACCAGAATGAGCGTCAGCGCCAAAAGCGCGAGACTGCAATGAAATAACTTTTTCATATATCCTCCCAACAGGCCTGGGTGCTTCCGGGTAAACTCGCAGTTTCCTTCAAACCGCATAAAACCTGAAAACGAGCGCTTTTTCGATCATGTGAACCGCCGGCTGGGCTCGGGCGTATTCCGGACATGCTACGCACCTGCCTCGTTTGCCAGCACAGTTACGACGACTCGCCTTACTGCCCACGGTGCGGCTCGGAAGGCTATCGGCTGCGAGGTGCCAGTTTGCTCACGTTGTTCAATGTGGCCATCGCCCTGTTGCTAGTCGGGCTGATCGGTCGGCCCGTGCTGCATGCCCACCACCAGGGACGCCGCTCCAACTGCGCCTCGAACCTCAAGACCCTTTCGACCGGGCTCGAGATGTACGCCGCCGAGCACGACCAGCGACTGCCCGATCACCTGGAAGAGTTGGTGCCCGACTATCTCAAGGCCTTGCCGACCTGCTCGCAAACCTATCTCTACGAGCGCTCTGGAGAAGACTACGTTTTGATCTGCCTGGGCGACCATCACCATACCGGCTCGCCCCCGGGCTATCCCCGCTGGGGCTCCCGCGAAGGTTACCTGGATCGCCCGTGAAGCACGTGCTAGTCGCCTTCACTCTGTCGAGTTTGACGGCCCTGGCAATGGCCTGGGCCTACCACCAGGAAGAGGTTGCCGACCTCGATATCTGCAAGCTGAATCTGGCCGAGTTGCGGACGCAAATAGAGATGTATTCCACCGACTGGTCGGGCCACTACCCACCCAATCTCGCCCTTCTCACCCCGAACTACTTCAAAACCCTACCGACCTGCCCCACCACCAGAACCGCCGGCTATGCGCTCGACCCTGGAGATGTTCCCTGGGACCTCACCATCGTCTGCCAGGGCGCTCACGAAGCCCACTTCCGCGCCCCGCCCGGCTGCACACTCGGAGCTGACGAGCCGTTCGATCCCTACCGATAGCCCGCGCAGTAAAAAAGAGCCGGATAGGTGGCGAGCCAGGCCCAGAAAAACCGATTGAGCCCCAAAAAGTAGAAATTGGCCAGATGAAAACCCACTGCTCCCAGCACGAACACTGGACCCAGTTCGGGCACGAGCAGAACCAGCGGAAAGGCGCACTGAAAGCCGATCACCGCCCACGACAGACGAGCAGCCCGGGGCGGGCCCAGCCGGCCGCCCGTAAAGGCCGACAGAGCCCGGCCGTTGCGCCAGTTGGCCCGATTCAACTTTACGATACCGGCCACAAAGTAGGAAAGGCAGCACTGCAGGGCCACATACCAAAGACAGGCCAGCGTCATCACCGGGTGATGGACGATTGCCGCCACGGCCAGGGCCAGCAGCACCGTGACCGTCATGTAATCACTGCCGCCGTTGAAAGCTCCCCGCCAGCGCAGGCTGATAAGCACGGTCGTGAGCACCAGCACGGGCGCGGCCCCGAGCCACCAAAACAGAGCTAGCGAAGCCAATGCCTGGAGCGCCAGCAACCCCAGGAAGTTGGGGTAAGCCAGGGTCAGATCAAGAACACGGCGGACCCAGCCAGGACAGCCCTCAAAGTCGTCGCGCAGCACCTGCCAGGGCCAGATCCCCTGGTCGCTAACCGCCCCTCGCAGTCGCCCCAGCTCGATCGTCTGAAGAAGCACGGACAGCGCCACCAGACGCTGAGTCAAGAGCAGAGCGGTCAAGCCAGATGCAACGAGGAGATCACCACATCCTCGGGCTCGCGGCCGGGAAGAGCTGCGCACAGCTTAAACTGGAAGTAGCCCTCGGGCCGCTGAAAATAGATGACTAGCTGGCGCGTCAGGCGATAGCTGACGGACTGGTGGAGTTCGTCCGCATTCATCCAGGCCGAGTCGGCCAATAGCTGTTGGAGCACCCCGTTGCAGGCCAGAGCCAGGTTGCCTTCGGGATTGCTGACCAAATCGAGCACCTGGGGAGAGGCGACCGGCAGGCACTCGCGCCACGGGCCCATCTGCGTGGGCGAAACGCCGTTGCGGATGTAGAGGCTGGGTTGCTCGCAGACATCCTCGAAGAAGCGCCACGAGGGAATCAGCACGCGCAGCAGGCTGGCGGCCCGGCCGGGTAGTGGTTTGGTCACGCGGCTGGCGGCCACCACTCCGGCCAGCCCTATAAGTAGCGTCCCTGTCATTGCATCCTCTATATCGGCAATTTCTGGCTTGGCTTGAGCCCCACGCCGGGACTTCCGCCCGGAAGAGCGATTCCAGGCCCGGCCCGGTCAGGGTTGCCGCGGCCGAATCGACCCCGCCGCCGCCGAGACGGACGGGCTCAGCCGCCGCCACGCCAGGCAAGGGTCGGCGGGTCAGACGAGCGATTCGAGACGCGGCCAGGTCCGGGATGCCGAGACGAATCGTCCCAGCCGCCGCCGAGACCAGATCGCCGCCCCCAAGTCAGACAGACCCGCCGGACTTCCACCTGGAAGTCCTGACCACGTCAGGATTGCCGAGACCGGATCGAACCCGCCGCCGAGACGGACCGGCGCCAGGCCAACGCCGCGGGACCTGCAGTTCCGCGCGGAAGAACGACTTAGCCGAAGCGAGAGGCGTAGTTCATGGCCTGCTCGGTGAAGAACACGTTGAGTTCGTCGGGTAATCCGTGGAGGGTCGATTGGAGATGGGCCTGCATCCGCTTTTTCGTCAGGGAGTAGGCCGGATCAGGCAGACGAGAGAGTTCGCGAGCCACGTCGAGAGCGCGAGGCAGCAGGTCGTCAGGCGAGCACACCTCGTCGATCAGTCCGACCTCGCGCGCCTCGCGAGGGCAGAAGAGACGGCCGTGAAGAACGACCGGTCGCAAGCTCGACACGGGTAAGACCGCTTTGGCCAACTCGACCACGAAGGTGGGCATTGGCACCCCGATGGCCACCTCGTTGAGGCCGATGCGGCAATCGCAATCGGCAGCCAGCCGATAATCGCAGGTCAGCAGCATCACCGCTCCTCCGGCCACGGCGTGCCCGGGCACGGCCGCGATGACCGGCCGGGGAAAGCCCAGCAACCGCATGCAAAGAGCCCCGAATTGCTCGAGGGCATCGGCCAATTCTGCTTGGGGCAGGGTGGGCAAGACCTTCAGGTCGAGCCCGCCGCTAAACCGCTTGGGATTGCCGGTCAGCACCACCGCCGGAGCGTCGCCGCACTCGTCGAGGGCCTTGGAAAGAGAAGCCATGGTGGCCGGGTTCAGGGCGTTGGCTTTGCCGTCATCCATGCGGACCACCGGCAATTCGTCACGCCACTCGATGGTTACAGCGTTCGTGCTCATGCCGAAAAGGTTGGCCAAAAGACGAGCCGGCCCCTCCATGGAGGAAAGCTGCAGCGGCCGGCTAACTGGGATGATATGAAGAAATATGCCGTAACTCTCTTGATTTGCGGCCTGGCCGCCTCGAGCGCCTGGGCCGAGCAGACCAAGACTGACTGTATCGACGACGGTCTGCACTTGCAGGGGGCCGTGGTAGGCAACCAGAGCGACGGGCTGCTGATCCAGGACGGCTCGAACTTTCAGTTCGTGCCCAATATGGAAGCGTACAAGCTCGATCTCAAGCCGCTCCACGCTACACGGCTAAGTGAACTGCAACTGCAGGTAAACAACAACCTGGGTATGGGCGCTGGCTACTCCTCACCGTATCTGTGGGAAGTGGGTCGAGGCCCGGGCTTTCAGGGTTATTCGACCTGGAACGGGCCGGCGGTGCCTTACTCGCCCATCGCGCCTTACTACCGACGCTAGCTGCTAGGCAATAGCAGAGCGAAGACGGCCTGAGGGCCGTTTTTTCATGGCCTGGTGGTAGCGCACCACATCGGCTACCACCGCCGCCAGCCCTGGGTCGTGAAGAAAAGGTCGATCGACCACATAGGTGCGACCATCGGCCTCGACGGCAAAGGGGCGAGGGGTGCCCTCGAGCGCGGACGCCACGGGGCCCATCTCTTTCAGCGGTCCATCTTCAGGAAAGAGCGGCACCAGCAGGATATTGCGCGCCTCGACCTGGCTCAGGTCGTCAGCGTGCACGCGAGCCACGGGGTTCATCAGGTTGAGCTGGCTGGCCAGGGCCTGGGCGCCACGACCCAGTAGAACCGCTTCGGTCTCGTTGTTATCGAGTCCGAACTGGCCGCACAGTTCGAACAGTCGCTGCCCTAGCAGTTCACGAAAGCGGGCCGAAGAGGTCAGAGCGGGGGTGATTTCGCCGGCCACCTCGAGGTCGAGGCCCGGGGTGAGCGGCACCACGGTCAGATGTCCAAATTCACCGAAGCTCATCTGATCGCGACCCACCCGGGCGGTTCTGGTCTGATCGGCCAGCTCCCCGAGGCCGGGGTGCCCGGCCAGACGGTCGAGCGATTCTTGTTTGGTGGCCGCTTCGGCAGCCAGGATGAGTCCGTGCATTTTCTTCTCCCTAAATGAAAAGTCCCCGGTGTTTGTTTGGACCGAGGACTTTCAGGCGGCGATTGCCGATTTTGCGCTAGAAGCCCTCGTTAGCTACAACAACAGGGACAACAGCAGCAAATAGGAAGAAGCGCGGCGGAATCAAATGATAGTGCCATGTCGCTTCGCATGTTCCTAAAATACCAGCTAATGCTGATTCTGTCTACCCTTTTCTTGAATGGGCCGGCCCTGGCCCAGGACTATGACGGGCTCGAGTTGGTCCAGGCGGCCGGTCGGGCCAAGCTCGACAAGCATACCGTCATCGATTTCGCCATCCTGAAAAACTCCACCGGCGAGACGCGAATCGCGGCCTTTTTCAGCCTCTCCCCGGGCCAGGCTCGTCTCTATCTGGACCTGGCCAGTTGGAATACCTGGAAGGAAATGGTGGCCAAAGCGGCCAGCACCGACCCTCCCGAGCGCGAGCGTGTGCCGCTGGGCAGTGTCGACGGGCTGCGGGTCGGTCCGTCGGATGTGGACCTGCGCCTGGAGGTCCTGGGAGAAACCCGCCTGGGCAATCGCCAGCTGTTGCTGATGGTTCTCTCCAAGGGCCCAAAACAGTTCCGCCACCCTATCAGCCTCGATGACGCTCAGCAAGCCGAGTTGCTTGAGCGCATGCAGACTGTAGACACTTTCATGTCTCCCTGACTTGCACTATCGTGCACGCCGTGCTAAACTGTGGGTGGCTCATACGAAACAGAAACAGGCAACCAACGAATCCCGCAAGAACGACCGCCGAGCCCGGGTCTTCTTCGATACCACAAATCTTCTAGTCACTTCTACTCCCCTACTCGCAGGCCCCGATCGGGCCATCTACGAAACCTGAGCATTCGGGAGGTCTCATGGAGTTCGTGCTTCACGACAGTCCCCTGGCCATGGGGACCGTGGTCTTTCTTGTCGTCGCCCTCATCATCGCCCTGGGCTTCGAGTTTATCAACGGCTTCCACGACACGGCCAACGCCGTCGCCACCGTCATCTACACTAACTCTCTCAAACCCACGCAAGCGGTTGTGCTTTCGGGGGTTTGCAACTTTCTGGGGGTCATGCTCAGCGGCGTGGGAGTGGCCTACTCGGTGGTCAACCTGCTCCCTGTCGACTTGCTGGTCGATGTGGGAGCCCGGGGCTTCGCGATGGTCTTCGCGGTCTTGCTCTCGGCCGTCATCTGGAACCTGGGCACCTGGTATTACGGCATCCCGGCCTCGAGTTCGCACACCCTCATCGGGGCCATCATCGGGGTGGGTCTGGTCCACTCCGCCCACGGAGTCCACTGGGAGAAGGCCACCCAGGTGGGCCTGTCGCTGCTGCTGAGCCCGCTGGTGGGCTTTATGCTGGCCGGCGGCCTGCTGATGCTGCTCAAGAAGTTTGCCACCAATCCCGAACTGTATGAAGAGCCCGCCAAAGACGCGCCCCCGCCGGGCTGGATCCGGGCCATTCTCATCTTCACCTGCTCGGGGGTCTCGCTGGCCCACGGCTCCAACGATGGCCAAAAAGGAATGGGCCTGATCATGCTGATTCTCATCGGCCTGGTGCCCGCCGGCTACGCTATCAACCTGCACTGCCCCGACCATCAAGTGGCTCAGGTGGTGCAAGCCTCGAGCCATTTCGACCAGCTGGTTCAGGCGAAGTTTCCCGACCAGGCCGAGCCGTCGCTAGCCGAAGACGTGCTGCGCAACTACACTTCCGACCAACCTGTGAGCGCCGAGGTGGCCCTGGCCGCCGCGGCCCAGGCCCGCGACCTGCACGAACAGCTCAATAACTCGGCCCTGACCGATTTGCCCCGGGAACGACGCTGGAAGATCCGGACTGAAATCTTGTTGGTCTCGAAAGTACTCAAGAACCTGGAGCACGACGAGCGTTTCTCGCCCGCCGAACAAAAATCGCTCAGGGCCTATCGCGAAGACCTCAAGTCGATGACCGAATATGTCTCGGATTGGGTCAAGGTGGCCGTGGCCCTGGCCCTGGGGCTGGGCACGATGGTCGGCTGGAAGCGCATCGTAGTCACTGTCGGCGAGAAGATCGGCAAGACCCACCTGACCTACGCCCAGGGTGCCGCCGCCGAACTGGTGGCCATGGCCACCATCGGCATCGCCGATATCAGTGGCCTGCCCGTGAGCACCACCCATGTGCTCTCGTCGGGGGTGGCCGGTACGATGGTGGCCAACCGCTCGGGTGTGCAGCCCAAAACCATCAAGAGTATCCTGCTGGCCTGGGTGCTGACACTGCCCGTCAGCATGGCCCTCTCAGCCGCACTGTTCCTGCTGTTCGGAGCGCTGGTCGGCTAATGGCCAGGGCCCTGCTGGTCCACTGCCAACACCCGGGCCGGACCGGCTCGGGTGTTCATCTTCAGGCTCTGCTCGAGCAGTGGCCTGAGGCCAGGGCGGTGGTCGGGGTCGGCCCAGACTTCGCTGGCGAGCCGCGTTTCTGGCCGGTCCGCTTCGAGACGCCCGAACTGCCTTTTGCGGTGGTGGGCATGAGTGACGTGATGCCTTATCCCTCGACGGTCTGGTCGCACCTCGACGAGGGTCAACTGGTGGCCTACGAGAAAGCCTTTGGTCGCGTCCTCGAGCAGGCCGTGGCAGCTTGCAAGCCCCAGTTCTTGCTCTGCAACCACCTGTGGGTGGTGGCCGCCCTGGCCCGTCGCAATCACCCCGACCTGAAAGTGGCGGCCTGTTGCCACGGCACCGGATTGCGCCAGGCCCGAAGGGTTGACTGGATCTTCGAGCGCATCCGGCCCGCTCTGGCCCGGCTCGACAAGATCTTCGCCCTGACCCCCTCGCAAGCGATCGAGATTGCGGCCCTGCTCGCCATCGAGCCGGCCCGCATCCAGGTCAGCGGGGCCGGCTTTCGCGAGGATGTCTTCTTCGCCGGCTCACGCCCCGTTGAACGCAAGCTGCTCTACGCGGGCAAGCTGTGTCCGACCAAGGGGGTGCCCCAGCTACTCGAAGCCGCCAGGGCTTACGATTTGAGCCTGGCCGGCGCGGGCTCGGACGAGGTAGCCCACCAGGCGAAAAGAGCCGGTGCGAGGCTGTTGGGCCTGCTCTCGCAAGAACAGCTGGCCGACGAGATGCGCGCCAGCGAAGTCTTTTGCCTGCCTTCGCTCTATGAGGGGTTGCCACTGGTACTACTCGAGGCCCTGGCCTGCGGCTGCAAGGTGGTGGTGACGGCATTGCCGACGGTAGTCGATTGGCTCGCGCCCGAGCTGATCGAGAGCGGCTGGGTCACCCTGGTGCCGATGCCCGCGCTCGAGGGGGTGGATCGTTTGGCCCCCCACGGGGTAGCCGGCTTTGTCAGCGACCTCGAGCAGGCTCTGGCCCGGGCCTTCGCGGCCCGGCCGACGCTTGACCTCGAGGCGGCCCTGGCCCCCTACCGATGGTCGTCACTGGCCCGCCAGATCGCCGTTTCAGTCTGATTTCAGCCGCCTGCTCTAGGCTCCCAAGGTGCTCATCTCAGGTTATAAATCGTCGGTTCCCGCGCCCAGAAAGGCGGCCGAGCAGCCGTCCCAGCTCGAGAATCCCCCCAACACCCTACCCGACAAGGTTCTCTTGCGCGCTCCGCTGCAAACGCTAGCCGGGGCCTGTGTGGGTGGTCTGGCCGGGGCCCTGCTGAGTTCCCACCACCTGGTGGGCGCGGTGGCTGGCGCCGCGGTGGGCGGCCTGGTAGGCAACTACGCCGATATTTTAGCCTATGACGCCATGGTGATGGGTCGCCAACTCAAAAACCGCCTGGTGGCCGAGCGAGGCAAGTGGTGGAACAAGTTGGATCAGGCGCGCCAGCCTGCCCCTCCCGCCCCTCTCACCAACCAGGACCTGCGCGCCGTCTCCCCCACCGGCGATAGCGACCGGCGCTACGACGGCTACGACAGCTCGCGGGATCTCTACTCGCTGCACAGCCGAGAGGGTAACCCGGATGAGCCCTACCGCTTTCAGATCGAGACGGCCCATCTGCGGCCCGGGGCCGAACATGGCTATCTCGATACCACGCTCTTGTTGGATTGGGGGCAACCCGCGCCCCTGCGCGCTCCCTTCGGCCTCGACACGCAGGCCGGCTATAAGCTGGGTCTGAAGATCGATAACAACCGTGACATCCAGGATGAGCGGGGCCAGAAGGTCGAGTTGCCGCTGGTCAACTACGACACCACTTTCAGCCACCTGGCCCTGGGCCTCGACAAGGCCGAACTCCGCGCCCGGGGTTGGACCGACGGCACTCCTTTGCGCATCGAGGTGTTGACCTCGGCCGACAAGGATGCTACCGTGCGCGACCGGATGAAAGCCAGCAGCGATGTCACCGCCGATGCCGACCTGTTGCGCTCGGTCTTTCGCTGGGAAGGCAAGACCATCTACTACGCCATTACCGATCGGTTCTCGAACGGCAACCGGGCCAACGACCAGGGCGTCGACTCCGACGACCCCAACCGCTTTCACGGCGGCGACTGGCAGGGAGTCATCGACAAGCTCGACTATCTCGAGGCCCTCGGCGTCGACTGCGTGTGGCTGTCATGTCCTTACGAGAACGATCGCGACTTTCTGGGCTCGGACGGCTATCACGGCTACTGGCCGCACGACTTCGAGGCCCCCGAGCCGGGGTTCGGCAATCTGGCCAAGCTCAAAGAGTTGACCGACAAGGCCCATGCCAAAGGCATGAAAGTGATGCTCGATGTGGTGGTCAACCACACCGGTTACAATCATCCCAGGGTTACCGACCCCAACTTCAAGCAGTGGTTCCACAACCAGGGAGACCTCAGCTGGATCGGCCAGTGGGCCATGGAAAACCAGGCTCTGGCGGGCCTTCCCGACCTGGACCAGGAGAACCCCGAGGTGGCTAATTACCTGATCGATGTGCACCAGCGCTGGCTCACTCAGACGGGGGTAGACGCCTTCCGCATGGACGCCGTGCGGCACGTTCCCGAGCAGTTCCTACGTCGCTTCAACGAGGCGATGAAAGAAAAGACCGGCAACTTCCTATCCATCGGTGAGGCCTTCTGGCTCAACCCCAACTTCGTGGCCGGCTACCAGAACCGCAATCAGGAGTCGATGTTCGACTTCAACCTGGCCTACGCCATCCGCAACGTCTTTTCGGGCGATCCCAACCGCTCCTTTGCCGACCGGATCGCCCTTTCCAAGAAGGTTCGTCCCCATCACAAGACCGAGTCGATCCGGCTCTTGAAGTCCAATGGCAGCGAGAGCATGAAGCTTTTGTCAGAGGCACTGTCCAAGGACTATCTCTATGACAATCCTAAGAAACTGGGCATCTTCGTCGACAACCACGACATGCTGCGCTTCATGAGCGACTGCGCTGGCGACGAGAGAAAGCTTCGCATCGCCCTGGGCTTCCTCTATGCTTGCCGGGGCATCCCCTGCCTGTATTACGGCACCGAAGTGGGCATGGACGGCTGGGGCCCCGATAACCGCAAGGACATGGAGTGGGACAAAAACCCCGACCTGTTGGGCTTCGTCAGCGGCCTGACCCAGGCTCGCAAGCTCTCGGCGGCGCTCGAGTTCGGCACCCAGAAAGAGCTGCTGGTGACCGATGATACCTACGCCCTGGCCCGACTTCGCCCCGAAGAACAGGTCGTGTGTGTCTTCAACAATTCCGAAGAGAGCAAGTCCATCGACATCCCCCTCGACGAGATGCCACTCCAGGCCAGCACCGCTCGGGCTTTGGTGGGACCCCAACAGGTCACCCTCAAAGACGGCAAGCTCAGCCTCACCCTGCCACCCAAAGGCTTTGGCTACTACCGCCTGGAGTCGGACTAGGTATCGTTGTTGCGAGGGGTGACCAGCAAGTTGGTCTGCAAAAACTCTTCTTTGCCAGTGCTGGATCGGGCCTGAAAGATCAGCTCGATGCGGTACCCCGACGCCGCCGGTGAAATCTTGAAGTGAAGCAGGTCGTCGGCCAGCAGGGTCGACTGCTCGATCACTCCGCCGGGGGGCAGGGGGGGAGTCGCCAGATACCCTCCAGGAAAGAGAATCCAGGGACCCACCACCGGATTGGTGGGGTTGATGAGCACCCGGCGCAGTTCGCCGGTGGGCACGGTGTTGGTAGCATAGAACATCACGTAGCGGTCCCAGCGGGGAACGCCGTCCACGTCATAGAGGCTGGCGTCGCTCCAGTTCGAGAGCGAAGCCACCACCACGCCGTCCCGTGAAAAAGTGTTAGGAGCGACCGTCACCTGGCGGCCCGGTCCGGTGGCCAGGCCCACGCTGTCTCGGGGGGCCTCGCGAATGGTCTTTTCGAGTACGGCCAAAGCCCGAGCGGCCTGGCTCTGGGCCGATTGGCGACTGGCTCCGAGAAAGAACTGGCTGACCCCCCAGTGAAACATCCCGAAAAGGGCGGCGCTGAGAATGGCAAAGAGGCCTACTACGAGGACTGCCTCGAGCAGGCTCATCCCGCGCCTGCACCTCAAGGGGCCACGACTTTTCCGTCCGGATAGTGCAACCGTCCGACCTTCGTACTGAGCTTACCGTGGTTGCCGCGGCCCTGGTCCGGGCCGCTCGACCACCACCACACTTCCACCTCGATATAGTAGGCCCCTGTGTAGGCTGGCGAGGCAGAGGCCGGGATCTTCGTGGTGGTAATGCGATGGAAGAAAGTCGTCTGGTGTTCTTCGTCGACCGAATACAGGCCCGTAGAGGCATCGGCAGGGACCGGCCAGTAGGCGTTGCCGGCAATGGCCGCCTCGAGACGCTCGCTGGCATAGGCGCGTCCTACCGTCAAATTGGCGGACTTGGTCGAACCTCCCAGAAGGTTCGCAAACAGCGCGGCCAGCGATACGAACATGAAGCCAAACACCCCCAGCGCCACCACCACTTCGGCCACCGTGAGCCCGGCCTCACAACGCCGCCCCCGCACGCCAGCTACTGCTCGGTCCAGGAGATCACCTCAAGCGGAACCGCGTTGCTGGCTGCCTGGTATTTCATCAACTGGTCCAACAACTCGGGATTATAGATCGACAGCACGCTCTTGGCATCCTTGAGCCCGACGTTGTGGTGGGCTACCAGCGATCCGTTCACCGTCATACGGTAACCGTCGAGATCGGCGAAGAAGTTGCCGTTGGTATAGACCAGGCCGCGGAAATCAACGTCGCGTGGGTTGGCTGGGATGGCCGAGCCGTCGCGAAACGGATTGCTGCCGGAATGCATGAATCCGCTCAAATACTTGTTTACCTGCTTGGCTCCGTCGGCCATGACATCCATCACCGTGTAGGCGCCGTTGCCGAGCGTCTCTTCGGAGTAGGTGCCCGGATCAAAAGGATTGGGAGTGCCCGGAGGCTCATTCTGGCGCAGGGCCACCACATCGAGCGCATACTGGCGGGCGGCCAGGTAGTTCCGCACGTTCGGGTCGGCCGGCGGGATGAGCCAGCTCGGGCCACCGCTGGTGGTGGGCATCCCGTCGGTGGTAGACGTGGTGGTGCCCATCGGGTCGGGAACTCCGTCCACAAACTTGTCGAATTCAAACAGGTCCGCGGAAGTCACACCCGGCGAACCGACCAGTTCAGAACGCAGGTCGTCGAGGGCGTTGCGGAACACTCCGCCCCCCACGTTACGGTCGAGCACCGGGGGCCCGCCCCCTTTGATGCCGGTCCCGTCCACGATGTGCTTGCGGCGCCAATCTGGGCTCAATCCGGCCCAGGCGTTGAGAGAATGATTGCCGCCCATGTTGAAGTTGTAGTTGTCGAGCCCCGACTTGAAAACCTCGAAATCCAGGATGGACGGTCCGCCGCTGGTGGGCAGAAGCCCTGAAGCCGGTTTCATCACCACATCGCCTTCGGCATAGAGGGTGACTCCGGCATCCTGGGGCGCGGCGATGGCGCTCTTGCCTTGAATGGTCACCCGGCCGTCTCCATCCCCGGCCGTGGCCACCACGGCCCCGGTTCCGACCACCGCTCCATCGATCGAGAAGTCGCCAGCCACCTTGATTCCGCCGGCTTTGCCCGACAGACCCAGGCTATCGTAGCCAAGGCCGACGTAGGGCACACCCTGCTTATTGCTGGTGATGTTGACCTCGCCGTTGAACTGCACCTCGCTGTCACCGGCCACCCGAAATACGCGGTTCGAGAGTCGGATGGCCGCCGTGCCGGTGCCGCCCAGATGGAAGCTGTCGGGAATCACATCGACGAAGGTTCTGGTGGGCGGAGTCCCCAGGGAAGCGTGGGGGTTGGCGTAGTAGTCTACCCGGTTGGGTGCCGAAAAATGATAGCGCCCGCTAGGCAACTGATAATTGTGAGCCGAAGCTGTCAGTCGCGAGGGGTCGACATCGGGCACCCGCTGCTTGGGAGCGTTCGGGATGAAGTCGCCCTGACTCTGGGTCTTGACCAGATTGCGCTCGGCAGCGTCGTTGACCCCGTCGCCGATCTTGGTGCCGCTCTGGTCAAAGATCACGCGGAGCGACGGGTCGGCCAGGTTGGGGTTGTAGTCTACCCGGCTGAGGCCTCCCAAACCGATGGTAGAACCAGAGCGCAATTGGCCTTTGTCGCCCGCGCCTCCGGGGCTGATAAATTGGACCTGGACATTGCTCGTGCTCACCTCAGGAGCGAAGATGGCTCCGTTGGCCAGAATTTTGTTGCTGGCCTGGTTGGAGACGATATCCCAGCGTCCGTCCAGGCTGTCGTCGTCGATCCGCACGCCCAGCGAGCCCTCGACCGCCACCGCCTGATCCACGAAATTCGACCGTCTCATGGTCACATCGAGATACTTGCGACTGCCTTCAGCGTCAGCCATGACCTGAATGAGCGCCGTTCGGCTGGGAAGGTTGCGGAAACCGACCATGTTGCCCGTCAGGGGCGGGCTGATGCTCAGCGAATTGAGGTTATTCTTGGAGACCCGGCGTTTCGAGACGCGAAACGTAGACCAGCGAGTCGGGTCGGCCGGATGGGCCAGGATGTCTCGCGGCTGGAAGGCCTGAAAATCTTGCACGGCCGAGCCCGGCGCCTGAAAGTGCATCTGGAAGCAGGCCTTGCCTCCATCGAGCACCCCCACCACCTGGAAGGTCCCGCTCGCTTGCCCTTCCCAAACCAAAAAAGGGCCCATCCCGACGACCGGCTGCAAGGAGCGGTTTCCGCCGCTGGGTATTCCCCAGTTAGAGTCGGATTCGAGCCGCATCTGGGCATACTCGATGCCGCTTAGACTGGCCTCGCGCGCCAACAGGCTTTGCCCCGAGGCCGCCAGCATACCTAGTGAGTTGCGATGAATTGCCAAAAAGGCGGTGGCGACTACCGCCATCACCATGGCCAGCAGCAAAACAGCCACCAGAGCAATCCCTCGACGTTGCAGAACTTCCCCCATAACCTCTATCCTACCAGATAGACGCCAGGGCTGCATCCCCCTACGAGACGATATGCAGTCCCATCAGGAGCAAGAGATAGATCGTAGCGAGCACCAATTGAATGAGAGCAAAGGGCACGGCCATCCTGACAAAGCCCAGAAAACTCAGCTCGATGCCTTCTTTCTTGATGACCGTCATGGCCACCACCGTCGAGGCCGAGCCGATGGGCGTAATGTTGCCCCCCAGATTGGCTCCGAAGATGACCGACCACCACAGCACGCTGTCGCTCGGGACCTGCATTAAAGAGAGGATCTTGGACAGCACCACCGCCAGTGGAATGTTGTCGGTGACGCTCGAGGCCAGCGCCGAAGACCAGAGAATGGCGCTGGCCCCAGCCACCTGGGGTAGATTAAGCAACAGCTTGAGGCCGTCCCCGATGGCCGAGAGCACTCCGGCCAGTTCCATGACGCCGATAATCACGAACAAAGAAGCGAAGAACAACACCAGGGACCACTCCACGGTGTCGACAGCCTCCTCCACTTTGTGGGGAGCAAAAAGCAGCAAGAAGAGAGCCGCCGCTCCCAGGGCCACCGCCTCGAGCCCCATGTCACGCAAGATGGGCAGACTGGACTGGAAGGCGAAACCCAGGATCACGGCGGCCATCCCGAACCAGGCCGTAATGAAGAACCGCTTGTCTTTAATCGCCTCCTTCTCGTCGAACGAGGCGACCTGCTCGGCCGAGAACTTGATCTCGTCTTCGCTCTCGAGGCTGCGCACCTCGGGGAACTTCCACTTGGCGTAAAACACCGTCACCACGGCCGCCAGGAACGTGTAGGGTGCGGCCAGCAGAACGAAACGCATAAACGAGATGTTGGCCGTGGTGCCCACGATGATGTTGGGAATCGACGAGATCAGCGTCAACAGGCCGCCCACGTTGGTGAGGAGCCCCTCGGTAAAGAGAAAGGGGAGCGGCTGCAGCTCGAGCTTGCGGCACGAGACCACGGTCAAGGAACCCACGATGATCATGGCCGTGACGTTATTGAGAAAGGCCGAGAACAGAACCGTGAGCAGCGAATACAACAATAACAGGCGAAAGGGGTCGCCCCCCGACGACTTGGTCAGGCGCAGGGCCGACCAGGTGAAGATCCCCGAGCGTGAGGCGATTTCGACAAAGATCGAGGTGCCGATGATCACCCCGATGGTGCTCCAGTCGATCGTCGAGATGTAGAACGGGGCCTGACCGTGTCCACCCTTGTCATGGGTTATCAACTCGAACCAGGGACTGTAGGCCAGGCCCAGACACACCATAGCCCCGATCATGGTGACGATCGACTTGTCCACCACCTCGAGCGACATGATGAGCAAGATCAAAGCCAGCAAGATACCGAAAACGATCTTGCTGCGTCGGGTGGCGCCCTGTAAGCCGTGATAGGGCGATTCGTGCTCGGGAGGGTGCTCGTCGAGGTGATCCATAGGCAAGGTGGTGGGCACAGGCACCGGACCGAGTTCCTGGGCTTGAGCCACTCCCGGGATTTGGGCCATTTGCCCCGGTCCTGGTCCCAGGCATAGGCACAAGAGCAGGAAAAGAAATAGACCGGCGTAGTGTGAGCGTCTCACCAGGGGGCCTCCTAAACCAGCAAGAGCGGGATTTCCCGCATATAGGCTGCAAGATTGTAAGCGATCGAGTCGATCAGCTTCTGGTCGGGGGCCACACTGTTGCAAATCAGGAGCCGATGGTCTCCGGCCCAAATCTGGCGACGGGTCAAATCGATGGGGTCGCCCACCTCGATGAAAGTAGCGGCCCGGTGACCGGTCCGCTCGAGGGCCTCCGCGGCGGCCGTCAGATAGTGCTCCATGTCGCGCTCAAGCGAGCGCACGATGGCGTCCTTGGTCTTGCCGGAATCGAGTTCGGAAGCCAGTTCGACCGCGCGGCCAATCTGGGTGAGCCACTCGCTGTCGATGACGTGAAGAAGGTGGGTATTGGCCTCTTTGAGCGCCAGCGTCCGGGTGGCGGCCAGGCAGGCGTGAGCGGTCTTCTGATCCTCGACGTACACCAGGATATCGCTCCACATGCGGCCCACATCGTCGACCTTGCCTTCGATCAGCAAAACCGGCTCGCTCACCTCAGAAAGAACGCGGTCCGTGACCGAGCCCAACGTGTAGGTCTCGAGATCTTCGTCGTTCTCGCCAAAAAGGCTCGACATTAGGATCATCGAGGGAGCAAAATCCTTGACGTTGTCGAGAATCACCCGGTGGGGAGAGCCCCCAATCACCTGGCCGCTCACCCGGTCGCCTCCGACCCTGGCGAGGACCGCGACGGCCTCGGCTAGCAGGCCCTCGGCCGACTCGCTCGAGTGCTCGGGCCGGCAGGGGGCCACCACTCGGGTTTCTAACTGCTTATGCCGGTCCACCAGATCGGCCGCGCAGGCCACCACGGCCTGCCGCTTCTCCTGGGCCCCATAACAGTCGAGAATCATCAGCAACCGCTCGAAGCGCAAAGGCTCGATCTCGACATGAGGCCGAACCGAAGATTTGAAGACGGATTCGAATTCATCCATCATCGAGGTGCGGGAACTCATGGCCCCCGGTTCGAGTCAAGGCCCTCATCCCCTGCGCGCGAAAATCAATCGCCACAACAGATTGAGCCTCGAGCCCCACAACCACGGGCGGCGCTACTGGAAAAGAAAGACGAGAACGAAGATCAAGATCAGGTTCAAGCCGGCCAGAGCGACTCCCAGAGTCGTGCGGTTGCCTTCGTCGGGTATCTTCGTTTCTAGCAGGCCAGTCGAGTTGGCCCAGCAATACCCGGTCGCGGCCAGGTTGAAGGCCAGGAAGAAGGGGAACTGCCGGGCCAGATTGACCGCATTGAAGACGGCGTTCTGGAGAAATGCGGCTTTGAACCAGGGCAGGAAGAAGCAAGTCGCCAGCAAGACCGTCGGGGCCAGCATGGCCACCGGCAGCACCGGCTTGAGTTCGACCTGTTCTTCGGGACCAAACTTGGAATAGAGGCTGCTGAGCAGAGCCGGCACCAGGGTCGCCATCGGGAAGAGCAGCACGCCGGCAAAGAGCAACATCAGACCGCTGGCCGAAGTGGGCAGGTCTTTGACTTTGTCTAGCCCGCCGGCCTCGGTCACTACGGCGCCGAGCTTGGGCACCAACAAGAAGATGAAACCGAAGAGCCACAAGAACCAGGCGGCCACGGCCGGCAAGAACATCAGTGCCCCGGCCTGGGCGGTGGGTCGCTCGCTCAGCCATGAGGTCTCAAGCAGTTGCTCCAGAGCGATTTCGAGCTTCTCGTTCTGGGTCTGGATGACCAGGCCCGCCTTACCCGAACTGGGCATATCCGAAGGGTCGATGAAATAGAGCACACGGGCCGTATTGCCTTTGAAAGCACGCGGCTGAACCCTGATGCAGGGATGGGTGCCTTTGACGGCACCCTTGAGTTCGCCCCCTCCCTGATTGGTCATCTCGAGCGTCCCGGCGTGGGCATTGGTGCCGGTCACGGGACTGTTCTTGAGGCCACGATAAGAGATGGACACGAACATGCGAGGCGGCTCCTCGCTGGCTTTGCGAGCGCGGGCCTCGGCGCGTTTACGGGCCTTCTCCAGTCGCTCTTTCTTGTAGAGTTCGAGGACGGCGGCTCCGGCTTTCGCTTTCCTGGCCTTTTTCTTGTCGGCCTTCTCTTTGCCCGGCTTGTCTTTGGTCTTGTCCTTCTTCTTGTCGGGCTTTTCTTCTTCGCGCTCTTCGACCGGGCGCACCGGCTCGAGCGAGACGGGGGTCAGCGGCCGAACCGGACGAGGCTGGGGCACCGGGGCGGGCCCAAGGCTTTTGGTCTCGAAGCTGGGGGTCTTGAACAGGTCGTCGTCGACCTCGGCCGTGGGGGCTCCGAATTCAGCCGCGCCGAGCAGTTCGGTAGCCCCGCCGAGCAACTCGGTGGGCGCGCCCATAAAGTCGGTAGCGCCGCCCATCAATTCGCCCGTATCGACTGGAGCGGGTCCGCTGAAGACATCCTCTTCGACGGCTTCCTCTACATAGCCGCCGGGCAGCATCCCCAGCGCCTCGCGGCGCACGTCGTCATCATCCTCGCGATAGAGAATCTCATAGTAGCCGCGGGCCGGAACCTGGATGCAGTAGTCGGGCAGCACCAGTTCGATGTACTCGTCGCCGTGGACGACGACCACCTCTTCCTGACCTTCGGGGCCGGGATCCTCGGCGTAGTGCTCGCAGCCCTCGAAGTAGGCTTCCGCGGCCTCGGTCCAGCTGTTGAGCACGGGAATGAATTGACGCAACTCGGCGTCGGTGATGTCTTCTTCCTCGTGGCGCAAACGGCACCAGTAAGACAAGAGCGTGTCGCCCTCTTCCAATTGGCCGTCGACACCCAACAGCTGAGTGTGAAGACGCGGAGCGTCGTTTCGCTGCCCATCCCAGAAGAGGTCTTTGAGGATTCGACGGAAGTCACTGGAGGCGTCGCGCCTCACCAGCGTGGCTGCCTCGACCAGCAGCCGCTCGCGCTCACGTAAACTGGCGTCAGGGCTCATGAACCCTTTGACGGCCGGCGAAAGGCTATCGAGCGAAATGGAGGCCAGCAGCCCGGCGAAATACTGGATCAGATACTCGAACGAGGCGCCGATCCAGGCGCAGGCGGCCGGTCGGTCGTCGAGGGAGTCCGCCAGTCGTTGCAGGTGACCCTCGAGAATCTCGGGCGCTCCCTTGGGCACGAAGACTTCGAGGCCGGCCTTGTCCAAGGCCGGGGCGGGCGCGGGGCCGGGGTGCACGACATCGTCGGAGGCCGGTTGGGAAGCGGGTTGGAGCGCCACCAGCGAAAGTAGCTCGGGTGGTAGCCGCATCGAATACTCTGGCTCGACCAGTTCGAGATAGAAGGTCTTGAAGACGACGACCCCCTCTAGCACGCCCTTGTCGGAGGGTTCTTCGAAGAGTTGCTCGCCCGAGAGGAACCAGGGAGCCGCCATCACCAACCAGGAGCGTAACACGCCCAGGTAGTGGTAAATGTTCTCTTCGCTCTCGGGCTCGCGACTGAGGCCCCAGTCGGCGACGGTTTGCGTACCTTTAGGAGCCGAGCGGGAAGCTAGCTGCTTGAAGTGCAGACTCGAGCGAGGAAAGGTCTTGGCCAAACCCTTGCCGATGACACTGGTGGTGCCCAGCGAACCCAACCCCAACACCAGCAAGCGCTGCTTTTCATCCAGGCTGGCGTCCCCGCTGAAGAGCTTGGCGGCCTCGGGAGTCATCCGCCCCTCTTGCTGCCAGGCCGAGCCAGCACAACCCGCAAAATACTGCAGCAAAAAGTCGAGGGCGTTGCGGGTGTAAGTGGCGACCTTCTCGAGTTCGCCCTTCTCGAGAGTCTCGTTGAGTTCGTTGAGCAGCACCTCGAGCACATCGGGGCACTCGGCCGGGATGGTGACCGGGATCCGCTCGGGGCTGGGCAGATCGAATCGCTCGGGATCCACCTCGAGCCACAGCGAACTCAGGCTGCCGTCGAGAGCCTCACCCACCAGCGTGGCGGCCCAGCTGAGTGCCTTACCGTCGTCTTCTTCGATGAAGTCGACCTCGCTCTCGAGAAACAGCGGGGTAGCATTCTCGAGCCAGAAGGAGAGCACCGGCAGATAGCGGGCGATCTCGATACGGGCCTCGGCTGCCCCCTCGGCGTCCTGGCCGGGCTTTTGCCCGCAAAACTCTGAAATCTCCCTGTACTTGCCGGGGGGAGCCCCCTCGACTCCGAGCAGGCGGGTATGCAGATAGGCCCATTCAGGGTCGCCGGCCGAGAGGGTGACATCGTAGAAGACCGACCATAGCAGGGTGGCGGCGTCGTTGGTCTCCCAATGGGACTCGAGCGAAGACAGGGCGGTGCCCAACATCTCGACGTTCTCGGCCAGGTCGGGTCGCGCCTCGAGGTCGATATCCTCGAGGGCTTCGGGATCGATCTCTTGCATCAGGGCACAAGTTAGACCGGCGAAGTACTGCAGCATCAAGTCGAGGCTACGTTGGAGCTGACCGAAAATCAGTAGAGAGTCATTGGCCTCGATGGCCTCGTTGAGGTCGTTGAGGGCGTTGGCCAGCGGCTCGGGAAAGTCGGCATCGACCAGCACCTCGTCGAACCGCTCGGGCACGTCGGGCTCGAGGTCTTCGAGGTCCACCCCTGACTCGACCGCCCACAGAGCCGCCAGCACCGGGTCCTCGGGCTTGGGGCCGATGGGCCGGGGGGTGGGAACGGGCGCTCCTCCCACCGTGGCCTGGCCCAGCGGGGTGGTGGGCGTCCCTAAAGGAGCGGTCACCGGCACCACCGGTTTGCTCTCGGGCTCGGGGGACTCGAGCTTGACTTCAGGCACGGCCGGCTTTTCGGCCGCCACCTCGGTTTTTGGCTCTTTCTCTGGCTCAGCCTTCTCGGGCTCGACGTGCGACTGAACCGATTGAGGAGCGGGGTCCGCTTTGGCGGCCAGCGCCTCGGCCTGCTCGGCCGAAAGCTCGAGTTTAGAGGTGGGCACGGCGGCCAGCACCGGCTCGCGAGGCTCTTCGCTGGCGGGCTCGGCCCGAGGGGACACCTTCTCGGGCTCGACCGGCGGGGGCTCGGGGGCCTGGACCGGTTCGGGGGAGCCGGCCTCGGTCACCGGTTCGGGAGTTTCTTCGATCTTTTCGTCAGGCTGGGCAGCCGGGGGGTCTGCCGTCCTGGGCGCTTCGGGCTCTGGCTCGACCGCCTCTTCCTCGACCTCGACGACTACGGCAGACTCGGGCTCGGCTGCTTGCTCGGGCTCGGCCATTGCCACCGGCTCGGCCTGGATCGCCGGCTCGTCAGCAGGCTCAGGGACGGCGGTGACTTCGGGCACCGGCGCCTCGGCCACGGCTTCCTCGGCCGGCTCGACCGTTTCTTCGGGGGGTTCTTCAGCCGGCTCGGCGGCCGGTTCAACCGGCTCGGCGACCGGTGCTTCGGCCGGCGGTTCTGGCTCGGGCTGACTGGCCGAGGCAAAGCCTCGACTGGGCAGCCGGGCCGACTGCTCGGCCAGCCACACGGGGATGGTCAGCAGGCCGCCGGTGCTCAGGGTATACCCCTCGAGCTTGACGGTTAGTTCGAGAGCCGTACCGTCCGCCGAGACATGGCCACGATGGATGGCGTCACGAAAGTAGTTGGCGGCCGCCGTGATCCACTCTTTGAGAATGGGCAGATAGCGGCGCATCTCGCGCGAACACTTACCGCTGCCTTGCAAGTCTCCGACCCCCGCTTGGAGGCCGCACCACTCACCCAGCAGCCGATAACCCCGGATGGGAATGCCCGAGAGCTGCAACAGACGCGAGTGGCGCCGGGGGGTGGGGTCCTGGCGCGTGCTGCCGACATAGAAAACGGTCCTGAGCGCTTTGGGCAACTCTTCGGTAGCCTTCTCGCCCAGAGCCTCGAGCGACCGCTTGAGCAACTCTTCGATCTCGTCAAAGGTCCTGGCTGTCTTGCCCAGCTCGTCGAGGGCGGGATTGCTAACTCCGAGCGCCACGGCAGCCGAATAACTCAGGGACGAGTAGTAACGGGTCAAGAAGTCAAAGGATTCTTGCAGAACCCGGCAGGCCGCCTCGGCGTCGCCCTCGTTGAGGTAGTCACGCATTGCGGCATGGAGAATCTCAAGTTCCTCAGGAGCTTCTTTGGGAAGGTCCGGAACCGGGAGGCCCGTTATTTTCTTGGTGGACATCGTTCGAGCTGCCGCCGGTGCCTAAAAAATTCAAGCCCTAATTCCTCACGAACACCTGGTCTACCTCTATCCGAGAGCGTCTTGCGAACGCTGTTCTGGTCAGGTTTCTGCCAGGTTCTTGGGCTCTGCCGGCCTACCTGGACGCTTCGCGAACCGGCAAAGTTCTCCCGTTACTCGACCTCGTTGAACACCAACCAGTGGTCGTGAAGGGCCCGGACCAGGCGCCGTAAATCGGGCAGTCCCTGAGGCTTGACGATATATCCATTGGCCCCGCCGTGATAGGATTCGGCCACATTCTCGGGCTCTTTGCTATAGCTGTGAAGGATGATGGGCAAACGTCGGGTCTGGCCGCGACCGCGCAACCGCTTGAGCAACTCCAGCCCCGACATCCCCGGCAGGTTGAGGTCGAGCACCAGCACGGCCGCCGGACCGCCGCCGGCGAAATAGGTATCGGCCGCCTCGGCGTCGGTGAAAACCTGGAGTTCGAGGTCGAGCTGTTCTAGCTTGACGGCCCGACGAAAGAGCATCGGATAGGTAGGGTCGTCGTCGACCAGCGCCAGCACTTTAGCGCAAATAGGACAACACCTCCTTGACGTAGGCAGGGATCTGGTCTCGGCGCAGGCGCGAGAAGTCCAGCAGCTCCATCACGAACTTGAGCACCTGGCGGGGATTCTCGAAGGCCCCCGTCTGCACGCCCTGATAGACCACCTCGCCCATGGGATTTTGCACCAGCGAGCCCACTTCGAGGTCGGGATAGGCCACCTGATAAAGTTCGATGACCCGGCGGCAGAGTTCTTGATAATCTTGCAGCCGCAGTGGACTCAAGCAGGCAAATCGGTCGGGCTCGAGGATGCGCTCGAGGGCGGCCAATCCCTTGGGGTCATCGGTCATGGCGAAGACGCAATAGAGGTGTTGCGCCTCTCGATAGAGCGGGGGAAAGCTGCGGTGCACGGCGTGGCCACCGCGAGGGGCCGACTCGAGATCGAAGCGAACCTTGTCGGGCCCCAGCGCGGCCGCCGAATAGTAACCGAACAGCAGGTCGGCAAATTCGCGACCAGCGCTCGAAAGCAACGCGTAAAACTCGGCCTCGTCGAAAAGGATGGCCAACCCGCGATAACCCGCCTGTTGAATCAGGTAGCTGATGCCTCCCACCAGGTAGGTATAGAGGTGGGCCCAGGGCCGATAATCCATCAGGGCAAAGAGCCGATGCCCGCGCAATCGCGTGGCCCGGCGCAGTTCTCGCTCGAGTTCGACGTTGGAGAGGCTGGGATGGCCCTCGATAAAGTCCATGGCCTCTTCCAACACGGCCCGCTGTTCGGGCTCGCCTTCCAGTTCACGATAATAGGCCAGAAACGGTGACAGATAACGATGATAGCTGGGGTGAACGGGATCGAAGAAACTATCGGGCACTTTGGCTTGCACCTGCTCAAGCAGCGGGGCTAGACCCCGACGGCCCAGTCGATCCGGATAGGTCAGGCCTTGAACCAGAGAACGGTAGACTCGCTTGGGATGACTGGGCGAGACCTCTTCGTTATCGAGCACGAGGCGGCTGACCACGAAATTGCGCTCGAGAGCCATCGACTCGATCACTTCCAGCAGATGGGTCTTGCCGGTGCCGTAATCGCCCAGAATGACTCGGGCCGCCCCCTGACGTTCGGCCGCGTCCAGGTCCGAGCGAACCATAGCCAACTCGACGTCGCGCCCCACGGTATAGACCTCGACCCCTTCGGAGGGCACCACTCCCAGACGTAAAGCCTCGAGGGTTTTGAGGGTGGGCTCTTGGCGGGCCCCCTTCGGCCTGGTGGCGGTGGCCCGGGGGCTGGTCTCGATGCGCGACTGGTCCCAGGTCAACTCGCTCTCGCGCACCTGCCAGGGGGCCGACTGGCCCTCGAAGCGCACCAGATAGTACCGCCCGCCACGCAACGAGCGCAGCACTTTGCCGCGACCGTGGGTCGGATGGGTGACCTCAGACATCGAAGAAATCGTCGCCTCCGGCCGGCGCATAGCCAGACGAGATGAGCGATTCGGCCGCCTCGTCGCTCAGCCACGATTCTCCGCCGACCTTCTGCTGATACAGAAAGGTGATCCAGCTCTTGACGAACAGGCGGCGATGGCCGACCTCGAACGAAAAGCGCGCGCAGGCCCGGGCCAGAGTCTGCAGATTACCGTGCTGGATGGCTTCGGTAGAGGTCCACTTCTCGGCCACGCGAAACACCTCGTAGAGCTTGGCCCCGATGGAGGCCAGCAACTCTTCGGGAGCAAGGTCGAGATTTTCCAGGTCGATGAGCGGCGATTGCGGGCTGCGCAGCGACATGGGTAAGGGGCTGGCCAGACGCTGATCGAGAGCGGGATACTCCGGCACCACCAGGCGCAAAAACTCGGGGGGAACAGCATAAAGAAAGAGCACGCCCGGCAACTGAGAAGCGCCGCACAGGTCGATGACCTGGCGCAGGTTGTCGCCCAGAGCCTGAATCTTGCGGGCCGACATGGACAGGTTGCGGTCGACCTCGTCGAACATCATCACCAGCCCCGGATAGCCATAGCCCACCAGCAACTGGCACAGCGAGCGCAGGGTGGCAAAAGCGTTGGCACTGCCGATGGTCTCGTAGATACCGAAGCGACGCAGGTCCGAGCGCGGCACCTGATCGGCCCGTAACCAGGCCTCCAGCACAGCCTCACCCTCGCGGTCCTCTTCGGCCAGGCAGCGCACGAACTCGGCCGCGGCCCGACGGAAGCTATGATTGTCGACGCTGATCCGCATGCCGGTGCGCCGGATCCATTTGGGAACCTCTTCTTTGCCCTGGCGCTCTTCGAGTTCTTCATAGAAGTCCCGCAGCAAGTCGGGCAGCCCCCGAGTCGGCTCGAGGCCCGGCGCCGCTGGGGGCGAGGCCAGATGGCCGGCCACCGCTCGATAGACCTTGAGCGGGTCCTCGTAAGGGCATTCCTGAGGCGACAGGCTCACCAGCGAAGTCAGAAAGCGCCGGCTCCAGGCGATGTCGCGCACGCAATGAAGAAAGTGGGTCTTGCCGCCGCCGTAATAGCCCTGCACCAGCTTGAAGGCCGAGCCGCGCGTGCCTTCCAGCAGGCGGTCGAGATACTCGGTCTCGAGCACATGCAGATAGCTCTCGTTGCCTACGTTGACCCAACGGATCCCCTGTTCGGGGGGCTGGCCGGCCTCGCCCATGCGGGCCAGGATATGGGTGGCCACGGCCGGGGGGATTTTCACTTCGCTCATCTTGCCTCCTGAAAGGCCAGACTGAGATAGTACTGGCCCTTGCCCCCCGGGCCCTCGAGATAGAGGACCTGATCCTTCTTTTTGGTGGTGCCGATGGTGGCCGTGCCCAGGGTCACCCTTTTGCCCTGGTGCTCTAACAGTCCGGCCTTCTTGAGCCGGGCCAGGTCATAAGCCAAACGCACCCGGCCGTAGGGCTTGTAATTGTCGCGCACGGGATCGGCGAAAAACTTGCTGGGCTGCATGGCCAGGGCCAGGTCGGGCAGCAACTCAGCCAGGTCGACCCGCTCGCCCAGCCGGCGGCCGGCCCCGGCCAGAGTCTTGCGATAAGCCGTATACAGGCGCTCGAAAAACACCTGAGGTTCGGGCCCCTTGTCCAGGCTTTCGAGAAACCGCGCCCGCGCGGCCAGAATCTCGGCCGGGTCGAGAGGACATTCGCCCAGGGCTAGCCGGGCATAGCAAAGCCTGGCCACTCCCTTGCTAAAATGGGGCTCGACCGTGAACGGCTCGAGGCGATAACAGGGCGGTTCGCTAGTTTCGATGCGAAAGACCAGATTGGCGGCCTCGGCGGCCTCTTTGAGCTGGCGACCGAAGGCCAGCGGCAGCTGTCGCTCTTGCTCACGGCGCCACTGGTCGAGGGCGCTCGACCATTCGCGCATCGCCTGGTCGAGAGCCGGCAGACCCGCTTCGAGGCGACTGAACTTCTCGAGCACGGCCTTGAGCTTGGCCGGACTCGCCAGCACCTCGGGCCGACTGAGTTCGCCCAGGAGCTTGTCAGCCACACCCAGTTTCTTGGCCGCCACCTTCACCTGATCCCGCAGCTTGGCGGCCTCAACCCCAGGATCTTCAAGAACTTTGGTCACGGCGCCCCAGTTTCTACGGGCCGCGACGGCCGACCTCCCGAACACAGCCTCGGCGAAAAGAGTTCGGGCCTCGACCCCGAATCGAGCCCCCAGTGAACCTTCTCAACCCCGAGAGCCTGGTGGGAACCGAGCGCGAAGGCCGCAAACTCGAGCGTTTGCGAGGTTTTCACCTGGGAGACTGGTTGTTTGAAAGCCAGGGCGAGTTGGTGCGGATCGGGGCCGGTGACCGCTTCGAACCGTGGTGGGATGTGACCCTGGCCGAATTGCTCAGCTGGGGCCGCCTGCCCGCCTGGGAACTCGCTTCGCTGGTGGCCACCCTCAAGACCCGCGCCCCGGGACCACTCAGCCCAGCCACCCTGGTGCGCCATCCCGCCGGCTGGCGCAGCCTCGAATACGCTCTGGGATTGGACCCGCTCAGCCCCGACTGGGCCGGCTTTCTGGCTCCCGAGACCTTGCGCGACAACCGACCCGCTGAAGCCTTCAGCCTGGCTTGCATCCTCCACTGCTGCTTGACCGGGCGCCTGCCGTTTCCGGGCTCGAGCCCCCTGGCTATCGTCGACGCCGTGTTGGCCGGCAGAATCGAGCTCGAGCCGGGGCTCGAACCCGAGGTCCTGGCCCTGATCCGGGCCGGACTCCATCCCAACCCATCCGAACGCCCCAGCTTCAACGACCTGCTGCGCCCTTTCGCAACCGTGCCCGAGGTGCCGCTCGAGGTCATCAACACCCTGTCGGCCGCCCCGGCCACCCACCTCAGTCTGGGTTGGGACCAGCAGAGCCTGGCCTGGATCGAGGCGGGACAACTGATGTTCAAGCCCGACGGCCAGCCCGCCCGCCGCCTGGCCGGCGATTTTGACTGGGCCACCCTCTCTCCTTACGAGCCGGTGCTGTTAGGCCGGTCGGGCAACGAAATCGTGCTGATGGGACTGCCCGACGGGCGACTGCTCCATTCCTGGACGGTCGAGGGGCCGCGGGAGGCTGTCGGCGCATCTTTTGCCCCCGACGGCCACCTGCTGGCCGCCCCGGTGGGTGACAAAATGCTACTGTTAGGCAGCAGCGGCCTCGAGTTGGGCACCCTGGTGGGCGAAGCTCCCGTGACGGCTGCCGCCTTTTCCAACGACTCGTCGCGGTTGGGCGTCTGCTCGGCTGATCACAAGCTCAATATCTGGGAGCTCGACAACCGCAGTCTGGAACGGGCGCACGGATGGAGGGGCTACGACCTGGCCTGGGTGAACGGCCGCGTGCTGACGGGCTGGAGCGGCCGTCTGGAATGGCTCGAGCCTCAGGCCACCAGTTCTGCCCCCGAGGGAGCTCGAATCGCCCTCAAGCGCCTGGCCGTCGAGGGCCAGAACCGGGCCTGGCTCGACCAGTTGCGCGGCCGGCTCGAGGTCGAGACCTCGCGGGGCAAGGTGGCTACCGCTTGCCGCGACGACAGCCTGGTGCTGGTCAGTCGAGGCTATCGGGTGCTGACGGCCGGTGAACAGGGAGTCCGGCTGTGGGCCGTAGGTCAGCCGGTCCGACCAGAGCCGACCCCTCGCCCGGCCCACGATCCGACTCCTCGACCGACCGGAGTCCTCTTTGCCGCCCCCCCCACGGTGGGGGTCGCCGTCAGCAGCGATCTTTCGACCTTTGCCACCTTCACCAGCGAAGGGCTGGTGGTTGGCCGTCTCGAGCCGGCCGAGAGTCTGGCCCGGTCCGAGACCCACTTTCTCAAAGTTCTGGTCAGCCCACGGGGCAATTGGGTAGTGGCACTGACGGCCGAGCGAGGCCTGCGGGTCTGGCATACCAGGCCCTGGCGAGAGCTCGAACTGGGCCTCGAGGGGGTGGTCGATTTCGACCTGTGCCGAGGGCGCCTGGCCGTAGCCGCCGGCTCGGTGCAAGTGTTCGATCTCGAGCGCAACGAACTCGAACTGTACCTCGACCCGCCCATCGGGCAACTGGTGCGTCTGAGCTCCGAGGCGGACCGCATGGCTCTAACCGACGGCGAGAGGGTCCGCATCTGGGACTTCACCACCGGCTGGCTCGACTGTGACCTGCGAGGGCAGCAGCTGGCCTGGTCAGGCCACTTTCTGGCCAGCCTGGATCACGGCCGTGCCTGCGTCTGGCCCCAGGGCCTGGTGCTGCCAGAGACGGATTACCGAGCCGTGCGCGGCGATCCACACAGCCCCATGTTGCTGTTCACCGGGCCTTATCAGATGACCGCCTGGAATCCCGCTCAAGAGCAGCAAGCCTGGCTGGGGGCGCCCCTGGAAGTCATCGACTTCACGCTGACCGGACAACTGGTGGTGCGGCTGCCCGAGGGCCCGTTCTTGCTGGACGCCCCCTGGCGACGCTGACGAGATTGTAACAAGCGAGCAAGCCGGCCCTGAAGAAGTCCGCCTAGAATACGAGCAGGTCCGCCTGGAGGTTCGGTGGTCAATCAGTTTTGCGCTTCTTCATCCTTCCGCGTTTCGGCGCCGGTTCGCCGGGCCCAGGCAGCGCCTGAGCCTGATTCGGTCGATCCTGCCCGTATTGTGGATGCGGCCCAGCTTCGGGCCTGGCAGTCGATGGAGGACACCTTCAAGAGCGAGGACATCCCCGGTCTCAAACCGACCGGAAGCCCGGCCCAACGCGCCTACACTCGATGGCTGGGTGAGCGACTGGAGGAACTGGGAGCCGAGGTCAGCTTCGAGCCTTACACGTTCGAGAAGTGGACCCCCACCCGTTGGAGCCTGACCACGGCTGACGGTGAGGTGCCGCTGGCTAACTACATCCCCTGGTCGGGCCAGACCGGACCCGAAGGGATCGAAGCCGATCTAGTCCATGCCCGGGCCAACCTCTCGGAACTGGCCAGTTGGGTGGAGAATTTCGACTTTAGCCAGTTGGCCACCAGCGAGGGCATCCGCGGCGCCATCAACGCCCTGAGCCAAAAGTTGTCGGACGCCTTTGATCCCGACCAGGTCCAGGGCAAGACGGTGGTGGTCGACCTGCCGAGACTGGGCCTTCCCTACTCGCTGATGTCGGCTTTGACCTACTACACCAACGACTCCGACAACTCGGCCTTCGGACCGGGCAGCACCACCGGCAAGGACGGTAGCCTGGTCAACATGGTGCTGATTCCGGCCGTCCAGAAAACGCTGGCCGCCCTGGGGGCCAGAGCCATGGTCGGGGTGCTCGACCTGCCCGAGCCGCTAGCTCGCGGCGCTTACTATCCTTTCTTCGGCTATCAGGCGGCCAACCTGCCGGGGGTATTTCTCGACCGTGAGCAGGGTCGCAAGCTGGAGGCCGCCATCGCGGCCAAAGACGGTCGGCTGCCCGCCACCTTGACTATGCAGGCAAGCATGGGGCCAGCCAGCGACGATAACCTGGTGGCGGTGGTCGACGCCCCGGGCAAGCCCGAGATCGTGGTCAGCAGCCACACCGACGGCACCAACTCGCTCGAGGACAACGGCCCGGTGGCCATGCTGGCCATGGCCAAGTATTTTGCCGAAATGCCCGAAGAAGCTCGCCCCGCCAAAATGCGCTTTGTCTTTACCGGCGGTCACTTCGTCGGTAGCGCCGGGATTCGCGATTATCTAAAGAACCACGCCGACGATCTCTCGGGAGTGCGAGCCATCCTCGAGGTCGAGCATCTGGGAGCCCGCGAATGGGGTGAACTGGCTTCGGGCGAGGTGGGGTTGACCGGTCGGCCCGAGCCCCAGATTTTGCTGACCAACCTCGACCGCGTGCCCATTGCCGGCTCAGATTCGGCCTCGGCCGCCCAACTGCGCCAGCGGGCCACCGAATACGCCGAGAAATTCACGCGCTCGCTAGTGCTCGGGCCCTTCCCGGTGGGCGAGGGCTTGTGGTGGCACTATCCGCCCATGGCTGGCGTGCTCAAGACACCGTTGCCTTCGATCCAGCTGATCAGCAACCCCAGCTACCTGTTGAGTTCGGGCAAGCCGGTTACCGAGGAGTTTACCGACTACGACCTGATGCGACGTCAGACCATTGCTCTGACCCAGATGGCAGTAGACCTGGCCAAACCTTCCTCGTAAGGCGGGAAGAGTTCGGGCTTTTACCCCGAAGCACCAGGTTCACCCTGGTGGAGGTGTCTTGGAAAAGATCGCGGGAGTCGAAGTCGGCCAGCCCATCGGGCGGGGTGGCCTGGGGGTGACCCTGTTAGGAATGGCCGAGGGCCTTCCCAAGGCGGTCCGCATGTTTCGACCGCTGGGCCCCCACCCCTTGCCTCGGCCCCGACTGGGCGATCTGCCCGGCGAGCTGGGCCCCTGCCAGTGGGGCCGGGTCGACCACGGCACCTATCAGGGTTGTTATTTCCTCATCCGGCCCCTCGGAGTGCGCCTGCAGAAGCCCGAGGAGTTGACATCGGTGGCCATCGAACTGGCCCGAGCCCTGGTCGAACTCCACGGCGAAGGTCGTCACCACGGGGGCCTGCGGCCCTCGAACCTGCTTCACCACGAGGGTCAATGGCGGCTGGCCGATGCCGGCCTGCAAGAGTTGCTAGGGCCGTCCGTGGTCAATCAGCCGAGGCCGGACCGCCTCTGGTATCGGGCTCCCGAGGCCCTCGATGGAGAAGGCGGGCAGCCCGAAGACGTCTGGTCTTTAGCCGCGGTCCTGCTCGAGCTTTTGCATGGGGCCCCGCCCTACGGCCGGGTGGGCGAGGTGGCCTGGATCGAGCGAGCCCGCCACGAGCCGGTGCCACGCTTGCCGCATCTGCCGGCGCCCTGGTCAGCCATCTTACCCAACTGCCTGAGCCCCCGCGCCAAGCGCTGGACCGCCGAGCAGATGCTGGCCTATCTCGAGGGCAAACCGGTGCCGGGACTGCATTCCCAACCGCGGCGAGGGCTGGGCACCAGCTTCTGGGCCGCTCCCCCGGTGGTCTTTCCCCTGGAAGAGCGCTGGGACTGCCACTGGGATCTGTCTCCTGATAGCCGCTTGCTGGCTCTGCGGGCCCCCGGCGAGATCCAGCTCGTATCCCTCTACGATGGAGCCAGAGCCGGTATGCTGCCGGCCCCGGCCGGCTGGCCTGGAGAGGTTCGCTTCTCTCCCGATACCCGCCACCTGATCGAATTTCGTCGCGGCCGTCCCGCTCATCTCTATAACCTCGAGCGCGGACACCTGGTGGCCGAACTCGAAGGGTCCGAGGCCCTGGGAAAACTCGAGTTTCTCGACGATGGCACGGTGGTCGGCCTCAATCAAGAGTTCTACCGCTGGTCGCCCGACGGTCAGCTCCTCGAGCGCCAGACGCTGCGTCCCGCCGACGGCATCATCCCAGCCGTGGCCGGCACCTATGCCTGGCTTGGTGAGGCCATCGAAATTCGCCCCCTCGGCGGCCCCGTCAGTCGCTATCGCGTGCGCTCGAACCTGCGCCTGAGCGCGCTCTGCTTTGACCCGACCGGTCACCTGGTGGCGGTGGGCGCCACTGACCTCGACACTGATTCGGGGCATATCCTCAAGGTGGTCGGTGACGAACTGGTCCCGCTGGGATCGCATTCCCGGCCGGTCAACTCGCTGGCACTGGGCCCTGGCGCACTCCTGGCCAGCGGCTCCGAAGACTCCACCGTACGCATCTGGCGCCTGGACACGGGTAAGCTGGTGGGCAGGCTGGTCAGCAGCGAGGCGGTCGCCAGAGTGGCCTTCTCCTTCAATGGCCAGGTGTTGGTGTGGTCGCACCGCACCGGTTCGGTGAGAGCCCTGCCGGGTGCCCGGCTCACCGAACACCTGACCCAGCCTTACGATCCCCGTCCCAAGCCCTTGCGCCGAGTGCAAGTCGGACCCAATCCGCACCTCGCCTTCTCCCCCACCGGCAAGACTCTGGCCCTGGCCTCGCAAGGCCACCTGGCGGTTTTCGCCACCACTCGCCGCGACCCGCTCTTCGGAGGTTCCACGCGCCAGGCCGTCACCCGAGTCGTGCTCACCGACCAGGTGCTGGCCACGGTCTCGGAGGAGGGCCTGGTGGCCCGCGAAATCCCCTCGGCCCGAGTGCTCTGGCATCGCGCCGGCGTCATCGACGTGGCCCTGGCGGCGGGTTGCCTGGTGGCGCTGGGTCCGGACGGCCTGCTCCAGTGGCTCAATCTCGCCGGCGAGGTGTTCCACAGCCTCGAACTGGGAGCCGCCGGCCAACGCGTGGTCAGCTCGGGCGATGGCATGACCCTGCTGACGCTCGACGCCCAGCAATTGCGGCGGTGGCGGGGCGCGGGCGCGGATTGGAAGTCGGACTACCAGGCCAAAGGCGGGACCGGCTTCGAGTTGGCCCTCTCGCCCCGGGGCTCGGAAATGGTCGTGGCCGAGCAGCAGCAGGGCCACTGGCTTGGCCGCCGCAATCAGAGACTCAGCCCCTGCGAGAGCTTTGTCTTCAGTCCCAAGGGAGCTTTTTTGGTGGCTTCTCAACGGCGCACTCTCGCCTTTCACGATCGGGTCGATGGCAGCGTCTCGTGGCCCCTCGAGAGCGACGAAATCCTATCGCCGTGCTCGCTGGCCGCCGCCCCCGGTCTGTTCGCCGCTGCCTGGCCCAAGGGTCAGGTGCAAGTCTGGCACATGGCCGGCGATTGGTAAAACCATCTCGAGAAATGGAAAGGAATTCCCGTCTTTATCGCAAACGGGAAAACACTCGACCCTCCGGAGGCCTGCCGTGAAGAACCCCCTGCCCGTCGCAATCTGGTTACTCTCTCAGGACGCCCGTATCGGGGCTCTTGAAGAACGGGGGTTTGAGAAAATCCCCCATCCCCAAGCCGATGGATTTCTCTATCAACGCGACCAGCTGGTCTTCCATGCCAGCGGCATGTGGCTGGTCGACCAAGACCATCAGCTGGTCTACACCCGGGCGGGCAAACGCTGCTACCGCACCGCCCTGGGCGTCTACCCCACCAAGATTCCGGCCGAGGCTGAACGGGTCACGCTCGAGGACGGTTTCGAGCGCTTCCATCCACTGCTGGTGGCCCACGAAGAGTGGATCATCGACCGCTTCGGAGCCGACTATCGCACCGGCTTGCTGGCCCAGATGCCATCGGCCGAGAAGCGCTACGCCAAGAACTGGAAACTCCACTTCTCCGACTGCCTGCGCCGCCAATCCGCTCGAGCTTGAGGCCAACCATGGTCATTCTTGACCAAACCATGTCGGAAGCTTGACCATTTCTTGACAATCGGCTGGTATTCTAAGGACGAAAAGAGACCCCGAAACACTCGAGAAGTTAGACCCCCCCCGAACCGCTCGAGTGAAATGGGGTCTCTTCTTCTTTCTTGGCGGCAAAAAAAGAAGACCGCCGAAGCGGTCGAGCAGAGAGATTTCAGTTTGGCCCTGACGGGCCCCTGAATTTGGAGACACTCAGGTCATTGCTAAGCGGCGACCAAACCCCTTGCGCTTATTCTTGCTTTTCTAGCTCGAAGTCGCCCACCTGAACCAGGTCATCAAAGTCAAAGACCAGAGGTCCGGTGGTCTCGGACGCCTTCTTCGCCTCCTCGGCGTCGGGGGCGGAAAAGGCCCTCAGGTGTCCAAAGTCGTTGAGAGTAAACACGGTCCCGTCGGGACAAACCGAAACTTTGGGACTGCTGCCCACATAACCGCGCCAAAGAATCTCGCCTCCCGGCGTATAACAGGCCACCGCGCCCCCACCGCTGAAGCCCCGCTCGGTCACGTAGAGGTTTCCGTCATCTCCCTTGACCATCTGGTCCGGACTGTCCTTGCCGCGAGCCATCCAACGCTCCTGGCCGGTGTTGATGTCGAGGGCCACCAGGTCGGCACTGACTCCAGAGCTCATACGACTGAGATAGAGGGTGTCTCCGTCCACCAGCAGCGGTCGAAAGAAGCGTCCTCGCAGGTCGAACGCCTTCACCTCCTGGCCGCTTTCCAAAGCGAGCATCCGCAGAGGGCCTTCGCGGTCGTCGGCCACGAAGACATGGCGCTCATCGGCGGCAAAACGAGCGTTCTGGGCTGACACCTCCCATTGCCTGGCTCCCGTGCTGGCCTGATAGACGGTCAGCGCCCCCTCGCCGGTCTGATAGCTGATGCGCGATCCCGCCAAAAGTTTGTCGCCGATGGTGGTCATCTCGAGGGGCACCCCGGGCGGCTTGGCAGTCCAGCCGCGTCCGCCCGAGGCCGGGTTGAGGCAGACCACTTCTTGCTCATAGCTTCGTGCGAACATGCGCTCGCCGCTCAAGACCAGCGGCGCCAGGATATTGCGAGCACTCCAGCGCTCGGCCCCGGTGGCCGGGTCGAGCGAGACCAGATGGTGAGGGTCGGCCAGGGCTACCAGGACCTGATCTTTGTAACCGACCGGCTGACTGGTCAATTTTCCCTTCACCTGCACCGACCAGAGCGGATTGCCGCTGGCCGGCCGGGACTCGACCTGGCCCTCGAACGGCGAAAGACCCTGTTTGACCACTCCCAGCACCAGTTGACCGGCCGGGCTGCGCCAGGGCAACGAGCGGATGCCCTCCATCTCGAACAACAGTCGACCTTTACGCGGGTCGGGCTTTTTCTCTGGCTGGCCCAACAGTCGCTGGCGAGCCTCGTCGAGGGTAACCGGCGGGCCCAGACGGTCGACGGGTTGGCCGGCGGCCGGACGGCTCGGCGGTACAAGCGTGGCGGGAGTGGCAAACGGACGCACTTTCATAGCCTCTAACCTAGCCGAGCAGAATGAAACTAGCCTGAAATGACAAAACCAGAGCCATGCACATCAGCCATCGTCGCATCGCCCTGCTCGCCCTTTTTCTCGCTCTCCCCAGCGTCATCGCCCTCAAGCAGTACGGCTACGTCGGGTTCTTTCCGGCCGCCCTGGCCAACGCCGCCAGCATCCAGGTCTTTTGCGATCTGATCGTCAGCCTTTCGCTGGTGAGCGTATGGATGGTGCGCGACGCCCGCCGGCGCGGGATCACCGTCGCTCCCTACCTGTGGTGCACCCTGCTGTTCGGCTCGTTCGGCCCGCTACTCTATCTGCTACGCGACGAGCCTCAGCCCGCGAACTCGACCAGCGTGTGATCCTCGCCGGCCAACTCCTCGTCGAGGATGGCTGCGATGGTGTCCCAATCTCCCCGAGCCATCCCGGCTCCGATTCGGGGGTAGCCGATACGTTGCCCCGAGAAGTTGGCCTTAACCTGGCGAGCGACGCCCCGCACTGCCTCGTAGTCGACCAGCACGCCCTGGCCGCGCCAGTGATGCTGGGTGTAACCATTCACCACGGTGATGGTGTGTCCGTCGCGCTCGATTGTGGCGGAGGATATGGACCCCAGCTTGGCGCGAGCGCCCTTCTCGGTCTTGCAATCGGCCTGGTAGGCCTCGGGAAACTTCGCTTTGATCAGCTTGGCGATCCCGGCTCCCATCGCACAGTAGCAGTTACAACCATGGATGATCACGTCGAACTTGCCCTCGAGAGCCAACTTGACCAGATCTCCGTGCACGACTTTCATACCTTCGTCTGCGCGGCTTGGCCGGGAAACCCTGCCGATGGCTCGACCCGCTGCTGTCCCCATCTGCAACGCGGGAGAAACATTCTCGGGTCGGCGTGGTTGAAGCCGCTAACCGGCGGTGGGGAATCGTCCCCCCTCATTTCTCCGCCCCGGCCCGAGCCCCGTCCCCGGGGCTCTTTTCGTTGGGAAGGATCCCCCGGCCCGGCTGGGAAGCGAGCCAGCATGTCCAAGCTTCGCACCTTGCTCATTCTCCTCTTGTTGGCCTGGTTGCCGGTTCTGGCTCAAGACGAGCCGAATCTCACCAAAGACGGGCTGGAAGACTTCTATCTCGGCCAACTTCCGCCCGAATCCTCGCGCAATCCGGCCCTGAGCTACCAGCGCTTCCTTCGCAAACAGACCCGCGAGGGCAGCCCCGAAGAGATAGCCTATCTGGACATCTCCTTTCAGCATCACGTCATTGCCCAGGCGATCCTCGACCCGGACGGAACCATCCGCGAAATCGTGGTGAGCGCACCAGGCGTCTACCACGAGCACGGATTTGCCGTGGGCCTGACCTGGGAGGATGTCCAACGGGTCACCCCCAACGCCGAAGTGTTCTATACCTACGTCAGCGACCGCATCGTGGTCGACCATGTGGACGAAGGCAACACCCAGCTGCTGTTTACGAAATCAGACTACATCGGCTCTCGGCGCCTCGAGGGAGAGCACCAGAAACTCGGCCTCGATGACATTCGCCCCCGCGCGGTGGTTCGGTCGATGCGAACCTTCAAGTAGTGGAAATCCGCCCCGCCAGGCCCGACGACCAGCCGTCAATCTGGGCGATTCTCGAGCCGGTCCTGCGCGGGGGCGAGACCTACGCACTGCCTCCCGAGCTCTCGCGCCAGGATGCACTGGCTTACTGGCACGCCCCCACCCACCAGGTGTTCGTGGCCACCGAGGGCGAGAAGGTCCTGGGCACCTATTACCTGCGTCCTAACCAGATGGGCCCCGGCGCCCATGTAGCCAACTGCGGCTATATGACGGCCGAGGCCGCTCGGGGGCGGGGAGTGGCCAGCGCCATGTGCGTCCACTCCCTCGCCGAAGCCCGGCGTCGAGGCTATCTGGCCATGCAGTATAATCTGGTGGTTACCACGAACGAAGGCGCCATCAGGCTGTGGGAAAAGCACGGCTTTGCGACGGTCGGCCGCCTACCTGGCGCCTTTCGCCACCCAACTCTGGGCCTGGTCGACGCCCTGGTGATGTATCGAAAGCTGGAGGATGACGGATGCGACTGAGACTTCTGATGCTGGGACTTTTGACCTCGATGGCTCTGGCCGTGCCCCCACCCCCCTGGGAGTTGCGTCCCATCACCAGCAACCAGGATTGCACGGTCTATGCCTACCGCGACCCGGTCGAGGGCTCGCGATTGCCAGCCACCACCCTGGTGCTCTGGACGGGACTTGACTCCAAGGAGATGAAGCTGCTGGCTCGCACCGACGGGGCCAGTCGCATTCTCGGCTTATCGGCCGACGAGCAACGGCTCTATCTGGCCCTTTGGACCAACAGCCCGTCCCCCCACGGCAATTATTATCTCTACGTGTTCTGGCTCAAGGACGGCTCGACCCTGAGCCAATATCGCCTGGCCTCTCCCCCCTCGCAGCCAGGCCCGGAAACCTTGGGAAGCGGTCCGCTCGAACCCGTCCCCAACGGCATCACCTGGCTCAAGGAGAGCTTCGTCTTCCAGGGCACGGAACGGCTCCCCTGAGGGCGAACCTTTCGGGGGCAATCTGACTCTCTGAGACATGTCCGAACTCTCCTCGCACTACGAATTCGCCCACCGCACTTTGCCTCGACTGGTGCACGACCAGCCAGAACGCTTCGAGCAGATGCTTTGCTCCATCCCTCCCCTGGCCGAGGTCTGGAAAGGAGCTCCCCTGGCCGTGCATTATCTCGAAGTCGACGGGGTCGGGCCCGCAATCATCATCAAGATGCCGCCGCCTTCAGCGCCGGCCGAAGCCTTCATGGTGGCGGTTCTCAAGACCACTCCCTGGCGCTACATCACCCTCGAGCGCACCCGCCCCGAGTTCGGAGAGGCCAGCATGCTGGGAGAGTGGACCAGCACCTCTCGCAGCGGCCTGGGACCGGGCCCAGAGCCCAGCCTGGAGGCCTTTAGCGCCGCGCTCGCCGAACTGGAAAGCCCTGCCGTGGGCTTCAACCCGCTCGACCTTCAACCGAGCCTGGACGAAGTGCGTCAGGTCCAATCGGGTCGACCGGTATCCATGTCGGTCATGCGATTCGTCTCTTGCCACGCGCTTCTTTTACAAGCAGATAGTCCCCGGCTGGGCCTGAGATGGTGGAACTTCGTCAAGCGTCGCCGGGCCCGGGTCCTCTTTCCCGCGCTTTGTTTGCAGTTGCTCGGCCACCATCTGCTGCGGGCCTACCCCAACCGGTTCGAAGAGATCGGGCTGGCGGTGTCGGGCAATGCGCTTCGTTTTGGCGTCGAGGCAACGTTCCTGCCCGAAGACGAAGACCCCACTCCGGCCGCGACCGCCACGCTCACGCACGGACTGCAGCTCGCCCCGGACCTGGCCGGACGCCTGGTGTTGGAATATTCCACCCGGTTCGCGAACTCGGTGGCGAACCTGGGCGGATGATCGCGGCGAACTAGCGAACCGCCACGCATGCTCGTCTATCACAACCCGCGTTGCTCTAAATGTCGCCAGTTGCTGGCTTTGCTCGAGTCAAATCACGTCGATTACGAGGTGGTCGAATACCTCAAGTCGCCCCTCACCCGTGAACAGCTACGGCAACTGGTCAACCAACTAGGCGACCAGTTGGCTCGCTCGAAACCCGACACCGATCTGGTCGACTGGCTGCTCGCGCACCCCGAGGACATGCAACGACCCGTGGTCGTGCGTGGGGGCCAGGCCATCATCGCGCGCCCGCCCGAGAAGGTGCTCGAGTTTCTCTCCCACCCGGACGGGTAGGTCGCAGCCCCACCCATCCGGCTGATCCGCGACGGGCCGATGGGCTCTATGATGAGACTATGAAATACCCCCATCTTGAAGCACTCTCACAAGAACTGACCCAAATGGTGGTCAGCGTGGCCCCGCTCGTGGTGGCCGTCGACAGCGGCCGCGGGCCGGGGTCGAGTGGCTTGCTCTGGTCAGAGCAATCCGTGCTCACCATCGAACACCGCCTCGAGCATGACCAGGCGGACGTCTATTTTCATGACGGTTCGGCTATGAAAGCGAGCGTAGTAGGTCGCTCACCCGGTTGGGATCTGGCCTTGTTGCGCCTGGACCAGCCGGTCGCCTTCGACCCGCCGCCCTGGAACCGTGAACCCGGCCCGGGATTGGTAGTCAGCCTCGGTCGCGACCATCAGGGAGGCCTGATTTCGGCCATCTCGCTGATGCAGACGCTGGCCAGCCATCGCCACCCGCCCCGCCCCGAGTTGGCTGGCGCGACTCTGGTCGATCATCAGGGCCGGTTGCTGGGCCTGCATGGCGGTCATCCGCCCCAGACCCTGCCCTACTCTCGCCTGGCCACGCTGGTCGAGCAACTCGAATCGGGCGGCAATCTCGAGCCCGGATTCTTGGGCCTGGGTCTGATGCCCCTCGACCACGAGGGGTGCCTGGTCGTCAAAATCGAGCCCGACAGCCCCGCCCAGCAAGCTGGCGCCATGCTGGGCGACACCCTGCTGCGCCTCGACCATCAGGCCGTCAACGGTCCCGAAGAAGTGATGCACCAGCTACGCTCGCTCTCTCCCGGGCGCGAGGTCAGACTAGCCCTGGTGCGCGCCGGCCAACCCCTGGAAGTGACCGCCACTCTGGGCGAGCGGCCCGTCCGCCATGGGCCACCTCACCATCCGGGGCCGCATCATCACCGCGGCCATCAGCACCATCACCACCGTCGTCGGCACTTCATTCACAAAATACTGCGCCACTTCGGGCCGCCCGGTCCGCCGCCCGGTCGAGGCGGTCCACCGGTTTGCTGACTCCGGTGCTGGTGGTGGCCGGGTCTAACGCCACCCGGCGCGGGTTGGCGGGATTGCTGGCCTCGACCGACGACTTCGTGGCGGCAGGTTCTTGCGACTGGTCGGCCCCGGCCCCGGAGGGAGCCGAGTTGCTGCTGGGCGAGCTGGTCTCGGGCGATCCCATCCCGAGCCTGGTTCTTCCCTTTCTGCTCTTGAGCGACCGCCGGGACCTGGCCCTGGAACCCGGTCCCGGACGTGGCCTGCTGGCCCGCCAGGCCGACGACACAGCCGTCTTGGCCGCGCTAAGAGCGGTGCGGGCCGGGCTGTGGGTCAGCGACCGCTTTGGCCAGGCCCGGCCGGACGGCCCTGACGCCCTCACCGCTCGCGAGATCGAGGTGCTCGAACTGCTGGCCGAAGGTCTGCCCAACAAGCAACTGGCCGAACTGCTCGGAATCTCCGAGAACACCGTCAAGTTCCACCTGAGCTCGGTTTTTTCCAAGCTGGCCGTGAGCAGCCGCACCGAAGCCGTCACGGCCGGCATCCGCCTCGGCTACTTGTTGGTCTAACTCTGGCGGCGCTCCTCGCGCAGCATGGCCACGGCCTGGCCCAGCGAACCGGCCAGCCGCACCCAGCCGGCGTTGACAAAGAAGATGGCGTCGGCCTGCTCGATCGTGTTCAAGCGATGGGCGATGACCACCCGGGTTGTTTCGGCGGGCAGGCGCTCGAGCAGCGCCGTGAGCACCCTCTCGGTCACAGTATCGATATTGGCGGTGGCCTCGTCGAGAATCAAGAGATCGGGCTTTCTCAGCATGGCCCGCAAAAAGGCCACCACCTGACGCTGACCCAGGCTGAGCCCCTCCACCGGAGTGGCCAGACCCTGTTCGAACATCCCCTCGAGCCCCTCCAGCGAACTGACGTTGTCCCCCACGGTGCCGTCGAAAAGAAACGGTTCTTGCAAGATAAAACCGATCTTGGCAGCTCGTTCGGCGGCTTCATAGCTGCGCAGGTCGCGCCCGTCCAGGCGCACCGTTCCCTGGTCGGGGTCAAAGAGGCGGGCCATGAGGCTGGCGGTAGTGGTCTTGCCGCCTCCGGTCGGCCCGACGAACGCATAGGTCTTGCCCTTCTCGAGGGCAAAGCTGACATCATGCAGGATGCAGCGATCCTTTTCGTAACCGAAGGAAACATCGCGAAACTCGAGGCGCGGTGCCCCCTCTTCCACCGGCCCGGCCGCTAGCACCGGCAGGTGGTCTTTGACGGCTAGAATCTCGGCGATACGGTCAAAGCCCGACATGGCGCCCTGAAAGGTCGACCACAGATTGGCCAACTGACGCATCGGGTCGTAAAAACGCTGCAGATAGACGAAATAGCTGATGAGAAAGCCCACCGTAAACTGACCGTTGGCCACCATCCACAACCCGTAGGCCAGCGCAATCAGTTGGCCGGCGTGGGAACATAGCCCGTAGAACGGCGATAGCGAGCCGTTGACCAGGCCGGCTTTCACGGCCCGAGCATAGTTAGCCTGGTTGGCCAGCCCGAATTGCTGGCGAAAGAAGTCGCGCCGGTCAAAGGCCACGATCACCTTAAAGTTCTCGAGGCTTTCTTGCACCTCGGCGCTGAGCGCTCCGACCCCCTCGAGGCTGGCCTTGTTGAGGCGCCGCACCAGGGTGCTCGAGGCCCGAGTCACGGCCACCATGATGAGCCCTGGCAACAGGGCGGCCGCTCCCAGACGCGGGTTAAGGACCAGCAAGCAGACGGCCGAACCCAACATCGTCACCAGGCTGCCCACAAAGCGCGTCAAGGACTGCGAGAAGAAACTGGCCAGCTTATCGGTGTCGTTGGCCAGACGCGAGATCAGATCGCCGGTCTGATGACGCTGAAAGAAGGCCAGCGGCAGGTCCTGCAGCTTCTCGAACAACTGTCCCCGCAAGCGATAGACCAGACGCTGGCCGACTCCGCCCATCCACAGCGTCTGCAGGTATTGGGTGGCCATCGCCACCACGGCCATGGCCAACAGCAGCAACCCGTAGCGCATCACCCCCTTGAGGTCGCCCGCCGCCAATGGGTGGTCGATGGCGTAGCCCAACACGGCCGGGGCTCCCAGGTTGAGCGCCGAGGTCAACAGCACGGCCAGGCTGGCCAGCATCAAGACGCGGCGCTCGGGCGCCAGTTGCTCATTCAAGCGCATGGGTGCTCTTCTGCGATTCGTAGATTTGCAAATACTCGGGCGAGGTCGCGAGCAACTGCTGGTGGGTGCCGCGGGCCAGAATCTCGCCCTCCATCATGAGAAAGATCTGGTCATAGTCCACAATGGGGGCGATGCGCTGGGTCACCGTCAGCAGGGTCAGACCCGGATAGTTTCGCCTCAGGTTGGCCAGCACGCTGGCCTCGGTGGTGGGATCCAGGCGAGCCGTGAAATCGTCGAGCAGCAAGACATCCGGCGCCTTGGCCAGGGCTCGGGCCAGCATCACCCGCTGCTTCTGCCCTCCCGACAAGGAGCTTCCTCGCTCGGACACCGGGGTGGCGTCGCCCTGAGGCAGACCCTCGAGAAAGTCGTGAAGCTCGGCGGTGCGCACTGCCAGCTCGTAGCTCTCGGCAGTCGTGTTGGGATAAAAGCAGATGTTCTCGCGCAAACTGGCGGCAAACAAGGATGACTCTTGGAACACGACCGAGACCTGATGGCGCAACTGCCGGGGAGCATATTGGCCGTCGTAGACGACCTGGCCTTGACTCGGCTCGAGCAACCCGCTGAGCAGATTGACCAGCTGGCTCTTGCCGGCGGCGGTCGGCCCCACCACCGCGTTGCGGGTGCCCGGCTCGAGCTTGAGGCTGACTCCCTTGAGCACCTCTTTCTCGCCATAGCTCAGGTGCACGGCCTTGACTTCGGTCAGGCCCTTGAGACCGGCGGTGATGGTACCGGTGGGCTCGGGGTCAGCCGCCTCGAGCACCTCGACCACGCGTCCATAGCTGGCCTGGGCCTGGGCAATCAAGTTGCCCATGAAGCCCAACATGATGACGGGAAAGATCAAAAGACCCAGATAGGTCGTGAAGGCAGCGATCGTTCCCAGGCTCATCTCGTCAGCCACCACGAACCGCCCGCCCAGGGTCAAGATGGCGAAGGTGCCGAGGTTGGACAAGAACACCACCACTGGAATCATCGAGGCGAAGTGGCGCAAGACCGACAACCCGAGGTCTCGGGCCTGACGATTGACCTCGGCGAATTTCTCCTTCTCGGCCCCGGTGGCAGCGAGCACCCGAATCAGGCCGGCGCCGATGATGCTCTGACCGATGACCCGGTTGAGACGGTCCACCACCTCGCGCCCCTCGCGAAAGAGCTGGCGCACCTTGGAGAAAATCCAGCCGAAGACGATGCCGATCAGCGGGATGATGGCGATGATGACGAGCCCCAGCCGCCACTCGAGGCTCAAGAGCAGAAGGCTGGCTCCCACCAGAATGACCCCCGAGCTGAGGATGCCCGAAATAGCCTGAGACACGAAAAACTTGATGGAGTCGATGTCGGAGGTGAGATTGGTCAATAGCTGAGCCGGATCGCGCTCGACCACGAAGGTGTAGCTCTGGCGCGAGAGCCGATCGGCCAGGCGTTGGCGCAGGTCACGAGCCACCCGCTCCGAGGTCAGCACCTCGACCACCGTCTGGGCCGTGGCCAGGATAGCAATAGCCACCACCGCCACCAGAAACTGCTCGAACACGGCCGGAGGCAGAGCCCCGGTGGCCTCGTAACGGTTGATGCCTGTGCCGATCAGACGCGGCAGCAGCAACCCGGTGGCGTTGCTCAGCACACTCAAGGCCAACAACAGACCAACCAGGCCGCGGTATGGCTTCAACAGGCCCAGCATCCCGGGCCCGTTCCACCAGGGCCAGACCCTGCCCTGTCGAACCCGGTCAAATTGGACACGACGCTAGTTTTCTCGGATCTGCACGGCAACCTGGCCGCCCTGCAGAAGCTGCTGGAGCGACCCGGGCGGCTGGTCTTTCTCGGCGACGCAGTGGGAGGGGCCCACGACCAGGCCTGCCTCGAGCTGCTTCGTTCGGCCGGAGTGGCCTGCCTGAAAGGCAATCACGAAGTGGCCAGCTCGGAGTTGCCCGACTGGGCCCGGCTCACCGGCCGACGCCCTGGAGATGTTCACCTTAGCCGACTTTCGCCTGGCTTTCGTCGGCCACATGCACCGCCCCGGCTGGTGGGAACTGACCTCGGACCTACCCCGCTGGTTCAGCGCCCCCAGCCTGGCCTGCCAGCCCCAGCATCGCTACATCGTAGACGTCGGCAGCCTCGACCAGGGCAGCTATGCCGTCTGGTCTGGTGACCAGGTCCGCTTCGAGCGCCTCTAGCGGATATTGCCGGCCGGCCGGCTTTGCTCTATAATCGGCACACATAGAAGGGGGGGGTCATGCAGCAGGCAACTGGCCCATTTCATTGGCTCGAGGCCGCCGCCGAAGCGCTCGGCTATTTCGACACGGCCGGCGCCGCCGGCTCTCTAACCAAAGCCCTTGAACTCGCTCCCACGGGCGAGCCCTGGACGGCTCTACGTCAGGGGGTCGAGGCCCTGGCGGCCCGCGACCTGGCCGGCGCCGCCGGCTGCCTACGCCAGGCCATCAACAGCGTAGCCGACCACGAGCAGGTTTGCGCCACCGCCAGAGCGCTGGCTCTCGACATCGAAGGCGCCAACCTGACCTCGGCCGCCCTCCAACTCCGGACCCTCAGCCACCAACTGCGTCAGACTTAGCGCGCTTCCGCGCGGAAGTGGCGGCTTCTCTAGCCGCCCGCCAACCAGGGTCCTCGGCAAAATCGGTCTCGTGGGCGACCCCGTGGCAGGCGGGGCATAGCAACCTCAATTCTGGCCCCAGGTCGCGCCCTCCCCGCGAACGGGGCAGGCAATGGTGGACATGCAGCGATCCCCCCTTACAGCCGCAGTGCTCGCATCGCCCGCGGGCTCGAGCGAAGACAGAACGCAATTCTCCCATGGGCGGAGCCCTGCGTGCCTGGGGCTCGGTCGGCCTCGCCCCCTCGGCCGGCGCAGCGGCCTCGATCACGATGGGGCCTGCAGCCAGGGCTTCCTCGACCACCCGGGGTGAAGCCGGCAGCGGCCCGCGCTCGGTATCATAGAACCCGCGACCGCTTTCGGGATCGACCTCGATGATGACCTGGTGGCGCACTTTGCTGCGACTGTCAGCCGACGACAGGGCAGTCTTGGCCAGAGCGGCCACGGCTGCCTCTCGGCTCAAGCGCTTGCCGGCCCGAGCTCGGGCCAGGCTGACGGCCTGTTCGAGCACGGCGTATTGCTCGGGGGTCAGGCGCAGATGCAGGTGGATGAGCTGAGGGGTCACTTCGGGCTGGGTTTCGGCGGTCAGGGCCTTGCCCCGCTTGTACTCGGCAGGCGAGACGGCCACCATCCGAGCGACGGTATTGGCGTCGTGCGTTCGGGCCCGCTCGAGCCAGACGCCCTCGGTCTTGGGAGTAGCCACCCGCGTGATCTCCCGGACCTTGGTCCATCCAATCTCGCCCGTGCGGAAGGCCTCGGAGATGTCTGGCATGCGGTCGAACGAGCGGGCCACTCTCAGCAACTCGCAGGCTTTATAACGCGGCAGGTCGAGCAGCTTCTCGGCGTAGGCGATGACGTCGCCATAGCCCATCCTACGGTGCAGACCGGCTCGCTCGGTGGCCAGCAAATGGACGGCCATCCGCCATTCGCTACGGGCCAGTTCAAGCCGAGCGTCTTGATTGCGCTGATGAAGCTGGTCAGGAGTGAGTTGGCGCAAGGTAGCAACCAGGGCAGAAAGAGACATAGGACCTCCAGGGAGTGGGTTCGGGGATTGCTATGATTTTAGCATTTTTCAAGCCCAAACAACAAGCGAAACCCTTGTAAATTCTCACTTCCGCGCGGAGGAGGCGGGTGATCGAGGCGGCGCGAAATGGTGAGGTGTGCGAAACCTGGTCGCCCTGCTCGTTGCCCTGGCTGTGGTCGGCTGGTTCACGCGTTGTCCCTCGGAGCAGTTCGCCCTGACTTATCTCCGGGCCGACGACGCCTGCGTGCTGGTCAGTCAGTTGGTGCCGGGCTGCCAGTCCCGCGAGGTCGACCCGAAGCTGCTCTCTGACCATAGGCTACGGCTGGACCATCTGGCGATGCCAGGGGCTGACCCAGGCGAGCCGCTGGAAACCGGCGTTCCGAAAGGAGTTCTGTGTCCGCTTTGCGCAACCTGACGTTTGTTGCATCGTGACCCTGCACACCTCGCCCCACTGACTTCCGCGCGGAAGAGGCGGTGACGCCGCCTACCCTATCGCCCTAAGCGCCGCCCGCCCCAAGCGCAAGAAGAGAACCACCGCCAACCCGAGCGGCAAGACCAGGCCCGCGCCCAGGGCGCCCCCCAGGATGCCGCCGACCTCGTGGGTCAGGGTGTGTCCGAAGGCCACACCGCGATAGGCAGCCGTCCCGGCCAGAGGCGAAAGCGCGGCGACCAGCAGCGCCACCAGGACCATGGCCATCCGCACGGTTGCGAAGCTGGCCTGGCGCTCGGCACCCAAAGTGTAGGCCCACACCAACAAACCAGCCGCCAGAGCCAGCAGCGAGAAGGTCGCCGCCCAGCCGCTGCGCCGGCAGGCCACCGGTAGCGGGTCGTGAGGAGCGCAGCGATAGCCTGCCCAGGCGCCAAGCGCAGCGCAGAGGGCCGGCCAGGCCGAGAAGAGGGCGAGTAGCGTGTAAGCGTTCATGCCCCCAGCTTAGCCAGCCCACCGCCAAACCGCGCGGGGCGAACGACCCAATCAGCGGGCCGCGTAGAAGATCATGTTGTCGAGCTTGAGCGCGGTGCCTTTGTTGACGTAGCGAGGCGCGCCGATGCTGTCGTCGTGGAAGTAGACGCGATTGAAGCCCACCGAGGAGCGTCCGGCCAGAGCGTCGCCGGCGGCCCGGTAGTATTGCTGCCAGTTGGGGATACGGCTGGTCCGCATCGTGTAGAACACGCGATTGCCGTCGTAGTTCGAAGACAAGAACGTGCTGCGAATGAGGCCGGGCAGGCCGCGCCCGTACTTGGACGCGTGGTTGAGAATCGTCTGGGCCACGGCCACCTGGGTGTCATAAGACTCGCCCCGCGACTCGGCCGCGATGGCCCGGGCCAGCAACTCCTGGTGCTTGGCGTAGCGGCTGTAGTGGACGGCCGCGACCTCGTGGGCCGGCCGGGGCCGCGGAAGGGGAACTTCCTCGGGAAGAGTGACGGTGGCGACCTGGGGGGTCGACTCGGCCGCCGGTGCGACCGGCGGGGCAGGCTCTTCAGCCAGCACCACCGGAGCGGCTTCGGTGGCTACGACCGGCGCGGCGGGCGCGGCGGGCCCTTTCGGCTCTTCTGCCCTTACCATCGGCGGCGCGGTAGGCAACACCAGGGGAGTCGCTGGCACCTGGACCGGTTGCTCGGGCTGGATGCCGACCATCAAAAAGCCTTCCGCCTCGGGGTCGAGCTTGAAGTCGGGAGCCGGGGGTTGCGAGGGCTCGGTCGGCTTGACCGGAGCGGGCTGGCGGGGGGTGTTGAAATTGCGAGTGTGGGCCGCGCCCACGGCGCAAGCCACGAACATCAGAGCGCCGGCCGCCAGCTTGAGCCCCTGCGGAGGCGCCGGTGGGGTGGTATCGGTGATGTGAAAGCGATCGGTAGGTTCAACCTCGGTCTCTTCCACGACCCAGCCAGGGGGGTGGAGACGACCGGGAGGAGTGGCCATTTTCAGATTGTTGACGATCACAAGGCGATCATATTGACGAGAAGTCAAAAAATCGTCACAAGAAGAAGGCCAGCGGACGACCGCTGGCCTCTTCGGGGGTGGAACCGACCTATCGGGCGGCCGCTAGCTTCTTCTCGCGGTGCTCTTTGGTCAGATCTTCCTGGATGCTCTTGGGCACCTGCTCGTACTTCGAGAACTCCATCGAGAACTCGCCCTTACCCTGCGTCGCCGAGCGCAACGTGGTGGCGTAGCCGAACATCTCCGAGAAGGGTACGTAGGCCTGCACGCAGGCGTAGCCGTCGTTGGTCTCGGTGCTGATGATCATGCCGCGGCGCTGGTTGATGCCCCGCGTCAGAGCGCCCACGAACTCGTCGGGAGCAGCTACCTCGACCAGCATGATCGGCTCGAGGATGATCGGGTTGGCCTTCGGCAGGGTCTCGCGGATGGCCGTCTGAGCGGCGATACGGAACGCCATCTCGGACGAGTCGACCGAGTGGTAGTTACCGTCGTTGACCACGCAGCGAACGCCCACCACGGGAGCCTCGATAAGGGTTCCCTTGCGCAGCGACTCGCGGAAGCCGTTGTTGCAGGCCGGTAGATATTCTTTGGGAATGACACCACCCACCACGTCGTCGACGAACTCGTACTCCTCCACCGAGTTGGCCGGCAGGGGCTCAAGATAGCCTTTGATGCGGGCGTATTGACCCGAACCGCCGGTCTGCTTCTTGTGGGTATAGTCGATCTCGACCCGCGAGCTGATGGCTTCACGATAGGCCACCTGCGGCGCACCCACGGTGACTTCGCAGTCATACTCACGCTTGATGCGCTCGATGTAGACCTCGATGTGCAGCTCGCCCATGCCGGCCACCAGGGTGTTGCCGGACTCTTCATCGCGCCACACCCGGAAGGTCGGGTCCTCTTTCGAGAAGCGGTTGAGAGCTTTCGAGAAGTTCTGCAGGCTGCGACGCTCCTTGGGCTCGACGGTCACCGACATCACGGCTGCCGGCACGTGCATCGAGGTCATCGTGATGGACACTTTGCCGTCAGTGAAGGTGTCGCCGCTAGCGCAGTCGATACCGAAGAGAGCCACGATATCACCGGCGTCAGCCGACTCGATCTCGTGCATCTCGTCGGCGTGCATGCGCACGATGCGAGGCACTTTGACTTTCTTCTTGTTGTTGATGTTGTGGATGAAGTCGCCTTTGCTCAGGCGGCCCTGATAGATGCGAAGGTAGGTCAGCTGACCGAAGCGGCCGTCTTCGAGCTTGAAGGCCAGGCCCACGAACGGCTTGTCGGTCTCGGAGCTGAGCACCACTTCGGCCTCTTCGTTGTCCTGGTCGAGGCCGATATTAGTACGCTCGGTCGGATTGGGCAAATAGCTGCAGACGCCGTCTAGCAAGTGCTGAACGCCTTTGTTCTTGTAGGCCGAGCCACAGAAGACCGGGGTGAACTCGAGCGAGAGGGTGGCTTTGCGCAGCACCGGACGCATCTCCTCGGCGCTCACCTCGGCGCCCTCCAGGAACTTCTCGGCCAGGTCGTCATCGAAGTCCGACAGCGCCTCGACCAGAGCGTCGCGCAGGCCTTTGGCCTCGTCAAGCAAGTTGGCCGGACAGGCCTCGCGGCGGATGTTCTCGCCGTTGTCGCCGTCAAAATAGATGGCTTCCAGGGTCAACAGGTCGACGATCCCCTCGAAGCGATCTTCGGCGCCGATAGGCATGGTCACCAGGTGGGCGTTGTGGTTGAGCTTCTCGCGCAGCATGCCGACCACACGCTGGGCGTTCGCGCCAGCCCGGTCCATCTTGTTGACGAAAGCCAATTTGGGAACGCCGTAGCGCTTCATCTGGCGGTCGACGGTGATCGACTGCGACTGCACACCGGCTACGGCGCACAGCACCAGCACGGCGCCGTCGAGCACGCGCAGGGCGCGCTCGACCTCGACGGTGAAGTCGACGTGACCAGGAGTGTCGATGAGGTTGATGTTGTAATCACCCCAGGTGCAATAGGTTGCAGCCGATTGAATGGTGATCCCCTTCTCGCGCTCGAGGTCCATGGAGTCCATCTTGGCTCCGACACCCGACTTACCCCGAACTTCCTCAATCCTGTGGATCTTTCCGGTGTAAAATAGAATCCGCTCCGAGAGGGTGGTCTTACCCGAGTCGATGTGGGCGGAAATTCCGATGTTTCTCACGCGAGTGATGCTAGCGTTCACATCACCATTCATTTTCGTTCTCCTTCGATATTCCGGGCGTATTCCAACGCTCCGGCTTTCTGGGCTCCACCCCCTGAGCACAGGTTTCTTTATCGCAGATAAGATGCGGATTTAAACCCAAAAAAACCTTAAATTTCTGAGAACATTTGTTCGAAAACAGGAAACAACCTCGATTCTCGAAGAAAAAAACCCTTATATATCAACGTTTGCGGCGATTTTCACTCCAAGTATGAACATTTCGTCCTATTGACGGCGATCAAGGCAAAATGGGGCTTCGACCGCCCCTGGTCGGGGCGTCGTGGGACGGTCTGGTCGGCCACCAGGAGGCTCTCGTCATCCAGGGCAAATTCTCTACTTCCGCGCGGAAGTAGACTCTGGCCAATCGCCGGTCAGGTAGCGAATCACTAGCCCGGCATGGGACAGGGGCCGCCGCAGGTCCCCCGGGTCGGCATTGCTCTCATAGTCGAGCAACACCACCGGGCCGGCGGCGGCTAGTCTGGCCAACTCGGCCAACTCAGGGGCCAGTCGGTGGTCGAGTACCCAGCGATAGGCCGGCAGATAGAGGGCGTAGCGAGCCTCACGATAGCCAAGCAAGCGCCCATTGACCAGATGGGCCCGGCAGGGGCCAAGCCTGCGAAGGGTCCGTTTGAGCCCACGCATCGACTCTACCTCGAACTTACTCTCGTCGACGCCGGCCGACTCGAACACTTTCAGGCCCTGCCAGATACCCTCGACGCTTGCCGCCAGGCGGCCTGAGCCGTCGGGCACCGGGATGTTTCCGTGAGGAAAGAACGGACTGAACCGAACCCAGGGGTCCGGCCCCCGCGAAGTCAGGTCGAGGACCATCGCGCCCGGGTAGCGGGCTTCTATCGTCGTCAGCGCCAACCGGCGGCTAGCCAGTTCGAGCCGCACTCTAGTCGACTACGAGGCGATCGGTGCCGCAGCGGCCGAAGGTCTCGGGATGGTACATCTCCTCGGCTTTGGTCGGGGGCACCACAAAGTTGCCCGGAGTGGTGGCCCGGGCCACATAGTTGTATTCGTAGACGCCGGGCCAGACCAGCGAGCTGAAGGCCTCGGTGCGCTCGTCGCGCAGGTTCTGGTGCTCGTACCAGGTGCCTCCCCACCACCAGTAAGGGCTGGCGTTGGGCTCGCGAGGCACCTCGCCGGTGACAGCCAGAGCCGGGTTCATGGCCTCGAGGCCGGCCGGCAGCGGGTCGACCAGGGCCACGTGATAGCGGCGTTCGGGGGCCACCATCGTCAAGCGCACCCGCACCTTGGCTCCAGCCTTGACATGCCAGACTCCGTCGGCATCGCGAGTCACGTCGCGGTTGTCGTCGACCGCCTCGTAGCGGCGCTCGACCACGAAGCCGTAGTCGGCGGGCTCGAGCTTGAGGCTCTTGGGCGCATAGCGCATGCCGATGCGATAGTAGAGGCGTCCCTTGCCGTCTTTCTGCAAGACCAGGTTCTGGGCTTTCTCGGAGAGCAACTTCATGGGCACCTTGATGAGCGACTCTTCGGTGGTGCGGCCTTTGAAAGCGTGCTCGCCAGCATACTGCTGCCCCAGCCAGACCCGGGCCACGAAGTCGGGCTCGACCTTCTCGTAGGTGTTGAAGTAGCGGTCGAGGGCTAGCAGCACCCAGCAGTTCTCCTGGGTGTTGCCCCAGTGGCCCTGGCTGCGATGGTCGAGCAGACCGCGCACGATCTTGGGGATGATATCGCTCTTAGGGCTGTCCAGAATGAGCGCCTCGAGCAGCACCGCGTCCACCCGGCGATCCGAGTAGAGCAGCAGATAGTTCGAATCGCCGTAGCTGGTGGCGAACTGGGCCGTGGCTGCCGTCTCGGAGACACGATTGTTGAAGTGCAGGCGGATAGCCTTCACCTGAGCGGCCGAGGCCGGGTCTTTCGAGAGCACCGGCAACAGCCAGCCCAGCGTCTCGAGGCCGACTTTGTCAATGGGGCCAACCTCGGCCAGCAGTGCCCTGGCCGTGGCCGGATCGTTGTCGCCAGCCAGGTTGCGAACGTAGAGGGCGTAGGCCCGCAGGGCCCACTTGGCCTCCTGGCTGTAGTAGTAAGGAATGTGCGATTGGATATCGACCAGGAACTGGCGATTGCGCTCGAGGGCATCCTCGGGCACGGCGAACTTCTTCTGCTTGGCCCGGATCAGGGCGTGACCCACATGGATGCTCAGGTAAGGGTCGGACTCGCGTCCGCGGATCCAGTAGTCCCAGCCGCCGTCGTAGTTCTGCATGTTCTTGAGCTTCTCGATGTCGCGACCGACAGCCGCCAGCAGCTCTTTCTCGGGCGGCAGGCCCTCGGCCTTGAAGGCGCTCAAGACATCGCGCAGGGCGGCGATGGACATGACGCGTGAGGCCACCTGCTCGGAGCACTCGAAGGGATAGGCCACCAGGTAAAGGACGGCGTCAGTGAGGGCTCCCACCGCAGTCGAACTGGTGGTCACCTCGAGCCCGCCAAACTGGGGCCACACCTCGCCCGGCATCTTGACCGGCTGGGCGATGGCTCCCTGGTCGATCTCGCCATAGGTGGCGAAGGCCTCGCTGGTGGCCGGCGTCCACACCGGCAACTCGAACTGCGAGGCGTCCGAGCCGCTCTGGGACTGAGCTCCCACCTGGAAGCGAGCCTTGCCGGCCTGGTCGGCAGCCACCGGGAAGCGGACTTCGACGCGGTTATTGGCGGGCACTACGACCTGGCGACCCAGGGCGTCGTCGAGCTTGGCGTTGGTCGCCCGCATGGCCACCTGGACCTCCATCGGAGCGTCGGTCTGATTCTGCAAAACCACCGGCAGTTCGCAGTGGTCACCAAAGTTGAGAAAGCGCGGCGGCGACTGGCGCACCATCAGGGGCAGCCGGGCGGTCAAGGTCGACTCGCCCTGGCCGAACTCGCGGTTGCCGGCCACGGCCACCGCCATGATGCGATAGCGGGTCAGGTTGTCAGGCACTTTGATCTTGACCGTAGCCTGACCCTGAGCGTTGGTGGGCACCTCCGCCGCAAACAGAGCCAGAGCGTCGAAATTGGTCCGCATCGCGATAGGCTCATCGGGGGCGGGCTGAGCACTGTTGGAGGTCTTGTCGCGACGCAAGGCCTGTTTGGCCTCGGGGCGCGGCGCGGCCGAAGGAGCGGGCCTCTCTTCCGCCGACATGGCGCGGCCGGCTACGGCCGCGTCAGCGTAGAGTTCATCGGCCTCGCCGCCCTCGAGGTCGACGGCCATGCCCGGGGCGACTCCCTCATTGGCGTTCTCGAGCAGGTCGGCCGAAGCGAGAGCCACATAGCCACGCGAGTGGTAGTCGCTGACGCCGGCTCCCCGGCCAGGATAGAACGTGTTGAGGGGGTCGGGCAGGCGGTATCCGGTCAGGGCCAGCACCGACTCGTCCACCACCACTACGGCCGCTTCGCAGTTCTGGGCAGGTTTGCCGGCGGCATCCTTGACGGTCAACTGGAGCTGGGTCTCTCCACCCGGCGAGAGGGCCTTGACGGCCGGTGCCACCTCGACCGTCAATTTGCGGGCCAGGGGCGGAACCGACAGATTGAGCATGCCAGTGGCATAAGCTGGTCTCTTGATGTCGGTGTCCAGTGGCTTGCCGTCGGGGCCGGTGCGCTGCGCGGCTCCGACCAGGTCGACCTGGACGTAGAGGTTGGGGGTGTGGAATTCTTCGATGGGCACTTTGAGGGTATAGCTGGTGCCCTTGAGCACGATGGGCTCTTTCTTGAGCAGACCGTTGCGACGTAGGGACACGACCCCCTCGGCGTCGGCGAAAGGAGCCTGGATGAGAATCTCGGCGGTGTCACCGGGGGCGTACTGCTTACGGTCGGGGATCATGGTGATCCGCTCTTGCTCGACCGAACGACTCGTGGGCACCTTGCCGCCGGCTACCCACAAAGAAAGGGTACTCTGGTTGAGGCGACCATCGGCGTCTTTGACGGTGGCCGTCAGGCGATAGCTGCCGCCTTCGCCCGGTTTGAAGCTAAAACTCTGAGGCTGGGCCGCCGAGGTGATGGTCTGGGTCTGCAGGTCGAGTTCTTTTTGGATGTACTCGCCCTTTTCATAGGCCCACTCCAGGCGAACCAATTCGAGCAAGATGGGCGTGCCCGTCTGCAGCCTGCCGTCGAGGTCGGCCACGATGGTCTCGAGTTCGAACTTCTCGCCCTGCTGCACGAACGTGCGCGGGCTCTTGAGACCGACGTAGACCTTGGCGGGGTGCACCAGCAAAGAGCTGGAGGTTGCCCAGGACTGGCGATTGACGTCTTCCACCGAGGCCTGGGCCGAGACCGACATGGGCTGAGGGGGCCAGACCGACTGGAACTTCAGCTCCAGGGTGTGGGCTCCCGAACTGTCGGTGTGACTGGAAAGCGACTTCGAGTTGTAAGGGTTTTCGGGGGTGCGCCACCAGGGCCCCATATCCCACCACGGGGTCCAGCGACCGAAAGTGAACTCGGGGTGATTGGGGGGCGAGAAGCTGCCCGGCGAACTCGACACCGACCAGTTGACTTCGGCGTTGGGCAACCCGCCGCCGGCGTAATAGTTGGCGTGGACAGTGACGGTGGCCTGGCCGCCCAGCAGGTGGGGGCCGTCGCTGGGCGAGCTGGTCACCTCGAACTCGGGGCGCCGAAACTCTTGAATCTGAAAACCGTGACTGGTCGAACTGTTACCCAGGCCCGAGCTGGTGTCGAGCTGAATGCGAGCGTAGCCCAGGTTGGGCGTGGCCGGCAGTTGGAAGTTGAAATCGAAGCCTCCGGTAGCGGCCAGTGCCGCCTTACCCTCGCCGATTTTATTGTTGCGCGAGTCGAAGACGGTGTAGGAGACCTCTTTGGCTTGGGTCGGCGGCCCCTCCAGGTCGCCCTTGGGGCCGGCGGCCATGCGCCGGATCCAACCTTTGACACTGACTTTCTCGCCGGGTCGGTACATCTGACGGTCGTCGACCACATACCAGAGCAAGGAATCGGTGTCGGTGCGCTTGAGCCAGTTGCCCTGGCTCTCGTAGAAGTAGGCGTGCTCGGGCAGAATGGCCAGGTCCTTGCCCTGGCGAGCCAGCAACATGCTGGTCTGCTTGGAGCGCTCGCCGGGAAGGTCCAGCGTGGTCAGGCCGTTGTCGCCGGACTGGCCTTTGACCGTCGACTCTGAAATCGAGACCTCGACGCCCTGAAGGGGCTTTCCATCGCGAAGATCGGTGGTGAGGGCCACCAGTTCTTGACCGTCGAGCATGGCGTCGAGGCCGATGTTGGTGGCCTGGACCCAGGCCACCAGACGCCGCTGTTCGTAACGCTTGGGTGGCATGTCGGTATCTTCGACGATGACCGCCAGCTGGCCGAACTTGTCGGGCAAAGCCTGGCTGAGATCGAGGTTGGTCTCTGCCAACTCGTCAGGGTCGGCCTTGATCTGGACGGTGGTGTTGAGCACCTGGCGCCCGGGAATCGGCGGCGGCGGTTCGTTGCGCCAGCCGTGATAGTATTTGCCGAAGGCCAGCCAATCCTGAGGGGTGAGCGCATAGGCCAGCACTCGCACCTCTTTGATGTTGACCGTGTAGATCGGGAAGCTGGGCTTGGCGTAGGGGTCGAGCACGGTCATACCCTGGGTGGTCGAGCGCAGCATTTTGTTGGCCCGTCCCACATGGAACTTTAGCTCCTGAGGCTCGCCCAGAAACTGGCCGAAGCTGTCACCCAGCCGCTTGTGGATGGTCACCGTGTAGGTGGTGTTGCCTTTGGTGCGCCCACGCATGCGCAGGTAGCTGCCCTGGGCTTCGACCTTGAAGCCGGGCACCTCGGGACTGACCGTCACCATGGCCGGCATGAAGTTCTTCTCGTCGAGGGGGTTGTTGCACTCGACCCACCAGGGGGAAAGCGGCGGGCAATGGTCGCCGGGGTCGCAATTCTGATCGACGACCTTCAACGGCGAATAGGTGGAGAAGGTGAAGGATTGAGGGGCAGGGGTGGTGGAGGGCCCCTCCTCGGAGGGGGCTCCGGCCTCGACCGTAACCGTGATGGTGCTGGCCAGAGGCAGGGGCTGGCTGGGCTGAATGACCAGCCAGCGACCCTCTTCGGCCTGATCGATCAGACTGGTGATCTGAGTGTCTTCGGCCCGAGCGGCGGCCGTCGCCAGGCGGAACGGGAACGTTTTGCCGTCGGCCTTGAGGGTGATATGCCCGCTCATCTTCTCAGGGCTGATGGCCTGGTCGAAACCGAGAAAGATCAGGGGATCACGGACGGTCGGGCCGACTTCGGGATATTTCTGCAGCAGCCGGGGAGCCGGGGTGGTGAAGGTGAAGGACTTGGCGGCCGCCAGTTTCTGCCCGGCCTGACTGACGGTACCGCTGGGAATCTCGACCTGGTATTTGGTAGCCATGGGGAAACGCGGCTTGGGCTTAAAAAGCAGGGTCTTGCTGCCCACCCAGCGCCACTCTCCCGGCGGCTCGGGGGTGAGCTTGACGGGATGCACGGCCGAGGCTTCGCTCTGAGAACTCACGGCGACCATGGGCTGGTTGAAGGTGACACTCAGGAAGGGAGCCAGTTCGACGGCGCCCTCGGGCGAAAAACGAACCACCTCCAGCGGGCCACTGGTCACTTCCACCGGCGGCAGGTCGCGGGGAGGGGGGGGGAAAGACTCTTCGACCGTCTTTCCGGTCTTGGGCAGCGGTTTGGAGTCTTCCCGCTTGGCAAAAGGCGTCTTGTCACCCGCCAACTGGGGCAACTTGGGCAAACGATCCAGGAGGGCTTTGGTGGCCTCGGCCGTCATCGGCGTGGTCTTGGGCACCGGCAGCTGCTCGGGGGGCTTGCCGGCCTCGGACCCGTCGGCCAGGGTGAACTCGAAGCCGGGTGTTCGCTCGGCCTCAGGGGTCGAGCCGAGGGCCCTTTCTGACGGGGTCAGGCAACCGCACAAAAGGCAGAGGGCCAATAATATCAACAGACGTCGCATGATTCGTGTTACTCCCAGAGGGCGGATTGTTCTGGACCGTCGCGAGGACTCCTGGGGATATTCCGCCCCCCCGCCGAAGGCAGCCAGGTGGACGCTGACTACTTCTACGAGGGGGATTGCCCGATCACAGGGCGGCGGCTGCGCCTGGCGCGTAGCCCCGAAGCCATCGAGGCGGCCCGCCAGCTGATGGGCCGGCTGGAAAGTGACGAGGGCAAGATGTTCGGGGTGCTGTTGGCCCGAGACCCGCAGGGCCAGAGGGTGGTGCTGCGCGCCTTCTCGGGGTGCTGGCAGGGCCAGCGTCGTCTGCCGGGTTGGGTCGATCCCATCTTCGATCCAGCCGAGACGCCGCTGGAGCGGGCCACCCTGCCCCGTCTCGAAGCGATCCGGGTTGAACTGGCCGAATTGAACGAGAGAAAGCTTGAGTTCGAACGGTTGAAAACTGCTCTCGACCAACAACAGGCCGCGCTGATGGCGCGGCACCGCGCCGACCGCCAGGAACGGCATCAGGCCCGTCAGGCCGGGCCGAGACCGGACCTGGACCAGCAGAGCCGTCGGCAAAGCGCCGAGAAACGCGATTTCCAACGCGTCCGCCAGGCCCAACTGGCTCCCCTCCACGATCTGATCCAGCACGAGCAAAGGTTGCGACGCGAGCGCCGCCAACTATCGCGCCAATTACAGACAGAAATCCACCAGCAGTTCGACCAGGCGCTCTTTGCCGACCTGCCGTGGTCGCTGGCCTCGCTCTTTCCCCGCGGCACCCCCACCGGCACCGGCGACTGCTGTGCTCCCAAGCTGCTCTATCAGGCGGCCCTACAAAGGCTCGAGCCGCTGGGATTGGCCGAGTTCTGGTGGGGTCCGGCCAGGCCCGGTCGCCAGCCCGGGCAGTTTTACACGGCCTGCCCTGCCCGTTGTCAGCCGCTACTCGGCCCTTTGTTGGCCGGGGCCCGGCCCATCCGGGTGCTCTATGACGACGAGCATCTGCTGGCGGTGGATAAGCCACCCGGCGTCTTGACCGTGCCGGGCCAGGCGGGTTGGAACCAGGACTCGGTGCTGACCCGGCTGGGGCCCGACCTGTTGCCGGTGCATCGCCTCGATCTCGAGACCTCGGGGGTGGTGCTCTTCGCCCGCACACGCCCGGCCCAGGCCGGATTGCAGCGGCAGTTCCAGGAGCGGAACGCACGCAAGACCTACGTGGCCGAACTGACGGCCCGGCCCAACCAGCCTGAGGGGCTGCTCGAGCAACCTATCGCCAGCGATCCCAACCGACCAGGCTGCTATCGCCCCGACCCCGCCGGTCGGCCGAGTCAGACCCTCTATCGCTGCCTGGACGGGCGGCGGGTCGAGTTCTCTCCGGTGACCGGGCGCAGTCACCAGATTCGCGTCCACGCCGCCTTCGAACTCGGCTGCCCCGTTCGCGGCGATCGGCTCTACGGGACCCCCGACGGCCGTCTGCGTCTGCACGCTCAGAAGCTGGAGCTGCGCCATCCCCACCGGCAGCGCTGGCTCTGCCTGGAGGCCCCCGTCCCCTTTTAGCGGAGGTAGGGCCCGTTCGTCGTGGAAAGCTGGGGCAGAGATGAAAAGCCCCTCCGGCCTCGACAAGTTTCTGGATACAACCCCGGGGCTGGGTTGGACTTCGCATACTTTTGAGCATTCAGCCCGCCTGGGGCCCTTCGTCGAGCGATTCCACCAGCCCGGGCATCCCGATCCTTCTCACTACTTGCTGAGGTTCGTCCAGGCCGCCGTCGGGGCTCGCGCACGCCGGGTCAACATCGGGATACGGGTCGAGCGCACCCGAGTGGTCGCCGAGGACCCCTTCGAGCTGCCCCGCTTCGACGTGGACGACTTGCTCGATGGTCTGGGCCGACCCGGCGCCGAGCGGGCCGCGCTCAGCCAGCTGGCGGCCAGCCTCGAGGCTAGCCGGGCCACCAACTTGCAGCGCCTGGACCTGCGCTGGTCAGACGGTCAGACCACCTACCATCTGGCCTTTGGTCTGCAGGGCGCCACGGTCCATGTGCAGCCCTCGGGTCGCGGCCGGTTTATAGCTCTGACGCGCACTCACGAGGCTCCGCCCAGCCGAGGCCTCATCGATACGCGCCTGCTGAGTCGCCTGGCCGAACACCGCTCCGTGGCCGCCCGCTGCGCCTTTTCCCCCGTGCCGGTGTGGATGGACGGTCGCCAGATCAACAGCCCCCTGTGGGGGTTGGTCAAGCTCTTCGACCAGCAGGCCCATGAGACGGCCGCCTTCGTGTTGGCCGAGCGCTTCGCCCTGCCCCCCGAGGAGTCGCGCTCGGTTATCTTTCCGCTCGATCTGGCCAAAAACCCGGCGAGACTGCAGTTCGTCCAGGGCCAACGCCAATCTGAACAGGCCGGCTGGAACGCTCAGACCTATTTCCGCGAACTCTTTCACCGGCCAGGCCCGGCCCTCTGGATTCAAATCCTTTTCAGCGAAAGGCCCGCCCAGCTCGTCTTCGTAGTCGATGGAGTGACGGCCGAACCGCTAGCCTGGGAGAAAGGGCCGGCCGGGCTTTTAGTGATCGCCGATGGGCAATCGTTAACGCTCGAACCCGATGGCCTGACGGTGCGTCGGGACGAGCGCTTCGAGAAGCTACTGGCCCTCATCGCCCACGAAACGCGGCTGCTTTACGATAACCTGCGACCCCACCTGGCCGGCTGGAAGCTCGGCTTCAAGGGCATGGTGGCCGGGGCGGCAGTGGGGGCCCTGGCAGGCGCGGCCTTCACCCCGGTAGGCGGCCTGGTGCTGGGGGCGGCCACCGCCGCAGCCACTCTCGAAGGCCGACGCCGCCAGCGCCTGCGCAGCCTGGCCGAGGCCTTTGGAGGGTCCTTTCCCGAAGACTAGAAGCGCTGAGGATGCGCTCGAGGATTCTTCTTTTTCTCTGTTTGGCCGCGCTTGGCCAGCTTCTCTCTGGCTGGTTGGACAGCCCCGCCCGCAAAGTGGCCGAATTCGGCCAGGACCTGGTGGTTTCGGTCAGCCACGACCAGGCCGTGACCGGAGCCCTGGGTCGCAATGCCGATAGCTTCTTTGTCGGCGTCTTCGACCGCACCGGCGGAGAGCTGGTCAAACCGTTCGCCATCGAGGCGCCGGTGGCGCCGCTGCGCTGCTTGAGTTGGCGCAGCGACGGTCAGGCCCTGGCCATCGCCTCGGGTCAGACCGTCATCGTGCTCGAGGCCCCGAAGTGGAAAGCCAGACGACTCAAAACCGATTCGCTGGTGCGCGAGGTGGCCTATCGCGGCCGGTTCTTGATGGCCCGCGGCACTGGCAACCTGCACCTGTGGCAAGCCACCAACCTCAAACTCTATTGGCGACTCGAACAGCCCTATCTGCTTCACAGCCAGGTCAGTCGCGACGGACGCTATTTGGCCACCGGCTGTTTCGAAGAGGGCATTCGCATCTTTGACCTGCAGCGGCGCCGCCTGCTCAGACAGTTCGAAGACGGACTCACTCCAGCGGGTCTCGACTTTTGCCACGATGACCAGTGGTTGGCCGCCTGCTTCCGCTTTCGCGGCCGGCCCCACCTCGATCATGCTCGCCTCTATCAGACCGACACCGGCCAACCTCTGGGCCCTCCTCTCGAGCAAGCCGGCCTGCGCGGTTATGCGGTCAGCCGAGACGGACAACGCCTGTTGGTTCGTGGTGAGGCGCGAGCTACCGTCTTCGAGCCTCGTTCCGGCCGAGCCCTCTCGCACAACCAGCTGGCCACTCGCCTGGTGGACACGCTCAGTCCGGACGGCCGCTGGGCCGCCACCACCCCGCCCGATTGCCGCGTGGTGGTGGTGTGGGATACCCAGAACGGTCAGACGAGGGCCAACCTGAGCCACTCTCAGGCCCCCTCCTTTGTCGACTGGTGGTCAGATCGTAACCTGACCATCTCGGGCGGAAGCGCCGCCATTTGGGAACTCCAGACTGCAGGAACCCGATTATGACGAGCATAATAATTCTTCCTCAGAGTAGATTTCTTGAGGGAGAACATGGCTACCAAACGCGGCTGAACAGACGATCTCGACCGCCTGGTCTGGGCGGAAGGATTTTCGGTCAAACCGGAACACACCAGATTAGGGTTTCGCTTTCAAGAGCCGGCCCTGGCTGAACGCGTCCGCCGCGAGATTCTGTTGCCCGAATGGCGGGTCGAGCCCCTGGACCAGGCCCAGATCTTATTCTCCGTGGCCGGGGTGGCTCGTCGTCCTCGCGGCTTTCGCAGCTATTTTCTGCTTTATCAGTGGAGCTTTCGCTGGCTGCGCTCGCTCGAAGTGGAACCGGTCCTCGAAGAACTCAATCGGTTGGTCCATCTTTCGGTGGCCGCCCGCCCGGTGGAAAAACTCGCCTTGCGGGGACTGGCCGTCGAACTCGAGGAGCGAGCCCACCTCTATCTTGGGGCGGCCGCGGTCCGCGCCGGTGAACGGGTCGGGCAGCTGCGTGCTCGGGGCGCCAAGCTATTGGCCTCGCGCCACGTCTTTCTCGACTTCAACGGGATTGTGCATCCCTATCACGACGGGCCTGCTGCACTCGAACTCGAGCCCGCCAGGCAGCCTTATCCTCTGGCCGCGGTCCGGGTCGAAGGCCCGGCCCGAGCGCAGCTGACCCCGGGTCAGACGGCCTGGCATCTGTTTGCTCACCTGCAGAACTACACAGCCGCCCGCGAAAACCTCTCTCACCTGGCCGAGATCGTCCGGCTCAACCAGGTGAGGGGGATCAGTCTAGCTCAGGAGCAGAAGCAACATTTGTAATCAGAGACGTTGTCGGGCCGAGGCTCGGCTTGCGCCAGCCAAAGATCGACCACGGCCTGACGGGCGACGTTGCAATTGCGATCCCAGAACCCGCTCGCCTGCTCGGGTTCGCAGTTGCGGGGCACGGCTCGCGGCGTGTCGCCCACGCAACTCGAACCGATGGGCGTGCCGTCGGGCATCTTGCGAACCTGGAACTGCTGCATGCAAAAGGTGGGTGGCGTCCGGGTGCAATCGGGTGGGGCTCCGTTGGCGATATCACAAGGGTTGCAACCAAATCCTCCCCCCGAGCAGTCGATGTTGGTGATGCAAGCGGTAGAAGCAGCCAGGGCCGGCAAGGGAGCGCCGACGACCATGACCAGGGCTCCCGCGGCGGCGGTGAGCCAATCGCGCCGATGGATCAGGTGAGCGTCTTCGAGCAAACCCTGGGAGCGGAGCGCCTCGAGGCAAGTCGGTCCATCTTCGCCAGCCAGTTCCTCGAACAATCGGGACTCGTCCCGGGTTCCATCACACAGTTCCAGCAGGCGAGCGCAGCCCGGACTGAGCCAAAAGGCGCGCTGACTCTGCTGACAATAGACCAGGGCCTCGGCTTGCAGCCATTCCACCGAAAGGTCCGGGCGACGGCGAGGATTGACGTTCATAGTGCCTCCGAAATTATGATGGCCGACATAATTTCACAGAGTACCCAACTACACCTGCCAGCGCCTGGGAAGATTGTCCGGGTGACAGCTCTACTCTGAGACGGTATAATCGAGGGAATGGAGCTTCCTAGAATCCAGGAGTGGCTTTTCTTGGGGTCGACATACCTGCGGCAGGGGCGGTACCGTGAAGCCTCCCACTACTTCGATTCTGTTCTTTCCTGTGAAGACACCAACGCCAGCGCCCAAAAGGGCAAAGCCGAGTGCCTGCTGGGCGAAGGCGAGAATCACGAAGCCCTCAATCATCTTCGACTGCTGCAGCGGCTGAGCCCCAACGACCCCGACTCTTTCTATCTGGCCGCCGTGGCTTTGCTGGGGATGGCACGCATCGAAGAAGCCCTGAACCAGCTCGAACAGGCCATTCTGGTGCATCCCGGCTATCTGCCGGCCTGGACCAGCCGGGCCGAGCTGTTGTTGACCCAGGAGGACTTCGCCGGGGCCATCGCCTGTTGCGAAAGGGCGCTCGCGCTAGATCCCCATGATCCCCTACCCTGGGTGCTCAAAGGCCGAGCCCTGTCGCGCCAGGGCGACAAGGGGGCAGCTCGGGTCTGTCTTGGTCACGCCCGCCGCGTGCGCCCCTTCTTCGAGCCAGCCGAACAATTGCAAACCGAGTTGGGCGAGCTGCTGCAGTTGCCGGCTCCCCGGGGGGCAGAAGACGCCGTTTTTCGGGCCGAGCAGTTGTTGCTCGACAACAACCCTGACGCCCTCTTGGCCCGGGCCCGCAATTCGCTCGACCGCGAAGAGACCGATGAGGCCAATCACTATCTCCTACGCTTGATGCGCCTCGACCCCCAGGACGAGCAGACGGCCGTGCTTCGCTTCGAGCTCTTTCTCAAGCAGGCCAGCTTTGAACTCGCCCAGGCCGAATGTCTCTTCTTGATGGAACTCTACGAACGTCAGGGGCGGCTGGATGAGGCCCTGGCCGTGGGCGAGCGCCTGCGGGGCTGTCGCCCTCACGGCGAAAAGATGCTGCTCAAGCACATTCTGCTTTTTCATCGCCTGGGCCACGAGCCCGAGGTGCTCGACTGGTCCCAGCGCCTGATCGCCTATTATCGCGAGAGTCAGGATGAAGACCAGATCCAGGCCATCGAAGCCTGGCTGCGCCGCCATGGACGCCTCTGATAGTATGCACCTACCAGACGGTGATTGGTAGATCCGCCTCTTCGACGAGCTAGGGGGCACCCGGTATCATCAAGAGTATGAACTGGATGCAGACGATCACCCGAAGGTTCTTCCCGGCCCCACCCGAGCCCAGCGAAACCCTGCAAAAACTTGAAGCCTGGTTGCTCACCCCGCGGGCCGAGCGCCACGAAGTCAGCGTCAACGTCCGCTCGCTGGGTCTGCCCTCCTACATCACGACCACCGAGAATCTCTCGGCCACCGGAATGCGCATCAGTTCATCTCAGCCGCTGCCGGTGGGCATCGAAATCCCCATCACCCTCGAACTCGGGCAACGAGAACTGGTCTTGACCGGCCGCTTTGCCTGGTGCGTCTGGCAACACGAAGGTGGCTACCGCGCGGGGGTGGAGTTTCGCAACCTGACTCACGAAGAGAGCGAAACTCTTCACTACTACCTCGGCCGCTAATCTTTCTTCTTCTCGGCCTCTTGCTTGGCGGCATCACTCAGCTGCACCGATTCGACGGCCGCGGCGTTGAGGGCCGCCAACATCTTTTCCTGACGGCGTTGGCGCCGCTCGGCCTTGCTATCCGAAGGGGGGTCGCTCGCGGAGGATCGCGTCGTAGACATGGTGTGGAATCCTTCCTTCCTGAAGTGCGAGTTCCAGTTGATCATACAGTACCTCCGTTAGATTATCGATATTTCTCAGGGGCAAATCGTCCAAGGTCGAGAGCGCGGCCTGACCCGCGCCCCGACTATTGTCGATGACGCTCAGGCCAAAACGTTCATCACCGGCAAAGTGTTCGGCCAGTCGAGCCACCGTCTCGGCCACCTTTTGATGCGAGGCGGCGAAGGCTTCGATGGGAACAGCCCGACCGGTCTCGGCGGCGCGGGGTAACACGCCGTTGACAAAGGCATCGACCGGGTCGCGATAGACATAGGCAATCTCGACGTCCCGACCCGACTCGAGCACCTGCTCGATCCGGCTCAAACTACGGTCATAGTTGGCCAGGGTCGAGTCAAAGACGAAGTCGGTATCGTCGTAGATCCCACCCAGGTCGTCGATGGCCGAAGACTTACCCGAGCCCGAGCCCCCGGCGGTGAAAACCACTTCGGGCTCGGCCCCTTCGCGCACCGGACCGCTCAGACGGCGATCCAACACCTCGTCGATAAGCCGGTTCGAGGGCTCGTGGATGGCCGTTCCGTAGCGCGAGCGGGCCTCGGGACTGGCGGCGAACTCGTCGAACAGTTCGCGAGCGTTATCGAGGTCGAGGATGTTGCCGAAGCGCTGGCCGTATTCGTCTACCAGTTGGTCCAAGTTTTCGTCGAGATACTGATTGGCTCGCTGGCGCACGCCCAGTTCGTCTTCGCTCAGCGGGCGCCGGCTGCGGGGCCGGGGAGCCGCCTCGGCCACTCGAGCGACGGTACCCGCCTCACCCAGATCATCGGCCACCCGAGCCACTGTGCCCAATTCACCCAGGTCGTCGGCCACCCGGGCCACCGTGCCCAGTTCGCCGGCGGTGTCGGCCAGACGGCCGGCCCGTCCCAGCCGACCCAGATCATCGGTGAGATTGGCCAGACTGCCCAGGCGACTCGAGATGCGCGAGGCAGCCCCGCTGCCGCCGGTGGCGATGGTGGCCACCACGTCAAACCCGATGTTGCCGATCAAGCCGGCCACGCCGTGCTCGTGCAACACGTCCTTGTAACTCTCGAGCAGCAGGGACGGGTCCTGGACCACGGCGGCCAGGCCCTGGACCGTGCCCACCGGATTGGTAACCAGAGTGGCGATGCCTTCCACCGCCCCGGCCGCCCCCTCGGCGAAACCGTTGAGCAGGTTCTCTTGCTGCTCGGCCACAAAGTCGGTGGCGCCGTTGACGGCGTCGCCAGCCGAAGCCGAGGTGTCGCGCACGAAGTCCGCCGCCCCATCGGCTCCCACCGCGTCGAGGGCCCCACCGGCCAGACGTCCGCCCTGGGTGAGGGCGAAATCGGCCACCTCACCATAGGCCCGGAGCGGGGCGGTCAGAAGCTGACCCCCCAGGTCGCCGATATCCCGCAGGCGATCGCCTAGAAACCCGGCCAAGCCGTTGAAACCGTCGGTAAAAGCGTGACCGATCTTGCTGAAGGTCGAGTCGTCAGCCCGCCGCACGTCGGTCAGGCGGTCACCGGCCCCGGCCAGAGTCTGTTCGGCTCGAGCCGCCAACTCGCTTCCCAGGGCCGGGTTGGTGGCGGCCAGATCTTCTAGCTCGGTGACGAAGCGGTCGATGGCCAGATCGGCCTCGCTGTCGCCCCGGCGGTCGTCGAGCAATTCGTCGAGGCGAGCGTCGAGGTCGGCCTGGACCAGTTCGCCGAGATGCTCGCGAGCGGCCGTCTGATCGCCGTCGAGTCGAGCGGGGTCGAGCGAGGTCAGATGGTCGGCCAGCAGGGTCTGATAGCCCAGTCCCTGGGGAAGCTGCTCCAGGCTTTCGGCCCCTTCCACCGACTCGAGCACAGCCTCTTGCAGCAGGCCGGCGGCCTCGGGGTTGTCCTGGCCCAACTGGGCCAGGGCCAACAGTTCACCCTGGGTCAGTTCGGCTAGCGGGGTGTCCTCGAGGGTCTCTTCGAGGGCCCCGGGTTCTTGAAAGACCTGATAGGCCGCTTGCGCTTCTTCGAGTTCGGCCTGGCTGGGCTCGAGAGGATTGGGCCCCTCGGCCGGGTCGGGGCGATGGTCCAGCCGATACCTGTCCAGGTCGCCACGCCGGATGTCGCCGTCGCTATCGCGGTCGCCATCGTTGGCGATGTCGAGGTCGCGATAGATACCGCGCTCGTCATCGAGCAGGTGATCGGCGGTGCTCTCTAAGCGGCCCAGGGTGGCGTTGAGCTGATCTTCGGCCACGCCCGCTTCGCGCAGACGCTGGCGGGCAACGTCGCGGTCATAGTCGCCTTCGGCGATGTGCTCGAGATCGTCGCGGCTGATCTTGCCGTCGGTTCCGCCCCCGCCCGGGTTGTCGAGCACATCGAAGTGCTCATCGAGTAACCCGACCGCATCCTCGTCGCTAAGTTCGCGGTGGCGATTTTCCCGCGTCTCTTCGAGCACCACATCCAGGTCGCCGCGGCTGATCTTTCCATCGGTATCTCCGCCATCGTCGCCACCATCCACCCGGTCGCGCGACTCGGTGTTCTGATCAAAGTAACGGGCGGTGGCTTCGATGTCATCGAGGGTCTCGTCGAGCTGGGCCTGGTCGACTCCGGCCTCGACCAGACGCTCACGAGCCCGGTCCCGGTCATAGTCGCCGCTGGCGATATCCCCGATGTCGTCGTTGCTGGCGGTGCCATCGGTGCCTCCCCCGCCGGGGTTGTCGAAGACCTCGAAGTAGTTCTCGAGAGTTTCGGCGTGGGCCTCGAACTCGGAGAGTTCTTCTTCGTCGGCGTTGGCATTGCGGTCTTCGTCTTGCACCTCGATGGTGTCTGCTTCGCGATCGTTGCGGTTGACCACCTGATGGGCCACCCGCCAGGCGCCGCTGCTGCGACCGGAAGGCGGTTCTTGATTCGAATTACCCATCACCACCGGAGTCTCGGCGGTGGTGCTCGAGTTGCGGTTGCGGGTGGTCCCCACCTCGACGCGGTCCTCACCATCCTCACGGCGGGTGCGGGAATCTCGGTCGGGACGCGAGGTTTCGCTGGGCCTGGACCGGGTCGTTCGGGTGGTTTCTGAGGAGGACGAAGAGCCAGTGCCGACGGGATTCATGGCCTTTAGTCTATCGGCGGATTGCTGGACGATCGCCGAACCAGGGGCTCGCCTATGAACAAAGCGTGATCGCTTTGTTAACTTCCCACCAGAAACTACTGGTGGATGGTGTAATAGGCCCGCTCGAGGCTCTGGGGGGCCGAGGCCGCGGCGATGTCGAGGGCGTCGGTCACGCTATCGACGTGATTCCAGAGATTGATCTCGGAAGCCATCATGTCGATAGAACCTAGCCCGTTGCTGCCGGGAGTGCCGACTCCGGGTTCGCTGCCGTAGGCCACCACAGCTCCATAGAACGAACTCTTGTCCCAACGATCGACGGGCACGTCCGGATGGCCGGTATAAGCGCGAAAGTCTCCCCAGGTGTAAATCAGACCGCGGAAGCTAATCTCGCGAAAGTCATTGTTGTAAGCCCGATAGCCCGAAATGTCGATATCACCCTTAGAGTAGAGGTTGAGCCCGCCCTCGGAATAGTTGGTTTCGGCCGTGCCCTGCATCCTACCGTAGGGGGTTGCCAGACGAAAGGAACCTTCGGTGGTAATGGTGCCGGCGCTGCCTACCAATCGTCCCATGATGCGCACGTCACCTGGCGCCGAGAGGGTGGCCTGCACCACGCGAACCTGGACATTATTGTTGGTATACGAATCGGCCGCCCCGGCAATGACCTCAGTGGTGTCATCCGGCAGAAAGGGGGCTCCTCCTCGAGGCATGACGGTGAAGTCGGTGACGCCCCGGGCCGAGGGCTCGATAAAGGTGTCGTGATCGAAGCCGATCGATTGGCACGTGTCGTCGTACTCGGGCCAGACCACGATGCGGTCGAAAGCTGAATAGTTGGCCGGGTCCCGAATCTGGGGAAAGCCCCAGGTCAAGGCCGTGCCGGCATCGCTATGATTGGCCGGGTTGCCCATGTAAGTCTTGTATTCGTCAAAGCCCATATCGTAGTAGTGAATGCTGTTGTCGTCCCAGACCACATAGGTGCCGGCGGGGATGTGGACGCTTTCGGCCGGGTCGGGAGAGGCTTTGGAGACCGCATCCCATTGAAGATTGTAGAAATCGGCGCCGTCGCCCACGTTCTCTTGGGCTAGCGTGGCCCCCAGCCCGCGAAGATTGCCCACAAATCCGGGAGGCGCCCCGGCATTGCGACCGATCTCGCCTTCGGCCTTGACCATGACCACGTCGCCGGGCGTCCCGTCAGGATTGGTGACACTGACCGAGCCCTTGGCGCGCAGGCGGGGGCGGTCTCCCTCCTCGGCGCCGTAGAGAGCAACCAGGGTCTGTCCCCCGGCGGCCACGGTCAGGTCGATGTTGGAGCCGGCCATCAGGGCCGCACTGGTCACGTCCTGGTTGAGGCCAAGGTGGTAAACACCCTCGACCACCACCGTCGAGACAGGCCCGCCGGGAGCCTGATTGGGAGCGGCCGTCGTCAATTCTCGCAAGCCCTTGCCGGCCCGCCCCTCGACCAGCACGGCCACGGCTCGGCGCGGGACACTGCCGGGGCCGACGCTGGGGTCGGTTACACTCCAGCCTGCTCCTTCGGCGCGGGGAAGTGGAGCCATGCTGCCGCTTCCGAGATTGCTCAAGGATACGTAGGGATGGTCGATGCGCAGGTCGGACGGGGGATCGTTTAGGCCGTCACCGCCGCCGGGCCCGTCCTGAAAGTTGAAGCGAATCCTGAACTGGCTTACCTGCCCGTCGGGCTGACGGATCAAACCGACGACGTTACCCTCTCGTTCGACCACCGTCAGGGCCGGCGTATCCACCACGGTGGCGTTGCCGTCGCCGCGCCAGGTCGGATTCTCGCGCAACCGGTGGAGGGCATAGTCGAGGCCCGAATCGGCCGCCTGCCGGGCAGCCACACGATTGGCGCTGCTGCGCGAGAGGGCCAGCAGCCCGGGGTCGAGCCCAACCGCCGCCCGCCCGATCAGGGCGATCACCATCACCAGCAATAAACTGACGATGACGACCGTGCCTCGGCGCCGCGACCCCATAACGAACACTCTGAGAGTTTAGCATCCAGTCGGCCCGGGGACAACCGCCCGGCCCGTCGAAGCAGGCAGCGTGAGTTCGAGCTGGCCACGACTTACCTTACCCGGCGGCGTGGTGTTCGAAATTCCCGAGACGACCACCAACCTGATCGTGGGCCGGGATTTCGAGGCTGGTTTGCGCTTTGACTCGGATCAAATCAGCCGTCGCCACGCCGAGTTGACGATGCGCGACGGGACCCTTTGGATGCGGGATCTCGACTCTCGCAACGGCACCTATTGCAGCGACAAGAAGCTGAACCCCGGCCAGTGGACCGAGGTCCCGGCGGGCGTTCTGGTCCGCTTTGGCAACAGCCTCGAGGCTAGCTTCTTTTTGCCCGATCCATCCGCTCGGCCCCCCGAATTGGTCGCCGCCAACGGCCAGCGGGTGAGCGTGCCGGAAGACGGCTTCACCATAGGCATAGGTCGCGACCCGGCCAATCTGCTCTGCCTGGTGGGAGGCGGGGTCAGTCGCAACCACGCCGAGGTGCGCTGGAAGGGAGGCCTGCTCTGGGTTCAGGACCTGGGCTCGGCCAACGGCACCCGCCGTGACGGGCGAGCGGTCGGCTCAAGCTGGGAGCCGGTCTTTCCCGGGCAACGCCTTCAGTTTGGCCAGACCAACGTCGAGGTGGTGGGCCGCTCGCGAGACTATGGGACCCATTACGAACCGGTGCCCGAACAGCTGAGACGTTCGTTGTCTCTCGAGATCATGGCCCCTTTCTATCGCCGCCTGGCCACCCTGCTCGCGGCCGGAGTCAACCTGAGTCGGGCTTTCGAGTCGCTGGGCGACTCGGGCGAGGCTGACCTGGACCGCCTGGTGGAGACGCTCCACCAGGGAGTCAGCAGCGGCTTTTCCTTGAGCCAATCGATGCGCCGGCGCCCCGATATCTTCGGCCCGTTAGCCCTGGGATTGGTGGCGGCGGGCGAAGAGACGGGTCGGCTCACCTATGCCCTGTCCCGTCTGGCCGACGCCTCGGAGCAAGCACTGCGACTGAAGAAAATGGTGATCGCCGCGCTGACCTATCCGGTGATCCTGGCCTGCTCGCTCTTGCTGCTGGCCCTGCTCTTCGCCACCTTCATCTGCTCGCAGGACGCTAACCTCTTCGGGGCCGACCAACTGCCCTGGCCCACCCGCGTCCTGGTCGCCTTTGGCGGGCTGGCCCGCAACCCCCTGGTGGTGAGCGGAGCGATCCTGCTGCTGGGAATGGTGGCGGCCACTGCTCGCCAGACCTATCAGCGCTCGCGAGCCATCCGGCGAAGAGTGCACGAGGCTATCTTGCGGATGCCCCTCGTCGGTCGCCTGGTGGCCAAGATGATCTCGGCCAGGGTGGTCTATGTGATGGGTCTGACTCTCGACGTCGGGCTGCCGCTGACGGCCTCGCTCGATCTGGGCGAGCGAGTGGCCGGCAACCTGGCGGTCGAGGGGCAGCTGCGGCGGGTGCGCCAGGCGGTTGGCCTGGGCGAAGACGTAACAGCCGCGTTCGGCAGTCTCGAGGTCCTGCCGCCCATGGTGATCTCGATCATCGAGGTGGGCATGACCACCGGCAACCTGTCGGAGTTGCTCATGCGGGCCTCGACCAGCCTGGAGGAGGACGCTCAGGACGCCTTGCTGGCGCTGGCCCGTTTGCTCGAGCCCATTCTCCTGGCGGGAGGAGGGGTGGTGGCGGGCTTCGTCGCCCTGGCCGCCCTGGCTCCAATGCTCCAGTTGTTGCAACAGTTGTAGTTGTCTGTTAGGCTTGGTGAGTGAATCGGGCGCGGGCCTTTAGCCTGATCGAAATTCTCATTTCGCTGGCCCTGCTCAGCCTGGGCGCGCTAGCCATGTTCAGCCTTTGGATCGCCTCTCTCCAGGCGGGCAGCAAGGCCAGCCAACTGGCCGCGGCGGCTGCGGTGGCCGATGGCGAACTCAGCCGGGCGGTGCGGGCGGCCACTTTGGACGACCCCCCCGGCGAGCTGACTCGCTTCTGGAGTCAGGATTTTCCCTCTTCGGGACCAGCCTTCTCTAGCGGCTCGGTGACCTCGGGAACAACCACCTTCGAATTCGCAGTGTATACCCAAACCGTGCTCACCGGGGCCGACGGCAGCAACCGGGTCAAGCAAGTCCGGGTCGAGGTGAAGTGGCTGGGTGGTGAACGCCAGGGCTTCGGCCGTCTCAGCACCCAGGCCAGTCGACTGGTGACCGAACCAGAATGACTCAGCGGGGCTTCAGTCTACCTGAGCTATTGACCGCCGTCGGACTGTTCTCGATCCTGGCCATCATGACCCTGCTCCTGATGACCCGCGGCATGGAGCACTGGCGCCACCGCTCGGGAGGACAGACGGTGGCCCTGAGCCTCTCTTCGGCCAGCCGCAGGCTGGAGGCCGATCTAGGGCTAGCCGGGGCGTCCACCATCAATCTGGCCAACGGTCCGGCCAGTCTGGCCGGAGGCGCCGCCGACGGCCAGGCACTCTGGTTTCTGTCAGCCATCGATCCCCTGACCGGTGAGTTCGCCCACGACCTCGATGGAAACCCGTTCTGGCAGCGCAACATCCTATACTATCTGGTGGTCCCTCAGCGCCATCAACAGCTTTATGGCTACGATTGCCAGGGCGGCAGCGCCGGGCTAGATGACTTCTGTCCCCATAAGATCTTGCTGCGAAAAGTCATCGATTCTGGCGTGCCGACCGATCCCACCACCGACCCCGAGGCCAGCCAGGAGCAGATACTCACCGACATCACGCCCTATTTGACTCGACCCGACGGTCTGGACATCTCCGCGATGAATGGCGAGGCGGGGCTCGAGAGCGTCGAAGTGGTGGCCACCCGGTTACTCTATTTCGAGGTGACTCGCACGGGGAGTGAAGTGGTTGTCGACCTGCGAGCGTCCTCGACCCCGAATCTGGAACGCTCGTTGCGGGTTGGCTCGGTCTCGCTCAGGTCCCGCCCCGAGACCAGCCAGTACCGTCGCTCCTTTTTTCCCGCCAACTAGGCGCGCTTGAGCGACTCGCGCACGTAGCCTTTGTTGTCATAGAGGGCGACCTCGGTGCTGCCGTCCGGCGCCACCGAGATGCGCAGTCGCAGCCGACCGGCCTGATCGTGGATGGTCACCCCAGCCTGGTGTTGCTCGCCAAAGCCCACCACCACCTTCGAGTCAGCTGGGCCCTCGAGGGTCAGGCTGGGCTGGCCGCTCGCTCGATCCAGCTCGACCGCCACCTTCTTTTTGCCCTCGTGCAAAAGAGCGAGCGTCGGGGCCTGCTTGGGGTCTAGCCCGACAATCACTCCCAACTTACCCCCCGTGTCGTGAAAGGTGAGGGCCACGGCTCCGTTGCCGGCACTCTGCAACTGGGCCCGCACCGACCCGTCGTCGTCTTCCAGCACGAAACGGCGAGCCCGTAGCTCGGCCTGCCCCTTGGGCTTGCTTTTGGCAGTCGGGATCTCGATGCTGAGTTGCTGGGGTTGCTTCGGCGGTTTTCCAAACATACCAAGGAATTCCCGACCGGAGCGGCGGTTGCCTCCTTGGCCGACTCGACCATCTAAATGTCCGCGCCTTTGGGAAACCGCCGAGTCGCCAAGACGCCGAGGGGGTGGTGTGACTCGAAGGGTGGCCGCTCGAAATGGGAAACCGCGGGGCTCCGCGGGGGGCGCGGGGGCGCGGGGAGGGCCGTGCATCTGGAAGGGTTGGCTCTCGACCGCATTTTTTTTGGGATTGGCCGCCCGAACCTGGGAGGTCAGCCCCCCATCGAACGAGCGCTCACCTGGTCGCCTCTGGCTCCTCCACCCCAATCTCTTAACCCTTCCAAGACGGGCCACTGACCTCCAGAGACACCGCCCCTGAAGCCTCGCCACACCTTCGCGAACTCTGCGTCCTCCGCGGTTTTCACATCGAGCGAGCGCCGACGTTGAAACCGCCGAGGGGGTGGCGCGTCTCGAGGGTGGACGCTTGAAATGGAAACCGCGGGGCTCCGCGGGGGGCGCGGAGGTATCGTGTTGCGGCCCGGGAGGCGGGTGGTTGACTCACCTATGTGCCCATTCCGCCCGACATTCCAGGCTAAGCCGTGCGCCTTCCCTGGCTTTTGAGCCTCAAGTGCATTCGGTAGCACAGCACGACAGCACGCACTGTCCAGAGACCAAAAATTGTAAGGCATCCATTCTTTTGGCAAATTGAGACATCTCTTCGAGTCCAGAAGACGGCAAGAGTAGCTAACGCAGCACACCTGTTAAAACTTGACTTTGCATAAAAAAGGGATACTCTTATGACTACTGAAAATAGCAGTCGGCAAGCTGTACCCTCTGGAGAGGGTTGCTTCGCTTAGCTGCCCATCTGGTCGGGGAGGTGTCTGCGTATGACGGTGGGTAGGCTTCAGGTTTTCCTTGCTCTGCTCGTGATTTTCAGAGGGTGCTCGAGTCTGGGTCCCCCCACTGCCACGAACAGTCCTCCCGCCAGTCCGCCGCAAGTCCGACTGGCCATGCTCCGAGGGGATTTCCCCGAGCCTTTCGTGCCCATCAAGCCAGGTGCCGACGACCGAGGCCTGGCTCAGGTGCTCGAGCAGTATCGCTCCGACGCTCGTACGAAGTCCCAAAAGGTCGATCTCCTCGAGGCTTTCCTCAGAGAACATCCCCAAGACCCGTGGGCTCCGTCGGTGCGGCTCAATCTGGGCACCTACTATCGCGACTCAGGAAGGTTCACCCGCGCCCTGGCTTGCCTGAGCCAGGCCTGGAAAGAACTCGAGCCCGTCCAAGACCCGCGCATCAAGCCCCTGGCCGATAGGGCTCTGGGTGAATACGCGATGACGCTCTCCCATATCGGTAGGGTGGAAGAATTGGAGCCGCTGCTCGAGCAGGCCAAAGGCCGCTCGCTGCAAGGCGCCGCCACCGAGTGGGTCGTGGATGCTCACGAAGCGCTGACGACCATGAAGCAAAGACCTGAGGTCGCCTTCTTGTGTGGACCGGCCGCCCTGCGCCGCATCCGCCAATGTACTAACGCCTGGGATGTCGAGACGGCCAGGATTATCAAAAGCCTTCCTTCGACCACTCGCGGCACCTCGCTGGCCCAGGTTCACGGCCTCTCGGAGCGGCTGGGCATGGACTATCAGATGGCCTTTCGCCAGCCGGGAAGCGCTATCCTCACTCCGGCCGTCGTACACTGGAAAGTAGGACACTTCGCCGCTCTGCTCGAGCCCCAGAACGGAATCTATCCGGTGGGCGACGAGACGGCTGGCCTGGGGCGCTCGCAAATCAAGATGGAGCCTCAGGTCCTGGAAGAAGAGGCGAGTGGATACTTCCTGGTCCCGGCCGGGTCTCTGCCGAAGGGCTGGCGTAAGGTGCCGGCGAGTGAGGCGAAGACGGTGTGGGGTCGCGGGGTGACTCGAGACCGTAGAGAGAATGAAGCCTCGGGCGACGAGGACGCCTTTCCGACCTGTCCGGCCCCCGCGTCGGGTGGAGGGCCGGGGCTCACCACCGCAATGTCGGGTATGGCCCAATGGAGTGCCCACACGATGCTGATTGGACTGCGTCTATCCGACACGCCGGTGGGTCTGAGCCCGGGCGCTTTTGCGGTGCCCTTCCGAGTGACCTACGGCCACCGCGAAGCCAGTCAGCCGGCCATCTTCGATTACTCCAACCTGGGGCCCAAATGGACCAGCAACTGGACCAGCTTTGTGACCGACACCCGCGCCACCGACAATAAGGCGCTGATCTACAAGACCGGCGGCGGGACCGACGGCTACACCTTCACCAACGGAGCAACCATCTCGGACAAAGGTGCCTATACGGACGCCTTCCTCAGCTACACCGGCAGCGGCTTTAGCCTGGAGTATCCCGATGGTTCCCGCGACGAGTATTTTCATCAGATCGGCGAGCGCTATCACCTGACGGCTCGCATCACGGCTCAAGGCAACGCCACCCGCTTGACCTACGACGACCAGGGGCGCCTGAGCGAGATTCGCGACGCCGTCGACCGTCCGATGACCATCGCCTATGAGCTGGCCGAAGACCCGCTCAAAATCACGCGGGTCACCGACCCGTTCGGGCGATCAGCGACCTTTACTTATAGCGCCGATGGCCACCTCGAATCGATCACCGACGTGATCGGCCTGACTTCGAGTTTTCAGTATGAAGAGAACGACTTCATCAACTCCATGACCACGCCTTACGGCACGACCACCTTCCTCTACGCCGATATCAACCACAATCGCCATCTCATCCCGGTGCCGTATGACCGGGTCCTCGAGATCACCGACCCCGCCGGTCGTCGCTACCGCTACGAGTCCAACGAAGGCCGCGAGCCCTACAACTCAGAGAGCCAGACCCCTCAAGGCATGCCGGTTCGCAACACCAATCTGGCCTACCGCAATACGTTCTTCTGGGAGCCGCAGCAGCTCGACGCCACTCTCGACTACACCAAGGCCACCATCTATCACTTCATGCATATCGAGACGCCAGGCGGCGAGGCCAGGGCGCGCGTCCTGGAGAGCTTCAAGAAACCTCTGCAGAACAGGGTCTGGTATCTCTACCCGCCCAACGGCCACCCGATGTACAACACGATCTTCGCCGGTGACTCCAACGTCACCCATGTGGGCCAGGTCCTGGGGGACGGCAGTTCCCAGGTCACGCGCTACCAATACAACACCCGGGGCAATGTCACCCAGATGATCGACCCTCAGGGCCGCGTCTACGATTACACCTATGACGCCAACGGCATCGATCTCACCAGTGCCTCGGTGGGTGGGCAGACGCTCTTCACCGCATCCTACGATGCCAACCACAACATCACCAACCTCACCGACGCTGCCGGGCAGAGCAGTTCGTTCTCTTATGACGCCCGCGGCCTGATGCTCTCCGCCACCAACCCGCTGGGCGAGACCACGAACTACACCTACACCAGTTCGGGCAACCTGGCTTCGATCACCCAACCACTGGGCAAGCAGACCACATTTGCTTACGACTCGGCCGAGCGAGTGGCCTCGGCCACCGATTCCGAAGGCTATACCGTCGAGGTCCAGTATGACGACTTCGATCGTCCCGTCAGCGTCCAGTATCCTGACGGCACCACCGACAGCCTGACCTATGACCGCCTGGATCTGTTCCGGACGCAGGACCGCATCGGCCGCATCACCCAGATCCATCACGACGCCTTGCAGCGCGTCACCTCGGTCATCGATCCCAACGGCGGCATCACCTCGCTGGCCTACGGTCTCGAGAACGCCCCTTCCGGGCTGACCGACCCCAACGGCAACGCCACCACCTTCCAATACGATATCCAACAGCGCCTGCTGAGCAAGACTTATCCCGATGGCGCCACCCAGACGGTGAGCTACCAGCCCTGCTGCGGTCGGCTGAGCACCGTCACCGACGCGCTGGGGCACACCAAAACCTACGACTACTTCCTGGACAACATGCTCAAGAGCGTGACCTACAGCGACGGCACGCCAGCGGTAACCTTCACTCAGGACTCTTTCCTGTCGCGCCCGTTGAGCATGACCGACGGCCAGGGAACCACCACTCTCAACTATGTGCCGGTGGGTAGCCTGGGGGCCAACCAGGTCGCCTCGATCAGCGGCCCCTATGGCGACCTGGCCGCGTTCTCCTATGACGTGGCCGGGCGGCCGAGCGGCAGCATCATCAACGGCAGCCCCGAGAGCGTGATCTATGACCAGCTCTGGCGGCCGACTTCCACCACCAATGCTCTGGACACGTTCCAGATGACCTATCTCGGCACCACCGGCCAGGTCACCGGCGTGACCTCGACGGTCGGGCCCAATATGGCTTATAGCTACGACACCAACCAGGGCGACCGGCGCCTGCTGCAAATCATGAACCTGCGCAACGGCGCCGTGTTGAGCCAGTTCGACTACACCTACGATCCCATCGGCCGGATCACCCAGATGGTCCAGAGCCTGGGCGGCGCCGCCGACCCCGGAGGCGGGGGCGGGGATGACGACGACGATGACGATGACGATGACGACGACCAGTGTGATGGCCACGGCCACGGACACGGTCACCACGGCAATGGCCATCATGGCAGCAACGGTCACCATGGGGATGGTCACCACGGGAATAACGGTCACAACGGTCACCATGGTGCCAGTGGCCACCACGGAAATAGTGGCCACAATGGTAATAACGGCCATCACGGCAACAATGGTCACCAGGCTAACAACCACCAGGGCAACAACGGTCACCACGGGAACAGCCACAACGGGAACCACGGTCACGGAAACAACGCCAACAACAACCATGGCCACGGTCACGACGACTGCGACCACGACGAAGACGAATCGGACCTCGAGTGCGAACTTCGCCGGGAACGGAGGCGGGCTTCCCGAGCGATCTACGAGTTCCTCAGCTGTCTCTGGGAATGGGACAGCGGCTGGGACGATGATGACACCGGCGGCGGAGGAACCGGCACGGTAACCACGGAAACTTACAATTATAGCTACGACAACCTCAGCCGGTTGGTGGGCGTCAACCTCAACCAGACGCCCTATGCCAGCTACGACTTCGACGATGCCGGCAACATCACCAGCATGACGGTGGCCGGCGTCACCACCGACTTCGGCTATAACTCCAACAACCAGGTGGTCTCCCCCGGAACCAAGGTCTATGACGCCAAAGGGCAGACCACCGAGCTCGACGGCAAACTGTTCGAGTGGGACGGTCAGGGCCGGGTCACGGCCATCGTGATGGGCACCCACCGAAGCGAGTTCGAGTATGACGGCCTTGACCGTCGCAGTGTCATCACCGAGATCGAAGACGGCGTGATTGTGTCCAAGAAGCTATACTGGTGGCTCGGTGGGGCCATCGTGTGCGAGCGCGATGGTCTGGTGCAAGACTTCCCGATCACGAAGCGCTACTTCGGCCAGGGCGTCATCGACAACGGCGCCAAGCTTTTCTACACCACCGACCACCTCGGCTCGGTCCGCTCGCTGCTCGACGAGAACGGCAACACCGTAGCCGACTACCGCTACACCATCTACGGCGAGCGGACCAAGGTAGCCGGAGATGCCGACAGCGATTTCGGCTACGCCGGCCTCTTCCACCACGAACTGACGGGTCTGGACCTGGCCACCTACCGAGTTTACGACGCCACCTTGGGCAGGTTCATTTCGCGGGACCCGATAGGCTACGAGGGTGGGTTGAACCTGTATGCCTATGTGGGTGGGAACCCGATAAACTGGGTGGATCCAGCGGGGTTGGAATGCCAAGATGACTGTTCTATGCAATATCAAAGGTGCTTGAGAAAGGTACGAAAGGAACAGGCTGTTTGGGACTCCCTACTTCATTGGGGAACTACAACGATCGCGGAAGCCATACTGAAAAACAATCTCGAGTTGGCCGCCGAGATAGCGGCAGTCTCTGAGGGCGCTTGGATGCTTTCTGAAAATACTGACACAAAACTTGCGGCCTGCGACTTCTTGTATACTCTCTGTCGACTCGGGATCAAGATACCGAGGAGGAATAACCCATGAGGTCCCTCAAGAATCAATACGAGTCTTTTGGCTGGCAGTTAGTCCGAGCCGTTCAGGCTATGGCGGAATCCGGGAGCGGGACAGAATTGGAGGAACTCGTAATCACATCGACTCTTTACGAGGCGATCGTTAGAGACGAACCGTCTGACCCATACTGGTCTTCCGGCGATTACGACACGAGATTCGATCAGGTCGCTGTGTGGACGGAGTTACTAGCCACAAATGAGGCTTTTCCTGAATCTCTCAAACTTCTAGCGAGAAGCGTTCTCTCTGCAAGCAGAAGGCTAAGAACTGAAACATCGAAGAGAGAGTTCGAGGACCGGTCGGACTTTCTAAGGAACGTTGACAGAGTCTTGGCATCCCCAGATTGGTTGGATTCCCTCGAGGTCGTCTTATTGCGCCATAAAGCGGAGATCGAGAACGCCGGTCTAGCTATTGAGGCCGTGGAGAGTCTAATGATCAGCAAGCTCTCGAAGGCTACCATGGATCGCTTTGTGGACAGCGTTCGCAAGAGACAGGAAGAGCTTCCAGAGGGACTGAGTAGGGTTGAAAGACTCCAAGAGTTACACGCTCAAAGGTTGGCCAACCCAGCTCTAGTAGACATCAAGGGCTATTCTGGCTGGAACGAAGACGAACTGTACTCGATGATTCGGGAACTCATTGATGAGGGATAGCGCTCATTCCTCGATTGGTTCCTATTCTCACGGCCTCGCTGAAACGTCACCGGGGCGCTGTCGCGCCCTTTGCCCAAGGGCGCTCACCAGCGACGCGGGACGTGAGCAAAGACTGCAAGGAGCAGGGGGTAGGCGTGACGGAAACGCGCGCGGGCGCAGTTCTCAGACCACATCGAACTGAGATAACTGCGCACGAACGAGCGCTCCCGGGCCGACAGCTCACCTCGGGCCCGGAAGACTCACCGGGGTTCCCCATCGTGATGGGCGCCCACCGAAGCGAGTTCGAGTATGACGGCCTCGACCGTCGCAGCGTCACCACCGAGATCGAAGTCAGCGAAGAAGCTATACTGGTGGCTCGGGTATCTCGCGGGGTCCCATCGGATTCGCCGGCCGGGGATTCAGTCGGCCAGGTCCATGCCGAGGCCAAGTAAGCCAATCGGTGGTAACAGGCTTGGATTAGCGTTCCACCAGTTCCGGCTCGAGTTGACGCAAAACCTGCTCGTAGGTCACCGGCCCCCGACTGTGGGTCAAGGTCACCTTCTGAACCTTGGTCGCGTTGGGGGGAAAGGCCCTGTTCACGGCCTGCTGGGCCTTACCGCGGTCGTTTTGCCAGAAGACGGCGTTGGGCGGATAGCTGACCGGAGTGTCTATGGCAGCCGCCTGCGCCTCGAAGAAGACCATGCCTTCATCGGGATAAGGAAACTCCACGTCAATCGCCCAGGCCGAGCCGGCCAGGAGCAATACCATCAACAAAATCAACTTTTTCATGTTCGCCTCCTGATTCTATTCTAGGGGCCGAGCCCGACCACGGCGTCCCCCCCGGGGATAGCCTCCCCCCCATCCCCGTAGGTTCGATCGGCCATGGCCGCGAAAGACGTTGGCCATGGTGGTGGCAGTTCGGCAACTCAACAAGGCCTACGGACGCGTGCAGGTGCTCAAGGGTCTGGACATGAGTGTCGAGGCCGGTCAGGTCTATGGATTTCTGGGGCGAAACGGCGCTGGCAAATCCACCACCCTGCGCATCCTGGTGGGTATTCTTGAAATCGGGGCTGGCACTGTCGAGCTGTTTGGTCAGCCCATGTCGAGTCAAGACACCGAGTTGCGCCAACGCATCGGTTATGTGGCCCAGGAGCAGAATTTCTATCCCTGGATGACACCCCATTCTATCGGCCGGTTCGTGCGCGGATTTTACCCCACCTGGAACGACGAGGAGTACGCTCGTCTGGTCCAGACCATGGAGTTGCCGGCCGAGCGCCCCATCGGCACCTTTTCAGGGGGAATGAAAGCCAAACAGGCGCTGGCTCTGGCCCTGGCCCACAAGCCTCCCCTGCTGGTGCTGGACGAACCGACGGCCGGTCTGGACCCGGTGGCCCGGCGAGAATTTCTCGAAATCGTCCGCGAGCAAACCCGTGACGACGGCCATACTGTGCTCTTCTCTTCGCACCTGGTAGAAGAGGTTGAACGCGTGGCCCACCGCCTGGGCATCATCGAGGGCGGCCAGATGGCCTATGAGGGCAGCCTCGCAGAGCTGCGCTCGCAGGTTCGCATGCTCAGACTGCCGGCCGAGGACGAGACGACCTTCGCGGACTTCACCGTCTACACCGACCGTATCCGCGAAGGAGAACGGCAGGTCGTCTTGCGGACCCTCGACCCCTCGGTGTTCGCGAACCTCGAGGGATTGGAAGAACTCAGCCTCGAGGACATCTTCGTGGAGATGGTCACCCACAGCTAGTGCGTCAGGTCCGAGCCCTGCTCTACAAAGAACTGCTCCATCACGGCTGGGCGGCGCTCGGCTTGCTGGTCGGGTTGGGGCTGATGCTGGGTTTGCAGGCATTGGGTCATGCGGCCTCCGAGAACAAAACCAGCATGTTGGAGCTGATCCCCTCCTTTTTGCTGGCCTACATCCCGTTAGCCGCCTTCTTTTGCGCTCACCGGCTGGTGGTGGTCGAGTACCACGGCCGAACCCAGCTCTTTCTAGAGACGCTTCCCATCGGCCGAGGCCGGATGGTGACCATCAAATTCGGGCTGGGTTGTTGCGTGCTCGCGCTGGCGGGGCTGGCGGCGGTCTGCCTGGGAATCGTGCTGGCCTTGCGGGGCGAACCGGTGGGCTGGCGGTTCGCCGGGCTTTTGAGCCTGCGCACCCTGGCCTACGTGGCCTTCTTATGGAGCTTCTGCTTTCTGATGGGGTTTGCGGGACGCTTTCGAACGCCGCTCTACCTCGGTTTTCTGATCGGGCTGTTGACTCTCGCCGGCACCACCGAACTCGATCTATGGAAGTTCGGTCCGCTGGCTCTGATCTCTCCGACCGAGATGCCGTTCGAGCGCAATCTCTTACCCTGGAAGGAGCTGGGCGAGAGTCTGTTTCTGACGGTGGTGTTCGCGGCGGCGGCCTGGCTGGCCGGCACCTGGAAAGAGGGCTCGCTGGCCGAGACCATGGCAGGACGGCTCTCGCAAAAGGAAAAATGCCTGGCCGCCCTGCTGATCGTGCTCGGCATGTTCGCAACCACCATCTATGACGCCAAAAAGGCCAAGCCCCCCTATGACCTGGGCAAAGAAGGGGTGCTGACCAGCCAGAAGGTACCGCTTCACATTCTTTGCCTGGACGACCAACCTTCACCGGCCGCCCATCGCCTGATGGTCTTTCTCGAGGAACAGTTGAGCCAGTTGCAAACCACTCTGGCGGTGGACCAGTGGCCACCCCTGCGGGTGATCTGCGATCCGACCCTCGACGGCCAGACCTTCGACGAAGGCAGCCTTCCCGACAACGAAGGAGTCCTGCTCCGCTGCAATTTCGAGGCTCCCGACTTCGACCAGCGGGGCTTTGCCTCACGCTGTCTGCACGACGTGCTCAGCAATCACACCAAAGGTCGCGCCTATCTCGAGAATCGCCACTGGTTTCTCGACGGTTTCGGCCGCTGGTGGGTCGAACGCGAAGCGGCCACCCCCGCGCTGATCCCGAGAGCTCTCTTCGCCATCCGGGGCGGCCGCTTGACCGCCGAGCAAGTGCGAGACTGGGGCCTGAGCACCGACCGGTTGGGTGATCGCCTGGCCGAAGCCCTGGCCTATTCCGGGGTGCTCTATCTCGAGCAGACCCGCGGGCGCGAAGCCGTGCTCGAGCTGGCCCGCAGCCTCTATACCCAGGTTTCGCCCAGCGACTCGCGGCAAACCGTTCGCGAGTGGTTCTATCCGTTTCCCAAGCGCTTCCAAAAAGTCTGCGGAGTCCCCTGGCCCGAGTTCGTGAGCGGTTGGGCCGAGCAGATGGAGCACTGGCGCCGCCAGAACGCGGACTTGATGACCCGCCTGGACTCTTTTCAAGGCCGGCTCGAAGTGAGGGGGGATGCCATCCACTACGCCTTTGACGTACCCAGCCAGCAAGCGCTGGCGTGTGCCCTGGTCCACGCCGAGGTGGGACCCTATGACGCCTATCTGCCGGCCTCGAAGCTGCTGCGCGAAGAACACTTCTGTCGAGGCTCAGAGAAGTTTCAGCTCGACTCGCGTTATACCAGCGGAGAGCGCATCTTCTGCGCTCTCGAGGTGGATGTTCCCGAGCTTGGCTGCCCGGTCCGCCTGGTGGCCGGCCGATGGGTGGTTCCCTGATGAGTTCGCTGGTCCGCAAAGAGTTGGCCCAGCTGTTGCCGGTGGCGCTGCTGTTCCTGTCGCTCTTTCTGCTCGACGGAGTCATGGCCTTGCTGGTTGCCCCCATCGACCAGATGGGCTGGACCGACATGCTGGATGTTCTCAAGCCAGACTCTTCGCGCAGCCTCTCGTTCTTCCACTATCTCTTCGGTTTCTCGCTCGCCTTCTGCCTGTTTCCGCGCGAATATGAAGACGGCACCATCGCCTTCTTGCATACTCTGCCCATTAGCCGGCGCGGCATCTTTGCGGCCAAGTGGTCGGCGGCCCAGCTGTTGATCCTGGCCGTGGTTACCTTCACCCAGCTGTTCTATTTCGGCCTCCATCTGGCCAGCAACGACTCGATGGGCTTCGCTCAGTTTCGCCTGGCTACGGCCCTCACGATCGCTTGCCTGTGGGCGCTGGTGGCGGGTCTGGGGCTCGCCCACGGGCTCTTGCTCTCGTTTGGACGCAACTACGGCCTGCTGGTGTGGGCGGCCCTGGCCTGGCTGGTCACTCGCTTCGAGACTATCGCCCCCAAACTGATCTGGCTGGATCCCACCCGGCTGGGCGCGGCCCGCTACTACGGAGTCTACCTGGAGGTGGCCTGGTCTGACGTGTTCTATCACCTGGCCGCGGCGCTCGTCTGCCTGGTCATGGCCGAGCGGCTCTGGAGCGGCCGCGGCGGTCAGGCCACCCGCGCTTACGAAGACGCAGCTCGGGCCTTGCCCGGGCGCTTCGCCCTGGGTTGCACCGGCTTTCTGATCGTGATCCTGCTGAGCATCGCCTTGATGGGCGGGGACGCGCCCGAGGAAGAGACCGAGACGTTTCAGTCTTTTCAAACAGCCCGCCTGAGCACCAGCCACTATCAATTCACCTTTCCCGTCAACCTGCGAAGCCGGGCTGTTCAACTGGCCGATTCGGCCGATCGAATCTATGAGCGGGCCGTGGAAGTGTTGGCGGCTCCGTCCGGGCCTCCCATCGTGGCCGACCTTACCGATGTCAGTTACGCTCATCTGGGCATCGCCTCCAAGGGCAAGATGCGGGTCGACATCACCCAGGACGGCGACCCCAGCCTGCTCGAGCATGTTCTCTTCCACGAGACCTGCCACGTGCTGGCCCACCGCATCGCCGGGCAGCGCTTGCAAGACTATGCGGCCGCGGCTTCGTTCTTCTGCGAGGGCAGCTCGGAGTTCGCTGCTTTCGAGAATATCACCAGCAAGCGCAGCCGCCGAGCCTCGCGCCAACACGCGGTGGCCCTCTGGAGTCGTCATCACCTCAAGTTCACCGACCTGACCGACCCCGAGCAGTTCAAGCTGCGGCTCGACGAGGGCGCCCTTTACACCCTGGGAGAACTGTGGGTCGCCGCCCTGGTCGACCTCTACGGACCCACGGCACCGGGTCGAGTCTATCACTCCATCGGCCGAGCCGACGCCCCCGAGCTCAACGATCCGGTGGTGTTCTGGCAGGACACCCTGCAGGCCGAGGAGTTCAGCTTCGAACGAGTCCGAGCCGCCTGGCTCCGCCGACTCAAGCAGCTCGAATCCGAGGAGGCGGACTTCCTGGCACGCCTTCCTCGCCTGGCCACCACCGTCGTGCAAGACGAGCAGGGGGTGTGGCTCGAGGTTCGTCCCGACCGCACTGTTCCCGATGGCTGGCATCTGGTTGCGCGAGTGCGCAAGAACGCTGGGGCCAAGATCATTCCGCTAGAGAACAAGGCAGGTCGCTTTCTCGTCGGGGCCCATCCCGGCACGTTCGACTATCAGGTGGGGGTAGACTTTAACCGCGACGCCTATCCCTTTGTCGAGACCTGGCACACCGCCCACACGCACCAACCCTAAGCCGCACGAGGGGCCAGCACCACCTCGAGCTGGCCGAGGGCTGCCTCGAAGAACAGGGCCAGTCCGGCGGCCGGCAGGGCTCCCGAAAGAATCATCAAGTTATCGCTAAGCTGCAGGCCGGTAATGATGGGCTCCCCCAGACCACCCGCTCCGATGAAGGCCGCCAGGGTGGCGACGCCCACCCCGATGACGGTCGAAGTCCGCACGCCGGCCATGATGGTTCGCACGGACAGGGGCAGCTGCACCTTCCAGAGGATCTGCGACTCGCGCAGGCCCATGCCCCGCGCGGCCTCGATCAAATTGGGATCGACTTCGCGAATGCCGGTGTAGGTGTTGCGCACGATCGGCAGCAGGGCATACAGAAACAGAGCCACGATGGCCGAGGTCGCTCCCAAACCGAGAAAAGGAATGGGAATGAGAAAGGCCAGCAGAGCCAGGCTGGGGATGGTCTGGATGACACCGGTGGCGGTCAGCACCGGCTGGGCCAGCCGTTCTTTGCGGGTGATAAAGATCCCGACGGGAACACCCACCAGGGTAGCCAGGCCGGCGGCCACCAGCGTCAGGCCGAGATGCTCGAGCAACAGCGAGCCCATGTGGCGGCTCAAGAGCAGTTGCCAGAAGCCTCGCCCTGTGGCTGCGGTCTGTTTAGGCGGGGCCTGCAGGCCCATCTCCTCGAGAAAATCCGAAGCGATCGCGGGGAAGCTCTTGCCCTCTTCTTCGGCCTGGTAGTTCAATCGTTGCATGGTCTGGTCGTCGATGCGAAAAGCCAGGCTGTTGAGAGCCTGTCGCAACTCGGGGTGGGCCTCGAGAGTCTCGCGGCGCACCACCGGACAGGCCTGGTAGGGAGGAAAGAAATTCTGGTCGTCTTCGAGCGGAATCAGGTGAAAGCGAAGCAGCTTGCCATCGGTAGAGAACGCATCCATGACGTTGATGCTACCGCCCTGGATGGCCTGATAAGCCAGGGCATGTTCGACCCCTCGCACCGGAAAATCAAGGTCATAAGTCTTGCTCAACCCGGGCCAACCGTCGGGCCGCTGGAGAAACTCGTGGGTAAAGCCTCCGTCTACGGGAAAGTCCGTATCCGAGAGGTCAGACACCCGCTGAAAACCGGTCTGTTGGATGACCTTTTCGGGCATCACCAGCACATAGGTATTGTTGAAGCCAAAGGGAGCCAGCCAGATGAGATCATACTGGTTGCGAAAGCCCCGAGCGGTCTGTACGTAGGCTTTGAGAGGCTCTTTGACGGGCTCTCTCTTGAGAATGGTTACCAGGCCGGTGCCGGAGTACTCGGCGTAGACATCGACTTCGCCTTTACGCAAAGCCTCAAAGCAGATCATGGTGCCGCCCAGCCCTAACTTTCGCTCCACCCGCAGGTCGGTCTGGGACTCGATCAGCTGGGCCATGATCTCGCCCAGAATGCGAGACTCGGCGAAGGTCTTGCTGGCCACTACGATGGTAGGATTGTCTTCGGCCCCCACCCCCAGCGCCAGAGCGAACATCGCCATCAGTATGAGCAGCCAGCGCCTAAAGGGCATTCATCAAGCTCTCTCTGGTGATCACGCCCAGCACCCGCTCGCCGTCGGCCACGGCCACGGCCGGGGCCGCACCGTCGAGCATCTCTTCGAAGGCCTGAGAGACCCCGCAGTTCGCCGCGATCGCTTTGAGTTCCCAACTCTGGTCATCGCGATGAAGGACCAGTCTGTCCTCGTCCTGGACCAGCTGCATTCGAGCGCCGTTACGTCGGGTCACTACCGGCACTTCAGGGTCCACGATCTCCTGGGCGGTAGCCGGGCGAGACAGGTGACTCTTGAGAAAGTCGACCACGAACTCGTTGGCCGGCTGGGAACGAAAATAGTCTTCACTGCCGCACTGGATCATCTCGCCATTGTGCATCAAGGCGATGCGATCCCCGAGTTTGAAGGCCTCGGCCATGTCGTGGGTGACGATGACGATGGTCTTCTTCACACGTTCTTTCAGGGTGGTGAACTCTTCGTGAATCTGATCGCGAGTGATTGGGTCGAGGGCTCCGAACGGCTCGTCCATGAGGATGTAGTCGGGATCGAGGGCTAGCGCCCTGGCCACCCCGACGCGCTGGCGTTGACCGCCCGACAGCTCGCCCGGATAGCGCTCGGCATACTCGTCGGGTGGCAGGTTGACCAGACTCAGCAGCTCGTCGACTCGCGCGCGCGTGCGACTCGCCTCCCAATTCTCGAGGCGACAGAGCATCGCCACATTGGCTCGCACGGTCAGGTGGGGAAAAAGCCCACCTTTCTGGATGACGTAGCCGATGCCCCGGCGCAATTGGATCGGGTCTTGCTCGAGCACGTCCTGACCACCCACCAGGATCTTGCCGCTGGTGGGATTGATCAGGCGATTGATCATCTTCATCGTGGTCGTCTTGCCTGAGCCGCTGGTGCCGATCAGACAGACCGTCTCGCCCTCTTCCACCGTCAGCGTAATGTTCTTGACGGCATGCACCTCACGGCCGTCAGGAGCATGGAAAACCTTGCAAACCTGCTGTAATTCAATCACGGGATAGTAACGGCTTTGAGGAACACACGTTCAGGTCCTTTATTTTTCTAGGGGGGGGATTCGAGCGTGGGTCCCGAAAGCAAGTAGTCTCCCTGGTTTTGCTGGCGTTTTTCCGTTGCATACGGCGACTGGAAGAATTTCTGATTAGCTTTGGAATTCTTGCCATCGCCGGCCTGACCGCCACCAATGTGGTGACGCGCACAGGTTTCGGGCACAGTTTGGCTTTCGCCGAAGAGCTGTGCCAGTTCTTGATCGTGATGATCACCTTCGTGGGCGCGAGCTATGCCGCCGGCCACGGCCGCCACATCCGCATGACCGCCCTCTATGACCAGCTCAGCCACGATTGGAAGCGCCGGCTGATGATCTCTTCCTGTGTTTTGACGGCCTTGCTGATGTTTGCCCTGACCGTGTTTGCAGTCGCTTATCTCAACACGCTCAGGGCCCTGGGAACGATCTCGCCCGTGTTGCGAGTCCCGCTCTACCTGGTTTACATCACGGCTCCTCTGGGCCTGTTGATGACGGGTCTACAGTTCTGCTTGACTGCCTTCAAGAATCTGGGAAGCCCTGATAAGATCTACATCTCTTATGATGTCGAGGATGGGGCCGACCCGTTATGATTGGGCTGGTGGCGCTGTTGATGCTGGCCCTGCTGCTGCTCGGCTTTCCTATGGTGGTTCCCCTGGTGGTGGGCTCACTGACCTTGTTGCTGAGCGGCTTTCCCGGAGTGAGCCTGGAAGTGATGGCCCAGCAGATGATCGGCGGGGTCAAGCCGGCCGCCCTCATCGCCGTGCCGATGTTCATCCTGGCCGCCGATGTGATGACCACCGGGCAAACCTCCAATCGATTGCTCGACCTGGTCATGTCCTTTGTGCGCCACATTCGTGGCGGACTGCCCATCACCAGCGCGGTGACCTGCACTCTGTTCGGAGCCATCTCGGGCTCGACCCAGGCCACCGTGGTGGCCGTAGGCGGCCCCATGCGGCCGCGCATGCTCGAGAAGGGCTATCCCGATTCGTTCGCCACGGCCCTGATCATCAACGCCAGCGATATCGCGCTGCTCATTCCCCCCAGCATCGGAATGATCGTGTATGGAGTGGTCTCGGGCACTTCCATCGGAGACCTCTTTCTGGGGGGCATCGGTCCCGGCTTGCTGATCCTGCTGATGTTTTCCATCTATTGCTACATCGCCGCCGGACAGATGGGTATCCCCAGAGCCCAGCCGGCCAGCTGGAGCGAGCGGCGCGAGAGCCTGCGCAAGGCCCTGCTGCCGTTGGGCTTTCCGGTCATTGTGGTGGGAGGCATCTACACCGGCTTTTTCAGCCCCACCGAGGCGGCCGCCATCTCGGTGATGTATGCCATTGCCCTCGAGGTGATGGTGTTTGGCCAGCTGGCCTGGAAAGACATCCCCTCCATTGCCCTGTCCACCGGGCTGATCACCGCCGTGGTCTTTTTGCTCGTGGGAGCCGGAGCGGCTTTCTCCTGGGTCATTGCTTTCGCTGAACTACCCGAGCAACTGATCAACGGTTGGCTTCACCTGACTCCCGATTCGTCGCCGCTGGTCATCCTTGGCGCGGTGGCGGTGGCCTATTTCATCGGCTGCATGTTTGTCGACCCCATCGTGGTCATCTTGATCCTCACGCCGATCTTTCATCCCCTGGCGGTGGCCGCCGGGATCCATCCTGTCCATGTGGGGGTGGTAGTCACCTTGCAGGCCGCCATCGGGTCGGCCACACCGCCCTTCGGGTGTGACATTTTCACGGCCATTGCCGTCTTTCGCAAGCCGTACCTGGAGGTGATTCGCGGTACTCCGCCGTTCATCGCCATCTTGCTGTTGGCCTCGGCCATCATCATCAAATTCGAAGGGATCTCGCTATGGCTAGTAAAGCTCGCGTCTGGCTGAGCCTGGTAGCCCTGGTGTGCCTGGGCGGTTGCGCTACGAATCAGCCGGGTCCCGAAACCTGGCGCTTCGCTATCGAAGAGACTCGCGGCAGCGTGCAAGACGCCTACGCCCGGCGCTTCAAGGAGCTCATCGAAGCCAGGTCGGGCGGAAAGATCCGGGTGAAGATCTACCCCTATGGTGCGCTGGGAACCTCAGACCAAACCACGGAACTACTCTATAACGGGACTCTGCAGTTTGCGATGGCCTCGCCGGGGCATATCGGCAAGCTGATTCCCGAGGTCCAGGTCTTGCTATTGCATTATCTCTTCTCGGCCGACCAGGCGGTCAATCGTGAGGTGCTCGAGGACCCAGAACTCACGCGGGCCTTTGACGAGCTGTACGCCGAAAAGGGCTTCCAGCTACTTTCGATCTATTCCGAGGGGTGGCAGGTGTGGACCACCAACGAGCCCATCCACCAGCCCTCCGATTTCGAGGGGGTCAAGTTTCGGGTGATGACCTCACCGCTGTTGCTGGCCGCCTATCAGGCCTATGGAGCCTCGTCGACTCCCCTCCCCTACGGCGAGGTCTACAGCGCCCTGCAACTGAAGATGATCGACGGTCAGGTCAACCCCATCTTCGCCATTCAAGAGATGAGCTTCTATGAAGTTTGCGACTATCTCATCTTCGCCCGCCAGGCCCAATTCTTCACCACGGCGGTGGCCAACCGCAAGTTCTATCAGGACCTGTCGCCCGAACGAAGAGACATGGTCGACGAGGTCATCGCCCAATTGCACGGCGAGATCTTCGATTTGCAGAAGCGCTACAATCAAGAGCGCCTCGAGCAGATCAAAGAGGCCCGTCCGGGGATTCAGGTGGTCCGTTTGACGCCCGAGGAGCGGGCGCGCTTTGTCGAGGCCAGCCTACCCGTGCGCCAGCGCTATGTAGAGTTAGCCGGTCCTCGCGGCCAGAAACTGCTGGATCTGGTGGTGCGGCTGGTGGATGAGGCTCAGGCCAGCCGCGATTCCAAGAGTTCACGCAGACGAGACGCCACAGGCGCAGCTAAGACCGCCGCCAGCCTGGCCGGCTCGGCCTTGCTCTGATAAACGAGGCCAAATAGCTCCTCTATGCTCACCTGGCCTCGGGCCTCCCAGTTCGCCGTTTGCCCGGCCTCGAGCCGGCCCGCTTCCAGCACCCGGGCGTAGACACCCGGTCGACCCGCCTGGTGAAATCGCTTGACGAAGCCCGGTTCGCCCATGCGGGCTGCCAGGGTAGCACATGGTACGCGGGGTGCCGTGAGTTCGAGCAAGACCTCTCCCAGTCGAAGGCGGTCGCCCACGGCCAGGGGCTCGGTGCCAAAGGTGTCGAGAGTCAGGTTCTCACCGAACGTGCCCGGCTCAAGCTCGCGACCCAACTGACTCTGCCACCAGACGTAATCGTCGGCCGCATATAGATAAACCGCCTGGTCCGGGCCGCCATGGTGCTTGCGGTTGACCTGCACGTCCCCCTCGAGCCCGAGGGGACCGACCGTCACCGGACCCTCGACGGCGGTCTTGAAGATGCCGGTTTTGCTCTGGCCCCGACCCTTGACGAGAGTCCTGGCCTGTCCTACGTTGACGGCGATCACCTGCATGCGGTTCGCATTCGCCCGTTCGCCCCCAGCCATCCTGTCGATTTCGCTACTTTTGGATGGGTGCAAACCGGTCGATTTGTTGCTATTATGTTAACATGGGGAACGGGACACGGCGGGGCATCGCCCTCATTACAGCGCTCTTATTCGCCACGGTGCTGATGATCATGCTCGTGGCCATTGTGGCCGGGGCCACCGGGGGCAACTTCACGACCAGAGGCCACACCGACCGCCTGGCTGCGCTGGGCGCAGCCGAAGCGGGCGTGGCTCACGCCCTGGCCGAACTCGAGGCCAACCGGGCCTGGGTGGGCGGGTTCAACTCGACCACGTTGTTGGGGGGCCGGGGCAGCTACACTCTGATCTTCAATACCAACGCCGACACCCAGTCGGTAGGTAAGCACGAGTCGGTCAACAACCTGGCCGGACTGGCCGTGGTCAATGGCCCTCGGGGCGACGGCACCGTACCCCCGGGCGTGGCCGATCTGGTGGTGGTAGCCCGGGTGGGCCCGGTCGAGCGCGTAGTCGAGGTGCTGGTGCGGCGGGGTGGAGGCCCCGAGGTGGACGTGGCTCTGCTCAACTCGGGCCGGGTCCACATGCGAGGAGACGTACGCGTCGAGGGCATCGGGGCCCTCGACGATCCCACCCCTGAACCGGCGGGCATTCACTCGAACTTTGCCGGTAGCGACCCGGACCTGATCAAGTGGACCCAGGACCCCGGCACCACCGCTACCATCGCCGGCACGGTCAGTGCAGTGGCGGCCTCGGGCATCAGCCTCACCGGCGCCACCCTCGGAGGCAGCCCGCCGACCCAGAACAACGCCAGCGCCAAGCCCTTTCCCACCGTCGACATCGAGGCGGAAATCCTGGCTAAACAGACGGCCACGCCGGCCACCGTTCCCGCCGTGGGTGGAGCCACTCTGGGCAGCGGCACTCCGGAAGACTTCTACTATGACGGAGACCTGCTGGTCAATGGCGATCTGGTGCTCAACGGCGCCACCCTCTATGTCAACGGCAAGGTGACCGTCAACGGGTCGATCACCGGCGATGGGGGGCTCTACGTGAACGGCGCCGACCCCGACGAGCCGGCCACCGTCTTTCGCGGTGACGCCACCATCGTGACCAACAACGATCGCAAGGTCTCGATCTTCAGCAAGGGCAGCGTCGAACTCACCGGTTTCGACGGAGACCAATACATCCAGGACCTGGCCACGGCTCAGGGCAATCCCCAGTTGTCCCTCTGGTGGGACCAGGCCAAGACCGCTCTCGACGCCCTCGATACCGATATGCAGAACTACGGGGTGGCCGACTTCGGCACCACCGTGCGCGACCGCCGGGTCGACATCCAGCGCACTCTGGCGCCGTTCAATACCGGCCAGCCCGGCTTCGGCGGTAGCGACGAGGCCGTGCTAGAAAAAATTGCCACGGTGGTCAACGCCGCTGGCAGCGGTCCGACCGAGCAGTTCATGGTCAAGCGGTTGACCTATGTCTCGGACCTGTTCAAAGGGGGCGGCAGCCACCTGGGCGGAGACCTCAATGTCCTCAACAACTTCAATCCCGACATCCCCTCCACCCACGCCGGTCTGCTCGACAGCGTAGGCGACCAGTACACCACCCACGCCCACCTCTGGGGTCAGGTGCTTTCCATCCATCAGCAGATTGGCTTCGGTCGCCTGGGAAGTTCGAACTTCCAGGGAGTGATCTACACCAACGGCTACTTCTATGCCGACAATCAGGTCAACATTGTGGGCGCGGTCATCGCCAACGACGACGGCTCGCAACAGCCCGTCGACATCAACGGCCAAACGGTGGCTCCCGGAGACGTTCTGCTGAATAGCGGCACCAGCATCACCTACAACAAGGCCTATTTCGACGACACTTCGCAGGCGGCCACCGGACCCATGACGGTGACCACCTGGGTGGCCCGCTAGTGAGACGACGGGCCTTTACCATCATGGAGGTGGTGGTGGCCCTGGGGATCCTGGCGGTGGCTTTGCTGGGGACTATCCAGGTCTTTCTTGGCGGAGTGACGCTCAGCGCCCAGTCGACCCAGCTGGCCACCGCCGGCGAGCTGGGCCGCCAGGTGCTGGATCGGGCGCGAGCCCAGGGCTACGCGTCCATTCCGCCCGGCCAGAACCTCTTTGACGGCAGCGCCACGGTGCCGACCCCACCGGCTGGAACCGGGTTTCCTCCCACGCCCTACCCCAGCTCCACCATCGATGGGACGCGCTACGACATCATCGTGCGCACCGATACCGTGCCGGTGGTTGGAGCCATCAGTCCGCCCCGTTCCGTGCAGGTCCAGATTCGCTGGGGACGCAATCATAAGGTCGAGCTTGAAACCTACCTCTACCCATAAGGCCTTCACCTTGCCTGAGGTGCTCATCTCGGCCTGTCTACTCGGGTTGCTGACAGCTGCCATCTTCGCCATCTATCGCCTGGGTTCCAACGCCCTGATGCGCACCAACGCGGCCACCGATCTGGTGCGCGCCAACCAGGCGGTGCTGAGCCGCTTCTCGCGCGACGCCGAGCAGACGGTCTATGACTCGGTGACGATTGGCCCCAACAATGGCTCGGTCGCTTTTCTCTCGGCCGTCTACGACACCGACTTTCAGGTGGACGCGGCCGGCCAGCCACTGTGGCAGAAATACGTCGTCCTCTATCACGACCCGGCCACCCGGCAGGTGCTTCGTCGCGAGGTCCCCCTGGCGTCCCCCACCACCACGGCCGCTCCTATCTCGAGCACCGGGACCAACATCACGGGGTATCTCACGGCCGGACGCCGGCTGGCGTCCGACATCTACGATTGCTCCTTCTTTCTAGACTCCCAACCGCCCACCAACGAACCCCTGCTGAGGGTGACCCTCGATGCTCGCAAGCAACGCTACGGTCGCAGCGATGAAGAACGAGTCCGTCTCGAGGGCGTGGTCCGCATGAGGAACTAGTCCAAACCTCTCGGTTGCTCGCCTTTTCTCGATGTGCTATACTCACTTTGTTACAATTTTGTAAACAGCGTTTAGACTGAGGCTGTGCCCTCAGTCCAACACGGGGATAGGGGTGAGCCGACGAACTCGGCTCCAACAATGGGGAAGGTGGCCCACCACCTTCGCGAAGGCCGCCTGCGGGCGGCCTAATTTCTTTACTCCTCGTCGTGCAAGAAGGCCAGCGCCTGAGGGCTCAGAGTGATGCCGTCGTCAAGACTCTCGGCAAACCCGTCGGCTTGCTCGTGGAAGCTGAAGGCCACCGCCCCTTCGGCTAGCTTCTTCATCTGAAACGAGGCAGCGGCAAAGGCCGAAAACCCCGACATCTAGCGAGCCTCCTGAGGGACCCGCACAAAGAGGCGCTCGCCCTTGCGGGCCACTTCGAGCGACACCCGGGCCCAGTTGTCGATAGCCTCCATGCGCGTCTCGGGAATCCCGATCGCCTTGAGGAAACGCCGCACCAGGACCAGTTCGCTGACATCGAAGTTGCCGTCAGCCTCGGCCATGGCATAGGCATCTTTGACCATGTGAGCGATGGAGCCAGGCTCGAGGCCCTCTCCCAGGGCCGCCAACTCATCGTCGCTGACCTCGGTCCAATCCGAGCATTCCAGAGCCTTGCGGTAACGTTCGACCAGTTCGGGTCGAAGCTGCAAGCCTTCGACCATGATAGCCATGAATTTCTCTCGCTCGGCCGGGTCGACGACCCCGTCGGCCCTGAGCACGTGAAGCATCAGGTCAAGGTATTGCTCGATTCGCTGCATCCGGCTTGTCCCTCCGAGCCCCATGGTTCGCAAGAGGACGGCCGGTTTCCCTTGATCTCGGCCAGAGCCGAGGCTAGAGCAACCAACGTGAGGAAAAGGATAGCCAGTCCGATGACGATCTCCAACATGGCATCAGCATAGGCCGGCGTGGCGTTGGCGACGATCAAAAACACCCTCTAGCCTCTAAAGAAATCCTAATGATTTGGCCCAGGGAGTCGCTTTCCAACCTGGAAGCACGGCCCATGCAAAAGTGGCTGGCCCTGCTGAGGGGCATCAATGTTGGGGGGCACAACAAAATCGCCATGGCTGAATTGCGCGATCTGTTTCGCGAACAAGGCTTCCAGGATGTGGAAAGCTACATCCAGACCGGCAATGTCGTCTTCCTGGCTAAGGGCTCTCCCAAGAAGCTGGCCGACACCATTAGCGGGGCCATCAAAGAGAAGTGGGGCTACGAGGTCTCGGTGATGGTCATCTCTTCCGAGACGATGGACGAAATCGCGGCTGCCAACCCCTATGCCAAAGCGGGCGAAGAGAGTCCGACCCGCGTTTTCGTGGGCTTTCTCGACCGAGAGCCCGCCGAGGTCGAACTCAAGCCCGTCAAAAAAGAGAGCGAACAGTTCTCGGTGATCGGTCGGGCCGTCTATCTGCATTGTCCCGACGGTATCGGTCGCAGTAAACTGACCAACGCCTACTTCGAAAAGGGCCTGGGTGTCTCGATGACCATGCGCAACCTGAAGGTGGTCAAAACTCTTCAGCAGATGCTCGCCTAAGGCTCGAGCCGGCCTCCGGCCTGGAGGGTTGCGAGCACCCGCTCGAAGGTTTCGGCGTCTTTGGCTTTGTTGGCCGCACTACGTTTGGCCAGGCTGCGTAGCGGCATGGCCAGACGAAAGTTGCCCTCGAGACGCTCGGCGTGGCGGCCCAAAAAGGCCCAGTACAGACGGGTAATAGGGCAGTCCTTTTTGGGATCAAAGCGGCACCGCTGGCAGTAGTCGCTCATGCGGTGGATGTAGGCAGCCCCCGAGATATAGGGCTTGGTAGTCATCAACTCTCCCACCGCATAGGTGCCCATGCCCAGCACGTTGGGTTCGACGACCCAGTCGAAAGCATCGATGTAAGCCACCCAGAACCAGTCGGTCAGCTGGCGAGGCGAGAGATCCAAAAGCGTAGCCAGGTTGGAGAGGACCATCAGGCGGGTGATGTGGTGGCTCCAGCCTTCATACCACACGTCGTCGACGACCTGGTCAAGACACGCCAGCCCGCTGGGCCGGCCCCAGTAGGCCGGGGGCAAGTCCTGAGACGCCTCGAAAAAGTTGGGCTCGGCTTGTTCTTCGGGGGGTTGACCGGGCCAGGCCTGGTTCGCCCACCGCTCGTAGCCGCCGTCACCCTGACGGCTCATCCTGCCGCCCAGACTGCGGAAGCCGTCCGTCTCCCGGTGGACGTGTCGCACGTACTCGCGCCAGCCGATCACCTGGCGAACGAAGCCTTCCATGGAAGACAAGGGAATGTCGAGTTGTTGCACCTCGGCGATGACGGTGCGGGGCAGGATGCGGTGAAGGTTGAGCAGTGGCGAGATGCGAGTATGAAAGACTCCTCGCGAGCGCCACGACATGGCGTCTTCATAGGGTCCGAAGCTCTTCAGGCAATGCTGCTTGGCCCACTCCCACAGGCTAACGGCCTCGTCTTTGCTAGCCGGCAGGCGCTCGAGGTCCAGCCGCCCGGGGTGATGACCAAAGCTCTTCTCGATCAGCTGGCCCACCTCGCGCTTGATAGGGTCTAGCTTGAAGGCGGGCGGTTCGGGAGCCTCGGGCTCACCCGACCAGGCCTGGCGGTTAGCCGCGTCGTGGCTGTACTTCTCGCCGACGGGCGAACCGTTGCGCATCAAAATTCCGGTGTCCTGGCGAACCTTGCGATAGAAGGCATCCATCTTGAAGCCGCCCGACTTCTGACTCTTTCTGAACTGTTCGGGGGTGGTCAGCCAGCCTTCGTGGGGCAACTGTTCGAGCAAGCCCGACTCGAACAGGGGGGCCAGTTCCCGGCGCAGCTCGCGCTCGGCCGGCTCCATCACGCGCAAAGGTCCCAGTTCAGAGACCGACTCCAGGGCCTGGGCATAGCTGTCGGCCACCAGATAGCGCACCGCCACGCCGCGGCCTGCTTGCTCGAGGGCAAAGTGTCGCTGGTTGGCCAGGATGTAAGCCAGCTTCTGGCGGTGATAAGGTCGGCGAGCGGCTTTGCCAGGATTTTCGATGAGCACGACGCCGAGTTCCTCGGCCGGCTCGCTCGCCAGCGGCCCGAGCTCGTCGCTGAGCTGATCGTAAGGGACATAAAGCCAGCGCCGACCGTCGGGGTTTGGCCTCGCCTGGCGTAAGGCTTGAAAGAAGTCGCTCATGGACCGGTGTTTCGGGCCTTAACCTGAGCTTAACCTGCGCTTTGGCCAGTCTTTACCCTGATCGGCTAAGCTAAGGGTATGGATACCGCATACCTTCACCTGCTTCTTAATCACCTACCTGTGCTGGGCGTTCCCTTCGGCCTGCTCCTGTTGGGGGCGGCTGGATTGGCCCGTAGCTCAGACCTCAAACGAGCCGCTCTGGCCACCTTCGCCCTGGCGGCTCTAGCAGCCGTGCCAGCCTATCTCACCGGCGAGCCCGCCGAAGAGAAGGTCGAGCACATCGCCGGGGTCAGTGAGCGCCTGATTCACGAGCACGAAGAGCGCGCCGAGATCTCTCTGATCGCAACCTCGGTGCTAGGCATGCTCTCGCTTGGGGCGCTGATTGGTTGGCGCAACCGGGAGCTGCCAGCCGCTCCCCTGGGAGCCCTGGCAGTGCTGGCCCTGTTGACCTTCGGTTCGCTGGCTCTAACAGCTAAGGCCGGGGGCGAGTTCCGCCACACAGAATTTAGTGGGGCGGCCGTGTCGGCGCCTGCTGTTGATGGCGGCGGCGCCCGCCACGATGATGACGACTAAGCGCGGGAAGGACGCCCCCTCGCCAGGCACAAATCAAGCCAGGGTGGCCGCCGAGAAAATCCTGCTGATCGAGGATGACCCGATGATTCAGGACCCGCTGGGTCTGGCCTTGCGTCGCGAGGGCTTCGAGGTTCTGCAGGCGTTTGATGGCCAGACCGGACTTGAAATGGCCCGCACCCAGGCGCCGAGCCTGGTGCTGCTGGATCTGATGCTGCCGAAAATGAATGGGCTCGAGGTCTGTCGCGAGATCCGGCGTTTCAGCACCGTGCCGATTCTGATGGTCACGGCCCGAGGCGAAGAGTCGGATCAGGTGGTCGGACTGGAACTGGGAGCCGACGACTATATCGTCAAGCCTTTCGGGACACGTCAACTGCTGGCCAGAGTGCGGGCCAACCTGCGCCGGGTCGGCTACACAGAGGAGAAAAGCGAGCGGCGACTGGGTCATCTGATGGTCGACCTGTCCCGGCGTGAAGTGCGGCGAGATGGCCAGCCGGTTCATCTATCCTTTCGGGAGTTCGAACTGTTGCGCGGTTTGCTCGAGGCCAACGGAGCGGTGGTCGAACGCGAACGGTTGCTGGCAGCAGTCTGGGGAGCCGACTGGATCGGCGACCCCAAGACTCTGGATGTGCACATTCGCTGGCTTCGCGAGAAGCTCGAGCAGGACCCGAGTCGCCCTCAACTCATTTTGACGGTGCGAAACGTGGGCTACCGCCTGGCGGACGCTTGAGAATCCAACACCGGATCCTGGCCGTGATCGGCGGGCTCTTGAGCCTGGCTCTGCTGCTGGTCAATCTGGGGGTTGGACAGCTCGTCTCCGAGGCCCAGCTCGAAGAAAGCGCCAATCATCTTCAAATTCAAGCGCTGCTGGCTGCTCGCTACCTCGAGGACCCGCTCTCGGGCTACCTCCATGAACTCGAAGAGGGTGACTACGAGGAATTGCCGCATCTGGCCAGTTGGGCCGCCCAGGTGGCCCAGCGAAGCGGCGCTACCGTGCTGGTGACCGATCGTAGCGGACACCCGCTGGCCGGAGAAGGCGGGCTGGTGCGCCGAGAACTCTCCGAGGCCCTGGCAGGCCGCCCGTTGCATCGACTCGACGCCGAATGGGTCTATGCGGTGGCCCCCATCTCGCACCGGGGCGGGCCCCTGGGGGTGGTTCGATTGGCGATAGGGCGGACCCGGGCCGAGGCTCGCAGCCGCAGCCTCCGCCTGCGGATGGCCGTCGTCAGCCTGGTCACCCTGCTGTTGGCTCTCGTGGGTGGGGTTGCCCTCAGTCGCCGGTTGGTGGGTCCACTGCGACAACTCGAGGACAGCGCTTTGAAGGTGGCCAGCGGCGACTGGCAAGCCCCTGTAGCGGTTACCGGCGACGACGAGATAGCCTCGCTGGCCCAAGCCTTCGCCACCATGCTGACCGAGTTGCGCGCTTCGGTCGAACGCCAACGCCGGTTCGTCGGAGATGCAAGCCATGAATTGCGCACTCCCCTGACGCGCATGAAACTAAGAACCGAGGCTCTGCTGGATGGTGGACTCGAAGATGAGGAGCTGACCCGGCGCTATCTGAGCGAACTCGATGACCAGATCGACCGCCTGGCCAGCCTGGCCAACACGCTGCTGGACCTGACCAGGCTGGAGGAGTCGCGCAGGAGCGGGGCTTCTTGCGAAGTCAGCCAGGCGCTCAAACGGGCCGTGGAGGCGGTGAGACCTGGGGCCGAGGAGCGCCAGACAGAACTCGTGGTCGAGCTGAGTCAAGACCTGCCTCGGGTGGCGCTTTCGTCCCAGGCTCTGGAACTGTTGACCGTCAACCTGCTCGACAACGGCATCAAGTACACGCCGGCCGGCGGAAGGGTAGGCCTGACGGCTAGGCCCGAGCCAGGCGGGTTGCGCCTGGAAGTGGCAGACAATGGACCGGGTATCGAGGCCCAGCATCAAGAGAGAATCTTTGAACGGTTTTTTCGGGTCGATCCTGCTCGCAGCGCCGGAGGAAGCGGTCTGGGATTGGCGCTGGTCAAAGCCGCGGTCGAAAGCGCGGGCGGCTCGGTGTCAGTCCGAAGTGCACCCGGGCAAGGCTCTTGTTTCAGCGTGTCGTTGCCGTCGGTGTCTGAGGGCTAGACCCGAGCGGGATGGCTAGAGACTGGATCGGGTCTGCGCCGTCTTCAAACTCCATCTCCTCGAGCACCAGGGCGCGGTGGTCGCCACACGCCACGAGCAGTTGCGGCTTGAGGGTCAGGACCTGCCCCGGCACGCCCAGGTAAGGATGCTCGAAGCGGCGAGCCCTCCAGACGATAGCCTTTCGGCCCTGATAGAAACTGAAGGCACCGGGATAAGGCCGCGACTGAGCCCGCACAAAGCGCTCGAGGTCATCGGCCGGCAAAGACCAGTCGATCTGCCCCATCCAGGGGGCCCGCAAGCCGCAGAACGTCACTCCATGGTCCCTCTGCGGACTGGGCTCCTGACCGTCCACGATAGTGGAAAGCACCGACGGCCAGGCGGCCACCACCGCCCCATTGACGCGCGCTAGCAGGTCACCGATGTAGTCGTCGGGGTGCACCGGGACGCGGTGCTGGGCCCAGAGCGGACCGTCATCGAGGCCCGGTTGTAGCCGAAACACCGAAAACCCCACTTCGGTCTCTCCCTGGAGAAAGGCCCACACCAGAGGCGAGCCACCCCGATAGCGGGGCAAAAGCGAGTTATGGATGGCCACGAAGCCAGCGGGCACGGCGTTCAGAAGAGCCTCGGGGATGAGCCAGTACCAACCCACCACCAGGCACAGGTCAGGACTTTCCCGAGTGAGCACCGCGGCCAATTGCGAGGGTTTGTCGAGCGTGTAGACAGGCAGCTGGTGCCGTTGGCCCAGTTCGACCAGCAGGTCATAGCAGCTACGCTGGTCCTGACGGTCGTCGAGGGTCACCACCGCAGTGATCTTGCCGGGGAACGCTTCAAGAGTGGCCGTCAGGATTTGGTAGCCGAGCTCTTTGCTGCCGATGAACACCATCGATCGGGGTTGCATCCCGGGCCATTCTCGCGGGTGGGTTGAAATACCCGCTGGGGCCTACCCATAGGGATGCCCCCCTCACGACCCTATCGGCTCTGCCGAGCTCGCCGTTCTTCTTTTAGCATGAAGTCGTGAGCGACCAGCAAAAGATCGGGCCCATCGCTCTCTGGTCGTTGGTGGCCGGAGGTATGGTCGGCGGAGGAATCTACACGGCCCTGGGTGTGGTGGTGGGCCTGGCCGGCCAATGGGCCTGGCTCAGCCTGCTACTGGCTGGCGTGGTAGCCCTACCTAGCGCCATCAACTACTGCCGCCTCTCGAATCACTTTGGGCGCTCCGGTGGAGCCTTCGAGTTTCTCGAAGAGCTTGAGATGGAAGGACCGGCCGGCTCGCTCGCCTGGATCCTGCTGCTGGGCTACGTGCTGACCATCGCCCTCTATGCCTTTGCCTTTGGGCAGTACGTGGCCTACGCCTTTGGGGGCAGTCCGGCCTGGACCCGGGGCCTGGCCCTACTCGCAATGGTTAGCCTGATCAGCTTGAATCTGGGCGGCGTCGGCAAGATGAAGGGCCTGGAGATCGCGACTGTCTCAGCCAACCTGTTTGTCCTGGCAGCGCTGGCTGTCTACGGCCTGCTCCATTTCCAACCGGTCAATTTGGTCGCCGGCATCGAACCGCAGCCAGGCTGGACGGCGCTCATCGGAGCAGCCTCGATTTTCGTGTCCTACGAGGGGTTTCAGCTGGTGGCCTACGAGTACGAGCAGATCGAGAACCCCCAGCGGTACCTGGTGCCGGTGGTGGTCAGCGCCGTCGTTTTCGTGATCGCCCTCTACGTCCTGGTGGCCCTGGGAACGACCAGCCTGGCGGGGGCCCTGGCCGTGATCGAAAAAAAGCAAGTGGCTCTCTCGCTGGCCGCCTATCAGGCAGTGGGCTACCCGGGTCTGATCGTCCTGACCGTGGCCGCCGCCATGGCTACCTCGGCGGCCATCAATTCGACCCTGTTCTCGTCCGCCCAGCTCGCCGCTCGCATTGCCGAGGAAGGCGAACTGCCGGCGGTGTTCGAGCGGACCAATGAACGGGAGGTGCCCAGCTTCGCGGTAGTTTGCCTGGGAAGCATGGCCACAGTGCTGGCCACCACCGGCTCGCTGTCGGTGCTCGTCGAGACCGCCTCTCTGGCCTTTCTGGTGACTTTCGGCGTGGTCAATGTGATCGCTTATCACGAGCTCGACTCGCACTCCTGGATCGCCCTGGCGGGGATGGCGGTAGGGTCGGTGGTCGGAGTCTTCCTGGTGATTCGACTGGCGATCTCGGCCACCGTTCCGCTGGCATTATTCCTGGTGACGGTGGCCCTGATCTTCCTGGGGCGACCCTATCTGCTGCAAAGGGTGGCTACGGATGGCTAGGCTGTTACTCGTGCTCTGTCTGCTCACCACCCCAACCTGGGGCCGCGTGCGTTGCGTCAGCCTGGTTGAAGCCCAGGACCTCAAGGTCTCGATCGGCGAGCGGACGGTCACTTTGCCGACCGGGCAACCAGTCGGGCCCTGGCAAAACCCCGCCGAGGTCACCCGAATCACTTTGCAGCAAGCCGGCCGGCCACTCCTCTCGCAACGCCTGGGCCTGCCCGCCCAGCCCATGACACTGGTCTTCTTCGGCCTGCCGTCGGCCCGCTCCAAGACCGGTGTCTGGGACCACTTCCGAGCCCGTTTTGAAGGGCAAGAATACCACTCGGCCAGGGGCTATGGCCCGCAACTGCGAGTATTGCGCGACCACGTCCGGACAGACAAAAACCACGCCAGCCTTCGGGTGATGCACGCGGTGCCCACCCTCGTTGGCCTGGACCTGGTGGAGGCCGACCGTGAGCTGATAGCGGGATTGGAATATGCACACTGCAGCGAAATCCTCGACCTCGAGGCCGGTCACCACTTGTTCCAGCTCCACCCCGCCGGCTCCACCTTCGAGTTGACTCCGTTCGCAGTCGACCTGGAAGCGGGCCAGTTGACGACCGTTCTCCTGGGAGGAAGCCCACGGTCGATTCACCCGGTCATACTGACATCGAAGGGAAGTTGAACCCGGTGGCAAAGTCGTCACGATGCACGAGCTGGTGGTCAACTTCTTGCGCGAGCCGGGGCTTCCCACCTATGAAACCCTGCGTCAACAGGTAATCGACCTCGAAGCCTTTCGGCCCGAGCAGGCCGCTCCCGACCAGGTGTGGGAGCTGATCGAAGCCGAGCGATTGGACGAGGCCGAAGAAATGGCCCGAGCCCAGTTTCCCAACCATCTCCTCAACCCGGGGCTGCACATCGCGCTCGGCGTGGTGGCCGAAAAAAAGGGCGACGAAAAAGCGAGCGATCTCGAATTCTACTTTGCTCAGAAGCTGCGCGAGGCCTTGTTGGCCACGGGCGACGGCTCCCTCGAACGCCCTTACGTGGTCACCAGAGCTAGCGAAGAGTACAGCATCATGGGCTGGCTCAAGGTCACTCCCAGAGCCTTCGGCATGAAACTTCACGGCGGACGGTTCCTGGATGTTTTCGAAACCACCGAGGGTGGTCAGGTTCACTTCGATGCGGGCATCCCATTGGAAGGTTATCGGGTATGACCCAACACTATGCCTTTGTTCACCGCGTGCTGCCCGACCTGGTCTTTTCCGACCCGGCCTCGGCCCGGCGCCTGCTCGAAGAGCCCACGCTGCTGCGGCGCCTGTGGGTCCATGCCGGCATGCACACCACTCCCAGCGACCTGCCTCCTCCGCCGCTCTCGTTTAGCCATCACCAGAACGGCCTTCACGTGCTGGTGCTGCCACCGCCGGCCGAACCTCCCGAAGCCCACTTCGTGGCCCTTCGCTTTACCACTGACCCTCCCGGGTTCTACACCCTCGAACTCGGTGAAGATCTGGGTAGCGGCGGGTTCACCAACTATCTCTGCGGCTGGAACGGCCAACGCCAGCACAGCAACTATGGTTCGGGAATTCCGGCCGAGGTCGAGGCTTTCTGCCAGGCATTAGTCACGATTTTTTAAGGCCACTGCCTTAGGCTCGCCTGGACAAGGAGGATCCCATGATCCAGAGCAAGCAGGAAATCGTCGCTCGTTATCACGCCGTCAAGACCGGCATCCAGAAGGCCGCCGCCGACCACCCCCAACAGATCTCCGTCAAAGGCGACCGTTACGAGGTGACCACCGACCTCGCCCTACCCGAGGGCCAGATCAAGGCTGGCAGCTTCTTTGACAACGATTTGGGCACCCGCGACAAAGTGACCGTCAGTCAAGACGGCGAGACCCAGACCTTCGAGCACTTCTCTGAAAAGCGCGGCATCTGGCCGGTTCGCTGGACCGTCGAGCGCATGCAGTTCGATCAGGCCGCGCAGCAAAACGGCGGCTTCACCAACAGCAGCTTCACTTTCGACATCTAGCGGCGCGTCACCACACCATCGCGTCCATCGGGGGCGGCCGGACCGGGCCGCCCATCGGCGATCTGGGGATAGCTATAGCCGTAGGGAGGCGTGTTGTATGGGCGCGAACTGGCTCCGGCCAGACCGCCCTCACCACCGCGCCCTCCTTCGTTGTGGACCTCGACCAGGTCGGGGGGGCCGTCGATCACCACGTTGCCCCCATTACCTCCCGGTCCACCCGGGCCTCCGTTTCCACCCGGCACGCCCGTGTAGGTGACGTAGCCGTTGTAGAATTCAAAATAGCCCGGATAGCCCTGAGAGCCTGCCCCCCCGCTGCCGCCATCACCCCCTTGAGCGAAGATTTGCAGAGGCTGGCTGCCGGGCAATAACAAAAAGCGGCGAATTGCCGGTGCGCCCGTGATGGTGACCGCGGTGTATTCCTCCCCCGGCACCAGTTCGATGCGCAGGTTGGGCGCATTGCCTCCCGCCTCTCCTCTGCCCCCCTCGTGAGGAAGGCTGTAGCTGCCTGACCGAGGTGCCTCGAGGCCGTCCCGGCCACGTCGACCGTTGAAATCGAAGACCAGGTCCGAGCTGAGTTGAAACTGGCCTTCCGCCACCGTTCGATAGCCGCCTCCCACGATCTGGCTGGCCTTCCAACGATACAGCGGTCCGGGACGCAGACGCAGCTGGATCGAATTGCCTTTCACGGACTCGGCGTAAGCCTCGGCGGTTCCGGCCAGGATCTGCAAGAAATACGACTGGTTGGCCTTGCCTGGCCAGCGAAAGGTCACCACCGGGTCCGAGCCCACCAGCCTGGCCTTGTCGGGTGGCGAAATCTGGGCCAGAACCGGTGCGGTGAAAAGCAACAACAAAAGCAGATGGCGCATCCCTAGAGTATAAACCCCCTCACCGAAAAACGCAGGACAGGTGCTGACACTCAGCGGGTGAGAATCAAGTTCAGGTCGAGGCTCTGATGGTCGTCGTCAGGTACCCCGGGCATATCGGGCCAAACCGGGTCTTTCAAAGGCTCGACGGTCAGCTCTTGCTGGTAGGGCGCGAACCCCTCGGCCTCGACCGTCACCTTGTAGTTGCCGGGCTTGAGGGCGCAGCGATAGCGGCCGGTGGCTTTGCCGTCGATCTTGATGGTGTTGTCGTCTCCGGCGAAGCGGATGACCGCCCCCCTGACCGCACCCTTGACCACGTTCAAACCGGCCTTGTAAGGCTCGGCGTCGGCCATCTGTTGGGCCTCTTCGCGGTCTTTGAAAGCGCTCGCATCGCGCACCGTGCCTCGCACCTCGACGGGATGCTCGGGCCCGGGGAGGATGACCTTCACCTTCTTGGCCCCCAGGCAACCCTTGCAGCGCTCACCATTGACCTGGCCGGTGCCGTCGCAGAGACGACAGGTCATGGTCTCGAGCTTGTCGCCCTTATACAGCTGAGGGCCCGATACCGAGCGCACGCCCAATACGGCCATCACTCCCACCAGGGCGGCCACGATGCCATAGGCGATCAGCTTGTTGCGAGCGGCGTCGCCAACCGGCATCCGCTCCTTTTTATCCTTCAATCCACTAACGTGCCCTCTCTGACCGAGACCGCCAGCGGTGTGCCATCACTGGTCCACTGGGGCAGATCGAGATGTTGACCGGCTTCGACGCGATAGCCGTGCAACCCCTCGAAGGTCAGAGGTTCTCCGGGCAGACAATGCTCGGGCGGCCCGTCCCCCCGCACGAAATAGGCCGCTCCCTCCCCCACCACGTCGCCGTGACCGTGGCCATCCACCAGGACGGCGGTGGCCTCATCCACGCCGATACCCACGGTCGAGGGCTCGAGGCGACTCATGAAACTCACCAACCGCCCCATCCTCTCGCGTTGAGAAAAGTGGCTGTCGGTAATGACACCCTCCAGAGCGGGAGCTTTCAGAAAGTCCGACTCTAGCGTCAAGGCCGGATGATAGGGGTCGGCCATGGCCTGCTGGCTGGTGATGGTGTCGCGCTCGGCCGTGAAAACATGCTCGCCCAGCACGGCCAGCCCGGCCGAAGTGCCTCCCATGGGCACTCCGTTGAGCAAAGCCCGATTGAGCGCCTCGAGCAAAGGGGTCCCCTTCCACTTGCCCACGTAGTTCCACTGATCCCCGCCGGCCAGAAAGATGGCGTCGGCTCGTTCGATCCGCTCGAGCACGAAAGGGTCGCTGGCCGCTTCGTGATCGTGAAGCACCAGCGTTTCGACCGAGTTGGCCCCGCCCAGCTCGCTGACATAGTCCTGATACCCGTCGGCGCCGCTGCCCCGCAGCACCAGGAAGTCGCCGCCTCCGCCCCGGTCGATTAAGTAGCGAAAGGCCGAATCCACATCGGCGCCTCCGCCAATCAGAGCCAGCCCGCCCCGATGACGGGGGCGGACATCCTGGGTGTTGCCCGAGTGATAGTGCGTGTAGTGAGTCGAGACCATGGCTGGAGTCTATCAGCCAGCCTTCGAACGATTTGTTGCCAAGAGCTTGCCGGCTGGCCCCAGGGAGGTTTGTCGCGGGTTACGAAGTGCCTGGGATGCGACGCTCTCTCATGCTGATGCTTTGCTTGTGCGCCCTGGCTCCGGGCTGGGCCGAGTCGCCCGATTGGGCCCTGGTCATCCACGGCGGCGCGGGCGCCGATCCAGCTCGCCTGTCGGCCGACGAACTGCAAGGCTATCAACAGACCCTTACAGCCGCGCTCCGCGCCGGTAGCCGCCTTCTCGAACAGGGCGGCACGAGTCTCGAATGCGTCGAGACGGTGGTGGCCATGCTCGAAGATTCGCCCTATTTCAACGCCGGCAAGGGCGCTGTCTTCAACGCCGCCGGCCAGCATGAACTCGACGCCGCCGTCATGGACGGACGCGACCATCGCTGCGGGGCGGTGGCCGGGGTCAAGACGGTCAAGAACCCCATCAAACTGGCCCACCGCGTCATGACCGATACTCCTCACGTCCTGCTCGCCGGGGCTGGAGCCGAAGAGTTCGCCGCCGAATGCGGGGTGGAGCGAGTCGACAACAGCTATTTCTCGACCGAAAAGCGTCGCCTTCAGCTGCAAGAAAAGAAAAAAGGAACGGTCGGCTGCGTGGCTCGCGACCGCCAGGGCAATTTGGCCGCGGCCACCTCGACTGGAGGCCTGACCAACAAGCGCTGGGGCCGCATCGGCGATAGCCCCCTGATCGGGGCCGGCACCTATGCCGACAACGCCAGCTGCGCCGTGTCTTGCACCGGCACCGGCGAAGAGTTCATTCGCCGGGCCCTGGCCCACGACGTCAGCGCCCGCATGCTTTACCAACAGGTTAGCCTGGACGAGGCTGCTCGCGCGGCCATCGCCAGCCTGCCTGACGACTGTGGCGGTCTCATCGCGGTAGACCGCCAGGGACACACGGTCATGCCGTTTAACACTGCCGGCATGGCCCGCGCCCGAGCCGATTCAACGGGCCTATTCGAGATAGGTGTGGGAAAATGAAGGGAGCCGATATGAAGGTTCGTGACTATATGCAACGAGAGCCGATCTGCGTTACCCCCGAGATGCCGGTACCGGAACTGACGGCTCTGCTGAGCAAGAAGCAGATCACCGGAGCTCCGGTGGTCGACCGAGAAGGCAAGCTACAGGGCGTGGTCTCGCTATCTGACGTCGCCCGCGAGACGGCTAAAGGCAGCGACCCCGAGCTGACCGAGTACTACGTGAACCCCTCCTGGCGTTACGTCGAACTGATGGAGCCCGACCCCAGCGACAAATTCGTGGGAGAGATCATGACCAAGCTGGTGCTCGACATCGAAGAGGATGCTGAGCTGCGGGCGGCCGCCGAACTCCTCACCAACTTTCGCATCCACCGGGTGGTGGTGACCCGCGACAAAGTGGTGGTGGGAGTGCTCAGCACCAGCGACCTGGTGCGCGCCTTCCTGGACGTGCTCAAAGGCAAGGTCAGCGTTTAGACAATCACAACGGACCTGGCTAGACTGCCGCTATGCTTCTCAGAGTTCTTCTTCTGCTCTTACTCACCAGCTTTGCCTTCGCCCAGCCGGCGGTCACCTCGGAGTGGCAGCCCGGCACGACCGCTCGGGGCGAGCAGATGCGGTTGTTGTTGCAAGCCGACCCGCTTCACCGCGACCTGCCGGCCTATATCAACCGCACCTACCGGCTGCCCCGGGCCCTGCCCATCGTCTATCAAGAGCACCCCAAGATCAACGCCTGGTACAGCCCGGCCGAGCACCGCATCACGGTCAGTTACAACCTGGTGGCCTTTCTGCTCGACTTGTTCCGCCGCTCGGGCCTGCCCGACCCCGAGCAACAGACGCGAGCCACCGTCGACTTCATCTTGCTGCACGAACTGGGCCATGCCCTCATTCATGAACTGGACCTGCCGGCGGTCGGCCGTGAAGAGGATTCGGCCGACGAATTCGCCACCCTGATTGGCCTTGACGCGCTTTCTGACCACGGAGTCGGACAGTCGCTGGCGGCGGCCAACTGGTTTCGCCTGATGGGCAGCTCCGAAGTGCGCCTCTCGGAACTGGCCTTCTGGGACGAGCACTCGATGAACTCGCAGCGCTTCTACAAGATACTCTGCTTTCTCTACGGTTCGAACCCCACCGAACTGAGCCCCATCATCAGCCCGCTGGTCCCTTACACCCGCCTGCGCCTGGCCCACGAGCGCTATCCTCAAAAGGTAGCCCGCTGGCGTCGCCTGCTGGCAGCCCACCAGGTCACCGCGGGACCCTATCGCTTGCAGACGGTCACCCCTGAACCCGCCAACCCGCGCAGCCTAACCTTCGTTCCCGCCGAGGGCAAGCTCTTGCCCATCACCGAACTGACGCGACGTGGCAACTTCGCTCAGATGGTCTCGCTTTTGCAAGCCACTTTCAAACTGCCCAAAAACCTGACGGTGGTCTATAAGAAGGTCGAACTCCAGCGCAACGCCTTCTTGCCCCACTCGGGCCAGATCTTGCTCAGCCAGGACTTCTTCGACGACGCCGAGGCCCGCCTCTCGCGCCGCTACCCACCGGCCCAGACGGCGGAGACCATGGCCGCACTCGAGAAATTCTCGATGCTGCAAGAGTTCGCTTTCGCGCTCATCGCCGACGCCGACCTGGCCATCACCGGCGAACCCGAGGATGCCGCCGCCGAACTGGCCATGGTGCTGGTGGCCAGCGAGCCGTCGCTACGCCCGCTGGGTCTGCCCCTGACCCGCTGGTACGAGACCCTGGCCGCCGAGAAGATCAACGTGCTGCAGCTGAAATACTGGAGCGAGTCAGCCTTGGACCAGCAGCGCTTCTACGACATGCTCGGCTATCTCTACGTGGCCGACCCGACCACCCATGCCTCGGTAGCCACCCAGATCCCCAAGAAGCGCCTGGACAAGATGGCCTGGGAATATCAGCAAAAGCAACGCAACTGGTCGCGCCTGTTGCAGCCTTTCTGGCGCAGCTAGCAGATTCGGCTTATCGACAACCAGCCGGCCCCGTTGCTATCATCCAGAGATGGACTCTCCTCGGCCGCGGCCCGACCCCCTTGCCCTGATGGTGCTCGGCCTGCTGGTGACGGCGGCGGGCTTTGCGGGGCTGTGGTACTCTGCCAGTCTCCATCCGGCCCAGGTCCGTTCCCTCGAGTGCGGAATTGTGCTACCCGCCGGCGTGTGGCGACTGCAAGTGACTCCAACCGGCGGGTCCGCTCGCTGCAAGTTGCGTGACTTCGACAGCGAGAATCCTATCGCCGAATTCACCCTCACCCCGACTCAACTCGAGGAGTTGATGGCGCGAGTCGCCGCCGAATATCGCCATGACAGACTCGACGATAGCCTGGGATGGATCAACCTGGGGCCGTCCCAGGGCAACCCTCAGTCGACGTTCTACGCCTGGGTGGAGTTGGAGAAGACCAACGGCTCTCTGGTCAGCCTTTCAGCCACTCCAGAGACCAATCGCTTTGTCGTAGGGCTCTTGCCGTCCTCTGTCTGGGCCACTCAAGCCCCGGCCCCCTGAACCGTCGCCTATGGGCGTGCGTAGGCTCGACGTGAAAAGAACGATCGAGCTTCTTGCCCTGCTAGCCGGAGTGGCCCTGGTGGTGTTCCTCCATCGACCCACCCCGCAACTCGCCGTCGACGGCGTTCGCCTGGGCGATAGCGAGACACAGGTGCGCGACCTGCTGGGCCCGCCCGACTACGCCGAGCACCGCCTCTGGGCCTACGACGAGCGCCGCGAACTGCAGTTCGGAGAGGACGGGCGGGTCCGGAGCATATCGGGACTTCGTCTCAGCCACGGAGAGCGGCACTTCGACGGCGACACCACCGAGGCCGAACTCACGGCCCTCTATGGCCCGCCCCAGCGAATCGACCGTCCCGGCTGTGGCTGGGCCGCTGGTTGGCGCGACTTCGGCCTCTTCCAGGTGAACTTCGACCCCAACAACGGCCAGGTCCACAGCTACACCCTCCAGGCAAGGTGACCGGGCGGCGCGAAATCCCCCCCGTGCCGGCCACCCTCCAGGCGGTGCGGTGGTGCCTCGAGCGACCCTGCGCCTACCGCACCCACTCCAACTCGCCCGAGGCCACCTCTCGGGAACTCTTCGATTTGGGCCTCCTGGGAGACGGCGAGGTCTTCGAGAACATCTGTCTGGTCGATGGCTGCGACATTCCCGATGATACTGGCGTGTGGCGTGATTTTCCGTATATCGGCTTCCCCTTGCACGGGGCTCTGCTCGAGCACGGCGCGAGTCTGTGCCACGGCTGCGACGCCAATCTCGCCGGTCAACGGCCGGCGGGTTGCCACGGTGCCTTTTACCTCCATCCCGATGAGACCGAGGATTGGCTGCTCGAGAGCGTGGCCAAGCTTGGGCTGGAGGCGCCGTTTCGCGCGGCTTTCCCTGAAACGAAGCCTGTCTATTACGGTCTCTGGCTCCAGTCACCCCTTACCGACGATCAGCGTGGCCTACTATCTCAGCTCTTCGAGACCCTCGACGGCGAAGAGTTCGCCCACTTCCGCCTGGCCCTGCGCAGCAGCTTGCCACTCCAGGTCGAGTTGGCGCCCTACGGCCACTCCGACCTGGGGTATCTCACGACATTCGGCCACTGCCCTCGCTGCAAGGCGACGCCCGACATGGCCGTGCCCTTTGATCGCGAGCAGACCTGCCAGGTCTGCGGCGAGGTCTACCTGCCGCGGGCCCAACAACGCTGCGAACAATGGCACTTTCCGGTCTTTGTCGCAGACGTTCTGGGCGACGAGTTCGAAGCTTTCGCCCGCCGCGTGTTAGCCGCTCGGGGGCACTCCCCGAAGGCAATCCAGGCCATGGTCGAAAATCGCCAGAAGCCGCCGGCTCTTTGGCCCCGCCCGAAAACCGGGTAGCCTCAGCCCGAGCGAGACCTGGTGCGCCGACGCTGCACGGCGGCCTCCCGCGCGGCCTTCCACTGCGGCCGGGTTGCAAAGTCTTTCTCGTGCTCGTTGGCGTGGCAACTCGGACACAACAGCTCTAAGTCCTCTAGCCGATGGCACCGGGTCTCGGACCAGGCGCGAACGTGGTGCACCACCAGGTTGCCGCCAGCACACGAACATCGCTCACAGCGGCCTAAGGCCCGAGCATGCACGGCTCGCACCAAACCCACCGGAAGGCCCGGCCGCACTTTCGACCGACTCGGCAGCAACGGCAATTGCTCGGGCTGGGTACTTCCAGCTGGAAGTTCGGGTGGGGGACAAGCCACCACGATGCCGGTTTGCTTCATCGCCTCGTCAACGGCCGCCGGTTCGGCCGGCAGCAGTCCCCGGTCGGTATCGTAGAACCCTTCGCCCGTGACACCGTTCACGTGGACGATGACCTGATGGCGCACTTTGCTGCGGTTGTCTGCCGAGGCGAGCAGAGCCCTGCTCATCTCGGCCACGGCCGTCTCTTTGCTGACGCGCTTGCCCTGGCGCGCCTCGACCATTCTCTTGGCCTGCTCGTAGATGGCATACTGCTCGGGGGTCAGCAGCAGAACAACCTGTCTCAGCTTTGGAACCGCGGGAACGGAGGTCGTAGCTGGCTTTTGGACTGCCTCTGCGGGTTGCTCGACAAACTCAAGCCCAGGCTGGGTTTCGCGAGCTTCGAGCGAAGCTTTCAAAGCCTGGCCGCGCTTGTGTTCAGTGGGAGTCAGAGCCACGGCGCGCTCGACCGTCTGGGCCTTGTTCTTGAGGGCGAATTCCAGCATCTCGCGTTCGTTTTCGGGAGTGGTGATCCGCTTGAGAGCGCGGGCTTTGCTCCAGCAGAGTTTGCCCTCGCGAAAGGCCTCTGAGATCAGGGGCAGTTGCTCGAAAACTTTGGCCAAACTGAGGAGTTCGCCGGCCTTTTGGGGATGCAGATGGAGGTGGCGGATCGCGTAGCCGACTACACTTCCGCTGCCCATGTGGCGATAGAGACCGCTACGTTCGGTGGCCAGCAGGTGGGCGGCCAGTTCCCATTCGCAGCCAAAAGAACGCTGGCTGGCCTGGCGGTTTCGCTGATGTAGTTGCTGGTGTGAGAGCTGTTGTAGTGAGTGGGAGAGTCCCGATAGAGATGATGACATAGCCGACCTCCGAGTAGAAGAAGAATCAAGGAATGATCCCATTTTACTCAAGAATCCGGCCCGGATCAACGCGACGAAACGGCTTGGTTATTGGGTTTCCGGCTCGTGTCACAGGAGGCTGCGAGCAGGGTCTCTGACTGAAAAACGACTTCGCCAGCCATGGACGGTACGGGGAGGGCTGAAAGCGCCCATCATGGACGTTGTGGCCCCGATTGAAGTTGGGAGTAATCTTCGGGGACAATCCTCTCATTGCAAATGTTAGGGAATCAGAACATTTTCAGGACGACTTCCAGCTGGAAGACGACAGGTGGCTTTGTGATTCGGCCCAGAAGGGAGGTCTGGGGCCGAAATTAGCTCACATCGAGGGAGGGGCGAGGGAATCTTGCCGGCCGTCGCCAGGTTGGCGCGAGCAATCGCCCGTCGGCGCGAACTCGAGCGGATCGAGTGGGTGGTGTATGCGGTCCACTGCGCCAAACCGAATCCCAAACTCCGACGTGTGCTGGAAGGGCTCGGCTTCACGATCCAGCCGCATCCCGAGTTTGGCGAGGCCTTCTTCTTGAGCGAACCTGTCGACACCTCAGCGCCTTCGCTGTAAACTGGAACGGTGGAGCGCTTCCTAAATCGAGGGGTAGTCGTCTTTCTACTGGTGGGATTGACGCTGACCGTGGCGGGGCTCGCCATCTCCCGCTCGTTCTGGGTTGACGCCTCCAGGGTCAACGAACTTGTCTGCTCGGTCCGGCTGGGCGGCGAGCGCTATCGTTTGACCCTGGTTCCACAGGAGTCCCGGGTAAGCGCCAGCCTGTTCGGCCCCTCCGGTCTCGACTGGTCAACCAATCCCGCCGCCGAATTCGAAATCTCGATCGACGAGTTCGAGGGCTTGTTGAAAAGCCTTTGCGCGGACCGGCGTCGGGAGGCGAAGGCGGACGCGTGGGACACTCTGCTTGCACGGGTAGGGTACGCCCATAGCAGTCATACCATGATGCTCGGGCCGCCGTCATTTGCCGTCATTACAACCAATGACGGTCGAGAACTCCGGTTCTATGCCAGCCCCGAGACCGAGGACTTCGCGGCGCGCCTGGTTCCAGCTGGAAGTCTGGACTAACCAGCCTCCAAGGAGATCATGCAGACTTTGTTTCCCAGGCAGGAGACCTTCACCCAGACCGGCTCATCGCCGAGAACTAGCTTGCAAAGGTCGGGGCCCAGCAGCAATTCGGCCTTGCGTCGCGAGTCGCCAAACCCAAGCACCGTCCGGCCATTTCGAATCATCTCCGTACCCGCCAGTTGACGCACGGCTCCCTGAGAGATCACCGCCACGACGCCGTCGGCGCTCCAGCCAAGTTGGTCCTCCTCCTCGCCGACCGTGGTTGGGGGACCCAGTCGCGAAACGACGTCCTCGGTGAGCATCCCGATCCACAGCCCGCCCATCTCGAGGCGACCGTCCTCCAAGTCGCCCGCGGCCCTTCGCCCCAGCAGGTCCGCCAGCGACTCGTCGAGATGGCTCGACATCGGCAAGAGCGTCGCCAACAAATACAAAGAATCTGGCCGATAGCTCTGCGTGGCCCAGGCGGCCGCGGCCAGAGCCTCCTTTGCCTCTTCGCTGAAGCGACTCTCGCCAGTCTGGTCCGCCTGTAGCCCGGCTTCAACCTGGCGGCGTAGCTGGCGCAGATCGTACCCGGCCTCGACCAGGGCAAGGCTTGCCGCACACTCATCATCCGCCAGCAAGCCCAGCAAGAGATGGTCGGGAACGACCTCGGCATGGCCCAGGCGCTGGGCTTCTTCGCAGGCCGGGACGACCACCCACATCCGCGGGGGTACCGTCACTTCGCGTCGAGCCAACTCTCCTGGCATCTCGGGCATCAGACGTTCGAAGGCGTAGCCGAGGCGCGAGGGCACCACACCCACCCCGCTCATCAAATGCTGCACGGCCGGACTTCGGATTAGAGCAAAGGCAAGGTGCTTTAACTGCACGAGGCTGGGAACCAGGACCAGAGGTTCGTCAATTGGCGGACCGATCCAGCTCTTGGCCTGCTCGGTCAAGCTGGCCCGAATTCTCTCAGGGATCCAGCTCGCTTTGACCAGGCACCGTTCTATCTGCTCGCCTTCGGTTTCGGGCGTGAACCGGTCGCCAAACTCGAGCCAGGTCAACTCGCCTGAACGAATGCGCTGCTCTGCCAGAGACAAGAGCTTCTCTCGTTGCTCAGCCGCGGCCTGGCTGAAGTTGCTGAGGGGATCGTTCAACAGGGCATGGAAGAAGGATTCGCTGCAATCGCTTGACCTCATCAACCCCAGACTGGCGGCGTGTCCAAGGACCTTGTCCATCGACTCCGCCGAGGGAACGAGCCCCTCCTCGACGGCCGAGAGCGTGACTCCGAGCCTGGCCAGTAGATTGGCTCCCAATTCGGACTTGAGGACCTTCACCCAAACGCGCGTCGGGGCAGGGTCAGGTCCGCAGGCCAACAAGAGCGCCTCGACTTCTGGGGTGCGCGTGTGGGCGACCTCGGGCAGTTCGAAATCCACGTTCTAGATTTCGATAGTTGCAGCCGATGCCCTCGCGAAGGAGTTGGCAGCGGCCGGGCGGGTCATTGGGGGTGAGGACTGATAAAGGCCTCTTCGCCGTGGATGGTCACGGCCTCGTGAGCGAAGGCTCCGGCGCGGCCCGAAAGGACCACTGCGACCCTGGCCCGATCGGCGGCCGCCGAGGTCTCGAGGTAGCGGTGGCTGGGAGACTCGCAGGGCTCGGGAACGGCCCCCTCGGGGGCGTCTCCCCGGTGCTTGCGGTCCCAGTGAAAGGTGCCGGTGGTCACGGTCATCACCGACTTCTGTTGGACCTGCTCCCGGTTGCCCACCGAGCGGCTCAAAACCTGTTGAATCTCTTGGTGACGTTGGCCGTCTTCAAGCCATGAGGGGCTGCGTTGTTGCGTGATCTGCCAGCCGTCTGAAGCAAGACCCTGGAAATCTCCGGCGCGCAGCCGGGCTTCAGCCTGAATCCAGGCGGGGTCTTCTACTCCCAGGATGGCCTTGTCGCCCAGAGCAGCCTGGACAACCTGGGTCAGCCCGTCGTCGAGGGCTCCGTCCTTGACGTGTTCGAACTCGAGTTTACCCAGGCGTACTCGAGCGGTGTCGTTGAGTCTGATTTCCATTTTCTGAGGCCTTCTCCAATTTGCGAGAAGCCAGGCCGGACGAATTGCAGCCTAACCGGCGGGACTGAAAGTATGCTTATCGACCGCGCTCATTCCAATTCGCGCACGAGGCGGTTGTAGCCGAGCTTGAGGTTGGTGAGGAGCAAGTCGTGCAGGGTGATGGCGTCGGTCAGGGCCTGATCGGCAGCTTGGCGGATCTCGGCTGGAGCCTGGCTGGCGGCGACCTGGCTCAGGTCGTCGGCCAGCCGGGCCAGGCGGCGAACTTGCTTGTCGAGGCGCTCCAGGTGTGGCACCTCGGTGGCGGTGAGCCGGTAGTCGAGGATGGGCCCACAGGCCTCGGGGAGCCTGGATAGTAGTTCGTGGCACTGGTTGGCGACCTCGGGCTCAAGGGCGAGACCGCCTTCGAGCGATTGCAAACCCTCGTGGATACCGTCGAGGGCCAGCCTGAGGTTAAGGTCATCGGTCTTGAGGTCGACAGAGTGTTCGCCGCCACGACGGCGCCGGGAACCGATCGTGCCGAGGCTCGAAGTGCTCAACCACTCCCACTGGGCCATGTAGCGGTCGAGCTCGAGGCCGAGCAGGCCGGGCGCCTGGCAACTGGGCTCGCGAATGAGGCTATAGGCAAGCTGCTCGGGGAAGATCGCTTCGTCGCGGCCGCTGAAGAAGATGGCCAGCTTGCGATCCTGGTAAAAGTTGGGCAAAGAGGCCATCGCCTGGCGGACCGGTCGGGTGAAGTCGCCCGGAGCGCCGTCCTCGCTCACCTCGAGTTCCTCGAGGCGCGCCTGGGTCAGGCCCAGGCAGGTCAGGATACGGGCGGCCTTGGTGCGGGGAAACTGGAGCAACCCGGCCAGCAGGTGACCCGAGTGGACGCTGCCGCCCCTGGCTGTGGTCACGGCCGCAGCCAGCGCTTGCTTGAGGGCTTCGGAGAAATCTCTTTTCATACCAACGAGTTCGCCCCTCGCGGCCTCTTAGCTTTTTTTCAGGCCGACCGGCTAACCTGGTCAGGTGATCACACCCGCCCAGAGAGCCCGCCACCTCTTCCTCGACCCTCCCGCCCCGGGAGAGGCCCGCACTCGCGTTGTGGCCACCCAGGGTCCCAACTCGGATAGCTATGACCAGGCGACGGCCCAGCTCGAGGCGGGGTTGGATGTGGCTCGCTTCAACCTTTCCCACGCCAGCCACGAGTGGACCCTCCAGGCAGCCGACACCTTCCGGCGGGCCAGCCAGGAAACCGGCAAGCAGGTGGCCATCCTGGCCGACCTGCCGGGACCGCGGGTGCGTATCGGCAAACTGCCGGGCGGCTCGGTCGAGCTGCAAGAGGGACAGAAGTTCGTGCTCGGTCGAGACGGAGTCGAAGTCAGCCAGCAGGCCATTCTGACCGACCTCGAGCCGGGGCAGACGGTGTTTCTCAAAGACCGCAAGATCGCCATGGAAGTGGTGGAGAAAAACGACGGGCAGCTGGTCTGCCAGGTGACCCGCGGGGGCACCCTCACCGAGAAGGCCGGCATCAGTGTGCCCGGCGCCGCTCTCGACCTGCCGCTCTTTCCTCAGGATGACGCGGAGCGTCTGGCCTGGGCGGCCGAGGTCAAGGCCGACATGCTGGCGGTTTCCAACGTGCGCGATGCCGGCCACCTTCGCCTGGTGCGCGAAGAGGCTCGTCGGTTGGGTTACGATCCCATCATCGTGGCCAAGCCCGAGGACATCTCGGGGCTTCGCAACCTTTCCGAAATTGTCGACGAGGCCGACGTGGTGATGGTGCCTCGCGGCGACTGGGGCAGTAACACCGACATGACCAAAATTGCCGTGCTCGAAGAGCTGACCATCAACCTGTGCAAACTGCGCGGCAAGCCGGTCATCGACGCCACCGAGATGATGGAGAACCTGGAGTTTTCCACCAGCCCGGCCCGCAGTGACGTAGCCAACGTGCATTTCGCCGTGCGCTCGGGAGCCAGCGCCACCATGCTCAGCGGTGAGACAGCCTCACCCAAAGCCGTCGACCCGGTCAACGCGGTCAAGACCATGGACACCGTGGCTCGCCAGGCCGAGGCTCTCGACGAAAGCCTGGCCAAAGCGGCCCAACCAATGTTTGGCGGGGTGGGAATGTCGGAAGCCTTCATCCTCGACTATCTGGCCAGGTTGGCCGAGGAGATTTCTGCTCGGTCGCGTTGACATCGAGGGTCCTGGACCGATACCATCGATATATGAAACCCATATCGATCTATGTCGGAGAGCGCGATTACCAAGAGTTCAAATCGCTTTCTGCTCGCCTGGGTCGCCCGGTTGCCGAGCTCATCCGTGAGGCAATGTCCCGCTATCTACGAGAGAGTCGCCGAACCGAGGGCTCTTTGCTGGCTCTGGAGGCCCACGAATCTGGCCCGCTCCTCCAGGACTGGACTCGCGCCGAATTGATGGACGAGATGCTGGAGCGATGATCATCTCGCAACTTTCAACCAGCGCGACTTCGCTCTCTTCGACTTTCTCCGGGTGTTGGAGCCGTAGGTCCAGATTTTTTTCAGGCCAGCCGGCTAGACTGGGGAAGTGAAAGTCCAAGCTCTTCTCAATAGCCAGGTTCCCACCTACCGACCGGCCGCGGCCAGCAGCCAGCCAGCCACTCAGCCGACCGACCAGGTCAGCCTGGGCAGTCGTCCCAGCACCCCTCGGCTGCTCACCGGAGCTACCCTTGGTGGGGCCACCGGATTGGCCGCCAGCGCCTTGCTTTCACAGCTCGGCTGGGTAGGCCAGGTGGGAGCAGCCGCAGTAGGAGCAATCGCGGGCGCGGCCATCGCAGCCGCCACTGCCCCCGCGGCTCCCCCAGCCCCCAAGCAATTTAGTCTCGACGAAATTCGTCAGATGCCCGAGCAGAACTGGGTCGTTCCCACCCGCACCGAGCAACTCGACCGCCTCAAGTCCGGCGAAGAGTTCGACGTACTGGTCATCGGCGGCGGGGCCACCGGCGCCGGGGCCACCCTCGAGGCGGCCCGTCGTGGGCTAAAGGTTGCCTGTGTCGAAGCCGGCGACTTCGCCTCGGGAACCTCCAGCAAGAGCACCAAGCTGATTCACGGCGGGGTTCGCTATCTGGAGAAGGCGGTCAAGAAGCTCGACGCCGAGCAATACGGCCTGGTCAAAGAAGGCCTGCACGAGCGCAAAGCGTTCCTGGAAATGGCTCCTCATCTGACCGACGAGATTCGCCTGATCACCCCGGTCTACTCTTACGCCGAGTTGCCCTACTTTTACGCCGGCCTTTGGCTGTATGACCGCATCGCCGGACAGGCCGGGCTCGAAGCCACCAAAATGCTCTCGGCCAGCGCCGTCAAAGAGCGGCTGCCCGAGGTCAAGTCGGAGGGTCTGCGCGGCGGGGTGGCCTACTCGGATGGACAGTTCAACGACTCGCGCATGAATGTCGGCCTGGCCACCACGGCTGCGGCCCACGGGGCCGCCGTGGCCAACTACGTCAAGGTGTTGGACCTGGTCAAAGAGGATGGCAAGGTCGTCGGCGCCCGCGTGCAGGACACCCGCAGCGACGAGACCTTCACGGTGCGGGCCAAGACGGTGATCAACGCCACCGGCCCCTTCATCGACGGCATTCGCAAGATGGACGATCCACAGACGCCGGAACTGGTAGTGCCCAGTGCCGGCACCCACGTGTTCGTCGACAAGCTCAAGATGCGCGAAGGTCTGTTGGTTCCCGAGGCTCCCAACGGCAGCGTGGCTTTCTTCAAGCCTTTCGAAGGCGGCACCCTCATCGGCACCACCGAAGAGAAGACCGAAATCACCACCGAGCCCCGCACCAGCGAAGAGCACGTCAAGTATCTCATCGACCTGGCCAACGGCTACCTCGACCCCGAGCAACAGATCGGCCGCAGCGACGTCACCTCGGTGTGGACGGGCATCCGTCCCCTGGTGCGCGACCCCCACGAGAAGGTCAAGCCGGGCGCCACCGCGTCGATTTCGCGCAAGCATATCATCGACGTGTCGGATTCAGGCCTGATCACCATCGGCGGCGGCAAGTGGACCAGCTTTGGACGGATGGGCGAAGAAGTGGTCCAGGAAGCGGTCGAGCACGGCCATCTCGAGGCCCAGCCTTCGCAGCGGGCCAGCGCCAAGTTGATCGGTGCCCATGGCTTCTCGGAATCACTGACGGGTCAACTGGAGCAAAGCTATGGGCTGCCCCATGACGTGGCCGACCACCTGGCTCACAATTACGGGGACCGGGCCCTGGCCGTAGCCGACCTGGCCAAGGACGGACTGGGCGAGCGGCTGGCTCCGACGCATCCCTATCTCGAAGCCGAAGTGGTCTACGCCTGCAAGCACGAGTACGCCACCACGGCCGTGGACGTGCTCTCGCGCCGCACTCGCCTGTCATTTATCGACGAGAAGGCCACCGTGAGGGCTCTACCGCGCACCGTCGACCTGATGGCCGAGACGCTCGGCTGGAGCGACCAGCAGAAGGCCAAAGAGCTGGAGCAGGCCCAGGCGTTTTATGCCCGAAATAATCTGGCTTGAAGTATTGCGTTCTATGCTGTGCCACCACCCCCGGGCTGCGCTACTGTCCCCACTGTGACCACTATCTCTTGAACCTTCCGCGGGACGGTCACCTGATGGCCAGTCTGTCGGGCGGAGACTTTCCCGCCCCGAGGGTCAATTACGAAACAGAGTATATCACCGAGCTCGCCACTCTGGTGGATGCCTGTCTCGACGGCGAGGACGCCTTTGAAGAGTTGCATGAGCACGCTCAGATGATGAGCGAGCGACTGGTCGAGTTTGAAGACTCTACCGTGCCCGAGATGTTGAGCCTGCTCGACAGCCTCGAGCGCCAGGGGTTGGATGACGACTTTCACAGCCGGGTGGCCAGCATGCTGGCCCGAGGGCTGACCCACTACGATCGAGGGTGCGGCGGATTCCGCGAGTTTTTCGACTCCGAGTCCGAGGAACTCGACCGGCTCGTGGGGGCGTTCGACCAGCTGCGCCAGGGCAACAACCTGCTGCTCCATAGCCTGGAGCTGGTGGGCGAACGACTGAAGTACGCCGGCTAGCGTTTGCTGGTAGAGGTTTCGCGTGGTATCCTGAAAAGGCAGGGGCACCCATTGCGATTCTACTATTTGGTGCGCGATAGCCAGGGACGGCAACGTAGAGGGGCTATTGAAGCCTCCAGTTTGGCATCCGCCGAGACGGCCCTGCGCTCGCGTAAGTTCACCATCGAGCAGATTTCCAAGTCACCCCTCGACGCCATCGCGGCCGCTCCCTCACCTGCACCTACCCCACCCAGGGTCTTGCCACGGCCTCGCGGACCCATGCCCGACTCCTACAAGCTGGCCACGGCCATGGTGGGCCTGGTCTGCCTGGTGTCAATCTTGCGTTGGCTGACCAGTGGTAGTGAGCCCAAACCGGTCGTTGCTCCACCCGACGAACTCAAGACGGTGGTGGTGGGCCGGGTCGAAAAGCCTCAGGCGGATCTGCAGGTGCATGTCGTGTTTCCCGAGCTGCCCTACGAAGTGGCGGCCGAGGTCGACCCCCAGACGGGAACCTTCGAAGTTCCCGTGGAGGTGGCCACCCACCGGCCGGCCGGGCGCTATCACCTCGAGCTAAGCCTTGGCCCCAAGCGCTGGCGAGTGCGGTCCAACCAGTTGGTCCAGGCCGCGCCAACCCAGGCTGTGGGCCAACCCCTCGACGTCGACCCTCCGCCCGAACAGGGCTCGCGCAACCGACCGCGGCACTACGAGCCAGCCTACTCAGCGGCAACCACCAGTGCGCGGCCGCGCCACGACCGCCACCAACCCAAGCGACACGATCGTAGAAGGCGGCACCGATGAGGGCCCGACGCGGATTCAGTCTTTTGGAGTTGGCTCTGGCCATGCTGCTGGTAGCCCTGACGGCCAGCTTCGGGCTAATGAGCTTGCGCAGCAGTCGGGCCACGGCCCAGACGCGGGGCCTGGCCGAGGAGGTGGCCGAAGAGTTGCGCGCTGCTCGGCAGCAAGCCATTAGCCGCCAGACCCCCGTGGCGGTGGCCTTTCCCAGTAATGCTGGCGCGGCCGCTCATAGTCAATCGCTCTATCTGCTGGAAGGACCCGAAGCGCCCCGGGTGGTGCGCTCGGTTCAGTTTCAGAACCACTATCCCGATGCTTGTGTCTTCGTCGGAGTCTGGGGCGCGGCCAGCCGGGATCAGGCCGGGACAGGCTCCAATCTGGGCAGCTTTGACCCCAGCCTGTGGAGCCCACCGGCGCCTGAAGACTACGCGGTCATCTTCACCCCCTCAGGCGAGGCCACCAGCAATGGACTTCCTTTCTTCGGCGATGCGTTCATTCTGCTGAGTTCGCACGGGGTGGAGTACAGCCCCACCGCCGACCCGGGCGGCAGCTTGCCCACCAGCTTGCGCTATTTCGCGCCGACGGCGCTCAGCCAGCCTTACTCGATCCACATCAGCGCCACCGGCAAGGTCGAGGTGCGTCCCGGCGCGGCCGGTCTGGTGGTGCCCCAATCTCCGCGGTTGGCCATGCCGGCTGTTCCCCCGGCGCGACCGCTGCCCGCAGGAGGCAACTCGGCCCCGGCTATTGTCGACGTGGTGGTCGAGCCCGAGCCGCTGGCCTTGCCCTCGGGCGTCAGTTCGCTGATCACCCGCGACGGTTATCTCACTTTGACGGTGGTCGCCAACGATCCCGATGGAGATCCCCTGAGCGTGCGCTGGACCGGCACAGGAGGACGCTTCTCGGCGGCCTCGCCCAACGCTTTGGAGTGGATGCCCGGTCAGGGCTGGAAGGGAACCTGGACCTGGACCCCGCCGGGGGGTAGCAACCAGGGCGACACCTATACCCTGACCTGCCACGTGAGTGACCCGGCCGGCCTGGAAGACACCCGCCAGGTGGGCAGCAACGGGGTTGTCCAGACCATCCGCAAGCACCGCATCGCTTTCTCGGGTTGGGATCCCAACGACGATGACGAAGAATCCGAGATCTATATCTGCAATAGCGACGGCACCGGCCTGGTGGTGGTTTCGGTGCCCGGCGACGGCCACGCCCACGACTATGCGTGCTTTTCGCCTGACGGCGGCCAGGTCGCCTTTTACGACGACTACGACGAGATCGTGTGGGCGGTGAATAACGACGGCAGCGGCTTGCGCAAACTGGTCGATTTGGGCACCTACCTCGACTACGAGGCCCGGCCCAGCTGGTCGCCCGACAGCACCCGCCTGACCTTCGCCATGGAGATTCCGGCCGGCTCGACCGCCATTCATCAAGTGCGTGCCGACGGCTCGGCCACCCCCAGCCTGGTCCTCACCCCTCCGGCCGGCCATGACGACTATGGCCCCCAGTGGAGTCCGGCCGGCAACTGGATCGTCTTCACCCGCTCGCCGGCCAGCGGAAAGTCCTTCATCTGCAGAGTCAGACCCGATGGCACGGGCTTTGCCCAGCTCAGCCAACCGCCGGCCTCCCCGGCTTCGAGCGCCGACGAATATCCCACCTGGTCCCCCAATGGCGATCAGGTGCTTTTCACTCGCGACGGGGTGGTGCATATCATCGACGTGCCCGCCACCATCACCGGTCTGCCGCCGGCTACTCCCCTCACTCCGTCAACTCTCGAGGCTGCCTACCCGCGCTTTTCTCCCGATGGCAGCTTTATTGCCTTCACTGACTATGACAACGAAGACCTCTACTACACCCGAGCCAACGGCGACAATCCCACAGGGCCGGGCAAGGCAGTGGCCAGGCTCACGGCCGGGGCCGAGATCGAGGACTTTTGCTGGAGTCCCGACAGCGACGAGATCGTTTTCGATAGCTATTCGCTTGAAACACTCAAGCGGGTCAACCTGGCCGGCAGCGAGTCCAGAATAGACTCCGCCAGGGTCTCGGTCTATGGCCCACCGTCGTGGTGGGGCCCTTGAAGCCCAAAGGCTACACCTTGATCGAGGCGATTATCGCCTCGTTCGTGCTGGTAGCTGCCTTCTTCATGGTGTCGACCCTGTTTCAGGCCGGCCTGCGCTACACCACCCGGGTGGAAAAGCGCGTGGTAGCCACCCAGTTGGCCGAGAATAGGCTGGGAGCCCTGCGGGAATGGGCCCGCACCCAGAACGACTGGAGCGGCTTTCCCAGCGGAAACGACCCTGACTTTCCCGGCTATTCCATCAGCGTGAGCCTGCAAGACCAGCCTCTCTTCGCCCCGGGCAGCGAACTCGAACTGGCTCATCCAGCTCAACCCAGGCGGATGAGCAACACGGCCAAACAGGCTATCATCGAAGTGCGCTGGGACAGCACGGGGCGCTACGTGCTGAGCACGCTTTTGACCGATCGCTTCCGCGGCTGGCGAGTGAGCAATCCCATCGTGGTCAGCGGCAGCGTCCCACCTATCGTCAACCCGACCAATCCGGTCACCTTCACGGCGGTCGGCTACGACGCCGACGGTCGCGAGATTAAAGATCTGTTCTTCGACTGGTATGTCGAACCGGTCTTTCCCAACGCCACCAAAGGAACCATCGAGCCCACCCGCGACGGTCGCAGCGCGACTTTCACCAATGAACTGCAGAAGCCGAACGGTGTCAAGGTCGCCACCAGCGGCACCTGCCGGGTGGCCGCCCGCGCCCGCTACGGAGGGCAGGAGCGGTGGGGATATTCCGTGGAGATGCAGCTTTCGCCGTGAGACGCGGCTTTTCGTTGCCCGAGGCGATGCTGGCCATGGTGCTGGTCTTTATGGTGCTGGGCATGGTGGGTGTGCTGGTGCGGGAATACTCCGAGGCCACCCGACTGGCGGCCAGCAAAGAGCAGACCCTCAACGGAGTGCAGACCGGCCTCGAGCAGATGCGTTCCGAACTCGGCTCGGCCATCCGCCTGATCACGCCCTCGGCGGGTACGAGCAACGTGCTCGGTTTCGAGCGACTGGACCCGGCCGCGATTCGACTGCCCCCCAGCCCGGCTGGATTCACCAGCTGGGACCCTCGGCCGGCGGGGCAGTTGGTGACGGTCACTTATCAGGTCGGGGGACAGGGCCTGATGCGCACGGTGAGTGGCCCGGGCTGGACCGCCCAGAGCCAGGTATCCGAGGGAATTCGCGGCCTCGAGACGACCTTTCTGGCTAAAGACCGGGTGGGTCTGAAGGTGAGCTTTCAGGAAAAGCACCTGCTGCGAGAGTTCTCGACGGAAGCTAGATTATGGGTCTTTCAGCCTTGAAGCGCGGCTTTCTGTTAGTCACGGTCCTGCTGCTCTGCGTGGTCTTGCTGATTCTGGGCCTGACCTTTCTGGGCAAACGGGCCGTGCAGTATCGCCGGGCCAGCCTGGCCGAGCGCTCCCTGACCGCCCGCGGGCTGGCCGAGGCCGGCCTGGCCGATGCCTTGCTCAAACTGCAGCGTGATCTGCACTTTCCGCCCATCAAGGTCGACCAGAGCGTGTTCAGCTACAGCGAAGAGATGAGCGAGAGCGGGCGCCGGGTGGGTTCTTATACGGTCACTATCGACTCGACCTATCGCAACCCCCCTTTTAGCATTCTGGTCATCTATAGCGAGGGCCAGGTGGGCCAGGACCCAGGTCATCCAGTGGCCCAACGTCGCTTCCGGGCCGAGTTCGACCTCTCGGCCCAGCGCCGAGATGACGACACCCAGCCCAATCCCTATTACTACCAGCTGATCAACTTCCAGGACCTGGGCGGACCCTGATGGAGCAGCCGGCCTATTGGCAGAAGCGGGCCCGCTGCCGCCCCGAGGTGGTGATCGGTTTCTACCGCGAGCTCTCGACGATGCTCAATTCGGGCATCTCGCTGATGGACGCTCTCCAGGTGGTGGTCGACTTCGCCAGCGACGAAACCCTGGTGCTGGTGGTGGCCGAGCTGCAAACCAGGGTCTCGTCGGGCCATCGACTCTCTTCCGCCATGGCCGGCTTTCCCAGGGTGTTCCCCTCACTGGCCGTGAGCATGGTGGCCATGGGCGAGACCAACGGCCAACTGGTGCGTCAACTCGACCAGCTGTGTGGCTGGATGGAAAAAGACGATCACCTCCGGCGCCAACTCAAGTCGGCCCTGACCTATCCCGCTTTCGCCCTGAGTCTGACCGCCTTTCTCACCCTGCTGCTCTTCGTCAGCGTGGTGCCGAGTTTCATCGACATGTTCGACGACCTGGGAGCCGAACTGCCACTGCCCACCCGCCTGCTGGTCTTGATCACCAGCGTCATCACCAGCCCCGGGGCCTGGACGGTGGCGAGTCTCTTCTTGCTGGCCGTCTTGTTGCTCGGGCGAGGCTACTTCGAATCACCAGAGGTGCGCCGCGAGTGCTATCGGTTGGCCCTGTTCGTGCCGGTGGTGGGAGGGTTGATGCGAGACACCGCCATGGCGCGCTTCACGGCCGCAGCCGCGGCCATGCTCGAATCGGGTACCGATTTTCTCACCGGTCTGCGCCTGGCCAGCGAGGCCAGCGGCAGCCCCCTGGTGGCCCACGATTGGCGCCCCATGCGCTCGGCCGTCGAACAGGGAGAGAGCCTCTCGGAGCATTTCGCCACTCGCCCCGACATCTATCCCAGGACGGTCGTGCACCTCACCAACGCGGGCGAAGAATCGGCCCGCGTTGCCGATATGTTCGGGTTTCTAGCCCGCCACTATGAAGAGCAAGTCAGCTACCGAGTCGAGCTGATGTCGACGCTGCTCGAGCCGTTGCTGATGAGTGGAGTGGCCGTGGTGGTGGGCTTTATCGTCATCTCGGTCTTCTTGCCCATGTATACTCTGGTGGGCAAGTTCGCGCCGTAAACATTACGGCTGATGTTGCCTGCAGAAGCGCAATCCTGGCATCGGCGTGCGTGAACAGCGCACACCCGATTTCGTTTCCGCTGCACACTTGGCGCCCGAAGCTTCGGTCCAAAGCTTCGCAGTCGTCTCCTCATCGGTCGCCCTTCCGAAGAAGCTAGCGACCTTCTTCTTAAAATGCACTCGCTCAGCGTCCGTCAACTGCAAGATCTTTCTCGCGGCCAAATCAGGATACGACTTCTTAGGCACAGAGAACGTATTTGACAGCTCAGCGACGAAATGGGATAGTAGCGGCTTCTTTCGCGCAAAAAAGTAGCTAGAGCCGAAGTCCGATAATGGATTCAGCCTCACCTGCTTAAAGCGAGCAGGGTCCTTCTCTTGGTGCCCTCTGCTGTATTCTCGAAGAACACAGCATACGATAAAATCTGTCTTGCACGGCTCCCCGTCACGGATCGCGAGGTCGCAACATTGACTAAGGACTACACAGAAAGCCTCAGAAAAAGTAAGCTGAGCCACGAGCGAGCTGCCGTTCTTCTGGGGTTCGAACGCCAGGGGAGACTGGAAGGTATTAAGTGAGCCTAGGAATTTGGCCTTCGAATAGTCTAGCTTCGGATAGTATACATTGCCGAGAATGTCGCCTTGTCTTAGCTGAGCGTCGAGGACTCGGCTATACATCCCAACTAGTCCTCTTCCTCGAAGAGGTCGGACAAAGATGAAACGGTCGTCGAAGGTTGAGTGGCGATGAAATTCAGTACGGCCTCGAGTTGCTCAGGCCTCGAGTGAATCTCAGGCAGGGTAAAGTCATCGAGAGGTGGCTCAGGGCGAGACGCACCTCGCGAGGGTTGGCCCGAGAGAGTTCGTGGCAGAAGGGTCTCGCTCGGAACTACTCTCAAAATACTGGGGGAATGAGGTTCGCCTGTATGCTCCCCAACGATGGAGCAAACGTTGATCAACTGCTCCAGCGGCACATTCGCGAGTCGAATCAACAGATTCGCCAAGAGGTCGACTCGCCGCAAGACATGTCCGCTCCTCTCAACCGGAGCGCGGTCCAAGAGCCTCGTGAAGCTTGCCTCTCGTAACATGCCGGAAGAAGTTGCCTGCTTCTCTGGAAAAAACATCAAGTCGTTTGGGGACATCTGTCGGCTTACTCCTTTCGTCGGTAAATAGATCTATATCCAAGACATAGAGGGGGCGACCGCTACTTTGCTCCCGGACAAGCCCGTGGCGAACATAAGCTTGAGCACCCTTCACGCTGGTCACATTCAAGTTGAGCAGTGCCTCCGTTTTGGTCTCGGTAACCTCTACTCCATTTATACCTCCGAGAAGACCCAAGAGCCTGGTTTTTAGAATCTCGCTCCATGAGGAATCTCCTAGGTCGAGAGCGTCACGGTCGATGACGTTGACGTAGCGGAGGCCAATTCTAGTATAGAAGGGCGGCTCGTATACCTTTCGGAAGGTCTTTTCGACGTCGGAAAAATTTGCTTTGAACTCAGTCCATTCCTTGTAGTCCTTCTCATGAAGAACCAGGTTGCTCTGGGACATCACAATAGCTCTGTTTTCATCCGCTGTCTTAAACGTGAAGGTAGGCGGCCCAGCTTCTCCCACCTGGCTGAGAAAGAGTTGAATGACATGGGGCGGAATCTCCGGCGGAGCGTTGACCTGATGGACCGAGGTGCCTTTAGAAAAGAGCGGATAAGCTTTCCGAACCACCTTCTGAAACGCCACTGGGTTCGAACTCGAAATCTCAAGAATCGCCGGAAACTGGAGATCGCAAATGACCTCTTTCAGAGGGTTGCGTTCATATATGACACGTTCCGAACTCGGAAAGGGCATGACCCTGTAAGACGTTCTTCTATCCAACTCCAGTTCCTCCATCTTCCGTCAGGAAAGGGTCACAGCCCACGGTTCGAACCCATCAAGAGGATAAATTTACATCCTGTTAACCTGATTCTGAGGTGGTTTAGTGGGGGTTTATTCGCTCTTCGTAAGCTTGTATCAAGAACTCACGAGGAGAGCGAACGATGAAAGTCCAGGCCAACCAACCCACCACTCGCACCGCCGCTGCCGCCCCCAGAGCCGCTACCAACGCGGCCCCGGGCTCGGGCAACGACATCGGTGCTCTGGTCGAGTCGGTTGGCCAACTGGTGAACTTGTTGACCACCCTGGCCGAGGCCTGGGGTGGCGTCAACGCCGACCCCGAAGCGATCGAAGCGGCCAGGAAGGCTCAGGAAGAGCAGATCCAGATGATGACCGAGCTTCGTGATGCTCGCCAAAGAGACTATGACCTCGCCGTCGGCATGGCCACTGGAATGAACGGCCAGAACGACGTGCAGATGCAGATACTGGGCGGAATGTTGCCAGGCCTCAACGATCTGCTGCAAGGCAACGGGCTCAGCGGCGCGGGCTTCAATCAGGCTCGCTCGATGGTCGGCAACAGCGGCCCCGCCTGGGCCGGACTCTTGGGCTAGATTCAACCCGACACACACAACGCGGAGGACCCACAATGAATACCTACGGAAGCAACTACGGCTTTTTCAACTACCAGGCCGTCCAACAATATCAGGTCAACGTCTACCAGCAGGCTCCTACCTATCAGCCGCCTGCACCGAGCAACCCGAACCCGTACGGCCAGCAGTTTCAGATGGAACTGCTCGAGAGCCTGGGCCAACTCAATCAGACCTGGCACGACTTCCTCAATCCGCCCCAGCCGACCCCGGCTGCGCCCACCCCCAAGAAGATGAACTTCAAAGAGGCCGTCAAGGTGCTCAGTCACCACCGCGGCGTGCTCGACACCGCCGACGGCCAGAGCAAACGCGACAAGAAGTTTCACCGACGCGATCTGAAAGCCATCGTCGAGGACAACCCGGACGTGCCCGGTCGCCTCAAGAAGGCCAGTCAGTTCCTGCTGGACAACCCTGCCTATTACCGCCGCCTGCGGGACGCCGCCGGCCCGGGAGCGGGCGTGTCGATGAAAGATTTCAAGGCCCTCGGGGTGGGAGGTGGCAAGAAGAAATAATCCTATCTCAGGCTTGTGGCAAGCGAACGGTGAAGACCGATCCGTGGTGGGGTCGGGATTGCGCCTCGAGCGTGCCACCGTGCTCGCCCACGATCTGGTGGGCAACCCACAGCCCCAGACCGGTGCCCTTTCCAACCGGCTTGGTTGTGTAGAATGGCTCGAAGGCTCGAGCCAGCTGTTCGGGAGTCATCCCGACACCCTGGTCAGATACCTCGATGACGATGTGGTGGTCGTCATCGTAGGTTCTGACCTTTATTTTTTTCTCGCCCGGCGGCTTGTCTTCCATCGCCTGGATCCCGTTGAGGAGCAGGTTGACCAGCACCTGCTGGAGCTCTTGCCAACGACCCCGCACCTGGTGTGGGCAACCCGGCTGAAAGTCGACTTCGGCGCCCATGGTCTTGACCTGAGAGCCGACAAACTCGAGGGTATCTTTGACCATCTTGTCCACCTCGACGGGGAACAGTTCATGGCTGGGTTTGCGCGAGTAGACCAGTAGCCGCTCGATGATGGTGCGCGAGCGTTCGACTCCCTCTTGAGCCTTGCCGATCATCCGCAGAGCCGAGTCGGGACGTTCTTGCACCCTCGAAGCGGCCGCTTCGAGAGCCAGGGCAATCGCCCCGAGGGGAGTGTTGAGTTCGTGGGCTACGCCGGCGGCCAGTTGTCCCACCGCCGTCATCTTGCTGGACTGAATGAGCTGGGCTTGAGACTCTTCCAACTGGCGGCGGGCCAACACCACCTCGTGATAGAGACGGGCGTTGGAGAAGGCCATGCCGGCCTGGCAGCCGAGCAAGAACAGCATGTCCACCTGTTCTCGGTCAAAGGCATTGGGCTGTCGGCTGCCCAACAAAATGGCCCCGCAGGTTCGGCTGTGAGCCACCAGTGGGCTCACCAGCAAACTGCGAGTCGAGGGCACCTCGAAGCGCGTCTTGGCGAGATCGTCAAGCAGCAGCGGCCGGCCCGACTCGCGCGCGCTCTCCAGCAACTCGTGTTGCTCGAGTTCGAGACCTCCCCAGCTGCGCCGGACCACCTGGCCTGGTTCCCACTCGAAGACGAGCAGCCCGTGATCGTGGGTGATGGCCCTGGCGAGAAGCTGGGCCAGCCGCTCACCCAACTCCTCGAGGTCGAGGGTGGCCGCCATCTCTTCGGCCCCGTGGGTGAGGGAGCCTAACAGCACCACCCGGCGCTCGAGTTCCGCGACGGCCTGACGCTGAAGCTCTTGCTGGCGGCTCACCTCATAATCGCGAAAAGCCACCTCCAAGGCCAGCCGAGCTTTCGTCGAAAGCCAATCGAGACGGCGCAACTCATCCTGGGAAAAAGGCTGGACCTCGGTGCGCCCGACATAGAGGGCCCCCAGGTCGCCCAGGGCAAAGGCTACTGCCGCCTGATTTCCTTCCAGCAGGCGAGGAGTGGTGCGGTGGCGCGTCTCGGCCACCACCCAGGCGCGGGATTGGCAAGCCTCGTCCACCAGAGGCTCGCGCAAACCGGTAAGCAGGGCGCCTTGCAGGCGAGCCTGATGTTCGGCTCCCACCTGGTAGTAAAACGGCTCGGGGCGGTCGGCTGGCTGACCCGGAAGATTGAGAAAGACGGCCACGTCGGTGACCGGCATCAACTCGAAGACGGTGGCCACCAACGAACGACTGGCCTGCTCGAGCCCCGGATTCTGAGCCAGCTGTTGGGAGAACCCCTCCAGCAACTGTTTCTGGGTGCGAGTTTCGGCCAGTTCTCGGGCCGTTTCTTGCTGACTGACCCGGGCGTCGGCCAGGGCCTCGATGACCTGCTCGGTAGTCTCGGCCCGGCTTTTGATGACCAGGTTCTCGGCGGCCAACTGCATGGTGGCCAGCACGGGCACCAGCACCAACCCCAACAGAGGAGACTGGGCGTAGAGCGCAGCCAGAGCCGGGGCGGCTGCCGCCAGACCCAGCTCCAGCGGGCGCACCTGATGACGGGCCCGAAACCAGCTCAGCCGCTCGCGAGCGGTCAACTCGCCTCGCACCTGGCGCTCGTGCCAGACGGTGCCTCCCAGATAGAGGGCCGGGCCCAGCAGGTAGGCAAGCCAGGGTTGCCCGCTCAGCGGTCCCAGAAAGGCGCCCAGAATGCCGGTCATCAGGCCGAAACGAGCGGCCAGCGCCTCGAGAACCCGACGCGGTTCGCGGCTGGCGGTCTCGAGCAAGAGCAGTGCGGCCGCGGCCATGCAACCGACCCCGGACAAAAGGGCCGCGCCCAGATACACGGCTGTCGCTGGCGAGAAGCGGACCTGACCCCCCAGACCTACCGCCTGGCGCTCGAGAAAGACTGCCGACAAGCCCAGCAAAGCCACGGCCAGCCAATCGGTGGGAAGGGGTGACAGACCACCCAAAACCAGCAGGGCAAGCCCGGTGACGACCCCCACCAGCCGCGCCTGCATCAGCCGACCCAGCTGGGCGAGTCGCTCAAGCCGTAGCGCGCTCGATGGTAGGTTCGCAAAAGCTCGGTGGTGGGCTCCATGTCGTAGAGGTTGGCCAGCATTTTCTGGCAAGCCTCGAACTGCTTGATGGCTTGCTCAGGCTCACCCAGACCCAGGTGAGCCAACATCTTGAAGTGGTGAGCCTCCTGATTGTCGGGGCGCACCTCGAGCAGACGAATGGAGTATTCCAGGGCTTCGCGATGGCGCCCCACTTCGAGCCGGCTGGCGATCAGCCGCTCGAGGGCGTCGGCAGCCAGATGTTCTACACTGGTACGACGGGCCACCGCCCAATCCATGTAGCAGCCTTCGAGATAAGGGCCCCTGTAGAGGCGAGCCACGCGCGAAAAGTGGGCCATCGCCTGCTCGGACTTGCCGGCCTGAAGACAGGCAAGAGCTTGCTGGTGGGCTTTCTCTAGCTCGTCGAGATCGTGCCAGAGGGGTAGCTCGGGGTTTAGCGCCAGGGTGTCCTTCTCGCGCAAGACCGGATCGAGGTTGCCGTCCGAGTCGCCCTTGAGGCAGCGACGGACCGAGGAGACCGAGGTGTTGAGGTTGTGGCGAGCGTTCTCGACCGGCCCGGGCCAGAATTCTTCCATGATGGCGTCGACCACTACCGGCTGGTTCTGAGCCGCCAGAAACCAGAATAGATACTTGATCTTCTGGCTCTTCCACGCTTTCTCGTCGACCCGATGCTCCCCCAGAAAAAGCTCGATGGGCCCAAGCGAATAGACGCGCACGATGGGCGGTGCGGCCGAGCCACTAGCCAGCCGAAGGGCCCGCGCCCGCAGTTCAGGATCGGGGTCCTGGCCCAGCCCCTCGACCAGGTCGCCGGGAGCGTCTTGATGGCCCTCGAGGCTGGTCAACACCAGGCCGCGCGCGACCACCGTCAGTCGCCCCACCCGCAAGGCTCGGGTCACCTCTTGCGGATAGTCGCGTACGAAGCGGGCGGCCAACTTGCCGGCCGTCGGGTGACCGGTGCGGGCGGCGTATTCCAGCAACTCGGGCAGCAGGACCGGAAGCTGCTCGAACACCTCGAGCAAGAAGTTGGGGTCGGCCAGCACGGCCAGAGCCTGCTCGACTGCCTCCGCCGCCAACTCGGCCCGGTTGGCCAATCGCAGGACGGCGCTGGCGCGAGGCACGTGCAGCTTGACCGCTCCCAGGCTCTCGATGGCTCGAGCCAGCAGTTTGTTGGCCACCGGGTGGCCGGCCCGGGTGAGAATGTCGGTGGCTTCGAGTTCAGCCGTAGCCTGGGCCACCGGACCCAGTTGCTCGGCTCTGGCCAGCACCCCTTTGATCGATTCCTCGAGTCCTTCACGTTGACCCTGGGCCACCGCCAACCGAGCCAGACCCAGCAAGGCCTGAATCGCTTCGCCTCCGGCCCCGTCGGCCGCTTCCTGATAGGCCAGGCTCGCGCCGGCAAAATCGCCTGCCTGCTCTAAGGCCCTGCCCAATCGCACCAAACCGGCCCGGGCCTGATGCTCGACCGGACCCGCTTCCCCCTCGGTCACCAACCGGTGATATGCCTCTTTGAGCGGTGGTTCGAGTTCGAGAGCCTCGGCCTCAGGCAACCCTTCGTGCGGCTCGAGACGCCGGCACAGCTGGGCCGCAAAGGCGGCTGCGTCCTCTCTCTTCTGCAAGGAAGCCCGCAAGCCCGGCAGCATATGCAGGCCGTCCACCACCCGCTCGGGCATCTTCAAAGCCATCAGCTGGTCGAGCTGATGCAGGATGGCGGCCCAACGCAACTGCTGCGGCAGGTCGCCCCCCAGACCCAGTTGGCGGCCCATTCCCTCGGCCAACTCGGCGGCTCGCAAGACCCGCCCGGTATGCAACTGCTCGCCCAGGTGGCCCAATCCTTCGAGGCTCCATGTCAGAGCTCGCCGGGCCCGCTCGAGTTCGCTTGCCTGGCGCAACTCGAGCGCCCGGCGGGTGACGAACTCGTTGATGCGATCGAGCAAATCCTGCATCTTGAAGGGCTTCTTGAGATAGCCGCCCACCTTCAAACGCACGGCCCGCAAGGTCTCTTCCTCACTGGCATAGCCTGAAATGACGATGGCACCCAGCTCGGGATGCAGCTCGCGCGCCTGTTCGATGGCATCCAGGCCGCTCATGCCCTCCATGCGAATGTCGGCCACAATGAGGTCGAACGGCTCGTTGCGAGCCAGCTGGACCGCCTCTTCACCGCGGCCGGCTGCCACCACCTCATAGCCCCGGTCCTGCAGAAGCTCTTCTAGCACATCGCGAAAGGCCAGGTCGTCTTCGAGCACCAGCACGCGAATCGGCCGATCCATAATCACAGTCTTCGGGTCGGGACCTGGCTTCCCTGTGCTAAACCGCCATCCCAAAGCAGGGTACGCCCGACCGGGCTGGGAACCAAATCCTGTGAGCTACGACGACACCGAGAAGCTGTTGGGGGAGGCTCCTCTGCCGGGTAATCCGGTTCACCCGAGTCTGGTGGTGCTGGCTGGTACGGCCAAAGGGCAGAGCTTTCGTCTGGATCTGGTCGAGACTATCGTGGGGCGGGCCGACGATGCTCACATCGTCTTTCCCGACCGGGGTATCAGCCGCCACCACGCCAAGTTCACCCGCTCTCCCGATGGGAATGTGGTGCTCACCGACCTGGGCTCGACCAACGGCACCTTCGTGTCTGAAAAGAAGGTCGACTCGGTGCTGCTGCAAGGCGGCGAGCGCATCCGGCTGGGTGCGGCCGTGCGCCTGAAGTTCGATTTTCGCGACGCCAACGAAGAGCAATTGCTCGAGGCGGCCACCCGCGACGAGTTGACCGGCGTGTTCAATCGCAACTACTTCAAAGAGCGCTTGCGGGTCGAGTGGGCCCGAGCCACCCGCCACCGCACCCCCCTGAGCCTGGTCTTCATCGACGCCGACCACTTTAAGTCGATCAACGACACCCACGGCCACCTGGCCGGAGACGCCGTTTTGCGCGAGCTGGCCGCGCGCATGATCGGCCTGAGTCGCGAAGAGGACCTGGTGGCTCGCTATGGGGGCGAAGAATTCGTGATGCTGCTGCCCGAGACCGATCCCCTCGGGGCCGCCCGTCTGGCCGAACGGGTTCGCCAGCTGGTAGCCGAGAGCCCCTTTCCTGCCCCCTCCCCCACCGGACCGGTAGAACTCGCTGTCACGGTCAGCCTGGGAGTGGCGTGGTTGGTCGACGGTCTGGCCGAGGAAGAGCTACTGGCCCGGGCCGACCAGGCCCTCTACGCGGCCAAGCAGGCGGGCCGCAACCGGGTCATCTCGCACCACGAATGACCCTTCCGGGCCCCTTCGATACCGAGCTCTACTTCGCTCGCTACGAGTTCACGGCCCGCCATCTCCTGGCCGCTTCAGACTGCCAGACTCTCTCGGTCGGCGCACTGCTGGAGCTGGCCGGGGTCGAGCCCGACGAGTTCATGAAGCTAACCCTCGGCTACACCGAATCGGCTGGTCACCCGACTCTGCGCGAAGCCATTGCGGCCCGCTACCAGACTCTGTCGGCGGAGGACATCCTGGTGCTGGGCAGCCCCGTCGAGGGCCTCTATCTGCTCTCGCAACTCTTCACTCAGGACACCATCGTGCTGACCCCGGCCTACGACGCCCTCAAGAACCTGCCCCAGAACGCCATTCCCTGGCCCCTGCGCGCTACCGACAGCGAGTGGCAACTCGATTTCGAGGGTCTCGAGCGGCTGGTCACCCCCGAGACCGACTTGCTGGTGGTCAACTTTCCGCACAACCCGACGGGCTTTGTCCCCACGACCGAAGAGTGGACCCGCCTTTTGGAGTGGGTCGACCAACGTGGCCTCTGGCTCTTCTGCGACGAGATCTACGCCGGGCTGCTGCGCCCCGATGTCCCTCGCCTGGCCTCGGCGGCCGACCTCTACCCGCGAGCGGTAGTCCTGGGAGGCCTTTCCAAGTCCCAGGGACTACCGGGGCTGCGCTGCGGCTGGCTGGCCACCCGCGAGCCTGAGCTGCGCAGACGCCTGTTCGAACTCAAGATGTACACCTCCATCTGCCCGCCGGCCCCCACCGAATTCCTGGCCCAGGTGGCTCTGGCGGTCGAGTCGCAACTGGTGGCCCGCAGCAACCAGATCATCGAGGCCAACCTTTCTCTGGCCGAGGACTTTTTCGCGCGCCATAGAGACCTTTTTCGTTTTCGCCGACCCCGCGGAGCCTCGGTAGCCCTGGTCGAGTTACTCGACGGTCGCTCTGCCCAGCAGTGGTGTTATGAACTTGCCGACCGGCACGGCATCGTGCTGTTGCCCTCGACCTTTCTCGGCTGGGAGGACCGCTTTGTCCGGTTTGGCTTCGGCCGGACCACGTTCTCCGAGGCTCTGGCCGCCTTTCAGGAACTCTTCAGCTCGCCGACCTAGAGTAGAGGGATGGTCGGTATCGGAGCCATCGCCCTTCCCAAAGTCGTCCGCTATGCTGGTCCCCACCCAGCCGCCGCCTCTGTCCCGCAGGCCTGGTTGCCGGGCTGGTCGAGCCTGGAACAGGCCTGCCAGCGGCGCGAACTGGCCCCGCTCCTGCCCACCCTCCAGCGCGCTTACCAGCTAGCCGCCAGGGCCCACGCCTCGCAAAAGCGCGAAGACGGAAGCGCCTACATCCACCATCCCACCCGAGTCACTCTCGAACTGATCGACCGCTTCGGCGTGCGCGACCCCGACTTACTGGCGGCCGCGCTCCTCCACGATGTGGTCGAGGATACACCCGTCACTCTCGCCCAGGTGCGCTCGCAGTTCGGCGCGCAAGTGGCCGAACTGGTAGACTGGGCCAGCAAGCCTGCTAGAGCCCCGGGGCAATCAGGCGAAGAACGCGATCGCATCTTTCTCGAGGGTCTGCGCGACCGGGCTCCCGACCAGGTACTGGTGCTCAAACTGGCCGACCGCCTCGACAACACCGCCGACCTGGCGGTGATGCCCGAACCCAAGAAGACGCGTTACCGTGCCCAGACCGCCGAATTCTATCTGCCCTGGGCCGAGCGCCTCTCGCCCTCGGCCCACCAACTGCTCAGCCAAAGGTTGCAAGAGAGCGCTTTTCAGGCGGTAGCCTAAGCGTTGAGGTCGGCGAACAGCCCCCCCACGGGAATCGACACACCGTCGAACGAGAGGACCTCGTCGGGCCCCAGGACCGCCGTCTCGCGATAGCACCAGCCCAGTCGGGCTGCGGGGTCACGCGCGGGCTGGCGACTGGTCTCGACCACCATGTCGACGAGGTTGATAATCCAAAACTCGGCCACGCCGGTTTCGGCATAGAGACTGGATTTCTCGAGACGGTCGTAGTCTAGCGAGGTCCTGGACACCTCGACCACCAGCACGGCCCCATCCGGATGACGGCGTTCTCGCCTGAACTGACGAGCTTGCTCGTGAGTCAATAAAAGCAAATCGGGTTCGGGTTCGGAGTCGTCGGGAGCCACCATCGGCAATTGCACTCTCACGACATAGGCGCTCCCTAAAAGCCGATTCAAGACCGTGGAGGCGTTCTCCACGGCGCCGGCATGGAGCGGATCGTGGGGGCTCATCGCCACCACTGCCCCTTTGATCAGTTCGACCCTTTCCCCCCGAAAAAGCCCGGCCTCACCCATTCGGTGATACTCTTCGCGACTAAATCGCCGCGGTTGAACGCTGATCAAAGTCATCGGACCACTACTTCGTCACCAACCGGCCAAACTCCCGGAGGCGAGCGCTAGAGCGCCGGGCGACGAACCAGGTGTTAACCCAGGTTGCGTTCCACGGCGATGTCACCGATCAGGATCTCTTCATCGCCAAACTCGAGTTTGGTCGGGCCGGCCGGGGCGGTCAGGGCGTCGGCCAACTGATGCACCGAGAGAGCCTGATTCTGCTCCTCAAGACGACGGTCGAGGCGACCGAGTTCGAGGTCGACGAGTTGGCGCCGGCGCTCGAGCAGGTCTTTGTCGCCTTTTCCCACCGCCAGGTTGGCCAGCTCGGACTTGATGGAGGAAAGCCCCAGCACGCTGCCCACGGCGGCCACGGCCCCCACACCGGCCAGCCCCAAGAACCAGGGGGAAATCGACTGACAACCAAACCCGATCACCGTCGCCAGGGCGCCACCCATGCCCACTTTGCGCAGTAGCTCGTGGCGTTTGACCAGCTGGGCGCGGCGGGGTTGATTGGCGGCGGCCACCCGGCCGAGGTCGTCAAGCTGACCTTGAATGCCTTGCTTTTCCGCCTGGCGAACCGAAGACAGCTGGGTCAATCCCGCCACCGAGGCCTCGAGATAGCCGCGGGGAGTGGCGGCCTGGCGGGCTCGCACTTCGACCGCCGCTTCTTCCAGGGCGGTGCGGGAAAGTGCCGCCATGCGCTTGGCTCGCTGACTCCAGTAACGCACATCGCCGTGCCCATCGAAGGCCACCTCGCGGGCCTCGGTCAGGGTCGACTCGAGCAGCGGCCTGACCGTTTCGGCCATCGACCCGTCGCAGCTCTCCACCAGTTCGTTGACCGCGCAGGCCACGTCCAGAGCCAGATGCTTGGAGCGCTTGGACCAGTGCGAGGTGTCTCCGGTGCTTGACCAGGCCTTATCTTGGAGCGCCTGACCTCGCTCCTGGGCCAGCTGGGCAAACTGCTCGACGGCTTGCGTTCGCCGGGTTGACGAGTGGCTCTTCTTGGCCGCCGCCAACATGCCGAGCTGGGCGGCGTGAGCGGCCGAGCGAAAGGCGAGCTCCTTAGTCTGGCGCGACCAGAAGCCCGTGTCGCCAGTGGGTCCGAAGGTCTCGCGGGTCAATCCCTCGAGCAAGTCGCGATTGAGCTCGACCACCTGGCTGGTGGGGGTGGCCTGTCCCCGGGTAAGGCCGGCTAGCTCGGCAGGCAACTCGGGAGCTTGTTCGCCAGCCAGCCGCTTGGCCCGCTGGCTCCAATAACTCACGTCACCGTGGCCGTTGAAGGCCGTGTCGTGGGATCGTGCCAGGCTGGTGTCGAGGGTCGATCCGAGGGCGGCCAGCATCGGTCCATCACAAAGGCTGGCCGTCAAGCAGCAGTGGGCCGCCGTGGCCAGAGCCAGCTCCTTGGTGCGGCGCGACCAATAAGAGGTGTCGCCATAGCCATCAAAGGCCAGGCGGTGAGCGGTGCCTTTGAAGCGCGATTCCTCGGCCCTCAGTTGGGTCAGGGCATCCTCAGCCTGTGCCGGCGTGTAAACCTCGTCGGCCCTCAGCTCGGCGGTCTTGCGGGCCGCGAAGGCGGCCGCCTCGACGGCCAGTTCCTTGGCCTCGCGCGACCAATACGAGGTGTCGCCATAGCCTTCGAAAGCCCGCCGCTCGAGCCCGCGCAAAAAGACATCCATGGCGGATAGCTTAGACGGTCGGCGTGAAAGTCTCCTGAAAGCTGGCCAGGATGTGACCAAAAGACACCCCGGCCGCCTCGCCGAAGCGTGGATGCTTGGTCAGACCTGCCCGCGAAAGGGCCGGTGAGGTGACTCCGCACAGAAAGCGGGCCACCTCACGTGGAGTGCGTAGCGCCTCTGGCAAGCCTTCCAGATCGAGTGCGGGGCGAGTCTGATCCTGGTCGGGTGCCTGGATCGCCTCGCCCAGACACCAGCAGCAGTGGCCGCAAGGCGGCTCGACCGCCTCGCCGAAGTGGGCACTCAAGAGGGCCACCCGGCACTCCTGGGCTCGGGCCAGGGCGATGACCTGGTCGAGACGCTCAAGCTCGGCTCGTTCCCGAGCCAGGGCCCTCTGGTGGAGAGTTTTGGCCAGCTCGGGTCCGGGTCGCCTCAAGAGGCGGTAGCGATGGCGCAGATCGGCCACTTTGAGTTCGAGCCACCCCTGCTGGGCCAGATAATCCATGGCCGCCACCACTCGGTCGCGCCCGCACTCGAGCCTTTGACACGCCGTCTCGATGCTGATGTCGCACCAGGTGCGTTTGCGTACGGCCAGGCGAAACAAAGCCGTCAAGAACTCGCGACGCTCGCCCTCGAAATGCCCGAGCATCTCTTGCGAGCTGATCAGCGGCTTGAAGCGATAGCTGGAGTAGATCGGCGTCAGCCCCTCGAGATAACCCTCCAACTCGAGATAGGTCAGCAACGTGCGCAGCACCAGGGGTCGGATATCATGGTGGGTCGAGAGGGCGTAAAGATTGAGCACCAATTCGTCAGCCCCCCCGAAGAGTTCACCCAATAAGCTGGTGATGGCGTCGAGGGTCGGAGTGTCGCCATAGACGAAGTTCTCGAGGGGAATGCGGTCAGGCTCGTAGAGGAGCATCTCGCAGGTGGAGGGCTCTCCGTCACGTCCCGCCCGGCCGATTTCCTGGGCGTAATTCTCCAGACTCTTGGGAGGGTCATAGTGGTACACGTAACGGATGTCTGATTTGTCGATGCCCATCCCGAAGGCGATGGTAGCCACCACGATGCCGTCGGGGCTGGCCAGGAACCACTCCTGGGTCTCGGCCCGGACCTCGTTGTCAAGACCGGCATGGTAAGGCCGAGCCGCGAAACCGGCCTGCTCGAGCCAGCCGGCCACCGACTCGGCGGTGCGCTGCAAGGTAACGTAGACGATGGTGGGACCCTCGGGGCGCCCCCGCAGACCCTCGATGAGGGCCAGTTGCTTGTGGTGCTGGCTGGCGACCGGCCGAGCCCTCAAGGTGAGGTTAGGACGATGAAACGGTGTGCGCACCGTATGCTCGGGCGAGATGGAAAAGCACTGGCAGATGTCTTCGAGCACCTGGGGAGTGGCGGTGGCGGTCAGGGCCAACACGCGTCGTGCCTGGAAATCCCGAGCGTAACCGGCCAACTTGAGGTAGTCGGGCCGAAAATTGTGCCCCCATTCCGACACGCAGTGGGCCTCGTCGACAGCAAACAACTCGATGTCGAGCTGCTTTAGCGACTGCCGAAAACGCTCGTTGTTGAAACGCTCGGGGGCCACATAGAGCAACCGCAGCCGGCCATCGGCGGCGGCCTGCATCGTCTCTCGATACTGCTCGAGGTCCAGGCTCGAATCGAGCCGCGCAGCGGCGATGCCGCGAGCGACCAGGGCGTCGATCTGGTCCTTCATCAAGGCGATGAGCGGACTGACTACCAACGTCAGGCCCGGCCACATTAAAGCCGGTAGCTGATAGCACAGCGACTTGCCGGCCCCCGTGGGAAAGACGGCGGCCGCACTGTGGCCGGCGAGCAACGAGTGGATCACCTCGAGTTGGCCGGCCCGAAAGTGGCTGTATGTGAAGCGTTCGTGCAAGACTTGAAGGGGATGCATGACCGCCCCTTCGGGACCGATCGGGCGCGAACCTCGCTCCCCTCTGCCCCGAAGCGGGCCACAGGATGCCGTGCGTCCGCCAGCGCTCCCCTCTCAAAGTTGGCTCATCACATAGGCCAGCAGCGCCAGGGCTCCGCCCAGAGCCAGACCCCACTGCCAGCGGCGTACGACCTTGGGGTCGGGCAGCAGGGGCTTGGCTCGGTCGGCCCGGTTACGATTCACCTCGTTGACGCTCTCATCAATGGCCGAGGCCAATCGCGCACGGCTGGCCTCGAGGCCGGACCAGGCAACCAGCTCACCGCGCAACTCGGCTCGGTTTCGTCGCCATTTCTCGAGCACATCCTCGAGGGCCCGGGCCATGAGACGAACGGAAGAAAACCGCTGCTCGGGGTCGACCTGGGTAGCCCGGGAAATGACCGCCTCCAGGTCACGGTCCACGGCCGTGGCATAAGCTCCCACCCGAGGCAGGGGAAGCTTCAGCAGGCGGGGCTCTTGACGCGTCAGCAGGTTGTGCATGACCACCCCCAGGGCATAGATGTCGGCGCGCACGTCGAAATCGCCGCCGTACTGCTCGGGGGCTGCGTACCCGGGAGTGCCCATGGCCGGCAGCCCCTCCTCGCGCGGGGTGGCCAGGCGAGCGATCCCGAAATCGATCAACTTTACCTTTCCCTCGGCGGTGAGCATCAGATTGGCCGGCTTGAGGTCGCTAAAGACGATCGGGTAGGGCTTCTGGGCGTGCAGGTAGCCCAACACCTCGGCCAGCTGAAGACCCAGTTCGAGCACGGCTCCCTGGGGCATCGAGAGTTCGGATTCGGCCAACCGGTCGCGCAGATTGGCTCCCTCGAGGTATTCCATGATCAAGAAGATGCGGTCATGCTCGAAGAGGGCTTCTTTGCGCGTCACGATACCCTCGTGAGACAACCAGGAGAGTATCTTCTGCTCGCGCTCGAGGGTCTGGCGCACCCGCGACTGGGCCGTGCCGTCGGCTTCGTCCGAGGTCATGAGCAGCTCTTTGGCGGCCCAGACCTTGCCGTGCTGGTCACCAGCGCGATAGACGCGACCGAAACCGCCCCGTCCCACCACCTGTTCGAGTCGATAGCCGGCCACCGTCTGTCCCTCGAAACTGCGATCACTCTGGTCGACGAACTCGAGCTCGGTGCCCTCGACGCAAGTCGTCTCGTCCTGGCTGCTCATGTCCACCAATTGCGCTCGCCAGGGTCGGTCCCCTGCTCTGTTCGTTGGCTGTTCATCAAACGGTAAGATCGCGGAAAAGGGATGCTAACAGTTCGGCTACAGCCCGGCCATCTCGAGAGCGCAGGCTAAAACCATGAACATTCTGATAATTCTCGTGCTGCTCTCTCCCCCGGCCGAACTCCTGAGTGAATCCCGCCAACTGGGACAGATGCTCGATTGCCTGATCGCCTCCGGAGCTTCGCCGGCTCACTGTCGCCAGATTCTTGACTGGGGCCGCCAGCGCCGCCTGCCCCAGGAACCCGCTTTCGAGGCCGAAAGGGCGCGTCTGACGGCCTTCGAGCATTGGCTCGAGCGGGGCCACCTGGCCGAATACCAACGAGCCAGCCAGTTACATCACTGGTGGCTCAGTCAACCAGGAGCGGTGCGGCCAAACTCGAAGCCGCCATCTGGAGGCGTCGATCTTGTCCCGTCTGATGCAGTTCCTGGCCTGGTGTGGCACCGGGGCCTTCGCAAGCGCCATGGTGGCGGTGTGGCCGGTCGGCGGCCCGGCCGAAGTGTTGGCGTGGGCGCTCGCCTGGCTGGTCGCCTGGGCCGTGCTCAAGCTCGCCCTCAGAAGAAGGCTGGCCCACGCTCAGGCGGCGGCCCTGGGTCTGATGGTCTCGCTGGCGGTCTTTAGCTTGCTCCACCTTAGCGATCCCGCTCCCCTGGTCAGCCTCGGGCTGGGCGGCGCCTGCGGAGCACTGACCGGACTGGTATATCTCGGCATGACGCGCTCGGCCCCGATTGTTCGCGAAAAATCGCGCGGCGAACATGATCAGCGCTTCTACGACCTGTGCAAGGGCAACGACCTGTTGGGCCTGGCTGACCTGGGACGCGAACTGGCCAAAGCCGCCGCCGACCAGAAAAAGCCCGAGCCCTGGCTGCTGGCCGCCGAGGCTTTCATGCTCGCGGGTAAAGAGTTGCAGGCTTTCCGGGTGTTGGGCGAGGCGCGCAAAGCGTGCCCGGCCGGCGAAGACCGTTTCGTGGCCAGATTGGCCGGTCTGCAGGCCCTGCTCGACCTCGACGGAGGCCTGTTTGCCGGCCTCTACACCATCGCTCGCATCGACGCTGGACGCCCCAACGAAGACGACAAACTCCTGCGTCAGGCGACCATCGCCCAGCTCGAGGGCGCCGGGCTGGACCGGTCGCGACTCGAAGCAGCCCTGGGTAAACGGGCCGTCGAGTTGACCGAGTTGCCGGCCCTGGTAGCCAGAGCCCAGGTCTCTTCCGAGCAGATGCCTGAATCGTTCTACCTTACCACCCGCCCCCTCATGTTTCGCATGCTGGGCGACCTCGAGACGGCTGTGCGCACCGGGCTGGTGTCGCGCAACGAATCAGAAATCACCCGGGCCGCTCAGGCTGTGCTGCGACGTTGCTCGGAGTATCCGCTGTTGGGTTCGGTGACTTTCCAACAAGCCCAGGTGGCTTTCGCCGAGGGCCGCGATGAAGAAGCTCTGGAACTGGCCACGGCTGAACTGGGGCGACGCCGCAGCGCCGAGGCCTATCACTTGCGCGCCCGCATCCGCGCTCGCCTGGGGGATCGACCGGCGGCACTAAAGGACTATTCCGAAGCTTTGAATCTGCAACCCAAGCTGTACGCAGCCATGCGTGAGCGCAGCGCGCTCGAGCTCGAGTCGGGCCGACCCCAGGCCGCCCTGTTGGACTTCGCCGCCTGTCTCGACCTCAACCCCTACTGCGGCCCGACTTATGCCCTGCGGGGGAAATTGGCCCTCGAGCAGGGTCGGCGCAATGATGCCTTCAATGACCTCAACAAGGCCCTGGAACTGGCCACCAACGACGATGAGAGGAGCCGACTCAACCAGATGCTCCTGGAGGCTAGCGGATGAAAGAGACCGCCGTTTCTTTGCTGTTGTTGGCGTCTTTGCTCACGGGAGTGCACGCCAGCGGGTTACCTTTACGGCTACTGACAGGTCCGGCGGCCCTGGCCTCGGCCGGGGTGGCCCAGCAACGGGCCGCCTATGCCCAGAGTGCCCAGTTGGCCGAGCAAGCGCTCGCGGCTTTCGAACCGAGTCTTAAGGCCGACCGCATCCGAGCCCGCCAACTGCTCGCCATTTCGCTCTACAAACAGGGCCTCTACAAAGAGGCCCGTCCCCACTTCGAAAGCCTGCTCAAGGCAAATCCAAAAGACGAAGAGGCCCGCAAGATGCTTGCCGAGATCAAGAAGAAAACCAAATGATCGACTGGAAAAAAACGGAAGGGGCCCAGATGGCGCAAGCCGTCCGAGAGGCCCAGGCTACGTTTGAAGAGTTCGCTCGCCAGGCCGAATTCGAGCATTTCCGGCAATGGCCGGCCTTCGAAGAGGCAGCCCTCAAAGCGTTCTTCGATGACCCCAGCCAGCCCGATAGCGGTGAACACCTCTTCTTGCGGATGCTTTGGACCGACGGACGCACCGTCCGGGGTAGACTGGCCTCTGAACCTTCCTTCGAGAGCTCGCTCCATGCCGGCCAGGTGGTCGAGTTTCGGGTCGAGAGAGTGTCCGACTGGTTCCTGGTGAGCAAAGGTCGGGGCCTGGGAGGGTTCACCCTCGAATTCGTCGCCGATCATCTTCGCGGCGAGGAATTCGAGCGCTTCGCGCCCTACGTCTGGTTTGTCGAGCGCGAGGTCAGCGCTCAGGAAGAACTCGAGGCGATTCCGGTCTGCCGCCGCTGCGGTCGTCGCGACCTGGTGGTCGAAGGCTATGAGAACGGACTGTGTGGAGTCTGCCTTCATGATGGCGAAGCCTGTCGTTGTCAGCAGTGCGATGGCCCCATCCTGCGCTTTCCCGACACGCCCAGACTGTGCCACCAATGCCTGCAGGCCCGGGTTGACGAGATCCCCTCCGCGCTCGAGGAAGAAATCGAACGACTGTGCAACCAGGGCTATGAACTGGCCGAATCCCGTCAGTGGCAGCAGGCCTGGATGAAGTTTGCCGAAGCCTACGAGTTGATTCCGCCGCCGCTCGACGGGCGCGAGGAAACCACCTGGGTGTTGACGGCTATCGGAGATGTGGCCTTTCGCTCGGGGGAATACGACAAAGCCATCGAGGTGCTCGAATCGGCTCTGGGATGTCCGGGAGGCTCTGCCGATCCTTTTCTCAGATTGCGTCTGGGGCAGAGCTTGTATGACTCTGGAGTGCGACAGCGCGGGCGAGAGGAACTGGCCGAGGCCTATCGCCAGGGAGGGGCCGAGCTTTTCGAGGACGAGGACGAACGCTACCTTAGAGAATTGGGGCTAGACGCTGGCCCACCATCCGGGTCCGAGGCTTGAGTTTGCCGCTGTCGAGGGCCCAGCCGCGACCGTTGAAGCGCACCGCGTAGTGGCCGTAGTAATCCACTGCGTGCCCGCCCCGGCTCACTCGAAGCACCACCTGGACCCGGGCCAGCTCGCGAGTCAGCGGCTCGACGGCGACCACCTGCAGATGGCTCAAACTCGATCCGTGGAAGCCGCGTACGAACGGTTCAAAGCCGAGCTGAGCCTGCCAGGCAGGGCTCATCTGGCCGTAGGCCGCCTGATAGGCCCGGCCCTCGAGGGCGCGGTGAAAGTCGACGACGGCCTGACTGGCGTCGACCAATCTGGGACCGGGCTCGACGGCCTGCCCCGGAATCAACAACCAGAGCGAGAAGGCGAGCACCATCGCGCAACGCGAGACCTGCCAGCAGAAGGTCAGGGTGGCCGTCAGCAGGGCCCGGGTTCCCTCGGCCAGCCAGGTGAAGAAGGCTTCGAAAAACTCTACGAACTCTTCCACTCGGCGACGGAAGCGCAGCCCGGCCACCGAGGGACGTGGTAGATGACTCACGTACAGGGTGTCGGGGGTGGGCGCGATCGTTGGCAGGTCGTGTAAACGGCGCATGACAGAAACCCCTCCTGTGTGAGACTAGGGGGCATCGGCGACCGGTCTGGCGCCCGTCGCAGAACCTCCTGCAAGTTAGTCATCACGACCGGAGGGGTGGATGGTAAAGAGAGGGGATGTTAGGGATTTGTTACAATCCTCACCCCGACGACCGACAGTTGTCGCAGCACGGTTTGCTGGCGGTGAACCGGTTCTGTCCGAAATGATTGACGATCAGGCCGCGCCTGCAAACCGTGGCGTCGGCGTATGCGATCATCTTCTCGAGTTGTCGATGGCGATGGTGACGGTAGTTTGCCGAGGCGTCGAGCTGGCGAGCCAGAGGCCGCGGCGTCCAGGGTTGGGTCACGAATCGACCTGGTCCCACCCTGGTCACCAGGCCGGCCTTCTCCAGTTGGGCCACGGCCACCTGATTGAGGCGCCGAAACGAGACACCCTGACTCAGTTTGAGGTGGGTCTCGTGGAGCTTCTCGAGGGTTGGAAAGGCCCGGTTGATGAACCACTCGTGCAACTTGCGGTCTTCGCGGTCGAACAGCAAGACGCCCTCGGCCAGTTTACCGTCTCGTCCGGCCCGGCCCACCTCTTGATAGTAGGCCTCTAGCGTGCCTGGCATCTGATGATGGATCACCAGGCGCACGTCGGGCCGGTCGATGCCCATGCCGAAAGCGTTGGTGGCCACCACCAGGGGGTTGGCCTCGGTCGAAAACCGCTGCAAGGCCTCGGTCCGGACCTTGGTGGGCAGGCCACCGTGATAGCAGATCGTCGGCCGCAGGCCGGACAGTTCCAGGCTCAGCCGCTCGGATTCGGCGCGGGTCCCGACGTAAACCAGAATGACCTGATTCAGATGGGCCGCGACCAGCCCGGCGAGAACCTCGTCCTTGTAGGCGCCACCCGGGGTGGTCAGAACCTTCAGGGCCAGGTTGGGACGGTCAAAGCCGGTCACCACTCGAACGGCCTGCTCGATCTCGAGACAGCGCAGGATGTCGCCCTGAACATCCGGAGTGGCCGTGGCCGTCATGGCCACCGTCAAGGGGCAGCCCAGCTCGCGGCGGAGCTGGGCCAGGCGCCGATAGTCGGGGCGAAAGTCGTGGCCCCACTGCGAGATGCAATGGGCCTCGTCGATCGCTAGCAGGCCTACCTGGTGATTGGCCAGTGTGCGCCGGAAGGGGATCGACTGCAGCCTTTCTGGAGCCACGAACAGCAGACGGATGTGTCCTCTTTGGACCGCCTCCAGTCGCTGGTGATGCTCGTCGGCGCCCAGGCTCGAGGCGAGATAGGTGGCGGCAAATCCACGCCCTTCCAGACGCGCCACCTGATCCTGCATCAAGGAGATCAGGGGCGAGACCACCAGGGTGAGGCCTTCGACGGCCTGGGAGCCAAGTTGATAGATCAGGGACTTGCCCGCTCCCGTCGGCATGACCGCCAACACGTCGAGCCCTTCGTAAAGAGCAGCCAGAGCTTCGCGCTGGCCGGGTCGAAAGTGAGAATAACCTAGTTTATTCAATAATGCTTGCATAGTGCACCTCCAACTCCAGGATGAAGGTCACAGTTTGCCGTCAGCCTACCCGGGAAGTATCCAGGTTGTGTCCGGGATGTTGCTAGTTCAGTCTCGGCGAACACGAGTCAAGGGGACAGAATCAAGTGGTGACGGCACTTTGCCAGTCAAAGCCCTGGCGAGCGTCCGTTCGCTAGCGAACCCATTACTCCGAGCGCAAGCGATAGCCAACCCCGGCTTCGGTGATGATGTAACGAGGACGAACCGGGTCGGGCTCGAGTTTCTTGCGCAAATTGCTGATGTTTACGCGCAGCATGTGAGCGTCTCCGTCATAATCCTCACCCCAAACCCGGGCCAGGATTTGATGGTGAGTGAGCACGCGTCCGGCCTGATTGACGAGGGTCCGCAACAGTTCATACTCGGTGGGAGTCAACTGCACCTGGCGCTCGCCCATCTTGACCAGTCGAGCTTCCAGGTCGACCATCAACTCGCCAGAGCGAAAGATCGTTCCGCCATCTCGAGTCCGGTTGGCTCGGCGTAGGGCGGAGCGAATTCGGGCCAACAGTTCGGCCAGACCGAAAGGCTTGGTGAGATAGTCGTCGGCGCCGGCGTCGAGTGCTTCCACCTTGTCCTTCTCGCGGTCCCTGACCGAGAGGATCAAAATCGGTACATCACACCATTCCCGCGCCTGGCGGACCACGTCGACACCGGAGATATCGGGCAGTCCCAGGTCAAGAATCACCAGGTCGGGGCGCACCTGGCCAAGCTTGTCGACTCCTTCGATGCCGCTAGCCGCCTCGCTGACCTGATAGCCGTGACCCGCCAGCGAGACCCGCAGAAACTTGCGAATGCTCGCCTCGTCATCGATGACCAGAATCTTCTGATTCTTCATAAGCTTCGCTCCGTTGGCAGCCAGATCAACAGGCTCGCTCCGCCGTCGGGCCGGGCGGTGGCCGTCAGCCGCCCGCCGTGAGCTTCGACCAGACCTCGGCTGATGGCAAGTCCCAGCCCCGAACCTGAGGTATTGGTATCCGAACGCCGGAAGAACTTCTCGAAAACCCGCTCGCGGTCCGCCTCAGCGATCCCACTGCCTCGGTCCAGCACTTCCAACCGAACTCCCTGAGGGTCAACTCGATAGCGCAGTTCGATAGCCGATTCAGCCGGAGAATATTTTACGGCATTGTCGATCAGATTGACCAGCACCTGAACGAAGAGCACGAAATCCACTTCGAGCACCGGGGCCTCCGGCTCAAAATCCAGGCGCACCTGGCGCGCTCCCAGGGCGTCCTCCAATTGGCTCAGGGCCGTTCCCACCAGGTCGGTCAGGTCACACTCTTCCAACTTCAAACGCGGACCGCTCTCGAGCCGAGTGAGATCGAGTAGATTCCGCACCAGGCGGTGCAGGCGATGGGTTTCGCTGCGGGCCGTCTCGAGCAGGCTCTGGCGAGACTCCTGGTCGAGGTTGATGCTGGTATCACACAGTCCGTCCAGGGCTCCTACGATAGACGAGATCGGTGTTTGCAGGTCGTGAGAGATCGAATTGAGCAGGGCGTCCTGGAGGCGCTCCTTTTCACGGAGCAACTCGACCGCCCTGGCCTCTTCGAGCAAGCTCAGCCGGTCGCGGGCCAGACCACGGATGCGTGAGGTCCAATCGGCCACCAGCAAGCCGACCACCATGAAACAGACGAACGTCACGAAGTGCTCGGTGTCCCGCACAGAAAAGGTCAACAACTGGTAAGGCGGGACGAAGAAGAAGTCAAAGGCCAAAACCGACGTCAGGGCCGCCAGGGCGGCCGGGCCCTTGCCCCAGCGCGAGGCAGCAAAGACAACCACCAGCAGATAGAACATCACCAGGTTGGCCTGAGTGACGACTCCCAGGGCCAGCGCTCCGACCGTGACCATTGCCACCAGTAGAACCGAGAAAAGCAACTGGACCGGACGCCAGACCGGGAAGGCTTCGTGTTCGAACACCGGACCCAGGGTTCGGCGCGAGGGCAGGGGGACTCCTGGAAGACTCAGGGTCACCTCACCAAAACCCCGGTCACACAGGCCGTTTGTAGACAAGCCAGGTTTCCGGCCAACATAGCCGCCAACCCGAGACGGGCCAGATCCGAGCGCCGTCCCGGCGCGATACCGCCGATGCCGGCAATCTGGATACCGATCGACGAGTAATTCGAGAAACCGCACAGGGCATAGGTCACCAGGGTGACCGAGCGTTCGGACAAGACCTGGGTTGAGCCGTGGAGGAGCAAGCTCAGTTGGGAGTACGCGTAGAACTCGTTGAGGACGACCTTCTGGCCTAGCAGTCTGGCCACCGTCCCGGCCTCGGCCGGCGGGACGCCCAACAACAGAGCGAAGGGATAAAAGACCAGGCTGAAGACGGCACTCAAGTTCCAGTTCTCGTAGCCCAGAAGCAGCCCCAGGTGGTGCAGACCGCCATCGGCCAGCGCCACCAGTCCGATGAAAGCCACCAGCATTCCAGCCACGTTGAGGGCCAACGATACACCATCGCTGGCTCCAGCGGCGGCCGCCTCGATGACGTTAGCATCCTTGACCGGCACGTCGATGGCGATCTCTCCTCGGGTGGCTGGCTCTTCGGTTTCGGGGATCAGGATCTTGGCCATCACGAGCGCCGCCGGAGCCGACATGACGGAGGCCGCCATGAGATGACCGGCGATGCTGGGAAAGCGGTCGCTAAGCATGGCCACATAGGCGGCCATGACCCCCCCGGCCACGGTCGCGAACCCGCCGGTCATCACCGTCATCAACTCGGAACGTGTCATGCGCTCGACATAGGGACGGATAAGGAGGGGCGCTTCGGTCTGACCGACAAAGATGTTGGCAGCGCAGGAGAGGGTCTCGGCTCCGGAGGTGCCCAGCGCCCTCATCATCAGCCGCGAAAGACCGGCGACCACCCATTGCATCACCCCCAGGTAGTACAGCACGCTCATCATGGCCGAAAAGAAAATGATGGTGGGCAATACCTTGAAAGCGAAGACCATGTCGCCAAACGCGCCAGGGTCGGTGAGTTTCTCGCTGAAGACGAAGCGCGTTCCCGCCTCTCCATAGCCGAGAATTGCACCGATCAGGTCATTAAACCAGGCAAAGACCCAACGTCCCGGGCTGGTCTTTAGCACCAGCCCAGCCAATAGAAACTGCAATCCGGTTCCCACGGCCACCAACCGCCAGGACACAGCTTTCCTATTTTCCGAAAAGACATAGGCGATGGCTAACAGGGCGGCGACGCCCAGGCCGCTGACTAGCTGATACACGCCTTTACTCTAACAGGGGCGGGTCAAGTCGAGGTCAAATCGCTCGCACCTGACAGCAAGGAACTATCAAGAGAACCTTGACACAAAATTGACGCGGCCGGGCAGGCATCTTGAGGGAAGCTTGACCCGGTTCGTCTACATTCTAGATGAGGCTAACCCCTCATCACATCATGGGAGAGGATTTTATGAACCGTATCTTTCTAGTTGGAGCCCTTCTGCTGGCCACTCTGGTCGCGGGCTGCAATCAAGGTCAAGTCAACGAGGGGACCCCTACCCCTCCTCCGGCTGCGACTCAGCCTGCGGAGGTCCCGCCGCCAGGCCAAACCGCCCCGGCCACCGACACAGCCCCAGCCACCGACACGGCCCCGGCCACCGGGGAAGAGACTCCGACCAGTATGGACGGAGCGCCTGCCGGCGAAGCTCCCACCACCATGGATGGGGCACCGGCGGAGGCGCCGGCCACCATGGATGGTGCGCCGGCCGAAGGCGAGGCCACCGTGGATGGCGCCCCGGCCGAGGGAGAGACGCCGATGACGGACGCCGCCCCGGCTGAGAACTCGGACGAATCCCACTAGTAGAAGAGAGCGGCGCCAACGGCGCCGCTCTCCTTTTGAGCAGAAGGCCACCCGGCGCCGACTCGCGTATATAGCCAGACCATGGTTTGTCCGGTCTGCAGCAAGCAAGGGTTGGAACTGCTTAAGGACGGAAGCACCGGTCTCGAAGTCGATACCTGTCCGAACTGTCTCGGTATCTGGTTTGACGCGGGCGAATTGGCCACGTTCTACAAGAGTCCTGACCTGATGAAGCGCCTCAATCCGGCCGGTGGTGGGTCGGCCACCCACACCTATGAAATCTCGGCGGCGGCGCGTCGATGCCCTCGTTGCCGCCAGGGCATGGAACGGCCACTGGTGGGCGGCATCGCGCTGGACGTTTGCCGGGCCTGTCGCGGCATCTGGTTCGACCACGGCGAGCTACGCAAGGTGACCCAGATTTACAAGAACCGGGGCCTATCCGGAGACGAGCTCGTCACCGACCAGGTGCGTGAGGGTCACCAGAGGAGCGGCGGCTCGATGGGAGAGGCCTTCGCCGTCCTGAATTGGTTCTTCAACTCCTTTCTGGGGTCCAGGGTTCGCTAGCTCCCTGCTGGCCAATGGCTGACTTCCGACCTCAATCCAGCACCCTGTTTGTAAAACTTTTGTTAAAGCCTTAACGGCCGTCTTGTCTTGCGTGATACTCATCATGCGAGTCGAGCGATCCACGCCTAAAAGAGAACGCCGGTCGCAACTTCTCATCGCAGGAGATACCAAATGCAACTCAACTTCATGGGCGGCCTGGCGGGCGCGCTCATCGGTGGATTGATGTGCCCTGGCCCGGGCGCCATCATCGGCGGCCTGCTCGGACTCTTTTCCAATCAACTTTTCGGCGGACTCAACCAGGCGCTGGGTGCCCCCACGCCCTACCAACCCAACGGCTTCTCGGGTCAGGCCCTCAACTGCGGCTGCTCTTGTCATAACCCTTACCAGGGCGCCTGGATGGGTGGCAACATGGCCAACCAGATGGGCGGCGGCTGCGGCAACTACCCCGGCTCGTTTGGGATGCCAGGCTCGTTCGGGTTCGGGCCGTCGGCCTACGGCTACGGCTTTGGTCCCGAGATGGCCCCCTACATGGGACTGTTACAGATGAGCCAGCAGCGCAATGCGGCCATGATGAACATGTACATGCAGATGTATATGATGCAACAGCAACAACAGATGATGCAGATGATGGCCATGCAAAACATGTATCGCCAACCTCAGGTCTGCAATCGCCAGCACCTCGACAGCGATCACCCGGGTCGGCTGATTGCCGGTCGTCAGGACGTCGGTCAACAGCGGATCCACGTTACTCCTAACCAGGCCGAAGTCCGCACGATGAACGAGGTCCGCGACGCTCGCATGACCGTGACGACCCGCGTCAACGATGGCGGCTTCATCGAAACGACCGCGGGGGAGACCCCCGGTGCGACCATCTCTCAGACCCGGGCCACCAGCAACGACTTGACCGCTCAGACCACCACCACCGTGGTCAATAACAACACCAACTCCCGGGCCATCGTCGAAGACACCGACGGTGATATCAACACCCGTGTCACCATCCGCGCGAACGGTCAGGTCGACTCGGTCAACCCGGGTCAAACACCGGGTGACGATGTCACCACCACGGTTCGAGCCGGCGACGCTGACGATGGACCGCTGGAACGCTTCGCAAGTTGGGCCACCGGCAACGGCAACGGCAACCGCGACATCAATCTCGAGAACGTGCGCAGCCACGAGGTTCGTACGCTCGAGAACGGCCAGGTGGTGATCGTGGCCACCATGAAAGACGGCTCGGTCCGCTACTTCAATCAGCCCGGCGACAGCGACGACAACTGGGTCGAGCGCACCGCCGGTTGGGTCGACAACGCGGCCCGCGCCACCGTGGATTTCGTGGCCGACACCGGCCGAGCCGTGATCAACACGGCCGCCGACGTCGGCAATGCGGTGGTGGATGGCGGCCGTCGCGTGCTCAGCTGGTTGAACCCCTTCGATTAAGTCTCTGGATAGAACGTGCGGGGTGCCGGCCCAAAGCCGGCACCCTCTTTTTGTCTCGAGATATTTAGAAATTCTCATCCAGTTAACACTTTGGCAACACTGTTTACCCGATGTGCAAACTCGGCCACAAACAGACCCGGTATCCTCGAGGTATAAAGAATACGAGGAGTTCGTGTGTCAGCCTCTACCAAGCCGCCAGCCAAGTCCCCTCCAAAGACCCCCCCTAAAGCTCCCAACCGCCCAGCGGCTCGGCCCCAGGCTCCGGCCTCCCGGCCGGCCCAGGGCGCTCCCAAAGAAAAGCCGGCTAGCGAGTCCTATCAGCGCGCATCCATGGCCGAGCGACAGGAAAAGCCTTCTGGCAGTAGTCCCGACTTCCTGAGCTGGGCTCGGTCGTCGGTCGGACTGGGTCCCGAACAGGTCAAGCTCAGCCCCGGCCAAGAGGTATCCCAGGGCGCGACCGGAGACCAGGCACGTCATATCCAGGAACGCCTCGGGATGAAGCCGACCGGCAATTTTGACGCCGGCACGGCTGATGGAGTCCGCACATTTCAGAAAGAGCACGGCCTGGCCGTCGACGGAATCGTGGGCAACGAGACCGCCGACACCCTCAACGGCGGACTGGGTCTTGGCAAGAACGAGAGGATCCGTTCCGGCGGCAGCGGCCCCAAAGTGGAACGTCTCCAAGAGATGCTCAACCGTGGCGGCGCCAAACTCGACACCGACGGTAAGTTCGGCCAGGACACCGCCAGGGCGGTGCGCGACTTCCAGAAGAAGCATAATCTAGATATCGACGGCGTCGTCGGACCCGAGACCCAGAAGAAGCTCAACGAGCTTCACTCTGACCCCAACGCACGCCAGGGTCCCTCTCCTGTCGGGGATACCCAAGGCAAGGCCGACACGGGACGAACCCAGGGTCCCACTCCGCCGGCCCGCGACACCAAAGGCGGCAGATCCGACACTGGCAAGACCGACACTGGCAGAACCGAGACCGACGCCGGCAATGCGGGCGCCATTCAGGCTGGTCAGTTACCCCAAATTCCCAAAGGTCTCGACACCCAGGGCCAGTACGACTATCTCAAAGGTCTGGTCGAAGCCAACGGCGGCAAGTTCGACCCCAACCGCACCACCGTGGTGGGCTTGCGCGGTTTGAGCCCCGATGGCAAACGCCACAGTTCCGGCGACAATGTCGGCCCCTACAACGACACCTTCGCGGTGCTCAAGAAGGGCAAAGACGGTCAACCCTCGGTGCAGTATTTCCAGGGCTCGGCCCACGCCGGCCAGAAACGCGGCCCCGCCAGCGGCGGCGTGGCTCAGCTTCGGCCCGGCAACTACAAAGTGTCACCCAACGGGGACCGTTACGGCATGCCGTCGTATCACGTCAAGACCCAGGACAGCAGCGGTAGCGTGCCGGCCTATCGCGACCGTAACGCCGACGGCAAGATCAGTGACTCCGAGCGCCAGTTTGCCGAGCAAAACAACACCAAGGCCACGGCCATCCTGTTCCACAACGGCCGTTTCCAGGACCACGGCTCATCGATCGGCTGCCAGACCATGCGCCCGGACGTTTACCGCCAATTTTCCAATGCGATCGGTGGCAACCAGGGCTTCGACTACTCGCTGATCGACGCCAACAAACCCACCCCCGGCGGTGCCCCGACGCCTGCCCCTCCGGCCAACAATGGCGGCGCTCCGCAGGTTGACCCGCCGGCCAACAGCAGCGGCTCGCCCACCAGCTTCGCCGATGCTTTCCGCGATGGCAGAGCGGGCCGGCCCACTTCCCTGGGTAACCTGAAAACCCTGGCCGAAGCGCGCCGCAGCGACCGGGGCCTCTACTTCCGGGCCGGGGCCCAAATCGACACTGACGGTTCGGGCCCCTCCCACGGCGACAGTTATCACCAGAGTCGCACCTCACTGCGCGGCCGCGAGGGCTATCCCAACGCTGACAAGACGCCCTATTTCGTGTTGCCTCCTCAGGTGATGCGGTCGATTGGAGCCAAGCCCGGAGACCTCGGGCTCATCAAGCGAGGCGACAAGATCATCCCGGCCGTCTTTGCCGATGTCGGCCCGCGCAACAAGATTGGCGAAGTCTCGTATCTGGCGGCCAAACAGCTCGGCATCAATCCGCATCCCAACCGGGGCGGCACTCACCGGCCCGAGGTGGAGTATATGGTCTTTCCTGGCTCGGGCACTCGCAGCCCCTCCCTATCGCAACTGACGCCCGAAGCCCTGGAAGCACGGGTCAGAGCACTACTAGCCGGAGGCTAGGCCGTGACGGCCCTGGCCCGCCTGAAAACGGCGCGCGCCGCCCATGCCCTCGGCATCGAGGGCGGGCCGGCCCCCCAAAAACTCGTGGGTCAGGGCTTCGTCCATTGGCAGGTCCCACTGGCTTAGAAGCGAGTGCCGGTCGGCCCTAAGACATGCCTGAGGCAGGGCGGCCAACTCGTCGGCCAACTGCCTGGCCGCTGCGAGCGCCTCTCCGTCTTCCACCAGCCGGTTGACCAAACCGAAGCTCAGCGCCTCTTCGGCAGGGACGGGTCGCCCGGTCAAGACCATGTCCAGCGCTCGCGACTGCCCGATCAGCCGGGGCAGACGAATGGTCCCCCCATCGATTAACGGCACTCCAAAGCGACGACAGAACACCCCGAAGACGGCACCTCTGGCGGCCACTCGCAAATCGCACCACAAGGCCAGCTCCAACCCTCCGGCCACCGCATACCCTTCCACGGCCGCGATGACTGGCTTGCTCAGCAGCTTGCGGGTTGGGCCCATCGGCCCCTCGCCGTCAGGCTCGAGACGGTTGGGATGACCTTCGGCCACGGCCTTGAGGTCGGCCCCGGCACAAAACGTTCCGCCCGCTCCTGTCAGTACGGCCACGCAGGCCGGGGAGGCCTCGAACTCGTCAAAGGCCTGGCTAAGCGCTTCGGCCGTGGCGCGGTCGACGGCGTTGCGCTTTTGAGGCCGGTCGATGGTGACCACCCAAACTCGCTCGCCCCGCTCGATGTCGATCACGTCAACAGCTCCAGCCGGCCGGCCAAAAACTCGCGGGCGATGACCATCTGGTGGACCTCGTCGGGACCATCGGCGATGCGGGCCGCCCGCGCCCACCGATACCAACGAGCAAAAGGCATATCGTCACTGTAGCCGAGCCCGCCGTGCATCTGAATAGCGTCATCGAGCACCTTGCACAGGGTCTGAGCCACCTGCTTTTTGGCCATCGAAGAATAAGCTCTCACGAGGCGCGGATCGTTGTCTTGCTCGAACAATCCGGCGCAATGCATGGTCATCAGGTTGCCCGAGTGGATGGCGATGGCGTTGTCTGCCACCAACTGTTGCATGGCCTGATGGCGGGCTAGAGGCTTGCCGAAGCTCTGCCTTCTCTCCAGGTATTCCCGGCACATCGAAAGGGCCCGATCGGCCAGTCCTAGCCAGCGCATGCAGTGGGTCAACCGAGCCGGAACCAGCCTGGCCTGGGCCAGGCGAAAGCCCTGCCCCACTTCGCCCAGCACCGCCTCGCCGGCCACCCGCACGCCGGTGAACCGCAACTCTGCCTCGTGGTGGTCGAGAAACTCGTCGCCCATCACCGCGATGTTGCGCACATGCTCGACCCCTTCGGCCTGGCGGTCGACCAGAAAAAGAGTGGCCTCGCTCTCGCCCGTGCGGGCCATTACCACCAGAAAGGCGGCCGTGGCTCCGCCTGTGCTGTACCACTTGAGGCCGTCGATGATCCAGTCAGCGCCGTCGGGCCGAGCGCTGGTGCGCAGATTGGAAGGGTCGGCGCCGGCCCCCGGGGCCGGCTCGGTCATGCAGAAAGCGCTGGTGATCTTGCCCTCGACCAGGGGGCGCAAATAGCGCTCGCGCTGGCTCGGGTCGGCCTGGTGTAACAGCAGGTCCATGTTGCCCTGGTCGGGGGCATCGCAATGAAACACCTTGGGCCCCACCAGCGAGCGACCCATGTCGCGAAACAGGGTAGCCATACCCATCACCCCCAGGCCCAGCCCGCCCCACTCGGGCGGCAGGTGAGGAGTCCACAGGCCGGCCTGGCGCGCCTTCTCTTGCAGGTCCTGCAAAGTCTGGCGATGGCCCTGGCGGTCTTCGGCGAAGATGGTCTCTTCTACCGGCAAGATCTGCTCGTCGACAAAGGCCCGCACCCGGGCGCGCAGTGCGTTCAAGCCGGCTCCCCGGAGGTATCAAAACGCGGCTGGATGACCTTCAACTGGTGAGCCAGATCGGTCTTGACATAGGCCGTCAAGCGCTGCCATTCTGGGCTTTCGGGCTCGGCCTGCTCGATTGCCTCGAGCAGTCGCTCTCGCAAGGCCTCGACGGGCGCATCCGACTGGAAGAACTCACTTAATCGGGCCGCCTCGTCACCGGGATGGGCCAGCTCGCGCCCCACCATCGATACCAGCCCGGCCGTCAACCGCAACTTAAACGACAGGGCCGGGTCTTGACTCTCGCGGGCGGTGCCGTCGAGCGCAGTCGACACCGCTTGCAAGATGGTGAGTGCGTCAGGTGAGGGCAGCATCAGAGGGGGGCAAACAGCTCCGGCAGCTTGATGATCAGACCCTCGACCGAGTGAGCCTCGAAGGTTTCCTCAGCCCCCAGGGCCGCCGCCACCCGATAGCCGGAGTCGGTCAGCTCGAACACCTCGAGGGTCTGAGCGGCGGGGTCGAGAATCCAATAGTTGGGCACGCCCGCTTTGGCATAGACGTTCAGCTTGAGGGTGCGATCGCGCGAGGCCGTGGAGGGCGAAAGAATCTCGACGATGAGGTGGGGTGCCCCCTCGATCGACTTTTCGGTGATCAGTTCTTTCTGCTGACGGGTCAAGTAGACCAGGTCGGGCTGGACCGGAGTGGCCCCCGGCATCAACACCTCGACGGGAGCGTTGAAGACATAGCCCTTGCCACCGCGCTCGAGATCATAAAGCAGGTCTTGCAGCCGGCGCGAGACGGTCTGGTGAAAGGTCCTGGGGGCCGGCGTCACGTACAGCCTCCCGTGGATGACTTCGTAGCGCTGTCCGTCATCGGGCAGTTGGCGATAGTCGTCATAGGTCCAAAACCTCTCGCGGTCAATCGGGAGTGTCACGGTGAAGTCTTCGACCCGGCTCACCATTTTTCCGGCCCGCGTTCGATGAGACGCACCGCCTCATATTCCATCTCGGCCACTCGGCGGGCGATGGCCAGAAGCTCGATGCGCGGCTCGCCGGCCTCGAGAAAGCGCAGGCCCTGAGCCAGGGCCCCGGCTCCCCAGCGCAGGTTGCCAAAGACCTCCCACCAGTGAAGCACGGCCGGGTCGACCTCGTCTCCGCCGGCCTGACGGTACAGCTGGCAGAACTCTCCTCTCGAGGTCAGCCCGCCGGCCGCTCGGGCCAGGTTGCCAAAGCGCCAGTCGCGCACGCACAACCAGGCCAGGTCCTCGACCGGGTCGCCCCAGTGAGCAAATTCCCAATCGAGCACGGCCTTCAAGCCGCTGGTATCGACCAGAAAATTGCCCACCCGATAGTCTCCGTGAGTGAGCCGCACCGGTCTCTTCGCGGGCCGGCTGCAGTCGAGCCATCGGTAAGCCAGTTCGAGACCCGGACGCTTCTGGGGCAAGCGGTCAAGGGTCTGGCGCTGCATCTTCATTCCGGCCGCGATGGGATCGTCGGGTCGCTCGAGTTCGACCTCGGCCTGCTCGACCTGGTGCAAGCGGGCCAGGTTAGTGGCCAACTGCTCTGGCAAGACGGCTCTGGCCCCCTCCAGGGCCGGCTCGCGCACCACTTTGCCTCCCAGGGCGATGCCTTCGACGAAATCGAGAAAGTAGGCGTCGGCCCCGGGGCGTAGCAAGTCCTTGGTGAGCCAACGGGCCTCGGGGGTGAGCACTCCGGCCTGGCGGGCGGCCGCAATGACGGCGAACTCTTTGCGTCGCGACAAGCTGCCCGGCAGCGAACTGGCCGCGTCGCTGCGCAGCACGAAACGCCCGCTGGCGGTGGTCACCAGCAGGTTCTCTTGGCAGGCGCCTCCCAGCAGCGGCTTGACCTTCTCGATCTGGCCCAGTTCGGGCACTCTTTGACTGAGTTCGAGCATGCCCGTTCTTTCGTCTCATGGACCGTTAGAATCCCCCTTATCCGGCCAACGGGAGGTGTCTTTTCGGCCTGAAATCAGCTATGCTCAGGCTATGTCTGACAAGAAGAAAAAGCCCAAACCCGACGAGATCAAGCTCGACCAGCTCGAGTGGGAAGCCGCCAAAGAAGCTCAGGACAAAGAGAAGAAAAAAGACTGACGGGAGCGCTCGTTGGTGAAAAACCGCGGGGGTCGCGGGAGCGTGAAACCGCCGAGATCGCCGAGGCGCCGAGGGGTGGGCGCTCGACTTGGGGAAACCGCGGAGGTCCGCGGTGGGTCGCGGAGGAGAGGGCGTTGGCCGAGGGGGAGCGCTGGTTGTGGAAACCGCCAGGCGCAGAGGTCAGAATTGGCGCTGCTGCCTAGTGGCCTGTTGAAGGTCGGTGGGCGTGGCTTGGAACGGCTTGTTTAATTGGGATGGAGGCGCGTGGTGGGGCCAGGTGGGGCTCGCACGATACCGTGCTCGCCTCCCACGTCCGCTTCCAAAAATTCCGCCCCCCTCGTTCCCCATTGGAGTGCTCACCCCTCGAGAGACACGACCCTCTCGGCGCCTTCGCGGCTCGGCGGTTTATGGGCGCCTGCCCCCCGCGGTTTCGTTCTTTCGCCTATGGCACGTAGATCATCTTGCGCGTCATGCCACCGTCGATGACGAAGTTGGAGCCGGTCACAAAGCCCGCTTCTTCCGAGAGCAGATAACGCACCAGACCCACGACGTCAGCGGGTGTGCCAACCCGGCCCGCGGGGTGTTGGGCGTGGTCTTCGGGGCGGAGTTCTTCGCCCTTGGTGTCGATCCAGCCGGGGCTGATGCAATTGACCGTGATTTCGGGTCCGAGGCTGACGGCCAGGCAGTGGGTGAGAGCCACCAGACCGCCTTTGCTGGCGGCGTAGGCCTCGGTGTTGGGCTCGGACATGAGCGCCCGGGTGGAGGCGATGTTGACGACCCGGCCCCTCCCCTCTCGCAGCCGCGCCGCCAGTCCTCGGGTCAGCAAGAACGGGGCGGTGAGGTTGGTGGCGAGCACGCGATTCCACTCCTCGAGGGTGAGTTGTTCGGGAGGCTTTCGCACCATCACGCCGGCGTTGTTGACCAAGCCATCGAGGGGCCCGTCCAGGTTTGCGACGAGTTCTTCGATGGCCGCGGGCTGGCTGAGATCAACCTGGTATTGGCAGGCCTCCTTATCGACTCTGAGCACCGTGGCGCCGTCCTCTTCGAACGCATCGGCCAGGGCACGGCCGATGCCGTTGGCAGCGCCGGTAATGAGGAGTTTCATCTTCGTCCGTTCGGGCTTGGTAGGCTTGAACCCCTCGAAGGCGGGGAGCGTAAACAGCAGGTGAAGCGCAACCTGTTCTCTCTAGCTGTCCTGCTGGTGGCCACAGCGTGGCTGGTTCGTCCGATTCAAGAGGTGGTGGCCGCCGAGCCGATTGGCTGGTCCGGCATCGAGGTCCCCGTGCCGAAGGTCGAGGGCATGGTCTGCCCCAACTGCCGAAGTCGCCGGGCCCAACCGGTGGCTCAAGTGCATCTCTCGTGCGTCCCTGAGGGTCTTCAAGAGGTTCATCAGCGCGAGGCCGAGGAGGCGCAATTGACCGCTGCGGGTTATATAGTCGAGAAACATCAGTGCTTCATCGGCTGGCCCTATCACGATTGGAAGTGCCTGGATTGCGACAGCCTTTACAACCTGCATCACTTCCTCCTGGACTAAGCGACTCTATCGTCGAAAGGGATAGAGCAGTTGGGCCAGATAGCCCCGCGGGAGGGGGTTCCGCAGGCCGAAGTGTTCGGGCTCGTAGTCGGGACAGCTGTAGGTGCCGAAGAGAACATCCATCAGTGGACAGATATTGGCGTAGTTGCCCGCATCGCGCTCCCGATCGTGATGCCAGTGATGGAGTTCGGGCGCTCCAAGCAGTACACCCAGCGGCCCGATGGGCAGACGCACGTTAGAGTGTATGTAAATGGCCCAGAGTCCTCGAAAGGCGATCAGGCCGGCCAGCGTCTGGAGCGGAAATCCCAGGATGAAGGCGGGCAAGTTGATGATGCCGATCGTGTAGAGAGAATCCAGGGGATGTTCGCGGTGGGCGGCCAACCAATCAAGATGCTCGGCGCTGTGGTGCACCGCGTGGAAGCGCCACAGGAAGTCAACCCGATGCTGGAGTCGGTGCCCCCAATAGATGCAGAAGTCGCTCAAGCCTACGACCAGGACGGCCTGCAACCACCACGGTTGATGAGCGACGGCCTCGCGAAACCCAAACGGCACCAGGCTGTGGAGCCACTCTCCCCAATGAGCCAGTAGTCCGATGACCAGTCCGTTCCAGAACAGGTACTGACCTAGAAAGTAACACAGGTCGGTCCACCAGTCCGGTCGGAAGAACCGCTGGCCGGTCCGAGCTGGGAAGGCGAGTTCGAGTGGCCTGAACATCACCGTGAGAAGCCCAAAGCTTAGCGCGGTGGCAATAAGTAACTTGGCGTAGATCACGGCGCCAAATCCTCTGGTCCGACCACCTGGCCAGAGTGCTTGGACGAGGTCGCCCAGATGGTATAGCCAGAAGGCATCGGGTCGACATCATACATATCGAGGGCGGCTCCGCTCTTGGAACTGTTGAAGTTCAGCGGTGCCTGCTTGGGTCGGCTACGATAGACGACCACCCCGATCAGCAAACTCAATGAACTCAAGACTATCAACAACTTTTTCCAGCTCGCCATGGCGTCCTCCAAAGGACGCTACGGATGGACGGGCCCAGCGGTTCATGAACCACGACTCAGTCTAAGTCGAAAGTCGGCTCGTGAAGAACAATCTGTTAGTCCTGACGCTGGTGATCGTTCTGGCCGCCCTGGTCGTCCGTCCCACCCCCGAGGTGGCGGTCGAGGAGCCGATTGGCTGCTGGTCCGGCATCGAGGTCCCCGTGCCGCACGTCGAGGGCATGGTCTGCCCTCATTGTGGTGGTCGCCGGGCCCAACCGGTGGACTACTACATGTACATCTGCACTCACGAGGACCAGGAACCGGCGGTCCGGGCGGCCGAGGCAGAAGCCGCCGACCGCGGCTGGGCCTTTCACACCGTCGACCCCATTTCCCCGGCCTGGTATGACTGGCGCTGCCTGGACTGCGGTCGTTTCTATGGCTACCATAGCCTGGTCGAGCGGCCCTAGTCCCGTTAGGCTAGAGCTCGGGTTCGAGGCTCTGAATCTCGGTGTCGTCGGGGTAGAGGTGCTTGACCAACTCTACCAATTCAGGTCGCACAGCATCGCAGTCTCGGAACACTTCGCCGCTCGGGCCCAGGAATTTCCAATCGTTGCAGTGCAGGCAGATGAGGAGGACCATCTGCTGGTTCTGGCGGGTGAAACGGAAGGCAACGCCGGGCTCGAACAAACAAGGCTTATAGGACGGTTGAGGCGCTCGGTGCCACTGCTCACCAACCAGCCACCGCAGCCTTCGGACATCCTCCAGTTTGACCGGCGCGGGCCCTGCCACGATGGGAAAGCCGTCGATCTGGTGAGTGGTGGCCGGCTTCCAAGATGGAGTGATACGGACTTCCAGGCGGAAGACCTCGACCTTGTCCGCAGCCTCGAGCAGGGCCAACTGGCTTGTGTCCAAAGCGTCTCGAAACTCAGAGTCCGAGTCCGGCTCCTGGCTCGCCGTCGAGAGATAGAAGCCCACCGCGACACAAACAAGCAAGACCACCGTCAAGATTAGCAGGCTACGGCGCGACTTCACCTCGCATTAGCCACCATGTGGATCAACTTGTCTGGTCGCGTCGCCTGGAACTCCGCCCTCATCAAAAAAAGGCCGCCCGGCTGCGATTTGCTCTGGAAGTCTGGGACCGCGGTTGAACTCATACCAAGCGAAGGTGCTCCTCTGGTATTCCGAACACTCGCTCCTTATGGGAAATGATGGTCCTTCGAATCGCTTCCGAGATGGAGCAATCTAGTTTCAAAGCCAACTCGGCGGCTTCTCGACTCTCATCATCCAGAATGATGGTAGTGCGATACGATGACATGTTCTACGTATAGCATATCTTGCGCATCGAGACACAACCCTGGGGCTCCCCTCTCCGAGCAAAGCGAGGCTCCCCTCTCCGAGCCAAGCGACGCTCGCCTCTCCGAGCAAAGCGAGGCTCCCCCCTCTCCGAGCAAAGCGAGGCTCCCCCCTCCGAGCGAGAGCGAGGCTCCCCTCTCCGAGCAAAGCGAGGCTCCCCTCTCCGAGCAAAGCGGAGGCTCCCCCCTCCGAGCCAAGCGAGGCTCCCCCCTCCGAGCAAAGCGAGGCTCCCCCCTCCGAGCAAAGCGAGGCTCCCCTCTCCGAGCCAAGCGAGGCTCCCCTCTCCGAGCAAAGCGAGGCTCCCCCCACTCCGAGCAAAGCGAGGCTCCCCCCTCCGAGCGAGAG
>JBFWNU010000004.1:238933-763954 GCA_050250895.1 Vulcanimicrobiota bacterium | reverse complement strand
GAGCGAGATATATGTCGCGGGACCGCCCATTGGGCGGCCCCGTACGACAAACATGTGTTCCCTCGCTTCTCAGTGAAGGAAATTTCTCCGGAGAAGGTGGGGACGAACTTCCCGGACGCTGCACTAGCTAGCTGGGAGTTCGCCAGCGCTTTCTCGGCCGAGCGAGCCTTCTCCTCGCCAGTCGCTAGCATTCGACCCTCGCGGTCAAGAAACCGAAGCCAGCGGGACTGGACCCCTTCGAACTCCCCTTCCCAAATCGTCAGTCCCAGACCTACTTCGGGAAGCCAGCGCGGATTGGCCATCTCGACGTATCGACCCCCGTCGAGTCGAAACAGACGCAACTCTCGTTCGCCAAGTTCACAGAACGGGTCATAGATGGCGTAGTAGGTTACCCGAATGCGGGTGTACTTCTCGAGCTTTTCCCCTAGTTCGCCTCCCACCTTGTTGGATACCACCTCGATGACAAGATCCGGCGCCTTGCCGTAAACCCACACCAGATAAGAGCGGTTCTCTTTGGCCCCGGTGGCCGGGCGCGGAACCACCCCCAAACTAAGCAGAAAGTCCGGGACCACCTTGTCCTCGTTGGTGGGCGTAGGAAAGAGTCCAACGTCTGCCAATGCCTCAAATGGCCGGCCCTCTTCCCAGGAGGTGAAGAGGATGTGTGGCAAGAGTCGCTGCTGCCGCTCCGAGAACCGATTATCCACCGGTTCGTCGTCCTCGGTGATGAGATGCGATAGGTCCGGGGCCATCGGTGGCTCCGGGTGTTTGATGTCGGCCATATCCATAGTCTAGCACATGGGCGGCCTGCGGCCGCAGGGAGCGGCCTGCGGCCGAGAGGGGAGCGGCCTGCGGCCGAGAGGGGAGCGGCCTGCGGCCGAGAGGGGAGCGGCCTGCGGCCGAGAGGGGAGCGGCCTGCGGCCGAGAGGGGAGCGGCCTGCGGCCGAGAGGGGAGCGGCCTGCGGCCGGGATGGCTATTTGACCAGGAAGGTCAGGCTGTGGTGGGTGTTCTGGCCCGTAGCTTCAAAGCCCAGAAAGACTTGAGTCGGCCGGTGGGATTCGTCGAAGAGGACCACGCCCTGGCCGCGCAGGCCGGTGTTGGCGAAGCCCCCGGTCAGTTTGAGCGAGGCTGCTCGATCCCCTACGGCAACCCAGGTACCGCTGACGTGAAACCCGTCGCCAGGCAGGTTGACCCCGATCTCACAGTGGCCATCGGGGCGAAGCGCAAGGTTCACGGAACCAACGGGAAAGGCCGGAGCTTCGCTCGAGAGGTAGCTGCCCGAGCCCTCGAGCAGCGTGGATTGCTCGGCCTCGATGGCCAGCGTCGCCAGATAGTCGACCCGCCCGCCTCGAGCGGCCTCGGGCCGGCGAATGCCCAGGCGTAAGCGATAGTCCCCGTCGCTCGGCAACACCGCCTCGCCTTGCATATCCCCGCTGATAAAGTTGCTGAAGACGTCGGCGTCGGCGTTGCCCGGTGAGCGGACCTGGACCACCAGCCAGTTGGGTCGCTTCGAGTCGACCTCGAGCCTCATCTTCTGACCGGCCCGAGCGGTGAAGATATAGTCTTTGACCTCATATCCGTTGAGGGTGCCTTTGACCTGGCCCGACGAGGCGCCAGCGGCGAAGGTCAGCCGTTCGGCCGGGGTGTCGGCCAGGCCCGGAAGTACCAGCAATATAAGTAGAGCGAGAATTCTCATGGCTACTCCGAGATCAGGTTGATGACACTGCGGCGGTCTTCGCAGACCGGCTTGAAGGGCCCTCTCGCCGCGGCTGCGAAAGGGCGTGGCTATGGTCAAACTACGTGAGGCATTGGTCAACACACTCTCGCAAGCCACCGGCATCGAGGCCGACAAGATTGATGGCATGGTGACCCCACCCCGCCAGCCCGAACACGGCGATCTGGCTTTCCCCTGCTTTGTCTACGCCAAAGAACAGAAGGCCAATCCGGCGGCCGTGGCCTCACAACTGGCGGCCAGTCTAGAGTTACCCGCCGGCTTTGCCGAGGTGGGCGCCATCGGACCGTTCTTGAATTTCAAGTTCGACCGGGCCGCCTTTCTCGAACTGGTGGTGGGGGAGGTGCTCGACAAGAAGGACCGTTACGGTTCAGCCCCGACCAACCAGCAAACCATGCTGGTCGACTTCTCGTCGCCCAACATCGCCAAGCCCTTTCACGTCGGTCACCTGCGCACCACCCTCATCGGCTGGAGCCTGTGCCGTATTTTCGAGTTCCTGGGGCACCCTGTAGTGGGTATCAACCATTTGGGAGACTGGGGTACCCAGTTCGGCTATGTGTTCGTCGGCTGCCGGAAATGGGGTCGGCCGGCCGAGGATGATCCCAGCCCGGTGCAGACTCTGGTGGACCGTTATGTGGCAGCTTCGGCGGCCAAAAAGGAAGACCCCACCATCGAGGCCCAGGCCCGCGACTTCTTTCGGCGCCTTGAAGAGGGGGAGGAAGAGGCCCGCGAGTTCTGGCAATACGCCCGCAATGTCTCGCTGGATGAGTTCAAGCGGATCTATGAGCGGTTGGGCATTCGTTTTGACCACTATATGGGCGAGTCGTTCTTCAACGACAAGATGGAAGCCACCATGGCCGAGGTCGAGGCCTCGGGTGTCGGTAAACTATCCGAGGGGGCCTACGGTGTCGACCTGGGTGACGACCTCGGGTTCGCTTTGCTGCGCAAGGCCGACGGAGCCACCCTGTATTTGACTCGCGACCTGTGCGCGGTCGACTATCGTTATCGAGAGTTCGGTTTTCATAAGGCGGTCTACGTGGTCGGCGCGCCTCAGGCACTTCATTTCCGCCAGTTGATCGCTCTGGCCGAAAAGCTCGGCAAGCCCTACGCCGACGACATCGTGCACGTACCCTTCGGTCACATCCATGGCATGTCGACGCGCTCGGGCGGAGCGGTGGCCTTGCAAGAGTTTCTCGACGAGGCTCACTCGCGGGCGCTGAAGGCTTTTCACGAGGCCGAGAAGCGACCGGCCGAAGACCTCGACGAAGAAGAGGTGGCCGAGCGCATCGGACTCTCGGCCATCGTGTTCAACGATCTCTCGCGGGGGCGCATCAAGGATATCCATTTTGACTGGGACCAGGTCCTTTCGTTCAAGGGCGACACCGGCCCTTATCTGCAGAACGCGCATGCCCGTGTCAACGGCATTGCCGAAAAGACCGGAGCCGGCCTACCAGCCAGGTTCGACGGCAGCCTTTTGCCCGAGGAAGAGGCCTTTCGGGTGGCCGTCCAACTCAGCCGGTTCGGCGAAGTCGTGCGCAAGGCCGCCGAGGCCTATGAGCCGTCGGTGATTTCCAACTACCTCATCGATCTGGTCCATTCGTTCTCGCGGGCCTACGAAGAACTCAAGGTCAAAGATCAAGAGCCCGCTCTGCGCGACAACCGTTTCGCCCTCTTCGCCGCCTGCCAGCAGACGCTGGCCAACGGCTTGCGCTTGCTCGGCATCACTCCCCTCGAACGCATGTAGAGCGGTCGGAGGCTCATGCCACGGTCTCCAGGTGTTAACATCCGGTTAACGTTGGGGCCGTCTTCACTGCATCGTCCGAATCCCTGGCGGCTATGATGGCTTTATTATCAGGACCAAACAGGAGGACGAACACAATGCCTAATGTCGGAAGAAGCCCCGGAAGCATTTCTGGTTGGGACCAGGCTGAACAGAATCGCTTTAATGCCCTGCGCAAGAGTCGCCCCGGCAAAATTGCGAGTTCGGTGAGCAAAGCGGCCCGCCCCCGCCGGGGCGGTGGTGCCCCCGCCCACAACCCGGCCCACCACAATATGACTCGGCGTAGCGCTGTGGGCGGCTATCGCGCCGCCTATCAATAGGAGGTAGTCCAATGAGCGCCTTTGCCTTTAGCCCCCTCTTCGTGATTGAGAACGCTCTCGACCAATTCCTGGCCGAAGGCCTCACTCCCGATGGAATGCTGGATGCCCTTGAGGCCCAGTATGAGCGAGTGAATGGCTGGCTCGAGAACCTCTTCAAGCTCCAGCCCTCAGGCTTAGAACAGCTCGACCGGATGACCGAGATGGGCATCGAAGGCAACAACCTGATGCTGGAGGCGCTCGAGTGGATGCATGAGGCCACCGAGGAAGAGCGCCTCGACGAGTTGACTGAGGCGGCCGAATTGCTGCTGGCGGGCCACTCGCTGGTGGAACAATCCTTCGAGATTTGCAATGATATCGAGGCGGAGTGCATCCTTGCTTCCATCGAGGACGAAACCTACTGATTGCCGCCGCTGGCGAGGCAAGTCGCCCGTGGCCGGCAGGCCGGACGCGCCGGTGCGCCCCAGGAGTGGGTTGGGCGCGGGCGAAAAGGCGACTATGTCCGCCGTAACTGTGGTTGCGCTACTGGCTTACGCAGGCCTGCTCTTGCCAGGTCTGACCAAAGCCCTGCCCACCGATTGGGCCCTGGCCGCCATCCTGTTGCTGCTGGGGTTGGCTAGCGAAGCTCTGTCGGTGGCGCTGCCGCCCTCGGGCCGCTTGTCCTTTCTCTATTCCTACGTTCTGCTTGGGGCGAATCTCCCACGGGTCGGAGCCTGTTGGGCTGCTGCCATGGTCGTCCTTTGCCTGGGCTGGCGTCCCCTTCAATCGCGCTTGCGGCCGGGCCACGGGGCCATGGAGATGGTAGCCGAGGGGCTCCCTATGGCTGCTTCGCTGGCGGCCCTGGGGCTGGTGTCCGATTATCCGCTGGCGGTGGCCGTGCTCATTTACCTCGGCTCTTTATGGTGGCTAAGTCCACGCCTGTTACCGGCCGAGTCCAACTATGAAGAGGCCCGGGTGGTGGGCTTTCCGCTGTTGGCCGCAGTGGTGCTGGCCGGGGCTGCCAGTTTGGCTACCCATTCGCTGGTTTGGTTCGGACCGGTTCCTTTGCTGGCCAGTCTGACTTGCGGCAGTCTGATGGAGGCATTTCGTGACAAGGAGCGAGCCTGGTCGTTTGGTTTGCGAGGCCTGGAGCGGGTCGAAGAGCTAGAGGTCAGCCTGCAACAGGCCGGGGGACAGGTGGATGAGTTGCTCGAGGAGCGCAGGCTGCTGGCCGATCTGGCCAAGACCTTCGCGGCCAGCAAGAGCCTCGAGCAGACCCTCAGGTCGTCGCTCGAACTGGTCCGCCAACTCTTGCACTGCGACACGGTAGCATTCTTTTTCGCCGGACCCGGCGGTCTGGTTCCTTATCGATGGCACTCGCCCCTGGCCGAGCGCCTCGAGTCGAGCGAGCTACTGGATCTGCCCGAGCCGATTGTGGAAAGAGCCTGGCGCGACCAGAGACTGGTAATGACTACCCGGGACGACCGGATTTCGCCGCGGTTACTGGAGGCCGAACAGATGGCGGCGGCCGTGCCGTTGCGCCGCATCGGCGTGCTTTATGTGGGCAAGACCGGTCGAGAGGCCTACTCCAGACGGCAGTTGCACCTGTTGGCCCTGGTGGCTGAACCGATGATCCCGGCTGTCGCCGCCGGCCTGCGTCAGCTCGAGGTGGCCTCGATGATGGAGCAGCTAACCCACCAAAAAGAGCTGCTGGGACGCTCGCATGAGCATCAACGCCTGATGCTGTCTGGCTTTCAGGCCATGGCGAGCAGTGCCGATCTCGGCCAGACCCTCGCTCGATTCGAGCATTTGCTCGGAGAACTTTGCCCGGCCCACCAGCGGGGTGTGATCTGGCTGGCCGAGGGCGAGGTGTGTCACGCCTGGCCCCAGCCCGATCAGCTACTGCTCGAGGCCGCCCGGAGTTTGCGCGCTCCGCTATTGAGCCATCACCCCGAGAGCCTGCTGGCTGCTCCTCTGCCCATCGAGGGTCGCGGAGCCGTGGTCCTGGCCGCTCACGAGCCAGAGCGTTTTACCAGCGCCGACCTGAATTTATTGGGGGCCACCACCTACTTTGCCGCCGGAGTGGTAGCCAACAACTATCTGGTCGAGCGATTGGCCCGCACCAACCAGGAACTCAAGACCTCACAGGGGCAACTGGTTCAATCCAGCAAGATGGCCGCCGTCGGCCAACTGGCCGCAGGCATTGCCCACGAACTCAACTCTCCCCTGGCGGCAGTTCAGTTGGCTCTCGAGGTGGCCCGCGAGCAGATCGACGACGACCGGCCGGCCCGGGCTATCGGACAGCTCGAATTGGCCGGCAACGCTGTCGACTCGGCGCGCGAGATCGTGGCCGACCTGCTCGTCTATTCGCGCCCCTCGGCGCCCTCGCAGGCACCTGTGGACCTGGCCGACGTGGTCCGTAAGACCCTCAAGGTGGTAGAGGGACCGCTGGGGCGGCGAGGGTTGACACCCAGGTCGGAGCTGGCGCAAGTGCCCCAGATCCGTGGGCGCGAGTCGGACCTGTGCCAGGTGGTGACCAACCTCATCCTCAACGCTGCTGATGCTGCCTCGCAAAACGATGCCCCCAGCCTGCTGGTAAGGCTGAGTCAGCACGGCGACGAGGTCGTGCTCGAGGTCGAGGATAACGGCCCCGGGGTGCCGGAGGAGTTGACCGAGCGCATTTTCGAGCCTTTCTTCACTACCAAGCCGGTTGGCTCGGGCACGGGCCTGGGGCTGTCAGTAACCTACCAGGTGGTGAGCGAGCATGGAGGTCGATTGGACTTTCGGCGCGAGCATGAGCGGACCGTCTTTCGGGCGAGGTTTTCCAGGCTTCAATGACGGAACGAAATCACCACCAGGTCCGCTGCAGGCCCATCAGCCTGGTGCTGGCCACCCGCAATCTGGCCACTTTGTTTCGCAACGGTGTCAATATTCAGCTGTGTCTTGATGTCCTCAGCGATCAGCCTGAGGACCCCAATCTCGATTTTGTGTTGCGCGAAGTCAACAGCCTGATCGGCCAGGGACACTCGCTGGCCAGCGCTCTAAGCCGTTTTCCCCGCGTCTTTTCGTCGCTCTATCTCAGTATGGTCAGCATCGGTGAACGCTCGGGTCAGTTGGCTGCGGCGCTTGAAAGTCTGGCCGACTGGGCCGAGGTCGAGTTCGAGGTGCGCGGGCGGATGCGCCGGGCTCTGACCTATCCGGCGCTCGTGCTGGGCGTTACCATCACCTTGACTTCTGTGCTTTTTCATTTTTTTGTGCCTCAAATGCTGAGCGGGCTGGCGCCCGGTGACCACGTTCCGGCCGTAACCCGGTTGCTGATCGTGATTACCAATTTTTTTCACAATCCGGGTGTCTGGATTGTGGCCGTCGGAGCCGGAGGGCTGACCGTGTCGGTGCTGAGGGAATATTGGCGAAGCCCGTCGGGCAGTCGCAATCTGGTGCGACTGGTGGTGTCCATACCCGTCTTTGGCAGGCTTTTCACGGCCACTTCCATGACCCGGTTCGCCCTGGCCCTGGCCACCTTGCTCGAGTCGGGCGTCGACCTGCTGGCGGGCCTGGGCCTGGCCTGTCGCTCTTGCGGCAACGCGCTGGTTGAATGGGATGCCCAACGTTTGCTCAAGGGGATCGAAGACGGCGAATCGGTCTCGGACTTGCTGGCCTGTCAGCCAGACATCTACCCTGACCTGATCGTCCAGATGATTCGGGTGGGAGAGGAGACTTCGGCCATGACACGGATGTGTTCGAAGGCCTCCGAGATGCTCAGCCTGGAAAGCCAGCACCTGCTCGAGTCGTTGCTGGCTGCCGTCGAGCCGTTGGTGATGGCTCTGGTGGCCGTGGTGGTTGGCTTCGTGCTGATCGCTCTGTTTGGCTCGATCTATTCTCAGCTCGAGACCTTCTAGCCCAGCAGCAGAGCCCTCTGCTCCGAGCGTAGCAGGTCGATGCTGGGCTCGATTCCGAGTTCTTTGTCGAGCCGTGACTTCACGGTCTTGAAACAGCGCAGAGCCGTTTCGGGGCGGCGCATGGCCAAGCTCGCTTCCATCACCAGCAGGGCCGCTTCCTGGTGGCAGCCGTCGAACTCAAGGACCTTCTCGCCGCACCGGGCGGCCGTGGCCGCCCGGCCGGCCGCCTCGGCCCGCGAGCCAACTTGCATCAAGAATCGAATGACATCGCGGTCGAGTTGATCGCGCAAGACGAGCGCCCAGTCTTCGTAGCAACTGGCCATAAAAGGCCCCCGATAAAGGCCGAAGATCTGGTCCACCCGGCTCTCGAGTTCGTCCCAGTTGGGCTCAGGGGCGACCGGAGTATCGACAATGGTTCGCAAAGCCGTGTAATCATGCCAGATGGGCAGGTCGGGGTTGAGCCCGACCGCCCCGCGACGACGTTCCAGGGGACAGAGTCCGACGCCGAACTCGCGAAAGCCGGTGCGAATGTAGGAGATGACCTGGGTCAGTCGCTTTCGGGCTCGGGCGGCGTCTTCGGGCCAGAACGTTTCTAGCAGGATGTCTTCGGCCACCGGATGCGAGCTAGCCGCCACATAAGCGAGCAAGGAGACCTGCAGGCGACCACCCAGGACCTTACGGTCGAGACGACGCTCGCCCTGGAGAATCTCGAACCCACCCAGGGAATAGATGCGCACGGCCGGAGTCCCAGATTCGGCATCGTCGGCCATACTCGATTCCTGGTCCCCAGGGCGGATGGCCTCGACCAGCCGATGGAGCCGCTCTTTCTTGGCCGGCGCCAACTTCTCGGAATCGAGCAGAGCTCTGACCTGACTGGGGGCCTCGCGCACCAATCGGGCCAGGACTTTGTCGGCTGTAGGTGACTCTGGCCGGTGGAGCAAGCCCGGCAACAGCCACCAGGCCGATGCCAGCAAGATGCCCAGGTTGGGTCCTTGCAATAGGCCGGCCAGGGCTGTTTCTAGCTGGGCCTCACTCAGGGTGTGCTCGGCTCCCAGGAAGGCCAGGGCCAGGCTCGAGCGGAGGTAGTCCATCGAGGCGGGAGTCGCGTGCTCGCGGGCCTTTTGCAAGAAATCGGTTGCTCGGGTCACCCCCAATCGGGCCAGGGTCAGACCGCCTTCGAGAAAGGCGTGGGCGGCCAATTCGGGAGAGAGTTCCTGGGCCAGGGCCACGGCCGGTTCGAGGTGTTGTTGGCTGCCCTGGGCATCACCGTGGGCGGCTCGGATCCGGGCCAGTCCCAGATGGGCCTCGAGCCGTTGGCGCGGTCCGGCCTGACCGGTCAATAGAGTCGTATAGGTTTGCTCGGCCAGACCCAGCTCGCCAGCCACCTCGCACAGGTAGCCGGTGGTGACCATGCCCTGAATTTCGTGGCGGGCCATGGCGTCGTTCTCAAGCTGATTGAGCAGCAGCCCGGTCTGGCCTTCGTAGTGAGGATAATTCTTGAGCTGCTCGATGACGTCGAGCAGCCGGGGCAAGGCTCCCTCGAGCAAATTGGTCAGGGCTGGGGGTGTTTCGGGCTCGGCACTTTCGGTCAGGGCTACCAGCGTGGCCAGTTCGAGGTTTTCTGCCTCGCTCTCGTAACCCAGGGCGTGGGCCGCCCGCCGGGCCAGTTCCGAGCGGCGGGAGAGGTCGGCCTGGCGTCCTCGAGTCAGCGCCCACACGGCCGTGTCCCGAGCGATCTGGTGGCGACGCTGGCTCAGCAGGTTGGCCTCGATGCGAACCTGAGCCCGGTTGATGGCCTCACGCAAGGCCGTCAGAGGAAAGGGCTTGCGCAGATATTCTCCCACGCCTAGCCGAACTGCCCGGATGGATTCTTCTTCGCTGGAATAGCCGGTGATGACGATACTTTCGAGCTGGGGACGATCGAGCTTCATGCGGCGCAAAGCCTCGAGACCGTCGATGCCGGGCACCTTGATGTCGGTGATGATGAGTTCGAAATCTCGGTCTTTGGCCAGGTGTAGGGCGAGCTCGCCGCTCGAGGCCGAGGTGACATCGAAGTCGTCTTCGCGCAGAGCGCCTTCGAGGCTGCCGCGAAGGTTGTCGTCATCCTCAATGAGCAGAATGCGCAGGGGTCGCCACTTCATGAATACGTTTGTTAATAACTCGTCAGATTTTGTTAACATGGCGAGGGCCGGACCGAACTCTGTTCCGACACCCGCCGGTTATCCTCAGGCTATGATTACGACGCTGAACCCCTTAACCGCGGACCCATTCTTTCCTTCCCAACCGACTCCCGGCGCGGTCGCACCCGCGGCCGAAAGCGAACTGCCTCAAGACTGGCTGAACTGGTTGGCCAGCGCCCTCTCGGGCAGCCAGTCCCTTGGCTCGGCATGGGCCGGATTTGGCGGAGCCCCCGACGGACAGGTGAGGGTGGCCGTGATTGATGACTGGACCCCCGAGGAGAACGGCTTTAATCACGGCGCCAACATTGACGGCATCATCCGGGCCGGTGGTCAGGGAATCGAGACGATTCAGTTTGACCTAAACGATCCGGCCGGCCGCAACGTCGGCATCGAGAACGCCCTCGACCAGATCGCCAGCCGGGCTGCCCAGGGTGAACAGTTCGACGCCGTGAACATTTCGCAGCAGGACTTCGTCCGCACAGGACAGACCGAGCAGCTCGCTCAGACCATCGAGGCCCTACAGGATGTATTCGGCATTCCGGTAGTGGTGGCCGCCGGCAACGGAGGTGCCAACGCCAACAATTTGCTGGCCGAGACCGCCGCCTTTCGGGTCGAGAATTCCGACTTTGGCTCCGAGCAGCGGGCGGCCACTTCAGGGACCGGTAATATCCGATCCGAGGGCGAGTTCACCTCACAAGCCACCGCTAACGTGACCTCGAGGGTGGCTCAACTGCGCGAGTCGGGTCTCTCGATCGAAGGAATCAGGACCCAGTTGGCCGCCACTGCCAGACAGGAGGGCGGGTCTCTCGACCGTGGCCCGGCCGCACCCCCGGCCGCGCAGCCCGGCGGCGCCCCCGAAGGTTGGGGAGGATACACCGTCCGTAAAGGCGACACCCTCAGCAAATTGGCCCAACGCTACGGCGGCATTTCGCTCGAGGAATTCCAGAAATACAATCCCGAAGTGAAGGATGTCAACAAGATCTTCGTCGGCCAGGAGATCACCTTGCCCCCGGCCGCTCTCGAACGCCTTCAGAACGAGGCGTCGAGTCCGGCTCCCACCCCCAGAGGTCGTCCCGCCCTGGCCGCGGCTCCCCCGGCCAAAGGCCCCGCTCTCACCGACCTGGCCGTGGGCCCCGTGCCTAACCCGACGCCGAAGCCGACACGGGCCCCCCGCGGGGTGATTTAGGCGACGCCAGGGGTCTGGATTAGCGCGCCGAAACCAACGATATGAAGCGGCGGGGTGTCTCCCTGATAGAAATCCTGGTCATCATGGCCGTGATTGGGGTGCTGCTGGTCTGCTTTGCGATGCGGCCCACTCCCACTCGCTCGCTCGAGGGTAGCCTGGCCGCCGACATGGTGGCCGAAGAGTTGCGGGCCCTTCGTCGCGAAGCCCGGCGCAGCCAGATGCCGGCGGCTCTGGTCGTGCCCAGGACGGCCGAGGGATACGCTACCGGCTACTACTGCGTGCGGGGCTACGATACACCCAGAGTGGTGCGCAGCCAGGCCTGGACGGCCGATTTCCAGCACGTCTTCATGATCGCCGGTTGCTGGGGGTCGGGTCCCGGGTTTCTACCCCCTGCAGCCGGCCAGAGCTTTGATCTGGCCAGTTGGCCGGGCATCACCGACTGGGTGATCGCCTTCGACCCCTCGGGTCGAGTGGTCAGCAACCTGCCCAACTGGCTGGGCAACACTTGCATTTTGTTCTCGACCAACGCTGCGGTCGCAACCCGGCCCGTCGCCGGTCAGACCTATCCCTGCCTGCAAGCTGCCCGCCATCTTTCCACGGTGGTGGTCACTCCTGAGGGTTTAGTCTCGGTGCTCGACGGAGCCCCCGACGGGGCCGCGTTGGCTACTCTCGACAGCGATGGCGGTCGCCCACCCAATTGCATGTTGCCCTCGCCATCGGGAGGCCCAGCCGGGGCGGCCCCTACGCTCTCGATTCAAGAGGTCTTTCCCAAGCGGTCTCCCTCGCTGCCGCCCGACATCATCGCCTCGGTTCAGGTGGGGCGCTATTTGCGCGTGGCCGTCGAGGCCTCGGATCCCGACGGCGGCCCGCTGACGGTGCGCTGGCAGGCCGAACGCCTGAGCGGCGCCGCCGACCTTGGGCAGTTCTCCAATCCGGACCCGGTCAAGATGCACTATCAGAACGGGGCCTGGCGGGCGGTGACCGAGTGGACGCCTCCCAAGGATATCTCGCCGGTCGCCCCCGAAGAGTTCGTGCTCACCTGCGTGGTCGAAGATGCCGAGGGCCATCAGGCTATGGAACGGCTCGGCAGCAGCGCGGGCAAGGTCTGGGCCTTGCGCGACGGATTGGTGCTGTTTGACACCCAGCGCTTCAGCGGCACCGGCCAGCGATGCATCATGACCGTCAACAGCGACGGCAGCGACCTGCGGCAACTGACGCCCACCAGTGTCGATATCGGCTATCCACGGGCTTCGCCCAACGGCGACGCAATCATCATGTGCGGTTGGGGCGGCGGGCTGTGGGCGGTGAATCGCGATGGCAGCGACCTGCGACAGATCGTCGACACTCACCTGAATGGCAAAAGCGACACGATCAACGCCTGCTGGAATCCAGACGGCTCGAGAATTGCTTTCGCCGTGCGCAACTTCGTGCCCCTCCCGGGAGACAACGTCGTCTACGAGGATATCTACATCGCCAACGCCGATGGGACCAATATCCGTCAAATCGCCGTCGACCAACAGGTTCAGGACAGCGCCTCCAGTCCGCTTTCCTGGGGGTACGTGGGGACCACTTACGACCGCGATGACCTTACCAAGCAGTATTTGCTCTACAGCCAATCCTGTGCCCTGACCGGCATCGACCGGGTGCTGAGGTTTCCCCTCGATCCGGCCGTGCCGTTCGGGACCAATAGCCTGGTCACCCGCCCTTCGGGTGGCAGCCTTTCCAACGGACGCCTCTCTGACGATGCCCGGCACTTCGTCGCCCGGGCCAGCGGCTCGCTGGCCACCTACGACATCGATCCGGCCACCGGAAATCTGATCAATGAGTTTTTGAGCAGCGTAAGCGGGTACAATCCGTCGTTCTCGTTCGACAACACTCGCATCACTTATAACGTGTTCACGGGGGGCGGTTGCGAGGTGATGGTGATGGATGCCAACGGCAACAATCCTCGCTCGGTGAGCAACTCGGGAGCCTTCGACATGGGCGGCACCTGGCTGGTGGGTGGTGGGTTGATTGAATAGGCGGGGAGCGTTCTTGCTCGAGGCCATCTTTGCCATCTTCGTATTGCTGATGGGGGTCATCGTGGTCAGCACTCTGCTCAACCGCAGTTCGCGCTTTGCCGTCAACGAAGTCAGGATGGCCGAGCAGCAGGCCTTTGCCGAAAAGGTCATGGACGAGGTCCGCGCCTGGGCCCTGGACCCCGACAACTTCGGCTCGGATTGGTCCTATTGGAATGGCCGCACCCAGACCAGTTCCGAGGATTCGACCATAGAGGCCACGGTCTATTGCGAGGGTACAGGCCTGGCCCTCACCAGTCCGTGCTCCCATCTCGAGGCCAACTGGCCCGGTCGGGAGCGAGTCTTGCCCCGGGCCGTGATGCCCGTCGAGGTGACGGCCACCAGCCCCGGCTTGCCTCCACTGAACCTGGTTTCTTATCTGCCCGAAGCGCCCCGCCCGCTCGGGTTGGCTCCCGAACTCCAGGTGAACCTATCGAGTGGCAGCCTGCCCCTGGCCCGGGCTGCCGAGGCCACTTTCGAGGCGGTCCTGCTCGATGGTTCCGGTGAGCCGATTTCCAACGTAACCTTCGAGTGGTTCTTGTTGCCCGAGACCGGCAATGCGGCTTTGCTGCTAAGCACCGCCCCGCGCAACGGTCACCAGGTAACGTTGCGCAACGAATTGACCATGGCCGGCGGCACGCTGGGCTATGCCTCGGGCACGGTGCGCCTGCGCGTCATCAGCCGCTACTTTGGTCGCCTGATTGACAACGGAGATCCGCCTGTCCCCAGCGTGGAGTTGCAGTGAAACGGCAGGGCTTTAGTCTGCTCGAACTGATGACGACCATGGTGATTCTGGCCGTCGTTTTTGTAGCCGCCTCGACCCTGGCTAGAGACTTATCGGCCAATCACCGGCGGCGGGTGGCCGATACCCGCCAGGCCGTGGCCGCTCGCGAAGCCCTCGAATTTATCTGTCGCCAGGCCCGCAGCGCAGTAGCCGTCAGTTCGGGACCGAGCCTGCTCACCCTGGAGTTGTTGGACCCGGGGGCGGTCCGCTATACCAATCCCGTGCCCGCGACCCTACCGACCGGTTGGCAGCCCGACCAACCCCGGGTGACGGTCGTCTATCAGTTGTCCTCAGGCAGTCTGACCCAGACCTCGGCCGGCTACACCAGTCCCCTCATCAACGGCCTGAGTGGTCTTACGGTGACCCAAAGCGGACCGACTCTGGAGATGATCCTATCCTGGAGCCAGGATGGTCGCATCAGGCGCCTGGCCCGCTCTACTTATCTGCCTGTGGTGAGTGACCCATGAAACGACGGGCCTCGGTGTTGGTGGGCGCATTGCTCTTGCTCTCGATGCTCTTCTTGCTCGGGCTGGCGAGCATGAGCCAATCGGTCTCGCGTCACCGGGCCGTGGCCGAGGCGCGTGCCCAGGCTCAGGCCCGGCAACTCGCTCTGGCCGGTTTGGCCGACCTGCAAGCCAAGCTGGCCCTGGATGTCACTTTTCCTCCGCCCATTGTCTCGGAGGAGCAGATCTTTAGTTACACCGAGTTCGTCCACGACCACACGGGCCAACTCGTCGGGTATTATACGGTCAGCATCGATGGTCGACGCCTGGTGCCTTATCAGATGTTGGCGGTAGTCTGTCTGGGCCGGCTCGGTCCCGATGAGAACGAGCCGTTGGCCGAAGCCAGAATCGACGCCGAGATCGACCTGGCCGAGTTCGTCCGGGGCACGGCCAGCACACCGAATCCCTACTTCTATCAGCTCCGAACCTGGTCAGAGTAGCCAGTCCAGGGCTTGCCGGACCTCGCGTACCTTCTGGGCACGTAGCCCGCCGGGGTTCTCGGCGATCCAGCGGGCTGCCTGGTCGGGGTCCGAGACCACCACCCGGAAGATCTCGGCGAAGTCTTCAGCCGCATTGTTGAGGCCATATTCCGAAGCAGCGTCGGCCAGCCCCCCCTGTCCGAACGCGTTCGAACGGCGGCTGAGTTGGCCGTTGTTGAAGTCGACGGCGTGGCCGACCTCATGGAAAAGAGTCTCTCCGTCGCCCACCCGAGGGCGGTGGATGAACAGGGTTCGACCGCCGCCATCGAAGTTGTCGAGGTGAAATCCTCCGGGACGACCCGGATCCGTGACCGGGCGGCCCAGGATGTCGGCCACCGGGGTTCCATTTTCGAAGCGTTGGAAATTGAAGACGCCGGGGTGGTCGGTGACGATGACCTCGTGGAATTGACGCAACACGCCGTCACCCCCCTGCTGGCGCAGATGCTCGAGTTCTCGCTGCAGCGCCCGCCGCTCGCGCAGGCCGCGCAGGCCTTGGACCGGGATCTCTTGCGAGCCGACGCGGAGCCGTTGGGGAGGCATTCGCTGGTTGAAGTTGTCACTGATCGCTCGCAGGCCTTCACCGTCGATGGCTTCGCCCCGGCCAGCCAACTCTTGCTCGAGGCCAAGATTGTCGCGCTCCGCCGCCGCCCTGGCCCGGCGACGCTGGCCGGGGTGGAGCGAGTCGAGTCGGTTGCGCCAGCCCACTCCCGGCTGGCTGGGCAGGCGCGGCGTGGGGGCGTCGACATGTCCCCAGATGGGCTTGCCCTCAGCGTCATAGCCAAGCAGGTTGCGATGGCTGATGAAATCTCCCCGGCCGTTGCTGTGGCCCAGCAGATATTTCTCGCCTTCGAGCAGTTCGGAAGGGTCACCGGCCGGCCCGCTGACGCGGTGGACGAAGGAAATGTCACCCTCAGGCGCATCCACCACCCCCATGCGCCCGTCAACCAGGCGGTGGTTCACGGGGGCGTCGACCACCTCGCGAGCGCCTCGGCGAGCGGTCTGTTCGACGGCCTCTCCGACGGCCTCTTCGGCGACCTCTTCGGCCGCCTCGCGACCGACCCGGGTGGTCAGGCCGCCGCCTCCGGTAGCGGTCTCGGTCAGGACCTCGAGGCTCAGTTCGGTGCCCACATGACTGATGAGACCAGCCACCCCATACTCGTCATAGCTTTGCTTGTAGTCCTCAGTGTAACGCAAGAAGACGTCTTTCTGATGCTGTTGGCGACTGGTCAGGGGCCGGTCGAGCACCTCCGAGGCTAGCAACAGACCGCCCTCGGGGGTGGTAGCCAGTTGAGTCAACGTGCCAGCGTCACTGGCCAAATTCTTGATCAGGTTCAAGTCGTCGAGTTGCTGCTGTTGGTGGGGCGAGAGCTCTTGCCCGCTCACGGTGTTCACCAGCAGTTCGGCGCTGGCTTTAGGGTTGGTGACCAGTTCCTGCACGGTTAAAGCAGGAGAAAGGGTGGTCATGGGGTGCGCCACCAGCGGTTTGAAACCACCGACCACGCCCTCGAGAGCGTTGCTGGTGCCTCCGATAGTGTTATCATGCTGGCGTTCGACGAAGCGAACGGCTCCGTCCAGGCCGACCCGGCTGGCCTGGCGCTCGAGCCAGTCGTAGCCCCGGTTGTTGCTGTCCATTCGCTGCTGACCGCTGCGATCGAGGGCGTCGGTCATGCCGTCGAAGACCTGCTCGATACCCCAGGACCAGTTGGTGCCGCCGTCGGGATGCTCGGCCAACAGCTCTTGAAAGAGCCCACGGTCGGTATGAAGGTCGACCCCCATGGGCTTGGCGGCCAGATGAAAGGCGGTTCGGTCGAGGTCGTGCAACTTGTCTTTGCCCTGATCTAACAGGTCGGCGGCCCCCGACTTGAGGCCGTTCCATTGGTCGCTGGCCGAGCTGCGCAGTCGGTCGCGCCAACCTCTCGGCTCGGGCTGCTGCGCCGGCTCGGAGCGCAGCACCGTCGGCTCTTTTCGAGCCTGGCTACGAGGGCGGGTCTTGCCGGTCAAGGCTCGCCAGCCGCTGTCGAGTTGCCGGGCGCCTTCGCGGGCCCCGACCAGGGTCGGCAGCGAGGGGCGTTTGCGCACCACCTCTTTGACCGTCTCGGTCACCGGTCTGGTCTTTCGTTCCACCCGGTGGACTGTTTCGTTCAGCTTATCTTTGACACGTCCTAGAATGCTCATCGTCACATCCTAGAGCCGGCCTGTTCGTACAGCCTCGGAACGGGCCGAAAATTGTTGCCAGGTTGTAAACTACGGGGCTGTCAGAGCGGGAACTTCGAGCCGATTGTGCACGATCTGACCGTCAAAAAGGGTCATTACCACTTTCGTCTCGTGCAGGCTCTGGCGCTGTTCGACGAGTTCAAAGAGGTCACGGTCAAGCACGCAGAAGTCGGCTCGCTTGCCGGGCGCCAGGCTGCCGGTGAGGCGTGACCAGCCGGCCGCCTGGGCGGCGCCCAGAGTATAGCCCATCAGGGTCTGCTCGAGGGTCAAGCATTGGTCGGCGAACCAGCCCGGCCGGTCCATTCGGTCGGGACGCTGGCGATAAACCGCGCCGTGCATGCCGTAGAAAGGATTGTAGTCGGCCACCGGCGCGTCGCTGCCCAGAGCCAGCAGCGTGCCGTGGCTGGCCAACTCGGCGAAACGATAGGCCAGTTTGGCTCGTTCACCCAAATAGGCGTCGGCCGTGTCCATATCGTCGAGCACGTGGGCCGGCTGCACGCTGGCGGTCAATCCAAGCTCGGCCAGGCGAGGCAGATCGGCCGAGTCGATCATCTGCACGTGCTCGATACGGTGAGGGATGAGCGGGGGTTCGACACCGTCCGAACGCAGTTGCTCGAAGAGGTCCAGGCAACTTCGATTGGCCCGGTCACCGATCGCGTGGATACTGACGGGAAAGCCGATCTCCACGGCCCGACGCAGTTCTTCGGCGATCTGCTCGGGGGGCGTCAGGCAAAGTCCGCAATTCTCGTGCTTGTCCGCGTCTCCGAGAAAGGGCTCGAGCATCCAGGCGGTGCGACTGCCCAGCGTGCCGTCAGCGAAAACCTTGACGTGGCCCAGGCGCAGACGTTCGTCGCCCATCGGAGAGGCCAGACCCAGGGCCTCAAGCAGCGAGAGGTTATGGGCGGCGATATTGCAATTGACCCGCAGGTCCAGTTTGCCTTGGCGATTGAGGCGAGCCATGGCGGCCAGCGCTTTGGGGCCGTCTTCCTGATCCTTCATGCGCTGGTCGCAGATGCCAGTGATACCGACTTCGTGCAGGCGAGCTATCCCCTCGAGCATGGCCTGGTCGGTGTGCTCGCCGGTGGGGGCGGGGATGTGGTCGCGGACCAGATTGATGGCCAGTTCTCGTAGCACCCCTGTGGGCGAGCCGTCTTCGTCGCGGTCGATGACACCCCCCTCGACCTCCATCCCTGGTTCCATGAGGCCTGCCATCTGCAGGGCCGAGGTGTTGGCCACGGCCGAGTGCATGTCGGCTCGAAAGAAGATGGCCGGACGATGCGAACCGGTCACCCGGTCGAGATCGCGACGGTGGGGTAGGCGAGAATCTTCCCAGTAGGTCTCGTTCCAACCCCAACCCCGCGCCCAGGTGTTGCCGGGCTGCGAGGCCACATAGACGGCGATGCGTTCCAACATCTGGGCCAGGCTGGCTACGCCGGCCAGGGGAATCTGTTGCAGTCCCAGGCTCCAATAGTAGAAGTGGATGTGGGCGTCCCACAGCCCGGGCAGCAACAGTCGTCCCCCCAGGTCGATTCTCTTTCCGCCTTCGGGCATTTCTGCGGAACGGCCCACGGCCAGAATACGGTTCTCGGCGATGGCCAGCGAATCGGCCCATGGATTGGCTTCATCGGCCGTCCAGATCTTGGCATTGGTAAAAATCAGGTCAGGTGCTCGCATAGCCAGCCTCTTTCCGGCGCGGCGCGAGGTTCCTCTAACATTTTGCAAACAAAGCAAATATGCAAAATGTGGCCGGTTTGTGCTACTATATAGGAGTGAGCGAGCAGCTGAAGAGAATCGTTGAAGAGGTGGTCTGGGCGGCCCGTGCGACTTTCCGCACCAACCCCCGTCGTCTTTATGCTTATGCCCGCCAGGTGGTCTGTGAAATGGCCCTCGAGCAGGGTCTCTCTTTTACCGACGACGAACTTGACGCCGCTCTTGGCCGAGCCTTCCGCCGTCAGGCTATCCTCGCCCTTCCGCTGGCCAGGCGATTGATGCGACGGGTGTTCGGGCCCGACCAGATTGAATTTTCACCCACAGGAGGCCAGACGCGCTGCGGCTAAGCGGGGCCCATCCTAATGCTGGAGGTCTCCTATGTCCCTGGTCATCGATAAGGTGGAGTACAGCTCGAAAGTCTCCGCTTTTCTCAACCGCAAACATCAACTTCTCATCGACGGAAAGTGGGTGGATGCCTCCACCAACAAGACCTTCCCGGTAGTCGACCCGGCCACCGAGAAAGAGGTCTCCCAGGTGGCCCAGGCGGCCGCCGCCGACATCGACCAGGCCGTGGCCGCCGCTCGCAAGGCTTTCGAAACCGGCCCCTGGTCCAAGCTAACCGTCTCGGAGCGGGGGCGTCTCATCTGGAAACTCGCCGACCTGCTCGAAGAGAACCTGGATGAATTCGCCGAACTAGAAAGCATCGACAACGGCAAGCCCATGAGCGTGGCCAAAGTCGCCGACGTTCCGCTCTCGGTCGACATGTTCCGCTACATGGCCGGTTGGGCCACCAAAATCGAAGGCAGCACCATTCCCATCACCGTGCCGTTCGCTCCGGGCGCCGAATTCTTCTCTTACACTCGCCGCGAAGCGGTGGGCGTGGTGGGTCAGATCATTCCCTGGAACTTCCCCCTCTTGATGGCCGCCTGGAAACTGGCTCCGGCCCTCGCCGCCGGTTGCACCATCGTGCTGAAAGTGGCCGAAGAAACCCCTTTGAGCGCCTTGCGTCTGGGTGAACTCTTTTGTGAAGCCGGTTTCCCCGATGGAGTCGTCAACATCATCACCGGCTTTGGCGAAGAAGCGGGGGCTCCGCTGGCTGCCCACATGGATGTGGACAAAGTGGCCTTTACTGGCTCCACCGAGGTGGGTCGCCTGATCGTGGCCGCGGCCGGCAAAAGTAACCTCAAGAAGGTTTCGCTCGAGCTGGGGGGCAAGTCGCCCAACATCGTTTTTGCCGACGCTCCCCGCAAGGCCGCTATCGCCGGGGCAGCGAATGCCATCTTCTTCAACCACGGCCAGTGCTGCAGTGCCGGCTCCCGGCTGTTCGTGCAGAAAGACTGTTTTGACGAAGTGGTCGAGGGGGTGGCCGAGCGGGCCAAGAAGATCCGCCTGGGCCACGGCCTCGACGCCCAGACCCAGATGGGTCCGCTGGTGTCCCGCACTCAGCTTGACCGCGTTTGCGGATTTCTCAAGGCGGGTCGCGACGAGGGCGCCAGGGCTCTGGCCGGCGGCGGTCGCAAGGGCGAAAGTGGCTATTTTGTCGAGCCCACCGTGTTAGTCGACACCAAACCCGATATGACGGTGGTTCGGGATGAGATCTTCGGGCCGGTGGTCGCGGCCACGCCGTTCAGCGACATGGACGAACTGGTCGATTACGCCAACAAGACCAACTATGGTCTGGCCGCCGGCATCTGGACCTCGAATCTGTCCCAGGCCCACAAGCTCGCCCACCGTATCAAGGCGGGCACGATCTGGGTCAACTGCTACAACGTCTTTGACGCGGCGCTGCCGTTCGGGGGCTACAAAGAGTCGGGCTGGGGTCGCGAGATGGGTGCCGAGGTGATCAACAACTACACCGAAGTGAAAGCTGTCACCGTCCAGCTCTAGTCGTTTCTTCGCCCTGCGAAAAGGAGCCGTTTCGGCGGCTCCTTTTCTTTAGCGACAAATGCGATGGCGGTAACCGTAGCGAGGGTAAGAGCGATAGCGCGGATAGTAGTATGGATAGCCCCAGCCCCAGGGTCGGCCGAAGCTCAGCCCCAGGCTAAAGCGCGTGGTAGGCCTCGAGGCTTGCTGGCGCTCGGCCGACTCGCGCTGGGCAGTCAGGTTACGGCGAGCCTCTTTGGCCTCCATCAGCATGCGATCCACGGCCAGTTGTTGCTCGGCCTCGTAGCCGGCGATTTCGCGACTGGTGCGCACTCGGGCGGCGGCCACCTCGAGCTGGACCAGAAACTGAGTGGCTTCTTCGAAAGAGGGCTTGGGCTCCCCCTCGAGAGACTGGCTGAAGGCTTCGGCCGTCGATTGCAGACGGCGCAGGTCGTCACTAGCCGTCTGGCGCCCCCAGGTCGAAGTTTCGTCGGCCGCCAGAGCAAGCTGCAGACCCCGAGCTTCGAGGGCGATTTTCTCGATGTGATAGTTGAGGGATTCGGCTTGGGCGGGTCCGCAAAGGAAGGCCGCCAGAGCTAGGATGAAGAGCGAACGCAAGGCCATACTTTAGTCTTTATGGGGATTGAGGCTCGGATCCTGCTCAATCTTTGCGCCGACCTTCACCCGGACCGTCCAGCAGACCGTCGCTTTCGAAGGAATCGCCTTCGGAGGACAGGCGGACCCGAGTGACATTGCCCCAACGCCAGCGGATTTCGAAGACCCGGGCTTCGGGGTCCACGCACCGCCACGTGCCCGGCTCTTTGGCAGGGGAACCTCCCTCGGGAAACCAGTTCGCCTGGCATGTGAAGTCCTTGGATACCGCAAAGCTGGCCCGTCCCGGCTGGCTGCGATAGCTCCAATTGCCGATCAGCAGGTCGCGGGCGGGCGAAGCCAGGCTCTGGGCCGCCTGAGCATAACTTGGCCGATCCGGAAACAGGGCCGCCAGGCGACGAAAGATCTGGGCGGCCCGGGGCCGGTCGCCGCTGTGAAGGGCGGCTCGAGCCTGGTTCTCGAAAGCGGCCACCGAGCGCTCCAGCAGGTCTACCGTAGCTGCGTCAGCGTGGCGGTCGAGAGCGCCCTGGATAAGTTCGATGGCGTTGTCTCCGTCGGGCTCGCCGTAGCGGCCTTCGACGAAGGCAACCACTGCTTGGTCCAGGGCCGGGACGAGTTCGGCCGCCGGCAGGTCGGGTGTTTGCGGTCGGGGCAAGAGAGCAATTTTGTCGGTCTGACCGGCCCGGCGGAGCCAGGTGGCCACCATGGCGGCCACCCGGTCGTCTTGAGGGTCGAGATGACGAGCCACTGCCCCGTCGAGCACCCTGCGGGGGCCGAACTTCTCGGGTCCCCACTCGACGATGCAGACCAGCGGACCGTCGTCGCAAGTCACCCCCAGGCGGGCGAGTACTTCGGGCGAGCAATCGGCTTCTTGAAAGCCGAGAAAGACGATCGGCATCTCGTCGGCGCTCAAGCCTACCTGGCGTCGCAGGGTTGCCAGGTGACGCTCGAGCAGTTGTTGGTTGCGGTCGTCCTGGCGCTGATAGGTGATGGCCAGGACCACCGTGCTGCCTTCGAGCTCGTGGCCCCCCCCGGGGCTGCTCAGCATCAAAATCAGGGCTAAAGCGACCCATCGCATGGGCGAATGTTCCTGGCGAGGGCTCGCCGGGCCTGCAATCTAGGCCGAGTCGGCCAGAGGTAGGAAGTTGTCGGCGCGGTGAAAGTCCGGCTCACCCCCGGAGCGATGCCCCAGGCAAAGATAGACGGGATCCGAGGGCCGAAGAATGGCCGTCAAATTCAGCTTGTGCAGTTCCAGAGCTGGCTTGACCCGAAGCTTCACCCACCAGACGCCAACCCCACCCTCGGCTTGCAACTCGAGCGGAGGCTCGCTCACTTCGCGCTCGAGCTGGCGATAACCACGAAAGAGGGCGCTCCACCAGGCCCCGCTTGGACTCACATTGAATTCCTGATAGCGACCCTCGCGGTCGGCTACGAAGATCTCAGCCACATCTTGCTTCCACAGTTCCTGTCTAAAGCTACCGTGCGGGTGAGGATCACACTCGGGCGTCTTGTCTACTCCGAATTCGAAAGACAGTTGCTGCCCGTCCCAACCACAACGAAACCAGGCGCCGAACGTGCGCGGCCGGCCAAACCAGTCCCAACCGAACTCGACCGTCTGGTCGAGGGGCACCCTATCGCTCAATCAGGCCCTGAACCGAACTCCACTGCGGATAGTTGGCTGGAATCTGGAGCGTGAGGTGATTGTTACCCTCGCACATCACGGTGTAGATGTCGGGCACCGAGTGCGAGACGTAACTGGCCTCGTAGCTGTTGGAGGCGATGGCCGGGCAGGTGGGGATGGTCTTCAAGAAGTTCGGGGTCAGATTGTTCAGGCCCAGGGGAAATCGAGCACCGTTCTCGGTCGAATAGACCTCCACGGCGGTGGCGATGTTCTTAAGATTCGATTTGCAGGCGGTCAGCTGCGAGTTGGATTTGGCCCGGATGAAGTTCGGGACCAGGATGGCCGCGAGCATGGCGATAATGCCGATGGCAATCATCAATTCGATGAGGGTGAAGCCCTGCCGTGAACGTCGTTGCGGTAGCACTGGAATCGCCCCTTTCTAGAATAGCAGCTGAGTGCTCGGTAGCGAGCCGCGAAGGCGGTCCTTCTCGGCCGCGGTCAATTTAGTCGAACGCAAATTCAGTGTCTTGAGATGAGACATCTTGCTGAGGTCGGGAAGGGTTGAAATAGGGTTGTAGCTCAGGTCGAGTTCTACCAGGCCAGTGAGCTTGCCGAGGCCGTCGGGCACCGCCCCGAGATGGTTGTTGCGGGCCGAGAAATAGGTCAGGGATTGCAGGTCGCCCACGTTCCAGGGAAGCTCGCCCAGCTGGTTCTTGGACACGTCCAGTCGGGTCAACTTCTTTAGCCCGGACCAGTCGTCGGGCAAAGCGGTGAGCTTGTTGCCTGAGCAATCCAGCTCTTTGAGCGCGGCCAGGTTGCCCAACCCCGACGGCAATCGTTCGAGCTGGTTATAGCGACATTTGAGGATCTGCAAGCTGGTGAGACTGGCCACACCGGCCGGCAACTCGGCGAGCTGATTCTCGCTGACGTCGAGCTTCTGGAGAGCGGTCAGGGTGGAGATCTCGTCGGGAAGCTTGGTCAGCCCGGTCCGAGGTATGACGAGTTCACTGGCCTTAGGGTTGGCTAGCGCCTGGGTGAGCGCCGTGGGCGTTCCGGCGGGAAACCAACCCATGAACCAGGCGGCCACCACCAGGGCCACGGCGGCGGCCGACCAAACAGAGATGAGGACGGCTTTCTGGGTGAGCTTTTTGCGATTCTTGCGCTGCTCTTTCCAGAGATCCCCCCGAGACTGTGTGGCTTCCTTCTTTTCCTTCTGCCGGGCGGCAGCTTTGGCCATTTCGGCCTGCAGCTTCCGCTGGCTATAGTCGTCCTTCACTTTGTTACAATTTCTGCAACGGGCGGCCTGGTCCTGTTCAGCCGTAGAACTCCAGGCCGAGAAGAACAGTGGCGGCGCCACTAAGGCCGGCCGCTACCACCGCGGGGAGTTTCCCTTTGACGGCTGCCGCCCAGGTGGCCAGGGCCGTCACCAGACCCACCGCCGCCCCGCAGGTCTGGACGCAGGCGAATAACATGAACGTCATCATGGCCCCGGCCAGGCCCGGCGAGAACCCGCCGCTCGAGGTGCCAGTGGCCAGCAGAGCCGCCAGCCCCACGGCCCCCACCACGGTGAGGCAAAAGGGATAGACGGCTCCCACGCTGACGCCCGCCCAGGTGGCGGCCGTGGCTCGAGCCCCTTTGTCGTTGTGCTCTCCGCGCTTCCATCCCAGGTTCGCGCCCAGGGCGGCGAACAAGGCGGCCGGAATGGTGAGGCCGAAGAGCCAGCCCAGGCGGGGGACCCGGGCCAGCTGCTCGAGGACCGGAGGTCCCTGGGGAGCCAGCTGTCCCTGCTCGAAACTGAGGCTTTCGGCGATGCGCTCGGCTCCAGAAGAGAACTCTTGCAACGGCTGGTTGGGCCCCGAGGCCACCAGGCTCAACAGTTGACCGTGGCTGACGAAGAAATAGACCAACACGTCGCCGTGCTCGCCCTTCAAGACGGCTCGATAGGCAGGCATCTCGGACTCGCCGGGAGCGCCCTCCTCGAGTCGGGGCAGGTCGGCCAGGTCGGGGTGACGGTGCCACCCCAGCGGGCCAGGCTCGACCCGGGCGTTGCGCAGTTGGGTGATGGCTTCGCCGAGCACGTTTCTGGCTTGCTCGGGTTGGTCCCAGAGCTCGAGCGCCTGGCCGACTTTCTGGCGACAGAATTCTAGTTCGGCCCGTTGAGGATGGCCTTCTAACAGGCTCTCTGGGGGCCGCCCCAGGCGCACCGTCGAGGCGGCTGCGCCGGGGTCCCCTGGCAGTTGAGAGGCGGCCCGCTCGAGTTGAGCGGCCAGCCGCACCACCTCGAGTTCCCCCTCGTTTTGCAGCCGGATGGTGGAGCCCTTCGAATTGGTATAGACCACCATCGGACCGTGAACCTGAGGCTGAAAATCCCCGAAGGGCGGCTTCATCTCGGCGATGAGCGAGCCCAGCTGGAACCTGTCGTTGGGAGGTTGGCAGCCCAGGCCCAGCAACAGCACCAGCAGCCACAACAATCGACGAGAACGCATGGCTGTCTCTTCAGCACGAGCGCCCGGATTCTTGCCGTTTGACGAGCGAAACTCCAAGCGTTGACATATTGTTCAAGAAAGGTCGGCTCCGTTGCGTGAGCATGGCCTCAAGTCAATGAAACTCACTCCCCAAGACACCGTTCGGCGGGCTTTGGTAGACCTCTCGCTGGGGTGCTATCAAAGGCCGCTGCTGACCCTGGGCGTGGCCGCTTTGTTGTGTGCCTGGTCGGTCGCTCTCGCCTGGGTCGGCTTGGATTTGCGCATGGACTGGACGTATCTCTTCCAGGACGATGATCCCGTGGTGCACAGAGTGGAACGTCACCGGGCGACCTTTCCTTATCCGGGCGATATCGCCGTGCTCGTCGACCAGGGTACAGCCAAGCAGCGGCAAGCCTACGTCGAAGAGTTGGTTTCCAAGCTACAAAAAGAGCCGGCCCTCTTCCACAGCATCTACTACAAGCTCGACCTGGCCACGGTGGGCCGCAAAGCCCTCTACTATCTCGAGGTCGATGAACTCAAGCATCTGGCCGTCGAGTTAGAGCGTTACAATGACGGTTCGGATACCCACCTGGGGCCCAGTGGGCAGAGGATCCTCAAACAACTGCTGAGGGAGCTCGAGACCAGTCTCTCGAACCGGGGCCGCTACCAACACACGCCTCTGTGGGAAATGCTCGACGAGAGCCACGACCCCCGCACCCAGGACTATCTGCGCAAGCTGATCAACGGTCAGACCGAGGTCTACTTCACCCTGGGCGACGGCCGTATCCACGCGGTCGCGCTCAAATCCGGAGGCCGCGGCGAGGTGCTGGCAGGGCAGGCCGAGACGGTGGCTCGTTTGCGGGCGATTCTGGCCGACCTGTCTCCCAGCGCTTACGGGCTGCGGGTGCGGCTGACAGGGCTGCCGGTCATGCTCAACGACGAGCGCAAAACCTGCACCCGAGACAGCGTTCGGTCTGGCATCGTCAGTCTATTGCTCATTGCCGGCCTCTTCATCTGGGGCTTTGGCGAACCTCGGCGACCGGTCATGGCGGTGGCCGCCCTATCTTGTGGCCTGGGCTGGACCCTTGGCTACACCACCCTGGCGGTGGGCCACCTCAACTTCATCACCGTCAGCATGGTGACGATGCTGATGGGGCTGGGCATCGACTTCGGTATCCACATCTGTTTTCGTTATTCCGAAGAGCTGCGAGCCGGCTGCGAGCCAGATGTCGCTCTGGCTCGAACGATGGGGGGCACCGGCATGGACACCCTGGTGGGCGCTCTGGCTACGGCTGCCGCTTTCGTGGCTTTAACCTTCACCGGCTTTCGGGGCATTGCTGACCTGGGAGTGATCGCAGCCGGGGGCGTTCTGCTCTGCTACCTCTCGACGGTGACGGTCTTGCCCGCGCTCTTTCGCCTGGGTGGTGAAGGTCGCACGCTGGCCGGCGAGGCAAGCCCCCTACCCGACTTCGAAAAGCACCTCCTGCTCCATCCCCGACGCGTGGTCGGCGCTGGCATCGCCATCTGTTTGCTGGGACTGGTCTGGGGCTCCCAGGTGCACTTTGACTACAATCTGCTCAAGGTTCAAGCCCAGGAGCTAGAATCGGTCCGGACCGAAATCGAGATCGTGCGCGAGCTGAAGTCGGGCGTTCTCTCGGCCACCTCGCTGGCTCCCAATCTGGAAGAGGCGCGCCGACGCCAGAAAGCCTTCGAGGCCCTACCCACCGTCGCCCGGGTTACTTCGGTGGTAGCCTTGATTCCGCCCGATGTCGAGCGCAAGAAGCCCCTGGTGAAACGGATCCTGGGCGAAGTCGACAAATTGTCGGTGCCGGCCAAGATGCCGGTCAACGGGGTCGACGAATTGCTGGCGCTGCAGCGCCGGGTGGAGGGACTGCGAAGCCAATACACGCTTGGTTCGCAAGGTGGACTCGACGGCCGCGTGGCTCGGCTCGAGGCCCAGGTCAAGAACATGGACCCCGGGCCCATCGAAGACGGTCTGGGAGCCTTTCAAGACGCCCTTCACGAAGACCTGACCCGATTGGTGGCATTCTTGAAGATGCAACAGGCCGAGCCGCCCAGCTTCGATGACTTGCCCGAGCCTCTGCGGGTGCGTTTCGTGAGCACCGACGGTCAGGTTCAGTTGAGCGTAGTGCCTAACGAGAATATCTGGGAGCGTGACGCTCTGCAGCGGTTTCTGGCCGACGTGACCACGGTCGACCCGGATCTGATCGGCCATCCCGTGGTCCAGGACCACATCCTTCAAGCCATGGGGCGCGCCCATCGGTTGACCATCTGGTTCACCCTGGCCGGGGTGCTCCTGGTGATGGGATTCTATCTGCGGGGCCTGGAGGAGCTTCTGCTCACCCTGTTGCCCACCGCCGTCGGGGTCATCTGCATCGTGGGCGCGATGGGTTATTGCCACATCAACTTCAATGTGGTCAACTTCGTTGCCCTACCCATCAGTGTGGGGATTGGGGTCGTGTATGGAGTCCATTCGTTACGACGGATGGAGGAGTTGGGACACGAGTCGATTTTGACCAGTTCCACCGGGCCGGCCATCATGCTCAGTGGCCTGACTACGATGGTGGGTTTCGCCAGTTTGATGACCGCCCAGCACCGCGGCTTGAACTCGCTCGGCTTCGTTATTTCGGTGGGGGTGGCCGCCAACTTCATCGTATCACTGGTCTTCCTTCCCGCCCTGGCCCGCTTGCTACGAATGCGCCTGAGAGTGCGGCGGCTACAGTCTCGCCAGCGGAAGGGCGCGGATGGAGGAAGGCCTTGAAAGAAATTGAAGATCTAACTTCCCGAAATTGACCCAGAAGTCGGGCGGCTGGGTATAATTCGGTTCGGAGGTTGGGTCGAATGGCGCGAGAGAAGCCGCTAAAAGGCTACGAGAGAAAAGACTATCTCGGGTCGGGCAGCTTTGGCGAAGTGTGGAAGGGTGTTCACACTGAAAGTGGCCGAGAGGTGGCGATCAAGATGCTCTCGCGTCGTCGCGCCATTCATCCGGGTTGTCTTCAAGATCGCGAAGAACGACTCCAGATTCTCTGCGTGAACCTGCTCTCACAAGAGGACCTTGAAGTCGACGAGGATCTCTACGTCATCTCGCCTCTGATGAAGGCTTCGGTCCACAGCCGAGCCGGACAGGCCTACAACGATCCGATGAAGGGGATCCGTTGGTTCGAGGACACCTGCAAGGCACTGGCTGCCGCCCATAAGAAGGGCTGGGTTCACGGTCACCTCAAACCCACCAACATCTTGCTGGCCGAAAAAGACGAGATCCGGGTGGCCGACCTGGGCCAGGTGCCGGTGATGGAGTTCTATCGCACCACCCCAGAAGAAGTCTGGTATGTGGCCCCCGAAATGGCCGCCGCCGGAGCCAAGCCCAACCCTTCCTGGGACATCTACGCCCTGGGCGCGGTGTTTTACCATATTCTTACCGGCACCCCGCCGCGCAGCACCGATGCCGCCAACCAGGCCCTGGCCAAGTTCAAGCGCCCGGCCGACCTCTGGGCCAAGTATGCCGAGCTGTTGCCAGAAACGACTTTACAGCCGCTGGTAAAGCACAACCCGAAGGTCCCGATCAAGTTTGCCGACCTGATCGAGAATTGTCTCGATCTCGATCCCGAGAAGCGTCCTCAGGACATTCCGGCGATCCTGGTCTGGCTCGAGCGGGTCATTCACGGTATCCCCGAAAAGAAGGACCCGAACGCTCCCAAGCCTCTCGGCCAGCGGATTCTCGAGTGGGTGATTGCCAGCAAAGCGCGAGCAGCCACTTTGTTCGGCGTTCTGGTGATCGGCATGATCGGAGCGGGCGTGCTCATCAGTCTCAAGCAGGCCAATCGCCGTCAGGCCGAGCAATACTTCGAGTCGGGCCAACAGGCCGAGGGGCAGACCGCTGTTCTCTTTTATCTGCAAGCCGCCCAGCTGGTTCCCGATGAGCGCAAGTATCGCGACGCCATCGCCAAGATCATGAACGAAAAGCCGAGCCTGGTCTTCTATCGCGAATTGGCCCGCGCCAACGAGGGTGACTTCGGGTTGCTCTCGTCCAAAGGGACCTATGCCCTGATTGGTGGAAAGAAGCCAAGCCTTTTCAAAGACCACAGTGAATTGCCTTTCATCGCCAGCGGGGGCGAGGTCACAGCGGCGGCCTTTTCGCCGGACGAGAAGTTTCTCTTGACGTCGGGTCCCCTCGCTACCCAGCTGTGGGACCTCGAGAAGAAAGAAAAGGGCGTCACCTTCAAGCTCAAAAAGCCGGCCGATTTTGTGGCTTATTCGAGTGACGGCAAAACCGTGGTCACGGCGAGCGCCAACGCCGTGACGGTCTGGGATGCCGGGACCGGCAAGCCGGTTCAGCAGGTGGCCGTGAAAGGCAAGGTGGTGGCCCTCAGTCAGCGCACCGTGGCCTCGCTCAAGAACGATGTCATCGTGTCCGACTTTGATGGCAAGACCTTGCGCATCGTTCCTGGCGGTAGCAGCGAGTTCAAGCTGATCCGGTTCTCGCCCAACGGGGACAAGCTGATTACCAGTGATGCCAACAAGGCCGTTCTTTGGGAGGTGGGCGCTCCCTTCATGAAGCCGCTCAACGCTCCGGCCACTGGCACCGGCTTTGGAGCCGGCAACAACGTGGTAGTGGTCGACGGCAGCGGACGAGCCCGCGAGTGGAACACCGAGTCGGGGACCCCCACTACACCGGTCGTCACCCATCCCGACGACATTGTCGAGGTCTCGCTGTCGGCCAACGAGCAATGGGCTCTGGTCCAAACCAAGGGCGGGTTCTGGATGGGTCGGGCCGAGCCCCTGGTCGAGTCGGGTCCTGACGGTGCCGATTGGGACGAACCCGTCGATCTGCTCGAGGCCGAATGCCAGCTTTACAGTAACGCCCTCTTCGCGGGCGGTTCCATGTCCCAGCTCACGCCAGAGAAGTTCCGTTGGCTCAAGGCCCGCTGGGACCAACTCGGGCGCGACCACTCCCGCAAGTGCGTGGTGCCTAACAACAATGCCTGGGTGCGCCTGCGCACCCCGCCAGCAGCAGCCCCGGCGGAGACGCCGGCCCCCGAGACGCCCTCGCCGACGCCGGCTTCGTCTCCGAAAGAAAACGCCTCCCCGAAGGCGGAATAACCCCCGGCTTCGAAGAACGCACCGATATGGTGATTCTATTGACTAAGCCTTTTCTTGGAACCGTCGGTCCGCAGGACGCCCCCTACGGGGTTGGGCTGATGGAACGCTTTCTGCTCGGCCTCGACAAGTCAGGGGCCAAGCCGGCAGCCGTGTGCTGCTACACCGAGGGGGTCCGCCTGGTGGTGGAGGGCTCTCCGTTGCTGCCGGCCCTGCGCACTCTGGAAGCCGGGGGCGCGAAGATCCTCAGCAGTGCATCCTGTCTCGAGAACTACAATCTCAAGGACAGCGTAAACGTAGGTCAGGTGGTCTCGCTGGACGATATCGTCAGCCTCATCGGCCGCGCTCCCAAAGTGGTTACTGTCTAGGTTAGCCGCCGAGATCCTCTTCGGCGTTGACCAGAGAGACCACTTGCGAGCAGAATTCTTGGCGAGACGAGCGCGGAACCAGTCTTACCAGCGAAATGAGCTGTTCTAGCAGCACGGGCGTCCTGGGCGTGTCTGAGACGACCGTGTGGATGGTCGACGCGCTACGAGCGGCTCTGGCTCCATTTCTTTTGACGTTGGCGTTATAGCGTCCAATGCATTGACGCGATGCCAGGCGGCGGCCTTCTGATTTCACTCGCTTGCCGCACCCGCACGCGCACAGAGGAAGTTTTTCGGGCATATTCATTACCTTTACATGGGGGATCCGACCCCCACCGCCCATTGTAGTGGCTAAGTCGCGAATAGTCAAAGCGTCTGCGTTCCAAATGGATAGTCCTTCTGGATAGTCCAAAATTCTGGTAGGGCAGTCTGGCTTGCCCTGACAGGTGATCTGGGCGCGGTGAAGGCGCCTGGTGTCGGGAAGAACCACATCCAATTGCTCGAGAAACGCGCGGCCGCCGCAGTTGGGACAGGCGACGACTTCATGGCCCTCCTGTCTGTCACGCATAGCTTGCGCTAATTCCATCGCCAATCGAACATCGGGAAAGCCCTCCAGTAATGCCTGGTCAAAACTGCTATTTCGGTTTACGCCCATGGTCCGAAAATACCAGGGCGGCATCAACAGGCTCTCAACATCGAGCATTTTACATCCGGTTAAAATGCGGGCTACACCAGCCGGCTAGTGTCCAACCCAAGAAGCCCAACTGGCCTCTCTCCAAATACAGACAGAAACGGAGCCAATACCTTGAAAATCGGAAGCTTCTCTCAACCTAACTACGCTCGTCCCAATTCGCGTCCAGCGGCGCCTCAAATGGCCGGGCAGGACCGGGTGACCCTGACCAGCGGAGATGGCGCTCTGGCCGGCTGCTGCGCCGGGGCAGCCACTTTCGGCTTGATCGGCGCTCAGATCGGCGGCGTCATTGGTGAACCCGTCGGCCTCGTCGGCGGCTTGCTGTGGGGTTCTCGCCACGAGCTGACCGGCAACAAGATCGCCGATGTCCTGATCGGTGGTGTGGCCGGAGCCGTTATCGGCCCTCTGGCCGGGGCTATCACTGGCGGGGTCACCGGGGCTGTAGCCGGCGGTGTCTTCGGAGCGATTGCCGGAGGAATGGCTTAAAGGGCTTAGCGTTAAAGGTGCTCTCGCACCAATCCGTGGCCTAAGCAGCGTCCCATCTCGAATCCGGCCATGGCGCCGCCGACGCTGCCCAGGCCCAGGCCTGCCGCAAAGCCGGTCAGACCACCCAGGCACCCACTCGCCCAGCGCAAGGCTGGCGGACAGTGCCGGCCCATACGGGCCAGGGGGGCTATGACCGGCTTTTCTATTGCCTCTACCCCTCGCAGTGTGTCACGACCGTAGCTTTCGGCCACCCGTTGGTGCCACCGATCGAGGCCACCCGAGCCGGCCAGAAAGCCGGTGCGAGTCCCCAGCCAGGCTCCCGCGACCACTCCGGCCGCACCGCCCGCCAGCCCTCCGGCCAGACCAGTCAAGAGTCCCGCCACCGGCGAGAGAATGCGGGCCAATCCCCGCGGGGGCGGCAGCGGGTGAGGCTGGTGGGCCAGCCCGACCTCGAAGCGCTCAGGTGCCGTCTCGCCAAAGTGGCTGTGAAGGTGGACGTCGAGTTTCGCCAGCGACTGGCGCTGCCCCGCCTTGATCTCAAGCAGCAGCTTTCGCGCTTCGGGCTCTTCGAAGTGAAAGTGCTGCTCGAGGTCCTCAGGCGGGCTCTGGCTTAGCACTCGTTCGAACTCTTGCGAGGCGGCCTCCCTGACAGGCTCGGTGCAGGCCACCAGGCGGGCCAAAGTGGACGCCAGGGCCTGGCCGGCCGGCTGGTCCTGGAAGGCCTGGCCGGCATAGGCCGAGCACGACTGAGAGTACATGCAATGGCTGTGCCGCTTGGAGTTGTACTCGGCCGAAATGTAGCGCTTGTACACCAGGATGCCTGCCCTGGCCAGGCTGCCGCTCAGTGCCATACAGGCCGAGTCTAGGCGGGGCGACTGAAAAAGCCGTTAAACCCACCTGAGGCGCGACCAAACCTCGGCTACGCATCAGGCGGGTCTAACAGCCCCTCCCAGTCTTTAGAAGCAGATCCTCGGTATACCGCCCCGGCGGTCGACCCGGGGGCGCGGGGCCGGGCCGGTTTGGGCCCGTCCACCGCGAAAGACGTTGGGTTGGAGCCCGCGCACGTTGGTGTTGCGCGCAATCACATCGGTCAGACGAGTTGCCTCGAGTTGTTGGACCTGGTCGCGCAAGGCCGGGTCGTTGCGATAGAAGAAGCGGTCACCGTCGCGTAGGCGGCTGAATTGATCCACCAGAATGGCGCGCAGGGTCGGACCCACGGCCGCACCAGGGACCGGATCTTCAGAGAGCAGTCCCACCCAGGCATCGACCTGGTTGACGTGGCTGTAGACCGAGGCAAGTTTGGCCTGCAACCCGGCGTTGGAGGTGATGTCTGCGAAGTTGCGGGCGGGCGGCCGGCCGTAGGCGGCGCGCACCTGGGCGTAGCCACCCAGCCCGTGGTCTCGGCCACGCTGCATGTTGAGCGAGGCCAGGTCCAGTCCGCCCGAGCCGGGAGGGCCGAAGAGGAAGTTGCGCAGGTCGTCGACCACCATGGCGTCGGTGGGCTGTTGAGTGGTGGCAGCCAACCCTTTCAGGAGGGGGTCGATACCCCCCTCGTTGACCAGTAGTTGCGGTTGAAAAAAGGCATCTTTGATGGTCAGGTTGCCCTGGCTGATGGGGTTGCCGTCGCTACCCAGGCGCAGCACGGTGGTTCCTACCTGGCTATGGCCCAGGCGATAGGCGGCGGCCGAGAAGGTATTGGCAATCTGGGGATTGACGTTGGGCTGGTAGCCGCGATAGTCGGGCAGAGCTCGGTCGCCCAGCAGGGCGGGAAGGAACTCCTGATAGGTGATGACCTGGATGAGAGCGCCCACATGTTTTCTGGCCCGCTGATAGATCTCTTCGTCACTCAGGCCAGGACTGGCCGCTTTGATCTCTGCAGCCTTGCGATTGTGCTCTCTGACAAAAAGCGTATGCAAACTGGTCAAGACCACGTTCTCGTTGGCTCGAATGTCTCCGCACAGGAAGAAGGTGCTGGGATCGCCGGCCGCAGCGTTGGGCAGACCCACGGTGTTGAAAGGCGGCAGGTCCCCGCTGCTGGTGGCCATTTTTCCGTCGGAGAGAGTACGCAGAGCCAGCGCTCGCTCGTCGTCTGAGCCGTACACTTGAGAACCGTCGAGGAAGGCGGTGATCTGGTTGAGTTGTTGGCGCGGGTTGCCGGCCGCCAACCCGGTGGCGGCGTCATAGATCGAGCGACTCAGGCCCATCACCACCGTGCCGCTGCCGCTCGGATCAAAGTAGGGGTCGCCGGTGGGGATGGCGATGGGAAAGTCTTCGACCCCGCCCTCCGGGGTCAGGTCCATATCGTGGTCGATGAACTGGCCCCACGCCCAGACAAAACCCGTGCGTCCGGCCGAGTCGGCCAATTCTCCGCTCTGGGCCACCACGGCGTTGCTGACGGCGCGGGCGCTGGGCCGGTCGCCTCCGGCCGGGGTCGAGATTCCGTCTGCGTATGCCGCCGCCACGCGGCGGAGCAACTGAGTGCCGGCCGAACCCAGGTCACCGCTGTGATTGCCCGTTCCATCAATCTGACGGGCTTCGAAGGGGCCGGCTCCAGGTCCGGGCCCAGGTCCGGAACGCGTTGACGGCGGCGGCTGTTGGGCCCGGGCGGCGATGGTTTCGGTGCTCGCGGCGCTACCGGTATCCAGCGCCGCGGCGGCGTCAGCCAGCTCGCTGCCGCCGCACCCGAAGAGCAGGCATGAAAGGCCGAAGGCCCCGCACGCCAGGGCGATTTTCTTGGTCTTGGATTGGGAGTGCATTGCACCCTCCTTTCAGGCTTTGTGGCTTTAGCCTAGGCCGCGGGACTGTCGAATCTTGGCGGAAATGTGTCGGAAAGTCGCCCGGGGAAGTTTTTACAAGACGTTAACAGTTGGCCGGGCGAGACAATGTTGAGCCAACCTGACCCTCCTATACTCGCAGCATGGAAACGAACTCGGTCGGCACTCACGGATTGGTCAAGAAGCCTCTGTCGCGGCCTCTCTACACCCCTGAGTTGCGGCCGACCACCGCCACCGACCAACCCCCGCCCCCGGCCGAACACGCCGAGCGGCTCAGAAGCTGGGCCAAGCAACAGGACCCCGCCTTTCGTGACTATGTGTTCGGCCTGGTGGGTCCTGGGCCGGTGGGGGAAATGCCGGCGGCCGTGGTCTTACAGACCCATGCGCCGGCGGGACTCTTCTACCGGCCACCGGTCGAGCTTCCGGTGCGTCCGCCAGCCGAGTTCCGGCTGGACTCGGTAGGCGCCACCAACGAGTAAACGAGAGCGTTTGTTCGCCTCTCGTCCTTTTGGGACGCCAGGGAAGCGCTAGATTTTACAGAAAGCTTCAAGATGGGTGTCTTGAGGTTTGTTTCTTTCGTATTGGCTACTGTTTTGTTTTGCTCGAGCAACGGGTGGGCTCAGGTCGAACACAAAAAGTTGGCGGTGAGGGGGGTTCCCCTCCACGTGGTAACCATCGACCTGGATTCTCCTGAGGTCAGCATCCGTCCGGTGATGGCCCCGCGGGGCCAGGCCCTCGACTTCAAGTCGATGTTAGCCCGAACCCGGCCGGCGGCGGCTATTACCGGGACTTTCTTCGACACCGGCACCAACATCGTAGTGGGCAATGTGGTGGCAGACGGCCGCTTGTTGACCGAAGGGTCAGTAGGCAGCGTCATTACCATTGACGATGAGGGCAAGGCCGAACTGCGCTCGCTCAAGGGCAAACTGGGACGCCACCTCGATTGGGCCGGAGTCCAGTTTGCGGTATCGGGAGGCCCGACTCTGATCGACGACGGCCAGATCTGGGTCGAGCCGCGCGGCGAAGGCTTCAGCGATCCGGGTCTTTTTGGGCGCCGCCAGCGGGCCGCCATGGGATTGACCAAAGACCATAAGATGTTGTTGGTCACCACCGGCGAGGGGGTCAGTCTGAATGAACTGGCACGGATCATGCAGGCTCTCGGCTCGTATGAGGCGATCAATCTCGATGGCGGCAGTTCCACCGCCCTGTACTGTCAGGGTCAGGTCCTGGCTCACCCCCGGCGGCGCCTGACCAATCTGGTAGCCGTATACACCAAAGGCGCACCCGTCGACACTGACGAGCTTTCCAATCAATATGCCAAGGCTTATCAGCATTTTCTCCAGGGTCAGCGTTTGTTCCGCCAGGGCAATCTACTGGTGGCTCGTTCCCAGTTGCGCAAGGCTCTAGCCATGGCTCCTGACCGAGCTCCCTATTGGAAGGTTCTGGGCGAGGTGGAAGAGGCGCGAAAGGACGCCGGTGCGGCGCTACAGGCCTACCTCAAGGCGGCTCACCTCTACATCGACCGCTCCCAGACCGAAGACGCCCTTGGTTGCCTGGCCGCCGCTCGCAACATCGATCCCGAGCACCCCGACACCCTCGCGTTGCAGCAGATCCTGGGCCAGTAAGTTTACCGAAAGTTAACATTCCTGGGTCCTGTCCAGGTCCCAGACAACCTCTGTCTTTTAAGCTGAGTAAAATCGTAAAAAGACGGAGGTTCACCAATGAACTTCATCGGTGGCAACAATCCCGGCGGCGGTCTCTTCGGGGCCCAGGGCGCGGGTGGTATATTCGGGGGACTCTTCGGCGGCATCCAGAACATCCTCGGGATGGTCATGGGCCTGCTGATGGGCCTATTGACCGGCGGCCTCTTGGGCCGACTGATGGGTGGCGAGGGCAACGGAATGTTTTCGCCCGGCCAGAGTCCCGGCTTTGGCGGCGGGGGCGGCGGAGTCGGCTCTCCAGCCTTCGGAATGAACAACGCAGCCAATAACTTCCTGGGCTCTGGCGGTGGCGGTGGCGGTGCTACCCAGGGCGCGGCGGCGGCCAACCCTAACGCCACGATCCCGAGCTTTGGCCCCAATCCCAACAAGCAGCAGGTCGGTCAGATGCTCGACGCGGCCGCCTCCAAATATGGCATTCCGCCTAACATCCTCAAAGCCGTAGCTTACCAGGAGAGCGGTTGGCGGGCCGACGCCAAGTCCTTTGACGGCCAGCACGGCAAAGGCATCATGCAAATTGACGACCGCTTCCACCAGTTTGCTCGCACCAACGAGGTGTGGGACCCGGTCAAGAACATCGACTACGGCGCCAACCTGCTCAAGAGCCTCTATGACAAGACCGGTTCTTGGGAGGCTGCTCTCAAGCGCTACAATGGCGGGTCATCGTATCCACCCAAGATCATGGCCCACGCTCAGAGCCAGCCGTGGAAGCAATGGGGCGTGTAATGGATCTTTAACGATCCTCGTTTAGGCTCGAGCTATGTCCACCATTAGCTCGAGCCTTTTCATTTCACGTAGCGCTCCGCCGACCGCAGGACGAGCTGCTCCCGAGGCCTCTTTCGACGAGCCTCAAGACCTGTACACCCCTTCCGAGGCTAAGCCCCAGGCTGGGCACACTTCGAAAGGGCTGGTCGGCCTGATGGCCGTGGCGGCGCTGACGCTGGCCCCGCAGATGGCCCACGCGGCCGATCTCGACTCCCATTTAAGCCAGGCGGCCCCCGAGACCTCGACCCTGTTCGAGCGCCACGAGGTGGGCCTGGGAGATTACACGCTGCGTTTTGAACCTGTCGACGTCGATCTCAGCCCCAAGCTGGCCCACGGCGTTCCCGGCCTGAGGCTCAAAGGCGAGCTGATGGAAACCTCGCTGGCCCGGACCACCGACCTGGGCGACGGCTGGACGGCCACCCAGGGCCTGCGCGGCAAGCTGTTGGGTGACTTCCGCACTTACGATGACTCCCGCGTCAATCTGGGATTCGAAGCCTTCAAGCGCTGGGAAGGCCCGGTGGGGCGCGACATGCACGGCGAGTTCGAGTTTGTGGCCGGCACCAACCACGAGTTCCTCGAGCGGGGGACCGAGGTGGGCGCTTACTTTCGCCAGGAGGTCACCGGTGGCGACTTCCAGTTCTGGAATCAACCCCTCGCCTGGCATCTCGAAGGGCGTCAGGGTTACCGGCACAACCTGGACCAGGGCGAAGGCGGTCTGTACTACAACGCTCTGGTGGGGGTCCGTCGCGACTTCGAGGTGGAGGCTTTCGGCCGCAGAGGTACAATTTCAACGATCGTGGGACCCGAGTTCTCTGGCAATCAAGACCATTCGTTCGAAGTTTCGCCCAAACTCAAGGTGAGGCTCCGCCTCCATTAGGTTCGTCTGCTGGGTGCTGGTGTTGCTGGTGGGTTGCGGCCACAGCCGCCCCCCCGAGCGCGAGCCGTTGCCTGCGCCCCGCCCCGCCAGGACCGCTTCGACCCTTACGGTGACCGGCCCGCCCGAGCATCCTTCCAGTCCAATTCCGGCCCCCATTGCCTTCGAGGCCGACCTGGGTCTGAGCCCCGATGGCCCGGCGGTCACCGAATTTTCAGCCTCGCCCCAGGAGTTCTACCTGCGCTATCGTTACGCCGGTCCGGCGGCTACCCTGCGGGTCGAGGTGGGGGAGGGGGCCGAGTCGACCGGCATCGAGCCTACCGAACGCGGAAGTCTGTTGCTGGAGGCCCCGGAGAAAGGCTTTGAACCGGGCCCGCACCAGCTGCGACTGTGGCTCGACGGTAAGCCGCTCGAGAACCTGGCCTTCGCCGTGGCCCGCCCGGCCGGTCCCATCTCGAACCTGCCCCTGCAGCCACCCGGACCGGCCACCCAGCGGGCCCTCCTCACGCCCGCCCTCGAGGGCCTGCGAGCCCAGGCTGAAGGCTCGCAAATGGCAGCCGACTGGCGCGTGCTGGCCGAAGCGGCGGTCAAGGCCGAGGCTTTCCCGCTGGCCGCCGAGGCTTATCAGCGCGAGGCCGCTATCTATGAGCGGAGTGGTGATGCCAACGCGGCCCTGGTCGAACTGGCCAAAGCCCGGCAATATCGCACCGAGATTGAACTCTTCGCTCATCGACGCCTGGCCCCCAAAGCCGCAAGGCTGGCTCGACTCGAGCCGCCTCAGGGCTGCTACATCGGGGCCTTCATCGACCGTGACGACAATATCGGGCAGCAGACTTTCGAGAGCCAGACCCATGGCAAGGTGGAAGACTTCAACCAGCTGATGGGCCGCTCCCACGCCAGCTTCTTCATGTATCGCGCCTACGGGGCGCCCTTTCCCAGCCAGTGGGTGGAATACCTCAAGAGCCAGAACGCTATTGCTCATATCGCCTGGGAGCCGTCTTCCCTCGACCAGGTCAAAGACGACCAGTATCTGCACGATTTCGTGGCCGCGGCCAAAGCGGCCGACTGCCCCATCTTCATTCGCTTTGCCGGCGAGATGAATGGCGACTGGACCGGTTATCACGGCGATCCCAAAGCTTATCGGCAGGCTTTTCGACTCGTTTTTCAGGCCTTTCGTCAAGCCCCCAGGGTCGCTCTTATCTGGTGCCCAAACACCGTCCCCCAAACCGGCATCGACGACTACTATCCAGGCGATGACGCCACCGACTGGGTTGGCGTCAACTTCTACAGTGTGCTCTACCTTGACAACGAGCGCTCTCGTCCCGGTGAACACATCCACCCCACCGACCTGTTGGATTATGTCTATCGCACCTATAGCCAGCGCAAGCCGATCGCCATCGGCGAGTTCGCCGCCACCCAGTTCTCTAAGCTCGACAGCGAACCGCGCCAGGACTTCGCCATGACCAAGCTGGGCCAACTCTACTCGGCTCTGCCCACCCGCTATCCCCGAGTGAAAATGGTCAACTGGTATGACTGCGACAACATGGTTCACGCCCGCTATGGGCGCAAGCTCAACAACTATCTGTTGAGTTCACCGCCCGAGCTGCGCAAGGCCTATCGACAGGTCACCTCTTCCCCCTATTTCCTGGGGGCTGGCCAGACCGTCTCGCCGGTGCGTGCCGAACCGCTCCGAAAGGGGCAGAAATTGGCTGCCGAGGATACCATCGAGGCCCAGATCAGGACCTATGTGGAGCATCCCAGGGTCTATTTCAAGCTGGACGGAGCGGTGGTGTTGGCCTGTGACCAACCCGGCGCCTGGAAGCTGCCGCTGGCCGCGGTCAAGCCTGGTAAGCATCAGTTGCGGGTGCTGGTCTATGACGATCAAGACCGGTTTGTCGAGACGCGAGAAATGCCTTTCGAGTTGTGAGCCAGCGCACGGTGTGAGCCACCGCACGGAAGGAAACCCCGAATTTTCTTATGCTCTTAGCATGTGGTGTGGGATCTTTCCGAAACACGGCACCAAAGCCGCCAATGCAATCCTGGCTCGAACGGCCACCGCCAGCGCCCGCCGCTGTCTGACTCTGGCCGACCAGCTGGCCGGCTTCTCTGACTTTGACAGCAATAAAGAGGTTCGCCTGATTTACGTGCTGGCTCTGGTCAACGCCATCGCGGCCGGAGACTATCAGGTGGCCCGACAAGCCCTGGCGCGCGCCGCCCGAGTGGCCGAGTGGCACGAAATGGCGCGCCTGAGCGAGGCGGCTGCCCGGGCCCTGGCTCACACCTCCAGCCAGTGTGCCGATCCGGCCGTGGGGCGTCTTTTCGCTCTCTTGATGCAAGAACTGCCTGGCTTTCGCCAGCGCACCTCGCTGCACCAGATGATGGCGCGTTCGCATGTCGAGCTCGCCGCCCGGTGCGACACCGTCTTCTGTCTCATCCTCTTGGAGGACCTGGTGCCCTTGCTCGGCCAGGACGAACTCTACGCCTTCGCCGTCGCTCGCTTGCTGGTGCGGGCCACCCTGGCCGCCGACAGCCCAGCCGAGTGGCGGGCTCTCGAACAGGCCAGCCAGCACCTGGACGGACGCTCCCACCGCATCGACCAGGCTCTGCTCCTGGTGCGGCAGAGGGCGGCCTCAACGGCTTCAACATCCTTTAAGGTCACGACGTCATACTGAGATGGATGCGCATCGTAGCTAACGACAATCGACCCTCGCCGCTCTATCGAAAGCCTGCCGCGGCCCCCCTTCGCCCTGCGGCCGATGAATCCACCCGACCCCAGCCGAAGGCGAGTTCTTCAAGTTACCCCAAGAAGATCTGGCTGGTGCATGCCTCTTTTACCGGAGGCCACGCCTCGGCAGCCAACGCCCTCAAGGCGGCTCTCGATCGCCACCCCGGGGTCGAGACCGAGGTTATCAATATTTCCGAGTCTTCCACCAGCCCCTTTCCCACCGGCACGGCCGCCGAGAATGCGCTCGAGGGCGGCCAGCTGGTCAACTGGGTGCGCACCTGGGGTTTCGAGCAAAACCTCAAGGGCAACCTGGCTCTGAAGCTGCTGCAGAACGCCGCCGTGCGCGTCGACGGCCTGTTCAACTCGGCTTTTCTGAGTCGTATCCACCAGGAGAAGCCCGACCTGATCATCTCGACCATGTCGCCTACCAACTCGCTGCTCTCGCAGTGGCGGGCCGACGGCACCATCGACACGCCGGTCCAGAGTGTGGTCACCGACTTCGGCGCCCACCAGATGTGGGCCCAGAGCCAGATCGAGCGGTTCTACGTCGCCAGCGACGGGGTCAAAGCCGACCTGGTAAAGTTCGGCATCCAACCAGAGCGAGTTAGGGTGACCGGCATTCCCATTCGGCCGGACTTCGCCCGCCCTGCCCAGACCAGCCCGCAGGCCCGCCAGAGTCTCGGCCTCGAGCCCGACAAGCCAATGGTGCTGATGATGGGCGGTTCGCTGGGGTATGCCAATTTTGACGAGACGATCGACGCCCTCGATGCTCTTCCCCAGGACTTTCAGATGGCCGTCATCACCGGTCGCAACGAAGAGGCCCGGGCCAGCCTGGCTGCTCGCCAGACGCGGCATCCGCTGCGGGTCGAGGGATTTGTTTCGAACATGCCCGATTGGACCGACGCCGCCGACCTGGTGGTTTCCAAGCCGGGTGGACTGTCGACCTCGGAGGTGCTGGCCCGCGGCCGGCCGATGCTGCTCAAGGATGCCCTGTCCGGGCTCGAAGCGCACATGGTCGACCGGGTGGTGGCCACCGGAGCGGCCCTGGCCATTGAAGATGCCCATCACCTGGGGCAAACGGTCGGCAACCTGTTGGATCGGCCCCACGAGGCCCAGCGCATGACCGAGGCGGCCCGCCAGCATGGCCACCCTGAAGCGGCCGACCGGGTGGCCGAACTGGTCTTGGCCAGTCTATGAAGACTCCCGCACCCTCGCGTCAGCGCCACCTTTATGTGGAAGGTTCTAAAGGGTTTCGCCCGAGCGTGCCCACTGACCTCGGGGCTCTCGAGCGCCTGGCCGCCCGGGCCATGGGCGACACGGGCTACAGCTACGTGGCCGGGGGGGCCGGCCTCGAGACCACCATGGCCGCCAACCGAAGGGCCTTCGAGCAGGTGGCCATCGTGCCCCGCATGCTGCGGGATGTGTCCCGCCGAAATATGCGCCGCCAGGTCTTTGGCGGAACCGTTCCCGCGCCGTTCTTTCTGGCGCCGGTGGGCGTGCTGGAACTGGCCCATCGCCAGGCTGATCGAGCCGCAGCGCGAGCAGCGGCCGGCCTGGGGATTCCCATGATCTTCTCCAACCAGGCATCGACTCCGATGGAAGAGTGCGCCGCTTTGATGGGCTGTCCGCGCTGGTTTCAGCTTTATCCCAGCCAATCCGACGAGCTGATCAAGAGCCTCGTGGCCCGAGCCGAGAACTGTGGTTGCAGCGCCATCGTGGTGACGCTCGACACCACCATGCTGGGCTGGAGGGTGCGCGATCTGGACCGGGCCAGCCTGCCTTTCTTGCAAGGTAAAGGAATCGCCCAATATACCTCGGACCCGGTCTTTCAGGCTCTGGTCGAGGACAGCGAGGCCGAGCCTCCGGCCGGTCCCATCACCCTCTCGAGCCTGGCCTTGCTGGTGCAACAGAGCCACCGCCTTCCCGGCGGCCTGCTCGACAATCTGCGCTCGCGAAGGGCCTTGCGCGCGGTGCGAAAGTTCATCGAGATCTATACCCGAGCCAGTCTCAATTGGGACGACCTGTCGAGGCTGCGTGAGATGACCCGACTACCGCTGGTGCTCAAAGGCATTCTGGCCGCCGACGACGCCCGCCAGGCGCTGGAGGTCGGAGTTGACGGCATTTATGTTTCCAATCACGGCGGTCGCCAGGTCGACGGGGCTCTGGCTTCGCTGATGGCGCTGGCCGAAGTGGCCAGCGCCGTCGACGGTCGGGTGCCCATCTTTTTCGACAGCGGCATCCGAGGGGGAGCCGACATCTTCAAAGCGTTGGCGCTGGGGGCAACGGCCGTGGGATTGGGCCGCCCCTTCGTCTATGCCCTGGCGGTGGCCGGCGAGGCCGGGGTGCGCGAACTGCTCGAGAACTTCCAGGCTGACTTCGAACTCACCATGGCCCTGGCCGGCTGTGCTAGCCTCGACCAGATCGACCGCTCGGCCCTGGCTCTCTAGCGCTCGTTGCTGAGCACTACACTGTCGGTGGCCAGCTGGGTGCGTCGCGGGGGCGTGGCGGGAGCCCGACCGGCAGCCCGAGCGATGCCAGCCATGACGTCGTTGAGTTCGAGGGCGGCCCGAAAGACCCGATCCCAGCCCTGGGCCAGATCGAGCATCTCGCGACTCTCGCCGGCTTCACGCATCTGGTCGAGACCGTCAAGAGATTCGGCCACCAGTTCGGGGATCCGGCTCATGCCGTCGAGGGCCTTGCCCTGGTGCAGCAAAATGCGAGAGATGTTGGCTTTCTCTTGTAGGCGGCTCTCGAGGGGGGCGAGCGAGTTCAATAACCGGGTCAAACGAACCCGACCTTCCAGGACATCTTCATAGAGATGGAAGACCCGCTGGTACTCGGGACCTAGTACCACTTCCTCGGTGCAGGGGCTAAAGCGCGCGTCGTCGGGGACCGGAATCAGCACTTCGAGGTTGCAAGTGCTGCATACGTCAAACCCAGGTTGGCCGCAGTTGGGGCAGTGGGGCTCGGCCAGATCGCGCTCGATGGTCAGACTCACGGACTCGAGGGCTTCCAGTCCAAGTTCGACGCACTCCAGGTCCTCCTGGACCACCGCTCGGTCGCGCAGGGCCACGCCCAGGCGCGCCAGGGCCCGCCGAACCTGAGCGTAGGCTTCCAGTTGTCGTTCGACCAGACCGGCCAGGTGGGGGCCCCAGTTGCTGGTGCGAAGTTCGAGTCGAGTCTCTTCTTGAGCGGCCTCGATCACACGCAGCATCGCGTGCAGCGACTCTTCGACCTTCGGCTGGCTCGTTTTGCCGGCCAGCCAGGCTCTGGTGATCCTTAACAGACCTCGCAGGTTGGTGGGTTCGGGCTCGATGCCCCAGGCTTCGCGAAATGCTCCGAGATTCATAGACTACTCCCTCGCGTGGATCGGGGAAGGGGGCCGCACCAGCCCCCTTCCTGCTGGTCGTGGATTACTTACCGCAGCATTTGCAGCCGCGTCCGCCGCAGCCACATTTGCAGCCTTTGCCGCACTTGCCGCCCTTGCAACCGCCTTTGCACGAAGAGGCTCCACCGGCGGCGGCGGGTCCACCGCCTCCTCCGCCGGCATCCACCGAAGGGGAGTTCTGGCCGTCGAGGAGGGCGGCGATGAGATCGGCGGCCCCGGATCCGGCCACTTCAGGTCTGTTATTATTCACGGCTCCGATAGCTGACATTATATGTATCTCCTTGATGTTGAGTTGAGTGCCCCCGCGGGGCTTTTCTATCTGGTTGTCTCTCCATCCTAAAGGGTAAAGGTTGGCCGCGGGGTGGCGCCAATGTTGCGATTGTGTTTCAGATGTTGATATTTATTAAACTCTGCCCCGAAAATGGGAAGGCCAGGGAGGGTAGGCCTGCGAAGGTATCCCGACCAGACCAGCTGGAGGCATGGTGGACGATCGACAGCGACAGATACTGAGGGCCCTGATCAACATGGCCTGGGCAGATGGTGAAGTGGTTCCCGAAGAGTCGTCGATGATAGCCCGGTTCGCCGATGAACTCGGGGTTTCTCTCATTGACAAGATTCAGAGTCTCGACGCCGGTCTTTCTGGCTCGGGTCAACAGATCGAGGCCGATCTCGAGTCGGTCCTTCCTGATCACGCCAGCCGCCTCGAGGCCATCGAGATGCTGGTCTCGCTTTCGTTTGCCGATGGGCATCTCGACGATGGCGAGATGAAGTATCTCGGGACGCTGGCGGTCAAACTAGGCATTGGCGCCGATGAACTCGATCAGATTCGGCAGCGAGTTTCGAGTTAAAGGGAGAATCATCACGTGCTCGACTTTCTGAAGGCGAAAGTAGACCTGGTAGAACTCAGCGAGCGGCAACTGGTATTCCGTTCTGCCAAGAAGTTCAAAGACGGCAGCAGGGTCACCGTCCGGGTGGCTATTCCGCCAGGGTCAAACAATCTGGCCAAGCTCGACGTGATGGTCCAGAGTTCGCGACCCCATGCTGATGAGGGCTACGTCTATGTCAGCCGCCTGGTAGAAGGGGCGGTCGGCGAAACGGTCACCGGCGAGCGGCTACGCGGAGCAGCCCGCAAAGAACTCAGTATTCGGGTGCGTTCTCCCCAATTGCCCGGCTTTCGCGCCATGACCCTCGATGTCAGTGCCACCGGACTGCAGATCGAGGTGGATGCCAATGTGGCCGTGGGCTCCCTGGTCACCCTTACCATGGAATTCGACCGCCACGACCTGGCCCCCATCACCACTCCGGCCGAGGTTCGCTGGTGCAGAGGGATGGGTGACCGGGCCCGCTATCGAGCCGGTCTCATGTTCAAGCCCGATAACCCCGACCTCGAGCATAAGCTCTCGGTCATGGGTCAGTTCTTCGAGTCAGCCGCCCACGCCGACCTGCGCTCCTTGCTCGAGAGCGCCAACATGTTGCGCGACGATGGCGCCAATCGGCGCGATGTGCCGCTGCCTCCGCCTCCTTCCGAGCCGGTGGCCAAGGCCGACCAGAAGTCGCGCTTGAACCTCGGGGCCATCGACCGGGCGGCGGCCCCGCCGCCACCACCTCCACCTCCACCACCGCCGCCCCCGATCCCGACGGCTCCCCCAACGCCTCCGCCCCTGCCCACCGCACCCGAGGCTCCGCCGGCCCCGACCGAAGCGGTGGCTCCGCCGATCCCTCAGGTCGCTCCCGACCCGGTGCCGGGCGACGGCTATACCGATATTCCGATCAATGCTACTTTGCGGGGCTACGCCTGGGAACTCGAGCAAGAGACCCTGGTGGTGATGATGCGCTCGCCCGGGGGCGACGACCAGCCGCTGGCCTTTCCTGACTGCCGCACCGTGCGCGACTTTTTCTGTCACGATGGTGCTCCGGTGACCTTGCTGCGGGTCCGCCTGCAGTCCAAGCTGCTCGACGAGACCCATCAATCCTGGGATGTCGGCATCCGGAAACACTACCAGTTCTTGGACGCCAATCTGCGGGTGGTGCTCGAGGTCACCTCGGCCCCCTGCTGCCCGGCCCTGGGCTGATTGAGGATCATTTATCACCCCAATTTCTCGATGGGGTTTTGGGGCCTGCAATTCTTGCATCCCTTCGATTTTCAGCGGCCTCGACGAGCCTTCGAGCTTTTGCGCGAGCGGCTGGGCGCCGATTTCGACGGGTCGGTGTGCCAGCCCGAGCAGCCGTTGAGTGATGCCGAACTCGAACTGGTGCACCAGCCTGACTACCTGGCCAGCTTGCGGCGCTCGCTGGACATCGCTCGGGTGCTCGAGATCCCTCTGCTAGCGTTGTTACCTCGCTTTATCCTCAACCGCATCGTGCTGGGGCCCATGCGCATTGCCTGCGCCGGCACCTTGCTGGCCGGGCGCGAGGCTCTGGCTCATGGGCTGGCCTTCAACCTTTCGGGCGGCTACCACCACGCCAAACCGGCCCAGGGCGAGGGGTTCTGCCTCTTCAACGATATCGGCTATTGCGTGCTCAAGCTGCGAGCCGAGGGCCTGCTCACGGGACCGGTGCTCTACATCGATCTCGACGCGCATCAGGGCAACGGCGTCTGCTATGTCTTTCGCGACGATCCCGAGGTGCATATCTTCGACATCTACAATGGCAAGACGTATCCGGTCGGCGACGAGCAGGCCAGCCAGCGCATCGACGCCGATTTTCCCCTCGACCCCGGCAGCCAGGACGAGATCTATCTCGAGACCCTCAAAGAGCAGCTGGGGCCGTTTCTCGACCGGGTCCCGCAAGCGGGTCTGGTCATCTACAACGCCGGCACCGACATCTACGAACACGATATGCTGGGCGGCTTAGAGGTCAGCCGCGCGGGGGTGCTCGAGCGCGATCTGTTCGTGATTCGCTCGGTTCGTGCGCGAGGTTGGCCGCTGCTGGTTCTACCCAGCGGTGGCTACAGCCAGATGAGCTATCAAATGATGGTCGACTGCATCTGTCACTCGCGCACCGGTACCACCTGATCGCCCACCTGCAGCCAGTCTTCGCCCCGCTCGAAGTCGGTGCGGGAAAGTTCGGCGAAGAGGGAATCTAGCAGTTGAGCGGTGGTGCTGTTCTCCGAGGCCAGGCGCAGCACGGCCAGCCGCCCCAGGGCCTCGGCCAGGGTCACCCTTCCCTCCAGGACCCTGGCTTTGGCTTGCAAGGCGGTGAGGATCTCGGTGGCCTGGTCGTGACCAAGGTTGCTCAGCAACCCTTTGAGTTTGGCCGTGTCGGGCTCGAGCAACACGCGGCCGGCCAGCCACTGCAGTAAACTGGATTCGAGCCCCAACCCCTGGGCGGCTTCGCCGAGATTGCCCAGGCGCTCGCTCATCTCCGGAGTAATCTGGGGCTGCGAGAGCACGGCCGGGGCCAACTGACTGGTCATGGCCACACCGGCTCGCTGGGCCAGCTTTTGCACGGCCGTCAAGGCGGCTTCGCCCTGGGGATGTTCCAGACTCTTCTCGACCACCGGCCACAAGCTCACGGCCTGGCTAAAGCCTCCCAGGTCGGCGCTGATCCCTCTGAGCACCTCGAGATGGGCGGCGCTGTTCTTGAGGCCGCGGTCAGCTCGCAGGGCGTCCAACAAGTCGACCATGTGCGGCGAGCCGGGCTCGAAGTTGAAAAGGCGCTCGGGATTGCCCCGGCTGTCCTGGGCCTCGACCCGAATGCGATTGAGCTTGACTCCGTCGAAGTTCTTGCTGCTGTCGCTGACCAGGCGAAAGCGCAGTCGAAACTTCTGCCCGTCAAAGGGAGACAAGTCGACGGTGTGTCGTTGCCAGGGCTGGTTGCCGGTGAACTTCTCGAGGGTGCTCCAGGCGCCCCCGTGGGTGGCCGCCTCGACCAGCAGCTTGTCGCCGTCTTTCTCGAGAGCGCTGGTGAGTTCAAACGACAGCTTGCCCTGGCTTTTCCCCCACAACGAGAGTGGCTCCAACTCCAGGCTGTTGTCGGTGTTGTCGGCGTAGTTGCGCCCGGGACTGTCGCTCCATACGAGCCCCAGCTCAGGGGCGCGCTCCAATCCCCAACCGCTGTGAAGGTTGGCCGCGGCCGGCTCGGGACCGACCAGCTCCTCGAGCGGTTCGAGCCATTCGGGATGGGCGTCGAGCTGACGGGCGGTCTCGCCCCAATAGGTCGGTTCGGGCCGCTCGCCCAGGCAGCGGTGAAGACGCTCGGCCAGCCGAGCCGAGCGCTCGGACAACCCCGGAAATTCTCGGCTCAGTTCCAGGGCGGTCTGGCTGCCGAAACGGCGGGCCATGGCCACTGTTTCCGAGTCACCACCGCTCTCCATCACCCGCATGGCCAGGCCCACTTCGCCGGCCAGCGGCGTCAGCAATTCGAGTTTGGCCAGCAGCTCTTCTCGGGCCTCGGGCTTGGTGCGACTCACGGAATCAAGCACTTCGCCCAGGCTGACTCCGCCCGAGGGCATTTCGATGGGGCGCTCGTCGTGGGCCCCGGTCAAGCGCAGTCCCGCGAGCTTGATGCCGTCATAAACGTTGCTGGAATCGGTGGTCAGGCGCAGACGAAGGCGTCCTTTGCGTCCGGCCAGGCTGGCCAGGTTCAAGCTCTCCTGCTGCCAGTCGGACTTGCCGGTGTAGGTGCGAAGCGGACTCCATTCTCCGCCCACGGGACAGAACTCCAGGTGGACCTTGTCGCCGCCATTTTCAATCACGTAAGCTCGTTCGAAGGACAGGCGAGGCAGTTCGGCCGGAATGGTCAACTCGGGCGAGACCAGCGCGAGGTCCTGATTGTTGCCGTAGTTGCCTCCGGGGCTGTCGGCCAGCACCAGTCCGTGGTCAGGATCGCGCTCCCAGCCCCAGCTGCCCACCGGCACCGTCCATCCAGCGAGCAAGGCGTCGGTAGAATCGGCCAGCCGCTCGAGGCGCTCGAGTTGCCCGCTGGTCAGATTGGCCAGGGCCAGGCGTTGCAGACCCGCCTCTCGCGAGGGTTGGTCGCTCCAGGCCCGCCGGCACAGCGAGCCCAGGCGAGCCAGGTCGGCCGAAGGGCGGTCGTGCAGGCCTGGCCACAGCTCGATGGCGGGCGAAAGGTCGGTCAGCCGGGCCAGTTGACCCAGCCTCCCGCACTCGTCGACATAGCCGGGGTCACCAGGGTTGCCGGTCACGGCTCCACTGAGAGCCAGAGCGGCTTCGGGCCGTTCGACGCTCTCCATCAGCCTTTTGAGGCCGGCCAGATAGTCGGTCCGCTGGCTGGCGCCCAGGCTGGCGTAACGGTCGAGCACATCGGCCGTCTCGCGAGGCCCGGCCGAATACCAGAACGGAACGGACTGGCCCTGCTCGGTTCGGCCCGAAACCGCCATATGCTCGAGCAGAAACCCGTCGCCCTGATTCGAGCTGTCGCTGCTAAAGCGTAGGCGCAGACGGACCTTCTGGTCTTTGAACTCGGACAGTTCGGTCTCTTGAAAGCCGTTCGAGACCTTGCCGGTCATGGAGCCCAGTGACTTCCACTGGCCATCTTCTCCGGCCACTTCCAGGTGGCATCGATCCGAGCCGGCCTCGGTCGCGCACTGGTAGCGCAGCTCGACCCGCGGCGACTGGAGTCCGGCCAGGTCGATGGCTGGAGTCGTCAAACTGGTGTTCAGGTTGGGAGCATAGTTGCCGTTGGGACTCTCGGTCCAGCCGAGGCCGGCGGCCGTGCGGGCATAGGCCCAGGGCTGTTGAGCTTCGAACAACTGGCTGGGCTGGCCAACGAGCTCGCCCAACCATTTGGCCGAGTTCGATTCGAGAATGCGGGCGGCCAGTTGCCAGCGCTCCTGGGCGTCGGGACAAAGCTGAGTGGCCAGAGCCACGGCGTCGGGCGCTGACTTGACCCAGTTGCGGGGCCGAGTTTCGAGCTTTTCCAATAAGCTCCAGCTGGCCGTGCCGTCTTGAAGGCCGGCGTTGAGCCTCTCGAAGTCGATCACACGAGCGTCTTGCCCTGAGGGACTAAGGGCTTGCAGGGTCTCGGTCACCCGGGCCGGCTCCAGACCCGAGCCGGCCAATCCTACCAGGCTCGTTGCCAACTCGGGCCGGGCCAGGCTGGTCAGGGCAGGTTGCCAGCGGGCCATTTCTTGATTGGCCTTGTCGGCCTGGCCGGTGGCGGCGAAGGTCTTCAGATAGAGAGCCTGGGCGGCCGCTTGCAGATTGCCCGGCCATTTGGCCAATTCGGCCTGATGCGCGAAGGCTTTGGCCCATTCGGTGCCGGGGGCATCGGGACGAGCGTCAAGGAGAGCGGTCCCGAACCCGGTCGCCTGCGACCAGTCGGGTTGGGCGGCTACCGCCTGGTAAAGAGCCTGGGCGCTGGCCGAAGGCAGGCGCTGACACAGTCCGGCTAGATAGTTGGCCCGTTCCACCAGGCTCGTCGCGTGCTCGCCGGCCAGAGCTTTGGCGCTGGCAGCGTCGAGTCTGGCCAGACTGGTGGCCACGGGTTTGAGCATCTTCTCGAGACTCTCGGGCTTGGCCAGCAAGTCGGGCACGAACTTGCCCACGACGAGGTCGTGATACTTGACTTCGACGGTCTCGAGCTTGCCTTCGACCAGACCCTGATAGGTAGCAAAAGGCTTGCCGGCGTCGAGCTGCTGCCGAGAAAGCCAGGCCAGGCTGCGAGCATACTCGGGGCGCGAGAGGCTGTCGAGACCTTCCCCATACTCGAGAAAGGTCGAAAAGGCGGCTTCTTCAGAGGCCGCCAGGCCGTCGCTGCTGGCGTTAGCGGCGGCTCGGCGTACGGAGACGATGGATGAAGTGAGATTCCCTACCTGCATAGGGAAGAGACTAGCCGGAGTCGCTTAAAAAACTCTGGAAGTCGGCCTCGAGGAAAGGGCGCCAACGCACTTGTTCGTCAAGAAACGCTTGCCTGGCCAGGTTGCGCTCGCGTGTATCGGGATAGGCTCGTCGCAGAGCCTCGACCAGTTCGCGAGCCCTGGTCTTGGCGAAGTCCCATCGGTCTCGAAAGGTCTCGTCTTGCACCAGCTTCTCTCCGGTCAGATCCAGATTGAGATCGCTGGCCGACACCAATAGTTGCAGTCCTGGAGCCGGCAGCTCCACCGGAAAGGTCTGAAGGGTCTCGCCACAATAGACCCAGGCGATGGTAGAAGGTTGGGCCGGGTCGATGGCCAGACCAATGGCAAGTTGACAGCGATCGAGCTCGCCGCTCGACTGAGGACCGAGCCGGGCCAGCCCCGTGGCCGTAGAAGGCAGTAGTCCGAGCCCGTTGCCGGCCTCGTCTTCGCTGTAGTATCGCACCTCGACCGCATGATGCTCAACGCAAAGGCGGTGGGACTTGAAGAAGCCGGCTCGCACGAAAAACTTGGGCCCGTTTTTCTTGGGGGGTGCCCCCCAACCCACTTCCCGAGGCGGACTCTGACCATTGATGCTGATCGCGAGCGGACTATAGCGAAAGCGGCGCACCACGGCTATATACTCAGGCGAGTTGGTGGCCAGAGTCGCTAGCTTGGAGCCCGTCGAGCGTCGCAACTGGAAGGTGGTGCCCATACCTTCGGGACGGATCTCGTAAACCTCGACCTGACCGTGGTCGACCACCATCAAGCGAGCTCGTTCGCCATTGTCGAGGCTCAGTTCCACCCGTTCATCCTCAAGCCCGAGGGCTAGATTGGTGGCGTCGGCCAGAGCTTTGGCGGCGGGATTCTGAGCCTGGAACATTTGCTCGAGCAGTTGTTCTAGCTGCGCCGGGTCGATGGCGGCCAGAGGAAAGTGAACGCGGGTGCGGGCGGCTTTGCTGGCCACATCCACGCAGGGGCTGCCGACGAGATAGGCGGTGCGAATCAGGCGGTTGACGTAGTGATAAGGGTTCTCGACCTGGTATGAGCGGAGCTTGGAAATCGCCGCCTGCAGGTCGACGGTGAAACTGCCCGACGAGTCGATTCGGCCCGCCCCCCGGGCCTCGTCTAGAAGGTCCTCAAGCTCTATCGCAACACCTGCTGCTCGACCTGGCCGTCGGACTCGGTGGCGAGCCGTTTGAGCTGATACCAGATGTAGACGTTGAGCAACACGCCGATGATGTTGAAGGTCAGGGCAGACAGGATGATGGCCGCTCCTGCGATACGCATGGGAAGGTGGGGTTTCTGGCTGAGCAGAGTGGGGAGCTGGAAGCCCATGTAGAGATAGCCCAGGGCGAGCACCCCCTGGATGACGGCCATTGCCATCAGAAACACGAGGATGCCGCCGCCGTTGAGGTTGCCGACCTCGACGGCAGTCCCGAGCCTGACCAGGCTACCCAGTCCGCCTAGAACGCCGACCAGAATGAAATACGCTTTGAGCGAGCCCACGGTTTCTCTCATCATCAACCTCCATCCACTGGTTTCCTCAGAGTGAATTCATCCTCCTTCTGTTTTGCTGGAGAGGGGAAGTCGATGGTCGCCAGAATGGACCACGATGGGTTCACTGTGGTCGCTCGACCCCGCTCTGACGTTTCTCAATCATGGTTCTTTCGGAGCCTGCCCCACCGCCGTTCTCGACTATCAGGCCGAACTGCGTGGCCGGCTTGAAGCCAGTCCGGCCGATTTCATGCTGCGCCAGTTGCCCGAGCTGCTCGAGTCGGCTCGCCTCGAGGTGGCCCACTTTCTCGGCTCGCAACCCCACAATCTAGCCTTCGTCACCAACGCCACCAGCGGGGTCAATGCCGTCTTGCGTTCGCTAGATTGGCGGCCCGACGATGAATTGGTCATCACCAATCACGGCTATAACGCCTGCAACAATGTGGCCTGCTACCTGGCCCAGCGCTACCGTCTCAAACTCTCGGTGGCTCGCATTCCCTTCCCCTGCAAGGGGCCCGAGCAGGTCATCGAGGCGGTGCTCGGCTCGCTCACCCCGCGCACCCGCCTGGTCATGCTCGACCACGTCACCAGCCCCACCGGTCTGGTCTTTCCCATCGAGGCGCTGGCTCGCGAACTGGCCGCGCGCAAGGTGGCCGTGCTGGTCGATGGGGCCCATGCGCCGGGCATGCTCGAACTCGACCTGGAGGCCCTCGGTCAAGCCGGAGTGAGCTATTACACCGGCAACCTCCACAAATGGTGTTGTGCCCCCAAAGGAGCGGCGGTGCTCTGGGTCCATCCCGAAGGTCAACCCGGGCTGGTCCCCCCGGTGATCAGCCACGGTTTCAACTCCCCTCGCCAACGCTCTCCCTTTCTCGAGAACTTTGATTGGCCCGGAACCTTCGACCCGACCGCCTGGCTGGCCGCCCCTCGTTCGCTGACCCTGCTCGAGAGCGAGTTCGGCTGGACCAACCTGCGCCGTGACTGCCATCAACTGGTGCTGGCCGGCCGCGACCTCCTCCTCGAGGTCTTCGGGCAGCCGGCCCCGGCTCCCGATTCCATGCTGGGAACCCTGGCAGCCATCCCCCTGCCCCGACCCTATCGAGATCTCTATCGCCATCTCTACGACGAGTTCGCCCTCGATAGCTACGCCAGTCCCTTCGGGCCCACCGGCATCTTGCGCCTTTCAGCCTTTGCCTACAACACTCTCGACGACTATCAACGGCTGGCCTCGGCCGTTCAGATACTTTTCAGTCGCGACCCCTAAACTGGATCTCATGAGAATCCAGAATCAGGCCTCTTCTCCGGCCCGCCACGTCAATCGCAAGGCGATGGGCAGTCTTGGTGCAGCTACCGGTTCGCTGGTCACACGTCTGGCCGTACCCTTCGTGACGGCCAAGCTCGGAGCCGAACTGTGCGACAGTTTTGGGCCGGCAGCCAAAGTGGCGGGCGCGGTGGCGGGCTTTGCCACCGGGGTCTATGTCGAGTTCAAGAGCCGCCGTTTCGAGGGCGTTTTCCCGGTTGGCCGGATGGTGGGGGGAATGGTCGGAGGGGTGGTCGGCACCGGCCTGGGCGCGGCCATGGACGGCCTCGGCCTCGATGTCTTCTCGCCCCGAATGCAGGACGAGACGAAAGGCTTCACCCTCGGCTCGCTGCCCAAGAAGCTCTGGGATCCCAGTTACACTTCGCACCCCCGCCCCAGCGCCGAGCGTGTGCAGCAGATGCTCGACAAGATGGAACCGGGTGATGTCATCGTGACCAACTCGGACACCTGGCTCGACCTCGAGGTGATGGGCGGCCTGACCGGCTCGAACCCTTCCTGGGTCCATGTCGGCCTCTATGCCGGTGACGGTCAGGCCGTGGACAGCCTGATTGAATGTGGCGTGATCGAGCGCCCCGCCGCCATAGTGATGGGCGAGAACGAGCACGTCAAGATTTTACGCCCGGCCTATCGCGACCAGGAGCAAGCTCAGGCCGCCGTGGCCGAGGCCCGCACTCATGTGGGCAAAGGCTTCGACCTGATGTACAAACTGCGCGGCGAGGGCAGCGACGACGGCTTCGGCTGCGCCGAACTGGTCTGGAAGTCGCTGTCGCGAACCGCCCCCCAACTTGGCCTCGAGCCGCGCAAGCTGCTGGGCAAAGAGTTTCTCACCCACGATATCTTCACCGACAACCCCAACATGACCGTCATCGACGACACGGGCAGTCACTTCGGCTACAACTACCTCTCGAAGTTCACCTGAGGCAATCCGGTGCGCTGGGGGTGAGCGCCTCTGGATCGCTTGTCGTAGCCGGTCGGTTTGAGCTCGATGGGCTAACCGCAAAGGGCGCCGAGGCGCCGAGGCGGACGTGCTCCGGCCCAGGCGGCCGGGCGCTCGCGACCGCTCGTCGTCCGTGCGGAAGTGGCCAGGTGAGGTGGCCACGCTGCCCCGCGGGCCGGTCTTCCAGCTGGAAGTCTGGGTTCGCCCCGCCCCGCCGAGGCGGTCGTGCTCCGGCCCGGGCTGCGGGGCGCTCGCGACCGCTCGTCTTCCGTGCGGAAGTGGCCAGGTGAGCTGGCCAGATCGCCGCGCCGGGGGCCGGTCTTCCAGCTGGAAGTCTGGGTTGCCCCACCCCGCCGAAGGCGGCCGTGCTCCCCTCGCCCCGGCTACCGGGCGCTCGCGACCGCTCGTCTTCCGTGCGGAAGTGGCCAGATGAGTTGGCCAGGCCGCTGCCCCGTGGGCCGGTCTTCCAGCTGGAAGTCTGGGGGGTTGAATCGCCCCGTCGAAGGCGGTCGTGCTCCCCTCGCCCCGGCTGCCGGGCGCTCGCGACCGCTCGTGTTCCGTGCGGAGCTGGCCGGGTCGCCGCCCCGCGGGCCGGTCTTCCAACTGGAAGTCTGGGTTCGCCCCACCCCGCCGAGGCGGTCGTGCTCCCCTCGGCCCGGGCTGCCGGGCGCTCGCGACCGCTCGTCTTCCGTGCGGAAGTGGCCAGATCGCCGCCCCGCGGGCCGGTCTTCCAACTGGAAGTCTGGGTTCGCCCCACCCCGCCGAGGCGGTCGTGCTCCGGCCCGGGCTGCGGGGCGCTCGCGACCGCTCGTCTTCCGTGCGGAAGTGGCCAGGTGAGCTGGCCAGATCGCCGCGCCGGGGGCCGGTCTTCCAGCTGGAAGTCTGGGTTGCCCCACCCCGCCGAGGCGGACGTGCTCCGGCCCGGGCTGCCGGGCGCTCGCGACCGCTCGTCTTCCGTGCGGAAGTGGCCAGATGAGCTGGCCAGGTCGCTGCCCTGTGGGCCGGTCTTCCAGCTGGAGGTCTGGGTTCGCCCCACCCCGCCGAGGCGGTCGTGCTCCGGCCAGGGCGGCCGGGCGATTCGGCTCGCGACCGCTCGTCTTCCGTGCGGAAGTGGCACGTGAGTTGGCCAGGTCGCTGCCCCGTGGGCCGGTCTTCCAGCTGGAAGTCTGGGGTTGAATCGCCCCGTCGAAGGCGGTCGTGCTCCGGCCCGGGCGGCCGGGCGATTCGGCTCGCGACCGCTCGTCTTCCGTGCGGAAGTGGCCAGATGAGTTGGCCAGGCCGCTGCCCCGTGGGCCGGTCTTCCAGCTGGAAGTCTGGGGGGTTGAATCGCCCCGTCGAAGGCGGTCGTGCTCCCCTCGCCCCGGCTGCCGGGCGCTCGCGACCGCTCGTGTTCCGTGCGGAGCTGGCCGGGTCGCCGCCCCGCGGGCCGGTCTTCCAACTGGAAGTCTGGGTTCGCCCCGCCCCCCCCGAGGCGGTCGTCTCCGGCCCGGGCTGCCGGGCGCTCGCGACCGCTCGTCTTCCGTGCGGAAGTGACCAGGTCGCCGCCCCGCGGGCCGGTCTTCCAGCTGGAAGTCTGGGTTCGCCCCGCCCCGCCGAAGGCGGCCGTGCTCCCCTCGCCCCGGCTACCGGGCGCTCGCGACCGCTCGTGTTCCGTGCGGAGCTGGCCAGGCCGCTGCCCCGTGGGCCGGTCCTCCAGCTGGAAGTCTGGGTTCGCCCCGCCCCGCCGAAGGCGGCCGGGCCGGGACCACCGAGCGCGCCATCGTTGCCCAGGAGTTTTGACTTGCCGGCTGGAATTTTCCTATATGAGATATTTGCGTTGCCCGGGTTGCGGCAGTCAGAATCGTCAATCTGACCAGAATTGTTATCAGTGCTCGGCAGACTTGCATACGGCCGCGCCGGTAGTCGAGGGGGGCCAGGAGGTGGCCGAGTTAGAGCCGCCCGAGGAGTTGACGCGTCATTATACGTTCGAGCGGCGGGATGGTCGCTTGGTTCTGACCCAGCCCCGTTCGCACGCCTTCATGTCGGCGGTGCTTTTCATGATCGGGGGCACCGCTGCCGGAGCCGGCTTTTTCGTCAGCCCGGCCCTGGTCACTTTTCTCTTCTTGCTGATTAGCTTGCTGCTATGGGGCCTGGCCGTCCGCGAGCTAGTCACCGAGTTGCGTTGGGAGTTGGCTCCGGGCCGACTGACCCAATATCGCAAATCGCCCTGGGGAGTGCACGAGCAAGACTTCTCGCGGGCCAGTCTGCAGCTGTTTCGAGGCAGCAGCACTGGAAGCAGTCAGGTCTATCTGGTAAACCCCGGCGAATCGATCAACGCCCTCTCTACCCGCTTTTGCCTGGCTAGAGATAGCCAGGTGGTGGCTGCTGTTGGCGCCTGGCTGGCGGCCAGCACGGGACTGGCCAATTTCAAGCACGGAGGGTAACGGCGGAGATACGCGGGGGCCGCGGAGGAGGTGGGCGCCTCTGTCTCGGTGGCCGTTGGTGGTCGGGGTGTGCTCATGGGCAAACCGCAAAGGCGCCGAGGCGCAGAGGGGGCAGTGTGGCTGAGAGGGTGGTTGCTCAGCGGATTTATTGGATTAGGATTAGGGTCTGTCAGGGATTAAGAGTAGCATTCCCGGTGTCGAGACGCCCCTGTGGCAAGGCGCGTCTGACCGCTTCAGGCACCGCCTACGATCGGGCAGCCACCGAGCAACTGAGCCACCGCCGTTTTGAGCACCCGTTCGATGTGACAAAACACTAACCCATAAATTCGCCAGGACGCTCACCCCATGGCACCCACAACCCTCTCCGTGCCCTCCTGATCTCCGCGGTTTACTTCTCAGGCGCCCCACTGCCGAGCCCACCGACCTGTGCTTCGACCACGCGCCACGACCACGACAGACGCGCTTCAACTTCAACATTCCTCCAATCTTTACTCCACGCTTGAGGATGGATGGATCCGGGAAGACCTGTTCGCTATGCTCCAGGACCAGCCCCGAACATCAGAGCGCACGGCCTCGCGGCAACGCCCACCCCTCCGCGGTTTTCCTATCCAGCCACCTCCGCCACCGCTCTGCGTCTTAGCGCCGGCGGTTTTCACCATCCAGCGCCCACCTCAGACCATGCGCGAAGGTTCGACGGCGCTTTCGTGGCGGCGCAGGTGAGGACCGAGCAGGCCGCGCAGGGCGATGGCGTCGGAAACGAGCGCCTCGACCACCCGCTGGGTCTCGGTGAAGTCGATGCTGCGATACATGGCCACTCGACAGTTGCGACGACCGGCGTCGGGACGGTCGTCCATTCGCTCCCACGAGAGCTTGACGCCGTTGAGCAGGCGTTGCGAGACGCGGGCTTTGAGCCAGTCGAACAGCTCGACATCGCGACTCATGTGAAGCTCGACCAGGGCGCGCTTGGGCTCGCTGCGACCGCAGAAGCCAATGCCATAGGTGACGCCCTCGATTCGGCTGGGATAGCGAAGAAAGCCCTCTTCGATCGGCTGCGTCTTGGTCCATGCCAGGCGGTCGGCCACGGTGTTGAGCAAGGCTTGCTCGGCTCGAATCAGGTGGCCCACGATCGAATCGAAGCGCACCTCTCCCAGTTGCTTGGGCCCGAGCACCGGCTCCCGGCTCGAGAGCGTCGGCACACCTAGCTCGCCGATGGATTGCTCCCACTGCTTCTTGGCTCCCAGCACAATCACGATCTGGTAGGGGTCTTCCAGGGCTCGGCGGGCCAGCACCCAGCTGTAGAGTTGGCCTTCGCTGGCCGCCGGGGGCATCTTGAAACGACGGGCCCGATAAGGAAACCACTCGATCACGGCCACCTGGCGCGAGATCAGGTCGACGGGGTTCTCGACACCACTCTTCTTCAGGGCCCGGATCAGAGGCCGAAGCTGGCGCAACCATCGTTTCTGGGTGCTCGAGCCGGCCAGGTTGGGATCGAGCACATAGAACGGACGCAGCGCGCTGGGCTGGTGCAGCAGGTTGGCCCGCAGCGCCTGGGCCACCACACCCCAGCTATAGAGAACATCGTCTTGCTCGTCGAATCCAGGGGCCCGCGACAGCAGGATCAGGCTGGCCCGGAAAGGGTCACCCAGAAAGGGTTGGGGAGGAATGGTCGTCTCGAGCTGATACTGCTCACCGGCGCTTTCGTTGTGCTTCTTGACCATCTGTCGGTCGCCCACGAGTTCGTACGGGCTTGAAACCGGCAGATCCACCCACGGGTTCAGAACACTGGCATTGTGCATCGCAGAGGAAGGCTTCCAGGTGCTAAGGGGTTGTTTCCTTCTGGGACCGGCGCAACTGCCAGCGCTCGGTGCGCTGGCCGTCGCTGACCTCGGCCGTCAGCGAGTCGCCCTCTCGGCGGTAGCGAATGGTCTTGGGAAAATCGTGTTCCGGGTTCGAGAACACGGCCAAACCGGGCCCGCTTTCGGTGAGGCGAAAGCTGGTCTCGTTCTTACCCAGAGGCGAGGCCCGGTAGAAGATGCCATCGGCCGTCTCTTCGATGCGCAGATACTCGAAGAAGACGGTCTTGCCGTCCTCGATGGTGCGCGAGTAGCCCAGCATGGTGTGGCCAGCGGGCCGACTCCAACTCTCTTCGGTGGTGGCGTCGACCCAGCCTCCGCTCATCCATTTGAGGTCGTCAAGGGTCGGGCCGGCCAGGCAGGGGAGGGTGAGTAGAAAGAACAACCAGAGTCGCATACCCGTTGGTTCGTTCATCTGCCGGCAACACCTGGCCCAGGCCTGCTTGACTAGGGTGCGATCATGGTCATCTCAGCAAGCGATCCTTTCGCCGCTCGCCTGGCGCGCCTGGCCGCCCAGCTTGACGGCTCGAACACGTCTCTTGACCGGGTCAGTCAGACCCACTCTCAGACCGAACGCTATCTGGCCTCGGCCGAGCGCGATTTCGATCAGGCGTGGATGCCCCAGAGCCAGGCTCAGCGTGACACTCGCGCCACCGACTCGAGCTGGGCCGGCTATCAGCTCGACCGGCAGTTCGACAACGGCTCGCGCCAGCTCGATTCGGCGGCCATGCAGATGCGCCGGGGCGAGGTGGAATACGGCCAACTCGACCGCGGCGTCGATCTGGCCAAACAGAGCATGACCGATCTTTTGCGGGATCTCGAGGCCGCCGGCGACGAGCGGCTGGGTCGAGTGCGCCAGGCGGCTACCCAGCTCGAAGAGGGCTCGCAAGCCGTCGACTCGCTCGGGATTGGTTGGCGCCGCTTTGACAACGGTAATCGCAACATCGAACGCGAGGTCCGCATGGCCGATATGCACATCCGCCAGATCCAGATGGACCAACCCGGGGTGGATGTGTCGATGGACGGCATCCTGGTGGGCAACAGCCTGCGCGGCATCGAGCGCGAACTTGGCTTCATGGACCGCGAGCTCGGTGACAGCGAGCGTCAGGTGCAGTCGGCCCGGCGCAACTTCGGCCAGGCCTCGGGCCTGCTGCGCACTGCAACCGTTCAGAGCGAGCAGAGCGACCCGCTCGGCTCGATGCTGATCGGGGCCGGCCTCGGTGGCGCCCTGGGAACGTTTGCGGTGATGGTTCCGGCGCTGGCCAACCCTCTACGGCTGGCCAGTCCGGTGACGATGCAAATGGCTCTGATCGTGGGCGGGCTGGGCGCTGTGGCGGGCGCCGCCGCCGGCTACGTGCTGGCGGGCGAGTAGGCTTCAACGATTTTTCAGGGCTTTCTCTTACTTTGAAAGAGAGGAGGCCCCATGCTCATCACTTCACTCCCCGGCCTGCCGTCACGTCCCGTGGTTCGGTCAGCCACCCGTCCCACCAGTTCTGGACCCAAAGACCAGCTGGAGCTGGGAGCGGCCCAGCGCGAACGCGACATGGCCGTGACCCTCAAAGCCTATCAGATTCTCAGCGGTAATCGGGTCAAGGTCGTCGACCCCGCCGGCGCCGAGCATACCTTCACCACTCCCAGTCGCTGCGACGGCGCTCAAGATTCGCGCCTCGACTATGGTGGCAAGCAATGGCTCTGGGACTCGGCCGCTCACGTCATGAATCTAGCCTGGACCGAGCCCGAGGTGGCTCAGTCCGAGCTGCGCGCCGTTTTCGCCAACCAGAATCGCGACCCCGCCTCGAAAGACTTGGGCTTCGTGCCCCACATGAACTACTTCCACGGCGACGGCAGCCGGGTGCCGACCTGGGCCCAGCCGCATTACCAGCGTTTTCTCGACTCGCCCGACGGTCGCCGGTTGGTGCCCGAGAGCGAGCGCGCTGAATTCTGTCAGGGCTACTGGTCGAGCCCGGTGCACTCTGATATCACCCAGCCTCCGATCCTGGCCATGGCCGCTCTCGAGTTGCAGGCTGCTACCGACGACCAGGCCTTTCTCGGAGAAATGCTGCCGAAGCTTTCGGCCTACTATGATTATCTTCACGACCGGCGGGCCGACGAGGACGGCCTGGTCCGCATCATCCATCCCTGGGAGAGCGGCTGGGACAATAGCCAGCGTTGGGACGAGACCATCGGCCTGGGGCGGCCCGAGGCTCCCATCGAGCGCAGCCAGATCGATGTGCGTAAGATGGGTCTGTTTTGCAAGTATAAGGCCCTGGACTGGGACCTCGACAAGATCTTCGAGAGCGGCGACTTCGCCGTCAAACCGGTCGATTTCAACGCTCTCTACGCCAAGAATCTCGAGTGTCTGGCGCGGTTGTATCAAGCCGCCGACCAGCCCGACCGGGCCGACCACTATCAGCAGCGGGCCGACGAAGTCAAAGCTGCCATCTTCGAGAAGATGTGGGATGGCGACAAGTATTGCGACCTCATCGGCGAGCGCAAGTCGCCGGTCAAGAGCGCCGCCATGTTCTATCCCATGCTGCTCGAGGGCGAGCCCCATGGGACCAGCCTGATTGCCAACCATTTGCTCAATCCCGGCGAGTTCAATCCGCCCGACGGGTATAGCGTGCCCACGACCTCGCTCGACGATCCCAGCGTGCCCACGCAGATGCTCGAGAATCCCAACGACCACTACTGGCGCGGCAATATCTGGGTCATCGTCAACTTTTTCACCCGCTGCGGTCTTGAGCAGCACCTCAAGAGCAATCCCGATAATGTGCTGGCCCGGGCCATGTCCGAGAAGATTCGCAGCTCCACTTTCGAGGCGCTCGACCGGGCCGATTTCTACGAGTATTTTCATCCCCTGGCCGAGCCGGGCCAGAATCCTCAGGGCTTCGGCGTGCCGTCGTTTGGCTGGAACGGTCTGGCTACGTTCATGAACAAGAAGCCTGCCTTCCTATAGGGGTGCCCCCCCAGGACCCGTCAGGATGTGGTCTAATCCAGCCGGGTTCGCTTGAATCAGAATATGCACGAAGTCATGAAGCTGGAACATGGATTCTTTGAAGACGGCAGCGCCGATTTCTATCGCCGCGTGGTCGACGATGATGCGATGCTGGTGGTGCCAGGCCTCGGGCGCCTTACCAAGGCCGAGTGCGTGAACGCGGCCCGCCAGAACTGCGGCTGGACATCGCATCAGTTCGACGAGGTCGAGTGGTTGGAGCTCGACGACGAAATGGTGGCTTTGAGCTATCACGTGGTGGCCGAGCGCGGGGGACAAGACCCCTACGAGGCTTGGATGACCTCGGTCTGGCGCGAGCAAGACGGCCGCTGGCAACTGGTCGCTCACCAACAGACCCCCGTCTAGGAGTTGGTTGCACCCAGGGAGAACCCCCGGCGATGCTGACGAGAACGTTCCTATTGTTGCTGTTGACCCTGGTGGTCTGGGCTGAACCTGCTCCTCAAATCGCGGTCGATCCGGGGGTGGAACCCCAGACCGAGTTCTCCGCCGACGGCAAGACCGCGGCGGTCTGGGGCGAGCATTTCGTGTCGGTCTTCGATGTGACCCGATTTTCTCGCAAAGCTCGCCTGAACGGCTTTGACCGGGTCGCCAACGCTTCTCTCAGCTGGGACGGACGCTATCTAGCGGTGGGAGACTATCCCAGTCGCCTGGACGTGTATGACGCCCAGAGCGGCAAGCTCGTCTGGAACTTCAGGGGGCCGGTGGCCGATCCTCGCGCGCCGGGCGCCTATAGCGTGCGTTTTGCTCCAAAGGGATATGGATTGTTGGTTTGGGGCACCAGTCACGGAAGGACCCAGGCCGACACCCACACCCGGCTCTACGACGGTCAGACCGGCCGCCAATTGCAAAGTTGGAGTTGGCCCGACACGCGCTGGCACAGTCTGGTCTGGGCCGCCGATGGCAAGTCCTTCGCTCGAGGAGGCTTTGACAAACTTCAACTGTATGCTTTTCCGTCCGGCCAGAAGCTGCGCGAGGTTCGCCTGGGCGGCGAGTTTCTCGATGGCCAGCCGGGGCAGGAGGGCGTGCTCTGTCGTCACATGGCCGACAACGGATCGAGAGCCGTCAAGGGAGTCTATGCCTGGAAAGACCTCTCGCGGGTGGAAGAGTCTCCGGATGATGAGGCCGACTTCCCCACCCACCCCGATGGCAGGCTGCGTTGGGAGAAGCAAGCAGGTAACCTGGTGGTCCTCGACAGCGAAGGCAAAGCCGTTTTCACGGGTGGCCCCAAAGACACCCTGAAATACTGGGCTCCCGGGGCGGGCTTCGTGGTCGATGGAGAAGGCGGCCTGACCTGCTATTCGGTCAGCGGCGAGTCGCTCGGCAGGGTCCCGTTCATAGCCGAGCGGTTACCCGGCTCGAGCATGGCCGTGCAGGGAGTGGGTTATGGCGGTCCTGGCGGGATCTATGATCTGGCCACCGGCAAAGAACTGGGCCACCTGGAATTCATGTCCGGCACCTCGGTCTCGTTCCCCCCCGAGGGCTCGCGCCTGCTGCTGTGCACCAAGAAGGGGCTGCTCTTCATCGACGTGCCGGCCAGTCTGCGAGAGCAGAAGCTCGTTCCCCTGGGGGAGATTCGACGCTGACTGGACAAACTCCATCAGGTGGAAGAGTTGGATTCGCTCCGCGAGCGCGAGAAGGAGCTAGGCTGCCTTTACGAGGTGCAGCGATACACCCTCGAACCGTCGCAGTCGCTCGAGACGGTGCTCCAGCAGGTCGTCGAGGCCTTGCCTCCTGGATGGCAACGGCCGCAGTCTGCCGGGGCATGTATCGAATACCTGGGTCGGGAGTATCGCAGCTCGAACTATCATCCCGACGCGCCGGCGCTGGTCGAGAGGCTGGAACTCTCGGGCGACGAGGTTGGTCGGGTCGTGGTCAGCGACACTGCCCTGGGGTTCGAGGCTAGGTCCGACGAGGTCTTTCTGGTGGAGGAGCAGCGACTGCTCCGTAGCGTGGCCAACCTGCTTCGCAATTTTCTCGAGTGGCGACACCTGGAGGTGTTGGGCCAGCGTCTTGCTCCCGACCCGGACGGCTCGAGTCAGGAGATCGAGGCCATGGTCCAGCGTACCTTGCTGGGTCTTTCTCACGAGCTGCGCAATCCCCTCACGGTCATCGTCACCGACCTCGACCTCTTGCGCGCCGAGCTGCCCCAAGAGGTTCGTGACGAAGTCATTACCGAGATCCAGCAGGCCGCTTCGGGGCTGTCGAAGATGGTGGCCGACTTGATGCTGTTTTTGCGAGCCGAGACCGGGGTAGAAAAGCCCTCCCTCGAAGAGGTCGAACTCGGTGAGTTCGTGCGCGCGCAGGTGGAGGATTTCAGCTCTCAGGTTACGACCAGGGTGGTTTTCTCTTGCGACAGTCCTTCGCTTCTAGCGCGAATCAACCGAAGGCTGACGGCCAGGATCTTGCACGACCTGATGCGCAACGGTGTGCTCTATGCCAATACCGACGAGATACAGGTGCGCGTGTACGGCTCGGCCGAGGAGGTCATCGTGTCTGTCAAAGACCGAGGGCGCGGTATCGACAAACGCCATCAGGAGAGGATTTTCGAGCAGTTCTATCGTCTGGAATCGAGCCGCGACCGTTTCTCGGGCGGGGTCGGTCTCGGTCTGCCCCTGGCGCGAGCCCTGGCCCGAAGTCAGCACTCTGCTCTAGAGCTTGTTAGCGAGCCTGGTCAGGGCACCGAGGTTCGGCTGATCTTTAAGAGGGGCTGATAGCGGCATAGAGGGGGCGCGTGCCGGTCGACGAAGCTCCTGGCCATGAGAGTTCGCCTTCTTTGCCTTTGCCTGGTTGGAGTTTTGGGAGCCTCGGTGGCGGCGCCCCCCTCGAAAAGCGTCGAGGCGATCCTCTATCGTCCCACCTTCGATACGTCCCTGGGACGCGTCGAAGCCGGCACAGCCAGCTGTGTTCAGCTGGAAGGCGTTTCCCGACCGGTCATCCTGACAGCCCTCCACCTGTTTGGCCCGGCGGGCGGGCTCGCGCAGGACATCGCCCCCGGTCAACTCGCCAAAACTGTCCACGGCTACAACCTCCAGCCCATCGGGCCCGGTCGCGCCCTCGCGGGCAGCGCTGGCACAGCGTTGTCGCTTCCCGCCCAGGCCGGAGACATCGCCGCTTTCTGGTGTCCGGACAAAGTCAAGTTGAAGCCGTTGAGGCTGGGGGCGATGCCCCGCAAAGGAGACCCGGTGTGGTTAGCCGCCCAGGTCGTGGGAGGGGCCCCCGAAGAACAGCTACTCCATCCGGCCACTTACCAGGGCCTGCACGAAGGGATGCTCGTGTTCGTCTACAAGAACTCCGGCCTGGAGTTGCGCGCCACCAGCGGCGCTCCCATCCTCAACAGTTCCGGACAGTTGGTGGGCATCAACTATGGAGGCGGTAGCGAAGACGGGCATTTGGTGGGACTTGCCAACCCGGTGTCGCGCTTCGGGCCACCGTTGCTCAAAGCAGCCCGCTCCTCCCAGCCAGGTGGTCATCCTCGCTAGAGCCTGTTAATCCCTGACAGGCCCTTAGTCGCGCACCGGCACGCCTTGGCCGCCTACGTCCACCCATTCGTCCCGGACCACCAATTGGCCCATGACCGCAGACCCTCTGGCCATGGTCTCGATCTGGTCGCGGTCGCGAACGACCTGGAGAACGACTCTCGCATGCTTTTGGAGGACGACCCGCGCTCCTGGCTGCCGGGCCTGGCTGTCCTCGAACATTTCCAGAAAGTTGCTCCCCTCGAGCCCGTCAAGGACCCTCCGCTCCTGCTGGAGTTGCCTGGCCTGGTCGGATTGAGAGGCTTCGAGGGCCCGATCGGTCAGCTTGTCGAGTGTCTCCAACACCATTTGACGGCTACACCTGGCGCTCAGGCTCGGACCAGCCTGGGGCGGCCGGTTGAAGACCTCGAGGTTCTCTTCTACGGCCATTTTGATCTGGCCATAGTGGTCGGCCATCTTTTGCGCCCCGAAGGCCGTGGCGAAAAGCCCACCGGTGGTGATGGCGGCAGCCGCCAGGCTCAGTTGCCAACCTGAAGGTGACACGCCGGCTACGGCCATGGTGGCCAGGCCGGCCGTGCACCCAGCCGCCAGGACCCCGGTATAGTCTTTGCCGGCAAGCACCTCGAAGACGCCCCGGCAGGCTCCCCAGATCGGCACCAGGGAGGCCGATGTCAGCGTGCATATCGCGGCAAAGTTCAGGCTGGCCGTACTTAGATAGGAAGAGATGCCCAGTGCCAGCGAGCCCGCGCCAACCAGCAGCGCCGGACCGGTGTCCCGTCTCTCTTTCATGACGGCTTCGTGGACCTTCTGGCAGTCGTTGGTCCTGTTCCGTGCCCGCGAATAGGTCTCTAAGAGCGTTTCGCCCTCAGCTTCCTCCAGGCGGTGGCGGGCCTGGTAGACGGCCGACGCCGCGGCAGTCTGCTCTGTATCCAGCAGACGCGCCTGCCAGGCCTTGAGACGTTGAACAGCTTCTCGCTTACTGATAGAGTTTAGCTTCATTTGCTTAACCGCTCTTGGGCCTTTCTTTGTTCGAGATCCCGAGGCAGGGGTAACCTTCCATGACCTGATTTTAGGTCGGGCTGGGTAGATGGGGGTTAGATGCACCGGTGGCCGGGCTGGCTCTGCAAAGTAGTCCAGGAGTGGCTGGGAGACCGGGGCAGGGAAGAGTCAAGGGAGGCCGGCGACCAGGGATGTATGCAACTTGATGCGTTCCTCCAGGAGCTCTCCTCGGCCGGGCGGTCGGTTGGCCGAGGACGGATTACCCTGTCGGCTCGGGCGGGGTGGGGCAAGCTTCTCGAGCATCAGTTAGTCGATCGATTCGAGTATATTCTGCTCTTGATTTCGGCCGTTCTCAAGGCGGGGGCGACGCGTCTTCAGCTGGAGGCTTCGCTGCGCCTACTGACCCTGGAGTGGCAGGGCGCCCAACCTCTCTACCATGACGGCTTGCTCTCGTCTGAGCTGGGCATCGGGATTCTCCACGCGCTTAAACAGGGGCTGCTTGCCGAGCTTGACGGCGTGCGGGTGGGCGAGGACCTTGCCCTGGGGTCTGAGCTACCGGAGCCAGGGTCGACCTGCCGGCTGGTGTTGGCGCGCCGGCTCGGCTTTGGCTGGGGCGAGGTCGCGCGGGTGCGAGAACGGTGTCGCTATGCTCCGGCGGAGGTCCCCATCACGATCAACGGAGAGGTGATCAATCCGCCGATGGATTTGGGGCGCTGTGCTGCCTACAGGGTCTGGCTCGGAACGCGCGGGCCGTTTCCTTCGGTCGGACGAGCAGTGTTCACAGGCTGGCCGACCCACCTGGGATCGAGTCAGGTCGAGGTTGGATGCCACAGCTTTAGTCTGGTGCTGACGGTGGGCAATCAGGTCTGCTCCCAACGCGATGCCGCCTTCATCGACCGGTATCAATCGCGAGGCCTGATTGTGGTCGACGGTGTGTCCTATCCTCTGGACGGATGGGAGCTTCTAGAGCGCTACCGTCGTTGGAATTTCCGGCTTTTGCTCGTCTGTTCCGGCCTGCAGCTGAACCTGTCTCGAACGGGGGTGCTCGGGCGGGAACTGCAAGAATTAGAAGAGGTCACCGACGGCCTGCTGACCTGCCTGGGTCCATCGTTGGACTTAGCTCCGCTACCGCTGTGGCTTTCATTCCCTTGTCCGGTGGCGTCCCGGGAATGGCTAGCCCTGTGCGACTCGGAGCGAAGGGCCACCGCTGCCTTGGGGCAGGACGGCCTGTCGAAGGTCCAACAGAAGCAGCCACCGGGATTTGAACCCGGACCTCCGGCCTGGCAGACCGGCGTCCTACCATTAGACAACGGCTGCAATTGGTGGGAACTGGGGGATTCGAACCCCCTGGCGTGAACGCGACAGCTAAGATGTCTAGAGCGTCCTTCTGACCGTGCTCAGGAGTTACTTGGGGGCGGCGGGAGTGAGTCCTCAGGCAGGAGGTAAAAAACCGGACCCTCGAGAGGGTCCGGCCGGTGTCGGAAACGCACGAAAGGGAAAGCCTCCGACACCTCCGCCTTGCGGCGGCTGCCAGGAGGAGATGGCTGTAACCTCCTGACAAAATGAAAGGTTAAAAGGGGGCGGGGGGCGCTTCTTCTAGAAATTCTGGAGAGGCCCCCGACTGTGAGCCTTGCGACGGGCAACTCCAGACGGGGGCCAATTCTCTGTTTGAGCCAAACGAATCCAGCGGGTATGAAGCTTTCATACCGAGGAAACGGCAGGTTAGCTCAAGCCGTCTAGAGCGCGGGAGGGGGAAGATCGCCTAAGCCACAACGCGCCAAGGTATACTCCTGGGCGAGTTCTGGCTCGGCCTCGGGAGAGGGCGGGTGGGGCTGAATCTGCGAAAAGAGGTAGGCCCACTCCAACCGAATGGGGACGGCCACCGTTGTTTCGCTCGGCAGGCTGTCTTGCATGGCGGCAGGCAGGGGCTTGGCGGCTTGACACTCGAGCAGGCAAGTGGGCCCGCAGTCGTCGCACACGACCTTGCCGCAGCAGAAGAAATGACCGCTGGTGGTGTGAATCGCGAAGACTCCGAAAGCGGTGAGGCAGAACAAAAGAAGATAGGCGATTCTTTTGCGGGTGGAAGCGATCACTGCTCTGTTGACTTCTTGACGGGTCATCAAAAACCTTTACTCGAGTCGCTCAGAAAGACGCTGTCGAACGTCGGGCTGGGGACTGAATCGAGAGCTTCGTCCGGGCTTGCGAATTCCCCGAGCAGCTCGCGTCGACCGTCGGTCACACGCTTTCCGGCCTCGAAGGTGGTTCGCCATCCCGCTCGCAGATCGGCGGTGGCTCTGGTCTGGACGCACCGATTCATCAGCTCGATCCCAGCCAGGGCTTCGTCGATAGCCAGGACAAAATCGATGAGGGTGGGCGAGTCGTGCTCGCGCGAAGCCGCCTGGGCGGCCGCCTGATAATTGCACAGCAGGCTCTGCAGGTGGGTCAAAGAGGGCCAGAGGGTGCTCAAGGTTCGCTGGCCCGAGAGCACTTGCTGTAGGCGGGCCGCGACCTCGGAGAATTCGGCCGGTAGAATCGAAGTCTCGAAGGCATCTCCAAAGGCCGAGTGGCGATCCGGCCGCAGCAGTTCCAGGCCACAATTAGGACACGGGTCAGCCAGGCTCTCGCCACAGCGAAGACAGCGAGCCGATGGGTCGGCCAACCACTCTTCCATCTGTTGCTGGGCTTCGGCGAGGTCCTCTGCGGCCGCGCTCAAGCCCTCGAAGGCGGACTCGACCTGGTCCGTGTGACCTTCTTTGATGCCTTGTTCGAGTTCAACCAGGACCGCATGCAAATCTTCGTAGGCGGTCAAGGAATGCTCTATGGGGATTTTCAGACCCGCTTCCAGGTGACTCTGCCGGAGCAGGTCATCGCGGGTGGCCTGGGCCGCCTGCTCTAGTTTGGCAAGCATGGCCTCGATACCACCGATGACGGCTTCCGTCTGAAGCTGGCCGTCTGACCAGGCCCCGAGGGCTTCGAAGAGTTCTCTGATGGTGGTGGGTTCGGAAGCTTCTCCGAAGGCTTGTTGGAGGGCGGCGGTGGGATTCTTCATGGCATCGTCTCCTTTCGATGAGAAACGTCAGAAAGGCCGAGCACGCAAATGCTCGACCTTCAGGTCTACGCGAATGGAGGATTAGCCCAGAATGCCCTGGGCGCGGGCGGCACAGTTGCCGCCGCATTGACACGCGCCGCCGGCTCCGCCGCCACAGCCACAGCTGCAGCCGCCGCCACCCTGGCCCGAACGAAGGGCCTGCAGCAAACGCTGGATCGGGTTCTGTCCGCCGGTGACGCCACCGGATGCGCCGACTCCACCAATACCATTAATTCCAATAGCCATATTCAATTTTCTCCTAATTGGTGTCCCGTCGCTTCACTAGAGTAGCACGAGTGACGACTTTGATGGCGATGGAGAAGTAAAAGAAAGGTAAACAAGTTTGCCGACATGTAAAGAGTTTGTAATTTCTGCCGAATCCGCAACTTCTGCCCCCCAGACTGGCCCAAAGCCGGGGGAAAAACAAGGCTAGAAAGCGAACACAAAGCTAATGAGCTTGGCCAATGCGACAACGCATCGGTGGACCATCGAGTCGTTCGAGCGACTGTTGGAGCTGGGAGTTTTCACCGAAGATTCCCGCGTCGAGCTGATCGAAGGAGAGATCATCGCGATGCCTCCGATGCTGACCCCTCATGCGAGTGCGGTGACGCGTAGCACCAAGGTATTTATTCGCCTCTACGGCGATAGCCACGATGTGCGGGTCCAGCTTCCCTTCAACATTCCTGACTATTCCCAGCCCGAGCCGGACCTGGCGTTGACACCGGTCGTCGAGGGGGAGATCCCTCACCCCACCTCGGCCGACCTTATCGTAGAGGTGGCCGACTCGACTCTGGCTTATGATCGCTCAGAGAAGGCCAGCCTTTATGCACGGGCCGGCGTCAGGGACTACTGGATTATCAATGTCGTGTCTTCTCGACTTGAAGTCTATCGGGATCCCATTCCTGACCCGGACCAACCTTTCGGCTTCGGATTTGGCTCGTGCACGACCTACTTGCCCGAGTCTCAGGTCGCGCCTTTGTTCGCACCTGAGCTACCGCTCGTGGTGAAAAGCCTCTTCTAGAGGCCTTGGAGGTGGACCTAGCCTCCGGTCACCAGGAGTAACTCGGAATAGGCGCTACCCGCCTGATGGCGAGCCCGCAACAAGTTCAGGCGAGCCCGCGAGGTGGCCGCCAGAGCGTCGAGGATTTCGAGATAGACCGAGCGTCCCACCTGATTGCGCAAGCGTGCGATGCGCAGATCTTCTTCGGCCTGCTCGACCTCGCGGCGAGCCAGTCGAAGGTTGGTCACGGCGGTCTCCCAACGGCTGCGAGCCACGGTCACGGCCCGCGTGACCTCGAGTTCGGCCTGGCGCAAGTCTAGCTCGCGCACATCGGCCAGGGCCTGGGCGGCGTCGCGACGGGCCCGGCGTTCGCCTCCGTCAAAGATGGGCAGAGCGAGGCTGAGGCCGGCCGAGAATCCGCCATCATAGTTCTGCCCACGCGAAGCCATTCCCTGATATTGCGCTCCTAGATAGACTTGAGGCGCAGACTCGGCCTCGACGGCTTTCACCCGCTCGAGTTGAGCGGCCACCCCGTGGCGGGCGGCTACCAGCTCGGGCCGGTCAGAAAGGGCCAGTTCGATGTCGCCAGCCAGGTCGGTGGGCCGAGCTTCGGGGCTGTCAAAATCGGCCAGCTGAAAGCGCGACGACACCGACACTCCCATGGTGGTGGCCAGGCCGGCCCGAGCCGTGGTGAGGAGCGAGCGAGCGTTGTTGGCTTGCTGCTGAGCATCGGCCAGCTCGGCTCGACCGCGATAGACCACGAAAGGAGCCACCCGCCCCGCTTCTAGTTGCTTTTCAAAGACCCGCAAGGCCTCCTCTTGCTCGCGCACGCGCCAGTCAGCCAGGCTGACCTGCTGTTCGGCCAGGAGCACATCGTAATAGGCGATGCGCAAACGGTGCTGCAGCAGTTGCAGGGCCTGCGCCACCTCGGCGATGGCCGCTTTCTCGCTCTGGCTGGCTCCTTCGAGGCGGGCCTCGAGCAAGCCGCCGGTGAACAGCGGGAACATCAGGTTGGCCCGCAAGACGGCGCTGTCTTCGCCTGGCACCGGAGCCATCAGGCCCGGCATGACGGTGGGCGCGGCCGACCACATGGTGGCCTGATTGCTCCACAACAGGTAGCCTCCGGCCGACATCTTCAGGCGTCCCTCCGAGGCCGCCCGGCGCACATCGGCCTGGGCCAGGTCGAGACGCTTTTTGGCCACCGCCAGCGGCAGGCTGTGTTCGACGCCTAGCCCGAGCGCCTGGTCCAGTGTGAGTGGACCCTTGTAGATGGGAAAGCCGGCCGGGCCGCTGCCTTCCTGGGTGGGCTGGGCCAGCACCGGTAGGGTCAGCAACAGCACCAGACTCACGGTGGCGACTTTGGTGAGACGGCTCTTGAGCCACTGCTCGAAGTCGTCCACCAGACTGTAAAGGACCGGCACGACCACCAGGGTCAGAATGGTCGAAAAGGCCAGGCCTCCCACCACCACCGTGGCCAGAGGCGAGTAGGCGTCCATGCCGGTCTTGGGAAAGAGGGCTACCGGCAACATGACGACCATCGTGATCAACACGGTCATGAGAATGGGCAACAGTCGCACCGGACCGGCCCGACGGACCGCTTCTTCCCGCGTGATGCCCTCCGCGCGCAGGTGCAGGATGTGGTCCACCAAGAGAATCGAAGCCGTCACGTCCATGCCGTTGAGCACGATGATGCCCAGCACCGACACCGTCGAGAAGGTCTGGCCAGCCAGGAAAAGTCCGGCGAAAACGCCGATCATCTCCAGTGGAATGGCGGCCATCATCACCAGCGGTTGCGTCAGCGAGTGAAACTGGATCACCAGTGAGAGATAGATGAAAAACAGGGCCAGTCCCATGCCCCACAGCAGTCGATAGAACGAATCCATCATCTGGGTCATGTCGCCGCGCTGTTCCATGCCGTAGCCAGGCGGGTAGGGAAGTTGCATCAGGCTGTCCATCATCACGTCCATGGTCAGTTGCATCGAACCCGGGCCATCCATCCGGTAGTAGCCCAGCACCGAGTTGACCCGGCGGAGTCCGTCTCGCTGGATGACCGCCGGTGCCCGCTCTTCGCTGATCGAGGCCAGGCTCTTGAGCGGCACCCGCCGCCCATCAGCAGCGGTAATGATCACGTTTTCGAGGTCTTTGAGGCCGCGCCGCTGGTCCTGGCGATAGCGAATCAGCACGGTCGAGTGGCGCACCTGAGGGGGATTGAAGAACTCTCGCGTCAGGCCGCCGTTTAAGGCGTAATAGGCCTGTTCAGCCACCTGGGCGGGAGTCAGTCCCAGCTCGGCTGCCCGCCTCTGATCGACTTCTAGACGCAGCTCGGGCTGGTCGAGGCCCCAGGCGGTAGCCGGCTGTACGATATCGGGATAATCTCGCTCCATGATGGCTTTGGTCTGCTCAGAAAGCCACGATAGACGCTCCAGGTCGGGCCCATAGATGAGCAGTTCAACCGGTGCCATGGCCGAGGCCATGACGTCCGAGCCCATCTCTTTGATCGACAGCCGGCGAATACCCGGAATGGTGCGCCTGGCCTCGGCGTGGACAGCATCGACGACTTGCCAGATGGTGCGCTCGCGTTTCTCCTTGTCCTTAAAGGTCAACATGATGTTGACCGTGTTGACCCCGCCCATGGCGTAGCCGGTGAAGTAGGTTCCGCCCGGCTCGAAGCCCACTCGCAGCGAGACCTTCTCGATTTCGGGTTGTTCGAGCAAGAGCTTCTCGAGACGCTCGGCCATCGAGGCCGTTTCAGCGAACGAGGTGCCCGGACGAGCCTCCATCATGGCGTAAGCCTGGCCCACATCGGCCAGTGGCATCATTTCATACCCGATGGCTGGGAACAGAGCCAGAGCCAGATAGACGGCTACGCCCGCCACCGCCATCACCAACCCGCGATGGCCCAGGGCCCAGCCCAGGACCCGCCCATAGCCGCTCTCGAGCCGGCCCAAGAAATCAAACCAGGGCCCCATCCGCTCTTTCCAGGTGGAATCGCCCCGATAGAGGTGAGCGGCCAGCAAGGGCGTCAGGGTCAGAGCCACCACCAGCGAAGCGCCCAGGCAGAACAAGAAAGGCCAGACGATGCCCTCGAACATATCCTGGGTCAGCCCGCCCGAGAAGGTGAGGGGCAACATCGCCAGACAAATCATGACGGTAGCCGCGATCACCGAGCGACGGACCTCGCTGCAGCCGTCGATGGCGGCCTGGCGAGGGGTCTTGCCCATCTCGAGATGGCGGGCCACCGAGTGCAGGTCGATGATCGAGTCGTCAACCAGTCGCCCGATGGCCAGCAACAAGCCGATCAGAGTCGAGGAATTGAGCGACAAGCCAAAGGGCGCGAACAACAGAATGGCCACGGCCAGACTGGTGGGGATGGTGACCAGGGCGATCAGCGTTCCTCGCAAATCGCCCAGGAAGAGAAAAATGACCAATCCGGTCAGAGCCACGCCCACGGCCAACTCTTCGAACATGTTGTGCTTGATGATCTCGACGAAGTGGGCGTTGTCGTAGGCCTCTTCAAACTCGAGGTTGGGATACTCTTTCTGGATTCGGTCAAGCTCGTGGCGCACGGCCGCGATGGTCTCGGGCGAGGAAGCGTCGGGGCGCTGGATGATGTTGACCTCGATGGCCTCGCGGCCGTTGAAGCGATAGAGGCTGCGCCGCTCGGCGAAGGTGTCCTCGACGCGAGCGACATCGCGCAGCAGTACCGGCCGACCACCGAAGTCGCCCACGACCGTCTCCGCCAGCCCCTCGCCTCCACGCGAGCGACCGGTCAAACGCACGATCGACTCACCCTCCATCCAGGTCAGGGTGCCCGCCGACCGGTCCAGGTTGGCCCCGTCGATTGCCTTCTTGAGAGCCAGGATGGAGAGGCCGTAGGCGGCCAGTTTGTCGCGGTCCACCACCACCTGAGCCTGGCGTTTGTAGCCTCCGAAGGCGTACACCGACTCGACGTTGGTGGCGTTCTTCAGGCGCGTCACCAGGGTGTTGTCGGCGAACTCGCGCAGAGCCACCGGGTCCCACTCGGGAGCCCGCAAGGCCAGCTTGAGCACGGGCAGGTTGAGGGGATCAATCGGCAAGATCCAGGGCGGACGCAAGTTGGCCGGGTCATAGGGCAGGTCGCTCTGGGCCGCCGTAACCTGGTTCTGGGTATCGGCCAGGGCCTTCTTCATGTCGTAGCGATAGTGAAACTCCAGCGACACGATGGACATCCCCTGGGTGGAAGAGGAGCGGATATAGCGGACGCCGCTGATGTCGACCATGCGCTCTTCCAGGGGCTTTGAGATATAGGTCTCGACTTCTTCGGCCGACATTCCCGGAGCTTGCGTGATGATGCCGATCATGGGGCTTTCGACATACGGCATCATGCGGGTGGGCACCAACTGCGTGGCGGCCATCCAGGCGGCCACCAACAGGCCGAGATAGAGGGCGATGACGGCGAACGGGTTGTCCACCGACCAGCGGATGATCTTCATCGGGGAGCCTCCGGCAACAGCAGATTGCGATAGATTCCCTCACCTCGCTCGGCCCGGACCAGAGGCTGACCTTCGACCAGTCCCTGGTGCCCGGCCACGATCACCTCGTCGCCCGGTTCGAGCCCGTCGAGCACCTCCAGTTGTTCTTCACTCTCGGCCCCCACCCGAATCGGCCGCCGCTGGGACACCAGTTGCCCGGCCCGTTCCACCGCCACCCACACCGACGGCTCACCGTAGTAGCTGGCCAACGCACCTCGCGGGATCGTCGGCACATGCCGCTCGCGCCGTAGCGCAAAGACGCCCACCACGTAAGAGCCTGGCAGTAGCCTGCCACCAGGGTTTTTGACCAGGGCTTCGACCAGCCCCGTGCGGGAGCGAGCGTCGACCGCTCGAAACATCGAGGTCACCTCGGTCTCTATCTCATCGCGCAGAGCCTGCGAGGTCACCGTCACCCGCGTGCCCTCGCGGAGATAGGGCAGGTCTTCTTCGGCGACGCTAAATTGCAGGCGCACCTGGTCGAGGTCGGCCACCTTCAAGATACCCGTCCCCGGTCGGACCAGCCCGCCGGGATCGGTGATGCGTTCGGTCACGACTCCGTCAATGCCAGCTCGCAACACGGTGTAGTCGGCTACGGTCTCGCGCTCGGCCGCCTCGAGCCGAGCCTGGCGCTCCTGGGCGGCGGCGGCGGCGGCCCCCAGACTGGCCGCTTCGGCCTGACTCCGGGCTTGCTCAAGCCCCGCCTGCTGCGCTTTGACCTCGGCCTGAGCCCGCTCGAGGTCCACCCGGGCGTGGTGGTGCATTACCTTGGCGGTGGCAAAGCGCGATTCTTTCTCTTCGTATTCCTCACGCGACACGGCCTCGGCATCGAGCAGCTCTTTCTCGCGTCGCAACACCCCCTGCCAATAATCGAGGTCGACTTCGGTGCGGTGAATTTCGGCTTGCGCTCGTTCGGCTCGCTTTTGTGAAGCCTCGAGTTCGGCCCGGGCCACCTCCACGGCGGACCGGGACCCGGCCGCCCCGGCGGTTGCCGCCCGCGCCTGGGCCTGGCTGACGGCCGCACTGGCTTCGGCTTTCTGTGCCTTGAGCGAGAGTTCGCGATCGTCGAGGCGACCGACCACCTGGCCCTTCTTGACCTGGTCGCCCGGATAGAACGGCAGCTCCAACAACCACCCTTCCACCCGAGGATAGATGGTCTCTTCGAGATACGGCCTGACCGTGCCCGTATAGTTGACGGTCATGTCCACCGTGTCGCGCTCGACTTCCTCGATGACCACCGGCACAGGAGCCTGCATTTCAGAGATGTTCATCCCCATGTCGGGGGCGGCCATGTCCATCTGCATGCCCATGCTCTTGTCGGCCGGGCGATAGCGCTCGAGATACTCACCGGTCAGCACGGCAACCAGTACCAGCGATCCCACCAGCACCCCCTGCCACAGGGGCGGGCGCCAGGCGATCAGGGCGACCACGGTCGCCAGCAGCACCACCCATTGCCAGGGAAAGCCACCCCCCCGCTTGACCACTACCGAGACCTGCTGGCTCGACTGTCCCTCGGGGCCGTCTACCTCGACGGTCAGCTTCCACAGCCCCTCCATCGAGAGCGGCACGGCCGCCTGGTAGCGTCCGGGTTCGACCTCGTTGGCCTTGACCGGCCGCAGACCCATGGCCATTCCCGGCATGTCCGCTCCCACGTAGACGGTGGCCCCTCCCACCGGCTTGCCGTTGGTCTTCACCTCGATCGTGGTCGGCGTGTCGCCGACCGTCTCGGGGGCGTCGACCTTCACTTGATAGACCCCGTCTTCGGCCTGCCTGGGTGGGGCCCGGCCCTCGCCGGTCTTGAGCATGACTTCGCCGGTCTGGCCCTCGATCTCGACGGTCAGCTTCCACAGGCCGGGCATCGAGAGCAGCAAGTTGCCCTGCCACACGCCCGGCCCGCCCGGCTGGAGCTGGGGTGGGTCCATCTGCATGGACATGCCGACCATGTCATAGGTCACTTTGACCGATTGGGGCGGTGGGACGACCTTTAGCCTGAGCTGGTTGTCGCCGACTACCGGCGGCGAGGGCTCGGTGGTGAGTTCGACCTGATAAGAGCCGACGGTGAGGGTGTCGGCGGCTGCCGGCAACAGCAATAGCGCCAGCAGAACGAGAAAATATGTACGCAAAGATGCCTCCGAAAGATGAGTGGGTGTTAACTCATCCGGAGGGGGGGAGGCAGCCGCAGCGTCAGCAACAGACCGCGCTCGTCATCGCCTGGACCGCACGACCGCGGCGATGGCTTGAGACGAAAGGCCGAGAGGGGAGCTGACGGGTCAAGACCCCAGATGCGCTCGGGCAAAGGGCTGGCAAAGGCCACCGCCGGGGTGGTCAGCGCGCCTTGCCGGTGGTCGGGCACGCACGACATCTGGCAGGGGCAATCGGCCGGGGGACAGCAGCAGCTCATATCGCTGCAGTCCATCGGCATAGCCTGCGCGGCCGGACTGAGGGCGCCGACGACCAGCAGGGTCATCAGCACCAGTCCCGCGTATTTGACCAGCCTGAACGTCACGTCTACAACTTCGCGTTGGGTCGAGCTTGCCCTTTTCTAACCTGCCGCGGGCGGTTTTGGTTTTGGCTCATGCTATAATCAGGCCATGACGCTTCCGCTCGAAGATAAGGTCTGGACCTATGAGGACTATCGCGAGTTGCCTGACGACGGAATTCGCTACGAGGTCATCGAAGGTCGTCTCTACCTGACGCCAGCGCCCACTCCCTATCATCAGACTCTCTCGCGGCGCTTGCAGTTCGTCTTCTATCAGCTGGAACTGGAAGGGAAGGGGCAGATCTATGACGCCCCCGTCGATGTGTTGATGGAGGGGGCCACGCCGGTGCAGCCCGACCTGGTCTACCTTCGCGCAGACCAGGCAAGTCTGGTCACCCGGCGAGGAATCGAAGGGGTGCCGGAGTTGCTGGTCGAGATTCTCTCGCCCTCCACAGCCACCCGAGACCGAACCCTCAAACTCAACCGCTACGCCCGCTGCGGCGTGCGGCGCTACGGAGTGCTCGACCCGGCCTCCAGGACCTTCGAACTTCTTCGGCTCGATGGCGAGACCTATCGTCTGGAAGCGGCCCTGGGACCCCATGATGTCTTCGACTTGAGCGATTACGGCGTGACCATCGACATGAACGCCCTCTTCCAAGGGTTGCCCGACGACCTGTAGGGTAAGGGCGTGGTCTAGTCGAGTTCGAGACGAACCGAGCCGATCCAGACCGCATCGACCTCTTCACGAACCTCGAGCGGCCCGCGGTTGAGCTCTTTCAAGCCGGCCACCGTCTCGTCCACCGGGCGTCTCTGGGCCAATTCTCTGAGCCGCAGGTAGCTGGCGGGCCAGTTGGGTCCCTCAACAGCCCGGGCGGTGGCCTCGACGGCAAGCTTCCAGTCCTTGGGATCGAGGCGAGTCACCAGGTTGGCCATGACCGAAGTCACCTCGTCTAGTCGAGCCGGCGGTTTGGCGGTGAGCAACTCGTACAGCCTTTGAGTGTGGTCTAAAGAGCGCTGGTAGACCTCGGGGCGAAAGTTCTGGCTGACTCCCTGGTGAAGTTCTGTGAATAGCTGCTGGCGCTCGGTCTGAGTGGTTCCTTCGACCGGCTTTGTGACCATCGCGAAGGCCGCGCCAGCTGCTTCTTCCTGGTCAGACTGCTGGCTGGTCAGTGACTCGCTGAAGGCTAGCTCGGCCAGGGCCATCTCGACCGTCAATCCCGGGTTGCCGAGGAGCTGGGCGGCTACTCGCAGACCGAGCTGGCGATTGCCTTGGGTCAGCTGCTCGAGGTTGAGGCGGTCCGAGCAGTTGCCTCCATAGAGTTGCTCGGCGGCCTCGACATAGAGCGGAGAGTAGGCTCTGAGAGCCGTTCCGTCGGGTCCGCGCATGATCAAATAGCGGTTGCCCTCGATACTCTGGCAGACGCGATCGGGTGAATACTCGATGGGATCGTCAAACGGGCCCCGAGAACCGGGCACGGTGAAGCGCCAGCCTCGCTGGGCGAGCTGATGGGCGGCTTTGACGGACGAACCCTGCACCTCGCCAGGTTATGAGATCGGCCTCAAATTCAACTGAAAGCTGCTCAGAGAGCGCGGCGGTCTATTCTGGAGGGGGCGCGCGCCAGGTGAGGAAGCACTCACCGGAGGAATTTCTAAAATGGCGGACCGACTGCTGCCCGGGGAGTTTTTGCAAGCCTCCGGTGACGAACGAATCACCTCGACCAATGGCCTTTACACGACCGTCATGCAAAGCGACGGCAACCTGGTCATTTATCACACCCCGACCTGGAGGGTTCTGGGCACTACCGACCTGTTCAACCAGCCCGTCAGCCACGCCGTCATGCAAGCCGACGGCAATTTCGTGATCTACTCGCCCGCCGGCCGTCCGCTCTGGGCCACCGACACCTGGCGCTACCCGGGCGCTTATCTCGTGATGCAGAATGACGGTAACCTCGTCCTCTACGAGCCCGGCCGTCGCGCCGTCTGGGCCTCGAACACCTGGGACCCCCCGGGCGGCGGCAAGGCGCCGTCCAGGCTCCTCGAACCCTACCACGCCGAGGGCAATTCCGAGATGATGTAGACCAATGGGACCTCCGTCTTCCAGCTGGAAGTGGCGTCGCCTGGGTTGACGCGGACCAGCGCGACGGGGGTAAGCCAGCCCGAGCAGCGAACGGCCGAAGATGCCTCTCTCTGTTGGACTGGTCGGTTTCGGAATGGTGGCCGAACGTTTCCACGCTCCTCTCATGACGGTCGAGCCTGGTCTGAGCCTTACCCACGTGGTCGAGCGCCACGCCAACCGTTCCCAGCAGCTCTATCCCGAGGTCACGGTGGTTCGCTCGCTGGCCGAACTGCTCGAGACCGAGGTCGAAGTGGTGGTGGTGCTCACTCCCAACCAGAGCCACTGCGAGTTGGCTCGTCAGGCCCTAGAGGCGGGCAAGCACGTGGTGGTGGACAAGCCGTTCACGGTAACCAGTGCCGAGGCCGAGGGCCTGGTCGCCACCGCCCAGGCCCACAACAGGGTGTTGGGAGTGTTTCACAACCGCCGCTGGGACGGCGACTTTCTGACCGTGCGCAAGCTCGTCGATGAGGGTCTTGTGGGGCGGCTGGTCGAGTTCGAGAGCCACTTCGATCGCTTTCGTCCCGAGCTCAAGGGTGTTTGGCGCGAGCAGGACCAGCCCGGCTCCGGCGTGCTCTACGACCTTGGTTCGCACTTGCTCGACCAGGCACTGGTGCTGTTCGGAACCCCCGACTGGGTGTGGGCCGACCTGCGCGCTCAGCGAGGCGGTCCGGCGGTAGACCACTTCGAGTTGGTGTGCGGCTATGCCGACCTGAAAGTGACCCTCAAGTCGAGCTGCCTGGCCTGTCTGGCGGGCCCCCGCTTTCTCCTCCACGGCGATCAGGGCTCGTATGTCAAGTTTGGCCTCGACCCCCAAGAAGATGCCCTCAAGGCCGGTCAGCTGCCCCGGGGGAGCGACTGGGGGAAGGAGCCTTGCTCGGCCTGGGGCCGGCTGGTGATGCCCGCCGGGGAACGCCTGGTCGAGACCCTGCCCGGAGACTATCCTGCCTTCTATCGCGCTTTCGTGGCCGCCGTTCGCGGCGGCCGCCAGCCGGCTGTCACCGGCGCCCAGGCGGCCCGGGTTATCCGTGGGCTCGAGCTCGCGACGCTCAGCCATCAAGAACGGCGCGCCGTTCCCTGGGGCTAACTCTGGATAGAAGGAGCGCTTCGCTTCTGGCGTAGACAGATCGGCTCAATGAACGTCGATTGCCATCCGCTTTTCTCTCGTCTAAAAGACTGCTCGAGTATCCTCATCGCTGGCGCCGGCGGAGGCTATGACGTCTTCGCCGGGCTTCCCCTCTACTTTCGCCTGCGCGAGTTGGGCCTCTACCTGGTGCTTCGAACTCGACGGGGTCGCCGAACGGTGCCTCTACCTCGACCAGATCTGGGCCACCCACACCATCGAAGAGGTCGGCCAGGCGATCCTGGCCTTTCAGAAGCGAATAAAGCCCAGACCCTGGCGAGGGATCCCCCTCTAGGTAGTCGCCAGCGGGCGGGGGAATGGACGCCCATAGAGCGAGCCAAGATGGAGAGGTTTGGTCATCTCCCCAAAGAACCCCTGGGGGTGGAACCCAGGCTAGACTCTCTCACAGAAGGCCAGAGAAGGCTCTGGCCCGAACTCTCCGCAACTCCCACCGAGTTTGTTCTCTATGGTGGCGTCGCCATCGCATCGGTCGACCGGGGCGAGCCTGTCAAAGTTTCTTTTTTTGGTTTGCCGGGTTTTGCCAATTATGAGCCCCCGATTAGTGTCGAGAATCCCAGCTTGCAACTCGCTTCGCTCACGGACCTTGCCGGCACCAAGGCCTCAACAATTCAGAAGCGAGCCGCAGTGCGCGACTACATCGACCTGGATGTTCTTCTTCACGAAGGAGGCGTGGAACTGTCCTCCGCGCTGGTGGCTGCGAGGAAGGCCTACGGGGCGATGTTCAATCCTCATTTGACGCTAAAAGCGCTCTGTTTTTTCGGCGACGGCGATTTGGATACTCTGCCACAGGACCTTCGGGAAAGGCTTGTTGCTGCCGTCAAAGGCCTGGACCTGGCAGAACTCGAGCGCAGGCTGGAGAACGAAATATGACCATTGAAAGCTCTCCGGAAATGCTGAAGGTGGCCCAGCGCGTCGTCTGGCACCTGGAGCCCGAAGAAGCGCTCCGAAGGCCTCTGGTGTTTCTCGCCCACGTCATGACTTTGGGCACCACGAAAGACATCGTCACCGTCGAACGGGTGCTTGGGCGAGAGGCTTTTCGCGTGGCCCTCGACGCCGCGCCGCCGGGTCACTTCGACCCGCGCTCGTGGGCCTACTGGAATCTCTTGTTCGACCGCTGGCCTCCGCCACCGCTGCCCGAGCGCGATTTGTCCAACCGGTTTGACACGGACCCTACCGAGGCCTAACATCGAAAGATGGCCAAAGAACCGAAAGAACCCAAACTCCTTTCCGGCGGTAATCCGCAAATCGAAATGGGCTATGGCGATGAGCCGGTGCAAGCCTACATCGCAGCGATGCCTGGCTGGAAGAGTGGCGTCGGCCGCCGCCTCGACGAGCTGGTCACGGCTACCGTTCCCGAGCTGCGCAAAGCCGTGAAGTGGAACTCGCCCTTCTATGGCGTCGAGGGCCTGGGTTGGTTTCTGAGCTTCCACTGCCTCACCAAATACATCAAAGTGGCCTTCTTCCACGGCGCCGCGCTCGAGCCGATGCCGCCGGTGAACTCCAAGCAAGAGAAGGTGCGTTACCTCCACGTTTTCGAGGACGAGCCCCTCGACGAGCAACAGTTCGTTGACTGGGTCAAGCAAGCGTCCGCCGTCGAGGGGTGGGTCACCTCGGACATCGCCGGATGACGCGGATCAGTTTCAAGCCCTGACCGTTCCCCTAGACTAGACCCAGAGAGGAGTCTTCTATGTCCTACACTGTGGTCGTCGCTCTAGACGGCTCGACTTTAGCCGAACGGGCCCTCGAGCCTGCCGTAGACCTGGCTCGCCAACACCAGGGGAGATTGCTGCTGGTGCGCGTGCTTCCCCCCGCCCTTCCTTTGGCCTACGGGCAAGAGGTCGTCTTTCACGCTCCGGTCAACTCTAAAGACCAGCAACTGGTCGACGAGTATCTCAAAGAACGGGCGGCCGAGTTGGAAGGCGAGGGCCTGACCGTGGCCACGGCGACACCCTTCGGCCTGGCCTCGAACACCCTCATCGACATCTGTCGCGAGGAGAAGGCCGACCTGCTCTGTCTGACCACGCACGGTCGCTCGGGCTTTGCCCGGTGGTTGCTGGGCAGCACCACCGAAGAGGTCCTACGAGGGGCCGAATTGCCCATTCTGGTGGTGCGTTCGCAGTCGGTTAAACTGAGTTCGCTTCGCAAGATCCTGGTGCCCCTCGACGGCTCGAAGCTGTCGGCTCGAGCCCTCGACCAGGCCCGCGAACTGGCCCGTGCCAGCGGGGCAACCCTCGTGCTGTGTCGAGTCCTGGACACTGCCCACCTCGATCAGTCTTTGCCCTCGGTCCTCGACGGGCATGAAGGCCAATTGGCCGAGGTTCGCAGCTATCTCAACGAGATGGCCGCCAGCCTGCAACCGGAGTTTCGCGTCGAGACAATCTGGCAGGTGGGCTCCCCAGCCCGAGCTTTGCTTGAGGTAGCCCAGTCGCACAACGTCGACCTGGTCGTGATGAGCACCCACGGTCACCGCGGATTTCAGCGCTTCATCTGCGGTAGCGTAGCCGAGAACGTCGTGCGGGGCTCGGTTTGCCCGGTGATGCTGGTACCCAGTCGCGCTCCCGGATAGGCGGTCAAGGAGAATCTCAGGTGGGCCGGCTAAGATGTGGCTATGAACATCCGTCCAACTGCCGAAGCCGCCCTTCGGCGCATGCTTACACCCAGCCAGACCCAGCGCATCCAGTCCAGGCCCCGGAGCTTCGAGGACATGGCCCAGCTCTCGGGCGAACTGGCCGACCAGCTACAGGTTTCGACCACCGACATCAAAGCCGGCGTGACCGGCGTCGGCTTTCGCGGCCAGGCCATGGCTCGCATCGCCCAGCAACTGACCCTGATGGTCGCCGCTGGGGCGCTAGCCTCGCCTCTGGGCCAGGCCATCGAGAAGGCCGGCGTCCCCGAGTTCGACCAACTCCTGACCCGCCTGGGCAAGGAGGAGCCCCAGCTCCACGCCCAGGCTCAGCTCGAATGCCTCCAGGGCTTCGGCGGACTCGAGCCGTCGGCCATGTCCCTGACCATCCTCCGCACTCCCGGCGACGAGTTCACCGGCCTCCTGCGCCCACCCGACCCGGCCTTCTGGGGCTAAAGGAGGCGGATGACCATCGTCACGGTCCCCCCAGACATCGGCGAGCCCGACGAGTTCCGTCCCTTCTGGCGAACCCCGCCCGAGGGAGACCGTCTCGCCAAACTATGGCGTGTGTCCACTACCGGGGGAAGGGTCTGCCTCGAGGTGACCCTAAACGGCGCGCTGCCGCGGCTGGACTTGTTCAGCGATGGCAGCGCTCTCGTCGTTTATCGCCGCTGCGAAGAGCCCGATGACCAGAACGCCGCCATCTTGTCGCCATCCGGAGAACTGGAGGCCCGTTTCGTGCTGGGGGAAGCGATCGAGAACGTGCTCATCGATGAGCGCGACCGATTCTGGATCGGCTATTTCGACGAGGCCGATTTTTGCCGCTTCAGGTGCTTCGAGCGAAATGGTACCGAGGTGGGGCTCGAGAGTCCCTGCACCTTTGACCTGCCCACCTTCAATTTTACCCGGCGGGGACTGCTGTGCACATACCAGTATTACAACGGAGACATTCTGAGCGCCGTCTCGTCGATCGAGGCCGACGGACGCCACCGCCTACTAAAGGATCGCATCGATGGTGTGATCCATGCGGTGGTCGAGTCGCCGCAAGGCTTGATACTCGATCTCAGCGACATCCATCGCGAGCCTGAACGTCGGGCTCTGGTGCACCTAGGCCAGGACGGCGAAGAAGAGCTAAGTTTTACCTGGCCTGCCGAGCCCGACTCGCTGCAGTCGTTCGGACGCGGCTCCGTGCTGAATTTCGTCGCCGGTCCGCTTTGGTATCAGCTCAGCCTCTGACCTTGTGCCTGGTCGGGTCCGGCTGCGCACGGCGGCCTCCCGCGCGGCCTTCCATGCTGGCTTAGTCGCGAAGTCTTTGTCGTGCTCGGCGGCGTGGCATCCCGGACACAATAGCTGCAAGTCCTCGAGCCGATGTCGCCTGGATTCGGACCAGGCCCGAACGTGGTGCACCACCAGGTTGCCGCCACCGCACGAGCATCGCTCACAGCGACCGAAGGCGCGGGCGTAGACCGCTCGCACCAGGCCCACCGGCAGTCCCGGCCTGGCTTTGGACTGATTTGGCAGTAGCGGCAACTGTTCGGCCTGGCTCGCTTCAGCTGGAAGTGGGGCCTGACTTCCAGCTGGAAGAACGGTGGGGGCGGCAACGACCACGATGCCGGGTTGTTTCATCGCCTCGTCAACGGCGGCGGGCTCGGCCGGCAAGAGTCCACGGTCGGTGTCATAGAAGCCCTGACCGGTCTGGCCATTCACATGAACGATGACCTGATGCCTCACTTTGCTGCGGCTGTCCGCGGTGGCGAGGAACGTCGCGGCCATCGCGGTCACCGCCGTCTCTTTGCTCACTCGCTTGCCCTGCCGGGCTTCGACCAGACCCTTCGCCTGCTCGAGGATGGCATATTGCTCGGCGGTCAGCAGCAGAGTGACCTGTCTTAACTTCGGCATCTCGGGGGTCGGCGCCGGCTTGCGCGTCGGCGCCGACTGGACGACTGGCGCTGCTGGCGTCGTGGGTTGCTCGCTAAAGGATCGTTCGGGTTGAATCTGGCGGGCTTCGAGCGAGGCCTTCAAGGCCTGGCCTCGCTTATGCTGCGTTGGGGTGAGAGCGACGGCGCGCTCGACCGCCTGGGCTTTGTTCTTGAGAGCGAATTCCAGCATTTCTGCCTGGTTGTCGGGAGTCGCGATGCGCTTGAGCGCGCGGGCCTTGCTCCAGCAGAGCTTCCCTTCGCGAAAGGCGGCCGAGAGAAGGGGCAGCTGCTCGAACACCCTGGCCAGGCTGAGAAGTTCGCCGGCCTTTTGAGGATGTAGATTCAGGTGGGTGACGGCGTAGCCGACCACGCTGCCGGAACCCATGTGGCGGTAGAGGCCGCTGCGTTCGGTGGCCAGCAGGTGACCGGCCAGTTCCCACTCACAGCCGAAGGCTCGCCGGCTAGCCTGGCGGTTGCTCTGGTGTAGTTCTTGATGAGAGAGTTGCTGCAGCGAGTGTGAAAGCTCAGACAGAGTAGAAGACATGGGAAGACCTCCGGGCTGAAAAAGAATCAAGGAATGATCCTATTTTACTTCAGAGACACGCGTGGATCAATGCGTCGAAATGGCGTGGTTACGGTGTTTTTGGGTTTCCAGGATGCCGTGAGGCAGGAGATCCCGTCAAAAATGACTCGATCAATCTGCTAACGGGTTCTCTGGCTCGTGGCGCTTTCCAGGGCCGTCTCTGGCTGGATTTGAGACCGAGATGCCTTCGGGCGCAATGCCGAATTTGAGAATGTTAAGGTATCGCAATATTCTGGGCCGGCCCGCCGCGGCCACTTCCAGCTGGAAGACCATCGTGGGCCTCTGCCCGGACCCGCCCGGCCCGCCTCGGGCTCTTCCCGCCGGAAGTCTATTGCGCCGCCGGAGCGCGACTTGTCCGCCGAGGCCACTTCCAGCTGGAAGACCATCGTGGGCCTCTGCCCGGACCCACCCGGCCCGCCTCGGGCTCTTCCCGCCGGAAGTCTATCGCGCCGCCGGAGCGCGACTTCGCCGCCGCTTTGAGGGCGACTCTGGCGGGCCTCTGCCCGGACCCGACTCGCCGCGGTGACGAGGTTTAGGTGTTCTTGTCGACGGTGATGCCGCCAACGACGATGAAATCGGCGGCGTCGATCAGGTCGATGGGGTGGTCGGGATCGTAGAGTTTCTCGAAGGCGACTCGCACATCGCCAGCGTGGTTTGAGATGTAGCCGTTGCTGAAGATGAACTCTCGGGTCTCGTCGCCCCGCTGAGCGCGGATCAGCACGTTGTCGCCCCGGTCGGTCACGGTGACCGCGTTAAAGCCGTGCTCGGGCTTGAGCAACGAGCCTCGGCCCTGCAGCTTGGCATCGCTTACCGTGAGTTCGATGTTGGCCTCGACGTAGTTTTCGGGATCGGCATCCTGGCCGCGGTTGAGAATGGAAAGGGTCATCTTGCCGTAGTGGTTGGGCACGAAACCGACATCGAGGTTGGCGTGGCCGTCGACATCCTGCACTCGCATCTCTTTGAGCGAGAGCACGCCCTCGGTCTCGACTTTCGAGGCGCTAGTGCCGGCCGAATCGACGTTCCGTCCGTGGTAGGTGCCGTTCATGAAGCCAACGCCAAAGCCACGAACGCCATAGTTCTGCATCATCACCCGGTCAGACTAACCCCCTCCGCTGAAAAGAGGCTCAAAGTCAAGACCCAAAGCTGGCGTGATACTCCTCGACGACGCTCTCGAGGACCTCGAGGCCCCGCTTGGACAGAAACGGACGAGCCCTGCCGACGGCCCACTTGACCCAGTCCGGACGCTTGCGATACCAGGCGAGGTCGGCGCGCACTGCCAGAACCGTGCGGAACTGCCCACCGGGTTTGAGCTCGACCTCGCACGACTCGACCAATTCGAGCTGCTTTAACAGGCGTCTGCGAGCGGCAGGTTCAGAGCAGACGTTCTTGGCCCGCCGCAGGTACTCCAGGGCTTTGCGCTTCGAGCCGGCCCGCCAGCACAGGTCGCTTAGCTCCGCCAGCTGGGTCCAGTTCTTGGGGTCGAGCTTGGGCAGCCGCTCGGCAATGCGCCTCTGGGCCAGGTGGCGACGGCGCAGGGTTCGCCGGCAACCGGGGCAGCCGGTCGGCTCGGAATGAGTGATGAATCCGCGGTCCTCGTACCAGAACCTCTTCTCGGCGCCGCTAAAGACAAACTCATCTCCGCAGTGCTGGCAGGTGCGCAGCTCGTCCCAATAGGCCAGATACGGCCCCGGGCCGAAGCCACCAAAGTTTTGCCGGCTGGGGTCGCCGGCCACGGCTTTGCCGGTGGCCAGGCACTTTCCGCAGGCCCAGGTTTCATCGTGATGGTGAGGACCCTTTGTCTTCTTCTCGCGGCCGCAAGCTCCGCATCGCCCTTTCATTCTGGTTAGAATTTCGCTGTAGCTTGGGGTAGACCCTCGCATCGCGTCGGCCGTCGGTGCAACCGGTTGGAATGGCCCGAGCGGTACGCTATGATGGAGGAACTACGAGGCCCACCGCATCGGGCGGCAACGAGATGCGGACTGCCCTGAGACCGAAAAGAGTGCTCTCTGGCGCCAGGCGCCGCAGCCTGGAATCGCGCAGCCATCGCAAAGACCGAGCCCTGGAGCGTCGCAAACAGCGAAGACTCCGCTACCTCGACGAATACCGGACCCTGTTCGCAACCGCCCACCGCCTGGCGTTGTACTTCGCCGCTGTGGAGCCCGACAAGGTCCTGACTCTCTATCCCGAACTGCGGGCGCTACTGCCCTGGCTCACCAACCGCAACCCTCGCCAGGTTGTAAGTGAGACCGGGTACCTGGGACGCCTTCTCGAAGAAGAACTGGGCCGCTGGATGCCGCATCAGCAAAGGAAGGTCGTCTTCGGCCTGTCTGATTGGTTCGAGCTTGAGTGCGGTCTTTGTGCTCACCATATCTGCAGCGCGGCCACGACAGGCTGGGTCCGCACAGGTCCATTTGACCCGTCCCTACGCACCCGCGCCGACCATCGCCAAGACGGAGGTGAACAAGTTGTCGCTGACTGAACAAGAAGCCCGGTTGCTGGTCGCCGAGTTCGTCGAGGTTTTCGCCGGGCACGAAGTCGCCGCTGTCCGGTTGCTGGAAGACGAGCATGGCACCGTAATCGAGGGCTGCAACGAGAGGTGGCGCGCCAGGCTCGACCAGGAGACCGGGGCGGTCGTGTCGCTGTGCTACGGCACGGGGCCGTTGCTGCTGCACGTCAATCGAGGGGGAGGCTGCCTGTTCGCGGCCCTCCAGGACCTCGTCGCTCTGCTGACGTTAGGCCGGATCAAGCTGAATGAAGACCGATGCTCGAATGCCGGGGTCGAGTTTGTCAGGGTAGACCCGGAGAACGCCGCCGAGGTCCTGCGAGAAGGGCGGGAGGCCAGGCGACTGGCTCTGGCTGAGGCAAAACAGCGTGGAGTGCGCCACGACCTGGTTCGAGTCTCTCCTCAGCGCAGCGGGTCGACCTTTGGAGTCTGCCAGGAGCATGTCTGGCGTGTCACCGTCGAGAACGGCCAGATTCTTGAGTGGAGGTCTTTGGACAGGTGAACACCTTGGTGATCGAGGTCGAGCAGACGCATCACTACCTTCGCGAACGGAGCTATCTTCTGGGCGAGAAGCCTGCCCTTTACTGGGGCAAACGTATGAGCAGCCGGGATGAGCCTGTCTGTGCCTGGCCTGACCAGCAGTTGACCCTGGAACGCGAGGTCAGTTGGCCAGCCGCCAGTCACGACGGGGGGGCGGTGGAGCTAGAGCTGCATCGCTTCTATCCCGAGCGGGGCTTTCTCGGCCCCGACATTCCAGACGCCCGGCGCATCTACAGTTTGCTCGAGGGCACCACCGCCAAGCGGGTCCGGCTGGAATTCACTCAGACGGCCTATCGACGTGTCTATAGGCTGACGGTACTGGAACGGTCCCAGCAAGCAGTGGCCCGGCCCGAGCCACCGTGCGAGGCCGGCGCAACGATTGTGTCGGTCCCCGCCCTTCGCGTCGCCACTCCCACTAAGGGCCTGCTGGAAGCGGACCGAGAGCTGAGAGTCAACGGAATGCATCTAGGCATGGCTGCCGAAACAATCTACAAGTTGCCGTCCGACACGGACAACGGACCGAAGATCGGCTTTCGCTACGACACCTATCAGGTGATCAGCCTGGACGGGAGCCGTCTTGAGGCCGGCGAGACCCTTCTGGAGAGCGGAGCTTCTCGTTCTTGGGTGGCCGAGGTGATGACTACCCTGGCTTTTGACTATATGCCGGGCCAGCGGCACGACTACTTCTGGAACGGGAGAGTCGGCCTCGTCGCCTTCCACTCCGACGAAAGAGTCGAGAGTTTCTTACTGGTCGGAGGCGGTGGCTCGACCTGCCAGCGCTGTATGACCCCTGTGGGGGAGGGGCCAACGGTCAACGGCCTCAAGGTTGGGATGAGTCGAGGCGATGTGTACGCGAGCCTGGGGCAGCCGGAACAGCCGACCGAGGACAGGGTCTGCTGGGGGCGGGTGCGAGTCGATTTTCGAGGCGACCGCTGCGTCCAGGTGGTGGGCGACCAACTCGAGCAACATGGCCATCTTCTGCTCGAGGCTAGTCCGGGCCCGCTGTCGGCCCAACACTCGGCCGAGCAGGTCAAAGTGGCGCTCAGTGTGATGCAGGATCGGCGAACAACGCTCGACCGACCCGGAGCCCCGAGCGTGGTTCTTCACTGCACTGACCTTGATCTTTCGATCGGGGTCTATGCCGACGGGCGTCGTGAGTTCGTGCTCCGCGAGGTCGACCTGCCGCAGCTTTGTGTTGACCTCGACTATCCGGAGTTCTGAATCGCCGGGAGTATAGCTCCTCCTCGGCTTCTTCCAGCTGGAAGACGAGGTCTTCGTCGGATTCTAGCTCCACGGCCCTGCGGTAGTCTTCGATGCACCCTGGAAGATCGTCGAGGCTGCGTCGAAGCCTGGCCCGATAGCGCAGTGCGCGCTGGTGGTCGGGGCACTGCTGCAACAGACTGGTGAGTTCGCTGAGCGTCTGCCGCGGCTTGCCAAGCCGATACAGAGACATCCCCCGACAGGCACGGATGTCACTACTGTCTCTAGCCAGGTCGAGGGCCCGGTCATAGTCGCTCAGGGCTTCCGGATCATCGTCTTCAACCTTCATCAGGGCCCGAATCTACCAGGCGAAACTATCACCGGGGTCAAGAGCCAGGGCCCTGTCGATCTGCATTCGGGTGGTGGCTTGCTCTTTTAGCCTGAAGTTTGCCCAGGCGAGGTCTCTTACGAGCCTGGGTTCTTCCGGTTCGAGTTGGAGTACTTGCTCGAGGGCCTCTGAGTGGCGGCCTACTTCGTTCAGGCATTCGGCCAGGGTCAGTTCGTGTTCGCGCGCTCGAAGCAGTTCTGCGAGAGTCGATTCGGGGTCATCGTTGAGGAGGTGGCACAGACCGACCAACCACATGAGCTTGTTGTCTCGCTCAGCTCGCGGTCCGGAGGCAACTCGAGACTGCTCACCTCGTCATAGCAGTGCTTGTCCAGAATCCGCCCGATCTGCTCGAGTAAAATGGCTACCCATGTTGTAATATTGGTTGCGATAGGCGCGATTGTAAAGAGCTACCATTGGAACGGCTCGTATTCGTAGCCGTCATCGTCACAACCGAGGCAGGCGCTCCAGTCGACGGTGTTCTGCGCCAGAAGCAGGCGATAGCGGGTGTATCGAATCGCGAACAGTTCAGAACCACCCCGCTGACCGTCGGGTGGGCCGAGACGGGGCTCAAGCTGCCTGGCTATGAGTCTGAGGTCCTCGCCAGTCGCTTTCACGGTTTGGCCGTCCACACAAAGCCGTCCGAAGGCACCCGTGACCAGGCCCCGTTGATCAAAGTAGACCCCCAGCAAGCCACCGGTGTTGTCCTGAAAGGCACACAGCCGAGCGTCGTCCGGCAACTGCTCCTCGGACACCCTCTCGCCCAACAGCGCCTCGACCTCGGGCTCGGTCATGCCTGGCTTGACGCCGCTGATGCTCAGGTCAGGCTCTGGATGGCGATTCAGCCAGAACCCGAGGCGGGACGCCAGGACGAGCACGGCGAGCAGGGCGACGATAGGGTGGATGCGGCGGGTCACAGGTTGACTATAGCACAGGGCTCTGCCTGGCCGGAACTTCCAGCTGGAAGACGAGCGACAGGCCGTCCGTCACCATCCCCTCTAGGGCTCGTCACCCCCTAGACGCGCAATCCAGTTCGCGCTATCTTGGGCCAGAAGCAAGTCATACCGTGGGTAGTAGACTACGAACTGGGGGCCGTTCCCAATCCGTCGGTCGGGTGGACCGAGCTTGGGTTCAAGGTGCTGGATGACCTCAGCGAGATCGAGTCGGTCGCTAGCGGCCGTCCGCCCCTCGAGACATAGGCGGCCAAAGACCTGCTTGACGCGGCCATCCTGGTCAAGATCGATGCAGACGGGTTGTCCGGTCGGATCCTGGAAGCTCAGCATTCGTATGCCATCGGTGGCGGTTTCGCGCTTTAGTACCGCCCCGTCCAACAGCGCCTCGACCTCGGGCTCGGTCATGCCTGGCTTGACGCCGCTGATGCTCAGGTCAGGCTCTGGCTGGCGATTCCGCCAGAACCCGAGGCCGGACGCCAGGACGAGCATGACCAGGAGGGCGACGACGGATACAAAAAAGCCAACCCTGTCAGGGGTTGGCTTTCTGCGTTCGGCCAGAACCTTAGTTTCGGCTGCGATACGGACTGTCGTCGGCGGGCATCTCTTCGATGGCCTTCTTGGTGAACTCTTGGAGTTCTTTGAGCATCTCGGCCCTTCGACCAGCCGTGCTTGGCGTGGTCGAGCCAGTGGCCTTCGCTTCGCCGGCTTTGTCGGTCGAAGAGTCGGCCCACGACAGGAGACCTGACATCAGGCTGGTGGAGGCCCCTGCTTCGCTGCTGGTAACGCTCGAGGAGATCTTGGCGCTGTCCACTTCGCCAGGGGGTGAACCAGGAGTGGCCGCCGGGGTGGCCCCAGCGGGGGCACCCGCGTCGCGACTTGTCGAGACAGAGGTGGAGGGTCCTGCCCCTCGGGAACTGCTACTACCGATGCTATCCATAGATACCCTCCTGTTCCATTGATGTTCGCTCTTCAGGACGGATCACCTGCGTCCTGACCAGAGCCGGGCAGGCCTGGCGGCCGGCCGCCGGGAAAGCTGACAAATGGACCCCCTTTTGCTCTTTCTCGGCGCCCTGGTCGGGCTGCTGATCCTGAACTTCGTTCAGGCAGGGGGAGCCTTCTATGCAGGACGGTTGCGAGCACTCGAGCAGTTCGCCAGTCAGGTGGGCTTGACGATGGTGGACGACAGCCGCGCTCAGGGCAGGCTCGAAGGGCTTGTGTTCTCGGTCGGGTTGCGTCACGTCAGGCAGCAGAAAGGGAGCTGGTATGAGTTCAAAGCCAGCCTTGACCTGGGGCCCAACTGTCCACGGAGCCTGCATCTTCGCAACGAAGGTGTGCTCACCGGGCTGCAGAAGGCCGGCCGGCGCGACGACCTGGTGCTGGGCGATGCCGAGATGGACCAGGCCTTCTGGGTAAAGGGCGAGAGTCGGTCCGAGGTGCTAGAGTTCTTCGCCGGCGAAGGCCGTACGGCGCTGCTGTATGCCATGCCGCGTCTGCCGGGTGCCGAGCTGAAGGACGGAAAACTCACGGCCGAGCGCTGGTTCTTATCGTCGGCTTTCGGCGTCAAGCAGTTCCGGGCCATTTATGAGCTGTTCGCACTGCTGGCCAGAGGCCTGGCTCAACCTGACCAGAGCCTGGCCTTGCCTCAGGGCGCGGTCAGCCCGGTCGTCTTCAAGTTACGACGATTTCTGGTTCCTTCCAGCGGGATGTTGTTGTTGGGCCTGGCTATCAGCAATACGTTCGGGTCTGGGGACCGGGACTTCGCTCTCGGCGTTGCCCTGATTTGTGGGCTGGGTCTGGTGTTGTCGGTGGTGGCAGGCACCGGCAAGGACCTTGCGAGGTTGCTGCTACAGGCCTACTACGCCTTTCTAGCCCTGGTCTGGCTGGGCCTGGCGACAGCCGAGTGTGCGGGCGTCTGGGGACCGAGGAATTTCGACGATCGAGTGATCGTGATCCTGATGCAGTTGGGTGTCGCGGTCCTGTGCTGGGGGGCCAGGCACTATCTGCGCACTCTGGGCCAGCGTCCCGAGCCTGGAGTGGCTAACTGAATCGGTTTCGCAGGCGGTGCGAGAGCAACTGGGCCAGGGCCAGATAGAAGTCCCCCTCGGCCTCTCGATTTTCGTTGATCAGGTCATAGACGGTCTCTAGCGAGACCTGCACGACTTCCAGGTCGACCTCGGCCACGATGCTGGCCGAAGCCGGCAGGTTCTCGATTAGCGACATCTCGCCAAAGATCTGATGGGGTTGGAGCCGGTCGACCACTCGCTCTTCAGCCTGGATGCGCTTGACTACCGCGGCTGTACCCGATTTGAGACTGAATAGGCCCGGAAAGAGGTCGCCCTGGGCGAGAATGGTTTCGCCCGCGGCCATGGCAAAGACCTCGGTCTTGAGGGCGAGCTTTTCTCGTTGGGACGGGGTGAGAAAACGAAAGAGATAGTCGAGGCCGTGTTCGTGCCCCTCCCAGGGGTTCGCGAGGGTCTGCCCGCGCGTGGCCACGATATGCTCCTCCATGGTGCGCTCGAAGTGCTCGGCGCGGTCGACCGGGTCTTTGACCACCAGACCGGTAGAGACGTAGTGTTGGGCCTCTCCCTCCAGATACATGGCGCCGCGTTTCTGGTGGCTGGTACGCCAGGCCTGCATCAGTTTCAGGCAGCGATTGTAGGCTTCGAGCAGACGAGGCGCGTCGCTCTGCTGAACAAACTCTCTGAGCACCGGGCCGGTTCGGTCGAACTTCTCCAGCAAGGCTCGGTGTCCCGGCAGCATGTAGCGGCGGGCCTGTTCGATCATCTCGCCCAGAGCGGTTTGACGGGGGACGCCCAGAAAACTGTCGAGCAACTGGAAGGTACAGGCTTGGGGACCACTGGCTCCTTCGAGAGGACCGTCGCCGTGATCGAGCAGCCAGATCATGGTGGGCTGGACGAAGCGCAAGAAGTGGTCGGGATGAATCCGAGCCTTCTTGATCCCCCGATTGAAGATCGAGTTGATCGACAGAATGGTGGCGGCCAGGAAGGTCAGGTGATAGGTTGCCTCCTGGGCATTTTGGCGCAGCACACAGTGGCAGGCTTGCTGGATGTGGTTGAGGATCTTGGCTCCTCTTGCCTCGATGCATAGAGCCGTCGAGACAAAGGTGCGCAGCTCTTCATGCAAGGGCGGGTTGAGCCAGCTGTGAACCAGATCGATGGCCTCGTCCCGGAGTTGTTCGACGTCGTAGGCCTGGCCCGGCTCGACCCCCGACAGGCGCCAATTGTTGGCCACCATCGTATAAAAGATTCCCACTCGCGGCACCATCATCCGCTCGGCCAGGTGAGCCCACAGGCTCTCTAGCCCAGGCGGCAATCGGATGGTCTTCAGCTGATAATTCTCGGGCGGAGTGGGCATGCCTTGCCAGCGGTAGGCGTGGCAGAGCAGGCTGGTTTTGGTCATCAGGTTATGGCGCAGATGCTCATCGGCCCCGGAGGCGGCATGCAACCATTCGGGACGCTCGCGGCCAAATTGCTGGTCTAGCCAGGGTCGACAATCGTAGTCCTGGCCGTGGTAGCGCCCGGGTAGCTGGGCGCAGGCGTCCGAGAGTTCTAAGAAGGGTGGCGGCAGGTCGACCAGGGGGGCCTTCGTTGGCAGGAATCCTGTGACAGGGCTGGCCAGCGTCTCGGCCGCTTCCAGGGCGTCCACCAGCAGGGAGTCGCTCACGGGCTGTTCTTCTCAACTGGGCCCGCCGGCCCTGCGCCGCCGCGCAGGTCGCCGCTCAAACGCTGCTCGCGCAGGCCATAGAGCCCGGCGAAGGCCGGTTCGTCGACCAGGTCGGTCCAGTGGCGGGCGTACTCGCGAACTTGATCGGCATAGCGCTCGAGCAGCCCCTCGAGCCGCTGGCGGTCGGTCTTGTAGTCGATGATTTCCCAGCCCGCTTCTCCTTCGAGAACCAGGTCCAGGACGCCGAACACCAACCGGGGGGGGCTTTCCTCCAGACGCACGCCAAAAGGCACCTCGGTCAGGCGCCGGCCAGAGCGCAGCAGTCGTGACCAGAAGTCGGTCTGGCGAAGTTGGTCGAGGGTGTCCAGGGCCAGCGGAACATAAGGATCGAGTTCGGGGGTCTCGAAGCAGTACCAGTGGGCCAGGCGACCCAACTCGGCGCGCGAGAGTTCGGGACGTCGCACCAGCTGCTCGAGCAAACGGTGGAGCAGATTGCCCCAGGCGGCTCCGCTATCAGGCCGCTCTGCCTGGGATAGGGACTCGGGAAGAGGCAGAGAGCGACTTTCATCGAGACTGCCGGTCACCGAACTGCGTCGCCAGCCGGGCTCGGCCAGGCGAGTCCGGGCCTCGAGGCGTCGGGACAGGGCCGCGAGACCGCTGGAGTCAAGCACCGGGGTAGGCGAAACTGTCAGCTGAGTGGGCCGCGCAATCTCGGCGCAGTCGGCCAGGTAGGGGTTGAGCGGCAGCCAGGGCCGCAGCTCGTCGTATTTCTCGCCGGCCCAGCGAGAGACCACCAGAACTTCCTTCGCCCTGGTGGCGGCCACGTACAACAGACGCTTGCGTTCGGCCTCAAGAAAGACCTTCTCCTCGGCTTCGTGGCTGGGCCAGTCCAGCGGTTGGGCCAGGGGGCGATATTTTCCCAGGCGCAGGTAGCCCAGCGCGCCTCGGGGCCCGCGGACGACCCGATGAGCCACCCTCACGGGAAAGCCGCCGGTGGGAGCCAGGAGCAACACTACTCTGGCTTGCAGGCCTTTAGCCTGATGCAGGTTCATCAAGCGCACCGAGGCGGCCGTTGGGGCCTGACCTGGATTGCTCTCGGGGGGGTCGGCCGCCTGGGCCTCGAGCAGTAGCTCAGACAGGGAACGTCCGCTTTCGGCCGCGGCGCCAAACCGGGTCACCCATTGCATGAGGTCGGTGGCCGCTCCCTGGGCGCTGGCCAGGGCGATCAGTCCCGATTCTTCCAGCACCCGCTCGAGGGCGGCTCCCAGAGGCTGGCGCTCGACCAGGTTGCGCCAGGCCTGTAGCCGCGCCAGCAGCTGGCCGACCCTCCCGGGCTGCTCGTGGCCCAGCACGAAATGCCCACCGGCCTGATGAAACCCGTAGAGGTCTTCATCGCTTTGCCCGAACAACGAACCGCGCAGCAGGCCCACCACGGCGATGCTGTTGCGAGGGTCGGCCAACACCCCGAACAAGTCGAAAAGCAGAGCCACCGGACCCTGGATCGGCACCGGGGACCCGGTTACCTCGACGGGGATCCCGAGCTCTTCGAGGGCCCGAGCATAGCTGCGCAAATCCCGGCGACGCCAGGTCAGCAACAAAAAGTCGCCATATCCGCGTTGCCCCGACGCGACCATCGAACTGATGAGCTCGGCCACTCGCTGCGACTCTCGCCTGGTCACATCCTGGAATCGATGGCACTGCTCGGACAGGGTGAGCACCTGACCCTGGCCCGCCTCATGGGCCTCGAGGGGTGAATAGACGGCCTGCCCGTTGCCTGTGAGTAGACTGCAGAAGGTCTGGTTGACCCATTCGCAGATGGCCGGCACGGAGCGAAAGGAAGTGGTCAACGAAAGCTTCTTGCCACCGCTGTCGCGTAGCTTTCGACTGACCAGCTCATAGGTCTCGATATCAGCCCGGCGAAATCGATAGATCGATTGCTTTGGGTCGCCCACGATGAACAACGAGCCGGGGCGAGGGCGCAATTGGCGCCAATCGTCACTCTGGTCGTCTGAAGCCAGCCAGAACAGAACCTCGGCCTGGAGGGGGTCGGTGTCCTGGAATTCGTCGACCAGCAGATGGGCAAAGCGGTGGCGCAGTCGTGGCCGCACTGCGGGTTGGCTGGAAAGCATGCGAGCGGTCAGCATCAGCAAGTCGTGATAGTTCACCAGCGCCAGTCGCCTTCGGCTCTCGGCTAGTCGCGCTCGCACCTCGAGGAGGTGGGGCATGCAGACGGCGTAGAGATAGGCCCTCCACTCCGCCAGAAACGGCAGCACCTGAGTTTCGCGAAAGCGGTTGACCCGCTCGAGCTGGGGTTCGAAGCGGGCTCGTCGCTCGGTCTTGTTCTCACCCCACAACCGCTGCAAGACCTGAGGTTGGCGCTCCCACGGCTCGAGCAGCCTCAACAGATTGGCCAGCCCCGGGCGGGCGGCCCGAAGTTTGTTGAGAAAGCGACGGCCTACGATGGTCAGATACTTTTCGTCGACCTTGTCGTCGGGCCATTCGGGTAGCTGCAGTTGCCAGGCGAACTCTTCGGTGGCCGACCAGCTCGCCTCCCAATCCGGTCGAGGGCGCGGCCTGACGGGATACTCGACTTCACCGTTGGCGCACACGGTGTGCAGGCCGTCCAGCAACTGCTCGGGGCGGGCACCCGCCAGAGCGAGCTCGGCCTGCAAGCCACGACCCGGGACCTCTTCCAGATAGCGTTGAAACTCTTCGCGTTGCAGGCTGACATCCTCGTATTCTTCGAGCTCGCGAAAGCCGGGACTGAGCCCCGCCTCGACCGGGTGAGCCCGCAGCAAGCCAGCGCAGAACGAGTGAATGGTGCCCACGAAGAGCCCGTCGAGTTGGGCCAGGGCCGCCTGGTCCCCGGTCTTTTCCAGTTCGCGGCGAACTCGCGAGCGCAGTTCCGCGGCGGCCTTGCGGGTGAAGGTTACGGCCGCGGTGTTGCCGGCTTGGTAGCGACCGCAGACCAATCCGTTCACCAGCCGGGCGGTCAGGCAGTGGGTCTTGCCGGTGCCGGCCGAGGCCTCTACCAGAAGATTGAGGTCGAGATCGTTTGCGATCTGGTCGCGCCGGGATTGGTCGTTCATCGTTCCTCCAGCAGGTCCCGGCGGGCGGCCAGGCGCTGGTCTTGTTCGAGTTTGCGCCGGTTGGCCTGCTGGTCGTGAGCCGAGCAGGCCTGCTTGAAGTCACAATAGGTGCAGTCTTTTTTGGGTTCGTGGCTGTGGGCGAAGTGGCCGGCCAGGACCGGCTCGAGCACCAACCTCAGCACTCGGCGAAGGCGCTCTGGCTCGACCGGATCGAAGCTGTGGTGGGCGTCCTTGGCCCGGGTGGTAGGAAAGTAATAGAGGCTTCCCACCACGGTCTCTTGCACCAGTTGCTCGACCACCAGGCTGTAGAGGGCGTGTTGCAGCAGGCGGCCGCGGTCCAGGATGGCCCCCTGAGAGACGCCCAGCGAACGTCCCGTTTTGTAATCGATCACGCGATAGCCGTCCTCGACCTCGTCGATGCGGTCGATGCGCCCGCGCAGAGCTAATCGCAGACCGTCGCCCAGGTCGAGGGTCACGGGCTCGAGACGGGCCAATTCTTCCCCGTCGAGGTCGGGCAAGCCGAAGCCCACCTCGAGCCCCACCGGCTTGCCGGGGTAGAGGATTTCAAGTTCGAGGAACTGCTCGAGATCCTGGCGCAAGGCGCGTCGCTCTCGCTCTTCCAGGGCCGGCGAGAAGGGGGGCAACCGCAGCCGGGTCGCCTCGAGTTCGGCGGCCAGATATTCCAGCAAAAGACTATAGTCATCCTGGTGGGGCTTGCGTCCCAACTGGCGTAGATGGCGATGGTAGTCGGCATACACCTGATGGAGCACCGTACCACGGGTGGCCGCATCCAGCCACTCGTCAGGACGGGGGCGGCGGGCTTCTAGCGCACTCAGACCCAACCCCTGCTCAAGGAAGTAGCGGAAGGGGCAGGTGGCCAGGACCTGCAGGCGACTTACCGAGACGGGCAATCCGTTCTGGCGGGGGTCGAGGTGTCCGGCTGCCCCCACCACCAGTCCGTCGAATTCGGTGAAACGCTCGCTCTGGCGGGCTTCGTCGGCCTCGGCCCCGGCGCGCAGGTTGGCGAAGGTAGCCAGGGCTAGCTCTGGTTGTTGGGGATGGGCCAGCCACCAGGCGCCCAGACTGGCCAGTCCAGACTCTTCTCGGGCCTTGCCATAGAGTCGCTCGGCGGCGCTGAACAGGCGCGAAGGCGGTAGCTCGTCGCCGGCCAGGTCGCGCCGGCTTCGGCTCAGAACCACCTGTCCTTCCAGGGCGGCCAGACGCTCCAGCCAGATGGCCCATCGCTGCGAGGCGCGCTGGCTGGCCAGCGGCATCCCCAGTTGCTCACGCTGGTCGTCGGGCAGCACCGGGTCCTCGCTCGGGCTGGGTAGCCAACCACCGTCACCCAGACCCACCACGAAGGTTCGCGGTCGGCCTCCCAGCCCACAGCGGTCGAGGTCGGTGACATGGACATGCCCGGCCATCGGACGCGAGCCGCCGTGGCGCAGTTGGGCCAGCAACTGGCGAATTCGACGCAAGGCCTCGCTGCGGGTCCAGTGCGCCGACTCGAGCCGCGACAGTTCACCCAGAGCTCGCTGCAGACGTGCCCGGGCGGAGGGCTCGCCGGGCACTCGCCCGAGCAACCGGGCCAGTCGGGTGACCCAATCACCGAAATCCTCGGGCCGGTCGATTGTCTCGGCCAGGTTTTCTACCCAGCCGATCAGTCCCAGAGCCTGCTCGGCCCGGCTCGTCCACTCGGCCAGGCGGTCCGGCTCGCGTTCGCCCCGAGCGCGAAAGCGCAAGGCCAGACCCTCGAGACTGGCCCGATAGGTTGCCTTGCCCCAGGTGGCTCCTGAAGACTCGAGCAGCCAGCAGGCGACTCCCGAGGGTAGGGGGCAATCGAGCAGGTTGGCCGAGAAGAGCTCGCGCAGGTCGTAGGCCGAGAAATCGTGCTCGACCCATGAAAGCAGGCCGGCCAGGGCCCGGCCCGGTCGCGACAGGGATACGTTAAAGCCCATCTCGAGGGTGAACGGCAGGTCTTGCGCCACCAACCGGTCGCGCACCAGGGGCACCAGAGCGGGGTCGGCAATCACCACCTCGGATTGGTCAAAAGGGCCTTGCTCGAGGTTCTGCAGCAACCGTTCGCTCTCTAGTTGAGGGGTAGGCAGGCTGACGAGATCGACCGCGGCCCCGGGCATCTGCAACTGGGTAAGCCTAGATTGGGTCGTGGTCACTCGTTGGCCGCCCAGGCGGTCGAGGAAGTTCCTTTCCAGGGTCGACCACGGATGAGGAAACTCTAGCACCAGGTCATGGGGGTCGATCGGGCTGTCCTGCTGGGCTAGTTCGAAGATGCGCCAGCGGTCGGCCAGCCGGCTCTGTTCGAGATAGTCGAGATAGGCCTGGTGTAGTTGGCGCAGCTCGCCCTCGGGCTGTTGTTGGGGACGAATCCCCTCGCGGCGCAACTCCTGGAGGGTTGCCCAGAGGGCCTCGGCCATGCCCGGCTGGGCCATCAGGGGCTGAAAACGCCCCGGCCCGAGCAGCCTGTCGACCAGGCTGGGCCCGAGTTCTTCGGGCTTGGGATTGACTCCCTGAGCCAATAGGGTGGGGGCGGCCATCTCGAGGGCTACCTCAAAGGGGGTTACGAAACGAAGGTTGAGCCAGTTCACCCCGGCCAGCAGCAGTCGCTCGCCCAATTTCCATTTCAATTCAGGGTAAGGAAGCCAGACCCACTTTTGACGAGTGCGTTCGGATTCGGCCAGTCGGATGAGCTCGGGAAAGAACATAGTCTGAGCTTAGGTTGCAGGAGTGACAGTAACTGTCACTGCCCTTCCACATCGACCCGTACAGTCTCCTTCGCCTGTGTGGTAGACTGCTGACTGTGAAGCCGATTCTGTTCGTCGACTCGGTCGAAGCGATGCCCCCTTCGGCCAGCAAGCGGGACCTCGAGGCCTCGGCCAGGGCGGCTCGGTGGGCGGGTTTCGAGGTGAGCTTCATCGAGCCCGACTTCTCGCGCTGCGGCGACGCCGAAGGAGCCCTGGCGCATCTCGCCAGGGGGCCGGCCAGGCCGGCCATATGGCTCGGATATATTCCCACGGTCGAGCGCTATGAAGCGATCTACCAGGCCGCCGCCGATCTCGGACTCTGGTTGCCCAATACGCCCGAGCAGCACCGCCGGGCCATGGAGTTGCATCTTGCCTATCCGCACCTGAACGGATTGACTCCGGCCACCGCCTGGGCCGATTCGGTCCAAGGCTGCCTCGAAGCCGCCGACGAGCTGGGCTATCCGGTTTTCGTGAAGGGCAGCGTGCAGTCGCTCAAAGCCGAGGGGTGGAAGGCCTGTGTGGCCGATACTCCCGAGGAGCTGGAGCGCCTGGCAGGACGGCTGCTCAAAAGCGACAGCCGCAGCCGCGGCCGAGAGCGCGGCCATCCACCAGTTGGCCGAGCAGGCGGCCCAACGCCTGGGGGTGCCCTTCTGTTCGGTCGACGTGGGCCAGTCCCATGACCTTGCCTGGTGGGTGGTCGAGACGGCCGACGCCCAGTTTACGGGGCTTTCGCGCGACGCGGTAGCGGGCCACTGGCATCGTTTGGCGAGCGTCCTGCAGGGTCTCGAGGAGAGTCCTAGAAGGGCTTGACATGACCAAGTACTTTAGCTTTTGCATTGCCTTATTGACCGTTGCCCTGATCGGTTGCAACAATCCGTCCTCCACCACCGGTGGCGAGACGGGCGCCACGCCGACCCCGGCAGCGGTGGCCTATTCACCCGAGCAGATGACTCGCGAACATGAGACGCTGGTGGCCGCCTGGAATAGCCTGGGTGACATCTTCGAGGGAGATCCCATCGATATCTTCGACACCCTCGAGCAGCAGGTCAACGAGGTCGGTCGCGACCTTTCCTCGATGAACCCTCCGGCCGAGGCCCAAGACGCCTATAAGAAGTTGATGCGCCTGCAAGAAGTGGTGGCCGAGCGCATCGCCACCCAGAAGAAACTGCATGGCCAACAGCTCGATCTGGCCAAGGTCGAACAAGAGACGCCTGACAAGCTCGAAGACGAAAAGGCCAAGCTCGCCCAAGAGATGGAAGAGGCTCAGTCGAAAATCGATGCGCTCAGCAAGGAGTTCGGCGACCTGACCACCGCCGAAGGCGACGCGAGCTCTTCCGAGGCCACCCCCGCCGCCGAATAGAGAGCCTTGTCCAGGCGGGGTCTGACCTGCCGGTAGATCGGCTTGGGGTCGCCTCCTGGGCGCACCCGAAAGCCGGCCACCAGGCCGGCGTGGGCGGTGACGTAGGTCTCGGCCCCGCTGCGAAAGGCCAGGGGGTGTTCGCTGTCGCTGGTTTCGAGAAACTCCAGGCCTTCCAACAGAGGATGCTCCTGGGACAGGCGTTCGAGGGCTTCGGGCAGCGTCTCGAACTCGCCCAGTCGCTCGCAGAAGAGCCAGACAGCTCCGCGGTCTGGTTCGAGGGCCGTTTCGAGCGCGACCAACCCCCGCCCCGCCAGGCTCGACGAGCGAACCGGTCGGGCCCGGTCTGCCTCGACCGACAGCCCCACGGCCGGCGTTCTGTCTGAGCGTAGATAGCTCACCGCGCAGGCCAGGGCCCAGACAAGCGCCACCAGCGCCATCCAAGGCTCGAACCAGAGCGGTTCGAACCACGGTCCCAGCACCAGGGCCAGAATCACATAGTCGAGGGGGCCCAGCGGGTCGTCGAAGAGCCAGTGAAAGGCTCGCCGCGCTTGCCACTCGTCCGCGGCCACCACTCTCCATAGGACGGCGGCCGGAATGCCTACTGGCAACAGTGCCAACCCGGTCAGGCGGCGGGGGATGGCGAGCAGACCCCGGCTGGGCGTCGAGAGGATGACCACCAGGCAGACCAGCGTCACCCAGATCATTGGCGGAAGGTCACCCGGTTGCGGATGGTGACGGCGTTCTTGCGCTCGGGAATCTGGCCCTCGACGCGCAGGCGAACCTCGGCTCCGCTGCCGCCGAAAACCTCCATCTCGGTCACGCCCTGAGCTACCCGGCGTAAGCGGGCGCTTCCGTCGGCCCGCAGGTTGGCCAGGGTGGGTGTGGGCGAGAGGGTGGTAGTGGCTGCAAACGGCACCTCGCCCATCCACAGGTCGCCCCCGTCGATATAGAAGAAGACCCAGCGGTGAAACTCTAAATCGCCATTGCTGTCGTGGGTGAAGGGGCCGGCCTCGGCTGCCGCCGAGGCGAAGGCGAATCCGGTCGGGGCCTCGATCGAAAGCGAGGCGGCCGAGCCGAGGCCCAGCGCCTGTTGGATGCGCGCCGAGGCAGCCGCCGCCTGCTGGAAGGTGGTAACGCTGTCGTGCACCCGCGACTGAAAGCGCAGGGCTAGAGTCAGGGCCGAGTAGGTGGCGAGCAAGACCAGACTCAGCAGGGCCATCGAGATCAGGGTCTCGATGAGGGTCATTCCTCTACGGTGCAAGATTGGCGACATAGGTCTCCATCTCGAGCTTGCGCGGCTGGCTGTCGGGCTCGGCCCAGTCCACCCGAACTTTGATTTGCTTGAGTCCGGGCCGAATTTCGGTGACGGTGGTGGCGGTCTGGAAGACCAGTTGCATGTCAAAGCCGTTGTTCTCGATCGAAATGTCGTAGTCGAGGGTGCGGTCGGTTACCGCGTCATAAGCCATGGCTCGCGAGAACTCGAGTTCTTTTTCGGCCAGGTTGGCTGCCACCAGGGCCCCCTGGGCCTGGCGGGCCGCCTTGGCCGAGACCGGATAGATTCCGATCAAAGCCAGGATGGCCACCGTGAACACGGCCGAGGCGATGAGGGTCTCGATGACCGTCAGGCCACGTCGTCTCAAAACCGCTCCCACGAGGCGATGGCCATGGGTGTGGCCCCGGCGGGCACGCTGCCCCCGCTGCCGAAACCATTGGCCCAGGGCTCGAAGCCCGGAATGCCCCCCAGCACGCCAGAGTCGAGGGTGATGTTCGAGTTGCCCTGGGTGCGGATCTCGGCGCCCCCATCGTGATAGGCAATCATCACGCCATTGAGGGTAAAACTGCCCTGGGCTTGGATGTCTTCGTGGGCGTAGATCAGGCCGTTGACGGTGGTGCTGCCCTGGAAGCGGATGGAGGGGTTGCCTCCCGAGGGCATCTGGTCGGGTCGCCGCAACGCGATCAGATTGGCGTTGATGGTGGTGCTGCCTTGAAACTCCATGGCGTTGCCGTTGCCCACCACGATTGTGCCCGAGCCGACAAAGTTGGTGGTCGGAGAGAACGACACACCGTCAGGGAAGTAGTGAATCTTGTCGGTCAGGTCGAGGGTGCCCGAGAAGTTGGTCACCGACCAGGTCACCAGGTCAGGGTTGGTGGCGTCGAGCAGGGCGGCCTGGTCTGGATTTGGTAGGATAAGGCCCTGCTCGCCGGTGTTGAGTACGTTGGTGGTGCGACCGTCGGCGATGAAGGGCAGGGTGGCCGGACTGGTGTCGTTGGGTTGGACCAGATAGGCTCCGCGGATGGCGGGGGATGCGTTGACCTGGGCGCGCGCCCGAGCTTCTTGGGCCGAATCCAGAGTGGTGTTGCCCTGCGAGCGAAGTTCGCCTCCGGCCAGCAGTCTTCCGTTGCCGTTCATCGGCTCGATGGTGGTGCTGCCCTGGACGCGCAGGTCCCCGCTGGCCTTGATCGTGCCTTTGACCGTCTTGCTACCCTGCATGCGGATGTCGCCACCCGAGCCCATAGCCATCCCGAAGGCGGCGGCCGCGGAAGGGTGGACCAGGGCCCCGGCACTGCGTTGGAAGGCACCGTCAGAGCGGCTGCCGGTGGCCAGGATGTAGGCAAACCCGGCCGGGACAGCGGCATCATTGGAGGCCACGGGAGGGCCGGTGCCGTCGATATTGTTGAAAATCTCGACCGTATAGACGGCTCCATTCTCGAGGGTGCCATCGGCCAGCGGGCCGGTGAGGGTGGGATCCTCGACCAGCTGGCGGAGTCCGTCGCTAACCCCCGCTTCGGCCGCGAATAGCGATTGGCGGGTGGCCTGGGAGACTTTGGCCACGTTGAGCGAGCCGATGCCCTGGTAGGCCACGGTCGAGAGAATGATCAAGAGAAGGGTGAGAACACCAAGAACGGCTGGTAAGGCAATCCCCCGTCTCGTCATGGCATTGATCATATCACAGTTTATCCACCAATGCGTAGACTGGCATAAAAACGGCCACCAGCACGAAGCCGACCACCACCCCCATGAAGGCCAACATGAGGGGCTCGAGCAAGAGCGTCAGCTGGTGGATGGCGTCGTCGACCTCGTGGTCGAAGAGGTCGGCCAGTTGGCCCAGCATTTCGGGCAGCCGTCCCACCGTTTCGCCCGTCTCGATGAGCGAGCCGGCCATGCGCGGCATCAGTTTCATGCGGCTAAATCCCTGGGCCATACTCAGTCCTTCGTCGCGGATGTCCACGGTCACGTTTTCGAGCTGCTCGCGAAAGACAGCGTTGGCCATGGCTTTACCCGTGGCCGCCAGGGCCACCATCGGGGTTACACCGGCTCCCAGCAACAAGCCCATCACGCGAGTAAAGCGGGCCATCAAGACGCAACGTTGAGCTCTTCCCACCCCCGGAGCCCAGAGCAAGAAGCTGGCCCAGGCTCGATTTCCGGCCACGGTCTCGCTGAGGCGATTGTGGAGCAGCCACAGAGCCAGGCCCGCCAGGCAGAGCACCGCCAGGATAACCCCAGGCCGTTGGCCCAGGCTGGTGATCTTCAACAGTAAGAGGGTCGGCCACGGCAGGGCGATCTGGAAGCCTTCAAACAGGTTGGCAAAAACCGGGAAGAGGAACAGGGCCATGAATCCGACCAGCAGCACGCAGACCACGAAGATCAAGAGCGGATAGACCGCCGCGGTCTGGATTTTACGCCGCAGCATCAGGTCACGCTCGAGAAAGTCGGCCATGTTGTGCAGCACCCGGTCCAACTTGCCGGTGAGCTCGCCCGCTTCAACCATGGCCACGTAGAGGGTCGAGAACAGGTCCGAACGGAGCGCCAGGCTGGCGCTCAAGCGACGTCCCGCGTTCAGGCTGCGAACGATGTCGTTGATGCCGGTGGCCATGCGAGGCGAGGCCTCGGCCCTGGCCAACCCCTCCAGCCCGTCCATCAGGGGAATGCCCGACGAAAAGAGGAGAGCCAATTGGCGGGTGAACACGGCTAGTTCGCGCCGGGGCGGTGGGCGAAGCCATTGCAGTAGCGCGCCCCCCAGTAACGGGTGCGGTTTTTCCCACAATCCCAAAACCTCATAGCCGAGCTTCTTCAACTCGACCATGACATCGAGGTGGCCGGGACCCTCGGCCTCGCCCTGGACTAGCCGGCCCAGGGCATCTTTGGCCTCATAGCAGTAGAGAGGCACCAGTGGAGATTATCTCTCCGAACCCGAGATTCCTTGACCGGGCCCCACCTTTACCCGTTCGTATACCGTCCGATATAATACGTACCTCTATGTGTATCGAGCGCCAGATCGTGCGTCTACTCGAGTCTCTCTGCCGACAGCGAAGCCTTGGAGCTCTGCTGGCCGAGGGCGTGGCCCAGGGTTGCTGGCTTGGAGCTCGTTGGCGTGAAAGCAACGGAGCCTTGACGGCCGAGGCCGGTGACGCGCGTGGCCCGTTCCAGGCCACCCAGTTTTCGTTGGGCTGGCTTGAAACGCATCCGGCCGCCGATGAAGCTCTGCTGGCTGGCCTGCAGCCCTTTCTTGAATCGTGGCTCGAAGGACATCTCGAGCGCGCGACCGCCCCGGCCGTTGGCTGCTGGATCGACTTCGAAACGGCGCGATTCGTGAGCGTGCTCGACTCCGTCGAGAAGATTCTGGGGCTGCGGGTGGCTGACTTTCTGGCTCTGCCTGTGCCCCAGGCCTGGCTGGACGCGGTTAGCGGGTCCCCACGCGGGCGTTCCATCCTCTACTTCACGGGCGGCGAAGGGAAACCGGTGTGGTTGGACGCCTCCTGGACCAGAGGCAGTGACCCCCGTCAGGCGTGGCTGGTCGCTCGGGATGTCAGCGAGCGTCACACCCGAGCCGAGGGTTGGCAGCAACTCGAAGAGAACGCTCCGACCGGCCTTTGGGAGTTGGACCTGGGCACCGGCCGAGGCTGGTGGTCACCGCAGGTCGCGGAGATTCATGGATTGCCCCCTGACACTCAGCCGACTCCTGAGCTGAGCCTTCGCCACTTTCCCGAGCCGGCTCGGCTACAGCTGGAAGCGGCCGTAGAAAAGGCTAGCCGCACGGGTGACCCCTACGATCTAGAACTTCCCATGGTGACGGCTCAAGGCGCGCATCGATGGATTCGCACCACCGGTTTTGCCATCTACGACGGCGAGCAGGTGACCAGGCTCAAAGGCCTTTTCAAGGATGTAACCGATCAGACCGAGGCGCGGCGCGAACTCAAGCGAGAAAGAGACCGGCTCAGGGCCATGCTCGACACCATCCCCGACCTGATCTGGCTCAAGACTCCAGATGGCCATTTTCTCGAATGTAATACACGTTTTCAAGCTTTGTTGGGCGCCCCTCGCGAGGGGGTGCTGGGCAAGACCGACTACGACTTTGTGCCCAAGGCTTTAGCCGATTTCTTCCGCCAGCACGACTTGCAGGCACTGCAGGCGGCCTCTCCCCGTCGTAACGAGGAATGGGTAACGTTCGCCGACGGTCATGAAGAGTTGCTCGAGACCATCAAGGGTCCCCTCTATGAGGAAGGCCGCCTGGTCGGGGTGCTCGGAATCGGGCGTGATCTGACCCAGAACTACAACGACCGCCAACAGCTCCAGGTGAGCCAGGCGAGGCTGCGGATGTTTCTCGAGAACGCGCCCGCCGCCATGGCGATGTTCGACCGCGACATGCGCTACCTGTTGGTAAGCCGTCGCTTCGTCGGAGACTATGGGTTGGTGACGGACGAACTGGTGGGGCGTTGCCACTACGACCTCTTCCCCAAGCTGCCGGCCCGCTGGCGGCAGGCTCACCAGAGATGTCTCGAGGGTCACGTGGTCAGCTGTGACGAGGATTGTTATCAACGCCCCGACGGGACCCAGGAGTGGGTGCGTTGGGCCATCCATCCATGGTATGAGGACGAAGGAAAGGTCGGCGGGCTGATCCTCTTTAGCGAGGTGATCACCGCGGCCAAGGAGGCCGAGGCGGCTCTGCGCCAGAGCGAAGAAAAGCTAAGGGTGGCTCAGCGTATGGAGGCGATGGGCCGCCTGGCCGGAGGGGTAGCCCACGACTTCAACAACCTTTTGACCGTGATCGTCTCGTGCGGCGAGTTGGCCTGCCAGGAGCTGAGTCCCGAGGACGAAATCTACGAGGATATCCAGGAGATCCTCGCCGCTAGCAAGCGGGCCGAATCGCTCACGCGCCAGCTGCTCACCTTCAGTCGCCGCCAGGTGACCACGCTCCAGACCCTGGATTGGAGCCAGGTCGTTTCCGGCCTGATCCGTATGCTCGGGCGTCTCATTGGCGAGGATGTGAAGCTGACCTTTCGCAGTGAAGAGGAGGCTTGCTGGGTGCTGGCCGACCGCGGCCAACTCGAGCAAGTGGTCATGAATCTGGCTGTCAACGCCCGCGACGCCATGGTGAGCGGGGGCGAACTCTCTCTGGAACTCGACAACCTGGATCTGACCCCCCAGCAGGCCGACGCTCTAGGGTTGACCGGAGGGCCACACGTCCGCTTGCGGGTCGCCGATTCGGGCTGCGGAATGGATGAAGAGACGCGCCAGAAAATGTTCGAGCCCTTCTTTACCACCAAAGGTCTCGGCAAAGGTACCGGACTCGGCCTGGCCACCGTCTATGGCATCGTGCAGCAAGGCGGGGGCGGGATCGAAGTCTCGAGCCGGCTCGGACGAGGCACCACCATCGATGTCTATCTGCCGGCCCACCAACCACCACAGGAGGCTGAACCCGCCGTCGAACCGATCGCGCCGACCAGTGTCGGCAGCAAGCGGATCATGGTGATCGAAGATGAAGCCGCTTTGCGTTCGGTGCTCAAGCGGGTTTTACAGACGGCCGGCTTCGAGGTCTCTTTAGCGGCCGACTCGGAAGAGGCCCTGACCCTGGCTCAGGAGGCTAACGACTCCTTTGACCTGATCTTGAGTGATGTCATCCTACCCGGAATGAACGGGTGTGAATTGATGGAGCACCTTCGACCTCTATGCCCCCGGGCGCAGCACCTCTTCATGTCGGGCTACACTGACGACGTGCTGGAGCGCTTCGCTATTCCGCGCGAGAAGGTACTGCTCAAGCCATTTGACTGGCGCGTTCTAACCCGGCGCATTCAGGGCATTTTGGTCTAGAAAGATTCTCTTGGGTCAGGCGCGAACTGCCCGAGGTGGAACTGGAAGAATTACAACTCAAGCTCGAAGCTGCCGAGTCGCGCGCGCTGGCCGCTGAAGAGATGGTCGAGCGCGCCAAGAAAGAGATGGTCTCTATCTTGTCGGGGGCGGGTGGTATCAACGCCGAAGAGCTGCAGCAGCGCCTGACTCAGGTGACCGAGGCCTACGACAACCTCCAGCGTGAAAGCCGGGCTCTCGAGTTCTCGCACGGCGCTCTCAAGGAGCGGCTCGACATCTGGAAGCAAAACTTCTTCCAGGCCGAACTACGAGCCTTTGAAGCCGAAGCCAGCCTGGCCGGGCTGGTCGAGCAGTTCGAGGGGGGCAATCCCCAGCTGCAACGGCTGGCCTACCAGGACCCAATCACGGGGTTGCCCAACCACAACATTCTCGAGCGCTTTTTGAGCATGACCGCCGAGCGCGTGGCTCAGGGGAAGGAGACAGCCGCCCTCCTGGCCATCGATCTGGATCGCTTTCGCACCGTCAACGAGCTGGTCGGTTGGGATGGCGGCAATCAGTTGCTGCGCCAGGTTGGCGAGCGTCTGCAAAAGCATCTGGCCGGCGAACAAGTGGCCCTGGGACGCCGGGGTGAAGACGAGTTTATCCTGGTCATCACCGTGCCGGTGGGACCCGCCGGCCCCCTGGGCAAGGATAGCGCCACCCAGCGCTGGCGTCAGGTGGCCAACTCGGTGCTCGAACTGCTCAAGCGACCTTTCGAACTCGATGGCAATCCGGTTCATTTGTCGGCCTCGGTGGGTGTGAGCGTGAGTCCCGGCGATGCCGATACCGCGGCCGAGATGCAGAGCCACGCCCAGGCGGCCCTCGCCGAGGCTAAAGACCAGGGCCGCGACCGTTGCTGCCAATTCGACCCCAAGCTGCAGGCCCGTCTCGAGACCGAGGCCGCCTGGGAAGCTGAACTGCGGGTGGCGGTCGAGGCCGACAAGCTGCGCTATCTCTTTCGACCCATCGTCAGCATTGACAGGGGCGTCATGGTTGCGGCCGACATGCTGGTGCTGTGGGACCATCCCATCGAGGGCACGCTCTATCTCGCGCAGTTTCTGGCCACGGCCGAAAAGACCGGCACCAGCGTCGAGATTCTCGACCGGGCGTTCGACCGGGCTTGCCAGCTGTCCAAGAAGCTGCGGACGGTGCCAGTCTTTTTTCCGACATCGCTGCGCCAGATCCGCCTGGCCCGGCTGGCCGAAGAGATGCTCAAGAAGGTCACCCACCGAGCCACTCGGGCCGATCAACTGGTGGCCGAACTTTCACCCCAAGCCCTGGTGGCCGACCCCGAGCGAACTTACCAGGTGGCCGGACAGCTCAATCGCTGGGGGATGGGGTTGGCTATCCCCGAGGTCGGCACCGCCCAATGCAGTGTCTGGAGTCTCAAGACCAGCCCCGTCGACTATCTGAAGCTTGATGCCGGTCTGATGCAAGGGGTGCCTCACGACGACCGGTCGACAGCGGTCAGCAAGGCCGTCATCGCCATGGCCCGGGCGCTCGAGATGAAACTGATCGTGGACGGGGTGGGCACCAAGCAGCAAGCCCATTTCTTGCGGGCCCAGGGTTGCGATCTGGCAGTGGGCAACCTGTTCTCGGCGCCGGTCGAAATGGACGGAATCGTGGGAATGCGGCGCCAGAGCTGGCGGATCTGATGCTCGAGGTCCTGCTCCTCAAGCGGCTCGATGGACACCAGCGCATTCTGCTGGCCGGGGCGGGAGGCGGTTTTGACATCTTCTCGGGGCTGCCTCTCTATTTTTGGCTGCGAGCTCGAGGCAAGCAGGTCTATCTAGCCAATCTTTCCTTTTCGCGGCTCGAGACTTGCTCGGCCCCGCGACTGACTCCAGTGCTGGTCGAGGTCGGCCCGGACACCGACGGGCCGGATTTCTACTTTCCCGAGCGTTACCTGTGCCAGTGGTTATGCCAGCACGAAGACCCCGAGGCTCGAGTCTATTGCTTCGAGAAGGCCGGGGTGGTGCCGTTGCGCCAGGCCTACCAGGCCCTCGTCGACAAACTCGGAGTCGAGGCATTGGTCCTCGTCGACGGGGGCACCGACAGCCTGATGCGCGGTGACGAAGAAGGTCTCGGCACCCCGTCCGAGGACCTGGCCAGCATCGCCGCCGCCTATCAACTCGAGCTACCCACCCGCTTGTTGACCTGCATCGGCTTCGGGGTGGATACCTTCCACGGGGTTTGCCATCACTATTTTCTCGAAGCCGTGGCCGACCTGACGCGGGCCGGAGCCTTTCTCGGAGCATTTTCGCTCTTGCCCGAGTTTGCCGAGAGCTACCGGTTCAAGCAAGTCCTCGATTATGTCCACGGACAGATGCCTGACCATCCCAGCATCGTGGCCTCGTCGATTCTGTCGGCGGCGGTGGGCCGATTTGGGGATGTCCACTCGACCACCCGGACTCAGGGCAGCGAACTCTTCATCAATCCTTTGATGAGCCTTTACTGGACCTTCGAACTACCGGCCGTGGCCCAACGTTGCCTTTACCTCGAGGATCTGCTCGAGACTCACGACTTCGGCGCGGTCGGCCAGGCCATTCGGCGATTTCGCACCGGGCGCGAGCTGCGTGGTTGGCGAGATCTGCCGGTCTAATTCGGCTTGCGCACCATCACTTGATAGCCGTGGTAGAGGACCTGGAGTTCGGGGTGCTGCTTGAGGAAGAAGTCGATGGCCAGCTGAGGCCGGTCTTCGCTGGGCAATTGAAGGCACCAAAGGTAGTCGTCAAACACCATCACGCCGCCGGGCCGCAGCAACTCCAGGCCCATCAAGGCGTCGAAGAGAACATGCACGGCCTTGTGTGACCCGTCGATATAGATGAGGTCGTAGCTCTCGGGCGCCAGAGTGGGCAAGATGGCCTCGGAGCGACCTTTGCACCTGGTCACGCGACCTTCGCCGCCGGCCCGTCTGACGTTATGCTCGAATCGCTGCTCGTAGATGTCGTCGTAGAACGGGTCGACACAGGTCAGGTGACTGTGCGGAAAGGCCTCGAGAAACCAGCAAGCGGAGCGTCCCTCAAAAGAGCCGATCTCCAGGATGTGCCGCGGCTGGAGGGGGCGTAAGTGGACATCCCAGTTGGGTAGCCACGGCTTGAGATAGTCCTGGGTGAAGCTGAGACCGGCCAGAGTCGAGAGTTCGCGGCGCACGGCCTGGGACCGGAGCCAGCCGCGGACACGGCGGTAACCGGCCAGAATGGTGCGTGCCTGCCTGAGAAACCAACCAATCAAGCCTCGAGCTTGGCTGAATCGGCTTTGAAGTCCTTTTCCCACCAGTGATAGAGCGTGGGAATCACCAGCAGCGTCAAGACGGTGCTGGTGACGAGACCGCCGATGACCACCGTGGCCAACGGTCGCTGCACCTCGGCGCCGGCCCCGTGGCCGAACGCCATGGGCAGAAAGCCCAGGCCAGCCACCAGGGCGGTGGTGAGCACCGGCCGCAGACGATCGAGCGAGCCCTCGATCACCGCCTGGTAGAGGGGCAACTGCGCGCGCAGCTGGCTTACCCGGCTTAGCAGCACCAACCCGTTGAGGACGGCGATGCCAAAGAGTGCGATGAAGCCTACTCCAGCCGAAATCGAGAACGGCATCCCGCGCAGGACCAGGGCGGCCACTCCGCCGGTGACCGCGAAAGGCACGTTGAGAAAGACCAACATCGCTTGCTCGGCCGAGCCCGAGTGGGCAAACAACAACACCAGAATGACGGCCAACGTGAGGGGTACCACGACCAGCAGGCGCGAGCGCGCCCGCTCGAAGTTCTCGAACTCGCCTCCCCAGACCGGGAACATTCCGGGGCCGATGACCTCGGCGACCTCTTCGCGGGCTTGATGGACGAAGCTGACCAGATCGCGGCCGCGCACGTTGGCCTCGACCACCACCCGCCGCTGGCCGTTCTCGCGGCTGATCTGAGCCAGGCCGGTTTCGACCTCGAGGCGGGCCAGCTGATCGAGCGGGATGGTATGCCCTCGCGGGCCGGGGACGGGAATAGCTCCCAGAGCCTCGGGTTCGAGGGTAAAGCGCGGGTCGAGTTTGATCACGATGGGGAAGCGACGATCGCCTTCGACCACCGTGCCGGGAGAGGCTTCACCCAAACCGACTTCAAGCATGGCGGTCAGGTCGGCCACGTTGATCCCGTGGCGGGCCAGGGCTCTACGATCTACCTCGACGTCGAGATAGGGTAGCCCGGTGGTCTGCTCGACGGCCACGTCACGGGCCCCGGGAATGGTCCTGATCCGGGCGGCCGCTCGCTCGGCCGCCTGACGCAGGGCCGGCAGGTCGTCTCCGAAGATTTTCAATGCGACATCGGAGCGAACCCCCGAAACGAGCTCTTCGACTCTGAGTTCGATAGGCTGCGAGAACGAAAAGGCGATGCCGGGGATCTTTTCCAGACGTTCTTCCATGGCAGCCACCAGTTCGGCTTTCGGGGTTTGATGGTCAGGCCGAAGGCTGACCAGCACGTCCGAGATCTCGACCCCCATCGGGTCGGTGGCCAGATCGGGACGCCCCGTCTTCGACACCACGCCGGTCACCTCGTCAAACTCGAGCAGGGCCTTCTCGATGAGCTGGGCCTGCTCGAGCGACTTGGTCAAAGACACGCTGGGAAGGCGAATGGCCTGCACAGCCAGGGCTCCTTCGTCAAGCTCGGGGATGAATTCGGCCCCCAGCCGCGAGAAGGCGACCAGGCTTATAGCGAAGAGGGCGATGGCCGCCAGGGCGATCGGCAGCGGTCGCGGCAACGTGCTCTCGAGCAGGCTGCGATAGCGGGCTTTGAGGCGGTCGAGTCGAGAGCTGTGGCCGGCCTCTCGCACCAACAGGCTGACCAGCACCGGAGTGGTAGTCAGGGCTAACAACAGCGAGCCCAGCAGCGCGAAGACGACCGTGAAAGCCATGGGGTGGAACATCTTGCCTTCCATGCCGGTGAGACTCATCACGGGCAGGTAGACCACGATGATGATCCCGATGCCGAAGGCGATGGGCCGTCCCACCTCCTGGGCCGACTCGAGCAGCACCTGCTGGCGAGGTCGGTCCCCCGCCTGCGAGAGGCGCCGCAAGGCGTTCTCGACCATCACCACACTGCCGTCTACCAGCAAACCGAAGTCGATGGCGCCCAGACTCATCAAATTCCCACTCACTCCGGCTTTGAGCATGAGGGTCGAGGCGAACAGCATCGACAAGGGAATGGCCAGAGCCGTGATGAGGGCGGCCCGAAAATTGCCCACCATCACGAACAGCACCACGATGACCAGCACCGCTCCCTCGGCCAGGTTACGGGCCACGGTATGGATGGTCCGGTCGACCAGTTCGGTGCGGTCGTAGAATGGCTCGATGGTGACTCCCTCGGGCAATTGAGCCTGGATCTCTTGCAGGCGGGCATCGACCCGACGGGCTACCGCCCGGCTATTTTCTCCCACCAGCATCATGACGATGCCGGTCACCGCCTCGCCTCGACCATCGCGCGAGACGGCTCCCTGGCGCAGGGCCGGTCCCGTGGTCACCTGGGCCACGTCGGCCACGGTGACGGCGGTGCCGTTCTCTTCAGCCAGGACGATCGACTCGATGTCCGGGATGCCCCGCACCAGGCCGACGCCCCGAATCAGATATTGCTCGTCTCGATATTCCATGAAGCCGGCGCCAGCGTTGCGGTTGTTCTCTTCGATGGCCCGATAGAGGTCGACCAGGGTGAGGTTGTAGGCGCGCAGACGAAAAGGGTCGGCCACCACTTGATATTGCTTCTCGAGACCGCCGAACGAGTTGACCTCGGTCACCCCGTCCACGGTCAACAGCTGGCGCTTGACGAACCAGTCCTGCAAAGCACGCAACTCGGTCAGGCTCTGGCCCTGGCCCCGTAGTTCGTACTGATAGATCTCGCCCAGACCCGTCGAGATGGGCCCCATCTCGGGCTCGCCCAGGTCGGGAGGGATCTCGGCGCGGGCCACCTGCAGTCGTTCCAGCACCAGCTGGCGGGCGAAATAGAGGTCGGTTCCGTCGGCGAAAACCACCGTCACCTGAGACAACCCGTACTTGGACAAAGACCGAACCTGGCGCAGGTCGGGCAAACCGGCCATGGCCTGCTCGACGGGAAAGGTAATGAGACGCTCCACCTCGGGCGGCGAAAGACCCGGGCTGTTGGTGTTGATCTGGACTTGCACGTCGGTGACATCGGGCACGGCATCGATGGGCAGCTGGCCCAGTGAACGCAGGCCCAGTCCGGCCATCAACAGGGTCAGCAACAGGACCACGGCCCGGTTCTCGAGAGCCCAGCTCAGACAGCGATCGATCAATGGTGGTGTCCTCCGATGCTGCTTCTGAGGTCGACCGATTTGAGCGCGAAGACCCCGCTGATAACCACCCGATCGCTCAGGTTCAGCCCCTCGAGCACTTCCACCCGCCCCTCGCGGCGGTTGCCCAGGCGTACCAGCCGACGCTCGAAATGATCTGGCTCGACCTGCACATAGACCACTTCGGTTCCTTCTACCGTGGTCACCGCGTCGGCCGGCACGGTCAAGCCGGGTTCGGCCTGTTGCGACAGCAGTTCGACGCCAGCGTACATGCCAGGCTTGAGCAGGGCCTCACGGTTGCGCAGCTTGACCAGCCCGCGGGCCGTGCGGGTCTCGCTGTCTACTCGAGTATCGATCAGATCGAGTCGGCCGTGAAAGGTGCGATCGGGATAGGCCTGCACCCGGATCATGGCTTGCATGCCCTCGCTCACGCGAGGCAGGTCACGGTCGTAAAGATCGACCCACACCCACAACTCCGAGAGATCGGTAACCGTCAGCAGTTCCTCGCCGGATTTGACGGTTTGACCGCGACGGGCCGGGCGCGAGGTCACCAGGCCCCCGATCGGTGCCCGGAGTTCGAGCAGGCTCTCGTGGGTCTCGGGGCTGGCCCCCAGTAGCTCGAGTAGCTCTTCGCTGTGGCGCAGCTCTTCGCGCGAGCGACTGGCGCTGGCCTGGGCCTGCCACACCTCGCGGCGTTGGCGCAGACGGCGGTTGGCAATCTCGGATTCCCGAGCCTGATGTTTGCGGGCCAGTTGCAGGTCGGCCCGGGCTCGGGTAAGGGCTGCCTGATCGGCGGCCACCTCGGCTCGGGCGGCCTCGGCCTGCTGGCGTGAGGCGATGCCGTCGTCGAGCAACCGTTCGAGTCTGGCCAGGGCTTTCTGATGAGCCTCCAGATCGGCCAGGGCGCGGGCCTCGGCTGCCTGGGCGGCGATCACCTCGGCGCTCGCCTCTTCTAGGGGGCGTCGTGTCTCGTCGCCCAATGCGGCCAGTTGGCGGCTCGTCTCGAGGTTGTTCTCGGCCAGACTCGACTCGACCCGGGATTGATGATACTCGGCTTTGAGCCGGGCCAGCTCGGTGCTGTCGACGGCCACCAGGGCCTGACCCACCTGGACTCGCTCGCCCAGCTGGACGAACAGTTTGTGGACCCGGCCGTCGAGCTGCGATGAAATGATGACCTGACGGTCGGGGTCGGGCACCAGCACGGCGCTCAGCTCGATGCCTCGAGCCACCTCGGCCATGGTGGGAGAGGCCAGAGCAATACCGGCCTCTTTTTGCTGAGCTGGCTCGAGGTGCAGGCCGGCTTCGGCCTCTTCCTCGTGATGGTGTTCTTCTTCGGCCGGCTGGGGCGGCTGACCGCAAGCGATCAGGCACAGCAGGCTGACGGTGATGAGCAAGAGTTTCTTCATGGTGACTCCCAGGGCTTTTCGCCGCTTAGTAGGCGTAGCTCGAGGCCGCTCAGGGCGGCTTGAGCGCGGGCCTGCACGGTTTGTTCGGCGCTGTTGCGGTAGGCTTTCTCGGTCTCGAGCACCTCGACGAGATCGAGCAGGCCGGCCTGGTATCCCCGATGGGCCATCTCGGATAGCTCGCGGTAGTGGGATGCTTGTTCTTCCAGCGCTGCCACCCGTGCTTGAGAACTCTGGTACAGGGCGTAACTCTGGGCCAGCCGGCGTCGCAACTCTAGCCGCACCCGGTCGACCTGGGCGGCCTGAGCCTCGGCTTGTCCGGCCGCTCTGCGCTCGGCCGCCTGTTGCTGGCCCCAGTCCCACAGCGGGATCACCAGCGACAACTGGGCTCCCTGGGTCGGATTGCCGTAGAGTCGCGAAGAATAGGCTGACAGCTGCAGCCGGGGTGCGTTTCCCTTTTGGGCCAGCTCGAGGTCGGTTTGGCGAGCCAGCAGGGTTTGGTGAGCGGCCGCCAGTTCGGGCTGCTCGGCCAGGCGAGCGTCGAGGTCGTCGAGCCCGGTCTCGAGCGGAGCAAGACCGGGAGTGTCCAGCCGCAGCGGCTGCTGGGGTGCACGACCGAGCAACAGGTTGAGATCGGCGCTGGCCGCGTCGACCTGACCTTTGAGTTCGGCCAATCGCGCGCTGGCGGCGGCTTCGGCCAATTGGCTGCGAAGATGCTGGTTGCGCGAGATGGCGCCTTCTTCCAGGCGTCGTTGGGAAGCCCGCACCAGCCCTCGAGCCAGCTCGAGCTGAGTGGCCGCCAGTTGCTCGGTCTGGCTCTGCTCCCAAAGCGTGAAATAGGCTCGGGCCAGCTCCAGGGCCAGGCGCCGACGCAGAGCCTCTAGCCCGAACTCGGCCGCGGCCAGTTCCTGCGCAGAAGCCAGCCGGCGCAGGCGAGGCTGTCCCGAGATTTCCAGGGTTTGCACCAGGGAATTGGCGTCCTCACCGGGCTCACCAGCGGTGCCCGACAGAGTCAAGACTGGATTAGGTTGTGAACCGATGGAGTTGGTATAGCCCTGAAGGCCCCCCACCTGAGCCCGGGCCTCGCTAACGGCCGGGTGGGTGGCCAGGCACAGGCGCAGAGCCTCGGATAAGGTGAGGGCCTGATCTGGGGGCGCGTTAAGGACCAACACCATCAGGAGAAGGCGAAATGCCAAAGCGCACCTCCTGAGGTAGTTTTGTTACCGTCTACAGGTCGTCAGGCAGGGGGGCCGCGCGAACTGATCTGACAAATCAGTGGGGGCCGCAACAAGCTGGGCGTGGGTTGGCCCGGGAGCCGGCCGGTGAGGCAGCTGGTGGCCAGGCCGACGTAGTCGACCAGCGCGAACGGCAGGGCGACAGATTGAGGGGTCACCGCGATGACAGGCTGAGCGCAGGCATCGGACACCTGCGTCTGGCAACTATCGGGGCAGACTCCATGGCCCAGCAGGCATTCCACGTCAAAGCTATAGCCGACAAAGGCGAAAGCTACCAGCAAGGCACACAAGCTATGGCGTAGACGCAACATTTCCGAGTAGCCATGTTCTGGGTCGGCGGTGTGTGATCCCTGCCGACAGGTCGACCCGAGCCCCGCGCGAAGAACATCGGGTGCGATGGCTTCTGCTGCTCCTAGTGATGACTTCGGCCTGGGCCGACGGGGTCCGAGTCGAGGCGGTGCGCCAGGGAAACGACGTCGTCTTCGTGGCCATCAACGAAGAGAGGGTCCCGACCACCGTCTGGGTCGAGGCCCAACTCGAGCACCTCAAGGCCATTCCCCCTCTACCCCGCACAGTGGTGGTGCCGGCCGGCCACACCCTTCGGGTGACCACGCTGCGTTGGCGAGGTGACCAGCCCGGACGCTACAACTATAAGCACTGGTGGCAGCTGGGGGATTATCGGGTCAAGCCCAGCGATGCCGTCACCTATCGCATTCCCTTTGCCCGGGGCGAATCCGTGTTGGTGATTCAGGGCTACCTGGGCACGTTCACGCACCAGGACACCTATGCTCTCGACTTCGAGTGCCCACCGCAGACTCCGGTGCTGGCCGCCCGGGGGGGACTGGTGGTGGCCGTCATCGACCACTTTACCGAAGGGGGCAACGACCCCGGCCTCAAAAGCCAGGCCAACCTCATCGCGGTGGTGCATGACGACGGCAGCCTGGCTGACTATGTGCACCTGAGCCCGGGCGGGGCTCGGGTGAAAGTCGGCCAGCGGGTCGAGACCGGCCAACTGCTCGGTCTGTCGGGGGCCACCGGCTATGCCACGGCGCCCCATCTGCACTTCGAGGTCTACCGACCCACCGCCGACGCGCGCCATCGCCAGAGCCTGGCCGTGAAGTTCCAGACCGCCCAGGGTCGAGTGCAGCTCGAGCAGGGAGTAACCTACACGGTTCCTTAGAGGTCTCTGAGGATCTCCTGGTCGCTGGGCACCGGAGCGGAGAAGTTGCCTTGAATCTCTTCGCCGAAACGACCCACCTGAGCTATCACCCGAGCCTCGTCCCCGACCCGGGTGATGTAGGCATCGACCTTCGAGCGGATCAAGCCTTCGGTCTCGCGGCCACGATAGTGGGTCACACCCAGGGCTTTCTGATCGTCGACCGGCTGCCAGTCGCCGAAGCGAGGAGGGTGCAGGGCGTCTTCGATGCGACCGAGCACGACCTCGTCGGACAGGTCGTGCTCGCGAAACGCGATGCCGACTTTGCGTCCCAGGCCCAGCCAGCCGTCCGTGGCCTCGGCGCAGAGATGGTTCTCTTCGCGGTGGATGGTGGCTTTGGCCCGGCCGGCCTGATAACGGGTGATGCCGGTCTCGTTCTGACCGGCCACGGGTTTCCATTGCGCTTTCATACTTATCTCCAAAAGAGCAGTCTTTGGCGTGGAGACCGGACCCTGCTTCCAACCTAAGCCATCGTCCTAAAATATCCCCGAAAAAGCTCAGCGACCGTGCGAGAGCATGTACTCCAATACCGCCGGAGGCCCGTCCAACGACTCGACCTCGACCAGTCTACGAGCGGCCGCGATGGCCCGCGGGTCGACCTGTTCGTAGCGCCGAAAGACGGTCTCGGACGAGCGCACCTCGGTGAGGGCGCGCAAGACTCGATAGGCCGTCCACTCTCCGAAGCCTCGCAGCAGGTCGTCGTTGCGATCGGCCCCCCGGCCGCGAGCCCACCCCACTCCCCAGGCCCAACTCAAGGCCCGGATGGTGTCGTCGGGAGCCATCCCTTTGAGGACCAGGATCTCATAGCTGCCGCCGCCTCCGATTTGAGCTTGCAGGTTGAGATAGCAAGCCGCCCGGGCCGGCCCACCGGCCTGGCGAATCTCATCAGCCGTGGCCAGGTGAATGCTGTTGACCCGGTCGGCCAGATCCAGTCCGAGCTTTTGCTCGAGCGTCTGGCGGGTCAGCCGGGAGAGGATGGCCAGATCGGTCTCGTTTTCGATGGTCCGAAGCGACATGACCCGTTGTAGCGACTTTCGGGCTGCCTCGGCGGGGTCGAAAGCATAGATGTCGAGCACTCCCAACTCGGTGTTGTAGTTGTAGCGGCCTCCGATCTTGTCGACCAGTTCGCGGGCCGAAACCATCGGTTGGCCCTGGCTGGTATAGAGGGTCAGGGTCTCGCCCCCGAAGAGGATGCGGTCGTTTTTGACCTGATAGTCACCCCCGAGCAACTCGAACAGACGAGCAGCTTCCAGTTGAATCGCGTCGGCCGCTCCCTGGGTGGGGCCCTGATAGGGCCGGTTGTTGACGTAGATCTCGAGGGCCCAGGCTGGCGAGACCAACAGCAGGACCACGATCCAAGCTCGAAACATAATGAACCTCCTCTTCTCTTCACTGCCAGACGGGCCCGTGAAATCCTGCTCTTTTCGGCCGATTGGCAGGGACATCGGCGCGCCCGAGAAAGCTGGGCGGACAAGAAATTCAGGAGGTTGAAGACCGTGTTTGTCAACGATGATACCGGAGCCGACGTTCCTTACATCGCCGCTGCCCTGGCCGTATCCCTGATCGCTTCCGATGGAGTCATCGAAGCAGAGGAGAAAGAAGTGGCCGTTCGCATGGGCCATCGAATGCTGCCGGGCTTTTCGGCCGAGACCTTCGAGAAGGTCCTGGCCGACCTCGACGACCTGCCCTCGGCTTACGAACTGGCCTCGTCCCTGCACGACGAGCTCGATGCCGAGAGCAAAGACACCATCATGGACTATCTAGCCGCCATCGCCAGCGCCGACAATGTCGTGGTCGAGGTGGAAGAAGCCGAACTCGAGGCCGTGGCCGACGCGCTGGGCGTGCCCATGCCCCCGCTGCGGGTGGCTAAGGCCGGGGGTGAATGACCACCAGGTGGTTGGGTAGCTCGTCGACGTCGTCGTCAGGGCAGGGAAAGCGCTCGGCCAGTGTGTCGGCGGCTTGGGCCACGGTGGCGGTCAGGGCTTCGACTCTCTGACCGCCCTTGAGTTTTTCGATGGCCAGATCCCGCAAGCCATCCACCCCCGTCTGTCCCAGGACCTCGAAGGCGGCGCGATCGGCCAGCACGACCACCCGCCGCTCGAGCAGTGACAGATACAGCAAGACACCCACACCGCGCGCGGTATGGCTGACCTTGTGCAGGGAAAAGACATAGGCGGCCGAGCGCTCGACCTCTTGCTCGAACTCGCGCCGGGGCACGAACGGTCGGGCCAAGCTCGGCCAAAGGGTGGCCACGGTATTGCCGACCACGAAACCCAACACCAGGCCGACCAGCAGCCAACCGTTGCCGACCATCCCGGGGGTGACCCAGGATCCCGGGCCCGGCGCTAGCACCAGGGCGCCGAGGCTCTGACTGAGCAAGAGGCCGGCCACCCCGAAGGCAAGTCCCACGATCGATTCGGCCCGGTCGTAGCGTCCCGATTGGCTGGCCACGACCCAGAGAAATTCGGCCTGCGTTCGTCGCTCGGCCTCGGTGATGGCGGCCGCGACCTGCTTGGCCTGATCAGGCTCGAGCCATTTGCGCGCGTCTACCAACTGCCGGTGGCCCCCCCTCCACCCGAAAATCCGCCCCCGCCGCCGAAGTCGAAACCTCCGCCCCCGCCGCCGCTCGAGAAGCTGCTCGAACTCCAACTACTGCCAGAATCCCAGCTGCTGCTCGAATCCCAGCTACTGCCAGAGTCCCAACTCCCACTCGAAAAGTCTGAAATCGAGCCGGTGGGCAGCTGCATCAAAGCATAGATCACCAGGACCACCAGGCTGATGATGGTAAAGGTGCAGACGCCCATGATGGCCCCACCCCCGAGGGCCAATGGGTCGCGCAGCGGAGGGACCACCAGCGAAGTGAGCAGCAACAGCATCCCCACCACCAGACCGACCACCGCTACGATGGCGGGGAAGAGCGACAGGACAGAGATGTAGTCTCCGTAATCGTCGACCCAGTAGCGAAGCCGTTTCAGGGTCGCTTCAAAACCTTGCATCGAATAGGGATTGGTGCGGTCCTGGGCCATCTGGGTCAAGGCCGTGCAGCCATCCACGATGCCGGCGTCATAGCTGCCGCTCTTGAAGCGGGGCACGATCACCGACTGCATGATATGGTTGCATTCCGAATTCCAGGTCTGGCCCCAGCCGGCCCCCAGCTCGATGCGAGCCTTGCGGTCCTCGACACTGACCAACAACAGGATGCCATAGTTGTCTTCGACCGTGCCCAGGGCCCAGTGGTTGAACCAGCTGGCCGCAAAGCTCTCGATGCTGGGATAGGTCTTGTCATAGTCGGCCATCTTTCGAATGGTCACCACCGCCAGGGGAGCCCCATACTCCGACCGGCAAAGCCGGGCCATGTCGACGACCTTGGCCCGCTCGTCATCGTCGAGCACCTGCATGCCGTCCCACAAGTCTTGATCGGGCGGACGATCGGGAATGGGCTTGGCCCAGCCCAGCCCGGTGAGCAACAAGAACACCAGCCAGATTCGCTTCACGCCAGCAATTCTCTCAACAGGCAGCGGGCCAGATGGCTGCGATACTCGGCTCCGGCCTCGAGATCACTGCGCACCTCGACCCCCTCGGTGAGGGCGGCTATGGCCCCCTCGACATCCCCCGCCGCCAGGGCCGCCTCGCTGGCCCGGGCCCGATACGGCCGGGCTGCCACCGCCGTCACGCCGAGGCGGCCGTCGATCAGGCAGACCCCGGCCACCGGCCAGCCGGCAGCTCGGTCCGACCGGCGCAGGTAGCGTCCCTGGCATTCGGGCACGATGACCGCCTCGATCAAGCCGCCCGGGGATTCCAAAAACTCTTCCAGGGCTACTTCGCGGCCCCTTACGACGACCTGCGCCTGGCAGGCCAGTAGCACGGCCGGATAATCGGCTCGCGGGTCGGCCTGCCCCAGCACGCCACCCATGGTCCCTCGATTGCGCACCTGCAGATCGGCGAGTTGCGCGGCCACGCCGCCCAGCAGGCCGCCGTGGGCCGCCAGCCGAGCGTGGGTGACCATGGCCCCGACCCAAAGCCCGCGCTCGGTAACCTCCAGTCGCTTGAGTTCCTCCAGGCCGCCCAGGTCGACCAATTTCTCGGCCCGGCCGCCTGCCCACAATGCGGGCAACAGGCTCTGGCCGCCAGCCAGCCAGGTGCCGCCGGCGCTCAGGGCCTGTTCCAGCGTCTCGGGGCGCACATACTCGACCGGCCTCATTGCATCGCCTTCCACACCTGCTCGGGCCGAATCGGCATGATCCATTCCGGCGGGTCGAAGTGGGCCAGCGCGTCGCTGAGAGCGTTGACCACGGCCGGCGGGCTGGCCACCGCTCCGGCCTCGCCGACGCCCTTCACCCCCAGGGGATTGACCGGGCTCAAGGTCTCGAAGTGAGCCGTCTCGATGGTGGGTAAATCCGCTGCCCGAACCACACCATAGGCCCCCAGGTGGCCGTTTCGCAGCCGTCCGTCGGCCCCATAGGCGGGGCCTTCGCAAAGCACCTGGCCGATGCCCTGGGCCACCCCGCCGTGAACCTGTCCTTCCACCAGCATGGGATTGATGATCCGGCCACAGTCGTCGACGGCGATATAGCGCACGACGCGCCAGTCGCCGGTGGCGGCCTCGACTTCGACCACGGCCACGTGGGTGCCGAAGGGAAACACGAAGTTGGCGGGGTCATAGTAGGCGGTGGCCTCGAGGCCTGGCTCCATCCCCTCGGGTAAGCCGCGGGCGTGATAGGCCGCCTCGATCACCTGGGCCAGTTCGGCCCCTCCCAGGGCTTGCGAGATGGCCTCGATCTTGGCTTTGAGCTTCTCGAGGGCCATGACCACGGCGGTACCGCCCAGGGTGGTGCCGCGCGAGCCGAAGGTCCCGATTCCGGCCGGGATTTGCCCGGTGTCTCCGTGGCGCACCGTGATCTGATCCATGGGCACCGGCAGATGTTCGCGCACCAATTGAGCAAAGGTCGTTTGTTGGCCCTGCCCGTGAGGTGAGATGCCGGTCAGCACGGTGACGCCGCCGCCTCGTTCCAGGCGAACCGTGGCCGACTCCCAACCGCCACCCGGAATGATAAACGAAGGACCCACCCCGGCCACTTCGACATAGCTCGACAAGCCCAACCCCAGTAGCTTGCCGCTCTGGCGGGCCTCTCGCTGGCGCCGGCGAAAGTCTTGATAGCCTACCATCTCGAGGGCTTTGTCGAGGCACTGGGCGTAGTTGCCCGAGTCGTAGAAAAGGCGTGTGGGAGCGGGGTAGGGGAAGTTGGTGATGAAGTTGCGTCGCCTGACCTCGGCCGGGTCAAGGTCAAGCCGGCGGGCGATGCGGTCCATCAGGCGTTCGAGATAGTAGGTGGCTTCGGGCTTGCCGGCTCCACGATAGGCGTCGGTGGGAGTCTTGTGAGTGAAGACCCCTTTGACCTCGATGTCGAGATGGCCGATCTGGTAAGGCCCCGACATCATCATGCCGGTCAGGGGCGGGATGGCCGCCGAGAGAAATTGGTGAAAGGCCCCCAGATCGACCACGATGCGGACGACCAGCGAGGCCACTTTGCCTTGCTGGTCAAAGCGAGCCTCGAGGTCGGCCACCTGGCCCCGCCCGTGGCTGGTCGAGACGAAGTGCTCGCGCCGACCTTCGACCCACTTGACCGGCTTGCCCAGTTGGCGAGCCAGGTTGGCCACGATGGCCTCTTCGCCATAGACGTTGACCTTGCACCCGAAGGCGCCACCCACATCCGGCGCGATGACGCGCACCTGGCGGTCCGACAACTGGGTCTGGCGAGCCAGAATGTCGCGCAGCAGATGGGGTCGTTGGTGGCTGCACCAGACGGTCAGCTCTTGCCGGCCGGGCTCGAAGCTGGCCAGCACCGCCCGACCTTCGAGAGGCATGGGAGCCACCCGTGGCACTTCCAGGCGCACCTGTTCGACCAGCCACTCTCCTTCGGGCGGCGGGCCGCCTGGGCAGGCCCACACGTAAGACAAATTCGATTTTAACCCCTGGTGGACGGGCGGACTATCTTTGTCCAGGGCCTTGAGGGGGTCGGTGACCACCGGCAACTCTTCGAACTCGACCTCGATGGCGGTGCAGGCGTCCAGAGCCTGGGCCCGGCTGCCGGCCACCACGACAGCGATGCGCTCGCCCACGTAGTGCACCTGGTCGACGGCCATCATCGGCTGTTCGGGAATGACCATTCCCTCGACGGCCGGGGCCACCGGCAGCGGATAGGGAGGCAGGTCGGCCCCGGTCAGCACCACCGCCACCCCGGGACTGCCAAAGGCTTTGCTGGTGTCGAGGCGGGCAAGGCGCGCATGGGCCACCGGGCTTCGCAGAAACACCGCGTGCAGGGTGCCGGGCAGGCGGAGATCGTCCACAAACTGGCCCTGCCCCTGGAGCAGCCTGGGATCTTCTTTGCGGGCAACCCGTTGGCCGATCATTTGCCAGCCGCCTTGAGAGCCGCCCGGACGATGTTTTGATAGCCGGTGCAGCGGCAGATATTGCCTTTGAGCGCCTCGCGCAGGCCGGCCTCGTCGAGGTCTCGGGCCTGGTGGAGCAGCTCATGCAGAGTCATCACCACCCCGGGGGTGCAAAAGCCGCACTGCAGGCCGTGTTCTTCCCACAGGGCCTGCTGGATCGGCCCGAACTCGACCCCCTCGATGGTGACCACTTCGTGCCCTTCGGCCTGGGCCGCCAGCACCGAGCACGATTTGACGGCCCGGCCGTCGAGCAGCACGGTGCAGGCGCCGCAGACTACCGACTCGCAACCCCGGTGGGTGCCGGTCAAGCCCAGCTGCTCGCGCAGCGCTTCGACCAGCAGGGTCCGTCCTTCGACTTCGCATTCATGGGGGGTGCCGTTGACGTGCAGGCGGATCTTCACCCCTGAGACTTCGCAGCCCCGGTTGCCGACCCTGCCTTCAGGCGAGCAGCTTGCGAGCCCGGGCCATGCCGCCCAGATTGTGGGCTTGCTCGACGCCTCGGGCCCGGAGCTTTTTGGTGGCCAGCTGACTTCGCATGCCGCTGGCGCAGTAGAGCAGATAGGCCCGGTCCGGGGTGCCCGGCCACTGCTTGTCGAGTTGGCTCAGCGGGACGTTGATGGCTCCCTCGAGATGGCCGGCGTGAAACTCGTTGGGCTCGCGCACATCCACCACCACCGCGCCCATCTTGACCAGCTCGCGCGCCTGGGTCTCGTCGAGGGGGCGGTCCCATTGTCCGATCGCCTTCAGGGCGAGCTCGTAGAGCCAGCTCAGGGTGCAGAAGTGGGTGGTGATGACGATCGCCTGGAGCACCAGCAAGACCCCTCCGACCGCCAGGGCCACCTTCGGTAGACCCTGCCAGAAGAGGATGGCGGCGGAGAAATTCATCACTCCTGCAGCCAGGCAAGCCAGACGCCGCTGGAAGGGATTCGGCGGCAGGGGTGTGGCCCCGAACAGGTGGCGGACGACGTGGTTGTAAAGCAGGTCCATCGGATGAGCGGCCGGCGCCAGAAAGGCCCAGATTCCGAGGGTTGCCACCGCGGCCAGCAGCAGGGGCTGCTGATAGATCAACCCGATCAGGGTGAGCAGGGAACAGGCGGTGGGGGTGAAGCGCAGCCCCCACTCCAGTTCACGAAACTCCCTCTCATTGAGCTCCTTATAGCCTTGCTGGATCAAGCTGCGATGTTGGAAGGAGGCCACGGTGCGACTCTCAATCTTAATATTTAATTTAATTAATACACAGGGGTGCTTCCCTTGTCAAGAGGCGCGGGCGGAAAAGCCTAGAGTCCTCCGCCTTCGGTGAGCACGATGCGGCCATAGCCGCACCCGCTGGGATTAGGATCATCAGCTACATGGATACCGTCGACGGAGATCGGGCCGCCGTGATAGTGCTGGGCTGGGCATCCTCCTTCGGCGCCGGCCACATGACCACCGACGATGCGGCTCAACCGGATCTCGGTGCCGGGCGCGAAGGGGCCAAGGGGGAAGTCGAGGCGCACGGCCCGGTGCAGCAAGATGGCCGTGACCGGGAGGTTGAAGGTACGGGTCCGGGTGGGATTGTCCTTGCCGGACACGGTCACCATGATCGAGGTGGAGTAAGAGTTGTCGCGGCTGCAGTCGAACTCGATGGGGATGTTGAGATTGCCGCCAGCCGGGAGCGTGAAGGTCGAGGACCCACCCCCGGTGATGCGCAGGGCCGAGTTGGCCCCGAAGGTCACCGATACCATCATGTCTTCGGCGTCCTGACTGCTCAGGCTGAGCGCGGGCAAGCCTTGATTGCAGGGGGTGGTGCCGACCTCGTGCTGGAAGAGCACGCTGCTGTTGTCGAGGGTCACCTGGGGCGTGCTCACGTTGGGAGCGACCACCCGGAAGATCACCAGAATCGAGACGGTGTCGGTGGAGAAGAGCCACTCGTCGACGCTGCCTGGCTGAGCGTCGGCGGGAATGGTGTACATCAGGTCACGGTCGATGGCCGGGACCTGAACTACGCTATTGCCGAGCGGTTGAAAGTGTTCGACCCTCGGAGTCAGCACCTGGGGCGGCTTGGGTTGCAGCGAAGCCGAGGGGACATCGACCTTGAAACCGGGACCCGAGAAACCACCGACGATCTCGAGGCGCCCATTGCGCACCAGGGTGATACCGAAGCAGCCGTTGTTGTGCACCGTCACGGGTTCGACCGAGCCGGGCAGCACGTCCACCGTGACCTGGCGGTCCGCCGGCTTGACGATCTGGCCTCGGTTGGTCAGGTCGATGGACAGGTCGCTGATCGAGACTTGCTGGCAGAATCGTCCCTTGTGATTGTCCGAGCAGCCGATGTCGATAGAGAAGTCGCTGGGGGGCGAGAGGTAGAAATCGTTACCGATGGCGCCGCGGATCAGGCTCACTCCGGGGATGGAAGCAGCCGCCAGGCGCAGGTTGTACTGGACGTCGGAAAAGGGGTTTTCATTGGGACAGCAGCCTACTCGCACGTAGCCGTCGCAGGTGCTGCCGATGTAGCGAACTTCTTTCGGCAGGCTGGCGCTGGGGAAGAATCCGTCCTTGTCGGCGCACAGGGTGGCCTTGCCCAGAGGATAGGTGCCCCGGGGCCCGGTGGTGACGGCGGTTGGAACGGGGGCGAGCTGGGCCAGGATCGTCTCGGTTTGCGCCTGCACAGTGCGGGTGACATTGGCACAGAACGCGTCGTCTTCGCCGGGGCTCATGCCGCACGCTCCGTCGAAGCCCTGGGGATAGACGAAGCCGCTGGCCGGCGTGGTACCGGGAGTGAGGCGGTCAACCGGGAAGGTCAGCACCACCCGCGAGTCGGCAGGATGGGTCAGAGTGCCCTCGGTGACTCCACTCGGCAAGCCCTGAAAGATAAAGACGCCGTTTTCGTCGGCCCGCACGATCTGGTTGCCCACCTGGGCCAGCCAGCCGGCCGCCGGGGCATCGGGCCAGAGAATCACTGCGCCGTCTTCGGACACCTGCCGGCCGGCGGCAAGGAGCTGGTCACGCACGGTGAGGACAGAAGCCCTTCCGGCTTCGGGGATGAACAGGACCGGCCGGGTCAAAAGACGGCCAGAGAAGACCGCCTGACCGCCGCCGCTGGTCGATCCGTCGCCCTCGTTGAGCCCGCTTTCGACGTTGCAACTCAACAACACCGCGGCCAGCAGGCCGAAAACGATCAGGTGTAAGGCTTGTCTCATAGTCCCCCCCGGATGCAAGAAATGAAAGGCCGAATTCTTTCGGCGCGGGCGAGAACAATTCCCTGCCAGGCCGGATTTAGGAGGAGGCCGAGCGGTAGACCTTCCAGACCCTGACCAACATCGCGTAGAGTTCGGTGATTCGTTGCTTCCAGGTGGCTCCGGCCTGGGGGCGCCCGATGCGCCAGAGGTGGACGGCCCGTTTCAGCCAATTGCGAATAGAGAACACGGCGATGACCTTGCCGATCGTCTCGGGATGGCCTCGCTCCTTGACCCGGGCTAGAAACCAGCGCTCCCAGCGATTGGGGCGGCATAGTCGAGCTTCGAGGGCGGGGGCCACGGCCACCCCGAAGAGATCGCGAATGAGGGTCAGGGCATAGGTCAGAGCGCGTTCGGAGTGGGTCTCGCGGGCCCGCCGCCAAAGCGCCTCGGGGTCGAGGTGCTCGAGGGCGACGGCGAGATCGACCAGCCAGTTCAGGCGGTGGTAGGCATGGCCCAACCCGTGAATGGAATGGTGCAGGAACTGATCGTAGGGGCCCAACCGGCGCAGGGCCTGGTAGCGGGCGGGGTCGAGCGGCAGGGAATTGCTCCAGAGGTCCTCGGTCGCAAAGACGAAGGCCGTGGCCAGGCGCTTGATCGGTTCGTGGTGCAGATCGACAGCCAGCATCTCGCGGCGAAAGTTGATGCCGTCGTGCGAGCGAAAACCGAGTTCCTCAAGCAAATCCCGCATTTGAGGAAGCTCATGTTGATGCACCATGACATCGATGTCCGAGAGAAAGCGCACACCCAACTGGGCGTATCCATGATGGATCAGGGCCCCGCCTTTGAGGACGATGGCCTCCATCCCCCGCCTGGCCAGGGCCTCGTCGAGGCGCATCATTTCGCCGATGTAGAGGCCGTTGCGGGCGAACTCCTCTTGAAAAGCCTGCAGGCAGAGAGGGGCACGGCGCGAGCCCAGCGAGTTGGTCAAGACATAGGCCACCAGCCCGCGCAAGCCCTCGCCAGCGGCCGCTCGCAGCAAGGCTTCCTCCCCGACCTGCTCGACCAGTTCGCCAAGCGGGCCCGGTTTGGCGTCGCTCAGATAGGCCGTGACGAGATGACAAAGATGAACCGGTTCTACGCTGATAGACCCCTCCTAGTGGGAGGACTGTTGCTCCTTGAGCCAGTTCATTCCCTTCTCGCAGGCATAGTTGATGGCGCTTTGGGCGCCCACCGCCACTCCGCCCACCAAACCGGCCGTAGCCGCGATGGCCGGAGGCAAGCCTAAGAGCTGGCTGGCGCCCAGGCCCAACAGGGTGCCGGCGGTGCCGGTGGCCAGGGGAACGGCGGCATAATTCAGGGTTGCTTTGAGTTTGTCGGGGCCGCAGGCCGGCGGAGGGGGCGGATTGCCGTTTTCGTCGACCGCCAGGGTCTCCTGGACTTTGCCGCGGAAGCTCGGCTCGGCCTGGGCCACTCCGTTGAGGGCATTCTTTTCCACGGCCAGGGCCTTGTGCAGGTCGATGGTCAGGGCGTCGGCGGCTGCGCGGGTGTTGCCGTATTTTTCGACATAGGGAGCTACCGGGATCGGCTTGCCGATACGGACCCGGGCGACATCGCGGTCGCGCCAACCCTGGGCGATGTTCCAGGCACCCGCGCCGGCCCCCAGGCCCATCGCCACGCCGGCCAACTGAGCGCCGCCCGGGGGTAGCAAGGCCGAGGCCAATCCGCCCGTCAGGCCGCCGATAGCGGCTCCGAGCAAGCCGCCGTTGACGGTGGCGAAATACTTCGGGAAAGGGTCATACCATTCGGGATTGTAGGTAATGTTGCGGTTGATTTTGCCGGCCACGAACATGCCGGTCAGGGCGCCCGAGATGGTTCCGCCCACAATGCGGGTTACCGGGCCGCCGAAGGCCGAGAGGGCTCCGCCCACCGCGATGCCGGCCGAGGCGAGCGCCCCCACAGCCGTCTCGAGCGGCCGGGATTTGGTGTTGGGCTGATAGTCGGTGGCGATGGGGGTGATGGCTTCGGCTCCGCCCAGAATCGCCAGTTTGGCCGCTCCCTTTTTGAGGGGGCCGACCTGGCCGGCTTCTTGCTCCGAGGCGATGCCCCCCTCGGGGAAGATGACAAAGCCTTTGCCCTGCCTGATGACGTCGACGCTGTGGCGGACGGTCTTGAACTTTGGATTGTCGCGATGCAGCGGGAAAGCGCCGCCCCAGGTCATCAATTTGCCACGAGCTCCGTCGAAAACGTAGATGTTGGCCAGGTAACGCAAGTCACGTGAACTGAGCGCGGCCACCAGGGGCGGGTCGAACATGCTGGGATGGGTCGGGCAATAGACCTGGGGCCCTTCGTGGGGGAAGTTCTCCTGGCCCTCGACCTCCATGCGGAAACAGCCGGCCACCAGTGCCTTGTTGAGGGGACCGGTGAGCCAGCGAAATTTAGGATGGGAAAGCCCATCGGCTGGCCCGGTGTAGCCGGGAATTCCTTCGCCGAAGTTCTCGACCGGCTCTTCGGCAGTCTCGGGCTTGGCCGCCGCCGCGCGGGTCGGCGCTGAGGTTCTGGTTGGCGTGGTGATGTTGGCGATGCGCACTTTTCTCTGATGACCTTCCTGTGTTCCCTCGAGTGTGCCACGGCGCTCCAAAAAAAACTTGAAAAGGCGCTCAGGTCCCTCATCCCGTATAGAATCGGGTATGTTAGCCTCGATTCTGACCTTTTTGCGCTGGCTGTTTCCTGTTGTCGTGCTGCGTTTTGCCACCTATCTGCGAAATCTGCTGGCCCGACCGCTGCGACCGGTGGCCTTCACGGTGGGCGACGCCGCCGCCCAGATTGCCCTGCGTGATCTTGATAACTGCATCGAGAAGCGGGTCCTGCCGGGAGGCAAGACTCGCCACGTGGTTTGCGCCGGCTATCGGAATTTTCGCGAGCCGTGGGCCCGTGACTTCGGCTTTGCCGCCTTCGGCCTACTAGGGCTCGAGCGTCAAGAGGTGGTCAAAGAGGGGCTCGAGACCTTCTTGGAATTTCAACGGCCGGATGGCCAGTTGCCCCTCAAGCTCCATTCCACCCATGTGCTCGATCGCTACATGCACCAACTCTTCGGCCGGGTTCAACCCACCGACCAGCCCCTTCGCCCCAAATGGGAGACGGCTCACCGCACCTTGTCTTGCGACGGCAGTCTGCTGCTTTTGATCGTCTGGGCCGAGTACCTGGAGAAATCCGAAGATTGGGACTTCGGCCGCCAGACTCTCGACCAGTGGCGTCGGGCCCTGCAATTTATCGAGCGCAGTCTCGATGACGGCCTGATTCGTCAGGCACCTTTCTCTGACTGGGCCGACAGCATCGCCCGCTCGGGCAAGATCTCTTATACCAACGTGCTCTACTGGAAGGCGGTGGAGAGCCTCGAACGCATCGAGACCCGGCTGGACCAGCCGCCCGCCGAGCTGCGTGCCCCTGCCATCGCGGCTCGAGTGGTAGAGCAATTCTGGGACGAAGAGCGGGGTGCGCTGGTGACCTCACGCGACCTGCGCTTCGTTAGTTCTGACGCCAATTTACTGGCGGTGGCCTGGGGATTGACCGACGAGACCCTCTCGGGCCGAATCCTCGACCGCCTCGACAGTCTCTCTCATCCGGTTCCCACCCGGGTGACGGCGCGCCGCTACCCCTTGCACCTGGTGGGTATCGAGATGCGCCTGGCCGGCATCCCGAATTACCACATGGACTGCGCCTGGCTATGGCTGGGTGGCTGGCATGTGGTGGCTTTGGCCCGCGCTGGGCGGGTCGAGCAGGCCCGCCAACTGTTGGCCAAAATCGACCAGGTCATCGAGAAAGACGGAGTCGTCTATGAGGTCCACGACCCTCAGGGCACACCCTTGCAGACTCTGTTTTATGCCGCCGAGGCCCCGCTGTCATGGAATGCGGCCATGGTGCTTTACGCCCATTGTGTGATGGGCGGCTTCGATGAGTGAGCGCCTTCACATCGCCAAGTTCACCAACGTCTACCTGCCTACCGTCAACGGAGTGGTTACCTCGGTTACATCCTTCCGCAAGGCCCTGACTGAGCTGGGTCACAATGTCTTTGTCTTTGCTCCCTACGCCTCGGACTTTCGGGACGAAGAGCCCTTCATCTTTCGCTACCCCGCCGTCGAGCTTCCCACCCAGAAGTACCCTCTGGCCCTGCCCGTCTCGCCCTTTATCGACAAATTGCTGCCCTTGCTCAAACCGCACGTGCTGCACGCCAATCACCCCGCTCTGCTGGGCAAGGCGGCCTCAGACAAAGCGCGCGAACTGAACCTGCCGCTGGTATTCACCTATCACACTCGGTACCGTGATTACTCGCACTACGCCAGTTTCTTGCCCCAGGATACCCTCAAGGAGTTTATCGAGCACTGGCTGGGAGTCTTTATGACCAGTTGTCACCACGTGGTGGTTCCGAGCCAGAGCATCAAGAACCTGGTCGAGTCTACCTATGGCGTGTCAGAGCGCGTCTCGGTAGTGGCCACCGGGGTCGACCCCCAGCGTTTTGGCGGTTTGACCCGTCAGGAGGCGCGCAAGCTGCTGGGTTGGGATCCCGACCAGAAGATTCTGATTTCGTCAGGGAGACTGGCCAAAGAGAAGAACTTCGATCTGCTGCTCAAAGCGGTGGCCCGGGTGAAGCTGCCGACCCGGCTGGTCATTCTGGGCGAGGGTGAAGAGCGCAAGGGTCTCGAGAAGTTGACCCGCGACCTCGGGATAGAAGAACGCGTCGAACTGATGGGAGTGGTCAGCCATCAGCAGGTGCCGCTCTATCTGTCGGCGGCCGACCTGTTCGTGTTCGCCTCGGTGACCGAGACCCAGGGCCTGGTGACGCTCGAAGCCATGGCCAGCGGTCTGCCGGTGGTGGCGGTCGACGCCAGCGGAACCCGCGATGTGGTGGTGGAAGGCCAGACGGGATATTTGACGGCGGTAGAGGCCGAGCCGCTGGCTGACCAGATCGAGGGGCTGTTGGCCAACGACCAGAGGCGCAAGGAGTTCGCCGAGGCCTCTCGGCAGCGCGCCAGCGAGTTTAGCATGGAGAGTCAGGCGCTGAAGTTGATTCAGGTGTACCAGGCTGCCCGCGAGGCTCACCGCAAGGGGTTGCGAGTTTGGGGCGGGGACGAGGACCAGCGTTCGCGCTGGGAAGAGATGCTCGAGTTCTTCCGTCGACCTCGGGCCGAGAGTTCTTAGGACGCCTCTTCGAGCCGATTTACCCGCACCTCGAGCAATTTCACGCGCTCGACCAGTTCGGCATCAGACTGCCCCCGTCATGTGGCGGCGCAACTCGGCCGCCTGCTGGCGCTGATCCTGGTCCGAGTTGCCCCGAGCCAGAAAGTCATCCATGCGCATCAGTCGGCGACCTTCGTTCTCCCAGCGCGAGTTGAAGACGAAGTCGTAGTCGGGGTTGAACCAGTCGACCCGACCACTGGCCTCTTCTTTAGTCACGTTCATCGAAGCCAGCATGCCGGCTTCGCAGGTGAAGGTGTACATGTTGGTGGTGAAATTGCCCAGCGAGTAGCAAATCATCGCCTTGCGCGGTTTGCCGCCGGTGGTCAGGCAGGCGTCGGCGGGCACCGATTGGTCGAGGTCTTTCTCGTAGCCGTCGAGGAAGAGGACTTCTGAGGGCTGTTGCACGTGGGGATGGTGCCCCATGATGACGTCAGCTCCCAGTTTGACCACCTCCCGTCCCACCTGCATCACTTTGGCGTCCGGGTAGCGCTCGAACTCGTAGCCCCAGTGCAGGCTGACAATCTTGAAGTCGACGCCGTCAGCCTCCATCTGACCGAGCACCGAGGCGACCTCGTCGAGCTTGACCTCGGCCACCGATTGGGGAGCCGGAGCCAGGCCCGGCAGCAGGTTCAGATCGGCCTCGGTCGACTTCTCCTGGGACGGGTCGTTGAGTCCCCAGGTGGCCGCGTAGAAGCCGAACTTGATGCCGTTCTTCTCGAAGGTGGTGTAGCGCGGGGTCGTTTCGTCGAAACGAATGCCGCTATGGGCGATGCCCTGGCTGTCGAGAAAGGCCAGGGTGTTGCGGGCCGCCTCGGGGCCCATGTCGAGACAGTGGTTATTGGCCACGGCCAGGGCCGTAAAGGTGCTGCTCTGGTCGGGGCGGGCAAAGCTGGTGACCAGTTCTGGCTTGGAGTTGAAGGCCACCGCGTCGGGCAGCATCCAGGGGCAGCTATGGGCCTCGGAGACATGGGTCTCGAGGTTGCCCAGCACCACCTCGTGCTGGTTCAAACGGTCGCGCACCTCAGGGGTGAGAAAATCCGACCAACCGTCACGAATCCACATGAGATCGCCCACCATGGCGAGACTGGCTGCGGTCTTACCGGCCAGGTCGACCTGCTGGTCGCGCAGGTGGCGAAAGGTGGCTCTTTGCTGGTCGAAATAGTCGACCGTCGCGGCCGGGGCGTGGTCGCTCTTGAAGAGGTACTTGCGAACATAGGCTAGGCCGGACCAGATGGCTTTCTTGAGCGGCAGGCCTTCGGCTCGAAAAGAGCGGTAGTCGTCGAGCGGCGGCTCGGCCGCCGAGCGACGAAGGAAACTGGGCGCGGAATGCCCACTCGAGGCGCGTGCGACTTCCATACGGGCCGATTTCACCCCAGCGGCCTCAAAGAATGATGAAACCCAGGACTCGGCTGGGGCTAACGGGAAATGGCCGGGCATGCGCCGTCTTTTGCTGTTGTTGTTGCTGGTCGCCCCCGGCTGGGCCGACGTGACCTCGATCAAGATCGTCGAGTGGGGGCTATACGGCAAGCCTGACGGGCGCGAGCAGGTGGACTCCGAGTTCACCACCAGTGGGACCATTCACGCCGTCGAAGGGGTGCGGCTGCAGCGCCGCACTCAAGAGGTGGTGGCCCGCAAAGGCACTCGCTTTGGCGTTCAGTTCGTGGGCGAAGGCGAGGGCTTTGACCGCAAGGGCATCGTCGTGCGGGTGTTGCATCCGCCCATGAAGAATCCTAAGACCGGCAAGTTGACCACGGCTGACCAGTGGCCGGCCGAGGCTCAGGTCGGCATCAGTCACTTTACCGGCTGGCTCTTCGAAAACGACTGGGAGCTGGTCGAGGGCGACTGGGCCATCCAGCTCATCGACGATCAGGGTCAACTCATCGACCAGAAGCGCTTTCGGGTGTTGCTGCCTCGGTGAGCCAGCCGCAGCCGCCCGGCCGCAAAGAGATCATCATCGACCTGCTGGTCAACGGCCTGGGGCCATGGCTGGGCTATCTCCTGCTGGTCAACCAGTTGGGCTGGACCGAGTTTCACGGCTTGTTGGCGGTGACCGTCATTCCGGGTGTGTGGGCGCTGGTGGGTCTGGTCCGCAAGGGCAAACTCGATCCGGTAGCCACCATCTCGTTGGTGGCCATTCTCATCAGCCTGGCCATGACGGCGGCCACCTCGGACACCCGCCTATTGCAGCTGCGCGAGTCCTATTTGACCGGCTTCATCGGCTTGATCTTCTTCGTCAGTTGTCTGCTGAGAAGGCCGGTCTTGCTGTGGCTGGCCCGGGCCCAGGCGACCCAGCCCGAGCAGGTGCGGATGATGGACCATCCCGAGGTCAAGCGGCGGCTCACCCTGATCACCTGGGTCTGGGGGGTGACTTTTGTGGTCGAGTTCGCTCTCAAGGTCTGGATGGTCTACACCCTCGACATCGCTACCGTGCTGGCCCTCGGTCCGGTCATGGTCTATGGTGTGACCGGTATCTGCGCCGCCTGGACGGTTTGGTACGTTCGGCGCGGTCGGGCCCGCCAGGAATCGAATTCGCCGCCGACGTAAGCCCTGGCATGAAACAGTCGAAGCCATGGCACTCAGGACTGGGTTTGCGGGTCATCGAAGGTCCCGGGCTCGGGCAGATCTTTCACCTCAACGAAGAGAAGCTGATGGTCGGGCGGGCTCGCGCCGAGGGGGCCACCGTGCCGGGTTGGGTTCTGCTGCCCGACCGCGCCGTCTCGCGCCATCATGCCACTTTGCTCTGGCAGACGGCCGAAGAACGCTTTCTGCTGTTCCATAATAGCGACACCAACCTGACCTGGCTCAATGGCGACGTGGTCGAGACCCAGCCCATCCAGGCCGGCGACCAGATCAAGATGGGCTTGGTGCTGCTCGAGGTTTTGCCGGTCGATCCAGCCACCGCGCCCGCCCCGGTAGTTGCCGCTCCGGCCGCACCGCCCACGCCGGCTCACGTCAGCGCCACCGTCGAGAGTCAGAAGCCGATGCGTAAGACGATGGGTCTGCAGGTGGGGGGAGGATTTCAGCTCCGCCTCGAGGGTGGTCCCGACGGCTCGACCACCGTCGCCCTCGAGGGGCTGGTCCTGACCATCGGACGGGGAAATCAGCAGCCAGAACCCAGCGAGGCAGACCCCAATCCGCTGGTCTTCGACCGTCTGATCGAACTTCAAGAGCCCCAGCTAGGGCCCAACCACTTCATCTTTCGCTGGAAGGAGACCCAGCAAGCCTTCGATCTGTGGAAACGGCCCGGCCAGGCACCGGTGGCTTTCGTGCGTCGTCAGGACGGGTTCGAGTGGCACGCCTGGCTCAGCGACCAGGGTGTGGTCGTGCGCGAGGGTGATCGTTTTACCGTGGGTTCGACGATCTTCACTCTCGAGCGTCCCTCGGGCGAGGGCAAGAAGTCGATCAAGCTTTAGCCGAGGCCCACCAAAGGCCGAGACCGCCGCCAGCGACCACCACCCCCACGACGATCGTGGCCAGTTTGGCCGCGGTCGGCACAAAAATCGTGGCCACACAGGCCAGCGCTCCGACCAGGGTGAGGACCTGCCCGATCTTTATACGATTGGATAGTTTGTTGTCCTCGGCGGCCTTGGCCGCTCGCGCCGCCTGGATCTCTTCCATAACGTCGGCCTCGGACAGAAAGAAGGTTTTCTCGTCGATGGGGGCCCCGCAATGGTGGCACTTGGTGGCCAATCCGCCCACCGGCTGGTTGCATTCTGGGCAGTTCATGCTGAGCCAATTCCAGTTGGGGAGGCCAAATGCCTCCAGGGAAAGAGGCTCGGCTCGGGGAAGCTAGCGGACATGGACAAGGTCAGCCCTGCTATCGACTTGCTGCCCCCGCGATACGAGGTGGTCAAAGAGTTGGGGCGTGGTGGCATGGCCGTGGTCTACCACGCTTTCGACACTACCAGCAAGCGCCATGTGGCTATCAAGTTTCTGCCCCCGACCGACGACGAGAACGCACTCAAACGTTTTCGCCGCGAGGCCGCCGATTTGGCCGCCGTCTTTCACGACAACATCGTCGATTTCTATGCCGTGGGGGAGTACCAGGGACGCGAATATATCGAGATGGAATACGTGGATGGGGGAGGCCTGGCGGCCTATCTGCGAGGTCGCACTCTGGCCGAGATCCTCACCGTCTTCACCGGGATCTGTGATGGACTGGCCCACATCCACAATCGCGGCATCGTGCACCGCGACCTCAAGCCTGCCAATGTGCTGGTCACCCGAGACGGGGTGCCCAAAATCAGCGATCTGGGGTTGGCCCGCCGCATCGAACAGCGCAGCAAGCTAACCCAGGACGGCATGGTGCTGGGGACCTGTTCGTATCTTGCTCCCGAGCAGATTCTCTCGAGCGAAGTCGGGCCGGCAGCCGACCTCTATGCTCTGGGGGTCTGCCTCTTCGAGGCCGTGACCGGTCACCACCCCTTCCAGGCCGAGAATTCGATGGCCATGCTGCGAGCTCATCTCGATCAGAAGGCTCCCCTGGCCAGTTCGATCAGACCCGGGTTGCCTCCTAAGCTCGACACCTTGCTGGCCAGGTTGCTAGAGAAAGAGCCACGGCGGCGGCCAGCTACCGCTCAGCAGATTCGGACCGAACTAGAAGCCTGTCGGCAGACCCTGGCGGCGGCCAACGAAGCGACGGCTGGCAGCCTCCTGGTGGGGCGCCAGGACGACCTGAATACCTGGCTTGAGTTGCTGACATCCGGACTGTCCGAGACGGGACTGGGGTGTCTGCTCGAGGCGACTTCGGGCATCGGACGCAGCGCTTTTCTTGAAGAGCTAAGAGTGCGCCTGGTGACGGCCGGACACACCGTTCACAGCCTTCATCCCGGCCAACCTCTGGCCGGTTTGTTGGCCTCGCTCAGAGTCGACACCACCCACCTGGCAGAGCCCGAACAACTGGCCGGCGGTCTGCGCCGGGCTCTGCAGAAGAAGCACCTGATCCTGGTTGACGACTTCGAGCGTCTCGACTCCTTGAGCCAGAAGGTGCTCGAGCGGCTCGCCCGGCTGACGCCCCCCACCGGGGCCGGTTGGCTCATCTCCTCGACTCGGGCCCGTGCCTACGACTTTGTGGATGGCCCCGGCTGCTTACGCCGCAATCTCGAGGCGCTCACCGAGGGGGCGGTGGTAGAATTGGTGGAACGGCAGTTGGGTTGCCCGCCTGGGCCCGAGCTGACCGGATGGCTCGTGCCTCGCTGTGCCGGCTCGCCACGGCGGGCCAAGCTTTACACTACTCTGCTGACGGCCTCAAAGCTGCTGGTCGAGGGCGAAGTGCCCGAGCCGGCCGCTTTGCCGGCCCGGCCCACCGAGCTTTTACCCGCGCTTCTCGGCAGTCTCGAAGAAGACTCCCTGACCCTTTTGAGAGCCCTCTGCCTGGTGGACCGCCCCCTCGACTTCGGCTGGCTCCAGACCGCCTCTGAGCTGGGGGAAGATCAGACCGACCAGGCTTTGGAGCGACTGATGACGGCGGGCCTGGTCGAAGAGGTGGCAGGTGAGCGCTATCAGGTGTTCGACGTCGAGTTGCGCGAGGCCGTCACGAGCGCGATCTCCGAGCGCGTGTTGCGGCGTCGCCACGCTCGCCTGGGTGAGTGCTTGCCGGCGGGCCAGCGCGGCCCGCATCTGTTCCTGGCGGGCGATGCGCAGGCTTTCGCCACCTGCCTGGACGAGGGTGATGATTTTCGGAACCGGGGCCTGTTGAGCGAGGCCCTTGACCGCTACGACCTGGCCGGTCAGGCGCTGGGTCCGGCCGACCCTCGACCGCGACTGGGGCGGGCTCGAACCTTTTGTCGGCTGGGTGAACCGGCTCGCGTTCTAGAAGAACTGGCCGGCCTTGACAGTCCCGAGGCACAGTTGCTGCGCCTTGACGCAGCGCTGGCTATGGGCGACCTGGCCAACGCTTATAACTTGTGCCGTGAGGCCGAAGGACCCGAGCTACGCCCGCGTCTGGCCCGGGTCCTCGAGGGACAGGGCCATCTCAAAGAGGCCATTGCGACTCTGGCTGACCCGGGGCCAGTGGACCTGGCCGAGAAGCTGCAGCTGGCTCGGCTCTATCTAGCCACTGGCCAGCCCGATCCGGCGGCCGCCTTGCTCGAACCCGAACCCGACTCGCCCTCGCTCGCCCAGCAGCTCGAGCGCCTCGTGTGCCTGGCCGACCTGCATGAGAGTCGAGGTCGCAACGAGAACGCCCAGGCAGCTTTGCGCAGAGGCATCGAACTGGCCGCCGCCTGGCCGGCCCGCCGCGCCAGTCTCGAACTCAGGCTAGCTACCTTGCTCAGCGGCGACGAGGCTCGCGCGGCCTGTGAACGAGCCCTGGCCGAGTTACGGCCGGCGGGCGAGAGTCGACAGCTGGCCGAGGCCCTGGTAGCGGTGGGCGAAATCTATCGCGGGTTGGGGTTGCGCCGGGAGGCGGCCGACTTCTTTCGCGAGAGCGTCGAGGTGGGCGACCTCACCGACAGTAGTGACATTCAGGCCCGTTCTCGACTGGGCCTGGGCAGGCTGCGCCTGGAAGACGAGCAATCTGGCGAAGCGGTGGCCACCCTCGAGCAAGCGGTGGCCCTGGCCGAGACTTCGGGCAGTCAGGTGCTGATGGCCGAGTCGCTGGCGCAGTTGGCCACGGCCAGGCGTCGTGAGGGTGATACTCAGGGCGGGCTGATGTCGGCCCAACAGGCGGTGGCGCTGGCCCGCAAAGCCGATCGCCCCGCGGTGTTGGGAATGGCTCTGGTGGCCCTGGCCGAGATCTGTGTCGATCGCGGCATGTGGAAGAGCGGGCTCGACGCTCTGCAAGAGGCGCGAACACTGATACCCTCGGCCGACCGAAGTGGTCAGGTGCGGCTCAATCTGGCCCTGGCCGAACTCCATCGCCAGGGCAGCCAGAAAGAGTATCCTGGCTTGAGTCTGGCCGAGGCCGAGCGCTTCGAGCAATTGGCCCAGGGCCTGCAGGCTCGCGAGACGGGTCTGCTAGGGGCCCAAACCCGCAAGCAACCGGGCGAGACCCGAGCCAAGACGGTTGCTCGCACTCAGCCTCCGCCCGTAGCGGTGGCGACGAACGGTGCGAAGCTTCCGCGCTGGCCACTGGCGCTGGTGAGCTTGCTGGTCCTCTTGGCCCTGGGGGCCTGGGCCATGCAGCCTCGCTCCGGCAAGCTCGAAATCCGTTGCGAGCCGGCCGGCGCGGTGGTCAAACTCAACGACACCGACCGCCATCCCGCCCCCGCCAGTCTGGAACTGCCCCCGGGCGAGTATAAAGTCAAGTTTTTCAAGAAGGGCTTCAAAGAGCACTTCGAAACCGTCAACCTCGAGGCCGGCGGCACCTACAAGATTGCGGCCAAGCTCGAGCCGGCCACCGGGACCATCAAACTGGTCTCCAAGCCGGCCGGGGCCAAGTTGTTTCTGGCCGGCAAGCCGCGGGGGGTAACGCCTCTCAAGGTGGGCGAACTGGCTCCTCAGAAATACGAGTACAGTCTGGTCAAAGAAGGCTACAAGAAGAAGACCGGGACGGTCGAGGTGGTGGCCGGGCAACTCCAGAACCTCGAGCTAGCCCTCGACAAGATCCCGCCACCCCCGCCGCCTCCGGCCCCGGTCTACTACGCGCCCAGTTATAGCTCGACTCCGTCCTACAGCGGGGGTCGTTCCTCCTACTCACCGCCCCCGCAGCCGACCTATCGTCCTCCCCCACAACCGAGCTATATTCCCCCCGCCCCTCGGGTCGAGGTCCGCCTGCCCCAGGTTCGCGTCAGCATCCCCAATCCTGTTGGTGGGGGGCGTGGCCACGGTCGAGGCCGCGGGCGTGGGCGGCACTAGAAGCCTGTCTGGCTAGAAGGTCCTCGCGCGTCGGGCTAGAAAGTTGCGCAATGCGAAATCGGGGACGTCTTGGAAACACTATTGTAGTCCTTTTGGTGCTGGCAGTCATTGTGCTGGCGGGTGGGTTCTTTGCCTATCGGTGGTTTAGCAAACCGGCTGGTGGGCTCGACCCGGTATTGGCCCTGGTGCCGGCCGAGGCCGAACTGGTGGCCGCCACCTCGCTCGAGGGTCAGGTAGACCTGGTCACCATGGCTCGCGACCTGGTAGCCATGGCCGAGCAGTTGCCCGACTACAAGGCCGATCAGGTCGAGGCAGAATTGGGGGCCAAGCCGGAAGAGTTCGCCAGCTGGTTCGACCCGGTGGGCTACTTTGCCGTGCTGGCACCTAATGGCGGCAAAGGCTTATTGCCCGCCCAACAACAGGTCGAGGTGGATGCTATCGTGGCTCTGCGCCTGCGCGAGCCCGAGCTGGTCAAGGCCTGGATCGAAAAGAAGGCAGGCGAGACGCCGGCCCAGGCCGTCGAGGGTGTGGACTTTCGTTTCACGACTGACAACGCCGGCTACGCCATCGAGAACGGATGGTTGCTGATGGTCTCGAGCCAGCGCGCTGCCGCTGCCAGCATCAAGACCATGCGGGGCGGCCCCAATGTGACCAGCAAACCTCGCTTTCAAGAGGCCCGTCAGAAGCTCTCCGAGGACAACCCCGATACTTTCGTGTTCCTGAACCTCAGCGAGACCCTGGTGGGGCTGTGCGAGCTACCCCAGGCGGCCGGAGTGGTCGATAGCCAGAGCAGCGAAGGTCTCAAGGCGCTGCTCTATACGGCCTATGCCGGCAATTGGTCCGACGGCACTGCCTATGGGCTGTTGCGGGTCGACGAGACCAGCCAGGCTCCGCTGGCCAAAGCTCTATTGGCCAAGCCAGGCATCCAGGGCCGCTCGGCCCAGCTGGTTTCGGCCGACGCTCAGACTTATGCCGTGTTCGGCCTCAACTATGGCTACCATCTGCTCCTCGAAGTGGCTCGCTTGAACACCCAGGTTCGCGGTCAGGTAGGAATGGCCAGTTTTGGCGTCTCGAGCGTATTGGGCGTTGACCCCGAAAAGGGGTTGTGGGAGATCCTCGACGGCGAACTCGCCTACAGTTCAGACTTTCTCGACTCGATGTGGGCCAGCTTCGCCGGCGGCTTTGGCGGGGCCAGGGCGCAGGGCCAGTACACGGCCTGTAAATCGAATCTCAAGAACATCGCCACGGCTTGCGAGATGTATAGCACCGACTGGTCAGGTCGCTATCCGACCGAGCTAGCCCTGCTCACCCCCAACTATCTCAAGACCATTCCCAGCTGCCCCGCGGCCCAGAAAGACACCTACACGGGCACGTATCAAATGGGCACCTCTCCTGACAGCTACCGGTTTGCCTGCGAAGGCAACCATCACTCCGAAGTCGCCTCCGAAGACCCCTACTACACTTCGGACCAGGGCCTGATGGCCGAAGCGGGCTCGAGCACTCCCGCGCCCGCGTCGAGGTTCACTGCCATGGTCTATGTGCCAGGCAAGGACAAAGCCAAGATCGAGGGCCTGCTTGACAAGGTCATGGGCCAGGCCGGCCGCAAGCCGCCCACGCGCCAGGTGGGCGAGCACGAGGTCTATTCGTTCACCGGGCAAGACCTGGTGACGGTGATCGACAAGCCGCTGCCCTGCCTGATCGTCGGATTTGGTGACAAGAGTGACGAGATGTTTCAGACAGCCGTCTCGGGCGGGTCGAGCCTGGCCGATGACGAGCTGGTAAAGTCGGGACTCAAGTGGGCCGGCGACGACCTGTTGTCGCTACAATTCATCAACTTCGGGCCGTTCTTCGACAAGCTCGAGAAGAGTATCGGCGACCACCCGGCGGCAACCCTGGTGAAGCAGCATCCACAAGGTCGTGGCGTGACTGTGGCGGCCGTTCGGGCCGACGGCATCTACACCCGTTCAGAGGGGGCCGAGCTGATGAAGCTGGCCGGCGTGGCCGGTATCGGCGCCGCCATTTTGGTGCCAAACTTCATCAAGGCGCGCGGACAGGGTCAGAGCACGGCTTGCAAGTCGAACCTCAAGAACATTGGAACGGCCTGCGAGATGTACAGCACCGACTATTCCGGTCGTTACCCTCAAGACCTCAACACCCTGACCCCCAACTATCTGCGCATGATCCCGACCTGTCCGTCGGCGGGTGAGGATACTTACAGTCAAAGCTATCAGATGGCGACGGACCCTGACATGTACACTTTCTTCTGCTCGGGCCACCACCACCAGGAGCTTCCCCCCAACCGACCGCTCTACAACGGCATGACCGGCCTGGAAACCCAGTAGTGCATGAGCGCTGGCGGCACTTCGGAGCGACCCCGGCTCTGTGTATCAGTGACCGCGACACCGACTTTCGCGGAGTCGTTCTGGTTTATCACGGCCTGTTTGCCGACAAAGAGACCCAGCGTAAAGAACTCGAGACGCTGGGTCGGCGCGGCTACCTGGCCGTGGGGGTAGACGCCTTCGGTCACGGCGAGCGCCGCGACCCGCAGCTGCGCGAGAAGATGGCCGGGCCGGATTCGAAGAAGGCCTTTCTCGAGCTGGTGCGGGCCACGGTGGGGGAGGTGCCCCGGCTGGTGCGCTTGATTCGCGCTCTGCTCGACAAGCCCACCAACTTCGGCATCACCGGCATCTCCATGGGGGGCTACATTTGCTATGGAGCCCTACAGCTCGAACCCAGCCTGAAAGCGGCCGTGCCGATTCTCGGCTCGCCCCAATGGGGAGGCGACGACTCGCCCCATCGCCAGCTCGACCGCTTCTGGCCGGTGGCCCTGCTGGCCCAGAACGCCGGCCAGGATCGCAACGTGCCGCCGGACCAGTCTCGCCAGCTGGTCGACCAGCTACGCCCTCGCTACCAGCAGGACCCTGAGCGCCTGGCCTATCACGTTTATCCTGACAGCGACCACTTCATGCGCGAGCAAGACTGGAGGGTGCTGTGGGAACGCACCCTCGACTGGTTCGATAAGTATCTTTGATTTAACCCAGGTGATGCGTCGCAAGACAGCATCATCTGGGTTTTAACACTTCGGTCACTATCGAACACTCCGGCCGGGCTAGATTGCCAGAGTGAGAATTCAAGGTCGACCGCTCACTCTGGCCCCTCCGCCGCGGCCGCGTCCTGCCGCCCAGCCGGTAGATGTCTTTACGTCTTCGGGGCTGGCCGACAGCGGTGAGCGCCTGTGGCGCGATTTTGGCATTCATCCCGTGGCCATGGCCCGCCGCCTGACCGTCGACCGCCCTACCCCGGGCGGCTCGCCCATTCCCGGTGGGCGTCCGGCCAACCCGATGGTGATGGCCCATCTCAGCGCTCGGCTGGCCGGTGTGGTCGAGGGTCTGGATGGCCTGGACAGTTTCAAGAGCGGGCTCGAAGGCGTCGCTCGCGAGTTTGGTCTGGCCATCGACTTCGAACGAGGCACCCCCACCGTCAACTGGTCGGGTGACGGGCGCCTCGAGATTCGCGAGAGCGGCGGGCCTTCGGCCTTTCACGAGCTGGTCCACGGCCTCCAATGCGTGCTTGGCGGGGCGGCCGCCCTGGGCACTGTGGCCGCCGACCACTTCCGCCGGGCTTACGGACGCCAGCCGGCCAACCTGGCCGAACTCAAGCCTTTTCTCGCCGGTCTGACCGAGCAAGACCGAAAATCGGCCTTCGACCAGCTGGTGCGACCCATGGAAACCACCGCCTACTCGCGCTTCGAGCAGTCGGCCTTCCACACCACCGGCCTGTTCGGTCGCAAATCGCGCGACCTCGACCTCTATCGCCAGCGCCTGGGCCAAACCCTCGAGGCCTTCAGCCAGGCCTACGCCACGGCCACGGTGCCGCGCCTGGACACGGCCCTCGACGCCGCCATCTATGGCGGCCTCGGCCACGTGGCTCGCACTCACGGCGAAACCGCCGTGCTGCTGGGCGCGGCCGGTTTTGGCTACTACCACCTGGCGCGCACGGCGGTGGGTATTCATCCCCTTCTGGCCATGCCGGTGGTGGCTCCGCTCGGCTACGTGCTCTACCGGGCCCTGGTCACGGGGTAGGCGTCGCCAGCGGGCCGCCATTGGCAGGAAAGACCGAAAACTGCAACTGCGAGGTGTAGGCTCCGCTCTCGAGCGAAAGGCTGCCCACGGCCACTTCGCGCAAGGCTCGTCGCAGAGCCACCCCGCGCAGGTCGACCGAGACCTCGCCCACCACGTCGTCCGTCGCTACGCGAAAGCTCAACAGTCGTGAGCAAACGATCTCGGCCCGCACCAGACCGGGCCCGCCCAGGCTGCTCGTGTCGACGCCGGCCGGTGCGTCGAGATAGGGGGCGACATCGGTCAACAGCGTCTCGCCCGGGCCCGGCTGGCTGTCAATCACCTTGCGTACCAGCACCTTGTAAGGACAAGCAACCTCGTAGCCTCCGCTGGCAAGACCGGGACCAGTGAAACCGAAGCTGGCGAGATTGGTGGGGCAGACGGCATAGTAGAGCACGTTGCACGACCAGTCAGGGGTTCCGTCAGACTTGACCAGAAACTCACCGGTGGCGGGGTCGTGGGCCGACAAAAACCAGAGGGCGTCGCCATCCTTGCCGACCAGGGTGGTGGGCCCGTCGGCTCGACTCAAGAAGCTGAACCCGGTGGCTGACAGTTCCTGATCCAGGCGTTGGCGGCCTCGGCGTAGCTCGCGGATCGACTCGTCGTCGCCCCAGGAGTGATTCCACACTTTCACCGTCTGGCCCAGGGCAAAGGCCAGCACGGTCATGATGATGGCGAAGAGCCCGACGGCCACCAATAGCTCGATCTGGGTGAAGCCTCCCGCTCTAGCTTTCACGGGGCCGCTTCACCAGGCGCGTCAGCCGTACCTCGAGCAGGCCGTAGCCCTGATGACTGCCGTTGGGTTCGTCCCACCATTCCACCACGATGTCGACCTTCTTGAGACCATTGTCAGGCACCTCGCTACCGGCCGGTCCGGTTCCCAAGACCTGGCCATTGAGCTGGTTGGTGACCCTCGAGGTAAAAATGGTGTAGCGGTATTCGGTTCCCTCGACGGTTACCGATGTGTTGGCGTCCCAGGGTGGGATCCAGGGCGCCGTGCCCGCGTCGTTCCAAAAACTATCGCGGCAACCCGCGGGGTCGTCGGCTTTGACGTGGGCCACCACCCGTTCGAGCACGTTGTCGGCCACCATCAGCGCCTTGTCGCTATCGCCACTCTTTTGTGAGGCCCGGAGCGATTGAGCCCCCAGGGCCAAAAGGGTAAGCACGACCACGGCCGCTAAGCCAATGGCCAGCAGGACCTCCAACAGAGTGAACCCGCGCGTCCCCACCTTCATCGCCAAATTATAGCAGATTCGACTTTCAGGGGTTATACTATTGGGGTGATTAGGTCTGGATCTCGTGGCATCGTCATCGTCGCCGTTCTCTTGCTGACTCTCTTGATCGCAATGTTCGTCGGCGCGGCGGCCTCTCTCAACCCGGGCCAGTTGGGCCTTATTCGCAATGAGGCCGACTACAAAGCGGCCCGAGGGGCGGCCCGTTCGGGACTGGCCTACGCCATGACCCGGCTCGAAGAAAATCCGACCTGGCGCGGCGACGGCAACGGCACCGTGGTCGACACCCCCGACCTGGTGGTGGTCGAGCGAGACGGTAACGTGGTTGGTCTGTTGCGCGACGGTTCGGGCCGCACCGCACAGTTTCGGATTCGCTTCAACCATCAAGACGGCGGCGGTGGGGGCGACGATCTTGACGACCCTCCGGCCGAATTGCGCTTCGATACCCCTTATGTCTCGGTCAACAACCTGTTGGGCAGCGGGCCGGTGGTTCTGCCCATCGCCAACGGCGCGAACTATTCCGTCAACGGCACAGCCGATCACGAGGTGCCCGAGCACTGCGTAGCGCTGCTGATCGAAGGCCGGGTCTCGCCCCAGCTTTCGGTGGCCGACGCCGCCAACCCAAATCCCCCTCTGCAGGCGATTCGCGCTCACCTGACCATCGAGTCCTTGTGTGGCGTGGGCGATCTCGAGCTCGAGGGAGACGTGAACGGAGCCGTGTTGATGTCGGCCGGAGACTTTGTAACCGACCTGACGGGGACCGCTCCTTTGAACCTGGCCAGCGTCGGCAGTGACCAGCCCACCCGGGTGCGGGTCAAGAACGACCTCACCGTGGATGGGCCAGGAGAAAACTTGCGTACGGCCGCCAGCGCCGAGGTGTTGGCTGGCGGCACCGTCAAGGCGAACTTCGACACCGACCACATCAGCAAGGCTCTGGAAGAGGCCGGCGACGCCTTTTATCAACTGGCCTGGGATGACCTCGACGAACCGGGTGACGGCACGCTGCCGGCCGGCGTCTATGTCTTTTGGGAGGCCGACGGGCAGGTCCACTACTATCCCGACAATTGGGAAGACTACGAGGCCCGCATCCAGGCCGATCCCAGCGACGAGGGCACCATCGTCAACCTGACCGGGGCCGTCTCGTTTCACGAGGCCGACGGCAAGAAGGTCTTCGCGGTCACCACCGAGGTCGACGTGACGCCGGTGGGCGACCCCAACCACCCGGTCGAGGATCTGACGATCATTCCCCGCAGCGGAGTGGCCGAGGATGCCTCTAACCCCAGTCGTCCGCCGCTGCCCTACGGCGCACCCAACGATTATGCCACCGCCGCCGCTAACTATATCGGCATCAATGACTGGAACGACGGCTCCGAGATTCACGAGATGCTCAAGACCCTTGCCCCTGTTGGCGATTTCTCGGGCCCAGGCGGCAACGGCATCCATTGGGATAAGAACACCATGACCGTCTACGGCAGTGGTGATCAAGCCGTGACCTATCTCTTCGGCGGCGGCAAGCTGCACTCGACCACGGCGCCGAACGGTCACCTTCTCAACCCGCAGGGTTCGGACTGGTATGCCATCGATCCGGCCGCCTTTGACGACTTCGTGGCCAACCCGGGCACGGGACGCACCATGGAGACACTCAATCTGGGGGCGGCCACCGACTCGTTAGCCCCCCAGGATTTCGAGGTGCGCTTCGAGGGTGCCGATGGCGGGCCGGCCTCGCTCTCGACCAGTGGCAATGGCGACATCCGCTTCGGGGCCGACCTCTCGGGCGAGAACGCTTCGATCAAGGCCGGTGGCCAGATTCGCATCGTGGGTGTGGGAGTCGACCTCTCGGCCGATCCTGATGCCGAGCGCGCGGGCGTCAGCCTCTATGCCCGCGACGACATCTTCATTTCCACCCTGCGCCCCCACGACGACGATCCCACCCTCTATGACTATGTCGACGTCAAGCTCAAGGGCATCGTCTACAGCTGGAAGAACATCACCGTCCAGGTCGGTGGCGAGAAGCACGCGGGTCGCAAATTTGACCTGCGGGGGGCGATGGTGGCCTACGGCGGCGACCCCTCGGCCCCCCCGGTGGCTGGCCAGGGCAACATCTACCTGACCGCCGATTCGGTCGACCTGACCTTCGATCCGGCTTATCTCACCTCGTGGATGCCGTCCGCCCCGGTCAGCGTCCAGATGACCAATCTCTCCACCCACGAACTATGAGCGGTTCGCACTACGCGGAGGACCCGGTAGGGCACAGTATACTGCGAGGTGGGCGCTCTCCGTGAAAACCGCCGAGACGGGAAGGCGCCGAGGGGGTCGTGTTGGCAGGGGTAGTGCAGCCGGTGGTGCTTCCAGCTGGAAGTGACCTGGCCAGGCGAGTACGCCGCGATTTTCACGGTGTGAAGTGACCAAAGCCGGGTTCACGCAGGGTGAAGGGTTGTCTGAGACTGGCGACGTTGGTGTTTGACGAATGGAACACGGAGATCAGGAGAACACGGAGTAGGTAATGCCGGGCCTGCCCGATGTGCGCCGTACCCACCATCGAATCGATTTGTGCGGCGCACAACTCGCCACGCCGACCCAGCATCTCGGCGCCCAATGTCGATGAGTCCCATCCCAAGACGCACACCACCGATCGGAGGCTGTCCCTGGGCCGAGGCTAGACGAATGGGTTGACTACTCTCAGGCCCTGAAAGACCTGGCGATGCTGAAGGTCTTCAGTATACAGGACCTTGCACTGTCCTCGGATGGCGGCGCGCACGATCAGGGCGTCCCAGACCGATAGTTGATGGAGCCGGTGAAGATCGATGGCCTGTAGGATGTCATCGACATCGGGAAGCACGACCGACTGCTGACCATAGAGTTCGATGGTTCTTCTGGCGATGGCGGGGTCGACTTGGAGTTTCTTGATGCAGGCAGAGAAGTATTCTTGGAAAACTTGAATCGAGAACACGATCTTTCCCGACAAGATTCCCGAGTCTAACAGCTCAGCCGCGACTCTTTGCTTTGCCCCGGCCGAGCGGTCGGCGGCGTAGACCAGGACATTCGTGTCGACGAAGGAGCGCTCAGTCATAGAGTTCCTCGCGGTTGAACTGCCAACCGCCCGAGTCTCCCTTAGCCCTCAACTCGTTCAATTCGTCGACTAGCGCTTGCCGATCGTCGGTCCCTGAAATTTCCTCGAGGTACTCTCGAATCAACTGGTTGAGGCTCTTTCCCATGGCCTTGGCCGCCACGCGAGCCCGTTTTAGCAGCCCTTCGTCGACGGAGAGGGTGATATTCATGCACACATGATACGTGCGCACATATTCTGTGTCAAGGCTAGGTGTGAAGGGGCCGAAGCCGGGTTCACGGTGTGATCAGGGGGAAGTCCTGGCCGGTGCTAAACTGCACGGGAATCTGCTCGCTGCCCTGGAACTTGCGGGTCAGCCGGGGCACCTCGCGGGCCACGTAGGTCAAAAGCGAATTGGCCGTGACCACACCTTCGTCATCGAGGGCCTCGGGCCGGCCGCCTTCGCCCAGGGCTCGCAGGATGGCGTAGGTGAGCACTCCGTGGCCCAATTCGGGGTATTCCTTGGCGGCCTGCTCGGCGGTGGAGGCGGCGATGAGAAAGACCCCGCTGCTGCGGGCCAGTCTTTGCTGGGCGCGAATGCGGGTCATGGGGTCGCGGGCGCCGACCAGGCGCGAGAGGGCCTTATTGCTAGCCCCCGAGTGGCAGGCGTCGAGCACCAGGATCTGCTTGGTAGCCGGGATGTCGTCGAGCGCCTGGCCGAGTTCGGTCGAGGACAGGCAAGTCTGGCGCAGGCTCTGGTCAGTGTCCACTCGGGCGTCTGAAGGCATGAAGTAGAACACGTCTCCGATGGTGGTTCCGTGGCCGGCCAGATAGACCAGCACGGTGTCCTGGGGGGCTGTCGCTTTGAGCCGGGCCAGGGCTGACAGCACCGCCTGGCGGGTGGCCTGCTCATCGGTGAGGGCGTCGGCCTGGACGGCCGCGAACAGACCGGGCTTGAAAAAGCTGCCGATGGCCAGGGCGTCGGCCCGGGCGAAGGAGAGGTTCATCCCGGCCTGGTAGCGATCGATACCCACCGCCAGCACATGCAGGCGAGGGGCGGCCGCAGCCGAGGTGCACTCGAGCCGAATGCGGTCGGGGCGGCTCTCGACGGTGCCGTCGCGATTGGTGGCCGTGACCCGAATGACATTGCTGCCGGGCACCAGTTGCACCTCGAACTGGCCCTGATTGTATGGCGCCGGGGCGCGGCTGTCGTTGAGATACAGGCTCGGAGAAGCGATGCCGCCGCCCTGGTCCGTGAATTCGACCCTGACGGTCACTTTGGGCGCGTCGATCTTCTGACCGGGTTCTGGCGAGAGGATGCGAACGCGCGGGGGCGGGGCCAGCCCCTCGACCGAGCGTTCGGGAGCCGGCCTTTGGGCGCCCAGTTGCCCCAGCAAGCCGGGGGTGAAGAACTGGTTGTAGAACTGCTCGAGGGCGAAAAGGCGGTCTTTGATGCGCCATTCGAGGCGCTGTTGGCCGGCCGTCGAGCCGTCGAATCGGCCCTGAGGGTCGAAGGCCACCCATTCTGTCGAGGACGGCGTGGCCAGGGTGGCCAGCAGCTGACCGCCGGCCGACCAGAAGCGGAATTGCTCGTCCTTGGCGTGGGTGACCAGCAGGCCACCCCCGGGCTGGGTGGCAAAGCCGCTCACCGGGCTGGCATGCTCTAGTCGTTGGCCATCGTGCACGACCGTCTTGCCCTCGACCCAGCCGAGCTTGCCGTCGTCGGAGAATCGCAGTTGGACAGGAAAAGAGCCGGGCAGAGCCGAGCGGTTGCTGCCGGGAAAGGTGATCTTATCGGGGCCGGCGACTGCCAGCTGGCCGTCTTTGTCAGCGGCTACCGAGAGCGCCGGGCCGTCGAGCTTGAACTCTTCGAGGATTTTTCCGGTCTTGTCCCAATGGAGGACTCGCCCCTCGAGGTCGCAGCTGGCAAAGCCTCGGGGAGTGACGCAGAGGCCGGTGATCAGACCGTGGTGGGCCGAGAATTTGAGGCGGGTAGCACCAGTGGGCACCTCGAGCAGGCGAATGCCGTGGGCGCCATGGACAGCCAACAGCGAGTCGTCGGGGCTAAAGCTCAACCCGCTGAGGGCCTGATCCTTTTCGCGATAACTGGCATCGGGGGCAACCATGGCCACTTGTTTGTCGTCTTCGATGGACCACAGCCAGACAGCTCCCTGGCGGGTGGCCGCGGCCAGCCAGCGCCCGTTTTTGGAGAGGTCTACGGCCGAGATCGCGCCGGGCAGGTCGTGGACCAGTTCGAGTCGGCCGCCATCGAGGTTAAACACAGAAAGAACCGAACCCGAGCCGGCGGCCAGCCTGCGCCCGTCAGCCGAGAAGGCCAGCGGAGCCGGCCAGCTCGATTCGCGCCCCTGGAAGGTGCCGACCAGCCCGAATTGACGGGTGTCCCAGACCAGCACGTCGGGAGTCCTGGTCGAGGTCGCCGCCCGGCTACCGTCAGGGCTGACCACCAGGCCTTTGGCGACCGGGCTACTGGGGGCCTGACCCAACACCGAGCCGGTGGCCACATCCACGCGTTGCAGGCGCTCCTGGCTGGTGACCAGCAGCGTTTTGCCGTCGGGGGCAAAGGCCAACCCCTCGACTTTGCTCAGACGCAGAACCTTCTTGTCGGGATAGACAATGAGGCTGCGTGGGCCGGCCACGGCCAGGCGGCCGGCCTTGGAAAAGGCTGCCGCCGTGACGTAAAGCCCAGGCGCGGCGAAGGTCTCGGCCGGAGCGCCCGTGGCCGGGTCCCACAGCTTGACCTCGCGATCCAGACCGAAGCTGGCCAGCTGTCCGTCGGGAGTATAGATGGCCCGCAGCGCCGCTTTGCCGTGGCTCAGCTGGAAGCGCTGTTTGCCGGTAGCCGCATCGAAGACGGTGATCTGCCCGTGGGAGTTGGCCACCGCCAGGCTGTCGCCCTGGCGGCTAAAATCAAGCGAGATCAGGTTGGGTTGACTGGTCCAAGAGGCCAGCTGGCGGCCGTTGGCCGCGTCCCAGACCTGAATCTGACCCGGTCGGGTGGCGGTGGCAAAGGCTCGTCCATCGGGCCGAAAGGCGACTCCGGTCACACCTTCCGAGTATTGTCCCAGGACTTCCTCCGGAGTCAGGTCCTGCTTGGCCTCGAGCGCGCCGGGATAGACGGCCAGCAACGAGCGGCCGCTGGCCAGGTCCCACAGGCGGGCGCTGCCGTCGTTGCTGCCGGTCAGCAGGCTGGTGCCGTCGGGGCTGAAGGCAGCCGTGGTGAGAGGTCTGGAGTGCCCCAGCTGCAGCACCAGTTCGGGAGCTTCGGCCCGGGCCGGAAAGACCGCCAAGCACAACAGAGCCAGGCAAGTCAGTAGCCGGCGAAAGGTCATTCCGGCTCTTTCTAGCTCCTGGCCAGCTTAGCCTGGGGGCTCACCCGATCAGGCCGCCGCTCTGGCTGACCAGAGCCATCTGGTAGAGGCGAAACAGCTCGACCGAGGGTTCCATGCCGAGTTCGCGGTCGAGCACCTTTTCGCAGGTCTTGAAGGCTCGAACCGCCTCTTGATAGGCGCCCAGCTTGATGTTCGCCTGGATGATGTTGGCGTAAGCCTCCTGGCTGCAGGGGTCGATTTCGAGCTGGCGCTGGGCGTATTCCAGGGCCTGTTGGGGCTGGCTCTCGAGATAGTGGTCGGCCAGCTTCTGAAAGCTCAGCATAGCCGTCTGCTCGAGTCGGGTGCGATAAGCCGAAGCCCAGTCCATATAGCATTCCTCGAGATAAGGGCCGCGATAGAGCTGGGCCACCCGGGCGTGGTGGGCAATGCCCTCGGCCGCTTGCCCGGTCGCCTCGAGCTGGGCCGCTCGACTGGCCGCTTTTTCTAGCTCTTCGAGGTCGTGCCAGCGAGCCAGTTGGGGATTCATCAAGAGCTGGCCGGTAGAGCGCAGCACATAGTCGAGTTCGTCGTCCCAATCGGCTGGGCGCAGGCACTTGCGCAGGCGCGAGACGGCGGTGTTGAGGTTGCGCTTGCCCTTGGCCGCAGGGCCGGGCCAGAACAGCTCGATGAGGCGATCGTCAGCCACCGCTCGGCCTGCGCGCGAGGCCAGATAGGCCAGCAGATACTTGACCTTAGCCGTCTTCCAGCCCGATTCTTTGACTCGCTCGCTACCCAGCATGACCTCGAACGAGCCCATCGAGTAGAGCATCAGACAGGGCGGGCCATCCTGGTCGGCCAGCCGGTTGAGCAGCTCGGCGGCCCGCTCGCGCAGGGCCGGGCTGGGGTCGGCCAGCATTCGGGTCACGGCCGGCTTGAGGCTCAGCAAGCCGGTCGAGGCCACCAGGTTCAAGGCCACCTCGCGGGCCGGTTCGGAAAGGCCCCTGGCGAGAGCTCCTTCGAGCACTCGAGGAACCTCGCGCACCAGCCGGCTCAGGGCCCCGTCTAATAGCGCATGAGGCTGGCGGGCTCGGGCTTCGAGCAAGATGGGGAAGAGCCACTGGGCGGCCCCGATCAGCTCGCCAAAATTGCCCGGGTTGCCCAGCGTCTTGAGGGCTTCCAAGGCCACTTCGGGCTCGACCTGGCCCAACCCGAAACGGGCTAGTCGCGCCCGCGCTCGTCCCGTCTGCGAGCCAACTCTGGCCAGCAAGGTCTCGGCCTCTTCGAGCATGGGCGCGGCCGCGTCCAGGCCCCAGTGCAGGCCCATCAAGCCGGCTTCGAGCAGAGCCTCTCCGCTGGCTCCGGGCCCGTGGCGGCGGGCCAGTTGCACGGCTCGGTCCACGGCCTGGTGGGCCGTCTCGAGCTGGTCCTGACGGCGGGCCAGGCGGGCCAGACCCAGCCAGGCGCTGACGGCCTCACGCCGCTCGGGGCTGGTGATCAGCTGGTAGGCTCGCTCGGCTCCGGCCAGGTCGCCCGACTCTTCCAGGGTCAGGGCCAGACTCAGCAGGCCACGCTCCCGGGGCGGAGCCCGGTCGAGGCGCTCGGCCAGAAAATCGCCGGTCGAATCGGGAAAGCGATTGACCAGTTGCAGCAAGAAGGGGTCGTGACGCCCGGGCTGTTCGGCCTCGAGCACCTCGGCCCGGCTGACCGAGGGGTCGTCTTCAAGCTGTTCCCAGCGGGCCGCCGCGGCTACCGCCAGGCTTACTACCCGGGCCCCCAGGGGGGCTTTCTTCCAGCTGTCATACTGGCGTAATAATCGCTCCATCGGCTTGCTCAGCTGGCCCAACCGGGCCAGGGCCGGAGGGGCCTTGCCCGAGGCGCTCAAGCTGGCGGCTACGGCCGCTGCCAGCGGCTCCTGGTCGGCCAGGCCTACCTCGCGGCTCAGCCAGGCGGCCAGCCGTCCGGCCAGGCAGGCGGTGGGGTCCAGCCCTTCGGCCAGTCCCCAGCCCAGGCACAGGGTCGTCTCGCGCAGGCCCTGCTCGCTCTCGAGGCGCTCGATCTGGCCTCGGCGCTCGGCCACCAGCCGGCTGACCCGGTCGAGAAAGTCGCTGAGCTTGAAGGGCTTTTTCAGATAGTCCCCTGCTCCCAGGCGGATGGCCCGAATCGAGTCCTCTTCGGTGGAGTAGCCGGTGACCACCATGCTGTGGATTTCGGGTTGTTCTTCGCGCACCCGGCGCAGGGCCTCAAGCCCGTCCATGCCGTCCATGCGAATATCCGTGACCAGCAGGTCATAGGGCGAGGCGCTAGCCATGGCCACCGCCTCGGCCCCCCGGCTGGCTACCGTCACCTCGTAGCCTTCGTCCTCGAGGGCTTCGGCCAGGGCAGTGCGCATTTCGGCCTGGTCCTCGAGCACCAGGATGCGAATCTTCTCTTCGGTCACGCCTCCTCCGGTTGGCCCCAGCACTGCTGATAGAGAGCGGCCAGTTGCTGGGATTGGCTCAGGGTCAAGCGATTGAGCGAGCGTAGAAAGGGAGCCAGACTCATGTGCCCGATGGGCACCCATCCCTGCTGGATCTGCTGGTAGAAATGCTTGAATTGGCGGCGGCTGACCTGGCCCGGACCGGTGGGTCGGGCGGCGGCCAGAGGCTGGCGCGCGTAGGCGACCATCAGGTCGAGGGTCCACTGATAACCCTCGACCAGCCGCTGGCACAAGGCCAGATCGAGGCGTCCCTCCTTGAGTTGCTGGCGGTCGCGCTCGAGCTCTTCGAGCGCGTCCCAGACCCGCAGAGCCTGTTCGTCGTCGAGGGCCTGGGAGCGAACCGAGACATAGAAGCCGTTGTAGGCGTGCTCGCGAATCTTCTCCACCGCCGCCAGTTGGCGGTTGCTGACCAGGGTGGCGAGCGCGGCCACCAGCTTGCGATAGCCTTCTACCACCGGCGCCAGCAGGTCTTGAGCCCGACTGCGCTGCTGCTCGTGCTGCATGGTGCGCTCGATCGACTTGAGCAGCTCGACCAGGCGAAACGGCTTGTAGAGATAATCGCTGGCCTGTTGGCGGATGGCCCGGCCGGGAGCCTCTTCGCTGGCAAACCCGGTGATGACGATGCTGCGCAGCATGGGTTGCAAGGCTCGCAGTTCGGCCAGGGTGTCGATGCCGTCCTTGCCGGCCATGCGCACGTCGGTGATGACCAGGTCGAGGGTCTGCTGCTGAGCCACGGCCAGGGCCTCGGCATTGGAGGCAGCCCCCCACACCGGAAAGTCCTCTTCCTCGAGGTTCTCGACTAACACCTGGAGGAAATCGCGGTCGTCTTCGAGCACCAGAATTCGGGTTTTCGCAGTCATCGCGGCTCCTCCCCCCGGGCCGGGGCCAGGCGCACCTCGAAGACGGCTCCGCCTTCGGGCCGATTGGCGGCGCTCAGACTGCCTTCGTGCTGGGTCACGATCTGCTGGCTCACCGACAGGCCCAGGCCCGTGCCTTTGCCCACCGGCTTGGTGGTGAAGAAGGGCTCGAACAGCCGGTCGACCACCTCGGGGGCCAGGCCCGGCCCCTGGTCGGCCACGGCCAGCCTCACCGCCTGCCCGTCAAAGCCGGTCGAGACCACGATCTCCTTGCCTCTGGCAGTAGGCTCGAGCACGGCGTCGCGGGCGTTGAGCAACAGGTTGGTGACCACCTGCTGCAGCTCGTTCTGGTTGGCCAGAACACTGGGCAGCTCGCTGAGCTCGGTGCGCACCACGACTTCGTCGTGGGTCAGCTGCGAGCCCAGCAGGGCCAGGGTGTCGTTGACCACCTGGTTGAGGTCGACCCGGCGCCGCCCCCGTTGAGCCTCGCGCGAATAGAACAGCAGCTTGGCGATGATCTCGCGAGCCTTCTCGGCGGCTTTCTCGGCCGAGGCAAGTTTATCCGCGGCCCGGTCGTAGCGTTCGCGCTCGAGGTTGAGGCTGGCCGAACCCAGCTGCACCATGACCGCTCCCAGGGGAGTGTTCAGCTCGTGGGCCACCCCGGCCGCCAGCTGGCCCACTGCCGCCATCTTGCCGGCTTGAACCAGTTGCGCCTGCGATTCTTTCAGGCGATGGTGGGTGTTGGCGGCCCGATAGGCCACGGCTGTGAGCAGGCCCACCAGATAGAGAAACTCCTGATCTTCGCGCTGGTACAGGCCGGGCCGGCTGCCGGCTACCATCAGTACCCCGGCCAGACCGTACTGCGACTCGGCCGGCACTCCCAAAAAGCTCTGTTGGCCGGCGTACAGGGGAGCAAACCGGCTCGACTCGGCCTCTTCGATGAGCAGCGGACGGCCGTTCTGGAGAATGGCTTCACCCAGGGCCAGAGCCGCCTCGGGGTCGACCGCCTCGGGCCAGACCCGCTGGGGCTCGAGGCGCCCGTCGGCCAGGCGCAAGAAACAACCGCGCTGGTGGGGCAAGACCGCTCGCAGCATGTCCTCGAGATGCTCGAACAGGCGGGCCGGCTCGAGCTCGCCAGCCAGAATGCGGGCGCCGTTGAGCAGGGCCGAAAGGCGGTCAGCCCAGCTGCTCAGGCGCTCGAGGGCCGTCTCGGTGGCGGTGCGGGCGCTCTGTTCGGCGTCGCGGGCGCGGGCCATCTGAATCCAACCGGCGGCCGACTCGGCCAGCAGCTCGAGGCGCTGGCGCTGGCTGGCGTCGAACTCGCCCTCGCCCCGGCCAAGATAGAGCACAGCTCGCCCCACCGGCAAGGCCGCCCCCACCGCATCGCCCCGAAAGATGCTCTCACCGGGAGGCTTGCCATAGAGGGCCTGGCCGTCGCGCCGGCACCTCTCCACCAGAGGCTCGTCAAGCTCGAGCAGGCTGGCCGACTCGAGGCGCTCGCGATCGGGGCTGTCGCAATAGCAGGCCCGCCCGTCCTCGAGAAAGAGCGCGGCCGAACGCAGCGGAGCCACTTCTTGGGCCACCTCCACCAGGGCCGCGGCCAGTTCGCCAAAACTCTGACTGCGACCGGCCTTCTGGCCCAGCCGCCGCAACAGGCGCAGCTCGGCGCTGGCGGTGGCCTTCTCTTTCTCGACCCGGCGCAGCGAACTCTCGAGCGCCTGGCTGGTGTCGAGGGCCCGCTGGAGGTGGTGATGGGTGGCGCGCAGCTCTGAGGGCAAGGGGCTTTCGGCGGCCAGGCGTAAGGGTCGGGACAGAGCCAGCAAGATGACTCCCACCAGCAACACTGACCAGCGCTGCTGGCCAGCCAGCAAGGCGACCACGCCGCCCGCCAGCCCCAGGCTGGCCAGGGCTGCCAACACTTCGTTGCGGGCCCGTCCCCAGGCCACCTGCAGGTCGGGGTGGACCTCGGGCACCAGCAACCCCGGTAAAAACACGATGGTGGCGGCCCAGACCACCGCCGCCATGACCATCCGCCCGACCAGCTCGCCCGGCACCAGCAACAGGCTGGCCGAGGCCGCCAGGGCGGGCAGGGCGTCCATCACGAAGTCTTCCAGGCTGCGCCGCGGGCTTAAGGCGAAACGAACGGTCAATACCGCCAGCAGCAAAAGCACGGCGGCGGCCGTGCCCAGGCCGGCAGCGATCGCCGCCCCCAACACGAAGACCCAGGCCAGCGACACCACTCCGGCCACCGGCAGGGCCACGGCCCGGGCCTCGAGGGCCATGGCGAAGACCGCGAACACCAGCAGCAGAGGGCCATCGCGCGGGCCAGGGCCCCCCACCAGGCAGACCACCCCCAGGGCCAGGCAGACCGTGGCCAGAACCGCTCGCATCAAAATTGGGACAACACCTGGTACATTGGTAAGAACGCGGACAAAACCACCAGACCCACTCCCAGGCCCAGAATCACCAGGATGAGCGGCTCGAGCAACCCCAACAGGTTCTCGAGGGCGAGTTCGGTCTCGAGGTTGGCGAGCCTGGCATATTGGTCGAGAAAATTGCCCAGCCGGCCCACCTCCAGGCCCACCACCACCATCTGCACAAAGGCCTCGGGAAAGAGCGGCGACTGTCGAAAGGCCTGGGCCAGGTCGCCGGTGGCTTGCAGCTCGACCCGGGTCATACGCAGGGCCTCGTCCATGCAGTAATAGCCGCTGCTCGGGCGCCCCAAAAGACCCAGCGCCTTGTCGAGGGGAACACCCAGATAGACCATCAGGGCCAGATCGCTTCCCAGCCTGGCTAACAGCGCCTTTAAAGCCAGCGGTCCGACCAGCGGTGCCTCGTAGAGAAACTTCTCGAGCAGCAGTTGGCCGCTTCCTCCGCGGCGACTCGAATACCACAGCGAGAAGCCCGCCATCAGCACCAGCAGGGCCCCCATCGGCAGCCACGGCCCCGAGGTCAGGCCCAACAGCATTCGGGTCAGCCAGGGCAGGTCGCTGCCCAGGCTTTGGAAGATGCTGGTGAACTGAGGCAGCATATAGCCCACCAGCAACCCCAACAGCCCCACGCACACCACCAGGATGACGGCCGGATAGGCCAGGGCCGAGACGAGGTCATTGCGGCGCGTGACCAGGGCCCGCAATCGGCTGGCCAGGCGCGAGAACATCTGGGCCAGTGAGCCGGTCTCTTCAGCCACTTGCACCAGACTGATCTCGACCGGTCCGAAGGCTCCACAGGACGCCATGGCCGCGGCCATGGTCTGACCTTTGCAGAGCCTGACGCACAGCTCCTCGACCACCGCGTTGAGGGCCGGCGAGTCGCTGCGGCTGAGCACCTCGAGCCCCTCCACGATGGGCACTCCGCTGGCCAGCAGAGTCGACAACTGGAGGTGGAACAGCATGCGGTCGTCGGCCGAGAGCAATCCCGCCATTTGCTTGCGAGCCTCGGGCTGGTCGGGCTCGACCCGGCCCTCAGGTTCGAGCACGAGCACCGTCAAGCCCTGGCGCGACAGTTTGGTACGGGCCTCGAGCAGGGAGCGGGCTTCCACGACCCCATCCCGGGCCTGCCCGCCATCGGCGGACGCCCAGTAGCGGAACCTCATGGGCGAGTAATTCTCAGTCGCCGCTGCTCAGGCCTGTTGAGCGCCATCGAACAGGTCGGTGATGCGCCGTACGTTTTCGGCTTGTTGGGCCAACAGCTCTGCTCGGGTCAGGTGCAGCGTCCCCAACTCGTGGTCGTCGATATTGCTGCCCCCGGGCGCCGGTCCCAGGATGGCGTGAGGGTTATGGCCCGGCCAGCCGCCGGCGAGCATCAGCTGGGGCAGGGTGAAGACGCGGTCGCGGTAGCGAGCCTGACGATCGGCCAGCTCTGCCTGAGGGACGTTCTCGCCCAGCAGCTGGGTGACCGGATCGGTAGCCATCTCGACGTGCTGGTAATGCACACCCTCAGGGTAATCTTGCTGGCGCACCGGGCCCATCATGTTGACCACGTTGATCTTGTCCATCAGCACGTCCATGCCCGGCTCTTCGTTGAGTTCGCGCAGGGCTCGCATGATGATGGCGTTGCCCTGGCTCGAGCCCAACAGGTCGACCTTGTCGGCGCCGCGCAGAAGGCGGTTGCGCACTTCGGTCTTGACCGCATCCACGGCCGGGTCGTTGCCTTTGCCTTCGAAGTCGTCGGCCACCTGGGCCAGGTCCTTGCCAGCCCCCTCGAGAGTGGCCGCGGGAGCGGTCAGAAAGCTGAACAGGCCGCCCTCGATCTCGGGAATCTCGGTAGCATTGTGGATGAGGGTCACGTCGCGACCCAGCCGATCGGCCAGATACTTGGCTTCGTCCTTGGAGTCTTCGAACTTGGTGCCGGCTCCGCCCACAAAAATCATCGAGCGGCGATCGTCGGCTTTAGGGTCGGCCGAGAAGACCTCCTCCTTGCGCCCGTCGTTGCCAAGGTCGCTCTTGTGCTCGCCGAAGAGTAGCTTGCCGATGCCGGCGAAGAACTCTTCGATGGGATTGGCAGGCGCAGCCGCCGGCGCGGTCGGCCTGGCCGCCGACGCCTGGGCCTCGGGGGCGTTGGGCTTGCGGGTGAGGGTGGGCTTGGAAATCGGATTGCTGGTGATGATCATTGCGGTAGTCCTCCTGAAGCCAGGATAGGACGCGCCTCGACGCCCCCGATAAAATCACGCCTCACGGTGTGAACGAGATGTTAACCTCGGCAGCCCCTCTCACATGGGAAGAAACCACGTCTTGGAGCGCTTGGCGAAGAAGGCGTCGAAAAAGTCCAACCGCTGACGCAGCTCGGCCACGTAGGCCTCGAATTCGGCGTTGCGCAGCAACCCGAAGCCGTCGGCGCCGCACCGAAGGGGACCGGCCGAGAAGAACGCGAAGCTGCTGCGGCGAGACGTTTCGCTGAAGCTGTCGATGACCACTCCATCCTTCAGGAAGTAGATTTGCCGACCGAGGCCCGCGGCGGCAAAGTGCCGGCTGTAGCCCAGGGCGGCCGCTACCGGGCCCCCGTTGATGGTGATGTGGGGCAGCGTTTCCCGGGCCTCGGGTTCGATTTCCCGCTCCCCTTCGGCCCAGACCAGCTTGAGTCTTTGGCTGGGGCAGCCTGCCAGCACCTCGGCAGGTCCCTCGCCGAAGTGGCAGACGAAGAGGCTGTTTCCCCGGGTGAGGTTGTGATCGGTCATGGCCAGCACACCATCCTCCCAGACGTAATCGAAGTTGGCGTCCCCCGGCCGGTTGAGAAACTTGCCATTCAACCGCAAGGGCACCTTGCACCAGTAACAAAAGGTTCTCAGCAGACTCGCCTCCAGACCGGCCAGACCGGTGGCATCCCAAATCATGGTCTGCAGAGGGCCTTCCACGCTCATGGTTGCCCAACGCTGTCGCAGGGCGCGCCGAACCATGGGGCTCGTTTCTAAAGGGCGCTTTCGCAGTCCCAAGACCGTGACCGTCTCTGGTTCCCCCGCCACCTTCTCTTGCTTGCCCGAAACCAACTCGTAGCGCCGGCCGGCCGTAGTCAGGCAGAGCTCGGCCGGCGCCAGCCCCAGGGCCCCGTAGAGCCCTCGCGAAAGGTGGTGAAAGTCGACTCTGGCATCCAGGATGGCGGCCAGAACCTCGTCGGCCACCGGTTGCCCGTCGTGGCGCACGCTCACGTGCTCGCGATCCGCGCTGACTTCGATCAGGCGGGGTTGGCAAGCCACAGCCCATTGCACCAGCTTCAGGATGTAGGCGCGAGGCTCGGGTAGCTGATAGGTCCGCATCAGCTCGAGGGCGCGGGCGTGGTTGACGGTGAATCGGCCCGATTCGCCTCCTCCGCCACTCTGCTCTTTGAGGAAGTCCTCCAGGCTCATACTGGCTCCTTCGAGAGCGGCTACCCTTCACCCCGCGAGAGGCTCAAGCTTGCAAGGTTTTGGCGGGTGGTTTACCATATGCGTGGCTCAACGACCGCTTCGGCGTCTCGTGGCAGATCAGCTTGCCCTGACCAGACCAGGATAAGCACGGGCGTTCCCCGTAGTTCTGGCAGGTGGAGCAGTATCCCAACAGCCCTTATCACATCGCCGCCACGCTGGTGCAGCAGTTCGACCAGGGTCACCTCGACGGTCCCACTTTTCTGAGCAACCTCGACCAGTTCGAGGCCCAGGTGAAAGGGTGGTATGAACAGCTCGATCAGATCCAGGTCGGCGACAAGGCTCCGGAAGAGCAGCAGTTGATGGAGGATGCCAAGGATTCGCTCGAGCTAGTCTATGAGGCGGTCGAGCTGTTGCGTGGCTACGCTCACGACCGCAACCCCGAGGCAGCGGCCGAGGCGTTGCGCCTGGCTGAAGAGGGCTCGCGGGTGATGGCCGAGCTGATCGGCATCACCGAAGACAACATGGACCGCCTCGAGAACGACTTCACCGGCGGTAGTATCGTCGGCTAGAGCGTGGGCGCTCGACTTGGGGAAACCGCGGAGATCCGCGGTGGGCCGCGGAGGATTGGACGTTGGCGGAGGGTGCCAGCCGCAAGCGCGCGGGGCCCTTAGTCTTGCAACTGCAAAAGGGCGCCAAGGAAGATGCCCGCGGTCGCATCCTCGTTGACCTGGAGTCTCCAAATTGGCGTTTCCCGGCAAAGATAGGTGGTTCGGATGATGTTGTAAAAAGAGACCTCTTCTGTCTGTTGCCACCCAATGTCAGAGAGCGACTTCTTCAGAGAACTTGGCGAAAAGTTCTCTCCCGGCTTGAGCTCACAAGCTTCCACACGAAGGCGCCCAATGGCACTGATCACCAGACCGTCTCGCACACAGATGCTCTCGTCTGTCGCTTCCCAGCTGGGGACGTGCGTGTACTCCAGAAAGATGTCCCGACTGTTGAGATCACTTTGATTTCATCTTGTGAAGACGTTCGAGGTATTGAAGTTCAGAATCTGGACCACGGCGGCTTTGAGCAGGACCGTCTGCTCGCGTCCGCCCAGTCGTTGACGCTAAATGGGCACGTGCGAAGACCAGGGGGTAAATCCCACTAGACAAGTTGCGCAAAGTTCGTGAGATAGCCGACAATGGTTGGGGGCGTCGCACTCAAAACGTTGCCGTATCAAGGCATTGCACCCATTCTCACCGGCGGATCGCCGTGGGGACTCGCTCGGGTTGCGAGGGCACTGCGCGAGGCTTGCCGTTGGAACCGTGGGCCGGACGTCTACAGCCCGCAGTTCGCCTGGGATGGCCGGGTTTTTGCACCCGATTGGAGCGAGCAGGAAGACCGCCTGCTCGCCGAGGCCTTCCAACTGCCTCTCGAGACCGATGCCCTGGTGGTCGACTTCGCTCAGACCAGTCAGGGAAACTGTGCGTTGGTGGCTACCGTCAAAGCCGCCATGAAAGTGTTCGGTCGCAAGCTCTTCAAGTCGGTCAAGCGGCTCGAGGATGGCTTTCGGGTCACTCTACGCGACGGGGCGGTGGTCAGTCTTACTGAGGAAGAAGTGGCCCTGGCTCGCGATTCTGCCTGCCTCAAGGGAGCGGCCTCGCCCACCAAAACCTTTGCCATCTTCGCCTACGCGGTGGCCGCCGCCCGACGGGCCCAGCTGATGCCGGCGGCTGATCTGAAAATGGGGTTGGTCGAGGGTTGGCTGAGTGAGCACCAGCGCTTCGAGCGAGCTCTCGAGGATCTGCGCTCGGGTCAACGTCCGCGCCACTGCGCCAATTATCTCGGAGTGGGGAGCGAGACCAGGGTGCGAGCGATGGCGGGTGAGGATCCACTGTTGGGAGAGAGCACGGTCGTGAGCAGCTTTGGGCACGCCGTCTATGTCGAGCGGGTGGATGGAACGACCCTGGCCGACCACTACGGCCAATCGGTGCCCTACGACGGAACCGACACCAACGGTCGACCGGTCCGGGAGCGGCTCACTTTCGAAGGGCCCGGACTCAAGGAAGAGGATGGCTGGTTCTATATCTAGGCACGGCGGCTCCAAGTTCCCGGAGTCGGCACTCGGCCGCCGAGCCGCAAAAGGCGAGGAAGGGAAGGGTTGGTGAATCTGGCGAGTTGGCTCTCTCTCGAGCGCCTTTCAGCGACGCTCACGCCCTCTTGTAATTACATTCCTGGAGTAACCGCGACCTTATTTCGTTTAGTGACTAGGCTACGAGGAGTCACGTCATTCTTACAGGATTTCCTAAGAGGTGAGCATCGGTCAGATCATCGCGAAACACCGCAAGCAGAAAGGCCTCAAGCAGCGGGAACTGGCTGATCTCGTTGGCGTTTCGCAGAGTTATGTCGCCAGCTGGGAAACGGATCGTGTGAATCCTCGCATGGGCACTTTGGAAAAGGTCGCCGAAGCTCTCGAAGTCCCGTAGAACAACTGCTGTTGGATGATAAAGGTGTGATCGCTGGGATGGCGGTCGAAGACGTAGAGCTAGCCGGCCTTCTACAGCAGCTTTCCAAGCTGAATACCCGGGAGCTTGACGCCCTGAAAATCGCTTTTGACTCGCCATCACATGGAAGAAATGTTGAGACGCTCATGAACATCCAGCTCGAAGTTGGTCGTCGCTGGCGTACCGCTCGGGTCGAGAACCCGTGCGATCATGTTGCCATCATTGTCGTGGCTAACGACTCCACCAGATCGTCTAACCCCGCGCCGCGCACACGTGTGTCAAACTTTTTTCAGATGCGGCCGCCCAACCGCCCGGGAGGAGCCTCGCCCCTAAACTGCTCGTGATAGCCCCTCCAGGACCCCCTCAGGCACTTGAACAGCCGTGTTTGAAGAAAACTTCATTTCGGCCCCGAAAAGCTCGAATAATCATCGTTTAGAAAATGCGCAATTGCCTGTAAAATAAGGGTTTGGGCCGCATCGAATCTTTGACGAACAACGGGGGCAAAGGCTATCATGGACTTATGATTACCGATCAAAAGCAACGCGAATTCTGGACCGTCGAAAACTTGAGCAAGCTCCCTCACGAGCGGCTGGAAAGGGTGATCCGTCGCCTGGCCAACACCCTGGCCCTGACTCGCATCCTGCTGGGACGATGTCTATTGGTTATCGAGCGCACCGATTTTTGCGCCGAGACCGGCTGCCACTCGGCTATCCATTTCGCCCGGCTGATCAAAGTAGAGAAGCGCGAGGCACTAGATTCGATGCGGATCGCCGGCCATCTCGAAGAGCTGCCGCTGTTTTCCAAAGCCTGCGAAGAGAACCGAATCTGCTGGTCCAACCTGCGCGTAGTCACCCGCATCGTGACGCCCGAGACCGAAGAGGCCTGGCTTGACCTGGCGGTGCGCCTCAAGCCTCATCGCCTGGCTCGTTTAGTGAGCGGGGCCAATCGCGGTGACACTCCGGCCGAGGCGGCCCTGAATATGGTAGAAGAGGTCGAGCTTCGTTTTCGGGTCGCTCCCGAGGTGTCCGAGCTGTGGTCGCGAGCGGTGACCGTAATCTCGAGAGACAACGGCGGCACGGTCAATCCGGCCGAGGCGTTCGAATGGATCCTGGCCGACTTTCTGGGCGGCCAGGTGGAGCAACTCAAGGTTGAAGCCGCCCAGGACCTGGTCGCTCCGGTCGAGGCGCTGGCAATGCAGACACACGTGTGTCCGGGCGAGACGAAGTTGCAGTTGGCCGGTCGGTTGAGGTTCAATCCCAGCAAGCGGCAGGCGACTTCCGCCCAGCGCCGGGCCGTGCTGCGGCGGGATGGCTACCGCTGCTCTTGTCCGGGTTGCCCGCACCGACTCTGGCTCGATGTGCATCACGTAGTCTTTTACTGTCGGGGCGGACCGACGGTGCCAGAGAATCTCGTCGTGGTGTGCTCGCGCTGCCACAAGAACATCCACAAAGGCATCCTGCAAGTGAGCGGGGTTGCTCCCCAGGGGCTGGTCTGGCGCGACCGTCGCGGGCGCGAGCTTGAACGCGAGCGAGAGAGCGGGCTATTGGAATGGCTGCTGGAATGGGCTCGAGCTGGCTAAGTTGCGGCGACGGAGAAGTACCCCCGATACCAGACCTTTTCTGGCTGTGGGGGTCGCTGAGCCGTCGCCCCCGGGCGCGCTCGTTTCGTTCGCAGTTCCATCAGGTTCAACGTGGTCTGAACTGCGCCCGAGCGCCTTTCGGCGACGGTCACGCCCTTCTCCGTTGCAGTCTTTGCCTCTGCCTCGCGGCCCTGACGAGCGCTCTTGGGGCAAAGGGCGCGCCAGCGCCACGGTGCGTTCAGTTACGAAGGAGAACGCTACTGTGAAGTATTGCCGTCTTTCAAATTCGCAACAACTTCCTCGGCCTCTTGTCGAGAGCACCCGAAATAGCTCTGCCATTCGCTGATCGCCTTTGAATCATCCCCTTGCTCCAGGGTGAACCGAACACGACTTAGATACCAACTTTGGACAACGCCCTCGAGAGCATCCACGCGTGAATTCAAGTAGGAACGAAGACAAATCGTGGAACAGAAAGCCAAATCGAATTGACCGTGATGCCCATCTTCAACAATCTTCGCCTTCTCAAGACTGCCCCCTTCGCCCTTGGAATAGGGTGAGCGCCACCAGATTTCGAGAAAACCTGAGGCCCTTTGCACAAGTCTTCGGTATAGCTCAAGATCTTCATCGAGGTCGAGTTCGATGCAAGCACCACCGGATAGGCCCGCGTACGTTTCATCGCTTCGATACACTTCCTGATGGCAACACGCACAGATAACGTCACTGCGAGACATGATGCGATAGTAGTTTTCCGATCACGTATTGTCAAGTGCTATTGGTTGCTGATCCGATTTCTCGGTAAACCCTCTGGGACGTCATTTTGTGGGGTTTGATCCTCTCGAAGGGCAAGGAAATGGCCTCCGAACTTGAAGTTGACTGTAGACTAAAACACCCACTTCAAGAGGAGGCCAACAATGAATATCATCCCGATTGCCAGTGCAACGCCGAGCGGTAAAGTTCGCGATCGAATCCCCGAAAATCCTACGGAACAGTCGACTCAGTGTAAGTCCCGAATGGCTGCCGAACCGCAGCCCATCTAACGTGAAATGGCCCGGGTCCGCGCGTCGGACTACCCCGCCGTGCCGACCGCCTCTGGAACCAGATAGTCTCGCTAGCGGGGGAATGCTTTCGCACCGTATTCCTTCGCTTTAATGAAGCGCTCGTTCGCAACCAAGAGAAGGAGCTTCCCGGACTCCTCCAGGAATTCATCCCTGAGGTCGTCTTCTCACTCGGGCGCGGGCTGATGGAGGCCGTCTTGGGGCATTATCAAGGGTTCTACCGCAGCCGTATGTGCTGCCACGACTGCGATCAGGAGCTCGAGTTCCAGGGGGATGTCAAGAAATCGGTGAAGACCAAACTCGGCCAGATCCAGATCCAGCGCGCCTACCACGGCGATTGTGGTCACTCTGCCGTTCCTCTCGACCTTCTGCGGGCCTAGACGGCAAGCACAGCGCCCTACCTGACCTTCAAGAAGTGATGGCCCTGCTTGCCAGCCAAATGTCCTATCCACAAGCCGTTGAGATTCTCAAAAAATTCTTTCGTCTCGACAAGTTCAGTCTGGGGCTGCGTTGCGCTTCCCTTACATATTGCCATATGCGCGGTCAGACGCGCCTTGCCACAGGGGCGCCTCGACACCCGGAATGCGACTCTTACTGACAGACCCTTAGTCTTGCAGCTCCAAAAGGGCGCCAAGGAGGATGCCATCGGTCGCATCCGAGTCTCCAAATTGGCGTTTCCAAGGCATTGCACCCATTCTCAACGGCGGATCGCCGTGGGGACTCGCTCGGGTTGCGAGGGCACTGCGCGAGGCTTGCCGTTGGAGCCGTGGGCCGGACGTCTACAGCCCGCAGGTCGCCTGGGTGGTCGATAAGGTTGCCACGGCCGATTTTCTCCGTCAGGGTAGAACGCCAGTCATCGACCCCTGAAGACGAACTACTCGGCCAGACGCCGGAGGGCTCCACCGTGACGTTGGTTCACCCGGGTAAGGGCTTTCTTTAGGTCCGTTTGAGGCTCGCGAATCGGCGTCAGGATGAGCTGTTTCCCGTCCGTAGTGATCTTGATCGGCGTATTGCCGTCAATCTCGAGTAATTCCATTATGGCGCGGTCGAGGATCAAGGCGTGACTGTTCCCATGCTTGGTTAACGTTTTTATCATCGCAGTACCTCCGTTGTATTGACAAAGGGTATCCGTGTAGCCGTCCGTTCGGTTCTGCGGGGAGAGAGTAACCCCGCATCATCGTCCGGGCTTGCGGGCGGAACCCATCCGTCCTTCGGAACCGTCATCCAGTCCTGGGCGAGGGCGCTAGCCAATCGATGACTCCTACCGGTTCTTCCCGTTCCAGGTCGCGCCCGTTGGCGTGGCAGACCAACAGACCACGATCAGGTTGTCTGGCACGGTAGACCCGCCGCGGCGGTAAAAGACCACTTGATGGACGTCAAGCCCAGAGTCGGTTGGGCACGTCAGGTCTACGGCGGCCCACTCGGTCGCGCACGAGACTCCTTGACCGTCTCGAGAGTCAGGAGGGCTCCAGAAGCATCGAGAGTCACCTGCGCCTCTCCCGTATCATAGTGGATCAATTCCGGACCGACGTCACTGGTCCCGCCTCCGAAGGTCCACCGCCAGTGCCAGATCCCTGGACCGGTTTCGGTCGGAACGGCGGGCGACCCCTGGCTCTCGATGGCGCTCCACAGCATCAGGATCAGAACCTCGGCGTTACCCTTGGCTTCGACTTGCACCCGCTTTCCCTGATACTCAAAGTGCATCTGTTGCTTGTGTCGCACCAGATCCAGGCCGGCCTCCTGGGTCCTCAAGATGGGGTGACGCCCCATACGAATGTTCTTCGGGGCCGGAAAGGTCGCTCTCGGTGCGTTGCCGGCCGGCTTCGGCACGCGCGTCATCATGAAAATGGTGAGAGCCACCGTTACCACCGCTCCCAATAGAGACAATGCGTCATTCAGTTGAAGTTCCATGACCTCCCCGTTTGCGTCGTCGCCCCGACCTCGCAAACACGGTCTCTGATTTCTTCCCAGCCGACTCGAGTCCTGTGGTAGGCTCGGTCCCCGGCAAGTGCCGTGGCGGCCTGTTTGGTCAATGTTGCGGTGATCGAAGCCGGGGCTCCCCCGGTGGGTGCTGCTCCGTTTTCTCAGGTATCTCAGCCAACCCCGCCTGCAAGTTTCACCTGAAGTTTACATGCCGTTTACAATTTTTGATCCGATTTTATCGAGCACGTCATGCGGTGGCCTATTCTGTGACCAAGTTAAACAACACCGAAGGAGGCCAAACAAATGGCTCTAGCAATTCAGAACTCTCCCGCCCAGACCGCCCGCCCCACCGCTCGCGTGGCCGCTCCCACTCAGACCGGCGGCGCCGCCTCGACCCAGGCCGGTGGCTCCGGGCTGCCCTGGAAATCGGGCTGGGCCGTCAACTCTGGCATCAACAGCGTGCTGAGCAACGCGATGAGCGGCGGCAACCTGGCCGTGTCGAGCGCCAGCGGCGGCAGCTCGGCCACCTCGACGGCCCGAAACGGCTCCACCTCGGTCGCCTCGGCGGCCAATCATAGCAGCTCGAACGCCAGCGCCTCCAACAACTCGACGGCGGTCTCCCGAGCCACCGACCTGTCCAGCTCGCGGGCCACGGCCAGCAACAACTCGAGCGCCTCGGCCAGGGCCGACGACCTGTCGCGGGCCACCTCGACCGCCACCAACAACTCCAGCGCCAGCTCCAACGCCGACTGGTTCTCCTCGGCCAATGCCAGGGCCAACGCCGGCTCGGGCGCCACGGCCAACGCCATCAACCATTCCCGGGCGGACTCGAACGCCAACGTGGCCTCGTTTGCCAACGCTGGCGCCATCAACCACTCCAACGCCACCGCCATCGCCGACGACAGCTCGACCGGCCCCAGCATCGACTCGCTGGCCAACGCCTTCGCCTCCGACCATTCCAGCGCTCGCGCCCACGCTACCGGCCTGTCTCGGGCCGATGCGGTAGCCGACGACGGCTCGCGGGCTACCAGTCGAGCCGACTTCCACTCCCAGGCCTTCGCCGACGCCGACGACCGTTCCAGCGCCAACGCCCTGGCCGCCAATCGGAGCGGGGCCGCCGCTCAGGCCGATGACTGGTCGAGTGCCGATGCCAGCGCTTTCCACGGCTCCAACTCGGTGGCTCGCGCCGACCTGTTCTCGTCAGCCCGCAGCCGGGCCGACTGGGGCGGTGGAGCCGTGGCCGACGCCCTCTTGTTCGGTCGTGCCGACAGCAATGCGGGAGGTCGCTAATGGATCGCGAGTGGATCAAGAAACTGCTAGCCAGCCGGCCTCTGGTCATGCCAGAGCACTGCCAGGGATCGATCGCCATCGCCTCGGCTTCAGGGGGAGCCAAAGCCGAGGCGGTGGCCGGCCCCGGCGAGATCGTCATCGAGATTCGTCACAAGTAAGGAGCACGCCATGTTGATCGCTAACCAACTTCCGCTGGCCTTCACCCAGGCCGAGAACAAGGGCACGGCCGCGGCCGGGTCGACGGCCAACTCGGCCGGGGCCCTGGCCCAGGCCGGCCCGGGTGGCACCGCCCTGGGGCTGTCGCTGGGCTGGAACCAGAACGGCAAGTTCACCATCAATCAGCTACTCAACCGCAACCTCAACGACATTATGGGCGGCTTCAACTTCGCCCTGGCGGCGGCCAATGACGGCACCGCCGCGGCTACCGCCCACAACGGCTCGTCAGCTCTGGCGGTGGCCAACCCCGAGGGGTTCAAAGGCCCTTATCAGGTCAACACCAACGGCGGGCGGGTCTCGCAGGGTGGCAGTTGGGGCAGCGACACCCAGATTGCCGGCGGCAGCGCCGGGGCCGATCGTGTGCACCAGCGCGGCGGCCTGGGTGACGACCTGCAGGCCGCCGTGACTGGCGGCGGCAACGACCACATCCACCAGCGGGGTGGCCTGGGACGCGATCAGCAGTATGCCTCCGGTGATGGCGGCAACGACCACATCAGCCAGCGCGGCGGCTGGGGCGACGACTTCCAGGTCGGGCTGGGCGGGCGCGGCCGGGATCGCATCGACCAGCACGGCGGCCTGGGCAACGACCAGCAAGTGGCCGACGGTGGCGACGGTAGTGACCGGATCCGCCAGCGCGGTGGCCTGGGCAACGATGAGCAATTGGCTACCGGCGGCCGCGGCCGCGACGACATCGAACAAAGAGGAGGATGGGGCAATGATAAACTGGCCGCCTCGGGCGGCAACGGCAACGATCATATCGTCCAGAAAGGAGGACTGGGTAACGATGAACTTCGCGCCGGCGGCGGCCGGGGCAACGACAAAATCGAGATGAATGGAGGCTGGGGCAACGATCATCTGACCTACGACGTCAGCCAGGGCCGCGACAAGGTCTCTCTCAATGGCGGGCTTGGTAAGGATTCAGCCGACATCAACGGCAACGGCCAGAACTTTTCCCTGGTCGGAGCCGACGGAAAAGTACTCTACTCTCAGGGGAAAGGAGGCAGCCAAATCAAGGTCAACGGTGTGGAAAACCTCCGAGTCCTTGGCGAAGACAACAAAGTCTTGTGGTCCAACGCCAAGAAGTGAATCTCCTCGCCACCCGGGTCGCCTCCGGGTGGTTTTTTTATTTGTTCTCGGCCAACCCCCTGGCTCGGGCCAGGAGCATGTCGTCGAGCGGGCGTTGATAGCGGTGCCAAAGGTCGCGGGGCTCCTCCGCTATGCGCACCAGGGTGGCCGCCGCCTCGGAGAAGTGGGATTGGACGGTGGCCAGAATGGAGGCGTAGAGTTCGTCGTCGAGCACCTGCAACTGGCTCAGGTCGGTGTGTACCTCGGGAACACTCCAGATCGCCAGACACCCCTTGAACTTGGGGCCCAGCGGCCGGTGCTTCATGCACACCCCGTGATGCACCAGATAAAGGCGGCCTTCCCGGTCCTGGCCAAGGTCAAGCGACAGATAACCGCGCGCACTCAGGGCCGGCAGGCCACGATTGTAATCATACCAGAGTTCGGTCTCGCCATCGGCTCGCTCGATGCGAGAGGTGAAAAAGTTGTAGTGGGGTCTCAACGAGCGCAGAAACTCTCTGAGTTTGTCAGGCCGGCACTCGATCTGCCCATCCTCCATTTGCCACTCCTGCACGAAGGCGTGGTAGCCATTCACGCGATAGGCGTTGTGGTCGGTCACCAGAAACTCTGGACTGCGCAGGCTGTGGTCGGCGACCACCAGGCGCTGCTCCATGGGCGCTCGGGTCAGCACGATGCGCTCGAGGGTAGCGTAGGGGATGGCCGGTCGCGGGCGGCGTTGGAACGGTCCGACCCAGACCCCAAGCCGGAGCGCCGGCGGCTTGTTGACCACGGGGTCGTTGAGCAGGCGCCCATCGTAAAGAAGCCTGGTGGGGGCGAAGCGACCCATCTCTTGAAGAAACAGCGACTCATCCAGGTGCACCCGGCTGTTCCCGAAATAGTCGAACAACCGCCCGCGGCCGGTTGATTTCCAGCGGCGGGTGATGCGAAAGTGAGCCAGGGGGCGTTTGAGAGGCTCGCCAGGTTCGATGAGCACTCCGTTTCTCAATGGGTATTCTCGGTCACCGAAGGCCAGAGTGGCTTCGCTCTTGGGGACGGTGCACAGCGACTGAACTCCGACCTGGAGATGGTCGAGGGAAGAACATCCGACCGGGTCGAGGGTAGTCAACGCTTCGATGGCTCCCTCCGCTGGCGCCTTGAACTCGACAACCGTCGTGTCGAATCGCACCTTCACCAGAAAATACTCGGAGTCGTGAGCCACCGCAAACTGCAACAGCTTGAGCAGCCACAACCCGGGCGCCTCGGCTTGATATTTGGCCAGCTTCTCCTGGGCCCGCGACCAGTCCAGGGTGAACACGCCGTGGGAGTCGACATGGCCTTCTTGAATCTGGTCGAGAAAGTCGGCCAGGTCCCGCAGCTTCATCCAGGCTGGTTCGTAGCCGGGCCCTTCAACCCTGGTCGTTCCACTTTCACGCGAATTTCAGCGCGGTCAGATAGGCTCAGAGCATGGTCAGAAACTTCTACTTCGCCCATCCCACCAGCATGTACGACACCCCGGTCGAGCGGCTCATCAGCCAGCGCTTTCAGCGCGAATTTCCCGACACCCGAGTCGAGAACCCCAACCAGCCCTGCCACTCCGAGGGTTATCAGCGCGGGGGCATGGACTACTTCGTGCAACTGTGCGACGCCCAGGACGGCGTGTTCTTCGCCACCCACTCGGACGGCAGCGTGGGCGCGGGCGTGGCCAAAGAGATCGCCTCGTTCTCGGAGCGGCATGCTCCCATCTACGCTTTCGATCCCGCCCAGGAGCGGTTCGTCCAGGTGTCCGACCTGAGCAGCTTCTCGGTGCTCGATGTCGACCACACTCGCAAGACCCTGTCTCACGAGCGTGAACTCAAAGCCGCGGGCGTCGACCCCTTCCAGAACCTCGATACTTTCCGCGAGAGCACTCGCCACGGCTTTGAAACGGTGGCCTGATCCCGCTCCGTCTGGTATATTTGGTCTATGACACTCCCGGGGCGCAAGGGCATGGCGATTCCTATCGCCCTATTTATCGTGCTCTTGCTTTTCGTGCTGGGCACGGTGGCCGCCCAGCAGGCCTCGATCAACCTGCGCCTGACCCAGCGCGAGGCTGAAGAGACACGCTGGCTCCAGGCGGCTCGGGCCGTGACCAACAAGGCCATCTTGCTGCTCAACCAGGACGAGGCCTTCGAGAGCTACAGCGAGGCCACGCCCTACACCGAGGAGGAGGACGGCTTGAAACTCGAGGCCTGGGCCACCGTCGACCCCGACAACCCCAGACTTTTTCACGTCCACGGTCTGGCCTACATCGAGGGCCGGCGCGGTCAGGCTCGCAGCTTCGAGCGAGTGGTGCGCAAGCGGCCCGACGTGAAGGGGATCACCTTCGCCCAGTCCCCGGTGCTGGGAGCCAACAATCCCGACTCCATCTTCTATCGCACCGGGGATGAGCCCGATTGGCAGCTGATCCCTCCGGCCCCGCTACAGTATTACTCCTCGGATGGAAACTTGCACCAGGTGCCGGGCGAGTACTGCAACAGCCTCTTCTTCTTGAGCGCCGACAATCACGGCAACCTGTTCGCCGCCTCCTACGCCTTTCTCGAAGGGGATGACCCTCTCACCAATCTGGTGCGCGGCCTGGTCGAAGGCGACATGGCCGCCCAGGACGGGGCCGGCCACATCTACGCTCTGGCAGGCATGGCCGAGGCTGCCGGCGCTGGTCCGATCTGGGACGCCATTGTGGGGCGGTCGACCATCTTGAAGTTCAACGTCGACTCGGCCAATTGGGAGGCTTTGCCACCCATTCCCAAGATGGACTACGACGCCTCGGGCAACATCGTGCGACCGGGAGGCTTCCAGGCCCCTGGCCTGTTGGCCAAGATGCACGCTTCCGATGACCATCTCCATGTAGCTTGCATGCGCCAGGGGGGCGACATGCTGCTGCAATACGACTTCAATTCCAACAGTTGGGATGCCTTGCCGCCTCCTCCCAGTCAGCACTATAACGACGCCGGAGAGTTGGTCGGTGCACCAGGGCTTCCCAAGGTGTTGTTCAATCTGACCGGAGACCAGGATGCCGAGGTCTATGCCCAGTGGGGCGAGCCCGACGGCCGCGACGTGCTCTATCGCAAGACCGACACCGGCTGGGACCCGCTGCCACCGGTGCCACGCGAGTATTACACCGAGTCCGGCCTGGTCAAAGAGGACGGCTACTCGCCGCACACGGGCCACGCCGAGGCCAACATCGACAGCGGTCTGCACGCCGTCTATTGGGCCTCACGCGAGCATCCGGGCGCGGCCGACACCCTGTTTCGCCTGGAAGACGGCCAGTGGAAGCCGATCCCTCCGGCCCAGGCTGCCCATTACGACGCCAGTGGACGGGCCACTCCGTCGGGGGGTATCAACACTCGTATCGACTCGCTGGGCATCGACGCCCAGGGCCGCCGGCTGATCAAGTCGCTCGACCCTTCGGCCCCCGACACCCAGTATTCTCTTGAGCGCGACTACGAGGCCTTGCCGCCCCTGCCTAGACAGCGTTACGACGGCCACGGCAACCTGATCGTCGATGACGGATTTTTCAACGTCCAGACGCAGATCATCGGGGGAGGCTATCGCAACACGGGAGGGAGCCGCTATGTGCCGATGGCCAGCTACTGAGCGGGCTTTCACCCTGGCCGAGGTGCTGGTGGCCATGGCCGTGCTTTCCATCGCTTTGCTGGGAACGCTCTCGATGCAGACCTTCGCCCTCTCTACTCAGAGCAAGTCAACCCAGCGTCATACCGCCAGCCTGGTGGCCTCTACCGTGTTGAGCGAGGTCGAGCAATCACTAAAGGATGACTTCGAGACCAGCACCGGTCGACCCAGAGCAGCCTCGACCACCCCGGGTTTCGAGGTCGAGGTCGCCGAGGTGGTGGAGGATCCCGACCTCAAGCGGGTCGAGGTGCGGGTGTTCTGGACCGACGATCAGGCCGAGCAGAACTACAGGCTGTGGACGCGTTTGCTCCGCGAGTAACTCGCCGAGGGCTGACCCTGGCCGAGGTGCTGGTGGCCAGCGCCATCTTCGCCATGCTGACGGTGATGACTCTGGCTGCCTACCGCCTCAGCTTTCAGGCCTCGGCCAAGCAAGACGTTCACAGCCAGGCTTACCGGGCGGCTATGCTCGGCGTGGGGCACATCCAGCGGCTGCTGCGGGGGAGCGAACTGGTCGCTCCCAAAGTGGGGGACCCGGCTGCCACCGAGCTCGAGTTTCAACCGCCCCTCAAGAACGACGAGCTGCTTGAGGTGGATCAATGGGGTGCTCCCCGCTGGGGAGCCAGTCAAAAGATTCGACTGGAGGGGACCAACCTGGTTCACGAAGATGATGCCGGGCGGACCCGGCTGCTGGCTCGACTGGGAGAGCGTGGGGAGGCCTCTTTCAACCAGCCAACCCAGGGCATGGTGGAGATTCGCCTCACCAGCGACGCCGCCGGAAGCCTCTACGAGGTCACCTTCAAGGTGTTTTTGGCCAATCAGCAATCCCCGCCGGTCACTCGATTCTAGACTGGCGATTAAAGCTCTTGGAAGCTTTCGAGGCAGGCGCTGGCGGTCTTCGCCTGGTCGACATTGTCGGCCAGGTAGAAAAGATAATAGGCCGAGGTTTTACCCTGGACCAGGATCACGTAGCCGGAGATCGTCTTGCCGCTCTTGAGCACGGCCGTCGCCTCGGACCGCCAGCCCTTCAGGCCGGCCCAGAGGGTTGATTCCTCAGGAGCGAAGTCGAGGCTCTTCCATTGGCCGGCCACAGCTTGCTTCATGACTTCGCGGGCGCTTTCCCGGCCGGCCTCGGTCTTGATGGGTTCGGGCTCGACTCCGACCAGGATTACGCTCAGCTGAGGGTTGGGAGCCGAGAGGATGACGTGGCCAGCCTTCACTGCGAGCACCGTCCAGTCCGTCGGGCACTCCAGCGAGAAGCTCTTGTCCTCGTCGGTTACGAGTTCGCACCAGGCCGGGGAGCCGAGCAGCATCAGGACCAGGAGAAGGTATCGCATCGCAGTGGCTTGGACAGATCCGTCTGGATACCCTCGACGCTGTAGGAAAGTCCAGGTCCTCAGGTGGAAATCTCATCCATGAAGTTCCTGCGCGACCCCGTGGTTTTGATCTTTTGGGGAATTGGCGCCCTGTTGCTTGCTCTGGGCGGCTTTTTTGGCTGGTCGATGCAGCGCGTGGCAGGTTGGCCGAAGCTCACCGTCGAGGTGATCTCCAGTCAGGTTGTGCCCAACGGCAATGACTTTCTGGGCGAGGTTCGGATCAAGACCAGCCAGGGTGCCGAGAAAGTCCTGACCACCTCCTGGTCGAGTTCGGATGTAACCTTGATCGAGTCGGCCCTGGCAGCTACTCCAGTGGGAGCCGAGGTCGACCTGCCCCAGAACCCCAGCGATCCCGAGGACCTTCGCCTGCCGCCCGGCGGGAGCGATTGGATCATCCCCCTGGCTTTGGCGGGAGGGGGTCTGTTGTTCGGGGTGATTCCGGTCGGTGTCATGGCTTTGAGCGACCGTAGCGACGCCGTAGCTCTGGCCGGGTTGGGTTTTGTAGTCATCGGGCTGGGATTGGTCGGGGTGGGGGTGGTCCTGGTGGTCAAGAAGGTCGATGTTCTCACCAACTGGCCCGTGGCCGAAGCCACCGTGATTTCGAACCGCATCGTGCCGGCCACCCGCAACACCTTGCGATTGCAGGTCAGATGCAGCTACACGGCCGAGGGACAGACGGTCGAGTCGACCCTTTCGACCCGGGCCAGCAGCCGAAACCGAAGCCAGCTCGAGCAACTCGCGGCCGGGAGCCTGGCGGTGGGAAGCCATCCCCAGGTGCGCTACAGGAAGGGCTCTCCGCGCGTCGGCACCTTTGAGGCAGCCTGGACCTTCGGCTATTTTTGGGAGACCGTGCTGGTGAGCTGTGGCGGTTTCTTGCTGGTGGGCCTGGGCGCTCTGATGAAGCGATATCTCGGTCCCTGACCCAATTCAGCATTCTTTCACGTCGCTGGGATAGTCTCGCTCGGGGCCACCAATCGCTCAAGTAATAAGGAGTCCCGCCACGCCATGCAAGTAAAGTTCACGCCAGCCCTGGCCACGCCTGTGTCCAGGTTTGCATCCGCAACCCCGCCCCAGACCCCCTCCCCCGACACCGATCGATTTGAATCGACCGCCCCCCCGACCTCGGGCGGCCCTGATACCATCGAGCCAGCCACCCTCGGACCCACCAGCGACCCGGTGGCCCCCAAATCAAGACATCTAGGTCTCAAGGTCGGCCTGGCCCTGGCCGGACTCGCGGCCGTCGTGGCTGGCAGCGCATTTGTGCCGATCACGCCGGCCACCACCGTCAGCCAGACTCGCACCGGCCTGGAGAAGCACGTCGACTTCTTTGACCGCGACGGTGATGGCGACATCCAGATTCCCGAGACCTATCAGGGTTTGCGCGCCATGCACATGGCCGCTCCCAAAGCCGCCCTGGTAGCCACCGTTATCAACGGAGCGCTGGGCCCTGCAACCGGAGCCCCCTGGTATTCGCCCACCACCATCATCACCGACAACATCCACCTCGGCAAGCACGGCAGCGATACCGGCATCTACGACACTCAGGGCCAGGTCGTCCCCGAGCGAGTCGACCAGATGTTCAACGCTAATGATCTCGACAAAAACAACGCTCTCGACGCTGGCGAGATCGAGCATCTGCTGGCCGGCAACAAGACCGATTCCGGCCAGGCGGGCGCCCGCGCCGAGTTCGAGATGTTGCTTGAACTGGCGGGTCAACCCACTCAGGTTGACGGGCAAACCGTGAATGCCCTCAGCCGGGAGCGATTCCATCAACTCTACGACGGCAGCCTGTTCTACCACCTGGCCGGCGAGAGTGTCCCTCAATAACACTTTCGTGCTCAAGGCTCTCGTGGTAGCTCTGTGGCTGGCCACCGCTTTACCGTGCTTGGCCCGCCCTGCCTGGTTTATCTGAATGTCGACGGCGAGCGGCGCCGTTACTTTGTAGTCGAGCCGAGCAGCCGCGAGTCGGACCGGCGCTTGCCGGTGATCATCGTCTTCCATGGAGGCGGCGGTTCGGCTCGAGGAACGGCTCTGCAAGGTTTTTCAAGACTAGCCGACCGGGGCTATCTGGTGGTCTTTCCGGACGGCTTTGAACATCACTGGAGTGATGGCCGTTCGCGGCCCCAAGACCTCGGGATGAGCAGAGCCGTGGATGATCTCGCTTTCGTTCGAGCGCTGCTGGATCGGGTCGCCAAGGACTATCCCATCCATCCCAATCGGGTCTACGCCACCGGGCCGTCCAACGGCGGCATCATGAGCCATCGGGTGGGGATGGAGATGTCCGACCGCTTTGCCGCCATCGCGCCTATCATCGGCGGACTGACCGAGCCGATGGCTCGCGATTTTGCTCCCACCCGGCCGGTTTCGGTGCTCATCTTTCAGAGCACCACCGACCCCTGGGTTCCCTACGCGGGTGGAGCGATCTCGGTGGGCAAGGTGAAGGCCGTGCCCATCGTCTCGACCGCCAGGGCTCTCGAGCTCTGGTGCGGCCGCAACGGCTGCAGCGGCGAGCCGGTGGTCGAAAAGCTTCCGGATCTGACCAACGACGGCTGTAGCGTTGAAAAGAGCGTCTACGCCGGCGGGGCAGCCGAGGTGGTTTTCTATCGCGTCATCGGCGGTGGTCACACCGTGCCAGGAGGCCACCAGTATCTGCCCGAGAAGATGATCGGAAGAGTCTGTCGCGACATCGACGCCGTCGAGATCATTGGCGACTTTTTCGACGCCCATCGTCGATGAGCGTCCAATCTGACTCCGTGGTCGTCCAATAGGCATAGATGGCCACTCCGTCGGCCGGGCCGGCGGCCGCCAGTCCGGCGGCCAGCGTCTCGTGGGCCGGATTGTGATAGGGCGCGTTGTCATCGTAAGTGGGCAAGCCCAAAAGGAACTGGCAACTGACCGTGCCCACCTGGTGGGTCTGATAGGCCAGATAGCGGGTATAGAGGTCCTGGCTGGGCTGGCAGGTGTCATAGCCCATCAGCACCACCTGGTCGACCAGACCGCCCACCCGGATGTAGTAGTCCTGGCTCCACAGCTGGGGCAGTGGCAGGCCTTGTGGTCGCACCTGGGGAGTGGCCACCGAGACCAGCAGCCCGGCCTCGCGACTCTCACGCAGCAGAGCTAGAAAGTTGGAGTCTCCCTCGCGCACCGGCTCGAGGTCATAGTGAATCCCATCGAAGCCGGCCTCGACCAGGCGGCGGCCGGTGGCCACAATGTTGGCTCGCACCCGCGACGAAGAAAGGTCCACGGTGTCCTCGGCCTGACCCAGAAAGTCGGCGTTAAGTCCGCCCAGCCAGGCATAGATTTGGGTCTCGGGGCAATGGCGGCGAAGTTGTGCCAATCCGTCCCACTCGCCAGGCAGAGCGGCCACTTTGCCCTGCCAATCGAGGGGTCCGGCGTGCACGAACAGATAGCCCAGACCGTGCTGCTCGACTCGAGCGGCTAGTTGGGTCACGTCGGACTGAGGCGTGAGCCAGCGGTGGCCGAGCCAGACCCCGTTTTCGGCGCTGGGGCGCGCCGGTTCGGCCGGCCAACTGTAGGTGCGATAGAGGTTGACGGCGGTCCACAGGCAAGCCAGCCCGAAGAGGCCGAGCAGAATCTTGCGCTTAGCCATTGCTGGCCACCTCGTCCCAATCAAACCCGGCGGTGACCTGCATGACCACGTGCAGACAGACCACCAACAACACCACCAGCAGCAGTCCCCGGTAGGCCTCGCTCAGGAAGGCCAGCGAGAACGTGACCAGGCTCAGGGCCAGAGCCGGGGCCGCCCGCTTGTAGGCAAACGGTGAGCCGGTGACCCGCCGGGCGTAGCTCACGCAGACGAAGCTCGAGGCCGCTCCGGCCAGACCGAAGGCCCAGGCCAGGTTGACCACGTCGCCCAGATAGACGAGCAAGAGGTGAAAGCTGAAGAAGCCAGCCACCAGCAAGAAATAGTGCAGTGGTTGGATGTCGACTCGGTCTACCATGGCGAAGACGGTGGTCAGACCCAGGAACAGCAGCAGTCCCACCGGCGCCCATAGGCACAGCGAGATCAACCTGGGTCCTGGATTGGACCGATGGGGCAACTCGACCCCGATGGTGGCGCCGGTCAGGAGCTTGGCGTAGCTCCACTTGAGTTCGAGGCCGTTCTGATAGCTCTTCTGGCTGACCGGCGAGACGGTTCCGTCCGGAAAGTCGACCCCCGTAAAATTGGTGTGCATCACCAGGTCGAGGCTGCGCGTGGGGCTGCCCTTGCGAAACTGATAGGACCAGCTGTCTAAGCCTTGCGAACTGAGCCTCACCTCGACCTCATGCTTACCTTTGGGCACGGGCAGCACCAGCACTGAATCGGCCAGTTGGCCTTCCACCGGCTGCCCGTCGACAGCCAGCGAGAAGTCGCTGTACATGCCTCCCCGGGCGGGCAGCGGAAAGTGGAAGCGTCCTCCCTCGACCGGGCATTCGAGCTGGTATTTGGCGTCGAAGTTGACCCGATAGGTCGAGTACCAGAGCATGCCTTTGCGGCGATATTCCAGGGCCAACTCGACCGTAGCCCGGGTCGAGTCCAGGGCCAGGACCTTGCCTTCTGGATGCATCAGAGTGGGGCCCTCCTGGCGATGGCTGGCCCCCCACAGGTCGGCCACCGCCGCTCGCAAGCGGGCATCTTGCCCCTGGTGACGGGCTTGCAGGCGAAGACCCAGCATGACCCAGGCAAACGAGGCGAGCAAATAGATCAAGAACAGGGTGGTATAGCGCATACCCCCAGGCTAGCGGTAGCGCTGGTCAGGCGCAGGTCACCCGTGTGTCAATCAGGTGTCAGTTCGCTCGACCACAAAGGCAAATCTCGAGCCAACCCGTGTTCGAGGCTCGACCAGAAGGGTGTGCCCGTGGCGCGACACGATCTCGGCGGCGATCGACAGTCCCAGGCCCAGGCTGCCGGCTTGTTCCTTGCCCTGGCGATGGCGCTCGAAGATCTTTTCGCGCAGGGCCTCGGGCACACCCGGTCCCTCGTCGTCAACGCTCACCCGCCAACCGGCGGCCTGTCCCTCGAGGCCGATGGTCACCTGCGACCCCCGGGGCGAACAACGCACGGCGTTTTCGACCAGGTTCTCGACCACCCGTCGCAACTTATCGGCATCCCCTCGGGCTCGGGCCTGGTCGGGCCCCTGGAAGACCAGCTTCACCTCGCGCTTTTCGGCCGCTACCGCGAAACTGTCGAGCACCGTCTCGAGCAAGGATACCAGCTCGAAATCGACCGGCTGCATTTCGTAATAGTCGAGCTTTTGCCGCTCGAGCAGGCGAGAGGTCAGAGTCGACAGGCGCTGGGCCTCACGCTCGAGATTTCCCAGCAGCTTTTGCTGGGTTTCGGGCTCGAGTTCGGCCGCCATCAAGGTTTCGACCGAGCCGCATAACCCGGTGACCGGCGTCTTGAGTTCGTGGGCCACGTCCTCGATGAACTGGCGGGTGCGAGTGCGTTCGAGTTCGAGTTCGGCCACCTTGGTCTCGAGATTGTCGACCAGTTGCTGAAAGCTACGCTCGATGCGGGTCACGTCGTCGAGACCTTCCTCGGCCACCCCGGGGCTGACCACCCCGCGCAGGCGCCCCAGCGTGCGCGACAAGCTGCCCGAGAGGCCGAGAGCGGCCAGGAAGACCACCACCGTCAGGCCGGCCAACAGTTGCTGAGCCCGGCGGCGCAGCTTACCCAGGTGCTGGAGAATCTCGTCGGTGGTGTGACTGATGTAGACCACCCCCACCACCTGATCGCCCGAGAAGACGGGCCAGGCGATGAACAGGGCCAGCGAGAGTTCGTTTTCGTCGGCGAAACGGGTGTAGGCCGAGTAGTGGCCGGCAAACGCCTGGTCGATCTCGGGACGAAAGCGAAGCCCTTGTTGGGGAGGTTGCTCCAGCGAGTCGATCCATACCGAGCGATTGCGGTCGAGCACCCGGGTGCGCGAGCCGGTGACATTGCCGGTCTCGCGCAGGGCTCTTTGCAGGTCCGGTCGGGGCGGTGGGGTAGGGCGGCTCAAGGAGGGCTCGACCTGGGGAGCCACGATGCGCGCGGTGGCTGCCATCGAACTCTCTAGCCGGTTGAGTTCGGTCCGCTCGTAGCCGCGCATCAGGGCCGAGGCCAGGGCGAACAGGGCGATCAGGCCGAGACTGGCCAGCAGCAGCCAGGAGACTGTCCTCATCGAGGCAGGCGGTAGCCCAGCCCTCGGACTGTCTCGACCAGATCGGCCCCGATCTTGCGTCGCAGGCGCTTGACGGTGGTGTCGACCACTCTGGGGTCGCCCTCGTAGTCGTAGCCCCAAACCCTCTCTAGAAAGAAGTCGCGGGTGAGCACCCGATCCCGATTCTGATAGAGCAGATGGAGCGTCTCGAACTCACGGGCCGAGAGAAAGATGCGCACGCCGTCGCGAAACAACTCGGCCCGTCGAAAGTCGATCTCGAGGTCGGCCAGGCGCACCCGCTGCTGACCCCGGCCTACTCTGAGATTGGCCCGGATGCGAGCCACCAATTCGCGGGCCGAGAACGGCTTGGTCACATAGTCGTCGGCCCCCATCTCGAGGGCGCACACCTTGTCGACTTCGTCATCGCGCACCGAGACCACCAGCACCGGCGCCTCGGAGTGATGGCGAATGCGCTTGAGCACATCCAACCCGGTCAGGCCTGGCAGCATCATATCCAGCAGGACCAGGTCGGGGCTGTGCTGGCCAAACAGTTCGACAGCTTCGAGTCCGTCGCGAGCCCAGACCACCGAGAAGCCTTCTTTGGAGAGATTGACCTGGAGAAAATCGGCGATGGACGCCTCGTCCTCGACCACCAGGATCTTCTCGTGCATCAGGGCCAGAGTCTCTCGAGGTTCGGGTCGTCTTCGCTGCCGGCGAAGATGGTCACGGGCGTACCCACGTTGACCAATTCGTAGAGAGCCTCGATATCGGTAATCTTCAGCCTTACACACCCGTGGGACGAGCGGGTGCCGATGGTGCCCGGAAAGGGCGTGCCGTGCAGGCCCACGAGGTTCGAATCCAGGCCCAGCCAGCGAGTGCCCAGCGGGTTGTCGGGCCCGGGCGGGGTCAACTTGGCCTCGCGAGCCCAGGGAGAATCGGGAGGGATCCACTCGGGGTTCTTGATTTTCTCGACGATGCGGAATTTGCCCGTTGGAGTAGGATGCTCGAGCATGCCGTGGGCAATGCCGAACCGTCGGGGAGCGGCCATGGGGTCTTCGAGCACCAGTCCAAACCTGGCCAGGTTCACATAGATTCGCGGGCCGAGCGAGGCCAGCACCTGAGGTCCCACGGTGCCGTCGGGCTCGAGCCCCTCCTCGGTTTGATAACGCTTGAGGGCGCTCAGGGTGGTCTCGTCGAACTGCCCGTTGATATCGGATTGTTCGAGGAAACCTAGCTTGTGCAGGCGCTTCTGCAGGCCCTTGACGTCGGCGCCCACCGCGCCGCGGGTCAGGTTGGCCTCGCCAAAGGTCTCGGAGGTGTCGACCACCACCGTGCGTTCGTGCTTGATCAGGTGGCCGGCCAGATCCTCGACCATGACCGTCAGCTGGCGCTCGCCCTGGGCCAGGTTGCCCAGGGAAATATGGAACTGGCCCGATTCTTCATCGGCCTGGCTTTTGTATTCCTTGCCATCGACGGTCACCACGATGTCTTTGAGACCACGGTCCTCCTGGATGGCCAGAGTCACGGTGGGAGGGGCCTTCTTGATGTGCTCGCCCTCTTTGGGCGAAATCACTTTCACTTCTGGCGGGGTCAGGTCGCAATAGAAACCTCGCTCGAGCGTTTCGGTATTGCCGGCCTCGTCGACAGCCGATACCGTCAGGGTATTCTCGCCCGGCTTGAGGGTCAGACTGAGGCTGAACTGGCCACCTCCGTCGGCTCTCACCTCCTGGTCGTTGATGCGCACCCGGCTACCCGGCTCGGAGTGGCCCTGGACTTCGAGTTCTTCCTTGCCGGTCACTTCACCGTCGGCGGGGGACTCGAGGGTCAGACCAGGACCCTGGCGGTCGACCCGCACCTGCCACACCTTGCGAGCCCGGCGGCCCAGGGCCGTGCGCAGGTCGAGCACCACCGTGTGCGAGCCCTCCGACAACGGGCCCGGCAGCCCCACCACGCGCCCGGGGAAGCGTTGCATGGTAAAGGCGATGGGGCGGGCATCCACCAGCATCTGGCCGGCCACGGGAAAGCCCAGAAAACGGGCCTCGAGGTAAGGCTGCGACTCGGCGACGACCTGGCCGTCGTCAGGATTGACCTTGCCGATGCTGAGGAACAACCCCGCGGTGGTCATCATCAGGAACACCGCCAGGGCTATTCCTAGCCCCATGAGTACGCCCGGCTTCTTCAGGTCAAGAGGTTCCAAATCCAGCTAACATCATACCATGGTATTCGGGTCTCCTTGAAGGGGAGTCGCGGTGCTGGTGCTCCACGCCGGGCTGGCTGGCCGCGATCGCCCACTCCGGCTGGGGGATTTCGCCCAACCCGGGTGGGGCCAGGCCGGCTGGCGGGTCAGGGCTAGCGATCGCCCACTCCGGCTGGGGGATTTCGCCCACTTCGGGTGGGGCCAGGCCGGGCTGGTGGGCCAAGGCTAGCGATCGCCCACTCCGGCTGGGGGATTTCGCCCACTTCGGGTGGGGCCAGGCCGGCTGGTGGGCCAGGGCTAGCGATCGCCCGCTCCGGCTGGGGGATTTCGCCCACTCCGGGTGGGGCCAGGCCGGCTGGTGGGCCAAGGCTAGCGATCGCCCACTCCGGCTGGGGGATTTCGCCCACTCCGGGTGGGGCCAGGCCGGGCTGGCGGGCCAGGGCTAGCGATCGCCCACTCCGGCTGGGGGATTTCGCCCACTCCGGGTGGGGCCAGGCCGGCTGGTGGGCCAAGGCTAGCGATCGCCCACTCCGGCTGGGGGATTTCGCCCACTCCGGGTGGGGCCAGGCCGGCTGGTGGGCCAAGGCTAGCGATCGCCCACTCCGGCTGGGGGATTTCGCCCACTCCGGGTGGAGCCAGGCCGGGCTGGTTGGCCGCATTTTAAGGGTTTTTTCAGGCTTGGCGGCGCGGTTACAAAATGGCAATGAAATCAGCCATCGTTTTGGGATAGGTTAGGCTACCATAGTCCTGCGAGAACTTCACCGCAGGAGGTCCCCGTGATTCGTTCCCTCAGCTCCACCGCTACCCCGGCGCCTTTGCGCGCTACCCGGCCCGAAGTGGCTACTACCGAGGAGACTCCTACCGAGACCACCTCCGACCCCGCCGAGCAGGTCGAACTCGGTTCGTCCCAGCCGGCCAAAGCCGGTCTACCCCCTCAAGACACGATGATGGGCTTCCCCTGGGGTATCCTGATCGAGCCCGGCATCGAAGTCAGCGTCTATTTCATCAAGAAGCTGATCGACTTCTTCTTCAACCCCGAGGCCAAGCCGGAAGTAAAGTCCGAAGTCGCTGCCTTGCCGGCCCAGCACGACGGCTACCTGATAGCCCACTAGTAACGCCCCAGCGGCCCGCCCCCGGCTCCGTCGAAGGCGGCTCCTCGTCGCCTGAAGGGCGAGGTCTCGGCGAAGCCGCTCCTTTCCCGCTGGCGCAGCCAGCGCTCCTGCCCTACTCCAGGTCGAGTTTGTAGATCTTGCGGTTGTCGGTGTCTTTGCTGTCGATCCAGGTCCAGACCAGGCTCTTGCCGTCGCGCGAGAGTTCGGGTGAGACGTTGAGGCCCTCGCCCTTGTCGGCGATCGTCACTTGCAGCACCTGGCCTTCTCGCTCGAGGAAGACGTTGGTGGCGGCCGGAGTGCCCTTGCGAAAGTCAAGTTCGGTCCAGGCGATGGTGTGGCCGTCGCCCGAGATTGACGCCCAGGTTTCGTTGACCTCGGTCTTGCCGGCCACCATCCGACTCTGGCCGGTGCGCTCGTCGTGGAACATCAGGTCGTCGTCGGCGCCGCTGTTATCGCTAAAGACCAGGCGGGTGCCGCTGTCGGAGAGCGAATGTTGGAACAGATCGCCCTTGGCCGACAAGAAGGGCTTGACCGTGCCCGCTTCGTCTTGGAGCCATAGAGCCGAGTCGCCGTCCTTGAACTTGCGCCAGACCACGCGCTCGCCATTGCCCGAGAGCTCGGGAAAGAGGTTGAACTCGCGGCCAGTGGTGACAGAGCTGACCTCACCGTCGTGCCACTTCACGATATTGCCGTGGGTGAATTTGCCGTCTTCGTCGTCGTCCCAGACGACGGTGCGGCCGTCGTCAGAGATCTTCGGGTCCATTTCGTGGCCGGGGCCAGTGGCCAGCATTTGGGTCTGGCCGTTCTCCCAGCGGGCCACATCCCAACTGCCGGCCTGGCTCGGGCTATTGGCCGAGTAGCGGGTGAAGGCGACCACCGTGCCGTCCTCGTTGACGGTGGGGTGCATGCTGGGATAATGGTCGGTGGTCAGCTTGACGGTATCTTCGGCTTGCCACTTATAGACGGCGGTCTCGCCATCTTTGAACTCGTTATAAACGACCACCTGGCCGTTGGCAGAAATGTCGGGACTGCTGACCTGGCCGTGCGCGACCACGGTAAGCCGTCCACCGACGGCGGGATTAAGTTTCATGACCTGGCTCCTTCGTTGGACAAGAGCAGGGCGGACCAGCGCTAAGTCTGCTGGTTCGATTTGTCCGGACCATTGCCGGATTATGAACATCTGCTTTCAGTCTACTTTTAGCTCGGTTTCATAGGCTCTGGGTATGTACGTTATTGGAAGCTCCCCGCTGGGCGCACCACCCCGCCCGACCCGAGCGGCCGCCAGGCCTGCCTCGCCCGACCAGGTCGAGTTCTCGGGTGAGGACCGTTCACGCCCCGTGTCGCGTCAGGACCTGGAGCGGTTGTTTGCTCCCGATATCAAGCCCGAGGATCAGGTGCCCAGCTTTCACAGCGAGGTGGTCGCCTGGAGCGAGTTCATCCCCACCGGGGTAGAATCGCCAGCCTCCATCGGGCCCGAAGGCAATTTGTATTTTCAGGCCCCGGGGGGGCTGGTGGCGCTTGCTCCCGAGGGGCATCAGCTCTGGAGCAACCCTACTCGCCTCAGTCGTTACGCCTCGCCGGTGGCCACTGAAGACACGGTCTTCGCCGTCTCTGACTACCGTCCGGGTCAGCCCGGTCTGATCGGTTTTTCGACCAAAACTGGCCAGCTGGAGTGGGAGGGCAACCTCGAGAACTTTCAGGAGGCGCCCATTCTCGGTCCCGACGGCTCGCTCTATGCCGGCGACTACCAGGGCAATGTGGTCGCCTTCAATCCTGACCGCAGCGAGCGCTGGCGAACCAGCCTGGACAACCACGTCAACGGCCAGATGGCGCTAGGTCCAGAAGGTAACCTTTATGTGATCGAGGACCCCGGTATCGTTCACGCCTTCGGGTCCGAGGGCAAGAAGCTCTGGACCGAGGAATCCGAGTATGGCAATCGGGCCCAGACGGGCACCGGAGTGACGGTGGCTCCCGACGGCGGAGTCCTGTACACGACCATGAACAGTCACCTTCGTAAGGTCAGTCCCGAGGGTAAGGTGCTATGGCAGTTCGGCGCCTCGAGCGAAAAACGCCTTGACGAACTATCACCCGAGGATCAAGAGACGGCTTTGCTGGCGGGGAACATGGAGCTGAGCAGCACTCCCGTGCTCTCGCCCGACGGTCAGACCATCTATGCCGGGGGCAGTCACGGCAAGTTGTTGGCAGTGGACCAGCAAGGTCACAAGCGCTGGAGCGTCGAGACGGGCCTGGACATCGGCGATGATGGTGTGCAGGTGGGTGACGACGGCACGATCTATGCCACCTGCGATCGAACCGGTCAGCTCAAAGCCTTCAGCTCGGAAGGCCAGCCATTGTGGCGATTTTCTTCCAGAACCGGCGGCAAGGCTGTGGTGACCACCAAAGGCGACATGGTCTATCTGGCCACCGATAAGGGCCAGGTTCACGCCCTCAGCAGCCAATCCCTGGCGAAGCTGGCCGGTCGACTACGCGAGCAGCCCGAAATGGTGTTGCCCACGCTCGAACTCGGGGATTCGCTCCTCACTGTGGGTGACTTCCATATCCCGATCGAGGACTAGAGGGTGGTTAGAACCAGTTGGTAGATGGGCAGAAAACAGGCCAGCACGATCGAGCCGACCACCAACCCCATGAAGGCCATGACGGCTGGTTCTAGCAATTGCAGCACAGCCTCGAGGCGAAGCTGCGACTGCTCGCCGAACATCCTGCCCACTCGCCGGAACATCGAGGCTAGTTTGCCCGAGTTTTCGCCGGTGACCACGGCCTGCCAGAGTAGCGGCGGGAAGTCGGCTTCCTGGCGGAAGAGCGTGCCCAATTCTTCACCTTCGCGCACTCCTCGCCACACTCGCATCAATGCCTCGCGGGTGCGAGAGGTCGAGGTCGAGCGAGCGGTAGTGGCCAGGGCGTCGTCGAGTCGCACGCCGCTTTCGACTTGAATGGCCAGCTGCAGGCAGATTCGCGAAAGGTCCCGCAGCAAGACGACGCGACCGAGCAAAGGCAGGCGCGTCACCACGGCCGACCAGGCATCGATCAGGCCCTGGCGGTGACGGTTGGTCCAGAGCAGGATGAAAGCCGCGCCCAACAGCAGCGGCGCCACCTTGATGGCGGGGTTGCCGCTGAGGGCCATCACCACTCTGGTCGGTCCGGGCAGGGGCTGGCCACTGGCCAGAAAGAACGGCAAGAAGCGCGGCAGCATGTAGTAGATCAGAAAGCCTATCATCAAGAAGGTGGTGACCAACAAGGCGATCGGATAGGTCAGCGAGCTCACCAATCGCTGGCGCTCTCGTTCGGCATGCTCGAGTTGGCTGGCCAGGTTGGCCAGCACTAAGTGCAGGCAGCCGGTCTTCTCACCCACTTTCAGGCTACCGGTGAAAGTGCGATCAAAGTGCTCGGGAAAGTTGCGCAAAGCCGCCGACAGAGAGTTGCCGCGATGCAGCTGAACACAAACCCGCTCGGCCAACAGGGCCGGACCGTCCTCGTCGCTGAGGGTCAGGGCCTCGAGGGCCCGCAGCAGCGGAATGCCCGAGTCGATCATGATCGACAATTGCAGGGTGAAAGCAGCCACCTGCGAGCGGGTCAGGCTGATGTCCATCAGAAGGCCGGCAACACCGTCAGGTCATCCCAGAAGAGTCGCTTAGAGAGGCCGAGGGTGGCTTCGATACGGTGGGTAGCGGTGTCGTCTGGCCGGCCGGTCGGGCCCTGTAGACTGGCCACGATGGTGACCTTGACCAACTGCTCGTCGATTCGCTCGAAGAGCAGGCCGCCCTCGCCCAGACGCGACAGCACGCGCTCGATGTCGCCCTCCTGGCGGACCACCGTTCCGTCGGGTTTGAGCCAGATGCGGCGGTCGGCTTTCCAGATGGGTAGCCCCCGCCGATCGACTTTGATGCGACCATCTTGCCAGTCGGGTACCCGATAGTCGAGGCTAGATTGGGGTGGATCTCCCAGAGACAGGTTGGCATCAGCCCCTTGCAGCTCTGCCCTGATGTGGCTTAGAGCCAGGGCGGTGGCCCGATAGGCCTCGCCGTGAACCGACGACTTGCGGTCAGCGGCCAGTCCCACCTGATAGATATACATGGTGGCCACCATCAAGGTGAGAAAGACCCCGATGGCCACCATCAGTTCGACCAGCGTGAAGGCTCTAGATACTCCTGGCCACCTTGCTCCGCACCACATAGTCCATCCACCCCTGCTTCTCTCGCCAGAGCACTCTCACCGTGACCGCTTGCAGGTCAGGCTCAAGCGGCTGCTGATTGACCTCGACCTCGAAATCGGGGTCGTCGGCAGTTTGACGTGGCTTACTCACATCACGATCGAAGTCGCTCTCGAGAGAAGCTTCGGCCTGGGCCAGATACGAGCCTGCGATGACCGAAGCCTGGTGCCTTTGTTGGGTCATCCCCTCCGAGCGCAGCGTGTGAGCCTGCATCGAGACCAGAGCTAGCAGGGCTATCGAGATGAGCATAATAGCCACCATGACTTCACTGAGGGTGAAGCCGCGTTTGACCCGATGAGGGCGATTAATAGCGATAGATCGGAATATAGCGGTTCTCCAGACCGTTGCGATAACCCCCACCGTCGGCCTGGAAAGGCTCGAGATAACCGTCGGGGTCTTCGACCGAGGTGCCATCCGGGCGGTCGCGCTTATCGGGCAGCCGAGGCAGCGGCACGAACTCGCCCTCGTAGTAGTGAGCCAGCGGGTCGGGGCCGGCCGTTTCGTACATCGAGGCGATCACCTGGCCTTCGGCATCGATGGCCATGGCCTTGAGCAGGCTCGAGCGTCCGGTCAGGCGCTGCACCTTGCCCGTGTCGTCGTAGGTGAAGCGCGGTGAGGGCGGCACCGGCTCCCAGCTTTGAACTCCGTCCTCGTCGGTGTCGAGATGGTAGACGACGTAGTCGAGCGAAGAGTTGTCCAGGTGCGCGTTCCAGGTAGCGTAGACGTCCCCCTCGGGAGTGACATCGAGGTAAGACAGCTTGTTGGCTTTGCCTCCCAGAGGAAGCCAGCGGCCGTCTTCGGCGAATTGGCCCGCCTCGGGGGGCGGCAGCAACTCCCAGGTACCCCCCGGAGCCTTTTTGAAGATGGCTCCGTTGTTGCGGTCACCGGTGAGCCAGTTGGCGTAGAGGTTGCCGGCCGAGTCGGCCTCGGCGTTGCCGGCCTCTTGCATCAGGCCGGGGCGGTCGACCCGCTGCCCACTGGAAGTGAAATAACTCTGAGGCGGCGGCTGGATCGCCTGCCAGGTCTCGGTATTCAGGTCGAGCATGGCCATTCCGTCCTGGCCGTCTTTGTAGATCGAGACATAAAGGGTGTCGTTGGACACCTCGATCGGCCCCACGCCGCCTTCGTAGATGCGCGACGTGTTGAGACTGGCCGTGCCTCCGCTAAACGAGACATCGGGCACGGGGGGAAGGGCTCTCCAGCTTTCGTTGGCCGTGTCGAAAGTCATGATCACGCTGCCGCCGAACGCCTGGGCCCGCAGCCCGGATCCGAGGGTCTCGACATAATCGGGCACAGCCCGAAACATCTCGCCGAAATCTCCGGTGGTGAGGAAGCGGGCGTATTTCTCGCGATAGATATCGCCGATGGCGTCGTCTCGGTCGTAGCCGGGCACATAGTGGGCGTAGAGGCGGCCGCGATCGTCAGCGGCCAGGTTGGTCAGGCTACCGGCGTAGCCCGAGTGGGTCTGCAGCACGCCCGATTCGGAGTAGGTCAGGCGCGGGCAGGGCGGAAGCTTGGTCCATTCGGTGTCGTAGCTTCGCTTATAGAACATCGAGTCGGGGGTCAGGCGGCCAAATACCGGAGCGTTGGTGAAGGTGACCCCTTCGATGTCGGGCCGGCGCAGAACCACCCGCGACGAGATCTCGGCCATGTCTTCGTTGCCGGCCGGATACGCCCGTCCGAAGATGTGCATGATGAGGGGATGGTCCGGGTCCTGGGTGATCCAGGCCTCGGTGACCAGTGGATCCCGTTCGAAAATCACCCGGTCCGCGCTGTCGTGAACCTTCCAGTTGTCGTCTTTGTTCAGTTCGATCAGGGCCTGGGCGGCCGCTCCGCGAGCCGCCTGCTGGCGCTTGAAACCGTCAGCCTCATAGCGCGACAGCCGCAGGTTCATATGAGCCCGGGCGGCCATGACGGTGGCCAGAAAGAAGATGATCAAAACAAAGAATAGCGCGGTCGGTATGGCCACCCCTCGTTTGTTCACTTTGAGATTGTAACACTGCGCGGGCCGCCTCGCCAGCGTCCGGGCCAACCGCTAGGGGTGATTGGCGAGGTGGCGCTCGAAGACACTCTGCAAGACCTGGTATTGCAGGGCCGTCTCGGCCTGCTGAGCTTCGTGCAGGCACTCGACGGCCTTGCGCAGTTCAGGCTCCATCTGGGTCATCATCTCTTCGAGCACATTAATTCGGGTGTTGCGGCGATCCACCAGTTCGCGCACCGCTGCGGGTACCTCTCCGCGAAAGGCCGATTCCACCCATTGGTTCAAGTCGAGTTTCTCGCGCGTCATTTGCATTAGAATAACCTCCTGGACTGGCAATAGGTCGAGCCTAAGCGGTCAGACCCCCGCCTGGAACATCCCCCCGATCCTGAGACGGCCATCCTTGGGTTGGGGAACCGGGCTTTCAGTCTAGATTCAGCCCGGTGCCTTAGGTTGGACAGACCACGCCCAGGAGGTACGTATGTCACTCGTCGGAGAACCTTTCGGCAATTGCTGGAAACCTTCCACTCCCCCTAAGCCGGCTCCCGAACAGCCCAGGACCGAGCAACCGGCTCCCGAGCCTCAAGAGAGCTATCATCCAAACGAGCCGTTCAGCCACTGCTGGACGCCCAGCCGTCCTGCCCCCGCCCAGGCTCCCAGTCAAGACGACAAGCCCGCTCCCGAGCCGGGGCCCGACAACTTTCAGTGGGATCCCAGCGAGCCTTTCCGTTACCCTAACGATATTTAGCTAAAGCAGCGCCATCAGCTCGGGCACCGACTCGGGGGGGCGCGCCACCGGGGGGCCCTGGGCTCGCGCGAAGATGGCCGCGAACAAAGCGGCCATCTTCAGCATGGGCTCGGCTTCGAGCCAGACCGGCAGAATGCGAACCTCTATCGTGTTTTGCCGCGCTCGTGGGTTGAGGCAGTTGAGCAGGTTGACGTCGCAGTATTTGGTGAGCGCCAACGGGCTCAACCGGGCCGTTGCCTGAGCCCAGTCAAGCTGGGCGAAGTCGGGGGCGCTGACCACCTCGAGCAGTTCGTCTGGCCAGGCTCCCAGGCGACGGCAGCGTGGATTGGTACCCACCAATTCTCGCAGCGGGCAGGCCCACAGCAGTTTTACCAGATTGGCCAGCACCCGGGCCGACTGCAACCGGCCGGCATCAAAGTGAAAGTGGGTCGCCCCTTCCGCCGGCGCGGTGAAGCCCAACTCTCGCGCCAGCTTGAGTAAACGCTCGAGCTGAATCGGGTGATCGGTGTCGAGGGGAGCCGTGATCAGCTCGCAAGGCCGCTCGCGCTCCCCCGGCAAAGGGGCGGCAATGGCCACCGAAGCCCCCGTCTCGTCGTTGACTCGCTGCATCCCCCCAGGACCCGCCTCGAGTTCGGTGCCGAACAGCCGGGCCAAAGGCTCGAGCACCTCGGCCAGTTGGCACTCGGGGTCGCTCTGGCGCGCGACCAATCGCAGCAGCCGCTCGTCGTCGCTGACGATGCGGTACCAACCCGAGAGCGGCGGCGTTTCGCGCACGAGATCCGCCTGCAGGGTCAAGTCGTCGACGCACTGAGCCACCCTTTTGCCCCGGGGGTCCAGGACCTCGAAACCCAGGGTCAGGTTGTGAAAAACCGGCATGCCGGGAACTTTGCTCGGTTCGGATTGAGGATGAAAAAAACGGCGGACGGTGCCGCCGTATTCTCGAGCGATGGCCAGGGCCAGATCGTAGCGACTTTGGCCGGGAGGAGCCAGCAACTCCACCTCGACACCCAGTCGCCAATCGAGCACCTAGCGGCGGACCGCTTCCATCATCGTCGCGAGCCAATCGTCGTTGCCCAGAATCAGGTTGCGCTCGATGCGCAGCTTGCCCTGCCAGGCGTCGGCGTCTCCCCAATACTTGGCCAGGGCCTCGGCGTCGGTGTAACTATAGCCCGATTCGGAATAGAGCTCGAGGTTCTCGACCGAGCCCAGGGCTTTGACGCGGGCGTCGGCCAGAAACATGCCGAGCATCGCTTTGTTCTCGCCCCCCCACAGGATTTTGCGACCCATCCGGGCCTTGGTTTCGGCCAGGTCCTGTCCCCAGAACTTGGCCAGGATCTTGGCGTCCCAGTAGTCATACTGGCTCTGGAAGAAGGCGTTGAACTCGTCTTGCTGGCTGTGTTGGGCCACCTGGAAGAAGTCGTCGGCCAGGGCAGCTCTGACTTCGGCCCTGGGGGCCGGTGGCTCGGCCCACGCCGGCAGACCAAGGGCCAGCGGCGAAGTGAGGAGAATGGAGAGGCTCATCGCCTTGAGAATGGTGTTTTTCATCCCGGAGGATTTGTGAGCCGGGGCCAGATCCCTACTCGTGCCCGGAGGCTTTGGAATAGAAGTAGCCGGCCAGGGCCGAGTTGACGTCGCGCGGCAGCAGCGCCGCCGAGACCGTCTTCGAGAGACTGGCTAGAAAGCCGGGCGTGGTGACCGACTTCTGACCGAGTTTGTCGATGGCGTCGGCGGCCACCTGTTCGGGCTCGACGACCGGGATGGGAATCTTGCTGAAGTCGGTGCCGACGGCCGCGTCGGTGGCCACGGGCCCGGGAGTGCTGGCGATCACATCGACCCCCCGCGAGCGCAGTTCGCTGGTCATCCCCTCGGAAAGGTTGAGTAGGGCGGCCTTGGTGGCCGAATAGGTGGTCTGGTTGGCCACCCCGTGATAGGCGGCCATCGACGAGACGTTGATGATGCCGCCGCGTCCTCGCTCGGCCATCTTGCTGCCGAACTCGTGGCAAAGCTGCAGGGGAGCGCCCAGATTGACGTCCATCATCTTGCGCTGAGATTCATAGCTGGCCTCGGTGACCGGGCCGGGAATGAGGATGCCCGCATTGTTTACGAGCAGGCCCACCCGGATGTCGCCGGTGGCCTCACGAATCGGCATCATGAAGTCATCCTGGCCCAGGTCGGCCGAAATCGCTCGCACCTGGACGCCGTGCTCGGCTCGGATCTCTTCGGCCGCGATGTTTAGCTTGTCGGCGTTGCGAGCCACCATCACCAGGTTCATCCCTTTGGCCGCCAGCTGGTCGCAGAAGCTCTTGCCAATACCGGCCGAGGCGCCGGTCACCACCGCCCAGGGGCCGTAGTTGTCGACAAAGGGGTCGAGGGTGCAGCCGTTCTGGGCGACGCTCGAGATACCCATCTGCGCATCGGCGCGGGACCAGAGCAGGTCGTTGGCGTCGGTCAGGTCGCTCACCTGATGTTGGCCGGTGATGGCCTTTTGAGCCTGATGAGCGACAGCCATCAGGCTGACCACGCCCGCCACCAGCGCGGCCGGAGCCGACACCTGGGTCAGGGCCACGGTGGTGGCCGTGCCCAGAGCGGCCAGTCCTGTGGCTCGCAGCTTGTCGATGCAAACCTGGTACTGGGCGTTGGAGCGCTGGGCTTGTAACTCGCGCGAGACCAGAGCCACGGTGTCACCCGGGGTGCGGTCGAGAATGTCGAGGCTCACCGCGTGGGCGGCGTCCTGCTGTTCGCGAATGGAAGAGACCACGCGTCTGGCCGGCAAACCCCCCGGGTTGATCTGCATGCGGAGTGCTTCCATGAAAGGCTTCTAAACCCTTTCCGGCGAGGCCAGCGTGACCCGCCCATCCACGGCTCGCACGCCCTTCTGGTAGACCAGGAAGGGGTTGATGTCGAGTTCTTTGATTTGAGGGAAGTCGTGACCCAGTTCAGACACTCTGGCCAGCACCTGGGTCAAAGCGGAGATGTCCGAGGGGGCTTCGCCGCGGGTTCCCTCGAGCAACTTGTAGGCCTGCAACGAAGAGAGCATCTCGCCGGCTGCGCCGGGACTGACCGGAGCCACTCCGAACTTGACGTCTTTGAACACCTCGACATAGGTGCCGCCGAGACCGGTCATCAGGGTGGCCCCAAAGGTCGGGTCGTGGACCAGCCCGGCGATAATCTCGCGGGCGCCTTCAAAGCTGGCCTGCTCCATCACCTGAATGCCGTCGAGTTTGGCGTCGGGGCGGTGGGTCTTGAGATTCTCCAGCAGTTTGGCGTGGGCCTGGCGCACCTCGTCGGCGTTGTTGAGATTGAGGATGACTCCGCCCACATCTTTCTTGTGCACGATGTCTTGCGAGGCCAGCTTCATCACCACCGGATAGCCGATTTCGTCCGCCGCTTTGACCGAAGCGTCGGCATCCTGCGAAAGGCGTGACTTGACCACGGGGATCTGATAAGCCTCGAAGAGATCGATACAGTCTTGAGCCGACAGCATCTTGCGCCCCTGAGCTTGAGCCTCGTCGAGAATGGCTTTGGCCCGCGCTTTGTCGGGGGCAGGCAGCGAGCTGGTTTCTTCGGCCTGGTGGCTGGCCCTGGTCTCGGCGTAGTCGGCCATGGCTCCCAGAGCCCGGGTGCCGCGGCTGGGGGTGGGATAGACGGGGATGCGGTTGGCCCGCAGCACTGCCTGAGCCGGTTCGGTGACCTGACCACCCATAAAGCTTGCCACCACCGGCTTGTCATACTTTTGCGAGAGGTCGGCGATAGCTTTGGCCACCTGCTCGGGACCGTCGGCGGTGCCGCTGGCAGCCACCAGGATGACCATGGCCATGTCGGTGTTGGGGTCTTGCAGGGCTGCTTCCAGGGCGGCTTTGTAAAGGTCGGCTCCGGCGTCGCCCCGGATGTCGATGGGGTTCTTGACCGAGATGCCCTCGTCGGGCAGGCTGGCCAGCAGCCGTTCGCCGGTGGAGGGGTCGAGCTTGGACAGTTCCAGGCCGTTCTTCTCGGTGGCGTTGTCGGTGGCGATGATGCCGGGGCCTCCGCCGTTGGTCACGATGGTCAGGCGGCGTCCGGCTGGCAGCGGCTGCTCGGCGAAAGCCATGGCCAGATCGGCCATGTGCTCTTCGTCGTGCACCTGGATGACCCCGGCTTTGCGCATGGCCGCATCAAAGACCACCGATTGACCGGCCAGGCTGCCGGTGTGTGAGCTTGCCGCCTGGGCTCCCGAGGCCGAGCGACCGCCCTTGAGCACCAGCACAGGCATGCGCTTGGAAGTCTGGGCAGCCGTCTCGAGAAAGCGGCGGCCGTCCTTGATGCCCTCGGTGTAGATCGAAACCACCCGGGTGTTGTCGTCGCTCTCGAGCAGCTTGAGAAAGTCGGACTCTTGCAGGTCCATCTTGTTGCCCAGGCTGGCCAGGGTGCTAAAGCCGAAATTCTTTTGCTGTCCCGCGCCCAGCATCGAGATCATCACCCCGCCCGACTGGCTCAGCATGGCGATCGAGCCGGGGTTGGCGGGGGTCGAGGCAAAGCTCACATTGAGGCCTACGGCGGTGTTGATCAAACCCAGACAGTTGGGACCCATCACCCGGATGCCGTTGTCTGCGGCCGTTTTCTTGAGAGCCGCGGCTCGGGCTTCCATGTCGTGGGTCTCGCTAAAGCCGGCGCTGATGACGATGGCGTTCTTGACGCCCTTGGCGGCGCAATCCTCGATGACGCCCTGGACATATTGACCGGGCACGGTAATGACGGCCAGGTCGACCTGATCGGGAATATCTTTGACCGAGCCGTAGACCGGCTTGCCCAGCATTTGCTGGCCGGCGGCCCGGGTATTGACGATGTGGGTCTCGCCCTGGAACGACTTCAGCAGATTGGTAAGAATGGTGTTGCCAGGCTTGCCCTCTTTGGTGGTTCCGCCCACCACGGCCACGCTGCGGGGATGCAGAAAGTCAGGCTCGGCGCTCGCTTGGAAGCGGTCGACCGGGCCGGCGGCGGCGGTGTGAGTGAGTGAGGTGAGGCGATGGTTGAAACCGATTTGAAGGGGGGAGATGGTGTTCATTTCGGTTCCTCTTGTGTCTGCTGGCAGAGTAGGCCAGAACCCTTAAGGAATTCAGAAAAGGCGAAGCTCGGCGAGGGACCGAAAATCAGTCGATGACGCTTCAGAGGGGGGACCTGCTGGCAGGCCGCTTCGAGGTCTTTCGGGCTCTGGCCGGGGGGCTGGGGGTCGTGTATCTGGTCTTTGATCACGAAGACCGAGTGCCCCTGGCCGCCAAGACCTTCCTGGCCGAGCTTTTGCCCGGCTCACACGCTCTTGACGCCTTTCGTCGCGAGGCCCACACCTGGATCGGTCTCGAGCGCCATCCGAATATCGTGACGGCCGAGCGCTTCGAGCTGGTCAATGGCCGGCCATTTCTCTTCCTCGAGTTTGTCGACGGGGGTGATCTGTTGCACTGGATAGGCACTCCCAGGCTGACCACCGAGTTGGCTCTGAGGCTAGCGCTCGACTTTTGCGACGGGATGGTGCACGCCGCCTCCCGAGGCTTGAAGGTCCACCGCGACATCAAGCCGGCCAACTGCATGATGACCTCGGACGGGCGCCTGAAGATCACCGACTTCGGCCTGGCCAAAGTGCTCGATGAAGCCGGGCTGGCCGCTCATCGCCAGGATCAGGCCATGGCGGCCTGGCTGGTCGAGGTGGCGCGCGGGGTCGATGCTCCGCCCCCCCAGGGCAATCCCCACGCCACCGGGGCCGGCCAGGCGATGGGAACCTACACCCACATGGCCCCGGAACAGTTCGTCGATGCCGCTCAGGTCGACGTGCGAGCCGACATCTATTCCTTCGGGGTGATGCTCCACGAGATGCTGACCGGGCGCCTGCCCTTCCCGGGAACCGACCTGCAAGAATTCGCCTTTCATCACTTTCGCACCCCGGCTCCCCACCTGAATCCCGAGTTTGGGTCCGGTCTCGACGAACTCGTGCAGGCCTGTCTGGCCAAAGCTCCCGAAGCGAGACCGGCCGATTTTGGTCAGGTTCGGGCTCGCCTGGTTGCCGCCATGCAAGCCTTGCAGATGACCCCGCCACCCCCCTCGGAGGCGATGGAGCCCGAGGCCGTGGACCTGTCCAACAAGGCAGCCTGCTTGCTCAACATGGGTCTGGTACCCGAGGCGTCCCGTTTGCTCGACAAGGCTCTCGCCCAAGCGCCCGACTTATCTGAGGCCTGGATCAATAAGGGGTATCTCCTGGACAAGACCGGCCATCCCCGCCAGGCCCTCGAGTGCTATCGCAGGGTCGGGGGCCTGCGACCGGACGCCCGCCTGCTCAATCTGATGGGCATGGCCACCGCCCGGCTGGGTGACCCGTCGGCCGAGCAACTGCTTCGTCAGGCCATCGAGGCCAATCCGCGCTACCTGCTGGCCTGGCAGAATCTCTGTCTGTATCTGGCCGGTCAAGGCCGTCTCGACGAGGCCCTGGCGGCCTCGAATCGAGCCGTCCAGCTGGCGCCTCGCGACGCCCGCCTGTTTCTCTCTCGTGGCATGCTGCTCTATCAGGTGCAACAGTTTGCCTCGGCAGCCGAGGCCTTCGAGACCTGCGTCACTCTCGACCCCACTTCAGGCTCGGGCTGGAACTATCTGGGCGAGGCTCTGCTAGCCCAGGGCGAGGCCAGCCGAGCCACGCCCTGTTTTGACCGGGCCATGCAGGCCGAACCGATGCTCGCGTTGGCCTGGCTCAACGCCGGTCGTATGCTGGTGATGGCCCAGGACTACGAGAAGGCCCTGCAGTTGCTCGACCGGGCCCTCGAACTCGACCCGCAGGCGGCCCTGGCCCACTATGTTCGGGGGTCCAGTCTCTTGTGTCTAGGACGCTTCGCCGAGGCCGTTGCCAGCCTCGAAGAGGCCACTCGCCTCGACCCCGAGGACGCGGCCGCCTGGTTCAACCTGGGCCAGGCACTGAGCCAGCAGGAGCGCGCCGAGCAAGCCCGCCGTAGCTTTGAGCAGGCTCGAGCTCTGGGACACCCCCAGGCCGGAGCGGTCCTGGCACAGCCTCGCGGGTCGCTTATCCAACGGGCCGGTCGCTTATTTGGCTTTAAGGGTGCTCGGAAAGGCCCCTGAGCCCGTTGTCGTTCGGATAGTTGGCGGGAACATTCGCGTCGGGTGAATTGCCCGGGGCCTTGTGAGTCCCCACTCTTGGGAACTATAATGCGGGCGGATGACACTACACCCGATTTCGCTCGATAGGATGGCAAGAGCCGTGGAGAAGGTCAAACAGCGACTGGTTCGAGCCGTCACGGCTTTAGAAGAGGCCGGCATCGACTACGCGGTTGCCGGGGGAAACGCTGTGGCGGCTTGGGTTGCCCGCATCGATGAGAGCGCCGTACGAAACACTCAGGATGTCGACATTCTCCTTCGGCGTGCCGACCTCGACCGAGCCAAGACGGTGATGGCGGCGGCCGGCTTTATCTATCGCCACGCTGCCAGTCTAGATATGTTTTTGGATGGCCCTGAGGCCAGGGCCCGAGAGGCTGTCCCTGTCATTTTTGCCGGAGAAAAGGTGAAGCCTGACTACTCGACGGCTACTCCCGAGTTGGATGAAGTCAAATCGGATGGTGATTTTTGCGTGGTGGCTCTCGAGGCGCTGGTTCGCATGAAGTTGACCTCCTACGGTCGCAAAGATCAGGTTCACCTTCTCGATTTGGCCGAGGTCGGACTGATCGATATGACCTGGTGCGAGAAGTTCATTCCGAGCTTGGCTGAGCGATTGCGCGAGTTGCTCGAAAACCCCGACTGAGCGGCTAAGCTCGCTCGCTCAGTCGTCTCACCATCCTCAGGCGAGGTTCGGGGTCGTCGCCGTCTTCCCAGCTCCAACACACCGACAGGCAAGCGTAAACGAAGGCGAATTTGCGGATGCGCTCGCTGGCCAGACCCAGGCGTCGCCCAAGACTTTCGGCCATCGCCCGCAGTCGGCGCGGGTCCTCGACCAGGTCTGGCAACCAGACAGGATTGAGCAGGGCGCAGGCTAGATCAAAGGTCGGTTCTCCCACCACCCCTTTGGGGTCGATGGCCAGCCAGCCTCGCCCAGGATGGTGCAGGATGTTGTCGTGGTGGAGATCACCGTGAAGCAGGTAAACCCGCCCGCCGCTAGCTAGCAACTCTTCGGCGACGGCCGCTCCGGCGACCAGATCGGGGTCACGGTCGGCTTGCCGAAAGAGACTGCGAAAATACTCCTCGAGAGGCGTCAGGCCAGATGGCAGCTGGCCCTGATAGGCGTGGAGCCTGGCCACCACCTCACCCAGGATCTCGGTGGCCTTCTCATCCTGCCCAGCCGCGACCAGGCTGCTGAGCGGTTCGCCCTCGACCCACTCCAGCAGGTGCGCCTTCTCGTCGGCCGCCAGTAGCCGCACCGATCCGTCCCCGTTCCAGACGGCCAGGCTGCGGGCTCCCAGGCTCTCGTCTTTGACCCCCAGGGGAGTGAGCAACTTCAACACGGCCGGCTCGCCCCGATAGTCGACCCGAAAGAGGTGACTGGTCGCAGTCTTTGCCAGTGGCCGGGGATTGGTCAGCCGCCATTTGTCGAGATATTCGTGCACAAAAAAAAGGAAGAGGGACGGTGCCCTCTTCTAAACCACGCTTGTTTTGCCCGCGTCCGATTGTCGCGCTGCGACCTTCGAACAATTTCATTTTACGACATCCGTCAAGGCTGTTCGGTGGGCTCGACCACATTGTGAACGGCTTCACAGGGAGGAGCCCTACCCCCGTCAAATGCTAGCGCCGTGGAACAGATCCGGATCCTGATTTTGGAAGACGATGTCTCGCTGCGCGAGATGCTGGCCGAGCTGGTGTCCGAACAGGGCTACCACGTCGAGGCGGTCGGGCGCGGCGAAGAAGCCGTGCGCCGGGCCATGGAAACCCCCTTTGATCTGGTGGTCACCGACATCCGGATGGAGGGCATGAGCGGTCTCGACGCCCTGGCCCAGATGAAGCAGCATCAGCCCGATATCGGCAGTCTGGTGGTGACCGGCTATTCCACCGAGGCCGACTCGATTCGGGCCATTCGGCTGGGGGTGGGCGAGTATCTCAAGAAGCCCTTCGATCTGTCCGATTTTCTCAACGCCATCGAGGCTTTGCTCGAAAAGCGCCGCCAGGCTCAACTGATTTCAGCCACCGAGCAGACGGCCGAACGGGTGGCTCGCTGGGCTATCGAGACCCTGGCCGCCGTAGCCGACGGCAGCATCCAACTCGAGCTTCCCGAAGGGGCCGGCGTCACTCTGACCGAGGCCGCCGACCTGTGCGCCCTGACCGCCAGCGGCATGGCGTTGCCCCACGAGACGGCCCATCAGATTCGCGCCGCCTGCCTGGCCACCGGCATCGAGCGCTACGGCACTCTGGGCAACGACTGGCCCCGCCAGGCTTTGGGCCCCGAGATCGACCGCATCGTTCGCCACTCGAGCGAGCGTTGGGACGGCCACGGCCAGCCCGATGGCCTGGCCGAGAAGGCCATTCCGGTGGGCTCGCGCATCGTGGCCGCGGCCCTGGCTCTGCTCGAGAATCGCATCGAAGAGCCGGGTGAATTCGATCCTGATGTCTGGGCCCGGGTCGAAGCGGCCAGCCAGAACGTCGACGCCGCCCAGGTCAAAGCCTTAGAAGACGCCGAGTCAGAGTCCGGCCGGCGCCGGCGCGGGTTGCTCTCGCTGGGCCGCGCCCTGGAAGAAGCTCTGCAGCTTGACGGGGCCCGCCAGGCCTTCGCTCGCGTCATCGAAGAACCCGGAGCCTCCCGCGAGGCGGTCGAGGCCCACCTGGGTATGGCCCGACTTTCACGCCTGGCCGGCGAGCCCCAGAGTCTGGCCGATTCGGTCGATCGCGCCCTGGATGCGGCTCGGCTGATGGGTCCGGTCACGGCCGGCTGGACCGGTCTGCGCGGTGGCCTCTTGCTGGCCCGGGTAGGGCAGGCCAAGGGCGTGACTTTGCTCGAGCAGGCCGACCGCCTGCTGGGCGAGCTGCGCATCCCCTCGGGCAAAGCCCTGACCATGCTGGCTCTGCATCGCTTCGGAGCCGGCGACCCCAGCAAGCTCGAAGCGGCCCTCAATGTGTTGCTCCAACCCGAAAATCTCACCGACATGGCCGAGAATGGTGACTGGCTGATCCCGCACCTGCTCGAATTGCACGGCAACAGCCCGACCCCGCTGGTCGAGCGCGCCCTGACCCGGTTGGCCCGCGATTGTGCCACCAAGTTCCAGAGCAGCCTGCGGGGCGAACTCTCGGCCGCCGCCCGCAAAGCGGCCGTGGGCGCTCTGGCCGGGGCTGGTGGTCACATGGCCGAAGACAGCCTGCGCCAGCTCACCTCTGACCCCGACTCGGCTGTCCGGCAGGCCGCCAACGAGGCCCTGGCCCAGCGCACCGGCACTGGCAGCGCGCCGCTGTTGCGCATCTACAGCATGGGTGGCTTCGAGGTCTATTACGGCGAAGAACGCCTCGACGGCAAGTGGCGCGGCAAGCAACTGTCTTTCTTGCTGGCCTTCCTGGCCGCCCAGGGCGACCGGGCCGTGCCCGAAGACCTGATGATCGACGCCTTCTGGCCCAAAGACGCCATCAAAGGCCGTAAGAACCTGTCGGCCGCCATCTCGCATCTGCGCCGCCACCTGCGCCCCGACGAGAGCAAGATGGACCCGATGGCCCGCAGCACCAGCGGCATGGGCCTCAATCCCGACCTGCCTCGCTGGCACGACCTCGATGAGCTCAATCGCCAGCTCGAAGCCAGTCTCGCCCACGAGAAGGCGGGCGACGTGCCCAAGATGCTCGACGCCGGACGCCAGATCGCCCGCCTCTACCGCGGCCCCTATCTCGAGGGCTGCTACATGGAGTGGGCCGTCAACATTCGCAACCAGGTCGAACGCCAGGTGACCGAGGCTCTGCGCAAGCTGGCCCAGGGCACCCTGCAGCTGGGCCATCATCAAGAGGCCCTCGAATACAGCCATCAGGTGCTCGAACTCGACCCCTGCTGTCAAGAGGCCCACCTGGCCTGCATGCACGCCTATCTTGGCCTGGGCCGCCCCGAGCAGGCCGTGCGCCAGTACGAGATCTGCAAGAAGCGCCTGGCCAACGAACTGGGCATGGAGCCCTCCATCGCCATCCTCGAGGCCCACCAGCGAGCTTTGCTGTCCATCGATTAGACGGTAGAGGCCAGACGGTAGATGGTAGTGGCAGGCCGAGCAAGCGAGACAGGGAAGAATAGGGCGTGATCCACCATCTCAGTCTGGAGAACTTCAAAGGCTGGCGCTCGCTGGACGCCCTGACGCTGGCCCCCCTCACAGGCCTCTTTGGAACCAACAGTTCAGGAAAGTCTAGCATCATTCAGAGCTTGCTTCTGATGAAGCAAACGACTGCCTCTGCTGACCGTAGGGCGGTGTTCAACGTCGGTGGCAAGAGCGATCCGGTCCAGTTCGGTTCCGTGCAGGCCTTTGTTCGCCGCGGAGCCGCGCCCGGCGCCCTACGCCTCGGTCTCGGATGGGGACTTCCCGACACCTTGACCATCCCAAATCCCGTGGCTCCAGACCAGGTGTTGATGGAAACCAAGGTTATGAATTTCTGCGTTGAGCTCGACCCGGGCGACGGCAATGGGACCATTGCGGTGGAGGAGATGCAGTATCAGCTAGCCGGCCAGAACTTCTCCTATCGACGGAGTTCCGAGGGCTACCAGTTCTCAGCGGATTTCGATCTCAAACGTTCCGTCGGAAAGCGCCCGCCCCTACCTCCGCCTGACAAGTTTTACGGCTTTCCGGATCAGGTGCGCGCTTACTATCAGAATGTCGGTTTCTTGGCCGACCTGGAACTCGAGTTTGAAAAGTTGTTCGAAAGGCTTTACTACCTGGGACCCCTTCGGGGCTATCCTCAGCGACTCTACGAGTGGACCGGGAGCGGAGTTGAAGATGTCGGCTATCGAGGTGAAAAGACGGTTGAGGCCATTCTCTCTGCCCGAAAACGTGGATTGACTTTCAGCCGTGGCCCGGGTCGAGGAAAGAAAGCCGAGTCGCTGGAGCAGAGGGTGGCGCGGTGGCTCAAAGAATGGGGATTAGTCCACGATTTTGCAGTCGAAGAGGTGAAAGCGGGCACCAATCTCTACGAGGTTCTGGTCCAGTCCCGACCCCAGGCAGAGAAGGTGCTACTTCCTGACGTGGGATTTGGGGTCTCTCAGTTACTCCCCGTCATCGTTCTTTGCTACTTCGTGCCGGAAGGCTCCATTGTACTGCTCGAGCAGCCCGAGATCCATCTCCACCCATCGGTTGCGTCCGGGCTGGCTGATCTCTTCTTGGAGGTAACTAGAACCCGTGGTATACAACTAATCATCGAAAGCCACAGTGAACACCTGCTGACGCGGTTGCAGCGTCGCCTCGCAGAGAACGAGGACATTCCCGAGGGCCACGTCGCTCTTCATTTTTGCAAGCTCGGATCCGACGGAGAGTCGACGCATGAAGCCCTGCGCCTCGACCAGTATGGCAACATCCAGAACTGGCCCGAGAACTTCTTCGGTGACACCTTCACGGATCGCGCGGCACAAACAAAAGCGGTTTTGGACCGTCGAGGCCTTTGATGGAGTCGTTCGTGGTCGATGCCAACGTTTTGGTCGTGGCCAACGGCGACTCGGATGGAGTTGAGTTGGTCTGCGTTCGGTCTTGTGTGGAAGCTCTTCAGATGGTCAGGCGGGGCCGGATCACTCTGGACCGTTCGGGGTCCATCATCAAGGAATACTTAGCCAGGTTGCCAGACCGCCGCGGTCAACCTGGCGTCGGTAAGGAGTTTCTGAGCCATCTGCTGGCTACGCAATGGGACCCCCAAAGGGCCGAGCAGGTCGAGATCCACCCGCAGGGCGATTCCTACACTGAATTTCCTGATGACCCGGAGCTTGGGCAATTCGACCTGGGAGACCGCAAGTTCGTGGCCGCCGCGCGCGCCAGTAGTTGCGACCCGACCATTCTGAACGCCACCGATTCCGACTGGTGGTATCATCGCCAGGCTTTGACTCGGTATGTGAGGCTTCGCTTCGTCTGTCCAGCAGAGATGCCCGAGGACTGAGCGCACCTCGCCAGGCTCTTCGAGCCGGGACGCTGAATTCTATGGTGTGTCGGAGTGGGAGCTTGTCTACGAGAATCGATGGGACGATGCCAGACAGGCTTTTGCGGTGACGACTTCCCCCTGGGGACTGCGGGCCCTGGGCTGGATAGCCTGGGCCCTGGGGGATTGGCCTGCGCTCGAGGCTAGCTGGGGTCGCCTGGTGCAGCGTTACCCTCTGCAGACACCGGCTGTGTTGCTGCCGATCCTGCACGAAGCGTGCGATGAGCTACCGGCGCAGGTCTGGTTGGTCGAGCATCTGAGTGGAGTGGGTGCCCCCCCGGGTCTAGCCTCGTTTGCCAGCGACGTTCCCGCGCCTCCCCGTTCGAAGGGGTCGGGGATGCTCTGGCGGGCGCTTGGTCCAGTGAAAGTTGGCAGTGAGCTAGCTCGCGTCCGCAAACGCGATTGGTTTGCCCTTCAGCCGGCAGCCGAGCCCCACGCCTGCGACCTGGAACAGCTTGGCTGGGCTGACCAAGAGAGCTGGTGGTTGGCGGCCACCGAGGCCGAGGTGACACAGGCGACCTGGTGCGAACTGGAATGCGATCCCGGTCAGGGGAAAGCGGATGTCTGGGTCAACGGTCAATGGGTCCTTGGGTGCGCTCGTAGAGCCAATTGGCGCTGGGCCGGCTTTCCTTTTCGGGCTAGGGTCTGGCTCGAAGGTGGGCCCAACCAGGTGGTGGTGCGCGCCACCCGGCAGCAGTATGCGGCCGCGAATTTCCGCTTGCGGTGGGTTTCGAGGCCGGTGCGCTCTTGTCGACCGGGTTGGCCAGCTTTGGCGGGCCTCGCCGCTGTGGGGGAGGAGGCGTCCGGGCTCTGGCCGTTGGAAGAGCTAGACCCAGCGGCGCCAGATTTCGCTCTGCTGAAAGCAGACTATCTGTCGCGACTTGGTGCTCGTGAACAGGCCCGGCAGCAGCTCGAGGAGTTGGTGAGTCGCTATTCTGACTCAAGGCTGTTGGCCCGCTTGATGGTGGCTTGTGTGGAATTGCGTAGCCCAGACGAAAAGCACTGAAAGCGACTCGCTGGAGAGGAGGAGGAGAGCTTTCTCAAAGGGGCCTTCTTTCACCCCGGACATTCGGGCACCAGCCGCCAGCTTTTTCCGATGGGTTCTAGAGACCGTCGCGGCCAGGCACTCCAGCGCGTCGTCGAGCAGACCCTGATCCGACTTGAGCCGCTTCGGGCTAAATATCCAGACCATCCTTGGGTGCTGGAGCGTTGCCTCCAATTGGTCGACCCGCTCTGCCAACCGCTCGAACCGGCTCAGCTCGAAGCCGATCAACTTGACGCAGCCCGCGAATTGATGGAGCGCCTGGCCAGGGTCTATCCCAATGGCTGGGGCTGGGACTACCAACGTCTGGGCGATGTTTGCCGGCGCCTGGGCCGATGGGAGCGCGCAGTCTATTACTACCGTAAGGCTTGTCGATACGCGCCACGCTCATCCCGGCCGGCCGAGTGCCTGGCCCAGGTTTGGCTCGCCCTGGGGGACTCCCTCCGGGCCGAACGCGCTTTCCGTCAAGCCTTGCGCCGCGACCCTGGCCGGATAGCCCTGCGGGACGAGGTTCGTCGCTGTCAGGGACTCTGCAGTCCCCTCGACGACCTGGCTCCGCCGCGAGCCTTGCCGCCGCCCTGGCAGACCTCTCCGGTTCGACCGGTGTTCACGTCCCAAATCGGCTTTCACGACGTCTGCGACGCCTCAAAAGAGCATGATGTGGTCCTGCGCGAGTTTCGTCAGGTCCTCTACCAGGATGGCGCCTGGCACGGTCGCTATCGGCTTGTAGCCAGGGTGAAATATCCCGGTGTTTTCGCTTTGACCTATCCGGGCGTGCACCAGGCAAAGCTGCTGAAGTCGCTGCTCTATCGCAGCCACGGAGCAGTCGAAGATACGTGTGATCTCAGGCAGGGTGGTTGGGCCGTCTATCCCGACTGCATTCCCGGCGACCTGGCCGAAGCGGAGTGGTTGTTCGAAGGCTCGGATGACTTCGAGTGGGAGGTCCAGTCCCAGGCAGACAGTTATACTTTGTGCTTTCCCATCGAACTCGAGCCGAACTGGTCGCGCGAGCCGGAGCAGATCGAAGTCGCCAAGGGCTGGCGCGTCGTTGTCTGGATTCGAGCCGGGACGGTCAGAGTAGGACGCTGAGTGTCCCTGGCTGGCCGTCGGCTAGACTCCCGAACGTGCCAGCTTTTGGAAGCGCTCGCGCCGGGAGTTCATCGACCGCCGCGGGGGAGAACTCTAACCGTCTACCCTCGACCGAGTGGGCGGGGCCCGCCTAGCGGGTTCCGAACGATTCCACCATCAGACCGGGCACTCTGGCGAAGTCCCGAACGTTGGCTGTGAGAATCCTCAATTCGTGGTGCACGGCCGTGGCCGCAATCAGAAGATCGTGGGCGCCGATACTTTGGCCTTGACTGCGTAAGTCTGCCCAGAGTTGGGCGTGGATACGAGCCGTTGGCAAGTCGATGGGTAACACTTCAAAGCGCGCCAGAATTGATTCGACGAACGCCCTACGCTTCTCGCGGCGCTGGGATGCGTCGGCCCGATGCACTCCGTGGAGAAGTTCCGAGGCCGTGACCGAACAGAGAGCGACTTGCTCGTCGGAGTCGAAAGCTGGACCTGTCTGGCCCCGTTCGAAGGCCACAAAGACACTGGTATCGACTAAGAGTCCCACGGGTCCTCAGGTAGTTGTGGTTGGCTCGTTTGAACGATTTCGAGGTCGTCGGCGAAATCAGGGTCGAGCCGACTTTGACCGATGAGGTCAAGCAAGTCGCCCCAGGTGGAACGGATCCTGGTCGGCGAGAGCCGGGCAACATCCTGGCCACCTCTCGTGATGACGAAAGTTTCACTACGGTAGTGGGCTCGGTTGAGCAATTCCGAAAAGTTTCGAGCCGCTTCGGTGGCCGAGACACGATGCTCCATGAATTTCAGAATATCTGAAAATCAGATTTTCTGCAATATTGATCATTCTTCAAAAAAAGAAAGTGTGTTCTCGAGGACCTTTCAAGCTGCTCCAGAAGGCACCGCTATGGCCTTTGAATCGATCCTCGACAACCTCAATCCTCCCCAGCGCGAAGCGGTGGTCACCACCGAAGGGCCGCTCTTAATCCTGGCTGGCGCGGGCAGTGGCAAGACCCGGGTTCTGACCCGGCGCATCGCCTATATCCTGGCCAACAAGTTGGCTCGGCGCAACCAGATTCTGGCCGTGACCTTCACCAACAAGGCCGCCAAGGAGATGAAAGAGCGGGTCGAAGAGCTATGCGGGCCCGGTCGCTTTCGCGATCTCGGCACCTTTCACTCGGTCTGCGCCCGCTGGCTGCGGGCCGAGGCCGAGTCGCTGGGATTATCCCCTTCGTTCGCCATCTACGCCACGGCCGAGCAGTTGCTGGTGATGAAAGAGGTCATCACGTCCATGGGCCTCGACCTCAAGAAATTCACCCCCCGCAGCTTTCTCTCGCAGGTCAGCGCCTGGAAGAACCAGATGGTCATGCCCGATCAGGCGGCCAACTCGGCCCGTCTGGCGTTCGAAAAGGATCGAGCCAAGGCTTACGCTCTCTATCAGAAACGCCTGCGCGAAAATCAGGCGCTCGATTTCGACGACATCCTGGTGCTGGCCGTCGAGCTATTTCGCCGCAATCCCGAGACCCTCAAGGCCTATCAAGAGCGCATCCGCTACGTCCTCATCGACGAGTATCAAGATGTCAATCCGGTCCAGTACGAACTGGTCAGAATGCTGGCTGGCCAGCGCCGCAACCTTTGTGCAGTGGGCGACGACGACCAGAGCATCTATGCCTTTCGTGGGGCTGACGTGTCGATTCTGTGGCGCTTCGAGAAAGACTTTCCCGAAGCCAAGATCATCAAGCTCGAGCAGAACTATCGCTCCACCAAGTGGATCCTGCAGGCCTCTAACCAGGTGGTGGCCCACAACAGCGGTCGCAAGTCCAAAGCCCTGTGGACAGCCCGCGAGGGCGGCGACAAGCTGGTCTATTACCGGGCCGGCGATGGCCGCGACGAGGCTCGCAATATCGCCCGCACCATCAAAGAGTTGCGCTCTTCCGAGGCTCGCAACTATGGCGACTTCGTGCTGCTCTATCGCACCAATAGCCAGTCGCGCTTGTTGGAAGAAGGCATGATCCAGGCGGCCCTTCCCTACAAGATCGTGGGCGGCTTGCGCTTCTTCGAGCGCAAAGAGATCAAAGACGTGCTGGCCTATCTGCGGGTGCTGCAAAATCCATCCGACTCGATCTCGCTGCGGCGGGCCATGAACGAGCCCTCGCGCGGGGTCGGTAACACTTCGATGGCTCGCCTGGTCGAGTTTGCCGAAGAGCAAGAGATCACGCTTTACGAGGCCCTCAGACGGGTCGACGAGGTCAGGGTCCCGGGCAAGGCCCGCCAGGGTCTGGCCGCGATGGTGGCCTGGATGGACGAACTCTCCATCGAAATTCGCGAGGGTCAACTGCCCGTGCTTGACGTGGTCGAGCGGGTGCTCACCAACAGCGGCTATCGCAAAGCCCTCGAAGACGAGAACACCGTCGAGGCCCAGGCCCGGCTCGAGAACCTCGACGAGTTGATCAACACCGTCGGCGAGTTCGACCGCAACAACGAAGAGGGTGGGCTCGAGACCTACCTGGCCGAGGTCTCGTTGCTCAGCGATCAAGACACCTACGAAGACGCTCAAGACACGGTCACGCTGATGACGCTCCACGCGGCTAAGGGTCTCGAGTTTCCGGTCGTCTTTCTAGCTGGCCTCGAAGAGGAGATCTTTCCCCACATCCGCTCCATCGATGACCCCGAACAGATGGAGGAGGAGCGCCGCTTGTGTTACGTGGGGATGACCCGGGCCATGGACAAGCTCTTTCTCTCGAGCGCTCAGTCGCGCATGCTGCATGGCATGATGGCTCCTCGCAAGGCCTCGCGATTTCTCGACGAGATTCCCCCCGAGACCCTCGATACCAGGTCGCTGCGCTGGGAGGCCGAAGAGCCCCCGGCCATTGGCTCGAGCCAATGGCGCGGCTGGGGCTCGAGCGCTCCCGCCCCGGTCAAAGGCTACTCGGGTCAGGCGGCCAAGAATCGGGTCGGACCGGTGTCGACCCCCACGCCCGGCCCGGTGGCTGCCTTCAAAGAGGGTGACAGGGTGCGTCACAAGGCCTTCGGCGAGGGGACCGTCAAGGCTGCCAACAAGGACATCGTCACGGTGGCCTTCGACAAGATGGGCGAGAAGAAACTCAAGCAAGATTTTCTTCAAGCTCTGGGCGACGACGAGCCCAGTCGAGCCAGGCTGCGGATCGGCGATCGGGTCAACCACTCGCGCTGGGGGGCCGGAGTGGTCAAGGCCGCCGAGCGAGAGACTGTCACCGTCATCTTTCCCGGTCTGACCTTGAATATGTCTCACGCCGAAGCCTGTCGAAAATAAAGGAACCCTGGGTGGTGGTTTTCGAAGGGGCGACCCTATGAAGACCATCGCCATGATTTTGGCCGGGGGTGAAGGCAGTCGCCTGACGGTGCTCTCTGAGCAACGCGCCAAGCCCGCGGTTCCCTTCGCGGGCAAGTTTCGAATCATCGATTTCACGCTCAGCAACTGCGTTAACAGCGCCATCTCGACGGTGGGCGTGTTGACCCAATACCGGCCTCACAGCCTCAACGAGCATATCGGGATTGGCAAGCCCTGGGGCCTCGACCGCAGCCGCGGCGGAGTGCGCCTGCTGCCCCCTTACCATGGCCGCGGCCAGCAGCGCTGGTTTGCTGGCACGGCCGACGCTATCTATCAGAATCTGGGCTTCATCCACGACCACTCGGCCGATGCCGTGCTGATTCTCTCGGGTGACCACATCTACAAGATGGACTACCAGGCCATGATCGAGGCCCACCGGGCGGCCGAGGCCGATTTGACCGTGGCCGTGATGGAGGTGCCGATCGAAGAGGCCTTCCGCTTTGGCATTATGAAGGTCGAAGACAACCGGATCGTCGAGTTTCACGAAAAGCCCAAGGACAAGAGCAAGGGCAACCTGGCTTCGCTTGGCATCTATGTCTTCGACACCCGAGCTCTCGACGAGCATCTGGCCGCCGGTATCGAAAAGCACGCCGACCTCGACTTCGGCAAGCATATCATCCCGGCCATGATCGACTCGGGCGCCCGGGTGATCGCGCACCGCTTCGCGGGCTACTGGGTCGACGTCGGGACGATCGACTCCTACTGGAGCACCAACCTCGACCTCACCAGAGGTACGGTGGATCTCGATCTCTACAACGACCAGTGGCCCGTGCTGACCCGGTCGGAAGAGCGCCCGGCCGTCAAGGTCGGTCCCACCGGCCGTATTGTGGGCAGCCTGGTCTCTAACGGCTGCATCGTGCGCGGACTGGTTCGCAACAGCGTGCTCAGTCCAGGAGTGCACGTCAGCCCCGGAGCGGTGGTGGAAGACAGTGTGGTCATGAACGACACCTGGGTCGGACCCGGCGCCCGCCTCAATCGGGTGGTCATCGACAAAGAGGTGCTCATCGGCCCCGGGGCCATCGTGGGCACGGGCGACAACGGCGTCCCCAACGCCGAGTCGCCCGACAAACTTTCCAGTGGACTTACGGTCATCGGCAAGGGCGCCCTGGTGCCGGCCGGGGTGAGCGTGGGCCGCAATGTACTGATCAACAGCAACCGGGATGAAAGCGATTATCCCGAGAACGGAATTGTTCCGGACGGGGCGACGATCTAATGTCAAGAGCATTTGCAATGGTAATGGCCGGTGGGCCAAGTGAAGGTTTGAGCGTATTGACCAAAGTGCGGGCAGCTCCGGCGATCCCCTTTGGAGGCAAGTTTCGCCTCATCGACTTTGCGCTCAGCAACTGCGTCAACAGCGACATCTATAACGTGGCGGTCCTAACCCAGTATCGCCCTCACAGCCTCAACGACCATATCGGCACCGGAGCACCCTGGGATCTCGACCTGATCAAAGGCGGCTTACGCGTCCTGCAGCCTTACCGCGGAGGTCCGCACGGCGACTGGCAGCGAGGCACCGCCGACGCCGTGCGCCGCAACTTCGACTTTGTCCACACCCAAAGCGAAGATCATGTCCTGATCCTGGCAGGCGACCACGTCTATCTCATGGACTACCGTCCCCTGATTCAGCATCACGAAAAGAGCGGCGCCGATCTTACCGTGGCCACGCGCCGGGTCAGCCAGCATGAGGCCCACCGGTTCGGCATCATCTCGAAATCGAGCGAAGGTCGCATCGTCGACTTCGAAGAGAAGCCTCGCCGCAGCCGCGATAACCTGGCCAGCATGGGCATCTACGTCTTCCGCAAGGAAGTGTTGCTTTCGATTCTGGCCGACGATTCGTTGGTCGACTTCGGTAAGCACGTTCTGCCGGCCATGATCGACCTCGGCTACGACGTGCGCAGCCAGGCCTTTCCCGGCTATTGGGCCGACATTGGCACCGTCCAGTCCTACTGGGAAGCCAACATGTCGCTGCTAGCCGAAGACCCGGCCCTCGACCTCTACGACAGCCAGTGGGTCGTGCACACCCGCTCGCAAGAGCGTGGCCCGGTGCGCGTTGGTCCCAACGCCAAAGTCGACGGCAACTTGCTCTCCAATGGTTGCCGCATCGACGGCGTGGTCGAGCGCAGCATCCTCTCGCCCGGCGTCTATGTGGCCGAAGGGGCCTCCGTCATCAACAGCATCATCCTGCATGATACCGTCATCGAGGCTGGCGCGGTGGTCGATTCGTGCATCATCGACAAGAACGTGGTCATCGGTAGCGAGGCCCGCGTTGGCGATGGCGACGACAATACGCCCAATCAAGAGATGCCCTCGCAGCTCAACACGGGCCTGACGATCGTCGGCCGCGACAGCCAGATCCCCTCGAAACTGTCCATCGGCCGCAACGTCACCGTGCACGCCAACAGCGGCGCCGAGATCTTCAAGCGCCGCAAGAAGATCAAGAGCGGCGACACCGTCGGCACCGAGAGCTAGCGCTTTCGGCCTTCGGCCGACAAGGAGCGTTTCGGCCTTCGGCCGACAAGGAGCGTCGGCTTCGCCGACGAGGAAGGAGCCGGTTCGGCCTTCGGCCGACAAGGAGCGTTTCGGCCTTCGGCCGACAAGGAGCGTCGGCTTCGCCGACGAGGAAGGAGCCTCGCTTCGCTCGGGGATGGGAGCGGAGCAGGGCTCCGAGAGGGGAGCGAGTTGAGCTGTCGCTCAACTCGAGAATTCTTTTTGTGGCCGGGCCGAGGTCGCTGGCGGTGGGCTGGCCGTGGCGGCGAAGCCGCCCAGAATTGCGACGCGAAGCGTCGAGTGCCTCAAGAACTCGAGGTGAGCCCAGCGAACCTCGCTCCTTTCTCGCTGGCGAGCGCAAGCGAGCCAGCGCTCCCCTCTCCGGGCGCAGCCCGGCTCCCCTCTCGCGAGCAAAGCGAGCGCTCCCTTCTCGACGGCGGAGCCGTCGGGGCTCCGAGAGGGGAGCGAGTTGAGCTGTCGCTCAACTCGAGAATTCTTTTTGTGGCCGGGCCGAGGTCGGCTGGTCGTCGCGGGCGCGTCGCTGGCGGTGGGCCGGGCCGTCGCGGCGAAGCCGCCCGGAATTGCGACACGAAGCGTCGAGTGCCTCAAGAACTCGAGGTGAGCCCAGCGAACCTCGCTTCTTTCTCGCTGGCGAGCGCAAGCGAGCCAGCGCTCCCCTCTCCGGGCGCAGCCCGGCTCCTTTCTCGCGAGCAAAGCGAGCGCTCCCTTCTCGACGGCGGAGCCGTCGGGGCTCCTTTCTCGCGAGCAAAGCGAGCGCTCCCTTCTCGACGGCGGAGCCGTCGGGGCTCCTTTCTCGCGAGCAAAGCGAGCGCTCCCTTCTCGACGGCGGAGCCGTCGGGGCTCCTTTCTCGCGAGCAAAGCGAGCGCTCCCTTCTCGACGGCGGAGCCGTCGGGGCTCCCCGCTCGCGAGCAAAGCGAGCGCTCCCCCTCCTCTACACGGCCTGGAATAGGTCGTTGGTCGAGCCGGGGAGCAGGAAAAGGCTGGGGTTTTCGAGCCAATCTTCGATGAACCAGATGACCGGAAACCCTGTGGCTTCGGCGATGAGGGCCAGGGTGTCCAGGCGTGGCCAGCGTTGACCTGCCTCGAAGGCGCGTAGCAAGTTGGCTGCGATGCCGGCTTCGGAGGCTAGTTCGAGTTCGCTCATCAGGCAAGAGCGGCGGGCCATCGTGATGCGGTTGCCTAGCAGATTGGCTTTGAGTTTCATGGTCTCTCCTCGGTTCGCGAAAAACGCGATTGCTGGTTGAGGGACGACCTTCCTCGTCTGTGTGTGTGCGAGGTCGCAAAAGCTGATTGGACTGCTTACCTTATTCCCGCTGAGCCTCGTGACCAAACCCCGCCAATCAAGGGGATGTGTGCTAAAGTCCGCGAAGAGATGTGACAGTTCGGGGAAAGGTCTAACTACGTCATGTATCTCGCGGGTGGTTTCATGCCCCACGGGCATTGCCTGTTTTGGGAGCCAGGCTTACTGGCTCTTCACGTCGCCTCGGACGGATTGACGGCTCTGGCTTACTTCTCGATCCCGTGGTTGTTGTTCCGGCTCGTCCAGCAGCGCAAAGACGTGCCCTTCCAGAATCTCTTCCATCTCTTCGCAGCTTTCATCATGGCCTGCGGCACCACGCACCTGATGGCCATCTGGACGATGTGGAGTCCGGATTATTGGCTCGAGGGCTGGGTGAAGGCAGCTACCGGTATCGTGTCGGCCGTTACGGCCGTGGTACTGCATCGAAATTACCGGGCCATCCTGGCCATCCCCTCGCCCGAAGAGTTGCAAGCCGAGATCGACCGGCGCCTGGCGGCGGAGCGCGTGCTGGAAGAGCAGGTCAAGAGCCGGACTCGCGAGCTGGGTGTGACTCGGCAAGAGGCCGAGCGCCATCGGTTGTTACTCGACGAGACTCTGATCGGTTTGCCGGCGGCGGTGGTGGTGGCCGATGCCAGCGGGCCGATTCATCTGGCCAATCCTCAAGCTCGCAAGTTGCTGGGATTGAGCGAGGGGGCGAATTGGCAAGAGGTCGAGCTGCGCAATCAAGCCGGCGAGGTGGTGGGCCAGGACCTCTTCTCGGTCGAGACGACGGAGTTGGCGGTGGTGGTGGGCGGTCGCCACCTGACCTGTTCGAGTCGCTTGACGGACGGCGCAGGTGTGGCCGTGTTCAATGACGTCACAGCTCAGAAGACGATCGAGGAAGAGTTGCGTCTTTCCAACCAGGAGTTGAAGATGTTCGGCCACGCCGCCTCTCACGACCTCAAAGAGCCGTTGCGCGGGATTCACGGCTGTTTGAGTATCCTCGAGCGCAGGCTTGATCTCGAAGGCGAACGCGAAAAGCACCTTTTCGAGCTGGTCAAAGGGTCGGCTGCTCGCATGCAGGCGATGATCGAGGGTCTGTTGCGCTATTCGCAGCTGGGCCGGCATCGAGCCGAGGTAGAACCGGTGCAGGTAGCCACCGTGGTGGGGGATGCTCTCAAGGACTTGCGAGTCTTGTTGGAAGAGTCGGCGGCGGAGGTCGAACTCGGAGAACTGGGCCAGACCGAGGCCGATCCCACCTTGTTGCGGCAGTTGTATGCGAACCTGATTGCCAATGCCGTGAAGTTTCGGCACAAGGACAGACCGTGTCGGGTCAGCCTGGGACGCCCCGATGACGCTTTCTTTGTCAAGGATAACGGTATCGGCATCGATCCAACTCAATTTGACCGCATCTTCCTGCTCTTTCAAAGGCTCCACGCGGCCGATGCCTACCCGGGGACGGGTCTGGGACTGGCCGTCTGTAAGAATGTGGTCGACCGTCACGGTGGTCGAATCTGGGTAGAATCAGCCCCGGGCGAGGGCACCACGATGTGGTTCACGCTCAAGCCAGGGCCGGCCGCTCAGTCAGAGACCGAACCAGGCTGACCAGACGCTGTGGTTCGACGGGCCGCCGCAGCAGATGCCGGCAGCCCAGTCGTTCGAGTCGCTCTTCGAGGTCAGGTTGGTCAAACCAGGTCAGGCAGATGATGGGCAGGCGAGCCAGCCGAGAGTCGAAATGGACCAGCCGGGCCAGGACGAAGCCGTCGAGCGAAGGCAGCATCAGTTCGGCCACGATCAGAGCTGGGGGCGCCTCGAGGATGGCGTAGTAGAGGTCCAGGCCGTCGGCGAAAGTCCGAACCTCGAAGCCGGCCTCGAGGAGGGCCCGGTCCAGACCAGCCTCGCCGTGATGGTCGCCGAGATAGACGGTCATACAGCCAGACCGACGGCCGTGCGAAAGAGCCCGGCGTCGTCGTAGCTGACCGGGCGGCCCAGGCGCTGGCCCAGGCAATCGGCCAGAGATTGGCTCGAGCCGCCTCCGGTTAGCACCAGGCGGCAATCCCCGGCCGGGGCGAAGGCGGCCAGACTGCGCCCGACACCGTTAACCAGGCGAACCAGGGGATTGGCTACCCGGGGGTGCGAAAAATCGGCCTGGCGAAAGGCGTTTTCGCTGGGCAGCAGACTGATGAAATGGCGGGCTCCGGGGGTGAACTCGCGGGCGTAGTAGGGATAGCCCTGGCGCGCCACCACCAGCAGCGTGCTCGAGTAGCCGACACTGATCAAAGCTACGAAATCGGTCTCGTCGGGTTCGCGCCAGGCGAACTCTCGAGCCAGGGGCAAGGGAGGCACCTCGAGTCGGTCGGGTTCGCGCAGGGCTCGGCTGAGCAGGCCTCGCAGACGCGTTACTTCGCGGTCGAGGGCAGCCGCATAGAACACGCCCTGTCCGGCTCCATCGGTGAGGGGCGGCACCCGACTGTAGCTAAAACGCATCTCGTCGGGGGCAAAGGGAATCCACTGTTGGGCCTCGGCCTGGCAGGCAATGGCCAGTTCCTCTTCACTGAGCGACGAGAATTCGAGATATCCATAGGCCGTGGCTCGTCCTCCCACGGCCGAATGCAAAGGCGTGTCGGCGCTGACCTCGGCCAAACCGGTGGCCAGTTCGTCAAGCAACGTGTCAAAACTCATGGCTCGTTCGAAAGGGTGACAGCCGGTTCTGATGACCTGGCGGCGCGTCTGATCCACCACCGCCCACTTGAGCGAGAAACTGCCGATATCGACGCCCAGAGCGCGAACCCGGCGGAAGGGGTTAAGTTTCTCGAACATCAGCTGCCCTCTCTTGGAGATACTGTCTCAGTTCGGTCAGCGATTGGTCGAGGGCATCCAGCAAGCTGTTGGTGACTCGGGCCAACGCTTCCGGGTCGTCCAGGTTCTCGAGCCGGTCGGACCGCTCAGCCACCAGAGCCGCCCCAACCGAGGCGGCTGCACCTTTGAGTTGGTGCGCCACCCGGCGCAAAGACTCGCGGTCGTCGTTTTCGAGACTGGTGCGCAGGGCTTGGGAACGCTCGACGGAAGTGTTCAGGAAGGCTTCGATCAGATCACGAATCAAGTTCGAGTTCTGGCCTCGCTCGTACTTCTTCAGGCTGGCCAGCGTCGCCCAGTCGATGGCGCTGACCGGAGTGAAGGCCTGGCGAATGAGTTCTTCCAACAGTACGGGCGCCACCGGCTTGGCCAGAAATCGGTCCAGGCCAGCCTCTTCCAACTGGGCCGCGGTGGGCGACGACAAACCGCTCACGGCTACTATCAGAGCTTTTGGTTGGCGGCTTCTCAGTTGCTGGGCCAGTTGCAAGCCGTCAATGTCGGGCAGGCGAAAGTCGAGCAAGATCAATTGAAAGTCGTGGCGGTCGGCCAGTTCACGGGCCCGGGCTCCGGTGGCGGCCAGCCGGCTCTCGAGGCCGAGGCTGCTGGCGATGGCTTCCACCAGGCGACCACAAATCGGGTCGTCGTCTACCACCAGGATCTTGCCCTCGAGGAGACGCCCGCCTCGCTCGGGAGCGGGTGCCCCCACGGTTTCGGGCCGGCACAGGTCGGCCAGACGCAGGGGCCGACTTACGAAGGTCGCTCCGCAAGGTAGCTGGCCGCGTTTTTCGTAGTCCGAGACCAGCCGTTGGGGGATACGAGGGCTCAGTTGCGAGGCGAGTTGGCCGCCTCGGCCGGCGTCGAACTCCGAGCTGATCAACAGGGCGTCGAAGGTCTGATTGGTGGCTTCTTTCAACAAGAGCGCTGCATCGCCGACCCGAAGGACCTCGGCCCCCAGTTCGCGGAGCATGAAGGCGTGGGCCGAGGACACTTGCCGATCGTGATCGGCCACCAGTACCCTCCGTCCGCGCAGCCGGTCATTCAAGCTCGAGGGGGTGACGACGTTGAAGGGCAGATCGAACCAGAAGGCCGTGCCCGAGCCCAACTGGCTTTCGACCCCCAACACACCGCCCATGGCCTGGACGACCTTCTGGCAGATGGCCAGGCCCAGCCCCGAACCGACTTCGCGATCGGAGCTTTCGGTCTGGCTGAAGGGCTGAAAGACGGTCTTCTTTTTCTCGGGCGGAATGCCGCGACCGCTGTCTTCGACCACGAAGCGCACCACTACCGACTGGTTGGCCTGGGCTCGCACCCGAGCGCTGACTCCGAGATAGCCTCGCTCGGTGAACTTGGTAGCGTTGGTGAGCAGGTTGAGCAGAACCTGGCGCACCTTGAGAGGATCGCTGGTCACCCTGTCGGGGATGGCCGGGTCGATGGTGCAAACCAGTTCCAGCCCCTTTTGGCGAACCTGGGCTAGTTGCAGGGCCACGGTTTCCTCGAGTACCTCGCGCAAGTCGACCGGTTGGGATTCGAGCCGGACCTGGCCAGCCTCGGCGCTCGAGAGCTCGAGCAGATTGTTGAGCAGGGCGACCAGGGATTGGGCGCCACCACAGATGGCCTCGACGTATTCGCGCTGAAGCAGGTCCAACTGCGTCTTGCTGAGCAGGTGACCGTAACCCAGGATGCCCGTCATGGGGTTGCGCAGTTCGTGGCTCACCATGGCTAAAAACTCTGAGCGGCGGCGTTCCATCTGCTCGGCCTCGTGGCGCAGGCGCAGGGCCTCGAGCTGGACCTTCTTGCGCTCGATGGCATAGTGGAGCGAGCGTAGCAGGATACGGCCGTCGACTTCGTCTTTAACCAGGTAATCCTGGGCGCCCTCGCGGACCGTGTCGATGGCCAGTTGCGAATCGGCCAGCCCGGTCAGCACCACGATCGGCAGGCGCGAGGCGCTGGCGTTCTGATTGAGTCGCTGAAAGGTGCCCAGGCCCTGGGCGTCAGGCAAGCTCAGGTCCAGCAGAACCAGGTCAAACCCTTCTTCCTCGAGGCGAGCCAGGCCATCGGCCAGGCGGCTGACCCATTCGAGGTTGATTTCGCCATTGCCCCGTTGCGAGAGTTTGAACTCGAGCAACTCGGCATCAGTGGGACTATCCTCGATCAGAAGTACATTCACTAATTCAGCACCGCCACCAGATTCATGAAGGGCAAGCCCAGGGCTACCACTACCGAGCCGATGAGCGCGCCCACCCCCAGAATGAGGAAGGGCTCGATCAGTTTGGCCACCGATTTGAGCGTGAAGTCAACTCGACGTTCATAGTAATCGGCCACCTTCTCGAGCATGGCGGGCAGGGTGCCCGAGGCCTCGCCGGCCGTGATCATCCCCGCCGCCATCGGCGGAAACAGGCTTGAAGCCAGTAGCGGTTCGGACAGAGGGCGCCCCGCGGCCACCTCGTCGGCCACTTTATGAAACAGCCGAGACAGGCCCGAGTTTCCGGCCCCTCGGGCGGTCATCCGCAAAGCGTTGAGGACGGGAACTCCGCTGCCGTAGAGGGTAGCCAGGGTCCGGCAACAACGGGCCACGGCGCTCTCTAGCATCAGCTCTCGGAGGGGGCCCAAAGCCAGCACCGACTGTTCGAGCTTCTCGCGCGCGGTCGGGCTCTTCCAGAAGCGATAGGCGGCCAGCCCCAGTCCGATCAGCAACAGGACGAGCCATCCTTTGAATCCGGCCAGCCAGTTGCCCCCTTCGATAAAGATGCGGCTCATCCAGGGCAGCTCGACCCCGGCCGAGCGGTACATCTGGCGAATCATCGGGGCTCCATAGAGTAGAGTCGCCATGGCGACCATGAAGCCAAAGACCAGCACCAGCGCCGGGTAGATGGTGGCCGAGAGGATGTCCATTCGTAGACGCAAGCTCTTGTCCATGAAGTTGGCCAGGCGTTCCAGTACCTCGGGTAGCCGGGCCGAGTTCTCGCCGGCTTCCACCAGTCCGACATACATCTCCGAGAACACGGCAGGATGGCGTCGCAGCGATTGCGAGAACGCGTTCCCCTCGTTGATGCTGGCAGCGATATCCACCAGCATCTCGCGCACCGGGCGGCGATGGACACGGTCGAGCAAGAGAATATCGAGAGCCGCCCCGAAGGAGAGGCCTGCCTCCAGGATGGAGGACAGTTGCTGCGTGAGGGCCACCACTTCGTCCTGGGTGACGCGATGGCGCGCCATGAGAGTGCGCCAGCTCCAGGCGTCTCCACCTACCGGGTCCAGGCGTAAGACCAGGGGAAATCGCCCGCGCAAAGTGGCCAGAGCCTCTCCTGTATTCTCGGCCTCGATGATACCCGAGCGGCGCACCCCGTCGTGGTCCTTGACTCCATAGAAGAACTGGTTCATCGTCTCTCATCCATTCCGATCCCCTCGAGTTCTTCGAGGGAGGTTTGCCCGGCCAGTGCCAGTTGGCGGCTGCGCTCGAGCATCGACACAAAGCCGTGCTCGAGGGCCTTTTCTTCGAGAGCCCCGGCTAGCATCTGGGCTTCGCTCAAGGCGCGCACGGCGCGGTTGACCTCGAGCAGTTCATAGATCGGGATCCGGCCCCGATAACCCAGGCCCTGGCAGGCTTCGCACCCCACCGCCTGATAAACGGTCTGGTCAGTCCGCAGTCCGGAGGCCTGCCGTTGAGGCTCGTCTAGCTCGGCGGGCCGCTTGCACTCCGGGCAGAGCTTGCGCACCAGACGTTGGGACAGCACGCCCAGCAACGAGGTCATCACTTTGTAGTAAGGCACCCCGATGTCGAGCAACCGGTGGACTGCCAGTAGCGCGTCATTCGTGTGCAGACTGGCGAAAATGAGGTGGCCGGTGAGGCTGGCCCGGACCGCGATCTCGGCCGATTCGCGATCGCGGATCTCGCCGATGAGAATCACATCAGGGTCGTGGCGCAAGACCGAGCGCAACCCCTCGGCGAAAGTGAACTCGAGGTTGGGGCGCACCGGAATCTGGCAGATGCCCTCGAGGCGGTACTCGACCGGGTCTTCCAGAGTCAGGATCTTGCGCCGCGGCGAATTGATTTCGGCCAGGGTGGCGTAGAGGGTGGTGGTCTTGCCCGCGCCGGTGGGCCCTGTCACCAGCACCAGGCCGTGCGAGTGATGAATGAGACGGCGATAGCTGTCGAGAGTCTGGTCGTCGAGTCCGATCTGGTCGAGGGCGAGGAAGCGATCGGCCGAGCCGAGCAGTCGGATCACTGCTCCCTCGCCGTCAAGGTGAGGGATGATCGAGACCCGCAGTTCGATGTTCTGCCCATCGTGCTCGACCGAAGTGCGGCCGTCCTGGGGACGACGTTTCTCGGCGATGTCGAGGTCGCACAGGATCTTGATGCGTGAGATGAGAGCTGGATAGACATCGGCGGGCGGAGGCTCGAAATCGTGCAGCACGCCGTCGACTCGATAGCGCAACCGCGGCCGGCCGTGGCTGATCTCCAGGTGCAGGTCACTGGCGCGCAGACTCAGGGCCTGGGCGATCAGTTGCTCGAACAGGCGCGCCACCGGAGAGCCCACCCGGCGCGGTTCCTCCTCCCCGGAACGCTTCTCGAGGGCCGCCGAGGCCCGCCGCCCCAACTCGACCCCCGAGCGACCCTCGGCCACGTAGTACCTTTGCTGAGCCTGACGTACCTGGGCGGGATCGGCCAGGACCGGCTCGATATCGAGACCGGTTAGCCGCACCAGATAGTCGGCCACGGGCAGAAAGTCGATGCCGCTGACGGCGGTCACCAATCGCTCGTCCACGCGAAACAGCGGCAGCACCTCGAGCCGAAGGGCCGTATCATAGGGCACCAGGCCGATCACGTCGGGCTCGGGCCGATAGTGCTCGAGACTCACATAGGGCAGACGGTTAGCCTGGGCCGCTTCGCTCAGTGTCGCCATCGAGCCAACACCTCCTGATGAGCGATGACCTCGACGCGGTCGAGCAGCATGATGGTTCCCAGGGCTGGTTGCACGCCGATGGCCCCCGAGGGCAGCGGATCGGGGTCTTGATACGACAGCACCTCGGTTCCGTCGACCCTGAGGGTCAACCGGTCGTTGGCGGCGGTGATGCGAAAGTCGTGCCAGAGGTTCAGTGCGAAGAGCAGGCCAAGCCCGCTATCGGCTAGTCGCTTCTCGGCCACCACCTGGGGGTGATCATTCTCGATGCGGGTGAGGCGAAAGCGCCCACCTGTAAGGTCGGGCACGAAGTCGGCCCGGTAGGCGTCGAGGCCCTCGGCGTCGCTGGTCACTCTCACCAACATTCCCAGGCCGAGCCCCTGGCTCAGAAGGGCCCTGAAATCGGCGGTGTAGTCCTCCCATTCGGGGTCACCGGCGGTGGTAACCAGATTGAACAGTCCCACGTCGAGCAGATAGTGGCCACCCACCACCACCGGAATACCGAAGCTTTGTTGCCATTGCGAGGCATCGCTTTCGAATTCGTTGAGCAGCACGGTGTGAGCAGGGCTGATCAGGGCCTCTTCGACCGCCTGGCTGGTGCCCGACGTGCCTGTGCTCTGCAAGCGCACGAGGCCTTCGCTGGTGCGCTCGAGGGTGACCAGGGTGGCCTCGGCCCCGGGCAAGATGGGAGAGGGTCCAAAGGCTGGCGACGATTCGGGCTCGCGCGAGAGAGCGGCCAGACCCCAGTTCATGCCCGAGCGCGCGGCCTCGCGGGCTCGGGCGGTCGACTCGGCCTTGCGGAAGAGTTGGGTTCTGGCACGGTGGAAGTTGACCACGGTCAAAGCGAACAGGAACAATACGCCGGTCATCGCCAGCACGGCGATGAGTAGAAAGCCGGAACGGTTTATTCGATGGGAAAGACCCAAAGCCGGACCTCCCCTCCTAGAGTCTTCGAGCCACGCTGGTGCTCGACCGACAACACCAGTTGCCAACCCTCTTCTGGCTGTTCGAGCCGCAAAGCGGTGATGTCACGAGCCACCAGACGGGCCGGCCCCAGGGCTTGCAGCCGATGGGCCTCGATGGGCACCGCCAGATCGCCGCTGAAGCCGAGCCGGCGGTGGCGCAGGTTATGGGTGCCGGGTTCGATGAAGTAGTGTTCATAGGCTTGCCAGAGCGGTCTACCCTGGTCATCGAGCCGGTACGAGCCGTGGTCGTCGTAAGCGCTGAGAAAGGCGATTCCGGATGGGCTCGAACTTAGCGAGGCCGCCGGGCTAAAGCGTAGCTGGTCGGCGATGAACCGAGGGGCACGATAGGAGGCGTTGGCCAGATCGTTGTCCTCCAGGGCCAGCAAGAATTCACCTCGGCCATAACTCAACAGGCTCAACATGAGGCTCAGCAGCAGGGTGGTCAAGCCAGCCGCCAGCACGAGTTCGAGCAAAGTGAAGGCGCGACGTCTCATGGCAAGATGACCTCTCCGATGGTGGTGCCGAAGTCGAGGTGGTGGTCGAGGCCACCTTGCTCCCACTCCAGGCGAATCGCCACGCTCTTGAGGTTGGAGGCCATCTGGCGCACCTGGATTTGGTAGTCTAGCTCGAGCTGGCAGCCACTCCACTCCAGGCTTCGATGGCCATCTTCGGCGACGATGTCGTCAAAAGGTCGGGCGTTGAGCTCATCGCACAGTTCGGTGGCCACTCGCAGCACCTGCAGGCGGGCGTCGAGTTGTTGGGACCCTCGCCGGGTCGAGGTGAGAGGCCTTAGCACAAATGAGGCGACCAGCAACAGCAGCAGTCCGGCCACGCAGACCTCGAGCAAGCTGAAGCCTCGTCTTGCTCTCATCGGCCGGCCTTCAAAGGGAGCAGCACGATCGCCGTGGTGCCGCTGAAGTGGTTGGACTCGAGCCGCAGACGGCCGCGGTGTCGTTCGACGATGGAGCGGGCGATGGTCAGACCGAGTCCGGTGCCGGGATATTCCTCCAGGGTGTGCAGGCGGCGAAACGGTTCGAAGACCTCTTCCAGGCGCTCCGGGGGTAGACCGATGCCATCGTCCACAAAGCTCAGCTCGAGCTGGTCACCGAGTTCGCGGCAGCCCACGTGAATCCGCGGCCGGCAGCCGCGACGAAACTTGATCGCATTCGAGAGCAGGTTGCGAAAGACCAGGCGCAGGGCGCTGGCATCACCCTCGACCCAGCCGAGCCGGTCTCTGGATAGACGGGCCTGAGAGGCCTTGAGTTCGCTTTCGAGATCGGAACGGGCCTGACCGATCACGGCGTCGAGGTTGACCGGAGTGAAGTTGGTGCCACCCGGCTTGCTATAGTCGAGCAGGTCGGCAACCACACCGGTCAGTCGTTGGGCCGCCTCTTGGATGCGGGTGACGGGCAGCTTGGCAGTGGGGTGGGTGACATGCGCCTGGGCCATCCGGCTATAGCCGTCGAGAGCGCGCAGAGGTTCTTGCAGATGGTTGGCCGCCAGATGGACAAATCGCCGCAGTTCACCGTTGACGCGCTGGAGTTCCAGCACCTGTTGGGTCAGGGCTCGGTTTCGCGCCTGGCAACGCTCGAGTTGACGCTGATGTAAGAGGGCTTGATCCCGAGCCAGCAGGCCGGTCAACTCCCAGGCCAGCCCTTCCACGGCGAATAGTTTGTCCGGCTCGAGCTGCTCGAGATACAGGACTCCATAGCGGTGGGCCCGGTCAGCCAGACAGACGGCTACGGTCGAAGCGTTGGTCAAGCAGGCATTGTTGTTCCAGGCCTGCCAGGCCAGTTGCCAATCCATCTCGGGCCAGGGCTCATCCAGAGGCTGGTCCTGCTCGCGAGTGAGCACGGGACGCAATTGGTCGCGGCTATAGACCAGCAGGCAGCCGCGCTGGGCCCGGGTGGTGCGCAGCGCAACAGCAAGCTGAGCGCCGAGTTCGTCGGCCGGGTGGCCGGGCGTGGTGAATCTTTCGATGATATCCATGGTGCTCCGTCTCGCCCCCACAGGGCGGCAGGCATCTTTGACTATGCGGGCAATACAGGCTCGGGAAATTCGAGCAGCATAAAGGTAAGGTCGTCGCTCAAAAAGAGCTGGTTGTTGGTCAGCAGTCGTAATCGTTGCATCAACAAGTCGGGCTGGCTGTCGACCGGGCGATGCATCGATTCGAGCAGCAGGCGATAGAGGCTTCTGAGTAGTTGGGGTTGTTGGTCGGCATCGACCGACTCGATCAGTCCGTCGGTGTAGAGAAAGAGCCGATCGGCCGGGCCGGGCTCGAGGCTGGCCTCGGCGTATTCGAAATCGGCCAGGATGCCGATGGGCATCCCTTTGGTCATCAAACGTTCGTGGCGCCGTCCCCGCGGGTTGGCGCGAATCAGAATGGGTGGCTCGCAGCCGGCCGTGCTATAGGTGAAGAGCCCGGTCTGGCGATGGAAGACCCCGCAGAAGGCGGCCACGAAGATGCCCACTCCTTCGAGGTCGGGGCCCAGTTCGCGATTGGCTCGTTGCAGGATTTCGGCCGGGCTGTCGAGCTGGTGAGCCAGTCGGTGGAGCGTGGCCAGGGTCCAGGCCATGACCAGGGACGCACCGACACCCTTACCCATGGTGTCGCCGATAATTACGGTGAAGGTATCGGGGCTAGATTCTTCGAGCAAGAAAAAGTCGCCACCGATGCGGCCCACGGGCAGATGGCGCACGGCCGTCGAGACCCCGGGCAGGGTCGCACCGGCCCCGAACGGCTGCTGAATCTGGCGGGTCAGAGCCAGGCCTTCATGAATTCGCTCCCAGCGTTCGGCCAGCAATTCTTCCACCCGCACGGCGAAGCGTTGCTCGCGCCGCAGCTGGGCCTTGATCCGGGCCACCAGCTCTTCAGGAGCGAAGGGCTTGGCGATGTAGTCATCGGCTCCCGATTCGAGCCCGGCCGTCCGGTCCGTCAGCTGGTTGTGCGAGGTCAGCATGATGATGGGCCGTTCGAATCCCTGTTGGCGAAGCTGCTGGCAAAGTGCGACGCCCTGGGTATCGGGGAGATCCAGGTCGAGCAGAATCAGGTCGGCTGATTGGCGAGCGAGTTGGGTCACGGCCTCGACACCGCAAGCGGTCAGGTCGACCTGGTAGCCTTCGGCCTCGAGTACCCCCCGGAGCAGAAGTCTCACCTCCGGAGCATCGTCGACGACGAGGATGCGTTCCCGGGTCGTTTCAGCACATGTCCCCACCCAGACATCTTACCCAGAAAAAATGTGTACAAAATGTGAACTGGGTCACAAGTCCTAGGAGGAATGTGTTAGTTTATGGGAGATCTCGTCTTCAAGGCGCCTTCGAAGCGTCGAGAATCTTGGCCAGAGCCTGATCGTCACAGTGGGGCCCGGCCACCACCGTCAACAGATCGCCAGCCATCAGGCGAGTCTTGCCATTGGGCACGACCGGCTTGCCCTCGCGCTCGATCAGGGCGATGAGCACCTCGTGGGGTAGGGGATAGTGGTCGATTCGAGCCCGGTCGAGCCGTGACCCCGGCTCGATGCTCAGCTCCAACACCCTGGCCTCTTCGGCTTCGGCCCACGCCTTGCCGCGGTGCAACTCGCGACTGAGTAGAGCCTCGTAAATGGGTTGGTGCTCGAACCACTCGGCGGCCAGATAGGCAACGAACGAGGCCAGCAAGAGAAAGTAGAGAAGGTGGTACTGGCCCGTCATCTCGACGATCAGCACTACCCCGGTGAGAGGTGCCCGCACCGAAGCCGACAACACCGCGGCCATGCCGACCGTGGCCAGGAAGGTGGGCTGGCTGGCAAGCCCAGCGCTAAACTGGCGCAGGGTGGCTCCCACCAGCCCTCCGGTCAGGGCACCCAGGGTCAAGAGCGGAGCCAGAATCCCTCCGGGCACCCCGCTCGAGAACGAGAGGGCGGTAAAAATCAGCTTGATCACCAGCAACACCACCAGCAGGCCCAGCCAGTGCGGGGTCTGGCCTTCTAGCAGCGAAAGGGTGAGGTCGTGGCCTCCACCGGTCACCGAGGGTAGGAAGATGGCCAGCAGGCCGGCCAGGACCCCCACCAGAGCCCCCAGGACCTCCGGCCGCGACGACTCGCGCCATTCGACCATGGTCAACAGCGTGCGGTTGAACACGACCCCCACGACCGAGGCCAGCAGGCCGGTCAGCATGACCGCCGGCACCACGCTCAGCGGCAGAGTGTCGACATCCGAGAGCAAGAAGTCCGACTCTGAGCCGAGCAGCGCTCGCGCCACCAGCACCGAGGCCACCGAGGTCACCAGAGCGTTGCCGTAGGTCTCGCGCGACATATCGCGACGCAACTCCTCCATGATGAACAGAAAGCCCGCCAGCGGTGCATTGAAAGCGGCCGCCAGACCGGCTCCGGCTCCGGCCGCGATCAGGGCCCGGCGGGTGCGGTGGGGCAGTTTGAGCAGGGCTGCAAAATAGGCAGCACAGGCGGCCCCGATGTGCACGGTGGGCCCTTCTCTTCCCAGCGACATCCCGGCCGCCAGGGCCAGCAGGCCACCCACCAATTTGACGGCCACCAGAGGGACTGGCCTTAGTCGTCGAGCGCTCAAGAGCACGGCTTTGACGTGAGGAATACCGCTGCCGGCCGCTTCAGGACAGTAGCGGCGGGTGAGAAACACCGCAAAGGCCCCCAGGGCGGCCCCCCCGAGGATGAGGATCGCACCGCCCACATAGCCGTGGCCAGTCAACTCGCCGCGCACCATGGCGCGGGTCGACTCGGTCGCGTCGATCAACAGCTGGAAGATGACCGCCAGTCCTCCGGCTATCACCCCGACCAGGGCCGAGAGCCCGAGCGTGGCCCGCCGTGAAAGCCGATGCAGGACCTGACGCGTGTCTTCCTGATGGCGCAGATGTTCCTTGTCCATCAAGGGCCCCTTGACCACGCGGGGCAAGAACCCTGTTAGTAAGTAAAGTAGGGAGGCGCCCAGTGGCGTCTGGTGTGGCCGTCGATAAAGTGGGCTGCCTGCCACAACGACCGCTGGGCCTCGGGCATCACCGGAGAAAACAGTTGCCAGACATGGGGAAGGTTCTTCCAGATCCTCAACTCGACCTTGACGCCGGCCGCCCGAGCCCGAGCGGCGATGCGGGTCGAATCGTCCAGCAAGACTTCGCTGTCACTGACGTGGACGAGCATCGGCGGGAGGCCCGCCAGATCGGCGTAGAGGGGCGAGATGAGCGGATGCTGGGGACAGGCCGTGCCAGCGTAAAGCCGGGCTGAGGTGGCGATATCGGCGCCATAGAACATGGCGCAGTGGGGGTCGTTGGTCTCGAGCGATTCCCCGGTGGCGGCCAGATCGGTCCAGGGCGAGAAGCAAACCACGGCCGCCGGGAGAGGCTGCTTGCCATCACGCAAAGCCACCAGGGTCGACAGCGCGAGCCCGCCGCCGGCCGAGTCTCCGGCCAGCACGATCTCGCGGGGGTCATTTCCCATCTCGAGTAAGCTTCGATAGGCCGCCAGGGCGTCCTCATGGGCGGCGGGAAAGGGAAACTCGGGAGCCAGGCGATAGCGCAAAGCGAAGATGCGGCAACCCGACAGCTTGGCCAGGGTGCGAGTCAGAGAACGGTGGGTGGTGGGCGAGCCGAAAAAGTAGCCGCCACCGTGAAAGTAGAGAATCGTGCGGGTGGCCTTTCCTCCGAGAGGCTCGAGCCACTCGCCGGGCAAATCGGCCAGACGCCCGGGCCGCACGCTGACTCCGGGAATGGGCACCGCCAGCCGGGCAGCTCGGGCCACCGAAGCCCGTACCCAGGCCACGTCAGGGCCGCGTCCGCCCCGCCGGCCGAACGGCTTGACCACATTCTTGAGCAGGTAATTGACGACCTGGCTGCGGGAGCTGGGCATCATAAAAAGGTGGTTTCCACTTCCGTGAAAACCACCCTGCCAGCGAAAGGATGTTCGAGGTGGCTAAGCAGCAGCGCCGCCGCCGCCACCTCCGCCGCCACCACCGCCCCCGCCGCCACCACCGGCAGCGGCACCACCGCCTGCGGCGGCTCCGTCGCCACCACTGGCGCCAAGGCTAGCGGAGAGTCCGGCTACCAAACCGGCAGCCCCGGAACTTCCGGAGTCACCTGACGTGGCATCGGCGGAGATCGAGACGGCATCCGCGGTGTTCATGCCTGCCTGGACGGCTCCGCCGCCTCCACCACCACCACTGCCACCGCCGCCGCCGGTCGAGACCGACATGCCACCGCCGTGGCCGCCGACGGCTCCGGTTCCTTGGGAACCACCGCCATATCCAAAAAAGTGATGATTGACGCCGGGCATAAAACGGATACTCTCCTTTGTTAGGCTACTCTGCTACTCTGAATATACCCCATTGGGGGGTCAACTGGTCGGACCGGATGTAACCGGCAGGTAACGATTGTAAACGGTTTGTTAACTTATCGCGAGCGCCGCGTGGTGGTCACGGGACGCGGAGCCCGGGGAGGGGCCGAGCGCGGGGTCGTGCCGCCACCACCACCACTGCTGCCTCCCCGAGAGCCGCCGGCCGAGAACGCGCGCGGCTTGAAGGTGTAGGCGTCGGTGAGCCCGTTACCCCAGGTGTCGGTGCCGTTGAAGTTGACCCCCCGACCATAGCGATCGGTGGTGTGGCTTCCGTTGGCGTTCTTGTTGATGAAGACGGCGTGCCGATGCGAACCCGCCACGACCGAGTCCTGGCCGCTGAGATTGCGCGGGTTGACCCGCACCATCTGGTGCTTGAGGCCGAGCAGTCGGCCCGGGGAGTAGATCGATTCGCCGTTGTTGAGGTCGTTGAACGAGGCCCGCAAGGACATCCCGTTCTCGAGAGCGTTGCGCTTGGCGGCTGCGGAGTAAAGGAATTGCGCGTAGGACTTGGCCACGCCGTCGTTACCGCGGAAGTTGCTGGCGGCCTTGCCCATGGCCAGTTCCTGGTCGGACAGGCTCATCTTGTAGCCGTCTTGCATGGTGATGTTGTAGCCGTTTTCGCCGCGGGTGACGCTATCGAAAACCTGATTGTCGTAGCGATCCATGGCGGCCTTGATGGCGGCCACCGTGGAGCAGTTGCCCTCGGCCCCCTGGCGCCACCCGCCAAACAGGTCCTTAAAGTGCTCGGATTCGGAGGTGATGGCCTGATTGAGGAACTTCTTGTCTTCTTCGGTGAGGTTGGCGGGCGGCCCGCCGTAGTCGCCGCCTCCACCGCCGCCGCCGCCGTTGCAGCCGTTGCAGCCTCCGCCGCCGTCACAACCACCACCACCGCCGCCGCCCATGCCGCCGCCGTCGTCACCACCGCCGCCCAGGTCGCCACCCTGGTTGAGCGCGTCCGTGTTGCCGCCGCCGCCCTCGCTGCCGCCCTCCAGGCCCAGCAATTGCTTGACCTGGCTTTCGGTCTCGGACGAGATGGGAACGTTCTTCTCCTTGGCTTCGCCATAGGTTTGCGAGAGGCTCTCGAGGGCTTCCTTCGGGTCTTCGCCCTTGGCTTTGGCGGCATTGATCGAGTCGATGCCCGAGCGCAGCTTGGACTCGTAGAGCACCTGCAGGATCTGGGGGTTGCCCGAATCGTTGGTTCCGTTGAGCCCCTCTTCCGAGAGGTTCGAGAGGTCGCCGCCGGCCAGGCTGTTGCCGTTGGCGGCCGGTGCGAAGGGTAGCCCGCCGGCCAGGCTGTTGCCATTGAGATTTTGTAAGGAGGGGGAGATGAGCAAGGTTGGTCTCCTACTATCTGTTTTTTAAAACATAGCGGGAGGGGGGTGGTCGGCGCCAGGAACTGGATATTGCCATCGTGTAAAGGATGTTAAAGTTTTGTGGGGCATTGGCCGGGTTTTTCGTGGATGCTCAGACGCAAAGGACCTGTTCACGGGGAATTGGTTGGCTGGAATGTTACTTTGAGGTCAACGGCTGGGCTACTGCGGCCCAGTCGCCGGTTTCGACCAGAGCGTGAAATTCTTCGGCCAGCCAGCGTCCGGCTTCGACGGCCTGGCGCCAGACCTCGAACCGGGTAGCGTCATCCAGGCGATAGAAGTCGTCCCGGTCGGGGACGCGGGCAAACGGCAGGCGAGCGATGAACTGAGGCGAAGGGTGGATCATCAGCAGGTGGTCGATGTGCAGCGGCCGCCGCCGCGGCCAGTAGGTATCGAACCAACCGGGCACGTGACGCGCGCTAAAGTGAGGAAAGAGGGCCAGGCCCGGACCGCCGTAGGGAAGGTCGAAGTGATAATCGATGACACCTCCATCCCGATAGATCCCTGAGGGACCGCCAGCGATGTCGGACACTCCGCGGATCAGCCAGGGGATGGCCCCCGAGGCCACCAGCGCCGGTTGGAGGTTGTCGCTGGTCAGGTCGACCAGATGGGTCTCGAGGTCATCGAGCTTCCAAATGGGGCGGTCGCGAGGATCACTAAACAGCACCCGCGGGCAGATACGGCCCAGGTGACGGCGACCGGCCATGTTGGCCAGGGCCGCCAACAAGAAGCCAAGGCCCTGCCGATGATCGGGTTTGCCGGCCCAGCCGCGGGCCAGGGCGGTGACCAGATTGAGTCGCACATAGGGGTGGCTCAGGCTCTCGCGCACTCCGTTGTGACCTAACACAAAGTTCTGCATTTCGGCGCAGCGTCCCAAAATGTAGGTGGGAGAGGGGTCGGGCGGATAGGCTTGTTGGACGTAGACCTGCTCGAGTCGCTCGAGGGCTGCCCGGGCCCGCTGCTGGGCATAGCAACCGAAACGCCAGGCGCCGCTCGAGGCTCCGACCAGATAGAGCGGGCGTTGGCGCTGGGCGAACCAGTCGATGAAGTAGCGGTCGAGGTGACTGAGCACCAGCCAGCGAGGGCCGCCCGAAGCCCCGAGCATCAGGTCGACATCGTCTGGACGGAGTCCGTGGTGGTGCAGGTGAGCCAGCGCCCTGGGGCCGGCCCTCACGGTGAGAAAACGCAACCTGGCCTGCTTTGGACAGCGGCTTGGCGGTTCCTGTTATAATACCCGGGTGGAAGAGCAACAGAGCTCAACTCTGCGTCGCGCCGTCGGTCTGGGTTGTGTGGTGACCTTGTTGTTGAGCGCCTTATGCACGGGGGGAACTTGCTGGTACACCAGCCGGGATTTGATCGTGCTCAACCCTCATCGGGTGGAGCGCGCGGCCGACCGTATCTTGCCCGGGGCCCGCGCCCTGCCGGGGTATCGCGGCGTTTACGCCAGCAAACTTTCGGTCTTTGAATGCGCCATTTTGACCGACGCTCGGGTGGAAGGGCAGACCACTGGGGCCGGTCCTTACCGGGGAATGGCCTTTCGCATCTTCTCGCTGCGTCGCCCCAAGGACACACCCCACTGGGACCGACTCGAGCCCCAGATTCGCAGCGCCCCGGGAGGCTGGGGCGCCGAGTCGAGCCACGAGAATCTGGAACTCACCGTCGACGGTCGCAAAGTGCCGGTGCGCCGCTTTCGCACCGTGGACGGGGCGCTCGGTTATCGGCTCAATCTGCTGACCCGCGAACGCATGGTGACGCTTATCGTCATCGGGCCCGAGGACAAGTTCTCGGACCAGGATTTCCGCCAATTCTTGTCGCGACTCGATGTCGATCGGGCCCTGGCCAGAAATCCCTTTCGGGCTCTGCCGGTCTGGCTGTTGGGACTGTTCGCGGTGCTGGGCGCAGCCCTGATGACCGTGGGTCTCTACATCCTCAAGGAGACGGGTCCATCAGCCTATGAGACGGTCGAGGCAGAAGAAGGCTTCGATTTGTGAGGGTGCGAACCCGAGGGGGTGGAAATCGGTGGATGGTATAAAGAACCCGAACCGGCGAAGATGTTCGCCTCGATGCTACCCCGGCCTCTGCCCGACCAGCGCCAGAGCGGTATTCTGACGGCTCTGCCCGGGCGGCTTGAAGAAGCCGGCTATGACGAGAAGAATCTCGAGCAGTTCCTCAGTGGCCTGCCGCTGATCTATCGTCGCTACGAGCAGACCCCGGGCTATCTCTGGCATTGTCGTCAGAAGCCTTCGGCCGCCGCCGACCTGGCCTGTCTATGGCTGTTTCGCCAGCCTCTCGAGCGCAAGAAGGCCGAGGCGGCCATGGGGACCGAGGTGGTGACCGAACTGCTCGCCTTGCAGTTGCTCGAAACGGATCAGGACATGGTCCGGGCGCTGGCCGACCTGTACCCCTGCATGGGCCGCTGCTTTTTCACCGACCCCAAGTGGAGCGTCTATAAGCGCTTCCCCAACCACGTTTACGACGTCAGTGGTGACAGTTTCGGGCTGGCTTATCTGGCCGCGCGAAAGCCGGTCGGACGGGCGCTGGACCTGGGTCTCGGCTCGGGCATTCATGCCATTCTGGCGGCCGGCCATGCCGAGGCCGTGGTGGGGGTCGATATCAACCCGCGGGCCATCGGCTTCACCCGCCTCAACGCAGCCGTGAACGGCGTGGCCGACCGGTGCGATTTTCGCCAGGGCAGCCTGTTGGGCCCGGTCGAGGGCGAGCGCTTTGACCAGATGAGCGCCAATTTGCCTTTCGTCCCGACTCCGTCTGACGAGACGCTGGAACTCTATCGCCCTGGCGGCGAGACCGGCGAAGAGTTGGTGGAAGAGGTCATCTCGAAGGCCGGTGATTTTCTCAATCCGGGAGGCACCTTCTTTCTGGTTACCACCTATCCGGTGATGCGCTCGAGCCACTACCTCGAGCGCATCGTGGGCTGGCTGGGCGGCAATCGGGGCTGGGGAGTGGGCTTGCTCAATTACGGCGAGAGCCCGCGCGAACTCTACATCGAGAATCAGATTGACGACTTCGGGGGGCATCGCACCACGCCCGAATTCATCGCGCGTTTCCAGAACTGGGCCGACTGCTATGAAAAGCATGGCATCGACGCCATTCGCGAGGGCGTCATCGCCATTCGTCGGCTGCCCGAGGACCATCCCGGCTTTGCCGAAGAACGCAGCCTGCCCCTGCCCGAAAATTCCAAGGCCAGGCTGGTAAGCGAATGGCTGAAGGCGCTGACCCGGTTCCACCTAAACTGGACTCCTGAATGGCACGCCTGGGAACCCTCGCTGCATCCCCTGGCGCCCCGGTTGTGGGAAGACCTGGGCGGTCAGGTGGGCAAAGCCGAGTATCCGGCCGGATGGTGGCCCTCGGCCGAGCTCGACCAGCTCGAACTCGACTTGCTCAAGCGAATGGGTCCGGGCAAGGATGCGGCTCGATTGGCTAGTGAGTGGGCCGGCGAGCAGGGCCTGGCCGACGAAGACGGTCGCCGCTGGGTGGCCGATGGCCTGCGGGGCCTGGGTCAGAAGATGATCGTGGCCTAGAGTACCTGTCCCTGGGGGTCGCGCACTTCGACCAGCCGGTCGTCCTCGACGAGCACCAGGCTGCCTTCGGGCATGGTGAGGGCGGCCAAAAGAGCCGGCCGCACTTTGACCAGGCGTCCGGACATCGGCTTTGCGAACTCTTCCAGGTTGCTGATGGCCTCGGCTTCGACAGGGCCGAAATACCAGCCCGAATTGCCCGCTCGCGCCTGCGAATGACGATGCATGACCAGGCGCGGGGACTGCAGGCTGGCGCCGGCCACGAGCAGGCGATCACGAAAGCCACAAGGGTCGGGCGACAGGTCGTAGAGCTTGAGAAAATTGGCCTGGGCTGAAGCGACCTCGAGCGCCGTGGTGACTTGCTCGACTCGCTTGAAGTAAGGTTCTGTCTCGAAGTCTGGCTCGCACACTATCAAGTCGCAACCTTGCTCGGCCAGCACCAGATCGCACCAGCCCAAGGAGACACGGGTCCCGGACTCGGGTTGGTTCGAGGCGAAGGTCTCGAGCAGGGCTTCGGCCCCTGGTCTGAGCTGGCTGCCCAGAAACCTGGCCACCAGCCTTCTCGACCCCACCTTGAGCGTGGCTTCGAGCAGATCGTCCCGGGCGGCAGGTCGGGTCTCGACAGTGGGAACGGCGGGCAGCCGGGGCTCGGACATAGTCCAGTCTTCGACGCCGAGGGTTGGCCTCCCGTCAGGCCAGGCGAGAGCAGCGCAAGTCAAAGACGACGATTTCGGGGGGCGAGCCCAGACGGGCCGGCAGCATGCTGGTGCCGATGCCGCGAGTGATATAAACCGGCCAGCCGGGGCCGTTGACGGCGCCGGCCACATATTTGAGCCCATAGCGAGAGCCGGTGGCTACGGGGCCGATGCCCGGCAGCACGATCTGGCCGCCGTGGGTGTGACCCGACACCTGCAGGTCGACGCGATGACCGCTCAGGCCCTCTTCTTCGGCCAGGTCGGGGTTGTGCGATAGCAAGATGCGAGGCACATCGGGGGCAACCCCGGTCAAGGCTCGTGCCACGTCCGGCTGGCCTTCCCACAGGTCGTCAACGCCGGCCAGACAAAGCCCCCTGGTCGCTTCGAGCGTCAGCTCGCCCCGATGGTCGAGATGGATGTTGCTGTTGTCGAGCAGCAGCACACCGGCTTGCTGCAACGCCTGGCGCGCCAGGTCGGCCCCCTCCCAATGGTCGTGATTGCCGAGCGTGGCCAGACTGGCGATGCGGGGCCGTAGTCCGGAGAGAATTTCGGCCACGTCGGGATAGTAGTCGGGAGACTTCGAGATGAAGTCCCCCGGCAAGAGCACCAGGTCGGGTCGCAACTCGTTGACCTTGTGAATGACTTCGTCGAGATAGTCCATCGAGACCAGGGGACCGCGGTGCAGGTCGCTGAGCAGGACCAGCCGGCGCCCTTCGAGGGAGGGGGGCAGGTCGACCAGGGGGAGGTCTCGGTGAGAGAAGGTGAGATGCTCGCGCTCGTAGCCAGCCCCATAAGCTGCCACCGCCAGCCCGGCCCCGCCGCTGGCCAGAAAAGCCCGCCGGGTCAGTTTGATCCCCTTCGAGTCAGGGGGGGCTTTGCGGAGCAGGTCGGCCACGGTCACATAAACCAGGAAGACCAGGAACAGAACGGCCAGGTGGGGCAGGCCGACTCCGGTATGGATCCACAGGACCCCTTCGATGGCGATGGCCGGAGCGGCGATGGCCGTCAAACCGATGCGCAACGCCTGGGCCAGACCCATGGTCGTGTAGGAAGCCGCCAGCTTGAGCATCAGCATTCTCGCCAGCCCGTAGAGAAGAACCAGCGATAGGCTCCAGAGGCAGCGTTTGCGCCATCTTTGCATGGTCAGGATTGTATCATCAAATACTTTGCTTTGTAAAGCTTGTTGAAAAATCGACTCGAGGTGCTATCTTAGAGGTATGAAAAGATTCTCGGTCGGCCTCGACATGCCCTGGGCTTGAGTCCCGATGGGTTTCCCCTGGAGACCCCGCTCCAAGCGCAACTCTCTCGCTTGCTCGAGGAGGGCATACAAAGTGGCTGGCACCTGACCCTCGAGCAGTGTGCGACAGCCCGGGCCATGTTGCGTTGCGGGCGGACCATGCAAGCCCGTCTGGTGGTGGCGGCCATGACGCGCAGCCTGTGGCAATTGAGTCCGGCGGGGCCTGAGGTGGTGGCTCGACTGTTTCTCTTGCGCGAGCTGTGTCGGGCCCTGTTGCGCAAGAAGCTGCCGTTTAGCCCGGAAGAGCTCGAGGTTTGTCTGTGGCTGGTGTGTGACCCCGCTTCGGCCAGGGAACTGGGACCGCTGATGGTGCGCCAGGTCGAGTGGCAGGGCGCGGCGGGGCGCCTGCAGCCGGCCCTGACCCGGCTTCGTGGCCTCTTCGAAGCGCACGGCGACCACCTTCAGGCTACCCGGGTGAACAATTTGCTCTCTCGCCGAGAGGCGGTGCTCGAGGCGGCCGAACCGAAGTCCGAGCGCCCCTGGCGCAATCTGTTGGCTCACGCTCGGCGGGTTCCCCGCCGCTTGTCACGGCGTTGGCGCACCCAGGCTCATCGACTGCTGGCTCGAGTGGGCGAGCAGGCTTTCATCTCGAGGCTGTTGGCCTGGGTCAGCCCGCGCCTGGCGGCGCTCGAGCGCGACGAGCCCCGGCTGGTGGAGGGCCTGGTGTGCCTGACCGGCGAGCTCTCTGGCCCGGCGGCCGTCGACTGGCTCGAAGAAGTGGTCCAGTGGTCCTACACCCGGGTCCAGGGCCACGGCCCCCGGGCGGCCCGCCTGGGGCATCTAGCCATCGAGGCTCTGGCTCGGATCGGGTCCGGGGCGGCCGTTCAGCGGCTGGTAGCTCTCGAAGCCGAACTGTCCTACCCTTCGGCCCGGACCCAGGTGACCGCCGTTCTGGATGGTCTGGGCCCGAACGTTCGCGTCGAAGGCATCGGCGACCCTGACCCTGACAGCCCCATCGGACGCCGTCTCGCGCGCGCCCATAGCCAGGCGCTCGAGTGGGCCTTACGCAGCGGCCAACCGGTCACCGGCTTGCGCTGTTGTCGCTTGCTGCAGGGCTTGAGCCAGAGGCTGCTTCTGCTGGGGCCCAGGGGTCTCGAGACCGGGCTGGACGGCGGGCTTCTGTGGCACCCCGCCGAGTCGCCCGCAGGCGACTGGAACCTGGACCAGCCCTTCGAGCAGCTGGACCGCCAGGTTTACACCCAGCTGCCCGAGACCGACTCGCCACCCCTGCGCCAGCACCAGTTTGCCGCACTGGCTCGGCGCCGTGGCTGGCATTACGCCCTGGTGGGGCGCCACCACCGTGGTCAACGGGCCGAACTCGAACTGGGCCCAGCCCGGGCCATCATCGAGGTGCGTCCCGCCCATCCCGGCGGACCCTACACCCGCGACGGCATGGCTTTGAAGGTGGTGTTGTCGCCGCCCCGTCTCGAGGGCCAGGTATTGCCTCGCCATCTCAGCGAGACGGTCCGCGACTGGAATCTCTTTTGCAAGGTGGCCTCAGACCGGCTCGAGCCGGCCATGCGGTGAGGCCGGCAACTCGACCACGACGGAGTCCCCCGGCCGCACCGTTCCGCTCTCGATGACGATGGCCATCACTCCCGCCCGGCGTACCAGTCCGCCCTCTGGATCGCGCCCCAGCACCGCCTGCATCAGGCCGGGATAGAGCCCGTCCAACTGAGCGCAGGGATTGCGCAATCCCGTCACTTCGACCACCGCGTCAGCTCCCAACCGCAGTCGAGTGGTGCTGGGCAGGCCGAGCAGGTCGACCCCGCGGGTGGTCACGTTCTCGCCCATCTCTCCAGCTTGCACCGGGCGTCCGTCCCGGGCCAGTTCGTCGAGCAGTTCGGCCTGCAACAAGTGCACCTGGCGCAGGTTCGGCTGGCTCGGATCGCGAGGCACCCGCGAGCGGTGCTGCACGGTGGCTCCGGCGTGGGCATCCCCCTCGACTCCCAGCCCGGCCAGCAGGCGAATCTCGTTGCGCCGGATTTTGCTCAGAGCGTGTTCGGGGTTGCTGCTCACGGCCACCACTTGTCCGCCGTCGGGTTGATAGCCGTGCTGCATGCTCATTTTGGGACCGGCTGCTGGCGCGGCCGGTCGAGGTCAAGCTGAGCCAGCACGACATGGTCCGAGCTTCGCCTGAAGCAGGCCACCTACAAGCCCAGCTGTCCCCCGGAGATGCGGTCGCCCAGGTGCGCGAGAGCGCGCCCCCTGACGCGGTCGGCTAGTCGTCGCCGATGTCTTCGTAGTCGTCGTCGCCCTCGTCGTCCTCATCCTCGTCGTCTTCCTCGTCGTCTTCCTCATCGTCAGCCTCCTGGGCATCGCCGATGGGCAGTTGCGAGCGGATGTCCGAGGCGATGGTGGCCACCTCGCGCACCATCAGATCGAGCAAGCTAAACTCCACTAGCGAGGTGGGCAGAGCGGCCTCGACCACCAACAAGAACTCGCCTTCGTCACGTTCGGTCAGGCTGATGCGCGAGAGCACCAGCTCGTCGCCCGAAAACCGCATCACGTCGGCCAGGTTGAGCGACTCGTTGGGCACGCCCACCTCGGCCTCGACAAAGACCGCCTGGCCCTCGAGATAGAATTGATGGTCGATCTCGGAGGAGTAGATGGTAACGGGGTTGGCTTCGTTGCGAATCACCCGAAAGCTGTCGTCGTCCTCGTCATACTCGACTTTGACTTCGCCCTCGCCCTGGTCGTTGACCCAGGCTACATAGTCGTCGAGCATGTGCCCGATGGGATTGAGGTCGGGGGGGTTCTCGGTGATCGTCTCTTCGCTCATGCCCGGGGATTCGGAGGCCGCCGCACAAGTCCTATCAAGACTTCAAACCGACCCCTTTGTCCATCAAGCGCAGGTTGACCACGAAAATGACCACCAGGAAGATGACCAGCATCACCAGGCCGTGGGTGACCTCGACATCGGATACTCCCAAAAAGCCAAAGCGCAGGCCGTTGACCATGTAGAGGATTGGGTTGAGCTTCGAAACCGTCTGCCACAGCGGCGGTAGCAGGTCCAGTTTATAGAAGACCCCTCCAAAGTAGGTCAGCGGCGTTAGTACGAACGTCGGCACGATGGCGATGTCGTCGAATTTGCGAGCAATCATGCCGTTGGCGAAACCGGCCGTGGCAAACGTCAAGGCGGTCAGGATCAAAAAGGTGAAGACAATCAGCACCGAGTGAACGCTGAGGTGGGTGAAGGCCAACGAGACAAACAGCACCACGATGCCCACCAGGATGCCGCGGGTGGCGCCGCCCACCACATAGGCGCTGACGATCAGCCAGTTGGGGAGGGGACTGATCAGCATCTCTTCCACCGAGCGTTGGAACTTGGCGCTAAAGAACGAGCTGGCCACGTTGGAAAACGAGTTGGTGATGGTAGCCATCATGATCAGACCCGGCAGGATGAACTCGATGTAGCTATGCTCGCCGAAGTTCTGGATGCGGTCGCCCAGAAAGCGTCCGAAGACCACGAAGTAGATCCCCATCGTGATGGCCGGAGGCAGAATGGTCTGGGTCCAGATGCGCAGATACCGCACGATCTCTTTGCGCACGATGGTGTAGAAAGCCACCCACAACTGACGGGAGTTCACAGGGTCACCTTCTTGCCCACCAGGTCCATAAACAGCTCTTCGAGGCGGTTGGACTTGTTGCGCATGCCACTGACGCCGATGCCGTCGAGCTGCTCGAACACGCAATTGAGGGTCGTGTCTTTAGGCAGCCTTACTTCGAGCCGGTCGGGCCCCAGCAGTACGGCTTCGAACCCGCTCACCTGGGGAGCCTGCTCGAGCGGCGGGTCGACCTCGAGGATGAAAGTCTGGGTCTCGAGCTTCTTGAGCAGCTCGGCGATGGGCTGCAGCTCGAGCAGTTTGCCGTGGTCGATAATGGCCACGTTGCGGCAAAGGTGCTCGGCCTCTTCGAGATAGTGGGTGGTCAGGATGATGGTGGTGCCATCCGCGTTGAGGTTGGTGAGAAACTCCCACAGGGCCCGGCGCAGCTCGATATCAAGACCCGCCGTCGGCTCGTCGAGAATCAGCATGCGCGGCTCGTTGACCAGCGCCCGAGCCAGCATCAAGCGCCGCTTCATGCCGCCCGAGAGGTTGCGGGCCGGCTCTTCGCGCTTTTCCCACAGTTCGAGGTCCTTGAGCAACTTCTCGGCCCGGGGCATGGCCACCGCAGCGGGAATGCCATAGTAGCCGGCCTGGAAGATGACGGTGTTGATCACGGTCTCGAACACGTTGAAGTTGAACTCTTGCGGCACCACGCCCAGGCTTGACTTCACCCCGGCTGGATCGCGATCGAGATCCTTGCCGAAGACTTCGACGGTGCCTCCGGTCTTGTTCACCAGGCCGGTGAGAATGCCGATCATGGTCGACTTGCCGGCCCCGTTGGGCCCGAGCAGGGCAAAGAAGTCGCCCTCGGCCACGTCGAGGTCGACACCTTTGAGAGCCTCGACCTTTCCCCCGTAGGTCTTCTTCAGGCCCCTTATGGAAAGAGCATTGGCCATAGGGACTTAGCGCTGTTCGGGCTTGAGCACCACCAGCGGAATGACCCGGTCGGTGCGGGCCTGGTAATCATTGTAGGCGGGATAGTGGCGCACGAAGACCGGCCACATCTTGCGCTTGAGTTCATCGTCGGCCTGATGGGCCGTGACGGCCATGCGCTGCGACCCGATCTCGACCCACCCCTGGGGGTTCTTCTGGAGATTCTTCCACCAGGCCGGGTCGTTGGGGTTGCCGCCGTAGGAGGCGACCACGATGAAGCGGTCGCCATCGGGCAGATAGAACAGCGGCGTGGTGTGCTGGATCCCCGACTTTCTGCCGACGGTCGTCAACAGCAGGTTGGGAACCCCGGCAATGAGACCGCCCACTACGCCGCCGGTGGCCCGGTAGACCAGCATGTGAAATCGGGTCACCAGGCGGACCAGCGAACGGCGTCGCAGAAAGAAAGCACTAAATCGAGCCAGCATCGCCCCGACTTTTCTAGACCACTTGGTCAACTCCTTCGCGAGGACAGGCTGTCAAGACCAGGAGATGGTTTGGATTCAGGAAACTGTACGCGTGCAAGTTGGAGCTGTGAAAGGGATTGTAGTGATGACACATCCCGTTGAGGATAGTGGCAACCGATTGGACCGGCCAACCGAGCCTTGCGGAAGAGGTGGCCTCGCAAGTTATCTGTCTCAAGCCGACGCGCTTGCTTTTCAACTCGGTCTCGAATCTGGGTGAGCTGAAAGGGCCTGGTGAAATGTGCAGCGAGACGAGCTGGTTTGGGTGACGGCTCAGCAACCCACGGGCCAGAAGGGGCTCGCGGGACACTTCCTTCGCCGGGCTTCGGTAAAATCGGAGTATGAAACCTCTTCAAGAACACACCCGCGAAGCCCTCATCGCCCTTAAACCCGAAGCCCTCCACCACTCCCAAAGGCGGCCTGCCTGGCGGGATTCCGCCGACCGAGGTCGAGAGCGAAGAGATCACCTTGCACCTCGACCCCGAGACAACCGAGCTGCTTCGGCTAGTTCTACATTCGCTATCACTCGAGTTGGGTCGCAAGGTGGCACTCAAAGAGGCCCTGGTCATGCTGCTGGCTCAACGCCTGCAAATCGCGCCGGTGACCGAGACGGCCGGCAGTTCGAGGGGTGACAAGGCGGATGAAATGGAATACGAGAAGCCATGACACCCAAGCAACGAGTCCTCGAACTGGTGGCCCAGATGCCCGACGGTTCCTCGATGGAAGACATCATCTACCGCCTGTACCTCGAGCAGAAAGTCCTACAGGGCCGCGATGACCTTGTCGCCGGGCGGGTCGTCACCCACGACGAAGCCCGCCAACGGTTGTCCAAATGGCTCGACAGGTAGTCTGGGCAGCCTTCATCGTGACGCCGGCCAGGCTGAGGTCCTCAAGATTCGCGACAGCTACTGCCGGCCGAGGAACCAAAATGAAGCCTGAGTCGCCTCGGCCGGGCTGGGCCAGTCACCTCCTACCAGGCGCTGAGTGAACGGGTCTGGCGATCTGGCAGAACTCGCAGTCCCTGACGGTCTGGAGAAGGCACTCGGCTGTCCTGGGGGATGATAGCAAGGCTCAATCGGTGAAGGGGGCAGGCATGACTGAAACGCACGGACAAATTCCAAACCCACATCGAGCCCATATCAGAAACTGAGCGCGACCACGGGGCTCCCCATGGTGATACAATGGACCTGATGCTTTCGGATTACATCACCAGCACTCCCGGGATCTGCGGCGGCAAGCCCTGTATCAGAGGTCGCCGCATCAGGGTGCAAGATGTCGCCATCTTCAGTGAAGAGATGCAACAGAACCCCGACCAGATCGCCCAGGAATTCGACTTGACTCTAGCCCAGGTGCATGCCGCTCTAGCCTATTACTTCGAGCATATCGATGCCATTCGGGCCGAGATTCGCCGAGAGCGGGAAGAGTTTGTCAGGCTCAAAGCCGAAAACCCCTCAAAGCTTGGCAGTGCGTGATCAAGTTTTGCAGCGACGAGATGGTGCCGCGTGCCGTCACCGGGGACTCGTCGATGTGCTGGCAGGCCAGGCCGCCGGGCGTCTTACGCTGCACGCTGGTTTGGCCTATGTGGCGCAAAGCCAGCGAACTCACCGCCAGACCATTCGGGCACTCAAGATACGTAAAGTCAGGTTGAGCATACAGCCCGCCAACCCCGGTATCGTCTAGGGTGTGAGAGGAAGCGAGTTGAGAATGGGGCTCGATCAGTGGAGGTACCTGTTTTCGAATCTGGTCGTCCTGGTGGTGCTGAGACGTGGCGACCTCGTCTTGGGTTTTGCTCTAGTTGACGAACGCGACTGGATGGGCTGGCGCGAGCCGTCCCTTGGGGGACTTCCTTTAAAAAAAGATTGGCCTGAGCGCAAAAACGCCTTCCGATGATCTGTCACTCAAACTCCGTTCCAGGCCTGCTGAGGGACCCGCTGAAGCCCTTTGCTCGGCATTTTGACTTGAACGTCATCGAGCCTCGTTTAAAGGTCGGACATCATCCCCAGGGAATCCCTGAAACCCTGTAACCAAGCCGTTTGGTCCTGTTCGATTTTTTGCTCGAACAGCCTTTGCTTCGATAAAATAGGAGTATGAAACCTCTTCAAACATACACCCGTGAAGCTCTCCTCGAATTCGAACCCCAAGCTCTCCACCACATGGCTGCCCGCGCATCGACGGGTCTGGTCATCCACCGCATCATCCTGGGCCGATGCCTATTGGCCCTTCAGGCCACCGGCGGTTACCAGGACTTTGGCTGCAGCGGTCCCATTCACTACGCCATCCGTCGGCTGGGCGTGACCAAGAAAGAGGCCAACGCCTGCCGCCGCGTGGCCCGCCAACTCGAAGACCTACCCGCCCTCACGGCCGCCGCCGAAGCGGGCGACATCGGCTGGGCCAAACTGCGCGAGATCGCCAGCAAAGCCACTCCCGAAACCGAGCTGGTGTGGCTCGAGTTGGCCTCGCTTTACAGCACGTCCGTCATTCGCCGCCTGGTGGCCACCACTCCTAAGGGCGGCCTGCCCGGCGAGCGGCCGCCGACCGAGGTCGAGAGTGAAGAGATCACCTTGCACCTCGACCCCGAGACGTCCGAACTCCTGAAGTTGGTCTTGCATTCGCTGTCGCTCGAGTTTGGTCGCAAGGTCGAACTCAAAGAGGCCCTGGAGCTGCTACTGGCTCAACGCTTGCAAATCGCGCCCGTGACCGAGAAAGACCTCGAAGAACTTCGCGCCAAAGCCGCCGCCGTGGCAGCCTCGCACCAGCGCAAGTTGGCCGGGCCCATCCGGACGGCTCACGAACTGGCTCAAGAGCTGGGCGTTCGTCCCCCGGGGGACGAGTTCTTCATTACCACGACTGCGGTGGACGGCGAGGCGTGCCCGGGCAATCCCTCCGTGCAGCTGGCCTGCCAGGCCGACGCGCACTGGGAGGTCTCGCCGAACCTGAAATTCAACCCTGACGCCCGCGGGCTCACTGCTATTGCTGCCAGACGCCCGACTGCCCAAACCATATCTGGCTTCAGTCCCACCACATCCGCTTCTTCGCCCTGGGCGGCCTGACCGTTCCGGCCAATCTCATCTTCCTGTGCACGGGCTGCCATCGCAACGTGCACGATGGCTTTCTCTTCATCCGCGGAACGGCGCCCGACGGCTTGACCTTCTGGGACCGCGAGGGCCGGCAGTTCGAGAAGTAGCCGTCGACGATCCCGGTGTTGCCGGCTACCAGCGAACCTATGAGACGACCTACGATCGACTTGCTTCGAATACGATAGCAACGGCAACCTGGTCACCATCACCGACGCCAAAGGCAACGACACCGTCTTCACCGTTGGCTCCGACGGCCAGGTCAAGCTGGTGACCGACCCGCGCCAGGCCAGGGTCTTTCTGAGCAAGCACGGCAAGGGTCTTTCTGAGCAAGCACGGCAAGGGTCTTTCTGAGCAAGCACGGCAAGCCGTTGGCCCGAGCCAACCTGGCCCACATGGTGCGGCGGGTGGCCACCCGAGCCGGCCTGGCCAAGGCCGTCGAGGACCCGCCACTGGCTGGCCCTCTTCCAGGCCAGCTGCGAGGGCGAGCAACCCAACCAGGTCACGCCGGCCCACCTGATGCGCTTCCAAAGCCGCATGCTCTGGCAGCCCAATTCCAAGGGCCGCCTCTACTCACCCAACTCGGTGAGCCATGCTCTGGGCGTGCGCAGCTCCGAGTGTGCCGGCCTCGACCTGGTGGACCTGGAGCTTGACGACGGCATCCTTCACGTGCGTCGCGGCAAAGGGGCCAAAGACCGCAAGCTGCCGCTCTCGGACCATCTGGCCGAGCTGCTGCGCCTCTACCTCGCCCGGGCCCGCCCACTCTTCGAGCCGGCCTCAAAGCTCAGGTCACTCCGCATCTGCTGCGCTATGCCTTTGCCAGCCACCTGGTGCAGGCCGGCGCCGACCTGCGCCACGTCCAGGAGATGCTGGGCCACGCCCGGGCCTCGACCACCCAGCTCTACACTCGCCTTTCTGCCCTCGAGGTAGCTCGAGAACATCGCCGAACCCACCCTCGGGCCCGGAAGACTCACCGGGGTTCCCCATCGTGATACAATGGACCTGATGCTTTCTGAATACATCACCAGCACTCCCGGGATCTGCGGCGGCAAGCCCTGCATTAAAGGCCACCGCATCCGCGTTCAGGATGTGGCCGCCCTGACCGAATACCAGCAGCAAACGCCCGTTCAGATCGCCCGCGAGTTCCACCTCTCTCTGGCCGAAGTCCACGCCGCGCTCGTCTACTATTACGAGCACCTCGACGAAATCCGCGGCCAGATGCGACAAGAGCGGGAGCGTTTTCTGAAGCTCAAGGCCGAAAGCTCCTCGAAGCTTCGAAGTGCGTGATCAAATTTTACAGCGACGAGATGGTGCCCGCCGCGGTCACGGAGGGGGGTGTCGACGTGCTGACCGCCAGAGACGCCGGCCGACTCCGCTACCCGGACGCCGCGCAACTAGCCTTCGCCACCGAACAGGGTCGAGTTATGATCACCATGGACGAGGACTACTGGATCCTTCACTCCCAGGGCCAGCCGCACGCGGGGATCGCCTACACTCCTCAGGCTCATCGAACCTTCGGCGAGATGATTCAGGCGCTGCTGCTGATTCACGGTGCCATGGACCCCGAAGAGATGCGCAACCGGGTCGAGCACCTCTGAGCCTTCTCTCCTTAACTGAAAATCGAGTACCGGCGCGCGCTCATATCACCGGCGACGACGACGGTAACATGACGCTGCGGACCGACGCGGCCACCAGCGACACCATCGCCTATCGCTGGGACGACCAGGACAACCTCATTCGGGTGGCCTTTAGTCCGGCTGACACCAAGGTGCTGCATACCTATGATGCCGGTGGTATCCGCAAGGCCAAGATCCTCGACGACGAGACGGTGACCGAGAGCTTCTACTCTGGCTTGCCGACACTGAACGAGGTGGAGACGCCGGCCGTGGGCTCGCCGGTGGAGTTCAACTACCTGATGGGCCATCAGTTGATGGGCTTCGAGAGCGGGGGCGACTTCTTCTACCTGCTGACCGACGGCTTAACCTCGGTGCGAATCGTGGTGGACGGCAGTGGTGATGAGGTGGCGGCCTACGAGTATCTCGAGTTCGGTGAGCAGACGAAGACGGGTTCTGGCTCTAGTCCAAAGACCTTCGTGGGCGGGCTTGGTGTGCACGATGACTCGGGTGACACCAACCTGCTTTACATGCGGGCTCGACATTACGATGCCAGGCTGGGGCGATTTCTCTCTCGGGACCCGATCGGGTTTGCGGGTGGCTTGAACCTGTATGGGTATGTTGGCGGGAATCCGGTGAATTATGTGGATCCGGTTGGTCTGGATGGACTTCCAGGAGCGGATACCATCAGACCCAATGGGTTCTCGCCGAGCTACGCTGAAACAATTCAGCGCGGGATAGCTAAGATACGCGCACTCGGTTATGAAAAGGAGGCCGACGTGTTGGCTTCTCGTTGGAAGTGGGACAGGCTCAACCGCATGCCTGGGAACCCGCATGCAGACGGTTTTACAAATCCTTTTACCCGAAATATTGGGATAAGTGAATCAAATTGCTCACGGTCAGCGGACGAAGCGGAATTTGTGTATACGACAGCTCTTCTCTTCCACGAGGCGCGTCATGTGTTGAGACAGGGCACTCTCGATTCGTTATGGTTTGGCATTGTAGGACATTGGTTGGGTGACCCTAGGGGGATCTCCGCTCTCGAGACCCCGGTTTGGGAGGATGAGTCACGGTTCCTGGAAAGTTGGTCGGCGAGAGAAACCGATATGGCATTGATTCCCCATATCAACACTCTGAACCGCTCGGTCGATAAACGCATTTTGCAGCAAATGCATAATGTCGCGAAGTACATGGAGGGACGGTAATTCGACATCAAGCGTTGATTGTGTCAATAATGCTGATGGTGGTGGGTTGCACGCCACCACAGGCCTCGTTCCGAGTCTCTCAGGACGTTAACGCGGTCATTGTCGACGAACTAAAGATCGGAATGACCCACGCTCAGGTCGTGGAGTTAGCTGGCGAACCTCGAGAAAGACGCTCTCGTTGTTGGCAATACAGCGACGGCCGAACTGTCTTCTTTTCTGAATCGGGAATCGCCGTATCAATCGGGGGCTCTCATCTGGAGGTCCTGGGGAGTCGGTTTTGCGATGGTGACCACCTTGAAGGTCTCTGTCGCAGATTTGGTGTCCCGACCCCCGATGTCCAGAGAAAGGATATTCACACTACCGAGTTTATCCTTCGAGACGGCTATTTAACTGCCTACGGATGTAAGGGCAGACTCACCGGGTTTGTTGTCTCCAGCAAGAGAATTCCGGACAATGCCAAGAGTGACTGAAACGCCACCGGGGCGCTGGCGCGCTCTTTGCCCAAAGGGCGCTCGCCAGCGCCGCGGGACGTGAGCAAGAACTGCAACGGAGAAGGGCGTAGGCGTGACTGAAAGGGCTCGGGCGCAGTTCTCAGACCACGTTGAACCTGATGGAACTGCGCACGCAAGGAGCGCGCTCGGGGGCGACGGCTCAGCGACCCCCTCCGCGAGAAAAGGTCTATTAGCGGGGGTCACTTCTCCGTCGCCGCACCTTCACTCGGCAGCCTGGTACGCCGAATTCGGCAGCGTGCACTGCCGACTGCCGGGCCGTTGGCCTGGCTGGGCTAGCGGCCCAGCCGTGTCTCGGGCAAGGTCGACCGACGGCTCGCCTTCGTTCAGGCGCTTGAGGTCTTGACCACCCGTTCGTGGATCCAGGTCGTCTTCGCGAATGGGGAGAACTTCTTACGCTCAGATGACGCACGACGAAAGCCAAGAGGCTGAGCCCGTCCCCCGCGGGCTCGGACTCGCAACCCTACCTCGACGGTTTCTGCTCTTCTACACGTTCCTCTACATGCTACCGTTTCCGCTGGACATGCTGGGGGTCGTGACGGCCATCCCCGGGTTGGAGTCGTCTGGGCTGGCCAGCGCGCTCCAATGGATTGCCGGGCTGCACGCCAAGCTTACAGGCCCCATCGTTCAAGCCCTCGGCCAGTGGCTGACCGGGCAGGTCATCTCGCTGGAACAGACCGGCAGTGGCGATGGCCTGGCCGGCTACTTTGACGTGCTGGTGGATGGCGGGCTGGCCTTGTTCCTGGCGCTGGCCTGGTGGGCGTGGCGCCGTGCGACACCAGTCTCTGCGGGGGTGGCCGAGCTGAATCGGGTCTTCCTCCGCTATTATCTGTTCACGGCCATGGTCGGCTACGGCCTGGTGAAGCTCATTCCGGGCGGGCAGTTCCCGCCGCTTGGACCCGACCGGCTGGTGGTGCCCTACGGGGACTCCTCACCCATGGGACTCCTGTGGAACTTCATGGGCGCCAGTGCCGGCTACCAGATGTTCTGCGGAGCTGCTGAGGTTGCCGGCGGTGTCCTTCTTCTTTTTCGACGCACCACGCTGCTCGGTTCGCTGGTGACGGCGGCCGCTATGGCCAACGTGTTCGTGCTCAACCTGTGTTACGACGTTCCGGTCAAGCTCTACTCGTTCCATCTTCTGTTTTTCGCCCTGGTGCTGGCCGCGCCGGACGGGGGCCGTCTGTTAGCACTCTTTGTCACCAACAAACCCGTTCCGGCCCGTGATCAGGGAGTCTTCTGCGCCTCTTCACCAAAGCTTCGGCGGGCCTGCCTGGTGGTCAAGGCCCTCTTTGTGCCGCTCTTTTTCGCCCAGATGATCGGGGGCACCGTGTCCTATCTTCAGGGGCGCCAGGAGGCTCTGGAGAATCCGCTGCGGGGGGTCTATCAGGTGGAGTCCTATGTCGTTGTGAACCCCCAGAGTTCTGGGACGGATGCAAAGGACTGGCTGCGAGTGGGACTCACACCGTCCTCTTCGCTGACGATTCTACGGGCCGACGGATCGACCAGCCGCCTGCGAATGCGATTGGATATGGAAAACTCCAAGCTAAAGCTCTACGAGCGCGGGGCGCCCGAGCCGGACGAGTATGCCCTGCAGTTTGCCTTGTCGGACGAGAATCAGCTCCAAATCGAGGGCGAGTTCGAAGGGCGCCAGATCGTGGTCCAGCTGCGGCGAGACGACCGCGAGAGTCTCCTGAACAGTCGTGGTTTTCACTGGATTAACGAGACCCCATTCAACCGCTGACAAACTCGCGACCAGGAACGCCGGCCCTGGGAAAGAACGATCCTGAAGCGGCAAAAGCAAGGTCGTATGCACTTTCTTGCTTAAGGAGAGCCCATGAGCTTACCCGCTAACCCGAAGAAGTGCCCGTATCTGGTCGAACAGGCCATAGGGCAGGAACTCCTGGTGTATGATCCCGCCACGGCACGGGCCCACCATCTGGATCAACGCGCGGCAGCGATTTTCCGCCTTTGCGACGGGGGCCATAGCTGGGAGGCCATGGCTGAGCCCGACGGCAGCCTGGAAGTGGTGGCTCGGACAGTGCAGAGGTTCGCTGCCCTTGAGTTGATCGTGACGACTCCAGCGACCACTTCTCGCAGGGAGTTTCTCCGCCAAAGCGCCGCCCTTCCGGTCATCCTTTCGGTGACACTGCCTCGCCCCGGCGCCGCCGCCTCGGCCTGTAACGCCGCCACGGCCTGCAACACCTGCACCGGGGCCACCTGCGGTGATGCTTGCGACGGCTGCACCGGCGCCAGGAACTGCTTATCCCGGTTCTCGCTCGACGATGCCGCGTCCGGTAGCTCGAGATGCTTCTCCAACGCGGGTGTCGACCCGAGCTGCGTCAATACCAGCGGTTCGGCCGATTGTATGGAGGCGAAGCTGGCTTGTTGCAACGATGTAGCCGGCTTTTGCACCGGCTACGCCTGTTGTGGAACCACCGATTGCGTTTGTCCCGCCGGCAGTATCAATCTGGCGGCAGCCGGGTTCAATCAAGTCTGCGGCAACTCGGGTACCAATGGACGTCTCTGCTGCGACGGTAGTGGCATCTGCAACCAGGCCACCTCGACCTGTGTTTAACTCGCCTGCTGGCTCCACTGCTCGACCGCGCGAAAGACGCAGGTGCCTTCGATGGCCGTGTCCAGGGCTTCGTCGAGTTCGCCGCCGTGAGCCAGGCGAAAGGCGTCTTGCCAGGTCTCGAAGCCCTCGAGCAGATAGCGGTGGCCGACCACCGAGGCGGGCGAGCATTGGTCGAGGCTGATGGGAATAGCCACGTACTCGTCGCGGCAAGAGAACAGCTCTTCTTCAAGGGCGCCGATGCCGCGGGCTGCCTCGGCCCGCTGCTGCCACTCGCCCGAATCTTGCAGCAACTCGAGGCAATGGCGAAAGCGCGCCAGGCGGTCGGTGGCCTCTTGCTCGCCTTCGAAGAGCTCTTCCAGCAGCTGGTCGAAGCGCTCCAGAGCCTCGTCATAGCCGGCCATGGTGGGCGGCAGCAAGTCGAGGTATTCATCGGGCCAGGCGGCGATGGCCTCGCGGTCGGGGGCGCCGGCTTCGAGCTGGTCCAGGGTGCGCTCGCGCAACTCGGGTGAGTCGTCGCTCTCGGCCAGCAGGCCCAGCATCACTTCAAGGTAATCGCGCAGCTCTTCGTCGCCTACCTCGCGCAGATCGGTGACCATCAGATACAGCAGCAGTTCGCCGATCAAAGCGCCTCGCGCAGGCCCTTCAGAGGATAGAAAGGAAGCGGGTCGAGCTCGAGTTCGTCGCCCAGCTGGGCCAGCGGCCCGAGGGCCTCGATAGTGGTCTCCGAGGCGAGAATCTGGCCCCCGGCCACCAGGGGCTGAACGCGGTCGCTCAGGGCCAGGGCGTCACCCACCCAGGAGGGCTTCCAGAGGCCGTGCGAGCCGAGACTGCCCACCACCACCTCGGCCGTGTGCAGCGAGATGGCGCAGGCCAGCGGGGGAAGGTTTCGTTGCGCCAGGGCCTGGTTGAGGTCGACCATGGCGGCTTGCATGGCCAGCGCGCAGGCGGCCGCTCGCAGCGGATGATCGGCCTGCGGTTCGAGCCCGAAAGCGACCCTCAGCGTGTCGCCACAGAGATCGTCGACCGTCCCCCCATAGTGATGGATCAAGCCGATGAAGCCCTCGAGATAGAGGTTGAGGATGGCCAGTACCAGGCCGGCCTCGAGCTGCTCGAAGAGAGCGGCCGAGCCCGGCAAGTTGGCCCGCAGCACCGTGATCTCGCGCCAGGCGCCATCGCCCGGCGGGTCGGCCGGGGGGCGGGTGAGTTCGGTTTCGGCCATGCGGGCTAAGTCGCCCAGTTGCTCCATCTGCTCGGGGCTGACCTCGGTTCGTGGCTCGAAGTCGAGGGCGCATAGCGTGCCCACCCTCTGGCCCCCGACCACCAGGGGATAGCCGGCGTAGAAGCGCACTTTGGGGCCTTCGGTTACATAGGGACTTTTGGCGAAGAGGGGATCCTCGGTGGCGTTGAGGACCACGGTGGGTCGGCTGCGCCGGATGGCATAGTCGCAGAAGGTTCCTTCGCGGGGGGTTTCTTGGACTTCGCCCATGCCGCAGGTCGACTTGAACCACTGGCGCTGGCGGTCGATGAGCGAGATGTAGGTGGCCGGAGCCTGCATCACCTGTTGGGCCAGGCGGCAGATGCGGTCGAACCGCTCTTCGGGCGGGGTGTCGAGCAGTCCCAGGGTGCCCAGAGCCTGGGCCCGCGAGTCTTCGTCTGCGGGCGAGTAGAGGGCGGGGGTCTCAGAGTCGCCCAGCCCCCCTTTGGCCTGGCGGCGACGGCGGGGAAGTCTGGCCACTAGCCCTCCGTTGGCTCGCTGGTGATCTGGCCGGTGGCCCCGGTGGCGGCCGCCGCATCCAGCCGGCGCTGGGCCTGGGCAGACAGACGGCCGACATCGCTCACACGAGGATTGATGGGCTGGACGGCGCCGGGAAAGGTCACCTGGATGTTGCCTCCTACGGCGTGGTGGCCGTAGAGGTCGAACTGCTCGCCGATGCGCGAGACCACTCCATAGGTGTCCTCGGGAAGGGTGAAGACGGCGAAGCGGTCGGCGTGATTGTCGAGGCCCACCGCGTTGCGGGCCTGAATTTGCGAGCGCGACAGCTGGGCGTCATCGACGGCTCCGAAATAGCCGCCTTGCAGGCGCGAGTTGCTGCCGATGCCGGTCTCGCGTCCGGCCGACGACGAGAAGGCGCGGCCCACCTGATCGCCGGCTTTGTATTGCTGGATGTAGACGGGGCCGGTCACGTCGCTGTCGCCCACGATGTGGCGGAAGTTGCGGCGCAGCCCGTCGGCGCTCAGGGTGGGATCGTCGAGCATGAATTCGAGCGATTCGCGCCGTCCCTGGGCCAGCACGCGCGAGGCGTCGACCTCGGGCGGCAGTTGGGTGGGATAGAGTTCGTCGACCCGGGCCACGTCATCGAGGCCGGCTCGGATGGTGGCCTCGACCTGATGGCGCTGCAGCAGCTCGAGGGCCTGGTCGGTCTGACCCTGAGCCTCGAGTTCGCGCACCCGCTGGCGGGTGGGCCCCGGCAGATTCTCGACCAGGGCTTCGCGCTCGGCGCCGCCGGCCCGCCACTGGGCCTCGCTGGTGCGCAGGCGGCCACTCAGGCCCGAGGCTTGCTGGCGGGTGGATTGCAGGATTTCGGCTCCGTCAGCTCCGGGAACCTCGCCGGCCCGGGCCTGGCCGCGGGCCAGGTTTCGCTCTTCCAGGCGCTGGGCTCGCCGCACCAGGGCCTGAGAGCCGCTTTCGGCGGCCCCGGTGAGGCGTTCGGCCACCGGAGCCAGCGGACCGTTGAGGCGTCGCCCCACAAAGCTGCCGGCCGATTGGGCCAACCGGCCGGCGTTAGCGACTTCGCCCCCTTCGGCAGCGGCTCGGCTGACGCGGGCAAAGTCGTCGAGCAGGTTGGCGCTGGCCCGCAGGCCGACCCGGCCGGCCGTGGTCGAGCCGCCGGTGGCCAGGGTAGTGGCCACGTCAAACACGGCCCGACCCACCTGGCCGGCGGTGCCGTGGTCGCGTCCGGTCTCGCGATAACCCTCGCGCACTCCCTCGATGATGCCCCCCACCGTCTGCAGGTTTTCGGCGAGGGGGTTGCGGCCTTCGGCCACGGCCCGCAACTGGCTGATGGGATTGATGAGCTGATCGAGGCGGCTGATGGCCTGGGCGGTCTGGATGGGATGAGCCACGGCTGTACCCACTCCTTCGACGAGCCCGCCCAGGCCGTCGCCCACTCCGCTGACGAAACTCGAGGCCGTCTGGCCGACCGAGCGCGAGCTGCCTTCGATGGCCCGCGAAGCGGTAGCTCCGGCTGCCCGTAATCGGGCGGCGGCCTGGGGGGCGCCCGCTGCCTCGAGGCCCGCGGCACCGGCTCGGGTGGCCCCTCGGGTTAGCAACCCCCCGGCATCGCCGATGACACCCGTGGTAGTCGAGACGCTGCGCCCGAGAAAATCCGAGAAGCCCTGCACCAGTTGCGAGCCCCCTCGGCCCAGGCTCTCGATGGCTCCGCTGGTGCCGTCGAGCAACCCGCTGACGCGGCTGCGCGCTTGCTGGAGGATGCCCCCACGGTCGGGACGGCGGCCCGACACCTCCGTCCGGTCGGGACGGGCTGCCTGGGGCGGGCGCGAAGGCGCAGGACGGCTGGTTTGGCCGGTGACCTGGGCAAACCAACCGCTGACGCTAAGAGAGTTCGACATCGGGCTATTTTCTCGCCCGGCTGAGGGGATCCTGTAGCAGGTGCTGGGCTCGGGATGTCGCACGCCTGGGTATGTCCGTTCAAGAAACCATGGAGCAAAAGCTCACCGACGCCCTCAAGCCCACCCGGTTGGTCATCGACAACGTCTCGCATCAGCACGCCGGCCATCGTGGCTCGCCCGGCACCGGCGAGAGCCACTTCAACGCCCTGATCGTCTCGCCCGAGTTCGAAGGCAAGAACCGGGTGGCCCGCTATCGTCTGGTGCATCAGATTCTGGCCGACGAGATGGCCGGACCGGTGCACGCCCTTTCGCTGGACCTGAAAGCCCCCAGCGAGGTATAGCTCGGCTTAGACACCCTCAGGCCGTCACTGAAGGTGCGTGGGTCAAGACGCGTCGGTGGCCGCTTGCAGGTACCGGCAGACCCGTTCGAAGTCTTCTTGCAGGTCGGCCAAGAGCTGAGCCGAGCCCTCTACACCACCGTCGCGACCGAGGTCTTCTAGTTTGCGGGCCGACTCGGCGGCCGGGCCGGCGCTGAGGTTGAGCAGCGAGCCTTTGAGGGTGTGGGCGGCCACTTCCAGCTGGCGGGCCTGGCCGGCCTCGACCGCCTCGGCCACCGCTTCGAGTTGGCGGCGGCCCAGCTCGAGAAACTGCTCGACCACCATCTTCAGCAAGCCGCGGTCGCCTTGCACCCGGCCCAGCAAGGTGTCGAGATCGACCACCTCGTCGCTGGTGGCAGTGGGCTTGGCGGGCTTGGGAGCGGCCGTCTGAGGAGTGGCGAAGCGAGCCAGCGTCTGGCGCAGGCGGGCCGAATCGATGGGCTTGGAAAGATAGCCGTCCATGTCGGCGGCCAGGCACTTTTCCTCGAAACCCTTCAGGGCGTGGGCGGTGAGGGCTACGATCGGCAGGCGTCGGTCGAGGATCTTCTCGCGCAGACGACGAGTGCACTCAAAGCCATCCATGTCGGGCATGGTGATATCGAGCAACAACACCTCGCTCGACTCGGCTTTGGCCAGCGCGGCCGTTCCATCCTCGGCCTCGTCGACCTGGCATCCCAGCTCTTCTAGCATCAGGTGGGCCAGCTTGCGGTTGATGGGATTGTCGTCGGTGACCAACACCTGCAGCCCGGGAAAGGCCGTTTGTTCGGCAGCCTCGGGTGAACCCAGCAATTCGGCGGCCTGCTCGGGGGCCACCAGTCGCAGCAGTGCGGCTCGCAGCTCGGAGCGTTTGCAAGGCTTGACCAGATGGCTCTTGCAGTTCAGCGAGCGGGCCCGGGCCAGGTCGCTGGCCAGGTCTCTCGAGTCGAGCAAGACCAGGTCGGCTTCGGCGGCCAGACCATCGACCACGGTCAGGTCGGCCTCCTGGCTGGCGAGTTCTGCTCCCCAGCTGGTCAGAGCATCGGTCAGAAACTGCGCCAGCACGGGATGGTCGCAGGCCACCGCCAGCTGGCGGCCGGCCAGGCAGCGGCAGGCCAGTTCCTCGACCGGGTCTTCGGTCGGCGCTGCGGCCGTGATGGCGGCCGTGAAGTGGAAGATGCTGCCCTCGCCGGGCTCGCTCTCGACCCACACCTGGCCGCCCATTAGCTCGATCAGACGAGCCGTGATGGTCAGGCCCAGGCCGGTGCCGCCATATTGTCGCGAGGTCGAGCGATCGGCTTGCGAGAACGACTCGAAGATCTTGTGCTGACGGTCTTTGGGAATGCCGATGCCGGTGTCCTGGACCTCGAAGTGCAGCAATTCTCCGTCGGGATAGACCCGCACGGTCAGACTGCCCTCGTGAGTGAACTTTAGTCCGTTGCCTACCAGGTTGATGATGATCTGGCGCAAGCGATGGGGGTCGAACAGGGCCCGGCGCGGCACCTCGGGGTGCAGGTGATAGGCCAGTTCGAGTCCTTTGAGGTGGGCTTGCAGGGCCACCGCCTTGAGGGCGTCTCCCAGGCACTCGTCAAGGTCGGCCTCGATGGGGTCGAGTTCAAGGTGGCCGGCCTCGATCTTGGAGAAATCGAGAATCTGGTTGATGATGCCCAGTAGCGAATCGGCCGACTGCTTGACGGCGTTGAGGTATTCTCGCTGCGATAGGTCGAGGTCGGTCTTGAGGGCCAGTTCGGTCATGCCCATGATGCCGTTCATGGGAGTGCGAATCTCGTGGCTCATGTGGGCCAGAAACTCGGATTTGGCTCGGGTGGCCTCTTCGGCCTTTTCTTTCTCGATGGCCTCCGAGAAGAGGCGAAGTTGGGTGGCCACCTGGACTTTGAGCACAAAGGTGGCGCTGGCCAACACTACCACGCTCATCAGTCCAATGATCACGGTGAAGCCAGGTGGCGCCAAGATGACCACCCGAATCAGCTGGGAAAGAGCACAGAGCCCGCCCACGTAGAGGACCACCCGAGGGTCGTAACGCAGGCTCGAGACCACCGTGATCATCACCAGCAGAGGCAGCGGCACGATGGCCGCAACCGCTGGCGGGCCATCGTCGACCAGCACGGTGCTAAAGGCTCCCAGGATCAACATGACATCAAAGGTCGAGAGCAAGAATTTACGCTTGGTTTCATAGGGCGGGTCGGTGCGAAGGTAAGACTCGACCAGCACCGTCATGACCAGACCCAGCAAGAGGATGGCGATTAAGGAGGTATGGCTGATGATCGCTGCCCAGCGGTAGAAATGGTTGCTGGTGTGCACCACCAGAGCGATGCTGAGAAAGAAGAAGCGGACCCGGTTGATGACGGTCTCGTTGAGGGTCTCTTGCACCCGTCGTCGCTGCTCGAGAAAGTCGGGTTGCATGGCTACCTTTCTTCCGGCTTGGGCCACCAGGGGTGATCGAAGGTGGCGATGAGCTTGCCAGCCGCCGCTTCATCTTCTCGAGCGAGTTTCCACTGGCCCAGGCGACGGTAGGCCCGGGCCCGGCCCCAAAGGGCCTGGCCGGTCTCGTGCTTGGCCAGGGCCTGGGTGTAGGCGGCCACGGCTTGCTGATGGCGGCCTAGTCCGACCAGCAGATACCCCCGCACTTCTTGCTGGCGAGTCGAGGCCGGGGCCTGGGACAGTCGGGTCAATCCCTGGTCGTAACGGCCAAGGAGGCCCAGGCAATAGGCCTTCTCGCAGACCATTTCGGGCGTGAGTGGCTCGGCCCGCTCGAAGTCTGCCAGTGCCTGCTGGTAGTGACCCAGGGCCAGCTGAAGCCTGGCCCGGTGGGCCAACTCTTGCGAGGACTTTGCCGCCTGCAATACCTCGAGTTGCTCGAGGAGCTTTGCCTGCTCTTGCTGGCGCGAGGCAAAGCCCGAACGGGCCGCCATGACGGTGATTCCGGTGGTTTCTCCGGCCCGCTTTTCATTGAGCATCTGGGCGGCCTTGTCGCAATCGGCCAGGGCGGCCTGAAAGTCGTGGGGGTGCAAGTAGGCACGAACCAGATAGTTCTCGGCTGTCGGGTCGCGGGCTATCAGGCGGTCTGCTTCGCCGAGCGCAGCCTCGCGATCGACGCGGTTGAAGAGTTCCTTGATCAAGATGCGGCGAGCAGCGCTAAACTCGGGGTCGGCCTCGAGTGTCTTGCGCAGGGTCGAGACCACTTCGGCTTCGCGCCCCGACTCTTGCAACACCATGATCAGGTTGGCCAGGGCCCGTGCGTGGCGCGGATGGCGCTCCAGGGTGAGACGATAGTCGGCTTCTGATTCGGCCAGACGGCCCGCCAGACGACAGCTGTAGCCTCGGTGGGGAAGGGCCCAGTCGGTCAGTTTGTTGTGCTCGACGAGCCAGCTGTCGAGGGCGATGGATTCGTCGTATCGACCCAGGCCGTTACAGACCACCGAACGAGCTGAATAGGCGTGGGGATCGTCGGGCGCCAGGCGCAGCCACTCGCTCGAGGGCTTTTCAGCCTGGCTGTAGAGACTTTGGCTGAGATAGGCGTCCGTCAGTTTTTCTTGGTAATCGGCTCGGTCAGGATGCCGTTTGACCAGTGCTTCCAGATCCTGGGCGGCCCGCCGATGGTTCTTGGCGGCGCGATAGGCTTGAGCCCGGGCCTCGAGAAACTGGTCTGGCAACTCCTTTGTCCGCGTCAGTTCTTGCCAGCGCTCGAGATCGGCCAGGGCCAGCTCGGGCTTGTAGGCTTTCGCGTAGAGCATCCCCCGGGTCAAGTAGGGGCGGGGGTCTTCGGGCCTGGCCTTGATGGCCCTGGTCAGAAGAGGCTCGGCAGCCTCGAGACGCTCGAGCCCCGAGGCCCCGTAGCGGAGCAGGTCGGGATTGTCAGGGTGATAGGCGAGCAGTTTCTCGGCCTTTTTCCGCACCTCATTGGTTTGGTTCTCGGCTTGAAGCTGCTCGAGTTCGTGCAGATGCTGCCTGAACTTGTAGTCGATATAGGGTCCAGGCGCGGCCAGCAGGCCGACGACCATCAGCCACCCCACGAGGCCTCCCAGAAAGCGACGGTCCCTTAGCCCGGCGAAGCCCCGGCCGGCCAGTTTGGCCATGCCGGTCAAGGGCCACAGTAGTTTGCTGTTCAGCTCGGCCAGGCCTTGCTCAGGCTGCCACATCAGCGCTGCAAACCCGATCCAGGCCAGGGCCAGCGTCGCCCAGGCCAGCCCAATGCCGGTGCGGCTCGCCGCCGCGAGATACTGTCCGCACAGCACGCCCGTCGCCCAGGCGCCCAACCCGGCCACGGTTAGTAGCGTCGTTCGCACCCCGGACACTTCGGGCAGGAAGGCAGGTCCGCCTCTGCGCTGAAGTTCGAAGCAGTGGGCACCGAGTCGTTCCAGAGATTTCTCGAGGATCAAAGGGGTCGTGGCGCCTTGGACTCGTCGGGTCGCTTCACCATCGATTGGTCCAGGGCTCAGGTCAAGCTAGGCCGCTTTCAGCTGGCCCATCCCGCCGGCTATCTGCTGAAACTGGTTCAGGCGGGGGTGCGCTTGCAAGCCAGCCAGATTCGCATCGAGGTGAAGAGGGACCGGGTCCGGCTCGAGTTTTTCGAGGTGGACCTTGGCTGTAGCGAGGTGTTCGAACTATTCTCGCGCCCTTTATCCGAGGATTCCCAAGACGCTCTGGGCCTGCTCGGGGCCGGCCTGAACGCGGCCCCGGCCAGCGAGATAGAGTTCTATGATCACCCCCGGGGTCAGGGAGTCCGATTGGGTCAGGAGCCAGAAAGTCTCGAGGTCGAGCCCGGTGGCTCGGCTTGCAGCCTGGTCATCACGCGGCCCGCGACGGCTGCCCAGCGGGCCGCTGAGCACGAGGCACTGTCAACTCGTCTCACCTTTAGTCCTGTCCCGGTCTATTTAGATACTCGCCAACTCAACCTGCGCTCGGAAGCGCCGTTCTATCAGGCCTTTCCGCGCCCAGACGAGAGTCTGGTCGAGCCTGGTCTCTTGCTGGGCGAGGTGCTGGGCCCGGGCCAAGGGCTGGGGCTCGTTGCCGGTCGCCCTGCGCTGGTCTTCGAAGGACACACCCGCCATCGAACCGAGACCAGGAGTCCCGACGTATTCTTGCGGTTGGTCGAGGTGGATGAGGCAGGAGTCGGTTCGACCGTGGTCATTCCTTTCGCCCTGTCCGGGCCGAGTCAGGTATATCTAGTGCAGTACGGCGTCGCTATCCAGATTTTTGAACGACGCCTGCCGTGCCCAGGGGCACGAGCGGCCCTTTGTCTGGATGGTTGGGCCAGCGACCTATCCGGCTTCGCCGTTCGCGATCAGGCCGGCCTGGACGCTGAACTCGAGCGGCTGGACGGATTGTGCCTTCGCCTGGGGAGGCGTGTGGTGGCCGAACTCGAGGCGCTCGAATTGGTGATCAGGCCACGCGACTTTGTGCTCGAGAAAGGGTTTCTGGGGGCCAGTCTGGGCCTGGGACTGGGGTTGTGTTTTGGTCCTGTGAGCCTGTTGATGGGGGCTGTGGCCAAGGGAGCGGCCGCGGGCGTGGCGGCTGGCCTGATCGGCAAGTTCGGAGGCGGCCATGAGGCCCGAGTCGACAAGTTACGGCGGCTGCTGCATAAAAGGCTCCAAGGGTGAGGTGAGACCATTCGTCAGCGGCTACCCGGCGGGTCCTCGGGCCAATCGTGACGCGGATAGCGTCCCCGCAGCTCTTTGCGGATGCGCTGATAGCTGCCGCTCCAGAAGCCGCCCAGGTCCGAGGTCACCTGGACCGGGCGACCGTTGGGAGCCAGCAGGTGGACCACCAGCGGCAAGCGACCGCCTAGAATGGTGGGGGTCTGGGTCAGGCCGAAAAAATCTTGCAGCTTGCTGCTCACGAACGGCGGCCGATCGGCGGGGTAGCTGATCGGCGCGCCCCGGCGCCGGCTGGGCAGCGCCAGATGGGTGGGGGCGAGCTTGTCGAGGCTTTGTTGCTGCTGATAGGTGAGGGCCCCGCGGGCCAGGTCGACCAGCCGCGAGCCGGCCACCTCGTCGAGTCGGGTGGAGCCCAGACAGGCTCGGGTCAGGAGCGCCTCGACCTCGGGCGAGGGCAGTTCGAGGTCGGGAAAGTGTTGCCGCACCAGCTCGAGCCGGCGCAGCAGAGTGGCGAGTTCGGGCGGCGGCTCCGGCAGATGGCGAGCCAGCTCGGCCGCGGTCTCGGGTCCGGGCTCGGCCCAGCGTTTGGTCTCTTCGAGCACCAGCTGGCCATAGACCACCTGCTCGAGGCGGGTAACCCGGCCGGCTTTGTCGTCCCAGCCATAGACGACCCGCTCTTCGAAGCTATCGAGTAGATCCTCCCAGACCCATTCGGGCTCGACCTCGCTCATGGCCTTGACCCGGGGGCGGCGAGCCTGGCGCTCGTCAGCCTCTAGCACCACCCAGAGCGTATCGTCGAGGCGTTCTTCGCTCAGCTCGAGCGAGCGGCCGCGGGCCATGGCCAGTTCGGTCTTTTTGCGCACTCGGCCCAGCCGGTCGACGAAGGCCTCGAAGATGGCCCGCCGCAAGACTTGGCTGGGGGCCCGCTCGAAGCGGGCTCCGGCCTGGTTGAGCAGCTGGCGCACCAGGTGCGGGTCGGGCTCGGCTTTGAGGGGGTCAGGACCGGGCTGCTCGAGGGCGGCGGCCAGACGGCAGCCGGCTCCGGCAAAGCCCGCCTGGCGGCAGGCCAGAAAGGCTCGGGCCTGGCGGGGCGAGACCGAGAGCGAAGCCATTTCGCGACCGGCCTCGGTGATACGACCGGCCTCGAGAGCTCCCAGATCGGTCAGCAGTTGCAGAGCCGCTTCGAGCTGGTCGGGTGGGGGAGGGGTCAGCCAGGGCAAGTCCATCGGCACGATGTCCAGAGCGGCCAGATCCAGCGCCAGGCGGGCCAGGTCGGTGCGCACCACCTCGGGCGGGTCGAACTCGGGCCGGCCCAAGAAGTCGTCGAGGGCAAACAGGCGGATGCACACTCCGGGTTGGGTGCGCCCGGCCCGTCCCGTCCGCTGGACGCACGAGGCCTGGCTGGCCCGGGCAATGAGCAGGCGAGCCACTCCCGACCAGGCCGAGAACTCGGCCCGGCGCACCAGTCCGCTGTCGATGACGGCGGTGACTCCGTCGACGGTGACCGAAGATTCAGCCACATTGGTCGAGAGAATCACTTTGGTGGTGGGGCTGCGACGCAAAGCCTGATCTTGTTCGCGGCTGTCGAGACTGCCGTGTAGAATGCGGGTGTCGTGGCCAGCCAGGGCCTGCTGGCAGCGCAAGATCTCGGCCATTCCCGGCAAGAAGACCAGCCGATGACCGGGCAGCGCGGCCAGTTCGTTGACCGCGCCCGCCACCCGCTCTTCCAGCGGGCGAGGGTCGTGGCCGGTGTAGCGCACTTCGACGGGATAGCCGGGCACCTCCGAACTGAGCACCGGGCAATCACCGAGGTGGGCGGCCACGGCTCCGGTCTCGAGGGTGGCCGACATCACCACCAGACGCAAATCGGGGCGCCGCTCGAGCTGCAGACGCCGCAACAGGGCCAGGGCCAGGTCGCCTTCGAGATGGCGCTCGTGAAACTCGTCGAGCACCACCGCCGCCACTCCGTCGAGGGTCGGGTTCGAGAGCAGCACCCGGTTGAGGATGCCGGAAGTGAGAAAGTCGATGCGGGTGTCGGGACCGGTGCGGTTGTCAAAGCGAACCTGGTAACCCACCGGCAGGCCCTGCTCGACCAGGTAGCCGGCCGCCAGTCGGGCCGCCAATCGGCGCGGCTCGAGCACCAGCACCTTGCGGCCGGTTACGAAGGGGCAGGCCGCAATGGCCGGGGGCACGCGGGTGGTCTTGCCCACCCCGGGCGGAGCCCACAGGACCAGGTTATTCGCAGTCTCGAGGTGCTCCGTCAGCCCCGCTAACAGCGAGTCGATCAGCGGCGTTCTTTCTTCTTCGAGAAATCGGCCAGGGTCTCGGGTCGGCCCTCGCGCTTGTTGGCCACTCGGGCCAGCACAAACAGCAGGTCGGACAGGCGGTTGAGAAAGATAACCGCGGCCGGATTGACCTCTTCTTCGCTGGCCAACAGCACGGTGGTGCGCTCGGCTCGGCGAGCCACGGTGCGGGCCAGATGCAGGGCGGCTCCGGCCGGCCCACCGCCCGGCAAGATGAACTCTTCTAGCGGAGGCAGGTCGACCATCAGGCCCTCCATCACCTCTTCCAGACGCTCGATGTGGCTGTTTTCGACCCGAGGAACCTCGACCCCAGCAGGGCTGGCCAGGTCGGCGCCCAGGGTGAACATCGTGTGCTGAAGTTCTTCCACCACGGTTTTGCACTCGGAGTCTTGCAGGTGGGTGGCGGCCAGACCCAGGCAAGAGTTGAGCTCGTCGACTTCGCCATAGGCGGCTACCCGCAGGGTCCCTTTTGACACTCGTTGGCCGCCGATGAGAGCTGTCTGGCCTTGGTCTCCGGTCTTGGTTACGACTTTGGTAATACGCACGGGCCCGGCCTTCTCTGTCGTTTTCGAAACAACCTGTTTACAGATGAAGGGTTGTCGCTTCCAGGGCCGGGTGGGATACTTCGAGAAGGAGAGAATTATGTGGCACTACAACAACGTCGGCTGCAACGCGCCGTGTTATCCCAACTACGGCTGTGGCAACAACTACTACGGATACAATAACCACCTCTACGGTTGCGGGTCGATGTATTGCGGACCCTCTTACTATTGCGACCCGTTCCAGAGCTACTACCGCGCCGAGCGCGGCGGCCTGGTGGGCTCTTTGGTGGGTGGCTTCCTGGGTTTGGCGGTCGGCGCTGCGGCCGGTCCCTTCACGGCCATGGCGGGCGCCTGGCTGGGCGCGAGCCTGGGCGGTTCCATCGGCTGGTATGCCGGCGCCATGCGCGGAAATAGGGGCTGCTACTACTGCTAGAGGCTTTCCAGCCCACCCGTTCTCCGGCTGTCAACGCCCTGTTCGAAGTCGCTCGAGGCTGCGTCGAAGAGGGCGGTGATGCTTCTCGGCGTGCTCTCTCCGAGACCCTGCAACGCCTGTCCGCCTTTCACAAACAGATGGGACGCGACTATGACGACGCCCGTCTGACGCGCTGGCGCACCAGCCTCTTTCGCGAGGTCGACCCCCAGGTCAAAACTCAGCTCAAGGTCTTTCGCGAAGGGATCGAGCAGGTCAACCGCTACTTCAAGGACCCGCGCCATGACCATCTGGTGCGCGGTGCCCAGACCTTGAGGGCCTCGTCGGATGCTTTGCTGGACCTGTTCGACCAGTTGCGCCGCGAAGAAGAGTCCTTTCCGGTATATTCCGACTCGCCCTACCTTCATCGACTCGCCTATTTGGTCATCGGCGTGGCCGAGGGACGACTGCCGAGAGAGGCTCTAGCGCCCTATCTCGATTGGTTTTCGCAGCAGACCGAGCGAGCCGGTAGCGATCTCAAAAGCTATCTCAAAGGTTCCGCCGAGAGCGCTGCCGTGGCCGAGACCACAGCCGCCATGGAGGCTCCCCTCAAGGCAATGGCCTCGGCCCTGGTCGAACTGCGCCAGGCTTACAAGAAGGAGAGTTCCTCGGGCCTCAAGGCGGCCAACGACAAGCTCCTCGAACAAGGCAAGCAGCTGGCGGTATTGCAGAAGCAGCTGTTAGAGCGACTGGCTCCCACCATCGCCTGTCCTCGGTGCGGAGCTTCCAACCCGCCCGGGTCACGTCTGTGCACGGCCTGCTCGAGCCGCTTACCAAGTCTGCCGGGCGGCCCACCCTCATCGCTGGACATGATTGCCGGCCAGGCCGCGCCCAGGCCTCGCTTTGCCTACGTGGTCAGGCTAGAAGAGGCCGTCGGCGCTTTTCTGGCCGACCCGACTCGCTTCGACGAGTTGGCCGAGGTGCTCGAGTGGTTCGCCGGCAACGTTCGCCAGGCCAGCCAGGCCCTCAAAGCGGCCCGCCCGCCCGACTCTTACCCCAGCCCCGAGGCTCAGGCCAGGACCGAAAGCGGTCGGGCGCTACTCGAAGAGGGCGGGCGGATGATGGACCGAGCCGTCGAGCACTTCGAGACCTTCAAGAAGACTCAAGACCGCGCCACCCTCGAGCGAGGCCTCGAGAGCGTGCTGGCTGGCGCCGACAAGATCGCCGAGTCGCAAGAACTGCTTAAGTAATCTCCTCAGGTGCCGATAGCTGGGGTGCAATGAATGACACCGGCACCATCCTGGTTTGTGAAGACAGCGAAGTAGAGAGAGCGGCCCTCGAAGGTCTGCTCGCCCGTAGCGGTCACCGCGTTATCGTGACCGGATGCGGCTCGGAGTTTCTCGAGCGGGCGCGCCAAAGGCCGCCGCAGTTGGCCATCGTCGACCACAACCTGCCCGACATGCAGGGCATCGAGGTGGTGCGGCAGTTGCGCGAGAGTCGCCTGCCCAGATTTCCGGTCATCATGATTACCGGCGAGCTGCGCTACAACCACAGCGAAGAGGCCTTCGAGGTGGGGGTAGACGACTATTTACGCAAGCCCGTCTCGCCGGGCGAGATTCAGGCCCGCGTAGCCCTCCATCTGCGCCATCGCGACAACGCCCGGGAGGCCGCCAATCGCGAGCGCGAGCGTGCCATTACCGAATTGAGCAAAGTGGTCATCACTCGAGTCCAGGCCGCCAAGGGCCATCCTGAACTGTTGACCGGACTGCTGGCGGACCTCGAGATTCTCACCCAGAACGGGCACTCGGCCCGTCGTCTGCTCGACCCCGCCGAGATGGTCGACATCGCCTTGAGGCTCTCGTTGAAGGACCGTTCGGCCCGGCGCGTGGGCAAACCCGAGGCCAACCTCTATCTGCCCCCTTCTCGCTTTCTGCTGGTGCTGATGGATCTCATCGGCAACGCCCTCGAGGTGTGCCAGGAGATGGTCACGGTGCTGGTCGACGACTACAAGGAAGGGGTCGAGATCCGGGTCGAAGACGACGGCCCCGGCTTCTCGTTCGGCCTCAACTATCTGGGCGACGCCCAGTACACCTCAAAAGATCTGGGCACGGGTCTGGGTTTGATTCGAGCCCGCGAGTTCGCCGAAGAGTTCCACGGCAGATTGAGTCTGGCCAACCGAGCCGATCAGGGGGCCGTGGCCAGCCTGTGGCTGCCGTCTTTTCCCAAGGTGGGGCTACCTCTGTCTTGATTTAGTTCCACTACTTAGTTTAGTCTTGGGGCGTGGAGCATCGACTGAACATCCACGAAGCCAAGACCCACCTTTCTCGCTACCTGAGCGAACTCAAAGAAGGCGATGCGCTCATTTTGTGCCGACGAAACGAGCCGATCGCCGTGGTCCGGCCTCTGACGGCCCCGCCGACCGGGCCAAGGCCCATCGGTTTAGGCAAGGGCAGCCTCGAGATCCCCGATAGCTTTTTTGACCCCGGACCCCGAGATTAGCCGCTATCCCATCCGGACCGAGTGGTGACTAGGCCCCCCAGGTCATGTCGTAGAGCCGTTGCAGTTCCTCGGATTGGCCACGCAGGGCCGGGTCGAGGTGATAGAGGAACGGAGCCAGTTTGAGTTGCTCGCTCGAGATGGCTCCCGAGCGGACATTGGCGAAGAAGAACGCGAATTTGGCTTCCGAAAGCTCGGTGTCACCCTTGAGTCGCGGCATCACGCTCGTGGAACGGCCCACCGCCGCCAGCAGGTCGGCCAGATACTTGTACTGGCCCCCCAGTTCTTGCAGCGGTTCGGCCGAGTTGGTCTCGGCTTTGAGCTGCTCGCGCCGGCGGTCGAGGGTGTCGAGTTGCTGCCACACGATGCGGGCTTGGGCCGAGGGCAGTAGCTCGGAGCGAATGGCCACGTAAAAGCCGCGGAAGGCCTTCGAGCGAATGGTATCGACTCCGGCCATCTCGCGGTCGAGCAGCAGGTTGCTGGCTCGTTCCTTGAGCCGGGCGAAGCCGGCTCGAAACGAGCCCAAGACCTTTTGGTAGGCGCTCTGGTCATCTTGCTGGCTGAGGACTCGGTTGACCGAACGCTTGAATTCGGCCAATTTGAACGGCTTGTACAGATAATCCTCGGCCCCTACCTCGATGGCTCGGCCGGGAGCGTCGTCGCCGGCATAGCCGGTGATGATGACGGCTTTCATCTGGGGTTGGGTGGTGCGCAAGATGCGCACCGTCTCGATGCCGTCGCGGTTCTTCATTCGCACGTCGGCCACTACCAGGTCGAGTGCCTGTTTGGTGCCGATCTCGACCGCTTCTTCGCCCGAACCGGCTTCAAAGACGCGGTGGTCAAGGTCCTCCAGGCACTCGACCAGCGTCTCGCGCATGTCGGGATCGTCCTCCAGGACCAAAACGCGTGCCATTACGGTCCCCAGTCCGGACTGGCCCCCCGAGCCGGCAGGTTGCCGAGCCGAAAGTCCTGAGTATTGGTCACCACATCGGCCGGAGGCATCTGAGCCCGATACAGCGAGACGTTGTTCCCGACGCGAGTGGTATAAAGGATATCGCCGCCGGTGGCGCTATCATAGCGCGGGGACCAGACGGCCTCGACCTTGTTCACGCTGTCGGTGGTGCGCTGCACGATCGTGGCCGGGTCTCCCCAGACTCCGCTCGCGAAGGTGCCGACCGGGATGGTGTATACCTGAGCGGTCCCATCGCGGTCCGACACGAACATCAGCGTCTGCCCGTCGGGCGAAAAGCGGGGTCGCTGGTCGTTGCCCGGGTCGCTGGCGATGAGCCCGATGTTCTTGCCGTCGTTGGCGCCACTGGCCTCCATGACGTAGATCTCGCCGGCGTTCTCGAAGGCAATGTGGGCGCCGTCGCGGGACCAGTCAGCGTGGGTTGCCGGCTGAGCCACATTGACGGCATCGTCCCAATCCTTGCGCTTCACCCAACCCAGGTTAACGTCGAGGATCTCGGCCTTGTCGGGCTTGCCCTTGTCGTGCAAGCCGAGGCGGGTCAGTTGAGGGCCGCTACCCAGGTCTTCCGAATAGACCACTCTGGTGCCGTCGTAGGCCCAGGCGGGATCGGTCTCGGCTCCGTAGATGTTATTGGCTAGATCCTTGATCTTGTTGCCGTTGATCTTGCAGAAGAACAGATTGTTGCCGTCCGAGAACGCGATCTGGTTGCCGTCGGGCGAGATGCGAGGGGAATAGCCCGATACTTCCAGACGACGGGTCGGGGGGCCGCTGCCAAACACTTGCCAGAGAAAGTCGCCGCTTCCCCAGCGGTCGGGGCTTTCGAAGATGACCAGCCCTTCGTCTCGCATCTCGACCTCGATCACGGATTCGCCCGCCAGGGCATCTGAGCCGCCAAGGTTGTCCCGAACCGTGCAGGTTAGAGTGAAACGATCGCCAGCCACGGCCGAGGGCGGGGGATACCAGTTCCACACGAACACGTTGTCGGAACTCAGGCGCAGAGCTCCGGGAGGGGTCGTGAAGGTTCCCGGCTCGGTGCCGGTAATGGGCTCTGAGGTCCATTCGCAGGTGAGCGGGTCGCCTTCGGGGTCGGAAGCTTTGACCTTGAGTTCGAGATGGGGCTCATAGGCTCCGTTTCCTACCGGCAAGACCGCATCGAAGTCGTCGTCATCCTGGCTCAATGGCTCTGGAAAGATATTGACGCCCTCAAGCAGAGGGTCGGTATTGGGAAACGAACTCGGTGTGGTGGGGGGGGCCGGGGGGGCTGGGAGCGCTCCGGCCAGGGGCAGGTCGTTGCCCTGGTCCAGGCCCGGCTTGACCGAGACGGCGCCGCCAGGCGAAATGACGATGCTCACAGGGGTCGTTACCGCGGTCAGTTCGAAGTAGTTGGGCCTATCGGTCATCGTGGGCGTGCCGGTGGGAGTGCCGGTGGGTTGATAGTCGAGGCCGCCGCAGGCTACGATGTGATAGTTTCCGCCGATGGTCGGCATGTCGTTAGTCACGACCCGGCCGTCGGGACTGAACATGAAAATGTAGTCTTTGGTGGCGTCGCGGGGCCAACCTTGCACCGTCGGCACGGGCCGGTAAGGTGAAGGAGCGAAGAGTTCGGTGGTGGAGGGCGATGGGTAGGAGACGACCGCCAGGAAGGCTTGACTCTCCTTGGAGTAGTCCGCAAAGCGGTCGACCTGACCTTTGGTGGTGCCGGTCAAACGGTATGAGGAGCGACTGTGAGGCACCAGACCGTCGTTGCTCGGAAAGACAACGGCCACGTTGAGTCCCTCTTTCATGGCCTTGGCCCGAGCGGCTCGCAGTTCGGCAGCCACCACCATTGCCAGGGCCTTGGGATCGGCCTTGGTGGTGCGCGAGCGGGTCTGGACCACGCCCAGTCCCAGCACCAGCAGAAGTAGCAGCATCGAGACCCCAAGCTCGGCCAGGGTGAATCCGGAGTTTCTTCTCATAAGCTGAGCCCTTCCTCCTTCCAGTTGAGGATACTCATCGGGTGAGGGTTTGCATTGGCATTATTGGCGCGGTCGTAAGGAGCCACGTCGAATTCTGCCTGAATGATGTGGGGCGACTCTCCGTCTCGGGTTCGACCCGTGGAGGTCACGAGGATGACGTAGTAGGGCTTTCCGGCGTAGGTGGTGTCGACGGTGACCACAAAGGTGCCCACCACTCCGCTCCCGCCCATGTCGCTGAGCGTCTCGCCATAGCTGAAATACTGCTGGTCATCGTCGCCGTCGGGCGGAAACTGAGGGTCGCGAAGCAGTTTCGTCCTGGCGTCTTCGATACCCGCGTAGGCGCAAGCTCGCGCCTGGACCTGATGAATCGAGTCGACGGCCGAGGCGTAGGCCATCGACCGACTGGTGAGAAACCCGGTGCCCAGGATCATCAAGACGGCGCTGACGAAGAGCACCAGGGGAAGCAGGTAGGCGCGACGAGGGCTCATGGATACAGATCCCCGGGGAGATGGAGGTAGAACTTTCCGGTGCGGGTCGAGACGGTATAGTTGTCCTTGAGCACGCTGGCCTCCACCTGGAAGAGCCCGCCCCCGAGATTTTTGAAGAAGACGCCATGCAAGCCCTGGCAGATGGGCTCTTCCCATTCGCCCCCGTCAGAGTAAGTCAACTTGCGATAGAAGGTGTAGTCGGAAGGGTCATAAGCCGTATCGAGACGATAACTGACGGTGACCCGATCGGACCGGCGGTGGGGCGACCAGCTCGGCGGCGGGGTGCCGGGGGGGTCGGGTAGCCGGACCGGGGTCCAGGGATCAATCTGCTCGAGCCGCAGGATGTCGCCCTCGGTGTTGGGCTCAATGATACGGATGGCCTGGACCAGGTCCCTTCCCACCGTGTCGACGGCCAGTTCGGCCGCGTAGAGGGTGACCTCTTTGCGATCGGCGTGGCGCATGACGTTGGCATACATCTGGATCAGGGTGCCGATGGCTCCGAGCAGGATAGAGACCAGCAGTAGCGTGATCAAGCCCTCGATGATGGTGAAGCCGCGACGTCGGGTGCTCATGGCTTGGCGAGAAAGACCTCCATGGAGTCTGTCACCAGGCGGCCGCCCGAGGTGGTGGCCGCCTCGACCCCACACGAGCTACCCAACGAGAAATAGAGGTCGGTCGAGGGTGGGATGCGGTAACGGTGAACGAACTGGCAGGTGCGGCCGTCGCGGCTGGGTATCACCGTGCCGTTGCCGCTACCGGGAACGACCGACCACTCATAGAACAGGTCGGGAACCGGTTTACCGTCACTATCCTCGGCTTGGACGGTGAAGTCGGCCAGTTCATCCGGGTTGATGGGGTTCGGAACGGTCACTCCCTTGAGTTGCAGGCTCTCGACTTCGGGCGGGGGGGCGGCGATCAGCGAGACGAGCTGTACTTTCGAGCCTTGAGTGTTGCCCCAACTCACCCGCACCCGCACTTTGCGGGTCGAACTGGTCAGTTCGCGCCGCTGGTCGGCGGGATAGGCGAGTTCGACGGCGCTGCACGGCGAATACTGATGGAACGGCTCGGTGATGATGCTCACCGAGAAGCCCGGCTCGCCAGAAGACCGAGGAGTACCGTCGTAGTTGGCCAGAGCGTCGAAGCCTTGCCGAGTGACGGCCTCGGCGCGCAGTTTGGACAGTTCGTTGCGAGCGATTGCGGTGGCGGTCAATTGCTGTTCGACCTTCAGGCCGGCCTGCAACCCAGCGTCGAGCAGGTGAGCGATGACCAGAATGGCCGAGCTGAGGTAGAACATGGCGAAGATCGCCTCGAGCAGGCTCATGCCCCGTCTGCGACCCTTCTGTCCCCTCCACACCATGTATCCGGAATTATAGCATAGGGAGTTTAAGCTAGCCACCAAGCTTGGCCAGATAGCCGTACATCGGCAGAAAGATCGATAAGACCATCGTGGCCACCACGCAAGAGACCGCAGCCAGCAGCAAAGGCTCGAGGGCAGCCCCCAGGGCCTCGATGCGATAGGTTACCTCAGAGTCGTAGTAGGCGCCGGCCCGAGCCAGCATCATCGATAGCTCAGAGGTCTCTTCACCAACCCGAACCATCTGGGTGACGGTATTAGGATAGAGATCTGGGCGTCCTTCCATGTGGGCGTAGACCTGTTGCCCCTCTCTGAGATTGGCCACCAGGCGCTTGCCATCGGCCGCCAGGAGTGGGTTGCCACTGGCCAGGGCCGCCAGTTCCATGGTCTTCATCAGATCGACCCCCGAGGCCAGCATGGCCGCGGCCGCGGTCGTGAAGCGAGACACGGTGGCCGAGCGCAACAGTCCACCCACCAGGGGCAGGTTCAGGGCGCACCAAAACAGAGTCTGGCCGCCCTTGTCGCTGGCGTACACATCGCGGAGCACCAGGCGCAGCGCGCCGATGCTGGCAATGGCCACCAGCCAGACGCCCGGGTTCCGCACCAGGTTGGCCACCGCAAACACCAGCCGGGTGATCAATGGCAGCTCGACCTTCATGTTCTCGAGCACCTGGATGAAGCCCGGGATGATGGTGTAGAAGACGATAAAGCCAAGACCTAGCGAAAAGACCAATACCACGCCCGGATAGGTGAGGGCGCTCTTCACCTTCTGGAATAGACCCTGGTCGGCTTCTTGCCAATCGGCCAGGCGGTCGAGCACGGCGTCGAGTTGACCGGTCTCTTCGCCGATACGAACCATGGTTAGATAGACTCGCGAGAAAACGCGAGGAAACCGCGACAGCGCCTGAGATAGCATGTGTCCCTGGGTGACCTGGGTGGCGAGCGAGGCCACCACCTCGCCGAATTGAGGATGCTCGAGCTGGAGCGACAGGGTGTCGAGAGAGTTGACCAGGGGAACACCGTTCTTGAGCATGGTCGCCAGTTGGCGGGTGAACAAGACCACCGTGCGGCCAGGAACTCTGACTCTTGCCCCCCACAGGTAACTGTTGACAGCCTGCTCGGGCCGGGTGGCCCGGGATTCCTTCTGGATATAGTCGTCGGCGACGAAGGTGATGTCGTCGTCGACCGATTCGGCCCCCTCATCGAGAGGCTGGATGATGAGGATTTGCCAGCCTTTGCTTTCGAGTTGCCGCCGGGCGGCATGGACTGATTTGGCCTTCAGTCGTCCGTCCTGAACGCCCCCCTGGTGGTCGATGCACTGATATGAGAACAGCACTTGAAAATGTTCGACCCTCGGGCTGAAAAATCTTTCGCTAAAGGCAAAGGTCGGGGACCCGGAGAAGTCGTTTAGAATGCAGGGAGAGGGGAAGGTGGCTCCGGTCACCGTTCTGGGCTGGTTGGTTGCGGTCAGCTTGACGATCCTGGTCCTGCTCCAGAGCCCCTGGCCCGCCTCGAATTTTCTGCTACCGGCCCTGTTGACGAGCGTCCTTTTGTTAGAGTTTCGGGCCGTCCCCCTGCCTGAAGCGGGGTTCGTCAGCACCGCCCTGGCCGTCTATCTGGCCGCCCTGTTGATGGTGGGTCCTCGATTTGCCCTGGTGCTGGCTCTGGTCGGACTCGGCCTGAGGACCTATGTGTGTGGGCGCTGGACCGAGCTCTTGCTCGATTATCTCGGGGTCACTCTGGCAGCCTGCGTCGCTCTGACTCCGCTGGGCAAGGTTGGCTGGGGAATGGTGGTGGCCGCCGTGTTGGTGTTCTTGCCGCTGACCCTGGAACATCTGCGCAACCAGCAGCTCGAGCCATCGCAGCGCCTGTTGGTGCAAAAGGTCGGTGAAGAGGTGCGCTGGCTGCGGCTGGGTCTGGCCCCGGCCGGTTTGGGCTTGGCCCAGCTCACTTCGGCCGACGGGCTGCATCTGCTCTGGTTCTTACCGCTGTTGGCGGCCAGCCAGGAACAGGCTCGCAACGTGCTGTTTCGCGTGCAGGCCTCGGAAGCGCGCGACGCGATCGCTCAGTTCAAAGAGAGCAAGCAGTCCTTGCGCGCGGCCATCAGCCAGGCCAGCAGCACCCAGAAAGAACTCAAGCGAACCGCTGAAGAGAAGGAGTTGCTCGAGGGTTTCTCGCGTCACATGGCCTCGGAACCCTCGCCGGCAGAGGTGTTGTCAGCTCTGTGTTCGACCATCGAGGCCCGCCTGCCGGCGGATAGTCTGGCCGTGTTCGTGGATGAGGGCGAGGGCCTGTTTCCCGCCCGCTACTCCAGTCGCCACCGGGACCGCCTCTCCAATGCCCGGCTGTTGGGCTTGCGCGAGCCCCTGGTGGAGGAGGCTATGAGTCGGCAATTGCCGGTCATCAGCCGACCCGAATTGCGCCAGGCTCCCCGCCTCTTCGAGGATGAGTCCAACGCCCTGGCGGTACCGGTAGGCCGGGTGGGAGTTCTCTACCTGGGACGCCGCGACAAAGCTCCCTTCCTCAAGGACCAGGTAGAATTTCTCAAGTCCGTAGCCCAGAAGGGAGAGCTGGCCCTGGTGGCCGCTTTTCGGGTCGAGGCCCGCCGGACGGCGCTCGAATCGCAAGCCCGCACCAACTACGCCCTGGTCGAGCGTCTCAAGCTGCTGGGCCTGCTGCAACAGGGGGCCGAGGCGCTGGCCGGCAGTCTCGAGCCCGACGAATTGGTGGCATCGATGCAACACCTCTTGCTCGAGGCTCTGCCGCATGACTTTGGCGTTCTGGCCCTGGCCCGGCGTCGCCACCTCTGGGCCCGCCGGGGGCAGGCCCCCGAGCCTGACGGGAAGGCGCTAGATTCGTTGGCTCAGACAGTCTATCAGAATCGCCGGGCCCTGCTCTTGCCCGATCTGACCGAGCCCGGGTGCCGCTTTCAACCGCCGCTGCCAGGGGTGCGCAGCCTGCTGTGCGCCCCTCTCGAGGCGGAAGGGGGAGGCGTGTTGCTGCTGCTGGGCGAGCCGGCCGACTGTTTTAGCGAAGAGCATCTGCAGTTGCTGGGAGCCATCGCCGCCCAGACCTCGGTGGCCCTCGAGAAGGCCCGCCACTTCCAGGATGTGGTCGAAGCCCGCCGCTTGCTCGAAGAGTCGCAAGCTCAGTTGATCCAGACTTCGAAAATGATGGCCGTGGGCCAGTTGGCCGCGGGAGTCGCCCACGAACTCAACACCCCGCTGGGGGTCATCTCTTTATCGTTGGACACGGCTCTAGAGCAGCTCGATCGGCCCGAGCGGGCCGGCAAGAAATTGACCCGCGCTCAGAAAGCCACCGAGACCGCCCAGCACATCGTCAAGAAACTGCTGCTCTATTCGCGCAAACCCAGCGACGCCGTGGAACTGGTCGACCTGCGCCAGGTGGTGCGGGACACCGTCGATTTCCTCGAGCACCATCTCGAGCAAAAGGGTTGCGAGGTCGAGCTACGCCTCGACGAGGTGCCCCCGGTGGCCGGCAAGCCCGAGGACCTGCAACAGGTGCTGGTCAACCTGGTCATGAACGCCCTTGACGCCAGTTCGCATCTCGCCTCGGATCAGTTCCGGCTGGTGCTCTCCACCAGCCACCACGAGGGCTGGGTCACGGCTTCGGTTCAGGACTTCGGCAAGGGCATCCGGCCCGAGCATCAAGAGCGGCTCTTTGAACCCTTCTTCACCACCAAGGACGTGGGCGAGGGGACAGGCCTGGGGTTGTCGGTCAGCCAGCAGATCGCCGCCCGCCACAAAGGACGTCTGGAGGTCGAGTCGCAGCTCGGGGTCGGCACCACGTTCCATCTGCGCCTACCGGCGGCTCAGGCGTAGGCCCTTCATCGCATTGCCTGCACGAACAGAGCCAGCGACATCAGCGCGCCCGAGACGTAGGTCAGCCCCACCCCGGTAGCTTTGAGTGGACTGAACTTGCGCGGGTCCTCGGCGGTCAGGATGGCGGCGGCGTAAAGATAACGACCAAGCACGGCGGCCGTCGAGACCCACACCAGCCAGTTGGGCGAGCCGTAAATCTGCAGGGTGATCATCAGCACGGCCAGCATGGGCGCGTACTGAGCCGTGTTCGACTGAGCGATGCAGGCTTTGCTCAGCGGCCCTTTGGGGTCTTCTCCCGGTCCCAGGGCCTGGCGCTTGGAGAGGCGGTGATACGAGACCAGCATGCTCAGGCAGAACAGTAACAAGCCCAGCGCGCCGGTGCATAGGAATGCGATCTTCATAGCTGGCCATTCTTGGCCCGAGCGTGGCCCCCCTTGCGGGCTTGTGCTACACTGGCCCCAAATGTCGTGGAAACTCATCAAGAATGCCGAAAAGCGGTTGGCCGGCGAGATTGCCCTGCTGCGGCCAGCGGCTGGTGGCGACATCCGGGTGGCGCTGGGCTACCCCAACACCTACTACGTGGGGATGTCCAACCTGGGACTGCAGCTGGTTTACGGCTTTCTCAATCGTTTGCCCGGAGTCACTTGCGAGCGCTTCTTCCTGCCTGACGACGACGAGATGGCCGAATACCGCCAATGCGGCCGCCATCTGTTCACCCTCGAGAGCCAGCGGCCGGTGGGGGAGTTCGATCTGGTCGCGTTCACTTGCGCCTATGAGAACGATTATGTCAACCTGCTGACGATGTTAGAGATGGCCGGCCTGCCCCTGTTTTCGGCCGAGCGCGGCCAGGACGACCCCCTGGTCATGGTGGGGGGCGCCGTCACGCTGCTCAACCCCGAACCGATCGCCGACTTCGTCGATCTCTTCTGTGTAGGCGAAGGCGAGGGGATGGTCGAGCCTATTGTCGAGTCGCTGCGCCAGCATCGCGACCTGGAGCGCCGGGCCCGGCTCGAAGCCCTGGCCCAGACCCCGGGTCTGTATGTTCCCAGCCTTTATCAGCCGGTCTATGCCGAGGGCATGCTGCAGTCGCTCGAGCCCAGCGGGGGCGCACCCGAGAAGGTCTTCAAGAACTACATCAGCCGGGAAGAATTTGCCGAGCAAGACACCCATTCGCTGATCCTTACCGACGATACCGAGTTCTCTCGCTCTTTTCTGCTCGAGGTTTCCCGGGGTTGCCCCTACGTTTGCCGGTTCTGCACGGTGGGCTTTTCCTATCCCAAGGTCCGCTGGAAGCCCATCGACCACCTGTGGCGGGCCATCGAGCGGGTGGCCGAGCACAACCCCAAGGTCGGCCTGATCTCGGCCACGGTTGGCAACCATCCCGAGATCAAAGAACTTTGCCGGCGCATCATGGGCGCCGATCTCTCGGTATCCTTCTCTTCCTTGCGGGCCGATCAGTTGCCCGACGAGATGATTGAGGCCATCGTCAAGAGCGGCTCCAAGACCATGACCCTGGCCCCCGAGACCGGTTCTGAGGACCTGCGCAAGTCCATCAATAAACGTTTTTCGGATGAATGCTACTATGAGGCGGCCGGGCGCGCTTTTGCCCAGGGTATCAAGAACCTAAGGATGTATTCGATGGTGGGATTGCCCAACGAGTTGCCCACCGACATGGACGCGCTGGTGGAAATGGTGCTCGAGACCCGAGCGGTGCAGCGTCGCCACGGTCAGGCCGGCGGGCGCATTACTCTATCTCTGGGTTTGTTCGTGCCCAAGCCGCTGACCCCGTACCAGTGGAACGCCCAGGAACGGATGGACGTGGCCAGCCAACGGATGAACGTGGTCAAGAAGGCCCTGGCCCGCGAGGGCGGGGTGAAGGTCAACGCCGAGAGCCCCCGCTGGGCCACGCTGGAGGGTCTGCTGGCCCGAGCCGACCGCCGGATGGGCAAAGTTCTGGCTCGGGTCTATCGCCGACCTACCTTCTCGGCCTGGATGAAGGCCCTCGAGGCCGAGGGCATGTCGCTCGAGCAGGAGAACTATCGCGAGCGGGGCCCTGACGAAACCTTGCCCTGGGGCCACATTGCCGCCTCCTGGCCACGGGACCGCCTGCTCAAAGACAACCAGCGCGCCCGCACTCAGCGCTTTGGTCACTCGTTGGCGAAGACCATGGTCACGTAAATCACTTTGCCGTCGCTCGCCATGCCGATGCCGGCGCGATGATACTTGCTGCTGAGCATGTTGCGACGGTGACCCGGGTGGTTGAGCCACAGGGTGAGCACTTCTTGGGCCTGGGCCGAAACCGGCATCGCAAAGCCGCGGTAGAGGTTCTCGGCCGAGGCGCGAGGGTCGTAGCCTTCGCGGATGATGCGGTCCCAAAAATCGGTTCTGCCAGGCGTAGGAGAGACGTGGTCAAAGTAGTTGAGCCTGAGCATCTCTTTGCTGTGACTCAAGGCGGCTCGGGTCAGCTCGTCTCTGGTCGTCAGAGGGCGAGCGCCTCCGCCCGCGCGTTGGCCATTCACCAGTTTGAAAATGGTGGTGGTCAGGTCGTCGGCGCCGGCCGACAGCGACAGCAACACCACCATCGCCACCATGCCCAGAAGTCTTTTCACGCGGGATAATTCCCTGCCCTGGCCCATATCCCCCTGCAGGAGGACGCTCGTTTGATCGACCGAAGGCGGTCAGGTGGACTACACACTGACGAGCGTCGAGGTCGATGGCGAAGAGTTGACCGTGGTTCAGTTCCCGGCGCTGGGTGCTCCTCACGGCAGTTCTACCCGTCTGGGCGGGGTCAGTCAGGGCGCTTTCGAGAGCCTGAATCTCGGGTATACCGCCGGTGACGAGGCGACCGCCGTCGATGTCAACCGTGGCCGGTTCGCTCGTGCGCTCGGCTTCGAGGCTGTTCCCTGGACCCTGAGCATGGTCCACGGCACCGAGGTGGCCGTGCTGGCCGAGCCTCTGGCCGGTCGGCCGAGGGCCGACGCCTGCATCACTGATTGCCCCGGCCTTCCCATGTCGATCACGACCGCCGACTGCGTCCCCATCATCTTTCACGATCCCGTCCGTAAAGCCGTGGGCTTGGCCCACGCTGGCTGGCGCGGCACCGTTGGCGGCATTGCTCGCAGCACCATCGAGGCCATGACCGCCCACTATGGGACCCGCCCCTGCGATCTCAGAGTGGCCCTGGCCCCGGCCATCGGCCCCGACGCCTTCCTGGTCGATGCCGATGTGGCCGAGCCCTTCGAGCATCGCTTCTCCGGGCAGGATTTGGTGGTCAAGCGGACTAACAAATGGGCCATCAATCTGTGGGAGGCGAACCGTCAGGTCCTGTGCCAGAGCGGGGTGCCTTCCGAGCAGATTTTCGCCTGCGAGTTGTGCACTTTCGAGCGTCCTGATCTGTTCTTTTCCTATCGGCGTGAAAAAGGACGGACGGGACGGCTCTTGACAGCCGTGACTCTTTGAGGTGGAGGATAATTCAATTGCGACAAGGAAATAGGGCGGGACCCGAACGGTAGTTTTGTCGCACCCACGGCGTAAGCCGGGTGCAAGCGCTGTCGCGGGCTATAGCCGATCACGCGACCAACAGTAATGGAAGGCAGGGGAGTTTCATGGCCAAGGAGAGGATTCTCGTAGTCGACGACGAGCGCAATATCGTCGAGTTGATCAAGTACAACCTTGAGAAAGAAGGCTACGAGGTGATCTGCGCCTACGATGGTATCGAGGCGGTCAACATTGCCAAGCAAGATCGCCCGGATCTGATCATCCTCGACATCATGCTGCCCGGGCAGGGCGGTCTCGAGGTGACCCGTATCCTGCGGCGCGAGATGAAGACTCCCATCATCATGGCCACCGCCAAAGGCGAAGAGATCGACAAGATCCTGGGTCTCGAACTTGGTGCCGACGACTATGTGCCCAAGCCGTTCTCTCCCCGCGAACTGGTGGCCCGTGTGAAAGCCGTACTGCGTCGCACCAGCGGCAAAGCCGAAGAGAAAGACGAGCTCTCTTTCGGCAACCTCTCCATCAATCTGGTCAAACACGAGGTGCGCAAGAACGGCAAAGAGGTCGAACTCAAGCCGAAAGAGTTCGACCTGCTCAAGCTGATGTCGACCAACCCCGGCAAGGTGTTCACCCGCGACTTCTTGCTCGAGCAGTTGTGGGGCTACGACTACCTGGGCGACACTCGCACCGTCGATGTGCACATGCGGCGCCTGCGTCAAAAGATTGAAGACGAGCCCTCCTCGCCGAAGTTGCTCAAGACCGTGCACGGTATCGGCTATAAATTCCAGTACGAAGACCCCGACAACTAGCACTTGGCGCGTAGAGTCCGCGGACAACTGATCGAGGCTCTGCTCGACAACCTCGAAGACGCCTGTCTGGCGGTAGACCGGTCTGGTCGCATACGCTTTCTCAATCCCGCCATGCGGGATCTTTTCGGGGTGGGGCTCGAGTTCGAGAACGAGAAGTTCTGGGATGTGTTGCCTATCAACGACTTCACCCGCGCGCTGAGTCAGCAGGTGAAAGAATCGGATCCCACTCCCGTCGAGCAGGTGGTCGTCCTTCCGGGTGATCGGGTCTTCGTGGCTCAGATCAAGCCGGTGATGGGCGAAGAAGGGCGCCACCAGGGCGCCATCGCCACCCTTAAAGACATGGCTGCGGTGCAGAAGATCGAGAAGGGAATCGACCAGTTTCTGGTCGACATCAACTCGCAGTTGCGCCTGCCCCTCACCGCCATCAAAGGTTATGTCGAGACGCTGCTCGAGGGAGCCTACACCAGTCAAGAGGTGACCCGGCGCTTCTTGCAGGTCATCAACGACGAGACCAACCGTCTGGCCCGCCTGGTGATGTCCCTCGAAGAAGCCTCTGGCAAGGCAGCCGCCGGACCGGCCCTGGCCACCGAGCTGGCTCCGCTGCTGCAGGCCTGTGCCGAGATGTTCGAGCAGGTGGCGGCTCAGAAGAATCTGGCCCTCGAGGTCTCTATCTCGGACGGGCTACCCATTCCCGAAGTCGATGCCGACGGGTTGCGCAAAGCCGTGGTCAACCTCATCGACAACGCCGTCAAGTGTACGGGCCTGATGGGCTATGGCAAAGTTCGCTTGCAAGCTCGCCTGGTCGACGACGACATCGTCATCACCGTCAGTGACACCGGCCCAGGCATCGCCGAAGACGAACAAGAGCGGATCTTCGAGCAGTTTTATCGGGTTACCAAAGGGCCGGCCGCCGAACTGGGCGGCACCGGGCTGGGCCTGGCCGTGGTCAAGGAAGTGGCCGAGCGTCACGGCGGCCGGGTCAGCGTCTTGAGCCGCCCCGAGCAAGGCGCGACCTTTACCTTCGTGCTGCCCGTTCGGCGCCAGTCATAGCCAGGCAGTCCGAGAGCCTGGTCAACTGGTCGAGATGGGGGACCACCGGCCAGAAGAAGAACTCCTCGGCGTCGGTTTGCTCCATTCCCTCGACGATTTCGCGTGCCTGTTGGGGTGAGCGAATCAGTCCATCGAGGATGGTGTTGATGAATTCTTCTCCACCAAAGGCATAGTAGTCACGCACGTTGGCCTCGGCCTGTTCCTGGACCTCGGGACCAAGGGCGAAATAGCAGGAGCCGCCCAGGTACGGGTAACCGGGACGGTCGTTCCAGGCCTGCTTTACCAGTTCGAACTGCTCTTGACTGCCCTCGGGGCCGACGGGAGTAGCCACGAACCCGTCCGCCATGCGGCCGGCCCTTTTGATCGGGGCCTCGGCACGTCCCGAGAGGATAACCCGGGGACCACCGGCGGTGAAGGGCCTGGGTCCGACGGCAGCGTCGATGCCCCGAATGTGCTCGCCCCGCCAGATAGCCTTCAGGGTCTTGAGTTGCTCTTCGAGCTGGTCGCCTCGCTGGGCGAAGGGAGTGTCGGTGACCGTATAGTCGTCCTCTCGGGCCCCCAGCCCCAGACCCAGCTTGAAGCGGCCTCCCGAAAGGCTATCCAGCGTGGCTGCCTGCTTGGCCAACAGGGCCGTCTCCCGGACCGGGCCAAGGAGCACGGTGGTCAGAAAGCCGATGCGTTGGGTAACAGCCGCACAGGCGGCAAAAGTCATCAGTTCTTCGTGGCTGTCAAAGGCGATGCGGCCGATGCTGCCCAGGCTCGAGAAGCCACACTCTTCGGCTAAAGTGGCCCACTCGGTAAAGACGCGGCCGGGTGTTCCGGCCAGACTGTTGGGAATTCCCACGGCAATTTTCATAGCGATGCTCTCCTTTTTAGCCCATGCTAAAGGGGCGCTAGAGATTTCTCTTCCTTCGAGGGGGGCGGATGGGGGCATCCCCGGGTGCGAGAACTAGCGAGGAAATCCGTCGACAGCCACGATGTCGGCGCCCAACAGCTGAGGGTCAAAACTGTCCGAGGCAAAACGGAAACGGACATCGACTCGATGCTCGCGGGGGTCGCTGCCGAGGCGACCGCGGAAAGGCACCACCACGCTCAGCGCCCCGGGAGTCCAGTCATAGCGAAAAGCCCCGGCGTAGTCGAGCAGCCAGGAAGCGTTGGCGCGTGGATCTTTGAGCAAGAACGCTCCGGCCAGAGAGTTCGAGCGCACGAAGTCATGGATAGTGGCCCGGAATTTGTGGGCGAGCCGGCTGCGGGGATCAGGCTGGGCCGGGGCCGAGCCGCGCTCGACGCTGGATGTGAAGGCGCGCCGAGTGGGGACCTGATAAGACTGGGGGGTGGCCAGGGCGTAACCCTGGTAGCCGTAGCCCTGGTAGCCGTAGCCCCGGTAGGGGTTACGACGGTACGAGCTGACGTGGGGCCTGACGGTTCTAGGACGGTGGTGGCTAGAGGGGCGGCGGACGGCGCACGAGGAGGGCCGGGCGGCCGGTCGCGCGGCCGGCGCTGGCCTGGCCACTGGTGCGGCGGCGGGGCGCGGTGTGGGAGCCGCCTTGGCCTGCGAGGCGACCATGGGGATGCCCTGGGCCAGGGTGTCCCCGGACAGCAACAGGACCAGGATGATCAGCCACTTCTTCACCCTTCCAGCATGGACCATGGGGGAGCCGGGCAGGCGAAGAACTTGTAAACCTCACGACGAACCGAGGATATTCAGCATTTGCTGGCCGGGTCGGCCTTCGATCCGGCGGGCGTGATCCAGCACGGTGCGTCCCTGCGGGTCGGTGGCCCGGGCGTCGGCTCCTCGGCTGAGCAGCAGTCCGGCCAGGTTCGAGTTGGTGAAGATGACGGCCAGCATCAGCGGTGTCGAGCCAGCCCAGCGGGCTTCGAGATCGTGGGGGTGGTCCAGCAGCAACCGGGCTACTTCCATCGACCCGCTGATGGCCGCCACGTGCAGGGCGGACAACTCTCCGTCGACGGCCTCGCCGCGGGCCAGGGCTTGCCGGACCAGTTCGATTTCTCCATCCCGGACGGCCCTCAGCAAGGGAGGCAACTCTTGGGGTAGGGCAAGCATCGGCGAATCGGCGCCGGGCTGAAGCGGTGGGACCTCGGGTTCAGGCTCGCGTTGGGCCACGGCTCTGGCGAACTCCTGGTTGGGCAAGCTCAGAGTGATGTTCCCTTCGTCGAGCGCAGTGCAGGCCAGGCCGTAACGACGGAGCCAGGTGAAGCGGAGCAGGACCCAGACCAGCACGGCCGAGGGAAGGGTTGGCCAGATTTCGGGCCGGGCCGCGGTGGCCAGGGCCAAGCCCAGCACGGTCAAGTAGCCGAGCCAATCCCAGCCAAGCCGAAAGCGATAAAGAGGCCAGCAATCTCGACAGACCTGCACATAGATGCGCAGCGAGCACTGGCTCAAGCGCTCGGCCAGCGGCCCGAACAGCAACCGAACCGGCCAGGGATGGGCGGTCAGATAGCGTTCGTGGCGGTGGTTATGGGGTTTGCGACCGCACAGCATACACAGCGGGGGAAACTGCGAGTCCCAGGCTTGTTGGCGGGGCAGCCTCAGGCCGTGCATCAATCGGCCAGTTGCAAGACCTGGTCGAGCAGTCGACTGCGCTGTTCGAGCACTTCGTTGCCAGGCTTGCGAAAGTGCTCATAGAGGGGTCGCGAAGCTTTGACGAACTTGGCTCGCTCGGCGGGCGAGAGTTCGAAGATACGGATGTTCTCCTGGCGGCAGCGTTCTTTGACATCTTCGTCGGCCTGGCGCTGGCGCTCGCGTTGCAGGACGGCGACTTCTTTGACCACCGACCGCAGATGCTCTTGCTCGGTTTGCGAGAGCGAGTTCCAGGTGCGCAAATTGATCAGGACCATCTTGGTCGAATAGGTGTGTTTGGTGTCGGTCACAAAACGGTGCACCGCGTTGAGGCCAAAGTCCCAATAGGTGGGAAAAGTCCGGTCGGCGCCGTCGATATTTCCCTCTTCGGCCATCTTGTAGATCTGGCCCACCTCGGAGGTCACCGGGTTGGCGCCCAGCGCCTTGACCATCTGCGAGGCCGTGACGCTCTGCATGACTCTCAGGTCTTTGCCCTTGAAGTCGGCCAGGGTGGGCATGGGGTCAGAGGTGCTAAACACGCGAAACCCCAGCTCGAGATAGCCCAGGCCCTCCAGGTCATACGGTTCGAGCACGGTCAGCAGGTGCCGTCCCACGGGGCCGTCCAACACCCGTTCGGCGTGCTCGTAGCTGGTGAAAAGGAAAGGGAGGTCGAGCACATCCAACTCGTGGCTGTAGCTGGTCAGAGGCGAAGTGCTGCACAGACACATCTCGATATCGCCCTTGCGAACCAGGTCGACCAGGTCTTTCTCGCCCTTCCACTTCTTGCCGTCGACCACTCCGCTGGGAAAGGTCTCGATGCGGGTCTTGGCCTGAGTGACCTCGGCCATGCGATGAGCGATGGCGTCGGCCGCGAACGCGAAAGTCGAGTCCTCGCTATCGACAAAGGCAAAGCGCAGTAAATGGCCGTCGCGGGGCTGGAGCGGCAGGTCGGGCGCTTGGGTCACCACCGGATTGGGGCGAGGGTTGGCAACCTGATCGGTCTCGATGGGGATGGGCGTGAGGATCAGATACAGGCCGATGACCAGGCAGACGATGCCGAAAACCAGCGAGGGCCAGAAGATCGAGCCGCTCTCGGGAATCTCTGGAAAGTCGTCGGTCCAGGTCGGTTGTTCACGCGAGTTGGACATTGTTACGTCCGGCTCCCTTGGCCCGATAGAGGGCTTCGTCGGCCTGATTGATTAGCTCGTCGCCCGACTCGGCGTCGCTGGGATAGGTAGCCACACCAACGCTGATGGTCACCTTGCCCATAGGCTGGTTCTGGCCTCCCTCGAAGTGGGTGCCCTCGACCCGCGAGCGAATGCGCTCGGCAGTGCGATGGGCTGCCTGTTTGCTGACCCCCGTGAGCAATACCATGAATTCTTCGCCACCATAGCGGGCCACCAGGTCGGGCACGCGATCGCCGCTCTGACGGCAGTTCTCGACGCACAGCGAGGCCACTCCGACCAGGGCCACATTGGCCAACTCATGGCCGTTGACGTCGTTGAAATTCTTGAAGTGGTCGATGTCGAACATCAACAGCGACAACTCGAGTTCATTCTCTTTGCAATAGTTCACGCTTTTGTCGAGTTGTTCGCGGAAATAGCCATAGTTATAGAGGCTGGTCAGGCGATCGGTGATGGCATTCTGATAGGTGCGCGCGTTCTGGATCGAAATCGCGGCCAGCTGGGCCAGGGCCATCAGCAGCTTGAGATCGCCCGAGGTAAAGGGCAGTCCGCTCTTCTTGTTGTTGACGTTAAGCACGCCCAGAATGCGGTCTTTGACCTTCAGAGGCACCGAGATGACCGAATTCGCCTGTTCGACCTCGCGGCCGCTACGGCCGAACTGCTCGTCGGTGCTCAGATCCTCGATCAGGACGGGTTTGCCCTCCCGCGCCACGTAGCCCGAAATCTCTTCGCCGACCTGCACCCTGACCTTGCCGACCACATCGTGGCGCGTGCCTCGAGCGGCCTTGACCTCGAGGAACTCCTCTTCTTCGTCGAGTAGCATCAGCGAGGCGTGGTCAACGTCGAGAATTTCGGCGGCCTGGTCGAGAATGCGCGACGAGACCTCGTCGAGGTTCATGACCGTGGCCACTGTCTCGGCGGATTCATAGAGGACGGTCAGTTCTTCGTATTTCGAGATCAGTTCTTCGAGCGTGCTTTGCAGCTCGTAACGCACGCTCGTCTCGCGGGTCACGATGTCGAGCGCCATCGTGGTGAAATCGGGACCGTCGTGGCCCTGAACCTTGAACTCGGCCAGATAACCCAGCACTTCGTGGGCCACTTCGATGGGCAGGTCGCGCCGGATGCCGGCCGGAAGGTCGCCATCAAGCAGGCTACCGTCCCGGCGCGCCAGGCGAAAGCTCAGCCCGTACGGCTGCAGAGTTTGGTTGAGCGACTCGAGGCTGGTCGGATCAAGAAAAAGGTCTTCCTGGCTTTCGAGTTGGCGCGGCACTCTACTCTCCCAGGATCTCTTTGACTCGGCCCACCAGTTTGCGTGGCGAGAAGGGCTTCGTGATGTATTCGTTGGCGCCCATCTCGAGGCTGTGAATGCGGTCGGCTTCTTGGCCCTTGGCCGTGATCATCACGATGTAGAGGTCTTTCTTGGCCGGATCCTCGCGCAACTTCTGGCAGACGGCATTGCCATCCATCTGGGGCATCTGGATGTCGAGAAAGACCAGATCGGGATTCTCGGCGTTGACCCGATCGTAAGCATCCTGCCCGTTGGTGGCGGTCACGACCCGATAGCCCTCTTTCTTCAGGATGAATTCCAACGAGCGAAGCACGTAAGGCTCATCATCGGCTATGACGATCGTCTTGGGCATCTACTCGCCTTTCTCTTCAGGGTCGGGAAGCTCGGCCTCCCTTTCTCGGTCAGCCGGGGAGTCCCCTGGTTCCAGGGCTACCTCGGCCAAAGTCTCGCGAACCAGCCGGGCCAGCTCTTTCTCGGAGAACGGCTTGGTCATGAGGCTCTCAGCGCCGGCCCGCAGAGCCCGGATCCGCTCGTCGGGTTCAGCCGCCGTGAGAATGACTACGGGCACACTGGCGGTCCGCGGCGTCTGTTTGAGCTTGAGCAGCACCTCGTGGCCTGTCATTCCCGGCATCATGAGATCGAGCAAGACCAGTGCCGGCGGGTTCTCGAGGGCTTGCTCGATGGCTGATTCGCCGTTGCGGGCGATGCGCACCGTGTAACCCGCCCCGGCCAGAATGGTCTGCAAGGCCCTGAGTACGCTGTCGTCATCATCGACGGCCAGGATATCGCGGCCCTCGGTTCGCTGGAACAGAATGCGCTCGACGCGGTCGACCAGCTTCTCGCGATTGATGGGCTTGGGTAGATAGTCGCTGGCGCCCAGGCGGTAGCAGCGCTCTTCGTCGGCGATAATCGAGAGGATAATGACCGGGATCCCCCGGGTCTCTTCGCTCTGTTTGAGCTCGGTCAGCACCTCGAAGCCATTGACGTCGGGCAGCACCAGATCGAGCAAGACCAACTCGGGCTTGTCGACCTGGGCCATCCTGACGGCCTCGGCCCCGTTGCGCGCTTCAGCCACCTGGAAGCCCTCGCCTTCGAGGACGTGTCGCAAGAAGCGCCGGATGTTCGGCTCGTCGTCGACCACCAGTACCCGCTTCCCCTGGCTCCAGTCGGCCAGGCGGTTCCGCGGAAGGGCAAACCCCGGGGGCTTGCTCTCTTCGGTCACGGGCAGGCGCACGATGAAGCGGGCGCCTTTGCCCAACTCGCTCTCGACCCAGACCCTACCGTGATGGTGCTCGACGATGCTGCGGGCGATGGGCAGACCAAGTCCGGAGCCTTTGATGTCGCGGGTCTCGGAGGTGTCTACCTGGCTAAATTTCTCGAAGATCGAGTTGTGATGCTCGGGGTCGATGCCGCAGCCAGAGTCCTGCACGCCCACCTCGATCTCGTCGCCGACCCGCTGAGCGTCGATGCGGACCCGCCCACCCTCGGAGGTGAACTTGATGGCATTGCCCAACAGGTTGGTCACGACCTGGATCAGCTTGTCGCGATCACCGGTGGTGGGCAGATTCTCGGCAGCCATCGATTCGAAGATCAAGCCCTTCTTCTCGGCCGCGCCCCGCAACGACATGACGGCCGTGCTCACCACCTCGTGCACGTCGACCGGCTCCATATCCCACTTCATGCGGCCGGCTTCGATCCTCGAGAGATCCAGCAGGTTGTTGATCAGGCGGGTCAGGCGGTCGGACTCTTTGTTGATGATCTCCAGGAACTCGGTCTGGGTGTCGACATCCTCACCCACGTTGTCGAGCAAGATCTCGGCAAAAGCCTTGATCGAGGTGAGCGGAGTGCGCAACTCATGGCTCACGGTGTTGAGAAACTCGCTCTTCATCTGGTCGAGTTCCTTGAGCTTGTCGTTGGCTGCCTCGAGTTCGGCTCGCGAACGCTCGAGATTGTCGCGCATCGAGCGCTCTTCTTCGAGAATCAGGCGCAGATGTCGGACCATCACATTGACGGCCATGATGAGCCGGCCCATGTCGTCGTCTTCGCCGGGCGGCGCCTGGCCGGTGAGATCGCCATCTTGGACCCGACCGGCGAACTCGAGCAGGTTGTGCACTCGCTCTTGCAAGCGCTGGCGGGCCGTCTTCTCTTGGGCGATCATGTGCTCGAGGCGCAACGACATGTGATTGAGGGCCGAGCCCAGCACGCCCAGTTCGTCACTCGACGAGGTGGGAGCCCGGCTGGCCAGATTGCCTCGGGCCACCTCGCGAGCCACCCGGGCCAACCGCAGCAGCGGCCGTGTGAACCAACGCGCCAAGAGAGCTGCAAAGATGGTGGCGCCGGCCAGCAGCATCAGGGTCAGCCCGAACAGGTAGCGGGCCGACTGTTGCAGAGCCTTCTCTAACCCCTCGAGCGAAATGCCGATGCGGATGCTCCCCAGTCGCTTGGACTTGATCTGGATAGGGCGGGTCACTTCGAGCAGCTGCTCACCGTTGACGGTGACATAGCGAACCCCATCGTCTCTGGCTTCGGGCAGGTCGTTCTCGTTGATACCGCCCAGTGAGTTAAAGGCCGAGACACCGTTGGGAGCCTCGACCTTGGCATAAGCGACCCCTTTGAGTCGCGAGAACTGGTCGACGTTGTCGACGAGCTGGTCATCGTTGAAGGTGCGCAGGGCCTCGGCCGAAAGGATGGCCAACCCCGAAGCCAGCGAAGTGGCGCGCTTCTCGGTTTCGGCCCGCAGGATGTCGCGCTCGTGCTTGAGCACCACGGAGAACGAAAAGCCCATGAACACGATGATCAGCGGGATCATCGCCAGAGCCAGCTTGATATTGAGGCTCAAAAACCGAGGTCTGTCCATAGGGTGGTCAGGTCTTCGCTCCAACCCTAACGCCTCCCCCCTTCCGCCAGCGTCAGGATGAACCCGCGCAGTGGGCGTGGCTGGATTTTAACGCAGAGATCCACAGAGATGCGCAGAGGTTGCGGAGGGGGTAGTGTGGCTGGCGGCGTTGACTCTCGATCGTTATTCCTAAATTGGTTTCAGATGGCTGTGGCTGAGGCGGAGTCGGCGTCTAGGAGGTTTCACCCAACCCGCACCCCCCGGTCGATCGCCAGGCCAGCCGTTCGACCAATTCATGGGAAGGCGGTTTCGGGCCGCCGAGAAAGGAGCCAGCATGGCAACCATCACGTTAGACAAGATCACACCCTGTTTGTGGTTCGACCAGGACGGAGAGAAGGCGGCGCGCTTTTATTGTAGCCTTTTCGACGATTCGGAGATCCTCAATATCAGCTACTACGGCGAGGCCGGGCCGCGCCCTGAGGGCGAGGTGCTCACGGTCGAGTTTCGTCTGGCCGGGCAGACCTTCATGGCCCTTAACGGGGGGCCGCACTACAGGCCGAGCCCGGCCACGTCGTTTTTCGTCAGTTGCGAGAACCAGGCCGAGGTCGACCGAATGTGGGACACCATTCTCGAGCACGGCGGCCAGGTCCAGCAGTGCGGCTGGATCACTGACCCCTTCGGATTCTGCTGGCAGATCGTACCGGTCGAACTAGGGCAAATGCTCAAAGACCCCGACCGCGAGCGAGCCACCAGAGTGATGAAGGCTTTGCTCGCAATGGTCAAGCTCGACCTGACCGAGCTGCGTCGAGCCTACAACGGCTAAGCCAGACCGCGAACGCCGATGGCGGTCGGCGGCATTCCCGTGATGTCTTCGGTGGTAAAGGCCGGGCGCATCCAGAGGCTGGCCTGACCGCTGTCGCGATAGGTGGCCTCGGCTTCTTTGTCCATGAAGTGGCCGGCCGCGAAGGCGGCCCCGAGACCGATCAGGGCTCCGGCGGCGGCTCCGGCCGGTGTGCCGCTGAGCACGCCCCCCAGAGTGGCCGGGCCGGCCACCAGACCCAGCATGGCGAAAGTGCCGGCGGTGGTGGGCACATAGGTCAGGGGCTCAGGACGCTGGCCCAGACTGACCGAGTCCTGGGCTTCGGGTTGCTGCTGGCAACCACAGGCGGGCTGCTGGCGGAGCGTGGGTGTATAAGGCCTGGAAAGGCTGTGAATCTGCATCGAATTGGACCTCCGCCGCTAACTTGACGCCTGCGCGACCGCAGGTCGAGTGCCCCCAGGTTAACAGCTCGTCAGGGGAGGTCGGCCGCGGGGCGCGCCGAACTGCCGTTTTGCATGGCTGAGGCAGAACAAGACAGGTTCGAACTGCTCTATCGCATCGGTCAAGAGATCAACTCGACGCTCGAACTCGAGTCGGTGTTCGGGCGCGTCATGGACCAGGTCATCACCTACACGGGGGCCGAGCGCGGGTTTTTGCTGATGCTCGATGAAGCCAGCGATGATGACGAGTTGGGTCTGCAGTGCAAAGCCGCTCGCAACCTCGAGCAGCAGACCATCGAGAGCGAAGAATTCAAAGTGAGCCGCTCGGTGGTGCGCGAGGTGCTCAAGGATCACCAGCCGCAGCTGACCATCGATGCGGGCTCGGACGACCGCTTCGCCGCCAGTCGCAGTGTCCAGCTCTACGGCATCCGCTCGGTGATGTGCGTGCCGTTGATCTATCGCGACCAGTTGACGGGTGTAATCTACGTCGACAGTCTGGTATCCCACTCGAACTTTGATTATGAGGCTCTCGACACACTCTCGGCGATCGCCAACGTGGCTGCTCTGGCGCTGGAGAACGCTCGTTTGTTCGCCGATCTCAAGGCCAAGATGATGCAGAATCTGGTGATGAAGAACTACCAGTGGGCCATCCTGCACTCTGTTCATAGCGGCATTCTGGCGGTCGACCCCGACTTGAACGTGACCACCATCAACCGGGCGGCTCAGCAGATTCTTAATTTGCCCTCGGCCGAGGCCCGGGGCCGGCCCTTTCGCGAGCTGTTGCCCGCCGAGCCCGCCGAGTTGCTGCTGAGCATGATCCGTCCCATCCTCCAGCAGCGCGAGAGCCTGGTTCGACGCGAGGTCAACTTTCCTCTGGTCGGGCGCGGGCAGGTTTATCTCGAGGTTTCGGTCTCGCCTTTGCGTGAGCCCGGCTCGGATACCACCGGAGCCACGCTCATCCTTGAGGACCGCACCGAGCAGCACCGGGCCGAACAGGCCCGACAGCAAGTGCAAGACCTGTTCGGACGGCTGGTCTCGCGCGAGGTCATGGAGGAGTTGCTCAAGGAGCCAGTGCTCGAACTGGGTGGCAAGCGGATGCAGGTGACCATCTTGCTGGCCGACATCAACAACTTCTCGAGCACTTGCGAGAAGTTCTCTCCGGGACAGATCATCGAGATGCTCAACCGTTACTTCTCTGAGGTGAACGAAGTCATCTTTCATCACCGCGGTATGATCAAACAGTTCGCCGGGGACGAGGTGTTGGTTTTGTTCGGGGCTCCCAACGAGTCCGACGATCACGCGGTAATGGCTGTGCGCACGGCCATCGGCATCGTCGAGCGCCTCAGTCAGCTGGCCGCTCAGGAGTCCAGTCTGGAAGCCGGTTTCTACGACGTCAAAGTGGGGGTTCACACGGGCGAGGTGGTGGTCGGCCACGTGGGTTCGATGGAGCGGTTCGAATATGCGGCCGTGGGCGACTCGGTCAACCTGGCCTCGCGCATCATGGGCCTCAACAAAAATCTCGGCTCGAAGCTGCTGGTCAGCCAGGCTACGATGGACGCCGCCCGGCCTCATTTGCCCGGCCTCGAATTCCTGCACCGGGGCAGTCATGCCGTCAAAGGCCGTTCCCAAGAGGTCGACGTGTACGAGGTTCGTTCGAGCTAAACGGCGGCAGGAGACGGCCCCTGCCCCGCCAAAACTCGACCCGTGTATGCCAAGATCCTGGTTCCGTTGGACGGTTCGCCGTTGGCCGAGCAGGCAGCCCTGCACGCTGCTGAACTGTCCCGCTTTTGCGGTTCTCAGCTGACCCTGGTGAGCGTGTGCGCCGACAAGGCCGGTATGCAACGCCAGGTGGAGTATCTCGAGGGGCTGCGCCATCGACTCGAGTTTCACCGATTGGCCGTGCGCGGCGCCGTCCGGGTGGGTGAGCCGGCCCCCGAGATCGTGGCCGCAGCCCTCGAAGAAGACTCTGACCTGATTGTGATCTGTTCCCATGGGCGCACGGGTCTGGCCCGCACCGTCTTTGGCAGCGTGGCCGAGACGGTGGTCAGGGCAGCCCACTGTCCGGTCACGGTTGTCAAGGCCAACGGTCCCCAGCCTCTGGGCAACGTCGAAGCGGTGCCTGCCTGAACGTGCCGCCGCTCCAACTCGACTGCTATCCATCCATCGTGGTTCTCACCGGGGCAGGGGTGTCGGCCGGCTCGCAGCTGCCCACCTATCGTGGCGCGGATGGCCTTTGGAAGCAGCCCGAGACAGCCGACCTGGCCACCGTCGAGACCCTGGGCCGCGACCCCCAGGCCGTCTGGCGACTGTTCGGGCCCCTGCGCACCATGGCTCGCCAGGCCCAACCCAATGCCGCCCACCTGGCCCTGGCCCGCCTCCAGCGGCGCCATCCCGGCGTGACCCTCATCACCCAGAACGTCGACGGCCTGCATCAGCGGGCAGGCAGCCCCGAAGTGATCGAGCTGCACGGCAATCTGGCCCGAACTCGATGCTCTAATCCCGATTGCCAGCTCGAGCCGTTTGTCGACCAGGCCGAGCACCTCGAGGCCGTCCTGGCCTGCCAACTTTGCGGTGCGGTGCTGCGCCCCGACATCGTGCTTTTCGGCGAAGCCCTGCCAGCCAGGGCCGAGTGGCTTTCCAAGCGGGCCTTCCGCGAGGTGGACCTGTTCCTATCCATCGGTACCTCGGGCACGGTCGACCCGGCCGCGCGCTTTGTCGAGTGGGCCGCCTATGCCGGAGCCTGGACCATCAACATCAATCTTGAACCTGGCGGCAAATTCGACCAGTATTTCCAGGGCAAGGCCGAAGAGCTGGTGCCGGAGCTGCTCGATGGCTGAGCTGGCTCAACTTCGAGCCGGTGTGCTCGACATTGCCCTGAAATTTGGCGAGGGTGTCGGGCGCAACGGTGAGCCGTACGCCTGGATGCTCGATTGTCGCGAACTCTTGCTGCAGGGCGACTACCTGCAGCAGACCTGCCGGGCCCTGTGGGATCGGCTCAAGGTCTATGAGCCTGACTATGTGGGCGGGCTGACCCTGGCGGCCAATCCGCTGACGGTGGGCATTCTGTATGAGAGTCGCCGAGACGGCTATCCCCTCGACGCGTTGATCATTCGCCGCACCCCCAAAGAGAACGGACTGCGCCGTCAGGTCGAAGGTCCTCAACCCAAGCCTGGCTCGCGGGTGGTGCTGGTCGACGACCTGGTCAATTCGGGCGACACCCAGCGTCAGGCGATCAGCGCTTTGCGGCCCTACGATTGCGAGATTCTGGCGGTGGGGGTGATGGTCGACTACGAGCGCTCCGGGGCCGTCTGGTTGCGCGAACGCGGCATCGCCGTCGAGAGTCTGTTCACTCTGGCGGGGCTGGGCGTGGCCCAGCGCGAGCCCGAGCAAAAGCTCAGCCTGGCGTGGACCTTCGAGGGCCTCAATGCGGGCGAATACCCGGCTCCCAAGTCGGCCCCGGTGGTGGCTGACGAGTCGGTCTTCGTGGGTAGCGATCGCGGTTTTTTGCTGTGCCTGGATCGTCACGGCCAGGAGCGCTGGCGCTATGCTGTGCGTGATCAAATCCGCGGCATTCACGCCACTCCGCTGGTTCATCGCGGACGAGTCTACGCGGGAGCCTATGACGGCTATCTCTACTGTGTCGAGGCGAATTCGGGAGAGCTAGTTTGGGAGACCCGGCCGGGTCAATGGATCGGCTCTTCGGCCGCCGTTCATGAGGGTCTCGACCGTCTCTTCGTGGGCATCGAGTTCGGCCAGGCGGGCGGCAGTCTGCTGGCCCTGGATGCCTCCAGCGGCCAACGCTGCTGGGAGGTGAACGCCCGCGACTACATCCACTCGTCGCCCTGGGTCGAAGGAGGCACCGTCTATGTGGGTGCTAACGATGGGGTCCTGCGGGCGGTCGAAGCCCAGAGCGGGCGACTGGCGTGGCAGTTTGAAACCGAAGGAGCCATCAAGGCCCAGCCGGTGATCGCCGGGGAGGTCTGCTATTTCGGCTCGTTTGACGGACATCTCTACGCTGTCGGGGCTGGGACCGGCCGGCTCTTGTGGAAGCGGCGCCTCTCGCACCACCTCTACAATACGCCGCTCGTGGCCGAAGGACTGGTGATCGCGGGCGGGCACTCCGAGCGCGTGATCGCGCTCGAAAGACAGACCGGACGGGTGGCCTGGGTGGCGGCCACGGCCGGCGCCCTGGTAGGCGGGTTCACCTATGACCCGGTTCGTCGGGCGGTCATCGTAGGCTCGCGCGACCACCGCATCTATCTCTTTTCGATCGACGACGGCAGCCTATTGGCGGGCTTCGAGACAGGATTCAAGGTGCTGGGCCAACCAACCCTGGCAGGGTCGCAGTTGCTGGTGGCCTCGTTCGGAGACCTCTATTCGTTCTCCATCTCGGCGATCGACTCGATGACGCTCTGACGTTCGGTGATCTCGGCCAGAACCGCGCTCAGACGGTCGAGTTGGGGGGCCAGTTGACCGGCCGGGGTGCTGGCAGGCCGGCTCAACAGCTGCTCTAACAACGATTCGAGTTGCCAGAGGTCGCCCGCAAAGCCCTCTTTGAGTTCGGCCAGATCCTCGTCCTCGGCCAGCGGCCGCTGACAGGCGCTGCTCCACTCGGCCAGTCGCTGCGAAGCCAGCCAGGTCACTCGCTGGCACAGTTCAAGGGTTGGTCGCAAGCCGGCCAGGTCCTGGTGACGGCTACGGGCTTGCTCGACGAGTTCCAGCAAATTCTCGGGCTCGGGGGTGGCTTCTCGGCCCCAACGCACCAAACTGTCCTTGCACCACAGCCAGCGGTCGAAGCTGTCCTCGAGCAGGGCCAGCGCCTCGGCTAGCCGGACTTTGTCGCCCGCTTGGATGGCGGCGTCGATGTCAGCAAAGGCCCGCTTGGGATTGGCCAGAGCCGCCTCCAGCGCCCCCCGCTCGAGTTCGGGAGCTGAGGTCAGCTCAACCTCGAGCCGCTGAGCCTGAGAGCGCGCCTGCTCGAGGCAAACCAGCAAGGCGGAACGCGGCACCACGCCGAGGCACCAGCCTTCCACCGCCGCTCTGAGGTCTTGCCAGCTCGGCTCGGCCTCGAGGTTGCGGGGGGTAGCTTTTTGCCAGGCTTCCTTCTTGCGGACCGCCGCTTGCACGGCCCGAAAGGCCTCGGTCAGCCGGCGTTCAGCTTTCTTTAGACCGGCCTCGGGCTCGTCCCGGAGGGCCGCTATCAGCCTTTCTGCCTGCTCGAGCGCCGGGTCCACCGAACTACGCCACGCCTCGACCAGGTGGCGGCCAGGAAAGCCCTCTGTCAGCACGCGCTCTCCGTCCTGGCGCTGGCTGGCCACAAAGCCGGCCACGGCCTGGAGAGCACTCGCCAACTCAGACATCGGTCGCTGACCAGCCACGGCCTTGCGAGCGCAGGTGACGAAGGCATCCAGCAGGGGAACCGGCGAAAACCCTTCGCGTTCGCGCGTCTGCTCCATCAAGAGCAGGCCCTTCCACAGGCGGTCGTGAGCCGATTGTAGCAAAGCGAGGCTATCGACCAGACTCTGGGGGCGGCCCGAGGCTTCGAGATAGTGGGCCAGGGCCCCCATGCCCTGGCGAAAATCCTCCAGCCCCTCGGCCAACCCGGTGGTGCGGCCCGGGTAACACTCTTCGAACTGCTGGCCCTTCTTCTCGGTGAGGTGATAGAGTTCCATCAGTTGAGACACCTGGGCGGCCAGCAGACTGGGCGAGGCCTGCTCGGCAACCACGGCCCGAGCGACCGCCAGCCAGCGCTGCAGCAGCGGGAGCTTGGTGGGAACGGGACGCGCTTCTTCGATAGAGCGGCCCAGCTGGGCCGCCTGGAACGACAGTTCCTGCAGGCGGCGGCCCAGGTCGACCAAACGGTCCGGGCTGGTCAAAGCCCCTTCGATGTCGTCGAGCGTTTGCTGTCGTGCTTGCAGCAGCTCATCCCGCTCTCGGCACATGGCCACCAGTTCGGGCTGGTCGAAGACGGCCGCCGCTTGCTCGTGGGCTCGATAGCGCGCGACCTTTTGACACTCTCGGGCGGCTTGCAGGTGCTGTCGGCACTGTTGTGCGCTCGCGCGACCTTCGATCAGGGCCAGCATCCCATCGAGCAAAGTTACTATTTCGGGGGCGTAGACAGGGACCATCAGAGGGCTCCCAGTTCGCGCAGACGGGCGGCCACCGCCTCGAGGCTGCCGAAGCGCTTGAGGCGACGCCAATAGTCGGGCTCGACCAGGTCCGCCACCACCTCGGTCAAGCCGGCCAGCTGGTCGCGGTGGACATCGACCGCCAGCGGGGTGAGCTTGAGTTCGGGGCTGCGCTTGAGATAGTGGTCGTAGACCGCTCGAAAGTCGATGGTGGGGCAGGGCAGCTGGTGTTGGATGCAGGTGCGAAAAAACTGCTCGACCTGGCGAGTGTAGATTGAATAGAGAAAGGCCAGTTCGCTCAGGGCGAACAAAGAGCGCCGGGTCAACAGCGAATAGAGGACCGAGCCCAGCGAATAGACATCGCCCAGCTCGCCGCTCTCGATGTGAAACAGTCGTTCTGGCGAGGCGCACTCGGGATCGCCGTGGGCGAACCAGAAGTCGGGAGTGGCGCCTTCGTCTTGCTGGGTGGGACGACACAGGCCGAAGTCGCTGATGCGAGCCCCACCCTGGCCGTCGAGCAACACATTCTTGAGGCACAGGTCGCGGTGCAGCAGGCCGGCCTGGTGGATCCTGGCCAGGCCTTCAGCCAGACCCGCGGCCACCGCCAGCACCTGGCTCAAGCCATAACCGCCGACCTTCACCAGGTCGTCGAGGGTTCCGCCGGGTAGGTACTCCATGGCGTAGTACATCCCCCCCTCGGCGACCTCGCGCAGGGGGCATTTCAGCGAGACGACCCAGGGGTGGTCACAGACCTTCTCGAGGGCGGCGACTTCGGCCCGAAACCTCGAGGTCATCTGGGGGGTCTGGCGGTCGGCGCGCAACACCTTGATGGCGGCCGGCCCATCGGGTCCGGCCGCCAGGAAGATATCGCCGTAGCTGCCTCGGCCGATACGCTTCTCTAAAGAAAACTCCGCCAGCGCCGTCATGGGCCAAAGGCTTCTCTTCGGCTGGCAAAACTCCCTCAGGGTTTGATATCGAAAATGTAGTCCTCGGCCAGCTGCTGACGGCCGTTCATGGTGAAGTTGCTGATCAGGCCGCCGTCTTTGGGCAACTCGATTTCAGACACACCGCGCGAAGCCACTGACTGCAACTCACCGGGGTCCGAGATGCCGTCGCCGTTGGAATCGACCCAGACCATCAGGCCGTCGAGTTCGGCGCCTGAAACATTGCCGTCGCCGTTCTTGTCGAACAGCTTGCCGAGCTTATCCCAACCGTTGGCGTATTTGTGCTGCTCACCGTTTACGCCGGTGTTGCGCATCAGTTCGCGGCCGCTGTCGATCTTGCCGTCGCCATTGAAGTCGGCTACCAATAGGCCGTCCTGGGTGCCCTTTTTGAGCCACTCGGTCTTGATAGGGCTGCCATTGCCGAACAGGTCGAAGTCGATCATGTCGCCGCCTTTGCCGGTTACGTCGAGCTTGCCGTCGCCGTTGAGGTCGAGGATGATGGGGCTGCCGTCACCGCCGCCGCCACCACCGTCACCGTCGCCGCCGCCAAAATTCAGCTGCGCCTGGGCCTGAGCTTCTTGTTCTAGTTGAACGCGAACCTCGGCCTCGATCTGGGCCCGGAGTTCGGCCTGATTTTGTTCGTGCACCACCGGCTTGACTTCGGCTTTCACCTCGGCGTGTTGATAGCTGGTCGCGGGCGGCTGCTGGACGGGAGGCTGATAGTGAAGGTCCTGATAGGGGGCCGGCTGGGGCTGGGTGGGCTGATAGGGATTGGGCTGATAGGGCTGGGGAGAGGCCACCTGGTTGCTCTGGAAGAGGGCGCTCAGGGCCTGAATGAGGGTGAAGAGCATCCCGATCTGGGCCATCGAGCCGAAGGGCGACGAGGCCGCGTTGCTGTTGAAAGGCAGCCCGCCGAACAGCTGGGCGCCGCCGCCGGCAAAGCTGTTCCAGCCCTGATAGGTGGCATTGATAGGGGCCTGCACGCCGACCTGAAAAGCCAGCTGAGCCAGGGGGGCGGTGCTGGCTGCACCAAGGTTGGCCTGGAAGGCTCCGCCCGTCTGCAGGGCCGGCTGGGTGGTGAAGGTGTTGTGTGCGTTGACCATTTGTGATCCCTCTCGATGTCTTCTTGACAAGACTCTACTGCGGCTGAGTGGAGGCCCTCTTGGAGTTGAGATGGCCGATTGTTAACGCGTTGTTTACATTGTCCGACGTTTTGTTCATCTGTCAGAAGTGGCCAGGGGCGGGAGGATCGGTTCTCTGGCTCCCAGAAAGTCTAGTGATGACAAGGCCTAACGCGGCGAAGAAGATCTGCTTCGCCTACTTCGCCCACAGCCACAGGCCCTACACCCCACTCGATTCGGCCTATGCCAAGGCCAACATCTTGCACTCTTTTCCTCAGGCCTCGGTCGACATCGTGCGCCTCGAGGCGGGGGAACGCCTGATGGCCGAACTGGCCGGGCTGCTGGCCAAGGACGCCGATGTCTATATCTTCGTGCTCGACAATATCCTCTGGAGCATGATGTTCTACGCCAACGCGGCCGTGTTGCTGGCGCGCGAGATCAAGAAACAGAAGCCGCAGACCCTGGTAGGCTTTCACAGCTATAAGGTCACCGACCTGATCGCCCGCAACATGTTCAAGGGCGTGGCCGAACTCGACTTCTGTCTGCGGGGCGAGCCCGAGGTGGCCATGGCCGAGTTCTATCGGCGAGGTGACTTTGACGAGGTGCCGGGCTTTGTCTTTCGCAAGCCCGACGGCGAATTGCAGTTCAACCCCGACCCGGGCTTGGTCGAAAACCTCGACGACCTGCCCTCGCCCTATTTGTCCGGAGCCCTCGACTTTTACCTCGACAACAACCCCGGTCAGCAAGTGTTCATGTCCACCACCCGAGGCTGCCCGTTCAAGTGTCACTTCTGCTCGCGCAGCGTCAAGTTCTCGCACGTGCGCACCTTCTCTCTCGAGCGAGTCTTTGCTGAGCTCGAGTATCTGGCTCGTCGCCAGGTGCCGGCCGTCTTCATGCTCGACGACTGCTTCATCGTCAACCGGCGCAGATTCAGAGAGTTCGCCCAGGGCTATGAAGCACACTTTGCGGGGCTCGACCTCAGGCGGCCCGATCTGTATGTGATGTGCCGACCCGAGTTTTTGTCGGACGAGTTGCTCGAGTTCTTGCCCCAGGCCAACATTGTGTGGGTCCAGATCGGGCTACAGACCATCGCTCCTGACAGCCGCTATCTGATGGGTAGCGGAGTCACCAACGAGGACTATGTCCGCATCGCCGACAAGCTCTATCAGAGCGGCATCGCTCTGCAGCTCGACGTCATCGTGGGCTTGCCCGGCGACAACCTCGAGTACTTCAAGAAGACCTTCGATTTCGCCATCAAGCTACGGCCTTCGAACCTGCAGGTCAAGCAGCTCTATCGCAATCCTAACACGCTGTTCGACCTTCACCCCGAGCGCTACGGGCTCGAGACCGAGAGCAAACGACACTTCTTTCACGTGCCCTTCGTGACCGACTCGAACACCTTCTCTAACGAAGAGATCAAGCAGGCGGCCCAATACGTGGTCGACAACCGCGACCAGGGCAACCTGCCGCGCATCAAACTGATCACCGAGTTCGCCCGCTTCAACGACTTCGGCAAGGCCAGCGTCAGCGCCTGAGGTTACGAGGTTCGGTCTGACAGCAGCCGGAAGTTATCGAGCATGATGCCGGTGTCGCTCTCTTCACCGTTGCTGCGCAGACGAAAACGCACCTGCACCTCTTGGCCGTCAAAGCGCGACAGATCGACCTCGTAGTAACGCCAGTCGCCCGACAGGCGATTCATGCTGCGCACCGAGGTCCAGCTCTGGCCGCCGTCGTCGGTCACTTCGACAAAGCCCACATCGCCGAGGGCCAGGCTGTAACTAGCCTCATAGGTCAGCAGCGAACCGCGGGCCTGGCGGAGGTCGATGACCGGGCTCATCAGGCTCATGCTCAGGTTGTGGTCATAGTGGTCCTGGTTGGATTTCCACACCAGGCCTCGGCCTTCCACGGCCGCCCTTTGCCAGCTGCCCTCGGCGGTCCACCCCTTGAGCTCGCCATCGAAGTCATCGCTCAGATGGGTGCGAGCGGCCGGAACGACAAAGCTGGTCAGGCGCGCCTCGGAGCGATTGCCGACCTTGTCGACCATTTGCATGGCGGCATAGTAAGTGCGGTCGTGCTGGTCGTCGACCGCGAATGGCAACCTCACCGATTCGAGCTGGCCGGTAGCCCCGAGCCTGCCCTGACTGACCAGGTTGCCTGCATCGAGTTGCTCGAGCGGACGCTCGCTCAAGTGCACCTCATAGCCAACGGCCGGGCCGTGGCACCAGCCGTCGTCGCCACTGGCCGTCCAGCCCAGCTCGACCCGGCGCGAAGTGGCCTGGCTCACCCCAAAGTCGTTGGGCGCGGCCGGAGCCACTGTGTCATGCTCGACGGCCCGACCGGCATTGATTCGCCCGCCGCTGCCGCTGGTCTCGGCCAGGGCTACGACCGGGTCACTCGAGAACCGCAGGCGGTCGAGCACTTGCTGGTTGGTGATGCCCGGGTGGGCGCCCTTGATCAAGCTGACCAGCCCGGTCACATGCGGAGTGGCCATCGAGGTGCCGCTCATCCGTCCGTAGTTGCCCCCCGGCAAGGTCGAGAAGATGTCGGTGCCAGGAGCCATCACGTCGACGCTTTTGGGGCCATAGTTCGAGAAGGCCGACCGCTGGTCGTTGTGGTCGGTGGCCCCCACCGAGACGATGTTGGGTAAATCGTAACCCATCGGATAGGCGGGTTGGCGGTCGGTGAAGTAGTTGTTATTGCCGGCCGCGCAGATGTGCAGGGCGTCCCAAGAGGCAAAGGCGTCTTTGACGGCCTGGTTGGGTAGCACCGAGGTCCAGCTGTTGTTGGTGACCTCGGCTCCCATCCTGGCCGCGTAGAGAATACCGCGCAAAATGGTGGCGGCGCTGGCCACGCCATGCTCGTTGAAGACCCGAATCGGCATCAGGTTGGCCTGCCAGGCCACTCCCACCACGCCGAAGTGGTTGTTTCCTTCGGCCGCGATCGTGCCGGCCACATGGGTCCCGTGGCCGTGCACGTCTTGGGGGTCGCCGTCTTCGTCGATAGCGTTGAAGCCGTGATAGTCGTCGATCACCCCGTTGTGGTCGTTGTCGATCCCGTCATCGGGAACCTCGCCGGGGTTCTTCCAGATGTTGGCCCGCAAGTCGGGGTGGGTGTAGTCGACGCCGGTGTCGATAATGGCCACCAGGGGCGCCGTCTGATGGTCGCCGGTGGAGACCTTCCAGGCCTCGAGGGCGCTGATGTCGGCCCCGGGGGCGCCGCCGCTCTGGCCCTGGTTGTCGAGGTTCCACAGCTGGGGAATCAGGTCGTTGGGCTGGTTGGCCAGGTGGGCCAGGTGATTGGGCTCGGCGTAGGCTACTCGCGGATCGTCGCGCAGGGCAACCAGGGCTTCGGCCAGCTCGATGCCGGCGGGAACTTCTAGCCGCACCAGTCCTGGCAGGTCGAACCGCTCGACCAGGCTGGCGCCGTAGTCGGCCTGGACATCGACGGGGCGGTGGAAGCGCACCAGCACCTGGCCGGGCTCGTGTTCCACCCCCTCGAGCTGCTTGGCCAGGGCGGCGACTTTCTCTGGGCTGGCCATGGCGATGCGCGGCGGCAACCCCCTGCTGGACAGCTGGTCGGTGGTGGTGGAGAGCATCAGGTCGGACCGCCTGGTTTTTCGCCGCGGCTGCGTCGAGGGCAGCTGGCTCGGTGAAATCCTCATAGCGGTCTCCTGTGGGTGTTGCTTGCGATACTATCGGGCCTGGGGGGCGGGCTTGCTACGAGATTGTTAACTTAGGGCGGTCGGGCGGGGGCGGGCGCGCCCCCAACGAGCAGGCGGCCGGAGCCGGTCGAGGAATGCTCGGAGATGGACAGAAACTTGCTGCGTGCTGGACTCTTATTGATCTTGCTGGGTCTCTTCGGCGGAATCCTGATTCCCACCATGGCCCGCCCTCGGCTGGGACTGTCGGCCCATCTGGTGGCCGTCGAGGGAGGGCTTCTCATCGGTCTGGTGGCCGTATCCTGGAGCCTCTTCCGGTTGACCGAGCTGCAGGGAAAGCTGGCGAAGGGTTTGATCATTTACGCCAACTACGCCAATTGGATCGGCACCTTGCTGGGGGCCTACTGGCGGGCGACCCGCTTGATGCCAATCGCCGGGGGCGAACCGGCCGCCGACGGGCCGCAGGAAGCCCTGGTCGCGTTCTTGTTATACTCGCTGTCGGCAGCCGCCCTGGCCGGCGTCGGGCTTTTGCTCTACGGGCTGCGAGGCTCGGATCCTGAGCAGGTGTAAGAAATTTTCAGGGTGGGTTGTTAGGTTGTAGTGGCAGGAGTGTATCACGCCATGAACGTTTTAAATAATCACCCCCCCAGCCGGTTGCGGATCGGACCCGAGATCGGGCGTCCCCGGCTCGACATCGAACTCTACGAAGCCGACCCTTCGCATCTGGACATTGTCCTTTCTAGTGAGCGCGGAGATTCCGCCTGGAACGATCGGCTCAAGGCCCTGAGCGGACAGAGCCGCGAATTCATCTGTCGCTCTCTCGGAGATCAGGCCGCGGCCGACCAGGCCACAGGGACAGCCATGCGTCTGGGAGGGATGGCTCTGACCCTGGCCGGTGCGGCGGCCGCCGTCTTTGGCCCCGAATGGGCTTCGACCCCGGCCCTGATTGGCGGCGTGGGGGGCGGTGTGGCCCTGAGCCTGGCTAGCCTCGTCCCCACGGTGCGCGGGCATGAGGCCGAACAGATCACTTTCGGGCTTGAAAGCGCCAGCGACGAGGTCGCCTTCCGGCGCGACTACGCCAACTTCGAGCGTTCTTTGCCGATTCGCGTGGTCTACGACTGACGGTCAGGATTCGGGTCGAGCAGAGTCGGGTAACCTCACAGCATGAATGTGACGGCTACCGACTCTCTCAAGGTTCTTCTTTCCAAGCTGATCGATTATGCCGGCTTGTTTCCCCCAGCCCGCCAGGACATGGCCCGGGCGGTGGCCGATTATCGAAGCTATCAGAGCGGTCCCTACAGCTGGGCCCTGGGCACGTTCGTGTGTCCGGTCAATCGCCTCGAAGAATTGGTCGAACACCTTGGGCCCGACGATGACCTCTGGGAGGTGTCGGCCATCGCCACTTTACCTCTCGACGAGACCCTGGAGCGGGTGCGAGCCGTCACGGCCGGCGGCAAGGTCCGGGTCGTGGCCATCGAATCGCAAGCGCGCCCCGTCGCGCCTCTGGAGCTAGACGAGGTGGAGCTTTACCTTGAGCTCGGCTCGGATGAACCCATCGAGGCTTTCGTGGCCCAGGTGGCCAAGCTTGGCGCGGCGGCCAAGCTCAGAACGGGAGGGCTTTCGCCCGAGAACTTCCCCACGGTCGAGCGGGTGGCCGCCCTGGTGACGGCCTGCGCCCAGGCGGGAGTTGCCCTCAAAGCCACCGCCGGCCTTCACCATCCCCTGCCCGGTCTGCGACCGGTCGAAGGGGGAACGGCTGCCATGCACGGCTTCGTCAATCTCTTTCTCGGGCCCGCGGTGGCGCCCGCCCCCAGGCTGGTCGAGGTGCTGGCGGACTCTGACCCCGGGGCTTTTCGTTTCGAGGAGCAGGGGGCCAGCTGGCGCGATCTCGAGGTCAGCCTGGCGCAGCTCGAGAGTCATCGCCAGCGTTTGCGGAGCTTTGGCTCCTGCTCGTTTGTCGAGCCTTTGCAGGACCTCGAGCAACTCGGCTGGCTTTAGGCCTCGGTTTCGGTCTGGGGGCCAGCGGGAAAGGGAGTCTTTGATACCCACTTTCCCGGAGGCTTCTCTTGAATATCGACGCGACCCATGACCCGAATCTAACCAGCTGGGTAGAGCCCGCCCAGGCTACCGACTTTCCCATCCAGAACTTGCCGTTCTGCCGTTTCTTGCATGAGGGCAAAGCCCGTCTGGGAGTGGCCATCGAGGACCAGATTCTCGACCTTTACGAATTGGCGTCGGCGGGATTGGTCGAGGCGCCGGGGCTGCTGACGGGTTCCCTCAACGAGTTCGCCGCTTCCGGTCAGCGGCAGGCTCTGCGCCTACGCTTGAGCCAGTTGTTGCGGGCTGACAATCCAGAGCTGCGCGACCACAGCGCGTTGCGCGCCAAAGCCCTGCGGCCCCAACAGGGTATGAAGTATCTGTGCCCCTTCGAGATCGGCGATTACACCGACTTTTACGCCTCGGTGCACCACGCTACCAACGTCGGCTCGATGTTTCGTCCTGACAATCCCCTGTTGCCCAACTGGAAATACGTGCCGGTAGCCTACCACGGCCGGGCCTCGACCGTGGTCCCCAGCGGCACGCCGGTGCGCCGACCCAGCGGCCAGCTCCAGGCTGGCGATGCCGCCCCCGTGCGCGAGCCGTCCAAGCTGATGGACTATGAACTCGAGGTCGGGGTCTACGTGGGCAAGCCGAACCCGATGGGTGAGACCGTGGCCATCGGCCAGGCCGAAGACCATCTCTTCGGGCTGTGTCTGGTCAACGATTGGTCGGCTCGCGATATTCAGCGCTGGGAATACCAGCCGCTGGGGCCCTTCCTGGCCAAGAGTTTCTGCACCACCGTCAGCCCTTTCGTGGTCACCATGGAGGCGCTGGCTCCCTTCCGCTGCCCCGCTTTCGAGCGGCCCGAGGGGGACCCCGCTCCTCTCCCTTACCTGGCCGACCCTCAGGACCAGGCGCGAGGCGGGGTCGACATCACTCTTGAAGTGCTGCTGCGGTCGGCTCAGATGGCCGAGCGCAACCTCGAGCCGATGCGGTTGAGCCAGGGAAGCTTTCGCCACATGTACTGGACCGTGGCTCAGATGGTGACTCACCACGCCTCGAACGGCTGCGCGCTCAACCCCGGCGACCTGCTGGCCAGCGGCACGGTCAGCGGGCCCGAGCCCGGGTCGCGTGGCTGTCTGCTAGAGCTGACCTGGGACGGACCCGACCAGCCTCGCAAACAACTCGAATTGCCCACTGGCGAGAAGCGCACCTTCCTGCTCGATGGCGACGAAGTGATCTTGCGAGGACGCTGCCAGCGCGAGGGCTATCGCTCCATCGGCTTCGGTGTCTGCGCCGGAGTAGTCGAGCCCGCCCTGGTGCCCAGCCACGCCTAATCTAACGAAATGCTGGAGGAAGCCGTTCGTATGCGGAGGATACCCGGGGTCGTTTTTGTGGATGGGGCATCCGGACGGCGGGCCCGCGTCGCAGGAACAGGAATCGATGTCTTCGAGGTCGCCCTGACCCTGGAGGGGGCGAATGGTGATATGGCCGTGGTGAGGGAGGCTTTCCCGGGCATGACCCCCCACCAGTTGCAAGTGGCTTTAGCCTACTTCTCGGCCTATCCTGAGGAGATAGAACAACGCAAAGCCATCGAGCGGCAATGGGAGAGCCCCGAGCAGGTCTGGGAGGCCTTTCCCTTCACGCAATGTTCTTCATCCGCTTGACGGTAAGCTTTTTCGAGAACCAGGAGCCACACTACGGGGTCCTCATCGTGCCCTACACACTTCCGAGGCATTTTTTTGCGGAGGTGGCGAGAGCCCTGGTGGCCTACGCGGAGCGCCATCCTGAAGGGATGTCCGCCTACGGAATAGACTTTCTAACCTCGCCGACCGGCTAGCCCAGAGGCGGACAGGTCCGCAAGATCGGTCATGACGGGCCCCGGTGGTTGGGACATAATCAGGGCGTGTTGACGATGGAAACCTATCAGGAGCGAATGACGAGGGTCTGCGACTACATCGCGGCCCACCTCGAAGACGACCTGTCGCTCGAGCAACTGAGCTCGGTGGCCAGTTTGTCGAAGTTCCATTTCCATCGGCTGTTCCGCGACTTCGTCGGCATCAGTCTCTATCAATACGTGCAGTTGCTTCGCCTCAAGCGGGCTTCTTATCGTTTGGTATTCGACCCGGGTTCGACGGTGCTCGACATCGCCCTCGAGGCCGGCTTCGAGAGCTCGGGGGCCTTTTCACGCGCCTTCAAGCGCAACTTCGGACAGGCCCCCAGCGCTTTTCGTCGCTGTCCCGAGTGGGAGCCGTGGCACCAGCACTATCAGTTTCCCACCCCCACCCAAGGAGCTATCATGCAAGTCACAATCGTCCCCTTTGAAACCACCCCGGTGGCCGTGCTCGAGCATCGCGGAGCGCCTTCTCGGCTGCTCGAGACCGTGCAGCAGTTCATCAGCTGGCGCAAAGCCACCGGCCTGTCGCCCATCGCTTCTAAGGCCACCTTCGGCGTCTGCTATGACGATCCCGAAGGCGTCCCCCCCGAGGAGTTTCGGTTCGACATCTGCGGAGCCGTCGACGCTCCCGTGCCGGATAACCCCCAGGGAGTCATCACCAAGACCATCCCCGGTGGAGAGTGCGCCGTGGCTCGTCATCGGGGTTCCCACGACCTGATCGGTGAGACGGTGTATTACCTCTATCGCAACTGGCTACCCGAGAGCGGCCGCGAGGTGAGAGATTTTCCCGTATTCTTCCAGTATCTCAACCTCTTCCCTGAGGTGCCCGAGTGCGACCTCGAGACCGATGTCTTTCTGCCCCTCAAGTCGAAGAGCTAGTGCTTTGTCTTTCGTCCGTTCACTTTAGGGAGTGCTTCGCAGTCGCCGTGGCCGGACGGCTCAACGAGAGCAGTTCTACGGCCTCGCAGCCGGCCGAAGGACGGGCCGCCAAGATTCGCTAGGGGCCCATCTTCGCAGGCATCGAGTTCCCGGGGTTCATAGAACGATCTTAGGTAGGTTATCGATTCTATCGAAGTGCTTGTCGTAGGTGAGAAGCTCGCTCCCAGTCTCTAGAACGTGGCTCGCGATCCAGATGTCGTTGGTAGGAATGGGTGTGCCGCGTTTTCGCAGGGTCGAAGAAATGACCCCGAATTGGTTGGCGGTCGAGTAGGTTACGTCTTTTAGAGAGACCTGAGGTTGATCGATAAAGTCTTCGAGGCTTGATGCATTCGCGCGAAACCGGTTTCCGTGCCGAAAACCGAAGAGCAACTCCCCGACCACGACGGCCGACAGCACGATGGACTCGGCCTCTCTGACGAGAGTGACGACTTCGGGCTTTCCATTCCTTAAAGCTACGTAGGTGTTGGTGTCGAGCAAAAGTTTCACCGCCAGAACTCCTCGTCGATCTCTTCGCAAGGCCTGATCGAACTCTCGAACTCGGCAACCTCCTGGTCGTCCATGGTGCCAATGAAGCGGTCCAGAGCGCTGCCGATTCGCTCTCGGCCGCCCTCTCCCAGACCGGCACCCTTCTTCATCAAGCGTAGGGCGGCCTGACTCAGGCTGATACCGTTTTCTTCAGCCATGGTCCTGAGGGTCTCCGCTAACTCCGGGTCGAACCCTCGAACGCTCAACTGTTTCATACTTACTCCGAATCACATTGTGTATCGTCATGAGTCATGGTATCGACTCGTTGGTCGATGGTCAAGTGGGATCTCACTCCGGCCGTACCCGATTGGTAACAACTTTGCCACAGATTTGGGCGTTTCGCAGGGTTAAATGGCCTCATGTTGATCAGGACCGCCCAAATCAAACTCCCTCAGGGGAAACAGCAAGCCTATCCCGATGCCCCGAACGATAACACGGAAGAGGAGATTCACGGCGTCACCGTTGCCGACCCCTTCCGTCCTCTGGAGAAGCTCAACGCCCCCCAGACCCGGGCCTTCGTCCAGGAAGAGAACAGGCTGACCGAGGAATACCTGGGGCAGATTCCCGAGCGGGCTGATTTCGCCAAGGCCCTCAGCGCCATCGATATCGAAACTCACGCCATTAAACAGGTGGAGGGCAATGTTCTCTATTACAGCAAGGCGACAACCCAGAATCACCCCTTGATTTGTCGGCAGGAGATCGGCTCCGGTGAAGAGACCGTGCTGATGGACCCCAACGAGTTCTCGGAAGACGGTCACATCTCTATCGACCAGTGGAAGGTCAGTCCCGACGGCCAGTCTCTCGCCTACGGCATTCGCACCAACGGCACCGACGAGATGGAGTGGCGGATTCGCGACCTCAAGACCGGTCTTGATTATGACGAAACGCTAGACAACGGCCGCTACGGAGCCGACGATATCAGCTGGAGCGCTGATTCCAAGGGCTTCTACTACAACAAATACCAGCCGCCTCAAGAAGGCATGGCTATCTCTGAAGTGGTGGTTCACCAGGACCAATGTTACCACGAGTTGGCCACGCCCCAGACCTCGGATCGATCGGCCGATTCACCCGGATTGCCCGAGCCCTTGCAAGACTGGAGCTATAAATCCGTAGACGGCAACTCCTGGAGTCGCCTGGGCGACGATGCCGAGGGCCACAACATCGTGTTGGCCAAAGGACCGATGTATCCCAAGGGAGCGATTCTGGCCTGGGACGACGAGCATGAAGAGCAGACCGTGGTCGTTCCCGGTGGTGACCTCAATCTCAGCGATGCCGCTTTCGCTCACAACCAGATTTTTGCCAACTATCTCAAAGACGGGCACTCGCAACTGATGCGCTTCGACCGCGAAGGCAACAGTCTGGGCGAGATCGAGCTGCCTGGAATGGGCACCGTCAGCGGGATGTATGAATGTCCCGACGGCAAACTGCTTTACCATTTCAGCAGCCCTACGCAGCCCGTCACCATCTATAGTCTTGATGTCAAGACCGGCCAGAGCAGCGAGTATTACAGGCCGTCTACCTCCTACCCGTCGGACCGCTACGTGACTCGCCTGGTCATGAGCGAGAGCAAAGACGGCACCCAGGTGCCGGTCTACGTCACCCATCGCGCCGATCTCGAGATGGACGGCAAGCGCCCGACCTATCTGTATGCCTACGGCGGTTTTGACGTGAGCATCAATCCGGGGTTTGATTGGACCAAGCTGCCCTGGTTAGAAGCGGGGGGAGTCTATGCCACCGCCTGCCTGCGCGGAGGCGGAGAGAATGGGGAGCAGTGGCACAAAGACGGTATGCGTCTGAAGAAGCAAAACGTCTTCGACGATTTCATCGGTGCCGGTGAAACCCTGATCAAAGAAGGCATCACTAGTCCCAAGAATCTGGGGATCGGTGGCGGCAGCAACGGCGGCCTACTGGTGGCGGCCACCGAACTGCAGCGCCCCGATCTTTTTGGCGCGGCCATTCCCGAGGTGGGCGTGCACGATATGCTTCGATTCGCCAAGTTTACCGGTGGCTATCACTGGATTCACGAATACGGTGAAGTGGAAAAGCCCAACCTGTTCAAGAACATGCTGAGCTACTCTCCGCTGCACAACGTCAAAGACGACACGAACTACCCGGCCACCATGATCATGACCGGCGACCACGACGACCGCGTCACTCCATCGCACAGCTACAAGTTGGCTGCCGAGATGCAGTCGGCAGGCAACGAGAATCCGGTTTTGCTGCGCACCCAGGCCAACATCGGGCACGGGTTCGGCATGCCGCGCTGGATGCGTATCGAGCAAAACGCCGACAAAATGGCCTTTCTTTGGGAGAACCTGTCCTCGGAAGAGGCCGGGTAGGAGCCTGATGCGGCTGCTCACCTGGAACCTCTGTTGGAAAGACCATCACCAAGAGGCCAGGTTGCGGGCTGTGCGCGAGGAGATCGACCGGCAGCGTCCGGACCTGGTGGCCTTTCAAGAAGTCAGCGTCCGCACGATCGACACCTTTCGCCTGCTCTTTGCCGAGCAGGGGCTGTGGCCAGGCTGGCCGGGTCAGGCCGGATTGGCCATCGTCTCGAAGCGCCCCTGGAAGGAGCGCGGCCAGTTGCGTCTGCCCAGCGGCCAGGGCAGACAGCTTCAGTGGTTTCGAACCGAAGACGGCGTGACGGTGGCCAACGTGCATCTCGAGAGTACGGCCGCCCAGCGAGACCGCCGGCTCGAGCAACTGGCTGAAGTCTTCGATTTTCTAGAGCGCTTTCCCCGAGTGGTCCTGGTGGGCGATTTCAACTTTGCCCCGGATTGGCCCGAGAATCAGCGCCTTCCCTGCCACTATCTCGATGCCTGGCAAGAGCTGCATCCAGACGACCCCGGATACACCGAAGACACCGAGCTCAACGGCATGCGGCTGGCTCTCTCGGGTCAACCCAAGCGAGTGCGGTTTGACCGGGTGTTGTGCAAGGGGATGACCCCTGGCCGCATCGATCTGGTAGGAACGGTGCCGGTGGCTGGCAATCCCGAGCTGTGGCCTAGCGACCATTTCGGGCTGGTCTGCGAGGTGGCACCCGGTCCCCTGCCCACGGCCGCCGCCCCCGAGCGATTGTTGCTGTTGGGACGCGATCATACCGACTACGGAGAGTGGGATCAGCAAGAACTGGCCGGAGCGATCGCCTGCCTGAGCGTAGGCCAGGACAGAGCCTCGCCCTCGCTTGCTTACAAAGGGGACGAGACCAAGGCCAACGAGGATGCCCTTCTGCTGGTGCACCAAGACGGCCGCTACCTCTTGGCCGTGGCTGACGGTCACTTTGGAAACCAGACGAGCCACGCTCTCATCGAATGGTTGTCCCGTACATCCATTCCCCAGGATGAAACGCAGTTGCGCCGGGTGCTCGTCGAACTGGCCGAGCCGGCCCTGCCAGTCGGGGGCGGTAGCACGCTGCTGGTGGCCGTGGTGGACTTGCCGGGGCGAGTGGGTTTTGCCCTCTCGGTGGGTGACAGCAGCCTGGCTACCGTGGATGCCGGGCAATGCCGCGTTCACACTCGAGAGCACAAGCAATTCTTCTATTTCAACAACCCTCCCGAGCCCCACGACTGGCAATTGGTCCACTTCTCACTTCCCGAGCGGGGTGCGCTACTACTTTATACCGACGGTATCAACGAGTGCCACTATCGCCAGCCCGAGACCTCGGTGGGGCCCGAGCACATCCACCGGTTGTGGAAGTTTTTCGGTCAGCAGCCGGGCGAATTTGCCGGTCAGTTGGTCCAGCTCGCGCTCACCGGCATCGAACCCCACCCCGGCGGGCAGGACAACATCGCCCTGATAGTCTTAGACTGCTCGCCGGGCCCGAGCTAGCGGTTCTCTCAACTCCGGACTCAGGTGCGGCAGAGGGCGTCCTGCCAGCGGTCTTGAAGTTTGGAGTGCCACCGTTATGAGAATATCCAGAGCATTGCATTTTCCGGCTGCAAGGATGAACCTGGTTTGGCTGGTTGCGCTCCTGGGGTGCCTTGGTCTGGCGTTCAATCCAGACGCGACCCCGCGGAGCCCGAAGGCCGGTTCGGCGCGGGTCGACTGGAGCCGTCCGCTTCAGGCTTACGGCGACGGCCACGAGATTCGCCTGGGCATGACGCGGGGCGACTTACTGGAATTGCTGGGTCCGCCGCCAGAACTCTATGACGGGCGGGACGAGATGCTCTGGGGCACGCGCGACGGGGTGTGGAGATGCTTCTTGCGAGACGGGCGGGTCGTGGCGTTCCAAACCGACAGCCTTTATCAGGGCCCTTTTCGCATGTTGGACCATCGGGTTTCCCGACAAGACGTTTTGGACGCGCTCGGGGAGCCCCGCATCCACGCCAGGGAAGGTGAGATTGAGCGGCTGGTATATCGACAAGGAGACCAGTTCGTAGTGATCGAGTTCGAGCAGTTCGTGGGGTGGAGCGTCCGATACATCGGCGTGGCTGCGCCGGGATTCGACCTGGAGCAGTTCAGGTTTTGGTGTCGGCCCATCCCCGAGTAGGAGATCGGCCATCCGGCTCTTGAACTATGCCGTTCATGGGCGGTCTCCGGGCGGGCGGGCTGACCGTCGACTGGAAGCGGCCGGTGGTTTCTCGGGGGGTCACGAGGTCCGCCTGGGCATGGCGCGCTCCGAGGTGATTGCGATTCTAGGTGAACCTCCCACCGGGTATGATGAACCGGACGAAGCGCTGTGGCCACCGCCGGCCGACGTCTGGCGGTGCTTCTTCGAAGACGGCCGGGTGGTGGCGTTCCAGACGAGCCACCTGTTTCAAGACGAACAGCTCGTGCTCGACCAGAGTTATTCCCGAGCTCAGGTCTATGCAAAGCTTGGTCGCACCGGCGGGCCCCAGGAGTTAGTCTACTTACAGGGGAACAACCGCATCGTGATTGCCACCGACCATTTCTTCGGCGAAACCATTTCGTTCATCGGGATGGCCGCGCCCGGTTTTGACCATCGGCGCTTTTACGGCTGGTGCCAGCCACTGGCCGACGACCTGTCGTTGAAGCGACAACCATTTGCAAAGGGGGACAAACGAAATGAAGAAATTCTCTAAGGGGCTGGTAGCGGCCGGCCTGTTCAACATCCTGGGAGTGCTGACGTTCACCCGGGGTATGCGGGATTTCAGCGTCGGGACCTACTTCCCCGAGCTGTTTTCGATGTGGGGGATGGCCCTCATCATGGTCTGGGGATTAGCCTTCATGGCCATGGCGGGGCGCCACTCGAAGGCTCCCGAGATTCTGCTGGTGTTCGTCCTCGAGAAGGTCTTCTACTTCGGCTCCTGGTGTTGGTGGCAGTGGGGTCACTTCACCCAGTTGCCTAGCATGTGGAAGACCAACTGGCTGGCGGCCACCTTCTACTCTGCTTATGGACCGCTGGATCTGGCCTTTGCCTTCTTCTTTCTGGCCCTATTCTTCCGCGTCGACGACAAATAGCCAAAGTAAATGACCCGCGAAGCTTCGCGGGTCATTTAGGTCCGTATGGTCATCTATGAATGCCGACAAAGGTCCACGCCAATTTCCCTTTACCGGCGGGACACGATTCGATTGTGCAGGAGGGTCGTTTCGTGTCCGCTGTATGTTGTGCCCTTAGCATACCGCCCGGGTGCGGTCTGAAAGCTGGATGCACCCGGGCGTTGTTGCCGGCCCGTAACCGCTTTGTAAACACCTTCGCCGGAATAGTCCGCCTCGGCTCGCGACCACTCGAGAATGCGGATTCTGTTGCTGCTCTTGCTACTCTTTACCCCGGCTCTGGCCAGCGAATTGGAAGAGGCCTTGAACACTGATGACACCCACCGTCTGGCTCGCTGGCTCGAGAGCCACTCGCTGGATGAAAAGGACACCTATGACCACACCCCCCTAATCAAGGCGGTCAGTCTGAGTGCGTTGAAGTGTGTGCGCCTGCTGTTAGATCGAGGAGCTAGCCTCGAGGCTCGCAACCTCTATGGTGAGCAACCGCTGCACGTGGCCGCTCGCCTGGATCACCTCGATTGCCTGAGGATGTTGCTCGCAGCAGGCGCCGAGGTTAATGCGGTGGACGAGCAGGGCCACACCCCCTTGCATGATGCGGCCTGGTTGGGCCGCGAAGAGGCTGTGCGGATATTGCTGGCCGCCGGGGCTGATGCGGATCTGCTCGACGTTGAGGGCCGGCTGCCGCTCGACCTGGCCGCCAAGGATGACCGACGAGCGGTCTATGCGACGCTGGCGGCCGCCACCCACCGCCGGGACCAGGCGCTCGCCGCCATGTGCCTGCGTCGGGATCTGGCCCAGGTGAAGGCTCTGCTGGCTCGCGGGGCTCGCCCCACCCCCGAGGCGGTAGCGGCTGCCTGTGCCTGGGACTCTTCTCAGGCAGACACTCCCATCGTGATTCTCACCAGTCTGGGAGCGGTGGACCTTTCCCCCGCTTTGCCTGTGGCCGCCGGACGCGGCCTGGCGGCTGAAGTCTCCTGGTTGTTGGCCCGCGGGGCCCGGGCCCAGTTGGCCGAGGCGGTCGAGTGGGCCGGGGTGGAAGGCCGGGTAGAAGTGCTCGAGTTGCTCCTGGCCGCCGGTGGCCGACCTCGCGAGGCCAGGCGGGTCGTGGCCGGACTGGACGCGCAGGTGGAACGGCTCGAGGCTCGCATTGCCTTTGCCGGCCGTTGCCGCGCCTATATTCGGGTCGATTGGGAAAAGCAAAGGAAGGACGAGCTGTTGGCCGCCCGCCCGGCCGTGGTTCGCCTGCTGGGTCTGGAAAAGTAAATGACCCGCGGGTTCCGCGGGTCATTGAGGTCCGTATGGTCATCTATGAATGCCGACGAAGGTCCACGCCAATTTCCCTTTGCCGGCGGGACACGATTCGACTTGTGCAGGAGGGTCGTTTTCGTGTCCGCTGTATGTTGTGCCCTTAGCATACCGGCGCAAGCCTGTCTGAAAGCTGGATGAGCCTCACCCTTGTGTCCGTCTTGTTAAGCTCGTGTAAACAAACTTCCGCCAGGCCGATCTTTTCAAAAGCCGGCAACCAGTCGGAGCCGGATACCCGTTAATCTGGGGTTATGGCGAGCACGGTCCAAGGCATTGCCCAGCGGGGATATGACGCTCTGAGTGCCTTTCACCTGTTCAACGCCGAGTCTAAGCGGGTGGCCGCCGCCGAGGCAGCACTCGACGAGTTGGCCCAGCAGGGCGATTTCTACGCCGGACTCGACAGACTCGCCGAGGTGACCGTCTCCCCCGACCCCGCGGTGCGCCTTAAGCAATATCACAAGCTGTTCGGTCGGTTGATCTATCATCCGTCCCCCCTGGCTGGTATGGCGCCTGGCCTGGCCAGTCTGGCCTTACTGTTGCTCGAGTCCAGTCCAGAGCCCCACCCGGAGGCAGCCCTCAAGGTCATTGCCGACGTATCCCGCGACCCGCTGGTCGCCAGCTTCCAGCGCACCGACGATGCAATGGCAGCCATCGCTTTTCTGGCCGATCCCCAGGGGCCGGCCAGCCGGCGCCCCGCTCTGGCCGAACTGGCTGTGGAGCAAAGACTCCCCAGCCTCGAGGCCGACAACCGTCAGATGCTTCTTGACCTGAAGGATGCTGGGGCTGACAGCGTCTCGCTGCTGCAAAGCCTCGATCAGAAGACTCCGCTGGGGCTGGCGCGGGCCGTGTTTACGAGCTCTGAGGCGAGTGTGCGCGAGAAACTTTCCCCCGTCTGCCTGGCCCGCCTGGCGCCGGGCTGGCGCCAGGTGTTCACTAGCCTGGATGGCCTGGCTCCTGCCGGAGCGGGTTTGGAGCGAGTTCTCGAGCTGGCCGAAAACCAGCGCGAGCTTGGCTCGGACCCGGCCACGGCCGCCATCCAACAGATTCTGACGGGTATCGGTCAACGCGAGCCCCACCATCGCGAACGCAGCTGGCAGGCTACCAGTGTGGCTCTGGCCGAGTTGACGCAGGACCAACCCAATCTGGCTCGTTTTCTGAGCGCCTTGCTCGCCAACACCTTCATGTGGCGTGATGGTCTGGCGGCCGCCGCCGACGGCCTGAAGGTTCTGCGCCAGATGCAGGGCGACACTCTGGCCCTTGACTATTGCCAGGCCGCCGACCGGGCCCTGGCCTCGGGCGACCAGGGCGAGCGGTTTCGCTTTCTTCAGTCGATGTTTGAGCTCCTGGCCGACGACCCTGACCCTGGCTTGCCGGCCATGGTGAAGGCCACTCGCCACCTGACAAAAGAGAAATCGACCGACCTGATTGCCCTGGGCGTTCTCGCTGGCCTGGCCGAGGGAAGCCGCGCCACTTTGGCCCGTGAGATAGCGGCCACGCCTACCGAGAATCTCAAGGATCGTCTTCAGGCTACCGACATTCTGCTGCGCAGCCAGCCAGAGGGCCCGCCCAGTCGGGCGCTGGCTCAGGTCATTCAAGAAGCAGGGGCCGAGTTCCAACAGTCAGGTATCGAAAAGCGCTGGGTGCTAAGCCGTGGCCTCGAGCTGGCCAAGTTCACCGACCCGATCAACCAAATTGTGTTTCGAGAGGCTGCTCGGTTGGCCTCGCAAGATTATCAGGACCCCGCTACCAGGTTGGCTGTGCCGAGCGCTCTGGTCGATGCTCTGGCCGCAACCGAGAAGCCCGGCCCGGCAGTATTTGCAGTTGCCGGCCAGGCCATCTACTCGCAGCTGTCGGCCATCGACCGTCCTCGGGTAGTGGCGGGCCTGAGCACGGCCATCGGCAAGGTCGCCGACCTGATCCAGGACGACAAGCTGGTGCCTGCACTGCTGGCCGAGCTCGATGGGGCCAAGGACGAGGCCGCCGTCAACCAGGCCTTCGAGCGACTGGCCAAGCTCGACGGCCAGCTCTATTACAGTCTGATTGGCTCGAACGGCCCGACCCCCCAATGCGAGGTCGAAGACGACCAGGTCACCGTCGGCGACTTCACCCTCGAGCGCAGCCCGACCTAGCGGGACATCTTTGAGCCTGATCGAACTGCTCGCCCGTGAGCATGGAGCGCTGGTTGAGCGAGCTGCGGGCTCAGGGCACAGTGGATTCGTCGGGCACCTTCCACCTGGATCTGGCCCGCGCTCATCAGCTGTTGCCCAGACTCGCTCTGGTCGACCCCGGCGAGTACGTGCTGCGCCTCATGGCGGCCGCCGTCGAAGCTAAGGCAAGCCGTTTTTCTTGCCGACAAGACTCGAGGGTGCTGACTCTGGCCTGGGACGGCCACCCCCTCGAGGAGAAAGACTTGCTGGGGCTGATGCCGGGTCAGTCTGACAGCGAGCTAGCCTTGGGTCTGTGGGCGGCGCGCAACCTCTACGGTCGGGTCGAACTGCTGGGCCGAAGCCATCGCCTGGTGCTCGACCAAAAGGAGCTCACGGTCGCACCCCTGGAGCAGCCCCGTGACCAGACCGGCCTGCACCTCTACGGCCCCTGGTGGAAGGGTGCTCTGGCCCGCTGGTTGCCCGGCAAAGAAGACCGGCTGCTGCGCCAGCGCTGTCGCCTGGCCCCGTTGTGTCTGCAACTGCAGGGAAACGACGTGCCGGTTACACTCGACTTTGGTGAGCGGGACATCTTGATCAAGGTGGGCGAGCCAACGTTTGAGTGCGATTACGATGTGGCCGTCCCCACTGCTTCCGGCAGCGGCTATCTGGCGCTGGGGGGCGATATTGCCCCTGATTTGCGCAGCCCACAACTGTTTGGCCAACCGAGTCAGCCTCCCACCTGGGCCGGAGAAGCCCGCCCCCGGGTCGGTCGCGTGCTGGTGATCCGCTCAGGAGTCAGCTACGAGCCCGACTGGCAACCCTCGGTGCCGATGGCCAGGGTGCTGTGGTGGAGCGAGGAGCTGCCCCTGGACCTATCCCGCTCGGCTTTGGTGGAAGGTGACGCTCTCGAGCAATGGACCGAAGAGATCCAGCAATGGCTAGAGAACGCTTTGGTAGAGCACCTGCTGGCCAGGCCCCAGGCGGCCGGGTCGGCCTATCTCGAATGGGTTCTCGAGAAGTGCCGCAGCGACCCCGAATCGGGCCTGGTCAGGCGGCCTCTTTTTGCCAATACCGACGGACAACGGCTTTCTATCGAGGACCTCCAGGCCGAGTATCGACGGCGGGGCTATCTTTCCGTCAGCCCGGCGAGTTCGAAGCGGACCGCCCCCGGAGTGCTTTGGACCGAGGCGGCTCCGGGCCCCGAACTCCAGGCTCATTTTCCTCACCGCATCCGGGTCGCCGAGCCGCCCCGAAGACGGCTGAGCGAAAAGGGCTACGTGTTCCGGGTGCCGCTGCCATCAGGAGCGGGCGAGATGGGTCTGCGAGCCGATTGCCTGCCCTGGTTACGCGTGTTTTCTCCTGACGGTGCCTGCACTCACCACCATGGTGTGCCCTTTCTGGATGTGACCAGCGAGGAACTGCCTGTCGACCCCGGAGACCTCTATTACTGCCTGCTGCAATCAACCGGGCTCTCGCCCGAGCTTCACCTATTCCATTCGCTGGGCTTCTTGAACTGGCTAACCCACTCGGCTGGGCTTCTGGGACAAAAAGACTCGCTGCTTCGTCTGTTGGAGGCTCTGCCGCGGTTGTCCGTGGCAACCTCGAGCGGCGCCATGGACCCCGAAGAACTTTGGGAGTTCATCCACTCGCTCACCCTGCCTCGCCCTGGTGCGCCGGCCCTCAGTCTGGTCGAGATGGCTCGGGCTGGCGGGGTCTGGTATTGGAGTAGCAATCCCGAGGTCGAGCACGGCGTCCACCTGCTCCTCGACGGCCTCTGTGCGGCTCCTCTTACCGCTCTGCTGTCGCCAACAACCTCGTTGGCCGAGGTCCACTATTCGGTTCCCCTCACCCGTGCCCTGAAAGGGGCGCGAAACCACCAGCAGCTTTTGCAGCGTCTGTGCACCGACCCCCAGTGCGCGGCCTATCGCATGCTCGGGCTCGAGGCTCGAGACCGGCTGGCCTCGCTCTCGAGCCACGGCGAGCAGTCGCTGCGCTCGGCCATCCTCGAGGCCCTTAGTCGGGATGCAATGCTGCAGACGCCGGCCATTCTAGAGGCGCTGCGCGAGCACCTCGAGGAACTGCAGAAGGTCGAATTCGTGGGCCTCGAGCCACCGGCTGGAGCGAGCCGATTGCACGAACCCTTCAAAGCCTACGAGCCACGTCCAGACACCGACGATCCCCTGGGGATTTGCTTGCATCACACGGGACGAGCCTGGTTCTATATGAGGCTAGGCCGATTTAAAGAGGCTCGAAGCCAGGCAGAACTGGCGGTCGAGGCCTGTGAGACCGTCGACGCGCTTACGGCTCTCGGGACCACCACCGCCCTCGACGGCGACCTGAAGGCCTCCTTGCCTTTCTATGAGCGCGTCCTGGAGCTATCCCCCGGGCTTTCCTTGGCCTGGAGTAACTGGGCGGAAAGTCTAGCCCTGTCCGGGCAAGCTGACGAGGCCTGGCGGGCGCTCGAGAAATCGCTGAGCCTGGACCCCAAGAACCCCGCCGCTCTGGCCCTGAAAGCAAGAATGCTGCTGGAATCCGATCCCGCCGGCAGTTGGGCGTTGTGTGAGCAACACACCGCTGGCGGAGCTCCAGTCTCGGTGTGGGAGACCCGAGCGCTAGCCGCCGAGCGTCTTGAGCGCCCCGAGGACGCGCGCGAGAGCTGGCGCAAGTTCCTCGAGGGCGCCTGGATCGAGACCTTACTCGAGAACAACCTGCCCGAGCGTCGCGCCCGGGCCGAAGCCCACCTGGCGCGGCTCACGACGCCGTAAGGGTTCTTTCAGCGCCGGCTCATACAGTCGAGGCGTGCCAGACCTTTCCACAGTCAGCCTTGCCATGGATGCGACAATGCTTACGGTCGCGGTCGTCCTGCTGCTGGCCGTCCTGGCGCTGTGGCGCATTCTGCTCTACTACCTGGGCAAGGTCGAGTGGCGACGCCTGGAACGGGTGTCGAGCCGCAAGACCTTCGAGGCCATCCCCACCGAGTCGCCCTTTGACGAGCCCAAAGAGGTTGCCGTCGACCGGGCCCGGGAGAGCATTCGGCTGCACTTCGTCAACACTCGCCGCTTCGTGTTGCCGGTGCTGCTCATCGTGATGGGGGCGCTGGTCTTGATCCCGTTTTCGACGTCGCTGCCAGCGGCGGTGATGAGCGTCTATCTCGGCGCCCTCACGGTGATCGTCGGCGTGGCCGCCAAGCCGGTGGTCGAGAATTTCATCGCCGGGCTGGTGATGGGCTTTTCCAAGGTGCTCAACATCGGCGACACCGTTCTCTACAACGACAACTACGCCACCGTCGAAGATATCTCGATGACTCACACCACGCTCAAGATTTGGGACTGGCGTCGCTATGTGGTGCCCAACTCGCGCATGCTGGTGAGCGAGTTCCTCAACTACTCCATCACCGACCTGTATCAGTGGGCTTACGTAGAGTTCTGGGTGTCTTATCAAGCCGACCTCGATGAGGTCGAGCGGCTGGCTGTGGCTGCAGCCCGCGAGAGCAAGCATTTCGCCCCCCACGAAGACCCCCGCTTCTGGGTGATGGAGACGGGCAAAGAAGGGCTCAAGTGCTGGGTGGCCGCCTGGGCCGACACTCCCACCGACGCCTGGCTGCTGCGGGCCGATGTGCGCACGGCCCTGGCCCGCAACTTTCGCGAGGTGGGTATCCGGCCCCACCGCTACTACCTCGAAGACCTACCCCAGCAGAGAATTCGCACCTGATGAGGAACTCGGCTTAGAATTCGGCCACCGCCGGAATGACCTCTCGACCAAGGATTTGTATCGGTTCAAGACGGTCGGCACCGACCACCCATCCGAACACGGTCTCGATGCCCAACCCGGCCATCCACTTAAGCTTTTCGATGAGGTGGGCGATCGACTCTTTAGAGTCCACCTCAAAGCCGAAAGGGGCGGTCTTTTCAATGGCCCCATAATCGCGACCCTCTCGCTGGCACAGCTGGCGCAGCCATTCCAATTGGTCAGGAATTTCCGCCGAGGGTGGCAAGTTACAAGCGTCGGCGTAGCGTGCTACCAGAGGCAAAGTGCGATGTCTTCCGGCGCCGGCGATCAAAATGGGGGGATGGGGCCGGCTGAGGCTTTGAGGCACGTTCAGGGGTCGTTCCAGACTGACGTGTTCGCCTTTGAACGGACGCTGGTCGCCGATTTCTCCTTTCCACATCCGGAGACAAACCTGAAGCGTTTCCTCGAGCAGATCAAAGCGGCAACCCAGTTCTGGAAAAGGTAACCCCAAGCCGGCTGCCTCGTCAGGATAGTTGCCGGCGCCGATTCCGAGCATGGCTCGACCTCCAGAGAGTACATCCAGCGTGGTTACCATCTTGGCCAGCAGGCCAGCGTGGCGATACGAAGCCGCTGTCACCAGAGTCAGCAACCTTACCTTGTCGGTGCGAGCGGCGATAAAACCCAAAGTGGTATAGGCCTCGAGCTGGCTCTTTTCGGGACCGCCCATGATGGGATGCAACCATACGTGGTCGGCGACATCAATGGAGTCAAAGCCAGCCGCTTCGGCAGCCTCAACGATCCGCATGAGATGCTCTCGAAGCCGCGGGGCACCACCTTCCCACGGTACCGAGGCGATGTGTAAACCGAGTTTCATCGAGGGTCTCCTGTCTCAACTGGAGACAATCCCGCCCTTCCACTATACGCTTTGGTCAGTCTGAGCTCAAGGCCCGCCTAGACGGCGCGACGCTCGAGGCTATAGATGCGTCCGTCGGGACCCTCGCCTTCGAGACGCAGGCCGGTCCAGCCGCCCCGCTCGAGGCGGTTCATCAGGTTCTCGATGAGCCCACCCACCCGGCGGGTCTTGCAGGCGGCCGCCAACTCGCGCTCGCTGGCCTTGCCGTAGGTGGTCAGCACCTCGAGCAACTGCCGTTCGCGGGGCTCGAGCACCACCGGCACTTCCACCGCAAAGTCACGGCCGTCGGCCGCCCGGGCCACCACCCGGCGATCAGAAGGCATCTGGTCGGGCTCGAGCTCGAACCAGCTGGCCAGCAACCCCTGGTCGAGCACTAACCGCTTGCCGTCGAGACTGTGAGAAAGGCAAACCCAGGGGCCTTTCGATAGCAGAGGAGCCATCTGACCCAGGATCTCGCCGGTGCGGCGCGCGGGCAGGTTGAGCCGGCGCGAGAGATGTTCGACATCGATCTGGCCGCCCACTTCACAGACCAGCTCGAGAATTTGGCGCACGGTGGCGATGGGAGGCAACTGGCCTTTGTGCAGCTCGAGCCGGGTCAAGAATTCTGGAGCCGCGAACAGCGCCGCGATCAGCTCCTTGCGTCCGGTGGGCAGGATACGCGGTGGGATACGCTCGCTCGATTTGCGGGTGGCCAGTTTGGCCAGCTGGGTCAGCCGCGGTATGAGCCAGCCGGGAGCCCCTTCGGCAAAGTCACACGGCCCCTCCACCACTACCCGGGCCAGGCGGGCTGCTTCGACGTGCTCGACCAATCCCAGCCAATCTCCGGCCACCACCGGCACGCCGTCCGAGCAGAGATAGAATCCGGGCGGGGTGGGGTCGGCCGGGCTGACCACGAAAATGCGGGCCAGCCACTCTTGCCCGTCGTGAACAAACTTGGAATGGCCCAGGTTCTCGGCCTCGGGAAAGAGGGCTTCGGCGCCCAGGCGCAACTCGACTCCGGGCAGCCCGCGCAGGCGCTCGGCGTCGCCCGGATAGTCTTGCCACACCAGCCGTGAGCCCAGAGCCGGCGAATAGTGCTTGCCGCGCTTGAGCTTGCCGTCCCAGACCAGGCAATAGCCCTTGTCTTTGCGGCGGGTGGTGGCCACCACCTTGCCCTCGGCCGGAAAGGCGCGCAGCAGCGCAGCCAGCGATTTCTCGCTCAGGCCGCGGCTGTCGTCGGTCAGCTTGAGGCGATCGGGAGTGGCCTCGACCACCACTTTGGTGGCGCCGCGCTGGCGGGCTGCCTCGATCCACAGGTGCAGGGGATCGCGGCTGGCCGGTTTGAGACGCACTCCCTCTTCGACCGGAGCCCGCGCCGCCTTAGCCTTAGCCTTTTTCTTTTTACCGGTTACAGTTGCCATCTTGCTTCCTTGAGGCGTTCGACCACTTCGAGGGTGGCCGGAATGTCGTAGAGTCTTTCCATCAAGAACTCGCGCTCGAGCTGGGGGGGCAGTAATTCTTGAAACTTCGACAGCCGACCGCGGGGCACTTCGACAGTGGCCGCGGCCAGGTCGTCGGGACCACTGATGCAGGTGAGGATCTCGGCCAGCCGACTCGCTTCGAGATCGGCCATCAGCCAGTAGTTGTTGCTGGCCACCCGGCTGCCCATGTGCAGCTCTAGATAGCGAGCCAGCAGATTGTTCACCTGACCGCCGGCAAAGGTGAGAATACGCAGGCGTTTGCCCACCGCCTCGACGGTGGGCCCGTCTTCGAGGCGTCGGCCCCACTCGCCCCGCAGCTTGTCGAGCACGGCCTGAGCGGGCTCGGCCAAAAAGGCCACCGGCTCGACCTCGACCAGCAGGTCGCGGATCTTTTCGGCCAGCCGCCGCGAGAGCGGTCGGGGAGGGCCGGTCCAGGAGGGAGCCGACCCGCCCAGGGACTGCTCGACCACCAGCACGCCCCGATTCCAGTCGCACTCGAGGGCCTTCCAGGCGCGCCCGCCCAGCGAAAAGACAAAGCCCGTCTTGCCCAGCGATTGGGCGAACCAGGCCTCGATGCTGCCCACCGTGCGGTTGGCCCGGGTGACCACCGTGAGCTGGTTGCTCGAGTCAAACACGCAGTAGAGGTCGCGAAAGTTACTGGTGGCAAAGCGCTTCTCGCCCTCGGGCCCAAAGATCAGGCGCGAGTCGACCTTGGCCAGGGCGCCCATGGCCAGCAGGTGAGCCACGATCTCTTCGCGCTCGCGGGCACTCAGATCGCGAAAGCAGTAGGGATTGCCCATGCCGGCCAGCAGGCTGGCGATGCCCGTGTCGCCGCCCTCGAGCACCCGCAACAGCAACTGTTGCACGAACACGTGCGAGGCCCGGGTGGTGGGGCGAACCGGCTCGACATAGCCTTCGACGGCCAGGCTGACCAGGGCACAGGCGCGCAGAAAGCTCCACTCTTGATCGGTGAGAAAACACATGTGGCCGCGACTGCCTTCGCGCCGGCCGGTGCGGCCCAGGCGTTGCAAGAAAGCCGACACCGAATAGGGGGCGTCGCACTGCATGACCAGGTCGAGATCGCCCACATCCAGGCCCAACTCCAGCGTCGAGGTGCACACGATGCAACAGTTGCTGCCGGCCCGAAAGGCGTTCTCGGTCTCTTCGCGCAGCTCTTTGGAAAGCGAGCTGTGGTGGGCCAGGGTACGCACTCCCGCCCCCGCCATGGCCTTTTGTAGTTTCTCGGCCTGGCCGCGGGAATCGGTGAATAGCAGCGACTTCTTACCCTGGGCCAAAAGCGACCCGATGAAACCGCGGTCTTCTTCGGGGGCCAGCGGGCGCACCTCGATGAGACGCCGGGCTTTGGCCCGCCCCGGGTCGACGATCTGCGAGGGGCGCTGGCTCTGGCCGCACAACCACTCGAGCAGTTTGGCCGGGTTGCCCACGGTGGCCGACAAACCGATTCGCTGAAAGTCGTTACCAAGCATGCGCGAGAGGCGCTCGAGCAGGGCCACCAGGTGGTCACCCCGATCGTCGCCGGCGAAGGCGTGGATCTCGTCGATAACCACCGCCCGCAGGTCGCCGAACAGCTTCTTCTTGTCGTAGCCGCGGCTGCTCACGATCACCTCGAGCGACTCGGGGGTGATGAGCAGCACCGGGTCGGGCTGGGTCAGATAGCGGTTGCGCTCGTTTTGAGGCACCTCGCCGTGCCACTTGAACGAGGTGGCCCCCACCAGCCCGGCCAGGAATTCGACCCGGTCTTCTTGATTGTTGATCAAAGCCCGCAACGGCGAGAGATAGATGATGGCCGTGCTGGCCGGCGGACGAGCCACCAGCGAGTCGAGCAGAGGCAGCATGGCTGCCTCGGTTTTGCCGCCGGCGGTGGGAGCCAGCACCAGCGCATTCTTGCCCTCGATGAGAGGGTCGATAGAAAGCTCTTGGACCGGTCGCAAAGAACGCCAGCCCAGCCGGCTGACGATGTTGTCGCGCAGCCGCTGGGAGAGGCGAAAGAAGGGGTTGATGGCCGCCGTGGCCGTCACAGCTCGATCTCTTTGCCGGCCGGCTCGAGCAGGCTTTTTTCTTCGGGAGTGAGAGCCGAGTCGTCGACCTGGGTGCGCAGGCCGCCCAGCGGGTCATAGTCGGGATATTGATCGGCCAGGTCCAACTGGTGCACCAGCTCGCGCAAGAACAGGCGCGGCACCACATCGACCCGACCGCCGAAGCCAGCCGTGAAGCGATCGACCATCTGCCCGATGACAGCCTCGCTAAAGCGGTGGCGCCCTTCGCCAGGATACAGATCGCGCACTTTGCGGGCCACTTCGGACAGGCGTTCGGCTCCGAAGGCGGCCAGGCGGATCTGGGGTTGGCGCAGATTGTCGGGCTGACCCTCTTCAAACAGCACCTTGATGCGGTCGTTAAGGGGCGCCAGGGCCGGCACGCCCTGCGAACTCTCGAAGAAATCGGGAGTGCCGGTGACCAGCAGTTGCAACCCGGGAAACTCGTGGCGGTCGCAGGCGTCGATCAGTTGGCGCAGCACCTCGAGGCTTTTGTGCCGTTCGGGCCGGCGCAGGCGCAACACCGTCTCGACCTCGTCGAGCACCAGCACCAGGCCGTTGTAACCCGAGGCCCGCATGACCTCGAGCAGGCCGCGCAAAAAGGCCAGCGCGTCGCTGTTTTCGAGTTGGCCGGTGACACCGGCCACGCGCTTGAGGTGGGCCGCCACCTTGGGCTCGCCGGCCATCCAGTCGAGCAGGGCCCGCGATTGCTCGAAGTCTTGCTCGAGCTGGGCCTGATGATAGGCGGCCAGACAGGCAGCCAGCCGGCCGGCCGAGTCGCCCACCACGGTCAACTGCTGTTGCACCTGGGCCTTGACGGCTTCGGCGAACTCGGGGCTGTCTTCGTCGAGGCCCTGCAGGTTGACCACCTTTTCTTCAAGATTGTAGAGCCAGCGGTCGAGCAGGCTGCGCAGGCCGCCGCCTACCCGGTCAGGCGACAGCGACAGACCCTGGCAGGCTCGCCGATAGACTTCGACCAGCTTGAACAGAGGCGTGTCGGTGGAGGAGATGACCACCTTCGAGAAGAGAAAGCCGTGCTCGGGAGCCAGACTGGCGGCCAGGCTGGTGAGAAAGGTCTTGCCCGAGCCGTAGCTGCCGCGGATGAATTTATAGGCGCTGCGGCCCGAGGCCACGAAGCGCATCTGCTCTTGCAGGGCGGCTAGCTGGGGGTCAAGGCCGACGGCATAGTGAGCCAGGCCCTCTTGGGGGACGGTGCCGGCCCGCAGGGCGGCGATGATGGTCTCGGCGGTGCGCGGTTGGATCTGGAGTTGCAACGTCATATTGAAATTTCTTCTACATCGAGAATCGAAACTTCTTCCGAACAGTTCGTTAAATCGCAATGACGTTCACTTGACGCTCGCTGGCTAGGTTAGAGATGGTGAATCCGCTTAGCCTCGTCAGCCCCAGCAACTGGCCTCACGCGCGCCCACCTTCAATCAGCGAGCAGCAGCTGGTCTGCCTCGACACGTTCGAGGCTAGCCTGTGGCCTGACCCGGCCGCCGCTCTGGTGCCTGGGCCGGTCAAATCCTGCGCCGACCCCAGGCTGGCCGGTTACCTTCGCGATTTGAGTTCTTCCCTCACGCTGGTGGCCGGCCTCGGCGGAACTTGGCATCCGGGCCTGGTGGCGGGATTGACCGGGCTTGCCTGGGACAGTATCAGTGGGGCTAAAGGCTTCGTCATGCTGGGGACTTGCGCCGAGCATCGGCGGGTCAACCAGGCCCTCGGGCCGACCCACCAGGGTGACTGCCAGGTGGCCATCACTGGGGTGCGCCACCCGCGCCAACTCGAGCAGGTGCGGGCGGCCGTCAAAGAACTTTCCGAGAAGACCGGCACCCGGGCCATGACCGTGCTGCGATCGGTGAACCTGAGAACCTCGCTGGGCACGCTGCCTGACGGTTCTGCCGTTTTAGGCCTGGCCGGGGGCGGCACTGCGGTGTCGCTGTTGGCCTCGCTCTGCTTTGACCTGGACTCGACTCGGGGCGTTCTCTTTCACGAGGTGGGCCATCTGGTGGACGCGGCTCTGAGTCCGGCGGGCTTTCGCTCGGAGCAGCCCGACACGCCCTTTGGCAAGACCAGCTCGCCGGCCGACTATCCTTCGCCCGAAGTGGTGGGCAATGCGGCCGAAGACTTCGCGGATTGCCACGCCCAGCTGATTCTTGACTGGAAGGCTATCGAGGCCGACCCTGACCTGATGGTGCATGCCCGCGGCAGGCTTGGTGGAAAGCTGGCCTGGATTCGCGAGCATGCCTATCGCCAGCCGGTGCCGCCGCCCAGTGCTCGGCTGCTGGCCATCCGTGGCGAAGTGGCGGGCGGGGCCACCCCCTTTGACGGGTTGGACAAATTCCACGAGGCGGTCAACAGCTGGCTCTATGGACGCTCCTTGCCGGCCCAGCAGGCCGGCTGGCTCGAGAGCCGATTCCGTCGTAATCTCAGTTCCGCCGACTGAGCCCCTCGAACAAGAACGGACTCAGGTTGCCCCGCCCGAGGTCTTCGGGCGGGTCACCATGACCGCCTTGTGCGTGAGCTCGAATCCGTGAGCGAGATAGAGGCCTTGGGCTGCCTGATTGTCCCTCTCGACGCTGACGAAGGCGGATTCGGCCACTGCTGGCAAATCGTGCCAGAGGATGTGGTCTAGCAGTTGGCCGGCCAATCCCCGGCGGCGACAACTCGGGCTGGTAGCCAGATATTCAATCCGCCCAAAATCGGTAGCGTCCAGGTAGACCCAGACTGCCGCCGCCGACACCTGGTCCTGGTCGAGCAGATAACCAACCCGATAGCCTTCCTCCAGCAATGTCCTCACTCGCTTGATGGGGGATGCTTGCCAGCCCAGGCCGGCTCCGAGCACATCGGCAACTTCTTCAAGCCTGACATGGCCCGGCTCCAGCAGGTTCACCGGGGCCTGAGGCCGGGGCTCGTTGCGCGAGCGTTTCCACTCCATCTCGAGTTGACCGGCCTTCTCGTTCCAACCCAGGGCGCGATAGGCCGCCAATAGTTCGAGATTGGTCTCGCACAGGCAACTGGTTACAGCTTGAAACACCTGTCCCTCGAGTTCTAACAGCGATAGAACGGCCAGCAGGGTCTTCTCTTGATGGTGGGGTTGGCGGAGCAGGGGGCCGATCAGGTAGGCATCGTCGTCGCCGGGACTGGCCAGATAGCCGCTAAAGCCAACCGCTTGTGCGTCAAGAGTGACCACTCTGGCGACATCGGCCAGTTCGGCGCCCCACATTTTGAGTTCAGCCAGCAGCTCGTTGCTTTGCTCGAAGCGAGGATAGTAGATGGTTCGCTCAGGGTCGCCTAAGAACTCCTGGAAAAGACGATCGAGGAAGGGAAGGTCATCGGTCCGTCCCGGACGTACGGCTAGCGTCACGTTTAGCCCATGAAGCCTGGCTGAGTCGCCGTCACCTGCTCGGCCAGGTCGTCGACGACTTTGAAGCAGTCCTCTGCTTCCTGGCAGTTCGAAAGAGCCGAAACGACGAGATCCTCTTCGCTGGGTTCACCCAATACCAGCATCTCCAGGTCTTCGAGGCCCCGATACAGCAGTTGCAGACCATCCAGCATGGTTTGTTGGATTTCTTCGGTTCCATCGGGGATAGAGCCCTCGTATTTTTTATAGACCACCTCGAGTCGCTCTCGCAGGTCTCGTAGCGTAGCCAGGACCCGAGCTGCATCGAAGGGCTGCTCGGCCTCCATGGCGTTGATGATCTGCTCGACGTAACTGTTGACGCGATTTTTCACGAGTCTGGCTTCGGCTCTGCGGGTTCTCTACCTTCAAAGGAGAAATTTGGCCCGACCCGAACCTTTTCGAAGGAGGTTGACTATGGCTAAGAAAATCGGCTCGGGCGGGACTCCGCCTCAAGGACCCAAGCGCACCACCAAGCCCCCTGAGGCTTCCAAATCCAAAGGTGGTCAAGCCAACGCGCCAGTCAAAGCGCCCTCTAGCCAGGCCGCCTCGTTTGCCCGTTCAGCCTCGGCTGACACCGGCAAGGTTCGCGAAGGATTGGGCGCCGACCTCAATTTCGACACCCAGGTGGCCGGCGGCAGCCGTCCCCGGGGGCCCGAACTCAATTTTGACACCCAGGTGGCCGGCGGCAGCCGTCCCCGGGGGCCCGAACTCAATTTTGACACCCAGGTGGCCGGCGGCAGCCGTCCCCGGGGGCCCGAACTCAATTTTGACACCCAGGTGGCCGGCGGCAGCCGTCCGCGAGGGCCCGAACTCGATTTTGACACCCAGGTCGCTGGCGGCAGCCGTCCGCGCGGTCCCGAACTCGATTTCGATACCCAGGTGGCCGGGGGCAGCCGTCCCCGGGGCCCCGAGCTCGACTTCGACACCCAGGTGGCGGGCGGTAGTCGCCCTCGCGGAACGACGGAATTAGCCTGAGGGCTTTGTCCGAACTTTATCCGCCGACCGATTTACGGCTTCTCGAGGCAGCCCAAGAGCTTCCCACTCCGGCTATCATCTACGACTTTGGCGCTCTCGACCTTCTGCTCGAGCGCATGCTCGAGGACGTAGCCCTCATTCCTGATGCCAGGCTCAACCTGGCCGTCAAGGCTTGTCATACCCTGCCGGTTTTGCAGCGGGTTCAGAGCCACGGTCTGGGCTGTGACGTGGCCAGCCTCGGTGAACTCGAGCTTGCCCAGGCGGCCGGTTTCGACGAGATTTCCTGTACCGGGCCGGCCTTTTCGGTGGCCGATTTCGAGTGCTTCCGGGCCGCCGGTATCATTCCTGATGTAGACTCGCTCTCTCAACTCGAGACCTACGGGAAGGCCTTTCCAGGAGGCGAAGTGGGCTTGCGACTTCGGATGGAATTTCCCTCGGCCCTCGAGGGGCATAGCACCTTCACCCGCGATAGTCGCTTCGGCATCGAGCCCGATCATCCGCGCCTGGGCAGCTTGCTCGAGCAATACGGGCTGAAGGTGACGAGATTTCATTTGCATACGGGCCAGACCACTCCCGAGGCTCTGGTCTTCAAAGCCCGCTTTTTGTTGAGCCAAGCTTTGCGTCACGAACACGCGCAGTGGCTCGACGTCGGCGGTGGCTTCTTCCATCTCTACCCCCAGCGGCGGGCCGCCCGCCAGGCCTTCGCCACCATCGCTCGCATGGCCGAACGGTTTGCGCGGCGTAGGGGGCGGCCGGTTTACTTTCGTTTCGAGCCAGGAGGCGGGATCCTGACCGCCATCGGCTATCTGGTCAGCGAAATTCGCGCGGTCGAATTCCACCGGCATTGGGATGTTCGCCTGTTGACCCTCGACGCTTCGGCCTGGAATCTAGCTCCCTGGCACAAGCCCAAAGTCGCCGCGGTGGCGCCACGAACGGGACCCGACTCCGAAGTGCTGCTGGCCGGCAATACGCTCTACGAGGGTGATTTTTTTGGCCGCGATGTCAGTGGCCGACAGAGTCGCTTCATGCTTGGGCCCTGTCAAGTCGGAGATCGGCTGTTGATCACCTCGGCGGGGGCCTACACCCTGACCAACTCGAGGCTTTTCAATCGTATCCCCTTGCCTCGAGAGTACGTCTTCCTCGACGGTCGCCTGCAGGTGCTGGAACCGACCCACGGCCGGCTACCCTCGAAGAACGGAAAGCAGCACCAGGAGCTTGCGCTTCCGCATCCCCACTAAAGTCGTCCGCAGCCACTATCAGGACGGGCGCCATCACATGCTGCACGCGGGCACGGGTCAGCAGCAGACCCTGGACGAGCGTTTCTACCAGATTCTCTCCGCCTTTCGCATCGCCAGCAGCTGCCAAACCGCTTATCAGGCTCTGGGTGAAGCCGACTTCGGTTTTGAGCAGATGCAGCGGGCCGTGGACATTCTGGTCGAGCAGGGGTGGCTCGAAGTCGAGCATCCCGGAGCGGGGTTCGAGCCCGGAAGGCGGGGGCTCTTCGCCAGTCCTTTGCTTGCCCTGGAACAGGTTCTGGCCGATCCTTCCATTACCGACGTAGTGCTGGGTCTAGCCTACGACCTGGGCTGCTCGAACCGGTCCGGGTCCAGGCTCGCCCCTGACTTTCTTCGCCTGGCCAGTCCTCAGCTCTTTGGCCGGGCCGGGTCTGACTTTGATCCGGTGAAGGGGGGCAGAGTCCTGGCCGGACGCCGGCTGGCCGACCTGGGCAATCTGGCCGGGGCCGTCTTTCAGAGCAATGGTGAGTGCTTCGAGCGCCTGGCCCGGGTGGTCGAACTGCTGCTCGCTCAAGGCCGGCGACCCGTGCTGTTGGGTGGCGACCATTCCATCACTTACGCCGGCCTGCAAGGCATGATGGCCCGAGGCCCCGTGCAGTTGGTCCAGTTCGATGCCCACTCGGATTATGCCGGACCCGTCGAGGGAGATTGGCGTGATCGACTCCATCACGGCAACTTCGTTTCCTGGGCCCTGGAGCACGAGCGGCTGGAGCGGGTGGTCCAGGTTGGCGTGCGTCAACTGGTGAGCGACGACGAACAGCACCCTCGGATCGTGCGTTTTGCCGGGCTGAGCGCTCTGGATAGCGACTGGTTGAGCTGTCTGAGTTCGAGCCCGATTTACCTCACCATCGATGTCGACTGCCTTGAGCCCAGCCTCTTTCCCTCTACTGGCACCCCGGTGCCCGGCGGGTTCACCCCCCGCGAACTGGTTCGCCTGGTCGAGCAATTGGTGCGATCTTCATGCCCGGCTGTCATCGACCTGGTGGAGCTACTCCCAGACCGCGAGGTCGACGCCCTGATCGCCTGCGAAGTCATGCTGCGGGCCCTCGATTCGTGACGCGAGCCGAGCAGATTCTGAGCGCCGCCAGCCAGCTGCCGACGCCGCTGGTGGTCTATGACCCTGAGCGCCTGGCCGAAGTGGTCTCGAGTCTGCGAAGCGACCTGGAAGCACTGGGTGAAGTGAGGCTTTGCTTCTCGGTCAAAGCCAACCGCTGTCCGGCGGTGCTGTGCTGCTTGGCGAACCTGGGCCTGGGAGCTGACGTGGCCAGCTCGTTAGAGCTGACCCGCGCCCTCGAAGCGGGCTTGCGTCCGCTCTACGCCACCGCTCCCCACTGGTCGCTCGCGGAACTGGACCGACTGAGGCAAGCGGGGTGTCTGCCCGATCTCGATGGCTATTCGCAGCTAGAGCAGTGGGCCCGCCTAACCGGACCCGGCCCGGCAGGCCTGCGGCTATCGTTTCCGGGCTGGGACCAACAGCCCAGCCGCTTTGGTTTTGACCCCGACTGTCCCCGCCTGGCCGAGCTACTGAGGCAATGGCAACTCGAAGTGCGCCAGTTGCACGTTCACGCCGGTGAGATCGCCACCGTGGAGCGGGCGGGCCGCTTGCTCGAGATGTTGGAGCACGCCCTGGACCGATTCCCGGCCACCGAGCTGGTCAATTTGGGCGGCGGTTTGACCGAGATGTATCGCGGAGAACGTCCGGCCGCCCGTATCTGGGCCCTGTTGGGAAAAGGCCTGGCCCGACGAAGAAGGGTTCGACTGGTGGTCGAGCCGGGGATGGCCATCGTGGCTACGGCGGGCTTTTTGGTGACTCAGATAGTGGAAGTAAAAGGGGGGTTGGCAGTCCTCGACGCTTCGGCCTGGAACCTTCTGGGTTGGTATCCCTGGATGGCTCCGCGCGTGCTGGCCACCCAGGCCCAAGGAGCCCGCTCGCGCTGGTCTCTGGTCGGCTGTAGTTGCTACGAGAAGGACTACTTCGCCACCGAGGTGGAATTGCCCCAACTTGCGGTAGGGCAGCGGCTGGTGTTGAGCGCGGCTGGCGGCTATGTGACGAGTATGGCGCGCTCTTTGCACGGATTGGAGGTTCCCCCCGAATGGCTCTTCGAGAACGGCCGGTTGCGCCCGGCCTGAAAACGGGCGGTCGGCAAGAAGCCGAGAGGCTGCTCGAACTAGCTCGCTCGCTCGAGATGGAGGGGCCGGGCTATGCAGCGTGGCGAAAGCGGATGCAGCAGTTGCAGGCGGCTCCCGAACTCGAGACCCTGGCCGGCGAAGCCGAACTCGACCACATGGCTTTGCGTTTGCGGGCCCTCTGGCTTGGCTGTGCTCACCAGTTCAGTGACATCCTGCTCAAAAGCCCGCTTCACTCCGACCCCAAGTGCCTGCCCTCGGGCGAGCCGATCGACTTTACCTATGAGCGCAACGTCCGCCCCCATCTGCTCGAGGAGAAGACCCGGGCCTATCGCCCCGCTCCCCCGGGTTGGCAGGCAGAGCACGTGCATTTTCGCAGCGGCATGGGAGCGATCGCAACCTTCTTACTGGCTCTCAACACCATGTGGAAGCCGGGTCCGGACAAGCCTCTATCTCTGGGGATGTGGGGAGGTTATTACGAGACCCACTTCTTGTTGGGCGGGGTGGCTCATGCTCATTTCAACTGGCGCCGCCACCACAGTCAAGACACGATGCACACTGCCTTGCTCGAAGGCGAGCACGACGCCCTGCTGCTCGAGACCGTGGCCTATGACTGGGAGCTGGAGGTCTTCGATCTCGAGGCGTTTCTCGAGAGCTGGAGCCAGCGCTCGTCTCAGCGGGTCAAAGTGCTGGTGCTCGACACGACGCTGACGGGACTTGCCTTTCCCATGGAGGACCTGCTGGCCGGTCTGGCCGACGACCCGCCGCTGATGGTGGTGCAGATCACCTCCGGTCTCAAGCTCGACCAGCAGGGGTTAGAACTGGCTAACGTGGGCCTGCTGAGCTACTACTCCCCCGGAGGCGAGGCGAGCCAGGCAGCCGCCCTGACTCGCAAGTTGCGGACGGTGGCCGGCACGGCCCTATCGTTTGCCGAGCTTTGCGAACTCGATGTCCCTTTCTTCGCCACCCGGCAAAGCCTGGCCGAGCACTCGGAGGCTGTCTTCGCCAACAACGCCTGGCTGGCGGCTCAGCTCGAGCGGGGCCGGGGAGGGCTGTTCTGGAAGGTGGCCCACCCCAGTCTGGGCCCGGCGGCTGAACTGGCCTGGGCGAAGGCTCCCTTTGTAGTGTTGCATTTGCAAGAGGACCGTCTGGAAAACCACGGACTGCTGCTCTCGGTCATCAGCCAGGAGGTGCGCCGACGAGAGCTGCCCTTTGCGATGGGTTCGAGCTTTGGCTTTCGAGGCCATCGCTTCGAAACGATCATCCCCAGCATTCGCGACCGCCAGGGCTTGTTCAAAGTCGCTCTGGGCTCGCGTTCGGGTCCGGCCCTGGAGGGGATTGCCGAGCTATTGCTAGAGTTGGCCGACAGGCCCGATTTCGCCAGTCTGCGAGCCCGCTATCCAGACCTGCGGGCGGTAGATATGGATACTCTCGAGTTATAAGTCATCAAAGTCCCACACGGGCGGGATGGTCAAAAGCGTATAGCGAGGCGCCTGCACCACCGGATCGACCCAGTGCCACGCGTTGGCATCGTTCAAGATAAAGGTCCCGGCTTGATCGTAGATCCGGCGAAAACCGCCCTGTTCGTCCTGAACGGTCAATCCGTCCTGGGCCGAGCTGGTCAGAACGTAGAGTCCTTGCTGCAGCTCGTCGCGGTGGGGCAGGACGTAGCCGCCTCGGTCGTAGCGGTTGATCTGGAAGTAATAACTACCAGGTCGAAAATGCTCGTACCGGCCGAAGGCACCGGCCACCACCGCCCGCACCAGCTCGGGCGGCATCTGATTTTGTTGCAGGACGGCGTAGCGGTCTTCGTCTTCATATTCGGTATCTCGATAAGGATCGAACGTCCAGTCGGCGGGCCGGGCTGCGGCTGCCTCCGGGCGTGGGTAGCTCAGGAAAAGGTCTTTGTGCTGCTCGGCCAGGGCCACCAGTTCGGCGTGGTTGGCAATGACATCGGCAATCACGTGAATAGGCCTGAGGCTCAAGCTGACTCCTCGGGGATCTTCAAGAAGAATCCGCTGATCGAACTGCGAACGTGGTGGCCGGCGCAACGGTCGACCCGGGCGATTCGATGGGGCGCCCACCCGGCGAGCACTACCAGGCGATTCGGCCGGGCCAGCACGTAGTGGCCAAAGCCATCTTGCATCAGGCTTGCGTTTTCAGCCTGATTGTCGAGGATGCCGCAGTCCTGAGCCTCGCGCTCCCGCGAGATCATCAGTTCGCCTCCCCACAGCACGTTCCAGGAGCGATGCGTGTAGTAAGTGTAGGCGCCGGTCCGCAACATGGTCTGGCTGTTGTCCTGGTCGACGTGCCACGACAGACCCGTCTCGGCTGGATAGAGAAAGGGGCGGGCCGTGAACAGGTCCCAATCTTCACCCACCTGCTGTCGAAAGAGATCGACATGGTCGGTCAGGGCTTCGAATAGGATATCGATCGGCTTGCCGGTAGGGTAGGCGGGATAGCGCGACCCGTCGGGGGCGCGCGAGAGAAAGAGAGGTCCCTCCAGGGGCCTGCCATCGTGCAGCCGCCACACCCGCTGCCACTCGTCGACCTGAACGAAGGAGTAGTCTTCGGTGTCGACATAGGCGGCCAGACGATCAAACTGGGACGAGGGTAAAAAGTCGTCGACCACCAGAAAGTTCGGCTGTTGCTCAACCACTTTCATCGGGCCAGGCACCACCAGCAGTCGTGGGCCATCGGTCCTAGCCAGAACCAGCGGCCGGGTTGCAAAGCGACGGTCGCTCCGGGTTCGCGCGCGAAGCGATCAGTATCTTGCCAGGTTGCTCCCTCGCTCGCTTCAAGAGGCAGCAGCCGCGCCGCCGTTGGGGCCGGACCGGGGAGGCGGTAGTCTCCACTGGCAAAGAACCACAGTTCGCTGCCCGGACCGGCCTGCCAACTGGCCATCAGGACCTGGCGCAGTTCGTTGTTCATGAACTGCCATCGCAGGCGCTGGTAGCGCGAGTAAAGGCCGTCGAAGGACGGTTGCTGGCAGGCTACCAGCGGGTGGGATCGGGCCAGTCGCTCGATTTCGCTCATAGGCGCTGGCTTCTGGTGGGCCGGGCCGTCCACCTCTCGAAGATACTGCACAGTTGCTCGGCTTCATCGCCTTCGTAGAACAGTTGGGAACCGTCCACCAGACGGTAGCGAGCCTGGAGGCCTGCTTCCAGGCTTGCCAAGGGCTGGTCTCTCAGGTGACGCAACTGAGCTTGGGCCTGGCGCCACGTCTGTAGCGGGTCAGTGGTGCACTCGTGAGCTAGAGCGGCGCAATCGAGTCCGCGCCCGGTGAGGCCTGTCAGCATTTCTTCAAAAGGCTTGTTCGGCTCCCAGAAGTGACGCCTTAACTCGGGGCCGACCCCCTGGTTGTCGAGCAGTTGACCGTCGCGTTCGAAGAAGAACGCGCGCACCTGAAAAGCCGCCATCTCGGCGAGCGGGTAGGCGTGGCAATAGGCACTCGATTCGGTATCGATGAGATGGATCACCGTCAGCAGCGGTTGGGTGCCGGCCGACAGGCCCTGGTGGCGACGCTCGACCTGACGTAGTCGCGGCAGCAGTTGCTCGGGCACGAGCTGGTCTTCCGGGGTTTGGTAGAGTAATCGTTCGCCGAAGGGCACGGTCAGCGACGCACTCACGTCCCAGGCTCGCCAGGCCTGCTCGCGAAAGGTAATCCCCTCGAGCAGATCCAGGGGGACTCCAGCGAAGCGATGACGCCAGGCCGCATCCCACAATAGCGATTCGGTAAAAGTCGCCTGAGCTTCAGTGTGGACCACGCTGGTAGGGAACTCGTGGAAGAAATAGGGCGTGGACACTTCCTTGTGGGCCACATGGGCGGCGTGGCCACCCTCGTGAAACAGGACTTCATGGGCGGGCAAGCCGCCCCCCAACTCGAAGGACCCCGCGCAGGCGAAGTGGATGTCGGCCGGACTCGAGGCCGTGGCCAGAGCGGGGGCGTGGAAGAAGCCGCCTTCGTACTTGCCTGCTCGCTCCATCAAGTCCAGCGTGAGGTTGGCCTGGTGGAAGTCGATGCCCAGCCCTGCGAAGCAGGTGAGCCAACGGCGCAGGGCGGGTTGAATAGGAAAGTAGGGATCGAGTTCGTGGCGTTCTTGACAGCGGCGCAAGTAGATACAGTTCCAGGGGTCTCGGCTGCCGGGGCCGTGCTCGGCCTCGAGGCCCTTCAGGTGGACATCGACGGCCGGAGCGATGCACTCGGCCAGAGCCTCGAGAGGAGCGAAAGTCCTTTCCATCGTCCAGTTCTCGGCCCTGGCCACGGTCCAGGCATAGAAGTCTGAGTGCCCTTCCAACCGGGCCAGGCGATTGCGCTTTTTGATGAGTTCAAGCAGCCCCAACTCGAGCATGCGCTGTTCGAGTTGAACCAGGGCCTGGTAGGCGCGCTGTCGCTGCTGGCTATCCGGGTGGGTGGTCAGCAGGGTCCCCAACTCGCTGCGTGTGACGGGGCGGTAGTCGCCCTTCTCGATGTCGTAGACCGAGAACTGAAGGCCCTGCCGTGCCTGCCCGATCTCGGCTTCTTGCTCGATAATCTCGTCGCGAAGGCGAGCGGCTTCGGGTGAGTTCAACTGGTGGCGGGCGAACAAGCGCAACCAGCTTTGCCATTCCGGCTGGGAGCGTCTGGCTTCGAGTTGCTGCAGACGTCGATACAGGCTGGGCGAACTGATGAACCGTTGCAGGGCAACCTGGGCCCTGGCCCAGCCGTTCTTTTCATCGAGCCCCATTCGGGCCCGCCAGTAAAGGCGTTCTCGTTCGTGGTAAAGATGGCCGAGCCGGCGGTGGAGTCGAGACAAAAGAGCGCTCACGTAGCCCGAATTTCTCGCCGCCATGGCGGGCGGCCTGCTACGCAAAAAGGGGCGGCGTTTTCACGCCGCCCCGCTACAGAGGTCCTTGTGGGCTGGATTAAGCCTAATTCTTGTTGATGTTTTCGATGGTCTTGTTCATCTCGTCGATGCGAGCTTTGAAAGCGTCCATCTGAGCCTTCTGGGTCTTCTGGAAGGTTTCCATCGCCATTTTCACCGAGCGGTCGACCATGTTCTGCATCTCGGCCTGGTTGGCTTTGACCTGCTCAGCGAAGCGCTCGGCCACTTTGAGGCCTTCTTCGCGGGCCAGGGTGCCCTGGTCCATGTAGGAGCGGAGGATCTTTTCGCCCTGGTCCTGGGCCCAGCAGAGGGTGCTGAGGTTCTTCAGCCAGAGGTCCATCGTGATTTCCATGGGGTTTTTGTCGATCGTTTTCATTGCCTTGTCGTCCTTTTCTTTTCCGAGGCCGTCTAGGCCGCGTTTCGTTCTGGCAAGGTTGTATGCCGGGCCAGTTGCTTACCGGTTGCACGGTTTTCTTACCGGGTTGCGCAGCCGCAGGAGTTGGCTGCCGCGCGCGGGAAGCCGGAGCCATTGTCTTCGCCGCTTGATGACTATCTAAAAGAGCTGACCGACCAGGGAACGGTCGATTCTCAGGGCGTTTTTACGCTGGACCTGGCCAAAGCTTTCGAGAAGTTGCAACGCTTTCGCCTGGCTCGACCCAGCTTCTATCTGCTCAAGTTCGTGCAGGCGGCGGTGGCGGCTCGGTCGAGCCGGCTCGAGGTAACGGTTCGGGCTGATCTGGTCGACCTCTCGTTCGAACTCGATCACGACTTGTTCGATGACGTGGGTGCGGCGGCTAACCTGCTGCAACAACCCGAATCGGCCCCTCATGGCCCAATACGACACCTGGTGCTGGGTCTGAGTTCGGCGCTCGGGGTGGCTCACGCGAGCTTTTTGTGGAGTGTGATTGGGCCAAATCGTGGCCAGGTGTTGATGATCGAGGGCCAGACGATCAGGCTGAGCCCACCCACTGCCTATGCGGGTCAGGGCAGGGTGCGAAGGTGTCGCTTCATGTTGGTGCGCCGGGCGGTAAGGATGATGGTTACCGCCGACGACGCCCGGGCCTTCGTCAGTGAGCGAGATACCATCAAAGAGCGTTGCTGTTGCGCGCCGCTGGCGCTGTTTCTCAACGGAGAGTTGCTCCAGCCGCCCGCGGCCGGTGTGGATTGCCTGGCCGAGGAGCGCGTCAGCGCCGAACAGTCTGCTTTGGGCTGGCCCCGGGCCGACCTGAGTCGATTGAAGCCGATCCAGCCCGGGCTCTGGGTCAGCCGCTGGGGGCTCTTCCGCCGGTCGGCGTGGTGTCGCGTCTATCGTCAGGTGGGTGAGGATTCGCAACGATTGCGGTCGGTGATGCGCCTGAGGGTGAGCCCCAAGCCTGACGGAATCTTCTATTTCGTGGTCGATGGCGTCTTGACCCACCCCCACTACCTCCGCGACGCCTTGTGCGAGACCTGGCTGGTGGCTGACGGCTTGAAAACCGACCTGTCGGGCCTGGAGGTGGTCGAGGACGAGGCCTACGAGTTGTCTAAAGCCAACCTGCGCCAGCGGTGTCAACGGCTTAAACTGCAGGCCTTTGCTCATGCACCTCCTCGGGTGCGAGAGTTCCTGTTTAACCAGTTCGGTCGAGGTGCGCACCCGATGATAGGGATGACCCTGGATGACTTACTCCTGGTCGAGCCAATTGAACACAAATGTTTCCTGGCAGTCGACATCGGGCAGCAGCAATCTTTCCGGGTTCAGCTGGTGCCTGTCGATGAGGACCTTCAGAAGCGTTTCGAGCGCGAGGTGCAGGTATGGTCTCGGGTCGCCCATCCGCGGTTGGGTAAGGTCAGGATGGGAAGGGTGGACGGAGACTTTTACATGGCCACCTGGCCGGTGGTGCCTCTGAAACCCAGGCTGGCCAGACCAGTCGGACACGAGCAGGCTCTAAGGTTCATTCAGCAATTGGCCGAGGGGATGACCCACCTGCATCAGCACGGAGTCATGCACTGTGCTTTGTCGCCCAGCGCTCTCTTTCTGGACGATGAGGACCGGTTGACCATAGGTTTTCCGCTCGAGCCTTTGCTCGATCGGGTATGGCACACCGGGCAAGGCTCGTTTCGGGCCAATTACCTGGCCCCCGAACTCCTCACCAGCGGCCGGCGCCAGCCTTCCGTCGACCAATACCAGGCCGGCCTGTTGGCCTATCGGTTGCTAACCGGTCGCTTGCCTTTCGACAAGGCGGAGCCGATGGCGGTCATCATGGCTCATTTCACCGAGGCTCCCCCTGACCCCCGCGAGTTTACGCGTGACCTGAGTGATCGTCAGGCCCTGGCCCTCCTGCGAGCGCTCGAGAAGGATCCTAAGGACCGGTTCGCCTCGGTGGCCGACTTTGCCTCAGCTTTGCTCGATCGGTAAGCGCACGTCGCCGATGACCAGAGCGTCATCTTCCGTGTCCATGGGGGTGACCGTCGCTGCGGGCATTTCCCACGGCGAGAAGCCCCGGTCGGCGCGTAGTTCGAGGGAAGCACCGGCCTGACTGGCAATCACCACGCGATCGTCTAGCTGGCAGATGGTGGTGACCGGGCTGCCCAGCTCGAAGGCCTGAGGCCGGCCCCCCTCGATCGGAGCAAAATACACGGTGCCGTCGTCGGTTCCGGCTAGCACATAGCCTTTGTGGCCCGAGTAGCAGGGCAGCAGCGAGGTGATGGTCTCGTCGTCGTCGGCGGTGATCAGGGTGCGGGGGCGGTCAAATAGCGGGTTGTAGTCGAGCTTGTGGCCGTCGGAGTGAAACTGGGGCACCGGGACGGGACAGGCGGTCGGCTGGGCCTCGAGTGGCTCGGCTTTGACCGTGGTTCGATAGAGGTTGGCCGGCTGCGGCTCGTCTTGAGGGGGCAGGGTCTCGACCAGGCTGCCATCGGCACCGTGGCGTTCGACCCGATCGTCGTGCTTGATGAGAAAGCCGCCGTCGGGCTCGAAGCTGGCTTCGAAGAGGGTGTTGTGGCCCTCGACGCGGTAAAGCTCCTGGGCTCCCTGGCGCTGGTCCAGACGATAGAGGCGACGCAGATAGCCGCCGTCGTCGAGATACTTGCGGGTAATGGCGTAGGCCCCGTTGGGGGTGGCGGTCAGCCGGTCGAGCACCTCGCGATAGCCGAAGCGAAAGCTGGTCACATAACGGTTGTCCTCGGTGTAGGCCTCGACCTTGCCATCGTCTTCGAGCAGAAAGCCCGACTCGAGCGGCACGGGCTTAGCCCCCCGGCCCACCCAGCGCAGGGTCTCGGCCGTCGGCTCGCCCACCTTGAACTGCATCAGGCGCTGGTTCTCGTTGACATAGAGCAGGCGGCCGTCGGGATGGAGCGAGAGCGAGAACTCTTCGAAATCGCGGTCGGCGTGCAAGCTCTGGCCGGTGGCGTCGATCACCTCCAGGCAGAGGTGGTCGGCTTCATCCCGACCCATCAAGAGCAAGGCTGGGCCGAGCGGCATCAGCTTGCGGGGGCGAAAGTCGAGTTCGACCTGGTGAGCCAGCCCCATGCGAGCATCGAGCAGCTTGACGGTATTGTCTTCGACCACCGCCAGACCCTGGCCTAGTTGCTCTACTCGGGCGCGAGTAGCAAAGGCTCCCAGTGGCTGGCCGGTGGCGGGGTCAAAGCTCTGGATCTGGTCTTCGGTCGAGACCAGCACCGAGGCGCCTCGGGTCAACTCGAGCACTTCACCCGCCAACGGGGCCGAGAAAAGAACCTGGTCGCCCTCCAGCCCCACCAATCGGGGCTGCCCGTCGAGATCGCGGGTCACGGCTAAAGCTTCTCGTTCGTCCTGCAAGAGCAAGCCCGGCTCGGCCAGAGCGAGCTGAAACTCGCTGCCGTCAGGCTTGTGCAGATAAGCTGCCAGGCAGCCTCCGTAACGCGTATGGTTAGCCGCAGAGAGCATAGCCGAACCTTAACGGCCGGCTGTTGCTAACCGGTTGCAACCGGGGTCATCATTGCAACTTCAGGCGACCCAAGAGCTTTTTCCAGCTGGGTTTGATCTTGTGATAGTCGGCCTCGAGGCAGGAGAAATGGATGAGATAGCGCCCCCCGCGGCCATTGTCGAGGTGATAGAGCTCGATACGCTCGCTCTGAAAGACCTCGGCTACGAAGATGCCGTGGCGTCGCGAGATGTTCGCTTTGCCGCTGTCGGCCAGCCTGGCTTCTTTGGAGCGTGGCATCAGCTGCTCGAGCGTGGCCGGGGCCATTTTGTCGTCAGAGATGTCGACCTGGGCCCGCGCTCCGGGGGCCGAGAACTCGAGCATTGCCCGTCTCTTGTCGCGCTGGGTGGTCCTGGCCTCGGCCCAGCCCTCAGGCAGTTCAACCGTAAAAGTCTCTTTGGCTACCACCCCCCCCGAGGGGCTGGCGGCCGCGTCGTTAGAAAGCCTGAGATCGATCCCCTTGAGCAACCGCTTCCAGTCGTTGAGGCTGCGGCCGTAGTCGGCCGCCGGGCACTCGAAGGTGATCAAGAAGTAGCCTTCGCCTTTATCAGGAATGAACGCTTCTTGCAGGCGTTTGCCGCCGTACGAGGTCCAGTCGACCACAAAGCCCTCACGCTTGTCCACCTTGAGCTTGGAGATCGAAAGGACCTTCTGCTGGGGTGGCGAGGTGCGAGCTTTGCGGGCCGCAGCCTGCGAGGGAATGTTGCTGGGCTGGCGCGACATCGAGAACTTCCACGGTTTGCCTTCGCGCACCAGATACACATGGCTGGAAGAACGAGACAACGCGCCGTTGGTGGCCCAGCCTTTGGGCACCTCCACCGAGAAGGCCTCACGGGTCTCTTTGGCCCAGCCCGCCGCGGTCGCCAACACCAGCAGCGTAGCGAGGATCAACCGGCGGCGCATGTTAGCGGGTGGCCGTGGCGGCCAGGTGGTTGACCGTCTTTTCGGCCAACAGCAGGAAGGACTGAATGGTCTTGTCCAGGTGCTCGATGGGAGTGTCTTCTTCTTTGCAGTGGGAAAGACCGTTCGAGGAGTAAGCAAACATCATCACCGTCGGCATATGGGGCACCATCTCGGCGGCGTCGTGAAGCGGGCCCGAGGGCAACCTGGGAGCGTGGCCGGTCACTTCTTTGACAGCTTCTTCGCAAAGGCGAATCAAGTCGGGGTCGAAGGGGCGAGGCTCGATCTGCCACAGTTTGCTCCACTCGACGGTAACGTTGTTTTCCTTGGCAAAGCGCTCAGAGGCCTCGCGGGCCTCCTGGTTCATCTTCGCCAGCACCTCGGCGTGCAAAGCCCGTTGATCCAGCGAGATGGTGCACACACCGGGCACGGCCGTCACGATACACGGTTCGACCTCGACCATGCCCACGGTACACACCACGTTGCTTTCGGGGGTCGAATGGCGCAGCCCGATCTGGCGGCACTCGAGGGCCGTCTGGGCGGCCGCCAGAAAAGCGTCGCGTCGGTGGGGGATAGGGGTGGAGCCCGAGTGGGCCGCCTGACCCACGAAACGCATGCGGTGGCGTTCGACGCCAAAGGTGCCCATGACCACGCCCGTGGGTAAATTTTGGGCCTCGAGCACCGGACCTTGCTCGATGTGCAACTCGAGGTAAGCCTTGGAGGGGATGGTCTTGAGCTCGTCGTGGGCCTTGAGCATGGTGTCGAGGTTGACCCCGTTCTCGCGCAAGGCGTCTTCTAAGCGGATGCCGTCCTTGTCGAGCAGCTCGCGGACCTCTTCGATCTCGAGGCTGCCGCCGGCGGCCGCCGAGCCCAGCAAGCTGCGACCGAAGCGCGCTCCTTCTTCGTCGGCCCAATCCACCGCTTTGAGGGTCACCGGCGGAGTGCCGGCCGCTTTGGCCCGGCGCAGCGCTTCCAAAGCCGAGAGGGTGCCCAGCACTCCGTCGAGCCACCCGCCGTTGGGCACCGAGTCGAGGTGGCCGCCGATGATGACCACTTCTTCGCTGGCGCCGGGGAGGGTGACCCAGGCGTTGCCGGCCGAGTCGCGCTCCATGGTTAGCCCGATCTCTTGGACCTTGCCCTCGAACCAGTCGCGGGACTTGCGCCAGATGGGGCCCCAGGCTACCCGCTGAGCGCCCTCCGGGGTCGAGGTCAACTCGGCCAGCTCTTTGAGGTCTTGGATCACTCGCTTGGCGCTCTCTTGCAGGTTCATCGGGTCCTCCTGAATCTTGAGTGGGAAAGCGGTTTTTAGTTATCGGCCCCGGCAGTCCCTTTCTCGGGGTCAAAATCGTCTTCTTCGGGCCACTCCTCTTCGCCATCGAGCTGCCCGACCACCTGGGCGTCCATCAAGGCCTCTTTGGCTGAGCGCGCGATTTCCTCGTTGGTAGAGGTGCTCAGTTCGGTGAGGACGGCCACCGATTGGTCGGTGGCCATGGCTCCCAGGCCGCCGATGGCGATGAAGCGCTGTTCGTCAGCCAGCTTGTCGTCGCGGGCCATAGCGGCCAATCGCTCGAAGACCTGAGGCATGCCCCGTTCGGCGGCCGTATAGACGGCTTCGTTGACCACCATCTGATGAGGGCTTTTGAGGGCCTCAAGGATCTTGTCTTCAAAGCCGGGCAGGTAGCCCATGCAAAAGACGGCCGTGGTTTGCCACTCGCAATCGTTGGTCTTCCAGGCGTTTTCGACCGACTCTCGATGCCAGGCTTCGGGGGCGCGCACCGAGGCCTCCAGCGCCCGCCGGCGCAGCAGGGCAGACTGGGTGGGCTCTTGACTGAGTTCGTGAAAGGTCTCTTGAATCTGCTCGAACAGTTCTTCGGGTAGCGGTGGGGGGTCGAACTCGAGGTCGTCGAAACCGACCAGCTCGGTCTGCTCGAGGGCGGGACCCAGCGCCACCGCGGCCGAGGCGCGCACCTCCGCCGGTAGCTCGGCGTCGCGAACGCATGCCAACAGAGCGGCCCCGATCTGGTCGTTGAACACGGCCAGATCGCCCAGCATCATGGCCGCCCGGCAGCGCATGTCGGGGTTCGGATCGGTCTTGAAGATGGTCAGCAACACCTGCCCGGTAGCGGGGGGCCACTGCCAGCTCTCGACTTGTTCGAGTAATTCTATGGGATGGGGCGGCATGTTGGCTTTCTGCTATCTCGTGCTACGGGTTTCCTTCCTGGGCTTTGGCGCGTTCGGGGAGGAATCAACCCGGCCGTTTAGGAAGCACCCGGGCGTGGATCCATTGGCGAACAGGGTCTTGGCGGTCGTCGCCGAGCGTGTTGATCTCAGTCCTTCCGACATTCCGTTGGACCAGCCGTTCGACGAGATCGGCTTTGATTCGATTGTCTCGATGGAGATCATTTTCAATCTCGAAGAAGAGTTCGACCTCTCGATTCCTGATCAGGGCGCCCGTGACGTGAACACCGTCAACGACCTCATCGAATTGGTGCGGGGGTTGCAGACTGAGTGATGCCAGCCCGGCGGGTGGTAGTCACCGGGCTTGGCGTGGTCAGTCCCCTGGGCTTGGGCTGGCCTGACTTCTGGCAGGGGCTCACCTCCGGTGTCTGCGCCATCACGCCTTTCACGCGCTTTCCCGAGTTGCGCATCAAGACGGCGGCCTGGATGCCCGATTGGGACGGCAGCGCCCATTTCGAGAAGTCGGCCCTGGCTTCACTCGACCCTTTTGGGCAGTATTACGTGTTGGCCGGGCGCCAGGCCCTGGCCGATTCTGGTTTCGAGCCCGGTCCCGAAGACCGGGTGCGCACGGCCATCGTGTCGGCTACGGCCAGCGCCGGCCAGATGACCCAGGACGAAGAGAGCCAGCGCCTGTATATCCAGAATCGTCCGCGGGTCATTCCGCTGACGGTGCCCCGGGTCATGGCTAACTCGGGCGCCAGCGGATTGGCCGCCGAGACAGGGCTGATGGGACCGTGTTTTACCCTTTCCACGGCTTGCTCCTCGGCCAATCACGCCATCGGCATGGCCTTTTGGATGATCCGCCAGGGAGTGATCGACCGGGCCCTGGCCGGAGGCAGCGAAGCCCCCTTTGCCCTGGGCAACTTGCGCGCCTGGGAAGCGACCCGAGCGGTCGACCCTGAACCTTGCCGACCCTTTTCGGCCGACCGCCAGGGCTTGAGCCTGGGCGAAGGCGGGGCTGTGCTGATGCTCGAGGAGTTGAGCCTGGCTCAGGCCCGGGGGGCCCGGATCTATGGCGAGGTGCTGGGTTTTGGCATGAGCGCCGACGCCCACCACGTGGTGCGGCCTCTGGCCGAGGGAGCGGCCCTGGCCATGCGGGCGGCCCTGTCCGATGCAGGGCTCGTCCCGACCGAGATCGACCATATCAACGCCCACGGCACCGGCACTCCGCTCAACGACGCCACCGAGTCGAGTGCCATCCGTGAGGTGTTCGGGGAGCATGCCGACCAACTGCTGGTCACCTCGACCAAGTCGATGCACGGCCACGCGCTGGGGGCGGCCGGGGCGTTGGAGGCGTGCGCCACTCTGCTGGCCCTGCATCATGGGCTGGTCCCTCCCACCATCCATCATCAGCAAGACGATCCGGAATGTCGGGTCAAGGTAGTGGCCAATCAGGCTCTCGAAGCCCCCGTCCAGAAAGCGATTTCCAATTCTTTCGCCTTCGGCGGGCTCAACGCCGTGCTGGCCTTCGGTGCCTATTCTAGCTCGAGGGCCAGCGAATTGATGCAGTAGCGCGTTCCGGTCGGCTTAGGACCGTCGGGAAAGACGTGTCCCAGATGACCCAGGCAGCGGCCGCAGCGCACTTCGACCTGGGCGAACATGAAAGTATTGTCCTGGTGGTGGTCGACAGCCCCCTCGAGGGGCTGGGTAAAGCTGGGCCAGCCGGTGCCCGAGTCGTACTGCTTCTGGCTGGCAAACAGGGGCTGGCCGCAGCCGGCACAGCGAAACGTGCCTGGCTGGCCCGGCTTGGCATAGAGGCCGGTGCCGGGCGGTTCGGTGCCACCCTCGCGAAGGATGTGGTATTGTTCGGCGCTCAAGCGTTGCTGCCACTGCTGGTCGCTCAGGTGAGCCCAATCGGGCTCGGGGACGGGCCATAGCCACCACGCCACCAGGGCCACCAGGATCGTGCTCAGCAAAAGTCTCACCTGATGCATAACCAGCTCGTGGTGGCCAGAGTTCCAGGAGAGGTTCTTCCCCTGGCGACACGGAATCGAAGGGCCGTGAGCCGTTTTCTCCGCTCCAAAGGCCTGCTCGCGATGGTGGCGGTCATCCTTCTATTCAATCTCGTCTGGATCATGTCCCAGAGCGTACTGGGTCTTGATGAGGCGGTTTTTCGCGCTCCCTTTCTCATGTGGGAGCAACTCAAAAGGCCCCTGGTGCTGGCTCTGGCCGGCCTGTTCGTCATCATTTCGTATCACGTCAAAGACGAGCTGAGCTGGGAGGCTATCGACCCCAGCGGCAACGCTCGCATCATCGTTCTGGCCACCACCGCCATTCTGACCTGGATCTTTAGCGCCTATCAGATGAACTATTTCTTCGGGCAAGAGCACCTGGGCGACCGCCTCTGCCTCATCGTGCTCTGGCTGGCCCTGTGGAGGCACCCGCTGTTCATCTATCCCTTTATCGCCACCATCACCACCATCAGTCTGCAGTTTCGCTTTCCGGTCTTTGGCTACTTCTGGTTTTTGCTCGACAAGCGCCTGCCCTGGGATATGATGATCCTGTTCGCAGCCTATCTGCCGGTGCAATACTGCCTCAAGCTCAACCGGCGCTTTTTCGTCTTTTTGGCCATCGCCCTGACGGGATTTTTCTATTTCAACGCCGGAGTCGGCAAGATCTTCTATGCGGGCGGCCTGCGTTGGGTGCTGGGCAACGATATGAGCCACCTGCTCCCGGCCGGCTGGATCTACCGCATGCACACCTGGATGAACCAGGCCGAGATCGAGAGCGTAGCCCGGTCGATGTCGGTCTTCGCCGTGCCTATGCAGGTCGGCGCCTTGCTGCTCGAGTTGGGCGGTATCCTGCTGATCTGGGGACGTCGCAGCGCTCAACTGGGCCTGGTCGGCGTCATCGGGCTGCACGCGCTGATCCTGGTGACCAGCGGGATCTTCTTCTGGACCTGGATGTTGCTCGATCTGGTCCTGATCTTCGTTCTCTGGCGAGGCCGCGGTCGCTTTCTGAGGCCCATCTTCAACCGCTATCACCGCGGTCTGTGGTTGGCGATGTACTGCCTGGGCATCTTCTTCTTGCTGCCCACCAGCTTCTTCTGGTACGACACGCCCTTCGTCAATCGATTTCGGCTCGTCGGCACCGGCGCCAGTGGTCAGACCTATGAGCTGGCTCCCTCCGACTTTTCTCTCTACGAACTCGAGATGGTCCAGAGCCGTTTTTTCTTTCTTCGCTCCGAACCGAGGCTGGTCGAGACCTACGGAGCCACCCACTCGCCGGTGGTGGCCCGGTTTCTCAACCAGGTCGAACCCGCCCAGCTCCCCAAGGTGAAGGCCGCCTTTGGCGAGGACCGCTATTCCGAAGAGACCAGCCGTCGCTTTACCGAGTTTCTGGTCTACTACACCCATAATCGCTACAGCTACAAGCGTTCCTGGCCGCTGCGAGTGCTCAACTGGTTGCAGGCGCCCAATCACTTCTTCGTGCGTCGTCCCGAAGGCTCGTACCAGGGCCAGGAGCCGCTGGTGAGCCTGACGGCCGTCGATGTCGAGTACTTCACCTATCCCACCATCGAGATCATCAAGGAGACCGAGATTCCTCTCTGGACGCGGCCCGTTCCTCCCCCGTCAGGGGCGCGCTAGTCCATGACCGAATCGCGCTCCTACCAGACGCCGTCGGCCTCCGAATTGGTCAAGGGCTCGGCCCTCGTCTTCTGGCTGCAACTGGCGGCCATCTGGCCCTCTCGTTCGGCCTACCTGGTGCTGCAAGACGAGGGTAACATGCTCGAGTGGGCCTCGCGCCTCAACCAGGGGCAACTTCCCTATCGCGACTTCTTCATGCGCTTCATGCCGGGGACGCCGTTCGGTCTGAAAATCTTCTTTCTCGCCCTGGGCGAGCAGATCTGGGTGGCCCGGCTCTACTTCATGCTGTCGCTGTGCCTGCTTTGCGTGGCCGTCTGGCTGGTCAGTCGCTGCCTCATGCCTCGGCTCTGGTCGGCCATCCCGCCGCTGATGTTCGCCTGTGTGGGGGGCCAGATGTTCCCCATGGCTGTCTATCACTGGGATGCCTCGATCCCCGCTCTGCTCGCCCTCCTCTGTTCGGCTTACGCCAGCCAGCCCCGCCACCAACTGGGGGCAGGTCTTCTCGCCGGGCTGACCGTGCTCTATCTGCAACCGCGGGGAGTGGCTGTCTGCCTGGCCCTGGCGCTCATGGTGGTGGTCAGCCAGGAGGCGCGGCTCGAGCGTTTGGCCTATCTGGTGGCCGGCGCGGCTATCCCGGGAGCCCTCTTTGTCGGCTGGATGCTCTGGCGGGGCGTCTTTGGCGACTTCTGGTCTCAGGCGATCCTGTTCAACGTGCTCGAATACAAAGCCGTCCAGGGCTATCCGTTCGACTGGGGGCTGGCCCTCGGACATTTCCAGACGCTTTCTTCGGGGCTCTCCCAGTTCGGCAATCCGTCCATCGTTAGCTGGCTGGTCTGGTTCGTGCGGGCCGCCGCCTTTGCCGGAGTGGATCTAGTGAAGTATACCGGCTTTTTCCCGGTCCTGATCGTGCTCACCGTGGTCTACGCGACCAGGCTGCGTCACTCCCAGGCTCTCGACGATGCCGGCCGGAGCTTGCTACTGGGGTTGCTGCTCCTGTTGTGGGTCTCGACCTATTTTGCCATGGCCCGGGCCACTCGTTACCACTTTAATTTTTTGACGGTGGCCTGGTATCCCGCGCTGGCCTACCTGCTCTATTGGCTTCAATCGGCCTATCCCCGCCTGGCCAGGACAGTGGCCGCGTGTGTGGTGACCGTGTTCTTGACGCACGGCCTCGACAATGTCATCGGCTGGGGCCCATACCGCTATCCTATTCGCTTTCCGCGCGGCACCCTGTATGCCAACGATCCTCAAGTGGCCGCGGCCACCCAGCAGTTGAGCAACGTTTTGACCCAGCAGTTTGCCGGCCAGAACCTCTTCGCCTTTCCCGAGCTTCCCCAGCTGGTCTGGTTGGTGGGAGCCCACAACCCCACCGATTTCGAGAGCCTGGTTCCCCTCTATTATCCGGAAGAGGCCTTCGAAAAAGCTGAGCGACAGATCCGAGCGGCCGACCGCTGTGGAGTGCTCTTTCTCTCGACCGCTTCGAGCATTCGGGCCGAATACCCCAGCATGGACCCCGACCTGTATCAGAAGGAAGAAGCCAGACTCCTCGAGCGCCTGACCGCCGGGGCCGACAAGATTGCCCAGATCTGGGTCTACCAGGTCTATCGCTTTCCCGCCCGTTAGTATCGCGGCGCGATCTGGGGAACGTAGCCCCGCCGGTTGGTCTCGAGCTGGGCCAGCAACTCCTGGCGCAGGTCGTCGGAAGGACCCTGTTCGAGGGCCCGTTCGAACCACTGGTTCGATTTCTCGACCGCCCGCTGCTGCTGGAAGATGCGCCCCTGCCAGTAGCACAAGACCGGCGACTCGGCCTGGCCCAGCAGGCGGTCGAGTTCGGCCTGAGCCTGTTCGGGGAAGCCCCCTGCCAGGTAAGCGTTCACCAGTTCCAGACTCGAATAGGTCGGGATCACCTTGACCAGGCCTTCGGGTAAAGGGGTGGTGTTGCCCCGTTCGAGCAGGACCAGGCGCCCGATGGCTGAGTGAAAACCGTAGTCGGGGTCTTGCAAAATCTGTTGGGCCTTGAGGTTGAGCATGTCTTTGCGCCAGGGAAAGCCCAGCCCGTCGAGATCGAGCAGGATCCAGTCGACCTGTGCCTGGTGGGCGGCCGAACTCTGCCAGGATGGCGTCTCGGTCAGCGAGGGCAGGCTGTAGACCTGGGGGCGAAAGGCCAGGTGCGAGACGGTGGAGGCCGGCGCCAGGACCGAGGCCTGGGGAGGCAGCCGGTCCAGGGCCGTGCTGAGTTGAGCGACGCGTTCTGGTGATTGCCCGACCCGGCCGGCCAGCGGGTTGCCCAACAAAAGCGACCCGGCTGTGCCTACCAGCAGGAACACCGCCGCCCTGGACCGGTGCTGGTCGCCCAAACGCTCGAGGCCGCAGATGGCCGCGAAGTAGAGCCCGCCTACCACGATGGCCTGATAGTGCAAAAAGACGCTGTGCATCCCCCAGAAGTCGGCAGCCAGATTGATGATCAGCCCTGGCAAGAAGGCCAGGCAGGCCGGCAGGGCCAACACGAAAAGCCCGGCCGTGGCCAAGAACATCTGGGCCAGCAAGGTTCGATCCAGGCTCCAAAAGGCGGCGGCATGAGTGGCCAGCCGGCCCGGCAGCCCGGCCACATCTTGCTTGAGATAGTCGAAGCGACCGAATTGGCGGTCCAGCCCGGCGTGCTGCCCGACGGCCCCGAAGGTGGGGGTGACCACCTGGGTGAGCAGGACCATCAAGAACAGGCTGGCCGCGGCCAACACCAGTCCTTTCTTGTACTCTTTCTGGCTGAGGAGGTAAAGGGCCAGACCCAGGAATGGAAGTAGAGCCATTTCGACACTGGCCGCCGCCACCAGCAGGCCTACCGCCAGGGCACGAGGGTCGCAGTCCAGGGCCAGAGCCCACAGGAAGGCTGCCAGCCCGACGGCCACATGGGGTAGGGGATAGAGGCTCACGCCCAACGTAAGGGGATTGAACATGTAGGCCATGGTGCAGGCGGCCGCCAGCCATTCTGACTCGAGCTTGCGATGGGCCAGACGAAAGACGGCCACTCCACCGACCAGCATGAGGCCCAGGTGCATCAGCAGATAGAGTTCGAAGCTGGGGAGCCAGCGGAAGGGCAGGCAGAAGAGATAGAGGACGGGGTCGAAGTGATCGCCGAAGGCGTGACTCTCGGCCAGCGTGCCATAGGGTCGTTGGCCGTGGGCCATCAGCCACAGATATTGCTGGATGTTGGCCTGATCGAACTCGACTTGAAAGGTATCGTGTTCGCGCAGACGCAGAGGGAACGTGACCAGCATGAAGGCGCAAAGAATCACCGGTAGCGGTCGAACCCTGGTCATCGCAACCGGTTCCTGTCGCTGCAAGCAGTTCCTGCCGACAAAGCAGCGCTCGAGCGCAGGGGCTATGTGGGCGAATTCGAACCTTGAACGATGAGCTCTGTGCCGACTCTGTGCGTGATTGTCCCGATCTATAACGAGGCCAGTGGGCTGCCGGCCCTGCTCGAGCAGCTCGACATCCACCTCAAAGACCTCGATTACCAGTGTCTGGTGGTGGATGACGGATCAACCGATGGGACCTGGGCGGCTCTAACCGAGCTCCAAGAGAAATACCCTTTGCGGGCCTTGCGACTGAGTCGCAACTTTGGCAAGGAGGCGGCTTTGTGTGCCGGCCTCGAGTTCGCCGAAGGCGAGGCCTTCGTGACGATCGACGGCGATTTGCAGCATCCCCCCGAGCTCATTCCCGAGATGGTCAGGACCTGGCAAGAGCAAGCCTGCGATCTCGTCGAGGGCATCAAGATGCGCTCTCCTAACGAGGGCTACTTCAGCCGCACCCGAGCCAGGCTCTTCTACAAGGTGTTCAACCTGATGTGTGGCACCGATCTCGAGGGGCAGACCGACTTCAAGCTGCTCAGCGCCCGAGCCCGCGATGCCTGGTTGAGGCTACCCGAGCGCAATATGTTTTTTCGAGGCGTGACCAACTGGCTCGGGTTCGACCGGGCTCGGGTGCAGTTCATGGTGCGCGACATCCCCGGTCGCGACTCGCGGTGGTCGTTCTTCGGGCTGATGCGCTATGCCATCAATAACATCACGGCTTTCTCGTCGATTCCCCTCACCATGTTGCTGGTGACCGGATTGCTGCTGCTCTTTCCGGCCTCGCTGGTGGGCGGCTGGACCCTTTATCTCAAGTTCACCGGACAGGCGGTCAACGGTCTATCGACCATCAACTTTCTGATTCTCTCGTCGGGCGGGCTCAACTTTCTGGGCCTGTCCATTCTCGGTCTCTACGTGGGCCGGATCCACGAAGAGGTCAAAGCCCGGCCCCGTTACGTGCTGCGCGACCAGCTGTGAAGCGAAGCAGAGCTTCGTGCTCGAGCTTGCGATGCTCGGCCCGATAGGCCCTGGCCAATCGCGGCTGAGGAGGTCCCGATTCGTCGGGGGCCAGTTGCCCGGGGTGAAAAATCACCTCGCCGGCCTGGTCGATATCGAGTCGGAAGGGATCGACGGTGCCCGTGACCAGCAACCGAGGTGCCTGATACGGCCAGCGCGAGTGCAGCCACCTGCCGAGACCGGTCAGCACCAGCGCTTTGAGCAGCGGCACCGGCGAGGCCGGAGTGAAGTGACTGAGGAAGACGGTCCTGGGAGGCAGGCGCAGCGACACCACCGCAAACTGCCCAGCCAGTTGGGACACGGCTTCAAAGACAAAGGGCAGAAAGTGGAAGTGCTCGTGACTGTCGAGGCCCACTTCGGCGCTGCGGCCCAGGGCTGCCAGCAGCTGGCCGTAGCGGTGGCACTGGGCCTCGAGTTCAGCCTGCAACTGGCGCCGGAGTTCAGCCCTTTGAGGCGAGAAGAGATAGTCCAGGGCGAGACTCTGGAAGGAGTGACGAAAGCTGCCGTCGGGCCGGCACAGCCGGGGAGCTTCCGTCAGAGCATAGCCTTCGCTCAGATTGAGGTGCAGCCTGAGGCCAAGGCCGGGGTGGGGCTGCAAAGCCTCGACCAGCTGCTCGAAGGGTTGGCGATTGATCAGCACGCTGCAGCTCGAAATCGCCCCGGCCGTGTAACAGTCGAGCACGGCCCGAGTGATGGCGGGGCTGGCGCCCAGGTCGTCGGCGTGAAATCTCACAACGGTTTTCTCAGTAGATAACGCTGATAGGCTCCGTGCTTTTGAGCCCCGAGTTTTTGGAAGCCCTGACGAGAGTAGAATCGCAAGGCGCCCTGGTTCTCTTCTTCAACGCTCAGAGAAAGCCCCGTCATGCCTCGCGCGGTCCACCATTGAGCATAAGCCTCGAGCAGCTGTTTACCGAGACCCTGGCCCTGGCGGGCCGGAGCCACCGCGAAATAGGTCAGTTCGACCTGGCTCGAGGGTAAGTCTTCTACGCCGCCCAGCGAGGCCAGCAATTGGCCGAGCAGGCGAGGCCTTCTGGCCAGCGCACGTAGCATCTGCAGGCTAAACTCCAGACGACGCCAACCCAGCCGCGAAAAGACCTGACCGGGAGCCAGGCCGCCAGCGGCCAGACCCACCACTTGCGGACCGTCCATCCAAAGGCCCAGCAGCGAGCCGCCGTCGTGGCGCAGTTCGTCGTAGTAACGGTCGACGAAATAAGAACCCAGCTGGCTGAGAAAGAGGTCGCCCAGGGTGGCCAGGTGCAGTTGGACTACCTGCTCGAGGATGGCCCGATCGGTGGTCGAATCGGCCTGGGTGAAGCTCATAACACCCTCCGGATCAGCCGGGGACCGAGGGCCCGATGCAGGCCTACCGGCAAATGCTTCCAGGTCTCGACGGCTAGCTTCACCAGGCGGCTTTCCAGGTTTTGGATGGCGGCGCCCGGGGCCATCAGATAGTTGTAGTAGAGCGGCCGCTCCTGGACCCCCCATGGTCGCTTATAGATGGCGTGGCTCGAGTCTTTGCGGCTGCGCCCCAGATCCCACCAGCGGCAGCCCCGCGCGCAGCCAAACTCGATGATGCGCCAGTAGAGCACGTTGTTGACTCCGTTTCGCTGAGCCTCTTTGAGGGTGCCGGTGTAGGGAAAAAACAGCGTATCGCCCGCGATGACCAGCAGGGCGGTGGCCACTGGCTCTTCGCCCTGGTAGAGGTTCAGGATGGCCGAATCGGCCGGGCCATAGTTGGCCAGCAGCGCTTTGAAGAACGCGGGGGTGTGAAAGGGAGTACCCAGGTCTCTCCAGCACTGGCTCAGTACCCGCAAGAAGTCTGGGAAAAGGTCGAGCTGGCCGAGGCGGGCCACTACCCCCTGACGGAGGCCGCGGCGCGTTTGGCGGCGCACCTTCGAGGCCAGACGCGTGTTCCAGACCACCTCAGAGCCACCCTCGAGGTCAAGAAAGAAGGTGTGAAAGCGGGTGTCGACCTGAAACTTCTCGGCCACCTCGCCTCCTAACGGCTCGAGAGTGCGCAACAGCGCATAGGGGGCTTGGCTTTCCTGCAGCAGCCTGGCCAACACCTGAGGCAGCTCCTGGGTGAGTTCAGGCCGGGCTCGGTCCAGGCCCCCGACATAGCCGTAGGGATTGCTCACCCAGGGCTGGCCCCGCCCCGACCTGAGCAGCCTGAGTTCGAGGTCCTGGTTGCGATAAAGAAAGCGCTCGAGTCGATAGGCCCGAGCGGCGGCCCGGTCCCACTTCTCGGTCCCCAGGGCAATGAAGTCGGCCATCGCCACGGATTTCTGCCAGGCCTGGGCAAACCCTGTCTTGGCGGAGTGTCAGCGGGTGTCTCCGTTGGTCACGATGCGCTCGAGCAGGGCCGTCCGGCTGGGAAACTTCTGTCCGAACGCCTGCCAGGCTTCGGGGCCCTGACGGCGAGCCTGCATGTAGTCGGCATAGCCCTCGGCGAAGTCCTCGCCGAGCGACAGCTTTCCGTAGTCAGAAACCTCTTTATGGTCGTAGGCTTTGCGGGCCCCCCAACCAACCGGTGTGTTGTGGGGGTCGTGGCGCAGATTGACCCAGTCGACCAGTTCGTCGTGGCCGCTGCGACGGGCGCCCACCAGATGGCCCAGCTCGTGGTCGAACTCGCGTTGACCGAAGAATTTTCCGCCGTGGTAGACGTTGATGGCGTGGTCATCGGCGGTAGCCCAGGTCTGAAACTCTTCGACTCCAAACTTCTTGGCGATTTCAGCGTCCTTGGGATTGGCCCCGTTCTGAAAGTTGATAAAACCAAGCTCTTTGCGCAAGTGTTCGGGTGTCTGCTCGAGGTAGTCGGCCAATTGCGGCAGCTTTGTGCCTGCGTCGATTCCCTGGTCGAAACGGACCCCCACTTTGTGGCCGCCCACATTCAGGTCATATAGGCCCGAGCCGTCGCTGAGGTCGGCGCTTTTGACCACGGTGACTCCATTCTTGAGCGTGACCGGCTTCTTTAGCTCGAAGGCTTGGCCCAGGCCTGCCCTAGCCCTTTCGGCCTGGCTGGCGAGAGTGGGGTTCTGGCCCGCCGGGGTGGTCGGTTTCTGGTCGCGCAGCTCAGAGAGGCGCTGCGCCTTGAGCCCTGTGTCAGCGGTGCCGCTGAGCGCAGGCCCGGCCGGGCGCGGGCGCGCGGCCGGGAGAGTGGGCCCGGCGGTCGGGCGATGGGTTCTGACCGCATTCATCGCCGGCCGCCCACAATAAGCGCAAACTCTCCTGCCATGGTTTCAGTCTACCGGGTGCCTCCGGAGCATCCCTTGGAAAAGTGTTGGGGGATGTTAATTTTAGATGAACTGGTCCAGCGCTGGTCGATCGTGATATACTTTGGTGTATGGTTCGCAGGGGAGCACGCGGTCTCACAATCGGTTCTGTTCTACTGCTGGTTACCATCATTACCCTGGCGCTGTTTACCGTGGTGGCCGTTTCCTTCTTCCACCTCAATTTCAGCAACACGGTGGTGGACCAGCGCGAAGCCCGCAATCTGGCCGAGTCGGCGGTGGCCACGGCGCTGGGACGCATCTGGATGGACCAGACGTTCGGCAAGGCCCGGGCTGATGACCAGACCATTCACATCCCATCCAGCTTCGCTCCTGACGAGGCCGATGGTTGGCTGACCTTCAGCAAGAAGCAGGCCTCCGATCTGAAGTTGCCCTTCTCGACCAATAATTTCGAAGAGCCGACCTCGGTCGAGGGGGCCAACGGCCGGCAGATTCCCGACAGCGCCGTGCACCTGGTGGCCGTGGGCAAGTGCAAGAACGCCCGCTACCAGATGGAAGCCATTTACTACATCCCTCCTTATCCCAACGCTCTGGCTTCGACCGGACCCCTGACCTCGTCGGGCGGGCTGCTGGTTGCAGGAGTGGCTTCTACCCAGGCTTTTGCCGACACCGGCAAAGCCACCACCCTCGACCCGGCGGATTTGGATATGGCCCATGTGGCCAGTAACTTTGCCGGGGACAAGGCCGTTTCTATCGGGCCAACCTCGACCGTGATGGGCGACGTCATGGCAGTAGGAAGCATCGACCTCGATACCTCGGTCAAAGTGGCCGGCGAGGTGCGCGAGCACTCGGGTGAGCAGACCATGCCCGACCTGGATGTGGACAACATCTTTGCCAAGCTTGACGAGATCAAAGGCAACGATCAGATCCTCGATGGGTCGCCGACCCTTACCAATTTAGAGGTCGACTTCTTCACCGAGGCCCTGGGCGACCTCAGGGTCAATGGCAACATTCACCTCAACGGTGGCCTGCTGTATGTGCGGGGCGATGTCGACGTGACCGGCAAGGTCTACGGCAACGGCGCGATTTTCTCGCTCGGTGAAGTGTCGATCAAAGAGGGCGCCGAGATTTCGGCCACCGATGTGGTGGCGCTGGTCTCCAAAGGCGATATCACCCTTCACGGCCTGAGCAAGAGTGGCAACTTCTTTAACGGACTGGTCTATTCCGAAGGCGACCTGTGGGCCAAGGACATCACGGTGGTGGGAGCGGCCGTGGCCAACGGCCCCAAAGGGAAAGGAAAGTTGCGCCTCGACAACGTCACCCTGGTCAAGACGCCCATCTCGGTGAGTTTTGCGGTCGGCGTGCCCGATGTCACCAAGAGCACGCTGCCCGATACCACCAGCAAAGAGGATGAAGACGACGACCGGTTCCTCGGCTGGGGCGATAAAGACACCACCACCACCAACATCATCAGCGCCGCCGACAAGGCCAAGCTGGCCGACTCGGTGGTGGCCGGGCTGGCGGTGTCAGGCCATCGAATGCCCGCCACCGAGACCGGTGAAGAGCGCTTCTCGGTGGCTATTCAAGGCGCTTTCTCGCGAGGCAACATGTATACCGATGCCTCGGCCATCCCAGTTGAAGATGCGGCCAATTTCCAGCTCGACAAGTACCCCTTCACTATTGAAGACAAGACGGTCTATGTCAACTATTATCGCGGCAATAACGTTTCTCGCGAGACGGTGCTGGCCGAAGTTGCCAACTGGGCCGCAGTGGCCCAGGCCTCGGCCGGCGCGCCGGTGGAATACACGGTAACCACCGAATACAAGAAGAAGGAGAGTTCCTGGTTCGGGCTCTCGTCCAAGACCACCAAGACCTCTTCGAGTTCGACTCACACTTTTCAGCCGGCCGTCAAGGTCGATGACATGAAGGTCGAAGCCTATCTCGACTCGCTGCTCAAGCCCACCATCAAGAACGGCAAAGAGTTCTACTTGATCAATCTCGACCTCAATCAGGTCTTCGACCCGGCCGAGAAGAGCCGCGTGCTGCTCTGGCAGCAGTTCTAACTGCAGCGCGGACTAGATGAGAACCTCGCGCCCGGCCGCTTGAATGGCCTCTTCCTCTTCGGGCCTGAGTTCGCTCAGTCCGGCCACATCAAAGCGATAGGCTTGAGCCGGATCGTAGTCTGAGTGCTGGTCGACCAGGTCGAGGATGTGCACGAATTCGCGCAGGAACAAGCGCGGCAACACCTCGATGCGACCACCGAAGCCGGCCGTCATCTGGTCCACCAGTTGCAACACATAGCTGTCGGGTACTCGCTTGCTCAACCGCTCGCCATGTTCGGCCGGATAGATGGCCCGCACCCGCGTGGCCACCTGGCGCAGACGCTCGGCGTCGAGGGTGGGCAACGTGATCTGGGGTTGGCGAAAGTTCTCGGGCTCGCCGTCGCGGTGGGTCTGGCGGATGCGCTCGTGCAGGGGCACCAGCGACGGGACCCCCTGGGAACTTTCGAAGAAGTCGGGGGTGCCGGTGATCAGCAGGTGCAACCCCGGCAGTTCTTGATTCTCGACGGCGTCGATCAACTGGCGCAACACTTCGAGCGATTTGAGCCGCTCGGGCCGGCGCAGGCGCAGGATGGTCTCGACTTCGTCGAGCACCAGCAACACCCCGGCGTAGCCGGCCGCCTCCGCCAGTTCCAGCCAACCGCGCAGAAAGACCAGGGCGTCGGTGTTGTCGATCTGGCCGGTCACCGAGGCCAGGCGCTTGACGTCGGCCCCCACCTTGGGTTCGCCCGAGACCCAATCGAGCAAGCCCCGTGCGTCCGAGAAGCGACTGTCGTACTTGGCTTTGTGATAGGCTTTGAGGGTGACGGCCAGGCGGCCCGCCCGTTCTCCGATGCGCACCAGGCTCATGTCGACCTTGCGGGCCACCACCTCGGCGAAGTCGGGGTCGTCCTCAGCCACTCCATCGACCTCGATGACCTGGTCCTCGAGGCGATAGAGCCAGCGGTCGACCAGGGTCTGCAGGGCGCCCCCTCGGCGGTCGGCCAGAGAAAGGTTCTGGCAGAAGCGGCGATAGACTTCTTTGAGCTTATGGAGCGGCGTATCGGCGGCCGAGATGACCACTTTACTGGTCAGAAACTTGGCGTCGGCAGCTTCGGCCGCGGCCAGGCTCGAGAGAAAGGTCTTGCCCGACCCGTAAGCGCCCCGAATGCACTTATAGGCCGAGTGACCACCGGCCACGTACTCGCGCTGCTCGCGCAGCACCTCCATCTGGCGCTCGAGGCCCACCGCATAGTGCTCGAGCCCGTCAAAAGGGACGGTTCCCGAACGCAGCGCGTTGATGATCGAAGTGGCCGTGTCGCGGCTTAAACTGGCTAGCATGCTTGTCTCCCTGATTGGTTGGTGTCGCGGCTGAGCGCGTAGACGTTGCCCTCGGGCCCCTCGCCGTCGCGCCGAATATAGCGCAGCCCGGCCTGATTGAGGCGCTCGAGCAAGTTCTCCATGGCTCCCCCGATGCGGCGGGTGCGGGCCACCTTGGCAAGGGATGCCTCGCTCAAGCGACCGTGCTTTAGTAGAGCCTCGAGAATCAACTTTTCCACTCCCTTGGGTTCGAACGGCAGACGCAGCGATTCGCCGCTTTCGATGGCCACCTCGAAGCCCTCGGGCAGTGGTTCGTGTTCGCCGCCCCGCGAGGCTGTGCGGGCCTTGCCCGATTGGTTGCTGGTATCGGCTGCCTGGTTCTGGTTGCAGTTGCAGCCTTCGAGCAGGGGTGAGGTCTTGGGGCCGATGGACATTCCGTGGCGGCCGTTCTCGCTGGCCTCGACCGCCAGCGCCTCGCCCCCGGCTCGGCCCACGAAGACCACGCCGTCTTCGGCATTGCTGGCGGCTTTGGCTCCGTGCAACAGGGGGCGGGAGCGGTCGTTGACCACCAGGCCGTGCTTTTCGTTCTTGCTGAACTGGCCGCCCCGCACGAGGGGACGGCTCTCTTCGGCTGCCAGGAGGCCCCCGCGCTGGTTTTGAGTGCAGAGCTGATCGCCCAGGATGGGGGCTGCGGTGCCCGACAGTTGCACCCCGTAGCCGTGGTTTTCGCTGCACTCGTTGGCGGCCCCCAGGCCGCCCGCCTGGCCAAAGAAGCCGAACCCCGACAGACGATTACCCACGGCGTGGTTCTCGACGAGCACGGGCGAGGCGTCCTGGCTCACTTGCAGGCCGTAGCAGGCGTTCTGGGTCAACACGTTGCGCCGGCACACGGCTCGCGAGGCTCCGAAAATGGCCAGCCCCGAGCTGGCGTTCTCCATGCACTCGTTGTCTTCCAGGACGGGATCGGCCTCATCGCGCACCTGCATGCCGTGCACGCCGTTGCCGCAACAAAGATTCGATTGCAACACGCCGCGCGACTGATCCCCCAGGTCGATGCCGCAGAGCTGGTTCTCTTCGCACTGGTTGGCTTTGAGCAAGGGGCGGCAGTATTCGCTCAAGCTGATGCCGTGGTGGGCGTTGTGCGAACACTCGTTGGACGAACCGATGCCGCTGCCTCGCTCGCGATAGAGGATACCGCTGCTCCCGTTCTCGGAGCAGAAGTTGCTGACCAGCTCGGGGGTCGCCTCGCCGGCCACCGAAATACCCGACCAGCCGTTGCCTCGACATTCGTTCTGCACCGCCCGACCGCCCGAATAGCCACGAAAACGCAAACCGTCGAGACGATTATCGGTGAACCGGCAACCCTCGAGTAAAGGCCGAGCCTGGTGGTCGACCAGCACCCCCACATCGTTTTCAAAGAACTGGCATTGGCGCACTCTGGCCTGGCTCTGGCCGCCCAGGTGCAGACCGCAGCCATAGCCACGCTCGTCATTCCAATGGCCGCCGCTGAAGCGACAGCGCTCGAAGTCGGCTCGACCCGATTCGAGCCAGACCACCCGGGCCGGCTCTTGGCCGCGATATTCGAAACGGATGTCATGAAAACTGAAAGGGCCGGGACCCACCAGCCGCACCACCACGTCAGGACTCTCGGACACGATGGTGGCCGCCTGGCCCACCAGGCTCACTGCCCGCGTCAAGACCAGCGGCTCGGCCAAAGAATAGACACCCTCGAGCTGCAGCACGTCTCCATCGGCCGCTTGCTCTACCAAGCCCAATAAATCCATTCCCTTAGATTCCTTGAAAAATCCTCAAATCCTTGTGGAAAACTTCCGAGAAGTGCAACCTGGGGGTATAAATCGGGTGATGGGCGATCTCGAGAATCCGAAGTGGCTCTATGCCAAAGGTGTGCTTTTTCTACTGCTGGGGTTGATGGCGGCGCTCAATCTGCTGCTGCTTCATCCCGAGCCCATGGTAGCCGGGATGCTGGCGCTGGCTATCTGGGCCTTTGCCCGGGCCTACTACTTCGCCTTCTACGTCATCGAGCATTACATCGACGGCGACTACCGTTTCGCTGGCCTGTGGGATTTTCTCCGTTATTTAAGAACCCGTTAAGCCGGGCGCTTTAGGCTCATGAGATGATAGGCTCCAACCCCATCTCTGTGGTCCTCGACCCCAAGCGCAGCACGGTCGAGGAATGGTCGGTCAAGCTCGACCGCGATATCGTGGCCCCGCCCAGCGTGGGCGATGACGGAACGCTCTACGTGCCCACCGACCGGGCTCTTATCGCCATGAATCCCGACAACGCCGAAGTCCAGTGGCAAAAAGAGATGAAAGGCCTGGCCATGGCCGCCTCCCCGCTGGTTACCAGCGAGGCCGTCATCGTTACGACGAGCGAGGCTCCCCTGGTTTGCCTGGACCGCAAAGACGGCCAGCCCCAGTGGAGCATCAGTAAAGAAGACCTGCCGGCCCCGCCTACCGGTCGTATTGGCGCTGTGTCTAAGGATGGCGTGGTCTATTCCGAGGGCTGGCCCGGCAACGTCCATCTCATCAAGTTTGACGGTCAGCGGGGCTGGACCCATTATACTCGGCAAAACACCGGGCATCACGGCGGTCTGGCGGTGGGCGCCGACGACACCATCTATCAGGCCGATGGCTCCATCACCGCCATCAAAGACGGCAACTTTTTGTGGTCCCGGGGGTTTCCGTCTTACGACGGATTGCACGCGGGCACGCGGGTCACTCCGACCGAGGATGGCCTGCTCTTCACCACCGGTAATGGCAAGATCCGCAAGATGGACACCCAGGGAAATACGCTCTGGGAGTTCTCGGGCGAGGCTCATCAACGGCTTGACCAGATGACCGCCGAGCAGCGTGAATCCCTTTCCAAGCGAGACTCGTTTGCGTTGAGTTCGACCCCGGTTCTCTCCAACGATGGCACCCGCATCTACGCCGGCAGCTGGGATCGCACCCTGTTTTGCCTCGACGCCGAAGGCAACGAACTGTGGAGCAAGCAGATGCAGTTTCCCATAGCCCATTCCGGGGTCCAGGTTGGCCCTGACGACACCGTCTATGCGGTGGGCGACCAGGAAGGTCAGGTTTATGCCATGCGCCCCGAGGACGGCTCGGTGCTGTGGAACTACACCTCCGACGAAAAACAGACCCCCTCCAGCTTGACCCTGCAAGGGGACCGGGTCATCCTGGCTACGCGCAAAGGCGGACTACACGCCCTCTCCAGCATGGGTCTATTGAAAGCTCTCGAGCGCGACCCCGCCCAGCCCGACGCCCCTCTTCCCACCATCGATTTGGGTGATGGTGTCATTACCGTGGGCGATATCGAACTCGACATTCGCGACTAGGAACTCTCCCTCTGGGCCCTGCCCAGTCGGGCGAGGTAGCCGATGATGGCCCAGTTGAGCCGAATCCACCACGGCTCGGGAGGGAGTTCGATACTCGCTTCGTCGACGGGCTCGGGCACCGGAAAGCGGTGGGGGTGGCTGTTCATGTAGCAATCGAGGCTGGCGTGATGGCCGGCGCAGAGATAGGCCACAGCGTCACTCATCGGGTCGTGATACACCTCGCCATTGGCTCGCACGTAGACATCGTCACGCCGCCAGCCGAGGGCTACCATTTGGGCGATGCGCGCCTCGATCTCGGGACTGTAAGGCGGGGGGATATCGCTCATTCAGGCCGACCGCCAATCCACCAGCGAGATCAAGGTGACCACGACCAGGCCCATGGCCAGTCCCTGGAAGACCTCATGGATCTGGCGTCCGGCTACCAGCCAGTCGATGCCGTGGTTGTAGTAGTGCGCCTCGCACCAGGCCGCCAGCACCAGGCACGTCACCAGAGCCGCCAGAAAGAACAGCTGCAAAGGGCTGCCGAAGGCTGATCGGCGACTTTGCCGGCGTCCGCACTCGCACACCGCCGAGTTCGCCAGCATGTTGCAGTCGGGACAGCGCCATTCCATTCGGGATCTTTCCATGGTCGGTGGTTGCGCTCCTTTTGGTCGTCTGGACACAGCTTGTTCAGGACAAAGCATACCAGCTCGCCTAGAGTCGCTATGTGAGAATCGACACGTTCCAGTTTCAACGCGCCTTCTGCGAACGGGCCCGTCCCCTCGTCCCGGCTGACCAGCTCGAGGCTTTGCCGGCCGATAGCTTCGAACCGAGTAACCAGGCGCGTCGTTTCCAACAGATGGTCCTGGCCGTTTCGGCCGCTGCCGGAGCCAGCCAAGTGCCGGCCCTGGCGGCCCTCAGTCAAGAGATCGGCCAGAACCTGGTGAGTCAGGCCGAAGATGCCGCTTTTGCCGATAATCTGGCCGACCAGTACTCCAGCCTACCGCACCGCCAGGACCCGCGAGTCGAGCAGGCCTGGAGCCAGGTGGCCCAGGCCAGTCAGTCGAGCTTTCCGGCCCCGGTGGTGCTCGAGTCGAGCTTCATCGACGCCCAGTCCGACAGCCGCGAAATGTATCTGGGCACCGCCAGCCTGGCCGGCGACATGGCCGACGACACCATCTTGCTCTTCACTCTGGCCCACGAAGAGGGCCATCGCCAGCATCGCGACAAGGCGGGCGTGGCCGGGCTCGAGGCCTTCCTGGCCGGCTGCCAGGGCAACGACCAGCTAGAGAGCCTCAGCTTCAAGGTCTTGCGCGAAGGTCGCCACCAGAACGAACGGGAGGCCGACGCCTTCGCCGCCGGAGTGTTGGCTCAGCTTGGTTGCGATCCGGCTCCGGCACTGGCGTTCCTGGGCGGCCTGGAGGCCGATATGCAACACCCTGGCGGCCACGAGCGAGAGCAGTTGGTACGCCAGGCGCTGGGACGTTAGGCGAAGGATTCGAACTCGAGAGTGGGAACATCGCGGGCATGGACTCCCACGCCCTCAGAGTGCTCGAGTTTCCGGCCGTGCTCGAGCTGGTCTGTCGCCAGACCCATTGGAGTCTCGGCCGCCAGACCCTCGAGGCTTTCCAGCCCTGCAACGATCTTTACGACCTGAGCGAACGCCAGGCCGAAGTGGCCGAGGGGCTCGAGCTGGTCGAGTCGGGCTCGGGCCTGACGCTGGGCGGCCTGCAGGATGTGCGCGACCCGATCAAGGCTGCGGCTAAAGGCTCGGTGCTGGGCCCGGGGGTCTTGCTCGACGTGCTCGAGCTGATAGCCGCCTCGCGGCGCTCGGGGCGGCTGTTGCACGGGCAGCGCCAGCAATGTCCCCGGCTGGCCGGTCGCGGCGAGATTCTGACGCCCTTTCCCAAGCTCGAGTCGGCCATCAAGAATTCGATCGGGCCCGACCAACGGGTGCTCGACACGGCCAGCCCGCGGCTGGGCAAGCTGCGCCTCGAGGTTCGCCGCCTGGAGGGTCAGGTCCAGTCGACCTTGCAGAATATCTTGCGTCGAGGAGACATCGCCAGGCTACTGCAAGAGCCCATCGTCACTCAACGCAACGGCCGCCACGTGGTGCCGGTCAAGGCCGACCATCGAGGGCAGTTTCCGGGCCTGGTGATCGACCAGTCAGCCAGCGGCGCCACGGTCTTCATGGAGCCCTACTCGGTGGTAGAACTGGGCAACAAGTTGCGCTCGGCCGAGCTGGCCGAAGAGAAAGAGGTCGAGGCCGTGCTGGCCGGCCTCTCGGGCCGGGTGGGGGAAGAGAGCCATCGGCTGCTCGAGGTGGCCAACACCCTCGGCTATCTCGATGCTATCCTGGCCCTGGCTCGTTACGCCGTCGAGGCGGGGGCCAACCTGCCCGAGGTCAAAGAGGATTGCGCCCTGCGCCTGGTCAACGCCCGCCATCCGTTGCTGGGGCGAGACTGCGTGCCGATCTCGATCGAAGTGGGTGACGGTTTCACCACCCTGGTCATCACCGGTCCCAACACGGGGGGCAAGACGGTGGGGCTCAAGACGGTGGGCTTGCTGGCCGTGATGGCGCTGTGCGGCATGCCCATCCCCGCCAGTTCGGGCACCACCGTGCCTTTACTGACGGGCGTCTGGGCCGACATCGGCGACGAGCAGAGCATCGCCCAGAGCCTATCGACCTTTTCCGCCCACCTCACCCAGATTTTGCGCATCCTACCCCAATCGGGCCCCCGCACTCTGGTCCTGCTCGACGAACTGGGGGCGGGCACCGACCCGGCCGAGGGCAGCGCGCTGGGCATCGCCCTGCTCGACTATCTCAACGCCCAGGGCGGGCTGACGGTGCTGACCACTCATCTATCCCAACTCAAGGTCCACGCCGCTCAGACCCCGGGCTTTCAGAATGCGGCTGTCGAGTTCGACGCCGCCAGCCTATCGCCGACCTTTCGCATTTTGATGGGCATTCCCGGCCGCTCCAACGCTCTGGCCATCGCCGACCGCCTGGGATTGCCTCGAGAAGTGCTGCGGCGGGCTCGCGAGCACCTGGGCCAGGACCATGCCGGGGTGGAGGGGTTGCTCGACGATCTCGAGCACGAACGCGACGCCGTGCGGGCTCTGGAAGGGCGGCTCGAGGTCGAGAATCGCGAGCTGTCGGAGCTGCGCCGGGCCTATGAAGAGAAGATGCGAGCCGCTCGCGACGAGCGCGAACGACTGCTGGCCGAGGCCTCGGTCGAGGCCGGACGCCTGGTGGAAGATGCCCGCAAGAAGGTCACCGGCTTGCTGCAAGACTTTCGCACCCGCATGAAAGCTCTGGGTCAGGCTCGCCGGGACGCTCTCGAGCAGGCCCGCCAGTTGACCGAAGAATTGGCTCAACGGGTCGAGCCGCCCCCAGAACCGAGCCAGGAGGAGTTGGAAGCTCCCCTGGAAGAGGCCGAAGAGGAGGGCTTTGACGAGCAGTTCGCCACCACCGAAACCCCGGCCGAGCCCGAACCGGACGAGGACGTGGTCGACGAAGTCGCCCGCCGCGAGGCCCGCCAGGTCGAGGCCGCCCTGGCTCAACTCGACGAGCAGTTGGCTCCCTACCGACCTGCTCCCAAGCCGGCGGACGCGAGTGCTCCGCTCGAGCCCGGCACGGCCGTCTACGCCCGCCGCTACGGGCAAGACGGCGAGGTCATCTCGCACAAGGGCGACCGGGTCGAGGTCCGGCTGGGCGCCGTTCGCATGACCGTCGACCGCGATGACCTGGAGGTGATCGAGGCTCGCCGCGAGGCCACCCAGATCCGCCTGCCCGAGAGCGGTCGCGATAAGGTCTCGACCCGGGTCGACCTGCGCGGGCTCACCGTCGACGAGGCTCTCTTCGAGCTAGACCGTTATCTCGACGCCGCTGCCATGGCCCGCTCGGACAAGCTCGAAGTCATTCACGGCAAGGGGACCGGCGCTTTGCGCAATGCCGTCCAGAGCCACCTGCGTCAGCACACCCTGGTGGCCGACTATCGCTTAGGCGAAGTCCACGAGGGGGGCTGGGGCGTCACCGTGGTCAAGCTAAGAATCTAGGCGAAAGCGAAACTCCACCCCCTGGCCGGGAGCACTGGTGATCGATAGGCGGCTGCCATGGGCCTCGACGAGGCGGCGGGCGATGGCCAGACCCAATCCGCTGCCGCCGGTGGTGTAGTGGCGTTGAGCGGCCCGACTCAGCTGCTCTTCGCCCATTCCCACCCCTTCGTCCCGGATGGTCACCTCGACCTGACCCTCGCTCTCTTCGGCCCTGACCAGCAAACGACAATTTCCTCCCGAGTGTTTGACACAGTTCTCGAGCAAGGCCACCAGAATCTCGCGCACCGCCCCGAGGTCGGCCCGGACCTGCAGAGCGCGCAGATCTTTGAGGTCGAGCTCCATGCCGGCCTCGAGCAACGGTTCTTCGAGGGTCTCGATGGTCTCCATGACCGGCTGCATCAGGTCGAACTCGGTCAGACGCAGTTCGGGCTCGACCGTCTCCCACACCGATAGGTCGAGCAGTCGCCGCGAGGCCTGGCTGACCCAGGCGATGTCGCGCAGCAACTTCTTCTCGGCCTGGCTGCGCTCGCTCGGTGTAAGGGAGCCTAGAGACTGCAGTCTCAGGTGGATCGAGGCCAGGGGGGTGCCGATGCCGTGGGCGATATCGGCGATGAAGTCCCGCCGCAATCGATCGGCCTCTTCGGCCGCCTGGCGAGCTTCCACCAACCGCGCCATACGCTCTTCGAGCTGGTCGCTCATGGTGTTGAAGGCCTCTCCCAACTGGGCTAACTCGAGGGGGACTCGGGGCGGGTCCAGGCGCCGGCGCTGGCCGGCCGAGAGACTGAGAGCGGCCTGGGCCAGCTCTTCCAGGCGAACGGCCGAGCGGCGGCTGGCCAGCTGCACCATCATCAGGCAGACCAGCAAGGCCACCGTCGCGCTGGCCCAACGAGCCGTGACCATGGCGGGACGCCGGTGCTCGTTGAAGCGCGGGCCGGGCGTGAGATGGACCAGCACGTGTCCATCCAATCGACCGTCGCGATGAATGGGAAACACCTGATAGACGAAGTCGGGGTGGACCTCGAGCAACCAGGTTCCCGCCTCATCCGAGCGGTCGATGAGATTCTGAGGAAAGTCATCCACGAAGTGCCGAAGCTGAATCCGCTCGCCCGCCAGAGGCTGGTAGGCAGCCGCGGTGTCGGGGGGCCAGGGGACCGTGCCGAGATGGTGGCGTAGCTCGGGCCACCGGTGTTGCTCGGCCAGATGGACCTCACGGCTGTTGGGAAAATGAAAGACCACGGGGGGCGGTCCCTGGGCGTCGGCCAGCCCGGTATTCCGGAACAGGGCGCTGTAGATGGCAAGGACCAGCAGGCTCAAGGCGACCAGAGCCAGGGTCAGCAAGTTTTTCAGGCGCACGGGACGGACTTCTCACTGGCCAAAGCGATAGCCTACTCCGTAGATGGAATGGACGAACTCCTGGTCGCCTGGTAGCCGCAACTTGGCTCGAATGCGGCTGATGTAGAGGTCGACGCGACGGGTATCCTGGGTGCCTCCCCAGATTCGCTCCAGCAGTTCGGCTCGGGTAAAGTTTCGACCCGGCTCGGAGGCCAGCACCATCAGTAATTCGCGCTCGCGCTCGGTGAGATCGACGGGCTGCCCCAGCAGGCGGACCTCGCGACTGGCCGGATCGATCTCGAGCACCGACTCATAAGCTGAGGGCTGGACCGTTCGGGTTCGTCTTAAGAGGGCCCGCACCCGAGCCACCAGTTCGGCCGGCAGGAACGGCTTCACCAGGTAGTCGTCGGCCCCCAGGTCGAGAGCCTTGACCCGGTCCTCGCCCGCCGCGCAAGCCGAGATCACCAGGATGGGCAGGGGCGTGCGAGCGCGCACTCGCTTGATGACTTCCATGCCGCTAATGCCGGGCAAGAGCAAGTCGAGCAGAATCAGGTCATAGCCCTGCTTGAGTTGCTCGAGCACTCCGTCCCCCTCGTCCACGGCCTCGAGTTCGAAGCCCTGCTTGCTCAGATAGGCTTCTAGCAAGCGCGAGAGTTCGGGGTTGTCTTCGATGAGCAGCAACTTGCCCAGGCGACCCGAGGCGTGCGGGGGAACTTGCGAGAAGTTTGGCATGGTTCTTGATATTCCTGACCAGGGCCAGAATCCTGGCCCGGCCAGACTTCATCGAGATCGTATCAGGCGGGTGGCCTCACAGGAGGTCCCGCTAGCCGCCAGAAGCATGACTGATGCGAACGAGACTAGGAATAGTTCTGCTCTTGCTGTGCGCCGTGCCCGGATTGGCCGAGGAACCGTGGCGGATCACGCTGACCACCGCCGGGGGAATCACCGGTGGGGGAGGCGGAACGGAACTGCGCTCGGATGGCTCGCTTTTCAAGACTACGATGGTGACGCCGGGGCACGCCACCCGGACCTATCTGGGCAAAGTGGACAAGACCCAGCTGCAAAAGGTGCTGAACTGTCTCAAAGCGGCAGAAGGCATCCAGCTCAGGCAATACGCCAATATGACCACCTCTCTGGTTTATCAGTCTGCTGGCAGCCGGCGTGACTACAGCTGGGAGCAGGGTCGCCGGGACCTGCCCGTTCCCCTGACCGGGCTGGTGTCAGCCCTGCGGTCCCTCAAGGCCGAGGCCGGCAGCGGCCCGCGCTGGGCAGGCAAAGAGGCGACCGGGGCCAGCGCCGACCTGTTGTTGGCCCAGGGCCAACACTACACCCTGACCGTCAGAACTGCAAAGCAGTCGCTTCAATTCAAAGGCCAGGGCGGGGTGGGCCAGGCGGGTGACCTCAAAGGCAAAACGCTGGGAGACCTCAAGGTTGAGGCGGCCGGCCCGTGGTGGATCGAGGGAACGCACAAAGGGCAGCCTTTCCGCCTGCCGGTGTGGACCGAAGTCGCTCCTTAAGGCCGGAGGAGGGGGCTCGCTGCAGGCGGTGAACCTGTGCCTATGAGTTCCGGTTGTAGTTTGATCATCGCAGCCTTCAGCCTCAAGGGCGAAGGGGGATTCGAGAGCAGGGTGCTGGGTCTGTTGGCCGACCAGGGCCTGGTGGTCAGTCGCACCGAGCAGGCCCGCGGGGGACTTCTTCTTTTTGCCGAGTCCTCGAATTGCGACTCCTTCAACCTGTTGAAGTTGCGTCAGGACCTGCAGAAGCGCGGTCAAGAACTGGGGGTCGATTTTCGCATTCAGCGCGAAGAGCTTTTTCGCGCCATGCACATTCTCGCCACACCCGGTGATTTCGGGGCGCCTTAGCGGCCTTGGAACGCCCAGCCCTGCTGCTTTGCCTGGTTCTGGGCGCTTTCGACCTCTGGGTCGGCACAAATCCCACCTCCTCGGTTCTCCTTTACGCCTATCTCATCGCTGTGGTGGTGATCGAGGCGCGAGCTGTGGTGGTGCCTGGCTACGGACTGTTCAGCCTGGCTTTCCCCATCTATCTGGCCATCGCACTCACCGAAGGGGTGGGGCTGCGAGCGGCCGTCCTGTTTATGGTTGGTGGAGTCTTGCTCAAGAGCGTGCTCCATGGCGGCCCCAAACTTCGCGACATATTGGTGGACCTGCTGCCCGGACTGATGGCCCTGACGCTGTCGGGGCCACCGGCCGAGGTGCTCTTCACGGATCCGGGCTTGTTGGGGCGCACTTTCCTGGCGCTCGGCCTTTACTCGCCCTTGATGCTGTGGTTGCCCGGCCAACTAGCCGGTGACATCGACCCCGAACAAGAGAGTTTCATTCGGCTGAATCTCTTCCCGTTCCAGGCCGGGGCGGGACTCCTGGCTCCCCTGATCGCCACCAGCATGCAGACCGAGCCGTGGCTGGCGCTAGCCACCATGCCCATCCTGATGTCGGGGGTTCGCTTCGGCCGCTTCGTCACCAGCGAGGTCGAAACCCTGACCCGCCGCCTGCTCAAGCAACGCCAGGAGGCAGCCGAGCGGCAGGCTGAAAAGCTGGGCAACGCCCTCAACGTGACCCAGCGAACTTTGAGCGAGAAGTATGAAGAGCGTGCCCTGCTCGACCAGTTGGCGGCCGAACTGGCCCGCGGACCGGGGCTCGAGGCGACCATCGAGATGGCCGTCACCATGGCTCAGCGGGTGGTGCGCTGCGACAGTGCCGTCATCTTTCTGGAAGAGGCAGAGCGACTGGTGCCCAAGGGCTGGAAGAGCCGCCACCGCGAGAAGCTCGAGAGCTTCGAACTGCTCGATACCCACGAACCCATCGTGTTGCAGTGCTGGCAAGAGCGCAAGGTGCTCTTGACCAAGCCACACCACCTGGCCGGTCCGCGCCTTTTCGACGACGAGCAAAGCGCGGTGGCTCTGCCGCTGTTTCGGGTGGGGGTGCTCTATTGTGGCAAGATTCACCGCGAGCGTTTCGAGCGGGCCGAACTGAACCTGCTGGCACTGCTGGCCGACCAGGTGGTGCCAGCGCTGGTCTCGGCCCGCCGGTCCGAAGAGCTGGGCACGGCCCTGACTTCGCAGGCGGAGGCCAACCAGAATCTTTCCTTGTGGAACGAGCGCCTGGCGGCGATGCTGGCGGCCTCGGGAGAGATGGCCTCGACCCTCGACCCGGCCGCCCTGCTCGACCGGCTCCAGCGGCTGGCCCGAGGGTTGGTGCCTCATCACCAGGCTGGCTGCATCGTGCTCTTGAGCGACGAACGCTCGTTGCGTCTGCATTGGCCCGACTCGGTTCGCTGGACCCCTGCGCTCGAGGGGTTGCTGCAGGCAGCCACCACGCAGGGCTGCCCTTTGCTCTTTGAAGATATCCAGACGTCTCGCTTTGGCCAGCCGACGGCCGGCGCCAAAGGGGTGCTGGTGGTGCCGATCCTGTCCGAGGACCGGGTCGAGGGTATCGTCACGCTAACCTCGCCCACGCCCAACGCCTTTTCCCGCAATGATCAGGACGTGCTGATGACCCTGGCCTACCACGCGGCCGCGGTCTGCACCAACAGTCGTCTCTATCAGCAGGTTCTGGCTACCAATCAAGAGTTGGAAGAATCGCAAGCTCAGTTGGTGCAATCCTCGAAGATGGCCGCCATCGGGCAGCTGGCGGCCGGGGTGGCCCATGAGATCAACTCGCCGTTGGCGGCCATCCTGTTGGCCGTCCAATCGGTGCGGATCAACATCAAAAAGGGCAACCTCGGACCAGCCGACAAGAAGCTGGCGGTGGCCGAAGAAGCGGCCAAAGGCGCCCGCGAGATCATCTCCAAGCTGCTCGTCTATTCACGCCGGGCACCCTCTGAACAGCAGACCGTCGATCCCAACCAGGTGCTCAGCGACACTCTGGCCCTCATCGGCCCTCAAGTGGTCAAGCTGGGGGTCCGCCTGGAGAAGCGGCTCTCCGAGGTTCCGCTGGTTCGCGCCAACCGCACCGAGCTCCAACAGGTCCTGACCAACCTGATCATCAATGCTAAGGACGCCGTGCTTTTGCCCGAAGCCTCCGACACCCTGGTCACGGTCTTTTCGCGCTTTGACGGGGAGAGGGTCTTGCTCGAGGTGGTCGACACCGGTCCGGGGGTGGCGCCCGAGCTGCAAGACCGTATTTTCGACCCTTTCTTCACCACCAAGGATGTCGGCCAGGGCACCGGTCTCGGGCTTTCGGTCAGCCTGGAACTGGTCGAACGCAATGGCGGCAGTCTGGCCTTGCGCTCGCAACCCGATCGGGGAGCCACCTTCTCGATCGCTTTGCCGCCCTACGTCGAGGAAGAAGAGGGTGAACTACTCGAGTGATTGCAGTTGCATGAGCCTTCGCTGCAGCCGGCCGCGAGCCCGGTTGAGTCGCGAGCGGACCGTGCCGATCGGCACCTCCAGCAGATCGGCCACTTCTTGATACGACATCTGCTCGACGTCGCACAGCAACAGCGTGGTGCGGTACTCTTCGGGCAATTCTTCGAGAGCCTTTTGCATGGCGGCCGAGGGCAAGCGGTCGAGTAGCCGCTTTTCGGGATTGTCTCGATAGGTCTCGTCTTTTTCGAGCATGTAGTTGTGCAGCACGAATTCACCGCCCTCTTGCTCGATGGCCACATGGGTGGCTCGGGTTTCGGCTTTGCGCCACTTCTGGCGGTGGCAGTTGTGCATGATGCGAAACAGCCACGACTTGCAGTTCGTGCCGGGAGTGTACTGGTGAAAGGAGCGATAGGCCTTGAGGAAGGTTTCTTGGAGCAAGTCTTCGGCGTCGGCCGGCAAACGACAAAGCCGCCGCGCGAAGCGGTACAGGGCTTCGGAGTGGGTCAGCGCCTCGTCGTTGAAAGTGTCGCTCACTCGCCCGGGTTATGCGGCCACTTTTGGAATCCTCCAAAAAAAAGTTCCGAGATCGGGAACTTTTTCTGGAGCCGGCCCCATTGTGGGGGCTGGAGAAAGACATGCAAGCCTGCCAAGACGTACAAGACCAACTGACCGAGTATCTCAACGGCCACCTGTCCGACCCGGTGACGGTGGAAGAGCATCTGGCCAGTTGCGAGGATTGTCGCTTGAAGAAGCAATTCCTGGTGGGGTTACGCGGCGCCCTGGTGCGGAGCCAGCCAGAGTTCGAATATCCGGCCGAGGTTCAAGCGCGTCTACTCGAGGCCATCGCTCAAGAGCGTCAGAGGAAGGTCCGACCCCTGCGCCCGCTGGTCTTCAAGGTGCTGGCCGCGGCCGCCGTCATCTGTCTGGTCTGTCTTGGCTATCTTTATCGCCCTCGGGCCGACGAGGCCATCATCGCCCTGGTCGATCATCATGAGACCTGTTTCGATATCGCCCCCAGCCCGGGTCGCAAGTCTCAATACCAGCGATGGCTCGATAAGCTCGGTGGCGACAAGCCCCCCTCGCCCACGGTTTCGTCTGAGCTGGTCGCTTACGACCAGCGCGAATGCCCGGCCGGCGAGGTCCGGGCTGGGCACTTGATGTATCTCAAGGGGGACCAGCGGGTGTCGGTCTATGTCTTGCCGGCCAGCGACTTTCTCGCTTCTTACCAGGGCGAACTAGAGCCCCAGCAGTACCAGGGTTACACCACCTTGCTGACCCGTAAAGACCACTACGTCTATGGCGTGGTCGCCCACATGCCCCGCCAGCAGCTCGAAGAACTCGTCGATCTGCAGCAACTGGCTCAGCGTGGCTTTTTGTTGGGCTGGCGACCGGTGGATCACGGCTAGGCCGTAAGGGCGCAGCCCCCGGCCAGGCGAGCGGCGATCCCGTCGGCCAGCACCTCGGCCGCCTGGGGACAACAGCGAAAGAAGAGTTCTGGCTCGATGAGTTCGAGTTCGCTGAGCAGCCAACCCTGGGGTCCTGGCAAAAAGTCGACCCGGGCGTAGAGCGTCGGCTCGATGCAGGCCAGCACCGCTTCGGCTTGAGCTATCAGGGTGGGCGAAGCGAGGGCGGGCAAGGAGCGACCGCCCAGATGCTCTTGCACGCGAAAGTCGCCGGCCGCTGGCTGCTTGCGAATGGCGTGAGTGAAGCGACCATCGAGAAAGATCAGCGAAAATTCGCCGTCACAGGCGACGCTGGGCAGATATGGCTGAACCAGGCCGGTCGGCAAGGGCTGGCCGCGGCGCAGACGAACGAGCCCGCGGGCACTGGCTCCCACCACGGGCTTGACCACCACCTCGTCCCACGGCACCTCATCCCAGTCGGGGTCGAGCAAGGTGGGCACCACCGGTACTTGCGGGATAAGTTCGAGCAAGTAGGTCTTGCTGGCGTTCCAGGCGATGAGTTCGGGCGAGTGCCACAGGGGCACCGGGACCGAGCGACTGAAGGCCAGGAATTCTTGCAAACGGCCCTGGTAGTCCCAGGGCGTTCGCACCAGGGCGGCCGCATAACCGGACCAGTCGATGGGGCCGGTCCAGACCACCGGCGATGCAAAAAGCCCTCGAGCTTCGAGGGCTTTGACCAGAAACTGGTCGTCGTCGATGAGACCGAACTCGGCGCAGGTAACTAGCGCCAGTCGCATCTAGGCGGTGGCCAGCGCGGCTCCGGCCGGGCCGCCCACGGCGGCGGCGGCCATGCCCTGGGCAGCCGCTTTGGCGATCATCGAGCGAATCAGGGTGGTGCTGGCCACCAGGTCATTGATCTCGACGAACTCGCGGGTGGTGTGAGGCCGGTTCTCGCCGGCGCCGAGGCTGATGGCGTTCATGCCGTGGCGGCGCAGGGCGATGGCGTCGGTTCCGGCCCACTCGATGCGGTGGAACTCGGGTTCGAGACCGATGTCTTTCATGGCCCCACCAGCAAAGTTCATGATGTCGACTTCCTCAGGGCGCAGGTCGAGGTGCTCGGGCGGAATGATGGGCGAGTTGGCGGCTGCGTCTTTGGCCGCGTGGACTCCTTCGGGCGAGAAATCGGGTTCCTGTCCATCGATCAAGAGATGGCGTCCCTGGGTGTAAAGCTGGTTGGCTTTGAACACGTCCACGGCGAAGCCGAAGTCAGACTTCAGCACGCTGGGGTCAAGCGCCCGGGCGCCCAGGAGGCCGCCTTCTTCGCCGACTGTGAAGAGAAACTGCAGGTCGCCGTGGGGCAGGTTGTTCTCTTTGATCTCGCGATAAGCTTCGAGGATTTCCGAGACACCGGCGCGGTTGTCGCCGCCAAGGGCAGTGGTGCCGTCGCTGCGAATGATGCCGTCTTCGCCGATTTGCGGTTTGACGCCGACGGCTAGAGGCACGGTGTCCATGTGGGCAGCAAACAGCAGCGAAGGCGCACCCTCGACGTTGCCCTTGATGTTGACGATCAGGTTGCCCGTGTTGCCACCAATCTTAGGACCGGCGTCGTCTTCGGTGGCGGACAGGCCGAGATCGGCCAATTCGGCCTTGATGGCGTCAGCGATCTTGCGCTCGTTGCGGGTGGGACCTTCTACCTGGGTGAAGCGAATGAAGGTGTCCACCAGGCGGTCGCGATTGACCGGGGGATCGAGCGGGTTCGGCGGGGCCGGGGGCTTGGGGGGCTCTTCCGGCGGCTTGGTGCCGGGCCAGTTGAAACAACCCGCGGCGCGGTGGGGGGATACGGTGTGGGCGGATGGGTTCAGGTTCATTCCCCATGCATGCTTTTCGCCAGCGAGCATGTTGTTTCAACGGTGTGAACTTGTATGAAAAGGGCCGGCCCCGCCCCACCCTGGGTCAGCCTTTACGAGCGTGCCGCGGTCGGCCGAGGCATATGCTCGGACATGTAGCCAAACTGCATTGCTCGATCCAGCTTGCGCAACATCAACGGCAGTCCGCAGCCGGCTTCGAGACAATCATAGGCTCCCTGGTCGAGAGCCCAGAGGCGAACCTCGGCGTTGGTCTGACCCGTCACCGCCAGGACCTGGGTGAAGTCGCGTCGGCGGTCCAGGCGCAGGTCTTCGAGCAGGCTGCCGGTGGAGTCAAGGTCCAAGACGATCAGTTTCGCCTGGAGTTCGGCCGGAGTCACCGTCAGCTGAGCGGTGGCCTCTTCGGTGGATTCGAACCACACCGAGCTGTAGCCGGTCTCGTTGAGGCCGTCGGCCAGCAGATGGCTCCATTCCGCCACCGGAGCCACCAGTGCGATGTCGACCTTGCGCACCACCCGACTGACCGTTGGTTGGCGCTGCTCAGAGACCTCGACCACCTGGTCGCGGCCTTTCTGCTTGGCCTCATAAAGGGCGGCATCGGCCTGGGCGTAAAGGGTCTGAATGTCTTCACCGTCGCGAGGGTACTCGGCCACCCCGGCGCTGAAGGTGGCCCCGAACGGACCTGACGGCCCGCGAAAGATCCGTTTGCGCAGCTTCTCGAGGCACCCGCGCAGTCGGCGTGAGGCGGTGCTAGAGGGCATGCCATAGAGACCGACCACGAACTCTTCGCCACCCCAACGGGCCACCACGTCCTCGTTGCGGAAAGCCCGGTGGAGCAGTTTGCCCAGAGCGGCCAGCACCTGATCGCCGGCCGGGTGGCCGTGGGTGTCGTTGACCTGCTTGAAGTTGTCGAGATCCAGCACGCACAACGAGAAGGGGATGTCGCGGCGGTCGGCCATGCGCAGCAGGCGGCGCAGGGTGGGAGCGGCCCGTCGTCGGGTCAGCACTCCGGTCAGGCCATCCCGATCGGCGCTGCGGGCGGTGCGAGCGCGGGACAGACGGTTGGTCACCCGGGTCAGCACTTCCAGGCTGTGCAGGGGCTTGTTGAGAAAGTCGTCGGCCCCGGCCTGAAACAGGTTGTGGGCGGTCACCGCGTCACTTTGAATGGTCAAAAACAGCAGCGGTAGATCGCGCCAGCGCAAATCGGTGCGCACCGCTCGGCAAAGGTCAAGACCGCTCACGGCTGGCATGATGACATCGAGGATCACCATGTCGGGCACGAACGACTCGAGGGATTCCCAAAAGGCCAACGGCTGGCTCAGGGTCTGCACGCGGTAGCCCGTCTGGGTGAGCAGCCACTGCAAGTTGGCCAGGGTCAGGGGATCGTCGTCTACCACTAGAATCTTGAGTTGCTCTTCTTTGTTGCTCTCGAGCACGTCATAGATGGCATCCATCACGGCCTCGATGGTGAAGGGCTTGGTCAGCACCCGGGCTGCCCCGCGGTTGGAAGCTTCGACCCTGTCTTGCAGCTCTTCGCCGACGAGGGCGATGACCTGGGTGTTGAGTTCGAGTTCGTGAATCCGCCCGAAAAGGGCCATCCTCTCTTTGCGTTCGGGCCCGCTGAGGTCGACCAGCAAGAGTTGGGGTGGGTCTTCGATCCACTCGGCCGCGGTCAGGCTCTGCCAATCTTCGGACACGGCCGTACGCAAGCGTCGGGCCGTGGCCCGCGGGATGAGATCCGCCACCATGTCTTCACCCAGGCCCACCGCTAGCAAGAGCCCCCCTTCACCGTCGCCTCGACTGGTGGTTCGCCGGGTGTCCACGGTCAGGCGGGGTAGGGCTACCGGCGACGGCAAGCCCAGCAGCCGAGCCATCTGAAAACAAAGCTCTTCGGGCTCGACCGGATGATAGATGAGCGACGTGACGCCGAGCTCGGTGACCAGACGCCGGGGTAGAGCGGCATCGACATGTTTGCCGAGGCAGTAAATGACCTGGGCTTCGCGCAGGCGGGGATGGTTGGCCAGGTACTCTAGCAGCTTTACCCCGTCGGGCTTCTGGAGTCGATGGTCGAGCACGACCAGATCGTAATGGCTCTTGAGCAGAGCATTCATGGCGGCACGCCCGGTCTCGAATCGGTCCATGGCGAGATCGGGAAAACAGACATCTAGCGCTTGGCGGACCGACTCGTCAGCGCCGGCCACCAGGACCGTTGGTGATTGCCCCATGGGTTTGGTTTCGCCGTAAGTGCCCGGCATCCTTGACTTGCGCCCTATAGTTTGTGTTAGCATGGGACCTGGAGAAGTATGCCCTCTCCAAAAAAGACAAAAGGAGTTGTCCCAACATGGCAATGTGGGCGGTAATGGGCGTCGGTTTGCTCATCAACACAATTCAAGGGTTGACGCAGGGCAACCAGATGCGCAACCAGATCCAGCAGATGCAGCGTCAGACCGACGCAATGAAAGGCAATCTGGACCTGCTGCAGCGCGACGAGCCCGAACTAAAGTCCCCCATCACGTTCGACTTCAAGGTCCCAGACTACCCCGAGAAATCCTTCAACAACCTGCAACAGATGCAGACCCAGCACTATGGCGAACGACAGAACCTGCAGCAGAACCTGCAGAACGAGCTGGGCCAGATGAAGCAAGAGTTCTTCGAAGAGAACCACTATGCCACCAAATTCGGCAACGACGGCAAGCCCGAGGTGGCTCTCGATCAGCAGGGCCGCCCCCAGGTCGAGAAAGGGCCAGAGAACCCGCAGCAACGTCTCGCCCGGGAAGGGTTCGAGACCGCCAAACGCAACGAGTTGGCCACCAAGCACGCCGACCAGCGCGAGTCGTTCACCAAGAACGAGACCACCAATGTGAAGCAGTTCTTGGCCCAGAATCAAGGCGCGCTGCACGACCCCATCTTGCAGGGCGAGCTCCAGCGGATGGTCGTCGACAGCAAGAAAAAGGCTCTCAAGCTGCAGCAAGATCAAGATGACGAGCGCTGGAAGATCGACCTGCCGCCGACCGGCGAGATCCTGGCCAAAGCCGATAGCGGACTCTCGCAACTGCGCGAGATGGAGCAGCGGCACGCCCAGGCCGAAGAGGGCTCCGAAGACTTACAGGCCCTGCTCGATTACGACCGAGACATGGCTCAGGCCATGGCCGCCGAACGAGAGGCCGCCAAATCGCAGAAACAGCAAGACAACTTCTTGATGGACCCTCGCCAGATGATGGCCGCCGCTAACGCCCAGCCTAAGAACGAGAACTTCTCCGAGGTGCTGCCGGCCTATCTCACCAACGCCCTGTTCGATATGGGCATCTACTCCGTCTAGTGCCCTATAACCCCAGCACCTACGGGGATACCATCGCGCCAATCTACGACCGGCTCTACCCCGACCCCGAGCCCGGGGCCGTCGAGCTTTTGCTTGAACTGGCAGGTTCGCGGCGGGTCCTCGAGCTGGGCATCGGGACCGGCCGGCTGGCCCTGCCGCTGGCCGAGGCCGGGGTCGAGATCGAAGGGCTCGATATCTCCGATCTGATGATCGAGATGTTGCGGGCCAAGCCAGGCGGCACCGAGCTGACGGTGCACCGGGCCGACTTTCGCGACTTCGAGCTGCAGCGACGCTACGGGCTGGTCTTCATCGCCTTCTCGACCTTTCTGGCTCTGCTCGACCAGGAGCATCAAATCCATTGCATGGAGTGCGTGGCTGCCCATCTCGAGCCCGGGGGTCGATTTCTGGTCGAGGCTTTCTGGCCGGACCCGGCTCGCTTTGATCGAGGACAGCGGGTGGCCGCTTACGCCATGACCGACGACGGTGTTCATGTCCACTTCGCCATCCACGACCTGGTTCGCCAGCGCGTCTCGGCCCGCCATCTCTTGATGGGCACGGGGGGCATCGAGTGCTATCCGGCCGAATTGCGCTACGTCTGGCCCAGCGAACTCGACCTGATGGCCCGGCTGGCGGGGCTGGCTCTAGAGGCCCGGTACGGCGATTGGAACAAGACGCCGTTGACCGCTTCCAGTGAACGGTTTCTCTCGCTCTATCGAAGGCTATAGATTACTTTTCGGGTTCGAAGCGCTCGGCAGTGAACTCATAGCGCTTGGAAAAGTAGTCGGCGGTGCCCACCATCTGGTCGTCCTTGAGGTCCGCTCGGAAGGTCGACTCGGCGGAGTTCCCGGCGCGGTCCTCGACCTTGCACCAAACCATGACGCGGTCGCCGTCGACCTTGCCCTGGACCTTGGTTCCGCCCGAGAAGCTCGAGTCGAACAGATAGCCTTCTAGCCGCTCACCGGTTTGCTCGAGGTTGAGGCGAACTTCCTTCTTCCAATGTCCGTTGGTCATATGAAGACGCCACCAACCGCCTACAGTCGGGGCTTCGGCCCAGCTGGGCAGGGCCAGAATCAGCAATAGCAACGGAATCATCTTTCGCATGAGGATCCCTTTGCGCTCGGCGGGCTCTCCCCTGCGTTAGCCGGGCAATCCGAGCAACTGGCGCCAGAGTTTGTTGCTGGCCTCATAGGTCGAGAGGACGGCCTTATCGCCCTTGCTGGCACCTTTCAAGGCCGACTTCATGGCCTTGTCATACTGCTCCATCTGTTTCTTGAGCTGTTTCTCGAAGTCTTTTGGTAGGCTGGGCATTTTGGGAGCGGTTACGCCGCCCGCCACGCCCGCGGGCAGCTGGGGGGTCAGGTTGAGGGTGGCCGCGTCGAGCGCCTGGAAAGGACGTACATCCAACTCGGGAAAGGTGCCTGCGCCCACCAGGCTCTGGATGGCGGCCGGCGTGCCGAAGCCGGCCGGAAAAGCCGGTGCTCCGAAATTGAAACCAGGGTGCTGCGCCGACGTAACACCTCCGAAGTCGAGCCAACCCAAACCGAGGGTGGTCAGGGCCTGAAACTGGACCTGACCACTGCCGAGCGAAGTAGAGAGGGGCAGGCCAGTCGCGGCGGGTCGGGTGGGGAGGACGGAATTGAGAGGGGTATTGGGATTGATCGTCGCCATACAAGAAACTCCTACCCCCTATTTAAGCAGAGAACGGGCAAAGATGCGACGAAAAAAATGTTAAAATTCGTGTTCGGGCATCTTGCAGTGTTGCCAGTTATGCTGTAAGCTCCAGAGAGGAAGAAGGGTTGTCGTTGTTACCGGAGTTTCACGAGCTAGAGTTTAGTCTGCTCATCTTCGCCTGGCGGGTAGGCGCTGATCGCCCAACCTGTATGTTGAGCCACGAGGTGGGCTTGCAGCGCGTCCTGGTCAAGAGTTTCGTGCGAGTCGAACCGGGCGAAACGATGACCTTCGATTTTCAACTGGTCACCATCGGCACCGTGCGGGCCAGTGCTCGGGTCGATCAGGTCAAGTTCGATAACGGCTGCTGGCGATGCCTGGTGTCCTTTTCCTGCGATTCGACCGGCCAGATCTTGTTTCGTCAATACCTCGAGCGCTTCGCGGCCAAAGAATCCCGGGCGACCGGAGCTTCGAGTTTTGCGGGGCCTAGTCGCCCCTCGCTTGGCCCCAATTACGCCTGAGCCAGGCGGCGCTGGGTTTGGGTTGGCCCTGGCGGCTGAAGAACCCGAATTGAGGCTCGAACCCGTGCTGCCACTCTAGATTGTCCATCAGGCTCCAGAAGAAGACCGTTTCGACCGGCAGCTGGTCAAGCCGCGAGGCCTCGAGCCACTGCTGTCTTTGGCTGTCATCAGAGGTGGCCCAACCGGTTTCGCTGATCACCAGAGTTTGAGGACCATAGCGGCCCAGGACCTTCTCGATGGTGGGGCCGTAGAAGCCCGGGTCCACGGGCCAGCCCAGGCTGGTGCGAGGTCCCGACCAGGGAACCTCTCGCCAGCCGCCGTCGACGGCTTCGACCAGAGTGGGATAGTAGAGGTTGAGACCCAGAAAGTCGGCTGGATAGAGCGGCTCGAACCAGACATCGTTGACCTCGCGCCAGGCCAGTTCGGCCGCCTCTTCGTGTTCGGGTCCGGCGGCCACCAACGGAATCGGCAGCATGGCGGCGCCGCAGCGGCTTCCGGCGGCGTGAATGGCCTGGACCGCCAGGCGATGAGCCCCGAGCAGGTGGTCACGAACCTGGGCTACCACCCGGGGCGGGCAAGTTTCGAAGGGGGCGTGCTCGCCGGTCTCATAGCCCAGATGACAGCTGCACCACGGCTCGTTGAGGGTGAACCATTGTCCGATTCGGTCCGAGAGCCGCCCTGTCACCGCCTCGACGTAGTCTGCAAAGCGATGGGCCGTGTCGGGGTTTTTCCAGCCGCCCTCGAGGGCCAGCGGCAGGTCCCAATGATAGAGGGTGGGAACGGGCCGAATCGAGGCTTCCAGTAATCGCTCCACCAAGCGCTCGTAAGGGGCCAGCCGAGCAAGTTCAAATCGGCGTCCGTCCGGGCAAAGCCGAGGCCAGGCCAGAGAGAAGCGAAAGGCTTCGGCGCCCAGCCAGCCCAGCATGGCCAGTTCACCCTCGAAGTCGGGCCAGCTGCCGCAGGCTGTGGCTGCCTGAGGACAGGCCTCATCCCAAATGGAAGCACCTCGCTCGGACCAACCGCCTTCGACTTGAAAGGCCGAAGTGGCCAGCCCGAATTCAGGCCGGCGCGTAGGTTCCAGGTCGGGCACCCTCTCGCACGGGAGAAACGGCATGGCCCTTGCTCAGGTCAAGGTCGTCATACTGGCGCACCTCGAGGTGGCCCGAGTGGGGCTCGACGAGGAAGTCGGCACTGTGGCGATGTTCGATCTCTCCCTGGCCGCGGGCCAGCGAGAAATAGGCAAAGCGAAGCTTGCCTCCGGAGGGACAAGGAATGGTGCGGGCGTAGCGAACCAGCTTGGCGCGAAACATCTCCGAGTTGCTGGGATGATATTTTAGCGTCGTGAAAATCGAGGCAAAGCAGACGAACTCGCCCACATGGATATAGCGCCAGCGCGTCGGCCAGTCGATCTTTCCGAAACAGGTGTATTCTTGCTCGCGGCCATCGCCGTCGACCTGATAGACGCGGACGAAGAAGTTGACCACATCCACCGAGAAGACGCGCCAGATGATGATGCCGAAGGCGTTGGTCCACTTCTCGAGGAAGGTCTGAAAAGGTTCGGGCAAACGCTGGTGGGCCAGATAGTTATACCACTGGCCGAACTTGGCAAAGGGTAGCAAGGCGATATAAACGCAGAAGAAAGCGGCCAGGCCTGTAGCCAGCCAGGGCGGCATCTGGGGCAGACTCTGGGGCACCTGGGGGTGCCCCATCAGCCAGGTCACCCAACCGTCGACCACGCCGCCGGCTGGGATGAACAACAGGCCGCCGATAATGACCATCTCGCACAGCACACCCAGGCGGATCTGGGTGAGAATGAACACGAAGCTGGCCATGATGATGCCTGCTCCCAGCAACCGCGTCGGAGGATAGAGCATCAAGAAGGCCGCCCCGATTTGGGTCAGATAGGCCGATTGGTTGAGAAAGACGTAGAGAGGATGGGTGTAATCGAGCTGCTTGAAGAAGCGCCAGTAGTAGCCCCACCAGGGATTGGCCATTCCTAACTGCATGCCCTCGTTGCGGGGATAGCCGGCTCGCAGCTTGTAGCTGCCCGCACACAGCTGGATGATGGCGTAGTCGACCTGAAAGGCGAAAAGACCCGCCGCCAGCAAGCGGCCGCTGGGGTCGAGATGGCGACCAGCCTCGAGAAACAGCACCGCCGCTCCCATCCAGTAACACATGAAGCCGGGAGCCCCCATGCCGCGCAAGATGCCGCGCCAACGCATGTAGATGAAAAAATACCAGCACAGGCCCAGGTTGATGAGAGCGAACAGGACGGTGTCGCGTCCCAGCATCAGCATGGTGGCGCAGGTGAACCACAGTCCCATCACCAGGGGATGGATGAAGGGGTTCTGAACGAGATCGACGGTGGGGCTCGATTCGGCATAGCCACCCCACTTCTCGCTGCGGAAGAACCACTTCGAAGCCGGCCAGGTCAGCAACAGGGTCAAAAACAGCAGCAGGCCGTAACTGGTACGCCAGAAGGCCTGGGCCGATTCAGAGAGCACAGGTAAGAAATCCATCAAGGCTCTGTTCCCCGAAGTCGGTGGACGGTAAACAGCGAGGTGCCCCAGGTGGTCGGCAGTCGCAGCGACCGGATGGGTTCATAGTCAGGATGCTCGACGATCCAGTCGAGCGTGATCAGCAGGGGGGCCCCGACCTCGGCCAGGCGTTGCCCGAGTTGCTCGCGCACAGGCTGGGGAAACGCTGTCGAGGCAGCGAAATAACAATCGCCCCGAGGCAGTTCGAGTTCGAGAAAATCGCCGATCAGCCACTCCACCTCGATGTCGAGGGCGGCCGTGATGAGCGGAGCGGCTGCGAGATACTCGGGCATCACCTCGACCCCCACCGCTCGATAGCCTGAACAGGCGGCCGCCATGGCTACCAGGCCGCGTCCGCAACCGAGGTCGACCAGGGTCGAACCTACCGGCAGTTCGGCCAGGGCCAGCATGCGCCGAGTGGCCGAGACGGGGGTTTCACCATAAGCCAGCGACCCCGGGTTGTTGCCGTACAATTGCCGCACCCGCCCGTCGGGATCAAAGCCGCGATAGTGGCGAAACATCAGCCAGTGGAGCTTCCACCACCAGGGAAACCCGCCCAGATTGACCATTTCGAACATGGTGAGCGAGCAGCCCCAAAACAGCTCGCCAATGATGCCATACCAGGGCTTCCTTAGCCGTCGCTCATTCATACTCAGGAAAGGGCTTGCGGTTGCGAAAGACGTGGCGCCAGACATCGGGGCCGACCCTGCGCGGGGTGGCTGCCTGATCGTCGCGGCGCTGGCGTTCGTGATAGCCAGCCTGCGCTAACAGAGCGCAGCCCACCTCGGCGGGAAAGCGTGGCTGGCGCCAGGGCAGGCCGGGGAGATGTTGCTGAAGTTCTTGAAAATAGGCCTCGAGCAGCGGTTCCCGCATGCCCACCCCGGCCCAACTGGCTCGTTCGAGGGTCTGGATCCGTGGCACCAGATAGCGAGTCAGGTCGCACAGGCTGCGGGCGGCTTTGAGCACCAGCGCCCGGCAGATGGGGTCGGGACCCGGAAAGGTCGCCAGTTCAAGCACCTCGCGGCAAAAGGCCAGTCGGGCCACCCCTTCGGGCTCTTTCGAGCCAAAGACACGTTGGACTGCCTGGGCCAGTCGCGGGGATTGGGCCCGCGAGGCTAGACCCTGCTCGGCCAGCCAGCCGGCGCTGCCGCCATCTTGCTCGAGTTGGCGTGGTTTTAGCCCGCGGTCGATGCCCAGCGCGCGGGCCGTGGTGGCACTGGTGATGACTACCCCCGGCCGGCAGGCCAGCGCCCCACACAACAGGGCTTCTTCGGGCCGGCACTGCCACAGGCTGGCGGCGCCCTCGGGCAGCGCCAACGGCCCGCAACCCTCGGCCGCGATGGCCGCTTCGAACGGTCCGGTGGCTGCTTGCAAGCAGGGGGCCAGGGCCGAAGCCAGATCGGCCTCGAGGGGACCCTGACGACGGGCTCGAGTGCGCTGCCAGACCCTGCCGTCGGCGTCGACCAGCACACAATGGATGCTGTGGCGGCTGCAGTCAGCTCCCAGAAATAGCATGGCTGGAGCATTCGCGCCGGCTACCGGGAGGACCCTCGCCGAGCCCCGACTAAATGGGCGACATGGCTGAAGTAGGAAGAATCAACCCCGAGAAGCGTATGGCCTGCCCCCATTGCCGGGCCTTGCTGCCCGAGTGGAGCGTCGACGAGGTGCTTGGCGCCGAGAAGCTGCGCTGCCCCTCGTGCCAACGTAGCGTCAAGCTGCCCGATGAGGTGATGGAACGCGCCCGTCGCCAGCGCAACCTCGGCCGCAACCTCGACATTACCTGCTAGTTCGCAGAGCTGACCAGAAGAGCGCTCGGCCGTGGCCCAACCTACTTTCGAACAATTGATGCAGGTGAGCTACGACCAGCTGGGTTTGGATGGTTCTCCGGTGCGTCTGCCGGCCTGGCTGCGCCGGGTCTGGGCCAGGGTGGCGGCGAGCGGCCCCACCGCGCTCGGGCTGTCGGTGTGGGGGCTGCATCGGCTCTGGGCCCTGGGAGGGGCCTTCGTCAGCAACCCCACGGCCCGGTTCTGGCGTGACCTGGCCAACCAGTTCCGACCAGCCCAGACCGACGCCTTCGCCCGAGCGGTGTTCGGACTGGACGCCCACGCCACGTTCCAACGGGGTTGTGCCAGGCTCGGATATCGCAACGTGGCCGAAGCGCTGTTCCACCGGTCCGGCTTTCTCGACGTCTTTTTCCATCAAGACGATTGGCCTTGCACCGAGTTTACCGACCCCCATCAACGCCCCCACTTCTTTTTGCCTGGCATTCCCGCCCGCCGGCTCTACCAGGCTTCAGATTTTCCCTGGACCTCCATCCTGCGCGAGCATTGCCAGACCATTCGCCACGAGTTGAACGATCTCTTGGCGGAGCCGCGCGGTTTTGGCAACTATCGCACGGAGTACGGCAACCTGATGCCGGGCTGGAACACCTTCCACTTCTACATTCAGGGTGAGGCGGTGGAAGACAACTGTCGACGCTGTCCCCTGACGAGCGGGTTGCTGGCCAGTCTGCCCCGGCTCGAGAAAGAGTTCATCCTGTTCTCGGCCCTCAACCCCCAGAGCCGAATCATTCCTCATGTAGGCACCATCAACGGTATTCTTCGCTTCCATCTGGGTCTGTTGGTGCCCGACCACTGTGGCCTGCGAGTCGGCGGTCAGGTGGCCACCTGGGAGGAGGGCGAAGTGCTGGTGTTTGACGACGCTTTCGTGCACGAGGTCTGGAATCACAGCGATCAGCTCAGGGTGGTCCTCTTTCTCAACCTGTGGCACCCTTGTTTGTCGACGGCCGAAACCCGCGCCATCGCTCGACTCCAGCGAGCCTACAACCTCTTGCCCGGTGGAGTTCGCTGGAAAGAAGCCCAGACCGCTATCGAAAGACCCACCATCGAGACCCGTGGTCAGGCTTGAAGACTTGGCCAAAGACTTGAAATCTCGGAGGATCTCGTATACTGTCTTAGACTTGCGTCATCCCGGCGCTGGGCGATGCCGGTCGACACCGGGCTAGTCGGGCGCGACGCCAAGAACTGGTAAGCATCAATGGATAGAACCTTTACGCTACTCACCGGAGCAACCGGCCTGCTGGGCCAGTTTTTGATGCGTGACGGTCTATTGCAAGGCTTGAACCTCGCGGTTTTGGCTCGCCCGACGAACGGAGCGTCTGCAGCCGAAAGGATCGAGGTTTGTTGCCAGCGACTGGAAAGAGGGCTGGCCCGCCAGCTCCCTCGTCCCCAGCTCATCGAGGGTGACCTGCGCCAACCCGATCTCGGTCTTGACGAGCAGGCTCGTGAGTGGCTCAAGAACCACTGCTGCCGGGTGTTGCATTCGGCAGCCACCGTGAAGTTTCGAGCCGATGGCAGTGGAGAACCTTATCTGACCAATGTCGACGCAACCGCCCGCCTGCTCGAACTGAGTCGCGGGTGTGACCTCGACGAGTTTCACTTGATTTCGACCGCCTACGTCTGCGGGGCCACCGTTCCCAACCTTGAGCCCCGACCCGTGCCCCTTCACCAGGTCTTCAACAATGACTACGAGCGCAGCAAGGCCCTGGCCGAGTCGCTGGTTGCCCAGGCCGAGTTTCTGCGGCGTTTCACCATCTATCGTCCTTCCATCATCGTAGGCGAGTCTTCCACCGGCTACACCCCGAATTTTCAGGGAGCGTACCCGCTCCTCTTGCTGACCTGGCTGAACTCGGCCTCGAGCAGTCGTTCACTACTAGAAACGGTAGGGGTCGAAGACCCCGAGGACGGGATCAACCTGGTTCCGGTGGACTGGGTCTCGCAGGTGGTCATCGCGTTGCTGGGCCAGGAGCGCTCGGCCCAGCAATATTATCATCTGACCAATCCTCATCCCACCAGCTTCCAAGCTCTGTATGACGCTGTGCGCGCCTGTCGAAGCGAGGATGACCAACCGCCATCGGTTCAATCGCTCGACGGGCCGGCCGCGGTGTCGACCTATCGACCCTATCTCAGCAACCATCCGACCTTTGACTGCCAGCTGACCCTCGAGCACAGTGGCGTGCCTTGCCCTCGTCTGGATGGCGAGGCGCTTAAACGGCTGGTCGGTTTCGCCCTGGAACATCGCTTTCAGGCTGCGCCGGAGTGGGATCTGGCCCGGCGACTTTCGCGAATTCCGCTGGCCTCAAACTCAGAACCCCGGCTCTTTTTGACCGTGCCCGGACCCGAAGGGGGACAATGGGGTTTTGCCGAAACGGGACGCACTCCCCTGACAAGAGTCGAATGCGCGCCTGAAGCGTTTTGCAGCCTGCCTACGCTGGCTCACCTGGCAGGCCGCCAGCTGACCCCAGAGCAAGCTCTCTATGCAGGTGAGCTGGTGCTCGTCGGGGACTCCGAGCGCCTGGATGAAGCGCTAAAAATGCTGATGCACGTCGTCGATCTACTAGGGGCCGCATGAAGATCGCTCCTATCGCGATATTGGGGTGCGGCTGCCGCCTGCCCGATTCGGACAACCCGGCCGAATTCTGGGAGTTGCTCTGGAACGGCCATGATGCGGTTCGCGAGTTGCCCCCCGAGCGACTGGACCGAGAACTTTACTTTGATTCGACCCGCGGTCAGGTGGGAAAGACTTACTCCAGCATCGGCGGCTGCCTCAAGTCTTGCCAGGCCCGCTCGGGAGATGATTCCTATGACTTGAGCCACCGCATCTTTTGCGATGTGGCTCTGGAAGCGCTGGCCGAGGCGGGCTATGCTGACGGGCTGCAAGGCCAGCGAGTCGGTGTCTATGCCGGTCACTCCGGAGGAACGCCCCGGGGGGGAGAACTGGTGGTAGCCACCCTGGCCGCTCAGGTGGCGGAGTTGCTCGAGTGCTTGCCCGATTTTCGCGCTTTGCCGACCCAGACGCGTCAGGCCGCCATGCAAGCCCTGACCGGCCAGCTACGCCGCGGACGGCCTCGCCGCGACGGGGAAGGCAAACCGTGTCTCGAGGCCCAATGGATCGCGGGCCTGCTGGTCCGGCAACTGGGGTTGGCCGGCCCTCAGCTGGTGGTAGACGCCGCCTGTGCCTCGTCGTTGGTGGCTCTCTCCCTGGCCGCCCTGGCTCTGACCCGGGGCGAAATCGACCTGGCCATCGTCGGAGGGTCCTCCTACAACAAGACGGAGAGCCTCATTCTCTTTTCCCACGCCCAATCGTGCAGCGCGTCCGGCTCGCGCCCGTTCGATGCCGAAGCCGACGGCCTGATCAGCTCCGAAGGAGTGGTGGCAATGGTCCTCAAGCGGGCCGATGCGGCCCGCCGCGACGGGGATTCGATGCAAGCGGTGATCCGCTCGATCGGTCTGTCTTCGGATGGTCGCGGTCGCAGTCTGTGGGCCCCCCGTGCCGAGGGACAGCTCGAGGCGCTGCAACGTTGCTACGCCGGAGTCGACGCGGCCAGCGTCCAGTACATCGAAGCCCACGCCACCAGCACTCAGCTGGGTGACGCCACCGAACTCGAGTCTTTGTCGACCTTTTTCGGGCCTCATCTGAAAGGACGCCAGATACCCATCGGCAGTGTCAAGTCCAATTTGGGGCATACGCTCGAGACGGCCGGACTGGCCAGTTTGTTGAAGGTCGTGCTGGCCTTGAGACACCGCGGCATTCCCCACACCATCAACGTCGACCAGCTCAACCCCGGAGTGGACTGGTCGCGGCTACCTTTCGTGGTCCAGCGAGAGCCGTCCGATTGGCCTGCGCCCCGTCAGGGAGAGACTCGCCGAGCCGGTGTCAGCGCCTTTGGGGTGGGCGGTCTCAACGTTCACCTGGTGGTCGAAGAGCCAGGCGGACCGGTCGAGCCGGTGGCCGCCGACGAGCCGCTGGTGGCGGTGGTCGGGCGCGGCGTCGTCGTCCCCGGCGCTCGCAACCTGGGCGAGTTGAAAGAGTTGCTCGGCAGCGGCCAGTCCCAACTCGGCGAACCGCCGGCCGGTCGCTGGCCCAGTGACGCCGGCCTGGCCGAGCAGCTCCAGCCCTGGCATACGCCCACCCGTCGCGGTGGCTACATCACTAACTTCGAGTTCGACGCCGTCGGCCACAAGATTCCTCCCAAGCAGGTCAAGCGGGCCAATCCGGTCCAGCTGATGCTGTTGGATGCGACCAATCAGGCCCTGGCAGAGCTGGGCTCCCCACTCGAGGCAAACTCGACAGCCGTGGTGGTGGGCGCGAGTTTTTGTTCGGACTTCGGCAATCAGATGCAAGTGGGCTTTCGCCACGCCGAGATTCGCCGTGAGGTGGCCAGGCTGCTGGCTGAGTTGGGCCTCTCGAAGCCCGGATTGCTCGAGCAGTTCGACCGGATTTTCTTCGAGCGATACTCGGCACTGCTCGACGAGACGGGAGGCTTTACCTGTAGCTCTCTCGCTTCACGATTGACTAAAGCCCACGATTGGCGCGGTGGAGCCCTGGCTCTCGATGTGGGCGAGACATCGTCCGAGGCGGCCTTGAAGGTGGGTTGTGACCTGCTGCGGGGCGGCGATTGCTCAGCCGTGGTGGTGGCGGCCGGCCAGCACTCCATGGACCTGGTGGGGTTCGAGAGTCTTGCCCTCAAAGGTCGTTTGAGCGCCCAGTTGCCAGGCGAAGGGGTCGGAGTGGTCATCCTCAAGACCCTCGACCGAGCCCAGCAGGACGGGGACCGAATCTATGGCCTTTTGCACACGGCAGAACTCGCCAGCGGACTCACCCCCGAGTCGGCCCTCGAATTGGTGGTCGGCCCTGCCTTGTCTGACCCGGGCCTTGCCCTGGCTGATGCCCCCTCGGCCGAGTTGGCCCCGGTTTTGGAGCGGGTCTGCGGCAAGCCCCTCTTGCCCTCATTGGCCGCCCAATTCGGGGCTCTGCATGCGGCCGGGGGGATGCTCTCGTTGTTGAGAGCTAGCTTGTGCCATCCGCAAGAGAGAGTGGTGCTGGCCGGCCTGGCCGAGACCGGCCAGGCTGCCCAGCTCATCTTCGAGGGCGCCGGCCCCCGGTCATCCGTCACCGCCCGGGTGGCTCGCTACAGTGCCCACGACCCGAACCAACTGGCGACCAACCTTCGCGAGGGTCGCCAGGGCCTGGCGCAGGCCGACCCGGTCCGCCTGGTGGCCGTGGCTCCCGACCAGCCTCGCCTGGCCCAGAATGTGGCTCTGGCAGCTGACCAGTTGGCCGAAGCCAAGGGCCGGCGCCTGCTCGAAGAGCAGGGTATCTTCTACTGCGAACTCGGCCGTGCTCGACCGCGGATCGCTTATCTTTTCTCGGGTCAGGGCTCTCAGTATCAAGGCATGCTGCGAGACCTGGTGAGCGGGTCCGCGGCCGCGGCAGCCGTGGTGCGCCGGGCCGACGCTGCCCTCGAGAAGATGGGCCTGCCTGGCTTTGGACTCCTGGCCTGGCAAGCGGATGAGCGCCTTGACGCCGACCCGGTGGTCACCCAGTTGGCCGTCTTGATCGCTGATCAGATCGCTTTCGCCGTGCTCGACGAGCAAGGCTATCGGCCCGACTGTGTGTGTGGCCACAGCTTTGGCGAGATTCCTGCCCTGGTGGCGGCCGGGGTCATGACCTTCGAAGACGCTCTGGAGCTGACCCAGGTCCGCGCTCAGGCTCTGCTAGCAGCCTCGCCCGACGGAGGTCTGCTTTCCGTGGCCGCGCCTCCCCAACGGCTCGAGCCTCTGGTGGCCGAGCTAGGACTTTATTTCACCCATTATAACGCCGCCGGTCAGACGGTGGTGGGCGGCCTTAACAGTCAGCTGGCCGCCCTGGAGAGCGAGCTGAGAAAAGACAGCATGCCCACTCGCCGGCTCAAGGTTCCGGGCGCCCTTCACACTCCTTTGGTGGCATCGGCTCAGACGGCCCTCGAAGCCCGGCTGGCCAGGCTCGAGCTGCGTCCACCCACGATCCTGTTTTACAGTAACGTGACCAATCAGCCGGCTACCCAGGTCGAGGTCATCCGCCAGAATCTGGTTCGGCAACTGGTCGAGCCGGTCCGATTTGGTCAGCTCCTGGATCAACTCGTGAACGACGGAGTCGGCCTGCTCGTCGAAGTGGGCCCTAAACAGGTGTTGACTCAACTGGCCCGCCAAAATTTGAAGGAGCGCAATGTGATCGTGACTTCGGTCGACCACCCGCGTCGCCAGCGGGCCCTCCAGTGGGCCCGCCTCGAAGCCGCCTTCGAATGCGTCGACCGGCTGCCCCAGGCGCGCTCGACGACCACCCAGAGAGGGCTCGGAAGCATCGATCATTTCGACGCGACCCGGCCCCGCCTCGAGCGCGTGCTGGGGGAAGACAGCCTTAGCGGCAAGACACGCACCACGGCCATCGACGCCCGCGCTCAAGCCTTTCTCCTCGACCATGTTGCCGACCTGACGGGCTATCCACGTAGCGCGCTCAAGCTGGAATGGGAACTCGAGGCCGACCTCGGCATCGACAGTATCAAAAGAACCCAATTGCTGGGCGAGCTGCGCGATGCCTTCGGTCTAGACACCTCTGACAAAGAGCTGGCCAACCTCCGAAGCCTCAAAGACATTCTCGAGCATATCGGGGTGACCGAGGCCCCGACCGAGGCCGAGGCGCCGCTCCTGCCCCGCGTCAGCGGGCAGGCCTATGAAAGTGCTCGGCTACGTGGCCGGGCGCAATCCCAAGCCATCCGCGCGGCTCTGCGCCACGATGCGCTCAAGGTCTTTCCCTGGCAAAGGCGGCCTGGGAAAGACCTCGAGGCCGGCCTCGACCCGGCCACCCTGGAAGAGCTTCGCGGCCTGGCCGAGGGAGCGGGAGTCCATCTCTACAACCTGATCGGCTACAAAGAGCGCCACGGGACCCTGCCCGGCTCGACCCCCGACCAGACTCAGCGCTACCTGATGAGGATGGTCGAATGTCCCCTCCCGCTCTCGCCCACTCGCAGCCTTGGCGGAGCTTCGCTGATCATCGGAGACAACGCTTTGAGTCGTGAACTCGCGAGCCGCCTCAGGGGGCCGGTCCATATCCTCGATACCCACCGGGCCTTGACGGAACTCAAGCGAGGTCTCGAAGCGCTCGGGCCGCTACCCCACCTGTTTATCACCACCGCCTGGGTGCCGGGCGAACTGGAGCGGCCAGAGCATTACACCGCCCGCATCACGACTCCGTTCTGGCTCTGCCAGGAATGGTTGCGGCGGGTCAAGGGAGACGGCCTGGTGGACGAGGCCACCGTGGTGGCCGTGACCAGACTCGGGGGCGGCTTCGGCTTTGGAACGCCCATAGAGGGTCCTGACGGAGGATTTCTGGCCGGCCTTTTAAAGTCGATGCGCATCGAGAATTGGGTAGCCGGACATCGCGATTTGACCGTGAAAGTTATCGACTGCGGCCCTGATATCAGTGCCTCAGACGCTGGCCAGCGCGTGCTACGAGAGCTTTGCCACCGCAACTATGAGCTCGAGATCGGTGAAATCGCCGGCCAACGGGCCCTGGTGACGGCCGAACCCCAGCCAGTGGACGACCGGGACGGCCAGGCGGTGTTGCCGCGCGGTAACTGGGTCTGCACCGGCGGGGCCCGGGGCATCACTGCCCACGTCGCCCGCGAACTGGCCGGCCGCTTCGGATTGAAGCTCCATCTCATCGGACGGGCCCCCGGTCCCTCGCATCCGCCCGAGTGGCGAGCCCGTTGGCTACAGGACCGCCGTGGATTGAAGCTGGAAGTGATGGATACGGCTCGCTCTCAGGGAGCAGCCAACCCGGTCAAAAGCTGGGAAGCCGTCGAGAAGGGCCTCGAGATCGAGGCGGCCCTGGTGGCCCTCCACGAAGCCGGCCTGGAAGCGCACTATCACAGTTGCGACTTGAGCGATCGGGACCGGCTGGCCCAAACTCTTCAGGCGATCCGGGCCGATGGACCCATTCGCGGCGTCCTGCATGGGGCCGGGGCCACCCGCGATTCGAAGTTCGAGCAGAAGGACCACCAAAAGGTGGGGGAATGCTTGGGAGCCAAGGTCCTGGGAACCCACAACTTGATGAGCCTGATGGCTGCAGACCCGCTCGACTTCTTTGTCGCCTTCGGCTCGATCAGTGGTCGGTTCGGGGCCAACGGGCACGCCGACTATTCGGCCGCCAACGAGATGATGGCCAAGCTAGTGGCCTATTATCGTCAGCAACGGCCGGAGGTCGGCGCGGTGACCTTTCATTGGCACGCCTGGGGCGATGTCGGAATGGCCGTCAAAGGCGAGAGCCAGCTGGGTCTCGAGTTAGTGAACATGAACTTCATGCCAGCGGCCGAGGGGGTCGCTCACCTCATCGCCGAGTTGCAGGCCGGCGCCCCCAGAGCCGAGGTGCTCATCACCGATGAGCACTATTACCGCAGATTCTATCACGCCGAGCTGTTCGAGACGCAGCAGGCCGCCCGACCCCTGCTGGGAACCTCCAATCAGGTATGGCTCGATCCCGAGCAGGAAGCCTTCTTGCGAGACCATCGGGTGGAAGACGTTCCGGTACTACCCCTGGTGGTGGCCCTCGAGTTGGCCTGCGAGGCGCAATCTCGAGGTCCTGGCCCCATCGGCTTGAGGCGAGTCCGACCGGCAGGGTTTCTGAAGTTCCACGAGGGGCGTCCACGCCAGGTGGAAGTGGCTCGTGACGACAATACGGTGAGGCTGCTCTATGCCCAGTTGGCCCGCGACGGAACGGTGTTAGAGGCGCGCCGAACTTTGCTCGAGGTAGAGTTGGTGAACGAGATGCCGGTCGAGTCACTGGCCTGCCCCGAGGTTCCCGACCAATGGGAGCCGGTCGCCTATTCCGACTCGGGTCAGATGTACCACGGGCCCTCGTTGCGAACGCTGCGACGCTATCAAATAGAGGGAGAGACTCTCTGGGGCGAACTGGTGGCCCCACCCTTGGTGGAACTGGCCGGCTCTCACCGCTCTACAGTAGGGTGGCGGCTGCCCTCGGCCATCCTGGACGGATGTCTCTATGCGGCGGGAATCTTGGCCTGGAAGAGCGTGCGCGAAGGGCACACGGTGCCAGCGACTATCGGCGAGTTGTGGGTGGGGCGCCTCACCCGCCCGGGCGAGCGCTGTGTCGTCAGGGTGCAATGGATAGGCGAGGAGCGCTTCGAAATTCATCTCTGGGGGGACGATGGCCAGCTCATGGCGCGGGCCCATGACTATCGGCTGGCCTGGCTCGGCGTCCCCAACCGAATCGGCGCATGATCGAATTGGACGGAAAGGTGGCGCTGGTCACGGGAGCCTCGCGCGGCATCGGGAGGGCCTGCGCCCTCAAGCTGGCTCGGGCCGGGGCCGACGTGGTCATCAACTATCTGGCCTCGCCCAGGGCCGCCGAGCAGGTGGCCGAAGAGGTGCAGCAATTGGGCCGAGACGCGGTGGTGGTCAAAGCCGACATCGGCGAAGCCGAGGACATTGAGGCCATGCTCGACTTTGTGGGTCAACGATTCGGCCGACTGGACATCCTGGTGAGCAATGTGGCCCGGGGCGGTTTTCACTCGCTGCGCTCGATCACTCCGGAGCAGTTCAAGACCACCATGAACGTCAACGCCATGGCCCTGGTGAGTCTGGTGCAGGCCGCCTTGCCCTGGATGCAAGCCGGTTCGGGACGACCCAAGGTGGTGAGCCTGTCGAGCCACGGAGCTCGCAAAGCCATCGAGAACTATGGCATGATCGGGGCTTCGAAAGCTGCTTTGGAGAGCCTGACGCGTCACCTGGCTCTGGAGTTTCCGCAGATCAATTTCAATGTCGTGCTGGCCGGGCTGGTGCGAACCCAATCGACTAAAGCCTTGCCCGAGGCTCTCTTCGAAACAGTCGACCAGCACCTGCTCACGGCCGGACGGAAGCTGACCTGTGACGATGTGGCCGACAGTGTCCTGTTTCTGTCGAGCCCCCTGGCCGACCTGATTCAGGGCCAGACGCTGGTGGTGGACGGCGGTATCAGCCTGCTCTAGAGAGCGCCCTCGGCCCAAGCCTGCCAACCTTTGGTATAGGCCGCCATGAGCTGGGCTTCGAGTTGCTCGGACACCACCTGGGGCTCCCCCTTCAGACAGACGTTGACGCGCCCCTGGAAGCGGCCCAGGCCAAAGCTGAGACTCGTGCCCGGTCGGGTGGGGGGCACGCCGAAGACTCCGCTCAACACCTGGTCGCCAATGCCCACACCCTGGGCAGAACTGGGAAAACGCTTGAGCGAGAGGAGTCGGGTGACATCGTCCATGAAAGAGAGCACGGCCGTGTTGCGGGCCTGGGGCCAGCTCAAGAAGCGACGGAGCAGGCGCAATCGCTCGAGCAGATTCACGCCCAACACGGTGGTGTAGTCGGGACGGGCCGCTTTGATGAAGCGAGTCTCGCCCACGGTCCACTCGAGCAGGTCGGCAAAGCCGCCGAGGCAATCGTGTGGGGCCCGGGTGAGAAAGGCGAAGCTGGTGCGGTGGCTGGCCCCGGCCCTGAAGTCAGAGAGGCGACGCAGGCTGGTCGGCACCAGCAGTCGCAGCGGCTGGGAGGAGGACGAGGTAGAGGCCAGCGTCCGCAGCAGCAAGGCCAGACCGAGGTCGTTAAGATTGGCCCCTGAGCCAGCCAGGCGGCTGTCGATGAGCGAACTCAGGGCTGGCGAAAACAGCTGCTGAGAGAACGGGCGGTGCGACCGAGCTGGTCGCTTCACATCGCCAAAGCCCTGGGGCCGAGTGCTCAGAAAGTCCCAGGCTAGGCGCAGCCTCAGCCACAGGGAAAGTTCGAGGCTGGTCTCCGAAACCTCGACCTGCCCCCTCCTTTCCAGTACCGACAGATCTCTTTTGGGGCGGCGTCGGGCGGCGCCGCCGCAGAGTTCGTGGTAGTCCTGGAGAAAGTCGTCCAGAAACAAGAACGCCCCTCGGCCATCACAGCAACTGTGATGAATCTCGAAGAGCAGACGCGTGCCCGGCCCCAGGTCAGAAAGCCGAACTCGCACTCCGCCCCCGTGCAAGGGCGAAAGGAGGTTGCCGGTAGCGGGCGGCAAGAGCGGAACGTGGTATTCAGGCTGAGGCACCCAGACCAACCGCCCGCGATGCTCTTCGATGCGGGCCGAGAGCATCGGGTGGCGCGTCACGGCCCGGTCGAGAGCCGCGGTCAGTTTCTGGTGGTCGAAGTCAGCGGTAAATTCGAGCCCGATCTCGAAGGCCGTCGGGCCCGCGACCTCGTCGCAATAGAGGAAGAGTTTTTCAAAAGGCGTGACTGCTAACACCTGGGATCGCCGGCCTACCTGTGGACTGGGGGCGACCTTCGACCCCCACCGAGCCAGGCCTGCGAATGAGACCGCTAACGAACAGGCAGCCCTGGGTTGGTGAATTTTCTGTTGGTCGCCCTGGGAACCGGCGGAGACATCAGGCCGTGCATTCGGCTGGGCGGCGAGCTATGCCGTCGGGGGCACACGGTGATTCTAGCCGGGCCCGAGCCCTACCAGGACCTGGCCGAAGCCGCCGGACTGGACTTTACCTCGGTGCTCTCCAGAGAACTCTACGATGCCGCCCTATCCAACCCCGATTTTTGGCATCCGCGCCGGTTTTTCGGAGTGGTCTTGCAAGGCTTGATGGTGCCAGCGACCCGGCCGATCGTAGAGCTGGGACTTTCGCTGCCCCGGGCCCAGGAGTGGAGGTTGGTCTCGACCTATCTGGCCCTTCCGGCCACACGCATCCTGCAAGAGTTGCTGGATTGGCCCCGTTTCTGCCTCTGGTTTGCGCCGGCCGGCATCGTCAGCCTCGAGGCCACGCCCCTGATCTGCGGTTGGGAGTGGGTGACCCCCATGCCTCGTTGGATTCGCTGGCTCTTCTACCGGCTCAACGAAGTCAACATAGACCGCCTGGTAGAGCCCGCCCTCCGTGAAGTGCGGATGAGCGCAGGCCTGGCCCCGGCCCCCAAGGTGCTCGCCTGGATGCAGGCCGGCGCCATTCACCTGTGGTTGTTTCCTCGGTGGTTCGCCGCCCCCGCCGCCGATTGGCCCAGGCCCGGGTTTCAGACCGGCTTTCTGTTGGGCGACGACGAATCGCTGCAGTCCGAACTCGAAGCATTTCTGGCGGCCGGTCCCGCTCCGGCCGTCGTCACCTTTGGCACCGGGCAAAGGCACGGTCAAGAGAGCTTTCGGCAGGCGGTGGCCACTTGCCGCAGTCTGAACCTGCGAGTGGTGTTGGTATCGCCTCACCTGCCTCCCACGGCGCCCGAGGACGATGTTTTCCATGTGGCCACGGCCCCCTTTGGCGCCTTGTTTGCTCGGGCCAGAGTGGTGATTCACCACGGCGGAGTCGGCACCGCGGCTCAGGCGCTGGCGGCCGGGATCCCACAGTTGCTGGTCCCGATGGCCCACGACCAGCCCGACAACGCGGCCCGGCTCGAGGCTCTCGGCGCCGGATTGAATTTGGGTTCGACCGGCCTGTCGGGCATGCGAACCAGGCTGGCCCGCCTCCTGGCCCAGGACCGTCCTGGCGCCGTTGCGGCCAATGCCACCGACCTGACCTGCCAGGTCCTGCTCGACCAGAATCCAGGAGCTGGGGTCTCCGGTGTACAACTCGAGCAACCTTGAGCGCCCGACCCACCGCCATAATCTTCACCGATAGACTGTTGCCCTTTTCCCAGGCGTTTATCAAGAGACAGGGAGAGGCGCTGCGTGACTACCGGCCTCTTTTCCTGGGGCTGCGACCGGGCGGGCAAAGAGACTGGCTCACGGCCGAATCAGTGTTGCTGTGCGAGCACGAATCGTGGCTGGGGATTCTGGCCTTCGGGTTGGGACTACCCAGCCACCGCCTGCTGGCCGAGTTGAGAGGACGCAACCCGGCCATCATCCACGCCCACTTCGGTCCCAATGGCCTTTTGGCCTTGCCCCTGGCCAGGGCTCTCGGCCTGCCCCTGGTCGTGACCTATCACGGTTATGACGCTTTTCGCCATTCTCTGCTCCAAGAAGTGGGGTGGCTCGGTCGCTACTATGCCCTCAACAAATGGCGACTTCCGGGCTCCATTTGTCGGATTTTGTGCGTGTCCGAGGCGCTGCGAACCGAACTCATCCGCAAGGGCTTCTCCCCGGCCTTGCTCGAGACGCACTACATCGGTGTGGACACCGACGTCTTTGCGCCCCTGCCCGAGAGCGAGCCCAGACAGAACTGGCTGGCCTTTGTGGGGCGGCTGGTGCCCGATAAGGGGTGCGATGTGGCCATCAGGGTCGCGGCCCGGCTGCAGCAAACCTTTGCCGATCTACGGTTGAAGATTGTGGGCGATGGTCCCGAACGACCCGCCCTGACGCTGCTAGCCGAGTCGCTGGGATGCAACGCCGACTTCATGGGCGTCCTGCCCGATGACGAGATCCGGGCCATGCTGGCGCGCTCCAAAGCCCTGATCGGTCCCAGTCGGGCGATGCCCTCGGGAGCGGTCGAGGCTTTCGGCCTGGTCTTTATCGAGGCCCAAAGCTGCGGCACGCCGGTCTTGGCCACCCGACTCGGAGGTATCCCCGAAGGGGTGTCCGAGGAGCGCACTGGCTTTCTGTTCCCTCAAGACGCGGTCCCGCGGGCCGTCGAGTTCGGTCGGCGACTGCTCGCCGACGACAGGCTCTGGCAAACCATGAGTCGAGCGGCCCGCGACCATGCCGTGGCCAACTTTGACCTCGAGGCCCAGACTCGTAAGCTGGAAAGAATCTACGACGAGGTTAGAAGGAGTGGCCCCCGCGTCCCATGACCAGTCGTCGGCGCGAGATGACCTGGAACCTTTTAGGGCAGGTGGCGAACGTGGTGGGACGATCCATTTACTTCCTGTTGCTGGCGCGAACCTTTGGGCCGTCAGACTACGGTGTCTTAATCGGGGTCATCGCAATCTTTGGGATTCTTGCTCCCTTTTCCAGTCTGGGCACGCCTCAGCTCATGGTCAGGGAAGTCTCCCGAACTCAAACTAGCGTAGAGGTTTGCCTCGGGCGCATGGTCTTGCTGAATTTCGTGGCTGCCCTGGCGCTGTGTCTGGGGCTCGGCTGCGCCAGTCGTTGGCTCTTTCCGGCTGAACTCGGGCTGGCCATCGTGCTGGCCACCGGGTTTAGCGAGTTGTTCTTTACCAAGATCGCGGAGGGGTTTTCGCTGGCCTTTAACGCGGTCGGCAACATGAAGATGGCCGCTCTGGTCAATCACCTGCCCTTCGCCTTTCGCCTGGTGGCCGTGATCGTCTTCGTCTGCCTGGCCGAATCGCCCACCCCGGCGTTTTACCTGAACTTCTACGTCACGGCCGGACTGTTGTCCGCTTTGTTGGCCTATGGACTGATTCGCTTTCATTTCAACGCCCCCGCCATCGAGTGGTCTAGCTTTGCGGTGATCCGGTCGGATGGGTTCGATTTCTCGATGACCCAGGCGTGCCAACAGATCAACAATGATGCCGATAAAGCGATGTTGCTGCGGCTGGCCACGGCCGATGCGGCGGGACTGTATGGGGCGGCCTATCGGATCGTTCAGGTCAGCCTGACCCCCCTGTTGGCCTTGAATCGTACCATGTATCGAAGATACTTTCAGGCCGGGGCCGAGGGAGTGGCGGGAGCACTCAAGTTGACTCGGGGGCTGGTTCCAGCGGCCCTGGCCTACGCTGGCGGAACGGCGGCGCTTCTGTGGCTGCTCGCTCCGGTAATTCCCATCCTTTTAGGGCCGAAGTTCTCGGATACCATCCCGGTGGTCCACCTGCTCTGCCTGTTGCCCGGCCTGAAAATCGCCCAGGAGCTGGCCGGCTCTGTTCTCACCGGCGCAGACCTGCAACGTGGCCGTGGCAAAGCCATGCTGCTCACGGCCGTCCTCAACGTCGGCCTCAATGCTTACTTGATCCCGCTCTACTCGTGGAAGGGGGCCGTGTCGGCCACGCTTGCCTGCGAGGCGTTCCTGGCCGCTTATCTGGCCGTGGCGGTCTGGGCGAGGTACCGCTCAGAAGCAGCTTAGCGGTGCCAGTGGCTCAAGTCGCGACCGGTCAACTGCTCGAGTTTTGCGACCTCGTCCCGAAAATGCAGAGCGAGTTCCGACCTGAGCCGGGCAGGCATCGGCTCTCGGGGATGGGGAGTCTTGTTCCAAAGGTTAAGAGCCCTGAGCGGTCTTGAGCTGGCGGGGGCAAATCCGAGTCGGGCCCGGACCACCACCTCGAGTTTCATGAGCATCGTGATCAGGCGTTGCAGATAGCGTGAACGGACGCGCTTGGCCGGATTTTCCTTGGGAAAGCTCGTTCTGCCATCGTCCTCCAAGCCTAGAAAGCCGAGGACTTTGACATACTCGGCTCTCGGATTTCTCACCAGGTCCTCGAGGAACAGGACCAGCACGCGCTCTGGCTCGACTTTGCGCAAGACCGCCTCAAGTTGACTTCCCAATTGACCCAGACGTTGATAGTCCAACAGCCGGGGCTCGGCCAGAAAGAAAGGATTGACGCCCTTTCCCTGCCGTCTTCTCGGGCTCGCTCGCCAGGCGCTTTCGAAATCCAGCAGATTCTCGCCCAGATGCAGCGTCATCTGCTCATGGTGAGAGTAGGCGAGGTCGATGGGGTTACGCAGCATCACGATATAGCGAGACCCCGGCAGTTCGCGTTCGATGTTGTCCACGGCCTCTTCTGAATACAGGTAGAGGACCGTCGCCTCTCCGATGGCTCGGTGCTCTTCACGCACCTGCTGGAAGAGAGCCGCGTACTGGCTTTTGTTGAGGCGAAACCGGGTCTTCAGGTCGCGATCGAAGTAGCGTGGCTCCTTGGAAGGCGACAGATACGCCTGCTCGTGGTCCGATAGCCAGGCCACCAGGGAAGTCGTTCCGCACTTGGGGGCACCGATCACGAAGAAGTTAGGCGGCCTCATGGTCGCTCCCGCTTCCTCCTGGCGCGACCAGGTCCTCTCGCTCTGCTCGGCTTTCGATGGCAGGAGCGGCTAAAGCTTATGAACAATGATACTCGTCGCTGGCGCCAAACCCGGCCAAAGGACGAGATTGACCGATACTGCCAAAAGAACCCCACCTCCAGTCGAGACCCGTGACGAGATCACACCCTCGATGGTCCTTGCCTTTGTCAGGCGGTGGTGGCGTTTTACGTTCCTCGCTTCTTTTCTGTGCGCGGGTCTGGTGGCGGCCATCGTCTTATTGGCGCCCCGCCATTACGCCAGCGGTTTCTCCGTTTTCGTGACCGGCCCCGTGAGCATGACCATGTCGCCCGAGGCTCAGCAGTTTGCGGCCATGTTCGGTCTGAGCACCGGCGGTAGTGAATATGTCTCGGCAATCCTCGAAAGCGAGACCCTGCACCTGACCGTGATGGAGAAACTCTCTCTGGCCACCGACGAGAGGTTCTTAGGAAGGCAGATCGACGCCGGTTTGAACCGGGATGAAGTCCTGGAGATCTTGCGCGATTCCATCGAAGTCGAAGGCCCTCATCCCCCCCTGCTGGCCCCCGTCCGTTTCACCGTCGAAACCGATTCAGCAGAACTCTCCCAGGCCATCGCCGACGAGTTCTTTCAACTGCTCGAGGCCCGCCTGCAGACAGAGACCCAGTCGCGCTCTTCCTTTCTCGAAGACGAGACGCGCCAGAGCAAGCAAGAGCTCGAGGCCGCCATCCGAGAGCTACGCGAGTTTGCCGAGAGCGAAGAGATCGTGGTTCCCCTCGAGACGCAAAGCCAGAGCGAGTTCTCCGCCCTGACCACGCTCAACACCGAGCGCATCCTGGCCGAAGCCGAGCTTCGAGCGGTGAGGAGTCAACTCGCCTCGTCCGGTAATCTTGAAGTGCAGATGGCCCTCAAATCACGCGAGGCAGGGCTCGAGGCCAAAGTGCTCGAGTTGCAGGCCGAATCGGCCGCCCAGGCCTCACTGCTCAAGCAAACGCCTCGTCAGGCCGAACGCTACCGGGAACTCACCCGCGAGGTCAACATTCGCGAGCACATTTTCCAGCAGTATGTTCAGCAATTGCAGGTGGCCCAGATGATCGAGCAGGGAAAGAGCGTGACCTCGCCCTACCGTATCATCGACGAACCGATTGTTCCCGTCGAGCCGGTCAGGCGCTATGGGGCTTTGAAGACCGTGGCCGGCTTTCTCTTTGGCTTCATGCTCGCGCTGGCCTGGGCCCTCTTTCGAGAGGGGTTGGACCGAGCGCGCCTCGAGCTCGATGCGAAAGAGCCCGACCTGTGAGCTTTGGGCCGCGGCGTGCTTTGAGCCTGGGAGCCCTGGTTTTATTGGCCGGTCTGTCGCTAACCGGTCTGGTGCTGGGGCTTCGTTCTGATCCTCCCCACGACTACGAGGGGCACGATCCGCGGGCCGACTGGCGTGGGCCCGCCCAGGCTAGAATCGAGAAGTATCGCAAAGCCGACCTGAAGCTCAAGGTCGAGGACGAGGCGGGACCGCTGAGCGGGGCCAGGGTCCGGGTGCGCATGACCGGGCACGCGTATCGTTTCGGGACTCAGGTCAACGCCGAACTGTTGATGGCCGACGGCCAGCCGAGTGAGGTCTACCGTGAGCGTCTCAAAGAACTCTTCAATTATGCGACCCTGAATGTCTTCTACAACTGGACCTGGGACACTCCCGAGAAGGTCCAGAAGAGAAAGGTCTCCTCGCTTTCAGCCCTCAAATGGCTCAAGGACAACGATTTTCGGGTGCGGGGTCATGTGCTGGTCTGGAACCGGGGCCGCAAGAAGGCGACTCCCCAGGAGTTGGCGGGGACGTCCGATGAGCAGATCCGGCAGCAAGTGCGGCACCATCTCGAGCAGACCATCGGCGATCCGGCGTTTGCAGCCATCGATGATTGGGACGTCTTGAACGAACCCTCGGATAACAGTGACCTGTTCGCCCGCCTGGGCGCGGCGGGGGCGGCCGAGTGGTTGGTGGCGGCCCACCAATTCGCGCCCGAGGCTCGCCTATTCGTCAACGAGCATAAGCTTTGTAGCGGTGACCTGAAAGAGTCCCGGCTGGTGGCCGTAACCCAGCTGATGAAAGAGTTGCAGAAGCGCCAGGCGCCGGTGGACGGACTGGGCCTGCAGTCTCACCATATCGGCTCCTTGGCCGGGATTCCCCAGGTCCTCGACCGGCTCGAGCGACTCGGGAGCCTGGGCGTGGCCCTCGAGGTCACCGAATACGACGTGCGCCTGCAAGCCTCGCAAGCGACGGGCACCTTCGAGCAACGCTGGCGGACGGCTCCAACGACCCGTCCCGGTCCCGAGCTGGAGCAGCTCGAAGCCGATTACCTGCGCGACTACATGACCGCCTGCTTCAGCAGCCCGGCCACGACCGGCTTCGTCGTCTGGGGGTTCGACGGGCCCTCGCACTGGCTCCACAATTCACCCTTCTATCGTGAGGATGGCACCGAAAAGCCGGGTCTGGCGACCTGGAAGCAGCTCGTCTATAACGATTGGTGGACCAGGGCTGACGGGGTCACCGATAGCCAGGGTGAGTTCACCGTTCCTGGGTTTCTCGGCGAATATGAGATCGTCGTCGAGGCCGGCGGCCGCAGCCAGCGTCTCAAGACCACCCTGAAGGCCGGCGGGGCTGAAGTCACTCTTCGACTCGACGAGGAGCGCTAAGCCTTGCGTTTGGCCTATCTTTCCGGAGCCCCGAGTGTCTCCCTGCGAGAGAATTGTCCCCAATACGGGGCTCGCACCCATATCCTGGGAGTCCTGGCTGGCTTTGAGGAGCTAGCCTGGGAGACGCGGCGATACATCGCCGGCGATTTCTTGCCCAATCGCGGAAATCCCCAGGAGTATCTGCAGAAGTCGAGAGCGGCGCGACTTGCCTCAGACTTCGTCAGATTGGCCTTGTGGCCTGTCAACGCCCTCTGCTCCTATTTCATGCTAGGCGAGGCCGACGTGTTTTACGAACGAAGTGGCAGTTTCCAGGCCATCGGTTGTCTCTTGAAAGGGCTGGGTCGCCGCGGCTGCCTGGTGGTCGAGGTCAACGGCATTCATCACCTCGAGTCGCGTGACGAGTATCGAACCCTCGAACTGGTCGACCTGGCTCACCGGATTCAGAGAACATCCCTGGCGGCCGCCGATCTGGTCATCTGTGTCAGCGAGCAGCTCAAAGCGCTGGTGGCCGACACCTTCGATATCCCCGACCAGAAGATTCTGGTGGTGCCCAATGGGGTGAACGCCTCGCGCCTGCAAGTCGGGTCCGAGGCGAGTCGTTTCTTTGCCGGGCCCACCATCTGTTTCGTGGGGCAGGTGCAGCGATGGCAGAATCTGTGTGCTCTACTCGAAGCCATGGACCGGCTTCGTCAGGACGGAATTGCTTATGGGTTGGTCGTGGCCGGAGGTGGCGTAGGCTTGCGCGAGTGCCAGCAGTTGAGTGTCAAGCTGGGGCTGGCTGAGCAGGTCAAGTTTTTGGGGCCGGTGCCGCCCAGCCAGGTTGGAGCGATCCTGGCCGGTTGCGATCTTGGCTTCTCGGGGCAACGAGATCTGGCCTGGGGCGGGATGTATCATTCGCCTCTGAAGTTATATGAGTATTTAGCCGCCGGGCTGCCCGTGATCGTCTCGGACTTTCGTGATGCCCGAGCCCTGGTGGCCAGGGCTGAATGCGGATTCGTCTTCGAGGCCCACACCGCCGGCAGCCTCGAGAACGCCCTTCGAGAGGCCTGCGCCGGCCAGGAGCGCTGGAGCGAGATGGGGCGCCGGGGCCAGCAACTGGTGGAGTCTGAGCACAGCTGGCGCTCCCGCGTCCAACAGGTCCTCGACGCTCTCGAGGAGCGAGGCCTTCTTGGGCCGAGGCGGGGCCATGCCTAGAGACTGCCAGTTGCTGGGCGTGAAGGTGACCCCGATGAACCTCGACGAGTTCTTGGAGGATGTCTCACGGGGGGTCGGTGCGTCGCCCCACCTCATCGTGAACCACAATCTCCACAGCATCTACCATTTTCATCGTTGTGAACCGATGCGCTCGGTCTATGCCCGCGCCGACTCCTGCTTCATTGACGGCATGCCGCTGATCTTCTGGGGGCGCTGGTTAGGAGAACCGCTGCGCGCCGAGCATCGAATCACCGTGCTGGACTGGATCGGCCCGTTGCTCGAGCGGGCTCTGAACCGATCGTGGAGGGTTTACGCTCTGGGCGGACGCCCGGAGGTCGTGGAACGCAGCCAGGACTATGTAGCCAGCCGCTACCCCGGCCTGGAATTTCGGGCCGCCAGCGGCTATTTCGACCCCCAGGACCCCCGGGTCAACGAGCGGGTGGTCAGCGATATCAACGCTTTCCAGCCCCATGTGCTGCTGGTGGGAATGGGCATGCCGCGCCAGGAAACCTGGCTGGGCCACAATCTCGATCGCCTGGAGCCTTGCGTCTCGATCACGGTCGGCGCCATCTTTGACTACCTCACGGGCGAGATTCCCACCCCACCGCGCTGGACCGGACGGTTGGGCCTCGAATGGCTGGCCCGTCTGTTGATGACACCGGGTCGGGTCTGGCAGCGTTACCTTCTCGAACCGTGGAGTCTCATTCCTCACGCCGTTCGAGATCTGCTGGGGAGGCGGAGGGCGGCGACGCGACCGGCAGAGCCGGGCCGGGACCGCTATCATGAGTGACTTGCCTGTCGGATAACGCCAGCAGGATGAAGGCAAGACCCCAAAGGGTCGAGAGGGCGGCCGAGCCGATCTCGGTCAAGCCGTTGACGAACACCATCAGGCAAACTCCTACTTCGACCAGACTGCGCGGCCTGGTGAGGTTGCGACCCACCCGAGCGAAGATGGTGAGCCAGACCATCAGATAGCAAGCCAATCCCACCACGCCCAGGTCGAGCTGAACCTGGAGCATGGCGTTGTGGGCGCTACCCATTTCCCACCCCACCCGGGCCCAGATCTCTAGACCGTGCCCGGCCGGACTCAAAATCGTCTGGCCATAGCCGTAGCCTTGCAGCGGCCTCTCCAGGGCCATCAGGGTGAGGGTGTACCAGAGGGGGATTCGGCCCGTGAGGAGCTTGTCCTCATACAGGTTGCTCGGCAGCAGGGACAGCATCAGCCCGGAGACGATCAGGATCACGCCGGTGGCTATCGGAATGGCGCTGGCGGCCAACCAGCGGTCGTGACCTTTGGTGTTCTGCAGCATGCGCAGTACTACCAGCACGGCTGCGACTCCCAAAAACGAGGCCAGACCGGTCCTGGAAAAGGCCAGTACCATCAAGCCCAGGCACAATACCATATCGAGCCCGATCTTGAAGCGACCTTTGCCCCCACTCAGCCAGTGCCCGAGGGCCAGACTACCCAGCAGCGCCGCCGCCCGGCCCAGACTATTCTTGTGCGGAAATAGACCTCGCCACTGCCCCACGTGGTACTGCGAGTCCACGCCGATGTCGGGTCTGACCAGGCAAACCGCCACCGACAAAAGCAGTGACCATCGCAAGGCGGTGCGAAGCAACTCCCACACTTCGGCTTGCTTGAAGTTGGCCCGAAGGTGGCTGGCAAACTGGAGCGTGAAGACTGCCAGGACGGCTCTTCTGAAGGTCGTGCCCGGCAGAATAGACCAGGCACTGGAGGCCACGGTGAGCAGGACGAAGCCGGTCAACGCCAGGTTGTTGAAGAACATGCGGCTCGTGCGGCCGGGTCGCGGCAGGGCCAGCAACAAAGACGAAACGATCAAGAAAATCCAGAGAACTCGGCTGGCCGGATTGTTCTCGGTGAGACTGACGCCGGGCTCGTCATAAAGCGAGAAGAAGGCATCGGCGATGTACATGATACACACGATGCCATGAATCCGGCGCAGCGGGCGGTCCATCTAGCCCTCTATGGCAATCATCGGAAGGCCCGCCAGACAAAGGCTCCGTTGGCGATGACCTGGAGCACGCTCAAGAAACGCTCGAAGGCGTCGGGCTCGGAGATCAGCGCTCGAGGCGGGACGAGAATGAGGTCTCCGGGTTCTAAGACCCCGGCGTCCCCCTCTTTGACCAGTTGCCCGCTGACCCTCAGGATGAGCACGCGATCCGTGGCCGCGTCCTCGGCAAATCCACCCGCCTGGTCAATGTATTCCTCGGCGTGGCGGCCTGGGCGCCAGACCAGCGGGGTGGGCATGACGACCGCCCCGGAGACGATGACCATTTCAGGCTCTTGCGGAACAAAGAGCACGTCGCCTTCTTTGACCCGCGGATCTCCCTGGCCCGAGGCCAGAATCTCGCCCAGCGAGATGGGGATCCGGCCCGAGGTGAGCACGAAGTCCAGTTCTCGGGGCGGGGCCGTAGCTGCCTCGGTCAAGGCTCTAAAGTCCACCCGGGCCGCGCCGGCGGCGGTCGGCTGCCGGGAGAGGCGGGCATTTTCGACCAGAGCGATCTGGCGCGCTACCTCTTGCAGGTTTTTGAAGACGATGGCCGCCAGGCCGCTCTGGTCGGTGGAGAGAATCTCGGGTCGTCGGCGGGTGAGCACCGCTGCCTTCGGGTAAGCCTCAGCGGTGAGGCCACCGGCCCGTGCGATCACGTCGGCTAGCGTCTCGCGGTCAGGATCGACGACATAGACGCCGGGATGCTTGAACTCTCCCAGCAAGGTGATCGAGGCCGGCCATCGCTTGGCTCGCAGCTGCGGCCTGACGATCAGCACATCCAGGTCTTGCAGGACCGGGTTGTTGGCGAGGGTCCCCCCCTCCATGGCGCCCCCCAGATCGACCGGGATGAACTCGATCTTACCCATGGGACCAGGGCGAGCGATCTCGGCCTGGACCGAGGCCTCAGGGGTGATGCCACCGGCCAGGTTGACCAGATCGCGCACCCGCATCTTGCCAAAGCGCGGGTATTCGCCGGGGTTTTTGACCTCGCCCTGAATACGGACTCGCTCGCGGTCGACCAGGGCCTCTTCGCGGGTCGAGACGACAATCACGTCTTCTGGAAGCAGGGCCAGGTCGTTGGTCGAATCGCCGCTGAGAGCGGCGGCCAGATCAAAGCCGATGACCTCCTGGGGGGCCGAGCGGTCGATCAGCGTTTCTCCGTGGGGACCAAACGTCCTTACGTAGCGAAAAATCTCAGCGTGTTGGGCGTAGGCGCCGTTGGTCAAACCCTGGGCCTGACGAATAACCCCGGCCACCGTCGAGGCACCGGTTTTGATCTCATAGAATCCGGGCCGCTCGACAGCCCCCGACACGAACACGCCATTGGTCAGGTTCTCTAGCACCGGCTCGATGATGATGAAGTCACCGGGCCGAAGAGCGGTCGTGGCTGCCTTGTCGAAGGGAATATCGATGAGCTTTCTCAGGTTGTGGTCATCGATTCGCTCGATCTGGACCCGCGGAGAGTAGGCTTCGGGACGCAAGCCTCCGGCGAGCGAGATCAGCTGAGCCAGCGTCTTCTCTTGTCGCAGTTCATAAACGGCAGGGCGCAACACCTCGCCGGTAATCGAGACTTCGTTGCCCACCAGGGGCACGAAGATTCGGTCGCCGTTTTGCAATCGGGGCGAGGCCGTACGCCCGAAAATCAACAGGTCGTAGAGGTCGAAGGTGGCCACGGTGCGGCCGGCTCGCTGCAATTCGATGCGGCGGTAGCTGCCCGCTCGCGAAGGCCCGCGGGCGTGGAGCAAGGCGTCGAGCACCGTGGCCGTGGGATTCATCAGGTACCCGCCGGGGCGATTGGCTTCTCCGAGCACGAAAACGCGAATTTTTGGGACGCGGGTAAAGGTAAGCCTCACCCGCATGTTGGGAAACTGGCGAGAGATGAGGCTGTTGAAGCGTGTCTCTGCCTGAGGCCGGGTGAGGCCCGCCACAGGCACCGGGCCAACTCCCGTCAGCTGGACAACCCCAGACTCGTCCACCCGGGAAATGTCGACCGATTCTCCGCCTCTGATGTTGTAGGTGGTGACATTGAGTTCGTCGCCTGACCTTAGTTTGTAGTCATCCGGCACGGTCGCCTCATCGGCCCGGGTCAACTCTTCTTGGGAACGCTCGAAGAACGAAGAGCCGAAGCGCTCGAGCTCTTGGGTCTGGCGCTGCTGGCGCTGAACTCGCGATTGCTCGAGGGCGTCGAGCACCCTCGAGTTGCGAAAGGTGTCCGGCGAGCCGATCGTCGGGCCAGGATGCGCATTGAGTTCTCGCACCGTCTGGGTGGGGGTGACCGGGGGAGGGGGGACCTGGATTTCGCCCGTCTGGCCAAGGTCGGCGGAGTCTTCCTCCAGTTGCTGTTGGGACGGCTGCGGCTGGCCATCCTGTGCGGGAGGCACGGGAGTCGGTTGAGCCCAGACTGGAGCCACCAGGGCCAGCAGGACCAAGCATACCAACAATCCAGCCAGAGTCCGGAAGCTAGAGTTTTCGCTGGGACGGCATCGTGCTCTGCGCATGGGGGCTAACTATTACTGGTTGAATAACGATCTCCTCCCAGCCTGCCGGCCGCAAAGCCCGCTGATACGGGGTTCGCTGCCGGAGCCTAGACGGCGCCTTTGGCCCGGATCACGACCAGGGGAGTCTCGCACAAGATGCGCAGGTCGAGCATCAGGCAGCGCCCCACCAGGTATTTGAGGTCCCAATAACGCTGAGCCCTGATGTCTCCGCCACTACGCACGCGGATTTGCCACAGGCCGGTGAGTCCGGGCAAGACGCTCTGACGACGGCGACGGAACGGTTTGTCGAAAACCCGAAGGTGGTACTCGGGAAACGGACGGGGGCCGACGAAAGACATCTCTCCGAGCAAAATGTTGAAAAATTGCGGCAATTCGTCCATGCTGGACTTGCGCAGGAAGTTGCCGATGTAGGGAATGACCCGCGGGTCGTCCTTGAGCTTGAAGTGGCGGCGCCACTCGTCGGCGGCCGCTGGCTCGCTCTCGAGGTGCTTGGCCAGCGCCTGCTCGGCGTCGACGCGCATGGTTCGCAGCTTCCAGACGTCGATCAGTTTGCCACCCAGCCCCACCCGTCTCTGGCTATAGAAGACCGGGCCGGGACTCAGGAGCTTGATAAGAGCGGCACCCATCAGGATCAAAAGCAGAGCGAACGGACCGAACAAAAGCAGAAGCAGCAAGTCCAACGAACGTTTGACAACCTTCATCGTTCACTCCAATCCTATCGAAATAAGCCAATGCCGCAAGTTGAACCGGCGGGCAAGTTTTTCAAGTTCCAGACCCGTCTCTAATTTCCCCCCCCGTTTACGACCCGGTCTCACCGGCCCTGCTGAGGGTCTGCAAACTGCGGGCCCCAACCTCGCCCGCAACTTCGACATTACCTGCCAGGATCGCGCTCTAGTCTCGTGAGAAGTAGATTCCGGCCGCTGCGTACAGAGTCCCGACGGTGCCGCCCACAGCCGCCCCGGTGGCGCCTCCCACGGCTGCTCCCAGGCCGGCTCCCAAGCCAACAGCGGCTAGTGCCATGAGAGATTTGCCCATCAGCTCACCATGGCCCCGGCGATGGGCGTAGGCGGCTCCGGCTCCGCCCGCGGCGGCGCCCGCGACCAACCCTACGATCGCTCCGGGGCCCCCGGTGAGGCTACCCACGGCCAGGGCTCCGGCCAGTCCGCCCAGGGTTCCTCCTACCGTGCCAAAGAAGGCGGTTCCAATCAGGCTCGAGGCTCGGTCAATCAGGTCGCTGGCACGTTCGTACACTTCGCTGCGAGGGTCGGGTGGGAGCGATTGGTGAGGCTGAGGCGGACGGGCTGCCCCGGCCTGGTGATGGAATAGAGGCTGAATTCTCATGCTGCGAGTCTATACCGCGCTTTGTGTCCAGCCTCTTGGAACCCTGGCCTCGATTGTTGTCCGGTTGTTAAATCTCCTGGTTGAGTCGGGTCGAAGGAAAGGAGTTTGCCTTAAATGTCAGAATGCTTTTCGACATTTTGTCTAGGGGGATGTTCCTGAATGAAGATTACTCTTCGATTTTCCGCCGTGTTGCTGCTGGTGTCGCTATTCTTGGGGTGTAATAGCGGTCCCGCTGGTCGCGGCACGACCGCGTCCGGCACCAACAACGCAACCGAGATCGCCAGCCTGGCTTTCATCACCCAACCAACCACCCGCGGAGCCGTGGCCCGCGAAGCTGGCACGGTCATCACGCCCGCGCCCGTGGTCGAGGTGCGCCTGGGTGACGGAACCCGCGCTACCGGCTTCAACGGACCGGTCACCATCGAGGTGGTGCAACCGGCCAACGCCCCGCCCATCGACCTGCGTGGAACCACCACCGTCAACGCCGTGGCCGGGGTGGCCACCTTCAATGACCTTCAGGTCATCACGGCCTTCCCCAACCTGGTGTTGCGGGCTTCGGCGGGCAACGTGGCGGCAACCAGTCAGACCTTTACGGTCACTCCTGGTCCCGCGTCGATGCTGACCTTCAACTTGCCCGCCCCGGTGACGTCGGCTACCGACTTCGACCTCACCGTGAGCATCACCGATGCGTTCGGCAATGCTCTGACGGGCGACACCCGGACCGTCACTCTCTCGTTGGTCAACGACCCTACCGGCGTGGCACAGTTCACCGGAACCACGATGGTGGCGGCCATCGACGGGGTGGCCACCTTCAGCGGTCTGCAGATTAGCCGGGCTGGCACCGGCTTCGTGATTCAGGCCGATGCCAACGGGCTCAATCCGACCCAGCTCACGCTCGATATCAACTCTTCGACCATCGTGAACATCCCCCCCGGCTCGATCATCACCTGCGAGCGCGATGGTGGCTCCCTCTTCCAGATGGATCTGATCGCTATCAACCCGGCCACTTTGACCCGCATCGCCGGTCCTCTCGACGTTCTTTTTCCCAGTGGCTTCATGGCTTATGACTCTGTTCATGACCGGGTGCTGCTGCCCACGGACGGTCTCAACGTCTTGAGCGCCTCGACCGGTGCCCACGTGGCCGGCTCGCCCCTCAAGGACGCCTTCGCGGCCAATGCCACCAATCAAGGGACGACTCCGTTCGGAGCGGGGGTCAACGTCTTTGCTAGAAGCGTTGCCTATGACGCCAACCACGACCGCGTTTACCTATCTTCGGGGGATGGCCTCTGGGTCTTTGACGCAGCCAACATGAACATTGTGGCCGGCTCGCCCTTCAAGCCTCTGCCGGCCAACATGAATGCCGGAGTCGGCTCGGTTGCCTATGACGCCGAGCGCGACCGTATCATCATGCGCACCGGCGACAACAACATCAGCATCAACGCCCTCTACGCCATCTTCGACGCCCAGACGCTCACTCCGATCGCGGGCTCGCCGTTTAACTCTGGCCACTTCAACAACAAGGGCCAGATGGTGGTCGACCTCACCAACGATCGGCTCTACGCCGGGGGCGACACGGATTTCAGCGCTTTTGACCTGGTCAACTTGACCCCGGTCGCCGGCTCTCCGTACAACCGTCCCGGTGGGCGCGATACCAGCGTGGGGGCCGGTCTGCTGTATGTTCCCAGTCAGAACCGCCTCTATCTGGCCAACTTCCAGGACAACAACGTCGATGTGCTCGATGCCGCCGCCATTCCTAACGGTGGAGACAACAACGTCCAGGATGCCATCATCGCGGGCTCGCCCTTTGCTACCGGCAGCGGCAGCCCGTGCGGGCTGGCCCACGACCCGACCACCAACCGGTTGTTCGTGACCCACTTCAACGGGGGCGGTATCGCCGTCTTCGAGTCGCAGGCCATGACGCTGGTAGCGGGGTCGCCGATTTTGGCCACCGACCAGGACGACCTCAACTCGATGAACTCTCAACCATACCAGTTCGGGATCATCCGAGTGCCGTAGGGGTCAGACGAGCCAGTCAGAAGGGCCGCGCCACCGCGCGGCCCTTTTTTTACCTTTGTTTACATGCACTAAACAGCTCGGCCAGGCGATCGTCGTTTGAGCGTCTTGACTTAGCCTATTCTGGGTCTAGAAATCAGTCATCGAAAGGAACAACCAGCATGGTCAACTCCAGCATCCGCAACAGCAACCCCCGGCCTGCTCTCAATGTTCGGGCCGCCGCGGCCGAGACGGGACCCAAAGCCTCAGAAAAGATCGGAGGCCTCAAGGAGCGTCAGGGCGACAACCCCGCCAAGCTAGAGCCCCCCGTTCAAGGCCCCATTCGCAGCGAGAGTCTCATTGACGTCATCGCCTAGCCGCGTGTTGCTCAAGTCGGTCGAAAGCTCCGGAGAGATCCGGGGCTTTTTACACACTACTCGTCCGAGACGAGTTTCCCGTCGGGGTGCAAGGTGAACATCCTGGCCCGACTCCAGCCAGAGCCGCTCCACTCGACCTTGATCGGGACGGTCATCTTGGGCGCCTCGGGAGTTCCCAGGTTGGTGGGCAGGCCGATGTCGGCCTTGACCTCGACCTCGGCCGGTTCAGCCAACGCGACCTCGACCTGGCGAAAGAGGTCGGGCTTGTCGGTGAGCTGGTCGTAGTGAACGAGCAGTTTGAACCGGGCCTGATCGTCGATGGCTACTTCGGCTGTCTTGCGCTCGGTCGAGGCCTGGCCGAGCCCCTCGGGAAGATCGCGGGAGAAGTCTTTTTGGTCCACCACCAGCGACTGTTGGGCCACTGCCCTGGGAGTGTTGGCCGTATCGTCGGGGTGTTGGGCGTGCTGGCATCCCCCCAGCCAGAGGGCCAGCAGGGCTATCGGGACTAGCTTTCTCATCGGTGTCTGTCCTGTAATAAATTGGTTACTTCTCGGGGCGGTCGCCCGGCCTATCTTGGAGCCTATGAAAGTCTCCCACGCCCAACAGTATGTTCCCGGCGAGGTCCTGGTCAAGACCAAGCCCAACCTCTTCCAGTCCACCTCGGATCTGGCCAAGGACTATGGCGCCGAAGTGCTCGACCGCTTCGAGAGCAACGGCCTCTTCCAGACCCAGGGGGAGGAAATTCTTCACCTGAAGTTGCCCCAGGGCACCTCGACCGAGCAGGCCATGGAAAAGATGAGCCAGGACCCGCGCGTGGCCGAGACGGCTCCCAATACCATCTACCATCTGGCCGGCGAGCCCCTCAAACCCAGCGATCTCAGCCCCTCACTGTGGGGGATGAACAACACCGGTCAGGACGGCGGCACCCCCGACGCCGACATCGATGCCCCCGAAGCCTGGGCGACCTGCATCGGTACTCGCGAGAACGGGCCCATCATCGCGGTGCTCGATACCGGTCAGGACTATGACCACCCCGACCTCAAGAACAATCTCTGGACCAATCCCGGCGAGACGGCCGACGGCAACGACAGCGACGGCAACGGCGTCATCGACGATCTGCACGGGTACAACGCCGTGCTCGACAACGGCGACGCCCGGGCCGGTCACGGCCACGGCACCCACTGCGCCGGCACCATCGGCGCCGAAGGCAACAACGACCAGGGCGTGGTCGGCGTCAACTGGCGCGCCCAGATCATGCCGATCAAGATTTTCCCCGATGACGGCGACGCCACCACCGCGGCCACGATCATCCGGGCCGTGCGCTACGCCGACAAGATGGGCGCCCGCGTGACCTCGAACTCGTGGACCGGGGCCGGCTATAATCCCATCGTCCGCGACGTGTTCGCCCACTCGCCAGCCCTGCACATCTTCGCGGCCGGCAACGACGCCCGCGATAACGACTTCACCCCCGACTATCCGGCCAATTTCGGTCTCGACAACGCCATCGTGGTGGCCGCCTCTGACCGCAACGACGAGCTGGGTTCGTTCTCGTCCTACGGCAAAGAGACGGTCGATCTGGCCGCCCCCGGCGTAGCCATCCTCTCGACGGTGCCCGGCGGCGGCTACGAGGCCTGGAACGGCACCTCGATGGCCACGCCCCATGTGGCCGGCGCGGCCGGACTGGTGGCCACAGCTTATCCCGATATCAGCAATCAGCAACTCAAAGACCGCCTGCTCTACAGCACCGAACCCAAAGTCGCTTTCAAAGGCAAGACCCGCACCGAGGGTCGTCTCAACGTAGCCCGGGCCATTGCCAACGACAACCTGCCTCCGGCCGCTCCGACCGACTTTAGAGCCCGGGCCCTGCCCGATAAGATGCGCATGGCCTGGACTTCGACCGGCGACGACGGCTGGTGCGGTCAGGCCTCGGCCTATGAGGTCAAGCTCAGCCCCAACTCGCTGGCTAGCGAAGAAGCTTTCCAGGCGGCCGAAACCGTAGCCTGGAGCCGGGCCGCCGAGACCGGCAAGACCGAGGCTCCGATGTTTGACCTGATGCCGTCGGGCACGGCCCAGACTGTGCACGTCGGCATGAAGATCATCGACAAGGTTGGCAACCGCTCGGCCCTGAGCGAAGCCACCGTCAACGTGCCGGCTGCCCGCGTTGCTTTTGAAGACCACGCCACCGAAGCGGCCTGGTCGGCCGAAGGCGGCTGGAACCGCACCGAAACCGCCGAGCGCGGCCAAGCGTGGCGGGTCGACGGGCCGGGCAGCCTGGTCTCGCAGGCCTTCCGCCTGGACGACTTCGGCGACAGCTGCCTCTATCTCGAGGCCAAGTATGACCTCGAGCCCCACTATGAGTTCGTCAAAGTCGAAGTGTCCGAGGTCGGCAGCGACCGCTGGCGTCGAGTGGCCGAGTTCAACGGCGACTCGCACGGCTGGCGGGTGCACAAGCTGCCCATGCACGACTTCGACCAGAAGGAGGTCCAGATTCGCCTGACCTATGAAGGCGACGGACCGGGAGAGTCCCAGGGCTTCGAGCTGAGCCGGGCGGCCGTGACGGGCTACGAGATCGGCACCCAGAAGCCCTAAGGGGAGCGGCCAGCCGTCGCTGTCGCTTCGGCTGGCCGAGAGGGGAGCGATGACTTCGTCATCGAGGGTATGGCAGCTCGGTTGGACACAAGTCTGCCAGCAACGGCAATAATCGGGTAACACGGTTTACTTTTCGGTAACCTTTGCCGCTATCGGGCCGGCAGCCGCTCCTCTAAACTGAGACTAGAGAGGAGTCAGGCTATGTTCAACATCGGTGGTCTAGGAATGGGTGGAGGTCTCGGAATGCCCTCCCTCGGTGCTTCGATGCTCGACCCTACTGCTGGCGCGGCCGCGCTGCCTCTCGACCCGACCATGGGTGGGGGCGGATGTCCTCTCTGCGGCGGCGGTGGCGGGTTGACGGATGGGTTTTCTGCCTCTCCTGAGCTAGCCATGGCCGGTATCCCGCCCGCCGACGCCAGTCTTCCCCCTGACCTTTCGGGCGGCGGCTCGCTGGCCAACCAGGCGGCCATGGCCCAGTTGGGCGCCAGCGACGCCAACATCGCCGGCACCATCGGCACCAGCACCCTGGCCGGCGGAATGAAGGCCGGGGCCCAGCAGCAGCAGTTGTTGGCCGATGCCAGCCTGCTCAATCCGCTACTCGCCGGACTCAACGCCAACTACGGTTTCTAGGACTCGGCATTTGTGGTAAACTGTCCCCATGTTGGGAAAGATCGGTCCTCTGACTACGGCTACGCCTCTTCCGGCGCGGCCCGCTGCTTCCCGACCCCAGGCCCAGCCAGCCCTCATCACCGATAGCGTCGAGGCCAGGCCGCTCGACTTTCGCGAGTTCCTCACCCAGAAGAAGCTGCCCGACTGGATCAAAGCCGATGCCAAGAAGGCCCTCGAGTCGTTCCGCCCCGACCTGCAGGCCCGCCTGCGCGAGGCCGGGGTGCGGATCACCTTTACCAAAGACCCTAACCAGGGCGGCACCTTCAACCCGCTCACCAAAGAGATCACGGTGCTGGCCGACGACCGCAAGAACATGCGCACCTACCTGTTGCATGAACTCACCCACGCCGTCGACTATCTCGAGGGGCGCGCCGACCTGGGGCTGGCCGGGCGAGTAGCCACGCCGTTTAGCGCTCAGTATTTCTCGCGCCGCGATCCTAACCTGGCGGAGTTGCATAAGAACTCTGTCCGGCGCGCTCATCGCCAGCTGGCCTACGATGTCCAGCAGGCCCGCTTGAAAGGCAAGACCGATTTTACCGACCTTCCCTTTCCCTACCGGGCGTGTCAGGTGGAGGAGAAGGACGGTCGCCTGCTGATGACCGAGACCGCCTCCAGCCGCATTCAGCGTTTCTACGTCAATGCCGGACCCTCACTGCCGATCGCGGCCGCCATCAACGCCGTCGGGGTGACCCTCTCGCTGGCCGGTGCACCCCTGATCGGTGTGCCGGTGCTGGCTTTGGGCGCGAAGTACACAGCCGAGGTGGTCAAAGCCTGGAGGCGCGAGAACGACCTGGCCACCTTCGCTGACGATCAGATCATCAGCCGGCCGGGCTTCATCGAGGCCACTATCCCCGACCAGAATCCTGATTCGATGATCTCGGCCTATGCGGCCACCGAGCGCCGCCCCGAAGAGTATCTGGCCGAGGCCATGGCCGACTATCTCCACTCGCCCGAAAAGCGGGCTCATCTGCTCAAGGTCGACCCCGACATGCACGCCTATTGCCAGAACCTGGGCTGGGACGCCTGAGACAGACGGTAGTCGTCAGACGGTAGACGGTCGTCGTCAGACGGTAGACGGTAGTCGTCAGACGGTAGACGGTAGTCGTCAGACGGTAGACGGTAGACGGTAGTGGGCGAGTCGAGTCAGTGGTCGGGCTCGGATTCGACTCGCTTGAGGTCCACGCGCAGGACGCGCTCGAGTCGGTCGTCCACCTGAAGCTCGACCAGGATGTCGCGTTTGCGGTAGCCATAGTAGAGGCTGCCGATAGAGTCTCGGTAACGCCGGGGTCGTCCCATAACCTGTTTGGCTTGGGCGACCGAATCCCCGACCTCGAGGAGGTAGTCCCCGGCTCGCAGTTGGGTGCCCGAAACCCAGTCGACGGTCCCGTTGTGGAACTCGACATACAAGTTCGAGATGTCGCTCGACCAGTGCTCTGTACCAGGCCAGGCTGCCTTGTGAAACCCGCCGGGCCAGAAGGCCTCGACCTGGGTGGGCGTGTCGCCCAGAGCCACCCCGTCGACGGTGAAGGCTCGCCAATCAAGTCCCCGCACTTTGCCTTGCCAGGGGGCGGCGTCGAGTATGAGCGTGACGGCCCCCAGCACCAGGGCCACGCCTAGCAGAGCCAGCATTCGCAGGCGAAAGAGCGCGGCGTCCGAGATGGCCATGGGTTAGAATTCGCGACGAAGCCCCACCATCCCGCTGGAGTCGCCGACCATATCCGGGCGGGTCGACCGGGGCAGGTTGGACTTCCGTGCGGAAGAACCGGGCCGCCGCCGGCCTGGCTGGCGATCCCCCACTCTGAACGTGGGCCAGGCGGGCCCGCGGGGCAAAAAAAATGGGGGCCCTATCGGGCCCCCGGGTGTTCCAACCGTTTGCTCATCTCACTGACCTCATTCTAGCCTGGCCGCCTTGGAGATTCCTTGACCTTTTCAGGGCAAAAAAAAAAGCCACCAGGTTTGGTTAGCACGCGGAGAGAGGTTGGACCTGGTGACTTAGGTTATTCGGTTGTGTCATTATCTTAGCCAACCAGGCCGATTCTGTATCGATTTGTCTGTTGACAGTTTGTGACGATTGTTAACAGGTTGTGGCAAGATGTGAACTGGGCGAAGGGGTCTCCAAGAAAAACTCCAAGTTGGAGCGATGAGATTTCTGCTGCTGCTTCTGCTGCTCCATCCCGTCCAGGACACTTTGGTCGAAAGGGTCTGGTCGCTGGTGGCCAGCGGGTTTTATCGAGCCAACGACTTCGAGCGCTTTCGGCAGGAGGCGTCCGAGGCGGTCGAGGGGCTCGATGGCGAGCAGCGGGTGAAAGTGGTGAATGACTATCTGGCCCGGCTCGAGGCCTCGCACACCCACCTCTACAGCGCTCGCGAGCCAGCCTACTATGAGTTGCTGGACGTGTTCGCCTACGGTCCCCAGGCAGAGGCCATCACGGCGCTCTTTGGCGGGGAGTTGCCGCACTACGAGGGCATCGGTGTGGTCACGCGCGAGGGGGTGGTTTGGGATGTCGTTCCGGGTGGGCCGGGCCATCAGTTGCAGCGTGGCGATCGAATCGTGAGCGTGGATGGGCAGCCCTTTCATCCCATCGACTCGTTCCGGGGCAGGGCCGGTAAAGCGTGCCGGCTGACCATCGAGAAGCGAGGGGATGCGCTTGAACTCGAGGTCGTGCCCCAGGATATCCAGCCGCGGCGGTTCTTTCTGCAGGCCATCCGCGCCTCGGCCAGGATGCAAGAGCACGAGGGCCGTCGCCTCGCCTATGTCAGGATGTGGTCCTACGCTGGTGAGGCTTATCAAGAAGAACTCCGGGCCGTGCTCGAAGGTCCCCTGGCCGGCGCCGAGGGGCTGGTGCTGGACTTGAGGGGCAGTTGGGGTGGGGCCCAGCCCAAGTACATGGAGCTTTTCGCGGCCACTCCGTCGTTGACGATGACTTCGCCCGAGGGCGAGAAGTTCGACCTGCCGGGCTCGACCTGGAATCGCCCAGTCGTGGTCCTGATCGACGGCAGCGTCAGCAGTGGTAAAGAGCTGCTGGCTCACGCCTTCAAGCGCTCGCGGCGGGGGCTGCTGGTGGGCGAGAAGACGCGCGGCGCGGTGCTGGGTGGCGGCTTGCACCTGCTGCCGGACGGTCACGCCCTTTATCTCGCTCAGGCCGATGTCAGGGTCGACGGCGAGCGGCTCGAGGGCGTGGGGGTTGCCCCGGATGTCGAAGTGGGGTGGAACGAGGGTCCCGACCCGCTGCCCGAGGCCGGATTTCGAGAGTTGTTGAAGGTGCTCCAAAAAGAGAAACGCCCCGGGATGGCGGTCCCGAGGCAGCTATTGGAGTAGTGTGCACTATGGGTATCCCACTCCTGGGCCGTTCGTCTAGGGGTTAAATTGTTAAGGCTTCTTAATGTGTTGTGGTCGCCTCCCGGAGCCCTAAGAACACGAACAGCAAATGTAGAGGCTAGCGGATGTATTTCGAGCCGTAGCGCAGGAAGGGTTGGCGTTGCTGGACGTGGATTGGCATCCGGTGAAACCGGTTGGTGTATCGCGGCTGTTGATGGGGTCGTCGCAAAGAGAAGGGCCGGCCGCAGCGCTGTTACAGGGGACGATGTTGTTCCCAGTATCAAAACACTCGTAGAAGGACATGCAGAAAGTGGTTGGACAAGTTGTAGCTCCTATGGAAGGTAGACAGGCCGCGCACCCCGTCGGATTTCCGTTAGCATCTACGACCGGTAGGCCCTCCCCAATGCAGTTTGCAACACACGACGCCGCCGCGGCGGGACGGGGGACCGCCAACGAGGTGATCAGTGGCAAGGCGACACCAATTCGTCCTAGCCCTGCCAACAACTCTCGGCGGGTGGTGGTCTTGGCCGGGGCCCCATCTATCAAATTCGCCTGGCGTAGTTTTTCGAGGGTGAGAATCAATAGGTCGCCGCCGCCGTCGCCTAGTCGATGGGCGACTTCGTGCATCTGGGTTCTTCCGTCGCACGCCTGGAATACCGTTGCGGTGATTTTGTCCAGGCAGTGCGCCCGCCCAGACATCGGGTCGAAGACGAGCATCTCTTCGCCGACAACTTCTATGGCAAGATACTCCGAGTGGGACGGCATGATTCTGTAGGTGTTGGACATATGACCGTCGTTCCCAATGATCAGGCAGATTCCTGCGTCCAGTTCATTACACTTTTCTGCCGGACGGCCACACGGAGCGAGTTCTTGAAGATGCTCAAAAAGAGAAACGCCCCGGGATGGCGGTCCCGAGGCAGCTATTGGAGTAGTGTGCACCATGGGTATCCCACTCCTCCGCCGGTCGTCTAGGGGTTGGATTGTTAAGGTTTCTTAACGTGTTCTAGGCGCACCTGGGTGACCTTCTCGCCTCCGCAAACGATGACGCCCAGATGGTGATAGAATCGCACGTGGTCGCCTCGCTGGGGGCCGCAACCATAGAGCGTGTCGCTGGGCTGGCCGAGCGTTAGCGCGAGTTCGTCGGTCGCCTGGCCCACCGCGGCCATTTGGTGGTGGCCCATGCTCAGGAAGGTGCCGGTCACGTTGATGATCTTGCCCGAGCGGACTTCGACGGTGGTCTCCCCGGCGGTGTAGCTGCCATCCGGGCAGGGGTTGGGCAGCCAGGCCTGCTGGGAAGCAGGGGTGTCGAGATAGATGCCGTCCACCGAGAGGGTCTCGACCTGGGCGAAAGCGGGGCTGAGTAGGAGCAAGAAAAGGAGCAGTCGTTTCATCTTCCCACGGTCGGCAGAGACGACCCGCCTATTCCGTGGGGCCTTAAAAGAGAAAAGCCCCGGGATGGCAGTCCCGAGGCGACTTTTTGGAGTAGTGTGCACTAGTGGTATCCCACCTCGAACCGGTTCGTCTAGGGGGCAATTTGTTAAGTTTGCTTAACATTTTTGGGGATCTCGCCAAATGCGAAAGAGGTCCCGGGGTTCTGGCCCGGGGCCTCTTTCTTGACGGCCCCTGCCTGGGGCCGAAACCTGCGGAAGTCGTGACTTCCTGAATTTTGTTCTTGGTAGGCCGTTCGTGTCGTGGCCTCTACAGAAAGAATAGCGTGAATCAGTCTCTCAGAATAGTCTTCTAGCGAAGCCAACCGGGGGATTCTAATGGATACATCCCTGGCTATTGCTGGACTCGAGACAGGTCGGCTTGTAGTTCGACGAGGCGGGCCTGGCGCTGCCGGTCATCGCTGAATTCGAGACGAGAGAAGTCTTGCTGGGCGGCCTGGGCAACCCGTTGCACGCCCTCGGACGAGATGAGGCCGGCCTGATGGGCCTCGAGGGCCGCTCCCACGTAGGTGTCGAAGACGCGCACTCCCCGCTCGCGTAATTGCTGGCGAGCCTGGTCGTCAAGGCCGACCACGTCGTGAATGAAGGCTCCCTTGACCCGCTCGGGGTGGCTACTTAGCAGGCGCTCGGCCAGCATGGCGTCGCCTTGACCGCTGTCGCCAATCCAGGCGAAGTCGTACTCGGGATAGATGCGGGCGTATTCCTCGAAGTTCTCGAACTTCTTGCGGGCGATCTTCTCGTTGTCGGCCAGGGTCGTGACCGAGCCGGCCAGCACCGCCGCGTGGGGGATGCCGCGTTGACGAAGATCGCGGTGGGCCCGGTCTTTGACGATGCCCCATGGGTCCTCGGGGCGGGCCGTGAGGAAGGTCAGGTCGCCCAGGGGCTGGGGATGAGCCTCGTCGGGGCCGCGGTCGAGTTCTTGATAGAAGGCGAGCACGCCCGGATAGACGGTCTTCGAGGGAAAGCGCTGGTCTTTCCAGTTGGCATAGAAAGTGTCGTCGATGTCGCTCAGCGGCTTGATTTCGCCTCGCCTCGGGGTGGCGGCAAAGTGATCGAGCATCTGGCCGACCAGGTTGGGGTCGTCCACATCGTGCCCCAACAGATTGTGCATGTCGTAGTGGTCGGCGCCAGCGTTGACCAGGTTTTTGACCTCGGTGAGTTGGTGGCCGTGGGTGCCGACGAAGACATCTCGAATGGCCCGCTCTTCGCTGCCTCCGCCGCCCTCGACGCGACTTCGGCGTTCTTCCTCGGTCAGGGCCGTCCAACCCCGCTGCAGACCATCGATGATGGCGGCCCGGGCCGGCGAATCCAGGTCGCCCAGCCGTTCGCGGCCCAGCATTTCGAGCAATCGGGTCTTGTTTTGAGGCCCCCAGAGGTGATCGTCGACATCGTTGAAGAGCGCTTCCAGGTCAAGGTGCTCCAACACGTAGTTGAGGTCGGGCGCGGACTGCTCGTCTAGCAAAGCCAGGATCTCTGCCTCGGCCTGGCGGTCGGTATGACCTTTCATCAGTCGGCGAATGCGCTCGGTGGTGTCGGCGGCCTGGCTCAGGGTTCGGGTCGCGTGCATACCCCCAGGCTAATCACTACGGTGACCGCAGGGTTTGCCGCCAGGTTACCAGTGCGCGATTACAGCCGCCGTAGCCGGCCGGCCTGGGGAGGGACGATGGTCTTGACCTTTTTGAAATGCTTGGCGAAGAGGTCTCTCCCATAGTCGAAGCGCTCGACCACTGGAAAGTTGGGCAGGCCGCCCATGCCGTCTCCTCCGGCCGCCAGAAAGCCTGTGACCGCCAACTTGTAGGTTTTTTCAGGCAAGACGGGTTGACCACCCACGGTGAGCGAGCGCACCTCTCCGCTGTTCACGGCAATCACGGCGTTCACACCGGCTCCCGAGAGCTTGGCCTGTTCGGCGCCCTGCAACAAGATGGCGGCCAGTTCTCGGCCGGGCACCTCGAGGACCACGATGGGATCGTTGAAGGGCAAAAGCTTATAGAGGTCGCCCAGGGTGATGGGACCGGCCTCGAGCGAGTTGGCTCGAATGCCGCCCCGGTTGTAGAGAGCAAGATCGGCACCAGTCGAGGCCAGAAAGACATCGCAAATCAGATTGCCCAGCCGGCTGTCGTAATTGTTCTCGTCAGCTTCCTTGGTGACCGTTTGAGTGAGCTTGCCCACCTCTTCGGCCATCCTCTGCTCGACATCGACTTTGTAGGGCTGGAGCAAGGCCATCACGGCCGGGTCGGGAGCCACCGAATCATCGAGTTGGAGCAGATGATAGTCGAACTGGCTGATTTTGCGCGCCGGCACGTCGACCTCGAGCTCCAACACTCCCAGATACCTGGCGTAGCTGCCGGCCTGCACGATGGGCACCTGTCCCTCGTAAACCGGGTGAAAAAGGGGAGTGTGGGAGTGACCGCCCACGATGAGATCGACCTCGGGTACATCTTTGGCCAACTGCTTATCGGCCTCGACACCCAGGTGAGTGAGGGCCACGATGAGGTCGGCCTTGTCTTCTAGCTCGGGAAGCAAAGCCCGCAGGCTGATGGAGGGATCGAGAAACTTGTAGCCCGTAGTGCCGCCGGGGGAGGACACGTTGGGTGTGTCAGGCGTAATCAGGCCGACCACTGCCACACGCACGCCTGTCCGAGTGACGATTTCGTAAGGAGGATAGGGACGGGTGCCGTCGGTCTTGACCAGATTCGCGCACACCACCGGTTGGTGGGCGCCTTCGAGCATGGCCGTCATCCTTTCGCTGCCCCAGTCGAACTCGTGATTGCCGATACAGATGGCGTCGTAGTCGAGCAGGTCCAGGGTCTTGGCCACGGGTTCGCCAAAGAACAGGCCAGAGAGAGGGGTTCCCTGGGCCAGATCGCCAGCATCCAAGAGGATGACCTGGCCGGGAAAGGCTGCTCGCATGGCCCGCACCAGGGTGGCGATGCGCGCCTCGCCGCCCTCTTCGGCTGGCTCGAGATAGCCGTGGAGATCGTTGGTGTGCAGAATGAAGACCCGTTCGGCGGCGGCCGGCAGGGTGGCCAACAGCACCAGCAAGAGTAGGCAGCGAAGTTTCATGCCGGCTTGTTGGTGAAAGGCCGGTCACGACCCTTCTCTTCAGGCGATGAAGCGAGGGTCGCCCCAGGCCTGGAAGAACTGGTTCATGTTCTCGATGGACGGGCGCTCTTTCTTTTGCGGGCAAGGAATTTGCTCGTAGAGATCGCGATGGTTGGGATTGTTGACCCGCCGATAGCACTTGCTAGGATCGAGGTCGTTAGGCCCGACAAACCGGGACTTAGCCTGGGGTTTGGGTTTGGTCTTGGGTTTGGCGTTGGGCGCCGGACGGGCGTCGTGGGGGCGATGGAGCGGAGCGGGCATGGTCGAGTCCTTTCGCTTCTCCGCCCTCAGAGACTAACACCCCGCGGCCGGGGGCGGCCGGCCAGAATGTGAAGTTTCTGTAATCTCTGTAAACAGTTTCACAGACCGCGCGCTGTTGGACGGCTAGACTCAGTCTATGCTTCCCGGTTTCACTCTCTCTAAAGAGGGCCTTCGCCCCGCTAGCTGCCAGCGCCAGGAGCCTGATCACACCCCCGCCCCGGCGGCCCGGTCGTCGAGTTCAGCGACCACCATCCGCGTCGACCTGGGGAGCCTGGTCGGCGCGGTGGGGTTCTTCTTGCGGCAGCGCGAGCAGTCGAGGCGCTGGGACCAGGAGTTGAACCTCGACATCCTGGGTCTGGCCAAGTTGATGGGCGGCGTGCTGTCGGCGCCTGATCTGATGGTCCATGTGGGGTTGAGCCGGCGGGCGGCGGCCAGGCGTCTGACCAACTTCACCGAGCTTGGCTACTGCAGAGTGCTTAATGAGGAAGAGCCGGAGCGGTTGTATCTGTTCGAAGCGCTGCTTCCCGAGCCGCTCGATTGCGAATACTGCGGGCATCGTTACCGCCAGGACCGGGCCCCGGTCGACTGCCACTGTTGTGGAGCCCCTATTTCGCGACGTTGCTAAGGTCGCGCCAGCCGATGTCGTCGAGGAATTCCACCACCACCGAGGGGGCGTAGGCCGCCGGCTGCTGCCCGGCCACATCGACGTCGCCCACGATGCGGAACGTGCCGGGGATCCACGTTCGTCGGACCTCGAGTCCCTCGGTCGGAATCGCGAAAGCCACTTCGGTCGAAGCGGCTCGCTGGAGAGCGGCGGCCTCGGCCAGATCAAAGCGGGTGGCGTAGACTCCTACTCCGTGATTACCCGAACGAGCCTCGAGTTTGCCCTCGGCCACGATCTGGTCGCCCAGTTCGCGGCTCGTGAAATGATAGACCTCGTCTGGGATCTCATACCAGCGGGCCACCGCTCCGACGGCCATTCCGGCGGCCGCCCCGACGCCCGAGGTCAGCGGCATCGAAGTTCCCACCAGCATCGCGGTGGCGGCTCCCACGGCAGCCCCGGCCAGGGCACCGCCGCCCCACCAGGCCAGTCGCGTATCTTGGACCGGGGCGGGGACGAAACGGTCGAGTTCAATCCGCCGCGCCGGTTGGCGCGTGGGCAACGTAGAGCGAGGCGTATGGGCGCGGATGGTCGGGATACGCATCGGCCTCATGCAACCATGCACCGAGCCGATGTGCCAGAAGACCCATGTTACCGTTTGTCTACTTCACTGAGAAGAGCCTGGGATTGAGAATGTCGGCCAGTTTGGCGTAGGGAATGACCACCTCCTGGGGGCCAGCCGCGTAAGAATCGACCTGATAGGGGGGAAAGACCACCAGCAGGCCGTTGGACTGGGGGTAGAGGACCTGGTAGTTGCCGGCCTCGGGAGCGCTGCCTTTGCGCAGCCAGTCCTGGTCCCAATTGGCGTCTTTGCGGCCGTTGAGGTCTTGATAGCAGAGCTTGGAAAGCCGTTGCAGATAGGCGCTGCCGGGTTGGAACAAGCCCTGGGGCTCGACCCGCTTGCCAGTCGCGACATCGATGATCAGGGGAACCATGACTGGCATTCCATGCGCCCCCCCTCGATAGTCGTAGCCGCGAAAGAAGAGGGCCACCAGGCGCGGCGTCTGATAGAGGCTGGGATAGTCGATCGCGAGCGACCAGGGCGGTCCCCCCAGGCCCTCGGCTCTGGCTTTGGCGAACTCGCCTTCGAATTCGGCCAGGGTGGCGTTGACCCATCCCTTCACCGTCTTGCTGGCCACGCCACTGGCTGGCCCCAGCCCGGCGAAACTGGGATACTTGATCTCGACGGTGAGGTGGTCCTCGTTTTTGGAGAGGACGTTGGTGTCGAGCTGCAGGTCGCAGAATCCGGGAGTGACCAATAGCAAGCAGAGTAACAAGGTCGAGAGTCGCATTGAGAAACTTTCATCGGTCGGTTGGATTGAACCTTCTATGACCACCACCAAGCTCGAACTGCAACACCACCAGACAAGTGACGGCATGCTCAGCCATCTCGCCCGGTTGACCCGAGGGGCCAGCGTGCGCGAGTTGTGCGAAAGCCTGGGGACCGAGGTCCTCGACATCGTCTTTTGCGAGCCGGAAGTTTACCCGGAGGTAACCTCCGGGCAGTAGGCCCGGCAGTAGGCTGGCGGCGATGAAGATTTCGCCCGTTCGCCACCACGCCCCCACCGCCATCGCCCGGCCTCGCCCGGCCGCTGCCAGCGAACCTGCCGACGATTACCAGGCTTCTGCGCCCGGCTCGGTTTTGCAGGGCAAACAGTTTGCCGATAGTCACGGACGGGTGACCCACCTGGCTCTGATGCTCAGCGACAGCTATGCCACCCGAGGCATGCGCCGCCAGATCCTCGACGCCTACAAGACCCTCTTTACCGAGATGGAGCCGGACACGCGTTTCACCGTGGTGGTCGAGTCCAATCGTGATAAGGCCGACGTGGAGGCCCTGGCCAGTCAGGCCAGCAATCCCGAGCGCATCCAGATCCTCAAGCCGGATGTGGGTCGACTGACCGTGTGGGCCCGCGACATGATGGTGCCCGAGTTCATTCCCGGCGATGCCGCCCACACCATGCTGGTCCAGCAAACCCCGCTGCACAACTGGCACGACAACGACTCGGCTGTGCCCCCGGCCATCGCCGAGGCAAATCCCCGCGTTCTGCTGGATGTGGCCCCTCAACTGGTCACCGATGGCGGCGAGGTGATGGCCAACACGCGTGAGAGCTTCGTCGGCTATTATTCGGTAGCGGCCACCGCCAAGCAACTCGAGAAGGCGGTCACCAGCGTGGCTGGACTCCAGGCCCGGCTGGCGGCCGAATATGAAGAGCGCACGGGCAATCACGTGCTGGACCCTCAGGGCAAAGCTATCTTTCCCTTCGAGTTCGTGCCCCAGGCCGAGCTGGGCCATCGGTTGCCTTACCAACTGAAGAATCTCGAAGTGCCTCGCCTGGAGGGTGGCGTCAGTCTGGCCCAGATGTACGAAGACGAGGCGGTGAGCCTGTTCCAGACCCAATTTGGGAAGCCGGTGACGGTCATGGGTAAAGACGATCCTAACACCCGCCATGTGGAAGAGCCGGCCACCGACCATCTCGATATGGGCCTGACGCCCATCGACGATCACACCTTCTTCGTGGGCGACCCGGGGCTGGCCACTCGCCTGCTGGCCGAGATGACTCCGGCCGAGCGCCAGCAGGCCGAGGCCAAACTCGAGCAGCAGCTGGGCTATCCGGTCAGTCTGGCTCAGGACAGCGTCGAGAATCGCGACAACCCGGAAGACTTCGATAACTATGTGCGCATCGTCGAGAAGAAGGGCTACAAGGTGGTGCGCCTGCCCCACGCCGAGGCCGGGCGGGTGGGCTCACCCTATGTCTCTTACAACAACTGCCTGATGGAGCGGTTTGAAAAGGACGGCCACGAGGTGCGACGGGTCTTCTTGCCCGTCTACGGTATCGACAAGCTCGACGACTATGCCATCAAGACCTGGCAAGAGCAGGGCTTCGAGGTGCATCCCATGCCGCTGGGTGTGCTCTCGACCCGCTGGGGAGCGTTGCGCTGCATCAGCAACTGGCTCGACCGCGGGCCTCAGCCCTGATAGGCGGCCAGGGCCATCCGGCGGAGCCAGAACAGGCAGCCGCCGGCGAACACGAACAGCGCGCCCAGCACGGCCGGATTGGCGCGGCTCGGATGGTTCAGGTCGACCAGCATCAGAAACGCCACCGCCCCCGAGCCCACCAACAGGATCGGCAACCAGGGCCGCTCGGTGTCCCATTCGGTGACGGCCACGCCGAAGTAGGCTCCGGCCGGTAGCAGCACCAGACCGGTCACGAAAGCCAGGGCGGCGCGGTTGGCGCAACCGGTGCTCAGCGAGCCGAGCACCACTCCCGGTAGACTGGTCATGAGCACCAGGCCAGGCAGCAGAGCTGCCGCCATGGCCCACCCGTCGACCAGTTCGCGTGGCTCGAGAGCGCTCGTTTGCATCAGGTCGAGGCTGCCGGTGGTGCGTTCTTTGCGCACGTCGCTATAGGCGATGAAGGTGGCCGCGAAGAACAGCACGGCGATGCCCAGCAGCAGCTTAAACAGGCCTTGATCGGCACCGTTATAGGGATTGGTCAGGGCGTTGTCGGCCAACACCAGGCTCAGCAGGGCCAGCGGCAGACTGGCAAACAGCATGAGGGTGCGGGCCGTGCGCGACGAGAAGCGCACCAGACGGCGCCGGAAGACCGGATTGCCGGTCCACCAGCCGGCCGGGACGGCGGTTCGTCTTCCTTCGTTCTTGCGGACCATGGCAGCCAGGCTCGGACGATCGCTGGTGAGGCCTTTCAGGGTCAGGGCGCGCGGTAGCAGGATCAGTCCCGCCAGCCCCACCAGCAGCATCAGGGCGGTTTGGCCGCCGGTCAGCATTCGGCTGAGAAGGCCCACTGCGAACACCAGAGCTTCAAAGCAGAAGGGGACGCCGAAGAGGGCCCAATACCAGGCTAGACCGCTCCAGCTCGACCAGGCTTGCACGGTGTAAGACAGGGAAAGTACCATGGCGGTCAGCCCGCCGAGCAGCAAAAGGGGAAGATACCACTCTTCCGCACCGGCATACACGGCCAGAATCAGCCAGGGGGCCGAACCGGTCTTGATCACTCGCCCCAGAGTATAGACCGCAGTTTCATCGGCCATTCTCGCCAGGGAAACGCCCGTGCCGGCGAGTTCCTCCAGGCCGCCTCCGTCACGAAGTTCGGCCCAAATCGAGGAAAATCGCCAGATCTGCCAGCAAGCGTAGCCGAAAGGGAAGAGCAGGAGCAGCAGGGGCTCGCCAGCCTCGGAACCCATCGCCAACAGAGGAGCCAGGATGCTCACGACGGTGGCCAGGTTCTCGGGCAGTTTGCCGTTGAGGATGGCGCGCCGGCGCTCCAGCAGATAGGTGGCTACCATCGCAGCTCGTCCAGCCAGCTGCGAGGGATGGCTTCAGGTCCCATCGAGGCGGCCAGCAGGCTGCCCAACACCAGGCCTCGGGCAGCCGAGTCGCCGCCGGCCATGACGTTGTCGATCAGCGTCTGTCGCAGCGAGGTCGAGTTCAGCAGAAAATAGAGCACCGAGGGCAGGGCCGAGCGCAGGCTACAATCCCGGCCCAGTTCGCCCACCGCCTCGTTGGGTCGCTCTTTGAGGACCCTCTCGGCTCGCTGGAGGGCGTCGTGGTCGGCGAAGGCCTGGCGGACCGCGGCTGATAACGATTGGCCATCGAGAAGCTGGTAGGCCAGACCGGTAAGTTGGGCGGCCGTTTCGGCCACTTCGGCGGTGTGCGTCAAAGCCGCTTGTTCTCTGGCGATGCGCCGAGCCTCGCTCGGCTCGTCGACGGCCGCGATGACCGCGCCGATCCGAGAGGCCCCGCCCAGTTCGTCGGAGGCGCCCAGATTGCCCTCGAGAGCGTTCTTGGTGGCCTTATCCTGGTAAGAGGTCGAGTCAGCCCAGAAGGCCCGCCAATTCTGTTCGAAGCGCTGCCGATCCCAGCCGTCCTCGAGGGTTCGGGCTAGCACGATGGTCTGGTGACCCAGGTGGGTTTGTCCGCCCAGCGGTTGGCCGTAATGGTAGGTGCCTTCCGGTGGGACCATCAGATGGTCGACCACGCCGAAGCGCTCCAGGATTTTGGCGGGGTCGTAGATCCAGTGGGGTGTCATCGCCAACGAGTCGGCCGCCAGCGCGGCTCGCAGGACGTGGGGATGTTTTACCTTTGCCACAGACATTCGATCACCGTTTCAGCCGCCTGGCGGGGTGGGCGGCTGGCTCTTTCCAGGACTACTACCACCTGTTGCAGGCCATCCCCGGAATTCCCTTTCGGTGTGGCCACGGCCACCGGCGGCGCCGGAGGAGGGGGAGGCGGGGGAGCGGGGCGGGCCAGATAGGCGGCCCCGGCAATCAGCATCACGAGAAAGAGCAGTTCGATCCAACGATGATGGCTTCGCACCCGACGATTATAGCACAAATGGCAGGGGCTCGGAGTGGGTCCCTAAGCCTATCAGATGGACTGGCGAGAAATAGACCGCGCCGAGGTTCCTGCGGGCAGCACGCTGGTGCTCTATCGGCGCGGTCAGGAGTTCGCCATCCGGGCCGATGGGCTCGAGTTGATGTCGAGCCGCCGACCCGGGTCGGAAGAAGAACTCGCACGGGTGGCTTGCGCCCAGCTGCCAGAACAGGCCCGGGTGCTGGTGGGGGGGTTGGGCATGGGATTTACGTTACGGGCCGCCCTCGACCGCCTGGGAGCCCGCGCCAAAGTGGTAGTATCCGAGTTGGTGCCTGAAGTGGTGCGGTGGAACCGCCGCCAACTGGCTGAGCTGGCCGGTCGACCGCTCGACGATCCTCGGGTCGAGGTGCGGGTCGGCGATGTGGGCCGTCACCTGGCTCAGGGACCCTGGGACGCTGTGATTCTCGATGTCGACAACGGTCCCGAGCCCTTCGTGCGCGAGGCCAACGGCTATCTCTACGGCCCCAACGGGCTGGCTGCCATCGGGCGGGCCCTGCGACGCGAGGGTTGCTTGGCAGTGTGGTCGCTGGGGCCCGATCGGGCCTTCGAGCTGCGCTTGCGACTGGCCGGGTTTCAATGCCAGACGGTAGCCGCCAAGGTCTGGGGGCGGGCGCGCCAAATCACCCACACCATCTTCCTGGCTCGTCTCAGGCGTTGACCTCGAGCGCGCTCAACGGGTGCTGGCAGTGGGCGCAGAGGGTGTTCTCGGCCTCGTTGATCAGACCGCAGACAGTGCAATAGGACGGTCCCCGCTCACTGGCCTGGGCAACTTGCTTGAGCAGGTCCTGCAGCCCCATCAGCAAGTGTCCCCGATCGCCGCTATCGAGAAAGGCGGTCATGTAGGGGTCGCCTTCTCCCGCCGCCATCAACAGGGCCCGGCTGGTTTCGCCGCGATAGGCCAGGCTCAACAATCGGGCCGAGTCTTCCCTGGAGGTGCCCACCAGAGGGTGCAGGTCCAGGGCCTCTCGCTCGAGCCAGCCGAAGGCCGCTTCGAGCTGTTCGGCCGCCTCGAGCAATTGGTCCTCTTCCTCGGCTTCGAGCAGGGCGGTCAGGGCTTGCTCCACCGCCTCCACGCAATCGTCGTGGCTCTCGAGGGGCACCAGCAGGGCCTGGCTGGCGTCGTTCCACCAGTCCAGCAGTTCGTGGCTGCGCTCCAACACTTCTTCGGCCAGGTCGGGGTCGAAGCGCCGCCGCAGACGAGCCAATTCCACCCCCAGGATGGGAACCGCCGAGCGAAATTCGGCCAGGGCCTGGCGCCGCCACTGAACCAGGTTCGACAGCAGCGTGCCCCCGTCGCGCACCAACCGCGCCGCTTCGCGCAGGCGGTCCTGCTCGATGGCTTCCAGACCCTGGTAGACCATGGCGAAAGCCCCGTCGAGCGCCTCGACCAATTCGTCAGGCAGCCCTGAGCGCAGGCCGGTGTAGTCGCGAGCCAGATTTCCCACGGCTTGCGCGGCTCCGCTCAAGCGGCGGGTAGCGGCCTGCAGCTGACCCCGCCCTTGCAGATGGGCCACCAGCGCCACCAACAGCAAGTCGAGGGCCGGAATCTCGACGAAGTAAGTGCGCAAGCGGCCCAGGCGAAACTGGTGCAGCGCCCTGCTCAGTTCCATGGCCAGGCTCGTGAACTGAAGGGCTCCGTCGAAGCCGCCCGGCCATTGTCGCTCGAATTGAGCGAGAAGATAGTCGAGGTTCTCGGCCAATCCTCGTTCCTCGTCGCTCACGAAGAAGTCGGTCTGTTCTTCCAGGGCGCGCCGGCTGTCGGTCACGAACGCGCCCAGCGCCTCCGAGGCCTCGTCTAGCTCTTCTTCGGTCAGAAGGGCGTCGGCCATGGCTACCAGGACGGGGTGAAGGGCGATCATCAGCGGTTTCTTCGCAGCCACCGAAAAGGCCCCTCCGGGGAGGGGCCTGGCGGCTTACCAGAAGCGGCCTCTTAAGAAGGGCGGCCGGAACCAATTGGGGCTGGTTTGGGACGTGTTGCAGTGGGGGTCGACGAAGTTCAGTCGTCGGCCGCCCCAACCGCCGGGCAGGTCATAGACGCTGTGATTCTCGCCGCGGTCGACTCGGCCGTCGCGGTCCCGGTCGACCCAGACCTGACCGCCGGCCTGATGGAGCTCACCACTGCTCAGGCGGCCGTCGCCGTCTTTGTCCATCCGGCGCACATCGGCGGCGTTGCGCTGGCCGACCAGGCGCTCGACCCAGCTGACCTTGCCGTCGCCATTGGTGTCATAGTCTCCACCGTAGGCTTTGAGCATGTTGTTGGAGCGCTCGAGTTCAGCGTCGCTGAGCTTGCCGTCGTGGTTGAAGTCGAAGGCCAGGACGCCGTCTTTGCCGCGGGTGAAGCGGCCATCACCGTCGAGGTCGAGGCCGTAGCCTTTGACGTTGTGGCCGCCCCAGCAGCCGTGTGGTCGCCAGCCGACGTTGGTGTCGGGCAGGTTTTGAGTGGGACGTCCGCCGGGGTGAGGGGGGCGCCACGGGCCCGGGTTCCAGGGCCCGGGATTCCAGGGTCGAGGAAAGCAAGTGGGGTTGGGTGCGTAACACATGTTATTTGTCTACCTCCGTCTGGTGTGTGCGTGCAGAGCTTCTATCTCGATTTTAGAAATTGTTTGTTTCTGGATTGTTTCTGTAATGTTAAATACTCTATCTCTTCCTTCTCGGTGGTCTGGATATCAGTTTTCTGGACACCGTCTTGTGTTTTCATATTGGACTGGCCAATTCTCGGGGTGAACCCTTCACACCGTGAAAATCGCGGGCGTTTCAGAAAATGTTGAGTGTCTTCCATTAGGCTAGAGGGGCTATGATCATCGGTCCGCTCTCTCACACGCCAATCGCGACGAGGTCTGCAGCTTCGTCAGCCAATTCTGATTTGCCGCGCGACGAATTCGTGCCCTCGAGTACCGAAGGGTACGCGCCCCCCGAACGCTTTCTCTGGGACAGCTGGGTGCTGGCCGACCAGGGCAAGTATCGCCTGTTCCACCTCGATGCGCCGCTTGACGCCGACCCCGAAACTCGCCACGGAAGGGCCCAGATTCGCACCGCTGTCTCGGATGATCTCAAGAGCTGGGTCGATACTGGCTACGCCATCGAGAGCGGCCCGGCCGGCGCCTGGGATGACGGCCCCATCTGGACAGGCAGCAGCTATCGTGAAGGCGACCGCTACTACACATTCTACACCGGGCGCAACCAGCGCGACGGTCAGACCCAGCGCATCGGGCTGGCCACATCAGCAGACGGCCACAACTGGACTCGGGCCGAAAAGCCGTTGCTCGAAGCCGACTCGCGTTGGTATGAGACCGACGAACCCAGTCCGGTTTTTCGCGCCTTCCGTGACCCATACGTGGTGAAGGATCCTAACAGCGGCAAGTATCTGATGTATTTCACCGCCAAGACCAAAGACGGACACCCTCGCTATCGCGGCTGTATCGGTGTGGCCACCGCCGACCGTCTCGAGGGCCCTTACGAGCAACAGGCTCCCGTGCTGGCTCCCGGCAATTTCGCCGAGATGGAGTGCCCCCAGGTGCTCGAGCGCGATGGCAAGTGGTATCTATTTTTCACTACCAAAGGCGAGAACTATTCGCCCGAGTGGGAGGCCCACGTGGGCAGCCAACAGACTGGACTCCACGGATTTGTCTCGGACTGTCCCACCGGACCGTTCGAACCCCTCAAGGGCGACGCGGTGGTGGCCGGCAACGACTCGAACATGTTCGCCGTCCGCTTCGTGCCCGATCAGGCCAACCCGGGGGAGTATCAGGCCATCGGCTGGTTTATGTCGGACCGGCGGGTGAAGGTGGACCAGGCTCAGCTGATGGCGGCCCGGGTGGGCGGCGCGGCCGTTGGTGGCCTGACGGGTCCCGTGGTGGACGTGCTCGAGAAGGCCTATACCTTGTCAGAGCCCTACCCCGTCCGTTGGGACCAGGCGGGCCCTCATATCGTCACCGGACGCTAGGGCCTGTCGGGAAGTGACCAAACCCGCCGAAGCCGCGACTTCCGTGCGGAAGTCGCTCAGGAATTCGCCGCCAAGCCGCGCCGCCGAGGCCTTGGTCCAGGCCGGCGGGCAGCGGGCAGCGACCGCGGGTCAGGTTGTGCGCCGCCCACCAGCCAACCCGCGCCGCCGAGGCCTTGACCCGGCGCGGTAGCCGGCGCGGGTCAGGTCAGGCACCCTTAGAAAAACCGGCGGGTGCCGCAGTGGGTCAGGCGGTTGGCCATCGCGCTCAGCCAGGAATTGGGGTTGGGATCGTAGCTTTGGCCCTGGTGCGAGACCTCGGCGACCCGGCCCAGTAGCGACCCGACTCCGACCATCTCGGTGGCGCTCTCGGTTGCCATCATCAGGCGGGTGCTCTCTTTGGTGACGCAAGCGTGGACGTAGCGGCGGACGGCGATGCCAGAGCCACCGCGGACCAGGACATACTCGCCAGGTCGGAGTTTCATGAAGCTGGTGGGAGTTACGCGGACCTGGGCGCCGCTGGGGACGGTCCTGGGCAAGTCGGAGTCGAGTAGAGTCATCTTGCGCTCGCCAGTCACGGCCTGGGCGGATTGAATGTCGGCGCTGGCAGCTAGTCTCATTCCTGCGTAGTCCATGGTGCTTCCTCCAATGGAACTAGTCTAGCAGCGTGACATCTATACTGTTAGGTAATAGATCACAATGTGACCCAGTTCACAACTTGACCGCCTTCCAGGCAGCTTCGGCCAGAATGTCGGCAGCCCCAACCAGATCCACGTCGGGGCATCGTCCGCTCAGGACATTGCGGGCCAACTCATGAGCCGGACCGATCAGGATGGCCTGAAAGACAGGCAGGGGAGCCCGCATCACCTGGCCAGCCTGAATGTAGGGCAGGAAGCGCTCCTTAAGGCCTTTCAGAAATTGCCCCGTCGAGCGGCGCAGGTCAGAATCGCCCGCCGTCACCGGGGGAGTCTTGCGGGCCTGGTGGAGGAGTCGAGCCAGATTGCGATTGGCATCGACCCAGAGCAGGTGGTGGCGAACCACCGTCTTGACCATCGCCTCGGCGCCATGCACCTGCTCCAACTGCTGGACCAGCTGATCTCGGTAGCCCTTGAGAATCTCTCGCACCAGCCCGCCCAGCAAGTGCTCCTTGTTCTTGAAGTGGTGATAGATACTGCCCACACTGGCCTCGGACTCTTGAGCCAGCCGGCCGATGGTCAGCTGCTCTTCGCCCTCTCGAAGGTAGAGCCGGGCCGCCGCCTCGAGGATCTCGCGGCGGCGGCGCCCGCTCGAACGCCACTCTCTCGGGGTCATCGGGGGCCGACCTTCCAGCGCACCAGCACGCGGGCCACCGGGTCTTGCGACTGGTCGCGCAGCAGGCACTCGGCCTGGAAAGGCCCATCGACGGTCCAGTCGGGCGAGTCGAGCTCGGCTTCGACCGAGATGTTGCCACGGGCCTTCTTGAGATACTCGGCCTCGAGGCCGGTCACGATGAAGCGACCGTTCTTGGGCATCACCGTCATCAGAGCCAGATTGACGGCCAGCTCGCCCAGAGTGACCAGGGCCAGGGCGTGGATCGACTTGAGATGGTTGCGGACTGACCACCGGTCGCTGATGGAAACTCGCACTTTGCCGGGCTGGATGCTCTGCACCTGAGGGCGGATAGTGCCGGCATAAGGGACCACTATTCCCAGAGCACGGCTGAACAACCAGCGTCCTCCAGGTAGCGGTTGAAAGCGTTGCCAGGTCGTAAGAATATCCATTTTAGAATTCCTTTCTAGAATGATGTTCTGGTTTGGGACTAAAGGACCTGCCGGCCCGACCACTAACCTTTGGGGCATGCGAACGAATTGGCTGTGGGGGCTTGCGTTGATGCTGTGGTTGGTGCTACCGGCGACAGCCCAACCCTATTTTCGTGAAGTGGTCGACATCCAGGGACCGACCAGCCTGGTTCGAACCTGTCAGGGACGCCTGCTGGTGACCTCGGGGCAATCGCTGCTGGCCTCGCAAGACGGCCAGCACTTTCAAACCCTCGGCCGCCTGCCTTACGACCGCGTCTTTGGCCTGGCCGCCCAGGGCGACAAGCTCTATGGAGCTTTCGGTCGCAAAGGGCTCTTCGAATCCGAAAGGGGGCTCGAGTGGCGCCATATCGATCGTCTCGAGCGTCGCTGGGTGCGCGATGTCGAGAGTCGAGGAGACGGACTGCTGGTAGCCACCCGCGAGGGACTTTTTCACCTCAAGGATGGCAGCCTCGACGAGATTGGACAGCTGCGCCTGGGCGATAGTCCTCAGGCACCCCGCATCGATGTGGTCTCGGGTAGCGGTGCTTTTCTGGCCGCGGTGGTTCGGGGCGGGCGCCTGTTTTGTTCGGCGAACGGCGGCGAGCAGTGGCTCGAGACCACGGCGCCGGCGCCCGAGCAACTCAACGACCTGTGGGTGACTCCCGACGGGTTCGCCTATGTGGCCACTTTCAGTCACGGGGTCGGGCGGGTCGACTGTCGCGACGGGAAATGGCAGATGCTGCCTGCCTGGAACGGCTATGCTCGAGTCAATGCCATCTGGGCCGAAGGGTCGACGCTGGTGGCGGCTACCCCCACGGCCGCCTATCGCAGCCTCGATGGTGGCCAGAACTGGACGGAGGTCCGGCTCATTCGCGCGGGGGAAGCCATCCCGGCCGCGGGGATCACTAGCTTCACCAGCTTCGACGGGCGCCTCTTCGCCGGCGGCGAGTTCGACACCATCCTGCGCCTGGATCCCTGACAATCTTTAACGAACCTTTAAAGAACCGGGCTTCTTTTAACAACTCTTTAGTCGCACTCTACCCCCTCTTGCGGCTAAAATAGAGACGTGCGATATCTAAGTATTTTTGTTTTGTTCTGTGTTCTCACGGGGGGAGCCGTCGCCGACCAGAGTCTCGAGACGGCTCGTCGCGATTATGAGCGTTTGCTCAAGAACCGCACCGGCTCATGCGAGTTCGACGGTTTTTCGGCCGCTCAATCCGCCAATCCCTACAGCAACCCCCTGGTTCAGGGCACCCAGACCGCTGCCAACGTCTACAACATGGTGCAGTGGCACAACGCCTACAGCGATTTCGCCCAATTCACCGGCTATCCCAGCGGCTACTACAACACCCAGTTCGCCCTCGGGCTTGGTCAGATGGCCGCCGGCCAGTACATGCAGTATGAAGCGCGCCAGAAGCAGAAGCAGCAGTTTCCCAAACTGGCCGTTCAGGCCACTCTCTGGGACGACAAGCTCACCGAGTCCTACGCTCGCTGGCAATCGCTGCGCGACGGTCAAGATTTCGAGACCCTGCTGGCCCGCTATCGCCAGCGCAATATCGACGAGGGAGCCATCGAGCTGCGCCTGCGCAACATCGGCTGGCAGCCCATCAACGTCAGCAACGCCCGCTCTTACATCTTCTTGATGTCTGACGAAAACTATCCGGTCGCGGCCAGCTCCGTCACTTCCACCCTCGAGCGACCGCTCCAGCCCGGCGAAGAAAGCTACGGCCGTGTTCGCTTCATGGACTGGGCCCTGCGCGATGACGAAGTCAAGATCGTCTTCCGTGGCGTCTTCGGCGACGAGGGCGAAATCAGCATCGACTACTAGGCGGGCCCGCTCTCGTGGCGTTGGCGCTAGCTGAATTTTTAACGCAGAGATCTGCGGAGTTTACGCGGAGGCCGCCGAGGGGGTAGTGGCTGCGGCTGATAGCCAGTGGCTTTCTTGCCGCGTTTTCGCACGTGGCGCCGGGTAGCGGCTTGGCCAGGTTTGGCGGGTTGGGCCCGGAGTACGGCGCTGGGTAGCGCCGCATTCGGCACCTGGTGGTGCCGTACTCGCCGGGCCAGTCACCTCCAGTTGGAAGACGCTACTTCCGTGCGGAAGACCGGCGGCGAGCCGGGTCGAGACGGGTCACAGGCCTCACCGCCCCAGCGAGGGCGGCGATTCGGCAACTAGTGGCGCGGTGCAGCGGCGTTGGCCAGGTTTGGCGGGTTGAATTCGGCGTACGGCGCTGGGTAGCGCCGAATTCGGCACCTGGTGGTGCCGTACTCGCCGGGCCAGTCACTTCCAGCTGGAAGACGCTACTTCCGTGCGGAAGACCGGCGGCGAGGCAGCGAAAGGGGTTTGAGGTGGCTGAGGCTGGCTCGATACCCCTCGGCGTCTTGGCGTATCTCGGCGGTTTCAACGTCGGCGCTCGCTCGATGTAAAAACCGCGGAGGACGCAGAGTTCGCGAAGGTGTGGCCGAGGCTTCAGGGGCGGTGTCTCTGGAGGTCAGTGGCCCGTTTTGGAAGGGTTAAGAGACTGGGGTGGAGGAGCCAGAGGCGACCAGGTGAGCGCTCGTTCGATGGGGGGCTGACCTCCGAGGTTCGGGCGGCCAATCCCAAAAAAAATCCGGTCGAGAGCCAACCCTTCCAGATGCACGGCCCTCCCCGCGCCCCCCGCGGAGCCCCGCGGTTTCCCATTTCGAGCGGCCACCCTTCGAGACGCACCACCCCCCTCGGCGTCTGGGCGTATCTCGGCGGTTTCAACGTCGGCGCTCGCTCGATGTAAAAACCGCGGAGGACGCAGAGTTCGCGAAGGTGTGGCCGAGGCTTCAGGGGCGGTGTCTCTGGAGGTCAGTGGCCCGTTTTGGAAGGGTTAAGAGACTGGGGTGGAGGAGCCAGAGGCGACCAGGTGAGCGCTCGTTCGATGGGGGGCTGACCTCCGAGGTTCGGGCGGCCAATCCCAAAAAAATCCCGTCGAGAGCCAACCCTTCCAGATGCACGGCCCTCCCCGCGCCCCCCGCGCCCCCCGCGGAGCCCCGCGGTGTCCCATTTTCGAGCGGCACCCTTCAAGACGCACCACCCCACTCGGCGTCTTGGCGTCTCGGCGGTTTTCACCGAGAGCGCGCGCGTAATTAGCTGGCTAGCTTGCTCGGCTCTTCCACCAGTGTGATCAGCTTGCACAGCGCCTTGGCGGCGCGGCGGCAGGCGCGGGCGATGTTGTCCGGGTCATCGGGTTGGGATTTCCCTCGGCAGACCGAGTGTGCTGCCACCTCGAAGGTGGTGGTCTGGTTGCGTGGCGTGAACATGTCCCGAGCCCCACGGAAGTGAAAAGCCATGGCGAACCTCCTGCTTACTACCGACCTTGGCGAAAGTCGATAGTGTTAGTCTAGGGCCTGGAAGGAGGCAGAGGGGTCTTTCTCGGCGAGGGGATGTTGCTTTTTGGTTAACTGGGTGTTGCCGTCTTTGTGCAGGATCTTGTCGAGGAGATGGTCGACCCTGGTGCGGAATCCCTCGTGGTTCATATACAGGATTTGCCCCACGCCAAAGACGGCGTTGCCCACCAGCGCGGGCCCGGTGGCCAGGCCCGTGCGCAGCAGCGAACTCGAGACGGTGCCGGCCGCGTCAAAGAGTGTCTTGGCCTTTTGAATGCGGCTGAATTCACTCTGGTTCTTCAAGACCAGGAAAACCTTGCCGGCCTGAGAGACGATGTTGATGCCCATGGCCGGAACCGGGGCTCCGGCCATGAGAGCGACGTTCGAGACCGCACCCAGTAGATCGGCTCCACCCATCAAGGCCAGATACTTATCCTGGTTCTTGAGCCCCTCATACAGCTCCAGCCCGCCCACGGCCGTGTTGACCGCTGCCGTCAGGCCCAGTCCGCTCTTATAGACGATGCCACCGATGCCCTCGGGGCGCAGCACGTCGTCGACAAATCCGGTGAGATGAGAGCCGGCCTCGCCAAAGTCGCCGTGGATGACCGAGCTGGCGATATCGCCAAAGGTGGCCAGGGTCTCGAGGGGTTGGGTAGCCGCGCCGAGCACCATGCCGGCCGGTTCGACCAGACCCACGAGCGTCGACCGCTGTTTTATCTTATCAGCCAGATCGCGACCGGAGCGAACGGCTCCGTTCGGTTGGCCTGGGGAGATGAGCATACTTCCATGCTCGCCGATCGCGAGCCAGACCTCGTCCGCGAGTTGTAAACATCCGACGCGGGGCTGCGAAGGTTACCTCGATTCAACGCTCTGGCAAGACGATGCTGGAAATGGCAACAAGCACCTCGGCTTCGCCGCTCCGCGGCCGCCAAAGCCGAGCAACGCAAACTGTTAACAAAATTTACATCCTGGCATAAACTTTTGCCGGGGTGGGGCCATTGTCTCTTGCAACTAGCCCAACAAAAAGCAGGAGGACAACCCAATGCAAGCCACTCTCGTTCGTAATCGCCGCAACACCCGCCGAACCCGTCTCGAAGCCAACCTCAGCTACCGCCACCAGCGCAACAATTGGCGCTCGGCCGTGGCCGCCATCGAAGTCACCGTGCGCGGAGCCCGAGCCGTGCTGGCCACCGACGTCAAGGTCGGCGAGTCGCTCGAGATTTCCCTCGAGGCCGACGGTCTCTCCTACTACAAGTGCCCGGCCCGGGTGGCCTGGAGCGAGTCGCTGGCCGGAGGCAAGTCGCTGGTCGGCCTCGAGTTCTTGCCCTGAGCTCGGCCGTACATAAAAAAAGACCTGCGTCAGCAGGTCTTTTTTCTATTTGGGAGCGTGATTCTCGGTCAGCTCTTCGCGACCGTGCAGCCACGGCATCAGAGCTTCGCGTTCGCCACTGGCGCGAACCAGGCTTTGGAAGATTTTCTTGTCCTCGGGACGACGATTGAGGAACTCTTCTTTGGTGATCTCGCCCAGGGCCAGTTCTTTGACACCGGGGTCACGCCACGAGTTGGGCTCGGCACCGGTGGTACGATAGATGAGGCCTTCCCACTTGCGCCAGAAGTCGTTGCGGGTGAGCACCGGGTTCCACATGCCGTTCACGATGCAGTAGTGGTCCGCCCAGGGCATTTTGTGATGGGTGTAGTGGTCTTCTTTGGACTGAGCCAGACCGACTTTTTGCAGGAACTTGCCGATGGCCGGGGGGTTAGGCTCGTGGGTCCAGCGGTGTGAACCCTGGGCCAGGAAGGCTCCGCCCAGGAAGGCAGTGCCGGCGGCGGTGACGGCGGCGTTGGGGCTGAAAGCCGCCAGGGCCGCCAGACCCGCCCACATGAACTTGCCGGAAGGGTAAAGGTTCGAAATGAAGGGAACTTTTTCGAGGTCGCGAGTGAAGTGGTGGTGCACCTGGAACTCGGCAGCCATGTCGCCGATGACGGGGGTGTTCCAGCTGAGTTCGCCGGGTTTGGCGATGTCAGGCTTCTTGGGATAATTGTCGATGAAGTGATGGAAGACACCGCTGCCGAAGTCGGCGGCTGCGTAACCAGCTACACCGGCGGCGAGGGCTCCAGCGCCCCAGGCGATCTTGGCACCCAGGGTGGGTTGCTCGGCGACCTGCCAGAGCATGCGGCCTACGCAAGCGGCGGTTCCGAGGGCTCCGGCTGCGGCCACCAGTTTGTGGGACAGGGGAGCGCCGAATTTTACGTTGACTTTTTCACCGTCATAGCCTTTGTCACCAGGCTTGAGGTCGGCGGTGTCCTCGGTCGCAGGACCGGGGTGCATCTCGGCTTCGTCAGCGCCCTGGCTCTCTTTGTTCTCTTTGGCCGAGGCGATATGGTTGGTGAGTGAGGGAGTGGTCGGTCTTAGCGTGGAGACATTCATTTGTCTGACCTTCCTTTATCTGTGAGCTTGTGGGTTAAGAATACTCCGGTGCCCTTAACGAATTTAGAAAAAAGGCCAGGGGGCTCAAAATTCTTTCGAAAAGAGCCCCTCGCGCAGCCGAGAGGTTTCGTCGAGTCGGTGTGAAATGGGCCAGGCAAACGCGAGAGGATTCAAGTCATGAAGCGGATTGGACTGGTGGCGATGCTGGCCGCCTTGCTATGGACAACGGCCTGGTGTGAACCGGTGGTGATCGGAGGCGATCACGAGGACCGTTTCATTCAAGGCCAGGGGCGCGATTTCATCATCGAAGGTCACCATAACGATGTGGTCATCACCGGACGGGCCGGTCGGGTTACCATCGGCGGGCACCATAACGATGTAGTCATCGAAGAGCCGGCCTATCTCGAGGTCCAGGGGCACCACAACGATATCGTTTTCAAACGCGGCAACCCTAAGGTGGTCAGGGGCGGCGACCATAATACCATCGTGGCCACCGACGGCCGCGAGGTTGTATCCTCTGGCGGCAGCTCGGGCGGGCAGAGCAACTCGGGAGCGGCCGTCAGCATCACCGATGCGGCCCAAGATCTGCAGTTTGACGGGCAGGGGCGTGATTTCTTGATCAGCGGCGCCAGCAACACCATCACCATTCGCGGCGAGGCCGGCGCCCTGACCATCAGCGGCGCCTCCAACACCGTGCACGTCGAGTCTCCCCGCACGATCGTGCTCACCGGTGTTGGAAACGTCGTGTACTATAAAAAAGGCCAGCCGGCTGTCACCAACACTGGCCTGAACAACGTGGTCGAGAAGCGCTAGGCGACCAGTTGCGGTCGCAGCATCGTCTCGAGTTCGTCGCGGTCTAGCTCTTCTTTGTCCAAGAGCGAGGTCGACAAACACTCGAAGGCTTTGGTCTGCTTGGTCAAGATGGCCTTGGCCCGGTTATACTGCTCGTCGATGATCGCCTTGATCTTGTCGGTAATGGCCGACGATGTCTCGCCCGAGGCGTGGTGGCCTTTGTCGCGGCCACCTTTGCTGAACTTGACCTGGCCCAATTCGGTCATGCCATAGTCGCAAACGATCGCCTCGGCCAGGGCGGTGGCCCGCTCGAGGTCGTTGGAAGCACCGGTGGTGATTTCGCCAAAGTGTAGTTCTTCGGCGGCACGTCCACCTAGCAGCATGCAGATGTCGTCGTAGAGCTCCTGGCGGTCATACATGCTGCGGTCCTGCAGATCGACCGCCCAGGTCACGCCCGCGGCCGGGCCTCGGGGCAGGATGCTGACCTTCTGCAGGCTCTTGTTTTTCTGCAAAGCCATGGTCAGGATAGCGTGGCCGGACTCGTGCCAGGCCGTGACTTCGCGCTCTTTCGGCGTCAGGATGCGGCTCTTGCGCTGCGGGCCCATGGCCACTCGATCGATGGCTTCGCTGATATGCTTGGGCGAGATCTCGTCGGCTTTGGACCGGGCGGCCATCAGAGCCGATTCGTTCATCACTGCCTCCAGGTCGGCCCCCACCATTCCCGGCGTGCGCTCGGCCACGGCCGAAAGGTCGACATCTTTGGCTAGCTTCTTGCCTTTGGCGTGAACCTGCAGGATCTTTTCGCGGCCATCCTTGTTGGGGGCGTCGACGGTCACCTTGCGGTCGAACCGTCCGTTGCGGGTGAGGGCCGTGTCGAGCAGGTCGCGCCGATTGGTGGCGGCCAGCACGATCACGCCTTCGCTGTCGGCGAATCCGTCCATCTCGGATAGGAGGGCGTTGAGAGTGTTTTCTCGCTCCGAGTTGCCGGCTTCGTTGCCGCCGCCGCGCTGGCCACCCACCGCGTCGATTTCGTCGATGAAGATCACGCAAGGCTTCATGCGGCGCGCTTCGGCGAACAACTCACGCACGCGGGCCGCACCCACGCCGACGTATTTCTCGACAAAGCCCGAGCCGTTGATCTCGAGGAAGTTGACCCCGGCCTCGCCGGCCACGGCTTTGGCCAGCAGGGTCTTGCCGGTGCCCGGAGGACCCTCGAGCAAAACGCCGCCGGGAACCTTACCGCCCAGTTGCTGATAGCGACCGGGATTCTTCAAGAAGTCGACCACTTCCATCAACTCTTCTTTGGCTTCGGGAATGCCGGCCACGTCTTTGAAAGACTTATTGCTCTTGCCGATGCGGAAGGGGCTCTTGCCGTCTCCGGCGGCGCCTACTCCAGCTCCGCCGTTCATCTGAGAACTGGCTTTCCAGGCCTGGTAGATCATGAATCCCATCAGTCCCAGGCCGGCCACCGAGAGGCCGATCTGGAGCGGGCTCATGCCCGAACTCTGGTTCGCAGGCGCGGCCTGATTGCTGTCTTGCACGATGATCTTGGTGCCCTCGGGGGCCTGGATCACGATCTCTTGAGGCAGGCCGGGGGGGGTCTGGGCCACTTCGGTGGAAGCGGCGGCCGGATCGGCAGCGATGGTGGTCGGGGCCGCTTCGGCGTTGGTAACCACTTGCGGCTCAACCTCCTGGGCCACGGCGCTACTGGGCATGGCCACGGCCGCAGCCGTGGCTGCACCCATCAGGGCCAGGCCCCCTCCGAGAATGGCCGACCACGAAGACCCCTTGGCGGGGGATGACTCAGGGGCGGGTTCGGGTAGGTTGACCGAGCCGGAATAGCCATCCGGGGTCTGTGGGGTGGTCGAGCCGGGAGGGGCGGAAAATTTCAGGCTGCTCGTGCGGACGATTGGAAACTGGGTGGGGAAACTGGTCTGCAATGTATCGATCTCTCTCTTCGAGGTGTGGAGCTGAGATGAACATCCTCAGGGTAGCTTGCTTTCGTAACAGAAGTGTTAAGAGCCCTGTTCGGCCAAGACGTTCACCCGGTTGACCAGCTCTTCGGGAGAGAACGGTTTCAACAGCAACTCCTGGTCTGAGGCCAGTTCGGCTTCGGCATGCTTGTCTCCGAGATAGCCCGAAATGTAAAGGACCGGAATCGCTGGCTTGAGGGCCCGAATGAGTTCAAAGCCTCCCATGCCCGGCATGACCACGTCGGTGACGATCATTTGCAAGCTGCCCTCGAGCCGGCTGTAGGCGGTCTTCGCTTCGTCGCCGTTGGCGGCCGTCACCACCTCATAGCCGGCGCTCTCGAGGACGCGCCGCAGCAGATTTCGCACCAGCGTCTCGTCCTCCACCAGCAGGATCGTTCCTTTCTGGTAGGGTCCCTGGCTGGTGCTGCGGAGGGAGGGAGCCAGCTGGCGGCGAGATTGAACGGTGGGCATGAAGAGCTCGAAGGCGGTCCCCTCGCCCGGCACCGTGTCGAGATGAATGTGGCCGCCCACCTGCGTGATCAAAGTGTGCACGGTCGACAGGCCCAGACCGGTGCCGTGGTTTTTCTTGGTAGTATAGAAAGGCTCGAAGATGCGGGCACAAACGTCGGCCGGAATTCCCACTCCGGTGTCACGGACGGTCAACTTGGCAAAGACCTTGCCGCCAGCCTCCTCGGCCTCGAGCGAGACCTCGAGCACGCCGCCCGTCGGCATGGCGTCGCGGGCGTTGACCATCAGATTGGCGAGAATCTGTTCGGCCTGAGCGCGCTCGATTTTTACCATCAGCGGCTCGTCGGGGACCCTGAAGGTGAGGCGGATGTCCTCGCCGAGCACCCGTTCGAACATCTTGCACACCTCGCCCACCACTTGATTGAGTTCGGTGAGCACGTGGTGCAAACGCTCTTTGCGGCTAAAGGCCAGCAGGCCAGCCACCAACCCCTCACCCCGTTTGCTGGCTCGCAAGATCTGTTCGAGGTCTTCGCGCAACTCGCCCTCGGGCACTCCGTCAAGGGCCAGTTCGGCCAACCCCATGATGCAAGTGAGCAAATTGTTGAAGTCGTGGGCGATACCTCCGGCCACCCGGCCCACCACCTCCATCCTTTGAGAATGCAGAAACTGAGCCTCGAGTTCTTTCTCCTGCGTGATGTCTTCGCTCAGCCCCACGATCACCGGTCGGCTGGGCCCGGCCGGTTCGACCCGATAGGCCCGTTCGCGCAGCCAGCGAATGCCGCCGTCTTTATGCATCACCCGATAGGCGTGCTGATAACAGTCGCCCGTTCGCCCGAGAAGCTCGGCGAGTTCATCGCGGTCGGCCGGAAAGACGTTGTTGAGCCAGAGGCCGGGGTGGGTCAGAAAGCGATTCGGACTAAAGCCGAATACGCGCTCAGCGGCGGGAGAAACGTAGAGAAACTTGCTTCGCCCCGGCGTGGCGACCCAAAAGATTTCGTCCATGGCATCGACCAGAAGCTGAAAAAGGAGGTCGGTTTCTTGGGCGGAGGCGGCTGCATCTCGAGATTTCATCATCGAACCGGTATTCTACCCGTTGATTTTCAACAGTTAATCAACGAGAGGATTGGCGCCACCCCGGAGGGTAACATACGTGGCATGTTCGCCACCGCCCTGCTATTCTCGCAATGTCTCCAGAACGACTTCGTTGCGCCCCTGGCTCGCTTCGAGGCCCTGCCAAACCGCCTGCACGTGGGCTATTCTGAAAGCCTGCGCCTGATGGGCGAACTGCCCGAGGAAGGGCCCGTGTCGCGAGTGATGAGCTGGGCCTATCAAACCCCTGACGAGCTATTGCGGGTCTTTCACCTGCGCGATTGGCACGATCCGGGCGATCCAGAGCAAAAGGGCCATCTCGAGCGGTTTGGGCCCCACTGTCTCCAGGGCACCAGAGGAGCCGAGTTCGCCTTTGCCCGGCCGAGCCAACCTAAAGCCGGGGTGTCGGTCATCGATTCCTTGAGTCTCAACGATTTTCATCACACCGACCTGGCCCAACAGCTCCTGCCCTTTGACGGTCGGCCTCGTCGAGTCGGCATCATGGGAGTGTGGACCGAGGCCAAGGTCTATTATCTGGCCTACGAGTTGCGCACCCGCTATCCGCTCTTCGAGGTGGCCGTGTGCTCGGCTCTGACCGCTTCATCCTCTCGCCACCATCACTTTCAAGCCCTCGATCAGATGCGGCGCCTGCTGGGGCTGCGGGTCATCGACTCGGTAGGCGAGTTCGTCGATTTTCTCGGTGGCAAAGAATGGGATGCGCCTTTGCTGGGAGCCAGCCAGACCAACCCATCCCTGACTGGGGTCCAACTCGAGCCCACCGACGACACCCTGGTGCGCTATCTTTTTCGAGACTGCCAGAGGGTGGAACTGAAGGTTCTGGACGGGGGCTTCTCAGGCAACGTCGTGCTGGGGGCCGAAGGGCTCGACCTGCACGGCCACGAGCAGGTCCCTCACGTGGTCAAGGTGGGTCCCCAGAGCCTGATGGGGCAGGAACGCGCTTCGTTCGAGCGAGTGCAGCAGGTGCTGGGCAACAACGCCCCTCAAATCTCGGACTTTGCCGACTTTAACGATCGGGGTGCCATCAAGTATCGCTATGCCTCGATGGGCGGGGCCTTTTCGACCACCTTCCAGAAGCTCTATCAGCAGGGCCTCGGATTGACCGAGTGCCAGCGCATCCTTGACACCGTCTTCGGCGAGCAGCTGGGGAGGCTCTACAAAGCAGCCTCACGCGAAGATTGCGACCTGCTCGAACACTACGGATTCTCGGCCCGCTGGGCACCCGGCGTGCGACGCAAAGTGGAGGCTCTGGTGGGTCAGGCGGGCCCGACCCTCGAGCCTTGTCCCGAGCGACCGGTCTATAACCTGTGCCACTTCTACGAAAACGTCCTGGCCGAGCTGCCCCAAAGCCCTCAGGGTCAATGCTATCAAGCCTTTGTGCACGGTGATCTCAACGGGGCCAACATCATCGTCGACGGGAATCAGAACGTCTGGATGATCGACTTCTTCCACACCAGGCGAGCCCACGTCTTGATGGACCTCATCAAGCTCGAAAACGACCTGCTCTATATCTTCACCCCACTGGCCGACGAGGCCGAGCTGGCCCAGGCTTGCGACTTGAGCGACCACTTGCTCGAGGTCGCCGATTTGGGGGCGCCTTTGCCCGAGTGCAAGTTCGCTCTGGACGGTCTCGAGCGGGCCTGGCAGGTAGTGGCCATGTTGCGCTCTCACTACCCTCGACTGATTCACTCGGACCGCGACCCTTATCAATACTGGGTGGCCGCCCTGCGCTATGCGGCCCATACGCTGGGCTTCGACGAGTCGAGCCAGCTTCAACGGCAATGGGCCCTTTACACCGCCAGCCGGTTGGCCGAGCAGGTAGCCCAGCGGCTGGCCGCCAGCAGCCGGCTGCGGGTGGACTGGCTTCCCGATGGGCTGGTTGGGCCGGGACGGCTGGGCCTGACGCTGCTGCCCGGACGGCGTGATCGGGGCCGGCAGTTGGCCGAAGACCTCGAAAGTCTGAGCGAGCAAGGGGTAGGCGCCGTGGTTTGTCTGATTCCCCTGGCCGAACTCGAGAGCTATGGGGTGGGCCAATTACTGGCTGAGTATCGCAGTCGGGGCTGGCAGGCCTACCATCTGCCCATCGTGGACCAGCGAGTGACGACGGTGGACGAAATGCGGGCCGCCGTGGACTGGGTAGATGAGCGGCTGGCCCAGGGCCTGGCGGTCGTGGTTCATTGCGTGGCCGGCCTGGGAAGATCGGGAATGTTGGCGGCCAGTCTATTGACCAGCCGCGGGCTCTCGCCCGAGGAGGCCATCGCCGCGGTGCGCCAGACCCGCTCGCCCCGGGCCGTCGAGACCCGCATTCAAGAGCAACTGGTAGCTGACTTCGCGTTAAGGGCCCGTTAGTCCGCGCACCACAGCTAGCATGGCGGTGGTCACCTGGGCCAGGCGATGGTAGTCGAGGGTGTCGGGAAGGTCGCTGGGGCGGTGATAGTTGGGGTTGCGAAAAGGGGCCGTGTCGGTCAGCATCACGGCGGGATAACCCTCTTGCCAGAAGGACCAATGGTCGGACCAACCCACTCCTTCGATCATCGAGGGGGCGGCCAGCGACTCGACCGCCACCCCTGACGGGGCAAACAGCGTCTTGCAGCGCGATACCAGGGCGGCCGAACTGAGGTTGCCCACGAACCCCACGAAGTTGCCGGTGGTGGGATAGCCCTCGATGCCGGGGGGGAAGTGCTGGCTGTCGGGCTCGTCTGAAAAGTAGCCGATGCTCTCGAGGGCCACCATGGCCCGGATGTCCTCGCCGCGCTTCTTGCAGCCGCGGGCGTGGCGCAGGCTGCCCATGTCTTCGGTCATGAACCAGGGAGGTTCTTCATTGACGAAAAGCACCAGGCGCAAGGTGTGCTCGGGCTTGTCCTGGCGCAGTTGGCGGGCCAGTTCGAGCAGAGAGGCCACCCCGCTGGCGTTGTCATCGGCCCCCCGCGTGCCGGGAGCCGAGTCGTAGTGGGCACCGATAACTACCACCTCAGGCTTGGCGCCAGCGATTTCCACCACCAGATTGGCGACCTGACTGCCCTCGACCTGATACTCTTCACGCTTCACCTGGTAGTCCATCGACTCGAGTCTTTGAGTGAGCCACTTTTCGACCTGAGGCAGACTGGGAGGGTGGTCCAGGTTGCGTTCGCCAGCGGCCAGATGCTCCACATCGGCTTTCAGGCGGGTCACCATCTCGGGGTCGGGAGCCAAAGGGGCTGCAGAGGTCATGCTGGTCACCGGGCTGGGCGCAGGCGCTGACGGCCTGGCCGGGCAGGCGAAGAGCATCGCCAGCCCGGCCGCCGCCAACAGGCGGGTTAAGCGTGAGCGAGCTTGCTCTCGCGCCATTCGAGCAGCCGCTTGGCCGGGTCGAGGTCAAACGGGATACCGGTGCCATAGATGAAGTGGCGGATACCAGCCTCATACATCCCGTCGAGCACGTCGAGGGCGTCGGGCTGGGTCATCAGCACCGAACGTTCGATCTCTTTGGGGTCACGCCCGACTTTGGCGCACCAGTCGTCGAGCACTTTGTTCTTGTGAGCCAGCACGTCAGGCGTGCCGAAGCCGTTCCAAATGTGGGCGTGCTCGGCCACGATGCGCAGGGTCATCTTCTCGCCTCCACCTCCGATCATGATCGGTAGCGGATTGCGAACGGGAGCCGGATGCAGCTTGCCGAGGCGCTCTTTCATGATGGGCAGGTCACGGGCCAGGTCCTTGAGCCGGCTTACCGCGGTGCCAAACTCGTAGTCGTATTCCTGGTAGTCTTTTTCATACCAGCCCGAGCCAACGCCGAGGATGGCCCGACCGTGGCTGATGTGGTCGAGGGTGCGGGCCATGTCGGCCAGCAGTTGCGGGTTGCGATAGGTGTTGCAAGTCACCAGCATCCCGATTTCAACCTTCTTGGTGACACAGGCGAAGGCGGCTAACAAAGTCCACCCTTCGAAGTGTCCGTGGCGATTGGGGGGGTCTCCGGCGGCCGGGGGCAGTTGGGGCCCCATGGGAGCGTCGGGAGAGCCGTAGAGCGGATAGAAGTGGTCCCAGGTCCAAAGAGTATCGCAGCCGAGTTGATCGACTTCTTGAGCGGCTTTGGCGAGTTCGTCGTAGGTGCAATGTTGGGGATGAAGTTGAACTCCGATTCGAATAGCCATTCCTTCCGCTTCCTGGCGGCCAGCCCGAGCACCTCCAGATAGACCCGATCCTTTAAAGGCTGCAGCCAGCCCCAGGAAGAACCATCCTGCATGGTCGATGAAGAGAAATTGATGGAGCGGATGGGTGACTACAGCCTCTTGATGCTCCTGGTCGACCGTCTCAAAGCTCGCCTGCCTGAATACCTGGCCGACCTGTCCTCGGCCATCGACGAGGCCGATGCCCATCGCCTGAAGTCCGAGGCCCACAAGTTGAAGGGGGCAATCGCCAACTTCGAGTCTCCCACCACCAACGCCGCCGCCCTCGAGCTCGAGTCGATGGGCGAGCAGGGTGACCTATCCCGGGCTGGCGAGGTCCTGTCGGGCCTCGAAAGCAACCTGGGTCAGCTACTCATACACCTGGAAGAGCTCTGTCGCGCACAAGCTGCACAAAGCGAGGAATAAGCTTGATCGCCTCGGGGCTCTCGCGAAAGGCCTGAGCGATGCGTTCTGGGGTCTTCTGTACGTCATCGTATACATGCAGATATCCGCCGGCCCGCTCGGTGTTCTCGAGATGGTCCATTTCGGGATGGAACTGGGTAGCGTAGACAGGCAAGCCGTCCAGTCGATAGGCCTGGATGGGACTGCGCTCGCTGCTGGCCAGCAGCACCGCCCCTCGAGGCAAGCGCTGCACGTGGTCGTTGTGACCTAGCTGTGCGGTGAAGGTCGGCGGCAACTGGCCGAAGAGGGGGTCCTTCTGGCCCTGCTCGGTCAGGGCGATCTCGAAGGTGCCTAACTCGGACCGTTGGCGGTCGGTCACGACTTCGCCACCGAGGGCAGCCGCCAGCGCCTGGTGGCCGAAACAAGAGCAAAAGAGCGGACGTTTTTGCTCGACAAGCTGGCGAAAAAGTTCGACGGTCCGCCCAAACCAGGGACGAACGTTGTTCACGCAACCGTAGCTGCCGCTACCCCCTACCATGAAGACATCGTAGTCGTCGAGGGGAGGAGGGTAGGGGTCGCTGAGGAGGCAGAAAACACCCAACTCGAACGGAGGAGCTTGAGCTAGCTTGCGTTCGAAGCAGAGCTCTTCGTGGGCGCGCATCGGGTCGCCCTCGTCGCGAATCTGAAAGAGCAGGACCTTCACTTGAGGAACCTTCTGGCCTCGAGCCTTACCTCCTTGTGCCGAGAGGCATCTCGGGAGGTTCCTTTTTTCTCCTCTTGAATGCCTGCATACCATGGTCTGGAGACTTCTATTCATTCTCTGGTTAGCCACCGTCCCGGCGCTGGCCAAGCCCTCTTACGCGTCGCTCAAGCAGGCTGGCGACAAGGCTCTGGCTGCCAAAGACTACAAGGCGGCCATCGCCGGCTTCGAAAGGCTAGCGCGCGAGTATCCCGATTCGTCCGAAGCCCACAACCTGCTCGGCTTTGCTTGCTTTCAGAGCGATCGAACCGAACGAGCCCTGTACGAATTTCGAGAGGCTTTGCGCTATAACCGAAACAACGGTGAAGCTCAGCACAACTTGATCCTGGCGGCCGGTAAGAGAGCCACCGAACGCACCGCTAAACTCGAGTTCACCGAGGCTCTCCACATGCTCGACGAGATCATCAGCAATTACTATTGGCACCCTCAGCTGGGCGCCATCTACTACTATCGGGGCAAAGTCCTCTTCTTCCGGGGTGATGAGAAGGGCGGCATGCAGGCCTGGCGCGAGGCGGCCCGCCGCACTCCGGGCTCGGCGGTCGGGCGCTTCCTCGAGGCCTTCGACGAGCAGAAGCGAGGTCAGAGCCAGGCGGCCGGGGTAGCCTATCAAGAAGCCCTGAAGAAGGTTCCCGACGAGCCGATCTTTCGCAACTATTACGGGCTCTTGCTCGAAGAACTCGACAAGGACGAACTGGCCCTGGCCCAGTATCGCAAGGCGCTCAGCGGTGGCTCGTCGCCCTATGTCGACCTCTATTTAAACGAGTCTCGCGTGTTGCGGCGTTTGGGCAACCTGGACCTGGCGGTCGAAGCGCTGGTGGCCGCGCGCAACGCCCGACCCGACTACGCCTCGATCCACGCCTCGCTGTGGGCCGCTTATCGGGCTCTGGGCCGGTCTCAAGAGGCCGAAGAAGAGTTGGCTCTGGCCCTGAGCAAGGACCCCCGAGCCCTGATCGGGACTTTCGGCCAGCCCGGCGACAATGCGTTTTGTAACGGTGAAGCCCTCGGCCCGGTCCCGGCCGCCGCCTTTGTGAAAGCGGGTAAAGTCAGGGTCGAAGTCGGACTAGCGCGACTTGAAACCGAACTCGACGCCGACGAGGTGACCATCATCGAGAATGTGGGCGGGCAACTGACTGCCAGTCGGCAGGCCCGGGTCGGCCAGGCCGACGGCCGCCAACCGGCCCCCGGTTTCGTGCTCAAAGACCGCAACAACAAAATCTTTCGGCTCAGCACCCTGCTCTACGACCAGCCCATCCTACTGATGTTCTGGAGCGCCTCCGACAGCCAGGCCTCAAGCGAACTCGACGAGTTCAGCGGCATGCTGACCCGTTTGGGAGAAGTGTCCGGAGTGGCCATTCACGTCGAGCCCGAACAGGCCCGGGCGGCCTACCGGCTGCTACTCAGTAAACCCAAGAACTTCAGGCAGCTTTGGGGCGAGCCCAAGATTCAGACTCTCTACGGGATCGAGGACCAGCCTCTGCCAGTGCTGGTGCTGATCGACAAAGATGGCTACGTGGCCGGCCAGACAACCGGTCCCGAAGCCATCCTCGAAATGGAAGCGATGTTCCAATCGCGCTAGCGCATGCCGAGCGCCTGCATGTAATTGTAGAGGGTGGTCTCTTGCTCTTCGATGGCGTGGCGGTCCATCTTGCGCATTTTCAGCAGGCTGCGCAGAGCTTTGACATCGATGCCCTCGCGCTTGGCTTCGTCAAAGGTCTCTTTGATGGCGCCCGTGATCTCGCTCTTTTCGTTCTCGAGCGATTCGATCGACTGCAGATATCGCTTGAGCTGTTCGCCGAGGGTGTCAACTACGAGTGTCAAGATAGGATCCTCCTTGAAATAAATGCTACAGAGGATCTAATTTTGTTCAAGGCCGAAAACTCCTGCCCGCCGGGGTGGGCCGGGTCAGCTGGGCTTAAGGCTGGGAAGGCTTGAAGTGGTCGGCGATGGCCGAACCAAGGCAGGCACCGGCGGTGCCGCCGACGGCTACGCCAGCGGCGGCTCCAGCCGACGCGAAAAGCACGCCGTAGGCCAGTCCCGTGGTGAAGATACCGAAGACCTGGGCCAGCGGGTGAGGACCCCACAAGGAGATACCGTACTCCATTCCGGCGCGCATTCCGAGTTCAAGTCCGACGTAGCCGAGCCCCAGTCCGAGGCCGGTGGCGCCCAGCGCTCCGCCCACCAGGTTGGCGGTGGTCAGTTCATCCTCGGGCGGCTGCGGCTGAGCCTGGCGAGGAGTAGAAGGGGTAAAGGTGGCGTGTGGCTTGAATGACGTGACCTGCATGCCCTAAGCATAGCTGGCCAGATTGGAACAAGGTTTGGAAAGTTGTAAACTTCTGCAATGAAGCGGGCAATCTGGGGTACAGCCGTGCTGGCGCTGGCTCTGGCCAGTCTGGCTGGGCTGGCGCTCAACGCGAGGCTCTATCGTGACCCCAGCTCGTCACCTGAGGCCATCGTGCCCTATCTCGACCATCTCCGAGGGCAACTCGAAGCTGGCGCTGGCGAGCGCATGCAGCAGCTCTTTCCCGAGGGCTATTTCTTCTGCTATTGCCTCTATGGGGCCAGCTGGGTGGATTTGGCCGTGGCCCACCCCGAATTCGAGGCGCGGGCTCTGGCCGAAGCGCGCTGGGCGCTCGAGCGCCTCGAGTCTGACCAGGGCCGCCAGGCCTTTGCACCCGAGCAGAACCCTCCCTATGGGGTTTTCTATGTGGGCTGGAGCAACTGGCTACGGGGAGGCATTCTCAAGCTTGACCGGGGCGGGCCCGAGAAAGCGAGATTCGATACCGATTGTCAGGCGCTGGCCGAGGCCTTCGCTGGCGCTCCCTTTCTCGAAGCCTATCCTGGCCAGGCCTGGCCCTGCGACAGCACCGTGGCCGTGGCCAGCCTGGCTCTCCACGATCATCTCTATCCTCCCCGCTACCAGACCACCATCGCGTCCTGGCTCGAGGCCATCCACCAACAGACCATCGAAGGCCTCTTGCCGCACCAGGTCAAGCCCGCGGTGGCCCCGCCGCGAGGCACTTCCCAGGTGATGATCCTGCGTTTTCTTCACGACATCGACCCCGAGGCGGGCGGGGAGCACTACCGCCGTTTTCGCCAGCGCTACCTGACCACCCGCCTGGGCCTGCCCGGCGTGCGTGAATATCCCATCGGGCAGCACGGGCCAGGGGATGTCGATTCGGGCCCGCTGGTCTTCGGCTTCTCCTTCTCCTCGACCGGAGTGGGACCGGGGCCGGCCCGACTCTACGGGGATCGACCAACCGAACGCTGCCTGGGGCAACTCATCGACACCTTCGGAGTGGCCGGGCGGGGGCGCTATCTCTTCGGCGTCATGCCGGTGGCCGACGCCCTTTTGATTTGGAGTCGCACGGCCGTGTCATGGACTGACCATCCTCCTGTCTCGGAGGATTGGCCCGAGCTGGTCGGGCCCCACTGGCGCTGGGGCTTTCACCTTTTCTGGCTGGTGCCGCTGGCTGTCCTGTGGTGGCTGGCCTGGCGCTTTCGACCCGGCTAAGGCACTTCGAGTCCTGGTAGAGCCCCGGGCAGAATCTCGACCTCGATGGGTGTGCTGCCAAGAAACTCGCCGTCGGCTTGAACCGGCAAGCGAAAAGGGCTCTCGAGAGCCAGTCGGCTGCAGCGAAACTGGCGCACGCCCGAGACGCGCTCGAAGCGACCTCGATAATTCTCGGGCATGGCCCGGATGACGCCCAGTTTCGTGAGTTCCATCAAGACCGGGTCGAGTTGCCCGTCGTCGGCCACCGCCGCCGGGGCCGAGACCATACCCCCGCCATAGTGGCGCACATTGGCCACGTTCAGGTTAAAGAACCGGTGGCTTTCGATCTCGTGGCTGTCCACCGAGAAGCGAGCCCGGCGGTTGACCCAGGTCAGCAAGCTGACCACCAGCGAGAAGAGATAGAGGGGGGTGCCCGGCAGAATGCGGGGCAACTTGCCCATGAACTCGGTCACCGAGGCCGAGAAGCCCACCGTGGCACCCACCAGGAAGTAGCGGGACCGCCGCCCCTGGGGAGTTTGATAGGTGATTTTTCCCAGGTCGAAGTCGCGCTCGCGGGGCTCGACGATGGCTTTCACCAACTGCTCTTCGCGACCGGGCCAGACCGACCGGATGAAATCGTTGCCCGTGCCATGGGGAATGGGCAGAAAGCGCGGCCGGCCGGGAGCTTCCTGATCGAGCCAGCCGTTGACCAGCTCGTGAAAGGTCCCGTCGCCCCCCACCGCCAGGGCGATGCCCTTCAGCGGCAGGTGCTCTCGCGCCAACTCGCGGGTATGGCCGGCCCAGCGGCTGAGATGGCAGATCACCTCGACCCCGTGCTCGGCCAGTGACTGCTGCAGCGCCAGCCAGCCTGGCCGGTTTTCGGCTCGCGGGTGCACGAACGCAAGAACCATCGGGCCACTTTCTCGCTACGACGGTTGCCGGCCTGCGCTCAGCCCCGGTTATGGTCGGCCATCTGCTGGCTATGCAGCAACACCAGCAGGCGAGCCTCGTCGACCAGTCGTTGGCCCGGCGGACGAAACAGGCAGAAGCTACTCAGCAGTCCCTGCTGGCGGAATTCGAGCAGCCACTCTAGCATCTGGGTGGCCAGTTGCGTCTCGGTCGGAAACAGTTCGTTGGCAGGGATGCCGAGAATACTGGCCGCCCTATCGGGCAGGTTGTCGAGCCGAAATCCGAAGCCGTTGCGAACATAGAAAGGCCGGACCTGGCGCGTCCACAAGTCGTTGAGGTCCGCCGGGGCCGACAGGGCTCCCACCTGAACCAGCAACCAGGTCTGCCAGAGCAGATTTGGTAACAACCGGGTGTTGGCACAGCCGTAGAACAGGCGAATCAATCTGGCCCGTTCAAGCGTTCGCAAATCATCGGCACAAAGAAATTCCTCAAGCCATTGTCGGGTGGTCGTCGGGCAAGAGTCGAGCAGATGCTCTCCCAAACGACGCGCACAATCCCAGTTCACGGAGTGAGCCTCCTTTCGTGAACGGCCGTAGCGGGGGATAAAGCAGCGCGTCAGGCGGGAGGACCGCGATGGCAGTTCTGGCGGGCCCGCGGATTTGGGCTGGTTGCCGTCGGCGGCTCGGCCGGACCGGCCCAGGTTACTAAAGCCGCCGGCTGCGAGGGGCGGTGGCTGATGAGGGGGCCGAGCACGGCCAGCGCCGGCTTGCAGCTGACCAACCTGACCAGTGGCTGAGAACAGGCGTCGGTCGACTCGTCCGGGCAGGTCTGCTGGCAGAGATCGCCAGCCAACAGGCATTGAACATCCACGCAATAACCTAGAAAGGCGAGGCTAAGCAGAAAGACGGACAGGCACTTTCGCAGGCGACTCTTCACCGTGTGGTTACTTCGTTTTCAGGAAGGAAGGCCCCTCTGCTCGCCTAAAACCCTGTCACACACGGGGGTTTTATGCCTTACTATCGGATCAACACGGTCAATCTGAGTCCTCTAGAACTTTGGCGGCTCTATCCAGGCGGGCTTTTCTTTCGCGCCCTGTTCGGCAAGTTGCGAAAGCAGGGGGTCGACACCGGCTATCGCCTGGGGAGCATGGAGCGCATTCAGAAGTTTCCCGAGCAAGAGTTGCCCGTAGAATTCCAGATGCAACTGCAGCGGAGCCTGAAGGCTGCTCTTCGCGAAGGCTACGAGCCCGAGTTCTTTTACACTATCCCCCAGCAGGGGCCCAGCAAGTCGATCTCGGTAGCCACGGTGAAAGGGCGGCGTGAAGGTTTTCTCGAGATTCGCGCAACCGTGACCGGCAAGCCTCCAGCTCGGGTCGAGCGCGAGCGGGTCTTCAGGTTCATGGCCACCAGCGACGACGGAAAGACGGTGGTCATCACCACCAGCGAGACGCCGCGCTTTGACCCCCCCGAGGACTTCCGCGTGCGCTATCACCCGAATCTGCCCCTGGCCCAACTGGTGGGCGAGCACCAGAAACATCTCAAGGAGGCCGGGGTCCAGCCCGCCCGGGTGCCGCCCGACGGCCTGGAAGACCTGGTGGTCCATCTGCACAATCTTGAAATCAAGCGCCTGGTGGATCGGGGCGCCCTGCAGCAGGTGAGTTAGGCCAGTTTGGCCAGCATCTTACGCCAGTTCGGTGGCATGTCGTGGCCGGGCTTGGGATCAAAGGAGATGGTTCCGTGGCCGACGGCGGTCAGAACGGTGCGGTCGAAGGCCGTCAGCGAGGCCACCAGTTCCTGAGATCGCAACTGAGGATGCTTGCTCAAGTTGGCAAGGAAACTGCCCAGGTCGATGCTTTTGCCCATGAAACCCTTTTGGGGCATCAGGCTCTCTTTGAGGGCCTGGCGGATGGCTTTACCGTGGCCGGCTTTACGCAGCGCCAGGAGGCTCTGACCCAGGCCGTCGAGAGCCGGCATCAGCTGCTCCTTCATGACATGCAGATCGACCGCCACCAGCGACTCGGCTGGCATGCTCTGATGGGCCGACTGGACCAGCGCCGCCCCCAGGTCCCGGGGGTTTGAGGGAAATTGAGAGCGGCCAAACATGGCGTCGAGGGGAAAGCCATAGCCACGCACGGGATGCTCAGAGGCGACCGCCACTCTGGCCGAGTCCGCCAGTTTGGTCAAGGACTCGAGTTGGGCCCCGTTGCAGCTGTCGAGGAAGATGGCTTCGGCGCCTCGGACGGTGGCCCCGACTTCGGAAAACTTCAGACCGGCGGCGCCGGATTGATTGCCGTGGCCCGAGATGAAGACCACATGGCGCGCCTGGGGATAGGCCTGGATGTTCTCTTGCCAGAGGCGGTTGAACTGGCTCGAACTCGGGCCGGCTGAAATCAGGTGGTGCTGCACGTTCTGCCAGGTTCCGACATGGGGCTGCGGCTTGAGCTTGTCTTTGATAGCGGCAACTCCGGCGCCCAGGAAGTGGCGAGTCATTTTTGCTCCGAAACCGCCAGCGGCGGCCAGAGCCAGGCCGCACACTCCCAACGGGGCGAGCGCTACCGAGCCGGCCAAAAGACCTGCCCCGGCCGCCCCGATGGCCGCCAATCCGGCCACGGCCGAGGCGCCAAACATCAGCGGGAGGCTGGTCATGCCCAGGTCTTTGAGCAGATTGCCCTGGGCTATGGCTCCTCGCAACATGGCCGGAGCGCGATGGTTGGCAAAAGCCCTTTCGAAGCGACGCGGCTGAGCTTTGACCTGGCCCCCGATATCGGGCACCGAGCCGTCGCCAAAGAAGGTAACCAGCAGAGGAGCGTTCTTGGACTCGACCGTCACCGCCGAGCGCTCGGAAGGCCCGAAACCGAGCCGGCTGCCCGAGCCGACTTTGACCCAGATATCCCTGGGGATAGGCTGGCCGTTGATCGTGGTGCCGTTGGTCGAACCCGAGTCTAACACTTCGAGGCTGCCCTGGTGCCAGCGCAACTGAGCGTGTTTGGAACTGGTTCGCGACGAGGGCAGGTGGACGTCGGATCTGGGATCCCGCCCCACGGACATAGGCGAGCCGTCGAGGGGCAACTCGAGCACCCGGCCATCGGCCAGGCGCAGGTGCTGGTCGGGCAGCGAGGGTAGAAGCTGGTCGAGGCGAGCCTGAACGGTGTGGGACCCGGCCACCCCGAGTCGCACCTGGGCCATGCCGGCGAAATCGAGGCTGGCCCCTTCAGGCATGGCTTTCCATTCCCCCTTGGGAATGCGCTCGCCGTCGATGCTGGTGCCGTTGGTGCTGTTATCACGGATCCAAAGCTGTCCGTTTTGCCAGCATCCGTAGGCGTGTTGGCGGCTGACCCTTTCGTGCTCGATGACCACGGCACAGCTGTCTTCGCGACCGATGGCAAAGACCGAGCCGTCGGTGGGAAAAGGCTTGCTGCGACCAGCCCCGTCAAACAGTCGGGCGCGGTTGGAATCGACCCCTAGCGGATGATTGCCCAGGCTGGGCGGGGGAGCGGGCATCGCGGCCCGTTGAACTGGTAGCCCCACGCCAGGTCGAATCTGCATATAAGGATGTTACCGCGCCGAGGCGGGTTCGACAAGAGTTTCGAGCATTTCCGGCTCACGGCCGGATTCAGTCGCAGTTTCAACCCTGAAAGACGGTCAGGGTCCCGGTCGCCTTCTCTTCGGTGATCTTGCGGTGCTGGCCGGCGTCATCCCACTGATAGATACGAAAGCGCGGGTTGTCGCGAAAGCGCAGGTGGTCGCCGCCCCATTCGGCGTCCATAGCGTTGGCCTGACCACTCCCGGGGTCGTAGCGCAACTCGGCCTTGATGGGTTGGAAATTGAGCCTCGTGTCCACCTTGACCACGCCCGGGGACGGATCTAGATCGAGTTCCCCGTTGTCGAGTTCTCTCAGGGTGAGCGTGGTGGTGTCGACCTTGTGCTCCACCCGCACGGCCGCCCGCTGGGCCAGCCGAGTCCCGTCATAAGTCTGCCCCGCCGGCACCCCGGTGTGGGCCTTGGGATCGAAAGTCTTGGGCACGATGTGAAGGCTCATGGCCACAGCATGCTATGCGTCTGGGCGAGATTTGTTGCGGATTCGTGAAGGTTACGTCGGTAGGGATTCTGGCTCCGGGTAGGGCACTCCGAACGCCAGGATGGCCACGTCATCGGTTGGCGCCTGGCCCCCGCGGAAGTTGGCCAGTTCCAGGAGCAGGCCGTCCACGACCTGTTTGACCGGGGCGGACCCAGAACCCGTGAGCCTGGCAGCCAGGCCGTCTTCTCCGAAGAAGTCGCGGTTAGGACTGCGGGTCTCGGTGACCCCGTCGGTGTAGAAGAACAATTGGTCACCCTCGACCAGTACCAACGAAGTCGGCTGATACCTGGCTTTGGGCTCGATCCCCAGGGGAGGGCCGATCGGACCAGCCACCGCGCATGTCCGGCCCTGCCGCCGCAACAGAGGATGGGGGTGGCCCGCGCAGATATAGTCCAGACGCCGGTTGGGCAGGTCGAGTATTCCATAGATTGCAGTGACGAAGAGGCCCGCCTCGAAGAACGTTCGAAAGCCCCGATTGAGTCGCGATACGACTTCGTGGGGGGCGCGCAAATTGCCGTCGCGCCCCCGCACGAGACCGCCCTGGCCCAGTTCTGGCGAGAGGCTCTTGGCCAGGCTCACCGAGAGCAAAGAGGCGGCGGGGCCGTGGCCAGACACGTCCAGGACGCCGAGCATATAACGATACTCGTCGATTGGATGAAAAACGAGCATATCCCCACCCAGGGTCTCGCACGGTTCGAAGGCCCAATAGACATCGATAGGCAGAGGCCGCGGCGGTCGCTCGGGCAGATAGCTCTCCAGCACGCGGGCTGCGGCCTTGAGTTGCGACTGCGCCGCACCGCGAGCCTGGTCGAGATCGTTGACCTGCTGCCGCAACTCTTTGCGCTGAGAGCGTAGGTCTCGGACCTGGGCCCGTTCGCGAGTGACATCTCGCAGGCTGGCGACAGCCACCGGGCCAAGGGCGGTGGCCAGCAGACGGACCTTGACCTGGACCATGACTTCGGCGCCGTCCACATCACGACCGACGGTATCGTCACCGACCCCCCGCAGCGGAAGCCCGAACCAAAGAGGAAGGACGTCGGTCACGGGGCGCCCAGCCAGCGCGTGCGTCTCGTAGCCGAACAGACCCTCGGCAGCCCGGTTCACGAACTGCAGCACACCCTGTTCATCCACCACCAGAATGGCTTGGGGAGCCCCTTCCAGGACTTCGCGGTGGAAATCGAAGACGGGATTAGGGGCTGGGGCCATATTCTCCCTTTCGTGCGGAGAATTGGCGGACCTTCCGCCTTAAGTCATCAGGAACTCGGGCTGGCAGCACTCTTCGGTCTGAGCGTGGTGGAACTTTACCAGGCCCGAGGCGATCGAGTCAGCGGTGCGTTGCTGAAAGTTGCTGTCGGCCAGCAGGGCCTCTTCGGTGGGATTGGAGATAAAGGCTGTCTCGATGAGCACTGCTGGCATGGTGGTGTTTTTGATGACATAGAAGTCGGCCCGGCTCACTCCGCGACCGCGCAGGCCGGTCTGATCGACCATGTCGCGGTGGATTTCGCGGGCCATCTCTTGCGAGGCCCGGGAGGCCCCCCGGGCAATGTAGACCTCGGTGCCGTGGGCGCTGGGGCTCTCGTTAGAGTTACAGTGGACGCTGACGAACAGATTTGACGGCCAGCTGTTGGCGAAGTCGACCCGCGCTTGCAGTTCGTCGCGATGGGACCCATCGGGCGGGCCCACGGTGCGGTCGGTCTCGCGGGTCATGCGCACTTCGGCGCCCAGGCCACGCAGCTTCTCGGTCAGTTTGAGCGAGATACCCAGGGTGCAGTCCTTTTCTTGTTTTCCGGTGGGACCGACGGCGCCCGAGTCGCGCCCACCGTGGCCCGGGTCAACCACGATCTTCAGTCCCTGCAGCGGATGCTCGGCTCGATCCATATAGCCCAGCACACGGCCGGGATAGTTGGCCATCTCGCGATACTTCGACAGGGCCGAGTGCTCGCCGTAGATCTCTTTGACCGACTGATAGAGGAAAGAGCTTTCGGGCTGGCTGCGGTCGCCCACCAGGTTGGCGAAGCTGGTGGGGTCGACGCCAGCGTCATAGGCGCGGGCCATGGCTCGCATCACCGTACTGGCGCCGCCGTTGTAGCCGGCCAGAGCTAGCTGCCACATGGCTTGTCCGCTGGGGCGACCATATTTCTCGTAGCTCTCGGCCACTTTCGAGCCCCAATCGGTGCCCAGCGGTGGGTTGTTGAGCACGGTATACTTTTCGTCGAGCACGGCCACCCCGACCCCGAGGGCTTTGGCCGGCACCATGCGCTCGTCAATGGGGGTGAGGGAAAGACCGAAAGCCTGGGCCGTGCCCCGCGTCAACTGGGTGAGGCCGGCCGCCCCGGTGCGGCTGATGGCCACCGGGTCGAAGGCGCTCTCGGCCGCAATCAGCGACTTGAACAACAGCGAAGGAAGAGGGTTCTGCTGGTCTCTCCACTTCTCGACCACAGCCTGCTCGAGCATCTGGTTGAAGTGATTCTCGAAGCAGCCAAAACCCCAGTGGGTGTCGAGGGGATTGGTGGTTTCGGGGAACGTCTCGTAGGGATAGCCCGAAGGGTCGGGCTCGAGAGGCGAAGCCTGCTGGCCGCGGCTATCGATGGAAGGCGGCTCGAGGGGATCGGGCTTACGGGCGACCAGCGGTCGCGGGGCGGCGTGGGTGACGTTCAACTCTAACTCTCCTTGGCGTGCTTTGGCCTACGATAGCCAGCCGCCGCGAAGTTGTTATTACCGTTTTGTGTACAGGCGGGAAGGGACCCAACCAGGGCCACGGGAAAGGAATGCCCGTGAGCGTGCTATCCGACCTTTCCCCCGTGGGCTTTGCCACTTTGGCGGCTCTGCTGCTGTGTTCGGTGGGAATGGTGGCCATCATCTGGGAGCGCCACGGCTTTTATCGCACCGCTCTCTTCGAGCCGGCCTGGCTGCACGCCCAGCTCTATCACCTGCTGGTCCAGAAGAAGCTCGAAGCAGCCCGGCAGTTCATGGCCCAGCTGGGGAGCAGTCTGAGCCGGGTCTACGTGGTGGGTCTCAATCGCCCCAACGACCGCTCTGAGGACCTCGAGTTGGCCATGGGCAACCAGGTGGCCGAAGAGAAGCTGCTGCTCGAGCGGGGCCTGCCCGTCCTGGGCACGGTGGCCGTCATCGCTCCCTTCATCGGCCTCTTCGGTACGGTGGTCGGCATCATGAAGACCTTTTCGGATGTGGCCAAGCAAGGCCAGGCCGGGGTCGAAGTGGTCTCGGCCGGCGTCGCCGAAGCCCTGGTAGCCACCGCTATGGGTCTATTTGTGGCCATCGGCGCGGTGGTCTTTTTCAACTACCTCAAGAGCGTGGTCAACCGTTCGGTGGCCGAGATGACGGTGGCCGCCAACCGGCTTTCCGAGATGCTGGCTTGCTTGCGAGAAGACAAGCCGTTTCCGGCCGACCTCGAGCCAGAAGGCCAGTCGACCGAGACGGTCGCGGCCTTTCTGGCTCAATGGGAAGCGGCCCGGGCTAAAGAGTGATCTCTAGCCGCCAGAGCTTGGCTTTGGCCCCGGGCCTGGGTGCAGGCTTTTTCTTGCCGGCAAGAAGTGGACGAGCAGGTCTCTTCTTCTTTTTCTGCACGATACTCATGCCTCTCCGTTTCCTGGTCGCCGCCTGCCTAAACCCAGTTCATAAAAGGTTAACCGTGCGTTCACAATGAGGCGGGTGGTGGTCATCGGGGCGGGCTTTGCGGGTCTGGCCGTGGTGCGGGTCCTGCCCACCTCGTCCGACTGGCAGATTACGCTGGTGGACCGGCGCAACCATCACCTCTTCCAGGCCTTGCTCTATCAGGTCGCCTCGGCCGGGCTCAACCCCTCTGAAATCGCCAGCCCGGTGCGGGCCATCTTTCGCGACCGGGCCAACGTGCGGGTGTTGATGGGCGAGATGACCGGTCACGACGCCGAGGCTCGCCAGGTCGTGCTCGATGACGGCGAGGTGCGTCTCGACTATGATTACCTGGTGCTGGCGGTGGGCGGCCAGACCTCGTTTTTTGGCCATCCCGAGTGGTCAGAGCACGCCTACGGTCTCAAGTCGATCGAAGAGGCCCTGGCTATTCGCAAGCGCGTCTTGCTGGCCTTCGAGTCGGCCGAGAAGAGCAGCGACCCCGAACTGCGCCGCCGCCTGATGACCATCGCCGTGGTGGGTGGCGGCCCCACCGGCGTCGAGCTTTCAGGAGCCTTCGCCGAGTTGCGCAGCCACGTGCTGCGCTGGGATTTTCGCTCGATCGACCCGCAAGACGCGCGCATCGTGCTCATCGAAGGGGGCGACCGCTTGATCAGCTTCTTTCCCGAAGACCTCTGCCGGGCCGCCCAGCGCGACCTCGAAGCGTTGGGCGTCGAGGTTTGGCTGGGCGAACGGGTGACCTCGATCGGCCCCGGCGGGCTCACCACCACCAACCGGGCCCTCGAAGCCCATACGGTCGTTTGGGCTGGCGGCATCGAGGGCGTGCCCCTGGCCAGGAAGCTGGGATATGCCACCAATGCTCGCGGTCAGATCCTCACCGGACCCGATCTGCGGGTGGCCGAGCGCGTCTTCTGCCTGGGGGACATGGCCAGCCTCGACGGCTTGCCCGCCATGGCCCCGGTGGCTATGCAGCAGGGGCGTCACGCCGGTCAGAACCTGGTGCGCCTGGCGGCCGGGCAAGCCACCGAGCCCTTCGTCTATCACGATGAGGGCATCATGGCCACGGTGGGGCGAACCCGCGGGGTGGCCCTGCTGGGCGGGCGCCACTACACTGGCACCCGCGGTTGGGCCACCTGGCTCTATCACCACCTGCTGCGCATCGTCGATTTTCAGAACCGGGTGCTGGTCACGGCTCGCTGGGCCTGGGCCTATGTGGCCTGGAAGTGGGGCGTGCGCCTGGTCTATGGCCCCGACGAGAAGTAACACCCGGTTCACACACCCGACCCCCGCCCGTGCCAGAGTGATTTCGTGCTCATCTCTCCACGCCCGGTGTCGGCGATCGTGCTCGAAGACCGCCACCGCCAGGTTCAACCTGACTGGAGCCAGCCCGTCGAGGCCGCTCCTAGCAGCCGTCCGGTGGTCGCCGGCCAGGCCGTGGTCGTGCGCGGCCCCGACGGCCTGTCGGTCTTTTCCACCGCCGGTCAGCCCCTCTACACTCAGACGCGCCAGTTGACGGCCGAGCCCGTAGCGCTCAATCCACACTGCCTGGTGGTGGCCGGCCCCGATTCGGTCGAGGCCCTGGACCCCCTCACCGGCCGCAGGCTCTGGCAGGCCGAGGTTTCCGAGGCTCGAATGCTCACCCGGGCCTCCGACCAGGCGGTGGCCGTGCGTAGTCGCGACCGGTTGACGGTGTTGGTCGAGGGTAAGCCGGCCTGGACCATTTCGGTCGACCCCAACTTGCGGGGGCCACGGTTGGGCAAGGACGGCAATCTCTTGCTCTGGGACGGCCTGACGCGCCCCAACTGGGTGGGCGCCCAGGCGCTTGACCCCACCACCGGCGCCCAGGTGTGGAAGGTCGATCGCCCCACCCTGACCATCAACCGCTTTCCCATGCTCGATTCGGTCGATAGCGATGGCGCGCGCGTCTATCTCGGCTATCACGCCGGTCAGGTCGAGGCCTGTGACCCGGCCGGCAACTCTCTATGGAAACGCCAGGTGGCCGCCTCGCCTCGCCTGACGGCGGCCGAGCAACTGTATGTGGCTGGCGCGGACGACACCGTCCACAGCCTGGCCCCGGCCAGTGGCGACGAGACCTGGAAGGCGACGGCCGGCCGCACCGAGCCGAGCTTGGGCCCGGCCCTGGTCACGGGCGGTGCCTCGGGTGTCACGGCGTTGGATCGGGCCAGCGGTCGCCTCGACTGGCAGTGGACCGGGGCAGGCCCGGTGGCTCCTGCCCAGGCCGCCGACGGCCGGGTCTATGTGCAGGCCGAGGGTCAGTTGCTGGCCCTCGACCACCAGGTCAGCCTCGAGCGGCAGTTCGAAGATGCCGCGGCGCGAGCCCTACCCGAGTTGCGCGAAGAAGACGGCTATCTGGTGGTCGACGGCGTCTACGTGCCGGTGGGAGATTAGCTGCAGCTCTCGCAGCAGTGATAGACCGACAGACCTGCTCCGCAGGCGGCCTGGCGAGCCAGCCCGCAATCCCGCTGGCAGTGAGCGCCGCCCCCGCAGCAGGCCGAGTTGGGGAAGTCGTTGCAAAAGAAGGTGAAGCCCTCAGTCGGAGAAGCCTCCGGGGCATCGCCTGCGCACGAGCCAGCGCAGCAGTTGCTGCCGGCACATCGGATGCGGGTGGCGCAAAAGCAGTTGCCGACGGTGGGACAGGCGACTGCCACGCCGCCACTACAGCAGCTGCTCTGCGAGTCGCAGCAAGGCTGGCAGCCGGCCGGGGGAAAGCCCGGAATGCCCTGGTCTTCACAGCCCACTCCCGAGTCGTCATCGATGGCCGTCGAGCCGGCCAGGGCCGGGCGCGGCACCGCCACCGACATCACCGCCGGCAAAATGGCCGCGGCGGTCAATTGCTTGAGCAGCTTGCGACGTTCGGGGTCGGCACCCTCGAGCAGTCCGGCGGCTTCGATTTGGGCCAGCCCTGCCTCGACCACCTCGGGAGCCAATTCCTCGAGCCGAGCCACCTGGTCGATGGTCAGGTTCGAGCCGCAGTGGGGGAGGAGCCGACCGACGGTGGCGCCCAACAGGTGGACCTTCTTCTCTCGGCCGAGATAGATGAGGGTTTCGCCCTCTAGCGAGGTTGCAACAGCATCCGAACGAAGCTTGTGGGAGAACATTTCGACAGGTTTATGACTTGGGCCGCGTTCTCCTTTACTATTTGAAGCTTTGTCATACAGATTTTCACTTTTTGCAAGCCAACGGACCGGCCAGGGAGAGCGCTAGCTTCGGTGTCCTCGGCTAGGGGGTCGCCCTGGCGAAACGCAGAATGCGGGGTCCGGACAAGGCCAACTGTTTGGCCAGGTCGAAGTTGACCTGTCGGCTGCCATCGGCGCGCAGTGGGCCGAAGTTGGCCTCGAGCAGGGCTTGCGCTTCGGACTTGTTCTTCCAAAAAAAGACCAGTTGCTTGCCTTCCACCCGATACTTCCCCTCCAGTTCGACCTCGTCCATTCGCGATTTGACCCCGGACGTGGTGCGAATTTCGGTGGTCTGCCGCGACCAAAGTTTGGCCTGGCCGTCGCTTTCCAGCCAGAGCTCGAACTCCCATCGTGGGTCGCGGTTCTTCTGCCCGTCCGTCTCGACCTCGACCAGGGACCAGTGGCCGGCCAGGCCGTCGCACCAGGCTGGGATCGCCAGCAGAAAGAGCACCAGGATCAAGCTTCTCATCCGCTCCACTTCGAGGCGGCCGGGCTCGACTCCCGGCACCCGAGCAGCGAGTGACCATCGTCTGGCGTCGCTTCGGCAAAGAGTTCAAAGTGGTCCACATGCACACCGATTATTACAACCGTCGCACCGAGATGCTGTCCGAGCTGCTCAGGGGATATCATCCTAACCCGTGATTCTGTAAGGCTACTTTCAGGGCGGCCCGCTATCTTCAGACTGTCCACTACGCCAGACTGCATCTCACCCCAACTTGAAGATTGAGGTGGAGCAAAGATGCAGGTTTGCCCCGTGAAGAATACCATCCCCTTCGTGGCCAGAGCCGTGGCCCCCAAGACCGACGAGCCCGATGTCACCCAGGTCGACGGCGTCAAGATGAGCATGGAGGATGTAGCCACCATCCTTCGTCCGGCCCCCAAGCCCTCGCACGTTGCCATCGGAGCGATCTGCCTGGGCGCGATGGCCGTGGCCGCCGGGCGCATCGCCTATGATGTGGCCAGCACCGGTAATGTCGGCCTTGCCCTGGGCACGGTGGCCGGACTGGCAGCCGGTTATACGGCCGCCGACTGGCTGGGCGGGCACGTTCACCACTTTTTCGACAACTATCCCGCCAAGACCGGCGACGGCTTCCTCAACGAGACGGCCGCTATCTTCCAGACCCATCACGATTGGCCCCACGACATGAGCGAGTCGGACATCTGGCACAACACCCAGCATGTCGGCAAGTTCCTGGCCGCGCCGCTGGTGGGCCTGGCTGCCTTCACCGGCGCCATGCACCCGGCTGCTGCGGCCTTTAGTTTGGGAGCCCTCAGTGGAGGCTTCCTGGCCCAGGCGTTCCATCGCTACGCCCACCAGAAGAATCCGCCGGTCGCCATCCAGCTTTTGCAGAAGGCGGGTATCGCCGTCAAGCCCGAGCCGCACTTCCAGCACCACAAGCATCCTGACGACGACTACTGTTTGCTCAATGGCATGCACAACGGCTGGATGCAGAAGACCCACTACTGGCGCGGCGTCGAGGCGGGTATCTACAAGCTCGGCGAGGCGGTGGGGCCGAACGTTCGCCAGGCTATCGGCGGCACGACCGACTCCTGGGAGCCTATCGCCTGGAAGGAGTATCCCAGCACGCGAGCTTTCGCCCTGGGCGAGATCGGTGAGCAGCAGTACCTCAAGCAGTGGGCCGATGAGCGAGCCGCCTATCACGAAGAGTGGAAAGGCAACTACGCTCGCATCAAAGCCGAGAAGACGGCCGAGGCCCAGAAGGTCCTCCAGGCTGGCTAGCCGCGACCGGGTCGACGATCGCAGAGAGCGACGGCTCGGCCGTCGCTCTCTTCTTGGTGGCAAGCGAAGCCGGGCTGCCTAGGTCGCACCGAGCAGCTTGGCGCCTTTGCGCCAACCGACTCCGGCGGCCACGGCCGCTCCGGCGAAGGCGCCTTCGAACATCTTCTGGCGGCGATCGCTGATGGGATCGTCGAAGACTTTGTTGTCACGCTGGGCGTGCTTGACGGCCGCCGGGACTTTTTCCATCGAGTCGCGGCCGGCTACCAGGGCCGAAACGGCTCCCACGGCCCCACCGGCGCCAGCGGCGATGAGGGCGGGGGTCAGGGCCCCGAAGGCCAGCGGCCAGCTGGCCAGGGTCACGGCCAGGCCCCCGGCGGTATAGGCCACCTGGCGGGTCAGTCCATAGCTCTCGGAGCCGCCCAGCCCCTCGACGATGCCGTGCACAATCCCGGCCGGCACCGCCAGTCCGGCGGTAACAGCCCCGGCCACGACTTGAGCCGATTTGGCCAGGCCCGAGCCGGTCAGCTTGACCGAGCCGGCCCCGCGAAAAGACTCGGGAACAGTGCGAACCCCTTCGATAAATCCCGAAAAGGCCCCGGTCCCTTCGCGATAGCCGGCTTTGGCGTTGAGGACCGCGCCGCTGAGCAAGCCGGTCTTGAGGCCTTTGAGCGTCGCTTTGCCGGGGTTGGTCTCGCCTTCGAGGGCGGCATTGAGGTCGTTGGCCATTCCCTTGCCGACCAGGTCGGCCGAACCGCCTCGGGCGAACATGATCACACCGGTAGCCGCTCCCGCACCCTGACCACCGAGCGCCACCGCGGCGCCCTTCCAGCCGGCCGCCCAATAGCCGAGGGCGGCGGTGGGTAGTAAGGCCTGGGCGGCTGTGCCGGCGGTAACCCAGAGGGCGATTTTCTTAGGGTCGGCGGGTTGGTCCGGGTGCTTGGCCCGGCGCAGGCCTTCGGTCGCTCCCACGATGGTCGACGGCAAGAGGCTGCCGGCTACCTGGCCGGCCGCGCCGATGACTCCACCGGTGCGCTCGAACACCTCGCGACAAATCGAACCGACGGTGCGCTTGGGGCGCACTGGCTGGGGAGCGACGTTCTGCCCGATGACCATGCCCACCCAGTATGGTCATTGGGCATGAAAACGCCCTGAATTTCAGCGCCAGTCCCCATAGACCATGAACGGGGCCCAGTAGAAGGGATGGGCGTATTTCGGACTATGCAGCAGCTTGATCTGGGCTGCCTGGAAGGCTGCGGCCGGGCTTTCGCCCTTCTTGAGACGGGTATAGGCCTCTAGCATCAGCTCGCGAGTCGAGTCGTCGGAGACCCGCCACAGGCTGGCTACTACGGTGGGCGGGCCGGCTGCCCAGAAGGCTTCCGCCAGGCTGGTGATGTCGGCGCCGGGGTTGGGGCCGCCCAGGGCGGTTTCGCAAGCCGAGAGGGTCACCAGTCGGGTATTTTCCAGAGGCAAGCCGAAGATGTCTGGAGGAGTCAGCTTTTCGTCGCCGGCCATCACCAGGTAGCTACTGTTGGGGTCGCGGTTCGAGAGGTTGCCGTGGGTGGCCAGATGCAGATAGGCTGCTCCGGGGGTCGAGGCGATCAGTTGCTTTTCGGTGGCTTTGGCTTCGGTGAAGATAGCTTTGCTGCCGAACAGCGCCGCAATCTCGCGCGACTCCTCTCCGGCTCCGGGTAGAGTGCCGTCGGGATTGCCAAAGGCCACCAGTTGCGGGTTGGTCACCTTGGCCCGGCTGGCCATCGAAACCAGGTCGGTGGCTTTGCTCAGGCTGACGACCTGCTTGCGCTCGATAAGAAACTCGGGGCTACCATCGGCTTTCTTGCGGGCCAGGGCTTGCAGCGGCATATAGTGCAGCTCGCCGCTGGGGATGAACCCGACCACCTCGGAGGTGGCCAGGTCTTGCTCGATGGGATCGATCAGCGCGCTATGCAGTTGAGTGAGAGTGGCTATCAGCGGGGCGGCCTCGGGCGAGGACCAACTGAAGCCGGCTTTGCTGTCTTTGGCCGCCGTCTGCCGGCGGAAGCTCTTGACCAATTCGGTGATCTCTTGTCCGCCGATGTTGACTTCGCGCAGGCGAAAAGCCTCGGCGGTGACGACGAAGATGTAGAGCCGCTTGTCGGTCGGAAAATATTGGACCACCGCCATCTGAGGTGGGATGGATTTCTGCAGGCGTCCGAATTCGATGGGGTTGACACTCAGCACCCGGCTATACTCGGGGTTGGCGGTGCGCAGTTCGCGCACTTTCTGAAGGAAGGTGGCTTTGGAATCGGCCAGCAGTCGCTGGGTGCGGGCGATCTGTTCGGGGCGTTGCTCAGCGGCCGGTAGGGCCTGCATCGTCTGCAGTTCCATCTGTAGCGACTTGGACCGGGTCTGAGCTTCGCGAGCTTCAGTCAAGGTCTTTTCGGTGGCCGCGTCTTTGCCTCGCACGCGGCTGGCAAAGTTGGCTACGGTCTGCAATTGCTGGGCGGCGTCGATGGTCAAGAGAGCCTGTTGCGGGTTGCCCTGCTCGATTTGCAGCCGGGCCAGGTAGTCATAGACGTCGGAGCGCTCTTCCCGAAGACGGTTGGCCCCGGCGGCGGTGGGGTTGAGATTGGTAATCAATTCCTCGAGCCGGTCGGTGGCCGCCTGGAAGTCGCGGATGGCACCCTGTTTGTCTCCTTTGGCGGCCAGCACCTTGCCGCGAACCACCAGATACTCCATTTCGAGCTCGCGGTCACCAAAGGACTTGACCGTGTCGTAGTGTTCATTGAGCTTGGGCACGGGATCCCCCTCACCCATCAGATAGCTCAACCACAGGATCTGAGGATACAGTTTGAGCATCGCCCCCGGGCGCTCGGCTTGATGATAGAAGGTCACCGCTTTCTCGAGCTTGGCTTTGATCGGGCCGGCCTGGGCCGGCGTGGGATCCGCGCCGAGTTTGGCCAGTTCGAGCCGGGCCTGTTCTTCGTAGAATCTTCCCTGGACCTGCTGAGCGCCACCGTGAGAGGTTAGCTCCTTGTCGCTAATACCCAGAGGGGCCAGAGCCGTGTCGACCATCTGGCCCGGGTAGTCGAGCATGGGGACGAACTCTTCCATATAGGTGAGCCAACTGGCAGCCGCATCATATTTGCGAGCCTCACGACAGATCTTGGTGATCTCCAAGAAGGTCGAGGCGACCGTGTTGCTCTTGTCACCGAATTCGGCCGCCCCCACAGCGAAGGTCCAGAGCGATTGGGGGTTATCGGCCTGAGGCTCGGCCATTTCTGAGGGGTCGATCACGGCCGTGATGCGAGGACCCAGGGCGGCGGCGGCGTCGCCGAGTGTCTGGGCCTCGTCGGGCAGGGCCCGGGCGCCCCGGAAGCAGAGTAGCTGCAGCCACAGAGCCCCGGGACCGACCATATTGCTCATGCTTTCGTCTTTGGCCGGGATGCCGTCGAGCAGAGCCCAGACCCGGTCTTTTTCGGCCAATACGCTCTGGACGGGCATATCGGGGTCACGCTCGAGCTTGAGGGCAAAGCGAGCGGTCTCGAGGGTGAAGCGGGCCACCTTGCGGTCGTTGCCTTCCAGTCCTGACACCAGTTTGTCGGCGTCGTCGAGATAGGCCAGCGCCGGCTTGACCTGGCCGCCCGAAAGTTCGGCGTTGGCCAGCATCAGTTTGCCGATGATCTGCATGCTGGCCCGGTCGTCGGCCTCGACCAGGGTCAAGCTTGGAACCTTGGCCAGGACGGCGGGCCCCTTCTCGAGCACCGTCGAGTGGAGCCCGAGTTCGGCATAGACGGCCAGTTCGAGAAATTCGAGCACGATTCCCGAATCGCTGGCGGCGGCCACGGCCGGAAGTTTGTCTAGAGCTTCGCGAAAATAGGCCAGACAGCGACTGAAGTTGCCCAGGCTGGCGGCGATGCGAATCAGATATTGATAGCGGTCGTAGTCGGCGAAGTCTCCAGAGGGTTGTTCGACCGGGGCCGCCTGACTGCTGTTAAGGCTGCCACCCAGCGACGCCCACATCTGGTCGTCTACCCAGACGTTGTTGGCCTGAAGGTCCTGAACATACGACATATCGCCCAGCCCGGCCATGGCTCGCGCGATGATGTTCATGACGAAGACCATGCCCTGGGCCTGCTGCTCGTCGGCCCCGCCTGCCCCGATGGTTTCACGGCAGTATTGATAGACCGCCTGAGCCGTCTCGGGGTCGCTGGCGGCCACCGCCACCCCCTGGTCCAGGTTCTCGATCGAGCTGATGCGGGCCAGAAACGATTGCAGCTGAGCCTCGGTCTGAGCCCAGGCACCCGCCGAAATCAAGAGCAAGAAGACCGCAGTCAAGGTCACTTTACGAAGCATCGCTACTGTTTCCCGCCGGTGAAGCAGGGAACCTCTCTGTTTCAGGTCGCTTTCAGTCGGACATGGTAGTCTCGTAGACACGAGTCAGAAGTTGAGGTAGATTCAAAGAATGGATCGTCCCGAGCTAGAGACCGACCTCAAGATCTTTCAGGTCTTCTATGTGGTCGCTCTTTTGGGCCTGCTGTGGTGGGTGCTGGCCTAGCCCCACGCCAGGTGGAACCACGCTACTACGCCGCTGTGGGCGGGGTGGTGGCCGCTGTTTTCTCGGCCAATCTCGGCGATTGGATCCGCGGTCATCGCTTCGAGGCCGGCTTCGTTTCTTGCACCGTCACTTTGCTGGCTTTTCTGTTCGCCATCTATGCTTATGCCGTCAGTCGCACGGTTCCCAGGCGAACCCAACCGGTCGAGCTGACGCTGGCGGTTGGAGAACCCATGATGCTGGGCGCCGTCCTTTACGGCTTGCCTCATCCGTTGCCGGGCTGGCTGGCCACGACTCTACTGGCCGTCTGGTTGGGCTATGCCGGGTTACGCCTCTATCGCGTCGGTGTGCTGGTCTCGGCGGGACTCTGTCTGGTCATCCTTTGCCTCTATCAACCGTCACTGTGGGCGGTCCACCTGGGGGGGTTGCTGGCCGCGCTGGTTCTGCTCGGGGTCGAACGGCCCGAGGCACCGCCCGCTCCCGAAGCGGTGGCCGAGCCGCGACCACGTCCTCGTCGCAAGCTCCGCCGGGTGGCCACTCCAGCCTGGGTGCTGATCGAGGTGGGCGGCCTGGGTGGACTGCAGGCCGCCACCAGCGGCGACGAGTTCAAAGCCTTTCTGGCCCGGTTGGTGACCGATCTCAGGGAGGTGGTCGAGCGCGCCGAAGGCAGGCTCGATGCCCGCGGCAACGAAGTTCCCGCCGCTCACTTCGCGGCGGGCCTGACTCAGGCCGCTCCCACCGCTTTGACCATCAAGGCCTATCTCGACTCGGTCAACCGTCGACTCGAGAGCACCGGTCTGCCGGCCTTGAAACCGCGTCTGGCCGTGGTCAGCCACGAGTTCTACCAAAACCGTTCGCGCCAGGAGCTGCTGGCCACCGGTAGCAACTTGCCCATTCTGGGCTTTGACCCCGACGAGGTGGCCGAGGTCATCGGCTCTTCGGGGGCTGCTCAGGCTATCCCGGTCGGGTCAGCCGGCGCATCACGCGGCTAAAGGCCTGCCCCGCCTCGCGGGCGCGAGGATGATGCCCTTCGCTCACCACCTGCCGGCCTCGACACCAAACCTCCTTGACGGCGGTCCGCTCCAGCGAAAAGACGATGGTCGAAAGCAGGTCTTCGTCCGAGGCGCCCACGATGGACGGGTCGTCAAGGTCGACGGCTACCAGGTCGGCCCACAGGCCTGGCTCGATTCGGCCGGCCTCGAGCCCCAGCCCCTGGGCGCCGCCGGCTGTGGCCGCCTCGAACAGTCGCCCGGCCAGATCCTGGCCCTGTCCCAGCACGGCTCGCTGCAGGTGCACCAGGCGCAGGTGATAATCCAGTTGGCGGGCGTCTTCGAGCAGATCGATCTGGGCGTTGGAGTCGCTGCCAAAGCAGAATCCGGCTCCGGCCTCGTAGAGCTGGTCGGCGGGCACCACTCCGTCGCCCAGGTTGCGCTCGGTGGTCGGACAAGAGCAGACCCGCGAGCCGGTCTGGCCCAGCGCCTCGACCTCGTCTGGCTCGAGGTGGATGGCATGGACGCCCACGAAGCGCGGGCTCAGCAAGCCTCGCTCGGCCAGCAGTTGGATGGGCCGAAGACCATGTTCGGCCTGGCACTCCTCGATTTCGCGGGGTTGCTCGCTCACGTGAATGTGAAAGGGCAGGTCGTGACGCTCGGCATATTCGCCCAGGGGCGTTAGCCAATCCGCCGGCACGGCGCGCACGCTGTGGGGAGTGACGCCGACGGCGTGGCCGGCCCGGCGCAGGCGCTCGAGGTGGTCGAGATAGGTGTCGACATCGGGGGCCAGAAAGCGGGCCTGGCCGGGATTGGGTTCTTTGCCAAAGCCTGCGCGGGCGTAGGCGACCTTCAACAGAACCGGAGCCAGCCCGGCCGATTCGGCCGCGCTCAGGACGCGGTGGGAAAGTTCATTGGGGTCGTCATAGGGGGTTCCATCGGGCTGGTGATGGAGGTAGTGAAACTCGCCCACCGCGGTGATGCCCGCGAGGACCATCTCGACGAACGCCATGCGCGAGACGGCCTCGACCTCTTCGGGCGAAAGACTACGGGCGGCCGCGTACATGCACTCGCGCCAGCTCCAGAAATCGTCGCTGGGCCGGGCCGGATCCCGAAACTCGGTGCGCCCCCGGATGGCCCGCTGAAAGGCATGGCTATGGGCATTCACTAACCCGGGTAGCAGTGCTCGGCGGGCCAGGCGCTGGACTCGCTGGTCGGCTCGAGGGGCCACCTCGACGATCCGGCCGGCCTCGATGGTGACCACCAGGTCAGGCTGAAAACGACCCTGGTGATAGGTGGACTCGGCAGCCAGGTGGATCATGCCATCGCCTTGAGCCGGGCCCTGTCGATCTTGCCCAGGTGGGTCCGCGGCATCTCGTCGACAAAAACGATCGAGCGGGGGTGCTTGTAGGCTTCGAGATGCTCGAGAGTGTGGGCCTTGAGTTCTTCGGCCAGCCCCTCGCTGTTTTCGGCGGCCAGCACAAAGGCCTTGGGCTTGGTGAGCCCGGCCTCGTCGATTTCGGGCACGACGGCGCACTCGCGCACGGCTGGGTGGCGCAAGAGGCAGTCTTCGACCTCGAGGGGAGCCAGCCACTTGCCCCCCACTTTCATCATGTCGTCGCCCCGGCCGCAATAGACGAAATAGCCGTCTTCGTCTTCATAGAGCTTGTCGCCCGAGGCAAACCACGGCCCACGAAAGGCCTCGTGGCTCTCTTCGGCCCGCTGCCAATAGCAGATGGCCCGCGAATCGCCCCGGACCCAGAGCCGGCCCAGCTCGCCTCGGGGCACGGGCACGCCCTCGTCGTCGGCGAGCTTGATGGTAAAGCCTGGCACGGCCTGGCCCAGGGTACCGGGCTTTACCTGTCCCGGCTTGTTGGAGAGAAAGATATGCCACATTTCGGCCGTGCCCAGGCCGTCGACCAGTTCGACTCCGAAGGTGTCGACCCAGAGGCTATAGAGGGCCGGAGGCAGAGCCTCGCCAGCGCTGGTGCACAACCGCAGACAGCTGAGATCGTGTTGCTGGGCCTGGGGATGGGCCGCCATGCGGTGGATGATTTTGGGCACGTTGACCAGCAGCGTGGGGCGATGGCGGTCGATGCGCTCGAAGATGGCCTCGGGGGTCGATGGCTGCTCGAACAGACAACAGCTGGCCCCCACCGAGAAGGGGAAGAAGAGATTGAGACCGGTGGCATAGCCGAAATAGAGCTTGGGGATGGCCAGGGTGACGTCGTCGGGCCCCAGCCCCAGAAACTGTTGGCCGTAATGAAAAGTGGTGTTGGCGAAGGAACGATGCGATTGCACGGCCGCCTTCGGCTTGCCGGTGGTTCCCCCGCTAAAGATCCATAAAGCGGGGTCGTCGCGGTGGGTTTTACGATTGGCGAACTCGGCTTCGCCCGGGAGTTGATCGGCGGCCAGCAGACGGGCCCTCGCGGCCGCCGAGGCGAAGGTCTCTTGCTGGCCGGAGTGGACCAGGGCCAGGGGAGCCCGGGAATACTCGAAGAAATATTCCAGGTCGGCCACTGGCAGGTCGGGGTTGATCATGACCACCACCCCCCCGGCCTTGAGGATGGCAAACAGCCCGGCCACGAAATCGAGGCCATCAGGAAGGGCCAGAATGACGCGTTGCTCTTGAGCCAGCCCGGCCTCCACCAGGGCCGCGGCCAGCCGGTTGGCGCGAGCCTGCACCTGGGCGTAGGTATAGGTGGTGTGGTCGGTGCGGATGGCCGTTCGCTGGCCGTTGCCTTCTTCGACCCGTGCGTCGAGAAGATGATGGGCAAGGTTGAAATCGACCGGAGGAGCGAACATTCTGGCCACTTCCAAAGCAGACTGCCGCCTCCTTCCTCGTGGACATTTTGCGGACACTTTCCTCAAGAATGTAGATGTCTCGGTGCTAGGCTGGGACTATGAGCAAACCAGATGGACCCCGAAATCGTTATCCCGGCGACCTCTTCCGGCGCCTGACCAAAGACCAGCTCGGCTTTCTCGAGCAGGTGGTGGCCGCCTATCCGGATGCCTGCCGGCTGCAAATGTTCGGGCGCGAAGTCTGGATCTTGTCGCAGCCAGAACTGGTCGAGAAGCTTCTCACCGGGCATCACCAGCAGTTTGAAAAGGGTCGGGCCCTCCAACACACACGGGTGCTGTTGGGCAACGGCTTGCTGACCGCCGAGGGCGACGACCACCTGCATCAGCGCCGATTGGTGCAACCGGCCTTCCGTCGCCAGCGCATCGCCGGCTACGCCGACACCATGGTCGAGTGTGCCCAGCGATTGGCCGTGGAGTTGGAGGGCCAGGTAGACATCCACCGAGTGATGATGGACCTGGCTCTGGGCATCGTCTCGCGCACCCTGCTAGGCACCGACCTCGAGCATGAACATCGGCGCATCGGCCGGGCGCTCGAGCAGGCGCTGGGGCAGTTTCAGCTGACCACGATGCCCTTCTTTCCCTTATTGCGCCATCTTCCACTACCATCCGTCCGTCGCTTCGACCAGGCTCGACGTGAACTCGACGAGGTGGTCGAATCGATTCTCGAGGCCCATCGCCAGGGTCGGGCCTCTCAGGATAGTCTGGTGGCTTTGCTGGCCGAAGTCGAGCCGACCCGGGTGCGCGACGAGGTGATGACCATGCTGCTGGCCGGCCACGAAACCACTGCCAACGCCCTGACCTTCGCCATCTATCTGCTGGCCCAAAACCCCGACGCGGCCGCCAACTTCCATGCCGAGGTCGATACCGTGCTAGGCCAGAGAAGGGCTCGCTCCGACGACTACCACGACCTGGTCTACACTCGCCAGGTGGTCGATGAGACGCTGCGCCTGTTTCCGCCGGCCTGGATGGTCGGTCGCCGCAGTCTCGAGGACCTCGATTGGGGAACCTACCAGGTGCCGGCCGGCACCATTCTGCTGGCCCCTCAGTGGCTGCTTCACCGCGATGCCCGCTACTTCGACCGGCCCACCGAATTCGTGCCCGAGCGTTGGGCCCAGGGTAGTCCGGCCCGCTACGCCTATTTCCCGTTCGGCGGGGGCACGCGAATCTGTATCGGAGAGGGTTTTGCCCGGATGGAAGCTGTGCTGGTGCTGGCTACATTAGCCCAAAAAGTGCGCTTCGAAGTGCCCGACCATAAGCTCGAACTCAAAGCCGGCATCACACTACGGCCGCGCCATGGGCTGCGGGTGCGGGTCTCGCCCCGTCGAGTGCTGACTAGAACTTGAAACCGACGGTGCCGTCGGAGTTGATGATCACTCCGCCGCCCACATCAAAGCCCACCGTACCGTTGGAGTTGATGGTGGTGCCTCCCCCGACATCAAAGCCAACGCTGCCGTCGCTGTTGACGCTGACGCCATTGCCCACGTCGACGCCGACTCGGCCGCCCGAGTTGACGGTCACTCCCGAGCCTCCGGTCTGGGAGGTCGAGACGCTACTGCCCGGCTGGCTGCCGCCGCCGTCGCTGCAGCCGGCCAGGGCCAGCGTGCCCAGGGCGGCCACACCCAGCATCAGGCCGGCCTTCCAATGGCCGCCGCTCTTTTCTGGTTCCTGGGCGGCGAAGCTGTCGCCGACGGGAGCCTCGGGGGCTTCACTCGTAGGAGGGGCCGAAGAGCGAATGGGAGAGGTGAATTGGCGCGGATTGATCTGAATCATCACTGCGATCGTAGCCCACAAGTCCCCGGGAGGGGTTACCACCGAGTGAAATCATGGTCAGGTCAAGAAGTTGCCGAGTAGCTCAAGCACCCGCTCGGGCTGCTCGTTGTGGACCCAGTGGCCGGCGTCGAGATACTCAACCCGATAATCACCCGAGAAGTAGCGCTCCATGCCAAAGGTCAGCTCTTTGCCCAGCGCTTTGTCGCGCTCACCCCAGATCAGCAAAGAGGGAGCCGCGATGGGCGGATATTTCACCGGCGCCAGCAGTTGCCGTCCGGCGGCCCGATAGTAGTTGATGGCTGCGGTCAGGGCGCCGGGGGCGAAGATGGCCTCGCGATAACGCTCGAGATCTTCGGCCTCGAAGGTGCCCCGTCGCGCGGCGAAGGCGAATTTGACAAATTGGCTCTGCCGCCGCGAGAAGACCCACTCGGGCAGTCGGGGCAGCTGAAAGAACATGATATACCACGAACGCTTGAGTTGCCTTCGGTTGGTGCGCAGATGCCTGAGCATGGCCGCCGGATGCGGGCAGTTGAGCACGGCCACTTTGTCCACCAGGTTGGGCCGGGTCGAAGCCAGGCTCCAGGTCAGAGCGCCGCCCCAGTCGTGCCCCACGATATGGGCTCTGGTCTCACCCAGCGCCCGCACCAGACGGGCGATATCCTCGCCCAGGGCATCCGTGGTGTAGTGATGCACCCCCTTCGGTCGATCGCTCAGGTTATAGCCACGCAGGTCGGGAGCCACCACTCGAAAGTGACGAGACAGCGGCTCGATGAGGTCCTTCCACGAATACCAGCAGGCCGGAAAGCCGTGCAAAAGCAGCACCAGCGGTCCCTCACCCGCCTCCACCGCGTGCATCGAGAGCGAACCGAGGTCGAAAGTTCGATGCTTCACGCGCTCATCTTGAGCCCGGCCGCCATACCGCCGCCAAACCCGATCATGGCGATGCTGAGCTCCTTGCAGGCCACCCAGATCCAGTCCGACACGCTGCGCGCGCCCGACTCGATGCCCTGGCCCACGATGTCCCAGTGGACGCTGACCATGCCGGTCTGGCTGAGGCCATACAGAGCCACGATAGAAAGACCCAGCACCAGCAGAGCCCAACGACTGGCCCGTTTGATGGCGTAGCCGACGGCCAGGCCGGCGATGGCCCCGCCGCCCAGGTCCCAAAACAAGACTTCGGTAAAAGCTGGATCGGTCATTGGAGGTGATGCACCTGATTAAACGCCTTCAGAGCCCAAATGGCTCGCCCTGCCAAAGGAACCGACCGGACGATGGTAATGCCGGCCCAGTCCATGGCAAATCGTTCCCAGGCCCAGGGCACCGGCTCCAGGCCCAACAAATGCGATACAGACACCGAGATGGTGCCGAGATGACAGACGATCAGGATACGTTGCTCGCCTTCTGGTAGGTCCCAGACCGAGTACACTCCACGATCGTGGATGCGGGCTCGGTGCTGGTTGCTGAGCAGGTCCTCGAACCCGCCACAGACTCTCTCGTTGAAATGCCGAAACGTCTCGCCCCCGGGCAACCCCTCCCACCAGTCCATCAGATCGCGGGCCTGGGCCTCTTCGAGCATGTGCTTGACCTCGTCGGCCGGGCTGCCCTCGAGGTCGGGGAGACGGATCTCTTCGAGCCAGCTCAACACTTTCGGCTGACGCCCCAGCACTTCTGCCACCGGGGCCGCCGTCTCGCGAGCCCGAACCAGCGGGCTGACGTAGAAGGCGTCAAATTCCTTTCCTTCCAGGGCCGAAGCCAGCTGGATGGCTTGTTGTTGACCATAGTCGGTCAGGCAAGGGTCGTTGACCGCCTTGCCGTTCGGCTCCCAATTTGGCTGGGCATGGCGCACCAGCACAATCTCCACCATGCCCACACACATTCTCGCGCCCGGGCTAGCCTCCCTACCTCGCCGACAGAGGGACGGCTTGAGGCGGACCTGAATGGGTCGGGGTGAGATGGTTGCTGCTCGTGCTTTTGACCGTGCCGGCCTGGGCCCAGCCCCCCGGCTACGAGTTCATCCAGCACCGAGGCAGCCTGTGCCGGCTGGCTCCTGAATCCTTGCCCTGGCGCCTGTACTCCAACGATCCGGCCTTTTTTCAGGTGACTCTGCACTGCGTGCGCACCTGGAACGCGGCCGGCCATGCTGCCGGAATGCCTGACCTGTTCTCGCTGGTCGACTCTCCTTCGTCGGCCCAGCTCGTTATCGACTGGAGCGGTCGAAACCTGCCCCCCGACAAGGCGGCCGCCGTCTGGTGGAATACCGACGGAACACGCCCCCGCATCGTCGGCCTGACGATAGACCCCGACCGGCGCCTGCCGGTTGGCAACCTGGCTCAAATTCTGCTGCAAGAACTTGGGCACATCCTGGGCCTGGACCATTCCGACCGGCGCGAAGACGTGATGTACCGGGTCATGCAGACTCGGCGCTATCCCAACCTCCAGGCCGCCGAGCTCAGTGCTCGCGACCTGGCCGCCTTTCGCTGGCTCTACGTCCAGCCCCATTACCTGGCAATGCTGGGACCGTTCGAACAAGACACCCCGGCCGTTCCCGAGCCGAGTTTTACACCAATTCCCTAGAATAGGTGTTCTTTTTCGTAGATCGGGATATAGTGCTTGCACACTTTTTTATCGGAGAATCGAACAAAATGAACAAGCACATCGATGGCTGGGTAAGCCCCCACCTCAACATGCCAATGAACATCGCCACCTACGGTCACTACGGCCGTCCGTTGCTGTTCTTCCCCACGGCCGCGGCCGACTTCCTCGAGCACGAGCGTTTCCTGATGATCGACTTTCTCGAGCCGTTCATCAACGCCGGCAAGATCAAAGTCTTCTCCATCGGCGGCATCAATCGCGAAGGCTGGCTCAACAAAGACTGCCATCCCCGCATCAAAGGGTTGCTGCAGCAGGCTTTCAACCGGTATGTCACCGAGGAAGTCGTGCCCTATATCTGGCACAGCTGCCAGGGTAATCACGGCATCATCACGGTCGGCGCCAGCCTGGGTGCCTATCACGCCGTCAACCAGCTGTTGCGCCGTCCCGACCTCTTCGCCGGCACCATTGCCATGAGCGGCGCCTATGACATTCGGGATTACTACGAGAGCTACGGCTACCACGACGAGAACATCTACTTCAACAACGTGGCCGAGTATCTGCCTCACCTCTGGGATGATCACCACCTGCCGATGCTGCAGCGCAAGCGCGACATCCACATCCTGACCGGTCAGGGCGCCTACGAAAAGCCCGAAGCCTCGGCCTGGCTGGGCGGCACCCTGCACAGCAAGGGCGTGCCCGCCAACGTCGACTTCTGGGGTCACGACATGCGCCACGACTGGCCTACCTGGCGCGCCATGATGCCCCACATCGTCGGCGCCTACCTCTAGGGCCGCGGCCTTCGGCCGAGAGGGGAGCCGCGGCCTTCGGCCGAGAGGGGAGCAGCGGCTTTGCCGCTGAGAGGGGAGCCGGGCTGCGCCCGGAGAGGGGAGCCGGGCTGCGCCCGGAGAGGGGAGCAGCGGCTTTGCCGCTGAGAGGGGAGCCGGGCTGCGCCCGGAGAGGGGAGCGAATTGAGCTGTCGCTCAATTCGAGGCTTTAACTCGCTGGCGAGCGCAAGCGAAGCCAGCGCTCCCATCTCGGAGCTTGCTCCGCTCCTATCTCCTCGGCGAAGCCGAGGCTCCTTGGCGCGAAGCGCCATCGGCTCCTTGGTGCCGATAGCTGGCTACGAGCGGCGAATTGAAGACCCTGACCAGCACTTCACGGTGGGCAGGGTCTTTGCTTAGGTCGTGACTCAGGTCGGGATCGGAGCGCGGCTTGTAAAGGCCATAGATGAGGGCGTCTTTGTAGCGGTTGAGATAGCCGTCGGGGCCGCGCTCATAGAGCTGGAACCAGCCCACCTTGAACTCGCCCATAAAGGCCGCGAACATGTCCTCGCTGCCGGTCACCCAGGCCTCGGGCTTGTCCTGGATCTTTAACGTGTGGCGCAAGAAATAGGATTCTGGCACGCAGATCTTGATCTTTTGGCTGAGCTGGTCGGGCTGGTCGAAGTAGGGCACCAGGCTCTCGCCGTCGAGGTCCGGAGGAAGCTCGAGCCCGAGCAGCTCAAGCAGGGTCGGGGCCACATCGATCTGACTGGCGAAGGTCTTGAGCCGGCGACCCTCGATTTGGCCGGGGGTCTTGATGATCAGCGGAATGTGGCAAATGTCCTGGTTGAGCCAGTTGGCGCCGTGGAGGGTGCCGTGCCAGCCGCCTTCGGCTCGCCCGAACGACTCGCCGTGATCCGAGGAGAGGACCACCAGCGTATCGGGAAATCGCTGGTCGAGTTCTTTTAAGAAAGCCGCCACCTCTTCGTCCCACTGGCCGACGGCCCGGTGGTAGAGGGCCGGCATGTCCTCGGGCCCCTCTTTCCAGCGACCCTCCAGATAGAAGGGATGATGAGGGGCAAAGAGATGGACCCAGACCACGGCCGGACCTTGCGCCTGTCGGAAGACCGTCAGGGCGTGCTCGAGGGCTGGACGGGTAGGGTAGGTTGGCTGCTCGCCATAGTTGAAGTCGGCCGGGCTCTGCTGGCTGATGAGGCTCCAGTAGCGGCTGTCCTCGCTGGCCAGATTGCACAACCATTGGCGTGAGGCCAGCCCCGAGAAATCGAACCACTGCTCGGCTCGGGCCACCCGAACGACATCGGAGAACTGATTCACGAAGCCCGGCGAGACGTTAAAGAACGAAATGAAGGTGCGCTGGTCATAGCCCGCCTGGCGCAGGCTCTCGAGCAGTGGGCCGACCGGTTGGCTGATCACCGCGGGTAGCTTGCCCAAAAAGCAAGGCATGGCGAACTTGGTGGCGTTAGCATTGGTCAGGGCATGTTCTAGCACCGTGGCCGAGCGCGACCATTGCTTCACCCCTGGCGCTCCGGCCTCGAATGCCTCGGCTGACAGCGAGTCGCTGGTCAAGATCAAGACGTGGGGTCGCTCGAAGCCGGCCGGGTTGGCGCTGCCGGGCCACCAGGCCAGTGCCCCCGCCAGGAGCGTGGCCGGCCAGACGAACCGGGCCGCCTGGCCCAGCCAGGCGAAGCTGTCGGGTTCGAAGTTGGGGCGAATGGCCCGAGGATAGGCGACCAGAAGCAGCCCCAGTAAGGCGACAGCGACCGAAGTAGCCCTCGGGATCGACAATCCGGCGGCCAGGTTGAGAAAGATCTTGAGGTGGTCGGCGCACAGATAAGCGATGACCAGGAAAGCGCCACCCAGCGACCATTCGTTGGACTTCATTCGCCCGAGTCCGGCCAATAGGGCTCCAAGCAAAGCTCCGATGGGTAGGACGAAGGCCAACAATACCAACAGGTTGACCAACAAGCCCCAGCCCCCCAGCAGGGTGAGAAACGAACTGCGATAGTTGAAATCGAGCAGGATTGCCAGCCCCACCACCAGCACGCCCAGGCCCAGACTGGCGTCGAATCTGCTCAAGGCCCGAAAGGAGGCCCCGCTGAGCCGTCGAAAGCTCGAGAGAAGGAGAAAGGAATGTTCATCCGCCTCGCCCTCATTCTTGTCCTGGCCCCGTTGCCCTGCCTCGCCTACGTCGATCCGGGCACGGCAGGCCTGCTCTTCCAGATCGGCTATGCGGTCTTCTACGGATTGCTCGGGGCGCTGGCGTTCTTCTTCCGTCCCATCAAGAATTTCTTCCTCGCCTTGAAGTCGAAGTTCACACGTTCGCGAGGGCAAACTGACGCACCTGACCAAAGCGAACCAGATCCCAGCTGACCAGATTTCGGTCGACCCCAGCTCCTACGTCGACCCCAACGGCCGTCTCTTCAGCTGGCAAGGTTCCCTCTATCGAGCCATCACCGAGAGCCGGGTAGCCTTTTTCCATAGTTTGCTCGGGGCCGAATTCTTCCAGAGCATGATGACCTCGGGTCGCATGGTCGAGACATCCGCCACCGCGCTTCGTCTTGATGGCTATGGGCTGGTGCTGAGCCACGCCACCGTGCCGGTGCGAAGCTACTGCATGGAGTGGAGTGCCGAGATGCTCAAAGAGTCGGCCCTGCTGACTCTGGAGATTTGCCAGAAAGGTCTCGAGCACGGGGCTATCCTGCAAGACGCCTATCCCTGGAATGTGCTGTGGAACGGTACTACCCCGGTCTTTGTGGATGTCGGTTCGTTGCGGCCGGTGGAAGAAGAGGGCCAGTTCATCTGGTCGGCCTACCAACAGTTCTGCAATTTTTTTCTCTTCCCCCTGTACCTCTATGCGGCCGGGCTGCATGAGGTGGTGCGCCCGCTGTTGCAGGACTATCTGCGGGGAATATCGTTCGCGACTTGCTCGGCGCTGCTTTCGGGCGGCTACAAGTTGACCCACCCCCAAACCTGGACCCGCCTCGAGTTGCCGCGTCGAGTGAGCAGTCTGGCTCAGAAGCTCGAACTCGACAAGAAGATGCAGAAGACCACCCACCCCCCCGAGCGGCTGGCAGCCATGCGGAGCGGCTTCTTCAAAGGTCTCGTGCGCGACGTCAGCAAGATTCGGCTGCCCAAGCCCACCACCACCTGGGTCAACTACTATGAAGATTGGCCATCCTGGGACGATAGCTCGAACTGGCATCAGAAGCATCGAGCCCTGGCCGATTTGCTCGACGAGCATCGTCCCAACACGGTGGTCGACCTGGCCTGCAACGAGGGTTGGTACGCCATGCTGGCCGCCCATCGCGGCTCTCGAGTGGTGGCCATCGACTTCGATGAGGGTTGTGTCACCCGGCTTTACGACCGGGCTAGCCAGCAGAGGCTGGATGTATTACCGCTGGTGATGAACCTGCTCAATCCGACCCCCGCCTTCGGTTGGAAGCTGGTCCAGTTTCCTTCGGCGTTAGCCCGCATCCAGGGTGAAATGGTCTTTGCCCTGGCCCTGATTCACCACCTGGTGCTCACCAATTGGCAATCGTTCGAGCGGGTGGTCGAGTTACTCGAGTGCTTCACGACCCGCTGGCTGGTACTCGAGTTCGTGCCCCTGGATGACGAGAAATCGCAGGTCCTCCTCAGCCATTTCCAGCGTGAAAGCTTCGACTGGTACACGCTCGAGAATCTTCAAAGCGTCGTGTCGCGATACTTTTCGGCCCAGCGCCTGCTCGAGTCCCATCCGGCCGGCCGCACCCTGATCCTGTGCGAGAAGTAGCTAAAGCGTTAGGGCGAGTTCGGGCAACCCGAGCTGATGGCAGACGGCGTTGAAGACCTCGACATCGTCGTCGAATCCGACGGCCGAAGCGAAGTCGGATTCGGCATCCTCATCCTCGACGAAGTAGAGGATGGCGCCCTGGACCAGCCGTAGCTGCTCGTCCTGGCTGCGTTCGAGCAGGGTGAGCAGGCCCTGAGCCAGCTTGCGCGCGGTGGCCAGGTCTAGCAACTCGTTGGTCTCGCTGGCCAGGTTGACCTCGGTCAGATGCGCTTTGACCGCTCGCTCGAGACTGGCGCGCGAACGAGGAACGCTCTCGAGGTATCGTGCAAATACCTCGCCCGTCTTCGCCGTCAGGCCGGGAGGCAGGTTGTTGGTCATAGACAGAGGTTCTTCCAAGGGGGGCTTTGCCCTCTAGGACCAGTCGACTTCCCACAGACGGATCTGACCGTCGCCCCCGCCCGAGGCGACCAGATTGCGGCTGGGAGCGTAATCCAGCGCCCGCACCCACGAAGTGTGGCCTTCCATCCGGGCCACTTCGCGGGCCGAGTCCAGTCGCCACACCCTCACCGTCTTGTCGCCAGCGGAAGAGAGCAGATAGGAGCGGTCGGGGGTGAACATCACGTTCCAGACCATGGCTTCGTGGCCTTTGAGCTTGCGCAGTTCTTCGCCCTTGCGCACGTCCCACAGGCGAATGGTGAAGTCGCTGGCGCCGGTCGCCAGCACCCGGCCGTCGGGTGAAAAAGCACAAGCCTGCACTACCCGCGTGTGGCCGGCAAAGACGCGCACGGCTCGCCCTGACTTGAGGTCCCAGAGCCGGGCCGTCTTATCGTTAGACACCGAGGCCATCAGTCGCCCACCGGGCGAGCATTTGACGTCGTTGACGGGACTCTGGTGCCCGGTCAAGGTGTTGATGATGCGTCCCGGCGGTTCATAGACGTTGATGGTGCCGTCGGTGAAGCCGGCCACCAATCGAGTGCCATCGGTGGTAAAGCACAGGCATTGGACCGGCGGAGGATCTTTCTTGAGCGTGGCCACCGTATGGCCGGTAGCCAGGTCGATGAGCACCAGGCCCCCGGCCATCGTGCCCACGGCGATCAATTTGCCGTCAGGAGAGATCTCGAGACCCGTGATGGACGAGCCCAGGTCGAGCACTCCGAGAGCCTCTCCCCGGTCGAGGGACCACAGCCACACCTTTCCCTCTTTATCGCCCGAAGCTAGCAGATTGCCCTCGTGGTGAAAGTCTAGCGCGATGACCCAGCCTTCGTGACCTTCAAGCACCGCCACCTGACGCGGTTGAATCTGGGTGAAAACCTGGGAAGCCAGCACCAGATCGGCCTCGGACGGCCCGATCAGCTCGCCCAGGAAGGCCCGAATGGTAGGCGGGCGGCGCTCGGGATGAAGCGACAGGCCGTGCCGAATGGCCTTGGCCGTGCGGGCCGACACGCTAGAGTTGAGCGAATTTAGAGCCGGCAGAGTTTCGCCTTTGAGTCGGGCGGGTGCGGCGGGCGGGCGCTTGCCACCGAGCAGGTTGTAGAGGGTGGCGGCCACCGCGTAGACATCGGTGGCGGGATCGATGGGGTAGTCTCGCTGGTATTGTTCTGGAGGCGCATAGCCGGGCGTGAGAAAGACCGTCTCTTCCTCTTCCTTGACCGACAGATAGCTGCGCGCCGCTCCGAAGTCGAGCAGAATGACCCGCTGGTCTTCGGTCAGCATGATGTTGTCGGGTTTGATGTCGCCGTGCAGCAAACCGGCCAGGTGGATACCGTCGAGGGTGCGGGCCAATTGGCTGATAAATTTCATGGCCAGAGCCTCGGGCAACAGTCCGCGCTCCTGGATCAGGGTCGAGAACGTCTTGCCCTGCAGATACTCCATCACGATGTAGGCCGTGCCGTGGGCTTCGAAAGCGGCGTAGACCTTGACGATACCGGGGCGCTCGAACCGCTCCATCGTCTTACCCTCTTCCAGGAAGGCCTCGCGGGTGTCCATGAAGTTGGCCGCATTCCACTTGCCGCCGGGAATGATCACTCCCTGGTCGCGAGTGCAGCCTTTGGGGAAGAACTCTTTGATAGCCACCGGCGTACCCAGGCGTTTTTCCTTGCCTGAATATGTGATACTAAACCCACCGGCACCGAGAACGGGACCCACGATGTAGGTCCCGTCTTTGAGTTCAGCGCCGGGAGGCAGGCTTTGGCGACCTTTGGCTGCACCCACGTTCAACGGCTTATCGTTCGGGAGCGTGGGCTTGAAACCTGCAAGAACGCCTTGCCGAACCGCGGTTGGGAGCGCAAAGGAAGGGACCTGCGGGGCCCGCGGCTCGTTTAGGTCCGCATGCGCATCCATGAACCTGTGAAGATCCACACCGATTTTCTTCCACCCACGGGTCGACTCTGATGTGCAGTAGCCAAGAACCGTAGCCGGAGAGAGCGGCTGGGTGTTACCGGGTCGTGGCCGGCTGGTTAGCTGTCTTGGAACTGCCCAGCCACTGGTTGCGGCGGGCGGTCTGGGTGGGGTTGGCGGCCGGGTCGGGTTCCAGGGTCCAGGTCTGGGTGGGTTTGCCCTCCAGACGCGCGGGCAGTCGAAAGAGTCGACCGCGCCGGGCCACCAGCAACTCGACCTGGGTGCCGGGCGCATATTGCTTGAGCCGTTCCTCAAGCCCGTCGGGGGGCAGGCGAAACTGATCCAGACCCAACAGTTCGTCACCGGGTTGCAGGCTGGCTCGATAGGCCGGCGTGTCGCGCGGTACTTCGGTGACGAAGTTGTCGGTAGCGAGCTTGGCGCCCAGCCAGCCGGCCGGGTTGGCCTGGTTTTCAGGAGGCTTGAAGCGCAGGCCAAAATAGGTCAGGGCCGGCGCGTAGTCCAGCTCCTGGGTGCTATCCACGTTGCGGCTGAAGAACCCGCTCAGGTCTTTGCCGGCCACTTCTGAGGCCAGCTGGCGAAAGGCTTGCTCTTCGAAACCATCTTTGGCGAAGCGTTGATAGGCCAGGCGGAGCAGGTCGTCGAGTGTCTTCTGGCCGCCGGTTGCCTGGCGAATCTCGATATCGAGCAACCAGCTGACCAGGGCTCCCTTGGTGTAATAACTGATGTTGGTGTTATTGGTGTTCTCGTCGGGGGCGTAGAGTTTGATCCAGGCATCAAAAGAGGCTTCGGCCAGGGAGCGCACTTTGCGTCCCGGCGTCGTTTGAAGCCGTTCCACAGACTTCGACAGCGCTTTGAGATAGTCGGCCTCATTGGCCAGGCCGGCCCGGGCCACTAACAGGTCGTCGTAATAAGAGGTGATCCCCTCGGCCACCCACAGGCTGCGGGTGTAGACCTCGTTCTCATAGTCGAAGGGCCCCAACTCGACCGGCCGAAGGCGCTTGACGTTCCAGGCGTGGAAGAACTCGTGGGCCACCAGGCTACACCAGGCTTGGTGCTGCTCGGTCTGCCTCTTCCACAGGCTGGTCATCAGCACGGTCGAGTTCCTGTGTTCGAGCCCGCCGTGCGTTTCGTTGATGATGTTGAAGAAGAGATATTTGTCGTAGGGCAACTGGCCCCACAGCGCCAGTTGCGTTTCCACCACCTTTTTCACGTCTCGGGCCGAGCCCGGCCCGTCCCACACCCCGGCCTCGCCGACATTGACCAGGTAGTGAGGCTTTCCGCCCACAGTGAAGGTGTAGACGGCCGGATTGCCGGCCAGGATAGGGCAGTCGACCAGTTCGTCATAGTCGGCCGCGCCGAAGGTGTTCGGACCCACTTCCGCCAGGCCCGAGTAGCTGGATTGCCATTCTGAGGGAAGTTCGAGCTGGACCCGATAGTCGAAGGGACCCCGCTCGAACGGCGTCACGAAGGTGGCCGCTCCCACGATCAGAGCATATTCCTGGTCAACCCAGTTGTTGCGCACGGACGGCTCGTGGGCATAGATGCGGTATTTCAGGTTGTAGGCTCCTGGCGAAGCGACCTGCCAGCGATTCTTGCGTACTTTCTGGGTGGCGATGGGGGTCCCGGCCGGATCGTAGGCTTGCATGTTCTCGACCTGACCCGAGTAATCTCGCACTTTGTAAGAGCCGGGGGTCCACACCGGTAAGGTCACGACCGGCGAACCGGCAGGCATGTTCGCCTCGACCTCGAGATAGTGAGTGGAGGGCGAGAAGCTCACCGAATAGGTGATCGTCTCGGCCGCGACAGGCAGGCTCATCAGCAACAACACGACTCCTAGAAGAATTCGCATCTCGCCTCGTTCGCATCAGGGAATGGATGGCCTGCCTATTCGGTCTCGCGGGCCAGCAGGTAGAGGCAGAGCACGTAGATCATCTGGGACCCGACCACCGCCCAGTCCTGCTGCAGACACTTGCCGGCGATGAGCAGGCACATTAGGCCCGTCACGCCGATGAGCGTCTCGCGAGGGCGAAAATCGGCCACCAGCGCCACTCCCAGCAGCAGTTCGAGGGGCGGAATGAGAAAGGCGAAGGGCACGGCCAGGACCGAAGGCAGAATGGTCTTGTCAAAGCCGCTCACGGTTTGTTTGACGAATTCGTCGTAGTTGCCGAGCAGCCTCACCAATCCATGCAGGAAGAAGTTGAGACCAAGGCTCAGGCGCAGGATTAGCCTGGGAAGATTCATGGTCTATATCAAGCTTGGCCGCGTGCGTCCGGTCAGGCGAGGGTCTCCGGGATGGTTGGGGAGCATCCGGTAGTATTCAACCGGCGTCGCCTGACCCAGGCGACCTTCCAGACGTCATCCCTTGTCTTCTCCGGCGCGGATGCCGTCGCGCCCGACCCGGAGGTAGAATACCCGGTCGTAGAGGTTGGCTTCAATCGTGACACCGGCGGGTCCGACTTCCAGCCCGACGATGCCTGAAAGGACGAGCAGGACCAGAATCGCGACCAGAGTGAAGGGGATCGGATTGAGGGTTCGCATGCCGATAGGACGACGCCGGCCCGCGAGAAGTTCGGTAACGGCACAGCCGGGTTGAGGGCACCCGAGGGAGCCCCGAGGCCGTCGGCTTAAGCAGCGCCCTAGCTGCGCACCGAGGTGAGGGTGTCGAGGCGACAGGTGAATCGTCTAAGGATGCCCGCTTCTTTTGTTAGGTAGGCCTCGATCTGCTCGAACCGGTGAAACGGCCGGGGATGTCGGTGATGACGGCGCTTGCTCCGCCTTTGAGCAAGCGGCCTACCAACCAGGGGCTGTTGGCGGTGTAGGGCACCATTCGCTTGCCTTGCCTGGCGGCGGCTCGAGCCAACGCCCGGTCGGCATCGAGCCAGAACGGCAGGATGGCATCGGCCGGTGTTTGACTCAATTGGCGCCGCGTCTCGAGGGCGCTGACCCCCTTGCCCACCAGACCGCCGAGCACGGTCGAGGCGGCCGCCACCCCCAGACCCGCCAGCGGGCTCGAGCATCCGACCACCGCTCCGGCAATTCCCAGGGCCAGTCCAAATTGAACTCCTAGCTTGATCCGACCGAGGGTGGGGCGCTCTGAGAGCAGCAGTCCGGTGTCGAAGCTTGGCTTGACTTGCTCGACCTCAGCCACCACTTCTGGCGAGAAGCTGACGATGGCGACTTGTTCGGCCATTTGGCGAGCCTCGACCATCTCGACCAGGCGCCGTCCCACGCCGGGACCGACCGCCGAGGTTTTGACCTCGATGGTCACATGAATTCGGTCTTTAGCCCAGTCGAGCACATCGGCCAGCCGCGGCACCCGCTCGCCCGTGTAGTCTGGGCCATACCACGAGCCCGCGTCGAGACCGTCGAGTTGCTGCGAAAGGGTCTGGTCGAGGCGACCGGTGCCGTTGGTGGTGCGGTCGAGGGTGTCGTCGTGAAGAACGTAAAACTGCTGGTCGGCGCTCAAGCCGACATCGAGTTCGATCGAACTTGCCCCTTGTCGGTGAGCCTCGCGAAATGCCGCAAAAGTATTCTCTGGCGCGCTACCCCGCGCTCCGCGATGACCGACAAAAGGGCCCTGGTGGATGAGCATGGCGGGTCCTCCTGCAGGGCCAGTCTAGACCGAGGGCCTGAATGGATGCTGAATTGCTTGCTCGCGAGCAGGGCCATGGGGCTCGTTGGCGTGAAGATCCGTCTCGGTGCAGTCGTTTCACGAAAAGCTGAAAAATCGGCGCAAAGACTTGGGCCTCAGCCAGCGGGAACTCTCTCGTCGCCTGGAGATCGAGAGCCGAACGGTGGCTCGGTGGGAAAAGGGCACCCTGGCTCCGGCTCCGGAGGAGTTGCGGCGTTTGTGCGCGGCGCTTGGCGTGTCCGCGAGGTTTTTTGACGACACCGATTGGGAGCCGCCCGAGAGCTATCCCGGCATGGTGTTCTGGTGAGCCAGCAGCCGGACTGTGGGCCGGCCGCGCTGGCGAGCGCCCTTGGCAAAAGCGCGTCGGCGAACCGGTAGCGTTTCAGTCTGCCCGATCTGTCACCTCCAGAGCCTCCAGCGAGTTTCGCTCTAACACTCCCGACGGTCCAGGGGCGCTCTTCTCCGAGCGACGCTCACTCTCTTCAATCGAAATACTCTCGCAAAGAAGGTCGATCTCCCTTGCCATCAGGTCAGCGCGCTCTTCTGGAGGCACGTGCTGGAGGTTGATAGGGAAAACCTTCAACCTTAGCCAGGTGACTCTAGCAGCTAATCCCTTGACATATCGCGTGTGGTCGCCATATCGATGACACCGCCTTGACCTTCCCGATTCATCGGTGATCTCAAATTCAGGAGTATCACCCATTGCTCCCCAAGTGACCGAAGTTATCCAACCCTGCATGACAACGCGCTCAATCATTCCGTCGTCAATCGCTTGCCACCATTCTTGGCTTCCAATCAATGGGTCGGGCACGAAGCGAAGAGCCTTCAAAGAGTCTTGCTGAAATCGGGAGATGTAGCTCGGCGCCTCTCGAATATCGAATACTTTCTCCATTCGCCTCCTTCCTCTCAGCCTAGCTTGATCGTTCTTGCGACCTGAACTCCCGAAGAGCCTCTGGCAGCACGCTGGTTGGGCTTAGTATTTGCATCTTTCCACCTTGCGGACTGCCACAAGAACATCCATCGGGGCATCCTGCGCGTGAGCGGGGTGGCTCCAGAAGGGCTGGTCTGGCGCGACCGCCGGGGGCGCGAGCTTGAACGCGAGCGTGACAGCGGGCTATTGGAATGGCTGCTGGAATGGGCTCGAGCGGGCTAGGTTGGCCGTGAAGTGCCCCCGCTGAGCTTTTTCTAGTCGGGGGGTCGCTGAGCCGTTTCGCCGGGCGCGCTCCGTTCTTCGTCCCGCGCGCTGTTCAGGTTCGACACTCTCTGGGCAAAGAGCCCGTCAGCGCCCCGGTGGCGTTTCAGTCCGTCAAGACGGAAAGCTGCGATTCGAAATCACGAAGGCAACTTGGGTCAACAACCATATGGAAGGAGAGCCTAAGACCCCAAGACATCGCATTAATAGCAACTAAGGTCTTCCCTACGTCGATTATTACATCAGGGTGCTCTGAGGCTAGTCGGATCTCGACCTGAGTGAGACTGCTCTCCTCGGTCAAGTTAACCGACGACTCTGATCGCCAGGTAGCACCGCATTCTGAAAGTAATTCTCTCAACGACTGGAGTGCGCCCGGTGCCATGGCAATCGTGAGGAGTTCACTCTCCCAGAGCAGGCGGTCCTCCAAATCTGTCGCAGAAAGTCGAAGATCGACGAGTCCATCCTGACGCACATCCCCACGAATGTGCCTTCTTCCACAAGTAGATCTCAAGTTAAGCTTCATCGCCTATCACGCGCTCCTCTTCCCCTCGAACCTTTAGCGACCTAGAATGCTCTTCAGCGGCTCCCGCGGTCCTCTGAGCTTCTGGGTGGGAGTGCTTGGGGCTGCACTATGAGTGGATTTGATATTCTCGCCAGGATCTTGATTGGGAGTTGGACTATTGGGGTGAAGACCCTCGCTCCCGGACGCGCCACGAGAGCCCCCTCACTGGGTCATTCCCGGTGACTGGCTAAAGGACCCCCCGAAAAGTTCGACGGTGTTCGACAGGAGATTGGGGCGCGGATCCCTTAATACTGCGCTTGAGAAGCCCGAAGTTGAAGGATTTTCAGCCAGCCGGGCCTAATTTCTCCAGAGCGGACTTCATGACTGATACTTTACTGAGCGTGACGGCCCCCCGGCGGGGCCTTTTCGAGATTACCGAACAGGTGGCCGGCGCCGTCCAAGAGAGCGGCGTGACCAACGGCATGTGCAACGTGTTCATCCAGCACACCTCGGCCAGCCTGTGTATCAACGAAAACGCCGATCCCAGCGCCCGCGGCGATCTCGAGGCTTTCATGGACCGGCTGGTGCCCGAGAATCAGCCCTATTTCAAGCACGTCCACGAGGGGCCCGACGATATGCCCAGCCACATCAAGAGTATTCTGACCGACGTGAGCCTGAACGTGCCGGTGCGCAGCGGGCGCCTGGCCCTGGGCACCTGGCAGGGAATCTACCTATGGGAACACCGTGATCGACCCAGCCGAAGAAAAATTCTAGTCAGCGTCTGGTGAAAGAGAGAGAGAGTAAGTGAGTAAAGTCAGCCACGACCCCAACGATCCCGGCAAGGTTATCGAGGTGCCCCTGCACCAGGTCACGCGCAGCCGGTTTCTCAACTACGCGGTCTCGGTCATTACCTCGCGGGCCCTGCCCGACGTGCGTGACGGGCTCAAGCCGGTGCAGCGGCGCATCCTCTACACGATGTATCGCGACCTGCGCTTGTTGCCCGATAAGAAGACCCTGAAGTGCGCCAAGGTGGTGGGGCAGGTGCTGGGCAACTATCACCCTCACGGCGACTCGGCCGTCTACGAGGCGCTGGTGCGGATGGCCCAGCCCTGGGCCTTGCGCTATCCGCTGATTTACGGTCAAGGCAACTTTGGCTCGCTTGACGGCGACCCGGCGGCGGCCTATCGCTACACCGAGGCTCGCCTCGAGCCCGTGGCCGTGCCCTTTCTCGACGAGATCGAGAAAGAGACCGTCGATTTTCGTCCGACTTTTGACGAGAGCACGGTCGAACCAGTGGTGCTGCCTACCCGGGTGCCGCAACTGCTGGTTAACGGCTGCACCGGCATCGCGGTGGGGGTGGCCACGAATATTCCACCCCACAACCTTAAAGAGGTGATCGATGCGGCGGTGGCGCTGATCGACGAGCCCGACCTGGATACGGCCGGGCTGCTGAAGTTGGTCAAGGGCCCTGACTTTCCGACCGGGGGCGAGATTCTCGAAGATCGGGCCAGCCTGATCGAACTCTACGAGAAGGGCCAGGGCCGCATCCGCCTGCGCGGGGAGTATGAGGTCGAAGAGTTGCCGCGCAAAGGCCAGGCCATCATCATCAAGTCGATTCCCTATATGGTCAATAAGTCGAGCCTGGTCGAGGAGATCGGCCAGATTATCATCGACCGCAAGGTGCCTCAGCTGGTCGATGTGCGCGACGAGTCGACCGACGACGTGCGCATCGTGCTCGAACTCAAGCGCGGAGCCGACCCCGAGACGGTGCTCGCCTATCTGTATAAGAACACGAACCTGCGCACGAATTTTCACGTGAATATGACCTGCCTGGTGCCCGAGCACAGCCAGGTCGGAGTGCGTCCCGATCGCATCGGGCTCAAGCCGATGCTGCGTCACTTCAACGATTTTCGCTACAAGGTGCTGACCCGCCGGTTGGCTCACGAGCTGCGCTTGCTGCGCGAGCGTATTCACATTTTGCGCGGTTTTCAGATTGTCTTCGCCGACCTGGACGAGGCTCTCGAGATCATCCGCACCTCTGAGGGGCGCAAGGATTCGCAAGAGAAGATCATGGCTCGCTTCGGCCTTGACGAGGTACAGACCAATGCTATTCTGGATATGCGCCTGTATAAGCTCGGGCGCCCCGATATCGCGGCCGTGCTCGACGAGCTCGATGAGAAGCTGAAGATGGAACAAGAACTCGAGAACCTGCTCGACTCGCCTCAGCGCCTGTGGGGTGTAGTCAAGAACGAGCTGCGCGAGGTGGGCGAGAAGTTCGGCGATAAACGTCGCACCAAGATTCTGGCCCGCGGAGCCGAAGAGCTGACCTACAACGAAGAGTCGTTTATCGTGGCCGAAGACGCCACTGTGCTGCTCAGCCGCGACGGCTGGGTGCGCCGGGTGGGTAAGGTGGGCGATCTGTCCAAGGTGAGGCTGCGCCAGGGCGATGAGCTGCAAGCGGTGCTGCGCGGCTCGACGCTATCGACGATGGTCTTTTTCTCGAACTACGGCACGGCTTACTCGGTGCGGGTCAACGATATTCCGGCCTCGGCCCGGGGCTATGGTGACCCGATTCAGGCGCTGTTTAACTTCACCGACGGCGAGCGGGTGGTGGCGGCCTTGTCGCTTGATCCGCGCTTTGCTCCGGGGATCGAAGACCGCGAAGAGCAAGAACCGGCTCTGCACGCTTTGACGGTCGCCAGCGATGGGCGCGGCTTGCGTTTCTCGCTGGCGGGGCTGGCCGAGCCCTCTACCAAGTCGGGGCGAAAGTTCGCCCGCTACAATGCCGGGCAAGAGATCATCGATGTCAAGCTGTGCGCGGGCGACGAGATTCTGCTGGCGGCTACCCGCATGGGCCGGGCGTTGGTGTGTATGGCCAACGAGGTCAACTTCTTGTCGGGAGCGGGCAAGGGCGTGATGGTGATGAAGCTGGCCAAGGAAGACCGCTTGATTGGCCTCAAGCTGACCACCGACCCCAACGACCCGCTGACGGTCATTCGCGACGAGGGCGGCAAAGAGATCGAGATCAAGGGCAAGAAGCTGGTCAGTCGCGGAGGCAAAGGCTTTCCGGTGGTTAAGCGCGGGCTGCTCAAGGTGGTGCCCGAGCCCCTCGAGGTGCCCGCCCTGGCCGACGAGTCGGCCGAACCAGAATCGACTTCCATCGAAGAAGCACCGGGGGTGCAAGACCCACCCACCAGCAGCCCTGAGCAAGGAGAACTGTTCTAATGGCCACCAAGTCTTATCAGGCCGCAGACATCACCGTCCTGACCGGCCTCGAGCCGGTGCGCAAGCGTCCCCACATGTTTATCGGCGGGGTCGACACGGTGGGCCTGCACCATCTGTTGTGGGAGATCGTCGACAACTGCATCGACGAAGTGATGAACGGCTATGCCACCTACATCGAGGTCGAACTCGACGCCGACGCCAACGGGGTGCGAGTGACCGACAACGGTCGCGGCATTCCGGTGGATATGCACAAGGAGCACAACCGGCCGGCGCTGGAGCTGATTTTGACTACGCTTCACGCTGGCGGCAAGTTCGGCTCGTCGAACTATCAGTATTCGGGCGGTCTGCACGGGGTCGGCGCTTCGGTGGTCAACGCCCTCTCGCGGCGGATGAAGGCCGAGGTCAAGCGCGACGGGCACAAATATGCCCAGTCCTTTGCCCGGGGCATTCCCAAGGGGCCGATGGAGACGGTGGGAGAGGCCCGGGGCACGGGGACCTCCATCTATTTTCAGCCCGACCCCGAGATCTTCCCCGATACGGCCTTTGACCCCAAGACCATCTACGAGGCTCTCGAGGCCAAGTGCTATCTGCACCGGCTGAAGATCGTGTTCAAGGACCGCACCAGTGGCGAGATTCATCGCCTCGAGCCGGGCGAGGGGATCGAGGCTTATCTGCGCAAGTTGTTGGCGGGCGAGCGTCGTGATGCCATCTATGACCAGATTATCACCTTCAAGTCCGAGTCCGAGCCGCGCATGGAGCTGGCTCTGCAGTGGGTCGAGGACAACGGCGAGAATGTGCGCAGCTACGTCAACGGCATTCGCACCCCCCAGGGAGGCACCCACGACCTGGGGTTCAAGGCCGGTTTGGTGCGGGCTGTGCGCAACTATATGGATATCCAGAATCTGCAGCCCAAGGGGCTCAAGCTGAGCGCAGAGGATATCCGCGACGGGGTGCGGGCGGTGCTGTCGGTCTATGTGCACGACCCGCAGTTCAAGGGCCAGACCAAAGAGCGGCTCAACAACGCCGAGCTCAACGTCATGGTGGCTAACGCCGTGGCGCCCGCCATCGAGGGCTTTCTGTTGGCCAACGGCAGCGTGGCCGAAGGGGTGGTGGGCCGCATCGTGGCTGCGGCCCGAGCCCGGGCGGCCGCCCAGGCGGCTACCAACCTGGTGGCGCGCAAGTCGGTCTCGCGTCGGCTCAATCTGCCCGGCAAGCTGGCCGATTGCTCGAGCAACGAACCCGATGGAAGCGAACTGTTCATCGTCGAGGGCGACTCGGCCGGCGGCTCGGCCAAGCAGGCCCGCAACCGCAAGAACCAGGCCATCTTGCCCCTGCGTGGCAAGGTCCTCAACACCGAGCAAGCCAGCCTGAAAAAGATCGGAGCCAACCGCGAGATCGCCGACCTGGTCAGCGCGCTGGGCTGCGGCATCGGACCCAAGTTCGACCTTTCGGCCCTGCGCTACGGTAGGGTCGTGATTTTGACCGATGCAGACTCTGACGGGCATCACATCGCCGGCCTGCTGCTAACCTTCTTTTATCGCCACATGCCGCAATTGCTCAAGTACGGCCACGTCTATCTGGGCCGGCCGCCGCTGTATCGCATTCGCATCGGTAAAGAGACCCACTGGGCCTGGGACGATGCCCAGCGCGACGAGATTCTTGACGCCCGCCGCAACAAAGGCAAGCCCGAGATTACGCGCTTTAAGGGGTTGGGCGAAATGACCCCGGCCCAGCTCAAGGAGACCACCCTCGACCCGGGCAGCCGCACGCTGTTTCGTATCCTGGTCACCAGCGAGTTTCTGGCCGACCAGGCCGTGCGCGACTGCTTTGGCAAAGACTCGACTCCGCGCTTCGAGTTCGTGATGGAACGGGCCGGCGACGCCGACGAAGTCGACGTCTAGGCTCGCTCCGCAGGTCCAATTCAGCGGCTCGGCTAAAGAAAGAGTTGTGGAAAAGAAGGCTTTCGACCGAGCCGTAGAGCTTCTCAAAGCTCTCCACGAGCACGAGGTAGATTACATTCTCGTGGGCGGGTTGGCCCTGGGCCTGCAGGGCTTGGCCCGTGCCACCGAGGATGTTGACCTCTTTGTTCTGCCAAGTCCGGACAACGTCGAGCGATTGCGGTCGGCTCTCAGAAGTCTGTGGGACGATCCCTGTATCGACGAGATTTCCTATGACGATTTGGCTGGAGACTATCCGACCGTACGCTACGGTCCGCCCGAGGAGGTCTTCGTGGTTCGCCTGTTGGCGAGGCTGGGAGAAACCTTTTCCTATCAGGATCTGGAAGCGGAGGAGAAGGTGGTACGAGGCGTCCCCGTTCCGGTGGCCACTCCGAGGACTCTATATCGAATGAAGAAGGATACCGTGAGGGCCAAGGACCGGGTCGATGCCGAGGCCCTGCGACAGAACTTTGCTGAAGTGGAGGATGAATAGTCATGCCGCTCGAGAAGTTTCGGGATGTTGAAGACATGCCCGACCCACCGAGAGCAACCGATATGGAGACCATCGTTGCGAAGCTAGAATTCGTGTGGGACGCGGGCAGAGTGTTCAGCCCCGAAATACCCCGCGGGGTCAAGAAGTTCCGCTCGATGGAAGAGGCCAATCTCGACCGCGAGAACTGGATTCGCGAACGTGCGCGAAGGCGCCGAAAAGCCCAGGCCGACGGCTAACGACGCCTTCCGAGGGGGTTGAACCGAACCCATCGAGGCAGCGTAGCCAAGGAATGAACTCCTTCACCCCTCAGCGCCAGTCTCGACGCCGCTTCTTGGCCGATTTGATTTTCGCGACGGGGACGCTGAGCGCCGCCGTATTCCTGGTCAAGTGCGAAGAGGAACAGCAGCCTGACGGACCAGTCCCCTCCGTGTATCCGCCACCCCCCGAACCGCTGCTTCCTGGAAGGCTCTAGAGCTGCTAGGCATCGATCATGACTTGGGAAACCACCAGGCCGTCGGCTTCCGCCGTGTAGAAGCGGCCGGCGTGGTAGTGGTGAGGACGAAAGTCCGAGGCCTGCCCGTGATGGAACGGGCCGGCGACGCCGACGAAGTCGACGTCTAGGCTCGCTCCGCAGGTCCTGGCCCCACCCGGAGTGGGCGAAATCCCCCTGCCGGGGTGGGCGATTGCAGCCCGCCGGCCCTGGCCCCACCCGGAGTGGGCGAAATCCCCCTGCCGGGGTGGGCGATTGCAGCCCGCCGGCCCTGGCCCCACCCGCCGCCGGGCGGAGCAAAGCTAGTCTTGCGACTGCCAGCGTTCGACCCGGTTGACCAGTTCGCGTTCGCCGACCTTCTCGCAGAACGCCTCGAACCTGGCGCGGGGAACGCCGCGCCATTCCAGCCCGGCCAGGTCTTCTTCCAGGGGCACGTCACGGCGTAGCCGGGCCAGTTCGCGATAGAGCATTGCAATCTCTCGCCCGCTGGCCAGAGTCGCGGCTAGACCCGCGCCGCCGCGCACTTTCACCTGCCACTGGGCGTGGTCGTCGGGGATGGCCTCGAGGTGGCGATAGTGGGCCAGCACCGTGGCTGTCGACTTGGCGCCCCAGCCCTTGAGGCCGGGAATGCCGTCGGCAGTGTCGCCCACCAATCCTAGATAGTCGGGGATCGAGGCTGGTTCGATGCCGAACTTGGCGCGTACCCCACCTTCATCCATGACCTGCTGCTTGCGCCGATCAAAGCAGACCACTTTTTGGCCGATGACGCACTGGGCCAGGTCTTTATCGGGCGAGCACAGTAGCACCTGGTCGACCTGATCGGCGAAGCGGGCGGCCACGGTGGCCAGGGCGTCGTCGGCCTCGAACTCGACCATGCGCCAGACCACCAGACCCAGCGCTTCGGCCGCCTCTTCGATGAGGGGAAACTGGCTTTTCAGCTCGGGCTCGATGCCCTCACCGGTCTTATAGCCCGCGAACATCCGGTTGCGAAACGACTCGATGACCGTGTCGAAGGCCACTCCGACGTGGGTCACTTCGGGGTCGCGCAGCATGCCCACCATCGAGCGCATGAAGCCGCGGGTGGCTCCCACCTCTTGCCCATCAGGCAGTTGGCTCGAGGGAGCCCCAAAGTGGTTGCGAAAGAGTTCATAGGTGCCGTCGATGGCGTGGATCTTCATGGCCGGGCATTAGGCGTCCGGCAGGCCAAACCCTAGATCTGCAGGTCAGCGATGCGGTGGCGGTCCATATAGTCGTAGGCCAGTCCCAGGCAGGTGCCGGCACCGACCGCAATCCAACCCAGGGGGCCAGCGATGCCGGCCGTGGTCATCAAGCCTCCCGCGCCGGTCAGCAAGTCGATGCCACCCCGGTAAGGATCGCCGTCGAGCAACTCGGTCACGCCCTCAAAGGCCAGCCAGCCCGACCCGGCTAGACCCAGAGCTTGGCCCAGGGTGTGGGCTCCGGGAGTGGTGGCCAGCACCGAGATCAAGCCGCCACCCTGGCGGGCCAGAGAGGCGCTGCCGGCGAGTTTGTCCCAGGCGGTCCCTCCAAAGATTGCCAGGATGGCGTCGGCGCGACCCGAGGAAGAGCCCGAATGAGGCGCCTCTTCGGGACGGTCAAGCCCGGTTTGCTCAAGACCCGGGGGAGAAGACTCGCTCCAGGTTCCGGTCTCGGGGTCGCAGTCGAGGGCCAGACGCTGTCCGTCGGCCCCGGCGATGACGAGCCCGTGAACATCCTGGCGGTGGTCCTGATATTGCTGCTGACTGTCAAGTTCTGTTAGCTGAAACTGGCCCGACGTGATGAGGTCGCGCACCCGCGGGCTGAGCTTGTCGAAGGCCTCGTCGCCCATGATTTTGCGCAGGTCGTCGGGGCTGGCGCCTTGCTTGACCCGCACGACCGTGTCCGAGACCTGGGGCGCCCCGACTTGTTCAGCCAGGTCGGGAGTAGTGCTCTGGACGTGTTGCACCTCGAACCCATCTTCGTCGAGGTAGGTCTCGCTGATGGTGGTGTCTTCGCTACCCTCCACAAAGGTCTGACTGACCTCGCGGTCCCCCTCGTGCTTGACCACCTTCCACTGGGTGGCCTGGCCTTCTTGCTCGACGCGATGGACCTGGGTTCCCTTTGCGTCATCCCAACTGGTCAGATCGCGAGTGACCTCCTGGCTGGCGCCGTCGGGGCCGAAAGTCTCGATTTTCTGCTTGCTTTCGGTCTGGGTGAGGGGCCCCTCGCCCAGCGAATCCACCAGGCCCTGCGGATTGCGAATCAGGCCGTCGAGGATGCCGAGTCCGGCTACGTCTCGGTCTACTTCGGTCTGCCGCTGCGATTCGCTGACCCGCTGGGTGGGGTTGCCGTCGGCATCGAACACGGTCAGCTGGCTTTCTTGTCGCCCGCTGAACGGGTCCTGGAATCGTGTGGTCAGGCGAAAGCCGCCACCAGGCAGATCGACTTCCTCGCGGCTGAACTGGCTGGCCGGAACCTCGCCTTTTAGTGGGGGAGCCTCGACCTCCATGGGGTGGGTGGGGCGCGGCTCGCGAGCCCGAACCTGGCCGTCTTCGGAGGTATCGACCCGCTGCCAGGTGGTGTTTCCGTCAAAGTCCTGGTGGTTGACGAACTCGGTGCGGCTGCCGTCGGGACGATCGACAATCTCACGCCTGGTGATATCGTCGACCTGTTCGCCGTTCTCGTCGAAACGACTGACGATGGTGGTCTCCATCGACAGGTCGGGAAAGTCGGCAAAACCGTCGGGCTTGCCTTGCTCTATCGGGTTTTCAACCTTTTCGAGGCGGCGTAAAGTGCGCTCGACCAGCTTGCCGTCGGCATCGTAGCGATAGACCTCGGTAAAGAGTTCGCCCTCGGGCGAGGTGTATTCGAAAGTCTCCTGGCGTCCGCCGTCGTCGAGGGCCTGGGTGTCGTGGCGGTAGTTGGCCTCTTGAGTGCCGCCATCCAACAGACCGCCCGCCCCGGGAGAGAGGGCCACACCCTCCGAGGTAGGGACGCTCTTAGAGGTTCGGGTAGGGGCGAGCGAACGCGGTTGCGTTCGGGCGGGGCTAGAAGGGGTGGCGACGGACACAGGCAGGCTGGTCATACCACCAGCCTAGTCGGTGAGGTTGGAGAAAAGTTTGGAGTGGCTCAAGAAAGTGTTGCCGTTTTGTAAAGCTACTTGCCCATCAGGTGCTTGCCGGCTCCGATCAGGCCGCCCACGGCTCCACCCACCAGCGCACCACCGAAAGCGGCACCAACGCCGGCTTCGAGTAAAAACTGGGGCTCGACCTGGCCGGTGGCCAGGGCGCTGGCCAGGGTGACCGCGCCCAGGGTGACGGTTCCCCAGAAGGCGCCCTTCTTGGTGCCGTTCCAGGTGGCCCGGCCCAGGCTCTGGGGGGCGCAGGGCGAAGGCGAAGCGGAGGGAGTAAAGGTTTCAGTGGGCTGGTCCCAAGGGCATTGAGGAGCAGCCGGGGCCTGTCCGGTGGGGTTCTGGGGACGGAACTCGTAAGGGTTGGTTCCGGATGGGGGAGAACCCTGGGGGGGCGTGTAAGAGTTGGCGCGGTGATTGATGATCTGCATTTTACGAACCTCCTGCCGATACTTTACCGCCGCCCCATGAAAAATCGTTGAAAGGTTGTCATGACTTCCTGGTTTCTGGAGACTTCCTTCTTTCAGGACCCTTACCCGGTCTACCAACGATTGCGCGAGCAAGCCCCCATTCTCTGGGACGAGCAACTCGGCTGGTTGGTGACGGGTTATGCCGAGAACGCCCTGTTGCTCAAGGATGACCGCCTCTCTAATGAAGTCTTCCCAATGTTTGCCGGTTCCGGGGTCCGCTTGCCCGCCTTTGAACACACCTCTCCCTATTGGATTCTCTATCGCGATCCGCCCGTGCATACCCGCTTGCGAAAGCAGGTCACCTCGGTCTTCTCGGCTCGCTTCATCCGCTCGCTAGAAGAACGCACCAGGCTCGAGGTCGCAGGTCTGCTCGATGGGCTGCAGGCCGAGGCCGACCTGGTAGAGCAGCTGGGGATGCCTCTGCCGGCGCTGGTGATGGCCGAGGTCCTGGGCGCTCCTCGGCAGGACCTGCCGCTGTTCTATCGCTGGGGCCATCTGGTCTCGAGCCTGGTGGGAGCGGCCGAGCGAAGCGATGAATTGCTAGCCGCGGCCGACGCCGCGGTGGCCGAGATGAATGATTATTTCGAGCGCCTCTTGACCACCTCGCGTGGCTTGATCCCGGCCCTGCTCGGGGCCGGAATGGAGCGGCCAGAAGTAGTGTCGATGTGCTCGCTCTTGCTGCTGGCCGGGCATGACACCACCGCCAACCTGATCTGCAACGGACTCCTGGCCCTCTTGAACGACCCGGCTGCCCACATCAGGCTGGTGCGCCAGCCCGATCTCATCGACAACGCAGTGGAAGAGTTCCTGCGTTTTGACAGCCCTTCGCAGGTGGCCGCCCGGCTGGTGCGCGAGACGATTTGCCTGGACGGGCACGAGTTCAGGGAGGGTCAGGTGGTCAACCTCTATATGGCCGCGGCCAATCGCGACCCGACTCAGTTCGAACATCCCGACCAGCTCGACTTCCATCGTCCCCACTATCTTCATCTGGCCTTTGGTCACGGGCGACACTACTGTGTGGGGGCGGTGCTGGCTCGGCTGGTGGGACGCATCGCCCTGGCAGAGACGGTGCGACGCTTTCCTCGCATGCGGGTGCGCGAGAGCGACCCCCCGCGCGATCAGAACCTGGTGCTAAGACGATTGCAGCGGCTCTGGGTCGAGCTAGGCGGCTAGAGCCAGGACGATGCGCTCGCTGTTGAGCCGCTCAGCCCGGCGTCGTCTTGAACCGGCTTCGCGGCGGTGATGCCAGCTGGCCCAGGCGGTGTAGAAGGCCACCGTCAGGGCACCCACGGCGGCGGGCAGCAACTCGGGCCCGACGGCCATTCCCAACATCGAACAGACGAGGGCCAGCATGGAGATGGCCAGACAGGCCAGGAACGTTCTCTCTTCGCGACTCGTCTCTTGCCAGAGCTGCTCTTCAAGTTGAGCCAGAGTCACACCGAACCGTCCGCGCGATAGCGACTCGAGCAAAGCCATCGACTCGCGGGTGTAGCCGCAATCGTGGGCGCGCAGATGGCGCATCAAGCGAGTCGTGTCCTCCATACTTCGAGCATACCCCACCGGGCTTGGCCCGATCTTGGACATTTAGATAACAATGTTAAAAGAATGTTACCTGGATAAAGCAAAGCCGCGGGCCTCCAGAACTGGGGCGCCGCGGCTCGTGGACCTAACGTGAGTGTCATTTAGCCAGGGCTACCAGGGAAAGATCTCCTGGTAGCGGGCTCGGACTCGGTCCAACTCGAGTCGAAGCTGTTGCAGAGTCATTACGCGCTACCTCCGGCACTGTTGTATATCGGGCGCTCGGTTCGGATTGTTACCCTTATGTTACCAGTTGCACGGGGGGGAACCCGCGTTTTGTGGAAGTTATCTCCATGCTCACTGGAAGTTGTTTTTGCGGGGACATCCGCTTTCGTCTAACCCCCCCGACCGAATTTGTTTCGCACTGCCACTGCCAGTCTTGTCGCCGTTCCCACGGGGCGCCACTGGTAACCTGGACAGCCGTGCCCCGGGAGCGGTTCGAACTGCTCTCGGGACAGCCCCGTAGTTATGAGTCCTCGCCGGGCATCGCCTGGGAGTTCTGTCCTCGTTGCGGTACCTCGCTCTTCTACCGCTCGGCCCAGAGTGCCGAGAAGGTCTATGCGGTCGTAGCCAATCTCGACGCGCTCGACCAGCAACCCGATTGTCATGTCAGCTTTGAAGAAGCCGTTCCATGGCTCGACGTGGGCGACACGCTGCCCAAGTTTTTCGGCAAGACAGACACCCAGCTGTAGTCGGCCTTCGGCCGACAAGGAGCGACGGCTGCGCCGTCGAGAGGGGAGCCGCTGCGCGGGGGTGGGAGCGGAGCGAAGCTCCGAGGGAGGAGCGAGTCGAGCTGTCGCTCGACTCGAGTTTTGATGTCGTCGACGCTTCGCGTCGTAAGTCTGGCGCGGCGTAGCCGCGAGCCGCTGCGCGGGGGTGGGAGCGGAGCGAAGCTCCGAGAGGGGAGCGAGTCGAGCTGTCGCTCGACTCGAGTTTTGATGTCGTCGACGCTTCGCGTCGTAAGCCTGGCGCGGCGTAGCCGCGAGCCGCTGCGCCGTCAGCCGCAGGCTACGACCAGGACCTGGCCGTCTTTGCGGCGGCGTAGGATGCGGACGTAGAGGGGTGGGGCTTGGAGTTCGTAGTTTTCTTCGAGGTTGGCGGGGGCGACTTCCCAGCCGTCGAGTCGGGTGAGTTCCTCGGCTGTCTCGACCTCGCTGATGACCAGATAGCCCTTCTCGAGTTCGGCCACGCAGTCGCCTGAGCTGGGCGGACAGCATTCAGGGTCGAAGCTGACCGGCCAGGGCTCTTCGTCGTCATCGGTCTCGAGTTCGGTGAGAGCGTCGGGTCCCGGGACCACCAGGTAGAGGTAGCCGCGCATCAGCACGGCCTCGTCGAGACCGACGATGTCGATTTCTGCAGGTGCTAGTTCCATTACAGTCCTAATGCCTCCGCGCCCTGCTCGAAAATGATGTCGACCGGGATGGCCTGTAGCCTATCCAGGTCTTTCTGCAGCTGCGGGCTGATGGTGCCAAGTTCGGTGACCATCTTGCGCGCTCCCTCATAGTTGCCGTCGCCCTGCAGGGTCAGGATTTCTTCCGACAGTCTGTCGGTGGCCAGCTTCATCTTGTCGAAATCGACGTGATAGGTGCCGGTCTTGGGATCGCGCTGGAAGGCTCCCATCTTCTCGAAGTAGTTGAAGCGCACCATGTTGGCCTTGCCGTGGGCGCTCGAAGCGCCGAAGCGCACCGAGCGGAAGATGCCGGCCATGAAAGTGACGTAGTTGTCGCGCACATCGGCTTCGGGCAGTTCGCCCGCCTTTTGCAGTTCGGCGATCATGTAGAGGCCCAGCAGGTCGGCCTTGCCCTCTTCGAGGGTGCCCGAGAATTCTTTGAGGGCGTCGTCGACGGTGCCTTTGCCGTCGAGGGTGTTCTTGATGCCCAGACCGTGGGCCACTTCGTGGAACATGGTGTTGGCGAAGAAGGCGTCGAACTTGACGTGGTGGCGCTGGGCCGGATCGATGAGCACCTCGCCGATGGGCATCATGATGGCGTCGAACTTGGCTCGCATGGCGTTCTTGAGCTGCAGCCGGCGGCTGCCCTTCTTGAGCTGGACCTCTTCATCGTTGGGCAGGTTGATGGCGATGGTCTTGCTGCCGGCGTTGCAGTCGCCGGCGTAATAGACCACGTCATAGGCGCCGAGATCCGAGTTGCTGCCTGGCTTTTCAGCTTTGTATTTGGCGGGCACCGGCAGACCCTCTTGCAGGCGAGGCAGGAACGAGGCGAAGCGCGCCAGCTTCTGGCTCCATTCGAGGTCTTTGATGAGCAGATAGGCCTCGAACGAGGTGCGATACCCAAAGAGCTTGTCTTCGTAGCTCTCGATGGGGCCGACCACCAGGTCGACCTGGTTGTTCTTCATATCCATCCAGGCCATGTCGCTGGGTTGATAGTTGTCGTCGAGCAGGGCTTTGGCGCGCAGCTCGAGGTAATGCTTGAAGCCCGGGTCCTCGGCCAGGGCGGCGGCGGCGCGCAGGTGGGCAGACGCCTTTTGCAGCTCCGGCTGATACATTTGACTATAGGGGATCGAGACCAGCTTACCGTTGGAATCGCGGCGCACCACCGAATAGAGGCTCTTCTGGCCGGCGAAATTGGCGGCCTCGAACTCTGCTTTGGTCATGTCGATGGGATAGAAGCGAGCTCCCAGCGGTTTGGGGCCATAGCCGGGCAAGAAGGGGGCGTCGCCGTTGAGGCGGTCCCAGGGGCCGTAGTTGATGGCGGCGTAGCGGCGCAGCTCGGGGTCGGTGATCGACTCGAGTAGATAGGCTTTGTCGCCATAGGCCTGCTGCCAGAAGAGGTGGTCCATGATCTGGGCCGCGGCCAGCAGCTCGCCCACCATCTTCTTCTGATTGGGACTTAAGTGGGAAAGGTCGCTGGTCAGTTTGACCGTGGTGTATTTCTTGAACTGGTCTTTGGGTAAGGTTTCGGCCAGGGTCGGGGTCCACAGGGCCAGGGCCACCAACAGCAGGATTGTCTTCTTCATGGGGCCGCCCATTCTGCCTCGACCGGGGCCCAACCTCTACTCTGGTCTCTCGAGCTGGTCGATCAGGTGCTGGAGGCGCTCGCCCAGCCGGTGGTCGGGCTCGGTATAGCGCAACCCTTTCGAGGAGAGCACTCCGAGGCCGGCCGCGGCCAGGGGCGTGACGGCTCCCATGAGCTCCCAGGCGTTGCCGGCTATCAAGCCAAAAGCCAGCAACCAGGGAAGCCAGGAGCGGGTCGGACGGTATTGGATGCGCAGGGCGGGAAGATATTCCAGGGTTTGGCGAGCGAGTTGCAGCAGTTGGGGGCGCAACTCGGCCCATACCGTAGGCAGCGAGACATCCAGCAGCTTCATTTCAGAGAGGTCGGTCTTGTGCTGGTTGCCGGACAGGTACACGCGAAGGTTGAGCCGAGAAAGTCGGAGGGGGAGGGGAATCGGGTCGAGCAGAGCGCCATCTTGCACATAGACCAGTTCGGCTTTGGCGCCCAGATCGGTGCCGAGCGTAGCCAGGCCGCGCACCGATTGCCGGCCGGGTTGCTCGGGGCCGCGAAAAAGAAAGCACTCTCTGAGGCCGGGTGTCTTGTGCACGAAGAGCTGGGGGGCCACGCGTTCGCCCTGGGGCGGACTGAGATCCGCCTCGAAGGAGTCCCCTCCCGAGACCAGGGCGGCCGTAGCCAGGTAGATATTGTCTCCTTTGATGGGAAGATGAGGGGGAAAGGTGGTGTTGGTCCTCTGGCCGTTGACCAGCAAGGGCACGGGGCACAGCCAGCAGCGTCGACACAGAAGCTCGTATTCGTCGGCCCCCCGTAGCCAGCGGAGCGGCGCGCGCACCAGAAAGGAATAGAGGTTGGGGTCACTCTGATCGCCTCGCTCGAACTGTTTGCCGGCCAGCCGGATCGAGCCGCCGCCCGGGGCGCTCCAGGCCATCAGGTTGGGATTTTGACCATAGGCTGCCCGCAAGGCTACCAACAAATGGCGCTGCCAGCGCGAGGAGGGAAGCTGGCCGGTGGTCATCATGTCGAGAATGTGATCGGCCTTGAGGCGATCGCTGGCCAAAAAGCGCACCTCGATGTCGTGGCTGCTCAGGTCTATCTGGATCGAGGGGGCTCCGCCGGCCACGGCCGCCTGGACCATCTTGACCAGCCACATGCCTCGCTCGGCCAGTTGATGGCCCGAGAGCTTGGCCAGGGCGCCTTCGGCATCGATGGTGAAGGCGCCACTCGACTCGGCCGGGCCGCCCCGGGCCCATTCGAGAAAGTCGTCGAGTTCGCTCACCGGCGGCGGCGCTGGGGCGCGGTGTCGGGCTGGGCCTCGGTCACGTTTTTTTGGACCTCGCGGGCAATGGCTTCCAGGTCGGCCACGATCACCTGGACATCGGCTCGGTCGACGTTCGATGAGAGCAGAATCTGCTGGGCGTCGTGGATGACGGCCGAAACCTCGGCGGGCGGGATTCCGGCGCTGTCAAGCACAGCTTCGATGTCGCGCATGAGCCTGGCCATCTCGGCCTGGCTGATGGACGAGTCGGCCACGGCCGAACTCAGGTCGGCGGCCAACTTGTCCACCGTCGCCCGGTCGGGCTTGTGGGCCCCGTCGGCCAGGGCGTAGAGGTCGTTGGCCAGCTTTTCTTTTTGGGCTGGCGTGACTTGCGACTCGCCCTTGAGTTTGAGCAGGTCACTCTGCAGCTTCTGCAGATTGCCCTGTTGAGTGGGTGAGACATGGTTGTTGGGCTCGCTGGGGCGCTCGTGGTTGCGTTCAGGTCGGTCGGGTCGAGCCCATACCGGGGCCAACAAAAGCAAGAGCACAATGGCTGTGAGTCTCATGCAGACCCCCTTCGGCGGAGCCCGGGGATCCTCCGTCAAGGGATGGCACCGAGAGTGGCTAATCCTGAAAGCGATGCGTCTTTTCAGCCATCTGACTGCGATCATGCTGGCTCTGGTCGTGCTGACTGCCGCCCTGGTAGGGGTGTTGACCCACCGCAACCTCGAGCAATTGCTGTTGCCTTCTCGCTTGAACAATCTGGCCAATCGAGCCCACGAAGGCTCGCTGGAACTGGCCAGTTACACCCAGGGCGCCAGGCAAGAGGTTCTGGCTCTGGCCGGTTCGCAGGTGGTCGGCCAGAACCAGGAATTGTGCGCCGACCTGTTTGGCTCGATTCTGGCCGGCCGGCCCAACCATCTTCAGTTGCGGCTGTTGGACCTGGCCGGGCAAGAACAGCTTCGACTCGAACGAAAGGCCGGCGAGATCCTGCGAGTGCCTCACTCTCGACTACAGGACAAAAGCTCACGACCCTATTTCCAGGAGGCCCGCAAGTTGGCCGCGGGCGAGGTGGCGGTGACCGGAGTTGAACTCAACAAGGAGCAGGGCAAGATCGAAGTCCCTTATGTTCCGGTCGCTCGCTTCTCTACGCCCGTGGCCACGGGCAAAGAACCGCTCCTACTGGTGCTCAATCTCGATATGCGACCAGTGCTCGAGCAAATGCGCCGGCAAAACCTGATGGTGGTGGACGAGGCTGGTGCGTTTCTGTCGCACCCGGACCCCACCCACGAGTTCGGCCGCGACCTGGAATCCTCTCATCGATTCGCGAGCGAGTTCCCCGATTGGACTGGATTGCTGGGCCGCACCGGCCGGGCCTATCGGGCCTCGAGTTACGCCATGGCCACTGAGTCGCTCGCCCTGGGTTCCGGGCATAGGCTGACGGTCATCGCCTGGCAACCTGCCCAAGAATTTGCCGCCCCGCTCAAGGCGGTGCGTCGGGTCAGTCTGCTGGTTGCCATCGCGGCGGCCACGGCTTCGCTCTTGTTCGGAATCTGGCTGGCTCGCTCCATCACCAGACCAATTTCCACCCTGGCGCGTCAAGCCGAAGAGTTTGGTAAAGGGGCACGACCCGACTTCGTCCTCGGCTCCGCTCCTCAAGAGTTGAGCAACCTGGCTCGCACCTTTCAGGAGATGGCCGGCGAAGTGGCCGAGCGAGCCCGCGAGCTGAGTCGTTCGAATCAGGACTTACGCCTTTTTGCAGCCGCCGCCTCGCACGACTTGCAGACGCCGGTCCGCTCGATCGTCATCAACGCGGAATGGATTCAGAGACGCCACGGTGACAATTTGGAGCCGGCCGCCCAGGAGCGGCTAGAGCGAATACGGCAAAGCGCCGTGCGGATGAAGCGATTGACCGAGGACCTGACCATCTTCACTTCCAGTGCTGTCTCGCCCCACGAGGTCTCCCGGGTGGCTACCCAGGACCTGGTGGCCGAACTGGTCCAAGAGTTGGAACTGCACGGCCAGGTCGAGGTAGCGGAGTTGCCCCTGGTGTTGGGTGACGAGTCGCAGTTGCGCCGGGTCTTTGCCAATCTCTTGACCAACGCCCACAAGTATTGCGACCAGGAGCCGAGGATTCGGGTGGGCGCTGAGCCCGACCAGGGAGGCTGGCGATTTGAGGTCGTCGACAACGGGATCGGAATCGAGCCTCAGTACCAAGAGAAGGTATTCAACCCCTTTCAGAGGCTTTGGGCTGACAACCCCCGACCAGGCTCAGGGCTGGGTTTGGCCATCGTCAAGCGAGTGGTCGAGCGCCACGGCGGGCGCGTCTGGTTCGAGTCCGAACCGGGAAAAGGAACCACCTTCTTCTTCTGGCTACCGAGCGAGTAAAAGCAAAGAGCCGAGGATGTCTCCTCGGCTCTGACGATTTGCTAGCGACTTCTAGCCGCGCAGGTTCCAGCCACCGTCGCTGGCGGCGTTGCCGGGCTGGGCAGCTTTGACAGCCGCGCTCAGCTGAGCGTGCTCGGCAGCCACGGCCGCTCCTTGGCCGCCCTCTTTGTGATAGATGGCGAAAGCGCAGGCGATGGTGTGATTGGCGCGATCGGCCTGGGTCTGGGTCATCGGCTGGGTGAACCGGCCATAGAGACCGCCGATGAACTCTTTGATTTCGGTCTTATTGAGCACCGCGCCCTCGCTGTGCGAGTTGTTGGGGTCGCTGAGAAAGGCGATGGAGCCACCCGAAATCGGGGTCTCGCCAGGCACCACAGTAGCCAGGTGGCCGGGGCCGGCCTCGGTCTGGAAGATGACGCCGATGTTACTGCCGTCGGGCTTTTCGAAGTCGACCTGGAAGCGGCCGGCAGCAAACGGCTTGGGCGATTCGGGCGTGAAGAAATCCATCCGGGGCAGGCCGCGGGTGGTGTGTTTGATGCCAGAAATAGGAAGGTTTTTGACCGTGTCGATCAGGGACAGCACTTCGGGGCGGGCCGCTTCGGCCGGGGCGTTGGCGGCGGCCAGTTCAGCCTTCGAGTAGAGGCCCTGGGTGTAGCCGTCGCTGGGGCCGGCCGATTCGGGGGCGGGCTGTTTGTCGACGATGCGGGCGGTGTGAGAGGCCGGGGTGAAGGCGCGGAATCCGGTGTTGACTTGCATGGCTTGTTATTAGCTCCTCTTAATCTTTATGCAGCGAGTCTAGACCCCCCGGCTGAAACTATGCTGAAAGCCTGATTTCAGCGAGCTTTCAGCGCTGAAGGGTAGAATGAGCGTATGGATGTTCGTGCTGATCGCTGTCTCTACGCCGCCGGGCGGCTGCTCGCAGCGAGCAAGATTCCGGTCGAGGACCACCTCTTGCTGCGCGAGAACGTGGCCACCTGTCTGCACCAGCTCAAGGACGACTTCGTCGAACGAGTGGCCGATGCGTCCGAGCCGCTGTTTGCGATGCGCGGTGGCTTCAGCGCCGGCGATATGCGCTGGACCCACAAGGTCTTTCGTGAGTTAGAGAAACCTTACACCGACGCTCAGGTGCTCGACCGAGTAGCCGAGCTGCAGACCAGGGCCGACCATGTGGTCGAAGAACTTGCCACTCGCCACCAACCCTATCCCTGCCGATTCTTCATCACGGGCAGCCTGATCAAGGGCCGCTTCGGGGCCAATTCGGATCTCGACCTGGTGTGCGGCACCGACAAGCCCGACGGTCGCGAACCGCACGGCGATATCAGCGTGCAACTGACCAACGATGGCGAGAGTCGGGCTAGAGCTTTCGGGGCCTATCAAGAGGTCCAAGCTGGCCAGTTGGACTTGATGGAACGGTTCACTCGCGGCCTGCAGGCCAAAGGCTATCGCGTCGAGGGAGCGACCGTCGTGGCTCCCGAGGCGGTCGTGCGAGAAAGGGAAGTCGTGCCCCAATCGGGCATGATCTGGAGCTTCGCCGACCTACCTTGAAAATTCGTGGATGACCTCGATGGCGCCTCGTCGGGCCAGGAAAGCCCCCGCAGAGTGAGAATTTTCGGCTATGCGCATCTTGCTCGCTTGTCTTGTCCTTTTTCTGGTGGGCTGCAACCAGCCCTCGACTTCCACGGTAGAGCCTACCACTACCCCTGCCCCGGTGGCCGCCGGGCTGCAGCCTGATGTCCAGTTGGACAAAGAGAGCTATCGCCCGGGTGAGCAGATCAACGTGACCGTCATCGGGGCTGACCTGTCCGCGGATGGCTGGGTGGGTATCGTTCCGCCCGAGGTCGCTCACGGCAGCGAAGCCACCAACGATCAGTACGACCTCGATTTTCGCAAGCTCGAAGAATTGAGCGGGCTGAACATGGCGGCCCCACTCCAACCCGGCCGCTACGAGATGCGCCTCAACGATAGCGACGACGACGGCAAAGAAGTGGCCGCGCGCGGCTTTGAAGTGAAGGGCGAAGCGCCCGGCCAGGTCAAGCTCGAACTCTCGGCCGAGAGCTTCAAGCCTGGCGAGAAGATCGTCGTTCGGTTCGAGGCTCCCGCCGGTTTTGATCGGTCGGCCTGGATCGGCGTGGTGCCGTCGGTGGTCGAGCATGGCAAGGAGTCGGTCAACGACGAGAACGACGCCGGTTATGTCCATCTGGACGGTCGCACCATCGGCACGGCCGAGTTGGTGGCGCCTCCCGAGCCGGGGAACTACGACGTGCGGCTCAACGACAGCGACAGCGATGGCAAAGAGGTCGCCTCGGCGAGCTTTACGGTGAAATAACCTTCACCACGGGACATCGGCGCAGTAGAGTTCGGCCAGCCGCTGGATGGCGAAGGCCCGGGCGATGAATCGGGTGTTCGCCAGGCGAGCCGGAGGACTCGAGCTCTCGACCTTGACCACCGTCGAGAAACAGTCGATCAAGCGTTTTCCGCCCCATGGGATGAGTTCCTGGTGGCTGCAATGCAAGCCGGCCGGGCAAAGTTCGAGAAAGCGATCGGCGGTCATGGAGTGGGCTCGCCATTCGCCAAAGTCGAGCAACCCGGCTCGCTTGAGGGGGCGTCGCCAGGTTTTGGGGAGCCAGTCGGTGCGGCTGAAATAGTCGAGGTGCTCGCCCAGGTTCGAGTGATGCAAGAAGGCAGCCCCACCAGGCTTGAGAGCCTCGGCAATGGCTTGCAGGTAGGCCTCCATCACGTCCTCCTCGGCGTGGACCAGCGACTCGAAGCTGAACACGAGATCCAGGCTCTCTGGCTCGACCCCGGGCAAAGACCGGCCGTCACCGATCCTGAACTCGAGGTGTTCGTCGCGAAAGCGTTGGCGACAGGCCTGGATACATCTCTCGCTGACATCGACCAGGATGAGGTGTTGGCAGCAGTCCTTGAGATAGGCTGTGAAACGGCCCTGGCCGGGTCCGATCTCTAGCGCCGATGGCGCCGGCAAGAAGCGTTGGAGTCGGGGCAGAATGGAAAAAAACCACTGAGCGTCGGGGCCGCCCCAACGGGCTGACCATTCGTCGCCCTGGTAGCGGCTCCAATCGTAGACGTTGTTCCAGAAATGGTGGTTCTCTTCGACGCTTGCCAACGTCCTAGAGCTGCACCAGTTCCTCGGGCATGACCGAGCGAGACACATTGGCCGAGAGGCTGGTGGCCACTACCTGCAACCCGGGCAGGCCCTGGCAGAGACCGCCCAGTAGGCGAGCCTGAAGCGGGGCCTGCAGGTGCAGGTCGGCTTCGTCAAGCAGCAACACCGCGTTGAGATCGTCCTCGAGGCGTCCGCTCAGGATGGCCCAGCCGATCAGTTCGGCCACCCAGGCCAGCACTCCGCGCAGACCGTTCGACCAGCGACTGACCGGCAGTCTTGTGCCTTGCTCGACCCAGAGGCCGTGCTCGTCGAGTTCGAGCTTGAGGCCCTCGACCGGCAGCAACGACGCCAGTTGGGTCAGGATCGGGGCGAAGTCGGCTGCGCCCATTTTCAGGCGCAGGCGACGCAGCACTTGCTCGGTATCCGCCAGGCGCGGGTCAAAGCCGAGCAAGGTGCGGCATCCGGCCAATACCGAGTAGGCGTTGGGAAGGGCTAGACTGCCAGCGGCCCGGGCCGAGCCGAAGCCGACCACCAGCAGGTCGGGGCCGGGATCCTTCTCGAGCACGATCTGCTCGCCCCGGCTGTTGAGACCCAGGCTGGTGCGACAATATTCGACTCGGCCTTCCGGCCCTTCGAACTCGAGCACGATACCGGCCTCGTCTTGCCCCTCTGGTATGAGCCCGGCCGCGGCCGGCGTGCGTAAGATGGTGTGGGCTTCGCCGACCTGAGAGAGACCTACCGCCAGGGCCACCAGGGCCGAGGTTTTGCCGGTGCCGTTATCGCCTGCCAGCAGCGCCAGCGAGCGGGGCTGCTCGGCCAGCCGGTGCTCGACTACCCTCAAGCCGCGGATGCCTTCCAGGCGAAAGCCGCGCAGCCGCCACAGGTCGTTGAGGAACGAATCCGTTCGGCTCTTAGCGTCCTGGTCTTCGCGCTGGCGGGCCGACGCCTCGAGTTGCTCGCGCTGGCGATGCCCTTCGAGTTGCTGTTCCAGGTGTTGGCGAGCCTCCAGAGCCGCGTTGAGATCCTGGCGCAGTTGGGGCACTTCGGCCTCGAAATTTTCGCGGCGAGTGCGCTCGAGTTCCAGCTCTTGAATCCGGGCCTCGAGTTCGGCCTCGGCGTTGTCGGCCCGTTCTTGCTCGTTGGTCAACTGCTCTCGGGCTTCGTCGAACTCGGTCTCGAGGTTCTGGCGGCGCGCCACCTCCTCGGCCAACCGTTGCCGGACCTCGGCCAGTTCTTGTTCGAGCCGCTCGCGCTCTTGCTGGGCTTCGGCGAGCGCCTCTTCCAACTCGCGCACGCGGGCTTCGAGTCGTTCCCATTTTTCGGATTCTTCGCGCTCGAGCCGTTCTTGCTCGAGTCGCTCGGCCTCTTCGCGTTCGCGCTGTTCGCGCTCGAGACGTTCCCTTTCGAGACGCTCGGCTTCTTCGCGTTCGCGGCGCTCTCGCTCTTCACGCTCGAGGCGCTCGGCCTCCTGGCGCTTCTGACGCTCGCGCTCGGCCCGTTCCTCGGCCGAGAGGGCGCGCAGTTCGAGTTCCTCACGAACCGCCTTGCCCCATTGCTGAAACTGATAGATCACCTTGACCCAGTTGAGGTCCGAAAAGCTCTGGTCCCCAGGGGCATATTGACCCGAAAAGGTGGTCCAGGTCGGGCTCGTGAGGCTGAATTTCATGCTTTCGTCGGTGTGGGTGAAGATCACGGCCGGCCCGGTGGTCACGCACTTGAGCTTGGTGAGGTCGACCCCGGCCTCTTGCAGGGCCTGACCCACCAGGTTGAGCTGGCTGCGCTTGAGCAGGTTGCGCCCGCCACTGGCATCCTCGGCTCCCTTCCAGGTGGGCCCTGTCTTGAGTTCTTCGGCCAGCTCTTCGGCCCAGATGTAGAGAAAGCCCGGGATAGAATGCCAGCTGTCCACCACATAGCTGGCGCGCACAAAAGCTTTCGAGGGCGAGAAGACACCTCGCCACTCGACCCCGGTGGTGTGGAAGGCGAAATAGTAGCCGCTGCCCGGGTCCCAGCACACCTGAGTGTCGGTCGGCAAGCGGCTGGGGGCAAGCTCTCGCTGATAGTAGGGGAACTCTTGCATGCCGGTCCAGCGCAGTTCGGCCAGGGGGTAACCGACCCGGTCGAGGATTCTCTCCACTTCAGACCGTTGGAAAGAGCTAAGCATGCTTGTCTGCAAGGTTCGAAGGATCGGGTTGCGGTCCTTCTCATTCCAGCTCGTGGAACTCGGGCGCGCAGCGCACTAGACCGGGTTTGGAGGGCCGACCACCCGGCCGCAACTCCAGAATCTGAAAGGTGTGGCCGCCCCCGAAAGTGTCGGAATATCCGTATAAAGAAGCGGGACGGAAGCCAAATCTCTCATAGTGGGGTGGGCCCCTGGCGCAGGCGCGCGTGGTGGGTGGCGAAGTCGGCCGCCCAGGGGTCGAGCGGCTCGAGCCACCAGGTGACGCCGGCTGCCGCGTGGGCCCTCAGGGTCTGGCGGTCGGCCTCGGGATCTTGACCAGTGCGGCAGCCATACACCAGGTCGAAGTCTTCATCTTTCCGCAAGGCCCGCACCTTTTGGGCCACCTCGAGCAGTTCTGCGATCTCGAGGGGACGATTGGCCTGGCACAAAGGCACGACCCCGTCCGCCCGGGCCGCCCGGGCCAGGGGACCCGGGCCCCCTGGCAGCATGGCCGCCCACCAGACCGGAATGGTAGGCTCCTGCAGCGGTCGAGGCAGAAATCCCCGGCTGTCGAGGCGGTAGTGCTCGCCTTGATGGGTGACCGGTCGACCCGACCACAGTTTGCGCAACAGTTCGTATCCCTCTTCGGCCCGTCGAGCTCGTAACTTGTAGGATAGCGGTAGCCCAAGGTCGGCGCTTTCTTCGGGATCCGGCGCTCCCAGGCCCAATCCGAGCGTGAGGCGACCGCCACTGAGGTGGTCGAGCGTGACCGTCTCGCGGGCCAGTTTGGTTGGATCCCGACGGGGCATCGGCGTGACCATCGTGCCCAGACGTATGGTCGCGGTGACGGTAGCCACCGCCCCCAGAACAACCCAGGGGTCGGCTATCTCCGGGCCCCAGTCCATCCAGTTCATGTGGTCCCAGACGAAGAAGCCGTCCCAGCCGGCCGCTTCTGCCTCGCGAGCCATTTGCATCAGAAGTCGCGGGTTGGCGGCCGGACCAAAGGGGGGAACATTGATGGCTTGCTTCATTGGCTCTCCTTCTCGGCCACCCCTCGGAAGGCCTCGGGAGGTGGGCGCGGAATTCGCCTTGGTGAACTATGACCAGCGAGTTCGAGAGCGTTTGCTCGAGGCCCTTAGACTCAAGGCGCTGCCTCGGGCTGGCTGGGTGCGCGCGGGGGTGCAGGGCCCCGAGGCGGTGGCTTCTCATAGTTGGGGCGTGGCCTGGCTGGTTCTCAATTTCTGCCCTCCCGAACTCGACCTCGAAAAGGCGCTCAGCCTGGCCGTGGTCCACGACCTCGCCGAAGTGAGGGTGGGCGATCTTACCCCCCACGACGCGGTTGACCCCGAGGAGAAGCTGGTCCTGGAACGACGCGCCTTTCGTCGCATGACCGAGGGGTTGCCCCAGGCCGGCCGACTGCGATTGGCCTGGCACGAGTATGCCGAAGGCACCAGCCGCGAAGCCCGCCTGGTGCGGGCCCTGGACAAACTGGACATGGCTCTCCAGGCAGCCCTTTACAGCCTGGACCAGGATCTCGACCTCGAGGAATTCGTCCGCTCGGCTCTCGAGAAGCTAGAAGACCCTTTGTGGCGGGAGCTTGCCGACCCCCGGGCCGAGTAAGCTTCAGGGCAGGTTCCCTTTCGCGCTAGAAAGAAGAACAACAGCCCGAGGAGGCACAAGTGTTCGTCCGCAAGTTCGACCTGGAAAAGTTTCATTCCGAGTACAATGTCAAGTGTCGGGACATGTATCCCTGGCCCGAGATCGACGAGACGCCGTTTGGGGCCACCTGGGCGGTAGTGTCGCCTGGTGGCAACACCGAACCCCACAGTCACGAGTTGCCCGAGACCTTCTTCATCGTCGAAGGCGAGGGCGAGATGGATATCGATGGCCAGCGCTCGAAAGTCGGGGTGGGCGACGTCGTCTATTTGCCCGCTACCAGCACCCACACCATCCATAATCTCTCTCCCGACAATCGGCTCGTCTTTCTCTCGGTCTATTGGGACGACGATACGCTCAAGGCCGCGCGAGCCGCTGCCAACGGCGGGGCGTCGGGCTCCAAACCCCCTTCGGCGAAGCGTCGTCTGGTCATCTCCGCCCCTCCCACCCCGAACGGGAAGTTGCACCTGGGCCACCTCTCGGGGCCCTATCTCGGCGCCGACATTTATCGCCGCTACTCGGCCCTGCGGGGGGTTCCCACCTTCCATCTGTGCGGGGCCGACGACCACCAGAGCTATACCTGTGATAAGGCCAATACGCTGGGCCAGACTCCCGAGCAAACGGCCGACCATTTCGGTCAGGCGGTCGAGGCGACGCTAAAGAAGGCGGGCGTCGACCTCGAGATGTTTCTTTATCCGCGCAAGTCACCGAAGTACACCCAGTTCGTCCAGGCCGTTTTCAAGAAGCTGCTGGGCACCGGCAAATTGTTGGTCAAAGAGGCACCCACTCTTTACTGCGAGCAATGCCAGCGCCATCTCTACGAAGTCTGGGTGATGGGAGCGTGCCCCCACTGCGGCACCCACTGCATGGGCAACGGCTGCGAAGAGTGCGGGCTGCCCAACGACTGCACCGACCTGGGCAAACCGGTCTGCTCGGTGTGCAACCAGACCCCCGTGACCCGCACCGTCAAGCGCTGCTATTTTCCTCTCGAACAATCTCGCCCGATACTCGAGGAGTATTACGCCGCCATGAAGCTGCCCTTGCGGCTGCGCGCGGTGGTCTCGAAGCTGATGGCGAAAGGCTTGCCCGACGCGCCGGTCACCCACGTCTCGGATTGGGGCATCCCGGTGCCCGACGAGCAGTTTCCGGGCCAGATCATCTCGGTCTGGCTCGAGATGGTGCTGGGCTATCTGTTCACCGCTGATGTCATCGCCAAGACCAACCAGTTGCCCAAGAATTTCTGGGATGATCCCGAGGCCGAAGTTGTGCAGTTCTTCGGCTGCGACAATGCTTTTTACTACACGGTCCTCTTTCCGGCCGTCATGCGGGCGGTCTCGGACCGGATCGTGCTGCCCCACGCCTTTTGCACCAACGAGCATTACCAGTTCGGCGGTTCGAAGTTCTCGACCAGTCGCCAACACGCGGTCTGGGTTGACGATTTCCTGGCCCACGAGCCGGTCGACCTGGTGCGCTTCTACCTGTGCTACACCCGCCCCGAACAGAGCAAGACTTCGTTTAGCCATGAAGACTACGCGGCCGTCAAACAGCGCGAGCTTTTTGACGGTTGGCAGGCCTGGCTGGCTCGCCTCGAGGCCCGCACCGGGGGGCAGGTACCTCAAGCCACCGGCCTCAATGCTGAACAAAGCGACCTCTACCGGCATCTCCAGAGCCGCATCCATGAGGTGGAGGCGGCCTACGAGAGCGAGGCCTTCTCGCCCTGCAAGGTGGCCCGTCTGCTCAACGAGTGGGTCCATGAGATGGCCGATTTCGGCAGTTCTTGGGACTTTCTCGACGGGGTCGAGGGCGCCGGGGAAGAGCGCAACGGAGCGCTGGCCCTCGAATTGGCCGCGGCCCGCTCGCTGGCCATCATGATGGCGCCGATCATGCCCAATGCCTCGGCTCGCCTCTGGAAGGCCCTGGGCTTTCGCGGACGGGTGCGAGAGTGGGACAGCCAGTTGCAGTTCTTGCCGGCCGGAGAACCCCTGGTGGGATTGGGCGAGGTCATCCCCAGGCCGACGGTGTTGGTGTGAAACCCTATCGCCAGCCGGCCCACGAATTCGCCCGGCTCATCGACGAGACCAACTACGCCGACCAGCCGCAGGTCTACTATGACGGGATTCGCGACACCGGTATTCCCTATCTTTGCTGCCACGGGGGGCGGCCCGCGGCGGTGTTCGAGCAGACCTTCGAGTGTGTCTATATCCTGGCCCGCGCCTCCCTCCCGCTGACCGTGGCTCTGGCCCAGCATCTTTATGTCATCAGCAGCCTGGCCCTGGCGCCCTTCGAAGACGGGCATCCACTGCTCAAGAAGCGGGACCGCATCGTGGCCGACTTCGCCAAGCATAAGCTGTTGATCACCGTCTCGACCTTCGGCTCGGACATCGACGATGGCTCTCGGGCCGGCGTGCAGATCGAGGCGGCCGACAAAGGCTTCGTGGCCAACGGTGGCGCGCTCTTCCAGAGCCAGGCCCGCCAGGCCGACTTGCTGGCTTTTGCGGCTGAGACCCCCGACGGGGCCACCGCCTACTTCCTGTCTCCGCTCAAGGGCCAGGAGGCCCTCAAAGTGGGGGAGGCGGTCTTCGCCTGGCCGATGGACCACACCGACACTCGCCGACTGACCTTCGACGGCCTGCGCCTGGGGGCACCCATCATTGCGGACCATCAGCAGACCTGGGACCTGCTCCACTATCAAACGGCCTGGTTTCAGGGCCTGGTTTCGGCGGCCTATCTCGGCGCCGCTGCGCGCGCCCTCGAAGAGGCCCGCCAGATTCTCTACGACATTCCCGGCCCCCACGGCGGCCCTTCGGCTCATCTCGACAGCAACGTGGCCCGCATGGGCCGCCTTGTCCTCGAGCACCGTAGCGCCGTCAACCTGGTGCGGCGATTGGGTCAACGCCTGGGACCGGTCGACATGTCGCTGGTGCTGCCCCTGCTCGATTTCAGCTCGGCCATCAAGTATCACACCACTCGGGTCTGTAACCTGGTGGCCGACGGCATCCGCAGTGTCACCGGCACTCGCTGCCTGCGCCCCGGCACCATGCTCGAGCGGGTTCTGTTCCAACTGCCCTATCTCGGCATGCATCCGCTTCTACCCCTGGCCATCGAGCGCGACTTTGGCTTGCAGCTTCTAGGCAGTCCCGAGTTCATCGGGCTCTAATTGGGCTTTGGCGACGGCTTCCGCCGCGACTACCGTCTGGCTGCTTGCCACGACTGGAAGTCGCGCACCGGGGGGAGTTGATAGACGAACGAGGTGGCGTCGACATAGGTCGGCAACTCTTCGTATGCCTTGGTGAAGTGGTTGTAGACCTGTTCTTTGACCACCGTCTCGCCACGATACTCAGGCGGCACCTGCTGGACGTATTCGATGGCGGGATGCGTCAGGGCTCCCAGGCGATAGGCCTGAGACGGGACCATAAAGGAGTTGACCTCGGTGCGGGCTTCCACCGAGCCCAGCCAGGCTCGCTGGTCCGAGTCGCGCAAGAAGAGATAGCGGGCGCTCTCGTCTTGGGAATCCACCACGTAAGCGTGCAGTTGGCCGCGGCTGGGGTGCTCCAGGGTGAATTGGTCGCGCACCTTCGAGAAATCGGGCGCCAGTTCGGGCCGGGCATAGACAAACGAGTCGGGACGATCGCTGGCGAAGTGGCCAAAGTGGACGGCCGTCAACTCGTGGTCGAATTGTCCCCCGCCTTTGAGAGCAAGCTTCTCTAGAGGGGCATGAAAAGCGACCTCTTGCTCGCCCTCGACGGGGGGCACGGCGGTGGTCAGGCCGTTGAGGGTCTTCTGTAGGCTCGCCGGCAGGGTGGTCGAGGATTCAAACTGCCCCTCCGGGCCTTTGCCCAGCACCTGCCCCAGGAGGCCCGAGGCCGAGCGCCACAGGCCCTGCGATTTGCTCTGGTAGAACAGGCGGGCTTTCAGACTGCCGTCTTTACCTTCGACATAACCCAGAGTCGCCTGGTAACCCCGGCAGCGGAAAGGTCGCGAAAGGTGCACGCGCCGGCCCTCGAAGCTGGTGGTGAAGCGCGGGGCCAGCCCGGCCGCTTCAATCTGTCGGTGGGCATCGGGTTGGCCGGCGAATTGGGTGCGGGCCAGCAGTAAGCGCGATTGCTCGGGCGAGACCGAGCCCAGCCCGGGCAGCACATCTTTCTCGGCCACCACATAGGCTTTCTCTTGGAAGATCACGCCCATGGTGTGAAAGCCCAGACTGTCCATCCGCTCTTGAAAGGCATCAAGATCACCCATCAAGCCACGGCCGGTGGTGACCATCAAAGCGCCGCCGGGCTGTAGTTGCCGGGCGGCCTGCTCGATGGCGGGAGTGCTCTGGTGGCTGATCAGGTGGGCATCGGCGTGCACCACGGCCACCTGGTCCAGGGGGCCGCTGGGCAAAGCCTGATCCTCTCCCTCGACTACCACCGGCGGGCGCGGCGTTAGCCCGGCCGCAAAGGCCAGCGCGCGAGGGGTCGGTCGATCGAGAGGGCCAAGCTGCACGACTCCAGTCTAGCCGTTACGGATTGTCGCCAGGTTGGTCGAGCCGAAAACATGTAACCGTTCTGTTACCGATTTGGCCGTGCATGGGGGCTGCAAGGTTTGGCGCTCTTCAGTGAAGCCGCCTATCAGGCGCCGAGGGTCTTGACGCGGTGGGCGCAAACTGGTGTCTGGCTCTCTCGCGATTTCTATAGTTGAGGCCGGTACGCTTGAGATCGGCCAGGCGACAGGCCACTTCCGCACGGAAGCTTGAGTCGCTGCAGGTCGCCGCAAACAAGCCGGCTCTTCAGTTCTTGCTTCGACCACGCGCCGCGCCTGTTCGCCTGTTCCGTGCGGAAGCCGGCTTGCCCCGCGACCATGGTCGAGCTACCCAGGCTGGCCGGCGGCGGTACGGCACCAGGTGGTGCCGGATTCGGCACGTGGCAGCGCCGTACTCGGCCGAGGTTGCTCTTCCGTGCGGAAGTCGGCTTGCCCGCGACCGTGGTCGAGCCACCCAGGCTGCCGGCGGCGGTAGGGCACCAGGTGGTGCCGGATTCGGCACGTGGTAGCGCCGTACTCGGGCGAGGTTGCTCTTCCGTGCAAAAGTCGGCTTGCCCCGCGACCGTCGCCGAGCTACCCAGGCTGGCCGGCGGCGGTACGGCACCAGGTGGTGCCGGATTCGGCACGTGGTAGCGCCGTACTCGGCCGAGGATGCTCTTCCGTGCGGAAGTCGGCCGGCCCCGCGACCCTTTCCGTGCCCTCCTGATCTCCGTGTTCATCCCCCAAGCGCCCCCTGGCGAGCCACGCCAACTGCACTTCGACAGAGCGCCCCGACGGGTATCGATGAGCCCGCCACGCCGTCGCCCCACGCGCCTCCCCCCAAACCCTCAAGCCGTCTCACGACAGGCCACCGATCATCAAAGAGGCCCCCGCCCAGCAACCCCTACAACCTCTGCGTCTCGGCGCCTCGGCGGTGTCCACGACCGAGAGCCCACCCCAGGCCCCGCGCGACCCTCTCCGTGCCCTCCTGATCTCCGTGTTCATCCCCCAAGCGCCCCCTGGCGAGCCACGCCAACTGCACTTCGACAGAGCGCCCCGACGGGTATCGATGAGCCCGCCACGCCGTCGCCCCACGCGCCTCCC
>JBFWNU010000004.1:0-238923 GCA_050250895.1 Vulcanimicrobiota bacterium | reverse complement strand
TCCGTGCCCTCCTGATCTCCGTGTTCATCCCCCAAGCGCCCCCTGGCGAGCCACGCCAACTGCACTTCGACAGAGCGCCCCGACGGGTATCGATGAGCCCGCCACGCCGTCGCCCCACGCGCCTCCCCCCAAACCCTCAAGCCGTCTCACGACAGGCCACCGATCATCAAAGAGGCCCCCGCCCAGCAACCCCTACAACCTCTGCGTCTCGGCGACTCGGCGGTTTTCCACGATCGAGCGCTCACCTCGCAGCGACGCCCACGCCTCCGCGCCCACCGCGGAACCCCGCGGTTCCCCCATCGAGCGCTTCCATCGAGCGCCCCCCTCAGGACCGCCTAGAAGTCGATAGAAAGCTCAGGGTGGTCGAGGAACTTGCAGACCGCGTTGAACACCTCGGCGTCATCGTCAAAGCCGATGCACGAGGTCAGGTCGCCCTGGTCGTCTTCATCTTCGATGAGATAGATGGCGGCCGCCTGGACGTAGGGATAGTCGGGCGACTTCGCCTGAGCCAGCAGTTGCTCGACACCGTCGGCGATGCGCTCGGCCAGCTCGACATCCACCGTGGGGTTGGTTTCGGCGGCGGCCCGCACCGTGACCAGGTATTGGCGGACCCGGGTCAACAGTTCGTCAGGCTCGATGCGTGGCATGTCGAGATAGGCCGTAAAAAAGGGCACCGTCTCGGGCGGAAGAGTCTTGGGTAGCCGCACGCTAGCCCCGCTTGGCGTAATAGAGGGTCACGCCGTCGTGTTCAGGAGTGGTGTCCACGAAGAGAGTGCCGTGATAGCTCTCTTCGGGATGGTCAAAGTCGATGGCAAAGATGCCCTCTCCACCACTTTCGACGGCGGTCGGCTCGGGATTGGTTTTGGTGAGGTGAGCCACGTCGTCGAGCATCTCTTCAAAGGCTGCGGCGGCCAGGGGGTATTTCTCGCCGAACTCCTGGCCGGGGTCCGGCTGACCCGCTTTCTTGGCCTGGTTGCGTTCGATGGCGTTGCGGGCGGCCAGCTCGAGGCGATCCTGGACCCGGTCACCGAGTTCGGTATCGAGCTCAAGCGACTGATCCAGGGCGGTTCGGGTGGTTTCGACGGGCTGGCCGATGCGACTGGCGACGAACTGCACGAAGCGAGCCCGATGATCTCCTGCAATGTTCATTGGTTCCAACCTAGGACAGGGCGCTGAAAAAATGGTTAAAGCTCGAGGCAGGTCTCGATGATCTCGGCGGCCGCTCCGGGCCGAGCCATGGCTCGCGAGCGTTCTTGCATGCGGGGCAAGCGATCCGAGCTGGGGTCTAGTAGCTCGTCGACCTTGTGGGCCAGAGTGCGTTCCTCATAGGCCCACACCCCCACTCCCTCTTCGAGCAGGTGGTAGGTATTGCGCTCTTCCTGGCCGGGAATGGGGTTGACCACTACCCAGGCCAGCCCTTTGACGAACGATTCCCAGGTGGTGAGGCCGCCAGGCTTGCCCAGCACGATGTCGGCGCAGGTCATGTATTCGTCGAAGGCGGCGGTGAAGCCGACCACGTGAAAGAGGGGGTACTCCCGCTCGCGACCGGCCAGACGGGCCTCCAGGGCTTGCTTTTGCTCGTCGTTACGACCACAGGCCGCGATCACCTGGATGGGCCGGCTGACCCGCTCCAACGCGTCGCAGATCCCCTCGAGATTGCTGGTTCCGAAGCCGCCTGCCGACAACAACAAGGTGGGTAGGTCGGCTCGCAACCCGAGGCGGGCAGCCGTGGCGGCTCGATCTTTGGGCACGGAGAAGACGGGATGGGTGGGAATGCCGGTCACCGAGATGGCTCGGGCTGAGATGCCGAACGAGCGCAGATAGGCCCTGGCTTCGCTGACGGCCACGAAGTAGTGGTCGCTGGGAGCTCCCAACCACATGCCGTGGACATCGAAGTCGGTGATGACGGTGGCCAGACACTGGCCCGTCCTTTGGCGTTCGCGCCGCTGATAAACCAGGCTCTGGGGCAGAAAGTGGGTGCACAGCACCAACTCGGGAGCGTAGTCGTCGAGAAACTCGTAGAATCGGCGGGCGCTGGCCTCTTCCAGGGCGGTTCTTAGCACATCGGGGTTGAACGGCCTGTCGGTCAGGTCGTAGAGCCAGCCGAACACGCGCGGGGCCCGCCCGACCATATCGAGATAGGCGTCGCGGTAGAGGGCTCGAAAAGCCCGCGGCATGAACTCCAGGGTGTCGTGGTGCACGACCTCGAGGCCGCGGTCGACGGCGGCCACGACCAGTGCTTCGGCGGCGCGGCTGTGGCCCGCTCCGATCGAGGCCGAGAAGATGGCAATCCTCTTTCGCACTCGAAGGCATTCGGTGGGCGCTTCATGTTTCTTTCAGGCCGGCGGGCTAGATTTGGGCCACATAGATAGATAGGTTCCACTAGATGAAGGTATGCTCTCTCACTTTACCTTCGGGTGTCCGCATCAGCAACAAAGAGAAAGGCGTTGCGGTAGACCACTCCGAGGATGAGCGCTTTTTTGACAAGCTCGAGTTGTCGCAAACGGATGGTCGCGACCTGCTGGTAGGCAAACACCAACAGCTCGAGTTCCTCCCCGGCGGGGTGGTGGCCATTGGCAACCCCGGTCAGGCTCCCGACTTTCACTTGAGAGACGGGCATCTGCAGAATCGGGTGGGGGACCTTCTTTTCGACTATCCTCTCACCCAGAACGGCACCTTTCGCACCCCCGATCGTGAACTGGCCCCGGTCCTGCCGGTCGAGTTGCTGGGCCAGGCTAGCGAGCGGGCCGAGGTCAGCTATCTCTCCGCCGGCATCCGCCACCAGCGGATTCTGGGCAAGATTCTGCACGGAGCCACCGTGGGTCGCTACGCCCTGGCCGCCGGCACTTTCGGAGTGACCTGGTGGAAGGCCGACCTGGTGTGCGCTCTGGCGACCTCCGCCGCCGCTCTGCTGGCCGGCTCAGCGGTGGGCCTGGCCGGCCAGGCGCTACTCCAGGCGGCCGGGGGTGAAAGCCAGTTCGAGCTGCACTTTCGGGGGGTCGGCGACTCGCCGGTTCGCTGGGGTCGCGGAGTCTGGGAGCAGTGGCCGGCAGGCCCGCCCGAGGCTGGCCGGTCGGTGGGTATCGAGAACCGCCAGCAACTGCTCGAGTGTCGCCTGGTCAACGGAGTCAGGCTGCAGTGCGAGGGTGACGGTGTCACCATCAGCCAGGGCCGCCACCAGGTGAAGGTCCCCGAAGCCAGCCTCAAGCTGGTGGGCGGCCAGCCCATCATCCGAGAAAACAACGTTCCTATGGCCATCGAGAAGGATGGAAAGCTTGACGTCAGGGTCGATGCCGAGACCCAAGCGGCAGCCGAGAGTCTGAAGTTCCCCCACGCCTACACTATGATCGCTCTCACCAGTTCTGGTGCCGAAGGTACCCTGGACGGCGATGATGAGGAGGTTGTGGTCAACGACTTCTCGGTGGCCATTCGTCAAGACTGATGAACACGATTATATTCTCCAGCCAACCCGTGCGCCGGGCCAGCCTGTCGGACCGGTTGGCACTGAGTCCACCTCCCACCAGCACGGGTCGTACTCCCATCGATTCGGCCGAGCTGCCCACCAGCCAGGGAACGCTAGAGATCGGCTCCCGTCGCAAAGGGCCCGGCTGGGGCACCCTGGTGGGAGCCGCTACCTTGTTGGGACTCGGCGCGGCGGGCCATTTCTCGGGCTTGACCGCCTCTCCCATCGTGGGCCGACTGTTGGACGACCCGCTGATGGAAGACTACGGTCGACTGGCGCGTATCGGGGAGTTTTCCATCGACGACAAGCCGGCCAGCGCCGACGACGCTTTTCGCGACCTCAACTACCACAATTCCTATCGCGGCGTCACCTATACTCCGGACCAGGGCACGCCGTTCACCCTCGACAACCACGATCAGGTCAGGCTGGTCGCCGACTTTCTTCTGCGCGACCAGTCGCCCCTGTCGCCCCAGGATCAGCAATTGTTCGACCGGGTGGCCGCCTCGCAACCGGCTTGGAGCACCAGGGGAGTGGCCGCCCTCCTGGTGCTGCGCGACGGCAGGCCCCTCAGCGTCAGCTATGAGCTGGGCCACCAGCGCTCGGTCAGCGTGAACGGCATGCAGGGCTTGAAAGAGGTGGACGCGCTCTATCTCAAGACACCCTCGGACCTCATCGCCCCGGAGGATCGCGACGCCTTGCTGACCCTCGAAGAGCACACCTCGAGCCGCTGGTCGGCCCTGGAGTCGTTCCATCGGCTCGAAAACGGCGAAAAGCTCTACTACGGCTATCCCAGCGTCTATGGGGGCGACTTGCGTCTCGAGCCGGCCTCCTACGCCGAGGTCCGAGAGTTGGCGGTGAGAGTGAGCCATCAGGCAAAAGCCGATCAGTATCGCCCCGATAGCCAGCGTATCCAGGCTCTAGCCGAGCCTTTGCTCGACGACATGCAGGCTGTCTACGAGACTACCCGGCAGCAATTGGAGGCGCTCGAAGGGGTAGCCGGCGTCAGGGCTGCTGACCTCGAGGCTGCCCAGGTCACCAGCCAGGAGTTGAGCGCCACCATGGCCGAGCTAAGAGCTCGGTTTGACGATCTGGAGCCCGAGTCCGCGCCCCAAGCGCGGCAGCTTTTGGCTGAACTCTCGGAGGCCAAAGCCGGCGGCGAGGGTCAGTGGTGGAATCCCTGGACGACCGAGCGGGTAAAACGCGTGAGTTACAAGCAGACGGCCCTCGCCCGGGTGCTCGATACTCTCGAGCGTCCTGAGGCACCGGCCGGTTTTCAGGTCCAGCGACCGCTGCTCGAGGGCTAATACTCCACGATCTGATGGCCGGGGCCAAAGTTGAGGGGATAATCAAGCGTCGGCTCCACGGGTCTTTGGATCGAACCGCCGGCCGAGAGTCGCTCGCCCTGCACCTGATAGCCCTTGGCCTCGAGGGCTTTGGTCAGGATGGGCTCGAGGCGAGGCTCCGCGAGAGGCACGCTCGAGCCGTACCATTGGCTCAACTGGCTGAAGTGGGGGGTCCTCAAGAAGTCTGCATGCAGGCCGTTCGGTGAGCTGACCGTTTGCTTGACGGTGCTGCCGTCGGGGGCGACGACGCGACTGGCCGACCAGCCCGGAAACCGGGCCAGGCGCCGGCAAGTGGCCTCCGCCAGCAGGCCCTCTCCCACCAGGTCAAGATCCGAGTTGGCGCCGAAGCGACCGCGAGTGATGCCTCCGGTTACGAACAAACGACTGGGAAAGGGTTTTTGAGCCCGCATCAAGGTCTCGAGTTCGGCCTCGAGCTCGGCGAGCTTTTCGGTTGCCTCCCGGTCGGTGTAGGGCGACGAAAGGTCTCGCTGGAGCTTGTGATGCCAACGGCTGCGGGGGGTGGAGGTGTCCATGAGGTCCCAGGGGTGGAGCACGGGCTGGTCGAGTTGGTGGTTGTAGTGGGCCAGGTTCTCGCTCAGGCGCGTTCTGTCGCCGACGGTGAGCGAAGAAACGTCTAGCAGTTCACGGGCCTGGTAGGACTCGAGGTCGGTGGGCATGAGGGTTGCCTCGAGCGACTTTGCCGGCGGGCTCGGCTCGACATCGGCGCGTCCAAAGAAGAATCTTGACCAACCACGGATCTGCACATCCTGAGGTTAGAGGGCAGAGCTGAAATCAAGCTAAAATTCGGGCAGATCGCGACCGGGATGCTCGACTTCATCCATGACGCTGGCGAAGCGATCCTTGCCCAGAATATCCACAGGGGTCTGGCCGGCTTGATTTTTGGCCTGGGGGTCGGCGCCTTTCTTGATTAGACGCGTGAGAATACCTGACTGGTCCAGGGCCCTTTTGGCGTTGATCTTGCCCTCGATCCCGGTGCCTTTGGCCATGGTCTGTGCCTGAATCCTTTCTTGTTCGCTGGCCCCAGGCTCGCCCCCGGCGGGGTTGGCGATGGCGCGCGCGGCCAGATGTAAAGGGGTGTCTCCCTGATTGTTGGCGGCTTTGGGGTCGGCCCCGGCACTCAAGAGAGCGCTCACCGCCTCGAGATCGTCTCGCTCGCAAGCCACATGCAGCGGCGTGTTTCCATCGGGGTCGGTCGACTGGACCCAATCGGGGTGCTCTTTGAGCAACTGGCCATAGAGATGGTCATGGTTGTTGCGAATCGCCTCGTGCAACTCGGCTCCTTCGAAGGTCGTTTTGCCGCCACAGCCGACCAGCATGCCGATCACGACCAGTAGAAGCGTATTACGTAGTCTCACCATGTTCACCAGCCTCTCGGGGGAGAGATTCGATGCTAGTGGTCCAGGCCCCCCTGGCCCTCGAGATATCCGCCCACGTCGCCCCAGGAGTTGTTTTTGAGCAGCCGGGTCAGTCCGAGCGGCGTGTGGCCCTGGTTGTCTTCGGGGTTGACCGCGGCCCCGGCTTCAACCAACAGTTGGACCAGTTTGGGCTCGCCGAGGCCGGCGGCCTGATGAAGCGGAGTGCGTCCGTTCTGGTCGGCCAGGTTGGGGTCGGCGTGGTGGACCAGCAACTGTTGAACAATCGCGAGGTGGCGGCGGTTGACGGCCACTACCAGCGGCGTCTGACCGCGCCCGTTTCTGAGGTTTGGATCGGCCCCGTTCTCGAGCAATAGAGCCAGAATGGTTTCGCTCCCTCGGTTGGCGGCAGCATGCAGAGCCGTGCTGCCGCGCCGGGTAGTGGCATTCACCCTGGCCCCGCGGGCCAACAGCAGGTTGACCATCTCGAGCCGATCCAGGTGAGAGGCTTGAAAGAGTGGATGCAAGCCGTCAAAAAGCTGGGCTTCGAGAAACTCGGGATGAATCGCCAGCAGGCGCTCTGCCTTTTCGGTCTGGCCCTGTTGGACCGCCATGAAGAACTCTTTGCGCGGCTCGGCATGGGCCAACGACAGGGTCACAAGCCACAACAACAACAGGCGTCTGGTCACGCCCTGGCTTTCCGCGCCCGGCTGAGGCTTCCTCCGCGGCGTTCAGGGTGTTTTCAGCCCGATTGTCTAGTCTGATAGCATGAAGGTCCTTACGCCCGGTGACTCTCTGGTTCGCTATCAACAGGCCAAAGGCCAGGTGATGGCCGAAAAAGGGTGGAGAGTCCTGCGCTCTCCCGGTCCCGCGACCACCCCCTTTGAGGCCGACTTTGTCAGCGCCGACATCTTCATGGGCAGCCACGTTGACAACGACCCCAACACCGAGGACCGTATCGAGGTGTTCTCCACCCGGCCCGACCCCGCCGGTGGCGGTAACCTTTTGCTGCGCGAGCAGTTCGTCGAGCGTCAGGAGGGTGGGTTCTGGCCGTTTTCACGCCAGCGAACCGTGATTCATCACTATGCCACACTCATCCGTTCGCCGGGCGGCCTGCACCTCGAGCATCAGTTGCTTTCCTTTTGTCCCACCACCGGGGAGGTCATCGACCAGCGCCAGGGTGCCGCCGCCGTCAAGAAGTTCCTCTCTGACCTCGAGCAGGATCCGGGCCAGCACAACCCCGGGCCCGAGCCGATCCCCCTGGCCCCAGCCGCCCCGGTGGTCGACGCGCAAGCCGAGGTCGAACGACTGGTTACGGCCTTGCAAAAGCCCACCAGCCGCGAACTCAGCCGCGAAGAAGACCGACTCAAAGTGGGCGAGCGAGAAGTGCCCGTTCGCCAGGATTGAATCCGGCCGGCGCCGTGCCCCACCCGGTCTCTCGAGTTCAGTATCCTCCCTCTCTAGAGGAGTTCCCGATTGGAAGGCTAAGCAAGCCGCATGTTAACGGGTTTACGACTGATGCAACCGGCCGAACTTCGCACCCTGGGGGGCTTGGCAGGTCTGGAAGACAGGGAACTGCAAAAACTGGCTACCACCGACGCACTGGTGGCCAGACTAATGAGCTGGATGGGCAAGGTGGTCGGGTGCAAGAGTGCCGACGAGGAAGCCATCGAGCGGGCCGTGATCGAGTGGATGTCCAAGCGATGGTCGTTGGGCTTCTCGGCCGACGACGACATTGGAACGCTGGAACGAAACCTGCGCGTGGCCATCGCCGAGGATTCGGCCAAGCATCTGGTCCCGTTCTGGGAAGTGGGCTGTGCCATGGCCTATGTCGGTCCGGAAGACGCGGTCACACCCAAGCTCGAACTGATGGAAAAGGCCGCCTCGCGTCTGGTTCCCTCTCAGTCGGCCCGGCAGCAGATGCGCAAAGCCTGGGAAGTCCGCCGGGCGGCCGAGGATACCGAGGCCCTGCTGGCCACCCTGGCCAACGAGATCGCCTTCATCAAGGCCGACGGCGAGCTGGTCCAGCCGACTCTGGTGCTGAGCCTGGTGGTGGCCCTGGCCGACGGCCGTTTCGGAGTCGAAGAGGAGCGCTTCTACGAAACCCTGGCTGAGCGACTGGGTGTATCCAACAACACCGCCGAGGAAGTGTTAAAGCACGTCAATACCATCTATTGGGACAAGCTGCGGGAGGTCGCTCCCAAACGCACCGACACCCCGAGCGAGTTGCACGAGACCAAGCTGCAGGCGCTCAAAGCGGCCCACCTGACGCTCGAGACCTCGGGCGTGATGGAGAGCCTCGAAGACGAGGTCCAGAGCGGCTTTCTGGGCCAGCTGCACCAGACGATGACCAAGGACCCGGCCTTCGTCAAAGGCATGGAGGGTTGGAACAAGACACCCTTGATGTGGCCCATCGGCTATGCCGCGGGAATGTGTCTGTACTTTAAATCCCGCTTCAAAGCCAGCGACCATCCCAATCTGATTCGCCTTGCTTATCTGGCCATCTGCCGCCAGCACGTCAGTGCCCGCCCTGACGGGGCCGCCCTGGATGCCGATGCCGTGGGGACCAATCCCGAGGCCGACATGGAGGTGGGCAAAGCGCTGCGTGAAGCGGCCCTCGACCCGCGCGACAAAGAGCCGGTGCGCCGCATCAAGCTGAGCTGACGTCTCGTCGCCGGCGCACCGTCAGATACGTGAAGGCCGAAACGGTCAGGGTGATCCCCAGGGCGATCAAGACGTCATGCTCCCAGACCGGGTTCTTGACCAGGTGGACCACCCCGGCGGCCCCACCGACATAGAGGGCCGTGTTGGGCAGGGAGCCCGCCGCCGAAGCGGCCAGATAAGGCCAGAAGGCGATCGGTGTCAGGCCGAAGGCGTAGTTGGCCAACGAGTTTGGGAAGAACGGCATGAGACGCACGGTAAAGACGGCCCGGACACCCTGCCTTTCGATCTGGGCTTGCAGCCAGGTGAACCACGGTTGGTCGCCCAGTCGGGCTTCGATGGCCTGGCGCGCCCAGCGGCGGGCCACCAGGAAGGCCGCCGCTTGGGCCACGGCGTCGCCCAGCCAGATGCAGAGGATGGCCACCAGCGGGTGAGCGACAAAGAGCGTGCCAGCGGCCGCCAGCATCACCGGGCCGGGTAGGCAAAGGGTGGCCCAGACGGCGTAGACCACCAGAAACAGCAGCGGGCCGAAGGGGCCTGCCCGAGCCACCCAGGCTTCTAGCGAGTGGAGAACTGGCCCGACCTCGGAACGGAAGGCGAAAAGAACCAGCACCAGCACGATGGCGCCCGCCGCCGAGACCCAGACTTCGGAGGTCTTGGATTCGGGGTTCACAAGGCCTGGCAAAACTCGCTCACAGCGCGCAGGTAGTCCTCTCCCAGTTGGTCGGGAGGAGTGTTGTGGCCCGGGCCGATCTGAACGAACTGCTTGGGTTCGGCGGCCGCTTCGAACAGGTCGCGTCCATGATGAAAGGGGATCACCTCGTCGGGGTCGCCGTGCAAAATGAGCTTGGGGAAGGGAAATCGAGCCACTCGCTGGCGAGAAGGAAAGCGCACCCTGGCCAGCCATCGGACCGGCAGAAAGGGATAGACCTCGGCGGCCACATCCGGTACCGAGGTAAAGGTCGATTTGAGAATCAGGCCTGCGGGTGGATGGCGCTCGGCCAGGGCGCAAGCCACCCCGCCCCCCAGCGACTCGCCGAAATAGACCAGCTTCTCGGCTTTCAGTTGGTCGACCAGATAGTTGCGAACCGCCTCGGCATCGTCGGTGATGCCCTGCTCACTCGGTTGCCCGCTACTTTTGCCGTAGCCGCGATAGTCGAACACCACCGCGTTGAGGCCCAGTTGGTGAAAGACGGCCAGTTCGTCGATGCGTCCGCTGATGTTGCCGCCGTTGCCGTGACAATGGAGGATCCAGGGGGCCGAGGGCTCGGTCCGCACCACCCAGCCGTGGACGGTGGCTGACGGGCCGCTGGCCAATTCGAACTCTTCGTAGGTCAGGCCCAGACGGGAGGGGTCGGCGCTCAGGTGCCGATCAGGAAAGAAGATCAGGGCGTCCTGCCGGGCGTAGACGAGCCAACAAAGGCCGCCGTAGCCCAGGGCGCCGGCGGCCAGCAAGGTCAGCACCAGGCGTCTTATCCTTCCCATCCGCGCTGAGGGTGGAGCAACTGTAGGGGTTGCAGCTCGTTTTTGTAGCGCATCGAGGGCGAGCGCTCGTTGTAGAATCCGATGTAAAGATGTTCGAGGCCCTGGCGGCGACACCAGTCAAGTTCAAAGAGAAAGCTGTAGATGCCCAGTCGGCGCCGTTGCTCGTCGGGGTCGTAGAAAAAATAGTGCGAATAGGCGTTGCGGGCCGAGTGATCCAGGCTGCCAACGGCCACTAATCGGCCGTTGAGGCGGTAGCGAAACTCGAGAGTGCCACCGTAGCGATAGAGCATCCAGTTGCGATAGAACGCCTCGCGTTTGGAGTCCTCGAGCAGATGAGCCAGGTGGTTGCCGAAGCGGCGATGCAGAAAGGTCTTCATGAGCTCGAACTTCTCGGGCGTATAGACTACCGGTCCGATTTCGACCTCCAGGTCCTGGTTGCGCCGCCAGGTGCGCCGCTGCGAGCGCCGCATCTCGAAGCGTTCCACCGGGATTCGGGCGGCCGAGCAAGCCGAGCAACCGTGGCAGGCCGGCACACAGAAGGTGGTGCCGAAGCGTTGGCCGCCGAGTTCGAGCAGCAGGTCGAGCTCGGTGTGTTCGATGATGACCAGGCGCCAGAACAAGCCTTTGAGGTATGAGCACGGTCCCGGAAAACCCAGCACCATGCTAGGTGGGGTGAGCCGCCAGTTGGGGCGCGCGGCATCCCAACGTTGACCAATACGGTCCCTCCATAGCTCTTGTTCCACCACACCTTCCGAATTAAAGAAGCTAGCAAGCTCCTCCTTCCACTGGAAAAGTTGCGAGAAGGGAGCCGGTCGGTCCCGGTGAAGCACACGATAGTGAGTTTCCCGAGCGACAGCTCCCGTGTTCTGGTCGGCCACGGCAACCTCCGTTCTTTTTGTCTATCGACAGGTTGGGGCCACGTTTGAGCCTGCGATGACAAGGAATCGTCTAACCATCGCGGCCGCCCTGCTGTTCGGCCTGGACCTGTTCCTCGGGCCTCGACCCGAGGTCGGCGCGGCGCTGGCGGTGCTAGCGCTGGCTTGTATCGTGCTCGAATGGCAGGCGGTCCCGCTGGCTCGCTACGGCTTTTTCTCGACCGCGCCGGTGTTCTTTCTGGCGGGTGCGGCGCTGGTCTCGGTGGGCACCCCGGCGGCTGCTTTCATTGTTGCCCTGGGCCTGATCGCCCGGGTCATCCTGCGCCCGCCGACCACCCGTCAGCAGGCCGGCGTTCTGTTTGAACTGGTGGTCGCTCTGCTGGCCATCGCCGCCATCGCCGTACCGTCGGCCCTCGGGCTATCATGGCCCCCGGCGCTTTCGGCTTTGTTGGGCGGGGCCGTCTATGCCGGCCTGTGGGAGTGGCTGGGCGTGGCCCCCGAGTGGCTGCGTCGCAGCGACGATTTCGAGGATTGGAACCGCTTGCGGCGCTGGGCCAACAATCTTCGACTGGCTTGCGCCCCGGCGGTGGTAGGGGTGCTGGCCGTGCTCGAGCCCAACCCCTGGTATGCTCTGGCTCTGCTGCCGGCCTTATTGATGCTGCACCGCGGCCTCGAGAACGTGGCCTTTCGGGTGCTGGCCCAAGACGCCACGGCCGCCATCGACCGCCTCAGCGCCGAAGAGCGCGGCCGGGCCCGGGCCGAAGAAGAGGCCAGCCGGGTGCGCGAAGAACTGACCCTGGCCGCCAAGCAACGCAAGATCCTCGAGGGATTTGCCCGTCACCTGGCCTCGCAACCGACCCTCGACGAGACGTTTGACGCCATCCTGGCCACCGCTCACGAGATCAGCCCGAGTCGCACCGTCGTCATCCTGATGGAGCGCTCCGGGCACTTCGAGACGGTGCGCAGTCGTTCTGACTATCCGGTGCCGACCGAGTTCGCTTCGATGCGCTGCGTCCAGGACTGTATGCGGGTGCGCCGACCGGTTCGCTTCTTGCTGGGCGAGAACAAGAACGGACTGTTTTTCGCTAACGAACGAGCCTGCGTCTGCCTACCTCTGGGTGAGTTCGGCTTTCTCTATCTGGGGCGTCGCAAATCGGACTACTCGGACCAGGAGGTCAAGGACCTGCACTGGTTAGTGGGCAAGGCCAGTCTGGCCCTCGAGGCCAGCCTGCGCGAGCAGGCCAAGCGTGGGGTGCATCACGCCTTGCAAGAGCGCTTCACCCTGCTGGCCCACTTGATGGAGGGCTCGCGCGCCATCACCTCGTCGCTGCAGCCCGAGTATATCTCGCTGGCGCTTCAGCGACTCTTGCGCGATACCATCCATCACGACTTCGGTTGCCTGTTGGTGAGCGGGTCGGGCCTGGAGTGGGAATGGGGCGAGCGTCGCTTTGCGGCCGAGGAGCGGCGGGCGATGTTCGAGGCCACGGCTGGCGGGGAGGCTCGTTCGCTGCCCAAGCTGGGCAAGGGAAACTCGGTGCTGGTGGCTCCCCTCGTCACCGACCGGGGAGTTCAGGGCATCCTGGCGGTGGGGTCGGTGGGTGAGGCCAACTACACCGCCGAGCACGCTGACCTTCTCTTCACCATCGCCTGCCAGACGGCTATCACCCTGGCCAACGCCGAGAATTATCGCGCCGTGGTGGCCGCCCGAGCCGAACTCGAGGCCAAACAGGCCCAACTGGTCCAGAGCAGCAAGATGAACGCGGTGGGCACCATGGTCGCCGGCATCGCCCACGAACTCAATACCCCGCTGGGGGCCATTTCGCTGTCACTGGACGCGGCCGAGGTTCAGCTCGAGAGCCGCCCCGACCAGGCTATGATGAAACTCCACCTGGCTCAGAAGGCCGCTCACAAACTCCAGTCTCTAGTCGATCGTTTGCTGGTCTACTCTCGCCGCAGCGGCGATCAGAATGCCATCGAGCTGTCGGTGGCCGAGGTGATCCGTGATGCTCTGCTCTTTCTCGAGCATCGTTTCAAGCGAAGCCAGGTGGACCTTGCCACCGACCTCGACGAGGTTCCCCTGGTGAGGGGCAAGTCCAGCGAACTGCAGCAGGTGGTCATGAACCTGTTGCTCAATGCCATCGACGCCTGCAGCGACCTGCCCCCGGAGCGGCGCAAAGTGAAGATCTCGGCTCGTGCCGAGGGGCGCTGGGTGTTGATCGTGGTCGAGGATCGGGGACGGGGCATCGCTCCCCATCAAAAAGAGCTGATCTTCGACCCGTTCTTTACCACCAAACCGGTTGGTCAGGGGACCGGACTGGGCCTGTCGGTGAGCCTCGAAATCGTCGAACAGCACGGCGGCCAGATCCAGGTCGAGTCCGAAGAAGACAAAGGGACCTGCTTCTCGATTCGCTTGCCGGCTCTAGGCCCTTCAGATCGTGCTGGCTCCGGGTAGACCGAGTCGCGCTCGATAATAGCATTCGATCAACTCGGTGTTGGGCTCGATGTGATAGTCTTTGCGCAGCAACGCCTCGCAATGCTGGTATTGCTCGATGGCCGACTCGGGTTGACCCAGCCCGATGTAGCTTTGCATCGCCAGCAGGTGAGCCTCCTGACGGCAGGTGTCGTGCTCGAGGGCCCGGTTGGCGCTCTCTAGCGCTTCGCGATGATCGCCCGCGGCCCCGGCCAGGGCCGACAGACGACACATGGCGTCGACCAGCGCCTTCTCGAGCGAGTCGCGCCGACGCAGTGCCCAGTCGAGATAGCAGCCTTCGAGATAGGGGCCGAGATAGAGTTGGGCCATACGGCGATAGTGGGAGCGGGCCGTCTCGGCCTGGCCGGCCGCCTCGGCCGTGGCTCCGGCCTGGGCCGCTTTGTCGAACTCTTCCGTGTCGACCCAGCGGGGCACGGTGGGGTTGAGTCGCAACGACTCGCCCTGGCGTTCAAGCAGTTCTGGCTCGTCGTCGTTGACGCGCAGGCAACGACGAGTGACCGAAGTCGCCCAATAGATGTTCTTCTTGCCTTTTTCTCGGTCGTCGGGCCAGAAGTGGTCCATGATGTGATCCTCATGGAAATAGCGCCCCCACTCCGAGGCCAGGAAGGCGAAGAAATACTTGGTCTTTTGAGTCTTCCACAGCTTGTTGGGGATGGGCTCTTGCCCGCGCTGCACCTCGAGCAGGCCGAATGCTCGCACGCGGACCAATTCGGGGCCCCCGCGGCGGCCCACCCGCTGAGCCAGGCCGTCGGCCTGTTTGCGAATTTCGGGATCGGTGTCCTTGCGCAGCGACTCGACGATCTCTTGAGCCAGAAAGCCCTGGGATTTAGAGAGCGAGGTGACCAGGAAGAGCCGGGCCTCTTCCGAGAGTTGGCCGGCTTCGAGGGCGGAGCTGATCGAGCCGGAAAATTGGTTCACCAGCCGCGGTAGATAGTTGCTCAGGTCAGCACCCGGTCCGTGGGCCAGGGCTTCGATGGTCTCGGGCAACAACCAGCGGGCCGAGCGGGTCGTCTCTTCGGCGTAGCGCGGATCGAGCATGGCGTCGAGCACCCGTGGCCAGCGGGCCGCCGGCAAGGGTTGCCCCAGCCGCACCAGTGGAATGGCGGCCCGGGCCACATGGCCCTGAAAGCCCAGCCGCTCGAGCCCGGTGACGGCCTCGAGCAACACCTCGCGCGCCCGGGGGTCGCGGTGGCGATAGAGCACCAGGCCACTCTCGAGAGCCGTGGTAGCGGCAATGACCGGACCCAGACGGCGGGCGGTCTCGGCGGCTGCCAGGGCCGACCTGGCTGACTCGTCGGGAGGGGTGAGCCTAGCCTTGCCCAGCAAAGCCTCGACCGACTCGCGCCGGTTGGGCGCCAGGGCTGAGGCCTCGGTGAAAGCTTTGATCGCTCCGTTGCCGTCGCCCACCCGCTCGAGGGTGCGGGCCAGCGAGAGCAAGTTGCGGGCCGGCGATTCGGAACTGCTGGCCACTTTGACCGTCTGCTCGAGGTCGGTGTGGGCCAGTTCGTGATAGACTTTGAGCAAGCTCGGGTCAAGATAGCCTGGGTCGCGCTGGCCCAGTTCGCCCGAGGTGGGCAGGGGGTCGCTGTCGGCTCGCGGCTCTTCACAGGCAGCCACCACCAGGGCCACGATGCGAGCCTCGGTCGGAGGTTTGGGATCCTCGTCCCAGCGGTCGTGATAGTGGGACAGGGCTGTCTTCAGGGCCGGCAGAAAGCTGACGTCTGAGCCGAATCCTTCGGGTAGGGGATTGATCTCTTCGAGCAGGGCCAGCAGGCTGGCTGCCTTGACCTCGGCGGTCACCTCGGGCGCCAATTCGAGTGACTGGCACAGGGCGGCGGCCAGGTTTTCAGCCCGCAACAGGTGACCGGGGGGAAATGGAGGAGGGGAGGTCTCGGCCACCACCCGCAAGGCCCCCAGCGCCCACAGCAGGGCTTCACGAATCGACAGGCCGCGAACCTGGCTTTGCTCGGCCCGGTGACGATCGGCGAGTTCGGTGCGCACCAGGGCCAGGAACTCTTTCATGCGGAAAGGCTTCTTGAGAAAGCCCCCGACCTCGAGTTGGCGGGCTCGCGAAGTCTCTTCAGGAGTGGCATACCCCGACACGATGATGGTCCCGATCTCGGGCTGGTGGGCTTTGGTTTGAGCTACGGCCTCGAGCCCACTCATTCCGTCCATTCGGATATCGGCGACGATCAGGTCGAAGGTGGCATCCCTGGCGCTTTTTACGGCTGCTTCCCCGCGGTCGACGGCGGTGACTTCGTAGCCCTGGTCTTCGAGAACCTGGGCCAGAATGGCGCGCATTTCGGGGTCATCTTCTAAAACAAGAATTCGGGCTGCAGACACCTGGGGTGCTTCTGGAAGTCTGGACATTTCCCTAGCAGGCCGGCTGTAAACTTGCCCGGTTAACAAAGTTTACACGAAGTCAATCTTTGACGGACGAGTTCCAAGTGCGTCTCCAGGTGTGGGGTCTATGATCAACCTACGCTACGGAGCGGGCATCAACGCCCCATCCAATAACTGGTCCTGTGTGTGTGCGGCGCCTTTCGGGGCGCTGTTTTTTTTTATCGGCCGAAGCCGTGTTGGGCGGGATACTGATTGAGCTGCCGGATCCGCTCCTGCTGCATCTGCTGATAGCGATTGGGGTCATAGGAGTGGTTGTTGCCCAGGCCCGGGCGCGACACTGGCTGACTGGGCTGCCGCGGCGCCACTTTGACCTCGGGTTTACCCTCGACGATGCCGGCCGAGAGTTCCACATACTCTTTCGAGCCGCACATTTTCCACTTGCCGTCCCGGTTGGTCCAGATATCGATGCCTTCTTGAACCCGTTCGTAACGGACTCCGGTGGCGGGGTTGCGCGCCACCAGCGTGAATCGCCCTTTAACGGCCACCTTATGGTCGCCCTCTCGGGCCAGCCCCCGGATTTCGTCACGAAAGCTAAATCGCAGAGTCGATTCGGCTTTGCGCTCCAGTTCGTTCATGTCGTCCACCAGTTCTTGCAAGTCCGCCTTGACCTGGTCTCTGGTCTGCGGCTCTCCGTCGTCGTCAAAGGGAAAGGTATAGAAGTTCAGCATGCCGTCCACGTCGCGTGTGGTCACACAGTAAGCGTGGTCCTTGTAGACACGTTTCAGGGCCGGCTCGAGTTCGCCGATGTCTTCGGGCAGACTGGCCTCGGAGGAAGGTGTCTCCTCGGGAGACGCGCTAACTTCGGGAGTGGGGGTCGCCATCGACGGGTCAGGGGTAGGGCTGGCCTCGGGAGTCGGCGGCGTGCCGCAAGCACTTAGCCACAGGCAAGTGAGTAGAACCATCAACAGACGCACGTTTCCCCCTCCAAAACCGACTAGCGGCGCGTGAAATCCAAAAACGAGAGCAGGGCCCCCACGATCATAGCCACGATGCCACCCACCATCCAGACCATGATTTTGATATTGGCCCCGGGGCGGGCGATCTGCTCTGGGTGGTTCATGTAGTCGACGTTGCCGGTGCGATGCGAATAGATCACGACGGCCACGGCCAGGATGATAAAACCCAGGACGGTGACGATGCAGCCGGGGCGCAGCAGCACATCTTTGAGCTGAAATTTGCTGCCTTCGAGCTCGAATCCCATACAGCCTAATTCTAGGAAGAGCTGGGCTTGCCTTTGTCGTAGGTGCGATTTTTGTCGCGGGCTCGGTGTGGGCGTGCACTATCGACCTCGAAGCTCGCTCGGTCCGCGCCTGGGATGACCTGGCCTTCGAAATAGACGGCGGCCTGATCGCGAAAGTATCCGCCCGCGAGCGGCTCGAAGCTCTCGGCCAGAGCACCGGCCACCGGTTGGTCGTGGTAATACACGTTGTGACCGTCCTTGGCATAGTGGTCTTCGATCAGGACCAGATTGGCCGGGTCTGCTTCGGGTAGGGGCTTTCCCCGGTACCAGGCCTGCTGCTCGTCGCGGGCGTAGTAGCGGTTGAGCAGTTCGAAACTGGCCGGACTCGAGCGCTCGAGCTTGAGGCGGGCCCAGAAGACATTGGTGTCGTCGGTGGCATAACCGCTGCCCGGACGTAAGACGCGAAAGGTCTCGGGGTCGGCCTCGATGGGGCTGGAGCGAAAATAGACGGTCTGGCTGTCTTTGGCGAATTCGTCCTGCAGGATTTGAAAGCGAGGGGCGTCGCGGCTGATCCTCTCTGCTTTGTAATACACGTTCTGAGCGTCTTTCGAGTAAGGCGAAGTCAGCACCACAAAGCTGTCGGGCAGGCTGCCGTCAAGTGGTTCAGCCTGGTAGAAGGCCGAGAATTTGTCACGACCATAGTGGGCGTCGAGGATTTCAAAAGTGGCCGAGTCGGCCTGCATAGGAAGGCTCAGCAATTGGCCGTCATTCTGCCGCTGTCGATAGATGACACTTCCGTCTTTGACTTCGTAGCCAGGGTTCGAGCAGCCGAGCAAGGTCGCCAGTAGCACAGCGACCCCCAGTCTAGCTATGGCTAGGGAGTCTTGAATGCGTCACCCTGGATGGTGGCCTCGGTATTGCGAGCGATGATGTCGGCCAGGGTGGTGGCTTCTAGTTCCCCCCGGAAAGCGGCCAGGCTGGGGTCGTTGGCGTAGAAGAAGCGGTCTCCGTCACGTAGTCGGGTAAACTGCTTGATCAGCACCACTCTCAGGGTGGGACCGACCAGGCCGCCGGGGGCCGGATCTTCGGCCAGAAAGCCAACCCACGGGTCGAGATTGTCGGGACTGCCGTAGAGAGTGGCCAGCCCCTGAGCTCGGGCCTGATCGCCAGTAAGCTGAGCGAAGCTGGCCAGGGGCGCCAAGCCACAGGCGACCCGAACAGTGTTGAAGTCGGGCAGGCCATGGTCGCGGCCACGCTGGATGTTGAGGCAGGCCAGGTCGAGTCCGCCTGAGCCGGGAGGGCCGAAGAGAAAGCTGCGCAGGTCATCGATGATGTTGGGATCCAGCTGCTGCATGGGGGTAGCTGCCAGCCCTCGCAGCACCGGGTCGATGCCGCCCTCGGTCACCAGCCGGGTGGGTTGGAAGAACGCATCCCGAATGGCCAGATTGCCGGCCGCGATGGGCTGGCCGCTGGCATCCAGGCGCAGCAGGGTGGGACCCACCAGGCTGTGCCCAAAGCGAAACGCGGCGGTGGAAAAGAGAATGTCGATACCGGGATCGATATTGGGGTTGTAGCCGGTATACGGCGGTAAAGCCCCGGGACCCAGAATCGCTGGCAGAAACTCCTGATAGGTGACGACCTGCACCAGCGCTCCCACGCGCTTGCGAGCCAGCTGGTAGATCTGCTCGTCGCTGAGGCCGACTAAAGCCTGGCCCAGCAGCCGGGCCTGGCGGTTATGCTCACGCACGAACAGGGTGTGCAGGCTGGTCAAGGCAATCTGTTCGTTGGCCCGACGGTCGCCAGCCAGAAACAGGCTGGTAGGGGGTTGGCCGGTAGGGTCGTCGTTGGGCAGGCCGTCGAGGTTGAAGGGCAACAGGTCCCCGGCACTGGTCTTGAGCATGCCGCCTTCAAAGGTGCGCAGGGCGGCGGCCCGGTCGACATCCGAACCGTAGATCCCCGAGCCGTCGAGAAAGGCCGTAATCTGATTGATCTGTTGGCGCGGGTTGGATGGGTCGGTGCCCGTGTCAGGATCGAACACCGAGCGCGCGAACGGCATCACCAGGTTGCCCAGGTTGAAGGGGTCGAAAAACGGGTCGCCGGCGGGGATGGGAATGTCGAAGGCCTCGCTGCCCGTGCCCGTCAGATCCAGATCGTGGTCGATGAACTGGCCCCAGGCCCATACGTAGGCCGAGTGACCGGTCGGGTCGGGCATGTCGGCGGCCTGCGAGACGCAGGTGTTGGAGATGTTGCGGGGGGCCGGGCGATTGACCCCCGAAGGGCTGGCCATCATGTCGTCGTAGGCTATCGGCACTTCACGTAGCAGGCGGCTGCCGGCTGTGCCCAGTTGGGGATTGAAAAGGTTGTTCTGGCTACCATCCAGCCGGCGGACCTCGAACGGTCCTGGCGAGGTGTTGCTCACGACAAAGTCGCCGCGCTGGCTATCGCAGCCCGAGACCAAAACGGCCAGCACAGATAATCCGATGATGGTTGAACGTAGCTTCACGGCTCCCCCTGCTTGAGGCGCCCAGTTCCCTCGAAATGGGCGTTTCTCCTGCGTGAGCCGGCAGGTTGGCGGGCCCGGCGAGAAGAACGCCCCGCCGCCATGGGAAAATTCCTGATCGTTGACGGCTATCCGGCCGAGGGAAGAGAACAGCTGGTGTCGGTGGGGGTGCGGCCGGCCTGGAAGATGTTCGCCGACATGCTCGAGCGCCACAACGGGGGCCACGGCCACGAGGTGCTCTATCCGAGCGACCAACCCGACCTGCCCAGCCAGGACGAGCTAGGTCAGTTCGCCGGGGTCATGTGGACTGGCTGCAGCCTGTGCATCCACACTCCTGCCGACGAGCGGGTCGACCGTCAGGTCGAACTCTCCCGGCGCGCCTTTGCGGCCGGAGTGCCCCAGTACGGCAGTTGCTGGGCCATCCAGATTGCGGCCGTGGCCGCCGGGGGCCGGGTGCAGGCCAATCCCAGGGGTCGCGAAGTGTCGGTGGCTCGCAAGATTCGCCTCCACGAGGCCGGGCTGTCCCACCCCATGTTCGCGGGTAAGCCGGCCGTTTTTGACGCCTTCATCTCGCATCTCGACGAGGTCATCGACCCGCCCGAGGGCTCGCAGGTACTGGGAGGCAACGACTTCACGGCCATCCAGGCCATGACGGTGCGCTACCTCAAGGGGGACTTCTGGGCCACCCAGTACCATCCCGAGTTCTCGTTGGTGGATATGGGTCGACTCATCCTGGCCCGTCAGCAGGCGCTGATCAGCGAGGGCTTCTTTCCGGATGTTCCCTCGCTCGAAGTGTTCGCCCGCGCCATGGAGGCCCTGGGGCTCGAGCCGCATCGCAAGGATCTGCGCTTCTTGCTCTCGCTGGACGAGGATATTCTCGATGACCGGATTCGTTGCCTGGAGTTCACCAACTGGATGCGCGCCATCGGGCCTTAAGGGCCGGGGGGGATCCGCTCGCGGACTTCGAGACGCACGGCCTCGTCGGTGGGGTACAGCAGGCCGTTCTTGACCTCGAACAAACGCAGTTCGAAGGCTCCGGCCACGGGTGGCGTGACCCCCAGGCAAGGGCCTTCGACCCAGGACACCACTTCGTGGAGATCGACGGCCTCGGGCCCGGCCTCGGCCGGGACGATGGCCCAGGCCCAGGTTTGGCCGGTGGACTCGAGCGAGAACTCGAACGGGTCGGCGGTGGGCAGTTGCTCAGGGATGCCTCGCAGTTTCGGTGGCTTTACCTGGCTTTTGGTGGCGGCCACTCCCCGCAGGGGCTGGTGGGGCACGCCGGTGCGCCAGATCCGGTAGTCGCCGTAAGCCCATGCCAGGTCGCAATGGGAATCGAACCAGCGGCGCAGTTCGAACTGCTGGTCGGCTCCCGGCCGCAGATAGACGAAATCGACCTGAAGCTGCCCCAGCAAGGTTTCGCTGGGGGCGACCCAGAAGGCATGGGCCGGCAGGCTTCGGTGGTAGGGTGGAGTGCCCACCGGTTCCTGGGGCCAGGGCAGCGAATGACCCACCGAGCGCCGGCCCGAAAGCGCGATCAGAGTCGACTCGAAGAAGAGGTCCCAGGAGCTTCCACAGGACGCATTCACGATGAGGTTCTGACCAGGTTCGGACATCTTTTTGAGGGTTCGGGCGGCCACGTAGTCGATGTAGTTGAAGTTGCCAAGTTGATGGCCAAGGGCTCCGAGTTGGACGACTTGACTGCGGGGTCTCACCAGATCGGCCAGGCTTCCTCGGGCTTGCAAGTCGCGGCCGAGGGGAAGGACGAAGAGCAACAGGCTGGGGGCCACTTCCAGGCTGACGAGCAGCACCACCACCGCCACTTTTAGCGGGCCCGAAGCGTCTTTGAGAGCCAGGCCTGCGGCCATGCCGAAGGCCGCTGCGAAGCCAAATCCTGCCGCGAATTGCCACCGGAAATACTCGAATTCGTAGATGGGACCAAAATGGACCAGGGCGGGAGTAAGAAAGGCGACTGCGCCAAAGCCCAAGAAGGCGAGACCCAGGGGATTGGGCGGTGAGCGGGCCAGCACCAGCAGGCTCAAGGGGGCCAGCAGAGTCGGGAGCCAGTGGATCATCAACACATCCCAGCTCCAGATAGGGCGGTAGGGAGTGCCCGCCGCTATCGTAGTGAAGCGATCCAGCGCGGGAAGCACCGCGTAGGCGCACGACTTTCGCTGATAGCTGCCGTAGGCAAGCTGAATCTGAAAGAGTTCTTTCTTGGGGAAGGTGAGCTTGATGACCTGGTGCTGATTGAGTTCGCCCGGCGTCCATTCTCTTTGGGTGGGGTGCAGACGCTCTTGCACAAGATGGGTGATGGGCCCCCCGGCCACAGCCGCCAGCACCAGGCCAAGGGCGCCGATGGCCGCAAATTCTCGACGGCGGGTGGCCAACACCAGACCCAGCAGCACCAGACCGACCAGACCAAAGTGGGTTTCGTAGACGAGGGCGAAGACGCCCAGGCACAAGCCGGCCGTCACGATTCTGGGGGTGGTCGCCCGGTCGTACACCAGAAACACCAGGTGCAACATCGTCAGCGTGACGGCATAGGCGAAGCTGTTGTTGTTCTGAAAGCAATCCATCAGCCCCCCCCGTCCTCCCACGTTGATCCCGACAAAGACGAACAGGACGGCCAGGCAAGTGGAAAGTTCATTGCGGGTGCTGCGCCAGGTCAGCCCTATCAAACTCAGCAGGCTGCACAGTTGCATTAGGATTTGGGACCAGAACAGGGTCGGCAGGATGGGAGCGTGGGCGAGGCGGGCCAGGGTTGCTACCAGCAGATCGCGGCCGTAGTGGCCATGCATCTCGATCTCGGCAAAAAAGGGATGAAGCACCGGTAGGCCATCACTCTTGAGCAATCCCATCAGGGGAAAGTGGATCCAGTAGTCGTCTTCGAGGTAGAGATTCTGGAAGGCGGCGGTATAGCCGAAAATGATCATGCCCACCCAGGTCAAAAAGACGGTGGTGGGCCACGAGAAGTCGGGCTTCTCAAGCGGAGGAGGGGAGGAGGTTCTCTTCCCCAGGTAGGCTATGGCCAGGGCGAACGGCAAAGCCGAAAGGCTGGTGGCCAAGCTCAGGTTGGCCAGCGAAAGCCAGGTCAGACAAGACAGCATGCCAGTCAGCGCCAGCGCCAGTAGCGGGCTTGACTCGTGCAGCAGCCGGCGGACCACCAGCCAGCCGCAGACGGGCACCGCCAGGAGCAACATCATCGCTTGCTTGAGGGCCTCTCGGTCATCGAGGCAACATTGTTCGATTCCTTCCCAAGACCTGCACCTACTATGGGAATTCTTGGAAGGATGAAAGTTGACTCATTGCGAAGCGATCGCGACTACCGATCCGGAGGTTTCATGAAGAGATTACACCTGGGCCTTGCAGGTGCCCTGATTGCCCTGATGCTTTTGGCTTTGGCAGGCTGTGAAGATAGCAACGACCCTGAAGTCAGCGGCAGCACAGCCACGACCGGCAATCTGCAAGTAGCCTTCCAGCGCAACAACGTCTTCGCGCAGACGGTCCAGCAGGGCTTCGCCGCTGCCGATACCTATGCGGTCAGCATCCTGCTGCCGGGGACCAACACTCTGGTCGGGGGAGGGTCGTTCTATTTTGCGGCCGACCTGACGCAGAATCTCCAGACCCTGGTGGTGACCGGGATTCCCCTCGGGAGTTACGACATCGTAGTGTCTGCCTTCAATAACGGTGCTCCGTCGGGACAGGTGTTCGTGCCCAACGTCGCCATCAACAGCATCGGGACAAACACCGTCGGAACCGGCACGGCCGTGACGCTGCAAGTCTACACTGGCACCTTCACTCCCGCCCCGCCCAACAACGGCGGCTATGGTGGTTATGGTGGCTACGGCGGCTATGGCGGCTACGGTGGTTATGGAGGCTATGGCGGTTATGGCGGCTACGGCCCCTACCAGCAGCCATAACACGAACTAGTCGGTAAGCTCGATCAAAAGACTTGTGGCCAGGCCACAAGTCTTTCGTGTTTTAGGGAAGGGTTTTGGTGACAAGGAGGTTTCTGGCCACGGCGCGCCGCTTGCTGGTGCGCTCTCCTCAGCTGGTGCCCCGACTCGGGGTAGGCCTGGCCGCGGTGGCGGTCAGCCTTAACGCCGTGCTTTCGGTCAGCAACTGGGCGGCGGCGCTAGTGGTGGCCGGGGTGGCCCTGGTGTTGGCCGCAGGCTGGCCGGTGGGGGACGAGCGCGAATTCGCCTGGCAAGAACTTTGCTTTTTGGGAGCCGGCTCGTTGCTGGCCGGCGCCTATGCCCTTTCCTGGTATTGGCAGCGCGTTCCCTACGACTTCTGGCTAGACTTCCCCCAGCAGTCACTCCTCTACGAGAATGGCCTGCCGGCGTCGCATCCGTTTTTTGTCGACGTGCCCCTGGGGGGACAGTACGGACGCAATCTGGTGGTCGCGGCCCTGGCCAGGGCCACCGGCTTACCGGTCTTGACGGCCGGCATGATGAGCAACGTGGCTTTTCAGGTGCTGACGGTGTGGCAGTCGTATCTGGTCTTCTCGAAAGAGTCGCCGCGGGCCGGAATGCTCACGACCAGCTTGCTCTTTCTGGGCCTGGGGGTGGGAGGATGGAGCGGCTTGCTAGACCACTTCTTTCATCACGCCTCGCTGGCCCATTTGTTGCTGCTGGTCAGCTGGTATTGGCTCGAGAGGAGATCGGCCCGGGCCATCTGGTGTCTGTTGGCCTTGGGCCTGGTTTTTCCACTCTACGTTTGCCTGCTCGTTCCGGTCTGGCTGTGGGGAGCCAAGCTCGATCGCAAAGTGGCGACGGGGCTACTCATCCTGGTGGTGCTCTTGCCCCTGCAGGGCGGACCGCTCCGTCAACTGGTCTCGCGCAAAACCTCGCTGGCCCCCGAGCAAGCCTCGCAGCAGCAGCAGTTTTCGGTCCGATTTCCTAAACAGCAGTTCCTCCGCATCCATTTGCAGCCCTGGGCATACTGGAGAGTCTCGTTGGGGTTGACCAGTATTCCCCAACTCGGATTTAACAACGACAATCGACCGCGCTTCTACGCGTCGGTCTTTTCATGGTCGGTGCTCTGCTTGCATTGGTTTCCGCTGTGGCTCGCTCCGCTCACCTTCTATCTGGGCGAACGTGAGGACCGAAGGTGGTGGTGTCTGGGCTTGCTGGCCTATCTGACCCCGGCTCTGGTCGACTTTGGCCCCGTCTACGAAGGAGAATACTATCGTTGGGAACTGGCCGCGGGTCTGGGTTTCGGAGCTTGTCTGGGCAGGGTCCTGGCCCGTTACCGCTGGGGGTGGGTGCTGGTCCTGATCTGTTGCTGGCCCGGGTTCTATCGCCTGGGCCATATCGACTGGAAGCTCGACTGGCCGTCGCCGGCCCGCTGGTGTGCTCGCCACCAATCTCAGTTGCGTCTGCGACCCGGCGAATTCGAACTCTGCAGCGAGCTGCGTCGCCTCTCGGCGGCCGGCGATCTGGTCTGGCGCGATACCATGCCTGACCAGGAGGATGACGATTCCATGGAGGGGGACGCGGCCGTGGTGGGTCTGTCGGGGCGCAAGATGACCGGGCGTGCCTTTCCTCTCATCGGTGATTTCGTGGGCCGACCTCCGTTCCGGCCGACTCTCAACGCGCACGCGTTCTGGGTCTTGAAAGATCCGGCCGCCGTGGCCGAGACCGGGGTCACCTGGCTGCTGACGAACCGGTCTGCCGATTTCTCCAACTGTGCCCAGAAAGTGAGCGAGCAGGGAGAGGCGAGCCTCTGGAAGGTCTCGGTGGCCGACCCTCAGACCCCCAGCGTGGGTCCGATCGGCTCGCCCCCCGATCAGCTCCGTGTCTATCCGAATACGGTCAAGCTTCTAGACAGCTGGTGCCCCGACTTCGAGGGCGTGCTTCGCCTACGGTGGAAGCGCACCGACCCTAACCTTTCCTGGAGTTCTGACTGGATCTATCAGTCTCGCCGCGATGGCTTGATTCTAAGTGCTCCGGTCTATCCGGGCAACTACCTCTTGGAGTTGTCCAGCGGCCAGTCGATTTCCGTTCAGGTGCTTCCCCTGACCGATCTGACTCGGTTGCGATTGGTCGAATGTCGCTCGCTCGGGAACGACACGGTCAAGATCGTTCTTCACAACGACAACGAGGTCTCGTTGCGGCTATCGAACGTGCGCTTCTCTTTGATGCCGAGGTCGGCCGACGGGGTCTATCAGAATCCTGTGGCCACCCACCTGTTGCCGGCGATGGTGGTCGAGGCCGGCGGGAACCTCACCTTTCAAATGAAGGGCTCGGTTCCGGACCAGGGTGGGCTCAACCTCGAGGCGCGAGAGACGGCCCGGATGATGCCCCTCGACAACCTGCGTCGGTCTCAGTAGCGAAGTTCGACCAGCACGCCGTAGTGGTCGGAGGGGTAGACGTCGCCTACCGGTTCGAGCCCGAAGCGGACGGCGCTCAGTGCGTGTCCGGCTCCGTCGGGGCGAGGGCGGCCGCAAAACACGTAGTCGAGCCGCCGGTCGGGCTCGAGAGCCGCGTGCGTGTAAGGGTTGGTGCGTTCCCAGGTGAAGCCGGGGTCGGTGGGGCAGACGACTTCCCAGGCGTCATAGTAGGCGTGGCCGGGCACCGGCACGGCGCGTTTGCCGGTTAGCATGCGGACTTCGTCAGACTCGGGCACGGCATTGAAGTCGCCGGCCAGGATCGGTGGCATAGCCAACGGGGGACGCGAGGCCAGATCGCGGCAGAGATGGGTCACCTGAAGCTGGCGGATGTCGCTCTCTTCGGGTTTGTAGCTCAGGTGGGTGCTGTAGAGGCGCAGGGGGCCGCGCGGGCCGTCGACCTCGGCCGTGACGTAGCCGCAGTTGCGACCCCCGTCTCGGCTGGGTTGCGAGGGCAGAAGGTGGCGCTCCCAGGCGGTGATGGGCCAGCGACTCAGGATGGCATTGCCGAAGCCGACGCCGCCGATCGACGAGGCCGCGGCGTAGCGCCAGTGGTAGCCGAGAGAGCGAGCCAACAGCTCGGCCTGGCAGGCTTTTTCACTCTCCCATACTTCCTGGAGCGAAACCAGGTCGGGGTCGACGCGCTTTAAGACCCGTAGGATGGCGTTCTGTCGCTCTTTGAAGCGGTCTCCGAAGCGCCACCAAAGATTCCAGGTGGCAACCCTGACAGTGGTTTGCCGGATGGGGTCACTGCGATAGCCGGGCGACAGAGTCATCGCCAGGGATTGGCCTCAGGAACTGCTCTTCCTGCAGACCAGCCCCGTAGGACATCGGCCGGCTACGTCAAAGAGGCGGCCACCTGGAAGTAAGGATGTTTTCTATGTTTCTACGCGAGCGAGCCCCCCTCTGGCTGGGGGCCTTTCTGGTGGCCCTGCTGGTGATGGCGGGCTGCAACGGCGAGTCGGCCTCGGGCACGGACCCGGCGGTCACTCCGACCCCCGGAGCGGCCACGCCCGGGGCAGCGGCCGACGGCCCGGGTATCGAGTTCTCGTCCGAGGACGTGAAAAAGGGCGAGGGTAAAGCTGTCGACAAAGAAGGGGCCTTCGAGGCTTCGATCAAGGTCTGGGGCGACCGCTACGAAGGCACGCCCTGGGGCAAAGGCGAGCTCAAACTCGTGGTGGCGCCGGCCCAAACTCCGCTCCCGGGAATCGCCCGCCTGTGCGAAGGGATGAAGGAGGGCGGGGTCCGACGTGGCTCGATGACCGCCAAGGACCTGTTCGGGACCATTCCCGCCGGCGCTCCCCTCAAGCCCAACCAGCCTTTCTATATGGAGGCCAAAGTCGAGAAAGTGTTCGAGCCCCAGCCGCTCAAGCAAGAGATCGTCAAGAAAGGCAGCGGCGATTGGTCGGCCACCAAAGGCGATGTGGTCAAGGTCGAGTACACCGGCTGGCTCGACAAGTTCGAGAGCGGCAAAGAGTTCGACTCGAGCAAAGGTCGGGCTCCTTTCGTGATGACCGTCGGTGGAAATCAGGTGATTCCGGGCTGGGAGATGGCCATCGAAGGCATGAAAAAGGGTGAAGTCAAGCGCATTACCGTGCCTCACTTCCTGGCCTATGGCGGCGAAGAGCACAATAAGATCCCTCCCTATTCGACCCTTTACTTCCAGATCGAGATGCTGGGCAAAGTCGAAGAGGGCAAGCTCGAAAGCAAGACCATCAAAGAAGGCTCGGGCGAGCCGGCCAAGACGGGCGAGAAGGTCCGGGTCCACTACTCGGGCTGGCTCGACGGGTTTGACGGTAAGCAGCAGTTCGACTCGAGCCGCAAGCGCGAGCCCTTCGAGTTCGTGTTGGGCCAGGGTAGCGTGATCAAGGGTTGGGATGAAGGTGTGGTCGGCATGAAGCCCGGCGAGATTCGGCATCTGACCATTCCTTATAACCTGGCCTACGGTCCCAACGGGCGTCCGCCCACCATCCCGCCTTACTCGACGCTGTTCTTCGAGGTCGAGTATTTGGGTCCGGCCACGGCTAAGCCGGCCGGCAAATAGGGCTCGAAAATCCAATCATCGAGGGCCTGGCTCAGGCGCTTGATCCATTCCATCATCGGCACCTTCTCAGTCTAGACCAGACCCGAGGAGGTGTCGGTGACTTTTGTTACCCCGAAATCCGTTCCAGGCGCTGAACCTGGTCAGCCGAGAGCGAAAAGGACAGGGCGGCCAGATCCTCGGCCATGTGGTCGGGGTCGGTGGTGCCGGTCAGGGGGACCATTCCCAGTTCGAGGGCGAAGCGAAAGACCAGCTGCGCGGCGGTCAGGTCCGTTTCGTCTAGCAACTGTTCGAAGGGTCGACTGGCCAGTTCTCGAGGGTTGGCGGTCAGGAGCGAAAAGCCCTGATAGGTGACCTGGTGGTGAGCGGCCACCCGGCGGGTCTCGCGGTCCCATCCCAAAACGGCGAAGCAACGATTTTGGACATAGGTGACCGGTCCTCGCCGGCAGAACTCGTCGAGTTGCGCAGGGCTGACGTTGCTCACCCCCAGGCAGCTCACCCGTCCTTCGGAAAGCAGCTGTTGCATGGCTTCCCACGCCTCGATATCCTGCGCGGCCAGACCTTCCCGATAGGTGGGCCCGTGCAAGAGGTAAGAGTCGATGCGCTCGACCCCCAGATGCTCAAGCGAGCTTTCAAAAGACTGGCGAACCTGGGTGGCGATGGGGGCTCCGGGGTCATAGGGCAGGCGGTGATCCTGGCCGCGTTGGTGGGTGAACTTGGTCTGGAGAAACAGCTCGTCGCGGGCCAGGCCGGCCTGGGCCAGGGCTTGACCCACGGCGGCCTCGTGATAGTGCTTGCGCTGGTTGGCTGTATCGATGGCTCGAAAGCCGGCCTCAAGAGCCTGGAGCACCAGCTCGCAGGTGGCCTCTTCTTTCCAGGCGGTACCGTAGAGGAAGCTTGGTTTCATTCGAATCGGGCCGCCTGCAGAGTGGCTACGTCTTCTAGCTGACGCTTGGCTACGTGGGTACCGCGGAGGTCGGCTTTTCGCAGGCTCGCCCCTCTTAGCTCGGCGTCCCATAGAATCGCCCCGCGCAGATCGGCCCCGGTCAGATCGGCCTGTTGCAGGTTGGCGCCAGTAAAGTCAGCCCCTCGCAAGTCAGCCTGGCTGAAGTCGCACTGGCTCAGGTTGGCCCCGGCCAGAAAGGCGTCGCGCAACTCGGCCCCTCGCAGACTGGCCTGCAACAGGTCGGCCCGGCTGAGCACCGCCCGGACCAGATTGGCCTGGTCGAAGACGGTGCGGCGGGCGATGGTCTCGGTCAGGTTAGCTCCTTCGAGCCTGGCTCGGGTCAGGTTCGAGCGACTAAAGCAAGATTGATAGGCCTGGCAACGGAAAAGGTCGACCCCGATCAGCTGCGAGTCGATGACGCGAGCATAGCGAAGATCGGCCAGTGGCAGGCGGCTGTCGACCAGTTCCATTTCGGCAATCTCGATGGCCAGCAGTTGGGGCGCGTAGGCAAAGAAGGGAGCCAGCTGGGCTCGACGCCCCTGGTGACCCTGGCTTGTCAACCAGCGGGAATGCTCCAGCACGACTTGCTTGAACTGGCGGTCTTCAAGGGTTTCTCGCACCAGGGTCTTCTTTCGAAGACCCGGTGGTTCAAGCCTTCTGTCCCTTCGGTGGGTCCTCTTTAAAGGGCGAGGTGGCCAGATTCCAGCCGGCCACAGCCCCGGACGTCGCTTCTTTGCCGGCCTCGACGCCAGATTTGGCCGCCCGCGAGAGGATCTCGGGAGTGCTTCCGCCGATGCCTGCTCCCAGCAAGCCCAGGGCGATGGGGGCAGCTACCGCCAGGCCGATCACGCCGGCCGGGGCCAGGACTACACCAGCGGCGGCGCCCAGTCCGAGGCCGACGGCCGCCCCGGCCAGCCGGGCCAGTTTGGTCAGGCGACCCGATTCGGTGGTCTCGCTGAGTTTGTCGGTGGCTCCGCCCTGGACCGCGCCTTTGAGGGCGCCAACGGCCCCTCCAGCCACGGCTCCGAGGCTGCCCAGCGTATACTTGGCGGCGGCCCTGGCGCCTTTGAGAATAACCGACTCCTGGGGAGGCCCGGAATCGGCGGGAGGGGTGTCGACCGGTCCCTGGCGGGGCGGGGCGGGGGCGGCGTGAAAGTTAGGGGTCTTGGCGATGTGCATCGGTTGCTCCTTAGTCTGTCTACAGCTAGCATCCAGTCCAGGCTGGCCCAAGTTAGCCTCTGAGATGTTAGGAGACTGTTGCCGATGTTAAAGCTCGCTGCCCGGATGTTAACCAGGATGGGCGCTGCCGCGGCTAGAATCATGAAGGATGGAGATTCCTGGCCAGAATCCCGTTTCGTCGTTGCGCCCGGCGCCCGCCCGCGTGGCCGGGCCGCCCGTTGACGCCAAGGTGCCCAAGCTCGAGCCCCCTCGCGCCCCCGACGACGTGGTCGAGTGGCGCCAACCGGTTTTACCGTCCGAGCCCGAGCGGATAGAGCAGCCTCAGCCTCCTAAGCCTGCCGGTCCGGCCCCCGAGACCAGCTTGCCAGCAGGCCTCTCGCTGGGGGTCAACGGCACCCTTTTCATGGAAGAGCCAGCGACCTTTTGTCGCGAGATGGCCCGTGACACCCTCACCGGAGCGCTCGGCGAGGGCTGGGCTAAGGATCACGAGGTCTTTTACCACGGCTCGTCGAGCGGTCAGGCCCGCCTCGACGATGACCACTTGCCCCACGGCCGCCTCTTCACCAGCGCCTCGCTCGAGACCGCCGAGCTGTTTGCCCACCGCAAGACCGGCCGGGTCCCGGGTCGTCCGACCATGACGGCGGTGGCCTTCGAACGGGCCGACTATGAGCGGATCGAGCGCCTGGGCCTGGTCAAGACCAAGCAGGTCGACGACATGCCGGGCAAGGTCGAGACCATCCTCCATCCTGACGCCCTGGGCTACGCCACGGACTTCGTGCCGATCCCCGACGCCTCGGGACGGGTCTAGTCCTCTGCTTGTTGGGGGGCCTTTTGCGCTAAGACCACCACCACCACGAAGGCTAACAGCGAGAAGCACAACAGGACGAAAGCGCCCACCCGGTTGAAGCCTGCTCGGCTGCGATACGACGAGACGCAGGCCGCCTGACCCCCGGGATAAAGCACCAGTTGCCCGGCACTGACGCTGGGGCGCAGCTCGAAGCCGGCCTCGCCAGGCTTGGCCTCGGCGGCCAGAAAGAGGGTCTCGTCGGGCGCGATAGGGTATTCTTCGATTTCGTAGCGCAGGAATTCGCCGTCGGGCTCGGGCAGTTGCTCGGTGTCGAGATAGGGCGGGTCTTGTTCGGCGCTGCGGAGATAGGCCCGATGGTGTTCGGTCCAGTCGTTGAGGCTCAGAAAGAGCTTCTTCTCGTGGCAGTCGAGGACCAGAGGGTCGACCCCCTGGGTCTCTTCAAACACCACCGAGCGATACTCGTGGGCGTCTCCGTCTGAATCCTCACGCTCGGTCACGACCAGCACGCGCAGGTGGTAGGCCAGACATTTCATCTGCCGGTCTCGCGACTCGATCACGGGCTGGTCAGCAGCTGGCTTGGCCTCGACCCTGACTTCGCCAGTCACCGGACCGGTTAGAGGCAAATCGAGATAATCGGCCAGCTTCTCTTGCTCGCGGGCGTTGAGCCAAAGCATCACGGCAATCAGTAGCGGCACCCCCACGAAGAAGCCACCGATCAACCACACCCACTTTTTAGTCATAGACCGCCAGGAATTGACAGATCGCCTTGAGATGGTCTCGTTGTTCGGCGTGGAGGGTGGCCATGCTCTCGAGGGCCAGGCCGAGGGTGACCTGGTTGACCACCAGCGGGTCGCCCCGCAGGCCGTTCTTGACCTTGTCCAAGAGCGCGCTCAACTCGCCGCGGTCGAACCAGATGCCCTGGCAAAGGCGACAGACGTCCAGCGAAAGGTCCGCGACGGCGGTCTTCTCCATGGCCTGGCGGCAGCGGGGGCAGGGTCGCTGTTGCTCGTCTTGCGAGGGTGGAAGCGAGGCCTCGCCACTGGTCAAGCGATGATGCAAGGTGCGACTGGGAAAAAGCTGGCTCAGCTCGTTGCCGTCAAACCACAGACCGTGGCAATCGGCGCAGGAGTCGATCTCGAGTCCGGTGGTGGGGTCGGTGAGGGCGGTCAGGCTATTCGTTTCGCAGGCAGGACACGTCCCGGTCATGATTTGACCTCGGCCAGAGCTGCCAGCTCTTCGAAGGCATGGTGAAAGCCGGCCACCAGGTCCCCGGGATCGGGGATCAAGCGGGCATCGGTGGCCACCCCGACTCGCACCTGCAGGTTGTAGCTGAGAATGCTCACGCCCAACCCCAGCCGGCCCGACTTGGGTACCCAGAACATCAGACTGTCGATCTTCTGGCCGGCCAGATAGAGCGGCTGTTGGGGACCGGGCACGTTGGTGACCACCCCCGAGGCCTTCGAGCCAAACAGCTCGATGACTCGCTTTTCTAGCTCGGCGGGGATGACCCCCACGGCGTTGAGCAGCCCGAAGACGAAAACGGCTTGAGGCGAACTCTTGATCTCTCCCATGCGGCGCTTGACCTCTTCGAGCCGCTCGCGGGGCTCGGCCAATCCTACCGGCAGCGCCATGAAAACCAGCCCGAACTGGTTGCCCAACTCTTCGGCCTGGCGCGGCCCCCGCAGGTCGACGGGAACCACCACCCGCACCGAGGCCTCCTCATCCAGGGGATGGTCGTGGGCCAGCAGATAGTTGCGCAGGCCGCCGGTCAGCGCGGCCAGCAGCACGTCGTTGACGGTGGCTTCGAAGAACTGGCGCACCGACTTGACCCGCTCCAGACACAGAGGCTTGGACACGGCCGCCAACTTCTTGCGGCCCAGTTTGCCCTTGAAGGGAGTGTTCGGCTCGACCCCCCGCAGCAGCATCCAGCCCAGGTCGGCGGCCACCTCGACATGTTTTTTGGCCAGATCGAAGACCTCGCCCGAGCGGATACCCAGGTTGCCTTTGTTCAACCAGCGAGCGGTGCGACGAAAAGCCCGGCCCAGACCGCTCTTGCGCGGCTTCTTGCCCTCGACCACGGCCGGCAGGTCTTCGCTCGACGGCCAGGGAGCCTCGGGGTCGGAGTCGGTCAATCCTAGCAAGACCTTCATCAGGGCGATACCATCGGCGATGGCGTGGTGCAGGCGGGCGATCAGGGCCGAACCCCCGCGATAGTCGACCAGGTGAAACTGCCACAGGGGGCGGTCCCGATCGAGCCGTTCGGCCATCAAGGTGCCCACCAGTTCTAGCAGACAATCCTCTTCGTCTGGTTCGCGCAGGTAGGCGCGCAAGACGTGAAAGTCGAGGTCGATGTCAGGATCGTCGACCCAGCGAGGGCGGCCCACCGTCTCGGTGTTGGCTCGTTGGCGAAAGCGGTCGAAGGCCAGCAGTCGGGTCTCGAGGGTCTGGCGCAGGCGGTCGAAGTCGACGGGCTGCTCGAACAAAAACAGCCCCGTGATCATCATGAGGTTGCTGCGCCGCTCCATGTTGAGCCAGGCGGCGTCGGCGTTGGAAAGGGGCAGAGGCTTGGTGGGCATCACTGCTGGCCCACCGAGGTCTTGAAGTCGAACTTGTCGGTGTCGAGGGTGCCATAGAGGGCCTCATGGAACTCGGCCGTGGGCAGGGCCCCAACGGCCACGCCCTTCTCTTCTTCGAGCCGCTCGATAAACTCGGTCCACACCTTTTCGCGGCGGGCGATTTCTTCAGGGTCTTTGATGATGCCGAAGCGTTGCACATACTTGTTATGGCGGCACAGCATGCGAAAAACCTGCTCGGTGTTGGGGCGAGGCTCGGGCAGACCCAGAATGGTCACATCGTTGCCCACCAGGTGGACCGGTTGGCCCCACTCGCTATAGCCGCCGAAGATGCTGCCCAGCTTTTGCAGAGCTCCGGCCAGACGCTTTTGTTTGAGACCGGCCAGCACCTTGGCGATGATGGGCAGTTGGACGGTCCGATGCAGAGTGGGGTCGGCAAGCTTGACGTCGACCTTGAGTTCTTCCCCAACCACCTGCTGAATCATCTCGGCGGTGATGCGATTGTCGGTGGCCAGGTGGATACGTTCACCCACCGCCTGGGCGCGGGCGGTCGCGGCCAGGATGCCGCGGGCCACCCAGTCGACCGGAATCAGATTGAGCTCGGCCGAGGCGTCCCCTGGAAAAAGCGCCGCCATACGGTAGAGCATCCAGGCCTTCGAGAATTCGAGCCAATCGCCCCGACTGTCCTTGAGGTTCTCGCGGGCTCGTCCGAAGGCATTGACCGGAGCGTTGACCACTTTGAGGTCGCCCCGGTTATTGCCGTAGCGGGCGTCGCCGATGACGATGGCCGGGCACAACTGAACCACCCTGAGACCTTTTTCTAGCATGAAGCGCTCGGTCTCGAGCGAGGCCATGGCCTTGGTCAATTCATAATAGTTGTTGTAGAAGTTGCGCGGAAAGACGATTTCGTCTTCGCGGGCCGGCTCGTGCACCTGACGACCGTGAATGTAGGAGGTCTCGATGGAGAGATGGGCCACGAACGGGCTGGCCTGGGCCTCTTGCAGGCCCATCGAGAACTCGAGGGCGTTGAGGCTGCCCAGCACATTGGCCGCGAACGATTCTTCATAAGGGTCGTCGAAGGCCACGCTGGCCGCGCAGTGGATGACGTGGGTGAGTTGGCCCGCCAGCATCTGATAGTCATCGTCGCTGACGCCCAGGCGCGGCTCTTCGATATCCCCGGCCAGAAAGTGGAACTTGTCGGTTTCCTCGAGTAACAGGGTGCGCAGCAGCTCGCGCCCCCGCATGGCAGGGGTGTGGATTTCGAGGACCTCTTTGGTCTTGCGGTCCCGGATGGTCTTGGGCCGAATCAGCACGTAGACCTTCTCGATGTTCGGGTCAAGGGCCGCCTGCCACAGGATCTCTTTGCCCACAAAGCCCGTGCCGCCGGTCAATAACACCCGCAGACGCAAACGATCGCCGTCGCGGCAGGCCTCGAGGGCCTGATGGGCCTCTTCGCGCAGGCGAGCCAGACTGGCGTCGATCTCGGCCTTGGTGTGGGGATGCTTCTTGTAGCGAAAGTAATACTCGCGGCTTTTCAGGCCAAAGAGCTTGCGCGAGATTTTCTCGGGGTCAGAACCCAGCGCCTTGGCCAGGAACTTCGAGGCCTTCATGCCCAGCTTGCGGGCCTCTTTCATGGTCTTCTTGACCTGCTCTTCATCGCCGGTCGCCTCGACGAAACGACTCATCAGATGGCGGGCGTAGACATCGACCACGTGATAGTCGCGATGCTTGCGCACGAGCAGATGCTCAGGCTTGATATCCTCTTCGAGGACCTCGCCCGAGAGACTGACTTTTTCGATGTAGCGGCCGGGTGAAGTCATTTCCGGCGGGAGTTCTGTTGGCATGCATCCCCCTGTTCGGCTGGGTTAACTTCTTGGCCGGCCGGGCAAGACCTTTAGAAGATAGCGTCCAGGGTGCGGGCCCCGAAAACGATGAAATGCGCGGCGGGCTCGAGCAGCACCTGGCTGAGCAGGGTGCCCAGGAACATGCCCGCCATCAACATCACCGCCATCACGTAGACCGGGCGTTCGGCCTCTTCGCGGATGGAGCGGTCGACGATGGTGGCGGTAGTGGGATCGACCACCACGCTCAGCATGATGGTGGCGATGCCGTTGACCACTGAAGATAGGAGAGTGGCCGTGCGAGCCAGCTCGTCGTTGACCATGGCGCCGGCATAGATGGCCGCCATCACGCCCACGGTATGAATCGAGAGCACGATCACGTTGCCGATCAGAAAGCCACGTGGGATCAGTTTGAGCTCGGCCGCCCGCATTCCAAACAGAGAAGGCGCCCGCAGACACCGCAGGACCGTTCCCCAATTGGCCGGATTGGCCAGCTTCAAGAAGACGGCCGGCAGCGAACCAAGCTGGTCGAGCTTGTAGACGGCCCGGTTATAGATCTCGACAAAGGTCGGCATCAGCAGCCAGCCCAACAGGGCGCCGGTGCTGGCGCCCGCCAGGATCCAGCGAAACATCTCGGCCAGATCCGACAGAGACATTCGGTCGGAGTGGACCACGTAGTCGCTCATGGCTCCCAGCATGGGAGCGTAGACCTGACCGGCCAGGCGGGTGATGAGGAAGAACAGGTTGTAGACCGCCAGCGCGGTGGCCACTCGTCGGGTGGCCACCGCCGTGATGCGGGCCGAATAGGTGGTCGAGGCCAGCAGGGCAAAGAGAGCGTTGAGGGCCACCACGATCCACAGGCCACCCGCCAGGCTCTCGCCTTCGGCCCCGACCACCAGCGTGGCCGAGCGGATCAAAGAGACGCCCAGCGGCAACACGGCCAGCCCCAGTAACGCTCCCAGGAAGTTGCCGGCCGACAGGTGGACGGCCGTCAGGTTGACATCGCTCTCGGGGCGCTTGCCGTGAGTAGCCTGGTCGGTGATGAGGGCCGCTTTGGGGTCGACCCAGATGGTGAAGGCGATGGCCGCGAAGGCGTTGACCAGACCCGACAACAGCACGGCCGTGGTCTTGTACTGGGGGATGACGGCGCTGACGTAGACGGCCGCCAGGGCCCCCACCGTCCAGACAGCCGTGGCGGCCACATTGAACAGTAAGAAGTCGGCCGGCACCCCGTCGAGTTTGAAGAGCCGGCAGCCCAGATTGGAGGGCCTTCGGAACGACCGCAGCAACTTGAGCCAGGAGGCCGGTCGCACCATTCGCAGCAAGGCCCTGAGCATGCCGCGATGGGTGATGCTGCCCACGGCGACGCAATAGATCTCGACGAAGGTTGGCAACAGCAGCCACGAGACCAGCGCCCCCACGGCGGCGCCCACCACCACCCACTGAATCTGGCCATACAGTTGCGAGGTCTGGCCGGTGCGGGTGGCTTCATCGACGAAGCGGGCCATCAGCGGCAGGTAGAAAAGGTTAGCAAACCGCGTCACCATGAAAAAGAGCTGAGCCACCGTAAAAGCGGTGGCTACCTGCCCGGTGCGGACTGCCGCCGGTCGGGCGGCCACATTGAGAGTGGTCAGCAGCGAGACCACCCCGGCCAGCGCGGTGATCATCGCCAGCTTCCAGTCCAAGAGCATCGCGATGTCCATTTCCTCTTGGTTATTCCCCGTCGGGCCGCCTCCTACCCGGTTGGGGGGAATTCTGGTCGCCGTTCGGCAGGTGCCCCGAAAGACAAACCGAACAGCTGAAGCCTTTGGCCGGACATGTCGCCCTCGGAAGGGGAACGGTCATGTTCGACGAATTATGTGAATAATTTTAGACACTATGTGCCTAAGGCGCGGATGTTTTCGCGCCCCGAATACTTGAGAGGAGTCTCCTTCTCGTGAGAAGACTAGTTATGATGGTGGTGGGTGCGGCCCTGGCTCTGAGCCTGGTCAGCCCGGCGATGGCCCGACAGGCCAATAAAGACGCCACGATTCAGGTGAATGGAACCAACTTCGAAGGCAAGTGGGCCATTATCGGCGAGCGCCCTTATGTAGGCGTCGAGTCGTTTGCTAAAGCCCTCGGTTTGCCGAGAATCCACAATGTCAAGGACTGGCAGCTGGCCCAGAGCCCTTCCGGCCCGGTCAACCCGCTCGAGCTGGTCGTTCGGGGCCCTAAGAGCAAATTGCCCACCGTGCGCCACGCGGGCGCCACGATGGTCGACCTCAAGGCCGCCTGTGCCGACCTCGACATTCCCCTTCACTACAATTTCTACTCCCGCGTCTGGCAAGTGGGCTCTCCCTACAAGGGCGAGTTCCTCAAAGGCGCCTGGTATCGCTGGCTGAGCAACTCGCACCGCTGGTACCAGGTCGACTCGTACACCGCTTATCCGATCGAAACGGATCACTGCTGGTGGACCGAGCGCGAAGCCGAATTCCCTTCTAACCGCGGTAACAACCAGCGGCTCTAAGGGTCAGACGCGAGCAGAGGGCGCCCGGCCGGGCGCCCTTTTTTTGTTTCCTTCCGAAATCGAAGAGCCGTTCGGCAGGGTCAAGCCGTTTACGCCGAATCTTCGGCCATTCCCGACTGGAGGTTCCTGTGGCCGTGACCGCCGTCCCTGCGAGCGTGTTGGAAGAGATTCACGAACTGCGCGAGCAGATTCGCTACCACGAGCATCGCTACTATATTCTCGACGACCCCGAGATCTCCGACCTGGAGTATGACAAGCTCTTCCGGCGACTGACCGAACTCGAAGAGCAACATCCCGAGGCGGTGACTCCCGATTCTCCCACTCAGCGGGTCCAGGGGTCGCCGGTGGAGAGTTTCGACACGGTCGAGCACGCCCGCCCGATGCTCAGCCTGGGCAACGCCTTTGACGCCGACGAGTTGCGCGAGTTCGACGCCCGCGTGCGGCGCAAGCTCGAGGCCGACGAGGTCGGCATCGAGGGGCTGAGCTATGTGGCCGAACTCAAGATCGACGGTTTGGCCGTGAGCCTGCTCTATCGCCAGGGCATTCTGGTGCAGGCGGCCACCCGGGGGGACGGCCGGCGCGGCGACGACATCACCCACAACGCGCGCACCATTCGCCAGATTCCCTTGAACATCGAGACTGACCTGGACGAGGTCGAGGTACGCGGCGAGATCTATATCGGTTGGCAAGACTTTCGAGCCATGAACGAAGAGAACGCTGCCACCGACGACAAGGTCTTCGCTAACCCCCGCAACGCCGCCGCCGGCTCGATTCGCCAGAAGGACCCACGTATCACCGCTCGCCGCCCCCTCAAGATCTTTCTTTACGGGCTCGAGGTCGAGCATCCCGAGGTGCGGGCCCACTCTCAGGCCCTGGCGATGATCGAAAAGATGGGCCTGCCGGTCAACCCTCACCGGGCCGTGTGCGCCGATATGGAAGAGGTCATCGCCTTCTGCCAGTTGTGGCACGACCAACGCCACGACCTTGACTACGAGATCGACGGGGTGGTGGTCAAGGTCGACCCCCTCGACTATCAACGGGTGCTGGGCACCGTTTCGCGCTCGCCCCGCTGGGCCATCGCCTACAAGCTACCCTCCACTCAGGTGACCACCCGCCTCGAGGATATCATCGTCTCGGTGGGCCGCACCGGGGCGCTCACCCCGGTGGCTGTGCTCGAGCCTCAGCTCATTGATGGCAGCACCGTCTCGCGGGCGACTCTGCACAACGAAGACGAGATCAAGCGCAAGGACCTGCGCATCGGTGATATGGTCTGGGTTCATAAAGCCGGGGCAGTCATTCCCGAGGTGGTAGCTCCGGTCGAATCCAAGCGCACCGGCCAGGAACGAGAATTTCAGATGCCCACGAGTTGCCCCGTGTGCCAAACCGAGGTGGTGCGTGAAGAGGGCGAAGCGGTGGTGCGCTGCCCCAATCTGCGCTGTCCGGCTCAGGTAGAGGCGTGGATTCGCTATTTTTGCTCGCGCCATGCCATGGATATCGAGGGCTTCGGCGATTCGCTCGTTGCCCAGCTGGTCGAGTCGGGGCTGGTGGGCGACCCGGCCGACCTCTTCCGGTTGGGACTCGAGCAACTATTGAGCCTGGAACGCATCGGCGAGAAGTCGGCTAACAACCTGCTGGAACGGCTTGAAGAGGCCAAGACCCGGCCCCTGGCCCGCTTGCTGGTGGCCCTGGGCATTCGCCATGTCGGGCGTCATGTGGCCGAGGTGCTGGCGCAGGAGTTCGGCAGCCTCGAGGGGCTGGCTCAGGCCGACCTCGAGCGGCTGGCTACGACTCACGAAATCGGTCCCGAGATCGCCCAGAGGGTCCATGACTTCTTTCGCGAGCCGGTCAATCAGGAGCTGATCGAACGCTTGCTGGCGGCCGGAGTGCGGCCCGCCGCCCCGGCCCGCGTCGAGGCCGGCCCGCGGCCGCTCGATGGCAAGACCTTCGTGCTCACTGGCACCCTCGAGGGAATGACCCGCGACGAGGCCAAAGACCGCATCCGGGCCGCCGGCGGTCGGGTCACCTCGAGCGTATCCAAGAAGACCGATTATGTGGTGGCGGGGGCCGAGGCCGGCTCGAAATTGCAAAAAGCCGAGCAGCTGGGCGTGACCGTGCTCGACGAAGCGGGCCTGTTGCAACTGCTGCAAGGTGTTTGAGGCCGGGCTCGCCCCGGGTATCAGCTTGGAAAGTTAACTGGAGGAACCAATGTCGACTACTGCCACCCAGCGTGTTCACAACTTCTCGGCCGGCCCGGCCGTCCTGCCCCTATCGGTGCTCGAGAAGGCCCAGAAAGATCTTCTCTGTTTGCCCGGCGCGGGCGCCTCGATCCTCGAGGTCAGCCACCGCTCCAAGCAGTTCGACGCCATCATCAAATCGGCCGAGAACAACCTGCGCAAGCTGCTGGGTCTCGATGACGATTGGACCGTGATGTTCCTTCAGGGCGGGGCCAGCCTGCAGTTCTCGATGTTGCCGATGAACTTTCTCGAAGGTCGCAAGGCTGGCTATATCCGCTGCGGCGCCTGGGCTAAGAAGGCCATTTCCGAGGCCAAAAAACACGGCCAGGTCGAAGTGATCTGGGACGGCCAGGGGGGTGGCTTCAAGAGCATGCCCAGCCAGTCCGAGCTCAAGGTCGACCAGGGTCTGGCCTATGTCCACATGACCTCCAACGAGACCATCGAAGGCGTCCAATTCCACTACGACCCCGACACCGGCAAGGTGCCGCTGGTCTGCGATGCTTCCTCTGACTTTCTCCACCGGCCGCTGGATGTAAGCAAGTATGCCATGATTTACGCTGGAGCCCAAAAGAACGTCGGCCCGGCCGGTTGCACCCTGGTGTTGGCCCGCAAGAGCTTCCTGGCCACCCAGGTCGACAAGACTTTTCCCACCATGCTCGACTACAAGGTCATGGCCGAGAAAGAATCCCTCTATAACACGCCCCCGGTCTTCTCGATCTACATCATCGACCTGGTCACCCAGTGGTTGCTCGACGACATCGGTGGTCTCGACGCTATCCACCAGCGCAACCAGAAGAAGGCCGACATGCTGTATTCGGCTATCGACAACAGCGGCGGGTTCTATCGCGGCCACGCCGCTCCCGAGTGGCGCTCGCTAATGAACGTCACCTTCCGTTTGCCCAGCGAAGAACTCGAGGCCCGATTCGCTAAAGAGTCCGAGGCGCAGGGACTGTCGGGTCTTAAGGGTCACCGCGACGTGGGAGGCCTGAGAGCTTCGATCTACAACGCTTTCGAGCCGGCTGGAGTGCAGGCTCTGGTCGACTTCATGGCCGACTTCCAGCGTCGTAACGGCTAGCTGGAACAGTGTTGGCGAAGACGCTGGCGGCTTCCTCGAGATGGGGCTGCTGGCCAGCGTCATAGCGTCGGGACTGGTGAAAGAGATGCAGTTTGCCCACCCCGGCCGAGTCGGCCAGCCGGCCCGCCTGGCGGGCCGTCATGTGGCGATGCTCGCGAGCCTTCTCTAGCTGGTCGTTGAGATAGGCCGCCTCGCTCCAAAGCTCGTCACAGCCCTGGAACAGGGCGATCATCTTCTTGGCCGTCTGCTTGTTGAAGATGGTGTCGCTGACATAGCCCAACGCATAGCCCTTGACCTCTTCTAGCAGCCGCCGGGCCAGCTCTTCACGACTGTAGGTCTGGCCTTCGATCATCAGATCGGGGCCCGGTCCCTTTTTCAATTCGGCCAGCCAGGGGCCGGGTCGGTGAGGGAAAGCGGCTAGAGCCGCTTTCTGAACCCTGGGTTCGTCGGGAGCCCTGAGGCAGAAAGCCAGGCAGGCTACGCCATGCTCGACCCGGCACCAGCTCAGTCGCGGTCCCTCGGGCAAAGAAAGACCGTCGGGCAGGGTCGCCTCGAGAGTGGGCTCGGGCTCGAACTGGCGACAGCAGGGAAAGCGTGTCGTGCGCAACTGCTCTTCGGTCAACTCGTGGGTCACGATCACGAAGCTCGACTTGTCGACCAGGTTCCAGGCATAGCCACGCAGCTTGCCGGCCACCTGCTCGGTCAATCCATCGGGACCATAGACCTCGAGCTCGTGAGGGCAGAAAAGCTGCATGCGCACTAGATGATCGAAGCCAATGAAGTGATCGATATGAGTATGGGTAACGAACACTCGGCGTATCCGCTGAAGGTCACGAATGCGCAGGGGGTGAAGGGACCCGCAATCGAGCAGGTAGCTTTCGGGACGATTGGCCAGGTTCACCAGAACGGCCGGGTCGCCGTGGGGTTCGTTGACCAGGACGGCTTCCAACATCTGCCCATCATACCATTTCTGGAAAGAGGTCACCAGGCGAGACAGTGGCAGTCACTCCCGCACCAGTAGCCGATAGTCGACAATGGGAGAGTTTTTGCGACCGAGGTTCGCAAGCTTTTCAATACGGGCGCCTCGAACTCGCTGAGGAGTACTACTGGGAGGCCGTCAAGATGGCCAAGACCTTTGGCGAGTTCGACCCCCGCCTGGCCACCAGTTTGAACAATCTGGCCGTGGTGTTGCGCTCGCGCGGGCGGGTGCGTCAGGTCGAAGACCTCTACAACCTGGCTCTGCGCATCTGGAAGGTGGTCGACTCGGGACACGAGTGCATGGCCATGAGCCTCAACAATGCGGCTGGCTTTCACCAGCGCATCGGCAGCTATGCCGAAGCCCGCCAGCTTTACAAACGAGCTCTCGAGATCTACGAAGAGCGCGAACAACCCGAAGATTACCTGTTGGCCGCCTGCCTGTCCAACCTGGCCCGGCTCTATACCCAGTTCGACAAGCTGCAGCAGGCCGAAACGCTCTACAAGCGCGCCCGCCGCATCGCCGAGTCGATCCTGGGCAGGGACCACCATAATGTGGCCCTGGTGCTCAGCGGCATGGGAGCTCTCTATATCCAGCTGAAGAAGTATTCTCGAGCCGAAACTTTGCTGGTACGCGCCCTCGAGTGCCTGCAGCGAACCCAGGGGCCGCAGCACCCCGATGTGGCCACCTGTCTGGTCCACATGGGCGACCTCTACTTGTGCCAATCCCGTAAGGCCGGCGAGTTGGCCATGGGGCCCTCGCTCAAGCGCCAGAGCGTCGAGCCCCTGTATCAGGCGGCTCTGTCCATCCGCGAGCGACGGCTGGGCTCTTCTCACCCCGACTGCGCTGAAGTGTTTCGCAAGATCGCCGTGGTTCTTAACAGTCAGGGCAAGCCAGAGAAAGCCGAGCAGCTTTTGCGCCGGTCGCTCCAGATCTACCTGGATGCCTATGGACCCTATCACATCGAGGTGGCCTCGTGCCTGGAGGACTGCGCCAATTTGATGCGCCAGCAGCGTCGCTTCGACGAGGTCAAGAAGCTCGAAGAGCGGGCTTCGAAGCTGCGGTTGCGCCAGCAAGAGCTGGCCCGCACCAAGATCACCGTCTTCGACGATTGAACGGTTGAGGGATTTTCGACAGGTTTTCGAATAGCATTCAAGCGAACCAGCGGGGATGCAGTCTTACTACGTCGACCTTCACGTTCATATCGGCCAGAACGGCAAGGGCAAAGCCGTCAAGATCACGGCTAGCCGAAAGCTCACCTTCGAGGCGGTGATTCGCGAATGCCTCGAGCGTAAAGGCATCGATATGGTCGGTATCATCGACTGCGCCTGCACCGGTGTGCTCGAAGACCTGCGTCGGCTGATCGACCGGGGTGAATTGATGGAGTTGCCCGAGGGCGGATTGCGCCACCGCGAACGGGTCACCGTCATCGCTGGCGCCGAGGTCGAGGCGGTCGAAGACGACGGTGGTGTTTCTCACCACCTGTGCTACTTTCCCTATCTTCGCAATCTGGCCGAGTTCTCACGGGTGATGACCCGCTACATCACCAACATGGAGCTTTCTTCCCAGCGCTGTGGCCTGCCCGCCCGCGAGTTGCACGCGGTGGTGCAGAACACCGGTGGAGTGCTCATCCCAGCCCACGCCTTCACCCCCCACAAAAGCGTCTACGGCAATGCCTGCGACCGCCTGCAAGAACTCTTCGGCGAGAGCTTTGACGAACTGGCCGGGCTCGAATTGGGCCTGTCTAGCGACACCCCTCTGGCCGACCGCATCCAGGAACTCGGGGGTCTGACCTTTCTATCCAATTCCGACGCCCATTCGTTGGGACGCATCGGTCGCGAGTATAACCTGATCGAAATGGAGGCGCCCAACTTCCGTGAGTTGATGTTGGCTCTACGCCGCGAAGGCGGGCGCGCGGTGCTGGCCAACTATGGCATGAACCCCAATCTGGGGCGCTATCACCGCTCGTTTTGCCACCAGTGCGACCAGCCGATGTCCGGTCCCGCCCCCGTGCTGCTGTGTCCTCGCTGCGGCGAGCACCGTCGCGAGTTCGTGCGGGGAGTGGTCGACCGGGTGGCCCAGATCGCAGACTACGGCCAACCCCACCATCCGCCCCACCGGCCCCCCTATCACTACCAGGTCCCGCTGAGCTTCGTGCCGGGCCTGGGCCGGCGCGGTCTCAACCTGCTGATACGCCATCTGGGCAGCGAGATGGCCGTGCTCCATCAAGCCAGCCGGGCGAAGCTCGCCGCCCTGGTGGGCTGGGAGCTCGCCGACAAGATCCTGGCCGCCCGCGACGGGCGCCTCGAGTTCTCGGCCGGCGGAGGAGGCCACTATGGCAAGGTCCTCGAGGCCGAGACCGAGAGCGCTGAGCAGCTGGCCCTTTTCTAGCGGTGCTGGCTGAGGGTGAGCGCCGCTTGGAAGGTGCGCGCCGCTTGGAAAACCGCGAAGGCGCGAAGGCGCCGAGGGGTGACTGACGGGAACGTGGAGCACCATCGGCTGACCGAAATGTGAGGGGTTGAGGAAGTCGTAAACAAACGCAGGAGAAGCGCCCTCACATCCCCAACTCAGATCCCCGGAAATGTGGGCTCATTCGTCGCATCGATGGGAGCAAGCCCTTGGCTGCTCACTCCTGATCACCGTTTGGGTTGAATAGGCTTGGATGAGACCTGGTTGGTAAAGAGGTGCCATGCAGCTTGAGGGATACAGCGTTCAAGGCTACAAAAACCTAACCGCTGAGGTGAAACTCGTCGCACTCGAGAAGCTCAACGTCATTCATGGTGACAACGACGTTGGCAAGTCAAACCTGCTGGAATCCATCGAGCTGGCTTTTCGCCTCTTGGGGCGAAAGCGACTTCCGTTTCATAGGGCGGAAGTAATCTCTCCGGCGGAGTTTCAGAAGGAAACGGGACGACCTCTGCGCTTCGCCTTCAATCTAGAGAGCCCGGCCCCGATCATTCAGCGGCTCCGCCTCTCCGTCGGTGACGAAGAGCTGCGGGCCTCTGGTATCCAACCTCTGTTGCCCTGCGAGACGATAGAGGTCACGATTCGACTCGAGAATGACCAGGCTGGCGGGGCCGCCTGGACCGTTAAGTTCGAATTCGCCGACGGGACTACCACCCAAGATCTGAACGAAGAAAAGGGAGAGTATGCGCGACGTTTCGCCTGGTTTCTCGCTAGCCATCATCTCGTCGGGAACTCCGAAGGCAGGCCTCGCTTTCAACTCGTGTCTGCGAATCGGCTTCCGCTGGATACGCCAGGCGAGAGCCATCTACCGAGAAACTTGATACCATCTTCTTTGGCCCTCGAACTCTACGATGCCTCTCAATCCGCGGATGCGCAGATGCGCGAACGGTGGAGTCTCTATGCCAACACCGTGGGCAAGCTTCTTGACCTTGGAGCGAACGAGCGGGTCGTCGCGCGATACGACCGTCACGCGGAGCGCGCCTCTCTGGCGGTTGAGCGGCAGGCGGGCCGCCTGACGGTGGTGCCGATGGAGTTAATGGGGTCTGGAACACAGCAGATCGCCGCTCTGCTTGGTCATGCTTTGGTTTCGGGTGCAACGCTGCTGGCTGTGGAGGAGCCGGAGATGAATCTCCGATACTCGCGTCAGCTTGCTTTGCGAGACGCTCTTGCCGATCTGACGCGTGACTCACGTGGTCCCACCCAACTGATTCTCAGCAGCCATTCGCCCGCTTTTGAGGTTGGTGGAACGTTCTACGCCATGGAGAATGGACGCGAAGGCCCAGATCTTGGAGTTAGCGAACTCCGTTAACCGCTTGAAGGAGAACGGCCTGGAACTCCGGCTGGTAGTCCCGGCTCTTGTGCATGCCGAGCATTTGGCTCAGGAGAGGGAGAGATTCGGAGCGAACTTCGATCTTCAAACTCCGCTAGAAACATTGAAATTGAAGGGCGTCTCTGTCGAGAGCTATGACGATAGCGACGCCATCGCCTTTTCTGAGATGGTGTGTGAACTCTTTCCAGAGAAAGGTGAGCGCCACGAGGCCCGCAAGAAGCGCTGCATGGATTGTCTGGGAGTAACGGAGGCGCCCGGGGGGACCTCATGCCCTGGGACTACCGATTGGCACATCGCCGGCCAAGCCCGGGGGCGGAAATGGATCCTGATCACCGACGATCGAGGCGAAGAGTTTCAGGGGGTGGCTCGAAAGGCAACGCTGGCTCAACTCCAGGAGGTCTTAAACTCACGCCTACAAGATTTGGCGGAGTGAACCAGCGCCAACCGACCCCGCCAGCAGCGGTCACGCCTCCGCGGCTCCGCGACCTCCGCGGTTTGTATCCGAGCGAGCGGTTACCTGAGGGCGACGAGTGTGTCGATCAGTTGGCGGTCCTGATCGAGGCCGCCGCGGGCGACTACGTAGACTTCTTCGGTGCCTATCTCTTCCAGGCCGGCCAGGTCGGCCCGCCACTGTTCGCGCGAGCCGCATAGGATCGGCCGGGGATCGTCGAGGGGCTGCTCGGTGAGTTGGGCAAACGAGCCGGCGATCAGGCGAAGCTCTCTGCCTGACTCCCGGGCCTGGACTTGCAGGCTCTGCCAGGTTGCCTTCAAGGCCGGCAAGGGAAAGCCCACCGGCAGCCAGCCGTCGGCGCGCCGGACCACCCTGCCCATGGCTTCCGGGGCGAAAGCGGCCAGGAAGACCGGGGGGCGTGGTTTTTGCACGGGTTTTGCTTCGACCAGCGAGGCGGGCACGCGGTAGAATTGGCCGGCAAACGAAACCGGGTCGGGGCCCCACAGGGCCTCGAGCACCGATAAAAACTCCTCGGCCCGTCGACCACGTCCTCGAGCGGTGGTACCGCTGGCTTCGAATTCGTCCTCCGACCACCCCAGCCCGAAGCCGATGGTGAGGCGGCCTCGCGAGAGGATGTCGAGGGTGGCCAGGCGACGGCCCAGGACCACCGGGTTGTAGAAGGGGATATTCAACACGGCCGTACCCAGCCGGATGGTTTCGGTGGCGCCGGCTAGAAACGAGAGCGTCTCCAGCGGGTCGAGCGCTCGTCGAGACTCTGGTGGCAACTGCCCGTCAGGGGCCGCCGGGTAGCGGCTGCGAGGCTTCACCGGGTGCAGCAGACGGTCGGCCGTCCAGACGGTCGAGAAGCCAGCCTCTTCGGCGTATTTGGTCAGGGCCACGAGTTGGTCTGGCTCGGCGGCGGGGCCCATCACGGGTAGACTCAATCCCATCTTCATGGCGGGGATCTTCCTCTGGCAGCCTCTCACCCCTCCTGGTAGCGATCATAGTCGGTGTTGACCGACCAAAGGTCATGGTTGGCCCCGAGCACTTTCTCGGCGGCCAGCAGGCCCATCTTGATGGAATGGTCCTGATTGTTGTATTTGAAGGCTCCGTAGCGACCGATGGGGTAGAGGCCCTGCAGGCTGTCGAGATAACGCTCGACGACTTCAAGGTGCCGTCGGTAGCCCAGGCTGTAGATGGGATAACAGTTGGGCACGCGCACCACCCGTCCGTCGAGGGCTGGTTGGGTCACCAGTCCGGTGGCCAGCACTTCGCCGTCGGCCAGGGCTATCAAGTCATGGTCGGACATGGTCCACACCTCGTCGCCGGGATTGCACCAGTACTCGCACGCCAGGATCGTTTCGGGGTGGGGACCGTGGAGCTCGGGCACCCAATTGCGAAAATTGGTGATGCGTCCCAGACCCAGGTCAGGCTGATGGATATAGAGCCAGTTATCCGGAAACAGGCTCGAATCCGCAAACTTCAGATAGACCAGCACCGTCTGACGAAACCGGAGTTGGCCGGCCGCCTGAAGGACCTCTTCGGGCGCCCCGGCTAGACTCGTGATCAGCCGGGTCAGTGGCATCGTCGACACGACCTGGGCGTGCGCTTTGAAGGTGCCATCCCCCAGGCGGAGACCATGCACGTTGCAGCCTTGGAGTTCGACCCTGGCTACGGGGGTGTTTAGCCATAGGCGCAGCCCGGCCAATTGAGCTCGCTCGGCCAGTCGTCGGTAAAAGGAGCCGGTCCCGCCAGCGGGATAGTCGAAGGTGTCGACCAGGGTGCGCGAGCGGCTGCCCAGGCCCAGGGATGAGCGGAGGGCTTCAACCAGGGACAGTCCCGCGATGCGCTGGGCCGCGAAGTTGGCGTCGACGGCGGTCCCCGGCAGACCCCAGAGTTTCTCGCTATAACTCTTGAAGAACTTGTCGTAGAGACGCCGCCCGAATTGGGCCACCAGCCAGCCCTCGAGGCTGACGCGGTCCGCGCTGGGCCACAGTTGTTCGCGGGCGAAGCTAAGGGCGCAGGCCAGGCATTCCAGGGCGCCGAGGTTGGTGAAGACATCCGCTAACCTGAGGGGGTAGTGAAAATAGCGGCCCTGATAGTAGATGCGCGTGAATCGCCTGACCCGGCGCGCCTGGTCGCCAAGAATCTCTTGCCAGAAGGCGGCTACCTGGGCATCGCGAGTGAAGAATCGGTGGGGTCCGAGGTCGACCGTCTGGCCCCAGAGCTCGAGCGAGCGAGCCAGGCCTCCCACCCCTGAAGCCGCTTCATAGAGGTCAACCGAGCGGCCGGCCCGAGCCAATTGATAGGCCGCGGTCAGCCCCGCCGGACCGGCTCCGATGACGGCGATGGGCTTCAACTACTGGTTGTTCCGGGGAAAGACCGAGAGAATCTGCGCCACCAGGTTTTCGTGACCGCTCAACGAGGCGGTCCCGACCGCCACGCCCTTGGATGCCTCGACATTGAAGGCGGTGAGGGTGACCAGGATTTCTCCTGGGGCTTCGGGGTTCGGCTCGCGCTCAGCGTACATGCCCAGCAGATGAGTGGCCAGAATGTCGACCCTGGTGACCCCGGGTTCGCCCAGCATAGCGCTGGTATCGAGCTTGTTGGGCCGGGTCAGATAAGGACTCAGGTCCGAGAGCAGGTCCTCGATGTCGGCGCCGGGATTGCCGGTGGGGACGGTGACCGGACCCGAATCGATGATCTTGCGGATCAACACCTTGTGAGGGCAACGGTCGTCATACCCGAGAGGACCGGCGCCACCCACACAGGGGTCGCCGGTGGGAACGGTGATGTAGAACAGCACGTTGCGCTGCCAATAGGGCTCGCCGCCGGGCTTGGTGGCCATGTCGCCCACGCCGTTGTCGAGAGCGCTGAGCACACACAGGGCGGTTCCGTCCGGGGCGCCTCCCGGCAAACTGGCCGGGCAATCCTGGACCTTGCTCTTGCTAAAGTTGCTCACGATCAGGTGTTGCTGCAGCAGTCGCGAGCCACGCTTGAGCTGCATGGTGACGTCTTCGTTGCCCGATACCTTGTGATAGACCTGGTAGGACATCTGCATCAAGCCGTAGCCGGCCAGCATCAGGGCCGAAGCGACGGCCATCGCGATCAACAGTTCAGGCAGCGTAAAGGCTCGTCCACCGCAGTGGTGACCGCGACGCAGCAGTCGAGCGTGATAGCGTCGCCAGACGAGGTTCGGTCGCGCATCAGGTGGGTTCAAGGTTCTTCTCCCTTGTTGACCAGGCGCATCGCCGCCGTGAGCTTGGCGCCGGCCTGGTTTTCGGTCCACCAGACATAGGCGTCGACGCGTTTGACCGCGTTGTCGGCATCGCCGATCGAGGGCACGGTGGTGGCATAGATGGCAAAGAAGAAGCGCTGGTGACCGACCGCCTCGGTGCCCGTCACCCAGGGCGAATTGGGATAGGGCCACTCGTTGTCCCAGAAATCGCCCGAAGCCCCGGCGGGAGTGTCGTTGAGAGCAGACGACATGGCTCTTCCCAGGGCGGCGTCGGCCACCCGAGCGGCGTTGATGTTGTTGATACTTTGCCGTTGATACCGTACAGCCATACTGCACACGCTCAACAGAGCGAACAGGGCCATGGCCATCAGCCCGATGGCCAGCACCACTTCTGCTAGAGTTAAGCCTCTAGTTTCCTTCAAACCCATAGCTCAGCCGGGTGATGGCCTCGAGGGGAGCGCCGGCCGGCACCGAGGTGGGGTCGGAGGCTAGTTTGCTCGAGTCGTACATGATACTGGCGAACTCGCCGTACATTCGGACCGCTCCGTTGCCGCCGCTGCCAGGCTTGGCCGAAGGATCGACCTCGAGGTCGGCTCCGTAGCACACCAGGGCACCTTTGATGGAAATCTCGCCGTAGTTGGTGGGAGTGTAGCCCCCAAAGCCCGGGCCGGCGGCCCGACCGGGTGTGCCGGCCAGGATGGTCGTGTCGCCCCAGGTGTAGACCAGTCCTTCCATGGCCAGCGGTCCGTAGCCGGTATAGGCGGGCGACCAGAAATAGGGCCAGGCGTTGATTTCGGGCTGGCTGATAAAGGTCGAAACGGTCAGGTCGCCCTGCACGTAGAGGCTCAGGCGCTGTTCGAAGACTACCGCGCCCAGTTTCTTGATGGCTACGCTGGGGGCGGCCACCACGGCGTTGCCCTCGGCCACGATCGAACCGTTTTCGCCGTTGACGTTGATGAGCACGTCGACGTTGCCCTTGCTGGTCAGGTTCGAGTTGGTCAGGTTCAGAGTGCCGGGCACGAAGAAGGTGGCATCGTCAGCCGTGAACATATAGTCGCCGGTCGTATCTTCTTCATGGAGGCGGCGGCCTTGAATGGTGGTGATGACGATGTCGTCAACCCCGCCGGGCGAGGTATTGACGTTGACGTCTTTGGTCAGGTCCAATCGATACTTGTTCTTGTCTACGGTAAGGCCGCCCACAGCCACATTTCCGGCCGGTCTGACCTCGGCCCAGTCGGCGCTCAAGTCGACCCCGCCCGGACGAACGCCGGTCGCATCGGGGGTGAGCGCCTTGTAGTCCGCTAGCGACATGTCGTAATACTTGTAGGTTCCGGTGGGCTGGACCACATAGACGCCGCCCTGGATCTGGACGGCTTCCGTGGCGTCGCTCGAGGCTTTGGGAACGTCGTCCCAGGCGAGTTCAAAGAAGGCTGCGTCCGGATCCTCGTCGAGTTCGTTGACCGAGCCGCTGACGGCAGCGTTCACTCCGTCGCTGGCGTTACGATAGATCTCGCCGTCCATGGTCAGGATGTTGTCGCTGGCGTCGGGCTTCTTGACATCGACGCCCTTTTTGGAGCGGAGCTTGGGGGTCTCGATGCCGATCACTCCGACCTCGGCGCCTTTGGTCATCTCGATTTCGATGCCATTACCGGCACTGATCACGGCCTCAGGTATGCCCACATCGACATCGGCATGATAGACCACCTTGAGCACTCGCCGCAACAGGTTGCCGGGCCCCCGCGCCGAGTCGGGGCCGGTGGTGCCGGCCAGGGCCCGGCCCGATAGGCCCTCGACTTCGACCACGACGGTGTGGGCGGGGATGGTGGTGGGGCCGGTGGTGGCGTCGGTCACCGTCCAGGTGCCGGCATCGGCCCGGGGCAGTGGCTTGTCGACTCCGCGAAAGTTGTTCATCGAGACGTACACGTGGTCGATCTCGTGGTTGGCGGCCGGGTCGTCGAGATTGTCGGGACCGCTGGGACCGTCTTGATAGTTGAAACGAATCCGGAACTGCGCTACCTGACCCGCCCCGTTCTTGACCCAGCCGATGACGTTGCCGTGATCTTCGACGACCTTGAGATCGGGGAGGTCGACGGTGGTGGTGTTGAGGTCGCCCTGCCAGTCGACGTTGCCCCGCAGTTGGGCTCGGGCATAAATGGCGCCGGCCTCGGCGGCCCGCTGGGCCAGGAGTTCGTCCTGGGCCTGATTGCCGATGCGGGCCATGCCCGGCCCGACAATCAAGATGGCTCGGGCCAGCATGCCCACCACCAGGATGAAAAACATGACCGTGACGAGTAGGACCCCCCGCTTGTCCCACTTCTTCGATGTCCCCATGCCGATAGTGTAGCACGAAATTCATCTTTTGCCATCTACTGCCCGGAAGGTCGGGGTTTGACGCCGAACAGGAGCCGGGTGAGATGAGCAAGCGTTGGCAGGAATGGAGATGGATAGTGGGGCTATGGGCTCTATCCCGCCTGGTCTTGAGCCTGGTGGGATGGCTTGCCTTGACCTATCTGCCCAGCTATTCTCCTCACCCCGAGGCGGGGCCCTGGTACACGATGTGGAGCCGCCTCGACAGCCTGCACTACCTGCGCATCGTCGAGCAGGGTTACATTCCCGGTCTGGGCGGCACCTGCGCATGGTTTCCTGGCTATCCCCTTTTGGTGAGCAGTCTGAGTTGGTGCTGCCCGGCCTCGGTGGCCGGTTTGATCGTGAGCAACGTGGCTCTGCTGGGTTCGATGCTCGTTCTTTGGGAACTTTTTCGAGAGCGTCATGACCTGGTGATGTGCCGGCGAATGATGGGCTTGTGGCTGGCGTTCCCGTCAGCCTTCTTTCTCTCGGCCGTCTACAGCGAATCGAGCTTTCTGCTGTTGTCAGCCGGGGCATTTCTGGCCGCGCGACGACAGAAGTGGCCCCTGGTGGGTCTGTTGGGGGCACTGGCCGCGGCCACCCGGCCAACGGGCCTCTTGCTAGCCCTGGCCCTCTATTTCGAGCCTCGCCAACAGCCGGCCCAGGTCCTCTGGCTTGGCTTGATCCCTCTGCCGGTGCTCGCTTTCTTCTGGCACCTCCGACAGGTCGCCCACGACTTCCTGGCCTATGTCCACGCCCAGGACTGGCTGGCCGGTCAGGTGGGCGGATGGTCCCACTTTCAGGCGCAGCATCTGGTGGGACTACTGGCGGCTCTGGCCGCCTGGGGGGTGGTCTGGACGGGCTCGTTGGCCCGGTCCGAGAAGGTCTATACCGGGCTGTCGATTCTAATGCCCTTGTGGCAACTGCTAGGAGCCAGCCTGGTCCGTTACCTGGTGGTCGTTTTTCCCGTCTTCGAAGCAGCCGGGGCTCGCCTTGAGGGTAGAGCCTATGTCTGGTCGGTGGTTGGGTTGGGGCTGGCCCAGTTGGCCATGTTCGCCCTTTTTGTGGCCTCGCATCCGGCCGTGGCCTAGAGCTTGTTGGCCAGTTGGATGATGGGCATCAGGGTGGCCAGGGCCAGGAAAGCGGCCATCAGGCCGGCGATCGAGAGCAGCAGCGGCTCGAGCATCTTGGTGGTGTTGCTCAAGGTGGTGCTGACGTCTTCTTCATAGGCCCGCGAGACGCTGGCCAGCACGGTGTCGAGTTGGCCCGATTCCATACCGAGTCGAACCATACTGGTGACCATATTCGGAAAGACGCTCATGCGCTGTAACGCCTCGTCGAGATCGACCCCGTTGCGAAACAGCTTGAGGGCGTTGTGGAACTGTTCGCGGATGTAGCTGTTGCCGCACACCTCGACCGAAAGCGTGAGAGCCGTCATCATCGGGATACCCACCTGAGTGGCCGTCGAGATGACATAGAGCATGCGGGCACTCTCGACCTTCTGAATGAGAGTGCCCACGGCCGGGACATCGAGCATCAGAGTGTCGAGGTGCAGGCGAAATTTGGGCGAGTGTTGCCAACGATAGTAGACGCCCCACAACAGTCCAGAGATGATCCCCAGCGTGCCCAACAGCCAGGCCGGGCTGCGCAAAAGCTCCGAGGCTTTCATCAGGATCTCGGTCGGCAACGGCAGTTCTTGACCAAAAGCGCCGAACAAACCCTGGTCGCGGGGGCCCAGAACCACCACGAAGATAGCCCCTACCAGGCCCATGATGAGCATCAGGGCCGAGGGGTAAGTCAGAGCCGCCACCACTTCGCGGCGCAGCTTCTGTTGCCGCTCGACCAGATCGGCCAGTTTCTCGGTGACGTCGATGAGGCCGCCGGTCTGCTCACCGAGTCGCACCATGCCCACCACGATGGGGGAGAAGATCCGAGACAATCGATGTTGCGACATCGAGACGGCGATGGTTCGACCCGAATGAACGCCGACGCAGAGAAAGTCGAGAGCTTCGGCCATGCGCGGGTCGTCTTCGCCTTCGGCCAGAAATTCGAGGGCCTGGGCGGCGCTGACGCCAGCTCGCAGCATGGTGGCCAAGCGCCGAAAGAAAGGGACCAGGGTCTCTTCCTTGACCCGAATAGGGTCATCGGGTCCCCGGCCGACGAGCTTGAGCAGACTTTCGATAAGGTCCACGACCTATCTTAGCACAAGAAGCTCGACTAACCGATAGAACTTTTCATTTTTGGTCTTACCGTCGTCGATATCCCGGCAACTGGCGATGGTTTCGAAATTGGCCTTTTCGACCCGGGCCTCGAAACGCTCGCCTCCGGCCAGAAAAACCCGCACAATGTCCTGGTCGATCTCGAAGTGCTCGAGGCGGGGTGGTGAGTTTAGTCGGCGCCACAGTTCGGCCTCGACCACCTGAACCGGCTTAGGATAAAGGCCGCAGCCACGGTAGTGGCCGGGGTCGGGTTGACGCCCGGCCAGGCGGGAGAGGAATTCATGCATTCCGGCGGGAGTGAGCCGTCCGTAAAAGCGCCACTCGGGTAGGGCCAGCACCACCGGGGCAAAACGATGACCGCCCAGATGGCTGCACTCGATGAACTGGCGCTCCGGGCTCGAGGCCTTGAGCAGGGGAACGCCGAGGCGGCCGCAACAGGCGTCGCGGCTACCGTGGGTGCAGACCAGCAGGACGGGCTCGGCGGGCGACCCTTTGGGTGAGCCCGAGAGCGAGTCCTGCAGGCGCCTGGGGTCATAGGCGAAGTCGTCGCAGAGAGTGGTCGAGCCGTCGTGCCGATAGACCCTGACGCGGCGCTCGGGGCCGCTGGGGGGCGTGCCGATGAGGCACCCGTCCACCGGCGCGCGTTTGACCACGTCGCGAAGCTCTTCGGGCAGGTCGGCTGCTTTCTTGATCTTGCGGGGCCAGGGCTTGGCCACCTCGACCACGACATAGGCCTCCTCGGTGGGGGCCGAGCCGGTTATCTCGGCGTCGCGGTTGAGATAGCTACATGTGTTACATGGGTCAAAGGGCATCAGGAGCGCAGACGGTTACGGTACCTCAGGGTCATGGCCGCCACGAAGGCGCATTCGACCAGCACATAGATGGACACGTATTGATAGCCGCCGGTGCCAAAGCCATAGCTGTGCAGACCGGCGCCCAGCACGTAGTTGACGCCGTACCAGGCCATCAGCACGCCGAGAAAAGCGATCACCGACCAGGCGGCCATGCCGAACTCGCGCAGCCAACCGGCGTAGCGGCCGTGTAGGATGGCCAGGTAGCCGAGGAGAGCGATGAGAGCCCATACCTCCTTCGGGTCCCAACCCCAGAAGCGGCCCCACGAATAGTTGGCCCAGACGCCGCCCAGGATGGTGCCGGCCGCCAGGAAGAGCACGCCCACCTGGATCGACTTGTAGAGGGCCTGGTTGAGCGCTTTGAGCGAGTCTTCCTGGTCGGGGCGAAAGGCGTATTTGACCAGCGTCATGTGGCCCAGGCCCAGCGACAGCAGAAAGGCGGCATAGCCCAGGGTGATGGTGAGCACATGCACGGTCAGCCAGAAATTGTTGCGAAGCACGGGTGTCAGAGGCTTGATCGAGGGGTCGAGCACGGCCGGCAGTGAATCTGCCAATATGAGGCAGATGACGGCGGCGCCGGTCGAGGCCAGCACGTAGTTACGGGCCTTGTAAAAATACTCGAAGATCAAGGAGAAGAGCACTGCTCCGAAGGCGACCCAGATGACCGACTCGTACATGTTGGTCACTGGGGGCCGGCCGGCGATCATGCAGCGCAGATAAAAGCCATAAGCATGCAGGCAGAAGCCCATCAAAGCCAGGCACAGGCCCACCCAATAGGGCTTGCTCTCGCGCCCGGCGGGCGAGAACAGCAGGCACAAAAAGCCGATCAGATAGAGGACCCAGGCCTTGCGGAAGGGGTGAAAAGCGTTGAAGAAGACCTCGCGAGCCATGACCCCCTGGGACGGGGCCGGACCGATCTGGGCCAGTCCCGTGCGGAACTGCTCGAGGGCAGCCGTGAAGGCGGCCTGATCCTCGTTGGTCAGGGCTGTGCGCAGCGATTCTGCCGAGTCGCGCAGCGGGTAGAGGCTCTCGATGACATCGGGATGGCTCAAGTCGGCCAGGCTGCCCCAGGCTTGCTCCATCCCGGTGGGGTTGGGCACCACCGTGATGGCGGCACCGCTGGCGATATTCTCGAGGCTGGCCATCTTGACCAGCAGTTGCTGGACCTCTTGCTCTTCCTCGGAAAGCTCTTCCTCGCCGCGCATCCGTTGGTGAACCTGTTCGCGCAGCTTGTTGAACTCGGCGTTCTGGTCGAGTTCGGAACTGGAGAAGAACCGCTCGTCGGGTAGGCCCAGCTTTTGCTTGAGGGCCAGGTTGCGCAGTTCGATGTTCTTCTCTTGACGAGCCGCCTCGGGCGAGGCCCACCAGCGCAGCACGGTGGCCACTGGTTCTTCTTCCTGGAACGAGGCCTTGCCGGTGATCAAGCGGACGGCCTCGCGGGCGAAGGTATCCAGAGGTTTGATGCGGCCGCCGACCTGAATCGGTAGCGTCTTCATGGGAGAGACGTCGATTCTGAACTCGGCCCCCGCCAGGGCGCCGAGGGTGGTCAACAGCACCAGTCCTATGATCAGTCTTTTCATTCTGTGGCCTCGGGTTTCTTCTTCTTCAGCATATAAGGCTTGACGTAGAACATAATGATAATGCCTAAAACTAGCAAGATTGAGCCTAAATATTTCAGAAAGATGCCAGGGTCTCGGGCTATCGAGAAGACCGACACCGTCGACTCTCCTCCTGGCCCGTCACCGAAGGACGCCTGGAAGACGTTGTAGCCGTCTTTGTGAAAAGGCTCGTTCATCTGGACGACATGGTCATTGCCCTCTACCTCGATGACACTCTTGTAGCTGGCGGCGTTGCGGGTGCCCGGATCAAATCCGACCTCGAAGTCCTTGAGCTTGATCTCGAAGCCAAGGGGGACGGTTCTCAGTCCGTAGCCTAGCACCAGGTTCTCCTCATAGCCGGCCGGGGCCGCCAATTGGATGATGTCGCCTCGTTGAAGCCAGTAAGGCCCCGGTTCAGGAGCGCCCTCGACGGTGACGCGGACGGCCGGTGGGGGTCCCTCTTTCTCGTTGGACTTCTTCGGCTTGAACTCGCGATAGAGCTTTTCGCGCCTGGCTTGGGGCAAGAAATCCTGCAGTTCGAACTCCAGGTCCATCCAGCCAGTGGGGATTTTGTCGCCCTTTTTGACCTCTCCGGTCTTCTTGCCATCGATCCGAAAAAACACTTTATCGTCGGCCACGGCCAGTTCTAGAGAACGGTTCGAGGCGGGCTCCATGGAGTAGAGCAACCGCACCGGGATTTCTTTGCCCTCGCTGGCGGTACGGGTGTTGAGTTCGGGCATGCGAGCGAACAGATACCAGCGCTGCATCGCTGCGCCCTGGTGAACCTCGAGTTCGAGGGTGGGGTTGACCGGTTCGTCCGAGCGGCTGATGAGGTTATCTCCCTCTACCACCGCGTGGGCCAGATAGCGAAGCAGGGTCACGGAAACGTCAGTGTCGCCGACCTGCGTGGCGGCGGGGCCCAGATCGCGAACCTGCAGGGTGAAAGGCTGGTCGCCCACCAGAATCTGTAGTTGCCCCTGGTCGGCCGCGGCCGCCTCACCGGCCAGGAACGGGGCAACTTCATCGGGGCGCAGTCTCAGCATCTGCAGAGTGGCCGGCCCCATCGAGAGGCGACCGTCGGAAATGGTCATCCACTGACTGACGTCGACCCGCGAGTTGGACAGCCTGACTTTGAGCGCCGGGACGCCCTTGTCGTCGGCCAGGTAGTCGATCTCCTCGACCGAGTGGTGATAGTAGCCATCCACCACCGCGGTCAAGCCTTCAGCCAGGGGATAGCGGACCGGTCGGTCGGGACGAGGCGGGTTCCAGCGAAACTCGGCGGGAATTTCACGAATCTGTTCACGCCCGGCCCCGAAGTAGAGGATCGGCTCGTCGAGGGTGACCCGCTTGCCGCTCTGCCCTTCTTCGAGGGCCAGCGTGCCGTCGACCCCTTTGGCCATAGTGACCAGCGACCCCAGCAGAATAATGATGATGCCGATATGAGTGACCACGAAGCCTGTTTGGTGGGGCTTGAACGGATAGCGGATGGCCGCCGAGCAGAAGACGTTCACCCCCAGCAGGGCCAGGAAGGCAGCAAAGGCGGGGCTGCCGTAGACGAGGTGTTGAGCCGTCTTGGCATCATAGAGCGACTCGTAGTAGGTGGCCGTAGCGAGGATCGCGGCCAGGGCTACCAGCAGAATGACTGCAAGCTTGAGGGAAGCCAGAAACCGAAAGACTTTGTTCTTCTTCATGTCACCGCGGCGGGCCCCGCTCCCGCTCATGATGAGTTACCCAGGCGGTGCCGAACACCAAACCTCGAGAAGGGGCTTCGGGAGGGTTCAACCCGGACAATCCGCTCGGGTTTCGACGGTCGGGTCGACTATTTCTTGCGACCCTTGCGAGCTTTCGGCTTCTTAGTCTTCTTGGTCTTTTTGAGCTTCTTGAGCGGAGCCGCGCGCTTGGCATCGTCTTCTTCTTCGGATGCCGACTCTTCGGACACCGGCTTGGCCAGGGCCTGCTCGACATCTTCGCCGAGTTTCTCTAAATAATCGTCTTGATGGGTGCCTTCGGCCGACTCGCGAGCGACTCGTAACTGGACCTTGGCCATCTTCTCGTTGCCCAGCCGAGCGTAAGCCAGAGCCAGGTTGCCACGAGCGGGCAAGAGCGCCGGATCAATGGCCAGGGCCTCTTCGAACTCGACCACGGCCTCGCGGAAATCTTGCTTTTCGAAATAGGCCAATCCCAGGTTGAAATGGGCCTCGGCGTAGCGAGGATTAAGGGCCAACGCATCGCGCCACTTGCCAATGGCTTCGTCGAGTTTGCTCTGGCGAGCAAATACGATGCCCAGGTTATTGTGTGCGTAGATGTCGCTGGGGTCGAACTCTAACGCCCGGGTGAAATCATTGGCCGCATCGTCGAGTCGGCCCATCGAAGTGTAGGCAAGACCGCGGTTGTTATAGGTGTAGGGGTCGTTGGGGTCGACCTCGAGGGCCTGGCTGAACGCCTCGAGAGCCGAATCCCAGTTCTCTTCGCTGAGGTAGGCCAGACCAAGATTGTTGTGGGCATAGATGTCGCCGGGGTCGATTTCGAGAGCGGCCCGATAGTTGCGAACGGCGTCCTCGATTCGGCTCAGGCGGGCGTAGGCCAGTCCGAGATTGGTGAGGGCGTAGGTATCGCTGGGCTCGATTCGCAGGGCGTTCTCGAACTGGGTGATGGCCTCGCTGTAGCGGCCCAGGCTCGAAAGCGAGAAGCCCAGGTTGTTGTAAGCGAGCAGGTCACCTTCGTCGAGATTGAGAGCCCGCTGGAGCACCTCGATGGCCTCTTCGACCCGACCCTGGCGCAGCAGGCACAGACCCAGGTTATTGAGGGCATAGCCATCGCGGTCGTTTAGCGACAGCGAGAAATTGAACTCTTTTTCGGCCTCTTCGACCCGACCGAGACTGAGCATGGCCCGCCCCAGGTTGTTGCGGGCATAGGTGTCTTCGGGAGCTAGTTCGAGGGCCTTTTGATAGGCCTCGACAGCCTCTTCCCACTGGTTGAGTTGGGCTCGGATACGACCCAGATTGTGGTAGGCGACGGCGTCGTCGGGAGAGGTCTCGAGCACTTTGTGGAACTGGGCCACGGCCTCTTCATACTCACCCTGTTTCGCCAGGATTCGCCCCAGGTTGTTGCGGGCGTAGGCATCATCGGAGTCGATCTCGAGCGCCTTCTCGAATTCGCGCTGGGCGTCGTCGATGCGTCCGGTACGGTCGTAAAGTTTACCCAGGTTGTTGTGGGCATAGAGGTCTTCGCCATCAATCTCGATGGCTCGAGAAAACTCTTTCTCGGCCAGATCGAGTTCGTTGCGGCGGGCGTAGAGTTGACCGAGGTTGTTGCGCGCATAGACATCTTGCGGATTGATTTCGAGCGCTTCGCGATATTCGCTGATGGCTTCGTCGAGCCGATTCAGTCGCGAATAGACCAGCCCCAGATTGTAGTGAGCCTGACCGTAGTCGGGCTTGATCTTCAGGGCCCGGTGCCAACAATCGATCGCTTCGTCGAACTGGTCTTGACGAGCCAGGACCAGGCCGAGGTTGTTGTAGGCGTAATGGTCATCCGGGTTGAGTTCGAGCGCCGAGCGATACTGAGCTACCGCTTGCTGCAGTTTGCCCTGGCTCAGATAAGCCATCCCCAGAAAATAACGGGCCGCTGTGTGGGTGGAGTCGAGCTCGAGGACCTTGCGCCAATGTCGGCAGGCCAGGCCCATGTCGCCCTGGCGGGCATAGGCCACACCAAGTTCATAGCAGCTCTCGGGATCGTCGGGGTTTTCCTTGACGAGGGCCTTGAGCTCTTTGAGCGACTTTTCCACCTTAGCCTTCAAATACGTGCTCCTCGGGGGGGAATGTTATCCCAGCGTTCGTTCAAGTTTCGTGGGAGTCCTCCCATTTCGAGAGGGGCGAGACTACTTCTGCGACATCGACTGCAGCAGCTTCGTGAGGCGGTCGAGATCGGCCGGGTCGCCCTGGGCTAGCAGGATGTTCAGGCGGTCGTCGACCTGGTAGGTCAAGTTGGGGATAGCCAGCTTGACCGCTTCCATCATATCCCGAGCGCTTTTGTCACGGAATGGGTAGTACTCGTAAGCCACGCCGCCGGCGGTGGGGTGAACGGTGACCCCTCCCGAAGCCAGAATTCGCAGCGTGCTGGGAGTGATCTCATAGCGATACTCTCCCAGCTTACCACCCAACACCGTGTCGAGAGCGATCTCGAGAGGAATGTCGGTGAGCGACACCGAGGTGGAGCCGGTCAGACTGTCGGGGATCTCGGCTTTGAGACCGGTCTGTGTGGCCATGGCCGTGATCGCCTCGCGGATAGCCACATTGTTGAGAGTGAGCGAGACACTCTTGCCAGATGGCTTGGCCGGGGCCGGGGCCGGGGCCGGCCTCGGAGTGGGAGTCACGGGTTTGACCGGCTGAACCGGCGCAACCGGGGCTCGGGGGTTGGCCGCCACCGGGGCGGTGGGGCGTGCCTGAGAGGAGGCCATCCTCACCGTCGACACCGAATAGATGTGCTCGTTGCCAGCGCTCTTGAAGCTGGCCTTGGGTTTGGACAAGAAGTGCACTCGTACCAGGGCCGTCGAGCCGTTCTGCTCGGTGGTGACCTGGCTGACCAGCCCTTTGTCGACGGCGATGGTCTTCTTGCCCACCGAAGTGTTCGGCAGGGCCAGTTCGAGGAATCGCTCAGAGTCCACCTCGCGAGTCTTGCCCGCGGTCTTGCCTGCGGTGGTCACGACCACATCGATACGGTCGCCCTTTTCCACCACTTTGACTTCGGCGGGGGCGGCCAGGGCCGGAGCCAGCAACCACAGGCTCAACACAAGAGTGGATAAATGTCGAAAAAACATAGAAACCTCGCTAATTCCCTGGGCCCTTTAGCTGGGATCGAGCAATTTCCTGCCTGGCCTGTCTGCAAATGAAAAGCGCGCGGCCATTGACCGCGCGCTCTATCGCCCCGGGCTGCTCTAGGGCGTCGGCTGCAGCGAGATCGCCTCGAAGTGGTCGAGATACCACAGCTTGTTTTCGCCCTGGATGGCCACGACCTTGACCTTCACCCCGATCTGGACCTCGGTCGGCACCTTTTTGTCGGCCGGTACCATCACCCGGATTAGCTGGTTGCCGGAAGCCAGCATGGTGAAGTTGGTGGGCTGGATATAATTGATCACTCCCTCGAAGGTCTCGGTAGGTGGCCCGAACAGCCAGGCCGAAGCCGGGGCCGTGAACACGGCCAGGCAAACGAGCATCGCGAGAAGCGTGTTAAGTCTTTTCATCGTCCCTCCTGAAGGAGAACAAAATTCAAGTGACTAGACTTCCGCAGTGGCTGACCAAACTCCTTCTCGGGGCCTGCTACCCGAGGGGGAGCGGCCTTCGCCCGGACCAGGCTAGTCGAGCACCCAGGTCACGGCAATCTGGGCGCCGGCTTTGACGTTGAGCACGTCGCTATTGGCCATGCGCACCAGCGGGTCGGCCATCCCGCGGCCGAACATGTAGGGGTCGAAGTCAACCCGGAAGGGGACGAAATCCCAGCCATCACCCGCGGGAACGGGAAACGGTTCCTGGGGGATGGGCACGCGGCGTTGGGCCACATAGCCGTCGCGGACGGCGATGGCGAGCGCCTCGTCCCAGGCCGATTCGTCGAGGGTCCAGCCGAGGTATATGCCTTGAGCCCCCCAGCCGTCAGCGGGCTTGAGCACGAGGGACTCTCGCTCGGCTCGCAACTGGGGCACGATGGCTTCGCTGGCCATGGCCGTCCAGGGGACGATGCTGTGAAGGAAAGCCAGTTCGGAGCGAGTCAACAGCCTTTCGGCCTCGGGCAAGAAAAACAGGGCCAGTAGCGATTTGACCGTCAACGGCTTGCAAGAAAAGGGGTTGACCACACAGACCGCCTGGTCGCGGCAGGCCGCCAGCAGCGGACGGGCCTCGTCACGATTGGCCAGCAAGTCTTCGACCAGCACTCGACGATAGACCAGATCGATCGGTTTGCCGTCATAGCACCGCAGGCGACCCTGTCGGTACTCCAGTTCGCGGGGGTCGGCGATGATGGTTTCGATGCCCGAGGCCAAGAAACGCCGGCGCAAGACCTCGAACTCTTCGACCGTGTTGACGGTGATCCAGTCGACGATGGCGATGCGCGGTTTACCCTGTCCGCCCCAGTCTTTCCAGCATTGCAGCAGGAGCGGCAGGACGCGCTGGTCGGTGGCCAGGTAGCGGCCTGGGTGACGGCGGCAGAAGTCGCGCCAGGCCGGCGTCTTGCGCAGCAGGCGGGCACACACATCCATAAAGGCGCCTCCTCCCGGGCTGTCGACGTTGAGTTCGACCAGCCGGTAGCCGAGGTCGCCGGGCTGGGCGGCGCTGAGAAAACCGTCGACCCGCGAGATGGCCCGGCCGGCCGGAATGCGGCTGGGTAAGCGAATCAGCTCTTGCTCGCTGGGGTCGATGTTTAGCAAGCCCAGCCAGTAAGGGTCGCGCAGGGAGTCCTCGAGCTTGAAGAGGATGTTCATCAGTTTGACCACCTGGCGGCGTAAAGGCTCGAGTCGCTGGCGGGTGATGAAGGCCGGGGCAAAGCACAACGGCAAAGGAGCGTCGCCAAAGAGCAGGTTGCAGGCCACCAGTTGCTCGCGGATGGCCATATGTTGTTGGCGGGTGCCGGTGGGGTCGGCCTCGAGCAGGGCTCGAAAACTCTCCACCGCGGGCCGCGTAGCGGGGTCGCACACGATCATAGGCCGGTCAGTTCGCGCCGGATTGCCGGCCGCCTTCACTGTTTACAGTTCGGCAACAGTTTGCTAAAGAGGCGGGCCGGCTTCCAGCACCAGGACAGTCCCGGCGGGGTATTCTAGGGGCACATAAGGCGACGCGAGCGCTGACCCTCCTGCATCATCAGGCTCGCGTCTACCGGTCGAAGGAAATTGGCGTGGACTTCGGCCGGGTTCATAGATGACCATACGGACCTCATGATGGCTCGCGGATACCGCGGGCCATTATTCTATGTGCAGCCCGTCGCTGTCGATGCGAGCCCGCGAGCCATAGACAAACGGTCGGTTGAGCTTGCCGTGCCCCACGGCCACATCGGTGAGGGTGGGCACGTCCAGCCAGTCGAGGCAGGCCAGGACCGTGTCGACCGGATTGGCGCCGCACTCCGAGAACTCGCCCAGGGCGATTCCTACCACTCCATCCAGACGCCCGGCGTGCCGCATTTGGGTGAGGTAGCGGTCGAGGCGGTAGGGCTCTTCGGTGATGTCCTCCAGCAGCAGGATGACCCCCTGGCCGTCGAACTGCTCGGGGGTCCCGGTCAAACTGTTGAGCACACACAGGTTGCCTCCCACCAACGGCCCTGAGGCCCGGCCCGGTTTGACCAACTCTCCGCCGAAAGAGGGTAGGTGGCCGTCTAGAAAGGCGCGCATCACCTCGGCTTCGGCGTGGTCGATCAAGCTATGCAGGACCGGGCCGTGGACCAGTTGCTGCCAGCCGCGTCGGTAGAGGGGATAAAGCAGAGCGGTGGCATCTGAGAATCCGAGCACCGGTCGGGGCTTCAGGTGGTCGAAAGGCAAATCGGGGAGTAGGCGGGTGATGCCGTAGCCGCCCCGCGTGAGCCAGGCTGCCGCCAGGTCGGGATTGGAGAGGGCCCAGATGGTCGCGTCCAGACGCTCGCGGTCGGTTCCGGCCAGGTAGCCGCGGGCGTTCATCGGCCCGGGATAGCGAACCGGCTCATAGCCCCACTCCTCGATCAGAGCCATGGAGCGAGCCAGGCGCACCTCGTCAGGCTGGCCGGCCGGACTGAAGATGCCGATTTTGGACCCCTGGGCAAGAGAAAACCTCATCGGAGGACTGCTGTTCCTGGCCCCGGCCTGTGCTCCTCCATCGGCGTTCTCACCATTCCCTATCGGCGCTGCGCGCCGCGCCGCTGAGGGGACTCGGGCCTTGTTCGTTGAAAGGGAGGGCCTTGCTGGCCCGCCTGCCGATACGCGTCTCTCTGCCTGTGCTGATGACTATTCCGGTGCTGGTGGCGGTGACGCTTCTGTCGCTGGTGGTGGCCATCTATGGGCAGCAGGCGGTGGAGTCGCTCAGTCAAGAGTCGCTCAGCCAGGTCCATCGCCAGATCGAGCACCAGCTGCGCTTGCTGATGGACGAGGCCGAGCAGCTCTCGGCTCTCAACCGCGATCTGGTCCATCGGGGGGTGCTCGATACCCGCGACCTGAAGGCGTGGCTGCCGACCATGGTGCAGCAGACCCAGGTCTTTCAAAGGATCAGCTCGGTCAGCTGGGGCGGAGTCGATGGCCGGGCCGCCTGGCTCTCGCGCTATCCCGACGAGAAGATGCGCGGCTTTGGCTATAAGCCGGACGGCCGGGCCCGCGACGTGGTCATGACCCCCCTCACGCCCGAGGGAGAACTCGACACCCCTAAGGCGGAAAAGTATGCCTATAGCATTGCCGCCCGTCCCTGGTATCAGCAGGCGCTGGCCAGCCCTCATCCGACCTGGACCACCCCTTACATCTGGGTCCGCCGCCATCGCCCTGCTCCCTCGGTGGGGATGGGCTATGTCGGTCAGGTGACCGACCGGGCCGGCAAGTTGCTGGGCGTGATCGATATCGAAGTTACCCTCCAGGACCTGTCGACTTATCTTGAGTCGCTCGAGATCGGCGACCACGGAATCGCCTTTCTTATGGATAGCGACCACCACGTGCTGGCCATTTCCAACGGCGAACGGGTGACCAATTCCAAGGACGAGCTCATCTCGGCCGACGAGGCTCAAGACCCCCGGGTGGTGCTGGCCGCTCGCCAACTCGAAGGCCGCGACCTGACCCGTGAGTTTCGCAGCCAGTTCTGGCACGGCGGCCAGGAACAACTGCTGGTGGTGACTCCCTTTCGCCGGGTCGGCATGAACTGGCGCATCGTTACGGTCGTGCCTCGGGCCGACTTCACCTCTGAGTTCGAGCGGGCCCGGCGCCACATGTGGCTGGTGGGTTCGGTGGCGGTGAGCCTGACGGTCATCGCCGGACTGGCGTTGGGGCTTTCCATCGCCCGCCCCATCGCCTCTTTGGCCGATTCGGCGGCGCGAGGCGAGTCGAGCCTGGCCGAAGCAAGCAGAGGCGACGAACTCGGCGAGTTGGCCCGGGCCTTCGGACGCGCCCAGGAGGCGCTCCATCGCAGCGAACGCTATTTCCGGTCGCTGATCGAGAACGCCACCGACATTGTGCTGGTGGTGGATGACGCGGGCCTGATCAGTTACGCCAGTCCGTCGCTTGACCGGGTGCTGGGTCACGAGAGCAACCAGCGGCTGGGGTCTCTCCTCGAGGACCTGATCCATCCGGACGACCAGACCCGCTTGAACGAACTGCTGGCCAGCCAGGATCGCAGTCCGCCCGTGGAGCTGCGCTGGCGCGACGCCGAGGGAGGTTGGCGAGCCGTCGAGACGGTGGTCAATCGGCCGGGCGACATTTTTGAAGGAGTGGTAGTCAACGCCTGGGATGTGAGTGAGCGCAAACGGGCCCAGGAACTCGAACAGGCCAAGCGGGCGGCCGAGGCCACCAGCCGGGCCAAGTCGGCTTTTCTGGCCAATATGTCGCATGAGTTGCGAACCCCGATGAACTCGATCATCGGTTTTACCGAGCACCTGGAGCGACGCCTCGAAGGGCAACTCAAGCCGCGCGACCTCGACTCTTTGCAGACCATCGAGCGCAACGCCCGTCATCTGCTCGAGCTGATCAACGAGATTCTTGATCTATCCAAGGTCGAGGCGGGAAAGATGCCGGTCCATCTCGAGACCTTCGAACTCTCGCCACTGGTCGAGGACGTAACCCGGGCCGTAGGCGAGATGGCCAATTCGAACAACAACGAGATCGTGCTCGAACTCGAGCCGCTCACCATTGAAGCCGATCAGACCAAAGTCCGGCAGATTCTTTACAACTTGCTGGCCAATGCCTGCAAATTCACCGAACAGGGCCGGGTCACGGTCAGGATTCGCGGCCAGGAGGGCCCGCGCGTCGAAGTCGAGGACACCGGCATCGGCATCGATCCCGAGCAGGCCGAGCGACTCTTTCAGCCATTCACCCAGGCCGACGATTCCATCTCGCGCCGCTACGGGGGAACAGGCCTGGGATTGGCGATCAGCCGCCACTACAGCCGCTTGATGGGTGGAGACGTGACCTTCGAGTCGAGCGCCGGCCAGGGCTCGACCTTCGTGCTCTGGTTTAAGCCTTGACCTCTTCGGCCCCTTCGCCACTCCAGCGAAAGACTCGGTTACCTCCCGCCTCGCGGGCGGCGTAGAGGGCAAAGGTGGCCGCCTCGACAAAGGCCTCGGACTCGGCCGGACAGGCCTGGGTGGTGGCCAATCCCAGGCTGGCGGTGGTTTGTAGCGCGTCGTCAGAGAACCGGATCGTTTGCACCGAAATCCGCCGTCGCAGTCGCTCGGCCAGGCCTTCGGCGGCGGTCTGCTCGAGATCCGGCAACAACAGCCCGATCTCGGCTCCCTCGATGCGACAGACGACATCCACTTTGCGAGCCGTCTTTTCCACCGTCTGGGACACTTCGCGCAGCACTTTGTCGCCCACGGCATGACCGAAGCGGTGGTTGAGGTCGCCCAGGTTGTCGAGGCGCAGCATCAGCAGACTCAACTCGGCCCCGTAACGGCGGACTCGCTCGAGACACTGTTCCATCAAGTCGTCGAAGTGGGCCCGGTTGAACAATCCAGTCAACTCGTCCACCCGGGCCTTCTCGGTCAGCAGGTCGTTCATCCGCTTGATGCGGACCGCCGAGCGCACGCGAGCCGCTACGATGCGGGTCGAGAACGGCTTGGTGACATAGTCCATGGCTCCCGAGTCGAGGCCTCGAATGACATCCTCGTCGAGATCCTTGGCCGACACCAGAATGACCGGGACGAGTTTGGTCTCGGTCTCGGACTTCAGGCGCTGGAGCACTTCGATCCCGTCCATTTCGGGCATCATGATATCCAACAAGACCACGTCTGGGCGCTCGCTGCGGGCCAGTTCGAGGGCCTTGATCCCACTCTCGGCGATGAACACATCGTGGCCCTGGTCGGCCAGTTCATAGGTGAGCAGTTTGATGTTGTCGGGGACGTCGTCGACCACCAGCACTTTGGCCATCGAGCCAAGTTCGCAGCCCTGGGGCTAGCTCCTGGTCAGTCAGGGTAAACGAATTCGACCGGTGTCTCGATGGCTTCGAGCAGGCTGCGAGCCACCGGGCAGGTGAGGGCGGCCTGCTCGAGCTTGCCACGCTTGGATGGGTCGACCCCGGCCGGCATTTCGATCCTCAGCGGGATGCGACCGATGCGCCGCGGATCGCTTTGCATGTGCTTTTCCAGGCTGAACTTCATGCCGTCCAGCGAGATACCTTCGCGTTGGGCCACGATGCCCATGATGGTACACATGCAAGAGCCCAGGGCGGCGGCTACCAGGTCGGTAGGCGAGAAGCTGCTGCCGTCTCCGTTGTTGTCGACGGGAGCAGCCGAATAGATCCGGGTCCCGGAAGGGTGGTGATGCAATTCTAGTTTGAGTTTGCCGAGATAGGTCCCGGACATGGCCACAGACATGCTGGCTCCTTTTCCGCCTTTGAAATCAATCCTGTCGATACACTTTTTACACATTTGTAGGACATTCCGGCAAGGTGTCGGGCTACTGTGTAGGATACAAGGCAATGCAAACGGACCATTTCCCAGAAAACTATCGCGAGCGGATCGTCTATTGGATCGCTTGCATGGCGATCTGTGTGGTCTTGCCCTTCACCGTCTTCAACTTCCTGCACCAACGCTGGTTGCTGGCAGCCACCTCGCTGTCGATCCTGGTCATCCTGGCCTGCAACGCCATCTGGCTGCACTGGGGACGAAAACCTCCTATCAGCATCGGATGGCTGGCGCCGATGGTGAGCGTCTTTCTGGGTATGGCCTTCTTCAAACAGGGCGTGATCGCGGCCTTCTGGTCGTATCCGGCCGTCACGATGTTCTACTTCGTCTTGCCCCAGCAACAGGCCAAGCGGGTCAACCTGCTGATTCTCGGAGTGGTGGCTCCGGCCGCTGCTCTGACGCTGCCCGCTTCGCTGGTGGCCCGCCTGGTGGCGACGCTGATCGCCACCAGTTTGTGTTCCGGTATCTTCGTCCACCTGATCAGCATCCAGCAGGCGAGCCTGCGCGAGCAGGCGATGGTCGACCCCCTCACCAAGGTCCTCAATCGGGTGCAGCTCGACCTGTTGCTCTGTAAGGCCCGGGCTCATTTCCGGCGGGCGCGCACCCCCTTTTGCCTGGTGGCCATCGATGTCGACCACTTCAAGGCGATCAACGACGACTGGGGGCACGCGGTCGGTGACGACGTGTTGCGGGGCGTGGCGCAGATCCTCAAAGACCGGTTGCGGGCCAGCGACACTATCTTCAGGGTCGGGGGCGAAGAGTTTCTGGTCTTGCTCGACAATGCGGCTCTTGAGCCCGGCCTTTGTGTGGCTGAGTCGTTGCGCAAACTCATCGCCAGCGCCAAGCTGGTCAAAGACCGCAGCGTCACGGTCAGTATCGGGGTGGCCCAACTGCGCGAGGGCGAAGAACTCAAGGATTGGCTCAAGCGCGCCGACGATTGTCTCTATCGGGCCAAAGCGGCCGGGCGCAACCAGGTCATGGCCCTCAACCCTCGCCCGGCCTGAGGTTAACATCTTCTTAGGGTCAGCCTTGCCCTGGCTTGTTATAATAGGGCCATGCTCATTCGCTCTGGCACGCAAGCGAAGCCGCCGATTTTTCATTCCTCTAGCCCCACCGCTGGGGAACAGCACTCGCGGGACCTCTTCGAGCAGGCTGAACAGGCTCCGGGGATTTACCAGGCCAACCCTGACATCTGGCATGACGGGCGGCCCTGGAGTTCTCGCAATCAACCCGCCAGTTTGATCAGCCAGAGTGCCGACGGCAAGAAGACGCTAGGTGGCTTTCGCTGGGGCTGGAACGAGATCGGCGCGACCGCCGATTGGACCCCCAACTTCCAGAACACCACCATCGACCCCGGCAAGCTCAAAGACGTGCATTTTTATGTCGAGCATTTCTTTCCGGCCGGCCACGGGGCGCTGGTCTTCGAGTTCGAAGACGGTGGCGTGGTGGGGGCTGACGGTCAATCCACCAATAAGATGGTCTATTCGATCGAGGCCCGTAAGAAAGAGGGCGATGATTGGACCTGGCAGCGCGGCCTCAAGAAGACCATGGGGATTGTCGAACAGTTGATGACCTTCGACGATGCCAAGCAGTGGGTGACCCGCCGTCAGGGCGCCAGTCTCGAGACCCGACGCCTGGCCCTGACCGACGAGCAAAAACAGCGTCTGTTGGCGACCTGTCTGGACGAGGCCCTTCAGGACCGCACCGGCGAGTATTACCACACCACCCGCAATTCATGCTACTCGGGTCTGCAGAAGGTGCTCAACAAAGCCTTGCCCGAGTTGAAGATCGGGATGATGAGCCCTCTGACGGCCGGGCTCTTGATGCGGCCCGAAGCCTTTCTCACCAGCGCGTACAACACGGTGCTCAAGCGCATGGGGATCTACTCCCGTGAGAATTCGCAATATTATCTGCCCGACCCCGGTCTGCATCCCGACAAGCACGCCCAGGAGCTGACCAAGCTCACCAAACCGAGTTTTCTGGGCGGTCTGGGACAGCACCCCTGGTTCGCACCCGCCATGCGCGTGACCGGGGCGGCGGTGGGCGGTCTGGTGGGACAGGTCCTGACCGGCAATCTGCTAGGAGTGGGCGTGTTGGGCTATGTGGGTCAGCGGGCCGGAGCCCTGGCCGGCGATTACGTTGAAGGCAAGGCCCTGCAAACCCTGGTCAACGCCGATAATCGCACCCTTCCAGGTGGTCATTGACCAGGCCCATAGCCTGCATGAACGCATAGGCCGTGGTCGGCCCTACAAAGGTCCAGCCCCGTTTCTTGAGTTCTTTGCTCAGTCTGGTCGAAGTCGGCGTTTTGTTCAGCTGGCGAAGGCTTTCCCAATCCATCCTTTGAGGGCGTTCACTGGCTGGGGGAACAAATTGCCAGAAGAACTCGCTGAGGCTGCCGCATTCTTGCTCTAGCTCAACGGCCCGGGCGGCATTGTTGATGGTCGACTCGATCTTGCCGCGATGGCGCACGATGCCGGCGTCTTGCAGCAGCCGTTCGATGTCTGTAGCACCGAAAGCAGCCACCCGGTGGTAGTCGAAGTCGGCGAAAGCGTTTCGGAAGTTGTCACGCTTGCGTAGGATGGTCAGCCACGAGAGCCCCGCCTGAAACCCCTCCAGACAGATTTTCTCGAAGAGGCGCCGGTCGTTGTGGACGGGACGTCCCCATTCGTGGTCGTGATAGTGCATATAGTCGGGGGCCGAGCCGCACCAGAAGCAGCGAGTCTTGCCGTCGTCACCAAGGAGCAGCGATTGCATGCTGGCGGGGTTTTCCACGGGATTCTCGCCGCCCTTCCCGAATACGACCCAATGACCAGTTTGGTGCTCCACCAGGGTGACATCACGAGGGAAGCCGTCGACGCCATCGTCAACGCCGCCAACTCTAGTTTGCTGGGTGGGGGAGGGGTGGACGGCGCCATCCACCGGGCCGGAGGCCCCGCTATCCTAGAAGCCTGTAAAGAGATCCGGGCCCGCCAGGGCGGCTGCAAGACCGGCGAGGCGGTCATCACCACCGGCGGCGCTCTGCCGGCGCGTTACGTCATCCACACCGTAGGACCCGTCTGGCACGGGGGCGGTGCCGACGAGCCCGAGCTGCTGGCCAACTGCTACCGCAATAGCCTGCGGCTGGCGCTTGACCACCAACTGGCCTCAGTGGCGTTTCCCTCGATTTCGACCGGCATCTACGGCTACCCTATGGCCCTGGCGGCTCCGCTGGCGGTGGCTACCGTCAAAGAATTCGTCCAATCCTATCCGGGACTGACCGAGGTGCGTTTCGTGGTCTTCTCTGACGCTGATCGCCAGGCCTACGAGCCGCTACTCAAATGAGGGCTCTGCGCTGGCTGTTGGTTTTGCTGTTGGTGGCGCCAGCCTGGTGCGACACGAGCGGCCGCTTCAAAGTGCAATATGCGCCGGCCGAAGGCGAGTTCGGCCAGCAAATGGAGCAACTGCTGCGCCAGAATCACGGTTTTGAGCTGTTGGCCGACGAGCTGACCAAGATCATCATTTTGCCCCGAGACATCACCATCGTCTTTGCCGAGATCGGCCAGACCAATGCCTTTTATAGCCCCGAGCATCACGCCATCATCATGGGCTACGAGTTGATGGAATACTACGGCAATCTCTTCGCCGGGCTGGGCTACAGCGGCGAAAACTGGGGTACCTACGTGATCGGGGCCACCGTCTTCGCCTTTATGCATGAGCTTGGCCACGCCCTCATCAACGAACTCGGTCTGCCCATCACCGGACGCGAAGAAGACGCGGCCGACGAATTCGCCACCCTCACTCTGCTCGAGGCCGGCGAGTTCGGCAAGATCTCGGCCGCTTCGGCGGCCGTCTGGTTTCTGGCCGGCTCGCAGCCCGACGCGGCCAAGATGGTCTTCTGGGACGAGCACTCGCTCAATCAGCAACGTTGCTTTGACATCCTGATCACGCTCTATGCCGCCGACCCCGTCAACTTCGCCTTCGTGGCCGACCAGATTCCGGCCGAACGGCTGCAGCGCGGGAAGCGTGACCTGGAACGCAAAAAGCGCGCCTGGGACCAACTGCTGGCCCCTCATCTACGCTGACCCAGGAGTTTACTGTACCGGCCCGAACACCCGGCGCGGGAGGCGTCTATTGTGAGTGCGCAACGTGCGATAAGCTTAGTGATGGCCAAGATGGCGATGGCCGACGGGATCCTGGCTAGAGAAGAGCGGGAGTTTTTGGCGCCGATGTTGGGGGGCATGGAGGGGCTTGAAGAGGCTCTCAAGATCGCCCGCAAGACGCCCCTCAAAGACCTGGTGGCTCCCATCACCAACTATGCCGACCGCTTCTTCATAGCCCTGCGGGCGGCCAGTATGGCCCACATCGACACCGACTTCGACGCCCGCGAGGAGGCTCTTTATGCCGAGCTTCTCGAGTTGCTCGGTCTTGAAAAGCCTGACATGGCGCTCATCGACCAGAGTGTCAAGGAACTGTTCGACATCGAGCCTAAAGAGCCCGATCCCCGCATCATCGAACTCTTCAGCCAATCCTCGTTCACCTGATGGCAGGCCCCACCCGCATCCTGCTCTATGCCATCAACGGCACCGGCCTGGGCCACCTCAGTCGGTTGCTGGCGGTTGGGCGCAGCGTGCGGGAACTGGCCTCGGCCAGCGAGCATCCGGTCGACGTCCGCATCGTGACCACCAGCGAGGCTCCCTCGCTGGCCTGGGACTTTCCCGTCTATAAGTTTCCGTCCAAGACCCTGGCCAATCAGAACGGGCTCGAACGGCGCGGTTTTGGCAAAGCCTCGAAGATGCTGATCAGCAACCTGGTGGCCACCTTCTCGCCCCACCTTCTGGTCAGCGACACCCTGGCCGAGGGCAGCTACGGCGAGATGGCCTTCTTGCGCAGCTACGTGGGTTCGGCGGTCTTCATCGATCGCCACAAAGACCCGGCCATCACCAGTTCTGAGGTCTATCGTCGCCACGTGCTGTTGTATGACCGCATTCTAGTGCCCGACCATCCAGAGCGGGCCGAGCACTATCCGTTGCCGACCAAAGCCGCCCAGCGTCGCGTTTTCGTCGGACCCATCCATGGCTATCGACCAGACCTTTCACGCCAGCAGGCACGCGACTATTTCCAGGTGCCCGACCAGGCCCGCTTGATCTATCTCTCGGGCGGCGGCGGCAGCGACAGCCGGGAGCAATTGGCCGACCTGGTGTCCACGCTAGCGGCCGATCCCCGCAACTTTCTGCTGGTGGGTTATGGGCCGCTCCATCGCGGCGAGGTTGTCTATCGGCCCAACGTCATTCCGCTGTTTACCCCCGACGCCAGTCGCTTTTTCCCGGGCCTCGACGCGGCCATCTCGGCGGCCGGATATAATTCCTACCAAGAACTGTTGGCGGCCCGGGTGCCGACTCTGTTTTTTGCCCAGGTCAAAGGGATGGACCGCCAGGACCAGCGAGTGGCCCACGGGCTCGAAGCCGGCTGGCACGGCCAAATCGACCTTTCGGCCCCCGCCGAGCGCCACCTCGTGGCCCTCGAAGAGTTGCTCCAACGCCGAGCCGACTATGTCGCCAAGCTCGAAGCCCGCCCTCCGGCCCAGGGAGCCTGGCGGGCTGCGGCCGAGATCCTGGCTCTGGCTCCGGGCCTGTCACGACCTCGGCTCTATACGGCCGCCCTGGCCGGCCCAGACGAGGAGCTGGTCGCCGGCCAGCGACGCCTTTTCGGTTGGAGGCGGGCGGCCTGCTCGAGTCTGGCCGTGACCGCCCTGGAAGAAGAGGCGGTCGTGGCCTGGCGGGCCAACGGTCAGGCCCCTCGCCAGCCTTTCGTCGACTTTCAGGCCTTCGGGGCCGAACTCGACGGCCTGGGTGAGACACTCTGCAAAGAGTTGCTCAAAGCCTGGTGCCACGACGGCCCCGGGGGGGCCGACTATGAGGCCGAACAACGCCGACGCCTGGGTGAGGTGCTGGCCTGCCTCGAGGAGCACTTCGGTGCCGAGCGCCAGGGCGTGCTCGAAACTGTTTTAGACCGCTTCAAAAGACCTTATCAGAAGACGGCCCTGAATCGCCTGGCCGACCGGCTGGACGCCGGCCAGGATGGCCGGACTCTGCTGGCCGCCCTCGCGGCCGAGCCTGCCCCCCTGGGCGCCCGCCAACTGGAGTCCATTCTCGGAGAGGAGATCAAGCGATGATCAGAACCAAAGGAGAAGGGGCCGAAGCGGCTGGCCGGGCAGTGGCCGACTATCGCCATCAGGCCGAACAGTTCGCCCGCGAGGCCGAGGCCACCGGGCAAGCCGCCGAGAGCGTGCGCAGCCAGTATGAATCGGCCCGCTTCGAACTGGCGACGGCGCTCTTGCCTGACGCTCATCCGCAGCGACTGGCCGCCATCGATGCCAATCTCGCCACCGATCTGGGATTGCGTCGCTCGAGCTTCGAGCAAAAGCGAGCCGAGTGGACGGCCCGCCTGGCCGAGATCCAGTCCGATTCTGACTTTGCCCAGCGCGAGACCCTGCTGCATCCCTACTCGGGCGAACTCAAAGCGGGTCTGGAGCAGGCCGAGAACGAGCGACGCAAGTATGAAAACGAAATGGTGGCCTTCGACGGCAACAGCACCTTCCAGTGGGCCATCAAGCGCCACGAAGAGGTCGAGGAGGGCACCAGCGGGTTCAAGAGCTTCTGGCGGGCGGTCACCCTTTCGTCGACCCGCGAGCAGATCGCGCAGAAGAAGCTCTGCAAAGACCTCGACTTTCCCGACTGGAGTTCGCTGGTGGACGCCTACCGCGTGCTCTCTAACAAACAGGGCTACGCCTTTACTACCTGGGTCGCCCTCAATGACCGGCGCAAGAAGCTCGACGCCCTGGTCATCGAGGCCGAAGACCTCGACGGTTGGGTGAACCGCTTCGAGGAGCAACTGACCTACAGCCTGCGCGCCACCCTGGCCGAGACGCTGGACTTTGCCGACCTGACCGCGCTGCACCGCCAGGCTCCTCCCGAACTCAAGCCGCTTTTGGCTCGCATGCACGCTTTGCAGGCCAAGCAGCGCTACCTGGCTTCGATGCGAGGCTATCTCGACAACGAGATCGCCGACCGCCGCAAGCGGGCCGCGGGCATCGAGCGGGTGCGCCACGTCTGGCAGCGCAAGCCCTGGGACCGTTTGTACAGCGACAAGACCAAGTGGCTGGTGACCGTGCCCGAGATGAAGCGCAACGGCACCGAGAAGCGCCTGCGCATGACCCGACGGATGCGCGAGAACATCGTCGCCTTCGACGACTACGACTCTTACAACACTTACTGGTGCGAGCTGGAAGACGACTACCTTCCCTACGACACTTTCGCCTACTGCTCTCACGAGCGGATGCCCTATGAAGGCTTCTCGCGCACGCTGATTCCCGACCTCGACGAGCACCGTCGCCATCACGGCTGGGAACGGGCCGACTATTCGGCCTACAAAGAGGCGGACCAGGCCGGCGACTGGGTCGAGGAGGACGAGGTCGAGGAGGCCGACTTCGAAGAGGCCGCCTCGGACATGGACGATGTCGCCGACGACGCCATGGGCGCGCTGCTGGTCTACGAAGCTGCTGAGCTGATCGAGCACGGCGACGCGTCTTAAGCCTTCGCCGCGCTTCGAGAGGGGAGCCGCCTCGCTGCGCTTCGGAGAGGGGAGCCGCCTCGCTGCGCTCGGAGAGAGGAGCCCTCGCTGCGCTCAGGAGATGGGAGCCTTCGCTGCGCTCGGAGATGGGAGCCTTCGCTGCGCTTCGGAGAGGGGAGCCTTCGCTGCGCTCGGAGAGGGGAGCCTCGCTGCGCTTCGGAGAGGGGAGCCTTCGCTGCGCTTCGGAGAGGGGAGCCTCGCTGCGCTCGGAGAGGGGAGCCTTCGCTGCGCTCGGAGGAGTTTTCTGCGCGAAAGAGAACTTTGTTTTGCAAAGTCCTACAGGGGCGGATGATCGATGTTCGTATTCAGATATCTTGTCGCCGGTTGCTTTTGGATCTGTTGCTTCGTGGTCGGACATCTTTTCATCAGGTGGTGGCGAACTGGAGATTGGGATGGTCTGGGCTATGGAGTCGGCACCTTGATTGCCCTGGTTGTCACGAACTGGCTGGTGTTTTCGGCGCAGCTCTCGGGTCTGGAACTCAACCCTATTATCAGCAGCGACGCGGCGGTGGTCGGGCGGTGGGAGGCGGCCTATCACCCCACCGTCATCCTCCAGGCCAATCACCGCTTCCGATTGGTCGAGCGCGGCAGCGATGTCGGCGGCTCGTGGCAGCGAGATGATTGGAATCTGTTTCTGGCTTTCGACTCAGGCAGTCGCCGCCAGATGAGGTTCATTGAAGACGGTGACCGGATCAGGCTTCTCAACAACCCGCCATCGGACTGGGACGCCTGGAATGGAGACCTCGGACTGACGAGAAGGTGAGGCGCCGTGCCAGCGGGTCGCGCCTCAGGTTGACCGGCGTTGAGGTGGCTGCTATAATCGGGAGCGCGCCGGGGTAGCTCAGGGGTAGAGCAACTCACTCGTAATGAGTAGGTCGTCGGTTCGAATCCGACTCTCGGCTCCAACTGAAAACCCGCACGCTTGTGCGGGTTTCTCTGTTTTGGCAGGGCTGGGTCTGGCTCGAGGGTGGCCACTCGCACTTCCGGGGCGAGCTTGTCCGTGGGGGCTGATCGCCGGATCCGTCGGTGTAAGCTGTGACGGTGGAAAGCCTGGGTGAGGTTGCGGAGGCCTTGGGCAAGAGCCTCGAGGTTGGCTTGGCCTACTTGGTCGTGCTACAAGGAGAAACGAGCGGCTGAGAACTGAACCACTGGCTGGCCCCTCACTGAGACGGACTTCCAACTGGAAGTACGCCCGAACAAATGTTGTGGTATCTTAACATTCGCAAAGCGAGCCATCGCGCTAACGGGCGCGCGACCCTAAATCGGGGCGCATACGGTCCTGAGAAGCGTTGTCGGTCATCCCCGCGGCCAAAATGATCGGCGAAGCATTTTTTTCTAGTGAACCGCTGCTGGCGGGCCTCTGTGGGGAGCAATCCAAACCCTGTAACCAGGCCGTTTCTTTGCGTTGATGCGGCCGGTCGCCTTGAGTAAAATAGGATCATTCCTTGATTCTTGTTCTACTCGGAGGTCGGCTATGTCTTCAACTCTAACGGGACTATCCCAATCACTACAACAACTGTCTCATCGCGAGCTTCATCAGCGAAACCGCCAGGCCAGCCAGCGCTCTTTCGGCTGCGAATGGGAACTGGCCGCGCACCTTCTGGCCACGGAACGCAGCGGTCTCTATCGCCGTATGGGTAGTGGGAGTGTGGTGGGCTACGCTGTCCAGCACCTCCATCTGCATCCCCAGAAGGCGGGCGAACTGCTCAGCCTGGCCAGGGTCTTCGAGCAACTGCCACTGATCTCAGAAGCCTTTCGCGAGGGGAAGCTCTGCTGGAGCAAGGCCCGCGCTCTCAAGCGGATCACCACTCCTGAGAACGAACGCGAGATGCTGGAGTTCGCCCTCAAGAACAAGGCTCAGGCAGTCGAGCGCGCCGTGGCCTTGACTCCCACCCAACACAAGCGTGGCCAGGCTTTGAAAGCTTCGCTCGAAGCTCGCCAAACCCAACCCGAGCTAGAGTTTGACGCGCAACCCCCAGAGGCAGTCGAGAAGCCAGCTCCGACCCCCGTCCCCGCGGTTCCGAAGTTGATACAGGTCACTTTGCTGATGCCCGCCGAGGAGTATGCTCTCTTCGAGCAGGCGAAGAGAATGGTCGAGGCGCGCCAGGGCAAGCGCGTCAGCAAGGAGACGGCCGTGGCCGAGATGAGCAGGACTCTGCTCGCCTCGGCAGACAATCGCAGCAAAGTGCGCCACCAGGTCATCGTGCACGTGAACGGTGTCACGGGCGAAGGGTTCTACGATACTGATCGGGGGCTGTTGCCGGCCGAACCAGCGGCCGTTGATGAAGCGATGAAGCAAGCCGGCATCGTGGTGGCCTGTTCCCAGAGCGAACTTCCAGCTGGAAGTAGCCAGGCCGAGCAATTGCCGCTACTGCCGAGCCGCTCGAAGGGCCGGCCGGGGCTTCCGGTGGGCTTGGTGCGGGCGGTGTATGTTCGGGCGCTCAGCCGCTGTGAGCGATGTTCGTGGGCAGGCGGCAATCTGGTGGTGCACCACGTCCGTGCCTGGTCTGAAACCAGGCAACATCGGCTGGAAGACCTGGAACTGCTGTGTCCGGGTTGTCACGCTAACGAGCACGACCAGGACTTTGCCAATCGACCCGATTGGAAGGCCGCGCGGAAGGCTGCCGTGCAGCGCCGACGCAGGTCCCGCTCGGGATGACCTGTGGTTTGGCTCACAGCCGAGGCTGCTAGACCGAGCTAGAATAACTGGCATGCTGATCAAGCTTCTGGCCGCGAGCGTCTGGATCGTCACCTATTTCTGGCTCGACCGGCGCGGGCATCGGCCCCTGGGCAAGACCACCTCCACCGAGGCCCTGATCTTCCTGGCCGCCAGCGGTCTGGCCCTGGCGCTACTCTTGCCCCGTCTGCTCGGCTGAATCACGTCAGGAAACGGTGATAGCGATCACTGTTTCGCACCGTTGGCGAGAGTAGACTCAGCCTTGTCACATTCCTGATATGCCCCTCGCCCGCCTCGGGTGGGGGGCTCTTTTTTTAGTGGGCTGCTTTGCTGCTCCAGTAGAGCCGATCCGATACGCCGTAGCGGAAGCGAAACTGGGGGTCCTCGTGGCCGCCGGTGGCAAAGCCGAAGAGGCCCGAGATGGCCGCTCCCAGCAAGCCCCCGCCGTGGGTGGCGGCCCCGTCCATGAAGCCTTCGAGGGCGCTGGCCAGCCGCATGCCCACGGTGCCTTTGAGGGCTGGCGAGTAGGTCGGCATCTGGTCGACGTGAGGGCGTAAAGCACGCAGGGAGTGGGCTACCGCCTGGCGCAGATCGTCGAGGGCCCGGGTCACGCCTGGCTGGTCGTTGACCACGGCGAACTCGGACAGGTCAACCTGAACCTGGCTGCCGTCGACATAGGCGGAAAGGCCGGGGATGCCGAGGTTGGCGTAGACGGGCTCGAGGCTGACGCCATCTTTGACGAAGGTCACCAGCGCGTCCCGCTCGCTGAGATGGCTGGCGATGGCGTAGGCCATCGAGCAGTTCCAGCGCTCCGGAGTCGGGTCGGGCAGACAGCGGTAGGCGAAGGTGGGAAAACCGCGCTCGAGCAGGCCGCGGGTGGAGCGAAAGCGTAGACCGTCGTGCTGGTCGGCCTGTTCGATGCCGATAGGCTTGGGAAAGGTCATCGCCTGGCCGGACAGATAGCCCTCGAGCAGGTAGAAGGGGGCGGTGAGTTGCTCGTGCCAGTCGCCCGCCACCGGGGCGTCCCACCCTTCGAGGCGAGCGCTGCCGTCGATGGCCAGCAAGAGCGGAGCCCGGCGACAGCGGAACTTGACCAGCTCGATCTCGCGGCGACGTTGCTGCTCGTTGGCTCGGCGGTCGTAGGTCAGCCGGCACCACTTCTCGCCCGGGCGGCTGCACCAGGCGGGGTAGGAGGTCAGCTCCTCGGTGGGGGCCGCATCAGGAGTGACCTTGAGGCGAAAGCCGCCCTCAGGGCCGATGACTTCCAGTTGACGATTCAGGCCCGGGCCGGCCAGAATTCCCAGGGCCAGGTGGCGAGCCACCCCGGGCTGGCCGCCCAGAGGAGTCAGCAATTGAGCGCCCAACTCGCCCAGCGAGACCAGACTGGTCTCGGGGCCGCCTCCGAACAGCACCTCGACCTCTTTGGAGCCGGGCCGGATATCGATAAAGTAGGCTCCCATGGCCACCGCCGCCTGAACCAGCTTGAGCAGATAGAAGTTCGGCTCGCTGAACTGGTGGCTGGCGATCTTCGAGCGAGCGGCTGCGAGGTTGAGCGAGAACTTTCCGCTCGAGTCGAGGCGACCCTCCGCGGCCAGAGCCTGGAGGTGTTGTTGGAAGTCGCTCACCCGTCGAGCGGTGTTATCGGCGGGCCGAGTGACCGGTCTGGGCCACCACCTGTTGGCGGGCAACCAGGAAGCCAATGGTCAGGAAGGTGCAGATGAACAGGCCGACCATCGTGCCCGAGATGGTTTGGCTGGTCTGCATCGCCAACCACACCAACAGCACGCTAGCCAACACGCCGGAGAAGACCACCGCGTTGGAGAGCCTTTGATGAGTTTCAGCGCGCGACGAGGCGACCGAAGCATACAGTCCCAGGGCTGCGCCGAAGGCCGGCATCAACATCAGGGCAAGCCAGGCCAGCAGGGCCGCGACCGGCTCGAGCTGGCCCTGGGCCGCCAGGGCGCACAGCGGAACGGTCAAGACCAGGTTTTGCAGCCAGATGGGCACCGTGCCCACGGCCAACCAGCCGTCGACATACTCGGTATGGCGCAGGTTGGTGGTTTGCAGCGCGTCGAAGGTTTTCTGCTCGAGTTCGGTCACCACCGCCCCCAGCGTACGGCGGGCCGCCCGCAGGGCTTGGATGAAGGCCAGCCCGGTCAACAGGAGCCAGAAAAAATCCTGGGCCTGGTTGGCATTGGCCGGCGGGCCCATCAGATAGAGGAGCAGGCCGAAGCACCACACGACGTTGTGGCGAAAGAGCAGCCAACCGAAGAGGCCGAGGGGGATGCGGGCCGCGTCACGCTGACACTCACGGGCCACCACCGGGTTTTGGCTGAAGGGCCGAATAAAAAGGTTGCGCCGGTTGCCCAGCAGTTTGCGCCCCGCCTGCTCGGCGCGGCTGTGCAGGCCGGGCAGGCGCTCGAGCCCGACCAGGCAGAGGTAGCGGGCCAGACCCACCGTGAAGCCGAGATAGATCAACAGAGCCGGCACTCCGACCGCGGGTAGCCAGAAGATGGTAGAAAGCGCGGTCAGCAGGCTGAAGGCGGCCGGCACGGCCGTGGTCAGGCCGGCCATCAAGTCGGCCAACGTGCCCAGGTTGGTATCGCGTAATTGAGTGTTCCACATGGACAACTGCTGGGCCAGGTAGGAACCAGACCAGGTCAAGAGCGTCACCGTGGGCACCCAGATCAGGGAGGCCACCAGCATGGCCAGCGGCGGCGCACCGGCCAGCATACCAACCAGGGCCACGGCCAGGGCCCACTTCCAACCGGCCAGCACGGCCCGCGCCGAATGGCGGGCCACCCCGTCAATCAGGGCGCTCGGTTTGGCCAGCGTCCCCAGGATCTCGCTGTAGCAGCGGCCATTGAGCAAAGAGGCGTGCAAGGAGGCATCGCTCTGCAACTGGCGGAGCGGTCCGCCAATCAGGATCGCCACCGCCAACGGGTAGGCGAGAAACTGCAGGCAGCCGTAGGCGAGTTGGGTGTAGCCATTCATTCCTTCGAAGGCCGCGAAGTAGATGCCGGTCAAAACCCAGAGGACTACCAGACCTAGCCCGATCATTCCGAAGGCGCGGGCTTCGTAGCTCATCTCGTGGTCGCGAGCCTGTTTGGAGTCGAGCAGGTAGAACATCGGATTTTCAGTCATCACGCCTCTTGATTCGACCAGGCCGCCAAAATCACCTCATGCCGGCCCGAAGATTGTTACATTCCTTTAACCCTGCATCCCCATCTCCACAAAGGTTGGACCACGTTGGCTGATTACCCTGAATAGGTGATACCGGAGGGAGTAGTTGTGCATGTTCTTATCTCAAGAGGCCAGATTCGGCAATGACGCGCGGGCCGAACGGGCAGTAGAGTGGGCGATGTCCCAGCTCGGAAAAAGCGGACTGGGCAGTGTCGAACTGGTCTTGTTGGCGGTCGAGGCCGGCGGGCTGAGCCTGCCAGTCGACCCCACCATCGTTTCTATCCTGGCCTGGGGGCGCCAGCGCAGGCGTCGATTTCTGTCGGCCGGACCGGCCTTGCGAAACCCCCAGACGCTTCGTGCCGGCGACATCGCTATCTGGAGAAAGAACGGCCGGTCACAGCTGGGCCTGGTGGTCGCCCGCCGGGGCGACCTGTTCTCTACGGTAGAGGCGAGTGGCTTTGTGCGCCACCGAGAGCACAGCCTCAAGAGCCGCCAACTGACCGGTTTTGTCCGCGTCTTCGGGATGTTCGGACGACCGCCCGAGCAGTTGGGGCGGCTGGGGAAGCCGGCCTCCTGGCGGGGATCCCCGCCCTGCTATTTCGCCTTCGCTAGCCAGCCCATCGGCTCTGAGGCGGTAGCCAGCCTGGCCCGTCGCTACGGCCGCAACGTCATGATCGGGGTCGATCCGACTCAGCCGGGCTGGGAACGGACCGACCAGGAGGCCCGCCGGCTGGGGCTTCGCCGTCACGTCTACCTGGAGGGCCCGGGCGGTCCCCAGGCCGACCGTTGGCACCCCCAGACCCGGCGGCGACTGGCCGCGGCCGCGCGCGAACAGGGCATCGACCCCTGTCGCTCTGGCTGGATGCGACGTTGGGATGCCAACGGTTGGAAGGCGCACACCCTGGCTCAACTGCGAATGTTTCATCGGGAGGGCTTCGAATCGGCCGAGATCGATCACCTGGGACGCGTCCTGGGTGAGGACTGGCTGCAGTTTCTTCGTGAATACGCGGGCTGGTTCGAGGCCCGCCAGGTGCCCCGATTGACGCTCAAGAACGTCGACGCGCCGCGGATGCGGAGTCTGGTTCGGGCGGTGCGCTGGGGCGAACTACCGCGCCAGATGTTCGGCGATTTCCACCTCTGGGACGCGGCTGCCCGACCGCTGGAGGGGGCCGACCGGCTGGCTCAAGAGTTGGGGATTCGCACCCTGATGACCCGGCCGGGACATATCCATAACCAGAGCTACGAGGCGTTCGGGGCCTACTAGCGAAAGCGCGGGCCATGCTCAGCTATCGCGAACTGCTCGAACAAGCCCCGTCAGTGGCTATTTTGCCCGTAGGCTGCTACGAGCAGCACGGCCCGGTCCTGCCGTTGGACACCGACAATCTCATCGCTCAAGCGGCCGCCCATCGATTGGCAGAACGGCTGGGGAACGCCCACGTCTTCCCGTTGTTGGCCTATACGACCACCGAGCCCAACGTGAACTTCGCCGGCACCGTGTCGGTGGCGGCCGACCCTTTTCGAGCTTACTTGCGCGAAGTTTGTCGGGCAATCCTGGGAGCCCCGTTCGAGAGTCTGGTGGTAGTGAATTCACACGGGTCGATCGTGGGCTCGCTCAAAGAGATTGGCTTCGAGTTAGTGATGGAGCAGTACCGCCGGAGCCGGGACCGGGTTCGGCCGGTGCTGGTGCTCAACGTCTTTGATTGTGACCGGACCATCGAAGCCGCGTTGGGAGAAGAGGTCGGACGGCACGCCGATTGGAAGGAGTTCTTGCTCTGCTACGGCCTGCTCGGAGAAAGCTATTTCACACCCGAACGCAGGCAACGACTGCAGCAATTCGCTAAGGCTCACGCTTTTGACGATCAGATGCCGAGGGTCCTGGGCATTCCGGCCGAGTTGCGCAGCACCGATGGGGTCCAGGGTCGTCCGTTACCCCGGTCGACTGACTACGCCAGGCAGGCGGAACAGGTCTGGGATATCACTGTCGACTATCTGCACCAGACCGTGGTCGACGAGTTGGATGCCTTCACCCGGTTGGCAACGAGTCGTTAACCTTCTGGGGCGACCATCGGTTAAGCTCGAGTCATGACCATCTCCAGCCCGCTGCGAGCGCCGACGACGGCCCGGTCTGTCCAGCCCGTCTCGGCTGAATTCAAGCTGTTGCTCAAGCCCGACGCTTTCGAGGACGCCCGCGAGGGTGTCGAGGACTACTGGGACAAAGTGCAGGAAGTGGCCGGACAACTCGGCTACGACAGCGGCGAAGAACTCGCTCCCGAGGGCGAGCGCACCATCTCGTTTCTCGACACCGACGACTTCGAACTGCGCGACCACGGTTATCTGCTGCGCGTGCGCCAGGCTGGCGAGACCGAACTCACCCTCAAGTATCGCAGCCTCGATCGCGAAGACGCCGCCTCTAAGGACCTTTCGTCGACCGTCCCGGGCGAGCCCAAGTTCGAGATGGACGTCACCCGACGCGATTTGTTCAGCCAGAGCAACACCATCGAGGTCGACCATCTACCTGACCGCATCTCCGATTGCCAGAAGCTCTTTCCGGGGTTGGACCTGCCTGACGAGGAGCTGAACCGAGTCAAAGACCGCCAGGTCCAGGAGAAGAACTTCAAACTAGGCCGGGTCACCCTTCCCGATGGCTCCACCGCCAAGGCCGGCATGAGCCTTTGGTATGAAGGCAAGTCCCCTTTGTTAGCCGAGTTCTCTTTCCGCATTCCGCTCGAAGACGGCCAGTCGGCCAGCGAGCCCGGGGCGCGACGGCTGCTCGAGGCTTTGCGTCAATGCTCGGACACGCTTGACGGAACCAAGACCGATTTCATCTACGCCTAACCTTTCAGATTCTGTTAGGGGCGGTCCACTAGACTGGCAGTATGGTCAGCCCGGTAACACGCCTCAACAATCTAAATTTGCACCGCGCCACCCACCGCGCCAACCCTGAACAGGGACCTACCGATACCTTTAGTCCGTCCCAACCCGTCGAGGCCCTGACCTACACTCGCTTCTTGCCGCCGGCCGATACCGTGGCTCAGAAATCGGCCCAGCTGGTGGAAGACGCCTGGACTCAACTGGCCATCATCGCGCCTCCCGAGGGCAATACGGCTCGCTGCCGGCAAGAACTGCATGACGTAGGAGCCAAAGGCGGCGCCTATCAGATTCGCGAGCGCCATCGTGTGCTGGGCGAGCCTCGTCTCAATCGCCCCTATCCCGACCCCGAATTGACCTCGGCCGGAGTCGAACAGAATCTTCCCATGGACGTCAAGTCTGATTTCAAGTGGCTGCTGTCCGCCCCGCTGGTGATGGGCAAAGACCAGGATATCGTGCTACTGCCGACTCAGTATGAGGGCGGACCGACCTGGCTGGATGATGGAGAATACGAGTGCCGGGATCTCTTCATCGCCGTCAAGCACAACCCTGAAACCGGACGCTACGAAGAGATTGGCGCCAAGATGACTCGCAACCCGGGCTGGAGAGATGTCTATCGCTCGGTGGGTCGGGTCGAGAAGATTCCTGGCTGCGAGCATCGTTTCGGAGTGCACATCGAGGGCGGCACCCACAACTGTCTGTACGTCGAGGACACGCTGGTCTACGAGATCAACGAGCGTGGAGTCGAGCAGGTGGGCGAGTGGCCAGGGCATCTACCCTTCGACCAGCTCGACGCCCACGAGCAGAAGCCCCGCGACCGCTGGCACTACGAAAAGTGCTAGCACTTGCCCACCAGAATCGCATACATATAGTAGTTCCATCCGCGGGCGTGGGGGTCTTCAGGAATTTCGTAGGGATGGCGCCCGTCGAGCACCCAGTAGCGGCTTTCCACTTTCAGTAGCCAGATCCGATAACTGCCGTCGCCAATCACATCGACTCCGTGGCCGTCTTCCATCTCGTCGGGGACGACAAAGTCACCGGCCATCCAGGCCCGATGTTGGGCCTCGCTCATGCGATTGGCGAGGCGGGCTCCGCGCAGCTCGGGGTGCGGACTGATCGCTTGCTTGAAGACCTCGTAGGGCAAGCCTTGGACGGCCGGCGGGGGCGGCGGGGGAGGAGGCTGGGGCTGGGCGAAGCTTGCTCCCAGAGCCACTCCCACCACCAAGAACATCAACTCCAGCAAGCGACGGCGCATTTCTGTGGAGTCGCCATCGAAGCTCGGCTATTTCCAGCATTCCTTAGGCCCGCTGGCTTAGGCTGGTCGTATGGTCATCTCAGGGGCTAATCAACCTATGGCCGCGCGCCCGAGGTCGGCCGCCCCCAAACCGCAGCCACCGGGAGCCGACACCTATGCAGCCACCGAACTGTTCGAGCGCCAATCCAACCAGGAGTTCATCCGCACCACCAAGCTGTCTATCGACGATCCCGAGGGCACGCTGCACCTGGTTAGTGCCGACGGCCAGCGACAGATGGCCTTCACCAGCCAGGGACGGCCGGCGGCTGGTCGTGCTCGACACGACCGGCCAGGTGAAGCTCGACTTTCAGCCTGACGAGCGCGTGGGCGAGTTCTGCCACAGCCCGCAGCAACAGCGCTTCTTCGTCAAGACCGGCACCCACCTGTTCAGCCTGGACGCGGCTTCCGGCCAGGTTCGAGGTCAACTCGACTTCGAGGGCACCGACTACAGCCGGGTGTTCTGGACCGACCGCGACGGTCAACCCGCTCTCATCGAGGCGGGCCAGGTGACGGTGCTGGGGGTGCGTGCCAAAGATTTCCGCACTCGCCCCGAGCTTCGGGTCAACTCTACTTCGGTGGTGCCCGGGCTCGAGCAACTCGACGATTCGCTCATCATCGGGTCGATCGAAGTGGCCGTCCAAGATTAGCTAGCGGTCTCACTTCATCCTTTGCATCTCGAACATCGGTACAAAGTCCGAGGCCGGATAGCCGCGGGGTTGATAGTCCGGGCGATAGGGCCAGGAGCCCAACGGCTCCTCGGGGAACCACTTGCCAATGAGCCCCCAGATCGTCTGGTCGACGGGGTCTTCGTAGTAGAGGCGCTGCAACTCGAGCCGGCCGACTTCGCGGTCACCCACCGCCAACTCGCAATCGGCCCACTCACTCCTGACCCACTGTTGGTAGTGGGGGGGAGTCCAGGGGTCGCGACTCGCACGGCGGAGATAGGGCAGCGCCTCGGCGCTCAACCCGTTACTGTTGAGTGAAATGCCCAGGGCGAGGTCCCGTGAGGCGGTGGCAGGCCAGTCTATGCCGAGCAGGCTCCGGGCTGTTGAGTAGCGATTTCTGACTTCTGTCCCGACGGATTCCATGAGGGCGTTCTCGAGGTGCGACCTCAGGGCCGGAGTCACTGTGACCCCGTAGAGGCCCTCTAGCTGCTTCACCCAATCGTCGCCCGAAAGATCGATGGTCGGCTGGGCCAGGCCGATGGCGGACAGTGCGATGAAGACGGCCAGCAATCGCATCCCGTCAGCTTGGCCGAAGGCGGTGGCGCGACCTGCCGACTTCCAGCTGGAAGTCAGGATAGTTTCAGGGTGCTCCCCTAGGCTCTTAGGATGGGTGAGTTACGCGCGGAAATCGCCAGGGCCAATCAGGTTAGCCGGCGCTTTGTCTGGAAGTTCTGGAAGGCTCGCGAGATCCATACGCGCGAGAGTCTCGAGGCGCTCGACCGGATCGAGCGGGCCGCCGGGCAAGAGTCCAACCAGCAGGTGGCTCGGGCGGTGGCCCAGACGCGCACCGGAAACGAGGCCGACCCGACCCATCGGCTCGAGGTGCTCAGAGCCAGCTTCGAGGCCCTCGAGGCGGGGCTGGGCGATGGGGTCTGCGGTCTGGCGGGCTATGCCTTGCGACTGAGCCAGGCGGCCGAGGCGACCGGCCCAGCTCTGGTCGAGGCCAATCGGCAGCTACAGCCCGGCTGGGAGAGCGACTTTCTGGGCAGCCTGAAAGGCCTGCCCGCCGAGCAGGCTTTGACCGAGCTGGCTTCGGAACAAAGCTGGACTCTGACCAGGGCGGCCAGGGTAGCCGAGCAATACCGGGGCGACCAGACCATTGACCGGTTGAGACAGCTCGAGCCAAATCAGGCTTTCGAGGCCTACGACCAGCTGGCCGATGCCCAGTGGCAGGACGACCTGGACGCTCACCTGGTGCACCAGTTGGGTCAGGAGAAGCCTTACGAGCCGTTGGGGTTTGCTCGCGAGTTCTTCGCCTCGCGTCAGTCGAGCGACCAGCGCGAGAAGGTGGCCGAGTGGGCCCTGGGCGCTAGCCAGGGCGCCTGGCAGAGCTTTTGGCAGGGGGCGCGGCCGGCCTCGGTCGAGGTGTTGGAAAAGATCTACGCCGGGGAGGCGTTCGGGGTCGAGACGGCCCTGGCGGCGGTGAGTGGGCATCTCGAGCAGCATCCCGAACTGCTGGGGACGGTGCGCCAGGTGGCCGTGGAGGGGCAGCGAACCGATTGGGTCGAGGCCTTCGATCGCTTGCAGAGTCTGAGCCCGCCGCTGCAAAAGGCCGGGGTCGAGCATCTGTTGGGTAAAGGACGAGACGGTCTCGAGCGAGCCTTGATTGCGGCTGCGGCGCCGGGTCCGGCCCTGCTGGGAGTGGCTCAGAGCCTGCTGAGCACCTGCCCTGATAGCCGGCTAAAAAGCTTTCTGGTAGGCCTGGGGCAGTTGCCGTTCGAGGGCGACCAGGGTCGATCGCTTGCCCAGGCCCGCGGGGCCCGCATCCTGGTCGAAGAAAATCCCGTTGACGAGGCCCGGCAGATGGCGCTACTCGCCTGTCGTAGCTGCGACGCCACACCGGCCATCAGCGAGAAGTTCACCATCTTGCAGCAGGGGTTGGCTCAGCTGCACCACGACCTGCCCGATGGCTGGGGTAAGCAAGCGGCCGAGTTGGTGTGGCAGCTTTGCCACCTCGAGGCTCCCGAGAATCAGCTCTGGTTGCGCACCAGCGCCGCCCATCACGGGCTGCGATTGTTGGCGCGGGGCTTGCCCGCCAATGAGGGAGAGTTGGTCACCTTTGGGCGCGAGTTGGCCCAGGCCCAGTGGATGATCCCGGCCTGGCGCCAGCCTGTCGAGGGTCTGGTGAAAAAGGGTCTGGCCACCAGCCCCGACCCGCTGGTGCAGGCCAAGCTGGCGGACTCTGGAGCCAGTCTGGCCGACCTCGAGCGAATCTTGACCTCGCTGCCCTTTCAGACACGGGTGGATGCGTCCGGGCTCGAGATGGAGGTCAATCAGAGCTATATCGAGGTTGGGGGTCAGGAGATCGCCATCCAAGAGGCTCCGCGAGCCACCGAGTTGGTGCTTGCTCCCGAGACCCGGCGCTCCACCGCTGAGACCACCGAACTCAAGCCAGATTTCGAGTATACTGCGACCGAGCGCCAGCAACTGGTCGAGACTCGCTGGAACGAGTCCTACAAGAGCGGACTGGCCATCGTCTACAATCCGGCCAGTGGGCAGTTCGACTCGCACGAAGGCTACAAGGACGGCGTGGCCGGCGGCTACGACCCCACCAGGGGCGAGACGAAGTTCGAGAGTTCCTACAAGGACGGGGTGGGCATGGTCTATCATCCCGAGACGGCCAGCTTCGAGACCCGCACTAGCTATAAATCGGGCCTGGCCGGCTTGCGCAATCCGGTGACCGGAGGGGTCACCTTCAAAGAATCCTACAAGAGCGGTCTGGCCGGGGCCGCCAATCCATATTCCGGGGAAGAGAAGTGGGAAGAGTCTTACAAGAGCGGCGTGGCCGGTTATTGGGACCCGGCCCGAGAGGCGTTCGAGTTTCGCGAGTCCTATAAGAGCGGTCTGGCCACGGCCACTAACGACCCGGCGGCTCCCACCCTGACCACCAGTTACACCTGGTCTTACGACTTCGAGTAGCGAAATGATTTGAATCATACAGACCACCACGAGGCTAGCCTAAGATGGTTGCATGGCCATTTCTACCGAAGTCTTGTTGGTGGGGGCTGGGCCCACCGGACTGTTGCTGGGATGCGAATTGGCCCGCCGGGGTGTCTCCTTTCGCATCATCGACAAAGCCAGCTCGCCCTCGCGCCAGAGTCGCGCGCTGACGCTGCACTCGCGCACCTTGGAGGTGCTGGAGGATTTCGCCCTGGCCGAGCCAGCCGTGCAGGCCGGTTTTCGCATCACGGCCACCAACGTCTATCGCAATGGTGAGCTACTGCGACGGGCCGAATTGGGGGAAGGCGCCTGCCCCGACGAGCCTTACCCGATGGTGCTGGCCCTCGAGCAGTTCAAAGTCGAAGAACTACTCACCGGTTTCTTGCATGAGCAGGGAGTGACCATCGAGCGCAAGGTCGACTTCAAGAGCCTCGAACAAGATGATGAGGGCGTGACCGCCTGGCTGCAGGGGCCCGACGGCGAAGAGCGCGTGCGTTGCCGCTATCTGGTGGGTTGCGACGGAGCCCGCAGCCGGGTTCGCAAGCAACTGGGAATTGCCTTCGAAGGCTCGACCTATCCGCGAGCTTACACACTGGGCGAGGTGAAGGTCGACTGGCCGCTGCAGGAGGAGCTGCATCGCTTTCTGGGTGAGGGCGAGACGGTGGTGGCGGTGCCCATGGGGGCCGGACGCTACCGCTTCGCCGCCTGGGAAGAGGCCGGCCAGTGGTCGGGAGAAGAGGTCAATCACGGCACGGTCGGCGCGGCACCGACTCTCGAGCAGCTGGCCAAGAAGGTCGAACGGTTGGCTCCCGGGCCGGTCGGGCTGAGCCATCCCAGCTCGTTGATGCGCTACCGGGTCGGCCTGCATCTGGCCTCGAACTATCGAAAGGGCCGGGCCTTCCTGGCGGGCGATGCGGCCCACGTGCATCCTCCCACCGGTGGGCAGGGGATGAACACCGGTCTGCAAGATGCCTATAACCTGGGCTGGAAGCTGGCTCTGGTACTGGCGGGAGAATGTCCTGAAGCTCTGTTGGACAGCTATGATGCCGAGCGAAGGCCGGTGGGTCAATGGGTGCTCTCTACCACCCACGAGGCGGCTAACCTGGAGGGCCGGCATAGCCCCAGCCGATTCGAGCTCGGCGAACGGCGCTTCTATTCGCTGCGCAATCGCCTGCTGATGGCCCGCTGGAGCCAGGTCTGCATCAACTACCGCCACAGCCCCATCATTGCGCGACCAGACGCGCCTCGCAACGACCGCGAACTCCAGGCGGGCGATCGGGCTCCCGACGGCATTCTGCCGAACCCGGACGGCCAGCCACGTCGATTGTTCGAGCTGTTTCGTGGGCCCTTGCACCACTTGCTGGTCTTTGTCAGCCAGGATGACACCGCCACCCTGGCTCTGGTTTCTCAGCTGGAACAGCGATTCGAGGCCCTACTGGAAGTACACCGTGTATGGGGTGATCAGCCCCTGGCCGTCACCTATCAGGCTACGCCTCCGACCCTGGTGCTGGTGCGCCCTGACGGGTATATCGGCGCCAAAGTCAGCGGTAAGCGCCTGGATCGGCTGTATGGCTATCTCGACAACTGCTTCTTGACACCCGTCAAGTCGGACCCATCAGCTCCGTGCTAGGCTTCAAGCGAGCACCTGGGGAGCCATGGGGGCCTGTGGCCTGGCCACCCCCGGCAGCTTTGGGCTGCAGATGGAAATTCGGCATCCTGTCGGTAGTCAAGACCTCGACCACGGGGGCCTGCGAGCTGCGGATAGCTAGCGGCACGAACGCCAGGACCACCAGCTCGATGCGGCCGGACGAGTCATTTGCCTGGACCGCTACGACCGTGATTTCTCCAGTCCGACGCGCCGCTATTATCTCGGTGACTCCGAAAAAGTCAGTGAGTCGGTCTGGTTCGACAGCCACGACCAGCTGGTCAAGCACCTTGGCTATGGAAGTTGACGACCTCTCGGTTGGGCCGTAGAATAGGGTCCAGAAAGAGGGGCTATGCGTCAGGTTAAATTCAGTCTCACCGATGAACAGGTTGCGTTTCTCGATGAACACGAGTCCATGGGTTACAAGGACCGCAGTGCTTTGCTGCGCGAGGCACTTGAGCGCTTCCGACGCGAGGCCTTGAGGGAGCGGTTGGAACGATCCGGTGACCTCTATGCCGAACTCTATGACCGCGACAGCGAAGGGCAGGCCTGGGTGGCCGAGGCCACAGACCATTGGCCCGATTGATCGCGCTCACTCGAGGGACGGTGGTCCTGGTCGACCTTGAGCCGGTCAAAGGCTCCGAGACTGGCAAGCGGCGCCCGGCCGTCGTGGTGACCAACGATATCTACAATGCCCGGGTGCCAGTTGTGCAGGTGGTTCCTCTCACTGCCTGGAGCGAGAAGAAGGGACGGATCCTTACCAACGTCGTGGTGGAGGCGAATCCTGAGAACGGCCTGGCGAAGAAGTCTGTCGCGGATTGCTTGCAGACCAGGCCCGTGGATCGGCGGATTCGAGTTGTCGGGGTCCGTGGTCAGATTGACTCCCTGGTCCTGGCTCGAATCGACCGGGCTCTGGCCTTGGTATTTGGACTTGATACTTCGCAAACTCATCGCCTTTAGCCAGGACGAGGTTGGCGATTGGCGGGGCCACTTCGACTGCGGTCATCGTCGCCACTTTCGCCACGAGCCACCCCGCGAGACCCGGCCCTGGGTGACCACCGCCGAAGGCCGGGCCGAGAAGCTGGGGACCGTCATGGAGTGCCTGGCCTGTAGTCGCCGCGAGCCTCCGGAGGAACTCGAATTCGTGCGCCGCACCCCCGACTTCACGACCGCCACGCTACCGGCCGGTCTATTGCGCGACCACCGCCTCAAGCCCGGGCACTGGGGCCATCTGCAGTTGCTCGAAGGTCGGCTGCACTACCAGGACGAGACAGGTTTGGTGGCGACCCTCGAGGCCGGCCAATCCCACTGGGTTCAACCCGAGGTGGTGCATCACATCGAGCCGCGGGGCGAAGTGTCGCTGAGGATCGAGTTTTACCGCTCGAGCGCGCCCACCAGCTCGAACGCACCCCACGAGTAGGGCGAGGTGCCTTTGGCCAGCTGAGCCAGCTGGGCCTGACGCAGGGCCACGGCCGGATTGGCCCCCTGGCGGAGCGCGGCGTGGAAGTCGGTCATGAGCTGGCGGGTCTCGGCGTCCGGCACCGGCCATAAAGAGGCGATCACGTTGGCCACCCCGGCCGCCTGAAAGGAATAGGTCAGTCCCACCATGCCCTCGCCGCCGCTCACGCGGCCCAGCCCGGTGTCACAGGCCGAGAGCACGGCCAACTCGGCATTGAGGCGCATGCCGGCGACCTCACGCGCCTCGAGCACGCCGTCCTGACCCGGCTCGGTAGCCATCAACAGGCCCGAACGCAGTGGACTGGCCTCGTCGGCGAAGCCGTGGGTGGCAAAGTGGAGCACGCGAAAGGCGGCGGCTTCAGCCTTGAAGCGGCTTTCCAGGCACTGGCTACCCACTCGCAGGGCCGAATCGGGATAGAGTGCCCCGATGTTCTCGGCTTCTTGCTTGGCGCCCGGTAAGGGAGCTAGCGAATCGCGCGAGAAGCGCAGCGTGGCCGGGGCCGCCGTGGACGACCAGGTGGGGGCGGCATAGGCGGCCAGAGCCTGACTGGGGTGTCGGCTCGGCGCCTGCAGGGCCTCGGCCGAGACCGATTGGCTCAGCGGCAGTTGCTCGATGAGAAAACCGTTGGAACCTCGCAAAAGGCCGAATGGTAAGTAATAGAGGGGGCCATCGGGCAAAATCACCAGTCGCCGGGCGGCAGCCAATTCGGGGGCGGCTGGTTCGATCAGCTGACGATACAGGTTGGCGGCCAACTGGTCGGGGAAGGTCTGATGGTCCGAGCCGGCCACTCGAGTGGCCGGACGCAGATGGCCCAGGGCGCTGCCGTCGCCTATGGCCCCGAGCAACTCAGCCGAGCCTGGCTCGAGGCGAACCGCTCGCAAGGTCGAGCCGGTGCGGATAAAGAGGTAGGAGTGGTCGCGCCCGACCTGATAGCTCAACAGCACGGTCCCGGCCGGGATGGGGGGGGCCTCCGAGGCGGGTAGCAGCATGCGTTCGCGGCGCCACAGCTCGGCCAGCAGGCGGCCGCGTCCGCGCTCGCTGAGTTCGTAGGCCTGCTCGACCCGGCTTTGCGAGAGGAGCAAGTCGATGGCCTCGAAGTAGACCCGATGCTTCTCCTGCGAAAAACTGGTGCGCAGATCGTGGTCACTGAGCCGGCCCGAGAGCTCGTCCATGACCTGCAGGGCCTTCTGGTAGTGGGGCATGGCCGGCTGGTCTTTGGCCCGGGCCAGTTGGCCGGCCGAGAATTCGGCGCGCCACACCACCTCGGGCTGGTCGGCCCGGATGGCCGCGCTGGCGACTGCCGCCAGGGCTGTAGCGTCCTGGGCAGCCTGGGCCTCGGCCAGGTCATACCACAGCGACAGGACCGGGTCGGGATAGGCGACCAGGGCTTTGCGACCGCCGGCCAGCAGCGGGGCCGGGTCGGGGGAGAGGGCGGCCAGTTCCAGCTGGTAGCGGGCCTTCAATAGGGGCGGGGCCGGCCGACCGAGCAGTTCGCGAGCGATGTCGTTCTCGCCCAGGGCGGCATGGCCCAGGGCCTGGTTGAGGCGCAACCAGCCCTCCCAGCTGGCCGGCATGGCCTCGCTACTGAGCAGGGCCTCGCGCAGCTCGGACAGGCTGCGCTCGAAGTCGCCCAGGGCCAGATAGAGGCGCGAAAGGCTCAGGCGAGCGACCAGACCGGCCGTGCTGGTGGGAGCTTTCTCGACCACTTCGGTGAGCACGGGAAGGGCCTGGGAGTACTGCCCGGCCTCGACCAGGGCCGCTCCCAGGTTGGCCCGGGCGATGGGCTCTTTGAGTTGCGAAAGAATGCGGGTGGCTGACTGCGGGTCGCCGCCGGCCACGGCCAGACGGGCCTCGGCCGCCTGGCTGGCGGGGGAAGGGGGGGCGAGCTGGCGAGCTTTCTCGAGATACTCGCGGGCCAGGTCGAGGCGGCCGAGATCGAGTTCGAGGTTGGCCTGGGCCACCGCCACCAGGGCCAGGCCCGTCTTGTTGTTGGCCGCCGCAAAGAGCTTTTCGGCCTCGAGATAGTGCTGGCGGGCCGGGCGCAAACGGCTGCGCCAGGCCAGGGCCTGTCCGTAGTCGAGGGCTGCTACCGCCAGCAGAGGACCGCTTCGCGACAGGCGGGCCGCGTCATAGGCCTGGCTGCGCAGGGTGAAGGCCGATTCGAACTCGCCCAGACCGTGATGGGCTCGGGCCGCCAGAATGGCCAGCTGGGCAAATTCGCCGGGTTGTTGGCTGGCCGAGGTTTGGGCCAGGGCCGGCAGCAGCAGCTCGAGAGCCTCGGTGTAGCGAAGCTGGTTGACCATCTGCTCGCCCTGGGCCACGGCGGGGTTGGCGGTCAGCAGCAGCGCCAGTAAAAGATTAGCCAGCGTCAAAGAGCTTCTCCACTTTGTCCACCAGCCTTCTCAGGCCCGGGTCATCGCTTTGTTTGAGTAGTTTGTTGCTCAGCTCGAGGGCGTCCTCGTAGAGGCCGAGCTTGAGATAAAGATTGACCAGTAGGGTCTGCGAACCGAAGTCGTCGGGTCTGGCCAGAATCTGCTTTTCGAGTCTTTCCAGATGGTCCACCGCTTCAGGGCTCAGGACCCGGACCTCGGCGACGGCCGTGGCCAACACCGATTTGCTGCCGGGGATGCGGTTGGTGAGAGCCTCTACGGAAAGACTGTATTCACCTGGAGCCAGCTCGAAATGAACGTCTTCTCCGCTGGCCTGGGCCACAACCTGATTCCCTTGTTTGACCAGGACCTCATAGCGGTCGGCTTTCGGACAACGCTCCCAGCGGGGCGAGAAGGCCCCCGAGCGAAGCCCGCCAAAGGTCAGCAGGCGCAGTTCCGCACAGTTCCCGGTGGCAGGGTTGCGGTTGAAGCTGGCGGCCATCTGGCCCGACACGGGCTTGAGCGAAGGTACCCCCGTCTTGCGGGGGTCGATGCGCTGGGCTTTAGCCACTTCCACCAGCACGTCGTCGCCGGTCAAGACGGCGGTGCCGGGACCTTCGATACGCCAGCGAGTGCCGTCCGAGAAGTAGGCCAGTTCGAGCTGGCTGGCCTTTTTGAGCTGTAGCTTCGTTTTGGCGTCGAACTCGTCAAAGACGGCCACAGGACCTTTGGGGCCGTCGATTTCGCCTTTGACGGCCACCACCATGGCCACCGGCTCGGCCAGAGCGCCGGCCATGAGCGCCAGCCACAGGCATAAAGTGAGAATTGGCTTTTTCATATACTGCTCCTAATCGTCGAGGCCAAAAATGCGTAGAGTCGATTGCTTGCCCTTCATACTATGCTCTCCGAGGTCTTTCCAGCCGTAATCTCCATCACATGCCTCGCGGGTGGTCTCGCTGACCAGCAGGTTGTCGTCGATCTGTTTGGTCAACCCCATCACGCGCGCGGCCGCATTGACCGGGTCGCCCACGGCCGCGTACTCCCAGCGACTGCGGGCTCCGACTCGGCCAAGCACGACCGGTCCGGTATTGAGACCGATCTTCACGTCATAGAACCCTGGCTTTCCCTGGCTGGTTTCTTCTTTCTCGCGCAGGGCCCGCCGAATAGCCAGGGCCGTCTGGACGGCCCGGTCGGCGTGATCGAACTGCAACTGGGGGGCGCCGAACATCACCATGATTTCATCCCCCACAAACTGCTTGATGGTGCCGCCGTGAGCCTGCACAATCACGGTCAGGGTCTCGAAATAGTCGGTGAGCATGCCGAGCACCTGGCCGGGCGGATATTGCTCGCAGGTGGGCGTGAAGTTGTTGATGTCGGCGAACAGGACCGTAATTTCGCGATTGGTCGGCCGGCCCAGCTGATGGGGGTCTTCGAGCAGCGCTTCTAATACCTGGCGGCTGACCATGCGCCCGAAAACTTCGGTGACGGCTTGACGCTCTCGCTCGATGGTCAGGGTGCGCAAACCGTAAGCCATCAAGCCCGACAAGAGCAGAGCCAGGGTAGGGGCCACGGCGGGAGCGATCTGACCGCGCAGAAAAAGCAGGAAGACGACGGTCCACCAGATCAAGACCACCACCACTCCCGCCAGGGCGGCCCGGGCCGGATGCATGCGCCAGGCGGTCCAAGGGGCGACCCCGGCCAGCAGGGCGATGGCCAGAAAGGTCGGCAACCCTGACCAGGGCTGTAGCCAATCGCGGGCCAACAGGGTGCGGGCAGCCTGAGCCTGCACTTCGACTCCAGCCATATCGGCCTCCCCGAAGTGGGAAAAGGGTGAGCGATGATAGTCGCCCAGGCGGCGGTCCCAGCTGCCGATGAAGACGATGGCCTGGGGAGGTAACTCGAACTTGCCGGCCAGCACGTCGGCCAGCGAGATTCGGGGAATGGTGCCGGTCGGGCCGGCGTAGTTGATCCAGTAGGTCAGCGGCAGCTCCTCGGCCCCCGCCTGGTGGGCGGTGGCGGCGGCCAGATAGGGGATTTCGTAGGTCGCTCCGCTCATCTGCACACCGCGGCGAGAGGGAAGATAGCGGACGGCGCCGTCGGATGCCTCCTGGCTGTTGAGCAAGGCCAGCCGATTGAAGGCGGCTGCCACCAACCGCTTGAGTGGCAGGTGCAGGGTCCCGTCGGCGTCGAGTTGGCAGCCGACCACCACCGGGTGGTCGAGCACCAGCGCCAGCAACTCGCGGTCGCTGGCCTGGTGCTCGGAGGCTATCTGGGCGTAGGCTGGCGGCAAGTCGCCCACTTCTAGCTCGAATTGAACGTCGGGTGCGACCACCGAGGCTCCCTTTTCTAATACCGCCCGGATGCCTTGAGTGATGCGAGGACGCCACAGCGAGAACGGCTCGGGTAACGTTTCCAGGGCCTTCTCGTCGAACACCACCAGCACGATGGGCCGCTCGACTCGAGGAGAATAGCCCAGCTGGTGGCGCAACACGAAGCGCCAGTCCAGCGAGCGAAACTCGAGCGGCTCGAAAAGACCTTGTTGCTGGGCCGCAAAGACCACCAGGGTGGCTAACAGCGCCAGCAGACTCAGCCATAATTGTCGGGTCCGGTGGACAGGCAAGAAGGGAGATTCCCATACCGTCAGAACAATTCCCTCCCCCTTAGTGATAAAGCGAGGAGTGTCTTTTGTTCAGATTGCGTATACTGGTGCTTTTGCTGGTGCTTTTTTTGGCTGGCTGCACCGCCTCCCAAGACTCGAAGCTGCCGGAAGAAGGCGACTTTCCTCAGACTGAGCCCCTGTTGGTCCCCCAGGATTTCGCCACTCTGGCCGCGGCTCTGGCCGCCTCTGAGGACGGTGACACCATCCTGATTGCCCCCGGCACCTATGCCGGGAGGCTGGCCATCGATCGCCGCGTGGTGGTGGCCTCTCAGGGCGGACAGGTCATTATCGAGAGCACTCTGGCCCCTCTGGTGATGCTGGCCGGTTCGGCCGGCGCCGTGGTCGAGGGGATCACCTTTCGCTCCGCCGGCGATGTGGTCGCCGCCATCGACCCCAGCGCCTCGGGCGTCACCCTGCGTGGAATCACTTTGCTAGGGACCGGCCCGGCCACCAAAGGATTGCTGGCTCTGGGGGTCAACGGCCTGGTGCTGCAAAACTGCCAGATGACGACCAGTGACAAGGCCCTCGATTGTCAGGGCAACGATCTGGTCATTCGCAACCTGACCGTTCACCTGACCGCTGCTCTCGACGTTCCCGCCGTGATTTTGCGCGGGGCCAATCGGGCTCTGGTCGATACCGTGACCGTCACGGCTGACCCCGGGCTGGTGATGGGCACGCTCAGCGGCGGTATCACCTTTCTCGAACCGGCCACCGGGGTGCGGGCCAGCAACCTCAACGTCACCCTCACTGGCGAGCAGTTGCTGGGAGTGGCGGCCAATGACCTGACCGGAGCCGTTTTCGACGGCGGACTTTTGACCACCGGGGGAAATCTCTCCCGGGGTTTTCAGTCGGTAGATTGCCAGAACATCACCGTTCGCAACTTCGCGGTGGTCTCTGAAGTCGGGGGGATTCTGATGTTTGCCATCAATCTCAACAGCGTGGCCGGGGCCCTGGTCGAGAATTGCCAGGTGGCAGCGGGCCCGCTCGGGGCCGGCATTCGTTTTCAGGGCGTCCAAGACGTAGTGGTGCGCTCCAACCAGGTGGTGGCCGGGGCCGAAGGCATCACCTTCTTCGACTACGCCGGGGTTTTGGCCGTCGAAAACACGGTGTTTGGTGGCTTCAACGGCATCGCCTTCAACCTGGCCAACGCCTCGGCCATCAGCAAGACCCACGAAGTCATCCGCTGCCACGTCATCGCGACCACAGGCGGTGGGGGCGCCGGCGATGTCGGTCCCGCCCTGAGTTATCGCAACTGCATCTTCGAGAATTGCCCGTTCGGCGTCTTTACCGCAGGTACCCCGGTGCTGGCAGAGAATTGTGTCATCAGCGGCTGCGACAACGCGGTCACGAGTTTCTCGGGAGATCCTATCGTGCTGGTCAACTGCATCCTGGCCAACAACCAGGCCACCTTCGCCGGAGCCGTGTTTGGCGATTTCAATCTGCTGTTCAACAATCTCGATGGGGCTCTGCCGCTAGGACCCAACGGCTTTGTGGCCGACCCGATGCTCAACGCCGACTTCACGCTGGCGGGAGGGTCGCCGGCCATCGACGCGGGGGACCCAGGTTCTCAGTATTTCGATGTGATCCCGCCGGGTCAGGGCACGAGCCGCAACGATATCGGAGCCTTCGGCGGCCCTGACGCCGGTCGGGTGGGGGCGCCATGAAAAAGTTTCTCGCTATCCTGTGCTTGTTGAGCCTGCCGCTGTGGGCCCGTGAATCCGAGGTCCCCATCGGGGCCGTGGTTTCGGTCTCGGGACCGCTCGAGATTCAAGAGACAGCCATCAAGCAGAAGCCGGTTTCGGTCGACGCGGCCAGCTATTTCCCTCAGGCCTTCAATGCTAACACGGCCGACAACGTCTATTCTACCCAGGTGACGCCCTGGACCCGGGCCGAGCAGGGTCAGGCCTTGCAAGCCGGGTCCCGCCTGCGGACCGGCTCGGCTGGTGCCAGTGTCTCCTTCAGTGACGGCGTCCAGTTGCGCCTCGACCAGAACACCGAGGTGACCCTCGAGAGCGGCGGCCGGGTGCGTCTGGTCACGGGGCGGGTCTGGCTCAAGACCGATCGTCCTTTCGAACTGGCCAACCCGGAGCGCGAGGTCAAACTGGCCGACACCGAGGTGGTCCTCTCCAGCGGCCAGGGAGCAGCCACCTTGTCGGTGCTCGAGGGCCAGGCATCGGTGGCCGGGATCCCGGTCGATCAGGGTCAGTCGGTCGACTTTACGGCCGCCGAGTGGAATCCGCCGGTGGCCATCGAAGTGGCGCCCCGGCGCGCCTGGGTCAAGAGTGGCACCGCTCCCGAGTGGCTGCCGGTCGAGCCGCTGGTGCCCCCGGCTCAGCGCGAAGAGGTGCGCCGCCAGGCTCTCGCCGATCCCGCTTCGAACGAAGGACGGCTGGCTCAGACCAGGCTCTATCTCGATGAGGGACGGCTCGACGAGGCTCGCAAGAGCCTCGAGCAACTGCCCGCCTCCGACGAGCGCAGTCGCCTCGCGGGACGGCTTCTGCTGCTCGAGGGCAAATTTGCCGAGGCTCAGCAACACCTGGGCCAGCGAGCGCCGGTCGATTCCTTCGTGGCCGCCTGGGCTCAGGGTCGGGTTGACCCGAGCCTGGTGCAAGACGAACAGAACCCGGCCGCTCTAGCCGCCCGCGGTTATCTCATCGAGTTCGAACAGGGCCACTACCCGGCCGCCGCGGGTCTGCTCGAACGGGCCGTCACCCTGGCTCCCGACAACGCTCTCTATCATCGTCAGCTGGGCGACATCTACGCCGCCCTGTCGCGACGAGGGGCGGCTCTTGAGCAATTGCGCCAGGCTTATCAGCTTGACCCGGCCCCGACCACCGCCCTGCGGCTGGGCAGTTTTCTCATCAAGCAAGGCCAGTATGATGAAGCCGTGAGCCTGCTCGAGCAGTTTCGCCGCGACGAGGCCGATCCCAGGACCGATGTCCATCACGCCCTGGCCCTGGGCTTTTCCAAGCTGCGCTCAGGCGACCTGGCCGGAGCCAACGACGAGGCCGAAAGAGCCCTACAGCTTTCCGAGACGCTCGACCCCGGTCTTCGCTACCTGGCCTACGACTTGCAGGGGCTGGTGCTGGCCGAGCGGCATCAGTACCAGGCCGCCGCCGCGGCCTATCGCAGTGCCCTCGATTTGCGCCCGTCCGATCCCTTTGTGCTCAACGACCTGGCTCTCTCAGTCAGGGCTCTGGGCGACCTGCAAGAGGCTCAGAAGAACCTGCGCAAGGCTCGCGATCAGGCCCCCGACTCGCCCGTCATCCGAGGCAATCTGGGCTTCATCTACAGTCTGCTCAATCAGAACCAGCGGGCCCTCAACGAAGTGTATCGGGCGCTCGAATACAGTCCCGATGACGCCCAACTGCTGTCGACCCTGGGAGTGGTGGCCAGCAAGGTCGATCGACTGGCCTACAAGAGCCTGGCCGTCCAGGCCCGCCTGCTCGACCCGCTGGTCAACACCAGTAACCGCGTCCGCTGGTTCGTGCTCGGGGCCACCAGTCCTGACGGTGGCCCGGTAGCGGCCGGCAACGTGCGCGGGCGCCTGGGCAACGCTTCTTACTCGCTTTCGGGGGCCGGTCTCTCGAATGTCGACAACGGCACGACCGATGACGCTCTAGACGGGCGGGGCGAGTTCGGTTGGGCCATCACGCCCCGCGACCACCTGGCCTTGTTCGTGCAGGGCGGCGAGGTCCGTAGCGATGGCCTTTTGATCGACGGCTTCGTGTCTTCGGCGCGCAACGAGCTGGGCTATTATCGCGAGCTGAGTCCCGGAGCCAACCTGTGGGCCCTGGCCCGCACCAAAGAGACCTATAGCGAACTGGCCGGCCAGAACCGACTGTCGCCGGTGCGGCGCAGCGAGCAAGACCTGCGCGAGTTTGCCTGGGAGCTACGTTACGACCAGCGTCTGTCGCCGGCCAATGTGGTGAGCCTGGGTTATCTCAGCGCCGACAGCTATTTACCAGCCCGAGCTAGCGGCTTCCGCCCGACCTCGGCGCTTTCGACCGACATCGAGCAGCAGTTGTCCCAGTTCTGGCTCCAGGACAGCTGGTATCTCACGCGCGGAGTCAACCTGGTGGTGGGCGCGGTCTTCGCCAACGCTTCTTATGCCGAAAGCGAGCTGAGCTTTACGGCCACGGGCCGTCCCATCGGCCGGGTAGCCTCGCGCTCGAGCAGCGCGGTCGACCCCTTTGCGGCCCTGACGGTGGACTTCTCGGACCGAACCCAGATGGCCCTCACTTATCTGCGCTCGAGCGCTCTCCAGCGATTGGGCGCCGATCGCCTGACCGAACCGCTGTCGCGCTTGCGACCGATGGTCATCTCGCCGACGACGGCTTTCCCCTTCACCATCGACGAGCTGGCGGTGGCTCAGACCAACGCCCTGGGCGGCATTCTGGGAGACCTCACCGATTGGCGCGCGCGCTTTTCGCACGAGCTCAACGACAACGTTTTCGTGAGCCTCGAGTACGGCCACACCGATATCGAGGCAGCCGACATCCTGGGTATCTCGTTGTTTAGCGAGGGCGACCTCGAGGTGCTGGCTCCCGGCTCGTCCAACCTGTTGCGCAACGAACAGCACAGTATCGACCAGTTGCGCTTCGACGCCGAGTTCTGGGACGGAGCCGACACCGCCGGGGTGCTCACCTATCGCTGGCGCGACGCCCGCTTTGATTCGGGTCCCGAGATGGGCCTGCCGTGGTTGAATGTGCCCGAGCACGAGTTGGATTTGCGTCTGCTGCGGCGGCTCTCACCCACGGTCGGGTTCGAGCTGAATCCGGTCTATCAATCGGGCCTTACCCTCGATCGCAACCTGGGCCAGTATCGGGCCGATGCCTTTCGGCTCGACGCCGCCGTAAGCTGGTCGCCGCTACCCGAGTCGACCCTGGTGGTCGGTTATCAGAACATCTTCAACGACCGCGACTCTACCGCTCGCTCGGGAGTCTTCACCAGTTTCTATCTGCAGTATTAGCGTCGCTAGCCTGTCCACTCTCAGGATCTGCGGCCAGTCCAGTTGCCCCAGGGTTGGCCATACGGCCGCGCCTGGCAAGGGTCATGGCTTGTAGCCGATCCAGTCGCCAGAAGGCTGGCGCTCAGCGACCCAATCGCGGTAGCGAATCACCCCTTCGGTTTCTATAATCACTTCATTCTCGTGTTTTCGGATGAAGTTCTGCACTTCGGCGTCACTCATCCGCCGGAAGCGCGGCTTCTGCCGGGCAGGCGCCTGCGGGGCGCGAGAGTCGCTTCTTCGTTCGACCACCGGTGGCGGGGGCACGTGGTCGGCATCGACCACCTCGTCGCAGGCGCACAAAAAGAGTGCGCTGGCGGCGAGAACAGAGAGTAGAGCGGCACGCATGGGCTCATCCTAGCGTATTTGGTGGCCACCAGCAACGGCCTAGCCCGGACCCCAATCCGCCACGGGTGAGTTCTCCACTCCGAGACGGTGAAGCAGCTCCAGGGTCGAGCGATGGATTCGGACCTGGTCGACCGCCTGGAGCCGCTGGCTGAGTTCCCACTCGAGACCTCCCGGAAGGGTCGCGGTCAGACCGGGCACCGGGTCTTGCCGCGATACCTGTCGATAGAGTTCACCGACCTGGCGACGCAGCCGTTCCACCGAGCCGAAGAGGGACGGCGAGAAGACCATCAGAAAGGCTCGCTCGTCGGCGGCGGGATAGCTGCAGGGCGGGGCTTCGTGGGCTGCGAGATCGGTGAGCAATCCGACTCCGTGAGCTAGCCCGAACACCCACACAAAGACATCGGGAATCTTGATCCAGACCTCTCGAGGCTTGCGCGCGCGCAGACCAAAGTCGAGCACGAAGTCCGGTCCTGGGCCGGGTAGGCCCAACGCCAGGGGCGGATTGCGACGGGCCGAGTCCTCCACCTTGCCGTGGGGAGCCAGCCAGGCCGGGTCGAGGGCCTTGGCCCCACAGATGAGGGCCACCAACCCCTGGCGGGTGGCCCGGCGAGCCGCCAGGCCGAGGCCGCCCAGGTGACCGTGATTACAGGTGGTGACCAGTCCCACCCCGCTCTCTTCGGCCAGGGCCACCGCTCGCTCGATGGCCTCGTCCAGGACCAGCAGGCCCAGACCCCCATCCGAACAGAGGGCGGCCGAGCAAGGCGTCCGGCGCAGGGTGATGAGCCGGGCCTGGGGGTTGAGCGCGCCCTCGCGAAACGCGCCGAGGTAGCGCCCAAACTGCCACAGACCGTGAGTGTGAACCCCCATCTGATCGAACTCGATTAAAAGCTCGACCAGGCGTCGGGCCGATTTGGGCTCGAGTCCCTGGTCAGCGGCCAGACTGACCAGCTGGCTTTCCAGAGGGGGGCGGGACAGATGCACCAGTTGGCCCCAGGGGGGCGCTACCGGGGGTCCTGGCTGGGCATCGTCTTTCATCGACGGCTATAGTTGAACGCCACCGGTCTGGCCCCTGCTCCAGGACTTCCCAGCTTGAACAGGAAGGCCCTCGTCATGCGGCATTCCCTGAGCGTCCACCCCTGCGAGTTCTGCTCCGGGGCCGGCAGCGAAACGCGCTGAAAATATGCTGCGCTTGCCGGCCTCAACCGATGTGGAGCTCTTGCGAGCCTGCCGGGGTGATGCCAGCGCCTGGCGGCGCTGGTGGTCTGGCCACGGAGCCGACGCGTTCAAGACCCACAAGAAGTTCTCGCACCTGCTCCCGTTTCTCTACGCGGGCCTGGGTGAAGAGTTAGGAGGGTTCGTCACGGTGGCCCGCGCAGCCACCCTGCGCGAACAGATGCGCCATCGAGCCTTTCAGGATCAGGCCTCGGCCTTTGCCGGGAGGCTCTTCCTCGACGAGTTCGCCCTGGCCGAGAGCTTTCATCCCCCGGGAGTCCACCGGCATTGCGGTTTCCTGGCTGTCTGGGCCGGCGAGCTTCCGGAGGGCGCGTGGCAAATGGCTCACGGACGAGAGGGGGCTCAGCGTTGGCGCTCACCCGACGGACTGGTGCTCGAGCTGCACCATCGCCTGGACTTGCCGAAGGGTCTGGGCCACGACCGGGTGTTGGCGCGCGCCGGACCGGCAGCCCTGCACCCGAGCGACCAGCTGGCCAGGACCTGTCTGGGAGGCTGGCCGGGACTGCAGTGGGCTCTAGATGCGGCTCGGCTGGCCGAATTGGCCGACTGGAGTCTGCTCGAAGACTATCGACCGTGGTCGCGTGACCTGACCCGGGTTTTAGCCTGGCTCAAAGCGGCACTGGCGGTCGAGGTCCCGGGCTACCTGCTGGCGCGCCGAAGGCTGTTCGGCGTCTCTTTGCCCCGACGTCTCACGGCGGCTCCCCGGCTGCCGGACCTGTCTGAGCCGCAACGGAGCCTGATGGCCCTGGTGCTCGGCCGCGGGGGCGAGGTGCCCCAGCAGGCCGATCCCTTTGCCGCGCGCACCGCGCCTTTGCTGCAGGGCGAGAGCGCAGAGCCTCTGGTGGCGGCGACCTACCGGCGCGCCTGGCTGACCAATGTAGGACGCCTCCGGGCAGCCACCGAGGCCTTCGGGTTGCTGCAACAGGCGGGGGCCGAGCCGGTCTTGCTAAAGGGAGCGGCGCTGGTGGCCGGGCTCTACCACGACGGCGGCCGTCGTCCGATGGGTGATGTCGACATTCTGGTTCGGCCGGCAGCCTTTGGGCGAGCCTGCCAGGCGCTGCTGGCGGCCGGTTGGAACGGGGAGCCGTTGGGACGACCCCGAGTGGGCGGCCGTCACGCCACCAGCTTTGAGGACCCGAAGGGCAACAAGCTCGACCTTCACTGGGTCGCTCTGGCCGATTGCCGCTGGCCAGAGGCCGACGAAGGGCTCTGGAACAGGGTCAGGCCGGCCTCGCTCGAGGGCCAGGCCGTGCGGGTGCCGGCTCTCGAGGATTGTCTCTATCTAGCCGTCGCGCATGGATTTCGTCTGGTCGACCCGCGCCTGGCCCTGGCCGATGTCGTCGCTCTCCTGCGCCAACCATTGGATTGGGAGGTGGTGGTGGCCGAAGTGAGGCGGCGACGCCTCGAGCCAGCCCTCAGCGAGATGTTCGATAGTCTGGCCCGCCAGTTTGGGCCGGTGGTCCCGCTGTCGCACCACGAACGCCTGGTCGGCCACGACTGGCTGGATCACCTTTACTATCGGGCTCTGTTGTCGGGCCACGGCCTGGCCCGCTCCCTGGCCGAGGGGCTGCGTCACTTGCGCTTGTTGGGACCGAGCGCCACACCCGGCCTGCTAGCCTGGGCCCGCTGGAAGTGGAAGGCTCGCCAGGGTGGCCAGTAGGGCCCGGCTATTGGCCTCTGCCTGCGGCCCGAGTTCGAAAAGATAGGTCGGCACGGTTTCTACCAGACTGGTCAGGCCGGTAAAGGCCGTTCTTCCCTGGTTGAGTTGTCCCTGGAAGAGGCTGTTGGGAGCCAGGCGCAAGAGCGCCTGCGATTTTCTCAGGCGCGCCAGCCGGGTCTGACCAGCCACCTGGGGCAGCGCCATCAACTCGATGGGCGCCTGGGCAGCCACTCGTTGGTCGAGAAAGCGTAACTGCTTGGGTCCCTCGGGCCGGGGCTCGAAGAGGCTGCAGTAGAGACTGTAGCCGTGGTTACTGGCCGCGTCATAGATGACCTTGTCCTCGGCCAGAAAGGTCCATCCGTGGGCATGGCAAGCCAGGGCCGTGGTCGACTTGCCAGCGCCGCGGGGGCCAGCCAGCAGCACCCCCCGCCCCTGGCTGCTGAGCAGAGCCGCATGTAAAACCATCAGGCCCTGATCGGCCAACCAGGCGACCAGCAGCGGATAGAACGGGCGACCCCGCTCGAAATCGGTGAGTCGGTCTGGGTCCACCCGGCCAAAAATCGTGTCGGCCTGACGGTCGAGCACCCAGTCGCCCGCCGGACTGCCCCAATAGACCCGCCGTCCATCCCGGGAGGGGCGCAGGCCCCAACCGCCCCGGCAACGGCCGGCCTTTACCTGGACCTTCAGGTCGGGCCGTCGGTCGGTCCGGGGCTCGAGGTGAGAAAAGGCCTGCGTTAGGGGCAAGTCGGTGGAGAGGGCGACGGTGAACCTGGCCAGCTGAAACTGCACGGCAGGGCTCAACGACCCCGTTGCCGGTCCAGCGTTCTTTTGACCAGCCTCAGGTGCTCCTCGCGCGATTCGGCGGCGCCCCTCGCACTCAGGCTGGCCGGGTGCAGGCGTCGCTCGACCAGCACCTCATCGAGTACCAGGCGCCCTAATTCGGCCGCTTGCACGCGGAGCAACCAGTCGGTCTGGCCGGCGTGGTTCCAGGCTTCATCGAAGTAGCCCACCTGTTCGAAGGTCTTGCGCCAGGCCATCAGCGTGTTGGACGGGGCCGGGACGGGGTCGGGATAGGGGAGGGGCAGCCCCTGGTCGTGCTCCGGTGTCCAGAAATGGAGCACCTGGCCGAAGCAAACAGCCGTCTCGGGTCGAGCCCCGAAGGCCGCTAATTGAAGCGCCAGCCGCTGCGGCCGGGAGCGGTCGTCGGCGTCAAGCAGGGCTACCAGATCGCCCGTAGCCGTCTTCAAGCCGAGGTTGCGGGCCGCCAGATGGCCCGCGTTAGCCTGTCGCAGGACCGTCACGGCCGGGTAGCTCTCGGCTACCGCGGCACTATGGTCGGTCGAACCGTCGTCGACGACGAGGATCTCGTCGGCGGGCCTGGTCTGAGCCAGCATGCTTTCGATAGCCTCGCCCAGATAGGCCTCGCCATTATAGACCGGTATCACCACCGAAACCCTCATCCCAGGCTAGTTGAACGCCTTGGGGCCGGCACCTGCAAGAGGAATGGCTGCTGCCGTCCCTAACTCCGGGAGAGTGCGAGTGATTCTTCTGGCCGAGCACTTTTCTCCGCGGCTGGGCGGGGCGGCGCGCGCTTGCCACGAGCTGGCCCGTCGCCTCGTCCGGCACGGGCTCGAATTGGTGGTGGTGACCGACCGTGATGCCGGGCTGCGCGAATACGAGCGAATCGACGGATTCGAACTCTATCGCCTCGATTTGACGGCCGCTCTCGAGCAGCGTAGTCCTGAGGCCGTGTTGGCTCAACAGCAAAAACTGCTCGACCTTATGGCGCTCAAACGGCCCGAGCTGGGACACCTTTCAGGAGGGGCCCTCTCGTTCTATTACGCCAACCGGCTGATGGCCCGCCAGCAGGAACCCTGGGTGATCACCCTGCACCTGCCCCAGCCAGCTGCCGCCCTCGAGCCCGAGGCCACCCAGGGTCGGGCTTTGCGCCGAGCCGAGGCGGTGGTGTTCGTTTCCCAGGCGGTGGCTGACCACACGCTGGAATTCGTCCCCGAGCTAGGCCACCGGAGCCGGGTCATTCCTAACGGCTATCCAGAACTGACCGGCGGGGAAGCTGCTCCGGCCGACCGGGTAGGTTTCTTGGGCCGAATGTGCCACCAGAAGGGGGTCGATCTGCTGCTCGATGCCTGGCCCGCGGTGGTGGTCGCTCGGCCTGAGGCGTGTTTGATCCTGTGGGGGGATGGGCCGGACCTGGCCGCCCTGCAGAGTCGAGGGCGCCTTCCCTCGGTGAGCTTCGCTGGGCCCCTGTTGCCCGAGCAGGTGCCTAGGGCGCTGGCCAGTTGTTCCTTTGTGGTGATGCCCTCGCGTCAGGAGGGCCACCCGCTGGTGGCCCTCGAAGCTGCCGCTGCCGGTCGAGCGGTGGTGGCTACCAGGGTGGGCGGGCTCGGCGAGATCGTGCAGACCGGTCAGACCGGGCTGCTGGTCGAACCCTTCGACACCTCAGCCCTGGCGCAAGCGATGATCGAGCTGCTCGAAAACCCCGAGCGAGCCCGGCGCATGGGACTGGCGGCGGCCGCGGGCGCTCGGGTTGGGGCCGGGTGGGAGCAGCATGGGGCCAGGTATTTGGAGCTTTATGGAGAGTTGACGCAGTGAAAGTGCTTTACATGTATGGCTTCTACTGGCCCGTGGTTGGTGGCGTCGAGCTGGGGGTGATGGAGTTGTTTCGTCACTTGCGCAAGCGGGGTCACGATTTTCTGGTGGTCACCAGCGATCTGGGTCGCCTTCCCGCTCGCGACGTCCACGAGGGGGTCGAGATTCGCCGGCTGCCTCTCCAGACTCTCTTCGAGAAGCCCGATCCCCTCCAGCTGCTGCAATTGAGCAAGCAGATGGCCCAGCTCAAGCGGGAGTATGCTCCCGATCTGGTGCATTTCTCTTTCAACGATCCCCTCGCGCTACTGCATCTGCAAAGCCACTCCACCCACCCGTGTCCCACCCTGGTTTGGATTCAGAACCCAACTTATCCGAGCATCGGACCCGAGTCGCTGACCCATCGACTCTTGACCCATGCCGAACGCACCGTGGTCACCTGCGAAAGCCACCGCCTCAGCTGGGGTCGAGCGGTTCCCTCGGCCCGAATCGAGGTGATCCCCAACGCTGTCGCCCTGCCGCCCGAGCCGGGCGAGCCTTCGCAACCTCCTTTGCTGCTGGGACTCGGGCGCTTGAACGCGGTCAAAGGGTTCGACCTGGCGGTGGAAGCCATGCCCGCCATTCTAAAAGCGCATCCCGAGGCCAGCCTGCGACTGGTGGGCGATGGTCCCGAACGGGGCCGGCTCGAGGCGAGGGTTCGGCAACTGGCGCTGCAGGAGAAGGTCGAGTTCACCGGCATGGTCAATCCCGACAAGATCTGGGAACACTACCGCCAGAGCACCCTGGTTCTGGCTCCCTCACGCCTGGAGGGGATGCCCTATGTCTTGCTCGAGGCCGGAGCCAGCGCCCGACCCGTAGTGGCTTCTCGGGTCGACGGCAACGCCGAAGCCGTGCTCGATGGTGAGACAGGGTTGCTGATGGCGCCCGAATCCGTTCAAGAATTGGTCGGTCACACCATCCGTCTCCTGGATGAGCCGATGCTGGCCCGTCGGCTGGGCTGCCAGGCCCGCCGACGCATCGCCCACGAGTTCACCGTAGAAGGCTTTGTAGACGCTTTCGAGCGCCTCTACTTCGAGTTAGTGGCGTGACCGAGCCGATCTTCATTCTTGGCAGCGTCCGCAGCGGAACGACGATCCTGGCTCATTGTTTGGGTTCGCACCCCGACGTGTGCTGGGCCTACACACCCGAAACCGGCTATGAGTTGAGTTCGCTCTGGGCCCAGTGGACCGACCTCGAACTGGGCGTCCCCGAGATCGGATGCCGGTGTGGACCCTCCGACCGGCCGGCCGGCCCCACCCAGCGGGATCGGCTCGCACGAGGTCTGGCCCAATTTCATCAGCAATTCAACGGGGGAAAGGGCCGGCTGCTGCTCAAGCATCCCCATTTCTGGAACAAGCTGGGCTGGCTGCGAGGGGCCCTGCCCAGGGCCAGGTTGGTCATCAGTTCGCGCGACTTGCGCAGCACCGTCTTGAGCACGCAGATGCTGTGGATGCGAACCATGCGGCGCACGGGTTACAAGCATTACCTGCCTCCAGAACCCGATGCCTGCTGGTGGGTAGTGCCGCCCGATTGGCGCGAGGGTGACCCCGCGCGGGTGTTTCCCGGGGGCTCGGTGGTGGTGTTGGCCGAGTACTGGCTGAGAGTCTACCAGACTCTCGATACCCAGCTGCAGCCCTCGGACCGGCCACTCTTCTTCCACCACGAGGACCTGCTACAACGGCCGCACGAGTGCCTCGACCGATTGGCCGATGGTCTCGGCCTGAGTCCCTTTGCTCAGGATCTGATCCCCAGCATCGACAGCCGACGCAACCAGCGCTGGCAAGCTCTGCTGACCTCGGCGGAAAGGGCTCAACTGGACGATTTCGTGGCTGCTCACGGCTCCACCATCGGGGGGCTTCGATGTTGCGATCGAAGGGTCTAGCTGGGCGTCCAGGTGATCTGCTCGAGGCGGGGGGCGGGGGGGTCCAAGGCGAGCAGGTCGCCCATGTCGCGGTAAATCATCAACTCGGGCCGCGTATATTGGCCTGATAGCGTCTCAGGGCGAAGGTAGGGGCTGTCACCTTCTCCTTCGAGAACCAGGGTCTCTTGGCGCATTTGCTCGAGGACCTCGACCAGATCGGCCTCGACCAGCGCCTGGCTCACCCCGTAAATATGGGCCAGTTCGGCCCCGAGTTGCTCGAGGGGACAGCCGCACTCGACCAGTTGCCACAAAGTGGCTCCGGCGCCGTCGAGGCTGTAGTAGACACCGGTGTCCAGGTTGATCAAAATAGCCTCGCCGTCGAGGACCTTGGCGGCGATCTGTTCCCGGTTGGGCTTAAGGCATCGCATATCCCCGTTTACGACGGCAGCCAGGCCAGTCCTCTCGGCCAGGATTGGGCCGGCCACCCACGGAACTTCCGTGGATGCGAGCAGCTTATCGAAGATGGTTGGCGGGGTTGCCGCCCGAGACCGCTTTGCCGCTGCTAACCCTCGAGGCCGGGCTGATCCATCCGTTCTTTCCCGACCCTCATTGGGGTCGGGTTCAGTCGTTGTTTGGTGGCTCAACCGCCTGGTCCAAGCGGGTGGCCCGACAGATCCATATTCGCAAGGTCCAGGCGCGCTACTATCGCTACCGCCGAGCCTTGAAGGGCACGGCAGACCTGATCGAGTTACTCGATTGGCCCGACGGACCTGGCCTTTTGGCCGAGGCCGGGCCCCTGGTGGTGGGGATTTGTCACTTTGGTCGCATGGATGCGGCGGCGGCCGCTCTGGCCAGTCTCGAACGCCCCTGCACACTGTTGGTGGGCGGCCCAGAACGCACCCGTCAGGAAGGCAATCTGCACTACATCCGGGTGGCCGGGGGCCAGCGCCAGGCCGACCATGTGAAAGCCATCCGGATTGCCCTGAGAGCCCTGGAACGGGGCGAATTAGTGGCGGTGATGGCCGATGTCTCCTTCTCGACCGAGCGAGCCTTCCGTTACGGCAACGCCTGGTTGAAGCTCAACCCCTCGGTCGGCTTCCTGGCCGGCCAGACGCAGGCTCGGGTGGTGCCGCTAGCGACCGCTCCTAACGGACGGGGACGCATCCAGGTTTTGCTCGGACCCTGCCTGGCCGAACCGATGGAAATGGCGCTGGGCAAGTGGCTGCAACTGCTCACCGACCTGTGGCCAGACGGCGTCTCGCCTATCCGCATTCGTAAACTGACGAGTGCTTTAACCGACCGCCTTGGCCAGCTCTCGGAAGAGGGCTGAGCCCTCACAAAGTTCGGCGTAGGTGCCCGAGGCTACCACTCGTCCCCCCTCGAGCACATAGATAGCGTCGCACTCTTTGACGGTGGTGAGGCGGTGGGCGACCATGACGATGGTGCGCGAGCCCGACAGCCCATCGATAGCCTCCAGCACCTCTTGTTCTGTTTGATTGTCGAGGGCTGCCGTGGCCTCGTCGAAGAAGAGAATGTCGGGGTCGTGATAGAGGGCCCTGGCGATGCCCACGCGCTGGCGCTCGCCGCCGCTGAGACGGATGCCTCGCTCGCCCACCCTGGTCTGCCACCCCTGTTCCAGCGTTGTCACCAAGCCGTCGATACGGGCCAGGACCGCCACCTCGTCCAGGCGGGCCTGATCGATTTCGGCATCGGCCATCCCGAAGGCTACGTTGCGGGCCAGGCTCTCGTCGAGCAGGAACACATCTTGGGGAACCACCCCCAGGCCTTGCTGATAGGCCTTGACCTCTACCTCTCGGCCGTCTACCAGCAGGCGACCCTGGGTCGGTTGCAACAATCCCATCAGCAGCGCCATCACGGTGGACTTGCCGCTGCCGGTCCGGCCCACGATGCCGACCCGGCTGCTGCGAGGAATCACCAGCGACAGCTCGACCGTCGGCTCGCCCTCGAGATAGGCGAAGCGAACCTCTTCCAGGGCCAACTCTCGCTCGAAGCTCAACCTGAGAGGTGGAGGCGCAAGAGGTTGTCCATCGTCGTCTTCGAGTTCACGACGCAGCATGACGAGATGGGTCAGGCCACCGCGCATGCGGGCGATGGCGGTGAAGGTCTGCTGGAAAGCCGGCAGCAGGCGGTAGCCGGCCAGGGCATAAAGACTGATCCAGGGGATGGCCTCGGCGGGTGAGCGTTGTTGAGAAAGCACCCACAGCGTGAGCGTCAACAGGCCGGCGAAAACCACGGTGCGCATGGCCAGGGGGGGAGTGACCCCCAGCAGGTGAGCCCGCTCGCGAGCCTTGAGAAAGCCTCGGGCTTCGTCGAGGGCCTGGGCGACGAAGAAGGCCTCGCGGCCTGCTAGACGTGCCTCTCTCATACCTTGCAAGAGCTGGTGTCGGAGTCTGGCGCTCTCTTGTTGACCGCTCCACTCGCGCTCTCCCAGGTGGGCGAACTGACGACGCAAGCGAAGGTAAACGAAGAAATAGGCTCCGCCCAGCATGGCCGTGGCCAGCATCGTGGCCACCGGGTCGGCCCACAGCAGGCCAGCCAGGATCAGGGCCACCGACCCGAGTCTGGTCAGCAGCAACAGCAACGGTTCGAGATTGTAGAGCAAGACCTCGTTCACCGACTCGAGCATGCGTACCAACTGGGCCGTATTCACACCCAGGTAATAGGAGTGGGGCCGGCGGGCGTAGACGGTCAGCAGTCGCTCGACCAGTCGATAATACTGAGCCAGCACGAAGCGGTGCGAGACCCAGGTCACCAGCAGGCCGAGCAGGTTGGCGATGGTCACGGCCGCCAACATCAATAAACCCAGCGCCAACAACAGACTCTGCTCGCTGGTAAAACCGCTGGCCTCATAGAAGGCGCGCAGCCAGCGGTTCTCATGCAGCAGCTCGGGATTGGCTACCAGTCCCATAAAGGGAAGGACCGAGGTGACCCCGGCCAACTCTGCTATCGAGAGGAGCCCGGTTAGGGCCAGCACCAGTAGCAATTGGCGGCGTCCGGCCCGGTCGAGCAGCTCGAGCGTCCAGCCTAGGCCCAGATTTGGTTGACCGCTCATCTGCCCCGGTTCGTCGCCTGCCGGCGGGAACCTGGCTTAGAGGCTGGTTGCGACCCCTCCATACTTGCGAATGATGGCCCTTACCAGACTTTCTGAGGGGCCATCGCGACGGAGGTTGATCAAAACGTGGATCGGGCCCGCGCACAGCATCCTTCGAGAGGGAGCCCCCTGATCCACCAGCAGGCCATACACCAACCCCAGCACTACGGCCACGGCCATGCATTGCGGTCCCCACCACCAGGCCGGCACCAGGCTCACCAGCAGGGCGCGCAGGGCGGCCTGGCGGGCGTCGGCCCAGGTGGCCAGGGTAAGCGGCGCGGGTTCGGCGTTGAGCAGGCTCCGGTCGCAGCGACGCACGCCGTGGTCACTCAGGGCTCCATAGGCCCGTTGGGCCAAATTCGGTTGGCTAAAGCTGGCTTTGAGGCAGCGCATGTTCTCATGCTAGCCGCCTGCCCCTCAATACCCCCTCTCGAAGGTCGAGTTCCACCTAAAGAGATCCTAAAGAAGTCGCAGGCGATAGCCGACACCCGGTTCGGTCACCAGCAGTTGCGGGTGGCGCGGGTCGGGCTCGATCTTTTTGCGCAGGTTGCTGATGTTGACCCGCAGGACCTGGATGTCTTCCAGAAAGCCCTCGCCCCACACCCGAGTGAGCAACTGGTGGTGGGTCAGGACCCGGCCCTGGTCGGCGATCAAGACTCGCAGCAGGTCATATTCGGTGGGGGTCAACTGCACCTCGCGGCCGGCTAGACCGACCACCCTGGCGGCCAGGTCGACCCGCAGAGGTCCACTCTCGAAGACCTCCTCTTCGGCCTCGCCGCCAGTGTGGCGCAGAGCTACCCGCAGACGCGCCAACAATTCGCTGGTCCGAAAAGGCTTGCTGAGATAATCATCGGCGCCGGCGTCGAGGGCGGCCACGATCGTCTCTTCGTCATCACGCACGCTCAGGACAATCACGGGCAGACGGCTCCATTCGCGAAGCATCGCCAGCAGATCCAGACCATCGAGGTCGGGCAGCCCCAGATCGAGCAACAGCAGGTCGGGAGGGTCGGCGCGTAGATGCTCGTAGGCCGCGGTGGCCGTGTCGACGATCTCCACCGAAAAACCCGCGCCACTCAGGCACTCCTCCAGGAAGAGGCGAACCGAGGGCTCGTCTTCGACCACCAGCACCCGGGTCATGGGCCCTCCCTCGCTTCCAGCGGCAGGCGCAGGCGAAAGGCCGAGCCCCCCCCGGGCCGGGGCTCGTGCCAGACCTCACCCTGGTGGGCTTCGGCCAACGCCTTGCAGATGGATAGGCCCAGGCCACTGCCGCCCGGTTCGGAACTTTCGCCGCGTACGAATCTCTCGAACACCTTCGGCCGCATTTCCTCGGGCACACCTGGACCCCTGTCTAGCACCGATAGAATCAAACCGGAGCCCTGGCAAGCGGCCTCGACTCGAATGGGGGCTGTTTCGGGGCTGTGCGCAATGGCGTTCTCCAACAGATTGATCAAGACTTGTTGCATCAGCACATAGTCCATGGCCACCAGGGGCAGGTCGTCAGGAAGATCGAGTTCTACCGGATGGTCGGCCAGCCGGCTGTGAAGTGCCTCGACCGAGGTGGCCACCAGATCGGTCGCATCGCAAAGCACCGGACGCACTTTGAGGGCACCCGACTCGAGACGGGTCATCTGCAGCAGGTTGGCTACCAGCCGGTTGAGTCGTTCGGCTTCGGAGACGGCATTTTCTAGCAGGCTGCGTCGTGACTCGGCATCGAACTCGAGACTTTCTTCGAGCAGACTCGAGAGCGCCCCCTGAATCGACACCAGCGGAATTCGTAAATCGTGCGAGATAGAGTTGAGCAAAGCTGTCTGCAGGCGCTCGGTGGCCCGCAGCAACTCGTTTTGGCGGGCCGTCTCGACGAGTTCGGCCCGGGCCAGGGCGGTGGCGGCCTGAGCCAGGGTCGCCTCTAGCAACTCCTGAGCCAGCACGTCGCCCTGGGGTGGCGGCTTTTGAATACCCACTACCGCCAGGTTGCGCTCTTCTGCACCCAGAGGTAGCCAGCAGCAGGTCGCCTCGGGCATGGTGTCGGTACCCTTTCCCACCGGACTGCCCGTTTCGAGGGCGAGTTGGGCCGCCGGCTCGATTTCCTCGCTTCCGGGCCCCGCCAGGTAAGCCTCACCGAAGTGGCGGCGGAGGTGGGCGGCGGTGGCTTCGAGTACGGCCGGCACGCTGCTAGCCCGACTGAGCTCGCGGCTCAAGCGCAGCAGGTCGAGGGCCTGGCCTTCGCGTTGCTGAGCCCGGCGGGCTTGCTCGCGGGCCTGGGCCGTCAGACTGCTAACCAGGAGCCCCACCGCCAGAAAGCCTACAAAGGTGATGATGTACTCCGAGTCATCCACCGCCAATCGAAGGCGAGGCGGCACAAAGACCAGGTCAAAGGCCATGACGCTCAGCAAGGCTGCCAGGTTAGACGGGCCGCGACCGAAGCGATAGGCCGAGGTGACGACCGCGGCAAGATAGAGCATCACCAGGTTGGTGGGGCTGAGATGGGGTTGTAGTGGCAAGCCCAGGGCAGTGGCCAGAGCCACCAGCAAGGCGGCCGCCAGATAGGCGTTGGTGGCGGGTCTGTCGGCGGCGGGGGCGGGGGGCGGTTCGGTCTCGTCTGAGCCCAGCACGAAGATGTCGATGCCGCGGGTACGGGCCAGGATCTCGTCGGTCAAAGAACGCGTGAACAGGCGTCGCCAGGACGGGCCCAGAGGTTTGCCGGCCACGATGCGAGTTACGTTCTCGCGCTGCGAGACTTCGACCACGGCTTCAACCAGCGAGTGGGAAGTCGGGCTGGCCAGCACTCTGGCCCCAAGCCGAGCGGCCAACTCCAGATGCTGAGCCACTCTCTGGCGTTCAGCCGGGCGAAGGCCGATGGTGTCGACATGCAGGGCCAGCCATTCGACCCCCAGAGAGTCGGCCAGTCGCTTGGCGGCACGCACCAGCTTCTCGCTCAAGGGGCTTGGCCCGACGCAAACCAACAGGCGCTCGGCGCTAGGCCACGGAGTGGCCCGGGGCTCCTCGCGCAGCAAGCGACGCTCGACCCAGAGGGCGGTCTGTCGCAAAGCCAGCTCTCTGAGAGCCAGCTGCTCGGCTGTCTGGACGGACTGGTCGACCAGCACGACTTCGGCCTGGTCGAGAAAGGGATCCGGCACGGCACTCTCGGGCCGGCGGCCGGTGATGCGCTCGATGGCATCGACCTGACTCTCCAGCTGGTCAACCTCCATGGTGGTGTAGACCGAGATACCGGCCGCCAGCAAGTCGGCCACATCGAGATAACGTTGCGCGTGGCGACCGCCCGGGGGGTTGACTTTGGCCAGCCGGTCCACAGCCACGGCCGCCGGTCGGGCTTTGAGCAGCTTTTCGAGCTCAAGCTCGGCCGTCACCTCGAGACCGCGCCGGGCCGCCTCTTTGGCCAGGGCTTCGGCGGTCTCTTCGGCGGGGCCGAAGAATACTCGCAGTTCAGCCATCCAGGCCCAGTCGGTATCCCACCCCCGGCTCGGTCAGGATGTAGTTACCCCCGAGCTTCTTCCGCAAGTTGCTGATGTTCACTCGCAAGGTGTGGACATCGGACTCGTCCACGGGTCCCCACACCTGGCGCAGCAACTGCGAGTGGGTCAGGACCTGGCCGGCGGCCTGCGTGAGCACGCGCAAGAGGTCATACTCGGTAGGCGTCAACTTGACCTCGACGCCCTCCACCGCCACTCGCCGCAAGCCGAAGTCGATCTCCAGCCCGCTCTCCGAGAAGCTCTGCTGTTCGGGAGCCATGCGCCGCATGGCCGCCCGCAGTCGAGCCATCAGTTCTCCCACGCCGAAAGGCTTGGTAAGATAGTCGTCGGCTCCGGCATCGAGGGCTTCGATCTTTTCGGTTTCACTATCTCGAACCGAGAGGATCAGAATGGGTATGCTGGTCCATTCGCGCAACTGCCGCGTGACCTCGGTTCCGTCGAGATCGGGCAGTCCCAGGTCGAGAATCACCAGGTCGGGACGCTGGCTGCGCACTTCTGTCAGCGCACTGGCTCCGTCGGTAGCCTCGAAGACGCGATAGCCCTGGGCGGTCAGGGTGGTGCGCAGAAAACGGCGCACGGAACGCTCGTCGTCGACCACCAGCACGCGCGTATTCATAGCTCGATCTGCGTGCCCATTTCGACCACTTGATCGGGTGGGATGTTGAAAAAGGCCGTGGCGTCGGTGGCGTTGCGAGACAGTAGCGCGAAGAGCCGCTCGCGCCAGAGGGACATAGGACTGTCCAGGTCTTTCTTCGCGATCACCGTCTCTCGCCCCAGGAAATAGGTCAACTCGGGCCCTAAAAGGGGCCGGTCGTCTAGCATCAATCCGTCGAGTGCGGCCGGAACATCGGGCTTGGCCATATATCCAAAGTTCAAGGTCACTCGGTAGATTCCCGGTCCCACCGACTCGATTTCGGCCCGCTCGCCTGGCTGCAGCCAGGGACGGTCCGAGGTTACCACCGTCACCAGCACCACTCTCTCATGCAGCACGTGATTGTAGCGGAAATTGGCCAGCAGGGCCGGCGGTGCGACCCTGGCCTGGCCGCTCATGAAGACGGCCGTGCCTTCGACCCGTCGGGGAGGACTGCCCTCGAGTTCGGCCACGAATTGTGGCAGCGACATCGAACGCGCGGCCAGGCGGGCTCCCACCATTCGCCGCCCTGACCTCCAGGTTTGCATCAGGGTGAAGAAGAGACCTCCCACCAGCAGCGGAAACCAGCCGCCGTGGGCAATCTTGGTAAGGTTGGCGCCGAAGAAGGCCAGGTCGATCACCAGGAAGATCCCGCATAGAATGACGGACTTCCACAGCGGCCAGTGCCAGGCGTAGTGGCTTAGATAGAAGAACAGTAGGGTTGTGATCACCATCGTGGCTGTGACGGCCACTCCGTAGGCGGCGGCCAGATTGCTCGAGGTTCGAAAGGCCAACACCAGGCCGATGCAACAGGCCATCAGCACCCAGTTGACCAGGCCCACGTAGACCTGGCCCTTTTCGGTCGATGACGTATGGTCGACCCGCAAACGCGGCAGGTAGCCCAGTTGGGCTGCCTGCATGGTGAGGGAGTAGCAGCCCGAGATGAGGGCCTGCGACGCGATCACCGTGGCCGCCGCCGCCAACAAGACCATGGGGTAGTAGCCCCACCTGGGTAGCATGCGAAAGAATGGGTTGGCGACCGTTTCGGGCCGACTCAGGACCAGAGCGCCCTGGCCCAGATAGTTGAGCAGCAGGGCCGGTAGGACGAGGGCAAACCAGGCGCGCCGGATCGGCTTTCGACCGAAGTGGCCCATGTCGGCATAGAGCGCCTCGCCGCCGGTCACCACCAGAAAGACCGAACCCAACACCAGCAGGCCCCGCCAACCGTTGTCGAGGAAAAAGGTCAGGGCGTGGCCGGGCCAGAGGCTGGCCAGAATGGCGGGTTGCTGGGCGATGTGCCACAGGCCCAGGCTGGCCAGGGCGGTGAACCAGACCAGCGTGACCGGACCAAAGAGTCGCCCGACCGAATCGGTGCCGCGCGACTGGCCCGAAAAGAGCACCACCAGGATGATGATCGTCAAGGGAATCACATAGGGCTCGAAGACCGGGGTGGCCTCGCCCAGTCCTTCGATGGCGCTGAGCACCGAAATGGCCGGCGTGATCATTCCATCGCCATAGAGCAGCGCGGTGCCGAACAATCCCAACGTCAATACCAGTTTGCCGCCTCGGGCGCGACGGGCGGGGCTGCCCGCCACCAGGGCCGACAAAGCCAGAATGCCGCCTTCTCCGTAGTGGTCGGCGCGGACGATGAAGACCAGGTATTTGACGCAGATGACCAGCACCAGCGACCAGAAGATCAGCGAGAGCACTCCCATGACATTCGAGGGAGACGGGTGGATGCCAGCGTGAAAGGACTCGCGCAGCGCATAGAGGGGACTGGTGCCGATGTCTCCATACACCACGCCCAGGGCTCCCAGCATCAGAAGGGCAAGGCGGTTGCCGGCCTCGGGTTGGTCGTCGGCGTGAGTCGACGGTTGGGCCCAGGTAGTGGCCGGTGCGGTAACGGTTTGTTCCATGGGTTTCTATTATGGGTGGGTCGATCTCAAGAAGGCGTCAAGGATTTCGTGTGAGCCATCAAGATGGCAGAAGGTTTTTGGGATGGGGGTACCGTGGCCCAGGGGATGCTGCGCTGCACCGGCGCCTGCGAGATGCTCGAGAGTGAACCCTGAAAGGAGACTGTTATGAAAGTCGCAATGATTCTGACCAACCAGTTCGAGGATTCGGAAGCGGGCCAACCGCTGAAGTGTCTGCGCGAGAACGATTTTGAAGTCGATGTGGTGGCCCCCACCGCCGGCGAGGCGTATCGCGGCAAGAAAGGCAGCTGCCAGCTCAAGTCTGACAAAGCCATTGCCGACACGGACCCGTCCGACTATGACGCCCTGGTGATTCCCGGTGGAAGCTCGCCCGAGCAGCTTCGGCTCGAGAAGGGAGCGGTCGAGTTCGTGGGCCACTTCGTCAAGCAGAACAAACCGATCGCGGCCATCTGTCACGGTCCGCAGTTGCTGATCTCGGCTGACGGTGTGCGCGGCAAGAAGGCGACCTGTTATGCCTCGGTGGCCGTCGACCTCAAGAACGCCGGGGCTCGCTTTGAAGACAAGAGTGTGGTGGTGGACGACAACCTGGTCACCTCGCGCAAGCCTGAAGACATTCCCGATTTCAACCGCGAAATGATCAAGCTCTTCAGTCAGCAGCCGGCCAAACGTTGACATCTAGCCGCTGGGGCGTGAGGGGGGAGGGTGGAACTTCTTCTCTTCACCTCGACCTGTCTCGCCCTGAGCCTGATCGGGCTCGCCTTCGACCAGCCCCCTGCCCGCCAGATCTGGCTCTTGCGGACCGGGTGCTGGTCTTTGATTTTCTTGCTGGGGGCGGTGGCCGAACTCGAGTTGTCCAACGCGCCCGACCCGCACTCGCTGGTGCTCTTCGGGTTGCTGGTACTGGTCTTGCATCGTCAGTCGAGCCGCGCCCTCAAGGTCAGCCTCGAGCGATTGGTGGCCGGCATCTGCCTGGATGGAGCAAAGCGACCAGGCCAGGCCCAGACGGTCAGTAGGTAATCTTAGCAGGCCGGGAGAAGACCCCACGGTGGACAAAGGTGGCCATCACGTAGTTTACCTTACCTTGCGCGAAGCCCTAACACAATTGGCAGTGTGCTTGCAGGCTATTCAACGAAGTCTGAGCGCCGAAAGCCTCGACGATGTCGAGAAACTGATTGAAACAGTGCGAGGCCACCTACAAGCGTTGCCTGGAAACTTGCCAGAGAATGCCAAGCAGGAACTCAAGGAATTCATGGATCGATGCGAGGCGGACGTGCGCTTCCACGAGTGTAGCCTAGCGTGCCGTCGAGGTGAATTTTCCCTTGCAAAAAACAAGTTGAAGTCGGCTCGAGAGTTCACACAAGAAAAAGGCCTCGACTATGACCACCTAGTCGCCCACGCCTACGCGGAAATCGAGATGCGGCAAGGAATCGTGGACCAGACCGTGCTGGACGGCTTTCGCGAGAGTCTGCGTCGCTCTCTTGAATTGAATGATTGGCACCAAGCCGGGAATGCTGCCTTCAACCTGGCCACCATCCTCAAAATGCAAGGCAGCCCTGAGGCAGAAGTGCTTTGGAAGGTCGCGCTGGCATATTACCTCATCTCTCCCACCGCAGATAGGGCGAAACTCGCAGACTCATTTCATATGCTGGGGGCAAACCTCCGGGGCGAGGGCAGTCAGGACGAAGAATCGCTCATGCTACTGGGTCGCGCGCTTAACGAAGCTTGTGGTCGAGACGATTACCCGGCGATTGAACGTATCTCTGGTGACTTGGCGCGAAGTTTCCTTTGCCTCTATTTAGAGACCGGGCATGAGGCTTGGCTGACCGCCACTGACCGATTTGCAACCATGGGCCACCATGCTCGCGAGACCCTCTGGGAGAGAGCGATTTCGAGTCCAGAGGCATCGCGTGCCTCACTGACGGTCAGAGCACAGAATCTTTACAATAACATGGAGACAGAGCTTCACATGTGTGCTCTTCAGGAAGCCCCTGGCCGAGCGTGGCCGCTGCTCGCGATGCAAAAGGGCCGCATTGAACGTGTCTTCAGAGAGAACGGCTGGAAAGAGCAAATTGAGGGTTACCGAGAATCGACATCCGACTTCGATTTGTCTAAATACTCGACTGAGCAACTCGGTGCATATACGTTGCCGCGGGCTGCTATGCGGCTGGCCGAGGAGGCTGACCATCCCGTCGCCTTTCTAGAGCATTACGCTATGTCCGGAGACTCGCTAGTTGTCTTCGTTTGCGTCGCTGAACCGGATGATAGCGAATCCGGCATTCTTGTTGCTCCCTGGACTCAACCGAATTGCCCGAATAGACACGTAGGAGCGGTCCTCGGACGCCATCAAGGCTCACGTGGTCGTGGGCTGGTAGAGCGTATCGTAGAAGCTTTCGAGCGTTTCTCTGACATGCTCGTGTACTTGGAGACTGACGATACGGGGACTCTAACTGCTCAAGGCAAGGAAGCAGCTGAAGCTGACTACGCATGCTACAAGGAAGACCTCGATACGCTTGGCCGTTGGCTCTTTCCAGAACCGATATTGGAGATGCTCGAAGAGCTTAAGGTAGGACACGTTGTTTTGTCGCCGGACCCACGGATGTTCAGCCTGCCGTGGTCAGCGCTTGGCCTCGGTAGACGTGGAGTCTTGGTCGACCAAACGTGGACACTCTCGCTCGTTCAGTCATCAATGGGAATTCATGACATATTGCGGAGGCGGCGTAGCAGTACAGACGGTGTCGTTATCCTGGCGCCAGATCTCGATGTCAATGAGAACCGCGGCGGTCAACTCGACATCGACGCGATTAGGGCCGCAAGGCCGAATGCGCAGGTGTTTGTCGGCACAGCGGCAAGCCTTGATCAACTGGCAGAGTCGGCCATGGCGACCGGCTGGATTCATGTTCGCGCACATGGCCGCCCAGTTGAGGGCGAATACTATCCCGTGTTTCACGACAAATGTTGGAACGACGAGACGATTGTCCGGAGCAAGTTTTCCTGTTTGGTGATGGCCGCGTGTGGCACGGGAGCAACGCGTCACGGGGGGCTGGACCTTCGAGGATTCACAACAGTTGTCGACGGTGGTGATTTTAGAGCCTTGGTAGCTCCCGTCTATCCCGTCGACGGCGTGGCCACTGGTCTCTGGATGAAGAAGTTCTACCAATCACTCGGCCAAGGACAGGGTATCGCGGCTGCTTGCCAGGCAGCCAGTCAAGCAGCTAGAGAACAACTTGTTCACCCCTGTTTCTGGGCGCCAATGATTTGCGTGGGAGACTTCGGAGCGACACTTGCCGTTTAGTTCGGAACCGGTCGTCTGGAAAGACCGGACAGGAGCGCGGTAGCCCACTTAAGACGCAAAGGGCCGCATCGAGACTGGCGAAGGATATGGTAGCGTCGAGGGCCTTCCTCGAGCGGATTTGCTGCGGGTTCGACCATGGCCCCAGATACGGCATGAAGATGCCAAAACCCCTTTGAGGCAAGATGCACGAAGGGAAGGACGCCATCCGGGGCATTGTTCTGCTCGGCTTTGGCTTCCAGGAGAATGCGCCCGTAATCCTCGAGCAGATCATCGATGAAGATGCGCTGACCATCACCGCCGCGATGAATGACTTCGAACGCGGGCAACAACATTGCGGGCTTGTAGAGTTTTGGACCATGGCGAGCGGTGTCGATGTTAAGGTTAGTTACGCGCCCGACAATTGTCTGACATAACAGGTGGCCGTCGGAGCCTTAAAGCCTTCGATTTCAAGAGCCAAAACGTTTCCGCGGTCGACCCCGTAGTCGAGGAGATCGGTGTGAGAGGGGTGTTTACTGGGGCTGAGGGGCGGCGGGCCGGTGGGAGAGAAAACCGTGTTGACGAGGCGGGAGAAGACTTCGAAGTGTGCGCTGGGTTCCTCTCTTTTCTTGGGTATCTAGCCGTCGTCGGTGTTGTCTCCGTTGATGGCTTCGTGTTTCCCTGAGTCAAAGCCGAGATCCGAATAGATCAACGTGCGAACGTAGGCGCCGACCCCTCCGCCCTTCTGGCCTCGAATGGGTCTTCGGCCTTCGCGCGGAGCTGCTTGAGCGCCGTTGGGTGTAAGCGTAGGGAGATCTTCGGATGTCCTCGTCGTTTGCTCATAGGTGTGTGTAGCGGTGGGGGACACTTCGTCGGAGTGGGGGACACATCTGCATCTAGATCTCGTTCGGCGGGACTTTCGCGCACACGCACACTTGCTGTCGTGAGATTGATGCTCGATTCGCAGATAGAGGAAGACCTCTTGGAGCTTGTGAGTTGTCGGTGAGCGCGCTCAGACTTAGCTTTCTTGCGTCTGTGGCGGCCTGAGGCCAGGTTCTTGCCGATTCCAAGGAAGCCAGTCGGCCGGTGCCTTTTTCACCTCGTCCGAGTGTCGCAGCACCAGCGTCAGATAGGCGAACGGGTTCACTTTGTTCAGTTCGCAGGTGTGCACCAGGCTGGTGAAGAGGTCGCCCACTTCGGCGCCCCTTTTGGTCCTGAAGAACAGACTGTTTTTGCGGTCTAAAACCGCCTTCTTGAGGGCCCTCTCGCACAAATTGTTGTCCACTGGGGCTCCAGGCTCCCTGAGAAAGAGCGTCAGTTTCTCCCAGTGCTTCTGGAATACTTGATCGCTCTGCCCAGCCCGGAGTTCGGCTCCACCAATTTCTCCTTGAACTGCTTGCCCAGCCAGGCTTTCAGGCTCTCCATGACCGGGCCGCTTTGCTTCTGGTGGAAGGCAAGTCGCTCGGCGGGCGTCAGCTCCATCAGCCTGGCCAGACGGTCAACGAGAAAGACCACCCCGAGTTCTTCGAGGACGTGCCTGCACTGCTCGGGAAAGCTTTCGAAGCTCTCGACGAAGTAGCGTCGACCATGGGCAAGACAGTTCGCCGCGGCCACATCCATGGCCACGCCGTCTTTCTTGGGCGTGTTTCTTGAAAGTGCGTCGCACATGTGCAATGGCTGGGCCAGTTCCTGAGCGCGCCGAAGAAGGATGTCTCGGAGGTTCTCGCCGGCGTGTTGGCGACCGGTGAAGAACAGCGCGATCCGGGGCCCGTGACCGTTTGCCGTCGAGACAATTCCGCTGGTGAAGACCCCCGTCCTGGCGTCCTCTGGCGGCCGCTCGAGTTTTAGCACTTTGCGGCTCGTGTCGTCGCTATGGAGAACGTCGCCCTGGGCCGCGTGCTCGACCACCTCGCGGTAAAGGGGCTCGAGCTGGTCGGCCGCTTCATCGAGAAGGTCCCACTGAGTCGACTGGGGCATCGGCACGCCCAGCTGCCCCTGGAGGGTCGTCAAGCGATTGCGCGGGAAGCCGCTGCCGTAAGTGAGGACGGCCAGCATGGCCGGCACCGTGGCGTCGTATTTCTTGTCCCCGACACCCTCGGGCGCTTCGGCCACGAAAGTCTCACCGCAGAGGTTGCAGCGCAATCTTTCCAAATCGTAGGCCTTGGCCTGCACCGGCGGAGCCGCCACGATGCTGAGAAGCGTCTTAGGAGTTTTGGTCGGATAGACCTTGCCCGTGGCGCAGTCGGGGCAATGCGAGCCAGCCTGGAGTGTGCCGTGGGTGATTACGAACCTCTGAGCGCCCCAATAGGCCGAGGATGGGTTGCGACCGTGCCCCGGCTTCTCCTGGCCAGTCGACTTGTCGTCGGAGTCGGGCTTGTCCTGAGGCATGAGCTTCTTGATGAGCTCTTCCAATCTTTCGGACGTGCGCCCCTTCGGCTCAAGCTTGGCGAGGAGCAGATGGAGAGCGCTCCTGAGAGTCTGGCGCTGCTCTTCGTCGAGAGGGCCGGACGCGGCGGCGTCGATGATCGCATCCAACTCGGCGACATCCACTTCCACGACCTCTTTCTTTGCGCGCTTACTCAGCTGACCAACCTCCGTTGCAAGGCACTTCTCCGGTGGCGGTCAGATCCATGCAAGAACTCGAAGGGAATTAGGAGGCGGCGGAAGACATTCCAACCTTCGAGATTGGCCGCCAGAACGGCGCCGACCTGGCCTCAGGATCGCCGCCGGCAAAGAGCATCTGCACCTGATGAGCCTCGAGGGGCTTGCCGGCGGAATCACCGGTTGGCCAGTATCGAAAGGTCCCTCGGGAGAGGCGCTTGCTGGCCAACCAAAATCCCTGCTGGTCGTAAACGAGCGCCTTCAAGGTCGTACGGCTCCGGTTGAGGAAGAGAAAGACCGTCCCGGAAAATGGGTCCTCCTCGAGCTTCTCTCGGCACAATCGGGCGAGCGAGTCGATGCCCTTTCGCCCATCAACCGCTTCCACGGCGACCAGGACACGCATTTGGGGCGTGATTTGAAGCATCCAAGCTACCCGGCAAAGCCGCGGAAGATGGTGGCCAGGTCTGCAGCGGAAGCGTTTTCAAGCTCAGCCCGCATGACCGCTCCCCCCGACCCTTGGACCTCGACGCGACAGCAGAGGCCGGCGGCGGACGGAAGTGAACATCCCAGCCAGGACTGAACCTCAATGAAGGTGGCCACCGGCCCGTCCGGCGTGACTTTGCCAGTGAGGCGCTTGAGCTTCGCGTGGTCGAGATGCAAGCTCTTCGAGATCGGGCCAACGCCGTTTTCACGGGCGAGTTGAGCCGCTCTCTCCCAGATTCGATCTGGGATCGGCGTCGGGGCGCTGTGCTGCTCGCGCCACCGACGGAGCTCTCTGCTCAATTGGTGAAGTTCCGTCGTCGCTTGCTTGGTCATACACCGATGCTACCATCGGGCTGCGGCCATCTCCAAGCGAGCTTGCCGACAACTCACGGCGCTTGTGCTAAGGGTTCGTGAGGAAGGATTTTCCGCCCACAGAGACGGCTGGTCGGTGGATTTCGCAGAACCGGGTGTTGAGATTATCGTGCCTAGAGGCCTCGGCGCTTTTTGGACACTTCGAGTCAATGGTGTTATTGCAGGCGATTTTGACACAGCTGATGAGATCGCCGAGGCGGGAGATATGGTCAAATCTGGTGTTTGGCGTCGGGCTAGGCAGCACTCCCCAGAGGCTCCTCAACACTTTGTTTGACGCCGTCGACGAACCTGACCCCTTCGATTACCTCAGCCAGATGCTTGAAGCCTCGCAGGCGCCTCCAGCGTCTCTTGGCGCTCTGGCCCAGCTTGTAGACCATTGCCAGGATGGTTCGTCGGGAGACGCAGCCTCGCGTTTTGTCGGTCCGTAGGCGAACTGTGGCGAACGTCGATTCCACGGGGTTGGTGGTCCTGATGTGCTGCCAATGGGCGGCGGGAAAGTCATAGAAGCTCAGAAGCAGGTCTCTGTCTTTCTCGAGGCACGCGGTGGCCTTTGGGTACTTGTCCTGGTAGGTGTCGACAAAGAGGCCGAAGGCGATGTCTGCGGCCTTCTTGGTCTCTGCCTGCCAGATATTGTGGAGCATCGACTTCGCCTGCTTCTGCGAACTCTTAGGCAGCTTATTCAAGACGTTTCCGGTCTTGTGGACCCAGCAGCGCTGGTGCCGCGTCTCGCCGAAGGTCTTGGTGAGAGCCTTCCAGAAGCCGAGAGCGCCATCACCGACGGCCAGCGCCGGACCCTCCGCGAGGCCGCGTTGCTTGAGTGACGAGAGGACTTCGAGCCAGCTCTGCTCGGATTCCCGAAGGCCTTCCTCGAGAGCGACGAACTCCTTCTCGCCTCGCTCGTTGGCGCCGATAACGACAAGTATGCAACTCCTGGCGTCGTCGCCACGAACGTTGAAGTAGATGCCGTCAGCCCACCAGTAGACATAGCGTTTGCCGGCGAGGCTGCTCGCAGCCCAGGTCTCGGGCTCTTCCTCCCACTGCTTCTTGAGCCGGCCGATGGTCTGCGGGGACAGACCTTTCGCCTTCTCGCCAACCAGCGCCACGAGGGTCTCCTTGAAGTCGCCGCTCGAGATTCCCTTGAGGTAAAGCCAGGGCAGTAGCGTCTCGACGCTGGCCGTCCTCTTGAGGTAAGGAGGGAGCAATTTTGAGTTGAACTTGATCCCTGATCTCGTGCGGTCTCTGACCTTCGGGACTTTGACGGCCACAGGCCCGATTCCGGTCTGAATCTCCCGTTCGGGAAGGAAGCCGTTTCGAACGATAGCCTGGCGGCCGTCCTCCAGCCGGAGCCCATTGAACTGGCTGAGAAAGTCCTCCAGCTCGGCCTCGACGGCCCTCACCAAGAGCTCTCGAGCACCCTTCCGGAGCAGGTCGGTGAGCGGATCTGCCGATGCCGACGCAGGTCTCTTGAATTCGATGATCGTATTGTCTTCCATAGCGTATCCCTTCGTTAGTTTTTCGTTCAAAAAACCAGTAGGGTGCGCTACCTTTTTATCCCTGCCAAACACCAGAAATCATCATAACTCCCGAGGCGGTGGTCAAGGTGCTAAGTGAACGAACACTCAAGCAGCTGGCTCAATGAAACATTTGCAGAGCTGCTGAACTCGCCAGAGTCCGAACGCCAAGCTTCAGATATCGATGACTTTCACGGGCACATCCGCAGACTCAAGCCGAGCAATTACTCTTGGCGATTGATTCTCGGGAATGGCGAAACAGAGAAGTCTTTGGGCGCGAGAGGCCCCCACATAGATCTTTCTAGCATCCTCGGCCAACTCGGCAGGCGTCCCATTTTCGAGGAAATCCAAGAATGAGGCCCTCGGCAAGACAACGCAAACAGCTGGGAACTCTTGGCCCTTTGCAGAGTGGATGGTTCGGGCTCCTCCCACGTCACGCCGTTCGCGTAGGGTGTTGGGAAGGTTTTTATTTGATTTGAGCAGGTTCCCGATTTTCCGACCTGCCCGAAGGTGAGGACCGAGTGTCTTACGCGCCTGTGCCAACCACTGCTCGACCCCCTGATCAACGGTATACTTCAGCGCCTTCACCACACCGAGCGCAACCGGTCGCCAACCCATCGGTTCGGCACCCTCCTTCACCAAGAATTCGCGGAAGGAGAGTTCACCTAGACGGCCCTCCAGTTCGAGGATCATACGATAGACGCGCTCAAGAGACGAAATTCTTTTGCTAGGCTCTATGGCGAAGTGAAAGTCCATGACAGCCTCCGCGAGACGGATGGTGAGCGCTTCACTATCGCTAGGTGGAGCCTGCCCGGTAGCGTTCGCACCCATGCGTTTCGTGGCCGCGAGGATCGGGCACGCCGATGGACTGAGATCGAGGCTTCGGACCAATTCATAGAAGCTCGACGCCACGCGGTCAGAAATCTTCGCAAGTCGAAACACGTGAATAGGGGTAGCGTCCTCCCTGTAACGCCCTAGCGGTTGATCCGTCGTGCCTGTGCCATTCGGTCGCAACGCCGCTAGGGCGCGACAGATGGCGGGTGTTGTCCGAAAAGTGCCGGTCAAAGTCAGGTCGGGCTCCTCGACGAAGGTTTTTCCAAAAGCAATCAGTTCATCGGCTACGCCGCCGCGGAAGCCGTAGATGGATTGCTGGGGATCGCAGATGACCTTTACCACGATCCCCGAGTCGCGCAGAAACTTGACCAGAACGAGGTCTTGCGGGTTGCAGTCCTGTGCCTCATCGACGATAACCTCAGCAAAGCGCGAGGCCAGGGCTTTCTGCAATCTCGGCGCCAGTCGCTCATCTTGGGTGCGCGCGATCGAGAATTCGCGGACGTCGTCGTGGTCGAGGCCACCAGACTCCAGAAGTGTCCTGCGAAGACCCCGAACAGCTGTGGCATAGCGCGCAGCCGCAGATGCATCTGGCTTGAAGCCTATGCGGGCCGCTTCGTTAGCCAACATCTCGCCGGTGTCGCGGTCAAAGCACTGCAACGGAATGGGACGAGCCTTACCACCAAGTGAAACCCTTCGCTCATTCTTGTCTGGCATCAACCAAGGCCGCGATGAAGACCCGGGTATCCCAAAAGGTGTAATGAAGAAGTGCCACAGGAAGCTGTCAAACGTGCCTACGAAGTGCGGGAAAGGTGGACGCTGCAGGAGGTCTTCGGCGTTCAGACGGTGCGCCAACTCGGAAACCGCCGCGTTCGTGAACGACAAAAACGCGATTCCCTTTCCCGTCTGTTCGCTGAGCAGCACTCGGGCCCGCTCGACCATGACCCGTGTCTTTCCCGCCCCTGGACACGCCGAAATAAAGGCTGAGCCTGGCCATTCGATGACCTTTCGCTGCTCGTCGGTCGGCGTGAATTCAGTCATTTCACGAGCGCCTCGATTGCATCTTGGAGATACTTTGGAACAATGAAACTTGGCCGCTTCCTGATCTCCTCCGCTAGCTGGTGAGCGAAGTCCCCCTTGCGGGTGTTGGTGAAGAGCTTCTGGACAGCCGTCGCTTGCGCGGACCCGTCGGTGAGCGCGATGGCAGCGTCCCACTTGCCTTTCGATCTGGAGTGGCAATGCGAAAATACCGCCTCGACGAGGTCACTGTTGCCCGCTATAACAAGCTCGCTCTCGAATGAGTAGGTGTTTGTCTCTACATGAAGGTAGTCGGTTGCGTCGAGGTCTTCAGCGAGCTTCAGAAGTCTCTCCTTCCTGACCTCGCCGGCCGGCCGCTTTGATTCAGACTTTGACTTGGGCTTCGGTTTCGACGAAGACTCTGCGTCGGGCTTGTCCTCCTCATCAGATACCGGCGTAACATTATGAGCGTCACCATCGGTAATTACCACCACACGTTCAGCCACCCGGGTCCCATCGCAACTCTTGAGAAGAAGGGTGACCCAAGGGTCGAAATCCACGCCGTCGATCGAGACAAAGACGGCGCTCCGGAATCTGCGGAATTCCTTCGGCCGTTCTTTGAGAACAAACTCCTTTGCTATGATCGGGAGAACCAAAACCTCGGCGATCCCTTCGACCAGCAAGACCCTTCCGCCGAACAGGAGAGCGGAACGTGTCACATCCAAATAGCGGTTGATCTTTCTCCAGTCGTCCGCCTCAACACCGAGCTTTCTAAGCGGGATGCATTTCGTTTCTCGCCTCGGCGGGTTCGGAGAGCCCTCAAGCGGCTCGCCGGCACCCGCCGTAGGTTCTTCGGCGTCAGACACGGCGGCGGCGGCTTGGTGGGTCTTGAAGACGAGGAGTTTTTCTCCCTCCACCCAGGCTGACAGATTGGGGGAGTGAGTAGCGACCACGATTTGAAGCTCCCCTGCCGGCCCTGATGTGCTGCCCTTCCTAGATTCTTGCGCCTTTTCCTCAAGAAAGCTCAGTACCGCTGCTTGGAGCTGAGGGTGCAAGTGTGCCTCAGGTTCTTCCACTAGGAATATGGTCAGGTCGGCGTCTTTGATCTTCTCGAGTTCGACCGCAATCGTCGCCATGTATAAGAGGTTAGCAAAGCCATGGCCGGAGTGGCGAAGATCCTCGGGTGCCAGGCCGTGATCCGCAAGCTTGAAGCGAAGGTCTCTGGCAATGTCGAACAATCGCTCTTCCCCGGGGAATTGAAGCTTGCTGGCCTGAGCCCGAACACCGTCGGTCAATGTCGTCAGGTGGCCCCCAACGGCGCCCTCAACTCTCTGGAGAATCGGATGCTCGTTTTGCCTTCTTAGCTCCTTCGCTACCTGGTCGGGGTTCTCGCCGTTGAGAAAATGAGTAAGAAGGGCAAAGATTCGGGTAGGATTGCCCGAGGCCAACGCGTGGCGAGCGTCACGAAGCGGAGGGAGATAGACGTGCCGGATCATTTCCCTGGAACCGGCTTCAGGCGTGTGTTTGAACTTGCCGGCCCAGTGTGTGATCTTCGGCCGAGTAGCGGCGTTGTCTTCCACGTATTCGAGCCCAAATGCCGCGTGAGTCATCTCTTCATCAGTGAGAGCCGTTAAGAGTCGGCCCTGTTGAGCGGCACTCAACTCCGTGAATCGGGCCTCTATCTCGAAGCGCGAAGAGTCACTCCCAAACCGGATGTCTGTGGTCTCGCAGTAGATGTCTCGGCGGCCGTTCAATGGCGGGATGAGGAGACGAATAGCATCGACGGCGTTGCTCTTTCCGCCATTGTTCTCGCCGACGAATACGGTGAGGTCTTTGCAAAGCGGAATCTCTAAGTCTGTGAACGACCGAAAGTTTCGTAAGGCCAACGTCTCCAGATACATCGAGAACACCCTCCCAGGAATGGCTTCTCGTAACCTATCTATTCACCTCTAGGGGGTCGACCTAAAGAGTCTCAGGATGGATTCGAGAGATGGGGAGGTTCAGACAGGCGCTTCAAAACTTGATTCTTTGCCCCAGTGGTCAGCGTAAAGAGCCCCACGGCGACTTTCACCTCCTCGCGCATTGATGGTTCCCTTCATTTGAAAAATCGCGACCGTGACCCCCAAAAGGCACCGACCCAAAGAGCCCCACGGCGGCCGGTGAGGACTGGATCTTAGGTTTCGGGTCAGTCACAGGGGCTTTTTTCCTTTTTTATGATCTTTCGGCGCAGAGAGCGTGGCCTTCGGAGGGGGGCGAGGGGATCGGATTTGGTTCCGGGACCCCCCCTCCCCCCGGGGTCCATCGGAGGGCGAATCTTGAGAGCTGTGGAAGCGTCACAGGATGCTTGATCGGTTTCGTCGGATGGCCTATCGTTATCCAGGCGCATTGGCGTTCGTGGCGGCGTTCGTCCAGGTCTGGCTGTTCGTGTGGGTGTTGAAGAAGGGGATTCGGTAGTTGATTCGTCGCTCGGAACCGAGTTTCTGGGCCTCCTCTACAGGCCTATGGGAGATGGTTACAACCCGTACCCCGACTCCTATGGCGAACCCTCGGCGCCCATCCTGTTGGTCTACGTGCTTGTTTTCGCGTATGTCCTCGCCTATACGCTTGCCTTCGTCAGGGCTCGGGTCGTGGTCTCGTTCACGGTCGCAAACTTGGTTCAACTGCAGAGGCTCATTCCCGAGGAGCGATTCCGGGTCGTGCTGGGGCTGCTGGAGGACGCTGAGAGATGTTCGTCGGCCGGCGTGGAACTTCGCAATGAGGTGATTCGCGCTCTGAAGCCCTGCCCGATGCCAGAGGACGAGGAGCTGGAGGAGACCAACAGAGATGATGATGCCGGTCTTGAGGGTCTTCGTGCAGAGCTTTCTCAAGGTTTTTGGGAAACAGTGAGGCCGAACTCCAAATCTAACACGACCGAAGCCTGAAAAGCGAAGGCGGAAGCGGGACGAAGCCGGCACAGGGGATGAAGTCAATCTCGGGGAGGAGCGACGACGAGCCCCGCTAGGGGTCGGGTTGATGAGTCCCCTACGCTGGGAAGGCCTGCGACGGCGGCGCGGCATCACGTTCCCTGGTGGTGGGTACGTCGTCGCCTCGACTCTTCACTTGATCTCGGTCGCCCAGGCAGGTTCGGCGTTACCTGCTCGCCCGGACCGGAGGGGATAGCTTTGCCCCGCGAAGAAGAGACTGGCTACAGAATCGAAGCAATGGCGAGCTGTTCAGACGATGACCCCGGCCTTTCCTGAAGCCATCCGAGTTGATGTCGACTACTATACCGAGGCTGACAAAGAGGGGTTCTCGGCATATCCTAACTGGTCCAGAATCGCAGAGTTGGTGTCGGGTGGCATTATCGTGCCTAGCGAGTGTCGGTAATGTTGGGACACTCGAGCATCACACTGACGTCCGATGTCTACGCGCACGTGATTCCGGACCCTCTCGAAGGGCCGCCTCCAAGCTCGGGGCAGCCCGGATCGAGGCCGCGACCTCCGGCGGGCGCACCGTGGTGGTGGCCCGCGACCGTCGCCTGGTGAGCCAGTTGCTGCGCCGGCATCTCGATGAATTGCTGGTGCTCAGCGAGCGTGAGTGGGAGCGTCTGAGCGCCCCCATTACCTATTAGGCGTCGCGCCAGGCTCGTTGGGTGGCGGCGATGACCCGGTCGACGATCTCTTGCTGGAACGGAGTATTGCGGGTGGCCACGATCTCGCGATGGGTCTGAACCACCATCTCCTGGCTCAGCCGCACCAGGAGCTTGGTCAAGTCGACGAAATGGTCGTAGGCCATTTTCGAGATCTCGAGGTCCCCCAGGGTCAGGCCATAGGTCTTGAGGTTGACGTAGCCGGCGCTCATAAAGGCCAGTCCGGCGTAGGTGTCGCGTAGCGCCCGACTGACAGCCTGGCGGCGCAGGTGGTTGTAGCTTCCCACTACCGCTCCTGAGAGAGCCGAGAGAGCCCGCTTGATGCCGCTTTCGAAATCGCGATCTTTGAGGGCGGCCACGGTTCTCAGACGCACATCGTGGCCCTGCAGGGTTGCTTCGATCTCACCGAGTAGAGCCAGGGCGGCGGGATTGAGCCGCAGTTCTTCCAGGTTCTGCTGGCTTTCGACCACACCCAGGATATGACGATTGGCGCCGGCCAGGTCGGTCAATTGATGTTCAGTAGCTTCTCTAACAGTGGGTAGCATAATTCACTCCTATCACCTTCAGACTAGCAAGGTCAAAGGCCAGGCGAATCACCGTCGGGGTTCTGGCCCACCCACCCCAGAGGATAGGATGCTACCAGTCCTTGCTGGTCGGGCGGCGAAAGCTTACCTGAACTTTGGCGCACTCGGCCAGGCGGGTAGCCCAGGCTTCGAGCTTGCTCTCGAAGTGGTAGGACTTGACGAATTTTTCATAGCCACCCAGCGAGTGCTCGAGACGATCCGAGCCCCTGGTCAAAAGCACGCGGATTTGTATCGCCTCTTCATCTTCGGCCGGCCAGTCTCGCTCGTGCAGGTAGCGGCAGAAATCGACCCGAACTCCGGTGAACTCGCTCATACGAGCGACCGGGATCCGCGCTTGGGCGTTCTGCTCGCCGCAGACCAACTCCAGAGTCTCTTGCTCGAAGCATGCTTGGAGATGAACGGGCTCGTCGAAGCGCTCGGGCAACTCGAAGACTTCCGAGGCCCGACCCAGGATAAGGCGCACCGGGGAGAATTCCAGGCCACCTTTGCGGTTCCAAACGCGCCGCAGGTCGGGCTGATAACCTCCATTATTGGCCCATCGCGGCAAGAGCCGGGGCAGCTCGAGTTGAAGTCTCTTTTCGCACTGGCGCATCCAGACCGTGTCCGCTTCCACCTTATGATCGCGCACCGCCGCCAGGCGGCTGAGATCCACCCGGTGCCCGGATGTCCACACGATGGCCCGGCTGGAGTTCTGGGGCACCTTGACCGGGTCGAGTAGGATTCCGTCTTTAACATAGAGGAGGTATCCTTCGTCAGTCATTCGATTGGGTAGTGCCAGCCAGCGACGGACCCGCAACGGTGGGAATTCCGAGGTCAGATAGCGGCCCTCGAAGTGCGCCAGACCGGTCAGGGTGGTCGGTCGACCCTGGGTTTCACCGAGCCAAAGCTCACCTTCACGCGCCGAGGTCGACCCGGCCACGAGCCGCGATACTGCCGTAGGACCGGGGTGGTCGAAGGTTCCCGGTTCGGGATAGACCTGGCGTGGGTAGATCGTCCCCTGGTGCTCGACTCGCAGGGGTGGTCGCTCGCGATAGCTGGCCAGGGCGAAGCCTTGCTCGGGCGCGAGTTCGAGTTCCTCGACGGCCCACCGATGCTCGCGAAAGGCCGGAGCTCGCCACGACCGGGCTGACTCGAGCCACCCCGGGACGCGCTCGGGGAAGGGCTGGTTGATGGCTCGCCGGTCGACCTTGACCACGATGGGGCAAAAGGCGCAGCGTGATTCGAGCCGGGCCAGCGTTTGGCTGCGCTGGCGCAGATGGCGAAAAATATTCCAAGCACTGCCGCCAGCCGCGGCAGACAGGCGAAAGCGAGGCGGCTGATCGGGCCTGGGGGTCCGCGGCACCACCCCCGAGACGAGCGACCAGGTCCACCACTGGTGCGGGCTGCGCCACTCTAACTCGAGGCTGGCGGGCTGCTCGGCCATGGCCCGCATCCAGGTGTCTTTGAGTTGTTCCTGTCCAGGTTGCGGATCCGACGGCTCGCTGAGCAAATCGTGGGGGTCGAATCTGGGGGTCTGGCCAGGCTCGAAACACACCTCGGTGTGGGCCCGGCCAACCTTGATGTCGACCATCAAAGCCTCCAGAGCCACGGCCGCCTGGACGGCGTGGAGCAAGTGCGATCCGACCTCGGCCCCGCCGAAGCGGGCCACCTTTTCCAGCAGGGACTCGAGCGAAAGGGTAAAGAAGCCTGAGTCCTCGGGGCGCCCGGCCGCTTTGAGTTCGCGTAGATAGTCGGCTAGCTCCAAGCAGACTCCCGTCTAGCGATAGACGGGCACCTGTTGATCCACCACGTCCACCAGTTCATCTCCCACCAGCAGTTCGCCGGGCTTGGGATTTCCCTTCACCAGGTCCTCGATCTCGGTCCGCTTGCGGGCATCGTCAAGAATCGCCTCGGCATAGTTGTTGAGCAGTTTGGCCCGGTCACCCCCGTGGGCCTGGCACTCGACGAACATCTCGTGGAAGTTCTGGCCGCCGAGGGTGGCCACTGTGGCCAGGTCTTTGCGGATTTTCATGGCGTCTTCAAACTGGTTTTCGGTGATGGCCTGACTCTCGAGCCGCGAGAGGGTCTGCACGACCTCCTGTTTGCTAATCTTGGTGCCCAGCACCTGGGATGGGTTGAGCGGGGTCTTGAAGAGCTCGCGGTTGTTGGTGATGGCGGCCTGAATGGCCATTTGCTTCTGGGCGGCTTGTCCACTGACCCGGGTTGCGGCCACCAGGGCCCCCATAGTCACCGTACCCGCAATGACGGGAGCCACCCAGTTGCCGGTGGCCGCGGCCGCAATCGATGTGGTCGCGATGGTGGCGGTCGACACCCGCGAGGTGTCCCGTCCACCCTCTTCGGTCGTGAAGAGATTGACCAGTCCGGCCAAGACCCCCACTCCGGCCGGTATCAAGCCGACCAGTAGTGAAGTCCCCAGGTCACCAGTGCGCACATAGTTGGCCAGGGCGGTGCCGGCCATGCCGACCCCGAGCAGGGCCAGAGGGGGGCGCAAGTCCAGCTTGGCCTCGCCGTAATAGTCGAATCTCGGGACCAGGGTATCGCTTAGTCGCTGAGACTTCTCGGCCTTGTCGCCGGCCTGACTATAGGCGTCCCACAGGGTGTCTCCCGGGGCGTCGCTGATGAGTTTGCGAGCTTTGAGGACTTCGGCGGCATCATTAGGGCGGTTGTCGCCCAGCAGGCGAACCTCCTCGGCCTGCAGCCGATGGACCGCCTCCTGGCGGTTGAGTGATTGGACTTTCATACTTCCTCCTACTGGGTCACGACCGGCAGGCGCTGGTCGCCCACTTCGATCGCTTCTTCCTCCACCAGCAATTGGGTGGCCGAGGGATTGCCTTTGAGCAGCGCGTCGATCTCGTCGCGCTGACGGGCGTCCTCGAGAATCTTGTCGGCATACCGAATCAGAGTGTTCTTGCTTTTCTCGTGGCCGCGACTGGCCACGAACATATCGTGGAAGGTGTCGCCCTTGAGGTCGCCCAACCGCTCCAGGTCTTCGTGGATCGTCACCGCGCCGGTGTAGTTCGATTCCTCCACCGCCTTGGCTTCGAGCCTCGAGAGGGTGCCTAGCACATCGCGCTTGCTGATGGCCGAACCAAGTTTGGCGGAGGGACTCAGGGGGGTCTCCAGAAGCTTCTTGTTGGTCTCGATGACCTCCTGAATGCGCCTGTTTTGCTCGGACTTATGGGCGGCCACCAGAGGAATGGCCACGCTGGCGCCGATCGTGGCCAGCCCGGCCGCGACCGGGGGAAGCCAGTGATGAGAGGCCATGGCTGCGATGGAGGTGGCCGCGATGACGCCGCCGATGGGACGACTAAGGTCGATATCCTCGTCTTCGTAGGGAACAAAAGCTATCAAAGCTCCAAGCAGGCCTGTGGCCACCGGGATCAAACTCAGCAGCAGCGACTGCCCCAGATTGCCCGTGTGCAAGTAGTTACCCACCGCGCTACCCACCGCTCCTGCGGCCACGAAGCCCGCGAAGGCGCCATAGAATCCGACTTCGCTGCTGTCCTCGGGAGTGATGGCCTGTTTGACCTTGTCCCACTTTGCTTCGGCTTCGTGGGCGTTGCGAAACACGTCCCACAGGTCGTCTCCTCGCCCTTTGGCTAGAATCTCGCGATTCTCGACCATTTGCGCCGCGTCGGACGGATGGTTGTCGCGCAACAGACGCATTTCTTCTGCTTGCAGCCTGTCGATGGCTTGCTGGTTGGTGAGGGGTTGGACTTTCATCTCCACGCCTTTCGTTTTCGGCTGAAGACGCATGGACGCAATTCTTCAACCGGGACGCCCTGCGCCCGCTGTCGAAGCGAAAATGCGTGGAACTCTCGACAGCTTCCCAGTCCTGCAGCGAGTCTATTAGGCCGTTCTTAAGGAACCCTTAAATCAGGGCTTCTTGAGCAACTGGAGGACCTTCTCGTCGCTGGGGATCCCTTTGTTGCCCAGCAGCTTGGCCCACAGCCCGACCTGATCTTTCTCGACCACCAGTTGTCCGTCGACGAAGACCTCGAACTGCCCGACTTTACCCGGCACCAGTTTGGGCTTTTCGCCCAATTCGCGCTCGATGGTCGCGGCGAGACTCGCCGCTCTGTCACCGTAGCCTCAACGCACGCAATGACGAATTTCGATATCCATGCCTGATGTTTCTCGGGCGGCGGGGGGAGGGTCCTGCGCCACGGTCAAATCTTCCAGCATGAAGAGACGTCTTCTAGAGGGGTTGGTTTTGGTGTCTCTCATCGCTCTGGTGGCCATGGCGCTGCGTCCTTCGTCGCCGCCGGTGCTGGATGTGGCCACGGCTAGAATCGATGGTATCGCTCTGGGCACCAACCAGGTCGAGCTTCGCCAGCTCAAGCCCGATATAGAGAGCGAAGACTATGACAAGTTCTTCTCTCGCTGGCATTCTGGCACGGAGGTCGGGTTGGGCAAGTGGGGCCTTCGAGCCACTTCCATTACCGGCCGGGTGCTGACCCTCCCCGATCGCCGATTGGAGGTCGGGCAACCCGATGAAGTGCTGGAGGGCTGGGGCGGGTCGCCTTCCATTTTCACCGCTGAAGGCCATCGCAAGTGTGAATGGCAAGGCCGCGGCTGCAGGCTGTCGTCCTATAGCCTCAATGGCCATATCGAGTCTTTGACACTTTACCTCACGGACTAGAGAAGGCCGGGGCGGCCGCGTTAGAGAAGAGGCGGCCATGATTTTAGCTCAGGATGTGATGTCGCGCGAGGTGCTGACGGTTCGTCCTCATCAGTGCCTCTCCAAAGTGCGCGAGCTGTTTCTCGAAAAAGGCATTTCCGGTGCGCCCGTGGTCGACGAAGACGGCGAGTTGGTGGGGGTCATCTCGGTCACCGACCTGCTCGGGGCCGAGGGGGAGCACAGCTATCAACGCGAGGGATTCTTTCTCGACTTCGCTCGTTTGACGCAGCCGCTGCGAGGGATCAATGAAGACTCGCCGGTCAGCGACATCATGAGCGCGACCACTTTTCATGTCGGCGAGATGACGCCGCTCCATAGCGTGGCCAGTCTGATGACCTTGCACCAACTGCATCGCGTCATCGTAACCAGTGGTCATCGCAAAGTGGTCGGCATCATCTCGAGTCTTGACCTGGTAAAGCACCTGCACGATCGCCTGCTGGCCGAGCTTTAGTGCAGCTCGAGGAGTTCCTGGCCCAGGCCAGGTCCGAGGGACGTCAAGAGTCGTCCGGTCAGTTCACGATCGATCTGGCTCGCACCCTCGAAAAGCTCCGCGAGCACCAGCTTCGCCAGCCGGCCGCCTATCTGATGCGTTTGCTGCAATCGGCCGTTGGTATCGGCGCGCGAGGGCTGTCCATCACCATCGAGCGGGGCCGGACCGTGGCCTCCTTCACCCTCGAAGCCTGCGGCCGCTACGGCTATCTGCAAGAGATCCTGGAGAAGCTCGGCAACCCATTCCCCCCCGACAACCCTGCGGGCCACTTGACGCGAGCGCTGCAGTCGGCGATGGCGCTCGACCCTCCTCGGTTGCGCTGGCGTCTAGAGAACGGCGAGCGGGAGGAATTGCTCGAGTTCTCGGGCCAGAAGCTGCAGGTCACCCGCAGCTTGAAAACGGACCCGCAGGCCGGCAAGCCCAGCCTCTTCCGCCTCGAATTCGAACGGCGCTGGAGTTGGATGGGCCTGCTTTCGCGGGGGAGCTGGAGCGATGAACACGCCATCATCGCTCGGCATTGTCGCCAGGCCCCGCTACGTTTGGTGATCGACGGGCGTGCTGTGGAGCCCTATCCTCTCTTTGATGAGGGAGTCCGGGCCCTGCTGGTGGTGACGGCGCCGCCCCGAGGCCTCGAGTCGGGCTTTCTCGTGCCCGCCCCTGACCCCAAGCTGGGCTCGAAGCTAAAGCTCGAGGACCATCGCGGCAATCCGCGCACGGCCAGGTCTGGCGAGATGTTGCGCTGCCAATACTTGCTGGCTCATTATGCCGGTGGCGACCGCAAAGCCTGGATCGAGTGGTTCAAGGAGGGCCTCCACGTCGGGGTCGACATGCATCAGGCCCTGGGAGTGCCCGAGGTCGAGGCTTTTTGCGCCTGTGGTCGCCTGGCTACCGACCTGTCTGGGTTGGCGGCGGTCGAGGATGAGATTTACGAACAACAGGTGCGCCACCTCAAGTCCCTGGCCCAGCGGCTCAAAGCCCTATGATTGCTGCGAACGAGCGACCATGCCGGGAATGCTCCTCCACAGCCAGCCAGCCACGGGATTGTTGTTGAAATAGAGCTTCCCGTCGACGATCTTCCAGACTCGGGGGTTGCCGGGATGGGGTCGGCCGAGGGCGCACGACATGGCGCACTGGGCGTCGAGTTGAGGAGCATAGCTGCCCGGGTCGGCGGCGAACTGGTCACGATGCTCGGCCGTGGCAAACTGCCACACTTGACCTCTCCACTCGTGAGTGAAGTCGGGCGAGCCAGGGCGGGCCTGACCCTCGGTGAAGTAGGCGACGGTATCGAATCCTTCGATGGCGATGTCCATACAGGTGGAACCCTTTCGGTCTCGGGGCGGTTCCTGACCTTTTCGCACGATGTTGTTGGTTTTGCAGGTTTATGTTTTCCTATATGGAACAAGCAGGGATGGACAAAGCCCGTTTCGATCAAGTTCCCCGTGGTCTGAGTGTCGGCAGTATCATTCCTTTCGCCCTTGGTGGTCTTTTTCTGGCCGGCGCAAATCAACACTGGACTTCCCTCCTAGCGGCGATCCCGCTGCTGTTGATCGGCGTGGGAATGCTGTGCTATCGCGCCGAGGTGATACTGTATCCCGAGCAAGGTAAGGCCGAGTATTACGCCGGCTTCCTGTTTCCGCTCTTGAAAGAGTCGGTGAACTTTGATGCTTTCGAGTCGGTCCGCCATCATCTGGAAAGGCGAGTCCATGGCAACAAGAATAGTTCGCGAACGACCTATCACTTCTGTACCAAACTCCAGGGGGCGAACATGCTGGCCGTGCATGAGAGCCAGGACCCGCTGGCCGGACGTCGGGCGGCCGAATCGGTATCGCGACTCACCGGCTTACCGCTCCACGACGATTCCACTGGACGCCTGGTCGTTCGTGAGCCAGGGCAACTCGACGAGCCACTGATCGCTCGTCTCAAAGCTGAGCCTCGCCCGTCTCAACGGTGCGATCCTCCTGAGGGAACCCGCCTGCGATTTGAGCGCGCGGGTCAGGTCCTGACCTTCGAGATGCCGACGGTGGATCTGGTGGTCCTGTTCGGGAAGGTGCTGTTGGTAGCGATCTTTCTGGGCGCCGTGGCGTTGCTCGGAGCCGGCCTCAAGGTCGCTCTGGTGGTGTTCTCGATCCTACCCGTGATGTTTTTCTTGGTCTTGCTGTTCACCCCGACGGAGCGGGCCTTGAAGGTGGACATGGCAGGACTGGCCCTGACGACAGTATCACCGCTGGGCGAGCGAACCACGACCATCCCCTGGGACGAACTCGAAGAACTGCACCCTGGAGGAGGCGGGGTCTTTGCCATTAGCGATCGGACCCGCCTGCAATTTGGCAAGGCCCTGGCCGACCCCGACCGCGAGTGGATGGTCGATCAACTCTACGCTCACGCCGTCACCCTCGAGTTGGCCCCACCGCCGGCCGCCGCGCCAGCCCCCGACCCTCTCGATTTGGGCTCTCGCCAGGATGACCGGCTACTGCGGCTCGGTCGACTGTGTCTGCCCACCGCCCTGCTGGCCTTTCCGATCTTCATCCTTCAGTATCAAGATTTCAATCGGCTCTTGCTCGAGCACGTTGGGCGGGGCTACCGCCTGCTGGGTCAAAGCGGCTTCGCTCCGGTGCAGAGTCTGCTGCTTTTCCTCGGCTGCGCCATGTTGAGTTTCTACCTGTTGCGGGGTCGCGGAGAGCTGCCGCCCTTTGGCGCCCTGGCTTGCACGGTGCCGTTCGGGCTGATGGCCGTCTACTCGCTGGCCGCCTGGCTTGGCGGCGAGGGCTATTCGGCCACGATGACGCTGCAGGCTGGCCTGGTGGTGGTCACGGCGGTGCTGTTCGCCTGGGAGGGCGTGGGGGTGATTCTGGCTCGTCCTTCGCGCCTGCGCCTGCGCGGCCTGGCGGCCGCGGCGGGCTTTGTGTGGGTGCTCAACGCGGCCAACGCCTGGCTCTATGAGCAGCAGTACGACCTGCCCTATGGCCACTCCCGCGACTTCATCGCCTGGGTGTCGCCCTCTTTCATGTTGTTCTGGGGGTTTACCGGTTGGCAACTCTGGTGTGGTCTGGTTGCTCTAGCCGGGGTGTGGCTGGCCCTCTCTGCGTCTCCCCGAGCGGCCCGGGCGCTCAGTCTCTTGCTGGTAGCCCTGCTGCCGCTGCTGGCCAGCAACTTCGCGCCGATGCTGTACGTGCCGTTACAGCCCTCCTACCCGATTCCGCCGGCGCCGGCGTCGGTGGCCATCGTCAACACTCTGGCCTGCGTTCTGCCGCTCATTCTGTTCTATCACTGGTTGGGCCAGGAACTCGAGGACTGACTCGGGACGCCGCCAGGCGGTAAAACAGCGGCAGAACTAGCAGGGTGAGCACGGTCGAGACGGTCAGCCCGCCGATCACGGCCAGCGCGAGCGGGCCGTTGGTGTCGCCGCCGCTACCCATGCCGGTGGCCATGGGAACCATACCCACCACCGTCGATAGCGCAGTCATCAGAATCGGCCGCAAGCGAGATTGACCGGCCTCGACGATGGCCTCGCCGAGAGGGCGGCCACGTTCTTGCAGAGTCTTGGCGAACTCGACCAACAGAATGCCGTTGGAGACGACGATACCCGTCATCATGATGACTCCCATGAACGACATCACCGAAAAGGGAGTGCCGGTGGCTACCTGAATCCAGACGACCCCCACCAGTCCCAGCGGGACGGTCAGCATGATCACCATGGGCTCCCACAGGCTGCCGAACTGCGAGGCCATGATCATATACACCAGCATGAGCGCCAGGACCGAGGCCATCCCCATGCTGCTGAAAGTGCCTTCTTGTTGCTCGGTCTGGCCGGCTAGATACCAGGTGAATCCTTCCGGCCAATCATAGGCCGAAAGCTGCTTGCGCAGCTCGGCCGAGACCTCGCCCAGGGGGCGACTGGTGTTGGCGGTGATGTCGATGACGCGGACCTGATTCTTGCGCTGGATAGACAGTGGCGCGTCCCCCAACTCGACGTGAGCCACGTCGCGCACGGCCAGCGGCGTGGCGGCCTGGCTGCGCAGGTTGGCAGCGGGGAATAGAGCCGCGATGGGCACGGCACCGACATCCTCGGGGTGCTGGCGATAGCGCTCCTCGAGACGGGTAACCAGGTCGAACTCGTTGCCGGTGACGGGGTCGACGAAGCGGTTGCCTCCCGAGGGGCCGCCAGCGATGGCGATATTGATGGTATTGGCAACGTCCACCGGATTCAGTCCCAGCAGAGCCGCCCGCTCCCGGTCAATGGTGACTTCGAACGAGGGAACGCGGCCCTGAGGGTTGACCTGCACATCTTCAGCGCCCGGGACGGCGCTGACCAGGCGGGCCACATCGGCGGCCAGGATAGCTCCCACCTCCTGGTCGTAGCCCAGCAACTGCACCTCGATGGGGGCGCCGGCGCCGAAGTTGAGGACCCGATTGGCCTGGCCGCCCGGCGAGATGACCACCCGCACCCCCGGGATCTTACCAGCGGTGGCTTTGCGCAGGGCTTGCGAGATTTGCTCGGCGCTGCGACCCCGTTCGGCCGGCGGTCGCAAGCGCACGAACATGCGGGCCTGGTTGGAGGGAGTGCCGGCGTAGGTGATGATGGCCAGGGCCTCGTCTTTCTTGAGGGTCTCGCGAATGAGGGCTTCGACCTGTTCACACACCTGGGCCGTGGCCGGCAACCCGGTGCCCAGTTGCGACTGCAGACGCACGATGAGGAGGCTCTCGTCGCCACGAGGAAAGAACTCAGTGGAAATATGCGGAGCTAAAGCCACAGCCGAGGCTAGACACAGGGTCAACACGACCGCCACCATGGCCGGCCGGCGCAGAGTGCCTTCGAGCAGGCGTCGATAGCCAGCCTCGAGGCGGGCCAGCGCCCCCTCGAGCCAGCGCGCAATAGGCCCGGCCGGACCACCCCGCCGGGACAATCGAACCGAGAGCACGGGGTCGACCGACATCGACACGAAGTATGAGGCCATCATGGCAAAAATGATCGTCATAGCCAGAGGCACGAACAGCTTTTGGGCCACCCCTTCGAGAAAGACCACGGGAAAGAAGACGGCGATGGTGGTCAGGGTGGCGGCCAGCACGGGCATGCCTACCTCGGCGGTGGCATCGAGTACCGCCTCTTCCACGGGTCGGGCTCCCGAGTCGCCTTCGTCGAGATGGCGGGTGATGTTCTCGCGGACCACGATGGCGTCGTCGACCAGGCGCCCCAGGGCCAGCGTCAGCCCGCCCAGGGTGAAGATGTTGAGGGTCTGATTGCCGAAGTAGAGCATCATCAGCGCGGCCGCGATGGCCAGCGGGATGCCCACGCAGATGATGAAGACGCTGGTCGCATTGCGCAAGAAGACCAGCACTACGATCGAGACCAGCACCGCTCCAAACAGGCCCTCGTGAACCAGGCCGTCGATGGCCTCGCGCACATAGTTGGACTGGTCGAAGACCACCTCGAGTTCGACTCCTTCGGGTACGCCGGCCAGATTGGGAACGGCTTTGTTGACGGCGTCGGCCAGCTGGACGACATTCGCGCGCGGCTGCATCATCACCCACAGTCCGACTCCGTCGTGGCCGTCGACCTTGAAGATGCTGGTGCGGGTAGCCGTACCGTCGTCAACCCTGGCCACGTCGCGCACTTTGATGGGCACGCCGTTGCGCGAGGTGATGATCACGTCCCGGATGGCGTCGACCCGGTCGAGCAAAGTGGGCACATGCAGTTGATAGTCAAGGCGATCATTTTGCAGTCCGCCGCTGGGAATGAGGCGGTTGTTGGCTCGCAGGGCTGCCTGGACGTCAGCGAGCGTTAGACCTCGGGCCACCAGACGCGCCGGGTCGCAATCCACGTTGATCTGTCGCAACAGGCCTCCGCGGGTGACCACCTCGGAGACGCCCGGCAATCGCTGCAATTGGGGGGCCAGGATATTCTCGGCCAGTTCGTATTGCTCTTTCGAACTCAGGGCCGGAGCGCGCATGGCGATCTGCACCACGGCAAAGTCCGAAACGTCGAACAGAGCCACCGAGGGCGGTGCTACCCCCAGGGGCAAGTTGTCCTGAGCGCGTTGCACGTTGGAGATGATCTGAACCAGGGCGGTGTCGAGATTGGCTCCCCATTCAAACCAGACGGTGATGCGACTGCGCCCCGTTTCTGATTCTGATTGCACCCGGACGATGCCACTCACCCGCGAAATCGCCTGCTCGAGGGGATAGGTAATGGTGCGTTCGACCTCTTCGGGAGTGGCCCCCGGATAGTTGGTGCTAATCCGTATGGCGGGGATATTGAGCGAGGGAAACATGTCGATCGGGATGCGCCTGGCCGAAATCCCGGCCAGCACCAACACGGCAATACAGACCATGAGCACGGCTACCGGATTGCGCAGGGCGAGTCGCGTCAGCCACATCGGCTACCAGTCGACCTCGACTGCTTCGACCGGCTTGCCTTCTTGCACCTGATCCGTTCCGCGCACCACCACCGTGTCGTCCTTGGATAGACCCGACTTCACCAGGGCCACGTCGCCTTCCATCCCCTCGACCTCGATGGGCCGCCGGGCCACGTTCTGGTCGCCGCCGACCACAAAGACCGAGAACTTGCCCTCGTTGTTCTGCACGGCCTGAATGGGGATGGTCAGTCCCTTCCGAGTCTGGCCTTTGAGTCTGAGGCGAGCGAGCATTCCCGGGCGTAAGCGAGGATCGAGATGGCTTAGTCGCACCTCGACCCGCATGGTACGGGTCGAGGGGTCAAGCCCTCCGGCCAGGCCACTGACAAGGCCCGTCTGCGAGAGGTTGGGTAGCGCATCGAAGCTGATGTCCACTTCTTGGCCCGGCCGTACCAGTGAAAGATCCGCCTCGCTGAGGGCAAAGGCGACACGCAGTTGCTCGAGCCCAGCAATCTCGACCACGGCCGACGAGCTGCCTGGCGAGACGTAGGCTCCGGGATCCAGACGGCGCGCCACGACCACACCGTCGATGGGCGAGACGACCTGAGTGAAATCCCGTCTCACCTCGACGGCCTGCAGGGCAGACAGCAGGCTGTCCACCTGAGCGCGGGCGGTGTTGACCTGGGCTTCGGCGGCCTTCTCTTGCTGGGCCGCCGTCTTGACCCGCGAGTGGGCCTGTTTTAGCTGGCCCTGAGCGGCCGTTTGCTGAGCTTTGGCCGCTTTCACGTCAGCCGCGGTCGACTCGGCCTGAGCCCTGGCTTCGTCCACCACCTGGATGGCGATCAGATCTTTGGCGGCCACTTCTTCAATGCGTTTGAGGTTGCTCAGAGCCAGCTTCTGCTGCACCTCGGCCTTTTCCACGGCGGCTGCCACCTCGATGAGCTGGGCCTCGGCCTGGGCCACCGCCTGTTGCTGGGTGCGGGTCTGGTCGCGCTGAGCGGCCAGGTTGGCCAGGGCGGTCTGCACGCTGGCCTGGCCGGCGGCGGCGGTGGCTCGAGCCTGGTTGACCTGGGCCTCGAGCTGCGAATCGTCGACCACGGCCAGCAGCTGGCCGCGTTCCACCGAGTCGCCCACCGATACCTCGACCGATTCCAGCTGGCCGGCCACCTGGGGCACGACCGCTACCTGGTTGAGCGACTCGACCGTGCCGGTATACTCGCGAGACTGACTCGGGGTCGCTTCGGCGGGATGGGCCACGCCGACGACGGCCACTCGGGCGCGCCGTTCCTGACCCCCCTCGCCCCGGCAACCCGAGCAGAGCAGCGTCAGTATAACCAGGGCCAACACTCGCATTCAGGGGGCCAGTTCTGCACCCTGGCGAACAACTCCCTGCGGCTTAAGATTTCTTTAGAATTAGGGTATCTCGTATTCCAGCAGTTCGGTGAACGTTTGGCGCTGGCCGTCATCGACCATCGACGTCCGCATCCTCACATCCTATCCAGTTCGCTCTCGACCCGGGTCATGATCGCTTGCAGCCTGGCCAGGTCTTCGCCGCTGAGCCCGGCCAACATGTCATCTACGAAGCGAGCGTGCAGTGCCCCGGCCCGGGCCGCCAACTCCTCTCCCGCTGGGGTCAAAGAGACGGTTTTCGAGCGGGCGTCGTTGGGGTCGGGTTGCCTTTGCACCAGTCCCCGGCTGACCAGCCGTTCGACCAGGCCGGTCACGTTGGCCTTGGTCGACAAGAGCTTGCCTCCCAGTTCGGTCTGGTTCATCCCCTGGGGATGACGCGATAGATTGGCCAGCACGTCGAGCTGCGCCCCGGACAGGTCGAGTTCACGCAAGCGTTCAGAAAGTCGCCGGCCCGTCTTCTGGTAGGCTCGGGCGACCTGCAGCCAGATCTTCAGCTTGTCTTGCATTCCCAGGCCTGATCTTCTAAAATGGTTAACATGTTAACTAGTTCTTGGAGGTTGTCGTGACGCTTCTCGGTCAAGGCCTTCGACTCGTATCCCGTATCGCCCCCGCGCTAGGGGGGAAAATCGCCTGGACGCTTTTTTGCACGCCTTATCCGCTGGCCCAGGCCACGAGCGAGCAGCAGCGAGTGCTCGACCAGGCGCGCCGCCACCAGCTCGCCTTCGGAGAGCGTCTTCTCGACGTCTATCGCTGGCCCAACCAGGGCCCCCGCGTGCTGTTGATGCACGGTTGGGGCGGCAAAGCCTGCAGCTTCGCCCGCATGGCCGAGGTTCTTCACGGGGCTGGCCTGGAAGTGATCGCTTTTGACGGACCTGGTCATCAGAAGCCGTTCAGCCGCACCAACCTGCTCGAGTGCTCGTCAGCCCTGCGCAAACTGGCGCGCGAGCTGGGACCGATCCATACCCTGGTGGGACACTCGTTTGGCGCCCTCACCTCGGCTCACGCCGCCGGCTGCCTCGACGAACTGCAGGGCCTGGTCATGATCGGCGGCCCCCAGCGGCTCGACTGGGTGCTGGGCGACGCCCAGGCCAAACTCGACGCACCCCAGCCCAGTATGGACTTCATCTATCGTCGCATCGAGAAGCTATCGGGACGACCGGTGGTCGAGCACACCACCGCCGACTATCTCCAGGCTGCCCGGGTGCGCACCCTGATCGTCCACGATACTCAGGACAAAGAGGTTCCCTTTGCCCCCGCCGAGCAACAGGCCCAGGCGCTGGGGGCCGATTTCTTGGCCACCAGCGGCTGGGGTCACCGGCGCATCCTCAACGCCCCCGAGGTGGCTCACCGCATCGCCACCTTCGTCCGCGCCTAGCCGGCTTTGCGTTGGCCCCGCTCGATGTGGACGAGCGCCTGGGCCAGCACCTGGTCGGGGTCAAGATCATCGGTGGCCAGCACCAGCGCTCCGGCCTTGCGCCAGGCCAGCTCAGCTAGTTCGAGTTCGATGCGGAAGAACTTGTCGGGGTTCTTGAAGGCGAACAGGTCGTGCAGGTCGTTGTTGGCTCGCTGAGCCAGGCGCGCACGCCGGGTCTCGAGGCTGGCGGTCAAGACGATGGCGGCGTCAAACACGGGAAAGGATCGCGACTGGGATTCCATCAGGGTGGCCAGCTCCGGCGAGCCGATGACCCGCTCGAAAGCCAGGCTGCGCAGCCAGCATGAGTCCTGGATGTGCACTTCACCCGCGCCGGGCGGCTTGAAATGACGGGCGTCCCACAGGTGAGCGGCCATGAACAACCCGCCCGCCTCGGGGCCGGTGAAGCCGGGATCCCAGCGCACCATTTCGCGAGCCACCCGAGCGGTGGGGTTGTCGGGGCACAACTCGCCGTTGGCGCTGCGCACCTTCCAGCCCGTGCGCTCGAAATGGCCCTTGAGGCCCTGGCAAAGAGTCGACTTTCCGGCCAGATCCAGGCCTTCGACTAAAATCATGCGGCCCATGCGGATACCTCCTCGTCGGGTTCAAAGCTCGTGGGAGCCGTAATCAACTGGTAGAATTCGCGATAGCTCAGGCCGCTGCGCGGCTCATAGTAGCTCTTGCGGTCCCAGCAAGAGAGGTCGGTGGCGTCGAGTTCTTCTACACTCATCCGAGCCAGCCGCCAAAAGGGTGTGGAACCGGTGGGACGCACCTTGAAGCCGAGGTCGCGCAAATAGCCCAGGGTATACAGGATATCCTCGCGCTTTTGCCCGGGCAGTCCCAGCTGAATATAGGCTTTGCTCGAGATCTTGTAGCGCTTGAAGTTGGCGGCCACCTTGCCCAACAGGTTGACGTCAACTTTGGGAATCAAGGCGCGGTGGGTGTCGGCGGCCAGAGTCTCGACTCCGAAGCCCACATTCTTGAGGCCGACGCCGGCCAATCGAGCCACCAGGTCCTCGTCGGCATAGGGGTTCATCAGGTCGACCACCTTGAAGCTGGCCTCGGGGCAAAGCTCGCCTTTGAGCGCGATGAACTCGTCGATCCACTGGCGGTTCTGGCTAAACAGGGGCGAGTGCATCTGGAACATCTCGAAGGGATCGGCTCCGCGCTGCATATATTCGACCGTGGCTCGCACCGGGCGCCGGCGGTCGATGAGGCCCTCCTTGCGCGGAGTAGGGCACCACTTGGCGCAGTTGATGGGGCAGCCTCGCGAGACGGTGAAACTCAAGTCATCGGTAGACAGGCCGCGCTGAACCCGGGTGACCTGATAGACGGTAGGATCGAGAGCGTCTTCCGCCGGAAAGGGCCACTCTTCCGGCGCCAGGGTTTTACCCGTAGCGGTCTCTTTCCAAGAGCAACCATCACGATAGGAAACTCCGTGCTCAGGGGCTCGGCCATCCTTCCAGGCCTGGATAGCGTCCCCCAGCACTTGCTCGGGGTCACCGCCGCGCACCACCAGGTCGAACGGCTCGCGCTCGAAGTAGTGCGGAATGAAGTTGCAGGCGTCTCCCCAGACGAAAATCCCCGTCTTTTTGGCCATCTTGCGCACGGTGACGGCCAGGTCGCGCGCATTTTTTGCCTCCCACGGCCGGCTCCAGAAGATCAAGAATTCCGGCTGGGAGCGGCCCACGAAGTGGCGGATGACGTTGCGTTCGGCCGAGCCGTGAAAGCCTGACGATTCGATGACGACTTCGGCGTCGGCAAAGCGGTCGCGCAGATATTGGGCGGTGGCCGAGAAGCTGGCCTGATAGTAGTGGGGGGTTTGGTCGAACACGACGCTGGTGGGGGAGACGAAAATGATCTTCAAGTGAGTGACCTCGCTGTCTGGGATTTTTCTACTATAGGCAACGCGACGGTCTCGATCTGTGCGGGCCTTCACATTGTGAACGAGCACACCACTGGTCGGCCGCGCCGACGGTGAGTTAGACTGTGGAGGTGAGTCTGGCCCACCAAAAGCGCTTATTGACCGTCGAGGAGTATCTATCGCTCGAGTCCACCGCGTCAGTCAAGAGCGAGTATCTGGCCGGGGTGCTCTACCAGATGGCCGGAGGTAGTAACGCCCACAACCAGTTGGCCACCAACGCCATCGTGGCCCTGGGTAGCCGGCTCAGGGGCGGCCCCTGCCGCGTCTTTAATTCCGACACCAAGATTCGCATCCAGCTGGCCGGGGAAGTTCGCTTCTACTACCCCGACCTATCGGTCATCTGGGCTCGCAACCCGCCCACCGATTCTTTCCAGGATGCCCCTCGGGTCGTGTTCGAGGTGCTTTCAGAGAGCACCCGACGAGTCGACGAGGGCGAGAAGAGAGATGCCTATCTCGGCATTCGGGGCCTGACAGCCTACGTGTTGGTGGAGCAGGGCAACCCGGTGGTTTCGCTTTGGCGCCGTGGTGAGGATGGTTTTACCCGCGAGCAAGTCACGGGCCTCGATGGGGTCTTGCCGCTGCCCGAGATCGGCTGTGAGCTGCCTCTGTCCGAACTCTACGACGGGTTGGATTGACGGCGCCACCAGAAAAAGCCAGCCACCGCCAGGCCCCCAGCCAGTCCCGCCCCAGCCTGAGCCAGGGAGGGAGGAACCAGATAGCCGGGACCGTAGCGCCAGATGTCGACGATGTCGAGGAGTCCCGCCGGCAGCAGGCCAAATACGCAGCCGGTCAAGCCGAGAGCAAACTCTCCGTATTTCTGCTGAGCGTTGCGAAGAGCCGGGCTCTCGTGGTGATGGCCGACTGTCGGCGTTGGCGTAGCTCCAACAAAGCGCCGATGGGATTGTCGCGCATCTTCAGATGATAGCATGGATGAGAAGGGCGCCGCTTGGCACTGGCAAAAACATGGGGGTGAAAGTCGACCGCCATGAACTCAAAGGTACTCCCGAGCATCTGCTCTCCTTTTTCGCCGAAGCGGCCCGTTCCGACAAGGAGGCCGAGAAGAAGAAGTGGCTGGGAGGAGGCCTGCTTGGCTGCGGATGCCTGGCCCTGTTCTTTCTGTGGCCGCTGGTGATCGGCTCGTTCGTTGCGCTTTTCAGCCTGCAATTCAACGGCGCCACGGCTGGAGGGATCCTGGTCAGCGCGCTGGTCCTGGCTGCCCTCATCGGTGGCTTTCGAATCTTCAAGCAAGCTTCGGAGCATGACCTCGACGATCAGCGGTTAGCCTTGGTCCAGGCCGTGCTCAAGCACCTGTCGGTCGACCTGCCCACCGGCAAAGAACTGGACCTGGTGGTCGACTTCCGAGCCACCGATACCAGTTCGTTCCTGCAGACAGGCGATGTGAACACGGGCAGCTTCAGCCAGCCCTGGTTAAAGCTCCAGGGCCGCTTTTTGGACGGAACGGCCTTCTCCATCGGGATCGACCAGCTCATCAAGAAGAAGACGAAATACAAGCGCAAGGGCTCGAAGATCAAGCGGAAAGTGGCCGAGCGGCTCACGGTCGAGTTGAAAGCCTCGCCTCGTGCCTATCCTGACTTGTCGACCATCAACAATTTCCTGGGCAACCCGCCGGCTCGTTTGCGGACAGCCACGGTCAAAGGCGCGGGACCGCGCTTGAAAGCGGTGTTTTTGACCCAACAGGCTATGCCCTACGTCGAGCCGGCCACAGTAGGAGTCAGCCAGGCCGACACGCTGCTCGAAGGGCTGGTCTTTCTCTATCGCGGCATGCGTCGCCTGAAGGCCGATAGCATCCCGAGCCCAGATGCCTAAGACCCCGGGGTGGTCGACAGCTGAAGGGTCGATTCGGTTTGGCTCACGACCTTGTCAGGACCCAGCATGACGGTCTGCTCGAGCTTGGTGTCGGTCTGCTGGCGAGTGGCCACGCCGGTAGCCAGATCGACCTGCATGGTCCAGCGGATGGTTGCCCTGGCTTCGGTGCTGGCCCAGCTCGCCGCTTGAGGTTGGCCCGCCGCATCGCGGGGGCCGAGGGCCTCGCTCTGGAGGGCGAATTCCAGTTGGGCCTGGCCGTCAGCCACGGCCACCAGAGTGCCCGTCCCCCACACTCGGGTCCAGATGGGCAGCGGTTCGCTGCCCACCACTAACACCGAATGGGTGGTGTCCTCGACCGGCCAGGTCTGACCGACGGCCACCGGGGTCAGCGGAAACAGGGCGGGTTGATTGAATGAACTGGCCACGCTGCCCTTATCGCTACCAGAGACCTGCTGTTGGGCTAGCTTGCTGATCTGAAACTCGATGGGGCCGGAAGGAACAATATTGTTCTGTTGGGCCCGGGTTGTCCAACGGTGAACCTGGCGGCGTTGGGTGACCAGGCCGGTCAGGTCGCGGGTCAGGATATCATCCTGCCACTCGAGGTCGTATTCTTCGTTGGAATTGCTCTGGGTTCCGTCGGGAAACTGAACCGAGTTCTTGACGGCCAGGCTGCCCGAGGTTCGCCAACTCGACTGGGGCTCGGGCTTGTAGCGCAACTGCACTCCGCCCGCGGCCAGGCTCGCCGAACAGAGCAATAGGCCCAGCAGCAGCCTCAACCTCATCGAGACATGGTTCCCTTCTGGATGTTGCGGCTGGGTTGGGCAGCCGCCGGCAGGCTAGCGGGCACTTCGGCTGGTCCCAGGGCCGGCTGGCTGAAAGCGCCGTTGTAATGATCGGGACCATGGACGGATTCGGGGTTGCCGTTCTGGGCGGCATGCGGATCCAGCACGATTACCAGGTCGGGATTGCGGGTCGAGCGAAGGGCCGCCATGTTGTGTTCGGTGTTGCGCGTGCCCAGGGCGACGATCAGGCCTCCGGTGGCGCCCACGGCGGTTCCCAGGGGACCACCCATGACGGTGCCGGCGCCGGCCATTTGGACCACGACGACCCCTCCGATGGGGGCTCCGAAATAGACCCCGAACTGGCGCCCAGCACCCGGCTCCCAACGATATCGATGGACCGTGAAAGGATTGGTCCCGCCGGTCTGAGGACCGAGGACCGAAATCGTCTGGGCGGTCATGTCGTCACAACCCCGGGTAAAGGGATCCCCGGCCAGACTGTTGAGCAGGTTTCGCATCGCGCCAGGGGCATCGTCCCAGGTGCGAGGGTTCTGGCTGACGTAATTGTTGATGCCATTCTGGTACGAACTCAGCAGGTTGCCGAGGTTGGTCAGTTCGCCCGGGGTCAACTGGTCGAGCACCCCGGCCAGGGCGGGGTCTTTACTCGCCTGGTCGGCCAGTCCCGCCAGGTCGGGATGGTCGTTGGCCCAGTCGCTAAAACGCCCGACCGGGTCCTCGTTGCCCGAGGAGGAGTTGCCGGATTGGCTTCCATCGAAGTGGCCCGTGCCCAGAGAGGGCGGGGCGGAGACGCCGGTAGGGGTCATGGTGGACCCTCCGGGCGGGCAGACGCAGTCGGGCCCCTGGGCCCAGGCAGCCATGCCCAGCATTAGAATCAAGGCGAAGATAGTTCTCATTGCACCCCCAAACGCCTGAATATTCGGGCTTCGAGTGATCGCCACCTCCAGCCACTCTCTCCTCCGGCCAAGGTTTTTCCAAGGCGGGCGGGCTAGACTCTGGACATGCTCAAGCCCATCGGTCTCGCCAGCTTTACAACACGTTCCCACGTCGCCCAGAAGGCAAGTGAGGAGCCGGTCGACCGCTTTGAACCCAGAGTGGTCATTTTGGGCGGGGGCTACGCGGGCATGGCGGCTGCCCGCGGCCTCGCCGAGGTTCCTGCCTCGGTCACGCTGGTCGATCAACGTCCCAGCCAAACCCGCAAGTTGATGCTGTGGCAGGTGGCTGTGGGCAATGAGGTGGCCCAGCGACGCAGCGAGGCTCCCCTGGCCGAGTTGCTCGAGGAGACGGGCGCGAGCTTTCGCCAGGCCGAGGTCAACCAGGTGGACGCCCAGGCCCACCAGGTCCATCTGGCCGATGGCAGCTCTTTGCCTTATGACTATCTGGTAGTGGCGCTGGGTTCCAAGCCGGCCTTCTTCGGTCACCCCGAGTGGGCCGACCACATGCTGACCATGAATGTCTCGGAAGATGCCTTCCGCTTGCGCCAGACGGTCCAAGCCCATGCTCACCAGGCCCTCGGGCTGGAGGGCGAGGCGCGCCGAGACTGCTTGCGTTTTGTGGTCATCGGCGGGGGGGCGACCGGGGTCGAACTGGCCGGGGTGGTCCACGAAGTAGTCCAGCAGGTGGACCCGGCTCTGCTCGACTCGCTCTCCATCAAGCTCGTGCATTCCCGAGAGCGTATCCTCAGTGGCATCCCCGAAGAGGTCAGCCGGCAAGTGACCGACGCGCTCGAGCGCAAAGGCATCGAACTGTGCCTCAACCAGCGCGTCACCGAGGTCGGCCCCGGCCAGGTGCGGTTAGCGACGGGCGAGGTCTTGCAGGCCACCGAGATCCTCTGGGGGGCCGGTGTCGAGGCTCCAGCCTTGTTGCAAGACCTGGGAAAGACCGACCGGATGGGGAGAGTCGAGGTCACTGACCAGCTCAATTTGCCCGACCATCCCGAGGTCTTTGTGGTCGGGGATGCAGCCCTGGCCCAGGCCGGGGGCAAAGCCGTTCCACCCGATCGATTCGCGGCCGTGCAACAGGCCGGCCAGGCCGTCGAAAACATCAAGTGCGCCATCGAGCACCAGCCTTTACAACCGTTTGCCTTCCGCGAGCGCGAGGGCTGGAACGTCTTTGGACCGACCCGCATCCCCACCGTCAGAGTGGAGCGCGGTTCGAGTTGGGACACCCTCGAGAGTTGAGCGTCCTGACGAGCATCAATGCATTCCTTGATATTGACCCGTAAAGTAGCAGCGTAATGAAGCAAGTCAAAGACATCATGAATCCCATCGTCATCCTGGTCGAGGCTTCGACCCCGGTGCCCAATCTGATCGCCGACTTCATGGAGCAGGGGATCGCCGGGGCCCCGGTGGTGGACCGCCAGGGGCGCTTGCTCGGAATGGTGAGTCGCTCGGACGTTGCCCGGCATTGGGCCGAGACCGCCGGACAGGCGAAGGATCCGGCCGAGTACACCGCGGCCGACGTGATGACTCCCTTCGTCTTCCAGGTGGCTCCCGAGGATTCGGTGGGCGACACCATCGAGGTGATGCAGTCGGCCGGAGTCCACCGGATGGTGGTCACCCGCCACGGCTTTCCGGTGGGCATCGTCACCACTATGGATCTGGTCAATGACTACAAGACGATGGTGGAGTGACTTTCAGTGTCGTTTCAGGACCGTGACCTAAGTTCAGGGCGTGTCCATCCACTTTGATACCGCCAGCCGGGTGCTCGGTGACCGACCGACCCGGCTGCGAGCCGAACCTCATCAGGGCCCGGCGTCCATCCAGCCCGAGCTCGAGGTAGAACAGAAGACCTACGACCTGTTCGCCCGCCGCTGCGGCCAGGAAGAACCCGTCTGGAAGCGCACCTTTCCCATGACAATGATGCGCAAGCCCACCGTCCTGGCCGACGAGACGGTGATGGTCTTCGACGCCAAGGACTATACCCTGATGGCGCTCAACGGTGACAACGGTCATCGTCGCTGGAAGGTCGGGCTGGGAGATATTTTGATCGGCACGCCGGCCCTGGCGGGAGCCGGGTTGGTGCTGGCCGCGCGGGCTTTTGGTGATGTCCAGGCTCTGGATGTGGAGACCGGCGCCCGCCGCTGGTCGGGCAAAGGCCGAGAGTTTGCCGTCAATGGCGAGGAACTGGTGACTCTCGACAAAGATAAGCTCCGACGTTTTGCCCTCGAGGACGGGCGCTTGCTCAGCGAGGGCCCCGCGCCTCGGCAAGGTCACTTGGTGGCCGGTCCCGACGGTGTCGGAATCTACCAGGATAGGCACTTCACCCTGCTCGACGCCTCCCTTAAAGAACAGGGCGTCTTCGAATGTGAGCACCCTATCACCGGCGCCCAGGCCGGAGACGACAGTTTCGTGCTACACCTCGACGATGGTAGCACTTGCCAGGTGAAAGCCTCCAAGCTGCTCGAGCCCCAAGAGGCTAGCCGATTGACGCTCGAGACGGGTGAGGACTATCTCCAGGTTGGCTCGGTCACGGTGCACTTCTGATGGACTCGACCGCCCGCTTTGGCGAGACCGCTTCGATTTACGACCTCTATCGCCCCGACTATCCCCAGGCCATCGTCGATGCTCTCGAGGTCGAGGGCAAGCAGGTGGCTGATGTGGGCTCGGGCACCGGCATCCTGACGCGCCGTCTGCTCGAAGCCGGAGCGCATGTTTTTGCCCTTGAACCCAATCCCCAGATGCGGGCGGCCGCCGAGGCCAAACTGGGTCACCACCAGCGCTTCCACAGCCACGACGGCACGGCCGAATCCACCGGCCTGCTGGACCAGAGCGTCGACCTGGTCACGGCCGCTCAGGCCTTTCACTGGTTTCGTCCCGCCGAGACCAGGGCCGAGTTCGCTCGCATCTTGAAGCCGGATGGTCGGGTGGCCCTGATCTGGAACGACCGTCGCTCTTCGACCCCCCTATTGACCGATTATGAGGCGATGCTTTTGCGCTACGGGCTAGACTATGAAGAGGTGGGCCATCGCCTCGTCTTCGAGGAGCATTTGGACGGCTGGTTTGACGACTACGAGACGGTGGTGGTAGACAACCACCAAACTCTGGACTGGAATGGACTGGTAGGGCGCCTGATGTCCTGCTCTTATGTGCCCCGCCAGGGACACCCGAACTATGAGCCGATGATGGCTCGCCTGGCCGAGATCTTCGCCCTCCACCAGCAAGACGGCCTGGTGCGCTTCGAATACGACAGCCGCCTCTTTTTGGGGCGAATCACTCCTCTTTAGACATCTCGGCCACCAGCATCAGTTCGCAGGCACCTCCGCCCGTGTCTGAACGGGTCAGCGAACTCTTCCAGGTCCAGCCGTCATCTCCGACCACTTTGACCAGATAGCCCCGCAGGCGGAGGAGATCCCCCTTCTCGACCTGCATCAACTGTTTGTGGACCTCGTCGTTGATGGGCACCATGTGGGTGTTGGCGCTATGCCTGGCCACGGTATCGACATCGGGATTGCCGGGACTGGTAAAGTGATAGAATCGGTGGTCTTGCGAAATGGGAATGTTGCGGGCGATGCGGGGCTCGGCCATGACTCCCCACCCGAGAGCAAAGTCCACCGGCGAGAGCTGGGCTTCGGCGCTGCGTTCTTTGCTATAATCGCGGGCGCTGAGCACCCGGGCCTCGAGGCGATAGGTGGCCAATGGCTTGAGGCGATAGAAGGGACTGAACTGGAAAGTCTGCGAGAAATAGAGACGGTGCTGTTCGGGAGCGCTCTTGGCCGACAGCGCCGCCAGCGGCCCGACCGGATGCACCACCTCGAGGTTCTTCAAAGGGACCGGGTCGGCGAGATTGGCCATGAAGCGGTAGGCCAGAAAGCCCACCAGCAGCACGACTACGGCGGCGATGGCTTTGCCCATTAGCCCGGAGCCAATCTTTGCAGCGTCTTCTCGACGTCGGTCAGAGGCTGGATGCAAACATGGTCGGCTCCGGCCTGAAAATGCTCGTCAAGCTTGGCGCGCACGGCTTCTTCGTCGCCCCAGGCCACCATGGCGTCGATGAAGCGATCCGACAGGCTGTCGATGTCGTCTTCTGTGAATCCCAGTCGGAGCCAGTTGTTGCGATAGTTGGGTAACTTACAATAGAAGTCGAGGGCCTGACGGCCGGCCGCCCGGGCTTTGGCCGGGTCGGTCTCGAGCATGACTTTGTGTTCGACGTAGAGCTTCTTATTTGGCCCGAGAATTTTGCGGGCCTGGGCGGTATGCTCGGGAGTGACGTTGTAGGGGTGGGCTCCGTCGGCCATCTCGCCGGCTAGCTTTAGCATCTTGGGGCCGAGGGCGGCCAGCACGACCTGGCTGTCACCAGTCGGCTTGGGGGCGTCGTAGACGGCCTGACTCATCTTTTCGAGGTACTCGCGCATGAAGGCCAGCGGCTTGCCGTAATTATGGCCCCGCAGCCCTTCCACCAGGGGAGCGTGCGAGACTCCGAGGCCGAGCAAGAAGCGGTTGTCAGATTGTTCGTTGAGGGCGTAGCGGGCGCCGGCCGTGGCCTGGGCGTCGCGGGCGTAGATGTTGGCTATACCGGTGGCAACTACCAGTTTGCTGGTCTGAGAGAGCAGCCAGGCCGCGTGGGCGAAGCTGTTGCGGCCGCGGGCCTCGGTGAACCAGTAGGCGCCATAGCCCCATTGCTCTGCCTTGCGGGCCAGGTCGGCGGTGTGCTGAGCGGTCATTGAATCGTTGAAGAGAAAGACTCCGAGTTTGCCGATGTTCATGCTTCACCGCTTCGAACACGGCCGGGCGCCATCCTCGTAGGAGGTCGGTCGGGTCAAGGCGTAATGAGTCGTGATGGCTCTGTTTGTCGAGCATAGCGGCCATTTTCGCTGCAGTCTGTGTTGCCACACTTTCGAACGGGTGGTTGCCGGGGCTCACGGCATGGTTTGTCCTGCTTGTGCCCAGACGGCCGCGCGGATGCTGGGTATGCCACCCTTGCTTAAATCAGGCAATCCAGCCGACATCCTGGCCGAAGACCTCGACTTGCCCAGTCTGATCGGGCCCTCTCGCAAGCTTGCCCGTGCCCTGGCCAGACCTGCCCTGCTGCCGGGTTTCGAGGGGGCTCGCCATCACGCCATCATCGCCGGCGGGTGCGGCTCGGGCAAGACCAGTCTGGCCACCTCCCTGCGCCGGTTGGCTCCGACGGCAGTGGTCGACGTGACCTCGTTGACGGCCACGGGCCACCGGGGCTCATCCCTCGAGCTGCTGACTTACGCTCTGCTTCGGGAGGGCGAACTGAGCGCTGTGGCCACCTCGGGAGTGGTAGTGCTCGATAATTTAACCCAGATGATGCGTAGCCGGGCCGCAGGATTGCGGCGATAGCGCGCTCAAATGCAAGGAGCAGGCGCCGCGAGGAGCGGATAATATCGAGTCATATTTGAGCACCGCAGCGGTGACTGCGACGCAGCAGTTGGGCGTGATAGCGTCGCAAGACAAGGTTCGGTCGCGCATCATCTGGGTTCAGAGAGCTGGTTACAGCCCGACCCTATGCGGGGCGCCGTCTGGGCCGAACTGCTCAGGTTTCTGGACGGCACGATGGTGGAGGGCGGTGAGGGGGAGCTTCCTACCCGGGGCATCCTGTTCGTAGGTGTATTGCGGTTGCCCCGGTCCCAGACGGTATGCTCTAGCGAGGTTCTGCTGGAACTCGGGTTGCCGCAGGCGGTGCTGGCGCGGATGCCACTGAAGCTGTTTCTGCCCGATCCAACAGCCAACGACCTGGTGGCTCTGCTGACGGATCAGTGCTGCCCCTGGCTCGCCGAGCTTGGCGTTTCCCAAAGCGCAAGAAGCTTCTTGGCCGAGCGGGCGGCCGCCAGCGGCTTCGGTGCCTGGGGCATTCAGCATGAGCTGCGAGAATTGGACCTGCTGGTGGCAGAAAGACGCCCCAAGCGCGTTGACCGTGGCTACCTGGAGCGTCATCTGGGTTAGGGCCTGTCAGGCAATAACTCGTGCATTCGCGGCGCCGATCGATCCCCGTGGCTGCGTTGCGCTTCCCTTACATATTGCCGATATGCGTGGTCAGACGCGCCTTGCAACGGGGTGTCTCGACACCGGGAATGCTACTCTTAATCCCTGACAGACCCTTAGTCGGGGTTGGCCTTGGTGGCCGCCTCGGTGAACCAGCTGGTCGGCGGGTTCACCTGCTCTTCGCCGCCGCGGCCGGCGATTCGTCGCCAGTGGCTGACTGTGCCCTGATAGGACACAACCCTCAAATTGTTGTTGTCGAGAAAGGTGGCCGTGGCCCAGCCATCCATACCCGCGAGCGAATACTGGAACTGCAGGCCGGTCATGCCGTTGACCCACCAGCCCTGTCCGTTGTAAACCGCGCCGTTAGCGCCTCGCAGCCCGACGTTGAAGTAGGGATCGATGTAGACCATGGTCCCAGAGGTGGAACGCCACGTTCCGCCGGCGTTGTAGGCGAAGGCCTGGCCACACAGGCATAAAGCGAGCAGAGTCGTCAGTGCCGCGGTCGTCAGTTTTCTGGTCATAGAGCCTCCCGAGACTTGATGGTCGAAGATTCGCACAGCGGGCTCTTCAACCTTCGCTCAGACAGAGGCCCTGGTCTAGATCGCGTTGGCCACACTCTCGCGTTCGACCAGCTTGCCGAGAAATCGAGCCGGAGCAGGGGGGCTCTTGCCGGCCAACAGGGCCATCATCATCTCGGTGGCAGCCCGACCCATCTCGTAGCGGGGCTGGCTGAATGTGGTCAAGGCCGGCCGAACGTAACTGGCCATCTCGATGTCGTCAAAGCCCACAACCGAGAGTTCCTCGGGAACTTTGACCCCCGCTTCGGCGCAGGCCTTCATGGCTCCGATGGCCACCGTGTCGTTAAAGCAGATGAGAGCGGTCATGTCGTTGACTCCCTGATCGAGCCAGGTTCGCATGGCCGCCTCGCCGGCCTCGACCTTGACGTCTTCGGCGCTTCGCATCAAGGCCGGCACGGCCATGCCCGCGGCCGCGTCGGTGAAAGCGCCGCGTCGGGCGCGTTCGGCGTTGCCGCCGTTGACCGCGCCCAGGTAGCCGATCTTGCGGTGGCCTCGCTCGAGCAGATACTGATAGCACAGACGCATCGCCTCGCGATCTTGATGGACCACCCCGTAGGGATAGATGGTCGGATCGCAGTTGATGGTAACCAGCGGCACCGTCTGGGCCAGTTTCTGGAAGGGGGGCGTCATGCCGGGAAGACAGCAGACAAAGGCTCCGTCGACCAGCTCTTCGCCCAGGGTGCGAGCCACCTCGGCCTGGCGTTCGAGGTCGAACTCGGTGGCGGCCATGAACAGGTTGTAGTGGAGGGGGAAGAGGCGGTCGTGGATGGCCTGGACCACCTCGGAATAGAACGGATCGTGGACATAGCTGACCACGATGGCCAGATTGCCGGTGCGCCGCGTGCGCAGAGCTCGAGCCGAGCGGCTGGGACGATAGCCCAGGCGCTCGGCCGCCTCTTGCACGGCCTCGGCCGTCTCGGAACGCACTCGGCTATCGCCGCGCAAGGCGCGCGAGACGGTGCCGTGGGTGACTCCCACTTCTTCGGCGATGGTCTTGATGGTGACTCTGGTCATAATACACTCGCATTCGCCAGCGGTGGAGCTGGCACTTCGTCGATGGTGAGCCAATCGGTGCGGGCCCGCTCCCAGTCGGTGAGCAGCAGGCCGTGACGCTCGAAGGCATCGCGGATCTCATGGCTTGGCATGTGCACGATCTCTTCGAGGATCGGAACTAGCACCGCCATGGCATTGTCACTCAAGATGGTTCTGCGGGCTGTTCGCACGATGTATTGAGTCTGCGAGACCCCGATGGTCAGGCCCTCGGTCTGGTTGACGTGCATCATGACGTGCAGGTCCGAACTGCCGTCGCCGACGTAGACGACATGGTCGGGTCGCACTCCCAGGTCGGCCTCGAGTTCTTGCAAGATGACCACCTTGCCGTAGCCGGCGGCGGCCCGGCGGATGGCCGAGATCTCTCCCTGCTCGTCAAAGTCGAACTCGGTGCCCAGGACATGCTCGGGCTCGACGATGCCTTCCAGGGCGGAGCGCACCACCTCGCTAGGGGCGGCCGAGATCACGCGAAAGTCGAAATGGAAACCCTCCACACCGGCGCTGAGAAAATTGACGAATTCGCGCACGTTGCGTTTGAGTTGGACCTGGCGGCCCACTTCGCCCAATAAATCGCGCCGCACGCAGCGGAAGTCGGGGTCGTGGCGCAGCAGATAGGCGAGTTCGGCCCCCTGCTGGACGATGTTGATCTTGGATAGGCCGGACACTTTCTTCTCGAAGTTCTCGGCTCCCAGCATGTCGCTGAGGATCTGCCCCGAGTCGTTAAAGCTCAGGGTCTTGTCGAAATCGGAAGCGACCAGGATGCGCTTCACAGGCTTATTACTCATCGGTAACTCCTCCTTTCAGAGGTTTCACACGTGTGAATCATAGCCTAAGTCGGTGGCTTTGGCAAGCGGGGAGCGCTTTCGGCCGACGGGGAGCGCTTTCGGCCTGCGGCCGACGGGGAGCGACGGCTGCGCCGTCGAGAAAGGAGCCGCTTCGCGGAGAGGGGAGCGAGTTGAGCTGTCGCTCAACTCGAGGGTTGGCCGGGCCGGGGTTCACCCCGCGATTCTCGGGTGAAGGGGCCGAAACCGGGTTCACCCCGCGATTTCTCGGGGTGAAGGGGCCGAAACCGGGTTCACCCCGCGATTCTCGGGGTGAAGGGCTCAAACCGGGTTCACCCCGCGATTCTAGGGGGTGACGTGGCTAGATCCGGGTTCAACCCCGCGATTTCTCGGGGTGAAGTGGCTAAAACCGGGTTCACCCCGCGATTCTCGGGGTGAAGGGGCCGAAACCGGGTTCACCCCGCGATTTCTCGGGGTGAAGGGGCCGAAACCGGGTTCACACCGCGATTTCTCGGGGTGAAGGGGCTAAAACCGGGTTCACCCCGCGATTCTCGGGGTGAAGGGGCCGAAACCGGGTTCACCCCGCGATTTCTCGGGGTGAAGGGGCTAAAACCGGGTTCACCCCGCGATTTCTCGGGGTGAAGTGGCTAAAACCGGGTTCACCCAGCGATTCTCGGCCTGCGGCCGACGGGGAGCGACGGCTGCGCCGTCGAGAAGGGAGCCGCTTCGCGGAGAGGGGAGCGGAGCAGGGCTCCGAGAGGGGAGCGAGTTGAGCTGTCGCTCAACTCGAGGGTTGGGCCGGGCCGGGGTTCACCCCGCGATTCTCGGGGTGAAGGGGCCGAAACCGGGTTCACCCCGCGATTTCTCGGGGTGAAGGGGCCGAAACCGGGTTCACACCGCGATTTCTCGGGGTGAAGGGGCTAAAACCGGGTTCACCCCGCGATTCTCGGGGTGAAGGGGCCGAAACCGGGTTCACCCCGCGATTTCTCGGGGTGAAGGGGCTAAAACCGGGTTCACCCCGCGATTTCTCGGGGTGAAGTGGCTAAAACCGGGTTCACCCAGCGATTCTCGGCCTGCGGCCGACGGGGAGCGACGGCTGCGCCGTCGAGAAGGGAGCCGCTTCGCGGAGAGGGGAGCGGAGCAGGGCTCCGAGAGGGGAGCGAGTTGAGCTGTCGCTCAACTCGAGGGTTGGGCCGGGCCGGGGTTCACCCCGCGATTCTCGGGGTGAAGGGGCCGAAACCGGGTTCACCCCGCGATTTCTCGGGGGGAAGGGGCCGAAACCGGGTTCACCCCGCGATTCTCGGGGTGAAGGGGCTCAAACCGGGTTCACCCCGCGATTCTAGGGGGTGACGTGGCTAGATCCGGGTTCAACCCCGCGATTTCTCGGGGTGAAGTGGCTAAAACCGGGTTCACCCCGCGATTCTCGGGGTGAAGGGGCCGAAACCGGGTTCACCCCGCGATTTCTCGGGGTGAAGGTGAAGGGGCTAAAACCGGGTTCACCCCGCGATTCTCGGGGTGAAGGGGCCGAAACCGGGTTCACCCCGCGATTCTAGGGGGTGACGTGGCTAGATCCGGGTTCAACCCCGCGATTCTCGGGGTGAAGGGGCCGAAACCGGGTTCACCCCGCGATTTCTCGGGGTGAAGGGGCCGAAACCGGGTTCACCCCGCGATTCTCGGGGTGAAGGGGCCGAAACCGGGTTCACCCCGCGATTTCTCGGGGTGACGTGGCTAGATCCGGGTTCAACCCCGCGATTTCTCGGGGTGAACCGCAGGCCGCCCGAGCACCTCCTGGGCCGCAGGCCGCTAGGTGCGGTATTCGGCGTTGATGCGGATGTAGTCGTCGGTGAGGTCGCAGGTCCAGACGGTGGCCCGGCCGGGGCCGGAGCCGAGTTGTAGGCGAATGGTCAGGGCCTGGCGAGAGAGGCGGTCGCGTTCGACATCGGGGTCGTGCAGTTTGGGTTGGCCGGCGGAGAGGAACTGCAGGTCTTCGAGCCAGAGGTTGGCCAATTCGGGGTCGAAAGGCACTCCGGCCCGGCCGGCCGCAGCCAGGATGCGGCCCCAGTTGGCATCGCGTCCGTAGATGGCCGTCTTGACCAGGGGCGAGGTGGCGATGGTGCGACCGATGGCTCGGGCCTGGGCGAAGTCGGCCAGGCCTTCGACCTCGATGGTAAGGTGGTGGGCTGCTCCCTCGCCGTCAAAAGCGACCTGGCGGGCCAGATCCTGGCTTAGAGACAGTAGGGCGGCGCGGAATTCGGAGGGGTCGACGGGGCCGGCCCGGCCGTTGGCCAGCACCAGAAAGGTGTCGTTGGTGCTGGTGTCGCCGTCGACCGAGATGCAGTTGAAAGAATGCTCGCTCACCCACGCCACCAGCGAGCGCAGTTCCGTCAAGGAGAGCTCGGCGTCGGTGGCCACGATCGAGAGCATGGTGGCCATATCGGGATGGATCATGCCGGCGCCTTTGGCAAAGCCGGTCAGGCGTGCGCCGTTGGAAAGGGTGGCGGTGGCCGTCTTGGGCCGGGTGTCGGTGGTCATCATGGCTAGCGACAAGCCGGTGCCGTCCGGGCCCAGCGCGGGCACGCCCAGGTCGATCCCGGCTCGGATCTTGTCCATGGGCATGGGGTTGCCGATCACCCCGGTCGACATCACCAGCATGCGATTGGCGGTGGCCAGGGCCCTTTGAGCATAGGCCGACATGGCCTCGGCGTCGCGCATGCCTTGCTCACCGGTGACGGCGTTAGCGTTCTTGCTGTTGAGCACGACTCCCGCGAGAGACTCGGGGTGGTCGAGCAGCAGTTGGCGGTCGAAGACGACCGGGGCGGCCACGACCAGGTTTTTGGTGAAGACGGCCGCGCCTCGGCAGGGGCTGTCGCTGACCAGCATGCCCACATCGAGCTGGCCATCTTTCTTGAGCCCGGCATGGACACCGCAGGCGCGAAACCCGCGCGGAAGATCGATCATGGGCCCGCGATTCGCCCCGGGCAACCCCGCTCCCTAGTGTAGCCTCTAATAGTGCCCGATTTGACCGTCGTTGTAGAAGTGGGCTCCGCCGATGAACTGATCGGGGTAAGAGGCCTTGGCGTCGACTCCTTTGGGCTGGCTCTCGACGGTGATGTCGGCTCCGTCAGCGTTGACGATGTGCAAGGTGTTCACGCCCGTCTGCTCGACGAAAACGGTGCCGGAAGGGGACTGCAGATAGGCCGCGTTTTCACCGGCGCAGCGGGCCCCGCCCAGGTCGAGGGCCTGTTTGCAAACGGACTCGCCGTCTTGATGGACCGCGTTGGCTTCGGCCCCGGGTAGCCGGTAGTGGGCGTAGTCGCCCTCGAGACCGTTGGGAAAGATGACCTGATCGCCGATGCCGACGTTGACCACTACTTCGCCGTTGTGGCGGTAGAGGGCGAAGGGTGCTCCGTCGGAGAGTTGCTCGCTCTGTTGGGTGGTGGGCGCAGTTTGGACCGACATGGCCTGGGCTACGCCGGGAGGGGCGCTGGTGGTGGCGATGGTCATGGCGCCGATGCCCAGCGCGGCCAGGGCTACCAGCGACCACTTGCGGATGCTCGAACCACCAGAGCGACTGACCGTAGCCTGGTCGGAAGGTGCTTGCGGCTCGGGTTCACCGGGCAGCGGCGTGTGGGTGGCCGAACGCGCGGCCGGCGTCTGGGGCGGGCGGGTAGGGGAGAGCCCAATAGGAACCATGTCAACCTCCTGCCCACCCAGTGTAATAGGTCGATGTTGCAGAATCGTTAAATCTCGGAAAAAAGATGGCAGGCCACCTGGTGGTCATCGCCCACAGAGAGAAGGGTGGGGCGCTGGCCGGGGCAGGGCTCGAAGCAGCCAGGGCAGCGGGGGTGGAACAGGCAGCCTGAAGGTGGTCGGGCCGGATCGGGATTTTCGGCCAGGGCCGGATCGAGTGGCGGGCGTTGGCGAGCCTGTTCAGGATCGGGTGGCACCACCGCCGAGAGCAGCGCCTGCAGGTAGGGGTGGCCGGGTTGTTTCAGCAGCTTTGGCATGGATCCGAGTTCGACCACCTGGCCGAGATAGAGCACCAGCAGCCGCGAGCGTTCCATGAGGCTGGCCGTGGCCAGATCGTGGGTGATATAGACGAAAGCCGTGCCCCGTTCGCCGTTAAAGCGGCGAATCAGGTCGAGAATCTCCAGCTTGACGGCGGCATCGACGCCCGAAATCGGCTCGTCGGCCACTACCAGGCGGGGTTCGAGCAAAACGGCCCGGGCCAGGGCCACCCGCTGGCGTTGGCCGCCCGAGAGCTGGAAAGAATAGGCGTCGAGATAGCGTTCTGGCGGAGTCAGGCCGACTTCGCTCAGGAGGTCACGGATGGTCTTTTCCTGGTCGCAATCGGGGCGATGGCGGCGCAGGGGGGCGCGCAGGATGGCTCCCACCGTGCGCAGGGGGTTGAGGGCGGCATAGCTGTCTTGATGGACCACCGAGACCATGAGGCGCCGCTCGGTGGTCCACTCAAAGTCGGGGGTGTGCAGCTGCCGGCCCTCATAGCTGACGCTGCCACCCGTAGGCTTTTGCAGGCCGAGAATGACCCGGCCGAGAGTGCTCTTGCCGCAACCCGACTCGCCCACCACCGTGAGCAGCTCACCTTCGGCGATGGACAGGTCGATGCCGCGCAGAATCTCGACCTGCCCCAGGCTGGGATGCGGAAAGGCTACGCGCAGGCTGGCTAACTCGACGAGCGACACTCGGCCTCCGGGTGAAAACAGGCAAACGAAGTGGACGGCCCAGCCGTCAGGGGCGGGCGGTTGGCGGCGCAGTGGGCGTCGGCCCGGGGGCAGCTGGCTGCGAAGACGCAGCCGGCTGGCGAGCGGTAGCCGGCCGAGGGCGGGTGAAACTTGCGCTGGGGGCGAGCTCCGGGGCGGTCCAGGCGAGGCGCCGAGGCGACCAGTTCGACCGTGTAGGGGTGCTGGGGGTTGGCGAAGATGGCCTCGACGGGACCTTCTTCGACCAGCCGCCCGGCGTAGAGTACCACCACCCGGTGGGCCAGCTGAGCCACTGCCGACAGGTCGTGGGTGATGAACAACATGGTGGTCTGGCGGCGGGCCTGCACCCCGCGAAGCAGAGAGAAGACGGTAGCCTGGGTGAGCAGGTCAAGGGCTGTGGTGGGCTCGTCGAGCACCACGAAGGGCGGGTCGAGCAGCAGGGCCAGGGCGATGACCACCCGCTGCTTCATGCCGCCCGAGAGCTGATGGGGATAGCTGGGTAGGACCCGGTCGGGATCGAGTTGGACCTCGCGCAAAAGCTCGTCGACGGCGATGGGCCGGGCGTCGGGATGGGCCCGGGCCACGTCTTGAAAGGTTTGCCCGATGGGGCGCAGGGGGTTGAGGGCCGTCTGGGCCGCTTGAAAGACCATCGAGGCCTTGACCCAGCGAAAGCGTCGCAGCTCTTCGGGAGCCAGTTTGAGCAGGTCGGCTCCTTCCACCTGGCAACTGCTGCCGGGATGGATCACGGCGTTGCTGGGCAAAAGGCCGAGCAGGGCGCGCGCCAGGGTGCTCTTGCCGCTGCCCGATTCGCCCACCAGGGCCGTGACCTGGCCGGACGGCAGTTCGAGGTCGAGGGCGTCCAGGCAGAGTAGGGGTCCCTGGCGGGTTTGGTAAGAGAGGCTGAAGTTGCTCAGGCTCGTGCTCATCGGGACCCTCCGGCCAGCCGAGGGTCAAAGGCCTCTTCCACCCCCTGGGCGATGCAGATCAACAGATACTGATAGGTCACGATGGCCGCCAGCGGCGAGAGTAGATAGCTGAAGGCCCGCGGGATGTAGATAGCTCCTGATTGCACGGCCGCCAGGTTGAGCATCATACCCCAGTTTTCGACCCGCAGGGGAACCAGGCCCAGCAGCATGATGCCCACCGAGATGGCCACCGCATCGCGGGATAGGCGGATGAAGTGGACCAGGGTGAAGGGGATGAGGTTGGGCAGAATCTCGCCGGTCAGGATGTGCCAGCGGCCCATGGCCTGAACCTGAGCAGCCTCGACGAATTCGCGGGTGCGCAAGGAGAGCACCTGGGCTCGCACGCCACGGGCCAGATCGGGCCAGGCCCAGACGGCCAGCACCAGGGCGAAGGTGACGGGATTGCGCACTTGAAACAAGGCGGCCGCGATGGCCATGATGGGAAAGTTTGGCACGGTCAAAAAGATGTCGATCACGGCCGTGATGACCGAATCCAGGCGCTGGCCGGCCGCATAGGCGGCGGTCATGCCCAGCACCAGGGCAAAACAGACGGCAAAAAAGCCGGTCAACAGACTGACCGTGATCACGTCGCGGGCCCCGAAGACCAGCTGCATCCCGATGTCGCGGCCGGCGTAATCGGTGCCCAACCAATGGCTGGGCGAGGGCGGGGCAAAGCGCAGGTCGGCATTGGGAGTGCGATCGAGCTGGCCCACCAGGTGGGCTCCGAAGGCCACCACTACCAGCAAGCCCAGCAGCACCAGGCAGATGGCCGCTTTGCGGTTGGACCAGAAGCGGGCCAGTAGAACCTTCACGCGGCCTCCTTGGCGATGCGCGGATCGAGGCGACGGATCACCAGTTCACCCGCCAAATTGGCCACGATGGTGGCCACCGTGGTCAGCAAGAACAGACCCTGCATCAAGGGAAAGTCGCGCAGTTCGATGGAGCGGGCCAGAAACAGGCCCAGGCCGGGGTAGCCGAAGATGGCCTCCACCAGCACGACTCCTCCGAGCACGCCCGCAAAGCTCGAGGCCAGGCCCGGCACCAGGGGCAAAAGTGCATTGGGACCCAGATAAGAGCGCACGATGCGGCCTACCGTCAGGCCCTGGGCCTCGGCCGAGACCAGAAACAGCTCTTCGCGGACCGAGCTGGCGCTGGCGAAAGCGGCCATCGCCCAGTCGGCGATCATCGGGGTGGCAAAGGCCAGAATGGGCAAGATGGCGTGGTAGGCCACGTCGGCCAGAAAGGCCGGGTTGAGGCCCGGCTCGACGAAGGTCGAATAGGCTCCGCGCATCGGAAAGATGGGAAACTTGATCCCGAACAAAGCCACCAGCAACAGGCCCACCAGAAAGTCGGGAATGGCCTGGCTGACGGTGGCATACAGGCGCAGCAGGTCGGGCAAACGGGTCTGGCGCTTCCAGGCGGCCAGCAATCCCAGGCCGGTGCCCAGCACAAACGACAGGCTCACCGCTCCGCAGGCGATGACAAGCGTCCAGGGCAGGGCCAGGGCGATCACCTTCCAGACCGGGATTTGATAGACCAGGCTGGTGCCCAGGTTGCCCTGCAGCAGGCCGCCCAGATAGCTGAAATACTGGGTCCAGATGGTCTGGCCCGGTTGATAGTTGAGCATCACCTTGACCTGGGCCTCGGCCTGTTGAAAGTCGATCCCCTGCATGGCCTGCAGCTGCAGGGCCCACTGATAGACGATGTCGCCGGGCATCTGGCGGATCAGGATGAAGGTGAGGGTGGTGGCCGCCCACAGGGTCAACAGGCTATTGCGCACCAGCCGTTTCATTGGTCGAACAAGAGCACATCCAGAAAGGTCTGCTCGGCCCCGCACACGACATTGGACCAGGTCGGGTCCTGGTTGTCGGGCCAGCCGTGCACCACCGGTCCCTCGGCATAGAACATCGGGTTGCGTTTTTCGAAGACGGGCAGATAGACGGCCTGATCGTAGAGGGCCCGGCTGAGCAGATAGACCCCCCGCCGCAGTCGGGTGGGGTCTTCTTCCCGGCGCAAGGAGCGAATCAGTTGATCCGAGCTAAAGCGCTCGCCGTCTACCTCGAGGCGGGGGGGCAAGCCCATGGCCTTGTTGACTTCGTTGCCGGGATAGAAGAAGCGCTCGAGACCGGCCACCGGAGTGACAAAACGCCCGTGCATCACGCCGAAGGTGGCCGTCACTTGAAAGTCGCCGGCCGTCAACAGGGTCGGGTAGAGGTCGGGGGGGACCACGCGAATCTGGGTGGCGATGCCGAACCTGTCCCACTGGGCCGCCGCCACCTCGGCCATCAGGATAAAGTCGGTGTAACCGCCCCGACAGGTGACGGTGAGGGCCAGGGGCTGGCCGGCCGCGTCGTGCCAGCGTCCTTCGACCAGCCGGTAGCCCGCCTTTTCCAAGATTTGGCGGGCTTGCTCGGGTTGGTGGCTGCGGGGTTGGAAGGTGGCCAGTTCTTCGGCTGTCAGCCACTTGGAGCGCAACGAAGCCAGCACGCCCAACCCGCGGTCGTCCACCGTCTCACCGTAAGGAAAGGCGATGCGGCGCACGCCGTCGCGATCCAGGGCCAGAATCAGGGCCTGGCGCAGTGCCGGCGCCAGGCGCCGCGAATTGAGGATGAAGCCGACTTCGTTGCCGTCGGCGGGCAGGGCCACCCGATAGTTGGGGTTCTTGCGCTGGATTTCGGCGGTCAGGTCGATGGGACAGGCCATGGCCACGAAGTCGAGCTGATTCGACAACAGCATGGCCCAGCCGACTTCGTTGCTGCCGATGCGAAAGACGCGCAACTGATCGTAATCCAGACGACTGGCCAGCGGGTGCTGGGCAAACTTTTCGAAGACCATTTCGGAAGCGGTCACCCGGGTCATGCGAAAGGGGCCGGTGCCCGATGCCAGTTCGGGGCGATAGCGCAACAGTTGTTGGCGGGCCTCGGCCATCCGCTTTTGCAGCTCGGGGGGAGCCTCTTGCTCGCGCTGCAGACCCAGTCGCCGAAAGTCTTCGACCACGGCCAGGGGGCCGGGAAAGGCCTTGGCCGGAAAGTAGACCAGCTCGGCCAAGACCATGGTCTTGAGGTCTTCGGTCAGGTAGCGCCAGTGAAAGCGCAAAGTCAGAGGGTCGACTACCTCGATGCGGCTGCAGAACTCGCCTACCGGATGGCCCCGCAGGATGAGCAGCAACAGGTTGGCCCGCACATCCTCGGCCGTTACCGGCGAGCCGTCGTGCCAGCGATTGTCGGGTCGCAAGTGGACGGTGGTGGTGCGGCCCTCATCCTCATAGGAGAGTCCGAGCCGAGGCAGCCATTGGCCCGTCTCGGGGACGTAGCTAAAGAGCGGCTCGAAGACGAAGTGATAGGCGGCGCCCACTCCGCCGAAGCCGAAGGGGTTGCCGTGGTAAGCCGGCGGCGGCGACCAGTCGCCGCCGGCCCGCAGGACCCTGGGGTCGACGGTGCGCGCGCAGCCTGTCAGGAGCAGCACCAGCCCGAGCAGGAGCCAGCGGTTCAATCGGCCAGATAACCTTTGGGCACGGTGGCTTGCGCTAGACCCACGTGGCGGTCGGCTCCGCCGTAGTAAAGATAGAAGCGGTCTCCCCGCCTCACCAGACCTTCGGCGAAGGTGACATGATTGACATAGCCATAGATTTCCCAGTCGAGGCTGGGCTTGAGAAAGGGCTCCTCCAGGCGGTCCAGCAACTCCCAGGGGCGGTCGGGATGGAACAGTGCGGCCGTGGTCGAGTAGCGGTTGCGCCGGTCGGCGCAGTTGTAGATGAGCACGATGCCGTGGCGGGTCAGAAAGGGCGGGGGGCCGGGCTCGATGAGGCGGCTCTCGAAGCTGTCGGGACGGCGAGCAATCACCGGCTGGGAGCGGTATTCCCAGTCGGTCAGGTTGTCTGAGGTGGCCATCCAGATGTCAAAGTCTCCGAAGTACATGACGTGGCGGCCGGGACGGGCCAGGATGGCCCCCGATTTGGTCCAGTGGTCAAATTCAGGAAACTCGGGAAAGAGCGGGCCGTAGCGGCGCCAGTTGCGCAGGTCCGGGCTGGTGGCCAGACACAAGCGCGCCTTGTTGCCGTCATAGGAGGTGTAGGTCAGATAGTAGGTCCCGTCCACCTCGATCAGACGCGGGTCCTCGACTCCGCGCGCTTCGTAGGGGGCGTCGGGCACCAGCACCGGGTCGACCTCACGGTGAAAGGTGACCCCGTCCTCGCTGAACGCCAGGCCCAGGCGCCCCGTGCACAGGGTCGGGGCCTCTTCACGGGTCTCGCCGCGAACCAGCAAAGTGGTGGTGTTGCCTTGCTGGCAGGCGGCTACATTGTAGACGTTACGCGAGTCAAAGCCCCGCTCGCGCGGAGAGAGGATAGGAGTGTCGAGCTTGGTCCACTGAAGCGGAAACCACTCGGGAAGCGAGCCGACTCGGTCAGGGTTGGCCGGCGAGGTTTGAAGTGTCCTGGTCATGCCGGGCTCTTTGACCGAGACCACCGGCCACCTTCTCGAGTCTTGCATCCGTGTCATGATAGTGGTATGGTGAAGTCGATCTAATGAGCGAGTCCATGAAGCCATATCAGCTTTACCTCACCGAGCGTCAATATCATGAACTCGATCAACTGGCCACGCGTTTGAAGACCTCCAAAGCGGCCCTGGTAAGAGAAGGGATTGACCACCTTCTGAGTCTTCGCTATCAAGCTGACGACGACCCGGCCCTCGACTTGATCGGGCTGGCCGAGGGGCTTGACCTGCCTTCCGACCTGGCCACTGAGCATGACGCCTATCTTGCCGGAGATGAATGAGCTTTTCGTCGACACGGCTGGATGGTTGGCCGTGTTCAATCCGCGTGACACCTACCACCGCCCAGCCGCCGACTTCTACCGCGCGGCGCTAAGAAATTATCGGCGTCTGCTGACCACCAATCTCGTTGTTGGCGAGACCTATGCCCTCCTGGGAAGGAGGCGCGGCGTGGCAGTCGGACTCCGTTTTCTAGAGGTCTTGAGTCAGAGTCCCAAGCTCGAAAAGCTGTGCTCGACTCCGCCTCTGGAAGAGGCGGCTCGCGAATGGCTGAGCAAGTATCGCGACCAAGACTTCAGTTTTGTCGACGCCGTCAGTTTTGCCCTGATGCAAGAGCGTGGGATCGCCGCTGCCTTTACTTTCGATGGGCACTTCCAGGTGGCTGGCTTTAGCTTGCTACCTTGAGGTTGGTTCGACTGGTCAGCTCGTTCCATTCCACTTCGAGTTGGCCGCCTCCGTTGGTGTACAGCCGGTCGAAGTTGGTCAGCAACTCGACGCAGGCGTGGTCGACCAGGTGCAGCCGGTTGAGGTGCACCCGCACCCGCCGGCGCGTGGGCAGGCCTTCGAGAGCACTGGCCAGGCGCGGCAGGCTGACGAAGGTGGCCGCCCCTTCGAGATGCAGGTCGATGTCACGACCGTTGTCGTCGGAGCGCACGTCGAGGTGGCTCAGATTATAGACCAGCCGCAACATCGCCAGGGCCAGACCTACCAGGACGCCGTGGAGCAGGTCGTCGAAGACGATCACGGTCAGGGTGGCGACATAGACGCCCACCTCGCCCCAGCCGTATTTCTTGAGTTTCTTGATGACCGACAGGTCGACCAGGCGATAACCGATGTAGACCAGCACGGCGGCCAGGGCAGCCGTGGGAATGAGCTCTAGCACGAACGGCAGCAGGGCCACGAAAGCCAGCAGCCAGACCCCGTGAAGGATGGCCGACAGTCGGCTCTTTCCACCCGCCTCGATGTTGGCCGAACTGCGCACGATGACGCCGGTCATGGGCAGGGCTCCGACCAGTCCACACAGCAGGTTGCCTACCCCCTGGGCCCGCAGTTCCTGGTCATAGTTGGTGCGGGGCCCGTCGTGGAGCGCATCGACGGCGGTGGCGCAGAGCAGCGTCTCGGCGCTGGCGATAAAGGCCATGGCCAGGGCCGCCAGCAGCAGGTCAAAACTGAGGTTGGAGAAGGTCGGGAAGGCTACCACGTCCGCCAGGTTGGCGGGTACTTTCACGCGCGAGATGGGCAGGCTCCAGGCGGCGGCAGTGGCCACCACGATGGCCACCAGGGGAGCGGGGACCAGCTTCAGCGATTTCGGTCGCAGGTAGTTCCAGGCCACGATCACGATCAGCGTGGTGAGGCCGATCATGGCGGCCAGGTGGTGGGTGGTGTTCTCGGTGGGAATGACGCCCTTCATCACCGCTCCTGGTAGCGAAGAGATGTTGGCCCAGCCACCACCTTTGGGGCTGTCGTCCACCATCACATGGAACTGGCTGGCGAAGATCAAAAGTCCGATCCCGGCCAGCATTCCCTTGATGACGGCGGGCGAGACGGCCTGAAACCAGCGTCCGAGCCCGAGCTGACCCGCCAGAAACTGGAAGATTCCACAGCCGAGCACGAGCACGCCCAGGCTCTCCAGGCCGTACTTCTCGATGCATTCCCAGACAATGACGGCCAGTCCGGCGGCCGGGCCGCTGACCTGGAGAGGACAGCCGGCCAGAAAGCCTACTACCAGCCCGCCAATAATGCCCGTGATCAGGCCTCGGGCGGGGGGAGCACCCGAGGCCAGAGCAATGCCCATGCACAGCGGCAGGGCTACAAGAAAGACCACGACCGAAGCCGGTAGATCCTTTTTCCATTGAGAAACCAGTTCACGCATAGCGCGAGTCTAGGTCTCACGCATGAGCGCGTCCTGAACCCCGGATGAGAAATCGATGAGGGTTTAGGCGGCGTTCTCGTAGATCTCGTCGAGAATATCGAAACGGTGAGGATATTGCTGAGCGAATTCTTCGAGGGCATCGTCACCCTGCTCGCGAGCCTCGAGATAGATGGCCCACGATTCGGCGAAGTCTTCCTTATGGTTGGTGTTGGCGTAGTCGGTGGGACGGTTGCCGTCGGAGTTGATGGCGTCTTCCCAGCCCTGGGGCGAGCCGGCGCCGCCGCCGTCGAAGGGGTTGAGGTCGTTGAGAAAACCCTCGCCCTCGCCGTCGGTTTCGTAGCCCACGCCGTGACCGAATTCGTGCTCGAAGACGGCTTCGTTGATGTAGTCGAGTCCGCCGAAAAAGCGCACCCGGTCGTGCTCGCTATTGAAGCTGGCGGCCGCGGTTCCGTCCGGATCGGGGTCCTTCAAGAATTCGATGTTGTCGACCGATTCACGTAGGCCATCAGGAACCTGCGTGTAGTAGTCGGCCACCCGGGCCAGCGCGGTGCGCGTCTCGTCGGCGGTCAGTTCAGAGGAGACGTTGATGGTGTGGCCATCCTCGCCACGCAGACGGAATTCTACGTCACCCTTGCTGTTGGTAACCTGTTCGATGGTGAGATTCTCGGTCTCGCCGTTAGAATTGGTAAACTCGACCGGACCACCGTGGGTCAGGCCCTCGAGAATGGCGTTCTCCTGCTGGCGGATCACCTCGTCGGTGCGATTGGGTTCGGAGTGACGGCGGCCGCCGTCGTCTTCCTCGGTGGGCAGGCTGTAGGGAGTCTCAGGAATCCCCGTGCGGTCCACGTTGTAGGGCCGGTATCCATCTTCGACGCTTTCGAGTTGCTCGCGATATTGATAGTGGTGCAGGTCGCTGCGAGCGATCTTGTCGTCGTGATCTCCACCCGGATCATTGGCCACGTCGATCTCGTCGAGCAGTTCATCGCGTCCGAGCAAATACTCGGCGTTCTCCTGCAGGCGAGCTAGTTCGGCGTCGAGATCCTCTTCAGCCACCCCGGCCGCCTGCAAACGTTCCCGCGCCTTGTCCTGGTCGAAGTCACCGGAGGCGACGTCTTGCAGGTCGTCCACCGAGACGACGCCGTCGGTGTCGCCTCCGCCCGGATTGTCATAAGCGTCGAAGTGCTCGTCGAGGTAACGGACGGCGTCGCGGTCGCGCCGAGTCTCTTCGTCCTCTACGTTCTTGAAGGCTCCGGCCAGACCGCCCAGCAGACCGCCGCTGGCCCCTTCTTCGTTGTCGTCGGCGCGCGCTTCGTCAGAAACCGTGGCGGTGTCTTTGGGTCGTGTTTGGGTGGCCGGGCCGGCGTTGCCTGCAGTCCCGGCGTTACCGCTCGAGTTTGACGCTGAGCTCTTGGGCTTGGGGTTGTCTTTGTCGGTCTTGACTTTGACATGAGTCCTGGGAGCAGAAGGGGCAGCTTTCTCGAGGGTCGGCATCGGGTCACTCTCCTTGTGGGGATGAGCACAGTCTAGTTGTCGATGGATGGAAAGGGCTTGCCCGAGCCGGTCGATTGTAAACAGATCTTTGCGAGTTTGTTTCCATTGGGACAGATTTGGATCTTGACGTTTTCTTGACGCTGGGACCTGCTCAAATTGTCGGTTTCTTGAAGCCGATTGGCTACAATCCCCCGATGGTCTTAACGTCGATCCTCATTGTCGGCGCCTTTTCGATATTGGTCGCCTTCCTTTTCCACGCACGCGTCGCGGCGGTCTCGGTGGACGAGGCCGGGGGAAGCGCCGAGAAGGCCCGCCTCTTGTTGGAGATCAGCGGCTCGATCCGCGAGGGAGCGATGGCCTTCCTGCGCAGGGAATACTACTATCTAGGGATCTTCATCCTGGTGTTCGCGGTGGCCCTGGCCCTGTTGCTCAATGACCCCGCCACCACCCTTCATGAAGGCATCTACACCGCTCTGGCCTTCGTGGCCGGGGCGGCCACCTCGGTGCTGGCCGGCTATATCGGCATGATGACAGCCACTGCCGGTAACGTTCGCACTACCGTGGCGGCCAGCCGCTCGTTGGTGCAGGGCTTCGTGACGGCCATTCAGTCTGGGGCCGTGATGGGCTTTGGCCTGAGCGGGCTGGCGGTGCTCGGAATGGCCATCTGCTATGCGGCTCTGGCCCACTCCATGACCGGCTCGTCTGAACTGGTGATGGAGACTCTCTCGGGCTTTGGCCTGGGGGGCTCGACGGTGGCCTTGTTTGCTCGCGTGGGTGGCGGAATCTACACCAAAGCCGCCGATGTCGGTGCGGACCTGGTGGGCAAGGTCGAGGCGGGCATTCCCGAAGACGACCCGCGCAACCCGGCCGTCATCGCCGACAATGTGGGCGATAACGTCGGAGACGTGGCCGGGATGGGCGCCGACCTGTTCGGTTCGGTGGCCGAGAGTAGCTGCGCCGCCATGGTGATCGGCGCCCTGGCCTTTCACGACAACCAGGGCGCTTTGCTCTATCCGCTGGCGGTCAGTTGCCTGGGCATTCCGGCCAGTTTGATCGGCATTCTCGCTTTTCGCGCCGAGAGCGAAGCGAAGGTCCAGAGCACCCTCAAGAACATGCTGCTGCTGGCCACCGTGATCATGGGAATCGGCGGCTACTTCTTGACCAACCAGCTGCTGCCCGCCACTTTCGAGTTGATGGGCCGCGAGGTGACCAGCCTGGGCGTCTATCTCAGCTTTCTGGCCGGGCTGGTGTCGGGCTATCTCATCGGCTATGTGACCGAGGTCTTCACTTCTTACTCTTTCGCACCCACCCGCGAGGTGGCCAGGGCTTCTTTAATGGGCACGGCCACCAACATCATCTATGGTCTGGCCCTGGGCTACAACAGCGCCGTCATTCCCGTAATCTTGATCGCGGGCACCCTGCTGGTGGCCGTCTCTTTCGCGGGAATGTACGGCACCGCTATGTCGGCGATCGGAATGCTGGGCACCATCGCGGTGGCGCTGACCATCGACGCCTACGGGCCGGTTGCCGATAATGCCGGTGGGCTGGCCGAAATGGGGCATCTCGATCCCGAGGTGCGCCGTCGCACCGACATTCTCGACTCGGCCGGCAATACCACTGCCGCGATCGGCAAAGGGTTTGCCATCGGCTCGGCCGCGCTGACCTCGGTGGCGTTGTTCTCGGCCTTCGTGACCCGCAGCCACTTGACTCAGATCGATCTGCTCGATCCCTGGGTCATGGCCGGACTACTGGTGGGCGGGGCGCTCACCTGCGCTTTTTCGGCCATGACCATGCGCTCGGTGGGGAGGGCGGCGCTGGACATGATCGACGAGGTGCGGCGCCAATTTCGCACCATTCCCGGGCTGATGGAAGGGACCGGGCGAGCCGACTACGCCCGTTGCGTCGACATCGCCACGGCCGCGTCGCTGCGCGAGATGGTCGCGCCCGGTCTGATGGTCATTCTGGCTCCCATTCTGGTCGGATTTCTTTTCGGGGTGAAGATGCTCTCGGGCATGCTCATCGGGGCTTTGGTGACGGCCGTGGTGACCGCCGTGTCCATGGCCAACTCGGGTGGCGCCTGGGACAACGCCAAGAAATACATCGAGTCGGGCGAACACGGCGGACGCGGCACCGACACGCACCGGGCGGCGGTCGTCGGCGACACGGTGGGCGACCCTTTCAAAGACACCTCGGGGCCGGCCCTCAACATCCTTATCAAGCTGATGGCTATCATCAGCCTGGTGCTGGCCCCGTTTCTCAACGCCTATGGCGGCTTTCTGCAGCGATTGTTCTAGTATCCTCTCGGATGGCGCCTGCGGGTGCGGGTGGATAGTCGGAGGCCGCTCGGGTTGTGAGAGCATGGCAGGTGGAGGCAAGCCATGCAAACTCTCAATCTACTTTCCGCCCTGTCGGTCGCTCCCGAACTCGAACGGGACCTGGCGGGTTTTATCAAAGATTTGGATCGGGCCGAGCTCGACCCCAAGATCCGGGCTCTGGCCCGGCTGGCCGTCTCGCGACTCAACGAATGTCCCTATGACATTCACCATCACGAACTCGAGGCCCGCCAGGCGGGAGTCGAAGCGGACAAGCTCGAGGCCCTCCGCCGCGGGCTCCGGACTCCATTCAATCAAGCCGAACTGCTGGTGATTCAGCTGGCCACGCGCATGGCCGGCAACGACCACCGCTTGCCGATCATGATGCGCACCAACCTGGTGCGCGAGTTCGGCCGCCGGGGACTGGTCGAACTGTGCCTGAACATGGGGATGGCTCACCTGACCAACCGCTGCAACCAGGCCCTCGGCGTCGAACTCGAGGCCAACGCCCTGTAAGGAGGCGCCATGCTCACCGAAAGACACTATTCGCTGCTCGAGCGCAGCCACGACAACATCCTCGGCATTAGAATCTGGGGCAAGCTTACCCGCGAAGACTACGAGGGCTTGCTGCCGGCGATCGAAGCCCTCTTAAGTCGCTATGATAGGATTCGAGTCTACGTCGATATGACCGACTTTCGAGGCCTGACGCCAGCGGCCGCTTTCGAGGACCTTAAGTTCGGGCTCAAGCACCTGCGCGATGTCGAGCGGATGGCTCTGGTGGGAGAGCAGAAGTGGGCCGAGCAGTTGCTCATGCTCAGCCAACCTCTCATGGACGAGGCGCGTTTTTTCTCGCCCATCCAGGCCGAAGAGGCCTGGCAGTGGCTAAAGTCCGAGGGCTAGTCTTACCCCGTCTTCGAGTTGCTGAGTGGTCGGCCGGGTGCAGCGCCACCCCTCGAATCCGTCGGGGCGCACCAACAGAGCGGTGCCTGGCAGTCCGAGCCATTCGGCCCAGCCTTCTTGACTGACTTGCCAATCGTCCGTCTGGGCTTCGACCGTGGTATTCACCAGGCGTCGTACCTTCAAGCCGGGTATGGCTGTCAGATGCGCGGCCACCGCGCCGGCCTGCCAGCGCGGCATCCCTCCATCGTCAAACAACAGCAACACGGCTTCGGGTTCTAACTCGTCGCTGAGCCGAAACCTACGCTCGCCCTGCTCGAGCATGAGATTGGCCAGTCGGCGACCCAGCCGGGGCCCCTCTCCGCTGATGATCGGGGACCGCTTGTATCGTTGACTCAGCATCCCGATCTGTGGGGCAACGCGAGCAAAGACCCAGGGTCGGGCCAGCAGTTGAGCTCCCAGCCAGGCCAGACTCTGACGAACGGTCTGGCCGCTCAACAGCAGCAAGCGGGTGGCCAGATCGGTGCGGGCCGCGACGTTCTTGACCACTTGCGGTCGGCGCTCGGCTTCGTACGAGTCGAGCAGCTCGGGACGGGTGGCCCCCGAGAGCGCGCGGGCCAGTTTCCAGGCTAGATTGTGAGCATCGTGAATGCCAGAGTTCATCCCCTGGCCTCCGACTGGTGAGTTGATATGGGCGGCGTCGCCCACCAGAAAGACGCGCTGGGCTCGAAAGTGGGGGCTGGTCCGGCAGTGGAAATGGAAGTCGCTAGACCACTCCAGAGAGTAGCTCTGCGGCCCGAAGAGAGTCTCAGCGCGCCGCTGGACGCCTTCTTCATCCAGGTCGCGCTTGCCCAAAGTGCCCAGCAAGCGCCATCGCCTCGAGTCGACCCTCAGGGCGGCCACGAAACCGCTTTCAAAGCGGGCTATGACCGGCCAGGGGGGGGCGAAGGCGGGGTCACCGAAGACGATATCGGCCAGCATCAAACGAGTGGGATACGTCTTTCCCACCAGTTCCCACCCCAGGCGTTCGCGCACGGTCCCGTGGGCGCCGTCGCACCCGGCCAGGTAGGCTCCTCGGTGGCGGGATTGGCCCTGGCTCGTCGCGAGCACGGCTTCGACTGCTTCGGGGGTCTGTTCGAAGGCCTTGAGTTCATGTCCGAAGCGGATCTCGACCCGGCCGGTCTCGCGGCAGGCGCCGGCTAGAATTCGCTCGGTCACGTCCTGGGCCAGAATCAGCACCCCCGCTTCGGCGCACACCGGGTCGAGCAGGCCGAAGTCCAGCGTAGTGACCGGGGCCTGAGCGCCTACGGTGTAGGGCTGAACCTGACGCAGGAAGGCGCCTTCGGCCTTGAAGGCCTCGAGCACGCCCCAGCCGCGAAAGATCTCCAGCGTGCGCGCGTGAATGCCCGGCGCGCGAGAATAGGGGCTGGGCTCGGTTTTTTTTTCGAACACCACCGAAGTCACTCCCTGGCGGGCCAGGCCCAGCGCCAGGGAAAGGCCGACCGGGCCGGCCCCGATGATGATTACCTGCTCCATCTTGTCGTCCTCGTTCGTCGCCATCGTGGGGCGACCTGTCTCGGCTATTTTAGATCATTGCCAGAAACAGCACGCGAATGATAGCCTGGATGTGTGTCAGAGCCCTGCGAGCATGTCGATATCCAGGACCCGATGTTGCCTCCCGAAGGGGTGCTAGGGGTTCGCCTGGTGGGTGACGAGTCGGTCGAGATCGACTTCAACCCCCAGCGCCTTTCCGACGCTCAGGTGGAGAGCTACGCGCGCAATCTGGTCCCGGAGCGTTTCGAGAAGTGTCTTTATCGCCTGAACGGTCGGGCCTGCGAAGCCTGCGCCCTGAAGTTGGAACGTAAGGTAGAGCGCATCGAGGGTGTGCGGCGGGCTTCGGCCACCTTTGTGGGTGGCGTGATGAGTATCGCCTTTGACGGCGGCAAGATCAGTGGCCAGCAGTTGCTCGCTCAGGTCAAAGCCAGCGGGGCTCCGGTAGCGCCCTGGGGAGAGGCGGTTCCGGCCGCGGACAAGGTCGAGATCGCCTTCACCGCGATCACCTTGCTGGCCATGCTGGTGGCCTGGCTAGTGCCGGCCGTGCGGGTGCCGGCCCTGGTGCTGGCCTACCTCACGGGAGGGACCTTCGGTGTGCAGGCAGCCTGGCAATCGCTGCGCGAGGGAACCGTCGATGTCGACCTGCTGATGATCCTGGCCGCCCTGGGCGCGGCCTACGTCAACGCCCCGATGGAGGGGGCGGTGCTGCTCTTTCTCTTCTCGCTCTCGAACGTCTTGCAAGCCTTCGCCATCGACCGCACCCGTCAGGCCATTCAGGCTCTCATGCGGCTGCGACCGGAACGAGCCCTGGTGCGGCGCGGGGGTGAACTGGTCTTGCTGCTCCTCGACGAGTTGGTGCTTGACGACCTGATCGTGGTCAAGCCGGGCGAGGCCGTTCCCCTCGACGGCGAGATCGTAGAGGGGCAGACCAGTCTCGACGAGTCGTCTTTGACTGGCGAGTCGCTGCCTGTTTCAAAGGGCCCCGGCCAACCTGTTTTCGCCGGGACCATCAATCAGTCCGGCAGTATCGAGTTTCGGGTCACCCGACTGGCGCGTGACTCCACCATCGCCAAACTGGTGCAGATGGTAGAAGAGGCACAGAGCGAGAAGGCCAACACCCAGCGCTGGCTCGACCAGGCCGAGCAGTATTACGCGGTGGGAGTCATTCTGGTGACGATGGCGCTGGTGGCCGTGCCCATGGCTCTGGGCGGGGTTTTCGACGCCGTGTTCTACAAGGCCATCACGGTGATGGTGGTGGCTTCACCCTGTGCGCTGGTGATCTCGACTCCCGCCTCGATCCTCTCGGCCATCGGTGGGGCCGCCCGGCGCGGCGTCTTGTTCAAAGGGGGAGCCCACCTCGAGCGGGCGGCCGATATCGACGCCATCGCTTTCGATAAGACGGGCACCCTGACCGAAGGCAAGCCCCGAGTCACCGACGTGGTGGTGCCGTCCGGCAGCTACTCGAAAGACCAGGTCTGGCCCCACGACGCCCTTGACCTGCTGCGGCTGGCTGCCGCGGTCGAAAGCCGCTCGGAGCATCCTCTGGCCGCGGCCATCCTGGCCGAAGCCCAGGCCCAGGGGCTGGACCTGCCCGAACCGCTCGACTTCGCTTCGGTTTCTGGCAAGGGTGCCTCGGCCACCGTAGAGGGGCGGCGCCTCACCATCGGCTCGGTTCGCTTGTTCGCGGGTCAGCAGGGCTTGGCCCAGTTTCATCAGGCAATGGAGGCTCTTCAAGCCCAGGGCAAGACGGCCATGCTGGTGGGCGACGAGAAACGCTTTTTGGGAGTGGTGGCCGTGGCCGATGTGCTGCGACCCGATGCGGTGGCCACCGTGGCTGCCCTGCGCGCCTCGGGGTTCAAGCGGTTGGTCATGCTCACCGGCGACAATCGACTGGTGGCCGAAGCCATCGGCCGCCAGGCCGGGGTCGATGAGGTGCATGCCGAATTGCTGCCTCAGGACAAGGTGGCCAAACTCCAGCAACTCAAAGAGAACTACAAAGTGGCCATGGTGGGGGACGGCGTCAACGACGCTCCGGCTCTGGCCACCGCCGACCTGGGGATTGCCATGGGCGCAGCCGGTAGTGATGTGGCCCTCGAGTCGGCCGACGTGGTGTTTATGGGCGAGCGGCTCGAGCACCTGCCTTTCGCCTTCGCTATCAGCCGTCGAGCCCGCCGCATCATGGTGGCCAACCTCAGCTTCGCCCTGGGCGTGATCGTGGTGCTGGTGATCAGCTCGCTGGGAGCCCACCTACCCCTTCCCCTGGGTGTGCTCGGCCACGAAGGCAGCACCGTGCTGGTTTGCCTCAACGGGCTGCGCCTGCTATTCTATCGAAGTAGCTGATGAACTATCCGCTGGCTGCCGACGAGCAGCAACGTCTCGAAAGCCTCCACCGTTCTTGCCTGCTGGACACCCCGGCCGAAGAGCGCTTCGATCGACTGACACGACTGGCCCGCCGCCACTTCGAGACGCCCGTCACCATGATCACTTTGCTCGACAGCCAGCGCCAGTGGTTCAAGTCGGCTCAGGGGCATCAGATGACCGAGACCCCACGCGAGCTGGCCTTTTGCAACTACACCATTCTCGACGACCAGCCTCTGATCGTGCCCAACGCTTTGCTCGATGAGCGATTTTTCGACAACCCGGTCGTGCGGGGCGAAGAGGGCGTGCGCTTCTATGCCGGCGTTCCCCTTCGCAACGAAGAGGGCCATCGGGTAGGCACCTTTTGCCTCTTGGACGTGCGTGAGCGCCACTTTGACGATGAAGCGCTGGCCTCGCTCGAGGATTTCGCTGCCTGCGCCGAGAGCGAACTGCAACGGGTTCGCCTGACCCAGGTCGAACAGCAACTGATGTCTGAGGTGGACGAGTTGCGGCGCAAAAGCCTGGTTGACCCTGTGACCCGGTGTTGGACGCGAGAGACGATTCTGGAGGTGCTCGACCGCGAGAAGCAGTCTTCGACAGCCGGTGCTTTAGCCGTGCTCGAGGTAGAGCTGAACGGTCTTACCGCCCTCAACCAGTCCCTGGGCACGGAAGTCACCGATCGCCTGCTGCGGCTGTTTTGCGAGCAGTTGCGAACCGGACTCTCCGGCCAGAGTTCGCTCGGTCGTCTGACCGGCGGGACCTTTCTGATTGTGCTTACCGAGGCCGAACCCGCCAGCCTTGGCCGCACGATCGAGGAGCTGCTCCGCCGGGTGGTGCGCACCGTGCCCGCTCAGGCCACTTGCTGTGCCGGGGCAGCCCTATGGCGCGGCAAGCACGAGGATACGCCAGCACTATTCGCCCGCGTCGAGACCTCTCTGTCCCGCGCCCGCCGCCAGGGTAGCGGCCACTTCGATATCGCCGTCTAGTAGGGCGGAGTGCCCGTCAGCAAGTGGAGCCAGCCGAACAGGCCGACCACCAGCGCCGGCCAGGTCAGAAACATTCCCAACGTGAGGCGGAGAGATAGTTGAGGGTAGGCCAGGCAACCCAGCCTTTGTCCTTGGCGACGATCTGACCCTTTCAACCTGCCGCTCGGGCGAGGCGAGAAGGTCACCATCTCGGGTTGGGCGTAGCCTTGTTGTATCATGGTCACCGTCAATGGTCTTGCCATCGGGCAAACCACCGCCCAGGTTCGAGCCATCCTGGGAGAACCTGACATTCGCCACCGTCATCCGGTTAGCTACGAGTATTTCGGTGGCGCTTATGGCATGGCCCTGAGAGATGTCTCGTTTACCGGTGAAGCGCTGCCACCGCAACAACGGTGTCTGTATGTGACGTTCACAAAGGGATTGGCGTGGCACATCAACGGGGGGGCGTTGGAGCTTGAAGGTCGGACTCTGGCCGTTTCTGGTGGTCCCGTGCCCGACTTGAGAGATACGTTGGGAGAGCCGTTGGCTAGTGGTGGTGGCTTAATCGTTGCTTCGAACTGGAGGCTGGGAGAGCTTTCTGTCGACATCTATTCCAGTCACGGTATTCTTTGTGCGGTGTCGCTCGAAACCGTTGCCGCTCGTCGCGAGATCGAGTACCTTTCGCTTCATCACAGCTCAAAAAGGCTTGCTGTGATCGCCTTGCAAGAGGCCTTCTTGGATATGGATGAAATCTGTTCGCTCCTGGGTATTTCTCGCAGCACCTATTACCGGTATCTAAGGGAGTTGCGCACTGCGACCGAAGAGACGTGAGTGGCTCGGTCCCGTCTTTCAGCTGGAAGACATGGCCGGGGACTCTCATTGTCCGCCCCTTCGTCGACGAGGGCAAGCTACCTGGCCACCCGAGTGTCGCTACACAGGCGACGTTCCGGTCAGGAAATATAGCCAACCAATCATGCCGATCACCAGTCCAGGCCAGGTCACCCACATTACCAGGGTCAAGGTGGCTGGCTTCCATGGCGCCTCGTAGTTGTAAGGGACAAAGCTGATGCCCTTAGAGCTATAGACCAGGCGTTCCTGGGCTCCGCCCAGCCGTAGGGGCAGGTCGAGGTGCTCGGAGAGGTCCTGGGCCAGACGCAGGGCTTGGGCGCGCTTAGTGAACTTGTGGCGCGAGACGGCCAGCGGCTTGCCGCTGGTTCGCAAGAGGTAGACGACCTGCTCGGCGGTGGCTTCTGGTCCCTCGGGCACCCAGGTTGACTCGGTTTCTTCGGCCGCCAGGGCCACCCCGGTGAGTTCCTCCACTCGGGCCACAGGGACCAGGCTGCGAGTTGGCCAGGTCGCTACCCGCAGGAGCTGGGCCAGTTCCTGGTCGAGCACCCACTCTTGGGTGACCAGGTTTCGGTAGAGGTATAACCCCGCCAGGGCCAGTCCCACCGGGCAAAGCAAAAAATAGGCGACCAATCCGAAAAAGAAGAGTGAGGACTCGAACACGCCTAACACCAGGCAGGCTATCAGAGTCGCCAGCCAGACGCGATAGAACCTGTCGCGAGCCAGATGAAACCAGCCGTCACCCGGTCTGTGCGTGCCCAGCCTCACCGAAACCCCGCTACCAGTAGTCCAGAGAGAAGCATCGTTCCGATCAACCCGAGGGGCCAGCTGAAGAAAATCGCCGCGCCCATCGGGCCTCGCAGCCAAACCAGGTCGTAGTCGTAGGGCACGAACGTCAACTCGCCCCCCGCGTCGATCGACAGCCACTCATGGGGGCCGCCGATGCGCAGGGGCAGGTCCAGTTGTTCGGCCAACTCCTCGGCCAGGCTGAGGGCCTCGGCTCGTTCCAAAAAGTCGAAGCGAGCGACCCCGACTGGAGCGGCCGATCCGCGCAGCAGATACACCACCTGCTCGGCGGTGGGGTCGAGGCCATCAGGGGCCACGCGGATGGTCGCGACCTCTTCAGCAGCCAGAGCAACCCCCGTCAGCTCCGCAAGTTCAGCCACTTTGAGCAGGCGTCGAAATGGCCTCTCGGCGACCCGCAGTATCTGACCCAGCTCGGGGTCGTAGACCCACTGCTCGCTCAAGAAAGCTCGGCTGGAGTGCACAACGACCAGAGCCAGGCCGAGCGGACAAAGGCCGAGGTAGAGAAGCAGTCCGCCGTATAGCGGGATGCATTCGCCATAGGTGCCACCCACCACAATACAGAAGGCCAGGGTGGCCAACCACACCCTATAGAAGCGCTCGCGCAGGGTGAAGAACCAGCCGTCTCCCGGCCTTCTGATCCCGAGGACCGTCATCTAAGATAAATTCCCCGGTAGGTCGTGGCTGACCTCTAGTGCATGCCGATAGCCCGGTTGAGACGATAGCCGGCCTGACTGGGACTCAGTTCGAGCACCTCTTCGATCTCGTGGCGAAAGTTGGTGCGCACCGTCTCTAAGAAGGCTCCTTCGCGCTTGCCAAGTTTACCTCGCGCCAGGCGCAAGGCGTTGAGTTCGAGCAGTACTTGCCTGCGCGCCCCTGGCTTACCCGAGCGCAACTCGCGAGTCCACTTCTTGATCAACAGCGGGGTCCGCTCTTTGGGGGACTCTATCTCGGGGGGGTCTTCGAGCAGGCCTTCCATCTCCTCGCTGTCGAGGAGCGGGCGAATACCCATCTTCTCGATCTGGCTGGCGGGGATCTTGACGACATAGTCGTTGTCTTCCGAGGCCAAAACGAAGAAGCGGTGCATCTCTCCGAGCATCTCTTGCTCTTGCATCTCGACCACGCGACAGAGTCCAGTGATCGGCACACTGGCCAACCCTCCGGGGGTCAAATCGATGGTCTTCATGCCTGCACCTCCCCGGACGGCGCCAACACCATAGACATGCTTCGCCCCTGCCGGTTCGGCTTGGACTCGACCCTGGCAAGTTCCTCGGCGTCATCGCGCACGCGCAGCAGAATGTCGCGGGCTATATCATCGTGAGTCACCTCGCGACCGCGAAAGCGCATGGTCACCTTGACCTTGTCTCCGCCGCGCAACAGGCGCTTGACGATGCGACACTTGACCTGATAGTCGTGCTCGTCGATTTTGGGCCGCATCTTGACTTCTCGCAGCTCGGGCGTCGTTTTCTTGGCCGACTTCTTCTTGCTGTTTTCATAGCGCCACCGGCCGTAGTCCATCAGCCGGCAGACGGGAGGGCTCGCGTTGGGAGCGACCTCCACCAGGTCGAGTTCTTTCTCTTGGGCCAGGGCGAGGGCTTGGCGAGGATGCATCACCCCCAACTGATCGCCCTCAGCGCCTACCACCCTGATCTTGGGGGCACGAACTCGTTCGTTGACTCGATGTTCAAATTCAGGTTTCTTACTAACCCAGCGTCTTCTCCTACGGATAAAGCAACGCTCCTTTCTTGGCCGTGGCCTGGAAGTGTGGACGAGAGATTCCATCCGCGAGATATGCAGATTGGAAAAAGGAATATCGCCTATATATATTCTTAGACGCGCGAGGGCCGGATTCCTGGGCGGGATTTGGGTTCGCGCCTCGAAAGGGTGCGCGTGTCTCGCATGTATCAGTATTTCGTGGCTCCCGGCGAAGAGGATGAGCCGCTTCCGATCGCCGATTCGCCCTGGCACGACCGGCGCGGTGTTCGGATGCCGGTGGAGCATTGGGAGCGCTTTGATGAACTGGTGGCCGTGCACATGCATGAGTTTCTCGACGAGTGGGACTTCTTCAGCAATCTCGAGGGCGAGTTCGCCGGCCGTAAGCGAGTCGAGGCTTACCGTGACGCCGTGGCGCGCTTGCAGCGACTGGTGGGCGAGGTCGCCCCTCTTACGCCCGAGGTGACTCCCGAGATCCCCGAGAATCTCCCTCCGGCCGAGCATCAGGCCATGCTGGCCGCTGTGCTGGCCGTGATCGACGAGTCGTTACGCCTGGACGAGCCCTTCGATTCTTACGTCGACTGAGCGTTCTTCCATCCCAACTGACATAGATCAGTGCTCTGACCAGTAGGTGGGGCGAGACTATTCTTGGAGTTTTGGATAAATATTGATAAAAAACAATATTTAGTTATAATGTGATTATGAAATACTGGAGTTTGATCGTTTTGCTGCTGCTGGCTGCCTGCGGAGGCTCTGAGCCCGACCATGCCAGCCAGCCAGAGAAGGCGCCGGTGACGGTGGCCAGCGAGGAATTGCGCTGGCAGGAGGTGCCGGACAAGGTGGAGTTCGCGGGCACCCTGGTGGCTATCCGCAGGGCCGTGTTGTCGACTCGCCTCAGCGGCTGGATCACCTACCTGCGGGTAGAAGAAGGCGACTTCGTGCATCAAGGTCAGACGGTGGTTCGAGTGGATGTCGCCGATGTCGAGGCCATGATTCGCCAGGCTGAATCGAGCCGGCGCATGGCCGCCGCCCAGACCGAGCAGGCTCTGGCTGGAGTGCGTTCGGCCCAATCGGGACTGGCTGAGGCCAGGGCCGGGCTGGATCAGGCGCTGTCGCGATTGCCCGAGGCTAGGGCCGAGGCTGAATTGGCCCGGACCGACCTTCACCGAATGGAGATGCTCTACCAAGCCGGAGCCCTGCCGGCCCGCGATTACGATCGCTCCAAGACAGCCTTCGAAGTGGCTCAGGCTCGGGTTGCTCAGCTCGGTGCTGGCATTGAGGCCGCTAAAGCCTCGGTTCGCCGGGCCGAGTCCCAGACAGCCGAGGCCCAGGCGGCGGTGGGCAGCGCCCAGGCCGGCGTCTCGCAGGCAGCGGCCGGTATCTCGGTGGCTTCGGCTCCACTGCACTACTCCAACATCACTTCACCCATCGATGGCTACGTAACCCGCAAGTCGGTGCAAGAGGGCGATATGGCCACTCCCTCGCAGCCGCTCCTGGAGGTACAGGACACTCGCAGTCTGTGGCTCGAGGTGGCTGTTCCTGAAACCCAGATCGGGACCATCCGTCTACAGCAGACGGTCGGCGTGGGCATCGATGCTCTCGAGCAAAAGATGACCGGCGTCGTGCGTCACATCGTGCCCTCGGCCGACCCGTCGAGTCGCGCCTTCACGGTCAAGATCGAAGTGCCTAACCCCGAACGCAAGCTCTTCCCCGGCCTCTATGGGCGGGTGGTGCTCGAGAACGGGTCTCGCCAGGTTCTGCGGGTGGCCCCCGAGTCGGTGGTGCGGCGCGGTCAGCTCGAGGGAGTCTTCGTGGTCGATGACGAGCAGAAGGCTCGCTATCGTCTGGTCAAGTTGGGCGAGCCTCTGGCCGAACGGCTCGAGGTTCTGTCGGGTCTTCAGCCAGGGGTGAGGGTGATCCTCAATCCTCCTGCTAGCTTGAGAGATGGTGACCCTGTCCATGAGTAGTGAAGGCCACGGATTAGCTGGTCGCCTGGCCAGCGGATTTATCAACTCGCGACTGACTCCTCTGCTGATGCTGGTCTCGATTCTGCTGGGCGTGGGAGCCACGGTCATCCTGCCGCGCGAAGAAGAACCCCAGATCACCGTGCCCATGGCCGACGTTTTCGTCGCCATGCCGGGCGCCTCTCCCGAAGAGGTCGAGCAACGGGTGACCTATCCGATGGAGAAGCTCATTCGCGAGTTGCCCGGGGTGGAGTACGTGTATTCCACCAGTCGCCCTGGCGAATCGATGGTGGTGGTCCGGTTCTATGTGGGGACCGACCCCGAGGACGCCATCGTGCAGCTCTATACCAAGCTCTATGCCAACCTCGACCGCATTCCGCCGGGAGTGTCCAACCCGCTGGTGAAAGCGCGCTCGATCGACGACGTGCCCATTCTGGCCCTGACTTTGTCGAGTTCGAGCCTCGAGGCGACCGAGCTCCGGCGGGTGGCCGCCCAACTCGACGAGCAGATCAAGCAGGTCGACAACGTGGCCGAGACGACCCTAATCGGAGGCTTGCGGCGTGAGTTGCGAGTCGAAGTCGAGCCCTCACGGCTGGCGGCTTACTCGCTCTCCCCAGGCGCCCTGGCCCAGGCCCTGGCAGCCCACAACGCGGCTTCGCGGGCGGGCTACCTCGACGGCGATCTGAAAGCCATACCGGTAAAGGTCGACGCCTTCTTGCGGGACCCCAAGGAGCTGGGACAGGTGGTAGTGGCCGTGCACCAGGGTCGACCGGTCTATCTGAGCGAGGTCGCCACCATCGTCGAGGCGGGGCCCGACCCGGCCAGCTACGTTTTGCACGGCACCGGCCCTTCGCTGGAGTCGGGTCATCAAGCCGGGCTGCAACAGGCAGTCACCATCTCGGTCGCCAAGCGGTCCGGCGCCAACGCCATCTCGGTAGCCGAGGCAGTGCTGGCCAAGGTGGACATGCTCAAGGCGACCTATCTGCCCGGCGGGGTCGAACTCACGGTCACCCGTAACTATGGCGAAACGGCCGCCGAGCGCTCCAACGAGCTGCTTTATCACATGGGTATTGCGGTGGTCTCGGTGACCCTCTTGATCTGGTTGGCCCTGGGCCGGCGCGAATCGGCGGTGGTGGCTCTGGCCATCCCGGTAACGCTGGCCCTGACCCTGGCCACGTTCGTGCTCTACGACTTCACCCTCAACCGGGTCACCTTCTTTGCCCTCATCTTCTCTATCGGAATCCTGGTGGATGACGCCATCGTGGTGGTGGAGAACGTGGTTCGCCATATGCGACTGCCCGAGAATCACGGCCGAGCCGCCCGAGAAGTGGTGATCGAAGCGGTGGAGGAGGTCGGCAATCCCACCATTTTGGCCACCTTCACCGTGGTCGCAGCCATTCTGCCGATGGCCTTCGTGCGCGGCTTGATGGGGCCGTACATGTTGCCGATTCCACTGGGAGCCTCGGCGGCCATGCTGTTCTCGATGGTGGTGGCCTTTACGGTGGTTCCCTGGGCGGCCCTGCGGCTGCTTGACGATGCCAGTCACCACGAGGCGCACGAAGAAGACCTGCTCACTCGAATCTATCGCCGGCTGATGGGTCCGCTGATCGCCAAGGCGGCCTATCGCTGGGCCTTCGTGATCGGCATCGTGGGGTTGCTGTTGGCGGCGGTAGCCATGGTGCCGTTGCGGTTGGTAGTCTTCAAGATGCTGCCCTTCGACAATAAATCCGAGTTCCAGGTGCTCATCGACACCCCCGAGGGAACCAGCCTGGAAGATACCGCCGCCGTGGCCCGGGCTCTATCCGCCGAAGTCGAGAAGGTGCCCGAGGTGACCAACTATCAGGTCTATGTGGGCACCTCTTCCCCCTACAACTTCAATGGGTTGGTGCGTCGCTACTTCTTGCGACGGGGCTCGAACGTGGCCGACATCCAGGTCAATCTGGCCGCCAAGCACCATCGCCAGCGCCAGAGTCACGACATCGCCAAGGCGCTGCGGCCGACCCTGGCCAGGCTGGCTCACGAGCGTGGGGCGGTGGTCCAGGTGGCCGAGATTCCGCCCGGACCGCCGGTGCTTCAGACGCTGGTGACCGAGGTTTTCGGACCCGATGCCAGAGGAACCCGGGAGTTGGCCGACCAGATCCGCCAACTGTACGTCGAGACCGAGGGTGTGGTGGATGTGGATTGGTATCAAGAGGACCCCTATCCCGAGTTGGTGCTCGAGGTCGACCGCGAGAAGGCTGCTCGCAGCGGCGTGGCCCCGGCCGAGATCCAGGCGACCGTAGAGGCGCTGCTCGAGGGCCAGGTGGCCGGACTGCTGCACGATTCTGTGGCCCGAGAGGATGTCCGCATCGTCATCCGCTTCTCGCGCCAGGCCAGAGCCTCGAAGCGCCACCTGGCCGCTCTGCGGTTACCAACCCGCTCGGGCGGCACGGTGGCCCTGGGCGAACTCGTGACCTTCCGCGAACGAGCCGGCGAGTACTCCATCTATCACAAGAATCTTCAACCGGTCATCTATGTGACCGGTGATGTGTCGGGTAAACTCGACAGCCCGCTCTATAGCATTCTTGATTTGGGACGCGGTATCAACAAACTGCCCACGCCCGACGGAGTCAAGGTCAGGACCTTCCTCTTTTCGCAACCGCCCGATACCGAGTCCTACGCCATCAAGTGGGACGGCGAGTGGCAGGTGACCTATGAGGTCTTTCGCGACCTTGGCATCGCCTTCGCGGTGGTGCTGGTGCTGATTTACGCCTTGATTGTGGGTTGGTTCCAGAACTTCGTGACCCCGCTGGTCATCCTCTCGGCCATCCCCTTCTCGATGGTGGGCATCATGCCCGGTCACTTCTTCCTGGGAGCCTTCTTCACGGCCACCTCGATGATCGGCTTCATCGCCGGCGCCGGCATCGTGGTGCGCAACTCGATCATTCTGGTGGACTTCATCGAGTTGCGGTTGAGTCAGGGGATGCCCTTAGAAGAAGCCGTCATCGATGCAGGCGCGGTGCGCTTTCGTCCGATGCTACTCACGGCCGCCGCCGTGGTGGTCGGCTCGGGCGTCATTTTGGCCGACCCCATCTTCAACGGACTGGCCATTTCGCTGATGGCCGGAGAAGTCGCCTCTTTGCTCTTGTCACGAACGGCCGTGCCGGTGTTATATTACATGGTCTGGCATCGCCGCGAGCAGAAGAAAGGGGACCACGCGTGAGCTTTTTCGGCCGAATGTTCGAGGGGATTTTTCAGCATCACCATCAGCCGGAGGAGGTGCTGGAGCCGCCATCGATTGACGCGCTGCAAGCGGAGTTGGCTGACCTGGCCAGAGCCATTCGGGCCAAGGCCACGGCGCTCGAGAACGGCGATACTCCCGACGCGCGCTTCCAACGCGAGCATCGTCAAGAACTCGAGCAGCGCCAGCAGGCCCGCCAGCGTCTCGAAGCCGCCATCATGGCCATGCACGGGCGACTGGGAACGGGCCTGGACCACCAGGAGTGCCAGCGCCTCAGCGAGTTCGTCAAGTCGCATAAGCCGGGCGTTTCGGCCAAGCTTGAAGCCGAGGTGGACCAGGCGGTGATGGACTACCTCTATTTCAAGGTGGGCGAACTGGCCTGGATCCGTCTGAGCCAATCGATGGCCGGGCCAGCCCTCGAGTGGGAACTGTCGGCCGAGTTGCTTCACGGGCGGCCACCTTCTGAGGTCAAGACGCTCAAGACCCAGAAGACCGAAGAGATGCGGCTGGAGTTTCTCGATATGACTCCGCAGGAAACCGCCGAGATGATGGTGGGCGAGGTCAAGGTCTGGAGCACCCTCTATCCCGACCCGGGCACCTGGCTCTGGAACGAGACGGTCCTGCAGGGAGTCGGCTCGGCCCTGCGGGCGGCCCTCTACGAGCAAGTTCTCGATCTTTGGGAGCAGCGCCCCCAACAACTGGATGCGTTGCTGCAGCAGATGATGACCCGCAAACTCAGTGAAGCCTCGGCGGCCTTGCGCAACGGGATCCACTCCTTGACCGAAGCCAACCAGATCCTGGCGTCGCTACGCCAGTGTTGCCGCGAAGAGCTGCCCCAGGTGGTGTGGCAGTATCTCGAGCCCCGGCTGGCCCCGACCTCGGCTCAGATTTGAGATGGCGATCTTCTGGCTGGTCGATGGTGTCCTTTATCGTGAGATTCCGCGCCTGCCTCCGGGCGACGCGGCGGTCCCCGATACCTATCTCGACGGCAACTGGGAACGCATCAGCCCCGAGCCGACGCTGCCCATGGATGGAGTCGAGTTTTCCGTAGCCCACCGGTCGCCTTCGAAGACCAGTCCGCAGTCCCCGCCGCCGGCTCGCAACGCTCCCCACGAGCCGCCTCTGCCGCCAGGCCTACCCTTGCCTCCGCCCAACTCAGAAGTCGTCGCCAAGCCGGCCCAGCGGGTGGCGCGCCAACATCCGTCTCAGCGGCCGGGACCCGAGGCCCTCGAGCGCATCGACACCGACTTCGAGCCAGACGAGCAATCGACCAACGTCGACTTCGTGACCGTCGAACAGCTCATGAGCCGGCCGGTAGTCTCGGTCGGTCCCGAGGTCAGTCTGGTCGAGGCTCTCGAGTTGCTGGCCGAGCACGGGTTCAGCCATTTGCCGGTGGTCGACGAGGGTCGCCTGGTCGGTCTGGTCAGCGATCGCGATTTGCTGGGCAGCCAGGCCGCGACCGTGGGCCAGATGATGGTGCGTCGCGTGCTCACCACCGGACCGAGGGCCGATCTTAAAGAGGTGGCTGAAGCCCTGGTCAGTTGCCGGTTCCACAGCCTGGTGGTGGTAGACGGCGAGTTGACCCCCATCGGGATGGTCACCAGCACTGACCTGCTCGGTTATCTGGTCGAGCATCCGGCCTTCGGCCTCTATAGCCAGACCTCGACCGGAGCCTGATGGGTCATCAGGGCGAGCAGATCCTGACTGGTCACGAGTCCCACCAGTTGACCCTCGGAATCGAGCACCGGCACCGAGTGAACGCGATGGCGCACCATAGTGCGGGCGACTTTCCACAGAGAGGTCTCGGGTCGTGCGGTGAGCAGACGACTGGTCATGAACGAGGCCGCCGGCGCCTCGGGGGGCGCCCTCATCAAGTCGCGATCAGAGACCAGTCCAACCAGCCGACCCAGCCGGATTACGCCCAGGTGGTGGAGGCCGTGTTCGGACATCCGTCCCAGGGCTTTGTCGACGCTGGTGAACTCGTCGATGGTGATTACCGGGCGGCTCATGATCTGGCCCGCCTGCTGCACCGGACTCGGCTCTTTGGCGAAGAGGGCATAGGCCTGGAAAGGGTTGGCGGGTTTCTGATAGGGGTCGAGGCGACCATCTTCGAGCCAGGCGAGCACCTACCCATGCTTCTGGGCCGGTCCTGGTTTTCCGTCTTGTTTTCACCAACAGCGACATTTGGTTGGAAACAGGTCACCCTGTCTTGCATCGACTGATCTATATCATAGGCTGGCGAGTTTTTTTGGGTCACACTCTTTTCTGTGGAAAGATGTGACCCGAGTTCTTGTCGTGCCTGTGCCGCCCGCCTGGCCGGCACCAGCATTTTCTCTGGAGTAAGCGATCAGTGCCTCGACGCTATCGAGGCTACCCGCGCGGTGGTCTCGTTTCCGCGTGGCCACGTCATCTATCGCGAGGGCGAGAAGGCTTCGGGCATTTATTGCGTGAGCGCCGGAGTGGTGCGCATGTATCGTCTGACCGCTGATGGCAACGAGCACCTGCTGGCCTGGGCCGGACCTGGTCAACCGCTGGGTTATCGCGCCTTCTTCGCTGAGGGCACCCATTCGGCGACGGCCGAGACGGTGACGGCGGCCGAGTTCTGCTTCCTCAGTGATAAGGCGCTCAAGAACCTGATGAGCCTCGAACCGAATCTGGCCACTTCCATCATCGAGCGCCTGGCCCGCGAGCTACAATCGGCCGAGAATCGCTGGTTCTCCCACGCAAGAAAAACGGCCCGCGCGCGCGTGGCCGAATTGCTGCTCGAGTTCGCCGTCTTGCCCGAGCATCTCCACTACTATCCCACTCGCCTCGAGATGGCTCAGCTGTGCGGCTTGACCCCCGAGACGCTGGCCCGCGTCCTGACCGACTTTCACCAGCGAGGTATTGTGTCGCGGAGTCGAAAAGCGGTAGAGCTTCTCGACCTGGACAGCTTGCAAGAGATCAGTCAGGAAGGGGCCAGTTAGGTCTAGGTCTTCTCCTGGTCGGCCTGACTCATCGGCAGGCTTCGCAGGTAGAAGATCAAACTGCGGACTTCCTCGTCGTCGAGGGCGCGATGCCACCAGCTGGTGTTCTCGGTCTTGAGGCCTGAGTGGGTGATGCCGCTCTTGACCGGACCCTCCAGTTGCTTATCGCTGCGGTCATAGAAGAACTCGTAGACCGCCAGACTGGGTGGCTGGTTGGTGAGGGTTCCGCTAGCTCCCAGGCCTTGTAAGAAGGGGCCGTCGCCCTTGCCGGTCGTGCCATGGCAGGCCAGGCAGTGGATGGTGTAAAGCACCCGCCCCAGCTCGAGCTTGTCGCCCAGATTGACGATCGGCGGCCGGTCGCCCAGCGGATCGCTACCAAGCTCTCGGATGAAGGCCACCAGATCGTCCACCTGACGGTCGGTGAGCGTCTGTCCCCAGGCAGGCATGAAGGGGGTCTTGTGAACCGCCTTGCCCCCTCCTCGCACGGCCTCTTCGAGTTGCTCGTCGGTCCGGCTTTTCTGGAAGGCTGGCGCGGAGAGATCGGCGGGGCGAACGGCAAAGTCTAGATAGAGCTTGCCGCTCATCGGGCCGTCACCCTTGCCGCCCTCTCCGTGGCAGGCGGCGCAATAGGCTTGGAACACATAAAGCCCCCGGTCGGGGCTTGGTCCATCGTCACGCCCTGACGGCGCGGCCAGGCCCGCCGCCGCCAGAAGCGCAACCAGAGTGAGGGTGAGCAGTCTGGTCATACGTTACTCATCTGCCCCGAGAACATGGACTTGAGCTGGCGAATGAGGTCCATCGTGGTGACGACTCCTACCAGGTCTTCGCCACTGGTGACGAAGACGCGGTGGATGTTGGATTCCACCATCAGGTCGACGAGTTCAGAGACGTTGGCGCTGGGCTCGATGGTCACCACATGCTCGGTCATAAGATCGGCCACTTTGGCCGACTCGAGGCCGGCCAGTTCGTGGTCCTCGTCGAGCAGATCCCGATCCATCTCGCTGGCAACTGGAGGATCGCTCACTCCAGCCCCGATGTCGGTGCTCGAGACTACCCCGACCAGACGTCCATCGGCGTCCACCACCGGGACACCAGAGATTCCAAGCTCGTCGAGCAACCTCGACAACTCACGCACGCTGGCTGAGTATTCAATCGTTCTGACCTTCTGGGTCATTACATCGCGAACTTTCATGAATTTCACCTCCTGGCTCTATTTTGCTATTTTTGGTAGTCGAGACGAAATGATATAGATCATCGGCGCTGCCCCCAGGCTAAACAAAATGGCGCTGCTCGCGGAATTCCCTTTGCAGCTGGGGTCGAAAGTCGGGGTGGGCGATGCTGATCAGGGCTTCGGCCCGTTGGCGCAGCGAAAGGCCGTGCAGGTTGACAGCGCCGTACTCGGTCACCACCCAGTGGACGTGGCCGCGAGTGGTGACCACTCCGGCCCCCGGCTTAAGGGTCGAGACGATGCGTGAGAGCGACCCTCCGCGAGCCGTTGAAGGCAGCGCAATGATCGGTTTGCCGCCTCGAGAGAGTGCGGCTCCGCGGATGAAGTCCATCTGGCCGCCAATGCCGCTATAGATCGAGTGCCCGATCGAGTCGGCACACACCTGTCCCGAAAGGTCCACCTCGAGGGCGCTGTTGACGGCCACCATGTGATCGTGCTCGGCAATCAGGCCCACGTTATTGGTATAGTCGCAACCGTAGAACTCTACCGCCGGGTTGTCGTTGATGAAGTCGAACAGCTTCTGGCTGCCGCTGACGAAGCTGGTCACCGTATGCCCGGCGTGGGTGGTCTTGCGCGAGTTGTTGATGACTCCCGAGGTCATCAATTCCACCACGCCATCGGTGAACATTTCGGTGTGGACACCCAGATCGTTTTTGTCGCCCAGCCGGCTGACCACGGCCGCCGGTATGGCTCCGATTCCGAGCTGTAAGGTGTTGCCGTCTTCGATCATGGCGGCGATCTGATCGCCGATGGCCTGTTCCACGGGCCCGACCGGCGGGGGCTCGTGGGTGGGAAGAGCACGGTCAACCAGGCAGAAGTGGTCGATCTGATCCAGGTGCACGAAACTGTCACCGTGAGTGCGCGGCATGCGCGGGTTGATCTCGGCGATCACCAATCGAGCCGTGCGCACCGCCTCAAGGGCCGCCTCGACCGAGGGTCCCAGGCTGCAGAATCCATGGCGGTCCGGCATGGAAAGGCTGACCAGGGCTACATCCAGGGCTACCCGGCCCGAGCGAAAAAGCAGGGGGATGTCCGAGAGAAAGACGGGGATAAAATCCGCCCTCCCCTCGCTGACTGCCAGCCGCAGGTTGGGCCCGGTGAAGAACGAGTAGGACGCAAAGCGCCCCTTGTGCTCGGGTTCGGCGAAAGGGGCGCGGCCTTCGACGTGGATGTGATAGAGATTGACGCCCTGCAACTCGTGGCGCTGGCAGAGGGCGGCCTCGAGGGTTAACGGCGCGGCCGCGGCCCCGTGCAAAAAGATCTTGTCATGGCTTTTGACCTGGGCTACCGCCTGGGTGGGGGTAACGGCTCTGTCTTTCCAACTCATAGCCGCTATTATTGAGCAGAATCAATTCTTTGGGGATGATCCTGATCAGGTGCGGTCTAGATCGGGGTCGTGTCGTAAGCAGCCACATCCAGCGAGAAGCGACCGGTTTGGACGTAGTCGATCACCTGGAAGTAGCGGTCAAGGTTGTCGATGGTGCCACTGTTGATGATGTCGTTGAGATTGAGTTGGCCACGGTCGATGGCTTTGGCCACGGCACCGATGGTCTGGACATCGGTCTGACCCACGCCGTCGAGGCCAGCTAGATCGGATACGCCCTTCGATAGCAACAGGTTTTTCAAGCCGGGATTGTCGTAGAAGCCCGGGCCGTTGAGGCTGTTGCCCTTGAAGACCGAGGCGACCTGCATGAAGAGGCGAGCCTCGGGTTTCATCTGGTGGAAGGCTTCGACCCCGGCTTGCAAGCCCCCGACGCTGAGGGCGTCGTTGCCGCTGGCGAAAGCGGCAAACTGGTAGGCATAGTTGCGAGCCACATCGGCGTGCCACAGTTGTGGGCTCTGCACCCGCGCAAAGCGTGTGCCCGGAATGGCATCCGCCTGAGCGATGCCGGTATTGCCTTGAAGCGTGCCGCCGGCCAATTGCGCTTGCAGATAGCTGGCGAAGTCGTTAGGGTCCGAGGGCGGCCTGAGGGTGCCGAACATCTCGGGCGAGGCGGTGGTGCCGGTCGCTACGCCGCCGTATCCGCCCCCGGTGGTTGGGGTCGGAGTGGTGGGGCCGCCGTAGTTGATGGGGGTCGTCGGCTGAGGCTGGGGCTGCTGGGGACCGGCCAGGTTGTTCCACCCCCCGTTGAGCTGCGTCAGAGCACCGAGCAGGGCTTGCAGCAATGTGATCAGGGTCGCCTGCGGATCATTGGCTCGACCAGCACCTAGGGGAGAAAAACCGGGGAATTGGGTCTGCCGGGTCGGGAAAAAACCGATGGGACCATTGATAAAGCTCGCCACTTAGCCTCCAACGGTCACTCGCCCTGTCATCATAGCATCTGGGCTCGAGCAGCGGGGATCCATGGAAGTTAAAAAGATGTAAAACATTTATGAACGAAAAATGCGAACTTTGGAAACGAAATGGTAACTTGCGGGCCGGCTTTTGGAAGCTTTCAGACCCGGCCGGGGACTAGCATTGGGTCATGCTATCTACCATCGCGCCAAACAATGCTCTGGTTCCTACTCAAGGCGGTGCCGCTGGCCTGCCTCCGGCCCTCCAGCAGGCTCTGGGCGGCCTCGACCCTGCCCAACTCGGGGCCGATTCTCCCGAGGCGGTGCAGGAACTGATCGCCTTGATTATGATGCTGCTCCAGTCGGGTCAGTCTCTGTTTGATGGAATGGGCCAGTTCGCGGGAGCGCCCCCAGTCGGCGAAGCCGGCGGGGCGGGCGACGCGGGCAACGCCGGCAATGCCGGTGGTGCTGGCGACGCCGGAAATGCGGGCAACGCGGGTAATGCGGGTAATGCGGGTAATGCCGGTGGAGGCGGAGGGGTACCGGTTGGCGATATCGTCGGCGGCAACGCCGGTGGTCCAACGGTGGCCGTGGTGGATGACTTCAACTCAAATCATGGCAACGAGATCGCCGGAATCATCCAGGCCGGCGGAGCCAGCACGGTCGGTTTCGACGTCAATCGTGGCGGGGTGAGCGGCGCCCTCGGCGGGGTCATCGATCAGCTCATCAACGGCCAACAGATCGACGCCGTCAATCTTTCTCAGCAGGCCTTCAACGGCAATTTGAGCGAAGGCGAATTCTCCATGGTCCAGCGCCAGATCAACACCATCCAGGACACCTTTGGAGTGCCCGTAGTGGTGGCCGCCGGCAACGGCGGCGCCGGAGCCGAGAACCGCCTGGCCCGAGGTGCTTCGCTGGTGGTCGAGAACTCGGCAGTGGGCAGCGAGGCGCGCTCGGGCTCGTCGGGTCGCGGCAACATCCGGGCCGAAGGGCAGTTCACTTCACAAGCCACGGCCACGGTCTCGGCTCAGGCCGCTCAATCGCACCGCGGCGGGGCTACCGTGGGTCAAGTCGTGGATGGGTTGAAGAACAAAGCCAGCAGCGAGGGTGGCTCGCTCGACCGTTAGTTCACACCTGCACGAGCCGTCCGTTGGATAGGGTCCACTCGGCCTCGCCAACCTGAAAGCCGGCGTCGCTGCCGGAGCGTCCCGCGATCACTTTCTCGGCCACCTGACAAAAGGCGCCAGGGGAGAAGTAGGCTTCGTCGATGTGGCTGGCGTCGCCCAGCGGAAAGGTGATCTCGGCCTTGAAGCTATCGGCCTGATTGACCACATGCAGCACGGCCCAGCCCCGGGCGTCGCGAGTCAGGTGAACGGCCAGATTCGGCTCCGAGTCGGTGTCCTTGATCTCGACGGCGGCTGCGTCTTTGTCGGCCATCTTGGCCGTGCGGCTATCGATCAGCACGCTGCAGACATCCTTGGGCGCGACCTGTCCGGACGGGTCGATGCCCAGAATCTCTTGGGTCCAGGTGGTGCCCTGGCCGCTATAACCACCCACCCCGGTAGTCTGACGGCCGGTGGGCACGTCATAGGGCAGTCGCACGAACGAGCGGATCAAGCTTAGCCTCCAACAAGAATTGTTGAGAGAGTCTAGCCCAAGGAGCCTAAAACAAATCTGAAAGGCTCCAGCGGTGGAATCTCATTCCTGCGAGGTTGGCTGCTCAAAGCTTCTCAACTCGGCCTGGTAGCCCTCTCGACAGCGCTCCATCAAAGTCGCGGTCAGCATGGGCGGGACGGCCTGGCCTCTGGGGTCTTCATAGCAGGGGCGGTGGGTCACGTAGTCGGCTAGCCATGCGCGGGCCAACCATCTTCGATATTGCGGGGGATAGAACCAGGCCCGCTTCAGTATCGGTGGCCCTGTGTGAGGATACGGTTCGTCCAGGCTGTCTACGGCTCTGAGCACCGAAGTGAGCACGGCCTGGTTGAAGTTTTCGAGATCGGGACGCAACCGCGGCAGGCTGGTTGCGTCGACTTCCTGGTCTAGGGTATCGCGTAGGTAGAGAAGTTCTCGAGGCTCGAAGCCCTCCCATTCCTCCAGTGACTTGCCTCGACGACGAATTTGAGCCCAATGCGGCGACAGAAACGGCACGCCACAGCCGCAGACGACATAGGGTTCATCAAAGAGGGCTTCGCGATCTTGGTAGGCCGCGCCCAGTAGAGCGGCGGCCGACTCGCGATGGGCCTCAGCTTTTTCGTCCACTTGGTAAACACCACAAAAATCAGACACGATTCGCACCTCCGTGTGCTCCGCCCTCAGCCGCCGCATTTCACGCTCCAGCGCGTGGTTGCGGTGCCAATGGGTCTGGCGCTCGGCCTTTAGAGCCTCAAAGTTTGACCGGGGCAGCAACATCAGGCCTTGAGCCGAGGTCACCATTAAAGCCAGGCCAGCGAGCGCGAAGCCGCGAGCCACGTCCCCGGGCGAGTGGCACTTCCGCGCTTCAAACCCGGACAACAATACCGCCAGGGCCGCACCGGCCAGGCATAGGACGAATCCGTCGATGTCCCCGAGGGGCTGGTGTGGCCCGTAGGGCAGAAAGCTGAGATGGTGCCATGCAAGCGTGGCCAGCCATCCACTCGTGCCGCCCAGGGTGGCGGCGGTCAAGCGCCCAAGGCCGCCTCTGAGCAGCGGACGTAGATAGCCGGCCAAACCCCAGAGAGCGATCAGGCCCGCCAATTCAAAGCAGAGGAAACGCATCTCCTGCAAGCTCAATCGCACCAGCAGTCGAGGCGCGGCCAGAGCCAGACAGAGCAGGTTAAGAGCGACGCCCAGGCGCATCAACGTGGCGGCGTCCATGTCTTGACCATCCTGTCGAGGAACGTGGCCGCTCCAGAGGGATGCTAGTGTCCACAGACATCGACGATACAGCAGCGGTCCGGCCAGGGTCAGGGCAGCCAGCAGGCTCAGACTAAATGAATAGGGCCGGAGGGGAGCGAGGGCGGCGTCGACGCTAACCAGCCAGTCGTCGGGAACGACGAGGTCCACCCCAGGGATTTGAATGACGCCCCACAACATTAAGGCTGCCGCCCCAAACTTGAGTATCATGGTGGTGATCCGGGCGAGCGACTGGGCGCGACTTCGTCCGGTGGCGGAGAGTGAGATGCCGGTCAGGGATCCGAAGAGCCCTGCCAGCAAATGGAGGAGACCCCCAAGTCCTGGCAGGACGATCATGACCAGCACGAACTCCAGGCGGCGACCGCGCATGGCGATGCGGAGCCAAGAGTTGATGAACTCCTTCTCGTCGGTTGCGGTTTGAATCAGCGAAGAGAGCGTTCCGGCTCGCATTTCGCCAGCGACCGAATCGAGCGTGGTTAGCGCTCCCAGTAATAGGGACCAGGCCCAGAGCGCGGTCAGGCCACGAGGGTCATAGCAGGCGGTCAGCGCGAGCCCCGCCGTCGTTAGCAACGAGAACGAACGGGACAGGGACCACTTGTGACGGGCCTGCCGTAATCGTTCGCGAAACACCAGTGGGTCCAGGTCAGGGGGGTGGGGAGCGGAGACCCCCGGCGGCAAGCTCTGACCCGGCTTTCGCGGGGCCAGGGCCAGGCCACCGAATAGGTAGCAAAGGACCAGACAAGCTCCATTGGTTAGAGTGGCCAGAAGTAAAGCCCAGGGCGGATGAACGAACGGTAGCGCGATGCAGAGAAAAGGTAACGAGCGAAGCAGGCTCGAGCGAGTTTGGTAGCGAGCCAGCGACCAATTAAGTTCTTGCAGGCTGGTACGGGTGGTGAGCAACTCGTCAAACACTCGGCCTCGTCGTAACTCGCTCAAGAGACCGACGGCTTGTTGAACGTAGTGCACGCTCAACGCCACCAGGCTCATAGCGAGGCTGACATAGACGAAAAACTCGAGCCGCGACCGGTCGACCAGGGCGAATGCCAGAAGTGGCAGGGCGTAGCCGAGAAGCAGGGTTAGGCGCCAAGCCTTTGGAGGGCACTCTTCCCGGTGGTGGCGATGGAGAAGCGGGGCGACCAGAGCTACCATCGGTCTAGTATAGCACCCTTACGCCCGCCAGGATATAGAATCGGCTCGGGGAAATTCGGGCGGTGAGCCACTGGTTGCGACCGCACTATCAGGAAGGAGGAGGCGAGCCTTATCTCTTCTATGCGGTCTTTGGCAACTTTCCGGCTCGCATGGCCCCGTTGTCCGCCGGTCGCTACCGGTCGTCAGGCCTGCCCGCCGGCCTGACGCTGGACCAGCAAGAGCCGGACTTTTTTCGCCAGGGGATCCTCTGGGAACAACTCGAGCAGTCCAATCCGCGAGCCGCCTCGGTGGTGGGCCGGGCCAACGGTTGCCTGGTGCTGCGGGGCCAACCGGAAGAGCCGAAACTGCTCGACTACTTTCGGGACGCCATCGGCCTGCTCACCTATCTACTCGACCAGGGGGGAGTGGCTCTGTATGACCCCTTTGCTCTGCGCTGGTGGGAGCCGGGGGAGTGGGTCGAAGAGGCTTTTCGCCCCGGCGAGCCAAGACCGGCCACCCACGTCGTGACCTTATCTTCGCCCGCCGAGGCCGGGGTCTGGTTACACACCCGGGGAATGCGCAAGTTCGGTCGACCCGATCTTAGCATGCGCGGGCTCGAGGCCAATACGTTGGGCCTTTATGCCGGACTCTTCCGTCGCTTTATCGAGTTCGGGGCCCTGGGCGGCATCATCGCCGAGGGTCAAGAAGTGCGGGTAGCCGGGCTACCTCTCGGATTGCACTGCTACCATCAGGGCAGCCTTGAGGACCCCGACTTCAACAATGTACATGTCGAGATCCGTTAGGCCTTGCGCAGAGCCACCACTACCGCCTCGAGTGGTCGGCCACAATCGACCCGTAGCGGACCGATTTCGATGGCTTCCACCACAAAGCCGGCCGCCTGGGCGGCTGTAGCTAGAGCCTGAGGCGAGTGAGCAAAACGACCGGTTTTGCGCAACTCGAGGGTCTGCTCACCCACCTCGGCGGTGAAGAACACCCAGCCGTCGGCAGCGAGCGCCTGATGGCACGCTTCGAGAAAGGGCTCTGGTCGGCCCAGATAGATGAGCAGATCGCCGGCCACAATGCGGTCGAAAGCGCCCGGATGTTCGGCCAGAAACTCGAGTAAGTCGGCCTGATGGAGTTGCTGATAAAGGCGCAACCCCAGGGCCCGCTCCAGCATCTTGTGAGAGAGATCGACCCCGACCAGCGCGTCCGCGACCTCGGCAAAGAGCTTGCCGCACAAGCCGGTGCCGCAGCCCGCGTCGAGGACCCGCAGGCCTTTGCCGGGGGCCACTCGCTGATGCAGGTCAAAGAGCATGGCCGGGCCTTGATAGCCCAGCTGATTGACCAGATGGTAGTCGAAGGTCTCGGCATACTCGTCGAAGAGAGTGGTCACATAGTGATTGTCGGCTCGCTCGGGGGTCTGGCCGCTGGCCACCATCAGCAGATGAGCCGCCTCGGTCTGGTCGGGCTGCTGCTCGAGGACGGCCCGGATTTGGGTGATCGACTGTTCGACCAGTCCCAACCTCAGTAGCCCCTCGGCCAATTGCAAGCGCGCCCGCCAGAAGGTGGGGTCGAGCTTGAGGCTCTGGATGAAGAGCTCGCAGCCCTCGTTGACAAAGCCAGCGTCGCGCAAGACGCAGCCCCAGCTGTAGAAGGCCCCCGGATTGAGCGGTTCCAGGCGCAGCGATTCTTGATAGAGGGCCACCGCTTCTTCTATCCTGCCCTGGGCTTGCCGAACTAGTCCAAGGTTGTGATAGGCCTCGGCCATGGCGGGAGCTTGCTGCAAGGTTTCTTCGAGGACGGCGGCGGCCTGCTCGATCTGGCCGGCCTGGGCCAAAGCCAGGCCAAGGTTGTTGCGGGCTCGATAGTGACCTGGGTGACGGGCCACCACTTCATCCAGAGTATCGGCGGCCTCTTGATAGTGGCCCTGCAGACGTTGGAGGCTGCCCAGATTATAGAGTGACTCGAGCGAGTCGGGCTCGAGCGACACGGCTTGCTGGGCGTGCAGCAGCGCCTCGGGGCCCTGACCTTCGACGGCCAACGCCACCGCCAGATGGCGATGGAACTGTCCGTCCCATGGCTTTTGGGTCAGTGCTCGACGCAGCAGTTTGACGGCCGCCTCGGAGCGACCGGTCTGATAGGCGAGCACCCCCAGGCGATGAAGGGCCTCGACCCTGGTCGGCTCAGAATCGAGCACACGGTGAAAAAGCTCTTCGGCTTGTTCGAGGCGGCCTTCACCCTGCAACCGGATGGCCCGAGTCAGGGTCGCCTCGGTGGATTTGGCGGTTTTCTTCTTTCGGAGTTTCACGAAGGGACCATTGCCGCCGGGATGGTCAAACACTTGTGGGAATTTTTCACCGACGGGGGCAGGCCACTCAGGCTAATCTAAGGATGGCCTCGCGCCCCGACCGCTGAAGCTTACACACTTTAGGGAAAGCAAAACGCTTTGGTAACTTGCGCGAGCCCTTTTCTTTTTCAGGCCAAATGATCGTTGTAGTCTGAGGCCCATTCGCGGCACGCCTCTTGCTGCTGGCGGATTTCGCGCAGGCTCTTGAGATGGCCTGACCGAGTCGCCACTGCTCCGTCCAGAAAAGCCATGGCCATGCGAGCTTTCTCTTCCCCGGTCGCTTCCCGGCCGATGGTCCGACGATGATAGTCACGCACCATCAGCAATTCGCCCGCATCCAGCCAGACTCCGTGGCGTTGCGGACAAGCGTCGACCCAGATGCCCGATTGGTAGGCAAATTCATAGTTGTCCATCCGCTCTTCACAGGCCGGACAGTGGCGCGATGAGGCCGAGCGCGAGTAGGTATGCTCGGCGCTACCCCCGCCGCCCATTTCGGGAGTCACCTGCTCGCTGGCCAAATAGGCTTGAAAGGACTCGTTAGGTAGCCACATCCCGTGACACCCAGGGCAGCAGAAGACTCCCTCGGAGTTGGGGGTCAGAGCCTGGTTGCAGCTGGGACACAGGGGCGGGTCCCTGGTGGTTTTGCCGTGGCTCGAACCGGGGCCGAAGACCAGCCGCAGGAAGGAGTCGAAGAAGCCCAACTAGAGGGCTTCCCAACCATTGGGCTCGAGCAGGCTGAAGGTGCCCTCGGGAGTCTCGCGCAAAAAGACTCTGACTTTCTGACCCTCGCGCGGGATCTCGTTTTGGCCTTGCGGACCCGCCCAGCCCTGAGGGCGTTGGCCCGTCTGTTTGCATGAGATGCTCAGGGTGAGACCCGGGCGCAAGCTGCCTTTTTCACGAGCGTCAACTCGAAAATTCAGAGCGTAGACGAAGTTGGTCCCGTCTTGGATTTCGACCTCTTTCGACGAGACGTTGTGAACCTGACCCACCAGGATGTGGTCGGCCACGTCTTTTCGATCGTCGTCTGAAAGCGGGGGCAGAGCGGCCCAGGCGGCCATCGTCAGGGTGCAGAGAAGAATCGCTAAGAGGCGTCGCATGCGGGCTGATTTCGCCCTATTCCAGATGGGTCCTGGCGGCAGGACCTGTCTGCCTCGCGAGCAAAACATCCAGTTTGTGAAGGTCGAGCAGGCTCAAGATCTTACCAAGCTGGTCAAAACAGCCGTGCGCGCTATGGCCGTCGATTTCAAGGCCGAGCGGGTGGCGGTCAACTTCGAGCCCAAGCCAACGACCCAACCCGGCGGGCAGGCCACCTATGGCCTCGACGATAGCGTCTGGGGCGAGGCCACCGTCAATCAGGACGTGCTGCGGACCGTCATGCGCACCGGCCGCACCGTGTTTACTCTCGACGTCCAGAAGGACACCAAATTCAAGCCCGATGGCGCAACCCACCCCTGCGTTCTGTGCGTGCCTTTGTTGGATGTGCGCGGTCGAGCCCTGGGCTTTATCTATTGCGACCACAGCAAGCCCGGCGCCTTCGATTACAAGACCCGCGAGGCGGCCGAGCGTCTGGCTCGCGCCTTTGTCAGCCGTTACCAGGACCTCGAAGATGTCGGGCCACCCGAGCCCCCGGCGCCCCTACCTGCCCAATCAACCGTGATGTCCTTAGCTGAAGCCCGCTCTATGGCCAAGGTCATTCTCTACGGAGTGGGCTTCGTGGTCTTGGTTTTCACGGTTTGGCTGGCGCTGGTTTCGTGAGCCGATAGGCTCCTAGCAAAGCCGATATGTGGTGCTGAACGTAGTCGATGCGAATCTCGGGGTCGGCCAGGCCTCGCATTACCCCTCCCCGACAATAGTCTGGCCTGACCAGTAGCGCTGCTCTCTCAGGAGTCACCTCACAAAGCGAGCTAAAGGCTAAGCCCCGCTCCACCGAACTTCTCAGACGCTCTATTCGCTTTCCATCGCCGGCCTGCACGGCCAACGCCCAGGCGGCGTTGAGACCCTCGAGCCGGATGTCGGTGGGAGTGGAGCGCGGCGGAGTATAGAAGCCGCCGTCCCAATCCGGGCGGGCCTGAGCCGTTTTCTGGCTGGTCATGATCATCTCCGAGAGGTCAAAAGCGTAGTCGCGATAGCTGGGGTCCGGGTCGATCCGATAGAGCTGTTCCAGACCGATCATCAACCAGTGGTCATGCGGCGGGCGTTTTTCGCGACGAGCCCGACGGATCTGGTAGCGGGCTGCTCGACGGGCCGCCTTCAACCAGCGTTCATCAGGGTCGAGGCGATGGAGATTGACCAGGGCCACCAGGGCTTCACCGGGGTAATACTCCGAGCGGAACCCGCTGTCTTCGCCGGCCGGATAATTCTCCTTGTGCACGCGAAAACGGCCGTCGGGGCTCTGGTTTCGGACCATCCATTCGGCCAGATCTTCCATCTCGGCGAGCCATCTGCGTTCGCCGGTGACGTCGACATACCGGGCCAGAGCCAGAATGGCCAGGGCGTTGCCCCCGAGCTTGACTGAACCATCATCCACCAAAACCCGGGTCGAGTTGAACTTTCTCGACTCTTCCACCGAATACATCATGAACTCGAGGCCCCGACGCGCCCCCTCGAGGTACTCGGGTTGTCTGGTCTCTTGATAGAGTTCCAGCAAAGCATAGACGGCTCCGGCGTGGCGGAGCATGTTGTAGTCGGTGCTGAAACGATCTCGGGTGGGATGGTAACAGTAGGCGAAGCGGCCCTCGGGACTCAGTCCTCGCAATAGATAATCACCGCCGCGCCGGGCCGCCTCGAGCAGTTCGTCAGGTCCTCGGGCCGGAGCCTCGAGCGCATGCCCGCGATAGAGCGGAAAGCTTCCCTGGGCGTCGCTGAAGGCCGCCACCGTGCCGAAGTTGAGCCAGCGCTCACAATCCGGGTCGAGCTTTTTCAGCCGCTCGAGATTGAGTTCGCCGTCGTTGGAGAGCACCGAGGTAGGCACCTCGAGCGGCAGCCAGAACCGAGGCGGGCTTCCGTCGGCAGCCAGGCCGGCCAGCCCGCGCTCGAGCGCGGGAGGCTCGTCGGGAATATCGGCTAGATCGGCCACTACGTCCAGTCGCAGCCAGAGCGGGCGCAGGCCATCGCTCCGAGCCTGTTCGGCCAGGGTCTGGGCGGCTGCGTACAGACTCTCGGCCCGGGCCTGATAGCGCTTGGATTGGCGACCGTCGCTGAGACTCAAAAGCAAGATGCGCTCGGCCCGAGCGTCGCCGCTGACCAGTGACTGGCCGGTCGTCAGGTTGGCGAACAGTTGGCCGGCGAGTTCGGCCACCGCCTCCGGCCGCGGCGGATCGGCCTCGAGGTGACTGGGCAAGCGGGGTTCGCGGGCGCACCCCGCCAGCAGCAGCAGCACCAACCATAACCGTTTCATCGAGCGCCCTCCAGGTAGGCCAGAGCCTGGGTAAGAGCGGGTCTTAGTCCGGCGCACTCCTGGGCCCCGGGCAGTTGCCGGTAGCGACTCTTGTGCCTCGGGCTATACAGCAACAAGCATTTGAGGCGGGCCGGGCCTAGTTCGGGCAGCAGTGACAGAGCAGCCGTGTCGCCGAGTTCCTCTCGCCATTCGCGGCGCTGCCAGGGATAGGCGTCTTCGATCAGCCAGTCCAGGTCGAGATCCGCATCCAGGGCCACCGCCGACGTAAAGCTTTGGGGCGACCGAGCCAGGGCGCCGATGGCCAGGTAGCCACCGTATTCTCGTCCGAACAGGGCCACCCGCTCTACCCCCTGGCTTTTGAGATAATCGGCCGCAGCCACCACATCCTCGAGCGCTCCCTGGCGCCCCGGCCCATCGTCGAGAGCCTCGAAGTCGCGTCCTCGGCCAGAGCTGCCGCGGACATCCGGTACCAGCACGGCGAAGCCTCGGCTAGCCCACCATTCCACCACCGGATCAAAGTGAAGATAGGCCTGCTCGGACGGCTCATGGCGCAGATAAATTAGCCCTCCCTGGCTGGTGTCGTGGCCTTGATACAGCCAGGCGCCAAGTTCGAGTTCTCGGTTGTGAAAGTGGACCCGACGTGGACTGACCACAGGCAAGCTGGCGGCCTGGCCGGACAAAACCGGGGTAGGGGAGCCCTGAGCGAGGTCCCAGCGCATGAGGGTGGGGGGGAGGTCGGGACGGCTATAGAGCATTCCGATCGTGCGGGGCCCTAGATAGCGAAGATGTCGGATGTAGCCCTCGGGAAGGTCCTTGAGTGGGCGAGTCCTTCCGGCGCGAAGGTCGTGAAGATAGAGATGGTGGGCGCCCTCGCTCTGGAGCTGCAACACCACTTCATCCCGGTCCTGGTCCCAGGCGTAGTCGACGACCTCGCCCGGCAGGTCGAGCATCGGTTCGAGCTGGTCGGTGTCCAGGGCCCACCGACCCAGGTAGCGCTGCTGGGCGCCTCGGTCCGTCAACACCATCAGGTCCCGGCCGCGAAAAGTGGCTTTCTGGTAGTGATGCCTCTCCTGGCGGGTGCCCAGGCTTTGCACCTTGTCCGTGTCGAGATGGAGCAGATGCAGCAGCTCGGACGTGCGCGAGGTGTCCTCGGAGATGAGCAGGGTGTCTTTGCCTGCAAAGCGGACCCCCAGGCATCGTCCCTCGCCCTGGAAGATGGTTCGCCGCTGTTGGCTGGACATGTCTTGTAGTTGGATGTCGTAGCGGTCCGGCAGCCGGGCGTTGGAGGAGATGGTGGCGCGCGTGCCGTCCCGGGAAAACGTCCCGAGCTCGTGAAAGGCGTCGGGATTGACGGCCAGGGGCTTGAGGGGGCCGCCTTCGAGATCGGCCAGATACAGTTGCTGATTGCGATTGCCCGCGCGGACCAGACCCAGAGCCAGGCCCTGGTCACCAGGGCACCAGGTGACAAAACGGATCTGCTCGCCAGGCCCGCCGGCCAGCACTTCGGTCCCCCCGTCCGGGCGGCTGAGCAAAGCCTGGCGCCGACCGTTCTCGAGCTGGAGAAAGGCGATGCGATCGGATGAGCCATTCCAGCGAGGACGCAGGATCAGGGCGGTGTCCAGATAGTCGTGGGGACCGTCCGACGGTGGCTTACAGGCGGTCAGAGCTACGACCAGGGCCATGACTACCAGTCTTACCACCATCGGTAGCTCTGCTCTGCATCGGGGCCGGGCAGCTTAATCCACTCGTTGTGGCGAAAGCCCGAATAGTGAGGGTCGAGAGCGGCGAAATCCTCGATGTCGACGAGCTGGAACGAGTCGACATGACCGTCGAGTTGCTGGAACAGTTCCAGCGAGATCTTGTCGGGCTTGTAGCGGCGTTGAAGCTCCCTGGCCCAGAAGTAGTAGAGGTAGGGGTCGCCGAAAGTTCTCACCTGGGCGCTGGTGAACAGTCTGGGGTTGAAGACGATCTGGTCTCCGTCGCGCAGCGAACCCAGAATCTTGCGCTTTCGGCGCACGTGGTCACCTTCTTTGAGCGAGCCCCAGACCTGGTATTCGGTGTTGGATTCGATGCTGCCGTCTTCGAGAATGGCCCCGTTGCGCCAGGGACGCTTGACCCAGAACTCATAGGTCTTCTTGCCTTTGACGACTTTGCCGTGAAACAGCACCGAGCGATTTGCGTCGAACATGAAGACCCCCAAGTAACGGCCCTCGGCCGTCATGCGCACGTCGCCGGGAATGGTGAAGTGATACAGCCCACCAAGCAGGGCCAAGGTCAGAAAGCCGATGGGGGCCAGATCGCGCCTTTGGAACTGATAGCCTTGATGGATCGGCGCCTTGAAGTCGAGAAAGGCCGGCACCAGGCAACTGAACATCAAGGTAGTGTACTTGAACCCAACCAGCAGTCCCGAGTAGGCGTGAAATGCACCAAAAAGGGCCAGGGAGAAGTTGCGTAGCCAGGCCCGCTTCGAGAACCAGCAAAACGGACCCACCACCTCCATGATGATCACTCCCTGCATGAGCACCATGACCACCGTCGCGTTGTGAGGCAGCAGCGGCAACTTGCCCAGGACCGAGTTGAAATAGTCGCCATACAGCCACGAGGGAGTGAACTTGATGAAGGCCGACAACCAATATGAGGTGGCCAGGCCGAGCCGAAAGTAGAATAGCTTGGCTCGCGAGATGAGAAAGACGAAGCTGTAGAGCAGATGGAGATGGTGGAAGTTGGCCATTAAGCGCAAATCCATCAGGTAGAAGAAGAGCTTGTTGGCAAAAAGAAAGGCTAGAATGACCATCGGACCCAGCGTGTCGTCGCGATAAAACAGCCAGAAGACGCCGGCCAGGGCCAACATGCCCAATAGCCAGAGGTAGACTTTGGTTTGGAAGTGGTCTAAGAAAATGAGGCCGCGACAGTGCTCGAAGACCCAGGTGGGCACGTAGTTGAATGACTCGGTGCCCTTGGTCGACAGAGCTGAAGTAGCGCCCTTCCACCAGTTGTAAAAGGTGACGTAGTAGTAAAGCAGAAGGGCGGCCAGAAGCATGCGCAGCCGGCGGTCTTGCTCGACCTCTTCGCTAGCGAAGAGGCCCTGAAGAAAAGGCTTCAACGCCGATGATATGAACGTGAAGTGGGGTTGCCGTCCTTGTCTTTCCACATTCCCAAGACTTCTAGCACCGACCCGTCAATCTTATACTCGAGTTCTTTGGTGAACTCGCGTTTGCGGGCGCCCATGAGGGTGAGTTTGCCGCCAATGGCCTTATAACTGCCCGTCTCGCCGACTTTATATTTGTCCCCCGTCTCGGCCGAAGAGATCCAGCGAAACGACACAAACGTGCCGTGGTCGGTGAACTCCATCAGGTTCTCTCGTCCTTCGCCGACGCTGGTGGACCCCCACAGACCCACCAGTTTGGCATCTTCTGGCGCCGCTGGCGGGGTTTCGCGAGTGAATTCTTCGATGGTCCCACTGTCGAGTACCAGCTTGAGTTTATCCCCGCTCACGTCCGCGTTCCAGACGACGGCTTCTCCCTCTTTGCCGGGCTCGGTGATTTCGAGTCGGGTTCCGTCGACCAGGTTGTAGCTGGCGGCCCAGCCCGAACCGCGGTCCATGCGTCCTACCAGCCCGCCTTTGGTGAATTCGACCCAGCCGTCTTCGGCGTTCCATTTGCCGATTAACTGCTCTCGCAGCAGGGCCTTCTTTTCGTATTCCTTAGGCTTGGAGCATCCAGCCAGCAGAAAAACGACCGCCAGAAGAGCGGTCCAGTAGCCAAATCTCATGGTCTAGAATTCCTGGAAATCATCATCGTCATCGTCGTCGTCATCATCGTCATCATCATCGTCGTCATCATCATCATCATCGTCGTCATCGTCATCATCGTCATCGTCGTCGTCATCGTCGTCATCATCGTCATCGTCGTCATCATCGTCGTCATCGCCGCCCCCGACCCCGCCGCCGCCGTAGGGGTCGCTGGACGGATCCTCGACGGCCAGGTCAAAGCCCTCGTCCATCAGACCAACCAGGGTCCAGGCCACCTCGCCCTTGGCGGGAATTTCGAAGAGAGTGGTATCATAGTGGATGGCCGAGAAATTGTTGACCAGCACCTCGCGGGCTTTAATGCCGCCGTAGAGGTGACTATTGTTGTCGAGCAAAGCGTCGGCAAAGCGGCCCAAGCAGACCAGCCAGGCCCGGCTGTTCTGATCCATATCGAACTTCAGATTGACAAAGCCGGGAGCCCCGTTGCCCACGAAGTAAAGTCGGAACGCGATGGGGATGCCGTCTTCGTTGAGGGTGGCTCCATTACGCATGGTGAAGGCCTCGCCGACGTAGCAGTAGAGGGCGTTGTCGTTGTCAGGCAAAGAACTGGTGGTGACCACCCCCCCATCGATGAGGAAGTCTTCGGACACGAAGTAGGAGCCCGCCTGTAATTGCAGGGTGCCGCCGGGTCGGACCTCGATCCGCCGGTAGGCGCCCGGCGCGACCGTCTGGATGCCGGTCACGATGACTTCGGCCGTAGCCCCGTTGGGGTGAAACGGGGGGGCGAAGCGGGGGATACGCTTGAGCTTGTCGCGGATGCGCTCGACCCCGGTGTAGGGGATGCCCTGAGCGCTGGTAGCGTCGGTAAATTGGTCGTAGACCAGGGCCTGGTTGAGGACCGACCCGGCTCCCACCTCGACGTTGCCCAGGACGTAGGAGCCGTTGAGGATGTTGATGCCAGAGTTGGTGCCGTTGGTGCAGATAGAGCCCTTCAAGTTGGGACTGGGCTTGTCCAGCTTCGGAGGAACCGCAGCCGTGTCGACGGTTGGCGGCGGCTTGGCCACGTATGGGCCGGCGCTCGATTTGTAGGCGTCGGTGAAGGAGTTGTTGTCGAGGGTGATCGAGGCGGTGCCGATGGCGGCGTGGTTGAAAGCCGTGTCGCCGTAGAACCCCATCGAAGCCACGGCGGCCGTCTTGATGCCTGCGATTTTGCCTTTACGGACCTCGCCGTAAGCCCTGAGGTAAACCAGGCCCTTGGGTACGATGACGCCGTCAGGGGCCACGAAAGGATCTCCCAACGCGCCGCTATGGTTGTTGTTCACTTTGAGGGTGTAGGTCGTCTCGGGGTCGTTGGGCATCGGCCAGCGATCGATGGAGGCACCCGGGTCCCAATTGTCGTCATCATTGAGGCGGTCGACCGCATACTGCAGGGCGGCGTAGGCGGCATACTGGCATTTCTTCTCCCAATAGTTCTTGGCCACCACCCGCTGCACTTGCATCGTGAAAACGCCAGTTTGGGCCGTCATCATAAAGAAGATGGCCCCCACTAGAATCACCAACAACAGCGCCGACATGCCGCGCCGCAGTCTTTGCCGGCGCTGATCAGTTCCTGAAATAGACACGCGTTTTCAGCTCCATACCGTATTTGCGACCACGCCGGTTGACGATCTCGCCAAAGATGGTGAACTCCATGGGAGAGACGCTGTTGTTGAAGGTGACGCTCTTCACGTTGCGAGCTTTCACCTGATAGTTGATACTGTTGTCGAGGCGGACCGAGTCCACCGGGGGGGCGGGCGGAGGGCTGACCGCCGGCGGGCTGATTGCCACCGCCTTGCGCACCAGGCAGGGCTTGCCGGCCACTTCTTCTACGTAGTAGCAGATGTATTTCTGCCAGAGCATGCGGCCGGCCGAGTCGAATTTGACCTCACCGCTGAAGTCGCGGGGGCTGGCGAACACCGCCCCGTCGGGGGCGACCTGGATGCTGTCGGCGTCGGTTTCGCGCAGTTCGCGCGACATCCAGAGAAAGGCCAGGGTGACATCCTTCTGGAGCTCGGTCCGGCCCTCTTGCAAGCTAAGATACGCATTGCCGGCGATCATCAGGCGAAGAACGGCGCCCAAGACCAGCAGCATCAAGCTGCCGGCCACCATGACCTCGGGCAGGGTGAAGGCGTCAGCTCTGCCAGGAGAGCATCGACTCGAGCAGCAGTTGCTCTTCATGCAAGTCCGTTCCCGGTGGGCTCCACCGCACGATTACCACGCAATGCTTGAGAGAGACGTCTTCTGGGCCGGTGCTGGTGTCTTCGACCTTGACCTCGTACTTATAGGTCACGCTCATCGGTTGGTCGTTGTCGTAGTGAGTAACCGTGAAGTCTGTCGGGTAGATGTCTTCGGCCTTGAAGCCTAACGAGATCTGTGACTCCATGATATTCTCGGCAATGACGGCCGCCATCACCCGGTCCTGGTCGTGGCGCAAGACCCGAGCGTTGTGACTCCAAATGCCCATCAAAGCGACAGCAATGGTGCTAAACACCGTCACTGCGATGATCATCTCGAGCAGGTTAAAACCCCTGAATGACCGACCCATCACACCTCGAATTGTGTTACTGCAATGAACTTAGCATACTTCTACGGAAAATCCAGGTCGTCCTCTGCCGTTTTTTGCAGGTCCCTTTCCGATTATTCAGAAACGTCAATAAATGGCCATCGGAAGTAATGAACTCCGGGGAAGAATCTCTCAGATTCTGCGGCCCGCGGCCAAGGTCAACCAGGTTGATCTGGTCACCTCGACCCGCCAGATCTCGGCCATGCTCAACGCCGGGATCCAGGTTCAGGACTGTCTGTCTTTCTGCGCTGAAACCTTTGGGGGTGGGCTCGGCCAGGCGTTCGACGACGTGGTGGCCCGGGTCGACAAAGGTCAGGAACTCGATCTGGCCATGACCTTTCACCCTAAAGCGTTCTCGACCGTCTATGTCGGGCTGGTGGCGGCCGGCCTGGGCACCGGCCAGCTCAGTATGGTGTTCGACAAACTGGCCGAGATGACCGAGAAGCATCTCGACCTGCGACGCAAGATCAGTGCCGCTCTGACTTACCCGGCCGTGCTTTTCGTCATGAGCATGGTCTGCATCGGCTTTCTGGTCGGCTACGTCATCCCCCTGACCCTGCCCGTTTTCGAGCAGATGGACCTGCAGTTGCCGCTCATCACCCGCATGCTTTTGAAGGCGCGCTCGTTTGGGGGGCCGATCGTGCTGGTGGGGACGGTGCTGGCTCTGGTGGGCTGGTTTTTTGCTCCCTGGATCGCAATGGCTATCCGTAAGCGGCGCAAGCTGCGCCAGTTCCTTCACCTTATCCCGTTTCTGATTCCGGTGGCCGGCAAACTCTATCGCAAGACCGAGACGGCCAAGATTCTGTTCGCGCTGGTGACCATGCTCGAGGCCGGAATGCCTCTAACACCGGCCGTTCGCCGTTCGAGTGGGGTGACCGACAACGTGATGATGGCCAGCGAGTTGCATCTCATCGCCGCCGAGATGGAGTCGGGCTCGCTGTTGCATGAGGCCATGCGCAAGGCCCCGCTTTTCGGCGAGCCGCTGGCTTCCTTTACGATGGCCGGTGAAGAGTCGGCCGACATCGAGCGCACCTTGAGCTATCTGGCCAAGTTCTACGAAGAGGATGTGGACCTGGCCCTGGCCGATTTCGCGGCCATCCTCGAACCTTTGATGATGGCTTTCATGGGCATCGTGGTGGGTGGCATCGTGCTGGCCGCGATGCTGCCGGTGGTGCAGCTGATCGAAAAACTCTAGGCGGCGGGAAAGAAAACCGAGAAAGCGCTGCCTGAGCCGGGGCGCGACTGGACCTCGAAGCGGCCTCGGTGTTTAGCCACGATCTGATGGCTCACGGCTAGACCCAGGCCTGTGCCCTGTCCCAGAGGCTTGGTGGTGAAAAAAGGTTCAAAGATACGCGCCGTCTGCTCGGGAGTCATGCCGACGCCGGTATCGTTGACGGTGAGCACCACTTCGTCGCCGGTCGACTGGGTGGTGATGACGATGCGTCGCTGACCCTGGTCGCAAGCTAGCACCGCGTCGCGGGCATTGAGAACGAGGTTGAGCAGGACCTGTTGAATCTCGTTGCCGTCACCCAGCAAGTTCAGGCCCGGCTGGGTGTAGACGTCGAGTTTGACCCCGTCGCGAGCCAACTTTAGTTCGGCCAGGTCCAGGGTCGATCGGACCACCTCTTCGAGATCGACCGTCTCTTCGACCTGATCGGAGCGGCGGGAGAAGACCAGTAATTTATCGATGATGTCGCGGGCGCGTTGGGCCGCCTTGTCGGCTGTCTCGAGCTTTCGGAGGGCCGCCTGCGGCTTTTCCTCTAGCTGCTCTGCGGCGGCCGTGACCGCCAGTTGGATGGCCCCCAGGGGGGTGTTGAGTTCGTGAGCTACACCGGCGGCCAACACGCCTACGGCGGCCATTTTTCCGCTCTGGATAAGCTGCGCCTGAGATTCTTCCAGGCGTTGGCGGGCCTCGATGATGGCCTCGACGTGGAGCGCGTTGGAGTAGGCCACCGAGGCGTGGGAGCTGATTAACACCAGCAGGTCGTGGTGTTGGCGGTTGTAGTGGTCGGCCTCGGGGGCCCCCAGCAGGATGGCGCCGATCGGTCCTGACTCGGAGGTCAGCGGGGCGGCCAGCAAGCTGACGGTGTCGGGAAAGGGCCGGGAAAAGCGGGAACGGTTGACATCGTCGAGCAACAGGCAGCGGCCGCCGGCCAGGACGGACTCGGCCAGCTCGATGACGGCTCCGAGGTCGTAGATTGCCTCCGGCCAGACCCGGGTGACACTCCACTTGTCGCCATAGCGCAACAACATGCCGTCCTGATGAGGAATGACCGAGCACAACGATTGTTCGAGATACTCACTGATGGCCGACTGGTCCAGAGTTCCGGCAGTGGTGACGGCCCAGTTCATGAGGCTTTCGAGCCGGTCCACCCAGCCTGAAAGAGCGCGGTTGACCTGGGCGTGCTGATCGAGGGCTTGCCGTTCGGCTCGATAGCGACGAGCCGACTCGAGGGCTAACGAGGCATGCCCTGCCAGTAGAGCCAGCAAGCGTAGTTCGTGCTCGGAAAACTCCTGACGGGCCCGACCGAGATAGAGGACGTCATCGCCCATCGGAAAGGCCGCGACCATCTCGTCGCCCGGAAACAGCCGCCCGGGCACTTTCTGCAGAAAGGCTGTCTGCCAGCGACCTTCGGCCCGGGCCTGGTCCACTACCGGTTCACGCTTGCCGCCCAGGCGAGCCTCTTCGACCAGGTTGCGATGCCCACCGTGATGGGCTACCGGCATCAACTCACCCTCGTCGAGGCTAAACAGGACAACGTGTTCGGCCCGGCCGATGCGACGGGCCAGGGCGACAGTTACGTCGATGACCCGCTCCAGACTTGGAGTCGAGCCCAACGCCTTGGGATATTCTTCCAGCAGCACGCGTTCGTCTTGACTGAGCTTGAGCTGTTGGTTGGTTCGTTCGGCTCTTCCCAGGGCCCGATCGAGTTTTTGTTGCGAGTCGTCGAGTTGTTCGCGAACGTGATCGACCTCTTCGACATAGGTGCGATGAACCGTGTTGTAGGCAGTCAAGTGGGTGGTCCACAGCAGGGGAAGCAGGGTCAACGTGACCCACGGTTTGACGGCGGCCACCTCGACCAGCACCAGGGCGGTCAAGGCAAGACCGACACGAGGGCCCCGCAGGCGGGCATAGATGGGTCGCCATTCATTGTATTCCTTGGCGTCGAGGGGCTCGGCCAGTCCCAGGGCCAGACCCTCGTGAAAGCCCAACCAGATGGCCCCGCCCAGGATCCCCGCCAGGATCGGCAACCGGTTCGCGTCTTGGATGACGAGGGCGATGGTCAGACCTAACAGGCCGGCTCCGAGATCGAGCAGAACACCGCGCAAGCGCCCGGGTAGTTCGCCCAGATCCCGCAACCGCCCGCGGGCGAAGGTTAGCCCCGCCATGGTGAGGGCGGCCGCTCCACCCCCGGAAGGTTGCAACCCCATGGCCAGATAGACGGGAAAGGCAGCCGAGAAGAGCCCATAGCCAGGGAGCGGGATGGCCAGTATTTCGAGGATGACGGCCGCGGCCAGAAAGACGAGCAAAGCAACCGAGAGCTGTTCTACAGGCCCCACCAACCAGCATAATGACACCAGGGCCGGCACGAGCAGCCCAACCAAAAGGGTCGGTACATGCGGGCCAGAGCGCATCGTTCCATCTTTCTTTCGATTTTCGAACTGTCGTTCCTACTTCGCACAGGATGCCGCCGCGGCCGCCGCCAACAAGGTCCGATGCAACCCTTGGAACGGCCGCTCTCGGCCGAGCATCGCCTGCTCATCCCGCGGCTGAAAGAGCGCCTCAGCGCGTTTGGGTATGATGAAGCTACGGCCTCACGGGTTCTCGGCCTGCCCGAGTTGAGTCTGGCGACCATTCCCTCTCTGCCGGGGTTCGGCTGGATGATCGACCAGCAGGCGACGCCGGTCGCCCAACTCATCGGCCTCTGGTTGGCGCGCCAGAAGGTGGTTCGCGAGCGGCTCGACGAGTGGCTGGGGCCAGACGTCGTCGAGATGTGTCTGGAACTCGGTCTGCTCGAAGCCCAGGGACCCAGGGTGCGGGCTCGGGTCGACCTCTATCCCGCCCACGACGCCCTCATCATGACCGACCCGGCCCTGGCCCACAGCTACCCCGATGGCCATGTCTATCAGTTAGGGATCGATAGCTACAGTCTGGTGCGTCTGGCCGTGCGCAAGAAAGTGCACAAGGCCCTGGACCTGTGTACCGGCTCGGGGGTGCATGCGGTGCTGGCCAGTTTTCACGCCGACACGGCCCTGGGGGTCGACCTCAACCCTCGAGCTCTGGCTTATGCCGAGTTCAACGCGCTGCTGAACGGGGCCGGCAACTGTCGCTTCGTGGCCAGCGACCTTTATGCCCAGGTGGAGGGACCCTACGGCTTGATTACGGTCAACCCTCCCTTCGTGCCGACTCCCGACGAGGGGATGCTCATTCACCGCACCGGCGGGCCCACGGGCGAGGACATCTCGCGCCGGGTGGTCGCGGGCTTGCCCGAACACCTGGACGAGGGCGGAACCCTGGCCATGATCCTGGACTATCCGGTGATGAGCACCAGCACCTATCTGGAGCGCCTGGTAGGTTGGCTCGGAGGTCAAACCGGCTGGGGCGTGGCGGTGCTCGACCTGGGCCATCGAACCCTTCATCAGTACATCATCTTGCATAGCGACCACGGCCTACCCTGGCCGAGATATTGCGCCAGCTATCGAGCATATCTCGATAACTACCAGGCTCACCACATTGACGAGATCCGCATGGGTCTGGTCTTGATTCGGCGGTTGCCCCCCACTCATCCCGGCTGGTCGGTACGAGTGGATATCCCTTGCCAGCCCGGGGACCGCAGCCGTCTGCTCGAAGACTGGCTGGCCGCCCTCGAATTGGCCTATCGGCCCGATTGGCCAGGGGGCCATCTGCGCCCGACCCTAAGCTCTCAAACCTCGCTCTATCGGGACACGCGCGACGGACAGGCTTTTCTGGTCAGAAAGGACGGCTGGCCCCCGCTGCAGCGATTGGAGCCCGAGATCGCCGAGGTGGCGGCCGCCCTCGACGGGCAGCTCGGCGTAACCGAACTGGCTCAGCGCTTCGGCAGCCAGAGGGTAGAGTTGTGTTTACGTCAGATGCAGGCGGCCCTTAGTTTGTCTGGAGAGGGATGCTGATCGAGCCGATGCGCAGGCTGTCTTCGTCGAGGCTCACGTCGAGCCCATGCGAATTGCTGTCGGCCAGGGCGTTCACCTGGTCAGCCGCTGCGGCCAGTTTGGCCTCGAGGGCCTGGCGTTCGACCACCAGGGGTTTCCAGCGGTGAGCGGCTTCGAGGCTGTCCATTCGGGCCGGGGCCAGGCTCTCGCCCAGGTCGGCCCCCACCGCCGCCAGGACCACCCCGCTGATAAAGCCTCCGCCAGCGGCCAGTCCCAACGAGCCCAGCCACGACATTCCAGAGGTGTAGCCCACGATGCCGGCCGTGAGGCCGAAGGCGGCTCCCAAGCCCAGGCCAACTTTGCGGCCCAGGTCAAAGCGGCTGGCGGCTGAGTCTTCGAAGCCGGCCAGTTCGCCCAGCTGTTGACCGGGAAGGTGGCTCAGCGCAACCCGATCGCGTTCGATGGCCTGCAGAGCGTCCTGGCGGGCCGGGCCTTCGGGTTGGCCTGCGAGCACCTGGCTGGCCAGCTCCAGGGCCGCGAAGTATTCCTGGGCCAGCGGGCCGGGATTGGGCTAGGCCCGGCTGGCCGGTTGCTCGTCAAACCAGCTGCGCCCGCCAAAGACCGCGTTGACGCCGCCGTTGACCCGGTCGAGGGTGTCCGGCTGGGGGTGATGGTCGCTCCAGCGGGCCAGCACCTCACCCACTTCCACCGGCTGAATCCTCCGGTATGCGTAGCTGGCGGCGGCGTCCTGAGCGAAACGTCCCAGCACCAGGCCGGGGATCAATCCGCACACCAGGCCCAGTCCGACTCCGCCCAGACCTGCCCCGTTGAGGCAACCGGCCGTCACTCCCAGGCCCAAACCGGCGGCCAGACCGCCCAGGCGGGCGTTGCGGACCAACCGGCGGGACTGCTCGGCTAACTCGGCCATCGCCTCGACCGTCTCGCCGCGGGCCGATTGCAGCACCTGCAGGTCGTAATCGAGCTGATTGGCGGCCTCGTTGCGAGCCGGCGAACTCTTGCCGGCCAGCAAGCTGTGGCGACGAGCTTCGACCTGATGAATAAGGTCCTGACGACCAGCGGGAATCTTCACCGGGCCAGCGTAATCGAGTGCCCTGAAAGGCGGCTGAATTGGCTGAACTGTTTTAAGCAAGCGTTAAGGTGGACCGTCTAGACTGAGCCGCATGAGGATTCCGGTGGTTCACCACGCCAATCTGGCCGGGGCCGCTCGCGGCTTGTTGGGCCCGAACCCCGCCTATGAGCAGGCCAAGCAAGAAGTGGTCAACGCTCAGGCTGCTTTGGACCGTTTCGATGCGACCCATCCCCTGACGCTCGACGACTGCGTCAAGAGCGAGCGAGGCAGGGCCATGTCCAACTACGGCCTGTTCATTATCTGCGGCTCCTGGATGGGCGGCATGTTTTTGGCGTCGAAGATTGGCGGCACCGCCGGCTTGATCACTCTGGGTTTGAGCCTGGCGCCCATCCCTGCGGCCGGCTTCTACTTGATGAACCGATCGGCCAAAGGGAAGGCCGAGGCGACCTTTGCCCTTCAGGCGGGCGAACGAAAGAGCCTCGAGGGCCGTCTGGCTCAGGCTCGTGAGAATAGCGACCGCCTTTTACATCAGTTCGCCCGCCAGCAACTCGACTCAGACCAGTTGCTCGACCAGATTCTCGACGAGCCGGATTCGGTCGACATCAAAAGCTTTCGCCTGGCCAAACACAACTAGCCCTAAAGCCCCCTGACCTCCGGCCGATACTTGCAGGCAAAGGAGGTATTTATGGGAGCGCCAGCTTTTGCGCCGACGGGCCTTGAACGTCATTTTGGCCAGGAAGAGATCATTGTCAGCAAGACCGATCTCAAAGGCCGCATTACCTATGCGAATCGGGTTTTTCTGAGAATCGCGGGTTACAGCGAGGGTGAGGTCATCGGCCAACCCCACAACATGATTCGCCATCCCGACATGCCGCGTAGCGTCTTTCGCCTGTTGTGGGACACCATGGCGGCCGGTCGCGAGATCTTCGCCTTCGTGAAGAACATGTGCAAGGGCGGCGACCATTATTGGGTGCTGGCCCACGTCACCCCCACCTTCGACGGCGACGGGCGCATCATGGGCTACCATTCTAATCGGCGCTGGCCCGAGCGGGCCGCCCTGGCAGCTATCGAACCCCTCTACGCACAGCTGCTGCTCGAAGAGGCGCGCCATTCCAATCCCAAACAAGCGGCCGCGGCCGGAGTCGAGGCTCTGCAGAAGCTGCTGGTCGCCAAGAACACCAGTTATGACGAATTCATCTTTTCATTGGTAAGTAAGGAGGCCTGAGATGGCAACAACCGCACAAAAAGAAGCAACCCACGCCGCCACCAGCGAGTGGATTCGGCAGGCCAGACGGGTCTGTCAACAGGCCTCAGAGGGCGACCTGGAAGCGCGCCTGCTCAACATTGATGTGGAGGGCGACCTGGGCGAACTCTTACACGCCATCAACCACTTGCTCGACATGACCGACGCCTTCGTGCGCGAGTCTCGGGCCGCGTTGGAATATGCCAGCCAGGGCAAGTTCTATCGCCGGGTGATGCTGCGGGGAATGTTGGGTAGCTTCCGTGGGGCCGCCGTGTGTATCAATCAAGCCACCGACGAGATGGGTCAGCAGGCGGCCGCTCTGGCCCGAGCCGAAACCCAGAAGCTGGCTCTGGCCGACGAGTTCGAGAGCACCGTCTCGGGGGTCGTCGGAGCGGTGGTCGAATCGGCCTCGATGGTCCAGAACACGGCGGCTGCGCTGGCCGCCATGGCGGGCGAGACCTCGCAGCGGGCAACGGCCGTGGCGGCCGCCTCGGAAGAGACCTCGATGAACGTCCAGGCGGTGGCTTCGGCCACCGAAGAGATGGCCACCTCGGTAGCCGAGATCGCTTCCAAAGTCGATGAGTCGACCCAGGTAACCAAAGTGGCTGTAGAAGAATCTGACAAGACTCGGGGAATCGTTTCGGGGCTATCCGACGGTTCCCGCAAGATTGGTGTCGTGGTCAAGCTGATCACCGAGATCGCGTCCCAGACCAACCTGCTGGCGCTCAATGCGGCCATCGAGGCCGCGCGCGCTGGCGAGGCGGGCAAGGGGTTCGCCGTGGTGGCTTCAGAAGTCAAGAGTCTGGCTCGCCAGACAGCCGAGGCCACCGAAGACATTGAGCGCCAGGTGGAGGGTATCCAGCGCTGTACCGAAGAGGCGGTCAGCGCCATCGGCCGCATCGGTGACACCATCGACCGGGTGCACGACATCTCGGGACGGATCGCTTCGGCGGTCGAAGAGCAAAAATTCGCCACCAACGAGATCAGCCAGAACGTCCAACAGGCCGCCCTGGGAACGCGCGAAACCTCTGAGAACGTCCAGGGAATGAGTGTGGCCACCAGCGAGACTAGCGGTGCCGCCGGGCAATTGCTCGAGTCAGCCGATCTGCTGGCCGACCTGGCCACCAGGCTTCAGGACGAATCGTTCCACTTCCTCAAGGCCATTCGTGGGCAGTAGACATAAGATAAGCGCCCGGCGGGCCGCCGGGCGCTAGGTGTCCACGAATCTGGTGAGGTTGATGGGTTTGGTTTTGGTGGGATTGTCTTGGGTCTGGGACCAGATTCGTTGTTTCGGTTCTAGGCTTAAATTACCATCAGTTCAGGCTGTTGCATGACATCCAGCGAGATAGCAGGCCTCTATACCAGAGGATAAAAGGTGCAAGAGGATGCCCCTGAGCGAGACGCCTGGGTGAGGCGGGCGCGGCGGCTGTGGGTCTAAACTCATGCCAGGAGGCCCCATGAGAAGACTTTGCCTGATGCTACTAGCCGGTGCTTGCCTGGTCCTGAGCGGCTGCGCCCGCACCAACGATGACGTGAGCCTGGACTCACCGCGACGGGACACCACCGTCGAGGCTCCCTATAAAATGTATCCCTATTCGGCCGACCTCGGACAGGACAAGAGTCTGACCGGACGGACCGTCACCCCCGATGAAAGCCCGGTTCAGACCTCTGAGCAAGCGATGGCCATCACCGTCGAGAGAGAAGACTTTCTAGCTGCCCTGGAGCAGACTGCAGCCGACCTGCATCGTCGCGAGGACCTCACCCAGGCCGAGCAAAAGAGGCTGGAAGCGCTCGATGATCGGATCGCACGTCTCGTCGAGTTGTCGGCCGAACTCAGCGCTGACTTGCGAGAGTTCGACCGGGCCACGGCGGTGCGCTAATGACCCGCAAACTTGCAGCCTTGATCCTGGTGGCGACCCTGCTGGGGATGGCCGAAGCCGCGGCCGGCGTTCGCCTGGTCAGCGCTCAACTCCGCCAACCCTGGACCGGCTCATACTACGGCCAGGGCCAACGCTTGTGGGGACGGGCCGTGGTGCGCAACGGCGCCAATCACGAGAGTCCCGACCTGCGAGTCCGCTTCGACTTCTACGACTCTGAAGGGGTGCGCCGGAGCTTCGACTTGAGTTGCCCGTCCCTGGCAGCGCACTCCACGGTAGTGGTGGTCTCACCCCAGTGGTGGGACTATAGCGAGGCCAACCTCAAGCTGAGAGTATCGGTCTATGCGGCTGGCTCGGGTAGACCCCTCGACATCGGCGTGGCCGAGCGCTAGCGACGCAGTGTTTTCATGCGTCAGTTGAGAATGAGCCAGCATGCGATGGCTCATTCTGACTCTTCTCCTGTCTGGTTCGGTGGCTGCCGAAAGCTTGCCGCGCCCGGACGGAACTCCCATATATTACGACCTGACCCGTCCCCCCGAGGCGGGTTTTCCGATTCTGATCGTTCTGCAAGGCTCTGAATACCGGCCGGCAGCTGATCGTTTTGGTCCGGTCCGTGAACACCTGCTCAAGCGCGGCGTGGCCGTCTTGACGGTGGAGAAGCCGGGCATCGGGCCAGGATTGTCGGTGCAAGACTATCTGGGCCAGAACAGTATCGAGCGAAGGTTGCTGGACTATCTCGAGGTGATCGCTCACCTTCGTCACTCCGAGAGCGGTTGGGACGGGAGGTTGCTTCTGGTGGGTGGATCGGAAGGGGGCCTGGTGGCGGGGATTCTGGCCACTCTGGTGCCCGAGACGCGGGCCGCCGTCTTGATCTCGAGCGTGACGGTCAAACCGATGGCCGAGTGGTTACCCGAGCAAGTGCTCGAAAAGATGCGGGCGGGCGGCGCTCCAGAAGCCGCCCGGCAGGCCTGGCTGGCCGAGTTCGAGGCGATGCGTTCAGCCTGCCATACCACTCCCGACTCTCGCGAATGGGCTTCCGATCAGGCCCTGGCCCGTAACAGCTATCGCTTTTGGAACTCGATTCTCGAAGTGAAGACCACCGATGCCCTCGAGAAGGCCCGGGTGCCCACCCTGGTTTTGCTCGGGACCGAGGATGAGTCTCTACCCTCCGGGAGTCTGGCCGAAGTCGAGCGCTTCCTGGGCGCCCGCCGACTGCCGGTGACTCTGTGGACCCGGGCAATGGGGCACGTTCCCCCCGACGGAGTGGTGCAAGAATGCGTGGACTGGGCTCTGGCTAAGATCTCAGAAAGAAAGTGAGGTAACGTTCTACCTCTTTGGGGCCGCCCTCGAGGTACTTGGCGAAACGCAAGCGATACTGAATCGTCGCCCCTTTAAGAGGAGCCACCACCACCGCGCCCACTCCCACTTTGGGCAATTCTTTGATGGGACCGAACTTGAGGACCACCGGATGTCCGGCCGCGATCAGTCCGCCCGGCACCTCCACCCTGGAGCCCCCAAGCCCGATGTCTCGGATAACGCTCTTGCGCACCGGCTCACCCTGCACGTAACACCGGGCCGGGATGGCGCAGACCACGCGCACATTCTCACGCTTTTGTTTGGCTGTACCGCCGGCCATACCGAGCGCTTTGAGTTCGTCGTGCACCCAGCTGCGCAGCAAAATCGAGCCATCATCCTCGAAGGCTACCCCGACCAGGCTGCCGGTAGGTGCCTTTTCGACCCAGGCAACTTTGCAACTGACCGTATCCACCTCGGTGTTGAGGCCCGGCTGGCGATGTCTGACAGTCAAGCTCTGACCGTTGCGAACTGGCCCGAAGCATAGCAGCCGAAGGCCGGTCAGGCTGATGTCGAGCACTTCGGCGGGCATCAAAACCTCGGGGGAAGTTTGGACCTGCACCTCGATTTTGCACTGCACTCGGAGCAGGTTGCGCCGGTCGCTAAAATCCCACTGTCGGCGAACCAGCATGTTGCGGATGGAAACCAGGACACGGTCGAGCATCATGATCAGTTGGGCAATTCGGCTCGATCCCCTGTGGTAGGTTTGTCGGATTGCGTCCAGAATTACCGAGTATGTACTCGCCTCACGTCCATCCCAACGTTTACGTGGCCGCGACTCCCAACCCCGGTCCTCGCTCGTTGGAGCCGGGTCAACCCGTGCGCAAAGCGCGTGACCAGGAACCTCACGAGCCGCCCGACGAGTGTCCGAAGGAGAAGAGGCGTATGACCATCGCTTCGATTATGGCCCGCCAGGTGATGACCGTGCCGCCCGGCCTGCCCATCGAGCAGCTCGGTCCGCTTTTTACCCGGCACCACGTTTCAGGTTTTCCGGTGGTGGGGGCTGGGGGCGAGTTGCTCGGTCTGGTATCGCAGGCCGATCTGGTCTCTCGATTGCCAGGCGACCCGAGGGCCTTCTACCGCTCCCTTTTCCTCGAGCCCAGCGATCCGCCCGAAGTCGGCTGCGAATTGGTGGTGGCCGACATTATGACGCCCTATGTGTTCTATGCCACCGAGGATTCAAGCCTGGCCGAGGTGCTCGATCTCATGCTCGAGAATGGCATTCACCGTGTCGTGGTGACCAAGGATGGCAAGCTGACCGGCCTGGTCACCACCATGGATCTGCTGAGCCATTTTCGCGAGACGCTATGAGGTCGTGGCGCGCCAGGCGAGTCTGCGCGCAGCCGAGCAAGCCCGGAATATCGTGGAGCCAGGCCTTGGCCTGGTCCTGACGGCGGTCGAGGTCAGCCTGCACCGGGCCGCCCTCGTGGTAGGTGACATAGCGATCGTAGACCACCAATGTCTTTTCCGAATCGGCCAGGGCCAGATAGAAGAGGTTGTGATACTTGGTGTCGCCAAAGATCTCTTCTTCGTCGATGTCGACCCGGACCAGCCCCGGGATCGAGAAGCTCTTGTCGAACCCTTCGACCACCCCGCGCTCCAGGTCGACCACGAGCGAGCCACGGTGCCCGGCAAACTCCCAGCGGCGCCCGTTGCGTGTTCGTTGTCCGAACGACACGTGATGGGCTTGCTCGCGCTCGGAAGGCAGTACCAACGGGGCCAGGGCTTCAGCCAACTGCTGGCTGGCCCAGCCTGGCTGGTCGGGCAGCTGATAGTGATTGAGGATGAAGGCTAGCGAAGGAGTCTGTTCGAGAAAGCAGATCTCGGGGTGGCCCGCCTTGCCGCGCAGTTTGAGGGCTTCACTCAGCGCCACCATTCGCACCGCCCGCAGCCGACGCAAGTCTTGTAGACGCAAGAGTCGCTTCTCGTTACGGCAGTCTTCGAAGATGGGAGCGTGCTCAAGAAAGGCCAACTCGCCGCGCTCCTGCGGCTCGAGCCGATCTTTTCGCCCGAGGAATCCCAGCCGGGCCACAGCCGCTCGGGGCGCGAAGTAGTTCCGCCCAAGGTTTGCTCTTAGCGCATGGAAGAACAAACCGGCCAGCTGAGAAGAGGCCCGCTCCCAGGGGTCAGGCAAACGCTGGTGGGCGAACAGGTGCACCTCGAAGTGGGGAAAGCCCTCCACCTCTCGGACTTGCCCGGCCAGGTGCACCTGGCCCGGCGGGAGGTGGGTGAAGTTTCCCACCGCCGAGAAATCTGGCAAAGCGTTCTCGGGCAGTGCCTTGCCTCGACTCAACCAGAACCGCCAGGGCAACCTCCTGCCGACTTTGAAGTCGAACTCTTCGATTCGCACGCCCTAGTCTAGCAGAAAGAGCACGGCCGAGGCCATCCGAGTGCCCCCTCGGCATCCGGGCGGTTCCTATTGGAGCAAGGCTGTGTGGCCTAACCTTGAAGAATGCACCAGACACAAATCCCCAGTTGGGCCTGGCTCGTCTTTGGCGTCACCGTTCTCGTCTTGCTTGCCGTCGATTTGTGGAGCTACCACGGCGAACAACGTCAGGGCAAGCAACTCCATCGCAAGAACCTTTATTGGACCATTGCCTGGGTCTGCGTAGGTCTCGGATTTGGCGGGTTCGTTTGGATGGTCGGCGACGGGCACATGGCTCAGGAGTACTATGCAGCCTATGCCATGGAGAAGGGCCTCAGCCTGGATAACCTTTTCCTCTTCTACGTGATTTTCAAAGGCTTGAGGATCGCCGAAGAATACCAGCATCGCGTCCTCTTTTGGGGCATCCTCGGGGCGGTTGTCTTTCGTGGAGTCTTCATCTTTCTCGGCGTCGAAGCCATCGAGCGTTGGAACTGGGTCTCGTATCTCTTCGCCGCCGTCCTCCTCTATGGGGCCTGGCGTTCGGCTCGCAAGAATCCGGGTGAAGAGGAAGGCAGTCGCACGGTGGAATGGTTGTCGAACCACCTGCCGGTGACCAAGAGGGTGGAAGACCACAACTTCCTGGCCGAAAAAGACGGTAGATGGGCAGCCAGTCCCTTGCTGTTGGCCTTGCTGGCGATCGAAATCACCGATGTCATGTTCGCCGTGGACTCGGTGCCGGCCGCCCTGTCGGTGACTCACAACCGTTTTCTGGTCTACAGTTCGAACATCTTCGCCATTCTAGGCCTACGGGCACTCTATCTTTATCTCCAGACCAGTTTCGACAAGTTTCGCTACCTTCACTATGGACTGGCAGCAGTGCTGGCCTTCGCCGGGATTAAAATCCTGCTCGACGGTGTGATCGAGATCTCGCCAGCGCTTTCGATCGGTGTCATCGTGGCATGTATCGGTGCCTCGGTGTGGGCCAGCCTGCGGGCTCAGCACGAAGAGCGAACATGAAAACCCCAGCGCGTGACATGACCACCGGTTCGGTGCTGTCCCGCCTGCTCTCTCTGGCGGGACCGGTGGTCCTGGCCAACCTGCTGCAAACGGCTTATCAATTCATCGACACCGTCTGGGTGGGCCGGGTCGGACCAACGGCCGTGGCCGCCGTTTCTTTGAGCTTTCCCATCCTGTTCTTGATGATCTCCCTGGGGGGCGGGTTAGCCATCGCCGGCACCATCCTGGTGGCTCAATACCAGGGTCGCCGAGACAGTGCCCGGGTGAATCTGGTGGCTGGGCAAACGCTGCTGGCCATGCTCTGGGCGGCCAGCCTGGTCTCGCTGCTAGGCTATCTGATCTCGGGACCCATCATCAGCCTGATGGTCCGCAACGCCGACGCCGACCTCATCAGTCAGGCCACCATCTATCTGCAATGGACCTTCATTGCTCTGCCGACGCTGTTCATCTTCGCCGTGTTCCAATCGCTGATGCGAGGCGTGGGCGATGTGGTCACACCGCTCTATATCGTGGGTTCGACGGTGCTGCTCAACCTGGTGCTCGATCCGTTCTTCATCTTCACCCTCGATATGGGAGTGGCCGGAGCGGCGGTGGCCACCCTTTGCACCCAGTCACTGGCCGCCCTGGCGGGCATCTGGCTGTTGTTCACCGGTCGGGCCGGAATCCAGCTGTCTTTCGCCAATCTCAAGCCGCGCTGGGACCTGCTCCGGCGGATGTTCTTTCTCGGTCTGCCAGCCTCGATCGAGCAATCGAGTCGAGCTCTGGGAATCACCATGATGGCCTTCCTGGTGGCCGACTACCCCACGTCGGTGGTGGCCGCCTACGGCGTGGGCTCGCGGGTGTTGGGATTTGTCATCATTCCGGCCCTAGGACTGTCCATGGCCGCCTCGACGATGGTGGGACAGAATCTGGGAGCCAACCGGCCAGAGCGGGCCGCGGAAGCGGTTAAACTGGCCGGCTGGAGCGGCTTTCTGGTGCTGACTGCCATCGGCGGCCTGACCTATCTGGGTAGCGACGCCATCGCCGCCTTCTTCATTCCCGATTCGGGCCCGGTCATTTCTCAGGCCGGAGTCTTCTTGCGGATCGTGGGATTGAGTTTCGGCTGCATCGGCGTGCAGCAAGTGCTCAACGGGGCCTTCCGTGGCTCGGGCAACACCATGATTTCGATGATTCTATCGATTCTGTCGTTGTGGGTGTTTCAGTTCCCGGTGGCCTACGTGCTCTCCGACCGCACGCCGTTAGCCGAGATCGGGATCTGGTGGTCCTATCCGATCGCCAATGTCGTGGCCATGTTGGTGGCTTTGCTCTGGTTCTCGCACGGAAGTTGGCGCGAGAAGAAGCTACTTGACGAGGTGGATCTGGTTCAGGAAGAGACGATGGTGGAATTCTCCACCAGCTGACCTTCAGGTTTTTTTTATGGGCTTGGGTTAGGGTGGGGGTGGTCCCACAGATTCGGAGAGGTCATTTGATTAAGACAGTCACGCCCGGTCACACGCCCAACCTTCGCCGCGCCGCGCCTCCAGGCGCCGGTTCAGACGAACAGCAACCTCACGCCACCGATCATTACAAGCCCAGCGAGCCTTCCACCATCGAAGCCAGCTGGGCGGCCGGCGGCGAAGAGGCCAAGCTCTCGGGCGGACAAGTGGCGCTTTTGGGCTTCGGTCTGCTGGCCGCTGCTGCCGGTGCCGTGGGCGCCATCGTGGTCAACGTGCCCTCTTCGCCCCCCGTTGCCAGCCAATCGCAACCGGTAGAACAGCCCGCCCCGGCCGAGCAAACGGCGCCGGTGGCCCAGCCCGGTTTCTTCGATAACCGAGAGCTGCTGGTGGACCTCTCGGCGCGGGCGACGAATCCAGAATTCCTGCCTGACCCCGCTTTTGCCGTAGACCAGCGCGGCTCGCTGCTGGTGTTTGAAGAGTCCTACATCGCTCCGCTGGTCAATCGCGACCTCACCGTGGCCCAACTACCCGAGAGCGCCCCGCGCTTCACCTCGGCCGGTGCCGACACTTCGCAGATGAGCAAGGTCTACATCGATGCCAGCATGGGTGAAGCCGAATTCGGCCAGATGGCTCTTAAGCACGGCAACCATCTGACCCGGCCCACTCGCATGCGCGGACAGGGCGCGGGGATCAGCGACCAGATCGGCCAACACCATCTTTCTTGCATCTATCGCCTCGAAACCGATGCGGTGGTGGGCGGGGTTCCCCTCAAAGGGGGGCAACTCTACCGCCTTACCGTGATGGACCCGCATAGTCGGGCCGTAACCCGCGACATGGACCGGGCCGTGTGTCCCAGCAATCGACTGGTGCGTCCCGCCGACTCGCCCACTCCCTGGGATATTGCCGTGGTGCAAACCAACGATCAGGGCGATACGCTCTACGTCAACCCGGGCGACATCCTGCAGGTCTGGACCCTCACTCCTGCCGAGGCCGCTCGCTACGGTGGCTAACTCAGCAGCTTGCGGTCGAAAATGAACGGACCGCAGGGTAGAAAGGCGCTGATGAAAGCGAGCGCCGCTGTGCGAAGGGACCAGCCCTGTTCTCGCCAGACCAGGGCCCCTAGAAGGCAATAGGCGATAAAGAGCAGCCCGTGGGCCGTTCCGACCACCCGCACCGCCATCGGCATGGCGTAGAGATACTTCAGGGGCATGGCGATGAGGAGCAGAATCAAGAACGATGCCCCCTCGCAATAGGCGATGACACGAAACAGTTTTAGCATTTCAGGGCCTGGCAGATCTCCCGTTCATAGCCTCGAATCCAGGATTGCACGGCCAGTCGCCGGGCACTCTCGGGTAGCCCATTGGGCAACGGCCGGCGGTTACCTTTGCAGTGGAGAAATACCAGTTGTCCCTCGCTAACACCGAAGTGCCCCAGACTCATCAACGCGCGCACATAGACCACGGCGCGAGCTTTACGCAAAATGCCAGACATAGACATCGTCCTCACGAAATTAGGCTTGCCTAGCATTCTCGCGCTGCCTAGCCTAACCTTCTGGCGAGGCGCGCCAATTTATCGTCGCCTCAGACCCTCGATGAGGAAGGTGCCCATCATGCGACCCATGGCCTCTTCGTTGGCCGCACTGGCCTTCTCTAACAGCATCTGACCGTCGATGGTGAGGTGGGCCAGTCCGTGGACCATGGACCAGGCGGCCATGCCCATGGCCTCGACGTTGCCTTCGGCCAGGCATCCTGCTTGCTGGCCTTCGCGAATCACCCCCAGCAAGATTTCGAAGCCTTCCTTGCAGGTGGATTCGAGGTCGGGATAGGCTTCGCCCTTGGCCACGAGCGGCCCGAACATCAGGCGGAAGAGGTGGGGGTTGGCCATGGCGTAGGTGAGATAACCGCGGCCCACCGCGTGCAGTCGCTCGACGGGATCCTCTTCGCCCTCCAACGAATTCATCAGCCAGGCTTTCAAGCGCTCGAACCCCAACTCGGCCACTTCGGCCAGCAGCTCTTCTTTGTCGGCGAAGTGGCGATAGGGAGCGGTCTGCGAGACGCCCGCCTGGCGGGCCACCGCACGCAGGGTGAGAGCGTCCGGTCCTGATTCGGCCACCATGTCGCTGGCCGCCTGCAGTAGGGCGGCCCGCAGGTTTCCGTGGTGATAGGTCAATTCGAACCTCCATGTTGACATAGTAAACTTAGCATGCTAAGTTTACATCGTCAACAATGTTGACGCCCGACACATCCCGGGCGCTATCGACCTTTTCTGGTCGGCCCGGGCTTAGCCCCTGCTTGAGGAAGGTTCCATGCTTCGCATTTCCCTGACGCTGGTGGCGGCGGTGGCCGCGATTCTGCTTTATCTGCACGTCGAGCCTTCTCGCTCGGTCGAGCCAAACCACACACCCGCGCCTTTGCCGGTGCGGGTTGCTTCGATCGAGCAAGCTTCGAGCTATCGCCAGAGTCGGCTCTACACAGGTGAGGTGGTGGCCGGACGTCAGACCGACCTGGGCTTTCAGCGCGGTGGCGAACTGGTTCACGTGCTGGTCGACGAAGGGGTCAGGGTGGGTCGAGGCACGGTCGTCGCCAGCCTCGACACCCGAGCCCTGGACGCCCGTCGTCGCGAATTGCAGGCCGAACTCGAAGCCGCCCAGGCACGGCTGGCCGAGCTGTCGGGGGGACCTCGCCGCGAGACCATCGAGTCGGCCCGGGCTCGGGTCCGCCGCCTCGAGAGCCAGCTAGAGCTGGCCGAACTCAAGCGCCAACGTCGCTCCCATCTTTATGATGAGGGCGCCATTGCCCGCGAACAACTCGACGAATTTTCGACCGAAGTGGACGGCCTCCAGGCGGCAATCGACGATGCCCGATTCGCCCTGCGCGAACTCGAGAACGGCACTCGGCCCGAAGAGCTAAGCGCCCAACAGGCCCGGGTCGAGCGGGTCAGGGCCAGCCTGGGCAGTCTGGCTGTCGAGTTTGAAGATTGCCAGCTGGTGGCCCCCTTCGCCGGAGTCGTCTCGACACGCCACCTCGACGAGGGGGCGGTGGTTTCGCCAGGGCAACCCGTGCTCACTGTGTTCGAGACCGATAGCCTCGAGGCCCGCGTCGGCTTGCCGGCCGATCGAGCCGACTACCCCCAGGCCAGTCTGATGGTCGAGGGCACGCCAGTGACTTCGCGGTTCCTGGCCTTGATGCCCCGGGTCGACACGGCCAGCGGGACGGTGACCGCCCGCTTTGCTGTCTCGGACCCTCGCCTGGTGCCGGGACGCTCGATTCAAGCCCAGCTCGAGTCCGAGCTGCCCGTGAACGGCTTCTGGGTGCCCCGAGCCTCGCTGGTATCGAGCGGGCGCGGCCTCTTTCGCTGCTACACGGTGAGCGAGCAGGCCACCGTCGAGGCCCAACAGGTCGAGGTGCTCTACACCGAAACCGAACGAGCGCTGGTGCGCGGCACGCTTGGCCCTGGTCAGCGAGTGATCGTCGAAGGAGCCGAGCAAGTGGTGCCCGGCCAGTCGGTGCGCGTGCTCTAGGCCATGGCTCTGGTCTTCTATCGCCAACCACGCTTTTTACTGCTCCTGTTGGGTCTGGTGGTCGCCTTTGGCCTGTCGGCCCTGGTCACGCTGCCGCGGCTAGAAGACCCCACCCTATCGCCTCGCTTTGCCCGCATCAAGACCCTTTACCCGGGCGCCGGAGCAGAGCGGGTCGAAACTCAGGTCACCAAGGTTCTCGAGGAAGAGATCTGGGAGGTCGAAGAGTTGCGCTCGATGCGCTCGTTCTCACGACCCAACTTCAGCCTGGTCATCGTCGAGCTAAAAGACGATGTGGACGATCTCGAAGCTGCCTGGACCAAGGTGCGGGCCAAGCTGGAACTGGCCGAGGCCAATCTGCCAGCGGGCGCGCGCAAGCCTGAGCTCGAGAACTCGGATGTTCGGGCCTACACTTTCATTCTGGCCCTGCGTTGGAATCTCGACTCACCCGCCAACCAGGCCATCCTCGGGCGCCTGGCCGAAGAGCTCGAAGAGGTCGTCTTTTCGGTCGCCGGCAGCGAGAAGACCCGCTTCTTCGGCGAGCCCGTCGAAGAGGTCCTGGTCAGCCTCGATCAACAGAAGCTTTCAGCGCTCGGACTGAGTCCCGCCACCGTGGCCCGGCGTCTGGGCGCCTCGCAGGCCCGTCTACCCTCGGGCCAGATGAGTGGTCAGGAAGGCAACCTGCTGGTCGAGTTGGACACCGAGTTCCACGATCTCGACGCTATCGGGGCCGTGCCCGTGCTCGATAGCCCCACTGCCGGCCACCTGAGCCTGGCCGACCTGGCCACCATCCAGAAAGTTCCCAAGCAACCGGCCGACTCGAAGGCACTGGTGTCGGGCCGTGCGGCCGTGGTGCTGGGCGTCTATTGCGAGCCCAGTCAACGAGTCGACCTGTGGTCGCAGAAGATGCGAGACCGGCTCGACGAGTTTGCCACCACCCTGCCCTCCGGCGTGAGCCTCGAGATCCTTTTTGACCAGAGCGATTACGTCAAGCGTCGCTTCGATACCCTCACCTTCAATCTGGTGATGGGCGCCCTGGCCGTGATGCTGGTAGTGCTGGCCATGATGGGCTGGCGAGCGGCGCTGGTAGTGGGCACAGCCCTTCCCCTGACTTCGTTGATGGTGCTGGCGGGCATGGCCTTGCTCGGCATCCCGATTCACCAGATGTCGGTGACCGGACTGATCATCGCCCTGGGATTGCTCATCGACAACGCCATCGTGGTCACCGACGAGATGCAGGCCGAGTTGTCCCACGGCCTGGACGGCCCCACCGCTATCCAGGCAGTGCTCTCTCGCCTGTTGGTCCCGCTTGGGTCGTCGACGGCCACCACCGTGTTGGCCTTTCTGCCCATCGCCCTGCTGCCAGGCGGGGTGGGGGAGTTCGTGGGCAGTATCGCCATCACCGTCATCCTGGCTTTGCTGGCATCGCTCTTTCTCTCGCTCACGGTCTTGCCCGTCTTGCTCTTGTGGCTGCGACCGTCGGCGCGCTCTCACCCCCGTTTCACCCGGGCTTTTGGTGAGCTGTTGCGCAAATTGCTGGTCCGACCCTGGCTGGGGGTGGCCCTGAGCCTGGTGCTTCCGGTGGCAGGTTTTTATTCGCTCAGTCTGCTCAAAGAACAGTTCTTCCCGCCCACCGACCGGGATCAGTTTCGACTGGTGGTCGAGATGCCGGCCCAGACTTCGCTCGAGGCCACCGCGGCGATAGCGCAGCAGATTCGCTTCGAGGCCCTGGAGCATCCTCGGGTAGAAGAGCTTCACTGGTTTATCGGCCGGAGCGCCCCCAAGTTCTACTACAACCTGTTGGGCAATCAGGAGAATCAACCCAACTTCGCCGAGGCCCTGGTCGAACTCGACTCGCCCTATGACTCGCTGTCGGTCATCCGCCAGCTTCAGACGATGCTCGACCAGCGCTTTCCCGGCACCCGAGCGCGAGCCATCCAACTCGAGCAGGGTCCGCCTTTCGATGCTCCCGTCGAGGTGCATCTCTTCGGTCCGGATACCGAGAAGTTACGCCAGCTTGGCGAGCGCTTGCGGGCCGAGCTGGCCAACTATCCCGAGGTGGTCCAGACCCGGGCCAGCCTCTCGGACACTCTGGCCAAGCTCGAGTTTCGCATCGACGAGCGTCAGGCCCGGCGGGCGGGCCTGGACCCCACCACCACCGCCAACTTTCTGCAGCAGAGCACCCAGGGAGTATTGGCCGGCGAATTGCTCGAAGGCAGCGAAGAACTACCCATCCGGGTGCGCCTTGATGACGGCGACCGGGCCACCGTCGAGGCCCTCGAACAGCTCGACATCCCCTCGCCGGCCGGCCGCATCCCGTTGCCGGTGCTGGGCCAATTCAAGCTGACCTCGGACATGGCCGTGGTCTCGCGCCGCGACCGTCGTCGCAGCAACACCGTCCAGGCTTTTCTTACGGCCGGGGTGCTGCCGGCCACGGTGGTCGAACCCCTGCGCGAGCGCCTCGAGTCGGGTGAGTTCGCGCTGCCCCCAGGCTATAGCTACGAGTTCGGCGGCGAGGCGGCCGAGCGTGACCGGGCGGTGGGCAATCTGGCCACCTACGTGGTGCCGCTGGTGGTCTTGATGGCGGGCTCGCTAGTGCTGGCTTTTCGCAGCTTTCGTCTGGCCGGCGTAGTGGCTCTGGTAGGCCTGCTCTCGGTAGGCCTGGCCTTCGGCTCGCTCTATCTACTCGGCTTGCCCATCGGCTTTAACGCGCTCATCGGCACCATGGGCCTGCTGGGAGTGGCCGTCAATGACAGCACGGTGGTGCTGGCCGCCCTGCAAGAGCGCAGAGCCGCCGACATCGCCTCGGTGGTCGAGGTGGTAGTGGGTTGCAGTCCCCACGTGCTGGCCACCACCTTCACCACCGTGGCCGGCTTTCTGCCCCTGCTCTTGGGCGCCGATCGCTTCTGGCACCCCCTGGCCGCCACCATCGCCGGCGGCGTCACCGGAGCAACCCTGCTTGCCCTGGTGCTCTGCCCCTGCCTGTTCGTCTTGCTCGGCATCGCCAGGACCACCAGCGTCCGCCCAGAGTAACCCGGATTTCAGCAATCGTTCAGGCACCACGGCTAAGCTGAGATGGCGCGGAGTCAGAATTGAAGGTCTCTGATGCGTCTCAACTCTTTTCGGCCCGGCGTCTCGCCCTATCACGGTCCGGCCGACGGACTGTCCCGACCCCGCCGCTTTCCCCTGGCTACTCGCGCCGCCCTCACGGCCGGCACGGCCTGTTTTTGCCGGGTCGAGACCGAGGGTCTCGAGAACCTGCCTCGCAGCGGCGGCCACGTCTACGCGCCCAACCACGTCAGCGTGCTGGATGTGCCCATTCTGCTCAACCTTCCGGTGGACGACATGCGCACCATGGTCAACGTCGACCTCTTCGGCTCGCGGCCGGTGGCCCGGGGCCTGACCCTGGCCGGCATCTTTCCGGTCGATCGGGTCGAGCCGTCGCCGGTCACCAAAGAGCACACCGTCGACATTGTTCGCTCGGGCAGCGGCCTGGGAATCTTTCCTGAAGGCGAGTTCTATCCCGAAGGCGAGCGCGGCGGGATCGGCCCCTTCAAGAAAGGCCCGGCAGCGGCGGCCATCCTGGGTAAGGCCGAGACGGTAGTGCCGATAGCCATCGACTATCAGCCCAACGACAAACCTCGCCTGGGCGAGCGCCTGCTCGGCCTGGGCGCGGCCGCCGTGGTGCTGGCCGGCAGCCTGGCCTGCCCGACCCTGGGCGCGGTGGTGGGCGGGGTGGCCCTGGGCGCCCGCCTGGCTCGCCGAGGAGTCGAGAATCCCGAGCCCTCCAACCCCACCCCTCGCTTTGTGGCCGGGGTGAAGGGTGGCCTGGCCGGTGCGGCTATTGGCGCTCTGGTGGGCGCGTCCTCGAGCGGCTGGGCCGGCCTTGGCTGTGCGCTAGCGGGAGCGGCCGGCACGGTGGCCCTGGCCGAGGCCTGGCGCAATCGCCCGGTGGCCCACGTTCGCATCGGCCAGCCCATCGAGGTGGCTCCCTATGTGGCCCAGGCCGAGACCGACCGCAAAGGGGCCGTGCTGGCTCTCACCGAGAAGATGCACGAAAGCATCGGCGGCCTGCGGGCTTGCCTGACCGGCGTACCCTACGACGCCTCGGCCCCCAAGGTGACTTCGAGCCGACCCACCATCCACTGGCAGCCGGGCGTGACCCTTGACGAGCTGCGCGGCAGCCGTCGCTGACTCGGCCTCGCTCTCGCTCGGAGGGGGGAGCCTCGCTCTCGCCCGGAGGGGGGAGCCTCGCTTGGCTCGGAGGGGGGAGCCTCGCTTGGCTCGGAGGGGGAAGCCTCGCTTGGCTCGGAGGGGGGAGCCTCGCTTGGCTCGGAGAGGGGAGCCTCGCTTTGCTCGGAGAGGGGAGCCTCGCTTGGCTCGGAGGGGGGAGCCTCGCTTGGCTCGGAGTGGGGGGAGCCTCGCTTTGCTCGGAGTGGGGAGCCTCGGTCTCGCGCGGGGGGGGGTGCCTGGGTTTGGTGGGGGGGGGGGGTGCGTCGGGGGGGGGGGGGAGGGGTG
>JBFWNU010000003.1:682108-861136 GCA_050250895.1 Vulcanimicrobiota bacterium | reverse complement strand
ACCAGACCAGAGGCGGCGGGCCGCTCGGCGACTTCGGCGGCGGACGCGACTACCAGGCCGCCAACCAGAATCTCGGCGGAAGCGGGATTCTCGGCCACGACGGCCAGGGCGGCGGACAACCTCGGGGCCACTTTGGCGGTGGCCAGGGCCAGACCGGCGACGTTCGTGAAACGTCCGGTGGCGGCCAAGGGCCTCACATCGGTGGACAGATCGGCGAGGGAGGTCCTCGTGGTGACTTTGGTGGCGGCCAGGGCCGGACCGGCGGCACCCGCGAGACCTTCGACGGCGGCAAAGGCCTTGGCGGGCATCAGCTCGGCGATTCCGGCACGCAGCAGGTTTCTAACCAGACCAGAGGCGGCGGCCCCCCCGGCGACCTCGGCGGCGGACGCGACTATCAGGCCGCCAACCAGAATCTCGGCGGAAGCGGGATTCTCGGTCACGACAGCCAGGGCGGCGGACAACCTCGGGGCCACTTTGGCGGTGGCCAGGGTCAGACCGGCGACGTTCGTGAAACCTCCGGTGGCGGCAAAGGCCTTGGCGGGCGCCACCTCGGCGATTCCGGCACGCAGCAGTTTTCCAACCAGACCAGAGGCGGCGGGCCGCTCGGCGACTTCGGCGGCGGACGCGACTACCAGGCCGCCAACCAGAATCTCGGCGGAAGCGGGATTCTCGGCCACGACGGCCAGGGCGGCGGACAACCTCGGGGTAACTTTGGCGGGGGCCAGGGCGACGTTCGTGAAACCTCCGGTGGCGGCAAAGGGCCTCACATCGGCGGGCAGCTCGGCGAGGGAGGTCCTCGTGGTGACTTTGGTGGCGGCCAGGGCCGGACCGGCGGCACCCGCGAGACCTTCGACGGCGGCAAAGGCCTTGGCGGGCATCAGCTCGGCGATTCCGGCACGCAGCAGTTTTCCAACCAGACCAGAGGCGGTGGGCCGCTCGGCGACTTCGGCGGCGGACGCGACTACCAGGCCGCCAACCAGAATCTCGGCGGCACCGGGATTCTCGGCCACGACGGCCAGGGCGGCGCACAACCTCGGGGTAACTTTGGCGGTGGCCAGGGCGACGTTCGTGAAACCTCCGGTGGCGGCAAAGGCCTTGGCGGGCATCAGCTCGGCGATTCCGGCACGCAGCAGTTTTCCAACCAGACCAGAGGCGGTGGACCGCTCGGCGACCTCGGCGGCGGACGCGACTACCAGGCGGCCAACCAGAATCTCGGCGGAAGCGGGATTCTGGGTCACGACAGCCAGGGCGGCGGACAACCTCGGGGCCACTTTGGCGGTGGCCAGGGTCAGACCGGCGACGTTCGTGAAACGTCCGGTGGCGGCCAAGGGCCTCACATCGGTGGACAGATCGGCGAGGGAGGTCCTCGTGGTGACTTTGGTGGCGGCCAGGGCCGGACCGGCGGTAATCGCGAGACCTTCGACGGCGGCAGAGGCCTTGGCGGGCACCAGCTCGGCGATTCCGGCACGAAGCAGTTTTCCAACCAGACCAAAGGCGGTGGGCCGCTCGGCGACTTCGGCGGCGGACGCGACTACCAGGCCGCCAACCAGAATCTCGGCGGCACCGGGATTCTCGGCCACGACGGCCAGGGCGGCGGACAACCTCGGGGTAACTTGGGCGGTGGCCAGGGCGACGTTCGTGAAACCTCCGGTGGCGGCAAAGGCCTTGGCGGGCATCAGCTCGGCGATTCCGGCACGCAGCAGTTTTCCAACCAGACCAGAGGCGGCGGGCATCAGCTCGGCGACTTCGGCGGCGGACGCGACTACCAGGCCGCCAACCAGAATCTCGGCGGCACCGGGATTCTCGGCCACGACGGCCAGGGCGGCGGACAACCTCGGGGTAACTTGGGCGGTGGCCAGGGCGACGTTCGTGAAACCTCCGACGGCGGCAGAGGCCTTGGCGGGCGCCAGCTCGGCGATTCCGGCACGCAGCAGTTTTCCAACCAGACCAGAGGCGGTGGGCCGCCCGGCGACCTCGGCGGCGGACGCGACTACCAGGCCGCCAACCAGAATCTCGGCGGAAGCGGGATCCTGGGTCACGACAGCCAGGGCGGCGGACAACCTCGGGGTAACTTTGGCGGTGGCCAGGGCGACGTTCGTGAAACCTCCGGTGGCGGCAAAGGCCTTGGCGGGCATCAGCTCGGCGATTCCGGCACGCAGCAGTTTTCCAACCAGACCAGACGCGGCGGGCCGCTCGGCGACTTCGGCGGCGGACGCGACTACCAGGCCGCCAACCAGAATCTCGGCGGCAGCGGGATTCTCGGCCACGACAGCCAGGGCGGCGGACAACCTCGGGGTAACTTTGGCGGTGGTCAGGGTCAGACTGGTGCTATCCGCGAGACCTCCGGTGGTGGCCAGAGCGACAGCAAACCCCTCGGCAACCTCGGCGGCGGTGGCCAACTCCGGGCGAATAGCCACAATCTCGGCGGCAGCGGGCTCCTTGGCCAGGACAGCTCGGGAGGCGGCCAAGGCCAGACTGGTGGCCAGCCTCTCCAGACAGGGGGCGACGGCAAAGGCCAGGGAGGCGGACAACCCCTCGGTAACTTTGGCGCTGGCCAAGCCACCAGCCATCTTGTCGGCGGAGGCGGCCAGGGCCAGAGCGGTGGCCAACTCCACGAAACCTCCGGCGTCAAGCCTCTCCACACCGGAGGCCAGGGCGAGAACAAGCCTCTCGGCAACTCTGGCGCCAGCCAACTCCAGGCAAACAGCCATATCGGCGGGGGTGGTCAGGGCCAGACCGGTGGTCAACTCCACGAAACCTCCGGCGTCAAGCCTCTCCATACCGGCGAGGGCAAAGGCCAGGGCGAGAACAAGCCGCTCGGCAACTCTGGCGCCAGCCAACTCCAGGCAAACAGCCATATCGGTGGGGGTGGTCAGGGCCAGACCGGTGGTCAACTCCACGAAACCTCCGGCGTCAAGCCTCTCCATACCGGAGGCCAGGGCGAGAACAAGCCTCTCGGCAACTCTGGCGCCAGCCAACTCCAGGCAAACAGCCATTTCGGCGGGGGTGGTCAGGGCCAGACCGGTGGTCAACTCCACGAAACCTCCGGCGTCAAGCCTCTCCACACCGGAGGCCAGGGCGAGAGCAAGCCTCTCGGCAATCTGGCCGATGGCCAGCGCCAGGCGAACAACCTCGGCCAGGGCGGCGTTCGGGCTGCCAGCGTCGGGGAGCCTGTTGGGCCGGCCAGCCACCCAGCTTTGGAACAGAGCCGCGTTCCGGCCGATGTCCAAGCCGAGAAGGCCGCTGCGCGGGGGCCCAGCCCCGCTCAAAGTGAGGCCGCCCGAACCGAACAGCCTAAAGCCCAACCGACCGAAGCGAAAGCCGAGGTCGAGCGCGCCAAAGCCACCGAGCCGGCCAAAGCGGGCACCGAAGCGCCAAAACCCGAGCCTCCCCGTCCTTCGCTGGTTTCGGCCCAGTCCGCGCAGCCGGCCAAGACCCCGCAGGTGCTGCAAGAGTTGATGCAAGGCTTGAGGCAGTGGCATCCCGACTACAGCGCCCAGCAGTTGGCCGAACTGGCCGGCAGCCTGGGAGTTCGCTTCAGCCCACAAGAAATCGCGGCAGCCGCGGCCGGAACCGGAGCCTCCACCGTGAGCCCGGCCCAGGCCAAACAGGCACCCAAGACCTTGAGTCGTGAAGAGGTCTTGAAGGTAACGGTCGAGGACCTGCTGCCCAAGGAGTGGGACTTGAAGGCCCCTCCCCAGATCGTCAAGGGAGCCGTGCAGATCGAGATCTCGGCCAATCTTCCCAATGCCAAGAGCATCAAAGAGACGATGGTCACCAAGTTCTTCGAGAAAACTGGCCAGCAATTGACGGTGGTCGAGTCCTTCGCGGTCTCGCGCATCGAGCAACAGCGAGCTCCCGCGCCCAGCGCGGCGGTCCCAGAAGAGCAAGCCGTCGTCGAAGAAAAGGCTGTCGTGGCTGAGCAGGTGGCCGAGGCCGCCGCTACCAAAGCAGCCACGCCGGTCACTCCGACCAGGGCGAAGCCGACCGACCAGGACGCCGCCCGAGTCGCAGCCGAGCTGGCCGTCCCCGTGGTCGACATGGCTGAACTGGTGGCTGCCGAAGAGTTGATCGACGAAGATCCCATCCGCACCATCGGGCGCGCCCGTTCGTCCTCAGAACACTCGCGTCGCCTGGGGTCCGGCAGTGACGGCTCGGGCTCGACCTCGGGCAGCGACTCTGACCCGAAAGACAACACCAACATCCACGCCAAAGAGCACGGTAGTAACGACGGTGGAGGTGAGCAGTCTGGCGGACAGGGACGCGAAGGACAGCAAGAACGCGTGGACCGGGTTCCGCTCGGCCAGGACATCGAGGTTTATGAACAATCCGATCAGGGTGAGCAGAAGCGAAGCTCCTGCCCCCGCTGTGGCACCGACCTACCCGAGAGCCAGGCCAGCAGTTGTCCGATTTGCGCTCAGACCAGTTCCGACGTGATGGCGATGGTCAAAGTGCACTACCGCCGCAGCGGCGAGAAATTCTTGGCCGCCGCCGACACCTTCGTCAGCTCCGACAACGCCCGCACGGCCATCGAGTCGGGAGCCGTCGAGCAGGTCATCTCGCTGCGCTACGTGCCTACCATTCCCGGCCATAAAGAGATGATCCGAATGGGAGCCAAAGCGTGAGGGCGTCGGACTTCTTGTTCGAAGCAGCCGAGGCCCTGGCTCGCGGCGACCTCCTGGATCCCGAAGGAACCGGTCAGCAGATCGAGGCCTTCCAGGTTCACCTCGAAGAGATCTGCGAGCAGGGCGAGAACAACCCGGCGCCGGAGGGACTGGAAGCCCTCGACGAGGCGCTGGTCGAGGCCGCCAACCTGTTCTCGGAGGCCGCTGACCTGCTCTTGCTGGCGGTCAACGAAGACATCCCGGAGTTATCCACCATCATCAAAGAGCGCGCTCAGGACGCCGTCGACACCTTGCGGGCCCTGCGCCAGAACGCTGAACAACAAACCGCGATGCTGACCGAAGAAATGCCTGTATCGGAGTAACCATGGAAATCCAGGATCTAGGACTCAACCTCTCGACCAACCTCAGCCCCCAAAAGTGGGGCCTGCTGCAGGTCAGTCGCTCTCGTCGAGCGGCCAGCAGCCGCCGGGTGGAGGAAGTCCGCGAGCGTCTTTCCGAGTTGCTCTTCGGTCTCAATCTCGACCTCGGTGAACTTTATGCCTATCGCACGCGCATACTCGACGCCATCAACCTGGCCGAAAACATGGAAGGGGGCCTCGAGCTTCCCGACCTCAACGACTTTCGCACTCCCGCCGAGCAGAAACTCTATCGTATCGGTGGCCTGATATGGACTCCGCAGCCCCGGCCGGCCGACGCCATTCAAGTGACCGCCGAGCACCAGCTTCACACCCACAAATTGCTAGAAACCCACCGGCGTCTGGGCGCGCTGGGTGATGACGGCGAACGCTCGGTGGTGCACCAGGTGGGCATCGTCGTCGCCCATCTTCAGGAAGGCAAGCGTATGGGCTCGGATGTCGTCGAGATGACCCATCACGGCTACGAGGTCCTCAGTGATCCCGAGAAAGCCATTCAGGTGGCCCGGCTCCGCCTTCCCCCGCGCTTTCCTCGCGAGGCCGAAATCCTGGCCCTTTCCAAGTCCGCCGCCTAAGAGGGCGCCTGCTGCTCCTCCTCTGCTTTCTGCTGCTGACCCCAGCCATCCGCGGCGGGGTCGGCCATGTCCTGGGACGCACGTGACCCGCACGGGTCAGCCAGAGGGCCAGGCCAACTGGCCCAGCCGCTCAGGTGAAGTCAACTCGTTACCGTAGCGGTCGGTCCAGATCAGGCCATGCGGCGCCTGCCCGCTCACCCGCAACCAGCCTTTGTGAATGCGGCGATGGCACGACCAGCACACCACGATCAGGTTATCGGGCACGGTCGCCCCGCCGCGGCAATAAAACACGACGTGATGCACCTCGAGCCAGAGCCGATTCTCGCAACCCGGGCACTGGCAGCTGTAACCATCACGCCGCAGCACCTCGGCCCGCTGAGCGGGAGTAATCGATTGGTCCCCAGCCCAGCGCAAACGCTCGTTGGCCCAATGCGGCTCCGCTTTGGCAACCAGCCCATCCTGCTCGCCGGCCGCCACCATGGCCCACTCGGCCTCGACGTCTTTCTCGCCCTCGGCCAGCACCTCCTCAACCGGCCCGGACAGATAGTCGGCGCATAAAAGCTCGAGAGCCTCCGCCGCACTCACCAGCCGCCCCGCCTCTTGCGACAACCGCCGCATGGCTCGCTGCCACACGGCGCTCGCAGTAGGAGAGAGTCGGAGAATCACCTCGATCTCTTCGGGCTCGCGGCTGGCCTCACCCGGCCGATCGCCCACCGTCGCCCGGGCCACCAGTCTCTCGACCCGACGATATCCCCAGCGCTGAGCCACGACTAGCCACTCGCTCTCGGTTTCGGCGGTGGCCACGCGCACCACTTCGCGCAGCTTCGACCAACTCACCTCGGTATTCTCGGCCGCCCGGCACAACACCGGCAGCTCTTCGAGACGCTCGGCCACTCGCATCGCCTCGCGAGCCCGGCGGCGTGGAACGCCTAGCAGCGAAGCATAGTGGACACTGCCACGAAAGGCCCAATCGACATTCGACCGCTCGAGGGCCAGCAAGCATCGACCTAGATACAGGCGCAACAAAGTGAGGCTGCCGACCACGCGGCGAGTGAGGTCGGCGAGCTGATCGGCGGTGAGAGTAGAGAGATTGGCGAGACGCCAGAATTGAGGGGTGTTTACGTTTGGATTCATACTTAGATCCTAGCAATCTGGCGGCCTGTTCGTCAAAAACATCGAACACTTCAAAGCCTTATTTGATAGGCAATTGCGCCTCCTCTAGCCGATGATTTGCGGCCCTTTCTAGAGTAAAAATGAGCGCAACCTCAGAATTTCTGTCAAAGTGGCCGAGAAGGACATTCAAGCCGCCTCAGGGGCCTTCCACCTGCCGGGATCCCCTTTTGACGAACTTGGCCGCAGCGGGAAGATTTTTTGAAAATTGACCCGCGCGGGCCGCAAGCAAGGCGCTTTCCAAGTCGGCCGCCTAAGAGGGACCGGTCCTCAATCAGCTGAACCTACGGAGATGCGTCTGAGGCTCCTCCCCGTGCTGCTTCTGTTGACCAGCCTGCCCGCTCTGGCCCAGCCCCGGTGGCAGGCCGAACTCGTCGGTTTCACGGAAGCGGGCCGCAAGCAAATCGGAGTCAGCTGGGGTGGCGCTGACCCTCTGTCTCCGGTGGAGGGTAAGGGCTGGCTGGACCTCTGCGAGTTTGCTCGGAGTCCTCGAATCTTCGAGGCGAGTCTCAAGTTCCTGACAGGGCGGGGCGACTGTGAGGTCTACGACCGAGCCGAGGGAATGGGGACGAGCGTCAGTTACTACGGTCGCTGGCTCGAAGGCTGGACCGCCCTCGGTCCTGCGCTGCAGGCCAATCTCACGACCCTTCCCAACGACTTTGTCATGGTGGATTTCGAGCTGGAGTCAGCCTTCCTCGAGGGCGAGGAACTGGCCTTTGGAAGGTTCCGCACCAGCATGCGTGTGAAGTCGGGCGACAGTATCAGTTTCGAGTGCCTCGACCAGCAGCGCAACTCAATCCCGCGCGGGCGTTTTCCTCGCACGGTCCTCTACCTTCGCGTCGAGAACGAGGTGAATGAATGAGGTGCCTGCTCTTGCTACTCATCCTGGCCACCCACCCTGTCCTGGCCGATACGAGGTGGCACGTCGTATTGATCGGGATCACCGACAATGGTCTCAAACAGCTAGGCGTCACACCCAATGCTCCGAGCGTGGTCGAGCCTGCTACCGGTTCGGGTTGGCTTGAGCTATACGAATTCTCACGCTCTCCGGTCATTTTCGAGGTTAGCCTCGACTTCCTGGAGAGCCAGCGTGAGTGCGAGGTCTTCGCCAGGCTAGACCAAACAGGCCCTAAGCTCGATTTTGACGCTCAATGGCTCGCTGGATGGACGCCGGTGGGTCTCAGTCTGAGCGCGAGCGCCTCCCCTCCGGACCCACAAACGCAGCTCAACTTTAGTCTGACTTCTCGCTTCCTCCAGGCGAAGGAGGCGACTCAGGGGACCTTTCGAGGAACGTACTCGTTGTATTCCGGCGCCCACTTGGGGATAGAATTTCTCGACGCGTCCCGCCAACCGATCGCCCGGGAGGGCTTTCCTCATACTAGACTCTACATCAGAGTCGAGAACGAGGAGGCCCAATGAAGCGCCTGCTACTGCTCATCATCCTGGCCACCCACCCCGTTCTAGCCGAGCCCAAATGGCACGCCGAACTCATCGGTTTCACCGACAACGGTCTCAAACAGGTAGGCATGTCCTGGACCACATACGCAGCCCCCCCTGCCCCTCTCCCCTCCTTTGAGGGGTCAGGCTGGATGAGCCTCTGGCCGTTCAGTCGCTCGTCGAGCGTTTACGAGGCGTCGATGAGCTTCATGGAGAGCCAGGGGGATTGCCAGGTCTTCTCGAGCGTCGAGCAGACAGGCCCCACTCTCGACTTTGACGGTCATTGGCTCGAGGGATGGACTCCCGTCGGGCCCCATCTGCGCGCAAGCGTGATTTCCTTGGGGTCTCCGCGTCTTCAAGTGAAGCTCGACCTCACGTCGAGTTTCTCCGGGGCCCAAGGCCGGTTCCGGACGAGCTGCGAGTCCAGAAGGGGCGATTACATGGGGATAGAGTGTCTCGACGCAACCCGCCAGCCCATGGCCCGGGAGGGCTTTCCCCACACCCGGGTCGACCTCGACGAGGATGACGAATGAAACGTGCACTGCTTCTTTTGCTGCTGGTGGCTCAGCCCGCGCTGGCCGAGTTCAGATGGCACGTCGAACTCATCGGTTTCACCGACAACGGTCTCAAACAGATGAGGCTGGACTGGTCCGACGATCGCGTCTTCCCGAGGGTCGCCGCGCGAGAAGGTCGAGGCTGGCTCCTCGTGCTACCAGTCATGCGGGTTTCTCGACTCTTCGATGCTTCCATCGAGCATCTCAGCAAGCAGGGCGAGTGCTCTGTCTATGGCAAGCACGACGGGCGAGGGACAACGATCAACTATGACGCTCGTTGGCTGCAAGGCTGGACCGCGCTCGGACCAAGGCTGAAAGCCGGGATCGAGGAACTCCCGGATCATTACGTCGCCGTGGATCTAAACCTGGGCTCCACGTTCTTCGAGGGGAAGGAAACCGCTCACGGAAGGTTCCTTACCGGCCTACGCGTGATGTCGGGCGACGGCCTCATTATCGAGTGCCTCGATCAACAAGGCAACTCGATTCCGCGCGAGGGCTTTCCTCACACCATCCTCTACATCCGCGTCGAGTTCGACAAGGAGAATGAATGAGACACCTGCTGTTGCTACTCATTCTCGCGACCCAGGCGGCGCTGGCCGAAACCCGGTGGGACGTCTACGTCATCGGCTTCACCGAAAACGGAGTGAAGCAGATGGGAGTGACCTGGGACGGGCCCGCACCTCTGGGTCCCGTCGAAGGAGCCGGCTGGCTCGACTGGACCGCCTCCTTCGATCGTCCCCAACTATTCGACGCAGTGATCGCGTTCCTCGAAGTCCAGGGTGAATGCAAAGTCCTGGCTCGCTACACCTCAACCCAGCCCGAACTCGACTACGACGGGCGCTGGCTCCAGGGTTGGTCAGCCGTCGGCCCGGTCATCAGGGCCAGAGTGACTCGCGGAGAGGACCAGTTTGTCCTAGTCGACTTTGAGGTGAGCTCCTGGTTTCTCGAGGAGCATGAACTGGTTCAGGGCCTGTTCCGATCGAGCTATCGTCTCAAGTCGGGGGAGTTCATGGGTTTTCAGTGCCTCGAACGAGGCTACCAACCTGTCACGGCAGATGGCTTCCGCTGCACCCGCCTCTATGTTCGCGCCAGCAGTCGCTGACGGTGAACGACGGCCATCCGCTCCACCCGGCCGGGGCCGGACAGGCGCAAACCAGGTCGTAGATAGCGTTGCTCGAGCTCGGCGTGGGTGGGGTGTTCGAGAATCTGCCAGTCGGGCCCCAGGAAGTCGGGCAGGTCGTCGCAGTGCCAGCCGATGAAGCGGCGCAGCCGGGCCAGCGACGGGTCACCAAGGTCCGAGGTGGCGTAGCTCAGCACTAGCCGACCCGGAGGCAAGCGCTGGAGCAGCTGGCGCACCTGGGCAACCTCGAGGTACATCAGCACGGCCTGGGCTAGCATGAGGTGCGGGCCAGCCGGCCAGGCTCCCAGGTCGGGCAAGACCGTCGAGACCAGGTGCAGGTTGGATGGAAGCAGCCCGGCCTTCACCAGGGCCGACCGCTTGGGCTCGCAGACTTCGGGGCGATCAAACTCGGTGAACGCTACCTCGGGATGAGCCTGGGCCAGAGCGAGAAGGAGGGGGTCCCAGCCGGCTCCCAGTGAGACCACGTGGGCCACGCCGGCCAGGCCGGCCCGGGCCTGGTCCTCGAAGAAGCGCTTGCGCACGGCGAAATGCAGCAGGTGTTCCACCGGCATGGCCGGCACAGTGAGGGCGCCGAAGTGAGCCTCGAGTAGACGCCGGCCGAGTTCGACGAGTTCGGATGACACCAGCCGGGCCAGGGGGGGAATCTCGGCCAGGGCCAGGGGGGCGAAAGCCGACTGGAAGACCATCTCGAATTCGCTAGCCGCGTCCATGAAAGTGGCTTCAACCCGCCCGCCTGGCCACCCTCGCGCCCACGTTGACACCCCATCAACGTTATGCTAATTTTAGCAATTATGAAGAGAGCCGTGGTCATTCGTCGCCGTCGCCAGAGCCTTGATTGGGTCTGGTAGGCGCGTAGGAATCCCCTCTCCCACAGAAGCCCTCCGGACCGAGCCGGGGGGCTTTATTGATTAGGAGCAAGATGGTCAAAGTCGGTATTCTGGGAGCCTCAGGATATGCCGGTTTGGAACTCGTCCGGCTGGTGCTCGGGCATCCGCGCCTCGAGTTGGCCTGGGTAGGCGCCCATAGCGAGGCGGGCAAGACTCTCGACGCCATCGACCCGCGGGCGCCGGGCCTCGAGCTGCTGCCCGCCGACCAGTGTGACCTTGCGGTCGACGCCGTCTTTAGCTGTCTGCCCCACGCCGCCTCGCAAGAGCCCGTCTGGCGCGCCCATCAGGCCGGAGCCGTGGTCATCGACCTCTCAGCCGACTTTCGCCTCGGCGACCCGGATGTGTATGAGCGGGTCTACGAGACGCCGCACCGCTATCCCGACTTGCTAGCTCAGGCCGTCTATGGTCTCACCGAAGTGGCCCGGCCCAGCCTGAAAGGGGCGCGGATGGTGGCCAATCCGGGCTGCTATCCCACCAGCGTGCTGCTGGCCCTCGAGCCTTTGAGGGACAGGCTGGCGGGGACCGTCATCGTCGACAGCAAAAGCGGGGTGAGCGGGGCCGGCCGGGGGTTGAGCCGGACCACCCATTTCGTCGACGTGCACGACAATCTGACTCCTTACAAGATCGGGGATTGCCATCGCCATCGGGCCGAAATGTGCGAGCACATCGGTCATCACGACCTGCTGTTCACGCCCCATCTGCTGCCCGTCACCCGGGGCATCCTGAGCGTGCTCTACGTTCCGTGGAGCGGCGATTTCGACCCTCATCAGCTCTATCAAGACCGCTACGCTGGCGAGCCCTTCGTCAGGGTCCTGGCGGCCGGGCAGACGGCCAACCTGGCCCAGGTGGTCGGCTCGAACCGTTGTCATATCAGTCTTCATCCCACCGCCAGCCACCTGATCCTGGTCAGCACCATCGACAACCTCATCAAGGGAGCGGCCGGCCAGGCACTGCAGAACCTCAACGCCGTCTTCGGCTTTGACGAGCGGGAGGGGTTGGCCGGATGGTAATCAAGATCGGCGGCAGCGAACTCGAAAACGAGCGCTTTCTCGAGGGCCTGGGTCAGGCCGTGGCCAACTGGCCCGAGGTGGTCATCGTGCACGGCGGCGGTCCCACTAACAACAAGCTTTCCGAACGATTGGGCATCACGCCCCGCTTTCTTGACGGCCAGCGGGTGACCGATGCAGCCACCCTCGAGGTGGCCGTGCTGGGCTTGACCGGTGGAGCCAGCACCAGCCTGGTGGCCGGTCTGGTGCGCCAGGGGGTCAAAGCCCTGGGTCTGTCGGGAGTAGACGCGGGGTTGGTCAAGACCCGCCAGGTCGAGGGCGAACTGGGGCTGGTGGGGATGCCCGTGGGTGTGGATGCCGAGGGCTTACGGGCTTTGACCGGGGCGGGATTTACTCCCTGTCTGTCGCCCATCAGTCTGGGTGAGCGTGGCCAGCTACTCAACGTCAACGCCGACTTCGTGGCCTCGGCGGTGGCCGCCGGAATGGGGGCCGACTGCCTGGTGTTTCTCACCGGCAGCGGGGGAATTCTGGTCGACGGCCAGCCCCAGGAGCGGCTGACTGCAAGGACCTGTCGCGAGTTCATTGAGAGTGGGGTGATCGGAGCCGGGATGATCCCCAAAGTCGAATCGGCCCTGCAAGCCCTCGAGGCGGGAGTGGCCCGGGTGCTGATCACCAACCTGGCCGGACTCGAACAATTTCGCCAGGGACAACCCTGCGCCACGGAGGTAAGCCTATGACCGGCGACGACATCAAAGCCCTCGAGCAGAAGTATCTGGCTCCCACTTATCGCCGTTTCGAACCGGTGCTGGTGGCCGGCCAGGGGATGTTTCTCGAGGATATCGAGGGCAAGACCTATCTCGACTGCCTGTCCGGGCTGGGAGCCTCGAGCATGGGGCATCTGCATCCCGAGGTGGTGGCGGCCATGCACGAGCAAACCCTGGTACACGTGAGCAACCTCTATCACACCAGGCCGCACGTAGAGCTGGCCCAGCGTTTGTGCGAGTTGAGCTTTGCCGACCGGGTGTTCTTCTGCAACAGCGGCACCGAGGCCAGTGAGGGCGCCTTGAAGTTCGCCCGCAAGTGGAAGCGCCGGCCCGGGTTGGTGACCTTTGAGAATAGCTTCCACGGGCGTTCGATGGGCGCGCTTTCGGTGACCTCGGGAGCGGCTCGGCGCGACCCCTTTGGGCCCCTGGTGCCGGGCGTGCGTTGGGCCGTCTTCAACGACCTCGACAGCGTCCATGGGGTGCTAGACGAATCGGTGGCAGCCGTGATTGTCGAACCGGTCCAGGGCGAGGGCGGCATCGTGCCCGCCACCCCCGAGTTTCTGGTCGGTTTACGGCGGATGTGCGATCAGGCCGGGGCGGCCCTGATCTTCGACGAAGTCCAGTGCGGACTGGGCCGCACCGGCACTCTCTGGGCTCACGAAGCCAGCGGCATCAGCCCCGACCTGATGACCCTGGCCAAGCCGCTGGCGGCCGGGCTGCCCATCGGGGTCGTGCTGATGACCGAGGCGGTGGCGGGTTGCCTCGAGCCCGGCGACCACGGCAGCACCTTCGCGGCCGGTCCGATGATTACCAGCGTGGCCAACCGGGTGCTACAGATCGTGGCCGATCCCGAGTTTCTGGCCGGGGTGCGCTCGCGGGGTGAATATCTCGAGAGCCGCTTGATGGCTCTCGAGCAACTGCCGGCCGTGCGTCAGGTACGCGGCTGCGGCCTGATGTGGGGCATCGAACTCGAGGAGCAACACAAAGCTCGGGACCTGGTCGAACAGGCCATGGCCCGTGGAGTTCTCATCGGCACGGCCGGGGCCAACAGCCTGCGGCTGCTGCCTCCGCTGGTGATCGAAGAGAGCCATCTCGAGACCGTCTGCAATCTGCTCAACGAGCTGCTGGAGGTGCTATGAATCTGCGCAAAGCCCGCCTGAGCGACGCTGAAGCCATACATCAGGTCGTCAACCACTTCGCCCAAAAGGGGCTGATGCTGCCCAAGCGACTGGTCGAAGTGTTCGAGCAGATTCGCGAGTTCACCATCGCCGAGAGCGATGACGGCGAGTTGCTGGGCTGTGGGGCTCTGCGCCTGATGTGGTATGACCTGGCCGAGGTGCGCTCGCTGGCCATCCACGAAAAGGCCCACGGCACCGGCCTGGGACGCCGCATCACCGAGGCTCTGATCGAAGAGGCCCGGGAGTTGGAATTGGGCCGCGTCTTCGCCCTCACTTATCAGGTCGGATTCTTCGAGAAGCTCGGATTCGAGGTGGTTTCAAAGAACATCTTTCCCCAGAAGGTGTGGCTCGATTGCCAGGCCTGCCCCAAGCAAGACTGCTGCGACGAGATCGCGGTTTTGCGGGTGCTCGACCCCTCGAAGGTGCTTCCCGCCAGCGAGCTTTTGGAAGAGCCCATCAGCGGCCGGCGTCAAATCGTGCTACCGGTTCGGGCCAGCCAATAGCTGCCAAACACTACTTCAAGTCCTTCAACAAAGCGGCAACGTCTTCATTGTGACTCTCCTTGGCTACCTGCAGAGGTGTCTTGCCTTCCTTGTTCGGAACGTTCTTCGCCCCTTTGCTGATCAGGATTTTCGCGCTTTCGGTTTCACCCGCAGAAGCAGCCACATGAAGCGGAGTATTCCCGCCCTCGTCGGTCTGAGACGCGTCGGCCCCTGCGTCGAGCAGGGCCTGCACGATGGCCGGTCCGGCCTCGCTCCGGTTGCCTGCGGCGTGGTGAAGGGCTGTTCGTCCAAAGCGGTCGGCGAGTTTCACATCGGCCCCGTGCTCGAGAAGAACCCTGGCGCTGTCGGCGTCCCAGGCTTGCATTAGAGCGGTCAAGCCTGATTCTGCACGGCCGTTGGGATCAGCACCGTGCTCGAGCAAAAGGGTGACCAACCCGGGCGAGAGTGAACGCTGGGCGAGCGGAGGCATTTGTTGATAGTTCGGGTGGTTAGGATCGGCACCATTGTCGAGCAAAACCCCAACGACTTCTTTTTGGGGCTCGATGTGGCGCGCGGAGACGCTGGTCTGGAGAGTCTTGTTGAGGAGGGTGTTGCCATCCTCGTCGACCATCAGCGCCACCTCTGGATGGGATTTCACGGCCTCGACGGCCGGGGCGAAAGGGTCGGGGTCGGAGGCGGTTCGATCCCTGGCCATCGCTTCAAAAATCGGCTTAAACTCCTCCGTTAGTGGAAGCGGCGAGGCGACGACGGGCGAGGCCGAAGCGTTCGGTGTGGCCGTACCGTCGGGAGTCGCCGAGGCTCCGTTGGAACCTGACGGCTGGCTGCAACCTGTCAGTATCAAAGCCACCACAAATAGGGTTAGTCGAATCGCTCTCATGTCTGCCCCCTCCTCAGAGAGAAAACGTTCTCCTTGCCCGGTCGACCATCCTGCGGCCTCCGCGGCCGGGGCGAAAGGCTCGTTAATATCGCCGCAACATCGCGGCAATGCCCCTTTAACGAAACGGACAGACCGCGTCAAAGCCAGCCTCCTATGCTGGAAGTATGAAACGTCAGGACCCGCGTCCCAGCCTGGGACAAAAACTACAAAAGTATCGCTTGCGACGCGGAATGAGCCTGCAAAAGCTGGCCGGCGAAGCCCGGCTGGCTCCTGAACTGCTCATCCGCTTCGAGTCCGACCACCGACTACCCGATAACGACCAACTCTCGCGCCTGGCCACGGCCCTGGGCCGACATCCCGAGCAACTGGTGGCCAACACGCCCTTTCGCGAGCGCCGTTCCATCGAGTTCATGCTCGACTCGCTGCCCGCGCCTGAACCCAACCGCCAGGTGCCGGAGTGGATGGCCATGCTGAAATTCGGCGAAGCGGAGATCTTCGACAAGCTGCAGGCGCGATTGGCGTGCCGATGCGATCTCGAGAATCTCAGCGAGGCCCTGGCCTATCTTCCCTGTCGGGACGAGACTCAGGTTCTGCTGTGTCTGCATCTGCTGGCGGCCGGCGCCGATCCGGTCAAGATTTCGCCTTTGCAGCTGGGGCTGCGCACCCACATCCCGGTAGAGAGCGACCACCGCCATCACCGGGGCTTACGTCCCGAGGCCGGGTTGCACCTGATCCTCGACTCGATCCAGCTGTACGCCTTTCCCAACCTCAGGGTGGTGCATCTGCGCAACGGTCGGCGTTTGCTGGTCGACCTGTTGCTGGGAGTGCAATCCGGCACGGACTTTCTCTGGGGGGCAGTGGTGCTGGCCAAGAAAGACCCCGAGTTCGACCAGCATGTAGCCGACGAACTCGGCTTGCCGCTAGCGGTCTATGACCAGCACGACCTGCGCCGGCCCGACCTGATCGAAACCCTCGAAGACGACTGCCTGCAAGCGTTGCAGGCCCAGCGTCTCGAGTTCTGGAGGCTGGCCTATGAGAAACCAGAGCTGCCCGAGTTCAGGCCGGGAGGGGTCTCTGACAATTAGCGCGGCTAGCTACTGAACCGGTCGAGAAAAGCGTTGAGATCGGCGTCGAGCTGTTCTTCCGAGGGCTTCCGCTTGACCATCTGCAAAATCGTGCCCTCAGGCCCGGTGGAAAGCCAGATGCTATCCATCACCTTTAGAATCAGGGTGTAGCCAAGACCCAGCGAGATCTTGGTGCTAAAACCGGTGCGGAAGAGGGTGTCGGGCAGGTCGTCGGCGTGAATGCCGGCGCCCTGGTCGACCACCCTGACCACGACGCCCGAGTCATCGAGCCCGGCCAGGCACATGCCTCCGGTGGCGTGCTTGATGGCGTTGGTCACGGCCTCACCCGCTCCGAGCACGAGATCCTCGATCGCGTCGTCGTGCAAGCCCGCCTGCTCGCCCAGAGCGCGCAACTCTTCGCGGCAGACCCGATAGTTGTCGACCTCTTCCAGGTCGAGCCGGACCGTCGCCTGAAAGGTGGGCACGTCTTCGGCGTCGACCAGATGCAGCTTGCCGTCGGTGACGGCCTGGATGACCCGTCGATAGAAGGCTTTCTTCTCGAACTCGGCCTCGACCAGCTGGCGCGTCATGGCATCCAGGCGCTGCTCGGCCAATTTCCGCTCGGTGACATCACGGGAGATACCCACCAGCCCGGCCCCCTCGATGGGCACCTTGGTGGTAGAGAACCAGCGCTGGCGGCCATCGGGCGGGGTCACCGCTTCGATCTGGTCGACCAGGGGACGGCCCCCCTGGATCACTGCCGAGTCTTCCGCTTCGATGCGGGCCGCCTCATCGGGAGGGAAGAAATCCCAGTCGCCCCGACCGATGAGCGAGGCGGCGTCGTTGACGCCCAGGAGTTCGGCGGTGGCCCGGTTCACCCGCGTGAAGCGATGCTCCTCGTCTTTGAAATAGATGACATCGGGCACGCTCTCCATCAGTTGCACCAGCTGCCGGCGCTCATGATGGAGGACCTGCATCAACCGATGATGCTCGACAGCCCGCTCCAGAGTCAGGCGAAGCTCCATCGGATCCCAGGGCTTGGCGATGTAGGCATAGATATGGCCGCGCTGCACGGCTCGAACCATGGCCCCCATATCCGAATAGCCAGTCAAAAGCACCCGGGTGCTCAGCGAGCGCCGAGCCGTCTCGGCCAGCAGCCCGTCGCCCCCGACCCCATTCATCCGCTGGTCGGTGATCAAGACGGCGATGGGATAGCGGTCGAGCTTGGCGAGGCCGTCAGTGACATCCGAGGCCGCGTGCACGGCAAAACTATCGCCCAGCAATCCACAGATCGACTCGAGGGTGTGGGGGTCGTCGTCGACCACCAGCACGTGGACGGTGCCATTGCGCATCGTGCCGGAGGCGCGCACTGGACGTCGATTCTCGCCGCTCTGGGCGGCTAATTCGTTACCCATGACGGGCCAACTCCTCGGCTCGCAAGCCATATTTCTTCAATAGGTTCACCAGCGTGCCCCGTTCGTCGACCGACAGGCGACTGGCGATGGTCTCGAGACGCTGGGCGTGCTCTTCAAAAGCCGGCTCGATCAGGGCGCGGCCAGCCGCAGTGAGATGAACCTGGGCCACCCGACCGTCTTTGGGGTCGGGCTTGCGTTCTACCAACCCTCGCTCGGCCAGGCGGTCGACGGCTGTCGTGATCGAACCGCTGGTGAGCAGAACCTTCTTACCGATGGCGTTCACCGGTAGGGGACCCTTGTGCAGCAGGGCCTCGAGAATGGTGAAATCGGAGACGCACAGACCGGTCCCCGAGATCGACCGGCGGTCGACCTGTTCGACGGCTTTATAGGCTTTCCACAGCACGAGTCGCAGGTGGGCTCCTGTAACGCTTTCTGACACTCTGACACCATACCCCATTTTGCCCTGCGGTCAACCTGGGGGAGTCAGTTGACCGTAGAACGAAAGCCCCGCTTGTTCGATGCCTGATCGTATAGTTTCCATCCACCAACCCAATTTCTTTCCCTGGCTGGGACTTTTTGACAAAATCGCCCGTAGCCAGGTATACGTGGTCTGGGATTCGGCCCCCACGCCCCCGCCAGCGAGCTGGCTCAACCGTGTCCGCCTGCTACAGGACGGGCAACCCAGGTGGGTTACGACTCCGATGCTCAACCCCGGGGCCCCCACCCAGGCTGAGCTTCGCCTGGACGAGACCCAGCGCTGGCGCGAGCGGTTGCTCCGCACGCTGAAAACCCACTATGCCAAGTGTCGTCACTTTCATAAGGTCCAGCCCTTTGTCGAGCAAGTTCTTCGGCACCCCAGCGAAAGCCTGACCCGACTCAACGGCCAGATCATCTACGAGCTGTGCCACAAACTCGGATTGGAAACCGAAATCGTGGCCATGTCTCGACTGGGAATCGAGGGCGAGGGCGCCGACCTGTTGCTCCAGGTGACCGAGGCCCTGGGGGGGGAGGTCTATCTGGCCGGGGGTAATTCGAGCCATCTACTGCCTGAGAGTTTCGCCCAGCGGGGCCTGGAACTGCGCTTTCAGAATTACCGACCGACCCGGTATGACCAGATCGGCAACAGCATCTTCGTGCCCGGGTTATCCATTCTCGACGCCCTCATGAACTGCGGCTGGCAGGCCACCGCCGCGATGCTGGGTCGCTAGCCAGACCGCCACAAAGCCCCTCGCCGAACGTTTGTTCATAAGGGTTCTTTCTTCATGGCGGATCCGCGGCCTGGTAACAAAATTTTCAAGAGTTTTTCAGTGGCGAACAATAGTATCATCCTATGGCGACGGCAACGGTGAGAAGAAGGTTGAAGAAGAAGCACGTGTGCAGCTGCGGCCGCACCTTTGCTCACGCGATCAGCCTCAAACGTCACCGTTTCGTGTCCGGCTGTGAAGAGACCGGCGAAGAGGCTGACGACATCGATGTCGAAGAAGCCCCTGTCGCCGCCCTGATGGCCGAAGAGCCGGTCGACGACGCCAGCGAAATCGTCACCAGCGCCACCGAGGCCCTCTCGGTCGAGCAGATTCAAGCCCTGCAACAGCTGGCCAACTCGCGGCTCTCCCCGGTTCCCACCTTCGGCTTCCGGATGCAGCACCTGGCCCAGGGCTCCCTCGACTTCTCTCGCGAATTCTTTGGCTGGCTCGTAGAAGAAAGCTCCAACGTCGTCGGCTGGGGCCGCCAGACCGCCCTGCCCGCCGCCGGCGAAATGCTCCGCAAAGCCGTGCTCTCGGTAGCCACGGTAGCGATGTTGAGCGTGCTCTTCTTCGGCGGCATCACTCTCGGACTTTCCATCAAACAGGCTTCGGCCAATTCGACTCCGCCCACCGGTCGCCTCGGCGACGCCGGTCAATCAGTGGTGGACTTCTACCGGGCCGTCAACGCCCGCGCCTACAGCGCCGCCTACGGACGTCTTTCCTCGGACTGGAAGCGCGAGCTGAGCCAGAACGCTTTCGAGCGCGGCTACGCCCCGGTTCAGCAGGTCGACTGCCGCCTGGTTGGCATCAAAGCCCTCGACGCCAACACCGCTCGCGTCTCGGTCGAACTGGCCGTCATCGAGAAAGACCAGGTCAAAAACATCTCCGGCCACTACATCGTGGTCTACGACGGCCGCGGCTGGAATCTCGACGGCAGTCACCTCACCCTTTAAGGTGCAGACCGAAAGTTCCGAGCGTTGGATCGCCGGGCTGGCCCATCTAGCCTACCTGCCCCTCATCACCACCTGCTGGCTGCCGCTGGTTTTCTATTTCTGGAAGCACGACGAGTCGGACTTCGTAGCCGACCACGCTCGCCAGGCCGCCGCCTACCAGGCGGCCGTAGCTGTCTTTTTAGCCCTGGCCGGGGGAATAGTCTATCTCCTGCGCAACCAATTCTCGGCCTTCATGCTACATGCCGTGGTGCTGTTGTTGGTCGTGGTCGGTTCCTTGGTCTTGATCGTGTTGGCGGTGCCGACCTTCAGTGGAGCGGCCGCCGCCGCTCGGGGGGAAGAGTATCTCTATCCCTTCCTGGGAGGGCTGGTCGATGGCTAGCCTCGACTGGGTGGTGCTGGTTGTCTATCTCGGCGGCATGGCCGCGGTGGGAATGTGGGCCGGCCGAGACCAGCATGACACCGACGATTTTCTGCTAGGCGGCAGGTCCATCCCCTGGTGGGCCGCCTTGCTCTCGCTGGTGGCCACCGAAATCAGCGCCGCCACCTTTCTGGGCGCCCCCGAGCAGGGCTATATCCGCGATCTGAGCTACCTCCAATTCTCCATCGGCACGATCGCGGCCCGGTTCTTGCTAGCCAGCGTCTTCATCGGAGCCTTCTACAAAGCCCAGGTCACTACCATCTACGAATTCTTGCGCTCGCGCTTCGGCCCCGGCACCAACACCATCACGGCCGGGCTGTTCTTGTTCGGACGCGTGTTCGCCGACGGCTCCCGACTCTTTATCGCGGCCATCACCATCGAAGTGGTGACCGGCCTCTCCATCGCCAAAGCGGTCTTGATCCTGGCCGCCGTTACCATCCTTTACACTTATGCGGGCGGAATCAAAGCGGTCATCTACACCGACGTGGCCCAGGCGGTGGTGCTGGTTGGGTCCGGGCTGACCTTGTTGTTGACCCTGTGGTTTGGCATCGAAGGTTCCTCTGGCGACATCTTTCAGCAACTCGACCAGGCCCAAAAGTTTCGCCTCTTCAACTTCGACGGCTCGCCGCTAACCAACGCCTACCACGTGATGACGGCCGTCATCGGGGGATTCTTCCTGACGATGGCTACCCACGGCACCGATCACGACATGGTGCAGCGCTTGCTCACTTGCAAGACCGACGAAGGCAGTCGCCGCTCGATGTGGTTGAGTGGATTTCTCGGCCTCATGGTCACCATTACCTTCATGGGTGTGGGAATGCTGCTCTTTATCTACCTCTCGCAACAGCCGGCCGACGCTCCTCTCGCGCTCAAGGCCGCCGAACTGCGCGAGGCAGGCAAGAACGGCCACGTGCTGCTGTTCTACGCTCTCGAGATCCTGCCCAGCGGGGTCTTGGGCCTGGTGGTGGCCGGCGTGCTGGCCGCCGCCATGTCGAGCCTTTCGTCGGCCCTCAACGCCATGACGGCAACCTACATCAACGACTTCTATCGCCGTCACAAGCCGGACCTGGCCCCCGAGGCCTATCTGCTCGCTTCGCGCCACGCCACCTTCGTGATCGGTATCCTGTTGGCCGGCTTCGCTTTGTTGACGGCCGAATACATGAAAGCGAACCCCGAGACCGACCTGCTCAGCCTGGCCCTGGGCGTGATGACCTTTTTCTATGGCGGGCTGCTGGGCATCTTTCTGGTGGCCCTGTTCAGCAAGGTGGCAGGCAACGACCGCACCAATCTGGTGGCCGCCATCGTGAGCACCCTGGTGGTCTTTACCATCGCTCGCACGACCTCGCTGGCGTGGCCCTGGTTTATCGTCTTCGGAACGGTCGTCTCGGCCACTCTCTCGATGTTGGGTCGCACCCCGGCCGAAGTCCTTGATCGATAGTCACTGCCACCTCGAGCAATGCCCAGCCGGCAGTCTCGAGCGAGCCCGGGAGCGCGGCATCGAAGTGGTCGCCGTGGGGTTTTCGCCCTCGGGATGGCAAGCCCAAGAGGCCTTTCGCGGCCGAGCCCACCTGGCTTTCGGCCTGCACCCCTGGCAGTCAGGGGCCCTCGACCGACTCGAGGACCACTTGCAAGGAGCGGTGGCCCTTGGTGAAATCGGCCTCGACCGCCAGCGCGGTCAGCCGCACCAGGAGCAGGCCTTGCGCGACCAGCTGGCGCTGGCCCGGCAGCTCGACCTTCCGGTCATCCTGCATCTGGTCAAATCCGACGGTCTGGCCCTCGAGCTTTTCAAGAAGGACGGCCTGCCGACCGCCGGGGGTGTGGTCCACAGTTTCTCGAGTTCGCCCGAGATGGTGGTCGACTATCTTAAACTCGGTCTCTATATCGGCTTTGCCGGCAATCTGCTGCGCCATGACAAGGCTGCCCGAGCCGCCCGCGAGGTCCCCCTCGATCGGCTACTCATCGAAAGCGATGCCCCCAGCCAGCTAGCCGAGCCGGCCGAGGTGGGCAAGATCGCCGAACGTCTGGCCGAACTGTTCGACCTCTCCCCCACCGAGATAGCCCACAAAACCGCCCAGAACGCCAGAAGGCTGTTTCGGCTGAAGGCTCCCGCCTGTAGTGACGCGAAATGAAGCCGCATGACCCTGGCACAAGACAACCTCGGGATGGTGGAAGACGAGTATCGCCTCCACCGTCGATTTGACCGCATCGGCCGTCTGGTCGGTGATGACGGAATGGCCGCCCTGCTCAACGCCCGCGTGATGGTGGTGGGCCTTGGCGGCGTTGGCTCGTTCGCGGCCGAAGCTCTGGCTCGCAGTGGCATCGGCACGCTCGACCTGGTCGACTTCGACCTGGTCTGCATCACCAACTCCAACCGTCAGCTGCAAGCCATGAAAGGCACCATCGGCAAGCCCAAGGTCGACATCCTGGCCGAGCGCCTGCGCCTGATCAACCCCCAGGCCACGGTCAACGCGGTCAAATTCTTCTACAACGAGCGCACTTCCGAACGCATTCTCGAGGCCAGGCCCGACTACATCGTCGACGCCATCGACAACATCACGGCCAAGTGCTATCTGCTGGCCACCTGCCGCGAACGCGGTATACCCGTCGTCTGCTCTACCGGCGCCTCCGGCCGGATGGATCCCACCGCCGTCGCAGTGACGGATCTGGCCCGCACCAAGCTCGATCCCCTGGCTCGCGACACCCGCAAGATCCTACGCCAGCAATACGGCTTTCCCGAGGGCAAGAAGAAGTTCGGCATCCCGGCTGTCTACTCCACCGAAGAACCGGCTCAACCGCGCGAGTTGACCTATGACAACGGGCAGGGTTTCAAGTGCGTGTGCCCGGGCGGCAAAAACGAGTTCCACTCTTGCGACCAGCGGGCCGTCATCTATGGCACGGCCGGTTTCGTGACCGGCACCTTTGGCCTGACCTGCGCCAGCGTGGTGGTCAAGCACCTGTCAAAGTTCACAACCGCGTAACATTTTCCGGTCATCGGTCAGTCCTGGGCGAGAGCCAGCGGTTAGTCTGAGACTAGTTCATCTGGAAGGAATCCACACGATGCTAGCCTCACTCGCAGATACCTGCACCCCCGCCCCCCGGCCCATCGTGACCAGCGAGTCCAGCGAAAAGTTCCAACTGCCCAGCCGGCCCGCTCAGGCCAAACCGGTAACCACCCCGACCATGCGTTGCGGCTCGGCCTGGAGCCTGGCCGTCAGCCTGCACCAAGAAACGCGCTAGTCCCAGCCCTTTCATGTTTCTTTCAGCCCTTCGCGCTACTGTCAGTAGTGCAGGTGGCACACAAGAAAGGACAAGCATGAAAGGCTGCGAAAATCGCCGAGCCGATTCCAGAAAATCGCTGGAATGCCAGGTCTTGATGCGCCACATGCAGGGTAAGACCCTCAACCTCTCGGCCACGGGCGCCCGCGTGCTGGTCGAGTCCCCCGTGCGCCTGCGAACCCGCCAGGCCGTCCACGTCATGACCCCCGACGGACAGACCTTCAGCGTCGTCGCCGTCCCGGTCTGGCAACAGAGCTTCTTCGGATGCGGCCAGGTTGTGGGACTGCACTTTCCCGATGACCAGACCGAGACCGCCAGCCTGCGCTGGTGGCTCGAGTCGGCCGCCTAAACCCCTCTCCGGCCCCCCATCCCAGCCGATTCTCGGCGAGAGACCTCGCGCCCAGCCGCCCGTCCTCGAATTGAGGAGGAGCTCAATTCGCTCCCCTCTCGGAGCTTTGCTCCGCTCCCATCCCCCGGGCGAAGCCGGGCTCCCCTCTCGAGGGCGAAGCCCTCGCTCCTTGTCGGCCGGAACGGCCGAAACGGGTCAAGGCTTCTCCAAGGCTCCTGCGGCATAATGATGCGAGAGAGATTAGCAGGAGGAACGAAAATGGTTATCACACCCGTCAAACCAATGCCTACCCCGGCCCGAACCGCCGCGCCCAAGCCGGCGGCGGACCAAGAGCCTGAAGATCGTGTCGAGACGAGCGTCAAGACTCCCCTCTCGCACAAGGTCACAGCCGCTCTCTGCCTCGGCTCGGGAGTAGCCATCGCGGCCAACATCGTGCGGGACGTAGCTAGCCAGCCGGGAGTGGGCAACAAAGTCGCCACCGGGGCGCTGGCCCTGGGAGCGGCCGTGGCCGGCTACGTCAGCGCCGACCTGGTCAGCGGAGTCTTTCACCACTTCATCGACAACTATCCCAACGAGGACACGCCCATCATCGGCAACCTGGCCTATGAATTCCAAACCCACCACCACAACATCCATAGCCTCGAGAAGTCCTCTTACCTGACCAACCTCCATGAGGCCGGGAAAGTGATGTGGGTACCGCTGCTGGCTACGGCAGCGTTAAACCCGGGACCGCTGGCCTCGGCCTTCTCGCTGGCCTTCCTCGAGGGCGCCTATCTGGCTCAAGGCTCTCACCGGTGGGCCCATATGGACAACCCTCCGGCCATCGCCAAGGTCCTGCAAAAGGTGGGACTAGCCCAGCCCAAGCCCAACCACCAGGCCCACCACAAGATGCCCTGGGACGATTACTACTGCATCGTCAACGGCATGTGGAATAAGCCTCTCGGCAAGATTGACTTCTTCCGCAAGTGGGAGAAAGCCATCCATAAGGTGACCGGGGCCGAACCCAACTCGTGGAAAGACCCGGCCGTGAAGGCCTTCGCCCTGGGCGAGATCGACAAAGACGAGTTCCTCAAGCAGAAGGACCTCAACCGAGCCGAGTTCGCCAGGATGATCCGGGCCGAGTGGGCGGCCACCGATGCCAAGATGGCCGCCCGCCACACCCAGGACTAGACTCGGCAGTTGGCCGGCAGGGACTGGGCCAGTCGCTCGCGAGCCTTCGGGTCGCGAGGGCGGGCCCAGTCTCTGCCCATGCGGTCCCAGTCGGGGTCGTCAGGGTCCAGCCCCAGCACGCTCTCGATGTAGCTGCGCGAACAGACGAAGAAATGGCGTCCGTGCAACAACAGATAGCCGTTGCTGCGTTGGCGGGCCGCGCTGGCCTGGTCGTACGAGTTATGCCACTCGTTGAGAAAACCGGCCGACCCGCGGGGGCACAGTGTGATGCCCACCTGCGGCTCGAAATGAGACTTTAGCTCGGCCCAACTGGCGAAGCCGTTCTCCAGGGCGACGACCTGGAGGGCCTGCTTGCGCCGAGGTTGCTCGGGCACTTCAAAATGCCGTCTCCAGCGCGCCCACGCCCTGGCCTTCTTGTCGGGGTCTTCGCTGTCGAGAGCTTTGAGCAACAGCGAAGCTCGAATCTTGAACTCTTCGAGATTGGGAACTCGGATCTTCATTACAACACTCCTTCGTTTCGCCGATATCCCACTGCCAGGCGACTGAGTTCTTGTAATGTCCAACCGGTGCTGAAGGGTGAGGTCCTCTTTCGTGGGCCGGGCGCCCCTTCGCGCCCTTGCGGCCCAGTATAGCGTTCCGGCCCGGGATTGACAAGATGGATCAAACCGCCTAAAATTATCTTGACATCAAGACAAATGATGTCGAGGAGAAACTCAATGAAGATTTTAGGCATCCATCACATCACCGCGGTGGCCGGACTGGCCCACCAGAACTACCGTTTTCACACCCAGACCCTGGGTCTGCGGATGGTGAAGAAGACGGTCAACTTCGATGACCCCAGCGTCTACCATCTCTACTACGGAGACCAGACCGGCAGTCCGGGCACGCTGTTGACCTTCTTCCCCTACGAAGGGGCGCGAGCGACTCGTCCCGGCCACGGCGAGGTCTCGGCCATCACCTATCAGACCTCGGAATCGCTTGACGATTGGGTCACCCGCGTCGGCCCGCATCACTTCGAGACGCGTTTTGGCGAGCGCGTGCTGGTGTTTCACGACCCTGACGGGATCCGCTATGAACTCGTGCAAGGCGAGGGCGAGCCGTTCGGAGCCTTCCGTTCGGCCACCTTGAGGGTCCAGCAAAGTGGTCCCACCGCCGAGCTGCTCGAGCTGTTCGGGTTCGCCAAGCTCGGCGAAGAAGGAGCTCGCAGCCGCTATCAACTGGCGAACTCGACCACTCAGCTCGAAGTGCTCGAGGCTCCCGACCTGCCGCGGGCCAGCGGCGGAGCGGGCTCGGTGCACCATATCGCTCTGCGCGTGGCCGATGACGAGGCTCAGCTCTGGTGGCGCGAGCGGCTTCTCGAAGCTGGCTACCAGGTGACGCCGGTGGTCGACCGCAACTACTTCCACTCGGTCTACTTCCGAGGTCCGGGCGGGGTGCTCTTCGAGCTAGCTACCGATCCCCCGGGCATGCTCATCGACGAAAGCCTCGACGAACTGGGCACCAACCTGATGCTTCCGCCCCAGCACGAGCGCCTGCGCGAGCTGCTCGAGCAGCGCTTGCCACCGCTCGAGGAGCCCTACCGCAGCCTGCACAAGCCGGGCAATCAACCGACCCTGCTGCTGCTTCACGGCACCGGCGGCGACGAGTTCGACCTCTTGGGCATCGCTGAACAACTCGACCCTGAGGCGGCGGTCTTGAGCCTGCGAGGCAACGTCGACGAGCAAGGCATGGCCCGCTTCTTCAAGCGACTCAGGCCGGGCGTCTTCGACGAGGCAGACCTCAAACGCCGCAGCGGCGAGTTGGCTGAATTGATCAGGACCCGGGGCCATGAGCACGTGGCCGTGGGGTATTCCAACGGCGCCAACCTGGCCGCGGCCACGTTGATGCTGCATCCCGAGGCCTTGAAAAGGGCTGTGCTGTTCAGGCCGATGCTGCCGCTCGAGGCTGCCGACAAAAGCTTGGAAGGACTCGACGTTCTGCTGGTGGTGGGCACTCACGACACGGTCGTTTCCCCCGATTCGGGACGACGATTGGCCGAGGTTCTGCGTCAGGCCGGCGCTCGGGTGCAGCTCGACGAGGTCGAGGCGTCCCACCAATTGACGCCACGCGATCTCGAACTGGCCAAGAGGTGGCTGAGCGAGCGGTTGACTGCGGCAGTGTAGAGGTTTTGGCCGGGCCTCGGTGAATGAAGAGAGGATGGCAGGTAGCGTTGGTTCGGCTGGCTCGACAGCCAGCAAAAGCCCCTCAGCATCCCCAGCAGGCGCCACGAAAAGCGCGCCTGCCGCCTCTCCCAAATCCGAGGCCCGGCCGGCCGATCTGACTAAGGACAAAGTCTCGGTGGGCAAATCCGACGAGACCGAGCCTGGCGCCAGTGCAGCCGCCCTCAAAGGCATCAGCGATCTGGGAACCCCTCCCACCGGTCAACAGATCGCCGACACGGCGCTATCCATGGTCGGCAGCCAGTTCAAACCGGATGAAGAGGCTCGCTGCGCCGACTTTGTCAGCCACGTCATCGAGCAGTCGGGCACGAACCCCGAGGGATTCGAGCCGACCGTGCGAGCTCGCGATTTCGGCCAGATGGGCGCCCAGCCCATCGACGTCGAGAATCTGCAGCCCGGTGACATCGTGGCCTTCAACGATACCTATCGTAACTCGGCCAACCCCGAGGATCACACTCACGTCGGGGTCTATGTGGGTGACGGCAATTTTGTTCACCGCCCGACCAACAATGCCGACTACCTGCCGGGCTCCCAGCCCGGCGAGGTGGTCATGGAGTCACTCGAACAGTATCTGGCGCGGGACCGTCCGCGCGAGGCCAGCCTGGCCGGTGGCTACCGCTTCGACTAGCTCAAAGTGTTGAGCACGTCTTCTTCTTCCGAACCGGCGTGCTGATCCCCGGTCTGACGTAGGACATCGACCAGCTGCAGGGTCTGGGCCACCCCGCCCACCAGGATGCCCTTCCAGCCGCCGTCAGCGTAAACCGCCGCTTTGGCCAGCTCGGTGGTCATTCCGATGGGGACCGCTCCCAGTAGAGTGCGGGCCATCGGACTCAGGGGCTTGTCGATGAGTCCACTTTTTTTGAGACCGGCCTCGGCCGCTACGCCGGCATCGCAACTGAGGGTGCGCACCAGCTGGCCGAAGCGTGGGCCGATCAGGCTTCCACCGGCCCCCGAAGCGGCCCCGATGAGAATGGAGCTGACCAGGCCGGGGCCTTGACCTAAAGCGCCGACGGCTGCTCCCAGTCCCCCCCCGATGACAGCGGCCATGGCGCTCTGGGCGGCCAGGCTATCGGGGGCCCAGCGCTGGGCCGCGGCGGCCGATAGGCCGCCTACTACTTTGCTGGCGCCAGGCATGAACACGCCGGCCATGATGGCGCCCATGTCGCTGGAATCACGAACTCCGGCCAGGCTGCTACCGCCCAGGGTTTGAAAGGCCCCCAATAACCCGCCCAGAACGGCGGAGGGGAGCATCGGCCCCGCTCCCAGCCAGGCGGATTGGGCGGCCGCCAGGCCCGCCCCTACTGCGAACCCGGCCGCCACACCGGCGGCGGTACTGCCGGTACGATTCTCGACGAAGACACCGGCCAGACCGCCTCCCAGAGCATCGACTGCGCCCGAGGCGCCCCCGAGCAACAGACCCTCTACGCCTGCGCCCAGGGCTACCTGGACGTAGGACGGGTTTTCAAGGTTCCCGTCGGTATCGGGCTCGGGGCTCGACTTGCGATCTAGCCAATCGACGGCCCGACCGACAGGAGTGTTGGTCCAACCACTGATCCGCATCTGGCCCAGATCGTAATCACAGTCTGTAACAGCGTGGTTACCGAATTGTGTCCAGACGGAAAAGTCCCAGGTCACGGTCCTGGCCGACCTCGAGGCTGGTCACGTCAATTCAGACGAACGAGGGGCCGGAAAAGTTCGCTCAGCTACGCGACCAGTTGAAAAAGTCGATCATGGTCGAGTACACCTCGGGATGGTAGAGCAGAGCTCCGTGCCTGGGGCCCGAAACCAGCTTGACCTCGGTGTCGCCCAGGGCCAGGCTGCTGGTGTCGACCACGCCGTCCCCCCGCGTCATCGGCATGGCTCCCCAATAGAAGGTGGGCACACTGGCCCCACCCACGATGAAGGCAGCCTCGAGCAGACCTCGCTGCTGAGGCCAGCGACTCTGCATGTCGTCGCGAATGGGGCTCTTGGGAGCCAGCCACTCGAGAGCCTGGCGGTCTTCTTCGAGCACATCGCTTCGGGCCATCAGCCACTTCAGGTCGTTGCCGCGCGACTGCGCGTCGAGGGCCTTCAGGCTGAGGTGAGCCAGCCCCGAGCCGCCATTGGGCGTGCCCACCATCAGCAACTTGCCCAGGCTCTCGCCCCCCCGGTCAAGATAGCGCTGGCAGCTCAAGCCGCCCATGCTATAGGCCAGCGCGTCGACCTTGTCGGTGCCGGTGGCAGAACGAATGCGGCCCAGGCAGTCGGTCAACTGGTCGGCCACCAGGTCAGGATTATCGCGACCGCTGTAGGGCAGGCTGATGAAGACCCTGGTATCGGCCGGAGGCTGCTCGACCAGTTCGTTGCAACCCCGGTCGGCGTAGAAACTGCCATTATAGAAATAGCAAGCCTGGCCATTTTGGCCGCCCTCGGTCAACTTCTCGACCAGAGGCTCGAGCTGGTCGACCCGGGTGTGATAACCGGGCACGAGCACCATGGGCCGGTCGAGCTTGACGGCTGGAGAATCGCGCAAGGCCGATTGCTCGCCGGTCAAAGCCGGAGGCGGCAGCCGAGGCTGCATGGTCAAGATGGCCGGGTTCTGCGTCGGGCGCTCGCGCGATAAGAACTGGCTCACCGCGATAGCCGCGTGCAGATGCGTCTGCCCGGCCAGGTTGAGAGCGGTCAGAGCCGAGCTGAGGGCGACATCACCGAAGCTCGGGTTCGCCGACGCCTGACTGAGCTGCGCCTGATCCTGGATCTCGGGCTGCTCCGGCGGCGCGACCGGCTGTTGCGCTTGAGCGCGCGCGATAGGCATCCAACTCGCACTGGACACGATAGGCCTGAGCATAGAGAAGACTTCGACCCTGGATGGGCTGAGCCTCTCGCGGTGGCCAAAAGGAGTCCTGGTGGCAAAGTCCAACCCAGAGCCCATGCGAATGCTCCTGTTCTTTCTACTGCTGACTCTGCCGGTGCTGGCCCAGACCGAATCAGAGAAAGCCAATGCTCTCTTCGAACGCGCTTACCAGGCTCACCTCGAGCGCAACCCCGAAGAGATGAGCCGACTGGGAATGAAGCGCGACTACGGCAAGTGGACCGACCGCTCCGACCAGCACGCCAAGCAAGAACTCGAGCTGACCAAGAAGTTCCTGACCGAACTGCGCCAGACCGTCGATCCCAAAAAGCTCGACCCTCAGACCAGGCTCAGCTACGACCTGTTCGTGCGCGAGAGCCGGCAAGACATCGAGGCCTATCCCTGGCGCTATCACAACTATCCCGTCAACCAGATGTTTGGCATCCACGCCGAGATCCCGACCTTCATGGCTAACGTTCACCGCATCGACAACCTCGACGACGCGCAGGCCTATCTGGCACGCCTGCACGGCATCAAACCGATGTTGGCCCAGGTGTGCCAGGGCATGAGCCTGCGCGAAAAGCGAGGCATCGTGCCTCCCCGCTTCGTGTTCGCCCTGGTGCTCGAAGATTGCCGCAATATTCTCACCGGAGCTCCCTTCGAGGGCGAGGGGGTCAACGTGTTCTACCATGACTTCGAGCAGAAGGTCAGAAAACTCGAACTCGACGAGCCCGTTCGCCAGGCCCTGCTCAACGAGGCTCGCCAGGCTCTGCTCGAGGATGTGGGTCCGGCCTATCGCGAGCTGATCGCCCTGCTCGAGCAGCAGCAGTCGCGCGCCGACGAGCGCGACGGGGCCTGGAAACTGCCCGAGGGCGACAAGTTCTACGCCTGGGCCCTGCGCCGCACTACCACCACCGAGATGACCTCGGACGAAATCCACAACCTCGGGCTGGCCGAGGTCGAACGCATCCACGGCGAGATGCGGGCCATCATGAAAAAGGTCGGCTTCAAGGGCACCTTGAGCGAATTCTTCACCTTCATGCGCGAGGACCAGCGCTTTTACTACCCCAACAACGACGACGGCCGCCAACAATACCTCAAAGAAGCGACGGCCATCGTCAACCGCATGAAGGGGCGCCTGGACGAACTCTTCATCACCAAGCCCAAAGCCGACATGCTGGTCAAGCGGGTGGAGCCTTTTCGCGAGCGCTCGGCCGGCAAGGCCTTCTATGAAACTCCGGCCCTGGACGGCTCGCGCCCCGGCTACTACTACGCCAACCTCTACGACATGGCCGACATGCCGCGCTACCAGATGGAGGCGCTGGCCTTTCACGAAGGCATCCCCGGCCATCACATGCAGCTTTCGCTAGCCCAGGAGCTGACCGACATCCCCAAGTTTCGCAAGTTCCTCCACCCCACCGCCTACATCGAGGGCTGGGGTCTGTATTGCGAGCAACTGCCCAAGGAGATCGGCTTCTATCAAGACCCCTACGCCGACTTCGGACGTCTGGCCATGGAGCTCTTCCGCGCCTGCCGGCTGGTGGTCGACACCGGCATTCACAGCCGCCGCTGGACGCGCCAGCAAGGCATCGACTATTACCACCAGAACACGCCCAACAGCCTGGGTGACTGTGTCAAGATGGTCGAACGCCACATCGTGATGCCCTCGCAGGCCACCGCCTACAAGGTGGGCATGGTCAAAATCCTCGCATTGCGCGAGCAGGCCCGCCAGCGCCAGGGCGACAGGTTCGACCTGCGCAAGTTCCACGAAGTGGTGTTGACCAACGGCCCCGTCCCCCTGGATACTCTGCAAAAGCTAGTGGAGGAGCAGCTGCCCTAGCCTCTGGCCAGGCCGACCGAGCCCACCTCGAGCCAGTCGTAAGTCTCCTCCACCGGGATCACCTCGTGCCCGGCTGCCAGCTCGTGCACGTAGGCCTGATTTCTCTGAGCGGCCAGTAGCGGATCGTTGAGGTAGTCGACAAAGCTTTCCATCAACTCGCGGTTATAGTCGAGGTTTCTGGCTTGCCAATCGTAGTGTCGTTCCTTCCCAGACAGGGTCAGGGCTCCGAGCACTCCAATCGGGGCACCGAGGAAGGGGCCGGCTACGGCAAGCAGGGGGTGAGAGCCGAGCAATCCCAAACAGGCGAGGCTTCCCACTGCCAATCCGCCGGTCAGCCAGGTTGCAGCTCGAGCGAGCTTGGCTTTGTGTCGGGCTTTACCTATTGAACGCTGGAAGCTAGCCTCGATTTCAGACAGAGTGCCGCCGCTTTGCCGCTCCACCTGGCCCAGCATCTGCTCGGTGGTGTTTTGCACGACTTCTTGACACGGTTGGCGAGCCGCGGCTGTCCGCTGAGCGAAATCGACGATCTCGGCGCGGGTGAAGTCACGCACTCGAGGTTGGCCGGGCGCGGGGCGGTGGCTAAAGAGTGGGGCTTCGGGATTGGCCACGAAGTCGAGCCAGGCATCCATCCGCTGGACGGTCGGGTCAGACTGTGGCTGGCTAACCTTTCCATTCACTGAAGCGGCAGCCAAGCTGGCGATGCTGGCCACACCGGCCGCACCGGCCAGGCCAAGGGCGCCATAGACGACCCCCGCGGCCAGCCCCGCCTGGTGGGCGCCCAGGGCCCCGGCAGTCGCCAGCAGCGACACGCCGACCACGCCATAGGTAACGTTCTTCCAGAATTTGTTGTGCGAAGTGTTCTGTTGAGCCCGTTGCAGAAGATTGGCCCGCGCTTCGTGTGTATCCTGACCCACGAACTTGTCGAGCCGCCAGGTAAACGCGTGGCTTGAGCCCATGATTTGTTGGCCCAGCGGGTGGGGTCGCTGGGAAATGCGTCGTACTTCGCCCGTAAATTGGTCAATCCTCAAGGCGTCCTCCTGCTGGACCTTGTCTGATAGTGAACCCCGGCCCTCAAATCAGCCTTAAAAGGCAGCCCGCTCAAGGGCACCGAACAGCCCACCCATGATCAGCCAGGCCCAACTCGAAGAGATGCCGCTGGTGCGCGAACTGTTTCAAGAGTACGCCGATGGCCTGGGGTTTGATTTGGCGTTTCAGTCTTTCGCTGACGAACTCGATGGATTACCCGGCTTCTACGCTCCCCCTCAGGGCTGCATCCTACTGGCTCGACTCGACGGTCAGCCGGTCGGTTGTATCGCCATGCGCTGCCTGGGCGACGGAGCTTGCGAGATGAAGCGACTCTTCGTGCGCCCGGCCGGCCGTTCGCGCGGTCTGGGGCGCCAGCTTTGCGTGGAACTCATCGCCCGAGCCCGGGCCGCCGGCTATGCCGAGATGAAGCTCGATACGGTCAGCAAGTTGCAAACGGCCATCGACCTCTATCGCGAACTCGGCTTCGAGCCCTGCGAGCGCTACTGCGACAACCCTCAGCCCGACGTGCAGTTCTTCAGCCTGCGGTTGTAACCCACCTGATGCGAGACCATACCTCGTCTTTGCGAAGCATCAGGCGGGTCTAGCGCTTGAGCCAGATGATGTAGTCGGCCGTCTCCACGGCGTTGGCATAGCGCGGCTCGCCAAAGTAGCTGACCAACGGGTCGGGGGTGTCGGGATAGACCAGCATCATCTGGGTGGTGACCAGGTGGCGTTTCATCTGCACCACCACCTCGGGAAAGCCCCGTCGCTCGAACTCCTTCAAGATAGCCGTGCGGTCATACTGATGAAACAGCCGCATCGAGGTCTGCAGAGCCGGCGTCTGGGGCCTCCTCTGGGTGAAGAGATACCCGCAGGGGAACTCGTCATAGAAAAAGATGGTCTTTCCCTGGCCCGCAATCCGTTCTAAGCCGGCCGCCATCTGCAGGATGTTGGCCAGCTTCTCGGGGGTGGTGTACAACCCGGCGAAAGGCCCGACCGGCACCCGGGCGGTGAGGCGCTGGATGGGGTCCTCGTGATAGGTGTAGTGGTAGCTCGCCCACAACTGAGCGACCAGGAGGCAAATCAACAAAGGCATGACTGGCTTCTGGCGCGACAGATTGGCCAGGGCGAACAGACCCGCCACGAACGAGCCGATGGCTCCGGCCACGATACCCACCGTGGCCAGCACCGTCATGGTCGCTCCCAACACCAGCCCCGGCACCAGCACCACCGCCGCCGAGGCGCGTTGGTCGGCGGGGCAGCGGACCAGCATCACCAGCGCAAAGAGCGGCAGATAGACGTGCAACGGCAACACCGGCCCGAAGGGATAGCCGCTCACGGCCAGGCTAGCCCCGACCGCGACCGCCACCAGCAAAGCCGCCAGCCAGGGAGCCTCGACCCGCAGGCACACCAAAAGAGACACCAGCAGAGCCAGCCCGGCCGGCCACCAGGTGGTGACCATGGCCCAGTTCATGCGCATGCGTCCCGAACCAAAAGGCAGCACTCCGCTGGCGGCCCCTCCGCCCAGGATTCTCCCCAGGTTTTCGAGGCCGGCATAGCCGACCACGGCCAGCCCGATGATCGCTAGCCCGGCCCCGGTGACTGCCAGCCAGGTTAGCAGTTGACGGCGCTCGACCCGCTTCGACAGGGCGTAGATACCCAAACCGGCCGAAACCAGACAGGCCAACCCGGTGGGCGGGTACGCGAAGACGGCCGTCAGCTCGAATAACACGGCCAGGGCCACCAGTCGGCCTGGATGACGACTGGTCTGGGCCCAATAGAGCAGCAAGGTTCCCATCTGAACGCCGTAGGCTCCCGCCAGCGTGTAGCTCAGATTGGTGTGGCTCGACGGGTAAAAAGTGATCAGAAGAGCCACCAGCGCCAACCGAACTCCCGGCTCGACCTGATCGCCCAGACTGCGCCAGAGCGTGTAGCCCACCCCGCAAGCATAAGCCAGCCAGAGGTGGCGAGTGAACAGCACCAGTCCGTGGCTACCCGCCACCGTCACCCAGAGCTTGACCCAGGGCAGAGTGATGAGGCCCAACCCCTGATAAACCGTCAGTTCGTCGATGTAGGGACGGTGCCCCAGCAGATAGGCGTAGGGCAACGCCACCCACAGGCCCTCGTCGGACAGATCCACGCAGAAGTAGAGCCTGACATAGGTGAGCACCAGGGCTACCGTCAGACCCGCCGCTGCGAGCATGGTGGGCCGGTGGCTGGTGGGGTTGGTCGACACAGGCCTGGCCTTCGACCAGAAGAGAACGGCTCCTTGTGAACTTTTGCCCTGGGCAATCTCGTCTGGCTGGCATGCAACGACTCGAAACCGGACTCCGTTATCTCGCCGAGCTAGCCAACTGCGGCGTGGCTCGGTCGGTCGCCCTCGAGATGGTGGCCGAGCAAACCGGTCAGCCTGTGTGGCGGCAGGCCGCCGAGGATCCCGAGGCCCTCGGCCCCGCCCTGGCCACGGCGCTGGCCGGTCACCAGGGACGGCGCCTGGCCGAGGTCTCTTCGCATCTGGCCGAATGGCTCAGCCTGGATCGCCAGCTTTCGGCCGCCGATCGCTACTGGTGGGGCCGCGGCCCCCGCTGGTTCCTGCTGACGGTAGGAGGCGCCTCAGGGATGAAGTTCCTCTGGCTGTTTCACCGACTGCTGTCGGACAATGGCGAACTGCCGGATCCGCCCTGGCTGCTGCTGCTGGCGGTGGTCACCTGGCTGGTCCTGTCTCCGCTGGCCCGACGCCTGGGCCCGACCACCCCTCTAACCGACACGGCCCGCCACTTTGTGGCCGTGAAGGCTCTGGTTCGCTGCGGCCTGCCCCCCTGGCAGGCGGCCCGGCTGGCTCCCCTGCCGGGCCCGGACGACCCGGTGGCCGAGTGCTTGATGGAGTGGGGGCGCAGCCGGGGCCAAAGCGACCGGGCCGCCGAACTCTTGGCCGACTGGGCCAGCGACCATCACCTGTCCCGGGTCGAACGAGCACTTCAACTGGATGAAACCCTATTACCTGCCTTCGCCACCGGCTTGCTCGTGCTGGTGCTGACCTGGGCCTGCTGGTTTTGGGGGCTGACGGGAGTGTGCTGCAACCTGGGTTGAGGCGGCCACGGCCAGGGAATGAGCAGGCGTGCGTCACTTTCTCGACCGTCTCGAACGAGAGCGGGTCCGTTTGGGCTCGCCGCTCAGCCTCTCCACCTCCTACCGCTTTCCGCTCCAATCCGAAGCGGCCCGCCGCGAGGTTCTCTGGGGAGCGGCCCTGCTGTTGCTGCTGCCGGGAGTCGGCTGGATCCTCAACATGGGCCACCGCATCGAGATGGTCCACCGCATGCACCACGGCCAGGAGCCGTGGCCGGCCTGGACCAACTATGGCCGCCTCTGGCGCAACGGCCTCTACACCTTCCTCGGCATGCTCTACTACTACACGCCCGGCGCCCTTCTGCTCTACTTCGGCTACACGGTGCCGGGCCGGGTCTTGTTGCTGGCAGCCACGGTGGCCATCCCGGGCTACATGACCCACTACTGCAAGAACTTCGAGGCGGCCGAGATCTTCAATCCCGCCCGGGCTCTCTCGCGGGTATTCCAGGGGGGACTGGCTTATTGGAGGGCCTGGGGCATCGCCCTGTCGGCCCTCGCCTTATCCTTTGGCGGGCTGCTCTTCGGGCTGGGCTTTCTCGTCACCAGCGTCTGGTTCTGGCAGGTCGCCGGCTTTAGCTTCGCCAGCGTCTTCACCCAGCGCTTCGACCTCAGTTACGCACCGTCCAACAGTCGCGTTGATAATCTACCAGCGCCTGGAAGTGCTCCAACGAGCTGAGAGCGCCTTCGAGATGCGCCACCACCAGGCCGGCATTGCGAGCCATCACCGCCGGCACGTCGCCCCGCTCGCCGCGCATGGCCGCCAGGTAGTCGTCTAGCGCCCGCTCGGGATCCTGCAGGCGCACCGTCAAGCCCTCGACACTGTCGATGACGGTCAGCTCAGGGGGCACGTCGGGATACTCGTCACTGGCGTCCAGCTGGCGCAGATAGTCGACCAATTCTCTCTTGGGGCGTCGCTTCGGAATCATGTTGACCTCCAGTCTCGCCACAGGGTAGCACGACCGGCGAGGGCAAACAAGAAGACAAACATTCGCTAGTCGAGACGTTGCTGCACTTGAGCCAGGTAGGTCTTCCAATCGGGAGTCGAGGCGGTAAGACGTTCCCACAACTCAGGCAGAGCCACGTCCTCGTAGCGATGGACCAGCGCATCGCGGATGCGTGCCCAATCCGCCAGTCGCTCGAGCACGGCGCGCTCGACCCACCCAGAATTGGCCATCGAAAAGAAAGAACTGTAATCGTCAGACGGCGGGATACCGGCAACTGCTTGAGCCACCTCGTTGTTGATCGAGGCGCTGGCTTCGACCAGAAGCTCCACCAGGCGTTCGGCCGCGTGATGAACCATCGGGTCGCTAAGGAATCGTTCTTGTCCCAGGGCGAGAACCGGCTGGAGTTCGCCGAGATACTGCGCCATCATCGCCAGTTTGCGCCACACCAGGCTATCGTTCACGAAGGTCTCTCCCTGCAAAAATCTGGAAACGAATCGGCGGTCGCGATAGCGCCAGGGGAAGGCCTCGGCCACCCGCAGAGCCGCTTCGGCCCGGAACCGAGCCGGCGCCTCGGGACGGCTTTGAAAGAGGATTTGTCCATCGCGGGCAATCTCTTGCCAGAGCAACCACGAGGCGTTCGGGAGCCAGGCAAGGTCCAGGTCTCCCCTGCCCATCTCGCGACAAACTCGGCTGGTGAGACGGTCAAGGTCACGAACACCTCCGAGCGGATTGCGTGGTAGCAAAGCCAGGTCGAGGTCACTCTCGGCGGTGGCCTGTCCACGAGCCGTCGAGCCATAGAGCACGATGAGCTCAAGCGGTTCGGTGCAGGCTTGCTCGATGCATCTGGCCAGGGCGTCCACCTCCTGAGTATACCATCACCCTCAAGAAGGGTATACTGGAGTGGCTATGCCCAGCCAGCGCACCGTGACCCACCTCTATGCCGTGATCCGCCTGGACTCGCGGACGATCGATTGGGAAGAGCCGGAGTCCGCCGTCACCGTCAAGGAAATCCATCCGACCATGGAGGCGGCTCAGGAGGAAGCGGAGCGGTTGAACGAACTGGCCAAGACCCGCGGCATCGACTGCCTGTATTTCTGGCAACTCACCAGATGGCGCCAATCTGAGCTGCCGGGAGAGAGCCCCTGAGGACCGCAACCGTGAGTGGAGTGACCCTCGGCATTAGCGAGCGGCAGGTGGTGGAAGCCCGCGGTCTTCCAAGCGAGCGAATGTCGCTGGGGGTCGAGGTGATTCTCTATTATGAGCCGTGTCCCACCGTCATCATCGACTCGGGCCGCCGGGTGGAGAAGGTTCTCGGCGGCGACAGTCTGAAGCTCGTCAACGGCGAGACCCTCAAGGCTGACGCGACGCTGACCGGCCTGGTTGCAAGCTTCGGCCCACCCGCCGGGCGACTGCTCGAAGACGAGACCTGGTATTACCCGGGCTTGCGAGTCAGGGTTGGGTTCTCCAAGCGAGGATGCCGCTATTGTCTCGGCGAGGGACCCTCCCGGCCCGCTGCGGCCGGTGGGCATCCATCAAGATCCCTGGACCCTCAACACCCTCCGCCTCGAGAGAGACGTTCTTCTGGCCACGGCTCGGGAATTTGACGACCTCGACTCGGGGGTCGTGAGCCAGATGATTGGTCTGGCCCAGAAAGCGAACGCTCTACTACAGGATCATCTGGCGACTCAGGAGCAAGTCGTGGAGGGGTTGCAACGATGCACGACATTTTGGGAGGAGTTTCATACCAGTCTGGGTGGGCAGGCCCCGGACCGTAAGGATTGAACTCTTCGCACATCTTCGTCCCCAGGGGTGCTCATGTCACAGATGATCTTCGTAAACCTGCCCGTAAAGGACCTGGAGAAGTCCAAGGCCTTCTATCAGGCGGTGGGATTTAGGAACGAACCCAAGTTCACCAACGACCAGGCGGCCGCGATGGTTCTCTCGGACACCATCTACGTTATGCTGTTAACCCGGGATTTCTGGAAGACCTTCACCGACAAAGCCATCGTTGACGCCAAAAGCCAGGCTCAGGTCTTGCTCTGCATCAGCCGGGACAGCCGCCAGGCCGTCGACGACATCGTGGGCCAGGCCGTCCAGGCGGGCGGTGCCGCCGATCCCTGTCCGAAACAGGATGCCGGCTTCATGTATGGGCGGTCGTTCGAGGACCCCGACGGCCATATCTGGGAGCCGATGTGGATGAGTCAGGAGGCCGGGTAGACATGATGCATAAGACTGACAAAGCCACCATCTTTCTCTGGTTCGACAAAGACGGCGAGGAGGCCGCGAGATTCTACACCGAGACCTTCCCCGCCAGTGAAATGGGCCCGGTTCAGCGGGCCGCCGCGGACTTTCCCGGCGGCCAGAAGGGCGATGCACTCACCATCCCCTTCACCATCTGCGGATTGCCTTTCTGTGCCCTTAACGGCGGACCCGAATTCAAGCCGAACGAGAGCTACTCACTGCAGATCCATACTGACGACCAGGCCGAGACCGACCGGCTTTGGAACGCCATCGTCGGCAACGGCGGCCAGGAGAGCGCTTGCGGCTGGTGCAAAGACAAATGGGGCTTTTCGTGGCAAATCACTCCGCGGGCTTTGACCGATGGCATGGCGGATCCCGATCCAGCCACACGGGAGCGCGTGATGAAAGCGATGTTGACGATGAAGAAGATCGATGTCGCCACGATCCAGGCAGCGCGGAAAGGTTAAGTCGTTTGAGCGACGATGACGGTCTTTTGGCCAGCCTGAGGCAATTTGTGGCTTTGCAGATTGCTCTCGTGGCTGCGTTCCGGGCCGCTTTCCCCGGAGTCGCGGATTTCGACTGGCTACTCGATGCCCCCCGGCGGGGACAGGTCGAGTTGGAGGGGCGACCCTGGCGATTTCAAAGGCACGGAGGCGGTTTGGCCTTCCACGACGAGGACGAGGTTCTGGTTGATGTGCACCGGCAGTTGACCTCATCGGAACGATTCGACGCCTGGCGAATCATGTTGTACTTGGAGTCTATCGGCTCGAACATTTTCATTCGCCCCCCTCCAAGCCCCGGACATCATCGCGCAGACAGCCATCAAACCCTATAACCAAGCCATTCAAACCTGTTCGATCTTTTGCTCGAACGCCGGCCGGTCCGGTAAAATCCAAGAATGAACACCTCTCAATGGAACCGCGAATCCCTCTCAAATCTTGCCCCCAAAGCTCTCCACGACCTCGCCCGCCGAGCGGCCACGGGCCTGGTCCACTTCCGGCTGCTCATCGGTCGCTGCCTGCTGGTTCTGCAGGCGACCAGACATTATCGTGACTACGGCTGCAGCAGCCCCATCCACTACGCCATTCGCGTGCTCGGCCTCAGCAAGAAAGAAGCCACCACCTGCCGTCGCGTGGCGCGCCTGCTCGAAGACCTACCCCTGCTCACAAGAGCCGCAGAAGAGGGGCGCATCGGCTGGGCCAAGCTGCGTGAAATCTGAGCAAAGCCAGTCCTGACACCGAGGCGCTCTGGCTGGAGCTCGCCTCGCGCTATAACGCCACCACGATTGCCGAACTCGTCACCCTCACGCCACCAGGAGGTCTGCCCGGCGAAGCTGGTCCCACCCAGGCCGAGTGCGAAGAACTCACCCTTCGTTTAACGCCCGAAAATCGTGAACTGGTGCGACTGGGACTGCAATCGCTGTCGCTCGAGATGGGCCGCAAAGTCGAATTCGGCGAGGCGATCGCCCTGCTGTTCGCCGAGCGCCTGCAAACACGGCCGGTCAGCGAAGAAGACCTCGAGAGGATGCGGGCTCAGGCGATCAGAGTCTTAGCCAGTCGCGAGCGACGTCTCGAGAAGCCCCTGACCGTGGCCCGCGAGTTGGCCGCCGAGAGGGGACTGGGTCCCACGCGGGACGAGGAGTTGTTCGAGGCAACCACCGCCTTCGCCAGGGAAGATTGCCCCGACGCCGAGGCGCAGCTGGTCCGCCGGGCTAAACCGCACTGGCGACTCGCTTTCAACCCGGGCGCGCGGGGCTTGACGCCCGCCAAACCGAGTATCTTAAGGTTCGCGACTGCTACTGCTGCCAGATCCCGACTGTCCCAACCCAAGGGCGTCCCCCCGGCCGCGGCTTGACGGGAATGATGAGAACGATCGGCCGGGAAGCTTAACCGTCACGAGACTGACGTTCTCATCATCCCCTACCGTCGCTGCGCGCCGCGCCGCTGGGGGGACTCGCACATCTGGTTGCACGCCCACCATATCGCTACTACGCCGCTGACGGTCCAACTGTACCCAAGAACCTGGTCTTCCTCTGCACCGCCTGCCACAAGAACGTGCACGAGGGCTATCTGCGGATCGAGGGCGAGGCGGCCGATGGTCTGACCTTCGAAGATCCGGAGGGCCGGCGCTTCCAAGAATAGGTCAGACGCCCCGCGGCCCGGTCGCGGACAACCGCTAAAATGGTCGCAGGCGATGCTGGAATTGTGAGTTCGAAGGCTACTATCGCGAATGCCCCGGGTGCGGCCAAGCGGCCGGGCTTTCGCGCGCCCGAGCGGTGGCTCAAGTCGACTACCTGCTGAGCGAAGTCAAGCGCTGGGACTGGCTCGATCCCGAGAACTCCCGGCGAGTGGTCGACCTCTACTCCACTCGCAAGGCCAGGTTGCTCAAGCCGGTGGCGGCACCGGTCCAGGTCGTGGCCGAGCCCGAGGTTCCGCCAGTCGAGACTCCCACGCCCGCCAGCCGTCCCTGGGCCAACATCCTGGAGGAGAGCAATATCCGCTGGTTTCACACGCTCGGAGCGCTACTGCTAGTTTCGGCGGGCATCGGCTACCTGCGCAGCCAGTGGAATGGAGTGGGCCGCCAGATGGTAGCCCTGTTGATGACCCTCTCGCCCGCCGCTTGTTTTGCCCTGGCCCGCAAGTTGCGCGAAACCCTGCCGCTTTCGAGTCGCTTGTTGTGCGTGTTGGCGGCCATGCTGCTGCCGACCGGAATGATCGCTCTCAACCACTTCTCGGTGGCCGGGCTGGCGGTCGAGCCAGACCTATGGGCCTGCTTTTCCTTTGCTGTCACGGCCGCGGTCCTGCTGTGGCAATCGTCGCTGGTGGGCGAACTCAGTTGCATCTATCTGGGCACCCTGTCGCTGGTCTTGAGCGGCCACGCGCTCGGCAATTGGTTGGGCCAGCCCTCGCTGGTGCTGGGACTCTTCTGCTTCGGCTGCGGAGCCTTCTATCTTCGCGTGGCCCGCGAGCAGTTGCCCCACAGCCGCCACTATGAGTTGATGAGCCACCTGCTGGGACTGCTCGGAGTGGTCGCCTCGGTACCTCGGCTGCTGACGACCGGCGACTTCACTCCGGTCCTGCTCTTCTTGCTCGGGGCCACCTTCTTCGCGGTGACCGGCTATTTGCTGGGAGAAGTGCGTGCCCTGTGGGGCTCGGCCGTCGTCGGGGTGGGAGGCTGCTTCTTGCTGGTCTTTGTGATGGGTCTACCCATCGCCTCGGCGGCGTGCGGCTTGCTCATTCTCAGCGGAGTCTACTCGGCGGGCGGCCGCCTATCTCAGGACGAGGGACTCATCGCCACCTCGCGCACCCTGGCCGGGGAGGTCACTACCTCGTTGCTGGCCCTGGTGATGCTGCTGGCCACCTGGCCGGACCTGCTCGACAATTTCGCCCGGGTCGGCTGCCTGGATCTGTTGACCGGTATGCTCTTAGGCTGCGTGGCGGCGGGCTACTATGCGCTGGCCAGCCACGTCAACCAGCAGCCTCAGTTGGGGCACGCGGCCACAGCCTCGGCGGCCTACGCAGCCTTGATGGCAGCCGTGCTGGTAGCTCGGCCTCATCCCGAGGTCTATCCCCTTTTGTTGCTGGTCCTGCCGGCGGGGTTGGCCTGGTGGCCACGCCTGGGCAACGACAGCCTCTGCCTTACTATCCTGTGCGCCACCGCGACCGGCTGCTTCCAGCTGGCCGGGTTGCTGGCACCCAGCCTGGCGGCGTTGGCCTATCTGGCGGCCGCAGCCATTGTAGTGCTGGTTGCCAATCGAGGCGGCCGGACCGAGTGGCTCTATCTGGCCGCTCCCCTGGCGAGCCTGGCCTACGCCTGTGTTGTCTATCCCCGGGCAGCCATCGACCACTGGGTCCTGGCCTTCGCCCCTCTGTTGGCAGGCGCGGCCGGTCTGGCCCTGAGCCTTCCCACCGCCTGGCGAGGCCCGCTGGCGCGCTGCACTTTCGGCCTGAGCGGGCTACTTTGCGCGCTCGAACTCCTCACTCTCGATCAGGCGCCCCTATCCGTAGGCACGCTTGCCCTCTATAGCGCTGGCTTCGCCTGGGCGGCCCGGCGTTTCGAGTCTAGCCGAGCACTGTCGCTGGCGTCCGCCTTGCTGGTGCCGCCGCTCGGCATCGCTCTCTTCGGAAGCGGCCCTGCGGGGTTGGCCGTCGTCCTCTGCCTGGCGGGGCTGACCCTGGCCGCAGGACAACCCGTGGCCGGACTCATCTGGAGCGGGCTCATCCCGTTCTTGACCACCCACCCCTGGTTGGCGGTCCTCCCCGTGCTGGCCTGGCTTCTGGGGGCCCGAGGAAAGTCGAGCCTGTGGGGTGGCCGGGGGGCCATGCTCTTACTGCTGGTGGGTGTCCCCCACTCGACCTGGTCCAGCCTCACTCTGGTCTGCCTGGTAGCGGCCGCCCTCTATGCCCGTCGGGAAGAGTGCTCCGAAAGCGCGGGTCTCGCCTGGGTCGCGGCCGGGCTGGCCTGGCTTGGCGTCCTGCAACTGGTGGAGGTTCCGCAGACGGCCGCATTCGTCAGTTGGTGGCTGTTCAACCTGATGATCTTCTGCGGTGGTAAACGCTGGCAAACCTACGCGGGCCTGACGGCCACCCTGGTGCTGGCGGCCGGCCTGGTTCAGACCCCCCAGCTGGGCGCCGCGACCCTGCTGACTTACGGCCTGGCCCTGTCCTGGCTAGGCTGGCAGCGCCGCTCGACCCCGCTCTTGGTGGTCGGACAATTGCTGCTGGCGGTGGGGCCAGGGCCTCTTCTGAAACACGCGTCGCAAGCTGCCTGGCTGGCTCTGCTGGCGACGGCCCAGGCCCTGGCCAGTCACTCGCAGAGCGACCGCAAGTCGGCTCTCGACGGTCTGAGCCTGACGCTGGCTGCTCTGGTCGCGTTGAGCGGATTTGGTCAGGGAGCGATGGTCCTGGGACTGGCCTGCTTGGCGTTCACCGTGCGGGGCCTGGCGGGACTGGGTCGGTGGAATCACATCCCGGCCTTCCTGTTTGGCTATCTCGGCTATCTCGACTGGCTTGGCTGGGGTGCTCTGCTCGAACTCCAGACCACCCCGCCGGCCCTGTGGTTGATCGGCTGGGCCCTGTGGTTGCGCACGCGCGAGCAACCCGAGTCTTCCCCGGCAGGTCTGGCCCTCGGACAACTGGTGCTGTTGGGTGGACCCTGGCTGGCTTCGGTCAACCACCTGGGCCACGCTCTGTTCGTGGCCCTGGCCGGCACCCTCTTGCTGGTCGCGGGGGTTGGTCTGGGCAGTCGCTCGCTAATCGCCGGGGGTAGCCTTGGACTCCTGGCCGAGATGTTGCTCCGGGCCGCCAAGATCGGAGTGATGCTACCGTGGCAGCTGACCGCCGCCCTGGTCGGGATCACCCTGATCGGGTTGGGTATCGTCCTCGAACGCCGCATGCTCGGCTTGACGAGACTACTGGGCCTGAGCCGCCCGGCGGCCGGGGAGGGCCGGAGCGACGCCCTCCCCGCTCCCCATTAATTTACATCAGGGCAACCCTGGCCAGAGCCCGCCGCGCTATCCTGAAGACAATGCAGGTGCCGATCCGCTACGATCTCGACCTCTCGCGGGCCAGAAACCGGGAAATCGACGTCAAGATGACTGTCGATCTCCCCGGCAACGAGCCCGTGGATGTGGTCATGCCGCATCTGTCGCCCGGTTCGCCCACCAACAGCCTCAACCACGACGCCCGCATCCGGGGCGTCAAGGTCAGCGACGCCCAGGGCGACGAGATGCCGTTCACGAAGCTGCGCGAAGGCGGCTATCGTATCGAGCGCGAGAGCCGGGGCCCGGTGGTCGTGCGCTACACCGTCGAAGCCGACACTTTCAGCCATGTGCGGGCCAACCTGACCGAAGACTACGCCTATGTGAACGGACCCGCGGTGGCCATGATCGTGCGCGGTCACGAGCAAGACCCGAGCATAGTGGCCCTCGAGAACCTGCCCGACCAGGCCTGGCAAAGCCAGGCCAGCCTGCCCAAAGTGCTCGACCAGCCCCACGCCTTCTACGCTCCTACCTATCAGGACCTGGCCGACACCAACCTCTTCGCCGGCCACTTCGACCAGGCTTCGGCCGAGGTCGAGGGGACCCAACTGACCGTCAACGTCCATGGCACTCCTCCCTGGGAGGGGCTGAAGGTCAACGGAGCCAGCGCCGCCGAGAGTCTGCAAGACTTGACCGCTCTCTATAAGACCTTCCTCAGGGAGTTCGGCAAGTTTCCCACCCAGCGCTACACCCACGCCGCTCCCCTGCCGGCCGGGGTCGATTCCAGCGACAAATACTTCCTCAATAAGCACTATCTGCACAACGGCAAGCCCGGGGCCGGCGGCTACGAGCATTACCATGGCCACGAGCTGCTGCTGTCGAGCCGGGCCAAAGCGGGCATCGCCAAGCGCTACGATTCCGACGGGCGGGCCTATGAGCGTGGCATCATGGCCCACGAACTGATCCACAAGTTGCTGGCCAAGTTCGTCACTCACGACGGCATCGACTGCGAGGACCTGACCCACATCCACAAGACCGATGGTCTGTGGCTGACCGAGGGCACCACCGAGTGGGCCGGCAAGCGTCTCGAGCTGCTAGCCGGCCTGTCCACCCCCGAGCAGCATCTAGGCCAGCTCGAGCGGTTCTTCACCCGCTATCTGGACGATTACGCCCACAACCCCACCAGTCCAACCGACGACAGCCTGGACGCTCATGTGGGCAACAGTAACTACTATAATAAGGGAGCCGTGGCGGCCACCATTCTCGAGCTCGAGCTGCGCCAGGCCACCGGCGGCGAAAAGGGGTTCTACGACGTGCTGCGCGGGCTCAAGGCCGAATTCGGGGGTAGCGGTCGGGGCTTCACCCTCGACGATGTCGAACGCTTGACGGCCGCAGCGGCCGGTCCGGGTGCCGAGCGAATCCATCAGCTCTTTACCGACCATCTGCGCGACCGCAAACCCTTCGATCTCAACGCCAGCTTGGCTTTGGTGGGCTATCAGCTGGTCGAGCGCCGCCAGCCGGCCCCACCGCTGGATAGAGCTTTGAACGCCAGTACCGAGTTGCCCTCGCTGGGCCTGACCCTGGCCCCCGAGAAAGACGGGTTGGTGACCATCAAGTCGGTCGATGAGAGTGGACCGGCCCGACGAGCTGGACTGAACTTCTACCAGGGCGAAAAGGCCCGCCTGAAAACTGGCGATAACGTGGTGGAACTCACGGTCGATGCCAAAGACGATTTTACCGGTCGGCCGGTGAGCCGCACCTTCGCCGTCACTCCCGAGCCCGAGACCACCACGGTGCTGGAGGCAGTGCCCAACCCCAGCCCCGAGCAACTGGCCCTACGTGGCCAGTGGCTCGCTCGCCAGTGAAGACGCTGGCCCTGGTGGCGCTGTGCGTGCTACTCAGTGTCGGCGGCCAGCTCTGCCTCAAAAGCGGCGCCAGCGGCAAGCAGTTGGCCAACAACCCGCTAGGCCTTTCGGCCTGGTGGTCGGTGCTGTCTGACCCGGTGGTGATAGCCGGCTTGACGATGTGGACCCTGTCGGCCGTGTTTTGGATCTATGTCCTGGCCCAAACCGACCTCTCGCTTGCCTACACATTGTATGGAGTGACCTATATCCTGACGCCCTTGCTGGGAGTCTGGCTGTTCGCCGAGAAGATGGGACCGCTTCGTCTGGTGGGGGCTGGACTGGTGGCGGTCGGCGTGATGGTGACTTTGGCGGGAAGGTTGCTCGAGACCCAGGGGGGATAAGGGCCTGAGGAGAATAGGCCCGAGACTTGAGCATTTCTAAGCCATCGCAGCCTTTGGGCTCTCTCAAGAGTCTGACTTCTGAAGATGTGGCCAAGCTAGCCACGCTTTCGACGATCAGTAAGGCCCTCAACACTTCCTACGAGCCCGACGTGGTCCTGTGGTCGGTGCTAGAGGCCATGATGAACGCGATGGAGGCCGATCGTGGCTTCGTGCGCCTCTATGACCAGCAGAAGCAGCTGATTCAAGAGATCGCCCTTGACAAGTCGGTCGAGCCCTGGGGTCATAAGTTTCGCTTCACCTACACCCTTTTGGAGGAGTGCCTGACCGAGCGCAGGCCGGTGTTGATGCTCGATGCCGAAGAGACTGCCCGCTCCGAGAGCGTGGTCATTGCCGGCATTCGTTCGGTCATGCTTCATCCGCTGGTGGCTCAAGACGATCTCCTGGGGGTGGTTTATCTCGACAGCCTGATGCAGGCCGGCCGCTTCAAAGACAACGATCTTCGATTGCTCGGTATCATCTGCGAGATGGTGGCCGTAGCCATGGACCGCAGTCGCAAGGCCGGCGAGGTGGCCGAAGCCCACTTGTTGTTGGATGCGTCGGCCGAAGAGACCATCTACAAGCTGTCTCGGGCGGCCGAGTATCGCGATGATGAGGGTGGCGAGCACCTTCGTCGGGTCAGCCAGTATTGCGAGGAAATTGCCCGCCAATTGGGATTGGACGAGGCGCTGGTGGCGGCCATCAAAGTGGCCAGTCTGTTGCATGATGTGGGCAAAGTGGGCATTCCCGACAGTATTCTGCTCAAGCCGGGTCGCTTTACCGATTACGAGCGCGAGGTGATGAAGCAGCATACCGTGATCGGGGCCAATATCCTGGCCAACTCGCAGAGCGCCATCATCCAGGTGGCTGAAGAGATCGCCCTGAGCCACCACGAGAAATGGGATGGATCGGGCTATCCCAAGGGCTTGTCGGGCGAACGCATCCCCCTGACCGGGCGCATCGTGGCCGTGGCCGACGTTTTCGACGCGCTGACCACGGCCCGCCGCTACAAAGCTCCCTATTCTCTGGACGACGCCTTTGATCTGATCGCCCGCGAGGCGGGTTCGCACTTTGACCCGACCGTGGCCCAGGCGTTCATGGCCATCCGGCCTCAGGTCGAGCGCATCCGCCAGGAGAACCAGCCCACCGAAGACGAGGGCCAGGCCCCCGACCCGACCGAGGTCCTGCAAGAGACCTTTGGCGATAGTCAGGCGCTGCTCGAGGTTCTGCGCTCGACGGTGGCCGGGTTGGCCCGCCAGACCGAACTCGAACCCGCTTCGCGGGCGGCGGCACTAAAGGCCACCACCGCTCTGACGGGACTGCTCGGATCGCTGGGCAATCTGCACGGCGTCCAATCCGTGCGCCGGGTCGAGGCTCATCTCAAGAAGACCGCGCTGGGCTCGGAGAGCGCTCCGCGCCTGGCCGAGCTGGTGGCCGAGATCGAGAAGTCTTTTGAAGATCCTCAGGTCGAGGCCGACCACGGCGCCCGTTCGCTGTTGCTGGTCGAACCCGATCCGTACCAGCGCGAGAGCTTGATTCTCGAGGCCATGAACCGGGGTCTGACCATCGTCGAGGCCCAGGACGCCACCACCGCCAAAGCCTCGCTCCAGCTGCGCAGTCCCGACCTGATCATCTTCGAGGCGGCGGCCCCGGGCGCCGATGAATTGCTCGATTGGTTGTGTACCGAGCGCCCTGACCTGCCGCTGGTCATCCTCAGCAGCGAGGGCGAGTTCAGCCGGCGTCTGGCGGTGGCTCGACGCACCAGCGCCATCTATCTGCACAAACCAGTGCCCGCTTCGGCCGTGTTCGACGAGATCGAAGAACGGTTCGGCGGGCAGGCCGAGAAGGCCACCCGTATCCTGGCCCTCGATGATGATCGTCTGATTCTTACCGTCATTCGCCGGGTGCTCGAGCGACGAGGATTTCAGGTCGAAGCCATCACCGATCCGATGGAGTTGTGGGCCGTCATCAGCGAGAATTCTCCGGACCTCTTGCTGCTCGATCTCGAGATGCCTACCGTCAGTGGGTTTGATATCTGTCGGGTGCTGCGCAGCGACATCAACTATCGCCACCTGCCCATCATCGTGCTGACTGCTCACCAAGATTTTGAGAATTACGAACGGGCACTCGAGGCCGGGGCCGACGACGTCATCACCAAGCCCCTCGAGCCGGCCCGACTGGTCAGCCGAATCCGCAGCCGCCTGGCCCGCAACCAGGCCCTGCGCCTGTCGACTACCCGCGACCCTCTGACCGGCCTGATGGATCTGCGAGCGGCGCTCAAGACGGGCGCCCAGCTGTTCGCGCTGGCAGTGCGCAACGGCCTGACCTTCTCGGTCTGCAGCCTGAGCATCGACAGCTTCGACGAGATCACCCTGCAGCTGGGCTGGCGCAAGGCCGCCGAACTCCTGCGCCAGGTGGCCCAGATCCTCGAACACAACTGCCGCACCGAAGACATTCTGGTGCGCCAGGGACATCACCGCTTTCTGCTGTTTCTGCACGGCGTAACCCGCGAAGGCAGCGAAAAGCGGGTCGAGAGCCTCAACGCTCGCCTGGCCCAACGGGGCGACGACGGAGTCAAGGTGAAGTGCTCGGCCGAGATCGCCTCCTATCCCGATGACGGCACCAACCTCAACGCCCTGCTCGAGAAACTCGACGCCCACTAGCCAGCCCCTGCTCTAGAGGCACTGACTGGTCCGCCCCGAATGCCTACCTGTGGTAGACCAGGGATTCTATGTGCTGGGCGTCCTGGTGGTGGCCTTTGCATTGTTTCTCACCGATAAGGTGCGCGCCGACATCGTGTCGTTGCTGGTGCTTCTCGCCCTGGGAATAGCCGGGGTCGTTACTCCCGAAGAGACGGTGGCGGGGTTCGCCCGCCCCAGCATCCTTACCCTGGCGGGTCTCTTTGTGGTCAGCGCCGCGCTGGAACGAGCGGGGGTGGTCAGCTGGGTGGCCAGCCGCCTGAGCCGGCTTTCGGGCAGTAGCGAGCCCAAGATGGTGGGCGTCTTCATGCTCACCGGAGCGGCCCTCTCGCTGTGTATGAACACCATCGCCGCCGGCTCGCTGCTGCTGCCGGCCGCAGTCGATGTGGCCCGCCGCAACCAGTTGCCCGCTTCGCGCTTGTTGATGCCGCTGGGTTTTGGGGTGATTCTGGGGGGAACGGCCACCATCTTTACCACCGCCAACATCGTCTTGAGCGGGGTGCTCCACGATCTGACCGGCCGCTCGCTGGGCTTTACCAGCTTTGTCTTGACCGGCGGAGTGGTGACCCTGGCCGGGACGGCCTATATGGTCTTCATCGGCTCTCGGTTGCTACCCAGCGGCACCTCGTCGGGTCGCGCCGCCCTGAGTCTCAACGACCTGGCTTCGCTCTACGAGGTCGAAAAGCGACTGTGGGAAGTCAAGATCGTCGAGGGCTCTCCGCTGGTGGGCCAGACCCTGGCCGAAGCTCGGCTGGGAGCCGAGCGGGATCTCTCCGTGCTGGCCCTATGGCATGGTCGCGAGGCCATGTTTCATCCTGATCCCAATTACCGGTTACAGGTCGACGATATCCTTCTGGTGGTGGGCGATGAAGAGCATGCCCACAGCCTCGAAGGCACTCACGTAGGCCGCAACCGCAAGCGCCATCCGGGCTCGCGCGATCTGCCTGTCTTGATGTCCGAAGTGGTCGTGCCTCCCCGCTCGCGGGCCGCCGGTCGAAGCCTGCGGGAACTGCGCTTTCGCACTCGCCATCGGGTCACGGCCGTGGCCCTGTGGCGATCAGGGCGAGCCATCAGCCACGATGTCGGCAACCAGGTCCTGCGCGCGGGAGACGCCCTGCTGGTGGTGGGTAAGATGCGCCAGATCCTGAAGTTGGCCGATGACCCGGACTGGTTGGTGGTCGACACGCCGGCCTACGGACCGGTATCGGCCTCGCAAACGGTCTGGACTCTGATTATAGCCGGAGGAGTCATCTTCACGGCCGGGTTGGGCCTGGTCCCTATGGCCCAGGCCAGTCTGGCCGGAGGGGTGGCCCTGGTGTTGCTCGGCTGCCTCACTCCCGACGAAGCCTATTCCTCGATTGAATGGCGGGCCATCGTGCTCATCGCGGCCATGAGTCCCATGGCCATCGCACTCGAGCGGACCGGCTGGACCGACATCGTGGGCAAGAGCCTGGCCGGGACCCTCAGTTACGGCCCGCTGGCCCTGGTGGCCGCCTTCTTTCTCTCCACCGCCGCTCTGGCCCAGGTCCTGGGAGGCCAGGTCACGGCGCTTTTGGCCGGGCCCATCACCATCGGAATCGCCCTCAAGCTCGGGCTCGACCCGGTCGGCATCGGCGTGCTGGTAGCCATTGCCTGTTCCAATGCATTCCTCACCCCTGTCTCGCATCCGGTCAACGCCCTGGTAATGGGGCCCGGTGGCTACAAGGCCAAGGACTTCGTGAAGGTGGGTGCCGGCTTGATGCTGGTCACCTTCAGTGCGGCCATGCTCATGGCCCACTTTTACTGGGGCTTTTAACAAGCCGGTTGCAATTCGTTCATTTACTGTTTACATAAAACGGCCTTATCCAGAATTTTTCGGAAACCGCTCCGAGATAGACTGAGTTCAGAAAGCAGGAGGAAGTCAGTTCTATGAATCTCGGCCAACGTAAGCGTCCAACCCGTGCTCTTCGCTGGTTCGATTCCACCCCTCGGGACTGGAACGAGCGCTCCTTCGGCAATGTCCGTGAAATGCTGGGCGTGAACTGGTCCAATGAGCGCCCCAACATGCACAACAACATCCGCCGCCAGAGTGGTGAGCGAGTTGGGATGGTAGGCTAATGGCCACGACTGTCGATCCGAACGCTGCAGCCGTAGCAGCAGCAGCTAACAACAACCCTCAGCTGAAGCCCCCGGTGGCCACGCCAACCATCGAGGCCCAGGTTACCGACGCCAGTGTCGCCGCAGTTCAGGACTTCTTCAACAACCGCAACAAGCCCGAGCCCGCGGCCGTGGTCGAGAAGCCAGCTGGCGACCCTCAGAGTCTCGAACTGAAACTCATCGAAGAGCGCAACGCCGCCGAACTCAAGGCCAAAGAAGCTCAGACTCAGCTCGACAAAGCTCTTACCGACAAAAAGTCTTCTGGCAAAGATATCGACAAAGCCAACGCCGAGCTGGCCAAGGCCGAGACCGAGGCGCTCAAGGCCGACGTAGGACTCTCCGAGATCGGATCAGACGCCGCCAAGCCGGCGCCCGAAGCCTCGGCCGCCAATCGCGAGAGCAACAACGAAGCCATTGCCAATAACGACAACGGCGGTTCGCGCGGCGGCGAGCAATCCACCGGCGAAGCCTCGTCCTCCTCCGGAGCTCAGAACTCGTCGAGTGCCAACGCCCAGACGGCCGAACAAAAGACCGAGTCGCTACGTCAAGAGATCCAGGGCCTGACCGACGAGATCGAGTCGGCTCAAAGCGGCGCCACTCCCGAAACCCGGGCTGAGCAAGAGCGCCTCAAGCAAGAACTTAAAGAGAAGAAAGCCGAACTCGACGCCGCCCTGGGTCGGGCTCGCAACGAAAACGAGAAGGTCGACAGCGAAGAAGGCGAGACCAAGTCGAAACTGGCCAATGCCGAGCAGCAACTCAGCGAATCGACCGGTCGGGCCGAGAAGGCCAGGGGCGAAGAGGCCCAGGCCAGCCAGGAGACCCAGGAAGCCAACGCTACCGTCCAGTCCGACAAAGGCAAGCTCAGCGACGCTCGCCAACAGCTAGGTCAGGCCAACCGCGAAGTACGCGTCTCGCAGAGTCAGGTCAACACCGCTCAGCGCAAGCTGTCGTCGGCGCAAGCCAAGGCCGCTCGCGTCGACTCTGACGACGCCTCGGCCAAAGCCGCCGCCCAGGCCGAGGTGGCCGCCGCCCAGGCTGAACTGCAAGCGGCCCAGCAGCGCCTCGACTCTGCCCGTCGCCAGCAAGAGCAGGCCCAGCAAGAGAATAGCCGGGCCGAACAACAGCTTTCCGATAGTCAGAACCGTCTTGGCGAAGCCCGGGGAAGACTCTCCAGCGCCCAGCGTGAGGTATCTGAAGCCAATACCGAGCGCAATGCCGATCAGGCCGAGCAGCGTAATCTGTCTCGCCAGATGGGTCAGATGACCAGCCAGGCAGCCCGAACCCGAAGCCGGATGATGAGCATCCTGGGCCTGCGCGGCGAAGTCGAAGAGGGGCTGCGCAAAGCCGAAACCGGTGAAGAGGGTGGCGTCGTCAGCCAGACGCCCAACTTCGGCGCCAACCGGACTCCCGCTCTGGCCAGCCAGGGCTCGACCACCACCAACAGATAGACACGGAGGAACTATGACGGAAATCGGACCTATCGGCCCCAACAGAATCGAGTCAAAAGTCCGGGCGACCAAGCAGCGCCAGGATACCTCGAGCCAGTTCAGCGCAGCTGAACTGCTGGCGCTCATCCAGAACATGCGCCAGAGCCTGGAAGGTCTGATTCCGCCTCCCCCTCCCCCGCCGCCAAGCGGTGGACCCTCGTCAGACCCTCGCTCCGCCGAGCTCCTGCTGCAGCAGCGTGAAATGGCCGTCAAAGCCTCGGGCAATCGCAACCAGGTGGGCGGCGCCAACGCCAATCTGCCGGCTGGCGGCGCTGGCATGAGTTCGCTCGACGGCCTGCGGGCCTTGCTGGGTCTCAACAACGAGACCCGCGCCCCCGAGGCCCCGCGCGACACCACCAATCTTAGTGACAAAGCCAACGAGATTCTCCAACGGCGCGCCCGGCGTCAGGAAGCTTCGGCCGGCGTGATCGAGAAGCCCATCACCAATCCGACCGAGCCCGGTGAAGAGCAGCCGCTGGTAGAGTCGTTCCTGGGCCAGACCACCGACCGCCAGGCCGCCCCCCGCCGCCGTCGCATCCAGAACCCCACGCTGTTGACCGCTTAACGCGGTCAAGGGGAGCCGAGCTGCGCTCGGAGATGGGAGTGGAGCAGAGCTCCAAGAGGGGAGCTAAACTCGCTTCGCTCGTCAGGGATGGGGTGCTTGGTTTGGCTCATTGGGCTAGAAGCCGTGTCGGTCGAGGGACAGCGTGAAAGCAACGAGCTTCCGCCAATCGCCTAGACATATCTGAAACCTTCACCCTCCAGCACGGGGAGCCCGGCCAAAGCCTGGTCGTCAAGGAAGAAGGCGGTCGATGGTAAGACATCGAGCCACCGGTCGTCGAGCCAGTAGACAAACTCGTCGCCCTCTCTATAGTCGCCGCGTTCCTGGAGGTATCTGTAAGCTCTCGGAGTGCTCGCGGTTCGCCCTACGACCCAATAAAACTCGCCTTTGGCAAAGTCTATTGAGTCGCCTCTAGACGCCTCGGCGAGAAGAAAGGGGGATGTCCGCTGTCCTTTCAGAAGAGAATAAATCGAGGCCGCCAGTTGCTCCTCGAAAATCAGCCGAGCGGATTCGCGTGTTGGGTCCTTTGGAAAACGGTCCATCACAGCCCGTAGGCCCAGCACCAGACTCGGTGGATATTTTTCCGCCGAATAGACCATCGCCCTCAGCCTCTCGCCGAATTCTATGCGGTGGCCCGAACTGGGAACTCCTTCTTCCTCGTCCTCATCCGCATCCCAATCACAGATGGCCCACTTTCCATCCCTGGAATAGACCAATACGGCGAACGACGCGCCCGCGGGAAGGTCCGGCACCAGACCTCCATCCTTTGGGACTATCCTCACAAACCCGAACACACGGCATCCTCCGTTAGCAGTAGCCAGAAGGCCCTTCTACCCTAACCCTTCGGATTCCGTAGCCGCCAACCTCCATCCGCCGGGAGCGCGCGACCAGTTTACGTCTTCGACGCGGGCAGAGCACGCCCGAGTTTCTGAGCGACTCCCCTCTACCTCGGGGTCAATGCTCACGTCCCGCGGCGTGGCCTAGGGTCCTCGTTTGGAGGGGTGCGACGACGTCTGGGTCAAGTCCCCCGTCCATCAGTGAAGCTCGGTATCGACAGAGTGCTTCGAACCTTTCCTCGGATGGAAGGGCTAGAAGATCTTCGGGAATTCCCCAAAGTTCACAACTGACTTCTTCAAAGCCATTCTCCGTCGCGAGGTCGAACACCAAAGTCTCGAGGAACCGAAAAAAGGAGCTTGAGCGAGTGAGACTTATGGTTTGACCGGTCCGCAGGCGAATCTTGAAGAACTGAAGCTCTGAGAACACTGGATGCAGGAACGACGCTATTTGGTCATATTCCACGAATGTCGGTTGTTGGCGGAGAAAAAATCCGATTCCCAAATCGGATACGGTGAAGGTCTCGGAACCCTCAGAGTAGATGCCCTGCAGTTCACCGTGCCGCGGAAGCCCTCGCCAATCCGCCGTCGCGTCGAAGTTCTTGTCTATCAAGTGGAGGCTTTTCACAAGGTGAAACATCTCAAACAGTTCCGTTGAAACGGATGTATCTGAGCCGACACATCATGGACTCGCCGTCTCACCCCAGTTCTCTAGACATTCCGCCTAGCTTCCGTAGCGTCCCCCCGGCTTGGCCGCCCGGCCAAGCGACCCGGCCACACCCGACTGCCCCGACACATCTCTTGGCGAGTCCGCGAACCGGCGGGCGGCGGCGTCGGCCCGGAGACTTGGATTGTGCGCCGTACAGAGTGGCTTCTTCGGTGTACGGCGCACGTGTACGCCGTACACTGTGTTGGAGCGAGTGTACGGCGCACACCCCCGGCCAAGCCCGGCGACGCGAAGCGTCAAAATCTCGAGGTGAGCCTGCGAACCTCGCTCCCATCTCCCTGACGAGCGCAAGCGAAGTCAGGGCTCCCTTCTTGGAGCTAGCTCCACTACCATCTCCGAGCGCAGCTCGGCTCCTTGGCGCCGCGAAGGCGAGCCCTTTACATTTCGGAAAAATCCTGCGAGCTTTGCGATGTTAGGATGCCAGGGTCCACGCCAGAGAGAGGACCCCCCCTTGCGCATCACATCCGAAGCCCCCAGCAATCCTCGGCCGGTGAGCCGAAAGCTCCTGCCGTTCGACCCTCGCGAAGAGAAGACGATTACTCGCACCTGGGACCAGCCCGTCTTGTCGAGAGAGCGATTGGGCAGCATCCCGCAAGACTATTACGAGCACGCCTGGAGTTATCCCGTGCCGGGTTGGGGATGGTGGACCGGCTCCAGCCGCCACTACAGTTGCGGCGGCGGCTCGTGCGAGATGGGACCGGTGGGCGTCTATCGCGATGTGCCGGTCTATGACAACAGCAACAATCCTCGCAAGGAGTCGGTCACCCAGACCCTGACCGAAAAGACCTACGACCAGAAGAAGAGTTTCTTTACCAGCCTGGGCCTGGGATTGGCCGCCGGCGCTGGCGCCGGCGTGGGCATTCTGGCGGCCATGGCGCCGCTGACGGGCACCGGTGGAGCGATTGCCGGGGTGGCCGGCGGCCTGCTGGGTGCGGCGGCGGGGGGATTCATCGGCTACAAGGCTGTCGATGACGATAAGATCGAAGAAGTCTGGATGCAAGACGACATCTCGCATCCCACCATGACCGGCTACACCGAAGACATCGATCCCGATGTCTGGCACGAGAGCCGCTGCCATACCGAGCACGACTCCAATGGCAACGATCGCCAGGTGTGCGAGACCTGGTCGACCCTGCGCGGTTACGACCACGACTTCTATCCCAACATCAGCTGGCGCAAGGTCGGTGACTACACCTATCCGACCCTGCAGCACACCGCCAAGACCAGTCCGGTCTGGGCCGGAGTGGGAGCAGCCGTGGCCGGCATCGGGCTGGGGGCAGCGGCGGCGGCAGCCGTGCACTTTCTGCTTTAACTCAGGGTAATTCAGGTTTTTTTCAGGCCCTTACACTAGCCTGAAAAGGCACGCGGAAGAGAATACGCACGAAAGGTTCGTTATGCACATCTCTTCTGTCCCCCGTCAAACCCCTACCCCCTATCGCGCCGCGGCTCAGCAGGCTCCCAGCCAGCAACCGGCCGGGGATTCCTGGACCAAGACTGCCGTCGAAGATCTCGGCATCGTCGGTCGCAACATTTTGACCGTAGGTGGCTTTTCTGCCGCTGGAGCGGTGGCCAACTACTTCGGACCGGGCGGATCGCTGGTAGCCGCGGCCGGCTCGGGTGTGGTGGGCGCCTACATGGGCGCCAAAAGCGACATCCCCGGCACTCTCGTCGAGAGAGCCATCGCGGGAGCCAGCCTGGCTGCCACCGGGTCCTTGATCGGCTCGGTCGCCGCTACCGGTGGAGCTCCCGTAGGAGCCGCCGTGGTTGGTGGAATGGCCGGCTGCGGAGCCTTCCGCGGTCTCATCGAAGTCGCCGTCAAACACAACCTCGCTTAAAGGTATTCGCTCGTGTGGGCGAAAGTAGGGCTGATGAGGAAAAGTCTGGCCCTGGTGTTTACCCTCCTGCTCCTTCCCCAGCTGGTGCTGGCCTGGGGCGGCGGGGGTGGCGGTAGCAGCGCACCCGCCTTCAAGAGCACTCCCAAGCGCACCTACACTCCTCCGCCGGCCCAGCCAAAGGCTCCGCCCGAACAGGAAAAGATCCTGACGTCTTTGTCGTATTACGTTCAGTTTCGCTCGGTGGAGGGGCTCTTTCCCATCGCCGACCCCGAGTCTGAAGACCGCGAGTGGCATCTCAAGATGACGGCCTCGCCGGTGTTGAACAAGGTCGACGCCAGCCGCTATCACGCCCTGGTCCCCTTCGAAGGTACCCTGGGCGAAGACACCACCAACGTGCCGGTGGTGCTCGATTTCGACATGGCCGGCAATGGGGACAAATGGGCCGTCAAGAGCGTCCGTATTCATTCGGTCAACGGCGTCGAACGCGCCGGCTCCTGAGTCTGGCGCTGGCACTCGTCTGCCTGACCGGGGCCGGGGCCGACGAGGACCAGACCGTTCGAGCCCTGCGTCGCACTCGCATGGCCACCACCGAGGCGGATCTCCAGGCGGCTCGTCACCAGGGCCTCGATGCCTATCTGGCCGAACAGTTGCATCCCGACCGGCGGCCCGAACCGCCGGTGCAAGTCCAACTCAAGAGCCTGCCTTATCTCGAGCTTCCCCCGGCCGAGATCTACCGAGCCCTGGTGGACCACCCCCAGGCCACCCAGGTGCTGGTGCGCGAGCGCCAACGCGCGCGGCTAGTGCGCGGGCTGACCAGCAAATGGCAGTTGCGCGAGGTGATGACCGAGTTCTGGTTCAACCACTTCAACGCCGACCCGCGCAAAAACGAAGTGGTGGCCTGCAACTTCGGCCGGCTTGAAGACGACCTGCGCCGCCACGCCCTGGGCAAGTTCGGCGACCTGTTACGCGTGGCGGTGACCAATCCGGCCGTGCTCGAGAACCTCGACAACACGGTTTCGCCCGGGCAGGCGGTCAACGAGAACTTCGGTCGCGAACTGCTCGAACTCTACACCTGCGGGCCCGTCTACAGCCAGGCTGAAGTGGTCGCCTGTGCCCGCCTCTTCTCGGGCTGGTCCTACCAGAACGACCCCGGTCAACCCGACTATCTGCAGTTTCGGTACTATCCCGACTATCACGCCCCCGGGCCACAGGTCATTCTGGGCCAGTCGCTGGAGGATGGACAGGCGGCCCTCGCCATGTTGGCGGTCCACCCGGCCACAGCCCACTTCCTCAGTCAAAAACTGGTCACCCGGTTCGTGAGCGACACCCCGCCGCCGGCCCTGGTCGAACGGGCGGCCCAAACCTATCTAGCCAGCGGGGGCGAGATCGCCGAGGTGATGGGCGTCATCCTCGACTCGCCCGAATTTCGCGAGGGCGGCGCCAAGCTGGCCACGCCGACCCAGTTCGTCTGCTCGGCCCTGGCGGCCAGCGGCACCGAGCCGGTGCCCGAGGCGGCCGTGGCTGCCATTGAAGAGATGGGTTCGCCCTACTATTGCCCCAATCCCGGGGGGTGGCCCGACCGCGCCTCGACCTGGTTGTCGACGGTCGGGCTCAAGGCTCGCCGACAGGTCATTGCCAGCCTCGCGACGCCGGCGGCCACTCCCGAACAAGCTTTGCAACGCTACCTGTTGGGTCAGGCAACCGCCGACACGATGGCCGCCCTCGAGGCGGCCCGAGGCAAGCCCGGGCGGTTGCTGGACCTGGCCTTGAGCAGCCCGGACTTTCAGGCGCCTTGATGCGTCGCCGCGAGGTGCTCAAGATCGGTGCCCTGAGCCTGTTTGGCCTCTCGAGCGGAGGCTTCTGGGCCAGCGCCGACCCCCGCTCGGCGCCGACTTCGGTAGCCGCCCATCAATCCCAGGGCGAGGTGTTGGTGGTGGTCTTTTTACGGGGGGGCCTGGACGGCATGCACGCGCTGGTGCCGTATCAAGAGAACGAGTATTACCGGCTGCGTCCGCGGCTGGCCCTGCCCCGGCCCGACGGCGAGTTCAAGCCTCTGCGTCTGGATGAGCAGTTTGCCTTCAATCCGGCCCTGCGGGCGCTGCTGCCCCACTATCGCGAGGGAACCCTGGCGCCGGTGTGCGCGGTGGGCACGAGCGACAGGTCGCGTTCGCACTTTATCGCCCAGGATTATCTCGAACTCGGGGGTGAAAGGCAGCCGCCGGGATGGCTCAACCGCCATCTGCAAGAGCATCAGTGGGCCCTGTCGACGGCGGCCCACGTGCCCACCCTGTTGCAGGGGCCGGGGCCGGTGCTCTCGGCCCGCAAGCTAGACGATCTTGAGCCCTGGACGGCGCCGGCCCTGGAGGGTAGCGATCCGGTGGCCCGTCTGTCGCGCCAGCAGGCTCGGCTGCGAGAGATTCTGGCCGGACTGAATCCGCGCTCCTATCGGCCCGCCCGGGACTATCCCGACAACGAACTGGCCGAGCAGCTCAAGGTGGTAGCCTTCTTACTCAAGCAGGGTGTCGAGTTGGGAGCCGTCCACTGCGAGTTCGGGGGATTCGATAGCCACTCACGCCAGATTCTGGCCGAGTGGCCTGGTCATCTGATCGGGCTCAATCGGTTGCTCTACGACCTGGCCGGTAGCCTGGATGCCTTCTGGCGGGACCTGGGCCCGCTGCAAGCGCGGGTGACGGTCATGACCGTCACCGAATTTGGCCGGCGCCTGGCCGAGAACGGCAGTCTCGGCACCGACCACGGCTTGGCCTCGTGCAGCCTGGTGATGGGGGCCAAGCTGCGAGGCGGACGGGTCCATGGACGCTGGCCGGGGCTAGCGGCCGAAGCACTGGTCGACGGAATGGACCTGCCGGTGACCACCGACTATCGCGAACTCTTGAGCCACTACTGCGGCAGCGTCGGCTCGCCCGACCTGTTCCCAGAGTTCGCCTCGGCCTCGCTGGCTCTGTTCTGAGGCAGCGGGCTCACCCGGTCGCGCAGACGGTTGAGAGGCCCCTCGAAGCTCACCCACATCAGGGCGGCCGCCCCGATGGCGAAGACCGGGCCCAGTAGAGCCCGTGGCATGCCGGGAATCATGGCCAGCCACGGAAGCAGGACCAGCACCGCGTCCACCATCGGGTTGAGGAAGGGATGCAAGAGATAAGCGCCATAAGCGATCTTGCCCACCGCTCGCAGGGGCCGCTGCATCAGCAGCCGAGAGTACCATTGGTCGGGACTGTGGCGCAGACCGAAGACCACCAGGGCCAGAGCCAACCCGAAGAAGGTCATATTGGCGGGGGGCTTCCACTGGGCGAACAGAAAGTTCTCGACATCGCCCTGAGTCACCACCAGCAGAGCGAAAAAAGCGAGGCCGGCGTAGAAGCAGGTTGTTCCGTTCCACCCTTTGAGCAAATCTCGCGATTCGAGCCAGGCCACCAGGCAACCCCACAGGATGAATTCACCGGCTACGGGCGTGAGCACACCGTAGCAGGTGTGGGGATGCTGGTCGAGGAGATAGAGTCGCAAGGCCGCCGAGACGGCGATGCCGAGCGCCAACAACCAGCCCTGACTGCGCCGGGGCAAGAGCAAGACGAACAGCGGATAAAGCACATAAAACTGCTCCTCGACGGCCATCGACCACAGGTGGGCCCCGTTGAAGTCGACATGCCCCATGAACTCGTAGAAAGCCTGACGGTTGAACGGGTCGCTCAGGGCAAACAGCTTGAAGTTGAAGACATAAGCCAACTGCCAACCCAGATAGGGAACCCCGCCCACCAGATGAGCCACCAACAAGACGGCGTAGAAGGCCGGCAGGATCCGCAGGGCGCGTCGCACGTAGAAAGCCTTGAGGGTCTGGCCCCGCGACATCCGCTCGCGATAGTCGTAGAGGATGTGGCTGATGAGATAGCCGCTGAGCACGAAAAAGCACGGCAAAGCAAACGACATCCACCAGATTTTCTCCAGGGCCACCCGCCCCAGGCCATAGTGGAATTCGAGGATCGAAAGCAGCAGCAGACAGCGCAATCCGTCGAAGGCCGGACAGTAGAAACCGCTGCTTTTGGAGTGGTCGCTCAAGCTGCTGGATCTTTGCCATCGAAGCAGGCCCGTCCCCCATGCGAAAAGGCGGCAACCCCGACCCTGCAGAATCGTCCGTTGTGGTCCGTCGGATCGGCTTTTTGGTGGTCGTTTGCCTGCTCACCCTGGCGGGTTGGTGGTGGCTTCGCCCCCGCACCGTGGTGGATCTTGCCTCCCTGGTGGACAGGGCCGGCACCGGTCCGTTGTTTGGTCCGACCACTCCGGTCGGAGACCGCGAGACCCAGATGTTCGTTGGGGCCGGGTGGGAAGATTCAGACCGCCATCGCTGGCTGTCCACCACCTCGGACGCGGCCGAACTGCGGTTCTACTTGCTCGAGCCGACCCGAGTCAACATCTTGCTCGAAGGTGACTGCGACCAGCCTCGCACGGGCACCGTCGAACTCAACGGAAAGTCCTTAGGAGGCGTCGACCTGCGAGCGGGCCCGGCCCGCTTCACGGCCACTGCCGAGCCTGGGCAGACGCGCCCGGGAGAGAACCTGTTGGTCCTGAAAATTGCTCCAGGCACGCGCTGGAGAGGACTGTCGGTGACGGTGGCGGGAAACTCGCCTGCCAGCCTGGCCAGGGAGAAGGACGAGGTGCTGCTGCCCTTCGGCCAGTGCCTGGAAATACCGGCCGAAGGGGGGATGCGTCTTGAACTCGAGCAGCTCAGACCCTGGCTGGAGGAAGGGGCGCCGCCGCTGGAAGGGTGGCAGCTGCGCCTGAGCGGGGCGGCCGAGGCCGCCCTGGAGGGGCCCGGGCCCCACCGCCAGACGCTGACGCCGGGCGCTTTGCGCCTCACGGCCGTGACCGAAGCGCCCATCTCGGGGCAGTTGGGTCTTCGCTTTCGAGGCCGACTGGTGCGCTTCCAGGCCCCTCCCCCCCCGGCCCCGCCGGTCGTGCTGCCCCCGGCCCAAACCGAGTCCAACGTGCTCATCTATGTGGTCGACACCCTGCGGGCCGACGCCCTGGGGTGCTACAACTCTAAAGCCCACACACCCAACTTTGACGCCCTGGCCAAAGACGGGGTGCTCTTTTACCAGGCTCAGGCGGCGGCCGGCTGGACCAAGCCGGCGGTGGCTTCGATCCTGACCGGGCTGCCGGCCCGCGAACACGGCTGTCAGGACTATGGCGATACCCTGCGGTCCGGGGTCACTCGCTTGCCCGAGCCGTTTCAGGCGGACGGCTACCGCACCCGGGCCGTGGTTGCCAACGACTTCATCTCGACCGCGGCGGGCTTTGGTCAGGGCTTTGCGCAGTTTGACCTGCGCAGTGGCGCTTCGGCCCGAGAACTGCACGAGGCCGTCTTCGAGTGGCTGGAAAAGCCCGGCAAGTTCTTTCTCTATCTGCACACCCTCGAACCCCACAGCCCCTACGCTCCCGAGGGCCAGACCGCCATCAACTCCGAGCAACTCCATGCCCTGGCCCGGGACGCTTCCTACCGCGATCCCACCGTACCGACTCGCCTGGAGCAAGCCCGAGCGCTGTATGCGGCCGAAGTCGAAGCCAATGATCTGGCTTTCGGCCAGTTGTTAGCCTATCTCAAGGCGAAAGGCCTCTACGACAACACCCTGATCGTGCTCGTCTCGGACCACGGCGAGGAGTTTCTCGAGCATGGCTCGACCGAGCACGGCCAGTCGCTCTATCAGGAGGTCTTGCGGGTGCCGGCGATCGTCAAGCTGCCTGGTCAGGCGATGGCGGGCCAACGAATCGATGGCCTCTTCACCCATATCGATGTGGCCCCCACGGTGTTGGCCTGGACCGGGCATCCGGTCCCCGAGCAGATGCAAGGGCGCGTCTTCACCGGCGCGGCCTTGCCGCCAGTGGGTCAGGCCTCGCTGCGGCTGGGTCCAGATCTGGCTGCTCTCAACCCGGCCTTCGGTCAGATCGACCTCGACGCCGTGCGCGAGGAGCAATTCGTGCTCATCCGCACTCGCGCCAGCGCCCAGAACCGGCTGCAGCCGCTAGAACTTTACGACCTGCTCAGCGACCCCGAGCAAAAGCACAATCTCGCCTTTGAACGGCCGGGACTAAGAGCCCGACTCGAGTTGCTCTTGCCTCCCGGCACCCAGGCCTCGCCCGCCAACCTGCCCAAGGCTGAACTCGAGCGCCAGCTGCGCAGCCTGCAATACCTATAGATAGCCGAGCCCGCGCAACCGTTCGCGGAGCTGATCGCTGGCCAATTCCTCATCCAGGCCCAACCGATCCAATTCGCGCTCGACCAGGTGATTGACGAACTCTTCCACGCTCGAGAACCCGGCCGTAGCGGCCACCTTGCAGGCCCGTTCGTAGAGGGCCTGATCCAACTTCACCCGATTTCCGAACATCTTCCCTCCAAGAACGGCACCTCAAAGACCTTGGGGTGCATCACCGGGCCGTGCCCGAAATATCCGTCTTCCCCAAACAGCTCACCATGGTCGGCGCAGACGAGGAAGTGCGTGTGCGCCGGCGCCTTATCGAGCAACCGGCCGAACAGCTGGTCCACTCGCTCCACCGCCCGAACCTGGGCCAGGCGCATTCTCTCCATCTCCTCGCTGGAAAAAAAGCCCGGTGCCCGCGCGCCGCCGGCCGCTCCGTGCAGGCCGGCCAGGCGAGGAGCGTCATCCAACCGATAGGGATAGTGGGTCTCGCCCAAATTGAACAACACGAACATCGGCTGCTCGCCAAACTCGAGTTCCTCGATCATTTCGGCGAACTGGTCGTGGCGCTCCATCAGGCGGTAATCGTCGAAATAGCGCGACAGCAGTGTACGGGGGTTGAGCACCGGCAGGCTCACCCGGGCCAGGGTGGCATAGCCCAGCTTGCGCAGCTTGCACGGCAGGCTCAACTCGGGTACGAAGTCCCCGAACTGCGTCTCGACCCCCAGGCGACGGCCCCATTGAGCGAACTCGTCAGCATAGACCTCGGAAGCAAACTTGCCGGCCGGCGAGCGATGCGGCGGAAGGCCCATCAAGAAGGCCAAATGGGAGGGGGCCGTCCAGCTGGCGTAGCTATAGCGCAGCTCGACCTGGCCCACACGATCGAAGTTGGGCGTGCTGGCGGCCACGAACGAATCGTAGCGACAACTGTCGAGGATCAGCCAGACGAGATGGTTCACGCCCAACACTTCCCCACCGGTTTGCGCCACCCTGGCGAAGCGGTTATGATTGCCTGATGTTGGCCTATATCGGTCCTGGTCCGGGTCTGGCTGTGGGGGGGCCTGTACTGGCCACCCTGGTGGGCATTCTGGCCGCTCTGCTGGCCCTGCTCACCCTCCCCGTTCGCTGGTTCTTCCGCCGGGCCAAGCCTCGCCAACCAGCCCTGGCCCGGCGCGTCGTGGTGCTGGGCCTTGACGGCCTCGAGCCAACCACCCTCGAGCGCTTGCTGGGCGAAGGCCGGTTGCCACAGCTGCAGAGCCTGCACTACCAGAGGTTGGCCACCACCTGTCCGCCGCTCTCTCCGGTAGCCTGGTCGACCTTTGCCACCGGGGTCCATCCCGGCCGTCACGGCATCTTCGACTTTATCCACCGCGACCGCCACGACCGCCCCTATCTGTCCTTCTCGCAGGTGGTCGAGGGAAAGCCCCGATTCTTACGCAAAAGCAAGAGCTTCTGGCAGGTGCTGGGCGAACACGGGGTCTTCAGCCACATCTTGCGGGTGCCGGTGAGCTGGCCCTGCCAGCCCTTTTTTGGTCTGCAACTGGCCGCGATGGGAACCCCTGACCTGCGCGGCACCCAGGGCACCTACACTCTCTTCTCGTCGCGACAGCGGGCTCTGGCCCACGGACAACTGGTGCGCTGGCAGGCCTCTGGCAACGGCCTGCGGGCCCGCCTCGAAGGTCCGCCCGGAGAGCAGCTCGAGGTGCGTCTGGAGGGCCGGCAGCTGGTATTACCCGGTCATACCGTCGAACTCGAGCCGGGCCGTTCGACCGCCTGGCTCACCGTCCGCTTTCGCAAATGCACCGGGCTGGCCCGCTTCACCCTGCTGCCCGAGAACGACCTCTACATGACTCCCCTCCAGCTCGATCCGGCCCGCCCGGCCGCGCCGGTCTCGTGGCCCGCCAGCTTCGCCCCAGCCCTGGCCCGACTGCACGGCCCTTTCGCCACCTGCGGGCTGGCCGAGGATACCGGCGCTTGCGTTGACGAGGTGCTCTCGCAAGAGGCCTTCCTCGAACAGGTCTACACCATCGAACAAGAGCGAGAAAGACAGTTCTTCCATTGTCTCGAGCGCACCAGCGAGGGGCTCTGCCTGGCGGTCTTCGACGCGCCCGACCGGGTCCAGCACGTAGTCAACGATCAGGCCCTGGTCGACGCCCTCTATGTCCATCTCGACGCAGTGGTGGGTCAGACCCTGTCGCGCTTGACCGCTGACGACTTGCTGCTCGTCCTCTCTGACCACGGCTGCGGGCCCTGGCGACGCAGCTTCGACCTCAACGCCTGGCTCATCGAGCGCGGCTATCTGGTGATGGCCGGCGAGACACCCGACCGTGACCAGAGCCGCGCCTACGGGCTGGGGCTCTCGGGCCTTTATCTGCTGGGGCCCGCCGAGGGTCTGCGCGAAGAGCTGTTGGCGGTGGTCGACCCCGAAACCGGCGAATCACCGCTGCTCGATGTGTTCGAATCCTCGTCGCTCTATCACGGCCCCTACCGCGACAAGGCTCCCGACCTGGTATTGGCCTATCGTCCCGGTTATCGCACCAGCCGCACCTCGGCCCAGGGCCAGGCCGGCCAGACCGTCTTTAGCAGCAACACCTCGGCCTGGCAGACCGACCACTGCTTCCATCCCGAGCATGTGCCGGGCGTGTTGCTGGCCAACCGCGAGCTAGCCGGCGGGGCCCACCTGGTCGACCTGGCTTCCACCATCCTCGAGGCCCTGGGCGTGCCCCGGCCCGACTATCTGGAGGGCAAGAGCCTGTGCGTCTAGTGTTCCTTTGCTTGCTGCTGCTGCTGGGCGGCTGCCAGCAGCCCCAGCCGAAAGTCGTCATCTTCGGAGTGGATGGCTGTGACCCGGTCTTGCTCGAGCGCTTTATCGCCGAGGGCAAACTGCCGAACCTTGCGCGTCTGGGCCACCGAACCCGCCTGGCCACCACCGATCCGCCCCAGAGCCCGGTGGCCTGGTCGACCTTCGTCACCGGTCTCGACCCCGACCAGCACGGCATCCACGACTTTCTCCACCGGGGTCCCGAAGGCCAGGCCATCCCCTCGCTGACCTCGGTGAAAGATGGAAGATACCAGCTCGAACGCAAAGGCAAACCCTTCTGGCTCGAACTAGCCGGACGGGTACCCGTCACCGTGGTCAAGACACCCGCCGACTTTCCGCCCGAGCCTGGCGGTCGGGTTCTGGCCGGCCTGGGAGTGCCCGATCTCGAGGGCAGTTACGGCACCTTCTCCTTCTATTCCACGGGCCCGCGCCGCGAACTCGAAGGCGGCCGCTTCGTGCCGGTCGAGGTGCACGACGGCCAGGTCCGCGCCTCGCTGGTGGGTCCGGCCGGTGATTCGGTTCCCTTCCAGGTGGCCATTGAGGGACAGAGCGCCTTCATCCGAACTCAGGATCAGCAAGAGTTGCTCAAAGTCGGCCAGTGGAGCGACTGGGTCCCGGTGAGCTTCACCCGAGTCGACGGCATGGTGCGCTTCTATCTACAGGCCACCGAGCCCGAGTTCAGACTCTATGTCAGCCCTCTCAACGTCGATCCCGCCCGGCCCAGCCTGCCCATCGCCACGCCCGAGGACTTCGCCCGCCATCTCTACCACCACTGCGGCCGGTTCTACACCCAGGGCATGCCCGATGACACCAAGGCCCTAACCAGTGGAGTGTTCGACGACGAAGAGTTTCTAACCCAGAGCCAATTGGTCTACGCCGAGCGCAAGCGCCTGCTAGCCCAGAGCCTGGACGAGTACAAGACGGGCCTGCTCTTTTTTTACACCCCTCAGGTCGACATCATCTCGCACCTCTACTGGCGCGCCAGCGACCCCCAGCATCCCGGCTACAAGCTCCAGGCCCCCGGCCACTCCGATGCCATCGAAAAGGCCTACCAACAGGCTGACGAGTTGCTCGGCATGATCCTCGCTAAGACCGACTCGAAGACCCTGGTGCTGGTGGTCTCGGACCACGGCTTTGCCCCCTTCTATCGCAGCTTCGACCTCAACGCCTGGCTAGGCCAAAACGGCTATGCCGGCAAGGCCCAGGCAGTGGGATTCAACGGCCTCTACCTCACCCACCCCGACTCCAAGCTGCGGGACGAACTGAGCCAAAGACTGCTGGCCGTGCGCGATGGCGACCATCCGGTCATCCATCGCGTGGTACGGCCGGCCACCGGGCCCGACCTGCTAATCGGCTACGAGCGCGGCTATCGCGCCTCGTGGCAGACGGCCCTGGGCAAAGCCGGCGACCAGGTGCTCTCGGACAACCTCGACCACTGGAGTGGCGACCACCTGATCGACGCCGAACTGGTGCCGGGGGTGCTGCTCTGCAATCAAGCCGTCCACGTCAGCGATCCCCACCTGCGCGACCTGGCACCCACCATTCTGGCTCACTTCGGCCTTCCCTCGCACCTGCCGGGACGAGTCTTGCGATGAGCGGGCTGGCGCTCGGTGGCGCATTGCTGGCAGTCGCCTGGCTATGGCTCTATCGACGCCTGGTCGACCCGGCCGCCGGCCAGCGCGTGGTCGGCCATCTGCTCGAGATCGGGCTCTACCGCGATGTGCCCCGCCAAATCCTGGCCTGCCTGGCCGACCTGTTGCGGGCCAGCCTGGTCTGGGGCCGCCAACTACTGCGACCGGGGCTGGCCTTTCTCATCCCGTTAGCCTGGGTGGTGCTTCCGCTTTATGGCTACTGGCACGCCCGGCCTCTGCGGGTCGGCGAGAGCGTGCTGGTGCGCGGCAGCGTCCTCGAAGTGCCTGAAGGAGTGACCATCGAGGCCGGACCGGTAACCCTCGACGGCCAGAGAGTCTGGCGTGTCAAAGCCTCGCGAGCGGGCGAATACGCCCTCTTCTTGAGCGACCAACAAGTCAGCTTGCGAGTGGGCCATGGTTGGGTCTGGTCGACCCGGGTGGAATATCCTCATCGGCAACTGTGGCTGGGGGAGCGGTCCCTTCCCTGGTGGCTGGCCCTGCTGGCCTGGACCGCCATTTTCACGCTGGCCTTTTCTCTCGCGCCTTCTGATACAAAAGGATGAGTAGCGAGAGCGAGCCATAGCCGAGCCCCAACACGAAGACCAGGGCCGGAAAGAATTTCGACCTCGCAACAGGCTCGCCTCTCAAAGGAAGAGCCCCCGACCGGACGCGAACTTCCTGCAATGCGCCGCCTACTCGCCATCCTGCTCATCGCTAGCCTGGCTGCCCAGGCCGACCAGTTCAAGAAGGGCTGGGGCAGCGATGACGGCCTCAAGGCCGTGCTGGCCAAACTGCCCACGGAGACTGTCGAACCGGCTCGCCACTACTGGCAGCAGTTTGACGAGTTGGGCAACTACACCAGCGCCAGCACCCTGCGTCGCTATCGTCAGGCCCGCCGCGACTGGGCGCGCGTCGGTCCCGGCCAGGTGGCTGTGCTGGTCAAACAGCTCTCGAGCCCCGAGCCCTGGGAGCGTTACGTGAGCGCGGTATTACTCGGTGGCACCCACTCGCCGGCCGCCGTCGCCCCCCTGCGGCAGCGACTGCGGGTCGAAACCCATCGTGACGTCGGCTATGCCCTCGAAGGCGCCCTGGCCGAACTCGGAGACGACACCCGGGCTCGTCTGCAACGGCTGTCTGAGGCAGAATTCGGCCACCGCAAGGAACCGGGCCGCGATGCCGAGCTGCGTTCCATCTTTCTAATTCAGCTGGTCTGCAACGTCCACCGGCCCGAAGCGGTCGAAATCGCCCGCCACTTGAAGTCTGACGACGGCGGCCTTGCCGAGGTCAAGAACGCGGCTCTCACCCATCTGCTCACCGACCTCACCGGTGTGCCCCGCCTGGTCACCAAAGGGCGCAAGGTGCACGTGGGCAGATTCTATAGCACCTGCTACTATCCCCAACTGCGCGGCATGGTCGACACCGAGCTCCAGGCCAGGATCAATAAGGAACTCGAGGAGGCCTTTCCACCCAAGCCCTATCAATGGGAAGACGACTACTACGAATTTCGCAGCTTCGAAGTGACCCGCCTCGACGCCGACTATATCAGCGTGCTCTACAAGAGTTCAGGCAAGCTGCGCGGCGCCGGCTCGCACAATCGCACCTTTACCACCCGCAACATCAGCCTTCACACCGGTCGGCAAGACAACTATCGCGATCTCTTCAAAGCCAACATCGGCGACACTCTGCCCAAGCTCAGAGAGATCGCCGGGCCCATCGCCGACCGAGAATACCAGTTCAAAATGGCGGACGACTTTCTCGACCAGGAGCCCCAGTTCTACCTCACTCCCAAGAAGCTAGTGCTAGTGGATCTCTTCCACGATGGTCAACCGACGCAGGTTCCCGTGCCCATCGAGTCGCTGCGTGAGCTGATCAGCCCCATGGGGCCGCTCCAGGAATAAGAGAGGAGGCCCCGTTGCCGGGGCCTCCGAGTTCCAACCGTTTTGCTCATCTCACTGAGCTAATCCTAACCGACATGCCTTGGAGATTCCTTGACCCACTTCCGCCGCAAGTCGACACCGACGCTGCCGCACACGTTTACGGCGACGGACAGTTTAGCTACTGTTCCTGAGGCAGCTTGGGAACCACATTCCCGGTGACGAAGAACTTGCCATCGGCGGCAACCAGGGGGATGGTTACAAACATTGGCATCGCGAACTCCGCCACGGTTTCGCCGGTCAGGGCATCCACCACCACCCCCTTGTGGAGATGAGCCTGACCAAAGACCTTGCCGTCCTGGTAGGCTATCATCCGGGTCTCGGCCGGTGACGACCAGAGTTCCTCGCCGGTCTCGGCTTTGAGCGCCGTCAAACCCGAACTAAGCGACTGAAAAACCGCCTCTGGGGTCGACACGCTGCCGACCCAGTTGTTCTCGCCACCGTCCCAGCTCTTTTCCCACAGTTTCTTACCGGTCTTCAGGTCATAGGCGTAGAGCGCCGGCTTGGAGACCGTCACGAACACCCTCCCGCCCGCGGCTGACGCCCCCACCGGCTGATACTCGAACTGATCCTTCCAGATCTCCTTGCCCTCGGCATCCAACAGATGACACTCGGTGGACGTCCCGACCAGTAAGCCGTCGGACGAGGGAGTCAGCCAGAGGGGGCTCTCGAGTTGCCGACTCCAGAGTTCCTTCTTGGCCTCGCGGTCATAGGCGCTAACACCGCTCTCGCTCTGGCAGAAAATCGTCTGGCCCGCTAACGCCCGCGGGGTGCCCGGCGGCTCCTGGGCCTTGCCCACCGGGTTACCGTTGCCATCAAAGGCTAGCAGCTTGGCGTCTATGGTCACGTAGATGTTGCCTTGCTCGTCAGGCCCAAGCAGCGCCCGTGCCTCGCCCGGCAAGTCAGTGGCAAAGGCCTGCTGGCCGTCAGCCGAGTAGCCTTGCAGCTGATACTTGAGTTCGCCCAACGGCGGCGGGATCTCTGGGGTCACGACAGTGCGATTGCATCCGACCAGGCAAAACACCAGTAACCAGAACAGTCTCTTCATCTGACCCCGTTCGGGTCGGTAAAGCCTTGTCCTGTTGGGTCACTCGGCGAGCTCAGCCAGGCGTCGCTGCAACCATTGGGCCTCGCCGCTCAGACCATTCTCGCGACAAAACGACTCGAGTGCCCGATAGCGCGCCACCGGGTCAAACCCCACGCTGGAATGCAGCTTGCGCAGGCAGACAGGGCAAAGAAAGAGCGGATGGGAATCGGTCTCGGCCAGGTGGTTCGAGCCGTTCATCAAACAGTCAAAGTGGATGCAGTGGGCCAGACCGAACATGTGTCCCGTCTCGTGGGCCAGCACCTTGCAGCTTCGCAATAGCACCAGTTCGCGCCAGCCATCCTTGCGATCATTGCCGTAGAAAGCCGGGTCGTAACGAGCGAAGCTATAGACACCGACCCGGTCCTTGAGCGAGGCCGCCCCAAACACGTAGTTCCAACCTTCGCGCGGATAAAGGTCGGCCATGGTCACGCCCAGCTCGCAGTAGGCGTCATCGGGTAGTCGCTTCTTGAGTGCTTTTAGCAGGTCCCCGGTCAACAACTGCCGCTCCCCCTCGAGTTCGTTGAGACGCTCGGTCACGCCCAGGCCCTCGGTCGGCAGCGGGTCGAGCCACTCGACTTTGAGCCCGAAGAAGGCCGAGGTGAACTGGCTCAGCTTCTGTCGCGAAGGCGCATCCTCGCCGAACTCCCCGATAGGCTGGAAGTAGACCACCGACCGGGACCCCTCCGGGCGATTGGGCTGAGAGGCTACGAACTCGTCAAAAGTCTGCCCGGCTTCGTGTTGATTGGCCAGCCAGTCCATGGAGTGAGGCTCCTGGATCGGCTCGTAGTGGGCCGTGGAGAACCAGGCCTTTTGCTCGCTTGGCACCTCGCCGATGGCCGCCTGGCGAGCCGCCTCATCCGGCGGACGGAAGGCTTCGTCGATCTTGGGCGTCTCGACCGGGGTGGTCCTGGGCGAACAACCGAGCAACACGAGCAATATCAACCATTGCCATCGCATGGTTCACCTTTCGTCCTTCGACCGGCCGAACCCGCTCGCGGGCTGGGCTGGCCCGGTTGGACCGCCGAGCCAGACGAGGCCAGCGATCGCGCGGGAATAAAGGAAGAGGCCCCGTTTCCGGGGCCTCCGAGTTCCAACCGTTTGCTCATCTCACTGAGCTAATCCTAACCGAGGGGCCTTGGAAATGCCTTGACCAGGCACTTCCGCCCGGAAGTCGGGCCAGGCCAGCCTCCCCGCCGTACGGCACCACCACGTGCCGAATTCGGCGCCACCTGGTGCCGTACCCGCCAGCCCGCCAAGCGCGCCGGCCAGCCAGGGCAGTTCAGCCGAGGCCACTTCCGCACGGAAGAGCAACCAGCCAGCCTCTCCGCCGTATGGCACCACCAAGTGCCGAATTCGGCGCCACCTGGTGCCGTACCCGCCAGCCCCGCCACACCCAGGCCGCGGCGAGGCACTTCCGCACGGAAGACGGCCCAGGAGAGCCTCCGCCATACGGCCCTACCCGCCGCCCCGCCAGGCGCGCCCGACAGGCCCGCCGAGCCAGACGAGGCCAGCGACCCGCGCGGGAATAAAAGGAGGAGGCCCCGTTTCCGGGGCCTCCGAGTTCCAACCGTTTGCTCATCTCACTGAGCTAATCCTAACCGAGGGGCCTTGGAAATGCCTTGACCAGGCCAGCCCCACCGCCGTACGGCACCACCAAGTGCCGAATTCGGCGCCACCTGGTGCCGTACCCGCCAGCCCCGCCAAGCGCGCCGGCCAGCCAGGGCAGTTCGGCCGAGGCCACTTCCACACGGAAGAGCAACCAGCCAGCCCCGCCACACCCAGGCCGCGGCGAGGCACTTCCGCACGGAAGACGGCCCAGGAGAGCCTCCGCCGTACGGCCCTACCCCTGCCCGCCAGGCGCGCCCGACAGGCCCGCCGAGCCAGACGAGGCCAGCGACCGCGCGGGAATAAAAGGAAGAGGCCCCGTTTCCGGGGCCTCCGAGTTCCAACCGTTTGCTCATCTCACTGAGCTAATCCTAACCGAGGGGCCTTGGAAATGCCTTGACCAGGCCAGCCCCACCGCCGTACGGCACCACCACGTGCCGAATTCGGCGCCACCTGGTGCCGTACCCGCCAAGCCCGCCAAGCGCGTCGGCCAGCCAAGCCCGCCGAGCGCGCTGGCCAGCCAAGCTCGCGGAAGACGGCTAGTTCACCTTGAAAATGCCGGCTGCGCCCTGGCCGCCGCCGATGCACATCGTCACCATGCCGTAGCCGCCGCCGCGGCGGCGTAGCTCGTGGATGGTGGTGGCCGAGAGCTTGGCCCCGGTGCAGCCCAGGGGATGGCCCAGGGCGATGGCGCCGCCGTTCTCATTGACCCGGTCGAGGGGGATGTTCATCTCCTTGAGCACGGCCAGGCTCTGAGCGGCAAAGGCTTCGTTAAGCTCGATCACCTTGATGTCGTCGAGCTTGAGGCCGGCCTTGGCCAGGGCTTTGGGAATGGCCGCCACCGGCCCGATGCCCATGATCTCGGGGGGCACACCGGCTACCGCAAACGACACGAACTCGGCCAGGGGCTCGAGGCCCTCGGCTTTTGCCTTGTCGGCGCTCATCAGCACCAAAGCCGCCGCTCCGTCGGAGATCGGCGACGAGTTGCCGGGAGTGACCGAGCCTTTCAGCTTGAACGAAGGCTTGAGCGAGCCCAGCGCCTCCATCGAAGTATCCGAGCGCACCAGTTCGTCGGTGTCGAAGGTGATCATCTTCGACTCGACCTTGGCCCCTTTGCGCTGGTCAAAGCGCACTTCCACCGGCACGATCTCGTCTTTGAACTTGCCGGCCTCGATAGCGGCAGCGGCGCGCTGGTGGCTGGCCAGGGCGAACTCGTCTTGCTCCTGACGCGAGATGCTGTATTTGCTGGCCAGGTTCTCGGCCGTCAGGCCCATGCCAAGATAGGCTCCCGGGTTCAGCTCGAACAAGCGCAGATTCATGGAAGGGTGATAGCCTGTCATCGGCACCATGCTCATCGACTCGACTCCGCCGGCGATGGCGCAGTCGGTCATGCCGGTGGCGATCGATTGGGCCGCCATGGCCACCGCCTGCAAACCGGATGAGCAGAAGCGGTTGACGGTCACCGCCGGCACTTCCACCGGCAAGCCGGCCAGCAGGGCGGCCAGCCGGGCCACGTTGAGGCCCTGCTCGCCTTCGGGCATGGCGCAGCCGAAGACCACATCCTCGACCATCTCGGGAGCCACCCTGGCCTTGGCCAGGGCAGCGTTCATGACCAGGGCGGCCAGGTCGTCGGGGCGGGTGGCCGCCAGGCTACCCTTACGGCCGCGGCCCACCGGGGTGCGCACGGCGCTGACGATCACGGGGGTTTTACCGTTATGCATGATTAGTTCCTCAGAGTCTTTCCGGTTTTGAGAGTGTGGGCCAGGCGCTCCTGCGTCTTGGCCTCACCCGAGAGCGACAGGAAGGCCTCGCCTTCGAGTTCGAGCAGCACCGACTCGTCGACGGTGTCGGACCGGTTCATGGTGCCGCCGCTGAGCACCCTGGCGATGGTGCGAGCCAGGTGATACTCGTACTCGGTGATGTAACCGGCCTCTTTCATCATGTAGGCGCCAGCCGAGAGATTGGCGTAGGCCTCCTCTCCCAGCACCTTCACCTGGCGACGTGGGGGCGCGGTGTAGCCGGGGGCCAGAGCCAGCACCCGGGCTTTGGCTTCGCTGATGAGCCGGTCGTGATTCATACAGATATGGTCAAACGGACGCAAGAAGCTCATCTGGCGGGCCTCGAGGGCCGAGGTCGAGACCTTGCCCATCCCGATCAGCTCGAAAGCAGCCTGGACGGCCGTAAACGGGTCGGCTCCAGGTAAGAGTTGCTCGCTCTTGCGGATCAGCATCTCGGTGGTGCCTCCGCCAGCCGGCAGAATGCCGACGCCGACCTCGACCAGACCGGTATAGAGTTCGCCGCCCGACACCACTTCGTCAGACCACAGCATGACTTCGCAGCCGCCGCCCAGGGTCATCCCGAAGGGCGCGCTCACCGTGGGGAACGGACAGTAGCGCAGACGGCTGGTCATGCCCTGGAAGATGCCGACAGCCCGGCGAATCTCCTCGAAGTTCTGCTCTTGAGCCAGGCGCAAGATCATGCTGATGTCGGCCCCAGCGCAGAAGTTCTGCCCCTGGTTGCCGATGACCAGACCGACGAAATCCTTCTTGACGATCTCGTCGGCGGTGTCGAACATCTCGAGCACCTTCTGGCCGATGGAGTTGGCTTTCGAGTGAAACTCGAGCAGGGCCACACCGTCGCCCAGGTCGAGCAAGGAAGCGTCCGAGTTGGTCTTGACCACCCGGTTGTCTTGATGCAGGCGCTTGACCACCACCAGGCCGTTGGCCGACGAGGCGGGGCGGTCGCTCTTGAAATAGGCGGGCACATCCAGGCCGCGCTCTTTGAAGGCTTCGACCACTTTCTCGCGGCCCAGGTGCTCGGCCAACTCGAGGGGGCCGACCTCCCAGCCAAAGCCCCACTTGAGGGCGTTGTCGACATCGGCCGCGCTGGTGGCTACTTCGCCCACCTTGGAAGCGGCGTAGTGAATCTGGTGAAAGAGAGTGCGGCGGGTGAACTCTCCGGCCGGCCCGTCGCTCTTGAGCAGAGCCTCGATGCGCTGCTCGGGTGTGGCCAAGGCCAGCAGCGGCTTGACCTCTTCCAGGCGCACGCTGCCACGATCTTCATACTCGAAGTTGTCGAGGTTGAGGGTCAGAATCTGAGACTTGCCGTTGGACTTCACTTTCTTGTAAAAACCCTGGCCGGATTTCTCGCCCAGACGCCCTTCGTCGACCAGTTTCTTGACCACTTCCGGCAGAGCCACGTCCTCGCCCGTAGCCTGAGCCAGGTTGCTGGCCACGGTATAGCAGATATCGACTCCCGACAGGTCCATGGTGCGGAAGGTGGCGCTCTTGGGGCGACCGATCAGCGGTCCGGTGATGGCGTCGACCACATCGGGAGTCAGCTCGAGCTCGAGCATCACCTTCATGGCCCGAGCCACGCAGTAGAGGCCCACCCGGTTGGCCGCAAATCCCGGCACGTCTTTGGCCATCACGATGCCTTTGCCAAGAACACGGTCGCCGAACTCGGCGATCGAGTCGATCACCTCGGGCGCCGTGTCCGGGGTGGGGATCAGCTCGAGCAAGTGCAGATAGCGCGGGGGGTTGAAGAAGTGAGTCCCGAGGAAGCGCTTTTTGAAGGCGTCCGACCGGCCCTTGAGCTGAAGCTGCATGGGGATGCCGCTGGAGTTCGAACTGACGATGGTATCGGGCCCGGTCAGGTCCTCGAGCTTAGCGAGCAGTTCTTGCTTGGGGCCGAGCTTTTCGATGATGGCTTCCACCACCCAGTCGACCTGTTTGACTTTGGCCAGGTCATCTTCGGTATTGCCGATCTCGATGAGTCCGAGACGCGACTTGTCCATCAGAGCGGCCGGCTTGCTCTTTTGCAGCCGCTCGAGGCCTTTTTTGGCGATGGCGTTGCGGTCTTTGCCGTCGGCTGGAATATCGAGTAGCAACACCGGTACGCCGGCGTTGGCCAGGTGAGCGGCGATGCCGGCCCCCATGGTGCCCGAGCCGATCACGGCAGCCCGCTGAATCTGGTGGGACATGACTCCTCCTGCGTGGTGATTTGAGGGGCGCGTTTCTGCCCGGCGCGCTGCTTAGCCTGCCACCTGGACAAATTGGAAGGAATCATCGTTCGCGCCTCGATCTAAAGACCATGGCAAGCCTGGAGGAGAACCGATCGTTCTGGCAGTCCTACGATTGGAGTCGAGGCGGCGAAGAATGGTCCAAAGGCTGGGGTGAAGGGGGTTCGGCCTTTCAGTGGCAGGCCTGCATCTATCCCCGCCTGCGCCAGTTTCTGCCCGCCGAGCGCATCGTCGAGATCGGTTCGGGCTTCGGCCGTTTTGCCCATCATCTAGCCCGCTCGTGCCAGAGCCTGGTGGGCTTCGATCTGGTCGACAAATGTGTCGAGGCCTGCCGGGAGCGTTTCGCCGACCAACCCCATTTGCGCTTTGAACTCACGGATGGCCGCAGTTTGCCCAGCATCGAGAACGGCTCGGTCGACTTCGTGTTCTCGTTCGAAAGCCTGGTGTTGGCCGAAGCTGATGTTTGTGAAGCCTATCTCCACGAGATCGCTCGGGTGCTGCGACCGGGCGGCGGAGCCTTCTTGCACCATTCCAACCTGGGTGAGTACGACTTCTACTTCACCCTGACCGGCCTTGTGCCCGAGCCCACCCGTGTGCGCCTCAATCGGCTTGGGCTCATCGATCTCAGTCAGTGGCGAGCACCCACCGTGACGGCCGCAAAATTTCGAGCGATGGCCGAGGCGGCCGAGCTGGTTTGCACTTCTCAGGAACTCGTGAACTGGGGAGCAAAAAGGCTCATCGATTGCTTCACCACGCTGGTCACCAAAGGGAGCCCCCTGGCCCGGCCGACCCGCATCGTTCGCAACGCCGGCTTCATGGACGAGGTCGGCTATCTGGCCAGGTTGGGAGAATTCTACCAGAAATAACAGTTGCAATATAACTGTTCCCACCAACACTGCCAAACTGACACAGAAGACAGACTGCATTCAAAGATCCCTTAACAAAAAAGCAAAACAACCGAAGAGCTTCCAAAAAGACGTCTGCCAGTTTAACTCGACTAGTAGATCCATACCATTGCCAGCCGACAGCATTACTGTTAGTCTCTAGTAGACACGTCGAACTGGAATACGCCCCCAGGGACGTGCGAGGACGAAGCGGTTCTCGCCAAAGTAGATTGGGAAAGAGCCCTCACCCGTGTTCAGGCCCAAACCACGCCAAGGTTTGGGTCCGGACTCGGGGACGGGGCAGAAAAGGGGGTAATTGGGTTGACTCTCCGGGAATATTGTGAAGTCTTCGGCATCGCCGAGTTTGAAGATGCGCTCTGGCACGCCGTCGCCAACGACCATCCCATCCACGCTAGTGGGAAACATAACCTCATCGTTGATGAAGCCATCGAGATGGTCACCCGCGACCCGGATCTCGTGGAAATCGAGCTCTAGATTACCCCGGCGCGTGAACGGCGGTCGTAAGACCGCCGTTTTTTTGTGGGCACAGGTCCACCGTGCCCAGAACACGAATCGGCCCGCCCATGGGTGAGTTAATACTAGTCGGAGATCGGGTCCTCATCGACCCCGCCGACGGCGAGCAAAAGACGCAGTCTGGCCTGGTGCTGCCGGCCACGGTCACCGAGAAAGAACAGGTTCGCGGCGGCCGGGTGGTGCGGGTGGGTCCGGGCTACCTGATGGCCAATCCCGAGTATTCTGACGAACCGTGGAGCAAGCCCGACGAAGCCGTGCGCTACTTGCCGATGCAGGCTCAGGCGGGCGACTTCGCCTTTTTCGTCCGCAACGAGGCGGTCGAGATCCAGTATCAGAACCACCAATTCTTGATCATCCGCCACGCCTCGATCCTGGCGTTAATCCGGCCCGACTCAGCCGACATCATCGAGCAGGTCACCAACCTGCTACGCTAAAATCTCGGCCAACCGCTCGGGCGAGATATTGCCACCGCTCACCAGCAGCACCGTTCCCGGCCGGGTTGGCAGGCGCCGTTCGAGCAGGGCGGCCAGGCCGACGGCGCCCCCGGGCTCCACCACCAATTTGGCTTCGGTGGCAAAGGTCTTGACGGCCAGTCGAACCGCCTCTTCCGAGACCTCGATCACGTCGTCGACCCAGCGCTGCATCAGCTCGAAAGGCAACCGTCCCGGCGAACTGGCCGTGAGCGCGTCGCAGATGGTATCGGTCTGCACACAGACCATTTGGCCCAGCCGAAAAGACTCGACACAGGCCCGCGAGCCCGACGGCTGGACGCCATAGACCTTCACGTCGGGTCGCAGCGATTTGACGGCCAGGGCCACTCCGGCCAACAATCCCCCGGTGCTGGCCGGAATCACCACTTCGGTCATGCGCGGACACTGGTCGAGCAGTTCCAGCCCGATGGTGGCGTGGCCGGCGATGACATCCGGATGGTCGCGGTGGTCGATCACGGTCAGGCCCTGCTGAGCCAACTCGGCCAGGGTCTCGTAGCGCGCCTCGTAGCGGTCTTCGCAGAACACGATCCGGCCACCCATCGACCGGGTCCATTCGACCTTGTAGGGGTCGGTACTCTCCATCATCACCAGGGTCGCCTGCAGCTCCAGGTCGCGGGCCGCCGTGGCCATGGCCCGAGCGAAGTTCCCCGAAGAACTAAGAGCCACCCCGGCTCTTCTCTGCTCGGCTGTCAGACGTTGAAGCGCCGTATAGGCCGCCCGAATCTTATAGGCGCCGGTGCGCTGAAGGTTCTCGCACTTGCACCAGATGCCCAGAGGCCCGTGGAGCACCGGGGTCAAGACGACGCTGTCGGGAAGCGCAACCCTGGCAGCCTCGATATCGTCCAGGTCGAGCTTCAAGAGACCGTGGCCAGGTAACGTTCCACGAACTCCGGGTCGCGTTGGCGCAGGTTCTCGAGATCCACTTTGGCGTTTCGAGTCATGGTCGCAAATGCCATCGGGATGGGCTGAAGATGGGTGCGCTCGCCAGCGGTCTCGAACCACTCGCGACTCTCGTTGGCGATCTCTTGATAGGCGTCGACATAGGGCTTGCGCTGGGTGGCAAAGTCCTGCAAAGCCTCGCTCACCGAGCCGTTCTGGCCAAAGCATTCGGCCAGGGCAATCGAATCCTCGAGGGCCAGTTTCGTCCCCGACCCGATGGAAAAGTGAGCGGTATGCAGAGCGTCGCCCAACAGCACGACCTTGGGGTGATACCAGTTATGATTGCGCACGTTGACAAATCGAATCCAGCGGGCGTGGTTGGACAACAAAGGGTGCCCCTCGAGATCCTCGGCAAACACTGCCTCCAGGGCGCGTAGCGTGCCCTGTTCGTCCAAATCTTCAAAACCGGCCCGCGCGAAACTGTCGGGGTCGCATTCGACGATGAAGGTGCTCAGCTCGGGGCTGAACTTGTAGGAGTGGGCGATGTAGAGCCCGTTGACGGTCTCGCGGAAGGTCAGGGTGAGGCCATCGAAAAGGCGCCGTGTTCCCAGCCAGATGTAGTGGTTGGCGGCTTGCTCGACCTGGGGCTTGAAGGTGTCGGCGAAGACTTCGCGAGTGCGACTGTTGACACCGTCGGCACCGACCAGCAAGTCGGTCTCGGCCAGGTCGGGGATTTCGATTACCTCGTGGCCAAACTCGAGTTCAACCCCCAGTTCGTAGCAGCGCTCGACCAGAATCTCGAGCAAAGCCAGTCGAGCAATGCCGGCGAATCGATTGCCCCGAATCGTCACCTTCTGTCCTCGATGAACGACATCGACGTTGTCCCAGAGCTGGAAACTGGCAGTGATAGCAGCGTGACTGGCAGGGTCGGCCTGGGCCAGCGAAGTCAAGGTCTGACTGGAGAAAACCACCCCCCAACCGAAGGTGCTCCCTCTGGGGTTTCGCTCGAAGACCCTCACCTGGTTGCTCGGGTCGAGGCGCTTCATCAGAATAGCGAAATAGAGACCGGCCGGGCCTCCGCCCAAAATGGTGATGCGCATGATTTAGAACAGGAACTGATAGAGCAGAAAGCCGAGAGTGGAAAAGAATCCGACCACCAGGAGGCTGCAGCATGGGCAACCGCAGCAGCCCTTCTTTTTATCAGAGTGAGCGTCTTGTGTCATCTGGAACGGTTCTACAGACGACGCGGTCGCTCCCCCACTAGCTGAAGTTTGGATAAACATATGCCTCGGCCAGCGGACCCAGCAGGTCGACCAGTGAGAGCACTCCGAGCACACGGTCCTGATGGGTGACCACCAGGCGATGCACCTTGTGTTTTTCGAATAACTTCAAGACCGTCGGCATGGTGGCCGCCTGATCGACGGTGATAGCGGGAGTACTCATCACCTCCTTGACCAACTGCTCGGGCCTGGCCAGGGCCACGTCGCGCAAGGAGATGACCCCTACCAGCTTTTCTTCTCGGTCGACCACCGGCGCGGCCGAGATCTTGCGAGCTTTGAGCTCTTGAACGAGTTCGGCTAGAGAGTTGTCGGGCTGGGCGCAAAATGCGCCCCGATGCATCACTTCAAATACATGCCATTTCATAGCCCAAGTTTAGCGGGTTGGGCGCCTTGCTCCAATGATCCACATCATTCGCTATTTAACCAACTCGCGGGCGATGACCAGGTGCTGGATATCGGTGGCCCCTTCATAGATCCGCAGGGCCCGAACCGAGCGATAAAGATGGTCCACGACGCTGTCGCGCATGACGCCCGCGCCGCCGTGGAGTTGAATGGCCGCGTCCACCACCCTCTGGGCCGCCTCGCAGGCAAATGCTTTGGCCATAGCCGATTCGAGAGTGACCCGCGCAGCCCCAGCGTCCTTTTCCCACACGGCTCGATAGACCAGCAGTCGCGAGGCGTCGAGTTCGATGGCCATGCCGGCCAGACGGTGTTGAACCAGCTGAAATTCGACCAGCGCCTTACCGAACTGGCGGCGCGCCCTCACGTGCTGGGTAGCCTCGGCCAGGGCTCGGGCGGCCATGCCGCAGGCGGCCGCTCCGACCGTCGAACGCATATAGTCCAGGGTCATCATACCGAGCTTGAAGCCCTGACCCAGCTCGCCAACGAGGGCTTCTCTGGGCACCCGGCACTGCTCGAAGGCGATCCGACCCAGGGGATGGGGCGCGCTCATGACCTGGGGCCCCACAAAGCGTAACCCCGGATTGTCGGCCTTCACCAGAAAACAAGACAAGCCGCGGTGGCCGGCCATGGCGTCGGTCTTGGCAAAGACGGTGTAGAAGTCGGCCAGACCGGCATTGGTGATAAAACACTTCTCGCCTTCGAGCACGAAACCGTGCCCTTCAGGACGGGCCGAGGTCTTCATCGAGACCACGTCTGAACCGGCCTCGGCCTCGGTCATCGCGAAGGCAGCCATAGTCTGGCCGGCGCGCACCGCGTTCAGCAACTCCTTCTGTTCGGCGCTGCCGGCCAGCATGATCGGCAGCGAGCCCAAACACTGTAAAGCATAGACCGAATCCGCCAGCGTCGAAGTGGCGGCCAGCACCTCGCGGATGAGGCAGACGGCCCGCATGTCGGGAGTCCCCACACCGTAAGCGATAAGGTCGGCCTGCCCCAGTCGCTCGAGCCAGACTCGAGCCTGAACTCGGGCTTGTTCGTCGTCATGAAGGTTGGGCAGGTCGGATTGAGCCGCGGCAAACTGCTCGAGCCGATCCGCCAGCTGGTGATGGTGAGGCTCTAGAAAAGCCCGAACGGGCGCGGTTTCGACCCTCACAGAAACTCCGGCTCGCGCTTGGCCACGAAGGCGTCGTAGGACTCGCGAAAGTCAGGATGCAGCATCAGAGCCGCTTGAATGTCGGTTTCATAGGCCATGGCCGTCTCGAGATCCATGGCCGCCTCGCGCAGCACCATCTTCTTGGTGATCTCGAGGGCGAAGCTGGGACCTTTCGACAGCTTACGTGCCCATTCCATCGCCGTTTCCATCACTTTTTCTGGCTCTACCACCCGATTGTAGAGACCGATTCGTTCAGCCTCGAGCGCGTCGAGAAAGTCGCCGGTCATCAACAACTCGAGGGCCCGTCCCTGCCCGATCAAGCGGGGCAACAACCAGGAGGCTCCCATGTCGGCGCCCGACAATCCCACTCGACTGAACAGAAAGGCGATCTTTGCCTTCTCGGAAGCGATGCGAATGTCGCAGGCCGAGGCGATCACCGCCCCCGCGCCCGCGGCCAGGCCGTTGAGAGCGCCGATGATGGGTCTTCGGCAGCGCAGCATCGAGATGATCAGGGCCCCTGTGTCGCGAGTGAAATCCAGCAAGCCGCGAAAATCCCGGGCAAAGAGTTCTCCGATGATCGACTCGACGTCGCCCCCGGAGCAAAAGCCGCGACCTTCGCCAGTCAGGATGATGACCCGCACGCCCGGCTCGGTGTCGAGAGCGTCGAAGACCTCACGCAACTCTCGATAGACCTCGAAAGTCAGAGCATTGAGACGGTCTGGCCGGCTCAGGGTCACCACGGCCACGCCCGAGTCGGAATCGAAAGAATACTGAAAATGAGTCGGTGCAATCGGCATAAACGGCCCCTTTCTCACCCGAAGCCGGCCTCCCCTACCTGTCTCCCCATCAACATTGCAACACCTTAAAGTGCGCATATTTCACCAGAAACAACAACTACAGAAGGGCTCCGAAAAAGCGTAACAATCCAGACACATCGTCGCAACATGACCTGGCTACAATCAAGACACACCCGAAAGACACGAAGGAGAAACCAAGATGGACGCCGCTCGATTCACTCTCACACCCCGCACCGATAGCACTCAGGTGCGCGATAGCCGCCTCAGCAATCTGGACGCCCGAGTCGAAAGCGCGACCCTCTCCCCCCTCGAACAGCTCTCGCCCGAGCAAGTCCAGGCTCAGCAACAGGACTACAACGGGCTGCTCGATGTCTCGGAGCGCCTCGACGGCGACGCTGCCGGCCGCCTGGACCGTCTCGACTGCATCCTGCGCCCCGACCCCGCCCGCCGGGTGCGGGAAGCCACCGAGCCCAACTTCTTTGACAACGACAAGGCTCGCGACATCAAAACCCGCTACCGCGACCTTCAGAACGAAGCCTACCGCGAGCGCGCCAGCGCCGTTCGGCTCGCCGATCAACTCAAAGAGTACGGCCCCGGCCCCCACAAGCTATCCAACGGCGACGAGGTGACCATCGAGCGCGGCAAAGACGGCGAAGTCACCGTCACCACTCGCAGCAAGGACGGCGGCGTCAAGACCGTCACCTACAACGAGAACGACCCCAACAAGGTCCACGTCGAGCGCCAGGGTGGCGGAATCCTCGGCTCGCAATTCAAGACCACCCTCGATATGGACGGCACGAAGGTCAGCCAGTCGACCGACGCGCCCTTCCAGGACCGTCGCGTCGAGACCTACGATCTCGATTCCGAAGGTCGTCCGACCCAGGAGGTCGCCACCTTCAAGCAGGGACCGATGGGGCTGCAGTTCCCCGACAAGAGTAGTAAGACCACCGTTAACGACGACGGCAGCACCGACACTCGCGTGCTCATCGGTTACGACTCCAACGGCCCTATCTACTTTGACCACCACGAAGACCAGCGCCAGTTCGAATTCCCCTTCCCCAAGCCGCCCCGCCCCTGGGATCTCGACCCCTGGCGTCCTAACCCCGGTCCCATCCAAATCGATCCCTGGCCCGCCCCCATCGGCGTCGCCCCGGCCGAAAACGAGACTGTAGGAGGTGAAAACTAATGCAGAGCTGCAAGCTGATCATCGAAGAGATCGTTGAAGGATTGCTCCTTCACCCCCTGGCCGACAACGAAGCCCTGACCGAGTTCATTCACGAACTTCTGGGCGACCTGGAGGAGGCCAGCCATCAATGCGCGTCCACCCAGAGTTCCGGAGTGCGCGAGGCTCAAGAGTTGACGCTCGAGGCGATGCAACTCTACTACAGCAGCCTGGAGGGCATCCTCGAGTTTCTCGAGACCCCCGACGAGCAAAAGCTGGTCCAGTGCGTCTATCAGGCCGAAGAGGCTCACGATGTCCTAGAAGCGGCCCGAGACCTGATCGCACGCAATAAGGACGTGCTCAGCCAGTACGCCGCAGCCTGAGTTGACAGAGGAATCATCGGTCCCGGGGGGAAGCCCTCGGGACCGTGTCATTCCTGGTAATGGTGCAGAAGTACCTAGACGAGGCACTCTCGATCGAAGAACTCTCCGGCTATCTCGATGACAGGCTGACCAAAATAGAGAAGGCCTACCAACGTCTCGTCGACGAAGACTCGAACAGCCAGAGACGCCACCTTCTTCTCGAAGCCAGCGAGTTACTCAACGCTATCTATGACGCCCTCGAGACCGGTGACTTGCAGACGGTAGAGCAGCTGGCCGAACCCACTCAAGAGGCGCTCAGCGAGCTTTCCGCCGGCCGGCCGCGACGACCCCAGCCCCAGCATCTGCTTCCTCCAAATTTTCAACGTCTGCTCGAGCGGCTGCAGCAATATCGCTTGACCGTGCTGGGACGCGACCACTTCTTGATGGAGCTGGGCTATGTCGAAGGCAACACGATGAACCTCCGGTCCATGGCCGAGTCTTACCGGGGTCTCGACGACGTGAATCCCGGCCTGCTCGAACTGTTCTACGCTGGCATTGATCGGCTCGAGAAGGGACTTGCCGACATTCGCACGGGGGTAACCAGAGACACCGAGGATCTCCTCGACACGGGCGAGGCATCCGTGCGCGAGGGCGCCAAGCTTCTGGTTCGAGCCCAGCAATGGATCGCCCAGGTGCGGGAAGATGACTGACGCGCGCCCCAACGACCTGGAGGTCCTCGAGGAGACCATCGAGTCGCTCTATCTGCCCGGCCACTTCGCCGAAGGAGAGCAACTCTGCATCGAAGTCCTCGAGATGTTCGAAGAAGAATCTCCGGTGGCGCTAATGTACCTGGCCCTCAATCTGGCCGGGATGGATCAGCTGGCCGAGGCCCTCGAATCGGCCGACGCCCTGCCCGACGAGTGCCTCATCCCCTGCTTGCAGCAATTGCCTTTCGGTCGTGGCAACGAGAGCGAAACCGAGCTGTATAAGAGGCTCTCGGAGATCGCTCGGGAGCGTGGCCTGGAAGAAGAACTCGAAGAGTACTTCAACACTCGCGACCGACCCTGGCCCAACGCCGAATCCCCCCTGCCCAAGCCAATCCCCCAGCCCGAGGGCAAAGCCCTCGACACCAGTTTTCTGCTCGATCTGCGCCGGCTCGATCCGCGCTGGAGCCCGGTCGTTTCGGATCCTGAGCCAGTCCACACCGAGCATGTGCGAGAGTTCCGCCAGAGCGAAGAAGAGGAAGAGTGGACCTGGGTGCTGGTGGACGCCGATGAAGAAGTGGGTGAGGACGAGGAGTGGGAATGGGTTGACGTGGTCGAGAATTCCATCGAAGATCGCTACGACCCGGGGGGTTGACCAGGCGGCCATTTGTCGTGAAAGAATCAGAACTGACTAGGAGTGTATTTCTCATGGCGATTCAACATATTCAAGGCGGAGGCCCGGTGCAGGCCCCCAGACTCCAGGGCGGCGCGCCTGCGGCCGTGCCCCAGGGAGGCCCCCAAAACCCCCAACAACTTAACGCCCTTTTGACCTCAAACCAGATTCACAACGGCCTGGCCGGGGTGGCCGGCGCGCCAACGGCTGCCCAAAACAACAGCGGTATCGGTTCCAACCGCTTGCTTTCCGAGCTCAAACCCGAAGAACTGCAAAGCCTCGGCGGCGGTTCGGCCCTCGAAAGCCTGGCCCACTCCCAACCGTCGCTGACCGTCGGTGAAGCGATGCCGCTGCTCCGCCGTCCGGAAGCGCTCGACTCGATCAGCAAGCTACTCGAGTCGCGCACCGACCTCAAAGTGAGCGACTTCGTCAGCCGCACCCGCGACGGCAAGGTCAGTATCGACCCTTCCGCCTTCGACCCCCGCTCGCAAGAACTGCTCACCAATCGCACCGACGTGCAGCCCAGCGAACTTTCGGCCATGCGCAGCAATTTCACCAAGATGCTGCGCAACCCGGGTCTGGCCAAACAGGCCACCGACACGGCTATGGACCTGCTCACCGAGCGCCGCGACATCCGCCCCGCCGACGCCGTCGACTTGATGAGCAAGATGACCAACGCCGTGGGCGGAACCAAAGGCCAGGGCGGCGAGCAAGCCGGCCCGGCTGCCGTCGACATGTTCAAAAACGGGGCCGAGCTGCTCAAGAAGCGCCATGATATTCGCCCCGACGAAGTTGGCAAGCTGGCCGAATCGGTGGGCAAACTCGGTGGCGAAAAAGACCCCGGCCGCGCTGGTCAAGTAGCCACCGGCTTCGCTGAAGCCACCAAGGTTCTCTCGGGACGCCCCGACATGAAGGTGGGAGAGATGTCTCAGTTGGCCGACACCATCAAGACCCGCTTCCCCGGAGACGACGCCGCCTCGTCGGCCGACCGCATGGCTGCTTTCACCAAAGGAGCCAACATGATGGGCAGCAACCCCAAGCTCGACGCCAAGGGCATGGACGCAATGCTCCAAAAGGCCGCCGAAGGCCCGCCGCCCCTCAAGGGGGGCAAGTTGCTCAACGCCCTTAACACGATGGAATCGGGCCTCAATTCAGGCCGCGCCACCGTCGAAGGCCTCACCGACCTGCGTCCTCGCGACCCCAGCGCCCCGCCTCGCCCTGGAGATATGCGGCTCAACAAACAGGGCGGCCTGGACGTCTCGCCCGAGGCCACTCGCATCGAGCAAAAAGGCAGACAGCCCGGACCGGTCAAACCGGAAGGCGGCCAGGGCGGCCAGGAAGGCCCCCGCACCGAGCCCGGTCGCGAGCAGCGCGAACGGCCCGGCCAGACTCGTCCGGTGATCGACCAGGGACCGGCCGCCCCTGGCCCGACTCCTCCTCGAGCCTAGTCTTTGCAAGCACACATCGGAATCGTCACGGTCAGCGACCGGGCCGCCGCGGGCGTCTACGAAGACCTCGGCGGTCCGGCCATTCGTGACTGGCTCAACCAGCACCTGAGTTCGCCCTGGCAAGAGCACTATCGCTGCATTCCCGACGAGAGCGAGGTAGTGCGCGACACGCTGGTCGAGCTCGCCGACCAGACCGGTTGCTGCCTGGTGGTCACCACCGGCGGCACCGGCCCGGCTCCCCGCGACATCACTCCCGAGGTTACCGAGTCGGTCTGCCATCGCCTCTTCCCCGGCTTTGGCGAGGCCATGCGAGCAGCCTCGCTCAAGATCGTGCCCACGGCCATCCTCTCGCGCCAGACCGCCGGCACCCGCGGCCAGTGCCTGTTCCTCAACCTTCCCGGCAAGCCGGCCGCCATCGCTGATTGCCTCGAAGCCGTGTTTCCGGCCATTCCGTACTGCATCGAACTGATGGAAGGCCCCTATCTGGAAAGCCCTTCGGCCTTTCGTCCGGGAAAGAAGAAAACATGAAGATCCTCGTCGGCCTCGACTTCTCGACGGCTTCCCAGGCCCTGCTCACGGTTGCCGAACAGCAAGCGCGCAGCCTGGGTGCCAAACTCTTTCTCATCCACGTGGTCGCCCCCGACCCTGACTTTGTCGGCTATGAAGTGGGCCCCCAATCGGTCCGCGATGCGGTGGCCCACGAATACCGCGAGCAGCATCGCGAATTGCAAGAAGCGGCCGACAAGCTGCGCCAATCGAACATCGACGCCACTGCCTTGCTGGTCCAGGGCGCCACCGGCCAGACCTTGCTCGAAGAAGCGGCCAAGCTCGGGGTCGACCAGCTGATCATCGGCTCGCACGGGCACGGAGCCGTCTATGATCTGCTAGTGGGTAGCGTCAGCCACTGGATCCTCCAACACGCCTTCTTGCCGGTGCTGGTGGTGCCCATCCGGCGCTGAACTTTTTTGTCCCGCGCTGACTCTCTGGGACATGAACGCCTATCTGCTGCTCTTCGGCCTGCTTGAATCGTTCCTCTACGCGGGCTGGCTCCCAGTGTCCCTGGCCCAACTCGAGACCTGGCTGGGGCCGCCTCTTCTGCTGGTCGGTCTGCTCAAGCTGGGTCGCCCCGCCCGTCTGGTGGCCCTGTTGGGTCTGGCCGTTCTGCCTATAGCCCAGGCCTTCTCACCGCCCCCGGTACCAATCCAGATACTCGTCTTCAAAGGCGAACGTCGCCTCGAACTGCGTCGTGATGGCCGAGTTGATTTCTCGGCGCCCGTCGCCCTCGGGGGCTGCCCGGCCGGCGCCAAGAGTCGCGAGGGGGACATGCGCACTCCGGTTGGCTGCTACCGCGTCACCGACAAAGACCCGGCCGCTTTCCATCGCTGGCTCGGCATCGGATATCCCGGCCCGGCCGACGCCGACCGCGCGCGCCGCCAGGGTATCATCTCCTGGGTGGAGTGGTGGGGTCTACACCTGCAGTCGGCCACCGGTCATCGACCTTACGCCCGCACTCGGCTGGGAGGGTCGGTCGGCCTTCACGGCGGGGGCGCTTCCAGAGACTGGACCCTCGGTTGCATTGCCCTCGAAAACCCTGTTGCGGAAAGGCTTTATCGCGAGGTGCCGGTGGGCGCGGAGGTCATTATCTTCCCCTGAAGGTCTCTGTGTCGGATTCAAGAATGGGAGGGGATGAAAGTTCGCACAACGGGGCAACTGTTTCCCCATAAATGCCAGATCAAGGACATGAAGCTCTCGGGCTTCTCGCCGTCCAGCATCCGGTATCACTGCGTGGTTTGCGGAGGCATCCTGGTGCTGCGCCTGGAAAGGGAACAGTGGGAGTCGGTCTTTGGCAGCAAGAAGTCCTTGACCCTGTCTAAGACGATTCTCCAAAGCCTTGACGCCCTGACCGACGATGAAGAGATTCAGACGGCCAGCGCCGAGATGGGCGACCCCGAAAAATTCGTCTGGACCCCTCCTGACGACGACGACGAAGAGTGATCGAGAAGACCTTTCATAACCTGGTCGCCGGGGTAACTCGCCCCTTCACTGCTCGTTCCCAGCCGGCCGAGACCGCCCCGGCCGACCCCCAAGAAAGCTTCACCCCCAGTCCTCTCTCCGAGCCTCCTGCCGAGAATCGGATGTCACCACTCGAGGCGGCCAAGCGAGCCGCCATCACCGGCACCGGCCTGACCCTGATCGGCGTTCCCGCCCCCATCTCGGCTGGCGTGGCCGTGGTCCAGTTCGCCCACGAAGCCGCCCCCGAAACCAGCGCCAAAGTGCTCAAGAACACCGCCGCCGTGGCCGCCATTACCGCCGCTGGCGTAGTGGCCGGCGCCAACGCCCTGGCCGGCCCCATCGCCGAAGTCGGTGGCCAGTTCATCCGCCATGGCCTGGGCCACGATGTGGCCGGCCTGACCGACTGACGCCTCCTTCGCGTCGAGTTCTCTCCCCGCGAGCCGCCGCGGCCTCGCCCCGCGGCCGGGCGTTACGCTTTCCCCGGCGATTGTGCGCCGCACAGTCTGATTTAGCCGGTGTACGGCGCACAACTCGATTTGCCTGGTGTACGGCGCACAACCCGGGCCGCCGCCCGCTGGCCCGCCGCCCGCCAGGCCCGGCGAGTTGCACCAGCCAAGGTCACTTCCGCACGGAAGTCTAGCCCTCACGGCCGGTGGCCGGCACGACCTGGCCGACAAAGCCAGGCCCCCGGCGAGTCGCCGCGGTCTGACCCGGCCAAACGCTGGCTCGCTTTTCCCAACGATTGTGCGCCGCACAGTCTGGTTTAGCCGGTGTACGGCGCAAGTGTGCGCCGCACAGCTCGATTTGCCTGGTGTACGCCGCACAACCGGGCCGCCGCCCGAGCCGAACACTTGCTCGCTTTCCCAGCGAATTGTGCGCCGCACAGTCTGATTTAGCCAGTGTACGACGCAAGTGTGCGCCGCACAACTCGATTTGCCTGGTGTACGGCGCACAACCCGGGCCGGCGCCCGGCGGCTTGCACCAACCAGCGGCCACTTCCGCCCGGAAGTCTAGCCCTCACGGCCGGTGGCCGGCACGACCTGGCCGACAAAGCCAGGCCCCCGGCGAGTCGCCGCGGTCTGGCCCGGCCAAACGCTGGCTCGCTTTTCCCAACGATTGTGCGCCGCACAGTCTGGTTTAGCCGGTGTACGGCGCAAGTGTGCGCCGCACAGCTCGATTTGCCTGGTGTACGCCGCACAACCCGGGCCGCCGCCCGAGCCGAACACTTGCTCGCTTTCCCAGCGAATTGTGCGCCGCACAGTCTGATTTAGCCAGTGTGCGGCGCAAGTGTGCGCCGCACAACTCGATTTGCCTGGTGTACGGCGCACAACCCGGGGCGCCCGTTGGCCCTCTGCCCGCCAGGCCCGGCGAGTTGCACCAACCAGCGGCCACTTCCGCACGGAAGTCTAGCCCTCACGGCCGGTGGCCGGCACGACCTGGCCGACAAAGCCAGGCCCCCGGCGAGTCGCCGCGGTCTGGCCCGGCCAAACGCTGGCTCGCTTTTCCCAACGATTGTGCGCCGCACAACTCGATTTGCCTGGTGTACGGCGCACAGCCCGAGCCGCCACCCGCTGGCCCACCGCCCGCTAGGCCCGGCGAGTTGCACCAACCAGCGGCCACTTGCGCGCGGAAGTCTAGCCCGTCGCGGCCGGTGGCCGGCCCACCGAGCCGACAAGCCCGGCGGCCCACGGCGATTCGACCAGCGGCCACTTCCGCACGGAAGTCTAGCCCTCACGGCCGGTGGCCGGCACGACCTGGCCGACAAAGCCAGGCCCCCGGCGAGTCGCCGGCGGTCTGGCCCGGCCGAACGCTTGCTCGCTTTCCCCGGCGATTGTGCGCCGCACAGTCTGGTTTAGCCGGTGTACGGCGCAAGTGTGCGCCGCACAGCTCGATTTGCCTGGTGTACGGCGCACAGCCCGAGCCGCCGCCCGCTGGCCCGCCGCCCGCCAGGCCCGGCGAGTTGCACCAGCCAAGGTCACTTCCGCACGGAAGTCTAGCCCTCACGGCCGGTGGCCGGCACGACCTGGCCGACAAAGCCAGGCCCCCGGCGAGTCGCCGGCGGTCTGGCCCGGCCGAACGCTTGCTCGCTTTCCCCGGCGATTGTGCGCCGCACAGTCTGATTTAGCCGGTGTACGGCGCAAGTGTGCGCCGCACAACTCGATTTGCCTGGTGTACGGCGCACAACCCGGGCCGCCGCCCGGCGGCTTGTCCCGACCCGCGCGGCGACCCCCGGTGGCCTGTCCCGGCCCGGCCACTCGGGAGCACACCCTGCCAAGTCGACCAGCCCACTTCCGCGCGGAAGTCTAGCTCTCTCCCCGCGGTCACATCGGCTGGCGCGACCGGGCAACCGGGCGCCGCGCTCCCCAACGCAAAAAGGACAGCCGTGGCTGTCCTTTGTAGCTATGGAGAGCGCGAGCTTAGCGGATCTCTTTGTGCACGGTGTGCCGCTTGAGGTAAGGGTTGTATTTCTTGACCTCGAGGCGCTCGGGGCAGTTTTGACGGTTCTTGGTGGTAGCGTAGCGAGAGGGCGACTTGCCTTCCTTGCGGGCTTCGGTGCACTCCAGCGTGATAATGACGCGATTTTCTTTCTTCTTAGCCAAAACTCTAGTCCTCCGTCGGAATCTTTCTATTAGTAGCGACCTGCGTCGATTCTGTCAAGTCCCTAGTGAAAGTCCAGCCCATACTGGACTCGCATCACCATGGCCTGGGTCTCGTAAGGAACGGCTTCTTCCTCGTTGCCGATCTTCTTGAGCACGCTGGCATACTTCTCGAGCACCGGGATCAGTTCCATCGAATCCCCCCCCAGCGCCTCCTCCATCGAGGTGACTACGAAGCTATACAACTTCGCCGACTGCTCGAAATCGCCGCGCACACGCAAGAGTTCGGCCAGGCTGGTGGCAAAGTCTGGATTCTCGACCCCCAGCAGCTTCTGGCGAATCTCCATCGAGCGACGATAAGCTTCTTCCACTTTGGGATCGCCTTTGTGCTCGTAAATCGGGGCCAGGGCGAAATAGGCGTTGGCCGTCTCGAGGTGTTCTTCGCCGACGGTCAACTGGGCCACCTCCAGCCACTTCTTGGCGTGGGGTTCGGCCTGGGCGAACTTCTGCTGCATCAGATAGGTCTCGACCAGATTGCGCAGGCTGACCAGGGTGTCCGGATGTTCGCGGCCCAGACTCTTTCGGCGCAGCTCCAACGAGCGCTCGTGCAGGCTTTCGGCGCCCTCGAACTTGTGATGGGTGCGATAGAGGTCGGCCAGACAGTCGAGGGTGCGCGCGTTGTTGGGGTGGCCTGGCCCCAGCACCTCTTCACGGGTGAACAAAGCCCGCAGATAAAGGTGTTCGGCCTCCATGTAACGGGAGTATTCGCGCGACGGCTCGACTGCCTCGCGATGAAGTTGGTCGGCGCCCACCCGCGAGGAAGTGAAGCGGCTGTCGCCGATCTGCTCGAGGCTGGGGGTGAGTTCTACCGAGTCGGGGGCGTTGGAACTGCGGGTGCGAATCTCCCAGGCTGCCCGATAGAGAGGTCGAGCCTGGTCGGGCTGGCCGCCCAGGCGCAGAAGGTCGCCCAGAGTGTTCAAGCTGGTGGCCAGGACCGGATGGCTGGTGCCAAAAAACTGTTCGTTGACGGCCAGCGCCTTTTGAGCCAGCGGAGCTGCCTCGCTATAGCGTTGCTGAATGCGAAAATGGCGCACCAGATAGTCCAGACACTCAGCCACATCAGGGTGCTTTGGCCCGAGCACGCAGGTCCACAGGTCGAGGGCCCGGTTGAGGTGTTCCTCGGCCTTCTTGAAGTTGTATTGCTCGTCGTAGAGAGCGCCCAACAAGTTGTGAATCCAGGCCAGGTCGGTGACCTTGGCGTCCTTGCCGTGGGCCTTCTCGAGAATGGCCAGGGCTCGTAAGAACTGTTTCTCGGCCGCGTCATACTTCGACTGCACCTGAAACAGCAAAGCCATGCTGACCAGATCGGAGACCAGTTCCGGGTGGTCGGCCCCCAGTGTCTGTTCGCGGATGGTGAGAATACGCTCGTACAGGGGTTCGGCTTCGGCATACTTGCCGTAGACGCGATAGAGAACTACCAGGTTGTTGAGCCGCTGGGCAACTTCTGGATGCTCGGGACCAAGGATCTTGTCCCAAATCTGGAGCGCTTTGAGGTAGTAGCGACCGGCTTTGGTGCTCTGGCCCTGGTCTTCATAAAGCGACCCCAGCGTGTCGAGGGTCTCTCCCACCATCGGGTCGCTGCCCCCCAGCAGCTTCTCGCGAATCGCCAGCGAACGAAGATAGACCGTCTCGGCCTCCTCAAAGCGTCTCTGGCCGCGATAATACTCGCCCAGGTCGTGGAGCACCACGGCCACGTCGGCGTGATGGCTGCCGTAGTTCTTCTCGAGGATCTTGAGGGCTTGCTGATACAGCTTCTCGACCTCGAGAAACCGTTTGTGAGGATAGCTGTAAAGGGTCGAATACACGCGCCCCAACAGTTCGCAGCTGATGCCGAGTTCGAGTTCGTCTGCCTCATGGATCTGGCGGCGAATCTCGAGAGCCCGGGCGGCCAATTCCTCGCAAGCGGCGAACTCTTCGGCTGTGTAATAGATCTGGGCCAGGCCGTTAAGGCAAACGGCAAGGCTGCGCAAATCGGGCTCCTCTGCTTCGTCCCAGATGCGAACAGCCGCTTCGTAACAGCGACAGCACTCTTCCCACTGACCCAGGGCTTCATGGACGCCGGCCAGGGCGGTCAGCGTCTCGGCCACGGCCGGATCGTGCTCGCCGTAGGCCTTTTGGCGAGCTTGCAAGAGTCGCTCGAGTAGCTGAAGGGCTTCTTGGAACTCTGACGAGGAGCGGTGCATCTCGACCACGGTGTCGAGCCCCGATAACAGACCCTGACGGACCTCGTCGTCGGCCTTCTCGAAGTTCTCGAGGATGACCGGGGTGAGGGCCAAAACGTCGCTTTCGACCTCGGTAAGCAGGGCCTCGAATAGATCATCCTCCTCGAGTTCGGTCAGGTCCTCTGAAAGGTTTAGCTCGGTGCAGGCGATGACGCCGCGGAAGCCCAGGTCGGCGAGCAACGGGATCTCGACGGGAAAGCGAACTCCGTTGGCCACCACCTCGAGTTCGCCGTCGTCTCCGCCCAGGGCCAGCACGGCCGAGTAGGCGCCTTCGGTTTTGACGCGATGCTCGATTTTGGCCTCGGGCGAAACCGGGTTTAGACGCAAAGCGCGATGCGACTCTTCGGGAGCGAGAAAAACCCAGAGAAAGCTAAGACCGGGATCGACCGGCTTGACGATCGACTTGCCGTTAAGTTCGATCCGACACGGTGCCAGCTCGCACAGTTCGGCCACCAGGTCACCCTCGGGCAGGGGCTCGTCACTGGTCTTGCCAAAAAACTCGCGTTTCCAGACAGATTGGAATTGAGCTCGCAAACGGTTGCCGGCGTCGCCACCTTTCCAGGGACACTTGGTGAGCCTCTCGACCCGCAGACTGCCGTCATGGAGTTTGATGCGAGCACCGGATGAACCGTTCCACGACTCGAGACTCAGCTTGTGAGGCTCGCGAGCCATGAGGATACCCAGAGTCACGGCCAGACCGTAGCGATCCCTCTCTTCGCCAGGGTCGGCCCCGGCCATGGTCTCGAAGTCTTCGGCCTTATAGAACCTGCCGTCAAAGCGGGCTTCGGTGCCCTGCTTGGAGACCTCGAGTTCGACAAAGGTGGCCTCTCCGGCGATGGCCGCAGCGACAAGGCAAACCAGGTAGCGGTCGGTATCGACATCACTACCAGGCAAAGTATGAGCGGAACTGGAGGAAGCCATCTACTACTACTTCGGGAGAGAGGCGTAAGGGACCCGCGTCATCTCGAACAGATCGTTCACGCGGGTGTAACTCGATCCGGCCAGACGCCCGATAGGGGCGAGCTTAGCCAGGTCGACACGAAAATCATCGAACAGGTCGTCCTCGACATGGAAGGTTACTACCTCTCCGAGCACAACCGAGCCTCCACCCGAGGCTTCACTCACGGTAATCACTTGCCGAAGCTTACACTCCATGGAAATCGGTGATTCGGCGACCCGAGGCGAACGAACCACACTCGAAGCGGCCGGGGTCAACCCAACCTCGGAAAACTCGCTGACCCCAAAGGGAAAATCGGTGGCGCATCGGTTCATGTCTTCGGCTAGCTTCTCGGTGACAACATTGACCACAAAGTCGCCCATCTCTTCAATATTGCGCAAGGTATCTTTCTTATTGCCCTCTTCACCGGCCCGCATGGGGCAAAACAGAATCGTGGGTGGGTTGGCGCAGACAGCCGTAAAGAACGAAAAAGGAGCAAGGTTGGGTACCCCTGCGGCCGAGACTGTCGACACGAAGGCGATCGCCCTGGGAACCACGGCCCCGGTCAGCAATTTGTAAGCGGGTCGCCAATCGTCGGATGTGGCCGGGTCAAAAAGCACGTTCAGTCGTTCGCATCGACGGCCAGCGTTCCTGCCGTAAGCACGGCTTCCAGAGCCTCGATACAGGCCTGGTTCTCCTCGGGCAAGCCAGCCGTGATCCGGAAACAGTGGGGCAAGCCGGCCTGCTCGAGAGGACGGATGATCACCCCTCGGGCCAGCATGGCCGAGAACAGACGGTCCACCTGGGCGGACGAATCGAGGGCGACCATCACGAAGTTGGCGTAGGAGGGCACATACTCCAGGCGCAGGCGCCGGAGTTCGCGATAGAGATAGTCCAGGCCACGCTGGTTGGTCTCGAGGGCACGCACCAGAAATTCGCTGTCTTCCAGGGCGGCGGTGGCCGCCGCTTGCGCGGGGGCGCTGGGCTCGAAGGGCAATTTGACCTTCCACAGACTGGTGATCAACGCGTCGTGGCCAAAGCCATAGCCGACCCGAAAACCGGCCAGACCATAAGCTTTGGAAAAAGTGCGCAAGGTGATCACGTTGTCGTAGCGATAGTCCATCGAGTCGGGATATTCGGGCTGACTGGCGGCAAACTCGCAGTAGGCCTCATCTTGAATGACCAGCACGCGGTGGGGCACCCGCTTCATGAAGCGGTCGAATTCAGCCGTAGTGAAAATGGTGCCGGTGGGATTGTTGGGGTTGCACAGATAGATCAGTTTGGTGCGCTCGGTGATCCGGTCGGCCAGGGCATCGAGGTGAAATCGGTATTGGATGAGCGGCACCCGGATCGGCTCGATACCTCGGGCGCGACAGAGAATGGGAAATCCCAAAAAGGCGGCGTCCGAGGTCAACACCTCGTCGTGGTCCTGGAGGAAAACGCGCACGATGTTAGCCATGATGCCTTCGGAACCGGCCCCCACGATCACATTGTCGGTGGAGAGGTTGAACCGCTCGGCCAGGGCTCGGCGCAACTTGAGGGCGTGCGGGTCGGGATAACGATGGCACTCGGCCAGACTGGCGGCAGCGGCCTCGATGGCCATGGGGGACGGCCCCAGGGGATTCTCGTTGGAGGCGAGTTTATAGACTCGCTCGAGGCCGAACTCGGCCTGGACCTCGTAGATAGGCTTGCCCGCCTTGTAGGGCCGAAGGCGTTGAATGTAGTCTGGAACCAGTCCGTCAAACACGCCTCCCCCTTCCCGCGGACCCCACGACTTCCTCCCAGGGGACCCCCCGGGGCGAGTCGAACCAGAGGCCGATGGCCACGACCCATGAACTCGGTCCAATGCTCTCGCCGCGCTCGATCGCGGTGGTCGGAGTGTCCTCTGACCGGGCCAACCCCACCCACCGGTTGTTGCACAACCTCCGCACCGGCGGTTACCGTGGCCATCTCTACGCGGTGGGCCAACCGATTGACGGCTTAGAGGTCTTCGAGCAGATCGAGGCGCTCACAGAGGTCCCTGAACTGGCCCTGATCACCCATCCCTCTCATCGGGTGCCGGATCAGGTCAAAGCCTGCCTGGGGCGAGGGATCCGCAACCTGGTGGTCTATAGCGGCGGGTTTGCCGAAACCGGTCCTGAAGGCCAATATGCCCAGGCCAAACTCATCGCCCAGGTCAAGAACAACGGGGCCCGCATGGTGGGGCCCAACTCGCCGGGGGTGATGCGCACCTACTCAGGCCTCAACGCTACCCTGGCCAACCTCAGCTTCGATGCGGGCGGCCGCCCCAGTCCCACCCAGAAAGCCGGGGTGGCCTTGCTGTCATCGAGCGGCGGACTGGCTCAGATGGCCATGCGAATGCTCGAGACCCGGGGCATTTCCGTGCAGACCATGATCGGACTGGGCAACTGCGCTGACCTGACCCCGGCCGACTGGCTGGATTTCTTCGCCAACGACGCTCTGACGCGCATGGTTGGCCTGATTCTCGAGGGGGGCGGCACCGGCGGCCGGCGTTGGCTCGACACGGCCGTGCGCCTGTCGCGTCAAAAGCCGCTGATCGTGATGCGGTTGGGTACTACCGAGGCCGGCATGCAGGCCAGCGCGGCCCACACCGGAGCCCCCCGCTCCGATGTGCGCCTGGAAGACTTGCTGCGCCAGGCGGGTTTGACGGTGGCCCGGGACATGCCGGAAATGGTGCGTCGCATGGAGGCTCACTGGCGGGTAGGAGAGCGTCTGCCCGCCGGCCGTTCGACCGTAATCTTGACCAATTCCGGCGGAGCCGGTGCCCTGGCTGCCGATTTCTGCACCCAGGCAGGCCTTGAGTTGCCCCGCCTCGAGGCGGCCGCCTTGACCCGGCTCGAGCGCTGCGTCCCCCACCACGGCTCGCTCAACAACCCCATCGACGTGACCGAAAGTTTTCGCGAATACGCCAGCGTCGAACTGGTCGACGCCGCCCTCACCTCACAGCAGGTCAACTCCGGCCTGGTCATCGCCGTCGACCTGGATGTGGTGGAGTTGGGCCAGGCCGCTGAGCGAATTCAACAGGCTACCGGAAGACCCATCGTCATGGTGCTGGAGAACTGTCCAGACTTGCGCCACTACTGTCAGAAATCAGGCTTGTTGACGGCCGAGTCGGTGGGCGAAGGGGTGCTGCTGCTGTCGACCCTGCACGACCGGGCCCAACAGTTGGAGGAGACCTCGGTGGCTCTGCCACCGGGCTTGCGCCGTGCCTCGCGCGTGCTCGAGATGGAACTCGGCCTCGAAGGCAGCAGTCTCAAAGCCTCAAATTTGATGCTGGGCTCGCGCACCTTCGGCCAGCGTCAAGAGCGGGGCCCCCTCGAGCAACCGCCGCCGGCCGCGGGCGGCAAGAGCTTCACCGTCGACGACGAGGTCTGCCGCAAAGTGCTCAAAGAGTATGGCTTGCCGTTGTTGGAAGAGGTCGAACTGCATAGTCTTCGCGATATCGACTGGTACGCCCAGGACCAGGGCTATCCTGTCATCATTCAGTTGCGTCCCAGCCGCGAGATTCTGCGGATCACCAACGAAGAGCGAAAGCATCGCATCCTGGTCGAGCTTTCCGAGCGAGGCCTCGACGGCCAAACCATGTTCCTTATCGAACCCAGACCACCCGGCGATCGGCTCTTCGTGCGCGGGCTCAACCACCCGGAATACGGGCCTTTGATGGCGTTTCGCAACTATCGAGACACACTCTGGCGACTGTGCCCAGCCAGCCGCGCGACGCTCGCCTCGACTCTGGAACAGCTGGGCTTCGAGCCGGAATTGACGGCTCTCGAGACCATCGAACGGCTGGGTGGCCTGCTGGTGGCCAATCCCCGCGTGGCCAGAGTCGAACTCGACCCCATGGTGTGCAACCCGACCGGGGCCACCGTGGCCGGCCACCGCCTGGTGGTTAACCGCTGACGGGTTGACCCATCACGATCTTGTCGACGAAAGCACGAATGACTTCCTGATTCTCGGTCTCTTTGACCCGAGCGTCGATCTCGGCGTAAGCCTCGGGCGTAGAAGCGTAGCTCTGCGCATAGACTTGCATGCGCAACATGAAGTCTTCGCGGCGGAGCTCAGGATGGAACTGCAACCCGTAGTAGGGCGCCTCGGGATGACGAAAGGCCTGCCAGCGGCAACGCTCGCTACCGGCCAGGCGGACGAACTCGCCGGGCATGTCTATGACCACATCGTGGTGACCCTGCTGAGCGGGAAACGAAGCCTCGAGCCCGCCCAAAATCTCGTCGTGTTGACCTTCAGAAGTAAGGTTGACCTGATAGGTCCCAGTCTCTTCGAGGTCTTCTCTGGTCTCGACCTTGCCACCGACGGCGTGCGCCATCAGGTGAAAACCGTAGCACAATCCCATCAGGGGAACCTTCTTGGTCAGCATTTCCCGAGTCAGGTCCACCAGGGGGGCGAAGAACTCGGGGCGGTCCTGGGCCACCGAGTAGTCACCGGTCCCCCCGATAAAGACGCCGTCGTACCGGTCGAGCAGGTCGGGACTGATGGACTGCTTGGTCAGATCGAGAATCTCGAACTGCTCGTTAGAGAGCTGGCCGGCGCGCGCAAGACAATCGCGCTCGTGGTCGATCATGCGCTGATCGAGCCGACATTCAATCAAGAGGAAACGGAGTTCGTCACGCTGCTTGGGCATACCTGAGAGAGTGTCACAACGATGGGGAAACTCCTTCAGCTCCCCCTGAGGTAGTACGCCAAGATCCTACTTCGGGATGACGATGCCTGGACAGGCCTTAGCTATGATGATAGCAGGTGGTGGAGAAAATGCTAGCTCTCGAGAAAAAAAATCCCGAAAAAGTTTCACCCAAAGCGCGGCTGCTGAGCCGACGCGGAAACGACAGTCCGGTCAACTCGCTGGGAACCTATCTGGGCGAGGTCAAGACCCAGGGGCTGCTGAGCCGCGACGAAGAAGTGCAGCTGGGCCGACGGGTTCAGGCCGGCGACGAAGAAGCTCGACGGCAATTGACCGAGGCCAACCTGCGGCTGGTCATCAGCATGGCCAAGAAATACGTCGGCACGGGCATGGCGTTTCAGGATCTGATTCAAGAAGGCAACATCGGCTTGATCGAAGCGGTGGACAAGTTCGATCCCGACAAAGGATGCCGTTTCTCCACTTACGCTTGCTGGTGGATCCGCCAGGCCATGACCCGGGCGCTAGCCAACAAGGGCCGGACCATCCGTCTGCCTGTGCACGTCAATGACATCGTGCAAAAGTTCTCCCGTCTTTCCTCGGACGCCGCCACGGCCACCGGGGCTGGTCCCGATCTCGACGAGGCCAGTCGCGAGCTTTTGCCGATCTCGCCAGAGAAAGTGTGCCGCAAGATGTCGCGCTCGATGCGCCGCAAGCTGAGCGTCACCGACCCCCGAGTCAAGGCCAAGGTGGCCGAGCTAGAGTCCCAAGCGTTGCAGCGCCTGCGCGGAATCCTCAGCATCGCTCAGGCGCCCGTCTCGCTCGAGACTCCGGTGGGCAGAGACGGCTCAGAGACATGCCTCGGTGACCTCCTACCGGCCAGCCCGGGTCTCGATTCGAACGACCTTGATCAATCCGATCTCTGCTGGGCCCTGTCCCACCTGAGTGTGAAAGAACAAACGATTCTGGTCCTGCGCTATGGCCTCGATGGCGAAGAGCGTCGCACCCTCAACGAAGTGGCGGCCGAGTTCGGAGTGTCGCGCGAAGCGATCCGCCAACAAGAAGTGCGGGCCCTGGCGAAACTGCGCGGACTGCTCGAAGAGGCTGGTTGGAACTAACTACCGCGCACGGACGGGGGGGGCGGCGAATCATCTCAGTATGCGAAACGTCTGGCTCGTGCTGGTTTTGGTCGCGACATCCCTGTGTGCGTTGGCTGATTTCCCCCGCCCGGCCTGGGCCAAGACCATGATCCAGGCTCGCAAACAGGCCAAAGCCAAAGCATATCAGGAGGCTAGCCAGCTCTACCTGGAGACGCTCGAACTCCTGGAGAAATCCAAAGGGTTGCATGCAGCCCAAAGCGAGGCCGGTCGCGCCGAACGCATGATGTTGGCCGAGTTGGCGGTGGAAACGCACAAGGCTCGAGCCCGGGCCTGGAAGCAGAGGCGCGAGCCCGAACCCACTCGCTCCGAGCCCGGTCCGGAGGGGCGCAAGCGTCTCGAGCAAGCCCGCGCCGCTCACGCCCGTAAAGAAAAACAACAGATGCGCGACACGATCGTGATCTTGCGACGCATCCACCTGCAACAGGTAAGGTTGCTAGGAGCCCGACACGAGAGTTCGACCCGGACCAAAGCTCTGATCGAGAATCTGGATGGGCTCTACCGCTATAACCTGAAGCAATAGGCTCGACTCGAGCCGGGTGCGCTAGCCTCGAGAACGCCTTTGACAGCGAAGGAAGCCCCCCCCGACCATGGAAATACGGTAGGTGGAAACCACCGTCGATCCTTTCAAGCGGCTCATCGAAATCACCCGTTCGATGACCCGGGTCCAGGCCCCGGCGCCGCTGCTGAAGCAGATCATCGAGGCCGCCGTCGAGATTTCTGGGGCCGAACGCGGTTATCTCTTTTTGCTCGACCCCGACGAGACCTTGCCTCTGCCTGAACGTCTGCGGGTCGGAGCCGCCTACCAACTAGAACCGGACCACGCAAATTCGGTTGGCTTCGGAGCCAGTCGCACCGTCATCCTCAAGACCCTGGTCGCCCGGTGCGGATTAGAATGGGTCGATGCCCTCTCTGAACCCAACCCCTCGCAGAGCGTCGAGATGCGCGGGTTGCGATCGATCATCTGCGAACCGCTCACGAGCCACAACAAGATTCTCGGCTTGCTCTATCTCGATAGCCAGCTGACCGCTCGTTTCAACGACGGCCATCGCGAGATCCTACCGTCGTTGGCGGCCCAGGCGGCCATCTGTATCGAGAACACCCGCCTGCTGGCCGAGCGCGAAGAATCGCTGCGACGCGAGCACGAAGAGCAAGCCTACCGCAACGCGATGGCCGCCTTCATGGCCATCGCCTCGCACGATCTCAAGGGCCCGCTCACCGTGCTCAAAACGGGCCTGTCGGTGCTGCGGGCCAGCGGGGCTGACAGCGAGTTGATGGACGACATGGGCTTGGCGCTGCGCAAGGCCCAGCGCCTGGTGGCCATGTATCTCGATGCCAACCAGTTGGGTCAAAACGAGAAGCTCAACCTGGTCAAATCGCAACTCGACCTGCACGCCATGGTAGCCGAAGAACTGCACCACCTCGAGCGCTATCTTTCTCCATCCCGTCGCCAGCAGTTCGAGTTCCTCAACGAGGTCCCGGCCGAAACCATGGTCTCGGCCGATTCAGACCGTTTGCGTCAGGTGCTGGCCAACCTGCTCGAAAACGCGGTCAAATACTCCCCCAGCGGCGGCTCGGTCACGGTCTCGGCCGAGTCCACCGGGCCCGGTGTCTGGCTCGAGGTCAAAGATCAGGGCCGCGGCATTTCGGAAGACGGGTTGGCCCACCTCTTCGAACCGTATGTCCGGGTCCATCCCGACGACATCCGCGGCAGCGGCCTGGGCCTGTGGATCGTGCGTCGTCTCGTCGAAAGCCACGGCGGCCGCATCGAGGTCACCAGCCGCGAGGGTGAGGGCAGCGTCTTTCGCGTGTTCTTGCCGAGGTGAGTGCTCTTCGGGGGTTTCGCTCCAGAGAACACCGCGGGGTTCCGCGGGGGGCGCGGGGTTGGGGTCGGCGCTCACCCGGGATCGGTGGGCGCCCGATGTAAAACCGCCGCCGAGGCGCCTCGCTGAGGCGGACCTGGTGAGGCCTGTGACCCCCCGGCTCGCCGCCGGTCTTCCGCACGGAAGAAGCGTCTTCCAGCTGGAAGTGGCCCGGCCAGGCGAGTACGGCACCACCAGGTGCCGAATTCGGCGCTACACGGCGCCGTACTCCGAGTTCAACCCGCCAAACCTGGCCAAAGCCGCTGCACCGCGCCACTAGTTGCCGAATCGCCGCCTTGCTGGGGCGGACCTGGTGAGGCCTGTGACCCGCCCCGACCCCGGCTCGCCGCCGGTCTTCCGCACGGAAGTAACGTCTTCCAGCTGGAAGTGCCCGACCGGCCGCGCCATCGATGAGGAGTTGCGTGCCAGTCACGCCGGCCAACCCAAGAAGTCGCTCAGCCGCTAGCGCTCCAGTTGCGCCCACTTCTCCGTGCTCTCCTGATCTCCGTGTTGATACTTCTTACCGCCCCTGGCACGGGCGCTCTCGGCACCCATGCCGAACCGCCCACCCCTCCGCGCTTCGCGTCCGCGGTATCTCCGCGGTTAAACTCCAGCAGGCGCCCACCTCGAGGGGTTCACCCCCGGTTGAGGCGGACCCTCGCAGGCACCAGCCTTCCATCCTATCCTCGATCCAATAATCGAGTTAACCCGACCAACCGCCCACTTTTGGTCGTCGCGAGTTCCTCAACCCATCTCTTCTATGGTTGCAGAACCTTGAACCGACCCTGCCAGCGCAACCCACGACGAAAGCGCCCCACCTCCGCGCCTACGCGTCCTCCGCGGTTAAAACGCTAGCTCGGGTTGACCAGGCCGGCCTGCACGGCGAAGAGCACGGCCTCGACCCGGTCGCGCAGGTTGAGCTTGCTCATGACCCGGGTGACGTGGGTCTTGACGGTGGTGCCGCCGATGCACAGCGTATCGGCGATTTCTTTGTTGTTGAGGCCCCGCCCGATGGCGGTCAACACCTCGAGTTCGCGTGAGGTAAGCAGGGACAGCTTCTCGGCTAGATCGCCGGTCGGCTCTTTCTCGCTGGTCTGGCCCATGTTGGCCATCATCTTGAGAATTTTTTGGGCAACTCGCGGCTGAATCAGCGACTCGCCGGTGTGAGCCACGCGGATGGCTTTGACCACGTCATCCACCGGTGTGTCCTTGACCAGATACCCCGTGGCGCCGGCCTGGACCAATTCGAGAATCAGCTCATCGTCTTCGTAGGCGGTCAAGATGACCACTCGGGTGGCCGGACAACTGGCCACGATGGCGCGGGTGGCCTCGACCCCGTTCATCTTGGGCATCTCGACATCCAGGATGATGATGTTGGGAGCCAACTGCTTGCACTGATTGACCGCGTCTTCACCATCGGAGGCCTCGCCCAGGACGGTGATGTCCTCTTCATCGTCAAGAGTGTGAATCAGCATCTCGCGAAAGAGCGGCATGTCGTCGGCAATGACGATCTTGATGGATTCGGACACGAGCTACGTTTCGTGGCCCGAGGGCTGCAACCCTGTGTACTTAGTTGAGAGGTGGAGCCGGGAAGGTGAACTCGGCCACCGAGCCGGCCGCGAAGTGAGCCTCGGCGGGAATGGCCACCACCACTTTGGTTTCCCCGTTCTCCTGGACGAGTGCAAAGGAGTTGCGCACGTGCTCGGACAGGGTGCCCGGGTTGAGGTAAACATCGCCGTCGGTGCGGGTCATCAGATTGCCGGCCACCACGTTGACCAGGTCATTGAACTTCTCCTGGCCGACCAGTTTGTCGAGGGTGACGGTCTCGCCGGTGCGCGTGTCGATGGTCTGTAGATACGAGCGAGCGTTGCCGCCGATCTGGTCGAAGACGAAGGTCTCGCCCACGGCCACCGAAACGTAAGGGCCCGATTGACCGGCCGGCGACAGGCGTACCTGACCGCGCCAATTGGTGACGGCGTCGGTCTGAAAGTCGAGCTGCATCGACTCGGCGGCCCGCGAGGCGTAGACCTCGTTGCCGTCGACGGCCAGCACCTGGTTGAAAAGTTCCATGCCGATGGTGTTCCAGCCATCGCTCTTGGTATCTCTGACGGTGTAGTCATTGACGGCCGTGCGCTTGGCGAAGTCGCCGAAGTCGCGGGTGGTCGGCTCGACCATCAGGCTCACCTTTTCGGCTTGCCAGCCGTCCCAAACCTTGTCCTGAACGGCTTCAGAGGTGAGGGTGGTGGGATTGTTCACCTCGACCTGGGAAACGCTCGGTCCCTGCTGGTTGGCCACGGTCAGACCAAGGCCGGTGCCCACGGCCAGAGCCGCCAATCCCAGACCCAACTTGGCCTTCCAGCCCGACGACTTCTGCGCCGGCGGAGCTTCGGTAGTGGGTACGAAGGTCTCTTGAGGCGGTTGGAAGGCGTAGGGATTGTTGGCGCCGGGCGGGGGGCTCTGAGGAACTCCCTGGGTCGGCGGCTGGTAACGGGGCGCGGCGAAATGGACCGTATTCATTACCGGTAGTCTAGGCAATCGGTCTGAAAGTTTTCGGAAAGCTGAGGGCGGTCCGGGTTCGGGAAGCGCATATACAGGAGGGAGCTATAAACAAAACACGGAAGTCTAGGCTGGTGCATCTTAAGAAATCCCAGAGAGAGCATCTACTCGCGCTCCTGGTACAGCACGGGCTCGACCCTGCGAGCTTCAGCTGGAGCAAAGCACTTCCCGTGCCCCGCTATGCCAGGCATTCCTCCCTGCGAACATCTGATCTACTTTGCGACCTGCGGAGCGGCAGCTGGTTCGCCTGTGGCGCTATTCAGGGTGAGCACCGAGACATAGCCTTTAACCCCGGGTTGCGTCCCTTCGAAACGGGCCAGCTGGCTGCGCCCAAATTCGCGGACGTTGAAAGCGCCTTTGGCGCCTGGGCCCGACGCGTCGCGGAGCTCCGAAAAACCTTCGAGGAGTGGCCTACCGAAGTTAGTTCTCGCAAGAAAGCGCTCCTCGTGACGGCCACACGGCGCGAACTCAACGCTATAGCTAAAGCCCTGAAGACTGAGAACATCTCCCTAGAAACCGCTGTTTGGGAGGACTCCGACACGAACTTGGAGGTGAAGCTGAGCTTTGGTGGGGAGAACTATACGGCGAGGTTTTCTCCTTCGAATGTCGGAGCGACCTGTGAGTTGAGACCTGGCCGCGATCGCTCCCACGAGAGCGTTACCGTCAAGACCATCTCGGAATTCAGAACATTGGCCGACCAATGGGCTCGTTCCGTCCGAGATGAAATGTCGGTCGAGCACGCCAGTCTCCCTCAGAGTAAGCCGGTCACCTTGATTTCACGGCCAAGGTTGAAGGCCCTGAAGCTTACGAACATCCGCGGCTTCGAGGACTTCAACTGGCAAGCGTCCGATGATGGACTGAGTTCAGCGATGATTATCGGAGCAAACGGTACAGGGAAGAGCACTATCTTGAGGTGCGTGGCCCTGGCTATGTTGCCTCAGGCGCAGGCTCAAACTCTCCTCTCTACTCCGATGGCCCGTATGCTGCGTGACTCAGAACAGGAAGGCACAGTAGAGGTTCGCCTGAGCGCTGAGGGAGAAACCCTGTCATTCATCGCCAAGATTCGAGGACAACCGGATGGCTCGGAACTAATCGAGACATTAGGGACTCCCTCCGAGCGGGCGCTTGTACGGGTATACGCATACGGATCTGGCCGAAACACAGATGGAACAGTGAATCTACGAGACGACCCAAAGATCAGAGCGGTCTCGTCGTTATTCCGATACAACGTTCCGATGGTGGACTCCGAGACCGCGTTATTGAGGCTCCGAAGCGCACGACCGGACCTGGCCGTGTGGCTGATTGACAGTTTCAAAAGAAGCATGAAGCTAGAGGACTTTTCAATCTCAGCGGATGCCCGAGGTGCGTACCAAGTGTTTCATGGGGGCACTGAGTTTCCCCTGTCAAGCTGGGCTGATGGCTACAGGCTGACTCTACAATGGTTCCTGGACCTTTGGCTGGCGGCGTTCCTTCAGAGCGAGTTGGCCTCAGATCCCCCAATGCCTTGCGGCATACTCCTGATTGACGAACTGGAGCTCAACCTTCACCCGAAACTTCAGGTCGAACTGATGCAGCAGCTAAAGGCGGCCTTTCCGCTTCTGACGTTGGTGGGAACGACCCACAGCCCAATTCTGGCCCTTGGAGTAGAGCCGGACGAACTGATTGTACTGAAGAGAGAGAAGAACACCATTGCCTGGCATTTAGCACCAAGGATGACCGGCATGACGATTGATGATATTACTTCGGACCCCGAACTCTTCGATGCGACAATCTACCCCCCGCAAAGACAACGGGAGATTGACCGTTGGAAGGAACTAATGAACAAGTCCGCAGACTGCCTTAGTCCCGAGGAACGGCTAGAGCTTAGCCGTTTGACCCAGACTCTTCTTACGACGTGAGGTATGTAGATCGCAGCCAGGTAGAGTTACCGGAAGAATCCGCGGTGATGCTCGCCACGTGGTCCAGGCGAGCGAGAGCAGACGGTAATAAGCACCGCCGTAGCAGCCGGATTTACGGCTCGCCCCCAGTCAAGCAGTGCCTCGACCGACTCTTCTGCGACAGATGCGCTTATTGCGAGATATACCTCGGAGGCACATTTGAGGTTGATCATTTCCGGCCGAGCAGCGCTGTTTTCGAGGCTCCCGCGCATCCAGGTTATTATTGGTTGGCGTATGAATGGCTCAACCTCTACCCCGCCTGCTCTGGCTGTAACCAACGCCGAATCGATCCGTATCGCCCGGCGGCCGGCGCCCTTGGAAAAGGCTGTTGCTTCCCACTTCTGGACGAGTCAACCAGGGCGATGGGACCGAGTTCGGACCTGTCCCGGGAGAAGCCCGCTCTTTTAGACCCTTGTCAAGACAACCCGGAGCAGCACATCTTGCTTCAAATTGACGGCAAGGTTGAAGCACTCGATGGAAGCGAGCGTGGAAGTATGACGATTTTACTCTTCGACCTGAATAAGCAACGTCGTGTCGAACTCAGGCTTCGAGCCATACAGCGACTTTGGAGAGAATACAAGTGCAGTGGCGCCGAAGGCGTAGAACTCTTGCTCAAGGAAGATACGGACTACCCCGGGCTCCTGAGAGGGCTCTTTAGACGCCTAACCAACCGAACGGACTTCGTAACCAATATGCGCTGATGGATGGTTGCGTGCCAGTCCCAACATCACGTCACCTCCCGGCTCGACAATCCCAAATAGAATCCTAAACTCCGATGGCCCGCATTGCGGCCCCCTCGGAAAGCCGCTAGCCGGGTTCTTGATAGATGTCGAGAAGGAAACGGAAGCAGGTGCCTTTGCCGAGTTCGCTCTCGACCTCGACTCTAGAACCGTGGCCTTCCACGATCTTGCCCACGATGTAAAGTCCCAGACCCAGGCCCGAGGAAGGACCGGCCTCGGATGGGAACTGCTTGAACTTCTCGAAAAGCAGGGGCAGATGCTCGGCCGAAATGCCGGGACCGTCGTCAGCCACGGCTAGCTCTACCTTCTCGCCGCGACGCCGGGCTCGCACCTCGACCCGTTCACTCGAAGACGAATGACGCATGGCATTACCGATTAGGTTGGTGAGCACGCGGCTGATGCGAGTGCGGTCGGCATCGACCACCAGGTCGTCCTCGAGGTCGACCTCGATGCGGGGACCCGTCTCCTCGGCCGAGAGCTGCGAAACCACTTCGTCCACCAGTTCGTCGAGTTCGAAGCGCTGGGTGACGATCTGAGGATCGCCGAACTCGTATTTCATCGCCTCGAGCAAGTTCCGCACCAGCTCGAGAGCATGGCTGTTGGCCACGCCGATGCTTTTGACGAACTTGACCTGCTTCTCGTCGAGCTGATCTTGTTTGCGCTTGAGCAGGTCGGTATAGCCCTGGATGGCCGCCAGCGGAATGCGCAGGTCGTGGGTGACCAGCGAAAAGAACTCCTTCATGTCGCGGGTCTTTTCCTCGACCTTGTGCTCGAGTTGCTCGTTTAGGGCTTTGTAGCGCTCGTTGGCCTGCTCGAGGCGATGAGTCTTGGCCTCGAGTTCTCGCTGGTATTTGACCAGATCCAGACCCATCCGGTTGAAGGTCTTCGAGAGGTTGACCAACTCGTTGTTGGAGTGCAACTCCTCTCCCATGGGCTGAGCGTGGAAGTGGTTATGCATGGCTTCCACCAGGCCTTCCAGCGGCCGATTGATGGCGTGCTCACCCCAGAGATTGGTGGCCAACACCGAGGTGATCAAAAAGGTGCCCGCCAGCACCAGGTTGATCATGGCCACCAGCTTGAGTCGCAAGGGGGCTCGCGGGATCTCGATCGAGACGTGGACGAAGCCGGCCGGGCCTGCGTAGCCCGCGCCGATCACGGTGAGAGGCGCGTAGAGTTCGAAGCTAACGGGACGATTGCCACCCGAAACGAGACGCTCGATCCGATGCCCTTCTGAGTCGCCCGAAGCTTCGTAGGCCACCAGATAGTCGGTGGGCAATCGATTGCGGGCTACTTCTTGCAGGGTCTCGCGTCGGGCCTCGGGGTCATCGCCGCTAACCCCGAACTTCATCAGAGGACCGCCATCGGGACCGAGCACCTCGAGGGCCTTGACCTCTTCTGTCTCGAGCACGGCGGCCACCTCTTCGTGGCGAGTGGCAAGGTCCATGGCCGGCTGGCTGCTGTCGAGGGGCACCAGGCTGGTGACCTGCTGGAGCACCTTGGAGGCAGTGGAGCGGGCCCCTTCCTCGGCCGAAAGGGTGTTGGAGAGACTCAGCACGCTGAGGTTGAAGTAGCTAAGGATTAACAGCGCGGTGGAAAAGAGAACGACAAAGAGAGCCAATAGTTGGCCTTTGAGCCTCAATCCCATCGCGTCACCTCGAATCGCCACAGTCCGTCGAACTGGCCGCGAATACCGGCCTTGCGCCGCACCGCCGAAAGCTGCTCGTCGATCGTCTGGATCTGTTCGATACCCGGCAGCAGCAGTCCCCGTTTGCGCCCCTGCCGGACCACCACTCCGTAGCGGGCCGGGTCGAGGTGCTCGGGCTCGGTCGGCTCGGGCGGATGCAGGGCCGAGACCGAGACTTGCAGGTCTTCGAGTTCGGCGATGGTCAGAGGAGAGAATCGATGGTCTTGCGAGCAGGCGGCCACGGCATTGCGGGCGATCTCGTCGGCCAGCCGCCGAGCCACCGGCTCGAGGGTGCCGATGCAACCCCGCAGTTGGCCATCGCGCTTGAGGGTCACAAAGGCGGCCGAGGGCTGCTCGAGCATAGGCTCGAAAACTTGCCCGGGAGTCAGCATCCGTTGATGTCTGACCCAATCTTCGATGGCCCGACGGGCCAGGCGAACAGGCTCGACTTCGGGGGACAGTTCGACCACGGCATAGCCGACCCCAAAAGGTCCCTCGTAGGAAAGCAGCCGCGAGCGGAAGCCTTCGGGCACCATGCCCAGCATCAATCCCAGCGGACGCGAGGCACAGACCCCAGCCTTGTTCTCGAGTCCGGCGGGAATGTCCATCAACTTGCGGCGACGCAGGGGAGCGATCGCTTCACAGACCTGACGGTCATACTCGGGTCCGGCCGGGTCAAACCCATAGGGTCCGCTCGCGATCAATCGGTGACTGAGGTCTCCCGAGGCCACCACCACGGTGGAGGATGGGTCTTCTTCGATGACGGCGCTCAGGACGGTCCCCAGCTCATAGTGCTGGCGGGGTGCCAGGTCGGATACGCACATGATGACCACCGGCGTGAGCACGGCCGCCTGGCGCAAGAAATAGAGCGGGACCATGAGCCCGTGGTCGAGGGGGGCGGCCCCCTCGGTCACACAGTCGAACCCCGAGGCTCGGGCCACCCTGGCCAGACGGGTGGTGAAATCGAGGTCGACCTCGATCTCGAAGCTTACCTGGGGAGCTCCGAAACGCCGAAAGTCACCCCGAACCACCGGCTCAGCGTAGAGCCGCAAAGCGCGCGGGTGCCCCTCGCCGTGGGGCGTGATCACCACCAGTCGTTGGGGGGCCAGCCTGGCCACGCGAGCAGCCAATTCCTCGAGGGCCTGGCTGGTGGCAGCCACCTGGGCCGCTCGCTCCCGTCCGATTTCGGGGATCAACAAGGGCGGATGAGGAGACAGCATGGCTGCACGCAAGCTCATAATCGTAAGCCTTTCGGAGCGCGGGCCAGAGTCTTGACCAGGCCGTCGGGATGGACCAGCCGGCCCAGGGTCTCGCCCACCAGCACCAGGTCTCCCTCACCCACCCCCTCGGGGGGAGTGATCCTCAACTCGAGCCCTTTCTGAAAGGATTGACCCGGGTCAGGGCAGCGCGGCAACTCTGACAGCACCTCATCGCAGGCCAGTAGGACACGTTCCCACGTCTCGGTGCGAGCCGCCTCCTGGACCTCCTCCAGGGTCACCGCTCGGGCCAGCCAGAAGGGTCCGCTGCGCACTCGAATCAGAAACGACAGCACCGCACCGCAGCCCAGCGCCTCGCCCAAATCACGCACCAACGAGCGAATATAGGTGCCCGACCCGCACTCGACATCGAGCACCAGACGTGGGCCGTCGGCCTCGACTAACTCGACCTGATAGTAGGTGGTGGGACGAGCGTCCAGCTCGAAATCCTCGCCCTGGCGAGCCCGATCATAGCTGCGGCGGCCTCCCACCCGAATGGCGCTGACCCGCGGGGGAGTCTGCATGATGGTGCCTCGAAACGGCGCCAGGGCTCGCTCGATAGCGGTCCGTTCGAAATCGGGAGTGACCCCGCTCGAGACCACCTGACCGGCCAGGTCGAGGGTGTCCGAAGTGTAGCCCAGCAAGACCTCGGCCCGATACGCCTTGCGCGCCTCTGGCAAGAAAGGGATCAAGCGGGTGGCCGCGCCCACGGCCAGCGGCAGAACGCCCACCGCCGGGGGGTCGAGCGTACCCAGATGACCCACTTTCAGCCGCCCGGGCAGACGGCGCCGCACGAATGCCACGGCCTGGGCCGAGGTCATCGAGGGCGGCTTGAGCAGGTTGATGAAGCCGACCAGACTCACCGCTGGGCTCCCGCCGTCAGGGCCAGCTTGTAACCGAGCAATCCCAGGCCGCTGAGCACCCCCACGCAGACCGGGCTGATGGTGGAGTGATGCCGAAAGGTCTCGCGAGCGTAGAGGTTGGAAATATGCACCTCGTAGGCCGGCTTGGCCACCGCCGAGATAGCATCGCGCAAGGCCACCGAGGTGTGGGTCAGAGCTCCCGGGTTGAGCACGGCGAAGTCGTAGTCACCAGCCTGCAGCCGGTCGAGCAATTCGCCCTCGAAGTTGCTCTGAAAACACTCGACTTCGAGTTCGAGTTCAGCGGCCCAGGTCTCGATCATCGTCACCAGACCGGCGTAATCGACCCGGCCATAGACCTCGGGTTCGCGGCTGCCGAGCAGATTCAGATTGGGACCGTTGATGACCAGCGCTTTCACGAACAAAGACCTCGATAGACCTCTTCGACCCGGGCCGGGTCGACTCCCCGTACCACTTCAACCTGACCCGGGCGCTGCGGCAGCACGAAGGTCAACTGCCCGTCGCGATTCTTCTTGTCGCGGGCCATGACTTCGAGCACTTGCGGCCAGCCATAGTCTCGTTCCAGGCGGGTGGGCAAGCGCCATCTCTCCAGCAACGTTAGCAATCGTGGCTCGTAATCGACCTCGAGATGTCCCAGGCGACGGGCCAGGCGCACCGCTGCAATCAGGCCGATAGAGACAGCCTGCCCATGGCTGAGGCCATAATCCGAGACCGTCTCGAGGGCGTGGGCCAGGGTATGACCCAGGTTGAGATAGGCCCGTTCCCCTGCCTCTTTGGGATCGCGGGCCACCACACCCATCTTGACCTGGGCGCTGGGATAGACGAACTCCCAGGTGGGCTGGGCTGGGGTGAGGGCCTCGATGGAAGCTAGATGTTCTTCCCCATCAAGCAAGGCGTGCTTGATCACCTCGGCCATCCCGGCCGAGATCTCTTCCTGGGGAAGAGTATCCAGGCAGTGGGGGTCGACCAGAATCGAGCGTGGGGCATAGAAGGCTCCCACCAGGTTCTTGGCCTCGGGCAGGTCGACACCGACCTTGCCCCCGATGGAAGAGTCGACCATGGCCAACAGGCTGGTGGGCACCTGATAGAAGGGAATGCCACGCAGATAGGTGGCCGCCACGAAACCAGCCAGGTCCCCCACCACTCCGCCTCCTACCGCCAGCAAGCCGGCCGAACGATCGACCTTGAGCTGGGCCAATTGGCGATAGAGTTCGCGAGCTTGCTCGAGCGATTTACTGGCCTCGCCGGGCTCGATCACCAGCCATTCGGCCGGAACTGAAACCTTGGCCTGGTAAAGGCCGGCGACGTTGCGATCGCTGACCACCACCAGCCGGGAATGATGCTCGACAAAACGCTCGAGACGACCCAACAAGCCGGGGCCGAAGTGATAAAAGCTCGAGACCGGGCCAGCCTCGAGACGCTGGCTGTGCAAAGGCATCGGCCCAGTTTCGGCCCTTCCACCAACGACCCCTGGGGAAGGTTGCCTATGCCTGTGAACGAAGCTTGAAGAGTGGAACGAGACTTGAGCCGATATGCCCTGCTGTCGCTGGTGGTTGCCGTGCTCACTTTGGGCCTGAAGGCGTTCGCGTCGCAATTGACCGGCTCGGTCGGTTTGTTGTCTGACGCCCTCGAGTCGTTGGCCAATCTGGCCACAGCGGCCGTTGCCTTCTTCTCGTTGCGCTTTGCCGCCCAGCCTCCCGACGAAGAGCACGAGTACGGGCACGGCAAGATCGAGTATTTTGCCGGAGGCTTCGAGGGGGCTGTCATCCTGTTTGCTTCGCTGGGCATCATGGGTTCGGCTGCCAGTCGCGCCCTGCATCCTCAAGAGCTGACCGCCCTGAGCGAAGGGCTGCTGGTTTCGCTCGGAGCCGCCGGCCTCAATGGGGTGACGGCCTATATCTTGTGGAAGGCCGGCAAGGCTCATCGCTCCCTCACCCTCGAGGGCGAAGCCCATCACCTGGCCACCGATATCTGGACCACCCTGGGCGTACTGGTGGCGCTGGGCGGGGTGGTGCTCACCGGATGGCAATGGCTGGATCCGCTGGTGGCTTGCCTGGTGGGCCTTAATGTCTTGCGAACCGGAGTCGGCCTCCTGCGCAAAGCCGCCGAGGGATTGCTGGACGCTTCCTTACCCCCGATCGACCGCGAGAGCCTGACCGCTATTCTCGACGGCTATCGCCACCGCGACGGGGTCGATTTTCACGCTGTGCGCACCCGTCGGGCTGGAGCCCGCAGTTTCATCTCGTTTCACGTGCTAGTACCAGGAGAATGGTCGGTTCAGCGCGGTCATCAGTTGCTCGAGCGCATCGAGTCGGACATCCGCCAGGCGGTCGAGGGAAGCACCATCTTTACCCATCTCGAGCCGCTGGAGGATCCCTGCTCGTTCGCCGATCAGTCCCTGGATCGCCAGGTGGAAGTGGGTCAGGGCCAGTGAGCCCAGTTGCCGATGCGGAACTCCGTAGCGTGCTTGCCATCAGCGAACCAGACATCGGCCTCGGCATAGCTCACGAGCAGGCCCTCATGGTCGCGCTTTTGGGCTCGGGGGGAACCGAGAATCCGCTCGACCTCTCCGATGTACTCGCCCGCTTCGAGGGTATAGTCGCCCACTTCGAGTTCGGTCCCGATGACGGCGCAAAGATGTCCGTTGGCGAAGAGCAACGTCTGCTCGCACAGGATCCTATCGTCGTAGCCGAACCAATTCTGTCCGGCTAGAGATTGCTCGATCTCGGGGCGCGGCGTTCCCAGCGCGAAATCGCCGAGCTTGACCAGATTCGACGGCCCAGGCCGAAGGAATCCGGCCACCACGGCCACCAGGGCTATCAACATCAGGACTTCCCATCGCTTCATAGCACCAGCCTACTGCAAGTTTGACGAAAGCGATGTGACTTTCGTCGGTGGGAAGTTTACAACCTCAGCTCCTCTCTCCCGGCCGATCTGGCTAGACTCGACCCATGAGGGTCCAGTTCACGCCCACTTCGCCGTCGGCGCGGCCGCTTCGTCTGCCGCCCCAGCCTTCGGCCTGCCCACCCGAGGCAACTCTTGACAGCGTGACGCTCAGCCTCGTCGCCGAGGCGCCCCACCCCCGCACCACCAACTGGTCGCGGGTGGCCCTGGCCTCGGCCGGCCTGGCTCTGGCTGCCCTGGGCGCAGCCGCGCCGGCCCAGGCAGCCGGCTTTGGCCCGCCCGGCTTTCATCAGGAGTTCCAGCACCATCACGGCCAGAACTGGGACCAGCGCACCGCCGAAGAGGGTTCGGGCTGGTTCATCCCCCGCAACCCAGATACCACCCCGGTCCGGCCCCACTTCGCTTTCCAGGTTCCTGAGGGAACCAGCGACCTGGGCCCGTTGCGGGTGCTCGACAACACTCGAGGCCAGCTGCGCGCCCTGCGCCTGCAGTGGCCGGCTGAACGCGACCCGCGGGCCCGCCAGGCCCACGAAGCCATGTTCAGTGACCTGCTCACCAAGACCGACCCGAGCGTGCGTTTCGAAGTCATCGCCGAATCCGACGGAGTGCGCGACCTGCAAGACCTGCTCGACCGCCTCGAGGTGCCCGAAGGGCGGGTCCGCATCCATTCGCTGTCGTTGCGCTCCAACTCGCAAGAGCTGGTCCAGGGACTCTCCATGTGGTCGCGCGACAGCTCGCTCACGCTGACGGCCGCCGACGGCCACGAAATCTTGCTCCTCCCCCACTCTTTCCGCGATGACGGTCAGGTCGACGCTTATCTCAACCGGGTCATCATCCAGTCCAGCGGAGCCGCGCCAGCCTTCCTGCATAGCCGCGCCCCCGACATCGAGGTGCGCCGCTCGCGCCTCGACTTCGAGGGCGGTGACATTATCGCCAACGGCCGCCACGTGCTCATCAGCGGAGCTACTATCGCCGACAACGCCAAGCGTCTTCACGAGAGCGAAGAACAGGTGGTAGCCCGCTTCGAGGCCGAGATGGGCCGCCAGGTCATCGTCATCTCGCCCGAGCCCGACTTTCATCTGGACCTCGGCATCAGCTTTCTCGACGACCACACCGCCACCGTGGCCGATCCCAACCTGGCCCTGACTCTGCTCGAAGGCAATCACACCAGCGAGCTCGACCTGATGCGCAGCCAGACGGCCGAGAAGGGACTGGCCGAGAAATACGACGCGGCCGCCGAGCGCCTGAGCCAGGCCGGCTATCGCGTGCTGCGGGTGCCCAACCTGGCCGGCAAGAGCCTGTCGAGCCCCTATTTGACCTATCAGAACGTGCTGCTCGAAAACTACGGCCAGACCAAACGTGTCTACATGCCCGTCTACGGCATCGAGGCCACCGATAGCTACGCTCGCCAGCTTTATGAGCGCGAGGGCTTTGAAGTGGTCGACATCTCGGCCGCCCTGGCTTCGACCCGCCTGGGCGGGGCCATTCGCTGCGCCGTCTCGGAACTCGACGTAGCCCAATAGACTTCACCCCTACCCTGCGGTAGAATACTTGCCTATGGAAGTTACCGGAGCCAACCAGAATTTTCTCATCTATAAGCCGCGCGAACAGCGCGCCGACGCCCCTCGCGAGCTGACCCCCGCCCTCTGGCAGGGGCAGATGCAAAAGCTGGTTCGCGTGCTCTCGACCGCTCCAGCTCCCAGCCACGCCCCGGCCGTGACCCCGGTCGAAGGCCGCGACGGCAAGGTGCTGGGCCCCGACAACTTTCTCAAGGCCGACCACTTTCCCGGACTGCACCACGATCGGTTGCAAGAAAACGGTCAGCCCAGGATCGAAGGGGCTCCCAACTATCGCGAACTGGGCGAGAATATCCACGGCACCGGCCAACCCAGCCTGCAAGGCATGCGCGACGTGCTCAAGCAAGCCGGAGCCGGCCCCGACGGCGACAAGACCGCCGTCTGGACCAACCTGCGCGAAGAACCCGTGGTCTACATCAACGGCCAGTCCTTCAACCTGCGCCACGTCAAGGCTCCCTTCTACAACCAGGCCTCGCCGGGCCGCAGCGCTCAAGAGGTGGACGCCCTCGAAAAGCAACTCAAGCAAGACATCCTCGACGAGGCGGCCAAGAACGGTGGCTTCATCACGTTGCACGGTGAAGAAGGCAGCCCGCCTAAAGTGGTCGAGCGCAAGGTCAAGATCGAGTCGGTCCAGACCGTGGGCGAAGCCTACGAACAACTCCAGTCCGAAGGCTACAAGGTCAAATACCAGCGGGTGCCCGTGACCGACATGAAAAAGCCCGAAGACGGCGACATCGACGAACTGGTGAAAGCTCTCAAGGACGTCGACCCCGACGCGCCCCTGATCTTCAACTGCCACGCCGGCCAGGGACGCACCACCACGGCCATGGTGTTGTCGAGCCTGATGCGCCGGGCCAAGAACGGCGAAGAGGGCAAGTTGCTCAAAGACGAGACCGTGCGTGAAGACATCAAAGAGCAGGGTAAACACAATCCCAGCTTCTACCGCACCATCTTGAACACCATCAAAGACGTCCAGAACGTCGTCCGCGGCGAGAAAGACGTCGACGAAGTGGTCAAGAAATATGGCGACGTGGCCGACCTCAAGGGCGCCGTGGGCAAAGCCCGCCGCGAGGCTAGCGCGGCCAGGTCCCCTGAAGAGCGCCAGGCCGCCAACCAGCGCGCCCAAGACTATCTGGAGCGCTATCATACCCTGGTCTCTTTCGAGGCCTACGCCCGCGACCAGGCGCCTGACTTCAACCAGTCCTACTCCGAGTGGAAAGAAGCCCATCCGCGCATCGACCGCACTCTGGAAGGCCTGCGCGCGGCTCAGTGAGCGAGGTCGACCTCAAGCTCGAGTGGAAGGACGAGGAGGGGCAGGCCCGTCGAGACGACCGGTTCGAAGGTGACCTGCCCCAGACCGAGGGCGAAGTCACCGCCACCGAGCCTGAACCCGACGAGTTTGAAGAGGACGAAGACGACGAGTTCGAATACTCCGAGATTCGGGCCCGGGCCATCGAGCGCGCTCTCGGTCGCCTGCAAGGCGTCCACCGCCCGCCTTTCGTAACCTACCTACGCACGCTTCTAGCCGACTATCCCCGCCTCGACCCGGCCGAACGCCAGGCCCGCCTCAACGGAGCCGAAGCCTGGTTGGCCAGCCAGCTGGCCGACTGGAGTCCCGGCTCGGTAGTGGCTGAAGACGAAAGCGACGAAGAGGTGGTCGAAGTCTTCCTGCAAGCCGTCAACTCCGGCGCCGACGCCCTGGGCCTGGGTCTCGAGGTGGTCGCCCTCATCGCGCGCGGCGAATGCCATTTGGCCGAGCGCCTGCTAGAACAGATAGAGACCTTCCTCACCCAGGCCCGCGAAGGGCTCGAGAGCCTTTGAAATCGGCCTGTCCTCGGTCGACGACGCCGCTAGAGACTGGCGATTCGAACCCTAGTCACCTTGCGATCGTCTAGCAAGCGTCACAGCGACCGTACAGGGTCAGATCATGGTCTTCAAGCTGAAATCCCTCTGGGACCAGACGCCCCAGATTGCCAGGACAGCCGTCGATGTCGTAGACCTTGCCGCACTGGCGGCAGTGAAAGTGATGGTGATGCCCCAGTCCAGCGCGCTCGTAGAGCGTAGTCTGGCCCGGCAACTCCACGGCGTGAAGCCAGCGTTCATCGAGCAGGGCCTTGACGGCGCGATAGACGGTGGCGATACCCAGATTGGGCACTTCCTGGCGAGCCAGTTGTAAAATCTCGTCGGTACAAAGTGGCCTTCCGGCTGCTTTGATGGCCTCGCGAATGGCACTTCGCTGGCGGGTCGATCGTATCATTGCTACCCAGTATAGCGTCTGCCGGGGCAGGGGGCAAACCGTGAATGGAGGCAAGAAAGAAAGGGCGTCAGGGCGGGTGGGCGGACTATACCCGGTCCCTATCCTCAGCCAGCAGATCGTGGAGGAACTCGAGAGCGGAAGAATGCCTCCGGCTGCTTATCGTGGCTGGCACCTGGAGCTGCCACGCAGGTTCAGCGGCAATCGATCGCGGAGAAACCGCTCCCCTTCAGAAGACGCTCGTCGGCCGTAACCAGGGTAAGGTCGTAGACCGCTGCCGTGGCGGCCAGGAAGCGATCGGCTGGGTCCTGGTGAGTGAGCCCGATGGTTCGGCTCAAGATAGCCACCTCGTGACCGAGAGGCGCCTCCCTCGCTCCTGTAATTCGCAAGGCGTCACGCATCCAGGCCCGACCGTCCGGGATGAGTTCGACCCGTCCTTTTTCGGCCAGGAGCAGGCACTCCCAGGTTGTTATCGGAGAAAGCCAGATCTCGCCGTCGGGCGCCTCCATCAGGCTTCTTACGTTCTGGGAAATCCGGTCTGGTTCTAGCAGTGACCAGAGGAGAACGTGCGTATCGAGGAGCAGCTTCAGGGCTGGAGGACTTCCCACTCCTCCGCGTCGACCGGAGCTACGATGTCGCCAACGATCCGACCACGGTCGGCCAGGGCTCCGAGCCACCCGGTCGAGGTTTCGGGAGTCGGCGGAATGATTTCAGCTATCGCCACGCCCCGGCGAGTAACCACGATAGGCTGGCCCGTCTGCCTGACCTTCTTCAAGAGTTCCAGACAGGTCGCCTTGAATTTGGAAATCGCCACCGTCTCTTTTTGCTCACTCATTCTTCAACCATACCATGGTCTCTAACCATGGTCAAAATCTCCTCGCAACGCTAACGAATCGCTCACACGGCGCAAATAGACGGCCTTGACCAGACGTGCTAATATTAGGACGTAAATCTAACACGGGGGTGACTGGTTTCGACGGGAAGCAGACTGACCATAGGATGCGAGTCGAGCTCCGGTGCTCGTAAAACAACGGAACCTAAACGTAACTGCCAACGATAACGTCGTTCAGTTCAGAGGCCGCGCTCCCCAGCGCGCCCTCGCCTTGGCGGCCTAACTAACCGCCTGTCTACCCGCTCTGCGCCTCTAGGCGCGGGATAGGCTCAACAATAGAGGCTAGCTTGCCGGCATCCTCCCTCGTGCCGGCAGGGACTCTAGAGGGATGGAGTCGTCCGGATCGCGCTCAGGCGAGCCGCCGACTCGACAATAAAACCTGAGATACACTCGTAGAGTCTTATGGAAGTCCTTTTCGGACGCGGGTTCGATTCCCGCCACCTCCACCAACAGAGCGGCGCAAGCCGCTCTCCCTATTTTACCTCGAAGCTGACCAGGCCGCTCATACGGCGGTCCTCGCCGTAGCGGGCGTAGATCGTCAGTTTGCCGCGTGGCGGCGTGATATCGAGGGTGAACTCCTGGCCGCGCTGGCTCAGAGGCCGGGGTTGACCGTCGTCCCCCACCAGCACCACCTCCTGGGCTCCGGGGGCGGAGAGACGAAACTCCTGAGGATGGCCCTCGAAGAGCCGGAAGGCTCGGGGTGAGGAGAGGCGAGCGCCTTGCTTGACGTAGTCGGCGTAAAACTCGGGAAACTGGCGATCGTCACCCTGGCTGGCCCGAACCTGATAGGTGACCGCCTGGGCTAACTTCGTCTGGGATTGCGGTCCGGCGAAGATCCGCAGAGTGTAGTCGCCGGGGCGGGGAAAGAGGACCTCGATGTGCTGGCCACCCGGGCGGGACTCGACCAGGACATTGCGCCCCTCGACCCCCTCGAGCTGGGCCGACAGGTGAACATCCTCGGGGCAACCGATGTCGAGCACCAGCGGCGAACCGGAGGCAAGCTGGTATTGGTCGTGAGTGCCCAGGTCGAGACCGTATTTGAAGAAGGCGGGCAACACCTGGGCCCCGTCCATGAAAGCCTGCCGAGAAATGGGCTTGTCTAGCAACTGCCAGCGGGGCTCGTCGGGCAGGTGCGAGCGGGCGAACTGGCCCGGTGGAGTGAACAGCCAGAACTCTTCGTAGCGGCGTATGAAAGCCTGGCGCTCATCAAGAAAGCCGGCTCCCCAGGTGCAATCGAGCAGCCGCCACTGCCCGCCCAGCTTGACAGCGTTCCAGGCGTGGTTGGCCGGAGCGTCCAGATCGACCTCGCCCAATCCGTAGCCGCGCGCGTAACCGGGGATAACCTCCACTTCTAGACCCACGGTTTGGGCCATGGCGTAAAAGAGGTTGGCATAGCCCGAGCAGACTCCGGTGCGCCGCGCGAGCACCGCTTCGGCCGAGCAGTCACCGTAGTCTCCCGACACAAAGGCGGCGGCATCGTAGTCGATGTTGCGAGCCACCCAGCCAAAGATCGCCTCGACCTTAGCCTGGTCATCGGTGCTGTTGGCGGTGACCTCTTTGGCCAGTCGGGCCACCGTGCTGTTGGGGTCAGCCTCGATCTCGAAATCGATGACCTTCAGCGAATCGCCGTCCAGAAAAATCTCGATGGTATAGTCGCCGGCCGGCCAGCCACTGGGTGGCTTGCGCACGCTCAGGTTGAGGCGCCGGTGTTCGAGCGGCTTGGTGTCGTCTGACTCGAGCCCTTGCGGGCCCTTCCATCGAACCCGCAGCTTGCGCTCTGGAGCCCGCTGGCGAAAGTCGAGAGCCAGCGTCAACTCGGGGCTGTTCCGTTCGGGCTTTTGCTGGAGTTCGGCACTCACCAGCAGGGACGCCCGGACAGCGACCGTCGAGGTAGCACCCGGCGTTCGGCCCCCCTCGAGCAACTCACCGGAAGGCGAGTGGCAACCCGTGAGAGCGAGGACAGCAGCCAAAACGAGCGGTCGGATTGTGAACCAGTTCACAGATTACCTGTTCCGCACAGGCTATTGTATACCTACAACGGATACTCCCAAAGACACCCAATCCCCCAAACCCCGGCCCCCACCGGGGTTTACTCTTGTTCTACCAGGGCCGCGACATCGCTATCCGGCACCGGGGGGCTAAACCAGTATCCCTGCACCAAACGGCAACCCAGTTCCCGAACAAAGTCTAGCTGTTGTTGCGTCTCGACGCCCTCCGCCAGGGCATCGACCCCCAAACTCTGAGCCAGACCTAGGACGGCCCGACTCATGGCCACGCAGTGAGGATCGTCGGGAAGCCCCATCACCAGGGTGCGATCCAGCTTGAGAAAACGCAATCGCTCGGGCTCGAGCTGCTTGAGCGAGGTGTAGCCGCTGCCAAAGTCGTCGATCCCCAAGCCCACTCCGCCCTCGGCTAGTCTCTGCACCACCTGGGCAGCATGGTCGGGGGCCAGCGCATGCACCCCCTCGGGCACTTCGACCACCAGCTTCGATGGTGGAATGGCGGTCATCTCGACCGCCTCGAGCACCTGCTGGGCAAACTCGGCCTGAATGACCTGGTGGGGCGAGACATTGACCGAAACGTAGATGTCGCCCGGCAGATCGCCCGCCTGCCGGCAAGCCTCGGTCAAGACCCACTCGCCGATGGGCACGATCAAGCCCACCTTGAGGGCTACCTCGAGAAACCGATCCGGCGTGAGCAGACCGCGGGTCGGATGGCGCCAGCGCAAGAGCGCTTCCAGGCCGATCAGCCGTTCTTGCTCGATTTCGTAGATGGGTTGGTAGTAGAGGGCCAGCTGCGACTCGGCGAGAGCGGCGACCAGCTCGCCTTCGAGTTCGGCCCGGCCCGAGCGGCGCTGCTCGGTTTCGGCCGAGAATCGCTCCAGCCGGTCGCGGCCGTTCTCTTTGGCCTGGGCCAGAGCCAGCTCAGCCCGACTGAGGTATTCCTCGGCCGACTGACCGGCGTCAGCCAGACCCAGACTGGCCGACAACTTGACCACCTGACCGTCGATCTCGAAGGGACGGCGCAATGCCTCGAGGACCGATTCAGCCACCACCGAGGCATGACCGTGCGCCTCGTCGCCCAACACCGCCAACAAGAACTGGTCCTCGCGACGTCGACCCAGTAGATCGCTATCGCGAGCCAGTAGACGCAGTCGGGAAGCCACCTCGGTCAAAACCCGGTCGCCGGTGCGTGAACCCAGAGTATCGTTGACCACGCGAAATCGGTCCAGGTCGACCGTCATCAGCACCGTGCCGTCCTTGGCTGCGCCAATGGCCGTCTCGAGCAAGCGGGTGAAGATGGTGAAATCTGGCAGCCCGGTCAGGGGGTCTTCGAAGGCCAATCGCTCGAGCTGACTTTCCGGCTCGAGTCGCCGTTCGAGAATGCGGGCCCGGTCGACGGCATCGCGCATCGTGAGTTCGGTCCGCTGTAACTTTTCGCGCTGGATGACCAGTTGCTTTTCGAGCTTTGAAATGGTGAACCGTCCGGCCTCGGCCACCATCCTCAGGCGTTTCTCCTTCTGGCGCAACTCTTCGAGTTCGAGCTTGACTCCGCGCATCTCTTGCACCAGCCGATGGTTGATCTCTTCCAACTCTTGCAGCAATTCGGAATCCGCGCCGGAATCTTCATACAGGACCCGCAGACGCTCGTCTGCTTCCTCAACCCTCTCGTCGGCCAAACGAGCCCGCTCCTCGGCCCAGCGAGCCTGCTCTTCGGCCATCGACTTGATCTCTTCGACCTCGCGTAGCAGTTCCTGGGCCTCTTCGGCCCGTGTTTCGGCCTCTTCAGCCCTGCGCTCGAGTTCCTCGACCCCGGACATCTCGTAGATTCTGCGAAAGCGCAGGTTGGCCTGATGCGTACGTTCTTCGGCCCTGCGCGCTTGTAACTCGGCCCCCTCGGCCCGCTCGAGAGCTTCAAGCAAGCGCCTCTCGGCCTCGGCCGAAGCCTCTTCTGAACGGGCCGCCCGAGCTTCGGCAGCTTCTACTTTCTCGGCCGCCTTGCCTGACTTCTCGAAAATGCTGCGGAAGCGCTCGTCGGCCACGCGAGCCCGCTCTTCGGCCCGTCCGGCGCGGCGCTCGTAGTCGGCCAGAATCTCGGAGTGGAGGATCGGCATGCCCGACGGCCGGCGTAAAAACAACACATCGGCGGGGCGGCCGTCCCAATCGAAGGTCTCCCAGCGCAACTCCAGCGATACCGCGCCCTGCTTGCCGACCGGAAAGTCGATCTGGTCGGGGCGGCTGTCGAGGGAAAGCAAAGCCAGATCGATCTCTTCCACCGGCTGCATCAACAGTCCGTCGACCGCCCGGTTGGCGTAAAGCACGCGTTTGTCTTGCAGGACAATGATGCCGTCGGGGTGACCCGCCAGCAACTCCTCAGCCTTGTCTCCGGCCTGGAAGCTTCCCACCCCCGCTTCTTCTGCGCGTTGGGCCCGGCGCCTTCCGATTCGAAGTCACCAGTGTCGACTGCTTGTCGACCCCCTGGTTTTTGCTCAACTGACCCCTCAAAGCGAAGGGGAGGGGTAGCTAGCCCCGAAGTCAGCGAGGGTGGCGGGGCTTGAGCCAGGAACAGTTGTCCACCAGCGCTATGAGGTGCTGGGGCAAATTGGCGCAGGAGGAATGGGGGCTGTTTATCGGGCTCGCGATCTTCACGCCGATACGGTAGTGGCTCTCAAGCAGATGATTGCTCGTAACCAGGCCGAGCACATCTACTTCAGCCGACGCTTCGAACAAGAAGCCCGCTTTCTAGAAACCCTCGACCACCCCCGCATTCCGCGCATCATCGACTACTTCGTCGAAGGCCATAGCTCGTTTCTGGTGATGGAATACATCGCTGGCAAAAGCCTATTCCATATCCTCCACGAAAAGCGTCAGAACGGCCAGCGTTTTTCACCAGCCGAGGTAGTCCGCTACTCCATTCAGCTTTGCGACGTGCTCGACTATCTCCATTCCCGCCCTCAGCCTCTGATCCACCGCGACATCAAGCCAGAGAACGTCATTGTGCGCGAAGGAACCGACCAGATCGTGCTGGTCGATTTTGGTATTGCCCGAGGGGTGGATACCTCTTCCACCAAGACGCAGATCGGGACCATGGGCTATGCGCCACTGGAACAGGTTCGAGGTCATCCAGAGCCTCGCTCGGACATCTACGCCCTGGGCGCCAGCATGCACCATCTGCTCAGCGGCACCCCCCCTCAACCCTTTCAGTTGGCACCCTTGTCCACTGTCGATCCCCCTTTGCCCAGCGGCCTGATCGAGGCTGTCGAGCGGGCCACCCAGAACCTGCCCGCCAACCGCTACATTTCCGCTTCGCGCATGAAACGCTCGCTGATGGAGCTACTGGCAGAACTCGATCCCAACGCCAAGCTCGACCTGCCGGTGGCCTCTCCGAAGGCCCGCAACGAACTCGAGGAGTTCATGGAGACGCAGAACGTCAAAGCGTCTCAAACTTTGTTCATCACCCTGTTGGTGGTGATGATCGTGCTCTCCACCTTTGCCATCGCGATCGTGGCCAGCTTTCGCCAGCAACTCGAACAGCAGCCCACCCGACCGGTCAACCCCAACACGCATATCGAGACGATCACCTTTCCCCAGCCGCCGCCCAAAAAGGGTGAGAGCCCGGTCCGGCGCTTCACCACCGAGGTTCGCTATGTGCCCGGTACGGTCGAAGATGCGCAAGCCCGGGCCCTGCGAGGCTGGTTCGGTGCAAATCAGGCTGATGATTGGCAGGTCATCTCATGCCAGAACCTGCTTCCCTCGGGCATACTCCACACCAATGCGGGCGAAACAGCGGGGGTCGTCTTTCGACGCAAGACTCCGACTCAGATCAATCTGATGACCTTTCGGGCGATCCGCAATCAAGGCCATCCAGGATTTTTGGTTCAACTGGGTGAGGTGGGCGCCCGCACGGCCGCTGAAGATAGCGGCTACGCGATCAGCCTGGTCGGCGCTTCCGGCATCGTGTCGGACTATCTGCATGTCCCCGGGGTGCAGCCTTATGGACCGCTACACACCATCGATTTCACGCCCGGTCAGGTTGTGGCCTCGGTCGACGGAGTTAACGGAAAGGTCAGCCTGCCCCAGGACATGGGTCAGACTGACCATTTACTCATCGTTCTCGAGCCCTCGGATCAAGTGCAAGAACTCGAGTTCCGGCATCTGGAGTTCCGGTAGGGCCGTCGAAGAATGCGTGGTTGACTTTTGAGGGAACCTCAGGGCTGTTTCGGCTCGTCAGCCTGCCCCGCCGCCTCGGATTGCTCGGCCTGGGCCTTGCCGACCGCCTCCATAATCTCGGCCAGATCCGGCCCCTCGGGCGGATGATGCTTCGAGGGGTCGCCGGGCAGAATGGCGGTTGGAATGCCAGCGATGCCGTAGGCGATGAGACCACCCACCAGACCACCGACAGCGGCGCCGGCCAGAGCCGAGCGGACCGCCCCTTTGGCGGCTCCTACCAGCGCGCCCTGGAAGCGGGCCGAAAGCTGGCCTTTGGCGTAACCGACTTCTTGATGCTTGACGATGCCAGACTCTTCGGCCGGAGCCAAAATGGCCTGGCCAAGGGTCTGAAGCACTCGCGGTTTTTCACCGCCGACATGGCTCGACCCCGACAGCGAGGTGCCCGTGAAGCCAGCTCGAGCACCCAGCACCAGTCCGACCACGGCGGCGGGGACGGCCGCCACCAGACCCACCGCCACGGCGCCGGCTACACCGGCAGTACCGCGGATTAGAGCTTTGATCTTCTTCGAGACCTTGCGCACGCCGGAGACGTTGACCGGATCTTCGAGCGAGTGAACCGAATTCTCCCAGCCGGAATCATCTTTGCCGCCCAGCAAGTCGCGTAGCCTGTCCTGCAGACCCTTCTTCTCTTCGGTCTCTTCGGTCTTTTCGGCCTTGGTCTCTTCGGCCTTGTCGGTTCGCATCATCTCGGTGAAACGGTTGATCTCGGTCAGAATCGAGCCGCCCAGCGTGCGCTGTAGCGGTTGTTCGAAGATCATGTCCAGGAACTTCTTATAGTCGGTGTTGGCCAACAGGTCGGTTTTACCCATCTTCTCGTCGTAGTCAAAGCCGTCGACCGGCATGTAGATGGTCGGGCCCTTGCGGCCTTCGTAGTTCTCGCTGACTTTCTGGAGCATCACCTGTTCTGAAGTGGCGGCCAGCAGTTCGTCACATGCCTCTTTGATGGCCTTGGAGTTGATGCGGGCATCTCCCTTGATGCGCTCGACGACCTGGATCAGGTCGCGATCATCGACATCGAACATCACATTGATGATGGGATTGACGCCATAGGTCGGGCAATGGGCAATGTCTTCTTTGATGAAGCGAGCGGTCTCGGGTTCGGCCAGGCAAGCTCCGAAGAAGCCGTTGAGGGCCTTCTGGAAGCGCTCGGCTTTGGCCGGACTCAAGTCGTAGGCACCGTAGGTGTCGGCGTGATGCAACGCTTTGCTGCCACCGGGCATGGCCGGAGCTTCGCTCATCATGTCGACCAGGTACTTGGCGAAATCCTGAGGACTGGCGTCGGCGGTTTCAGGGGTATTGAGATAGTCGATGACGCCCACGGGGTCGCTGCCCATCATCACCTCGGGCGAGGCGCACAGCACGTCGATGTCGCCGGTCTTGGCCAGAGCGTGAATGAACGAGGTGTTGCCCATCAGGCACGAGCCCAGGATGAGGTTCGAGATGCGGGGCCGCTTGCCGGTCGCCTCTTCCACCCGGTCCAGAGACTTCTTGATGGCGCCAGCAAAGTCATCGACCTGCATGGCGTTGTCGGCGGCCGCATTGTTGTGCTCGCCATCGGGTAGCAGACCTTTCTCGGCCCCGCCGTGGCCACCCACCAGCAGACGTAGATGCTTGTCGCTCTGATTGGCCATGATGGTGTCGAAGAGGAAGTCTTCCAACACCTTGGGGTCGCTCATCGCCGTCTTGGGGTCGATGGTCTTCAGGTTTTGCAGTTCGCCCTTTTGAATCCGGTCGACCCGCAGGTTGCGTTTGTTGGGTAAATCGCTGCGCATGGCTACCACGTCGACGTGCGGGGAAGAACCCACCTCCGTCAGTCGCAGCGGCAGGTCTTCATAGTTACCCTTCTCGATGGGGTCAAAGGGGGTCACGTGATAAACCATGAAGAGGTTGTCACTGGGGTTCTTCTCACCGTCGTAGCGGGTCGGCGGCGGGCCCGGCACCTTGCCGGTCGTCTCGAGGGCGACCACATCCGAAGGTTGCTTGAGGCTCAGCAGGTTGCCATCGGCCAGCAGGGCCACGACTTCTCCCCCACCCACCAGATTCAGGTACGAGGCGCGGGCATCCGAGTTGGCCAGCATCCCTTTGTTGGTGCCAGACTGTTCGCGGGCCATCAGCACGACATCGTTCTTCTGTAGCTTTTCGTAAGCATCTTTGAAAGCCGTCATCTCGGGCGTCGGAGCCTCGCTCCAGGTGACCAGAGCCTGGAGCTGGTCCCGGCCCAGCACGACCGGTAGAGGCAACTTGCGCTCGTCATCGGGCAGGGCCACGGTAAGCTTACCGCCCTCAGAGAGGGTCTTGATATACTCCGCTTTACTCTCGAGGCTGGCCCCTTTGCCACCGAACATCGACTTGAGGTTTTTAGCGATGTTGCTGGCTTTGGTGGGAGATTCTTCGTCAGCACTGGCGTCGTAGGGGGCAACCCCGATCTTGAGGCTCGCGGCGCGGTCGAGAAGTTGGCCAAGAATGACCGACTCAGAGGAAGAATCCGGCGGAGTGGCCCCTAATTGACGGGCCTCGTCGAGGTTGCTGGCGGTGACCACTTCACCGTCGGCTTTGACCAACGAAACGGTCTCGCCGCGATGGAGCAACAAGGCCGCGCCCGCGGCATTCGTAGGCAGGTCGGTGCCTTCCCGTTGGAAATAAATGCGCCCGCCCTGCTGCTCGAGGGTCGAGGTGGCGGTGTTCAAATCGTTGAGTTCGGCGGAAGCACCCTGCTTGAGCACCAGGGCCGTGAAATCAGCCAGTTCGTCAGCGGTACGCAGGCTGGCCACCACTTTGTCGTTGCCGCGCCGGAAAGGCACCAGCGATTCGTAGCCGGCCTCAAGCGAGCCGGCGATGCGCTCGGACTCGCGCTTGGGGGTCTCGAGCCCTGCCTCTTTGAGCGACTCGAGTAATCCATCGAGGCTGTTGCCGCTGACCGCGGCTTGATCGACATCCGGGGTGGATTTGGCCGCCGATCGGGGCGGCGCGTTCAAGCGATAGGTTGTGGTTCTGTGGATGTTGCTGACTTGCATGACTAGCCTTCTCTCTGTAGTGAGAAAAGAATAGAACCGCGGTCTTGCAGAACCCTTAAATCGAAGGCGAGGTCAGCTGGTTGCGAGTGAACCAGGAAGAACCGTGCTGCGGGCGGCTCGGGCTTCCTCCAGCAAAGACTCGGCCTGTTCATTCTCTCCCAGGCGAGCGTGCACGCGACTCAAGCGATAGAGTTGGCGAGAGCTTCCTACTGCGTCTTCGGATTCCCCGCGATACAGTTCGAAGAGCTGGTGGGCCTGTTGCGACAACTTCAAACCGTTCTCGAGATTGCCCCGCAGCAAAGCCAGTTCCGCCAGGCCTTCGACGGCCCAGATCAGCCAGGTCTGGCTGCGGGCCAGGTAATCGGTGCCCAGCTCTTCGGCCAGACGCAGATGAAATTCGGCCTGGATAAATCGTCGCTGCAGCAAGAGGGCCAGGCCCAATCGCAGATGTCCCAGGGTCTCGAGTTCTGGCGGTAAGGCGGTCAGCAACTCGCGAGCGGCCTCTTCGGCCTGACGAGCCGCGCCGGCCAGCAGGTGAGCGTCGACATAGGCAGCCAACACGACCGTCTCGAGATAGGTCTCGGGCACACGCTCGGTCCAGGCTTGCTCCATCAGCTCGAGAGAAGTCCGAGCGTCGCCCTTCCACATGTGGACACGAGCCAGATACATCAGACTCAAGCTCTTGTAGCCGCTGGGAGGTTCGCCCTCGAGATGTGCCAGGGCCCGCTCCACCGTCTTGAGTCCCTCCTCGAACCGTCCGGCAGCCAGCCGTCCTAGCGCCAGACAACACTGCACGACCAGAGCCTGAGCTTTGGGAACCTGCTCAGCCAGAATGTCGAAAGCCTCTTCCATGAAGTGGTTCGACTCGTTGTAGCTCTCGGAAAAGCGCAGACAGGTGGCCAGATCGACTGCGATTTGGGCTCGTTCGCTGCGCGAGACCACCGGGCTCTCGATGGCCAGTTTATGGGCTTTGCGCAAAAGCATCTCGGCTCGCTCGAAACGCCCCCACAGAGCCCGCACGCGCCCGCGAATCTGCCAGGCCGCTACCAGTAAACGATCAGAGTCCCCCACCAGTCCCGAGCCGGCTCGGGCCAGCCGTTCGCTCTCCTGGTAATACTCGTTCTCGTATAGCTCGCCTGCCAAACCCACCAGGGCCGCTCCCAACCAGGGGGCCGTAGGCCCCGGCCGCATGCCCGCCAGCAACGCCGCCACGGCATAGCCGACCTCGTCGTTGACCTGCATGGCCACCCGAACGCGCTCGATCAAGGTCTGCTCTTCCTCGGGCAATTCTTCTGGCGTTGAACCCACCACCAGGGGCTGCGAGAAAACCGGAACCTGAGGACACAGTGCCAGAGCGTGATCTGGCAGAAAGAGTGGCAGCCGCGCGGGCGGTTCGGACTCGCGGAAGGGCGTTTCGCGATAGCCCATGTCGGCCCAGATCGCATCCACCGGCAGCGGGTCGGGCACCAACTCGAGCTGGGTGTCGACGTATTTCTCTGGGTGAACGGCGCCCCGCCGCGGTTTGGGACGACGCCCGCTGGCCTGCAGAGTGGCCTCGTCTTCGCTCGAGACTAAAGGCTCGCCAACCCGCGCCTCGTCGTCGTCGAGCTCCTCGACCTCTTCAGCTTCGCCCGATTCTTCGTCGTCCTCGTCCTCTTCGGCGAATTCCTCATCGTCGTCGGCGAACTCCTCATCTTCGTCGGCGAACTCCTCGTCCTCTTCAGCCTCTTGCTCGACCTCCTCGGCCCGCTCGTCGACCTGGAGTTCCTCGGGTTGCTCAACTTCGACCTGCTGGTCAACTTCGGCCTGGGACTCCGGAGTCGGTTCGACTTCAACCACCGGCTCGACGACTCCGGCGGTGGCTGACTCGACCGCGGCCTCGGCTACCGGCGTTTCGTCGGCCGAGGACTCCTCGGGCTCTCCCGAGGTCTCGCCGGACCCTTTGCGGCGCTCGAGCACCCGTCGGCCCACTCCGAAGACCGGGCGTCGCTTGCTTTTCGTCTTGGCATTGCCCTGAATCTTGCGTAGCAACGAGCCCAGGCGCCGCACCGGCTTGCGCGGACCCTCGTCGTCGTCCTCGTCCTCTTCTTCGCTGGTTTCCTTGGCCTCTTCGGTCACTTTCTCGACAGGAGGACCTTGCTCCGATGGAGCCTCGTGGGGTACGGCCAGCTCAGCCCGCGGAACTGTCTGTTCCTCAGCTGCCGGCTCTTCAGCCACCTCGGGCTCTTGCTCGGCCGCCGGCTCTTCAGCCACTTCGGGCTCTTCCTCAGCCGCCGGCTCTTCGGCCACCTCGGGTTCTTCCTCAGCCGCCGGCTCTTCGGCCACCTTGGGTTCTGCCTCGTTTACCGGCTCTTCGGCCACCTCGGGTTCTTCCTCGGCCGCCGGCTCTTCAGCCACTTCGGGCTCTTCCTCAGCCGCCGGCTCTTCGGCCACCTCGGGTTCTTCCTCAGCCGCCGGCTCTTCGGCCACCTTGGGTTCTTCCTCGGCTACCGGCTCTTCGGCCACCTCGGGTTCTTCCTCGGCTACCGGCTCTTCGGCCACCTCGGGTTCTTCCTCGGCTACCGGCTCTTCGGCCACCTCGGGTTCTTCCTCAGCCGCCGGCTCTTCGGCCACCTGGGGCTCTTCCTCGTTTACCGGCTCTTCGGCCACCTCGGGTTCTTCCTCAGCCGCCGGCTCTTCGGCCACCTCGGGTTCTTCCTCAGCCGCCGGCTCTTCGGCCACCTGGGGCTCTTCCTCGGCTACCGGCTCTTCGGCCACCTCGGGTTCTTCCTCAGCCGCCGGCTCTTCGGCCACCTGGGGCTCTTCCTCATCCTCAGGCGCAGCCAGCTCAGCCCTGGGCATGGGCGCCTCCTCGTCGGAGATCGAATGCTCGAGTAGATTGTTGATGTGTTCGAGTCGTTCAGCGATGGCCTCGTTGAGGGGATGATCGGCGCCCAGCAAGTCTCCGCACTGGTCAAGGGCAGCATCGGTCAGATACTCGGCTTCACCCAGGTCAAAGTGCTCCTCGGCCCTGGCCAGCACCAGGCTGGCCTCGATCAACTGGAAAGACTCGCCTCGGGCTTGCTCTTCGAGTCGACGGGCCTCGCCGGCATAGGTCCGGGCCGTGCCCCACTCTTTACGTTCCAGGCTGAGGCGGGCCAAGCCCAGCAAACAGCGAGCCATGAAAGAATGCTCGTCGCCCAGTTTGGGCCGCGCCATGTCGATGGCCTCGGTCCAGTGCGACTCGGCCTGATCGGTGTCCCCTTTGGCCAGAGCCACCCGGGCCAGCAGGTCAAGGACGCGGTGGGTATTGATATCGTCCTCTCCGAAATACTCGCTGGCCTGCAAATGCGCTGACTCGGCCGTGCGCTCGGCAGCCTTCACCTGGCCCAGGGCCAGCTGAGACAGCACTAGAGCCTCGGCCAACTGCAGGCCCACCAGCCCGGTGTGCAGGCTGATCGTCGGGGGAGCCTTCAGGTCTTGGGCCTCGACCGCCAACTCGGCGGCCTCGTGATATTCCCCTCGCATCCACTGCAATCGACTCATCAGCGACAAGAACCTGGCTCGCCGCGGGTCGTCTCGTTGAACCAGCCCGTCCACGATCTGCATGGCTTTCTCGACGTAAGGACCCGCCTCGAGCAAAAGTCCACGTTCGAGCAAAATGCGACCTTTGACCTCGAGGTCGAGGGCGTCCTGGGGATGCTCGACGGCGTCATCGACGGTGAACTCGAGTTGTTCCAGAGCCCGTTCGAACTGGTCCTGGATTAGACAAAGCTCGGCCAGACAGCGGCGGGCCTGCAAGGCCAGTGGACCGGCCTCGCATAGCTCGAGAAAGATGCGCTCGGCCTCATCAAACCGACCCAATAGCGTCAGCGCCTGGGCCTCGAGATAGCTGGCCTGCGGCTGGTCCTCGGCAGCCAGACCGGACCGGGCCATTGCCACGGCGGTCTCGGCGGCCTCGAGTCGATAGGCATCGAGGTCGAGATTCGCCACGCGCAGCAGCGCCTTACTGGCAGCCGCGCTTCGCTTTCCACTCCCGGTGACTTCCAGTTCGAGACAACGATCGGCAAGCTCGCGGGCCAGTTCGGCGGCTCCCATCTGGGCCGCCACCTCGCTCAGCCGAACCAGGACCGCCAACTGCTCGGCCGGCTCTAGATCGTGAGTCAGGCTGCGGGCCCGCGCGACCGAATCTTGAGCTTTGGCCTCGAGCCCTTTGAAGTGATAGTCGACCGCCAACTCGGCCTCGATGAGAGCCAGCTGACGGACTGGTTCGGGCGAAGCCGACTCGAGCAGGCGACTGGTGGTCGAAAGAATCTCTTCGGAGGCGCGCGGGTCCCAAAACTCTTCCTGCAGATAGCGGCCGTGCTCGATCAGCTGCTCGGCGAACGGCACCCGCTTTTCGACCGGCAGGCCTTCGAGGCTCTTGAGCAGGCCCTGGCGCGCCTGGTCAGAGCGCTCGAACTCGCCGCACCGGTGCGCCGTGGTCATCAGGTCACAGAGCACCTGGGCCCGCTCGACCGTCTGCACCGGACCCTCCAGGAGCTTGCTTTGGCGCTCGAGAAACTCGGTGGCAGCTTCGAATTCACCGCGGGTGAGCGAGACGCGCGCCAGGCTGGCCAGCGTCGGCAACAGGCGAGAACTGCGCAGACCATACCACGACTCGAGCAGAACCAGGGCCTCGCGATAGACACCCTCGGCGTCTTCGAGCTGCTCGGCTTGCTCGTAGATCTCGCCCAGGCGGAGCAGAACTTCGGCTGACTCTGACGAGCCCGGCCCAAACTTGGCGTGGGCCCACTGCATGGCCCGGGCATACCAACCCAGGGCGGACTCGAGGCGGCCGCGTTGCTGGCTCTTACCGGCCAGCTCGGAGGCAAGATCGGGCAGATCACTTTTGGGATTCTCGTCGATCCACTCGCCGAACAGCTCCATGGCTTGACTATCGTAGCCCACGGCCTCGTCGGATTCGGGTGGGTACAAGCTGGCGAAGTGGGCCAGCACCTTCACCGTTTCGTGACTTGCGTGGCCATAACGGTCGACACAGTCATTGACAGCGGCGGCAACCGCCTCGGCCTCGGGGGGATCTTCTTCGAGCGCCTCGACCACGCTCTCCAACTGGAACGGGTCGGGCTGAGCGGGAGGTGCAGGCTCGGCCTCTTCGGCCACCTCGGCCTCGACCGGCTCGGCCTCTTCGGTCACTTCAGGCTCGACCGGCTCGGCCTCTTCGGCCACTTCAGGCTCGGCCGGCTCGGGCTCTTCGGCCACTTCGGCCTCGACCGGCTCGGGCTCTTCGGCCACTTCGACCTCGACCGGCTCGGGCTCTTCGGCCGCCACTTCCTCGGTACTCTCGTAGGCCACTTCGGCCTCGACCGGCTCGGGCTCTTCGGCCACCTCGGCCTCGACTGGCTCGGGCTCTTCGGCCACTTCGGCCTCGACCGGCTCGGGCTCTTCGGCCACTTCGGGCTCGGCCGGCTCGGGCTCTTCGGCCACTTCAGGCTCGACGAATTCTTCGGGTATCGGAAGGGCCTCGAATTCGAGCGTTTCGGACTCGGTAACCACCTCGAGCTTGGCCGGCTCGGGCTCTTTGGCCACCTCGGGCTCCGCCGACTCGGGCTCTTCGGCCACTTCAGGCTCGACGAATTCTTCGGGCCTCGGAAGAGTCTCGAATTCGAGCGTTTCGGACTCGGTGACCACCTCCGGCCCCCGGTCGGGCTCGACCTCGACCGCCCGCTCTCTCACCAACTCAAGCTCGACCGGCTCGGGTTCGGCCACCGCCTCGGCGGCGACCGGCTCGGGTTCTGGGGTGGCAATCTCGTCGTCGGGGGCCGGGCTGGATGAGGGATCCTCGAGACCCCGAATCAGGTCGGTCAGACGATCGTCTTTGCCCAGTTCAAGTCCGCGCCGGGCCAGGCTAAGAGCGTCATCGACCCGCCCCAGCCGCAAATTGGCCACGGCGCACCCGCGGAGAGCGCGCTGCTCCCAGATTCGAGGCTGGTCGCCCTGCCGGGCCAACTCTTCGCGCAAAGCCTGCAGCACAAAGGCGGATTCTTGAGGTTCGAGCCCTGGCCCGGCCCACAGCTTGCACAACCTCAGGCGGGGGTCTCCAGGCTCGAACACCGCCTGGGCTCGACTGAGCAAAACCTGAGCCCGGATCTTGGCCTGCTTGGCTTCATCCTGACGCTCATGTAGAGCTACCAGCCCGGCCAAGAACGGTAGAGAGGCATCCGGAAAGGGGAAGATGGTCATGCGGGCCGACGGAAAGCCGGTGGTCTCGAGGCCCTCGAGGCACAACTGGCGTCCGACCTCGGCGTCTAACCCGAGGTCGCAGTGAAGGTGGGCGGCCCAGACCAGAGCCTCGACGCGCCTGGCCTCGCCGCGTTGGGTCACGGCGTCGAGCAGTTGCATGGCCAGCTTCAGCTTGTTTCTAGCCTCGTAGGCACGTCCCTGGTCGGCCGCGATCCGCGCCGACAGCGAGCCCAATTCGGCTTGGGCCGGGTGGTCGGGAGGCAGCGATTCGATGGCTCGCTCGATATGGGTCTCGGCCAGATCGATGCGTCCGCCCAGGTAATATGCGGCCGCCAGGTCGCGCTCGCCCAGGGTCACCTGGTAGGGGAAGTCTCCGAGTTGCTGCAAACGAGACAGTACCGAGGACATCATCTTGGCGCCCTCGACCAAGCTGCCTCGCATGCAGCCCAGCTGACCCATGCAGAGTTCGGCCAGGTTGCGCCTTCGCTCGGGCAAGAGTTCGTAAGCCTTGCGCAACGCGCGCCCGGCGGCATCGAGCTGAACCGAGGCCAACTGGGCCTCGGCCAGACGCATATACAGCTCGCCGGTATGGGGATTTGCCTCTTCAGCCCGCAGCAGCTTGATAGCGATCTGGGTGGCCTTGGTAGCGTCTTCCCAGCGGCCTCGTTGGGCCAGGAAAAGCCCCTCTTCGATCTGGAGGGGAGCCGAATCGTCAACCATCATGGCTTTCGAAGCCAATTCTTCAGCCTTCTGGCTCGAGCCCCGATGGTGGGCCAGCCGGGCTAACTCGAAATGAACCCGAGCCACCTCGGGATCGTGGGTTCCTCGGGCTCGTTGGCTCCACTCCAGGGCTTTCTCGAGCAGACCGCGAGCTTCGGCGTCGAGCCAGAATCGGCTCAGCAGGGTAGCGGACTGCCGGAACCCCTGAGCCAGATACTCCAGGGCGGGTCCTGTCAACGACGGTGCCAAGTTGACGATCTGGTCGGTCAACAGGAGTCGGTCGCGGGATTTTTTGGGATCGAGGCAGGCCGCTTGAAGCAAACCCAGCAAGCAGCGCGCCCGAGCTTCATGGTGGGCCGGGTCGATCCATTCCAGCGCCCGGGCAAAGTATTCTCCGGCCTCTTCGGTATGCCCGAGCGAACTCAAGCTGAGCGCCATCAAATTGACGGTGGCGCGGGTCATTTCGTGGTCGGAAGGGAACTTCAGAGCTTGAATTTCGAGCGAGCGCCGCAGCGGAGCCAGGGCTTGATCGGATTGGCCCGACTTTTCGAGACTGGCACCCAGCTTGAACAGGGCCACCGCGGCGCCCTCGCTCTTGGCCCCGCTGATCTCTTCCTGGTATCGAGCTGAAAAGCTGTAAAACACGGCGGCAGCCGGAATATGTCCAAGCTCCTTGAGGACATCACCCAGCGCTCCCCCGACATCGGGAGCCTTGACCAGTTCGGCCCGCGCCTCTCCGAACATATGACGGCAGATCGCCTCAGCCTGACTGGCCAGACCATTGATCTCGAGCGAGGCGGGGGGCAACTTGCCCAGAATCAAAGACAGGATGCGGGCGCACCGCCAATCTTTCTCGCCGTGACGCTCCTGGGCCAGCGCCAGCGTGGCCCTCAACAGCCCCTCCTCTTGATACTCGGGGGGCTGAGGATACTCCATCAAAGCCAGATAGCTGAGCACCGTCTTGGGGTCTTGGGCCCCCATCTCTTCGAGCCGGTGGGTGAAGGCGCGCTGGTCATTGACGCGAGCCTCGGTGAGGCGTTTCTGGGCCGTGTAGAGTCGGGCTAGCGCAAAGGCGGTGTCGGCAACGGCCAAGTTGTCGGGCCCCATCTGCTCGGCCCGCTCCATGGCCCCTATCAACTGCGCTTCTGCCGCCGGAAAATCGCCCTTCTCCAGAGCCTCTACGCCAGCCGCCAGTTCCTTCTGCCATTTATTCCGTCCAAAGAACCTCAGTGGCACTCGCCTTACCGCCCTTCAACACCAACAACGAAGACTTTGTGTCGGGACACAGGGGTTCCTTTCGCCCAGCAAAATCCGCTCCGAAAAGCGGCGCGCGGGTCAGAGTTGGGGTGGTGGGTTTAGCGAGGCGTGGTTGGACCTGGCCTGGTGGTCTTGGCGGGGCGGCTGGGCGTGGTTGGCCTGGCCTCGCGGTTGGCCCGGGGCCGGCGGGTTGCCGCTTCGGCAGGCGGGAGGCGGGCGGCTCGGCGGGTTGCTCTGGCCGGGTCGGGCCTGGCGGTTGCCCGGGTCGGGCCCGGCGGTTGGCCGGGGCCGGCGGGGTGGCCGCGATTCGGCAGGCGGGAGGCGGCGTCCGTGGCTAGAGTGTGCGCCGCACACCTGGCTGACCGGACTGTACGGCGCACACTTGCGCCGCACACTGGCGAAACCACACTGTGCGGCGCACATCCGCCGGGTGACGCGAGCAAGCGTTCGCCTCGAGGCCGAGCCTGGCGGTTCGCTCTGCCCGGGTCGGCCCCGGCGGTTGGCCGGGTCGGGCGGGGTGGCCGGGGCCGGCGGGGTGAGCCGCGATTCGGCAGCGTGGGAGGCGGCGTCCGTGGCTAGAGTGTGCGCCGCACACCTGGCTGACCGGACTGTACGGCGCACACTGGCGCCGCACACTGGCGAAACCAAACTGTGCGGCGCACATCCGCCGGGTGACGCGAGCAAGCGTTCGCCTCGAGGCCGAGCTTGGCGGGTCGCTCTGGCCGGGCTTGACCTGGGGGCAAGGCGGCTCGGCGGGGTAGCCTCGATTCGGCAGCCAGCCCAACCTACTGCAGGTCGTTGGGCTTGAGCAGATAGACCGACCAGCCCTTCTCATCGACCTCTTCTTTGGTAGCCCAGCGCGAAGCTCGCAATTCGAGGTCTGGATAGCGGCGGCGGAAGGACGGCAGCAGAGGGTCGAGAGCATCGGAGATCTCGGCTTTGGCTGGATGCGGAAAGACATAACCACATTCGGCACAGAGTAGAAAGAGGGACTCGCCGTGGATTCGAAAACCCACCTGGCCTTCTTCACAAACCGGACATGAAAAGGCGACCAGCATAGGCTTTGGCCGTTCTCCGGGCAGGACTTCGTTCCTCCCCTATTTGTGCAGGGCCCCGCCGTCGTCAAGGTATTTCTTGCGCAGGGCCTCTTCTAGATCGACCCCGTGCATGTTGGCCAGCGTGGCCAGCCAGCCCAGCACGTCGGCGAACTCCTCGGACGGATCCAGGTCAGGTTTTTGTAAGGCGGTCGCTAACTCGCCCACCTCCTCGATCAGCCACATGAAGTTCGAAGCCGTGCCCCGCGCCGAATCGCGCTCGTGATAGCGGTCGCGGATGAAGGTCTGGAATTGGCGAAAAGTCAGCGACATGCCAGGCCTTTCGGGCCCAGACGCGTCCGCTACTCCCATTTTCAGTAGACAAATATTAACAATTTGTGACAATTGTTCGCTCAGGGTAGACTTTACCCCCGCCCTACGCGAACATAGGAATATGGTCGTCAATCCCGGATACAACGTCTACGCCTCCCCCACCCTTCCCTACGCCAACAACAACTGCGGCTGCGGCCCTCAGGTCGATTGCTGCCAGCAGGGATTGGGGGCACCCGTGGGTCGGGCCGGCATGTGGGCGGGTATTGGTGGATTGATCGGAGCCGTGCTGGGCCAGATGCTCATTCCCATCCCCGGGCTGGGCGCGCTGCTGGGCGGAATGATCGGCGCCTTGCTGGGCGGTCTCTTCGGCGGAGGCGGCTTCGGCGGGGCCGAGCAACACTGCTGCTGCCAAAACATGGGACAGTTCGGCCCGGGCAACCAGATGATGGCTCCCTGGATGGGCTTTCCGCCCGGATACGGGCCGTCGCCCTACTATCCGCCGGCCTTCCCCGACTATGGGTGCGGCTGCCACGCCAACGACTTTGACCCCTGGCGCCAGTTCCACGCCATGCCCGAGACCCGCAATCACCACCAGCTGCCGGATCTCGAGCCTCATCGTCACGAGGCTCCCCGCCACGAACGCCACGTCGAGCAGCAAGAGGCGGTCGGTGACCGCTTGCTCACGACGGTGGAAGCCGGCGACCTGGGCCAGGGCGCGACCCTCAAGCCCGAGGTGGAGCACCACGTAGAATCTGAAAACGATGCCGCCGCCCACACCGTCACCCGGGTCCAGACCGGCGATCTGGCTCCCCAGGCTGAAGTGGCCCCGCAGGTCGAGACGGTGGTCGAATCCGACGACGGAGCGGCCACCGCCGCGGTCGAGACTTACACCGGCACCGGCGACCTGGCCGAAGAAGCCGTCGTCGCTCCTCAGGTCGAAACCGAGGTTACGGCCGACGAACAGCCGGCCACCGCCGCCGTGGTCACCGTCACCGAGACCGGCGACGTGGGCCCGCGCGCCGAGGTTGCCCCCCAGGTCGAGACCGAAGTCGAGGCCGACGAGGGGGCGGCCACTGCCGTGGTCGAGACCGTCACCACCACCGGTGACCTGGCCGAGGCCGCCGAGGTCAAGCCTGAAGTCATCACGGCCGTCGAGGCCGACGAGGGTGACGCTACCGCGGCCGTGATCACGGCCACCCAGACCGGCGAGTTGGGTCCCGAGGCCGAAGTCGCCCCGCGCGTCGAGACCACTGTCGAGGCGGACGAGGGCAAAGCCACGGCCGCTGTAGAGACGATTACTACCACGGGCGACCTGGCTCCGGCAGCCGAGGTCAAGCCTGAAGTGATTACGGCTGTCGAAGCTGACGAGGGCGACGCCGTCGCGGCCGTAGAGACAACCACGGTTACGGGAGCCCTGGCCGAGGCGGCCGAGGTCAAACCCGAAGTCATCACGGCCGTCGAAGCCGACGAGGGCGACGCCCTGGCCCAGGTGGTCACCGCCACCGAAACGGCTGCAGTGGGTCCCGCTGCCGAAGTCGCTCCGCGCGTCGAAACCACGGTTGAAGCCGATGAGGGCAACGCCACTGCGGCCGTCGAGACCCGCACGGTCACGGCCGAGGTGGCCGAGGCCGCCCAGGTCAAACCCGAAGTCATCACGGCCGTCGAGGCCGATGAGGGCGACGCCCTGGCCCAGGTGGTTACCACCACGGAAACGGCCGAGGTGGGTCCGGCCGCCGAAGTCGCTCCTCGCGTCGAAACCACCGTGGAAGCCGACGAGGGCAACGCCACTGCAGCCGTCGAGACCCGCACGGTCACGGCCGAGGTGGCCGAGGCCGCCGTGGTCAAGCCCGAGGTCATCACGGCCGTCGAAGCCGACGAGGGAGCAGCCACCGCCAACGTGGTCACAGCCACCGAGACGGCCGACCTGGCCCCGGCCGCCGAGGTAGCCCCTCGGGTCGAGACCACGGTCGAAGCCGACGAGGGTCCGGCTACCGCCGCGGTCGAGACCACCACCGTCACCGGCGACCTGGCCCAGGCCGCCGAGGTCAAACCCGAGGTCATCACCGCCGTCGAAACCGACGAGGGTGCGGCCACGGCTGAGGTGGTCACCACCACCGAGACCGGCGATGTCGGTCCGGCCGCCGAGGTGGCTCCCCGGGTCGAGACGACCGTCGAGGCCGATGAAGGCGAGGCCGTTGCGGTGGTCCAGGCCGAAACGGTGACCGGCGATCTGGCTCCCGAAGCGGTGGTCGCTCCTGAAGTCGTGACCAGTGTCGAGAGCGATGAGGCCAACGCCACGGTGGTCGAGACCGAGACCGTGGCTACCGGCGATGTGGCCGCCGGCGCCGAGGTTGCCCCTCAGTTCGTCGAGAACGTGGAAGCTGATGGCGTGGCCACCGCCGACCTGACGGCCACCGTCACCACCGGCACCGTGGCCGAGGGCGGCGCGGTCGAGGTGACGGCCGAGCAAAACGCCGAGGGCGACGTGGTCGTCGAGCGCGCCGACCTGACCGTGGCTCCCGAAGCGGTCGAACCCGGCGGCACGGCCAGCGTGACTTTGACTCAGAACGCCGACGGCGGCGAGCAGGTCATTCAAGACGCCCACATCGAGGCGGCTCCTGAAGTAGCCGTCACCGTCAATCAAGACGGCCAGGCCGGCTGGGTCGACTCGGTCGATCAGAACTATACCGGCTCGGCCGCAGCCGACACGGTCAATCAAGAGGCGGGAACCACCTTTGGCTACGCCTCTCAAACGACTGTTACAGGCGATGGCCCCGACCAGGTCGGCCAAGAGGTCACCAACGGATTTCTGGGTCTGGGCATTGGCGCTCCCGATGCCGATGCCCGCGTGGCTCTGGGCCAGGGCAACGATGACTATCACTACGACGGCAACTCGGGCGACAATGCGGTGCGCATCTCGACCGGGACCGCCGGCACCCAGACCGACCGCGACACCATCCGAGTCGACGCGGGTTCAGGGGACGACACGGTCTCGGTCCAACTCTCGCGCGACGCCGACCGCTATACCATTGACGGCGGCCGCGGCGGCAACGACCGCCTGGTGGTGCGCGAAGACGGCAACCGCACCCGCATCGTAGACAACGACGGCCGGGTGCTCTATCAGAGCCAGGGCTGGACCGAAGGCGACTCGCAGATGAGCATCGACCGGGTCGAACAGTTCACCGTCTATCGCGATGACGGCAGTTTCGCCCGCTGGGACGAAGATAACGGCCTGCGCCAGGGCCAGGATCCGCCTTCGACGGCGGCCATCACTCCGGTCGAGGCGGCCCGCGTGCTGCGCGACAATATGGATTATCTGGACACGGCGGCCGGTGTGGGCACCGAGGACGGTATCGTCGGTCGCAACGACCTCGAGGCGATGCGCAACAACCCCGACACCTCGCCCGAACTGCGCGGGACCATCGACTATCTCTTGCAGAACGACGCGGTTTGGCGCTCGATGGACGCCACCGGCGCCGGCAGCAACCGGATCAACCTGGAAGGGCTCAACAACTACATCGATCGCTTCGAGACCAGCCCCGGCTTCACCGATGGGCCCATGAACGACCGGCGAGCGGCTCAGGTGTTGAGCCACTATATGCCGATTCTGGATACGGCCCAGTCGCAGGGCGACAATAACGGCGTCTTCAGCCTCGACGACGCCCGCACCCTGCTGCGCGAGAACCCGGGCGCGCCGCCCGAATTGCGGGCCGCCGCCCAGCACCTGCTCGACAGCGCCTCGCTGCGCTCGAATCTGGATACGGCCGGCTGGTCGATGAAGTTCTGGTCGGATGACCAGTACTCCACCGGCGACCTCGACGCCTACCTGGGACGATAGCTCGGTTTCAGGCTGATTTCAGCCTGGGGGCCTAAGTTGGGGGCGAGGTCCAACCATGAATACTTTGCCCCAGCTGGTGCACGGCGGCTACCGCCTGGCCAATCGCTTTGAATTGACCCGCGCCTCGCATCCCCAGGGACGCAGCGACGAGTATGTGGTCGACTCGCACGAGCAGTCGTATCTGCGCATCTATGACGGATTCGTCGACCCGTTCAGCAAGCAGTTCGGCTTTACTCACATCCCGTCCGACCATCTCGAGCAGCTCAGCCAGCGGCGTCAGACCGAGCCGGGCCTACTGCTTGAGGCCGGCGATTACACCGTGCCGCCCCATTTGATTCACTCGGAAGTGCACTACGGACGGCTCTTTCCCAGTTTCAACGGCATCGAGCAAGAGATTCAGGTCAAGGAGATCGAGCGGCCGACACTGAGCGAATTCGCCGTTCGAGTCAGCGACAATGAGCAAGCTCAGTGGGCCCTGGCCCCCCCTGGTCCGGGGCAGCCGCCCCAGCTGCTGGTCTTCGTGCCAGGACAGCAAGACCTGGTCGAGCTGCTGACCGACTCGCCCGGCCAGAGCCGGAGCCTGGGGCTGGCCAACGATGGCGAGGTGCTGACGGTGGGCGATGTGGCTGTGCGCGTCGAAGCCTAGCCGAATAGCTCTTTGAGCCGCTTGCGCTGGTCGCGCGTGCCCACGGCCGCGATGCGGTCGCCGGCTTCCAGGCGAAATTCGGCCCCCGTCTCGGGCAGAAGCTTATCGTTGCGGATGACGGCCACGATCGAGGCTCCGGTTTGGGTTCGAATGCCGGCCTCGGCCAGGGTCTGGCCGCTCAGAGTGCTGGCCTCGGGCAATCCCAGCCACTCCATGCGCAACTGGGACAGGGGCTCGAGGGCACTGGGGGTCAACGTTCCTAGCACTGCTTGATAGTGCGATTGGCGCACTCCATCGAGGAATCCCAGGATGTTCTCGGGATGAAAGTCCAGATAAGACAGGGTTTGGTGGGCCAACTCAAGACCGGCTTCCATCTCGGGCAGAACCCCCTCGTGGATGCCGGCCGAATAGAGTTCTTCCAGATGCTCCAACGACGTGGCTCGCGACACGATTCGGACTCCGGGGTTCACGTGGCGCAGGCGCTCGACGGTGAGGTTGATGGTGAAACGCTCGTCGAGGGCCACGATGGCCAGCTTGGTCCGAGCAGCCCCGGCCGCTTCCAGCACCACCTCCGAGGTGGCGTCGCCGACGATAGTCTGATAGCCGGCCTCGCGGGCCTGATGACTGGTGAGGGGGTCGGCCTCGATGACCACGAAAGGCTGCTCGAGGCGAGACAGGACCGCCGCCACGAAGCGTCCGGTCACTCCGAAGCCGGCCACCAGCACCGGACTCCCCTCGATTGGGGTAGGCGGTTCGCTCTCGGGGAGCGGATGGCGAGAACGCCACCACTGATAGAGCCGGGCGGCCGGTTGCGAGGCGAAGGGAGTCAACCCCATGCTCACCACCGCCACCGACAGCAGCGTGAAATAAATGGGGTCTCCCAGAGCCTGATGCTCGCGCCCGAGCCGGGCCAAAACGAAAGCGAACTCGCCCACCTGGGGCATACTCAAGGCCACCGCCAGTGGCAGAATGTTGTGGTAGCCGAAAGCCCGGCACAGTCCGCCGAAGATCAAGGCCTTACCCACCATCACGGCCGCTACCACGACCAGGATGCGGGCCCACTGCTCGAGCAAAAACTCGGGCTTGAGCAGCATTCCCACGCTGACGAAAAAGACCAGGGAGAAAATCTCGCGCAGGGGGATGATCTCGGAGAGGGCCTGATGGCTGTATTCCGAGCGGCTGAGCACCACTCCGGCCAGAAAGGCTCCGAAGGCAAAGGACAGGCCGATGGCATAGGTGGCATAGCCCACCCCCAGCCCGATCGCCGCCACCCACACGATGAACAGTTCGCGCGAGCGCCAGGAGGCGATCAGCGCCATGGCGGCCGGCAGCGCCCGGGTGCCAAAGACCGCCATCACGGCCAGCAGCAAAGTGGCGCGAAGTAAAGCAGCCCCCACGACGGCCAAGCCTTCGTCGAGGTTGCTCAGGGTGGGCAAGATGATGGTCATGGGGATGACGGCCAGATCCTGGATGACCAGCATGCCGACCATCACCCGCCCCGATAGAGTATCGGTGAGACCCCGATCCATCAGGATCTTGAGCACGACCATGGTGCTCGAAATCGAGATGAGGCAGCCAAACCACAAGCCTTCGTTGGGCGTCCACCCCAACAGGCGGGCCAGCCCATAGCCATAGGCCACCGTGAGAGCCAGTTGCAAGGGGGTGCCGAGCAAGGCGATGGACCGCACTGGCGCCAGCCGTTCCAGGGGGAACTCGAGGCCCACCGTGAACAACAAGAGCGCCACTCCGACATCGGCCAGCAACTCGATCTGGTGAACCTCGCCGACGGTAGGACCGATGGTGTTGGGCCCCACCAGCACGCCGGCGAGGATGTAGCCCAGAATGAGCGGCAGGCCCAGACGATGGGCCAACAGGCCTCCGAAAAGGGCGGCCACCAGGATGAGGGCGAGATCTCCGGCGATACCCATCTAGTCGACGAGCTTGAGGTAGGTCAGCCCCCGTACAGCTTGCAACATCTCGCTGCGGGCTTGTTGGTGGATCTTGGGGTCAGCTCTCATGAAGAGAGTCACCACGCTATCGGTGGCCCCACCCCACAGGATCGTGAGACGTTCTCCACTGGCATCGACCGCGTCGATTTCGTGAAAAGGGTGACCGGCCAGAATATGGTCGAAAATCCCCTGGATTCGGAAACCCTTGAAGGACTTGCCAAAGTGAGCGGTGAGCTTGTCGGGGTCGAACGTCTCGGGGTTGGTAGGGGCCTCGAAGTGAAGCCCGGCGGTGGCCCTGCCCTCGGTCCGCGTCAACTTTAGGGGGTGGAGGAAGCTGGTCTGGTCGAGAGTTCCGGTCCAGCCCTGGGGCAAGGGAAGTTGAACCTTGTGGGTGAGGCTGGTAAACGCCTTGCCATCAAGCTTGTAATAATACTGGGGTTGATTCTGAGCCAGCGTCGGCAGGGTCAACAGGAGCAACAAAAGCAAGCCTTTTCGCATGCTTTCAGGTTCCTCCGGGCGAGTCGAACTCCTGGGTTAGACCCAAGCCAGTGTCTGGTCCTCTTGTTCCACGGAACGCCATCGACCTGAAATGCTCCTCCAGGGTCGCCTGGCTGTGGGCCGGCGTCCCAGATATCCCGAGGTTCCTCAGAGCCTAACACCCCAGGCCCCGAAGAGTCGCCTCGGCCTGGTCAAAAGGAAGCGCCCCCTCAAATTCTGGACGAAACGCTTCCAGGCTCTCGCGGGCCTCGGCGACGCGGCCAAGATGGGCCAGACATTGGATGCGCATGAAGTCATCGGCCGGAACCTTGTTAGGATGGGCAGCCGCGCGCTCGGCGAATTCCAGGGCCCGGTCGGGCTCGCCCTGACCGGCTAGAATCGAGGCGTAGAGGCGCCACGGCGCGGTCAGGTAGCAGGCGTAGGTGGTCACTCGCGGTTCATACTCGGCGAAGTAGGTCTCGAGCGTCTGACGCGCTCGCCCGGCCTCGCCGCCCTCCAAGAAATGGCGGGCGCAGTCGGCCCACTTTTGAGGAGAGACGTCGGACTTGGAGGGCAGCGCCTCGAGCAGCGTCTCGGCGGCCAGCAGCAGCTTGCCCTGCCCGGCCGAGGCCCGGGCGAGCCACTCTTTGGCGCCCGGGTAGCCGGGTTCGATTTCGAGCACCTTTTCGAGGTCCTTGGCGGCTTTCTCGTCCTGGTCGAGGTTCATCAAGACCATGGCCCGCTCGAAGCGGGCCTGGGAGTGAGCGGGCTGCTCCTTCACCAGCTTGTTGAACAGCCCCAGCGCCTTACGGTACTTGCCTTCGTCGTTGAGATCGATAGCCTCTTCGAGCCGCTCTTGGAACGTCATGACCGACGGTTCGGACAGATTAACGCGAGCCCCTCCAGGGGTCCCAGTCGATGACCTGGACGCGTCCGTCTTCGACCGCCAGATCGCCGGGCACTCCAATGTCGATGCTACGGACCAGGCCGTTGACGCGGCTGAAATCGAGTCTGCTGACCTCTTGGGGCGACGATTCCGCAGCGATCTTCACCAGGACTCCGGGCCCAGGTAAGTCGGTTTGGTCTGACCAATTGAAAGGACGGACGATGACATAGGTTCCGTCCCCCAGTTCGGGCCCGAGAGACTCAGAGGCCTCATAGCTGGCTCGACCCACGAACCGCTCCACATGCCGCGGCAGCCGGAGCCGCCTCGAGAGTGCAATGGGCGACTTACCCTTGGCCCGGATGCTTTCTTCGAGTCCGTTGTTGACCAACTCGACGCAAGTGCTCGCATCAGGTCGATAGCGGGCGATCCAACCGGTACCCGATGGAGCGACCTCGAACCGGGACGGGTCGTGGGTTGGAAAGCTCCAGAACGACTCGTAGTGGATCCAATGGAGCTTGTATAGGGCATCGGCAATAGCCTTGGGGTCGCCGCCAAGGCCGCGCTGCAAATCGTCCAGCCAGCTGGAGGGGTAGAAATGGGAGGGCCGTTGGCTCGGCCCCTCGTGCAAGACATCGATCCCAAGTTCATCCGGCAGGCGAGGAAACTCGGCCGCGGTGGCAATTGCCAGATTGCCTTTGCGCACCTCGTAGAAATAGGAGGTCTTCACCTGTTCGAGACACAACCCGATGGCCTGGTCGACGCTCAGGCCGTCGGCGTGGATGGTGACCTGTTCCTCAGGCATGTCGATCCCGCGATTGAGCGTCAGGCCCGCCTGGTGACAAATAACCTTCAAGGCAAATACGATGTCGACTCCATCAAGCTCGAGTCGCAATTCCTGAGCCCGCGCTGGAAATGCTAACAACAGCAACAGGCTGACCTTTGCGAGCAAGCTTCTGGTCACTCCTCTCTCGACCAGGGACCTTCCGCTGTGAGCAGATAAATCGAGTCAATTCGCCCACTCACGATCACAACCATCGCTTGGAACGGGAACGTCTCGTAGAACCAAATGCTCCCCTGGTCTTCACAGAGCACCTCGATCCTGGGGCCTTGGGCCGCCAACCTGGTCGCATCCTCACCGACGCGGGCAATGACTCGTCCGTCTAACTCCAAGCGACTGCCTTGCAGCTCCCTGTCTTCTACGCCCGGACCGGGCGTCAGTCCGTCGAGGCTCAAGGCGAGGGGCCGTCCTGGTTGGTGAGGCAGGCCGTCGATTTGCTCCTGAAGGTCGGTCACGACTTGCGGGCGCAGGCGGTCGACAGCGGGAACGATGCGGTCGAAATATACATCGCGGGTCAGGCCCTCACAGAGCTCGGCCTCTCGCCAGGACCGGGCCCACGACTCGTTGTTCAAGAATGATAACGCCCGCCAATTGCCGCTACTCGGTACGGATAGCGCCTCTTCGAGGGCGTCGACGCGTTGCCAACTGGGATCCTGCTGGGCCCACCAGGCCCTGGCACGGGCCGCGGCGGCCTGACGATGGCACGCCCACTGTTCGGGTGTGGTCGGCTTGGGGTCAGGGTCAGCAAAGCCGAAGTCTTTAAAGGCCAGGCCCTCAAGAGTGTAGCCCGCCCGAACCGAGACGTAGTCGAACTGGTACCAAAAAAGATAGCCGGTGCAGAGGTCTTTTGGCCCAATCGGGATCGTCTCGGCTGAATCCAGCAACTCGAGCAAGCGAGGCACCGCAGGCGAACCGATGCTGCGCAAGGCGCGAGCAGCGTCGCGAACTTCGAACCAGTCCTGGCTGTGCAACCGGGCCAGAGCAGCCTCGAGAGCCGGGTCCGTGGGCACTGCTCGCGAACTCAGGGCAAGGCTAGCTACCAAAACAATGGCAAGTAGAATTTGGAGGGTTGGGCGCCGCATCGGGCACCTAGTCTTCTTTGTTGCGGATTGAGGTGAAGAAGACCGTCAAGGCGCCGGTGAAGACGAGGATGCCGGCCAGAATGCCGGTGAACTTGGGCGCGATGACGGCCAGGCCGGCGACGAGGAGGGTGAAAGCGATTCCGGGGAGCAGCAGAGGCCGATAGGGATTGCGGGGTTGGCCTTTCTTGGCCTTCTCCTCGAGACGCTTGTTGTGCTTCTCGATGGCGCGCTCTTCGTGCTGAGTCAGGGCCTCTTCTAGGCGACCCTCGTAGAAGGGAGTGCTGTACTTTGGTTTAGAACCCATTTACGATCATACTATAGTATAAGCCAGCCGAAAATTCAAGTAGCCAGGATCGCCCCGAACCACCATTTTTCGGGGATTTCGGCGATTCGCGCAACCGTGGGCCTAGAGATCGTCTTTGGGAGCGGTCGAAGCGGGCGGGTTGACGTTGAGGAACATGCTCGAAAGCTCGTAGGCTTTCCAGATCCCCTTGTCGTTGCGGCGCAGGGTGACCGGGCGCGGGCTGAAGCCGTCATTGTAGATGAAGATCTTCACCTGGCCACTTTCGTCGGTCCCGCTGTTACGCTGGCGTTTGGTGACCACCGTATAGGGCGGGCTGGTCTGGTAGTTGTTGGCGGCCGTGGCGCCTTTGATATAGGCGAAGCCGAGATACGGCCAGAGATTGTAGCCGCTGATGCGATCGATGTGATACATGATCGACGAGATAGGGGCGTGGCCTTTGTAGACATCCCCCTGACCGACGTTGCGCTGGTCGAGGATCAAGGTCAGACACTGCATGCCCACCTGGTAGTCTTTGGAGAAGGCCAACAGCGTGGCGATGACACAGGCGGCTCCGCCCTCGGGCGTGGTGGCCAGGCGGTCCCGCAGAGCCAGGAACTCGTCGGCCGAGGCCGGGATGGCTTCGATGCGAATCTGATCGGCCAGGCCCGGCAAAGCCAGGGCAAATGCAAGCAAGATGGTAAGAAAGCGATGTCTAAGCATGGGCGGCCTTTCGGACCCGGCTCCGTCGGTCCTCTTTAGGTCTTCGCTGGCGAAGGCAAACCCGTGGCCATGAGGGCGGCCAGGCCCAACACCACGGCGGCCGAGAGATAGGCCGGCCCGCCACCATAGTGCTGGAGCACGCTGTTGCCCCAGACGGGACCTAGCGCCCGGCCCAGACTCTCGAGCGAGCTGGCCACGCCCTGGACGCGGCCCTGGCCATCGCGCTCGGCCGATTGGCTCACCAGGCTGATGAGGGCGGGCGTGACCATCGAGCTGCCGATGACGGCGGGAATGAGAATGGCGATGAAGAGCCGCGGGCTCATGGCCCCGGCACATCCGGCCAGGGCCACGGCGGATATGGCCAGACCCAGCGAGAGCACCTTCTTCTCGCCCAGTCGCGGCACCATCACCCGCACCAGCCCTCCCTGGGCCAGCGCGCCGGCGAAGCCCGCTCCGGCCAGCACCAGACCAACCTGGTCGGCATCCCATTGAAAACGCTGCTCTCCGAAGAGGGCGAAGGTGGTCTGATAGACCGACACCGCCGCCCAGATGGTGAAATCGAGCAACAGGAGATAAGCCAGGCGTCCGTCGCCCAGGACCGAGGTGAAGGCGGACAGGGTGGGAGGCTTGCGGGTCTCGGTCACGTGGACCGTTTCAGGCAGCCAGAAGAAGGCCATCACGGTGGCCAGCAGCGCCAGCACGGCCGCTCCCCAGGCCGGAGCATCGAGACTGATCTTGGCCAGCAACCCGCCCATGGCCGGGCCAAACACAAAACCCGCCCCGAAGGCGATGCCGATCAAGGCGAAACTCTGGGCCCGCTTCTCGGGCGGGGTGATGTCGGCGATGTAGGCCCGAGCGGTAGGAATGTTGCCGCCCGAAAGTCCGTCGAGAATGCGCGAGAGGAACAGCAGCGCCACACTGTGAGCCACGCCGAGCAGGGCAAAACTGAGGACCGTTCCGATCAGGCTGCCAATCAGGACGGGTCGACGGCCCCAGCGGTCAGACCATCCTCCCAGAATCGGCGAAGCGATGAGCTGAGAGAGCGAGTAGGAAGCGAAAATCCAGCCGATGACCGAGGGTGAGGCTCCCAGCCGAACGCCATAGAAGGGCAGCAAAGGAATGATGATGCCGAACCCGAGCAGGTTGACGAAGATGGTCAGAAACAGCGTGCCCAGGGCCCGGCGACGTTGCGGCTCGGGGCTCTCCAGACTGAGTCTTCCGGTGGAAACCTTCACAACCAGACTCCTGCCCGAGCGACCCTGGCGCTAAACGCCTGAAGAGGCCATCAGACTTTTTTAAGTCACTACCGTTAAATTAACGTCATAGGGTCCGTCAGAGGCCCACGAAAGGTCAAAAAAATGCAAGTTCTCTCACTAGCCCAGCCCAAGGCCCCGCCTGCGGCTGTGGCGACGGCCAAGCCGGCCGCCGCCGACACACCCTCGACCCCCGTAGCCGAAGACACCGTCTCCATCGACCAGAACCCCGGCTCGGTCAACAAGCCCAAGAGCAACCTGGCCCACAAGGTCGTGGGGGCGGCCATGGCCGGCGGAACCGCGATGCTGCTCACCAAGATGGGCATGCAGATTGCCGCCATGCCCGACCTGGGCACTCAGCTCGCCGCCGGCGCCGCCTGTGTGGGCGCGGCCGTGGGCGCTTACGCCGCGGCCGACCTGGCCAGCGGAGTCTTCCACTGGACCATCGACAACTATCCTTCTCCCGACACCCCGATTCTGGGCCCGATGGCGGCCGAGTTCCAGGTGCATCACAACGACGCCACCGACCTCTCCCGAGGCACGCTGTTGTCGAACATGTATCCCGCCGGCTCGGCGATGTCGTTTCCGCTGTTGGCCGCCGCCTTCCTGACCCCGACCACTCCTACGGTGGGCCTGCTAACTCCCGCGCTGGGCGCCGCGGCCATCAGCTTCTTCGCCGGTGGCTACCTGGCTCAGGGTTCGCACCGCTACTCGCACGAAGAGAACCCGCCCGCCTTCGCAAAATTCCTTCAGAAAACCGGCCTGGCCCAGAGCCCGGCCAATCACGCTCAGCATCACACCAAGCCCTGGGACACCTACTACTGCATCGTCAACGGCATGTGGAACCCCGTGCTCGACAAGACCGACTTCTGGCGCAAACTCGAAGCCGGTGTCTACAAAGTGACGGGCGCCGAGCCCAACTCGTGGAGAGACCCCGATGTCAAAGCCCGAGCCCTCGGCGAGATCGACCGCGAGACCTTCGAGCAGCGCATGATGACCAAAGGTCATCAGCCCAACATGTATTAGGCTTCCAGGATTGAAAGGATCAAGAACGTGAGAATCGCAGCCAACCCCCAAACTCCCCAGCGTCTGAGCTCTATCCGCCCTCCCGGCGAACGTTGGGACATCCACGGCGCCAGCTTTGACTCGACCGCCAAAATTCTCGACAACTACACCCCTCCGGCCGAAGGCGTCGAAGCCGTCTATCGCCTCGACTACGGCAAGTATCATCGCCTCGACTCGGTCACCATGCTGCGCTCGATGGGCGGAGCCACCATCGCCGCTTGCGTCGGCGGACTGATCAACCCGGCCTTCGCCCTACCCGGGGCGGCCTTCGGCGCACTGGCGGGAGCGGTTTCGACCCCGATGACGGCCCAGACCCGCGGTCGCCTCACGGAAGAAGACGGCTCGGTCATGTTCCGCATCCACGGTCAGAAAGATGCCGTCAATGTCAGCGAGTTCAGAAACCTCCCCGAACTAAAGTTCAGCGATGCCGAAGTGGCCGCCATGACCCGCAAAGGCCGGCTGGTCGGTGGTGGCATCGGAGCCGGACTGGGCGCCATCGGCACCACCATCCTGAGTTATGCCGGGGTCATCAAGCCCGAACTTGCGCCGGTCATCGGCGTGGCCGCCACGCTGGGAATGGGCGCTATTGGTGCGACCGCCGGTTCCGGCGTGATCATCGACAGCAAAGTTCGTGAGGCTACCGCCGGTCAGTGGTGGCAGTTCAAATAGTCCAAGTTGAGTTGAGAGCTTGCTCGCCGGGGGACTCCCCCGGCTTTTTTTGTGTAGGCCAACGGCCCTCGGGGTAAATCTAGCCCTATGGAGTGGGCACACCGTCTGTGGGGCTATATCCCCCTCACCGGAGCCGGCCTCGGGGTGGCCGTGGCCGTTTGCCTGGCCGTTCCGCTGGTGGGCGTGGCCAAACTCGACCTGGTGGTCCTATCGATGGCTGTGGCCGTGGCTACGGTGCTGGGCCTTTCCGTGGCCAGCGTTTGCCTGACCAGCCTGTGGTTGCGCCGCCGTCTGACCGGCTTTTCGCGACTACCCATCGAGTTGACGGCCCAGCACGCGTGCCCTACCGGCGTCAGTGTGAACCTTCCCTCCTATCTGCCCCTGGTGAAGGTAGACTGGGAATGGGAAGATCTGGCCGCCGAAGTGAGCCTGGCCCGCCAGGCCGATTGGGTGCGCGAGCGGGTCAATTGCCGCCAGCGCGGCATCTATCCCGGGGTAGTCCGGCGCTTCATCGTGCGCGACGTGCTGGGTCTGGCCAGCCTGACCCTACGTCATCCACAGCAGGTCCGCATCCGCGTCTTGCCGGCCACCGGACGCTTGGAAAGCGTTCACCTGGTGCGCTCGCTACTGCCCGGCGAAGACGTGCCCGACCCGGCTGGCGAAGTGGCCGGCGAACGCCTCGACATGCGTGGTTACCAGCGGGGCGATTCGGTCCGATTTATTCTCTGGAAGGTCTATTCGCGCTCGGGCAAAGTCGTGGTCCGCGTGCCGGAGCGGGCCATCACCTCGAGCCCACGGGCTTGCGCCTATCTCCTCACCGGCCCCAATGACGAAGCCTCGGCCGGACTGGCCCGGGTGCTGGTGAGTCACGGTTTGCTGGGAGCGGGCTGGCGTTTTGGTGCCGACGGGGCCACCCGCTGGTCCCACCGCGAAGACGAGGCTCTGGAACAGATCGCCGCCAGCGGCAATCGGTTGCGAGCCACTCCGGCCGGGTTGGCCACCTTTCTGAAAGAGGCCGAGACCGATGGGTTCGGCTATTGCATCGTGTTGGCTCCGGCAGGGTCGGTGGACGCGGCCCGCCTGGTGCAGGCGGCGGTGCGCTTTTCACGACTGAGGGTGGATGTCTGGGTGGGCCTCGACCAGGACCTCGAGCCCGCTCCGGAAGGGCTGTGGGGATGGCTCGAACCGAAGCGGCCGGCCGCTCCCGATCCCGAAGAAGTGTTCCGCCGTTGGGGTGGTAAGGCGACCGTGGTAGCTCGCTTCGGTGGGGTGTTGCTGGAGCCGCCCCGATGAAGGCCGTGGTCGGCGGAGTCGTCTGGGTCCTGCTGGCGGTCCTGTGGGCGGCCCAGGAGTCGCCGCTTTCCACCAGCCTGCTGGCGGCCGGGGCCGGCGCTGCGGCGGGATGCTGGTTAGCCCACCGTCAAGGCCACCGTTCGCTTCGCCTACCTCGGCTCTGGCTACTGGCCGGTGGGGTGGCTCTGGCCGGCGGCCTGCTCAGCCGGTTCATGATCGAGCGGGCCGTCTTTAGCCGGGTGTTGGGCCCGGCCGGAGCCTATCGACTGTCGGATGCGCTCTTCTGGGGCGTCGAGTTACTGGTCTTGACTTCCCTGCTGCGTTCGAGCAGTGGACGGCATCGGGGCTGGTTGACGGTCGAACTGGTGCTGGGAGCCTGGGTCCTGGGCAGCCTCACCCAGGCCCACGAAGAGGGCTACATCAGTCGTCCCCTGGCCCTGGTCGACCCCCTCTGGTCTTCGGGTATCGACCCGTTGCCGGTTTTGATCGCGTTTGGCATCCTCATCGTCTCGCTGCTGCTGCAATTGGCCGCCAGCCACACCCGAAAGCGCGGCCGCTGGCTGGATCTTTCCCTGATGACCATCCTCTTGCTCGGTCTGTTTACGCTCTTTCCCAGCCATCACCTCAAGGACCTCAAGCCCGAGCCGCCGACCGTGGCCGTCAGCGGTCAGGGTGAAGAGCAAAGCCAGGACAATCAAGAGTTGGACTTTTCGGACCCAAGCCAGGGCGATTCCCAGGACCGGCCAATAGCGGTGGTCTTGTTTAGCGACGAATATCAACCCGAACGGGGCTTTTACTACTTTCGCCAGTCAGCTTTCAGCCTCTACAACGGAACCAGGATGGTGGCCGACACCAGCGGACGCTACGACCACGATGTGGCCACCGAATTTCCCACCACTCGAGCGGTGGAAATTGAACTTCCACCCCTTTCGGGAGGCTACCGGCGCCCACTCGAGACGCGGGTGGTGCTGCTGGAAGAGCACCATCAACCCTTCGGCCTGACCAACGCCAGCGGCTTTGAGCCGGAACCCAATCCCGACCCCAAGCGGTTTCAGTCGGCCTACACCACCTTTTCCTGGGTGCTCGACCGGCCCTTCGCCGACCTTCTCGAACTCGAGGTCGGTGACCCGGCCTGGGACGAAGCCACTCGCCACCACTACTTGGCCGCCCCGGAAGACCCTCGCTACGCCGAATTGCTAGCCAACATCCTGGCCGACCATCCCCAGGCCGGCCCCCTGCAGAAAGCTCTGGCGATCAAACTGTGGCTCGACACGCATGGCATCTACAGTCAGACCTCGGGTCATGCCGAGGCGGACGACCCGGTGGCCGACTTTCTCTTCGGCGATCGCACCGGCTACTGCGTCTTCTTTGCTCACGCGGGAGTGTATCTCATGCGCACGGCCGGGGTCCCGGCCCGGGTGGGTTCGGGTTATGCCGTGCCCTCGCAGCAGCGGGGACGTGGTTCGGCCCTGCTGGTGCCGGCCTCGAGTTCCCATGCCTGGCCCGAGATCTATCTCGACGGCGCCGGCTGGGTCGTGCTCGATGTCAACCCCGAGCAGAACCTCGACCCCCCCCGAGAAAGCCAGCCGCAAGATCTCAAGCAACTGCTGGGCGAGATGGCCCGAGCGGCCTCGCACCAACCCAAACAGAGCGTGCGCTTCGACCTGCAAGAACTGGCCGCCCGGCTGATCGGCAAGCTACTCTCAGGTCTTCGCTGGCTGCTGCTGGCCGGGCTGGCCGGCTTCTATCTGGTGAAATTGTGGCGCCGCTTTCGCCCCGGATTCTGTGGCGACGAGGTGCTGCCGAAAGCGGCCCTGGTGGCGATGCTCGATCGCCTGGCCGAGACCGGGCTGCAGCGCCGCACCGGTGAGCCGCGCCAGCGCTTTGCCGAGCGCTGCCGCACCGTAGCGCCTACCTTTGCCGAGTTGACCCGGGCGCACCTGGCTCACCAGATGGGGGACCCCGAGAAGAGGCTTCCGGTCCCGTGGAGGGAACTGCTGGCCAGGGCGGTGGCCGAGTGGAAGGCCAACACGGCCGGGCGAGCGCGCTGGCTGGGAGCGCTCAATCCGACCTCATGGTGGAGCGTAGGCTAAGGAGGTAACATGGATCCAGAACTACTCGAACAGGGTCGAGCCACGGCCGAACTCCTTCGCCAGCGAATGCGCCACGCCGTCAAGGGCCGCGACGAGGTCATCGAGCTCATCCTGGTGGCCCTGCTGGCCGACGGCCACGTTCTGCTGGAAGACTATCCCGGTTCGGGCAAGACCACTCTGGCCAAGACTCTGGGCGAGTCCATCGCCGACGACCTCCCTGACGACGAGATTCCGGACTTTCGCCGCATCCAGTTCACTCCCGACCTGCTCCCCTCGGATGTGACCGGAGTGACGGTCTTTGACGCCGATACCAAGGACTTCCAGTTTCGCCGGGGTCCCATCTTCGCCTATGTGGTGTTGGGAGACGAGATCAACCGAACCTCGCCCAAGGTGCAGTCGGCCATGCTCGAGGCCATGGCCGAAAAACAGGTCACCGTCGACAATGTCAGCTATCTGCTTGATGAGTTCTTCTTTGTCATCGCCACCCAGAACCCGCTCGACCTGGCCGGCACCTATCCCCTGCCCACCGCCCAGCTCGACCGCTTTCTCTTCAAGATCCGCATGGATTACATCGACCGCGAAGCCGAGATCGAGGTGCTCAGCTCAGAATTCGAGCGGGCCGAACCGGTGGGCGACAGGTTTCCCAAAGTAGCCCGCGGGGCGGTCGTAGCGGCCCGCCACAGCCTGGCCAAGGGTATCTACGTTCACCCTCGCATCAACGATTGTCTGGTCGACATTGCCCGCAACCTGCGCGAGCATCCCGACGTAGCCCAGGGAGTATCGACCCGCTGCCTGGTCCTGATGAAGCCGGCTCTGCGGGCGGCCGCCCTGCTCCGGGGCCGCAGCCACGTCACTGAAGAAGACATCGAATGGCTGTCGCTGCCCATTTTCGGCCACCGGCTGGTGCTCGAGATGGGCCGCCGCGAACCTGAGCGGGTCATCACCGACTGTCTGCGCGAGCCGCTAGAAGCCCTGAGTCGGGTGACCCTGGCCCCGTGAGCCGCTGGCTGCCATGGCTGTTTTTGCTGCTGGGGGGTCTGGCCATGGCCCAGGCCGGCGACCAGGACTATGACCAGGCCAAGCGCCTGATTGCGCGCGGTAACTACGTCAAAGCGCGAGAGATGGCCGAACAGATGTTAGCCAACCAGCCCGAATCGGCCGAGGCCCACCTGCTCCTCGGCCAGGTCTATCAGTGGGGCGAGGGCAACCTGCCCCGTGCCGACTATCACTTACGCCTGGCTCGCCAGCGACTCGAGACAACCGTCAAAGACCTGGCCGAAAGTGACCTCTATCGCGATACCCTGTGGAACCTGCGCACCGTGGCCGAGGGCAAAGAAGAATACCAACGCTCGCTCAAGCTGCTCGACCGCTACAACGCCCTGTTCAAGCCCCGCCTGCGGGCCGAGTATGGCTGGCCGCTGCTCAAGCTGGGACGGTCTGATGAGGCTCGCCAGCGTCTGCAAGAGGCCTCGATCGACGGCCAGCCCGAAGAGCGAGCCGTCGCCCTCAATACCCTGGGCAACCTCGAATACGAGCTCGGCAACCTGCCCAGGTCGCTCGACTATTACCAGGCCCTCCTCGAGCTGGTCACCGGCAAGCAGATCCAGCCGGATGCGGTCTATGCCGCCAACGCCGGAGAGACAGCCCGAGCCCAGCTCGACTTCGCCCGCGCCGAGCAGTATCTGCTGGCCTCGACCCGGTTTGAAGACCCCTTCACCTACGCTTCTCCCTGGGGCTTGCTGGCGGAACTCTATCTAGCTCAGGGACGCCAGCCCGAGGCGGTCGAGGCGATCCGGCACAACAACCTGTGGCGGGCCAACGCCGATCCTTCGGTCTCAATCCAGAACACCGCGAAAGCCCTGCAGAGTGCCGGGCTGGTGTTGCTGGGCTGCGGCTTCGACCGAGAGGCTGCCGAGGTGATGGAACGGGTCGTCGCCTTTCCCGACCGCAACGCCGGGACCTCGACGGAAGGCTGGTTGGTGGCCAGCCGAAACCTGCTGATCTACTCCGAGGCCCTCTCGGCCTGCCAGCAACGCCTGCGTGAGGAGCGCAGCTATACCCGCGGGCGCGGCTGGTGGAGCCTGTTGAGCCAGCAGCTGCAGCGTCGTCGCCAGTTCAAGCTGGCCCAGCGCGAGCAAGCGGCTTTGATCGCCTCGAACGGCGACCTCGAGCGCCTGCTCGACCCTTATGGCCCAAAAGGCCTGAACTGCCCCTGGCTGCTACCAGATTTAGCCGGCGCACTCGGCCGAGGACCGCTGGTCGTAGCGGCCACGCGCCGCCTGCCCCAGGCCTCGACCAAGGAGCGCCCCTACCTGCTGGCCCTGCTCGGTGAACTCAACCACGACCAGGCCCAACTCGAGCAAGCCCTGGCTGACCTGCCGACCTCGGAGGTGTTGCTGCGGGCTCGCCTGCTGGCCCAGCTGGGCCGCTACGCCGAGGCCCTCGAAGCCGACCCGCCCAGCCTGCGCCGTCTGGGCCTGGCCCTACCGGTCGAAGTGACCTGCCCCGACCGCCGCCTGCGCCGTTGGCTGCTCGCCTCGCCTCGTTTTCGCTCGGGCTCGGACCTGCGTCTGACCGTCGAGGGCAGTCTCGAAAGCGGTTTCACCGGCCGCCTCGAGACGGCCAGGGGCGCCGTGCTGGCCCGCTTTTCGGCGGAGCCCGGCGAAGACGCCCGCAGCGCCCTGTGCGCGGCGGCCCACGACGCCATCTTCGCTCCCCGGGTCAACCTCACCCAGGCCGAGATCCGCGGCCTGGACGGCTCCAACCTGGGCGGCAGCTCCTTCCGCAGCCACCTCGAGCAGCTCCTCCACCAATAGCAGCCGGCGAGCCGTGGAGGCCTTACCCGTAAGGGGAACGAACCCTACTGCATGCAGAGAGCCATCCTCGCCCTCCTACTGGTAAGCCTTTTCGTCCGCATCAGCTGGGCCGAGGAGTATTCCTTCAGTCTGAATGGCCAGTCGATTCGCCCCCCCGTCGTGCGGCTTGCTGACTCGCCAGCGGCTTATCAGCCGGGCGACGTCATCGAAGTGGCCAACCTGCCGATGGTGCTGGGTCCGCCAGGGACCTACGCCTTCGAGCTGAGGCGTGGAGTCTTCGGAACACTGTTCTTGTCGCTCGATGGCGAGCCGTCCCGCCCGGTGGCGGTGACCCTCTTCCGAGACGACGACACGTCCCAGGTCCGCAACCCTTTGGCACAACTGGCTCCGACCGAACTGCAACAAATTCGCGGGGTCGTTCTCGACTGCTGGCGTCCCGAGTTTGCCACCGACCTCGAGAGACTGGACCTGGCCCGCTGCTGCATCACGCTGACCGACTGCTATGATGCGTCCCGCGACGGGCCGATTTCGCTCCCCAACCTGCCCCCCAGGCTTCGCTATCTCTTCATCCGAGAGAGCAGCAACATGGGTTATGGAGAGCTGAGCGGCCTGAGCCGACTGAGCGAACTTCGTCTGCTCTCGCTCGATTTGCTCACGGCCGAGACCACGGATGCAGGGTGGGTATCCGGCTGCAGGCAGCTCAACACTCTGCTCTGCTCCAACCTGGTCAACCCCGAGAGGCTGGTGGGCCTGGACCAGTTGGCCTGGCTCCGGGCCGAGCGTTCCGACCTCGGCGACGGTCAATTTCTGGCCCGCTTGCCGGGTCTGTCGGTGGTCCAGGTGCGCGCCAGTCGACTGACCGACCTGAGCGCCCTGGCCGGCCACCCCAGGGTGCGCCGCGTCGTAGCCGACCTCTGTCCGGTCGAGAGATTGCCAGCCTCAAAAGTGCCAGAACTCGCCGAACTCTCCCTGCTCGGCAGCTCGGTCCCGCTCGACCAGCTTCAAGCCTTTGAACAGGCCAACCCGGATTGTCGCGTGCACCACGATTGGGCCAACGAGCTGCGAAACGCGGTGACCCGGGCAAACCGGTTGAGGGTCCGCTCGGGGGGAACCTGCCATCGCGATCCCGCCAACGAAGCGACCTTGTTCGAGTCGCGAGAGGCATCCGACCTGGCCGGGCTTCTCGAGGGTATCGAAATCGACTCCTCCCAAAGTGGAGTCGCTTGTATGTGCTGCGGCACCCCCAGCCTGGAGTTCTATCAAGACGACACCCTTCTGCAGACAGTGGGCTTTCACCATGGCGAACTCTTGCGCTGGTCGGCAGGCTGGCCCGGCGATGCCGTGCTGACAGCCGACGCTTCCCGCTTTCTCGTCGATTGGCTAGACCTTCACGGGGTGCCTGGACCAAAACTGGAAATCGAAGAGAGCACTCGCCGACAACGCCGGTTCGCCGAGTCGCTGGCCGATGCCACCGAGGGTCTTCCCAAAATCGTCAAAGAGGCCCTCATTCAGGGCGACGACCCCCTCTCCCTTGGCGCCTCCGACCAGCTCAAGCAAGCTTTGGACAGGGCCCTGCCTGAGCCTGAAGAGCAAGTTCTTGCGCTCTTTCAGGTGTTGGGCAGTGCCGGTCCCTGGAACCCATCCTCAATGTTTGAGGCCAAAGCCGAGGGCACGCTGAAGACGTTTCCCGACGAAGTTCTGCGAGCTTGCGTGGCCCAGGCGCTGGCCGGCTCCAAGGCGCGCCAGGCCCGCGGGGCCGTGCGTTTCTGGACCAGGTCCGAGTTGGGCGAGTGGCCAGGGACGGACCAGTTGCAAGAGCAGGCTCTCACCCTTCTCGAGCAAAGCCCGTCGGCCTGGACGCGACAACACGCTGTCTTTGTGCTCAGCCGCTGGAGCCGCCGGGGCGCGAACCTCGACCCGCATCTTGCCATCGCTTTGAGTGACCCCGATGAACAGGTTCGACGCGCGGCCATCCGGGCGGCCGGGCAAAACCAAAGACGTTCGCTTGCGAGCCCGCTGCTGGCCCTGGTGAAGGGCCAGCCTGCGCCCCCAAGAAAGGCCGTAGCGACCCCAGCCTACGACTACCCAGAACCCATTGGCCGGGACTGTAGCGAGCCAGAGCTTGCTGGTATCGCCCTGGGACTGATGGAAGACACGGCCGCCCGCGAAGCCATCCTGGCCACTTCGCCATCACCCGCTCGCGAAGTTGCCCTGGCCCTGCTGGGAGAGCCCGAGCGCCTCAAACCCGAGTTCTTCCGCGCGCAAGACAGGGACTCAGAATTACCGCTGGCGGCTATAGAAGTCGTTGTCCGTTGCGCCGGACGCCACGGTCTCGGCTGGGCCCTCGATGAGAATGCCGATTACGGCTGGAGAGACGAAGAGGCCTTTGAAAGCTTGCATGAAATGCTGCTAGCCCAGAACCCCCCCGCCGCCGACACGCTCCACCGCTGCGAAAGCTTAGACCAACTCAAGAGCTGGTACGCAAATCACGGCGCCGGTTATCGCAGAACGAGGGACCAGCATCAAAGATGAAAAACAAGCAACTAGCCAATGTATTGGCTGCAGGTCTCTTGCTGGTCTGCATTGCAGCCTACGCTGGCCACCAGGCCAACCCTCTAGAACCGATCCAGCCAGGCACACCCAGCACAACTCCAGAATCGGAGACAGAGACGGCCCCGGTACGGGGAGAGCCTGGACCCGAGGCTGTCGTAGTCAGAGTCCTGGACAACCCGCTGAAAGCCACAGAGCTCGATCTACAGAGACTCTTATTCGATACCTTTGCTGGTCGCCCCGAGGAGGAGCAATTTGAGTCGTATACCACGACCAACTGGCAACCAAATTTTGAGGCATTCTCCATAGCTCTCGTCCAGAAGGCCCAAACCCAGAAGCTGGATTCGGCGTCCCTTGGCAAGATTCTGGAGCTGATAAAGGAGGATGCGGCGGACCTTGCCTATTTGCCCGTGAGCGCCTATCAAGCCACTCTCAATGACCGGGCGGTATGGGTTGTGACCGTCAAGTGGGAGGGCTTTCCGGACTCCTCCCTTGGACACACTCGGGTCTACGCTTTTGACCAAAGAACGTTGAAAAAGGCGGGTTTCGCCACCTGCAAATAGCATCCGGCGGCGTGGCAAGCAACGTGGGGCTCGTGAAGCCGGCTTGCCGACTGACTGGCCCCTGGCCGGACTTCCGCACGGAAGAGGGCCCGGGCGGCCAAGCCGCCCCAGGATTACGACGCGCAGCGTCGAGTACCTCAAAAACTCGAAGCGAGCCCAGCGAGCTTCGCTCCGCTCCCGGCCGAGGCGTTAGCCGGAGGCCGCTCCCCCCTCCGGGCGCAGCCCGGCTCCCTTCTCGCGAGCGGAGCGAGCGCTCCCTTTCGCGACGAGCGCAGCGAGGCGTTCCACACCAACACCAATCGCGGCGCAGCCGCCCCATGATTACGACGCGCAGCGTCGAGTACCTCAAAAACTCGAAGCGAGCGAGCGAGCTTCGCTCCTCTCCCGGCCGAGGCGATAGCCGGAGGCCGCTCCCCTCCCCGGGCGTAGCCCGGCTCCCTTCTCGCGAGCGGAGCGAGCGCTCCCTTCTCGACGACGAAGTCGTCGCGGCTCCCTTCTCGCGAGCGGAGCGAGCGCTCCCTTTCGCGACGACGAAGTCGTCGCGGCTCCCTTCTCGACGACGAAGTCGTCGCGGCTAGGCGAAAAGCCCGTGACGGCCCAGGCGTTGCCAGCCTGAGGGGTCACTGGCGAGTTGGCCGGCGGGGGTGTCGGGATGGTCGAGCAGGGTCTTGAGCAGCGCCCCGTCGTGGGCGTCGAGTTCGAGGTCGGGCCAGCCGGGTTGAGGAAACTCGACCACGGCGGCCGAGCCGCCATGCTCGAACAGCACGCGTTTTAGCTCGACCAGGCGGGGCGTCCAGCTTTGCCAATCAGCCAGCCAGGCCTGGCTATTGAAGAGGGTCAGAGAGTCGAGCCAGTGACGGACGGTCTCACCCAGGTCGTCCGAGCCCGAGGTAATAGCCTTTCTTTCCAGCCAGCCGTCAGCGTTCTCCAGGCGACGGGCGAGGAAGACCCCGAAGGCCACGGCCTCGATGCCCAATTGCTCATACAGGTCGAGCCAGCGCTCCATCTCGAGGCAGTCCTGTTCGTAGTTGCCGGTCCGGGGGGCCTGCTGGTGGACGTAGCCCTCGCGAGAATATTGGTGATGAGCCAGCAAGGCCAGACCCCAGCCCGCCTTCTCGTCAATCCACGAGCGGGTGCGCTCGAGCACGTCGCTGCCTTTGAGGATGGGATACTCGGTGACCAGGGCCAGGGTGCCACCTGGCGCCAAGAATTTGGGCAAGCCGGCGAAAATCTTCTGGGTCACCTCCTCCCCCGATTCGCCGCCGGAACGAAACCACTGTAAATCGTTGCGAGGGTTGGGAATGAAGGGCGGGTTGGCGGTGATGAGGTCGAAGCCGCCCCGGGCCACCGGACCGTACAGGTCGCCCAGCAAGAAGCTGCAGTGCTCGCCCACCCCGTTGAGCACCGTGTTCACGGCGGCCACGGCCGTGGCCCGGGGATTAAGGTCGACCCCGATGACCATGTTGGTGTGGTGTGCCGCCAGGGTGGCCTGCACTCCAGAGCCGGTGCACAGGTCGAGGCCGCGGCGAATCTTCTGGCGGGGAGTCAGGCGCGCCAATTCATAGCTATCATTGCCAAGATAGTAGACAGCGTTGGGGACAACGGCATCGAACTTAGCGAACATATGGTCGGTTACGATGACGTTGCCCTGACAGGGATACAAATCATAGAGCGATTCGACCTGGTCGTCTTTGGCAACCATCAGGTTACAGTCGAGCATCGTCTGCACGTGCTCGCTTCCCAGCCACTGCTCGGCCAGACGGCGCGGCTGAGGTGTGCGCAGCAAGAACAAGGGCACCAGACAGGCCAGCGGACCACCTAAATCCCGGCAGTTGCGCAGATAACCGGGCGTCTTGTAGAGTTCGCGAAAGCAGAGCCCGGTGTTCACGAAGAGCGGGTCAACCGCAGCGCGCTGGTAGTCCAACTCGAGCAGGCGCTGCCGCACCCGCGTCAGGCGGTCCGAGGCGGAAGGCCCAACGGTCGGAATTGCTCGGCCGAAAAGACCTTGAAAATCCAGCGCCATGCGCCTGCGTTCGACCACCGACGGAACTCGTCCTGGGAGGTCCCCGCCAGCCCTCGGGGAACGATCCCTCACAAAGGAGGTGCGAACGTCGCTGACAAAAGAGTCTTCGACGTTAGGTGCGGTAACTTGGGTCCGAGTCAAGCCAGCAACTTCGAGAGCATGATTGCGAACTATCTCGACGGTGTTCTCGTTGTGAACGCCCAGGGATTGATTGTGTACGCAAATCGCACCGCCGAACGCATGCTGGCCGTGCCGAGCTCCCAGATCCTGGGCCGCTCGCTACCCCTCGACGCGACCCACATCGTGATCCGCGGCCCTCGGGGCGAATCGATCGAAGCCGGGTTGGAAAGTTCGGACGTGGCCTGGGACGGCACTCCGGCGCGGATGATGATCGTCCGGTCCGAGACCGAGGCCGTGGTCCATGAGGCAGCCGAAACCGAGCGGCGGTTGGGTCTGGCCCAGCAGCGGCTGGAGCGGGCCGAAGAAAAAGTCCGCGAACTCGAGGCCGAGAATCTGGCCAGCATCAAGCGAGCCGAGGATTGGGCGCGCGGTTTCACTCGCCAGGAAGAGTTAGCCCGCGAAGCCGAGCAGCGCGCTCGCGAAGCCGAAGAGAAAGCGGCTCGAGCCGTGTCGGGGGTCGGCACCCTCGAGCAAGAACTCGGGCGGCTGCGCTCGACCGAAGAGACGCTGCGACGCCGACTGCAAGAGCTCGAGCCACAGGCCCGCCAACGTGAAGAGCGTGTGCTCGAAATGCGTGACGAGATGCTGCGCTCGCGCGAGCGCTCGCAGCAGTTGGAACGGCAACTGGCTCAGCTTCAGCAAACGGCCGGCGAGTCCGAGTCGCGGCAGCGCAACCTGGCCGAGGAACTCAATCGCATTCGTCAGGGCGCGCAGCAGGCCGAGCAGAGATTTGCCCAGCGCGAGCAAGAGGCCACCCAGCTGCGCAACGAGCTGGCCCAACTGCGGGCTCGAAGTTCGGAGGTCGAGGCGCGATTTCAACAGGTCGGCAGCGAGGTCAGCCAGCGCGAGCGCCAGTTGAACGATACCGTGGCCGAGCTGCAGCGCACCCAGGCAGCTTTGGCCCAAGCCCGTCACGAGATGGAAGAGATGCGGGTGCGAGCCACTGAAGTCGAGGCCCGCTTTCAAGAGGTCGGTAGCCAGACGACCCAGCGTGAGCGTCGCCTGGTGGAGCTCGAGGCCGACCTGCAAGACAGTCAAAACGCCATGCTTGCACTGCGTCAAGAGAACGAAGCTTTGCGCTCGCAGGCCGGCGAACTCGAGGCTCGCTTTCAGCAAGTCGGCGGCCAGGTAGGCCATCGCGAGCAACAACTTCGGGACCTCCACGACGAACTCAGCCGCGCCCAGACAGCGTTACAGCAACGAGAAGCCGCCCTGGCTCAGGCCCAATCCGAGCGAGAGGCGTTCCAACAACGATTACAGCAGGTCGAGAGTCGCTTTCAGGAGGTCGGGCAGGAGGCAGGCCATCGAGAAGGGCAGGTTCGCGAACTGTCCACCGAACTCGAGCAGGCTCGGGAAAACCTGCGCGCCCTCGAGGCGCGTTTTCAAGCCGCCGGTTCCCAGGCCGGGCAACGCGAGAAGCAGCTGCAGGCCCAGCTGACCGAACTCACCGAGCAGCTCACCCAGGCCCGCGCGGATATCGACCAGTGGAGCGAGTGGGCCGAGAAGATGCAGGCCGACACGGCCGAGTCCGAGCAAAAATTCCACGAATGGGCGGCCAAGGCGACCGAGAGCTATCGGACCGTCAAGCGCCAGGCCCTTGAGGCCGAGGATCGCTTGCGCGAGGCCGAGTTGCACAATCGCGAACTCGAGACCAAACTCGATCGCGTCGAGACCGAGCTGCGCCTGGCCAACTCGAAGCTGCTCAATCAGCAAGCCCTTAACAGTGGCCCGGCCGCCGACGAACTACGACGAGCCGTGCAAGAGGCCGAGGAACGGGCCAGCCGAGCCGAAGAGCGAATCGCCCAGGCCGAAGAGCGCGCGCAGCGGGCCGAAGAGCAGGCCCGGGCCGCCCAGAGTCGGGCGCAAGAGGATGTGCGCAACCTGCAATCCCGACTGGAGGCCTCAGAGCGTAGCCTGGCCAATCAAGCCAGCGCTCCCGATCCGGCCCTCCAGGAGAAGCTACGAGTGGCCGAGGATTGGTCCCGGCAGCTCGAAGAACGGCTGCGCCAGGAAGAGGGCCGCATCGCCGCCCTCACCGAGAGACTGGCCCAGACCGAGCGCAAACTCGCCGCCCACGTCGACGCTTCGGCCGGGTCAGCCCAGATGCAACAAGCCCTGGATGCCGCGCGCGCCAGGGTCGAGGCTCTCGAGACGGCCTTGCGGGTCAGCGAAGAGCGCTTCCAGGCTCTCAACCAGGCTCCGGCCGCCGGCAGTGAAACCGTGCCTCAACTGAAGGTCAAGCTGCGCCTGGCCGAAGAGATGGTGGCCAAGCAAGAGAAAGCCATCGAACTGATGGAGAAGGGCAAACTCGACCTTCACCGCCAGATCGAAGAGATGTCCGCCAAGGCCCAAAAAGAGCGAGCGGCCGCTGAGCAAGCCGAGACCTCGATGCAGCGCTATCGCCAGATCGCCCAGGAGGCGCGCACCGAACTCGAAGAGGTGCAGAGCGAGGCCGACCAGGCTCAGGCCCGGCTTGGACTCCTCGAGCGCCAGTTGGCCGAGACTCAGGAGGAGCTACGACGCAAAGAAGTCGTAGTCGACGCATACAAGAGACAGTTGGGTTAGCCGTGTCTGACGACACTATCTTGTGCCAGCTGCTGCGCTTCCGGTCTCTTTTTCGCGACTGTGACGATGCCATTGTCGACTGCGACCTCGAAGGCCGCATCGTGGGCTGGAACGCCAGCGCCGAGCGGATGCTCGGTTACGCGGCCAAAGAAGTGCTGGGCCAACACGTGGGCTTTCTCAACCCGCCCCATCGCCAGAGCGAGATCGAGGGACACCTGCGCGTGCTCCACTCGGGAGGCAGAGTGGGGCCCTTCGAAACCGAGCGCCTGCGCAAGGACGGCAGCCTGCTTCCGGTTTCGGTAACGCCTTCCCGCATCCTGGACCTGGAAGGCCAGTGCATCGGCACCGCCGCCATCCTGCGTGATCTCAGCGCCAGCCGCGCGGCTGAAGCCAGCTTGCGCCGGCAGGCCTCAATCATCAACGCCACTCGGGACGCCATTATCGGCATCAATCTCGAAGGCCAGATCTACGGCTGGAGCAAGGGCGCCCAGCGACTCTTTGGCTTTAGCGCCAACGAGATGCAGGGTCAGCCCGTAGGGCGATTGATTCCGCCGGACCGCCAGGCCGATGTCGAGAGCCTTTACGAACTCGTTCGCCAGGGACGCACAGTCGAAATTCAAGACACCATCTGGGAGGACCGGTCGGGCCGGCGCCGCGATGTTTCGGTCCGTTTGTCGCCGATTCGCGACGAGCACGGTAACGTCTCGGCCATGGCTTGTGTCTGCACCGACCTGACCGCTTCCAAACAGACCGAGCGGCAGTGGCGCTCGGTGGTCGAGAACGCGCCCGAACATATCATTGTCATCGACCGGCAGGGTCTCATCCGCTTCATCAACCGCACCGACCCCCAACTGCCCATCGAGCAGGTAGTGGGCCAACCCCACGAGCTATTCGTGCCGCCTGCAGACCGGGAGCGGGTCCGCGCCATTATCCAGGGAGTATTCGCGACCGGCGAGGCCGCCGGCTATGACACCGAAGCCCGCTCACCCGAGGGCGCCCTTTTGGGCTGGTATGCGTGCCGGGTCGGGCCGATCATGGTCGAAGGAACGGTCGAATCGGTGGTGATCATCGCCAGCAACATTACCGAGCGGCGCCAGATGGAGGAAGAGTTGCGCCACTCTCGTGCTCAGCTGCGACGCCTGACGGCCCGCCAACAGACGGCCCTCGAGGAAGAACGCCGCCATATTGCCCGCGAACTGCACGACGAGTTGGGCCAGCTCTTGACCGCCCTGAAGATCGATCTGGCCTGGCTCGAAGGGCGTATCGAAGATCCCACTTTGCTCGAGCGGACCGCCGCCATGACCGAGATCGTGAGCGCCACCATGAGCACCATCCGCCGCATCTCGACGCGCCTGCGTCCTCAGCTGCTCGACGATCTCGGGCCGCGGGCCGCCCTTGACTGGCTGGCTCAGGAGATCTGTGAGCGGGCCGGCATCTCTTGTCAGCTCGCCTTCGATCTGGGTGGCCAGGTACTCGACGAGGACTGTGCACTGACCGTTTTTCGCATCTGTCAGGAAGCACTCACGAACGTGGTACGCCACGCTGAAGCCAGTCGGGTCTCTATCGAGGTGAAGGTCGAGCAGGCCCGACTGGAGCTGTCGATCCGCGACGACGGCATCGGGATCTCGGACGGTCAGCGCGATAGCTCACTGGGCTTGCTCGGGCTGCGCGAACGGGTGCACATGCTCGGAGGTGAGGTCACCATCGCCGGTACGGGTCGAGGAACCCTAGTGCGTACCGTCCTTCCCCTCGGTGGTCAAGTCCTTTAGGGTGCGGGCGTTGGTCAGAAAGGACACGCCGTGGCCACCGCTAGTCCCCACCATGACCGCCTCGACGATAGGGTCAGAGATCTCTTGCTCGGCCACCCACTTGAGCAGGAAGTTAGCCCCCGAACCGCCGCTCGAATCGTCTTCTCGGACAAAGTATTCGGCGGTGGCCAGAGGCCCCAACTCGAGTTCTTTCTCGGCGTGTTCCTTGATGAGCTTGCCGGCCGAATCGTAGTAAGCTACCGACTGGATGACCAGCTTATGCTCCAGGCTGGTGTTGCGAATACTCAAGGTGATGGCCAGATTATAGGGACGACCGTCCATCAAATAGACGTGGGAGTAGACGGGCACATAGAGGAGCTGTCCACGTGAAACGGCCCGGACTCGGGGTTCGGTGGTGGTAGCGGTACTGGGTAACGGCACCGGCTCCACCTGCTGGCGCGAAGGTGGGGCCGAGCCCGTGCAGCCAAGCAGGGAAAATAGCGCCAGAACCAACCCCAGACGACGCATTAGACGAACAGGGCAGCCCCGGCGGCAAGCACCGCCGGGCCGGCTCCTCGCAACCACTCCGGCACGCTTTGAGCTACGTAGGCTTCCGGCAGGCTACCAATCTTCTCGTCGTGAATCGTGGGAATAAAGGTGAACTGGGTCCCGCCACCCTCGGGCCAGCCGCCGCGAGGCCGGGTGGGCACGAAAGCCGCATCGGTGGCGATGGTGGTATAACCGGTCAGGCGAGGCTCAGTGATCGCTTGATCGCGAAAAGCCACCGACGGTTTGCTGGCAGCCGCCAGGGCTACCCCACTCACGCCCCCGGTGATGGCACCCACGATCATTCCTTCGGGGCTGAGAGCGCCGTATTTGAGCATTCCGACCAACCCGCCGGCCACGACTCCGGTGAGGGTCGAGAACACGGCAGCAGTGCCCAGGCTGGGCCGGGACACGTCGAGCGCGGCCACAGTGTCTTGAAGAACCGGCGCCCCGCGGTCATCGCGAATGGGCACCTCGCCAAAGACCTCTTCACGGTCCCCATCGCTGATCCGAGCGCGGTCGGGCACGAAGGCTTTCGACTCGACATACTGAGAACGAGGAATGGTGCCGAGACAGCGTCTCTCGGTCACTACGGCCTGGGTGGGTACATTGACGAGCTTCATACGGACCTCCACGCTCATCCTAAGCGGCCAGGCTGAAAAATCCCTGAAGGTCCGGGAGTTCACGCTCTGTCAACCACTCCAGGAGAAACATCTGAGACAGTGAGAGCATGGTCATCTCTAACCCAACAAGCTACAGCTATGCCGAGCAAGTAAAAAGACAAAAGCTCGAAGATATCGACTATTCCACCTTCGATGCTCGCGACACGATGAGCCGTGACAACGCCATCCTGCTCTCGAGTGCAGCCGCCATCACCTACACGAGCCCCGAGTTTCAGGCAGAATTCTTCCAGAATCAAGCCGCCGTCAAGAGGTTCGAGTTTCTCGACTCGAAGAACAACGCTGCCAAAGGCATTCAGACCCCCGACACAGGCACTCAGGTCACTCTCGTCGAGACGGACGAAGCGCTGATCGTGGCCTCGCGCGGCACTCCTCTGGAGTTGAGCAGCGAGCCCAGCACGAACTTGCAGACCCAGGATATCATCAACGACCTTAACGCCTGGCCCACCCGAAATTACGACGGGAGCGCCCTGGTGCACAGCGGTTTCAAGAACGCCGCCGATGGCATCTGGGGGCAGCTCAAGCCCCATTTAGAAGAGGCCCGTGCCGGGGGCAAGGCCTTGCACTTCGTGGGCCACAGCCTGGGGGCGGCCATCTCGACCCACCTCTGTGACCGGCTCTTTCAGGAGATGCGCGCCCTGCCCACCAGTCTGGTCACCATTGGCGGACCGGCCGTCGGCTGGCGCGACGAGAAGGAGCACCTCGAGTCCATTGGCCTGGGAGAGCGGACGACCCGGTTCGTCAACAACATCGACCCCATCGTGGGAGCTGTGCCGCTGGGCGCCCAGATCGGGACGCAAATCTACTTTGATGCCGACGGCAAAGCCGAGGTGGGTGACGGGTGGCGTCTGGGCGACCGGGCCGAGGGGCTCAAACAAGCCGCCCTCGGACTAAACCTTAACCCCCTCCAGGACCACTATCCAGTCGTCTATCACGACCTCATCGCCCGACCCGACAATGCCGAAGTCTTCGAGAGTCTAAAGAACTGACATCTGGGGCGCCAGCGCGCCCAGGTTGGTCTGGTCTAGCATGGGCTCGGGATTGCGGATCACGAAGTACTTGCGCATGGCCTGGGTGACCCTCCAGTAAGTTGACGAGCCGGCCGGAAAGGTGGCTGTGTCGCCGGGACCCAGCACTTGCGTCTTGCCGCCCAAACCCAGGTCGGTGATGGTCACCGAGCCTTCCTGGACGACGATCATCTCGTCATAGTCGAAGTGCCACTCGAACTCGCCTTCAGTGCAGCTCCAGAATCCGGTGGCTACCTGGCGGTCGGGGGTCATGGTGAGGATTTCGGAATGGGCAATAGGGTTACCCACCTTCACCCAGGAGGGTTCGATGGGCATCAGGGGCAACTGCCTGACGCCCCGGGCGAAGTGCACGGCGGGACGGGCAAAGCGAGCCAGAAGGAACGAGCCGGCCGGCTCTTGCCCGTCGAGGACCAGGTCGGCCATGACGCGACCGATAGCCGGGGCTTTCTTGAAGCCTGTGCCGCTCAAGCCGCCGGCCAGGAAAAGCCCTTCGACACCGGGGGCGCGATCGAGAATACAGCCCCAGTCGGGGGTTACGTCATAGATGGCGGCATAGCCGCGCACATAGCCCTGACCCTCCACTGCTGGCAGTCGCCGCGAAAGAATGGCCGTGACCGCGTGGATATACTCCCGGTCGTTGATCTTTCGAAACTTGTCTGGGTCCTCCACCGGCTCGAACTCCCAAGAGCCGAGACCGACCAGCATATGCTCCGGACCGTGGGGCCGCGAAAACAAGCCGGTGGTGTAGTCAATCCACATCGCCGGCTCGCCTTGCATGGCCGGACGCTTGAAGAAGCTGATTTGACCGCGGCGGGGCGTGATGGGCAGGTTGAGATCGGGTAACAGACCGGGAATCCAGGGACCGGCAGCCATCACTACCAGAGGTGCTTCTAACAACCCCCGGTCCGACTCGACCCCAACGACCTTGTTTCCCCGCACCGCCACCGAATGCACGGCGATGCCCTCGCGGATGACCACGCCGCGTTGCTGAGCCAGTTCGGCTAGGAAGCGGGTGGTGGCCACCGGGTCGGCGTAGCCAACCCGCGGCTCATAGACCGCTCCGCCCAGCCCTTCGAGACTCAGATCGGGTTGATGCCGGCTCAGCTCGTTGCGCTCCAGCACCTGGTTGTCGACCCCTACGGCCCGCAGCGCCTGAGCCTCGCGAGCGAGTTCGTCCATGTCGTGGGGTGCCCCCATGGCGAAAAATCCCATCGGGGTGAAGCCGGTCTTCTCGGCGTGGTCGCAAAAGAAAGGCAGGCTCTCGACCGTGAGCTTGACTTCTTCCACGTCGGCATTGTGCTGCCGAAGCAGGCCTCCCGAGAGGCGCGTCTGACCCGAACAGATCTTGCCTCGGTCCACCACCAGAATCTTGCCTGCCCCCCGGCGGGACAGGGCTTCGGCAATCGAGAGCCCGATCACGCCGGCTCCCACTACGATCACGTCTGCTAAGCCCATCGAGGCTTGTTCTGGACGCTGGTCGAGCTGCCCTTTAGAGCAACTCGCGAGCCTGGGCTAGCCCCATTCCCAGAGTGGGCAGCCAATCCAGGTCGGCAGCCAGCCGCTGCAGCAAAGCTTCGGTATGGGCGTCAGCTTGACCCTGGCGACAAAGGCGAATGGCTTCGGCCAGGGGCAGAAAGTCACCGCTTTCGCCGGCCGGAACCTCGGCCGCGAAAAAGTGGTAGTAGAGGTCACTCTGGCCACTCGAGGCCGAGACCGGACTACCCAGTGCACGACACGAGAGGCCCAGCTGCCTCTCGAGCTCGGTCTGCATCGAGGCTTGGCGGGGCACGGCGATGTCGGCCACATCCAGACGCACCAGTTCGGTGTTTTCTCGAGCCGGCGAGGGGCTCAACAAGCCCTTGACAGCCAACACCGGGCGCTCGACCGGGTGCATCCTCACCAGGGGGCCTCGCTCGGGGTCCACCCAATAGACCACGGCCTTCGCCCGGTCGTAGTCAAGCTTCTGAAATTGATTGACAAAGGCAGGCCCGACCGGCGTCAAACGACCCTCTTCAACCACGGCGTGGCGAGTGGTGGCGTCGACCACGGTCTGTCCCTCCAGGCGCAGCTCAGCGCGTTGCACGAATTCCACCGTGTTGACCCGCGCCTCGAGGGTGCGGCTGCCGCACCTGGCCGGAGGGATGGGAGCCCCATGAACGTGGGCCCGAATGTCGACAGGCAAACCCAGACCGAGACTGTCGAAGCGAGCGCACAGCTCGGGGTGGTCCTGCACATACACGCCCAGAGCCGGCACAAAGCCGATCTTGTCAAAGGCCCGGCAATACAGAGTCCGGGCTCGCCCGCCCTCCGAGACGTCGCCCCGGTCCATCGATTCGAGCCCCTGGCCAGCTTCGGCGGTGTAGGGCCCGATCAGCCCCAGCAACTCCATTCCGCCACCATCTCCACAGGGCTCCCCAGTCAAGGCCACGGCGGCCAGATAGTAGGCGTCGGCCTCGGTGGACTCACACGGCATGGTGGGGCTCAGAAAGGTGCTTAGACTGAGAAAGGTTCCGTCCACCACTTCTCCGCCCACTTCTTCGGCCGTCTCGGCCAGGGCGATCTTCTCCCCCCCCGCGCCCTCTTTGTCCAACCTGCCGGCGATATAACCCAGCTGAACGTAGGCCTCTCCCCGCTCGGCCCGCGAGGCGCGGGTGTCACCGGTCTTGAGCAACACGTGAGGCTTCCGGTCGGCATCAAAGACCAGAGCGGCCACCGCCGCGACATTATGTCCCGGGCCGTGCAAGAAATACCCCTCGATTGGCTCCACGCGCCCCTCGCGCTCGACCTCGAGGCGAAAGCGCTTGACCTTGAGAAACTTGTCGAAGGGGGTTTCCAGGATCGGGCCCTGCTCGGCGGACAGACTCATTTCAGTCGGGCTCGAAAACCAACTCGCCAAAGGCGCGCCGAAGTTCGCGTTCGAAACTCTCGCACAGGTGGCGCACGAAGTCGGGACTATCGAGTTCATAGACACTGCCGTCTCGAGTCATGCGCACCGAATCCGATTCGCATCCCGCCGGCAAGGTTTCGCACCCGTCGATGGCCAGGCTGCGCCCGGCCGTGCCGTTGACGGTGAGAAACACGCGCAGGCGCCCGTAATACTGCACGTTGGGATGCCGGTAGACCTCGAGTGCATTGCGCAACATCTTGGGAAAATCGTCATGCAGCAACCGCGAACCTTGAATGACGCCCTGCTTCTTCTCTGGAAAGCACACTCCCCTACCCTGGTCGATCAGCCCGTTGACGCAGATCTCCGAGTAACGCTCCTTCCATCGGCTCTTGTTGCGCAGACGCAAGCTGGAGCGGTCGATGTCTTCGTGAGGGAAGCCCCAGGTCTCTTTGAGACGTTGGTAAAACCCACGTCGATAGAGAGGCAGCGGCACTCTGCCCGGAATCGACGGACAGGTGATCAAGGTCAACGAGTAGTCTGCCTTCTTGAATTCATCACCGTAGCCTCGCTTGGCGCAGAGCGCCTCGGTGCGACGTTCTCCGCTCTCTCGCTTTTCGTACAGCTTCTCGATGATGAAGTGGTTCTTGAGCGACTCGACCGGGTCGCTGGTCTCGCCGTTGCGCACGTAAATCACGCCGTTGACGTAGTGGGGTGGCTCGTAGCTCTCGGGCACCTCGATGACCAGCACACAGCGACCCGGGCTTTGGGGCAGCGAAACCACCTTCATCCTGAAGAACGGCAGAGGATGGATCCGTGATTTGCAGACGCTGGCTACTCGCTCTTTGATCCCGTCCTTCTCGACGATGCCCGTGATCGACATGGGCGCGTTCTTCAACTTGTCGGCCGAGACACCGATAATGAGGTGGCCCCCGTGGGTATTAGCGAAGGAGGCAACCGACTTGGCCAACTTCTTGTTGTCGATCCAGTCCGCCTTGTAGTCGAGCAAGATGCCTTCCTCAATCTCCTCGACCCCAAGCCGCTCGATGTCTACTGCATCGATCTCCTCGAGAGGCTTCTCAAAGACCATGGCGTTTCATTCCAGGCAACCGAACGGCTAACCTCCGCAGCACTTTTTGAACTTCTTGCCGCTGCCGCAGGGGCAGGGCTCGTTGCGCCCGACCTTGACCCCTTTACTCACGGGAGTCTCGACCCCGTCGAGATAGTACCAGCGATCGTCTAGCCGAGCAAAGCGACTGGTCTCGCGATGGCAGTGCTGCCCATCCTCGCGGCGATAATTGGCCTCGAAACTGACCAAATCACCTCGCGCCTCGACCACCGTCAGGCCCAACCACTCTGAAGCTGCCCACCGGGCTACCCCGTCGGGGTCAACACCAGCACGAGTGCGAGGGTGATGGGTCTCGAGCAGATAGTCGACCGCGCCCAGTGTAAAGGCGGTATATCGTGAGCGCATCAAAGCCTCGGGAGACTCGGCCGGCCGCCCCTCGAGCAGGGGTCCACAACACTCGCCATAGTCGCGGCCTGAGCCGCACGGGCAGGCGCTCATGCCAGAACCAGCCGCACATAAGCTCGTTCGCTCTTGCCGGCCAGACGCAGGATCAGGTCCACCAGTTTCTTCTGCAACCCATACTTCTTGCGCAACTTGGCCTCGATCTCTTCGGCCACCTCGGCGTTATCCAGCAGTGTAGCCTGAGCTTCGAGGTCCGCCCCGCGAGGACGTCCTCCCGGACCACAGGGCACCAGTTTCACGCCAGCCTGGTGGCGGATACGTTTGACCTTGCCAGAATCAGCCCCGGTCCGCACCAATAAATCCTCGCCCTCGCGCACGAACCAGACAATAGTGGGCACGCCCTCGCCGTTCTTGCGAAAGGTCGTCAGCAAAAGAAACTTGCCGTCTTTCCAATCTTTGCTCATAGAAAGAGAAAAAGGCGCCGTCGCCATTCGGCGCGACGCCCTCGTCGTGGCTGTTCAGGTTAGAACTGGATGCCGCCGGCACCACCCTGCTGCGAGACCACGCCTCCGAGCACGGGACACTTGCCGATGTTGGCCATGTTGGTGAAGTCGACTCCCGGCGGAATGCCGGGGATGGGCCGCTGGGAGAGTTGGTTGAGAATGCCGCCCACCTGATTCTGGTTGATGCCCGCGCGCTGCAGGGTGCGGGCCTGGCTGGCCCCCTGAGCCCCCTGGTTGCCGAAATAAATGCGGTCCATCGCGTCGATCATCGCGCTCTCGAGGGCGGTACCGTCGCGGGTACCGTTGTCGGCGGCGTCAGCCGCCAACAGAGCGTTCAGGTCGCCCTGATTGAGACCCTTATCCAGAGCGTTAGCGCCGCCGCGAGCGGTCAGTTCGACCACCGAGCCATCCATCAGGCCGTTGTCGAGCGAGTCGTGACCCCAGAGACGAATGACTGCGTTGTCGAAACCGCTCAAGCCGTTGTTGCCGGTGACACGGTTGTCCATGTTCACCGGGCCGGTGGCGAACTCGACGGGACGGTTACCGTAGCGCTGGGAGATATCTTTGCCGGTCAAGTCCTGATAGACGCCGAAGAAGGCCTGGTCGAGGAGTTTACCGGTGACGCCACCATACATGGCCATTTCCCGCTGGTAGAGGTCGCGCACCAGGGCTACCTCGGCCGGCTTGAAGTTCTGGGGATTGTTGAGGACGTTGAAGTAGACACCGCCGTTATTCTTGCCCTCGGAGCCGGTCTGAATGCCCCAGAGATGGAGGGCGGCCCGCTGGGTGTCGTTCATGCCGCTCAGTTGCGTGCGCTGCTGGCCATTGAGCTGCGTCCAGTCAGCGGTGCCGGGAGGCGCCGTCGGGCGCTGCGGGCCGCCGAAGACGGGCGTGCCGGGAGAAGGTTGCGGTCCGAACGGATTGGTCGGGATCGGGCCGACCGGGCCGGGATAGCCAAAGCCGCCGGGTGGCTGACCGGGGAAACCGGGTTGCTGGCCAGGGAAGCCGGGCTGCTGGCCGGGGAAGCCGGGCTGCTGTCCGCCTCCGAAACCTTGATAGCCCTGGAAGAGCTGGGCGAGTGCGCCGATGACGGCTTGTAACAGCTGTTGGAACTGCTGCATTTGGAGGGGATTGCCCTGGAATTGCTGGACGGGTGCCCCTAAAACAGACCCTTGAAAGTTGACCCCGAAGTTAGCTTGGCCTCCGGTAAACGGATTGAATCCTAAAGATGATGCCACGTTTCTCTCCCTTTTCTGTGTCTTTCGCTGACCTCTAAACGGCCGTAATGCGCGACAATCAGCCTAACTTACCCCAAGTTTACGATAGAAGCGTAAAGACCGCAACAGATAAAAGTTAAAAATTTGCTCACAACTTTGTTTCCCACAAAGCCCCGGAAGACCCTCCCTGAAAGGCTTTTGAAAGCAAGCCTCAGGGCCGGCAAAGGCCGCCTGGACGAGCGCCAAAGTGTAACAAACATGTTACAATCATTAGCAATCCACTGGTCACAACGGGCTAGGTCGGGTTGAAACGGCCTGCGGCTACCCGGCAACCGGCGCAAATACCCGTCTTATGAGCGTAGGGATCGATGCGCAAGGGTGCCAATCGCTCACCGCACGACTTGCAAAGATTCTTGCGCCGCTCACCGTAGGCATCGGGGCGGAGAAGGACATTATCGTCCTCTTCGTCCTGCTCGGGCTTAGGCGGTCGCTTGCGCTGAGGCTTCTGAGCCTTGGTCTTCTTCTTGACACCTTCGAGCTTGCGGGTGGCCAGGACCTCGCGCCGATGGCGCTTCGAGCCGCCGTCGTCGGATTGGTCGTGACCCTGGCGATGTTCCTGTGCCTCGCGGCGTTTCTGATGTCCATCATCGCCCTCGGAGCTTCCGTCGTGGCGGCCCTGGTAGGCGCCCTCGCTACCCGAAACCCGGCGGCTGTAGCCCGTCTCGCCCCGGCTGTACATATAGCGACTGGCGGTGGCCTCGCGCGAGGCCCGCTGTTCCTGATTGAACTGCCGGCGCGTCTCTTCGCCTTCGGGCGCGTCCTGGGCTTCATCCCCCCCATAGGCGCTGGAGTTAGCAGTCGACTGCTGTTGCTGCTGGTGCGCCGACCGCTTGGGCGCCTCGGCCAGAGGAGCGCCCGGGCCGGCGAAGCGGAAGACCTCGCCGGTGAAACCAGACACATCGGGAGTGGAAGCCACTTCGGCCACACTCGGTTCGGGACCCGCCTCGCGGGCCGAGCGCGGCAAGGTTGGGTCGGAGTTGTTTACTCGGAAACCCAGCGGGCTGGTCGAGCGGTAGCGGGGAATCGTGTCAGCGGCCCCGCCCAGGTCGTTGTCGCTCAGGTCGGACATAGGTGCCACCGAATCCGTCGGGGCGGCACCGAAATCTTCGCGCGAGCGCTCGAGCGGAGGGGGAGCGGCCGCCGGGTCCAGCCCGGGGACCTTCTCGCGGGCCGCGGCCACAGACTCGGTCAGCGGCTCCTGGCTGGGCTCGGCCGGCGCCTGGGCGGCTACCGGAGTCGGGCGCGGCGGGCTGGGCGGCTGCTGGGAGTCATCGCCCTGTTGCGAGTCTCTTCCCTGCGAGCGGCCAGGTTCGGCCACCACGCGCTCGACCGCCGGAACGCCACCTGACTGGGAATCCGGGACGAACGCCTGGGACGGGCCCGGACGCAGTTGGGCCTCGTTGGCGGCCGAAGCGGCGGCCAGTTGCTCGACCTGTTGGCTAGCCGGCTCGGAGAGGCCAGAGTCACCGAAGTTGCTGGCCAGGGCCTCGCTGGCCCAATTGGCAGCGCGGGCTCCCCTCGACCCGTGGTCGCGACCTGGCGAGCCAGGGGAATGCGTTCCGTCGAGGGACGAGACGACCGAACCATCGGACAGCTGGCTGGTGCCCGCCCGTCCCAGCGATCCACCGTCGTCGACTGACGAGACGATTCGGGAACTCAGCGACCCGGCCAAACTCGAGGCGCCGCTCTGCCCCGACAGGCTTTCACGATCGGCGCTGCCCGACGCGCTGATGCCGCTGGCCAACATCGAGCCGGCCGTGGCGGCCATGCCGCCGAGCCCGCCCACAGCCCCGCCGGCCGCAATCGCCGCCAGACCCGAGGTGCCGCCGAGAGCATCGCCTAGAGTGTTGGTCAGAGCCTCGCTGGTGCCTTTGCCGAACATCCCGTCCATCAAGCTGGTGAAGCCCTGATTGAGGGCCGACCCGATGCCGCTGACGGCCGAACTGATGTTAGCCGAGGTGCCTTCGCCAAAGAAGCGGTCCACCATCGAGCCAAAGCCACCGGCCTCGGTGCCGGTGCCGCCCATCCCGCCAAAGAAGTTGGCCACCGCGTCGGTGGTGCCCTTACCCAGGACTCCGTCGACCACACTGCTGACCCCACCGTAGAGGCTTTCCCCGAAGGACTTGCCCCAACTTCCCAGCGTTTCGCCCAAGGCACTGATGGCGCCGTTCTGACCGAACAGGCTGTCGCCGAACGATTTGCCCCAGCTACCCAGGGTGTCGGTGATGGCGCCGAAAGTGCTGTCCTTGCCGAAGAAGGTGTCGCCCAGCGATTTCCCCCAGTCGCTGACGGTGTTGCCGAGCGAGCCGAGGGCCCCGTTGCTGCCAAACAGGCTGTCCCCGAAAGACTTGCCCCAGCTGCCCAGGGTGTCGGTGATGGCGCCAAAAGTGCTGTCCTTGCCGAAGAAGGTGTCGCCCAGCGATTTCCCCCAGTCGCTGACGGTGTTGCCGAGCGAGCCGAGGGCCCCGTTGCTGCCAAACAGGCTGTCCCCGAAAGACTTGCCCCAGCTGCCCAGGGTGTCGGTGATGGCGCCGAAAGTGCTGTCTTTGCCGAAGAAGGTGTCGCCCAGCGATTTCCCCCAGTCGCTGACGGTGTTGCCGAGCGAGCCGAGGGCCCCGTTGCTGCCAAACAGGCTGTCCCCGAAAGACTTGCCCCAGCTCCCCAGGGTGTCGGTGATGGCGCCAAAAGTGCTGTCCTTGCCGAAGAAGGTGTCGCCGAGCGACTTACCCCAGTCGCTGACGGTGTTGCCCAGCGAGCCG
>JBFWNU010000003.1:681117-682098 GCA_050250895.1 Vulcanimicrobiota bacterium | reverse complement strand
GCTGTCCCCGAAAGACTTGCCCCAGCTCCCCAGGGTGTCGGTGATGGCGCCAAAAGTGCTGTCCTTGCCGAAGAAGGTGTCGCCGAGCGACTTACCCCAGTCGCTGACGGTGTTGCCCAGCGAGCCGAGGGCCCCGTTGCTGCCAAACAGGCTGTCCCCGAAAGACTTGCCCCAGCTCCCCAGGCTGTCGGTGATGGCGCCGAAAGTGCTGTCCTTGCCGAAGAAGGTGTCGCCCAGCGATTTCCCCCAGTCGCTGACGGTGTTGCCGAGCGAGCCGAGGGCCCCGTCTTTGCCAAACAGGCTGTCCCCGAAAGACTTGCCCCAGCTACCCAGCGTGTCGGTGATGGCGCCGAAAGTGCTGTCCTTGCCGAAGAAGCTGTCACCGAGCGACTTACCCCAGTCGCTGACGGTGTTGCCGAGCGAGCCGAGGGCCCCGTTGCTGCCAAACAAGCTGTCCCCGAAAGACTTGCCCCAGCTGCCCAGGGTGTCGGTGATGGCGCCGAGAGTGCTGTCCTTGCCGAAGAAGCTGTCACCGAGCGACTTACCCCAGCTACCCAGCGTGTCGGTGATGGCGCCGAAAGTGCTGTCCTTGCCGAACAAGCTGTCGCCGAACGACTTGCCCCAGCTGCCCAGCGTGTCGGTCATCGAGCCGATGGCGCTGTCTTTGCCGAAGAACGTGTCGCCCAGAGATTTGCCCCAGTCGGCGACGGTGCCGGTAATCGAGCCGACCACTCCGTCGTTGCCGAACAAACTGTTGCTCAGCGAATTGCCCCAGTCGCTGAAAGTCTTGCCCAGCGATGCCACCGCTCCGTCGGTGCCCAGGAAGGTGTCGCTGAGCGATTTGCCCCAGTCGCTTACGGTGTTGCCGATGGAGCTGAAGGCACCGTCTTTACCGAACAGGCTGTCTCCGAACGACTTGCCCCAGCTGCCCAGCGAGTCGGTCATCGAACCGAGGGCGCTGTCTTTGCCGAAGAACGTGTC
>JBFWNU010000003.1:679333-681107 GCA_050250895.1 Vulcanimicrobiota bacterium | reverse complement strand
GCACCGTCTTTACCGAACAGGCTGTCTCCGAACGACTTGCCCCAGCTGCCCAGCGAGTCGGTCATCGAACCGAGGGCGCTGTCTTTGCCGAAGAACGTGTCACCCAGCGATTTGCCCCAGTCACTAACCGTGTTGCCGAGCGAGCTGAGGGCACCGTCTTTACCGAACAGGCTGTCTCCAAACGACTTGCCCCAGTTGCCCAGCGAGTCGGTCATCGAACCGAGGGCGCTGTCTTTGCCGAAGAACGTGTCGCCCAGCGATTTGCCCCAGTCGCTGACGGTGTTGCCGAGCGAGCTGAGGGCACCGTCCTTACCGAACAGGCTGTCTCCGAACGACTTGCCCCAGCTGCCCAGGGAATCGGTCATCGAGCCGAGGGCGCTGTCTTTGCCGAAGAACGTGTCACCCAGCGATTTGCCCCAGTCACTGACCGTGTTGCCGATCGAGCTGAAGGCACCGTCCTTACCGAAGAGGCTGTCTCCGAACGACTTGCCCCAGCTGCCCAGCGAGTCGGTCATCGAACCGAGGGCGCTGTCTTTGCCGAAGAACGTGTCGCCCAGCGATTTGCCCCAGTCGCTAACCGTGTTGCCGATCGAGCTGAAGGCACCGTCCTTACCGAACAGGCTGTCTCCGAACGACTTGCCCCAGCTGCCCAGCGAGTCGGTCATCGAACCGAGGGCGCTGTCTTTGCCGAAGAACTGGTCGCCCAGCGATTTGCCCCAGTCGCTGACGGTGTTGCCGATCGAGCTGAGGGCACCGTCTTTACCGAACAGGCTGTCTCCGAACGACTTGCCCCAGTTGCCCAGCGAGTCGGTCATCGAACCGAGGGCGCTGTCTTTGCCGAAGAACTGGTCGCCCAGCGATTTGCCCCAGTCGCTGACGGTGTTGCCGATCGAGCCGACCACGCCGTCTTTTCCGAACAGGCTGTTGCTCAGCGAGGAGCCCCAATCGCTGAAGGTCTTGCCCAACGAGGCCACGGCCCCATCGGTTCCCAGGAAGGTGTCGCTGAGCGACTTGCCCCAGTCGCTAACGGTGTTGCCGATCGAGCTGAACGCTCCATCTTTGCCAAACAGGCTGTCGTTGAGCGAATTACCCCACTCGCCGAAGGTCTTGCCGAGCGAGCTGATGGCCCCGTCCTTTCCGAAGAACTGGTCGCCCAGCGATTTGCCCCAGTCGCTAACGGTGTTGCCCAGCGAACTGAGCGCGCCGTCCTTGCCGAACACGCTGTCGGTGAACGACTTACCCCAGTCTTTGGCCGCTCCGAAGGCGTCGCCCACGCTATCTCGCAGCGAGCCGAGCGCGCCGTCCTTGCCGAACACGCTGTCGGTGAACGATTTACCCCAGTCTTTGGCCGCTCCGAAGGCGTCGCCCACGCTGTCTCGTAGCGAGCCGAGCGCGCCGTCCTTGCCGAACACGCTGTCGGTGAACGATTTACCCCAGTCTTTGGCCGCTCCGAAGGCGTCGCCCACGCTGTCTCGCAGCGAGCCGAGCGCGCCGTCCTTGCCGAACACGCTGTCGGTGAACGATTTACCCCAGTCTTTGGCCGCTCCGAAGGCGTCGCCCACGCTGTCTCGCAGCGAGCCGAGCGCGCCGTCTTTGCCGAACACGCTGTCGGTGAACGATTTACCCCGGTCTTTGGCCGCTCCGAAAGCGTCGCCCACGCTGTCTCGCAGCGAGCCGAGCGCGCCGTCCTTGCCGAACACGCTGTCGGTGAACGATTTACCCCAGTCTTTGGCCGCCCCGAAGGCGTCGCCCACGCTATCTCGCAGCGAGCCGA
>JBFWNU010000003.1:676391-679233 GCA_050250895.1 Vulcanimicrobiota bacterium | reverse complement strand
GCGTCGCCCACGCTGTCTCGCAGCGAGCCGAGCGCGCCGTCCTTGCCGAACACGCTGTCGGTGAACGATTTACCCCAGTCTTTGGCCGCCCCGAAGGCGTCGCCCACGCTATCTCGCAGCGAGCCGAGCGCGCCGTCCTTGCCGAACACGCTGTCGGTGAACGATTTACCCCAGTCTTTGGCCGCTCCGAAGGCGTCGCCCACGCTGTCTCGCAGCGAGCCGAGCGCGCCGTCCTTGCCGAACACGCTGTCGGTGAACGATTTACCCCAGTCTTTGGCCGCCCCGAAGGCGTCGCCCACGCTATCTCGCAGCGAGCCGAGCGCGCCGTCCTTGCCGAACACGCTGTCGGTGAACGATTTACCCCAGTCTTTGGCCGCTCCGAAGGCGTCGCCCACGTTCTGGCGTAGCGAGCCGAGCGCGCCGTCCTTGCCGAACACGCTGTCGGTGAACGATTTACCCCAGTCTTTGGCCGCTCCGAAGGCGTCGCCCACGTTCTGGCGTAGCGAGCCAAGCGCGCCGTCCTTGCCGAACACGCTGTCGCTGACCGAACTGGTCCAGTCGCGGGCTTGATTCACCAGGCCACCGACCCGGTCTTTTGCGCCGTCGACCAGACCGCTGACCTTGTCGGTGGCGCGCTCGACCATTCCTTGCTCGCCGAACACACTTTGATGAACAGAGCTGGCCCAGTGCTGAGCGCCATGGACGGCTCCGCTGAGCGCCTCGCGAGACTCGCGCAAAGTACTCGAGACGCTCTCTCTGGCTTTGTCGACCAAACCCGGCTGCTCGTTCGAGCCGAAGACACTTCCGACCACGTTGGAGCCCCAACTGCGGGCTCCGTCGAAGGCATCCGAAATGGAGGAGCGGGCCCTGTCAAGGAACCCCTTCTCCTCGACCGGCCTGGCCGTCGTGGTGTCGGCGCTTCGAGTTTGCTGGCCGGGAGGGACGGACTGATGGTGAGTGGCAGCGGCCGCCTCGTGAGCCCTTTGGTCGTGATGACCGCGGGCGTGACCTGGAGGGTGATGGGGCCGGCCCGCATGGGGACCAGGCTGATGAACGGTGGGCTGATGGTGATGACCCCGGTGAGGGTCAGGCCGGTGACCCCGCGGATGGTGATGATGTCCCCGATGCGGGTGGGCGTGATGACCGTGAACCGGTTGTGGCCCGGGCCCGAACACTCGATCTCTGAGAGCGCTCAGGGAAGCCGTGCTCGAGTTGAAGGCCGATTGCAGACTGCTAAACCAGCCCTGGTTAGCCTCGGAAGGCTTGGTATCGTCGGGCTTGGCCGGCGCCGCAGGTTCAGAGGCAGCGCCAGGGGCGTCAGCCGAATTGGCCTGCGGGCCGCTGGCGGTAGGCGGGTCGGGCTGGGTCGTGGTGGGCGAGACCGTGGAAGGATCGGCCTGGGGGGTAGTGGGCGAATCTGCGGTGGTATTGGGCGCACTGGCGACCGCGGCGGGACTGCTGGCGGTATCCGGCACGGGACTCGTCTGGGGGTCGCTCGTCGTGGCCGGGGTGGCCGGCGGCGTGCTCGTCGGGGTCGCGGCCGGGGTGACCTGGCCGGTGGGCGTGGCCGAGGTGGCCGGCGGTGTGGCCGTCGTGGTCGCGGCCGGTGTGCTAGCCGAGGCTGCGGCCGGCCTAGCCGGGCTGGTGGCCGTGGCCGGGGTGACCTGGCCGGTGGGCGTGGCCGGCGTGGTCGCGGCCGGCGTGCTAGCCGAGGCTGCGGCCGGATTGGCCGGCAGCGCGCTCGTCGTGGTCGCGGACGGGGTAGCCTGGCTGGAGGCCGTGGCCGAGGTGGCCGGCGGTGTGGCCGTCGTGGTCGCGGCCGGTGTGCTAGCCGAGGCCGCGGCCGGCGTAGCCGGGCTGGTGGCCGTGGCCGGGGTGACCTGGCCGGTGGGCGTGGCCGGCGGCGTGGCCGGCGTGGTCGCGGCCGGCGTGCTAGCCGAGGCTGCGGCCGGATTGGCCGGCGGCGCGCTCGTCGTGGTCGCGGACGGGGTAGCCTGGCTGGAGGCCGTGGCTGGGTTGGCCGGCGGCGTGCTCGTCGGGGTCGCGGCCGGGGTGACCTGTCCGGTGGGCGTGGCCGTCGTGGTCGCGGCCGGGGTGACCTGGCTGGTGGCCGCGGCCGGGTTGGCCTGGCTGTTGCCCGTGGCCGGGTTGGTCGGCGGCGTGGTTTTCGGGACCGCGGCCGGGGAGGCCTGGCTGGTGGCCGTGGCTGGGGTGGCCGGCGGCGTGCTCGTAGGGGTCGCGGCCGGGGTAGCCTGGCTGGTGGCCGTGGCTGGGGTGACCGTCGTGGTCGCGGCCGGCGTGCTAGCCGAGGCTGCGGCCGGATTGGCCGGCAGCGCGCTCGTCGTGGTCGCGGACGGGGTAGCCTGGCTGGAGGCTGTGGCTGGGTTGGCCGGCGGCGTGCTCGTCGGGGTCGCGGCCGGGGTGACCTGGCCGGTGGGCGTGGCCGTCGTGGTCGCAGCCGGGGTGACCTGGCTGGTGGCCGCGGCAGGGTTGGTCGGCGGCGTGGCCGTCGTGGTCGCGGACGGGGTGACCTGGCTGGTGGCCGTGGCTGGGGTGGTCGGCGGCGTGCTCGTCGTGGTCGCGGCCGGCGTGCTAGCCGAGGCTACGGCCGGATTGGTCGGCGGCGTGCTTGTCGTGGTCGCGGCCGGGGTGACCTGGCCGGTGGGCGTGGCCGAGGTGGCCGTCGTGGTCGCGGCCGGTGTGCTAGCCGAGGCCGCGGCCGGCGTAGCCGGGCTGGTGGCCGTGGCCGGGGTGACCTGGCCGGTGGGCGTGGCCGAGGTGGCCGGCGGTGTGGCCGTCGTGGTCGCGGCCGGTGTGCTAGCCGAGGCCGCGGCCGGCGTAG
>JBFWNU010000003.1:618851-676381 GCA_050250895.1 Vulcanimicrobiota bacterium | reverse complement strand
GCGGCCGGCGTAGCCGGGCTGGTGGCCGTGGCCGGGGTGACCTGGCCGGTGGGCGTGGCCGAGGTGGCCGGCGGTGTGGCCGTCGTGGTCGCGGCCGGTGTGCTAGCCGAGGCCGCGGCCGGCGTAGCCGGGCTGGTGGCCGTGGCCGGGGTGACCTGGCCGGTGGGCGTGGCCGTCGTGGTCGCGGCCGGCGTGCTAGCCGAGGCTGCGGCCGGCGTAGCCGGGCTGGTGGCCGTGGCCGGGGTGACCTGGCCGGTGGGCGTGGCCGAGGTGGCCGGCGGTGTGGCCGTCGTGGTCGCGGCCGGTGTGCTAGCCGAGGCCGCGGCCGGCGTAGCCGGGCTGGTGGCCGTGGCCGGGGTGACCTGGCCGGTGGGCGTGGCCGGCGGCGTGGCCGTCGTGGTCGCGGACGGGGTAGCCTGGCTGGCGGCCGGATTGGCCGGCGGCGTGCTCGTCGTGGTCGCAGCCGGGTTGGCCGGCGGCGCGCTCGTCGTGGTCGCAGCCGGGCGGGTCGGTGTAGCTGGGACGGCCTGCCCACGGGTGGTCGAGGCGGGGGTCGATTGAGGTGCCACCGTGGAGGCCCGCGGGAGGGGTGGCGCCGTCACCGAGCGGGTCTGAGGTGCGGTAGCCGGTCGAGCCTGAGTGGTACCGGTGGTGTCAGGCATAAACTGCGAGGCCTGAGGCCGGGCCTTGGCCGCGGGCGCCCCCGGGTTGGCGGCCGGGCGGCTCAGTGAACCCGTCGCCCCCATCGGGTTGGCAGCGCCGGTCCGGGCGGGGGGGTGCGTCGAACCGGGATGGGCCGGGGGACTGCGACGGGCGTCGACTGCCCGCTTCTTAGCATCGGGGGTGGGCTGGGCAACCGGGTCGGACTTCGCCGCGTCTTGTTTGCCGACATCCTCGCGCCTGGCCTCAGGGTCAGCGGCCGGTCTCGCCCCCTCGGGATTGGCCGGAGCGTCTTCGTGCTTGGCCGCGGGCAGAGACGCCTCCGACCTGGTCTGGGGTTGAGTCTGGCCACTCGGTTTGTTCGCGTCGGGCCTGGTTTGCGCGCTGTTCGAATCGGTCTTGCCGGCCTCAGAGCGGGGTTGGGCCGGCCTGGCGCCTTTAGTGGCTCCGGTCGGGGCCACTTTGCCCGCTTGAGCAGCCGGGGCAGGGCCAGGGTGAGCAGCGGGGCGAGTGGTCTGACTGCCCAGGTTGGCCCCGGCCACCTCCGAAGCCCGGGCTTTATCGCGGGACGATTGGGGATGCACCGCTCCCGGGCGAACCTGCGGAGCCTTCGCCTGACCGGGCTGCTGGCGACTAGGATCGGCCTGCTTTCTGGCGTCGGCCCGGGCAGAGTCCACCGATTTGCCCGGGTCGGCCTGGCGGGCAACTTCGGCCCGGGCCGCGTGGATGGAGCGCGCGGGGTTGTCGCCCTTGAGCGCTTCGGCCTTGGCTTCTTCACGAGACTCGAGCTGGTGAGCCGGGTTGGGCCGAGACTCGCCTTTGCGAACGCTGTCAGCCTTCTGGCTGGGGTCGGTCTGCTTATCGGCCTCGGCCTTGGCCGCCTCGACCGACTTGCTGGGGTCGGCCTGACGGGCCACCTCGGCCCGGGCCGCTTCGGCGGACTTGTTGGCACTGTTGGCTTTGAGCGCTTCAACCTTGGCCAACTCAGCCTTGGCGCTATCGATTTTCTGGCTGGGGTCGGCCTGCTTGGCGGCTTCGGCTTTGGCCGCCTCGACCGACTTGCTGGGGTCAGCCTGGCGGGCCACCTCGGCCCGCGCCGCCTCGGTCGACTTGTTGGCGCTGTTAGCCTTCAGGGCTTCGACCTTGGCCGCTTCGTTGTTGCGATTGCCCGAGGCAATGGCGGGATTTGGCTGAGCCGCGGCGCTCGAGGCCTGATGGGCGCGGTTCTTAAGCTCAGCCGCGGCCGCCGCTCGCTGGTTGTTGGTCTTGACGTTGCGCGTTTTGAGACCGCGTGCCTCCATCGACGAGGTACGATTGGAAAGACCATCCGACGCACCATCGAGGGAACGCCGATCGGTTCGGCTCAGATGCGACACTTTGATGTCGGAGGGGTTCTGGCTCTGGGGAGGGTTGGTGGCCTGACCGTTACGATCGAAAAGCTGGGTCTTTACCTGGGCCTGGTTCTGCGAGGCGGCCACATAGCGATTGAGCTCTTCCTTGTAGCTTTCGTTCTTGGCCTCGGCCGCTTTGAGGGCTTGTTGCTGACCAGAGCCGAGATCGCCGAAGCTGGTGTTGAGGCCTTTGATCAACTCCTGGGCGCTGCCGCTCGGTTCTTTGGCGGAAGCTTTCGGCAACTTATCGGGCAGACGGTCGACCGCTCCGGGAGAGGCGATCTTGGGCGACGGGTCCGCCTTTTTGGTGGCTGAAGCAGAGCCGGACGCGGCCGTCTTCTTAGCCGAAGCGGTGCTCTGAGAGTGGGTCGGGCCACGGCTCGTGGTCGTGCGCCGGCGAGGACTCGAAGTTCTCGTGCGCGTCGACGACGATCGAGAGACCGGGGGCCTACTCACTCTTCTGGTTGTTGCCATTCACACACCTCTCCAGTTCCATCCTAGCAGAGAAGATCGTCGCGAATTCATTGCCAGGTCGTAACCGCTGTTGCCAGGCTGTAAAATTTGTTACAGCAATGTTGCCATTCTACCAAAAAACCAACTCCTCCGGGGTGCTTGCCGGGCCGAATTTGGGCTTTTTTAAGCCGGATCCGTCACAATGGCCGGGTGACCGACTTCTGGCTGGAGGCCCTCATCCTGGGCGTGGCAAGCGCGGTGCAGAGCGCCGTAGGTTTCGCCATGGCCATGTTGTCGGTTCCTCTGCTGGTTGCCATCGGTCGACCGCTCCCGGTAGCCGTGGCCATTGTTATGGCGACCTCCATCATCAGCAGCCTGGTAGGCGTGTTCCAACTGCGCCGCCTGGTCGACTGGAAATGGGTGGGGCACGCTTCGGCCCTACGACTGGCCACCATACCCCTGGGCATCTTTTCGCTGGGCCTGCTCAGTTCGCGGAATCAGGGAGAGATCAAGCTCTTTCTCGGGCTGATGGTGCTGGCTTCGGTGGCTTTCGTAGGCCTGACCCGTCCCAAGCCCGAAAAAGCTGAGAGGTGGACCGTTCCGGCTTGCCTTAGCAGCGGCTACTTGCAGGGGTTGGTGGGCATGGGAGGCCCCCCACTGGTGCTGTGGGTGATGTCCATGAAATGGTCGGCACGACGAACCCGAGCCTTTCTCTTCGGCCTTTACGTCGTCTGCGTCCCCCTCAACCTGGTAGGACTCTATCTGGTCTTCGGGGGGCCCATCGGCCTGGCGGTAGTGAGCGGCCTGCTAGCCTCTCCGGCCACCATCCTGGGCAGCCTGGCGGGGCTCAAAATTGGTCAGAGCCTCCCCAAGCCGCGCCTGCGGGTGGTGGCCTTCGTCCTACTGGTAATGATCGGGCTCAAGTCAACGCTGTCGGCCCTGAGTCTTTAGGCCGGGCTCGGCTCGACCAGCCCGAAAACGTGACCGTGGGGGTCGACCAGGCCGGCTGTACGACCCAGGGGCGACGTGAAGACAGGCACGTTGACTTCGGCGCCCAGTTGTTCGGCTCGGGCCTTCTGCCCCTCGAGGTCATCGGTGGCGAACGTGACGGTCCAGCAAGACTTCTCCAGTCCTTCGAACTCGGCCACGGTCCCCAGCCGCTGCTCGCCCAGCGCGAAGCTGTAGTAGCTGCTGCCGCTGCCTTTGCGGGCAAAGAATCGCCAGCCGAACACCCGAGCATAGAAGGCCCCGGCCTTCTCGGCGTCAGGGCAGGCCAGATCACATGACAGAAAGTGGCCGGTCGCTCCGGCGCTGGCCCCGAAATGCTTCTCGCCCTGCCACAGACTGAAGCGTCCTCCCTGGGGGTCTTCAACCCAGGCAGCCCGGCCCAGCCCTAGCGCTCCCTCCGGGCCTTCAATCACGCGTCCGCCGGCCGCCTCGAGAACGGCCAGGCTAGCGTCGAGGTCCTCCACGGCCACGGTGCAGGCCCAGTGGGCCACCTGGGGGTCGCTCACGCGTACCAGTCCTCCCACCGGCTCTTCGCCCAGGACGAACTCGGTGTATTGGTTTTCTAGGGTGCGAGTCGACCAGCCAAACAGCTGGGAATAGAACGAACTCGCGTCGGGGGCGGTGGTCAATAACTCGACCCAACAGAACTGACCAGGTTTGGCTTGCACGGCGGCCTCCTCAGGATGATGCGGCCTCTTCTCAATGCAACCGGTCGAGGCCTTCCACCCAAACCCGTCGGCTGGGGTTTCCCAGGATCACCACCGCTCCGCGCGGGTAGTAATGGATCTCTCCATAGAACTTGCCGTTGGGCAGGGACAACTCCATGGGAACGTGATCGGCGGTGCTTCCCAGCCCGGTCGGCCTGGCCCCGGCCAGGGCCCTCACGAACTCTCTTCCCTGCTCGGGCTCGAGGGGCTCGTAGGCGATCACCACCTGCTCCACGGCCTCGGGATCGAGGTTAGCGATGAAAGTCGTCGTCTGATAAAGATTCCAGAGGCCGTGAAAGCCCACCACCAGCACAGCCAGCGCCAGGCAGATCGTTCCCGCTCGATGCCAGCGCTCTTCCGCCCGAACCTCGTCGCGAGCCACCGATACCAGCAGACCGACCCCGATCAAGAGCGGAACCGTCTTGCCCAACCAGATCCAGAGCATCCTCTAGTGGCCGTCGGCCGCCTGCCGTTTCTCCCCCGTGATGACGGTGTTGTCGAGCTGAATTCCATAGGCTGTGCGCGACTTGTCGGTCTTGAGCCGGAAGCGGATCTTGATGTCCTGGCCGTCATAGTCCGACAGGTCGATCTTGGAGTTCTTCCAGTCGCTGTAGCCATCGAGACTGGCCACGCTTCGCCACTTGGTCCACCACCACTTCTTGCCGTAGACCTCGACCTCGCACGAGTCGTGGCCCGGCTCGATGGTATAGCGTGAATCAAAGTGGAGCTGGGCATTTCGCCAATCCTTGAGCGAGATGGAAGGCGAGGTGATCGAGACATCAAGATTGTTGTCGTAGTCTTTGTCAGGACTGTCGGTCCAGACCATACCACGGCCTTCGGTGGGCACGCGGGCCCACTCGCCTTCGGCCGTCCAGGGGGTGTCTTTGAGGTCGAAGGTATCCTCGAAGGCCACCGTCGAGCTGGGGATGGTCGCCTCGGCGGTCGAAATGGCCGAGCGGTTGCCCACATTGTCGACGGCGCGCAAGGCGAAGTAGAGCTTGCGATTCTTGCCCGAGGGACCGAAATCGACCGACACCTGCTCGGCTTTGCCGGCCTCGCCCGGAGCGGCCACCTTGAAAGGATTGGCCTGATCGAAGCTCACCTGTCCAGGTTTGACCTCGCCCTCGACGATGGGTTGCTCGGCCCAACGCATCTGATAGTGGTGGCCCCGGCCCTGCAGGCCGTCGTCGCCGGTGGCGGTCCAGGACAGTCCCACCGAAGTGGGGGTCAAGTTCGAGACCCAGAGGTCTGATGGCGCTCCCGGCGGGGTGGTGTCGTTCTCGAGCGACCGGGCCGCGTCGACACGCCCCCCGGTGGCCACCCGGTCGGCCTTTTTAGGCAGCGGGTCTACGCCCGAAAGCAAACGGGTGCGCAGCGCTTCGTTGCTGATATCAGGATAACGCGTGGCGATCAGCCCGGCGACCCCGGCTACGTGGGCGGCAGCGATCGAGGTCCCGCCCAACAGTTCATACTCGCCCTTGGCGTTCATCACATAGACTTTGCGACCGGGCGCAGCCAGGTCGACCGAGTCGGGACCGAGATTGGAGAAGGGAGTGAATTCATCGTCGTGGTCGGTGGCTGCCACCGAGATGATGTTGTCGAGCGGGAACGAGGCCGGGTGGACCGGACGCACGTCGTTGTCATAGCCGTCGTTGCCAGAAGCACAGATGTGCATGGCCTGACTGGCCTTCATCACTTCGAAGAGGGCCTGATTCTGGATCTCGGAACCCCAGCCATTGACCACGATGCGAGCGCCTTTCGTCTCGGCGTAGGCAATGGCCGAGATGGCGTCGGCGATACTACCGCGACCGCTCTTCTCGAGAAACTTCAAGGGCATGATGCGGGCATCCCAGTTGATGCCGGCCATACCCGCCCCGTTGTTGCCCTTGGCCGCGATCACGCTGGCGATGTGGGTACCGTGGCCGGAGTCATCTCTGGGGTCGCCGTTCTTGGCGACGAAGTTGACGCCGTGGAGATCGTCGATGATGCCGTTACCGTCGTTGTCGACACCGTCGGCTACCTCATCGGGGTTGGTCCAGATGTTGGGAGAAAGCTCGGGGTTGTCATAGAGCACACCCGAATCGACGATGGCAATCAGGGGACCCTGGTTGCTGCCGGTGGTGACCTTCCAAGCGTCCAGGGCGTTGATGTCGGCACCGCTCGTGCCGCCGGTCTGGCCCGTGTTGGCCAGCGCCCACTGTTGCTGGTGCAGGTCGTCCGGAGTGCTGCTCGGAGGCTGGCCCTGTTGGGGGGGCGGGGTAGGCTCATCCTCTTCGTGCGAAAAAGCCCGCACCACGTGGTTGGGAACGGCCACGGCCAGGCGATTATCGCCCCGCATGGCTTCGAGAGCCTTCTCGGTGGTCAGGTTGGTGGGCAACTCCCATAGCATCAGCTCGCCGCCCACCCTGGCAGCCATCTCGGCCGGCAGTTGGAAGCGGCGCTCGACGGTGGCGCCATACTCCTCGAGCAGATTCTTGCTCTCTTGGACCGAGAGTCCAGGACGCAGTTTGACGATCACCTGCCCGGGCACGAACTCGGGCTCGGCCCCGCTCAGGGTCACCGAATCGCGGGGCTCGACGGCCTCAGCTTTCGAGACTGCCCGGGCCCCGGCCAGGTTTGGCAAGGCTGGACGAGCGATGGCACTACGGATCAACAAATCGGATACTTCTCCCTTTGGCGCCAAAGTATACCCATCTGGCGATCGAGTCTTGAACAGAGAATGAACAGCCCGTCGAACGAAAAAAGCCGGAGGATTCCCTCCGGCTTTTCTGTAACCTCGGTGGGCTAGCGTCTGGGTCGGGGCGCACGCTCGGCGCGCGGACGTGCCTCGTTGACCACCACGCGACGGCCGCAAATGGACGTTCCGTCCATCGCGTTGATGGCGGCCTGACCCTGTTCTGCACTGCCGAACTCGACAAAGCCGAAACCGCGATGACGACCGGTCTCGCGGTCGCGAATCACGGCCACCGAGACGATCTCGCCGAACGGCTCGAAAGCCTCGCGGAGTTCGTCTTCGCCGGCGTCGTAGCTCAGCTGACCAACGAACAGATTCATTCCTAACTCCTCTCTAGTAAAGCAACCTGGAAGCCACTAGAACAGAACACACACCAGACTTTGTCGAACCTTGCCGGCTCGGACACTCCGAGGTAATCGAACACTGAGGCCTCGATTGACTGGTTCTGGCTTCGCGAAGACCCAGGCAGCTCCTGTTCGAGAACCTATTCGGGGGCTTGGCCGGGACGCTCTCCAGCTACGAAAACCACAGCCGCATCGGCCATTCCCATGGCGTAGCCGCCTTTGAACGTGGCCAGCAAGAAGACCTGAAACTCGAAGAGCGGCACACCTGGACTGGCCGCCAGCGCCATGGCCTCGTCATCACTTTTGCGATTTTCGTGGCGGCCATAACCGCTGAGTAATTGGAGCGAATCGGCGTCGCCCTGGGCCCAGCTCTGACGAGCCACCCGGACGATGTCGCCAAGATTTTGCACCATCACGTCCGCTTTGGCCTGCAGCTGGGCATCTGCCACCGTCAGTTGGAAGTCGGCGGGGGGCTCGTCTTGCTCGTAGAGCAACATCCCATCCAGCAAACCGCTGATCATCCCGGAGGCAAGAGCGCGCAACCCCGCCGCCGCCGCCTCTCGAGGAGGCGGCAACCCCCGCATCTGCAACTCGGGCCCCAGCGACTCTTTAGCTAACAGCGAACTGGCCCGCACCACCTCGAACGACTCAGGGTCGCTCTTGAGTGCCATCAGCAGCTCATCGCAGCCGCGATAGAGCTGCTCGACCGACTGGCTCTGCCGGGCCGCCTCGAGCAAGCCCTGAGCGCGGGTCAGCATGCTAGCCGAGATTCTCGAACAGAGCCGTGACGCAGGTTCGGTCATCGCCTCCCATGTTGGCCATCAACCCCAGCGCAGGCCGCGACTTGAGTTGATAGTCGCCGCACTCGCCCTTCATCTGGCGATAGATCTCGGCCGCCTGCTTGACCCCGGTGGCGCCCACCGGGTGGCCAAACCCGACCAGCCCTCCCCCCGTGTTGACCGGCAAGTCACCCTCGAGGGTGGTCTTGCCCGACTTGACCGCCTCGATACCGCGCCCGGCCGGGGCCACGCCCAGGGCCTCCATCATCAGGCACTCGGCGATGGTGAAACAGTCGTGGACCTCGGCCACGCCGACATCCTCGAGCTTGGCCCCACCGTCACCCAGGCTCTCGACGAACGACTGGCGAGCACTCTCGAACTCGAGCAGGTTCTTGACCTCGGCCAGCGGGTTGGTCACGAATCCATAGCTGCGGATCTTGATGCAGTCGGCCGGGCTCTTGCCAATCCTGGCCAACCCCTCTCTCGAGACCAGCAGCAGGGCGGCCGCGCCATCGGTCACCTGGCTGCAATCGCTCACCTTCAAAAAGGTCTTGAGCTCTTCGTTAGCTAGAAAATTGGGATTGTGGTCGCCCGCCGTGCTGGCTTGCTCGAAGCTGGTCTTAGCCTCTCGCATGTGCGCCAGTGGATTCTTGGAGGCATTCTCGAACGCTTTGACGGTGAAGTGGGCGAACTCGCCCAGGTCGGTCCCGTGAGCTTCGTGATAAGCTTTCATGCGGCGAGCAAAAACGGCCGGAAAGGTGAAGTCGTCAATCGGTCGCTCGATGGCATAGTGAGCGGCTCGGGCCAGAAAGTCGGCCCCCTCCCGGGCCCGCACGGTGGTCTGCACCTCGGCCCCCGTCACCAGCACCACATCGAGTCCGGCTGCGATCGCTTCGACCCCCGACACCAGCGCCACGCCGCCTGAGGCGCAGGCCGCTTCGACGCGAGCAGACCCCACCCCGGCCAGAGCCGGCTCGACCCGACCCACCATGGCTCCCAGGTGCCCCTGATTCGAGAACAACTCGCCAGCGAAGTTGCCCACGTAACAGCGCTGCACCAGCTTGGGATCGACCCCCAACTCGCTGAACAAGCCGTTGACCGCCAGGGCCATCTGCTCTTCTAGCGTGGGATTTTCTTTCTTGCCGAAGTCGGGGTGGCCGCGGGTTATGAAATCGGGGCTTCCCTTGCCGATAAATGGCGTAATCTTCACGCCTGCGATAAAAGTCTCTCGAACGGGTTTCATGCCCGCCTTGTTTTGAACGGGGCGGCCAATTCCTCCCGCCCCTCCCAGGCCCGACAGCAGCCGCCAGCAGTGCAGTCGGGGCGCTAGGCGCCATCGGCTAACACGCCAGGAGCCTTGACGTACCTTGAGCAAGCAGTTAGCGATCTCTGCGACCATGGCGACTGGAGGGACGATGACGCCTCTAGCGCCCTAGGCCGATCGGAGTAGCCAGACGGCCCCCTTCCGGCCATGGGCCGATTGGCTTCCATCAATTTATTTGTTACAGTCTTGTTACAGGACAGTGATCCTGAACGAACGCCCCTACCGGGGGCGGCCGGTCGGCGGGCTCGGGGCTAAATTTGAAGATGGCCTCAGCCTATAGGCCGGTAGTTGGCCCTCCACCACGGGGGGCCTTTTATTTTTCCCGGCGAGGGAAGGGGCTCAGGCCGAAGTCCGTTACAGCACCTGAAACGATGTTTCGCCGATCTGGACCAGATCGCCGCGATGCAGCTCGACCCGCCGAGTAATCTTATGGCGGTTCACCCAGGTACCGTTGGTCGAACCCAGGTCTTCGATGTAGAACATCTCGTTTTCGGGGGTAATCTGGGCGTGCAAGCGCGAGGCGGCCGAATCGCCCTCGAGCACCAGGTCGCCTTCTTCCCGGCCGATGGTGATGGGGCCGGCGGTCAGGTCGACATCGATTTCGCGGGCCTCGCAGACCAGACGTGAGACTTTGCCGCCGGCATCGACCAGAGGCTTAGGGGGCGTCGGAGCGGGCAGGGGCACCTTTGCGATTGGCTCGGGGGCCGGCGTGACAATCTCTTCGGTGGGTTTGGTCGGTTGTTTTACGGGAGCCGGGGCAGGTTCTTCGCGGGGGGCCCGCTCGGTCATGCCCAGACGCTTGTTGATGGCTTCGTAGTAGGGACGCTCGGCCTTGACCGACTGGAACTCTTCGACTGCGTCATTGGCCCAGCCCTCGGCCGCCAGCGCCTCGCCCAGCGAGTGGCGCAGGTCCAGACGAAGGGTGGGGTCGAGGTGCTCGCGCTGCAGGGCCTTGCGGAAAATCTCGCGGGCCGTGACCGGGTCGCCCAGGGCTACGCAGGCCTTGCCCAATAGCACCATGTTGGCCACCTGAATGTTCGAGTCGGGCAGGGTCGATTGGAGCGAGTCAAAGACTGTCCGGTGCTGGCCCAATTCGGCCCGGAATAGATTGACGAAGAACTCGGCCACCGGGTCCCCCGGCATGATGCCCAGGACTTGCTCGAGGGTGTGGACGGCCTCTTCGGTGTTGCCAGTCAGGCGCAGAGCCAGCGACATGGCCAGGTTGAGCCCCAAAAGATCGGGATAGAAACAGAAGCTGCTGTGCTCGGTCAGCGGTAGTGAGGCGTGCAGCGACGGTAGATAGCGCGACAGCTGCTTGCCCAGCGATTGTTGGGCCAAAAGAGCCGTCTTGAAGTGGCGAATCGCCTCTTGAGGCTCCTCTTCCTCGAGCAGCAGACAGCCGAGCACGAAATAGGCGTCGGTCAGCTGGACTTTCGAGTCCTTGCCCTTGCTGGTCGACTCGCGCAGGCGCGACTTGGCCTCGTTGGTGTTGCCCACCAACAGGGCGTGCAGGCCGGCCACGAAGGCCTTCTCTCCAGCCGAGGTGGTCAGGTTGCGCAGCAGGTTGAAGTCGAACCGGCTGTCGTCTTGAGCCTCGAGGAAGCGCACAGACGGAATCAACCCGAACTCGGGAGAGGCGTCCTGCGGCGTGAAGTAGAGACCGGTGTCACCGACCGAACGACCCTCGTCGCCCTTCTTGATGACCTTCGAGACCTCGTCGACCCCTTTGCCGACCAATTTGCCAGCCAGGCCGAAGCCGGCCTTCACGCTATTGAGGACATCTTTGTCCATGGCTTTCCTTTGTGGCCCGGCTCAGGCCGAATCAGTTGGCTATGTAAACCAGCTCTGTCTTGCCGAGGCGCAAGCGGTCGCCATCTTTGACCACCGCCTGAACCCCCTGCTGCAGTCGGGTACCGTTGAGGAACGATCCGTTGGAGGAACCCAGGTCTTCGTAGATGGGACCCTGCTCGCCCATAGTGATGCGTCCGTGACGTCGCGAGATGTACGAGTCGGTGTCGGCCTCGGTGAGGTCGACCTCGGGGAAAATACCGTCCACGGGCGAGCGACGCCCGATGTTGATCACGTCTTTGGAAAGGCTCCACTCCTCGGCCCCGTTGGCCAACTTCAGCTTGGAACTGCTGGCGGCCACCGGGGTGGGCGGAGCGGCCGTGGGCTGCGGCGGAGGGGTGACCGGCGGGGGGGCGTCGGGCACGGTGGCGGTGGGAACCGGGGTAGAGCTACCGGCGCCACCCAGAGCCGCGCCGCAGTCCTCGCAGTAGGCTTCACCCGCGGGGTTCTCGGCGCCGCAGGCGTCACAAACCGAACTACCACCAGCGGCTGCCGGAGCGGCAGGCGCCGGCTCGGGAGCGCTGACCGGCTCGGGAGCCGGGGTTGGCTCGGGAGGCGCGGCCGGAGTTGGAGGAGGGGTGGGGGGCGCAGGCGGGGCGGCCGCGACCGGTGCCGGATCGGCGGCCGGAGTGGCCACGGGCAAACGGGCGCCGCAGTCCTCGCAGTAGATTGAACCCTCCATATTTTCGGCTCCGCAAACCGTGCAGATGATGGCCATTTATACCTCCAGGTGTTCTTCCACAGTAAAATTCGTGCCTTCGCCCCTCAGTCCTTTTGGGGGGCTGCGGCCTCAGGGAACGGGATTTGATCGAGCAGTTGAGTGAGTTTTCGCGTTCCGTATTCCAACTTCTTGGTACCGTGCGAGGTGGCTCCCCCACCCTGCTCGATGCGGCCGGCCTCGGCCATGGCCGCGTCGGCCAGATCTTTTTGACCCTGTTGGAGTAGCTGGGTTGCGGCCGAGCGCAGCAACTGGGTGGCCTTGGCGCGGTCGCCGGCCTGAGCCATCTCGAGGGCGCGGGTCTGTTGGCGGAATACCGAAACCGCGTCGACCACCGCCATCACCTTGGGCGTGACTTTGGAAGCGGCGCTCTGATCTTGAGTGTAGGTGATGGTCACATCCTGGCCCACCGCCTTGGCGCGGATGCCCTGCTCGGGTATATCGTAGATCAGATTGGCCTTAGCCACCCGGTAGGTCCCCGGCGCCCGCGAGGGCAACACCAACTCGAAAAGCATCGACTGAGTCTCGCCTTTCTGCAGGTCGCCCACATCGATGGTGGCCACCCGCTCGACCGTGGGAATCGCTCCCAGGTCGTTGATCAGAGGCTTGACCTTGTAGGCGCGGCGAACGTTGATGTCGCGCGAGAGGCGTAGTTCGAGCTTGGGATTGCGAACGACCACATTCTGCACGCCTTTGAGTTCTTGATTGAAGATGGTCGGGATATCCCGAGGCACATCGATGTAATAAGAAGTGCCCCGGCACGCGTTGGCGATGTCGAGCAGGAAGCGCTCGTTGAAGTCGTCACCAACCCCGATGGTCGAAACCGAGATACCCTCACCGGCCGCCATCAAACAAGCCTCTTTACAGTGGCTCTCGTGGAGGGTAAGACCGTCGGTCAAGAGCACGATGTGATTCATGCGCTCGGGCGAGATGTTTTTGCGCAACTCTTCCATAGCCGCGCGGATGCCGTGCAGCATCTCGGTTCCCGAGCCGACATCGATCTGGTCGATGTTGCGCACCATGCGACGGGCCGATTCTTTATCATAGATCTGGCTGGAGGGGATCAGCACGCGCGCCTTGTCGGCAAAGGCGATCACGGTGCAGATGTCGGTCGGCCGAAGCTCTTCCATCACGTGGCTGACGGCGGAAATGACGTATTCGAGCTTCTCGGCGGCATACATCGAGCCCGACTTGTCGAGCACGATGGCCAGGTTGAGGGCGGCGGGACCGATCCCGATGCCAGCGGAGGGGGTGGCCTCGACCAACAAGTAAACCAGCTTGTTCTCGCTGGTCACCATAATATTCTGGTAGCTTAGGAAAGCTCCGACTTCAACTTCGGCCACGTATACCTCCAGTGAATAGTTCGATGAGCGCCTTTTTTCGCCCGTGCCTCAAATTCCTGGCGAGGACCCGATCAGGCACTAACCGAGAGCGTGCACGATGGCGACGGTGGCGTTGTCGTCCGCTCCGCGCTCGAGACAGATTCTCACCAACTCCTCACAAATCTCGTGAGGATCGGTGAGTCGATCGAACACGGCTTTCAGTTCGCCCTGCTCGAAATACTCCCAGACTCCATCCGACGACATCATCACGTAGTCGCCGGCCTCGAGTTTGCGCTCGTAAACATCGACCTCGACCTCGGGATTGGTTCCCATGGCGCGATAGATGATGCTGCGCTGAGGAGAGTTACGGGCCTCTTCGGGGGTCATCTGCCCCATTTCGACCAGCCGGCCCACCAGAGAGTGGTCGGTGGTGATCTGGTCCAGGCCGCCACGATAAAGGTAGGCGCGCGTGTCGCCCACGTGACCGAAAACGGCCGTGGGCCCATCGAAGAGCGCGGCCGTGATGGTGCAACCCATGCCCTGGCGGGCTCGGTCGAGCGAGGCATACTCATGAATGGTGCGATTGGCCACTTCAAGGGCGCGTTGAATAATGAACCGATTCTTTTCCGTGGCGTCGTCGGGCATCAGCGGCGCGGTGTGGCGTCCGTTGCGCAACGACAGCGACAAGGAGACGACCTCCTGAGCGATGGCTCGAAGGGCCAGCGAAGCGGCCTTGTCGCCTTCGGCTTCGCCGCCCATACCGTCAATCACGGCCACCAGATGCCCCTCGCGATTGTTGCTTTTCTCGACCGAGGTGAAGCGCAGTTCGAGGCAGGCGTCCTGATTGATCGAGCGGACACAACCGATGTTGCTCAACATCGCCACCGTGTAGGCTCCCACCGGCTGGCCTGATGCCGGCTGGCTGGAGTCAGCGGCCGGGACGGCTGCGGCGGCGGCCGGGGCGGGACGAGGTGCTGGCGTGGGCTTAGGGGCCGGCGTGGGCACCGGCTGCCCCTCGAGGGCCCGAGCGAAATCTGCGGCCGTCGCAAAGCGCGCCTCAGGCGCTTTGGACACAGCCTTCATGATGGTGTCGACGAGGGTGGCCGGAGCTTCGGCCTGGGGGCGAGGAAAGACAAAAAACGTCTCGCGCGACTCGAGGTCGGTTCGCTTGCCGGTCAGACAGTAGTGGAGCAGCGCTCCCAGACTGAAGATGTCCGAGCGCTCGTCGACCTGACCACCTTGCATCCCGTAACACTCCGGCGGCGAGAATCCGGGAGTCACCTCGTATGACTCGGAGTTTCCCCCTTTGGCGCAGACGCGCCCGAAGGCATCCACCACCAGATGACCATCATCGTCGGCAAAAACTCGGTCCGGCTGGATGGAACGGCTGAGCAGATGGGCAGCGTGCATCGCCTCGAGCAACCCGGCCAACTTGAGTCCGATCTCGTGGACCATGTCCGACCCCAGCGGACCGTCCTGGTCAACGTGCTCGGCCAGCGTGCGTCCTGTGGGCATGGGCCCTATCAGATAATCGCGATTCTCCCAGCGGCAGGCTTCGGTCGGGCGCCACAAAACGTCGGTCTCGACATCGCCCAGACGCTTTTTCTGCTCGGCCAGCAATTCGCGGTCGCCTTCGGGACCCTCGAGCAAAAGCTGCTCGCCAGCCCGGTAGCGGTGGATGCGGCAGCCGTAGAGCGCTCGGCTAATGGTAAACCGACCGTCGACTACGGCTCCTTCGGACAACGGGCCTTCGCGGGTAGCCACGGCCACGGCTCCGGACCCCTGGGGTAGCTGAGCCCCGCATTCCTCACAAAAGCGTGAGTCGTCGGTGTTGTCGGCCGAGCAGCTAGGACACTCGATCATGGAATTCCTCCAACGCTATTCCCGGGTCCCACGCCGGACCACCCCGAAAGTCAAGTACGGCACCCGGAAGGAACCTCTTCTCAGTCCGGTAGGCAACCTCATTCCTGGCGTCCAAAAAAAACCCGCTCGGGGTGGGTGAAGCCGGCTGCGATTGTGGTTGTTTCCAGGGGTTGACCCTGGACCAATCCACTTTGGTAAGACCGAACCCGATCAGGGTGCCCAGCGCCGTCCAACCGATGCTGGCCAGAATGGCGACCACCAGAAAGGCCTTGAGCACGGCGCGCTCGCCGCGGGGAGTGGCCAGAAAGACACTCAGCAGCAAACCGGTGGTGACATATCCCGCCAGTGGAATAAAACTGCCCAGACAAAACATGAAGGCCAGGGCCAGGGTCCAGACGGTTACGTGATTCGGCTCGACGGCCACTTCAACCCGCAGGGGCTCGAGTTCGGGATAACCGGCCACGGTCAACTCGCCCTGAAAGTTGCCTCCGTCGACCATCTTGGCGGTAGAAACGGACACCTCCACGGCCACATTGTTGCCCTGCACCCGGTTCGGCTGAACGCTCAGCCATTTTTGAGTGGCCTTGAGCTTGTGATCGAAGTCGCCTCGCAAGACGACCTTGCCCCGGGCCACATCCCCGCGTTTGACGGGGCCAAACCGGAGCAACCTGGGCTCGAAGCCCATGGCCGTAGGCGGAGCCAGGGGGGCGGTCTTGAGTCGGTCGGGCAGATGCCGATAGGCGGCCGGGTCCTCGCGCAGCTTCTCGAGAGCCTCGCGCAAGGCCGAGGCAGTAGGAAAGCGCTCGTCGGCCTTGAGCGAGACACACCGCAGGATGATCGCCTCCAGGGCCTCGGGCACCTCGGGGCGCTGTTCGCGAAAAGCCGGAAAGACAAAGGGATTCTCGGTAGGGTCGTGACCTGTCAGGGCCTGGTAGAGGGTCGCCCCCAGGGCGTAGATGTCAGTGCGAGGGTCGGATTGGCCCTTGCCATACTGCTCGGGGGCGGCGTAGCCTGGGGTGCCCAACGCTCGCGTGTCGGAACTCTTGCCCGAGCTAAAATGACGCGCGATCCCAAAGTCGATGAGCTTGGCCTTGCCCTCCGGCGTCACCATCACGTTGCCGGGCTTGAAATCGCGAAAGATGACGGGTTTGTCGCGGGTGTGCAGATAGTCGAGCACTTCAGTGATCTGGATGGCCAGGTCGATCACCGTGGCCACCGGCAACTGCTTCTGTTCTTCGAGCATCGCCTCGAGGGTCACCCCTTCGACAAAGTCCATCACCAGGTACTGGCGGCCCTCGTCAGAGAAATGGTCGGTGATGCGAGGTAGATTGGGATGATTCAGCCCCGAAAGGATGCGGGCCTCGGCCTTGAACGTCTCGACGGCCTCGTCGCGCTCGGCGGGGTCGGCAAACGCGTCGGACATCTCCTTGACCGCCCAACGGGTGGGGATCCGCGTGTCTCGCGCCAGATAGACCGCTCCCATGCCGCCCTGGCCGAGGACCTTCTCGATCTCGTATCTATCTGAAAGTAGGTCGCCTGCCTTTAACACCGCGAGTTTCCTTGAACTCTAAGGCTTCTGGGGTGGCGCAGGGGCTTCCTCTGCTTGGGAAAGCTCAGTAAGAATCGTCTTGGCCTTCTGCATTTCGGCTCCAAACGTCTTCCAGTCTCCTTTCGACAGCGCCCCCTCGGCGTTCCCTATATGATTCAATGCGTCACGAGCAGTTCCTTTATCGAGAACAAGGGGGGTCGGGGTGGAAGTCGTGCCAAAGGCCGCCGCCAGCGCCAGGTCCAGACTTTCGCGCATCACCACGCGGTTGCCCGGTCCTCCCTCTGCCTGCTCGCCGTGAGACTCAGCCGTAGCCACGATCACGCGCTTTAGCTCGGGAATGCGGGTCTTTCCCTGGGTCTCGAGATAGAGCGGCTCGACGTAAAGCAGAGAGCGTTCGATGGGAATGATCAACAGATTACCGCGCAGAACCTTCGAACCTTGCTGGTCCCACAGGGTAAGCTGCCCCGAGACCTCCTCGTCCTGGTCGATGCGCGCTTCGATCTGCTTGGGCCCATACACCAGTCGGTCCTTGGGAAATCGATAGAGCAACAGGCGCCCGTAATTCTCCCCGTCGCAGCGAGCAGCCAGCCAGGCGTTGAGATTGTCTTTGTCCCTGGGCGTAAAGGGCAGCATCAGGATGAACTCGGGCTCGGCCTCGCCGGGCAGCCGCATGACCAGATAGTAAGGGTCGACGGTGTGCTCCTTCTCCTCTAAATAGGTCTCTTGAGCCAGTTCCCACACGTCTTCACGGTTATAGAAGACCTCGGGGTCGGTCATATGAAACGAGCGAAAAGCCTCGGCTTGAAGCTGGAGCAGACGTTCGGGGTAACGAAAGTGCTGGCCCAGCTCGGGATCGACCTGGGAGCGATCGACAAACAAGCTGGGAAAGATGGCCCGATAGGTCTGCAGCAGCGGGTCTTTCTCATCGACCACCACCAATTGCACCGAGCCCGAATAGGCGTCAATCACGGCTTTGACCGAATTGCGCACGTAGTTCATCCCGCCGGCCCGGTGCGAATAGGGATAGCGATTGGTGACCGTGTAAAGATCCACAATCCAGAACAAGCGGCCCTGGCTGATGACCAGATAAGGGTCGGGTTCTTGCTCGAGAAAGGGCACTAATCGCTGCAGTCGCGTTTTGATGTCGCGGTCGTAGAGCAGTTTGGTGCCAGGAGTGATAGCCCCGCTGAGCAGGATGTTGGGATCCGAGAAATAGATCGACATCGCCAACCGGCGCAGCCCACCGGTCACGGGAATCCCGCCCGTTCCCTGGTAGGGGGTCGCCTTTTCGCTGTAGCTCAACTCTGGCTCGCGAGTGTTGACCAGCACATACCACTCGGTGGTCTCGCCAAAATAAATCTCGGGTCGCTCGGTGGCAAACTCGGGCAATCCAGCCGGCGGCAGGTTCTTGAGCCAGAACAGGGGCTGTCCCTCGCTATTGCGCTGATTGACGGGCGAAACCACCACCCCGTAGCCGTGGGTGTATTTGAGATGCCGGTTGACCCAGGTCGTGTTGGAGTTGACCGAAATCTCGCGGGCCGAAAGCATCACCTGGCGAATTTCGCCATTGACTTGATAGCGGTCGATGTCGACATCCTCAAAGCCGTAATACGTGCGCAGCGACTGCAGTTGCTCATAGGCGTTCTTCAACGGCTCAGGGTCCCAAAGCCTGACGTTGTCGAGAGTCTGGCGATAATCTTCCAGAATCTCGGGGCTCAATGGCTCGTCGGGCAGGAAAGGCACCTCGTCGATGTGGTCGAGCCCGAAGGCTAGCCGGGTCATTTTGATGCCGCCCTCGATGAACGGACGCTCGCGGGCGATCTCGTTGGGTCGCACCACATAAGCCTGAATGGCCGCTGGCAACAGATAGACCGTGGCCAGGCCCAACACCGAAACCCCCACCAGCATCGAGATTTGCAGCAGCGGTCGGTCAAGGCGGCGAAAGAAGATCAGAAACAGGCCCACCGCCAGCGTGCACAAAGCCATCAAGCCGTTGGCCGGGGCCAGCACATGAGCGTCGACGTAGCCGGCGCCGGCCGCCAATCCGCTGCCTTTGACGGCCAGATCCAGACGGTCGAACCAGAAGCCAGGGGCGCGCAACAACACGAAAACGCCCAGCAAGATCATGAGATGCCGCAGGACCACCGGCGGAATGCGCCCGGCATGAAGCAGAATACGGTTGCCGCGCACCACATAGAACAGGCCGGTAATCACCAGGGCGGTCACGCAGGCCAGGTTCACCCGCGCCAGCACGGCGTAGTAAAACGGCAGGGTGAAGACGTAGGTGCTGACATCCATGCCGAAGAGCGGGTCGGCCACGTTGAAGGCCACCCGGTGATAGAATGTCAGCCAGGTGGTGGCCATCGGATAGCAGGCCAATCCGCCCAGCAGTCCAGCCCCGACGGCCAGCACCCAGGGCACCCAGCTTGGCAGGGCAGGCCGGCCCACCACCACCACCCGAGTGCCCCGAACCTCGACCTCGACGGGACCGGCATTGGGACCGCGACTGGGCCAGTTGCGCTCGCACAACCAGAGATTGGCATAGACCAGCGCGGCCATCCCCGTGAACCCCAGCAGAACGCAGGCGAGTCGAGTCCACAGAAGGGTCCAAAAAACCTCTGTCTGAGACAGCGACGCAAGCCACAGGTAACGCAAATAGGGCCCACTGAGCACCACCAGTCCCAGCAGCAGCGCGGTCACTACGCTGGCTACGGCCAGCGCCCGAATGCGTTGCGTTCTAGTCATCGACAACCTGTTGCCCAAAATCCCCGCGGGGCAACCATGGAGGCGGGCCTAGAACTTGCCGAAGAACGAGTTGCCAGGCGCCTCGGGGTCGTCGCTGAGATAGTAATCCCGCACCAGCGCCGAGACCTCATCCAGGGTCAGACGACCGTCGCCGTTGCGGTCGATGGCCCGAAAGGTGGTCTCGGCCTCGGCATCGTCAAGGTTGTGCGCTCGGCTCAATTCGAGATAGTCGTCTCGGGTCACTACTCCATCGCCATCACCATCAAGCAGTTCTCGTAAGAAGGCGGTAAAGGCTCCCAGCGTCGTTTCGAACCCGGGCACCAGATGGTCGAACTCGTGGGCCCGATAAAGCGCCGCGGCGTGATAGTTGAGCCACTCGTCGGTAGTGATCTCGCCATCCTCGTCGACATCACAGAAATTCTGGAGAGCGATCCACAAGCCTTGATTGCTGCCCAGCAGACGCTGGTAGCGCGGGTCGTCCTCGCCGTAGCCCCGAGCTTCGGCCAGGTGCTCGATGACGTGGTGAAAGTCTTTGTACTCGATCACGCCGTTCTGGTCGATGTCGAGGAGATTAAACTTATGCAGCAACTTACGTCGCTGAAAATCGGTCAGGAATTCGGAAGTCATGCAGGACAGTTCTCAGTCTAGAAGGCTGCACCTTCGTGGGGCCGCCTGGACCTCCGGAGAGGAAGTCTTCTGCGCTTCGAGAACCATCCCCCTGCCTTGAATACTTTCACTGGGAGGCAGTCAATGAAATCGAAACTTGTTCTCGGCCTGCTGGCCGCCGTGGTGTTCTTCTCCACGGCCGCTTCAGCCAAAGAGCTTTACGTCCGGAATCAACCTTTCCGCGACGCCTACTTCGCTGGCAGCGAAACCTATGTCCCGCTGAGTTCCTTCCTGAAGGCCACCGGGACCGCCTGGGAGGTCGACGGTTCGACCGTGACCATCTTGAAGCACGGTTCTTCTCCGGCCATCGCCGAAGCTCAGGTCACCCTCAAGCAAGGGAGCGACTCTCTCAGTGTTGACGGCATTCAGAGAGGTCAGCGAGTCTACGTTCCTCTCAAGCCGGTGGCCAAGTTCCTCGGCCTCGGCGTGATCGACAACAGCACGACCGGCATCGTCGACGTGGTCTCCGGCCGCCTCATCAGCAAGTCTGACGAACAGGCCGCTCAAGAGCTCAAAGATGCCAAGCAGGCCAAGCACGACGCTCAGCAAGAAGCGTGGGCCAAGCGTGTCGAAAAACATCGCGCCGCCATGGAGGAAAAGAAGGCCAAAGAAGAGGCCGCTTCCGCCGACGAGGATGAGGAAGAGGCCGCCAGCGCCGACTCCGAAGACGAAGAAGCCGCCAGCGTTGACGACGAGGACGAAGCTGAAGACAAGTCCGTAGCCGCCGCTGATGACGACAAGGAAAAGAAGACGGTCAAGAGCAAAAAGACCAAGAAAGAAGAGGCCGACGAAGAAGAGGAAGTAGAGGAAACCCCTGCTCCCGCTCCTGAGGCCGACAAGAAAGACGAGACCCCTCCGCCTCCCCCCAAAGCCGAGCTCCTCGTCGAGAACAAAGATGCCAATCCGAACTACTACACCGGCGACGTGGTCTTCACCGTGACCGTAGTCAACCGCGGCAACGCTCCCGCCGAGAACGTGCGTGGCGTACTCAAAGTGGTCGGACCCGACAAGCGCGTCTGGGTCACCAAGAACGTCTACGGCCCCAAGGTGCCGGCCAACGGTACCTGGACGATCACCGAGCCCTACAAACACCGCGCCGGCCCGGCGATGCCCCGTGGCGCTTTCGACATCGACCTGAAAGTCAACTTCACGACCGCTCAGAAATAGACGGTAGACGTCAGACGGTAGAAAGAGCGACGCGGCGCGTCGCTCTTTTGTTTTGGGCGGGGCGGAGGAGTGGGCGTTGCGACACGGGGACGGGGTGGGCGCGGAGGGTTGGCCTTGACTGGCCAGCGCGCCGAAGTCTGGCCCGCCGAGAGTGCTAGACTTCCGTGCGTAAGTGGGCTGCCCGGTTCGGCAGTTTGGTGCTGCGGAATGGCCGCCGGGCCAGGCCAGGCCCCGGGTTCGTCGGCCGAATCGGACTGGGCCCAGGCCAAGGCCGGTTTGTCGGCCGAGTCGGCCAGCCGCCGCGCGCGGCCCGAGAGAGCTAGACTTCCGTGCGGCAGTGGGCTGCCCGATTCGGCAGTGTGGTGCGCCGCATGGCCGCCAGGCCGCCGGGCTTGGTCTGACGCCGCGACTCGCCCCGGGCCCGATGTGGCAAAGGCAAAAACCCTAACCCAAAAATTCGCCAGGACGCTCACCCCACGCCCCCCACAACCCTCTCCGTGCCCTCCTGATCTCCGCGGTTTATCTCCCAGGCGCCCCTCTGGCGAGCCACACCGACCTGGGCTTCGACCACGCGCCGCCACGACAGACGCGCTTCAGGCACCGCTTACGATTCGGCAGTGGGTGCTGCCGAAATGGCCGTCGGGCCGAGAGAGCGAGACCTCGTGGGCCGGCCCTAGCGGTAGTTGGGCAGGCCATAGGGATTGGCGACGTGGCCACCTTCACGCTGATAGCGGCGCCACTCGGCCGAGGTGGTCCAGTAGCTTTTGTTGCCGTCTTGGACCTGGACCTTGCGGTCGTCGGGCAACTGGGAGGCCTCCCAGTCCGAAAGCCTGCGCGGTGGTCGGGCGCCGTAGGCGCGTTTCTCGAAGGCCTGGTGGCGCTTGTTGGCCACTCCCTTCTTGGCTGCCTCGGACTCGGCCAGGATAGCCCGGGCTTCGCCGTTTTCGCCTAGCTTGAGCACCTCGCGGGCAGCCTCGGCTGCGTTGTAGTAGTCCCGTTCGTTGTAGGCCTTGCGGGCCCGGCCCAAAGCCTCATTCACATCGCGACTATGGGCATTCTTGTTGCGCCGAGACAACTCGCCCGCGATCAGGGCGGCCGTCTTGTCGTGCCCGGCCTTGGGCTCGACCTTGTGAAGAATCCTGAACTGCTCGACCGCGACGTCCAGGTTCTTGGCTTTGTAGGACGCCTGGGCCAGTAGCTTGCGGGCCTGAATCTTCTCGGGTCCGTGGCCCGAGACTTCGGCCAGCAGCTTCAGAGCTTGCTCGGCCTGGATCTGAGCGGCCAGGAAGTTCTCGTCGGCCAGGAACTCTTCGCCACGCTCTAGAGTCGACTGCCAGAGGGGTGTCTCTGGTGTCGGCGTGACCTCGGGTTCAGGCGACGAGCAGGCCAGCCCGAACATCAGCAGTGCAATGCAAAGGAAGGACCGATACCCCAACATGCCGAGCATTATATAGAAATCAGCGGCCAGAGGCAACGAACTCCCCTGGTGGAAAGGGATCCGATCCCCTCGAGCGAACCATCCCCCCAACCAAAACCTGGAGGCCCCTTTCGACCATGATTTCAGTCAACGACTTTCGCACCGGTATGAGCATCGAGATCGACGGTGAACTTTGGCAGGTGGTCGAGTTCCAGCACGTCAAGCCCGGCAAGGGTGCGGCCTTCGTGCGGACCAAGTTGAAGAATATCCGTAAGGACTTCACGGTGGAAAAGACGTTCCGCGGGGGTGAGAAGGTCCAGCGCGCCATCGTCGAGCGCAAGACCTTTCAATATTTGTATCCGGGCGACGGCGACTATGTCTTCATGGACAACGAGACCTACCATCAGGTCAACGTCACGGGAGAGCAGATCGGCGACGGGCTCAAGTGGCTCAAAGACAGCATGGAAGTGCAGATCGTCTTCCACGGCGACGAAGTCATCGGGGTTGAAATGCCCAACTTCGTCGAACTCGAGGTGACCCAGACCGACCCCGGCTTCAAGGGTGACACCGCCCAGGGTGGCACCAAGCCGGCGACGCTCGAGACCGGCGCGGTGGTCAACGTGCCTCTGTTCGTCGAGACCGGCCAGATGCTTCAGATCGATACCCGCACGGGAGAATACCTACGCCGGGTGTAGTCAAAGCCCTGATTTTCGGCGCCGGAGCCATCGGCCAATGGCTCGGCGCCGACCTATTTTTTGGCGGCCAGGAGGTCTCGCTGTTCGTGCGCCCCCGCCAGCGAGAGGCGCTCGAAGCGGATGGCATCGTCCTTAGTGACGGGCGAGTGGCTCGTCCCGGTTGCTTTTCTGACCCGACCGAATTGGCCGGGCTCCATTTCGACCTGATCATCCTCACGGTCAAGACCTTTCAGGTAGCTGAAGCTGTCCGCCAATTGGTCGAATCGGGGGTGTCCTTCGACTACGCCGTGACCATGCAGAACGGGCTCGACACCGAGCAACTGGTGGTCGAGGCCATGGGACCTGACAAAGTCATCGTTGGCACCACGACCCGGCCGGTGGCCTGGGAGGACGACGGCCGCCTCAACCCCTCGCAGCGAGGCGGAGTGGGCTTGAGTATGTTCACGGGCGCCGACCTCCCCGAGCAGGCTTGCGCCCCTTTCGAGGCGGCCCACATCCCCGTGCTCAAGTGTCGTGACTATCGTTCGCTAAAGTGGTCGAAGTTGATCCTGAACATGGTTTGCAATGCCAGTTGCGCTATCCTCGATCGCACCCCCGATCAGGTGATCGTGGTTGCGGAGGTCTTCCGCCTCGAGCACAAAGCGGTCAGCGAGGCGCTGGCCGTGGTCCAGCGACTGGGGGTGAAGCTGCGCAATCTGCCCGACTATCCCGTCAGCCGTTTTGCGCGGGCTGCCCACCGTCTGCCCTGGTGGCTGCTCAAGCCCATCCTGGTGCCCAAGATCGTGAGCGGAAGGGCCGGCAAGCCTCCCTCATTTCTGCTCGACCTGCGTTCGGGGCGAGGCGACAGCGAGGTGCGTTGGCTCAACGGAGCCATCGTCGAGCACGCCCGCGAACTGGGGCTCAGAGCGCCGGTGAACCAGGCTCTGGGCGACATTCTCACCGAGATCGTCTCGGGGTGTCTGGACTGGGATCAGTTTCGCGACCGGCCTTCGAGCCTGGTGACCGAGGTCCGCCGGCGCCTCAGCCTACCTTCGTAAAGCCGGCCGCCTCGCCCTTGCCGTCCTTGAGCGACCCGTAGCTCAGCAAAACCCTGCGGGCGTTGAGGCCGATGAGCGAGGCCAGCTCTAGAAGTCGGGTCTGGGCCGGCATCGACTCGGGCTCAGGAATGGAATCGAGCGGGCCGGTGGCCATGGCCTTGAACTGGGCCGTCATGAGGTTTAAAGCCATCGGATTGTCCACCAGCTGACGGATAGCCGCCTCGGGGTCTTTGAGAAAGGGCGCCAGCATCGGGTTGTCGACCGGCATGCCGCTCTGACGCAACATCCCCTCCAGGGCGCCGGGCGGGAGCTTGCTCATGTTGGCCAGGGCAAACTCGAGGGTCTTCTTGACCATCTCCGGGTCGGCCGCCCCGACGGTGGCCTTGAGCTGATCTTTCATCTGCTGAGTAAGGCCACCACCCAACACTCGAGCCAACTCGTCAGGCCGCACCCCCGGCCGCAGATAGTTCATCAGCACCTGAGGATTTCCGCGCAGCCGGGCCTGACGCGCCTCGCTCACCGTCCCGAAATAATCGGGTTGCGAACAATACTCGTCCTTGAGTTCACCCTGGTCGTAAAGCAAATAGACCAGCACTTTGGTGTCGGCCACCAGAAAGCCCCAGGCCCGAGCGCCCAGGCCTCCCGAGATGGAACCGGCCAACCGGTGGAGTTCGCCCAGATCGGGCGCATCGGCGCTGGCGTCGTAGAGGCCCGCCCAGCCTTCCTCAGGAGGAGCCACGAAGGCCTCTTCGCGAACGAAGCTCTCAGCGGCTCGTTCCACGGCGCGTTGATCGGCGTGACCGATATGAATGCTGGTTGTCATGCCCGGCCCTTTCTCAGCCTCGGGGTTCGGGCCCTTCGGGAATAGTCCACAAGCCGCTCACGACGGGCAAACTATGAACAAGATTCTGCTAATCCTCGCCCTGCTGAGCCTGCCGGCGCTTTCGCAGCCAACCTTCACCAGCCTCGATGCCCGGGCCACCGGCTATGCCGGTGGCAAGAGCGCAAACTATCTGGCCTTCGAGCGCCTCCTCGATCAGGGCCCTGCCGCGCGCGACCAATTCGAGCAACTGCTAGAAGAGGGCAGTGGAGCTGGACGTCTCTACGCCGCCCTGGGCCTGTGGTCACTCGACCCCGACCGCGGCCGGCAAGCGATGACGAGCCTGTTGCAAGACCGCGAAAAGGTCCGCCTGATGGTCGGCTGCCTGGGCACCGAAGCCGAGGTGAGGGAAGTTGCCAATGAACTGCTCGCGGATCGCCCGAGTATGGTTGGAAGGGACGCCTTTCTGAAAGGTTCACCGGCCCCCACCCAGAAGTAACCGAGACCAAAATCGGAGGTCCCAACTTGGACGAACCACGGCTGACCAGCAAACTCGACGACGAAGAGCCCAAAGACGTCAAACGCCCACGGCCTGAAGATGATGTGGTGCCTCGCACGCCCCGACCCGAAGATGACGTGGTGCCACGCACGCCTCGCCCCGAAGACGACGTGGTCCCGCGCACCCCACGCCCCGAAGACGACGTAGTGGCCCGCCGTCCGCGTCCGGAAGACGACGTGGTGCCTAAGCAGGGCGAGAACCCCATTCTCGATGTGCAGGGCATTCGCAAGACCTATGGAGCCAAAGTCGCGGTCGAGAACCTTTCTTTCCAGCTTTTTCCAGGCGACATCCTCGGCTTTCTCGGCCCCAACGGCGCCGGCAAGACCACCACCTTGCGCATTCTGGCCACCGTGCTGGCGGCCGACTCGGGCGACGCCACCATCGGCGGACACAAGCTCAAGGAAGTCGAGCAGGTGCGTGCCCGGGTTGGTTACATGCCCGACTTTCTGGGCGTCTATGACGACCTGTTGGTGCGCGAATACCTCGAGTTCTTCGCTCGCGCCTACAAGATTTCTCCACAATTGCGCGAGTTCGTGATCAAAGAGGCGCTCGAGACCACCCGCCTGACGAGCCTGGCCGACAATCCGGTGGATGGTCTCTCGCGTGGCCAGAAGCAGCGGTTGGGACTGGCCCGCCTGCTGATGCACGATCCCGCTTTGTTACTGCTCGACGAGCCGGCCGCCGGCCTCGACCCTCGCGCCCGGGTCGAGCTTCGCGACATCCTGCGCGGGCTGCAGAAGAAGGGCAAGGCCATGATCGTGTCCTCGCATATCTTGTCTGACCTGGCCGACTTCTGCAATAAAGTAGCCATTCTAGCCGAAGGCAAGCTGTTGACCTTCAAAGACACCAAGCGCCTCATCGACGACCTGCGCGGCACCCGCAAGCTACGCCTGAAGGTGCTCACCCGCGGCGACGAAGCGCGCAAATACCTCGAGGGACTGCCCGAGACCTCCGAGGTGGTCTGGGAGGGCGACGAACTGGTCTTCGAGTTCCAGGGCCACGACGCCGACCTGGTGCGGGTGCACAAAGAACTGTTCGAGCAGGGCTACTCGGTAGTGACCTTCTCGGAAGACCCGTGGGATCTGCAGGATGTCTATCTGCGTCTCACCGAGGGAATGGCCGTCGACTGATGCATCGGCAGCCCGTCCTCGAGCTGCTGCGGGAGTATCAGAAGTGGAACTGGGACTTCCCCGGTGAAGACTTTCGGCGCCAGCAGATCGTCGACTTCGTTCACTCGACCCCAGACTGCTTTTTGCGCAGCCATCTGCCCGGCCATCTGACCGGGTCAGCCCAAATCGTCGACCCCGGCTGGTCGCGGGTGCTGCTCATGCAGCATCGCAAGCTAGGCAAGTGGCTGCAACTAGGTGGTCACGCCGACGGCGAGACCGACCTGGCCCAGGTAGCCCTCAAAGAAGCCCAGGAAGAGTCGGGCTTGTCGGCCTTTGAACTGTTCGACCCCGTCCCTTTCGACCTCGACGTCCACCCCATTCCGGCCCGGGGCGATGTGCCCGAGCACTACCACTACGACATCCGCTTCCTCCTGGTGGCAGCCAACCCGGAGGACATCTCGGCCAACGCCGAATCGCTCGGCCTGGCCTGGTTCACCCCCGAGCAGGCACGGGCCGTCACCCAGGAGCCCAGCATGCTACGCCAGTTCGAAAAATTCGAGCGACTGGCTAGTCAAGGCCAAGCCTGACTATCGAATCAAGGTCGTGTTGGCTATGAACCCCGAAGGAGGCGCGGCGGTCGGGTCGTGGGCCACAATGGCGCTGCCGGCCAGGATAAAATCACCATAAACCGAGGTGTTCAATTGCTCGCTCGCCTCGGGCTTGGCTGATGGGAGAACTCCAATACCGCCCAGGGTAGGTGCGAGAGACTGGGCCTGGGCCGGACCGTTGGGGCCGGCAAGCGCAACCGCCGGCGCTGCGGCCAGGGCGCTGCCCGCCAACGGAAGATGTTCGAGCCCGAGCGACGTCGGAGAAGGTCCCGAGGTCGATCTGCCGATGTCAGCCATGGCCCTCTCGCTGTTAACCCAGGATCCCGCCGTGATTTGCACCTGGTCACCGGATTTGTCACTGGCGCAAGTGGCCGCAGCCCGATGGTTCGGAATGGCGGAACGAATAAAGGTGGGGGGATTTTTCTGAATCTGCATGCCTACTCCTTGACTGCCAGGCCTGATGGACCCGCTGCTTTCCACTAGCCTAGTCGAGCCCGTTCGACAATCGCTTTGAGACCGGCCCCCACAATGTAACCGGTTTGTTACCATCCTACGGTCATCTTCGAACACCTTCGCGCCACCCGGAACACACCTTGACTTCCCTTCACCCCCATGCTATTAGTTTGCATACAAAACGTTTGTGCACAAAACATTTGTGCCCAAACGGATTTGCGAGGATTCAACTTGAGTATCGTTGTTATGAAATTCGGTGGTAGCTCTTTGGCCACCACCGAACTAGTCAGTTATGTGGCCCAGAAAGTGGTCGAGCGCAAGCGAGAAGGGGTTCAGGTGGCGGTCGTGGTTTCGGCGATGGGCGACACCACGAACCGCTTTCTCAAACTCGCCGAAGAGATCACTCAGAGACCGAGTTCCCGTGAACTCGATGTGCTGCTCACGGCCGGAGAACAGATTTCTATTTCGCTTTTGAGCATGGCCATCCAAAAGCTCGGCGTCGATGCCGTCAGCCTGACCGGCCGACAGGCGGGCTTTCGAACCGACGCCTGCCATGCCAATGCCGATCTGCTCGAGGTAGCCCCCGAGCGGGTGCTCTACGAGCTTTCCCAGGACCGCATCGCGGTGGTGGCCGGCTTCCAGGGCCTGAGCCCGATGGGCGAGATCACCACCCTGGGCCGCGGTGGCTCGGACACCTCGGCGGTAGCCCTGGCAGCTGCCCTCAAAGCCCAGTGCTGCGAGATCTATTCGGATGTCGACGGCGTCTTCTCGGCCGACCCGCGCAAGGTGCCCACGGCCGCCCTGCTCGACGAGATCGACTATGACGAGATGCTCGAACTAGCCCGCCACGGAGCTCAGGTTCTAAAGTCCGAGGCCGTCGAGCTGGCTCGACGCCACAACCTGACCCTGGTCGCACGCTCGACCTTCAAGGACGTGCCGGGCACAGTGGTGCGCCGCGTCTATCGCGGCCGCGACCGCCGCGTGGTCGGCATCGCCGGCCGCACCGATCTGGTGCGCCTCGAGGTCTGCGGCAACGAAACCCCCGACGATATGCTCGAGAGTCTGGCCGGCTGCGACCTGCTCTACAGCAACCCCGGCAGCAACGGCCTCGGCTTCGTGGTTTCGGCCGAGAACATCGGCAATGTCGACGCCTTCGTGGAAGAGCTGGCCGACAAATACCGAGGCCACTTGAACGTTTCGGCCGGTCACGGCGCCGTTTCGGCCGTGGGCGGCAGAGTAGGTGAAGATCCGGCTCTGGGCCTGGCCATTTATCAGCGCCTGCAGTCGGCTCGCCTGGCTTGCGCCGGCAGCTACCTCTCGCCCCACTCGGTCACCTGTCTGCTCGAACGCGATCGAGTCGAAGAAGCCGTGGGCCTGCTCCACGAGAGCCTGGTGACGGCATGAGAATCGTCCCTTGCCAGGGCAGCGATGGAGCCGCCCTGTGGCAGATGGCTAAAGACGGAGGCAACCTCGAGGTCAACACGCCGTACTGCTACCTGATGATGGCCGAGTTGTTCGGCCAGACGACGCTGGTAGCTCAGAACGGTCAGGGACCAGCCGGCTTCGTCATGGCCTTCCCCCCACCCCAACGACCAGACTCGGTCTTTGTGTGGCAGATCGGAGTCTCGCCTCAGGCCCGCGGCCAGGGGCTGGCCACCCAATTGCTACAAGCCTTGATGCAACGCTCGGGAGCGGCCTACCTCGAGGCCAGCGTGACTCCGTCGAACCAGGCCTCGCTCGCCCTCTTTCGGGGCGCAGCCCGGCGCTGGGGAGTCGATTGCCAGGAGGGCACTTTCCTGGCGGCCGATCAGTTTCCACACCCTCACGAAGACGAACTACTATTACGCATCGGCCCGGTCGGGCCAGAAAACCTTGGAGGATCCTAATGGAAGTATTCAATAAGCACGAATCGGAAGTCCGTTCTTACTGCCGGACTTTTCCCACCGTATTCACCCGCGCCGAAGGCTCGCACCTCTTCGACGAAGAGGGCCGCCGCTATCTCGACTTTTTCGCTGGCGCCGGGGTGCTCAACTACGGCCACAACCATCCCCGCCTACGAGGAGCTTTGATCGATTATCTCAACAACGCTGGCATCTCCCACGGCCTGGACATGGCTACGGCCGCCAAAGGCGAGTTTCTGGAGAAGTTCGACCGCACCATCCTCCAACCGCGCGGACTCAACTATAAAGTCCAGTTCCCCGGACCCACCGGCACCAACGCGGTGGAAGCGGCACTCAAGCTGGCCCGCAAAGTCACCGGTCGTCACAGCGTGGTCTGCTTCACCAACTCTTTCCACGGCATGACGCTGGGTTCACTGTCGGTCACCGGCAACTCGTTCAAACGCAACGGTGCGGGTGTTCCCCTCCACTACGCCGTGCCCATGCCGTTCGGCGGCTACTTCGGCGACGGAGTCGACACTCTGGACTATCTCGAGAGCTATCTCGACAACCTGGGCAGCGGTTTGGACCTACCGGCCGCCATCATCCTCGAGACGGTGCAGGCCGAAGGCGGAGTCAACGTGGCCTCCTTCCCGTGGCTGCGCCGGCTGGCCAGCCTGGCCAAACAACACGGCATCCTGCTGGTGGTCGATGACATCCAGGTGGGCTGCGGCCGCACCGGAACCTTCTTCTCCTTCGAAGACGCGGGCATCAAGCCTGACATCGTCTGCCTCTCCAAAGCCATCAGCGGCTACGGCCTGCCCATGGCCCTGGTGCTCATCAAGCCCGAGCACGACTGCTGGAAACCCGGCGAGCACAACGGAACCTTCCGCGGCAACAACCTGGCCTTCGTCACCGCCACGGCCGCTCTCGACTTCTGGCAAGACGAAAACCTGGCCCGCCAGGTCACCATGCGCTCGGCCCGTCTGCGCCAACGGCTCGAAGGCCTGGCCGCCCGCTTTCCCGAAGCGCGAGCCAAGGTGCGTGGCCGGGGGCTTATCATGGGCTTTGCCACCCCGGTCGAAGGCCTGGCCAAAGAGCTTTCGCGACGCAACTTCGAGGCTGGCCTGATCACCGAAACGGCCGGCCCCGAAGACCAGGTGCTCAAGTTCTTGCCTCCGTTGACTATCGACGAGGCCAGCCTGGACCGTGGCCTCGACATCGTCGAGGATAGCCTGACCGCGGCCGTGCGCCAACCTGCACTAGTCTAGGAGAAAACCATGCGCGTCTTTACTCTACAAGAGACCCACAACACCGACCGCGAGGTCAAAGCCGAAAACTGGACCAGCCGTCGCCTGCTGCTCAAGCACGACGGAATGGGCTTTTCGCTCCACGACACCCTGATCCATGCCGGCACCGAGACCGAGATGTGCTATCGCAACCACCTCGAGGCAGTCTACTGCATCGAGGGCGAGGGCGAGGTCGAAGACCTGGCCACCGGCCGCGTCTATCCGATCTCGCCGGGCACGGTCTACGCCCTCGACAATCACCAGCGTCATCGCCTGCGGGCTCGCACCCAACTGCGCATGGTGTGCGTCTTCAACCCGCCCCTGACCGGCCTCGAGACCCACGACGCCGACGGCGCCTACCCCCTGCTAGAGACTACCTGAGGAGGAACCATGCTAACTGCAACCGACCCCTATGAATCCCGCCTGGAAGGCCCCCCTTCCACCGGCAAACGCGTGGACCCCGTGGTCTGGGGCCCGAAGACGGCCTCTCCCGGAGGCACCCTCTCGGCCGCCCAGGTCAGCCAGTTCGAGCGCGACGGCTATCTCTTCTTCCCCGGCCTGCTCAACGCCGCCGAAGTCGAACGCCTGCGAGTCGAACTCGACCGCCTGCGCAATTCCCCCGAGATGCGCGGCCGCGACGAGGTGATCGCCGAGCCCAACAGCGGCGAGGTGCGCTCGGTCTTCGCCGTCCACACCCTCAGCAATCTCATGGCCAATCTGGCCAAGGACGGGCGCCTGCTCGATGTGGTCACCCATCTGCTGGCCAGCCAGGTCTACCTCCACCAATCCCGCATCAACTACAAGTCGGGCTTTGTCGGCAAGGAGTTTTACTGGCACTCCGACTTCGAGACCTGGCACATGGAGGACGGCATGCCCCGCATGCGCGCCATCTCGTGCTCGGTGGCCCTGACCGAGAACACCCCCAACAACGGACCCCTCATGGTCATCCCCGGCTCGCACCGCACCTACGTGCGCTGCGCCGGCAAGACCCCCGAGAACAACCACCTCTCGTCTTTGAAAAAACAAGAGATCGGCGTGCCCAGCCGCGAAATCCTGACCCAGCTAGCCGAGGAAGGCGGCATCATCGCCCCCACCGGCCCGGCCGGCTCGGTGCTCTTCTTCGAGTGCAACCTGATGCACGGCTCGAACTCGAACATCACTCCCCTACCCCGCAGCAATGTGTTCATGGTCTACAACAGCGTTGATAACGCCCTGGTCGACCCCTACTGCGGCCTAAAACCCCGCCCCGACCACATCGCCCACCGCCAGGTCAATCCCCTCGGTTGAGCGGCCCATACCAGTCCGACTCCCCCTCGTCCTGCCAGGGCACCGGCCCTCGGTAGTCGCCTGTCACGGTGAACAGGTAGTGAGGCTCCCAGCTGTGAATGCCCGTAAAGCACCACAGTCCGGTCGGCTCCATGACGAGGAAGGGGTCGATCAGGTCGTCCATCTCCGGCAACTCCTCGAGCCATTCCGCCGACACGCCACGCCCGCCATCCCAGCGATTCACGAACGAGGGTAGCCAGAACCGAACAGCCTCGCTCTGGTGGAGGCGCTCGTAGCTGATGACGGCCCGGCTCCGCCGGACCGACCGGGCACCCCCGCGATAGTCCGGCCGCTCGGGACGGCCGGGTACAGGCCAGCAGTCAGGCGGGAAGTTCTTCTCCCACACCTCGATGTAGTAATCTATCTGGTCATTGTCGAGTTCGCCGGCACTGTCACCTCAAGCTAGTCTTCCCTGCGGAAGAGCCGTAACCCTGGCAACCACTCTGGCTCCTCCGTCTCGCCACCGAGCAGGTGGCGGGCCACCGGAGCCTGGTCGCCGCCGGGATATCTCAACACGACCTCTTCAAGCAATCTCTCTTCGTCGTTGATGCTGTAGACGAGCATCAGCGCGTCGTCGCACAGAGTGCTGTCGGGGTATTTCTCGATCAGCGCCCGGGCCCGCCGCTCGGCCTCGGCGGCGAAGCCGTCTCGGTCGCCCCAAAGGGCCGCGTTCTCAGCCGGCGAGCAGGCGTGGAACTGATACTCCATCAGCATCACCGGGGAGAACCTCGCTTCGGCCCCGTGGCACTGGTCGAACAGTTCGATGGCCACGGCGTGATGGTTGGCCCGGTGCAACTCTTCTCGCAACAGCGCTTGGTCGGGCCGGGGCAACTTGCCCCAGTCGACCCCGACCATATCCAGGGTCCAGACGCGTCCCCCGCGATAGAGGTTGAGATAGCCGATGCGCCAGCCATCTTCACGCGCCCACTCTTGGGCGCGCTCGTAGGTGCTCAGGTTAGCCAGCATCTGCCAACGCTGCCGCTGTTGACGCAAATCTTCGTCCAGGTTGTGCTTCTCGCCCCAGGGCCGCACCATAAAGTCGGCTGGGAAGACCAGAGCCTCGGTCATCTGCAAGGCCTCGGTATAGCGGTGGCGCCGAGCGAGTCTTACCGCCAACGCGTAGGTGACCGCTGGGTGGCGAGCCTCGGCGGCGAAGGCCTCGAGTTCGTCCACGCTGGTGCCGGCATCGACCAAGAACAGGCACCGCATGCGGATGGGCCCGAGCATGTCGGCATCTCCGCCGGGCTGGTCTCGCAGGGACCAGGCCAATCGTAGCGCCTCCAGGCGACGGCCTTGCCACTCGAGGCTGCGAATCAGGACATAGCGAGCGTCGTCGGCTCCGGGGTGGTCGGGATACTGCTCAAGCCAGGCCCTAAAGGCACCTTCTTGCCCTTTTGGTTGCCTGTCGTAGGGTAGCACCGGCCAGTAGCTGCGAAAGTAGCTCTTGCCCCTGATCTGCCCGTAGCTGCGGCAGCCCCGGGCGAATCTCGATTCGGGGAACGCCTCGGCGATGGCGATCAGATAGAGCACCTGGAATTCGCGGTTCTCGAGAGATTTTGCCATCAGCTGCAAGTCTCGGTCGGTGTAGCGCGCGATGCGCTGGCGATCGCCGTGCAAAAGCAACTCTTCGGCGGCGCGATAAGCCTCCGGTTGTTTGCCCTCGTCGGCCAGCATTTCTAGAGCTGCCCTTGCCCCGGGCAGCTGGTCGAACTCTTTGGCCAGCTGGCGAGTTAGCTGGCAGCGGGCCTGGGAGTCTAAGCCTCGAATCGCTTCGGCCGATGCCCCGTCTTCAAGACGCTCCAGCGCGGACTTGGCGCCGGCCTCGAGTTGCTCTCTCGACCGAACGACCTCCCCTCGCCTGGCCAGCCGGCGTAACTCTTGAACCCGTGGTTGAAGACGCGGCGGAAGTCCCGGTTTTTCGAGCATAGCAACGTAGAACCAGAGATCGTCTGGGTAGCTCTTGGCCTCGGCGACCATGAAGTCCCACCAGGCCTGGCTGGGTTCGCCCGCGGCCAGACCCTCCAGGAAGTCGCGCTGGAACGCCCAGGGACGGCTCCGCTGTCGAATGGCCAAGTGACTCAACCGCACCTGGACATCGGGCCGGTCGAGCCCAAAGTGAGCCGGCCGGGCCAGAATGGGTCGGGCCTCGGCGATGCTCGCCCGGGCCAGTTGATGCTCTAGCCAGCGGGTCGAGTAGGGGTAGGACGCCTCCCGGAGGGTCCTGTGGGCATAAGCGTAGAGCCGAGGGTCGCCTGCCTCGAGCCAGCGCTCGAGCAGCGGCGCCGTCAGCGGCACTAGTCGGGCTGAGTAGCTGGTGCCGCGGGCCACATCGAGCCCGATGGAACCCACCGCCGCGCTGGTCACCAGCACAATGAGTGCTAGAGGGAGCGCCAGCCAACGACGACGGGGCTTTGGCTGGTGGCTGGCCGAGCCGATGGGTTGAGCGGTCATCTCTTGGCCCTCTCTCTGGCCAGCTTTCGTGCCGCCCGCCAGCCCGCGTCCTCGGCGAAGTCGGCCTCGTGAGTGACCGCGTGGCAGCCGGGGCAAAGCAACTTCAGCTCGCGAGCCCGGTTGCGCCCGCCTCGCGACACCGCCCGGCAGTGATGCACCTGCAGGGCCCCGCCCTTACACCCACAGTTCTCGCAACGGCCCTGGGCCCGGGCGTATACGGCTCGCAGCTGGGGTATGGGAATGCTTCTGCGCCCCGCGGCCTGGTCGGGATTGGTCTGCTTGGGCACCACCGGCGAGTTGGCCAAAGCCTCTGCGATGACGCGGTTCGGCGCTGGCAGCTGGCCGCGCTCGGTATCGTAGAAACCTCGGCCGCTCTCGGGATCCACCCAGACGCTGACCTGGTGACGCACCTTACTGCGGCTGTCTGCGGCGGCGAGCGTTCCCTGGGAGAGGGCTATCACAGCGGCCTCGCGGCTGATGCGCTTGCCGGCTCGCGCCCGCGCCAAGCTGACGGCCTGCTCGAGCACGGCATACTGCTCAGGTGTAAATCGCAGGGTCACGCTGATGAGTTGCGGCGGTGCTTCTGGGACACCCTCGGCCTGTTCAGGCTGGGCCTGGCGTTCTGCCTCGAGCGCCTTGCCGCGCTTGAACTCGGTGGGTGAGACGGCAACCATGCGAGCCACCGTATTCGAGTCGTGCTGACGGGCCCTATCGAGCCAGGCTGCCTCTGTTTTGGGAGTGGCAACGCGAGTGATTTCGCGGGTCTTGGTCCAACCGATTTCGCCCTGGCGAAAGGCCTCCGAGATCTCGGGCATGGCTTCAAACGAGCGCGCCACTCGCAGCAATTCGAGGGCTTTGTAGCGAGGCAGGTCGAGGCATTTCTCGGCATAGGCGATCACGTCACCGTAGCCCTTCTTGCGATGGAGGCCTGCCCGGTCGGTGGCCAACAGATGAGCAGCCATGTTCCACTCGCTACGGACCAGTTCGAGACGAGCGGCCTGGTTACGTTGGTGGAGTTCGTCAGGGTCGAGCTGGCGCAGGTTGGCGACAAGGACAGATAGAGACATGGGACCTCCAGGTAGTGTTTGGGGGTCAGCCTTGTCGGCGCGACGCGCAGCGTGAGTCGAAACAGGTTCGATTAGCCGGGCCCGAGGTGACGCTCTATTTTAGCATTTTTCAAGCCCAAACAACAAGCGAACCCTTTGTTAAATTTGACCTGGTCGAACCGCCGGGTGGGGTCGGCGCTCAGCTCCCGAGGCTGGTCGCCCAAGCCCCCGCTGTCGGCACACGCTGGCCAATCTGCCCTGACTTCCGCCCGGAAGACGGCCCGACGCACGCCGCCAACGGGCCACCACCACCCGTCCGGCGTGCCGTAGCTAGAGCGAGCCGCCGGATGGGGTCGGCGCTCAGGTCCCGAGGCTGGTCGCCCAAGCCCGCGCTGTCCGCACACGCTGTCCAACCTACCCTGACTTCCGCACGGAAGACGGCCCGACGCACGCCGCCAGCGGGCCACCACCACCCGTCCGGCGTGCCGTAGCTAGAGCGAGCCGCCGGATGGGGTCGGCGCTCAGGTCCCGAGGCTGGTCGCCCAAGGCCCGGGCTGTCGGCCCACGCTGGCGGACCTGCCCGGACTTCCGCCCGGAAGACGGCCCGACACACGCCGACGCCAGCGGGCCCGGTCGTTAGCTTGCCGCCGCCAGCGGGCCACCACACCCGTCCGGCGTGCCGTAGCCAAAGCGAGCCGCCGGGTGGGGTCGGCGCTCAGCTCCCGAGGCTGGTCGCCCAAGCCCCCGCTGTCGGCACACGCTGGCCAATCTGCCCTGACTTCCGCCCGGAAGACGGCCCGACGCACGCCGCCAACGGGCCACCACCACCCGTCCGGCGTGCCGTAGCTAGAGCGAGCCGCCGGATGGGGTCGGCGCTCAGGTCCCGAGGCTGGTCGCCCAAGCCCGCGCTGTCCGCACACGCTGTCCAACCTACCCTGACTTCCGCACGGAAGACGGCCCGACGCACGCCGCCAGCGGGCCACCACCACCCGTCCGGCGTGCCGTAGCTAGAGCGAGCCGCCGGATGGGGTCGGCGCTCAGGTCCCGAGGCTGGTCGCCCAAGGCCCGGGCTGTCGGCCCACGCTGGCCAATCTGCCCTGACTTCCGCGCGGAAGACGGCCCGACACACGCCGCCGCCAGCGGGCCACCACCGGCCGAGCCCCTGTCCGTCCGTGCCCTCGCCAAAGCGAGCCGCCGCGTGGGGTCGGCGCTCCTGGTCGACCAAAGCCCAGGCTGTCGGCCCACGCTGGCCAATCTGCCCTGACTTCCGCGCGGAAGACGGCCCGACACACGCCGCCGCCAGCGGGCCACCACCGGCCGAGCCCCGGTCCGTCCGTGCCCTAGCCAAAGCGAGCCGCCGCGTGGGGTCGGCGCTCCTGGTCGCCCAAAGCCCGGGCTGTCGGCACACGCTGGCCAATCTGCCCGGACTTCCGCGCGGAAGACGCCCGACACACGCCGCCGCCAACGGGCCACCACCAGCCGTCCGGCCCAGCGACCTCCTTCGCGCAAGAGCCCGCCGCCCACAGGCGTAGCGGCGGTCGGCGATGAACACAGATCAATGGCCGAGCCGCTCACTTTCGAGTTCGAATGGACCCACCAAGATTTGCGAGAATCGCGCAAGGCTTTCGCCCGTTACCATCGGTTCAGCGGCTTTTTGCCGATGGCTGGCCTGCTGATCGGCTATTTTCTGTTGAGATTCGCTATCACCGGCAGGCTGGACTTCGGTCCTCTCATCGGGCTCTTGCTTTTGCCCATCCTCTTTCTCGTCTTGAACCTGATCGCACGGGTCGTGCCCAAGAAGCTACCCGAGCACCTGGCCGGGCCTGTCCATCTCAAGCTGAGCGCCGAAGGCCTCGCGATGGCAACCAGAATGGGCGAGGCCAAACTGAAATGGCCGGCCTACGAGCGTTGCCTGGAGAGCGAAAACCTCTTCCTTCTCCTGCACAGCGGCGGCGCCCATCGTTTCCACATCGTTCCGAAGCGCGCTATGACCGCCGAGAGCGAAGCGGCCTTCCGAGCGCTGGTTAGCGAGCACCTGGCCTAGGGTTTGCAGCCGAGCTTGTCGAGGACCTCTTCCGAGGTCTCCAGGGCTCCTTCGATCCAGCCCTGGGTGGTCGAGTAGGCCTCCCCCACCACGAACAGGGGCGCGTCGCCCAGGGGTTGGAGCATCTGCTGGCTGGTCTCCCAGGGCTTGCCGCCGGGGTTCCAGGTGTGGTAGGCCCCGCCCGTGTATTCGCTGGCCCAGCGCTTGTAAAGAAAGCCGTCAGGCTCAGGCAGGTCGCGGCCGTGTAGCTCTTCCATCTGGCGCTGAAGCTCCTGGGCCAACTGGGGCTTGACGCACAGGCGCTTCTCGACACCCGGTTCGGAGGGGTTCTGCAGGCCTTCCCAGTACTGGCTGTCGGCTCCGTCGGAATAGACCATCACGTAAGGGCGTTTGTCGCTCTCGTCGCCGTAGTAATAGACCTGGCCCAGCGGCAAGTCGGTCAGCGAACGACCCGACTCAATGCCCTCGTCTTTCCACCAGGCGCGAGGGTAAGTGGCGAAGATGCGGGTCATCGGATTGCCCGTTACCTTGTCGGCCTTAGCTTGCAGCGGGGCCAGGTCGGGGCTGTTGGCCAGCAGGTCTTGCAAGGGACGCTTGGGCAGATTTAGCACCAGCTTGTCGGCCACCACGTGTTCGATCTTGTCGCCTTTGCTAAACTGCAGCAAGAAGCCTTGAGCGGGATCGTAGTCGACCGCGCGCAGGGTGGTCAGGTTGTTAAACTCGCCTCCGGCCTCGCGAAACTTGGCCAGCAGGCCGCGGGGGATCGCCTCCATGCCGGCGATGGGAGTCTTGTAAGAGGTGCCGGGGCGGAAGTCGGCGGCCAGTTCTTTGAGGGCTTGACCGGCGTCCCAGTTGGCCAGAAAGGTGTTGTAGCCCACCGACTCGGTGATCAGGGTCTGAGCCTCCTGCGAGAGACTGTGGGAGAGAATGTTGCGCAGCCCGAGCTGCGATAGGGGAACTTCACTGGTCTGGCCGGTGGCCGGGTCGGTGAAAGGCAGCCTGGTCTCGGTCAGCACGCGATCCCAGTCGGCGTCGCAGAGGTGTTCGAAGTTGGGAACCACCGAGCGGATCGCCAAGGCCAAAAGCTCATCCACCGACTTGCCTTGTTCCTCGGGACGCAGGTGGAAAGGGCGCTTCTCGGGGTGGGCGGCCGCCTCGGCGTTGGTGAGGCGCTGGCCGCGGAAGTACTGCAAGTTGTTGTCGCCGCCGACCACGAAGTCGCGGGTGGGAAGCTGTAATACATCCTCTACCAGGTGCCGCACCCGCTGGTGGCGCGAGGGGATATAGCGCATGGCGCCCAGATCGAGGGGCTTCTGGTTCTCGATGGTTTTGGAGCGCACCCGGCCGCCAGCGTGACGAGTGCGCTCGAAAACGGCCACCTGATGGCCCTGCTCTTGCAGCCTCCAGGCCGTGTTCAGGCCGCCGATGCCACCGCCGACCACCACGACTTCGTAGTGCTTGAGGGCTTTCCACTGGCCCGGCTCGGGGCGCGGGGTGGGAAGGTATTCGTCGCGGTCGGACAACCAATGATGGCAAGGTCCGAGGTCGCGCTTGGGCGGTTCGGGGGGTGCGGGCTGGGCGGCCCGACGGGTGATGGGGGCAAACGGGGCGATCTTCATGCTGGCTCCTGTGTGTATGTATAAGAGCGGCGTGGACCGAGAGCATTGTAGCCTCTGGACACCCGGGTGGTTTTAACGTTAGGTTACAGGCCCCGCCGGCCGGGTTAACAATGGGAAAATGTCACCGACATTTGGGGCCGTGATCGGCGAAACTGGGATTATGCAGTTAGTTGAGCGCATTGAAGCCCTTTATGGAAAAGCTCCCCTGGAGTGGGGCTCGAACATCCAGGCAGGCGAGGAGGAATTGCCCTTGCTGCGCCTGCCGGCCGGCACTTTTGAGTTTTCGACCGAGGTGGGACTGTGGCCCCACTTCAAGATAGTCGACGAGCAGATGGTGCTCGGGCTCAACTCCTACCGGCTTGCCGACGGCCCCGGCCAGGGCTGGGCCATCCCGTGTTACTACGAGCCTGCCAGTGAAGCCGAGGCGGTCCGCAAAGAACTGGGCTTCGACGAGGGCTGGGAAGGTAGTGTTCCGGAAAGCGTGCTCTTGTGCGGTCCCGAGTGGCAGCCATTCTTCAGCCAGGTCCGCCGCCACGGGAGATTGTGCGTGACCGTGGAAGGAACCGGCACGGCCTATCCAATGCGCTTTTTCCCCTGGCAGCTCGAGAGAATGCCCGGCCAAACGGCCGAGTGTTAACATGCCGGTGCACCTGCCGGCAAAGGAGAGCGACTAGGCTGGCCGAGGTCCCCCGCCACTCACGTAGATCCGATTTTGGAGTACGTCATGATGGTATCCTCTCGTCCGGCCGCTCAGCCTCGCAGTTACGAGAACACCAGTGGCCGTCCCAGCTGGTCACCCGATGGCAAGCGCATTGCCGCCGAGTTGGGCCGCAAGACGGTCATCGTCGACCGAGATAGTCTGCAGGTCGAATCGCAACTGGCCCCCGAGGCCAGCTGGGTGGCTACCCCGGACTGGAGCCCCGACGGGCAGAAGATCGCTTACGCCGCTTACACCACCCCCGAAGGGCAAGAGTTGCCGCGCTGGGGTGTCTATGTCAGCGACCCCGACGGAGCCAACGCTAAGGAGTTGAGCGAAGATGCCTGGGAGCCCGAGTGGAACGCCCAGGGCACGCGGCTGGTCTTTCAGACTCACAAGAAGGATCAAGACCACGTGGCCGTCATCGATGCCGAGGGCAAGAACGAGGTCTGGCTTTCGCCCGATGGCATTTTGCAGTCGGACTTCTGCTGGGATCCCAAAGGCGAGCAGGTCGTCTATGACCACTGGGGCGACGAAGGCCCGCAGCTCCGCATCTCGGACTTCACCGGCAAGAAAGACCGGATGTTGACCAACGGTGAGGGATTCTACAAAGACCGCAATCCCGAGTGGTCGCCCGATGGCAAGAAAGTGCTGTTCGAGCGTCACGACCCGCGCTTTCCCAAGGTAGATCTGTGGACCGTGGATCCGCTCACCGGCAAGGACAAGCTGCTGGTCGAGTTGCCGCGCCGCAACCTCGATGCCGTGTGGTCGCCCGACGGCAGCCGCATCGCCTTTGTCTCGAACAAGGACGGGGGCGACTTCGACCTGTTCGTGATGGACGCCAACGGCAAGAACATCGAGCGGGTCAGTCATCTGCGCGGCGACGAGCACGCTCCCGCCTGGTCGCCCGACGGCAACAGCCTGGCCTTTTACTGCCTGGACTGGAGCAAAGAGGGCGACGACCGCTACTCGCTGCAGGTCATCGACGTCTAAACCGAGCGTAGACCGGCAGGCCCAGGGCCGTGATGAATAATCCGGCCAGGGCCGGCCCCGGTTGAGTGTAGACCGTGTTGATAAGCATGCCGAAAGCGGCTAGCAGGAAGAGTGCGGGCGTCAGAGGATAGCCCCAGGTGCGGTACTGTCCCTCGGCCGGCGGTCCCTCGCGGTGGCGGAAGATGTAGACGGCCGTGATGGCCAGCACGTAGAAGATCCAGGACACGAAAATCACGTAAGTGAAGAGCTGGTCGTAGCTGCCCGAGAGGGCCAGCAGACTGGCCCACACCGCCTGGGCGTAAATGGCCGTCGAGGGCGTCTGAGTTTCTTCGTTGAAGCGTCCGAACGAGGCGAAGAACAGGCCGTCGCGGGCCACCGCGAAATAGACCCAGGGGGCAGCCATAATCATGCCGTTGAGACAGCCGAAGGTCGACACCGTGATGCCGGCCGCGATGCAAGCCGCCCCGGTGGGGCCGGCGAAAAGGCGAGCCGCCTCCGAGGCTACCCGGCCGTCAGGGGCGTTGGCCATTCCCTCGGCGCCCAGCACCATCAGATAGGTTAGATTGGCCAGGCCATAGACGATAGTCACCACCGTGATGCCTCCCACCAGAGCCAGGGGCAGCGAGCGATTGGGGTCTTTCACTTCGCCCGACACGAAGCTCAGGCAGTTCCAGCCGTCAAATGACCAGAGCACGCCGATGAGGGCCAGCCCTACCGCCGAGAGGGTGGAGAGATTGGCGGTGGGTGCGACTCCGCGCAGGTGGCTGGGATCGGCGTGGCCGGTAGCCAGGCCGCCGGCAATGAGTCCGAAGAGAGCCAGCAGCTTGAGGCCGCAGAACAGGTTCTGCACGGTCACCCCCGAGCGCAGGCTGACCGCGTTGAGGTGAGACAGGGCCAGGATGGTGAGCACGGCCAGCAGCTTGATCCAGGGGCCGTGGATGGGCACGAAGTAGCCGAGGTATTGGATGAAGGCCACGGCCACCGCCGCGATCGAGCCGGTCTGGATGACCAGAAAGAGCACCCAGCTGAACATGAAGCCGCAGGCCGGGCCGTAGGCGTCGCGGAGGTAGACGTATTGGCCGCCGGCTTCGGGGCGGCGCGAGCCGAGTTCGGCATAGACCAGCCCGCCCAGCAGACTGAGCAAGCCGCCCACCAGCCAGACGCCCAGGATCAAGCTGGGCGATTTGACCTGGCGGGCGATGTCGGCGGGCACCAGAAAGATGCCCGAACCGATGATGATGCCGACGATGACGGCGGTGGCGTCGAGGGGACCCAGGCGCCGTTTGTCCTCGGTCAAGGCAGCAGGGCTCGCAGGCGTTCGAGGGGCACGGCCGGGGCCACCACCCCGTCACGGCCGGTGGTGGTCTGGGCTTTGCACAGGGCGTTGAGGATGGCCTCTTCGGTGGCCTCGACGGTGGCCTGATAGAGCGGGTTGAGCGAGGCGTTGCTCAGCCCGACCATGGGCAGCTCGCCCGATTCTTGATTGCGGGTGATGGCGTTGCGCGTCGAGAAGGCGATGGCCAGATCGCCGCTGCCGTTGTGGGTGATAGCTCCGGTGCGGGCCAGGCCGTGGGCGGTGTGGCGGGCCAGGCGGCGCAACTGGCTGGCGTTGAGGGGGGCGTCGGTGGCCACCACGAACACGATCGAACCCTCGGTACGGCGGGCGATGGGCTCGCCTTCGAGCAGCTTGCCCACCGGCCGGCCCAGCACGGTGAACTCTTCCCGGTCGCCCATGTTGGCCTGTACCAGCACGCCCACCGTATAGCCGCCCGGGGTCACCCGCGACGAGGTGCCGGTGCCGGCTTTGTAGCCGTAGGCGATCATGCCAGTGCCGCCGCCGCAGGCTCCCTCCTGGACCGGGCCCGAGCGGGCGCCGTCGAGAGCCAGTTTGACCTCGGCAGGGCCCACGTGGCGGCCCTGGATGTCGTTGAGGGTGCTGTCGTCACACTCGGCCACCACCGGAATGGGCACGTCATCCTCCACCCCGATCTCGGGGTGGTGCTCGATGAGCCATTCGATGCAGGCATCGGCCACCTTGCCCACGTTGAGGGTGTTGGTCAGCAAGATGGGTGTCTCGAGCCAGGCCATATCGTCGAGGTAGGCCAGGCCCGTCATCTCGCCGTTGCCATTGAGGATGAAGGTGCCGGCCGCAAAGCGCCTGGTCCAGGGGTCAGCGCAGGGCAAGATGGCCGTCACTCCGGTGCGCACCGGGCCCTGACCGGGAACCAGTTTGCCCTCTCCGCGCACCAGCGTGACCTGACCCACCAGCACACCGGCCACGTCGGTAATGGCGTTATTGGGGCCCGGCTGATAAAGGCCGGGCTTGAGGCCAAGCTCGCGAGCGCGCGGTCGCTCATCGGCGCCGGCCCCCACCAACAGCAGCAAAATGAGCAGCCAGGTCGTTTTCACTAGGGCAAGACGAGTTTCCCCAAGACCGAGGGGCGGCGGGCGCCGGTGGCGCCGGGAACCGACCCGTCTTGAGCGTGCACGGCTCGGTGTCCGAGCAGGGCGAAGGCCACCGCTTCGCGGGCTCCGGCGGGCACGCCGAAGTCTTCAAAGCGACGCAGCCTGGCCTGGGCCGGCAAGCGAGATTGGAGTTCTTCCATCAAGACCGGGTTCTCGGTGCCGCCGCCGGCCATGACCACCTCGAGGGGCGAGCCGTTGAGCAGGGGTTGGACGTGCCGCCACACCGACTCGGCCGTCAGTGCACAGGCCGTGCGGACCAGGTCAGCCGGTTCTCCCCTACCCCACAGCTGGCGGGCCAGAGGGCGGCCGAACAGTTCGCGACCGGTCGACTTCTGGCCGCGCTGATGAAAATAAGGCATGGCCAGGAGTTCTTCGAGCAACTCGGGCAGCACGCGTCCCTGACGGGCAAGCTCTCCGCCAGCATCGTAGCTGGCTCCGTTGTGCAGCTCGACCAGGGCGTCGCTGAGGCTGTTGCCCGGGCCGGTGTCGCAGCCGAACACCTCACCCTGGCGAGGGATCCAGGTGATGTTGGCGATGCCGCCGATGTTAAGGGCCACCCGGTCGACCTGCTCGGAGTGGAGCAACCAGCGGTCGAAAAACGGCACCAGGGGGGCTCCCTGGCCGCCCTCGGCCATGTCGGCGGGGCGAAAATCGGCCACCGTCAGGATGCCTGTCTTCTTGGCGATGCGGGCCGACTCGGCCAGTTGCAGAGTGGTCTCGGCTTCGGGCAAGTGAGCGATGGTCTGACCGTGCGAAGCGATCAAGTCGGCCCCGCGAGGCCCCATCACCGACAGCGCCGCCTCGGCAAAAAGGTCACCCAGGCGAGTGTTGAGCACGGCCAGCTGGCGAATGGTGCCCTTGTCTTCGAAAAAGTCGAAGAGTTGCTGGCGCACCTCGGCCGGATAGGGATGCGACTCGAAGGCCAGCACCTCGACCCCGGAGCGGTCGCGCTCGAATCGCACCAGCACGGCGTCGATTCCGTCGGCCGAAGTGCCCGAGATCAGACCCACCACCAGGGGTTGGGTCAAAGAGCAGTAGTGGCTGACCGGATGGGTCATGGTTTGTTGCTCGCAGAATGTGGTTGCCAAGTGTTCACAGCCTCTCGAGGTGGGATTTCGCCTCACCTGCCGGGGCGCCTGCGGCCGAGAAGAAACTAGGCGTTGTTATAGGGGATGAGGATGGCGTCGCTGGGGAACGACAGCTCGTTGAAGTTGTAGGTCTGCAAGAAGGTCAGCTCGCCGGTGGCGCTGATCGAAAAGGCGTCGATGGTGTCGTTGCTAGCCACCGTGTAGAGAAACTGCCCGCTGGGATCGATCAAGATCTTGCGAGGGCTAGTGTTGATGGTAAGCGACGTCCCGAGCGGGGTGAGTTGTCCGCCGGCGGCGACGGTGAACGACTGAATCGAGCCCATGCTGGTCGCCACATAAAGCACATCAAGCCCGGGATGGAGGGCCAACCGCCTGGGTTCAGGGTCGGTAGCCGCGGTGTTGCCGCCGTTCATCAACTCGCCCATGCTCCCGATGGGATAGCTGCGAACATTGTCACTATCAAAGTTGGCCACGAAGAGAAAATTGCCGTCACGGCTCAAGACGGCTTCGGCCGGGTTCAGGTCGCCGGCGTCGACCGGAAAGTGGGGGGTTTCAGAGTTCAGAAACGATAGCGTTCCGGTGGTCTGGTTCACGTCAAAGACGGTGATCGAGTCGACATCACCATTGGGCGCATACATGACGTCGCCGCTCTGGTTGAAGGTGAAGTCGAACCCGCCCCGACTGGCTCCCTGAGAGATGGCCGCAAAGTTGTTGGCGCTCGGTGTTCCGTCAGGGTTGATGGTGAACCCGCCGACGCCGCTAAAGAAGTTCGAAAAGTAGATGAACTGGTCGGTCGGGTCGACGATGAGGCGCCGAGGAGAATCGCCGATATGGGAAGCCAGGGGCGAGCCGACCGGGGTGAGCATGCCACTGTTACGGTCGAAGCTAAAGGTCGAAATGTCGCGAGCGGAGGCCGTCATCGTGTAGACGAACCCACCGTCGCTGGTGGCGGCGATGCCGAAGGGGCGGCCCGAATTGGACTGGTTCTGGACCACGCTCAAAGTGCCGTCTTGAGCGACCTCAAAGGAGGTGATGGCGCCTCCCCCGCCGTTGGGCGTAGGGTTGGTCACCAGCAGATAGGCGAGCGGGCTGTTGGGGTCGATCACGTTGACCGTGGCCATCGCCTGCTGGTCGCCGAGCGTGGCTTGAATATCGGCCATACCGCCCTCGACGGTCGAGACCAGGCCGGTAGGACTCACCATGGCGGCAGTGGGATTAAGAGACATCCAGCTGACCTGATTGGTGACATCCTCACTGCTTTCGTCGCTATAGAAGAGGGTGGCCGTCAACTGCTGAGTATCACCCAGGGTCAGGGTGAAACTGCTAGGGCTGACGGCCAGGTGGTCGATGACCGCCGAGGTGGTCACCGTCACCACGGCCGTGGCCATGTCCTCGCCCTCGGTGGCGGTGATGGTGGCCATGCCGGTGGCATGCGCGGTTACCAGTCCGTTACCGTCGACGCTGGCGACATTGGGAGTGTCGCTGTCCCAGGCAGCCGTCACCGGGGTCTGCCCGCGACTGGCCGTGAGCTGCCGAGTTCCGCCGGGATTGAGACTGAAAGTGGCTGGAGTGATCAAGAGCCCTGACGGGTCAAGCTCGAGGGTGACGGTGAGAACAAGTGACGAGCCCACCGAGAAGAGCCGCTGGTCCGAAGCTATCAGTTGAGAACCGGAAAAGCCCTCGGCCCGCAGGGTGAACGTGCCAAGCCCCGCCGAGGGGAAAGTGATGCGGACCGCAGTTTCGCCCGGGTTCACGGGACGGTCGACTTGATAGACAATGGTGTCGCCGATGAGCAGCGTGGCGCGGACCCGGTCGATCCCCAGGGTCTGGGCCAGGACCTCTCTGGGGGAGGGGTTGGCCACCCGGATCAACACATCGAATCCGCCGGCTGGAGTGGAGCGCCCGGCAGAGTCACCCCCGGTGGCAGAACCTCCACCTCCACATCCGACTAAAAAAAGTGCAAAAAGAAGACAGAGTATCTGACGAAGCATGGCCTATTGAACTTGCAGGTCGCGACTCGTATTCCTCCCATTGGTCGTATACGAATGGTCCTTCCCGCGGCATATGCCGCCCAGGCCCTGGCCTGAGTGGAGCTCGGGAACGTTCCCTCGTAAGATTATTTCAACCAGCGGGCCGCTTGCCGATGTGAACGGTGACGATGCCGCCGCACAGGGGCACGGCCCGCACGTCGGTCAGGCCGGCGGCCTGCATGGACTCGACCAGGGCCTCGGACGAGATGAAGCCGGCGATGGTCTTGCTCAAATAGGCGTAAGCGTCGGGGTCACCCGACAGCCAGCCGCCCAGACGCGGAACCACCACCCCCAGATAAAAGCTGTGCAGCTTGCCCAACAGCCCCTTGGGCCGGGTCAGCTCGAGCGAGAGCACCTGGCCGCCCGGCACTACCAGCCGCTGCATCTCGGTCCAAAGCCCGTTGAGGTTGGGAATATTACGCGGGCCAAAGGCGATGGTGGCCGCCTTGAATCCGCCCTCGAGGGGCACGTTCAGGGCGTCGGCCTCGAGGTAGTGGAACTCGGGAAACTTCTGGCGGGCGATGGCCAGCATCTCGCCCGCGAAGTCGACCCCCACGACCTGGCCCGGCGAGACCGCTTTGTGCAAGGCCCTGCACAGGTCTCCGGTACCGCAGCAGATGTCGACCACCGAGTCGCCCCGGCGCAAGCCGAGCAGGCGCACGGCCCGCCAGCGCCAATAGCGATCCAGCCCCAGCGACAGGACCCGATTGTTGAGGTCGTAGCGCGAGCAGATGCGATTGAACATCTCGCGGACCACAGGCCCACGGTCGGCGGTGTCTAGGCGCAAACTTCCAGGATCTCGTAGCAAGAGTTGCGCACCGCCGGAACCCGGCCGGCCGCCTTGATCATGTGGGCGATCTGGTCGGCCGTGTAAGCATAGGCCACACCCGTGGCTGAGATGACCAGCTCTTCCATCAGGACGCTACCGAGGTCGCTGGCTCCAAAGTTGAGGGCCAGCTGAGCCAGCTTGGCCCCTTCGGTCACCCAACCGGCGTGCACATGGGGGAAGTTGTCGAGATAGAGGCGAGCGATGGCCAGCAGGCGCAGATACTCCCAGCCGGCCGGCGGCACCGTGCGCATCATGCCCGAGTTGCCGGGAGTCAGGCTCCAGTGGATGAACGAGCGAAAGCCGCCGGTGCGGTCCTGCAGCTGGCGCAGGCGCTCGAGGTGCTCGATGCGATGACGGTTGGTCTCGCCAAAGCCAAAGACCATCGTGGCGGTCGACTCCATGCCGATGTTGTGGGCCGTCTCGTGCACTTCGAACCAGCGGTCGGCGCTGCACTTGAGGGGAGCCACCTTGTCGCGGATCTCGTCGACCAGCATCTCGGCCCCGCCACCGGGCAGCGAATCGAGGCCGGCCTGGTGCAGGCGTTTGAGGGTCTCTTCTAAAGTCAGCCCAGAAACCTGGGCGATGTGGTCCACCTCCGAGGCGGTCAACGAGTGGAGATAGACGTCGTAACGCTCTTTGATGGACGAGAAAAGGTCTTCGTAATAATCGATGTTCAGATCGGGATTGTGGCCGCCCTGGAGCATCACGGTGGTGCCCCCCAGGCGCAGCATTTCTTCGATCTTCTTGAAGATCTCTTCTTTGGGACGCACATAGGCCTCTTCGTGGCCGGGGGGGCGATAGAAGGCGCAGAACTTGCAATAAGTGATGCAAACGTTGGTGTAGTTGATGATGCGGTCGCGGATGAAGGTCACATAACCCTCCGGGTGCAGCTTGCGCCGCAGGGCGTCGGCCTTCTGGCCCAGCTCGAGCAGGTCGGCCTCGAAAAGCTGCAGGGCTTGCTCGGGCGTGTAGCGTCCTTCGTGCTCTAAGATGCTCATACTCTCTCCTTCACCAGAGCCCGGCGACCGAACTCTTCAAGCCCCTGGCGGGCCCGCTCGTCAAAGGTAAAGCTCAGACACTGAAAATAGTCGGTCAGGCGCTCGCGCGACAGCCCCGTGCGGGCGGTCGCCTCGTCGAGAACCTGGTCGTGGTTGGCCCGTCCCCAGGCCAGACTGGCAGCCAGTAGACGGCTGGCCTGAGCCAGATAGCCGGGCCGGGCCACCCAGACGGCAAACACCATGGGCAGGCCGGTGGTCTGCTTCCACAGCTCACCCAGGTCGTAGACATAGTCGGCCCCGGCCACCTCCTCGAGAGCCCGATCGCCGATGCGTAATACGGCCGCGGCCCGGCCGTCGAGACTCGGCTCGCCGGGAGCATCCAGGGCCGTCACTCCGGGAACCAGGCTCAAGAGCAGGGCGCGCGAGGTGGCGCTGGCCCCGGTCATCCAGACGGTCTTGCCTTGGAGTTCCTTCAGGGGAAGGGTCGAAAACAGGCGCACGCTGCGCACCGGCCCGTCCGAGCCAAGGCAAAGTTCGGGCACCAGCTCGAACAGCTGGCGATTGCGGAGGTACTCGACCGACGACACGGCGGTCACGTCCAATTCGCCGGCGAGGGCCAGCCGGTTCAACTCGGAAGGCTCGGCTCGCAGCAGGGCGCAGTCATGCTCGAGCTGGCCCGATTCGATGGCAAAAGTGGCCGGCAGGCTGTTGATGTAGCTCAGCAGTCCCAGTCGCATCGCGACACCTCCACTGGCTCGAAACCGGCCTCGCGGATGCCCAGTTCCACTTCGGCCCGATCCACCACCGAGGCCGGCCGAGTGCGCGAGCTGTAGGCCAACTGTTCTTCAGCCCCCCAGCCCGAAAGGGTGTCGGCGCCAAACGCCAGGCACACCTGAGCCACCTTCCATCCCAGCGCGGCCCAGCTGGAACGCACATGGACCTTCGGCAAGACGATCCGGCAGGCCGCCAACACGGCCGCGTCATCGGTTCCGTCGGTGGTGGCTCCCGGCACCAGCACCCGGTCACCAGCCGCCGCCGGCAAAGGCGAGACGGCCACCAGGTTGGGTAGCGTGCCGAGGGCCTCGAGCCGCTCCACCAGGGCCCCGGGCGTAAAGCCGGGTGGATAGGTGAAGCTGGCCACCACCGGGCCGGGATAGGTGGCCGGGGTCCAGGGCTTGCCCAGTTCGGGAGTGACCAGAGCGAAACTGTCGGCCCCCTCCACCGGCCCGTGCACCCAAACCGTGGGGTGCAGTTTGCGGGCTTTCTCCAACTGGGACAGATCGACACAGTGGATCATCCGTGGCGCGATCTCGGGGGGGTGGGTCCAGGCGGGCCAAACCGCCTCGTCTTCGAGAAAGCCGATGTTGCGATGGGTGCGTTGCCGGCCGGCCAAAAGGCCCAGGCCCAACACGTCGCCCGATTCGAGCAGCGAGAGCAGCTGCCGGGGCGCGGTTACCATAATACCTCCAGGAGCACGGCCACTAGCAGCGTCAGGCTGACGGCTGCGTTAGCCACGAAAAATGCATGCTGCATGCGAGACAGGTCCTCGGGAGTGAGGATGTTCTGTTCCCACACCAGGATCGCCCCCACCAAACCAACCCCCGTGTAATAGATACCACTAAGACCCAAAACCCAACCGGCCATGGCCAGAGCGGCCACGGCCGTGAAGTGGAACATGCGCGACACCTGAAAGGCTTTGCGAATCCCCAGTCGAGCCGGGATCGAATGCAGACCGTGAGCCCGATCATGGTCGATGTCCTGGCAGGCGTAGAGGATGTCGAACCCCCCCACCCACAAAAAGATGGCCGAGGCCAGAAAGAACGGAGCCGCCTCAAAGCGCCCGCTCACAGCCAGCCAGCCGCCCAGGGGCGCACAGGCCTGCACCAGACCCAGACCCAGATGACAGGCCCAGGTAAGACGCTTGAGATAGCTGTAGCCCAGCAACAACACCACCGCTAGAGGAGCAAGCTTAAAACAGAGCGGATTGAGCTGCTGAGCGGCCAGACCCAGCAGGCAGAAGCTGGCGACCATCAACACCCCCGCGGTGCGAGGCGCCATGCGGCCAGCCGGCAAAGCCCTGTCACTGGTGCGTGGGTTGGCACCATCGATCTCCATATCGATGATGCGGTTAGCCGTCATCCCGGCCGTGCGCGCCCCGACCATGGCCAGGCTCACCCAGACAAAGGTCTTGAAGCCTGGCCAACCGCCGGCGGCCAGGAACATACCGATATAGGCAAACGGTAAGGCGAAGACAGTCTGCTCGAGCCGAACCAACTCGACAAAGCGAGACCAGGCAGACTCCGCCGGCCGGGGCGGCTCGGCCGCCAGGGCATAGTCGCGCGAGGGCTCGGGAGGGGCGGCATAGTCGCCGGCCGCTACGGCGCTTGGCCGCGGCTCGGCCAGAGGTTGGGCCGTTGCCTCCCAATCCGTGTTTTCATCAGGGCTCATCGCGCGCTTGTTATTCTTTTCACAAGCGCCCCCTCCTTTATCGAAGGATTACACCCCTGACCGGGACCCTGGAGGCGAAGAGCAGGGCGATCCTCTGGCTGCTGCGAAGCGCAGCCCCATGCGAACTCTGTTTGTCCTTCTGCTCCTCCTCATCGCCCCGGCCCTGGCCCAGGAAGCCAGCGACGCCTTCCCGCCCGACCCGGCCGGAGTGCGCGTGGTCGACCGGGACGCCATCTTTTTCAACGAGCATCACTACTATGCGGTCGCCTATAACCAGGCCGGCCGGGGGCACCTGGAAGTCTACCAGGGGCTACCGTGGAAGAAGGTCTACGAGTGGTCCATCGAGTTTCAAGGTGAACCGATTACCCTGGCTCCGGTGACGGTCCTCAAGATCGAGGAGTTCGAAGGCACCCTGGTCTTCTTCTGGAACGACTTTGTGGGCTACCGCGAGGGTGCCGTTCACCAGAGTGTGACGTTTGACCCCAAGACGGGCCGTTTCACGACCCAGTGGTCTGACTGAGCGCCTCCAGCACTCGCCGGCCAAAGAGTTCAGACGACTCGGGATTGCGCCCGGTGATCAGATTGCCGTCGCGGACCACGGTAACCTCGTTAGGAGCGCCGTCGACAAAGTCGACCTGGCCGACGTTCCTGAGCAGACCCTCGACCTTGAAGTAGCCGGTCACTTTGCGACCCGCGGCGATGGGTGAATCGCCCTCGAAGTTGTTGATCATGGCCAGAGTTCCGGTGGAGGCGCAGATAAGACCGGTAACCTTGCCCGACTGGAGCGACTCGCTCAAGACCCGATGGGCGTTGGCGTCGGGGAAGAAGTCATGCCAGGCGCCGTTGCCTCCAACGGTAGTCACGGCGTCGAACTTGCTCACGTCGACATCGGCGAAAGACACATCAGCCTCGAGGGGCCGCACGCCTTCAAACCGTCCATAATTGCGGTCGTCGGGATTGGCGGTCTGGCCGTTCTTGGTGGCGATGGTCACCTCATAGCCCGCCTCTTGATACTGGCGCACGGGCAGGTCGAACTCGGGCCACATGAAGTCGTCGGGCACCATCACCAGGATGTGGCCGGTGGGCCCACCCACGGCCCCGGCAGCCACCTGGATTCCGCCCTGAGGACGCGGCGCGGGGGCGGCACTCAGACTGACCGTATCGGCCGGCTGGCTTTCGATAGCGGTGGCCGCTCGCGCGCTCGGGCGGCGGGACATCGGAGTGGTGGAGGCAAGGGAGCGAATGACCATAACGAAATGGTGGAGACTTCGAGCCGCCAGGTGGTTGCGATGATGTAAACTCACGGCGACTTCCGGCCGGAAGTTGCCGGTCAGCCAGAGGCTCGGGGATGGGAAAATCGTCTTATTGGGCAGGTAGCTAGCATTTGCTCGCTTAAGTTCCAAACGGGAGGTTGGTATGTCTAACTCCGATGAACCTGTGGAAGTTGTAGATTATTCCGACGGAATGCTGGGTTTCAAGGCTGAACCCGGGCTTGAACTCTCCAAAAAAACCGTCTGTCTCGAGAGCCCCCGTGGCTACGTCTACACCGACGTCGACGTCCAGTCATTCGACGAAGAAAACCAGGTCTACCGCGCTTCGGTAGGCAAAGCCGAGTCGGTTCTACCGTTTTTCAACGTCGAGCGAAGAGCCGCCGAACGGGTGACCTGCGCCATCACCGTGACCTCTCCTGACCTGACCGGTGAGTGCCACACCGAAGACCTATCGGTCACCGGAGCACGGCTCAGTTTGCACCAGCCGCTCAGCCAGGGCGGAAAGGTGAAGTTAACCTACGAGTTCCAGTCCTTCCGCCTGCCGGCCCTTTGCGAAGTTCGCTGGTGCGGCAAGAAGAGCGATGATACCTATCAGGCCGGAGTCCGCTTTCTCGAACTCGAACCCAAGCTCAAGTCTTTCATCGCCGACTACGTGAGACTGCTTAAATAATCCCACTCTTGGCAGCTTGAGTTTCCTATAGTAAACTTACAGACATGGTCTGTGAAGTTTGTGGTCGCTGTCAGCATGCACCCGACGCCTGCGGTTGCGTGGTGATGACTCCCGGAAGGCGCAGCTTTCTCCGCCTGAGGACAGTTGCCTACCTCTTGCTGGTTTTCGCCGCCCTGCCCCTGATTGAATATTCCGCCCTGGCCTGGCTGCTGTTGCTGCTAAATCTGGCCGGTCTGGTCTGCAGCGTGGCGAACTACCAAGCCGACCCCGTCGCGCTGGCCGAAACGAGGCGAGGGGATGGAGGGCTGGTGAATTGGTTGTTCTTGCTAGACCCCTTCATGTGGATGCTGGTCGCGATGTCACTGGGCGGCTGCTAGCAATTTCAGCATGCTTTCAGGAACGTGTCCCATAGTCACGCTATGCAGGTGCGTCAAAACTCCTTCGTTCCTCCGGGTATGCCCGCGCGTAGAGCGCCAGAACCGGCCGAATTGCCTGGCCAGGTCGAGACCTTCACGCCCTCCGCCAAAACGGTGGGCAAAGGCGCCCTGGCTCTGGGCGCGCTGGGCTTGATGACTCTGCTCAGCGGTTGCAACAGCGAGCCTTCGACTCCTCCAGCCAGCACGTTCTACGTCCCCGACAACCCCTCCACCCAGGGAGATGAATCCCTTTATTCACCGGTCCAGTGGAGTTTCGTCACCCAGAACGGCCGCCAACTGAGCCCCGGCACCTCGGAATCGGGAGCCGGCTCGGCAGTCAACTCTGGCGGAGATTACGTCTCGGTGACCAACGGCGGCATTATGTTGGGCAACGTCAACACCGGCGAGGTTCGCTTTCTGACCAACGCCCAGGGACGCCAGATCTCCCCCGGCACTTCCCAGTCCGGGGCCGGAGCGGCCATCAACGACCAGGGCCAGTTCGTAGCCGTCACCAACGGTGGCATCGTGGTCGGCCAGCACCGCGACGGCTCTTTCCAATTCTTGACCGACGCTAGAGGGCACGCCATCGCGCCGGGCACCGGCGCCTCGGGAGCCGGGGCCGCCATCAACAGCTCGGGCCAATTCCTGGCCGTTACCAACGGGGGTATCGTGGTCGGCCGGGCCGACGATGCCAGCTGGCACTACCTGCAGGACACCCGGGGCCGCACTATCACTCCTGGCACCTCCGAATCCGGAGCGGGCGCGGCCATCAACAACCGCGGCCAGTTCGTCGCCGCCACCAATGGAGGCATCGTCATCGGCACGGCCGAGGGTGGCTGGAACTATCTTCAGGACGCCCGCGGCCGGGCTATTGCGCCAGGCACTTCCGGCTCGGGCGTGGCCGCCGCCAACAACGAGAAGGGCCAGTTCCTGGTGGCCACCAACACCGCCATCGTGATTGGCGAGGCCAGTGGCCACTGGCAGTATCTGCAAGACCATAAAGGCCGCAACGTCGGTCCGGGCACCTCGGATTCAGGGGTGGGAGCCGGCATCAACGAGCAAGGCCAATTCGTGACCAACTCGAATATGGGCATCCTCTACGGCGATGTGGACGATGGTCAGTGGAACACCGTCAAGGATTCCCAGGGACGAACCATTACCCCCGGAACCTCCGATTCGGGGGCCGGTTCGTCCATCAACGAAAGTGGAGAATTCGTGGCCGCCACCAACGGCGGCATCGTGGTCGGAGATGTCGACGAGCCCGGCTGGACCTGGCTACGCAACAACACCGGCGGAACCATCGCGCCCGGCACCTCCGAGAGTGGTGTTGGCGCATCCATCAACGACCGGGGTGAGTTCGTGGTGACCACCAACGGCGGAACCGTGGTAGGGCGGCTACTGGCCCGAGACTAGAGGCTGCACCAGAGCCCCTAGCCAACCGTGCAACGCATGGTTGGCTATTCATTCTTTCAGTAACGAATGTTATCGCCCCTAAATAAATCTGAAATATCCCGTCCGTTAACATTCTCGTCAGGACTCCGAGGGTCTGTCCCCAGTAAGCTGTCTGAAGAACGACACAAAGACAGAACCCCTTCAGGAGCTATAACGACATGAGAATCACCAACGCAGCCCCGGCGGCCGAGCGCAAGAAATGGACCGTCCTCTACTACTTCGACGGCAAAAACAACCTCTCGCCGATGGCCAAGCACTCCTTCAACTCGATCGACAAGGTCGGCTCGGACGACAACGTCAACCTGGTCGCCCAGGTGGGATTGATGAAGCAAGACGTGCTTCGCGGACTGGTGAAACAGGGCGAGGGCACCGACAAATACGAGAACCTCGGCAACATCGACATGGGCAGCCACAAGTCGGTGCAAGAGTTCCTCGAGTGGGGCATCAAGAACTACCCCGCCGAGCGTTACGCGGTGGTGCTGTGGAACCACGGCGCCGGCTTCAAAGGCGTGCTGACCGACGACGAGCACAACTCGATCGTGACCAACAAGCAGCTGGCCGAAGCCCTCGAGAACGCCCAGAAAAACACCGGCGCCCGCATTAACGTGGTCAACTTTAACGCCTGCCTGATGAACCAGGCCGAAGTCGGCTATGAGTTGCGCAACTCGGCCGACTTCATGGTCGGCTCGGAAGAAGTCGAAGCGGGCCTGCGCATTCCGATTCCCGGCTTGTTCGGCACCACCCCGCAACACAAGGTTGCCGAGGACATCAAAGCCGCCAACGGCGACCTGACCGGCGAAGACGTAGCCAAGCTGTTCGTCTATGAAGCCGACAAGCAGTTCGGTAAGTCGCTATTCACCCCTACTCAATCAGCCATCGCCCTGGCCAAGATGGGTCCCGTTCGCGACGCGGCCGAGACTCTGGCCGGAGCCCTGCTGGGGGAAATCCAGAAGGATCCCAGCCTGATCGATGTGCTGCGCAAGGACATCAAGTCGGCCCAGAACTACGCCAAGATCGACGCCCACATCGAGCCCTACTGCGACTATCGCGACCTGGGCGACTTCAGCAAAATTGTGGCCCGCGACGAGCGCTTCACCAACCCGGCTGTCAAAGAGGCGGCTCAGGCCCTGCAAAGCGCTCTGGCCGAGGCCATCGTGGCCGAGACCCACGCTACCGTGTCAGGGATGGTGGGCAGCTCGATGGCTGGCTCGACCGGAATGTCAGCCTACATCCCCGTCGACTACGGCTTCGACCGCCAGGGCACCAGCCCGGTTGACGGCGTGCCGGTGGGCGGCACCCACGGCTATGAGAAGACCTCGTTCGGAGCCAACTCGAACTGGGAGCAGATGCTCAAGACCATCGCCAAAGACGATGATCTGATGGGCCGTTACCCCAAGCTGAGTCGCAAAATGATGAGCTTCGGCCAGATTGCCCGCTTTTACGGCTACGAATTCGCCCTCGACGCTGCCACCGGCGCTACCGCCGTCTCCGGCTGGAACTGGTGGCCGCTGATGGGCTTCCCCTACATGCTGCCCATTCCGGGAGTGCTGGCCGCCGGCGCTGGCGCGGTGGGCGCGGCGATGCGCACCAAGAGCGGCATCGAGAAGCTGTCGCAGTCGATCACCCGCACCGATTTCAAACAATCGACCCGCGTCGAACTGGCTGTCGACGGCGCCATCGATACGGCCATCGGCCTGGGCACCGCCGTCACCACCGCCGCCCTGTTGACCGGCACGATGAACCCCGCCCTGCAGGTAGTCGCCCAGGGCACGCTGGCCCTGGCCCTCGGCCGCACCGCCACCAAACTGGGTATGGCCGGCTACCGCGTCTATCAAGAGCAGAACAAGTCGGTCGAGCAAAAGCTGATCGACGCGAACAGCGAAAGGTATCAGCCGGCCTTGAAGACCGACTGAGCCAGACGGTAGTCGTCAGACGGTAGTCGTCAGACGGTAGTCGTCAGAGAGCCAGATCGTGTGTGATCTGGCTCTCTTGCTAGTCGCGGCGAGCCGAGTTCCGCGCGGAAGAGCAACGTGCGACAACCCGAGGGCCCGGCCGAACCGGCGGGGCTGGGCCAGGTCGCTACAACCACCCCGGGTCGTTGTCCGCTCGGGCGAGCCAGCGGGCCCGGGCCAACTGGCGGCGAGCCGACTTCCGCACGGAAGAGCAAGGCGAGGAGTACGGCGCCACCACGTGCCGAATTCGGCGCCACCTGGTGCCGTACTCGCCCGGCCAAACGCCAAGCCCGGCCGAGCCAGCGGGGCAAGTCGCGACAACCACCCCGGGTCGTTGTCCGCTCGGGCGAGCCAGCGGCGAGCCGACTTCCGCACGGAAGAGCAAGGCGAGGAGTACGGCGCCACCACGTGCCGAATTCGGCGCCACCTGGTGCCGTACCCGCCCGGCCAGCGCCAGCCCGGCCGAGCGGGGCAAGTCGCGTACAACCACCCCGGGTCGTTGTCCGTCCGGGCGAGCTGGCGGGCCCGGGCCAACTGGCGGCGAGCCGACTTCCGCACGGAAGAGCAAGGCGAGGAGTACGGCGCCACCACG
>JBFWNU010000003.1:363301-618841 GCA_050250895.1 Vulcanimicrobiota bacterium | reverse complement strand
AGCGGGGCAAGTCGCGTACAACCACCCCGGGTCGTTGTCCGTCCGGGCGAGCTGGCGGGCCCGGGCCAACTGGCGGCGAGCCGACTTCCGCACGGAAGAGCAAGGCGAGGAGTACGGCGCCACCACGTGCCGAATTCGGCGCCACCTGGTGCCGTACTCGCCCCGGCCAAACGCCAAGCCCGGCCGAGCCAGCGGGGCAAGTCGCGTACAACCACCCCGGGTCGTTGTCCGTCCGGGCGAGCTGGCGGGCCCGGGCCAACTGGCGGCGAGCCGACTTCCGCACGGAAGAGCAAGGCGAGGAGTACGGCGCCACCACGTGCCGAATTCGGCGCCACCTGGTGCCGTACTCGCCCCGGCCAAACGCCAAGCCCGGCCGAGCCAGCGGGGCAAGTCGCGTTACAACCACCCCGGGTCGTTGTCCGTCCGGGCGAGCTGGCGGGCCCGGGCCAACTGGCGGCGAGCCGACTTCCGCACGGAAGAGCAAGGCGAGGAGTACGGCGCCATCACGTGCCGACTTCGGCGCCACCTGGTGCCGTACTCGCCCCGGCCAAACGCCAAGCCCGGCCGAGCCGGCGACAAGCCGAGGCGAGGGCCCGGCCGAGAGCGGAGCTGGACCGGCCAGGAGGTGACCTGGGGCGAGCAGAATCGTGGCTGATGAAACGCGCTTTGCTTCTTCTTGTCTGCCTGTTGGTGGGTCCGGCCGCGGCCCAGCAGGTGGTGGATCTCGCTCCGGCCTCTCCTCTTCAGCTGCAAGGGGGCACTCCCGAGCAGTGGCCCAAGGCCGTGGCCGACCTGGCGCCCCGCCTGGTCGAACTGAACTGGAAGGCCGAGGTCCACTGGGCCGCCGAACCTAACTATGGCAACCTGCGCTTGTCGCGGTGCGTGGTGCGCTCTTGTCAACCCGTGGGCATCATCAGCCTCAAGGGCGAAGAGGGCGGGCAGAAGTGGAGTGCCAATGTGCGGGCCTGCCAGTTCTTTGTCAGCGGCCAACCCGTGGCCCAGCAAGAGACCGGGGCCCTGAAGATCACGCAGGAGGGTGAACTCGTCGCGGTGATTGCCATCGAGTACGATGGCAAGACTTATGCTCTGAGCCTGCCCCCTCAGAAGGTCGCTCTATCCTATCGAATCAAGCTCTAAACCAGGCCAAGCTGCGCGAGCAGTCGCTGCAGGTCGGGCGTGAGGGGAGCCTCGAGGAGGAGCGGCTCTTCGGTGCGGGGATGAGGCAACACCAGCCTACCGGCGTGCAGAGCCAGACGCTCGAAGCCGAACCGCTCGCGCACCATCTCGTTGTGGCCCTTGTGACCGTGACGCGTGTCGCCCAGAATCGGGTGTCCGGCCCGGCGCAAGTGCCGACGAATCTGGTGGTGCACCCCCGAACGCGGACGCGCTTCGACCAGCGAGTAGCGGGCCGATGAATGGGGCTCGACGGGGATAGCAACCTCGGTGCGGGCCAGGCAACGATAGGTCGTCTCGGCGGTCTTGCCGTCGATCTCGCTGGTCTCGACCCCCTCGCCCACCCAGCCCCGGGTGACGGCATAGTAGACCTTCTCGACTCGGTGCTCGGCAAAGGCGCGCCCGATGACCCGGGCGTCTTCCGAGGAGAGGGGAAAAACCAGCACTCCCGAGGTGCCGCGGTCGAGGCGATGGATGGGATAGACCCATTGGTCCAGCATGTCGCGCACCAGACTCATGCAGGTCACCCGGTCGTCGGCTCCGCGGGTGGGATGAACCACCAGACCCGCCGGTTTGAGCACCACGCAAAGATGCTCGTCCTGGTAGAGAACCTCGAGGCTCACAGCCAACCCTGGTTTCGGACATGGAACATCCTGTAGTCAGATACCACCCACGGACAGTAGGGTCCTGCGCGGCTGCAGGGCTGTCCTGCCGTGCCGCGAAGTCGGTGTGATGTCAGAAAATCTCCCCGCGCTTCGCCCCGCCGTCCTCCAAGCACTCGGCGACGAATTGCTGGTCTATCTTCCCCACGGATCGCAGTGTCATCTGCTCAACCCGACCCTGGCCCAGGTCTATCGCCACTGCCAACAGGGCGCGACCTGGCACGAGATCACCCAATCGCTAGAGCCCGCAGTCGTCGAACACGCCTTGCAACTCCTAGCCCAGCAGAGACTGCTGGCAGAGGTGCGCTCCGGCCCCAGCCGCCGAGACTTCCTCAAGAAAGTGGGTCAGGCCGCCGCCGCCGTGCCCATCATCACTTCCGTCGTTCTTCCCTCGACTGCGGCGGCCGCCTCGGCTTGCTTTATGGAGGTGGACTTCGGCGACTGCCCCGGCACCGGCGATCCGCCCACCACCTGCGCCAACTGTTGCGATGACGGAGCCGGTGTCTGCGCGACCGCCTGCCCCACCTGCACCAATTGCTTTTGCATGACCGAGCGCATGTGCGCCGGCGGAGACTGCACGACCGGCACCTGCTCGGATGACGCCAACACTGGCTTTCGGGGCTGTATCGAAGACGGCACCAGCGGGTTCTCGGGCTGTGTGGCCATGGCGGGTTTCAACTTCTGTCGGCGCTCCTGCGACGACGCTCGAGACGATGCAGGCAGTTCTGGCGTTTCCACCTATTACTGTTGCGAAGGCACCTGCACCTAACGTCCCTCAGTTTACATCCGATTCACAACCTCGCGGCCCCTCCTGAGACATGATTTCAGTGAATTTTCAGGAGAGACGGATATAGATAGAATGATGCCGCCGACCTTAGCCGCGATAACCCCCAGAGATCTCATCGCGATGCGCCGCATGGCGCTGCTCCAGAGCGTCCAGTCCCAGATGCTGGGCACCGTGCCCTCGATGCCCTCCACCTTCGGGCAAGACACGGTCAGCCTGGGCCAGGGCTTCGAGCCCCTCGACATCATCCCGGGTATCCCTTCGCCCTACAGCTCCGGTTATCTCAACGACACCAGTCGTTTCTTGACCGACATGATGGCCCTCAACGCGGCCCTCGAAGCAGTTCGCCCTCCGGGCACGCAAAATCCGGACAAACCCAAAGATTCCACCACCGGCGCCGACGGCAACCTGACGGTCGTAGCCGGCAACCGCAACGACGGCGTCAAGCCCAAAGAAATCACCATCCACGAGAAAGGTGATTGGAAGACTCGCCAACGGAGCGACCAGAACTATGGCGGCTTCTCGAGTCAGGAAGGCTCGTTCGAAGGCGCCGAGGTCGGCAAGACCTATCAGGTCACGGTCAGCTGGGAAGATGGCTCGACCACCGTGCGCAACGTGACGCTCGACAGCCCCGACCAGAAGGTCTACATCGACGGCGCCTACTAGAGGTTCCGCCGTTTGCGCGCCGAAGCGCGGCCAAATGGCACAGAGTAACACGAAAATCGCAATCGCAGACCGCGGCTACGCCAACCCGGACATCCTGGTGTCGACGGATTGGGTGGCCGAGCACCTCAACGATCCCTCGATCCGTCTGGTCGAGAGCAACGAAGACATCCTGCTCTATTCCTCGGGTCACATTCCGGGAGCGGTCCAGGTCGACTGGACAGCCGATCTCAACGACCAGTTGGTGCGCGACTATCTGGGCCGCGACGGCTTCGCCCAGTTGATGTCGCGTATCGGAGCCACTCCCGACACGACCATCGTCTTCTACGGCGACAAGAGCAACTGGTGGGCGGCCTATGCCCTCTGGGTCTTCTCGCTGTTTGGCCACCAGAAGGTCAAGCTGATGGACGGCGGTCGGGCCAAATGGGAGGCTGAAAAGCGCGAGTTGACCCGCGAGGTCCCCAAGTTCGAGCCCACCAGTTACCCTGCCAAAGAGCGTGACGACAGCAAGCTGCGCGCCTTTCGCGACCAGGTGCTCGAGCACGTCAAAGCCAAGAAACCGCTGGTCGATGTGCGCAGCCCGCAAGAGTTCACCGGCGAGCGCCTGCACATGCCCGACTATCCCAACGAAGGAGCCCTGCGCGGCGGCCACATCCCGGGCGCCAAGAGCGTTCCCTGGGCCCGGGCTGCCAACGAAGACGGCACCTTCAAAACCGCCGACGAGTTACGGGCCATCTATGAGACCGAGCAAGGTCTGTCGTCTAAAGACGATATCGTGTGCTACTGCCGCATCGGCGAGCGCTCGAGCCACAGCTGGTTCGTTCTCCACCACCTGCTGGGCTGGCCCACCGTGCGCAACTATGACGGCAGTTGGACCGAATGGGGCAACCTGGTGGGCGTGCCCATCGAAAAGCCCTGATGTCGGACTATCCCCCTCGGGTGGCGGAGCTGCTCGAAGACATCTCTTATGTCGAGGATCGCAATGATCGGTTGATGATGCTGATCGATTTTGCCGATCGCTTCCAGGAGGTTCCCCCCACCATCGCCGAGCGGCCCTTTCCCGAGGCCCATCGGGTGCAGCGATGCGAGTCGGAGGCTTACGTCTGGATTGAAGAAAGGCCGGACGGAACCCTCAAACTCCATTTCGCGGTCGAGAACCCCCAGGGCATCTCGGCCAAAGCGATGGCGGTGATCCTCGATGAAACCCTCTCGGGTGAAACGGCCGAGGAGATCAACAAAATCGACACCGACCTGGTGCTGCGCATCTTCGGCAAGGACCTCTCCATGGGCAAAGGTCAGGGTCTGATGGGAATGGTCGAGTTGACCAAAGTGCTGGCCAAGCGGAGTCTGCTGGGGCGGCCCTAGGCAAGCGCTATGGACGAGTCCACCAAACCGGCCAGCGGCCTGGCTGTAGCCATCCTTTCGACGGCCCTGGCGGCGGGGGCGACTCAGATATCGATCGAGCCCGGAGAGCGGATGGTGCGGGTCTTCGAGCTGGTCGAGGGTGACCGAATCCTCAGCCTCGAAGCCCGTCCCGAACTCGGGCCCCGCCTGCTCGCGGCCTATCGCGAACTGGCCCAGGTCACTCCCATCGACGAACTCGAAATCGGCGAGCTCAACCTCGAGCATGAGGGCAAAGAACACCCCATCTCGCTGGTCTTTGACCAGAGCAACGTCTATCTTCACCTGGGCCGGGCTCAACCCTGGCTGCGCTTCACCGCAGTGATGCGTCTGGCCCAGGAGCCCAGCATCCAGAACTGCGTCGAAACCGTGTTGGCCTCGGCCCTCGAGAACGGACTGAGCGAAGCCAAGGTCGAGCCGGGCGATCAGCATGTCAGCGTGCTACGCTGGGACGGCGGGCGCCGTTGGACGGGCTTTATGGAGCACCACTTCCCCATGGAACTGTATCGTCCCATGATTTTCCACCTCAAGAAGCTCTCGGGTATGGAAGTGGCCGACGGCTCGCGCAGCCAGTACGGCCGTTTTCAAGTGCAGGCAGAAGACGGCACGGTCCAGGTCTTGATCTCGTCGAATCCAACCCGCGATGGGCGCGAACGGCTGCTCATGAGAATGACTCCTCTATAAGGCTTTTTTCAGGCCCCTCCCCTATCCTGAGGCTGGAGGTTCCTATGGTCAACACCACCCTTATGCCCTATGTGCCCGGCCGCGTTCAACTGCCCGGCCAGCCCGAGCAGTTTCCCGTGATCGCCCCCTCGTTTCCGGGCGGCCCGGATGAGGTGGTGCGGGTGCCTACCGAACTGCCCATCGCCATCCCTCGCCAACCCGTGACCTTGCCCACCATCGCGCCCGAGATCCCGGTCGAGTGTCCCCAACCGGCCGGCCCGTTCCCCATCGAGACGCCCATCGAGCTGCCTCATTACGACCGAGGCGCCTGGGTCGACTTTCCCGGCCAGTTGCCCCAGCCCGAGGGCGACCAACCGGGCTGGTTTATCGCCAAGTTTTAACACTCCGGCAACATTCGGGGCGGCCGCTCCCACAAATCCCAAACCTGACTCGGAGATAATATTCGGGCAGGAGGATTTCCCATGCCCAGTCCGATCCAGTCCGGTTACGTCAGACCCCAGCCGCTCGTCACGGCCCGCGCCGCCGGTCCGACTCCTGTCGAGCAGCCCGTCGAGCCGGCTGAGGCCGTCGAGCTTTCTGGTGGCCAGCCCGGACCGACCACGGTACCCAAGACTCCCCTGCACGTCTTGCTTCGGGTGCCGGCGGCTATGGTCGGCGGCCTGAACGGGATGACTCTGGCGCTCGTGCCCGAGGCCGAGGTCAAAGACGGTCGCTGGCAGTCTGACAAGCCAGCCTGGACACCAGAGGTGCTCGACATGGCGGCTCCCGTCGACCAGGCGCCGGGTCGCGTTCCTGAAACTCGGATCTCGGCGGTGACGACAGATTCTTTACCCGAAAATCTTCAGTCGGCCGCAGGTCTCATTTTTCACGGTCCCGACGGCTGGCGTGAGGCGGGCGCCCCCGAGCATCTATCGGTAAAGAGCGGCCAGGATCTGTTCCTCCAGGCGACTCTCACCATCCCTACCGAGCAGATGGCCGCCATGGAAGGTATGACCGTCGCCCTGTTGCAGGGACCCAACCACGGCCTGGCCCCCGAGGTCCTGTCGGCGCAATCGCTGGATCACCAGCTGGCGCCGGGCACCCACTCGGTCCTGCAGACCTTTTGTGTCGATCAAACCCTCCAAGCTAGCGACCCCGAGAAGGCTTGGGACCAGGCCCAGAGCCGCCAGGTAGTAAGCCGAAAGACGGTCGACCTCGAAGGCCACCCGGTCGAGGTCGAACTCACCAGAGGAGCTCTCGAGCTACTCCGCCAGACTTTCGGGCCGACCACCGGAATCGTATTCGATCAGGGCCTGGTCGCCACTCCCGACCCCAAGGGCACTCAGGTTCACATGGCCCTTGGCCACCCCACCGAATATACCCGGGCCACCGGCTCATCGGCCAAGCCGTATGCCCTCTACTGCGAAAAGGCCGAGCGCTTTGGATTTCCTAACCAACAGCTACGCATCGAGGCCACCTCCGAAGGCAAGCTCGACTTTGTCTGCCCTGAGGGATACCGCTTCGAAGGCACCCTCACGCCCGAACCCGACACTCCCTACCTCGCCCCGATGGGCGGCCGCGACTGCCCGGTGATTTTCAACTCGGCAGCCTGTGAGGCGATACGCGCGAACGGCTACCAATTCGACCCTAAAGCAGCGGTCCTGATCGATAAACAGGGCAATCTCTCCGCCCTCGACGGCCGCAGCCCGAAGCGATTGGGGCTGGAGGAGACGCTGCGTAAGATGGCCAGTGGTGCTCCCGTCCCGCCCGGTCCCGATGCCCCGGCCTGGCTCTTCACGGTCTATCCCACCGTCGATCCGGTGATGGGCCATCCGGCCCACGGTCTGCAGGTTTTTGTCAACGACCAGGGGCACCTGAGTGTGGGCCCGCTGGGACCCGACGGCCAGCCCCTCAAGCCCCATGAGCTTGACGATTTCAAAGGCATGATTCCCTCGGTGGCGGCCCTTCGCTCGAACCGCGATAAGTTCATGTTCGACATCATGGACGAACTGGCCTCAGCACGCTCGAGCGAGCCCGTCAACCGTGAGGCCTGGCCGCTAGACACTAGTATTCCAGGCATCACCATCAGCGCGGCCGGCGCGGCCAGTCTCGAGACGGTGCGGGAGATCCTCGAAGGCGTTTGCGGCGAGCGGATGCGAGGGCCCCGCCAGACTCTGGGCACCGACGCGCTGAGTTTCGTGGCCAACTGCACCCGCGATGGCAGCCCCGACCTCTCGCAAGCCACGTCTTATAGCGAAGTGCTCGAATCGGTCTCGGCCGACAAACTGCGCGAGGGACTAGCCAGGGTCTTGGGCGCCGGCCCTGACGCGCCGGTCGAAGAGTTGGTGAAATCCGCCAGCCGCGCTCGCGAGCGCGGCAAGCCGGTCGAGATCGTGGTCATTCCCAAAGACGCTGAGGTCCAGGCTGTGTTTGATTTCGCCCAGCGCGACGGCATCGATGCTTCGACCCTGCGCCTGGCCAACTTCGCCAACCACCCCTCGGGCAAGGTCTATCTGGCCATCGGCGAAGAGTTCCTCTCGGACCCCCGCGGCCGCGAGATGGTCGAGCACGAGTTCTGGCACCTGTTCGAGTCCCACTGCGCCACCGACAAGGAACTCGACATGCTCGACGCTGCCTATGCTCGCACGGCCGAGGCCAAAGGACCCTTCCAGAGCCTCTATGGCTCATCGCGCATCGAGTTTTTGCCCACGCTCGAAGAAGAGTTCAGCGCCCTTCACGGCCCCGAAGGCCCAGGTTGGCTCAAGCAGAACCACCCCGACGTTTACGCCCTGCTTCAGTCGGTCACCGGCAAGAACCCGTGAGCGTGACCTCTTACTCCCCCGACGAGTGGGAGTGGCGCGGGCTCCATGTAGGCGAGGAATGGCTGGTGCAGGTCCAGCTTGATGGCGGCCAGGTCCATGTCGAAGCCGGCCCCCTCGACCCCGAAGCCCGCCGCCACGAGGCCGGCTATGGGCGCCAGTCCTACGAGTCTTACCTCGAGTCGCCAGCCCCCTGGGTGTGCGACTTTCCCGACCTGGCCGTCTTCATCACCAAGGTCGTCAAGTCCAAAGTCGCCCGAGCTTAAGGTTCGCCAGACAGGCCCCTACTTGCGCGCGGAAGTTAACAAACTGTCCGCACCAGGGGCGGCGGGGGCGGTTAGGATGAGCACGCTCATCTCCTCCGACCGTGCTTCGACATAAAGGAGAAAGAGATGAAGCTAGCCCCCACTGCCTACCCCAACACCAACAGCCACCCCACCTGGAGCCCGGACAGCCGTCAGGTCATCGCCGAGGTGGGCTCCGACACGGTCATCGCCAGCCGCGACAACGCCTCAGAACAAGATAGCTTCAGCCCTCGACCGACCTGGGTCAACTATCCCGACTGGAGCCCGAAGGGCGACAAGATCGCCTTCTCGGCTCACGTGCCTCGCGAGGCGGGCCGGCCGGCCAGCTGGGGTATCTATCTGTGCGACCCCGACGGTAGCAACTTCGAGCGCATCCTCAACGACGCCCGCGAGCCCGAGTGGAACCCCCAGGGCACGAAGATCGCCTACCAGTTGGTGAAGGGCAGTGGCCCGAATCGGCTGGCTATCGCCAACGCCGACGGCAGCGGGGCTCATCCGGTAAGCCAGGGCGGGTTGTTGCAAGACGACTGGTCGTGGGATCCCAAGGGCGAACAGGTCGCCTACGAGACCTACAACGAGGGCGAATTCCAGTTGCGCATTACCGACACCAGTGGCAAGAAAGACCGCCTGCTCAGTGACGGCGAGGGCGGGATGTATGAAGACCGCACGCCAGAGTGGTCACCCCGCGGCGATAAGATCCTGTTCGAGCGCCACGACCGGGTCATCCCGCATTCTGACCTTTGGACCATCGAACCGACCACCGGCAAGCAGCGACAGTTGACCAGCTTTCCCGGGCGGGTCTATGACGCTACCTGGTCGCCCGACGGCAGCAAGATCGCCTTCATCTCGAGCATGGCCGGAGGCGACGAGTTCGACCTTTACGTGATGGACGCCGACGGTCAGAACGTCAAAGCGATCAGCACGCGGCCCGGCGACGAGTACGCGCCGCGCTGGTCACCCGACGGCACGGCCATCGCTTTCACCCGGCTCGACTGGGGCAAGCACGACGAAGGCCGCTACAGCCTGCACGTTCACGAATTCTGAGCCGAGCCTTTGAGTTCGCTCTGGAGCCAGCTGGCCAGGGCCAGGTCGCCCTCGTCGGACTTGCTGATGGCCAGTTCGAGCACGCGATTCATCTCGCGTTCTTGCGCCGCCATCTTGTCGGTGTTGTAGAGACCGGCCGCCATGGGGCCGGCCACCACCCGGGCCGCCAGCCCGACCACCGTGTCAAAGGCGCGACGCCCGAACCTGGCCAGAGGGCCCTTTTGCTGGGCCGCGTGATACCCTTCGAGCACCAGGTCGGACTGGCGCTTGAGGTCGCCCAGGGTCAAGTTCTCGGGCCTGACGCCGAGGCGGGCCATGGGTGGGGCGTCGGGATTGTCGGCCATCATGGTCTGCAGCATCTGGGCCCGATGGCGGGCCGTAGCGAGCAGCGTCAAGTCTTTGCTGCCGGCCACCACGCTCGAGCCCGAGCCGGAAGGAGCCAGCATCCCCGCCAGGCGATCGAGAGTGTGCATGGTGGTGCGCTCACCCGTGGCTTTGACGTTGGCCCAGGCCTTGAACGGATCGGTCGAGCCGAGCAACATCTCGAGCTTGGGCTTGAGCGCCTGAAAAACGGCCGGATGCATGTCTTCGGCCTCGGGCTCGCCCCCACGCGCCACGGCCACCTTGGCCGACTCGACCGCCAGATGGCTCAGGGTCTGGCGAGCCTGGCCCACCGTGCCTGCTGCCGACACGAATTCGTAGAGGGCAGCCAGTTTGCGATTGTCGGGGTTGGCCGCCCACTCGGCGGGTAGGCCCTGAGGGTGGGATTCGAGGGCCTCGACGTAAGCTTTGAGGCCGTCAGCAGCACTGTCGGGGGTGAAACCTTCTTGTTCGAGGCGCCCCCGCGAGAGCGGCTCTTGTTCGGTCAACCCTACGGCGGCCACGCGATTTCGGGCGGTCAGAGAGCGCTGAGCCCGCGGCTCGACCTCTTCGAGGCCGCTGGCGTTGATCTCATCCAGGCTGCCTCGTACCGCCATGTGAGCGACCCCAACGCCGTCCTCGGGCTTGTTGCTCAGGTTTACGGTGTAGAGTTCAGGAGCCAGAGCCTGGCTGCCCTGTCCGGGTTTCCAGGTGCCATCGGGGGCGAGTTCGTCCGAGGGGATCAGGGCCAGGGTCGAGGCCACTCCGCCTTCAACGATCTCGATCGGGACGTCCAGATGAAAGTGGACTTCGGCATCACGCTTGTCCAACTCGCCCAGGCCCTGCATGGCCTGGCTCAACGTTTGGGGAGATTGCTCCTGGCCCTGAGCATCGAAGTAAAGCGGTTGGTGCTGGTCTTCCTTGGCAATCAGGTCGTCTCCGACCGCGATGCCGATATAACGCTGAGCCACTCCATCTTCAGCCGGATTAGCCTGCACACTCAACACCTCGGCTCCGGCCACCACCTTGCCCTGGCCTTCGGGCTGCCAGGTGCGACTGACCGTGTCGACTTCGCTATCGAGCACGAAGGCGGCCGTGAGGTTGGCCAGGCCGCCCGTGGCCGCCAGGGTGGCGGCGGGCACCCGAAAGCTAATGTTGAGCGAGGCAGTCCGGGATTTGGCGGGCGCCGGCGAGTTGCCGATTTCAGCGACGTCCGACGGAGTAACGGCCGGGGACGACTCGGCGGTCTGGGCGGGGCCAGCGGAGCCCTGCGCACGATAGACTTGGGGAGTGGTCCTAATGCGGCCGATTTCGTTATTCATACCACGTACTTCTGGTCGCAGGCCCAAACTCTTGCCCCCCTATCGGCTGCGCACCGGTGTTACCGGAAAGTTAACATCCGGCCAGAGACGCGCGCATGGCCTTGAGCCACTGACTACGGGGCATCTTCGGGCGGGCGACCAGTTGCCGGGCCAGCCAGACAGAGGTCACAGGCAGCCAAACGCTTCTGTCGACGGCCTCATACCCCGTCTCGGACAAGCGGAGAAATTCGACGCTGTCGCGACCGCAACGCCAGACTTCTGGCACCGCCAGAGCGGCGAAGATGGGAAGTTTGTCGAGGGCCGAGCGACTGATCTCGACCTCGACCACCAGGTCGGGAGGCGCCACATGCGGGTCGCGGTCGGTTTGGCCAAAATAGAAAGACGAGTCCGGCTCGACTCCCTTATGCTGCTCGAGGCTACGCTGGGTGGTCGAGCCCAGAGGTCGAACTTCGATCTCGAGCTCTTCACAGGCCAGGGAAACGATCTGCTTGACCGCCTCGTTGAGTTCCTCGTGCTCGGGTGATGGCCTCATGATCTCGAGTCTTCCCTCATCGTAGGTGAAACGCGGACTGGTCCGATCCTGGTGTTCTTCCAGGATGCGGTGATAGGTCTCCCAGCTACACGGATTGAGGACCACTCTCTGCTCTTGCGGCAACTACAGCATCTGCCTAAGTTCGCGGTCGGTTGCAAATCTCCTCAGGCCGCTGCAGCCACGGCCTGAATGGTGGCTTCGATGTCGGCGTCAGTGATGTGGCAGTGGCAAACCATGCGGATCAGCTGGTGGTCGATGGCGAAGGCGGCCACGCCACGAGCCCTCAGGCCCTGCACCACCTGGGCCGCCGGTGAGGCTACCTCGAAGTTGAGGATGTTGGTCTCGACCCGCCGCGGACTCACGCCCGGAAGTTCGGCCAGCCCAGCCGCCAGGCGAGCCGCCCGGCGATGGTCTTCGGCCAGCCGTTCGACCATCGTGTCGAGGGCCAGCAGACCGGCCGCCGCCAGCACGCCCGCCTGACGCATGGCTCCGCCCAGCAGAGCGCGCAATTCGCGGGCTCGGGCAATGAAATCAGCCGGGCCGCACAACACCGAGCCCACCGGACAGCCCAGCCCTTTCGACAGGCAAAACATTAAGGAGTCGGCCGGTTCGGCCAGGCTGGCCGCACTCGTGCCCGAGGCCACGGCAGCGTTGAAGAGACGGGCTCCGTCAAGATGCAGGCGCAGGTCGTTGGAGCGACAAAACTCTCCCAGCCGCACCAGCTCGGCGTGGGGAAAGATGCGTCCGCCGGCTCGATTGTGACTATTCTCGACGCACACCAGGGTGGTCGAGGTCGAGCCATAGCTCTCGGGAGCAGCCAGGCGGGCGGCCACCGTCTCGGCCGAAAACCAGCCCTCGTCAGTGTGAAGCAGATAGGGCGCCACGCCCGCGAGCAGCGAGGTAGCGGCCATCTCGTAGAGCACGATGTGGCTGCGCGACTCGAACAGCACCTGCTGGCCCGGGCGGGTCCAGACCATGATGGCCAGCTGGTTGGCCATGGTGCCCGAGGGCACGAACAGGGCCGCCTCTTTGCCCAGCCGCTCGGCGGCCGTCTCTTCCAGGCGGCGCACGGTGGGGTCTTCGCCATAGACGTCGTCACCCACCTCGGCCCCGGCCATCGCCTCGCGCATAGCTTGCGAGGGGGCCGTGACCGTGTCGCTGCGCAGGTCGATCACAGGGTGCCGACTTCAAAGCAGATGGTCTTGAGGTCGGTCATCTCGAGCAGGGCCTGGCGGCCGCCGATGCGGCCCACTCCGCTGCGCTTGCCCGAGGCCCCGCCGAAGGGGATGTGGAGTTCCCAATAGTCGGTGAATTCGTTGACCATCACGATGCCGGTTTGCAACCGTTCCGAGAACTTGAAGGCTCGATTGAGGTCGCGGGTAAAGACGGCCGATACCAGGCCCAGATCGCACTGATTGGCCAGCCGCAGAGCCTCTTCGTCATCCCCAACGGTGAACACCGGAGCCAGCGGACCAAAGCTTTCTTCATGGTTGACCAGCATCTCTGGCTTGCAGTCCACCAGCACCGTGGGCTGATAGAACAGGGGCGAGCCGAGCTTGGGCTGGCGGCTGCCTCCGGCCAGCAGGCGGGCGCCCTTCTCGAGGGCGTCGGCGATATGGCCGTCGTTCTTGTGGGCGGTGGGCTCGTTGTTGAGGGGACCCATGGTCGTCTCGGCCCGAGTGGGATCGCCCAGCACCACGCCGTTGGCGCTCTTGACCAGACCCTCGACCACCTGGTCGCGCACCCGCTCGTGCACCAGAATGCGCTCGGTGGCGCAGCAGATCTGGCCGGCGTTGAGCCAGCACCCCAGGGCCGTGGCACTGGCCGCGGGATCAAGATCGGCATCGTCGAGAATCACGGTGGGGCCGTTGCCTCCCAGTTCGAGCAGACATGGCTTGCAGGCCGCCCGCTGGGCAATCTTTCGCCCCGTCTCGGGGCTGCCGGTGAAACCTACCGCGTGGGTATCGGGATGGCCCACGATCTCGTCGCCCACCACCGGCCCCGGCCCCGTCACCAGGTTGATGAAACCGGGCGGCACATCCGCCTCTTCGAGCACCTTCATCAGCTTGACGGCGCACACCGAGGTGGTCGGAGCAGGCACCCACACGATGGTGTTGCCGGCCGCCAGCCCCGGCGCCATGTATTCGACCGGAATGTTGTAGGGGAAGTTCCAGGGAGTGACGATGGCATAGACTCCGCGCGGTTGGCGAATCGAGAAGACACGTTTGCTAGCGGCCTCGACCGGAATGACCGAGGTCTCGAGCCACTTCACCTGCTCGCCCGCATAACGAAAGCCCTCGGCTGCCTTGGACACCTCAAAACGTGCCTCGCCATGCAGCGGCTTGCCCTGGTCGCGGGTGAGTACCTGGGCCAGCTCTTCGGCATGGCGCTCGATGGCCTCGGCCAGGCGAAAACACATCTTCGAGCGCTCCCACACCGACATGCGCGCGGCAACCGGCCGAGCCCGATTGGCCGCTTCAATGGCCCGACGAGCGTCCTCGCGCCCGCCCTCTTGAAGGTGAGCGATCACCTCCTGGGTGGCCGGGTTGGTGGCTTCGAAGGTCTGCCCCGTGAGGCTGTCGACCCACTCGCCACCGATGTACATCTGGAGAGTCTCCATCTTTGCTCCCTTCAGGTTACTTGACCGTGACGTAGCGATGCACGCTGGTCAGCAGCTCGCAGCCGTCGTCGGTGACGATGGCCGTGTCGGACAGGAAAAAGTCGCCGGTGCCGGCCTCGAGCAGCCACGACATCAGGTGAAACACCATGCCCGACTGCAGCACCATGTCCGAACTGGGGCGCAGGCTGACCGGCACTCCCCCACCCGACCAGCTGGGCGGAAAGCCGATGCCCACCGTATAGCCGCAGTGGTGGCGACGATAGCTCAAGCCCGCCTGCTTGACCGCCTGCTGCCAGGCGCCATAGACGTCACCCGCCTTCACTCCCGGAGCGATGCGCTCTTGCACCGCCTCCATGGCGGCGTTGCAGATTTCCTGAGTGCGCTGGGTACCGGGAGGCGAATCACCGATGAACACCAACCGACCGATGGGCGCGTGGTAACGCTGCACACAACCTGACATCTCGAGAAACAGCACATCGCCATGCTCGAGTTCGGTGTCGCTCCAGGTGCCATGCTCGTGCTTGATGGTGCGGGTGGAGCGCACCAACGGCACAAAGCCGGGATAGGTGCCTCCCTCCAGGATCATGGTGCGATAAAGCTCGGCCATGATCTGTCGCTCGTTGACCCCCGCCCCGGCCGTGTCGATCGCCACTCGCATCATGGCATCCGACACCGCCGCCGCTCGCCGGGTGCACTCCAACTCCAGCGGAGACTTGATCAAACGCAACTCGCTGACCAGCTCGGACGAATCCTCCCACGAGGCCGACGAGCTACCCTCGAGGATCGTCTCGGCCACCCGAAAAGAGAGAAAGTTGCCGGCCTTCTCGAGCCCGATCCGGCCACGGGTCAAACCCAGCGTGCGCAGGACGTCGATGGTCACCTCGGCCGGATCTTCGTGGTCCTTATAGCCCACGTGGCGCACGCCGTTGACCTGGTCCCAGACGGTGGCCTGCTCCATGGCCCGGGTCACCAGCACCGCCTCGCCCTTCTTGGGCAAAATCAAGGCCTGGTAGGCAAAGTAGCCCATGTGGTCGAGCCCACACAGATAGTAGATATTCTCGGGGATGGTCACCATCAGCCCGGCCAACCCGCGCCGCTCCATCTCTTCGCGCAGGCGCGCGATGCGCTCGGCATACTCGCTGGCCGGAAACACGATTTTGTGTGAGTAGACCTCGGGATAAAACACCTGCTCGGCCGCATGCTCGGCCGGGATGAAATCACCCTCTACCCCTTCGGCCTCGGGAAACAGCTCGGCCGAGATCTCGTTCTTCACTTCGCTCACTAAGACAGGCCTCCTAAGGCTTGCCTTTTGTCGGGGTATCGTCAGAAACCTTTTGTCATATTCTGACTCATCCGATCGGGCTGGCCGGGGCGGCTGGCGGAAGTTGGCTGGCCCGCGACCGTGGCCGGGCCGGCGGGTGCGGCTGGCCGGTGGGTGTGGCGGGGGGCGGTACGGCACCAGGTGGTGCCGAATTCGGCACGTGGCGCCGTACTCGGTGAAGTGGCTCTTCCTTGCGGAAGTCGGCTGGCCCCGCGACCGTGGCCGGGCCGGCGGGTGCGGCTGGCCGGTGGGTGTGGCGGGGGGCGGTACGGCACCAGGTGGCGCCGAATTCGGCACGTGGTGGCGCCGTACTCGGTGAAGTGGCTCTTCCTTGCGGAAGTCGGCTGGCCCCGCGACCGTGGCCGGGCTGCCCAGGCTGGGGGGGGCGGTACGGCACCAGGTGGCGCCGGATTCGGCACGTGATGGCGCCGTACTCGGGCCAGGTTGCTCTTTTGTGCGGAAGTGGGCTCGGCCCCCGACCGTGGCCGGGCCGGCGGGGGCGGCTGGCCGGTGGGTGTGGCGGGGGCGGTACGGCACCAGGTGGTGCCGAATTCGGCACGTGGTGGCGCCGTACTCGGCGAGGTTGCTCTTCCTTGCGGAAGTCGGCTGGCCCCGCGACCGTGGCCGGGCCGGCGGGTGCGGCTGGCCGGTGGGTGTGGCGGGGGCGGTACGGCACCAGGTGGTGCCGAATTCGGCACGTGGTGGCGCCGTACTCGGCGAGGTTGCTCTTCCTTGCGGAAGTCGGCTGGCCCCGCGACCGTGGCCGGGCCGGCGGGTGCGGCTGGCCGGTGGGTGTGGCGGGGGCGGTACGGCACCAGGTGGTGCCGAATTCGGCACGTGGTGGCGCCTTACTCGGGGAGGTTGCTCTTCCGTGCGGAAGTGGGCTCGGCCCGCGACCGTGGCCGGGCTACCCAGGCTGGCGGGGGGCGGTACGGCACCAGGTGGTGCCGAAGTCGGCACGTGGTGGCGCCGTACTCGGGGAGGTTGCTCTTCCGTGCGGAAGTCGGCTGCCCCGCTAGCCCAGGCTGGCTGGCCGCGGGTTATGCTCATCTCGGCCCGCAACTCGCCGCCGCCGACGAAACTGGCTTGCCCAGGGCCTGACGATGTGGCCGGGCCTGCCCGATGTGCGCCGCACATACCACCAGAACCACTGTGCGGCGCACACTTGCGCCGTTCACTCCCAAATCGTCACTTTGCGGCGCACAACTCGCCGCCGCCGACCCACCTGGCTGGTCCAGGGCCTGCCGGGCTGGTGAGGCTGGCGGGCGGCGGTACGGCACTAGGTGGCGCCGTATTCGGGGAGGTTGCTCTTCCGTGCGGAAGTCGGCTGGCCCCGCGACCGTGGCCGGGCCGGCGGGTGCGGCTGGCCGGTGGGTGTGGCGGGGGCGGGACGGCACCAGGTGGTGCCGAATTCGGCACGTGGTGGCGCCGTACTCGGGGAGGTTGCTCTTCCGTGCGGAAGTGGGCTCGGCCCGCGACCGTGGCCGGGCTACCCAGGCTGGCGGGGGGCGGTACGGCACCAGGTGGTGCCGAATTCGGCACGTGGTGGCGCCGTACTGGCCTGCCCGATGTGCGCCGCACATACCACCAGAACCACTGTGCGGCGCACACTTGCGCCGTTCACTCCCAAATCGTCACTGTGCGGCGCACAACTCGCCGCCGCCGACCCACCTGGCTGGTCCAGGGCCTGCCGGGCTGGTGAGGCTGGCGGACGGCGGTACGGCACTAGGTGGCGCCGTATTCGGGGAGGCTGCTCTTCCGTGCGGAAGTCGGCTACCCAGCTAGCCCAGGCTGGCGGCGGCGGGTTATGTTCATCTCGGCCCGCAACTGGCCGCCGCCGACGAAACTGGCTTGCCCAGGGCCTGCCGACGTGGCCGGGCCAGCCCGATGTGCGCCGTGCACACCACCATGACCACTGTGCGGCGCACACTTGCGCCGTACACTCCCAAATCGTCACTGTGCGGCGCACAACTCGCCGCCGTTGAAGGCGTTGCAGCCCGGTGGATGCAGGTTAAACTAGCGAGTCAGGCCCGCGGCCAGCACCCGCAAGCCCTGTTCCAGGCGCTCGGGAGCGAGGTGGGCAAAGCCGATCGGAAAGCCGTGCAGGTGGGGCTCGCCGAAGAAGTGCTCGGGGTCGTTGCGCAAGCACACGCCCTGCTCGCCTAACCGGGCCTCGAGGGTCGCAAAGTCGACCGAGCGAGGCAGCTCGAGCCAGACCAGCGGGCCGCCGCCGGGCCGTCCCCAGCGACAGCCCTCGGGCATCAGCTCGTCGAGCAGTTCGAGGCAGTTCTGATAGCGGCGGTCGAGCTCGACCTGCAGCTTGCGCAGGTGAGTGTCATAGTAGCCGCGTTGCAAGAACTCGCACAGGGCCATCTCCTCGAGCAAAGGATTGCCCAACGAGGCCGCCCGCTTGGCCTCGACCAGGGTGGGCACGAGGCTGCGGTGGGCCACCAGATAGCCGATGCGAAGCGACGGCAGCAGCTTCTTGGTGAACGAGTTGATATACAAGATGCCTGGCCCGGCCAGAGCCCGTAGCGGCGGACGAAACTCTGAGAAGCTCAGCATATCCGAGCCCCAGTCGTCTTCGATGATGCCAAAGCCAAGCTCGGCCGACAGCTCGGCCAGCTCCAGCAGCTCGCTGGTGGTATAGGAGTAGCCCGTCGGGTTCTGAAAGTTCGAGGTCAGATAGAGCAGGCCCGGCCGATGTTTCTTGAGCTCGCGTCGCCACACTTCGAGGTCGGGGCCGTCAAAGGGATCGAGCGGCAGGCCGTACACCTGCATCTGGTTCATCTCGAAGAGCCGCTTGCCGATGGCATAGGCGGGGTTCTCGGTGGCCACGCTCTTATGAGCCAGGGCTCGGCAGGTCACGTCAAGAGCCTGCTGGGAGCCGACCGTCACGATGACCTCATCAGTCTCGACGGCGATGCCTCGCTGGCGCAGCCGCTCGGCGATCGCCTCGCGCAGGGGCAGATAGCCTTGCGCCTGGTAGCCCACCGGCAGACCCTCGCGCGCCAGCACGGCCCGATAGCAGGCCGTGAGTTGCTCGACCGGCAGCAGCTCGGGGTCGATGAAGACCGTCGACAGGTTGAGCAGCTCGGGGCCCGGATAAGGCCGCAGCCGGTGGGGCATCAGCTGCGGCATCGAAGGCTCGATCAGGGCAGCCTGCCCGGCTCGCTCGGGACTCTTCACCAGAAACACGCCGCGCCGATGCAGCGATTCGGCCAGTCCGCGAGCGGCCAGCTCGTCATAGCCGGCCTGAACGGTGTTCTTCGAGACGCCCAGCTGGTGGGCCAACACTCGCACCGGAGGCAACCGCCCGCCGTCAGGCAGGCGTCCCCGCTCGAGCTGGCCGGCGATCGACTCGGCGATGGAAAGGGCTGTCGTCTGCCCCGGAACGTGAATGCGCAGGTAAGGTGTCACCTGTGTGTTATATCAGCTCCCCCCCACTCCGGGAAGGGACAGACTAGCAGACGACCCTGGGACAGACGAGCCGTCAGCTGTCGGCGGGCGCCTCCAGGAACGGGGTCGCATCGTGAGAGTAGCCCAGACCCACAATGGTTTGACCGTCTGACAGCACACCCACGCCGTGCTCATCTTCGAAAGGCGCTCGAAAGCGCAACTCGACCAGGGGCGGCGTCAGGTCACTGCGAAAGACCAGGGCTCGGAAATCGTGTGTATCAGCAACCTATAGGGTGACTCGGGTGGGCCAAAGCGATCGAAGGCTGCCTCCCTGAACTCTGTGCACCAGCACTCTTCGTCGTCGTCATAAACGAACGTTCCCAACTCAGGGTGAGTCCAGGTCCAGGCCATCTTGCGGTCCCCCTCCGAGTGATAGGGAAGCCTTCTCTCGACCGGCCAGAAGACCTCCCGGGCTAGCCGCAGGCCATGGGACAGGCTTGCATGCGCACGGCCTCGGCCCGACGCATGCCGGCGGCGCCGGCTACGAAGGTCCACCAGAGGACGGCCGGAGCCCCCACCACCGCGCCGACCAGCGCGAACAGAAAACCCACCGTTCCCCAGGCGATCGTCAGATAGCCGACCCCGCTATAGCCGGGCAGGCTCTTGCGGCGGCAACGGCGCATGCCCTTCTGATAGCCCAGCCAGCCGCACCAGCCCAGGCTCAACCACAGGCCCAACGCGCCCAGCACGGCTCCGAAGACGACCGGCACGGCCACTTTGACGAAAACACTCCAGGCCTTGAGAAGGCCAGATTCTATTGCACTCATAAACTCCATTCCTCCCAATTGAGGAGGCTACCAGCCGAGGCTGAAAGAAGACTGAAAGAAATTCAATGGCGGTTTCTCATGGCCCATCCGGACATCCATCTAGACCTGAAAGTACGCGGTTTGAAGCGCTCGGCCACCCTGGCCATCAACGAAAAGTGCGCCCAGCTGCGAGCCGAGGGACGGTCGGTCTATAAGCTGGGCCTGGGGCAGTCGCCCTTCCCCGTGCCCGAGAGCGTAGTCGACGCCCTGCAGCAGCACTCGTTTCGCAAGGAATACACGCCGGTGCAAGGTTTGCCCGAGCTGCGCCAGGCGGTGGCCGACTATCACCAGCGCCGCGACGGCCTCGACTGGGGACCCTCTCAGGTGGTCATCGGCCCCGGCTCGAAAGAACTCATGTTTTTGCTGCAACTGGCCTACTACGGCGAGCTGCTGCTGCCGAGCCCGAGCTGGGTCTCCTACGCGCCCCAAGCCCAGATCGCCGGACGCCAGGTGAACTGGCTGCCGACCTTGCTCGAAGACGGCTTTCGCCTCAAGCCCGAAGTGCTCGACGCTGCCCTGGCTCAAGACCCCGGCCGTCCGCGCCTGTTGATTCTCAACTATCCCAACAATCCCACCGGCACGAGCTACGACCAGACCCAGCTCGAGGCCTTGGCCGAGGTGGCCCGCCGCCATCGCCTCCTGGTGCTCTCTGACGAGATCTACGGCGAGGTGCATCACCGCGGCCAGCACCTGAGCCTGGCCAGCCTCTATCCCGAGGGCACCATCGTCTCGGGCGGGCTCAGCAAGTGGTGCGGAGCTGGCGGCTGGCGCCTGGGAACCTTCTTCTTCCCGCCCAACCTGCGCTGGCTGCTCGAGGCGGTCAGCGTGATCGCCAGCGAAAGCTTCACCTCGACCTCGGCGCCCATCCAGTGCGCCGGCATTCGCGCCTTCTCGGGCGGGCCCGACATCGAGGACTATCTCACCCAATCGCGGCGCATCCTCTCGGCCGTGGCCGCCTATTCGGTGGACCGCCTGCGCGCCTGCGGAGCCAAAGTGCCCTCGCCCGACGGAGCCTTCTATCTCTTCGCCGACTTCACGCCCCTGGCCGCCAAACTGGCCGGCCGCGGCCTCTATAGCAGCACCGAACTGTGCCGCAGTCTGCTCGAGGACACGGGGGTGGCCATCCTACCCGGCAGCGACTTCGGCCGCCCCAGCGGCGAACTCACCGCTCGCCTGGCCATCGTCGACTTTGACGGTCGCTGGGCCCTATTGGCCGCTCCGGAGGTGGACGACCTCGACGAGCAGTTCGTCCAGCAACACTGCCCCCGTCTGGTGGAGGCCTTCGACCGCCTGGCCGGGTGGCTGGGCTAGCCCTCAGAAGTCTTCGAGTCGCTCCACCTGCGCCGCCCGCAAAGCCAATCGCCGCAGTTCGTCGAGGTCGCTCTGGCCAGCCAGCGTTTCGTCGAGCCCCACTGGCACCTGACCAAAGCGCGCGGCTAGGAGCGTCATCACGGTGCGCCGCGCCTCGGCGAGTTGACCTTGTTCGAGACCTTGCTCAAGGCCCTCCTGGCGGCCTTGCTCGAGGCCTTTCTGGATACCCCTCTGTTCGAACATACAAATGTAGGGCACGGCGTCCTCCTGTTCATACTTTGCCAGCTTTTCTCCGAATTGTAAAGCATAGGGAGGTGGCAGGGTCATCAACCAATCCAACAGCCTCCAAAGCTTGTGAATCTGGTCGCGAGACAGACCCCTCCGGTAGAGGCCTCGGGTGAGACTCAGCTTGGCCGTCATGCGTTGCCTGGGCTTGCCTCGGGTTGCCTGGGTCCAAAGATGGAAGGAGACGAAAGCAGCAAAGGGGTTGGAGCTGGTCTCGAGTTCGGCCAGGCGGGGCCGCAGGTCGGTCAGCTTGACGGTCTGAAAGCGGAAATCGAGGCTGCACCCGAAGCGCTGCCAGGTGTGCCGGTCGGGTCGCCAACTGGCCGAGGTGTCGGCCAGGATTGCCAGCGAGCAGACATCTTCACCGAACCGGTCGAAGACCCGGTAGTTGTAGACATAGACCCGCCGGGCGAACTGCTTGTCATGTTGAGCCTGGACTTCCACCTGGAAGTAGAACCACCCGGGTTGCCCGTTGAGCAGACCGACCTGCAGCAACAGGTCGCACTCGCGCGGGCCCTTCTCGGCCTCGCGAGTGATGGCCCGCAGCTCCTTATCGAGGGATTCGACCGTAAGTCACCCCAGCGGCGCGGCGCGCAGCGCCGGTAGGGAATGATGGGAACGTCGCGCCCGCGCCAGTTCAGCGTCCTGGACTTGCGTTCTCATCGTTCCCGTCAAGCCGCGGCCGGGGTGACGCTCATCGGCTGAGACCAGTCGACCTCATCGGCGATAGCCGGGAAGAAGAAGTCCAGGAAAGGCTGGAAGAAGTCCACTAGCGCGTCTTTCCAGGGTGAGTCATAGGAATCGTCAACCCGGATGATGCGCAGTCGGGCCGCCGGATTGCGGCGATAGCGCGCTCAAATGCAAGGAGCGGGCGCCGCGAGGAGCGGATAATACTGGTTGTATTTGAGCACCGCAGCGGTGAGCGCGACGCAGCAGTTGGGCGTGATGGCGTCGCAAGACAAGGCGCGGTCGTGCATCCTCCGGGTTCAATAGCCGTGACGACTTCGGCGAGGCTGTGGGCCGTCCCGTCGAGCGAATTGCTAACTTCCGTTCACCGCTCGTTCGCTAGCGAAATGACTTCCGCGCGGAAGTTCAAGCAGTTAGTTCCCGGCTGGTGAAGGCGTTTGAGCGCCCGACCCCGAGGCCGACCCGGGCGTCAGTCTGGCGGCGCAGGTCTGATAGGGTTGAAACCAGGCGTCGTGGACTTGCTGCAAATAGGCTGTCGTAATTTCGTTCCTGTCGCCGGCGAGCAAGGCCGACCACTTGCAGGTGGGGCAGACTGCCGACTCGCCGAAGCCAAGATCCTCTTGAATGAGTGCCGGCTGGTCCAGGATGGCGACACAGAAGAAGCACCCGACAACCTCCGCACTCCCCAGCGTGTTCCTGTTCTGCGACCTGCTGGTCCGGCCGGTTTCGGCGAGCAACTCGGACGCATCAGAAGACTGCCAGAAAGAACTCATCGAGTAAAGGAACGGGACCTGCAGGGAGACGCGAAAAACTCGGGGGGAACTCCACATGCTCTCGACATCGGTCTCGACCACCAGATCCTCCCGTGGGTAGACATACTCGCCCGGGGAGTAAGGGTGATAGAATGCTGGACGTTGGGCTGAGGGGGCGGGAAAGTACTTTAGGATGCTCTTCTCGGAGTCGCCCACTACCAATCTGCCGGAATTCCACTGAAGCGCCGCACCCGAAACGCCCACCACCCTACCGGAAGGATCGTAGACCACTTCCGGGTCACCAAATACCGAGGACACAGCGTACTTAGCCTCGACAAGACCAGGATAAGACTCGTAGGCATTCTCGGTCTGAGGCTCACCGAGCAGTTTGACCACCGCATCACGGGACATACCCAGCCTGACCCCTCGAATCGAGAGGTTGGTCGGTTTCGACTTTGCCGGTAGCGATTGGGGACTCGGTACCGCTTCCGGCTCCAAGACCTTCCCTCCCCAAACCGCCACCGCGGCTACCAGAAGAGCCAACTCGACGTATCTGGGGCGACGGGTCATCTTAGCTGAATTCGCCGCTCGGCCGGACGAACCTCGCCGAGGTCAGGCGGCGAGCCTCAGGCCACGGTAGAACTGGATCGGGATGGGCCACTTGAGCTTCCACAGGATGGCCATCGGTCGTTCGCCCTCGTGGGAGACGTAGTGGGCCGGCCCCAGGAAGAGGTAGGGCGAGGTGAAGCCGCGCTGGTCGTGGGCGGTCTCGCGCACGAACAATAGCGCGTGGGTCGGGCCCCGATGGCTTTGATAGCGACGCCCGGTGGCCGAGTCCTCGCGGGTCACGTTCTGGGACTCCCAGTGGAAGATCTCGGGACACACGGCGTAATCGCGATACAGCGTGGTGGGGCTGTAGTCTCGTTCGTTCTTGCGCACGGTCACGAAGAAGAGGTCGCATCCGCTGGCTTTGTGGTAGTGAACGCCACTTTGGATGCGGTAGGGAACCTCTAAGGCCGCCAGCACTTCGTCGAGGGAGTAATGGCAGTGCACGCGCAGGGGAACGTCAGGATGCTCGTCGAGGGGGTGGTCGAGGTGATCGATGCGGGACTCGAGCACCGGCACCAGAGCCGAGAGCTCTTCGCGCACCATCGAGTGGCCGTGCCAACCGGGGCCAAAAGCACGCTCGAACATGGAGACCATCCTCTCTTCGGTGGAGCTGGCGGCCTGGGAGTGCTGCAGTAGGCGCGCTAGAAAAGCCAATTGCACGCGACTGTCGAGATGGATGTGGCGAGCCACCGCTCGCAGAAAGGGCTCCACCTCGGGCTCGACCGAGCGCTGCAACTGCACCCAGCCGGGCTTGCTGCCGCGATAGAGGTCGTGAAGGTCGAGGCCTGTTCGCTCGAGGAAGCTGGCCAGGCTGGCCTCCGCACCGAGCGCTCGCAGCTCTTCGCGAAGCCTGGCACGACTCGGCCTCAGGGCCGCGCGAACGTTGGCCAGGACGATGTCGGTGGCCACCCGGTCGAGTTGCATGGAACAACCCGATTTGGCACAAGAATAGTCGCCTCAAGCGCGTTCTGCGCGAGATGGGCTACGACGAGCAGAATTACGGAGACATCCCGCCAGAACTCCTGGAGAAACTTCGAGACATCGTGTCACCGCAGGTAAGTTCGGCAGGCCGGGCCGCGCGAGTCAGGTCTGCGCAGCAGCCCCAGAGAGTTCGCGCGACCACCGAGGACGGGCGCTTTCTCCGCCTGGCCATTCGAGAGGCGAAGAAAGCGCTCTCGCAGGGAGGTCTTCCTGTCGGCTGCCTGCTGGTCAGAGGTGGAACCCTATTGGGACAGGGCCACGACCGGCGCCTTCAAGACCCCGACCCTCTCGGCTATGCCGAACTCGCTTGCCTGAGAAGCGCGGGCCGACTCGGTAGCTACCGCGACACAGTCCTTTACACCACCCTGATGCCCGATTACCTTGGCGCGGGAGCCGTCGTTCAGTTCAAGATCCCTCGAGTGGTTGTGGGCAACCCCACGATGTTCCTGAGCGTTCGCGAGTTTCTAGAGGCTCACCAGGTCGAGGTGAGCGCTGAGCCAAGCCCGGAGTGCATCCAGCTCGCGCAAGACTTTATGGGGGCCCATCCTGAATTGAAGCACCTGTTCGGCTGGGATTAACCCCAGGTTTGCAGAACCCCACCGGATGAGCCGTCTGGGAGACGACCCCAGCGCTGTCGAGACGGACTGAGGCTGGCTAGGTATTCTGAGCGATAACACTGAGCGTCTTGCAGCGGTCGCAGGCGAAATGGTATTGGAACCCAGAGCAGTTGTTGATGCCGACATAAGGCTCGAAGTCCCCGGTCGAAGCCATGGCCGCCACGAAGACCATTGCTGCCCGACACGTGCGGCAGACCGGCGGCTCAGGCTCTTGAATCCAATAAGGGACACCCCCAACTTGAGGTCGCTCTTGCCACCGGTCATAGTAGGCCTCCAACTCCTCCTCGGTCGGGTCGACCAGCGGCTCCCGCTCCACCAACCGGGCTGGCCGCTGCGGCAGCTCCCCGAGCCGGCCATAGGCCTCGCCAAAGCTCCTGGTATCGATCGCCACATTCTCAAGGACAACCCGCTGGCCCTCGAGACGATAGTCGTGCCGTCCAAGTTGAACCATGCAATCGATGCAGCCTAGCATCGGGAACTTCTCCCAGGCCGGAAGGCGCTCTCGCAGGGCGGGAACCTGAGTCAGGTCCAGGCAGAACCACTGCCGAATGGGATGCCCACACCCCGCACAATCGGGCATCGAAAAATCGTTCCCCCCAAAGTGGTGGACGCTCGGCCCCTCCGACGGAACGATGACCGCACCAGGGTCCTGGGCGTGACCGGCCTGAGCCCATTCCGAGGATTGTTGAACCATCGCCAACTCAGAGTGCAGCGCCTCCCAATCCTCCTGAGAAATCGCAAAGGCCTCGACCAGCATCTGGCGATTCTCTTCGCTCACACCCAGCCTGACCGCCTCGCGAAACTTTGACCAAGCCTCGTCGCCTTGCCCCGACTCCAGGTCGAGGACCGCGGCCAGCGCCCAACTCTCACCGATGCCGTGATACCTGGCCACGATCTCACCAAAGCGACGGCGACCGTCGTCTGGCCGCTCGAGCGCCACCAGGGCCCGACAAGCCCAGAACAGCTCTTGCGGGGTCAGCCCGAAACGGTCCTCGAGTTCGTCAACGGTCTGCACTAACTGCTGCATTTCGCCTTGCTTGAACAGGCACTTCAGATAGGTTACGTTGTCGGCGGCGAAGGTCCCGTAGCGCCCGGGATCGTCCAGGAAACGCCGATAGACTCTGCCAGCGAGGTCTGTCTTGGCGGTGTCAAATAGCCACAGGGCCAGCCATCGACGGTCGCTATTAGTTATCTCCTCGACCTGCTGGTCGAAGTCGTATCCGAGCTTGTCGACCAGAAAGGCCCAGACGCTCCAGTGGTTTTGTCTTCCCTGGCTGGCCGCCAACCGTCGGTAGGCTTGCAGCGCAAACTCGAGGTCACCGCCCGCGGCGCGCTCACGGTCGGCCGCCTTAGGAAGGGGAAACTCTTTGAAGAGCTTGGCCAATTGCGGGTCCACGGATTCGGCTTCCTCGCGCGGCCGCTTGACCCTTTCAGCCTCGTTACCAGGCCGACTCACAGCCAGAGACGAACCTGCTACTATGACGAGATTCAGCTTGCCAGGCATCGTTTTGTTGCTCATTGGACTCGCTATGGGTTGTGCCCCCAAGGCCGCCACGAACCATGTTCAGCGCCAAAAGTTCGTGACCGAGGAGGGCATCTGCTTGTTGCTGCCCACTGACTGGAAGGACATCTCCGACCAAAACGAAGGGCGTCCAACTTTCACTAAAGGCGCGAACGTGCTGCAAGTGTCAGCCGCGATATATAGGTCCGGCCAGGAGCCTCGCCCAACCAAAGAGGAGCTGATCGAACTCGCCTCGGGGTTTGTGGGACAGAAGGGCGCCAAAATTGTCTCTACAGACTCAGGCACCTGCCAGTTCGGTCTCTATGGCACTGCGCTTTACACGACCGAAGAGTTCCCCCACTTCCAGGTGTGGGAACTCAGCAACGGTCTGGACTTTATCATGGTCACTTCCATCAGCCAAGATCCTCTGTCCGCTGACGAGAAGCTGGAGCTTGACTCCATCATTCAGGTGCTTGGCCTCGAGAAGCCCTCGCCGGAGAAGTAGATCGAGGTGACGCAACGCTTCAAGCTCCGTCCTGAGTTACTCACCGCCTATCATCGAGCCCAGGCCAGCCAAGCTTGGTTAGACACCCTGGTCGCTCACCTTGCTGAGAACCCGGGTCTGCGGGGCAGCTTAACCGAGAAGAGGAGGCCGTGGCGGGTCTCCGTATCTTTCGGCCACCCCACTGGCTTGAGCCTGATTTTCGCGACCAGCGAATTCTCTAGCGAAAACTAGGAGGGAAACCCTTCCTCGGCGTGCCACGCCTTGTATCCCGCCGGCAAGCCACCTTTCCAGGTATCACAATGATAGAAGGCGTCCTGGAGACCGCGGTACCAATCTCGCGCCGTTCCGATGGCCGCCGTCGGGTCTTGCCCGGCCTGGCAGGTGCATCTTCTGAGATCCATGGCGAGGGATTCTGCAAACTCGGAAGGACTCCCACAACGCCCTCCACCCAGGACGTATGCCTCCTTTCGTGAAAGCCCGCTTCTGTTGCGCACACCGTGCAATACCGGAGGACCATGAAGATCTGCGTGGCTCAAATGAAGCCGGCCAAATGCGACATCGCCACCAACCTGGAACGGCACTGCCAATTCGCAGAAGTGGCCTCTTCCATGGGAGCCGACCTGGTGGTCTTTCCCGAACTTTCCCTCACCGGCTACGAGCCCCAGGCGGCTCGCCAATTGGCAATGACCGTCAACGACGCCCGCCTGGATGGGCTCGAAGAACTGAGTCGCGATAAGAAGCTGGCCCTGGGCGTCGGCCTGCCCACGAGCACCCCGGTCGGCACCTGCATCAGTATGGTCATCTTCCAGCCCGACGGACCGCGGCTGCTCTACTCCAAGCGCTATATCCACGCCGACGAGCGACCCTTCTTCGTGTGCGGGTCAAATCTTGGCCCCATCGAAATGCAGGGCAATCGCATCGCCATGGCCATCTGCTTCGAGCTGTCGGTGGCGCGGCACGCCTCCAAGGCCGCCTCCGACCGAGCCACGATCTATCTGGTCAGCGCCGCCAAGTCGACCACCGGGGTCGCGGCGGCCCATGCCAGACTGGCCGAGATCGCCACCAGTCACTCGATGCTAGTGCTAATGTCCAACGCCGTCGGGCCCTGCGACAACTTCGTGGCCGGTGGCCGCTCGGCCGCCTGGAACCGCGACGGGGAGCTGCTCGGCCAGCTCGATGAAGCCGGCGAGGGACTGCTACTGCTCGACAGCGCCAGCGCGGAAGTATCGACCTCCCCGTCCCCCGCTCAGTAGTCCACCAGCGCGGCGAAAGGCAACGGGAGGGAGGTGTCCTCTGCCAGTGAAACACAAGGAGATGGAAATCCCGCCGGAGCTGCTGGACAGCCTGCTAGCCAAAGTCCCCGATGAGGCCGAGCGAGCCCGGTTGAGCGAGAACCGCGGGCATCTTTCGGTCGGCTATTAGCTGGTCCCGAACAAGAAAAAAACGAAACTGGGCGCAACCCGCCGGGGAGGCGTCCCGGACCTTCCTTCCGAGGTGAGCTGGCCCGAATCCGACGGCGGCCTGCTGCCCTTCCTGGTCCAACTCGATCTTGCCGACTGCCCTGCCTGCGAGCGGCTCGGACTGCCCTCAGAAGGCCGGCTCTATTTCTTCGAGGCCCCTACCTTCAAGGCCCCGAGACCGGTCTGGTCGCTTGCCTATTCGCCCGGACAGATGGCCTCTGCCGTTGTTTATTCGAAAGCTCAACCTGAGGTTCGCGAAGAGCCTTTAGGCGCCACCTGGGCGGCCGAAACTTCGCTCACCGTGAGCCACTTCGGACGCCAAAAGTGGCCGGAAGATCCCGCCGTGGGCCTGACCGTCGAGCCCGCTTTGTGCCTGCGACCCGACGCGTCCGACCCGACCGCTTTGGCCGCGCTTCAAAAAGTTTTAGACAAGCAGAATAGAGCCCTCGCGCGCCGTAGCGCTGGCTCGGTCCTCATCCCGGGTTCGTTCTGGGTACACGAACGGCGAGACGCCTACCTCACGGCCGGCGGCAGGGCGAACCTGACCAGGCTGGGACGCACCAAAAGCATGCTCCCTTATCATCAGATTTTATCGGGTCAGGAGCTTGCCACCTGGGAGGCCCAGCTCGAGAAGCTGCTCGAGCAACAGCGAGCGCATCCGGTCGCGCCACCGGTGGCCATCGATACGGCCATGCAGAACTCCGAGCCGTTCCTGGCCCGGGCCGAACGAGACGCTCAGGTGCTGCTGGCGGCAACCGCCGCGACGGCGGGCGCCGCCTCGTTTCGCGAGCAGCTCGAGACGAGTCTGGCCGAACTCAAAGAGCGAGCCGGCGAGGGGTTGAGCCTGGCCGACTGGGCTTCGTTGGCGAGCGCGATCTACAGCTACGCTCTGCAGGACCTGCCAAAGCCCGAGAAGGCCGCGCTGGCGCCACTGGCCGACCAGCCGAGGTTCTGCTACTCACCACCCTGCTGCAACGCTGCACGCTCTTTTCGCGGCGCGACGGCGCCGGCAGCATGTTCGCTGTCGAGCAGCGGGCGCGCTCCGAGGAAGGTCAGCCAGGCATCCGCCGCCACGGACTGCCGTCCGAGTTCCATGGCGTTCGGGACCTGCAAGACCGACTCTGGCAACTGGTTCAGCAAGAACCCCTGCCGCTCGAGCAATTTGGCCAGGCTCGCCCCCAGATCGAGGGCTGGCTTAGAGACCTCGAGTCGAGCGTCGAGGACATCCCCTGGGGCAATCTGCACCACATGCTGAACTTCGCGGCCCGAGCCATTGCCGAAAACAACGCCGCCGCCCTGGAGAACTTCCAGTCGATCGACCCCGAGCAAACGTCGGAACTCTTGACCAGCCTGCGCTGGTGGCGCCAGGGTCTCGAGCACCACCGGAGTGAGCAAACCCGATGGCAGCCCCTGCTCACGCTCAAAGGCTGGAGCCAGGGCGGCTCCAGCCTGCAGTGGGATGGTGAAGAAACGGCCCTTTACGTTGTCTATGGCCAGCTGACCTGGACCGAGCAAGCCGCTTTCGTGACCATTCGCCACCCCTGAACGCACCGCCAGCCTGAGGCTGGCGGCGAAGGGTCAGACGGCTACCGTCTCGCGATAGGCAGGAAAGTCGATGTAGCCAGCGTCGCCGGGAGTATACCAGGTCTCGACCGGGGCGGGCGGATTGAGCGGCCAGCCCTTAGCGAAGCGCTCGACCAGGTCGGGGTTGCTGATGAAGTCGCGTCCGAAAGCGATCAGGTCGGCCTGCCCTGCCTGAATGGCCGCATTGGCCGTCTCTTTGGTGTAGCCGGTACTGCCGATGACCACGCCGTCAAAGACCTGGCGAGCGTCGGCCAGGGTAATGGGCTCTCCGAGTTGGTGAAACCCGAAGGCCAGCCCGTCAATCACGTGCAGATAGCCCACCCGGCCGTTGAGCCGACCGACAGCATAGAAGAACGTCTCGCGGAAGTCGGGCGAGCCCATGTCGTGAAAGTTGCCGTTGGGGCTCAGTCTGACGCCGATGCGCTCGTTGGGCCACTCCTGGCTGACAGCCGTCACCACCTCGTCGAGAAAGCGAAAGCGGTTGACGATGTCGCCACCATACTGATCCTCGCGATGGTTGGTTTTCGACTGCAAGAACTGGTCGATCAAATAACCGTTGGCGGCGTGGATCTCGACCCCGTCAAAGCCGGCCTGCCGGGCGCGGCGAGCGGCCAGGCGATAGTCCTCGACCACCCGAGCCACCTCTTCGGTGGCCAGCGGTCGGGGGGTCTCATGGGGCTTCTTGCCGCCAGGGGTGTGGATGCCTTCGCCCTGGATCGGGACGGGCGACGGAGCCACCGGCAGTTCGCCTTGCAGAAAGTCGCTATGCCCGGCGCGGCCGGTGTGCCACAACTGTAGGAAGATCTTCGAGCCGGCCTGGTGCACGGCATCGGTCACGCGGCGCCAGCCCTCGACCTGAGCCTGGTTATAGATGCCCGGCGTTTCGGCCCAGCCGATGCCCTGGGGCGAGATCACGGTGGCCTCGGTGATTAGCAGGCCCGCGCTGGCCCGCTGGCTGTAGTAGGTGGCCATCTTCTGGTTGGGAATGCGGTCGGGGCCCGAACGGGCTCTGGTCAAAGGGGCCATGACCACGCGGTTGGAGAGGGATAGATCATTTAGCTTGAAGGGTGTAAACAGGTTTCGCATAGCCGAATAATAGACCGGTTGGTAAACTATTTCGGTGACGGGCATCACCAAACGGACTTCTACGCGGAAGTCGATGCTGCCGAGCCTAGCGCTGTAAGTCTTGGCTGGTTCGTTTCCACCAGAGCGGATACGCACTCTTGAAAGCATCATGCTCGGCGGGATGAGCCTCGACCCAGGAGGCGACATCCTGGGCCGGGACCAGCCCGAATTGGACCGGCGGACGTTGGTCGTCCGGGCTAGCTTCCGGAGGCTCGTCCGCATAGCCAAAATCTTGTCTTGCCGGCGGGGCCCCAGAGTCGAGCCCGACCTGGTAGAGCGGCAGCGGTCCTAGGCGAAACACTCGACGCTTTTCGGCCGAGCTTTAGGGAAAATCTCACCGACGGTCAACCCCGACCCTGGTATTCTTGGTCTTGAGGTTCCCCGAACCCGCACGCCGCAGTCGCGTCGCTCTACCGGGGGAACCTTCATGGGGCCCGTGGGAACGAGGACGCCTGGAGTTGCAGCGTGGACACCAGCGACCCGCGTTCGCCGGCCGCCCACGCGGCCTGGCTGCTCAAGCAAAAGGAGAAGCTCGCTATGGCTTCAGAATCGTGAAGCTAGCCGAGGACTTCCGCGCGGAAGTCCTCGGCCAACTGGGGTAGAGTGGTGGGATCGACTTCGAGGGCAAACCCGAGGCGGCTCCAGAGGTCTTTGGGCCGTCTCCCGTCGGCCTGAGTCAGGTGGCCGTCGGCCTGGATGTGCCCGGCCGGGTCCCGGGCGAAGAGCGTCAGCCTGAACTCTTCGTCACTCAGACTCGCCAAAACGGCCTCGCCGCGACGGCTACGTTCGAGGTCGTCGAGAGCGACCAGGAACTGGTCAAAGGCGTGCGCCTGAAACCAGACGGTGTGAACCCCGCTAAAGCCTTGCGAACGCACCTCGAGCCGCACCCGCAGGTCGCCGCTGGCCTGAGGCACCTCGAGCCGTTCGAGCACTTCGAACCTCAGCTGGTTGCTGCCGTCTTCGATCAGGACCACGGCCAACTCTTCGTCAGAGGAGCTGAGTGACCCGCTAGGTGGGCGAAGCCTCGAGGGCTGCCTTGAGCTTCAAGGCTGACTGGCGAGAGAGACCCACAAACTCGATGCCGGCATGCCCATCGGCCAGCCAGCGAACGACCCCGCCCACGAACACCTCGAACCGCTCCGACTTAAGCACCAGTTCGACGTACTGGCCCCGCCTCAGCCCTTCAGCCGGAGCCAGCCTCAGCCCGTTTCGACTCAAGTCGAGGGAAGCTACGCTTGAGGACGCTAGAGCGAGGCCCTTAACCGACACGACAATTCGCTTTCGGGTCGTTTGACGTTTGTTGGTCAGGGCGTCCATGCCCTCATTCTACGTCTGTTAAATGAGGAACTGGCCAGATTCCCGTGAGTTCTTTCTGAGCCGCATAAAGCGGGTTGGTCACTCCAGGATCACCTCAGGTCTGGACCTTCGCCCCAACCGTCGAGAGGTGCCGCGCCTAATCCCCGATCGGGATCTCGATGCCGGCGATGGTGATGGTGACCCCGTCATCCACCAGTTGCTTCTTCGGCTCGGCCGTGACGGTGAAGTGGTTGCTCTGATAGGCAGCCGTGTCGCGCACCACGGCCAGCACCTCGTTGTCGAAGGTGCGGGCATAGATGCGCCCGTCAGAAGTGATCGTGGGAGCGCCGCGCAGGTCTTCGCCAGTGGCGATGGTGTCAGCCACCTGACCCTGGCCGTCGAGTCGATAGAGGGTGCCCTCGGAAGTGGACACCCAGAGTTCGCTCCTGGGCCCTTTGACAAACGAGCGCACTCCGCCCTGGTCAGGAGGGTCAAAGCTCCAGCGTTCGGCCCCGGTCACCGGGTCGAGCGCCTTGAGGTCGAAACTCTCGGTGGTCTGGGTCACCAACAACCCATCCGGCCCGATCAGCAATTCGTCGCTGAGATTGGGCACATCGAGACTGCGCAAAGTCTTGCCGTCGGCGGGGTCGAGGGCCAGAATAGGCACCTTCTCATCGCCAGACACGCCGAGAAAACCGACGAAGAGATGGCCCTGCTTGTCGATGGCCGGCACGGCTCGACCGTAGATGCCGGTGCTGATCTTCCACTTCTTCTTGCCCGTCTCGCCATCGAGGGCCAGCACCGACCCACGGGTAGTGCCCACATAGACGGTGCCGTCGGAGCCCACGCAGGGGGCGGTGCGACCGAACCACTCGTCGTTGTGGGAGCGACAGGTCCACTTGACCTTGCCGTCAGAGACCTTGAGGGCCTTGATGGCCTTGTCGTCCGAGCTGTAGAGATAGCGACCTTTGGGATCGAAGGTCTGCCAATCGTTGAAGTAGAGTTGCGACTTCTGCTCGGACTCGAGTTTGCCAGTGCCGGCGTCGAGCACGGCCAGGCGATTGCCCGCTCCCAGGATGAGCTTCGAGCCGTCGGCCGAGGGAAAGAAGCGGGGTTCGGGTCCCCACACGCCGCCTTCGCCTTCCCAGCTATCCTCGGGGTCGAAGGCCCACAGGATATGCTTGTCGGTGCTGGCCTGCTGGGTGACGCGCGTGGCTTGCTCGAGCGATACCGCACGATGAGTGAAAGTGATTGGCATGGTATTGCCAGCCTAGCCGCACCGCCTGAAAGAAGCTTGAAACTATCAGTCGTTGCGCGTCTATCCAAATGTCGATGTCTTTGGTCTAGCGAGGATGCCCCTGGGCCGCAACGGCGTAACCCCCGATGAGTTGGCCGACTAAGCCTGCCAGGCGCCCAGCGCAGTCGAACACAACACTATTCGCGCGAGTACTTCCAGATGGAAGACAGTCCAGGGGCGAAGCGCGGCCAATAAGGCGCCCCGGACGGCGGTGACAAGGCACCGGGCGACGTCACCCCGAGCGCGACCTGATGCGCCGGCGCTGCACCCCCGCGTCTCGCGCTGCCTGCCACTCGGGCCGACTTTCATAGTCTTTGACGTGCTCGTTGGCGTGGCAACCCGGGCACAGCAGTTCCAGATCTTCCAGCCGATGCCGCCTGGTATCGGACCAGGCACGGACGTGATGAATTACCAGATTGCCGCCTGTGCACGAGCATCGCTCACAGCGGCCGAAAGCGCGGGCGTAGACCGCTCGCACCAAACCCACCGGAATGCCCGTACGGCCTTGGGAGCGACTCGGCAGCAACGGCAACTGTTCGGCCTGAGTACTTCCAGCTGGAAGTACGCTGGGGGCCCCGGACACCACGATGCCGGTTTGCTTCATCGCCTCGTCAACGGCCGCAGGCTCGGCTGGCAACAGTCCTCGATCGGTATCATAGAAGCCCTGGCCGGTCTCACCGTTCACGTGAACAATGACCTGATGTCGCACTTTGCTGCGGTTGTCTGCCGAGGCGAGAAGGGCTCGGCTCATCTCGGTCACAGCCGTTTCTTTGCTGACGCGCTTGCCCTGGCGGGCCTCGACCATTCTCTTGGCTTGCTCATAGATGGCGTATTGCTCGGAGGTCATCAGCAGGACGACCTGTCTCAACTTCGGAGCCTCTGGCCCGGGGGGCGGCGCTGGCTTGTGAACTGCCTCGGTGCGTTGTTCAGCGAAGGTCAGCGCGGGCTGACTCTGACGTGCTTCGAGGGAGGCTTTCAAAGCCTGGCCACGCTTATGCTGGGCGGGAGTCAGAGCGACGGCGCGCTCGACTGCCTGGGCCTTGTTCTTCAAAGCAAATTCGAGCATTTCAGCCTCGTTCTCGGGAGTGGTGATGCGCTTGAGAGCACGGGCCTTGCTCCAGCAAAGTCTCCCCTCGCGAAAGGCCTCTGATATCAGAGGCAGTTGCTCGAAGACCCTGGCCAGGCTAAGCAGTTCACCGGCCTTCTGGGGATGCAGATTGAGATGATTGATGGCGTAGCCAACCACGCTTCCACTACCCATGTGACGGTAGAGACCGCTGCGCTCGGTAGCTAGAAGGTGGGCGGCCAGCTCCCACTCGCAGCCAAAGGAGCGCTGGCTAGCCTGTTGGTTTCGCCGGTGCAGTTCCTGGTGAGAGAGTTGTTGCAGTGTTTGGGAAAGCCCAGTTAGCGTTGAAGACATAGCCGACCTCCGGTTAGAAGAAGAATCAAGGGATACTCCTATTTTACTCAAGATCGCCATCCCGATCAACGCAAGAAAACGGCTTGATTACGGGTTTTTCGAGGCGACTCGCAGGTGGCCGCGAGAAGGCCTTGCGGCGCCAAAATCCGTTCTGCGAAGCATTCTGGCGCCAGGATACCGGACAGGGTCTCTGGGGACTTTAGAAGCGATGTTTTGAGGTTGGACTCCAACCGGAACAATCTCTCGGTGCGCAAATATTAGGATACCACAACATTTTCTCGCAACGGGCGAGGACGAGGGTACTTCCAGCTGGAAGACGGTCTCAGTAACCCACCATCAAAAAGCCGGGCAACGTCAACCCGCCCAACAACAGGGCCGGCCAGCTAAAGGAGACTCCCAGCCCCATCGCCGCCCGCAGCCAGGCCCAATTGTAGTCATAGGCGAGAAAAGTCGCCCGGCCGTCCGGCCCGACGAGCAGGCGCTCCGAGAACTTTGTGCGCGACACAGCCAGTGGCGGCAGCAAGCCCCGCAGCAGGTAGACCACCTGCTCGGCGCTGCGATTTGAGCCATCGGCCACCCAGACGGCCGCTGTCTCCTCGGCGGCCACCACCACTTCGGTCAGCTCATCCACGCGAGCCACCAGCCGATAGCGAGCGGGCCAATTCGCCACGCGCAAGACCTGCCCCAGTTCCAGGTCATAGGCCCAATACTCACAGGTCACGTTGCGATAGAGGTAGAGAACAGCCAGGCTCAGTCCGACGGGACAAAGCGCGAGGAAGAGCACGAACCCCAGATAGAATAGATCCTCCCAGCGGAAGATGCCGGCGATAAGGCAAAAGACCAGGGTCGACAGCCAAACGAAGTAGAAGCGATCGCGCAGGATGTAAAACCAGCCGTCTCCCGGCCTTCTGATCCCGACGGTCCTCATCCAACTCAAATTCCCCGGCCGTCCAGACCGGACCTCCAGTGAGCGCCGCGCCGGGCAACCCTAGCGGTGAGAGTTGCTCTCAAGCTGACGATAGAAGGCCGCCCGCTGCGGGTCTGGCCTTACGCCGAAGGCCCCCGCACTCAGGATGTCGGCGGCGACCCCCGCAAAGTAGCCACCATCGGGCGCGCGGGCAGCGAGGCCAAGCCACCGCATCCCCTCCACCGGGTCGGGGGGACCCCCTTCGCCAGCCAGAAGCATGATGGCCAGATTGTATTGAGCATCAGAGTGGCCTTGCTCGGCCGCCTGCTGATACCAGTAGCGGCCTCGTTCACCGTCCTGGGCGAACCCGCCCTCTCCCGTCGCGAGCAGGCAGCCGAGGTCTCTCTGGGCATCAGCCCAACCCAGTTGAGCCGCTCTTTGCAGCAGCTCTCGTTGCTCGTCGGTCTGGGGCCCGCCGGTGCACAACGAATCCTCACTGACCTCCCCCAGCATCGATTTCAGATAGAGTGCTCCCGCGTGCCCCTTGGAAACGGCCCGGTCCAGCCAGCCCAACAGCTCGAGATTCGACGCGGAACAGTCCGTCAGTAGCAGGCTTCCGAGCAAGTACTGGGCTTCCAGGTCGTCGGCGGCCGCGTGCGGACGAAGCAACTCGGCTAACCCATCCCACTCGCCAGCGGCGATCTTCGCGGCTATCTGCTCGAGGGTCATCCCCACCCAAGCCCCACTGGCTTAGCCCGGATGGCGAGCTTCTTCGTGCTCGCGGGTGACATCGCGCTTTGGCGGGGCTCCGACTGGCCAGCCTCCGTTTGCGACCGTCCCGACCCGAGAAAGCTGTTAACACGCCTGCAACAGTAAATCAACAATCCCTGGCCCGTTCCACGCTCTGTCCGACTTGCGCGGGGTAAGCTAAGGGCACATACAGCGGACACGACGACGACCCTCCTGCACAATCGAAGTCGTGTCCAGTCGCAAGAGGAAATTGGCGTGGACTCTTGCGGCACTCATAGATGACCATACGGACCTCAATGACCCGCGAATCTCGCGGGTCATTTACTTTGAGCATCGGCTTAGAGCAACTCGACATAGCCCAGGGTGCCATGCACACGAATACGTTGTCCATCCTGGATTTGCCGGGTGGCATCGACCACTCCCACCACCGCTGGCAAGCCATACTCCCGGGCGATGACGGCCCCGTGGGTCATCAACCCTCCGACCTCGGTTACCAACCCTTTGAGCGAGACGAACAGCGGAGTCCAACTGGGGTCGGTAAAGGCCGTCACCAGGATGTCCTCAGGGCCGAGCTCGGCCTCGTCCAGGCGAGCCAGAACCCGGGCCCGACCCTCGACTACACCGGCCGAAACAGCCAGTCCGACCAGGGCCCCGGAGAGCAGGTTCTGGTGGTTGTAGGAGCCTGTCACCATCTCGCCATTCGAGGTGAGCACGCGCGGCGGGGTCAGCTTCTCGAAGCGCCTGAACTCGTCTTTGCGCCGGTCGATGTCGGTCTCGCAGCAACGGCTGCGCACCACCTGATCCAGTTCGTCGAAGGTGAGAAAGAAGGCATCCTCAGACTGGCTCAGCACGCCTTCGCGGACCAGCTCGTCGATCTCTTTCATCAGCGCCTGCTTGTAGAGGAACAGGCAACTCACGATGGCGTATTTGGGATACTCGCGATAGCCGAGGAAGCTCCTGAGCAGGCCGATCCTTCGCCGCGTCTCGCCGACTTTGGCCTCACCGTCCGGTAGCACTCTCAGCCGTTCGAGCAACGCATGTTCTTGACGCCTGGCCTGAGCCAGGCCCTGGTCAAAGCGCCGCTTGCTCTCGCCTGGCTCGAAGTTCTTGACATTGGCGAGAATCAGGGGCGCCAGTCTGGAGGGCTCTTCGCTCCAGCGCGGGTTGGTGAGGTCGATCTCTCCTCCGCAGCGCATGCCGAAGCGGTCAAGAAACTCCCGGGCGGCCTGGCGAGGCTCGGGCTCGGCCAGGTCTTCTAGAAAGTCGTCGCCGGCTTGCTCGAGGGCCGCAATCGCCTCGGGGTGAGGTCTTACAGCATCGGCCACATCGAGCAGGGCCAGACCCATCTCGGAGGTGACGTTGTGGGGCACCGACTGGGAAAGGAGGTCGGCAGCGTTCTTCTCGCCCAGCCACTGGTCCATCTTCTCGTTGAGCCAACGAGAGGCTTCGATGGCAGCCATGATGAGGACAAGGCCGCGCGAGGCCAGGCGACGCTGCAAGAGCTGCTGGATGTCCTGGCGGATGAAGTCGAACAGTTCTGGCCCCGACCTGGATTGGATGCTCTCGGCCAGCTCTTGCACACCGGCCTGGATGTGCTCGATCAACTCGCCAGCCTCGGCCGGGTCGGGGTCGGGCGGGGTTGGTGGAGCCTCGCCCCGGGGGGCCGGTTCGAGGGGCTCGAAGTCGCGCTCGATGAGCCACTCGAGGGCGGTCTTGATGAGCGGGTCGTGCTGGCCCATCGCGTCGAGCAGGGCAAACCGGCCGGCCGACGCCAGAGCCTGGGTCACGTCGACGAAAAGCCGCCCTCCGGCCGCGTACATCGGGCGCGCGGCCAGCATCTGCCAGACCGAGAGCCCCAGCGGTCGAAAAGGCGCCGTCATCATCTGTTGATGACCCACCGAGAGATAGACGTGGTAGTCCTGGTCGTCTCGTTCGGGCACCGGAAAAAGCGTGGTGATGGGCCGGCTCTGGACCACCCAGAAGCCGTCCTCATCAAGGCACCACTCGATGTCCTGAGGACATCCAAAGTGGGTTTCGATGGCCCGACCGATGCCTTCGAGCTGCAGGAGCTGGTCAGCCGATAACAGCTCGCCTTGCCGCTCGATGACCTGACCGTCGCGCAGCCGGTAGCGGTCCGGGGTGACCAGTCCCGAGACCAGCGCCTCGCCCAGACCGGCCCCGGCCTCGATGGAGACTACCCGGCGGTCGCCGCTAACGGGGTCGGCAGTGAACATCACTCCGGCCGACCGGGCGGCCACCATCTGCTGGACAATGACGGCCAGGCGAACCGGCCCATGGTCGAAGCCGTGCTGGCTTCGATAGGCCACCGCCCGTGGGGAAAACAGCGAAGCCCAGCACTTGCTGATGTGCTCGAGGACCGCCTCACGGCCCAGGTCGAGAAAGCTATCGTGCAAACCGGCAAAGGAGGCGGTGGGGAGGTCTTCGGCGGTGGCGCTCGAGCGCACCGCATAGGCTTGCCCCGGGCTCAGTCTAGAGAGGATCTGCTCGGCCAGGTCTGGGGGAAAGGAGGCGGCCGGGAGGGCTGACCCCGCCACGGCCTCGAACGCCTCGGTCGAGACGCAGAAGCCGTCGGGCACCCGAACGCTGGGCAGCTTGAGAAGTTCGCCCAGATTGGCCGCCTTGCCGCCCACCAGCTCGACCATCGACGCATCGAGTTCTTGCAGGCCGTAGATGTAGCGGGTCAAGGCGTTTTGGGGCTCTCGGCTTCGGCAGGGGTGCTCGGGTCAGATCGCGTCTCGTCGGAATCGGGCAGAACCCGTTCGACCGTCCAGCCCCCGCCGCGCACCTGGGTGGCCGTCCAGCCTTCTTTGGTGAATGCCTCGTCCCCGAGCTCGCGCCGCCAGGCCTGATATTCTTCCTCTCGAAAGGTCATCTTGACCACTCGCTGGCCAGCCTGGTTGACCTCGACGGTGGTCGCCCCTGGGCCCTGGATGGGCGGGGCCGGCACCTGGGGGGTCGGCTTGGAGCCACAGGCGACCAGCCAACAAGTGAGAGTGACTAGCATGACCAGGTAACGCATTGCCCCCGTTTCGCCCTCGGCGGGCCCATTCCCTCAGGCGCGCAGACTGACGCGCACCTGGCCGTTCTCGGGGTGGATGGAAAGGTCCGAAAGTAGCTTGATGGGTTCGTGTTCGCTGGCCAATTCGAAACGCTCGGCAAACTTGGCCAGCATCATGCCAGCCTCGAGGCGACCCAGAGCCTGGCCCAGGCATTGGCGCCGGCCAGTGCCGAAAGCCATCGACGGCCTGGCGCCGCCCTGCCCGAAGCGTTCGGGGTGGAATTCATGAGCCGGAAAGCCGGTCTTCTCGACTCCCCATTCGTCCTCACGGCGGTTGGCGCTGTAAAGGGTCGAGACCAGGGTCGTGCCCTGCTTGAAATCGACTCCCCCGGCCACCGTGTCCTCTTTGGCCCGGCGCATGAACAGATAGAAAGGCGGATACATGCGCAGCGACTCGTCCACTACCTGCCCGGCATAGTCGAGGCCGCGCACCTCCTTGAGGCTCATCACGCCGTCGTCGTCAAAGCCCTGCGAGACCTCTTGCGTGAGGTGGGCATAGACCCCGGGCTCGCGCGCGAGCAGGGTCATGGTCCAGCCCAGCAAAGTGGCGGTGGTCTCATGGCCGGCCTCCATCAGTGACAGCACCTCGTGGCGCAGGCGCTCATCGCTAAGCGGTTGGCTGGTGGCAGGGTCGTTGACCTCGAGCAGGCTAGTGACGATCGAGTCGGGCTTGCGTTCTTGCTTGGCCCGGGCGACGATCTGGTCGGCCACGCGGTTGAGAACCTGATGGGCCTGCTTGAGCTCGCCCTGGCCGGGAAGATGCTGGAGGCTGACGGGAAAGGGGTTGACCGTCTCGATGGGAAGCGACTTCATCTGGGTGTTAAAGGCCTCACGCAGCTCGACCAGTTCGGCCTTGCTCAGCTTGGTATCAAGAAACAGCTGTAAGGCCACGTCGAGGATGGGCAACTGCATCTCGAGGCGGGGGTCGATCTCGAGTTGCCCATCCGCCGCCGAGACCCGGGCAGCCAGGTCGTCGAGATGATCGTCGAAGATGGACTCGAGCAGAGCGGTGGTTTCGGGACCGTGGATGGTGCGAGCCGAAAAGTGGCTCTTGAGGGCGCCCTGGACGCCGGCCCAGTCTTCGCCGCTGCTGAGAAACATGTTCTTCTTGCCCAGCAAGAAGGCGGCTCCGTGGCCCTGGAGCGGGCACTTCTCCCAGCTATCCTCTCCGCCGTCGGTGTTGCGCAGGGCCTCCTTCAAGACTTCTGAATCCAGGTCAAACACGAAGTTGCCGTGGGTGGGAGTGTTCACTTTGAAGCGGTTGCCGTAGCGGGCATGGAACTCTTGCAGAAAGCCCACCGGACTGTCGCGATGAGCCAACATTCCGCGAGCAAAGTCGAGCAGTCCCACCGCAGGCTCCTGAGGTTCGCGGACCAGTCCGGCCGCACGTTCGGCGGTGGCCTGGCCCGTCTGCCCCAGCGACTCGAGCGACGCGGCCTGCTGCTCGAGCGAGGTGATCAACCCCTGTAGCTCTTCGAAGGAGCGAATGGGTGACCAGTTGCCCTGGCCGTCGCGAGCCTCGAAGTGGCGATAACGGGCGGCCATCTCGATGGCCTCGTTGGGCGACAGTGGCTTCCACTTTGTCCGCCAGAAGTCAAGGCCTCGCGTTTCATGACGGGCCTGCAAGTCGGCTTGCTCGGCGGTCTCGGCCAGCGTGCCAGGGTTAACGCGGTCGCGCCGAAACGGGCAACCGCCTGAGTGAGTGAGATGGTTGATCATGCTTTTTGACCAACCTAGCCGCCCGGCCTGAAAGTATGCTTATCTGGCCAGAGCCCGGGCCAGTCGCTCGAGGCTGAGGGGGGCGCAGCCCTCGGCCTTGTTGTTGGCGACGACGTAGGCGGGCCGACCTGTCTCGATGGCCTCGCGGCACAAGCCGGCGATGCTTTCCAGGCTGGTCGGATCGGGGTCGACCACCCGGTTGAAAGGAGCGTAGCGGCTCTGGGCCGTTCCGTAAGCTTGCTGTTGGCCCAGCATCCAGCGCACCACCAGGGCGGGACCCTCCCCCACCACCGCCCGCTGGCGGGCCAGATCGGGCATAGTAGGGTGGACGTTGAAGCAGTGGTTGGCCTCGAGCCGATCCAACACGGCCGCATAGGTCGGGGTCAACAGCTCGGGATTGCGCAGTTCGATCGCATAGAGCACCCCGTCGGGCAGAGCTTCGAGGAAGGAATAGAGTTGCTGGGCAAAGCCGACCGGCCCGCCGAACTCGGCGATGTTCTGCGGGGGAAACTGAAAGAGAATCGGCCCTAGATGCGGACCCAGGCCCTCGAGGGCGGGTTCGACCACCATCTCGCGAGCATAGACCGGGTCAAGAAAAAGCGGGTTCTTCTCGCCGGCTCGGCGGCCGTAGCGCTTGTGCTTGGGAAAGCGCGCCAGGCTGCAGTCCTCATGCGCCTTCACCAGCAAGCGAAAACGCTCGGGTAGGTTCAGGGCCAGATGGCGAAACTGGCCGGCCTCGAGGGGGCCGTAGTAGGTGCGGTCGAGGCCCACCGTGCCCAAGAGCGGATGACGTGAATAGGCCGGCAAACCCTCGGCGGAAAGGTGCTTATCAGGAGAATTGGCGCCATAGACCAGACCCTTCCAGCCGGGAAAGTTCCAAGAGGAAGTGCCGAGGTAAAGATGGTCGGGTAGGCGTCGCCCCAACTCGACCAGGTCGGCGGTGGCCGGATGGGCCGTAACCCCGGTCGGCTCGGGAGCCGGCTCTTCTTCGTCCCCGAAAAGGTCGAGCTGACCGGGTATGGTGTCGCGGGCCGCCACGCCAGCCGCTTTGCCGGGGCTTGCAGCGTTCCTCCCGAACAACCGGGAAGAGAGCCCGAACATCTGGAAGTAGTGGGATGTGCATGCCCCAGCCGAGAGTTATCTCGAGTCGCTACTCGACGAGTACCGAACTGGCGGTGCGGTCGAGTCAAGTGGTTCGTTTACCTTCAATCCCGAGCGGGCCCGCGAGATGCTGGCTCGCTATCGCCTTGAGAAACCCGAGCAGTACATTCTACCGCTGGTGGCTTCGTTGGTGGCGGGTGGCGCCACCTATGTTCGCATCAACCAACACGAGCGTAGCCTGACTTTCGAGGCCGACACGCGACGCCTGGAAGAGGACGAACTCCTCCGCCTCTACAGCTATTTGCTCGATGACCGCAACGAGCAGGCGCGCCACCTGGCCCTGGCCGTCAATGCCGCCCGGAGCCTCGAGCTCGAGACCCTGGTGCTCGAACAGGCCGGGCTTCGAGTCGACTTCCTGCCCGAGACTCCCTCGACCGCTAAACACGCAGGCCAGGGTCCCACGGTGATTCGGCTCGAGCGACGCAAGAAAGGCTTCTTCGCCCGCTCCGTCGAGGCTCCCGAGCGGGATCTGCTAGCCAAACACTGCCATTACGCCCCGATACCCATCGAACTCGACGGGCGGTGCCTGAGCGGCCCCATCCGGCTAACCGACGGGTTGGCCTGGCGCCATCTGCACAATCCCGACCTGCCCCTGATTGCCCAGTCGCCCGGGCAGGGCCAGTCGCTGGTCAAACCGTCCCCCGGACCCTTCTCGGCGGTGATGACGGTGGGCGCTCCTCGCCACTCCGAGATCGTGGTGGTGCGCCACGGCCTGACCCACGCGGTCCCCATCAAGTGGAAAGGCTGCCGCGCCATCGTGTGTGACCCTGCCCTGACCACCGACCTCACGGGCATGAAGATCGTCCGCAACCAGGCCTGGAAAGCCCTGCTGAAGACGCTGTGGGGCGAATATCTCGACACCCTCCATCAACTGTTCCACTATCGCGAAGAACTCGATCCCGTCAGCCGAGTGGCCTCGCTGACTCTGCTCGAACAACTGATGGACCTCAACACTCGCCATGGTCACTTCAACCAGGCCGCCCATATCGGCCAATGGCTGCAGATGAACTGGATGCGCCAGACCAGCAGCAACGACCCCGAGCACGCCAACTTTCTCTACAAGTATTCGCTGCTCTTGCGCAAGCTCGGCAAGGTCACGGTGGCCGACCAGTTCTACAAGCAATCCCAGAGCATCTGGAGTTCGCTAGGCGAACGGCTGGCCCGTCTGCAGATCACGATGCCCAATGGCATCGTGCTCAGCGGCGACCGCTACATCCACTGGCAGCAGGCCGAAGCCGACGCCACCCTGCACGGGGCCAACGCCCCTTCGGTCATCGAGCGACTCAACACGCTCGGATTGCGGGCGGAAGAGTCAGGGCGCTATCCCGAGGCCGAACTTTACTACGGCGAACTAGTCGACCGCCGCATCCAGGCACTGGGTCCCGACCACCCGGAGATGATTCGTCGCCAGGCGGCTCTCGGCCGGGTCTATCTGGCTGCTTCCAAGTATGCCAAAGCCGAGGCGGTCCTCAGCAAGGCCGTCGAGACCTTCGACCGCACCCAGGACGGCGATCTCCGCTTGCTCTATCAGCTGCTCACCAATCTGGCCGACGCAGAATTGGGCGCCGGCAAGGCCGAGCTGGCCCGCGCTCACCTCGAACGCCTGCGCGAGCACTATCCTCAAGACAAGCAGGTGCTGGCCCGCTTATTGGGCTTGGCCCAAGCCCGCAATGACACCGCCGAAGCCGCCCGCCTAAAGGCGGCCCTGACGGGCTCCTAGACCGACTGCGGGCCACGTTGATGGCCCCGCCGAGGGCCGCCAAATCCCTCTCGAAGCGAGCCGAAGGCGAGCTTCGCTCCCATCCCGGAGCTTGCTCCGCTCCCCTCCCCACGCGCAGCGTGGCTCCCCTCTGCCGGCATCGCCGGCATCGTGATATACTCGAAAGATGCCGAAGGAGCCCGCCGTGGACCCAGCCATTCAGGACGACTATCCACCCGTCCCCGATATCTCGCACCTCATCACCGAGGACGACGAGCCGATGGATAACCCTTTCTCCGAAAAGCAGCAACGGCTGCTGGCGGGGTCGTTATATGAGTCCTGGAGCGACGAGATGCGGCAGGGACGGCCGTTTGTGGCCTTTGCCAACGTCGGCCTCTTCTTCGTGCCGAAGAATCCCGCACTGGTACCGGATGTCATGGTCAGTTTGGACGTGAGCCTCCCTGCAGACATTTGGGAGAAGGGCAACCGAGCTTACATGACGTGGGTCTATGGTAAGCCGCCAGACATCGTCATCGAAATCGTCTCCAACACCAAAGGCGGAGAAACCGAACGCAAGTTCAAAACCTACGGTGAACAGGGCATCGGATACTACATCATCTATGACCCCCTCAAACGCTACGGCAGTCGTGCTCTGCGCGCTTACCAGCTTAATGGCAGAAGCTACATCGACCTCTTGACGCCGGGATGGCTTCCCGATGCCCTGCTCGGTCTTACGACCTGGGAGGGAGAGTACGAAGGCTACCAGGCGACCTGGCTGCGGTGGTGCGACGAGCAAGGCAACCTCCTCCTGACAGGAGCCGAACGGGCGGCCCAAAGCCAGGCCCTGGCCGAGAAGGCTCAGGCCGAAGCCGAAAAGGCTCAGGCCGAAGCCGAAAAGGCCCAGGCCGAAGCCGAAAAGGCCCAGGCCGAAGCCGAAAAGGCCCAGGCCGAAGCCGAAAAGGCCCAGGCCGAAGCAAGGGCCGCCCGCGAGCACGCGGCGGCCCTGGAGGAGAGGCTCCGTCGGCTGGAAGAGTCTACTTGACGTAGAGCTTGGCGTAGTAACGAGCCGTTAGCGGCTCGCCCGTAGCCCGTTTGGTCAACTCGCGCCAATCATAGGTGTTGCCGGGAGCGAAGATCTGATCGCGGAAGTACTCTCCCGCCTCTTTATTCCCATAGAAGCTGGTTTTGAGGGGATTGTCCAGACCCAGATACTTCTTGGCCGCGTAGGCCCGCACCTGAGAAGCGAACAGTTCGCCCAGCATGTAGTTGTGGTAATAGCAAGGCGCTCCCACGATGTGCAGCTTGGCTCCATAGTCGGCACCGCTCAGGTCGTCGGGCGGATTGAGGTTCTGATATTGCTTCTTGAGCGACCACCACAGGGCGTTGAGGTCCTGGTCGGGATTTTCGTACATGCCGCGCTCGAAGCGAAGCATCACCTGGGTCCAGCGAGAGAAGATCAGCTTCTCGGCCCGCAGGCTGCGCTGCGACTCGGCCAACAGAGCCGGGTCGTCGACACCCACAACGTCTTTGATAAACTCGGGATTCTTGGTCAGGGCCCCGAATAGCATGGCCATTCCCTCGGTGGTCAGGATGTGGGCCGGCTCGTGTAGCAAAAAGGGTACGTCTTTGCCGATGTACTGGTCATAAACACCGTGCCCCAGCTCGTGATGCATGGTGTCCATCCAGTTGGCGTTGGGTTTGACGTTGCACAGCACGCGAATGTCCTGGCCCCGGTCGATGTTGGTGCAGAAAGCGTGAGGGCTCTTGTCTTCCTTCTCGTAGAGATCGCTGCGGGCGATGATCGCTTCGACCCTCATCCCCATGCTCTCGTAGTGCTGCTCAGAGAGCTTCACCGGGTCGCGACCCTCGTAGATCTGATCGAGGTTGACGGTGGCCAGGTGAGGAGCTTCTTGAAAGAACAGGTCGTCGGTGTGCCAGGGACGCAACTGGTCCCTGGTCAGCGAGAACCGCTTCATCATGTGGGCGTCGATCTCGGCTTTGAGTTCACCGAAGGGGCCTCGGGTCAACTCGTCGAGTTCGTCGAAGATGGCAAACAGCTCGTCCTGGCTTAATTCCTGCTGGGCCAGCTTGAGCTGGAAGTAGTTCTCGAAACCCAGCCTCTGGGCCACCTGGTTGCGCAATTTGACCAGCTCTTTGAGCTTGGGTTCCACCTTACTGCCGACTTCCATGTAGCCGGTCCAGGCGGCTTTGGCCTCGTTGGTGTCGCTGGTCTCGTGCAAAATCTTGCGCACGTCGTTCTCGGTCAGGCGCTGGCCGTTGACCTCGGATCGGTGGGTGTTGAAGATCTTCTCCACGTCGGCCTCGAGGGCATTGATCTGCCGATTGAGTTCGGGGTCGGCCTGCTTGGGCAAGAAGGCCAGATACATCATGGTCAACTGCCGCTGAAGACCGGGGTCGGGCAGGCCCTGGGCTTTGAGGGCCTTGAGCTTGGCGAACACCTCGCGGTCGCTCTGCAGGGCGGCCAGGGCGTTGTCGGCTTTGGTGCGGCGGGCGTAGGCCTCTTCCGAGCCGGTAGTGCTGGCTTGCCACCAGGCGTCGTTGGCCTCTCGTTCGAGGGGCTTGACCTTCTCGAGATAGGCGTCACGCAGTTGGATAAAATCGGCCGTCGGGTCGGCCAGAACCGTGCCCGAGCAGAACATGAGCAGAAGAAGAATCGACAGTTTTCGCATGCGGGGACTGTATAGGATCGCGCCCTCGATTTCAAGAAGGTGGCCTCGTGTTTGCTGATGGAGCCGATCTACCCACCCTGCAGGCCTACATGGCCGAGGTCTGCCGGGCCCGCGGCTGGGACCAGGCCGACGACCTCGAAACTTTCTTGCTGTTTAGCGAAGAAGTCGGTGAACTGGCCAAGGCCATTCGCAACGAGCGTGGCCTGTTCGCCGAGTCGGCTCGACCGGCCAATTCGGGCCTGGCCGAGGAGATGGCCGACGTACTGAGTTACCTGCTCGACCTGGCCAATCGCTTCGGCGTCGATCTGGAGGCGGCCTTGCGCGCCAAGGAAGAGGCCAACCAGGCTCGCCACTGGAGCTAGAGCGAAAGCGGCTCGATATCGTGCTGGCGAAGCCATTCGCGAGCGATCTCGAGGCTGCGTTGCTCTTCGAACTCTTCCCAACGCTTGTGCCACTTGGGATACTCCTCGAGCAACTCGCGAAAGGCCTGGGGCGAGGCGATGGCTTCATTGAGGCTATCGACCAGCTCGAAATCATCGACCGTTCCGATGAACTCGTCCATGATCTGGTAGGGGTCCCAGCCAGGCTCGTCTACCGGCAGGTAGCGGGGCTCGCCGGATAGGATGCTGCGGGCGATGCCCAGATCCTCGTCGGGCAGGTCGTCGATGTCACCCTCTTCCACCGCCTCGAGGGTCAGGTTGTCGAGCAAGAAGACCCGCCCCGTGTCGGTATCGAGATACCAGGTGAAGTCGACGACGTGGCAGGTGAGCGCTTCGGCGACCTCGTCGAGGTCGATGGGCAGCCGTCTCATGTCAGTAGCCGTAAAACTCCAGGTAGCCGCATTCGAGACAGCGCCAGGTCACCACCGGCTTGCAGGCCTCGGCATCAAACTCGATGGCATCCTCGGGAGCCAGGTTGATGCCGAACACCTTGTCTTCGGCCGGGGTCGGGTTGCCCGGGTGCCACACCGACTGGCGCACTGCGGTGCGGCTGAAATCGATGACGAAACCGGGTTCCATCTTGTGGTCGCACTTGGGACACTTCTGCATCGGCAGGCTTTCCGCCGACGCACCCCACTCACCTTTTAACAACCCGGCAAAGCCATGGAATTTCCGCCGAGATAAAGTTCAGCCATGAGGATCCGTCCGGCTCTGCCTAGCACGCCAAAGCCACTGCATCGACCGCGCCCCCAGGCCGGGTCTGCCCAGCCTGCCGACCGGGTAGAGTTGAGCCAGCCCCAATTGGTCAACGTGAACCACACTCGCGAGTTGCGCGGAGCCTGGGTGGCCACCGTCTGGAACATCAACTTTCCCGGTCACGCCGGCAGCGGCGCGGCCGCCCAAAAGCGTGAATTGGTGGCTATGCTCGACCGCCTGAAAGACTCGGGCTTCAATTCAATCTTCTTCCAGGTCCGACCCGAAGGTGATGCACTCTATCGCTCGGATCTCGAGCCGTGGAGCAGTTCGTTGACGGGGGTCCAGGGCATGGACCCGGGCTACGATCCGCTCGCCTTCCTGGTCGAAGAAGCCCACCAGCGCAACCTCGAGGTGCATGCCTGGCTCAACCCTTATCGGGCTCAGGCGGCGGCCCGTCGCCAGGTCTCGCCGCATCTGGCCGTCGACCATCCCGAGCATGTCCACCGCTACGACAGCTACAAATGGATGGACCCCGGGGCCGAGGTGGTCAAGCAGCGCCTGGTCGATGTCTGCAAGGACCTGGCCGGCCGCTACAACATCGACGGCATCCACTTTGACGACTATTTTTATCCGTACCCTACCAACGTTGACTTTCCCGACAGCCGCACCTGGAACGAGTATCGCCGGGGTGGGGGCACCCTATCCAGGGCTGACTGGCGTCGCCAGAACGTCAACGAGGCCATCCAGAGAGTCAACCAGGCGGTGACCGAGGTCAATCCCAACGTTCGTTTCGGCATCTCTCCGTTCGGGCTGCCGGCTCCCGACCGGCCCGAAGGCATCCGGGGCTTTGACCAGTATGAGAAGCTCTATGCCGACACCCAGCACTGGATGGATGAAGGCTGGGTCGACTATTTGGCTCCCCAACTCTACTGGCCAACCACCCAGACAGCGCAGGCCTATGAGCCGCTGGTCAATTGGTGGGCCGACCACACCAGCGGCGGGCGCTACATCTTCGCCGGCAACAACCTTTCGGCGCTAGGCAGCGGCCGGCGTTGGACCCCCGACGAGTTTCGCCAGCAGGTGGCCCTTTCTCGAGCCAAGCATGAGGCAGGCTGCCAGGGCAACATCTGGTACAACATCGCCCCCCTGATGGAGAACCGCCAGGGCATTGCGGATACCTTCCGCAACGAGCTCTACGCCGAGCCGGCTTTGACCCCGGTCATGGCGAAAGCGCGCGCCCAGACGATGGCCCACCCGGAGGTGAGCCAGAGCCAGGGCAAAATCGAGCTGCGCAATCGCGACCAGCAGGCCCTGCGGGCCTGGACCGTCTATCGCCAGGACGGCGACGGTTGGAAACTCGATCGCATCGAGCCGGGCGAAAACTCTAGCTTGGAGCTGGGTCCGGGCCGTTGGGCCATCGCTGCCGCCAGCCGCCAGGGCGTCGAGAGCCAGGGCGTGGTGGTCGAGGTCTAGCGCTTGCGGCCTTTGTAGTTGTAGCCGGTCTGGCGCAGGCCCAGGTCAAACCAGCGGTCGCGGCTGGCCAGCCGGGGCACGAAGGGCGGCGGGTTTTCGGCGAAGGCGGCATCGTAGCCGTAGTCTAGTTTGCTATAGTTGGCAAAGGTGCGCATTACCCAGGCCGCTTTACCCTCGTCGAGATCCGAATTCTTGAAGTCGGCCATGCGGGCTCCCTGAAAGTGGGCCACCGTGCCCCGCCGCACCACCTGGAGGCCGCTCACGTCCTCGAGAAAGTCCTGCGAATTGGCCCGCACGTTAGCTTTGACCGGGGGGGCAGCCTGGCCGTTGTAGGAGCCAACGAACTTAAGTTCATCCACGGTGGGCACACCGTCGACCACCAGGGAGTGGATGGCTAGGGCGTTGCCGGCCTCTTTGGCCCGGGCCGGGGCCTTGCTGCCCTGTTTGAGGTCGGCGAACTTGGAACTCAGGTGATAGACCCGATCACGGGCGATGAGGGCGGCCGGCACCGGCTTGTCTCGATTGAAGGACCCCAGCGTGTAGATGGTGGGCGCCACCACGGTCAGCGGGGCCGACAGCTTTTGGCCTGCGCGCAGGCGCACCGGAACGGGGCTATAGATGAGGCCGTTCTCGGGCAGCTCGAGAGCGGTCAGGTCCAGGTCGCGACACTTGACCTCGTGCTCTTCGGCGGGGTTGTAGAAGCTGGCCGAAGTGACGCCCTTGGTCTCGGCCTCGGGGTCGATGGTCAGCCCTGCCTGGCGAGCATAGAAGCCGCCCGGCCCGAAGGCCGACGGGTCGGGAGGATACAACCGCCCGACCCCGTCCCTGACCGCTCCTTTGAAGCGCTTTTCTGCCTCGGCCGTGAACTTTGGATGGAACGAGTCGAAGGCCTTGCCTTTGCCTGGGGCCGACTGGCTCTTGCCGGCCATCACCTGCCCGCCGACCTTGACCGTTCCCCCCGCGTCGGGCCGCTGCCAGGCATCGCGAAAACGCACCAATCGGCCACCGGCCGCAAGCGAGCCGTCGATGGTCAGGCTCTTCTGGCCCGGCCTGAGATAGAGGTCTCCGTTGGCGTGGACGCGGCCTTTGATGGACTGATCCGCGTCGAGTACGAAATCACTCAGATCGCCGGCATCAAAGACGGCGAAATCGGTCACCGGGGCGAGACTGCCTCGCAGCTCCTGGGCCGCCGTCAGGTGGGCGAAGGTGCCCTCGGAGCGGATGACATAGTGGGTTTCGTCAGGGAAGAAGATGGCGAATCGAAAAGACTCGGGCACCTGCGACCCGTTCATGGAAGACTGCGGAGAATCCGGGTCCGAGACCCAGTAATAGTATCCGCTCCGCTTGTCGAAACGGAGAGGGAAACGGCTCTCGACGCGGTTTGTCCAGGCCAGTTCGCGCAGGTCCGAATCGGCCAGGTGGTAGCCGTCCGGGGCCAACGTTGCGGCCCGAAAGTTCTCGGCCGCCAGGGCCCGAAAGCCCACCTCCAGACCCGCTTCGGCCAGGTAGAAGGCGCGGGTCCGGGCCAGTTCTTGCTGGGCGGTGACCGTCTCCTGGGCCAGCGAGCGATTGATGACGTAGGCCAGAAAGAGAATCCCCGGCAAGAGTGCGATCACCAGGATCAAAAGAAAGCCTCGGGGTCGTCGTCTCACTGGACGTTCCTCAGCCAGATCAGAGCTTTGAGGGTCTCCCGGGGGTCGGGAATCTCGAGTAGAAGGGCCTCGCCCCTGCCCAGACTGCGCACCTGCAGGTCGATACTGCCCGTCTGATAGGTCTTCTCCTTGGCTTTGAGGGCAGCGAGATCGATAGCGGCCGGGTCCTGGGCCTCGACCCCTTCAGTGCGGGCCACCACCACCTGGTTGTCCTGGGTTTGAACCCCGATGATGGTGTACTGTCCGTCTGGCTCGGGTACCGCCACCAGCGCCTGGGAGCCCCTGGCCCCGAGCCCGCCCACCTGGTAGTCGCGCTCTCCGAACTTGCCCTTGTAGCCATAGTAACAATGCGAGCCGCCAACCAGCTGGTTGCCCAGGTCAGCCAGCAGTACCTGGCTTTGACGCCGATGCAGTACCACCTCACGGCCTTCCTGGCTAAGGTTGCGCCAGCTTTTGAAGGCCACGTAGGTGACGACCATCAAGAGCAGCCCGATGATGACCGCCGGGGCCAGGCTATAAGCCCGCCTGCTCAAGGCCCACCCACCAGCGTAGCGATCTGAAAGATCGGTTCTTCATTCTGAGGTAGTGGCCGGCTGGACGAAGTCTGGCTGCGAAAGACGCGAATTTTGATCTGCTTTAGACGGTTGTCGACCTCGGTCACCTGGCGAGAATAGATCAGTCGCTTGCCCGAGTCGAGATACGTGAAACCGACATTATCCACCGCTTGAAAGCCGCCCGGCTGGTTGGCCTCCCAGACGGCTTTCTCGATCTGGGTGCGGGCCATCTGTTCGGCCACCGACAGCAAGCGTCCGTCTTCTTCGGCCATGGCCGCCCGACCGGCCACACCGAGCAGTCCCAGGCCATAGAGGGCCACGATAGCCACGGCCAGCAAAAACTCGATGGTGGAGGATCCCCTCCGACGATTCATCGCGACGGCTCCAACTCGAAGTCGATACGGTGGTCGCCCTCGCGGATCACCAGTGGCCCCTGACTGGCAGGCTGATAGACTCCGTCGATGGTGACACCCGACAACCTGTTCGACCCCGTGGGGAAGAATTCCACCCTGACGGCCCTGCCGGCGGAAGTCACCTGCAATCGGGCCGACCTCTGACCGTAGCTGGCCCGGAAGGTGGTTTGGCGGACGGGGCCGTCGAGGGTGACCCCATCGTCGTGAGAGACCACGAACTCGCGAGAGCTGTCCGGAGGCCCCTGATACACCTTCACCAGCAGAGGCGCCTGGGCCACCTCGTCGGTGTGCGCGGGAGCCTCGATATCGGCGGTGGGAATGATGGCCCCAGCCCGCACGAATCGGGGCAGTTGGAAGCGCCCCTGGCGATAGAGAGGATAGCGACCGAGGGTGGTGCCCTGGCTGGCATGATAGGTGTCGGTGTGATAGTCGAACCAGCCTCCCGGAGGCAGATAGACGCTGGCCGTTCTGGCCCCCGACGAAGCCACCAGCTTGACCAACATGTCCGCCCCGATGAAGCGCTCGTCGCCCATCGTGTAGACCTGCTCGCGTTGGCCCTCGGGAACGGCGTCATAGAAGAAGACGGGGGCAAAGACCGGGTCCCCCACGCGCCGGGCCTGGTGAGCAAGCGAATAGTAGTAAGGCAGCAGACGATAACGCTCGCGCAGGTTCTCGAGGTTGCTCGCGACATCCCCGATACGGTCAGGGGCGGTTTCGCGATTGTTCTCGAGATTGACGGTATGGGGCCGGATGGGCACATCGAAGGCGCAGGCGGCCGCGAACCACTGGGTGTAGAGATCGTCGAGTTGGGCCTGATCGCCTTTGAAGGCGCGCCGGTAAAAACCACCCACGTCCGAGCCGAAATAGTCGATCCCCGACAATCCCAGGTGCATGGCCGCATTGAAGTGCGAGGCGAGACTGCCAAAATGGGTCGGAATGTCGCCCGACCACAGAGCGGCCCCGAAGCGCTGGATGCCCAGGCCGCCGGTGCGGGTCAGAATAAAGGGCCGCCGGGTCACCTGATGGCGACGGTAGCCCTCGGCGATGCTACGAGCCCAGCGATGGGCAAAGAGATTGTGCACGGCGGCCTCGGGCTGGTCGCCTGCGTAGAGGCCGGTCTCGGTGCTACCGTCCGGGCGCTGATGCAGATACATCTCGGGCTCGCCCAGATCGGTCCAATGGCCGGTCAGCCCCATCTCGACCAGGGGCTGGCGCTTCCAATCGTGCCAGAAACCGGCGGCCGCCGCCGAGGTGTAGTCGATCATGCCGCCCACCCCCCACCAGGGGGTCTTGTTGATCAAGAGCGGCTGGTCGGTCAGACCGGGCGCCCGCACCAGATAGCCGCGTTCGGCCAGGGCGCGATGCTCGGCTAGATTCTCGCCCACATAAGCCTCTTCGATGGCGATGATTCCCAGGTGACGGCGGGCGAAGTCGGCGATGGTGGCGGCCGGGTCGGGGAAATGGGTCAGGTCGAAGGTAAGCTTGCCCATGGCCGTATCGCCCGAATCGGTGGTGATGCCTCCAAACCACTGCAGGTCGAGCACGAAGCCATCGACAGGAAACTGGTGGGCCCGCAGGCTGGCCAGCTTGTCTTCAATCTCGGCCCAGTCGTCAAAGCCATACTCCGAAACCCACAGTCCAAAGGCTTTGCGGGGCGGCACCGGAGGGCGACCGGTGAGCTGCATCAGGCGACGCCGCAAGGCGGGCAGCTCGTCTACCGACAGGACGCCTTGCAACGGCCCGCCCAGGCTGAGGACACGCCAGGGCCGCTGGCGAAAATCCCACTGCTGCCCGTAGGGGTTATCGAGCAGCAGCATCCAATCGGCAGCCTCGGGGTCGACGGCGTAGAGCACGGGAAACTGGGCGTTGCCGACAGCTCCTCCATAGTAGGACTGCATCTCGTTGCCGTAGGGACCACCGGACCGCAAACGACCGCGCCAATCGCCGTCGAACTGGCCGAAACGATCGTAAGGAAACTGCTCGCCCAATCCGTACAAGAAGGGCCGGCCCTCAGGCAAAAGCCAGACGCCGTCCTCGGTCGGTCGCAAGCGGGTAACCACTTTGCCTTGACTGGTGACGATCAGCTCCGAGCCCTCGAGTCGCAGCTGGCAGGCCGAGGTCGCCAGCCCCCCGGGCCGGCGCTCGACCTGGCTACCAGCGAAACTGCGCAGGCCCTCCGGGTCCAGATAGTCGCCGGCCTTCAGGGGAACCTTGTAGGCAAAGCGAAAAGTGGAAGCATCCAAAAACTCCACCTGATAGTCGCCCAGGCGCTCCTGGGCCTGGCCTGAGGAAAAAAGCAGCAGGCCGAGGCCAATTGCCAGCCAACCGCGGAAGATATGGCGAAATCCCGACATCCCCTGCGGGCCTTCGCATCCGAAAGGTCGCCTCCTTCGCCCAGGCGAAAACGAACCCATGAGAACCCGCCGCTTGCGTTGGGTCGAGCTATTGGGATTGGCCCTGCTGATCGGTATCCTGGTCGTCTATAAGATCAACCTCGACGCCTCCAAGGTCAACTATGCCAACGAATGCCAATTGCGGGCCTCGGTCAGTCGCGAGGCTCTCAGCGCTCAGTTCCATCAGCTGCAATCGGGTCTGGCTTCGGTGGCCGTCGATCCCGAGGTGGCCCGTGCTCTCGAGACCGGCGGGGCTCCCCCGCCCGACCTCGAGGTCCGCCTTAAGGATTGGCTCGAGCTTCACCCTCGCCTGCCGGTGCTGAGCGTCTACGTCAACCGTTACCAACCTCAATCTGAGATCTGGCTGAACTTTGACCGCCAAACGCGCCTGAGCCGACGCGACCAGCCGGAATCCCGAATCCACCAGGGCGAGCGCGAGGCCCTGGCCGAATTGCCAGGGCGCTTCGCCCAGTTAGCCCCCCATCCGCCCGGCGAGCTACGCAAGCGCAAGGGCCTGACCAGCAGCCTGTTCCCAGTCTACGACAGGGCCCGCCCGGTGCAGTCCGACGGCATTCTCTATGCCATGCCGATCTATTCCGAAGAGGGCGAACTGCTGGGCGACGTGACCGTGGTCCTGTGGGCGTTCCACCTGCGGACCGGCATGGGTCCCAACTGGTGCGCAATGGTCAACGCCGTCACCGGCACCGCTTTGCTCTCGATGCCGGTGGTGCACGACCACGAGAGTGGCAGCACCTCTGACGCCGAACTCCTGAGTCAGGGCAAACTTCCCGAGGGACGTGTCTATGACCAGTTCTTCTCGCTACCCTGGGCCGACTATTCAGGAGGCTGGGCCCTTTTGGTGACGCGCCCTGACGAGTTTTTCTGGGCCCGCAGCGACGTGCTCACGGCTCGCTATTCTGCCTTGCTGGGCCTGGTGATGGTCTTGCTGGCCCTGCTGGGGGCCCACTTCTTTGCCGCTCGCGAGGCGGCCGTCCAATCCAACCGGGCCAAGAGCGAGTTCCTGGCCAACATGAGCCACGAGATCCGGACACCCATGAACGGCATCCTCGGCATGACTCGCCTGGCCCTGCGCACCGACCTTACTCCGGTCCAGCGCGAATATCTGCGAGCAGTCTCGAGTTCAGCCGAATCGCTACTGGGAGTCATCAACGACATTCTCGATTTTTCCAAGATCGAAGCCGGAGCGCTCGACATTGCGCCGGTCTCGATCTCGCTACGGGAAGAGGTGGATGGCATCCTCAAGTCCTTGAGTCCCAAGTTTCACGAGAAAGGGCTAGAGCTGGTGGTCTGTTTCGACCCGGCCGTGCCCGACCACGTCAAGGCTGACCCGGTTCGTATACGACAAGTGCTTTTGAACCTGGTCGGCAACGCCGTCAAGTTCACCGAAGAAGGCGAAGTCGCGGTCCAGGTGGCTGTCAAACAGCAAGACGGGAACCAGGCGCTCTTCCTGTTCTCGGTTCGTGACACCGGGATCGGCATTCCTCAGGACAAACTCAAGAGCGTCTTCAAAGCTTTCGAGCAGGCCGATTCCTCGACTACCCGGGTGTATGGAGGAACGGGCCTCGGGCTGGCCATCACCGCCCGGCTGGTGGCTCTGATGGGCGGTGAGGTCTGGGCCGAGAGCACGCCCGGCAACGGCAGCACTTTTCGCTTCACGGCTCGCCTCGAGGTTGAATCCCAAGAACTTCCGGCCGTGCCCGAAGAGTTGCAGGGCCGGCGGGCTCTGGTCTTGTGTCACAATGTCACGGCCCGTGGCAACCTCGAACAGACCCTGCGCCATTGGGGGCTCGAAGCCGAGGCTCCCGAGCCCGGCCAGACCCTCGAGGGAGTCGAAAAATTCGACCTTCTGGTATGCGATTCGAGCCGCGACGGCTTCGAGCTTGCCGCCCAGGTGCGGGCTCACAAGGCAATGCCCACCGTGATGCTGCTCAATCCGGCCAGGCTCGAGCCCGAGGCCAGAGCCAGCAAAAAGCTGGGCGAAGTCTTTCAGTTGACCCGGCCGGTCCACGCCTGGGAACTGCTCAACGCCCTGAGCTGCGCCATGGGCGCCGGCCCGGTCACCGCCTCGACCCAGGAGAACGAGGAAGAGGAGGTCCAGATCTGTCCCCTGGAGATCTTGTTGGCCGAGGACAATCCGGTCAACCAGAAGCTGGCCACCATCCTGCTCGAGAGTCGCGGCCACCGCGTAGTGCTGGCCAACGACGGCAGCGAAGTGCCTCCGCTGGTGAGGGGTCAGCGTTTTGACGTGATCTTGATGGATGTGCAGATGCCCCGGGTCGACGGCCTGGAGGCTACCGCCCGGGTCCGCGCTCTCGAGAAGGAGCAGGGTCTGGTGCGCACTCCGATCATCGCCCTGACGGCCCACGCGCTCAAAGGCGACCGCGAACGCTGTCTGAAGGCCGGGATGGACGGCTATCTGTCCAAGCCCATCGACGAGGGAGCCCTCTTTCGAGCATTGGTGGAACTGCTGCCGGCCGAGCGGTTGACCCAGGGCACCCGCCGGCCGGTCGCGTCCCCTATCACCACGCCGCGCTCCGCCGAGCAGGCCTTCGACCCCCAGACCAGCCTGGCCCGGGTAGGCGGTGACCCCAAAAACCTCAGGATGGTGATGGAGATGTTTCTCGAACTCGCCGACCAGCAGCTGGCTGGCGTGCGCCAGGCGGTCGAGGGGGGACAGGCTCTGGCCCTGGCCACCACCGCCCACACCTTCAAAGGCACGGTGGCGGCCTTTGACGCCCGCGACGTAGAACGGGTAGCCCGCCGCCTGGAAGAGATGGGGCGGGATGAACGCCTGGACGGTTCGGACCTGGCCTTTGAACAGCTCGAAGCCGAAACCGTGCGCCTCAAAGAGGCGATCCGAGCCTTCTTGCAAAACGGCACGCCGTGATTTATCTGATGGCTCACGGGGCCGGCGCCTCGGCCGACTCCGACTGGATGGTCCAGGCAGCCGAGGCGCTCGAACGACACGGCTTTGATGTGATCCGCTTCAACTTTCCCTACATGCAGAGGGCCATCGACAGCCGCAGCCGCAAACCCCCGGACCGCGAGCCGGTGCTGCGCCAGGCCTTTGCCGAGCAAGTTGCCGCCCACCCACCACCGCTCTTTATCGGAGGCAAGTCGATGGGGGGCCGAATGGCCACCATGGCGGCCGACGAGCTGGGAGTGGCTGGCGTCATCGTCTTCGGATACCCTTTCCATCCACCCGGCCGACCCGAAAAGCTGCGCACGGCCCACCTCGAGTCCCTGACCACGCCCACGCTCATCCTCCAGGGTGAGCGCGACACCTTTGGCACTCGAGCCGAGATAGAGAGCTATACGCTCTCTCCCGCCGTCGAGGTGCAATTCATGACTGACGGCGACCACTCATTAACACCCCGAAAGAAGTCAGGCTACACCCTCGACGCGCATCTAGAAGCCGCCGCCTCAGCCGCCGCAGCCTTCGCCCGGAAGGTTCTGCGCGAGAACCCGTCTAAACCCGAAAGATGAGTTGGACCGAATCGGCCAACTGGGGATTGCAGTCCTCGGGTCAAAACGCTGAGCGCTGGCTGGCCCACGCCCACGGTCAAGCCGACTCGAACTCGCAGAAGGCAGTCGTCTCGAACCTGATGGCCATGGTCTCGGCCCGGGACGGAGACTATCAGTCCGCCCAGGAGTATTGGGACGAGGCCCGTCAGCTTTGGGGTCAGGCCAGCCAACCAGAGCAAACCGCCGCCCTGGCCGAGTTCAACCAGGTGCTCACCGGCAACGGTCTGGCCCCCGCCCGCGAACTGCTCGATCCCTTCAATGATTGGCAACAGACGGCCGCCCTCGAGGCCACCGAGACGGCGGCCGCCGACGACGGTGCCTCGGACTGGCAAATGGCCATGCGAGAAGCCATTGACGAGTTGGCCGCCGGTCAGGGCCAGCGGGCGGCCTTCTCGCTCTCGAGCGCGGCCAAGCACGGAGGTGGACGCGGGGCGCTGGCCCTCAATGCCATCGCCATGGCCTGCTTCGTGATCGGCGATTATGCCGGAGCGGCCGAGGCCTTTGGCGAGTGCGAAGGTCTTTGGCGCCAGACTCCTCCGGACTCGGCCAGCCTCGAGTTCCTGGCCGGCCAACTGCGCGGCCACGGCTGGGAGCGCTCGGCGCTTTCGCTACAATCCGGGGGTCCCATCGACCCCTGGTCGGCCTGGAGTCGTGACCTGGGCATGCAGATGGAGGGTCACACCGGGGCCGGACCGGCCGGGCCCACCAGTTGGGACGAGGCCATGGAGCTGGGCCTGGCCAAGATTCGCGAGGGTGACGGCGAGTCGGCTCTGCGCGCCATGGCCGCCGCCGAATTCCTGACCTCGGATCCTTCCCGCCGTTGTCTGGCCCTCGACGGCATCGCCTGGGCGGCTTCGCTGGTGGGCGACTACACTCAGGCTCAAGAAGCCTGGGGAGAACTGTGCAAGCTCAGCTCGAGCTTCGAACGCGAGGTGGGCAAGCTCTTTCTCGAGATGCTCTCGCGGCACGGACTGCACCGCGAGGCCGATCTGGTGCGCGTGAGGATGGCCGGTAACCAGGCTCCCCTGGTCGACCCCTGGCGCGATTTCGCTCTCTAGTCGGCCCAGCGGCGCGGCGCGAAGCGCCGATAGGGAGCGACGAGAGCGCCGCTGACGCCTCAGTCCAATCCCCTGAACATACGCTCTCGTCGTTCCCGTCAAGCCGCGGCCGGGCCGACGCTCATCAGGAGTCGGCCCAGCGGCGCGGCGCGAAGCGCCGAGCAGCTAACGGCCCAGTAGCTCGAAGGCCTCGGCCCCAAAGCCCAGCAGGTTCGGCTCGGGCACCAGGGTCACTCCGGTGCGCTCGCGCACCTGGCGGCGCACCAGTTTGGCCAGGTTCAACAGGTCTTCGGCGGTGGCCTCGCCGCGGTTGATCAGAGCCAATACGTGGTTGGTGGACAAGCCCGCCTCGCCCAACACGAAGCCCTTTTCGAAGCCCGCTCGCTCGATCAGCCACGCGGCCGAAAGCTTGACCCCTCCTTCGGCGGGATAGCGTGGCATCGAGTCCTCGGCGAAGCGCGCGTCGACCAAATCCGCCAGCGATTCCTCGACGATCGGATTGGTAAAGAACGAGCCGGCGCTGCGGTGGTTGGGATCGCTGGTATCATAGACCATCGACTTGGAGCGGCGCACCTCGAGCACGGTGTCGCGCACCTCTTGCAGGGTGGGCCGCCCCGGCCCAAGCCGGCGAGTCAAATCACCGTAACGGATGGTGGGCGAGCCCCCTTCGGTTAGCTTGAGGTGCACGGCCACCACCACATACAGCCCGTTCCACTTGCCTTTGAAGTGGCTGTCGCGATAGCCGAAGCCACAATGCCGATTGCTGATCAGGTGCAGCTCGCCGGTCGAGCGCTCGATCACCTCGACCGACTCGATCACGTCGGCCACCTCCTGGCCGTAGGCGCCGATGTTCTGAATGGGGGCCGCTCCCACCATCCCGGGAATGCCGCTCAGGCACTCGATCCCGGCCAGATTCCAGGCGACGGTTTGAGCCACCAGTTCATCCCAGTTGCGGCCCGCTCCCACCCGCAGCCAGACCCGGTCGCCATCGACCTCGAGGCGCTCGATCCGGTCGTCGCCATAGCGGACTACTAGTCCCGAGAAGCCGGCATCCGACACCAGCAGATTGCTGCCGCCCCCAATCAGATAGACCGGCTGGCTCTTGTGCTTGGCCCAGTGCATGGCCTCGAGCAGCTCGGTCGGGCTGCGAACCTCGGTAAAGTAGTCGGCCGCCCCACCTACCCCCAAAGTGGTCATGGGGGCCAGTTCCACCTTTTCCCGAATCTCGGCTCGGCTCATTCAGTAAACCAATCGTTACCTTCCGAAGGGGAGTTTTCGATGACTCCGGGCGTGGGCTCAGGAACGGCTTCGGGCTCGGTCCATCGGGGATCGTCGAGGTCGACCTCCTGAGGCGGAGGCGGCTCCTCGAACGACTCTTCGACCGGCTCCTCGGGGATTTCCTCCGGCCGTTCCTCTACCGTTGGCGTGGGTGTGACCTGGACCTGGGGCGAGACATCTTTGCTCTTCTTGCGCGGAGCCTCATAGGCCGGAAAGTCGCGGGGCTTCTTGTCTGAAAGAGCATAGGTCATCAGTTCGCGAAAGATGGTAGCCGGCAGGTCTCCGCCGTAAGAGCGCCACATGGGCGTGTTGTCGTCGTTGCCCACCCACACGGCCAGCGTGTAGTAAGCCGAGAAACCGCAGAACCAGGCGTCGCGATAGCTGTCGGTGGTGCCCGTCTTGCCGGCGATGGCGTGACCGTAGACGCGGGCGTTGGTCCCGGTGCCCTGCTCGACCACCCCGCGCAGCATCGAGATCATGCCGCGGGCCGAGTTGTAGTTCATGACGTTGTCGCCCAGGCGGTTGCGGTTATCCTCGAGCACCACCCCGTTGGGAGCTTTGACCAGCTTGACCGCCGTCGGCCGCCGGTCGACCCCGCTGTTAGCCAAGATCGAAAAGACCTCGACCATCTCGAGCGGAGTGGCCTCGACCGCCCCCAGGGCGATGGACAGACTCGGCGAGATCTTGCCGCGAATGCCCATGCGATAGGCCATGCTGACCACCCGATCGACCCCGACCTGCGAACACACCTTGACGGCCGGCACGTTGCGCGAGCCGGTCAAGGCCTGGCGCAGGGTGATGCGACCCAAGAAGCGACCGTCCGAATTCTTGGGAGTCCAGTCCTTGCCCCAACCGTCGTTGTAGCTGGTCTTCGAATCATCCACCACGCTGTCGGGAGTATAACCCTCTTCGAGCGCCGTGGAGTAGACCACCGCTTTGAACGACGAGCCGGGCTGGCGCCGGGCCTGCCAGGCGCGGTTGAACTGGTCCTTCTCGCTCCAATTCACCCCGCCCACCATGGCCCGGATGTAACCGTTCTCGTTCTCGACCATGACCAGGGCGCCGTTATCCACGTTGAGCACGTTGGCCAACTCATGCACCCGAGCCTCGAGGATCTCCTCGGCTCGGCCCTGCAGTTCGCGGTCGAGGGTGGTGGTGATCTCGAGCCCGCCTCGATAAAGCGTGTCCTCAGGATAGCGCTCCGATAGCTCCTTGATGACGTAGCTGGTGAAGTAGGGATACTTCAGCACCTCGAAGCGTCGCTGCTCGACCTCTTTGAAGGTCATGGCGTCGGCCTGCTCCACGGCCCGATCATACTGTTCCTTGGTCAGAAAGCCCAGCCCCAGCATGCGGTTGAGCACCTGACCCTGGCGGGCCCGGGCGGCTTTGGCATCGACCAGCGGAGAAAAGCTCGAGGGAGCCTGCAACAGCCCCACCAGCAGAGCCGCCTGGGCCGGGGTCAGGTTCTCGCAGCCTTTGTTGAAGTAGAGTCGCGAGGCCGAGTGGATGCCGTAAGCGCCGGCTCCGAAATAGACCTGGTTGAGATAAAGTTCGAGAATCTTGTTCTTGTCGTACTCTTTCTCGAGGCGAAGGGCCAGCAACATCTCTCGGATCTTGCGCTCGGCAGTGGCATCGTTGTTGAGAAAGAGGTTGCGAGCCAGCTGCATGGTGATGGTGCTGGCACCCTCACGCACCTGGCCCGAAGTCGTGGCGACATAGACGGCCCGCACCACCCCCACCGGGTCGACTCCCGGGTGGTCGTAGAAGCGCGAGTCTTCGATGGCCAGCAACGCTTTAACCACGTGGGGAGAGATTTTGTCCAACGGCTGATAGACCCGGTTCTCTTTGAACAGGGTCGCGATCACCTTGCCGTCTGAGGAGAGAATGCGGGTGGTCTCGGCCGGCTTGTAGTTCTCGAGCCCCGCCACTGAAGGCAACCCCTGGCTGTACTTCTGATAGAGAAAGGCTGCTCCCACCCCGGCCGCCACCATGGCCACAAGCGCCAGCCAGAAGAGGCAACCGAGCACTTTCAGACAGCCGGATTTTCGTCGCTTTTTCGGTTTCTCGGGGGCCACGATCGAGTAATTGAGCGCGGCTCCTCAATACCCTCCCCCGAGACGGCAGACAGTAGACGCCGTGGGCAGGGGGAGCAGCCTCGGGCTTGAATGGTGAGCGGTGCTTATCGGATTGTGTGGTTACGCCGGTGTCGGCAAAGACACGGCGGCCGTGGTTTTAGTAGAAGAGTTCGGTTATAAGAGAGTGGCCATCGCCGACCCCATTCGCGATGCCATCATCGCGCTCGATCCTTATGTCAAAGAAGAAGCGGGCTTCATCCGCCTGTCCGAGATGATGGAGCGGGACGGCGGCTGGGAGGCAGTCAAGACCAACGAAGAGGTGCGCCGTCTGTCTCAGGCCATGGGCACTGAAGTGGGTCGCAACATCCTAAGCCACGACCTGTGGGTGCAACTGGCCGAGCGCAAGCTTGACGACCGCACCGTGGTGACCGACACGCGCTTCCCCAACGAGGCCCGATTGGTGCGGCGCCACGGTGGCATCCTGGTGCGCATCGAACGGCCGGGATTTGGCCCGGTCAACGAGCATCTTTCCGACCGCGCCTCCGAGAAGTGGACCTACGAGCACCGCATCAACAACGACTCGACCATCGAGGCCCTGCATGACAAAATGCGCGAGCTGGTGAAGACCTTCAAGTCGTGATCGTCGTCCTGCATCCCACCGCCACTGACGAGCAGATTCAGTGGATCGAACAAAAACTGCAACGTCGCGGCCTGCAGACCCGTTCGGTCGTGGGCGCCGAGCGCTCGGTGCTGGCCGTCATCGGCACCGAACTACCCGACCCCCGCGAAGTGGGCCTCTTTCCCGGCGTCTCCAAGGTCATCCGGGTTTCGCGCCCCTACAAACTCGCCTCGCGCGAGGCGGTGCCCGAGACGACCCGTGTGCCCCTGGGCAAAAGCGGACTGGTGATCGGTGGCCCCCAGGTCATTGTCATGTCAGGCCCCTGCTCGGTCGAGGGCCGCGAGCCGATGCTCGAGATTGCCAAATTGGTCTACGAAGCCGGTGCCAGCGTGTTGCGCGGGGGCGCCTACAAGCCTCGCAGTTCCCCCTATTCCTTCCAGGGAATGGGCGAAGAAGGACTGCAGATTCTGGCCGAGGCGGGCGAGCGTTACGGCCTGCCTACGGTCACCGAGGTGGTGGCGCCCAGCCAGGTCGAGGTCATCACCAGGTATGCCGATATCCTCCAGATCGGCGCTCGCAACATGCAGAACTTCGAGCTGCTCAAAGAGGTGGGCATGCAAGATAAGCCGGTGCTGCTCAAGCGCGGTCTGGCGGCCACCATCGAAGAACTGCTGATGTCGGCGGAGTACATTCTCTCGGGGCCGGGCAAAGCCCACGTCATCTTGTGCGAGCGCGGCATTCGCACGTTCGAATCGAGCACCCGCAACACCCTCGATCTTTCAGCGATTCCGGTGTTGCGCAAGCTGTCGCATCTGCCCATCGTGGCCGACCCCAGCCACGGCACCGGCAATCGCACCTATGTGCCGGCCATGGCCCTGGCCGCGGTGGCTGCCGGCGCCGACGGCCTCATGATCGAGTGCCACCAGAACCCGCCCGAAGCCTTCTCTGACGGCGCCCAGAGCCTCTATCCCGAAGAGCTGAAAAAGGTCTTGCGCGATGTGGCCGTGATCGCCCCTGTGGTGGGCCGCCAGCTCGAGGGTCGCCATCGCCGCTATCACGAGGCAGCCAGTTTCGAAGCTCCGGCTCAGACCCGAGTCGCCCTGCAAGGTGTCTCGGGCAGCTTCAGTGAAAAGGCGGTCCGCCAGCACTTCGGCTCCGAGGTCGAAACGGTCAGTTGCGAGACCTTCCAAGAGCTGTTCGAGAACGTCTCGAGCGGCCACTGTCGCTACGGCATGGTGCCGGTCGAGAATTCACTGACCGGCAGCATCCACATCAACTATGATCTGCTGCTCGAGCACTCCGAGCTGGCTATCGTGGGCGAACTGAAAGTGCGCATCGTGCACAATCTGGTGGCCAACACCGGCGTCGAACTCGAGGATGTGCGCCGGGTTTATTCGCACCCCCAGGCGGCGGCTCAGTGTGACGCCTTCCTCCGCAGCCACGAATGGCAGGTAGTCAACATGTATGACACGGCTGGCAGCGCCCTCTACGTGCGCGACAATCAGCTGGTCGACGCGGCCGCCATCGCCTCCACCGAGGCAGCCGAGCGCCTGGGCATGAAGCTGCTGGCCGAAGGCATCGAATCTCACCCGCGCAACTTCACCCGCTTCGTCATCGTGAGCCGCCAGGCTCCCCCCGACCAGCAGGCCGACAAGGTCTCGATCGTCTTCGACACGGCCCACGAGCCCGGCGCCCTGCACAAATGCCTGGCCATCTTCGCCGAGTTCGGCATCAACATGATGAAGCTCGAGTCGCGCCCCATCCCCGGCAAGCCGTGGGAGTATATGTTCTATGTCGACCTGCGCGTGCCTGACGAGCCCGAGCAACTCGAGGCGGCCCTCGACAAGCTCAAAGAGATCGCCCCCTTCTTCCGCGTCCTCGGCCGCTACGTCTCGGCCACCTAGCTCGCTGGCGCCTCGAGGAGGCTGCGTGGACGGGCCCTTCCAGCTGGAAGTCGTGACCGCGACCCGACGCGCTAGCCAGACTGGGGTGCGCGTAGCAGGCGCCCCTCCTGCCTGTCGTCGAAGGCCAGGTCCATGCAATGTATTCGCTGTGGCCATGAGAATCCGGAAGGCACCAAGGTCTGTTCGGGGTGCCAGGCCCGCTTGCTTCGCCTGGCACCGACGGGGGTGCCCAATCAGAGTGTAGCTATCGAGGAGGGCCGAGAGTATCTGGCTCCTCAGATCAACTACGAGACCGTCCACCTGATGACACTGTTCGAGGTCGTCGAACTGTTTCTCGACGACGGGGTCGACCCCGAGGCGGTGATGGCCGAGATCGAGGCGCATCGAGCGCGGCTTGACGCCTACGAGGCGGGTCCCCTACCCGATTCGTTGAGCCTGCTGGCCCAGGAAGCCCAGCGTCTGCCGGCCGATGACTTCCACACCCAGGTCTCGTATTTACTGAAGAAGGGCGTAGGACTCTATCGGCAGGGCCTGGACAACCTCACCCTGGCGCTGGAAGAGGCCGAGACCGAGGAGCCGTTCGTGGAGGCCTGCCAAGCACTGCAGGACGGAAACAACCATATCTGCCTGGGACTTGAGTTAATGGACGAGCGTCAGAAACAGCTTGAAGAAATCTTGGAGAAACATCCCGGAAGACACGAATAGTCAACAAAAGAAACACGTTGTTTACAAACCAACCCTTAACTAAAGCTGAAAGCTCGGTAGGTTAGTTTGTAGAAAAAGAAACGAGGTTTTAACCAATGGGACTCTTCTCCGGACTAGCTAACGTAGGCAAGAACGCTTTCGAATTCGTCACCGCTCCCGCTCGCACGGCTGTACAGATGGTCGGCACCGGGCTCAAAACCGGCGGTAACGTGCTGGGCGAACTGGCCGACGGCGACCTCAAAGGCGCCGCCGCCGCCGCTGGCAACGGCTTCAAAGAGCAAGTCGGCAATGTCACCGGCTACTACCAAGAACAGATTGGCAACGTCAAAGACGCGGCCGGTGGATATGGCGAAGCAGTCCGCGGTGGCGTAGGCCTGATCGGCGAGCCCATTCGCACCGGCGTACGCCTGACCGGCAACGGCCTGTCGAGCACCGGCAACGTGCTCACCAACCTGGGCGAGGGCAACCTCAGCGGAGCCGGCGGAGCCTACGTCGACGGCTGGAAGAACGCCGGCGGCATCGTGGGAGACCACGTCCAGAACCAGTTCAACAATCTTTTTTAGACAACCTCGAGAAGAGCCCCGGCTAGCCGCCGGGGCTTTTTTGCTTTTCACGCTTGAGTCGCACCCGCTCGATCTCCCAGCGAAGCAGGGGCGAGTCCTCTAGCTGAAGGGCCTGCAGATAGAGCGTCCAGCCGGGTCCCTTTGGGGTTGTCTCGAGGAAAGGGGCACCGTGGGATGGAAAATAGGAGGTGGGAGGTCAGCGTTTGAGTCCATCGGTCGCCAGGCTGTTATCCGAGGCCAGAGAGTTCTTGTTGAAACTGCCTGGCTGCACCGGGGCGGTGGTCTCGCTTCGGCAGGGGCGAGGGGGAGAGATGGTGGTCCGCAAAGCCCGCGGGGTCGAGGCCGAGCAGATGGCACTGCTCACCGAGGGACCCCTGCTGGCCGAGGTCGAGGAAGCAAGCAAGGGCGTGCTGGTGCTCGACGCCACCAAGGACAAATTCAAAGGGGTCGAGACCGGCTTTCGGTCGGCCCTTTGCGTCCCTTTACGCTCCCAGGGCGAGACCATCGGTTTGCTTTGTGCCATCGACCACGCGCCCGGCACCTTCTCCTACTCCAGCCTGAATCGGGTCGAGGGCTACGCGGCCAGGTTGACCGAGAAGCTAGAGAAGCTGGATTGGGCTGGGGATCTGGTGACCCAGCCGGCGAGCACCAGGGGCGGCCTGACCCGAAGCCTGATGGCACCGGCCATCATTCTCGCTCTGGCCGTCCTCTACGGAGCGGTCTATCAACCGAAACCTCAAGTTCGAGAGGTCAAAAGCGCGCCGAGTGTTCGTCTGCGAGGGCGCCTGACAAGTGACGACGGCGCTCCGGTGCCGGCTAGCGCTATCGAGGCTGGACGCTTCGTGCTGATCTCGAGCAAGAAGAAGGTGGCGGCGGAACGGACCGACATCACGACCGGGGGTGACGGCGACTTTTCGGTGAGCGTGCGCACCGCCGCGAGCCCCAACGTCGAGCTGTTTGTGCAGGTGCCCGGCTATGAACCGGTCACGACCAGCCTGGACGGCAGCAGTGCCGACCTGGATGCCGGTCAGGTGTCCCTACCGCGCCGGCTCAAAGGTTCCCGACCACGTTCGCCAGGGGCATCAACAGGGCCACGACGATGAACCCAATGACCACAGCCACTGCCCCCAGCAGGGCCGGCTCGAGCATGGCCGTCATGCGTTCCAGGCGATAACCCGCCTCCTCGGCCATCATCTCCGAGTTCTTGCGCAGGACGGCCACGACCTCGGAAGCCTCTTCGCCGGCTCGCATCATGTGAATCAGGGGCAAGGGGTAGTCGGGCACCCTTCCGGCCCACAGGTCGGACAGGGTCTGGCCTTGCTCTAGGCCATCGCTCAATCGGCGGCAATCATCGCGAAGGATCGGATTTCCGCTGGCCTCGGCGGCGATGCGAGTGGCCGACATCAAGTTGTTGCCCGAGTCCAGCAACATACCCAGGGCAGCCGCGTAGCGCGAGGCGCTGCCGTAAAGCAGGACAGGCCCCAGCCCCGGAACGGCGCGCAGACGTAAGTAGAGGTCGGCTTTACCACCGGGCGTGCGCAGGTAGGCCATTACCGGAAGCAGCGAAAGGGGACCCATCACCAGCAAAATCGGCTGGTTGAGACAGGCCGAGAACTTGGCCAAAAGGATGGTAGGAAGGGGCAATTCTCCGCCCAGACTCTGGACCGTCTCGAGCATGCCCGGGATGATGGTCCAGAAGAGCACGGCCAGCATTCCGATTGCCAGCGAAAGAACCACGCTGGGATAGACCATCGCTTTGCGGACCTGGCGTGCGACGGCCTCGTCACGCTCGAGCCAGGTGGCCAGATTGTCGAGGACCTGATTGAGCTGCCCGGTCTGTTCGCCGGCCGAAACCATGGCCACGTAAGTGGACGGAAAGACTCCGGGAAAGTCCGCCAGAGAGCGGCTAAAAGCGTGGCCTTGCTCGACCTTGATGAGCACCTCTTCCAGGGCCTGACGCAGGTCGTTGTCCTCGGCATATTCGGCCAGCGAGTCAAGGGCCCGAGCCAGAGGCACACCGCCCTCGACCAGAGCGGCGAGTTGACGGGTCAGTAGTCCCACCAGGGCCGGTGGGCAGCGCAGCTGAGAACGAAAGAGCCTCATCGCTGAGACAGAACACCTTCATTCCAATTCTTGAAACGATAGTCTTCGAGGTCGAGTTCGGCCGAGATGGCATAGCGGCCGCGTGGACTCTTCAAGCTGCCCGCCGTGCCCACCGACTCGATGACCACCACTCCCTTCGACTTGCGGGTGCGGTCGACGGTGACCTGATAGGACCCGGCACTGGTGCGGGTAAAGCCGGGTAGGTCCTCAGAGTAGCTGAAGAGTAGCTGCTCATCGCCCACCCCGGTGGGAAAGAACTGGTCTTTGGCCAGCTTGACCTTGGCGTCTTCCATGCCGGCTCGGGCCACGCTGCGAGCCTCGGCCACGGCCACAGCCGACGCGCCGGCCTCATACTCGCCGCGTCGCATGCCTAGAAAACCGAGGCCGATGACCACGATCAGCAAACAGAGGATCAAGGCCAGAATGATGATAAATCCGCGGCGTCGCCTCATCGGGTGGCCCTCCAGATCTCGAAGGTCAAAGGACGGTCGTCGTCCATCACCACCGTGACTCGCAGAGGGTCGACCTCGGGCACGGTGAACGACTTGACCGGCAGCATCGCCTGACGAACCAGCTCAGCCCCCGTCATATCCTCGACGATCCGCAGCAAAGTCCCGTTCTCTTCGCGATAGCGAACCTGAATCTGCTGGGTGGTGTCAAAGGGACTCGAGAGGCGATCAGCCAGACCCACTTCGGGATTGATCCGAGTCAGCAGCAGCTCGGTCACACCGGCTGGGCGGTCCACCGCGATGGCCGTGACGGCGTCCTGACGTAGCCGCTGACCGACCTGGGAGAGTTCTCCCATCTTGACTCGAGTCTCTTGAAAGCGCGCCGCTGCCAGCGCCTGTTGAATAGTGAACGCAATGCTCGAGAGCAGCAAGAAAAAGAGGGTGAGCGCGATCAGCGCCTCCAACAAGGTCACCCCCGCCCGCCTATTCCCCTTCATTGGTGACAACGGCCACTCCCTCCACCAACTCGCCCCGGTAGAAGCCGAGAGCAACCACCTCGCAGGCACCAGGCACGGTGGCCCACTCGCCCGTATAGGTCCGGACGGTATTACGGTAGATACTGATGCGGCCGTCACGGCTCACCTTCCACATCGTCCCATTGCCATCGCGGGGTCGAACGTACCAGGTGAAGACCAGGTCGGGTAGCGGTGCGCCATAGGCATCACTGGCGGTGGCTTTGAAGGTGACCTCTCCGTCGGCGGCGACAGTAGCCTCATCGGGGTCGACGGCCACAGAGAAGCTTGGGTTGCGCCAGTCTCCGATGAGAGAAGTCAGCACCACCCGATCGGCCGCTCTCGGTGACCAGCTGACTTCGGCCTCGACCAGCCAGGCCGATTCTTCGAGCACCTTACGCTCGAGACCCGGAAATCCCAGGCCAGAGGTAAAATCCCATTCCAGCGAAGTGCAGGGGCTCGAGAGAGGCTGCAGCGCGGCGTGAGTCTTGACCTCGAACTGGGGGTATTCGGGATGCTGCCGGGTAACGCCGTCAAAAGAGGTCAGGCCGGCCCCGAAATTAGCATCCGCGAACTGGCGCATCTCCTCGAGAGCGTTCTCGGCCAGCACCGTTCCCAACTGTCGCCGCTCGCTTTCGGCCATGTGGCGTAGCGAGGCATCGATCAGCCAGATGCAAAGCAACAAAGCGGTCGTGATGACGAAGGTGGCGATCAGCGCTTCGACCAGCGTGAAGCCGGTTCTAGCGCGTAATGTCATAATTGACGGCTCCGCCCAGGCCATAGGTTAGCTGAATCGGGGCCACACCGGACCCGACCACGATACGGTAAAGATCATAGGGGCTTTCGCTGTCGGTGCGGCCCAAGAAATACGCATAGCGGCCGTCGGGTGACAGGCGCGGAGAAATCGTTTCGAGCGAGCCGGTGTCGATGGCCTCTCCGACCGGTGGGTCGGGGTCTCCGGACGACCCCAACCCCGACGGGGCCACGTAGATGGTCGAGCCGTCGAGATAGACCAGGGCTCTACCGTTGCCTGACCACGAGACGGCTTTGAGCGGGTCCAGAGGCATCGATTGGAGTTCGGCCACGGTGACCTGAAAGCCGTCCGGCCCGGCCATCTTCAGAACCGCCGTTCCGGGCGCTTCAGGATCGGCTTCATCGAAGCGCATGCTGAAGAACACCGCGTATAGAGGATAAGCGGGATTGTAGACAGCCCCTTCGATGTAGTTGGTATCACTGTCTTCGGGCAGGCCGACCCCGCTGCCCCGGGGAGGATAGCCCGACAATTCGAGCACGAACTTCGAGAGGGACCAGCCCTGAGGGTCGTCATCGTCTGCTGCCGGCTCGGCGTAGAGAAGCGTCTTGGGTTTGGTCGGCAGCCACACACCCGGCGCGTTAGCTTTGTCGGTGATTTCGCGTCCGGCCCCGCTGACCACATGCAAAGTGCCGATAGCGTAGGCGTCGTTGCTAAACTCATCGCCGCTCGTGGTGATGACGAGCTGGGGCTCGCCCTCGACGGCATAGGCGAGCTGGGTGGAGCTGGGGTCGAGGGTGAGGGCTTCGACGTGCTCCGGCAAAGTCTTGACCAGATGGCGGTCGGTGCCGTCGGAGTTCTGGACCATGACGTCTCGAAGCTCAGTGCCCGAGAGCGTGACCAGGTGGGTTCCGTCGAAGGTGAAATGAGGCGCGCGGTCTTCTTCGCCCTCGGGCGTCAGGCGGGCCAGGTCAGAGCCATCGAGATTACCGATACGCACGACGCCGTCATAAGACTCGACGGCCAGACGTCCGGCCGCGATGGTATCCAGCGTGGGCAATTTGCTACCGCTGTCCGCCACGGTCGTCAGGCCGGCGGGGTCGGTCACCGTCAAGACATACTCGAAGGTCGTGCCGGGCTTGGACTCATTGGAAGGACGCCAGCTGACGCTCGCTTCCCAGTGGTCCTTCACCCACTCCATCCGTCCGGTGTTGGGCGTGCTGAAGTTGCCGGCCAACCCATCGGTCGAATCACATTGACAATCGAAGTACAAGGGTCCGCCCTCAGGGTCGCTAGCCTTGATCACCAAAGTCATGAGACCATATTCGAGGGACTCTTCGCCGGGGGGTTGGGGATGAATTCGAATATAGGTCTGACTCAACGAGGAGTGCTTCAGGGCCGGATTCTCGGTGGGAAAGAAGCTGACCTCGTCAATGCTCGGGGGCGTGTTACCGGCCACGGCGGGTAGCTTGGGGGTGGCAGCTACGGCCAGGTTGCCCGAAGTAGCGGCCAGGCCGGTGGAGCGATAGACACCAGGCACGACCCGAATGGTGCCGGTGGGACTGATCACCACCGACATCGGGTCGACCGCGCCGCTGGCCTGGAAATAACCGTCGGGACCAGGCGTCGCCTGGGCACCCCCACACACTAGCACCACGATCTCGCCGTCGACGGTCGGCAGGCCGTTGCTGCGCACCGAGCCGTCAGGCCCGAAGACCACGGCATACTCGTCGGCGCCGGCCATCCAACCGGTCAGGTCGAGGGTGCCTCCCGAGGTGTAGCCTGAGGTGGTGGCAGCAGCCATGGGCGTGCCCGCCACGGGCCATGTCCCGATAAAGAAGACGGCGTGGTAGTCGCGGTCGAAATCGCGAACGCGGGTCAAGCGCCCCTGATCGGCCCCCTCGCGCTGGGCGAAAGCAAGACTGAGCGGAGTAGTGCCGCCGTCGTTGGGAAAACAAGCGGCCACGTAGTGCTGCTTTCGCTGAGCCTGGGCCCGCACGGCTCGCAGTTCGGAAGCAAGCGACAGAGCCAGACCCTTGGAGCCCTGCCGGTTCACCGACTTGCGCAGGGTGAGAGAGCCCGCCCCGAGCATCAAACTCAGCAAGAAGATGACCACCATCACCTCGATGAAGCTAAAGCCACGGGATTTGCGAGCCATCCGGTCCCCCTGTGATGATAGTCAGAATACTTCCAGATTATAGGTTTCGACGAGCGTCCGACACCGACCTCTCGTACTCAGACGGTCAGAAAAGCGAGGTTTCCTCCGTCGCCCGCCGCGATCAGGCCGCCATTCCACGGGTAGAGCCGGTTGATTCCATAGGTACCCAGCCCCTCCGGTTGGCGTTCTCGATGGAATACCTCGCCCCTGAGCCGAAAACCGGTCAGCATGCGAGTCCGGCGTTCGACCAGCCAGCCAGAATCGCCGCTGATGGTCACCTCCCAGCAGCCGCCTGGGCACGCCGGTCCTGGATGGCGCTGGCCGGTCAGGCGCTCCACCGCCCAAAGCTGCTCGTGAGAGTCAACCCCGACAACCCAGCTCGGCGACATCCAGCAACGGCCGTAGCCCGGTCCCGCCCACAGCCGCTCGCCCAGGCCAGAGTAGCCCTCGAGCACCTGCGAGGTGCGCAAGACCCAGCCGTGTTCGTCGAGCAGAACGTCGCTGTCGCCGGCCTGGCTTGAATCCCACTCCCAGACAGCCTGCTCCCCGCGCCAGACCCGGTGAAAGACGGTGACCTGGGGCTTTGCCCGCCAACTGGTCACCAGCACCAGACCATCGCGCCGGCGCACGTCCGAGACCAGCTCGAGCTGGCGTTTGGTGGGCGCCTCGGGGGCCCTGTTCGGGTCCGCCCAGGATGCCTGGTAAAGGGTGTTGTCGCGCCAGCTATAGATGGAGCCTTCCACCAGCTTGAAGTGGTCTCCGGGCAGTCTGGCCTTCCACAGGCTGGACCCGGTCTCTAGCGCGTGCCCTTCGAGTTCTCCCGAACCAGGGGGACTGACCACCACCACTCCCTCCACCACTCCCCGGGGCACGCAATCGTCCCGGTGCCAACGGCGAACGCCATCAACCAGGTCGATCACCTGAGTCTGAAAATCGATGTCTTCGTAATAGTCCCAGGTTGGCTGCTCGCCATGCACGCCCACCACCGCCAGACTACCGGCCAGGGCCACGTAGCGGCCCTTCGAGCGCCCCGACTCATGGAACCAGCTTATTTGGGGTGCCCCTACCAGGGTCGGCGCCGGGGGTACGGTGGTCGAGCCAAGGTTGACCCGAAGCTGCTCATCGAAGACGTTCAAGCCGAGCGACTTCGCGCTGGTCCGATCTCTTCCTATTTTAGCATTGACTTAATTAAGCAAGTGGTTTATTATTCCACAATGGAGGCAATGAGAGCGTTGGCCGATCCCACCCGGCGACGGCTGGTCGAGATTTTAGCCCGAGGACCGCGTAGCTCTGGCGAATTGGCCGAGCAGTTCGAGGTCAGCGCCCCCGCCATCTCTCAACACCTCAAGACCCTCAGGCAAGCCGGACTGGTAAAAGTCAGGCCCGAGGCCCAGCGGCGCATCTACGAACTCGAACCGATGGGCATGCTGGAACTGGTCGCCTGGGTCGACCAGATGCGGGCCTTTTGGGTCCCGCGACTTGATGCGTTGGAAGACGCGCTCAAACGAAAGGAGTCGTCATGAAAGGCGAAAGTTCACGAGTTCTCAAAGTCAGCTTCGAGCGACGATTGCCCGGCCCCATCGAGCGCGTTTGGGACTATCTGACCAAGGCCGAACTGCTGCCGGAGTGGTTCGGAGAAGGTTCGATAGAACCTCGGGTCGGCGGCGCGGTGAGCTTGATGGGCGGGCACATTCGCGGCACCGTCACCCAATGGCACCCTCCTCGCAAACTGGTCTACACCTGGAATGTCTTCGAGCCGGGCCAGGAAAGGTCAGAGTATCCCGAGTCGTACCTCACCCTCGAACTCGAGCCCGAAGGGGATGAAGTCTGGCTACGCCTGACGCACCTGCCCATCCTGGAGCGGTTCGAAAAACAGAACGCCATGGGCTGGCACACCTTTCTCGACCTGGTAGAGGCCGGTGTCCGCGGCCAAAACGACGTGAGCCGCAAAGGCCTGATGCACAAGAATGCGAAGCTCTACGGCGTCGATCTCGACCAGCTGGTTCGTTAGCGAACACACGGCCGTTCGCTGTTCATACAAAGTTCATACCGTTGCAATCAGCCTGTCATCCGACGGCAAACTGACGGTCCGAAAGACGCTGCTAGACTGCTAGCGAGACAAGACAAGTCTCGCCACAACATACAACTGGAGCGTATCATGAACGACAAAGTAGAACCGCAGATCCTGAAAATCACCCCCTTCTCGAAGGACGGTGAAGGAAGCGGAGTGGCCGCGGTTTCCATTGGCTACGGGCCGTTTCGTATTCGGGCCAAGCTGTACAAGAACGACAACGGCTACTTTCTAGGGATGCCGGGTCGCAAGCTCGACGACGATCGAGGCTACTTCAAGTATGCCGACATCTTCGACCCGACCATGAAGCAGCAGCTCGAACAGGCAGCCATCGAGGCCTTCGAGAAACTCGGTCGCCAACTCGTGGCGCACTAAACCCCCTGGTGGACGGCTCGGCCGTCCACCGTCAGGCGAGCCGCAGGCCCACCGGCAGGGCATCGCCCAGCAGGGCCGCCCGGTCCTCTTGCTGCTCGAGGGCCTCACCTCGCAGCACGGGCTCGAAGCGCTCGGCCTGACCGGCTTTGACCAGCCGCTCCGAGACGCGGTCCACCAGGGCCGGATCGACGTCGCGACCACGGTCACCGGTGATTCTGACCGTCTCGACCAGAGCCAGACAGGCCAGTCGCTTGGACTGCCAGCTCGAGGCCAACATCTGGTCCACCCAACCCTCGACCACCGCCGGCTCGACCACCCGGTCGACCGAACCGCCCAGCGGCTCGCGGGTGGCCAGCCGGGCCATCAGCCAGAAATCCTCGTCAGCCCCGCTAAAGCGACTCATCAGCAGCCCGCCCAGGGCCACCTTCTCGTCGGGAGGCACCCGCTCGAGGCTAACGGCCAGGCGCAGCATCTCTTTCTCTTCGTCAGCTCCCCGCTGGCCTTTGTTGCGAGTCTTGATGTGCTTGCGTCCGGGCAAGAGCACCGGGTGGAGCTGGTTCCATAGCTCGAGTTGCACCGAAGTGGGCAAGCCGGGAGCCAACCTTCGCCACATGATCCAGAACTGAACCTTGACCTTGTCGTCCTTGGGAAACTGCATCCAACCGTCGAGCACCTCGGCCATCTGGTCGATGCGCCACTCGTCGAGGGCTACCCCGAACCCCGGCCGCAAACAGTAACCCACCGCGTTGAACCAGCCGGCCTCGTACTCGGGCTCGACCCGGCGCCGCCGGGCCACCGCGTTGAGGCTGTCCCAGAAGGCCCGGTTGAGCGGCAGCGACCACTCCTCGCGCGGCCCCATCTGGCTCTCGAGCACACTGAGCATCGTGCGCGGGCGGGCCAGAGCCTTGCCCAGCTTGGACGGCTTGAGATTGAAGGTCTCCTCGATCAAAGCACGGGCCTCGCGCACTTTGCGCGACTGCAACTCGACTGCGGCTCCGGCGGCCGAACCCTCGCGAATAGGAAACTCCAGCGAATAGCGATGGCTGTCGCTCTGGGCCCACAGGTCGAGGGTGCCTACCTCGGTGACCTCGGCCGACAGATGGACAGAGACCTCGTTCTTGCGCGCTTTGGTGGCCTTGACCACCGTCTCGAGCGGCCCCAGGTCGGCCAAGGCCTCGATATCCACCAGATCGCCCGGTTCGTCCTCGACCCGGTTGGAGCTAGAAAACAGCGGAAAGCGGGCGGGCTGGTTGACCAGCAGTTTCAACTCGGGCTCGGCCAGGTCGATGCGGTGGCCTTCAACCAGGTTGCGCGGCACCACGCACAGGGCCTTCTGGTCGGCCAGACCGAGGTAGTAGGAGCGGGCGCTGCCGCCCCCGATCCGCATGCCGCCGCTGCGGCGCAGATGGCCAAACCAGGCCGCTCCCCGGGCCACAGCCAAATCCGACTCGGGGTTTTCGAGTTCGCTCACCTCTTGCCCGCGCCACTCGCTCAAGATGTCGAGCAACCGCCGGCGCAGGGCCGGCGGCCGGCAGGCCCCGCCGTTGAACAAGACTTTGGCCGGCACGGGGGCCTTCTGCACGGCCAGAAAGCGGGCCAGATGGCGCGGCACGGCCGCATCCGACTCATAGGGAAGACCCCACTCCTTCAAGCCTTTGCGGGCCGCCTCCGGCGACTCGATGTCGTCTTTGGCGAGGGTGGGAAAGAAGCCGTCGAGCACCAGCCTTTCCACCTCTTCGCGGCGGAGGGTGTCGGTGAGCGCCCCTTTCAACATGCGAGCGCCGCTGCCGGGCACGGTGATGTTGGCTTCGTCGGGCGGGTCGTCTGAGAGCAACAGCTCTTTGGCCCGCCGGCACTGGTGGCGCAACACGCCCCACTGCAAGAGATCGAGCTTGGCTCCCAGGCGCGGCTCGACGTGATGGGCCAGGGCGATGTCGAGATTGTCGCCGCCGAGCATCAGGTGGTCGCCCACGGCCACGCGCTCGAAGCCGCCTTCGCCCAACTTGATGAGGGTGAAGTCGGTGGTTCCGCCGCCGATGTCGCAGACCAGGATATGCTCGTCGACCTCGACCAGCTTCTTCCAGTCTTTGGGATGGCGCCACAACCACGAATAGAAGGCCGCCTGCGGCTCTTCCAACAGGCGCACGGCCAGACCGTTCTCGGCCGCCGCTCCGGCGGTGAGCTTGCGGGCCAGCTCGTCAAACGAGGCGGGAACGGTCAGGATGACTTCTTGATTTTGCAGGCTTTCTTCGGGAAACTGATGATTCCAGGATTCGACCAGGTGTAGCAGATAGCGCGAGGTGGCCTCGACCGGGCTGATGGGGTCGAGGTCCTTGGCCCGCTCCCAGGGCAAGATCGGCTCGGTGGGATCGAGCTTGCGATGAGCCAGCCAGCTCTTGGCCGACGAGACCACCCTCCCCGGCACCCGGGCCCCCTGCTCGCGGGCGAACTCGCCCACCAGATAGTCGCGGTCTTCGTCCCAGGGCAAGGTCATGGCGTCGGCGGCCAGCTCGTGGCCGCCGGGCAGATACAAAAACGACGGCAACAGGTTGCGGGTAGCCGTCTCGGTGGCTGACACCCGCTGCAGAATGGGAACCGTCTCGAGCTGGTTCGAATCGGGCAGCACTCGAGCCAGAGTCGAGTTCGAGGTGCCCAGATCCAGACCAACTACCTGTCGCAACTACTCTGACTCCCGAACCTCGAATTCGAGCTTCCAGCGCCCCTCGCCGTCGCGCTCGACGCAGTACAGCTCGAGGGTGCCGATCTCGGTGGCCACCGTCTGCAACCGCACCGGCACCACTCCCCCATCGCCCTTGAGGGTTGCGCCCACTTTGGCCAACTCCTCGATCTCCTCGTCTTCCCAGTCCTCGTGGACGGTGCCCACCTCGTCGGCCTCGCTGGAAGCCAGGAAAGGGAACTCGACATCCTCGCCCAGCACCAATCCAAACTCCTGGTCGGGCACGTCGAGCTCCGAGCCCTCCTCCATGCCCTTGGGAGCCACACACACGGCTTTGATGGGCGGCTCCATCCCCGGCACGGCCGGCATAGCCACCTCGACGCCGATGTAGTACGACCGCGACAGGCCGCCGCGAATGCGGATGCCGTGGCCCTTCTTGACCAATCCATAGCGCACCGCTCCGCGAGCTACGGCCAGATCGAGGTCGGTGCCTTCCAGCACTTTGACCGGCTCTTCCACCCAGCTGTTGACCACGTCCACCAGCCGGTCGCGCAGCTGGGTGGCCTTGAACACGCCGCCGTTGAACAAGATGGCGGTGGGCTCGTACTCTTCCTTGAGAAAGCCGGCCAGGTGACGGGTAATGGCCGGGTCGGCCTCGTAAGGCAAACCCAACTCGGTGAGACCGACGCGGGTCTTTTGAGCCGGTCGTTCGTCGGCCTCGACCTCAGGGAAAAATCCCTCCATCAGCAGCTTCTCGACCTCGTCGCGCTCGATGTCGACCTGCAGAGCCCCGCCGATGAGCTTACTGCCGCGACCGGGGATGGTGACCTGAAAGGTATCCTCGTCACTGCCACCGAGCAGGGCCTCCTTGGCCGCCCGGCAACCGTGGGTGAGCACCTGGAACTGCCACGAATCGAGCTTGGTGCCCTCTTTCTTCAGGCGAGCCCGCACCGAAACGGCCAGGGTCAGGTCCATGTTGTCGCCGCCCAGCAGGATGTGTTCGCCCACGGCCACGCGCTCGAGGGCCAGGTCACCCTCTTCTTCATACACTTTAATCAAGCTCAGGTCGGTGGTCCCGCCGCCGATGTCGCAGACCAGCACCAGATCGCCTTTGCCCACCTGCGAGCGCCAGTCTTCACCAGCCTTGTCAAGCCAGGCATAAAAGGCGGCCTGAGGCTCTTCGAGCAAGGTGATGTTGGCCAACCCGGCCGCCCGTGCCGCCTCGGCGGTCAACTCGCGGGCCACCGCGTCAAACGAGGCCGGCACCGTCAGAACCACCTCTTGATCGGGCAGGGGAGCGTCCTTGTGCTTCCACTTCCAGGAGTCGGCCAGGTGCCGCAGATAGTTGGTCGAGGCCTCTACCGGCGACTGCTGTTCGACGTCCTCGGGAGCCTTCCAGGGCAGGATCTTCCCCTTGCGGTCGACCCCCTCCTGACTGAGCCACGACTTGGCCGACGAGATGAGATGGTCGGGCACCTTCACGCCCTCGTCGCGAGCATAGGTGCCCACGGCATGCAGGGCCACCTCGTCCCAGGGCAGCGACAAACTTCCCGCCCCTACCTCGTGTTCGCTTGGCAAATATAGAAACGAGGGCAGACTGGTGCGCCCCTCCACCGTGTTGGGAGCGACCAACTGCGGGATCTCGAAGACCTCTTGCGTATACTCTTCGCCCTCTTCTTCGGCTGGCTCGGCATAAGCCAGCGTGGTGTTGGTCGTGCCTAAATCAATTCCGATAACCCAGGTCATAATTCTACCTCCGCGGGCAGCAAAATTTCGGCGTTGGCCATCGGGGGCAGCTTGGAAGCGACGAGCTTCCAACCGTGGTGACGCAGGGTGCCGTCAAAGGGCGGGTCCCCTTCGACTTTGCCCACCAGGCGAATGGTGTTGGGGTCAAAACCCTCGGACACGGTCACGCTATCCCCTTCGGATTCGGCCATCACCGGTTTGATGGTCAGATACTGATCGAGCGCCTTGCGACAACCGCCGTGGACATCACGAGCCACGGCTCCGATCTGGGCGTCCTGGAACCCGGTCAGGTCCTCTTGCAGAAAGTCGATAAACCGACCCTCGCGCTGGAGAGTCGAAAGCAACTGGCCGGCCGAATCGACCGGCGGCGCCGCCAACTCTTTAGGAGCCTCGCCCAGAATGGCCGAGACTTTCTCGGCCACTTCCTTGTCGCCGAGCACTTTAAAAAAGGCCTTGAAGGCAAGCCCGATACTCATGGGCTAGCCCTTACGACAAGGAGGCCCCGGTGCCTGCTAGCCGGCTGGCTGCCCCCGGCGCTAGAGTTGCTGCAGGACTCCCAACATGGGCAGCGAGGAGGCCAGCACCACGAAACCCACGACCAGCCCCATCACCGCCATCGCCAGCGGCTCGAGGAGGGTCTCCAGGGTCCTGAAGCTGGATTCGACCTCGAGTTCTACGATGTCGGCTGTCTGGCGGCAGAGGTGGCTCAGGGAACCTTGCTCTTCTCCGACCCGAAAGAGGGCTACCACCACCGGCAAGAAGGCCTCCGACTGCGAGGCTGCCAGCGACAGGCTGCAACCGCCTTTAGCGATGCTCTCGAGGAACTGAGCAAAACGGTTCTCCAGGATCGCGTTCCCGAGCATCTTGCCCAGCGGCCGAAAGGCGGGACCGAGAGTAATTCCGGCTTCGAAGAAGATGGCCAACCCTATCAGCAGACGAACGGTGGCGGCCTTGTGGATCACCGAGCCCAGCAAGGGCAGGCGCAGGAGAGCTCCGTCGAACGCTTCGCGGAGCTTCTGGCGGGTCGAGGCGTCCAGGGTCGAATTGGCCAACACCAGCAAAGGCGATGCCACCGCCAACCAGGGAAGCCAGGCGGCCAATCCGAGCAGACCCTCCAGCAGGCGCGTCAGCACCGAGACCTCAGTGACGCCCAGGGACTGATACAGCTCGCGTTGGCGGGGAAAGACGACCACGGCCATGATGGCCACCACCACCACGGTCAGAACCAGCACGATGGCCGGGTAAGTCAGAGCTGCGCGTAGCTGGCGGGCCGTTCGCGCCGAACTTTCGTGAAAGACCACATAGCGCGCCAGTAAGGCGTCCAATTGACCTGAATCCTCTCCAGCGCGGACCAGGCTTTCCAGGAGCGGGGGAAAGGCTTGAGGCGCTTGAGCCAGGGCCATGCTCAACCGTTGGCCTTGCGAGACCGAGGCAGAAACGGAGGCCAGGGTGTCGCGAACCGGGCCCGTCGAGCAGCCTTCGACCACGAGTTCCAGAGCCCGATGCACCGGCACCCCCGAGGTCAGCAGGGTACTCAGCATCCGCAAGACCACCGTCAGCTGATCGCCTGGAAACGAGGGCCTAGTCATTGTGAAGACGGACCGAGACAGGGATAGTCAGCTGGCTGCCTTGCCGGCTGAAAAGAAGCTCGACCTTGACCGATTGCGATTGCTCGTCGGGATAGACGATGAATTGGTCGAGTTCGCGGGCCATCACCCGACTTTGGGGAACGCTGGTGAGGTAAGCAGATAGCTCTTGAGGTCCGCTGCCGGGATCAAAGCCCGAGATCGGTCCCGGGCTCTCCACCTGCGGAGCGCCGGCCGGAATCTCCACCACCCGGCGTCGCAGGGTTCTCTCCTCCAGCGAATAGATGAGGTAGCTCTTCCAGGTGGCTCGGCCTGAAGAATCGAGCGAGGCCGGACTGGGAGCGAGAAAGGCCAGCGTCGAACCGTCGATCTCGAGGCTGGCGAAGCTGCTATCCATCAGGTCGTGCTGGAGGGTGGTGACGGCCAATTGAGCGTTACGAATGAGTTCGCTGCGCTGGTCGGTTCGCGTGAAAAGGCGGATCCCAAAGGCGTAGACAGCCAGCAAAGCGGTGAAGACGAGACTGAGGATGGCCACGCTCACGAGCACCTCCAGCAGGCTGAAGCCGAAGCGTCGCTCAGGGCCGGACATAGGTTCTCAACACAACGGGTTGTTTGCCGCGCGGACGCACCTCGACGCGCACGTCACGGGCTCTGTCCGAAAGTGGCTCGATGACATAGACGAAGGTAAATTCCTGGCCGTCGAGGCTGAGACTCGGGTAGGGAGCCGGGGGAAAGGGACCGTCGGCCGGATCGGACCGGCTGCCGTCGAAGGTGCGAGCCGTGTCGGGCAAGTCTTCGAAAGGGGTGGCTCGGACTGCCTCCAGGCCATTGCGGGCCAACTGGGCGGCCAGCAGTCGACTCTGGCTTTCGGTGGACCAGCGATAGCCGAGCAAAAACACTCCAATCAAGGTCAAGAGCGCGACGGCCCCGACGGCCGCCACGATCAGCACCTCGACCAGGGTGAAGCCCTTGCCTACCGGGTGGTCCAACTTCGCACCCCCAGAAAGGACCCGCTCTCGGCGCTCATTTTGTCGGCGTACTCGCGGTTGAGAGTCAGACGGCTGTTATTGAGCAGCAAGATGTCGCCGGGTCGGGCGGTGTATCCGTCGAAGTCGCCGTTTTGAAGCTGGCTGCCGTCGTCAAAAGCCCAGACCGAACCCAGCAGCTCGACCTGGTTGTCGATGGCCACCCAGCTGTTGCTATAGACGATGCCCTGGAAGTAAGAGCGAGCGCTCCCCCAGGGGTCTTGATACTCCAGACTGTAATGCTCGAGCAATTCCAGGATCTCCGCGTCGTGGGTCGTCAAATAGATCTCCAACCCCGCCCCCATCAGACCAGAAAGGTCGGGCTGATCCGGGTCGCGCCAGCTATCGAGAATCTGCTGGGCGGTGGTCCCGGCGGGGTTGCTGGCATTGCCATCTACGGGAGAGTACACTTTCTTGAGGTTGTCGAGGCGGGTCAGCAGGCTGTCTCGGGTACTGGTGGCAGGCGCCTGCTGCACCCTCTCGGCAATCTTGCCCAAAAGGTCGTTGGGTAGACCAGGGGGCGTCGGGCCAGTGGGATTGCCCGCGGCGTTGAGCAAGCGGGTCACCTGATTCATGTCGGAAGCTGACTCGAGTTCACCCAGGACCCCCTGAATCTGGTCCATCAAAACACCGAGTTGGGGGTCGCTGTTGCCCAGTTCGTCGATGTAGATCTCGAGGGCGAACCCGGTGAGGGTGACCGGTCCCCGACTATACAAGGCGATGCCCTGGTCGTTGTTGGAAGCCACCACGGAATCCCCGGCCACGATGGTCTCCTCGCCCACGAAGACCGAGCCGTCCCCCTTCAGGCTGCCTCCCATGACCAATTGGCCTTCTACATACAGGGTTGCTCCGTCAAGAGTCAGGTCGCCCAGCATCTCGATATCCCCGGGAACGTAGTATTTTCCCGGTGATAGGACGTTATCGCCAGCGATCAGCGGTGGTCTTGGATGCCCTCGATTCGCCATCAATTGGCTCTGGATATCGAACGTCGGGGGAGGTTTGGCGGGCGCCCCCACAATCAGTTCGTCGACGTTGAAACTGCCGACCGGGCCGTGCAACCCGATGGCCGAGGGATGCTCGCTGGTGACGCTCAGACTGCCGTCCACTTCAACCGTGTCCCCCGTCTTCTTGGGATACCACTGGATGATATCGCTACTGAGTTCGGAGCGGTTGGAATGGATGTTGGCCTTGATGGGGTCGGTTTCGGACAGACTCTTGATGCCGCTGACTTTGACGTCGCCCACCATGATGATGTTGCGGGAGGCAGCAATCGCGTAGTCCCCCAGCGACCCTCCCGCCGACCCGAGCACGACCTGCGATTGAACCACCTGGCTGCCCACCTGGGTGGTGACTACCAGAAAAACCGTGTGGGGTGGCACACTGTCGGTGCCCAGATAGCTGTCCGCCGGTTCATCACCGAGCAGATTGTTGATCGAATCCTCAGCTGCAAAACCCGCCCCACTGGTGTTGAAAGTGACCGTGTAGTGACCCGGCATTTTGGCATCGATCTTCTTCTGGTCAAAGCCTTCGGTCCAATCGGGATCGGCCTCGAGTTGGACCAGGACATCGGTGACGGCGGCTTCGGTCAGTTCGAGGCTGGCTACTTCCTGGTAGTAGAGGGTGGCCTGACTGGACCGGTCGGCAGACAGCGCGACCAGGGCGTTGAGAAGAACAAACATGACCATCATCAACGTGATGATGGTCAGCAGAGCGTTCCCTCTCCTCACACTCAACCCCACCTCAGACAGTGTAGCAAAATGCGGGCCCGATTGCACAGCCGCCGACTTCCGCGCGGAAGTTAGCAGGCCAGGGTTGAGGCCTCCTAAGCCGAACAGGTAGCCGTGGCCAGAACAATACTCGGTCTGTTACTGCTCCTCGGCCTGCCGGTTTTGGCCCAAGATGACGCCTGGCAGTGCAATCTCGAACTCAACTATCGAGGGTTCGCGGGAAGCTATGAGCTCGTTACCGTTGACGCTAGCGGGCTTGCGCGCCGGCGCGGTGGAGCTGTTCGGCTAACGCCTGAAGCGCTCCAGCGAATACGGTCAGCCGTGGGGTCGCCAGAGTTTCAAAGTTTACAGACGGATTACCCCTCCTGGATTCCGTATCTTTGCGGCAACTTGCACCGGAATATCACCGTGAGCGCGGGAGGCAGAGAACGCTGCTGGTCGACCAATCGGGCTGAGGAAGCCATCTTTGACCCGGAACTGCAGGCCTTTCTCAAAGTGTGGAGCGCCGTTAAGGCCGAACTACCCCAGGATTGGTTGTCGGAGCCCGAGGGCGCCAAGCTAAAGTTGCCGGTCGGGTGCGTGGTCGACGAGGTCCCACTAGGAGCCACCCGAGCGGAGGTCATATCCAGACTAGGGATCCCGGTCGAGGGCCAATTCTGTTCCATGTGGCCTTTGCAGATTGGGTATTTCTACCTCAATCGCACCCTACAAGCTCTTGAGGGTCGCAGTCTTCGCTTGCGCGACGGCCGAGTGGTCGAAGCGGGAATGAGCCGATCTGTTGTAGAGCGAGCGTTTGGCCCTGTTGCGAAGTCTGGCTTTATCGAGGTTGACGATTCGCTCTTCATTCTGGTTACCTTCACCCCAGAAGGCCTGGTGGACCGAGTGTTTGCCTCTCCGTCAGTCACATACTTTTTGACCCCGGCACTGCCACGACCCGGATGGTTCGCGACGGGAACCGCAAAGCCCGCCGGTTTCCTCTGATGCTCAGGTTCGCCGCCGACGAGAATTTCAACAACCACATCCTGCGAGGGCTTGAGCGTCGTCACCCCGCCATAGATATCGTTCGGGTCCAAGACACAGTGATGGCCGGCTCCGAAGATCCGGAACTCCTAGAGTGGGCCACCAACGAAAGGCGAATCGTGCTCACCCACGACGTGAACACGATGATATACTACTTTGACGAGCGAATGATGCTCGGGTTGCCGAGCCCCGGTCTCGTGCTGGTCCCGCAACCAGCGTTCGTAGCAGCCATCATTGAAGACCTTTGGCTCTTAGCTAGTTGCAGCGCCCCCGGCGAACTCGACAACAGGCGAATCTATTTACCCCTCCGTTGAGCCTGCCGCGCAAGCAGGCGCTGCCGATAGCCCTGAAGCTCATCGCTTTGCTCGTAGTTCTCTCGCAGGGCTTGTCCTTCGGCCTGTCGCTCCGCCAAATAAGCATCCACCTGGTCACGATGACGAAGATAGAATCCTAGCACGGAGTGAACGTCGGCCAAGCCGAGAGAAGGAAACTGCTCCGCAATTCCTTCGGCAGTGGCGCCAAGCAGGTAAGCGTGGACCACACTGTCCAGGGAAACCCGGGTTTTGCCAATGCGAACCCCGCCGTGAGAGTCCCTGACAAGATGAACGTGGTCGGTCCTGGATGGCAATTCAAGCATGCGCCTCGAGTTTACCACGTCCGTCCCAAACTCGCTAGAGTAGAGGCCGGTAGTCGACCCCGGGAAGTTAGCAGGCCAGGGTTGAGGTCTCGAGGCGGGCGGTCAGTTCGGCGTAAGTCTTGATCTGGCCGGCCATCGTCCCGAGGTGGTGCGCCTGCTCCAGCTTGCCCTCGCGGGCGCGGTGGGCCAGGGCGTTGGTGGTTATCCCGGCCACCGTGGCGGCCGCACCGGTCAGGGTGACCGGGTTGGTCATCCCGTCGAGCAGACAGCCTCCGATAGCGCAGAAGGCTCCGGCCCAGCCCACCATCGAGCCGACCCCAGCCAGTGACTCGAGGCGCTCAGCCGATTGGCGCAATCTCTCCTGGCGAAGGCTTGCCGCCTGGCGAATCTCGCGGGCGTTGACTCCACCCACCTCGGTCAGGCTCGAGGCGAAGTCATAGCTCTTCATCCGCTCTTGCTCACCCCGCAAGACCGCTCCCAGGATAGGATTGCCCAGCCCCAACACCCAGGCGGCCTGAAGGTTAGGAAAGTCCTTGCTCTGAGGCTGAAGCTGGCCGTGCAGGTTTTCGAGCTGGTCGCGGCCGACGCTCTCCCAGCTGTCGACGGCAGCGGCCGGCAATTCGTCTCGTTGGCGCTCGGCGGCGCGTGCCTTGGCGAAGTCGAGAAAGGGAGTGGCAGGTTGGATTCTCATACCTCAGTCTAGCCCACCGCTGTCATCAGCCCGTTAAGAGACGGTTTCAGGATTCTTTGAGGATACACGGTCAAAATAGTCCGGTTACCGTCCTACCACGCCAGGAGGAAATGATGAACGCTGTCAGCCCGCGGACCAGGCTTCGCCAGGAGTTTCAAACCGAACTCCACGGATACCACCAGATGCACGGTGAAAAGAATGGAAGTGGCCTCGATGGCACCATCTATCCTCCCGACCTCCAGCCCCACGACGACGTTGCTCTCGAAGCTCGAGTCGACAAGCTCTCAGACTTTCTCTCCAAGAAGCCTGGCATCAACTTTCGTCCCACCCCGGTCTTCGGCCAGGGCCGCATCGAGGACCGGGCCGAGGTCGCCGCGGCCTCGTCGGGTTGGGTGAAAGCCTGCGGCAAAGTGGCTTTGCAGACGGCCACCGACCTGATCGTCGACCCCTCCATCCGAGCCATGGTCGTGGCCGGGTTCAAAGAGGTCGACAGCGAGTTCTTCCGGGCTCCCTCGTCTTCTTCAGGGATGTTCCATCCGGCCGACGAGATCAACGATGGCGGGCTGGCCCTGCATACCGCGCGAGTGGTGCAGATGGGCGAGCACCTGGGTGAGTTCTTCGGGCTCAGCGAACGCGAACAGGACACCCTGCGAGCCGGGCTGCTCCTGCACGACACGGTCAAGGGTGGGGTGCCGTGGAACGGTTACGCCAACGACCACGGCGAGTTGGCCGGCGAACTCATCAAAGGCTTGAAAGGCCCGGCCGACGTCAAGAAGACGGCCGCGCAGATCGCCTCGAACCACATGGCTTTGTGGCGCAAGACCGCCAAAGGCGAGCCGAACCCGGCCATCCCCGACAACAAGATGGACATGGTGGCTTCGCTAGCCGACTATCTGGCCGCCCGCGACAACATCTATGTCGACGTGCCCGGGCTCGACAAGACAATTCCCCCCACCAGCACCCCCGCCGACCGTCTGCCCGCCTTCACCTACGCCGGCAAGAACAAGAACGCGCCGGCGGGCCTGCCGCGCGAGGTCGAGGTGACCACCGAGAAAGAGACCCTCAAGCTGGTCATCGACGGTCAGAGCTACACTGGCAAGATCTCAAGCCCCACCATCGACGACTCCTACCTGACCTATAGCGACTTCAAACCCGACAAAGGGCGCAAGAACCCCCTCAAAGGAATCGAGGCCAAAGCCAACTTCTGGCTCTTGACCGGGGCCAAGGGCGGCAAAGTCGTGCTCCGTCAAGGCGACCAAGAGGCCGCCTATTTCGTCAAGCGCAGCTAGGGCTGGACCGGTTTCGGCTGGGGCCAGCTCGTCTTCCGGGCGGAAGTGGCCCGGGCGAGCTTGCCGGCAGGGCCCGGCCCCGGCGAGGCCGACGGGCGGGGCGGCGACCGTGAGCAACGTTGTGCGCCGCACACCAGGCAAACCGCCCTGTGCGGCGCACACTTGCGCCGCACACTGGCTGAACCGGACTGTACGGCGCACACCCGCCGGGAGACAGCGAGCAGGCGTTCGGCCCGGCAGGGCTGCCCTTCGGGGCCAGCTTCTTCCGTGCGGCTGGGCCCCGGCGAGCTGCCGGCCCAAGCCCGGCCGGCGAGGCCGGCCATTTGGCAGCGTGGTACGCCGAAATCGTGGCGGCTATGGCCGCTCCTCTTCCGCGCGGGAGTGGCCCGGCCAGCCCGGACCGCGGCGAAGCCGCCCAGAATAACGACGCGAAGCGTCGAGTGCCTCAAAAACTCGAGGCGAGCTTGCGAGCCTCGCTCCCTTCTCGCTGGCGAGCGCAAGCGAGCCAGCGCTCCCCTCTCCGCGAAGCGGCTCCCCTCTCCGAGCGCAGCGAGGCTCCCCTCTCCGAGCACAGCGAGCGCTCCCTTCTCGCGAGCACAGCGAGCGCTCCCCTCTCCGAGCGCAGCGAGCGCTAGCTCGGCAGGTCCTCCATCCAGGCCCGGAAGAGTTCGGTCTCGTCGAGCGACTCGATGTCGCGCAGATAGCGACCGGTGTGGCGGTTGAGGCCGGCGGCGCGGGCGATCTCGAGGGCGTCGCGGAAGGCCGAGACGGCCTCGGGCAGGCGGTCGAGTTCGCGATAGAGGATACCCATCTCGTAGCTCGTCTCGGCCCGCCAGGCATCAAAGCCTTTGTCGGGCAACTCGTCGATGGCCTCTTTGAAGAGCGACTCGGACTGCTCGAACTCGCGCTCGAGGCGGTGGATCGTGGCCTGCAGGCCCTTGAGATAGGCAAGCTCGCGATCGAGCTGGCTCTCTTCGAAGATGGCCCGGGCTTTGCCGGCCGTCTCTTTGGCTTCGGCCGGCTTCTCGGCCTTGACGTAGGCCTGGGTCAGGTCCATGTAGACGCGGGCCAGATTGATGCTGTCCTCGACGTATTGGAACAGGCCGAGGCTTTCCTTGAGATTGGCGATGGCCTCTTCCATGATGCCCACCTGGATGAGCGAGCGGCCCAGGTTGCGGTAGGAATAGCCCAGGGCGTAATAGTTACGATAGCGCGAGCTGATGTCGAGGTCGCGGCGGAAGTATTTGACGGCCGTCTCGTAGTCTTCGCGAATCATGTAGACCTGGCCCAGCTTGCCGTAGAGGGTGGCCAGCTCGGAGTTGGCGCCCAGGCGACGGCAGATCGATTCCGCCTTCTTGAACGAGAAGATGGCCTCTTCCATGCGGTTGACGGCCAGGAAGGTGCGACCGATGCTGTCATAGACCTTGGCCTGACCGTAACGGCAGCCGGCTTCCTTGTAGATCTTGAGAGCCACCAGGTGATTGTTGAGAGCCTCGCGATGTTCGCGACGCAGCCCGGCCATGACGCCCAGAAAGCGGCGAACCGAGGCTTCCTCGAGGCTGGGCTTGCCGTCGAGAGCTTTGAGGGCCGCCTGGAAGTGTTCTTCGGCCTTCTTGTTCTGGCCCGTGCGGAAGTAGTAGAGCCCATACTGGCTCTCGAGCAAGGCTTTGACCTCGGCGTTTTCGGGGTCGTCGGGCAGTTCGTTGACGGCCCGGGTGGCGTCTTCGAGGTGACGATACGAGCTATCCATCTCGCCGGTGCGACCCGAGTTGGCGCCCAGGTGACACTGGGCGATGGTCTTGAGGCGCACGGCCCCGATCTCGCCGGCCACCTCCATGGCTTCCTGATAGTGGTCACGGGCCTCGTCGCGTTCCCCCCGGCGGCTGAGCACGGTGCCAAGCTCGAGTAAGGCTCGGGCTACCTCGAAGCGCTCTTCGCCTTCGAGTTCAGACTCCACGGTGCGGCGCAGTTCGCGTTGAGCGCGGTCCCACCGGCCCACCACTTCACAACACTCGGCATAGCCATTGCGGGCGCGGGCCACCAGCAGGGCCTTCTCGTCCCCCGTCATCTTCTGGGCCGCTTTGAGGGCCCGATCATAAACTTTGAGAGCGGCGCTGTAGTCGAGCTTTTCGACCAGCTGCTGGCCCTCTTCCATCAACTCGCCATAGTCCACCGATTCCCCTACGGCGATTCCTTCTTTCTCGTCTACAGCACTCATGGCATACCTTCCGTGTCGCTATCGCAATTGCTTTTGCCCCACCCCCTTCGACGCGCAAAGAGGAACTCTTGTGGAATTTATTTCAAGCTACCCCAGCCGGAGGTTCTGTGGGGAGAGATCCACACCCCAACCTCCAGATCCATTTTCTCATACTGAGGGTATTTCTCGTGCAGAGCGCGGGTGGCCTCGGCTCCCAGTTCTGCGATGGCAGCCTCACCCTCGACAAAGACAAATCCCAACTGGGACCAGTCCTCTTCGTAATGGTCCACCAGCACCGTCACCTGAGGATTCTGCCGGATGTTGCGCACCCGACGCAGCTTTTCGAAGCCGACGCTCTTGGGTTTTTCGTCGAGGGGAATGACCAGTTGGCCCCGATGGACCACGAAGCAGACGGGCACGCAGTGGGGCCGCCCCTGGCCATCGCAAGTCGCCAGCCGCCCTACCCGGGCTCGCTGGAAAGCCTCAAGATTCAGGGCGAACCTCGACGCGCAGCGCCCTCAGGCCGCTCACTCCGGGCAGGTCTTGCAGTTCGAGGTCTTCGATGTCTTTGCCGACCAGGCCCTGATGCTCGAGAAAATCGAGATACTCGCGGTACTCGTCGGCCTCGGTCGGATGCGAATAGACCACCGCCACTTTGCCCGGTTGCGTCAGACGCTCGTTGGTGGGCCGAACCTCGGCCTTGTCTATGCGCTTCTTGATGATTTCGTAGCGGGTGTTATAAGCCCCGTCGACCGAGAACTTCTTCTCTTCGTGCGAGTAGAACAGCGAGATCGAGGCCCGCTGAGCCAGGATGAGATGCGCCGTGGTCAGCGGCATGGGTAGCTCGCCCTCCAGGCGATGAGTCACGCGCACCACCCGACAGGTGGCCATCAACTGCCAGAGACGCAAATTCCTCAGATAAAGCGGGTCGAAGTCGGTGCGCTCGGTGAGCGAGTCGCCCACGTAGATGGTGTGGTCAACCCCATCGGTCTTGTACATCTGGAAATAGTGAGGAAAGATGGCCTGGGCCTCGGCCTGCTCTTCGGTGAGGATGTCGGCGATGGTGTCGGTAAGGATGTTGACGCTATCCTCATAAGCTTTGCGTTGGGCATAGAGAAAGCCGAGGTGGGGGTCGAGGGCCTGGCGATAGAGCGCCACCTGACGCGCTACCGACTCGCCGAAGGTCTCGAGGCTGACGAACAGGGGCTCGATCTCGTGACGCAAGAACTCGATGGCGCGGGCCTCGTCGCCCGAGGTCAGACCGGGTTCGAGGTGGCTGAGCCAGCCGCTGAGACGATACTCCTGGCTTTCGAGATAGGCCAGCGGGCGAACCTCGTAAGCGGCCCGCACCACGTCGCGCGCCAGCGCCACTTGCGAGAGCAGGTCCTGCTGGATGGCCTGATTGCGAATGGTCGAGGAAGAGCGAATGTCAGAACTGGCAAACAGCGAGAAGACCTCGTTGAAGTTGATGTCGACCACGTCGCCGGTGCGCACGTAGCGACTGGCGGCTTCGCGAAAGCGCCACTCGACGGCCGGATGGATGGCCGTGAACTGCTCTTTCATGGCCGCCTGGACACGGTGTCGAAACGACTCGCTGGTGCGCAGCAGGGCCAGCGTAAAGAGAGGCAGCACGCTGCCCAGCCGCAACACGGTCAAGGCGTTGAGGGCGTGGGGTTGCCCGGCGACCAGCAGCAAAAGGCCGACCAGCCGCCCTTCGTGAAGCAGCGGGCACATCAGCAGACTGCCCTCGCCGCGTAATTGATACTCGCGCATGACGGGCGAGCACAGATGGGCGTTGCGCAGGTCTTCGAGCACCATGGGTTGGCCCCGGCGCAAATGCTCGACGCAGGGCCCGCTCAGCCACTCACTGACGGCGGTGGAATGATCGTCGAGTTGATAGCCTCGCTCACTGTTGACCTGAAAACCCGAGTCGCCCTCGAGCCCGATCACGGCCGCCTTCAGGCCTGGCAAACCCAGCAGAGTGCGCAGCCGTTGCTGCAGCTTGGCAAACCGTTCGGAGCTGATGAGAGGATCGCGTTCGATCAATTCTTGCTTTAATCGCGACAGCACGATCTCTTCGGTCACGTCAGTGGCTTCGTGCACCATGAAGCCGTAGAACTCGAACTTCTCGGGCGGCAGATACTGGCGGAAGAGTTCGAGGTTGGTCAGATCGCGGGCCAGGATACACTCGATGTCGTCGGGCAGAACGGGCAGCTCGCCGATGGGACGGACCTGAGCCATATCGAATTGGCCTCGCATTTGGAAGTAGCGGTCCAGACCGCTTTTCGGGTCGCTCAATTCGACGATGACCGACTTCTCGAAGGGAAAGTCGATGCCGTAACAGCGGCGCAGAATCGCCAGATAGCCGAACAGGGCGCGCAGGAAGGGCCACTCGAGATCGTCGAGAGCCAATCGCCCCAGGAGGCTGTGGTTCTCGTCGAGCAACTCGCGCTCGAAACGCGGCGTGCCGTGGAAGAAATCGAAAGTGGCGGGCACGGCGGCGCCGGCGAAGGCCAGTGCTTTCATGGCGGGCGGAAAGACGGCCGCCATCAAGGCGGTCAGCAGCTCTTGATGCCGCCACAGCAGGTTGCGGTCGGGAATCGCCCCTCGCAATTCGGGAACGGCCTCGACCTGACGCACCAGGTCGCGACCTAACGTGGCCAGACCGTGGGCGTTCGTGGTCACCTCCTGGCGCCAGAAGTCGACCAACAGGTCAAGACTGAGCACTCTCGCGAAATTGTGTTGGTCCTGGCGAAACTGGACCGATGGACTGGGGTTGATCTGCTCGAGCATACCCGATGAATTCTTGACCGGTCGGACAAACCCTGGAGGTCCGCTGCTGCGGGTCCCGAACGGGGGGGGAGCAAACGAAAGGACATTTCCATGCAGATCACTAGATTTCTAACCCTCCTTCTCACCCTTACTCTGGTGGCGGGAGCGGCGTTTGCCAAGGAAGGAGAGACGAAAGTCGTGACTACTGATTCAGGTCTCAAATACGAAGTGATTAAAGAGGGCGACGGTGCTGTCGCCAAAGCGGGAGACAAGGTGAAAGTCCACTACACCGGTTGGCTCACCGACGGCAAGAAATTCGACTCCAGCGTCGACCGCGGCCAGCCTTTCCAGTTCAATCTAGGGGCCGGCCAGGTCATCAAAGGTTGGGATGAAGGGGTGGCCGGAATGAAGGTCGGCGAAAAGCGCAAGCTCACTATTCCGCCCGAGCTCGGCTACGGAGCCCGCGGAGCCGGCGGCGTCATCCCCCCCAACGCCACCCTGGTCTTCGAAGTCGAACTCCTCGACATCTAGAGCGCCAGCCAGGCCGACGCGCTAGCCCTTGCGGTCGAACTGCATCATGAGGTCGTCGACCGTGTAGCGTTCGCCGTCGGGGCCGGGGCTGTAGATCATCACCATGTGGGGCGCGACCACGATGAAGAAATCGCCTCCCCAGAAGTCCTGGTGAGGTTGAATGCCGTCCACCACCGGAAACTCGTCCTTCAAGAACTCTTGTAGATCCGAGGGCGGGCGTCCGGTGGCTTCGCATTGGCGCCTCACCATTTTGGTCACCGTGGCCAGGCGCACTTCCGACTTGTAATAGGCGGACTGGCGTTCAAATTTCTGCTCGAGGGAACGGCGGTGGATGAGGCCCCAGTAGATGGTCGCGCACAGAGCGGCCAGCAGGGTGTAAGAAAAGAGGAAGTAAGGCCAGGTGAAAAACATGCGTGTCACCCAATCGCGCACTTTGCGCAGGCGCCTCTTCTTTCGCCTGGGGCCGGGGCCGGGGCCCTCCCAGTCCTGGCGTTTTTCCTGATGTCGCTCGAGCACCGAGGGGCTCTTCGGCAGGAGAGGCAAACCTCCCCGTCATAGCAGGCCCAAGTGACCATTCTGGATGCCATCGGCAATACGCCCCTGGTCGAACTCCAAGGCTTCGACACCCCCGTTCCCCTCTACGGAAAGTGTGAATATCTCAACCCCGGAGGCAGTGTGAAGGACCGCCTGGCCCTGGCCATCGTCGAGGCGGCCGAGGCCGAGGGGCGGTTGGGTCCGGGTGCGACCATCGTCGAGGCCACCGCCGGCAACACCGGGATGGGACTGGCCCTGGTAGCCGCCTCGAGAGGCTATTCGCTGGTCTGCGTGCTGCCGGCCAAGATGTCGGTGGACAAGCGCCAGGCCCTGGCGGCGCTGGGGACCGAAGTGATGGTGGTGCCCAACGCTCCGCTCGATTCCCCCGACAACTTTCGCCAGACCGCCGACCGCCTGGCCCGAGAGCGAGGCTGGTTTCTGGCCGATCAGTTCCGCAATCCGGCCAATGTCGAGGCTCACTATCGGACCACCGGGCCTGAGATCCATCGGCAGCTAAATGGTGAGGTGGGAGCGTTCGTGGCCGGAGTGGGCACGGGGGGAACCATCACTGGAGTGGGACGTTATCTCAAAGAGCAGGGGTCGACGCGGATAGCCCTGGCCGACCCGGAAGGATCGTCGCTGGCCGAGTGGGTTCGCACCGGTCACTATGGACCCGACGGCAGCTATCAGGTGGAAGGCATCGGCTCGAGTAGGGCTCCGGATATTCTGGAGCGCGAGGTGATCGACGAGGCCTTTTCGGTCTCTGACGAAGAGAGCTTCGGCACTGCCTTGAGGCTGCAGCAAAAAGCCGGCTTGCTGGTGGGTGGTTCTTCGGGCACGGCGGTGGTCGCGGCGGTGCGATTGGCGCGTAGCGGGCGCGTGCGGGGGCCCGTAGTGGCGCTGCTCGCCGACTCTTGGGATCGCTATTTTCAGCAGCCCTGGATGCGAGACAAAAGGCCATCGGCTGAGTTATAATAAGCGTATGTCCCGAGGTTACCTGATGTGGTTGATGGCTTTATTGCTTTTTAGCAAGGGCTGGGCCGATCCGGTAGTCTACCAGAAGCATTTCCTCTACGAGACCCCGGTGCATGTGGTCAAGGTCGACCTCAATTCGAAGTCGATCGTGGTGCGGCCCATCATGGCCCCGGCCGGTAAGACGATGGACTTCGACCGGATGGTGACCCAGAGTCATCCTCTGGCCGCCATCAACGGCACCTTCTTTGACACCCGCAGTTCGGTGGTGGTCGGCAATCTGGTGGCCGACGGCCGTCTGTTGGCCGAGGGAGCCATCGGGACCAGTCTCGTCATCGACAACCAGGGCCGCGGCGACATCATCAACTCGGCCGGGCGACTGGGTCGATATCAAGAGTGGAGCGACACCCAGTTTGCCGTTTCGGGGGGTCCCACGTTGCTGGTTTCGGGCGAGTATCTGGTCACCCAACCCGAGGGCTTTAGCGACCCATCGTTGTATGTGCCCAGACCCAGAACGGCCCTCGGGCTGACCGCCTCCAACAAGTTGTTGATGGTCAGCGTGACCCGCGATGTCAGCCTGTGGGAACTGGCCCGCATCATGAAGACCCTGGGCGCCCGTCAGGCCATCAATCTTGACGGCGGCACTTCGACGGCGATGTCCTACGGTGGTGACACCATCGTCCGACCGGGACGACGCCAGACCAACCTGGTAGGAGTGTTCGCGGTCGACCGGGCTCCCAACGCCTCGAGCCGCGGTGCGGTCCTGGCTCGCCGAGCGGTGGCCCACTATCAGAAGGGCAACCTGCTGCTGGCCAAAGGACAACCGTTGCAGGCCCGCTCGCAATATCGACAGGCTGTGGCCAAGGCCCCCGACCAGGCCCGCTACTGGAGCGCCTATGCCCGCTCCGAAGAGCGGATGGGCGAATCGCAAAAGGCGGCCGAAGCCTATGTCAAAGCGGCTCGCATCTATCTGGCCCACTACAAGCCTGATCAGGCCATGAAGCTGGCTCAGCGGGCCACCGAACTGGCGCCGCGCCGGGCCGACGCCCAGCTGTTGCTGGGCACGGCCGCCACCCAGAACCACCAGCGCGGACTGGCCCGTCAGGCCTTCAAAGCCGTGCTCGAGCTGCAACCGGGCCATCCGGCGGCCAGCCGGGCCCTGGAAGCTCAGGCCCGGGCCAACTGGCAAGCCCGCTCTAACAAACAACTGCAGCAGGCCTTATCGGCGGCCAGCCAGGCGTTCTTTCTGAAGGACTAGCCGCGAAAAACTGAGAACCCCTCAAAATGAAAGCTTTCGTTGCAACCGTGGTGGGGCCGGATCGCCCCGGCTTGATGGACACCCTCTCGAAGACCATCGAGGCGGCCGGAGGAAACTGGCTCGAGAGCCGCATGACCCACCTGGGCGGGCATTTTGCCGGTATCGTCCGCGTCGAAGTCGCCGACGAGACCCAGCTCTTGCAGACCATGAACAACATCGACGGCCTGACCGTCACCCTCCATCCCGATCGCCCCGGCCTGGTCGGCTCGCCCCAAGAACTGACGCTGGAGCTGGTGGGCCAGGATCGCCCCGGTATCGTACACCAGATTACGGCTGCCCTGGCCCGCCACTCGATCAATATCGAGGACTTTTCCTCTGAGGTCGAGAGTGCCCCCATGTCGGGCGAGATGCTGTTCTCGGCCTCGATCACGGTGGGGCTGCCGCCGGCTTGCGACCTGGAAGCGCTCCGCGCTGAACTCGAGAAAATCGCTGAAGACCTGATGTGCGATTTCAAATTCGACTCGAGAGCCGCCCTGCACGCCTAGCTCGTTATGGAGCAGAGCCCGTGGAAAGACCCGGGCCAATGGAGCCGTTGGTTTTCCAAGCGCGTCTTCGCCGTCTGTGTAGTTCTGTTCGGATTGTGGAGCCTGCTGCCGCGCGAAGCACCTGAGGTCGTCCGCCATCCCCGCCGTTGGCCACCCCGCACCTACACCGTCTATTACGGAAGCTGGGATGACGACAAAGTGGCCCAGGCCAGCCGCTTCGACCTGGCCATCGTGCAGCCCGGCCAGGGCTTCGACAACCTGGCCGGCGACCGTCTGCGCCGGCTGCGGCTGGGGCCAGACGGCGTCGCGGGCAACGACGACGATACGGTGGTGCTGGCCTATCTGTCCCTGGGTGAAGAGAGCGGCGTGCCCGAGCCCGATGGCGCCGGCCGCTATCCCGAACGGTTTCTCGATGAGGTCACCTACGTGTTTGGAAAGCTCGGCCCCGAGCGAGGTTGCGACGGCAAGCCCGTGACCCAACCCGGTCACGATGGTCTGCCCGACGAGAACGGTGTGTGGGGAAGCTTCTACGTCGATGCCGCCGACGAGAAGTGGCGCCAGATGGTGCTCGACCGCGCCCGCCAGCTGGTCGAGAAGGGTTATGACGGGTTCTTTCTGGACACCCTTGATACCGGTTCTCAAGATAGCTATCCCGGCACCGCTGCTGGGCTGGCCGAGCTGATCTTGAGCTTACGCAGGAGCTTTCCCGAGCATGTGCTGGTGGCGAATCGCGGCTTCTATCTGCTCAAGGACGCCCAGGTGCGCAACAGCCTGGACGGAGTGATGTTCGAGAGCCTCGCCACCCAGTGGAACTGGGATCAGGCCAGAGCCGAGCCCAACCCGTGGCTCCAGGACAATCTGCGACTGGTGCGCGAGACGATCCGGCCGGATCAGCGGATGACCCTGTTGGTGCTCGACTACCTCGACCCTGGCCAGAACGACGCTCCGATCTATCGGCGCAGCCTGCAAGAGTTGCTCGAGGATCAGCCCCACAGCCTCTACCTTACCCATCCCTGGCTGGATCGGCTGCCGCCCCCACCGGCCCTCCCAACCCCCGGCAGTTTGCCCGCGCCCAGCTTCGAGGTGGCCGAAGTTGGGCCCGGCGCGGTTGCCCTCGAGGGGTTGGCCGATGGCAGCCTGGATCTGCGCTACTGCCCTCAAGCAGAGACTTTGCCTCCCTTCGCCTGGAAAGCCGCCGGACCCCGTGTGACCGGTCTCGAGCCGGGTGAGGTCTATCGTTTCGCGGCCCGTCAGGTCAGCTCGCTGGGGGCCTCGGATTGGGTCGAACGGACGCTTCAGTTGGCCGAGTCGGGCCTGCCCCTGGCCCCCCAGGAGGTGAGCGGTCAGACCGGGGACGGAACGGTCGAACTGCAGTGGAAGGCATCGGCCGGCGCCATCGGGTACGAAATTTGGCAAGACCAGGAAAGGGTGGCCGGAGTCGTCGAGACCGGCTGGAAATCGGGTCCCCTCGAGCCGGGACGGGATTACCTCTTCGAAATCGTACCGCTGGCCGGTCCAGGGCCGGGAGTACCCAGCCGGGGTCTGGGCCTGCGCTGTCGCCGGCTCGCGCCGCCTCCGGCTCCCGAGCCCGAAATGACGGTGGGTAAAGACTTTGTCGAGCTGCGCTGGGGGGCGGTCGAGGGGGCGAGCCTGTACCGCGCCTACTGCATTCCGGAGGGGGTCAACTGGCAACTCGGTCGCCGGGTGTTCGAGCGCCGGACCCGGTTCGAGGATCTACAGACCGGGCGTTCCTATCGAGTGATGCTCACTTCCGTGGGCGGCGACGGCGTCGAATCGCCTTACCCCGAGGGCCAGTGGGTGGTCCCTGGCGGACCTGTCTCACCCACTCCAACTCCGCCGGGGTCAACTCGCGATACTCCCCCGGAGCCAGTTGACCAAGCTCGACCGGACCAATCTTCACCCGCACCAGCCGAAGGGTCGGATGCCCCACCGCCGCCGTCATCCGGCGAACCTGACGATTTCGTCCCTCGCTCAGAGTCAACTCGATCCAGCAGGTCGGAATCGCCTTTCGAAAGCGAATCGCCCGCGGCTCGAGTTCGGGCTCTTCCAGACGACGAGCCTGCGCCGGCAGCGTCCTCTGCCCCTGAATGATGACGCCGGTCCGCAACTGCTCGAGCGCCGACTCTGGCACCAGGTGCTCGACCTGAACCCAATAGGTCTTGTGATGGCTGCCCGGGGCCAACAGTCTGGTCTGGAATAGATTGTCGTCAGAAAGCAGCAGCAGACCTTCACTGTCGAGATCTAGGCGCCCTAAGGGATAGACATCGGGCACGGCAATGGCGTCCTTGAGAGTGGGTCTGCCGTGCGGGTCGGTAAAGCGGCACATCATGCCGTAGGGCTTGTGAAAGGCTAAGTAAGTGGGCATCGAGTGGACGGGAGGCGAGACCGCCTCCCGTCGCGGTCTCACTTCAGGTATTTCTGGGCTGCCTTGACCAGATCAGAGTGGCTGGCCATCCCGGTGATCTTGTGCACGGCTTTGCCGTCGGCATCGACGAAAACCGTGAACGGTATCGAGCGCCCCTGGAAATACTTGCCGTATTTCTTGAAATCGGGCGTGTTGCGCTGGTCCATGTTCAGGTCAACGACCTTCACGAGATTGTCTGACTCAAACTGAGCCAGTGCAGGCTTCATCTTCCTGCATGCTCCTCACCAGGGAGCCCCAAAATGGACCACCACGGCTCCGCTGCCCCAATCCGCGGCGGCCGGTTGGGCCTGGCCTGCTGGGGCGGGCTTGTCGGCCTGGGCGACGTAGACATCGATGGTTCCCAGGTCGGGATTTGGCACGACCTTCACTCCGAGCGGCTTGAGGTCGGAAAGCCGGATGTAGGCGAATTCGCCGATCGTCTCGGTGGTCAGGGTCGTGCCCTGATATGAGTAGACGCCATTCTGATGCTCGAGCTCGAGTTCGAGCGCTGCGGCCAGCTCGTCGATTCGCACCTGGGCCGAAGTTCCTCCGCCGCGAACCTCCCCTTTGTAGGGTCGATTGCGGACGAAGAGTTCTTCGGCGCCAGCTGGGATGGTGAGCAGTAACAAGGCCAGCATCAGCACGGCAGTCCACCGACTGTGCTTGTTCATCAAAAGCACCTCCTTACCCGGGCAAACTACGCCCTCAGGGCGCCCGCGGCCTCCACCAGCGGTCGGCAAAGTCGAGATAGCGCTCCCAGTCGTAGGGGGTCACGTCATGCTTGCCGGGGCGACGATGATAGCCGACTTGCCCCCCGCCCGCAAAGGCTGGCCTGGCGGCCTCGACAGCCAGCCGCTCGCCCTCAGGGTCAGCCCACAGGTCACTTTCGGCGCTGGCCACATAAAGCAGCCGCGGAGCCATCAGGGCCAACAGTTGATGCTGGTCCACCGGCAGCGCGTCCTCGCGTTCGTTATACTCGCGAAAGCGCCGGCAGAACCAGTGAGGAAAGCGATCGTTGATGGCCTTGACGGTCTCGCCGAAGCGGCGTCGTGAAAGGGCCGCTCCGCCGCAGCCGGAATTGTTGGAGATGACCAGCCCAAAGCGCGGGTCGTTGGCGCCGGCCCAAAGGGCCGCTTTGCCCAGGCGCGAGTGGCCCATCACGGCCAGTCCGTCGACCCAATCTTGCTGCTCGAGATAGTCGGCCACCCGGCTCAAACCCCAGGCCCAGGCAGCGATCGAGCCCCAATCCTCGGACTTGCCCATCAGCCCGTGGACGCCGTTAGTGAAGCCGTCGTCGAAATCGGGGTCGACATCGCCGTAATACAGGGTGCACAAGCCATAGCCACGCGCCAGAATGGCCTCGACCGGCCAGCGACCCGAGCGCCCTCCGCGCGAGCTGTCCGTGGCCCGATTCTGGGTGATGCCGAGGCTTTCGTTGTTGTCCACCCAGCCCTGAGCCAAAGGGATGCCGGAGTCGGGGTAGACCGTCTGGTTGCCCATGAAGTTCATGGCCACGAAGACCTTGCAGGAGGGGCGCTGGGCGGGGCGATAGATGAGCAGATGCAGGCTCTGGTGGCGCCCCTGATAGGCCAGATCCAGCTCGACCAGGGTGCGCACGGCCCGGCCTCCGAAGACGGTCTCGGACGACTCGCGGGCGGTGAGTTGGGGCTGGTCGGCCGGAACGTGGCCATAGACGTGCTCGGCGAACAGCTCGAGCAGCTGCGCGCGGCTGTGACCGGTCAGCTCGGGCAAGCGATAGTCAGGCACCAGAGCCTCATCATAGTTGGGCTGGGCCACCGCCATCGCGGTCAGCAAAAGCCAGAGCCAGTACTTCATAGACACACCTTCTGAAAGGCTTCGTAAGCAGGCCAGGCGGCCCGAATGGGCGCCCAATCCCGCTCGGCGAACTGGCTCTGGTGACAGGCCAGAGCCTCGACCTTCAGGTCGAGATACTCCCCGCACTCCACTCTGACATCGGCGTCGCGGGCCCCCCAGAGATAAACACTCCTGACCTGGTGGACCGGCAGTTCCAGGTGGGGATAAAACAGAGGGTCTCGGGCACACGGATAGACAGCGTCGAGCACCGCCTGAGCCACGGCCCGGTGATCGCGGTGATTGACCCAGGCCCCCTGACGCCGGTCGAAAGGGCGAAAGTCGAGAGGGTCCGGAGTGTGGGTGAAGACGATATCGGGAGCCATTTCGCGGAGGACCGCCACCACGGCTTCGAGCAAAGGCTCGCCATAAGTCACGGCTCCGTCTTCGAAAGCCAGAAACTTGACCACCCCGGCCCCCAGCAGTCTGGCCGAAGCTTCTTGCTCGCTGCGCCGTTGATTGGCTAAAAGATCGCGGCGGGCCTGGCCATCGCGGGTGCCGCGGCTGCCGTCGGTCACACACACGAAATCGAAGCTCCAGCCCAGGCGTGTCCAGGCCGCCGTGGTGGCGCCGGCACCGAAATCACAATCGTCGGGATGGGCGCCAATGACCAGAGCCCGGCCAGGATTGACCGATCCATCCTCAACTGTTAGGTTCAGTGGATGCATCTGGCTGCCATCGACTGGATCATCATCATCGCCTACCTGGCCTTCTCGCTCGGGGTGGGGATCTACTTCTCCGGCAAAGCCAGCGAGAGCACCGAAGAATACTTTCTGTCCGGTCGAAACTTCCCGTGGTGGCTGGTGGGCACCTCGATGGTGGCCACCACGTTCGCCGCCGACACCCCGCTGGCGGTGACCGAATTCGTGCGCACCAACGGTGTCTGGCAGAACTGGTTCTGGTGGAGCGCCGTGCCCCAGGGGCTGCTTTCGGTCTTCTTGTTCTCGCGGCTGTGGCGGCGAGCCGAGGTGCTCACCGAGAATGAACTGCTCGAGCTGCGTTATGGCGGGCGGCCGGCGGCTTTCCTGCGTGGTTTCAAAGCCCTCTATTTCGCCACCCTCTACAATCTGATCATCATGGGCTGGGTGCTCAACGCCATGACCTCGATTCTGGCCGTGCTGCTCGATGTCGACAAAACGTTAGCCCTGTGGGGCTGTGCTGCAGTAGCCTTGAGCTACGCCCTGCTCAGCGGCTTCTATGGCGTGGTGGTGACCGACCTGGTGCAGTTCGTCATCGCCACCGTGGGCAGCTACACTCTGGCCGTGGTGGCTCTGGCCAAACTGGGTGGTCTCAAGGCGATTTTGAGCCACATTCCCGCCAACCACACCGCCATCTTCCCTCCCCTCCCCCCGCCCGATGCCACTCCCACCGAGTTCTGGCTTTCTCCCTTCGTGAAGGTCGTCATCTTCGTGCTGATGGTCTGGTGGTGTCGCTTCGACATCGACGGCGGAGGCTACATCGTGCAGCGCATGTCGGCGGCCAAGGACGAGCGCCATGCCACGCTGGGAACGCTCTGGTTCTACTTCCTATTCTATGTGGGCCGGGCCTGGCCGTGGATTCTGGTGGCCCTGGCCTCGATGGTGGCCTTTCCCGACGTGTCGGGTATCGAGATGGGCGACAAGGTCGCCTATCCCATGATGATTCGAGACTATCTGGGTCCGGGCCTCAAAGGAATCCTGGTGGTGAGCTTCCTGGCCGCCTTCATGTCCACCATCGATACCCACCTCAACTGGGGCGCATCCTATCTGGTCCATGACGTATACGCCCGCTTCATCAAGCCCAACGCCGACCAGCATCACTATGTGCGGGTGAGCCAGGGGGCCACCCTGGCGCTGATGGTAGCGGGAGCCATGCTGGCCTCGCAGATGCAGGTCATCAGCAAGGCCTGGGAGTTTCTCCTCTCGATGGGCGCTGGGGCCGGCCTGATTTTAGGCCTGCGCTGGTTCTGGTGGCGACTTTCGGCCTGGTCCGAGATCACGGCCATGTTCAGTTCGCTGACCCTGAGCCTGGGCCTGGAATTGCTGGCCTGGTGGCAGCATCGTTTCGAGAACGTGGGATTGTTCGAGAAAGCCCCCGTCTTGTTTGGCATTCCCTTCGAATTTCACCTCAAGCTGCTCTTCATCGTGCCCATCTCGCTGGCCATCACGGCCCTGGTCACGCTGGTCACCCAGCCCGAGTCTCCCGAGACTTTGCAACGCTTTTACACCAAGGTGCAACCGGGCGGATGGTGGAAGCCCGAGCACCAGACCGAGGCCGGCCAACTCGAGTCGGTGACCACCGGGGTCATCCCCCGCCTGATAGCTGGAGCCTTCCTGCTCTGGGGCGGCATCTTTTCGGGCGGCTACCTCTGCATGGGCCACTATGGCACGGCCGCTCTCTGGGGCATCGCCAGCCTGGCCGGGCTCGTCTGTTTGCTGTCTCTGCAGAGGCGCTCCTGGTGACTCTGCTGGCCAGTCTATTGGTCCTGTTTCTGGCCGGCTGCTCCGAAATGGTGGGCCAATCGTTCATCCTGTTCGTGAACCGGGTGCCGTTGCGCCGCTTCGCTCTGTGCCTGGTGGCCGGCGGCCTGTTTTCGGTCTTCTCGGTGAGCCTGTGGACCCTGTCGATCTGGATTCTGGCCAACTTCTTCACCCGCGCCACCCTGGTGAGTGTGTTCGTCGTGGTCAGCCTGGGCCATGCTCCCCGCATCCTCGGCGCCCTGGCGGTGATCCCTCATTTCGGCCTGTGGCTGGCTCGCTTGCTGCGCATCTACGTCTTCTTGGCGGTGGTGGCCGGCATCGGCTGGCAGTTCGAACTCACCTTCTGGCAATCGCTGGTGTGCTGCACCTATGGCGGTCTGGTGGAGGCCGCCGCCAGCTATCTGCGTCTGTTCGGCCTGGAAGACTTGCAGGACCGCCTGTGGAGCTGGGCCAGCGGCGCCGAAGGGCCCTGGCCGAGCGTTCCATGAGCTGGCTCATCAACCTGATCGCGCTGTTTGGCTTGCTCTTGCTGGTCAGCGCTCTGTTGTCGCCGTTCGAAGCCATGGGTTGGTGGGCCGGTTGGACCCGCCGCACCCTGACGCAGGTTCCCTCGCCGCCGCCCGACCAGGGCGAGGTGGCCCCCTACTACGTGGTCTATTTCACCGGAGTAGCCGGCTTTTCGGGCGACTTTCTGGCCCGGCGCGAGCGTGGCTTCCTCGAGCGCCTCGAGGCCGAACTGCCGGGAACCGAAGTCATTTGCGATGTCTTTCCCTTCTCGGTCAACAACAACCCGCTCGACGGCGACCGCCTGCTGCGCAACCTGTGGAGCTGGTTGCAGGCCCGTCGACTGGCTCTGCCCAACAATGTCTTTGACGTGCTCATCGTGGTGCGCAATATGTTCCAATTCCTGGTCTCGGCCGATCGCCGCTACGGCCCTGTCTATAATCTGGGCGTGGCCCGCGAGGTGGCCCGTCGCCTGCGCCAGGCCGGCTTTCCCGTGGGCAGCGGCCAAACGCTCTATTTACTGGCCTATAGCGGAGGGGCCCAGATCGCGGTGGGAGCCGCTCCTTTTCTCAAGCAGCAATTGGGCTGTCGAGTCGAGATCGTGGCCCTGGGCGGCGTCTTTTCTGACGACGAAGCCATCGAGCAGGTGGATCTGGTCCACAGCCTGCGGGGCAGCCGCGACTACTGGGTGCCCGACCTGGGAGCTCTGATCTTTCCCGGTCGCTGGCGATTCATGCCCTACAGCGCCTGGAACCGCACTCGGCGGGCCGGCAAGATCCGCCATCTCTGTCCCGGTCCCACCACGCATGTCGGCAAAGACGACTATTTCTCGCGCAATCAGGTCGAGAACACGCTGCCCCAGGTGGTGAGAATCCTGCGGGGGCACTGATGGAAATCGAGTGGGTAGCACGCTGGATGGTCGGGGCCTCTTGCCTGTTCGGAGTCGTCCAGTCCCGCCGCGGAGCGCGCGCCCGCATCCAACTGGCCCTGCTGCTCGCGCTGGTTGGCCTAGTGCTGGCCGGATTCGAGTGGGCGGGCAGTCTGGTCGGTTCGTTCTGGTTGTTGCTGGTGGTGCTGCCCGGCTGGTTGATGGGGCGCGCCAGCCTGGCCGCCGAAGGGCTCGACTTTGAAAGGTCGGCCAGCTACGGACGCTGGATCCGGCGTATCTATCCCTGGGATGGCTGGCGCGACTATCCGACTTATGCCGAGGCCCTGGGCCACTCGGTGGCCGGGCGCCGGGTCGAGGCGGACAAACTGCTACAACAGTTGCGAGAGACCGACTCGCCACTGGCCCAGGCGGCCGAACTCGAGGTGCTACGCTCGGGGCGGCGCTGGCAGGACCTGGTGCAATGGTGGAAGGCCCTGCCCGAACCAGAGCGGACCGAGTCGGGCCGACTGGCCAACCTGCGCGCCCTGGGCGAGTTGGGACACTATCACGAGATGGTGGGCGAGTTACTCGCCCATCCCCCTGAAAACAGCTACAATCGCCACTGTGCCTACCTGTTTGCGGCCGCCTATCTGGGTCAGGTCGAGGTCTGCGAAGAGCTGCTGAAAGGCCCCCTGGCCGCCTTCCCCGTCCGGGTTGCCGAAGACTGGCTGACGGTGGCTCGCCAGGCCGCCGGTCAAGAGGTTGAGTTCCCCCAGGAGTCGCCCCGCTACGGCCAGCAGACATCTCAGGCCCCTCCCCCCTGGCCCCAGGCGGATAGACTCTTCGAACAGACGGGCCAGGACCTTTCCGAGGTGCGCGAGGTGGGCACTTTAGGGCGCCCGGGTGAGCAGAATCGGGGACTGTGGCGAGCCCTCGCCACCATCCAGATTGCTTGCTATCTCTACGAGACCGCTCAACCGGGAAGCTGGGGCGAAGTGCTCTACCGGTGCGGGGCCATGGTCTTTCCGTCCCGAGCCCTCGAGGGCGAATACTGGCGACTTTTCACGGCCAACTTTCTGCATGCGGGGGTGCTCCATCTGCTGATGAACCTGGGCGGTCTGGCGCTGTTTGCGCGCTTCTATGAAGGGGCTCGGGGGTGGGGACGCGGCCTGGCCTGCTTTCTGGTCTCGGGAGTGGGCGGGCTGGCGCTGGTGCTGGCCTACGCCGACTTCCACCAGGCCGAACCCGGTCTGGTGGTGGGAGCCTCGGTGGGACTGATGGGGCTGATCGGAGCCAGCACCGTGCTGATAGCCCGACGCCACCGGCGCCACCCCTCGCCTACTCTGAGCCGGCAACTGCGCGGATTGGGCCTGATCTTGCTTTTGCAGCTGACCTTCGATCAGCTCACCCCCATCGTGAGTTCGTCGGGCCACCTTTGCGGTGTGCTGGTGGGGGCAACCTGGGAGTGGCTCACGGGAGGAGACCCACGGTCGGACGGGAAGCCGGGGCCATGACCAGACTGAAGATCTTTCTCCTCGTTCTTCTCACCAGCGCCCTGGCCATGGCCGAAGTGGTGCCGGTGCCCCCCCAATTCGTCGAGCCCGTGCAGCTGCCCGGCGAAGACCCTTTCTCGATCTCCAAGCCCGCCTTCTCGCCTGATGGAGCCTATGTAGCCGCCTACATTCACGGTGCCAAGATGCTCACCGTGTGGGACGTCAAGACCCAGAAGGTGGTGGCGGAGATCCCCGAGAGCGTTCACGGAGTGGACTCGCCCGACGGACTCGACTTCTCCCTCGACGGCAAGCACCTGCTGTTGCTGCGCAATATCTTGCCCATGAAGACCATCGACTGGCGCGCCGGCAAGGTGGTCAAAGAGCTCGACCTCAAGGCCGACCCCAAAAAGATCTGGGGCTATGCCTACGGTCCCAAGCAGAACCTGCTGGCGCTGGGCACCTCTGACGGGATCGCCCTGTGGGATCTGGCCGCCGGCAAAAAGCTCAAGCAGTATCAGAAAGGTGAAAACATCAGCGGCCTGGACATCCTCGTCTACACGCCGCCCAACAAGCCCACCGTGCGCCTGCTGGCCTATTCGCGAGCGCTGGTTCCGCCCAACAACAAGTTCGAGCACGTGGCCGGCATCATCAACCTCGACACCGACAAGGTGACCACCATCCTCGACGACGTGCCGGCCGACAAGAAAATCCAGGACAAGACCACCTATACCGGCATCAACTTCGAATACGGCGGCGGCCACGTGCTGGTCACCTACTTCGTGTTCCCCCCCACGGTCAACGCCGGAGCCTACCTGGTCAATACCTGGACCGGCAAGTACCTGGCCAACCATGAGCTGGGCCAGAAGACCATCGCCTATCTGCCCAAATATCTGTGGAAGCCGTACTACGGCTTCGTCATCTCGACAGCCGACCTGTCTCAACCGATGCAGCCGTACGGCGTGGCTACCCAGTTCCTGGTCACCACCAAGGACGCCCTCAAGCCGATCAAGACCTATACCGAGGCCGACATTCCGGTGCAGTCCCTGCGCTTTAGCAACGACAACACCAAAGCCGCCATCGTTCACAAGGCCGGCCCCAGCGACCCGGCCAAGCTGTTCCTCTATAAAGTGGTTCCGGCCAAGTGAGAGGTTGGCTGCTACCCCTGTTGGCCGCGCTGTCGCTGGCGGCCGGCGCCGCCCCGGGCCGGGGCGACCGTCTGCCCCCGCTGCAGGGGGCAGACCAGTTCGGCCACCCTCAAAGCCTCGAAGGTCTGGCCGGCCCCCAGGGCCTGATCCTGGTGGTCTTTCGGTCGGCCGATTGGTGACCCTACTGCAAAGTGCAGCTGGTCCAGTTGCAACAGTCCCTGGCCGACTTCCAGCAACGAGGCCTGGGGGTGGCCGCCCTCTCCTACGATAGCCCGGCCATCCTGGCCGAATTCTCGCAACGCAAGGCCATCCAATACCCGCTGCTGGCCGACCCCCAGTCCGAATACTTGGAAGCCATCGGGCTGCGCAACGACGAAGCAACCGGCATCGGCAAAGGAGTCGCCCTCCCGGCTATCCTTTACCTCGACCCGCAGGGGGTGGTGCAAGAGGTCTTCCTGGAAGAGAGCTACCGCGACCGGCCCACCCCGGCCAGCGTCTTGGGGAGCCTCTTTCCCGACTCTCTCGCGCGCACGACCCAGCAGTCGGTAGCCGGCGCCGAGGTGCGCCTGGCCCAGAGCGACCGGCGGGTGACCGTGGGCAGTCGCTTCACGCTGACCCTCGAACTCGAATTCCCGCCGGGTCTGCACGCCTACGCCCCGGGCACGACCGAGGCCATCCCGGTCAGCCTGGAATTCGCTCGCCAGCCCGAACTTCAGGTGGAATCGATCGAGTACCCGCCCGGCCAACCCCTCGAGCTGTTCGGCGAAACCGTACCCGTCTATCAAGGCAAAGTGCGCCTGCAGGCCGTGCTCAAAATCGACTCTGCGGGCGAGTGGCGCAAGACTCTCAAAGAGCCTCGGCCTCTCTCGATTCAGGCTCAGCTAAGGCTACAGACCTGCACCGATCAGGTCTGTCATCCGCCTGCCCAGGTGCCCCTCGAATGGACGCTCGAACTCGTCCCGCTCGATGTCGAGCGTTCGCCCGACGAGCTTCAACACAAGCCCTGAGAAGGATGACGGCGGGCCGGCCGGAAAGAAGCCAGAATGTTTCCCGTGCTGTTGCTTTGGCTGCTCAACGTCTTGCTGATCATCGATTGGGCCCAGAACAAGCGGCCCCGCTTCTGGCTGGGCGTGCTGATCTTCTTTGGCCCGCTCGGAGCCCTGGCCTACGTGGTGTATTTCTACGAAGACATCACCTTCCCCATCCCGTTGGCTCGCACCCTGCGCGGCCTGGGACAGGCTCCGAAGTTACGGGCCTGTCCTCGCTGCGGCCAGGCCCGCGAACTCAAAGCCCATCAGGACGGCCGCCAGCTGCACCTCATGTGTGACGAGTGTGCGCGCCTGACCTTTGCCCCGGCCGAGTCCCGCGGCTCGCGCTCGGACGTGGTGGCCCGGGCCAAGGCCATCGTCGAAGAAGTCGACCGCCACTTCGCCGAAAAGCTGACCTCCCCGGTCGCGGTGGTCGAAGCCGAGCCCGAGACCGTCGAGGCTGAGCCGGTCGAGGTCAATTCCGCCTGGGCCGCCGACCTGACTACCGCCCAACTCTCAGACGACATGCTCAAGGCGCTCAAGCGCCTGGTCAAGCTCGAATCGCGCTTTGGTCGCGAGCAAGACCAGAGCCCGTCGCTCTATGTGGTCGACGTCGTTTCCTCGACCAGCTCGCTGCCCGAAACCCTCGACGAGGCCGAATGCCAGGCCCTGCTGGCTTACGTGCAAGGGCTCATTCCCGAACTCGAGCCTCTCACCCCGGCGGCCATCCGCGACTCGCGCCGGGCCATTCCAGCCGACAAGCTGGCCGCCTGGCTCACCAGCCATCTCATGGAAGACTATGGCGAGCCCGACGAAGAGGGCAACCTGGCCCCCACCAAACGCAGCAAGCGAGCCCGCAAAGAGCGCGACAAGCTGCTGACGCAAGTGGCCGACGACCTGGTTGAACGCCTGCCGGCTAAGCCGGTGGCGTATCGCCTCTCGAACGAGCCGCCGGTCTTCTTTCTGGCCGGCGAGCAGACGGGTCTTATCTGGGCGACGCACTGAGATAGACGGTAGACGGTAGACGGTAGACGGTAGACGGTAGACGGTAGACGGTAGACGGTAGACGGTAGACGGTAGACGGTAGACGGCGCGCTTGCTGGTTTCCTGCTGGCAAAAGCAAATCAACCGAGACGCCGCCAGTTGAGCGGTGGCCTCGTTACCGGGAAGAGCCGGCGCCTCGCGCGGCCAGGGACGTGAGCAAGGACTGTAAGGGCGAAGGGGTGGGCGTGACTCAAACGCGCTCGGGAGCGACCGCTCGGCCACGCCCCCAGACCACGTCGAACCCAAGAGCCCGGCGCTCTGCCACCGGCCTGGTGATTCATCGCATCATCCTGGGTCGCTGCTTGCTGGCCCTGCAAGCCACCGGCCGCTATCAAGACTTTGGCTCAGTGGCCCCATCCACTATGCTATCCGCCTGCTGGGAGTGACCAAGAAAGAGGCCAATGCCTGTCGCCGCGTGGCCCGCCAACTCGAAGGCCTGCCCCAACTCACCGCGGCCGCCGAGCGGGGCGACGTCGGTTGGGCCAAGCTGCGGGAGATCGCCAGTAAAGCCACCCCCACAACCGAGCAGCTCTGGCTCGAGCTGGCTTCGAGTTACTCCACCTCGGTGATTCGCCAACTGGTGGCCGCCACTCCCAAAGGAGGCTTGCCCGGCGAACTGCAGCCCACCCAGATCGAAAGCGAAGAAATCACCCTCCACCTCGACCCCGAGACGGCTGAACTGCTGAAGTTGGTTCTACATTCGCTTTCCCTCGAGCTGGGGCGCAAGGTAGAGCTGAAAGAAGCCTTGGCCTTCGTGCTGGCCCAGCGTTTGCAGACCGCCCCGGTCACCGAAAAGGACCTCGAGGCGATGCGGGCCAGAGCGGCCGCGGTGGCGGCTTCGCGCCAGCGCAAACTGGCCGGCCCGATTCAGAGGGCGCATGAGTTGGCCCAGGAGCTGGGCATTCGTCCCCCGGGGGACGATTTCTTCATGGCCACGACGGCAGTCGATGGGGAGGCGTGTCCCGGCAACTCCTCAGTGCAGTTGGCTTGCCGGGCCAACGCGCACTGGGAGCTCTCGCCGCGGCTGAAATTCAACCCTGACGCCCGTGGGCTCACTCCTGCCCAGACCGAGGCCCTCAAGATTCGCGACTGCTACTGCTGCCAGACGCCCGACTGCCCCAACCATATCTGGCTACAATCCCACCATATCCGATTCTTCGCCCTGGGCGGCCTGACGGTGCCGGCCAACCTGATCTTCCTCTGCACGGGCTGCCACCGCAACGTCCACGACGGCCTTCTCTTCATCGAAGGAACGGCTCCCGATGACCTGACTTTCCGGGACCGCGATGGTCGCCAGTTCGAGAGCTGACGGGGCTGCGCCAGAGGGGAGCGAGCCTTCGCTGCACGCTACGGCTCGAGTCTTTGAGGTACTCGACGCTGCGCGTCGTAGCCCTGGCGCGGCTTCACCGCTCGAAGGGTTGCGACCCACCGCCGAGCTCGTCATCCCACCGACAGCGAAATCGTGGCTAGATTCACCGTAGGGGGCTACCCCGTCTGCACAGCGAACTTATCAATACGATGAGTCCGACAACCGCAAGTTCATGGACGACCATGGAGCTAGCGTGAGCTACCTTTACGACGATGACGACGCGAATCCACTCCAGGAGATCTTCTCCGGGACCTTCCATTCTCGGGACGAAGGAGATTTCACGACATCGGTGGAGACCTTTGCCTACGACGACGACGGTAACATGACGCTGAGGACCGACGCGGCCACCAGCGACACCATCGCCTATCGTTGGGACGACCAGGACAACCTGATTCGGGTGGCCTTCAGTCCCGCCGACACCAAGGTGCTGCACACCTATGATGCCGGCGGCATCCGCAAAGCGAAGATCCTCGACGACGAGACGGTGACCGAGAGCTTCTACTCTGGCTTGCCGACACTGAACGAGGTGGAGACGCCGGCCGTGGGCTCGCCGGTGGAGTTCAACTACCTGATGGGCCACCAGTTGATGGGCTTCGAGAGCGGTGGCGACTTTTTCTACCTGCTGACCGACGGCTTAACTTCGGTTCGAATCGTGGTCGACGGCAGCGGTGACGAAGTTGCTGCCTACGAGTATCTCGAGTTTGGTGAGCAGACAAAGACTGGCTCGGGGTCGAGCCCGAAGACCTTTGTCGGTGGGCTTGGCGTGCATGACGATTCGGCACTCACCAACCTGCTGTATATGCGGGCGAGGCACTACGATGCCAGGCTGGGCCGGTTCTTGAACCGCGACCCGATTGGTTTCGCAGGCGGGTTGGGGCCATATGGGTACGTTGGTGGAAATCCGGTGAACTCAGTGGATGCTCGCGGACTTGGTTACATCCCAATTCAGGATCACTTCGACCTGCCACCAAGCGCCGGAACTATCAATGGTCGTGAGGCGCGTGGATTTGGTGGTCGAATCTTCTTCAAAGGCAACTGTTTGTGCCCGGACGGCTATGACCAACTAGCAGACTGGGCGATAGATTTGGGTGGTCCAAATGCGACATTCACGCGCGCGGTCGGGACAATTAGAATCTATCCTTCAGCTGTCGAGATTGACCCATCCCTCTTGAGGAATCCCCGTGAAGAACTTGGAATCAAATTCGATCCAAGTAGTGTCAATGGCGTGAAGTTTCTTTTGCCACTAGTTTATACCGTTACACAGGACGCGCAGGGTTTTAGGGCTGAGCCAGTCCTTGATGGTGCATCGGCAGGGCTTAGATTCCAGGTAAGTTTGGCGCTCAGCAAGGTCGAGAGGGAAGGGCTTACGCTTGTTGGCAAGTGTCGCTGCAAAAATTCGTGCGGCGATGTTGAAGAGGGGGTTCTCCTCGGCGACGGCGTTGGCGTCCCAAGGTTAGCGGACTTTTGGGGGGCGTAGTTGAGCAGTTCTGTAATCATATGGTTAGTTCTTTTGACCGGGATTTCGCCAGCAACGGAAACCGGCAATGAATCGGTCGGTCAGCCGATCACGGGCACAGTTGATCTGGATATGTCTTTACCGGATTGGATTTGTCAACTCGAGCGATTTGAATTAGATGACTCTGCAGCAGGTGTATTGGCAGCCCTTCAACATGAAGCGGATCGTGCGACAGAGATCGAACAACTTCGCAAGTGCCAGGTTGCTTTCGCAATGCTCAATGAACAAGTCGATGCGCGAGAGCTTGGCCTTCCCCTGAGCCGCGCCCGAAGGAGATACTGTCTGGGAATCGTACTCTGGCGGTTTCTGTTCTGGGATCAAGCTCAGACCTATCTCGATAGCGCCGCAACCGAACTCACGCTCGAGTCCTATGAGCGACATCATGCGCTGTGTTATAGCGCTCAAATTGACCTGATGCGAGGTGATTCGAAGCCAGGATTTGCCAAGCTAAAACGCATCTTGGCTGAAGATGCTCGGAATAAGGAAGCTCTTCACGTCAAGAGAATCTGGTTTCCCGAGGATAAGGAGGGCCTGCGGCAAGCCCCCACCGACAACAAGCCAGAACAACGGCCTGGTCCTTGGATTGAATTCTAGCAATTCGCATTAACCGACAACGTGTGGCGCTGGCGCGCCCTTTGCCCAAAGGGCGCTCGCCAGCGCCGCGGGACGTGAGCAAGGACTGCAACGGAGAAGGGCGTGAACGTCGCTGAAAGGCGCTCGGGCGCAGTTCTCAGACCACGTCGAACCTGATAGAACTGCGCGCGAGACGGTAGCGCAAAGACCCAGGCCCAAGACTCGGCTTAGCCGGGGCTTGGGCCTTTCAAATTGTCGGTGAAGGGCGGCCGTCGTGGCCGTTGGCGGGCTGGGGCCGGCGGCTCAGTGGGGCTGCGCCTGGTGGCCAAAAGCGAAGGCGCAGCCCCCATCGCCGCCGGCGGAAATTTCGCGAGCACTCTTGTCAGACAGTGTGGTTGGGCCGCGGCCGAGCTGGTCAGGGGCAGGTTCGCCCCCCGTCCCCCTCCGGGGGCCACGGCCGGCAGAAACAAAAGCGGTCCTCGGTAGGGTGGTTTCTGCCGGCCTTCATGCGCGTCCCTTTCGCGCGCGCCTCTATCGCGTTCAACGTGGTGCGAGAGGCGCGCCCGCCGCCCGGTCCAGTCCCGCCGACCTGAATCCTCCGTTGCAGTCACGGCCACCTCGCGCGGCGCCGGCTATCGCGCCTTAAGGTTAAGGACGAGCCGGCGCCCCGGCTACGTTTCCGCCGTCTAGCGGACTGCTAACACCGGCTAGAGATCTTCTGGGACTGGCCGCCGGAAGTGTAGGATGCGAACAATCTCCACCACATCAGACGGCGACCCGGTAGACGATCCGGTATGGAGCGACCAGAAGCTGTCGGACTTCTTTCGGGTAGTCGAGCAAAGGGTGGCCACTCCAGGGCCAATCTCTGAGACGCTCCACAGCTTTCTCGAAGTCGAACGAGTAACGTTCTGCCGCCAGGGGGTCTTTCTCGGCCAAGTAGCCCAGGGTCGCACGCAAGTCGACCAATGAACTAGAGGCCCACCTTATCTCCGCCACTTCCGCAGCTCTTCGAGCGCCTGGTCATGGGGCACCCAGTCCCCCCTGTCGAGTTCGGCAAGGCCTTGATCTACCTTGGCCCGGAGAACGGCTTCCTCCAGGGCGTCCTGAATCTCTTCGAGCGAGAGCTCGTTCTGTGGCAATGCCTGGATGACTCGAAGGACTTCCTTCTTGGCGATTCTATTGGAGGGCTTCTCTGACACGGATTCTCGACATCAGACCTTTCAAAAGAATCTTCAGGGCTCCGACCTCTTCCTCTTCGAGCTTCGGAATGTCCGATAGCAACTCGACAAGCTCTGGGTCTTCGATGTTGACGCCAACGCTTCTTTTCCGCCCACCAGGAGTTCCTCAATCGAACAATCCAGCACTTCGGCGAGGTTGGCCAGGGTACTTTGGCGAGGCCGCACTCGATCACTCTCCCATCGAGTGATGTGAGATTGGTGAACGCCTAGTTTCTCTGCAAGCTCAACCTGGGTGAGCCCCTTCTTCTTCCGCAGGTCGGAGATCGTTCTGCCCAGCGACATGATGGGATTCCTCTCTCCTGAGAGATTCTTCGGTCAACAGTTTCCTCCTCGAACCCTGAAGAACTGATAGCCGATCTATGGTATACGATTAGACATATATTGATTTATTGCCTAGGTTTTTTGTGTGTGCAAGTTTTCTTTAAGAAACGAGATTTCCAAGAAGGGCGTGACCGTCGCTGATAAGCTCGGGAGCGACGGCTCAGCGACCTCCCAGCGAGAAAAGAACCACCGGCGGGGTCACTTCACCGTCGCCGCAATCGTCGCCAGCCACTTCCCAAGGCCCCCTCGAGGCGGGAGCGAGCAAACTTGTCACAAACCGGTAACCTGACGTTCACAAAACAGGGGTCGGTTTGAGAGCTGCCACAGAGGTGCCTGGTAGGCTCAAGCCATGAAAAACCTGCCGAAACACCCAATGTTACTCAGTGTGAGCGTGACTTTCAGCTCCTCGACCAGCAGCCAGGGCGCCCAGCTGGTCCGCCAATCCGACGAGGGTCGACCTCAGGTCCACGAGCTGAGGCCGCGCTAAGCGGTCAGGTCTCGCCGGCCACCAGCCACTGCTTCACCTTCGGCGGCTGGTAGCGCTCGAGGGCGGCCAGCAGTGCGTCGGCACTGTCGGCCGCCACGAGCAGTTGGCGATACGAGGGCTTGATGAAGCCCTCTTCGATGCCTCGCTCGACCTGGCTCAGCAGCGGCTCGTAGTAGCCCTTGAGGTTGAACAAGCCGATGGGCTTGCGGTGCAGCCCGAGCTGGCCCCAGGTGATGATCTCGAGAATCTCCTCGTAGGTGCCGAAGCCGCCGGGCAAAGCCACGAAAGCATCCGACAGCTTCTCCATCCGGGCCTTACGCTCATGCATCGTGTCCACCGCCTCCAGGCGAGTGACACCAGAGTGCCCAATCTCTTTCGAGTTGAGAAAATGCGGGATCACTCCCACCACCTCACCGCCGGCCTGCAGCACGCTGTCGGCCACGATGCCCATCAGGCCGACCCGTCCCCCGCCGTAGACCAGCTGGTAGCCCGCCGCCACCAGCTTGGCCCCAAACTCGGCGGCAGCCTCGGCGTAGAGGGGATGGCGACCGGGACTCGAGCCGCAAAAGACACAAAGAGACTTTGGCATCGGAGTGCCTTCGCGGTCCGGCCCAGCCGATCATCCGACCAGGCGTTTACATCTTGTTAACCCGGCGGAAACAATCTGTCAAAACTCCATGCGAATTCCCAGCTTTTTCCAATTCGGCGACAGCTAAAGTTTAAATACGATGAGCATCACGAGAACGGACCGCAGCAGCACCACCCCTCCCTACCGCGGAAACCAGCGCACCCGAACGCCGAGACCGGCGCGGCATCCCGAGTCCAGGGGGCCTCACCGGGCCAGCCATCCGGCCCGCTCCGACCGCTCGCCCACCAGCGCCGACGCCGCCGAGCATCGCGCCGAAACCACCCCGGCGGGTCGGGGTCCGATCTCGGCCGACGCCGCCGAGCGCCAGGCCGAGACGGCCCGAGCCGAAAGCAGCGCTCCCGTCGACCGCGTCGAAACCAGTTCTGCCACCGGCGAGCGCACCAACGAGGCCTCGGAAGCGGCTCAGGGCTTCCTCGACAAAATCAAGAATATTTTCAGCTGGGGCCACCGCGGGCCCGAGCCCCAGAGTGAAGACGCCGAACGCATCGAGGACATCGCTCGTCAGGAGGAGGACCTCGATACCGGCAGCCGCAACCGCCAGATCACCGAAGAATACACCCGCCTGGGTCAGGAATTCGACGAGGTGCTCGGCCCTGGTGCCGGCAACAACTGGCTGAGCTACGCCGCTCACGCCTCCAACGCCGTCGGTGGTGGCATCCGGGGTGAAGAAGACGTTGACCTGCCCGGGCCTATCAATGTCGACACTCCGGGCCAGTCGCGCGAAGCCCTGGCCGACGGAAATCAGGAAGTCTTCTCGGAGATCGCCCCCCACTTCCAGAGTTTCATCGACACTTTCGGCGATGCCGAGGCAAAGGACCCCGAGGCTTTCCAACGCTGGGTCGACGAGCAAGATTTTCGGCGCTCGGATCCGGAGAATCAAGACCACAGTCCCCTGGAAGACGCCTTCCGCAATTACTACGACGCCAAGTTCGAGACCGACGTGCGCAAGAAGCAAGAACTCACGCTCAACGGCAACATCTATGTGGCCGAGCACGAGCAGATCCGCCTCGACGACGAAATCGACAGGGCGTTTGATCCCCACAAACAGGGTGGCCTGACCGGATTCCTATCCTCGGCCGTCGACACCGTCGTGCCTGGCGACCCGGTTCAAGATCTCGCCAACTCGCAGGTGGCGTTCGAACTCGACGGCCAGGAACTCAAAGCTGGCGACGACATTCCCCAGCCGATGACCCTGGGTAACCTGGTGGACGAATTCGATGAAATCGGCAACCAGGAACTCAGGGACAACCTGATCCGCATTCAGGACGACGGCTCCAAGCAATCCAACCCCGACGATCTGAGCGGCACCGACGTGCCCAAGTGGCACGACCTCGACGAGCGTCTCTACTGGATTACCGAGCTGATGCGACAATCCCACACCGACCCGGCCATCCTGGCCGGTCCTGCGGCGGCCTGAGGCCAAACTTTCAGCGGTCTTTCAGTCACGGCCCCTAAGCTGGGGCCGTGGCCGATCTGTCCTTTGAACGCCATCGCTCTCTGCAAGGTCAGGTGACCCGCAACCCGGAGCGGTTGAATTGTCTTCCCTTCGCCATCGCCGAGGAGGGCAACCCCGAACACGCCCTGGTCCAGGACGGCCAGGACCTGGTGGTGCTCGGGGCCGACGAGCACGAACGCTATCGTCAGGGTCGGGGACGGGCCTCCGGCTGGCGCGGCTGGTTCTTTCTCAAAGAGGACACCGTTTGGGCCAGCGACGGCAAGCAGAACCTGGCCTTCAACCCGAAAGGCGAACCCCGCTCGCTCAAAGTCTTTCCCGGCGACCCGGCCGGCCGCGACCCCAAGGTCTTGCGCGAGCGGTTGCTGGAAGCCGAGCGCCTCTTGAACAGCGCCGAAGCCTCGCCCCACCAGGTGGTGCGCCAGGCGGCCAGCCTGCCCTATGGCAATCTCGAGACGGCCAAGACCGTGTTAGGAGCGGCTGCCCCCGGCCTGAGCGGACCGGCCGCCACGGCCACGCTGGCCGCGGCCATGGCCCTGGCGGCCCCCACCCAACTCAAAGACCCCCTGATCCGCTCGGGAGCCGAGTTAACCCTGGAAGAACTCAAGCAAGACCAGCGTCCGGTGGCCAGCCTGGTAAAGGCTGGTCTGGCTGAGCAGCTCGACTACGACCGAATGGTCTCGGCCGCGCGCCTGCTCGAGAAAGCGGGGGCCCCCGTCGACGCCACTCTGACTAGCCTGGTGTGTGGACTTCCCGCCGGGCACGCCTTCGGCCCCGGTCTGCTGGCCCTGCTCCAGGCCGACCGGACCCGACTCAACTCCTGGCAAGGCGCCTATGTAGAACATCTGGTCGAGCTTGACGTCAAGCAGCCACTCGCCTGCCTCAAGGAACTCGAGACCATCCAGGATGTGACCGGCTACGCTCGCGCGGCCAGCCTGACCCCTGACCCTCGACCTTTCCTCAAAAGCCTGGGTAGCGACCCTCGCAGTCGGCTGTTGGCGAGCCTCGAGCCTTTAAACCTCGAGCCCGCCCAACTGGCCCGATGCATGCAGCCCATGGCCGAGGGCTGGCAGGGCGGCGACTTGCTGAGCAGCTTGATCAAGACCTTGCCGGCCATCCCGGCGCCCCTTCAAGAACGGGCCATCCAATTGATGGGGGCCTCGCAACCCTCGGACCCGCGCTTCGCCTATCTGCCTCACCTTAAGACGTCCGACGCCGTGCTCGCGGCCTTTACCATGCTAGCCTCGAAGCCAGCGCACAAAATCAGCCTGGCCGATTCCGTCCTGATGGCGCTGGGCGCGGTGGGCGGCTCTCCCAACGACTACCAGGCTCTGCTGGCTCCTGTGCTTGCCGAGCACCCGACTAAGGAACCGTTCCTCGAAGCGCTGAGGGTCCTGGCCGGCTTGCCCGACGCAGGGCGGGCCGTGGCGAGCCTCGGCAGCAACCTTCGCTACGGCTACCAGATGACGCCGGGCGAGATCCTCAATGCCGCGGTGGCCGGGTTGTCGCAAGACGAGGCAGCCAAAGGACTGAGCTCCCTGGTCGAGGCGCTGACCCCGCACCTTCCCGCCGAAGCAGTGCGATTTTACAAACTGGCCGCCCCGCTGGCCAGCCCGGCCGGTCTCGTCAGGGCTACCCGCGAACTCCTTCCCCAAAAAGCCGGTCCCCTCGGCCTCGAGCTTACTCTTTTGCGGAATGGTCTAAGCCAGGTGCCGGCCGGCAACCAGCGCGAACTGGTCAAGACCCTGGTCGCGGGTCAGGCCCAATCTCGACCCAAAGAACAGACTTATGCCTATCGTGTCCTGGAAGCCGTGGCCGAACAGGACTTTGACTCAGGCTATCTATTTGGCTCGATGCTCAACGCGCTGGTCGCCCCCGATGCTGTGCACCCCGGTTTCAAGATTCTCAAGACAGCACTGCAGAGTTGCGCCCAAGAGCAACGGAGCGAGCTGGCCGGACGGGTGCTCGCCACGATTCGCCAGGACACGAACGAGGCGGACACCCTGGCGGCGGTTGGCTATCTCGAACACCTCAAGGACCTTCCCAACTGCGAGAGCCTGATTCGTCCCTCGATCGAGGGCTACGCGGATCCGGCCTCGGCCAGCCTGCCGCCCACCCTGCGGATGGCCCGCGGTTCGCTTTGTGCCTTACCACCAGAGCGCGCGGGGGAGATGCTGGCGCTAGCGGTCGAGGGCTCGCAGGGCGATCCGTCGGCGGACTTCCTCAAGGCCGTGGGAAACCTGGCTCTATCCCAGCCGGCCCGAGACAGCTTGGGGCGGGCGGCCTACTATGGCTTGACTCAACTGCAGCAGGCCTACGCCACCGACCAGAGCCTGCCGGCCGTGCTCCATCTGGCTGCTGGCCTGGCCAGGCAGTTGCCGATCGAGGACCAGGCCCAGGTAGTCCAGTTGGCCCTGGAACACGCCCTGGCTCGACAACCCAAAGGCGAGATCGAGCAGTTCTTGCTCAGCCTGCGCGGCCTGCTAGAGTTTGCGATGCCCGGTCAGCACGAGACCCTGCTGCGTGGGGCCCTCAGCGGCTTTTCGTCGCGAGGCAGATTGGCTGGCACGTCGGTGGCGACATCCGTATTCAAAGCCACCCTGGGTCAGCTCGAGCGAGCCAAGCTCAAGCAAGCTATCGACTCCCTACCTACCGACGACAATCCGTCCCAAAGCCAATTGATGGCTTTGCTCGGCCAGATCGTCGAGGTTTGCCAGACCCCCGATACGGCCTTTAACGCCCTCTACTATGGCCTGGCTCGGCTCGACGGCGCCACCGTGGGACCAGCCCTGGCCGCCTCGACCGGTTGCCTGAATTACATCCCACCCGCCGCCCAGCGGGACTTTGCGCGAGAGCTGGCCGCCTTGATGAGGACTCATCCGGTCTCGCCAGAGGACGCGGCCCTGGGAGCCTATCTGAGCCAGGTCACGGATTTCGAAGAGCCCCAGAGATTGGGTTCGGTGCTGTCCAACATGGTTGGCTCCTGGAACCAACTCAAGCTGCAGCCGTCCGGCCTACCCCCGGCGCTGTGGGCCTGCCACGGCGCCGTCTACGGAGCCCCACCCGAGCTGGCGTTAAAGCACGTCCAGGCCGTTCCGATAGCGCCTGACAGCCACCCCGTGGCCCGTTTTCTGGGAGCCGTGGCCCAGTTGGACGGACTCGAAAGCGAGCCCAACCTGCAATATGGTCTACGAACGGCCATCGAAAGCCTGGCCGCCCCTCCCCCCGACGGTCTCTCGTCGGTGGTAATGGCGGCCAGCCGTTTAATCGGCTATCTCACCCCCGAAAACCAGACCAGGGTGCTCGAACTGGCGCTTCCCCTGGCCCAGGCCGACCGGCCAGAAAGTGCGGGCCTGCTGGGCCTCATTGCAGACTGGGCCGAACTGGGAGCTAACCCCAGCGAATTCTTGCCTCTTTGCCTGACCGGCTATCAACAGCAACTAGAACAGAAGAGTCCTTTGCCCCCGGTTCTGTTGTTGGCCCGGGACGGTGTGACCCGAAACGGCCAGGTGGCTCCGGCGGAGTGGGTCGGCAAAGTCACGGCGCGGGTGAGCGACCAGGGCCTCTCACCCAGGCTTGCCCAGGGGGTCGAATTCCTTCGACACCTCTCGGCCTTGCCGGCCGCCGACGGCGATTATCGCACGGCGGCATTTCAACGCGCCGTCTACACATTGGCGGCCAACGACCCTTTGCCGGCCGCGGCCGCGCTGCTACGCGAGAGCCTGGGTTATACGCCGGGGCCCAACAAGAACGCCGCCATCGAGGGGGCTGTCGCCAGCCTGCGCAGCCACAGCGACGGCCCCGACAGCCTGGCCCTGGCCGACTTCCTCGAGTTCCAGCTTCAGCTCGACGAGACCACCGCCGCGCAGCGCGTCACCCAGGCCCTCGCCTTCTGGGAGGTCCGTCAGAAGTTTGCCGGCCTGCCGGCCTCGCTGGCCCTTTGTTCGGCGGCCAGTCAAGACGCTTTCAGCCCCGAACAGGCTCAAGCGATGTTAGAGCGTTTCCTGCCGGCTCAAGACCCGGCCGACCCGGACGCGGCCCAGGTGGTGCGCTTCTTGCGGGCTCTCGACCCCTCGAACACGACCGAACTTCGGGCCGCCTTCTCGGCCATGCGCTGGGTCAGGCCCGAGCCCGAGCAAGGCCGGCTACCGGTCGGGTTGAAACTGTGCCAGCAAATGCTGACCTTGGCTCCGGCCAGCGCACTCCGGTCGGGCCTGGCCAGCCTGGCCCCGGGCCAGGAAGAGCCGCTGGTCCACCTGCTCGAGTTGTTCGACACGTCACCCCTGCCGGCGGCCAACCTGCAGAGCGCCCTGGCCGCCTATAACGAGCCGAGCCAGCCCGCCCCGAGCCCCCACCTGCTGCGAGCCGCCTCGAACCTGGTGCAGCTCCAACCCCGACCGGTCACCAAAGCCACCGCGGCAGGCCTGCCCGGCCCCCTGGGAGGGCTCCTCCACCGGCTGGCCGCCAGTCAGCTGCCCGACGACAGGCTGGCCGCAGCCGTGATGGGCATCTCCGGTCAGCTTACTCGGTTCAAGCAAGAGATACCGCCCGCCAGCCTCTTGCTTCAGGCCGGGCTGGGTGCCCTGTCTTATCTCGACCAGAGCCTGCACGAGCCGGTCTACGAAGCGGTCGAGGCCGAACTGCGAACCCTCGACTCCCAGTCCTGCGTCCAGCTAGCCGACTGGTTGCAAACGACGCGGGCCAAGCACGCCGGCCCCTGGCCGCTTCAAGCAGCCGCCAGCGCCTGCGGCGACCCTCTGGCCGCACTGATGCCCTTCGAGCTACTCATCGGCGACGCCGCCCTCAAGCATCATCGCGACTCCGACCTGGCCCGAGAGGTGCTGAGCCGACTGGCCCATGCCGGCAGAGACGCCCTCTTCCTACCCACCGCCCGGCTCGGGGCGGAAGACCCCATCGCCGAGGTCCACCGCCTGCGGGCTGACTACGAGCAGTGGCTCAAGAAGAACCCTCAGGTCAAGCCCGAGAAAGTCGAACTGGAACAGCAAGAAGACTGGGTCTCGGTAGGCGACTTCGGCCTCGCCATCCAGGACTGAGTCGGCCCAGCGGCGCGGCGCGAAGCGCCGGCAGGGAGCGACGAGAACGCCGCCGGCCTCTCGAGTCAGGCTTCCTGAACGCTCGTTCTCGTTGCTCCCGTCAAGCCGCGACCGGGCCGACGCTCGCTGAGTCGGCCCAGCGGCGCGGCGCGAAGCTAGAGGTCCACCACCTTCAGCGACTTTTCGGCCCCCTCTTCTTGATGGTAGAAGGCGATGCTGTGACCATCGGGTGACCACGCCGGGGCATACTCGTCGCCGGGAGTCGAGGTGAGTTGCTGCAAATTCGAGCCGTCGGCGTCGACCAGGTAGAGGTTGAAATCGCCCTCGGTTGTATTTGAAGTGAAAACGAGCCTCTGCCCATCGGGTGACCAGGCGGCGTCGTGGTTGGAGCGGTGGGGGGCCGCCAGGGTGCGGTCCTGCCCGGTCTCGAGGTCCAGCACGCGCAGTTCGGTGCGCCGGCCAGGGCTATGGAATCGCTCAAAGACAACCTTCTTGCCGTCCGGCGAGGACTGGGCGCTCTTGTCGGAGCCATCCGAATCGGGCAGCAGTCGAGTCTTCTCGTGGGTCTCGATGTCCATGGTATAAAGTTGCCCGCCCTCGAAGTCCCAGTTCTCGTAGACGAGGGTCTTGCTGTCGGGACTCCAGCTCATGCCGCCGATGCGAGGCTCCGTTGCCAACACGGTCTCGCTGGTTCCGTCGCGGTTCATGACGGCGAGTCGGATGGGAGCGTCCTGTTTGACCAGGTGAAAAGCCAGCTTCTGGCCATCGGGGGACCACTGGCCGCGCCAGCCGGTGCTGGTCATCATCTGCACGTCGCTGCCGTCAGGTTTGCTCGAATAGATGCCCCAATGGGGCTCGGTCTGGTCGCCGTGCAGACCGCGCCAGGCATAGGTCACCCGCTCTCCGTCGGGACTCCAATCGGGATAGGTCACCCAGGTGTCTTCCGGCCCGAGTTCGGTTTGATGCGTCAGGTCGCGATCGACGATGGCCGGGCGCCGGCCGATGTCTACCAAAATCTTGCTACCATCCGGCGACCAGTGCGGGAAAGTACGTGAGGACGGATGCCTCTGGGGTTGATTCGAAACGCTCTGCATAGTATCTCCAGGGGAGATGAGAGGCGACCGCGATTAGCCTACTCCGAGCCGGGCAACCAGGGGGTGAACGACTTGTAACCATGTAAAAGGCCTGGCCAAGCCGGGATACCACCGAGTTGACTACCACCCGGGCAACGGCCGCGAGTTTGCGCGCCTGAAAGGAATCAACCCCCTAGAAAAAAAACTTTGTTAAATGAATATGAACGCTCTTGTCTTCACGGTCGAGCGCGGTATAACAACCTCAACAAGAACATTAGAACCCTTTCGGAGGGGACAGGAGGACTAGGAAAATGGGCGGAGTTGTTCGCGGCATAGGAAGAGCAATCGGCGGAGTCGTCCGCGGAGCAGGAAGAGTTCTCGGCGGCGTCGTCAAAGGCGCGGGCCAGATCCTCTCTGGTCACCCTCTACAGGGACTCGGCACCATCGGTAAGGGCGTCCTGCAGGGCGCTGGCGAGGTCCTCAAAGGCGGACTTGGCGCCGTAAAAGACGTGCTCGGCGATCCCATCGTCGGCGTCCTCGGCGGAGCTGCAGCCGGCTTCTTGCTCACCGGCGGCAACCCCCTCGGCGCCATTGCTGGCGGTATCTTCGGACCGGCCATCGGCAACGCTGGCGCAGGCATCTTCGGTGCCATGGAAAACGGCGTCAGCAACCTGTTCGGCCTCGGCCCCGAGCAAGCGGCTCAGCAGAACGCTGGTGACTTCGGCCCCAACAACGGCTCCATCGCCTACGGCCCCGGTGGCAACTACGGCGGCTGGAACCAGGGCGGCTGGCCCGGCGGCCAACAGTGGGGCGGCGACCCCTTCGGCCTGCCTGGCGGCTATGGAATGCCCGGCACCTACGGCGTCGGCCAGCCCGGCTTCTACCCTCCGCAACGCTACGGCTGCTGCTGCCCCTGCCACTCTCGCTTCTGCTAGAATTTGACCAACCACAACCACGACAAGGGAGCTCCGGCTCCCTTTTTGCTTATGGAGGACCATCGCGAGGCCTACTTCTTCTGGAAGGAACTGGGCGTTCGCGAAGCCGTCTGCGTGCATGTGGACGCCCACCTCGACACCTGTGGATTCAAGGTGCCTGGCTACACGGGGTTGCGCCAGCCCGAGGTCAACTGCGGCAACTTTCTGCTACCGGCCATGGAAGAGGGCCTGGTGAGCGAGTTGGTGTGGGTCATCCCGCCCCATCTGGTGGGCCAGCAAGACTGGCTTGAATGGGCCGGCAACGAGCTGCAGAACTGGCTGCGCCCGACCGTGAGCGACTATCTGTCGTTGCACATGGTGCAAGGGCGCGTCGAGGGCCATTTGCTTGGCAAGCGGTTGGTCGTCTGCACCAGCGACAACCTTCCCGACCTGGTGGGGCCAGTGGTGCTCGATATCGATATCGATTACTTTCTGGCTCCCGATGACGGCCTGTGGCAAGATCCGATGCAGCTTCACGACCAGCTTGGCCACTTGAAATGGCAAGCTTTGACGGTAGCCTACTCGGTTCAGGGTGGCTACACTCCCCTCGACCAGCGCCATCTGGGCGATCTGACCCTGGTCACCTTCACCGACCGCAAAAGCGCCGAGGCTCTGAGCGCACGTCTGGGAGAAGTCGACGAAGACCTGCCCGGCTGGCTGAGAGCCGCCGGTTTCTGGCGCCGGGGCGAGGCCGAGCGAGCGGCTGAACTCGACCCGGGCTGGGTGGAGCGGGCCATCGACCAGGTCTGCGGTCGGCTGGATCGAGGACGTTTCGAGGGTTGTCCCTCGTGGCTCGAGCGACTCGAGAGCGAAGACAGAACCGCCGCTGTCTACCTCGACGGCTACCTGGCCTTCCGGCTCCAAGACTATGCCAAAGCCATCGACAACTGGCGGGCTTTGCTAGCCACCGAGTCCGATAGACTGACCCGGCGCCACCTGCTGGAGATGGTCGGTCTGGCCCAGCGCGTTAGCGGTCAGGCGACGGCGGCGGTCAAGACCTTCATCGAAGCGATTCGCCTCGACGGCAATGACGCCAGTCTCTGGCTGCAACTCGCCCGCAGCCAGGTGGAAGCCGGAGAGGGCTCGCGGGCTGCCCGCAGCTATCGTCGAGCCGTGACCCTGGCCCCCGACCTGCTCGACACCCAGTTGGCTCAGCTCGAGCTGGCTCAGCTGTATCTGGCTCTGGGCCAGGTCTCGCAAGCCCGCGCTCAGTGTGCCCGCATATTACAGGTGCCCGCACCGAGGGCTTTGAAGCTTCAGGCCGAAGTGTTGAAACTCAAGGCTACCAACCGCAAACGTGATGGAAGTAAGACGAGCCAGAGCGAGTGACCTGCCCTTCATCCGGCAGCTAACCCTGGACACCCTCGACCAGGGCATCCCGGAAGGCCGCGACATACCCAACGAAGTGGTCCGCCAGGCCGCCGAACAACACCTGGGCGATCTCGACGAGATGCTTCACAACCGGCGCGAAGTGGCCATGTTGGTGGCCGTCGACGAGAAGGAGCCGATCGGGTTTTTGATTCTCGAGTTGCGCCACGTCGAAGAGACCACCGGCGAGCGCCAGACCCATATCTACAATATGGCCGTGGCTCCCAGCCACCTGGGCAAGCTGGTGGACCGCCTCCTGGTCAAGGAGGCGGCCCGCATCACCCATCAACGCGGTTGCCGTTACATGACTGGACGCATCACCGCCAGCAACGATAGGGCGTTGATGGCCGCCCTGCACCAGGGATTTGAAGTCGAACGCTATCACATCACGATGGCCTGCGGCCCCGAGGGGCCCACGACGATGCCCGGTCGACCGCCCGAGCAAAGGGGGCACGCCACTGCCCGAGTGATGAGACAACACCATAGGAGGAAAGCATCCCGTGTCCCAGACTAAGCCGATTTCGAGTTCTCCCGAAACTCAAGAAATCATCGATCTCTGTCTGGCCATCTCCGATGGTGACGAGAGCGCCATTGAGCAACTGGCCACCGTCGTGGGGCAGCGCCACGTCGCCATGAACACGGCCCACGACACCTTCTTCGGCGAGGTCGAGGCCCAGGGCGAAGAGTTCTACAACACCTATCAGGCCGAACTCGACGAAATCGGCGTTCAATTCAAAGCCTATGAGGAAGCCCTCGACCAGATCGTGGCCGCCCTCGAAGGAGAAGACACCGCCGCCTTTTACCGAGGCGCCGAGGCCATCGCCGAGGCCTCGCACCGCTTGCGGATCTCGCAGGCCCGCTACGAAGAGAAGTATCTCTCGACCGGGCCCAGCAAGTTCCCTCTGATCAACCTGTTCCACAACCTGGCCGCCGGGCTGAGAATGGGTCAGGCTCCCCTGCAGTTGTGGCATGACCATTGCCAGGCTTACATCGACTTCTATCAGAAGGCCCTCGAAGAAGTCGAGAACAGCGAGGCCAGGACCAAACCCGGGGTAGCCGAGCGCCAGACCGCCTTCAAGCGCATCGTCGAGCTGATTCAAGACCTCAAGAAGCTCGACGCCAAAACGCCCAACGATCGCTTCTCGACGCTGATCGACGCGCTCAGTGCCGCTCACCTCGATCTCGAGGCCTCCTTCGAGACCTATCATCGCCACGTGTTCACCGAAGGTCCCACCGAGGCTCCGGCCATCAACTGGTTGCTCAAGGTGGCCAAGGATTATCGCGACGGCAAGACCGAAGGGTTCGTGCTCAAGTCGATGGCCGAAGAGCACCTCGAGCGCACCCGCAAAGGCCTTGAAGATCTCGAACCGGCTCTCGAGGCGGACCTCGACCCCGGCGTTCTCACCGAGGAATCGGCTCGGATGCAAGAAGCCATGGAGGGGCTCGAAGACGCTTTGCTGGCTCTCATCGAGTATGCCGACAATCCCGCCATGGACCCCGAAGTCGTGGCCGACACCCTGGCTCTGCTCGAGGCCTGCGGCCAGAAACTGGGCAGCGCCTACCTCAACGTCCAGAGCTTCAACGAGCGGGCCGGCAAGATCTTGTGCGTCCACTGCCAAACCGAGAATCCGCCTGGCACCAAGGTCTGCTCGGGTTGCCAGCGACGGCTGCCTCAACTCGAGGCCGGGGTGACGGCGATGGAAGGTGGCCAGCCTGGGCCGGGCGCCTCGCAAGAGACGGTCATGACCGATGTCATGCAGGCGATCTTTGCTGACTGTGACGCCTTCGAGAACGGACAGATCGCCAAGGACGACTTTCTGGCCAAGCTCGACCGGCGCGAGGCCGACATCGAGAAGGCCCAGGCCAAGCTCGACCCGATGATGCCCCCCGAAGTGCCCGACGAAGGTCCTCCCGACGATCTGGCCGCCGCCGAAGACTTCGCGGCCATTGCCGAGGACGCCCTCGACCTGTTGCGGGCCGGTCTGGAAGAATGCCGCGAGGGCATCGACCACATGCGGATGGCCGCCACCGAGAACAATCCCGCCCTGATGTCGCGCGGCAAACAGCTCTATTACAACGGCAGCCAGAAGATGTGGCAGGTCAAACGCCTCGATCAAGCCATGGACGCCTATGCCGCTGGCGGCACCACCGCCGAGTCGGTCGACCTGAGCGGGGCGTGAAGACCCTCGATCCCACGCAGCTCCGCGGTTCGGCCGAGCGACACGGCCTATCGCTGGTCGTTCTTTTCGGCTCAGCTGCCAGAGGAGCACCCCGGCCGGCCGATCTCGACCTGGCGGTGATGCCGGATACACCGTCGAGTGCTGGCTTCTTGCGACTGGCCCGGGCCTGGCCGCGCGAGTTTGGCCGGGGACGGCCAGTCCCGCTCTGTGGCAGGAGGTCTCGCGGAGTGGGATTCCGCTTTACGAGGCGCGTCCTAACTTGTTCCGTTCCCTCCAACTGGAGGCTCTGACCCGAAGCTGGGATAGCGGCCTGTGGAGGGAGCGAAATCGGGATTTCGTCCAGCGGACCTTGCGAGGGAGATTTGTCTTGAATCAAGATTTAGTCAGCGAGAACCTCGCCGCTTTGGCCGGATGTCTGGCAAAACTGCGGGAGGTCTTGAACGTGGACAGGCCTGGGTTCTTGGCGAGCTTTCTCCATCACCACACTGGCGAGCGCCTGCTGGAGCTGATGGTCGAACACGCCGCCAAGATCAACATCGAGGTAGGGCAAGCCGTGGCCAAGACCCCCCCAACCGATTACTACAGCTCGTTTTTTTGCTTGCAACAGGCTGGCTGGATCTCGGACGAAGTGGCTCGGGGCCTGGCCGAAATGGCTTCGCTGCGCAACGTGCTGGTCCAACGCTACCAGACCGTCAGCCTGGAAGACCTCTATGCGGAACTCGACAAATCTCTGCCCCTTTGGGTTGGCTACCTCGAGTCGGTGCAGGACCGGCTCTAGGGCCAGCCCGAGAAGGTCTCGAGCAAGCCCAACGCCACCTGGCGAGCCACCTCGGGATTGTCGGGATAATCAAGGGTCCGATAGAAGGCGGTCAGGCGCTCGATGCGCTCGATCTCGAGGCGCGACTCTTCGAGCAACAGCAAGTGACCCAGAAACAACAGGCTGTAGCCTCGCTCGACCGAGCGAATCTGCTGGCGACTCAAACCCCAGACCGACTCGGCAAAGCGGAAATACGGCTCGAGCACGGCCCCCAGCGATGCCTTCGAGCGCTCGAGGGCACAAGACAGCTGGCCGATGTCTTTGACCTCGAGGAAATTGAGCATGCGGACCAGGTATTCGGGATAGAAGACCAGCTCCGAGAGACCGACTCCCAGCCAGTCGGCCACTAACTGGTCCACCTCACGCATCCGGTCGGTGCGGATGAACGAAGTCAGCGACAGGCTATCGACGCTGACCGTCTCGAGCCCCTCTTGCAGTTCGCGACTGTAGCCTTCCAGCGAGCGACGCAGGCTGACGAACTCTTCGTCTACGATCTCGAGCAGCCCGGCCAGCCGCGAGAAGCGGCGGCGAAAAGCCAGGGGGATCGATTCTTTCGACTTATAACCCAGGTCGTGCTCCATCTGGGCCCAGGCATGTTGCAGCAGCGAGCGCACCTGAATCTCGAAGCGCAGATTTTCGAATCCGCCCGCGAGCGCGCGGGGGAACGCACAGACGTAGTGAAGCGACCGGTAGCCGAACTGGGTCGGGTCGAGTTGGCGGCCTTTATCGATGGAGTGCTGCCAGTCAACCTCATAGCTTTTCTCGATGACGTCGGCCACGTCTTCGACCCCATCCTCGAAGTAGGTCACCACCCGCAGCCCCAGCAGGTCGTGGACCTGATCCAGACGCGAGTAGGTTCGGTCAGGACGCTGCAATTTGCCGCGCAGGCTGTCGAGGCTCTTGACCCGGGCGATGATCCCGCTCACGTCCAACCTGGCCTCTTTGAGGCGGGCTAGCAAATCGTGCTCCAGGGCTCTCTTGACCGTCTCGAGATCGAGCCGACAAGCCTCGTAGTGGCGCAGGATCTCTTCCTTCATCTCGGCCCGTTCGCCCTGACCGGCTTCAGCTCTTTTTGAGGGTTCGTTAATATATTAAGATCGTGAAACGATTGCTCTGGAAAGTCTGTTCGAAGCTCGAAAAGTTGCTGGTCCGTCAGACCATTCGACCCATCGAACTTAACGACGGCCGCCTGACCTTTCGCTCGCTGCGCCCCCTTGCTCCCGGTCGCCATCGGGTGTTGATCGAGGGTCCGCTCGGTGCCCTGAAGGTCACCATCGAAGTTCACGGAGTCGAGGACGGCGTCTATGAGGCCAGCCTGACCACCCGGCTCAAGGCGCACGGCGCCGACCGCAGAAAGAGCGAGCGCCATGAGTGCCCTCTCGAAATCGCCTCGCCTTTCGGCCCGGCCCAGCCCGAGGATGTCTCGGTAACCGGCGCGCGTCTGGTCCACGGAGCCCCCCTCGACGTGCATCAACAGGTCACCCTCAAACTGAGCAATCCCCAGTCGGTAACCCGGCTGCAGGTCAGAGCCACCTGCGTGTGGACTCGCCAGGTCGGCTACAAAAAGTTCGAATCGGGCTTTCACTTCGAGACGTTGCGCGACTGGGAATGTCGCTGGCTCAACCGCTTCTTCGCCGAGACGCGCTTTGCCGCGCGCCTGCAGCCTAACGGCTAGGCTTTACCGTCGGCCCGGGGCGAGCACCAGATGGGCAGGTAGACAGCCACGAACAGTAGAAACGTCACGGTCCACAGGGCTCCCGCCAGGTTCAACCAGCCGCCCACTCTAGCCAGGGCCGCCCCATTGGCGAGGACGAAAGCCAACACGATGACCCGACTGGGCACCAGGGCGCGACCGCTATGGCCCAGCGAGGCCCGAGCCATAATGGCCAGCCCGACCACCCCCATAGCACCGGCGGTGAAGGCGTGCAGGGCCGCGCCAGGGCTGACCACCTGCACGGCCAGAGCACCCTGCAAGCCGATGCCCACCAGCAGCCAAAGATAGCCGGTGAAGAGCACCCAGAGCAAGGGCAGCCGGGCCACCGGTCTTGACCACCAGCCCCACAGCCGCGCGCCGTGGGCGGCCACCGCTAGAGCCGCCCAGACCACCACCAGGACCGGGTCGGGTCGATAGACCTGCAGCACCGGCACCAGGGCCGCCGTGGCCAAGGCCACCCCCTCGACCAGCGGCCAGCTTTTTACCGGCGCTTGCGGCAGGGCCGCCCGGGTGAAGAACGGGATAACCCGCCCGCCGATGATTGCGATCAGCAAGACGAACAAGCCCACCCCGGCCCGGACGGCCACCAGGCCGCCGGCCGTGGTGAGGCCCGAGAGCTCGAGATGAAGACCCAGATCGCACAGCCAGAGGGCTGCCAGGATCGGAAGAAAGATGAGGGTTCGCGGATTGCCCTGGCGCACCACCGGCAGAGCCACCGCCACCCCCAGCATGGGCAGAAAGGCCAGGTCGACCACGGCCAGGGCGATCCCACTGCCAAAGAACGGCCCCAACCGGGCCGCCCCCCAGGCGGCGACGAGCAGCACCAAAGGCCAGCCCTGCAGCGGGCGGGCCCCGGTCCAGTTCGGGACGGCGGTGAGCAGGAAGCCGGCCAGCATCGCCGTGCCGAAGCCGAAGACCATCTCATGGCTGTGCCAGTAAAGTGGGCCGTAGTAGCCGGGCGCGGGCAGATGACCGGAGAGCACCGCCAGCCAGGCCGGAACCAGGCCGGCCGCGGTTAGACCGGCGGCCAGGAAGAAGGGCCGGAAACCGGCCGAAAAGAGAGCTTTCATACCTGCATGAAGCCAGGAAAACGAGAGGCCGGCCTTGATCTATCTCAATCAGATCGAGTAGGCCTTCTTCAGCTGTTCGACGTTTTCGACCACGAACTGGCCCTTCTCGGCCGCTCCCAGGATGCCGTCCTTGCGCAGACTGCGGATGGTGCGCGAGAGCGTCTCTTCGGTGACGCCCAGCAGCCTGGCCAGGGTGACCTGGGCCACGGGCAGGGCTACCGTGACGGGTGCCTGGGGATGGTCGTCGAGGAGTTGGGCCAGATAGTGACAGAAGCGGCCCCGGGCGTCGCGCAGGGTGAGATCCTCGAGCAGCCGCACCAGTCGACGCTGCTTGGTCGATAGCGTCACGATCACCCGCAGCGCCAGGCTGGGATTGTCGCCTAGTTGGCGGATAAAAGTATCACGCTGCACCAGGAACAGTTCCGAGTCGTCGAGGGTAATGGCCGAGGCTGGATAGCCCTCTTGAAAAAGGGCAGCCTCGGCAAACGACTCGCCTGGACCGAAGAAGCCCAGAGCTTGCTCTTGCCCGTCGGCCGACTCGCGAAACACCTTCACCCGGCCCGAGACCACCAGATAGAACCCCACCGGGGGGTCACCGGCCTGGAACAGGAAAGTGCCCGCGGCGACCTGCCGACGGTGCACGGCCGGCAGCACGTGGGTCAGTTCGTCGCGACCGAGGCCGCTAAAGAACGGGAAGTCCCTGAGCTCGTCGAAATTCGCCATGGAGGGTCCTTCCATCCATGGCCGACCGTCCCCTCTGAGGCTCAGAGGCCGCGTCTTTGAGCCATCTCGCGCCCGATTTCAGCCAACTGACCGGGATCGAGCAACTCGGCGGCCAGGGGAAACAACCCCTCGTCCTCCAGTCGAATGTGGTCGGCATAGAGTCGTTCGAGCCTGCTCAAGGTCGCCGCCAGCAAAGCCCGCTGGACGAGCTGCAATCGCCCAGCGTCCAGCCAGAGGGAAGCCAGGCCGTCGACCAGGTAGTGCATGGCTTCGGCCTCTTGATGGTCAGACTCCAGGGTATCCAGGGCTGGATGCTGCCCTCCTGCCCGGCGCAACCGGGGGAAGAGCGATTCCTCTTCGTCCTGGGTATGTCTGGGAGCGGCCTCGCGAAAGTAGGTCAGGGCCACCTCGAGCGCCCGGCGGAACGGTTCCGCCAGGGTCTCGCCCGGTGGTGCCTCACGAGCCACCTTGAGCAGCACCCCGAGAAAATGCTCGATACGCCGATGGCAGTCGCTCAGCAACCCCAAGGGCTGCTCGAAGTCGTGCTCGGGACTTGCGCCGATCTGAACGTACATCATGGGTGCAGCGACCTCAGATAGGCCACAATGCCCCGAAGCTGCGTGTCTTGCAAAGCCGGGTTGCCGCCTTTGGGAGGCATGGCCACCCCGGACGTATTGGCCGGGTCGTCGGTCCCGCGCCCCTTCTTCACGAAAGCCACCAGGTCGTCATCAGAGGTCTTGACTACAAACTCGCTGTCGACCAGGTCTTTACCGAGGTTGGGCACTCCTTTGGCGTCCTGCCCGTGGCAGGCCGCACAGGACTGCTTGTAATCCTGAGCAGCCTTGTCGAGGTCGATGGCAGCCGCTGACGGGGCCGCGGCCGAGCTATTGGCGGGGGCGGTAGCGGTAGCAGGGGTTTGAGGTTGGCCACAACCGACCGCCAGGGCGGCCACGGCCAATAGGATGAGTCGTTTCATAGTTTTCCTCCTAGGTCCTGAAGCTGTTGCCAGGACAAGACTTGTCCGTCTTTGGTGGCCGCCAGGGCGGCCGCGGCCTGCCGGTCGGGCAGAGCGACGAGGCCGTGACCCATCGGCGTCTCGAGGGCCGACGAGCGAACGAAGCTGGCCTTCTCGGCCCGCAGCCAACCGTCGTGCTGATAGTTGCCGACCCAGAGCTCGGTCGGTCGGTGGCCGGTGCTCGCCAGGTGCACCAGCATGTCGCCCAGGTCGTCGAAACGTAGCGTATCGCCATTGGCGAGCCTATAGGCGGCGGCATAGCGGGCCTGGTCGATGGTCATCTGGCACTCCTGGCAGGCGTCCTCCCCGTAACGGATTTCGGGAGGCCCCGCCGAGGCCCCGCAGGCCGCCAGGGCAAGTAGTAGAGTCATTGCTAATGCGCGTTTCATAAAGCGCCCTTCTTTCTTAGCACCAGTCCGGTGCAGGTCATTGGAATGATGGTCCAGGCTGCCAGGGCGGCGACCAGAACGGGCAGTAGTCCCTGCCCGAACTGGCGGGCCGCGTACTCGCCGGCCGGACCTAGTAACTCGAGCGTCCCGCGCAGAGACAGCACGGCCGAGGTCTTGAAGACCTGAAGCGGGTTGAGCAGGGTGGCCAGAAACAGCCCCTCCGGCCGCAGATGAAAGGCGATGGTGGCCCCCATCAAGCCCAGGTCGCTAAGGAAGACCAGAGCCAGCCATAAAAACAGGGCCAATCCCACCGCTGTCGAGGCTTTGCGAGCCAGCGTCGAGATGAGAAACCCGAGTCCGAGGGTGGCCAGGGCCAGCAGCAAAGAAAGCCCGGTCAACCACAAGTATTGGCTCAACTGGCCCGCTCCGCCCCCGAGTGCCAGCACCAGGCCGCTGACTCCAAAGCCGAGGGCGAGCGTCGAAGCCAGCGCCGTCGCCAGCCCCAGAAACTTGCCCAGCACGACCTCTCCCTGGTCCACCGGTTGGGCCAGCAGATAGAGCAACGTGCCTCGCTCTCGTTCGCCGGCCAGGCTCAGCGCTCCCAGGCAAAGACCCATCAAGGAGACCACCAACAGCACCAGGTTGACCATACTGGCGGCCGTTCGCCCGAAGCCCGAGACCTCGAGAGCAGCCGGCCCTGACAGGCCAAACCAGGCCATAGCCAGCGACAGCAGCGCAAATCCCAGGGTATAGAGCACGAACCAGCGATTGCGGTGCGCGTCCACCAGCTCTTTCTGGGCCAGAATTCCGACCCGTCGTGCATCAAAGAACATTGTCGCGATTCCTTCCTAGCAGTGGAGTGAGCTCGAAGTCGCCAAAGCTCAGGCCGGCCTGATACAGGTGCTGCAAGAGGCGAGCCTTATCGTGATAGGGCACCTCGACCACCAGACTCTGGCGCGCGGGGCAGACCCTGTAGCCGGCCTGTTCGAGCACACGGGCAGCCGATTCTGGGTCATCGAGGCGAAACCTGACAGCCACGGCCCAGCCGAGCTGATAGGCCACTTCTCGGGGGCTACCATCGGCTCGCACTCGACCCGCCTCGAGCACCACCACTCGGTCGGCCAGGGTCTGGATCTCTTCGGGCCGATGCGAGGTGAACAACAGGGTCTTGCCGGCCGCTTTGAACTCGAGCAGCAACTCGAGAAACCCCTCGCGAGCCACACTGTCCAGGTTGGCCGTAGGCTCGTCGAGCACCAGCAAAGGCGGGTCCGACAGGAGCGCCACGGCCAGAGCCAACCGCTGTTTGAGACCGCCCGAGAGGTGCTGCACCAACTTGTCGCGGTGGTCCCCCAGGCCCACCCGCCGCAGCAAGGCTTCGGAGCGTTCTTCAGGAGCTCGTCTGAGCAAGCTGTAGAAGTCGAGCGTCTCGGTGACCGAAAGATCATCGTGGAACGAGATCTCCTGAGGCACGAAGCCGATACGTTCGCGAGCCAGGCGGCCGTCCCGGGCGACCTCGATGCCGTCCACCACGATCTCGCCACCGAAGCGGTAGAGCCCGAGCAGACAGCGGATGGCCGTAGTCTTGCCGGCGCCATTCATGCCCCACAGGGCCAGCGACGCCCCGCTCTCGAGGGAAAGTGTCAGTTCGTCCAGCACGCGGGTAGGGCCAAACCGCATGGTGACCCCTCGCATCGCCACCATCTGGCGGACCCGCGGGGCCGTCGCGTCACTGACGACCGAGAACTTGAAGTTGAGCCGCCCCAGGCCCGAGAGCAGCAGCCCGCTGAGTAACAGGCCGGCTCCGGCCAGAGCCAGTCGCTCGGGCGCTTGGGCTTGCGCCGACGGCACCTCGGGCCAGACCGGCTCCATCATCGGGCTGGCGTCGGCCAGTTTAGGGACCGGCTTGACCACCGGAAAGGCTTTGGCCGCGAAATCGATGGCCTGGCTGGCCGGACTCATCAGAAACAGGCGCAAGCTGGGGTGGGCTGTAGTCAGGTCTTCGAACAGCCTCTCGGAACGATAGGGCAGATCACCCAGACCGTCCCCGTCGCGGTCGAAGCCGTGATAGTCACTCCAATAGTTGCCGCGCCCGCCGACAGCCCAGCAATTGTCTTCAAGCCGGCCGCCACCGTCGACACGCACTTGCTCCTGGTTGTCGAGGAAGCTGTTCTCGGTATACATGGTGCGACGAGCCGAGGGCAGCAGCTTGACGCCGACATCGTTATAGGCAAACAGGTTGCGACGAAAGAGGGCGGTACTGCGGATTTCGCGAGGCGAGTTATCGAGGGAAGCACCGATGCGATTATCCGCCAGCAGATTGCCCTCTAACACCGCGTCGTCCATGTCCTTGAGGCCTACCCCGTAGCCGCTGGGACCGCGATTGCCAGTGATCCGGTTGCGGCGCAATTGGACCCGGCGGCTATACATCATGAAGGCTCCCACCGAATTGTTGCGCAGAATGTTGCTCTCGACCCGGGCGTCGTCGCAATACATAAAGTGCAGGCCGTAGCGGCCGTCCTTGACCGAATTGCGATGCACGTCGAGATGCTCGGAATACCACAACACCACATCGCGTCCGCGCTCGACCAGGTTGTCTTCGACCCGTACCCGGTTGCTATACCAGATGCGGATGGGATCCCCCCGGCGCGGCAAAGGCAGGTCTTTGCTGGTGATGCGATTGGCTCGAATCAGGCTGGCCGGAGCCTTGCGTAAGTAGACTCCAAAAAGAGTGTCCTCGAGTCGGTTATCCTCAATGGTGGCCCGAGGCGCTTCGACCGCGATGCCGGAATTCTCGGCATCCAGCGAGTCGCCACTGCCGCGCACCACGAAGCCTGTCACCGTAACGTCGGAGGCCGTGACCCGCACCACCGTACCATGCCCCTGCCCGTCGAGCACCGGCCGGTCCAGACCAACCAGCCTCACCGGACGGTCGAGGCGAAAGTTGCCAGGGTGAATTCCTCCGCGAACCTCGACCCGGGCTCCCGGAGGAGCCCCGGCCAGGGCGGCCGCCAGATCGTCGGACGGGTTGACCACCACGACCGGCGAGGGCCAGACCGGAAGAGCTAGTAAGATGAGTAGCAAGGTCGTTCTCATGCTGGGTTCTCCTGTCGTCGACAGAGCGGCCGGTAGGCCCGCCAGTGAAAGTAGAGTCCGGTCACCATCACCAGCGAGGCGAGCATGGCCAGCCACAGGCCCGTCTCGGGAGTGGCCACCGTCTGAAACTGTCCCACTTTGCCTGCCCCCAGCACCGGGGGCACGAACGGCTTGATAGAACTGCTCAGTGGAGCGTGCGGGTCGAGGTGGGTACCGAAGTACCACAGCCACCAGCCAAGGTCGGCCAGGAAGATGGCCGGAAACAGCAGCCCGGGGACGGTCATCAGCACGGCCAGTCGGTTGTGCAGTAAGGTCGCCAGCAAGACCAGCAGCGCCATGGCCATGATGGCCTCTAGCCCTAGCTCTCGCTCGAGACGGGCCGCCTCGTCGAGAGGACGCATACCGATGTAGTGGTTGAGGCCGTCGATCTCCTTGACGTCGCCTTCGGTGTGGTCGACGAACACGGTCACGGCCAGGCCGCCAGGATACTGCGGGGCTTGCAATTCCATTCGCCAGTACGGCAGCCGGGTAGAGCCCAGCAGCATCCCGCTGGCCAGCAACAGGAGAAGCGTCGGCAGCAGGTAGCGGGCCCGGTGCCGGGCCATCTCCCGGCTGGGGACACGAGGTCCCAGGAGCTTCTCTAACATGGTCGGTCTCCTTACGGCTTGACTAGCAGGTAGCCCATCATCTCCAGGTGGAGAGCGGAGCAGAACTCGGTGCAGTAGAAGGGGTAGACGCCCGGGGTATCGGCCACGAAGTCGATGGTGCTGGCTTCGCCCGGCTCCAGGCTGAGGTTGATGTTGTAGCCGGCGATGGCGAACCCGTGGGTGGCATCTTTGGCTTGCTCGATGTTGGTCAGGTGCCAGATGACCCGCTCGCCGCGTTTGACCTCGACCCGGTCAGGAGTGAAGTGGCTGCGCACAACCGTCGACCAGATCTCGACGGTAGTACCCTGGCGCACGACCTTCTCCTGGCCCGGCATGGTGGTGTACGGATCTTTGGCCCCGGTGTGGGGATTGTAGCCGACTTCTGGATAGACCTCGAAGGGGTGCAGCTTGTCGGCCTTGCAGATCTGAGCGTAGTGGGGCTCGCCAAAGCCGATGGGCATGTCGTAGAGAAGTTGCATCGTTTGGCCGGGCTGCTCGATGTCGATGAGTTGGAAGTTCTGGGGCAAGAGCGGTCCTACGTTGGCGAAGCGGTCTACCGACCACTTGTTCATCGAGACCAGATACTTGCCGTCGGGGCTGGCGGTGTCACCCTCGGCGCACGAGATGTGACCGACGTTGTAATGGACGGGAATGGTCCCCACCAGTGTCCAGCCTTCTTCGGGATGCTTTTCAGCATAGGGCCCGCCCAGGCTCCAGCGCGCCACCGCGCTATCGAGAAACAGACTGGTGTAGGCATAGCCTTTGTCGTCGAACTGGGTATGGAGAGGTCCGAGGCCGACCTCGATCTGGGCCTCTTTGACCTGGTCGAAATCGAGAATCGGCACGCCGTAGGCATCCTTCTCGGTGGGCCCGGCGGCGATGGCCTGGCGAATCTTCTCGAAGCTGTAGACGGTAACGTGAGGGTCGAGCTTGCCCGAGATGACGATGTACTCGCCGCCGGGGGTGACATCGACCCCGTGAGGGCTCTTGGGCTCGGGTGCAAAAAAGAGCAAGCCTTCTTCCACCGCGGTCTTGAGGCTAATCACTTTGAACCCCTGAATGGTCTCGGTCTGGCCAGCCTCGGCCACTTTGACAGCCTTCTCCAGGTCAATGATGTGGAGATAGTCCATGTCACGCTGAGAGGCGCCGGCCTCGAAAGGAGGCTGTTTCTCGAGGGTTCCTCCGGTCGACATCTCGGTGTTGAAGGAGTTGCCGAAGATCCAGCCTTTGCTGACTCCCTTGCCGGCATCAAACAGGTCTTGCCAATAGGGGGGCAGCTCGATGGCAAACGAACGGGCCGGGTCGATTTTGCCCGCCTTGCGGTCGAACTTCCACAGGGTCACCAGGCCTCGATAGGCGTCGGCGTAATCGTCCATCGACTGGTAGTTGCCATCGAGGGGCGCCGCATACTGGCCACCTTCGATGACCCACTCGGTGTCGGGCGTCACCATCGTTCCACCATGGTCGTTGAGGACCAGCGGGTTCTTGATGATCTGCTTGGTCTCGAAGTCCTTGAGGCTGATGGTGGCGATACGGGCGTTGCCCTTGTCGTTGACGAACAAGAACTCGCCGTCATAGTCGCCGTCGGTCTCGCTGAGAGCGGGATGATGGGTGTCGCCCCAGGTCAGCGGCTTACCTTGATAGTCTCCGCCAGCCAGGGTCTCCATCGACTCGAGGGCTCCGTAGCCCCAGCCCTGCCAGGGTTCAGGCGTAAATACCGCGATGGACTTCAACAAGCGCATCGACGGCAAGCCGATGGCGTAGACCTGGCCAGAGTGGCCGCCCGATGAGAACATCACGTAGTCATCGAGCTTGCCGCTGGGGGTGTATGTCTTCACGGCCGCCAGCACATCATCCGGGGTCAGCCCGCGTGCCTGGGCCACGGCCAACACGTCTCCTCCCGCAGCCGCAGCCGGGGTGGTCTTATGCTGCCGGGCCCGGAAGACCACCAGCCCTATAGCTACCAGGGCAATGACGATCATCAGGGTGTTGATCCAGGAGGATGCGTGGAAGCCGAATGTTTTCTTCTTCATAGCTTCTCCTCTTCTGCGAAGGCTCCGACCTGCTGGCCGGGTCGCAGCTTCAGAGTAGGGCTATCGCGGAGGGGCGACCTTGACATAGGTCAACCGGCCCGGTCCCCCAGGGAGAGCATCCGTGCCACCGAATGCAGTTGAATGATCTTCGGAAATGCTCTGGGCTTTGGCGCCATCGCCCTGGTGTTTGGTGGCCTGGTGATTTGGACCATCCTCCGCGAGGTGTTCTTTTTCAAAGGCCCAGACTTTATCGGGCTTTGGGGCTATCTGGCCTCCATTATCCTTGATCTTGGCTACCGTCTACGCCGCGAGCAGGGGCGACTGGTAGACAAGCTGATGGACTCCCACGCCGGAGCCCAACTGTTCTTCCTGCCAGTTTGGTTGTTCTATATTCTCTTCGCGGTGATGATTCTCGTGATCAACCACATCGATTGACGGGTTGACCCAGGTCAATGGCGGATCGTCCTGGCCCTGTCATGCTGCTCGGGTGAGAAAGCTAATTCGTCATCCTCGAGCAGCTCGCCAGGAGCGGCCCTTCATGATCATCTGGGAGGTAACCCAAGCCTGCGACCTGGTCTGTGGGCATTGCCGAGCTAGTGCCCGGCCGAACCACGACCCTCTGGCCTTGACCAACCAGGAGGGGCATCGTCTTCTGAAGCAAATTCTCGACTTTGGCAAACCTTCACCGATCGTCGTTTTTACGGGCGGGGATCCGTTCAAGCGGTCGGATCTCACCGACCTGGTGGGCTATGCTTCAAAGCTCGGCCTAGCGGCGGCCGTCTCTCCGTCGGGCACTCCCCTGCTGAACCAAACCAATCTAAAGTTGATTCACCAGGCTGGCGCAAAGGCCGTTTCTCTCAGCCTCGACGGTTCGACGGCCGACTCCCACGACGCATTCCGTGGGTGTCGGGCTCGTTCCAACTCACCCTCGAGGGATGGAGAGCGGCTCGGCAAGTGGGACTGAGGGTTCAGATCAACAGCACGGTGACGCGCCACAACCTTGATGATCTATTCGACCTCTTCGCGCTTGTCAAGGAATTGGGCGCCATGACCTGGAGCGTCTTCTTCCTGGTGCCCACCGGCCGCGGCCGAGCCGAACAGGATCTCAGGCCCGATGAATGCGAGGCCGTGATGCGAGGCCGTGATGCACTTCCTGGCGGACTGCGGGCGCTACCTGAGCGTCAAGACGACCGAGGGTCATCACTTCAAAAGGGTACTAGTACAGAGGGCCATCTTTGAGGAACACGGGAAGGACGCTTCTGAGGGGCTGCACCCTCTCTATCGACGCCTGCACTCTCGACTGGAAGTAATCGTCAAGACCCGGGGGCTGTCTTCGCGAGTGGAACTCCAGAGGACTCCCATGCACATCAACGCGGCCAACGGGTTTGTGTTCATCTCTCATCGAGGAGACGTCTTTCCCAGCGGGTTTCTACCCCTGTCGGCCGGCAACGTGCGCCGGCAACCCCTGGCTGACATCTATCGAAGCGCTCCCCTCTTTCACGAACTCCGCGATCCCGACCGCCTGAAGGGCCGCTGTGGTGCCTGCGAGTTTAAACGACTATGTGCGGGTTCTCGTTCGCGTGCCTTCGCTTTTAGCGGCGACCCCCACGACGAGGACCCTTACTGCGCCTATCGGCCCGGCAGCTTCCCTTTCCCCGAGGCACTCGCTCGGCGTTTGCGCACTGAAATGCCCGAGACGACCAGGAGCAACTAGGCCAACCATGGGCGGGAATGGGATTCGTTGTGCCGCACCAGGAGGGATACAATTTGACTGCCTGTACCTATTCTCACCGACAGTACCCGGGCCACGCACCAGCTGGCACGGCCCTGCTGCGCTGCCATCTCGGGAACGCTATGAACCAAAGCGTGGCTGGCCGACTTGCTGACCACTATCGGTATGCGTAGCGATTCGTCATCGACGTGTGATGTCCCAGTATCAAGTAGGTCACGGTTCGCTGGTCTCGAGCACAGATCTCACGCGATCGGCTCCTGGCAGCCTTGAAGGGACGGATTGTCCGACTGCGTCACCCGAATTCGCAGTGCCGTCGAAAAGCTGACGTCGCTCAAAGACCTTTCCGACGCGGCTGGGGCGAGACCCGACGTAACGCTTAGATTGTCGACTAGCGCCGTCAGAGAAGCAGCTCTCGGGGATCCGCTGGTGGAGAGCTGATGAGGACTTGCCCAATCGCCTCGCCCAAGGCAACGAGCGAATAAGGCTTGGCCAAATGGCGTTCGCTTAGCATCGTGCTGTGCAACGCGCTGCCAGATACCAGCAGAACCTTCAAATCCGGCCTGAGCAGACGGGCAGAAGCAACCAGTTCGTGGCCCTTCATGACCGGCATTTCTTCATCGGTGATTAAGAGCTGATAGTCTTCGGGCCTGAGTGTAAAGGCAGCCAGGGCTTCGGCGGCAGTGGTGAACATCGACACTTGGTAGCCCAGCCGCAGCAATAACCTCTCGAGCACGTGCGCCACCTGAGGCTCATCATCGACGGCGAGAATATGATTCGGCCGGCGGCCATCCCTCACCGGCCGAGCATATCATCATCTGGGAGGGGTGACACTGATCCAAATCATCAAGCGACTGAAACCCCGGGCTTTGAAGCCGGGGACCGCAGCGCGTCGTCGTTCTGCGGAGACAGGATCGACGCCTTGCGGCGAGCCGACCTTCCTCCACCGACAGGCATGTTCCGTCCCCCGATGGCTTTTCAGTGGCCGGCCAGGAGTTGCTCGATGGCGGCCAGCATGGCGGCCGGGTCCACACCCAGGCCCTCCTGCTGATAGACGATCTCGCCCTGATGATCGAGCACCGTGATTAGATTAGAGTGAGCAAAATCAGAGGGTCCTGTGCGGCGATACTTCACGCCCAGCAGCGCGGCCAACTCCAACACCTGGTCCTCGGGGCCGCAGAGAAGCGCCCAGTCGGAGCCTAGCTTCGCCTCTTGAGCATATTGGCGCAATCGCTCTGGACTGTCGACCTGCGGATCGAAGCTGACCAGACGAAACGCCACCTTGCCGGGATGCGCAGACGCGACCGTCTGCTCGATGGCTTGCATGTCCGCCACGATCCGGGGGCAGGCCCCTTTGCACGAGGAGTAGATCATAGCCAGCACTACCACCTGCCCGCGGTCCTCGACAAGGCGTCGTTGGTGCCCATTCTGGTCTTGCCAGCTGGCGTCTAGATTGTAGATCGAATCCTGACTGGGGGGGCCGGCCTCGACTGCCTGGTGATGGTGATGGGCGTGCTGCTCGTCGCCTGACGGAGTTGCCGATGGGCTGGGCTGGGTTCGACTACAGCTGGCGACGAGGCCAAGACTCAGCGCAAATAGGACATAGAGCAAATTCTTCTTCATCAACGTTCCCCTTTGCTGCGAGCTAAACGAAAACCGAGATTGTTCACGGTATAGTTTGCTTTGAGACTCGAACGGAAAGCATAGCGCATGTAAGCGGCGTAGTCAGAAGGGTCGGTCGAATTCAGGGCACCCGCGGCGCAATAGAGATTGCGGCTGATGCCCCCGTCTTCACGGGACTCGCCTGTCACCAATACGGTATTGAAGTCGCTCACCCACTCCCAAATCAGGCCATGCATGTCGTAGAGACCATAGACGTTGCGCCAACGCCCGACAGATGGCAGGGCCGAAGGAGTGGTGCGACTGTACCAGTCGAGGATGCGGCCCCGAAAGGCTTCCTTTCGCGTGGCGTCGAGGCTGGTCTCGTCAGCGCGGGCTGCCAATTCCCACTCGTCTTGAGTCGGCAGGCGACACCCTCGCCAGCGAGCGTAGGCTCGAGCAGCAAACCATGAGACGTTGACCACCGGGCTGTCGGATAGCCTTTCATCAAAGTTCGAATCGTCGTTCCAATGCTTGAGATACTGAGGCTCCGCGAAGATACGTTTCACCCGCGAACGTCGCCACTCTGGGTTGGCGCGCACAAACGCCAGGAAATCGGAATTGGTCACCGGATAGGCCGACAACTCGAAGTCGGCCACCGCCACCTGCTTCTGGTCACCGACCCGATAGAGTGGAGTGTAGACCCCGCCCTTGATCGGTCGCATCTCCTGGGCCGCGACCGGCACCAGGAGCAACAGGCTCAGAAGCAAGCTACGGATCACTGGCGTAACTTGGCCACCTGGGCAGGGGTGACTTCATTCCCCTTGTTCTTCCAGTTGTTGAAGACGTAGGTCATCACGTTGGCGATGTCTTCATCGCTCAGACCCAGCTTGGGCATGACGTTATTGTACTTTGCTCCGTTGACGGTAATCTCGCCGGTCAGACCGTTGGTCACCGCCGAAATGGCCTTCTCTGGATTCTGATTGAGAAAATCCGACTCTGCCAGCGGTGGGAAGGCTCCTTTCACACCCTGGCCTTCAGCCTGGTGGCAGGCCACGCAGTTGCGTTTGAAAACGGCTGCGCCCATTTCGATACGTTCGGCCTTGGTCCGGGCTTTGGGTTGCTCAGGAACCGTTCGCTCAGGCATACTCTGGATAGTCGACCCCTCCGCCAGATACACGTTGTCGGCCGTTTTGCCAGAGTAGACGAGCTGGTTTTCTTCTCCTTCGGCCGCGACCATCGCGATTGCTCCTTTGTTGAAGGCGCGAAAGATGGAGTGGTCCACCAGGATAAACCGACCAGGGGCCTCCAATTTGAACTCGACGATGGCTGAGCCACCCGCTGGAACGAGAGTTGTCTGGACATCGTGAGTGGGCTCAGAACCCCCTTCCTGATAGACGGTGTCGAAGATCTCTCCGATGGCATGGAAGGAGGAGACCAGGTTGGGCCCACCATTGCCCACATAGAGACGGACGGTCTCTCCCACTTTGGCTTTAACGGCGTTGTCGCCGGCCATGGCGCCAACCGAGCCGTTGAAGACTACGTAATCGGGGATCTCGGTCAGCGCCTTTTCCATGCTAAATGGTTGCAGCCCTTCAGCACCGTATTTTCCCTCGGTATAAAACTCACTCTGCATCACGTAATACTCCCGGTCCACCGGCGGCAAGCCTTCTTTGGGTTCGACCAGGATCAGGCCGTACATGCCGTTGGCGATGTGCATACCGACCGGGGCCGTAGCGCAGTGATAAACGTAGAGGCCAGGATTGAGAGCTTGAAAAGAAAAGACCGATTCGTGTCCGGGAGCGGTCAAGGAGGCGGCAGCCCCGCCGCCAGGACCGGTGACAGCGTGCAGGTCGATGTTGTGAGGCATCTTGTTATCGGGACGATTCTTGAGGTGGAACTCGACCTGATCACCTTCTCGGATGCGAATGAACTTGCCAGGCACGTGGCCGCCGAAGGTCCAGAAAGTGTAGCGAACCCCATCTGCCAGGCGCCCCTCGACCTCGACCACCTCAAGATGTACCTTGACTTTGGCGGCATGTTTACGAGTGATGGGCGGGGGTACGTTAGGCGCGTCTGTCAGCACCGCATCCTCTTCGCCCTGAATGTTCGACGAAGTCTCCACGGCCGGCGTATTCGTTTCCGGAGTAGTCTTAGGTGGAGGAGTCTGACAAGCGCATAAAAGCGCCAAGCACACCCCGAGCAGTAATCTTTTCATACAACATGTCCCCTTCTTTGTTGGTGGCTATTCTAGATGGCCAGGCCGATCCATTCCTTGATGTGGATCAACCGCAGTCGAGGAGGTCGGTGTTGATCCACATCAATGTGCCCGCTCGAACCACGGCTCAAAATCGGAGGATCTACCCAAGGAGCAACCGCTATGACTCGAGAGTCTGCAGTATATCTTCAACAACGCAAACAGGGCCGACTGGATGAATCGGCGGGGGGATTTCCTCGAGTGGTGCTCATCGATACCGTGAGTTTCTGTAATCTCAAGTGCTCGATGTGTTTCCATTCTCAAATGGCCCGGCCCCGAGGCTACATGGCCGAGGAGCTTTTCGTCAAGATCATTGACGAGATCGCCGCCACCGACCCGGGCATCAGGGTTTGGATGGTGTTTTTTGGCGAAGCCCTGATTACCCGGCGCCAACCCGACGGGATCTTCCACCGGATCCGTTACGCAAAGGAGCGTGGGCTCACCGACGTAGTCCTCAACTCGAACGCCAACCTTCTTGACGAGGCTGCTGCCGACGCGCTAATCGGTTCAAAACTCGACGCCATCTATATCGGCATCGACGCCTTCTTGCCAGAGACCTACGAGAAAATCCGAGTTGGAGGAGACTACACCAAAGTGGTCAAGAATGTGAAGCATCTTCTGCGCCTGCGCGATCAGAAGGCCTCACCTCTTCAAGTCTATGTTCAGTTCGTTGAAATGGAAGAGAATAGCCAGGAGACACAGCTCTTTATCGACTTTTGGACCAGCCATGGAGCACAGGTCAAGATCCGGCCTAAAGTCAGCTGGGCGGGCAAAGTGGAGGCTTCGAATCTGGTTCTGGGCCAGGAGGAGCGTTGGCCCTGCTACTGGGCCATGCAAAGTTTGTCGGTTACCGATCGAGGCCAGGTGGTGGCCTGTGCCGTGGATCTCGACGCCAGGTTTGTGGCTGGCGACGCTAACACCTCGACTCTGGCCGAGATCTGGAATGGGCCGTTGGCGGACTTTCGCCGGAAACACCGCGAGGCCCGCTGGGACGAACTGCCAGTGGTATGCCGCGATTGTCGCGACTGGCAATCGGCTCGGGCTGATTTCTATTCTCAGCTCGGGGGGCAGGCTTGCGCTCAGTTGGAGCGAAGCTGAGAGGGCCATGGATGGGGACGGTCGTGCGCGAGTCAGTCAGGCGGATTATGAGGCGCTGGCCGAGTTCAGGCTAGCTTTGAGGTTGTTCACCGATTTTAGCCGCCAGGCGGCCCGGCGTGAAGGGCTTCCCCCTATGCAGCATCAGGCGTTGTTGGCCATACGGGGAGCGCCGCTGGGTCAACAGGTCAGCATCGGCAGCCTGGCTAAGAGCCTCTGTAGTAAACCGCAAAGCACCAGCGAACTGGTCACACGCATGGAGAGAGACGGCCTGGTGACTCGGCGGACCAACCACGAGGACGCTCGGCAGATCTGGTTGGAGATTACCCCCCGAGGCCTGGCGGTCCTGGACCGGCTCTCCTCGGTGCATCGCAACGAACTTCGCCGCCTAAGACCCGCCCTCGAGCGCCTTTTGGCGCAGTTCGATCTGTGAGCAGTGCCCGCCGGTCAGGTTGACATGGATCAATGTTGACATCGTGCGAGCCTTCTAGAGTGGGACATATCTAGTCGGGAGGCTCGTCATGAACGATGATTCGAAAGCCCCGTTGGCGCAACGCTTGATGGATAACCCATTCTTCTTACTGGCTGCTGGCCTTTTTGTCATGTTTTTGTTCTACACCGTTTGGGGGGCCATCGAGGTGTGGAGCCTGCCCCCGGCGGAACTACCCTAGAAAGAGACTGATATGGACTCGCCCATTGCTCCCGTTGAGGGTAATTGGTGGCAGCCGGTAGGTCCCCAGGAGAAGCTCTGGGTAACGGTTGCCTTTATATGGTGTCTCGTCCTCTTTGCAATGATGCCGCTTTGGCATCTCAAGGGAGGGCAGAACCCGTCTGGTATTCGGCGTAAGGTCGACAAGAAGGAATTCCGGGCTCGCGTCAGCCGATTCGAAAAAGAATACTCTATCGGCAAGGAAAAGGGTTATCATATCGTGGCCCCACCGCCGGGCGCGGACATCTATCTCTTGGGTCAAATGTGGCGCTGGTCACCTATCCTCAAGCTCGAGAAAGGGGTGACCTACACCCTGCATCTCTCCTCGGCTGACGTCAACCACGGTTTCAGTCTGATGCCCATCAACCTGAACTTCCAGGTCGTGCCTGGCTACGACTATGGTCTGCGCATCACCCCTAACGAGGCTGGTGAGTTCTTTATCGTATGCAACGAATATTGCGGAATCGGCCATCACCAGATGGTCGGTAAGATCATCGTGGAGGACACGCCATGACCGAGCTTTTTCGCATCTGTCCCGTCACCGGGGCCCGAATTCATCGGGATGCCGAGTGGCTGATCAAGGTCAACGCCGTGACTGCCGTGGTCTTCTTCCTGGTGGGAGTGCTCGCCGCAATCGGACTGGCGCTGACGCGTTGGCAAGCGGTCCACCTGCTGTCGGCTGAATGGTATTATCGGGTGCTGACCCTCCACGGCCTGAACATGCTGATCTTTTTCATCCTATTCTTCGAAATGGCCGTACTCTACTTCGCCGGTCCGGTATTGCTTGGTTGCCGGGTGCCGGCTCCCAGATTGGCCTGGGCGTCCTATGCCCTGATGCTTGGTGGCGCACTCATGACCGACAGCGTCATTTTTGCCGGCAAAGCAGATGTACTCTTTACTTCCTATGTGCCCTTAAAAGCCCATCCGGCCTTTTACCTGGGCATCATCCTGTTCGCTGTGGGCGCTCTGGTGGTGGTGAGTCTCTTCTTTGCCGCCCTGGTCGTGGCAAAGCGCGAAAAGACCTATGGAGATGGTGCCATCCCCCTGGTAACCTATGGGGCCCTCACGGCCGCTGTGATCGCGGTAATCACTTTGCTTCATGGTGCTTTGATCTACATCCCGACCTTCCTCTGGTCTCTCGGATTGATGGAGGTCGACCCGCAAATCTATCGCATGGTTTGGTGGGGCCTGGGGCATTCTTCACAACAGATTAACGTAGCTGCTCATGTGTCCATTTGGTATCTCCTGGCCGCTCTCTCGGTCGGAGGAGTGGTTCTCAACCAGAAAGTCAGCCGCGGCGCCTTCTTTCTTTACGTCCTTTTCATCTCTATGGCATCCGCCCACCATCTGTTGGTGGATCCCGGCATGGGCCCGGCCTGGAAGGTGTGGAACACCAGTTACGCCATGTATCTGGCCGTTCTGGCCAGCATGGTCCACGGCTTTACGGTGCCCGCAGGTATCGAAGCCGGGCAGCGCTTGCGCGGCTACGTGAAAGGCAGATTCGAGTGGCTCATCAAGGCCCCGTGGGGAGATCCTGGCTTCTCGGCGATGTTCCTATCCCTGGTGATCTTCGGATTCTTAGGAGGCATCACTGGTGTGACCCTCGGGACCGAGCAAATCAACATCACGGCCCACAATACACTGAGGGTTCCTGGCCACTTCCATGTGACCGTGGCCGGTGGCACGGCTCTGGCCTTCATGGGAGTCACCTACTACTTGCTGCCACTGATCTTCCGCAAGCGTGTAGCCCTCTGGCCCCTGGCCAAAATCCAACCCTACCTCTTTGGCGGTGGCATTTCCATGATGGGAATGAGCATGATCTTTAGCGGCATCTTTGGCGTGCCCCGCCGGCACTACGATATCTCGTTCACCAAAGCCGACTTCTCTCTACAGTATCCGGCCATCGTGGACCTGTTCCTGGCCGGCCTGGGCATCGGCGGTTTATTGGCCGCCACCGGTGCCCTCTGCTTTATCGTCGTGGCCGTGATCTCGGTCTTTTTCGGCAAGAAGATTCGCCCTGAAGAGTTCGGTCCGGCGTTGACCGGCGTGCCCCAGGGGGTGGCCAATCCACCCAAACGCATCTGCGATTACAGCCAGGACGAGTTGCAGGCGGTTCACGATCAGGGCTGTCCAGGGACCATGGTGCTGGTGTTCGTATTCTTGGGCGCGTTCGTACTTTACTACTTCACCAACTGGAAGCTGCTCTCGTTGTTATGGAAGGTGGGTTGATTTGAGGCGACTGTCGCTAGCAGGCCACCTCTTGATGGCCTGGTTGGTCGTCGGGCTGTGGTGGTGGTGGTTCGCCCTGGCCCCCTTGCCCGAGACGACACCGGAATGGATTCAGGCGGCGCGGTCGACCTGCTTTGGCAGCCTGCCCAACGGTTTGCCAGAAGGCTACGGCTGGTTGACCCTGGTCGGCAGCCCTCTGCTGATGCTGACCGCCCTGGTATTCTTGTGGCCGCAGGAGCTGATTGCCGATTTCCGTCGCCTCAAGGCCAGTGCCCCCGGGCGTGGCGTCCTGGTGGCGCTGACCATCCTTCCCGCCTGGCTCTTGCTCTGGGGTGTCCAACGGGTCGTGACCGTCACTAGAGACTCCGCCTCAATCTTCTCCGCCAACCTCGAGGACAGCGAACTCCCCCGGGACTATCCCCGTGGAACCCAGGCAGCCCCCCCGTTCGTTCTGGTGGACCAACACGGGCAGACGGTGACCAACCAGATGCTGCTCGGCCAAAAGGTCATCTTGACCTTCGCCTTTGCCCACTGTCAAAGCGTCTGCCCACGTTTGCTGGCAACGCTGGATCACGCCCTGGCAGACACCCGGTCTCGGCCGGCCCTGGTCGTGGTCACCTTAGACCCCTGGCGTGACACTCCGGGTGCCTTGCCCGGACTAGCGCAAACCTTCAGGCTCGGACCCAAAGACCACGTTCTCTCAGGACCCGTAGAGGATGTCCTTCGGGTCATCGAGGCCTACAAACTACCGATCTCCCGCAATCCCCAAAACGGCGACGTGAATCATCCAGGCATGATCTTTGTGCTGGACTCTCGGGGGCGGCTGGCCTATTCCTTCACCGATCCGCCGACCGCTTGGATCGTTCAGGCTCTGGAGCGGCTGTGAGAATTAGCTGATCTTGTTCGGGAGAGAGCCTGACCGTAAGGATCTGACCGGCTCTAGATTCAATGCTCTGAGCGAAGCTGTAGCGGGTGGCCTCGACTTCCGTGTCTTCTGGCCCGAATTCGACCACAACCTGGTGGTGACCGGGAGCCAACGGGTAGTCGCGTAGCACGAAGAGCGGGCGGTCGCCCCGCCAGCCTGCGGGCGTGACTCGAAACGAGTCACGCCGAGTATCGATGGCGATGCTGAGCCGATAGGGCAACTCGGTGGTTTCGGCCACGCCATCACGGGGCCGCATGTGTGGGGGAAGCTTCTCTAACTCCTCTGGCGTGAGCATTCTCTCGATCCGGGCGCCCGTGAGTCGCCAGCTCAGCCTTAAGATGCCCCTGTCGGTCTGCTTGCCCGCAGGGCAGGCAGACAATTGGGCCAGCCCGAGAAGGCAGACCAAACCAAACAAACCACGGAGTATCAACCTAGCCATCGATCTGCTTCTCCTCGCATTCTGGCGTGGGCATGGCCACTTCCTCGGTCGCGAGCGGTCGCTCGAACGGAGCGAGGCTAGCGGCGAACGCATCGATGGCCGCCCGGGCCGGTCTCGCCTCGGTAAAGGCAAAGGCGCCGGTGGCGATGCGCCGCCGATCTACCCTGGCCTGCAGTTCGGCCTCGCGCTGATTGTAGATCCGTTCATGGGCCCAACGAGGACCTTCACGGTTCCAGCAATCGCGCTGGGGGCAGCTAAGTAGATAGACCCCGAGGGCTCCTCTTTTAAGAAGATACTCCAAAACAGAAGTGTGGACAGCCCCAGCACAGCTAACCGGGAAGAGAACCCCCTGGCTAGGGGTTGGCGACTTGGTGCAGGCCACCACCACCAGTTTGCCAATGGGCCGATGCTCGTCGAACCAGCCCTTCACATGGAGCAATTGGGCTTTACCCGTCCGGTCGGGCGGGCCGACCCCCATCGGGGCGCACGAGCCAGAACAGATGCCGCAGCTGACGCAAGCATCCGCGTTCACCAGGGCGACGTACTTCGAGTGACGCTCATCCGCCGTTGGACCCGTCCGTTCGACCATCGAGATCGCCTCGTAAGGACAATCCAAATAACAGGTAGTGCATCCCGTGCAGCTCTCCCAATCCACCCAGCTGGCCTGGGGAGGCTCCCCAGTGGGTCTCCACCACCAGGGGACACTCAAGGCCAACAGAGCGGTCAGCAGCAAAGCCGCCCACATCGCCCAGCCTGTCAACCAGGGGCTGACGATCAGCCAGCCGGAGTAGAAGAAGTCGACCGGGACTCGACCAGGGAGCTTCGAGAGGTCGGCCGCAGGCCCGAGCGGAGCGGGTACGAGCGCAGCCAGTACTGCCAGCAAGGCAAACGTGTAGAGTCTAATCGGCCTGGGTGGCTGGTGAGTAGGCCTGGCCACCGACGAGACGTGAAGAAGATAGAGACCGCCCAATCCCAGTGGGGCGGCTACATGAAGAAAGAGGAGGCTGAAAAAGAAGCCCCGAGGCATCTCGGGTCCAACCAGAAGCCGCGCCAGAGGCTCGGGGAAGAAGGGGAGGCAATCGAGCAGGCGGACCACTTCCAGGACCAGTAGCTGAGCCTGTTCATCCCAAATCAGGGCCAAACCGGTCCAGCCACAGACGAGCATGGCGCCAAAAACGACCCAGCCCGACATCCAGGCTCTCATTCGCGGTCCCCAAGTACGATCCGTGGTCAGCATCTTGAGGATGTGGAACACTATTGCCACCACGGCGAGATCCGAGGCATAGCGATGCAGGGAGCGGATCCAGACACCAGGGTAGGCCTGATGAATGGAGGAAACCGATTCATAGGGAGCCGAGATGCTGTAACAAAAGATTAGGTAGATCCCACTCACCAGGGTGAGCAGGACCAGAAATAGGGCCAGCGCTCCACTTTGGTAGAGAGGATTCCATCGAGACGTGTAGACCCGATTGAAGAGCCAATCGAGCGGTCGCATCAGCCGCTCGAGCTGGGCGGCCAACGGAGAACGAGAAGCCATCAGAAGCGCAATCTAAACTCTGAACTCACCTGCCAACCTTCCCATTCGAAGGGATGGGTGGTCACGCCGATGGCGTCGAGCGCCGTCCCCGCCCGCACCTGGCGATCGATGCCGTCCGTGGTGTCGTAGCGCCGCAGGCTGAGGTTCCAGTCGCTCTTGTCGTTGATAGCCCAGTCCACACTGACGTAGGGCGAGGTCTGGGTGGAGTCGAGGTTGTCGAAGGTGCTGCTGCTGGTGGCCACGGCGTAGGAGTGGTACAGGCCTCCCGGGTCGAGATGGCCGGCCGACCGGGTGTAATCCAGTCCGCCCGTGAGTTTCCACTGCTTGTCGATGTCCCATTGAGCTTCCAGGTTGAAAACATCGACGTCGATGTCGACGTGATTCTGGTCACCCCCCAGTCCGGGTGACAGCGAGGTGCGCCGAACGAAATCGTTGTATCCGTAGGAACCGCTCAAGCGGACTCCGGGATCCGTCCAGTGGTAGGAGGCTCCCAGAGAATAGCTGTTCTCGCTGCCACGAGGGTCCTCCAGGGGCTGCAGGTTGGTGGTGAAAGAGTTGCCGCTACCCGCTCCATAGAGATTGGGATGGGCATAGCCATAGAAGATGGGATCGACGAAGCCTGGCGAGAAGCCGAGCACCGCGAAGGTCGGCGCACCGTTGCCAGCCCCGCCCGGCAAGACCCGCACATCATAGAGCGAGGTCTGCTTCTGGTCGAGGAAAGAGGCTTTGGCCCACAGAGAGCCGCGTTTCTGGTCGAACCTCCAGGTGCCGTCCAGACGAACGCCCTCTCGGTTGTGGGGATAGGTGGCGAAGTCGTGGGGATGCCAGACCCCGGTGAAGTTCATGGTGCGGGGAAAACGAGCCCCGAGAGCTGTGCCGGGCCAGGCGGCGGGGTTGTAGTCGGGGTCGATGGACAGGTATTCGAGTCCCAGTTCGAGGGCGTCGTCCAGCAGATTGGCTGACACTCCCACCCGCAGACCATCGCCGCTGGCCGAGTAGGGTGAGTTGCGGTTGGGCCGATACTGGCTGTGGCCCCATTCGCCGAAGGCGGTGAGGCTGGGCGCCTCGGCTGCCTCGCCGAAGTCCCAGCGGTAGCGACCGGTGAGGCCGTAGGTGTCCTGGGATTGAGGTCCAAAGTTGCCACCTCCGCTGGCCAGGCCGATGGCGTTGTCGGCGGCCCCGTTCCAGCCGGCAATGGGGCGGCGATCCACCGTGTTCGGGACCAGCACGCCTCCCGCCAGTTGCCCGCTATTGAGTTGCTCGAACAGGCTTCGCTGACCGGCGAAGTAGCCGGGCGGGTTGACCCACTGGCGGATGCTCCAACCGGGCGAGGCGCCGTAAGCGACGTTCATTCCCGCTCCGCCCAGACCCACCAGCAGAGCGCTGCCGGCGGCCGCTTCTTCCGCCACTCGAGCGTAATTGAGCTGAATCTTGCCGGCGTCCTGGTGAAAATGATAGGCCAGATTGCCGGCCAGCACATAGTTCTCGTAGTTGGTGCCGAGAAAGGTGTTGCCATTGCCAAAGCGCGTCCCCAACAGTTCCCACTCGAGGCGGTCTGGCTCGGTCAGGTCGATCTGCCCTTGCAGGTCGAAGCCATATCCGGCCCAGCGCCGGGGGCCGTAGACGCCCAGGTTCGGTTGTCCGGCATAGACCAGAGCGTCCATCCGAGACTTCACGATCTCTCCCAGGGTAAGTCGGGTCTTGGAAGGTTTGTGATAAACCCAGAACTTGTCCAGGTTCATCCGGGTGTAGGGTACGTGGTTGAGGGGTTGGGTGCCGGCCCCGGCGGTTGCGTTGGCGGTGAACAGGTTGGAAAGCCAGGGAGCCGACACGCCCCAGTAGGCATCCACGAAAGTGTCGCCCTGGCTGGCAAAGGCCGAGAATTCAGCGCCGGCGTCGAGGTCGTCGCTGACCCTGAGGTTGAGGCCGAGGGTGGTCCGCATGGTAAAGCTGCTGCCGTTCGTCAGGGCTTTGCCCTGCTTGAAGTCCACCACCGGAATCAGACCCTGCAGCTGAGGTCGGCGGGTGGCCGCCAGCCCCGTTCCCACCACGGTGTGATAGTTGAGAAAGGGCACGTTCGAGGCGTTGCCGCCTCCATTGCGCAGGTCGTCGTTGTCGCCGATGCCCGCGTTGCTGAAGGTTTGACCGACATAGCGCGCATCCACCGAACCATAGAAGGTGATGCGCTCGAGTTCGCTCACCCGCCGATCGAGCCGGCCCACCTTCTCCTCTAGATTGGTCACCCGCACCCCGAGAGCGTCGAGTTCTTCGCGCAAGGCCAGGGCCAGTTGGCGGATCTGATCGAGTTCGGCTTTGCTGGCGAAGGTCTGATGTTGCTGCTCCATCTTGGCGAGCAGACGAGCAACCACCATGGCCACCTCCCAGCGCGAGGCCGCCCGGTCGCCCTTGAAGGTGCCATCGGGATAGCCCTCCACCAGACCTTTGGAGGCCAGGGCGGCAACCGCGTCGCTGGCCCAATGGGCGTCGGAAACGTCGGGAAAGAGTGGGGCCGCCCCGGCGCCAGTCGTCCAAAGTACAAGACAAAGACACAGCCATCTTTTGACCATCACGGCCTCCTCTCAGCCTGCTTTTGTAGGCTCGGCCCGGGTTCCTGGCAGATTCTAGAGCCTTGCTGATGAGATCCCATTGACATAAATCAACCCTGTTCGCAAACCACGGTTTGTCCAAAAGCATACATTCCCAAGGTCAGGCAGGCGAAGAGCACGATGGCCACCGTCTGAAGGACCGCCCCAACGGCCAGCCAGGTGAAGGAATAAAAGGCCTGGGTGGTCACGCGGACGGCCGTCCCCAGGACGAGGATAAAATAGATTGCCCAGGGCCCCGAGCGCCAAGGCAAGCGTCGCGTCTCGTAGGCAGGTATCATTCTCAGACCCATCCCTACCATCATCATGATCACGAACCCGGTGGCCAGCAGATGGCGTGCCGCTCCGGCCAGGGTGGGATACCCACTGGCGGTGGCGCAAGTGAAACAGACAGCCAGGAAGAGGCCGAGATACGAAGTTTGGATGTAGTAACGCACCCAGGCCCCACCACCAGGCCCGATGCGCGGTCGGCGAAAAGGGCGAAGGGCCCATAGAAAGCATCCGACCCCCAGCGCCAAGAACCACGACCACAAGCCCTCAGGCCCCAGCCAGAAGAGCAGGAGGCCGACATTCCAGCAGACGGCGGATGGAAGTAACCACTGTTTTTGAATGCCTTTGATCCCTAGCAGAGACGGGTGGATCCTCAGGCCGATGCCGGCGATGTGAAGGCCCGCGAATCCCCACAACACGGTCTCAAGAGCTCGAGTCGAATCCAGCAGAGCCAACCAGGGGCAGGCCAACAGCCAGAGCGAGCCCGTGGCCAGGAAGAAGGCATGCTGGCGGGACAAAGTATCGGTGCTGGCGGTGGATTTGGCCGACCGACGAGTTCGACCGAGCACGAAAAGATAGGCGATTACCGACCCGGACTCGAGCGCGGCGCCCAGAAGGTTGGGCGAGGCTGAATTCGCGGCAATGCCGGTGAGCATCAGAACCAGGCTGGCAAACGCAAGCCATCGAGGTTGAAGGGTCGCCTTGAGTGTGCCTGGCAGAACCATCATGGCCACTCCCATAGTGTAGAGGCACACAAACCCATAAACCTGAAGTTGGCCGTGAGCTGCCAAAAGCGACGAGAAGCGGTCGGTCGTGGCCCACCCAGCCCAAACCAGAGCCATCCACAACCCGAGAGGCGTGCCGGCCCCAGCGGCCAGGCATAAAGAGGTACCGATGAAAGCGCGATGGGGCGCAAAAAAAAGGTGGCCGGCCTTCGGTTCCATAGGAGCATCGTCGCTCTTAGGCCTACCCGAGCCATTGATCTGTGTCAACCGCTTGCCTCCTTCACTCGATGTAGAGCGGCAGACTGGCGAATCCTGCGGCCGGATAAGTTGCCGGAGACGGAGGCGCGCTGCCGCACAACCGCCAATCAGAAAGGTTGGACAACAAGCATTCCAGAACGACGCTCAGCTCCATTTTAGCCAGCGCCGCGCCGGGACAGATGTGAATGCCGGCCCCCCACAGCAAGTTAGCGCTTTGTTCGCGAGCCAATCGAAATTCCCGGGACGCCTCGAAGGCTGTCTCGTCCCGATTGGCTGCGCTCCACATCAGGGTAACGCGCTCGCCGGCTCGCAACCTGCGCCCCCTGATGACAGCGTCTTGGAGAAGCTTTCTCCGATTGCAGACGAGGGGTCCATGCAGCCTCAAAACCTCCTCGATGAAGAGTGGCAGTTGTTCTGGGGCTCGGCGCAACTGGTTGCACAAATCGTTCCTTCGAGCAAGAAACTCTACCAGGATACCGATGGCCGCGGCGAGCGTCGCCAACTCTCCGGCCGTCCAGTTGCGAAGAATGCTGGTGAGTTCCTCAAGCGACAGGGGGCGGCCGTCGATGGCCTCTCGGAGCAAGCGTGTAGTGGGGTCGTCCGGGGCTCGTGAGCCGGCCGCGCGTCGTTCTTCTAGCTGCGCGTCCACCAGAGACTCGAACTCTCGGGCCAGACACGTCGTGGCCTCCCGGTCCCCGGCCAAGGTTGCCTGCTGGCTTCTGGCCAGCCAGCCACCTAGGATTCTCGCTACTTCAAGTGGCCAGCCCACAAAAGCACATTGAGCCTGTAGAGTGAAGGGATGTGCCAGCGCGGCCATGATGTCCACCGTCACCCGCCTGGGCAACTGTTGCACGAGTTGGCTGGCTAATCGGCGGCAGTCGGCCTCGAATGACGCGATCGCGTGGGGGGTAAAATAGCCCTCGACCAATCTTCGATAGCGACCGTGCCGTGGCGGATCCATGCCACTCGGAATGGCTGGATATGAGGAGACGACACTGCTAAAAACGTGGGGGCTTAGCGCAGCGTTTCGAACATCTTGGTGGCGCAAAAACGACCAGCCGAGCTCTGGGCTATAAGCCACCGGGCACCTTAAGCGCAGGTCATCATAAGCATCGAGCGGGTTTCTCATCACTTCAGGAGAGAAGGGATGCCAATCGGGTTCTGGCCGCATGAGACTCCTCCGTGAGCGTAGGTTACGGGCTTGACCTTCGGCCCGACTTCCAGTATTAATCTAGATAAAAGACACACCTATCCCCAATCATTCGGAAGATTGGGACCGATGCCCTTGTTGCATCGATCCCAAGATGAAGGAGTTCCACATTGACCGACCAGAATCGCCCCATCAATCCCGACGACACCTTCTTTGCCGCCTACTCCTTTCTCCAGATTGCGTGCGAGCTGCGCGCCGACACGGCCTATGCAAGAACCGGCAAGAGTTCGCGCAGTTTGGTGAAAAGCACCGCTCTCAGCATGGTGTTGATGGCCTTGAACGAAGGTGCGTGCTTAAAGGAGCACCACGCCCCGGCCACGGCCACCGTCGTGGTGCTGGAGGGGTGCATCAATTTCGCCTCGGTTCTTGAACGCCGCGAACTAGGGCCACTGGAAAGCGGGGTCTTCTCTAGCCAACTGGAACACGAAGTCGAGGCTTTGCAAGAATCCTTGCTGCTCTTGCTCATCGGTGGAAAGAGGTGACGAGCTACAGGGGGGCCTTGAATATTGTGTCGTACTACGATATAAAGTAGAGCATCTTCTCCTGGAGGGACGATGCTTGACTTTAGAAATCGTGCGCCGTGGGCCTCAGGGCCCGACCCGGACTTTCGGCTGTTGCTGATTTCGGCGCTCGCGGCCGTTATCGGCATCGTAGCGGGCTCGGTCGCTTTTCTGCTCTTGAAGCTGATCGCGGTGCTGACGAACCTCTTTTTCTATCACAAAGTTTCGGGCGTCTTGCCTTCGTTCGAGACCAATCCCCTGGGCCTCTGGTTACCACTGGTGCCTGCGGCAGGCGGCCTGGTTGTGGGTTACATCGCACGCTTTGTGCCTCAAATCCGCGGACATGGCATTCCTGAGGCCATGGAGGCGGTCAGCGTGGGTAAGAGTCGGATCGCTCCCAAGGTAGCTGTTTGGAAACCCTTGTCTGCGGCATTAGCCATCGGAAGTGGGGGTCCGTTCGGTGCCGAAGGCCCCATCATTCAAACCGGTGGCGCCGTGGGCTCATTGGTTGGTCAGGTCCTGACCACCACCGCCAGCGAACGCAAAGTCCTGTTAGCCTGCGGGGCCGCGGCTGGAATGGCGGCCACATTTAGCACACCAATCGCAGCCGTTATCGTGGCTATCGAGCTGTTGCTCTTCGAGTTCAAATCTCGTTCTTTCATCCCGCTGGTGGTGGCCAGCACCCTGGCCACCAATGTTCATCTGCTACTTTTTGGCCGGGGTCCTTTGTTCGAAGTCGGCGAGACATCGTTTGGGTTACCCGAACAATTGCCGTTCTACCTCGGTCTCGGAATACTGTCGGGGCTCCTGGCCGTGTTCATTACCCGCTCCCTTTACTGGATTGAGGATGGGTTCGAAAGGTTGCCCTTTGACCCGATGTGGTGGCCCGCCCTGGGCGGATTGATTCTGGGTGTCATCGGTTGGTTCGTGCCTCGAGTGTTGGGGGTGGGCTATCAGACCATCACGGACATCCTCAACGACAACCTTACGGTGGGCTTGCTGCTCGCCATCATGGTGGGCAAATTGGCCGCCATGCTGATCACTCTAGGCTCGGGGACATCGGGGGGTCTGCTAGCGCCGACCTTTATGGGCAGCGCGGCCATGGGTTCGCTCTACGCCACGGGCATGAACCACCTGTTCCCCTGGCTGCATCTTTCCCCCGGGGCATACGCACTGGCCGCCATGGCGGCTGTATTCGGCGCGGCATCCAGGTCGACGTTCGCGTTCTTCGTCTTCGCCTTCGAGATCACTCGAAACTACAATGCCGTGTTGCCCCTGATGCTGACCAGCGTGATTGCCGATGGGGTGGCTCTGGTTTACTTGCGCAATTCGATCATGACCGAGAAACTGGCTCGGCGCGGCCTGCGTATCTCGCACGACTATGAGCCAGATGTTTGGCGACATGCGAAGGTGGAGGAGATGATGGACGAAGAAGTGGAGGTTCTTCTGGCCGAGACGCCATTGCGCCAAACCCTTGGGCACCCATTATGGGAAAGACAATCGCTGGCCCCGGTCGTTGACGAACATCGAAAGCTAGTAGCCGTCCTGAGTCGGGGCGATGTCTTGAGAGCCCTGGCCAACCCATCGAACCTGGACCTCCCGGTAGCCGAAATAGGCAGCCGCCAACTTTTTGTCGCCTTTCCTCACGAATCGATACGCGACGTGATGCGCCGAATTCTGGAAAGGGATGTGGGCTGCTTTCCCGTGGTTACGGCTTCAGCCCCGGACAGGCTTTTGGGACTGCTCGAAAGGCGAAACCTGGTGACGGCTTATCGAACCAAACTGCACGACGATTTGAAGCGAGATGCTGGTTGGCTCGAAAGGGTCACGACCTGAGCTTGAAGTCAGCGGCCCCACGAGGAAATCCGCGTGTCGAAAAGAAATGAGGAGACTGTAATGCCACAACCCATCGTGGATTGTTTTCGGCGACGTGTCGAGATAGTGGGCGAGTTCAAGCGCCAGGGGCTCTGGTCGTGCCGATTTCTTAGCTCGCACTCGGAATTTTGCATCGGAAAAGAGACCGCTCCACGCGATGCACAAGTCGGAGTCTCCTTCGTCGCTGACTTCGTCATCGAGCATGTTCCCGGCGCTCCTCCGGCTCCTCGTTACGATGTCCGATCCAAACGCAACCGACTGTCCGTCTCCGAGCTACAAGATGCCTGAGCACCCGCCGACCCCCGATATTTTGCCAGCTGGGCCGCCAGGGCCGCGAAAAGCTTGGCCTGGTATTCTTCGAAGCTTTGGCTCGAGGTCAGAAACGGTGTCATCAAACAAGACCTGAGCACAAACACTCCGCCGTCTCGCCGCCATTGCCGCGTATCGAGGCCGAGTCGGCTGACCAGATTCAGGGGGGCGCTGGTGTATGTCGTGCTCAGCACCGTCTTGGAAAGAATGAAATCTTCGAGATAAACCGGTCCAGACCGATAGGAGCATTGTTCGTAGAGGTAGCGGTTGAGGTGGTTGGCCTCGGTCAGGTCAGTGTTTCCAAGGGTGTTGCAAGCGAAATCTACTATGTTGAGGTCTGGCGATGTCAGGGGCTCCAGTCGATAGGTGGTCGACCCCACCTGGACCTGAGAATGTTGGCTCATGGCCTGATGGAGACGTTGTGCCCCCGCGATACTGTGACCGATCAGACGTCCATAACCCTCAGCGTTTAAAGGTAACAGGCGGTGGGCCATCCACACCGCCGCCGCGCTGGCCCCCGGTTTAGAACCCTCCATGACGAAGCTGCCCAGCATCTGGGGACCCATCTCGTCTTGCTCAAAGACATAGGCGGCAAAGTGGGAGATCAGGTCCAAGACCCTCCGGTCGCGCATAACGATGGCCCCTGCGGAATATGGCACGTAACCGAGTTTGTGGGGGTCGACCGTGACCGAATCGGCCCGCTCCATGGCTCGAAAGGCTAGGTAGACATCAGAACTCGGCCATTCATCCTGAAAACTGGCTGACTCCAAGAAACGCCCATCCTCGTCCAGAAAGACGGCCCGGGCGTATCCTCCGTAGGCCGCATCAAGATGCAGATAGAATCCGACTCCGCGTTCCTGCTCTAGTTGCTGACGAAGAGCCACGATCTCGTGCACAGGGTCCACGGCGCCGACCTCGGTGGTGCCGACCACTGCCACGACCGCCAGAATCGGTGTGCCGTCTTGGACCATCCTCTCGACGATGGTCCGCAAAGCCTGGATGTCCATGCGAAAGTCGTCTCCCACCGGTATGTCGACCAGAGAGTCCTGGCCCAGGCCCAGGATGTCAGCCGCTTTGGTCCAGGAATAGTGCTTGGATTCGGGCACGATCAACTTGCCCAGTCCGGGTCCTGTTCCTCGGTACTGCACGGTCTGGCGGCGGACCGTGTCGAGCAGGCCCTCGGCCTTGACTCTGGCCAGCAGCGTGAGAGCTTCGCCGACGGGCAGATTCGCTCGCCGAGAGGCGTCGTAACCTTGAAGCAGGTCGGGCCGGGTCATCTCTATCGCTCTCACCAGCGACTTTAGATTGCGGGCCACCCACAGCGCCTCGTAGTTGGCGATGGTGCCGCCCGCCGTAATATGTCCCCAACCCTCAGTCGGCTCAAAGCCGAACAAGCGGCAAAGGTCCTGTCCCACCTCCAGTTCGAGCATCGTCGAAGCCGACGAGGCATCAAAGGAACAGTTGTTGGGGTTATATAAAATCGTGGCCAGGTAGCCCAGGTTGGCGGCCATCAAAGTGTCCGAGACCATGTGCCCCAGGTAGCGAGGACTGAAGGCTGGGATCGAACTCGCCTTGAGTCGCGAGGACAACTCGAGCAAGACCTCTTCGGTGCGCACCAGAGTGTCCTGATAGGGGGCGCTCCGCTGCTCCTGAGGCGAGACCACCGGCCGGTCCGACGGATGAAAGTCCCGCCGCCAATGGATATGCTCGTCCATCACGAACTCGAGCATCTCTTTGAAAAACTTGCGATTCTCAGACTTGGGTCCGAGGAAAAGCGCATTCACATCGATATCTTTGGACATAGGGTCCATCCTACTACTGCGCCCCAGCGGCCAGAATGATCCTGGTCAGGTCAAGATGCATAAGCCAGTGAGGCACTTGATTTCGAGCTCAGGATACTGTATTTCTATAGAAGACAAAACCATCTTCTTTTGCTCTCGTCGAGAGCAGATTGGACGTGAGCAATGAAGGCCGATTCCACCCATAGGCTGCTGGCGAGCCTGGAGCGTTGTGCCCGCTCAGGAGACTATCTAGACACCTTCTATCGCCTTCTGTTTGTCAAATCACCCCACTTCCGGACCCGGTTTGAAATGGTCGATATGGACGAACAAAAACGCAAACTGGCCACCAGTCTGCCCCGGCTCATCTTGCTCCCATTGCTCGAGCCCGATGCCCCCGAGGTCGAGGCGGTCCGTCGCGAACACCGTCAGCGGCACACACGCGGCTCGAAGCAGAATTATACCCTTTGGCTCGAGACGGTCTGCGAAACCGTACGCCGCCATGACCCTGAATGCGACAGCGAACTGGAGTACGCTTTCAAAACGCGGCTAGAGCAAGCCGTCGCGTTATTGTTTCCAGCCGCCGAGGCGACCACGGAGCGGTAGTCTTCGCCTAATCTGGCGGCACCCTCAATAGCCGCGAGGCCTCAACAATGTTGTCCGACTGCAAACAAGGAGACCAGGTCAGGGCGTCGACCGCAGCTGGGTCTGGAAGTCCTCGGTTTCGAGCATGAACAACTGGTTATCCTCATTCCCCATCAAGATTCGGTGGTCGTCCAGAAAGGCGATCGCCTCGCACTGGCCGGCGCCAGAAAATACCAGGCGACGGGCGTGGGACGATAAGAAACGGTCCCCACTAGGGGGAGCGTCAAAAAGCCACACCGACTGGATGGGCGCTTCACAAAGCACGGCCAGGGTGCGGCCATCGGTTGAAAGGTCGGCATCGGTGACCCATCCGCCCAGATCAGCATGTCGTTCCACCAGCGTGAGCTGGTTGACCCGAGAAGCGTCTTCGGTATCCAGGCGGTAGAGCTTGGTGCTGGTAACGGGTCCCCCCTTTTTGGATGTGGGGCGATGCTTGGTCAGAAAGTAGAGTTTGTGCCCGTACACGAAAGTGGCCTCACAGTCGTATTCCCGTAGGGCGGGGGGGAAAGCCTCCTGGTCGGGGTAAGCCACCAGCAGCTTCTTCAAAACCCTGGCTGAGGTGGCGGTGCGGGGGTTTGGTTCAGCCACCACGTAAACCGTTAGATCCCGCCGCTCGTTGTCGTTGTTGCCGAGATCGCACACGTAGAGCCGGTCGCCGTCGCTTGCCAGAGCCTCCCAGTCCCGGTTGACAGCCTCTTCGAGGGGAATGCCTTCAAAGAGAGTTCTGCGCTTGGACTTCTTGGGGCCGATGATGTAGCCTCGCTGGGCCCAGGGTTCGGGTAAAAGAACCCGACCGTTTGTGTCGATGGCGAAAAGGGCCGGTTCGTGGCCGCTGTCGTTGTTGACCCAGACCACGTCGGGATAGGTGCGGCTGGCTACCATTCCACTCAACTCTTTGAGCGGTTTGTGGGCAATGGAAGCGAAAGAGGGCAGGTGCCTCCCGACGGGAGCGGGTGTCGGCAACTCCTGAGGGTTGCAGGCGACATTGATAACACCAAGCAGAACGAGCAGCGTCGTTAGCCTGCCAAGAAGCCTCAAACGGGTCTTGCTGTGTCCACCCATGAAGCTCCTTCTATCTCCGGTACAACCCCGATTTCATGTGAATCTGATCCTCTTGACCGCAAGGTGCCTTCGTGAGTTGGAGAAGCTCCCCGATCGACTAAAACCCATCGCGGGGGGCAACGGGAAGCTACCATGGGATTCGGCCTTCCCCGCACAAAACCTGCCAAGGTCTTCACTACCGAAAAACAGGTCGCGGTGCCCAGGGCGCGCCATCACGAGGGACATGGGCCGTCAAATGGCTGGGGAGCGGGTGAAGGAGAGGCTTGCGAACACGGTGGCGGGGCCCAAGCGATGCCCGGAATGTACGAGTGGAAGGCCCCCGATTGGCCAGGGCCGACGCGGACCTGCAGGTGGGGCTTACTCGCCCGTTCCTGCGGTCGCAACGCTCTTTGACCTGAATCAATGAACCTCTACGTGCGAGGCCTTATAGTCTGCTTCAGTCAGCTCATGGACACACCAACGGGGAGTTTCTCACGCAAGAGTCAGGATGCTGCCGCGATCAGCCGACTTCACATCGCCATGTTCACGAACGTGTTTCTGCCTTCGACGAACGGCGTGGTGACGTCGGTTCGCGCTTTTCATCAAGGACTAACCCAAGCCGGCCACATCGTATTCACCTTCGCGCCCCATGCTCGTGAAGAGTATCACGATCTATTGCCCTTCGTTTTCCGTTACCCCTCGTGGGAGTTACCTTTGCAAAGTTATCCCCTGACATTGCCTGTATCACCGTTCGTCGACGCCCTCTTGCCGTGCCTCAAGCTCGACGTGATCCACACCAATCACCCCGCCTTGTTGGGGAATGTGGCCGCGAACAAGTCTCGTTCCCTGGACGTGCCCTTGGTCTTCACCTATCACACCCTCTATCGTGAGTATTCCCACTACGTCAGACACCTGCCACCCAATCTCGTCAAAGAATTCCTGGAACACTGGTTGCTCCACTTCATGCGCAAGTGCCATCATATCGTCGTGCCCAGCGACAGTATTCGGCTTGTCTTGGAGGAGAGCTACGGGATCGGCAAGCGGGTATCGGTCGTCGCGACCGGCATCGACGCGACCCGGTTTGGCAGACTTACACGCCTGGAAGCCAGAATCAAGTTGGGCTTGGACCCGCGGGAAACCCTGGTGCTGTCCGTCGGACGTCTAGCTCGAGAGAAAAACTGGGATATCGTATTGGAAGCTTTTCAAACAGCGGTCCGAGATGCGGAGGATGTGCGGTTATTGGTCGTTGGCGGTGGCGAGGAGCGTCCCAACCTAGAGCAGGTGTGTCGCGAGCGCAACATCGCGGAGAAGGTGAGTTTCATCGGGATGGTCGACAACAGTCGAATGGCCGATTACTACGCGGCGGCCGATCTCTTTTGTTTCGCCTCCGTAACCGAGACTCAAGGTTTGGTGACCCTCGAAGCCATGGCTTCCGGACTGCCGATTGCGGCTGTCGACGCCAACGGGACCCGGGACGTGCTCACCGACGGCCGCGAGGGGCTGATGGTAGCCTGTGAGGCGGCGGCTTTGAGCCGTGCACTCAGAGGACTGCTCCAGGATCCCGAAAAGAGGCATCAGATGGGCCACGCCGGTCGCGTCCGAGCCAAAGATTTTGATCTGCGCCACCAAGCCTTACTGATGGAAGACGTCTATCATACGGCCATCGAGGACTATCGAGGGGGCTACCGGGTGCCGGTGGAGACGGAAGCCTCCCCCTCCAGGTGGGGGGAATTTCTCTCCTATTTTCGCACCAAAGATTGACAGCCTCCAGCCCTTTCTCCTCCAGGACCGAACCTGCGGGCTAGGAGGTCATCCCCTCGGGAGGTCCTTTACCGCCTGGCGTGACCCGATCGCGATCCCGGTGAGGTGGCTGCACCGACAACCAGGTCGAGACCGTCTTCTTTGAGATCAAACGGCCTGCCAATGCAATCACCATCGAAGCCGGGCCTGCACGATCACCCCCAAGCCCGCCGCTATCGCTAATAGAACAAGGGCCGCCGCCAGTCGGCGGACCAGAAGCTTGTTTCCACTCCGCATCACCAAAGGAACATTTACCATCGCGCTTACCACCGACGCCACCACAGCGGCATTCGCTCCAAGCGTCGCCGAAACACTACCGTGGGACACCAGCAGCCCCGCCGAGGCTACGGCACTAGAACTGGAAACGGCCCCCCCCAGGAGGCTGACCCCGTAAAGACCGAATTGGCCGAGATGGCGTTGACCGGTCTCCCCCAGCACTTCGAGAACGAGAAAAAGAACGCCAAACTTCAGGGCCGAGAATAGAGAAAAAGGCGAGTCGATGTCGAGCACAGGTGCTTCCATGGCCGCAGGGGGACGGGACCGCTCCCATAGCGACAGTCCACCGCAACACAGCAACATGAAAACCATCGGCATCACGGTCTTGACCAGACAAAGTGGAGAGAGAAGTCCAAGGATGACTGCATTGCGCACCAGCATAGCCGCCGTTGCTAGCAGAACCGCCCGGTAGGCGGTAGGACCGAGAGCCTCATTCTCTTGAACCCTGGCCGCCATCTCGCTCACAGTCACGCTGCTGTTCACGAGCCCACCCAGAAATCCACTGATAGCAAACCCTCGAGAGCCGTAGAGCTTGAGCAGGATATAGTTGACGAAACCGATGCCAGCGATGAGAATCACCGTCACCCAGGCTGCTCGGGGGTCGATGGCCCCCCACGGATCGATAGTAGAAGTGGGTAAGGCCGGATAGATGACAAAAGCCAATATCCCCAGCAAAATCGCCGAGCGAAGTTCGGTTTCAGTGAGGCCCAGACTAAAACCGCTCAGCGGATTCTTCCAGGCCAGCAACCCAGCCGATAACATCGCAATGGCGACCGGAGTGAAGGTATGACCCTGCCCGCACAAAAGCCCCGTGTACCCAGTCACCAGCATCGCAGCCGTCGTGGTCAACTCGGCCCCGTGGCCGTCCCGCAAGGACGAAATGTTCAGCAAGACAGCCATAAGGCCTAGCAAGGCCAAACTCGCCAGAGCGAAGTCTTCTCCTAGAAGCGCTCCAAGGCCCCCGAGCAAGGCGGCGAACGCAAAGGTCCGAACGCCGGCCTCTTTGTGTCTACGCTCGCGTTCTAGCCCTATGAAGAGGCCCAGCGCCAGCGCCAGGACCAGACGAAAGATCGCATCCGCGTAGGGCCATTGCATCGTGACCAAGATGGAGTCCACGGGGCGGCCTTCTCCAGACGATCCCTTCAACCTGCTCAAGTCGGGGCACGGCGCCGTTCACCAGTGGCACGCCGTTCTTCGATGCTCACGGGGCGGCCGTTCTCCGGCTTGCCGAGTGGTCAATTTCGGTAATCCGATAACCAGTCTCGCCGATGCGCGGTGGATGAACTGGCGAGCAAACTATGCATACACTATCCGTTTTCAAAGGGCTATCTACGGCAGCATGTTTGTCTACCGATTGGGCGCCAACGGTCTTGAGCCGTGCGTAGATCCAGAATTAGAGCAGGAGTATTTGCCACCCGACCCCACGGATCTACCCTGGGTCGCGGCGGCTTTCGCCGAGGAAGGCCGACCCTACATGCACATCGCGGCGTCGTCATAGTCCCGACCCGTGATTGCCCTGAGTATCGGGCGGCGCTCCTTGAGAGCCTCGGGTTCTTCACCCTGATGCGCCAAGATCTCTATACCCATCAGTGCCTAAATCTCAAGACGGTCGTGGCTAGCTCCGTCAAGCTTCGACTTCAAGATAGACCGAGTTGAGTTTCGACCCCGATCTTCATTTGCTAGTCGACTCCTTTCTGCAGAGTGAATCTGTCCGGTCGCTGTGCTGGGCAACGACGGCCGCGAGTTCATCGCGAGCCTGAGCCGCTAGCACCTCCGCCGCCTCGAGCTTGCGCAGCGCCGCCGATATTTCATGAATCGGCGGCCCGGCCTTCTCAAAGGAGGCGCCTACAGCATCATTGAAAAACCAGCCAATTGGTCTTCTGGTCAGCACTGCGATCTCGTCAAGCGTTGGCAGAGGTGGATAAGAAAGGTTTGACTCCCACCGGCTGACAATCTGGTAGCTCTTCTTCCCGAGGTGATCGGCGAATTCTTGTTGAGTGAAGCCGAGGGATTCCCTGGCCTCTTTTATTCTGCTACCTAGCACTCTCAATGATGATGAATTCAATTTGACGCCTTGACTTCAAATTTGATTTGATATATTCTGTTGGCAAGCTAGCCACTGAGAGCAACGCTGACGCCGTCGGGGGTTACTCTACAAGCGTCAGTTAAGTGACTTCGTGGTTTGCGCACCCCTTTCCCCTTAGACGGAGCTTAGCGCTGTTGAAATATCTCACTTCTCAGGAACTGCCTGGACGTCGGCCTTTCTCACACCCCACGACCCTGCATTGGTTACAAACTGGCTTAATCCGTGGCTTCGGGGGTAGGCAAGGCGACAAATGGGCCATAACACTCGATGAAGTCGAGCGCTTCGAGCGGGGCTTGGTCAACTCCCCCCGCCCCGCTGGGTCTGAGGCTTCCCCATCGGGCCGTAGCATGCTCGCTCCCATCTATCTGCCGACCCTGACTAACGTCGACCAAATCATCATCGGTGGTGAGTCAGGAACGGGCGCTAGGCCGGCCTGATACAAAGGGCGGAGGCTTGGACGCCGAGGCAAGTAGATGTCCCCCGCCCTGCCCGCCGCCTTGGGAGGACCCGATGACTGACCCACTCAAGTTCGTCACCTCCAACCTATCGGCCGCCATCGACGAACTGGCCGCTCTCGAGATGACCCACCCCGAGCTTCGAAAAATCGAGGGCGTCTGCAAAGCAGCCCACCAGATTCACCAGGCCCACATCCTCCTGAGTCAGGCCGGTCGGACTTATGAGGCGCTCTGCTCTACCGTTGAGGTGCCCAGCTCAGCATGACAAAAGCCCCGGCGAGGCCGAGGCGGCCGCTGCAGTCGAATGGGGGTCAGGGGGCGAGCTGCATAGCGGCGTGGCTCCCATTCAAGCCTGCCTCCCTTATTCCTGCGACGGGCTTCTTAAGAGAGAATGCCAAGTGTCGCCGCTAAGATTATTTGGCCGCCTGCGATCAAGTTTATCTGTCCGCGAAAGTGAGGCCGAAAGCAAGATCGAGGCCAGCGCGCGCTGGCCTCGATCACGGTTAGAACAAATCCGACCAGGAAAGCTTTTGATCGACGGCAGGCAACTCGACCTGGTTGCTGAGGTAGAACTCACGCTGCCGGGTGGAAGCACCGTTCAGCCAGGCCCAGAGCCAGGCCGCCACCAGCGACAGGCTATAGCTTTGGCGCCGGAGCAGAAACTGCGGGAGTAGAGAGAAAGAGACACGACAGCGGCAGCAATACTTGCGATAAATCCAGCTGACTTCCCACTTTCCCGGAGCCACGGGTATCCTCCGTGCGTAGCCTCCGTTGTTGGCAAGCCGCGTTGGCCGAGGGCAAACCGGACAAAACCCAACACCGTCGCGAACCAGGGACGGGTTTTGCAGATACGTCTTGCTGTCGATGCCGCTGACGGATAAAATCGTGACGAAGGGTTCTCTTTCTTCTCTTGGGTTTGGACACTTTAGAGAATACCAGAGACCCTTCTCTCTTTTCATCACTCGGCCAAGACGGCCAAATAATCTTGACGAAATGGCTGGTTAGACGGCCATCCATTGTTGGTCCCTACAGCCAAGCCGGACAGACAACAACTCATAGTCGATTCCGGCCGTGAACCGGAGCGCTTGGCAGACGCCGGAAAGAGAGGCCAGGAGGCAAGGCCCCCAATGGAAGAGCATTCCCTCTAGCCCGTATTACGAGACCCTGAGGTAGCGGGACGCAAACAGCATCGACCAATCAATAGACAAATTGGCGGATGTCATACAAAGTTACCGCAGGGCCCCGAGGTGGTTGAGGAAAGCTCAACCCGGCCCTAATTGCTCGGGTCTGTAGTCGGCAAGCGACACGGTCGAGGTGCTCCAAGTCGGTGCGAGAATATTTGGATCCGGGCTGCACAACCATCTCGGAGATATGGATCCTATCCTCGCCAACCAGTGGAAGCGAGTTGAGCAGGGCCGTGGTGGCAGCCATGTGCTCTTGAGCCATCTCTCGTCCCCCTACGCCGCTCATAATGATGACGTTCACCTTCACGCCAGCTTGTTTTAGTCGCGACACCAGCTCTCCAACATGGCGAGGCGCTCCGGGCTTGCCCAGCAGTTTCAAGGCCCGGGGCGAACCGCTCTCGACCCCGAGATAGACAGAATCCAATCCAGCTCGGCGCAATAACACCCAGTCCTGGACCGAGCGACGGGGTCGCGTGAAGGTATCCAAAAAAGCCGAGACTCGCTCGAAATCGAGGGGATGGCGAGGTCGGCCCGACAGGTCTGTCCACTTGCAGGGAAACATCTCCCGAATAGTCGCCAGCGCGCCCAGCAGAGAATCAAGGGCAAGACTGGCTGCGTTGGCCTGCCCCAGGAAAATGCCACGTCGATAAGCGAGACCAGCACCGAAAGCCGCCACGATGCTTTGGACGTGGCGGCGAAACACCTCCGTAGAACGCACTCTGTACGTCTTGTTGCGATAGAAGCTGCAAAAACTGCAGCGGTTGTAGGAACAGCCCTCGGTAAGGTTGAGCACCAGAGCTCGATAACGATCGGGAGGGAGAATTCCGACCTCTCGGTAGAGTTTTTGGAAGATCGCTGCATCGGCCTTCAGATTGATGGTCGTGGCCGGCATCAGAGGCGTGAACCCATCCCCCAAAAGGCTTCGCGCCGCATGCAGTCGGAGGTGAATCTGGTGTAACAATTGGTCGGCCTCGCCCACATCCAGCCGGCGTGTGTCATGGTAACGAACCGTGCCTGACTCCTGACGCTCGATCCGCAAGATGCTCCCATCCGTTCCCCGACGATAGACGCCTCCGTTCATGGTTGCCGAGAGCAAACGCCCGGCCTGGTCAAAGACCATCACTTCGAGGCGATCGCAAACGAGCTTGACCAGCCCACTTGCGGCGGTCAGGCTGACGTGGCCGGGCCTGACAATCCTGGCTCCGGTTGTCCTCAGACGGCCACCTCCCCGCCCAGTTGCAACGACCCTAAAAACCGAAACAGTTCGGGGGCCTGGCTGGCGGGCCCACGGAAGGCAACGTACCCATCGGGTCGAATCAACACCATACCGGCGCCCCGAAAGCCATAGGCAGACAGTAATGCTTCCGTGTCCTGATTGGGCTCCTGCCCAAGCGAGTGAACCTTGATCTGATCCGCAAACTCGCGGCGAAGCCTGTTTGCCACCTCCTCGAGGTCTCCGAACGTCAGAAGATGATAGATAGGCTCGCGAAAGAGTTCGAACAAGCGAACTTTGCCCTTGGTTGCAGGCTCTTTCAGCCAGCCATCCGGTGCCCGGTCGCCGGCGCGGATGGCGGCCTCCGGCAGATCCATATCCAGATCGCACACTGCGGGACTGGTGCGATAGTTGGCGTCCAGGTGAGACCAGCGCCTCGCCAGCATGAGTCGCTCCAAGTTGGCCCAACCTCGAGGCTCATTCCAAGAGTCAAGGCTCGACAGAGCCCGACCGGCTTGCTCGAGCATGACGGCGGCGATCGGGCGGCGTTCCTGTTCGTAGCTATCCAGAAGCTCTTCGGGCGCTCCCGCTGCTAGCTTCCAGCCTAAATTGAAGGCGTCCTGCAGGCCAAGATTCATGCCTTGAGCACCGATAGGAGGAAGGATGTGGGCCGCGTCGCCGGCCAGGAAGACCGGCCCTTGACGAAAGCGTTGGGCCAGCCTGGCGCCGACACGATAGCTCGTGAGTCGGGCCGCGTCCGAGAGTCGGGTTGGCACCGGCACTACCTCCCGAACGATAGCTTGAAAGTCCTCCAAGCATGGACTAGATACCAGGGGGCCGTGTTGCACCCGTTCTGGACAGCGACTGGGTGGAGCCGATTCCCATGTAGCCAGGCGGAAACGGTTTGGCTGTGGCAAGGGAATCGCCAGCAGGTAGCGTGTTGCGCCCACGAATTGGTAGCTCTCCCCGTGCGGGAGTGCCCAATCGACAGAGGCTTCTCCCAGGGTGTAGACGAGCTCCTCAGTATGGCCCGGGAAACCAATTCCGGTGGAGGCGCGAACCCGACTGTAGGGACCGTCGCATCCCACCAAGAAACGGCAGGCCAGATTCTCGACCGCGCCGTCCTGATGAGAGAGGACAGCCGTCACCAGATCATCACTCACCCACCCCTTCTGGAAAGCCACGCCGCGCTCGACACAACCCCCCAGTTGTTCCAGCCGTCTTGTCAGGATCGACTCCAAGCGCTTCTGGGGAAGAACCCTGATTTCAGGGTATGGAATTCTCGAATCCGACGCGAGTTCCAGCGAGATTCGTCGCGGGCTGCACCCAGGAGTATAGACGCTGGTGGCCTTGAGAGCGACACTGTCTCTGAGACAATCCCGAATCACGCCTACGTTCTCGAGCACTTCTAGTGTCCTAGGATGTAGGCCCAGAGCCTGGCTTTCTTGGGTCCGCAAAATGGCCTTGTCGATCAGCCTGTGCGGTATTGCGCGCCGGGCCAACTCGATGGCTAGCAGCAGACCCGTTGGACCGGCACCGACAATGAGTATATCCGTATCCATGGTGAACCTCCTCGGTGCCTTCCCAGGGTAGATCACGCCGGACGGTTGGAAACTTGACCTGGATCAAACTACAAGTCGTCGATGGCCGGCCCAAGCCGTCCTCGACCAGTGATCGTATGACTTGACCAGTGTCCTGAGGTCGAGTAATAATTTACATATCTTACAACATTATCCACAATTGAACGAACCTCCGCTCGGCGGACGAAGGGATCTATGTTCTCGCAAACAGCTGAATACGCCATCAGGGCCGTCGTAATGCTGGCCCATCTAGGGCAGCAGGCACCGATCGATAACCGCACGTTGGCGACCAAGTCTCAGGTACCGGTGAGTTATCTGCCCAAGATCCTGCAGAGTCTTGCACGCGCGGGGCTGGTCAAGTCCCGCCGAGGAGTGGGCGGGGGGGCCGCCCTCTGTCGCTCCCCCGAGGATATCACGATCCTGGATGTGGTGCAGGCCGTCGACCCAATTCCACGCGTCCGGGGTTGTCCTCTCAAGCTCAAATCCCACTGCCGAGTACTCTGCCCGATGCACGCGCGACTGGACAAGGCGATGGCCGAGGTCGAATCCGTCCTGGCCGCCTCGACAGTAGCCGAACTACTGGCCGACGACACCCGACCGATACCCATGGTCGAAACGAAAGGGTTCTGATGCAACAACTGCTTGAGGACTTGAGGGGACCATCCCCTGCCCACGCGGCTGGTCTAGCTAGCATCAGTTCGGGAGCAGCGGGTGCAGCTCTCTTCCAAAAGTGTCGCCACCGACCGGCTGCCGAGGTGTTGGATGCGTTAAGCATTTTGGCCGCCAGCGATGGCTTCGCCTTCGCCGAATATCTGCGGGCGCGCCGGGCGGGAGAACCTTTTGAGGAACCACTTCGGACCTCGACCTCCAGTCCTTTGCGGGCCGCCGAGTTGTGTCTGGAACTGGCCTCACACTACTGGCTGGCGCGCCGGTCTTGCCCCAGTTCGATGCTCGCCGATCTCTATGTCGGTAAGCGCCTTCTGCAGGCGGCTGCTCAGTGTTGCCTCCACCTGGTCCAGGCTAACTTGCGACTGTTCCCAATTCCCTGGCAGGCAGCCCAAGAGCGGGCCTCGGGACTCGTCTCGGTTCTCTCACGGCTCGACGAACAAGAGGAGTACGACCATATTTTTAAGTCTACCAGAACCGTAGCCGTGGTGGGCATCAGCGATAAGCCCGAGCGACCCGGGCGTTACGTCCCCAAGTATCTGCGTGACCACGGATTTCGATTACTGGGAGTTACGCCGGCGGGCCGCAACCCTATTGCTGAAAGGACCGCCCCCACTCTTCAGGATCTCGAGGAGCCTCTCGACCTGGTCATCTTTTTTCGTCGCAGCCAGGCTCTTGGCGATCATCTGGACGATGTCCTGAGTTTGGACCCGCGACCGGCTACCGTCTGGTTGCAGGAAGGGATCAGCAACGAGTTGTTCGCTGGCTCTCTGCGAGCTGTGGGCATCAACGTCGTCAGCGATCGATGCGCCATGCAGGAGCATCGACGACTGTATCCAGAAGGGGAAGAGCACCTATGACCGAGCTCTTTTCCCTCCGAGAGCGAGCCAAGGAACTCACCTGTCTGTACGAGGTTCACAAGGTCGTGGTCCGCCGAGACCTACCCCCCGTCGAAGTGTTTACCCGCGTGTTGGAGCACCTACCTACTGGGTGGCTCGCGCCCGAGGCTACCGCGGGGCGAATCGAGTATCTGGGCCGAACCTATGCGGGCCCGGGTTTTCACTCGGGCCACCCTTTGATCTCTGAGCCACTGCGGGTAGGCGGGGTCGTGGTGGGACTGGTCGAGGTCAGCACCACCCACGAGGGAAAGACGGCTTTCTTGCCCGAAGAGGTCGAGCTGCTGCGGACCATCGCTGCGAGGCTCTCGGAATATCTCGAGTGGAAGCAGGTTGATCTCCTCTACCGACCGGCCGCCGATCGAACCAATGGTCACTGGCGGTGGCGCCAGACCTACGCAGAATTACTCGCCTCAAGTCTTGATGCTGAACGTTTCGGCGTCAGTGCGCTTTATCTAGGTGGGAGCACCGAGAGCGGTGAGGCGGGTCCCTGCAGCGACATCGATCTTTATGTCTGGTGGGAGGGGACTGCCGAAAAGCGTAGGGAGTTGTCGATGTGGCTCGAGGGCTGGAGTCTGTGCCTGGCCCAAATGTGCCAACGGCAGACGGGCTACAGCTTTCCAGGAGGCTTACTCAATATTCGCTGGTTAGACGCTCCGCCCCAGGCGTCTCACCTAGGAACTCTAAGGTCGCTGCCCCTCAAAGGAGCTTGACCAGGCCTGTGGCCGCGTTGTCTGAAAGAGCTGTGGCTCAGTGGAGGTCCGTGGCCGCCATCAACCAACAACTCTAACACTTCGGCGGTCACTCCAGAAGGAACGGGATAAAAAGTCGAGTAGTCTCCCCGGGGGGACCTGGGGGAGTGCTCGACCTTTCGCATCTGGCCAAGAAGAATACGACTCAACTTGAGCTTCGGTCCTCAGTCTTGCAAGCGGTGCGGATCCTGGAGTCCGGGCTTTCGAACCCCCCGTCCGCCGCCAAGATGGCGGCTCTCGTCGGGCTGTCACGCTCTCATTTCCACCTGGCCTTTCGAACCATTGTCGGTGAGTCCTACAAGAACCACGTCATGCGGCTCCGTCTGGAGGCGGCGGCCAGCTTTCTGCTCTCGTCCGAGATGTCATGTTCGGAAGTGGCCGTCACCTGCGGGTTTTCGACTCCATCGAGCTTCACCCGGGCCTTCGGCAAGCTGTTTGGCCTCTCCCCAAACCTCTTCCGAAGACGCGCCCTGCTCGTAAGCGACCAGGGGCGTTATCAAGCAAAGGGCGGCGAGGCCACCTCGGTGAGGGTCGAACGCTGGCCAGGGCAGCGGCTCATCTGCCTGCGAACCTACTCGACACTCTCTGACATCACGAAAGCCTGGACCGAACTGGTGAACTGGCTCGAGAGCAGGCCTCCCCAGGTCGGTGTTCGCTACTTCGGACTATGGTTTGACGACTGGAACTGCACCGAGCCAACGTATCGCTATGAAAGCGCCGTCCTCGTGCCAGAGTTCACTTCTAGCGACATTCCCAACCACTTTCACCTGCGCGAGTTGCCCGCCGGGCTGATGGCGATCCATCACGCCCAGGGCAGCGTCGTCGCCCTCGAGGCCGCCTGGCGACGGTTCTACGAGAAGTGGCTTCCTGCCTCACCCTTCCGGCTGCGCACATCGTTCGGCCTCGAGGAATACCCCGAGCAGTTCATAAGCAAGACGGACTTCCGTAAGCTTGTGGTCGCGACTCTCGGCGGGCTCTCCCTCGACCTTTGTCTCCCCGTCCTCGATGGCGAATCGGACAAAACCGAAGCCACCCGCTCGATGTTTCCATCCTGAGCCCCGTCAGGCCGGCCCGCCCATTGCTATGGGAGAAAACACTCCAAAATTCGGACAAAATGGAAAGTCTTGCGAAGGTCTGCACCTGTATCATGGGTCGATGTCGACCAGGCGCTCAGAGTTACGTCCCGGTGAACTCCTTGAGGACGAGGATGCAGCTTCATCGGCAAATCCAAGCCACACCAGAGAGGAACAACCATGAAGAGGATTCTTCAACTCTTGCTTTGCGCGTTTCTGTTGGGACTCGCCGGTTGCGAAGAAGGCACCGATTTTGGTGAAGGTAGCAATCTACAGGGCAATCCCAACCCTGGGGCGGTTCAGCCCCAATTCGGCCGGATCACGATCAATTTCAACTTGCTGAATCGCGAAGTGCCGGCGGAGGTAACGAGCTTCAATTTTATCGGGACGCGGACCGATGTCGTTCAGGACGAAAGCGGGAATTCTAGCCCAGTAACGACGACAGTCTTTACTAGAAACGACGTCCCGAAGGAACCCACGATTATTCTTGACAATGTTCCCACGGACCTCACCGATCTGGTGATCCAATTCTCCGCGACCGGAAGATTGATTGGCATTGCGAGACTCGGCGTGATGGTAAGCCCCATGGGCGACGTAGTGATTAACGACCCTGACTTCATGGATATCGCCCAGGATTTGGCGGACCAGTTTCTGGCAGCTGTGGCGATCAGCGTAGACACAAATTTCTTGTCGTTCAACTTTCAACTCAAGCCCACGAGCACCTTAAACAACCAGATCTCGGGCCTCCAGTTGAATCAGTCTGAAAATCCCGAACACAACCTAAATACGGTGGTCACAGGCTACACGAACTTCGTAACCCCCGACAATGGAGACGCCGGATTTGACCAAGAGCAGGTGCCTGACGGCTCGATTCGATTCCGCCGAACCGTCCCGTTGACTTCCGACGAGCTCCTCACCATCCAGTTCTCGACCGACGGGAGTCTCGAACCAGGCGACAGTCTGACCTGGACGGCAGTGGACTCCAACAACCAGGAACTCGGCCGCTTCGTGACGACCGTCACCGCCCCATGACCAAGGCAGAATTACTGGATTACCACGAGAACCCAGCCCATAGCCCGGCCGCCAACCTGCCGTGGGTCGGTGCCAGGGCCTACGCCCGGTGGTGTGGCTTTCGCTCCAGCGCGCCGAGGCCGGTTGACCAGGAACCCGCAGGTCACGGAGCGGGGTGGGGAGGGAAAGCCTTGACATCGAGCATGAATAACTGATTGTCCTCGTTACCCATCAGAAGCCGGTGATTGTCTACAAAAGCGAGCGCCTCGCACTGGCCGGCCCCGGCAAAGACCAGTCGCCTGGCCCGGGAGGAGAGAAATCGATCTCCGCTGGCGGGAGTGTCGAAAAGCCACACCGACTGGACAGGCGCTTCGCAGAGGACGGCGAGGATGCGGCCGTCGGGTGAAAGGTCGGCGTCGGTGACCCAACCGCCCAGATCGGATTGGCGCTCCACCAGGGTGAGCTGGTTGACGCGAGTGGGGTCTTGAGTGTCCAGCCGGTAGAGTTTGGTGCTGGTCACGGGGCCTTCCGCTTTGGTCCTGGGGCGGTGCTTGGTGAGAAAATAGAGATTGTGGTCATAGACAAATGTGGCCTCACAATCATACTCCCAGTTTCGGTCGGGGGGAAAATTTTTCTGGTCAGGATAAGCCACCAGTAACTTTCTCAGAACTCGGGTGGTGGAGGCGGTGGCGGGGCGGGGCTCAGCCACGACATAAACCGTAAGATCCCGGCGTTCGTTGTCATTGTTGCCCAGGTCACACACGTAGAGGTGATCTCCGTCGATAGCCAGGGCCTCCCAGTCGCGGTTGGAGGCCCCCTCTACGGGGACGCCCGCGAAGAGCGTCTTGCGCTTGGATTTCTTGACACCGATGACGTGGCCCCGCTCGGCCCACGGCTCGGGCAAGAGGACTCGACCATCCGAGTCGATAGCGAACAGAGCCGGCTCGTTGCCGCTGTCGTTATGGACCCAGAGCACGCCGGGATAGGTGCGACTCGCCACCATTCCGCTCAGCTCTTTGAGTGGCTTATGGGCGATCGTAGCGAAAGGGGTCAACTGCCTCTCGGGGGTGACGGCGCTTTGGCAGCCGGGGCCGACGACCAGCAGAAGAACCAGGGCCAGCCTGGGGAAGCAATCCCTCACGTCAGCGACGGTTGTCGGCCTCGACGGCCATGGCCTCGGCCCGCTCGATGGTCACCAAATCCGCAGTGACAGCCTGAATCAACTGGGGATACCGAGCCAGGGCCCGCAAGCGCCCCGCCAAGGCGGGGTCGGTCACGCCCATCAGCAAGCCGTCGACCTCGGGAGAAACCGGGACCTCGACGGCAAAGGCCATTTTCTCGCGGGCCACGCCCTCGATGAGATCGGCGCCCCGGTCTGGCTGGGACTCGAGCCAATCGACCACCTCGGCCGGTAGCTCGACAGAAAATGTCTTTCTCAACCCTTGCGCCGGGCCTCCAGCACATAGAACTCTTCCTGCACCCCGTCAAGAGAAGGCGTCGACCAGCGCTTGAAGTCTTCAAAGCCACTCAGTTCGAGAATCTCTTGCACCTCGTCAGGGTCGATGTACTCATCGCGCCCACCGAAATAATAATCCTGGGCCTTTAATTCGGGATGGTCCTCGACCCGCTGCATCAAGATACGACGCGACCGTTCGATCTCGTCGTCGGAAACATTTTCGGGATAGTAGAAGTCGGCCAACAGCACCTGTGCGCCCGGCTCAAGCAGCTGCTCGAAGTGCGATAACCAGACCTCGAGAGGCATCTTGGTCAGCCCCAACTGGTGCAGCACGTGGGTGCAGACCAGGCCTGTGGCCTTGCCGCCCAGCCGCTGTTCGACCCGCACTTTGAAGCTCTTTTTGTCGAGCTTCTCTAACGACTCGCAGACCCCCACGAACTTGACCCCGGGGTATTTGCGGGCGATATCACCCAACACGGCCAGGCTGATGGTATCGCTATCGATCTTGAGATATGACCCTTGGAAGCCGCCCTCGAACATATACTGCGTCGGCCCGGCCCCCACCGAGCCGAGATCCAGGACCCGAGCCGGCTGCTTGAGTCGTGCGACGAAGTCCTTGGCTCGCGCCTCGATGTGGGTCTTGGCTCCGGGTTGAATGTCGTTGGTCAGGCGCGGAGTGTTGCGCCAATTGTCATACAGGTGCTTAATCTGCTGATAGATATGCTCGGAGTCTTCGCACGACAGACCATCGGCGAACATTGCCGGCGAGCCGTTGAGCTGACCCACCACCAGGCCCCCTTTGGGCATCACCGAAAGGGCCAATCGATAGGCCCAGTCATAAGAGACCCCGTCGGCGTAGCGCACCAGCTTAAAAGGCGACTCGTCCGCCAACATTCCCAGCAGAGGCCGGGTGACGTGTTGCACGTCGAAAGGCGACATGCCGTATTCTTCGAAGCTACTAAGTAGCTCCGCGCTGGGCACGGCCAGGTTGGTGAAAGCGATCGGGTCGGAAGCGGCAAACCCCTCCATGCTGCTCATGGGGGCCGGGTTCCACAACCATAGGGGCATCCCCTACTAAGCCCAGCGGCCCGGCTAGGCATCATCTGGGCTAAAAAGCGTCGGGCCGCATAGTTGTAAGTGTCGCTCGAAACCAGCGTGCGGATCCCCAGCTGGGCGGCCAGCCTCTCCTGTCCTTCGAGCCGGCCGGCCGAAGTCTCCCAGATGGCATAGTCCGAGAACATGGAACGAGGCAATTCGCCCCAGGTTGGGACGAAGCGACGGATTGGGCCCGGCTGACCTCCCGCTGCCCCTGGTTAGCCTCGCCCACCCCGTCCTCACGCTGGAAGTTGCGCACGGCCTCTTCGGTCAGGCGTCCGAAGTTCTCGCCGTGGCGGCCCCAACTGGCGATGTCGGGAAGCGGACCGGACGAGCCCTGGCTGTCCGGCCTGGCAAAGCTCGCCCGGTCAGGCCCCGGCCCGGACGCCGCCGGGCGGGTTCGCTGCTTTAGCGCTCACCGGCCGGGCTGACTCACACACTACTCCCCGCATTCGTCTGGCTAGCCCGAGATTAGCCCCGCGAACTTGATGAGGTCTTTGGGTTGGGAGTGGCGAATGTTAAATCAGCGTAACATTTCCAGGCAAGGGTGTGGTGCGAACTTTGTACAAACTGATGCACTTTTTACACATTTCGTCGCTACAGTAGAAGAGTGGCGAAGATAGACCGAAAAAGCGAATCCACCCCCCTCATCCGCGCGATCGAGAACGGAACGCTCGAGGATGTGCGTTTCTGGCTCGAGCAGGGTGCCGACCCGAACTTCCCCGATCGCAACGGCCGCACGCCTCTCGAGGCGGTCTTCCAGGCCGACAAAGACCCCGACCTCAAAATGCAGCTGAGCGAACTCTTGCTCCGGCGCGGCGCGCGCCCGGTTGGGGCCGTGGCTACCGAGCACCTGGGATTTCTGGCTTCCAAACCGGCCATGCCCTGGCAGAAGGTAGGCATTGCGGCGGCCACCCTGGCTCTGGTCCTGGGAGCGTGGCAGCTGCGGCCGGCCACTCCGACCTCCACCGCCTTGCCCATTCCCCAGCGCGAAGTCATCCGCGAGTCGCCCTCGCCTCAGCCCTTTGACCCGGCCGACGTTCAGCAAGTCAAAGAATTTCTCGACCAGGGTGAACCGATGCTGGCCCTCGACAACCTGGGTCCTCTGCTCCAGGGCGAAAACCCGCCCCGCCAGGTGTTGCGGCTCATGAGCCAGTGCATGCTCGACCTGCGTCGCCAGCGCCTGCACGACGACGAGCCGTCAGACGCTAAGATCGCCAGCAGCGATTCGTCCTGGACTCCGCCCAGGGTGCCGAGCAAGAATCCTGAACTGACCTTGCCCAGCCCGACTTACCCGACTCACAAGAGTCTGCCGCTCAGGCCCCCGGCCCCAGACTTCCAGCCCCCGGGGCCGCCGCCGGGACCCCCCGGGCCTCCTCCGGTGGCCTGGCAACCCGAGGGCGGACCTCACCGACCGCGACCTCGCATGGGACAATTTCCCCCGCCGCCTCCGCGTGAGAGGCCGGGTCAATCCACCCACACCCGCCGCTTTCCTCGCTCAGGCGACGAGGGTTGGCCGGGCCCGCCCCCCGGCGGTCCCGGTCAGGAGCGGCCTCCTCTGCCGCCCGGGGGTGGACCGCCCAACGGCGCTCCGCCGCCTCCCCCCGAATTCTAGGACCAAACCACGAAACAAAAACCGTGGAAGGATGGTCCCACCAAGACCGTTAATCCCTTTTCGATTGCGAGGACTATCCTATGAAACGAATTCTCTCTACTCTGTTACTGTTGGCCGTCTGCGCGGCCTCGGCCTCGGCCCAGGTGTCCACCGGCAGCCAGGCCCCCGACTTCGCCCTCAAGGCGACCGACGGCAAGACCTATAAGCTGAGCGACTTCAAGGGCAAGTATGTGGTGCTGGAATGGGTCAACTATGGCTGCCCCTTCGTGAAGAAGCACTACGACTCGGGCAACATGCAGTCGCTGCAGAAGCGCTGGACCGGCAAAGACGTGGTCTGGCTGGCCATCTGCTCGTCGGCTCCCGGCAAACAGGGCTATTATGACGCGGCTGGGGCCAAGCAAGAGTCGACCTCCCGCAAGAACAGCTCGACCGCCTATCTGCTGGACTCCGACGGCAAAGTAGGGCGCGAGTATGGAGCCAAAACCACACCCCACATGTTCGTGGTCAACCCCAAGGGCCAGTTGATCTATCAGGGCGCCATCGATAGCATCGCCTCGGCTAACCCCAGCGACATCGGCAAGGCGACCAACTACGTCGACGCCGCCCTGAATTCGGCCATGGCCGGCAAGCCGGTGGCCGAAGATACCACCCGTTCTTACGGCTGCTCGGTAAAATACTAGCCGGGGAGCAGCGCTGCGCGCTGGGAAAAGGAGCGGCTTCACCGAGATTTCGCCTGACGGCGACAAGTGAAAGGGGTTCTTTTTCGAGCCAGGTGACCGGCTGAAAAGCACGTCGCAGACAGCTAGAAAAACCAGTAGAGGACGGCCTTTGGCCGTCCTCTTTTTGACCCAGACCATCACCAGAACCCCATGTGGCCCCGTTCACTATGTGAAACTCAGCACATGCATAGCACATCATTCCTATTTATGATGAGACTACCCGAGGATCTTCCTGCCACAGTCGCTCCTCGGAAATCCACGCGAAGGTTGTGTGCTTATGTACCATCCCCACGGACAGCCGGATGGCTGTCATTCGATAACAACCCTGCCCGCGCATTCGAAACGAAGACGCGGGCGCCGTTCCGGCAACGTTCTCATGATGACACTTGTCGTAATAGGAATTCTCCTAACGTCCCTATTGGCCCTTCATCATCAGCAGAGTGTTGCTCGGCGCGCCTACACCCAGGCCGAAGCTGAACTGCGTTACCGCGAGGGCGAGCAGTTCGCCATCCGCGAGGCCATCGGAAAGGGCGACGCCCCTTCCACTACGGTCAAAGCGGCCATGACCAGCACCACTCCTGAAGCAGCCGACCCCATCCCCCCCGCCTACGGGCAGAAGCTCTTCGACCGCAACCCCAACGAGTGGACCGGTCTACCCGATTTGCGCACCATCGAAGCCGCGCCCGGCCACGACTACTATGAAGTCACTCCCCAGACTTCGGATTCGTCGCTGCGCGTATGGGGCAACCGCAAATACGACCTGGTGCTGAGCCAGATTCCTGGCTATGCCGTCTACGCCCCCAACGGCTCGGTCGACCTCGAGCAGGCCTACGCCTGGGCCAACCCCACCTTCGAGGACGAAGGCGACACCCTCGAGAGCTACTCGGGTATCCCACTCTTCGTGGGCGCCAAGAACAACATCGATGTCGACAACTTTCCCTACGGCGAGGCGCACTCGAGCGCCGGCGCAGTCACCATTGAAGACGGTCAAGCCATCGGCTTCAACGGTCCCCTCCCCCTTGAGCCCTACGAAAACGACCTCTTCTCGCAGGTCCAAACGGCCCGCGACACCCTCGAGGCCCGCACCGTCTCGGGTGACAAAACGGCCCTGATCGCCGGTCCCGAACTGACCATCGGCGGTATTCTCGACCTGTTCTTCGACGATGGCGGAGCCACCCTCGAGAACGTGCTCGGCCTGCACTCCGCCATGGACTTCCCCCTGCCGATGATTCCCGGCTTTAGCGCCACCGTTCCCGGCGTGTTCTTCCAGTTTTGGTTCCACGTGCCCTACGCTCCCGACGGCAGCGGCGGCTACGGCAGCAGCTCCGAATTCGAGAGCCTGATGGCCTCCAGCGAAGAGGCCGCCAAGAAACTCAACGACCTGAAAAAAGCCGTCGACGAGGCCGCCGTCCTGCGCGACAAAGCCAAAAAGAAATACGACGAAGCCACCGGCTCGGCTAAAGACGCCGCTCTGGCTGAACTCATCGAGGCCGAAAACAACCTCGACGACGCCAAAGACGACTACGACGACCAGATCGACGCCATCAAGGACCTGCAGGCTCAAGGCGAATCGGCCGTCGACGCGATGATGGCCTCGGGCTCGAGCCCCATCCCCCAGACCCGCGCCCAGGACCCCAGCGGCACCGACGGACAGTTCGGTTGGGCCTACTCTCCTGTGATGGAGAACATGCTGGGCCTGCTCACCGACACCCTTACCGGCAACTTCAAGAACATCGCCAACCGCCTGGTCGCCCGCGTGCGCCTGGTCCACTTCGGCGACGAAGACAACGTGCCGTTCTTCGACTTCGGCTCGACCTTCACCTCACGCGCCAGCTGGACCGTGCCCCGCGGTCGCACCCTGCGCTTCACCAAGAACATGGAAATCCAGGGTGACCTGTGGCTGCAACGCGGCTCGGTCATGGCTGTCAGCGGCAACCTGCGCGTAGTGGCTCCTCCCGGAGTCACCCCCGACTCGCCCTTCAAACCCAGCGGCCGCGTCTTTCTCGAAGAGGGAGCCACCCTCATCGTGCGCGGCAACTTCGAATGCCAGGGCAGCTCGGAATTCGGCTCGATGATGGTCGGCGCCGAGCCCGGCGAAGTGCACCCCATCACCTCGGCCCTGATGGTCGACGGCGATGTGACCATCCCTTACGGCATCTACGCCGGCGCTCCCCTCGACGACCTGGTCTCGTCGCTGCTCGAAGACTTCCCCACCTTCCAGGCGATGGCTCACGACATCCTCTATCCCCTCATCAGCGAACTGGCTCCCAACGCTTCCAAAGCGGCCGGCCCCTTCCACCTGCGCCACCCCTACTTCGCGCGCTTTGCCACCACTTTCCAGCTCACCATCATCCCTCCCACCATCTTCAATCCCCCCATCCCCATCCCCACCCCCGTGCCCCTGCCCAAGAAGAACATCCTGGTGCCCGTAGCCCACGCGCTGAGCTACGTCTACACCACCAGCCTCAACCTGACGCTGGGCGAGAACCTCTATCTGCAGAGCGACTGGTGGCCCTTCGGCCAGGGTGGCGTGCCGATGGCTCCCAAGCTTGACCCGGTCAAAGCCGCGGCTGCCCTCTCGAGCGTCTCGTTTGCCCCCATCTCGCTGCCGGACATCGATTTCGAAACGGCTCTCTCCGACTTCAAAGACCAGGCCATCGAGGGTATGGTCAAATACGTCACCGAAGAAATCATTCAAGAGCTGGTGGAAGAAGTCGCCGCCGCGGTGGCCCCGGCCGAAATCGGCACGGTAGCCACCGTCATCGACACCGTCACCGACAACCTGGTCGACCGCGGCAACAAGCTGGTCACGGCCGAAGACTTCTTGACCGGACTGCTCGACGACGCTTTTAGCGCCGACGCCAAAGACGCCCTCGACAGCCTCACCAGCAACATCGACACCATCGTCGAGAACAACTACCTGCGCGAATACTCTGGCCTGCTGGTCTACTCGGGCCAGAACATCAACATCCACAACACCGCCCGCCTGGCCACCGGAATGTTCCTGGCCGAAGGCGACATCAACATCGGCGCCGAGCGCACCGTGGGCACGATGCTCAGCCGCAACGGTTCGGTAAAAGCCCGCCAGCTGCTCTACTATCCCTACTTCAACCGCGCCTCGCTCTACTTGCCGATGGAGACCTCCGACAACTGGCTCGAGCGTGGTATGGAGCTGCGCTACGGCGACAAACTCAACAGCGGCGAAGCGGTCGACATCGGTCCTCCGCCGGTCAGCTTCCGAGTCTCGGCAGCGGGGTGGCACAAATGAGGCGCCCCAAGTCAGGATTCAGCCTGGCCGAATGCATCATCGCTCTACTGGTGGCGGTCCTCGCCCTGGTGACCTTCCTCTCGGTCTTCTCGAGCGGCTCGCGCCACGCGGTGCAGTCGCGCAACCGAACGGTGGCCATCTTGATGGCCGAGACCCTCTTCGACGAAATCCAGGCTCACCCGTACGGCGAGCCGGCCCCGACGTGGTGGACCAGCGAGTCGGATGAACCGGTCGAGGTCATCGTCGACGGCCGCCCCCAACAAATGCTCTTTCACAAGCGCATCGACTATGCCAACGGTAGCTTCATCGGCAACACCAACGGCAACGAAGACCTGCTGACCATCACCATCAGCTGGCGCGAGAACGTCGGCGACCGCCAGACCGGCGTGGTGGTGCCGCAAGACAACAAGGTGCTCTCGCTCGAGGTGCCGGTTTGGAGGAAGTTATGAGACGCGGATTTTCCCTGGCCGAATTGATGGTCTACATGTTCATCGCCCTGCTGGCTGCACTCACCGTGCACACCCTCTTCAACGTCGGCAACTCGGCCTCGCGGGCCACCACCTCGGCCTACCTGGTCAGCGGCAATACCGAAACGGCCATCCGCTGGCTGCGCCGTGACCTGCGCGAGACAGCCCTGTCGAGCATCCGGATTCATCCCGAGGCGGAAGGCATCTCGTTTGCGTCCGCTCGCACCGTCGAGGATCAGGAACTGGTCATCAGCAAGTTCGGCACTCCCGAATGGAGCAAGACGGTGTTCTACGCCCTCGAGACCCAGCCCGGTGACAAGACGGCCAGCCTGGTGCGCTGGGAGCGCCCCTGGCCGGCCAGCGAGCACGACTTCTTACCCCATCCCAGCTCGCTGATGCCCTCCCCTATCCCCTCGGACGCGGCCAAGCGCAAGGTGGTCTTGCACAACCTGGCCGCTCCTAACAGCGACATCCCGGGCGTCGGCAACAGCGGCCCCGCGGGTGGCTTCGAAGTGCAGTTCCTGCGCCGCCTCGGCGGCGAGGACGGGGCCGAGCAGCTGACCGCTGAAAACCCCTCTGAGGGTGACCCCCACGACAACACCAAGCTGGTCGACCTGAATCTCAAGCTCGTGCTCGGCTCGGGCTCGCGCACCAGCTACTACGGAGTCCACCTGCGCGTGGCTCCCCAATACTAAGGAGAACCCTATGCGAATCGTCATTACCCTGCTCATCGGCCTGTCCCTGGCCCTGCCCCTGGCGGCCGCGCCGGCCGCCTCGCAACAGCCCACCAGCCCCGCCCAGGTGCGCGGCTTTGACCCTCAACCCGAACCCCCGGCCAACGGCTACGTGCACCCGGCCGCCCGGGCGGGCTTCAATCCCCAGCCCGATCCGCCCGGGTCGACCCGCGGCTTCAACCCCCAACCCGAACCGCCGCCAGCCGTGAACGGGTTCGTCCACCCAGCCCAGCTGAAGGGCTTCAACCCTCAGCCTGAGCCCCCCGCAGTCCAGCACTAGCCGAAAGGGCCGGTCCTACCACCGGCCCTTTTTCTATCTCTCGCGGGCGAGCTTTGACCAGCGACTTCCAACCGGAAGACGGCTGGTGAGCACGCGCTATGGTTGGCTAACCGGAGCTTGCTCTTTGCGACGGAATCAACCAGGCCGATGGCGGACCTGGCGATAGCTTGGTCTCGCGCGCCTTCAGCAGGCTGATTTAGAAAGGCCACTCCATTTTAACGCTTCTGTGACGCCAGGGCGGTAAAGTTTCCTCAGTGAGATGAGCATTGGTTGGACCTAACGCCCCGGCGAAAGCCGGGGCTTTTTCTTTTCCCATCGAGACTTCTCGTCCTCCTACCGATTCTGCCATAACACTATATGCCTCGCGCGGGCGACCTCCCAGGAAAGGCGCGCCCGCAGCCGAGGACCGGATGCGCACGCGCTCGAAGCGAAGACCGGGCCTATCCCAATCCCTGACAGGCCCTCAGTTGCGAAACCCGATGCTCGAGCTCAGTCGCAAGAGCTCGGGCTGGTTGGAACCGTAGCGCTTTTTGCGTGCTTCCACGTTGAAGGTCAGCTCTCGGCCCACCAGCGTGCAGTTGAAGGCCGTGATTTCTCGGGCCAGGACGCGGCCTCCCGTGCGCTCGGTCGAGAGGGTGGCCAGGGGCGCAGCGGTGGTGGTGGGAGGGATGGCCAGCTCGCGTTGGAGTACCTCTTGCTGAGCGGCGTCATAGTAGATGATCACGTGGCGATGCCAGACCGGAGCCCCGGCCGTTCCATCGAAGTCGAACTCGGAATTGGCCTGGTCCCAGGAAGAGATCAGGGACAGCCCGGTCGGTGCCCCCGGCGGGTCCAGGGCCAATCCGTCGTAAACACTCTGCTCGACCGACCGCGTGCAGTGGGCCAAGGTGATCTGCAGGGCGTGCATCAGGTCGGCGTGAGCCTCGCCCTTTTTCCAGGCACTGGCTCCCAGGCGAAAGATGGCGAACATGGTTACCATCAAGAGGATCAGCAGACCCAGCCCCAGCACGAGCTCGAGCAGCGTATGGCCCCTCATCGGCGCATCCGGGTCACCAACAGAGTCCGCCCCGTCTCGCCCCAACGAACCTCGACGCTCACTTCGCGAAGATCGGTGGTCAACTCCCGGCCGGACACGCGAATGACGTAACGACCGTCGCCCGGATAGGGGTCGGGGGGAAAGACGAGCGGGGCGGCTCCCAGGGGCGGATCTGGGGTTGCTCCATCAAACAAGTAGGTGCCGGTGGGAAGATAGTCAAATCCGCCGGCAGCCACGTTAAGCTTGATGCGTTCCAAGACCCGACGGCCCTCTTCGGTGGCCTGGGTCAACTCGTTCGAGCGTCCCATCATGCGCACGCCCGCGATGAAAGCCCCAAGGATGCCCAGAATGGCCACCGCCACCAAAGCCAGGGCCAGCAGAATCTCTACCAGGCTGAAGCCCTTCCTGGTCACCGCGCCAACCAGTATTCCACACCCAGGGGGCCGACCGTCAGCGCGCCGGTATCGTCGAAGAACTCCTTTACGAAAGTAACGCTGGTGCCGTTGGCCAGATAGACATCGCCCGGTTTGATGGTCTTGCCATCGATGGTGGCCGAGTTCTGGCTGGGGTCGCCGTTGGCGTAGAGGGCTCCCACGATGCTAATTTCGTGGGCGGCATAGACAAATCCGTGGGTGTAGATCACGCCTTGGAAGTGAGCGCTGCCGATGCGGTCATAGTCGACCTGATCCGTGATATTGATGAGCTGGTTGGCGACATCGAGCCGGTCCGGGGTGAGTCCACCACTCATCACTACGATGGCGTCGAAAATCCCCCCGTAGTCGCCGGTCAGGGTGCCAGACATCCAGCGAGCCAGAAGCTCGTCGTTCGTGGCGGCGGTCGGCGCGCCGCTGTCAATGTCGACCTGAGTCGAGTGATAGATCAGATTGATGTTGTCGAGCTTCTTGCGCAAGAAGTCGGCTGTGGTGCCGGCCGGCAGGGCGTCAGCCAAGAGGCCGACCGAATTCTCGGGATAGTTGTTGAAAGTGGCGTCGGCATAGGCGTTGTCGGCGCCGAGCACCCGGCGCGCCTCATGGAAGCGATTCCAGCCGGGCGACCCCGGCTGCTCGAGAAAATCGGCCGGCGCATAGGTTACGAAAGTGTCCTGAAGTTCGGCCAGGCTATTCGTGGTGGCCTGCACATAGTTGTCGATGGTCGGATCGGAAGCGGCCAACCCGTTGAGGTAGGCGGTGCCGTCGAATCCGCTCAGAGTGACGCTCTTCTCGCTGTAAAGAGCGACCTTGCTTTCGCCGCTGGCGATCACGCTGGCATCCCCTTTGAACTCGGTGGTGCCGTTGACGAAGACGCTTCCCTCGCCCGTGATCGAGCCGTTCACCACCAGGTCCCCTTCAACATAGAGGTTGCCGCCGTCGAGGACCAGGTCTCCCTGGACGACCGTGGTGCTGCCGCCGCCATCCACATAGAAGTCGTCGCTGGAGAGGGTGGTAACGCCGCCCACTACAAAGGTCGGGCTGGTGCCCGTGCCCGCTTTGGAACTGACGCTGCTCGGGATGTCGACGGCCGGGAAGGGCTTGCCGGCCGCTCCGGTCTGGGTTCCGCCACTGGGGTTGTAGCCGCCGAGGTCGATGGCCCCGCTGTCGCTGCTGCGAGCGGAAACGCTGCCCTGGATGTTGGCCGTGCCACTGCCGTCCCAGGCCACCCCCAGGCCCGAAGGGGCATTGGAGTGGAGCACAGCCGGCACCGGGGTAGCATCGGTCATGCTGGTGATGCCATTGACATCAATCCCGCCCCCCAGCTGGAGGGTTCCCGATGTCTGGACGGCGGCATCCAACTGCGGCCCTCCGGGGGCTCGGGAGACAACCGCTTCGAGCACGCGTTCGACCCCGCCCGAGCGCCCCCGGACGACGATGAGGGCAGCACTGGCCGGCACCGATGCCGGGCCCCGATAACTCTCGACCGGGGCGGCCGGATTGAGCAGGTTGTTGACGGACTGGGTCGAGGTAAAGGGCGCCGTGTCGTTAAACTCGATAGTGTAGCTGGCACCGTTGGAAAGAGTCTGGGTCAGGGTCCCGGTGAGGTTGTAGTCGGCCCCTTCAAGGGCGATCATGCAGTCAGCCAGTCCAGCCTCGGCGGCGTAGAGGGCGGCCACGCTCTGGTTGTGGGCTTGACTAAAGAACAGGTCTCCCCTGACGGCGATATATAGAGCCAGCATCATCGCCAGCAATACAGAGGCCAGCAGCAAGACCGAAACCAGAGCGATTCCCCGACGACCCATCGTTCAATTGTAGCACATTCCCGGCAACACGGAAGAACCCGCTGGCGCCGACGACTGCCTCTCTATGTGGATTCGGCTCCTTCTTGTCTTGCTTTTGTTCGCTCCGGCCGCGGCCGGACAGATCGTCCCCCTGCCGGCCGAAGAGCTGGTCCAACAGTCCCACCACGTCTTCCTCGGCCGCGTCGTGAAGGTCGACACCGGCCGGCAGGAGCACCCCGTGTACGGCAAGACTTATGCTACGACCGTCGAGGTCGTGACCGTCTGGAAGGGCAACCCGGGTAAGTCCATCCACCTCGAGCTTCATAGCGGCGGAGTTCGCGGCTTCGACATTCCCCTCGGACCCGGCGCCACCGCGGTCTTCTTTCTGGGCAAGTCGGGACAGCTGACGCGACCGGGGTCCATCGCGCCCCTGCCTGAAGGCTTCTTCCCCTGACTGGCCGGGCCTCCCGACTAAAGGGCTAACCGGATTCCTGGCCCCGGGCTGACCTCGCCCAAGCCCACCCGCAGGCCCGCCACTCCCCGAGGCGAAAGGCTCCCCCCATGAGATGGATCATCTTCACACTGCTCCTACTATCCCTGCCGGTGATGGCCGAAAAGCAACCCGTATTCGGGCCAGTGTCGGCCCCGACCCTGGCCAAGCTGCCGCCGAAGATGGCCGAGGCAAAACAGCAAGCCGACGCCATTGTGGCGGCGGTGGCAGAATACGAAAAAGAGCAGGGACACCCGCCCGAGTCGCTGAGTTCTTTGATTCCCAAGCCGTTCGACTTTCTGCCCGACCCGCCGGCCAAAGCTCGGACCGACTGGACCTATTGGAACTGTGAGCGTTCGTGGGTGTTGGCGGTGGGCTTTGAAGACGGCAGCACCCTGGCCTATGGGGCCAGGGTGTTACCGTCGAGTATCCCGGGTTTTGGCGCTTTGAAGGTCAGGTTGGGACAGTGGGGTGTCTACGAATAGTTGATCAGGGCCTCGACCGCCTTGACCGCCATCTTGAGCGACTGCTCGTCGGTCAAGGCCCCATCGGTCAGCTTCTCGTGCACAGCGGGAATGGCCACTTCAGGGCCGGGCACGAGAATGGCCAGGCACGCGAAAAGGGTCTTGCGAAGCTGTTCTTGAGCGCGGGCTCCGCCCACTCCGCCGGGGGACGAGGTGATGATGACCGTGGGCTTGTGCTTTAGCACCGACTGATAGCCCGGGCGCGAGGCCCAGTCGAGGGCGTTCTTGAGCACTCCCGAGGTGCCATAGTTGTATTCGGGGCTCACCAGCACCAGACCGTCGGCCAGAGCGATGGCATTCTTGAGCGACTCGACCGCGGCGGGCTTGTCGTCACCGTCAAGATCGGCGTTGTAGAGGGGCACCTGGCTGATGTCGTGGACCTTGAGGGTGGCGCCCTGCCAGTGGCGGGCGGCCAGGGTGTTGAGAATTGCGGTGGAATTCGAGCCCTTGCGCAGGCTGCCCGAAATTCCGAGGATGGTTTTACTCATAGGCGTTCCTTCGAGCCGGGCCGGGGATCACCCGGCCCGGCGGTCTAGCGTGGCGCTTTTAGAAGCTCTCTTCCAGAGTCTCGAGAGCAGCCTCCGAAGCCGACGCGAGGCTTTTGTTCGCGACCGACCTCGCTTGCTGGGCGACCTGACGGGCGCTCTCGAGAATAGCGCGGCCGGGAGTGGCCAGATGGCGCATCTCGGGCCGGGTAGCCGGGACCAATAGGGCCAGACCCAGACCGGCAGCGAAGGCTCCCAGGCCCAGCAGCAGCGGGGAACTGTCCAGAGTCTCGCTGGCCCGCTCGCGAGCCATATTGATGGTTTCGGCGCCCCGGCTGCGGGCTAGTTCGAAGGTCTCGTGGGCTCGCTCGCGAGCCTGCTCAAAGCGTTCGCTTCCACGGGTACGAGCCTGTTCCAGACGGTCGCTGGCCGAGCTTCGCAGGTCGGCCATTCTCTCGGCCGCCTGGATTCGCACGTCGGCGGCCGCTGCTTCGAGCTGATGAGCCCGGTCCTGCATGCGCTGGGGTAGGCTGCGCTCGCGAGCGCGCTCGTGGTTGATGGCCATCCAGACCAGGCCGGCGGCGAACAAGGCGGCCGGTCCGGCGTTCTCACGCAAAAAGCTTTTGCCCGGCGATGAACTGACCGCGGCCGCGGGGCGCGAGGTCTTGCCATTTGGGGGACAGGTGCCCGTCTCGATGGCGCGGGCTTCTTCCAAAAGGGTTCGTCCGTTACTGCTCATAGTTACCTCCGAGGTTGGATTTGGTCGAGGCCTTCAAGAGGCGGCCCAGGGCCAGGCCCAGCACGAAGCTGCCGGCCAGAAAGCCGGGAGCGTGGTTGCGCGCCAGGGCGCGGCCGCTCTGATAAATTTCATCCAGGTCGGCGTCGGCCAGCCGGTTGGCCGCCCGGGCGACTCCGCTCGAGGCTTTGTTTAGCTGTTTTTCAAGCAGGGGGCTCTCCAGGCTCTCGGCCGTCTGGTCGAGCGCCTGACTCAGGTTCTCGAGGCGAATCGCCGCACGCAGCTTCTGTTTCTCGGCCTGGTCACGGGCCTGGGTCTTCGCTTCTTCGAGGACCTCGGATGTATCTGAAAGATGGTCTTGGATGGGTTGCATCTGTTGCTTTCCTTTCCTTAAGTGTCAGCAACAGAATGACCCGGATTCAGACCCCATGGCTACATACCACGGTGAGTGCTTACGGGCACCTCAAGGGATGGGGTCAGTCGTGAATCGGAACGACGTTGTCACCGACTCGCACCGAGTCTTGCTCGATAGAAAGGTCGGCCGTCGAGGCCGGTCCGCCGTGGGTCTGGTCGAGCATTTCGAGCAGACTCTGGCCCTGGCGGCCGCACTTGGCCACCGGTTCTTCCTGGTCGGCAAACATATCGAGGGTCTGGTCGAACAGCTTCTTGTTGTCGCCCGTACTGTTGGAGGCCAGATAGTTGAGGGCTCCCTGGAGAGCGTTGAAATGGTTGTCCTCGTCCTCAATCGAGGCCGTCAGGCGGGCCACGAACCCCGGAAACTGCTCGGGTCGAGTGGGAGCGGGCCCGGCCAGAGCAGCGGCCACGATGCGACCACCAGCCTCTTCGTCGAGGTTGGCGGCGAAGGCGGTGTGGCGCAGCAGACCGATCCAGGCGGGAGCCTCGGCAAAGTTGTCCAGGCGCTCTAGCAACGCCTTGCCCAGGCGCGCCGAGTCGGCATCATGGACGGCGCCCGCCACCGACTCGCGGGTCAGCCCCAGCCAGTCGTCGTAGCTACGAGCCTCGCGATGGCGCAGAGCCGCCTCGAGAAAGCCATTCTCGCTCGCCCAGTCTTCCAGCGTCACGCCCTCTAAGAAGCCTCGGGCAAACTCGGCCACGCGCCGAGTCGACTCCCCTTCGTCATACATCCGTAAGGTGGCTTTGAGCAGGGCGCTGCGGTCCTCCCACTTGCCTTCGAGGTCGAGGGCCTCGAGCTGGGCACTAGCTTGGAGGGCGCTCTCGGCCGGCGGCCGGTCCTGAGAAAAGGCGCTCAGCACCACCGCTCGCGAGGCCTCTTCGGAGAAAATCGAGCCACCGTCCTCGTTGTGGAAGTATTGACTGTACAGCTGGTAGCGCTCGGGTGAACTCTGCTCGAGCACATTCTGGGCCAGGTCTCCGGCTGCCTCGGGATAATCGGCGGCGATGCTATCCACGGCTCCCTGAACCAACTTGGCGGGGTTCTCGTCGAGATGAGTCAGGGCATAGGCCAGCACTCTTCCCTGAGCCCTTTCGTCGATCTCGGAGGTCCATTCCGAGAGGCCTTCAAGGCGAGCCTTCTCGGCCGGCACCAGCCGCTTGAGGACGGGCAGCACACCCCGGGCGAAGGTACCGCGGTCCTCGGCCGAGTCGATGGCCGTCAGGCAGGCCTTGACCATCTGCAAATTGTCGGATTGGGGCGGGGCGGCCAGCAGGGTCTGGGCGATGGCCACCAGCGACTGATTCTGCTCGAATCCCAGCAGGGTCTGGCCGTCTTGAAAGGCGCCTTTGAGCAGCTTGTCGCTCGAACCCGCCGGTGAACGCGAGAACAGCGCCCACAAGGCAATCATTCCATCGTCGAGCGAACGGTCCTCTTGCTCGCCCCAGGCGGTGAAGGCATCGGCGAAAGCCTCGCGCAGTTCGCTCTTCTCGAGAACGGCTGACAGCAAAGGACGCGCCACCGAGACGTCTTCGGGGGCATGCTTGTCGAGAAACTTCGAGTTCAATTCGGCTTTTGCGAAGCGGCAGAAGTCGTGGTCGCTCAGCTGCTCGGTCAGGGCGCTCAGCAACTGGCGGGGCTGAGGATCACCCTGCAAATACGGGAAGACATCGCCGTTTCGGGCGGCCGCCCGCAGCAAGGCCGCAGCCGGATGCTGGCATTTCTCCAGACCGTAATCGAGCAGGCTTTCGGCCGTCGGACCCGTGGTGCCTTCGATCAGGTCAGCCACCTGTTCGAGGGTCGGAGGCTGGCCCGAGAGTTTTGCAAAGACGACCCTGGCCGGCTCGATGTCCCGGTCAAACTCATGCCAGATGCGATCAAAGCGCTGGCAACGGGCGGTCAGCTCAGGGCCCGACCCGACCCAGTTATGCCCACCCCGACCCACCGAGAACGACGAACCGGTCGAGGCGAGCCAGGGGTGCACCTGTTCGCCCTGGGTGTTGAAGAACTGGAAGTCTTGATTGGCAAGCGTTTGCAACTCGCCCTGCGAATCTTGAGCGAAGGCCGCCAGCTGGGCGACCTGGGCGGCCTCGGTGAGCGCCAGGCTGCCCCAGCGGTCTGTCATCTCGACCCGGGTCAAGCCCAGGTCCCCGGTCAAGCCGTTGTAAGCTCCATAGAGGCCCACCTCGCTGCGGCGTCCGTCGAGATCGGCGTAAAAACGCGCGCCGCCGCTGGCGAGTTGGCGAAGATTGCCGGCCAGATCGTTAGCGGCGGTGGACCCGTACAGAGCGTCGAGTTCTTGCACATCTTGCGGCGAGGCGACCGGCAGCGGTGATGGTCCATCGGGCAGTTTGACCACGCACGGACGCTCCTGGCAGTGGGCTTGCGCTTGCTCGCGCGTGACCGGATAGTACTCGTCTTGCCAGGGCAGCTGAAATTGGCGTTTCATCAAAAAGTCGACTCCGTCGGGCGGGGCGGCAGCGGCCGCTCGGGTGACGGGGCTATGACCCACGGGAGAGATCTTCACAAGGTTGAGGTTATTCTACCGGGTTGAAAGTTTCCTGAAATGGGCTTCAGGGTTTTTTAGGACCGCTTGTTTACACTCTAAGGGTGAAAATCGGTCCTCTCTCAGTCTCGCACTCAGCCAACCCGAGTCGAGCCAGGCCGCCCCTCGAGGAAGGCCCGGTCGAGCTATTTGAACGGCGCAGTTTTTATGTGCCCGGCCTGATGTCGCCCTACCGAACCGTCACCACCGACGAGGCCGGAGACAAACTCAGCGGCGGAAAGCTATTCACCAAGCTGGGAGAGAGCTTTGCACCCGTGGCCACCCCTGGCGATCTGGCTGCCCTGCTGGCGTTTCACGGCCTCAAGGCCGACCCCCCGCCGGCCGCGGAAAGCCTGCTGAATCTGGCCGAACATGGAGTCGAGCTGTCGCTGGCTCCCTACCAGGCGTATTTGCAGGTCGAGAACCGCTGGCCCGAGGCTTCGGCTCCCCTGGAGTATCACTTTGACGGGCTCGAACTCGAGCCGGGCGAACTGGCCCAACTCGAGCAACTTAAAGGGCGGGCCGAGGAAGAGCCCGCCTGGGTGATGGCCCAACTCTACCGCCACTGCCACCAGCACGGGCAATCTACCGAGACCCTGGCCAAATTAAGCTGGAAACTGCCCGACGACACTCGCAAGCTGTTTCTCGACTGCGCCAACCGGGCTCGCGACCCGGAGGTTCTCGACCACCTGGTCAGCGGAGATTTTCCCTCCAACGCCGCCCTCTTCATGAGCTTTGGCCTGGTGCCCGGTCGCCAACCCGAAAACGGGTTGGCGGAAGCGGCCAGACGATTGCAGTCTCGCCATTCGGTACCGGCCATGGCCCGGCTCAACGAGGCCCTACAGGGCTCGCAACTAAGGGATCACGAGAAGCTCCAACGATTCGAGCTGCTCGACCAGCTGCCCCCGGCTCAGGTCGGGCTTTTGACCAGAATGGTCGAGACGGGCTTTGATGCTGAACACACCGAGAAGTTCCTCAAGCGCATCCAGGAGCCGGTCGCTGCCACCAGCCTCGACGAGCGCGTGGCCGCCTTTGAAAAGCTGATCAAGGTCGAAGACCTGAAGGCCCCTCTCAACCAGTATGCCGTCATGGAGGCGCTCTATTCAGCCTACGCCGTCCATGGCGACCTGCACCAGGTCGAGCAACTTCGCAATGTCTTGCTCACCGACGCAAACTCGCTCAAAGAGGGGCTGGAGTTTTGCACCCAGCATCCCGAGAGCGTGGCCACCATCACCGCCCAACTCGAGGCCGGGTGGGCCTACAACTGGGCACAGCGAGCCTATGAGAAGGCTCCTGACCAGCTGGATACCGTCAACGCCCTGCTCGAGCCACTGAAAACCCGACAACTTGGCGACACCGGCACCTGGATCGAGCTGGCCGGTAGCTTGGCCGAGCCGTCTTCGCGGGAGTTGCTCGTGGACATGGCCAGGGTCGGTTATGACGCCAAGTACGCCGAGCAGTTCTCGAAAGCCTTAAGTAAGCCACCGGCCTCGAGTTCGGTAAGCCAGGAGGTCGACGCTTTTCGCAAGCTGTTGAAATTCGACGACTTGAAGCCGCCGCTCAATCAATACGGGGTGATGGAAGAACTGCTGGCTACTTATCGGGCCGAGCTAAAAGCCGGTCGACCGCAACCTCAGGCTCTCGAGCGCACCATCCGACTGCGCGACGCCTTCACCCGCGGCGAGCAGTTCGGCAAGGAGGGCATGGCCGTCTATCATCAAGAGATGGTCCAGGACCCGACCCGACTCGACCATCTGCTGGCCTTCCTCCAGGAAGGGGTGCCGGTCGACTTCGGGGTCAAGCTGGCCAGCCTGCTGAAGGACCCGCCACCGCCCGAGCACCTGAGCAGGCTCACGGCCGGATTCGAAAAACTCAAGACGGACGGCTCCGACCAGATCGTCTTTGCCGAACTCTACGGCCAGGCCCCCGAGACGGGCGAGTTGGCTTTGCGAATGGTCGAGACCGGCTTTTCAGCCGAGGAGGCCAAAAAGCTGATGACCAAGATCCACGCCGACCTGCCCGGCACCACTCTGGCCGAGCGCAACCAGGCCTTCTCTCGCCTCATCGGACTCGACGATCTTAAAGACCCGCTCAACAAGTACGCCGTGATGCATGCGCTCTATGACGCCTTTGGCGAAGAAGTCAAAGCCGGCCACGGTGACACGGCCCTCGAAAACGCCATCACCCTGAGGGGGTCGCTGGCCGAGCGCGGAGCTGGATTCCAGGAGTATGTCACCGTCTTTGAACAACTCCAGGGCAAGATGGAAGAGACCGTGCCCAAGCTTGCTCCGCTGCTCTCGAAGGGCTGGGATCTCGCCTTCGCGTCCAAAGCGGCCAGTCTGGGAACGCTTGACCTCACCGAGACCTACGAGGCCTTTCAGAAGCTAGGCGACGACAGGCTAAGCTTCATCGAGTTGCTCGACCACGACCCGGCCCGGGTGCGCCTTTTGACCCTGATGGCCAAACCGCACTACAGCGCCGAGCAAGCCAAGAAGTTCGTCGAAGAGTTAGAAAAACCCAGAGCTTCCACCACCTTCGCCCAGCGAGCCGAGGACTTCGCCAGTATGCTCGCGCTCGAGGACCTCAAGCCTCCGTTTAGCACCTATGCCGTCATGGATGCCGCCTACGCCGCCTACAGCCAGCGTCTCGAAGCCGGCGACGACAGGGCCACCACCATGCAGCGCTTGACCTCGCTGCGGGAGGCCTTCGCCGGAGTAGAGAGCCACGGCGCCGACGTGGCCAGCGCCTACAAGACCTGGAGCCAGCAGCCGGCCCTCGAGCCAGCCGACCTGGCTCGGTTAGTGACCGGCGGTATCGGGCGCGGGCTCGAGTCGAGCGAGATCGAAGGCTTGCTGGGGTTGCTGGCCAAAAGCCAGGGCACCCCTCTGGCCGAATTGTCGGTGACCATGACCGAGCATGGATTTGCCGCCAAAGCCGCCAGCGAGGTGCAAGAACTCCTGGCCAAACCGTTGGCCCAGCTCGATCTCGGCCAGCGAGTGGAAGCCTACAAACAGCTGGTCGAGTATGAAAAGCTGCCAACTCCCTTGAACCAGTATGCGGTCATGAAGGGACTCTATGCAAGCTTCGCCGGCCTGGTCGAGCGACGGCTCGGGCCAGATCAGGCCATGGCCGTCGTGGAGGCCGCCCGCGACGCGATGCGCGACCGTCAGGGCGACCATTTAGTGGCTGGACTGGCCGAGCTGAGTGCGATCGAAAACTGGACTGGGCCACAGGTCCACTGGTTCGTCAAGATGGCCGGCCAGGGGCAGTTCGTGGGCGCGGTAGAGCTGGTCTCGAGCGGAGCCAACCCGGCCCTGGGCGAGACCTACATGGCGGTGGCCGGCTCGCCCGCCCTGGCCGGCGCTCTGTGCGTGGCTCACCTGGCTCTTTCCGGCCACGGTCAAAGCGAAGCCGAGGCGACCGAATTCTTGACCGCCCTGGTCAGTCGCGAGCGGGCCCGCGGGGCCGCCGACCCGGCCATCGCCGAAGCCATCAAGACAGCCGTCAACCTCTACGTCTCGACCCAACCCCGCTCGAACCCTTCGCTTGAGCGCGAAGAAGAGCAGGTCATCATCGGCGACTTCAACGTGCCGGTCCAGGAGTAACCATGAAACCCTTCTCGTCCAAAGCTCTCCATTTCTTGGTCTTGTCGGTCAAAGTCCACATCGAGAAACTCGAGGCGGCGCTGCAAGCCACCGAGGACGAGGACGAGCAGGCCGACCACCTCAACGACCTGCACTATTTACGCTGCTTGCTCGAGGAACTCGACGAGCGCCAGACCACTCTGGAAGCGACCCTCGGCACGGGATAGGTATCTTTAAGACCGATCTGCCAGACTGAGGGCATGAAGCCCATCGGAATAGGCTGGCGACCCGTCCCTCTTGTTGCTCGCAGGGCCTCGACTCCTAGCGCCGCCGAGCCCTATGCCCCGGTGGATTCGGTGGAGCTTCAAGCCCGGCCTCAAGTCCGGCCGGCCAACCTCAACCCCGGCCTGGTGGCTGGCGCCATCCCCGGACCGATCGGCGCGGTGCTGGCTCGAGAACTCGAGCCGACGGCCGTCGACTCGTGGGACCGGGCCGAGGGCTACTATGAGCGCGTGCGCACGACCTCGGGGGATGTCGAGCTGATCGCGGCCAACACCCCCTTTTCGCCTCAGCAAGTAGCCCGCATCAAAGCCCACCTTTTCTACAACACCCATCAACTCGATGACGGCCAGCGCCGATTCGACGCCGACCCGCAGATCGCCAACGCCTGGTCACGGCTGCAACAGGGTGCCCACGGCCCGGGCGATCTGCAGTTGCTCGGGCATGAGTATTTCGAGGCTCGCTTCGAGGCGCTATTCCACACCGATTATCGCACCGCCCACGAAGCCGCCAACCGTGCCGGCCGGCCTTCGGGATTGTAGACGTGACCCCGACCCTGGAGCTGCTGCGCCAGGCCTTCGCAGCCTATCAGGCCGGTGAGATCGAAGCCGAGCACCTGTTGGCGACACTGGAAGAGGTGGCCGATATCGTCACCGGCTACCTGCAAGAACTCGAAGCCAGCGCCGACGACGAGCCCGGCTGTGATCAGCTGGTGGAGGCCTTCGACGAACACCTGGAAGCGCTCGAGTGGCTGGCCGATCACCTCGAGCAGCCCGCCCCCGGCCTGGCTCGCATCGAGGCGGCCGTAGCCCAAATGGTCGAGGCCCAGCACAGCCTGGAAGAAGTGGCCAAAGCCCTATGCCCGCGCTGCGCCCAACCCAACCCGGTGGGCTCGCCCCGTTGCGGCTCGTGTTCGGTGCAGCTACCCAGCTGGCACGCCCCCCGCCAGTCTACGGTCAGCCTGAGCGAGAGCGCGCCCCCCGAGCCCGAGTTGCTCACCGAGGACTTCGTTCGCGTGGCCACGGCCCTGGAGCGTTGGCGCCAGGGCAGCGGACGAGAAGCCTTCGAGAAGACAGTCGAGTCGGTGAGAGACTCGCTGGAACGCCAACGCGACCGCTATCACGACTTTCACACCGAAGACCCGGCCACTTTCCAGTTGCGCCTGCGCTGTCTGGCCGCCTTCGAAGCCAGCTTGCAGGCTCTCGCCAAGATGCTCCGGGCCTTCGAAACCGAAGATGCCAGCTATCTCGACAACGGTCTGGCCGACCTGCGCGAGGCCGCCCGGGAACTGGTCGCCGGCCAAAAGTAAGTTAAAAAAACGCCTCTCGTCGAGGCGCTGAGGGTTAGTGATCCTGTCCGGGTCGGGGGATCAGTGGCTCCGGTGGCCGAGAGCGCTCGAAGCGATCGACGCGGGTATACTCGTCTTGCAAGTCATCCGCGTCTCCCCCTTTGAAACGGCTACGAACACGGGCCGCCGCGGCTTTCTCGGCCTCAGTCTGTTCACCCAGCATGGCGCGCTTGAATCTTTCCCAGGCCGTGGACTGGGGTTGAGGCTGACGGGTAGATTGGATGGGCATCGGTTCCTCCTGGTGTGTTTCGATGTGTCCAGCATAGCGAGCCTGAGCCCCAACCTCAGTGAGGAGCGGCACGACCTCAAGGTGACCCGAGTCACCAAAGTGACCGCCTGGTAACAGCGCGGCAAACTGAACGGTGGGCGGTCCAAACTTCCTTACAAACTTCCCAGGTTACAGTGGGATCAGGAGGAGTCTATGTCCATACGAGCTGTCACCAATGCCCCTCTCATCCAAACCGACAGCCCGGCCCAGCCAGGCCTGCCCCAGCTACGCCTGGCCCACTACACCCCCGCCCAGAGTCAATCGCCTCGGCGAGCCGACGCCACCAACCTGGTCGGCAGATTTCTCGACCACGAGGTGGAGGCGGCCGGCTTTCTGGGGTTCGGCTCGAAGAACACCCTGAGCGACCGCGTCTATCGGGCCGCCCTGGATGCTCCCAGCAGCGTGACTTATAAGGACGGGCGAGCCCATGTCTTCGGCGATCAGACCTGGACCGACGGCACCCGCAAAGGCAACTACCCCGGCTATAACTCTTGCGCCCGCGTGGCCAGCGCCATTCTCAGAAAGGGTGGAGTCAAGACCGGTATTCACGATACCGTCGTCGGTCTGGAGGGAACCCTTCAGGGCAAAGGCTGGAAGAAGGTCGATGTCGACGATATCCGCAAGGGCGACGTGGTGATCTGGAAGCACAACCAAACCGGAGCCAATCATGTGGGCATCTATGTGGGCAATCGCCTCAATCTGCACCGCGGCTTCGGTCAGACCACCGTCGACAATTTTTCGTTCACGGGCGAGCCGGAGTTTCGGGCCCTGCATCGAGAGACGGAATGGAACTGGGCGATTCGCAAGGTGTTGCGGGCGCCTGGCGACTGACTACCCAGGTGACGTTCTCCTCGTCGGGGTCTGGGCCCGTCACCACCCGAGGGGGCGGGTCGGGCCGAGGCTCGGGAGGCGAAACCGCCACCGATGGTGGCGGCAGTGGCTGCGGTGGCGGGGTTGACTCGGTAGTGGGTCGAAACTGAGCCAGGACCGCCACTGCGCTCAGCATCACCACAACATCTCTGGTTCGCATGACCGAACCGTCGCCTTCAGGACAACGTATCTTCCCGGGCAGGGTCGCTCGCGGCCTGACGGGAATGCGGTTGAGCAAGGAGAGGTCGCCAGGGTTTGAGTTCTGACACGCAGAGGCTGACGCTAGGCACCAGCGTCCTACATATCGGCGCGCTGTGGACACTGGTGGTGGCCCAACCCCTGTTCGACACTTTCTCGCGCCAGCCTCAATTCTTTCTGGCCCGTCCGTCAGAACCGGCCGATATCATCGGCCTGACGCTGGTGCTGTGCCTGCTCCTCCCGGGCGTGCTGGCCCTGGTCGAGGCGGCTGCCTATAAAGCCGGCGAGAAGATCCACTGGTTCGTCCACCTCCTTCTGCTAGGTGGCCTGTTGCTCTGCCTGGGGCCGCAGTTGGCCCGGCTGATGCACCTCACCCACACCCTCCCCGCCTTGCTGGTGAGCCTGGCCCTGACCGCCCTCGGTCTATGGCTGGTGGCCACCAGCCCCGTGGTCAGCAGCTTTCTATCGATTCTGGCCATCGTTTGCCTCTGGTTTCCCATCAACTTTCTGTTCTTCGGCTCGGCCAGCAACATCGTCTTTCGCCGCATCAACGCCGGTGCGCTGGCCGCTCCGATCGCAAGCACGACGCCGATCGTGTTTGTCACCCTCGACGAGTTTCCCATCACCTCCTTGCTCGACGCGCAGGGCGGCATCGACAAAAAGCGCTTTCCCAACTTCGCCCGGCTAGCCTCTCAATCCACCTGGTATCGCTACGCTTCGGGGGTGTGCGATGATACCACCCTGGCCATTCCTGCCATCTTGACCGGCCAGCCTCCTCAGCCCAACCTGGGGCCGTTCTTGGTCCAACATCCCAAGAATCTTTTCACCTGGCTGGGCGGCTCTTACGAGCTGTGGGTGAGCGAGTACATCACCATGATGAGCCCTCAGGGGCAAACCGTGAACGCCAAGCAGAAGTTCGGCGAGCGCTTTCGCACCTTGCTCGAAGATGCATTGGTGATCTACGGCCACATCGCCCTGCCCGACCAACTCGGCGACCGCTGGCTCCCCTCGACCGAGCACGCCTGGCAGGGCTTCTTCCATCGCCGCTTCGAGATGGAGGGCCGCTCCCAAGACTTCCGCCGCTTCCTCGCCGGCCTCGAACCTTCCGAGCGCCCGCGGCTCCACTTCATCCATCTACTTTTGCCTCACTATCCCTACGTCTATCTGCCCGATGGACATCAGTATGACAACGGCGGGGCCGAGGTGTGTGAAGGCTTTGCCAACAACGTCTGGCAGAGCGAGTGGGCCGCCCACCAGGCCTATCAGCGTCACCTGCTGCAGGTCGCCTTTGTCGACAAATTGTTGGGCGAGATGCTCGACCAGATGCAAAAGAGCGGCCTGTACGACCAGGCGCTCATCGTGGTCACGGCCGACCACGGAGCCAGCTTTCAGAATGGTATACCCCATCGCTCGCTGACCCCCGAAAACGCTATTGACGAGCTGTTCGTGCCGCTCTTCATCAAAGCCCCTCGACAGAGCCAGGGAGCCATCTCCGAGGCCAATGCCAACTCGCTGGATATCCTACCCACCATCGCCAGCCTGCTCGGTGTCGAGCTGCCGTGGCCGGTAGAGGGGCACTCGCTGCTGGACCAACCGTTCGCCGAGACCCCCAAGCGAATGTATGCCCACATCTATTCGTCCAACCCCCATTGGGTGGGCATCACCAACTGGGTCCAGGGCTATCAAGAGCGCACCCGGCGAGCCCGCCAGCTCTTTCCTGAGCCGGGACTTGAAGGACTCTATGCCATCGGTCCACTGCTGCCCCTGGTGGGTCACGCCAACTCAGAACTCAAGCTCTCGCAACCCCTCGAGGCACCGGTCGAGATGCGCCTGCCCGAGCTACTCGAAAACGTCGACAAATCCAGCCAGCTACTGCCGGCCCGCCTCAGCGGTTGGGTTCACGGCCTCGAGCCGCGCACACCGTTGGTCGTGTCACTCAACGGAGAAGTCGCCGCCACCACCTTCGTCAACGCCGAGAACGCCTTCAGCGCCATGGTCGACCCTGAACGGCTCCAAGCCGGCACCAACCAGGTGCAGCTCTACGCGCTCAAGGCCGGCAAGCTCCATCCTCTGCCCGACTATCAACACCAGAGCTACACCCTGGCCGACGGTCTGGTCAAGAGCAGCGACGGCCAGAGCTATTCCGTGACCAAGCTCGGTTCTTCGCTGTTAGAAGAGCTGACCGTGGATGACTCGCGGGTCACCCTCAAAGGCTGGGCCGAAGTCACTCAGGCCCAGCGCCTGGTGCTCTTTTGGGACGGCCGCTACCTGGCCTCGTGGCCGCTTTCGGGCAGCGGCCGCATCGAGTTCTCGCAAGAGCTGCCGCGACCAAGTCCCCTACCCGACCCAGCCCGGATCAGGCTTTTCGTCATCGGCCAACAAGCCGGTCAGGTCAGCCTCAAAGAGCACTACAGCCTGGCTCCGACCTTCGGCGAAGGAGTGTCCCACCCATGACCTTTGACCAGGGGTCCTTTCGGGACCGGCGCGGCCGCGTGTTCTATCACCGGGGTGAGGTCTATCGCACCCTCAACCAGGTAGCCCTCGACGAGTGGCAGGCCCTGCAGAAAGCCAACTTCTACACTCAGGCAGTGCAGGCCGGCCAGATCGTGAACACCCGGCTGGTGCCCCAGGACGAGTGGCCCGAGCCGGCCGCTGGCGCGACCGGCGTGCTCTGGCACGAGAAGGTGCCGTTCGTCTCGTATCCCTACGAATGGCCCTTTTCCATGCTGCGCCAGGCCGGCTTGCTGCAGCTCGAGTTGCTGCAGAAAGCGCTAAAACAGGGCTTCATCATGCGGGATGCCTCGGCCTATAACGTGCAGTGGAGGGGCGTCAGCCCGATCTTTATCGACATTCCCACCTTCGCGCGCCTGGCTCCGGGCGAGCCGTGGGAGGGTTATCGCCAGTTCTGCCAGCACTTTCTCAACCCGCTGTTGCTGCAGGCCCGCCGCGACGTGCCTTATGCCCCATGGCTGCGGGGCAGCCTGGAAGGAATTACGGCCGAGCACACCCGGCGTCTGTTGAGCTGGAAGGACCTGCTGGTGCCGGGAGTGTTCACGCATGTGGTGCTCCACTCGTCGCTGCAGCAATCTCAGGGAGCACGGCAGGAAGACCTGCGCCAGGAGATGGCCGAGGCAGGCTTTCACTCGGAGTTGATCGCCAAGAACGTCGAGGGGCTGGGCAAGCTCTTGCGGCGCCTGCAATGGAAGGCCGCCACCTCGACGTGGTCAGACTACGAGACCGGACACAACTACAGCCACGAGGATGAAGAGAAAAAGCGCGAGTTCGTGCGCAAGGTGGCCACCAGCAAGCGCTGGAAGCTGGTCTGGGACCTTGGCTGCAACCTGGGTCAATACTCGCTGCTCGCGGCCGAGTCGGCGGACACGGTGGTCTCGATGGACGGCGATCCCCTGGTGATCGACCGACTCTATCACCGCCTGCGCGAGCAGAAAGTCGACAACGTCTTGCCGCTGGTCATGGATCTCTCTGACCCCTCGCCGAACCAGGGCTGGCGATTGGCCGAACGCAAAAGTCTGGCCGAACGCGGCCGGCCCGAACTGACCCTGTGTCTGGCCCTGATGCATCACCTGGTGATCAGCGCCAACTTGCCGGTGGCGTCGGTGCTCGACTGGCTGGCCGAACTCGAGACCTCGGCCGTCATCGAGTTCGTCACTCGTGACGACTCGATGGTGAAGCGTCTGTTAGCCAATCGTGAAGACCAGTACGACGACTACAACGTGGAACCGTTCGAACAGGCCCTCAGGGAACGCTTCGAAATCGTGGAGCGGCTGGAGTTGGCCAGCCGGATTCTCTATTCCGTGGCGCCGCTTTCTTCTTGAGCCTCGACCGCAGGCACGGTGGCCTTGCCGAAGCCGAAGAAGCGCTTGATGCGAACCCAGTAGAACTTGATGAGCACACCCAAACCGGCGAAGCCCGCCGCCAGCGCCTGAGCCAGCATGCTACCGCTACCGGGGTCGAGATAAGCGAAGGCGGGCAGGGTGAGGGCCAGAACCAGAAGGACTGCGAGACTCATGACCACATCTTCTAGGCCCACCCACGGCCCCCCTTTAGTAGATCCTTACGGGAAGGGATCCTGTCGACAAGTGTATAAAATACACTTATGCGAAATCGTTTTTCTGGTTGCCTCTTGGGAGGCCTGGTGGGGGACATGCTGGGCGCGGTGGTCGAGTCCGAATCGCCAGGCTACATCGCCAAACACTATCGCCAGGTGAACGACATCCTGGCCACGGAGTGGGTGCCCGACATCCTGGGCCGTCGCTGGCGCGTCGGTCGCTACACCGACGACACCCAGATGACCCTGTGCGTGGCGGAATGGCTGTTGGCCGGCGAAGTCGACGACGGCCAGGCCCTGCTGGCACGATTTTCCGAGGCCTACCGACCGGCCCGCCGCTACGGCTCGGGAGTCACCTGGATCCTGCGCGCCTTTCCCGAACGCCCTCACCACTGGAAATCCCTGTCCACCTTGATGTTTCCGGGCGGCTCCTACGGCAACGGCTCGGCCATGCGGGTGGCCCCCATCGGATTGGCCTTCCATCGCCAACCCCAACGCCTGGTGCAGGTAGCTCGCCTGGCTTCGACGGTCACCCATTCGCATCCGCTGGCGGTGGCCGGTTCGACCCTGCAGGCGGCGGCCGTGGCCACCGCCCTGCGAATGCAGCCACCCTTGGACCGCGACGCCTTCTTGCTCTCGCTGGAGCGGACTCTCGAGCATCTTCGGGCCGACGCCTACCTGGACCGGCTCGAACAGCTCCGGGACGGCCTCGACCGCCAGCTCGAGCTGCCGGCCATGGCCTCTCGCCTGGGCACGGGGGTAGCGGCGCTCGAGGCGGTTCCCATGGCCATCTACTGCTTTCTTAGCCATCCTCACGAATTCGAGCGGGTGGTGGAGGCCGCCATCTTTGCCGGGGGCGACACCGACACCATCGCGGCCATGGCCGGGTCCATCGCGGGAGCGTTGCTGGGGGAGGCAGCCATTCCCAAAGCCTGGCTGGCCCGGGTGCGAGAAGAAGACTACCCCCCTGGACGCATCCGCCGACTGGCCCATCAGCTTTCAGACATTTTTCTCGCCCAACCCGTAGACTGAATCCATCAGGAGGAGTCCATCCATGCACGCTATCTCACACGCGGCTGCACGCCAAGCTTTCACGGCCGGTCCCGGGCGACTGCCGGCCCGCCTTGACATGGTGCTGACGGGTCCGCAGGACACGGTGGCGACGGCTCAGGCCCACGCCAAAGACCTGGGCAAGCCCTACACCCAAATCCACTTTCCCGCCGACGAAGTGTTAGGCCAATACAGCTTAACGCCAGAGGGGCAGGTGACTTTTCAGCCGACCGCAGCGGCCAGCGTGGCCGAGGAAGGCGGCGTGGTCATCTGCGTTAACCTCGACCAGGCTACACCCTCGCGCCAACTGGATCTGGAAGTCTTGATGGAAGCCAACCCGAGCGCTCGTTTCATCGCCGTGCTGAGCCACGAACACAGCCAGCCTTTGGACGCGCCTGAACTGTCGCTCTTCGAGAAGGCGGACCTTTGTGCCCAGGTGGCTCCCTCTCTGCAGGGTCGGCCGTCCTTCCAGCTCGTCCAACTGCACAGCGTCTGTGCCGACCTGCAAGCGCAGGGTTCGCTGGGAGGCAAACCGCTCAGTCTGCGAGACCTGGTGTCTGCGGCCCGACAGGCCGAAGCCCAGGTGGCCAAAGGAGCCACTCCCCTCGAGGCCGCTAAAGCCGCCGCTCTGGCCACCTACCCGGCCGGGCGACAGGTCGAGAATCTAGCCAACTTCTACTTCGGTCAGTGATCGAACTGACCCCGGCCAACCGGGAGGATCTCGATTGGCTGACGACTGCGATGCAGGCCTTCTATGCCGAGGTCGAGTCGCACTTCGAACCCCGTCAGGCCCGCGCCGCCCTGGCCCAGCTTCTGGCCGAGCCGGCTCTGGGTCGCCTCTGGCTGGTGCGCGCCGGCGAGCCGGTCGGCTATCTGGCCATGACCTTTGGCTTTAGTCTCGAGCTGGGGGGACGCGACGCCTTCATCGACGACCTCTATATCCAGCCACAATCCCGTTCTCAGGGCATCGGCACTCGGGCGCTCGAGCTAGCCATCGAACAGGCCGACCAGCTCGGCATCCGGGTGATGCACCTGGAAGTGGATCATACCAACCACCGGGCTCGCGAGCTTTATGCCCGCCTCGGCTTTGAGGAACGCAACCGTTATTTTCTCATGTGCCGCCAGCGCTGACCCGGGTGGGCCTGTCTGCGCAGGCGCCGAGCCACCCGAACCCGAACCCAGATCCGATGAACGAGACCTTTCGCCGGGCCGCCGAGGGCTTCAAACGCCGGGCCCTCGAGCTGTTTCCTTCGCGGCTCAAGCGGGTCGTGGTCTTCGGCTCGGTGGCCCGCGGAGAGGCCGGCCCCGACTCGGATCTCGACCTCTGCGTACTGGTGGATGAGGTCGATCCCCAACTGCATGAAAGGCTGTTTAGCCTGCTCCATCCGCTTTACGAAGAATTCGACTATGCTTTCCCCATCGCTCCCATGGTCATGGCCGAAAGTCACTTCGAGCGCCTGCTGCAACTCGAACGCCGTTTAGCTCAAGACATTCAACGCGAGGGGATTCCGGTGTGACCGAATCCAATCGCCGCTCTAACATCCGGCTCGAGGTCGAGCGCGCCGGCCGCGATCTCGAGAGCGCGCGACTGTTGCGGGCTTCGGGATTGCTCGAAGGCACCATGACCCATGCCTACTACGCGGCCTTCCACCATGCTCGGGCGCTGCTCCTGATGGAAGGCATCGAGGTGCGCACTCACCGCGGTGTGATTCACGTTCTGCATCGCGATTTTGCTCGCACCGGCCGGCTACCGGCCGAGATGGTCGGCTGGCTAAGCGAGTTGCAGGCCCACCGAGAATCGGCCGACTACGATGCGGCCGCCGTGTTCAACGAATCGATGGCCGACGAGGCCCTGGCCAAGAGCCGCCACTTCATCGCCGCCGCGGTCGAAATCCTGACCGACGAAGGCTGGCTATAGTCGCAGTTCTTCCCACCGGCAGCGACCGGCCTCGACGGCCTCGCGCACCCGCCGCTCGCGGGCCGTGAGTCGCGACTGCCCGGTCTTGACCTCGACAAAGACGATCTCGAGCGGGCCCTCCTCGGACAGTCCATCAAAGACCAGATAGTCGATGGGACTGCCCAAGAAGCGAGCGTCGGCCGGCAGGTACGGGAAGCCCCCGCTTAGAGGCGCCAGTTGTTCAGCGGCCTGTCCCTTGAGCACCGCCCCGCTGGCTTTGAGCGCCTGGCCGCGGGCTTTTGCCACCAGCTTGGAGATCATCAGCCGATAGCGCAGGCCCAAGGCCAACCAGGCCAGCGACAGTCCGCTGACCATGCCCACCAGCGCGGCCCCCAGCTCACCTTGAGAGAAATTCATAGCTCTCAATTCGCGTCGCTCGTCCCGGCCCCTGGCGGAGACGCGGTGGCTGCAAAACTAAACTCTTAACCTTTGGCCCGTTCAATCCAAAATCACACCCAAAGCCGTAGTGCCAGAATACCGGCATGGCCGAAGACCTGAGGACCACAGGGTCACGCTCCCTCCCGGCTCCAACGGCCTCGGCCACTCCCTGACCTTGCGAGGCAGAAAGAGGTTCCTCGATCGGGTCAAGGCTGATATCGACGCCCTTCGCTCCTTTCCCGAGGGGCGAGACCTGCTCCGCCGCCTCGACGCCAGCGGCAAACGGGTCACCGTCCGCGAGACCATGGAGAACGACCCGGAGATGGACTACGACGAGGAGACCGGTCACCGACGCCCGGACGGCCGGCCCGGAGCCGGCTCAGATAGCTCTATCAAGATGTTTGATGGGGCTGATACCGACGCGGGTGTGATCGCTCCCACGGCGGTGACCCTGGGGCATGAGCTAGCTCACGCGGTGGACGCCGCGACCGGCACGATGGCGACTGGACATGCATGGAATCCGAGCCCAGGTGAACGGGAACAAGTGGAGAAGTCGGAATTGGACGCCGTGGGGCTCGACTATCCCGGCAGAATCCCGTTGGAGAGACCCGCCGAGAACGATTTGCGCCGGGCCTTACTGATGCCCCGGCGCCAATACTACTAAGAGCTGGCCGGAGTTGAAATGGCTCGAGCAAGAAGGGCGACGCCCATGCCGGTTGGCCACCAGACGTGAAACCGAAAACTGCGTCGAAGGTCCTTAGCCGGGCGACCGAACTGGGTTCGAGAAAGCTCTACCTAGAGGCCCGTGAAGTCTTACGACAAGGCCTGCAACGGCCGGAATGTCGGCGCGAGCCTCTGTTGTGGTCTTATCTCTCTTCGGTCGAAGCCATTACTGGCAACCGAGAGTTGGAGCGGACAGTCTTAGAAGAAGGGGTGTCTGAACTGCCAGACAGCAGCCTGCTCAGGCTTCGGTTGACCGCCTTGATGCTGGCCCAGGATGCCGAGCTCTCTGCCTTGCGCGAACAATTCCGAGTGCTCTGCAGTCTCGAGCCGGATAGCCTGGCCAAACACAATTTCCCATGGCTCATCGAGACACTGCAGAAGTTCCATCCCCAGGTCGACTGGTTAGCCGAGACGCCGCCGGGGACTTGGCGGTCTCTATGCGCCAAGAAGCGCCCTCGCTAGCGCGCGTCCCAGGGGGACTTCCTGGCGGAAGACTGCCCCAGGTTGCCGAAGCTGGACAGGTGGCTAGATTTTGATTTGGGAGACTACGACAGATCCGAATAACCGCTTCCGAGCGCTTCTTACTCGGCGCGGGGTTTGAAGGAGCCTCCGCCGCGTATCCTTTGTCGTAGATGCAACGAGAAGACATCATCCGCCACAAACCCTGGTCGAGGTGAGTCGTTTAGCCCGGTCGGGGGAAGGTCGGCGACAGCGGTCACCCGAGCTGAACCTGGGTGTCTCGCGCCGGTCCCCCGGGGGATTTTCTGAAAAAAAAACCGATTCGCTCACCACACGGGCCCAGGCGATCTCGCTCCCAAACAGCGCCATAGAGCCGCCTCGTGCCCCCTATGCGAGCCTCCAATCAGAAATCTGACTTTCGCGTCATCAACGCTCACTCCAAGCCCGCACATCATCACCCAGACAACCGAAAAACCCTATACCCAAGCCGTTTTCTCCTGTTCTTCCTTTTGCTCGAACAGCCGTTGTCACGGTAAAATAGGCGTATGAAACCACTTCAAGAAAACACTCATGCCCTCGAACCTGAAGCCCTTCATCATATGGCCCGGCGCGCCAGCACCGGCCTGGTCATCCATCGCATCATCCTCGGCCGCTGTTTGCTGGCTCTTCAAGTTACCGGTCGCTACCAGGACTTTGGCTGCAGCGGCCCGATCCACTATGCCATCCGGCTGCTGGGAGTGACCAAGAAGGAGGCCAACGCCTGTCGTCGCGTGGCCCGCCAACTCGAAGCCCTGCCCCAACTCACCGCGGCCGCCGAACGAGGCGACATCGGTTGGGCCAAGCTGCGCGAGAGCCAGCAAAGCCACTCCCGAAACCGAAAAACTCTGGCTCGAATTGGCCTCGCTATATTCCACTTCGGTTATCCGGCGCCTGGTGGCCGCCACTCCCAAAGGCGGCCTGCCCGGTGAGCTTTCTCCCACCAAGGTGGAGACCGAAGAGATCACCCTCCACCTCGACCCCGAGACGGCCGAACTGCTGAAGTTGGCCTTGCATTCGCTTTCCCTCGAACTGGGGCGCAAGGTCGAGCTTAAAGAGGCTCTGGCCCTCTTGTTGGCTCAACGTCTGCAGACCGCTCCGGTCACCGACAAGGACCTCGAGGGGATGCGGGCCCGAGCGGCCGCGGTGGCGGCTTCGCGCCGGCGCAAACTGGCCGACCCCATCCGGAAGGCTCACGAACTGGCTCAAGAGCTCGGCGTTCGTCCCCCGGGGGACGAGTTCTTCATGGCCACCACCGCGGTCGACGGCCAAGAGTGCCCCGGCAACTCCGCGGTCGAGTTGGCCTGTCGGGCCGAGCCCCACTGGGAGGTCTCATCGAAGCTCCGCTTCAACCCCGACGCCCGCGGCCTCACTCCGGCGCAGACCGAAGCCCTCAAGATTCGCGACTGCTACTGCTGCCAGACTCCCGACTGCCCGAACCATATCTGGTTGCAATCCCATCATATCCGCTTCTTCGCCCTGGGCGGCCTGACCGTGCCGGATAACTTGATTTTCTTGTGCACGGCCTGCCATCGCAACGTCCACGACGGCTTTCTCTTCATCGATGGGACTGCCCCCGACGACCTGACTTTCCGAGACCGCGAGGGTCGCAGGTTCGGAGGTTGACGAGCTGAGGGACCTTCGAACGGAACGCCTTACCGCCTAGGATACACCACCGATTAGGATCTTTGCTATCGAAGGCGAAATATTTCCATTGACAAATGGAGGGGGGATCCATCCAAGAACGAGGAGTGGGGTGGTATCATGAATGATCTTGAAAAAATGGCAGATGCAGTCGCTTCACGTGAAGACCTTGCCAAATTTCTGGAAGTTCTTTCGCGCGATTGTGCTACCTTTCCGGATGATTGGGCGCATTGGAAGGTAGAAAATTATTTGGACGCCGTATCCGCCTGGTTGAAAATGCCGTTTTTCGAGAATACGAAAGAGGTCGATCCGTCCACGGAGCCCTGGAGATTGGCTGCGAGGATCTTTCTTGTAGGAAAAATCTACGAGTGATCGGTTCTGCTTCAACCGAAACCCGCCGGGGCGCTGGCCGTCGCGAGAACTTCTCCGAAGGATGGCTGGGCTCAAACGATGAGGGACGAAGTCAAAAAGAAGCTTGTTGAGATTGGGTCAACCGACTTTCGTGTGGCCCGAGCCTCTGAATCTCAGCTTCTCGAGTTCGAACGCGAATTTAGCGATTCAATGGCATAGCTGGGATGAAGAGCGCGTTGCTCGGTACGAACCGTCGCCGCAACTTAGCCAGCTCGAGCCCATTCCAGCAGCCATTCCAATAGCCCGCTCTCGCGCTGGCCTTCGAGATCACGTCCGCGGCGATCGCGCCAGACCAGCCCCTGGGGAGCCACCCCGCTCACGCGCAGGATGCCCTGATGGATGTTCTTGTGGCAGCGCGAGCACACCACCACCAGATTCTCGGGCACCGTCGGTCCGCCGCGACAGTAGAACACCACGTGATGCACATCGAGTCAGAGTTGATTGGGGCAACCCGGACAAGAGCAGCGATAGCCATCCCGCCGCAGCACTGCCCGGCGCTGGGCGGCAGTCGCCTGCCGCTTGCTGGGATTGAACCTCAACCGTCCGGCCAATTGCAACTTCGACTCGCCCTGACACACGTGTGTCTGCATTGCCAGCGCCTCGACCGGAGCGACCAGCTCCTGGGCGGCCTCAACCTTGAGCTGCTCTACCTGGCCACCCAGAAAGTCGGCCAGGATCCATTCGAACGCCTCGGCCGGATTGACCGTACCCCCATTGTCTCTCGAGATTACGGTCACCGCTCGCGACCACAGCTCGGACACCTCGGGAGTCACCCGAAAACGAAGCTCGACCTCTTCTACCATATTCAGGGCCGCCTCGGCCGGAGTGTCACCGCGATTGGCCCCGGCCACCAGGCGGGCCAGCCGATGAGGCTTGAGGCGCACCGCCAGGTCAAGCCAGGCCTCTTCGGTCTCGGGCGTCACGATGCGGGTGACCACGCGCAGATTGGACCAGCAGATTCGGTTCTCTTCGCAGGCTTTGGAAAACAGCGGCAGCTCTTCGAGATGGCCGGCGATCGCCCGGGTTCTCGACCCGGGCCGTACGCAAACGACTACCAACTACTTCAGGGACGACTCCAACCGGCTGACGGCCCTTCGCCTTCTAATGCCACCCATTCGGGCCCGACGGCGGTTTCGGCCTCGAGACCTGAGGCTTGTAGCCAGTCACGGAAGGAAGTGACCGCCCCCCGCGGAAAGCCCGGCCGTGCGCGCTGAACAGGATATCGTACTGGAGGTCGTGGGCGAGCTGTCCCACCAGCTCTCGGAAGACTTTCCCCCTCCCACCCTGGCCTCAGAGCTAGAAGTCGACCTGGGGCTGGGTAGCCTGGAACGGCTCGAACTGGTGCGCCGCCTGGAAGAGCGGCTGGGCCGGCCGGTGGATGAACGGGCCGTCTTTACGGCTCGCCAGGTGAGCGAATTGCTGGGCCAAAGCCCGTCCCGTGAGAGTCATCAGCAGACGGTGGTCAGCGGGCGCCAGATGCCGGCCCGCCCTCTCCACAGCCAGACCCTGCTCGAGGCGCTGGTGTATCAGGCCGAACAGCAACCGGACCAGACCGCCCTGGTGCTGCTCGACGGCAAGGCCGAAGCGGCCGCTCCTTCCTATAGCGAACTGGTGGCCCAGGCCCGCCGGATGGGCGCGGGCCTGCTGGCGCTGGGGGTTCGTCCCGGCGAGCGAGTGGCCATCATGTTGCCCACCAGCCTCGACTTTTTCACCGTCTTCTATGGCTGCCTCTGGATCGGGGCCGTGGGCGTGCCGCTCTATCCGCCTTTGCGCCTCGATCAGGCCGAGGACTTCATCCTGCGCCAGGACGCCATTCTACAAAACTCCGGAGCGCGGGTGCTGGTCACTCTGCCGGCGCTAGGGCCCATGGCCGAGCTGCTGCGACGACGTTCCAGCCTTCACACCATCACCAGCCCCCGCAACCTGCACGGGGCCGGAGTGGCTCCCATGGCTGAACTGACCGACCAGAGCCTGGCCTTTCTGCAGTATACCTCGGGCAGCACCGGCAAGCCGAAAGGCGTGCCTCTGACCCACCGCAATCTGTTGACCAACATCTGGGACATCGGCACTGGCTTTGCGATGGACTCCCACGATGTGATGGTCAGCTGGCTGCCGCTCTATCACGATATGGGCCTGATCGGCACCTCCTTGGGCAGCTTCTCGCACGGCCTGCCGCTGGTGGTGATGGGGCCCGAGAAGTTTCTGGGCCGGCCGGTGCGCTGGCTACGGGCCTTTTCGGACTATCGCGGCACCATGACGGCGGCTCCCAACTTCGCCTATGCTATCTGCGCCCATAAGCTGCGCGACGACGAGTTGGAAGGGCTCGACCTTTCCAGCTGGCGCATCGCCCTCAACGGAGCCGAGCCGATTCTGGCCGAGACCACCCGGGCCTTCATCGAGCGCTTCGAGCCCTATGGTTTTCGCCCAGGCACGATGTTTCCGGCCTACGGCCTGGCCGAGGCCACCCTGGCGGTCAGCTTCAATCCGATCGGCCGGGGCACGCGGGTCGAGCAGCTGCAACTGACCTCCGAGGGTCATCTCGAAGCCGGTCAGAATAGCTTCGTTTCGAGCGGGCTGCCGCTCGAGAACATGCAAGTGCGCATCGTGGACGCCAATGGGGCGGCCCTGCCCGAACGCCGGCAGGGGCGAGTGGAAGTGGCCGGGGACTCGGTCATGGCCGGCTACTTCGGCGAGCCGCGGCGCGAGCGTCCCTGGCATGACACCGGCGACCTCGGCTTTCTGCTCGACGGCGAGCTGTTTCTCACCGGTCGCCAGAAAGACCTGATCATCGTGGCCGGTCGCAATCTGCACCCCCACGACATCGAGGCCTCGGTGGCCACCCTCGAGGGTGTGCGTCCGGGGTGTGTGGTGGCCTTCGGGGTCGAACACGACGGCAGTCAAAGGCTGGTGGTGCTGGCCGAGGGCCGCGCGGCCCAGCCGAATCTGGTGGAAGCCATCCGCGCTCAGGTCCAGCAGGCGGTGGGGTTGCCCGCCGAGGTGGTGGTGCTGCCCCCGCGCACCCTGCCCAAGACTCCCAGCGGCAAAGTGCGCCGGGCCGAGTCGAGGCGACGCTATCTTGAAGACGAGCTTCGCCCTCCCAGATTGTCGGGCAAGTGGTTGGCCCGAGCCGGCCTGGCCTGGCTCGAAGGCTCTTTACCCCGCCTGTCGAGGGCGGCGCGGGCCGCCCACAGTTGGGGCTGCGCCCTGGCCTGCTGGGCCGAACTCAAGCTCGGGCAGCCGGTCGAAAAGGCCGTGCCGCGCCTTTTTGGGCGCCTGGGTATCGAGCTCGAAGTGCGTGGCTGCCCCGCTGCTGCCGCCAACCTGTGTGTGGTAGCCAACCACGCCAGCCTGCTCGACCCGCTGATCTTGCTGGCGGCCCAGCCCGACCTGCGCTTCGTGATGGCGCAGACGGCAGCCCGTCATCCTCTCTTGCGGGGCCTGGTCGACCACCACATCCTGGTGCGCCGGGGCCTGGGCGAGGCTGATCAGGCCCTGACCCAGATGACCTCGGCACTGCGGTCGGGGGCTTGCATGGCGGTCTTTCCCGAGGGCGGCATCGAGGCCGCCACCGGCTTGCGCAGCTTTGCCACGGGAGCCTTTCGAGCCGCCGCCGCCAGCGGCTCGGTGCTGCAGCCGGTGGCCATCGCCGGCAGTCGCGAACTGATGCCGCAGGGTCACTGGGTGCCGGCCCGAGGGCGGGTGACGGTGTCCTTTCTGGCTCCCCTCGAGGTGGGTGAGGATAGCTTTGAAGAAGCCACCCGCCTGGCACGTCAGGCTCGTCAAGACCTGGCCGAGCACCTGGAAGAGGGCCTGCTCGAGCGCCGCCTCTCTCGCCGCGACTAATTTCGCTGGCCCTGTCGATCCAGCCAGTTCTCGTTCGGCCAACTCATGAAAGAGGGTCACCCCTCAAGCCAACGAGAAGGAGTTTGTTATGAAGTTCGTTTGTTTAGGCTTTATCGATGAAGACCAGTGGAATGCCCTATCTGAGGAGGAGCGTTCCGAGCGGATGACCCAGTGCCTGGAGTATGATGAGGTGCTCAAGGCTGGCAACCATGTGGCCGGAGGCGCCTGTCTCGACTCGGCCAGGGTGGCCCGGACGTTGCAGTGGAAGAACGGCAAGATCATGGTCACCGACGGCCCCTTCGCCGAGACCAAGGAGACCCTCGGCGGTATTCTCGAACTGGAAGCCGACAGCTTGGACCAGGCTGTCGAGCTGATGAAGAAGCACCCCGGCGTACGCATGGGTCCGTTCGAAATCCGAGCCACCATCAAACTGCCAGCGGTGGTCGACGAGAAGGGTGTCCTGCGCGAGCGCATCGCCGCCTGGTCCCGGGCCCTCGAAACCAGAGATGTCGGCGCCCTGATGGATTTCTACCTGCCCGAGGCCGTCCAATACGACCTGATTCCGCCGTACAAGACAGTGGGTCGCGAGGCCATTCGGGCGGCCTGGGAACACTGTCTGCCCTTCTTCCCCGAAGGCTTCGGCTCGGAGCATCGCGACCTCACCATCGAAGTCGAGGGCAACCTGGCCTATGTCTTCTGCCTGCACCACTTCGTGGCCGAAGGTCACCCCTGCGGCCAAAGCTGGTTTCGAGTCACGGTGGGCTTTCGCCGGGTGAACGGCCAGTGGATGATCGCCCACGAACACATCTCGTTGCCCTACAATCCGATGACTAACGAAGTCTGGAAGATCACCGACCCCGAGCAGGTCAGCCGGCCCGATTACCCCAACTGCGAAAAGGTGGCTACCTGACGCCAAGGCGTTTAACGCTTTATTAACGTTTGGCGCCAGTTATTTCAAGATTTTTAAGAGTTCTCCAATAGGCTCTGGGCATGAAGATTTTTGCCCAGAACCCCAATACCGCCGCCACCCGAGCGGCCGTCAGTCATAACCCCGGCGGTGCCAAGCCCGAGAGCTCTTCGGCGGAGCCGCAGGATACGGTAGCGCTTTCGGCAGGTCGCTCGCTGGCGGCGTTTTCTTTAGGGTCGGTAACAGCCGGGGCAGCCACCGTCGGGACGGGCTTGCTCTTGCGCGGAGCGATCGACACCTTTCCGGTAGCCATGACCCTGCTCGATCAATCGAAAACCCTGGGCCACCTGGCGGGCGAACTGGCTGGTCCCGTGTCGCTGGCGGTAGGCCTGACGGCAGGGGCGGTGGTGGCCACCAGGGTGGCCACCTCGAAAAGCCAATTCTCCCCCCTCCTCTCGTCGCTCAGCGTACCGGTGGGAGTTGGAACCACGGTGGCCGCCCACATGCTGGGCCTGGATGTGGCCACCAGCGCGGGCCTCGGCGGGGCCGCGGCCGTAGCCTACGTGGCCGCGGTCCTCTAGAGAACCAAAGTCAGGGCCTTTAGACGCTCCGGCCCGGCAGGGTGCTGGGCCGAGGCCTGATCCTCACCCAAGAGACCCCGAGCCGCCTCCAGCACGGCCGACCGGGAGTGACCCTGCCTGAGCGCATAGCCCATTCCCTCGGCATCACTGCGTAGCTCGGTCTGATGAGTCGCTGCTTTAACGGCCTCTTTCCATTGCCGAGCGAGCGCACCCGACAGGCTATCCCCTACTGTCAGCACCGCCAGTCGAGCCGCCCAGTCCTGATGATGCACGTGGCTCAGTTCGTGACCCAGCACGAAATCGTGAAGCGGCGTGCCCGGCGCAAGCGAACTGTCCACCAGCACCCGGGTGGTCTCGGCCAGGGCGGTGGTGCCGGCCAAATCCTCGACCCGCACGATCTCGACCCCATCGCGCTGCTGGCGCGAAGTGACGCGAACCGGCTCAGGACAGTCGACAAATTGCGAGTCGAACCGCTCCCGTCCCAACTGCTCGACCAGTCCCACCACCGCCGCCGGCCCTAGATGCTGGCAGCTGAAAGCGGTGATCTCGGCGATCCGTCGCTGGGCCCGGAAGTTGGCCCCCGTCTCGGAAAGCGAAAACCCTGGGCCCGAGCCCGGCAACTCCAGACCGCGCTCGGCCAGCAATTGGCCGGCCCGCTGGGCGTAAGCCTCGGCGAACCCGCCCAGGTCGACCCGCCAATTCTGGTGAGGCCGCGAGTCAAGCTCGAGCACAGCCGCCAGGGCCGTCCCGACCCCCAAAAGGCCAAGGGCAAGCGCGGGGTGAACCAGCCCGGCCGCACCCGCCACCAGCCCGGCCCCGGCAGCCGTGATCAGGGCCCCGGTCAGTCGCTGTCGAGGGGTCTGCTCGGGTGCGTCCAGATAACTCAACAGGCCGGTGGCGACGGTGCCCGCGGCCAATCCGGCGCCCCCACCGACCGCCACGCCCGCCAGAGGTAGACCCTTCTGTAATACGAACGCCGCGGCCGTGCGCCCGGCCTGGACCAGACCGCTGGGCGAGCGCTCGATCAGGTCGCGCTCGTCATGCCTCGGCGCCGGCTCGCGCCGAGCCCAAAGCAATGCCCTTTGCAGAGGACGAATGACCATACACTCTCAGCCTAGCCGACTGGCCTCAAACATGCTTGAAATTAACACCGCCGCCGAAACGCGGAAACATGTCGTTAACATCGGCAACCTGACGGTAACGATCTTGGCGCCCCAAAGACGGCACACTCGAAAGTAGGTCAGCACTTCCAAAGAGAGAGAAACCAATGCCTCAAGCACCTCGAGCCTCGGGCACCAGACCGAAGGCCCCGCCCAGCCGAAGCAGCGCTCCGGCCCGCAGTTCACCCGCCCGCACCAGCCGGGCCAACCCCTCGCCGCGCAGCAGCACGGCCAGGCCTTCTCAGGCCCAGCCGAGAGATCGCGTCACCACCGACAAGAGTCGCAACGAAAAGCCTAGCCCGGGAGCCCAGAGCCAGGCGGCGGCCATGGCTCAAAGTTTCGGCAAAGGAGTCTATGACTTCGTGATCGGCGACTCGATCCGCAACGTCAAAGATGCAGTGGGAGACTTCAAGAAGGGCAACTACGGTTCAGCCGCCCTGCACGCCGGCATGGGCCTGCTCAACGTGCTTCCCCAGGCTAAAGGGGCCAAGCTCGGTGCCAAACTTTTCAACCGGCTCGGTGGCGACAAGCTGGTGGGCAACCTGTCGCGCCGGCTGGGCAAAGGGTTGCAAGATTTCGCCGGTGGGCCCAAGAAAGTGCCCGGCGGCCCAGGGGCTCACGGGCCCAAGGGTCCGGGCGGGCCGCAGGGGCCCCAAGGTCCTGGGGGACCGCAAGGCCCTCGTCAACCCAGCCCCGGCGAAAACCCCCAGAACGCCGCCAACGGACGCCGCCTGGCCCAGGACCTGCGCGACCAACAGCAGCGCGGCGCTCTCAAAGACGGCAAGGTCGAGGTCCAGTCGGGCCACGGCACCAAGTCCGAACTGCGCGACACACCTCGACTAAAAGCCCAACACGGTGGCGAAAAGTGGCAGAAGGTCAACACCCCCGAGGAGTTCTCGCATCGAGGCACCCGCACCCACGCCTATCGAGAGGCCGATACCGGAAAGATCGTCGAGCCTAAGCTCAAGACGCCGGGCAATGGACCCGATCCGGTCGAGACCTTCCCGGCCGGCAAGTCGATTATTCAGCGGCAGCCCGGCGGTCCGATCGAGAAGATCGAGTATCCGTCGGGTTTAGGGACCTAGCCCGCCGGGCCTGAACCATCCAGACCAGGCAGACCACCACGCACAGCCAGGCAAAGCCAGGCCCGATGACCGAGAACAGAGTGCCACCCGGCATCCAGGCCAGGTCCTGTTCGAGCGATTCGGGCTCGTCGGTGGTGGTTTGCGCCATCACGCGACCGAGCGGGTCAATAAAGGCCGAGATTCCGGTGGTGGTAGAGCGTGCCATATAGAGGCGCAGCTCAATGGCGCGGGCCTTGGCCAGGGCCAGATGGGCGGCCGGCTCGGCCGTCTTCCCAAACCAGGCATCGTTGGTCAGATTGACCAGCAACTCAGGCTGCCCCCGCCCGAGGCGGTAGTTGAAATTGGGCAGGATGTCCTCGTAGCAGATCGAGACGCCGATGCGGTGGCCGTCAAACGGCAGCACTCCCGGCTCGGTGCCGGGCACCAGGCATGAGGCCCGGTCGAGGATAGAGGTGTAGATCCAGGGAAAGTAGCGGGCGGCGGGGATGAACTCGCCAAACAACAGCAGCTTGTTCTTGAGAGCCGTGCCCAGCACCTGACCCTGGGCATCCACCAAAAAGGCCGCGTTGTAGAGGGCGGGTCGACCCGGGATGGGCCCCTCATGCTCTTCGTCGATGGCCACCGTGCCAAAAAGAAGTGGCGTTTGATAACCCAGCTGAGGGGCGTAGGGACCGCTCTGGGCCAGGGCGGCCAGGCCCAGGGGATAGTGCAACACCGGTTCGAGGACCGGGTCGTTACGGCCCCGCACCCAATGCAGCGGGGGTGGCGTCTTGACCGAGGTCTCGGGAAAGACGATCAGGTCGGCGGTGGCGCGACCGGCCAGGGTCTGCAGGAGTTGCATGCCGCCCATCACGTCCTGGCTGGTCTCGACCAGCCCCACATTGTTCTCGACCATGGCCATCCTCAGGACGGGAGCTGCGTTCATCACCGCCTCGACCTGATGCACCCGCACCCCACCGTAGACCAGGGTGGCCACCAGCACTCCCAGGCCCACCGCAGTGTCGAGATTGGCCTTGCGCTTTTCGAGCAGGCTCCATAGTCCCGCTTGAAAGACGATCATCAGAAAGCTCAGGCCGGCCGGTCCGGCCAGGTCCATGGCCTGACTGGTCCACAGGCAGTTGTGTTGGGAGTTGGACAGGTGCAACGGGAAGATGGTCGGATAGAGAAACTCGCAGGCGGTGTAGACCACCGCATAAAGGAGCCAGCGCGGAGCCCGCTCTTCGAGGGCGCGCGCCAGGCCCATCCAGATAGCCAGTCGCAGGCCTTGCTGGGCGGATAGGAAGAGGGTCAATCCCACCGCCCCCAGGGGCGGGATGCCCGAGTGGGTCACCATCAGCTCATAGACCCAGTAGAAAGCGCCCAGGTTGATCAAAGTGCCGCTCAGCCAGCCCAGTAAGAAGGCCAGCCGGGGGCTGGCCTCTCGGCAGGCCCACAGCAAAGGCACGAACTCTACCCAACCCAGATAAAACTGGTCGTAGGGTGGAGTCGCCAAGAAGCCCAGCAGTCCCGCCAGGGCGGCCAGCAACCACGCTTGCATGGCCGCCCTGTTAGGCCCAAAGTTTGAGGTTCCTGCCGGGGTGGCATCCCGGCTTGGCCAGGCTTGGGCTGGCTGCCGGGGTGGTATCCCTGCTTGGCGGGGCTGGCCTGGGCGGCGGGGAAAGACAACCACTCCGGGCCGTTGTTCGGCTGGCTGGGCGGGGGGTGACCCGCCGGCCTGGGCTCGCTGGGCCGGGCGACTTCCGTGCGCAAGAGCGGGCCAGGTCAGATATCCAGGCTGGCCGCTCCTGACCCGTCCTGGAAATAGGCCACCAGTTGCAGCCCTTTCAAATTCGGCAACTCGAGCGAGAACTGCTGAGCCGGTTTGGCGAGGGTGACCTGCTTGAACGCTCGCACTACGTTAGTGTGCTCGAGCCGTCTCCCGCTATTCTCGCCGCGCTCGACGGCCGTCTGAGCGTGAGGGGTCACCAGGGCCAGGTTGAGCTGCTTAGCCTTCTTGAGGGTGGGCGCCTCAACGGTGACGAACAGTTTGCCCTTCTCGACCCGCGAGCCCAACTTGAGGGCGGTGGCCGGGCTTTGGAAGGCCTGTTTGAGATAGCTCTCGAGACCGGCCCGATTGCTGCCCACCAACTCCCAGCGCCCGTTGACTACGGCCTGGGGAGTATAGATGTTGCGCTGCTTGAAGTGCCGCGAATAGGCCTTCTGACGCTCGGTGTATTCGGGCCGGCTGAAAGGGTCGACCCAGCCCAGGCGGTTCCAATAATCGACATGAAAAGACAGGGTGAAGACCCGAGGGTCCTGGCCCAGTTCGCTGACCAGCCGGTCAGCCGACGGGCAACTGCTGCAACCTTGCGAGGTGAACAGCTCGATGACGGCCACTCCGTCGGCCAGAGCAGGGGTCGAGAACAGACACAACAAAACCAGGAACTTCTTCATGCCCATGCCAACCAGCCAGGGACAAATCGAGTTCCGCGCCGGTGGGCCGGCTCCGTAGGAACGCCGGCCCGGCCGCGGCTTGACGGTCACGACGAGAACGTATGGTCAGGCTGCTAGACTACAGCGGGGGCGGCGTTCTCGTCGTTCCCTACGGCGCTTCGCGGCGCGCCGCTGGGTCGGCTAGTCCTGAGCCCACTTGACGGGGGGGCGAATCTCGGCCATGCCGGCCGGGGGTTTGAAAAGATGTTTGATAGCGCAGCTCGAGCAGTCGCCGCCGCAGGCCGAAGAGGCGGGAGGCTGGCCAGTCAGTTCGGCCATCGGGGTATCACTCGACAAGTTGACTCTGCGCACCGGCTGGCCGGTCTGTTCTGCCAGGGCTTGGATGGTGGCCGTTTTGCCGGCCGACGAAGGTCCGGACAACTTCACGGGAGCGGCCGAGTCGGCGCCGTCGCCGGCTTTCTTGCTGCGAGAGCAGCTGCCACCGCATTTGCATTGGCCGCCACAGGCGGTATGAGAGGGAACCCGAAAATTGGGGATGCCGGCGTTGATCATGGTCGATGTGTCCTTCCAGGTGCTATACCGCCACTCTAGCCGGCCGGCCTGAAAGATTTTTGAACGGCCTTAGCGGCGCAGGCGGTCGAGAATGCGTTGGAAGTCCTCGGGCAGGTCGCAGGTGAATTCGAGCGAGTCGCCGCGGGTGGGGTGGACAAAGCCCAGCCGAAAGCAGTGCAGGGCCTGCCCCACCAGTCCGAAGGGATTCTTGCGGCGGCCATACATCGGGTCGCCCACGATCTGGTGGCCAAGCCAGGCCATGTGCACGCGAATCTGGTGGGTCCTACCGGTATGGATGTGGACCTCCACGTAGGCATAATCTTCTTCGAACACTTCCAGGACTTTATAGTCCGAGAAGGCCGGCTTGCCGGTGGGTAGCACGGCCATGCGCGTGCGATCGACCACATGGCGACCGATCGGTTGGTGAATGCGGCCTTCACGCGGCGAGGGCACACCATGCACCAGGGCTCGATAGACCTTGAGCACCATGCGATCGCGAAACTGGTTCTGCAGTCCTACGTGGGCCCGGTCGTTCTTGGCCGTAACCATCAAGCCGGTGGTATTCTTGTCGAGGCGATGCACGATGCCCGGCTTTTGGACCCCGCGAATGCCCGACCAGGTCGTCTCATGGGCGAGCAGGGCGTTGACCAGGGTACCGTCGGGATTGCCGATAGCCGGGTGGACCACCAGGCCACGTTGCTTGTTGATGACCAGGATCGACTCGTCCTCGTAGATGACCTCGAGGGGAATGGTGGGGTCAGGCACAGGATCGGCCGGTTCGAGCGGCGGCACTTCGACCAGCACCTGCTGGCCGGCCTTGACCTTGGTCGACGCCTTAGTGGGCTTGCCACCCAGCACCACGCGGGCGTCGCGGATCCAGTCCTGGAGCAGCGAACGCGAGTATTCGAGACGCCCGGCCAGATACACGTCGAGGCGCAGGCCGGCCGATTCGGGCTCGACCTCTAGCTCGAGCACCTCGGCCACCACCGGTTCCATTTCCTCGGTCACAGCGCCCTAATTTCGGGCAGAGCAGGGGGTTCCTGCAGGGAGCCACGGCCCGAGCAAAAAGGTTGAGCAATGATCGCCCTCATCACCGGGTCGAGTTTCTATCGCCTCGAGGGGCTGAGCGAGGCCGGGCCCAAATCCTTCGAGACGCCTTTTGGGACGGCCGAAATGGTGACCGGAAAGCTGGCCGACAAGCCGGTGGTTTGTTGGGCTCGCCATGGCCCCGGTCACGCCGACCTGCCCAACCACATCAACTATCGCGCTGCCTTCTCGGCCTTTGCCCAGCTCGGAGTACGAGCCATCCTGGCCACCTCGGTGGTGGGCTTGCTGGCGCCCAATCTGCCCCTGGCCCAACCCATCCTGTTCGACGAACTCTACTTCCCTGACAATCGCCTTCCCAACGGCGAACTGTGCAGCGTCTTTACTCCGGGTCAGCCGGGAAGGGGCCACTTCATTCCCACCAACATCTTCAGCCCTGCCCTGCGTACGGCCCTGTCCCAGGCGGCCGAGCGACTCGACCTCGAGGTCGAAACCGGTGGAACCTACGGCCACGTCTACGGTCCCCGCCTCAACACTCGCATCGAGATCGCGGCCCTTTACGGGCTCGGTATCACGGCTGTCAGCCAAACCGCCGGACCCGAGGCGGTGCTGGCCGGCGAACTGCAGATTCCTTATACACTGGTGGGCTTCCCGGTCGATTACGCCAACGGAATCAGCATCCCGCCCACCAGCGCCGAGGATTTAGGCGCCAACCTGAAGCTGTCGAGCCAGGTCCTCGAGCCGCTGTTGGTCGAGACGGTGGCTCGCCTGGACCCTCCGCCCTGCGACACCGGGCTGTTGTTCACTCTTTGATCTGTGTCTTCTGCAAATATCCCGAGCCCGGCCGGGTCAAGACGCGCCTGGCCAAAGACCTGGACCCGCAGACGGCCGCTCAGGTCTATCGACTGCTGGCCCAAACCGTCCTCGAGCAACTGAAAGACTCGGGGCTGGAATTCACCCTCTGCTACGACCCGGCCTGGCCCCTCGAACTGTACCAGGAATGGCTCGGAGAGCTTCCTGCCCGGCCGCAACACGGAGACGATCTGGGCCAGCGCCTGCTCGAGACCCTCCAGGCCTTTGGTCCCGGCGCTCGTCTGGTCATCGGCAGCGACTGTCCCGCAGCCGGCCCCACCCACTATCGCCAGGCCTATCAGCGGTTGACCGACCGGCCGCTGGTGGTCGGCCCAAGCGAGGACGGAGGCTACTATCTGCTGGGTCTGGAGGGCCCCACCCCGAGCCCGCTCTTCGAGCAGATCACCTGGTCGACCGAACAGGTTCTCGGCCAGACCCTCGAGGCCGCCGAACAGGCCGGTCTGAGTTGGCACCTGCTCGAGACCCTGGCCGATATCGATAGCCTTGAAGACCTCAGAAAGTGGGCCTCGAGCATGCCATTTGACGGATCTTGCCAAAAGTTAAAGAACAGCCTCTTGTGCCTGTTTGACTCCCCTGGGGGGCTTGACTATACTGGCAGGAGGATCGAACAGGAGAGGGATTCATGGCCATAAAACCGACCGGCCCGGCCGGTGCCCAGCAACTGGCATTCAACTTCGAAACGAACGCCGCGCGCAACGCGACCACCAACGCGGCCACCGCTAACAAAGACGTCAAGAAAGCGGTCGAAAAAGAGACCGGCAGCGAGCGCCTCGAATCCCAGAGCTCGGTCCACTCGACCACCTCCGAAGGCATCACCACCCGCGAACTGGGCGGCAAGACCACCCACGAGACCGACTCGGGCGTGCGCATGACCACCTCTGAAGACGGCACCTTCGATCTCAGCCTGCCCACCGGTCACCGCATCGCCAGCGACTCTGAGGGTCGCCTCACCGGTCTCGACAGCGAGGGCAAACAGTTCAAGCCCGAACTCCACGACGACGGCGAATTCGCCTCGGTGGGCTTTGTCGACAAGAAGGGCAGCTTCGTCGAGGTCGGACTCGACAGCCTCGACTTCGCCATCACCTCCAAGCACGACAATTTCACCCAGCACGTCTTCCCCGACGGGACCCAGGTGCTCAATATGTCGGGCACCCTGCAGTCGGGCCCGGGCAAGTTCGAGAACATCGAGCACGCGGTCAAGATCAGTCCCGAAGGCGAAGTCCAGACTAAAGGCAAGATTCCCGGCTTTGGCATTCAAGACGGAGAGGTCAGCTTCGACCTCAAAGAGGGGCTATCGACCACTCGCCAGTTGATGTTCCCGCTGCCGGGCGCCGGCGCCCCCAGGGCCCGTCGACCCAAGCCGCAACATCAAGCCGCCCCCAATCACCACGAGGCGCCCCCTCATCACGAGCAAAAGGCCGAACCCAAGAAGGCCAACGAGGGCGGACCCATCCTCCAAGAAGAGTTCCCGCCCTTTGGCCTGGGCGAAATCAACGAACCGAACACCGGCAACCGGTCCAACACCGGCACCCAGCGCCCACCCCAGCCCGAGGTGATGCACCAGGACACCACCCCGTCCGGGGTTACCCGAGTGGCCATGAGCGACGGCACCAACATCACCCAACTGCTCAACGGCGTGCAACTCACGACCGGACCCAACGGCACGGCCGCCTATGACGGCAGCGGCCAGCCGCTGCAGGTGCAAGAGAAGAGCTGGCAGCGCCCGGGTCAAGAACCCGAAACCCAGTACCTCTTTGCCGACTCTAAAGGCAATCACTACAGCATGTTCTCGAACAGCCTCGACTTCACGGTCGAGTCGCCCAACCGGGACGTAGCCCAGGTCGTGCGTCCCGATGGTCGAGTCATGACGGCCGTGCGCGACGGCCATACCACTCACTACTCTGAAGTCAACCCGGTCATCGGTCAGCAGAACGGGTCGCCGGGGGTGTTCATCAACTACGAGCAACCCGACCGCATGTATATTCAGGGTAGCCAGCGCCCGGTGGTCCAGCTGCCCTACGCCATCCCCACCCAGGGGGGGCCCGCTCCGACTCCTGACCTTCACGCTGGCGAGTCGGGCTACATCCCCAACGCGTTTGGCTGGAATCAGGCCCAGAACCAGGGCAGCTTCACCAACAACCCGGGCGAGCTACAGCAGGGCATCAAGCCCAGCATGTGGCAGCGCATCAAGAGCGCCTTCGGTTTTGGCGACCCACAGCCGATGGGCCCAGGCATGGGCCAAATGGGACCGATGGGTCCAGGCATGGGCCCGATGGGCCCGATGGGTCCTGGTCAAATGGACCCTCGCTACTACCAGGCCGGCGGCCCCCCGCCGCCAGGAATGGGACCGATGCCGGGTGGCTACTACGATCCCATGATGGGTCAGGGGCAGGCCGGTTACATGGACCCGGGTATGATGGCCCAGATGCGCCAGATGGAGCAGATGAACAAGATGACGCAGGGAATGATGATGGTCTCGATGCTCTCGACCGCCGTCATGCCGTTCATGATGTTCTTGTCTGGACCGGCCATGCCGTTGATGATTTAGCATGTCCGAACGGACCCTCGAGTCGCGGCGTGTCTTCGAGGGCAAGCTGATCTCGGTAGACGTGCTCAAGGTCGAACTCGAAGACGGCAGCCAGACCAACCGCGAGATCGTCCTCCATCCCGACGCGGTCTGCGCCGTGGTGGTCAGCCGCGAACGGCAGGTGGCCCTGGTCAAGCAGTACCGTAAGCCACTCGAGCGCGCGATTCTAGAGATCCCGGCGGGCAAGATCGACGCTGGCGAGTCGCCTGACACGGCCATCGTGCGTGAGTTGCGCGAAGAGGTCGGTTATCTCAGCGGCAACATCCGCAAACTGACCGACTTCTACACCTCGCCCGGATTCTGCAACGAGAAGCTGACGCTCTATCTAGCCGAAGACGTCGAAGTGGGCGAGCCCCAGACCGACGAGGGCGAGTTCATCGAAAACGTCTGGGTCAGTCTGCCCGAAGCCGTCGAGATGGCCCTTGACGGACGCCTGGGCGATGCCAAGTCGACCATGGGCATCCTGCTGGCGGCTCGTCTGCTGGGCGCTTGAAGTTAACCTGAGCGGCTTGACACCACCCGGCCCAGCTGGCGTAGAATAAGGGCGAGGTGATTAGCGTGCAAAGAATTCTGGCGATTTTCCTGTTGTTGAGCCTGGCGGCCACCGCCGAGCAAGCCAAGGTGATCGAATCGATCGAGCGCCGCGGCAACCACACCACCATTATCTACAAGGACTATCGCAAGAAGCCTCGCCCCAAGGTGGTTCACGAGACCCCTGCTCCTGTGCCCACGGCCGAAGAAGTCGACTTCAGAGTCTATGACCTGGAAGAGCCTCGTCCCGAGCCCCAGTCAACCCGGCTAGCCCCGGTGCAGACCTACAGCCAGAGCTATTCGCCCGGCCCCAATCGAGGGATGGCCGCCAACGGGGCCGGCTATTCCAGCGGCTTCGCCAACTATGGCTACGGCTTCGGCTTCCCCTATTATCCCTACTCTTATCGCTACCCGGCCGGGCCTTATCGGGTGGTCGTTCCCCGCGCCTACCAGAATCTGCCCGTCCAGCGCTTCACGCCCAATCCCATTGCCCTCCCCTACCGAGCCCCGGTGATTCAAGTCCGCTTTCCAGGGGGTCGCTGCCGTTAAGGTTTGCGCCTTTCGGCCGATAGACAGGGCGAAAGAAGGTCTCTGTGTATCTCAGCAGCGTCGCCCATAGGCCCACCCCGGCTCCGTCTCCGGCCGCTGTGAATCCTACCCTTACACTGTCGGACGATCCCGAGCCCGCTGAAGGGGCCAGAGCTGCTCGGCTCAGCCAGGAACGAGAGAAGCCCGAGCCTCCCTTCGAGGCGGCGCTGGCCCGCCAACTGGTCGAGATTCAGGGCAATCCCGCCGCCACTGCCCGCCAGGCCGCCCAGGTGCGCAAAGCCTACACTCCTCCCCAAAAGCCCTACCCCTCGGTGGGCGATCTGGCCATCGCCGCCCGAGCCCGGCGCCTGGAAGAGCGAGCGCTCGACGCCCTGGCCCGACCCGAGACCGACCAGGACAAGACAACCGAGGTGGACCGGCAGGCTTGACCGGATCCGGAGAGAACTCAGTCCACGTGAAAAAAGTCATTCTGCTAGTATTGCTGTTGACGGTGGCCGCCCTGGCCGCCAGCGACCTGAAGGTAGGCGACTCTGCCCCCACCCCCGAGGCCGTCGACCAGGACGGAAAGCCGGTGGAGTTGGCCAAGCTCTATCAGGAAGGGATCGTACTGGTCTACTTCTATCCCAAAGCCGACACTCCGGGCTGCACCGCTCAGGCTTGCAGCCTGCGCGACGCCTACACCGACCTATCCGAGGCCGGATTGACGGTGATTGGCGTGAGCACCGACAAAGCCGAGGCCCAAAAGGCGTTCAAAGCGAAGTATAAGCTGCCGTTCCGGCTCATCCCCGACCCCGGCCAGACCGTGCTGCGGGCCTTCGGCGTGCCCACCCTGGTCGGAGTGGCCAACCGCGAGGCCTTTCTCATCAAAGACGGCAAGGTCGTCTGGCACGACTCCCACGCCTCGACCAAGAAACAAGCCCAGGACGTGCTGGCCGAACTCAAACGGCTCTAGTCGGCCCAGCGGCGCGGCGCGAAGCGCCGAAGGGAGCGACGAGAACGCCGCCCCCGGCCCAGTTTAGCAGCCTGACCGTACGTTCTTGGCGATCCCGTCAAGCCGCGGCCGGGCCGACGCTCACAAGGAGTCGGCCCAGCGGCGCGGCGCGAAGCGCCGAAGGGAGCGACGAGAACGCCGCCCCCGGCCCAGTTTAGCAGCCTGACCGTACGTTCTCGGCGGTCCCGTCAAGCCGCGGCCGGGCCGACGCTCAGAAGGAGTCGGCCCAGCGGCGCGGCGCGAAGCGCCGAAGGGAGCGACGAGAACGCCGGCGGGGCGCCTGAGAAATAAACCGCGGAGGAGGGCACGGAGAGGGTTGGTGGGGGGCGTGGGGTGAGCGTCCTGGCGAATTTATGGGTTAGGGTTTTGCCCGATCCCGATCAATATGGAGACCACTCTCAAGCACGGAAGGAAGAGCAAACTCGCCTGGGTACGAGTCCGGCACCACCACGTGCCGAATCCGGCACCACCTGGTGCCGTACCGCCGTACCGCCGCCGGCAGCCTGGGTGGCTCGACCACGGTCGCGGGGCAAGCCGACTGCCGCACGGAAGAGCAACCTCGCCGAGGACGGCGCTACCACGTACGGCACCATCGGGCCGGCGGCGTCTTGAACTATGGTGGAAAGACCTTCCAGCCGCACCGGCCTCAACCATAAAAATCGCTAAAGAGCCCACTCCCCCAAGCCGGCAGCCCCTCCGCGGCCTTTGCGTCCTCCGCTGAACTCCGCGCTAAAACACCAGCTTGCGCCCACCCTGCGTCAAGACTCCAGCTTGCGCCGACGGCTCGTGACCGCCCGCTCGTTTATAAACCGCGGCGATCCCGTCAAGCCGCGGCCGGGCCGACGCGCCCTTAATCGCGGGTTTTGGGGCCGTTCTCGTCGTAGGGTGTGCCAGAGGCAGCGGCTTTGAGGTGACCCAGCGCGGTGTGCAGGTCTTCGTTGATGCGCTGATCGGCCTCGCGCTTGCCATACTTGTCGACGTAATCCTTGACCACCAGCGGATCGCCCACCGTCACCTTGACCACGTCGCGGGTGCGCCAGGCATCGGCCAGGGCAGCGGTGGCCACGGTTCCCACCCCCGCCATCACCAATCCGCCGAACGGCAAGGAGCCAGCCACGACCGCGCCCGCCACCGCTCCGGCGGCCGCCCCCAGGGCGCCACCTTTGAGACCGGCAAAAAACTTGGGAAACTGATCGTAGGACTTCTCGAGTTCGGTGTTCGCGCGCAGCAGGGCGGCGCCTGAATAGAGCCCGGCCAGGGCTCCCGTGGCAGCCCCGGCCACGGTGCGCAGCACCGGATCCCCCACGGCGGCCAGGGTGGCGCCGACTCCGACGGCCAGGCTGGTGGCCAATCCGGCCGCAAGCTCGCCCCAGCGAGCCTTGTCGTTCTTGACGTAATGAACGCTGATGGGGGTGATTGCCTCGGCCCCCCCGCGCACGGCGATCATTCCGACGCCCTTCTTGAGTGGGTCGACCTGATCGGGCCGGTCGCTGATCTTGCCTTCGGGGAAGATGACGAAGCCCAGTCCGTCCTTGACGATCTCTAGGCTATGCTTGACGGCCCTGGGCGAGCCGCGCTCGAGATCGACGGGAAAGGCTCCGCCCCAGGTCATCATTTTGCCCCGGGCCCCGTCGAAAAACTGATAGTTGGCGATAAAGCGCACATCCCGGTCGAACAGCGTCGAAACCACGGCCGGGTCAAAAAAACTGGGATGGGTCGGGCAATAGACCTGCGGCCCACTGGTGGGGAGCTTGTCGGCCCCCTCGATCTCGGTGCGATACTCCAGCGCCACCAGCGCTTTGGTGAGAGGCCGTAACAGCTCGCGATGGGCCGGATGCGACTTGCCGTCAACCGGGCCGGTGTAGTCGTCGATGTCGTCAAAACCCAGCTCTTGAGCCGCTTTCTTGCGCTCGGCCGGGGGGGCGATAATGGGCGATGGCGTGTTGACGATTTTCATAAGGACCTCGATGACAGTCTAGGTCCATGGCCTGAAAGGGTCGTGAAAGCCTATTGGGGGAATTGGAACGAGAAGGTGGTGCCCTGACCGGGACTCGACTCGACCCAGATCTTGCCTCCATGGGCTTCGACCAGGGCTCGGGTCAGCCATAGGCCCAGACCGGTACCGGTGGCCAGCTTGACGTCGCCGAGGCGTTCAAACGGCTTGAATAAGCGCTTTTGATCCTCTTCGGACATGCCGACTCCCTGGTCGCTGACGTCGATGCGCAGGTCTTCCTCGACCATCCGAGCACCCACGCGCACCAGGCCTCCCTTAGGGGAATACTTGACGGCGTTGGAGAGCAGATTGGTGAGAACCTGGCGCAACTTCTCGGGGTCGGCCCATACCTCGGTTACCTCGAGTTCGGCCTCGAATCGAAACTTCGACTCGAGGTCGACGGCCCGGGCGATGAAGGCGAACTCTTCCTCCAACAGCGCCGCCAGATCCAGGCTCTGCCAGTTGACGTGGAGCTGATGCTCGCCCTCTAGCTCGGTGACCTGCAGATAATTGCGGATCAGCATCTGGGCCCGGCGTCCCGAATCCATGATGCCTTCGGCAGCTTTGACGGCCTGTTCTAGCGTCTTCACCCGGCGAATCATCTCCGCCCCCAGATGGATCGCCGTTAGCGGGTTCTTGAGATCGTGGCTGGCGATGCGCAAGAAGGCTACCATGGCTTCCCGGCGGGCAGCCAGCTGCTCGGCCTCGAGCTCTTTCTGCCGGGCCATCTCGCGCAGCCGCTCGCTGGCCAGGGCCGTGGCCAACAAGCCCCCGGCGGCCCGGATGAGCCTGAAGTCGCCTGGCGTGAACGGGACCGAGGCGGCCGGGGTGTCGACGCACAGCAGGCCGAAGGGCTCATCTTCGCGCGTGAACAGTGGCACATAGACGGCGCTGCGAATGCCATGCAGAGCTGCACTGACCTCGATTTTGGGGTCGACTCTGGCCTCCGAGAGCAGCAAAGCACGACGCTTCTCGACGGCATAGCTGGCCATGCTCTGGCTGATAGGTCCCTCGGGAGCCTCGCCGCTGTCCTCTAGCAAAGGACGCCAGCCCTGGTCGGGGTCGGGCGGCCAGGCCACCAGCGAAATGCGCTGGGCGGCCGGAACCACCTCGTGCAGCCGCTTGAGGGTCATCGAGATCAACTCTTCTCGGGTCGAGCCCAACAGCCCCTGAACGAAATCGTAGAGAGCCATCATGTAGAGACCCATCTGCTCTTCCTGGGTCAGCGAACCGACCTCGCCGGCGGCCGATTCGTCGAGCATGATGGTCATGCGTGGAGCCTCGACCGGCTGGGCCGGCGGGTCGTCATCGAGGGTCAGCGACAGGGTGGTGCTGCCCAGGCGCAGGGACACCCCGGGAGTGAGTTTGACCGGACCGGCCAGCCGCGCCCCGTCGCACCAGCTGCCGTTCGAGCTGCCCAGGTCTTCGTACCAGACCTCGTCTCCCTCGCGCCAGAGCCGGCCGTGGCGGCGCGACATATGGGTGTCGGCCGACAGTTCGAGGTCGGCCCCACCGCCCAATCGCCCGACGACCAGGCCCGTGGGTGGGATGTTGACTTGCGATTCGCCCCCCTGGGCGTGGGTGAACTTGACCGCCACCCGGCTGCATTCTGGCTAACGGGGCGAAATCACTGCTTGAGCATGTCGGAGTATTTCTGACGGAATTTCTTGAGCTTGGGCGAGATGACCAGACTGCAGTATGGCTGGTTCTGGTTGTTATCGTAGTAGTCTTGATGATAGGTCTCGGCCGAGTAGAACGGCCCGGCGGCGGTGATCTCGGTCACGATGGGGTCGTCCCATAGACCACTCTTGCCCACTTCGGCTTTCGATTTCTCGGCCTTCTCTTTCTGCTCGTCGTTGAGGTAATAGATGGCGGATCGATACTGCGTGCCGACATCGTTGCCCTGGCGATTGAGGGTGGTGGGGTCGTGGGTGTGCCAGAAGACATCCAGCAGCTGTTCGTAGCTGATCACTTTGGGATCGAAGGTGATCTTGACGCCCTCGGCGTGGCCAGTGTCGCCGCTGCAGACCATCTTGTAAGTCGGGTTCTTGACCGGCCCGCCGGTATAGCCCGAGTCGACGGCGACCACGCCTTTGAGGTTCTGATAGATGGCCTCGGTGCACCAGAAGCAACCGCCCGCGAGAATCGCGGTTTCGTAATTCTTGTCAGTTTCAGCTACCATTTGCGGGGTTTCCTTCGGTTGAGTCTGGGCCACCACTTCGGGCTTGCTGGCGCAGGCGGCCAGCACCACGAGGGTGAGCAAGGCGACGAGCTTCTTCATTGAGCACCTCCACTTCCTGTGCAACAGGCTCCTTCCAACTTAGTTCCCAGGGTGCCTGCGGGGGCGTCGTTTCCTGGTGAGCGGGCCCGCTTGGCTCGGGCTTGGCGGGCTTTGGCGGCCGCGGCGGTGGTGCGCCAAGCCCGGCTGTGCGGCGCACACTTGCGCCGTACATCGACAAAACCTGGTTGTGCGGCGCACACCTGGCAGGGCGGGCACGCCATTCGGGCCGCCTCCCGCCCTGGCCCCACCCGGGGTGGGCGAAATCCCCCAGCCGGAGTGGGCGATCGCGAGCCTCGGACAGCCCGCCGAGCTTGGCCCCACCCGGAGTGGGCGAAATCCCCCAGCCGGAGTGGGCGATCGCGAGCCTCGGACAGCCCGCCGAGCTTGGCCCCAGCCGGAGTGGGCGAGATCCCCCAGCCGGAGTGGGCGATCGCGAGCCTCGGCCAGCCCGCCCGCCCTGGCCCCACCCGGGGTGGGCGAAATCCCCCAGCCGGAGTGGGCGATCGCTAGCCTCGGACAGCCCGCCGAGCTTGGCCCCAGCCGGAGTGGGCGACCGGCAGCCCCGACCAGGCGAGGCGAGATACGGCGACACCAGGGTGAAGCCAAGCTTCTTGGTGGGCCGGCGGAGGGGTTCGGTGAGAAGGAGTGAACCGTGACCCGGTGCCAAACACTATCTCGCGCGCCCTGGAACGGGACGGCTTTGCCTGGTGGCGGGGCTTTCTCTCGGAGAGCGACATCATCGAGACCATCGGTCGCCTGCCAGGCGAGTTGCCCGAAAAGGCCGGCGGCTTGCGCCTGGCCGGGCTCGATGGCCTCGAAACCGTGGTGGCTCGCTGCCAGACCCGCCTGAGCCAGGAACTGAGCGACACCTTCCGCGTGGTGCGGGCCATCCTCTTCGTGAAGAACCAGCTCACTAGCTGGAGCGTCCCCTGGCATCGCGACCTGATGATCCCGGTCCGCGAACACCTGCCCAGCGCGGTATTCTTGGCCCCATCGGTGAAAGACGGCGTGCCCCACGTCAAGGCCCCGCCCCAGATCCTGGCCGACATGGTGACCACACGAATTCATCTGGACTTGGCCGACTCTGACAACGGGGCGCTAGAGGTCGTTGCCGGCAGCCACCGTGACCTGGAGTCGCGCCAGGAACGTCCATCGACCTTGTGTCGAGCTGAGGCAGGAGATGCCCTGCTCCTGCGCCCTCTCTTGCTCCACGCCTCAGCGAAGCCCAACTCATCGCGGGCGCGGCGCGTGCTGCACCTGGAATGGGCTACTAACAAGCCTTTGCCCGACGGCTTCCACTGGCACGAGCCTTGAGGCTCGCGCGGCCAGCCTCCCCGGACCGGGCCGCGGCGGCCTGCCGAGCCGCTTCGGGGTGCGGCGGTTGTGCGCCGCACATGCAAGACCCGGCTGTGCGGCGCACACTTGCGCCGTACATCGACATAACCTGGTTGTGCGGCGCACACCTGGCAGGGCGGACACGAGCAAGTGTTCGCCCCGCCTCCCGGGCTTGGCTGGCCCGGCGAACTGGCCGGCTTTGGCTCGGCGAGCTCGCCGAGCTTGGCGGGCCGCGGCGGTGGTGCGCCGCACACTGGCAAAACCCGACTGTGCGGCGCACACTTGCGCCGTACATCGACGAAACCTGGTTGTGCGGCGCACACCTGGCAGGGCGGACACGAGCAAGTGTTCGCCCCGCCTCCCGGGCTTGGCTGGCCCGGCGAACTGGCCGGCTTTGGCGGGCTCGCCGAGCTTGGCGGGCCGCGGCGGTGGTGCGCCGCACACTGGCCAAACCCGGCTGTGCGGCGCACACTTGCGCCGCACATCGACGAAACCTGGTTGTGCGGCGCACACCTGGCTGGCGGGCATGCCATTCGGGCCGCCTCCCGAGCTTGGCCCCACCCGGAGTGGGCGAAATCCTCCAGCCGGAGTGGGGGATCGCGAGCCTCGGACAGCCCGCCCGCCCTGGCCCCACCCGGGGTGGGCGAAATCCCCCAGCCGGAGTGGGCGATCGCCAGCCTCGGACAGCCCGCCCGCCCTGGCCCCACCCGGAGTGGGCGAAATCCCCCAGCCGGAGTGGGCGATCGCTAGCCTCGGCCAGCCCGCCGAGCTTGGCCCCAGCCGGAGTGGGCGATCGCCAGCCTCGGCTACCCCGCCGAGCTTGGCCCCACCCGGAGTGGGCGAGATCCCCCAGCCGGAGTGGGCGATCGCCAGCCTCGGCTACCCCGCCGAGCTTGGCCCCACCCGGAGTGGGCGAGATCCCCCAGCCGGAGTGGGCGATCGCCGGCCAGGCCAGAGTCCGGCGAAAGCGGGGGCGAACCCGAAGGGATGCAAATCGCGAAGAGGGAAGTCCAGCCAGGTGGGCAAGATTTTTCTATTGGACGGCCCGGCCGGATCGGGTAAGTCGACCATCACCGTCAAGCTTCTCGAGCATTTCGGGGATCGTCTGGTTCATTGCCGGCGGGTGACCACCCGCCCGCGGCGGCCGGACGACAAGAACTATGATTTCATCGACCAGGTAGCCTTCGGACGCATGCTCACCACCAAGCGCTTCGCCGCCTACCGGCAGTTCGAGAACGGCATGTCCTATGGAGTCCTCAAAGAGCCTATCGAGAAAGCCGTGAGCAGCGGGCGGCACGCCTTTAGCCTGATGGACCTGGGCACGGCCGAGATGGCCCGGCGTTGCTGGCCAGACTGCATCACCATCTTTTTGATGGCTCCGCTCAAGGTGCTCGAGCAACGCCTCATCGAGAAGGGCGCCCACGACAGCGAGCAGATTAAGGAGCGAATTCGCAATGCAGAAGCGGCATTCTCGAAGGCGGCGATGTATGACTATGTGATTCCCAATCGCCAGGGCAAGCTCGAGAAGGCCGTCAATCACCTGATCTCGATTCTCGAAAAAGAGATGGCTGAAGACGAGGCCCAGAACAAGTAGTGCCCGAGAACAGAGCCCTCGAGGCGCTTTTCAAGAGCGGGGTGGCCGACCCGGCCGCCCCGACCCTTTTCGTGAGAGCGCGCCAGCATCCAGCGCTGGAGAAATTTGCGCGACTCGACTGCCATCAGACCTGCCGGCTGCAGGCCGACCGCTTGCCCGGCATCTGCGAGCCAAGCCCCCCTTATGCCACCTGCCTTTACCTGGGCACCCAGCAACGTCAGGAGAATCTGTGGAACTTTGCCCGCTGCCTGGATTGGTTGGCCGAGGGAGGACATTTCTGGTGCACCATGCCCAACGAACTCGGGGCGGCCCGCTATGAAAAAGAGTTGAAGAAGGTCGGGCTGGCAGTGGTCAGCCATCCGCTGCGCAAGTCGCGGGTATTTGGCTGCGCCAAGGCCGAACCGCCGAAGGAGTGGCTGGCCATGGGAGAGCCGACCCGGCGCGAGCACGGCTACGTCTCGCGACCGGGCATCTACGGTTGGGACAAGATCGACAAAGGTTCGCAGCTGTTGGTGTCGTGCTTTCCTGAAGAGATGGAGGGTGACATAGCCGACCTGGGTGCCGGTTACGGCTATCTGGCGGCCAATCTGCCGGGCGGACGGGCTCATCTCTATGAGAGCGAAAAGCTGGCATTAGACTGCGCCCGCGAGAACGTTCCGGGCGCGGCCTCGTTCTACTGGGCCGACGTGACTCGTGAGCTACCGACCGAGGCTTTCGACTGGGTGGTCACCAACCCGCCCTTTCACCAGGGCAAGGCCGAGAGCCTAGAAACCGGACTCAAGTTCATCACCGAATCGGCCCGGGCGCTGCGCCCGGGAGGACGTATCATGCTGGTAGCCAACCAGCATCTGCCCTATGAAGAGGTCCTGGACACCTTCTATGTCAGCTGGCGCGAATTGAAGCGAACCAATGCCTACAAGATTCTGGAGGCCCGTAAATGAATCGTCTTGATCGGGTGATGTCAAACCTGGGCTACTGCTCGCGAAAAGAGGTTGGCAAGCTGATTCGCCAGGGGCGGTTGACGGTCGACGGCAAGCCGCCGGCCTCCGCCGCCGTCAAGGTCGACCCGGCCACCGTGAGGCTCGACGAGCAACCGCTGGACCCGGCGCCCCCGCTGGTGTTGTTGCTTAACAAGCCGGCCGGCTACGCCTGCAGTCACGACGATCACCCTCCTCTGGTCTATTCGCTCTTGCCCGAGCGCTATGGGCGACGCAAGCCCAAACTGTCGAGCGTCGGTCGCCTCGACAAAGATACGACCGGGGTGCTGGTGGTGACCGACGACGGTCAGCTGTTGCACCGTTTGACTTCGCCCAAGCACAAGGTGGAAAAGGTGTATCAGGTCAAGACCCGCGACCCTCTCAGCGAAGAAGACCTGGGCATGCTCACCTCGGGCGAGTTAGAACTTGACGGCTCGCGACTGCTGCCAGCTCGGGCCAGCCTGCGGGCGCCGAACCATCTCGAGTTGGTGCTGGTCGAAGGCCGCTTTCACCAGGTCAAGAGGATGCTGGAACTGCTGGGCAATCAGGTCGTCGATCTGCATCGCAGTGCGTTTGGAGGTCTAGAGCTTGAAGGGCTGGCCGAGGGCGAGTTTCGGCGCCTCGAAACTCTTCCGGCCCACTGGGGTTAGACGTAGACGGCCGGCGTTTTGACCCCGTACCTCCCCCGTGGCCGGCCGCGAGTCCCCTACCCCGGGGACTCTTTTTTTCTGGCCATCTTCACCAGTCCATGGTAAGATCCACTACGTGTCGACCAAGTTTCGTGGCCTGGCCATTCCGGTGGTTCTTTTCTTCGTCATGGCCGCTTTTTTCGCGGCTTCGGCCATGGTGGTTCGGGTGCGTCAAGAGACACGAGCCACGTTGCTCGAGAGTTCTCGCCTGCAGCGCGAGTCGCTCGCCCGCAGCGCCATCGCCTCGCTCCTGGCAGTCCTCAACCACGAAGGCACCGAGAGCGAGCATCAAGAGCTGTCCTTCGAAGACGCGCCCAGTGGCATGACGGCTCACGCCTGGGTCGAGCGCGAGAGCGACAAAGTGCTGTTCTTGCTGGCCGAAGTCAAAGGCGGCCTGGGCGAGCCGGTCAGCATCCAGCAGGTGGTGCACAAGAAGCCGGCCGTGGAGGGGGTCGACTATGCCCAGCTTAGTGATGGCGACGTCAGCACTTCCGACACGATCTTGTATCGGCCTACCGCTCAGGACGGCTGGCAGAGCCTGCCCGCTCCCGGGGTGGGCCTGACCTTTCTTAGGGCCGATCATCAGGGGGGACTGTGGGCCCTCTTTCTGCCCTCGCTCAATGGCCAGCCTGGCCCGGGGATTCCCCCCGAGTTCATGCAGACCGTGGTGGCCAAGAACGACTCGCTCGTTCGCGATGGCTCGCTCAACACCGCCTTCCTGCGGCGCTTGTCGGAAGTGCTGGAGTATAACTACGAGGTAACCCTCGACGGAGACCTGATTCTCAGCGGCGGAGGGGTGGCTGGCAACGCCGGCAACTCTGGCAACCACATGCCGCCGCCGACGCCGAGACCGGCCGAAGGACGGCTTCCGCTTCAGGACCTGGCCATCGGCCTGACCACGGGGGCCGAGCTGTATCACTATTCGTCCGAGAACAGAAGCTGGGAGGGCATCCCCATCGTGATGCCCGACACAACCGACCGCGTAGCTCAGGTGCCTGGAAAGCCCGTCAGCGACGGGGCATCGGTCTATGTGCCCGTGCTGCGCCGAGGGCCCGACGCCATTCGCCGTTACACCTACGAGAGCGAACGGTGGGAGGATATTTCCCCTCCACCCGCCCTGGAAGTGCGCTATAAGGTGCCGTCCCCCATCCTTCCGGGCGCTCCCCCCTCGAGCGGCTCCTTTAGCGGAAACGCGGGCAGTCCAGTCTTGTTCGGAGGGGTCGCCGGGCCCGAGGGTCCTGCACCGGCAGGCAAAGCGGGCGGAGCCTTTGGCGCCGAGCCCGATTTCACTCTGGAACAGTCCGACAACCCATCCCAGTGCATTGTTGAACTCGAAGCAGACGCCGCTGGCAATCTCTATGCCCACCACGGCGATTCCAATCTTTACACCATCAGCCGGCGCGACGCTGTCACCGGCGAATGGAGCGCGCTGCCTCCGCCGCCCGGTGTCTTTCTCGACGAGGCCGGTAAAACCGTGCAGGCCCGACGCTTCGCCAACACCTGGGGCGACCTCGAAATCGGTAGCGAGGGAGAGGTCTACGTGCTCTGGCGCGCCTCTGAGGACATTGCTCAAAACGGGAACTTCACGGCTGGATTCGGGGCTGGCGTGAGCGTGAGTATTCCCACTTACCAACTGGCCAGCCCCGATGTGGTGTTGATGTATAAAGACGGCCAGTGGAGCCCTACCTCGATCAACACCTCGACTTTTCACCAGGCCGGGTCGCTGGCTTCGCGACCCGACGGCAAGCTAACCTTGCAAGACCTGAGGCCGATGGGCGAGCCGGATTGCTACTTCACCACCGACTTGAGCGGCTTGCTCAGCGAGCCCATCCAGGTCCCCGATCCTTCCTCTGGAGGTCTGTCGGAGTATTTCGGCCTGACCCCGGGAGCGCGGCCGGTGCCGGATCGCTTCGTCTTCGAGCCGACCGCCGAGTGGTAAAAAGGGGCTTTTCGCTACTAGAAGCGCTGATCGCGCTGGCCTTTCTGACTCTGGCCGTGCTGGGAGTGCTGGCCACGGTCATCTTCGCGGGCCGTCTCGAGAGCAAGCAAACCACGCGCCAACGGGCTTCGATGCTGTGTCTGACCTCGATGGAACAGGCCCGGGCCTTACTCGAGACCAACCTCGACGAGGATGTCTCGACCACCCTCGACCCCCACCCCGAGGACGGCAACTTTCGATTGATGCGAAGTCAGCGCTGGGTTGGCGCCAGCCTGAGCCTCCCCGATACCTCGCTCAAAGAGGTCGAGGTGGTCGTCTTCTGGCACGACGCCAATGGCGATCAGACCTATCGCCTGATGGAAAGGTTCGCCCGGCCATGAGGCGCGGCTTCACGCTGCCGGAAGTCCTGGTGGCCTCGGCCATCTTCGTGCTGTTGGGGTTGATGGGCTGGGCCCTGATGACGGTGGCCGGGCGGGCCGGCCGCGAGCTTGACAGTGAGACCGAAGCCTTTCGTCAGGGCAGCCTGGCCTTCGCCCGCAGCCGCGAAGAGCTGCGTGGCGCCCGACTGATCTCGCCGCTGAGCGGCCAGGCCGTTACGCTCGAGTTTCGCTATCCCAGGGTCGAGGGTCGCCGGCTGGTGGTGGATGCCGAGGGACGCCCCGACTACACTCAGCAGGCCAGGATCTCGCAGGTGGGCGACCAGCTACTGCTCGAGAAGCCGGTGGGGACGCCCCCCCGGCTGCTGGCCCGGCTGGGCGAGGGCAGTTTCGAGGTCGAGCGCCAGGGGCCCATGACGGTGCTGAGGATCAAGACCACCTCGCCTGATGGCTCGACCTACGAAGGCAAGACCGAGTTCTACGTCAGACCTTTCTGATAGGCCCTCACCACCGGGCTGTCAGGATCAAGCAGCCGGGCCTGCTCGAGGTCCGCTCTGGCCAGCTCGATTTGGCCCAGCCGCGAGTGCAGCTCGGCCCGTTCGCACCAGAGCATCACTTTGAGTGGGTGAGGAACGTCCGGTTGGGCCAGGGCGCGCCCGATGTCGGCCAGAGCCGAGTCGAGGTGCCCCAGGCGAGCATGAATGCGTTGGCGCTGGAAGTAGAGGGTCAAAAGCGACTTCGGATCAACGACATGGGGCTCGGCCCGATCGAAGTTGGACCAGGCTTGCGGATAATTGCCCGCCTCCCACTGCTGGCAAGCCAGCCGAAAGAGAGCCTCGGCCTGAAGCTCGGCCATGCCGGCCCGCCCGAAGGCCTGGGCCGCTTCTTCAAAGCGGCCCTGCTCGAGGCAGGCTCGACCCCGCATGGATTGAAAATCGACGCCGTCGTGATAGTCGTTCAACAGGTCAGAGTCGACCAGCACGGCCATGTGCTTGCCGAGACTGGCATTGAGACACATGCGTTGATGACGGGCGTCCAGGTCGTCGGGGTCATCCAGGCAGACCTGATCAAAGGCGGCCAGAGCCTGCTCGAGCCAGCCTAGCTCGCGGGCAGCCACGCCGAGCCGCCGATGCAGGCGTGCGTCCTGGGTCTGGGAGAGGGCCTCGTGGCACATCTTCACACACTCCATGTACTCCCCTCGGCGAAGAGCCGTATCGGCCATGGCCAGCACCCGCGCCAGATCCCTCATCCGGAAGATATTGGCTATTTACTGGTCGACCACCTCGACTTTGGTAGGGACCAGGGCGGGAATCTTCTCGCCTTGGAGCAGCTTGACCGCGTTGACCACACCCAGGCGTCCCATCTCGCTGGGATACTGGGCCACCGAGGCCAGCATCTTACCGTTCTTGATGGCGTTGCGGGCGTCGTCGGAGGCGTCGAAGCCCACCACCTTGACGTCCTGGCGGCCCATGCTCTCGAGCGCCCGCAGGGCTCCCAGGGCCATGACGTCATTGCAGGCGAAGACGGCGGTGATCTCGGGGTGGGCCTGGAAGAGGTTCTGGGTGACCGAGTAGGCCTTCTCCTGGTCGGCGTTGGCCGGCTGCGAAGAGACCACCTCGATAGCCGGAGACTGGGCGAGCGCGTCGAGAAAGCCGTCGCGGCGGGCGTCGGTCGACTCGTGACCGGTGATACCCTCGATGATGGCCACCTTGCCCTGCCCGGCCAGGGCTTGGCTGAGCCGTTGGCCGGCCAGTTGCCCGCCTTTGAAGTTGTCGGACCCGATGAAGGTCTCGAAGCGGGCCTGTTGCGAGGCCACCACCTGCTCGTCGAGCTTGGAGTCGATGATCAACACCGGGATGTTGGCCTGGTTGGCCAGTTTGACCACGCCGACCAGCTCTTTGCCCCCGCAGGGGGCCAGGATGATGGCGTCGACCTTGCGCAAGATCATGTTCTCGACGATCTGACGCTGGCGCTCGACATCGGTCTCTTGGGGAGGCGCTTGCACCAGCAATTGCACCTTCGAATTGGCGGCTTCGGCCAGGGCGCCCTCGCGCACGTCGACCCAGAAGGGGTTGTTGACGGTCTTGAGCACCAGGGCCACGGTGTAGGTCGAATTGGCCGCCACTTGCTCTTGAGAGACCCGATAGCTCCAAGCTCCGGCCAGCACCGAGCCGGCGAACATGGCCACCACCGCTGCCGTCAGCAGCGGCCAGCGCTTCCATAGTCCGCCTACCCGCTGGCCCAGGTCGGCCTTCCAGCAATCGAGCAAGACGGCCAGCACGATGACCGCTCCCAAGACGAGCGGCTGCACGTTAGGGTCGACGTTGAGCAGGTTCAGGCCGTTGTTGAGCACGCTGATGATGAGGGCCCCTCCCAGGGTGCCGAGCACGCTGCCCGAGCCTCCCATCAGTGAGGTGCCTCCGATCACCACCGCGGCGATGGCGTTTAGCTCGAACATCAGGCCGGCGTTAGCATTGGCCGAGTCGAGTCGAGCGGTCTGCAAGATGGCGGCCAGGCCCGACAACAGCCCGCACAGGGTATAGACCACGATCAACACCCGGTCGGTGGCGATACCCGACAACCAGGCCGCCTCGAGGTTGCCTCCGATGGCATAAACCGAGCGCCCGAAGGTGGTCGAGCTGAGCACGAACCAGGCCAGGGCGAAGACGGCGAACATGATGACGATCATCACGCCCGCTTTGGCCAGGGCCAGAAAAGCCGGAAACTGCTGCCCATAGCCCGAGTACGGCCGCCCGCCGCTGATGACATAGCCCAAACCGCGGGCCGCGCTCATCATCCCCAAGGTGGCGATGAAAGGAGGCAGCTTGCCTTTGGTGATCAGGGTTCCGTTGACCAGACCGCAGGCCGCCCCCACGGCCAGACCGACGGCCAGTCCCACCACCAGCGGCGTTCCCGACTTGAGGGTGTGACCCAGGGCCACCCCGCTCAGAGCCAACACCGAGCCCACCCCCAGGTCGATGCCGCCGGTGAGAATGACGAACGTCATGCCCACCGCCAGCACCGAGGTGATGGCCGATTGGAGCAACACGTTGGTCAGGTTGTCGGCCGTGAGAAAGGTGGGAGTGAGCAAACTCAGCAGTAAACAGAGCCCGGCCAGACCCAGGGCCGGACCCAGTTTGGCAAGATCGATCTTCAGGCTACCCTCCCCGTGAAGGCGACCGAGATGACCTTTTCGGGAGTCGCCTCGTCTCGGCCGAATTCGCCCGCCACACGACCCTGGTGCACGACCAGCACCCGGTCCGACAAGCCTAGCAGTTCGGGCAAGTCCGACGAGATGACCAGAATGCCCACCCCGGCCTCGGCCAATTCTTCAATGATGGAGTAGATCTCGGCCCGCGCTCCGATGTCGACGCCGCGGGTAGGCTCGTCGAAAATCAAGACGCGACAATTGCGGGCCAGCCATTTGCCGATGACCACCTTTTGCTGATTGCCGCCCGAGAGATTGGCCACCGCCTGGGCCACGGAAGGCGTGCGCACTTTGAGGCGCTCGACGCAATCCTCGGCCATGGCCCGGCTGCGGGCCCGGTCGATGAGCATGCCCCTGGCGATGGCGCCAAGATTGGGCAAAGTGACGTTTTCTTCGATGGACAGCCCCAGCACCAGGCCCTCTCCCTTGCGGTCTTCGGTGATATAGCCGAGCCCGTGGGCGATCCCCTCGCGAACAGTGGCGGTGTCGATGGGCTCGCCCTGCAGCAACACGCGTCCGGAATGACGGGGGTCGGCGCCCACGATGGCGCGGGCAATCTCGGTGCGGCCGGCCCCCACCAGCCCCCCCATGCCGACGATCTCTCCGGCCACCAGCGAAAACGAGACGTCGCTAAACACACCGGTCCTCGTAAGGCCCTCCACCCGCAAGACCTCCTGGCCCAACTCGGGGTGACGCACGGGAAACTGCTCTTTGAGTTCGCGGCCGACCATGGCCTTGACCAGGGCGTTCTGGTCGAGTTCGGCGGTGGCCCAACTGCCCACCGACTGGCCGTCGCGCAGCACGGTAATGCGCTCGCTCAATTCATACACCTCTTCCATGCGGTGCGAGATATAGACGATGGCCGTGCCAGCGGCTTTGAGCCGGGCGATGATCTCGAACAGGTGCCGGGTTTCTTTCTGGCTCAGCGAGGCGGTGGGCTCGTCCATGATGAGAATGTCGCTTTTGAGAGCGATGGCTTTGGCCAATTCGACCATCTGCTGATTGGCCACATTGAGATCGCCCACCCGAGCGCTGGTGGGTAGTTCGACCCCAAGCTCTTGCAGGGCTTGTCCTGCCAGCTGATGCATGCGGACACGGTCGACCACCCCAAAGCCGCGGGTCGGCATGCGGCCCAGGCAGATGTTCTCGGCCACGCTGAGGTTGGTGGCCAGCTTGAGCTCTTGATGGACGAACCCGATGCCGCTCTGGCGCGCCTCGAGCGGCGAGTTCGGCGCGTAAGGCTGGCCGCGCAAGGTCATCTGGCCCTGGTCGGGCCGGTGGACTCCGCCCAGCACCTTCATCAGGGTCGACTTGCCGGCCCCGTTCTCGCCCATCAGGGCGTGCAACTCACCGGCGTAAAGCTGCAGACCCACGCCCTCCAGGGCTCGCACCCCCGGAAAGAACTTGGAAATGCCTTCCATGGTCAACAGGGGAGCTCGCATTCTGGCCTCTTCGAGGCTCGTCCCGAGGGCCCTGGGTAGACTCTCAAACCACGACGTTTAGCAAGTTATAGAACGGCAAGAAACAGGCCAGCAAGAGAAACCCCACCACAGCGCCCAGAAAGAACAATAGCAAGGGCTCGAAGAGAGTGATGGCCCGGTCGGTTTGCAGCGCCACCTCCTGGCGCAGGTGGAGACTGGCCTGCTGGGCGAAAAACTCGAGCCGGCCCGATTCTTCACCACTGGCCATGAATTGGCGCCACAGAGGAGGCAGTTCCGGCTCGTGACTCAACGCCTGAGTCAGCGTCTCGCCCGAACGCAAGCGGGCTTGCAAGCGTCCCAGCACGGCCCGCAATTGGGGGTCGGCCAGGTATGGCGTCAGCAGTTCGAAGCTCCGATCCAGGGTGGCTCCGGCCGAGAGGAGCAAAGCCAGACCCGCGGAAGCTTCGGCCAGGCTGGCCGCGCGCAAGACCCCGCGCACGAGCGGTAGCGAGAAGAGCAATCGCTCCTGATGCCTGGGCTCGCGCAGCAGCAGCAAAAACCCGATGGAGCCGGCCAGTCCCACCGGTACCAGCCAGGGGACCAGACGAGACAATCCCACCACCAGCCGGGTGGGCCACGGCAACTCGATCCCGAAACCGATCACCACCGGCAAGATGCGCGGCAGAAAGACAAAGGCCATCAGCCCAATCAACAGGCTCGAGAAAACGACCGCAAACACGGGATAGATGCCCGCCTCGACCAGGCGGCGGCGATAGCCCAGAGTGTCCGAGAGGTTCTCGCCCAGTCGCTCGAGCACGGCTCGCAGGCGCCCCGTTTCTTCGCCCATCCGAACCAGCCCCACCTCGGCCCGGCTAAAAGAGCCCTCCTGGGCCAGCGCCGCCGAAAAGCTGGCGCCGTGCTCGAGCCGGCGCAACACGCGCTCGGCCCCACCCGCCAACCGCGGCAACTCGCTGCCTTGCGAAAGGGTGAACAAGGCTTTCGACAGCGGGCACCCGGCCGCGAACATGACCGCGATCTGCACGAAAAAATCGCGCCGTTCGGCCAGAATCAACGGTTCTGGCTCGAGCTCCAGGCGGCGGTCGGTAGTCACCCCTCTGGTTTCGTGCTGGAGGTGGTTGGCCCTGGCAGGGAATCGGCCGTCAGAACTTCAAAGTGGGCTGGCATGTCGGCCCCTACCCGAATCCTGCTGTTGGAAGACGATGCTGAATTGCGCGAGGTGTTGGGCGACCTGTTGCAATTGGAAGGGTTCGAGGTCTTTGGTGCCGGCGACGGAGCCGAAGCGGTGGCTCAAGCCAGCGTTCACCCCTTTGACATCCTGGTGTTCGACGTCAAGCTTCCGGGCCCGGACGGCCTGGAGGTGCTGGCTCGCTTCAAAAAAGAGAACCCCGACGTGCTGAGCGTGGTCATGACCGGCTATGCCACCGAGGCCGACACGCTCAGGGCCCTGCGCCTGGGGGTGGGGGATTATCTCAAGAAGCCTTTCAAATCCGAGTTGCTGCTCGAGGCTGTGCGCCGGCTCGAGCGCGAACTCTTCCAACGGCGACGCCTGCAAGAACGAGAACAGACAGCCCTGGAGCTGATCGTGTGGTCGCTGGAGTTCCTGGTAGGTGGCCTGGAGTTTGGCCAGGACAAGAAGCTGGTCGAGTGCGGGCGCCTGGCCCGCCACTTCGCCCTGGGCCTGGGCCACGCCAACGACGCGGCCACCGAATTGCAGGCGGCCGTGCTCTATCGGTTGCTCGACGAGACCGGCCGCCTGCCCCGGTTGCCCGAGACGGTGCTGGCCCTGGCCCACGAAATCGGCCAGCAACAAGAAGAAGAGACGAGCCTGGCCGGCCTGGGAGCGCTGTGCCTGAAAACGGCCGACCAGCCCGGCCTGGTGGCCCGCCTGGAAGAATTGACCGGCCTTTCAGCTCACGACCCCCAGCTAGCCCGGGCCGGCCGCGAGCGACGTCACCTGCTCTCGTTGGGACGGACCCTGCTGGCCTCAGGAGAGGCCAGCGCCGCGGCCGAGGCCTTCACCCAGCTGGTGGACAATTCGAAAACCCGCGAAGCCGGCCAGGCGCTGCTCGAGTTGAGCCAGCTGGATTGGGCCGCTGGCCGCACCGACCAGTCGATGGCTCGTTTGCGCCAATTGCTGGCCCTGAGTCCCAACCTGGGTCCCCAGGCGGGAGCCGAACTCGAACTGGAAGCCGGCCTCACCAGCCTGGGAATGGGCCATGCCGACGGTGCCCAGCTACTGGCTCGCTCGCTGGAGAAGCTCGAACGACTGGGCTTGGACGGGCTGGCCGCCCAGGCCACCCTGGGGCTGCGGGCTGCCGGTCACCCGGCTGGAGCCCGGGAGGAACGGTTCGAGGCAGCCCTGGCGGTAGAAAACCTCGACTTCTTGCTACCCCACGCCGGCTGGCTGCTGAAAGCTCTCCTGCGCGAGCAGCTGTCGCGGCCTCGGCCCGAGCTAGACCGGCTTCTGTTGCGGCTGGTCCGCGAGGCTCCCGGAGCGGTCTCGCGCCTGGTGGGCGAGACTCAGGACGCGGCCGCCTGCGGCCTGTTGCTGGAGCTCATCGAGCGCGCCGGCCCGACGGCCTTCATGCCGGCCTTGCAGCGTCTTTTCGGCCAGGCCCCTGACGAGACCACTCGGGCTCGAGTCGAGCAACTCATCGCCGGGCATCATCCGGTGGGTGCCCCCACCCTGCGCCTATTCTCGCTCGGTCCCTTCGAGGTCTGGATCGGCGATCAACGCGTCTCGGAGCGGGTCTGGCGAACCTCGCGCTCGCGCTTTATGCTGGCCTGCCTGGCCTTGCGCGCGGGCAAACCGGTGCTCAGCGAGTCGATCATCGAACAATTCTGGCCGGGGGTTCGCCCTGATGCCGGCAAGAAGAACCTCTCCCAGACCCTGTCGGACATGCGCAAGGTGTTGTTGGAGGCGGGCCTCGACACGGTCGACGAACTGGTGGTGAGAAAGCACGAATTCGTGGTCCTGGGCGAAGAGGCGCCGGTCTGGCACGACCTGGAAAGCTTCACCACCGAGCTCGACAAGGCCCGCCAACTGCAACAGCGGGGCGAGTTGCGCCAGGCCTATCAGCGCTTGCGGGCAGCCTACGCGCTCGTGCGCGGAGACTATCTCGAAGATTGCTCGATGGAGTGGGCCCACACCCAGCGGCGCGAGTTCGAGCGCCAGACCACCGAATGCTTCGAACTATTGGCCGGGGTGTGCCGTGAACTGGGCCACTATCCCGAGCTGATCGAGGTGGCGCTACGGCTGCTCGAACGCGACCCCTGTCACCAGCCCGCCCACCGCTTGCTGATGGAGGCTCACATCGCTCAGCAGCGGCCCGAGCTTGCTTTGCGACAGTACGAGCAGGCTCGTCTGGCGCTGCAGACCGAGTTGCAGGCCGAACCCAGTACCGAGTTGATGCGCGTCTATCAACTCGCCAAAATGAGCCTGTGATCCAGGACCTGACGGCGCTGGGTTTGCTGGTGGCGGCAGTCGCCTGGCTCGTAAAAACCGGCCTGGGCCCCGCCGCTCCCGCGTTGCTGGCCTTCGCCCTGATGGCGCTGGCTCTGGATCTGGTGCTGCTGCAAGACCGCGAGTCGAGTCGCACTTCGGTGGTGGTGGCCCTGGCCATGACCTTGCTCGGTCCGGCCGGTGGGGTAGCCGGCCTGGTGGTCAGCCTGGTGGGGGCCCTGGCCTTGCTCAGCACCGGCAAGCAGGCCCGAGCTCTACCCTCGGATCTGTTCCGCAGCGTCGCTCCCCTGGCCGCCGGGGTGGTGGTGGCTATCCCTCTCGAGGGGCTGATGGCCAGTCTCAGCGCCTGCCTTGGGTTCGCCCTTGCAGCCCTGGCGCTGGAACCGCGCCGCCCTCTACTGCGGCTCAACCTGCTGACTCTGGTGTGCGCTCCCGGTCTGGCCCTGGCCATCCTCGAACTGGTCGAGCTCCATCTGCTCTTGCTGCTGTTGGTCTTTCCCTTGCTGGTGGCGGCGGGACGGGGCCGCGACGAGGCGGGTCCGCTGCTGGGCAAACTGCGCCGGGCCCTGCAACACAGCCAGTTGCGCCAGCAAGAAGCCAGCCAGAGGGCCCAGCGACTTTCGGTGCTGCTCAAAGCGGCCAACCTGATGTCGACCAGTCTCGAGCCCGAGAAACTGCGCTCGGCCCTGGCCAGAGCCATCCAGGGCTGCGGCGTGACCGGCCGGGTCTATCTGGCTGGCGAGCAGCCCCCCCAGGGTAGAAGCCTGGAACTGCCGGCCCAGCGCGGGGTGTTGTTGCTCGAATCCGAGCCCAGCGCCACCCAGGAGGAGTTGCTGCGGATTCTGGGTCGTATCTTTTCGACCTGTTGGGAGAACGCCGAGCTCCATCAGCAAGTGGTCGAGGCCCTGGAAGAGACCCGGCGTTCTCAGGCCCAGTTGGTGCAGTCGAGCCGCATGGCCGCCATGGGTCGGCTGGCCGCCGGGGTGGCCCACGAGGTCAACACCCCGCTGGGAGCCATCCAGCTGAGCGCCGAGGTGGCCCAGCGCTATCTGCCAGACCAACCCGAGCGGGCTCGGGAGCGCCTGGAGGCCATCGTGCGCTCGACCGAAAATGCTCGCAAGAGCGTCCAGCGGTTGTTGCACTATGCCCGACCAGCAGAACCAGAAGCTCGAGAACGCTTTGCCGTGGCCGAGGTCATCGCGGACACTCTCGACCTGCTCGACTATCGCATCGAACGGGTCAAAGCCAACCTGACCGTAGATTGCCACGCCGACGCCCAGCTCGAGGGCAATCGCCATCAGTTCTTCAGCCTGCTCTCGAACCTGGTGCTCAACGCCATCGAAGCGGTGGCCGATTCGGATGAACGCCAGGTGCACATCGCGGCCCACGCCCAACCAGACCAGCTCCAACTGACGGTGGAAGACAGCGGCCCGGGCGTGCCGGCCGAATTGCGCGAACAGGTCTTCGAGCCGTTCTTCACCACCCGTCCCTCAGGGGAAGGAACCGGTTTGGGACTGTTCCTGGCCAGCCAGGCGGCCGCCGAGTTTGGAGGACAGCTGGTTTGTGGCGCCAGCCCGCTGGGCGGAGCCAGCTTCTCGGCCCGATTCCCGATTGTAACAAACCGTTAACATCTTTCGGGCCCTTTGGGCGATCGGTGGAAACCCCTGAGGTATCTTGAGGTCAACAAGACACCCGCACGGAGGAGACCACAAGATGCTGAACGCCAACGCCTACACCTTCCAAAGCCCCATCGCCCCTCAGCCGGCCCCCGCCAACCCCGGCCAGGTTGCCAACTATCTTCCCAATCCGGATCGTCCCACCCCGATCTGGGGAGGCTGGCAGCAGACCCGCTTCGGCTTCGAAGACGCCGCGTTCTCGCCTCGCGATCCCCACTACCACGGTCCCACCCTGGGTTACGGCCTGGACCTCGACGGCAACGGCAAATTCAACCCCAAACAGGATGGCTATCTGGCCTTTGACCTCAATCGCGACGGTCAGTACAGCGACCAGGAGGTGGCTCAAAGCCGCAATCTGCTCAAAGCCTTCAGCGGCGACTTCGACGTCAACAGCGATGGCAACGTCGACTTCGGCGAGTTCTTCCAGGGCTTCCAGAACTATTTCCAGGCGCGCTCGATGGACCAGGACCGCGACGGAATCCTTTCTCAGTGGGAACTCCAGCGAGCCGGCGGGGCCGTGGTCCAGCCCGGCAAGATCAATGTCCACGACCTGCCCCCCAACGCCGGTCTGCCGGCCAATCTCAACATCTGGCAGTCATATCGCCTCGACAGCCTGCCCAACGGCCAGCGTCTGGACTTCCTCAACCCCTGGAACCACACGTTCCAGACCAGCCCCCGCTTCGATTTCCTCTTCAACCGACCCAACGCCTGAAGGCTAACCGCACACACCTGGCCAACACTACCAGCCTATGCGCCATGAACTGATGCTGCAACAGGTGCTTGGAGGCCAAACCAACCAGCCTGGCCTCCAAGCACCCGGCGACCCTCAGATCGTCCCCCTCCCCCCGGCTCTGGCTCGACTGCTCGACGCTCTCCCCAATGGCCCCGGCAACTGGCCCGAATGGAAAGCTCGACTCGAGCGCGAACTCCACCAGTTCACCCTCAACGAGGCCGAGGCCGAGCGTCTCAGGTTAGCCGAAACGCAACTCGAAGCTCTCGAGAGTCACATCCAGGCCGGGCAGGCCCGCCCAGCCACCGAAGCGGCCTTTATCCTCTTTCGCGAGCTGCACCGTTTTCGCGGCCTGCGCGAAAGCAATCGCCAGAGTTCCATCGAGCCCCTCAACCAGTTGCTGGTGGCTGGATTGGCCGTCCTGCAGGGCCGGGCCGAGCCGAGCTTGCTCAACACCTTTCGCGACCAGGCGGTGGCCGAGGTCGATCGCCTGGTGGAGTGCTTTAAGGCCGGCGAAGCCGAACTGCCCGACGAGGTTCGCCGGGCCATCCTGACCGGTATCGATCGCCTCGCCTCGGGCTTTGCCGCCCTGGGCGGCGACGATTTGCAGGCGGCCCTGGTGGGGCTGGCCCAGGGCGGTAGCCTGCTGGCTCACCTGCAGACCTGGGAGCGCGAGTTGGAACAGAGCTTGCACGGGTATGTTCCCGTAATTGGCAGCCACGTCCAGGAACTGCTGGCTGAACTCGAAGAGGGCCCGGCCGACCCTGAGCTTCTCTCGGACTGGACCCGGCACCACTGGCCTGCCCTGGCCGACTTCTGGCGCACCAACCGGGACCGATTGCTGGTCAATCTGACCGCTCGCGGCCAACTGTTGCCCCGCCTCGACCAGGCCATCGAGCGACTGCGTGGCCTGGAAAGCGCCGTCCCCTCGGCTCAAGTCAGGCTGCTCGAAGAGCTCGAAGGCCTCTTTGCCGAGTTGGCCGAGAACGCCCTCGACCTGGACCCCCTCGACGCCAACCCCCACCGCTGGGTGGGCGACCTGGCGCTGGCCGCCCTGGCCGACGGGGTGCCCGCTTTTCATCTGGCCGCCACCGCCGAGGCTCTCGAACGCGACGGCATCAGCGAGTTTGGTCAGGCCTTCAAGGATCATCTTCAGGGAGATTCCCGGGGTCTGATTGACGCCCTCGAAGCCTACCTCGGTTAAAAGTTAACATTGCGCCAAAGCGGCCAGGCCCCGGCCCGCCCAGGGGGATCCCCGAGGCCCGATGGCAAACCTTTATCCATCCTAAACTCAGGAGTCTCCATGCAGATCGATCCGCGCAACCCCTCCGTCCATTCGGCCGGCCGCAAAAATCGCACCCGGCGCAAAGGAGGGGATCACGGTCAAAACGACCGGGTCGAACGCGGACAATCGCACGGCAACCACAAGGTCTACGGCCCCAAGGGCCCCAACACCAAAGGCCGAAAATACCTCCGCGACAATCCCCAGTTTCACGACGGGGTTAGCTACGGCAGCATCGCCGCCGCCGGTTCGGGTGGCCTGCAGGGCTCGGTCGCCGTGGCCCAGCTCAAGTATCCCGATGGCCGCTGGAACCTCAAGGCTCTGGCCTCGAAGATCCTGGGCAGCTACGGATTGGCCGCGGACTATCCCAAAGATGTCCAGCAGCAAGTGGCCGACATCATGGCCCAGGTCCGTCCTTCGCCCGGAGTCTACAACCTGCCCGAGGCTGCCAAGAAGCCCTGGGTACGGGACATGCGCCACATCCCTATGATGTCGGTCGACAACGGCACCCTCTGGACCAAGATGGACCCGGCCAAGCTGGCTGCCGATCCCGAAGCCAACGTCAGTTCGCGTGATATCGACCAGCTCCAGGGCGCCCAACGGCTGCCCAACGGCGACATCAAAGTGTGGGTGGCCGTGAGCGATGTGGATGCCTTCGTGCCCAAAGGCTCGGCCGTCGACAAGCACATGGACGTCAATACCTCGTCGATCTACACCCCCGACAAGGTCTTCAACCTGATTCCGCCCGAGCTGGCCGAAGACGTCATCTCGCTCAACCCGCGTGAAGACCGGCTGGCCACCATCATCGAATACACCGTTTCTGCCGACGGAAGAATCAAGGACGAGGATGTCTATCAGGGCATCGTCAACAGCCAGGCCAAGCTCGACTACGCCAGCGTGGGTGGCTGGCTCGAGGGCAATTCCCAGCCCTCGCCCGGCATGCAGATTGGCGGCCAGGCCATGCTCGAGAACCTGCAGCTCCAGAGCGAAGCGGCTCAGCGCATCGACGCCGCCCGCGGTTCGGTCGACTTCGAGAGCAACGAAAAGAAGATCATCACCGAAAATGGCGATGCGGTGCGGGTTGAAGACGGCATCAAGAATCTGGCCACCAGCATGGTCGAGAATCTTATGGTCACCTCGAACTCGGTCATGTCGCGCTTCTTGCGCTCCAAGGGTTACCCGACCCTCGAGCGGGTGGTGCTGCCGCCCGAGAAGTGGGACCAGATCGTCGAGGTGGCTGCCGAGCACAAGGTCAAGCTGCCCAACCAGCCCGACTCGCGCGCCCTCAACGACTTCCTGGTCGAGCAGCGCCGGCTCCACCCCGAAGAGTCCGAAGAACTGTCTTTCACCATCATCAAACTGATCGGTCGCGGCTCTTACCAGGCGGTCATGCCCGACGAGCCCCTCCCCGGCCACTTCGCTCTGGGCGCCGACAACTACAGCCAGTGCACGGCCAGCATCCGCCGCGGCGGTGATCGCATCATCGCCCGCCTGCTCAAAGCTGCCCTGGCCGGAGAGCCCAGCCCCTACAGCGCCGATGAACTCCGCGCCATCGCCGAGAACCTGTCCGAAAAAGAGCGGGTGGTTCAGAAGGCCGAGCGCGCGGCCGACAAGGCGGCCGTGGCCACCATGCTCGAGGATCGCATCGGCGAAACCTTCCGGGCCGTGGTCAGCGGCGTCAAAGACGGCATGGTCTGGTGCCGCATCGGCAACCCGCCTTGCGAAGGCAAGCTCGAAGGCCTGCGCAAAGCCCGCGTTGGCCAGAAGCTACAGGTCGAACTGTCTTCGGTCAACGTCGAGCGGGGCTGGATCGACTTCGACGCCGTCCGCTAACTACTCTGGTCGAAACAGCTCCTGGTAGTGGAAGAGCACTTTGCGCTCACGGGGACTGTCGAGTTCGAGCAAGAAGATGCGCTGCCATTGACCCAGCCCCAGCTTGCCATCGAGGATGGGCACGGTCAGCGAGCAGCCCACCGCCAGTTGCTGGCAATGAGAGTGGCCGTTGGCCGGCTCGTTCTCGACCAGGTTCACGGTTCGTTGGGTGAGGTCGTCGTGGGCATAGTAGCGATTGGGGCTGGCGAACTCGTCCAGACACCTTCGTAGATCGCCCAGCAAGAGCGGCTCGTGCTCGTTGATGATGACGCCAGCCGTAGTGTGTTGCGAAAAGACCACCAGGCTGCCGAAGCCAAACTGGGTGCGCTCCAACTGCTCGACCGCGATATCGGTCACGTCGATGAACTGGTGACGATAGTCCGTCAAAAAGGTTTGTCGATGAGTATGAACCCGATTGGGAAAGACTACGAGATTCATGCGACCTCCTATACTTTGCATTGCAAAGTATTCTGCCAACCCATGGGAGCTTCCTGCGGGCAAGGGCACTTGTTAACACAGCGGCAACAGACAGCGACCGCACCTGGGATACCTTTTCTCTACCAAGCTCATCACCAAGCAGGAGGGTTCTCTACACACAGACAGGGGCCATTGTTCCTATCTATTCTTGGAGGACGCGGTGATATCCACGCCAGTTTTGAATCTCAACCAACGTATCGCTCGAGATCCACTCGAGCCGCCGAGCTTTGACGCCCGCAAGGCCGTCACTTCGGACCCCGAAGAACCGGGACCCATCGACTATCCATGGGAGCCCTTCATCACCACCGATCCTCTGGAAACCAACTGGGGCTTCGGCCGTCGTGAGAACCAGTTCAACCAGAGCATCGCCCAGGCTGTAGAGGCCCGCTGGGAACATGCGGATCATCCCCTGCCCCCGCGCCTATTCAAGGCTCTGGTGGCAGCCGAGAGCGGTTTTGATCCCCGCGCCCGCAGCGGCGCAGGAGCGGTCGGCCTGGTGCAACTCATGCCCGGCACCGCCAAGGCTTTCGGGCTCAAGCTGAGCCCTCGCGACGAGCGCCTCTCGCCCGACAAGAGCCTGCCCGTGGGCGTGGCCGTCTTGAGCGAGAAGTTCGGCTACATCTACAACCCTCCCACCAATCGCGAGTGGGGCGAAAAGGTGGCCAAGTACTTCGAACGCTTCGGCAAGCCCAGCGAAGAGCAGATACAGACCCTGGCTCTAGCCGGCTACAACGGCGGCGCCAGCACGGTCGTCAGAGCCATGGCCCAGGCCTACGACGACGGCCTTGACCCCCGCGACTGGAGCAACCTGGTGGGCGACCGCGCCAACCCCAGGACTACCCCCCTCTACAAGGCCGTCGAGGACACCTTCGGAGCCAGCCGCGCCGCGGCGAAATACCGTGAAATGGCAAGCTATCCCGACCGGGTGACCGGCTTCTTCGAGACGGCCGCCCAGCCTCTGGCCGGCACCCGCATCATGCTCGACCCCGGCCACGGCGGCAAGTTCGCCGGAGCCATCGGCCCCACCGGTGTCAACGAGAAAGACGTGACCCTGGGCGTGTCGCTCAAGCTGCGCGACAAGCTGCAGGCGCTGGGCGCCGAAGTGCGCATGACCCGCACGACCGATGCCACCGTGGCTCCCGGCAACCCCAGCCAGGTCGAGGATCTGCGCGCTCGCGTGGCCCTGGCCAACCGCTGGCCGGCCGAGTTGTTCATCAGCGTGCACTGCAACTCAGCTGAGAACGCGGCCGCCCATGGCACCGAGGTTTGGGTGTCCAAGGACGCCAGTCGCCAATCCCAGGCCCTGGCTCGGGAAGTGCATCGCGACATGGTCGACCAGCTTGGCCTGGAAGGCCGCGGCGTCAAGCGCGCCAACTTCCACGTCATCAAGAACACCAGCATGCCCGGCATTCTCGTCGAGACGGCCTTCGTCTCGAACCCCATCGAAGAGCGCCTGCTGGGCGACGATGCCTTCCAACAGCGCATCGCCGACTCGATCGCCTCGGGTGTGGTCAAATACGAACAAGCCCAGGCCGTCGAACGCGGCGAAGACCCCCTCGATCAAGGCCTACCCGAAGACGGCTATCTGGTCGCCTAACTTCCCGCCGGAAGGTGGCTTCGGGCGGTTGGTCACTTCCGCGCGAAGGTCGTGAGCCTTGCCTGACCTGACCCGCGTCGGCTACCGCTGGCCCGGTCCGCGGCCTCGCCCTCGGCGGCGGCGGCTTGGCCCAGCCAAAGGCGGAGCCACTTCCAGCTGGAAGTCCCGACCTCCGCCGCCCCGGGGCGAACACTTGCTCGCTATCCTCCGGTGGGTGCGCCGCACACTCTGGTTTAGCCAGTGTACGGCGCAAGTGTGCGCCGCACAACGTGGGTTGGCTGGTGTGCGGCGCACAACCTACCCGCGTCGGCTCGCGGCGGCGGCTTGGCCCAGCCAGAGGCGGGGCCACTTCCAGCTGGAAGTCCCGGCCTCCGCCGCCCCGGGACGAACACTTGCTCGCTATCGTCCGGTGGGTGTGCGCCGCACAGTCTGGTTTAGCCA
>JBFWNU010000003.1:0-363291 GCA_050250895.1 Vulcanimicrobiota bacterium | reverse complement strand
CGGCGGCGGCTTGGCCCAGCCAGAGGCGGGGCCACTTCCAGCTGGAAGTCCCGGCCTCCGCCGCCCCGGGACGAACACTTGCTCGCTATCGTCCGGTGGGTGTGCGCCGCACAGTCTGGTTTAGCCAGTGTGCGGCGCAAGTGTGCGCCGCACAACGCGGGTTGGCTGGTGTGCGGCGCACAACCTGACCCGCGTCGGCGACCGCTGGCCCGGTCCGCGGCCTCGCCCTCGGCGGCGGCTTGGCCCAGCCAGAGGCGGGGCCACTTCCAGCTGGAAGTCCCGGCCTCCGCCGCCCCGGGACGAACACTTGCTCGCTATCGTCCGGTGGGTGTGCGCCGCACAGTCTGGTTTAGCCAGTGTGCGGCGCAAGTGTGCGCCGCACAACGCGGGTTGGCTGGTGTGCGGCGCACATCCTGACCCGCTCGGCGACCGCTGGCCCGGTCCGCGGCCTCGCCCTCGGCGGCGGCTTGGCCCAGCCAGAGGCGGAGCCACTTCCAGCTGGAAGTCCCGGCCTCCGCCGCCCCGGGCGAACACTTGCTCGCTTTCCTCCGGTGGGTGTGCGCCGCACACTCTGGTTTAGCCAGTGTACGGCGCAAGTGTGCGCCGCACAACGTGGGTTGGCTGGTGTGCGGCGCACAACCTGACCCGCGTCGGCGACCGCTGGCCCGGTCCGCGGCCTCGCCCTCGGCGGCGGCTTGGCCCAGCCAGAGGCGGAGCCACTTCCAGCTGGAAGTCCCGGCCTCCGCCGTCCCGGGCGAACACTTGCTCGATATCCTCCGGTGGGTGTGCGCCGCACACTCTGGTTTAGCCAGTGTACGGCGCAAGTGTGCGCCGCACAACGCGGGTTGGCTGGTGTGCGGCGCACAACCGGCCACTCGGCCCGCGGCGGCGGCTTGGCCCAGCCAGAGGCGGGGCCACTTCCAGCTGGAAGTCCCGGCCTCCGCCGCTCCGGGCGAACACTTGCTCGCTATCCTCCGGTGGGTTTGCGCCGCACAGTCTGGTTCAGCCAGTGTACGGCGCAAGTGTGCGCCGCACAACGCGGGTTGGCTGGTGTGCGGCGCACAACCGGCCACTCGGCCCGCAGCCTAGCCCAGCCAAAGGCGGCGAGAGCGTGTGGCACTTCCAGGTGGAAGTCGCGGCTTTCCGGGTTGCCCCGTGGGTCGGTCGCCCTCGGACCGAGGCCTGGTGGGCACCGCCGAATCGCTGCGCGCCGTTGCTAAGCCTGGCTCGTCGTGCCCTCCGGGGGGGGCTACGGCGGGTTTGGTCACTTCCGCACGAAATCGGCGGCGGCGAGTTCCTGCCCAACTTCCAGCTGGAAGTCGGGGCTTTCCGGTTGCCCCGGGGGTCGGTCGCCGCGCGGGCCGAGGCCTGGTGGGCACAGCCGAATCGCCGCGCGCCGTTACTACGCCTGGCTCGCTGGGCCCGGGGGGCTTCGGCGGGCTTGGTCACTTCCAGGTGGAAGTCTTAGCCGGCTTCGGGGAAACCGGTTTCGATCAGATCGGCCGGCCGAACGTAGGGCACGCCCGAGAGTTCGGCTTTGAGTCCACCGACTTTCTCGTGAATGACGCCGATCAGTTCCTTGGTCGTGCCTTTCTCGTCGGTCTTGGCCTTTTCGTGGAAGTCGGCCATGGGGATGGGCTCGCCAATCTTGACGTGGGCCACAGGCCGCTCACGCCACCAGCTGTTGAGACCCAGAGTCGAAAGGCCGGCCGCGGCACTGGTGCCGAGCGCCACCTGATAGCCGAGGTGACCGGCGATCTGGGCCGTGCCCAGTCCGCCTGCCAGGCCACCCACCACGGCGCCGGCCAGACCACCGATGACGGTGGCGGCATACTTGGGTGTTGGGTTCCAGAATTTCTTGTTCTCGGTGTGGCGGGCGGCAAGCCGGCCGACCACGTAGGCGCCGGTCAGCATTCCCGTGACCGTGCCCGCGATGGTCTGCATGGTAGGGCCGGCCGTGGCTGCCAACACGCCGCCAGCAGTCACAGCCGCCGCCGCCAGATAACCGGCAATCTTCTCGCCCGTGCGGGGCTGGTCGTTGGGAGCGTAGTGAATGGCGATCGGGATGATCGACTCGGCCTGACCCTTTAGGGCGATAGCCGCGGCACCCTTTTTGAAGGGACCAATCTTGCCCTCGGCGCCTTCGGCCGGGAACGTTCCCTCGGGGAAGATGAAGAAGCCTTTGCCGTCCTTGAGCACGTTCTGGGGATGCTCGAGCGAGACCCGCGATGGATGGCGGCGGTTCACCGGGAAGGCCCCCATCCAGGTGGCCAACTTGGCCCCGACCTTGTTCTGAAACAGGTCGATGGTGGCCATAAAGCGGGTGTCTTGCTCGGGAAGCGCCGTGGCCAGCAACACGTCGAACATCGTCGAGTGGTTGCTGGCATACATGTGAGCGCCCTCGGTGGGCAGATTTTCTTGCCCCTCGATCTCCGCGCGGCAGTGCAGAGCCAGTAGCCCACGGGAGAGCCCCTGGAGAGCCTTCTGATGTTGCGGAGCCCGTGAGAGTCCGTCTTCCGGGCCGTAATAGTTGGGCACGCCCGGGTCGAAAGTATCCTTGTCCTTGCGACTCGCCGGCCTGGCTGGAAGTGTGCTCGAGGTTTGATTGGTAATCCGCATTAGTGAGTTGGTCCCTTGATGAGCTGTTCGTTATATATGGGGACAGAATAAGCAACCGGCCCAAAATTTTTCTGAAAGCAGCCGGGACCCGAAACTTTGTTCCCTTTCTCGACAGAGACCACCGTCCCGATGCAGAACATAGGGGACAACCAGATAGGGCCCGCGGGGCGAACACGTGAGAGGAGCTGACCATGGCAGCCACAAGATGGGAATACGAATCGATCTCGGTGCGTCCGGCTCCGGACGCCATCAAACTTGCTCTCGAAGAGCTTGGGGAAAGGGGATTCCAGGTGCTGCACGTCCGCGACAACGCGGATGGCAACCTGTTGATGGTGCTGGGACGGGATACAGGACGGCCGGCGCTCGAAGACGCCGCCTCGGCCCCGTTCACCGATAGCCAGTACGAGATGATGGCTGTCAACTGGACCCCCCCGACCAACTGAGCGGGAAGCACCGGCCAAGCCGGTGAGAGAGCGGCGAAAGCCGCTCTCTTTCTTTGTCGGGCCGAAGGCCCAGCTCGAAACGAGCGACAGCGAGTTTCGCTCCCCCCTCGGAGCCCTGCTCCGCTCCCATCTCCGCGCTGCGGCTGGTCGGGCCGAAGGCCCACCTCGAAACGAGCGACAGCGAGTTTCGCTCCCACCTCGGAGCTCTGCTCCGCTCCCATCTCCGCGCAGCGGCTTGTCGGGCCGAAGGCCCACCTCGAAACGAGCGACAGCGAGTTTCGCTCCTAGCTCGGAGCTCCGCTCCGCTCCCCTCTCCGCGCAGCGGCTCCTCTACTTCACGGCGATGCCCCAGGGGGTAGCTCTCGGCAGGGCCTCGGCCGTGTGCACGGCCTGGCCGGTGCGGGCGTCGAGCGAAACGATGGTGCCGTCGCCCAGGCAGGTGGTATAAGCCCGCGTGCCGTCGGGCGAGATGGCGATGTCGACCGGCTGGGGCCCGACGTAGGTGCTGGCCAGCACCCGGGCGCTGGCGGTGTCGATGACCACCACCCGGTCGTTGCCCCGGCAGGTGACAAAGACGCGAACGCCGTCGGGGGTGGCGGCCAGACGCGTGGGGTTGACGCCGACGATGACCTGGCTCACCAGCCGGAGATTGACCGGGTCGCAAATCGACACGTTGCCGTTACCGCCATTGGCTACATAGACCAGCCCGCCAGCCAGGCAAGCGCCCTGGCTGCGCGTGCCGAGGGGCACCGAGCCAAGCGGGGTGCCGTCAAGGCCCAGCACCTCGAGCCGGCCTTCGGTGACCACCGCCAGACGGTCGGGCAGGGCCACCACTCCCTGGGGAACGCCCTGGGTGCGCAGCCAGCCCACCTGGCGCTGGGTCTGGGTATCGATCACAGCGATGCCGGGGTCACCCGAAAACACGGCAACCAGTAGCAGACGACCGTCCGGGGAGAGGGTCATTCCGGTCACGTTGCCGGGCATCGGCAGATTGGCGAGCGGCTCGTGGGTGACCGTGTCGGTAACTTCCAGATGCCTGGGACCGCCGCGATAGAGCACCCGGTTGTCGGGGCCAAAGCACAGCCAGTGGGCCTGAAAAGCGTTAGCTCGGCCGCGGGTCAAGGCATTGGCGTTGACGGGGAAGATCTGCTCGCCGTTGGAGCGCACCCGCGAAGCGTCGAGCGGTGGATTGGCCTCGGTTCCCAGTGGGTCCTGGCCGTTAACAATGCGAGCCCGCAAGGACTGGAGGTTGCGTGGCATGCCCGCGTCCGAGAACGGAATGTAGGCCACGTAGACGCGTCCGGCCGGGCCGCTCAGGGGGCTTACCGCCAGGGCCACGCGGCCTGGCGCTTTCACCACCCGGCTGACCGGGGCGTAGCCGTCTTGGCGCACCTCGACCAGATACGTCCCGGCCGGGAGGTCGTCAAAGAGGTGGGCGCCGTTGGCGTCGCAGGTCGCCTCCAGACGGCGGCCTTCGCCTTCGAGGGTGACCCGCGCCCCACCCACCAGTTCATAGCCGGTGATGGTGCTGGCCTGGGTGGTGCTGTGGACCAGCACGTGCAGATCGGCCCAGGCAAGTTGGGTACATAGGAGCAGCCAGAGCAATTTTCGCATGCCAGGTCGGTCGCCTAACATGAAGAATGCTTCCCGACTTTACAAACTTGTTACATCCTCGTCAACCGGTGTTGGGGCCCGGCTCCCGTGCTATACTGAGTTGGTGTCCGACCGAATCACGCCAGTGGTCTTTCGCGCCTACACCGCTCCAGCCAGCCCGAAGAAGGGCCTGAGTCCCAGCGCGCCTCCGCCCGAGCCCTCCGAACGCCCGCCTATCGACCAGAGCGAGCTGGGTGCCCCGGTTCCGATGGTCGAGGTACGCCCGGCCACTCTGCGCAAGATCGGCCTGGCCGCCACCCTCGGGTTGGTAGGACTGGGAGCCCTTTCCCTATGGTCGAATCTGAGCCCGCAGCCGTCCCCGCCTCCCGCCAGTTCTATTTCGGTGAGCGTCGAGCAACCGGCCGAGAGTCCGTCGGTGTTGACCCAGCTCGAAGCCTCGCCGGCGGCGGTGGTGGCCACCCGCGATGGCCAGCTGCTCAGTGCCGGCCGCATCCTCAAGTTCGATCAGTACCCGGGTCTGCAGAACGGGCAACTGCCCGAGACCATCGAGGGCGCTCCCAACTTCAGAGGGGTCGACGGCACCTCCATCTACGGGGTGGCCCAACCCACCGAGCAGGGCCTGCGGGCGGTGCTCGACCGGCTGGGAGCCAAAGAGCACTCGGTCACCTGGGCCACCATGCGCGAAGAGCCGGTGGTCTACGTCAACGGGCGCTCCTACAGTCTGCGCCTCGAAGCTCAACCGTTCGCCAATTTCGACGAGAATTCGGGCATCACCACCGCTCCCCTCGAGCGCCAGGAAGAGCAGCTCCAGCAAGAGGTGCTGCGCGAGGCCGCCAATCACGGCGGCAAAATCTTGCTCCACGGCGAGGCGGCCGACGGCAGCCTGGTGGCCGAGTGGGTGGATGTGACCTCGGTCAAGACTCCCCAAGAGGTCTTCGCCGAGGTCAAGGCCGAGGGTTATCAGGTCAACTACGCCCGCATTCCCATCACCGACGAGAAGGCTCCCGAGGACAGAGACTTCGACGCGCTGGTGGCCACCCTCAAAGACATCGACCCCAAGGCTCCCCTGATCTTCAACTGCCACGCGGGACGCGGCCGCACCACCACGGCCATGGTGGTGGCCGACCTCTTGCGCTCGGTTCAGGCCGGCAAAGAGCAAACCTTCACCCAGCACCAGGCGGTGCGCGGCGATATCGGCGAACAGGGCAACTATGAACAGGGCGAATATCGCATCATTTTACGCCTCATCCAGGCTCTGCAAGCCGGGCCCGAGAGTAAGGGTCAGACCGACGAGTCCATCGATCGCTTCGCCGCCATGCAGAACCTGCGCACGGCCATCGAGAAATACAAAGACCGGGCCGCCCAGAGCACCGACCCCGGGGCCCGTTCCCACGCCGAAGAGACGGGTCTGGACTATCTCCACCGCTATTTCAAACTCATTAACTTCGACGAATACCTGCACGAGCAGGCCCCCAAAGGCTTCGAGCAGAGCTATGAAGAGTGGTTCAAGGCTCGCCCCGACCTGCAAGAGATGCTGGGCCAGATGGAATTGGCTCTTAACGTGGGCAGCCAGGGCCAAACCCAGTACGCCTAGTGGTCGAGGACTACCTCGACGGCCTGCGGGGAAGGGTCGACTCGTCGGGGGTCTTCACCCTGGCCCTCGACAAAGCCCGCGACAAGCTTAGCCGCTTTCAACTGCATCAACCGCACCAGTATGTCTGCCATCTGGTCAGTTCGGGGGTGGCCGCCGGCGCCACCCGGGTCGAGGTCACCATCGATTCCGACGACATCGTGGTGGTCCACGACGGTCATCCCCTGAGCGTCGAGCGTCTCGAGAACCTGTTCGCGGCCCTGCTCGAGCCCGATACGTCCGCCGCCGCCGTGCCCAGAGAACTGGCCATCGGCCTCAACTCGGCCTTGCTCTTCGAGCCGGCCTGGATCACGGTCACCACCAGCCAGGGAACCTTGCTTCGCCTGCAAGGTCAGACGCAACAGGTGGCCAGAACCGAGCCCACCGAGGGCCGCTCGACCCGCATCCACGTCAAAGAGCGCCACTGGCGCGCGGTCAAGCGATTCTTCAAGAGGCCGCCCGAGATCGAGGCGCTGGCTTTGAACTGCCGCTACTGCCCGGTGCCGGTGGTGGTCAACGGGGCCAACGTGGCGGGCCGCTTGCCGGCCGACAACAGCTCGTTCGAACTGCGTCTGGCGCATCCCGAGCTCTTGCTGCCCAACCTCGAGGGGCAGGCCCGCTGGGCAGCCACCGCCCGCACGCCGGGGGACTATACGGCCGTTATCCGACTGCACCGGCAAGACCCCAGCCTGACGCTGGTGATCAACGGACTGGCTTTCGAGGCGCGTCCGCTGGTGGGGGCCCGCATCGTGGCCAACTTGCCCTGGCTGCCCAAGAACGTCTCGCAGTCGGAACTGCTCGACTCGGAACCTTTGCTGCGACTGACCGCCTCCCTGCGTGAGATGGTCGAGCAGGCCTACGGCGAACTCGCCCAGCAGGCGAACGGCTTCGGTGAGGAAGAGGTGCGTCTGTGCCTGACCCATCTGCGCGCCGGCCCCCAGGGCGCCCGCGGTCCGCTCATGCGCCTGCCCCTCTTCGAGGGGGTCGACGGCCGCCCCATGAATGGCGATATGCTGTGGCAACATTATGCCGCCCGCAACCGCCTGCTGGTTTGGGCGACGGGCTGGGACACCGAATTGACGACCCCCGAGCCCGTGGTTGTCTGCGACGACGAAACCGGGCCGGTCTTGAAAAGCTGGTTCGTCAATCTGACCCCGGCCGACGAATTGTTCGCGAGCTTTCGCAAGGCCACGGTCAACCGCAGAGCCTACCTCGAACGGCGCCCGATCCCGCTGCGCTTGCGTCACGGCACGCTGGCCGAAATGGAAATCAACGGTCCAGGCTTCACGGGTCGGCTGGGGGTGGCCGGGCAGACGGTGGCCAACCTGACCTATCTACGCCAGTTCAAGGCCCTGGCGGTGGAACGCTTCGTCGAGTGGCCCGATGGCCTGGTCGGCATCTTCGAGCATCCCGACTTTCGACCCAACTGGAGCTGGGATGCTCTCGATCCGGAATGCCCCGCTCGCACCGCGGTGATCGAGGCCGTCAAGCAGGCCATTCCCGAATTGGCCGCTCGGCTCGACCCCGCGCAGGAGGCCGCTCAACCCTTCTTGCGAGGGGTGCGCATCCAGCCGTCCCCGTCAAAAAGCCTGGCTCCCATCCTCCCTAGCAGCCCGCGCCCAAGCCTCGGTCACGAGCCCTTCTTCTTTGAATACCGCGGGCTCGACGGCGTCTGGCGCCTATTGGAGCCTCCAGCCACGGGCTTGCGGGCGGGTGGGGCGGTGCTCGACTTTCCCATTGCGGTCCGAACCGATGCCAGCGGCAACGACCACGCCCTGCGAGAGGGCGCCCAGCTGGCCGTCCGAGCCTGTGTGCACGGGCTGGCCGAGCTGCCCTACGAGGGTCAGCGAGCGGCTCGACGCGCCCTGCTCACCTGCCTGGCTGCCGGGCGCGACTACTTCTCTCCGGGGCACCTGGCCGCCCTGGCCGAGGCGCCCCTGGTGCCTCTGGTGGGGGGAGACTATCGCAGCCTGCGGACCCTGCCCTGGAAGGACAAGCTCGAGTTCGTCACCAGTCCGGTGGGCTCTCCCGACCTGCCGCTGCTCGAGCATGAGTCGGCCCACCGGCTGGCGCGCCTGCTCGGCACCGAAGCCCTCGACGTCAGTCAGCGCGAGGGCTTTCTGGCCCGCCAACGGCAGTCGGCTCAGCTGGGTTCGGGGATGCTGGCGAAGATCACGGTGGAGCGACCCGATCTGCGCGGGGAGGTGGGGCTTCCCGTCCTTGCCGGCCCCCCGCGCATCGAGGTCCAGCTGTTAGTTCAATCACGGCCCTGGGGGAGCTGGTTGTTCCCCTGCCCCATCGCGGTGGAAGCGTGCCTGGACCTGTTCGAGTGGGGCCTGGTGGCCGGCTCGAATCGACTACCCTCGCAACGCCTGGCCCGCATGGCCGTGGGTGAAGCGGTCCTCAACGCCTTGCTGGAGCTGGGTCGCCAGACGCCCCTCGAGGGCGAGCTGGTCGACCGCTTCCAGAGCCTGGCACTGGCCGGCTTCTGCCCTCGTTTCGACCATCTGCCCGTCTTTGCCACCATAGGTGGAGGCCGACTCTCGCTCGAGGAGCTGCGCCAGCTCGCGCCTCCCCTGGTCTATTCCAGTCAAGGCGAGACCCTACCCGACCGCAAGGTGCTGGCTCTAGACAGGGACCAGGCGGCCCGTTTGCGTGCCTGGGGATTCGAGCTGCAGGGCATCTCGCCGCCCACCCAACTCGAACTGGCCCACCCCGGGCGCACCTGGCTGGCCAGGCTGGCCTTTGAGCACCAGGGTCAGGCGGCCGAATTGGGGGTCGCCAGCACCCGGCTGCCCGGCGAACTTCTCCCCGGCCTTGCCGCCGTGCCCCTCGAGCTAGAGGCCGGGTCACTCGAGCAGCCTCTGACTCTGCTCATCGAAGAACTGGCCGGCGCCTTTCCGCCGGTCCACGAGCCGGCTTTCGAAGTGGCTCGTTTGGCCCTGCTGCACGCACTGGACTGGTCCCAACCTCATATCGCTTACCAATCCGGCCTGGCCCGGGCCCGCCAGCTACGCGTGATACCCCTTCCTGACGGTCGGATGGCCCCGCTCGATCATGTGCTCGACGAGGTCAAAACGCGCGGCTACCTTGAACTCGACGTCGAAACCGAAAGCGAGCTGGGAGAGCGCCTGGCCGCCTTGTTCCAACTTCAGGATCCCAGGCCGCCAGCGGCCGAGCCGCCCAAAGCCGCCCCGCCCAGGGTCGTTTCCGGCCCCGAACTGCTGGCCGCCCTACGCGAAGAGTTCCGCTTGCTCAGCCCGACTTTCCCCCACCACCTGCTGGAAAGGCTCAGCCTGACTCCTCTCGAACCAGGCCTACTGTGTGTCTGCCGCGACGCACCGGTCCTCAATTGCGAGCATGTCGTGGTTCGCGAGCTGCTCCGAAACTATCGCCCCGAGCGCCTGTATCTGATACTCTCGGCCCTCTTTAGCGTGCTCAACCGGGCTCTGCCCGAGGTCACCGACTGCGAGGAACGGGCCTTTCACCAGAAGCTGCTCGAGACGCTGCAGCCGCCTTTCTAACTTCTTTCAGGTCTGACCAGGATAATTCCGATATGATTATCAGTCACCGCGCCACTCAGGCCAAGAAGCCGCTTCCCGACCCCCTCAAGGGCATGTCCGCCGAGGTGCGTCAAGCCGTTACCGCTTCGGTCGGCGCCACCGCCTCCTACAAGGGCTACCCCTGGTCGCAGACCGAGTACAACATGTCCATGTATATGGCTCGCGAGCGAATCGAGGAAGAGCACGGTCCCGAGGCCGCCAAAGCTTTCGAAACCTTGATGGGTCGCGAGCCGGTCCGCGGCGGTCGCTTCAACCCCTGGAGCGGCGACTAGACGACCACCATCCTGGGGCCGATGGCCAACTCCTCGAGACTGGTCTCGGGGACGTAGTGGCTTGGCCGGTAGCAATCGCGAATGCGTAGAATGCGCTCGCCGTAGTACAGTTTGTGAGCGTAGTAACTCACCACCACCGGGTCTCCCATTTCCACCCGCGGCCTCCAGTCGGAAGGCAGTTCCGCCAGCAGCTCCCACTCTTTGTAGATGCCTTCTTCAGGTTTCTTGCCTCGAAACCGTTCCCACCAGGTGGGTTGACGGCGTGTATCCAGCGGCTTCAAATCGGGCTTCACCGCGAGGGGATCGCCCATGTCAAAGGCCATTCCGTGCCAGAAAGCTCCTGCATCGCGCAGTTCGCGCATCAGCATCGAAGCCAGGAAGTAGCTCCCCGGCTGCCCGTCCCCGCTCACCCGCTCGAGCGGATGACACGCCTCCGGCACCGTTTCGAAGCTCGGCTCGCCGCAGACAGGAGCCAGCCGCGCCCGGGTCGGCACGCAAAACACTCGGCCGTTGGCGCCCGCCCCCCAACTCTTGCGAAAGAACCGATAGGCGTAGTCGGCCCCCAGTTCGAGGGGGGCGAAGCAGGCTACATAACGTTGGCCATCGAGAAATCGCTCGCTCCAGTGTTCGGCTAACTGGTTGGCGGGCGGCTGGCTCTTCCATTGCTCGAACGGCTTAGAGGGCCGGTGGCCGCTGTAGGGCGAGTCGCCGTCCCACTCGAGGTGGGGCAAGCTTTGAACTTGCGAGGCCAGCTTGCGGGCCACGATTGCCTGCTGAAACGTCTCAAGACCGATCGTTTGCGTCTTCATATCCAGCAGGTCTTGAGTAAAACCTCCCAGACCAGGGGACGAATGGCGCCGGTCTTGCGCAGCAAGGGCTCGACCCGACCGCTGATCAGCGACTCGAGTTGCTTGAGTTGCTCGGGCTTGAAAGCTCCCCGGTTGATCAAGCGGTCGAGATAGATGAACCCGCAAACTTCGGATGTGCGAGCCCGGATCGGGACGAAGAGCACGCTGTGGATGGTGCTCAGAGTCACGCTCAGACTCTGGTTCACCTCAGGCGTGATGGCGGTCAGACACGAGACCCGGCCTTCGATCAGTTCTTTCAAGAGGGTTAGACTGATGGGTTGAGTCGTCCAGATCGATTCGGCCTCGAGGTTGTGAACGCGCCCGTTGCCCGAATAGGTGATAATGCCCCGGTCCATCTGCAGGCCTTCGGCGGCGAACGACATCGCCAAATTGAAGGCCTCTAGATAGAGCGGTTTGTCGTACTCTTCTTCGAACACCTTGAGATGCTTCGTCAGGGCCGGCTCGTCACCCCTTGATCATCTCGCTGGCTTTGGTGGTCCAATTGGCCGGTCCGCCAGCATCATAGCCGTAGCGGCCCAACACCTTGCCCTCGGAGGTCACGAAGAGGATGGTGGGAAAGCCCTCGACCTGGTATTTCTCGAGCAGAGCCTGGTTTTGCGCCTTGAGTTCGGGGGCTTGCTCGACCCCCTGAGGAAAGTCTAGTTCGAGCAATACGACGTTTTCGTCGGCCCACTTCGCGAATTCGGGCGTGTCGAAGACTTCCTTGCGCAGCTTGATGCACCAGCCGCACCAGTTGCTGCCGGTGAAGTCCATCAAGATAGGTTTTCCGGTCTCTTTCGATTGTTGGACGGCCTCTTCGTAGGAGGTCAGCCAACCTTCGCTGTGAACGGCCGGGCCGGCCTTTTGACAGGCGAACAGGCCCAATACAGCCAGCCCCACTGCCAGGATCGTCAATTTCGCGCGCATGTTCGTCGCCCTCTCGTCTAAGTTCGGTATTTCTCAACCGCCCCGCCCCGGCAAGAGTTCCGCAGAGGACTCTCTGCCGAGACTCGGAAACAACCGGATGTGGCGCATATTCTCTCGCTGATAGGGAATACCCCCCTGCTGCGTTTGCCCACCGAGGGCCCGGTCGAAATCTGGGCCAAGCTCGAGTCGGCCAATCCCGGGGGTTCGGTCAAGGATCGGCCGGCCCTGTTCATGCTCGACGCGGCCGAACGCTCTGGCTTACTGACACCCGACCGCATCATCATCGACGCCACCAGCGGCAACACCGGCATCGCCTACGCCCTCATCGCGGCGGCCCGGGGCTATCGGGTCGAGTTGTGTATTCCCTCCAACGCCAGCAACGAGCGCAAACGGATCCTCGAGGCCTACGGAGCCCGGTTGGTGCTAACGGATCCCCTGGAGATGACGGATGGGGCCATCCGTGAAGCCCGCGCCCGGGTCGAGGCCCGGCCCGAGCATTACTACTATCCCGACCAATACAACAATCCGGCCAACCCGCAGGCCCACTACGCCACCACCGGCCCCGAATTGTGGACCCAGACCGACGGACGAATCACCCACTTCGTGACCGGTCTCGGGACCACCGGCACCTTCATGGGCGCCGGTCGCTTTCTCAAGGAGCGCGGGGTCAAGCTGATCTCGATGCAGCCCGACTCGCCCTATCACGGTCTCGAGGGCCTCAAGCATATGGAATCGGCCCTGGTGCCGGGTATCTACGACGCCAGCCTGGCCGACGCCGAGTTGGAGGTGGCCACCGAAGAAGCCTATGACGAGGCCCGTCGCCTGGCCCGCAATCACGGCTGGTTCGTGGGTATCTCGGCAGCCGCCAACCTGGTGGCCGCCCGGCGAGTGGCGGCGGAACTCGAAGAGGGCGTGGTGGTTACCATGATCTGTGACGGGGGAGTCAAATATCTCAACGAGAGGTTCTGGCTATGACCTTGCGACTGACCTCGGCCCAAATGGCCGAAATCGAAGCCCACGCCCGCTCCACCTACCCTGAAGAGTGCGGCGGACTACTGCTGGGCCTGGCTCGCCAGAACGTGCGCACCGTCTTTTCCATTCTGCCTCTAACCAACCAGCGGGCCGACTCGCGCCACAACCGGGTCGAACTCTCTCCTCTGGACTATGCCCGAGGAGAAAAAGAAGCCGCTCGCCTGGGCCTGGGGGTCTGGGGGTTCTACCACAGCCACCCCGACCATCCGGCCGTGCCCTCGGATTTTGACCTCGAGCACGCCGGCTTTGTCGACTGGTCCTACCTCATCACCCCGGTCCATCAAGGCCGGGCGGCCCCGTCGCGCAGCTGGATCCTGCGCGAGGACCGCACCGCCTTCGAAGAAGAGGCCATCGAAATGCTAGACCAAATGGAGGATTAACCGATGCCAACGATCATGATACCCACAGCTTTGCGGCGCTACAGCGGCGAAACCGCCCGGGTCGAGGTGCAAGCCTTGACGGTGGGCGCCGCCATGCAGGCTCTCACCACCCAATATCCCGACCTGCGCAAGCATCTCTACGACGACCAGGGCAAGCTGCGCAGCTTCGTCAATCTCTATCTGGGCGACGAGGATGTCCGCTATCTGCAACAAGAAGAGACTCCCCTCGAGCCCGACGACGAACTGTTGATCATCCCCTCCATCGCCGGCGGTATCGATTTGACCCCCGACGAACTGGCTCGCTACGACCGCCATCTGACCCTGCCCGAAGTCGGCCTGGAAGGCCAGAAGAAGCTCAAGGCGGCAAGTGTCTTGATGGTCGGCACCGGTGGCCTCGGCAGCCCTCTAGGGCTCTATCTGGCGGCTGCCGGAGTGGGCCGCCTGGGCATCGTCGACTTCGATGTGGTCGACGCCAGCAATCTGCAACGCCAGGTCATGCACGGCACCAAAGACGTGGGTCGGCCCAAGATCGCCTCGGCCCGCGAGCGGCTGGCCGACATCAACCCGCTGGTCAAGCTCGAGACCTACGAGACGGCCCTGGTGGCCGACAACGCCCTGGAGATCCTCAAAGACTACGACGTAGTGGTGGACGGCACCGACAACTTCGCCACCCGCTACCTGGTCAACGACGCCTGCGTCTTGCTGGGCAAGCCCAACGTCTATGGCTCGATCTTTCGCTTCGAGGGACAGGTGTCGGTTTTTCATCCGGCCGGCGGCGGACCGTGCTATCGCTGCCTCTATCCCGAACCACCCCCGCCGGGACTGGTGCCTTCTTGCGCCGAGGGAGGCGTGTTGGGGGTGCTGCCGGGGGTGGTGGGCACCCTGCAGGCCACCGAGACCATCAAGCTGATCCTGGGAGTCGGCAACTCGCTGCTGGGCCGCCTGTTGACCTTCGACGCTCTGGCCATGAAGTTTCGCGAACTCAAGCTGCGACGGGCTCCCGATTGCCCGCTCTGCGGTCCAGAGCCGACCGTCACGGAGCTGATCGACTATGAGGAATTCTGTGGCCTTCGCACTCTGCCCGAAGAGGCCCCGGCCGAAGTGACCCCTGCCGAACTCAAGCAGGAGTGGGACGCCGGCAGTCGCCCGCTGATCGTGGACGTGCGTCAACCTCACGAGTGGGACATCGCCAACCTGGCCGACTACGAGGCTCGCCTCATTCCCCTGGGCGAACTGGGCGAGCGTCTGGCCGAGATCCCGCCAGAGGCCGATGTGGTGGTTCAGTGCAAGTCCGGTGGACGCAGCGCCAAAGCCCAGGCCCAACTGCTCGAGGCCGGCTACCCCCGGGTCCGCAACCTCACCGGCGGCATCCTGCGCTGGGCCGACGAAGTCGATCCCAGCCTGCGCAAATACTAGCACCCCTCGCGGCGCTTTTTCTTGACCGGTGGAGCAACCGGGGCGCTGGGCGTGGGCGGAGCCACCTCAGGCAGATCGGTCTTGATCTCCAGCGGCGCGGGGCCGCCCGGGTGGGAGCGGGTCATCGGCGTGCCGCCGAAGGCTCGGGCCCGGGCGATGCGACGGGCGTCGGCGGGGTCGTCGGGGTCGCTGACCTCGGGATAGAGCACCTCGTCGTGCCAGGCGTCGAGCCCACCCAACAGCACATAGACCGACTTCATCCCCCGGGCCTGGAGAAAGATCCAGGCCTCGGCGGCGTGGGTCTGGCCGTCGGTGAAAAGCACCAGTTTCTCGCGAGGGTCAAAATCGGTCTTGACCAACTCTGCCAGGGGGATGCTCTCGGCCCCGGCGATGGTACCCCGAGCGTAGGCCTCGGCCGGGCGCACGTCGATCAGGCGAAAGTCGACCGTGCCTGCGATCATGTGGTCGGCCAACTCGTCGACAGTCATGTGGTCGGCCTCCTGCTGGATCAGGCTGGCCAACTCGTCTTGATGAATGGTCAGTCTGGGGCCTCGATAGGGGTTGCCGGCCGCCGCGGCCACCACCCCACCGGCCAGCAACAGTCCGAGGAGAGCCCGCGAAACGTTCCAGCCAGAGGCTCCCAGCAGCGGCTGGTCTTCGAGCTTCTTGCCGCCGAGCTTGACTTCGGCCCACTCGGCCGCCAGAAAGGCCAGCCCCGCCATCACGGCCACGGCCAGCACCAGCAACCCGTAGGGCAGGCCGCTGAGTTGGGCCAGCGTCAGGCGAGGAGCCTCGGATAGATCGATGAGAGCGGCCAACCGTGGGGCCAACCCCACCACCTCGCCAAAGCAGAACATGCCGAAAGCCAGCCCGCCCATGTAGGTCCAGGCGTCGAGGCGACCGGTGGCCGAGCCCACTACCGAGGTGCCCGGACAGTATCCTCCGATCACGAAGCCCATGCCCAGAATCAGCCCGCCCAGAATGTTGGCGGCCCAAAGCGTCGGTTTGAGCGAGACCTGGGCCAGGTCGACCAGACCGCCCCAGGAGAGGAGAAAAAGGCCCACCGCGGCCGTCACGATGGCCGTGAACATCACCTTGAGCACGGCCAGGTCCCGAAAGTAGAACTGAGCGGTCAGCTTCTTGGCGCTGCCAAATCCGGCTCGCTCCAGAAAGAACCCGAAGCCTAACCCTAGCCCGAAGGCAACCATCAGGGCTGTGTTGTCCCCGAACATTCCAAACTTGTAAAAGGGTGCGTTCATCAGATCCACTGCTTTCTCACCAACCAGGCCAGCCCGTAAGCCCCGGCAAAGACGCTTACCATGAAGGCCCAGCTGCCGGCGTTGAGCAGGGCTCCACCGGTGAGGGCCTGACCCGAGGTGCAGCCGCCACCGATCTTGGCCCCGATGGCCATCAAGACTCCACCTACGAAGGCCAGCCCCAACCTCGGTCCCTGGCTAGCCCGAGGGCCACGCTCGATCTCGACCGAGATGCGGCTGGCCAGCAAGCCCGACACCATCCCGCCCACGAAGACGCCAGCCACCAGGGCCACCAGCCAGCCGCTGCCGGGAGCCAGGTATTCACTGAAGAACGAGTTGCCGGCCACGTGCTCGGGAGCGACCGCGGCCAGGCAGGTAGCTACCCCGGTGGCAAAGGCGCTCGAGGCCCCCAGCCCCCAGCCCATGACCACAAAACAGGCCAGCAGGACCAATCCCAGGCCGAAGCCAGCCAGATAGGGGTTCATGTAGGGTTGCGCAGTGCGTTCTTGCATCGTTTTCCTCTCAGTGCCAGTGTGATTGCTGGCCGGCGAAGACCATCACCCAACGCAGCAGAAAGCCGCCCGTCAGGACCATGATGGCAGGGATGGGGGTGCGCTTGATCCGGCCGTAGAGCTCCAGGCTCTGCAGCAGCAGGGGGAAGAGAATCCCGACCGCGATCACGCCGCACCAAAACAGTGGCGCCCAGTCGCCGGTCAACAGCAGTTGGGAGGCCTGCTGGTGGACCGCCGAGCCCGAAGCCAGGCCGGCCAGGTAGAGCAGGATGGTGGCCAGTTCGAGGGTCAGAAAACTGTTGTCGAAGCGCACCATGGTGTCGTGGTCTTCGCCTTTGCCCAGCAGCCGAAACAGCCCCGCCATCAAGAGATCGCGAAAGCGGCCCTGGCGATGGCTGTCGTAGACCATCATCAGCAGGTGGTTGAGGGCCGCCGCCGAGGACAGACCGCTCAGGAGAAAGAGCGGACCAAGGGCGGCGCTGGCCCAGAGCGGCCGGGCTCCCAGGGCGCTGAGAAGAATGCCGGTATAGGTGCCCAGCGCGATGCCGCCCAACAGGTTGAGCAGACCCACTCCGGTGACCACCCCGGGTCGCTCCTTCATCCAGGTCGACCAGGGCCGAATTCGCTCAGGCCAGACCTGCCTGGGCGGATGTAACAGAGCCGCCGCCAGCAAGGCCGGATAGACGGTCAACAAGATCCACGAGCCCCACGACATGGGCGAGGTCACCTGGAAGGTGAGATAGAGCCGCCACACATAGAGTTGGTGGGTCAGGTCCATGAACAGGGCACCCATGCCCAGGCTCAACAGCAAGATGGCCAGCACCGGCGTCCAGGGCCAGGCCCGGTCCTTGTCCTCTTCGGTCTGGGTCAGCAGCCGATAGCCCGAGAGCACCATGGTGCCGGCCACCAGCCCGCCCAGGAAGAGATAGACCGGAATCGGCCAGCCCCACACGTGCAGGTGCGGATCGATCTCGAAGTTGTGGCGGGTGGAAGTCAGTTCGAGATTCATCAGTCCCCCGTAAGATAGAAGATGCGGGGGTTGGTTCCCGCCTCTGGCATCAGAGTGTGCCACCGGCGCGAGGCCAGCAACCTGGAAACGTCACTGTCAGGGTCGTCGAGGTCGCCAAAGTGCATGCAGCGAGTGGGACAGACTGCCACGCAGGCCGGGTCGAGCCCCTGGGCGGTGCGATGGTGGCAGAAGGTGCACTTGTCGGCATAGCCGTCGGGATGGATGAAGCGGGCGTCATAGGGGCACGAGACCAGGCAAGCTTTGCAGCCGATGCACTGGTTGGCCGTGACCAGCACCACCCGGCCAGGTTCGGCCACATGGCTTGCTCCGGTCGGACAGCAACTGACGCAGGGCGGGTCGTCGCAATGGTTGCAGCGCTCGCTACGAATTTCGAGATGAGCGTGGGGAAACTCGCCGCTGACCGCCTCCACGATCCAGTCGCGACAGTAGCCGTCCGGCACCCGGTTCTCGGTGGCGCAGGCCACCACGCAGTCGGCGCAGCCGACGCACAAAGTGGTATCGATCACCATGCCGAAGCGGGCCATCAGACGGGCTCCAAAGTCACGAAGTTCATCTCGACCCCGGTAGCGCCCATAAGCGGGTCGACCCGGTAGCGGGTGATCATCTGGGCGTCGCTCGCGCCTTTACCGTGAGCCAGTCGCAAGCGGCGCGAAGAGCGTCCAAAGCCGTGCACCATGTAGACGCAATCGGGACGAATGCGCTGGGTGGCCTTGACCTTGATGGGCAGACTCTGGGCACCGTCCTGGTTGGTGAGCTTGACCCGGTCTCCCGATTGAAGCCCGAGGCGCCGGGCCTGACCAGCGTTGAGCCACAGTTCGTTCTCAGCCATGACATTGTGCAGCAGTGGATTGTTCTGGGTGCGGCTAAAGGAGTGCAGGGGAGCGCGCCCCGACAGCAAGCGATAGGCTCCCGGCGGAACCGGCTCGGGGGGCTCGTAGCGAGGCACGGGGTCAAAACCGGCCTGGCGAAGCTGCTCAGACCAGAACTCGATCTTGCCCGACGGAGTGGGAAACTCCGGTTCGATGCCGTCTTCATAATAGAGCGGTCGCCGGGGGCCATTGACGTAGCCGTCCTTCTTGAGGGCTTCGAAGTCGATGCCGGCCAACTGACAACGTTGGCGCTGGTATTCCTCGATGTCTTTCCAGGGGTAGTAGTCTTGCAACCCCAGTCGGATAGCCAGTTCTCGGGCCATCCACCAGGCCGGCTTCTGGTCATCGGGAGCCTCGACCACCGGTTGGCGCAAAGCCACGAACGACTCGCGAAAGAACGGTACGTTGAAGTCGTCGCCGCGCTCGAGATAGGTGGTATCAGGCAGCACCACATCGGCCCAACCGGCGATCTCTGAGGGGACCACATCGACCACCACCAGCAGTTCGAGCTTCTGAATGGCCTCGATGGTCTCTTGCGAGTTCGGCAGCGAGTGGATCAGGTTGGTGGCATTGACCAGCCAGCCCTTGACCGGATAGGGCTCGCCCGTGAGGGTGGCCTGGCGGATTCCGGTAGTGATGGCCTCGTGGGCGAAAGGATAGCGGCGGTCGGGATTATCGCAAGGCTCTTTGGTCTGGGGATACTTCGGGTAGGGATAGGCCGGCCAGTCCATCGCGTGGGGGATGTAGAACCCTCCCTTGCGGCCCCAGGAGCCCAGCAGAGCGTTGAGCAGGGCCACCGCCCGGGCCCGCTGGGTGTCGTTGCCGTGCCAGTTGGTGCGCCGGCCCGGGTGCACCAGGGTGGCCGGCCGGTGGCGAGCCATGACCCGGGCCGTCTCGCGGATCACGTCCGGCTCGATGCCGGTCTGGACCCAGGCCCATTCCGGGGTGCAGGGCGCCAACTCGCGGGCGAAGGCCTCGAAGCCGTGGCCGTAACGAGCCACGTACTCCTGGTCATAAAGCCCCTCCTTCACCAGCACGTGCATCCAGGCCAGCAACAGGGCGGTGTCGGTGCCCGGCTTGACGGGCAGCCAGTAGCGGGCCTTGGTGGCCGCCGTCGACTGGCGAGGGTCGGCCACGATCAAGGTGCCCCGGGCGCGCATGAAGTCGGCGAATTCCTGCACCTGGGTGTTGTGCATGTTCTCGCCCAGGTGGCTACCGATCAGCACCAGGCACTGGGCGTTGGCGATGTCGGTGTTCTCGGGGCTGCCCGGGTCCTCGCCGAAGGTCAGGCGAAAACCCACGTCCCGCGGCCCCCGGCACTGGGCGAAGGAAGGTGCGGCGAAGTTGGGAGAGCCGAACGCCCGGAAGGTGTGCTTGAAGAAATTGCCGCCCACACCGTGGCTGAACAAAGCCATGGCCTCGGGCCCATACTGCTGCCCGATGGCGGCCATCTTCCTGGCGACATAGTCGAGGGCTTCATCCCAGCTGGCCTCGCGCCATACGTCCTGGCCCCGTTGTTGGCTGCGGATCAAAGGCCTGCGCAGACGGTCGGGGTCACGCAGAGCGCCTACGCCGCCGGTGCCGCGCGGACAGAGCCGGCCGCGCGAGAGCGGGTCGATAGGATTGCCGGTGATCTTCCACACCTGGCCGTCGCGCACATGGGCCAGCGAACCGCACTTCCAGAAGCAGATGTCGCAATAGGTGGGCACCACCCCATCGGGCCGTGGCTCTAGTCCACCCCAAGACATGTCTGGCAGCGAGGCAGCCACCACACTGCCCAGGGCAATCTTGAGAAAGGTCCGGCGCTTCAGGAGCATAGTTAAATATTAATAAAACTAGATATGCCGACCAATGATATAGATCAGTCGGCTTTTTAGGCTAGTTTGAGGGTCGAGGCTTAGCCTCGAGCTATGCTCATCCAACCCACCACGCCGTGGCGGCCAATGACCGCACGCCACCAGGCCAATTCCCATTCTAGCCCTGCCCAGGCGGAGCCGTCTGATCGGGTTCAACTGACCGGACTGGTTCCCGACTATGCCCGCGGCTCGGCGGTAGTGGCCCATCAGCTGGTGCGCGATCTGGTCCCCTCTCTGGTGGGAGTGCTCTACGACCGGCTCGGCTCGGCCTTCGACCTGCAGTCGGTAGGCTACCAGGGGCCGCGCTCGGGCTATTCGGACCCCAACCTGGTGTGGATGCGCGACTACCACCCTCTCTACCGCCGCGACCAGAATGGCGACCTGTCGGTGGTGAAGTTTCTCAGTCCCAACCCCTATCGGCAGCAGTATCAGACCGCCACCTACGTGCCGGTGGCCCCGCCCGCTCCCGATCAGAAGTTCTTTCCCATGCCCGGACATCAGGGTCGTTGGCTGCCCAGCGAAACGGCCAAAATCCAGGCCCAGGGCGGACAACTCGTTCCCACCGGCGAGTTCTTGCTGGTCAGCCAGGGGTTGCTCGACGAGAATCAAACCGAGCAACCGAGCCTTTCCCAGTTTGGCTATGCTCCCCGCCAGGCCGATCAGGTCCTGGCCGAACTGTCCACTTCAAGCGCTACATCCGTCGAAAAGATTCTGGTCATGCCCGGGCTACCGGGTGACAAGACGGGCCATGTCGACATGTACTGCCAGGCCCTGGCGCCGCGGGAGGTGCTGGTGCTCGACGACGAACCCAATCGCGACTTCCTCGAGGGTCAGGTGGCGCGCCTTGCTCAGGCCGGCCTCGAGGTCGAGCGCCTGCCCTCGATCCGGGCCGACGGCCACCTCTATTCGCCCACCAACGCCGAGTTGGTCAACGTCGACGGCCAGCGTCTATGCCTGCTACCCGTCCCCTCCAACCCCGACGCGACAGCCCAGCAAACCATCCAGAAGTGGCAAGACTTCTACCAATCCCGCGGCTGGCAAACACAGACGGTACCGGCAGATGCGGCCGCCCGCGCCAACGGATTGCTCCGTTGTCTCACCTATCAGGTGCCTATTTGAAAAAACCTCATAACCAGGCCATTTGACGAAATCGGCATCAGGCCCTACCATGGAACGTGGGTTCGAGATCAAAAAGGGAGTGATGCTATGGGTGGATTGTTTCGCCGCCTCTTTGGTGGCAGCTCCGAACCGGAGCAGATCCAGGTCAGTATACCGACGAAAGCCCCTGAGCCAGTCGCCGAACCGGTGACGGTCGTCGAGGTGGTCCAGGAGGCCAAGCCGGAGCCAACCCCCAAACCAGAGGTCGAGAAGCTCGACACCAAAGAGAAAGAGGTCCCCTCCTTCCGTCCCGGTCAACGCGCCCCCATCGCCGGCACCTACGCAGTTTATCGCGAAGGTGAGGAGATCGGGGTGGTACGGGAGCTGGCCGAAGGTGGACGCTTTCCCCCGCCGCCTCGCAAAGGCGACGTGTACCGCCTGACCGAAGCCGGTTAGTGCCAGCTCAGCGGGTCGAGCTGATAAAACGACTTGAGCTCGTCGTAGAGGTCAGGATACTTCTTCTTTAGCTGTCTGGGCTTTTCGAAGAACGTCTCGGTAGCCACTGCGAAGAACTCGGCCGGATTGGTCGCTCCATAGGCGTCCAACACGCTTTTCTTTCCTTTTTCGGTGCGCTCGCGAAGCTTCTGATAGTCTTTGCTGAACACCTGGGCCCAGGCAAGGTAACGCGAGTTGCAGCCCAGGATGGGCACACCATCCGAACTTCCGTCCTCCTGGTCGAGTTGATGGGCGAACTCGTGGAGCACCAGGTTGTGCCCGTCGCGCACGTCGTGAGAAGAGCGGGCCACGTCATCCCAGGACAAGACCACCACCCCATCCACCCACGACTCGCCCAGGCGCACCTGGCGCTCGTCGGCCAGCTCGACGTAGCCCTCGCGGCGTTTGGACTCGACCACGAAGGCCGAAGGGTAAATCAAAATCGACTTGAGATCGGGATAGCTCTTGGAAGGGCGGTTGAGCAACAGCAAGCAGGCCAGCCCGGCCACCGTCACCCGCATCTCGTCGGTCACCTCGAGCCCACCGCAGCCCTCGAAGCGCTTGTGTTCCAAGAAGACGTGGATATGCCCATGCAGTTCTCGTTTGAGCTGCTCGGGCAGCTTGACGTACAGCGGGGCATTGGCCTCGAGATAGCCTTCCCACTCGGGTGGGAAAGGGCGAGCCCGCAGCTCGCGGTCGAGGGCCTGCTGTCGCTTGTGATAGAGGACAAAACCGCCCACCACCAGGCCTAGACCGACCAGGACCTCAAGCATAGCTCTTCAACCGATGCAAAATCTCGCCGGCGTTGGGCACCAGCAAAGAGCCGGGCCGCTCCCAGTCGGCGGGGTCGATGGTGGCCGGGTCGCGATAGCCCAGCCCCAACCGCCGGCATCGCTCGGGCTCGATGCCCGTGGCCAGCACCAACTCGACCCGCGGCTTTTCCACTCCGTCCTCAAAAGTGCCGCAACCGCGCAGATGGGTGGAGTGGGCCAGCACCCCCCAGGGAAACTCACGAAAGCGCTCCCACTGCTTGGTAAAGTAATCGCGCACGTGATAGCCGATTTGATCCAACAAATGCCCGTGAGTGTAGGACACCTCGGTGATGTGGGGGGCGTGGAGGACCACTTCTCCCCCCTCGGCCACCACCGGCTCGACCTTATACATGCCCTTGGCCCCGGTCCACAGGTCTTGATAGCGCTCGGGCACCAGGCTCAAGACCCGTTGGTAGGGCTGGTCGTGATAGCGCACATGCACCTGGGCTGATAGAGCAGCCGCCTGACGCCACGCCTCTCGAGGCGGGCCGATAAACATCCCGTGCAGCCCTTGGGAGCTGGTGACCAGGCAGATGGCCGTGCGCTCGCACGGCACCCGCTCGGCCGCCAGCTCGATGGTGCGGCGCACGGCCGTATCCTCGACCCCGATGGTGGCAAAGCTGGTGACCAGCGCTCCCAGCCAGTGGGTGAAATGAATGACCTCTCCCCCACCCACGCCAGGAAAGATATACTTGCTGCCCCCCGAGAAGCCGGCTACCTCGTGAGGAAAGACCGGCCCCAACAAGAGCACCCGGTCGTATTCGAGCAACAGGCGATTTACCCGAATCGGAACCTCCAGGCGCAGTCGCCCCTCCGATAGCTCCCAGGTCTCTTCCTGACTGATCTTGCCCACCTCGACAAAGGTGTCGGGTAGGTCCCAGCGATGGTTGAGCACCCGCGTGCCCGGCTGGCGGGGGCCCACCAATCGGTCGATTTCGGCCTCGCTCATCAGTGGGTGTGTGCCCAGGGCAATGAGAAAATCCAGCTGCTCACACCCCGGCAAGAGGCGCCGGCACAGCTGGCGATAGAGCATCTGCATGGGGGCCGTGCGGGTGCCGTCGGGAATGACCACCAGCAGGCGTTTGCCGGCAAAGGCAAAGCCGTCGAGTCGGACAGCCACCTCTTGCTCGCTCATCACAGGCAAAAAGCCGAGAACCCTCCGTCTACGGGTAGGATGGCTCCAGTCACGAAGCTGGCTCCCGGGCTGACCAGAAAGAGCAGCGGAGCCACCAGCTCTTCGGGCTGGCCGAAGCGCCCCATAGGAGTCTGCTCGATGACGCTCTGGCCCCGGGCCGTCGGGCTGCCATCGGCCTGGACCAGCAAAGCTCGATTCTGGTCGGCCAGGAAAAACCCCGGCGAGAGCGCGTTGACCCGAATCGGTCGCCCCCGCCGAGCCAGGTCGGCGGCCAGCCAGCGGGTGAAGTTCTCGACCCCCGCCTTGGCCGCGCTATAACCCACCACCCGGCTGAGCGGACGGTCGGCCGCCATCGACGAGATATTGACGATGCACCCCTCGCTCATCGCCTCGAGAAACACCTGGCAGCTCAAAATCGTGCCCTGCAGGTTGAGCTTGATCACCTGGTCGAGGGCCTCAGGCTCGAGGTCCGACAAATCCTGACCCGGACCGATGGTGGCCCCCGGTTGATTGCCCCCGGCGGCGTTGACCAGAATGTCGACCTGCGCGATCTCGTCGCGGGCTCTGACCAGGCTATCGCGGTCGGTCACATCGCCCACCAGGCTGCGCCACTGCCCCTCGACCGGCCGCCGGCTGAGCACGGTCACCTCGGCCCCGGCCGTGGCCAACCCCCGGGCCATCACGCTGCCCAGCACCCCGCTCCCGCCGGTCACCAGCGCCTTCTTGCCCTCTAGCATGGCGACTCCAATCGGTAGGCCCGGCGAGCCAGCCCCACCGCCATCGCTTCGGCCATCTCCTCGGCCTGCTCGCGCCCCACCGCTCCCTCTTGCACCAACCCCGCCAGCCAGCGGCACGAACATCGCCGCCACAGGTCGTGGCGAGCCGGGATCGACAGAAAGGCCCGGGTATCATCATTGAAGCCGGCCGTATTGTAGAGCCCGGCCGTCTCCATCACCCGGTCGAAGTAGCGAGCCATCCCCCGCGGGCTGTCGTGGAACCACCAGGGCGGCCCCAGCAGCAGGGCCGGATAGTGCCCGGCCAGGGGAGCCAGTTCGCGACTATAGGTCGACTCATCGAGAGTGAACACGACCAGTCGCAAGCCGGGCTCGTTGCCATAGAGCGACAGAAGCGGCTGCAACCCCCGGGTAAACTCCCAGGCCAGCGGAATGTCGGCGCCCCGGTCGGGCCCATAGCGCTCGAACAGCCAATCATTGTGGTTGCGATAAGAGCCCGGATGCAGCTGCATCACCAGCCCGTCCTCCAGCGACAGACGGGCCATCTCGCACAGCATATGGCCCTCGAAGCGCTCGGCCTGGTCAGGCTCAAGCCGGCCCTCCAGGGCCCGCCCGAACAGCTCGATGGCGTCCACCGCCGGGGCCAGGAGCCGAACCGTGGTGCCGTGGTCGCTGGCCACCGCTCCCAGGCTCTGAAAATAGCGCCGGCGCCGGCTCAAAGCCTCGACGAAACCGGCCAGCTCCTGACACGGTTGGCCGGTCAAGCGCGCCAGGGCTTCGACTTCGTCGGCCCATCCGGGGGTGAGCGGATTGAGCAAACGGTCCGGCCGAAAGGTGGGTAACACTCGGCCCCACCCCTCATCCCGCATTCGCTGGTGATGTTCGAGGCTGTCGGTAGCCGCGTCGGTGGTGCACAGCACTTCAATACCGAAGCGCTGGTACAGCTCTCGCGGCCGAAAGTCGCCGGCCAGGCGCTCTTGAATCTGGTCATAGACCCGGTCGGCATTCTCGGCGCCAGGCCGCTGCTCGAGCCCGAACAGCTCGTGCAGAACATGGTCAAGCCAGATGCCGGTGGGAGTGCCCGCGAACAGATAGTAATGCTCGGCAAACAGCCGCCACACCTGGCGCCGATCGACCTCGGCTCCGAGGCCCAGCCGGTCGAGCCCGACGCCCTGCGAATAGAGCATGCGCACCAGGTAGTGGTCGGGCCAGAGGAATAGCTCGACCGGGTCTTCAAAGCGCTTCTCCGGGTCGGCCAAGAGGGCCGGGTCGACGTGACCATGGGGGCACACCAGCGGCAGCCCGGCCACTCGCTCGTACAGCTCTCGCGCCAGCGGCTGGCCGCCCAGAAACCGGCCGGGGTCGAGCATCAGATGACCCAGGAGCCGTCCACCAGGATCTCTTTGCCGTCGGCCAGCACGGTGGTCGACTCGTCGGAGATCATCACGTCTTGATGGGTCTTGGCCTGGCGATTGAAGCCCAGCTCATCGAGGCGCTCGGGGTCGAGCTTGTCGCCCTCGCGAATGCCCACGGTATAGGCCATTCCGGTGGCGATGTGGCAGGCCGCATTCTCGTCGTAGAGAGTGTGTTGGAAGACTCGCCCGCTCTGGAAAATCGGCGAGTCGACCCCCACCAGGGCCACCTCGCCCAGGCGCCGGGCGGTGGGGTCGCCGGGTGTGTTGATGAGAGCCTCGTAGGCTGATCCGTTCTTGGTGGCGCTGGTCTCGACGATCTCGCCATCCTTGAAGACCATCTTGAGCCCCTCCACCAGGGTGCCGTTGATCATCACCGGCCGGGTGGTCGAGACCCGGCCCTGAGTACCCCGCCAGTCGGGCGTGGTGAACACCTCGAAGGTGGGGATGTTCAAGCACACGTCGATGCCGTGGGCGGTCTGCTTGCGTCCGCTCACCCAATTGGCCTCGGCCGACAGGGCCACGGTCAGGTCAGTATCGTTCTTCTCGCTCACAAAGCGCAACTGGCGCACGCGCATCCGGTTGAGTTTCTCGGTGCGTTCGGCCAGCAAATCCAGGTGAGCCGACCAGCGAGCCAGGCAGTCTGACTCGTGGGCGAAGGTCATCTTGAAGATCTCTTGCCAGAGCGCTTCGACGGCCTGCTCGGGAGTCAGCTCGGGATAGATCTTGGCCGCCCACTTGGGACTCGGCGGACCGGCCAGACACCAGCCGACCTGCCGCTTGAGCACGCCTTCGTCGCGATACCTGCGCACGGCGTCGCGGCGGGCCACCAGCATGCCGTTGAGCTTCTTCTGCTGGGCCTCGTCGAAGTCTTCATACAAATCGGGCTCGTCCTGACTGCGCAGGGCGATGAGCGCCCCGCGCGAGTCGACCAGCTGGTCCATGCGCACGGTCTGATAGGTGGGCACGAAGTTGACCCGGTCGGGCGAGGCCTTGAGCACATGGGCGCGGGCCACCGAGGGCACGGCCACGTCATAGTCGACATAGCGGGCACCCCGCTCGTAGCAGAACTCGGCCGCTATTTCGACCAGGTCGACACAGCTCGGCTCGGCCAGAATCAGCACCTGCTGGTCGGGCTGGACGTTGGCGCCCTGCTTGACGAGCAACTCGACGAATCGCTCCTTGCTCATTTAGCCAGCTCGATCGAGGTGGCCTCTTCGATCTCCATCTCGCCGCCGGCCTCGGGGATGTTACGCTTGACCTTATGCCAGTGCACCTTGACCTTCTTGCCCCGATACTTCTCGGGTTGCTCGAGAAAAGGCTCGAAACTCGAGTCGCCCGAGACCCAGAACGAGCGCTCTTCGCCCTTGCCGTCGAGCACGTTCAGGTGAGCATAGTCGCCGACCTGAATCTCGACGAACTTACCCACGAAGACCTCGTCGGCAAAGACGGGGGCCAGCAATAATAGACAAAGAATCAGAACTTTCTTCATGCGGCCAGACGTTCGCGACCTGCCCGGCACGGCCCTTCGGGCTTGCCGGCTGGGGGTTGGCTAGCCGCGGGCCTTGACCGGGTTGCTTGTCGCGGGCTGCGCCCGGCCTGGTGGGACTTCCGTGCGGAAGTGGCGCGTGCCGGACTTCCGGCGGCGTGGGCGGCGGGTCGCAGGGTAGGTTTGGGCGGCCCGGGGCCAGGACTTCCGCGCGAATGGGCCAGGTTGCCTGTCGTTGGCGGCGGGTGGCTGGTCGCGGGTGGCCGTAGCTTGTAGCGGGCCGGGCGGCTTAACGTGGGGCAAGGATGGCGGTCGCGAAGGTGGCCCGGGCCACGACTTCCGGACGGAAGTGGGGCTGGGCTCGGGGCGGAGCCAGGTGCCTGTCGTGGGCGGCGGGTCGCGAATGGGGCCGGACCAGCACTTCCACGTGGAAGTGGGGATGGCACGCCGGACTCGGCAGTGGGTGCTGTCGAATGGCCGGGCCGGCCGGCTGGTCGCGGCGGGTCGTCGCGAGGGTGGCCCGGCCGGCGGCGGGGCGGCGCGGTCGGTGACTTCCACGTGGAAGTGGGGCTGGCCAGATTCGGCAGCGTGGTACGCCGAATTCGGCAGGGTGTGCTGCCGAATGGCCGGCCCGGCCGGCTGGTCGCGGCGGGCGCGGCGGGCCGTCGCGAGGGTGGCCCGGCCGGCGGCGGCGGCGCGGTTGGTGACTTCCACGTGGAAGTGGGGCTGGCCAGATTCGGCAGCGTGGGACGCCGAATTCGGCAGTGTGTGCTGCCGAATGGCTGGGCTCGGTCGGCTCGGCCGGCTGGTCGCGGCGGGCGCGGCGGGCCGTCGCGAGGGTGGCCCGGCCGGCGGCGGCGGCGCGGTCGGTGACTTCCACGTGGAAGTGGGCTGGCCAGATTCGGCAGCGTGGTACGCCGAATTCGGCAGGGTGTGCTGCCGAACGGCCGGGCCAGGGCTGGCTTGTCGCGCAGGGCGCGGGCGGCGGCCGGTCGCGGCCCTGGTCGGCGTCGTCGCGGCGTTGACCGGCCCGGGCGGGACTTCCACGTGGAAGTGGGGCTGGCCAGATTCGGCAGCGTGGTACGCTGAATTCGGCAGTGTGTGCTGCCGAATGGCCGGCCCGGCCGGCTGGTCGCGGCGGGCCGAGGGTGGCGGGTCGCGGGCAGCGGGGGGCCCTGGCAGGGACTTCCGTGCGGAAGTGAGGCTCGTCTGATTCGGCAGCGTGGTACGCCTGATTCGGCAGGGTGTGCTGCCGAATGGCCGGGGCGGGGCCGGACCGGCCCGGCGCGCTAGCGGCGCGAGGCTAGACGGGTTTGCGAACGCAGCGCAGGTGAGCTTCGATGGCACGCAGCGAGGGCAGGTCGAGTTTGCCCTCGGAGTGCAGGTGGCGTAGCCAGTCAACGTGCGAACGCAGATCGACAGGGCGGCTGACGCAGGCCAGATGGCGGGCCGCCTCGATCAGCTGGGCGGCGGTGCTGTTGGGCGCAAAGAGCGTGGTGGTCCAGTGAGCCAGAGGGTCCTTGGGCGCGGGGTCGGCGGTCACCCGGTTGAAGAATGTGCTTAGCATCCTGGCCAGTATGCCGCAAAAAACGTCGTGTTTGAAGGGGAGGTTTCTACCAGGGGTCATCCCGTAGCGGTACAGATGTCCTAGTAGATCCAGACAGAAGCCTTTTGTGAAAGGGTTTCTCCAATCATCACGTCATAAACTGTTAACAAAAAGGCCCCTTTCGGAGAGCGCCGAAGCAAAACATCATGTGCCGCAATATCAAGCCATTATTCAATTTCGAGCCGCCGGCCACCGAGGCCGAGATCCGGGCCGCAGCCCTTCAGTTCGTGCGCAAGGTGAGCGGGTTCACCCACCCTTCCAGCGCCAACGAGCAAGCCTTTGAAAAGGCCGTCGACGAGATCACGATGGTGACACAAAAGTTGTTGGGGCGGCTTGAGACCAAAGCTCCCAGCCGCGATCGAGCCGTGGAGGCAGCCAAGGCTAAAGCGCGCTCGCTCAAGAGGTTCGGAGCCTGATGGGTTTCTTCAGCAAGCTCTTCGGGGGCAAACCCAAGCGCGCCACCTGGCAGAACCCGCGGGGCTGCCCGGCCTGCCATCAGCCACTTCAGTCGTTAGGGGCGGTGTTTCAGTGCCAGGCCTGTCAGGGCTTCTGGATCCCCGAACTCTACTTCGGCAAGCTGCTGGCCCAGGCCGACGAGCAGGTAGCCCCAATGCTCGAGACGCGTCCACCCGGTCCGCAAACCCTCAACCCGTCGACCAGCCCCCGCCAGTGCGCCTGTTGCGAGGCGGCCATGGACAACTATCAGTTCGCCTGCGAATCCGGCATCTGGATCGACGCCTGTCCTCACGGGCATGGGATGTGGCTTGACCCTGGCGAGTTCGCCATGATCCGAAGCTTCCGCTCGGGCGAAGGGCCGAGGGTGTCCCAGAGCTTACCCGAGGCGTTCGAGGGCGATCCGTATCGCGATGCTTTCTTGCGAAGCGTGGCCGACGCCATGCCCGCCTAGCGGTCAGGCCCGAGCCAGAGCCTTCCAGGGGCGGCGCTCCTCGTCGATATAGACCACCAGGTCGCCCTTTTGGGGACGCAAGCCGTCGAGCTGCAGATGATAACTGTCTTCACGACGCACAGCCAGCAGATTGGCTTTGCGATCGATCAGACGCTTGGCCACTTCGCTGTACGGCTCGTCTTTGGCCTCCTCGACCCGGCACGAGTAGAGCGTCGCCGACCCCGTGTTCTGAGTCAGAAAGGCGACCAGCGAGGCGATCCCCTCGTCTTGCGTCTCTTGCACGATCAGGTTGTTGACCACCTGGCGCGAGAACACGATCGAGTCGCACCGGGTGGAGCGAAAGAGAACCGCGTGCCGGTCATCGAGGCACTCCGCCACCGTCTTGACCCCAGGATGGAGATGCTCGATCAGGCTGATGATGGCCGCCACCAGGCCATCGCTGGACGGGTCGCGCGCGTCGGAAAGCACGATGGCCATGCGGGCCCGCTTGATGCCGGCCCGCTCCAGAGTCTCGATCTGAAGAGGTGAGCCTTTCACGAAAAAGACGTCGGGCAGCTCGAACGGTAGGGTCTCGATTCGGTCGCTCACCACCACCACATCACGCTCTTGGTAATCGGGGTCATTGCGCAATTCGTGAATGATCTGCTCGACCCGTCCGCTGTCGGGAAAGTTGATGATGAGAATATGCTCTTCGCTGAGAATCTTAGCCAAACCGTGTAACTCCTTATAGTTGATCTGCATCATGCCCTCGACCAGCAAGCCGAGAAAGGCGCTAAAGGCCGAAAGACCGATGAGGATGATGAAGACGAGCGTGCCCACTCTCGCTCCCAGAGTCGAGGCGCTAAAATCCCCGTAGCCGATGGTGGTCACGGAAATGATGCTATACCAGAAGGCATCTGCCCAGGATAACTCGGGCTGTAGGGACTTCTCGAAGAAGTAGAACGTCAGCGAGTTTCCGACCAGTCCGAACAGTAGGGTGAGCAGCACGGCCAGCGAACTCACTTTCTTCGAGCGTCGGAACTTCTGCAGTGTCTTCGATAACCAAAAAACCATAATCTCCACGCCCTTCGAAGGCCCGATGGCGATTCCTGGAAAGGCTTTCGATTTGCAAGGGGATGCTCGCGTCCGGTCGAAGTCCGAGCGATGTTCCGCCAGCCGAGTCGCACATGGGAGAAGCTCCTGGTCGTGGCTTTCGTGCTGGGCGTGTTTCGCTGGACCTCGGCTCCACTGGCCTCCTTTGATCTCTGGTTCTATCTGCGCATGGGTCGCGAGATCGTCACCACCCAGACCATCCCTCACTACACCACCTTCCTGTCCACGGCCGATACCTTCTCGGCTCAATATGACATCAATCCCGAGTGGGGCATGTCGGTGCTCGCCTATGGCGTGCATCAAGCAGCCGGAGTTCCGGGCCTGCGCTGTCTCAAGGGCCTGCTGTTGACCTGGCTAGCCTGGCTGGTCTACTCGACCTGTCGGATGGTGGGGCTGTCACCGGGACTGGCGGTGGGCTGGAGTTGGCTGGGGATGGCCGTCATGCACACGCGCTTCTCGCTGCGAGCGGGGCTGTTCACCGACCTCGGACTGATTCTGCTGGTGGTCTATCTTTTGCGCATCGAGACCGGACGGGCCCCAAATCGCCCCGCCCTGATGTTCTGGCTCTTTGCCATCTGGAGCAACTTTCACCAGGGCATGGTCAGCGGCTTGATGCTGCTGGGCCTTTACTGGGTCTTCGGACGCAACACTCGGGTCAGAGCTTTGCCCGCTCTAGCCTGGGCCACCCTCGGCAGCATTTGCCGGCCCGGAGGCTACCAGGTGTTCGTGTTCGTGGTCGAGCACATGCAACGGCCCATTCCCATGAAAATCGTGGTCGAGTGGCGACCGATCGAGGGCAACTGGTGGGCCGGGCCTTTGGGGTGGTTTTGCCTGATCGGCTTGTGGGCCTTCTGGCGCGCCTGGCGGCAGCGGCGATTTCAGTTGGCCCATCTGGTCATCAGTCTGGTCTTTCTGGCCCTGGCCTTTCGCTACATCCGCGCCCTGGGCGAACTGGCCCCGGTGGTAACACCCCTGGTGGCCTTTGCGGCCGGCTACCTGGGCCGCGAGCGACGCACTCTGCAGGTGCTGGCAGCAGCCGCCTTCATGGCCTGGACCTGGCCGGCTATCGGCGACTACAGCCATTTGCCAACCGGGGGCATTGCCTATCTCAAGGCTCATCCTACCGAAGGTCGCATCTTCAACACCTATGCTTACGGCGGCATCATGGCCTTCAACAACCTGCCGCCATTCGTGCACGGCATGACCACCCTCTATCCCGACTCCTTGCTCATCGACCACAACTCCATCATCCACTCGGCCCCCAAACGGCAGGCGCTAATCGAGAAATACAAGGTTTCGGTCATCTTCATGCGCTACCCGGTGGGTGGTGAAGAGGAGTTCGGCAAGTTCTTGCGCGAGTCGCCCGAATGGAATCTGGTCTATCTCGATGATACCTGCCTGGTGTTCTGGCGGGGCGAGCCTCCCACTCCCGCCTACAAATACCTGGCCGTCCAGGGCGAAGAGCTGACCGGACCCGGTAACTCGTCGCTCGAGGCCGACCTGTTGCGCGCCCTCGAGGTCTCTCCCAAAGCTTGCAAGCCCAAACTGCTGCTGGCCGAATTGGCCTATCACCGGGGCGAGGTGGACCGGTCCATCGAGTTGCTGGAAACGGTGGCCCGCAGTGCTGCCTTTCATCCCATCGCCACCGCTCGGCTAGGCGACCTCTACGAGGCCGAAAAACAGTGGGATAAAGCTCGCCTGGCCTTCAAGCAAAGCTTGACCACGGCTCCCAACGAACCTCGCACCCTGTTCAAACTGGCCCGCGTCTGCATTCGCCTCGAGCGCTACGACGAGGCCCGGGCGGCCGCTCGCAAAGCGGTGCGCATCGACCCCGATCTGAAGTTGACTGACGACTTGCTCAAGCACCTTGGCGGGATGGTGCCGCGCTCGGTGCCGCGTCGACCTTAAGGACAGTCCCAACCGGGGGGATAGGGACTGGGCTGCTGGCAGCGATAGAAGCGGTAGGGGTCATAGTAGCAGCCTTCGCGCATGCGCATCCACCAGGGGATAGCCCGCACCGGTCGCACCAGCGGTTGGCGGTGCTCGACTCGCAGGGGTGCCGGCTGGAGTTGCTCGGGCTGAGTGGCTCCGATGACCTGGCCTCGGCCGTCCTGGCCGAACTCGACGTGGGGCGTCCCCGAAGTGGTGACCGGGGCGAAGACTGGCTCGGCCAGGGTCGGGGCAGACAGGAGGCAGACCAGTAGTATCCATCGCATGTCGCCATGGTAAGACAGCCGAAGCGTTCGCGCAAGAGCCTGTGAGACGGCTCACAATGTGTCGGATCTCCTAGGGGCGCCTGGTCGATTCCGGTAAGATAGTTTTAGGAGGCAACGACAGATGAACTACACCGGAATGCAAATGAAACTCAACAACGATATCCAGTCCGCAGGAGCGCTCGAAGGCGGACGCCGGCTGGTGGTTCACCACTCCGACCTCAACACCACCGTGCCCCACGGCTCCAAAGTCGCCATCGACCCCTGCAGCTTCTTCAAACTCAGGGCTGGCGACATGGTGGTGGTGCGAACCAGCGAAGGCATCGCCCTGCGCCGCTTCGTTCGCAGCAAGATCAGCCCGGCCGAGACTCGCCTGGTGATGGCCACCGAAACCGGCACCCAGGAAATGAGCGTCAAGTCCCTGATGGGCCGTGTTCGCGAAGTCGAGCACAAAGGGCAGAAATTTGACCCCAATCCCACCAGTTGGCTGGCCATCCTGGCCAACCGCCTGACCGCCTGCGGAACGCGCTTCGGCCGTGCCGCCGCCTAACCCACCTGAAATCAACCTCCTGGTAAGGCTCCCGGTCTCCCCCGGGGGCCCTTTTTGATCCGGCAGGCCCACGCTCCCTCGACCAGAACATGAGGGAGTGTCCGAACGTTTCAGAGACCTCGACCGTCTGGCCCCTCCGCCCCGGGCTGTGGCCACGCCTCTGCTACTAGAAGTGTTCTGCTCGGGTTGCCTGGCCCAATTTGGCTGGCTGTGGATCCTCTTCCTCGGAGTGCTCCTGCATTTGTGCGGCTTCTTCACTTCGTTGACCGGCTCCAAGACCATCACCGGCCCGAAATCGACCGTATCGGGGGTGGTCACGGGCTGCGAGAAGTGGCCCCTGGAGATCAACGAAGAACCGGTCTACGCCATCTATTTCGAATACGAGGTGGACGGACAAAAGTCAGGCGGACGCTCGTTTATGACAGGGTATGAATACGACCCGGGCGAGACAGTTTCCGTCGACTACAGCCAGAACGATCCCAGCGTGGGAATGCTCCACGATGGCCGCGCCACCCCCGTCCCTCTCGGCGGAGTGGCCATCTTTGGCGGTATCGGTTTACTCTTGTTGTCGTTTAACATCTTCTGGGGCTTCAAAGCCTGGACCCTACTGAGAAATGGCGTGGTGGCCAAAGCCAGGCAGATCTCGAAGAAAGCCACCAACACCGAGGTCAACGAACAGAGAGTCTACAAGTTCACCTTCGAGTTCGAGGACGCGGCCGGACGGACCCAGCAGCACGTCTACAGCACCCACGAGTATGACGACATCACCGACGAGAAAGAAGAGCCCCTGCTTTACTTGCCTCACAACCCCTCGAGAGCGCTGCTGCTAGACTGCCTTCCAGGCGATGCCAAAGTCAGCTTCACGGGTGGCTTCGAAGGCCGTCATCGGCTGCCGTGGGGAGGGTTGATCCTGCCGGTGGCCAACCTGGCCTTATGGGGCTACGGATTCTTCGTGGCCTTTACCTAGGCTTTCAGTCGAAAGGTCATGATCCCATCTCGTTCGGCGAACTGCCACGGCTCGAGATAGTCGGGTTTGCCCAGCGCCTCATAGACCAGTTGCGAGACGGCCACCGAGCCATTGGGCGCTAGCTTCTGCAGATGCCCGGCCAGGTCCAGCACATGGGAATACGCCTTCTCGATGGTGGTGTCGCGAATCACCTCGCCCAGATGCACCCCGGCCCGAAAGGTGAAGTCGCCTTTGAGTCGATTGCGCTCGCTGGCGTTGAAGCGGGGCAGATCGTCGAGCATCTCGCGCAGCACCGTCAGGGCCTGCTCGGGCTCGTCGAACATGCTCATCGTTTCGTCACCGATGGCGTTGAGCAGGCGACCCCCTCCGCCCTCGATCTTCTCTTTCTGCCACTTGTGAAACTCTTCGAAGGAATAGATGACGCCGAACTCGTCCTCACCAACCTTGAGTTGAGTCGAGCCCACCACGTCGATGTCCACGAAGGTAGCCACGTGCGTAAAGCGCTCGCGCAGATAAGTGTCGAGTCGCATGCGCTCCTCGATCACCTCGAGCAGAGTGCGCTCTGTGGTCTTCTCGATGACTGCCTGGGTCGGAGTAGCCTCGGAAGCCGGCTGGTCCCAGCGACGTTTGAGGAAGTCGGCCAGCACCGGCACCAGCTTGCCCTCCGCGTCGAGAATTCCCAGCGTCTTGAGGGCCAGCGTCTCTTCACCCTGGGCCGGCGAAGGGTCGGTCCAGTGGGTTCTCAACCATTGGGCCTCGGCCGGAGCCAACTCTTGAATGGTCTCCTCGAGAATCGGCCCACAAGCTTCTCGAACCTCGCGCTCGAGACGTTGACGATCAGGCTGTTCGCTCTGCAGTCTGGAAAACAGATGAAACGCGTAGGTCTGCACCAGATAAGGATGCGAGCCCACATATTTCAGGCCGGCCTCGACCCACTCGTCGGTGAACACCACTTCTAGCGTCGCGGCCGGCTGCACGAACAGAGAGCGAGCCTCGGAGGTCGCCAGTGCACCGAGCCGCATTCTCAAGGTCTCGGGTAAATTGAGCACCAGGTCGCGGTGCCTCAGGCCGAGGGTGAGGGCGAAACTCGCCAACCGCTCATCGAAGATGGCCTCGAGCAGTCGGCGATAAGCCGGCTCTTCGGGACGGGCCCGCAACAGGCGCTCGGCGTCGTCGAGCAAAATCACCGGGCGCAGGTCCTGGGCTTTGAGCCTGGCCAAGGTGCGACGCAACTGGCCCAACCCCTCGGGGTCGCTCTCGGCTGGCGTCTGGGGCAGGTCGAGAGCCTTCTTCACTCCCTGAAAAAGCCGGCCGAAAGCCTGCCCCGCGGCTTTGCGCACCGTGCCTTCAGGGTCCATGCGGTCGACCGCTTCGAGCACGCTCTGCAGACCCGTCGAGCTGCCTTCTTGCCGTCGTGCGCGCTCTCGCAAAGCGGCCCGCAGCGCCGACTCGATCTCTTCACCCAGACTGGCCCCGTCGCTGCGCAGGCGGCAATAGCAGAAAAGGTAGTTATCGCCTAAATCGCTCTTGGCCAGGGCTTGAAGGAGCGAGGTTTTGCCCACCTTGGCCGGGCCCAGGATGCAGTAGTGTCCGCCACGCTCAATCTGGCTGACCAGCCGACTCAACTCGTCACGACGACCAAAGAACTCCTGGCCCGTGACCGGGTGTCCGCACACATAGGGATTCTTGAGCAAGTCGCCGGTCGACATTCCCCACGGTTCGTGTTGACCAACCGAATTCCTCGAGAAAGAAAAGAGCCCCGCCGAAGGGCGGGGCTGCAAGTTGAGCTTTGGTGATCTTAAACTGCGACAGCCGTTCCGTGATCCCGGGCCTCGATCGAAAACGCGGCCGCACAAGCAGCGAGGTCGAGCAGGGCCGACAGCGCGGGGGCGTGCTCGTCTCCACATTCCCGGCACACCGGGGTCCAGCATTCCGAGAGGAACAGCTGAGGTCCCACGTTGGCATGGCCCTCATGCCGGCACAGAGGGCAGAGGAATTTGGAGTCGAGCGAGTTCAGTTTGATAGATAGTTGTTGTTTGTTCAAGTCTGTCACCTTCCTGAGATCACCACGGGATCTGGTAGTCGTTTCAGGGTTGACCGTCATGAGCCCCCCTGATGTTATCCCTTTGGGTTCCCAAACTCGCCTGTGGATTCCTTGTGAATGACTGCCGTAGTTATCCCAGTTTCATGCAATTTTTTCCACGACCACAACCCTGGTTGTGGACAGTCAATCCGGGCTGTTTCGGCGACGATAACTATCCACGAAAGCCCTCACCTCAGGGTCGAGTTCGTGCAGGGATTGCAGCAGCTCTTCCTCGGGCAGCAAGCGAGCCATCAGCTGAAGTTTGGCCAGATCGCGCTTAGTGCGAGCCAGGCTTTCATCGAGGATGCTGTGCTCGAGTTGCCGCTGCATCTGCTCGCGCAGGCCCGTCATGCGGGCGAAGGCTCGCAGGCTGTTGGCGAGGTCTGCACAGGTGAGCGGTTCATCAGCCCGCTCATCGAGCGAGACCAGGCAATCGCGAAAGGCGTTGACCGACTGTTCCAGTTCATCGAGGGTGGCGCTAAGCTGGTCCTCACCCAGCAGATGGAAGTTGTACTCCAGCCGGGCCCGGCGCTCGAAGGTCTCGAAATCGGGTTCTTGAGGAAGCTCGCTCACGCGGTGGTGTTCGAGGAAGTGGACACTGTTTCCCGTCTGGACAGTCGCACCGGAACCTGGGGATGAGGCCGCAGCGTGACCGCCGCTCGGTAGCGCACCGGAGCGCCGCGATCGTAGTGAAATCGCCATTGCTGCGAAAGCGTCGCCAACACCAGCACCGCCTCCATCCAGGCGAAACGCTCGCCCAGACATTTGCGCTTGCCGGCCCCGAACGGAAAGTACACGTGGCGCGGACGAGCCTTCTCTTGCTCGGCCGAAAAACGGCTGGGGTCAAAGACCAGCGGCTCGGGAAAAAACCTGGCGTCACGCCCCAGCACGAAGGGGCTGGCCAGCACCGTTCCGCCGGCCGGCAGAACATAGTCCCCCAGAGGATAGTCCCTGGTCGCCATGCGTCCCATCCCCCAGGCCGGCGGATAAAGTCGCATCGACTCGGCCACCACCTGGCGCGTGTATTCCAGGCGCCCGTAATCTTCGGCTCGAGCAGCCCGTCCTCGCAACACATCGTCGACCTCGGCCAGCAACCGCGCGTAGTGATGCGGATGCAAACACAGCAGATAGCCGGTCCAGGCCAGGGCAGTGGCGGTGGTTTCGTGGCCGGCCAGAAAGATGGTCAGCACCTCGTCGCGCAATTGCAGATCACTCATGCGCGAGCCGTCGCCCTCGTCATCGGTGGCCAGCATCAGCATCGACAACAGATCGCCCCGGTCCTCGGGATTAGCGCGCCGTTCGGCCAGGATGCGATAGATGACCGAATCCAAGCCCGCTCTGGCCCGGCGAAAGCGCAGCGTGCCCGGCACGGGCAGCTTCTCGAGCACGCGAGTGTAGGGAGTCAAAAGCCACGGAAACAGCTCCTGCAGAGCCGTCATCGCCTCACCCACCGTGCGCACATCGGTGGCGGAATCGGTATCAAACAGCGTCTTCGAGACGATGCGCAAGGTCAGTTCCATCATGTGGTGAGCCAGATCGATGGTTTGTCCCTCGCGCCACTCGCCCGCATGCCGCTGCGTGAAGCTCACCATCGTGTCGGCATAGGCATCGATCCGCTTCTTCAGAAAGGCCTTGGAAGAGAGCCGCCGCTGCCGCAGATGGAACTCTCCTTCACTGGTGAGCAACCCCTCGCCCAACACCACCTTGGCCCGCTGCAGGCCGTAGCTCTTGATGAAGCTATCAGCGTCATCGACCAACACCTTGCCGATCAACTCGGGCTCGGCCAGGTTGATGACTGGCCGCCGTCCAACACGAAACGAAGCCAGGCTTCCGTAGCTCTCGTTGAGGCCCACCAGAAAACCCGGCATGTCGCGTGTGAACGCAAACAGCGAGCCGAAAATCGGCAGCCCTTTCGGGCCAGGGGGTAGCACTAGTCGGTGGACTTCGAGACCGACTGGTCGCCAACCTCGACATAGGTCGGGTGGTCTTGCAACCCGTTGACCTCGCGGTCGACGCCGACCAGCATCTTGGCCAGCTTGTCGCGCTCGTCGAATCTGGCATGCAGCTCGGCCTCGAGTTGGGCCAGGCCCTGTCTTTCGGTAGCCACCGCTTCCATAGCCAGCTTCTTGACCCTAATCTCCGACTCGAGATGATCCAGGGTTCGGTGCGACTTCATCCTCTCGATGGCGAAGATGCAGGCGGCACAGCCGGCCAGCCCCACCAGACCGATGCCGGCCAGGGTGAACCCCAGAGTGCGGTTGACCGAGATTAGATTCAATCCGGCCGTGGGCAGACTCACGCCGACCATCGTGCACCCCAGCCCGATCTTCGGCAGGGCGCTGCGAAGTTTGGCGGTGCGCTCGTACTTGCGCACGCTCGCCTCAAACACATCGCGGCTCTCGGCCTCGCGCTGGTCTTGCTGGGCGATGCGCTGCTGCAGCTGCGCCCGCTCGCGTTCGAGGGTTCCGCCGGTCATGTTGGCTGCGATTCTCACCGATCCAGCCTAGTCCCACAGCCTGAAAGAACACTGATATGCCGGGTGAGGCGGCTCCACCGCGCGGCGGGCGAACGAGTTTGCCATGCTCGCTTGGAGCGGGCGGCGGCAATTCGGCAAACGATTGCTTCACGAACTGAACCCACTTCCAGCTGGAAGTACGCACCGCGCCAAATATTGTCAGACCTTAACCTTCGCAATGTTAAGGGTTTGATTAGACAACCGCACTCGACTAGCTCAGAAACCCTTCGAAACGGTCATTTGCTGAGGCTGTGTTCGAGATTTGACCTCGTCGTTGCCCGGAGATGGGGACCCCTCGGGGACCAAGACGACGACACACAGCGCCACGGCCGACCTGGCGCCTGGCTGAGGATACGCCCCCTACCCCCCTTAAAAGGGGGGGCTTAGCCCGCCAAGCGCAAGTTGTGGTGCCCGCTGGATAAGGGAACGCCGTGCTGGATGCGGTGGTGGTGGTTGGAGGTCCGATGCTCTCACAATGCCACGACTCGCACAATGAAGAGCTAGGAGGACCGGATGTTGTCACTCAGCGAACTTCTTGACCACGGGAGACGCCATGGAGAAGGCGGATGGTTCAAAGGATAGCAGACATATTGACGACACTCTTGAAGAAGGAGACCGAGCTTCTCGATGCGCAGAACATCGGCCATCCGGGCATCATCGGCGACATGTACGAGGGTCTAGCACGAGAGATTCTTGAGAAGGCTCTGCCCAAAAAATTGGCCAGTCTCACGGTCGCAACTGGCGTCATAGAGAATGATGATCGGCAGAGTAAGCAGATCGACATCCTGATCGGGTTGGGACCTGGTGTCGAGATACCACGCACACAACATCGAAAGTATAGACTTGAGGATGTCATAGCCGTTTTGGAGGTTAAGAAGAATCTCTACACCAGGGAGTTGACGGACTCTTTTGATAAGCTTAGGAGCGTCGTTGCGCTGGGCCCGCCGAAACGCGATCTGAAAGCCGAGCTCGCTGATGATGCATTCAGGCATATCGCCGGGATGCCGTTGCCCGCCGCTGCCGAAGTCGAGAATCTCCCTATTCACCTCCAAGGCGTGCATCACACTATTGTTTGCGAATCAGCATTCCCACTCCGCGTCGTGTTCGGATACCACGGGTACAAGAGCGAAGACACTCTCAGAAAAGGCTTCGCGGACTTCGTCCAAGAGACTGAGTCCGAGCTTGGTTACGGACCACTGGTATTCCCGAACTTGATTGCCACGTCGGCCGGCTCCCTCGTTAAGCTCGACGGGATGCCGTATGCTGCGGTTTCTCAAGATCCGGACGTATGGGAATTATACGCTTCATACGCAGGCAACCCACTATTGATCCTCTTGGAGCAGCTGTTCACCAGACTGGATTACCGCTTCGAAACGAAAGTGGTGCCAACTTTGGGCGAGCTTTCCGTCGAGCCCCTTGCCCCGTTCATTAGGGGACATTACACTGAGGTCTCGGGTGAACCGCAATGGAATTTGACGGGCGTCCTAAAGACACCCACGGTTGGCGACGGGGACGAGCAGGAAGCGACCTGGCAACCGGCCATACTCGACATCTGCGAGTACGTAGTTGTCCACAAACTGTGTGTCGCTGGCGAGACCGACGTGACGGCTCCCGATTTCGTCAACTTCATCAGCGGCCATGGGTATGATGTTGACCAACTCGTCTCCGGACTGAATGAGAAACGCCTCGCATATCGCGACGGAAATCTGCTAAAGTTGCTGACGACCCAGTGTCAGATGGCAATCGATCCAGAACTGGGCTTCGTCGCCGGAGAAAACAGTGATGGCCGACTGATTCAGTGGATGCTTGAACGGATGGGACGGGGCTAGCCCCGGACAACTGTTCGAGGGGAATCCCTTTGGGAGTCAGTGAATAAGTCTCAAGAACATGTCGTCGCCATCCTCATATAGAGCCACGGATGCTTCCCTTACAAATGCCGAGTGCGAGTGCTGTCCGCAAGCCGTGATATCGCTTCCAGCCCAGCATTTCGTGCGAAATTTTCGATTGCCGGACTATGAGCGAGCAGGCCACGACACGGTTTCCCAAATGATGAGGATTGTCAAGAGGGAGAGCTCGAGTCTTCTCAAGCACATCCAATTCGTGGAGCGGGACCAGCTCATCAGGAACGTTCTGCCCGGCAAGACATCGGAAAGTGCGACGGGGACGGTCGCGATTGGATGGGACCTAAACGTCACCAACGACGACGTGTTAGCCGGGAATCACGACACCTTTGCGGTCCAGATCGGTTCGCAGGCCGAAGAGAACGCGAGGGCACTCGAGCGCCACGTCATGGAGGTCATGAAGGAGACTTGTACGGCCACCGGCCAGGTTGTTGAGGGTGGACGGCCACTGGACAACGAGATGGTCCTGGACATGTTGGATGGCCTTCGGATCGACTTCCACGAGAATGGAACAATCAAGACTGAGTTGCATCTCATCGGGCCCGGGATTGACGAGCCACTGCCTCCGCTGACGCCCGAGCAGCAGGAGCGTCTAGAGGCAATCATCGAGAGAAAATGGGAGGAATGGCGTGCTCGAAAGCGCCGTTAGCGAATTCCTGGACCAACTCGGAACCGAGCGAGAATTCGATGTTCCCTTTTTGGCAATGCTTCGCTCCCAGGGATTTTACGACATTCAGTTCACTCATGGCCGGTATGAATTCGGTAAGGATTTCATCGCTAAACGGGAAGACGAAGGTGAGACCGTTCAATACCTCTTCCAGAGCAAACTGGGAGATGTCGGAACAACCGTCTGGCGGCAGGAACTCCAACCTCAGTGTGAGGAGATGTTGACTGTGACCATCGGTCACCCGAACATCGACGTCAACCTGAGCAAGCAGGCCGTGGCCGTTTTCACAGGAAGGTTCAAGGGTCAAGCGGCGGTGACTGCTCAAGGTTACCGGGATTCCCTCGCTCGAAGAAACCTACCGGATCTGTCCTTCTGGTCTCGGGAGAACCTCCTGGAGTATCTAACGGCAGAAACCTGCCTCGGGGGTTATTCTGATTGGGCGACTCTTGGCAACCTGCTGAGTCGGTGCAGTTCCGGGGAAACCGGGTTGAGCGAGCTTGAGGTCTTCTCCCGGGAGTGGCTTGGCGACGGCTCCAACAACATCTGGTTGAGCACGCTAGAATACTCGCTGATGCGCGACCACTTGATCCGTCGTCAACTGTATCTTCACGCGATTAGGCTCTTCTATGGCCTCGTACGGGCTGTCGTGGCCCAGCAGGAACATGGTCTGGACAGCGGGGATACAGAACTCATGTTCGCTCTCCTGAAGCAAGAACTCAGCCACCTGGCTCGACCTGTGGTGCAGTGGTGGACCGGTGTTTCACCGGAGATGCGGAAGTATGCCGTTTGCGACCTATCTTGCTTAGAGGTCGTCACCGCGGGTTCGAGGCTGTTGTACATGGCCGAAGTTCTCGCATTGTCGACCCTCTGCAACGGATTATGGACTGCTGATGAACGAGCCGTGATTGGGGAGTTTCTTAATTATCTGCTGGGCCTCCCTACCGTGTCGCGACCGATCTCTGACGACTTTGCGCCTACGGTTCTAGTGGTGGCCCTGGCGAGTCACGAGCTCGGTATTACAGGGATTGAGCCCTGGCTGGAGGCAGTCGTGGACTGGATTCGGACCGCGTACGATGACGATGGTCTTGGTCTGTCTGCTGTTCGCGCCAGCGCGACAGATCTGATGTGGCGGTCAATTGGAGCCAGCGTCGAGTATCATGGCATTGAGAAGTCCAGCCACAGTGTCCTGGCAGCAGCCATCCTTGATAGCTGCTCCTTATTGGGTTTCCGTTCCCTCTATGATGCTGCGGTTCGTGAATTTGACGCTGCTGATGTGGTGCCACTCCGGATGGTTCCTGTTCGCTCCCCAGAGGAGCTGCAAGTAGGCATAGCTGAGGGGTGCGTGTCAAGTTCATTCAGCGACTATTCGAAGACCTGGCGAGGTGAGGACGGGTGGATGAATGCGAGACTACACAGCGAGTATGCACCCCGTCGCTTCGACGAGTTAGGGCATCACTGGGTTGGTTGTGCGCTCTCGTTGCTCTTGCGGGATCGCTGGTGGTTACATTCCATGAGGGCCTACGGGGTGGTCAGCGAAGCGTCATGAAACTAGGGTTCTTTTTGGGCCATGGCACCGATAGAACGGCTCCACGGGCCTGAGGACGGACAAGAAACTGGGTCGACAGCCGCAGTAGACCGCGCCAGACCCCCCCGACCAATGCCTGCACAGCCTCCGCTCGAACGAGCCAGAAGGACCATCGCTTGCGATTGCAGTCCAAGACTTCCAGGACACAAACGCGCCAGTCCTCGAAACGCATCCTGACTTCCGCGCGGAAGTGTGGGCAGGCAACCGGTGAGCCACGACCCGCGACCGGTCGTCGGCAAGTGCAGGTTGGCGGGCGCATCGGTGGGAAACTACTGGCGAGAGGACACGAACATGCGACTTCAACTCACTTTGCTATCCTTACTACTGAGCCTGGCCGCGATGGCCCAGACGGCGACCACGGTGCCGGCTGACGGGGGCACGTTCACGGGCCATCTGGTGCCGGGGTCGATGCAGGTCTTCGTGGTCGAAGGCGCGCCTGGGCAAGAGCTGTGGGTCTATTTCAGAAGTTCGCAAAAGTCGGCCAACTTCGAGGTCACCGACCCCGACGGCAACCTGGCCGGCAGCGGCCGCCTCGACCCCTACGGCTATCGCAAACTGCTGCTCAAGCCACTGCGCGCGGGCACCTATACGGTGGTGTTGACGGCCGAGCGTGAGGCCAACTTCGAGGTCACCATCCAGGCCCACAAGTAGCCAATGAACATTCTTCCGGCCCACGTGGGGCGGTTAGCCATGATCGCCCGCTGGAAGCCCGTCCACCTCGGCCATCAGGCTGTCTTGCAGGCCCTGGTCGACTACGCCGACCAGGTGGTCATCGGCATCGGCAGCAGCAATCGCTACGACCGCGACAACCCTTTCACGGTGGCCGAAACCAGGCGCATGCTCGAGCTCGTGCTAGCCGGTCACGACTTCGAGGTGGAGGAGTTTCCCGATCTTGGCCACGGGCCACGCTGGCGCCAGATGGTGGTGGAGCGGCTCGGTCCCCTCGATCTGTTCATCACCGCCAACGGCTACGTGCGCAGCCTGCTGCTGGAGGACTATCAGGTGGTTCACCCGGTCCATCTGGTGCCCGAGGAGCAGCGCCAACCCATCAACGCCACCATGGTCCGCCAAGCCATGCTCCTTGGCGAGCCATGGCAGCATCTGGTTCCCGGTTGCATTGAAAAGTATCTCACCGACAACGGTCTCGACCGGCGCTATCGCGAGCAGTTCGGGTGCTAGCGAAGCTCGGCAACTATGACCTGGTGCGCGAGCTGGGAGCGGGCGGATTTGCTACCACCTATGAGGCCGTCCATCGGTTGCTCAAGACCCGCGCCTGCATCAAGGTGGCCAACACGACCGCCCACAGCGACCTGTTTCTGGCCGAAGCCAGAATACTCTGGGACCTGCACCATCCTAGCTTGCCTACTTTGCGCGAGGTGTTTCGCCTCGATGACGGCCGACTGGCACTGGTCATGCGATTCGTCGAAGGAGCCACCCTGGAAGCCATGCTCCCCATCGATTCGGCCGTGGCCGTGCAGGTCCTGGGGCGGCTGCTGCGAGCCCTGCGGCTGCTGCACCATCGGGGTATCGTGCACAACGACATCAAGCCCGAGAACATCCTCCTCGAGCCCGACCGGCATGGGGTGGTCCTGGTCGACTTCGGAGTCTCCACCGTCAAGCCGCGCCGGGGCTCGAGCGCGGCCGGCTTCACGCCCCTGTTCGTGGCTCCCGAGGTGGCCGCCGGCGCGCCTCCCCTACCTGAGTCCGACCTCTACTCGCTGGCCGTCTCGCTTCTTTATGCCATGGGTGGTGACATCGAGCGGCGCATCCTCCCCGAGGGCGTGCCCGAGCCGCTGCTTGCGCTTTTGGTCAGTCTCAGCCGAAAGGAGCCAGAACGCCGTCCCCGCTGGGACAAAGACGACCCCCTCAAGATTTTTGAACGCCACCTCTTGAAATAGTGTTTGCTATACACTATTATTAAGTGTAGACACTACACCTAGGAGGCTACCATGTATTCTTGGGGAGATTCTATGGAAGACTGGGCCCGACCGGGCGCCTATCGATTCGACTCCGCTCGCAAGGCCGAGCGCGCCAAAGACGCCCGCGAAGCTGCTTCGCGCGGCCCGCGTACTTACAACCACCGGGGACCTGACGAGAGCCTCATCGACCCCAAGAAGCATCTGGCTCCGAAGACCAAGACTCCGCTGGTCATCGCCGTCGATGTCACCGGCTCGATGGCCGGGTGGCCGGCCGAGATTTTTGACCGCCTACCGCTGGTCTACAACACCCTCTCTCAGTATCGACCCGACCTCGAGATCTGCTTTGCCGCCATCGGTGACGCTCACTGCGACCGCTGGCCTTTGCAGGTAACCCGCTTTGCCAAAGGCTTCGCCCTAGAAACCGAACTCAAGTCGCTCTACGGCGAAGGCGGCGGCGGCGACGAGCCCGAGAGCTACGGCCTCTTCGCCTGGTGGCTGGCCAACCATGTGAGCATCAAGAAGACCGGCGAGAAGCCTTTCCTCATCGTCTTTGGTGACGCCACCATGCATGCCAAGATCAAGGCCAGCGAGTTGACCGACATCCTGGGTGCTCGCGAGTCTCAGAACCAGGACTCGATCAAGACATGGCAACAGGTGGCCCGCACCTGGGACACCTGGTTCTTGCGCCGAGCCGGTCGCAAAGGCGACAAGGTCGACAAGCAGTGGAGCCAGGCCGTGGGTGAGCAAAAGATTATCCAGATTCACGACGAGCCCCGGGCGGTCGACTATGCGATGGGCCTGATCGCTCGCCATTGGGGACACTTCGGCGACTTCAAGGTCAACATGTCGGCCCGCCAGGAAGAGGCGGCCATCGCCAAGATCGAGCGCCGCATCACCCGCGTCATGCGCGACACCGGACGGACAGCCTGATGAATCTCTCGGCCATCGTCACCGTGCCGCCTTATGCCGACTTCGTGGCGGAAGTGGCCGCCCATCCCCTGGTCGGCGGTTTGCGCCTGAACACGGTCATGCCGCTGGCCGGGCCGCCCGCTCCCGTGCTCGAGCGGTTGGCGGGGTTTGGGCAACCACTGTGGGTCGATCTCAAAGCGCGCCAGTTGCGGGTGGTGGGAGCGGCCGTTCCGCCTTTCACCGAAGTGAGGGTCAGCCATCGCCTGCAGGTGAACACGCCCTGCGACGCCTACTTCAACGATGGTCGCGAGCGAGCCAGAGTGGTGGCGGTGGATGGCGACCGGCTCATCCTGGCCGATGGCCCACGGCGACTGGTCGGTCCGGGCGAGTCGGTCAACCTTGTCGACCCCAGTCTTGAAGTCGAGGGGCTGCTCACCCCGACCGACGAGAGCTATCTGGCTGCTATGCGCGAACTAGGACTGCGGCGGGTGATGCTTAGCTTCGCCCAGTCTGGCCAGGACGTGGCGGCCGTGCGAGGGCGCTTGCCCGAGGCCGAGGTGGTGCTCAAGATCGAGAGCCTGGCCGGTCTTGAACTGGCCCGCCGCGAGGGTGCCGGCCACGGGCGCCTGATGGCCGCCCGCGGCGATCTCTTTGTCGAGGTGATGCGGCCCCACCGGATTCTGGCCGCCCTCAAAACCGTCATCGAGGCCGACCCGACCGCCATCGTGGCCAGCCGCCTGTTTGGCTCGCTGGCCAGCGACCTCGTGCCCAGCGCGGCCGATATCAGCGACGCCGCTTATCTGATCGGGCTGGGCTATCGAACCTTCATGCTCGGGGACGAGGTTTGCCTGCGCCGAGACACGGTGCTGGCCGCCCTCAACCTGCTGGAAGAAGTGGCCAAGGAGGTCCTCCCATGCGTATCGCCATCGCCCAGATTAATAGCCGTGTAGGCGACCTGGAGGGCAATCGCGCCCGCATACTGGCGGCCTATGCCTACGCTGCCGAACGTCGCGCGGAACTGGTGGTCTTTCCCGAAATGATCGTGACCGGCTACCCCCCGCTGGACCTGGTTTACGACAGCGCCCTGGTGACCCGCGTCGAGGCCATCAACCACGAACTGGCCGAGGCCACGGCCGGAGGGCCGGCCATGATCTTGGGCAGCCTGGGTCGGGCCGACTTTGCTCGACCCAACTCGCCCGGCCTCTACAACCAGGCCGTGGTGGCCGAGGGTGGCCACATCCTGGCCCGCCGGGCCAAGCAGATACTCCCCTGCTATGATGTCTTCCATGAGCCTCGCTGGTTCGAGCCGGGGCCTCCCACCACTCCGGTCGAGGTGGCTGGAAAACGCCTGGGAATCTTGCTCTGCGAAGACCTCTGGGATGAGAGTTACACCATCCACCCCGGAGCCGAACTGACCCGCGCCGGAGCCGAGATCCTGGTCTGTCTCTCGGCCTCGCCCTATCGCCAGGGTATCGAGCAGCGGCGGCTAGAAATGGCGGCCCGTCAGAAGTTGCCGCTGATCTACGTCAACGCAGTGGGAGGTCAAGACGAGCTGATCTTTGACGGAGGCAGCTTCTGCCACCAGGCTGGTAGTCTGCACCAGGTGGACCAATTCGACGAGTGTATTACGATCGTCACACCCGGCTCCTGCTGCCTCCTTCCCGAGCCCAGCTGGGAGGCCCGAACCTGGCAGGCGCTCAAGTTGGGAGTGCGCGACTTTCTTGACAAGAATCGCCTCTACTACGCTGTGCTGGGCCTGTCGGGCGGGATCGACTCGGCCCTGGTCGCCTGCCTGGCTGCCGACGCAGTGGGACCCGAGCGAGTCCTGGCCGTGGCCCTGCCATCGCGCCACAACGACCCGCGTTCGACCGAATCGGCCGCCGAACTCGCACGCCGGCTCGGCATCAAATTCGAGGTCCGATCGCTCGAGCCGCTGCACGCGGCGGCCGAGGCCAGCCTCGACGGCTTGCTCGAGGGCACCGGAGCCGAGAACGTTCAGGCCCGCCTGCGCATGGTCATTCTTATGGCTTATGTCAACCGCTTCGGAGGTACCCTGCTCAACACCAGCAACAAGACCGAGTTGAGCCTGGGCTATGGCACTCTTTATGGCGACCTGGCCGGCACCTTGAGCCCCCTGGGTGACCTCACCAAGCCCCAGGTCTATCAACTGGCCCGTCGCACCGTGATTCCCGACTTCATCCTGGAGCGACCTCCCAGCGCCGAACTGCGGCCCGAGCAGGTCGACCCTTTCGACTACGCGCGGGTGGCCCCGCGGATCGAGGCAACCATCGCCGAGCGGCGCGTCGACCCGGGCCTCGAGCGCCATCAGCTCAAGCGCCGCCAGGGCCCGATCGTGCTCAAGGTTTCGGTTACCGCCTTCGGCGGCGGCCGCCTGATGCCGGTCACCAACGGCTATCGCCCGGCCAGGCTACCGCGAAACGCGGCCGGGTAAAGCGGCCGTGCCCCCCAAAATCCGGCTTGGAAATGATCGCGGACATACTCCCTCCGCTCAAATTCTGCTACAGATTAGGTGGGAGCATTGGAGGTAGCCATGCAAAACCTGATCAGACGATGGACCCTCTGCCTACTCATTCTAGTCTTGGGTATCGCCTGGGCCCAACCCCCGAACTGCACCTGTCCACCGGGCAGCTCGACCACCACGCCTACCGGCATCTCGGCCCCGCCGTCGCTTGACCCAGGCCGGGTCGACCCCGACACTCCCGACCAACCCGGAGCCTCGGCCGATGAAGAGTCGGTTGGGGACTTCAGCAATTGGGTGAAAGACCACCCTGATTCGCCCATCGCAGCTCTTGCCAACCAGGCCAACAACGACCCCGCCCTGAACAACGTGCTTAACCAGCTGACCCCTTCCGAACTGGGCAACCTGGGCGACCTGCTGACCAAATACCAGAACGGCATCAACGGCTACGTCAAGGCCAATCCCCGCGTCTTCGACGGAGCTCCCGGAGGCCTGCGCAACTTCTTCAACAGCTTCAGCGGCGATACGTTCACTCGCGGTTGTGCCGACATGTCCGACAAGACTCTCGAGGTCCTCGGCCCTCAAACCGGCGGTTCCAATCCGTTCACAGTCCACAGTTATAGCTGGGACCCGGGAGCCGGACGGCAGTATGGAGCCTATTTCGGTGCCCCCATCGGTGGCATCATCATCGTCAAGATGGCCGCCGGCGGAACCGCACTGGGTGGCCCCCTGGGCACCCTGGTCGGCGGAACGACCGGTTTGATCGTGGCCCTCGGCACGCGCAATACCGAGCACAACATGGCCGCCCTGCAATCCACTCGCAACCCGAAGCTGGTCATCATCCTCGACCCCCACGCGGCCCAAAGCGGCAACCCTGACTCGGTCCACGGCCCCGACCACTACAATGGAGTCTTCAGTCAGCCGGCCCTCGGTCCGGCCAAGGTTCCGGCCACTCCGGCCGCTGACGCTCAACCAACCATTCAGAGAGGCACGATGACAAGATGAAAACAAGAATTCTGTTGTGCCTGCTGCTCTGTTCGGCGGTGCTGGCGGCCGGCAAAATTCAACTGCGCTACAAACCCGAACCGCAATCTGACTGGTCGACCTCGGGCACGCTCACCGTCAAGAACACGGTGACCTTCCCCGACGGAGCCCAGACCAGCTCGACCGAACAGTATGACCTGGCCTGGCAAGACAGGGTCGTCTCGCGCGACCTCACCGGGGCGGTGGTCCAGCAACGCGAGTTGAAGCGCTGGAGTAGCCCAGGCCAAGAGAACGTCCTGCCCGTCTTGCCCATCGGCTTCCAGATTACCAAGTTCGCCGAGCAACAGGTGGCCAACTCGACCCCCGGCGCACTAGCCAGCTCCTTCAACCAGCCCGCGCTCTATCCCCTGACCTCGGTCGCGGTCGGCGAGAGCTGGCCGGTCGAGGGCAACAACCACGCCGTGGTTGCGGTTGGAAACCAGAGCCTGCCGGTCCACACCCGTATCTGGGGAACCGGCACCCTGGTGGCCGTCGAGGGCGGCCAGGCCAAACTCGAGTTCAATCTCGAGAGCCAGGCCCTGGGCCCTCGCGACGCCAACGGCCAGCCGCAAGCCACCACCTGGGCCAGCACCGCGTCGAACGGCAAGGTCCATTGGACGATGCAAGTCGACCTGGCCACCGGCGTGGCCGTTAAACAAACCACCCACACCACCATTGACCAGACCGTGGTGCTCGGCTCCGACAAGGTGCTCAGCCACACCGAGTCGACCCTCAACCTCACCACGCGGCGGTAAGGGGGCGGGCCTAGAGCACGTGAATCTCGTCGAGAGCAAGCGTGAGAGCCCCGCACTCGGCGAGAGTCAGCGTGAAGACCGCCGTCAGGTCGCTCCACCGGCCGTTGAGAGGCAGGTCGTAGTGGACGTAGCCAAGATAGTCGGGAGGCCCGTCAGAGAACCTCTCTATTTGAGGCCGAGGCGTTACGTCTACCACGACGGCCTCTCGAGGTTCAGTCACGCGATAGACTGATCCATCCTTCATTGGCTCGATACTGCCGTAATTGCGAATCAGCGTCCGAATCACCTCGGGCGTCAGGTGGTCATCGGGCCCATGGTCAGTAAGCTCGAAAGCGCCCCGATAGTCGCCAGCCGCCAATAGACGAACCCACTGCTCAACGGCCTCCACTATCTGGGCATCAGTAGCGTTCTTAGACAACCGAATCATCGAGCTAGCTTCGGCCCACTTTCCACCTTCACCCGTCGAGGCTGGCACCCGCGGAAACAAGATCGTCCCCGCTTCCAGCTTACGCCTACCCCTCCGCGGCACTCCGCGGCCCCCGCGGTTCATCCGGTCGAGCGCAGACGTGACGCATACCCCCTCCGCGGCCCGCTTACCTTGAGAGTGGCCTCCATATTGATCGGGATCGGGTAGCCACCAAGCCACCGCCGTTTTGAGCACCCCGTTCGAGGTGGCAAAACCCTAACCCATGAATTCGCCAGGACGCTCACCCCACGCCCCCCACAACCCTCTCCGTGCCCTCCTGATCTCCGCGGTTTATTTCTCAGGCGCCCCACTGGCGTGCCACACCGACCTGTGCTTCGACCACGCGCCGCGCCGCCACGACAGACGCGCATCGGGATCGGGCAACCACCAACCACCGAGCCACCGCCGTTTTGAGCACCCCGTTCGAGGTGGCAAAACCCTGACCCATAAATTCGCCAGGACGCTCACCCCACGCCCCCCACAACCTCTCCGTGCCCTCCTGATCTCCGCGGTTTATCTCTCAGGTGCCGCACTGGCGTGCCACACCGACCTGTGCTTCGACCGCGCGCCGCACCGCCAAAATCCCCAGCCTGCCCGCCAAAAAAAAAGAGGCCGGAGCTGGGTAGCTCCGGCCGGGGATCGGGTGTGTTAGGAGGGGGCTTCGCTAGTTAACTCTCTTGGTGGTGTCGGCCACCACGGTGTTTGCGCTCTTGCATCTTCTGCTGTTGCTCGGCGGTCAGCACCGACATCAGTTGGCTGCGGAATGCCTGGCGCTCAGCTTGGATAGCGGTTTGCATCCGGGTGAAGGCAGCCTGCTGCTGGGCGGTCAAGTTGTATTCCTGAGCGAACTTGGCGGCCATCTGCTGGCGCCATTGGGCCATCTGCTCGGGGGTCGGGCGTTCGCGCTTGGGGCGCTCGCCGTTGGCTTGTTCACCGTTGCCTTTGCGGTGCTTTTTCCACTCGCCCTTGCCGCGGTGACTCTTTTTGGCCTCTTCAAACTTGGCAATCTGTTCCTGGGTCAGCGTAGCTTTGAAGGCGTCCCGCTCGCTTTGAATCCGGTGTTGCATATTCTCGGCGTAAGGCTTGAGCTGTTGGAGTTGCTCGTCGCTCAGGCCGAGGTGCTTTTGCATCCTCTCGAGGTTGTCACCGTGGCCGCGGTTGGCCCAGGCGGGGGCACCGAGAATGCAAAGGCCGGCGAGAAGGGCGCCAAGAATCCTGGTTTTCATCCGTGTGTTTCCTCCGAAACTTTTGATGGGCTTATCCTAGCCGGGAGGGCTTAAGGCTTGCTCTCGGTTTTCTTAAGAATGGCTAAAGACATCTGAGGCCATCGACTCGATCTCGGCCGCTAAGCGGGGCGCGAGCTGGCCGGCGCGGGCTGCCTCGACCACCGCGTCAATCTGGGTCTGGAGGGCATCGGTCCAACTCTGGCTTTCGTCAACGGGCTTGACTCGGGCCAGGAAGTGTAGCAAACCCAGCAACACCATCGGATCGTTCTGGGCGAAATGCGTGATTTGCAGACAGCACAACCTGAGATAGAACTCCGGGCGATTGCGAGTCAAAGTGACACTGGCTCCGTCTTCCCCTTCGCGACACGCTGGCGGCCAGGCATCCTGGCCCAGGCGCAGCATCAGACAGGCCAGCGTGTCCAGACAAAAGCAGGCAGTGGTAGGATCGTTGATGGCTGGCGAGATCGCTTTGATGGCGATGTCGGCGATCTCGCGAAAGCCATAGGAGATATCCTCGTCGAGATAACGCTGGTGGCCCAGTTCGAACGCTTCCCGAATCCGCTCTTTCTCGCCCTCGTCGAGGGAACGCTTGAGGGGCTGTAGCAGCGGGGTGCCACGGGTCACATAGTCGCCATCTCCGACCAGAAGATGGATGGGCTCGGACCAACGGCCCGACAATTCGAGCAACTCCTCCAGGTCGACGGCCTGAACATAGCCGTCGGTGTCGGCCACTACCGTGTGCTGCTGTTGGCCCGGCTCCAGATGCGCTGGTGGGGCGGGAAGGGCTGGTCCGAGCAGCCGCTGGTTTCGTTTGAGGCGGTCGATCTGGGTTTCGGTCTGATGGGCCACCACCCGCACGATGGCGTCGATTTGCAAGCCCGAGGCCAGGTGATGGATGAAATAGATGAACATGCCGGTGGTCAGCAGCACGTACGCAAAGCAGACTAGCAAAGCCAATCCGGGCAACTCCTCACTCTTGTCCGAGATGGCGCCCAGCACCGTGACCGCATACGAGAAGTTGCCCAACAACAGGCCGAAGAAGACGCGGTTGATCCGGTCCTCGACGAAGTGTCTCAAGACGCGAGGACAAAACTGGTTGCTGGCCAGGGTCAGGGCCACCACCACCACCGAGAAGGCCACCCCGGCGATGCCCATCAAGGAGGACGCGACGGTGGAGAGAAAAGAGCGCGCGCTATCGGGGTCTCCGCCCCAGCGGGTCCCCAGCGCCTGGAAGACCTCCAGGGACGGGCCCATCCACAGCAGGCCGACCGCGAGCGCGATCGACAAACCCACGATGGTCGTGGGAAAGAAATAGAGACTGGCCACTACCTTGCGAAATAGCAAAGCCGATGGCCAGCGAACCGATGAATTCATGTCTACCTCCCCCTCGGTCGAGGCGGGGCTCGACGCCCCACCTCAACTCCCTGCATCGTGAGTTGGATCAGGGTGTGATCAACTCTTCTACTGGTACCTCGCCAAGCGCCTGAGCTTTGTGCCGTGAAGCTGCCTCGTGGGCAATACCGATGCCCAGCCCGGCCGCAACCAGGGCCGCTCCGGCGAAGAGGGGTCGTTTACGAGCCGATTCGATCAAGTGCTGGCTCACACTCTGAGACAACTCCGAGGGCTCGTCGGTGTGGTCTTGGGACCTGGCCTCTTCAGGGCTGGGCACAGCGGGGTCGAGCCCGGTCATCGGAAACTCGGGTTTCTCGAGCTCTTGGGGCACGGGCACCTCCGCCCCGTTGGAAGTCCTCTGTTTGGATAACAACCAGCCGGCGCCGGCCACGATCAGGGCCAGGGGAGCCGCGTTGTCGGATAGGAAGCGCGAGGTCTTTCGACCCGCCCGGCGCAGTCGCCCCTGAGCGGCCTCGATCTTCTCGTCTTCTCGTAAGGCCTCTAGCTTAGCCTTAAGTTCTTCTAGTCTGACATTTAACATAGTCTCTCCTTCCCGACCCGAGGGTCGACGTCATATATCCAGCCTATTCTACCGGCGGGGAATCCGGAACGTACTCCTGGTTAGGCGACCCCCATCCCGATGGATCGGCGGTTTCCTCCTGACTTACCGGCTCGGAGGAGGAAGGCTCATCCTGGCTGGTGTCCTGCGGCCAGGACGGCTGCTGGTCGAGCTCGGGCTGATCCGCCTCTGGATAGGGCGTGTCGGCCCGTGGATAGTCGAACTCGAGGAACATCCTGGTCTGGCCGCACTCGTCGCACTGTTCGTCTGGGCGGGTGGAGGTAAAGAAGACCTCCTGGTAAGTTTCTGCACACTCGGGCGAGGCCAGTTGATGGCTGTTTTTGCAGAGCTTGAGTTTGGTGGGTTCGCCGAACCCGGCGTAGGTGGACGGGGGCAGGTCGCGGTGAGCGTCGGTCATGACGCGCCGGAAAATCTCGGCCGGCAGACCTCCACCGAAGACACCCCAGGTGGGCGAATTATCGGTGTTTCCGACCCAGACGGCGCAGGTGTAGTAGGGAGTGAAGCCGACGAACCAGGCGTCCTTGTAACTATCGGTCGTGCCGGTCTTGCCAGCCACCAGCTGATAGGGAATAGCTGCCCCGGTGCCGGTGCCCGAGCGAACGACTCGGGCCAGCATCTCGGTCATGCGTTCGGCGGTGATCGGTGACAGGGCTTGCCGGGTCCAGTGGCTAGCCATGTTGGCCACGGGCTCGCCCTGCTGGTTGGCGACCAGCCCGACGGCGTAGGCGTGATGGCGGCGGCCGGCGTTGGGAAAGGTCGAGAAGGCCTGGGCCATCTCGAGCGGTGTTACTTCCGCGGCTCCCAGGGCCACGGCCGGCACCGTGGGCAGGTCGCTCTCGACGCCGCATCGGTGAGCCACATCGACCACCCGGTCGGGACCGAGTTTAGCTACCAGCCGAGCCGCGACCAGGTTGCGGGAGCGCTTGAGCGCCTCGCGCAAGGGAATTTCACCCAGGCTCCTGCCGTCGGCGTTGTGGGGCTTCCAGGTCTGGCCGTTGGTCAATTTAAGGGTGACAGCGGTGTCCTTTACCAGGTCTTCCGGGTTCATGCCAGACTCGAGCGCGGCGGTGTAGAGAAAGGCCTTAAAGCATGAGCCAGGTTGGCGGGCTGCCTGCCAGGCGCGATTGAATTGGTTCTTGTCGCTCCAACCGACCCCGCCCACCATGGCGCGGATAGCGCCGGTATCGTTTTCGATCAGGACCAGGGCGGCCGAGTCGGCGTGGTAGCCCGGGCCCATGCTCTGGATGACCTGGGTCAGGTGATGCTCCGCCATCCGCTGAAGCTCGATATCGAGGGTGGTATAGATCTTGAAGCCCGACTCATAGAGCTTGGCCTGGCTGAACTGCTCGGACAGCTCCTTGATGGCGTAGGTGGTGAAGTAGGGATACTTGAGCACGGGCTGCACCGCTTTGGTGTCGCGCACCTTCATCGTCTTGGCCTCGTGAGTCGCCTCGGCGTATTCGACGTCCTCGAGATAGCCCAGTTCGTGCATGCGTTCGAGCACCGACAGTTGGCGGCGACGGCAAGCCTCGGGGTCGGCGCCCGGGGCCAGGGCCGAGGGGGATTGCACCAGGCCCGCCAGCATGGCGCTCTGGGCCGGAGTCAGCCGGTCGGGAGCAAGGCCGAAGTAGTGACTGGAGGCGGCGGCTACACCGTAGGTTCCCTCGCCGAAATAGACCTCGTTGAGATAGGCCTCGAGGATCTGCTCTTTGGTGAACTCTTGCTCGATCCGCCTGGCCAGCAGCGCCTCCCGGAATTTTCTCCAATAGGAGCGCTCGTCGGTCAAATACAGGCGTCGAGCCAACTGCATCGTCAAGGTGCTGGCCCCCTGGTCGATGCCTCCGTGCATCACGTTAGCCAGGGCGGCCCGCAGCACGCCCATCGGATCGACTCCGTCATGCAGATAGAAACGCTGGTCCTCGATAGACATCAAAGCGGCCAGCATCGAGGGCGCTACCTCGTCGAGCGCGACCGGACGGCGGTTCTCATGAAAGAGAGTAGCGATCAGCTGGCCGTCGTGCGAGAAGAGCTTGGTGGTCTGGGCCAGCCTGGGCTCCTCGAGGCGGGTCAGGGGAGGCAGCGTCTCGGCCACATCACGATAGATCTGACGGATGGTTCGGGCGGCCAAAATGCCGGTGATCCCGACCGCGACCAACAATACGATGACCAGGCGGCCCAAGACCCGCCAGGCCTTCCTACTCAGAGTCTTACGACGCTTCACGTTTCCTCCCGATGCTCCCTGAGAGTGGTCGCGGCCCGGGCGGGCCGCGACCGGTGACAGGGTATTGCATGCCCAGTGTAGTCCGATGATCACACAGCCCTGGAGCCTCGCCGGTATTTGCCGGGCCTATCCGGCGGGATAGGTGGAAAAGCCTATCCTCCGGCCCGCCAAGCGAATCCCCCATCAGTGTCCTGGCGAGTCTCTCGGGCCGCGGCTGCCATGCGCCACAATGGAAGTATGAAGAAGAGAACACGCAATACCATCGCTATCGTGCTCCTGCTCGGGGGCTTTCTATATATCGCTGCTATGGGCGCGACCGTGGCCCGACATCGCGGCCTCGATCACATTCGAGGTCGCGTGCTGTCGGTGGACCCCGACCAAGACTCCATGACCGTTCTGGTTGACGGCTCGAAGCGAATCACCGTGAGCTACGGTGAGGACCTGATGGGTATGCCACGCACCCGCCTGCGTGGACGCATGGTGGACGTTACCGTTACCCGCTATCTGGATGGCAAGATGCACGCTCGCCGACTGGCGCCGATGCCAACCAGAGAGAGGACGGCCGGCTCGACGAACTATGTCGGCGGCTAAGCCTGTTTACAAAATGTTTACAAAGGGGTTGTCAGACCCCTTTTTTTGTGCTTACATGGCCGAGACAGGGTGCTGACAACTAAACACGGAGTCTCTCAATGCGAGCGGGATTGTATCTTGGGATCGCCTCCCTATCCGCGCTATTCTTCTTCACGAAGCCCCACACCCCGACGACGCTCAATCAGCCAGTGGTCGTCTCTGAGTCCATTGTCACCGAAGCTCCGGTCGAGGCCGAAGAGCCGAAGCCTCGCGGACTAAGGCCGATAGCTCCCCCACCCATCGGCGACAATGTCGGTGAGGTCGCCAATATCCGAGGCACCCTGCTCAGCCGCCGCAAGGGCAAACTCTTCGTCCAGGCTGGCGAACACCTCATGGAGATCTCGCCGTCCAGCCAGGATGCTTCCTGGCTCGAGCCCGGCTGTGAAGTGATGGTCTTGACCCGTCGCGAATTCGACCACAGCCTGACCGCCATTTCCCTGTCTCGCGTGGCCGTGGCCACTCGTCCCGGGCGCGACCTCGCCCAGGCGTTTCGTAGCCAGAATTTGGTCGCCCTTGGCGACGAGCGCGAACTCACCGTGCTGGGCGCCTACATTCGGCAGTTCAATGGAGGTCTGTCGCCCGACCAGTCGATGGAGCTGGCCGCGATGATTTGCGACACGGCTCGCGAGAATTCACTCGAGCCTGAACTCCTGGCCTCGCTGGTAGCTACCGAGTCGGCCTTTCGCGCCGACGCCGTTTCGCCCGTGGGCGCGCTGGGTTACGGCCAGCTGATGCCCGAGACGGCTCGAGAACTCGGGGTCAACCCTCGCGACGACGAACAGAATCTACGTGGCGCCGCTCGCTACCTCAGCCAGCAGATGCGTCGCTTTGGCGGCAAGCAACGCCTGGCCCTGGCGGCCTATAATGCTGGCCCCGGCGCGGTCAGCCGCTATCGCGGCGTGCCACCCTACCAAGAGACCCGCGACTACGTGCGCATCATCTCGCGCCGCCATCGAGCCCTGCAAGACGCCCTAGCGGCCTTGAGTTAGTCCCAGGGCGCGAGCCAGCACTGCGGTTGAAACCGGCTTGATGACGAACTCGTCAAAGCCGCTGGCCAGGGCCCGGTCTCTGATCGCTTCCTCATCGCGACCAGAATGGCACACGTAGCGAACGCTCCCTTTGCCGTCGAGGGCGCGCATCGCGGCCAGGGCCTCGAATCCATCTCCGTCCGGCAGCCCCAGGTCGAGCAGCACAGCCAGTGGTAGCTTACCGCGAAAAAGCTCGAGAGCTTCGGCCACCGTGCCAGCGGTGGCCACTTCGATGTCCAAGGCTTTCAAATTGGCCTCGACTGCGACGGCCGCCATGCGGTTGTCTTCTACCACCAACACGTAGCCCTCAGGTCGCTGGTAGCAGTGGAGGGCCACCGCATCGACCAACAGACGCCGCTCCACCGGCTTGGTGAGGTATTCATTGCACCCGACGTCCAGACATCGTTCCCGGTCGCCTTTCATGGCTGACGCGGTAAGAGCCACGATCGGCAAGGTCAGGCCCGCAGCTCGAATTCGTCGGGTCGTTTCATAGCCGTCTAGCACCGGCATCTGCATGTCCAGGATCAAAGCATCGTAAGCGTCTTCCGACTCGTTGAGCATCTCGAGAGCGCGGGCCCCGTTGCGGGCCTCTTCGACCTGGGCCCCTGCCTGCTCGAGGTAGTTCTGGACCAGATAACGAATCTCGCTGCGATCGTCGACCACCAACACCCGCAACCCCGTGAGGTCGGCCACGCGCTCCTCGGCTCGAGCCAACGACTCGCCTATTACCGGTGGCGAATCGATGATCTCCTCGCTCACCTCACCGGCTAACACCGTAAAGCGAAACCGGCTCCCCCCTTCAGGATTGACGGTGGCTGTGATGGCGCCCCCCAGCATCTCTACGAGACGCCTGCAGATGGCCAGTCCCAGTCCCGTTCCCCCAAACGTGCGAGTCACCGAGGTATCGCCCTGATGGAACGGCTCGAACAGGTCCGTCACCCGCTCGGTCGAGATGCCGATGCCGGTGTCGACCACCTCGAACCATAGCTCGTTGGCCGATTCGTGATAACCCACCAGCAAATCCACCTGACCCTGTTCAGTGAACTTGATCGCGTTACCGAGGAGATTCACCAGGATCTGGCGCAAGCGGGTGGGATCGCTTTCAACCGTGTGAGGAACGGCTCCCTCGAAGCGGCACTCGAGCGCCAGAGACTTCTCGGCCGCCCGCACCTGCATCAGCGAGAGAACATCGCAGATCATCTCTTGCAAGGCCATCGCCTCGCGCTCGATGCCCAATTTGCCGGCCTCGATCTTGGAAAGGTCGAGGATGTCATTGAGAATCCGGATGAGATGCTCGGCATTGCGCTGGATGGTACCGACACAGGCCAGATTATCGGGATCGTCGAGATGACGAGCGAGAATGTCGCAAAAGCCGAGGATCGCTGTCATCGGCGTTCGGATCTCGTGGCTCATGTTGGCCAGAAACTCGCTCTTGGCCTGGCTCGAAGCCTCAGCGGCCCGTTTGGCTCGGGCCAAGCTCTCTTCAATCCGCTTGCGTTCGGTAATGTCGATAAAGCTCACCACCGCCCCCTGACGGGGCCCCCAGTCCTGTTTAGGCGAAGCCCAATATTCGGCGGGAAACGAGGTACCGTCGGCGCGCCACAGCAGCTCGTCGGTGATGTGAATCCGTGTGCCAGTCAAAATCGACTCACGGATGGGACAATGAGAGAACGAATAGGATGACCCGTCAGCCCGCGTATGATGGATCAACTCGTGCATATGCTGACCGACCAGCTGCTCCGGTTTGGCGTAGCCCAGCAAATCGGCACAGGACTGGTTGGCAAAGGTGCAACGTCCTTCCCCATCGACGCCGTAGATCGCCGACGAAGTCGAGGCCAGCAGCGCTGCCAGGCGGGTCTGACTTTCTTCGAGGGCTTCCATGGCGCGAGTGCGCTCGGTGATCTCCACGGCCGTGACGTTGATGAAGCGGCCCTGCTCTGTCTCGAAAGGATAGTAGCTAGCCAGAAAGGTGCGGTCCTCTTCACTGTTGACCGGCCCGGAAATCTCCATGCCCTCACGCGGCTGGTTGGTGTCGAGCACTTCCCGCAGCAGAGCTTCGAGCTCTTTGCCGAACTCGCCAAAGAGCTCAGAGGGCCGCTTGCCCAGCTCTTCTTCGGGGGCTCTTCGGTGCAATTGCGAGAAGTGAGCGTTGAGACGGACGTAGCGCAACTGCTCGTCTAAGACGGCCAACCCGGCTGGAGCGTGGAGGTAGACGGCATCCAGTTCGGCCAGGGTGCGGCGCAGCTCTTGCTCGGAGCGCCGCAGGGCGGTCACGTCGATAAAGACGAGCACCAACCCGGCCGGTTGGTCCTTATCCTTGCGATAAGGCAGCACTCGACGCAGGAAGATCTTGTCTGCGACCGCCACGTCGGTCTCTTCGGCCCGTTCGAGGACTTCTTCAAGCCGAGGAAGCCTGGGCATATTCAGAGCTTTGTGCGTCTGATGCCACAGGGGCCGCCCACGATCGCTGTCGAGCAAATTGTAAATATCGGCGGCCCGCGGCGTAAAAAACAGAATTCTGCCTTCGGGATCAAGAAAGATAGCGGCCATTTCGGTGCTGTAGAGCAGGTTCTGCAGGTTGGTGTTGGTCTGGGTGAGCTCTTCGTTGATGGTCAGAATCTCTTCTTTGGAGCTGTGTAACTCTTCATTGGAGACGCGGAGTTCTTCGTTCATGCTGCGCAGGTCCTGATTGCGGCTCTCGAGTTCGGCGTTGGCCGACTCGAGTTCGCTAACGGCCCGCCGCAGTTCGCCCTGGGTGGCGGCTAGCTCTTGTTCTAGCGCCCGGATGGTGGCGTCGTGCTCGGTTCGTTCGGGTACGATGACCGAAGAGTGCTTGGTGATCACTACCAGATGAAGCTCGCTCGACGAGCCCAACCGGGGCATCGGCTGCACTACGATCAATACATTGCTGGCCCGGCCGTCAGGCTCGAGCAAGAACGACTCTCGCTCGACCCGACGCCGACGCTCGCGGGCCTCGCGCAAGGCCGTGCGCAGCGGGCTGCGGAGCTCGTCGCGAGCCAGACTCACGATATTGTTGCGAAAGAGTCCGCTGCGAAAACGGAAGAAGGGGCTGATGTCACCGGTGGTCATGACGATGGTGTGCTGATCATCGACCACCACCGCGCTCGGCCCAAACTCGTCGAGAATGATCCGCTCGACCACCCCGTGCAGAGAGGGCTGCTGAGACGATTCTGACCCGGTGTCGTGGAGCGAGCGATGGTCGGGGGGGGAGAAATCGAGGTTGGCGCTGGGGCCGGCCTGGCGCAATCCGACTCGCAACCGCGAACTCAGAGGACGAAAGAGTTCTTGATGGCTGGTCATGTCCTCGGCTGTGCCCAGGACCAGCACCCCACCGGGTTCCAGCGCGTAGTGAAATACCGACATCAGCTTCTGCTGTAAATGCTGGCCTAAATAGATCAGCAAGTTGCGGCAAGAGATCATCTGCAGATGCGAAAAGGGCGGCTCGGTCAGCAAGTTGTGGGTCGAGAAGAGGCAACTTTCGCGCAGCTCGGGCGCCACTCGATACCCCTCGATGCTATTGATGAAATAGCGCGCCAATCTAGCTTCGCCGACCTCTTTGGCGATCGATAGCGGGTAGACACCGCGCCGTGCCTGCCCCAGGGCGCTCTCGTCGATATCGGTGGCAAAGATCGTAATCGAGGACTTGGAGCGAGCCCGTTCGCGGGCCTCGTGAAACAGAATCGCCAGGGTGTAAGCCTCTTCGCCGGTTGAGCAAGCGGGCACCCAGATACGAACCGGCTTGGATTCTCGTACCAGCCGGGGAAAGACCTCGTGCTCGAGCACCTCGAACACCTCGGGGTCGCGAAAGAAAGAGGTTACTCCGATAAGAATCTCCTGGAAGAGAAGCTTCACCTCTTCGGGATGGTCTCGCAAATAGACCAGATAGGCCCCCGGTTCGCGCAGACCTACCCGGATCATGCGGCGTTTGAGTCGCCGCGCCATCGAACTGCGGCGATAGTGGCGAAAATCGTGAGGATCAGTGGAGAGGATTTCGCACACTTCGGGCAGGATGCCCTCGAGTTCGGCCGTGGCCGGGTCGCGGGGCCCCTCATGGAAAAACGCCCCCAGGGCATGGCGCAAGCGGCTCTGGTCGTCGTCGGTCCGGTAGCTGAAATAGGCCACATCGTGAGTCCGCAAGAAGTTGACGCCAAGAGCCGGATCGTGTTGGCCGCCTTCGAGGACCACCACATACGTGGACTCGCTCTCGGTCAGTTCCAATGAAGCTAAAAAGGCATCAAGATTGGAAACCCGGCGGTCGTCGACGATCAGTCTTCCTCCATCGCCGTACTCGACCGCCGCCTGGCCAACCAGATAGAGGTGACCAGGTTCAGGCTGGCACGAGTCGGTCAATCGGACGACCTCGAGGGGTCCTTCAGCCACAGCCGCCAGCGTGCTCTCGTCGGGAGCATCAGCGCCAACCACTACCACCCATCCCTCGAAAGTCGACGGAATCGCATCGAGCACGGTTCGGAGCCGGGATGTGTCGACGCCAGCGGGGACCACCACGATCAGGGTGAGGATAGGCTTGGCCATGGGGGCTCTATTGACCCAATCCAAAATGAATCCTTCGTCCCCAGCCGTTACTGAATGAATGATCGCTCCAGGCTGAGGCGGCGATCGTCGAGGGTGGTGACCGATACCTCCAGCTTATGCGAGCCTTTGAGTCCGCCTGGAAGAGCTACTTCAAAGTAGTTATTGGTGGGCCGATAGTCGTTGCCCAACGGCTGACCATCCAGCCGCACGTCGAGCGTATTGATCAAGACCGTGGTGTCGAAAGCCAGGCGCAGTCCGTCCGGAGTCTGATGGAGAAAGACCTGCCGCTGCGAGTCGGGGGGTAACAGAACGACCGGACGTTCGGATTCGAACACCTCGGAGGATTCGTGGCCTCGACTGACCCGCACTTGCAGGGCAGAGTGATAACGCCCAAACGACGGCAGAATCATCACCGAGCCTCGATAGACGCCGGGTTCGATCTCTTCCATCAACCAGCCATCGGCGATGCCGGGCAAACCGAATGAAACGAGCCGTCCGGGCTTGCCGTGGTAGTCGACTTGCAAGAAGTCGCCGGCCCGTAAACCGGCCGAGCCGTTGTGGCTGACTCCCAGCAACTGCTGGGGCCGCGCGGCCCCCAGCACCAGAGTCAAGCCTACTAGAGCAACCAGGTCGATGATGTAGCGCACGATGTTCCTCCCTTTCTGGCTCTAGCTTAGCAGCGCCAGGGGAGTCGAAGGTGCCCCGCGGGTATCCGACCCGCCCATCCACTCGGATACCGAAGAGCCTGGGTCGTGCTAATCGATCAAGGCCAGACGAACCCCCCGCAGAGCCGCCTGGGTCCGGTCGCGGACTCCCAGCTTGCTGAGGATCGACTGGACGTGCTTTTTGACCGTCACCTCGGCCAGACTCAACTCGCCGGCGATGGTGCGGTTGGTTTTTCCTTCCGAGACCAGGCGCAGCACGTCGAGTTCACGGGGGGTGAGTTCGACCAGCGACGGCAGCGATTCGTCATCCTTGGGCTTGCCCAGGTTGACGGCCGAGCGCGCGATGGCGCCGAAGCCTTTGTCCACCAGGGGCTGAGCCAGCGTGGTACCACCCTGCACGGCGGCTTTGACGGCGTGGCTGATCAGCTCCTTGGACGAGTCCTTCGAGAGGTAACCACTGGCCCCCCACCGCAGTGCCTCGACCAGGTAGAGGTCGCTATCGGAAACGGTGATCAAGATGATGTGGAGATCCCGCATCTGCTCTTTGAGGCGACGCATCACTTCCAGACCGTTCATGCCCGGCAGACGCACATCCATGAGAACCACATCGGGTTTCCATTTGGGAATCTTGTCCAGGGCCTCGTCGCCGCTGTTGGCCTGACCGACCACCTCGATGCCATCGGCCTCGTTCATCATGTGCTTGAGTCCTTGCAGGACCACCGGGTGGTCGTCCACGATCACTAGCTTGACGTCTTTCATCAGTTCTTCTCTCCGTTCCCCGCGGCTACTAGCCGGGGTGTATAGTCTATCCGCTCCGGCGGGATCACCGGATCGGGTCGAGGGGGAGCAAGTGCCAGCACCTCCGTCCCCTCTTTGAGGTTGCTGGTCAGCTCGGGACCAAGCCAGTGCATCCGGCCATCGTCATCGCGATAGACCAGAGCCACTGCGCCTTTGGCGGCCCCTTCGGGCCAGGCCGACCAGAACGGCCGCCAGCCCTCTTTCCACAGCTCGTCGAGACGGCGGAAAGACAATTCTTGATGTAGCGCCCGGCCCGGACCGTTCAAGGTGCCGGTCAGGCGAAAGACCCGGGAGCGTTCAAATTCCCGTTCGTAAATGGCCGCCACCAGGGTGTTGACCTCGTCGTTTGGGGTCAAAGCCAGCACATGCCCGATGCCTCGCATATCGAGCCGTTCGCGCAGGTCTCGGGTCAGCACATTGCCTCGCACCGCCTCGAGACCCGCCAGTCGAGCCGTGGCCACGTTGGCCGGATTGGTGTCGACCAGTAGCACCCGCGAGCCGCGGCTGGCCACCTGAGAAGCTATCTCGCGCGCTGGCAAATGGGCACCCACCAGCAGCAAGCCGTCCACCTGATCCTCGCTTAGCCCAAAGCAGCGAGCCACGATCGGTCCGGCGAGACCAGCGCACGCCACCGTGACGGCGATGACCAGGAAAGTCATCGTCATCAACTCGGCCGCTCGGGGAAATCCCTCGGCTTCCAGCCGGAGCGCAAACACCGACGAGACGGCCGCGGCCACGATACCTCGGGGTCCGAGGACCGAGAGCAACAGCTTGTCGCGATAATCGAGTCCGGTCCTCACGGTGGACACGAAGACCGCCAGGGGTCGGACGGCCAGGACCACCACGGCCACGAACACCAGCGACTGGCCGCTATAGCTAAGCAGCGATTCGCGGGTCACCCGGGCCGAAAGCAGGATGAACAAGACCGAGATCAAGAGCACGCTGAGCGTCTCTTTGAACTCGAGAATCGAGCCTACTTCGACCTTCTCGTCGTTGGCCAGCAGCACTCCCATCAGGGTCACGGCCACCAGTCCCGACTCGGCCTGGAACAGGTCGCACAGTCCGAACAGAGTGAGAGCCATCATCAGGGCCACCGGAGCTCGCAGATGGTCGGGCATCCAGAAGCGGACCAGGGCCACCCGCAGGGCGCGCGCGAAAACAATCGCTCCCACCGCTCCCACCAATAGGGCGCGGACCATGCCGGCCACCGCGATAGTGCGGGCTTGCAGCAGGTCACCGGTGAGGATGCCTTCAAAGACAAGCAGGGCCAGGATGGCTCCCAGCGGGTCGTTCATCATCCCTTCCCAGCGCAAAATCGGCCCCACGCGGCCGCGCAGTCGCAACTGCCGCAGCAAGGGCACGATCACGGTCGGCCCCGTCACCACCAGGATTGCTCCCAGCAGAATGGCTAGTTCTGGCTCGAATCCCAGCAACCAGTAGGCGCTCAGCGATACCAGCGTCAAGGTGACCAGCGAGCCGAGCAGAACCATCGAAGTCACGCTGTTGCGGACCTCCGGGTCGCCCAGATCGCTCAAGCGCAACGATAGGCCGCCCTCAAAGAGAATGACCGCCACAGCCAGGGATACGAAGGGCAACAAGAAGTCGCCGAACAGGTCGTCAGGATTGAGGAGCCCGAAAACGGGTCCGGCCAACAGCCCGGCGGCCAGCAGCATCAAGATTGCTGGCCGCCTGGTCAGGTGGGCGAACCACTGAGCTCCTACGCCAAGGGCAAAGATGCCCGCAAATGCGAGCAACGAGTGTTCGCTCACGCAGCTTTACATCCAGATCTTCTTGGCGTCGATCGAACCGTCCCAGTCGCGTCCTCCGTGAATTCGGATGACATCGCCGCGATGGTTACGAAGCACGTCGTACATGCCTTCTTCGGTAATGAATTCGTCCTTGAAGTAGCCGTTGGCGGCGTAGGTTCGCACCACCATCTTGGTATCGTTGTCGATGTAGATCCAGTTTTGGCGAACCTGGGGATCGTCTTCGGGCAGGGCCACTCCAAAGCGGCGCTCGCCCTCGTCCACCGATACAATCCGGTATTTACCGGTCACCAGTAAAATCTGGGCCTCGGCCGGCCGCGAATAGGTGGTCGCGTAGACTCCCAGGAGCAGGGCTACCACAGCGGACATCATCGTCAGTCTTTTCATTCTGAGTCCTCTCCTTCGTTGGTTGTCCTTAGCATAGGCTGGGCTGGCTTCGAGAACACGGCACCGGGGGACCAATCACCCCCATCCCACCGGATGGTATCCGGCGGCAAGCGGTCACGATGCTCGTCGTTCAGGGGTGGCTACCGGGCCCCGGAAGAAGTCCACGAAGGCCTCCCAGTGGCTCTGCAGCTCGACCTGCAAGCGTCGACCGCTCAGGCAGTCCTCCCGAGCCTGCAGATAGACGTCGGTCAGCTTCTGGGCCTGGGCTAGATGGTCGTACTGGCGAGCCTTGCTGCGAGCGGCCTCGGCGTAGACGTGGCGCAGCTCCCGACTGCGCACGAGCCGTTCCATGGCTTGAGCCAGCGCCGAGGCGTCGACTTCAGTCAAGAGCCCCTCGACGCCGGAGTCGACCACGTCACTGGTGCCGGAAGCCTCGACAGCGGCGACGGGCAGACCCGTGGCCATGGCCTCCAGCGTGACCAGCCCCTGGGTCTCGGTCACCGAGGCAAAGCAGAACAGGTCAGCCGAACTCAGATAGTGGGGCATCTGGTCGAACGGCACCAGCCCTAATAAATCGACGCGGTCGGCCACGCCCAGTTGCTCGGCCAATTGCTCGAGCACCGGTCGGTGGTCCCCCTCGCCCAGGATCACCAGGCGAGCGCCTAGCTCTCGCGGTAGCCTGGAGAAAGCCTCGATCAGCAGGTCGAAATTCTTCTCGCGCGCCAGCCGGCCGGCACTGATCAGGATGACTTCATCCTCCTTCCACCCCAGCGACTGTCGTCGGGATTCGGCTCGACCGAAGCGCTCGAAATCGATGCCGGTGGCTACGACCGACACGTTGCGATCGACCCCGTAGGTCTCAGCCACCAGTTCTTTGATACTCTGGCTGGGCACGATCAGGCGGTGGCAGCTGGTCATGAAATGCCCCAGCCAGTGGGTGATCAATTCCTTGATCCGGTCTTTAGGAAAGGGCTCGGCGTAGTGCGCGTAGTCATGATAGCGGGTGTGATAGGTAAAGACGAAGGGAATGCCGTACTCTTCCGACTTACGCGCTGCCGCTCGCCCCAACAGCGCGGGGTGGTGGGCGTGGATGATGTCGGGTTTGAGCACGGGAAAGACCTGGTCGGCCAGGGTCGAGACCGGCACGGCCAACGGATATTTCTGCATCGGCAGTTCGATGGCGGGATAGTGGAAGACGAATCGCTCCTCATGCTCTGTGTCGCCCCCGGGAGCAAAGATGTAGACCTGATGCCCCAACTCTTCGAGCCCTTCCCGGAACGATTTGACCGAGGTGGCCACGCCGTTGACAACCGGGGCGTAGACATTCGAGAACATTGCTACGTGAAGCTTTTGCATGCGAAATACCGCCTTTCACTCCTCATCCTAGGCGAACCGGGTTAGCCCTGGCACATCCCGGCAGCCCCGCCCGGGGCATCCCACCGGTCCGACTATCCCGACCCCATCCCCTGGGATAGGGGGGGTGTATCAAAACCGGACATAGGCTGGCTCAAGGACCAGTGTTATGATGGGCCGGACCGGGGGGGGCTTTGGCATATGCTGAGCTGTATGACGAGGAGAATAGAGTGACGCGCCCGCCGGCGCCTGACCCTGCCTGTACGCACCTGATGCACCGACTTCCCCACTTGAACCTGTTGCTGGTGGACGATCACCGAGGCTCGCGCGAGGCTTTGGCCGATTTACTCAGAGAGTGGGGGCATCAGGTGACCACCTGTGCTTCGGCTATTGAGGCCATGGCCGCCCTGAATGGGCGCGACGACCTGCATGCCGTCATCACCGACTGGGTGATGCCTAACATGACGGGCCTGGACCTGTGTCGATGGGTGCGCCGCTCCACTGCTCAGGCCCACCTCTACTTGATCGTCATGACGGCCCGCACCGGCCAGGAAGAGCACATCGAGGCCCTCCGCGCGGGGGCCGATGCATTCTTATCCAAGACCCTCGATAGTGCCGAACTCGAGTTGCTCCTGAGGGTGCCGCAACGCATTCTGGGCCTGGAGGCGCGTCTCCAAGAAGAGCTGCGCCGGGCCGAGCAGACCAATCAGAAGTTGTCCCAACGCAACCAGGAACTGCAGACGGCGCGGGCCCAGGCGGAAGAGGCCAACCGCGCCAAAGACATCTTTCTCGCCAATATCTCGCATGAGATCCGCACCCCCATGACCGGTGTCCTGGGCATCTCGCGGTTGCTGCTCGAGGACGAGGAACTCGGCCAAGAGACCCGGCAATCGGTGGCTAACATCCACCGCAGCGCCGAGAATCTGCTGGACGTAATCAACAATGTGCTCGATTTCTCGAAGCTGGCCGCCCATAAGCTCGAGCCCAACCCTCGCACCTTCAGCTTGCGCGGCCTGCTCGACCAGTCGATTGCGCCCTTTCAGCGGGATCTTGACTACCAGGAGGTGTTGGTGGGGGCCTGCCTCGAGGCGGGGCTGGCTGACCAGTGGGAGTCAGACCCGGCCCTGATCCGTCAGATTCTGATCAACCTTCTGGGCAACGCTCTAAAGTTCACCACCAGCGGCCACGTCTTGCTAAGTGCGCGGGTGACCCCCGAGGGCGGCCTCGAGTTTGCCGTGGAGGACACCGGATGTGGAGTGCCCGAAGAATCCCGAGAGAGAATCTTTGAAGAGTTTCGCCAGGTGGATGACTCGTTCCACCGGCCGCGCGGAGGCACCGGGCTGGGTCTGGCCATCTCTTTGCAACTGGCCCAGCTACTGGGCGGCCAGCTCAGTCTGACCAGCCAGCTCGGGGAGGGCTCCACCTTTGTGTTGACGATTCCGGCTCAGCGGCGCTCTGAGCCAGAGCCGGCACTGCCGGCCCCCAACCTGGACCTCCCTTCGGGAAAACTACGCGACTTCGTCCATCGTTTGCTGGGCCCGGGCGCGAGCGGGCCGGCCACACTGCGGCTGCAGGACGACGAGTTGGTGATGGAGGGTCAAGAGCATTCCCGTCTGGTGCGTGGGCTGCCCACCAGCTGGGGTTTGCGCGAGCTGGCCGCAGCAACCTGCACCGTCGAGAGTTCGCAAGAAGTGGCCCGACCACGGCGGGCCGCACCCGGCAAACGCATCCTCATCGCTGAGGACAATCCCATCAACGGCCGGGTGATGAGCCTCAGTCTGGAGCGAGAGGGCTACCAGGTGGATTGGGTGCGCGACGGACTGGAGGCGGTTGAAAAGCAGTCGCGCGAGCCTTGCGACCTGATCTTGATGGACCTGCAGATGCCGGGGCTCGACGGCCTCGAGGCCTGCCGTCGCATCCGAACGGCCGAAGAAGCCCAGCGCAGACCTCGGGTACCTATCGTGGCCCTTACCGCCCGCACCCTGCCTGAAGACCAGGAGAAAGCCGCCGATGTCGGTATGAACGCCTTCCTGGTCAAGCCTCCCAGCTTTGAATTGTTGTTAGAAACCATTGAGGGCCTCTTGGCCCGAACTCGAACAGGAGCGAAATGAAGACACTCTCACTCTACGATTCCGCCAAGCAAACACTGGGCTATTTCTCGGCCGTGCTGGTCTTGCTGGCGCTTGCCTGTGGGTGGACCATCATGGCCTCCAACGAGGCGCTGGCGCAATCCATGCGTTCGGCCCAGATCCGAGGTGTCTTTCGCAAGATCAAGTCTGAGCTGCTCACGATCGAGAGCGCCCAACGGGGCTATCTTTACACCGGCCAGACCGCTTACTGGCTCGATCTTGACCAGGAGCGGCAAAAGCTCGACGAACTCTTTCGCGAAGGTGAGCAACTGGTCGTAGACCGCGACCAGAAGTCGCGACTAATCGAGATTCGCCGCCTGTCCGAACTCAAGCTACGCGAACTTGCCGACTCCGTGCGCCTCTATGAAAGTGGTCAACCCGAGCAGGCGAAGGCTGTAGTGTTGCAGGGCGTGGGTCACAGTCTGATGGTTCAGCTCGACAGCCTGCTCGAGCAGGGCGACGCCAGTGAAGACGGGCTGGTCGAGCAGCACCGCAAGAACTTTCAACAGGCTACTCGTCTGTTAGAAGTCGTTCTGGCGGCGGGTTTAGTGGGCTTGTTCATTCTGGCCCTGGTCTGGCTTTCGCAGGTGAAGCGCCGGCTCGAGCCTCTGACCGATTGTGTCGAAATGGCCGGCCTGGTGGCCCAGGGCGGCTTTCCCGAGCAGAAGCTCGAGGTCCAGGCTTTTGATGAAGTGGGCGCCCTCACCGCTTCGCTCAACCGCATGCTTGACGGCCTGATCGAAGCCGCCGCCCAGACGGAGGACGCCCAAAAGAAGGTCCACCAGACCTCGCTGGCCCTGTCCCAGAGTGCCGTCGAGCAGGCGGCCGCGGTGACTCAGCAAGCGGCCGGGGTGCAAGAGATGTCGACCACCCTTCAGGAGTTGTCGCACTCGGCCGCCCAGGTCGCCCAACAAGCCTCGGAGGTCGGGGGCGAATCCCGCGAGATCCGGGCCTCGGGCAACCGGGGCTTGCGGGCCGTGCAAGAGAGTAGCGACGCTGCTCAGGCCGTGCGTCGGGGAGTGGAAACCATGGCCGAAACTACGGTGGCCCTCAACGAGCGGGCCGAGAAGGTCGAGCAGATTGTCTTCTCGGTCAACGAACTGGCCGAACGCTCGAACATCCTCTCGATCAACGCTGCCTTGCTGGCGGCCAGCGCCGGTGACCAGGGCAAACCCTTCGGAGTACTGGCCAACGAAATGCAACGTCTGGCGGTCCGCTCGAAGGAGGCCACCGTCGAAGCCCATCAGATCCTCCACGAGATCCGGGGCGAGATTCACCGGGTGGTGATGCTGAGCGAAGAAGCGGTCAAGCGAGTCGAGGCCGGCGAACGCCACGCCTCGCGCGCCGACGAGTCGATCCGAGCTCTGGTCGAGGTGCTCCAACGCGGAGACGACGCTTTTCAACAGATCGTGGCGGCCACCCGCCAACAGAGCCTGGCCTTGCGCCAGGTGGAAGAAGCTCTACTCAACATTCGCGAGAGTTCTGAACAGGTGTCGTTGGGTAGTCGACGCCTGGAGAAGGAGGCCGAGTCGCTCACCCAGCTCAGCGGTGACCTGGAGCGGGCACCCCTCTCCTGGGCTCGTAAGGCGGGTCGATGATCCCCCTGCTGTTCGGACGCAGCGGCGGCCAGCGGGTAGCCTTCTATGCCTCCGAGATCGAGGAGGTGTTGCTCAGGCCCACCCTCACCGCCACCAAGCTCTCGAAGCCGCTGGTCGAAGGGTGGTTTCGCCTCGGTCGCAACTGGGTTCCGGTAGTGCCTCTGGCTAGCCTGCTCGGTCTAGAGACCCCGGCCCCGTCACTCAACGATCCTCTGCTGCTGCTTTCGAGTCAACCCCAGTCGTGTCTGCGCCTGGAGCGGGTCGAGTGTGTGGACGCGGTCACCTGGGAGGCGCTCTTACCCATGGAAAACGTGGGGGGCGAGGGGGGAGCTCAAGCGGCCACCGTAAGCCACGGTGAAGAGCCGGCCCTTCTCTTGAGTACGCCTCGTCTGCTGCTCGAGAAAGAGCGGTTGCTGCTCACCCGAAGCCGGGATCAGCTCGAGCAGCGCGAACGGGTCGCCGAAGAGCTATTGGCCGAGGACGAACCTTCATGAACGACCTGGCCGAAGTCATCAGCCGGGCCACGGGGGTGCGTCTAAGCGCCTCGCAACTGTCGGACCTGCACCAAAACCTCGAGAAGATGGGACTGGGTCCCGAGCGCTGGCGCTCGGCTCTCGGCACCGTGCTCAACGCCCACTCGCATTTCTGGCGTCACCCCCAACAATTCGAATTTCTGACCAGGGCCTGGGCTTGCGACCGGATCGGGACGCATGTCTGGTCGGCCGGCTGCTCGACCGGAGCCGAAACCTACAGCCTGGCTATCGCCCTGCGCGAGGCGGGCCGCGACGGTCTGGTCCTCGGCACTGACCTGGTCGAGCGCAATATCGAGACGGCCAGGGCCGGGGTTTACCCTCTCTCGGCTTTGCGCGGGCTTCCGGCTGAGCTGGCCGAGCGCTATCTCGAGGCCGACCCCAAGCTAGCCCGAGTGCAACCCCAACTTCGCTCGTTGGTCAACTTCGAAGTCGAAAACCTGTTGGCGCCCAAGCCGCGTCCAGAGTTTGACATCATCCTCTGTCGCAACGTACTGATCTACTTCGAGCCCAGCGCGGCCCGGCGTGTGATCAACCTGCTGGTCGACGCCCTGGAAATGGGCGGCTATCTCGTCCTGGGCTATCCTGAAGCCACCCTGCTGGCCCACCCGGACCTGGTTCCCCTGCCGGACCTGGCCATCTATCGCAAGCAATCTAGCTTTACTTTGCCTACCCCGCTTCCCCCCGCTCGCCCCGGTCGTGATAGCTTTGATGCAGCCGTGGCCGCCCACTCGAGCGGTGAGCTAGAACTGGCCGAGCAACTCCTGTCGGACTATCTGCGCGGCGAGCCAGGAATGCTGGTGGGCCATTTTCTGCACGGCCGGTTGTTGCTCGAGATGGGCCGGCCCGACGAGGCGCGGACGCGCCTGAACCGCCTGCTCACCGAGGATGTGACCCCCGACCAACACACCAACCAAATCCTGCAGGCTCAGAACTCGACGTGGCAGCAGCTACGGGGCGCCGCCGCCCTGGCCCTAAAACGTTTGGACGAGGCCCATGGATAGCCGGTTGTTACAACAACGGGCCGAGCAGTTGGCCAATCGCGACCGGTCGTCCGAACTCGTACAGCGTCGCTATGTGCTCAGCCGCTGGAAAGACATAACCTGGGCCTTTCCCGAAACAGGGTTCGCTCGCATTCTGGCCGGGCCTTTGCTGGCGACCCCCACGGGTGCTCGCCTCGGCCGACACGTTTGCGTGGGCATCCTGCTGTTTGACCGGCGACCCTTGCCCGTCATCGCCTGGTCGCATCTAGTGGGCGTGGCCAGGCCGCAGGCGGCCGTCTACCTGGTGCTCAGGGAACGCCCGCTGGCCCTCGAAGTCTCGGCCGATAGCTGGTTGGAAGTGCTCGATCCGAACCTGCTCGGGGATAGTGGGCAGCCTCGCCTGGCCGACTGGGAGGGACTGTTGTGAGCGACCGCCTCGAGCGTCTCCAACAGAGCTTCGACGGCGAGCGCCAGCAGGTGTTGGCAGCCGTGGCTCGCGTGCTCGAGCAGTTTCCCACCAGCCGCTCGCTGGGGGATGCTCCGCTGCACCTGCACACGCTCAAGGGAAGTGCCAGGCTACTGGGGTTAGACGCGATGGCCAGGCACATTCATCAACTCGAGGAAGAGTTGCTGGCTCTGCCCGGACTGGAACCTTCCCACCAGCGCTCGCGCTTGACAGCTCTGCGCGCCCAGCTCCATGAACTCGAAGGGGAGCGCGCTCCCACTCCCAAACAAACGACGAGCCTGGAGGAAACAGTGGCTAGCTCCGGACGGTTGGCCCCGGAACTGGCCCAGACCCTACTGCTGTCGGCCACCAACCTGCAGGATCTGCAAACTCGTTGCGAGCGGCTGCTGGCGGCCGAGACCGGCCTGATGGAAGGCCGGCTGTGGCAGGACTTTCAACAGCGCTTGGCCCGCGAAACAAACGAACTGGGAGAGCTGGCGTTTCAGCTGACCCTGCGCCAGGCCCAGGAACTGTTGGCCGGCCTGCCCGAGATGGTCCATAAACTCGCCGGAGTGCAGCATAAACAGGTCGACCTGGCCGTCGACGTGCCCTCGACCTTCGTGTTGCGCGAGCATATGCTCGAGTTGCGCCCCGTCCTGCTTCACCTGGTCAGTAACGCGATCGTGCATGGCGTGGAGCCGCCCCGGCAGCGCGAACAGGCCGGCAAGGAGCCGTCGGGCCGCATCGAGGTCGGGGTGCGTCGCCGCCAATCGGGCCTGGAAGTCTGGGTGCAGGACGATGGGGCCGGGCTGGCCCGTGACCGCCTGGGCGAACGGGTGGTGGCGCTGGGCCACCTGTCCACCGACCAGTGGGAGTCCCTGAGCCCCGACGAGATGGCCAGTTGGCTCTTCGAGGTGGGGGTAACCACACGACTGGCCAGCGACCTTGACGCCGGTCGGGGGTTGGGGTTGGCGGCGGTGCGTCAGGCCGTGCGCCGGCTCGGTGGCGACATCGTCTGTCGAGTGCTCGAGGCGGGCCTGCGCTTTGAATTGAGGGTACCGGCTCCCTGGGAGTATGAAGAAGTATTACTGGTGACCAGCGGCGGCCGGGAATTTGCCGTGCTGGCCCGCAGCCTTTCTCATGTCAGCTATCATCGCGAGCAACAGGCTCCCAGCCTCAGCTTCTTGCTGGGTTACGAAGAGGTCGCTGGCAACGAGACCAACCTGCTCCACATTCGCGAGCCTCAACATCAGGCCACGGCTTCGGTGGCCGAGTGCGGTCGTTATCGGCAGCTGGTGATCAGCCCCATTCCCGAGATCGAGGGCTTGCCGGCAGCCGTAAGCGGGGTGGCCCACCGAGGCGGAGCGCCCCTCTTTCTGCTGGACCTGGCCAAGCTCGGCACTCGGGTGGGAGCCTCCCCCCCGCCGGCCGAGGCAGGTCGTTCCTCGACCATTCTGGTGGTCGACGACTCGGTGACCACGCGCTCGGTCGTCCTCGGGGTGATGGGACGAGCTGGCTACCATACCTTGTCGGCGGCCAACGGTCAAGAAGCACTTGAGTTGCTCGAGCAAGAGTCGGTGGACCTGATCGTCTCTGACTTGCAGATGCCGGTTTTGGATGGGCTCGGACTGCTCGAGCGCTTGCGAGCGCTGGCTCCCCCTCTGAGCAGCTTGCCGTTCATCCTGCTCACCTCGAAAGATGACCCGGCCTCGTTCCGCAAGGCGCTCACCATCGGGGCTGACCGCTGCGTGGCCAAACAGGCCTTTGAAGAGAAGAAGATGTTGGATCTGGTGGCCGAGCTGTTATGACCATCAACATCCTGGTGGTCGAGGACAGTCCAGTGCAGCGGGGCGTCATTTGCGCCGGGCTCGAGCGGGACCCTCGTTTGCGGGTGGTGGGTATCGCCGGCAGCGGGGAGCAGGCTCTGGAGATGCTGGTTTTGACCCGACCCGACGTGATCGTCCTCGACGGAGGGCTGCCGGGACTGAGCGGTCCCGAAACTCTGGCCCGCATCCTCCAGGTCCATCCGGTCCCGGTGATTCTCTACTCAGCGAGTCCCGAGCGCTGGCAGTCCGAAGCCGAGGCCGGAGGCGCGGTCGCCACCGTGGCCAAAGGGGAAGACGGAGAAGCTTCGCTGACGGAATTGCGGCGGATGGTATTGCTCATGAATCAGGTGAAAGTGATTCGCCAATTTCCGCCCCGACGGCTGCAATTACGTTCCTTTCGCAACCTGGCCATCGGTTCGTCCTCGGGGGGACCTCAATCGGTCGAGCACTTGCTGAGCAAGCTAGGACCGGACTGCGGTCTATCGGTGATGCTGGTGCAACACCTGCCGACCGGAGCGGTCGAAAGCTTCGCCCGCTGGCTATCCCGAGCGAGCGGTTGGGACTGTCGCCTGACCGAACATCTCGAAACACCCAGAGAGGGGGTGGTCTACCTGGTAGAACGGGGCTATCATCTGCGCTGGAGCAAGGACGGCCTCAAGGTCGAGACCGGAGCCTCGGTAGATGGACACTGCCCGTCGATCAGCGCTCTCTTTCGCTCGTTGGCCCGGGGTCCGGCCAGTCACACTATCGGAGTCATCCTCTCCGGGATGGGCTCGGACGGAGCTCTGGGCCTGCTGGAGTTGCGTCAGGCGGGGGGGCTGGCCCTGGTGGAGGACCCCACCACGGCGGCCGTGACCGGGATGCCCTCGGCCGCCCTGGCGCTTGGAGCGGCCCACGAAGCCTTGCCGATCAGGCTACTGGCCGACCGGGTGCAGACCCTCTTGAAAGCTGACTCCTGAGCCGCCGAAATCGTCGTCGAAGACCAGAGGATTGCGCTCGAACTCGCTGCTCAAGCCGGCCAGCAGACCGGGCACAAAGAAGGGTAGCCACGCTTCGAGGCACTGCAGCACGGGCGCATCGTGATGCATCAGAGCCAACACGATGAGCACTCCGAAAAAGGCCGAGGAGAGCGTGGCTGCGGCCAGCAACGGCAAGGCCAGGACGCCCGACGACTGGCGCGAGATGGCCCATCCGACCACAGGCGAGCAGATGAGATAGATTCCGACCACGTAGCTGCCTAGCACTGAGAGCTGCGGTTGCCTTGCCAGTTCACCCGCTGTGGTCAGCCACAAGCCGAGAGAGAGAACGGCCATTCCGCTGAGGGTCCAATCGCGCAGGCGAGTGCTGACAACGCTCTGGCGCCAGTAACCCACGGTGCTCATCAGGCCGACGCCAAACAGCAAGTGGAGCAGGCTCTGGCTGAGCCAGACAGGGTCTTCGCGCAGCGGCAGCATGGTGGCCACCACGGCCAGATGCAGGCCGGCCAGCCGATTGGACAACTCTGTTTGCTGGGGCGAGGCTACCAGCCAGGCGGTCATTAACAGGGCCGCCATCAGCAGCCACAGGGGCCAGCGCCAACCGGTGAGCACGTCCAGGAGCGCGGCCGCCATCACGAGGGTGATGGCCCGGCCGGCCGACTGTCCGCGTTCACCCAAGAAGAAGTCCCCGCACAGCGGCAAGACCGCGATGAGGCCGATGGTCAGACAGGTCTGAGCCTCGGTCAGATTGAGCGCCCCGGCTCGGTCGAGAAAACCCAGCGCGAGGCAAGCGATGAGTCCAAAGGGCCAAAGGTTCAGAGTCGACTTGTTCATGACTTGCTCCGGTCACAAAGAATGGGTAGGACGCGGCCTCTCGAGAGGCCGCATCCTACCGTGAGGACAACTATCGACGGGTCAGTTCCAGTTCGACCGGATTACCGGTCACGCCGGCGTTGTTAACCGGCGAGATGGTCAGGTCAAGCTGGGTATTGGTGGGCAGGCTCGAGGTGTCGAGCTGAATGTCGAAGCGACCCTGAGCGTCGGCCACGGTGCTGGCCGTGAAGGTCCGTCCTCGAATGCCGATCACACCCGGCACCAGGTCACGCTGAGAAGTGGCCTGCACCTTGACGGTGGTATAGGGAGATGTCTGCCCCTGAATGTTGAACACGGCGGGCACGGTCGTTCCGTCGGAGAGGTTCGAAACCGACAGGGAGGGCACACCGGTGTTGTTATAGGCGTAGTTGTCGGTGTAGAAGTTCCACTGCTGATGGACATACTGACCATACTGGTCGGTAGCCTGAACCTCGACCTGATGGCTGCCTACCTGCAGGTCGTAGCCGGGCACGAAGTTGATCCAGTTCGAGGTCTTGGAGGCCAGATTGGTGACGTCCCGGCCATCAACGGTCATCTGGATCGTCTCGGGGCGAACCTGACGATCGAACTGAGCCCGGATGGTCGGACGAGCCACGCTAATGGTCGAGCCGTAGGACGGCGTCATGGTCACGTTGCCCTGGGTGGGTGGATTGAGCGTTCCGGTCGAGGCGATGGTGACGGCCCGGTCGGCCTCCATCACGGCCTGCTGACCGTTGCGAGTCAAGTGGGCCACCAGTGTTCCCCGCTCGACCACCATACCGGGCCCGATGGTCACTTCACCCTGATAGCGACCCGAGCTGACCTCGCGCATAGGCACGTTGTTGAGCACTCCCAGAATGTCGAAGCTGGCCTGACCGCCGGAATCACCGGTCATGGTCACGGTCAGCCGGTCACCCTGGCGCAGGGTCCCGCGGGCGTTGTGAATCAGGCTGTCGATGTCGAGGTCGGCCTGAGCCGGTGGCTGTTGAGGCTGGGGCTCGTTGGCGACCGGAGCCTCGGACTGCTCGATGGCCACGGTGCGAGTGGCCGGCAGCCAGCGAACGTCGGCTCCCATGGCTTCCGAGACGAAACGCAACGGCACCATGGTGCGTCCCGAGATGGTATCGGCGGGAACGTCGAGATAAACCGAACGGCCGTTGATTGAGGCTCGTTGGCTGCCCAGCGTCAACTCGACGGTGTTGCCGTTGCCGGTGGCTTTGATGGTCCGCTGGGCCGGCTGATAGAGCACATCGGCACCCAGGCTTTCGAAGATACCGCGCAGGGGAACCATCACGCGGCCGTCTTGCATGATGGGCGACTGGTCAAAGTGGAGGGTGCGCCCATTGAGTTCGGTCTCGATGCGAGACTGAGCCAGGCCGGCAGTGGCCGTGACGGCCAGAGCCGTGCCGACCACGGCGGCCCGCTTCATATTTTTTCGGATGTTCTTTTTCAGCTTGGCAAGCATAAAGATCCCTCTTTTCTTAAAGGTTATGAAACGATGGTAGCCCGGCGTGGTGAGGGCCAGATAGATGCCCCGGCATCCAGTCCCCCTATCCGATCGGCCCGGCCCGCCAAGCAAGACACCCCCGCCGGAGCGGGGGTGCTGGAGTCGATGATCTCGTCTGGCTGCAAGCGGCCGGTTAGCCGACCTGAGTGGCCAAATCGGTCAGCTCTCGTTCAAGATTGTTGAGAGCAAGGTCGATCTCGGACTTGAGTTGCTGACGCGCCTGTGAATCGTCGGCGGCCTGCATCTCGTCCACCTTGTCAGAGACCTCGTCGATGCGCTGGCTCATCAGCTCAAGCTCGGTGGCAACGCTATCGGCCGGGGCGCGATCCTCTAGTTCGTCGAGGCGACGCTCGAGGTCTTCGACGCGCTCTTCAGCTTGCTCGGCGTAAGCGGTCAGCTCACTGGTCTGTTCGGCCTGCTGGGCGGTGGCTTCAGACTCGCCCACCTTCTCTTCTAGCTGGCCATAATCAGCTTTCAGGCTGTCGACCTGAGCCTGCAGCTCGGCGCGAGCTTCCGGCGATTCTTGACGGGCCTGTTGCAGCTCGGCTTCGAGCTGGTCGAGACGCTGGCGATAAGCCGCGATGGCGGCCTGATTCTCAGCCGAAGTCGAGCGGGCCAGAGTGTCCACGTCCGAGCGAAGGTCGGTGATGACCAGCGACGACTCGCGCACGAAGGTCTCGGGGTCCTGGTCAGCGACCGGCTGTTCCGAGGTCACCGCCACATGGGTGTCTCGGTCGTGGTCGCTGCTGGTGGCCCAGATCAGCCCGCCGAAAATCAACAGGGCGAACAAGGTGAGGCCGATAATCCAGGGGGTCGAGTCCCCGCGGGGAGGAGTCGGTTTGAGTTCCACCTCGGCTCGGGTGGGACGCTCGTGGTAGTGGTGATGTTGTTCCGTCATGGCGGATGAACTCCTTAGAGAAAGATTGCTGCTCTTAGAGTAACGGCCCGCCACCGACCATCCGACATCCGTGGGACCCCGGCTGGGGGGTCCCAACGGATAGGACCCTAGGGGCCTGGCAGAACCACCATGGCCCGAGTGCCCACACCTCTCTCGCTCTCGAGCCAGACCCGGCCGCCCATCCGCTCGACCAGAGCGGCCACGATCGACAACCCCAGGCCAGTGCCGCCGGTATCGCGGGCCCGGGCCGGGTCAGTTCGATAGAAACGGTCGAAGACACGCTCGAGATCGTCAGGCTCGATACCGATGCCGGTGTCCTCGACCCGAATCTCGACTCCCTCCGGCACATTGCGGACCTGAATGCTCACACTGCCCTCTTCAGGCGAATACTTGTGAGCGTTGTCCACCAGATTGCGGACCACTCGCCGCAGCGGCTCGGGGTGCGCCCGGGCCATCAGGCCGGCCGGGCAATCCAGCCGAGCCTCGCCGGCGAATTCTTGCAGCAGAGCCGCCAGGTCGACGGGTTGAGCGTCCTGCATGGGCAGGTGCTCGGCCTTGGACAGAGCCAACAGGTCGCTGACCAACAAACTCATGCGGACGACCTCGCGCTCGATGGTAGCCAGGGCCAATTCGCGATCGGTGGGATCATCGGCGGCACCTCGCCGCAACATCTCGGCCATCCCGCGAATCGAGGTCAGCGGCGTTTTCAACTCGTGAGAGGCGTCGGCCACAAACCGCTGCTGGGCCGAGAAAGACTCGTCGAGGCGACGCACCATGCTGTTGAAGGTACGGGCCAATCGATCCAGCTCGGAGTCACCACATCCAGCCGGGGCCCGGACCGTAAAGTCGCCGGCCGCCACCCGATTGGCGAAATTCGAGAGTTCTTCCACCGGCCGAGCCAGGCGAGCCGCCAGAACGCGACTAAAAATCAGCACCACGATCAGGATGAAGACCCCCACCAGGGCCTGGTAGGTGGCCAGGGCCCGCAACAGGTCGCGAGACGGATTCCAGACCGCGCCAACGACCAGGGTAGCCCGACCGGCATCGCTCTCTAGGGGAATCAACACCGCCTGCCACTCGCGGTCTCCCTCGCTGACGAGGAAACTCTCGAAGGCCGGTTCGTCGGGCAATTTTTCAAAGCGCGGGCCGAAGCGACGGCTCACGTGCTTGGCCAAAAGCTCCCCCCGGCTAGAGTACAGCATGGCCCAGGTGCCCGGAGTGGAAATGCGATCCACTAGTTGCTGGCCTCGTCCTTCAAGACCCTCGGGATAGATGAGCGTGGTGGGGCGTTCGAAGCGGCGGGGCTTCTTCTCTTCGCGCGGGCTACTGTTGTGATCGGGAGTGAAGAAGCGACGGTGGCTGCGATGCTCGGGGAATAGCTCATGAAGTCCTTCCACCACCGAACTAATCAAGCGAAACTCGCCGGCCCGAAACAGATAGGCGGTGACCATGAAATAGACCCCGCAACTGACCATCACCAAACACAAAAATAGCATCAGACTGTGGCTTAAAGACAGAATCTTGCGCAGAGGGGGCCTACCCGCCGAGTACATAGCCCACTCCTCGCACCGTGCGAATGATCTCTTTGTGGTCGTCGCCGAGCTTGGAGCGCAGGGCGCTAATGTGAACCTCGACCACACTGGTGTTGCCTTCGAAGTCAAAGCCCCACAAGCGGGTGATCAGCTGCTCGCGGGTCATCACCTGGCCCTGGTGGCTCATCAGCAACTCGAGGATCTCGAACTCGCGCGCCGTCAGTTCGATCGTCTCACCCTGGCTTCGCAAACGCCGGGCTCGTGGATCGAGCTCGAGGGAGCCATAGGTCAGTTGCCTGGAGTCGGAAACCCGCCCGCTGCGCCGCAAAAGGGCCTGGACGCGGGCCAGCAGTTCTTCGAACTCGAACGGCTTGGGAAGGTAGTCGTCGGCCCCCTTCTGCAGGCCTTCGACCCGGTCTTCTACCTCGCCCCGGGCAGAGAGCATCAAGATGGGAATATCCGTAAAAGTGCGGATGCGCTGGCACACGGTCAGTCCGTCGAGATCAGGCAACATGCGATCCAGTACGACCAGATCGGGCGCGTCCGAGCGCACCAATTCAAGAGCGTCCTGGCCATTGAGAGCGCTGGCAACGTCATAGCCCTCATACTTGAAGCCCAGCCGTAAATAATCGATGATCGACGTCTCGTCGTCGACCACCAGGATCTTTGTCTTGCTGTCGGTGCTCAAGCCGTCTTCTGCATTCTTTGAGAGGTCTGGGTCACCTTCAGAATGAGGACCGTGATATCGTCGGTCTGGCCGTGGGCGAAATCGAGCACGGCCCGTCGCACGCGCGCGGGCAATTCGCGCGGGCGTAGTCCCTGGGCGAGCACCCTGCTCAGCCGGCGCAGGCCGAAGCTTTCGCGGTTCGAGTTCTGGGCCTCGAGGGCGCCGTCGCTGAAAAAGATAACCTGGTCCCCGGGGCGTAGCTGGTAGCGGTGGCTGCGCCATCTTCCATCGTCGGTCAGGCCGACCGGCAAGCTGTTACCGGTGGCCAGGCCGGTCAACCGCCCGTCGCGCAGCAGCAAAGCCGCCGGATGAGCGGCACTGACAACCTCGAGGGTGCCGGTGCAAGGCTCGAAGCTGGCGCATTCGAGTGAGGCAAAGTTCTGGCCGTCCTGACGAAACAGCTCCTGATTGAGCGCCGCCACGGTGCTGGCGGGCGAATCTCCGCAGCCCAGGGTGCCGGCCAAGAGCGTGCGACAGCGGGAACGAAAGAGAGCGGCCGGCAGGCCCTGGCCACCGACCTTGCCCAGGGCCAGACCCAGGTGACTTCGGTCCTGGTCGAACACTTCGCAAAAGTCCGACGGTTGGCGCCCACCACTCATGATCTGGCCGTAGACTTCGAAGCCGTCGCCGGAGTAACGCAAGCGGTTGACTTCCTCAGGCGGCAGCCAGCCGTGCTCGAGAGCGCGAGGAAGGCCGCCGCTGGCCACCCGCCGCCGCTCTCGGGCCGGTTCGAGCATCAAGATCGCGGTAATGCAAACCAGGGCCGACAACAAGAGCGGCCCCGGGCCCAGGTCCAGGTGAGATAGGGCGGCCACCAGAAGGATGGCCAGGATCGAGCACATCAGCGAGGCCTGCAGAAGCAGGACTTTCGAGATCGACGCCTTCTTCATGCAACCAGACTAAGTCACCAAGCTGAAGTTTGCCTCGACCCTTTCTTAAGATTTGCTAAAGTCGGCCCAGCGGCGCGGCGCGAAGCGCCGAAGGGAGCGACGAGAACGTCGCCTCCCACTCCAGCCCCGCCCTCTGATCTTGCGTTCTCGTCGATCCCGTCAAGCCGCGCCCGGGCCGACGCTCATCTAAAGTCGGCCCAGCGGCGCGGCGCGAAGCGCCGAAGGGAGCGACGAGAACGTCGCCTCCCACTCCAGCCCCGCCCTCTGATCTTGCGTTCTCGTCGATCCCGTCAAGCCGCGCCCGGGCCGACGCTCATCTAAAGTCGGCCCAGCGGCGCGGCGCGAAGCGCCGAAGGGAGCGACGGCGCGGCGCGGCTAGGGCTCGAGGGCGGTCTTGCGGGCCACTCGGGCCACTTCGTCATAGATCTTGCCCAGCAAAGCCTCCCAGTCTTGCTCATCGATACGTCGATAGGGAACGCCCAGGCGCCGCACCAGTGCCAACGCCAGCCGGGGGGCCTTGAGGCCGACCTCCAGTTCGACCGGCCGACCCTCGCCCCAGAACTCGTCGGGGTCTTCGGGCAAAGGGGGGGCGGCCGGCGCAACCGGCGGCTCCAGACTCACGGGTTGGCCCCCCCAGCGCCGGACCAGCGCTTCGATCACCCGCTCCGGCTCGAGGCCCCGCAAACTAAACATCAAGAGCGGAGTGTGGTCAAGCGCTTCGGCCAGGACGTAGGCTACGGCCGCCGCGTGGCGGCAGGGAGTCCTGGTGTCTTCGCAGCTGCAACGCGCTTCGAGATCGTGGGCTGAAGTCGGCAGAAGCGAGCGTCCACACACCGAGAAGGCCTCTTCGACATCGGCCGGCATGCGCCGGTTCAGCAAACTCGCCGCCATCGAGACGCGACCAGCAATGACATCGAGGACCTCTTGCCAATCGGCCTGCCCGAGCGGCTCGAGTTCGAAGCGAACATGATATTGCTCGCCGTCGAGCACTTCGGCCTGGACCACTCCCTGGTGAATCTCGATGGCAACCACCTGTCCCGAGTCGGCGGGCAGACGGGTGGACCATACGCTGCCCTCTAGAGAGCGCAGCCAGCGTCGCGACCACCAGGTCGAGCCGAACCTCATCGCCGCTCCAACCGGAGCAGTGCTCCCAGACTTTCGTCGTCCAGGCTGGTCAGCCAGTCCTCACCGCTGCCCACCACCGTCTCGGCCAGTCGGGCTTTGTGGGCCAGCATCAGGTCGATGCGCTCTTCGAGAGTGCCGCTACAGATGAACTTATAGACCTCGACCTTGCGGGTCTGGCCGATACGAAACGCGCGATCGGTGGCCTGAGCTTCGACGGCCGGGTTCCACCAGCGGTCAAAGTGAAACACGCGACTTGCCCGGGTGAGGTTGAGGCCCACGCCACCGGCTCGCACCGAGATGACCATCACCGGCGGTCCGTAGCTCAGGCTAAAGCGATGCACCACCCGGTCGCGGGCAACTCGCGAGAGGCCGCCGTGCAGACAGAGCACTTCGCGGTCGAGACGGCCACTCAGATGCCCGGCCAGCCGTTGCGCGAAACCGGCAAACTGGGTGAACACCAGGGCCGCGTCGCCGCAGGCCACCACCTCCTCGAGCATCTCCTCGAGCCGCTCGAGTTTGCCTGAGCGGCCTGCCATGGGGTCGAGTCCGCCCAGATAGAGGCCGGGATGGTTGCAGAGTTGCTTGAGCCGGGTCAAAAGCTTGAGCACCAGACCCTTGCGGGTGATGCCTTCGGCCAGGCTGACCTCTTCGAGCAACTGCTCGGCGGCTTGCTCGTAAAGGGTCGACTGTTCGCCGGTGAGCCGGCAGTAGAGGTTGTACTCCACCTTGTCGGGCAGGTCGGGCGCGATATCGGGATCGGTCTTCTTGCGGCGCAGCAAGAACGGTCCAACCAGATTCTTGAGCCCCTCGCGGCAGGCTTCATCGCCGTAGCGTTCGATCGGCACGGCGAACTGTTTCTGAAAGCCCCGCCGGGTGCCCAGCAAGCGAGGCTGAAGAAAGTCCATCAGGGCCCACAGGTCGGCCAACCGGTTCTCCACCGGCGTGCCTGTCATGGCGACTCGAAACCCAGCCGTCATGGCGCGCACTGCTTTCGCTTGCAGAGAGGCCGGATTCTTGACATTCTGGGCTTCGTCAAGCACCAGGCCCCGCCACTTGACCCGGGCCAGCACCTGGCGATCACGGTGAACCAAACCATAGGTCGTCACCACCAGGTCCACTCCGGCTGGCTCGAGACTCTTCGGCCGCCCCGGCCCGTGGTGGACCATCACCTGCAGCTCTGGACCAAAGCGCTCGAGTTCCTTACACCAGTTGCCCACGATCGAAGTGGGACATACCAGCAGGGTGGGTCCCAATCCGGGATGTTGCTCACGCTCGCGCAAGAGCAACGCGATCAACTGCACTGTCTTACCCAGGCCCATATCGTCGGCCAGGCAGGCCCCCAGCCCGCGCTCGCGTAGGAACACCAGCCAGGAGTAACCTCGTTCTTGATAGGGCCGCAGTTGGGCGCGCAGGGTCGAGGGCGGGGGTTCCAGCGCGAAACGTCCCGACAGCCCGGCCAGACCGCCTTCAAAGGTAAAGTCGACCGCCAACCCTACGCGCGAGGCGGCCAGGGCCTCACCCAGAGTCGCCCCTCTGGCCCCGCCCCGATTCCATAGCTCCAGGGCCCGGCGCAGACTATCGGGTTCGAGCAGGTACCATTGCCCGCGCAGGCACACCAGGGGCAAAGTGGCTCCGGCCAGCTGACGCAGCTCGGCCTCGTTGAGCGGCTGTTCCCCCAGGCGAACCTGCCAGTCGTAATCAACCAGAATGTCGAGACCTTTGCCGCCCTGGGCGGATTCCTTCACGCTCAAGTGCATCGACAGGGGCTGAAATTGGCGCAGACTCGAGGGCATCCCCACCCCGAAGCCCATCTCTTCTAACAGCCAGGCGGTCGAGCGCAAGAACTGGTAGACCTCCTGGTGGTCAAGCTCGAGCGCCTCGGGACGAGGACCGGCCATAGCCGGTCCCAGCTCGGGAAAGACGCGAATGGCCCGACCCAGATCCACCAGCAGAGCCACCATGGGTCCTCGTGGGTCGAGGCGTAACTCTTGAGGCAACTCGTGAGGCCTGTCCCAGATATCCTCCACTCCGGCTGATAGACCGGGTCCGAGCCGGCTCTCCAACCTGATTTCCAAGCGCCAGCCGCCCTGGTCTGGCGGTACCAGGGCAAAGGCCAGACGAGTGGTGGCCAGTTCAGGAGCCAGAGGCATCTGCCAACGGGCCAGCTCTCGCTCGAGGGTTGGTGCCAGCTCCTGGATGTGGCCCTGGGCCAGATCCGTCAACCAGCTAGCGTAGTCCTCCGGCAGCGACTTGAGCCGGTTGGCCGGCAGCCGGACCCGGCCTTCGCCCAGCCAATCGCTCAGCAACTGGTGGACGCCCACCTCGGCAAAGCGCTCGAGCACCTGTCGCGGCGAGAGTTCGGGTTGGGCCGCTCGGGCCGACGGGGGCAACAGTTGCTCGAGTTGTTGCAGGCGAGCCTGGTCTTTCATGTCGTCAAAGGAGGGGCGAAAGAAGGTCTGACCGTCTTGCACCGACGGCAGCCAGCGTTGACGCACCAGCAAGGCCAACAACCAGCGCGCGGCCAGGCTGAACACTCTCAGGTCACTACCGGCGGGGCAGTCGACCGGCAGGCGAGCCAGGGGAGCCACCATTGGTCCCACCTCGAACGGCCAACCGCTCACCGTCACCGGCCCGTTGGGCAGACGAAGCTCGAGCGGTTGGGCGTCACTATTCGGAAGACCGGGGACCAGCTGTTCCAGAGAATAGCCGGAGGGAGCGTCGCGGAGCCACAACCAAAAACGGTCCTCCTTCCAGGTGGCCTGGACTCGGACCACCGTCACCGCGACAGACAGAGGACCTCGCCAGGGGATAGACTGAGAGTAACGGCCGGCACGGCCCGTGAACTTCGAGAGCAGCCAGGCGATCCCTCGCCAGAAAATCGCCTTAAATGGGTGTTTGAAGGCTCGACATCAGGGTAAACTAAATAACGGTGGAAAAGCACGTAGCCCTGCTCCGTCCGGGAAGTTGGCGCAGGGCTGACGGGTAGCTGGGCTACCGCATAATGCATCCGCAGCATAGCACGAACGAGCGGATTATGCAAGCCTTTCCATCGAGCCCTCATCCGGAGGTGAAAATATGGTAAAGAAAGTTCCGCTCGAACGATTGGTGGCTGCCTGTCTTTGTGACGAACCCGGCCTGGATCCCGACCGTGCTCACCGTCGCGCTCTGCGTCTGCAGCGCAGTCTGTTACGAATGGATCGCGCCTGGGAAAGGAGTCAGCGTCGTTTCTATAACTCCGATAGCCTGGTCTTCATCGGGGCCGGGACGGCCGTGGACTCTTCTGAAGCGGAGGCGATCCGATGGTAAAATCCGATCTCCTCACCACCCAGACCACCTACGACCTGCCTTGGAGCCTGTTGCTGCAGGATCTGTGCTACGAAGCTCAGGTTGATTGAAAGGAACCGCATGCCCTCCACTCGCCACTTCCTAGATCCGGAACGCAAGCACGCCGTCATCTGCGAATGGGACTACCGAACCGGCAGCTGGAACTGCACCAGCACCGGACGCAAGGGACCGCTCTATCGGGCTCGCGATATTGCTCCCTTCCACGAGGATCTGACCCGTCTCGGGTATGAAGAACTCACCCCCGAGCAGCCAAGGAAATAGCCATGACTCTTGATAACCGCCAATCTCCAAGACTGCGTTGCAACGCTCTGGTGGCCTACCGCACCGGTGAACAAGGCTCGGTAGGTATCGTTACCGACGTTAGCGCCCACGGACTCCGACTGCTCTGCCAGCCTCCGCTCGATCTCGACACCACTGTTGACCTCGCTCCACTATCAGGCGCCTATTCCGGCCTCCCTTCCTGCCGGGGTACCGTAGTGTGGCAAATTGAGGAGCCTATGACCGGTCGGCGCGAAGCCGGCATTCAGTTCTTTGGAGAACGGGGCTGGATAGGCCAACTACTGAATGCATCCGGTCACGATATGGGCCTCGAGCCCACCCGGCCTCGCCTGCAAACGCCCCGGCAGTCGAGGCTACAGATCACATAGATACCCCAGACCCTCCCTCCCCCCGGAAAACACAACCCCTCGGCTCGTCCGAGGGGTCTTTCTGGTTATTCGACGGGCTGGTCGACCAGGTCGAAGTCGTAGCGCGTGGCGAGCTGCTGCAGCCGCCGTCTGAGGGCGGTGCAAGGCGAGTAGAGGCCCGAAATCTCTAGAGTGACTCGGCCCGAGGGCCCACTGAGGACCACACTGAGCCAATCCTTGAGGGTGATGAAGGTGGTTTCGTCGAGAATTCCCTCCACTGAAGCTGTTCGGCCTCCGGCGACCGGAAAAATGGCGATCGAAATCACGTTGCTGTCCCCTTCAGGTGTTTGATTCTACGACTGTATGCCGGTGGTCCGATTCGAGGAAGCCTCGTCCGGATAGCCCCCCCCTATCCGAACAATCCCCCCCTGCTGGGATGCTCCGGGAAGAGCAGCATGGATGTGTTGCTACTCCCCCAGACCAGCTAGACTGGAAATATCAAAGCTTCGCTAGCTGGTAAAACAGCAAGAAGGCCTTGCCCCTTTACAGGCCTGGCCTCGACGCGAAGATCTAGCGGCTGGTGGTCATCGGAGTACCCCCACTCCAAACCACCAGCCGCACTAGTTCTTCAACCCACCGCTCCCCGGCCCGAGAACAGTCCCACGCCTCGCCGCGTCACCGTCGGACCAAAGCCGCCCTCGGGGACAAAAGCGAATTGTGGACACAGCTTCTCGCGATACTCGACATCGATCGACGGGACGGAAAAACGGCCAGGGACCAGAAGAAGCTCCGCGGTGGTCCATGGGGCTTCGGGCCTCGCGTGCGGCCGCTCCCACCTGAGAGGCTGCCGTCCTCACGCGAACCGTTTCGAGTCTTGCCTATTGGTGACTGGCCGGGGGCGCAACTCGAAGGTGAGTCGCCCGCGCCGGCAACTCACCGCGTCTGGTTGATGTCGACAAGCGCGTCGCGCTCGAGCGGACACGGGTCAAATGTTCAGCTGGATTGGACGTAATCTCACCTCCTTCGGCCATCCAATATTACTTGTTTGGCCAGAGATTGTCAACAGGGACATGCTCAGCCTCGCCAGAACGCACAGCTATGCTGGCCTTGTGGGAAGCCCTCGACGATCCCGGCGCCCCCGCCGACTTGCTGGTGGAGCAGCTCGAGCTTCTGGCCGCCCTCAAGCTCAAAGAGAGAGTCCCTTTCCTGGGACGTCTTCCCCGGGCCCTGGCCCACTCCAAGGCCAGAGTGCGTGCGGCCGCGGCCCGCGCTCTGGCTGGCGCCGAAGGTCCGCGGGCCCTGAGCTGGTTGTTAGAACTTCTGGGCGACCCGGCCCCTGACGTGGTGAAAGCGGCCGCCCAGGCCATGACCGAGTCGGTCCACCACGACCCGGCCCGTTGGGCTCACTTAGTATTTCACCCGCGGGTCGAGGTGAGACGTCTAGCCCTCGATCATAGCCCGTCGACGGCCCAATGGCTGAACCTCTTTCTGCTGGAAGACCCCTGGCTGGCGGCAGCGGCGAGAGAGCAGCTACCCGACCTCGCGCCCAGCCTGGTCGGTCCCATCCTCGAATGGACCGAGCTAGGGACGCTCTCGCCCGCCCGAGCGCGCCATCTGCTCCGCCGAGGGGCGGCCGCTAAGCTGCTCGGGGTGGCGGTGCCCACTCGCAGCGAGGATTGGGCCCGGGGCACCCGCCCTCCGCCCATGGAGCCCGACCCCCTGGACGCTCTCTTTGGTCTTTTCTGGGACGTCGAAGGTGCTTTCTGGAGCGAGGTCGGCCAATGGTTGTCCAGCCACGATCACCGGGCCAGGCCCATCGCGTCGCTGTGCCGAGTCGGTCTGAGCCAGGGCAACTGGCCGGACTGGGTCGTTGGCCTGATCGTGGGCTTTCATCCCCGCAGCCTCAGGTTCGCCTGGTTTCCCGAGGGGGCCAGGCGCAGAGGTCTGGCTCGCCTGTATCGCCTTGGCCACCGCTCCGACCGCCTTGACGACGAGGAGATCGCGCTCATCCTGCAAGCCCCTCCCCTGGTCGACTTCCAGGGCCGCCTTGATCTCCTGATGCTTGGGGCCCTGCTGCGATTGGCCGAAGATCCCATGCGAGTCCTGATCCGCCGGGTCGACTTCGACGCCTTGATGCTGGCCGTGCGACACCACCCGGCAGGACTGGCCCATCTGGCCGCGCCGGGTCGCCACCCCAAGACCAGCCGAACCTTCTTTGAGCGCCTGGGAAGAGCGTCCGGTTGGATGGCGGCGGCGGCGCTGACGGATCTGGTCGAAGGGGATGAATATGAGGCGGGTCGCGCCGCGTTAGACGGCCTGACGCCGGCCGAGAAACTTCAGGCGGTGGATCTGGCCCTCGAACTGGCCGCCCCGCCCAACCCCGGCTTTTCGCCCAATCGCCTGCGCTTGCTGGCCCGCCAGTTGAGCGAAGCAGCCCCACCCGCCGGGGTGCTCGAGCGAGTACTAGACCACCGTGACAACCCGCTCACCCCAATTCTGCTGCAAATGCTGGCCGAACGACTGGGGGCCCAGGAATTCTATGAACTGGCTACTCGTCTGACCCAAGCGAGACTGCTCACCCTGCTCGGGCGCGTCGATCACTGCTCGGCCTTTCCTTTCGCCTGTGAAGTCTGTCTGGCCAGCCAGCTAGAACGGCACGCTGACCGGCGGATCGCGGATTGGGCTCGAGCCCGTCGGCCTCAAATCAGCCTGCCGGCGACGAAAGCTTCCCCCCATGTGCGCAGCCTGACCAGGGCCGAGGCCCGCCAAATCGCGACCTGCGCTGCCGCCGCCCTGCCCCACGCGGTGGAGCCCTGCCTGCGCAGCCCCTGCCGAGGCCTGACCGCCGCCCTGAGCCAACGCCCCTGTCCCGAGACCCCCTGCCTGGAGGTGTGCCTGGCCTTGCTGGGGTGCCACGATCCTTACCACGAAGTGGACGCGGAGTTTCAGAACTATAGCTCGACCGGGAGCGATTTTCTCACCTCGCTCGACGAGCGGGCCTGTCGTCTCTGGCTAATGAATGAAGGTCTTCCCGTCCATGGCCATGCCTGGCTGTCGCGCTGGGAAAGGCATCTGGGTTTTCTCTGGTCGAGCCTCGACCAGAGTCCGGCCAACCTGACCAGTTGGTTGGCCTTCATCGCGCAGGGCAACCCGCGCTTGTGCGAAGAAGGCTGGGGGGCCACCGGTCGCTTGCTGGGCATGTGGCGATGGCGCGAACGTTCGCTTTTCGCCAGCTGCGCCACTTCTAGCCTGGAGGAGCTGGCCGTAGCAGCGCTGGCCGGCCCGGGCGGAGTCGGCGCGGCCGTGTGCCTGGATCGCTGTTGGGACTATCATGGCGGGCCGACCGGTCTGGTCCGGGCTGAAGTCACCGCTCTACTGCCTGATCTCGACCCCCAGGCCCGCAGCATGCTCGCTCGCTGGTTCGACAGCCGCGGTCTCGGCCAGGCCGCGCGCGGACGCCGGGTCAAGTTGACCGACGATCAAAAGCGTCTCATCGGGCGCTGCCAGGACCTCGAGCAGTTGGTCGAGTGGGCTCGGGGCCCGCAAGCCGAGATCGTGGCCGAAGCGGCTCTGCGCCTGCTCGATTTTCGCCCCAGCGGTTGCCAGCGACTGCTGCAACTGCTGGAGGAAGACCTGCCCCAACTGGGAGTTTTGGCCGAGTCGGTCGGGCTCTGGCCAGATCCTGTCAGCCTCGAGCAGGTGCGCGAGCGACTGCGGGCGGGACACTACCCCGCCGAGGTAAGGTTCGTGGCCGCTCTATCGCTGGCCGAATCGGGCGAAGAATGGGAGGAGGTGCTGCTCGAGGCAGCCCTGGCTCCCACCCAGACCACCTGGCTTGGGGCCGGCCACTGGGAACGTCTCGAGCGGCTCGGCCTGGCCGATTTGCCTGAAAAACTGGCCACCAGCCCCCACCCTCACGCCTACCATCCGGCCGTGGAGCAGCTCCTGAGCCACCCCTCCCCCACTGCTCGTCGGCGGCTTCGCGACTTTCTGCTAGCGGGGCCCCAACGTCTGGCCGGGCTGCGTCTCAAGGTGGCCACCGCCCTTTTCGAGGCAGGCGATCCCACGGGCTTGCCGCTGCTGTTCTGGGAACGGATCTTCGGCACTCGCCACCGCCTGGCGCTGGCCGCCGCCGACACCGAGCACCTGAGAGACGCGGTGGTGGGGCTGCTGGCTAGCGGTTTGGCGGAAACCGAGCTGCTCAAATGGCTGGTCACCATGCCCTCCAAACACTTCGAGCCGCTGGCCCTGGAAGTGTTAAAAGACAGCCGCAAGCCGGCCACCTGCGGCCCCCTGGTCCAGCAGCTGCGTCGCAGCCCGGAGCGGGCCGCCCGCGTGCGCCGGGTGGCCGAGGCTTTTCACTGGGGACTCAGCCGCGGACGCGAACTGACCGGCAAGCTCTTTGCCCTGGAAATGCTCACCGGCGAGAAGCTGGGCTACACCTACCTGCATGAGGCTCGCATCTTCGTCAACGTGATGCCCATCTTCACCGGCGAACGCCACGCCGAAGACATCGTCAAAGGGCTGATGCTGCATGAATTCGGCCACCACATCTACCACGCCGACGCGGCCTCCAAAGCTGTTTGGACGCGAGCCGAAAAGGCCGGCTTGCACTCGCTGCTCAATCTGGTCTCGGATGAGCATCTCGAGCGAAACCTGCGCGCCAACCACGCCGACAACGACCAGAAGCTCAAGCGACTGACGGCTTATGCCTTCGGCCATCGCGACCGGGAGGTCGAACTCGAGAGCCTGGTGGTCAGCCTGGGCCGCGGGCTTTTTGAGGTCTTGACCGCCACCCGCCTGCAACTGGCCCGCCGCCGGGGCTGCCTGCGAGTCCGCGGTCGCGATGTCTTTCGCGCCCTCGAGAAGAGTTCGCTTCCCTTTGGGCGCTTCGTGCGAGCCCTGCGCATGGGTTTGGGCAATCGTCATCACGACCCGCTGGTCGGCCAGGCCCTGGCCCTCTTCGGCCCTGACTTTCGGCATGCAGACATGGAAAGGCTCTACGAAATCACGCTGGAGTTGCAACGGCTCTTTGGCACCCAGACCGTGCTGCTCGAAAGCCTCGGTCCCGACACCCCGGAGTGGGACGACGCCGAGGTCATCGTGCGCACCGAGGGCCTGACCCCCGACGAATTGCGTCGCGAAGTCGAGCGCCTTCGCAAAGGAGGAGCTCGGGCTCTGGTCCTCAACGACGGGCCTCAAGTCGACTTTCCCCCCTTGACAGCAGTGGTGCCGGTAGCCTTCGACCCGGTAGCCCATCGCGAGCACGTCCGCGCGGTGGCGCGCTATGCCCGCCGTTTGCGGGCCGTTTTCGAGCGTTTGGGTCTGCGCTATCGACCCCACAAGCGGCGCACCAGCGGCCGTCGCCTGGACCGCGCCCAACTACCGGCGGTCGTCTTGCGAGGGGACGTGCGGGTGCTCGAGGCCCGACGCCTCGAGGTCGAAACCGACCTCTTCCTCGGTCTGGCCGTCGATTGCTCGGGCTCGATGCAGGGCGAGTCGCTGCACAAAGCGCGCCTGTTCGCCACCCTGCTGGCGGAGGCCGGCCGCGGACTAGGCGGGATCGACGTGCGCGTGGTCGGGTTCACCGACACCACCCTCTACGATGCCGGTGACGCCAATCGCTGCGCCGCCCACAATCTGGAATGCAGCGGGGGCAACAACGACGCCGGTGCGCTCGACTATCTGGCGGGGTTGGCCCTGGCAAGCCCGCGCAAGACCAGACTGTTGGTGATGATCTCGGACGGCTTACCCACCCAGTGCACGGTCAGCGCCCTGCGAGCGCTGGTCAGGCACCTCACCCGCCGGCGCGGTCTACTGTGCGCTCAGGTGGCCGTGCGAAAGCTGCAAGAAGTCTGCTTCCCCCACTACATCGAGCTGCTCGAGAACGACCTCGATGCTTCGGTCATCGCTTTCGGACGCATTCTCTCCAGGCTGGTCAGTCGAGCCGTTCGACCCTAGAAGTACCACGAAGCCCTCTGACACTTCTTGAGCAGAGCACGATGGGACCGTGGTCGGCCCGGCGAACCCCTGGCGATCAAACTCATTCCAAGGGGGACTAATGTCCATATCATGGCGCCGATTTGCTTCGGCACTGGTGCTGGCCGCAGCTTTGACCTTCACGGCCTGTGACACCACCAACTCGAACAATCTCGGCTTCTTCACCGACGGCGGAGGGGGGGCCAACGGCCTTACGCTAGGATTTGCCGCCCAGCCCACCATTGTGCTCAACGCCGGTAACGGCGGCTCGGCCAACCCTCAAATCGTGGCCGTGGGCCGGTTCAACAACGACGCCAACCTCGACTTCGCGGTGGCCAACAACGGCACCAATGACGTCAGCGTCTTTCTGGGTGACGGGGCGGGCGGCTTTGGGGCCGAGCAACTGTTTGCCACCGCCGCCAGTGGTCCCACCGCCATCGCGGTCGGCGACTTTGACGGAGACAACGACCTGGACCTGGCCGTGGCCACGGCCAGCCAGCTGAGCATCCTGCTCAACGACGGGACCGGCGCCTTCCCCAACCGCAACGACTTCAACGTCGGCACCAGCAATCGCGGCATCGGCGTGGCCGACTTCGACGGCGTCAACGGCCTCGATGTGGCCATTGCCGATGCGGGCAACGACAGCGTCAACGTCTTGCTCAACGACGGAGCCAACGGCTTCAACGCCTTCAACTTCACCTCGGCCGGCAACCTCAGCAACATCCGCGGGCTGGTGGTGGCCAACCTCAATGGCGACAACTTCCCGGATCTCGCCATCGCCAACTTCGGCGACCCCTTCGGCGCCTTCTGGCTATCGAGCGGCAACGCGGCCAACCTGTTTCCGGCTGCCAACGCCAGTAACGGCCTGCCCATGCCGGCCGGCGCCACGGCCCAGATGATCGCCGCCGGTGACCTCGATGGCGACGGAATCGACGACATCGCCATCCCATCCATCGACGGCAACAACTCGGTCCTGCGCACCTTCGTCAACAACGGAGCCGGCGTGTTCGCCATTGGCACCACCACCCCCGTCTCTCAGGACCCCTTCGGAGCCGCCATGGGCGACTTCAATCTCGACGGTCGGGTCGACCCCGTGGCCGGTAGCGCTTTTGGCCTCAACCTCAACGGCACCGGCGAGGCGGCCATCTTCCTGGGCAACGGCGACGGAACCGTAGCCGCCCAACAGGTCTTTTCGGTAATCGCCAATCAGGTCGTTCGTTCCATCGCGGTGGGTGACTTCAATGGTGACAACAAGCCCGACATCATCACCGCCGCCGGTGGCGCCGCCCACCTGCTGCTCAACACCTCCAACTAACCCTCGAACGGCCCGGCCAGTCTCCCTGGCCGGGCCGTTTTTCATTTCGTAGGACACCTTCGGGCCGGCTGCGAATCGGCCCCGATGGAAAAAAAGTGGACCGTCTCCGAACTCGCGCCCGGCAATGTGCATGAGGCAACCTTCTGGGTCAATCCTGTCGACGAGTCGAGCTTTCGTTTTCGGGCCACCCATCTCGACGGCCGTCGAGCCCCCAAGGTGGTGCTCTGCGATGACCCCCGCATCGTGCCGGGAATGCCCTGCCTGGTCAAGATTGTCGAGGTGCAAAAGCCCGATCGCAGGGACCGGGGGGCCATTCTGGTCGAGTTCGTCCAGTCCCAGCCGATGCGACTCGAAGGGGTCTATCTCGATCCTATCGTGTCACGCAAGTTGCAGGTATTGCTCGAGAGCGGCCTCAACATCTTGCTCGACGGACCGCAGGGCTGCGGCAAGACGGTGCTAGCCCGCACTATCGCCGAAGCCCTCGGAATGCAGTTCGTCTTCTTCAACTGCGGAGCCGTGGTCGAGGCCAGCGATTTTCTGGCCACCGTCCAGGTGCGGGCCTCGGACACCGGTCAACCGGTGATGGACTTTCTCCAGACCGAGGTCTTGCTGGCCTTAGAAGCCGCCAATCAGCAGCGCTCGCGCCGCACCCTGATCTTTCTCGACGAGTTCAACCGCTGCCAGGAGAGCGCTCGTAACGCCCTCATGCCGGCCCTCGACACCACCCGTCGCATCTTCAATCCGGTCGACAACAACTTCTTGCCCGTGCCCGACAATGTCCAGTTCATCGCCGCCGTCAACCGGGGCAACGAATTCTCGGGGACCTTCGGCATTGACGCCGCCCAGTTGGACCGATTCGCCCCCCTCCAGATGGATTATCTGCCTCCCCCCGAAGAAGTCAAACTGCTGCAGGCCCGCCATCCCGAGGTTTCTAAGGCCGTCATCACCAAGCTGGTCTCGGTGGCCGATGCCATCCGCCGCAGCGCCGAGCTAGGCACTGGTCTGTCGGTCCGAGCCACCGAAGAAGCCTGCCTCTATCTCAAGCATCCGCTCTTTGCCAACGAGCAGAAGCGGGTGCTGCCGGAAGTGCTCAAATCCTCGTTCTGCGGGCGGTTCAACGGCCGTCCCGAGGACATCACCACCGACGCCGGAGCCGTCTGGGCCATCATCAACGAGTGCCTGGCCGAAAAGAAGAAGGCCGCGACCTGAGGTCGAAACGGCGGAGATGCGTCCTAACCACCAACAGAAGGCCCACTTCGACGGCCTCGCCTCCGAATTCATGACCCGCCTGGACGGTAGCGTTCCCCATCGCGACTTGATCGAGCGCATGCTCGCCTCGGTCTTACGCATGTCGGGCGACGATCGCCGGGCCGACCTCAAAATCACGGCGGCCGCTCTCGAAGAGATGGAGCATTCCTTTGATGTGCTCGAGATGTTCTATCAGCGCCGCAAAGTCAGCATCTTCGGCTCGGCCCGCTCGGCCCCCTCAAGCCCTGTCTATGAGCAGGCTAAAGACTTCGCCGAGGCCATCGTCGAGCGCGGCTACATGGTCATCACCGGGGCCGGGCCGGGCGTCATGGCGGCCGGCAACGAAGGGGCCGGGCGCGAGCACAGCTTCGGCATGGGAATCTTGTTGCCCCGCGAAGGAGCCTCGAACCCCCACATCCGCGGCGACCTCAAAGACATCTCGTTCAAGTATTTCTTCACGCGCAAGCTGGCCTTTCTCAAAGACTGCCACGGGGTCGTGCTCTGCCCCGGCGGCTTCGGAACCCACGACGAGGGGTTCGAAACGCTGACCCTGATTCAAACCGGCAAAGCCCAGCTTTTGCCGGTGGTCTGCCTGGCTCCCGAAGGCAACACCATCTGGCAAGACTGGCACCACTACAATTGCGAGACGCTGCTCGCCCAGGGAATGATCTCTGACGAGGATCTGAGCCTCTACAAAGTGACCCATAGTATCGAAGAGGCCTGCGACGAAATCTGCCGTTTCTATCGTCGCTACCATTCGCTTCGCTTCCGCGGGCAAGAGCTATTCGTGCGCCTGACCCGCTCGGTCGACCCCCAGGAACTCGAGGTGCTCAACACCGACTTTGCCGATCTGGCCGAGGGCCCGATCGAAGCTTGCTCGGCTCCCTCGGGCGAGGCTTACGACCCGACCCTCGAAAACCTGCCTTCGCTTCGATTCCGATTTACCAACGGCAACTATGGACGGCTCCGCCAGATGATCGATTTTCTCAACGACTGCCGAGCCGAGGAATGTGCCGATGTCCCGCCCGAGCGAGGCGAGGGCGGACGGATGCCGGCCGAAACCGACTAGCGGCCTTTGCGGCCTCGCCTGGCGGCCTGGTCAGGGGTCGAGGCGCTGATGTCGAAGTTGATGCCCAGGTTGGCGAAGGGGCCCATGTCGAGAGCCGGAAAGCCACCCATCAGCACGTTGCTCTTGCCTTTGCCACCCAGGGCGGTCTTGAGGAAGTCGTCCCCCACCGCCGGGACGCCGATGTTGGCAAAGGGACCGAAAGCCGGGTGGGCCAGGCCGAGGGCTGGAGGGAAGCCCGGCAGCGCGCCGCCAGCCGAGCCCGTGGGCAACTTGGCTTTACCGCTCAGCAGCTCTTTGAGGAAATCGTCGCCCACGGCGGGCACATCGATGCCGGGAAACGGACCAAAGGCCGGATTGGGAAGACCCAGGGCCGGCGGGAAACCGGCGAACGCGCCGTCGCCACCGCTGGGCAGACTGACCTTGCCGCTGGTGAGCGACTTGAGGAAGTCGTCGCCCACCGAGGGAACAGCGATGGTCTCGAAGGGGCCGAAGGCTGGATTGGCCAGAGCCAGGGCCGGCGGAAAGCCCGCAAAACCGGCCCAACCCTGACTGAGGGTCGACAGCGAGCCTAGAAACTCTCCCGGAGCAAAGAACGAAGGGGCCACCGGCGCCGCCAGCCGGCTCCCGAACGCGAGCGCGAGGGGATTAAATGCTGGTGCGGTCGGAAAGGTCGTCGGACTGACTACGTTCACTGGGGCCTCCTGAGGGTGTCTGTTTCGACCATTCTAGATCCCGGTTGGCGCGACAAGTTTCGACCCCGGCCCCTAAATATTGACACCAGATGAACACATTGTTACGGTTTCCCCATAATTTGCCCGACAGGGAGAGCTGTTGTTGGTCCTGAAGCTTTCTCCATGCCCACCCAGCTTGACCTGGACTATGCACGCACGCTACCGTGAGCGGGCTAGAGAGTTATACGGTGAGGCTGTTCAGCAAGTTCGCATCTTCGGCTCGCGGGCGCGGGGTGACGCCCAGCTCGACTCGGACCTTGACCTGTTCGTAATGCAACGAGAGGAGGACCGAGCCCTGAGAATGGAGCTGATGGGGCTGGCCTGGGATGTGGCTGACGAGCTTTCGCTGCCATATGCCCCAAGCCCCCACGTCATGAGCGAGTCTCATTTCCAGGGCCTACTCGACCACGAGCGCCGGCTGGCCCGAGACATTCTGGAAGAAGGCATTCAGGTATGACCGAAGACAATCGACGCCGCAACCTGAAACTCGAACTCAAGCGCGGGCAAGAAAGCTGGCTGGCGGCTGCCAATCTGCGCCAGGCAGGCCTCAACGCCGACGCGGTCTCGCGGGCCTACTACGCCATGGTTCATTCGGCTCGGGCCGTTCTTTTGACCGAAGGTCTCGAGGCTCGAACCCATACTGGAATCGCCACCCTTCTCAACCTGCATTTCGTCCGACCTGGCAGACTACCCAGCTCAGCGCCCCGGGCTTTGACCCAGCTCCAGGGCGAACGAGAAGCAGCCGACGATGATGCCTCGACGATCTACGCCGAGAACGACATCAAGGACATCTTTTCGCGCGCTCACGAATTCTGTGAGGCCTGCCGAACCCTGCTCGCTGGTGAAGGCTGGCTCGACGAATAGGCCGCTTGCGCATGGGGAGTCTGGCTGCGGCTGCCAGGCCCGAAGGCATTACTTCCACGTGGAAGTCGCGGCTGACCCGGGCGCCAAGCCAGCCAAACCGCGGCGGCGAGCCTACTCGCCGCGCCCAGCCGCCCCCGCCGCGAGCGAGTCGCCAGGCCACTTCCGAACGGAAGTCCGGCCGGGCTGCACCCGCCAACCCCAGGGCACACTTCCACGTGGAAATCGCGGCCGACCCTGGCGGCCAAGCCGGCCAAAGCCGCCGCGCCCAGCCGCCCCGCCGCGAGCGAAGCGCCCGGCCACTTCCGGACGGAAGTCCGGCCGGGCTGCACCCGCCCTGCCCGAGCCGCGGGTTTCCCGGCGCCGGTCGAGGATCGTGCGCCGCACACCAGCCAAATCGCGTTGTACGGCGCACACTTGCGCCGCACACTGCCCAGAGCTGATTGTGCGGCGCACAACCGCCGGCTGCTAGCGAGCAAGCGTTCGGCCCAGGCCACACCGCAGCCCGCCTGGCCAGCCAAAACCCGCGGCGGCCAGCCAACTCGCCGCCCCAGGCCGTCCCCGCCGCGAGCGATTCGCCAGGCCACTTCCGCAAGGAAGTCCGGCTGCGGCTGCATCCGCCAGCCCCGGGCACACTTCCACGTGGAAGTCGTGGCTAGCCCTGGCGGCGATTCGGCACCCCCGCCCGGCCACTTCCGCAAGGAAGCCCGGCCGGGCTTCACCCGCCCTGCCCGAGCCGCGGGTTGCCCCGGCCGGTCGAGGGTCGTGCGCCGGGATCCGCAGCCACCGAGCCACCGCCGTTTTGAGCACCCCGTTCGATGCGGCAAAACCCTAACCCATAATTTCGCCAGGACGCTCACCCCACGCCCCCCACAACCCCTCTCCGGGCCCTCCTGATCTCCGCGGTTGATTTCTCAGGCACCCAACTGGCGAGACACACCAGCCGCCCCCGCCGCGAGCGAATCGGCCAGGCCACTGTCCGGCCGGGCTGCATCCGCCCTGCCCGAAGGCATCACTTCCACCTGGAAGTCGCGGCCGACCCGGGCGGCCAAGCGGGCCAACCCGCCCAGCCACTTCCGGACGGAAGTCCGGCCGGGCTGCATCCGCCAGCCCCGGGCACACTTCCACGTGGAAGTCGTGGCTAGCCCTGGCGGCGATTCGGCACCCCCGCCCGGCCACTTCCGCAAAGAAGCCCGGCCGGGCTTCACCCGCCCTGCCCGAGCCGCGGGTTGCCCCGGCCGGTCGAGGGTCGTGCGCCGGGATCCGCAGCCACCGAGCCACCGCCGTTTTGAGCACCCCGTTCGATGGGGCAAAACCCCAACCCACAATTTCGCCAGGACGCTCACCCCACGCCCCCCACAACCCTCTCCGGGCCCTCCTGATCTCCGCGGTTTATTTTTCGGACGCCCCACTGGCGAGCCACACCAGCCGCCCCCGCCGCGAGCGAATCAAGCCAGGCCACTTCCGGACGGAAGTCCGGCTGCGGCCGCATCCGCCAGCCCCGGGCACACTTCCACGTGGAAGTCGTGGCTAGCCCTGGCGGCGATTCGGCACCCCCGCCCGGCCACTTCCGCAAGGAAGCCCGGCCGGGCTTCACCCGCCCTGCCCGAGCCGCGGGTTGCCCCGGCCGGTCGAGGGTCGTGCGCCGGGATCCGCAGCCACCGAGCCACCGCCGTTTTGAGCACCCCGTTCGATGGGGCAAAACCCCAACCCATAATTTCGCCAGGACGCTCACCCCACGCCCCCACAACCCTCTCCGTGCCCTCCTGATCTCCGCGGTTTATTTTTCGGGCGCCCCACTGGCGAGCCACACCGACCTGTGCTACGACCACGCGCCGCGCCGTCGCCGCCAGTCGAAACCCGCCACACCAACCCAGGCCAAATGAAAAAACCCCCGCCGAAGCGGGGGTCTTAAGCCGACGACCGATTAGAAGTTGACGCGGACGTTCAACTGCAGGTTGTCGTTGTCGTTGCGCAGCAACTGCTGACCCACCGGAACCAGACCGCCGGGCACGAAACCGCGCTCGTAGTCGAGGCCGACGAAGGCGTCCTGGCCGAGGCGAACGTCGCCGCCGATCAGGAAGCTATCGCCGCTGCCGCCGTTGTTGAGCCAGGTATGGTTGTAGCCCAAACGATAGCGGAACCAGTCGTTTACAGCGTGGCGGAACTCCCAGCCCACCGTGTCGAACTGCAGATTCGGCGGGGCAAACCGCAGTAGCGGGTTGACCACCTGGTCGTTGATGTCGGCCGAATGGTTGTAGTAGACGCCGAACTTCTTGTCGCCGGGCTCTTCGTAAAGAGTGAAGAAAGGCCCGATGTTGTAAAGCACCTGGTCGGTGCCGTCGTTATAATTGGCCCAGGTGACGTTGCCGGCCAGGCTCAGCCAGGGGGTAACGGACCAGTCTGCAAACAGGTTCGTGCCGGTGTATTTCAGGTCGCTGGCGATGGCCAGGGCGCTCAGGTAGTAGCGGTCCTGAAAGACATCGGCTCCAGCCGCGAAGTGCTCGGCCTCGGTCAGCATACCCACGCGATAGAGTCCCTCCGAGCCGGCCTCGGCGTGGGCGCTCCAGTGACGGTCGAAGTTGTAATTGAGGCGCCCGAATCCCAGACCGACCCAGGCCGTTCCCGACGGGTCGCTGACATCGGCGTAACGATGGATGGCTTCCACCGTCAACTCGGTGTCGGGGATGATCGAGCCGGCCCGCGATTCGGTGCGGGTATAGTCGACAAATCCGGCGTGGCCGAAATCGGCCTGCACTCCCACGTAGGGACGCATACCGCGATTGGCGCGGGCCACCCGGTCGCGCAGGGCGCTGCCCAGGTCGTCACCGGCGTCGGGCAGACTGGGCGACCAGTTGCCGTTGAACGGGTCGCCCGAGTCCACCACGCCGGTGCCGCGCAGCCGCCGGCTGCGGTCAGGAGTCAACTCGACGCCATCGCCCGAGGTGTCGCTGACCGTGGTCGAATCGGCGCCCTCGCCGCTGTTGCCGGTCAGGTCCTGAGCCTTCTGATAAAGCCGCTTGGCGGTGGCGTAGCGACGGGTCGCGAAGTAACGGTCTCCGTCCTCGAGATAAATGCGGGCCAGGTGCTCTTTGACACCCGGGTCGTTAGGGTTTTTGTCGGCCAGTTCCTGAAGGATGGACTCGGCCTTCTCGTAGTTGCCATCGGCCATGTAGGCCTGGCTGAGCAGCACCTGGTTGCCGATGCTGGGGTCTTTGTCGACGGCCTTCTGATAAGCGCCGATGGCCTTGCGGCTCTGCTGCTGCTCGAGATAGAGCTTGCCGAGCTCGACATAGAACTGGGCGTCCACCTCGCTGACCGTGGCCAAACGCTCCATCATGTCGGTCTGGTCGGCCCGAAAGTTCATGTTGTCGTAGACCTTGATGAGGCGTCGCATGACATCGGCGTTGTTGGGCTCGAGTTCGAGCCAGGCCTGGCCGGTGTCGATGGCGTCGCGCGGCATCTCGTAAGTTTCATAGAGCGACAGCAGCACGCTCTTCCACTGCACCTCGTTGGGTTGCAGGCGCTCGAGTTCACGATACATCTTGATCGCGTACGCGTGGTTCTTTTGTTCGAGCATCAGCTCACCCAGTTCTTTGTAGGCGGGCACCAGCTCGGGGTCTAGTTTAATGGCGCTCTGATAGCTGACGATGGCAGAGTCGGTATATCCCTGCTTGAGCAGCTCGCGAGCTTTATCCAACTCCTGTTGGGCTTTGGCCTGATTGTCTGCCGTCTCGGTCTGAGCCAGCACCGGCGCACCCAGCAGGGTGAACGCCACCAGCCAGACCGACGCGAACAAAAAGACTCTCGAGAGAGTTTTCATGATAAATCCTTCCGCGGCGGAAAATCGAACATACATTCCCACCCCATCCAAAGGAGCCTTCTCAGTTCCTGCTGGGTTTCCTGCGGATCAGCCCCAGCCGCGTGAGGGTGAGGCCTAAGGCGTCAGCTTGAAAGAGTGGTCAGCCCGATAACCGCGCAGGCGGCCGGTCCAGACCACCGTGCCCTGGGCGTCGGCCGTGACGGATGACCCGTTGAGTTTGTAACTCTTACCCGGAGTCAAGCCAGCCAGCTGGAGCTTCGCTTGACCGACTCCGGTCATCACCAGCGACACGTTCTCCCCCTGGCTCTTCCACTTCGAGACGTAATGGGTGGCCGAACGCAGGTAGGGACCCTGGGCTCCCGGGGCGCGCAGGTAGAGGCGATGCTGCTCGGTCTCGTCGAGGTGAACCCAGAGGGTGTCGCCTTCGACCAGATAGCCGAGCACGCCCTGAGAGCGAGCCAGGTCGGGGACCTGGCCTCGGTTCTCGAAACGCAGCTCGCGCAGATTCGACAGATTCCCGATCCAGTAGCCCCCGTCGGCGGTGCGCCCCATGCGCAGGTGATAGAAATCGTTGACGATGTCCACCTGGTCCGAGGCGAACATCGGGGCCGGGTCGTGAGCCAACACGTAGTCATAGACAAAGGTGATGCTCTCGATGGCCGGCTCGCGTTCGGCCAGATAGAAGTGGTAGTAAGCGTTCATCGGGCGCAAGCGGCGAGGTTTCTCGGTCTTCTCGTAGGTCTCGACGACTTTCTTGAGCCCGTCGTAGTTGCGGGTGAACGAGCCGGTATAGATGAAATCGCCGGCTCCCGCGGTATGCACTTGCAGGCCGTCGCCGATGGGAGTGTAGAGAGGATAGACTCCCATCATGTAGGGCTGTTTGCTGTCATAGAGCGGGTCGCCGCCGTTGAGGTTGGGAATGCCCATCTCGCGCACCAGCTTGAGGGCTTCTGGGGTGGGGTTGCAGCGTCCCGACCAGAGCAGGATGCGGCAGTGCTTATCGGGCGGCAGCAGCGCCTGGTTGAGGAAATCGATGGAGTGATGGATCTCGCGCTCGAGGTCGATAGGCCGAAGTTCGAGACGGACCGGATTCTTGCTGACCACCTCCATGTCGCCGTGTTGCCAGTCGAAGGGGTGGGTGTGAGTGTGCGTGGCCGGCTCGACGTTGTCGAGTTCCATGATCTCGCGCGCCGAACTCAACTCGCGGCAGTAGTAATCGCCCAGGTATTTCTCGATGTCAGAGGTCACGTAGCTGACCGTGACCGGCAGGGGATACTTCGAAAGGACCTCGCGATACATCACCTCTCCGTTGAAACTGACCCGGTCGGTCAGCGAGATTCCGCGAAAGGCGTCGCCGTCGATGTGGCTGTAGAAGATGCGGTGGCCGTTGAGGGTGCTCATGTCGGGGCGAGGCAGCTCCTCGAGTTCGAGCGCCTCGGTAAAGAACTTGAACGGGTCCAGACGCCAGGCGGCCGGGATGGTCTCTTCGTCTTCGGCGATCTTGCGGTCCTGGCCGTGGTCGCCTCGAAAACCCGAGACCCGGTCGGTGAGAGTGTCTCCGCGAGGTTGGGTGCCGGGAAAGTTGCCCATGGCGATGGCCCCCTTGGGCGAGATCACCACCACATCGGCCTCGCCCCGCGAGTCGGCCACCGTCAAATAGACCTTGTTCTTGGGATCGACCGAGCGGATGGATGGCCAGAAGGCCTTGGCCAGGTCAGGAGCCGACAGGTCGACCTTCTCCTCCCAGTTCATCATCGACTCGTCGAGGCTGACGATCTTCTGCCCTCGCAACTCGACCTTGTTGAAGGCGTCACTGCCGGGCAGGGTGGGGGTGCTGCCGACGGTGCTGTAGGCGATGCCCAACTCGGAGAACACGGGACGGGGATCGGTCAGGCTACGATCCGAGGTTTCGGAGGCGGCCGCATAAGTACCCAGCAGGATGACCTTGCGCCCGGCTTTCATCTGAGCCGCGAGCCAGGTGTTGAACCTGTGGGCGCCGACCATATTGTCCTCGGTGAACCAGCACAGGACGCCCCGATATTTCTCCATTTCGGCCTCGGTGGGCAGAGGGTCCTCGACGGGCCGATAATCCACCGCCACGCCCAGATAATCGAGCACGGTCTGGCAGCGGGTATGGGCCGAATTGAAACGCGGCACCTCCTTCTTGTCCCGCTGATAAAAGGCCAGCACCCGCCGCTGGATCGGCTTCACGTCAGCGGGATAGGCCGGAGGGTCCAGGTGGCGTGCCCCCGGCCGTTGGCTGGGAGTGACGGTCAGCTGAATCTTCTGAGGTGGCGCCCCGGCCTGGAAACTCAGACAATCGTTGAGGAACTGCTTCATATCCAGGTGCATGGTGACCTTATAGGTGGACGGCTCCTGGTAGAAGATGTAACTCTCGAGCGCCATGCCGCCGTAGGGCGTGCGCACGATGACGGCGCTCTCGCTCTCTTGCTGGTCGGTGCGCCGCAGGGTCAAATAGGCCTGGTTGCGGGGGTCGACCGAGCGGAAAAGGTGGAAATGGCCGACCGTTTCAGGGGGCAAGAAAGGCACCATCTGCTGGTCCCGATGAACCACCTGGACGGTCTTCTTGTCGTTGGTCCAGTCGGCCCGAAATTCGAGGCCGAAGGGATAGAGAAAGCGATTGTACTCCTGGCCCAGCAAGAAACGACCGATTTCGCCCTTGTCGGACTGGACCATCTCTTGAAAGACGCCCATGTTGCCCATGATGATGACCTTGCGGCCGGCCAGAATCTGGTTGAGCAGCCACTCGATATACGCTTTGGCGCCGCGGATGGTGGGGCTGCGATACCAGGTCATGACCCCCTTGTAGCCAGCCATCCGGTCGGCCGTGGGCAGGCCCTGGTCGATGTCGTAGTAGTCGAGGGCGTAGCCGAGTTCGGCCAGCGGCCGCTCGGCGAACAGGCGCATCTCGTTGTTCTCGAGGCTGGCTCCCTCGCTCGAGCGAAACAGGCCCAGAATACGCGGGGCGCCGCCCGGCAACTTCGGACTCGGGGGGGCCGGGGCGGCCACCGGGGCGGGAGCGGGAGCCACGGCCGTCGGTCGGTCGACCATCTTGTGGCCGAGAGCCGACATCAGAAAGTCTTCCCGGTCGAGGTGCCATTGGATACCGCTATTGGTCGCTTCGAGCAAGTAGAGTTCCTGGGCCATGCCACCCCTGGGGGTGGTGACCACCATGGCGCTCTGGCTATCGGGCAGGTCCTTGCGCTCGAGCACCAGGTAGTTGTGGTTGGTGGACGCCGGGCTCTTGAAGAGCACGAACAGAGGCGGCGGCGAAGGGATGGGCAGCTCGGCCTCGACCATTTTGGGGTCCTTGCTGGCCACCTTGATCTGCGAGGGATCGTTGGAGTATTGGGCCTGGTAGTCCAGGCCGAAGGGCTGGAAGAAGACGTTGAGTTGCTCAGGAGAGAGCCAGTTGGCTCCGTCGTTATGAGCTCCGAAGTTGCCGAACAGAACGACGCGGCGCCCGGCCGTCACCTGGTCGCGCAGCCAGGTCACATAGTTGAGGGCGTTGGGCATCACCGGCCCGCGATACCAGGCCACCACCGCCCCGTAGTTCTTCATGGTCGATTCGGGAGGTAGTCCGCTGATGACGTCGTGATAGTCGATCTGCCAGCCTAAGCGCTCGAGAATGGGAGCGAGATAGGTGCGGATCTCACAATTCTCGGCGTTGACCCCCTCGCTGCTCTTGTAGAGGGCGAGCAGCCGGCTCTGGGCCAAACTCGGCCGGGTGGATGCTAATAAAACAAGAGACAGCACGAGTAGTGCCGCCCCCCAACTGGTTCTCCTGGCGTTCATGGGTCGAGCAATTCAAGCTCGGGTCAGCCAAATCCTAGAATCTATGAGTCAGCTGGCCGGCGGCAGCTTGGCCAGCTCGCCCCAGAAACGGTGAAGCCCACGCATCTGCTCGAGAAACTGTTCGAAATGGAGCGGTTTGGTCAGATAGCAGTTGGCGTGGTTGCGGTAAGCCTCGAGCACATCGTCGTTGGCGCTCGAGGTGGTCAAAATGATGACGGGAATCGTGGCCAGCTGGGGGTCGGATTTGATCTCGCGCAAGACCTCGCGACCATTCATGCGGGGCAGGTTGAGATCGAGCAAAACCAGACTGGGCGTATCGCCAGCCCGCAAAATCTCCATGGCCGTGGCACCGTCGCGAGCCGTCAGGAGCTCGACCGAGGGACAGAGCTCAAGAAAGGCTTCGCGGGTGAGCTCGATATCCTCGGCGCTGTCTTCGATCAAGAGGATTTTGACCTTGCCCATGAAGCCGGTTTCGCCCTTTTGCGATAAGCTCCTGTGGCTTCTGACGGAGGGTCGAAACCAGGACCGTCGTATGAGCGTGCATGCGCAACCTGGCAGAGTTGCTGGCCCATCCCGGGCCGCTGCCCAAATTCCTGTTCTTCTGGGGTCACCAGCCCCGGCCCGGCGGCGGCCTGGGCCCGGGTTGCCTGAGTCAGTGGTGGCCGTCCGAGTTCCGGCTCGACGGAGTGACCTACTCGACGGCCGAGCACTATATGATGGCCGAGAAGGCCCGGCTCTTCGGCGACCACCAGAAACTGGCCGAGATCCTGGCCAGTCCTCATCCTCATCGGGCCAAGAGCCTGGGAGCCCAGGTGGCCGAATTCGACGAGGCCACCTGGCAGGCCCACCGTTTCGACATCGTGGTGCGCGGCAATCTGGCCAAGTTTTCGAGTCAGCCCGACCTGACCCAATTTCTGATGGCCACTGGCCAGCGCATCCTGGTCGAGGCCAGCCCCCGCGATCGGATCTGGGGCATTGGTCTTCCGGCCGATCATCCCGACGCAGCCGAGCCGGCTCGCTGGCGGGGCCAAAATCTGTTGGGCTTTGCCTTGATGGAAGTGCGAGCCAGGCTGGCATGACCGAACTCGATCGTCTGGCTATCGCCACCCTGCGGGGTCTGGCGCTGGATATGCCTCGCAGCGCCGACAGTGGGCACTCGGGCACGGCCCTGGCCTGCGCGCCGTTGGGGTGGCTGCTCTATTCGCGCTTGCTCAAGCATTCGCCCGAACATCCCGACTGGCCCGACCGCGACCGTTTCGTCCTCTCCAACGGGCACGCCTGTGTGCTGCTCTATGGCCTGCTGCATCTGACCGGCTACGCCTTGAGCCTCGAGGACCTCAAGCAATTTCGGCAGCCCGGCAGCAAGACTCCCGGTCATCCCGAGAGCTGGGTCACCCCCGGGGTCGACTTCTCGACCGGGCCGCTGGGCCAGGGTCTGGCTGCGGCCGTGGGGATGGCCATCGCCGAATGTATGCTGGCGGCTCGCTTCGGCCGGCGGGTCGATCACTACACTTATGTGCTGGCCTCAGACGGGGACCTGATGGAGGGGATCACCTCCGAAGCCAGTTCGCTGGCCGGTCATCTCGGTCTGGGCAAACTCATCGTCTTTTACGACTCGAACCAGGTCACCATCGACGGTCCGCTCGAACTGTGCTTTTCCGAAGACGTGACTCTGCGCTATCAGGCCTACGGCTGGCACGTGCTCGAGGCCGACGGCGAAGACCTGGCCGGGCTCGAGAAGGCGGTCGGTCTGGCCCAACGCGATCGCCGTCCCAGCCTGATCCGGGTCCGCACCACCATCGGCTTTCCGTCGCCGGGCATGCAGGGGCGGCCCGAAGCTCACAGCCCGCCCTTTAGCTCGGCCGAGATCCGGGCCACCAAAGAAGTGCTGGGCCTGGACCCCGATCAGAGCTTCGAGATCGCGGCGGCTCTAGCCGAACTGGCCGTCGAGCAAAGGCGGGTGGGCCAGGATCTTTATCGCCACTGGCAGCCCTGGGCATCCTACGATCGACTACCCGAGGCCGGCCCCCACTTCGAGCAGCCCATCGCCACCCGGGTGGCCTCGGGCCAGGTCTTGCAGTGGTTGGCCGAGGTCTGTCCCAACCTGGTGGGAGGCTCAGCCGACCTGGCCGGCTCGACCAACACTTATCTGACCGGTCACGGCGACTTTAGCCGCACCAACCGCAGCGGCCGCAATCTGCGCTTTGGAGTGCGCGAGCAGGCCATGGCGGCCATCACCAACGGTCTGGTGGCCCACGGGGGGCTGCGCGCCTTTTGCTCGACCTATTTCGCCTTCTCCGACTACATGAAGCCGGCCATTCGCCTGGCCGCCCTGGCCGGGCTGCCCAGCCTCTTCGTATTCAGTCACGACAGCCTGGCCCTGGGTGAGGACGGACCCACTCACCAGCCGGTAGAGCAATTGGCCGCCCTGCGGGCCTTGCCAAATTGCCAGGTGATCCGCCCCGCCGATGGCAACGAGACAACGCAGGCGTGGTCTCAGGCTCTGGCGCACCAGACCGGCCCCAGCGTGCTGGTGCTCAGTCGCCAGACCCTTCCCGGCCTCGGCGTCGCGCCGCAACTTGCTCGGGGTGGTTATGTGGTCAGCGAGGCCTCTAGCCAGCCGGCGGTGTGCCTGTTGGCCAGCGGCTCCGAGGTTCACCTGTGTCTCGAGGCCCGCCAGGCCCTCGAACAAGCGGGTGTACCCACTCAGGTGGTCAGCCTGCCCTGTTGGGAGCTCTTCTTCGCCCAGCCCCAGAGCTATCGCGACCAGGTGCTGGGACCGCCCCTGCGGATAGCCGTCGAGGCGGCCTCGCGCCTGGGCTGGCATGAGTTAGTCGGCGGCCGCGGGGCCGTGCTCTCGCTCGAGCGCTTCGGCGCCTCGGGGCGGGGCGAAGAGTTGATGCGCGACTACGGCTTTACGGCCGAAGCGGTGGTGGCCCTAGCCCAGTCGCTCTACCAGCTCGACTAGGCGCTTCTTGGCCACCTCTTCGGTCTTGCGCGTCTCGCGCGACTGGCCCTGAACATAGATGCGATAGATGATGCCCATGTCGTTGCCGATGGGCACCTCGTGCGGGCACACATAGTTGCCCGACTGTCCGTTGAGAATCGTACGTCCGTTGTGGACATCCCACTTGACTTCCATGGGCGCCTCTTCGCATGCCCTGAGGTAGGGGCCTTCCGGCCCGAGGAGGAAAGCTGCGCCCATGCACCGCGCCCAGGCCGCCGAAATTCTCTCTCTTGCCTTTGCCATGCCGGTCGAGGGGGCCCTCGAGTGGTTGGCCCTGCTCGGGCCCGACGGGCTTCACTATGTCGACGACCAGGGCTTGCTGGGAGTGTTCGAGACAGGCCACTGGTGGCGCGGGGGGGCCGTAGCCGGCGGGGGAGTGGCCGGGGTGGCTATCGCCCCCCAACATCGGGGCCGGGGCCTGGCCTCCCGGCTGCTGGCCCAGATGTTGCGCAAGGAACGCGACCGCGGCCTGAGCCTGTCGACCCTTTATCCCGCCACCGAGCCGGTCTATCGCAAAGCCGGCTACGAGCGGGCCGGAGTGCGCTATCAGTTCGAGCTGCCCCTGGCCAGCCTTCCGACCCCGCGAGCTAAAGCCAGCCTCGAGCTGGCCGGACCCGCCGCACTGGCGCCGCTGTATGACCGCTGGGCTAGCCAGCGCGACGGCTACCTGGTGCGCGGCCAGCAAATGTGGAGCCGGTTGCTCGAGCCCCACCGAGGCCCTCGACCGCGGGCCTATCTCATCGTGGAAGACCAGCCCACCGGCTATTTCCTGGTCAGCCAGACCGCTCTCAGCGAGGGCTACCACGATCTCACCCTGCACGATTACGCCGTTCACACCGACACCGCCCGCGACGCCCTCATCGCCTTTCTCGGCAACCATCGCTCGCTGGGGCGCAACCTGCGCTGGTGGGGCGGTCTGCCCGACCCTATCGTCGACGCTCTGCCCGAGCAATCTTGCGCCATCTCGATCCCCCACACCTGGATGTTGCGCCTGGTCGACCCGGTGGCCGCCTTCGCCGCCCGCCCCTTCCCCGTCCAGGCCAGGCTCGAGGCCGAGCTGCGGCTGAGCGATTCGATCTTCGAAGAGAACGCCGGACCTTACCGGCTGAGTATCGAAGACGGAGTGGGCCGGCTCGAGCCCGGCGGCAGTGGCCAACACCCGCTTTCTATCGGTCAACTGGCGGCCCTCTATTCAGGCTACCTCACCCCGCGCCGACTCGGTCTCGGAGAAGCACTCTGGGCCTCGACCCTACCGGCCATGGCCGAATCGTTCTAAGTCCCCAGCTTCTTGAGGTAGGCCCCGACGTAGTAGTGGCCCAGAATCTCTTTATAGCTAAAACCCTGGACTCCCATCTCGTGGGCTCCCCACTGGCACATGCCGACTCCGTGGCCAAAGCCGCCCCCTTGAAAGCGCACGCTCTGGGGCGGATCGCCCACGGCTTCGACCTGGCAGCGGGTGCCTTTGAGGCGGGTAAAGCCCAGCAGCTTGCGCAACTCGCTGCCTTTGAGCACGCCCTTGCCACCCCTGGCATCCTGGGCCACCAGCGTCTTGATACGACCCGATTCGTCGTAGGCCTCGACCTTGAGGCTGGTGATGCGGTCGAGTTTCTTACCCACTCGCGCCAGCGCCTGGCGGATGTCCTCCACCGAGAAGATTTCGGTCCAGGTCGAGTTGGGGGCGCCCAGGCAGAACGGATCCTCGACTCCCTTGAGATGGGGTACCTTCTCGCCGAAAACGGTGGCCGAATCGGCCGTGTGTCCTCCGCAACAAGAGCTGAAGTAGGATTTCAACACCTGGCCCCTGCCGTTGGCCAGAATGCGTCCCCGGGTGGCGGCCACGGCGACGCTGATGGAGGGTGCCTCGCCCCCCACCCCGGGATAGACCTGGTCCATGACGCTGGCCACCACGTCAAAGGCCCGGTCGCGCGAGCGGCTCATCATGAAGTAGGCATAAGTCCGTGAGGCCACGGCACAGGCCTTGAGCGTCTCGGCTGGCCAGCTGGCGTTGACCTCGCCCCCCAGCACGCTGTTGAGGTAGGTCTCGAGGGGCAACACGTTGATGACCGTCAGCCCACCCCCACTGGCCACCACCCTGAGGTAGCCGCGGTAAGGCTTGTCGGCGACCACCACCACCCCCTGGCGCGGGACCACCAGCACCTCGGGGCCAACCTTCTTGCCGGCCAGGCTCACCTGACCGGAATTGGCGCTCAATTGCACGCGCTCGGGCAGTTTGGCCAGCACCTGGGCGCTGGTCGACTTGACCGTCAGCCCGCCCCGACCGATGAGAGTGGCCTGGGGCACCTCGGCTAGCAGAGCCACGCGAATGTCGGGGTTGTCGGCCTCGTCGGCCAGCACTATCTGGCTCAACAGCAGCAATAGCAGCACCAATCGACACATGGCCCCCTCTTTCGCCCCGCCCGCGGGCGCTCCTAGCGGAAGTTCGTTCTCGCTCGCCCTTGTAACAAAAACGCAAAGTCCTGGCCGGCCGGGGATGCTAATCTAAGCCTGATACGATCTGTCATGGTCACACTGGGTCAAACAAATATGGGTCCCGTCGAGCGTCTGCGCAGCCGTCTGCGTGAGCAAGGCCAGCGCGAACTCGAGCGCGGCCAGGCTCTGCAAGAGCAGGGGCGCCAGCAACAGGCCACCGGTTCAGAAAAGGCCGAGCAAGCGGCCGAGCAAAGCCATCAGGCCGACGCCGACAAAGCCCAGGCCCAACAAGACCTCTCGAAAGCCAGGGCCAAAGAGCGCCGTGGCAGCAGCCACCTGCGCGAAGGTCGCGAGCTTTTCGAGCGCGGCTTCGGCCAGGCCGGCGACGGCCTCGACACCATCAAGGCCGGCTATGACCAGCAGCGCCTGGGACTCGACCTCAAAGGCAAAGGCGCTCGTCAGGTGGCGCGCGGCCTGGCCCAGGGCCAAGCTGCCGAAGCGCGCCAGCAAAAGCAGCTCGAGCGCTATCAGCAGGCCAGCCAACAAGAAGGCTCCATCGAGGCCAACAAAGACCGGGCTCGCCAGAATCTCGAGCGCGCCCTCAATATCGAAGGCCGAGCAGAGCAGGCTCAGCACCAGGCCATGGCCGACTATGGTCGCGGGCGCGCCCTCGAAAGCGAAGCCTCGAGCCTTAAAGACCAGGGACGCCAGCAACTAGGTCAGGGGCAGGTCCAGGTGGGCGAAGGCACCCAGCACCTCGACCAGGCCGCCCTCTCGGCCGCTTCGGCCCAGGAGTTCTCGCAATTGGCCACCCGCCATCAGCTGAACTCGGTGCGTCTGTCGGCCTCGGCCGGCGTGCGCGACCTGCAGGCGATGGCCGCTCGCGCCCGGGCTTCGATGCTCGAACAGGCAGCTCGCGAACTCGACGGCCAGGTGGGTCCGCTCACCCAGCAGGCCGCCCAGCTCCTGGCCGACTCGCAGCAGCAGGACCGCCAGGGCAACTACTGGATTCAAAAGGGCCACACCGACATCTGCTGGGGCCGCCACATGCAGACCTGCCCCTTCCACTTCTGCACGGGCCAACAGCTCGAGCAGATGGGCCACCGTGAAGTCGCCTACGGCAACGGGTTACGCGAGCAATCGAAAGAGACCTTCGCCGAACACCTCCGCGTGCGCGACGAAGCCGAGTCCAAGCGGGCTCAAGCCGAGCAGCTGCGGGCCCGGGCCGCCGAGCTTTCGGGCGAGGCCTCGCGCCAATCCGAGCTAGCCCGCTCCGAGCGCACGCGCTCGGCCCAACACGGCGAACAAGCCGAGCACAACGGCCAGTTGGCCGCCCGCGCCCAGGCCCAGGCTCAGCAGCACCAGCAGACCGGCCTGCCGCTAGTGGCCTCGGGCACCCAGCTGATTCAAGCGGGCCAGACCACCATCGGGTCGGGATTTAGCCAAGAGGCCGAAGGCCGCGAGCTCGAGACCGGGGCCCTGGGCGCGTTCGACCGGGCCCGCGGGCGCGAAGACCGGGCCGGCCGCCACCAGCAGGGCAGCCTGGACCAGCTGCAAGAAGCTTTTCTGGCCGAAGACGCCATCCACCAGGGCCAACGCGAGAACCTGGCCAAGTTCGATCAGGCCCGGGAGCGCGAGCACCGCGCCCATCAGCAAGAAGCCAAAGGCATCGAATGGCTCGAGAACGGCTTTCAGGTGGCCGGCCAGGGCGTGGCCAGGGTGGGCCAGGGACTGGTCGACTTCAACCGGGGCCGTCAAATGGAGATGGAAGGCCTGCGCCAGCAGAACCGCGGCCAGAAGATGCTGCTGCGGGCCCGCACCGCCATCGAAGAAGCGGCCAACCAGGGCGCCGCCGCCGATCAGGCCAAGCAGCAGGCTCAATTCCTCGAGCAAGAGGCCAATCGCCTCATCCGCGGGGGCCAGGAGATGATCGAAGCCGGTCAAGCCCTGCAGGGCAAAGGCGAGGGCTATCTCGAGCTAGCCGACCGCAGCTAGGCACTCCCAGTGTCGACTCGCGGCGGCCCTGGCGACGATGCCGACCGTCACAACAGCTTTTCAGCCAGCCGTCGAGCCCAGGCCAAAGCGGTCTCGCGGTCAGACAGATCGTGCTCGACCGCGTCTTCTCGCAGTTGCGCCAGCAGGGCGCCGATCCAGGAGCCAGGCTTTAAGCCCAGTCCCAGCAGGTCGTCACCGGTCAAGGGCATCGGAGGAGCGCTCAACGGACCCTGCGCGAAGAAATCGTCGAGCATCAACTCCATGAACAGGCGATGGCTCTCGAGCAGCCAGTCGGACTGGGCCGGCCCGCGGGTGGCCAGCACGTCGGCGCGCGAATGCACCAGCAGGTCGGGAGCCATTTCCCCGGCCTCGCGGAAGAAGCGGTGCAACTGGCGGTCGTCAGCCCCGCGAGCCGGCATGACCACCGGCTTGAGATGCAAGCGCACCAGCTTCTCGACGTAGCGGATCTCCTGGCGACTGAGCATGAAGCGCTCGGCCACTTGCGCAGCCATCTCGGCTCCCACCAGGTCGTGGCCGCGAAAATGGATGCGCCCCGAGTGGCCCACCGATCGGGTGGCCGGTTTGCCCAGGTCATGCAAGAACGCACAGAACTTCAGCAAAGCGAAGCGCGAGCGGTTAGGCACCAGTCTCCTGGCTAGATGCTCACCCACCCGCAGCTCGAGACCCTCGCTCGAGAGAGCCTCGAGATGACGCACCACCAGCAGGGTATGGTCCAAAACGTCGAGATGGTGAAAGTGGTTCTGCTCGCAACCCTGGCAGTCTTCCAGCTCGGGGAACAGCCAGAGCAACAGATTCGTATACTCCATCGCGTCGAGCACCCGCGAGACGCCGGCCTCGAGAATGAAGAACAGCTCGTCTCGCACCCGCTCCCTGCTCACCCGCGAAAGCCAGGGAACGGCGCGCCGCACCTCGTCGAGCAGCCCTTCGGCCGGCTCGAACGGATAGCGGGCCAGCATGCGAATCGCCCGCAAACAGCGCAGCGGATCGTTGACCAGGGTGTCAGGGCCGCACAAGCGCAGCCTCCCCTCCTCCAAATCGGCGGCCCCGCCTAGAGGGTCGACCAGGCCCCGGTCCGGGTGGATGGCCATGGCGTTGATGGTGAAATCGCGATTAGCCAGGTCGTCTTCGAGCCGGTCGCCCACCAGCAGGGCAAAGTCAAGCCAGGTGCCATCCTTTAGGGCCAGCCTGGCGATTTCGCGCTCGGGATCGAGCGGTACGAAGGTCGCCCCAAGCTGATCGGCAAAGCGTTTAGCCAGAGCAAACGCATCGCGCTCGACTACCAGGTCGAGATCCTTGGTAGGGGTGCCCAACAGGCGGTCTCGCACCGCCCCCCCCACCAAAGCCAGTTCGATGTTCTCCTGCCGGCAGTGGTCCCACACCTCGGCCAGGGCGCCCTGGACGAACAGTCCTTCCACCGCTTCGTGCATCCGAGCGGCGTTCGACCGGCGCCTTCAGCTTCCTTTCAGGCCGTTCTGACACACTGGGAGAGGTTCCAACGCTCACCTCACGAGGAGAGAATGATGATCCGTCCACTCGTGAGCAAAACCTATACGCCGCCCCGGATAGCCCGTGCCTCGCAGGGTCCGGCTCAGGCCGCGCCCGAATCCGACCGCTTCAGCCAGGCCAACAGCGGCTGCAATCCCTGGCTTTATCAAGCTCACGAAGCCGGACGACTGGGCCAGAAAATGTGGTTCTCGAGCCTGGCGGCCGGCCTCTCGATGCAATCGGCCGTGGCCTCCTTCTGGGGCTTTCCCGGCACGGCCATGCTCGACGCCTCGCGCCAGCTCTGCGATCGCGTCGCCAAAGACTACGACAAGCCGAGCTTCGGCCTCGAGCAGACCACCATCGGGGGCGAGACCGTGGCCGTGCGCGAAGAGGTCGTTACTGACAAAGCCTTCGGACGCTTGCTCCATTTCCAGCGTGACACCCAGCGAAACGACCCCAAGCTGCTGTTGGTGGCTCCTCTCTCCGGTCACTACGCAACTCTCTTGCGTTCGACCGTCGAAGAGCTGCTTCCCAATCACGATGTCTACATCACCGACTGGAAGAATGCCCGGGACGTTCCCCTGGCCGAAGGCGACTTCGGAGTCGACGACTATATCAGTTATGTCAAGGAGTTTATCGGCGACCTGGGCCCGGGAGCCAACGTCCTGGCCGTTTGCCAGCCCACCGTGCCCACCCTGGCGGCGGTGGCCCGCCTGGCCCAGGAGAACTCTCCCCACCAGCCGGCCAGCCTGACCTTGATGGGGGGCCCCGTCGACAGCCGCGCCGCCGCCAGCGAAGTGACCGAATTCGCCCAATCCAAGCCCATCGAGTTCTTCGAGCAGAACCTGATCGGAGTCGTCCCCGGCGGCTATGCCGGGGCCGGCCGCAAAGTCTACCCGGGCTTTATGCAACTAGCGGCGTTCATGAGCATGAACCCGTCGCGCCACCTCAGCTCGCACGCCGAGTTGTGGAAAGACCTGGCCACCGGCAACGAAGCCCGAGCCCAGAAGACCGAAGAGTTCTACGACGAATACCTGGCCGTCCTCGACCTGCCGGCCCGCTTCTATCTCGAGACCGTGCAAGAGGTCTTTCAGGACCAGGATCTAGCCAAAGGCCAGATGACCCACTTCGGCGCCCCGGTCGACCCCGCGGCCATCAGAAAGACGGCCCTGCTCACCGTCGAAGGCGAGCGCGACGACATCTCGCCTCCCGGCCAGACCACCGCCGCCCACCAGCTCTGCAGCGGTCTGGCCCCCGACCAGCATCAGCACTATTTGCAGGAGGGGGCCGGCCACTACGGCATCTTCTCGGGCAGCAAGTGGCGCCGGGAGGTGGCCCCCCACATTACCAGCTTCATCCGCCAGACGGCCGAGAAAAACGGCCAGCAGTTCGACGCCGTCTCGGCTCAGGCGTAGCTAGCCAGGCGGGTCGCCTGGAGGCAGCGGCCTGGCTAGATAGCGCCGAGCGCTGGCTTCTTCAAGACCTCTGGCAATCTGGTCGGGGGAGGTGATCCGATCGTCAAAACGCACCGTGGCAGTGAGACCGGCGAGCTTCACCTCGACCACTTCAACAACTCCGGGCAATCGACCGAGGAGTTCTCTCACGTGGGGCACGCAACCCGTCTCGCAGCTCATACCAGCAACCTTGAGTTTGGCGGTGGCCTGATCTGCGGCTGCCCCGAGAGTCAGCAACAAAAGAACGAACAGGCTATTGCGAACCAGGCGGGCAAAGCGGTTTGAGAAATTCACCGTCGTCTCCCTCCCGGTCCATCCCGGCTGTCCCTTTCTCTATGGGGCGCGGTCCCTGGCCGGGGCGCAAGCCAAGGACGCGATGGATGTCGCTCCACATGGTCTCCACCGCCCGGGCCGCAGACTCCGGACCGAGTTCCACCGCCAGTTCCTTTTCGGCCTGCTCGCGGCTATACCGACCCAGCGAGGTCAACACGGCCGCGCGCAGTACCCTTTGACGATAAGCCGACACCGGCAAACGATCGGCCGGTATCAAGACGTGGCCGCGGGCCACCACTTGCCCAAGTTCGCCATAGCTGGACAGGCTCCCGACCCGGTAGTCGACCGAGGAGCCCGACGGGGCGGGATTCGCGTCGAGCAAGAATCCTTCGACGGAAGCAGTGACAGTCGCGCCAGGAATCAGCGTCACGGGCTCACTGCGCAAGACTACCACCCGTGACGCACCGTCGCACACCAGCACGATGCCGGGAATGAACGGGAAGTCAAACTCCTGAGAGGTCTTATTCTCGAGGGTGACATCCAGCACGTGGCCGGCTTGTTCCCCGGTGGCTGTCCACGCGATTTCACAGTCCTTCTCTTGCAGACCTGGAGGAACAAACACATACTCTTTCGGCGGCGCTGGCGGGTCGTCCGATTTCTCGGTCTGACCGGACTCGAGACCAGGGTTCTCTTCTTGCAACTGCCTCTCTTTGAGGTCCACGATCTGCTCGTAGAGCTTTTTGCGCTCCTTCTCGAGATAGTCAACCAGCGGTGGAATAGGGTCTTCCGGCGAAGGATCCACGGGAGGCTTGTCGTCGTAGGGTAGGGAGATGTAACTCAGACCGAGGTTGCCATAGTTCTTCTTGTGTTCACTCTCGTAAGAACTCAGCAAAAACAACTTGACGTCGATCATGGCCATTTCCTTACGCATCGCCTTAAGGGTCGCGCCGTGCTTCTTGCGCCGCAGCATGTGCTCGTTGATCACCTGGTCCAGAAGAAAAAGCGTCTCGCCCCAGCAGATCCTCTCGGCGCCGTGTCCCATGTAGAGCCCGTTGTAAATGCACGAGAAAGTCCTCTGCCACTTGCCTTGCTGAGTATGGATCGCCTCGTGCATCAAGGTCACCGCCAGCCGGATGATATTGTAGTCATCAAAGCAGCTGCTTGGATCAAACTTCTTCTGAGGAATCAAGTCGCCATCCACGTAAGTGTCGTTGCTCGAATTGTTGGTCTCGGTATCCACACTTTCGCCGCGCTCTTTGCGCTTGACGTAATACTTGCCCGCCGCCAGGTGGGCTTGGGCAAGCTTGCCGTAAGGGGCGAGTTGGGGTTCGCTGAGCAAGAAGTCGATAGCCATCTGAATGTTCTCGGCCTCTACACTCCCCGGAGTAACGCTTACAGTCTCGTAGGCATCGGCCATACCGACTAGCAAGACAGCGATCAGCAGGAACAATTTGGAACGCAACATGAAAGGAGATTCCCTATTGTCAGAAATCGCCCCTCTAATCCTTGCTTCTCGGCGAACCCACCCACCCGGCGCTATTCGCCGTCGAAGAGCAACACCCGTAACAGCGAGAGCAGTTTGTCGGTATCGACCGGCTTGGGGATATAGTCAGTAGCGCCGGCCTCGAGACATTTCTCGCGGTCACCCGGCATGGCTTTGGCCGTCAAAGCCACGATAGGCAGGTCGCGCAGGCGCGGGATGCGCCGGATGGCCCGGCTGGTCGCATAGCCGTCCATCTCGGGCATCATGATGTCCATCAGAATGATGTCGAAGTCGGGATCGCGATTGAGCATTCCCAGCGCCTCCTTGCCGTTGTGGGCGATCTCGACAAGCATCTGGTTGCCCTCGAGCAAGTTACGAATGGCCATCAGGTTGCGGTCGTCATCGTCCACCACCAGCACGCGCCGGCCCGTCAGATCGGGGTCGCTGCTCTTGGCCTGGCGCAGCAGAGCTCGTTCTGAGTCAGACAGACTGGTCTCTTCGCGATGCAGATAGAGCGAGGTTGCCTCGATCAGGCGCTCGGGCGAGTCGACATCCTTGACGATCACGTTGCTACTCACCTTGCTCAACTGCTCGAGGTCCTCCTGGCTCAGGTCGACCCCGGTATAGATAATCACGGGGGGAAGCTCTCCGTGCCGTTCGCGGGCGATCTCGAGCAACTCCCAGCCCGACAGATCGGGCAACCGCAGGTCCAGCACGATGCACATGAACCGCTCCATCGACAGGGCAATCAGAGCATCCTCGGCCGTGCCCACCGCCACCGCCTCGACATCGTTGCCGTCGGCAATGAAGTCGACGATGGTCTTGCGCTCGACGGCATCGTCTTCGACCACCAGCAAGCGTCGAGTCGGATCGTCGACAAACTCCAGCAAGCGCGTGAAGGTCTCTTGCAACTGGTCCGCGCTGACCGGCTTCTGCAGCACGCCGTAGGCTCCCATCGAGTAGCCACGGCGGGTGTTCTCGTCCACCGAGATAATCTGGACCGGAATGTGGCGGGTGCGAGGGTCGTGCTTGAGGATGTCGAGCAACATCCAGCCGTCGCCGTCGGGCAGATTGAGGTCCAGGGTGACCGCGTCTGGATTGAACCGCTCGACCAGGGTGAGGGCCGCCTCGAATCGCTGGGCCACCACGGCTTTGAAGCCGTGACCTCGAGCGATGTCGATGAGAATGCGAGAGAAGGCCGGCTCATCCTCGACAATCAGCACCACTCGGTCTGAGGGCAACAGGCTCTCGCGGTCGTCGGGAATGGGCGCCGGTGCAGGAAACTCGGCCACCTGGGTGCCCGAAAAGGCGCGCGTTTCCGATTTGGAAGGCATTTCGCTGGCCACCTTGAGATACTCGACCGGCAGATAGAGGGTGAAGACGCTGCCCTGGCCAGGCACACTCTTGACCACGATCTCCCCGCCCAAAAGCCGGGCCAGCTCACGGCTGATGGACAGCCCAAGACCGGTGCCGCCGAAGCGACGGTGAACGGTGCCATCCACCTGCTGGAAGGCCTCGAAGATGATCTCCTGTTGGTCGAGAGGGATGCCGACCCCGGTGTCCCGCACCTCGAAGGCTACCACCTGGCCGGCCCGCCCGAGCACGGCGTGGTCCTCACTCCAGCCGTCGTTGGCAGCCCGAATGGTCAGCTCGACGCCCCCTTCCGGGGTGAACTTGAAGGCGTTGGACAACAGGTTCTTGAGAATCTGCTGAAGGCGCTTGGGATCGGTCTGCAGACCGTCAGGCAGTTCGTCTTCGAGCAGAACCTGGAACTCGAGCTTGTTCGAGTCGGCGATCCCACGGAAGTTGCGTTCGACATACTCGCGCAAGCCATCGAGCGAGACCCAGGCTACCTCGACGGCAATTGTTCCCGACTCGATCTTGGAGAGATCGAGAATATCGTTGATCAGATTGAGCAGTTCGACCCCGGCGGCATAAATGGTCGAGGCCGCTTCGATCTCTTGCTCGTTCATATTGTCGGACTTGTTCTGAGAAAGCAGCTTGGCCAGGATCAACAGGCTATTGAGCGGAGTGCGTAGCTCATGCGACATGTTGGCCAGGAACTCGGACTTGTATTTCGAGGTGAGAGTGAGTTGCTCGGCCTTTTCCTCGAGTGCCTGGCGGGCCTGTTCGAGCTGGCGATTGGTGCGCTCGACCTCGTCCTTTTGTTGCATCAAGAGGCGAGCCTTGTCGGCCAGCTCTTCGTTGGTGAGGCGCAGCTCTTCTTTTTGCTGCTTGAGCATCTCCTCCGAAGCCTGCAAGGCGGCCGCCTGCTGCTCGAGCCGCTCGTTGGCCAGGCGTAGCTGAGGTTGACTCTGCAGCTCTTTGGCCAGGGCCTGCGACTCTTTGAGCAGCTCTTCGGTGCGCATCATGGCTTCGATGGTGTTGATGGTGATGCCGATGATCTCGGCCAGTTGGTCGAGGAAGGCCAGGTGAATCGAAGTGAAGCGGGTAAACGAGGCCAGCTCGATGACTCCCCGCACCTGCCCTTCAAAGACCACCGGCAAGACCACGATGTTGAGCGGGGCGGCCTCGCCCAGACCAGAGTTAATCTGAACATAGTCATGCGGCACATTGGTCAAGAGGATGCGCTCGGCTTCGATGGCGCACTGGCCGACCAGCCCCTCGCCCGGAGCAAACTCGCGAGCCAGGTACTTGCGCTCGCGGTAGGCATAGGTCGCGGTCAGTCCCAGCCGGTCGATCTGTCCGTCGATGCCCACCTCTGATAGGAAGAAGGCTCCGTGCTGCGAGTCGAGCAGGGGGGCCAATTCGCTCAAAATCATGCGGGTCACGTTGCGCAGGTCCTTGTGGCCCTGCAGCAAGCGAGTGAAGCGAGCCAGGTTCGACTTGAGCCAGTCTTGCTCGGTGTTGGTCAAAGTGGTTTCGCGCAGGTTGCGAATCATCTCGTTGATGTTGTCTTTGAGCGAGGCCACCTCGCCGCGGGCGTCGACCTTGATGGTGGCGGTCAGATCGCCTTTGGTCACGGCAGTGGCCACCTCGGCGATGGCGCGCACCTGGCCGGTCAGGTTGGCGGCCAGCTGGTTCACGTTCTCGGTCAGGTCTTTCCAGGTTCCGGCCGCGCCCGGCACACTGGCCTGACCGCCCAGGCGGCCCTCGACGCCTACCTCGCGGGCCACCGTAGTGACCTGGTCGGCGAAGGTGGCCAGGGTGTCGGTCATACTGTTGATGGTATCGGCCAGGGCGGCGATCTCGCCTTTGGCTTCCACCGTCAGCTTGCGCTTGAGGTCACCGTTGGCCACGGCCGTCACGACCTTGGCGATACCGCGCACCTGACTGGTCAGGTTCTGGGCCATCTGGTTCACGTTGTCCGTGAGGTCTTTCCAGATACCGGCCACCCCCAGCACCTGGGCCTGCCCTTCCAGCTTACCCTCGGTGCCCACCTCGCGGGCCACGCGGGTTACCTCGCTGGCGAACGAGTTGAGCTGGTCGACCATGGTGTTGATAGTGTTTTTCAGCTCGAGCATTTCGCCCTTGACATCGACGGTGATCTTGCGCGACAGGTTACCGTTGGCCACGGCCGTGGTCACCTCGGCGATGTTGCGCACCTGGCTGGTGAGGTTGGCGGCCATAAAGTTCACGTTGTCGGTGAGGTCTTTCCAGACACCGGCCACCCCCTTGACATGGGCCTGACCGCCCAGCTTACCCTCGGTGCCCACCTCGCGAGCCACGCGGGTCACCTCGTTGGCGAACGAGTTGAGCTGGTCGACCATCGTGTTCACCGTGTTCTTGAGTTCGAGAATCTCGCCGCGCACGTCGACGGTGACCTTGCGCGACAGGTCGCCCTTGGCCACGGCGGTGGTCACTTCGGCGATGTTGCGCACCTGGTTGGTCAGGTTGCTGGCCATCATATTGACGTTGTCGGTGAGGTCTTTCCAGATGCCGGCGACGCCTTTGACCAGCGCCTGGCCGCCCAGGCTGCCCTCGACGCCCACCTCGCGGGCCATGCGGGTGACCTCGTCGGCGAACGAACTCAGCTGGTCGACCATGGTGTTGACCGTGCTCTTGAGTTCGAGCACTTCGCCCCGAGCCTCTACGGTGATCTTCTTGGACAGGTCGCCGTTGGCCACGGCGGTGGTCACGTCGGCGATGTTACGCACCTGATCGGTCAGGTTCTCGGCCATCTGGTTGACGTTGTCGGTGAGGTCCTTCCAGATGCCGGCGCCACCGAGCACGTTGGCCTGACCGCCCAGCTTACCCTCGGTGCCCACGTCGCGGGCCACCCGGGTCACCTCGCTGGCAAACGAGTTGAGCTGGTCGACCATGGTGTTGATGGTGTTTTTCAGCTCGAGAATCTCGCCCTGGACTTCTACCGTGATCTTCTTCGACAGGTCACCGTTGGCCACGGCCGTGGTCACGTCGGCAATGTTGCGCACCTGGTTGGTCAGGTTGGCGGCCATGAAGTTCACGTTGTCGGTGAGGTCCTTCCAGGTGCCGGCCACGCCCTTCACCTGGGCCTGGCCGCCCAGCTTTCCTTCCGTGCCCACTTCGCGGGCCACGCGCGTCACCTCGCTGGCAAACGAGTTGAGCTGGTCGACCATGGTGTTGATGGTGTTCTTGAGTTCGAGAATCTCGCCCTGAACCTCTACCGTGATCTTCTTGGACAGGTCGCCCTTGGCCACGGCGGTGGTCACTTCGGCGATATTTCGCACCTGGTTGGTGAGGTTGGCGGCCATCGAGTTCACGTTCTCGGTCAGGTCGCGCCACACGCCGGCCACGTCCACCACCCGGGCTTGACCGCCCAGCTTTCCTTCGGTGCCCACCTCGCGGGCCACGCGGGTCACCTCGTCGGCAAACGAGCCCAACTGGTCGACCATCGTGTTGATGGTGTTCTTGAGTTCGAGAATCTCGCCGCGCACTTCCACGGTGATCTTCTTGGAGAGGTCGCCGGTAGCCACGGCTGTGGTGACCTCGGCGATGTTGCGCACCTGGTTGGTCAGGTTGTCGGCCATCAGGTTGACATTGTCGGTGAGGTCTTTCCAAATGCCGGCCACATCCTCCACCCGGGCCTGACCGCCCAGCTTTCCTTCGGTGCCAACCTCGCGGGCCACGCGGGTCACCTCGTCGGCAAACGAGCCCAGCTGGTCGACCATCTTGTTGACGGTGTTCTTGAGTTCGAGAATCTCGCCCTGAACTTCGACCGAGATCTTCTTGGACAGGTCGCCATTAGCGACGGCCGTGGTCACGTCGGCGATGTTACGCACCTGCGAGGTCAGGTTCTGGGCCATCAGATTCACGTTGTCGGTGAGGTCTTTCCAGACGCCGGCCACGTCCTTGACGCGGGCCTGACCGCCCAGCTTTCCTTCGGTGCCAACCTCGCGGGCCACCCGGGTGACCTCGTCGGCAAACGAGCCCAGCTGATCGACCATGGTGTTGATGGTGTTCTTGAGTTGCAGGATCTCGCCTTGAACCTCGACGGTAATCTTCTTGGACAGGTCGCCTCGGGCCACGGCCGTGGTCACGTCGGCAATGTTGCGCACCTGGCTGGTCAAGTTGTCGGCCATCAAGTTCACGTTGTCGGTAAGGTCCTTCCAGATGCCGGCCACGTCGCGCACATGGGCCTGACCGCCCAGCTTACCTTCGGTGCCCACCTCGCGGGCTACGCGGGTGACCTCGCCCGCGAACGAGTTGAGCTGGTCGACCATAGTGTTGACCGTGTTTTTCAGCTCGAGAATCTCGCCGCGCACCTCCACTGTCACCTTCTTGGACAGGTCACCGCGGGCCACGGCGGTAGTCACCTCGGCGATGTTACGCACCTGGTTGGTGATGTTGTCGGCCATCAGGTTGACGTTGTCGGTGAGGTCCTTCCAGATGCCGGCCACCCCTTTGACGTGGGCCTGACCACCGAGCTTACCTTCGGTGCCCACCTCGCGGGCCACCCGGGTGACCTCGTCGGCAAAGGAGCCCAGCTGGCTGACCATAGTGTTGGCCGTGCGGGCGATGCGATGAAACTCGCCTTTGAGAGGTCGACCCTCGATCTCGAGGTTGATCTGTTGCGAGAGATCGCCCTTGGCCACCGCTCCGATCACGCGCGAGATCTCGCGGGTGGGCTGGACCAGGTCCGTGATCAGCTCGTTGACGGCCTCTTCGCAAACGGCCCAACCCCCTTCGGGAGTGTCCAGGCGAATGCGAGTCGCTATTTTTCCTTCTTTACCCACGGTGCGGCCGACTCGCTTGAGTTCTTCGGTGAGGCGCTGGTTGCGCTCGAGAACAGCGTTGAAAGCATCGGCGATCTCGCCCCCAATCCCGGTGAGGTCGAGGGGCATACGAACCGAGAAATCCCCCTTTCGAGCTGCTCGCAGCGAGGCGAGCAGTTTGCGGAGATCGATCTCTTCGGGGGCGGGCGCAGTCTTGGTAGCCATTTAGCATCCTCCTAGTAGGTAAAAAGGAGCTGACCGTTCCTAGCAGAACGGTGGGAAAGCTCAGATCTAAAGGACAGTTCAGTTTCGACCATCCGCGCGAACATGTCCTGCCACCCGAGCCAGGAGGGCCGTTGCGCAACCCGTTCCGAACCATACGCTGGCAGCTGATCGGCAGCAGTCTGTTAGCCATCGGCATTCCCTTGCTGATCTTCTCGACCCTGCTGGCCACCCTCTTGTGGGGCTTCTTCTTGCAGGAACTCGAAGGTCGGCTACGTTCTGACGCCTTCTTGATCGCCGAAGACGTGGTTCCCCTACTCGCCGGCGGTGCCGACGTCATGCAACTCGAGACGGTGGTCGACCGCTGGGACCGTCACACCGGCATTCGCCTCATCATCGCGGACCAGAAGGGGATCGTGCGGGCGGGCACGGCGGGCTTTGCCAGCCTGGCCATCGGCCACCCGGTCACCGAGGATCTGGCCCCCGGTCTAGCGGACGCCGTCCACGGCCACGACAATTCCACCACCTGGAAGAGTCCTCAACGCGACTATGAAGAAACGATGTATGTCAACGTTCCCGTCCATTCCGGAGACCAGATCGTGGGGGCCGTGCGCGTGTCCTATTCCTTGCGCCAGGTGCTCGAAAAGGTGCGCCGCATCCGGCGCTCGCTAATAGCCGGGGTGACCGCCTATGCGGTGTTGATCGTGGCTCTGACCTTTTGGCTGGCGACCAACCTGGCTAGACCGGTTGAAGCCCTCAATCGCGGGGCTCAGAAACTGGCCCGAGGGGACCTGGAAGAACGCGTCCCCGTCGAGGGCACGGTCGAGGTCGAAGAACTGGCCCGCACCCTCAACGCCATGGCCGAGCGCCTGCAGGGGCTGGAAGGATTGCGCCGGCGCTACGTTTCAGACGTCTCTCACGAGCTACGGGCACCGCTAGCTGCCATCCGAGGCATGGCCGAAACCATGGTGACCCACGGCGAAGAGGACCCCGCTCTGAACCAGCGCTTCCTACCCCGAATCATCACTCAGACTGATCGCCTGGCCCGCCTGGCCACGCAGTTGCTCGACCTGGCCCAGATCGAGAGCGGAAACCTGGCCTCGACTCTGTCCGACGTGGACCTGCACGAGGTGGTGGATGAGGCCGTTTCGACGGCGCGGCAAGGACGGGGGCCCGAAAAGGCCGTCGAGGTCGGGCTCGAACCGGGCTTGCCCAACCTGCGCGCCGACCGTGACCGCCTGGTGCAGATGCTGCTCAATCTGGTCGACAACGCCCTGCGCCACACTCCCGACGACAAATGCGTGAGAGTCATGATCAGCCAGCAAGGCAGCCGGGTCGAGATCGTGGTGGCCGACGAGGGTCCGGGCATTGCCCCCGAACATCTTCCCCATCTCTTCGAGCGTTTCTACCGAGTTGACGCCGCCCGCAACGTCAAGGTCGGAGGGGCCGGCCTGGGGCTGTCGATCGTCCATCAGATCGTGCGCGTCCACGGAGGCAAGATCGCAGTGGAGAGTAACCTGGGTGAGGGAACGACCTTTCGGATTCTACTGCCAGTAGAGGGACCGGGAGCGCGAAGGGAATCGGGCCCAGCCTCCTGAAGTCAGTCCTATGGCTCGTATTATGGTGGTCGAAGATGACGAGGCCCTCAACGAAGTTCTCCAGTACAATCTCAACCGAGCCGGCTACGAAGTGGTGCCGGTCTTTGACGGCCTTCGAGCCGTGGAGGAACTCGAGGCGGTGACCCCCGACCTGGTTTTGCTCGATATCATGCTACCTGGCAAGAACGGTTGGGAGATCTGCGGTTTGATGGCCGAGTCACCCGAACTCGGTGACGTTCCCGTGGTCATCTTCACGGCCAAGAGTTCGCGCGAGGACTTCGATCGCGCTCGCCAGTTCCCCAACTTTGCGGGCTACTTCGTCAAGCCCTACGCCACTGGTGACGTCATGCGTCACGTGGCCAAGCTGCTCAATGACAGCCAGTGACCCGCTCGACACACCAGCGATAGAGAGCGGCTTCGAGGTCGATGGCCGAGGTGGGCTTGGCTAGAAAATCGTTCATACCCGCAGCCAGGCACTTCTGACGCTCCCCTTTGAGGGCATGGGCGGTCAGGGCCACCACCACCGTGTCATGGCCTGCGGCTCTTAGACGACGGGTGGCCTCGTAGCCATCGAGTTCGGGCATCTGGCAGTCCATCAAGATCAGGTCGAACGGCTCGCGCTTAGCCGCCTCGATCGCCTCTCGGCCGTTGGCGACCGCTTCGGCGGCGACTCCCATCTTCTGCAACTGTAGCAGGACGACCCTGCGGTTGATGGGGTTGTCTTCGGCCACCAGCACCCGCAGACCGGCGGCGTGCTCGCCCAGGGCATTGCAGGATGGCGGCGTCTCTCCAACGGCCAGTGCCTCGGCCGGCTGCAGAGGCAGGTCACACCAAAAGGTCGAGCCGGCTCCGACCTCGCTGGCGAAGTGGGCCTCGCCGCCCATCAAGACAGCCAGTCGGCGCACGATCGATAGACCCAGGCCCGTTCCCCCGTAACGACGACTGGGTGAACTGTCCACCTGCGAGAAGGGCTGAAATAGCCGGCGCCCCGCCTCTTGGGAGATGCCGATACCGGTGTCCTGTACCTCGAGCCGCAACCGGCCGTCCTGGCTAGCCAGGGCCCTCACGCTAATCTCACCTTCGTCGGTGAACTTGGTGGCGTTGCTGATGAAGTTCACCAGGATCTGGCGCAAGCGGTCCGGGTCGCCGTGGAGCAACTCGGGGAGGTCTTCGGCCACCTGCCAATGCAGCTCGACGCCCTTCTCTTCGGCCCGATACCGGAAGATGCCAGTCGCATTCGAGACCACCTCGCGCAAAGCGAAGGCGGTCTCGCGAAGCTCGAGCTGGCCTGCCTCGATCCGCGAAAGGTCGAGCACATCGCTGACCACAGCTAAGAGGCCCTCGGCACATTGCGAGATGGTCTCGGCAAATTCTCGCTGCTCGGGGTCTAATTCGGTGTCGAGCAAAAAGTCGGTCATGCCGCGAATGCCGCTGAGCGGGGTGCGAATCTCATGGCTCATATTGGCCAGAAATTCGGACTTCATGCGATTGGCCAGCAGGGCCTGATCGCGAGCTCGCTCGAGCTCGGATTGAGCCGACTTTTGCTCGGTGATATCGACACCCTCGAGCAAGACATAGATCACTTGCCCGGTCTCGTCTCGAATGGGGGTCAAGGAGCGGTTGAGAAAACGGCGCTCCTGGCCGGCGCCCTGATAACTACACTCGCGGACCACCCCCTGGCCCTGGGCGGCCTCGGCGATCTCTCGGCGCAGCTCCTGGCGATCTGCGGGGTCATCCCACCAGCAGGTCTCCCAGGCCGGCCGATCGACCACCTCTTCGCGCTCGAGTCCGGCCACATCCAGCGAAGCCTGATTGACCACCAGCACCCGGCCGTCGGGACTAAGAATCGCGAAAAAGCCCGACGATTGGTCGAAGATCGCTTGCAGCCAGAGTTCGGCCTTGCGAGCCGCCAATTCGGCCCTGCGCGTTTCCGTGATATCGGCGGTAAACACTGACAGCAAGCCCTCTCGAGAAGAATGCACGCGATGCTCGTACCAGCGTCCACGACTGGCATAATACTCATCCAAGCGCACCACGCTATCCCCGCGGGCGGTGGTGAGAGCCTTGTCGAGCTGGGTGCCCACCAGGTCGGGAAACATCTCCCAGAAGCTGCGCCCCACCAAATCCTCGTCGGTGGCCCCGGCCATTTCGGCGGCTGGCTGGTTGAAATAGACGTAGCGGCAGTTCGAATCCAGCAATACAAAGGCTTCTTGAATGCCCGAGAGCACCTTCTCGAGCTTTCGCTGGATGGCCTGAGCCTCGCGGCGCAACAGGTTCAGCTGCTCGTAACGGCTGGAGAGTTCCTGGTTCTTCTCTTCCAGGCGACGCTGGTTCACCTGGGAACGCAGATGCAAACGGGCGTTGTCCAGGGCCACCGCCGCCTGGGCCGCCAATCCCTGAGCCAGTTGCACTTCGCGGTTGGAAAAACCGCCCGGCTCACGGTGGCCGAAATAGAGGCTGCCCAGACTATCGCCCGCCCCCGCCATCACCGGCATGCTGAGAAACGACCGCAGCGGGGCCTTCTCATCTTTGGACCACAAGTCTTCCACCCGCAAGCTCACCTCAGCCCCGGGGGGCGAATAGGTCAGCAGCTCTTCCGGCTCGCACGGCCGCGGCCGAGCCGTCACCACGATGCGCGGGTCATCTGGGTCGCTGTAGGCAAAGGCCACCAGTTCGGCTTTCGTCAGTCGACGTCCGGCCTCGACCACCGAGCGCAGCAGGCGGTCTGGATCGAGCTCGGCGGCCAATTCGATGCCCAGGCTGCGCAGGGTCTCGCTAATCTGGCTCTGCTCGGTCAGCCCCCGGTGGGCTTTCTGTAATTCCTCCACCTGGCGGCCGAGCCGGTTCTCGAGGTCGATGATCCGGCTGGCCACCAATAACTGCGAGCGCAGCTCTTGCATGTCGAGGGGCTTATCCAGAAAAGCGTCGGCGCCGGCCTGCAGAGCCGTGACCCGGTCCGAGCGCTCATTGCGCGCGGTCATCACGATCACGTGGATATAGTGGCCCGAAATCTGCCGAACTCGACGGCACAGGGTCAGCCCGTCGAGGCCCGGCAGTCGCCAATCGGTGATCATCAACTGAAATCTCGCGTCTTGCTCGAGGGCCGCCAGGGCCGCGCTACCGTCGGCCATGGCCAGCACAGTGTGTCCCCAGTCTTCAAGCGAAAGCCGGAGAGCCTTGAGAGAAGGCTCGTGGTCTTCTACTACCAGTATTCTCAGAGGCGGTGAATCAGGCACGCCGATTTCACTTCGCCTTCCTCGTTTCATGCGCCTCCACGGCCAGCCACTCAGTCAGCGGCGCTGCTGCGCGAAGGCTCCACAGGCCGGCCGGACAGGTCCACCAGCTCTCTGGCCCGCCTGACATCCGCCGGTTCCCCCTCCAGGAGTAGACAATTCAGGCGGGGCTCGACCCTCACTTTCAGGGTGGGAACGGCGGCCTGGAGGCGCTCCCTCGTCGTCTCGAGCTCGCCGGGCTTCACCCTCAGAAACTCGCGGGCGGGGGGAGGCGGGGGTTCGGGGACCTCGAGTTGGTGAAGCGTGCTGCGGACCCTGGCGATCTCTTCACGGCTACCCACGGCGACCAGACCCCGGCGGCTCGGGTGCCGCGCGAAATGAACCTCGGGATAAGTGGCCGACAGAAACTCGATCACTTTGACCGACGGGGTCGAGTGGATGACATACTCTTCTTCTCGCTCTGGTCGACCGCTCGACACCACGACCGCGACCACTAACAAGACTGCCAGCAGCTCGACCAGCTTTCTCACGGCTGCTTCGCCTGCTCCCACACTTTGAGTTCGGCCTCGAGTTGGAAAAAGCGCTCGGACTCCTGACCCAGTCGGTCGAGGTCGGTTTGCAGCTGCCTTAGCTCTTTCTGCTCTGCGGGCGAATAGAGATGCCAGTCGAGTTCGTAGGGATATCCCAGGCCAAAGCGGCGCTCGTAGTCGTCCGGCTCCTGAGCCTGGACTTGCTCGGGGGTCGGTCGGCGCTCGGCTGGAACCTCTTTCTTCAGAGCCTCTAAGCGCGCCTCAAGCGCGGGGGTCTCGTCCATCAGGCCCTTTACCTGGGCTATCCGCGTTACCAGATTCTCGCGTACCTGCTGGTGCGAGAACTGAGGCGGCGACTTCCCCATGCAACCCACAGCCACAAGCACTATCAGCAGTATCCCCTGAAGTCGCATCCTGCTGATTTCGAAGCGCCGGTGCGAGGTCCTTCGCTCACCGCGAGCGTGACCTGGTGCGTTGGCGAACGGAGGCGTCTCGGGCGGCTTTCCACTCGGTGCGAGTCGCAAAGTCTTCTTCGTGCTCGCTGGCGTGACAACTTGGACATAGCAGCTCTAAGTCTTCCAGCCGATGTCGCCTGGTTTCGGACCAGGCACGAACGTGGTGTATCACCAAATTCCCGCCTCTGCACGAGCATCGCTCACAGCAACCGAAAGCGCGGGCGTAAACCGCTCGCACCAACCCCACCGGCAGACCCGGTCTGGCCTTGGGCTGACTCGGCAGTAGCGGTAGCTGTTCGGCCTGGCTAGTTTCAGCCGGAAGTTTCGACCGGCTACTTCCAGCTGGAAGTGTGTTGTGGGAACAAGCCACCACGATGCCGGTTTGCTTCATTGCCTCGTCAACGGCCTCGGCCTCGGCCGGCAACAGTCCCCGGTCGGTATCATAGAAGCCTTCGCCCGTCTCACCGTTCACGTGCACGATGACCTGATGTCGCACTTTGCTGCGGTTGTCTGCCGACCCGAGTAAAGCCCTGCTCATCTCGGTCACCGCCGTCTCTCTACTGACGCGCTTACCCTGGCGGGCCTCGACCATTCTCTTTGCTTGCTCGTAGACGGCATACTGCTCGGGGGTCATCAGCAAGACGACCTGTCTCAACTTGGGCACCGCGGGAACCGGGGTCGGTAAAGCCACCGACTCGGATTTTGTGGGTTGCTCGACCTGGGTGAGTTCGGGCTGACTCTGGCGAGCCTCGAGCGACGCTTTCAAAGCCTGGCCACGCTTATGCTGGGTGGGAGTCAGAGCCACGGCGCGCTCGACTGCCTGGGCCTTGTTGTTCAAGGCAAACTCGAGCATCTCGGCCTCGTTCTCGGGGGTGGTGATCCGCTTAAGAGCACGGGCCTTGCTCCAGCAGAGCTTCCCCTCGCGAAAGGCTTCCGAGATCAATGGGAGTTGCTCGAAGACCCTGGCTAAACTCAGAAGTTCGCCGGCCTTTTGAGGATGCAACTTCAGGTGGGTCACAGCGTAGCCGACCACACTGCCGCTGCCCATGTGTCGATAGAGCCCGTTGCGTTCGGTGGCCAACAGGTGAGCGGCCAGGTCCCATTCGCAGCCAAAGGAGCGTTTGCTGGTCTGGCAGTTTCTCTGGTGTAGTTCCTGGTGAGTAAGTTGTTGCAATGACTGGGAAAGTGCCGATAAAGTTGAAGACATGCCGACCTCCGAGTAGAAGAAGAATCAAGGGATGATCCTATTTTACTCAAGAAGACCACCCGGATCAACGCAGAAAAACAGCTTGGTTACAGGCTTTGAGGCGCAACTCACAGACGGCTACGAGGAGGGGTTTCGGGTAGAAAATGACTCTCCAAGTCTATTTGGCGCGGGGATGCCAGAGAGCGCTTATTGAGGACCGGGGGCCCTGGTTCAGGCAGGCGGGTCTTCGAAGTCAACGCCTCCACCTTGCAAATGTTAGGATACCAAAACATTTGAACCGGCATCTCGCGGCCCGCAACGGAAGCATCGGCCGACTGCAGCCTGCTTTGCCAGACAGCCTCACGGCGTTGGGCGACACCTGCCGAGCCTCGGTCCGCCGCGGCGGCGAGCGGCTGGCGGCTCGCGACGGAAGCATCGGCCGACTGCAGCCAGCTTTGCCAGCCCTCACGGCGCTGGGCGACACCTGCCGAGCCTCGGTCCGCCGCGGCGAGCGAGTACTTCCAGCTGGAAGTCAATCTAAGCTTGGCGGCTCGCGCCGAAGTCGGGATGCAGCCTGCTTTGCCAGCCCGCACGGCGCTGGGCGACACCTGCTGAGCCTCGGTCCGCCGGCGGCGACGGCTACTTCCAGCTGGAAGTCAGTCTAAGCTTGGCGGCTCGCGCCGAAGTCGGGATGCAGCCTGCTCTGCCAGCCCTCACGGCGCTGGGCGACACCTGCCGAGCGCTGGTCCGCCGGCGGCGAGCGGCTACTTCCAGCTGGAAGTCAGTCTAAGCGGGCGGGGCTTGGCATTTCGCGGCTCGCGACGGAAGCATCGGCCGACTGCAGCCAGCTTTGCCAGCCCGCACGGCGCTGGGCGACACCTGCTGAGCCTCGGACCGCCGCGGCGAGCGAGTATTTCCAGCTGGAAGTCAATCTAAGCGGGCGGGGCTTGGCATCTCGCGGCACGCAACGGAGGCATCGGCCGACTGCAGCCTGCTTTGCCAGCCCGCACGGCGCTGGGCGACACCTGCTGAGCCTCGGTCCGCCGGCGGCGACGGCTACTTCCAGCTGGAAGTCAGTCTAAGCTTGGCGGCTCGCGCCGAAGTCGGGATGCAGCCTGCTCTGCCAGACAGCCTCACGGCGTTGGGCGACACCTGCCGAGCCTCGGTCCGCCGCGGCGAGCGAGCGGCTACTTCCAGCTGGAAGTCAGTCCAAGCGGGGCGCCGCCTGGAGTCTCGGCACGCAACGGAGGCATCGGCCGACTGCAGCCTGCTTTGCCAGCCCTCGCGGCGCTGGGCGACACCTGCTGAGCCTTCGGTCCGCCGCGGCGAGCGAGTACTTCCAGCCTGGAAGTCAGTCTAAGCTTGGCGGCTCGCGCCGAAGTCGGGATGCCAGCCCTCACGGCGCTGGGCGACACCTGCTGAGCCCTGGTCCGCCGGCGGCGAGCGGCTACTTCCAGCTGGAAGTCAGTCTAAGCGGGCGGGGCTTGGCATCTCGCGGCTCGCGACGGAAGCATCGGCCGACTGCAGCCAGCTTTGCCAGCCCTCACGGCGTTGGGCGACACCTGCCGAGCCTCGGTCCGCCGCGGCGAGCGAGTACTTCCAGCTGGAAGTCAATCTAAGCTTGGCGGCTCGCGCCGAAGTCGAGATGCCATCCGTCACGGCGCGGGGCGACACCTGCCGAGCCCTGGTCCGCCGGCGGCGAGCGGCTACTTCCAGCTGGAAGTCAATCTAAGCTTGGCGCCGCCTGGAGTCTCGGCACGCAACGGAGGCATCGGCCGACTGCAGCCAGCTTTGCGAGACAGCCTCACGGCGTTGGGCGACACCTGCCGAGCCTCGGTCCGCCGCGGCGGCGAGCGGCTGGCGGCTCGCGACGGAAGCATCGGCCGACTGCAACCAGCTTTGCCAGCCCTCACGGCGCTGGGCGACACCTGCTGAGCCCTGGTCCGCCGCGGCGGCGAGCGGCTACTTCCAGCTGGAAGTCAGTCTAAGCTTGGCGGCTCGCGACGGAAGCATCGGCCGACTGCAGCCAGCTTTGCCAGACAGACGGCGCTGAGCGACACCTGCTGAGCCCTGGTCCGCCAGCGGCGAGCGGCTACTTCCAGCTGGAAGTCAATCTAAGCTTGGCGGCTCGCGCCGAAGTCGGGATGCAGAACTGCTCTGCCAGCCCGCACGGCGCAGAGCGACACCTGCTGAGCCTTGGTCTGCCGCGGCGAGCGAGTACTTCCAGCTGGAAATCAGTCTAAGCTGGCGGCTCGCGCCGAAGTCGGGATGCAGCCTGCTCTGCCAGACAGCCTCACGGCGTTGGGCGACACCTGCCGAGCCTCGGTCCGCCGCGGCGAGCGAGCGGCTACTTCCAGCTGGAAGTCAGTCTAAGCTTGGCGGCTCGCGCCGAAGTCGAGATGCCATCCGTCACGGCGCGGGGCGACACCTGCCGAGCCCTGGTCCGCCGGCGGCGAGCGGCTACTTCCAGCTGGAAGTCAATCTAAGCTTGGCGCCGCCTGGAGTCTCGGCACGCAACGGAGGCATCGGCCGACTGCAGCCAGCTTTGCGAGACAGCCTCACGGCGTTGGGCGACACCTGCCGAGCCTCGGTCCGCCGCGGCGGCGAGCGGCTGGCGGCTCGCGACGGAAGCATCGGCCGACTGCAGCCAGCTTTGCCAGCCCTCACGGCGCTGGGCGACACCTGCCGAGCCTCGGTCCGCCGCGGCGAGCGAGTACTTCCAGCTGGAAGTCAATCTAAGCTTGGCGGCTCGCGCCGAAGTCGGGATGCAGCCTGCTTTGCCAGCCCGCACGGCGCTGGGCGACACCTGCTGAGCCTCGGTCCGCCGGCGGCGACGGCTACTTCCAGCTGGAAGTCAGTCTAAGCTTGGCGGCTCGCGCCGAAGTCGGGATGCAGCCTGCTCTGCCAGACAGCCTCACGGCGTTGGGCGACACCTGCCGAGCCTCGGTCCGCCGCGGCGAGCGAGCGGCTACTTCCAGCTGGAAGTCAGTCCAAGCGGGGCGCCGCCTGGAGTCTCGGCACGCAACGGAGGCATCGGCCGACTGCAGCCTGCTTTGCCAGCCCTCGCGGCGCTGGGCGACACCTGCTGAGCCTTCGGTCCGCCGCGGCGAGCGAGTACTTCCAGCCTGGAAGTCAGTCTAAGCTTGGCGGCTCGCGCCGAAGTCGGCCTACTACAGGGTCGGGTCCGGGTGTTTGCCTTTGCATTTGAGGGTGTAGGTGCCGTTATAGACCTCGTAGTAGAAGGGCGAGCCCAGCGGGCAAGTGGGCAGGTCGGGAATCTCACCGAGGCTGGCGGGATAGTGGCCTTCGCGGTCGACGTAGGCCTTCAAGGCCGGGGACAGATCGACCGTCGGAGGCTCGTGGTAGTGGGGCATGACCCGGCCGGCCGCCCCGGGCGAGGCGGTCACCTCGTAGTCATAGCCTTTGAGGGTCTGGGGGCAGGTGGGCAGAGTCTTGAGATACTCGGGGGTCAACCCATCGAGCTTGCCCGGATAGTCGCCGTCGTGGTCGCTGGCATACTGGGACAGGGCCGAGTCCAGCTGGCTGATGTGGCGACGACACTCGGCCGCTTCGCGCTGGTGAGCATCGGCCGGACCGGGGCGAGGGGCCAGCATGGCAGCCCCTACCGCCAGCAACGACAGGGCCGAGATGATTTCGACGAGGGTTACGCGCACGACCACATCAGGTTTTACCGAGCCGGCCCAAAACCCTGGTATTGGCGTTGACGGGGAACCGACCCCGCCGGCAAGAACATTGCGTCGACCGGTTGTCGTCTGGCCGAGGCCCGGGCTGACCCAACGTGGAATGGCGATGGGTGAAAAGACTGCTTCTGTTCTGCCTGCTAACCCTGCCTGTCTGGGCCCAGACCGATTGGCGCGAGTTGTCCAAACAGGTGGCCACCTTGCGCCAGGATGGGCTTTATCGAGAGGCCCTCGCGGTCGCCGACCAGGCGGTCAAAGCGGCCGAAGCCAGCGGAGACATCATGGCCGTGGGCGTGACCACCAACAACCAGGCTCTGCTGCAGATGGACCTGGGCGACGACTTTCGAGCCGAACTGGGCTTTCGCAAGGCCCTCAAGATCTATATCGAGGCGCCGCGCCTGGGTCCGGACCACCAGTATACCGCCAACGTGCGCAAGAACCTGGCCCTGTGTCTCAATCACCGAGCCCTCTATCCCGAAGCCGAACAAGCTTTTCGCAAGGCCTTCGAGGTCTATGAGGGTCTTGACCCGGATCATTACCAGCCCGAGACCATCGACATCATGGTGGGTCTGGCCAATGTTTTGACTCGACAGGGGCGCCACGCCGAGGCCCGACCCATGCTAGAAGAAGCCATCCACAAGCTAGGCTTTGGCTCCAACGCCCGGGTGCGGGCCCAGCAATCGTTGGCCCAGCTTCTAGAGGCGGTGGGCGAGACCGACCGGGCCGAGGAACTCTTTGGCGAGGCGGTGCGCTTTTACGAGACCGATCCCGAGCCGGATCTCAGGCTCTTGTCGCGGGCCATGCGAATGCAGGCCGGGTTGTACCTCAACCGCATGGAATTCGCCAGAGCCGAGGCCATCTACCGCAAAGCGCTGGACCTGTTCCGCGAAGCGGCTCCCGATCACCCAGACCTGGCCAATCCCCTCAACGACATGGGATTGCTCTATCGCCAGATCGGCGACGCCGAGCAGGCGGTGACCTATTTTCGCCAGGCCAACGCTATTCACGAAAAGACGCTGGGCCCCAACCATCCTCTGACCTGCACCAGCCTCACCAATCTGGCCCAGGCCTACAGCAGCCTGGGCCGGCATGACGAGGCCGAGAAGCTGCTGCGGGAGGCCCTCAAGCGCACCCGCGCGACGGCCGGGCTGGACCCGGTTGAAACGGCCGAGGCCCTGAGCAACCTGTCGGTCGAACTGCTCGAGAACAACAAGGGAAAGGAGGCTGTCGCCTGGCTAGAGGAGGCCCTACCTCTGTTCAAAGCCGAGAAGGCGCGGGCCACGGCCGAGGGCAACCTGGCTTCGGCCTACCAGCAGATCGGCGAGTATGACAAAGCTCAGCGCCACTTCGAGCAGGCGCTGGCCGAAGGCGACAGCGAGACGCGCTCTATCACCTACAATAACCTGGCTTATCTGGCCATTGACCAGGGTGATCGCGAAAATGCGAAGGAGTATGCCTTGAAAGCCGACAGGGCACTCTTCGAGCGTCTCCAAGAGGTGTTTAGCTTTACCTCAGAGCGCCAACGCCTGGCCTTTCGCGAGAAGCTGGTGCCCTACGGTCTCTTGGCTTCGCTCGAGCAGCCGGAGGAGTTGCTACAGACGGCCCTGCGTTTCAAAGGGGTCGTGCTCGACTCGATTGCCGAGGACTATCGGCTGGCCCAGGCCGCAAGCGCTCCCGAGGCCCAGGCCCTGCTGACCATGCTCAAGCGGCTCAAGCAAGAAATGCTGGGCAAGCGAAGCGACGAGGAAAGGCAGCAACTGCAAGAGCAGTTCGACCAGGCCCAAGCGCAACTGGCCCGGCTGGTGGGGGCGCCCCGAAGCCGGGCGGCCTTCACCGTGACTCCCGACCAGGTGCGCCAGGCTCTGCCGCCCGACACAGCTCTAGTGGAGTTTCTTTATCACGGTTACTACTTCGGCAACAATCGCAGCGAGAAGCGCTACGGCGCGCTGGTAGTGACGCGCGAGTCGACCCGCTGGGTCGAACTGGGCGAGGCGCGCGAGGTGGAGAGCGTGATTCGCGGCTACCGTCAGCGAATGCGCATGGGCGGTCGCTCGAGCCGGGCCACCCGGCCCAGTCTGGCTCAAGCCCCGGAAGCGGGTGAACTGCGTACGGCCTACGACACCGTCTGGGCTCCGGTGCAAGAAGTCTTGCCGACCGAGGTCAAGCACCTCTACCTCAGCCCTGACGGCGAACTCAACTTCGTCTCGTTCGCCACCCTGGTCAGCCCCGACGCGCAGTTTCTCTCGGAGCGATACGACCTGACCTACCTCTCCAGCGGCCGCGACCTGGTCGAGAGCGCCGAGACCCGGCCCGGCGAAACGCCGTTCTTGCTTGGAGCCCCCGATTATCGCCGGCCTGGAGCGACCCGTTCGACTGGCAGCCACGCTATCTCGCTGGCGCCCCTACCCGGCAGTGGAGCCGAGTGCCAGGCCCTGCAGAAAGTGCTCCCCCAGGCTCGCCTGGTGCTAGACGAAAAGGCTCAAGAGAAGACCGTGGCCGGCCTTCACTCTCCTGGAATTCTCCATCTGGCTACCCACGGATTCTTCTTATCCAGTCGCTATGGCGAGAACCCCATGACCCGCAGCGGCCTGGCCCTGGCCGGGGCCGAATCGACCCTCGACGACTGGCAGAACGGGGTCTTTCCGGCCCCCGAGACAGACGGCGTGCTAACAGCCCAGGAGGTCTCGGCTCTCGATCTCGAGGGCACCAGGGTGGTGGTGCTCTCGGCCTGCGATACCGGCCTGGGCGAAGCCCGCAAGGGCGAAGGAGTACTGGGCCTTCGCCGGGGCTTTCTGCAGTCGGGCTGCGATAATCTGGTTTTCACCCTGTGGCCGGTGGCCGACCAGGAGACGGCCGATTTCATGCTCGATTTCTATCGCGGCATGAACGACAAAGACCCGACCGAGGCGCTCAATCAAGTCCAACGCCAGTGGCTCACCAGATTGCGCCAAGAGCACGGACCCTCGATCGCGGCCGCCCTGGCCGGCCCCTTCGTCGTCACCAGGGGCCGCTAGCTAGGGGTGGTGCTCGAGATGCCGACGGAAGAGTTCCTCCACCACCGTCAACACCATTTCGGTATCAGCTCGCTGCAGCTCGAAGACATGCTCGAGCACGTCACGATGGTCCTCGGGCACCTGAGTCACGAGTTCCCGAAAGACGGTGGCGTCGGTCTGCCGACGGTGGGCCAGCAGGGCCAGATGATCGGGCACCTGCCCGCGAAAGGCCTGGTCCAGCCATTGATCGAGTTCAAACTTCATCTGTTTGGTCGCCATGTTGGTCGCCTCCTGAGTCGATCCTAGCCGCGAGAGAGCACCCGGGCATTGACGCACGTCATCGCCAGGGAATGAAAAAAGCCGCCGAGTGACTCGGCGGCTTCTTCGATTGCGGGCTCGGAGTTACTTCTGGCCGGCCACGTGGAAGGGGATCTGAGCGGCCTGCTCGGCCAGCTCCTGGTAGCGGTCGCCTTTGTTCTCGATGACCTGACCGGCGTTCTCTTTCTCGTCGCCGGAGCGGGCGTTGTTGACGCCCTGCTCGACTTCGGTGAGACCGGACTGAATCGAGGCGTTGCCTTCGCGAACCTGAACCCGACCGGAGATCTCTTCCAGGTTGCCGGTGTTGATGTTCTCGAGGCCGGCGGCCTGCTGGTCGAAACCGGCGCGGGCAGCGGCGTCGCCTTCGTTCATCGAGCCGAGGGCTTCTTGACGAGGACCGACAGTGGCGGCCACTTCGCCAGCGCCTTCGCCGACTTTGGCCAGACCCTGGGTCTGCAGTTCGATGCCGGCTTCGATCTGGCTGGCGCCGTTCTGCATCTGGGCCAGGGCTTCCTGACGGGCCTGGAAGGACCCGGCCTGAATTTCGTTGCCAGCGGCGATGGTGGCCAGGCCTTCGGCCTGGGTGCCCGCGGCTGCTTCTTCGCCGAGAAGACCGGCAGAGACGGCGGCTTCGCCAGCGGCCAGACGGCCCAGACCGGTGTCGCGCATCTGGGTGCCTTCTTCGATGGCGTGGTTGCCGTGCTCGGTGTGGTGGGCGGCCTGCTCGCGCAGTTCGGCGGCGTTAGCGGCAAACTCGGTGGAGCGCTCGCGATCACCAGCAGCCATCTCGTTGAGGTTGGCGGCTTCGCTGTCGAGACGGGCGGCGCGATCGTTGGCGGTGGTGGCCAGGTCAAAGTGACGCTGGGCAGCCTGGGCCAGGCTCGAACTCATGGTGGCGTGCTCGGTGGAACTTTCGCGGTTAGCTACCGAGTCGTTCTGAGCGATGGTGCCTTCGGCCACGTTGCGGCGACCTTCTTCGTGGAAACTGGGGATGTCGAGCAGAGCAGCGCCGGTGGAGTTGTCGATCTCGGCTTTAGCGGCCAGCAGCGCGGCCATGGCGGCGTCGGTCTCGGACTGCGCCCGCTCGACGGCACTTTCGGCCTGACGGACGTTGCCGGACTCCTGATTCTCGGTGGCGGCGGCGCGGTCGACAATGGCTTCAGCAGCCTTGGCGGCGGCTTCGCCTTCGTGGTGGGCGGCACGCTCGGCATAACCCTCGGAGCGGCTCTGGGCTTCGCCAGCCTGCTCGGTCAGAGTGCCAGCGGTGCGAATGTGATCCTGGCCGTGGCGCAGACGGTCGCGGCCGGCCTGGGTGTCTTCCATACCACCGCGGAACTCGGCGATGCCAGCGTTGGTGGCGGCGGCGGATTCAGCCTCGGCGGCCATCCCGGCGGCCAGCTGGTCGCGGCCCTGGCCGATGGCCTCGCGGGCGGTGGCCGAAACTTCGAGACCAGCCTGGAAGGCTTCGGTGCCTTCGCGCTCGACCTGGGTGCCAGCCTGCTCGGCTTCGAGACCCTGGGCGATGGTGCCGAGACCTTCACCGACTTTGCCTTGACCGGCGCGGGCGGCCTCGAGCTGGGCTTGGTAGGCAGCCAGACTGGCGTTCTCCTGGGCGGTGCCGGCGTTTTCCTGGGCGGTGCCAGCTTCGACGGCCGCGCGGCCTTCGGTCTGCTTGGCCTGTCCGGAGGCGATGGTCTGGTTGCCGGTTTCGACGTTCTGTTGGCCGGTGGCAACTTTCTGAGCGCCCTCGCCAATCTGTTGGAAGCCCTGCTCTTTCTGAGCAGCTCCCTCCTCTTTCAACTGCTGGCCGCGGGCCTTCTCGGCTTCGCCGGTCTGACGCAGTTGCTCGGCAAGCTCAGCCGGCGTTTGCTGAGGCTTGTTGGCGGCCGGTTTGGAAGCGGCGCGGTGTTGAGTGTATCGGTAATTGTTGGCGGTGACGCTAGTCAACATTTTCTTAATCCCTCCGGTGCGATCTCGAGGTCGCAATATGTTCTCCACCACTATGCGCCAAAATTTAGAGGAACGTAATTACGCGAATGTGAACATCCGTCCAGGTAGGAGCAACTGGATGGCCCGCGAAAATGCCCTGTGCCATGCCGTTCTATGCCCGACTCGGAGAAATTCCGTCAAAACGCCACATCCAGTTCCGTCGCCCCAACGGTGAACTCTTCCGCGAAGAGGTCATGGGGATGGAAGGGTTCTCAGGGATCCAATCGATCCTCTACCACCACCATCACCCGACCGCCGTGCGCAAGGTCGAAAGCCTGGGCAGCGCCCGCGAAGAGTTTCTCGACTACGGGCCCCTGCGGGCTCGCCAATTCCGCACCCGCGAGTTTCCCAAAGGGGGTGACGCCCTCGAAAGCAAGCGTGTCTTGCTGGGCAACGATGATGTGACCCTGGCCATCTCGCGGCCCAGCTCTGACATGGAGTATTTCTATCGCAACGGCCAGGCCTATGAGGTCTGGTATTGCCACGAGGGCACCGGCCATCTACGCACCCAGTTCGGCAAGCTGCCTTTCCGGCCCGGCGACTATGTGGTCATTCCCTTCGGGGTCACCTGGCAGATGAAGCTCGACGGAGGCGAAGGCCGCTTCTTCGTGATCGAAGCTCCCAGCCAATTCGAGCCGCCCCGTCGCTATCGTAATCAGCACGGCCAGCTGCTCGAGCACGCTCCTTTCTGCGAGCGCGACCTCAAGACTCCCACCGAACTCGAGACCTTCGACGAGCAGGGCGAGTTCGAGGTGCGAGTCAAGGCCCGCGACGAGCTGCACCGCCACATCATGGCCCACCATCCCCTCGACGTGGTCGGCTGGGACGGCTATCTCTACCCCTGGACGTTCAACATCCACGAATTCGAGCCCATTACCGGACGCGTCCACCAGCCCCCGCCGGTGCACCAGACCTTCCAGGCGCACAACTTCGTGGTCTGCTCGTTCTGCCCGCGCAAGTTCGATTACCACCCTCTGGCCATTCCGGCCCCCTACGCCCATAGCAACGTCAACTCCGACGAGGTGCTCTACTATGTCGACGGCGACTTCATGAGCCGGCGCGGAGTGGACAAGTACGACTGGACCCTGCACCCCTCCGGCTTGCCTCACGGCCCCCAACCGGGCGCCACCGAGGCCTCCATCGGCAAGGAAGACACCGAAGAGCTGGCCGTCATGGTCGACACGTTCCGCCCCCTGAAGGTGGCCAAGAACGCGGTCGACTTCGAGGTGGAGGAATACGCCTACAGCTGGGTCTAACCCAGATGTGTCTTCGCCAACGAGTACTGGTGCTGCATGACCTGCTTGGGCGGATGAACTAGAACCCGAATACCTGGCGACACCACTCCTCGCCGAGTTCGGCCCGCGCAAAGCGCCGTAAGCCCGAAGCGTCGGGCGAGGTGCGGAACTTCTCGAGGTAACCGTCAAAGCGCGGATGGCTCAATTCAGGTGTAGCCTGGGCTGCCTGCGCGACCTGCATGGACCGCTCGCAATTGAAGGCCAGCAAGGACTTGAGTTGAGGGTCGTTGGCCCAGCTGCTGGGGTCGAGTTCAGCCGTGGCCTGGGCCACCGCCAGCGAGTAAACGGTGAACTCGAGGGGGCCCAGCGAGGCGATGCGGCGGCCCTGGGTCCACTTGTTCTCGTCGAGCTGGTCGAGGCCGACGGTAGTGCCGTTAATGTAGGCGGTCCACTCGTCCCAGATGTAGAGAGGATGGTCGTCCCAGGCAGGCTGCCCGGCCACATAGTGGTCGTAGCGCGATTCGCGCAGGCTGGTGGGCACGTAAGGGATGACCTGGTGCTTCTTGAAGTCGGGCTCATAAAGTACGGCCGAGCGATTCTCGAGCAAGTAGAAACCAGCTTTGGGTCGCCAGCTGACCGGTCCGGGCGGGTCGACGTTGTTGCGCAGCCAGGAGTTGATACCGTGGGTGGTCTCGTGCCCTTTGGTGATCAGGTCGTCGTAAGGATTATTGTCGTCGGGAGCCTCGTGCTGGGCGATGTCGGTCATCACCGAACTCCAGGTCGCGTTCCGGCGCTGATTAAACGGTGGCAGCTGCGAGAACGAGGCGAAGCGAGGCTTGAGCGGGGCCCACGGGGTCGAGCTGGGGCTGAAACTATCGAGAGCCGCCGCGGCGGCCTCGGGCCGGGGGCGGGCCGCCTTGAGAGGAATGGCCCCGATGAGGGGTTGGATCACAGGATGTTCCTTCCACTCCGCGCGCGCCGCTATCTAAGCACCACCGGTTCGCTCGCATGTTGCCCTGGTATGAACAGGCCGCCGAGGTAGCCCGCCCAGGATGTCGAACGAGGCAGGATGCAACCGCAAGATGTGATTAAATTCTGGTTCGAAGAGCTCGAGCCATCGCAATGGTTTCGCGGAGGGGACGAGGTCGACGAACTGATCCGGTCGCGCTTTGCCGCCCTGCTCGAGCAAGTCCACGAGGGTGCTCACGACGGCTGGGCCGTGACTCCCCAGGGTCGTCTGGCCCTGGTGCTGACGCTTGACCAGTTTCCGCGCAACCTCTATCGCGGCCAGGCTCGCGCCTTCGCCTACGACGAAAAGGCCCTGGCCCTGGTGCTCGGGGGACTGCAGCAAAAGGCAGATCACGAGTTGGGTCCCCACCAGCGAGCCTTCTTCTATCTACCCCTCGAGCACAGCGAGTCGCTCGAAATGCAGGACCTGAGCCTCTCGCACTATGCCGGCCTGGTGCTTACCGCCCCGCCAGACCAGCGCGGACCTTTGCGAAACTACCTGGAATTCGCCTGGAAACACTACGCCATCATCAAGCGTTTCGGTCGCTATCCCCACCGCAACGACATCCTCGGGCGCACCTCAAGCGACGAAGAGCAAGAGTTTCTCAAGGGTCCTGACTCGTCGTTCTAAATCGCTCGTAGACAGAGATCATGGCAGCTTCGGGACGAATCCCAAAGAAGTCCTCGAGCAGGCGACCGAACTCGGCTGCGTCGCGCACCGGGCGGGTCTCGGTTTGACCGTCTTGATGCACGCGGAAGACGTCATTATGCAGGTTGTAACGCACCTCGGGATGAGGCCGTTGGACCGTCAACACGTGGCGAAAAATGGAGCTGGGATGGGTGGCCGTAAAGTGGTTGGCCATGACGAAGTCGACCGGGTGCTGCGGCTCGAGGGTGAAAGCATAAAGGTCACCCGGTTCGGGCTCGAGCCGCTGCAAAACCCACAGCTGGCCCTCGCGAATCAGCCGATAGCGGCGTCCGAACTGAGTCGATTCGCAACCCACCCGCAAGGCCACCGGCGACAGCAGTTCGGCTCCGAAACCGACATCGGCCAGAAAGCTGCGTCCTTCGGCTTCAACCAGAAGACACATGTGCGTGCGGGGCAGTAGCCGGCCACTCAACCTCACCCGCGCTCCCAACTCGGTCACCTTGAAACCGAGCTGACGCAAGACCGCGGCCAGCAGAGTATTATGCTCGAAGCAGTAGCCGCCCCGGCGAGCCTCGACCAACTTGGCCACGATGCCATCGAGTTCGAGGTTCGGGGTGCGATCCATCAGCACTTCGAGATTCTCGAAGGGGATGGTCGAGGCGTGTGCCAGGTGAACGGCCTCGAGAGTTTCGACCGTCGTCTGCCGGGGACCGGCGTAGTTGATGCGCCGGAAGTAGGCGTCTAACATAGGAGTTCTCCTGTCTGGGTGAGGATGCGCTCGGCCCAGGCACGATAGATGTCCGGGCCAGGGTGAAAACCGTCTTTGGCCAGCATGGGCGAAAGGCATCCGTCGACCCCCACCACCTGGCAGTGCGGCAGCTCCTTGAGCGCCTGGTCCAGCAGCCGGGCCCGCTGGCCGAGATACCAACGAAGGGGCTGGGGGATGCCCACGAAGTCGCCCATCGGGGGCACCGACGACAGCACGATGTGGCGGGCCGAGAACTGCCGCCGTAACAATTCGACCAGAGTCCGCTGCCGGCTGGACCAGGTCTTGAGCCGACGGCCCCGAGTCACCTCGTTGACTCCCAGCGAGGTCACCACCAGGTCGGCCGGCCAGGGGCGCTCGCGCAGCAGCCATTCGCTCAGGTCGATAGTGGTCGCTCCGCTCACGGCCAGCAGGCGATAATCCACCGTATAGCGGCCCTGCAAACGACTCAGCAACTGGCCCAGCAAGGCCTCGTCCTGGTGAGCCGCCCCCACCCCGGCGGCGGCCGAGTCGCCGAGCACCAAGAGGCGCAGCTCGGGACCCTCCCCTACTCTGCCAAAACGCGGTCCGGGCGGCTCGGGCAAGACCTCGATGGTAGAGCGCACACAGAGAGCCTGCGGAACCAGCATCGGGGCCAACAAGAGCCCCACGATGTCCAAGAGCGGTTCTCTCATCTGAAGAGCTTCCTCCCCGGACCGCCCCGACCTCTCACCTGATCCAAAGGACAGGTTCTTCCCTTCCCCTCGGGCCGAAGTCCAGCTCGGCCACAGCTGGCACGATGGGGATGAAAGAGGTGAATCATGAACAATCTGAATGTCGTAATAACCGGAGCATCCCGCGGCCTGGGTCTGGCCGTCGCCCGTCTGCTGGCCGAACGCGGAGCCAATCTGGTGCTGGTGGCCCGCCACGGCGACGCCCTCTCTGAGGCCGCCCGCGCCATGGGCCCCACCGTCACCACCGTCGCCGCCGACGTCAGCCAATCGGCCGAAGAAATCGCGGCCGTGGTCAAGGACCGCCTCGGCCGCGTGGACGTGCTCATCCACAATGCATCCACCGTGGGCCCGAGTCCCATGCCAGCCCTGGCCGACTATCCCTGGCAGCGTTTAGAAGAGGTCCTGCGCGTCAACCTTCTAGCTCCTCTCCACCTGACCCAGCTCCTCCTCGAGGCTCTCCCCGACGGGGCCCTGGTCATCAACCTGACCTCGGACGCGGCCGTCAACGCCTACCCCGGCTGGGGCGGCTACGGAGCAAGCAAAGCCGCCCTCGAGCATCTGACCCGCACCCTGGCAGCCGAGCACCCACGCCTGCGCTTCTACCTGGTCGACCCGGGCGACATGAACACCCAGATGCATCAAGAGGCCGAGCCCGGAGTCGACCTGTCCCACCTGCCCTCGCCCGAGAGCGTGGCTCCCTTCTTCTTGCAGCTGATCACCGAGCGTCCCGACCAACTTCGTCTCGAGGCTCAGGCGGTGCTGCGATGACGCTCGACTTCCAACTGCCCACCCGCCTCGAGGCCCGCCAGCCCCCCGAAGCCCGCGGCCTGGCTCGCGACCAGGTGCGCTTGCTAGCTGACGGACGCCATCTGCTCTTTCGCGACCTACCCGAGGTGCTCGAACCCGGCGACCTGATCGTCTACAACGACTCGGCCACCCTCCCGGCCGCGGTCGGCCAGATCCACTTCTCGGCCCAGCTGGCCCCCGACCTGTGGGTGGTCGAGCCCCGCGGCCCCGACCACTCCCTGCCCCACACCACCCTCGAACTGCTCGGTCCCTACCGCGGCTCGCAGCGCCTGCAGCTAGCCCGCGTAGGCGTCGACCTGGACTACCTGCACCGCTGGGGACGTCCCATTCGCTACGCCTACCTCGAAGGCGACTGGCCCCTCGATTACTACCAGACGGTCTTCGCCCGCCATCCCGGCTCGGCCGAAATGCCCTCGGCCGGCCGCGCCTTCACTCCCGCTTTGCTGGCCCGGCTGGTGCTAAAGGGCGTAGCCCTGAGCCCCATCACCCTTCACACCGGCGTGTCTTCGCTCGAGAACCCCGAGCCGCCCTATCCCGAATACTACTCCGTCCCCGAACGCACCCTGCAGGCTGCCCGCCGAGCCCGCCGCGTCATCGCGGTCGGAACCACCGTGGTGCGAGCCCTCGAGTCAGCCCACGCCGGCCCCCCGAGCGGCTGGACCGAGCTGGTCATCACTCCCGACCGCCCCCTGGCCGTGGTCGACGACCTGCTCACCGGCTTTCACGAGCCCAAAGCCAGCCACCTGGCCATGCTCGAGGCCATAGCCGGCCGCGAGCGACTGGCTCGCGACTACGCCTCCGCCATCGAGCATGGCTATCTCTGGCACGAATTCGGTGACCTCCACTTGCTGCGCGGCCGGCCCTGACTTCCGGCCGGAAGTGGCCGCCTCTCTGGCCGCCCGCCAGCCGGCGTCGGTGGCGAAGTCGTGGTCGTGACTGGCCCGATGACAACCAGGACACAGCAACCTCAATTCGCATGCCCGGTTGCCACCGCCCCGAGAGCGCGGGCGAACATGGTGGACATGCAGCGGTCCGCCTTTGCACCCACAATTCTCGCACCGCCCCCGGGCCCGGGCGAACACCACCCGGTATTCCTTCACCGGGATCGCCTGGCGAGGCCCGGTTTTCACCGGCAGCGGGGGTTCAAGTTGCTCACCCTCGACCACGGCCGGTCCCGAGGCCAGCGCCTCGTCGACCACTCGCTGCGGGGCCGGCAGTGGCCCGCGTTCGGTGTCGTAGAAACCCTTGCCGCTCAACGGATCGAGCTGGATCAGCACCTGATGTCTAACCTGGCTGCGACTGTCGGCCTGCGCCAGGGTCGCTTCTGACAGAGCCACCAGAGCGACCTCTCGGCTGAGCCGCTTGCCCGCCCGGGCTCGGGCCAGGCTGATAGCCTGTTCGAAGACCGCATACTGCTCGGGCGTAAACCGCAGCGTCAGGTTGATCAGCTGCGGGATCACCTCGGGCGCGTTTGCCTGCTCGGGCACACTCTGCCCAGCTTCTCGTGCGGCTTCGAGCGCCTTGCCCCGCTTATACTCGGTGGGCGACACCGAGACCATGCGGGCCACTGTGTCGGCGTCGTGCTGGCGAGCCCGTTCAAGCCAGGTCGCTTCGGTCTTGGGAGTGGCCACTCGCGTGATCTCGCGCACCTTGGTCCAGCCGATTTCGCCCGTGCGAAAGGCCTCGGAGAGGTCAGGCATGAGCTCGAACGCTCGCGCCACCCGCAGCAACTCGCAGGCCTTGTAGCGTGGCAGGTCGAGCAACTTCTCGGCATAGCCGAGCACGTCGCCATAACCCTTCTTGCGATGCAGTCCGGTCCGTTCGGTGGCCAGCAGGTGGGCGGCCATGGTCCACTCGCTGCGAGCTAGTTCGTGGCGGACGGCCTGGTTGCACTGATGCAGCAGCTCGGGGCCGAGTTGACGCAGGCTGGAAACAAGCGTGGAAAGAGACATAGGACCTCCAGGGAGTGGTTCGGGGGAATACCAATATTTTAGCATTTTTCAACCCCAAACAACAAGCGAAAATGGCGTAAAATCTCACTTTTTGGACTTCCGGCCGGAACTTCCCGCGGGCTGCCGATGGTCGAATATCCCCGTCGAGAGCTAACCATCAACGGAGTCACTCCAGCCAACTCCGAGCAAGAAATTGACGCCGCCGGGGCCGAGTGGCATCGGCACCCTTTCAACCCGCGCATCACCGGCCAGCGACTGTATCTGGATGGTCAACTCATCGCGGCGCTCGGCGACCCGGTCGTGCGAATCTCAGCTCACCTCGGCCCCGCCGATGACGGGTATTACAAAGTGTGGCCTTTCGAACTCCACGTGAGCGAAGAGAAAGGAGTGATCGCAGAACTGACCCTCATCCAGCCCTACGTTCCCTGGTACGATAACTAGAGCCTTGTCTCCAGGGCCCCGCACGACCGGGGGGCGCTCCCGCCGCGAGTCGCACTTCCGGCCGGAACGTGCCTGGGAATCGTGCTCTCCGACAACCCGCCCCGCCCCCGACTGGTGAACTGAGGGGGCACGGATGTTGCCCAGGTGGTGCAGTGGGACAGGGAAGTCCGGGGCGACTGGCCATCGTTTCAGCGCGCCCATCCCCATCTCAGCCTCGAGCAAGTTCTAGCCGCCCGCCTTTTCGCCAGAGTCTATCCCCACTTGCTCACCACTTCCGGCCGGAAGTGAGGGGCTCTCCAATACTCCGCCCGCTCAGGGTCGCGAGCGACACCGTAAAGGCCGTCGCTGAGCACATCACCCAACAAGCCCCGCGCCTCTTCTGCCGTGTGAGCATCGGTGGCGGCGGCCTTTTCGAGCCAGGCCACCGCGCCCTCGGGGTCGGCCGGCCCACCTTCGCCCAGCAACAGGCTAAAGCCAAATTCATACATCGCCACTCCACCACCCTGGAGAGCGGCCTGGCCATACCAATAACGCATTTTCACCTCATCGCGATTCGGCTCCCAGGCGTAATAGCACCCGAGCGCGGATTGGGCCTCGGCGCAACCTCGCTCGGCCGAGCGCTCGAGCCAGCCGCCCGCGTTGTGAATAGGATAGCCACCATGCAAGAGAAAGAAGGCCTCGGCGTGGCCGTGGTCGGCGGCCCGAGTCAGCCACTTGCGGCGCGTTCTCGGCGAAACGTCGGCAAAGCCCAGGAGAAACTCGGCCCCAACGTCACCCTGGCGAGCCTGCCTGCGAATGGATCGCCAATCGTCCTCGGTAAGGGCACCTGCCAGGGCACACGCGCGTAAGCTTTCATATTCCACCACACCAACTTAGCACACACCAAGAAATATTACCACTATGGGAACACCACACGAACCCGGTGGGTTGAACCAACATCGATGCTGAGGCAGACCTTTCTATCCCTGCGCAGCCGGAACTATCGGCTCTTCTTCATCGGCCAGTCTATCTCCAACACCGGCAACTGGCTGACCCGGGTCGCTCTCGTTCTGCTCGTGCTCAAGCTCACCGGCAGCGGCCTGCATTTGGGGCTGGTGACCGCCTGCGAGTTCGGGCCAGTGCTGGTGCTCTCGGCCTGGGCCGGAGCCATTGCCGACCGGGTCGACAAGCGCTATCTGCTCATCCTGACCCAGGCCCTCGAGATGCTGCAGTCGTTCGGCCTGGCCGCCCTGGCCTTCATGCCGCGACCACCGCTGGCCGCCCTTTACGCCCTCACCCTGGTGGGAGGCGCTCTACTGGCCTTCGACAATCCGCTGCGGCGCTCGTTTGTGACCGAGATGGTCCCCAAAGAGGACATCCCCAACGCGGTCGTGCTCTACAGCCTGATCGTCAACCTGTCGCGCGCTTTCGGTCCGGCCCTGGCCGGGTTGCTGGTGACCACGGTGGGATTTGGCTGGAGCTTCGTCATCGACGCCACCAGCTATGTGGCCGTGCTGGTCTGCCTGGGGATGATGCGCCCTGAGGAACTCCACCGGGGACCGACCAGCGACAAGACCGAAGGCAGCGTGCTCGAAGGGCTGCGCTACCTGGGTGCCCATCCCCGCTTGTGGGTCAACTTTGCGATGTTGCTGGCCATCGGGGTCATGGCCTATAACTTCAGCGTTAGTCTGCCGCTCTTCGTGACCGACAGCTTGCACACCGCCGACACCGTCTTCACCCTGCTCTACACCGTCTTCAGCCTGGGTGCGGTGGTGGGCGCGCTGGTGGTCGCCTATCGCAACCTGGTGGGCATGAATCAGATCCTGTGGGGAGCCACCGCCTTCGGAGTGAGCATGCTCATCCTGGCCGCCACCCCAAGCGTGGCCAGCGCGGCCGCCGCGGCCTTCGTGGTAGGCCTGGCTCATATCGTCTACATCACTTCGACGACCGCCCTGGTGCAGGTCGAGAGCGAACCTGCGATGCACGGCCGGGTGCTCTCGATTCAAACCGTCATCATCGGCGCTAGCAAGGTCATCGGTGGACCGCTGATTGGCTGGATCGGCGACCTGACCGGAGGACGCCTGCCCATCGTGCTCGGAGGCCTCGCCTGCCTGTTCTCGGCCGCCTTCGGCCACCTGACTCTGCGCCGCCGGTCCTAGCAAAGAGGCGCAAGCTCGCCGCCTGCGAAGATCCCTCTGTGACCTCGCTAGCCGAAACGATGCAGTTTGTTGAACGGATCGTGGCCCAGACCGAGGGCCGGCCCACCGGGGTCGCCCTCGAGTTCACCACCGAGGGGCAACTGTCGCTCCATCTGTGCTTCGAGGAGGCCGACGACGAACCGGCCGAATGGTCCCGTGCCTACGCCGAGCAAGAGTTCGAGGTCGAGCCACCTGGCTGGGTGAAAGAATACCGCCAGCTGATGGAGCAGTCCGTAGATCCCCTCGCCGGTCTGAAAGCCAGCGAGCGGACCCGCCTGCGGGCCATTCCTGATCCCCCACCGACGGAAGCCATCGAGCCCTTGCTCGGTCAGCCGCCCCTCTACAATGAGGATGCCGGAGAAGGTCTGCCCGTGATGGCGCTTTTTGCTGACGAGAAACTTCCGGCCGAAGCCGAGCGCGAACTTGAACGACCCGACTTTCGGCGTAAGGCCAGCGCGGCCTTTCGCTGCCGTCGGGTCGGGCCCGAACTGTGGGAGCCCTTCGTAATCCGGGCTCCTCAACTCAACTTCTACAATCTGCAAGGCGAGCTGCTGGCCAGTCGCTGGTTATCGCTGGGCAGCTTCGATGACCTGCCCCAGTTTCTCGACCGGGCTATCGCCTGGTCCACGGAGTCAGCGGCCGAGCGAGCCGAAAGACGTCGCCTGGCTGAGCAGTTCAAGCACAAGCTGCAAGTCGCCCATGAAAAGGGGGTCGATCTGGCCGCCCGCGCCCTGGCCGAATTCGCGGGCGTCTTCTATCCCGCCAAGCTGCTCGCCTATTCTGACCTTGACGACGACCTGCAAGCCGGAATCGACCGGGTCAAGGCCTACAAGCACTAGCCATGGCCCGAGAGCTCGAGTTGCTCGAACAGATCGCCGAAGTGCTCAATCGCACTCCCGACCTCTCTCGAGCCCTGACCGACGCACTGGCGCTAACCGCCGACCTGCTGGGGCTCGAGGCCGGCTGGGTGTGGCTGACCGAAGGCGACGGCTTCTTTCTGGCTGCCTCCCACCGCCTGCCCGAAGTGTTGCGCGAGCCGGTGCGCATGGTCGGCAAGAGCTGCCGCTGTCTCGACGCCTACCGGCAAGGCGAGTTGTCAAGCCGGGGCCAGGTCATTCCCTGCAGCCGCCTGGCCGCGGCCGGTGAGCCGGCCGGCCACCATGCCTCGCTCACGCTCGCCTTCGCCGGGCGCAAGCTCGGTGTGCTCAACATCGCCAGCTGCGACTGGCGCCACCTGGATGAGCACCAGTTGAGCCTGCTGGCCGTGGCCGCCCATCAGATGGGGGTGGCGGTCGAGCGGGCCCGCCTGGCCGAAGACGAGCGGCGACTCGCCCGCGAGACCGAGCGCACCCGCCTGGCTCGCGAGATGCACGACGGCCTGGTGCAAGACCTGACCGCCATCGCCCTGGGACTCGAGTCGGCTCTGGCCCGCCCCGAACTTGCTCGCGAGCGCACCGAGCGAGCCCTACAGCAGACTCGCCGCGGTCTCGAGCGCGCCCGCCAGTCGATGACCAACCTGCGCGGCGAGCTTCCCCTGCCCGAGGCCCTGGCCACTCTGGCCCGCGCCTTCACCCACCGCACCGGCATTCCGGTGGATCTCGAGTGCCAGGCGGCCGGTTGGAGCCCCCAGCAAGAGCAAGAGTTGCTGGCCATCGCTGGCGAGGCTCTGGTCAATGTCGAGCGCCACGCCGGGGCCACCCGGGTGCAACTTCGCCTGGCTCCCAACGGCCTCGAGATCACCGACAACGGCCGGGGCTTTGACCTGGATCAGGTCGAGCCGGGTCGCTATGGCTTGATCGGGATGAGTGAACGGGCCCGATTGCTCGGCGGCAGCCTCGAAATCCGCCGTCAAAACGGAACCCGGGTGGTGGTGAGGCTGTGATTCGGGTGATGCTGGTCGACGACCATCCCATCGTGCGCGATGGATTGGCCACCGTGCTGGGTGATCAAGCCGACCTCGAGGTGGTGGCCGGAGTGGCCTCGCTGGCCGAGGCTCGCCTGCGCTTTGACCAGGCTCGTCCCGCGGTGGTGTTGCTCGACCTGGAGTTGCCCGACGGCTCGGGTTTGTCGGTCGTGCCCGAATTTGCCGAGCGAGCCGGGGTGGTCATTCTGACCGCCTACGACCGCGACCACGAGATTCTCGAAGCTTTGCGCGCCGGCGCTCGCGGCTATCTGCTCAAAGGTGTGGCCAGCGCCGAAATTGTGGCCGCCGTGCGGGCGGTGGCCCAGGGAGACAGCTTTCTCGACTCGCGCCTGGCCGGTCGGGTGGCCACCCGCCTGGCCCGAGGACCGAGCCTGTCGCTGCGCGAGCGTGAGGTGCTCGACCTTCTGGCCGAAGGGCTCTCTAACAAAGAGATCGCAGCCCGCCTCTCGGTGGTCGAACGCACCATCAAGTTCCACGTGTCTTCGCTGATGACCAAGCTGGAAGCCGACAATCGCACCCAGGTGGTGACCCGGGCCCTGGCCATGGGTCTGCTGTGATGAGAGGGCCCCAGGTTTCCGGTGGCTCTCGTCGAACCAGATGAGTATGCAATCGGGTTTCGAAGAGCGGGCAGCCCATCGCCGGCAGGCGTGGCGGGGAGCCAGGGTCCAGACTCACTCCGCGCTACTCGACGAGGACCTGAAGTTCTGGCGATCAGCCTCACCCTCGGCTCGATTTGATGCCGTCTGGGAGATGGCCATGGAGGCTTGGAGCCTCAAGAGAGGAGATGAACCTGCACCAAGACTTCAAGGCTCTCCTATCGGTATTCGCCCAAGAAAAGGTTGACTACCTGTTGATCGGAGGCTACGCAGTGAGCTTCCACGCTCGGCCGCGCTACACCAAAGGGCGATGATTCTGAGTGCGCGTTCCCTGAATTGGCTGGTAGTGCTTCTGCTGGGCCTGCTCGCCCCGGCTCTGGCCGCCGATAGCGGACTGCGCGTCAACGGCAGTCTGGTGTTCGAGACCACCACCGAGTTCGTCGCCTTTCTCAAGACCGCCGAGCCGGCCTCGATTCGGTTGCTCGAGTTCTCGGGCGACGGCAGCCGACTCTACCAGAGCATTGACGAGTTTGCCGATGGGCACCTCGAGAACGTGCTCTGGTATCGCAACGACCAGTGGCGCCTGACCGACAAGTCGGGCCAACAGCCTGACCCAGACTGGTTGCCCAACTTCGAGCGCGCGCTCCACCCCGAGGCGATGGTCTTTTTCTATGGCTGCCAGACCGGCTGGTATGACCATAGCGGGCTGGTCGATCCATCGATGGCTGAAGGCATCGGGCGCGCCTTTAGCCAGCGGTTCCAGGTCACCGTCATCGCCAGCCCCGACTTCGTCTACTTTCCCGGCCAATTCCCCGATGTCGACGGCCGCCTCTTTTCGAACCCGACGGAACCCGCAACCGAAGGCCAGAACACTCCCGGGGGCCTGTGGAACGTCTTTCGCAAGGGAAAGTGGGTGGCGCCGCCCAATCGGGGGGCGACCACGCTGCGCGGGTTGCCTCGGCCGCGAGTGCCGGGTCCGCCCGCCCAAGAAAAGACGAACCTGAAGGAATAACGTCAGATGGAGCCTCTATTAGAGAAAATCAGGTCCACCGCACTCACCAGGCCAGAAATTGAAAACCTGGCCCAGGCCCTCGAGGGCCCGCTCGAGCCCCTGGTCAAGGCGCTGATCGACCGGGGGGAATCGGTCGAAGCGCTAGTGATGGCCGCCGCCCAGGCCGGTCATCGGCTCGATGTCTCGCTGGTAGTGCCCGGGCTCACCTTCCTCGAAGAGCCACAGAGCATCTTCAACATTCTGGGTTGCACCGACGGCAACAAACTGGAGGCTTTGCTCGACGCCGTCGAGGGAGGCACTCTGAGCCACGAGAGAGAGGCCCTTTGCCTCTTGATTTGCACGGAGCTTCTAGAGGGGCCGTCTCCTCCCAGGCGTCTCGTACAACTGCTGCGACAACTCAGTCGCAAGCCGCTGGCGATGGAGGCAGGCATGGTCATCGGCATCGCCGCCCGGCGGCTCGACGACGAACATCTAAACGAAGTTGCCTCGCGCTGGGTCGGGCTGGTCGGCTCGGCCCAGGCGGAGCGGTTTGGCCGACGGCTGCTCGAGCCTCTCCACCAGTCGGTGCTGGACCGGCTTCCGCAACGGCTGATGAGAATCGCCAGCGGCTTCACCGTGCGGCGCAGCACCAAGAAGGTCGGCCGTAACGACCCGTGCCACTGTGGAAGTGGCAAGAAATACAAGAAATGCTGTCTCGACGAGGACGAGGCCTCCGCAACCAGCATGATCCCGAGCAATGACCCCGCCCTATTGGACTCGCACGACCTGGCGGACCTGCCGATTCGAGAGCTTTGCAAGCTCGACTTTACCAGGATTGAAGACGACCATCAGCTACTGCTCGTATGGCACAGACTGCAAGACCATCGACTCTGGGAGGCGGCTGAGCAGGCGCTCGAAGAGTTCCTGGAACGCCCCATGAGTGACCCTGGGCACCGTCTCGACTTCGTCGATCAGCTGTTGCGGGCCGGGGAATACGAGCGGGCCCGAATCCAGATGGAAAAGTGCGACGAGGTCTTGCCCGACCAGCTCTTCGAACTCGAGATGGTCGAGACCGATTCCCCCATCCTCGACAAGTTGGAGCAGCTGCTGGGCGAGCTTCTGGCTCGCGACTACACGCCTGATCTGGTCGATCTGACCTACGTCATCCTCAAGAAATATCCAGCCCTCGGCATCCTCTTGGCCCGGGGCCTGATTATGGGGAGAGATCTCGACTCTATCGGACTGGTAGATCAGATCGAGATGGCTCGTGACCGTTTGAATTTACCGCCTGGGGACCTGGCCGAAGACATCCTTGACGCCCAGCTGGACCGAGGGCTAGAGACAGTCCAAGAAGATGATTCCCACTCGGAAGAGCAGGCGCGCGCGACCGAACAGCTGCAAGCGGAGTTAGCCCAAGCTAAACAAGCAGCCCAGAAACTTCGAGCGGAGCTGGCCGCAAAACAAAAGCAACTCGAGCGAGAATTAGCCCGCCAGCCAGAAGTAGTTACCCGGGTGATAGACGACCCCGAAGCAATTCGTCTGCGCGAGCGGGTCAGGGAGTTGAAAGGCTTGCTTCATGAGGGCAACGCCGAGAGGAAGAGATTGCGTGAACAAGCGAGAGTGGTGGCAAGCTCTCAGCCCTCACCCGATCCCGCCGTAGCTCGTGCCGTCGAGGACTCGCTGGAAGAGGACGCGCCAGCGATCAGCTGGCCACCTCTACTGCCGCTGTTTAGTCCTCGGGGAATGAAGGCCTTTCAAAGCTGCGACGAGGAGCTGCGCCGCAAAGCCCTGATGAGACTGGGCGAGCTATGTGCCGGTTCGGTGTCGGTCTTGAGCCAGATGAAGAGTCTCAAGCTGCGGCCGGATTTGCGCTCGCTCAGAATCGGACGCAACCACCGCTTGTTGGTGCGCCCCATGCTCGAGCAGGGACAGCTCGAGGTGGTCGACTTCATCCCCCGCCGCGACCTGGAGCGAAGTCTGCGCTGAGACACTTCTCGCTCACGACCCCGACATCTACCGTGAGAATGTGCTATAGTTCCCAGGTGGTATCAATTTCACGACGAGGCGCCGCGATGATGGTGGCGCTGCTGGGAGTTCTCCTGTTGACGGGCCTGGCCGCGGGCTTCATGCTGGTGGTGCCCACCGACCTGGCGGCGGCCACCAAGAATCGCATCGACACCGAGGCGTCGCTGGCCGCCGATGCGGGCGTGCGCGATTCGATGGCCTGGATCGCTCACACCCTGGCCAACGCTGGCGAACCGTGCAACACGGTCACGCCCTCGCCGGTGCGCACCGGCAGCCTGGGCAACTGGGACTGGTCTTGCCAGATCGAGGCCGACCCCCAAACGCCACCCAACGGCATCGACACCATTCGTCTCTATCGCCTGACCTCGCGGGCCTCGCGCGATGGCGGCGATCGCTGGCAGATCGTGGCCTGGGTCCAGGCCGGCCAGAGCTTCGCCGAGTTCGGAGAATTCACCGACCTGTCCTCGGGCGGGCTTTGGGATGTCGTCATCGGCCAGGGCTGGAAGAGCGAGGGCCCGGTTCATCACAACGGCGTGTTGCGGATGTACATCAGTCAGAGCTATTTCACCGGGCCTGCTCCGGCGACACCGGCCATCGATGGGCGGATCACCAGCTCAGGCGTAGATGCCAGCAGCCCCGATGGCATCCACTACTACTCGAGTTCCAACGCGCCGTATTCGTACGGGGACGGGTACGACCGCCTGGTGACCGGCGGCCTCAGCGAGGTGCAAGCAGGCGTTGCTCCCATTCCCATGCCCACCAGCGCCATCGCCCAGGCCTCGGCCGCCTGGGGCGGCAACCCGCCTCCGGCCCCTCCCGCCGGTGTGACCGTCAACCCCGCCGGCGGAGTCTTTATCGATGGCGATGTCGATGCCATGACCATGAACGTGAACGGCTCGGGCAACTTCGTCCTCACCATCGTTCAGGCCGGTCAGACGACCACCGTCGAAGAGGACTCCGTCTCGAGCACGCGCATCGTCACTCCGCCTTCTGGTGCGCCTGTCACCGTGCCCGGGATGGGCACCGGAGTCATCTTCTCTAACGGCAACATCGCCAGCTTCTCGGGCACCAACAAGAACGCCCACACGGTGGCGGTCGACCACGCCGCTCTGAAGAACATCGTCATCACCGGCGACATCTTGCGCGCCGACACCCCGGATGGCAGCAAGCCCACCTCGACCAGCGATCGACTCGGCATCGTGGCCAATCGGGTCGAGATCACCGGCAACACCGCTCTCATCCCTCGCAACTCGACCGATCCTCTCTCGCTCTATGCCACCATCATGGCCCGCGACCGGCTTTCGGTGCAGAATGCCACCACCAGCGCCCCGGGACGCATGGCCATCTATGGCGGCATCTCGAGCGGACACACTCCCGACTACAACCTGTTCAATCCGGCGGACGGGACCACCCTGGCCGGCATGGGTGGCCTGAACGGCTACGGCACGCCCAACATCATCTATGATGCGACGCTAGCTAACGAACCGCCGCCGCGCTTTCCCACCACGGCCGGCAGCGACCTCAGTATCCGCTATTGGCACGAGGCGCCGCTGTGAAATCGCCGCGTGGCCTGAGTCTGCTCGAAACCATCGTGGCCGTGGCCGTGCTTGGCCTGGTGCTGCTGGCTTTGCTGGGAGTGATCATCTCGGCTTTTCGCGGCGCCCAGCAGGCGGCCAAGACCGATGAAGCCCTGGGTGTGGCGCGACAGGTGCTCGATCTGGTTCGGGTCGGCAACCTTCCCGAGGTGGCTCCTATCAATGACCCCATCAACGCTCGCGTGGCCCTCGAGGCCGCTCCCTTCACGGCCAATTTTCCGGCCGGCACCGGCTACACCCGCAACCTCCAGATGGTTCGACAGGACACCAATCCCGCCAACTACGGCTATCTTCTCTTCGAAGTCACGGTCAATCTCTATTGGGAAAGTAAAGGCGTCGAGCACGGGGTGACTCTCAAAGGATTGCATCGGGCTCCATGAGGCGAGGCTTTACCATCGCTGAACTGCTGGTGTCGGTCGCTCTCTTGAGCATCATCGGAGCCATGTTCGCCTTTGCCCTCAGAGGCTTCATCGCTTCCAGCCATCAGGGCACGCAGCGAGTCGAGATGGAGATCCAATTGCGCGAAGCCACCAAACGCAGCAGCCTGATCTTGCGCTCGGCGGTCGCCCCCAGCGAAATCCAGACCGCGATCTATGCTCCTGGAGTAGGCGCTACCGCTTCTGAGGTCATCTTCTGTGCCCCGGCCGAGCTGATGGACCCGGCCACTCCCTTCGATCCGCGCAGCCCCGTTTATGAACTCTTTCGCATCCGTCAGGTGGCCGGCCCCGAGACGCTGGTGCTGGAAAGTGTCTATGGCGCCGCGCCCCAGCGAATCCTGGGACGGCAAATCAGCAGCTTCGAGGTCGACCGCCTGTCCGACACGGTGGTGACCGCCACCATCGAAGGCAGCACCACCATCCGCGGAGCTTCGGGCCAGAGCCGCGACCAGACGTCGCAAACCACGACCAGCATCCAATTGCCCTTCAAATAATCCGAAGTGGACAAACCGCTCCTCACATGACATCTTCTTGATATCCAAAGAGGCAAATTGACAATGGTTTGCGGTCCCACCTCGTCCGCGCCACGGGCAGAACCCGAAGCTCGGTACTTTACACCCCAGCCTCATGCCGAGGTTGAAAGCGGCCAGAGAGGCCGCTCAGGGTTAGATGCCCAGTTCGGTCAGGAAGTGGGGCATCATCTTGCGCCACCAGGGCCAGTCGTGGTCGACATCGTGGCCCCAATAGTCAAAGCGGGCCGGGACGTTCTTGGACTGGAGGATCTGCTCGAGGGCGCGGGTGTCGTGGACCATGTCGTGCTCCCAGGCTCCCTGACCCACCACCACCACGATGCGGGCTCGGCGCATAGCCTCGAGCGCCGCCGGGTCGTGCAGGTTGGGCAGGTAGGCCAGGGGCACGTGGAAGTAGACCTCCTCGTCCATGTAGTCGCCAATGAACAGCATCAGCCGATAGACTCCGCTGATGGCGATCAAAGTGTCGAAGCGGCCGGGGTGGCGGAAAAAGACGTTGGCCGAGTGGTAACCACCCATCGAGCAACCCGTGAGCATGATGCCCTGATCGGGAGCCATGGCTTCGACGAACGGCACGATCTCGTTCATGATGTAGGCGTCGTAAGCGTGAGCCCGCAAAGCGCGATGGTGAGGATGAATGTCGTTGTTAAGCCAGCTCTGGCCGTCGATGCCATCGACCGTGACCAGGCGCAACCGGCCCTGGTCGAGCCACGGCTTGACCGCCTCGACCATGCCGAAGTCGTGATACTCGAAGAAACGCCCCTCTTGCGAAGGGAAGACGATGGCGGGCTTGCCAGCATGGCCGTAGACCCGAAATTCCATGTCTTGCCCCAGGTGGGGGCTCCACCAGCGATGGGTTTCGTACATCTAGCTCTCCAAAGCGTAGTTGGCTACCTCTAGCAAGTCGTTCAATTGGGGTGAACGTAGCAGATAGCCGTGATCCCCGATGGCCCCCCGAAAGACCGATTGGACCCGCTCCTCGTGGCACAGCAAGTCGCCCGCCCGGGCCAACACCTGATCGTGGTCGTGGCGGTAGGTGCGGTTGTCCTTGCGACCGATGTAGCAGCAATGAAACGGCCGGGCCGGATCGGGTTCGAACGACTTGCCCACTACCACTCGGGCCCACTGGCGATAGATATCGATGTCGTTGGCGAAGTTGAACATGTCGGTGGTCAACCCTCCCGGCGGGCGCATGTTGACCTCGAGGCCGACCAGCTTCTGGTCGCTGTGGCGACGGATGAACTCGAAATGGAAGAATCGTTCGGTCAGGCCATAGGCGGCCAGCACCGCCCGGCCGGCCTGCTCGAGGTCCTGGGGCAGCTCGCGCTCGGAGTAGTAAAACATGTCGAGGTCCTGGCTGACCACGTCCATGATTCCGTCCGAGAACACGTGCGAGGCCAGCAACACCGGCTTGCCATCGCGGTCGACCAGGCCATCGAAGCTGGTCAACACGCCGTCGATGTATTGCTCGAGGATGTAGTCGTGAGGATGGCTCTGCTCGTAGAACGCGCTCAAAGCGTCGGCATCGTCGAAACGAAAAGTTCCGGCCGCTCCCACCCCGATGTCGGGCTTGGCCACCAGCGGAAAGCCCAGCTTCTTAGCGATCTTGAGGGCGTGATTGCGATCGCGGGCGACCTCGCCGCGAACCACCTCGACGCCGGCCTCGATGAACTTCTGCTTCATCAGCGACTTGCGCTTCATGGTGGGCAGGTCGTGGGCGCGCAGACCGGTGATGTTGAAGTCGGTGCGCAGCCTGGCCTCGGTCTCGAGCCAGTACTCGGCGTGCGATTCGAGCCGGTCGATTTTGCCGTACTGGTGCGTGAAATAGCCCAACGCCCGCACCAGCTGATCATAGTCGTGCATGTCGTCGACCCGATAATACTCGGTCAAGACGTTGCGCAAACGGGGCGAGAGAGAATCATACGGAGCCTCGGCCAGACCCAGCACATTCGCCCCCTGCAAACGCAGCTCGATACAAAAGGCCTGGTAATTCGGGGGAAAATGGGGGGACAGATAAACGAAGTTCATCGAATACCGTTCTTCCCGCAGTCCGGAGGGGTTCCTGCGCATGGCCCTAGAAATGGCCCGAATGGGTCCACTTATCCTAAGGGCGAGGAATCGGGCACCCCTGCAATGGACGAGTCGACACCGTAACCTCTTGCCCGCCCAGGACCTCGTCGACGGCTTCCGCCGCATAGTCTTGGAAGGGGCCGAAGTAGCGAAGCTTTCCAGTCTGGTCGAAGACCAGGGCGGTGGTGGTGCGGTCGATCTGATACTGGCGCAGAAAGCTCTGGTCAGAGTCGAGCAAGACCTCGAGACTCAGGCCCTGCTCGGCCAGAAACGAGCGCACTCGCTGGGCGTCGTCGGCTGGATGCGGGTCGACCGCAAACAGCCTGACTCCGTCGCGCGAGAAGGCGGCCAGATCGTTCTCGACGCCCCGGCAGCTGTGACAGCGACTGCACCACACCACCAACACCGTGGCTTTCTGCCCGGCGGCCAGCCCGGCCACCGAATGGGTCGCTCCGTCCAGGTCGCGCAGTTGGGCCCAACCCGGCGCGGCCAGCGCCAAGAGAATACAGATGAGCCACCTCAACGCTGGTACATCTCCATCATCTTCTTCTGCTGAGCCGCCTGAAATTCGGCGTCAGACACCTTGCGATAGCCGTCGAGGCTAAACAGCGAATCCTCGAGAGCGGCTTTGGAAAAGTCGACCAGCTCGCGGGTCATGCTCGGCTTGCCGTCGACATAGATGATTTCTTTGACCACCTCGTGGGACATCGCCTCCATGAACTTGGCCACATCGCCGGTCATCTCGTTAGTGACCTTGCACTCGTTGATGGTCTGGCTGGTCCAGGAGCCGTTGTAGATGGGGCAGGAGAACGACGGCAGGTCCGAGGTCCAGAACTCGCGGGTGCTCTTGTAATCGAAGTTACCGATGCAACCGGTGCCTTTCATCTGCGAGTCGACGATCCAGTGGTGAGCGTTGACCTGGGCCACCTTCTCGACCCCTTTGTCCTGCACCTTGACGTTGGTCGACATCTTGCCGGTGCCTTTGTTCACCTGCGTTTGCTTGTTGGGATCGGGATTCATGTAGGTGAGGGGATTCATGCTGCGGACGGTATAGATCTTGTTGTCGGGGTCGAGTTGCGCCTCTTGCTCGAGGTCGCACGAATGTGCTATAGTTCCCAGGTGGTATCAATTTCACGACGAGGCGCCGCGATGATGGTGGCGCTGCTGGGAGTTCTCCTGTTGACGGGCCTGGCCGCGGGCTTCATGCTGGTGGTGCCCACCGACCTGGCGGCGGCCACCAAGAATCGCATCGACACCGAGGCGTCGCTGGCCGCCGATGCGGGCGTGCGCGATTCGATGGCCTGGATCGCTCACACCCTGGCCAACGCTGGCGAACCGTGCAACACGGTCACGCCCTCGCCGGTGCGCACCGGCAGCCTGGGCAACTGGGACTGGTCTTGCCAGATCGAGGCCGACCCCCAAACGCCACCCAACGGCATCGACACCATTCGTCTCTATCGCCTGACCTCGCGGGCCTCGCGCGATGGCGGCGATCGCTGGCAGATCGTGGCCTGGGTCCAGGCCGGCCAGAGCTTCGCCGAGTTCGGAGAATTCACCGACCTGTCCTCGGGCGGGCTTTGGGATGTCGTCATCGGCCAGGGCTGGAAGAGCGAGGGCCCGGTTCATCACAACGGCGTGTTGCGGATGTACATCAGTCAGAGCTATTTCACCGGGCCTGCTCCGGCGACACCGGCCATCGATGGGCGGATCACCAGCTCAGGCGTAGATGCCAGCAGCCCCGATGGCATCCACTACTACTCGAGTTCCAACGCGCCGTATTCGTACGGGGACGGGTACGACCGCCTGGTGACCGGCGGCCTCAGCGAGGTGCAAGCAGGCGTTGCTCCCATTCCCATGCCCACCAGCGCCATCGCCCAGGCCTCGGCCGCCTGGGGCGGCAACCCGCCTCCGGCCCCTCCCGCCGGTGTGACCGTCAACCCCGCCGGCGGAGTCTTTATCGATGGCGATGTCGATGCCATGACCATGAACGTGAACGGCTCGGGCAACTTCGTCCTCACCATCGTTCAGGCCGGTCAGACGACCACCGTCGAAGAGGACTCCGTCTCGAGCACGCGCATCGTCACTCCGCCTTCTGGTGCGCCTGTCACCGTGCCCGGGATGGGCACCGGAGTCATCTTCTCTAACGGCAACATCGCCAGCTTCTCGGGCACCAACAAGAACGCCCACACGGTGGCGGTCGACCACGCCGCTCTGAAGAACATCGTCATCACCGGCGACATCTTGCGCGCCGACACCCCGGATGGCAGCAAGCCCACCTCGACCAGCGATCGACTCGGCATCGTGGCCAATCGGGTCGAGATCACCGGCAACACCGCTCTCATCCCTCGCAACTCGACCGATCCTCTCTCGCTCTATGCCACCATCATGGCCCGCGACCGGCTTTCGGTGCAGAATGCCACCACCAGCGCCCCGGGACGCATGGCCATCTATGGCGGCATCTCGAGCGGACACACTCCCGACTACAACCTGTTCAATCCGGCGGACGGGACCACCCTGGCCGGCATGGGTGGCCTGAACGGCTACGGCACGCCCAACATCATCTATGATGCGACGCTAGCTAACGAACCGCCGCCGCGCTTTCCCACCACGGCCGGCAGCGACCTCAGTATCCGCTATTGGCACGAGGCGCCGCTGTGAAATCGCCGCGTGGCCTGAGTCTGCTCGAAACCATCGTGGCCGTGGCCGTGCTTGGCCTGGTGCTGCTGGCTTTGCTGGGAGTGATCATCTCGGCTTTTCGCGGCGCCCAGCAGGCGGCCAAGACCGATGAAGCCCTGGGTGTGGCGCGACAGGTGCTCGATCTGGTTCGGGTCGGCAACCTTCCCGAGGTGGCTCCTATCAATGACCCCATCAACGCTCGCGTGGCCCTCGAGGCCGCTCCCTTCACGGCCAATTTTCCGGCCGGCACCGGCTACACCCGCAACCTCCAGATGGTTCGACAGGACACCAATCCCGCCAACTACGGCTATCTTCTCTTCGAAGTCACGGTCAATCTCTATTGGGAAAGTAAAGGCGTCGAGCACGGGGTGACTCTCAAAGGATTGCATCGGGCTCCATGAGGCGAGGCTTTACCATCGCTGAACTGCTGGTGTCGGTCGCTCTCTTGAGCATCATCGGAGCCATGTTCGCCTTTGCCCTCAGAGGCTTCATCGCTTCCAGCCATCAGGGCACGCAGCGAGTCGAGATGGAGATCCAATTGCGCGAAGCCACCAAACGCAGCAGCCTGATCTTGCGCTCGGCGGTCGCCCCCAGCGAAATCCAGACCGCGATCTATGCTCCTGGAGTAGGCGCTACCGCTTCTGAGGTCATCTTCTGTGCCCCGGCCGAGCTGATGGACCCGGCCACTCCCTTCGATCCGCGCAGCCCCGTTTATGAACTCTTTCGCATCCGTCAGGTGGCCGGCCCCGAGACGCTGGTGCTGGAAAGTGTCTATGGCGCCGCGCCCCAGCGAATCCTGGGACGGCAAATCAGCAGCTTCGAGGTCGACCGCCTGTCCGACACGGTGGTGACCGCCACCATCGAAGGCAGCACCACCATCCGCGGAGCTTCGGGCCAGAGCCGCGACCAGACGTCGCAAACCACGACCAGCATCCAATTGCCCTTCAAATAATCCGAAGTGGACAAACCGCTCCTCACATGACATCTTCTTGATATCCAAAGAGGCAAATTGACAATGGTTTGCGGTCCCACCTCGTCCGCGCCACGGGCAGAACCCGAAGCTCGGTACTTTACACCCCAGCCTCATGCCGAGGTTGAAAGCGGCCAGAGAGGCCGCTCAGGGTTAGATGCCCAGTTCGGTCAGGAAGTGGGGCATCATCTTGCGCCACCAGGGCCAGTCGTGGTCGACATCGTGGCCCCAATAGTCAAAGCGGGCCGGGACGTTCTTGGACTGGAGGATCTGCTCGAGGGCGCGGGTGTCGTGGACCATGTCGTGCTCCCAGGCTCCCTGACCCACCACCACCACGATGCGGGCTCGGCGCATAGCCTCGAGCGCCGCCGGGTCGTGCAGGTTGGGCAGGTAGGCCAGGGGCACGTGGAAGTAGACCTCCTCGTCCATGTAGTCGCCAATGAACAGCATCAGCCGATAGACTCCGCTGATGGCGATCAAAGTGTCGAAGCGGCCGGGGTGGCGGAAAAAGACGTTGGCCGAGTGGTAACCACCCATCGAGCAACCCGTGAGCATGATGCCCTGATCGGGAGCCATGGCTTCGACGAACGGCACGATCTCGTTCATGATGTAGGCGTCGTAAGCGTGAGCCCGCAAAGCGCGATGGTGAGGATGAATGTCGTTGTTAAGCCAGCTCTGGCCGTCGATGCCATCGACCGTGACCAGGCGCAACCGGCCCTGGTCGAGCCACGGCTTGACCGCCTCGACCATGCCGAAGTCGTGATACTCGAAGAAACGCCCCTCTTGCGAAGGGAAGACGATGGCGGGCTTGCCAGCATGGCCGTAGACCCGAAATTCCATGTCTTGCCCCAGGTGGGGGCTCCACCAGCGATGGGTTTCGTACATCTAGCTCTCCAAAGCGTAGTTGGCTACCTCTAGCAAGTCGTTCAATTGGGGTGAACGTAGCAGATAGCCGTGATCCCCGATGGCCCCCCGAAAGACCGATTGGACCCGCTCCTCGTGGCACAGCAAGTCGCCCGCCCGGGCCAACACCTGATCGTGGTCGTGGCGGTAGGTGCGGTTGTCCTTGCGACCGATGTAGCAGCAATGAAACGGCCGGGCCGGATCGGGTTCGAACGACTTGCCCACTACCACTCGGGCCCACTGGCGATAGATATCGATGTCGTTGGCGAAGTTGAACATGTCGGTGGTCAACCCTCCCGGCGGGCGCATGTTGACCTCGAGGCCGACCAGCTTCTGGTCGCTGTGGCGACGGATGAACTCGAAATGGAAGAATCGTTCGGTCAGGCCATAGGCGGCCAGCACCGCCCGGCCGGCCTGCTCGAGGTCCTGGGGCAGCTCGCGCTCGGAGTAGTAAAACATGTCGAGGTCCTGGCTGACCACGTCCATGATTCCGTCCGAGAACACGTGCGAGGCCAGCAACACCGGCTTGCCATCGCGGTCGACCAGGCCATCGAAGCTGGTCAACACGCCGTCGATGTATTGCTCGAGGATGTAGTCGTGAGGATGGCTCTGCTCGTAGAACGCGCTCAAAGCGTCGGCATCGTCGAAACGAAAAGTTCCGGCCGCTCCCACCCCGATGTCGGGCTTGGCCACCAGCGGAAAGCCCAGCTTCTTAGCGATCTTGAGGGCGTGATTGCGATCGCGGGCGACCTCGCCGCGAACCACCTCGACGCCGGCCTCGATGAACTTCTGCTTCATCAGCGACTTGCGCTTCATGGTGGGCAGGTCGTGGGCGCGCAGACCGGTGATGTTGAAGTCGGTGCGCAGCCTGGCCTCGGTCTCGAGCCAGTACTCGGCGTGCGATTCGAGCCGGTCGATTTTGCCGTACTGGTGCGTGAAATAGCCCAACGCCCGCACCAGCTGATCATAGTCGTGCATGTCGTCGACCCGATAATACTCGGTCAAGACGTTGCGCAAACGGGGCGAGAGAGAATCATACGGAGCCTCGGCCAGACCCAGCACATTCGCCCCCTGCAAACGCAGCTCGATACAAAAGGCCTGGTAATTCGGGGGAAAATGGGGGGACAGATAAACGAAGTTCATCGAATACCGTTCTTCCCGCAGTCCGGAGGGGTTCCTGCGCATGGCCCTAGAAATGGCCCGAATGGGTCCACTTATCCTAAGGGCGAGGAATCGGGCACCCCTGCAATGGACGAGTCGACACCGTAACCTCTTGCCCGCCCAGGACCTCGTCGACGGCTTCCGCCGCATAGTCTTGGAAGGGGCCGAAGTAGCGAAGCTTTCCAGTCTGGTCGAAGACCAGGGCGGTGGTGGTGCGGTCGATCTGATACTGGCGCAGAAAGCTCTGGTCAGAGTCGAGCAAGACCTCGAGACTCAGGCCCTGCTCGGCCAGAAACGAGCGCACTCGCTGGGCGTCGTCGGCTGGATGCGGGTCGACCGCAAACAGCCTGACTCCGTCGCGCGAGAAGGCGGCCAGATCGTTCTCGACGCCCCGGCAGCTGTGACAGCGACTGCACCACACCACCAACACCGTGGCTTTCTGCCCGGCGGCCAGCCCGGCCACCGAATGGGTCGCTCCGTCCAGGTCGCGCAGTTGGGCCCAACCCGGCGCGGCCAGCGCCAAGAGAATACAGATGAGCCACCTCAACGCTGGTACATCTCCATCATCTTCTTCTGCTGAGCCGCCTGAAATTCGGCGTCAGACACCTTGCGATAGCCGTCGAGGCTAAACAGCGAATCCTCGAGAGCGGCTTTGGAAAAGTCGACCAGCTCGCGGGTCATGCTCGGCTTGCCGTCGACATAGATGATTTCTTTGACCACCTCGTGGGACATCGCCTCCATGAACTTGGCCACATCGCCGGTCATCTCGTTAGTGACCTTGCACTCGTTGATGGTCTGGCTGGTCCAGGAGCCGTTGTAGATGGGGCAGGAGAACGACGGCAGGTCCGAGGTCCAGAACTCGCGGGTGCTCTTGTAATCGAAGTTACCGATGCAACCGGTGCCTTTCATCTGCGAGTCGACGATCCAGTGGTGAGCGTTGACCTGGGCCACCTTCTCGACCCCTTTGTCCTGCACCTTGACGTTGGTCGACATCTTGCCGGTGCCTTTGTTCACCTGCGTTTGCTTGTTGGGATCGGGATTCATGTAGGTGAGGGGATTCATGCTGCGGACGGTATAGATCTTGTTGTCGGGGTCGAGTTGCGCCTCTTGCTCGAGGTCGCACATGACCAGCCGGATGTTGGACATCTTGAAGCCGCTCATCTCGGTCACATCCTCGACGCGCTGGCGCTTGTTCTTGGTGCGGGTGGTCGAGGTCATCTTCATGCCCCCCGCGGCCGGGTCGGCGAAGGTAGTGCGCATGGTGATGGTGTGGTCGGCAGAGGCGCCCAGACTCAGGGCAAGCAGAAGAGGTAGAAGCTTTTTCATGCCTGGCTAATACCGACTTGGCCCGCCGACTCCTGGCGCTCGCGTAAGAAGTGTCAGAATTTCGGGCTGGGGGCGGGAGCGGGATCGATCTGGCGGGCCCTGAGGGTCGTGCGCAACTCCAGGATGGGGCGCGACGAGAAGTTGGCCGGCGGAGGGTCGCTCGAGGCCCAGTGGAGCAGGGCCAGGTTGGATTCGTGCAGGTGCTCGACCTTCTGCTTGAGCAGGGTGCTGGCACCGTAGGCCAGCAGCTGATTGTCGTCGGTGATCACGTCGCCCAGCGCGCCATAACGACGCAGGGCCTCGGGCCCGAGCACCATGGCCTGCTCGACCTCGGCGTCGGTGAGGCTGCGCGCGATGTCACGACCCAGCCCCGGCCACTGCTGACCGATGGGCGGACCGTCGACCGAACCGACCAAAATGCCGGTGAAGCCTACCGGGTCGATCCACATGCCCGAGTTGGGAAAGATATCCTGGAAGGTACGGGCGATGGAGGTGGCGTGATAGGGCGCCAGCAGATGGAAAGGAACCCACTGGGCCACCACTCCTCCCGGCGCCAATCGTTGGCGGGCCAGGGCGTAAAACTCGCGGGAATAGAGGGCGTTGACGCCGGCAAAGTTGGGCGGCATCGGCTCGAGGGTAATCACGTCGTAAGTCTGGTCGGTGCGCCGCAGCCAGGCCCGCCCATCCATGGCCCGGGCGGTGACGCGGGGGTCGGTCAAAACCCCCTCGTTGGCGGTAAAAAGCGGAGCCATCTCGAGCACCACCCGATTAAGTTCGACCACGTCGACCTTCCCGTCCCCCTCGCGGCGCACGCCATTGGTGGTTTGACCGGTGCCAAAGCAGATGATGAGCGAGCGTTCGGGGTGAGGATGGAGAATCATCGGTAGGCGGCCCATCCACTCCATGTAGTGGGACATCTCGCGCCGCTCGTCGGCCGCCTCGAAGCCGTCGATGACCAGGGCCCGCTCGCCATCGCTGAGTTCGACGGCGGAGACGGTCGAATCGGGCGTCTCGTGGGCGGCCAGCACCTTGTAATTCTTGAACGAGAGATGGCCCTGGATGCGCTGGCGGCCGACTCCGGATTCGAAACGAGCGGCGCAGGCCAGGGCGCCCAGAGTCATCAGGGCCAGCGGGATGCGCAGTTTGCCGGCCAGCAACCAGCAACCCGCCAGACTCACCAGCCCACCCACCAGCCAGGCAGTGCGAGCGAATCCCAGCAGAGGCAGCCACAGCCAGGCCGCCGAGATGGCTCCCAGAATAGCGCCGAAGGTATTGAGGGCGTAGCAGCGAGCCCAATCGGCCGGAGTGGTCTGGGCGTCGAGCACCCAGGGCAGGACCATTCCCAGCAGGCAGACCGGGGTGCCCAACACCAGCAGGGAGTGCCCCATCCAGCTGACCAGCATCGACCAGTAAGCTCCCCCCGAGGGCAGCAGGTCGAAGCGTTCCACCAGCGGAGTGACCACCAGCACGGCCAACCCGGCCAGGGCCAACACCAGGGGCAGTTGGATGCGCCGATGCAGGATGGGCACCAGCACGGCCGCCAGAGCCAGGGCGATGAGCACAGCCGCCAGCATGATCGCGAAGCTCTCGGTGGTGCTGTGAAAGGCCGCGCGGAGCGAGCGGAACCAGGCCACTTCGAGGGCGAAGGTGGCGTAGCCGGTCAGGAACACGATCAGACCGGCCGCCGGGGGCGGTGCGGGGCGAACCAGAGAGGTCTCGCTCTCGACCGCCTCGTCTTCGGGCAGGAAGAAAGCCACCACAGCCACCCCCAGATTGAGCGAGGCAGCCAGCCAGGCGCAGTGGCTCACCCCCAACTTGCGAATGAGAAACAGAGCGATCGCGAGGCAGCCCACCGCCGCCCCGGCCGTGTTGAGCGCGTAAAGCCGCGAGATCGAAGTCTGGCAGCGGGCGGCCACCAGACCGAAGACCGGCACGCTGGCTCCCATGGCCATAGCCGGGACCCCCAGCACCACGACCATCCCGGTCATATGCAGGGCGGGAGTGAGGGTCGGGCTAGAAAGGTAAAAGCTCGAATCGAGGCGTTCGAGCAGGGCAAAACCCGGCTTGAGCAACAGGCCGCAGACTCCGATGCAGCCCTCGAGGAGCGCATAGACCCGCAACGGTCGGGTCGGGGGACGGTGACGCAGAAAAGCACCCATGGCCAGGGAGCCCAGCGACATTCCGCCCATGGTGGTAGCCAGGGTGATGGCCGTGCCCAGGGCCGACACGCCCAGGGCCAGTGAGGCCTCGAGTTGCCAGAGGACCTCCCAGGATAGGGCGGCAAAGCCCGCGCACAATACCAGCGCGGGGATGGCCAGTCGCGACCGCATCCCCCCTCATTCCCGCTCGGCCAGGCTGCTCCTGGCGATCAATGACTTCGAGAGGTCTTTGGCGAAAAGGCCCGGATGCAAGACCGCGAAGCCGATCAGCTGCTGGGCTGGGTGGCCGCCAAAGAGCCGGGTTCGGTCGACCAACTGCTGGAAGCCACCGCCGACCAGGCCCACCGGCATACCGGAGGCGACCTCGATGAAGCTCGCCGGGTCTACCAGACGATGTTCGAGCACCTCGACGAGGTGGGGCCGTCGACCCAGTTCTGGGCCTGGTTCGATCAGATCCTGGGCGGCCAGAAGTCCAGGCCCGAGGATGAGCCGTCGGACAAGTGGCTGGCCAAACTCAAGAAGGGGCTCAAGACCGAGCCCCAGGTGGAACGCCAGCCGTTTCGGCGGCGGTTGATGCAGATGGCGCTCAACGGCTGGTTTGCCGGCTTCGGTGCCAGCCTGCCGCTGGCCTGGCCATACTTCCGCGACGAGGTGGCCAGTTCGAATCAGTTGGCCTTCACGGCCATCTTCGCCCTGGTCAACGCCACGGTCTTCGCGCTGGCGGTCGGACCGTGGTTGAGCGGTTGGCGGCGGGACCTGCGGAGCACCCGAGTCAGACTGCGAGCGGTGATGCTGGCCGCAGTGGCCACCTTCTGGTCCCTGGCGACCTTGACGGCCGGGCAGCTCTACTGGCGTTTCGGGTTAAAGTTCACCCTGTGGAACTGGGCCGACAGCCTGGACGAGGTCTTTCTGAGAGTCGACGGGCGTCTGCTGGCTTTAAGCTGGGCCGCAGGGCTGCTTGGCTGTAGCCTGGCGATGATGGTCGCCCACCAACGGTCCTGGGCACTCTATCAGGGCGAGACCTGGTGGCGACGGGTCTTGGGCCTCGCATTGATCGTGCCCGTGGCCTGGGGCCTGGTTAGCACCGTCTGGCTGGCCAGCCTCAAAACGGAATACGACCCCGGATTGCTGGACGTGAAGGCGGTGCCCAGCCCATCCCTGGAAGACCTGCCTGCGGCCTATGAACAGCACCCAGTGATCGTGCGCATCAACGAGGCTGGCGGGGTCAAAGATCTGGAAGAGGCCCGGCAATGGAGCCAGCTTTGGTTGGAAGCCGTCGATTCAGAATGGAACGGGGAACGCCCCTGGAACAAGCTGAGCATCCGGGCGCTCGGGCTCGAGTCGTTCCATTTTGCGCCCCCCGAAGACAGGTGGAGCCCGGTGGCCACCCCGAGCGCCATCGAGGTCGAACTGGTCCGCCAGACCATCGTGCCCGGGACCTTTCCTCCCTTTGATCTGTGGACGCAGTTCCGGGATGGCAACTATCCTCCGGCCACCTGGGAGCGCTGGACCAACAAGGCGTTGCGGCGCACCGACCTGGCCCAGGGCCTTCCCTCAGCCCAGCCCGAACTGCTCGAGTGGGTGAAAGGAACGGTCCCCGAGGCCGTGTCGGAGGACCATTTCTTCCAGCGTCGTTTGCTGGTCTATCAGTACAATGCTTTTTGGCGGGCGTTGTCCAAGCTCCCGCCCGAGGCTTCGGCCAGGCCCCTGACCCGGTCAGAGCTGGTCGCTCTCACCGGTGAGGACGATCACGGCATGGCCCCCCTGGCCGAGCATCCTCGCCTGTTCTTCTCGGTGACCGAAAGTCAACGGCGAGGACTGGCAGCCCTGATCATCCTGCTCGAACTCAAGCGACTGCAATCGCAAGGCCAGCCCCTCCCCACCCGGTGGGACGAATTTCGTCCCGAGGTGGCCGAGTTGGGCCACGCCTACGCAGACTGGTTTCGCTTGAGCCAGACGGAAGAAGGGCTGGAACTCAGTCCTCTGAACATCGATGGAACTCCCATCGAAAGCGTCCTCATCAAGCAAAACGGTCTTTGAGGCCGGCTCCTTCCAGTTGGTGCACCAGTTCGGCTCCGATCGAGATGCCGCCCTGGCGAGCGTTGGAACGGGCCAGCGAGAGTTCTTGAATCACGTTGTGCTGGGTGTTGAGCATGGTGTGCACGATGCCCAGCAGCCAGTCCATGGTGCCGTCACGCCACAAGCCCGCGAAGCGCACTCCCGGATCGTGGAACAGCAGGTTGAGGTGGATCGGTCCCGAGAGCCTCTTGAGCCGGCCCTCTTTGTGGCCCGAATGTAGCCAGACCTGGGTGGTCAGCGCTGGGGGACGATTGTCGTGAGCCAGGTACAGTCCGGCCTCGGTGTCGTCGGTCACCTCGGCGTGAACGAACAGACGTCCGTCCTCCGGTGACTCGACGGCCTCGAGCACTTCGTGAACCATGGTCGGCAGGTCAAGGCGGGTCTCGCGGTTGGCGGGCACGAAGCGCATCCTCAGTCCCAGGCTCGAGTCTTTGGGCACCTGCAGGCGCTCCTGGATCTTGCGTTTCCACTCCAGGTGACCTCCGCTCAGCATCTCGAAGGGGTCCCCCGCCAGCCACACATCGGAAGCTCGCTGCATCTGGTCGCCGACGGGCTTCCAGGCGCTCTCGGGTGACAGCCCCGCAGGGGATTGTATCTCGCCATCGAGACGATTGAGTCGATTGGAATTTTTCATGTGTTCCTCCACCTTCAGTAGACCACCTGGACGCGGCCACCAACAGGTCCCGATGGTTAAGGGGGGGGCATCCGGTTTGCCCCATCTACTCGACCTGAGCGTGGTGGTAGTGGCGAGCCTGATTCTCTTGTTCATGGTGAGCCAGTAGCCAGAGCCAGATAACGCGCGAACGCGTCCTCCTCAGGAATCATCTCGACCGCCCGGCGAAGCGGCTCGACCGCTTCGCTCGGGCACCCTTTCTGCAGCCAGGCACAGCCCAGAAACCCCCAGGCTCGACCATTGTCAGGGTCAAAGCGGCAGGCCTGGTCAAAAGCCGCCACCGCATCGAGTCCGCGCGAGAAGCGGACGCAGCCCAGGCGAAACCAGAGCGTTCCCACCTCGGGAGCGGCCTCGAGGGCTTCTTCGAGGGCGGCCTGAGCCGGCGCGAATTGACCGAGACCCTCGAGGATCAAAGCCAGGCAATAGAGGAAATACGGGGTCCGCGAGAGGTCGGCCGACTCGAGTTGAGCCAGGGCTTCATCAAAGTGGCCCTGGTGTTGCAGCCATAGGGCCTGCTCCAACGGGTCGGCATCGGGTCCCGGAGCGGTAGGTTGACCTAGCGAGACACGCTGCTGGCGATGCGGCCAGTAATCCCGCACGAGTTCACGCAACTGGCGAGCCTGGGGCACTTCCTCGAAGTAGGACCCGAAGATTCTTTCCTGACCCCGAAAGACACACACTTCGGGCAGCCGGGTCGCGTCTGAACGATAGTGGCCGAAGATACGGCACGAGAAGGGTCTTACCGCATAGATCCCGCAGCCGCGGGCCTGCTCGTCATAAAAAGGGCACAGGTGGAACTCGCCAGTGCGAGCCAGGTAGCGCCGAAAGTCCTCGACCGGGCCCACCCGCTCTTCGATGAGGTCGAGTTCTAACTCGGTCACCCGGTGCAGGTTGGCTCCCCCGTCGGTGCAGCATTCGCGGCACTGGCCGCAAGGATTTCCCGGCCGTTCTTCAAGACAGCCGTAAAGCTCTTCGAGTCGCTTTAAGTGAACTTCCCGCACAGGCGAAAGTCCTTGCGTTCGAGCCGCTCGACCAACAACTGGGCCCACTCTTTCGAGAGAGGCTCGGGAGCCACGAAACGGGTGGCCGGGCCCTGGGCGACTCGCTTGAGTAACCCGTCTTCTTCGATCAGCTCCAACACTCGCCGCTGCAAATCGGGGTCGTCAAAGAAAAGGTCGAACTCTTCGTCGTGGATGCACAGCTCGCCGACCTCTTCGCCGACCTCGAGCGAGTCGGCCGTCTCGAGGTAGCGGTGGAAGACGATTTTCACTGGGCGCCGAGTTCACGGGCCCTGGCGACCAGTTGTTCACTCAGGCCGAACAGCGCCGGGTCTTTGGCTTTGAGCAGTTGGGGATCTTCGTAGAAATGAGAGAACCCCTCGGCGATGTATTCGTCGGGGTTGGTCAGCGAGTAGCGAGTCACGCCCTGACCGCTGGCCTGACCGTTGAGGAAGGCTTGCTGCACCTGGCTCGACCACTGCTGATGGAACTGAGGATCTTTTTGCTCGACGATGCCCTCGATGGCGTGGCCTAACTCGTGCACTCCCTCACCCTCGACGCCGCTACGCAACAAGACCAGGTTGGACTTGGGCAGTCGCACGCCGCCGGTGGCTCCGTTGGGATCGTCAGGATTGAAAGGAGTGACGGTGGTAGTGCCCCCGCCCCACTCGTTGAGCACGTTCATGTCGTGGGTGTCCAGCCGCAGACCGGGGCTGCCAGCGGGAGCGTCGGGGTCGCGATGATACTGCATGTCGGGAATGATCAGCGGCTCTTCTTGCCAGTTGATCATGGTCAGACCCTTGCGCTCGGCCGCCTCAAGATAGGCCTTGGCCTGCTCGGCCTGTTGGGCGTCGCCAGACTGGGCCTGAGCTTGCAGGGCCGCGAGGCCGCGCTCGCCCATGCCGGCCAGCCGGTCGGCGTTGAGCGTCTTGACCATGTCGGTGAACTCTTTGATCTCTTCGGGAGTCTGGGCTCCCTGGCTGATGGCCACCGACTCGAGAGCGGTGGTGCGCGGCATCCCTTCCCCCTGGGGCGGGATAAACTGGCGCACTCCAGATTCGAGCATCTTGCTGGCCTCGCCCATCAGCTGGCCACGGGTCTCGAGAAATTGGGACTCGATGCCGCGCAGCTTGGGATCGTCGACCGTCGCCAGCTGCTCTTGGGTGTAGCCTTTCTCTTGGATATAAGCGTTTCGCTGGTTGTAGAGGTCGGCCATCTTCGAGGCCAGCGGGCCCGAAGCTTCGAGATAGTTGTCGCCGGCCGCCTTCATGTCAGGGAGATCGGCCTTGATGGCTTCAGGGTCGAGCGGCTTGACCGCCCCCAGTTCGACCAGGTTGTCACCAGGATCGGCCACGGCGAATTTCAGGCCGCTGTCGGCCGCCAGTTGCAACACGTCCTTATCGACCCCGGACAGCTCGCCCATCAGGCGCTGGCGCTGCTCGGCATCGGGAGCGCCCACGCCCTCACTGCGGATCAGGTCGCTGGCGGCCGAGCGGGCCTCGCCATTCTTAGCGAATAGAGCCAGCACCTCGCTCTGCTTAGGGGGACCGGCCGGCTCGCCGGGGGTGAAAGTCTCTTTCGGGCCCGACTCGACTTTGGGTTGGCTGGCGACCGTGGCGGGGCGAGAGGGCGCGGTCGTGGTGACCGAAGAGGGAGTATTGCCTATAGTCGTTGCCACCTCAACACCTTACCAAAAAGTTGTTGCCAGAATCTGAACAATTCGACATTTCTGCTAGTCGCCCGCCACCAGGAAGGTGATCATCCAGCGGCCATCCCTCTTCTTCAAGCCCATCCGATAACCCACGGGCGAGTAGACCAGATCGCGGTGAATATAGGCGAAGGCGCCACCATCGCGCTGAACCTTCAGCCACTCGTCGGACCACTCCACCACCTTCAACAGGTCATAGCTGGCGTGCCCGACCACCTGCCCCGAAAGGCTGGGCTGGTCGCGCAGGTTCACGTTCTCGCCGGTCACGGCCACCCACTCGAAACTGTCGAGATTCTCGGGAAATCGGGCATACACGTAAGGATAATAAACCATAGCGTGGTCGGCCTCATAGTAGCCGCCCAGCTCGACCATGCGGGCCACGATCTTCCAGAATCGGTCGTCGGGATCGTCGAGTTTGTACATCTGGTCGAGGGAGGTGTCTCCTCCGAAGCTGACCTTGGCGCCCTGGGCGCGCTCGCGAAAGAAAGCCGCATCGTGGTCGCGCACCGCTTGTTTGAGCTGGCTGCGAAAAGCCTCGAAATCCGGAGCCTCGGCGGTGTTGTCGACCGGCTTGAGCTGCTCGGCCGCTACCCCTGAAACGAGCAGAAAGCCCAAAAGAAGAGTGAGGATGACACGCATGCCGAGAGGTTCTTGCCCGCCGGGCGCCCACCTTCAGGGGTTGAATCAGACTTTTTTACGGTCTCTAGCCTAAGCTGATAGCATGGTCATTTCAGGTGTAAACGGAGCCACTCCGGCAAATTTGCGTCCGTCGCCCCGAGCCGCTGCCACCGGCCCCACCGACGGTTACGAGGGGTCGGCCAGGCCACTCGAGGCCTCGCTCTATCGGGCCACTGCCGGCGGATTCGAGCAGGTTCATCAGCAACCCCTCGGTCGCTTTGACCGCCTGCTCTTCACCGGTCAGAACTTCGTCAAGCTGGGCGAGAAGACCATCACCGGCTGGAGTCGCCAGGGCGAGAAGCTGTATGAATTCGAGCGCACTCCCGACTTCGTCAGCCTCGAGTGCGAGCAGCACTCGGGTCGCGTCTTCGTGCTCGAGAAAGGCCGCCTGCAGAGCCTCGACGGCCAAACCGGCCAACCCACCGCCGAGCTAAACCTTCCCTTTGAGGCAACCCGGCTGGATGTCAACGAAAACGGCCTGGTGGTGGGCGGCCCTGACCGGCTGCTGGTGACCGACTCACGCCTCGACTCGACCCGCGAAGTGACTCCCAAGAGCTACGACAACATGAGTCGCGCCCTGCTCTTGCCTGACGGCAAGCTGGTGGTCACCGGGCGCAGCCTGGAAGTCCTCGGCAGCGACGGCCAGACCATCTACCAGCAAGACGCGAGCCCCACCTATACCCACTATGGCGCCGACCGCCTGACCTTCAGACAGGACAAGCAACTGACCAGCCTCGATCTGGCTACCGGCGCCAGCCGCTCGTTCGCCGTCTCGGACGACATCCAGGACATCTTACCCCGCCCCGACGGCTCGGTGCTGGTGCGCGAGCATCACGACTACACCAAGTCTACTTTTCGCCTCTATTCACCCGACGGCGAGAAGCTCAAGAAATTCACCTTCCGCGGTTCGGTCGAAGAGGTGCGCCTCTCGCGCGACGGCAACGAAGCCTACGTGGCCGGCCGTCGCTGGCACCAGGAGCCCAAGGCTCGCCTCTTGCTTCGGATAGACCTCGATCAGGCCCAGACTGGCTGGGGGCTCATCACCCACTCGGTGGGCCTGGCGGACCATCCGGTCGAAATCTACTCAGAGCCTGACGATCGCCCGATGTTCCACTTTGCCCCTCTGGCCGACGGCCGGCTGGCCATCGTGTCGAGCAACGGTCCCATCGCGCTTGACCGCGACGGCAACCCGAGCCCGGTGAGCCTCGACGCGCCCCTGCTGGCCGACCCCAACCTGGGCCACTACCACCGTCACCCCACTCTCGAAGGCTATCTCCGCGAGTTTCAGCACCACAACGACAAGGTCAGCCTCAAGCCGACCCTGTGGAGCCTCGGCGGAGTGCTAGCCGACGGCTGCGCCCAGTTCGCCGAACCCTCCACTCAAGACCAGGCTTTGACCCAGGCCGGCGTGAGTGCCAGCACCCTCTCGAGCAAGCTTCTAGCCAGCTCCAAGACAGCTCAGGTCGCCGTCTTCCCTGACCTCAGCGACGCCCGAGTGCGCTGGGGCCGTGTGCCCGAGGACTTCGACCACTTTCTGACCATCGAGCTGCCGGCCGGCCGGCCCAACGAGTTCAAGCGCACCACCTTTTGGACCGACGACGGCCAGCCGTTCACCGAAGTGTTGCCGCTGAGGGCCGGCGATGACTATCTGGCCGTGGCCGGTTCGGCCAGCGGCCACGTCTATGTCATGCAGCCGGGCCAGCCCGTATCCGCGTACAAGTTGGACAGCGCGGTGGCCGAACTGGTGGCCACCAAAGAGGGCAAAGTGCTGGCCATGGGAGCCAATGGCGGCACCCTGGTCATCGACCTCGGCCGCCCCCTCAAGGTCGGCGAAGCGCTCATCGATTCGACCGACAAGGACCAACGCATCATCGTCTCGGACGACCAGGTCACCATCGGCGACTTCAGCCTCGACGTCCACGACTGACCGCTCCACGCCGGGGGGAGCGAGGCCTTTGGCCTCGAGATGGGAGCTGGGCTACGCCCAGGGAAGGGAGCGAGCCTTCGCTTCGCTACGGCTCGAGTTTTTGAGGGATTCGGCCACGGACGCCTCGCCGAGATCGTCTACCGCGAAATCGGGGCTAGGCGCGATGACGCTTTCTGGGCCCAAAGGGGCGCTCGCCAGCGCCGCGGACGTGAGCAAGGAGTGCAACGGAGAAGGGCGTGATCATGGCTGAAAGGCGCCCGGGCGCGGTTCTCGGACCACGATAAACCTGATTGAACTGCGCACGAAACGAGCGCGCCCGCGGGTGACGGCTCAGCACCCCAAAGCCAGAAAAGGTCACTTCTCCGTCGCCGCAACTTAGCCAGCTCGAGCCCATTCCAGCAGCCATTCCAATAGCCCGCTCTCGGGCTCGCGTTCCAGCTCGCGCCCCCGGCGATCGCGCCAGACCAGCCCCTGGGGAGCCACCCCGCTCACGCGCAGGATGCCCTGATGGATGTTCTTGTGGCAGCGCGAGCACACCACCACCAGGTTTTCGGGCACCGTCGGTCCGCCGCGACAGTAGAACACCACGTGATGCACATCGAGCCAAAGTCGATTGGGGCAGCCCGGGCAAGAGCAGCGATAGCCATCCCGCCGCAGCACTGCCCGGCGCTGGGCGGCAGTCGCCTGCCGCTTGCTCGGATTGAACCTCAACCGTCCGGCCAATTGCAACTTCGACTCGCCCGGACACACGTGTGTCTGCATTGCCAGCGCCTCGACCGGAGCGACCAGCTCCTGGGCGGCCTCGACCCTGAGCTGCTCTACCTGGCCGCCCAGAAAGTCGGCCAGGATCCATTCGAACGCCTCGGCCGGATTGACCGTGCCGCCGTGTTCCCTCGAGATCACGCCCACGGCCCGCGACCACAACTCGGACACCTCGGGAGCGACCCGGAAACGGAGTTCCACCTCTTCTACCAGGTTCAGGGCCGCCTCGGCCGGAGTGTCACCGCGGCTGGCCCCGGCCACCAGACGGGCCAGGCGATGAGGCTTAAGGCGCACCGCCAGGTCAAGCCAGGCCTCTTCGGTCTCGGGCGTCACGATGCGGGTGACCACACGCAGATTGGACCAGCAGATTCGGTTCTCTTCGCAGGCTTTGGAAAACAGCGGCAGCTCTTCGAGATGGCCGGCGATCCGCATCGAATCTAGCGCCTCGCGCTTCTCGACTTTGATCAGCCGGGCGAAATGGATAGCCGAGTGGCAGCCGGTCTCGGCGCAGAAGTCGGTGCGCTCGATAGCCAACAGACATCGCCCCAGCAGGATGCGAGTCAGGGCCAGGGTGTTGGCCAGGCGACGGATCACCCTTTCCAGCCGCTCGTGAGGGAGCTTGCTCAAGTTCTCGAGGGTCCAGAATTCGCGTTGCTTATCATCGGTAATCATAGGTCCATGATAGTCTCTGCTCCCCTTGTTCGTCAAAGATTCGATGCAGCTCAAACCCTTATTTCATAGGCAATTGCGCACTTTCTAAGCGATGATTATTCGAGCTTTGAGAGGCCAAAATGAAGATTTCTTCAAACTCGGCTGGCCAAGTGCCTGAGGGGGTCCTGGAGAGGCTGTCACGAGCAGTTTAGGGGGGAGGCACCTCCGAGGCGGTTGGGCGGCCGCATCTTATTTTTTTTGGCACACGTGTGCGGGGGGGGGTAGGGTCCTCGGCCTGAGCCGACGCGAACGACTCCAACGGGCTGACGGCCGTCGAGCCGGGACACCGTCAACTCCGGCAACCTGCGCAAGAAGAAAGTGCGCGACGCCGACGGTCTCCGAGGTCTGGGCTTTCCTCGGCTCGGGTGATGGTCAATGCCTCGAACGGGGCGACCTCCAACTTCCTCCACAACGAATGGGGGGGCGAAGGACCCGAGTTCCGACTCGGATAGCCCGAAGACTTACGTGGGTGGCCTGGGCGTGCACGACGACACGGCCGACACCGGGCTGCTCTACATGCGGCAGCGGCATTACGACCCGACCTTAGCCAGGTTCCTGAGCAGGGACCCGATTGGGTTCGCTGGTGGCTTGAACCTGTATGGGTATGTCGGCGGGAATCCCGTTAATCACTCTGACCCCAGCGGATTGGAAGGCCTAGGGACTTTCGATGACCCCCACGCCAACAAGGTATATCTCGACCAACAAGCAAATCTCGCGATTGACCGGGGCGGACTTGGTGGCTGGGTGGAGGCAACAGGGCTTCGAGCATGGGGCGTGATGCTCGACGTGAGCGGAGCGACGGTTGCCCAGGAAGCTGGTCAGGGCTGGGGTTCCGGCAAGGCTACAAAGGCTCAAAGCGCATACTACGCCTTGGTTCTGGTAGGATCCGCCACGGGGCTAAGCTCGAATCTGGCCGCGGCCAGGGTCGCCCGTGCGGCCACGGTGTCAGGTGAGGCAGCACTCGGCTTCTCCGCCGCCGCCAACGCAGCGGAGGAATGTCCGAAGGGGTATGTCTTTCGCAATCTGGCTCCAGGCGAAAATCCATCAGCAGGATTGCAGGCGCGCGCGCCGGGCGCTACAGAAGTGACACCAATGTCACACGTCGCAGGTAAGAGACTAAGTCCATGGATCTCGACTGCAAAGACCAGCGAGGCCGCAATGCAATTCACGAAGAATGGCTTTTTCGGTCAGGTCAAGATTGACCTTTCTTTGGTGACCACGGAAATCGTAGATATTTCGTCAGGGCCGTTTGGACCGGCGGCAAGAATGCTAAATGCTTGGGCGAGAATGGGCAAGGAAGTCCTCATCCGAGACTTCGTTCCACCGGAAGCTATTCAATGGCAAATCAGACCTTGAGGAGGTAGCGTGAACAATCAAGAAATCATCGAAAAACTCGAGCATGAGTGGGAATCAGGATTCTTTGCAATACTCAGGATGAAGGGTTTTGACCAAGAAGGTTTTCGAAGAGTGGAGTCTCTACTTGAGTGTCTGAACCCTAATGTTGAGCATATGCCACAACGCTTGGTCGCTCTAACCTGGTTCATTCCCCTGTTTATGAGTTGGCAGGAAGCACCCAATATCTCTGTCGAGGAATATCGCAACCATGTCGACCGAATGGAGGCTTTGGTAATGAAGGGCTTGGGAGTTCCCTGAGGGACCCCCAAGCCACCGGGGCGCTGGCGCGCCCTTTCACGAAAGGGCGCTCGCCAGCGCCCCGGGACGTGAGCAAGGACTGCAACGGAGAAGGGCGTGAGCGTCGTTGAAAGGCGCGCGGGCGCAGTTATCAGACCACGTCGAACCTGATGGAACTGCCCGCGCTAGGAGCGCGCTCGGGGCGACGGCTCAGCGACCCCGTCAGCGAGAAAGCACGACTAGCGGGGGTCACTTCACCGTCGCCGCAACCTCGAAATCCGAAATGCGCCCCCGCGACTGTACCGCTAGACCGACGCCGCCAACCACAGGTGCGAGCCCTCGCCGCCTGCCAAATGTGCGCCGCACACCTCGGTCGAGCTATTGTGCGGCGCACGTGTGCGCCGTACACGCCGGTCGACTCATTGTGCGGCGCACAACCGGGCCCATCCTGGTCCCGGCCCACGCAACGGCGAGCCAGTGCTACTCCGAGCGAACCTCGACGGTGTAGTCGCCGACGGTGAGCGACTCGTCGTCGAGCAGCAGCTCGGTCGACTCGCGATAGAGCGACTCCATCAGCTCTTGCAACGGGGTGTCCTCGAGCAGGGTGGCCCGGCTGAGGCGGTCGAGAAAGTCGATGGTACCGCTGACCGAAACCGCGCCCCGGCTCTTGCCGGCCAGAAACTTGACCACGGCGGCCGGCTCGCGACCCGAGGCCAGCAAGCGCAAAGCCTTGTCCCGGTCGCGGTGGCTCGAGCCGGCCAGGCGCACCAGATAGTCCGCGTCGGCAGCGTCGGCCTGGCGGGCCAGGCGCTCGAGCGAGGTCCCCTCGACCCTTGACTGGGAGAGGCGTTCATACAAAGGCAGCTCGGGCTTGTCCGTGGCGTCGGCCAGATAGTGGGCCGAGGCCATCACCGGCAACAATCGGGCCGGATCCTGGGCCACCTTCTGCCACAGCTCTTCGGCCCGATCGAGGCCAGAAAACTCGAGCAGCTTCAGCAGCTGGGACGAATCGACGCCGTTGTGAGCCAGGTCGAGCAAGGCGTGCTGGGCGTCGGGAGCCATGCCCAGGCCAACCAACCGCATCCAGACCCCCAGCGTCTCGGGCTTGTCCAGGTAGCGCACCAGCGAACTGGCCAGGTTTTCGTCGGGCGACTGCCCGATCACCAGGTTGACCGGCTTGCCGTTGCGGTTCGCCTTGATGGTGGCCTTGCCCAGTTTGAAACCGTCGCCGTTCTTGCTCCCGTCGGTATTCAGGCGCAGGCGAAGCTGAATGTCCTGACCGTCGTAGCTGCTCAGATCCACCTCGCGGGTGCGCCAGAAGCCGCGTCCGGTATAGCTCTCGGCGGTCCGCCAGCTGCCGCCCGCCTGCACTTCCACGTGAAGGTGGTCGTAGCCGTCTTCCAGACTGAAGCTGCCGGTGAGAGCCAGGCGGGTATCGCTGAGGCCCTTCAGAGAAAGGGGCGAGCTGACCAGCCGGTGGTCGGCATTCGAGGGCGTCTTGCCTCCCGGGCTATCGGACCAGACCTTGCCGTGCAACCAGGTACGCTCGGCACCCCAGCCGCTCTCGGACTTCCAGCCGGTCAGGTTGTGGGCCATGCCCTCGAGCATGTGTAGCTGCTGGATGTCCCAGGCGCCGCCGGCCACGATCGCCTCGACGAAGGCCTGGCGCTGCTCGGGTTGCCGAGCCAACTGTTCGGCCAGCCGGCTGATGCGATCGAGTGTCGAAGGAACCAGGCCGTTGTTGCTCAGGCAGCGGCGCCAGAACTCGTCGCTGCCGGTCTGGCCGTGCTGGCTGAGCCACTTCAGGGTGGGATCGCGGTCCCGCAAGGAGACGCCCAGGCTGGCCGCCCGACCGGCCGCCCCCTCTCCGCAGCTGGCGAAAGCCTGCAGGACCAGCTCGCGTTCGGGGCTCTGGTCGAAAGGCATGAAGGCCAAGCCTGCTTCGGGACTATTCAATCGCTGCGAGACGCTGTCGAGAGTCTGCAGCTTCTGGCTGCGCTCGGCCGCCGGCAGGTTGGGATCGCAGGCCAGGTCCACCAGCTGCTGGATGGACTGGCTACGGTCGGGCTGGTCGAGGTGACGACTGATTCTCGAGCCATCGGGGGCCCGGCCGTCAAGTCGCAGGCCAGCAAAGGAAAAGCCGCTCTTGGCGCGCGAGCCGTCGCTGGTGAGGCGAAACCGCAAGCGAACCTTCTGGCCGGCGTAGTCGCCCAGATCAAAGTCGTTACTCCACCAAACCGGGCGGTTGCCGGTGAATTTGTGCAACTCGTGCCAGCGGCCGTCGGCCGTGCCCAACTCGAGACGAGCGAAATCATAGCCGTCTTCCAACGAAAAGCGCGAAGAAAGATGGAGGGTGGCCTCTTTGAGACCGAAGAGGTCCAACGGCTGGCTGGTGAGGGAATAGTCGGCGCTGTCAGGATAGTTGGCTTTGGGACTATCGCTCCAGCATGAACCCTTGAACAGGCTGCCTTCCCTACCCCAGCTGCCCTCGGCCTTCCAGAAGGTCATCTGCTCGGTCAAAGACAGTAGCGCCTTGACTCCGGCCGGGTCGAGACCGGCCTGGTGAAGCCGCTGCGAGAGAGGTTCCGACTGGCCGGGTGCCAGTCGCGAAGCCACTTCTTCGAGGGCCAGGTGACTCTCCAAATCGGTCTGCCCAGAAAGTCGGCGACGGGCCTCGTCAAGGCCGACCGTTTCCACCAACGACGCGAGTTGGGTCAGCTCGCCGTCAAAGCCCGGTTGGTGGCGTCGCTGCGAGACCAGCGGCCAGAGCGAAGCAGCGCTCTCGAAGCTGCCCAACTGCCGGGTGAAGGCAGCCAGCCGAGACTGGTCGCCGGAGGCCAGGCTTGGCCACAGAGCTTTGAGCTGGTCGGGCCCCGTCTGGTCGAGGCCCCACTTGAGCAAGGCCGCCTGACCCGCGAAGTCCTTTTCCCTGGAGCTTTTGATGAGGGGCCAGCAGGCAGCCGCCGCCTTCGAGCCGGCCAGATCGAAGAGTTCGACCAGGGCCTGGCGGTGCTGAGCCTGTTGGGGGTGGTTGGCGGGCGTATCGAAGGCCTGCAGAAAGTCCAAGCCCGATCGCACCGAGCCCAGCTGGTCGGCCACCGAGCCCAGCTGCTCGAGGCGGTCAGGATGAGCAATGGCGAAATCGACCAGGGGTTGGGCGAACGCATCGGGTTTGCCCTCGGGCCGCAGGCAGCGGCCGGCCGAATCCTCGACCCGCAGGTCGGCCAGCGAAAAGCCGTCTTTCTCGTTGGAGCCATCGCTCTCGAGGCGAAAGCGAAAGCGCACGGGCTGGCGTCCGAAGGCGTCCAGGGCATAGGACTTGTGCTTCCACATCCAGCTGCTGCCGGTGAACGTGTCTAGCGACCGCCAGTGTCCGTCGCGCCCGGCCGCCTCGAGATGCACCTTGTCGTAGCCATCTTCGAGACTATAGAAGGCCGAAAAGTGGACCTTCGGCTGCTCGCATTCGGCCAGCGGAATGGGCGGGCTGGTCAGGCTGGTGCGAGCGCTGCTGGCATACTTTCCGCCCGGGCTATCGCTCCAAACCTGGCCTTTTAACAGGCTCTTCTCCTGACCCCAGTCGCCACTCCAGTCCCGGTTGTGGCTGAGCAGGTCGTGCAGGGTCTGGCCGGTGCTTCCGTCGGCGCCGGCCGTGACCAGCTTGCAATAGAGTTCCACCCCGTCCTTTTCAGACAGGCGGCGGGCGGCCCGGTACAGGCTTAGCCGGTCGGTCAGAGTCTGGGGACCATGCCCGAGCAAAGACCAGCGATTTTTGATTTCCTCGGGTTCAGCCTCGCTAGCCAGTTTGCCCAAACCATCCAGCAGGTCCGAGAAATCAGCCTGATCGCGTCGCTCGGCCACCAACGGCCAGAGCTGAGCGGCTTTGGCAAAACTGCCCGAGGCAGCAGCCAGCGCTTCTAAAGAGCTCTCGTCGCCGGCCTGGACCGTGGGCCAGACCTGGCGAGCCAGCTTTCCGTCCACCTTTTGGCGTAGCCATTCCATGCGCTCTTGAGCCTTGTCGTCGGCCTCGACCAGGGGCCAGCTGGCCACCGCCTCGGCCGCTCCGGCCTGACGGGTCAGCTCGACCAGGCCCGGCTGAGGATTGGGATGGCTCTGCCACAAAAGATAGGCATCCTCGGGGCTTCCCAACTGACGGGTCAGCTGCTCGAGCTGCGCCGACTGCTGATCGGAGAGGCCACTCAAATCGGGTCCCTGGGTCGATTGCAACGAGTGGTTTACAGGCTTGCCCTCGAAGTCGAACCCTTCCAGGCGAAGCTTGGAAAACTTGAAACCGCTGCCCGAATTGCTGCCGTCGGTGCGCAACCGAAACCGCAACTGGACGACTTCTCCCTGATAACCAGACAGGTCGAGGTCGACATCTTTGCCCAGCCAGGTCTTGCCGGTGAAGTCCTTGAGTTCGCGCCAGCTGCCGTGTTCGGTCTTGAGTTCGAGATGGACATGGTCGTAGCTGTCCTCGAGGCCGTAGCCACAACGGAACTTCAAGCGCGGCTGGGTCAACCCCCGCAGCGACAGGGGCTGGCTGGTCAGACTGGTGTTCTGGCTGTCCTCGTAGCGGCCCGAGTTGCTCTTCCAGATGGCCTGACCGCGCCAGTTGGTGCCGGTTTGCCAATCTCCCTCAGCCTGCCAGGGGCGATAGGCGTCGACCAGGGCGGGCGAGACGGCAGCGGTGCGCACGGGCGGGGTATTGGGTTGGAACGACCCGATCTTCATTCTTCCCAGCCTAGTCGAGCCCCCTCAAAGAAGACTTAATAGGAGTGCTCGTCGAGCTGGGTCTTGCCTCGAAACACCCAGTAGATGACGCCGGTATAGGTCATCACGAACGGCATACCTAAAAAAGCGATGACCCGCATCAACTTGAGCGTCGACTGGGACGAGGCCGCGCTGTAGACGGTCAGGCTGTAGGCCGGGTCGAGGTTCGAGACCATCAAATTGGGAAAGAGCGCCGCGCCGAACAAAAAGGTCAGGGCCAGGATCACGAGCGCCGACGAGAGGAAGGCGTCGAACTCGCGGCCGTAATAGATGGCTCGAGGAATGTTGCCGATGGCGGCCACGTTGAGAAAGATGGCCAGCCAAAAGATGGGCCCCTTCTGGTTGGGGATGGCCGCTGGCACTTCCACCAGGGTGTAGATGGTGGCGAACAGATAGAGCACCAAGAAGATTCCGTAGCACTTCCACATCAAGGGTTTCAGTTGCTGTTGCAACTCGCCCTCGTTCTTGAGGTAAAGAAAGATGGCCCCGTGCATGGCGAACAGGGCCACCACCAGCGCGCCCACCAACATCGGGTAAAAGCCCAGCAGGTCGAGGGTTCGGCCCTCAAAGACGCCCCTGGGGCCGATGGCCAGTCCCAACAGCGAGTTGCCCACCGCCACCCCATAAAGAAAAGCCACGGCCGTGCACGACGCCGAGAAGCAAAAATCCCAGAAGCTGCGCCACCAGGGCCACTCGGCCTTACTGCGAAACTCCATCGACACCGCTCGAAAAATCAAGCCGCAGAGCAGGAGCATGAAAGGCGTGTAGAAGGCCGAGAAAGCGGTGGCGTAGACCTCGGGAAAGGCCGCAAAGAGGGCTCCGCCGAAGGTCACCAGCCACACCTCGTTGCCGTCCCAGAGGGGCCCGATCGAGTTCATGTAGAGCCGACGCTGGCGGTCGTCCCGGGCCGTGAAGTGAACGATGCCGACCCCCAGGTCAAAGCCGTCGAGCACGGCATAACCGGCCAACAACACCCCCACCAGCACGAACCAGAAGATGTTGAGGTCCATCACGGTTCTTCCTCATAGCGGGTGGCCGCCACCGCCAGCGGATTCTCGCTGTGCCGAGGTTCGGCCTCGATGTCCTCGGGACCGTGGCGGATCTTGTTGTTCATCACGAAGACCCAAACCAGAAACAGCAGGAAGTAGACGACGCCGAACATCAGGATCGAGGCCAGCACCTGGCTGGCGACCACCGCCTGGGACAAGCCCTGGTCGGTGCGCAGCAAACCATAGACCACCCAGGGTTGGCGCCCCACCTCGGCGGCAACCCAGCCCGCCTCGTTGGCGGCGTAGGCTCCTAGCACACTGAAGACAAAGAGCCAGAGCAGCCAGCGCTGCTCGAACAATGTGCCCCGCCACCAGAAGAAACACCCCAGCCAGCTGAGTCCGATGAAAGCGGTGCCCAGGGCGATCATCAGATGATAAGCCTGAAAAGGCAGCCAGATCGGCGGACGCTCGTCGGCGGGGACCTGATCCAGTCCGGCCACCGGCGTCTCGAGATCGCGATGGACGAGCAAGCTGAGCAAACCGGGAACCTCGATCCCGGTGACCTTCTCCTGGTCGGCGTCGGGCCAGCCGACCAGCCAGAATCCGGTGGCCCCTTCGGTGGTCTTGAAGAGCGCCTCGAAGGCGGCCATCTTGGCCGGTTGCTCGCGCGCCACCATGCGGGCGTTAGAGTCGCCCGACACCAGCATCAAAGTCGACCAGAGGGTGGCAAAGGCCAGACTGATCTTGACCATCAGCGGGGCCACCTCGGGGTGGCGGCCCCTCAAGACATAGAACGAGGCGATGGAGAGGGCGAAAAAGGCTCCCAGGATGAACGAACCCAGCCACACATGAACGAGCCTGTCGAGACTCGAGGGATTGAACACCATGGCCCAAAAATCGGTGATCTCGGCTCGCATGCCGTGGGGGTGCTCGACCAGGTGAAACCCAGCCGGAGTCTGCATGAAAGAGTTCGCGATGACGATCCAGATGGACGAGAAAAAGCCACCCAGACAAACCATGCAGGTGGCAAAGAAATGAAACCGCTTAGAAACCCGCTCCCAGCCAAAGACGACCACTCCCAAAAAGCCAGACTCGAGAAAGAAGGCAAAGATCCCCTCGGCGGCCAGGGCCGAGCCGAACACGTCCCCGACATAGCGCGAATAGGTGGCCCAGTTGGTGCCGAACTCGAACTCCATCACGATGCCGGTGGCCACGCCCATGGCGAAGTTGACGGCAAAGAGGCGCGTCCAGAAGCGGGCGATGGTCCGGTAACGAGGGTCGCCGGTCTTGAGATAGAGACCCTCCACCACCACCATCAGCATCCCCAGCCCGATGGTGAGGGGCGGAAAGAGATAATGGAACATGATGGTCAGGGCGAACTGCAACCTGGCCAGCATGAGCACGTCCATGATTAACCGCCAGCGAGTTTACAGATGTGCTTCCACTCTTTGGCAGACACGGGCTGCACCGAGAGACGGCTGCTCTTGACCAGAGCCATCTCGGCCAACTTGGGGTCAGACTTGACCTCGTGCAGGTCGATCATGCGCGAGAACTTGTCTACGAACTTGATGTCGACCATGAACCAGCGTGGCTTCTCGGGAGTGGACTTTGGATCGTAATACTTGTTCTTGGGGTCGAAGGCCGTGTGGTCGGGGTAGGCCTCTTTCACCACTTCACAAATACCGACGATACCGGATGGATTCAGGCGGCTGTGATAGAAAAACCCGAGATCGCCGACTTTCATGGCCTGCAGGTTGTTGCGGGCTTGATAGTTGCGAACGCCGTCCCAATGCTCGCTCTCGACGGCCGCCAGATCGTCGATCGAAAAGACATCAGGTTCACTCTTGAAAAGCCAGTAAGAAGGCATGGCCGCGCCTTCGCTTTCAGGGGCGCGGAGCCTTCTGGACAAAAGAAAGACCGCGAAGGTGGCCCCACCTTCGCGGTCAAGGATTAAGCTATCGATTAGCGGGTGACGAGTTCGTCGTCATCCTGGTCGACGCTCACGGCCTGGTCACGCAGGTCGTAGTCATAGCTGCGATAGTCTTCGACATCGTCGCGAATGCCATTCTTGTTGACGTCGGTATAGGTCACTTTGTCACGCATGCCATCGTTATCGGCGTCTACGAAGGAGTCGTGGTCGTCGCGGATGCCGTCTTTATCGGCGTCCACGAAGGTGTCGCCGGAGTCGTTGATGCCGTCGTTATCGACGTCGACCCAGGCGTCGTGGTCATCACGAATGCCGTCGTTGTCGGCGTCGATGTAGCGGTCGTTCAAGGTATAGTTGCGGTCATCGGTATTGGCATAGATGTCACCATCCAGGCCATCGATGTCGATGGCGGCGATGAAGCTCTCGGGCACACGAAATACCCCGTCGTAGCTCAACAGAGCCAGGTCACCGTTGGCCATCTTCATCACGTCATAAGGCTCGCCCTGACGCAGATGCATGATGACGTGGTCGCCAATCTCGCAGTCCTGGGCGAAGATCTTGGTGTCGCCATTCCAGACCAGGGCCATGTGAGGCACTTCGATCATCTGGTTGTTCTCGGCCTCGATCTGAATCTGCCCCATATGGACGCCGCGCACGGTGCCTTCGATGGCCACCGGTTCGTGGAACATGATCAGGCCACGGTCGTCGAGATTGACGATCGACTTGGAATCGTCGCGGATCATGGTGGTATTGTCTTCGTGGGCCATAGCCGGTCCAGCCGCCAACAGGCAAGAAGCGGCAGCTACACTAGCGATAAAATGTTTCATCATTTGGAATTTCCTCCTGAGTGGTATAAGCCCATGGTAGCTAGCGAGCGAAGGCAACTCGCCCTCCGGCCGTATTGACCCCGGGCATTCGAACAGGGTAGTACCCCCCGGGGGCATCCAGAACCGAAATTTTACAAATCGGCAACAAGCAACCCGAGATTCAGACGCTGTTCGAGCCTTCGCCTGATAAGGTGATGGCATCAACCAAACAGGAGGCAACCCCAATGATTAACCCCACCGCAGGAACCGCCCGCAATGCTCCGAGAACTCCTAGTCTGTATGATCTGGCCGTTGGCCCCGTCCCGAACCCCACCACCAAACCGGCCCGATCCAGCGGCCGCAAAGCCGGAGTGGCAGGCCATCACAACGCACAGCGCAACGCCGTTGGGGCCTATCGGGGAGCCTATCGCTAGAGCGCACAAACGTTTAACCTCTGTAAGCGACCTGTAAGCGGCCTGTTGGCGGCCTGACAACGAGGAGGGCTATTCTCTGGACATAGCCACAACGAAAGAAACCACGGAGGAAACGAACGATGCAGGTCTACAACTCGGGAGTCAACAGCTACACTGGACGCGCCGGCAACACCTGGTACTGGGGTGGCGCGGGAGTGGCCAACGAAGCCGGAACCCGCGGCGCGGGAGTAGCCGGACTGGCCTTCGACCAAGGTAGCGACGGCACCATCGACGCCGGAGTCGCCGTGGCCGGGGCCGCCGGGCCGCGTGGAGCCGTCGGCGGCGTAGCCGGATTCGGCCCTAACCATCACGGGGCCGCCCTGGCCGCCACCAACGGCGAGACCACCAGAACCTGGTCCCGATTCGTTTAGACAACACCCAAAGAAATTGAGCCGCGCGGTTGCCCGCGCGGCTCTTGTGTTTCTAGCTGGCTGGTCGCTGCCAGAACGGTCGTAGGCGCCACACCGTGCGCCGACTCGAGGGAGTCGCTTCTACGGTCCGCCGGGGCAGCCAGCCCGGCTCCAACGGCACCACTCGCAACTCGCCGTCGCGAGTGTGACCGAGCGAGGTTACCATCGACAGGTCGCGAGCGAAGTTCACGGAGGTCACCTTTTCCAATTCGTTCACGCAGTTGGTCGTGCGCAGCTGAGCCGCCGAAGGATGCTTGCACAGGTGCGGCTCGGTGAGCAACCACCAGGGGTCGAAGTGCCACCAACCGGTAGCCTCGTTGGCCTCGCGAGCGGTCAGGTCGTCGAGCGAATTGAGTCGCACGCCCAGCCGGACCGGACCGAAGAACGGCTTACTCACCAGGCCGGGTCGCCAGTCGATGAGCGCCACCAGGACCGGCTCTTCGACCACCAGCAGCAGCTTAAAGACTTTGCCGGTCTCATCGAAGAGAGGAAACAAGGTGGCCTGGTCCAGGCGAACCCCTTCGAGCTCGAGGGACCTGCGAAAGAGGGCCGCCGCCGCGAGCGGAAACATCAGTTCACCACCGTCTCGGGCTCGAAGCAGGCCGTCCCCATTCCTAGCAGACTGCCGTTCATCGAGCTCATCATTTCACTGGGAACCACCATCAGGGCACCCCTTTCCTTGATCGACTCGTAGGTCATGTTCATGGCCCGGATTTGCAGAGCAATCGGGTCACGGTTGTAGACTCGGGCCGCCTTTTCCATCTCGTCGGCCACCCGCAGCTCGGACTCGGCCAGGATGATGCGAGCTTCTTTCTCGCGGTCGGCCTGGGCCTTACGGCTCATGGCATCCTCGAGAGCAGCCGGGATCTTCATATCGCGAATCTCGACCGACTGTACGGTGATACCCCAGTCGCTGGTCTTGCTGTCGATGATTTTCTGCAGCTCGGCATCGATCGACTTGCGGTCGGAAATCATCCGAACCAGCTCGGTCTGACCGATGACGTCGCGCAGCGTGGTCTGGGCGGCCCAGCTAATCGTCGTGAGGAAATCCTCGACTTCAATCACGGCCTGCTTGGCATCGGTGACCACCCAGAACAGGACCGCATCGACATTGACCGGCACGGTGTCGCTGGTCAGGGTCTTCTCAGCCGAGAACGAAGTGGAGCGGATGCGCATGTCGACCACCTTGGTGATGGAGTCGATGCCCGGGATGACCCACGAGATGCCGGGAGTGAGGACCCTGCTGAACTTGCCGAATCGCAGCAAGACCCCGCGCTCCCACTCGGCGATCTGGCGGGGCGAGGCGCTCAGCCAGAGGCCCAGCCCCATCACCAACCAGCCGGCCAACACGCTAAACTGACCGGCGAAAAACGCAGCCGGAAAGCTGGCCAACAAAATCAACCAGGTAAAAATGTTAGTGTTCATATCATTCCATCTCCTTCCAGAGATTCTCGATCAGCTGGGTGAGTTCGGCAAAGCTCAAACCCGCACCACGGCTGAGGGTGATCAGTTGACTGGCTTTGGAACGGATACGCTTTACGTCGGTCCGTCCCAGGGGGGACTCGGGTGGCTCGCGGGCCACGAAGGTGCCGACGCCTCGCTCGAGCTCGAGAAAGCCTCGGTCTTGTAGTTCGCGATAGACCCTGGCTACGGTGTTGGCGTTCAGCCCCAGTTCGATGGCCAGACTGCGCACGGTCGGGAGGCGTTGCCCTGGGGGCAACTGTCCACTGTGAATCTGGAGATGAATCTGCTCGGACAGCTGAACGTGGAGAGGTGTTGCCAGGGACCTGTCGACATGAAATCCGAGTTTCATATAGGCAAATTGTACCAGTACAGCAGTACAATGTCAAGCCGGCGCGTGGACTGCCGGTTGGGCGAGTTTCGCCGCGGCTGGGGTTCCCACGGGGAACTTCCGGGCCGACCACGTAGTTGTGCCTCGCGGCGATGAAACGCCCAGAAAGGAGCAGCTATGCACAAGCAAAAGCTCAGTCTTCTGCTCGCTCTGGTATGCCTGGGGCTCGGCCTGATGGCCGCGCCCGGCGCCAGCAAAGAGAAAATGAAGACCCACAGTTCCACGGCCAAAGGTGCCAAAGTTACGGTAGTCCATTTCGGCGCGCCCTGGTGAGGGGCGTGCGTGCAGATGGAACCTGCCATGGCTCAGTTTGAGTCAAAATACAAGAAGAAAGTCAATCTCGTGTCGATCAACATCGACGACAAGGACACTCCCGAGCAGAAGAAATACGCCAAAGCCGCGACCTCGGAGTACATCCCCTTCACGGTCTGGCTCGACAGCCAGGGTAAGCCGATCGACGAGCAGGTCGGCTCCATGACCGTCGAGCAACTGGTGCAACGAACCGAAGCTGCCCTCAAGAAGGCTCGCTAAGGCTCACCCCCCCCGAAGGCCGCGCCAGCGGCCTTCGCTGCCCCGACCCCGAGCAGCCTCCAGCTCGTCGGACCGAGGGCCAACCGGCCGCAGGACCCTTTCGCCCCCAACTCGAACCGGCCGGCCATGTATCTGTCCGCCCGCGAGGTCATGGAAACCCTCGAGATGATCGAAGAGCTTCATCTCGACATTCGCACCGTTACCATGGGGGTCAACCTCCTCGACTGCGCTTCTGACGACATTCAGAAGACCTGTGCGAAAGTGGTGCGCAAGCTCTTGCGCTCGGGCGAGAAGCTGGTCGAGACCGCTCAGGCCGTCTCGCAAGACTTCGGCATCCCCATCGTCAACAAGCGGCTGTCGGTGACTCCCATCAGCATGGTGGCGGCCGCTTCGGGAGCCGACAGCTACGTGCCGTTGGCCATGGCTCTGGACCGCACCGCGGCCGAGTTAGGCATCGACTACCTGGGTGGCTTTTCGGCCCCGGTCCACAAAGGCATCACCCCCGCCGACCGGGTGCTGCTGCGCAGCCTGCCCGAGGCCCTCGACCGCACCGAGCGGGTCTGCTCCTCCATCTCGGTGGCCTCGACCAAGGCCGGCATCAATCTCGAGGCCCTATTGTTGATGGGGCGGGTAGTCTATGACACCGCCCACCGCAGCCCTCAAAAGGGCGGCATCAACTGTGGCCGGCTGGTGGTCTTCTGCAACCAGCCTGAAGACAACCCGTTCATTGCCGGGGCCATGCACGGCACCGGCGAGCCCGATGTCGAGATTCACGTGGGTGTGAGCGGCCCGGGTGTGGTGAAAGCCGTGGTCGACAGGATGCCCGACGCCCCCTTGCAAGACCTGGCCGAGGCTATCAAGCAGACGGCCTTCAAGATTACCCGCATGGGAGAACTGGCCGGTCGCGAGGTGTCGCGCCGGCTGGGCGTGCCGTTCGGCATTGTCGACCTGTCGCTGGCTCCCACGCCGACCCGGGGCGACTCGGTGGCCGAGGTGCTCGAATCGATGGGCCTCGAGAAATGCGGCACCCACGGAACCACGGCCGCTTTGGCCCTGCTCAACGACGCGGTCAAGCGGGGCGGGGCCATGGCCTCGTCGCGGGTGGGTGGCTTGTCGGGCGCCTTCATTCCCGTCAGCGAAGACAGCGAGATGGCCCGTTCAGTCGAGATGGGAGCGCTGGGGCTGGACAAACTCGAGGCCATGACCGCCGTTTGCTCGGTGGGGCTCGATATGGTGGCCGTGCCCGGCGACACGCCTCCCGAGACGCTCACGGCCATCATGGCCGACGAGATGGCCATCGGCATGATCAACGGCAAAACCACCGCCGTCCGCCTGATTCCCGTGCCGGGCAAGAAAGCCGGCGAGTGGGTCGATTTCGGAGGCCTGTTGGGGGCTGCCCCGATCATGGCTGTGCATAAATTCTCGGCTGCCAACTTCGTGCGCCGCGGCGGACGCATCCCCGCCCCCATCCAGAGCCTGACGAACTAGTTTCAGGGCGAGCGGAAGAAGACCTCGCCGTCGTCGGGGTGGCTGAGGAGGATCGGAAACTTGAGTCCAGCGTAGGCCTGGGCCATCGCCTCGGCGCAAGCCTCGAAATAGGCCCGGCCCACGACCGCCTTTTGTCCGGCTTGTTCATAGTCGGCCCGCATCCGCGCCGCCAGAGCCGCCGTCGGCGCCCAACTGACGAGTTCTTCGCTAAAGGCGAAGTGCTGCCAGGCGGCCGACTCCTCCACCGAGCGCAGAGCCGGGTCCTGGCGGGCCTCGTCACGGGTCAGCAAGCAGAGTTCGAGATGCCCCTCCCAGGGATGAAGGTCGAGCACCAGCATCGCGATCTCGTCAGGTGATACGGGCAGTTCGGCCAGCACGCCGGTGAGGCAGGGCGTGAGCTGGTCACGCCATTGGGTCAGGTCCATCTGGCCTGATTTTGCACCGAAGGACAGATCCCTGGGCCCTGACCGAGGTCATTTCCAGGGCGCGCCATCTGGGCTATGGTTGAGCGATGAAACCTCATTTGCATGAAGCCACCGGCAGCCCGACCGTGCGCCGGCGGGATATCGAATCGGTAGCCGACTTCCAGCAGGCGCTGGCCGACAACCTGTATTACACGCGAGGCCAGCCGGTCTACACGGCCACCGACATCGACCGCTTCATGACTCTTTGCTACACGGTGCGCGACCAGCTGGTGCGCCGCTGGCAAAAGACCGAGAAAGCCTACTTCGAGAAGAACCCCCGCACGGTCTACTACCTTTCGGCCGAATACCTGTTGGGCGAGCAGTTGCGCCAGAACCTGCTCTACACCGGGTTGACCGAGACCGCCGCCCAGGCGATGCGCGAGTTTGGCCACGATCCCGAGGCTCTACTGGCCAAAGACCGCGAGCCAGGCCTGGGCAACGGCGGCCTGGGACGCCTGGCTGCCTGCTTTCTCGACTCGCTGGCCACCCTGGGATTGCCCTGTGTGGCCTACGGCATCCGCTACGAATTCGGCATCTTCGAGCAACTCTTTCGCGACGGCTGGCAGTTCGAGCGCCCCGACGACTGGCTGTTTCTGGGCAACCCCTGGGAATTTCCCCAGCCCGACGACATCGTGACCGTCAACTTCGGCGGCTACACCGAGAGCTACCTCGACGAGCAGGGAAAACAGCGACGGCGCTGGGTACCCGAGCAGACGGTGCTGGGCGAGCCGTATCACATGCTGGTGCCCGGCTATCAGAGCCCGGTGGTCAACCTGCTGCGTTTATGGCGGGCCCGGGCTTCGCACGAGTTCAACTTTCAGGTCTTCGACGAGGGCGACTTCCACCGGGCCGTGGCCCAAAAGGTCGAGTCCGAGACCATCAGCAAAGTGCTCTATCCCAACGACAACACTCCCCAGGGACGCGAACTGCGCCTGCGCCAGCAGTATTTCTTCGTGGCCTGTTCGCTGGCCGACATGCTGCGCATCTTCTTGACCTGTAACGACGGTCTCGAGCAGCTGCCCGAGAAGGCCGTGGTTCAGCTCAACGACACCCATCCCGTCATGGCCATTCCCGAGCTGATGCGGCTTTTAGTCGACGAGCACGGCCTCGAGTGGGACCAGGCCTGGAGTATCACCACCCGCACCTTCGCCTCGACCCAACACACCCTGCTGCCCGAGGCTCTCGAACGCTGGCCGGTGCGGCTACTCGAGAACGTCTTGCCCAGGCATCTCGAGATCATCTACGAGATCAACCATCGCTTTCTGCAGGAGGTGGCGCGGCGCTATCCTGGCGACCACGCCCGCCAGGCCAGAATGTCGCTCATCGAGGAAGGTCCTGACAAGCTGGTGCGCATGGCCTATCTGGCCTGCGTGGGCAGTTTCTCGGTCAACGGAGTGGCCGAACTCCAGTCGCGCTTGCTGGCCGAACGGGTGCTCAACGACTTTGCCGAAATGTGGCCCGAGAAGTTCAACAACAAGACCAACGGAGTCTCGCCTAGGCGCTTTATGCGCCTGTCCAACCCTGCACTGTCCGAGCTGTTGACCAGCCACCTGGGTGAGGATTGGCTCAACCACCTCGATCGCCTCGAAGGCTTGAAGAAGCTGGCCGGCAAAGCCACTTTTCGCAAGGCCTGGCGAGCCGTCAAGATGGCCAACAAGAGACGTCTCACCGACCACATCGGGCTACAGCTGGGTCTTGAGGTCGACCCCGAGTCGATGTTCGACGTCATGGTCAAGCGGCTCCACGAATACAAGCGCCAGGTGCTCAAGGTGCTGCACATCATCACCCTCTATCAGCGCTGGCTCGACGACCCCGAGGCCGAAACCGTGCCCCGCACCTTCATCTTCGGAGCCAAAGCCGCCCCCGGCTATCGGATGGCCAAGCTGATTATCAAGCTCATCAACTCGGTGGCCGAGGTGGTCAATGAGACCCCCTCTTTGCGGGTGGCCTTTCTGCCCAACTTCAACGTCAGCCTGGGCGAGGTCATCTATCCCGCCGCCGACCTCTCCGAGCAGATCTCGCTGGCCGGCAAGGAAGCCTCCGGCACCGGCAACATGAAACTGGCCCTCAATGGGGCCCTGACGGTGGGGACCCTGGATGGGGCCAACGTCGAAATCCGTGACCTGGTGGGGGAAGAGAACTTCTTCCTGTTTGGTCTGACCACCGAAGAAGTCTTTGCCCTCAAAGCCTCCGGCTATAACCCGGGCCACTACTATAGCAGCGACGGAGAACTGGCCCGAGCCATCGACTCCATCGCCCGCGGCGACTTCGGCCACCACTTTGGCGAACTGGTCGATTCGTTGCTGCATCACGACGAGTATCTGGTGCTGGCCGACTATCGCAGCTATGTCGAAGTCCAGGATCAGGTCGACCGTCACTTTTGCCAGGTCGAGGATTGGACCCGTAAGTCGATTCTCAATGTGGCCAGTTGCGGATTCTTTTCGTCGGACCGCACCATCGGCGAATATAGCCGGGACATCTGGCATCTCGAGCCCTTGCTGGTGGACTGACCCAGGTCATTTTCCACTCCCCTTCCAACTGGCAGAATGGCATCGATGGAAGTTCGCTTTCGCCTCAACGGTCAGCCCCAGTGCCACCAGGTCGAGCCTGGCGAGAGCCTGCTCGACCTGTTGCGCAATCGGTGCGGCATCCGCTCCACCAAGGACGGGTGCAAGCCGCAGGGCCAGTGCGGCTGTTGCCTGGCCCTCATCGACGGCCAGGCCAAGGTGACCTGCGCCATGCCTGCCGACCGGGTCGAGGGCAAGGAGATCGTCACCCTCGAGGGTCTGGCCGACGAGGAACGAGAAGAGATCGCCCAGGCTTTCGTATCCGCCGCCGGCCTGCAGTGCGGGTTTTGCATTCCCGGGCTGGCCCTGCGGGCCAGCTTCTTGCTCAAAAACAATCCCGACCCGACCCGAGCCGAGATCGCCAAAGCCATCGACGCCCACCTCTGCCGCTGCACCGGCTATGTCAAGATCATCGACGCTATCGAGATGGTAGCCCGGGCCCGCCGGGGCGAAACCGTGCCCCGCCCCCTGAAACAGGGTGGAGTCGGCCAATCGCTGGCGCGCTATCAAGGCGCCGAGACGGTGCTGGGCCAGCGAGCCTACGTCAGCGACCTCAAGTTTGACAACCTGGTCTCGGGGGTGGTTCTCCTCTCCCCCCACCCCCGAGCCCGGGTTCGTTCCGTCCACACCGAGCAGGCCCTGGCCCAGCCCGGCGTAGTGTGCGTTCTGACGGCCGCCGACGTGCCCGGAGACCGCTTTTACGGGCTGCTTCATCCAGACTGGCCGGGCCTGGTGGCGGCGGGCGAAGTAGTCAACTGCGTGGGCGACGTGGTGGCCGTGGTAGGAGCAGAAGACGAGGCCACCGCTCGCCGGGCGGCCGAACTGGTCGAGGTCGAGTATGAGCCCCTCGAGCCGGTGCTCGACCCTCGCCAGTCCCTGGCGCCGGACGCCCCTCGGGTCAATCGCGACAGCCCCAACCTGCTGTCCCACTCGACCATCCGGCGGGGCCAGGCCGAAAGCGCCCTGAGCCAGAGCGCCTACGTGGTGCGCGAGACCTTCACCACGCAGCGCATCGAGCATCTTTTTCTCGAGCCCGAGTCGGCCCTGGCCGTGCCCACCGAAAGCGGGATCCATCTCTATACCCAGGGGCAGGGAGTCTTTGACGACCGCCGCCAGGTGGCCGCCTTCCTCGGCCTTGAGGTGGACCAGGTAGAGGTCGAGCTAGTGCCTAACGGAGGCGCCTTCGGTGGCAAAGAAGATATGACCATCCAGGCCCACGCGGCCTTGCTGGCCCGGCTCACCGGCCGGCCGGCCCGCGTGACCCTGAGCCGGGAAGAGTCGGTCCGAATGCACCCCAAGCGCCATCCGATCCAGATGGACTACGAGGTCGGATGTGACGAGCAGGGTCGTCTGACGGCCGTGCGGGCCCGCATGCTGGGCGACACCGGCGCCTATGCCTCGGTGGGAGCCAAGGTGCTCGAGCGGGCGGCCGGCCACGCCTGCGGTCCTTACCGGGTCGACCATGTCGACATCGAGGCTCTGGCCGTGCATACCAACAATCCGCCCTGTGGGGCTATGCGAGGCTTTGGGGCCAATCAGGCCCACTTCGCCCTCGAGAGTTGTCTCGACATGCTGGCCGAAAAGGTCGGCCTGGATGGCTGGGAGATGCGCTGGCGCAACGCCCTCGAGGTGGGTGACGTCTACTCGACCGGCCAGGTGCTCGACAAGTCGGTGGGCATCAAGAAGACTCTCGAGGCCATCAAGCCCCATTTCTATCGGCATCGCCAACGAGGCCGGGCGGTGGGTCTGGCCTGCGGACTCAAGAACACCGGCATCGGCAATGGCGTGGCCGAGTGGGGCAAGTGCCGCCTGGTGGTGGAAGAAGACGGCACCATCTCGCTCTATAACGGCTATACCGAGATGGGCCAGGGGCTGCTGACCGTGTTGATCCAGTTCGCCGTCAGCCTGACCGGCCTGCCGGCCCGTCTCTTTCGGCCCAAGGTCGACTCGCGCTATGCTCTTGACTGCGGTCAGACCACCGGCTCGCGGGCCACGCTCTTTGCGGGCAAAGCGGTCGAGAGCGCGGCCGCCAAGCTCAAAGCGGCTCTGGCCGAGCATTCTCTCGAAGAGCTGACCGGCCAGGTGTTTGCCGCCGATGTCTGCTATGACGACACCACTCCACTCGGGGCGCGCGGGACAAACATCAAGACCCACACCTCGTTCGGCTATGCCAGCCAGTTGTGCGTGCTCGATGAAGCGGGTCGGGTCGAGCGCATGGTGGCCGCTCACGACGTCGGTCGAGCCGTCAACCCGGCCCTGTGCGAAGGCCAGATTCAGGGGGCCATCCACATGGGACTGGGCTATGCCCTGACCGAAGAGCTGCCCTGCCACAACGGTATGCCGGTCAGCTTCAAGCTGCGCGAGCTGGGGGTGTTGCGGGCCCAGGACATGCCCGAGGTCGAGGTCATCCTGGTGGAAGAGCCCGAGCCCGAAGGCCCCTTTGGCGCCAAAGGAGTGGGCGAAATCGGGTTGGTGCCCACCGCCGCCTCCGTGGCCAACGCCCTTTATGCCTTTGATGGCAGGCGCCGCTATCAGTTGCCGATGAAAGATTCGCCGGCCTCCCGAGCCATGTCGGTGGGCCGCATCAGAACGAAAGGAGCGACGGATGCTCGCCTTTATTGGCACTAACACCCTGCTCACCGACCAGGCCACGGTGAAGAACCTGGCCCCCGATTTGAGTCTGCCCGCCGGGGTCCATCGCCTCGACTGCCGAGGTCTGACCATCGAGCCGGGCCGGGTCAACGCCCACACCCACATTTATAGCGGTCTGGCTCCCTTTGGCATTCCCCAGCCCGACCCGCCGGCCCAGAACTTTTTGCAGATTCTCGAGCGACTCTGGTGGCGTCTGGATCGGGCTCTGGATGAGGCCAGCCTGCGAGCTTCGGCCCGTTACTACGTGGCCGAGTCGCTCATGCAAGGCACCACCTGTTTGATCGACCACCACGAGTCGCCCAACTTCATCGAGGGGTCGCTCGACGTGTTGGCCGACGCCTGCCAGGAGTTGGGCATGCGCGCCGTACTCTGCTTTGGGGCCACCGAACGCAACGGCGGACGCCAGGAAGCCCGCCGAGGGCTGGCCGAGTGCGCCCGCTTTCTATCCACCAACCGGCGTCCGCTGGTCAAGGGGTTGGTCGGCCTGCACGCCTCTTTCACCGTCTCGGACGAGACCATTGTCGAAGCAGCTGAGCTGTGCCGCCGCTACGACACGGTCATGCATGTGCACCTGGCCGAAGACGGCGCCGACGTCGAAGACGCCCGCCGGCGCGGTTATGCCGGCCCCCTCGAGCGCCTCGAGCAGCTAGGAGCTTTGCCGCCGGGTTCGATCCTGGCCCACGGAGTGCACCTCACCGCCCAACAGGTGGCCCGGGTCGAAGAGCTGGGCTGCTGGCTGATTCAGAACCCTCGCTCGAATCAGGGCAATCGGGTCGGCTACGCCTCTCACCTGGGCTACAGCCAGCAGGTGGCGCTGGGGACCGATGGCTATCCATCCGACCTTTCGGCCGAAGAGTCCCTGCTCGAGGACCTGGGCGAAAAGCCGGCCCAGATCCAGGCCCGGGCGGCCGGTGGCTGGCGTCTGCTCGAGCAACTGTTCAAGGCTCCCTTCGTCCCCCTTGAAGCGGGCACGGTGGCCGATGTCGCCTGCCTGGAGGATGGCCGGGCCCGCCACCTGTGCGTGAACGGCCAGCGGGTGGTCGAGAACGGCCAGCTGCTGGCGGCCGATTACGCCACCATTCTGTGCGAGGCCAGACAGCAGGCCGACCGGCTGTTTGACGCCATGCTGGCCCTGCGGGTCTAGAAGGAGAACACTTTGGCACGTCTTGGTCTAGAAAGTCATATCGTGGATGCCGGGGTGCGGGCCCGGGCTATCGAGCACTTTCGCCGCTCGCGGGTGGCTCTGCCCACCTTTTCTCAGCTGGCTCGGCCCGAGACCATTCCGGCGACCATCAGCCATCAGCTCAACGAGGTCGACCCCGACGCGGCCCATCCCCTCAACCTGTTTCGGGTGCACTGGTTCAACAGTCCCGACCGGCGAGGCCGGGTGGAAGTGCCGGCCCACCTGGTGTTGCCGTCGTCGCTGACCGGAGTGCGCGCTCCCATCGTGGTGGCACTGGGGTGGCTGTTTCCGATGATCCGCGCCCACAAGGTGCTGGCCGCCTATGCCTGTCTGGCTCCCCGGCTGGTGACCGGACAGTTCGACCCGAGCGAGCATCGAGCCCTGTGGCCCTCGACCGGCAACTATTGCCGGGGCGGGGTGGCCATCTCGAAAATTCTCGATTGTCACGGAGTGGCCATTTTACCGGCCGGGATGAGCGCCGAGCGCTTCGACTGGCTGGCCCGCTGGGTCAAAGCCGATGACGACATCGTGCGCACGCCCGGCACCGAAAGCAACGTCAAAGAAATCTACGACAAGTGTGCCGAACTCGAGGCCGACCCCCACAACATCATCTTCAACCAGTTCTGCGAGTTCGCCAACTACCTGGTTCATCACCACTGCACCGGACGGGCGCTCGAGACCATCTTCACCCACCTGCCCGGGCAGTTGAGCCTGGAGGCCTTCGTTTCGGCCACCGGTTCGGCCGGCACCATCGGCGCCGGCGACTATCTCAAGGACCGCTTCGGCACGCGCATCGTGGCTGCCGAAGCGCTCGAATGCCCGACTCTGCTCGAGAACGGGTTCGGCGAGCACAACATCCAGGGCATCGGAGACAAGCACGTTCCCTTCATCCATAACGTCATGAACACCGACCTGGTGGTGGCCATCTCCGAGCACACCACCGACTGTCTCGACCTGCTGTTCAACAGCCCGACGGGGCGCAACTATCTCAAGACACGTCGGGGCGTCGATCCCACCCTGGTCGACCGGCTCGGTCAGCTCGGGCTCTCCTCGTTGTGCAACATCGCAAGCGCTATCAAAGTGGCTCGCTATTTCGACTTCGACGAGACCCAGGCCATCATCACGGTGGCCACCGACGCCCACGAAATGTATGCCACCGAGTATGACAAAGCCCTGGCTGGCTACTTCCCCGACGGCTTTGACCCGGTGGCCGCTGGCGAGGTCTATGGCCAGCACCTGGCCGGGCTGGGGGTCGACCACCTGCTCGAGCTGACCCACCCCCAACGCAAGCGCATCTTCAACCTGGGATACTATACCTGGGTCGAGCAGCAGGGTGTTGCCCTGGCCGACTTCGAGGCCCGCCGAAAACAGGCGTTCTGGCGCGGGTTGCACGAGCTGGTAGAGGCCTGGGACGAGCAGATCCAGGCCTTTAACGCCGAGACGGGAGCGCTGGCATGATCTCGACCATCTCGAGCCGGTTCGTGTGTGTGGGCTGTGGCTACGAGCTCCCAATCAGCCCCGAGGCTCCCCTCCCCTTCCGTTGTCCGCGGGCCGGCCGCGACGATGTCGAGCATGTGCTCAAGCGCCAGCTCGACAGTGGTCACTTTCCCCACGACCACGACCCCAACCCGTTCGTGGCTTTCCGCCATCTGTTCACCAGCTACCAATTGGCCCGAACCGCCATGTCCGACGCCGACTATGTCGAGTTGGTGCGCCGCCTCGACGAGAGGGTGGCCCGGGTCGACGGCCGCGGCTTTCTCTTCACACCTTGTGTGCACGAACAACGCTTGAGCCAGGAAATCGACTGCGAAGTGTGGGTCAAGGACGAAACCGGCAATGTAGCCGGCTCGCACAAGGCTCGCCATCTGTTCGGGATCATCCTCTACCTCGAGGTGGTCCGCCGCCTGCGCGGCCAGACCGGCCCCCGCCCCCGACTGGCCATCGCCAGCTGCGGCAACGCCGCCCTGGCCGCAGCGGTGGTGGCGGCCGCGGCCGAGTATCCCCTCAAGGTGTTCATCCCGCTCGAGGCCAACCCGCTGGTGGTCGAGCGACTCCGCCAGTTGGGAGCCGAGCTGGCCCTTTGTCCGCGCCATCCGGAGGAGCACGGCGACCCCTGCCTTTTGCGCTTTCGCCAGGCGCTGGCGGGAGGGGCCCTGCCCTTCGGCTGCCAGGGTCCCGAAAACGGCCTGACCATCGAGGGCGGCCAGACGCTGGCTTACGAGCTGCTGCGTCAGGGCGAGGTCTTCGACCAGGTCTTCATCCAGGTGGGCGGGGGAGCGCTGGCCAGCTCGTTCGTGCAGGCCTACTCCGACGGCCTGCGCCTGGGCGCCGTGAAGCGCGTTCCCACCCTTTATGCCGTTCAGACCGAGGCCTCGCCGCTGCTGGCCGCCTGGAACCGTCTGGACGCTCCCTGGTCTGAGGTGGCCGCCCACCGCTCGCGCTACATGCGACCCTGGCCCACTCCGCCGCACAGTGTGGCCAGCGGCATTCTCGACGACGAGACCTACGACTGGTTCGAACTGGTCAAGGCCATGAAAGAAAGCGGCGGCAGGCCGCTGGCGGCCTCGGAAGAGCTTTTGAACGAGGCCAACTGGTTGGCCCGACAAACCACCGATATCGCGGTGAGCAACACCGGAACGGCCGGCCTGGCCGGGCTGCTGCAGGTGCGCCCCCAAGGGCGCTCGCTGGTGTTGTTCACCGGCCTCAGGAGGTCCCATGGCTGAACTTTGTCCCTATCCCCTCGCTGCCCTGACCCGGCGCATGCTGCGCGAACTCGAAAGCCGCGACTCGATCTTCGATCTGCCCCGGCGCAAGTTCTTCCTGGGCGACCCCGAGGTCGACTTCTCGGTTCGCTTCCACGGCCAGCCCGCCTCGACTCCCTTCGGACCGGCCGCCGGACCCCATTCCCAACTGGCCCAGAACATCGTGCTCAGCTGGCTGGCCGGCGGGCGCATCATGGAACTAAAGACCGTCCAGGTGCTCGACGAACTGAAGATCCCCCGTCCTTGCATCGACATGCAGACGGTCGGCTACAACGTGGAATGGTCGCAAGAACTCAAACTCGAGCAGTCGCTGGAAGAATACGTCAAGGCTGCCATGCTCATCGAGGTGCTCAAAGCCCATCTCGACGTTCGCAACGAGGTCATCTACGACATGAGCGTGGGCTATGATCTGGCCGGCATCCAGAACCCTCGGGTGGAGGCTTTCCTAACCGGTATGAAAGACGCCGGCCCGGTTATCGACCGCCTGCGGCCCCAACTGCCCAAGGCCTATCGCGATCTGGATTTTCCTCGCCAACTCTCGCGCACCCTCACCCTCTCCACCTTTCACGGCTGCCCCCCCGACGAGATCGAGCGCATCCTCGAGTTTCTCATGCAGCACCACGGCCTGCACTGCGTGGTCAAGCTCAACCCCACCCTGCTGGGCCAGGCCGAGGTCAAGCGCCTGCTCAACGACCAGCTGGGTTACGAGGCGACGGTGCCCGAGTCGGCCTTCCAAAAGGACACCCGCTGGGACCAGGCCGTGGCCTTCTCAGAACGCCTCTCGGAGAGGGCCCACCAACTTGGCCTGAGCTTTGGAGTCAAGTTCTCTAACACCCTCATCGTAAACAACCAGCGCGACTTCTTTCCCGCCACCGAAAAGGAGATGTACCTCTCGGGGCGCCCCCTGCACGTGCTGGCCATGTGCCTGGTGCGCGACTGGCGGCGCCACTTCGGTCAGCGTCTGCCCATCTCGTTTGCGGCCGGCATCGGACGCAAGAACTATCCCGATGCGGTCGCTCTAGGCTTGACCCCGGTGACCGTCTGCAGCGACCTGCTCGGGCCCGGCGGCTACGGACGGGCCCAGGGCTATCACCTCGAACTCAAGTCGCGCATGCAAAAAGTCGGGGCCGGCAACATCGACGAATTCATCCTGCGTAGCTACGGTCTGGCCGAAGCGGAGTCTCCCCTGGCCTATCCAGAGTGGGTTGCCCAAACGGCCCTACGCAACACCGAGCACTACCTCGAGCAACTGCTGGCCGATCCCAGCTATCACCACAGCGCCAACTCCAAGCCACCCAAAAAGGTCGGCAGCCGGCTGGTGCTGTTTGACTGCCTGACCTGCGACAAGTGCATCCCGGTCTGTCCCAACGACGCCAATTTCACCTTCGTCTTGCCCCGCCAACCCGTGCCCCGCCAGCTGCTCGAACGGCACGGCAGCGGCTGGAAGCTGACTGAGCAGATGCCGATTCCTGTCGAGCAAAAACACCAGTTAGCCAACTTCGCCGATTTTTGCAACGAGTGCGGCAACTGCGACATCTTCTGCCCTGAAGACGGCGGTCCGTACGCCATCAAGCCGCGCTTTTTCGGCAGTCTGGAAAGCTTCGAGCGCTTCACCGATCACGACGGGTTCTATCTGACGACGACCACCGTCTGGGCCCGTTTCGAGGGCCGGGAGTATCGCCTGGCCCTGGGCCATCCGCCCACTTACGCCGGTCCCACCTTCGAGGTCAGCTTCGACCCCGACAACCCGGCCGCCACCGTCACCGGCCGGGCCGAGGGCGTCATCGACCTGACCTACTATCACCTGATGCTTCGCTTGCATCAGGCCGTGTTCGCAACCGACACGGTCAACTACATCAATTGTCTTGAGGAGGCTCCATGCTGACCACCAATCAGGCCGAGCAGATCGCGGAATTGGCCGACCGCTACACCCCCGAAATGGTCGCGTTCTTGCGCGACATGATCGCCATCCCTTCCGAGAGCACCGAAGAAAAAGCGGTGGTCGAGCGGGTTCGCCAGGAGATGGAGAAAGTCGGTTTTGACGAGATCAAGATCGACGGCCTGGGCAACATCCTGGGACGCATCGGCAACGGCAAGACCGTCATCGCCATGGACGCCCATCTCGACACGGTAGGGGTGGGCGACCCCAGCGCCTGGACCCGCGACCCCTATCAGGGCGAGGTCAAGGACGGCATCATCTTCGGCCGCGGCGCCTCGGACATGGAAGGCGCCATGGCGGCCATGGTCTATGGCGCTCGCATCATCAAAGACCTCGACCTGTCGGGCGACTACCAGCTCTGGATCACCGGCACCGTAATGGAGGAAGATTGTGACGGCCTGTGCTGGCAGTATATCCTGCACGAAAAGGTGCTGCAGCCCGAGGTGGTGGTCATCACCGAGCCCACCAACCTGGGAGTCTATCGCGGTCATCGCGGCCGTATGGAGATGGAGATCGAAGTCAAAGGCCGCTCGGCTCACGGCTCGATGCCCGAACTCGGCGAGAACGCCATCTATGCCATGGCTCCCATCATCGCCGACATCGAGCGCCTCAATCGCGAACTGGCCGACAGCGCCGACCCTTTCCTGGGCAAAGGCTCGATGACCATCTCGCAGATCCGCTCCACCTCGCCCTCGTTGTGCGCGGTGGCCGACAGCTGTACCATCCACGTCGACCGGCGCCTGACCCGGGGCGAGACCCAGCAGACGGCCATGGACCAGCTGCGCAACCTCGCCAGTGTCAAAGCGGCTAAGGGCCAGGTGCGCCTGCTCGAGTATGCCCGGCAGGCCTACACCGGCCTCACCTACCCCACCACCAAATACTACCCGACCTGGGTCCTCGACGAAGACGAGCCGGTGGTGCAAGCGGCCGCCAAAGCGGCCGAACAAGCTCTGGGAGAGGCGCCCCGCATCGACAAGTGGGGATTTTCGACCAACGGCGTGGCCACCTGCGGCATGTTCTCCATTCCCACCGTGGGTTTTGGCCCGGCCAACGAAATCCACGCCCACTCGACCGAAGACCAGTGCCCCATCGCGCACCTGACGGCCGCGGCCCGCTTCTACGCCGCCTTCCCCACCCTCTACCTCGAAACAAAACAGGAGGCTCTATGATTCCGACCCTACTCGACCAACTCGGCCCGAGCCCGCTTTACAACCGAGATTTTTTGCTCAGTTGGGAACTCGACGAGCGGGCCATCCGCAGCACCCTGCTGGCCGCCCAGGCCCTGCGCGAGATCGCCCGGCGCGGCATCTCGCTGCGCCTGTTCGAGAGCGGAATGGGCTACAGCATCTTCCGCGACAAATCAACGCGAACCCGCTACGCCTTCAAGTCGGGCTGCAACCTGCTGGGACTTTCCACCGAAGAACTCAGCGAAGAAACCTCGCAGCTGGCCCACGGCGAGACGGTCCGCGAGACGGCAGCCATGCTGAGCTTTCTCACCGAGACGGTGGGCATTCGCGACGACATGTTTTTGGGCCACGGGCACGCCTCGATGGTCGAGACGGCCGCCTCGATCCAGGAGAGCTTCGAGCAGGGCGTGTTGATGCAGCGACCGTCGGTGCTCAATCTGCAGTGCGACCTCGACCACCCCACCCAGGCCCTGGCCGACCTGGGTCACCTGGTGGAACACTTCGGCAGCCTCGAGGCCCTACGGGGTAAAAAGCTGGCCATGACCTGGGCCTACTCGCCCAGCTACGGCAAGCCTTTGTCGGTGCCCCAGGGCATCGTGGCTCTCATGACGCGCTTTGGCATGGAGGTGAGCCTGGCCTATCCCGAGGGCTACCAACTGGTCGACGAACCGCTCGAGGCCGCTACTCGCTTTGCCGCCGCCAGCGGTGGCTCGTTCACCATCACCCACTCGATGCAAGAAGCCTTCGCCGGAGCCGACCTCGTCTATCCCAAAAGCTGGGCTCCCCGCCAGGTCATGGAACGCCGCACCGAACTGTTGCGGGCCGGCCAATCCAACCAGCTGGCCGAACTCGAGCGAGAGGCCCTGGCCCAAAACGCCCGCCACCGAGACTGGGAGTGCACCGAGAAGCTCATGGCCACCACCAACGACGCCCTCTACTGCCACTGCCTTCCGGCCGACATCAGCGGGGTCAGCTGCCCGGCCGGCGAGGTGGCCGCCTCGGTCTTCGAGCGCTTTCGCCTGGACACGTATCGCGAGGCCGGCCACAAGCCCTTCGTGGTGGCGGCCATGATCTTGCTGACTCGCTTCGAGCAACCGGCCGAGGTGCTCTACTCCTGCTGGAAACGGGCCCAGCCCCGGCGGGCTCTGCAACCGGTCGGAATGTTAACTTCCTGATCTAAACCTGCCGCCTTCGACGCGTTAGGCTTGGGGCCGGAGGGTCTCTATGCTTGTCTATGACGCGCCAAAACAGACTGGTCTTCTCAGCGCCCGCAGCGCTCCCCCCAAGTCTGCTCCTCAGAGCGGACCGGCGCCAGCGGCGTTGCCCACCGATCAAGTCCAGCTCGATCAGGCGGCTCAGACTCCCCAGGGCATCCACCTCAAGCCATGGCAGAAGTGGTCGCTGATCGGCCTGGGAGCCATCGGCGTCATCGGCGGGCTGATCTCGGCCGCCACCCCACCCGCGCCTCCCCCAGAATTCAGCCAATCCGAGGTGCTCGAGTGGCAGGGCGATCCCACCAGCGAGCAGTGGCAGCGCCTCTCTCTGCCCGGCACCGGCGAAACCCGGCCTATCGTGCCCGGTCTGCACGCTGACGGCCTGGCCCCGGTCACCATCAGCGAGACCCGTGACCGTATGAACAACCTCACCTTTCACGACATCGATCCCTACGTGGCCTCGATCGCTAACAGCATCGACGCCGGTCGCGGCGGCGGCGTGCGCGACGAGATGAAGATCAAACTACGCGTTTTAGACCAGTATGACGATCGCTTCGACATCCGCATGGGTCTGCAGAACGGCCCCAACGCGCCCATGCTGGTCATCTTGCCCGGCATCTACGGCGATCCCGGCGGTTCGCTGACGGTGGCTTTCAAGCGCATGGCGCTCGAGCGCGGCATGAACTATGTGGCCATTCCCAACGCTCTCAGCAAAGACGCCATGACTGAGGACCCGTTCTTCCATCCCGGCAACCCGGGCCTGGAAGCACGGGCGGTGCGCGATATCGTTTCTCAACTCAAAGAACGGTATCCCGATTATTTTGGTCAAGTATCCGTGGCCGGCTACTCTTACGGCGCGCTGCTCGGCGCCAACGCTGTGCGCTATGACGAAGAGCTGGCCGACGCCGGCCAGCCGCGCTTGTTCACCGGCTCGCTGGTGGCCCTGAGCCCGCCCGAGAACCTCTACGACTCGATGCACGCCCTCGACGGTCTGCGCCAGCACTATGAGGGACCGAGCGTCGAAGGCTCGATCATCTTCACCGGCCTGAAATACCGCAACCAGGTGCGCGAGTATGGCTATGAGCGCTTCATGGAGAGCGAGCTCGCTTCACGCCACCAGAACACCACCGACATCAAGATCGCCGACCGCTACGGCTCGCGGGATGGCATGGAGGACATGATCGACCGGGTCGACCGGCAGTTCGACCACGACCTCTTGCCCGCCCATCGCCCCGAGAATCGCTGGGCCCGCGGCGAAGAGCGCAACCAGATCATGCGCGAGCACTATCGAGCACTACACCAACTCGACTACGACCAGTTCTCGGACGTCTGGATGTCGCAGGACGCCTGGCTGCGCCAGCACCAGATGACTCCTCAGCAGATGAGTTCAGAGTATAGCTACAGCCGCGCCCTCGAGGTCATCGACGACACTCCGGTGATGACCATCGTCTCGCAGGACGACTACATCCTCTTGCCCGAGAACGTCGAGACCTATCGTCAGCTCGAAGGCCAGCAGGGGCCCAACGAAGCCCTCCACGTCTACGAGCGCGGCGGCCATGTCGGTATTATGTTCAACCCCGAGGTCAAAGACGCGATGATCGACTTCGCCCACTCGCCGCCGGCCGCTGAGACGGCAGTCGGTAGTCGGTAGACGGTAGACGGTAGACGGTAGTTGGTAGTCGGTAGACGGTAGTCGGTAGGGAGCGCCGACTGCGTCGGCGGGAGAAGGAGCCGCTTCGCGGGGATTCGGCCGAGTGGGGCTGGAGCAACATCGGCCGAGCGAGGGCTGAGGATGGAAAACGAGCTTAGGGCCTTCAGGAGGATCGTCGAGCATAGCTGTGGAGAACTCGCGTCTGTTGCCAGAGATCAATTTGACTTTGAAGAGTTGCTCAACGAATGGCCTGAGGTCAGCTGGGCACGGCACGGTAGCCGAAGACGCTACGAGTACGACTCGCTGGACCGCATCACCCGCGTGACCTTTGGCGATGGCAAGACCATCGACTACAGCTACTCTCGAGAGAGCGAGCTGCTGAGGATGGTCGACCCGAACGGCAACGCGACCCGTTACGAATACCAGAATGACGGCCTCCACTCGAAGGTCATCATCGAGCGCGATAGCTCTGATGTGGGCGAATTCGTCTACTCCTACGACGCGGCCGGGCGCCTCGCCGAGATCGTCTACCCTACCGATAGCGAAATCGTGGCCAAGTTTGACGACGGCGCGATGACACCCGGCCCTGGCTGGAACCAAAACGGCCAATTGACGTGTCTGCGTTACGAGAAGGACGGCACCGAGATTCTTCGCTTCGAGCAACCGCGTCTCCATGGATGAGAAAAGCGGAACGCCGGCCCAGGACATCCGCTGGGAATACTCCTACGACTTCCTGAATCGATTGACGGAAGTCAAGCGAGGTGTAGGGGGGGGCTACTCCGTCGGCGCAGCGAACTTATCAATACGATGAGTCCGACAACCGCAAGTTCATGGACGACCACGGAGCTAGCGTGAGCTACCTTTACGACTATGACGACGCGAATCAACTCCAGGAGATCTTCTCCGGGACCTTCCAGTCTCGGGACGAAGGAGATTTCACGACATCGGTGGAGACCTTTGCCTACGACGATGATGGGGACATGATCGAGTCGGACGACGGCACCAACACCAACACTTTCTCGTGGGATACTTTCGACCGTTTGGTTGCGGTCGAGAAACAACCTGCCGACGAGACCGTCGTCCAACACTACGATACTGGCGGCTTGCGCAAGCTCAAGACTGCTGCCGACGGTACCGAGACCCGTAGCCACTTCTCTGGCTTGCCAACCGTGAGCGAGGTCGAGACGCCGAGCGCCGGTTCACCGGTGGAGATCAGCTACTTCATGGGTCACCAACTCCTGGGCTTTGACCGCGGTGGCGACTTCCGCTTCTTCCTAACCGATGGGCTCTCATCGGTGCGGGTGGTCGTGGACGGCGCCGATGGCAGTCAGTTGGCCTATTATGAATACGACGAGTTCGGCCAGCAGATCGCCTACTCGGGCTCGGTGGTGAGTCCGAAGACCTACGTGGGTGGCCTGGGCGTCCACGACGACACCGCCGATACCGGCTTGCTCTACATGCGCCAGCGCCATTATGACCCCGCCACCGCCAGGTTCTTGAGTCGCGACCCGATCGGGTTTGCGGGTGGCTTGAACCTGTATGGGTATGTTGGCGGGAATCCGATTGGCAAGGTCGACCCGAGTGGCTTGGAATCTTGGTTCGGCTCTCTGGAACAAGGAGCGGACTCGCTCTATCTGGGCCTAGCCCAAGCTCTGGTGCCGCCTCCAAAAATCAATTACGTGAAGGGCAATGACATTGAACGCATGGGTGGGAAATACGGAGCGGCAAGGTTGAATGAAGACGGGTCTGTGGACATCTTCATAGAAAAGCAGCCCCGACCATTTCGGCTAGTTGAGTTAAATACCTTGGTTCACGAGTGCGGTCACTACGTTTGGTGGACTTTTTATGGAGCAAGCCGGAAAAACTCCGATGACCAACTTAACTCGGAGGTTTTTGCAGAAACCCTTTCTAGTCTCTTCGGAATGTTGTACCCTCCAGAGCTAGACAAGATGCGCGAAGCTCAGGAAGCCTTTCGCAAGGATCTCTTTAAAGGCAACTTCGAGGGTATGAGGGGGCAAATCATAGAGTCGCACCCGAACATTCTCTTTGAGGGAACCAGGTACATGCCATGAAGATATCACTCGCAAACAGCCTTACAATCATTGTGGTCTTGGCCTTTGTCGCTCTGGGAGCCCAGCTTGTCAGCCGAACAGTCGACACCACCACGCGGGTTAGTTCCTCACATCAGGTTAATGGAGGGGGAAAGTGCTATCCGCGACTAGCGGAGCGAGAAAATGCGCACGAATCCCAGGACGAGCAGAAAGTCGAACCCGAAAGGCAATACTTGCCTCCTGCGGAGTTTGTTGATGGAGGCTTGCTAATCAGGGAGCCACAAGGAGCTTTCGCTTGTATGCGCCTAGAAGCTGGCGACCTATTGCAGGCTGTTAACGGCGTCGAGATTACTGGGCCATCGGCTCTTCTCGACGCCTGTCACCAGGAGGTTGAGACCTTCGAAATGCGAGTGACTAGAGAAGGATCTGTTAAGAGAATCAGAATCGGACGTGACGAACTGTTTGACTGTATTCGTGCGCAGAAGCTTGGAACCGGACGCTCGGTCGGGCCGAAACCTCAGGACGCGTGTCGTATCTGAAACGCCACCGGGGCGCTGGCGCTCTCTTTGCCCAAAGGGCGCTCGCCAGCGCCGCGGGACGTGAGCAAGGACTGCAACGGAGAAGGGCGTGAGCGTCGCTGAAAGGCGCGCGGGCGCAGTTCTCAGACCACGTCGAACCTGATGGAACTGCGCACGAAACGAGCCCGCCCGGGGCGACGGCTCAGCGACCCCCTCCGCCAGAGAAAGTTCTAGTATCGGGGGTCACTTCTCCGTCGCCGCAACTTAGCCAGCTCGAGCCCATTCCAGCAGCCATTCCAATAGCCCGCTCTCTCGCTGGCGTTCGAGGTCACGGCCGCGACGATCGCGCCAGACCAGCTCCCGGGGCGCCACCCCGCTCACTTGCAGGATGCCCCGATGGATGTTCTTGTGGCAGCGCGAGCACACCACCACCAGATTCTCGGGCACCGTCGGTCCGCCCCGACAGTAGAATACCACGTGATGCACATCGAGCCAGAGTCGGTTGGGGCAACCCGGACAAGAGCAGCGATAGCCATCCCGCCGCAGCACTGCCCGGCGCTGGGCGGCAGTCGCCTGCCGCTTGCTGGGATTGAACCTCAACCGTCCGGCCAGTTGCAACTTCGACTCGCCCGGACACACGTGTGTCCGCATTGCCAGTGCCTCGACCGGAGCGACCAGGTCCTGGGCGGCCTCAACCTTGAGCTGCTCTACCTGGCCACCCAGAAAGTCGGCCAGGATCCATTCGAACGCCTCGGCCGGATTGACCGTGCCCCCATGGTCTCTCGAGATCACGGTCACGGCTCGCGACCACAGCTCGGACACCTCGGGAGCGACCCGAAAACGAAGCTCCACCTCTTCTACCATGTTCAGGGCCGCTTCAGCCGGAGTGTCACCGCGATTGGCCCCGGCCACCAGACGGGCCAGGCGATGAGGCTTGAGGCGCACCGCCAGGTCAAGCCAGGCCTCTTCGGTCTCGGGCGTCACGATGCGGGTGACAACACGCAGATTGGACCAGCAGATTCTGTTCTCTTCGCAGGCTTTGGAAAACAGCGGCAGCCCTTCGAGATGGCCGGCGATCCTCATTGAATCTAGCGCCTCGCGCTTCTCGACTTTGATGAGCCGGGCGAAGTGGATAGCCGAATGGCAGCCGGTCTGGGCGCAGAAGTCGGTGCGCTCGATAGCCAACAGACATCGCCCCAGCAGGATGCGAGTCAGGGCCAGGGTGTTGGCCAGGCGACGGGTCACCCTTTCCAGCCGCTCATAAGGGAGCTTGCTCAAGTTTTCGAGGGTCCAGAATTCGCGTTGCTTGTCATCGGTAATCATAAATCCATGATAGTCTTTGCTCCCCTTGTTCGTCAAAGATTCGATGCGACTCAAACCCTTATTTTACAGGCAATTGCGCATTTTCTGAGCGATGATTATTCGAGCTTTTCGAGGCCGAAATGAAGATTTCTTCAAACTCGGCTGTTCAAATGCCTGAGGGGGTCCTGGAGGGGCTATCACGAGCAGTCTAGGGGTGAGGCTCCTCCGAGGCGGTTCGGCGGCCGCATCGGAAAATAATTTTGACACACGTGTGCGCGGAGGGGTAGACGAGCTGGTGGAGTCGTCTAACCACGACAATAATGGCACCACGATCGCCCGGGTTCTCAACCCGAGCCGTACGCGAACGACTCGGACGACTCCAACCGGCTGACGGCCGTCGAGCCAGCCGGGACCGCCGTCAACTCCGGCAACCTGCGCAAGAAGAAACTGCGCGACGCCGGTGATCGAGCCCGGCCTGACAGCCACCACGAAAGCGCCGTTCCAGCTCCGCACCAGTTTGTCGGGCCGATTCCGGGCAACTTCCGCACGGAAGTCCAACCTCGGAGGGAGCGGTAGCGACCGACGCTTCTTCTCCCGGCCCGCAGGGTCGCCCCTTCTCCCTCGCGCGAAGCAAGAGCTCCTTCTCCCGAAGCGAGCTCAGCGAGCTTCGCTCCTTTCCCGAAGCGAGCCCGCGAGCTTCGCTCCCTGGCGAGCGCAGCGAGTCTAGCTGTTGGCCGACTTGAGGGCTTGAAAGGCGGCCAGGGTCAGACGCGAGGCGTGCTCGAGGTCGGCCAGGCCGTTGACCAGGTAAGTGTCGTCTTCTTTGACGAAGGCCAGCTTCATCTTCTCGATAGCGGCCAGGTTATGGGCGATGGCGACATCGGTTTGCTCGAGGGCGGCGGTGATGGCCTGGCGGCGTTCGGGGGGGGCCTCTTCCAGGCGGGAGGCGGCCTCTTCGTTGGAGGCCCGATGGCCGGCCAGGTTTTCCTCGACCTGCTCGAGTTGAGCCAGCAGGTCGTCAGACGAGAGCTGCTCGGCCCGCCAGGCCTCGACCGCGCCTTTGACCAGGGCGAAGTTCTGAGTCACCTGGCCCTGGCCGGCAGAGTTGTCGAGGCCTTCGGCGTTGACCACCGAAATGGCCGAGCGGGCCTCGCCGGGCACCAGCAGGCTGCGGCCGCAACGGGCGCACTTGTCGGTGCCGCGCGGGTTGGGGGCCGAGCAGAACATGCAGTTGACCTGGCCGGCCGCCTCGATATCGTCGAGCAGCATCTGATGGCCGGCCATCAGCTCGTTAGTGGCCTCTTGCACGATAGCCAACCCTCGCTCGAACAAGCCCTCTTCGGGGGCCTCGAAGTGCTCGGCCATCAGCTCGAGAGCCTCGTGATGCAGCTCGAAGGCCTCGAGAATGCGAAGGAAGGCCGCGTTCTCGACCTGGCTCACTCCGGCTTCGAGCTGAGCCTCGAGTTGCTCGACCTGCAGTTGGGCGAAGTCGGCCACCGCTTGCAGGACAGTGACCACGTCCTCTTCGCTAGCGATCTCTTGCTGGTAGTCTCCCCACACACGCCGAATGGCCGCCAACGGTGGCGAGGTATAGTTACCATCGCTATCAGGCTGAGGAATGCCGCGACTTTGGGTCTCCATGATTTCCCCCTAAAGCCAAGAAAGGCAGCCACTGGCTGCCTTTCTTCGTAGGTCGGGACGGTCTAGCCGAAGCAGCCGCCGAACCAGGCATTGACCTGGACACCGCCGCCGCAGCAATAGTCGCGGCAGCCATAGTTGGGCACGCAGCCGGGCACATTGTAGCTGCCCCGGTTGCCGAAAGCGTCGGCGTAGCGGCCGCTCTCGTGGTGGTTGCCCCAGTAAGAGTTCCCAGAAGCGTTGCGGTCAGAATAGCTCCACGGCGTGGCCTGGGTGTCGCCGTAGGAATAGTTGCCGAAGACATCGTTGGCGTAGCGATGGTTTTGGTAATTGCCGAAAACGTCCTGGTAGGTCGAAGAACCGTGGTTGCCCCAAGAGTCGGCGCCCCAGTGATTGTCCTGGCGAGCCCAGGGGGTGTAGGAGCCGTTGCTGTTTTCGACGTAGGCTCCACGGGCAGTGCCGTAGCCGATTTCGGTGGAGTTATAGCCTCCGCTGACGCCGTTGCCCCAGGCGTTGAAACCCTGCAGGCCGAAGTCGAAGTCGATCTTACCGTTGTGATCGTAATCGCCGATGCCGATGCGAATGCCCTGGCCGGCTACTTCGGTGGGAAAGTAAAGTGACATGTTGGACCCTCCTGATAACACTGGCGTGTGTTCATTCCATTATGGGAGCCGGCTCTGAAAAAGTCCATAAAAATTAAAGACACACTTTGTAAAATTTTTCGGAGCAATGTTAACAGCTTCAGGCCTTTTGTAAACTTGCGATCCAGGCTCGCAACTGCTCGGACTCCTGGTTCTGGCCCAGAGCGGCGAAGACCACGCTCAGGCGCAGGGCCAGCTGAAGAACGGCGGGGGACGACTCGCCCAACTGTTCCTTGCGCGCCGACAGAGCAATCAGCAGATGATCGCGGGCAGCTTCGAAACGGCCCTGCTCGGCCAGCAACACGGCGAAGTTCTCGCGAGCTTGCAGCCGAGCGGCGGTGGGCAACGAGGATTCGAGAGGCTCACCGAGCGCCCAGATCGCCTCGTAAAGTTCAAGGCTGCGGTCTGACTCTCTTAGTTCGAACAGTGCTCCGGCCAGGGCGGCCGTCACCTCCAACCGGTTGGCCTCGCCGGCCGCCCCGTTGACCAGCAAAATCTCCGAACTGGCCTTGACCAGGCGAGGCAAGCCCAGGTCGCGCGCCGTGCGGGTGACGGTCAGCAAGCGGGTGGCCTCGTGAGCGGGCAACTGGCCGAACAGCTCGGCACTGGCCCGGAGCCGAAGCCAGTCTACCTGCAGCTTGGCCGGGACCACTTCGTCGCCGACCTGGAGCTGGCGTCCGAGTCGCCTCCAATGCAGGTCGGCGAGCTCGAAGTGCGAGGTGGTCTCGTGCCCGAGCCCCAGCTTTTGGCTCAGCAGGCCGAGGCGATAGAAGACGGCCCCAGCCGGGGCGGCTCCTTCACGGTCGCGCCACCACTGACAAAGGATGGTTTGCAGGTGATGCGCCTGCTCATACTGGCCGGCCCGGCTCAAGCACGTCACGACCCACTCGAGCGCCGGCAGCAGCCCTGCGCTGAGCTCGATTCTAGGCCGTGCCCCCACCATGCGGGTCAAAAGCCAGGCGGTCTGTTGCTGCAGATAGCGACGGAGGTTGGCCAGGACCTTATCCTCCACCAACTGGCCACCCGAGAGGTCTTTCTTGAGGCGGTCGGTGGCGACGGTCACCCCGATCGAGAGTTCCAGACCTTCGAACTCCCAACCCAGCGGCATCGGATAGAGGCGCCCCAGATACACGATCTGCAATCCCGAGCGCTCTCCGCCGACGCTAATCAGGGCCGAGCAGCGCAGGGCATGCTCTTTCCGCTCGTGATAGTCGGCCGGGGCGGCCGCCACCCGCATGCGAGTGGCCGGGCTGCCAGGCTCGGCGGTCAACTCGAGCCAGGCGGTGCAAGGCCCCGGCGAAACCGATTCGGTAATGGGCCGGCCGTTGACCCTGATGTCGGCCGGGCAGTATTTGAAATGATCACGAATCACATCGATTTCGACCTGCGCCCGTTGGGAGCGAGGGAGCGAGCGAAAGATCTCGATGCGCAGTCCTTGAGGGGGCTTTGCTAGCGGCTCCACCCGCTGCTCCTTGGGGCTGTAGAAAGCCAGCCAGCCACCTTCCGCGCTCGGACAGGTCAGGCGAAGGTCGTTATCAGGGTTGGCCAGCAGGCTGTTGAGAGCGATGGCGAATTCTCGCGGAGCCTGGCGTTGATGATCGTTGCTCAAGAGCGCCGAGAAAGGAGACTCCAGTTCGGCCATGGTCGGCAGTTGGCCGTCATGGGTCAGACTGACCGACTGGTCGCCCACTCCCACCTCGATGTGCTCGGCCCCTGCGGCCACGGCATAAGAGAGAAGATGCAGGATATAGTGCTCGGGCTGGGCAAGCTGAAACTCCCGCAGCAACTCACGAGCGCGGCGCGGGTCTAAGGTGAAACGACCTTCCGAATCGACACTGCCGGCCTCTCGGTACTGACCCAGCATCGTTTCGATCGAGTCGGGCGGCTGAGGCCCAGGAATAGACACCTGAGAGGAAGAGTTCCGGAACCAAACGAGAATTCCCGCCCCAGACAATGCATAAAGTTGCTTTCTCCATAGGCTCTCTGGCCATCCACTGGTACGGCTTGCTAGCGGCTGCCGGGTTCATGCTCGGCTCCTGGACGGCCGGCCGGCGCGGAGAGCGCTACGGCCTGGACCGCCAAACCGTGCTCGACTCGACCATGTGGATTGTGATCGGAGTGATCGTGGGGTCACGCCTGTTCTATTGCATCACCTACTGGGACGAGATGATGCAGAACCCGGCCTTTCCCAGCGCCCCCTGGCTCGAGATCTTCATGCTGCGCCGGGGAGGACTCGTCTTTTATGGGGGCCTGGTGGGCTCGGTGGTGGCGGTGCTGTTGTTTACCTGGCATCGGGGGGTCGACCGCTGGCAGCTGGGCGACGCCCTGGCCCCCAGCGGAGCTTTAGGCGCCGCCTTCGGCCGCTTCGGCTGCCTGATGAGTGGCTGCTGCTATGGGCGTCCGACCGACCTGCCCTGGGCCATCCACTTTCCGGCCGACCATCCGACGGCCGGTATCGGCGTCCACCCTTGCCAACTCTACGATGCCTTTCTCAGCCTTTGTCTCTACGCTTTCCTGGCCTGGGTCCACCAGCGCAAGAAATTTGACGGTCAGGTCTTCTGCCTGCTGGTGATGATCTATCCCATCAATCGTTCTCTGGTAGAGTTCTTCCGAGGCGACTACGGCACCCACTACGTGGCCGGCACCATCACGCCCGCCCACTGGCTGAGCCTGGTGAGTCTGGCGCTGGGAGCCTTCTTCTACTGGTATCTTCGCGACCGCGGGCTGATCTCCGAGAAGGATTCACCTACTGACGCCGAATCTAGATAGCGTCGATGTCTGCCGTCTGTCCTCAATGTCGCTCCGCTGATTTTCTGGGCTCCGCCTGCCCCAACTGTTTTTATACCGATGAGAGCGACGCCGGGCCCGTCGAGGCGGCCATGCTGGCCCGTTGTCGGGATCGCCCCCCTAACCCCCAGCTCAGAAGTAACCTGGGTCTGGACCTGCGCCAGGTGGTGCCGGTCCTTCCCGAGCCCGGTCCTTCCTGGCTGAGCTGGTTCTCGGCGGCGGGGTTGGGAGCGGCCCTGGTTTGCCTGCTGGTCGCCTTCATGCTGGTGCCCACCCTGATCGGTCGGCGTCAGCTCAGTCAGGCCAACGACCTCTTCCAGGAGGCTCAGGCACACCATCGCGCCAAAGCCGACGAGAAGGCCCTGGCCGAAGTCGACCAGGCCCGCCAGATTTACGCTCGACTCAAGGCTCCTCTCGAACTGCAGCAGGCTATGGCGCTGCAAGCCGACGTGCTCCGAGACCTGGGTCGCGATGCCGAGGCACTCGAATACTACAGTCAGGTGCACGGCGCCCTGGCTGAAGCCATGGCCTGCGAGGAGCGATTGCAGAAGCAGGCCCGCAGCCAGGCCATGGCCACCCTGAAGCTGGGTCAGGCCGCCCTGGCCACGGATCCCGCCGAGGCGGCTACCTGCGCCCGGCGCTCTCTCGAGCTGTTCGAAGCCAACGGCGGCGTCGGTTGGCAGTTGGGCAAAGCCTATCACTTGCTGGCCGATGCCGAGAAAGCCCAGGGCGACCGGGGCGCGGCCACCCAGCACTACTATCGGGCTTACAAGCTCAACCCCGACGACAGCAGCGCTCTAGCCGCCTACCAGCAGTTGGATCATGCTTACAGTTACTCGGCTCCCCGACCCAAGCCAAATCCCGCCGTGGTCAGCCGTGAGCCCCGCACTCCGGCCAGACTCTCCGGCGGTCCGGCCTATCCCACCCACCGGCCGCGCTACGAAGACGACGAAGAAGAAGAGTTTCGCGAGCGACCTCGACGCAGGTCGAGACGCTCGGAGCCAAGCGCGCCCAGCTACACACCGCCGCCGCGGCCAGCCCCGACCTACTCGCAGCCGGTGCCGCGCAACGACTACACTCCGCCCCAGCGTTCCCGCAAGTGGAGCCAGGCTCCCGAATTCCAAAAGCCCGACAGCGAGCGTTTCCGCCGCGACTACTATTAATGGATTTTTGACGCCCGGCGGCTAGCCTGACCCGGTGAAAGTCTCCTCCTTCACCAGAGTCGTCGGCGCTGGCCTGGGCGGGGCCACCCTGGCCGGGGCCAACGTGGCCCTGGGCGGGGTGAATCCGTGGCTTGGAGCGGCCGGCAGCGTGGGCACAGGCATCGGTCTGGCCGCCTGGACCCAGGCCGGCGAAGCGGCGCTACCGGCCATGGCGGTGGGAGGCATTCAGGCCGCTTGCGGAGCCTACGGCGGCCCCCAAATGGCCCTTCCGCTGGCGGCAGCGGGCGGAGCGGTGGGAGCCTATCTGAGCCTGCGTGACGAATTCAAGTCCTCTCCACCTGGCCCGGTTGCCGAGGCCGCTTTCAAGCTGGCCAGCCACGGTTTGCTGGGAGCGGGACTGGCCGCGGGCACGGGCGCCATGGCCGTCAACTACGGCTTTCCCGGCCTGGTGAGCGGAGGGCTGACCACTTTTCTCAGCACGGCAGCCGTGGCCGAAGCCCCCGAACTGGCCACGGTCGGCACCGTCTTGTCGGCCGGCCTGGGTGGCTGCGCCATGGCCTCACCCGGATTGCTGATACCCATTGCCGCCGTGGGGGCGGGCCTGGGAATCGTGGGCACCTTTCAAGACGAGAACTACGCCAAGAACCTCGACGGCCGGCAAGCCCAGGCCGGGGCGGCCCTGGTGGGGGCCTCCACCATGGCGGCTTTTTTTGGCGGCAGCGCCGCCCTGGGGGCCGGCCATCAGGTCCCCGGCGCCATCGTGTCGGCCCTGTCCGGCGCGGCCGGGCTAGCCGCCTTTACCAAGGCCGGCGAAGCCATCATCCCCGGCGCTCTCATCACCGGCGCCCTGGCCGCTTGTGGAGCCTATGGAGGCCCAGGATTGGCCGCCTCGCTGACCCTCGGCTCGGGGCTGGTAGGCCTGGCCGCCGGCCTCGAAGGCGAAAGCGGACGAGCCCGTTCGGGCCCCACCGAGAACCTCATCCGGCGCACGCTGGTGGGCGGATTGGTTACGGCCGGAGTGCTGGGTGGCACGGCCGCCCTTACCCACGCCTATGGCTGGCCAGGCTTCTTCTCGGCGGCCATCCTATCGGGTGTCTCGGGCCTGCTGTTAGGCGGAGTGCCCGAGGTGGGAGGGGCCAGCCTGGTGGGGGCAGCCGTCGGAGGCGGCCTGAGCGCCTGGCTCGGGCCCCAGGCCACCTTGCCGTTGGTCGCGGCTGGCGCCGTGCTCGGGGCGGCCGGAGGCTTCCACGATAACTACGGGGCCGTGCGCGAGGCTCGCCGCCAGCACCAAGAAGCCGTGGAAGAAATGCGAGATCTAGCCACGGCCAGCGAGCCCACCACCAGGCTCGAGGAGGACGAAGAGGCCATCACCATTGGGGGCTTCTCGATCGGCAAAGGCCGCTAGCGCGGCTTGACTTCGACCCGGGCGTCGTGGGGATGAGCCGATAGCCCCGAGGCGGTCTGGAGAGGCCCTTGAGCGCTCACTTCAAACCGCTGCAGAAAGCGCGTCATGACAAGCTCGGCCTCGAGCCGGGCCAGCATTTGACCGATGCACATGCGCGGCCCTCCACCAAAGGAGAAAACCTTGGTGCTGCCGCTGGCCGAGCGAGTCTGATTGGCGTGCCGAATGCTGGCCAGAATGGTGGTGCCCTTTTTCACTTCGACCTGGGCGCCCTCGGGCCCGACCAGGGTGTCGTTCACCGCCTGGCGGGCGATCAAGAAGCTGGGAGTGTGGTCCACCGCACTCTGGAACCAGGCGTCGTGCACACCTTGCAGACCCTTCAGGCTGCGAAATCCGGGTTCGGCCGAACCGATCTCGCGCTCGATCTCGGCGCGCGCCTGGGCCTGCCCCTCCGGATTGCGAGCCAGTTCGCACAGCGTCCAACCCAATAGACTGGCGGTGGTCTCGTGACCAGCCAGCATCAGGGTCAAGATCTCGTGGCGTAGCTGGCTGTCGGAGGGCCCCAGCCCGGTGTCGGGATGCCGCATCGACAGCAAGCCGTCGAGGGCGTCTCGCTGGCCCACTCCCTGGCTACGCCGCCCGGCGATCAGCTCGTCGGCGAAAGACTCAAGGGTGGAGTAAGCTTGCTTGACCCGGGCCCGAGCGCTCTCATCGGCCCGGCTGGACGAGCCCGGTAGCATCGTCTCTTTCGCCGAGGCCTGCATGGCCACCGCGAAGGCGGCGTGAATCTCGTCCAGGCGCGCCGGTGTAAGATCGGCGCTGAAAATGTGGTTGAGAGCGACGTCGAGGGTGGTCTTCTCCATCACCTCCTGCAGGTCGACCACGGCGCCGGGGCCCACCCGCTCGCCCAGACGATCGAGATGGCGCCCTACAATGGCGTCGATAGCCGCTACTCGCTCGTCGGTATGGACATGCTTGGAAGAAAAGTAAGGCATCACCGCCTGACGACTGAGCTTCCAGCCGGGACCGTCGTTGAGAAACACATTGTCGGTCCCGAACAGGCCGGCCATACCGTGGGAAGCCACGGCCGATTTCTGAAACAGCGGTGGATTGCGAGGATCCTCGGTGCGCACCAGCAATTGCTCGACCGTCTCGGGACGAGTGTCGAAAAGGATTGGACCGCTGGCTCCCTGGACCTGGAACGTGCTGCCGTGGGCGGTGTGCATCTCCTCGAAGAGAACAGCTGCATTGCCGTGATTGCGAATCAGGCTCGAGGCGAACTCGAGCTTGCCGACCGCCTCCGGCTCGAGCACTCCCTGCTCGACCTTGCCCATGGTGGCCAGATAGGGGCACACGCCACGCCGAAACTCGCTTTGCTGAGCAGCCACCGCGTTCGCCGCCGGCCCGGACGCAACCAGCCCGGCCTGCTGGGCCAGAGCCGTGTCGGCCTTCTGCAACCCACGTTTCTCGGGTGACGCAGCGATTCCGTTGGGACAACTCTCCTTGGCCTGCTCGAGTTCCTGGGCCAACAGGGTCGCGTTGGGCAGGTCTGTCCCGAGCTGAACGCTATCGGGAATGGAGCTTGGGAAACCCGCCGTGAGAACGGGCGGACGGTGAGAGTAACTAAAAAGGCGTGGACCGACGAGCATAGCTCGAGTCTAGTCGCCCGCCCTGAAAAAAATCTGCTTCGCGGTCCGGCGGGGCCCCAGGTGCAGGTCTGACACCATCGTCCCAGGTCCGATAGCGTATCCTGCGCAATCGCCCGTGCTCGAAATCCAGGATGGCAACCGCGGCCACACTGGAGTTCGGGATCGCTTCGAGAACGAGTTGGTCATCGGGCTGTTCCACCCAGAGCGAACGTTGGCTGACTCTCTGGGCCAACCAGGGGTCGGCCTGCAGTCGCTTCAGGAGCGAGCCTCTATCCATCCCCAGACTCACACCGTCGAGTCCCTGAAAGAGCCGTTGCTCGGCGTCTGCCCGTTGCCATCGGGTGGAGGTCAAGTCCCAACCCGTCAGGATGATCCCCAAAAGGCCAACCGTACAAGTCAACCCTACGCCCAACCAGACCCTCCCCGTCTTCGCACACATTGCCTGGACCATCGCTCCCATTGTAGCTGGAATCAGCGACGGCCACTACCCCTGCTTGGCTGGCTTGTAGCATAGTAGCGAATGGACCATGGCGGCCGTTTCCAAGCCCAATCCCAGTCCGATGGCGGCCAGATTGCCGTCGGAGTTGATAGCGATCTCGGCGAACTCGTGCACGGCCTGGGCCGGAAAGGACCCCACCACCAGAGCCGCCTCTTCTGACGGTCTGGTCTTGCGAAATCGCTCGGCCAGCTTGTGAACGGCCCCGGCCGTATCCGAAGCCAGATTGCGGGTCAACTGGTTGAAGCGCTGGCCGACCACCGGGCCCACTGCGCCCCCAATCCCACCGAGAATCGCCGCCGCCAGCGGACCCGCGCCCAACCCCATCAAGCCGAGGGCGCCCCCCAGAGCCGCTCCGGTAGCCCCGCCCACCAGAGCCTGAACCCACTTGCTGCGACGGGTGCCCCCCAGGGCCGCACCGATGCCGGCGGCAATCTTACTGGGCCCCGGCATCCAGGCTCCGGTGGCCATCAGTCCACCCAGGGCCGCATCCCGCACCTCCGAGGATTTGTCTCCCCGAATCCCCTCCAAAGCCCCCACCAAAGCTCCGCCCACTCCCAGGGCCAAACCGGCCCCTCCCGCTATCGCGCCCACCCCCAGGGCGATAGCCGTTCCTGTGGCTGCCCCCGAAAGGACTCCCAGAGTGCGTGAATTCGTCTTGCGATTGACGTAAGTCGAGACCAGAGCGGGAGGCACGGCCACCGCCACCCCCGCCAGACCCATAAAGCAAAAGCCGTCTTCGACCGAAAGCAAGGCCGACTGAATATAGCTGGCCTCTTCGAAGTCGGCCTTGGTATGGGGGCGCGGCGAACTGTAGTCATCCAGGGCTTTGATGAGACGTCTCGGCAAGCTGACCTTCACGGTGGAACCTCCTCGACCCAAGCTGGGTCTTGCTCAGCTTAGGGCCTGGTTCTTGAGCAAACCTTGACCCCTCGTGCAGGTCGTTGGGCGGCTACTACCTCGGATTCCATTGGGCCTGGCAGACGCCGGTGTTCGACCACGGGACGCTCTCGTGCTTTGGCCCTATCGCCTTGGGTCTGGCTTGCTTGTTCGGTTGTCTGCCAAGCCTGCTGTTGGGAGGCCCCGGCGCAGAGCCAGCCTAACCGCGGGCCTCGAGAGTTTTGCGCAGCTTGGCGGGGGCCACCTCGCGGTAGCTTTGCTTGAGCAGGTCCGCCACCTGCGCCCAGTCGGTCTCGTTGTCGAGGCGCACCGACAGCCAGCCGCGATGGGCCATGTAGGGGGTGGGAAAAAAGCGCGGGTCGCCCTCGAGTTCGACCTGCAGGCCGAGCGGCGCTTTAAAGGCCACCGAGGGCGAGTAGAGGCCGTAGACGGCGAAGGACTTCTTGCCAGCGAAGAAAGTGGGATGACCGTGGGAGAGCTTCTCGGAGGCCTCGGGCAAAGCCAGGCATAACTCGCGCACGCGCTCGAGGGCAACGGACAGGGTGGAGGGGTCTGGCTGCTGGTCCCAGGCGGCCGCGATAAGGGCGCGCAGCTCGGGGCGCTCGAGGTCCACGGGCTTCTTGATCTTGACGTGACGCTGGTGCTTGCCGGTGCCGGCCAGCAACCCCGCCGGGTCGGGCAGTGAGGCTCCCTGAGAAAAACCGATCGAGACGTGCTTCTGGTGGGCGCTCAGCCAGCACACCGTGGTACCGGCCCCGGCCACTTGCTTGAACAGCAGATAGCCGCCCCAGCCGGGATGGACCTCTTGGTGGGCCCTGGGCCGCACCGAAGCGATGAGCCGGCGAGCCCCGCGGGCCAACTCGCCGATGGCCGGGTCGTAGCCGTGGAGCAGCGCGTCAAAATCCTTTTCCAGACTCATTCGTCCTCCTGTGGTTGCCAGTGGCCCTGGACAAAACTGCCTTCGAAGATCGTCTCGGACTCGATCAGCAACCGGCCTTTAAAGTCGAGCACCTGGCCGTCGCGAACCAACTCGGGATAGTCCTTGAGCGAGACCACCGTGCCTTTCTTGGCCAGTGCGCCCGGCTTGACCGCCCCGATCGAGAAGAGCGCCACCGTGCTCCAGGGCTCATCCGGATTGGTCTGAACGCGAAACTCGAGCGAAACCGGTCGCGAGGCGGCCGAGCTGTCGTTAATGAGTTGGGTGGTCAGGGTCATCAGGTTGAGGGGCTCGCCGTGAGCCTGCACATCGAGCTGCTTGAGCGAGAGCTTCCCGAAGGTCGGTCCCGGCAGGCGGGTGGCCAGCTCGGCCCGGTCGGTGCCTTGCAGCCAATCGCGCAACAGCCCCACCAGAGCCGGTTCGGGATTCTTGGAGAGTTGGCGGCGGATGGCCCCGTTGACCACATGGCTGGGCCCGGCCGAGGCCGGAGTTCCCCAGCGGACTACGCAGACCACCGGGTTCTGCGAGACCGAAAAGCCGAGACGCCCAAACACCGAGCGGTCGATGAGGGGGTCCTGAAAGCCCATGAACACGAAGGGCAGCTCGCTCTTGGACAGGCCCAGGCGCTCTCGCAGCCTGAGCAGAGGAGCTTCGAGCTGCTTGGCCTGAGCGTCCTCGCGCTCATCGGTAACCACCAGCAAGACCATTTTCCCGGACAGATCGACCTGGGCCAGGGCCGGTGTGGTGAGCAATAACAAGACGAGCAAGAGCCTTCGCATGCCCCACTGTTGGCTGGCGCCGAGCCGACCTCCTGGTCGGGCGAAGCGGGAGTGGCCGGGGCGGCGTAGAACCCATCAGAGTGGAAATCCAGCGCCTTCACCGACCGGACCCTGAGGAGTTTTACCGCGACTATGCCAAGCCTGGCAAACCCGTGGTCTTGACCGGCCTGGCCGAGGATTGGCCGGCCCGCGCCTGGACGCCGGCCGAACTGGCCCGGCGCCAACCCGAGTTAGAAGTGATCCTGACTCCCAGCGCCGGCCCCAACCGCGACAAGGTTACCATGGCTTTGAAGGACTATGTGGCCTATCTCGAGGCGCCCGACGAGCGGATGTTGTATCTGGCCAGCTGGTCGTTCCAAGACGGCCTGCCCGAGCTGCTCGACGACTTCACCGTGCCCGAGTACTTCGCCGAGGATTGGCTGGCCGAGGTGCCCGAAGAGCTGCGCTATCAGCTGATGTGGATCTTCATGGGCCCGGCCGGCTCGGGCTTTAAGATGCATCAAGATGTGGGCATGACCAGCGCCTGGAACGTTCAGCTGTCGGGCAGCAAAGAGTGGGTCTTCTTCGCGCCCGACGACACGCCGTATCTCTACGGGGGCGAGGTCGACGCTTTTGCTCCCGACCACAAGAAATTTCCGCGCTACGCCCGGGCCACACCCTGGATGGCCACCGTCGCCCCGGGCGAGTTGATGTTCACCCCGAGCGCCTGGTGGCATCAGACCCGTCACGTCGAAACCGGCGTGGCCCTGACGGCCAACTACGTCGACCGCAGCAATCACAAGCAGGTGCTCGAGTGGCTCGAGACCACCGGCAACCAGCGGCCGCTCAAACGCGCGCTGGCCAAGATCGCCAACCAGCGCCTGCTGGCCGCCGCCCGGAGCAAGCCATGAGCGAACTGCAGAAATACATCGCCGAACAGACCAGCGAAGGCGGAGCCCAGCTCGAGTCGAGCGGACGCTTCACCGTCGACTTTCGCAAAGCGCGCGAGAAGTTGGCCAAGTTTCAACTGGCTCGTCCCACCGACTATCTGCTCAAGCTGATGCAGGCGGCCGTGCTGGCCGACTGCCGCGAGGTTCAACTTAGTCTGCGTAGCGAACTGGTCGTCCAGCTGCCGGGCTGGTCCAACTCCGACCTTCAGCAGGTAGCCGAAGGGTTGTGCAATCCGCTGGGCAGCGACGCCTTCACGCCGGCGGGTTGTCTCTTGATCGCCCTCAACGCGGCCCTGGCCCAGGGCGGTAAGGGCTATCTCTTTTTGACCGATAGCGAGGGCCAATCCAAGGCCCTGACGGTGGATGCCAACGAGATGAAGCTCGAGCCCCTGGCCACCATCCATAAAGGCCCCTATATGGAGATTCGCCTGGATTTGCCCAAACGCGATCGGGGAGCCGAGATGGAAGCGCTTCGGACCCGCTGCCGCTACCTGCCGCTGCCCATCCTGGTCGATGGCGCGGTGCTACCGGGCGGAGGCTTTCCCCCTTATAAGCCGCGCCGCCATCTGCAGCATCTCGAAGGTGACTATGTGCTGGCCGAATGGCGCCCGGCCGCAGCCGAGCACCGCCTGGATCTGCCCCCGGCCGACACCCTTGCCCCGCTCACCCGTCGCCTCGACGGAGCTAACAGCGATCGCTGGTTGACCATGCGCGCAGCGCTCGAGGATACCGCCGAAATCCATCTGGTCCAGGCCGGAGTCTGGGTCGACACCAAGACCGTCGAGGCTCCTATTCCTGGGCTGCAAGCGGTGCTTTCGGTCGATGAACTCAAGACTGATCTGACCGGCATGCAGGTGCTCGACGGGCCCGAACTACGGGCCAAAACGCAAGAGTTGTTCGACTGCCTGCCCGAACTCAAGAAGATGGTGCTGGCCTCGGTCAACCTGTTGGATGCCACCCGCGAACGGGTCAAGCCCAATTCGCATATCAGCTGTTTACCCATCGCCGCGGCCATTGCTCTAGCCACGGCCATTTCGGTCTATTGCTTTGCCCACGCCGGTGATCCCGAGGCGGGTGGATTTTACCTGATCGCTGGTCTGGGCACCCCGGTGTCCATTCCGCTGGGTCTGGCCATCTTAGGTCAGTTCAAGAACCTGACCGACCCGGGCGAAGCCTCGAGCGCGGCCCTGCGCCAACACATCAAGCAGCGGCTCGGCTTGGGCTGAATTTCGACTTTCTTTGAGGGCGAGCGGCTAGGCTAGGCCCATGCGAGTCTCTCCTAAGAATCCGGCCATCGAAGTGCTCTCGACCATCGCCCGCCGGGGCGAATTCTGGGAGTGCGTAGGGGTCGAACAGACCCATCTGGGAGTGGTCGAATCGTCCATGCAGCCCGGCGACGATGTGGTCGAGATGAGCAAGGTGATGGTCGATCTCTTCGAAGAGGAAAAGCGCCACACTGCCTGTCCCACCAGCGCCGTCAACCGCAGCTTTCCGGCGCTGGCCGAGTTGCGCCGCCCGGGCGAGCCGATGGCCGACCTGGTCGAAGACTACAAGCGCCTGATTCCGTTCGAACGCGAGCGCAAGTACATCGACGCCCCCAGGAACGCCCTGGCCACCATGAAAGAGATTTCGGAGCATCTGGGTCCCTACGACAATCGCCACTTCTGCGTGACGATGTTCATGCAAGATCCCGGCCACTTCGCCGACAACCTGGAGCGCTATCACCAGGAGAATCGCGGCAAGGTAGAAGAGCTCGTGGCGTCCCCGCGTGAGGTGGACTTTCAGTTGGAATCCGATTGGCTTTCGATCAACGCGATCGAGGTCCCCCTTCAGGCGGACTGACGGTCGAGCAAATGGGCCGGCAGGCCCATGTTGATGGCACAGCGGCGGCACACGCCGTGAGACTCGGGCACCTCGCCACGACAACAGGTCGGAGACTGGATGATGGAGTGGCACCAGGCGCAAATCACCCGAAACTCCTCAAGACGATATACGGTTGGTTCACAAAGAGCAGAGTTCATAGGTGCTACCCTAGTTCGGGCATGTTAACGATCTGCTCACGTTTTATGTCAGGTTTGTTGCCAGGACGGGGCGGAGGGGAAGCCGCCTTGGCAGTGAAGTCAGCGGCATGTTGAGGAAACTCCTAGTACTACTGGTGTTGTGGCTTCCCGCCTGGGCCACCACCGGGGCTGTCGAAGAGGCGACCTGTCCAGCCTGCGGCACGCAAGTCAGCGTGACCGTGCTCTACACCAGCAACAACGCCGGGGGAATGGACCGTGACTTTCTCGAGCGCCCGGCCGGAGGCTTCGCCCTGCTGCTGACGCCGGCCACCTGTCCCAAGTGCCACTACACCGTGTCCGATGCCTCGCTGTTCGAAGAACCGGTCCCGCCCGAACTGCTCAAGCGACTGACCGAACTCAAGCTTCCCGAGCATCAACCGATCACTCCCAACGGGCCTTCCCGCGCCTATTTCACCGAAGGGCTCGACTCGCTTCAGAGCCTGCCGGCCTGGGCGCGTTGGGACCTGATGGCTCAGCAATCCAAACTGGTGGACGACCCGGTGCTGACCCAGGCCCTCTTCCTTCACCGCGCGGCCTGGTCGGTGCGCCTCGAGGACAACCCCTTCACGCCCCTGGCCGGGCAGCTCTCAGAAGAAGAGTGGAAGACGGCCCTGCAAGCGCTCGAGCCCGACACCGAGGCGGGGCGGGCCGACATCGAAGTCGAGATGGCCCGCCAGCTACTGGCCGGGCCCGAGCTGAGCGGTCCTCAGGCGACCCTGGCGGGGTTCTTGCTCCGCACCCACGGGGAATTGAGTGAACTCGAACAGGCCCTACCGCGCCTGGTTGCGGCCATGCGTCAACCCCAACTCGAGCAGCAGGTCACGGCCAGCATCGCCCACGAGCGCAGCTATCTCGAACGCGTGCTGCAGCTACTCGAAGCGGGCCTCGAGACCCCCGAAGCCGAGGGCCCCTCCCGAGCCAATCTACTCTACTTGCGAGGCGAGCTGGCTCGCCGCCTGGGCCGCCCCCAAGTGGCCCTGGAGAGCTATCGCGCGGCCCTGGCCGCCCAACCCGCGGATTGGCTGAAAACCTGGGCCAATGAACAGGCCAAACTGGTGGGCGGTCCGTGACCCTCGTCGAGCTGCTCGACCGTTACCAGGCGCTTTTCCTGGACGCCTACGGCGTGCTGGTGGACGCGGCCGGGCCCATTCCCGGCGCGGCCGAATTGCTGTCCCAACTGAGGGCTCGCGACAAGGCGTTCTACATCATCACCAACGACGCGTCCAAGACCCCCGAGACCTCGTCGCGCCACTTTCTCGAGCGCGGCCTCGAGGTCGAGCCCGAGCGCATCCTGACGTCGGGCCTTTTACTGGCCGACTACTTTGCCCGCCACGATCTGGCCGGCGCGCCCAGCCTGGTGCTCGGCCCCGACGACAGCCGGCGCTACGTCGAACTGGCCGGAGGCAGCCCGGTCGCACCTGGCCAGCCCTTCGAGGTGGTGGTGCTGGGCGATGAACGCGGCTTCGACTTTCTCGAATCCATGGACGAGCTGCTCAGCCAACTGGTGGCCGCCCTCGACTCCGGCCGGCGTCCTCACCTGGTGGTGCCAAACCCCGACCTGGTCTATCCTCGCCGCCAGGGTGGATTCGGTTTCACGGCTGGCGCCATGGCGCTGATGCTCGAGGCCGCCCTGGCCCGCCGCTACCCCGACCCTCCCACTTTCGAGCGGCTGGGCAAGCCCTCGCCGGCCCTCTATCAAATGGCCATCGAACGCGCTGGCACCCGCCAGGCGCTGGTGGTGGGCGATCAGCTCGAGACCGACATCCAGGGTGCCCGGGCAGCCGGCCTCGATAGCGCTCTGGTACTGACCGGAGTCAGCTCTGGCCCCAGCCAGGCCATCACTCCGACCTACGTGCTGTCTTGCCTGTGAGCCAGGAACATCCCGCTCGAGCGAGAATCCTGGACTCATGGCATTCGGTGGCTTCGAGGCAAGAATTCTCAACACTCGCCACGAGAACGTGCGGGCCTACACGCCCCCTCCGCCTCCCCCGCCCCCTCCCGAACCTCCGCCACCACCTCCACCCGAGCCGGTGGGCGAGACCTACACACCGTCAGCCTACAGCTCCCCGCCTCCCGAGCCTTTTCTGGAAGTGCCCCCGATCCCGGCGCCCGACCCCAATGGCATCTCGACTCTCGAGATGCTGGCCGGCCGAGTTGACGCTCGCCCCGCCCCTCCCTCAGAACTCGACATGCTCGCCGGCCGACTTGACGCTCGGTCGCCCCTACCGCTCGAAGACCCGCCGCCACCTCCGCCGCCTGAACTGATCGAAGTCGACAAGACCTCGACCGGAGCCACCGTGATGAGCGCCGGAGTCAACGGTCCTCTGCTGATGTTCTGAGAGGCCCTGGCCCGCCCGCCTGCGAAGGGGCCGGCATGAATCAGCTACTCGAGCGCTTTTGTCGCTACGTCCAGGTCGAAACCACCGCCAACGAAGACACCACCGACTATCCCAGCTCGCCCGGCCAGTTCGAACTCGGTCGCCTATTGGCCGACGAGCTGCGCCAGCTCGGCCTGCAGGACGTAACGGTCAGCGACCGGGGCATCGTGATGGCCACCGTTCCGGCCACCCATCCCAACGCCCCCACCATCGCCTGGTTGGCCCACCTCGACACGTCGCCCGAAGCCAGCGGCGCCGGGGTCAAACCCCAGGTGGTGCGCGACTATGACGGAGGCAAGCTGCCCCTGGCGGCCAACCCCGCCGCCGTGCTCGAAGCGCCCGCCTATCAAGGCAAGACCATCATCACCACCGACGGCACCACCCTCCTGGGCGCCGACGACAAAGCCGGCGTAGCCGTGGTCATGACGGCCGCCGCGCGGCTGCTGGCCGAGAACAAACCGCGGGGGCCGGTCCGCCTGGTCTTCACCTGCGACGAAGAGATCGGGCGCGGCACCGAGCACCTCGACCTGGACGCCATCGGCGCCACCGCCGCCTACACCCTCGACGGCGAGGGAGCGGGAGTCATCGAGAACGAGACCTTCTCGGCCGACCTGGCCGAGGTGGTGGTAACCGGAGTCAACATCCACCCGGGACTCGCCTATGACCGCATGGTCAACGCCCTGCGCGTGGCCGGAGCCTTCCTGGCCGCCCTGCCCCCCGATCTGTCGCCCGAGCGCACCCGTGACCGCGAGGGATTCGTCCACCCCTATACCATCGAGGGCGGGGTCGAGCAGGTCAAAATCAAGATCCTCCTGCGCAGCTTCGAGGCCAGCGACTTGCGCTCGCAAGAAGCGCTGCTGCGCGAGACGGCCGAGAAAGTAGCCGCCAGCCACGCCGGCTCGCGCATCGACATCACCGTGCGCGAACAGTATCGCAACATGGCCGAGTATCTCTCCAAAGAGCCCCGGGCCGTGGCCCTCGCTTCTAAAGCCTATGAAGCCTGCGGAGTCGAGCCGAAGTTCTCGTCGGTCCGCGGTGGCACCGACGGCAGCAAGCTGAGCGAAAAGGGCTTGCCCACCCCCAACCTGGCTACCGGCATGCACAACTTCCACTCGCGCCTCGAGTTCGCGTGTCTCGAAGAGATGGAGTCGGCCGTCGACGTGCTGCTGGAGTTGGCCGCTCTCTGGTCGCAAGAAAGCTAAGCCCGCTGCTCACCGGCCCTGCCCGGTGCTCCCACGAAAACCCAAGCCCGACTCCCAAACACCAAAAACTGATCACAAAAAAGCCACGAGGCCAACAAGCAAAACAAAAGCAATCCAAAGATTCAGACTGCTGCAAAAATTTAACAACAAAAGCCCCTTTACTCTGAACCAGCTTGTCGCGATAGAAGAGTAGTTCTCGGAAGGAAGCTTAGCAGGATGGACGTTCAGGGACTGCCTCTCAGAAGTTTGACCACCGCCGGATTGGAGGCCAGCGGACGCGCCGCCGAGGTGCGAGCCCTGGTTGAAGAAATGGACCTGCTGGGGGGAATGGACCCCAGCCAGGTGGGAGCCTACCGCCCCTACTTCGGCAACACCCTCGGCAACATCGACGCGTTGCGCTCGTTCAACCTGCCCCAGTTGCCCGGGGCAGACCCCTCGATGCTTTCGATGCTCCAGAGCTTTGGCGGGATGGACCCGATGATGCTGCAAGCCATGCAGTCGGGCGCCTCACCCGAGTCGCTCATGACGCTCTGGGCCAGCCGCCGCCAGGCGCAAGAACAGGCCATCCAGCAGGTGCTGACCATCCAGGCGCAGATCCAGGCCGACGCCCAAAAGCAGCAGGCCCAGCGCTGGAAGATCCAACAGGACGTTCAGACCAAGATCTTCGAAATCATCCAGGACGTCAGCATCAACCGCGCCAAGACCGCCGACAAGATGGCCAACCAGGTCGACGCCTACATTCGGCAATAAGGAGAGGGGCGACAGCCCTCGACCGCCGCCCAGGACAACCCCAAATTACCTCATCGAGAGGTGATCAAACCGAGGGTGATGATCCCGCCCAGGGGAGAGCAGTCACGACGACGTCGCAAACGCATGGGACTGCCTCCCTTCCTATTTTTCCTCCGGCTCCCACCGGAGGCCCTGGCCGAAGCCAGGGGCTAAGGCTGGGAGAACATCTCGATGGTGTAGTCGAGCAACTCGGGTCCTCCCCAGCGGCCGTGACCGGGCACCACGAACTCGGCCTCGGCAAAGGCCTGGCGCACGGCGGCCACGGTGGTGGGCCAGGCGGCCACGTCGGCATCGGCCAGGTTGCCTTTGCCGGCCCCCCGCGCTTTCAGCAGACAGCCTCCAAAGAGCACCTTCTCGGCGGGCAGATAGGTGACCACGTTGTCGAAAGAGTGCCCGCGCCCGGAGTCCAAAAGTCACCATGCCGCGATAGACCGACCTCCTCTCTCCGCGCCTCCTAAACTCTGCGGTTTATCCATCGGGCCCGCGCCGACCAGCCCGGCCGCCACGCCCTTCAGGAAAGTTTCAGCCCCACCGACCACAATGGGCAGGTGAGGATCAACCCACAGGACCCGGGCCAGGTCCGGTTTTTCCAGAAGAAGGCATTTTACGTGCCCTGGCTGATGGACGCCTATAAGGAGGTCGCTCCCGCTCAGGTCGAGCAGTATCTCGGCAGCCACCCCAACACCGACAAACTGCTGGTGCAGCCACCCGACAGCCAGGTGCGCCTGCCGCTGCGCACCAGTGAAGACCTGGGCGAAGTCCAAAACCTGACCGTCAACTCGACCCAGAAGGGGCTGGCTAGCAAGCTCGAAGAGCTGGCCGGGCAAGGCTTTCGCTTTCACGCGAAGCTCGACGGAACCAGCGCCGAGGTGGGGCTCTATGGCGCCTACAATAGCCTTACCGATCCGGCCCACGGCCTGAAGGAACTAACCCTGATGCGAGCAGGCCTGCCGCTGGTGGTGGCTGATGGTCACGAACTGGAAAAGGTCCACCGCTTCTATACCGGCTCCCATCCCCTGGCCAGCCTGGAAAGTGACGGCTATCGCCTGTTCGGCAGTCAGCAAAAGCCCACTACTGCCTATGTCCAGGCCAATGCGGCCGGTCGTCCGGCCTGGGTCGGCAAGGCCGACGAAGCCTGGTACGAGAGCCCAGACGGCAGCTTCGATCGCCAACAGTTGCAAGAGTTCGAGACTTTTCGCGCCGCCACCGAAGAGCTGAGCCTGGCCCAGAGGGCTTTTCAGCTCCACCAGGGCACTCTGGCAGGCAACCCATCGTCAGACCTGGTGCCGGTGCTGGCCGCTCACCCGAAATATGCCTCGATGTGCGGCTTTGCGGCCGGATTGAGCGAGGGTGTGCCCCAGGCGGCCCGCGTCGCCGTGCTGGCCAACGCCTTGCCTTATCGCACCGAGGTCACCGCTGCCGCTCGAGCGGCGCTGGTGGCCAGGGTGCTGGAAGAGGCTAAAAAGCCCGAAGAATACGGGCAGGTCGCCGACCGGGCCATGGCCGCTCTGGCCGCCGAGCCGGCCTATGCCAACGCCTGCAAGCTCTATCAAAACGCTTCGCTGGGGGCGGCGGGCAAGGTCTCGATGGCGGCCGCTCTGTTGGCCCAACCCGAACTCGCCGAGCCCGACCAGTCGCTGGCCCTGGCCGACCGGGTCAAAGGAGAAGACGCGGTCGAGATGACCCGCTCGGCCATGCTCGCTCGCGGCCAGGGTTCGGTCCACAAGCTTTTCGAGGCCAGCAAGAATCCCCGCATTCGTGAGGTGCTGGCCCGGGTCGTGCGCAAAGACCCCGAGGCGGGCATGCGCGAGTGGGCTGTCAGGACCGAGCAAGAAATCGGCCAGTGGCAATACTCCTATCAGTGGAACGCTGACCGGGCGAAACTGCTCGCGGTCGCCTGCCTGGAAGGCGCGGGCCCCGGGGCCGAAATCGTGACCTGGCTCAAGCCCGAAGGCGGCGACAGCGAACGCCTCAGCGTCTGCCGTCGGGTGCTGCAAGACCAGCGTCTCGAGACCCCCCAGGACCAGCGCCGGGTGGTGGCCACCCTGGCGAACTCGTTAGGTCAGGCCAGCGCCGAGAGCTTCCTACAGGCCCTCTCGAAGATGGCGGGGTTCGACTCGCTAGCCGATCGAGTGAAGGGGTTGAGCGAGGGTTGTGACGACCAGATCAAGCTGGCGCTGGCTCGCAAAGCTCTGGCCAATCCCGACGCCCCGCCCGGCCGCCTGGCCCTGGCGGTCGAGGCCGAGGTCAGCCAGGGCAACTCGGCCTACAATCACTTTGCCTCTCGGGCCCGCCAACTGGCCAACGGCGTCAAGATGGAAGGTCTGGCCGACCGGGCGAACCAGCTCGACTCTGTCCTCGACGATAGCGGCAAAGTCAGCTTCTATAGTCAGCTCTTGCGCGAGCCCCAGACCACCTGGCTGGATGTCGCCAGGAGTTCGCTGGGCAGGCGCAACGAGCTAGACTTACACAAGCGACTGGCTGCTCTGGTGGCCGAGACGCCCGAGTATCGCCCCACCATGGAAGCGGCCGCCAAGCTGGCCGTTGGAGCAGGCACGCCCGGAGCGGCCGTCTATCGCCAGGCTTACGCCCATCCGGACGCCAACCCCGCCCAACTGGCGGTGGGCGCCGCCGACGAAGTCTCGAGCTGGTCCTCGAGCTACAACCACTACGGGGACCTCACGAAGGTGCTGCGAAAAGGCATGGCCGAGATGAGTAGCCATCCCGACTATGCTTACAACCTCAAACTCTACGACCTCTTAGGCAACCCGGAGTCCACCAACGAGATTCGCTGGCTGCGCCATCTGCTCGAAGCTCCCATCGCCGACACTCCCGAAGGACGCCAACGGCTGGCGACCTTCATCGCCAATAGCTACGCCAATGACCGCTGCCTGGAAGGCGCGATCGATCTGCTCGAGGGCGATCAGGCAACCCGGGCCACCATGGCAAGTTACCGCGAACTCGTGGTGCCGGCCGACCCGGTGGTGCTGCGCGAGTTGCGCAAGCAGACCCTCTTAAAGCCCACAGCGAATGGGGTAGAAATGGCCCTGGCCACCCATCGAGCCGTCAACCAGCTCAACAACAGCTATGAACACAGCCAGGCCGTGGCGACGCTACTCAAACAAGCGCTGGCGGCGGCTCCGGCCGAGCGCTACGGTCAGGCCAACCAGATGGCCCAGAGCCTGAGCGAGAACAAGCGTCCCGACATCTACGCCCGGCTACTCGAGCACCCCGAGCTTGGCAACCTGGACCAGCTCAACGATTTCGGGGCCTTTGCCAGTCAGCGTCTTTCCCTCGAATCCACTCGCCGGTTAGCCGAGGCGGTTGCCGCTCAGGGCGGCAAGTTGCTCGCCACCGCCCAGCGCTTCGATCAGGCCTGCGAGAATCAACTCATCCAGCGAATCGTTTACCAAGAGGCCTTCGCCCATCCTGATGACAGCCCCACCCAGCTAGCCCTGGCCGTCAGTCGGCAAGTGGCCCAACGCAACGACGCCTACAACTATCGGGGTGAGTTGGCTAAGGTGCAACTGGCGGCCCTGGACACCCTCAGACCGAGCCATCCCGACACGGTGGACCGCGCCCACAAGCTTCACGAAACTTACGCCAATGGACGGATGCTGGACTACCTGCTCGAATCGCCGGATCTTTCCACCCCCGGCAAGCTCGCCGAGTTTACCAGGCAGATGGCCAACTGGAGCGCGTCCGACGCGGCCCTGACTGCTTTGCTACAAGATCTGGCCACCAACCAGCCGACGCTAACACCAGCGCTGAGCCTGGCCGCCCAGCTCGAGGGCGTGGTCAAGAGCGAATTCCTCAGGGCGAGCGCCAAGGACCCGAGCGCGTCGGTCGTGACGCTGGCCCTGGCCGCCGATGCGAGCATCAACCAGCGCAGCAATGCCTACGACTATCGCAACGCCCAGGCAAACTTGTTGGTGGCCGCCGTGAAAGGACACCAGGCCGACTCGGCCTCGCTGCTCGACCAGTTGCTCCAGGGCAAACCGAACGATTCCGAGCGGCGTCTGCTGGCCAGGACCCTGCTCGAGCAGGGCCACGACCCCGAGCAATTGGGCACCAAGCTCGCCGAGAGTCTGGGGACGGGTGTGCTGCAACGGCTGATGGCCGTCGGCTCGAATCCCCTGGCTCCGGTGGTCGACACGCTTAACCAGCAACTCCAACAGGAAACGGTCCGGCTGCTGGCCTTACGTGAAGCGGCCGCTAATCCCGACCAGTCGGTCCAGGAGTATTATCAGCATGTGATGCAACGCATCCGCAGCCGGAACGACGCTTACAACTACACCGAGTCCCAGGGGATCGTCATGGCCGCGGCTGCCCGCAATCTGTCGGGCAGCCCCGAGAAGAGGTGGCTCGGCGAGCTTGCGGCGCGTCTGGCCACAGCCAAAGAACTCGGTTTAGCCACCACCGTCCTAGCCGAAGAGGCCCCGCCCAGCCGACCGAGCGAGTATCTCAAGCTAGGCCTCAAGCTGGCCGAGACCGACAAGCAGAATCGCGCTGCCAAGCCTATCTTGAGCTGGCTGGCCGACAGCACCCCCGAGCAATCCTCGCTCTACAGCACCATCGCCCAGAAGGTTGCCAACGGCAGTTCGCTGGCCGCCGAACTCAAAGCCGTAACCGAAGTCATCGCCCTGGCCGAGGCCATGAACAGCCAGAAAGATCTGTCTTTAGACATGGACGCCGAGCAGGTCACGGTGGGTGACTTCAGCGTCACTCGCCAGCAGGACTAAGGCTGGATGGGCACGTCGACTTCGCCGATGTGAACGGCCTCGGCGTCGCTGGTCAAGCGCATCGTGGGAGCGTCTGCCTGCTGCATCGCCTGGCTCAGTTGCGAGCGCAGCCCGGTAGGCGAACCAAAGCCGTAGAGGGTGTGGTTGTTGGCCTGCAGCACCAGGCTATCACCGCCAGCCGCCGGGGCCACATGCACGTAACTGGCGGCCGGGGCCGAGGCCAGGGGCGAACCGGTGGCCTCGTCGACCACGTAAATCTTGTTCTTATCGCTGGCCAGCACCACCGTGCCCTGGCCCGACAGGTTGGGCTGCATGCGCACCTCGCCCTCGACCTTGCATTTCCAGCGGGGGTCGCCGGTAGCCGTATCCAGGGCATAGAGGTGTTGATCGCTGCTGCCCACGTAGACAGTCTGACCGTCGGCCGATACCGTCGACGGCTCCAACACGTAGCCCTCGGTCTGGTGAATCCAGCGAGGCTGGCCGGTGGCCGGGTCAAGAGCAAAAAACTTGCCGTCGGTATCGCCCACATAGACCGTTCCGTCGGGACCCACCGTGGGCCGATGACGGATCAGGCCGCCCTGAGAAAAACGCCACTGCTCTTCGCCGCTGTCGCGGTCATAGGCCACCGCGGCCCGGACCTGGTCGCCGGCGCGAACGATCTGGTTATTCAGTCCGACCGCCGAGTCGCCAAAAGGAACCGGAGAGGACCACAGTTGCTCGCCCGTGGTGGGGTCGAGTCCCAGTTGGCCATTCTTGACCCCCACCACGATGGAACCGTCGGCCCCCAGTTGCAAGCCTGCGGGATGGTCGCAAGGGGCACTCCAGGCCGGAGTGCCGGAAACCGAATCCAGAGCATAGACTCTGCCATCGAGGGCCGACACCAGAACCTGATCACCGTGCACCAGCGGACGGCTGGCGATGCCTTTGCCGTCGGCGTCGAAGCTCCAACCGGTCGCGCCGGTCTTGGAGTCAAGCGCGAGCAAAGCGTGCTGGCTGGCGAAGAAGGCCCGCTTGCCATCGGTTGCAATCACCGGTGCGCCCTGAATTTCGGGATAGTCTGGCCCCACCACGTCTGAGATTTCGCGGTTCCAGAGAGGCTTGAGTTCCTTTGAGGTCTGGCCGACCAGGGCGGCCACGGCCGCACGCGTGAGTTTGACCGGAGTTTCGCGACCGAGTTCGACCGTGTCGATCGGCCCGGTAGCAGCGACCGCGGGCCTGGCAACCGACCGGGGGAGACCTATCTGGGAGTCAATCCTCATCAAGCCGAGCCTAACACCAGGCCCTGAAAACGCTTCGAAAAGAGCTACGCCCCGTTCACGCCAAGCCGAACTACCAGGTAAGCCAGCGCTCGACCCAGCGGCTGTTGCGCCGGCGAAGGGCCTTGCGAGTCTCTTCTAAAAGCAGCAGCAAGCCAGCGAAGGGCAGGGGGACCAGCCAGGCCACGACCGGCACGCCGGCGGTCCCAAAAAGTGCGTTGCCCGCCGGCGTGTAAAGGATGAAGCCAACCATCGCCAACTCGAGGGCCACTCCCGCCAGCACCAGGCGATTCGTGAGCAGCCCTTTCGAAAAGACACTCTGACGGCGAGTGCGACAGGCCATCACGTTGGCCACCTGGCTGAGCACGATGGCCAGAAAGAAGGCTCCGATGGCCTGCCGATAGAGCGGGTCTGACGGTGGCAGAGCCCGGCCCCACCACCACCCCCCCTGATGCAGCAACCAGAAGTAGGCGGCGAATCCCGCGGCCGCCTGGATCGGTCCGTACACGCCGTAGCTGAGCAGCAACAGCCGAGGGGAAAGCAAGCGTTGGGCGGGGTCGATAGGAGGCTGCTCCATCACGTCATCCTCGGGCGTTTCGGCGGCCAGCCCCAGGGCCGGCAGCATGTCGGTGCCCAGGTCGATGGCCAGGATCAAAATGACGGTCAAGGGCAGGGGAATGGCCAGCAAGACAAAGGCGATGTAAGGGAGGATCTCGGGGATGTTACTGGTCAGAACGTAGGCGATGAACTTGCGAATATTGCCGTAGATCACCCGCCCCTCCCGCACGGCGCACACGATCGTGCTGAAGTTATCATCGGCTAGCACCACGTCGGCTGCCTCGCGGGCGACTTCGGTCCCGGTCAGGCCCATGGCCACGCCGATGTCGGCACGCTTGAGCGCAGGAGCATCGTTGACTCCGTCTCCGGTCACGGCCACCACTTCGCCGGCGGCCTGCAACAACTCCACCACTCGCAACTTGTCCTGGGGACTGGTTCGGGCCAGCACCACCTCGGGAAGGCGCAGGAGATCAGACAATCGCTGATCGCTCAAAGCGGCCATCTCGGCCCCGGTCAGCAAGACTCTCTGGTCACTGGTGACGATTCCCACCTCCCGGGCCACCGACTCGACCGTGAGCGGATGGTCGCCGCTGATGACCGCCACCCGAATTCCGGCCCGACGACAGTCCCTGACAGCGGCTGGCACCTCGGGCCGGGGTGGGTCGTAGAGCGCCACCAACCCCACCAGAGTGAAGGGACGCTCCACTTCTTCTTCGGCATCAAGTCCGGCCTCGAGCCGGCGATAAGCTAGAGCCAGAACCCGACGGCCGCTGAGGGCATAAAGGCGACTTTGCTCGGTGAGACGTTGGCGGTGGTCGCCCTCGAGCGAGGTAGCCTCGGCCAACAAGATCTGGTCACAACGCTCAAGGATTACCTCGGGAGCGCCCTTGAGGTAAGCCACCCGGTCGGCGCCGTGCTGATGGACGGTGGTCATGCAGCGGGTCTCGCTGCTGAAGGGAAGCTCGAGCAGGCGCGGCCACTCCTGGCGCAGCCAGCTGCAGCCAGTGCCCAGCTCTTCGGCCATCAGCAGCAGCGCCGTCTCGGTGGGGTCACCGGTGAGCCGCAACTGGTCCCCTGAGCGGCTCAGGCCGGCGTTGCTGCACAACACCGAGACGGCCGTCAGCCACTGGCCCAGGTGTGCTGGCGGGGCCTGGCCGCTTGGATAGTCCTGTAATCCCAGAAAACACTGGTCGACCCGCATCGTGTTGCTGGTGAGCGTTCCTGTCTTGTCGGTGCAGATGACCGTGGTGCGGCCCAGGGTTTCCACAGATTGCAACGACTTGACCAGCGCCTGGCGCCGGGCCATGCGCACGGCCGCCAGGCTCAAAGCCAGGGTGACGGTGGGCAAGAGCCCCTCCGGAACATTGGCCACGATGATGCCGATGGCGAAGATGAGATTGCTCCAGAAGGGGTTGCCCAGCAGCCAACCTAAACCAAAGAAGAGGACTCCGAGCGACACAGCGATGCAAGAAATGACCCGGATGAAGTGCTCGATCTCGCGCTGCATCGGCGAACTACCAGGTCGGGTCTGCAAGGTCTGGACAGCGATCTGTCCCAACTGGCTGCGGTCACCGGTGGCGAATACCACGGCGCGGCCGCTGCCCGCGCTGACCAGGGTTCCCGAGAAGACCAGGTTGCGGGCGTCCACCAGCTGAGCCGCTTCAGAGTGCAAGCTGCGCAATTGAGGCTCGCTCTCACCGGTCAGACTGGCGTTGTTCACTTTGAGGGCATGGACCTCGAACAACCGGCCGTCGGCCGGCACGCCGTCGCCCTCGCGCAGGATGAGGATATCCCCGGCCACGATGGCGGCAGCCTCGATCTCGACCTCCTCCGCGCCTCGCATCACCCTGGCCCGGGGACTCAGCATTCGCCGAAAGGCAGCCATCGCGTGCTCGGCTTTGGACTCTTGCCAGAAAGTGAAACCGGCGTTAATCAGCACCACCGCTACCAGAGCCCGAGCAATACTGGCCATGCCCTCACCGGGCTGGAACGAATCGGCCAGAAAGGCCAGCCCGGCCCCCACCCAGAGCAAGAGTGCGAAGGGGTTGACCAGATGCCGGCCCAGCCGCACCACCAGAGGCCTGGGACGCCGCTCTGAGATGCGATTGGGTCCATCTCGCTGAAGGCGTGCCGCCGCCTCGACCGGGTCCAGCCCGTGGTGGCTTGTCCCGAGCTGCTCGAACAACTCTGCAAGCGAACATCGATGAACGCTCATCGCCGCCTCCTGGACAGAGGTTAGCAGGGCGATCGGGTAACGGCGATGATCAGCGTCAGCCCGACTGCCTTCGAAAAGAGTAACACTGTGTTCACACCCCATCCCGGCCGAGATTGGTAGCTTGCTGGTAGCAATCTCAGGAGGATTCACATATTATGAGTGTTATCAACTCACTACCCAAGTTCGCTCAGGGGCCGGTTAATCGGCTACGTCAGGGAGAACTCCCCCAAGGCGTCGAGCGTCAGGCTCTGACCGAAGAGGGTCAGCAAGAAGCCGGCAAGAGCGTTTTCGCCGCTGCCATGTTGGCTCAGATGGACGAAGTCGAAGGCCAGGATCAGGCCATGGGCCAACCCGGCAAAGTGGTGCAGGGTCCCATGGCCTGCGAGTTCGAGATCAAAGGCAAGCAACAGATGGAAGCCGTCATCTACGGTAAGACCCCCACCAATGAAGAAGCCGCCATCTATGTAAACGCCGACGAGAAAGGCCTGCAGAGCTTCGCCCTGCTCGACCACGGCGACACCATCGAGATTCGCGGAGCGGTCATGACCCCCGCCGGTGAAAACAAATTTGACGGTTACCTCGTGGCCGGCCAGACCCCCGACGCCTAGCGCAAAACCGCGTCGACAAGGCAAGGGCTCCCTCAGGGGAGCCTTTTTCGTTCATGACATTTTCAGTCGCCTGGTCTAGGTTAGACTGGTGAGGATCAACCCAGACGGGCCGGGACAGGTTCACTACTTCCAGAAGCGGCGCTTCTACGTGCCCTTGCTGATGGATGCCTATAAGGAAGTCACCCCCTCCCAGGTCGAGGAGTATCTCGGCTCACATCCCCAGACCGACCGCCTGCGCGTGCAACCGGCCGACGCCGCTGTGCGTCTACCCCTGCGCAGTCCGGAAGATCTGGGCGAAGTCAAGGACCTGGCCGGCAACTCCAGCCACAAAAGCCTGGCCAGTCAACTGCACGATCTGGCCTCGCGAGAATTTCGCTTCCTGGCCACCTTCGAGGGCCAACAGGTAGAAGTGGGTCTCTACGGGGCCTACAACACGCTGACCGATGCGGCCCACGGCCTGAGCGAGTTGACCCTGGCCCGCCGTGGCACGCTGCTGGCCATCTCGAGCCCCGAGCAGTTGCAGCGAGTGGATGCCTTCTATGCGGGCAGCCACCCCCTGGCCGGCCTCGAGAACGGCGGATACAGCTTTTTTGAAGAGAACAAACAGCCGGTGGGCGCCTACGTGCTGGCCAATCACGGCCAGGCGAAGAGCTGGATCGGCCACCAGGACGAGCCCTGGCTTTTGGCCAGGGCCAGCGACTTCCAGGCGGACGATCTGCAGACGTTTGCAAGACTTCGTGAGGCAGGCTCGCTCGAGTTGGCCCAACAGGCTTTCGCGCTGGACAAAGGCACTCTAGACGGGAAGGCCTCACCCGAGGTGGTGCCTGTGCTGGCTGTCCATCCCAGCTACGCACCCATGGCCGGATTCGCCACCCATCTGGTCGAGGGACTCGACGGGGAACGCGCTCGGACCCAGTTACTCAACGAGGCCCTGGTGGCCCGCAGCCATTCTTCGCCCGAGGCTAAAGCCGGGGTAGTGGCGCGAGCCCTGCGCGCCGGAGACGGAAGCGCGGCCTACCAGAAAATTGCCGACCGCGCCATGCAAAGTTTGGCTAACGAAGCCACCTACGAGCAGGCCTGCCAGCTCTACAACGCTGCCAAACTGAGCCCTGAAGGCAAAGTCACGATGGCCGCTCTGCTGCTGGAAAAGCCCGAACTGGCCGCCCCCGACAAGGCGCTCGAGTTGGCTGACGGGTTGCGTGGCGAGGACGCGGTCAAGATGACCTGTTCGGCCTTGATGGCCAGCGGCGGGCCCCACCTCGAGAAGTTCTTCGAGGTGGCAAAAGATGCCACTCTGCGCGAAAAACTGGCCGCCGCCCTGCGGCGCTATCCCACGGCCGAGCCTCGCCATCAGGCCATGCGCACCGAAGAAGCGATGCAGGGGTTGCGCCACGCCTATCAATGGATCGATGCCCGCGCCGAACTGCTCGAAACGGCCTGCAACCTCACCGGCGGCCTGAGCGCCGAGGTAGCCCGATGGCTTGACCCGGCCAGCGACTCGGCTGAACGGCTGACCGTCTATAAGCAGCTACTGCAGACGGACCGTCCCGACACGCCCAAAGGTTATCTAAGCCTGGCTCGAGAGCTGGCCGACTCGGTCACCCAGAGCAACGCCGACCGTATTCTTGAAGGAGTCGCCGCCAGGGCCGGCCTGGCCGAGCTGCCCCAAAGGGTGGCCAGTCTGAGTAAGGATTGCGATGCCACGACCCGGCTGGCGCTAACCCGCCAGGCGCTCAAAAACCCCGAGGCCTCCCCCGGCGTTCTGGCCCAAAAGGCAGAGTCGGAGGTCGGCCAGATGCGCCACGCCTACCAGCACGACCCTTCCCGTGCTCGCCTGCTGAAATCGGCTCTCGAACTCGAGGGACGCGACGGACCGATTGCCGAGCTCGAGGGCCTTCTCGATGATTCGACCCGAGTGGTCTTCCACCGCATGCTCCTGGGCGACCCGAAGGTAGACTGGCTGAACATCGCCCGGCAGTTGACCTCGCACAGCTCACAGGTCGATCTAGCCGAACGGTTAGCCGGCATTCTGGGACGCAACCCCGACTACAACCAGACCATGACCGAGGCCCGCCAACTGGCCGCCACCGCGCCGGGCATCGCCCGGGCCGTCTACAACCAGGCTTTCGCCCATCCCAAACTGTCCAGGACCGAGCTGGGCACGAAAACGGCCGAGGAAGTGTCAGGCTGGCGTTACGCCTACAGGCACGATCCCGAGGTGGCAAAGATTCTGCGCGACTGCCTGCAAGCCCGCCAGAACGAGCCTGGCTTCGCTTACAACCTGACCTTGCTCCAAGCCCTGGGCGACCCGGCCGAACCCAGCAACGAGCTACCGCTGGTCAAGCATCTGCTGAAACAGCCGGTGCCCGACAGCCCCGAGGGCCGGCGCGAGTTGGCCCGCACCGTGGTCAACAGCACATCCTACGACAGAGCTCGGCTGGGGATGATCGAATTGCTCCGGCAAGATACGGTCCACCGCCCCACCCTGGAGGTTGCCGACAGATACATCCAGGTCGCCGCCGACAATACGGTGGCCGGAGCGATCCGCGAGAACGCCCTGCTCGCCCCCACCGCCGATGCCCTCGAACTGGCCGGCCGCGTGCGACGCAGCCTGTCTCAACTTCGCTATTCCTACAAGTATGACCCGGCGGTGAGTGCGGTGATGCGAGAGGCCCTGACTCAGGCTCCCACTCAAACCTACGGTCAGGCGGTGGCCATGGCCGACTTGCTCGAAACGGAGGTGACCCCCTCACTGCTCGAGCGCCTGATCAGCCAGCCCCAGCTTGACACCGCCGAGCAGGTGGCCGCCTTCGCCAACTTCGCCAACTCCTCGTTGAGCCTGGACAAAACCCGCCGACTGGCCGGGGCTCTCGAGGCCAAGGGATGTCAGCTGGTGCAAGCGGCCAGGCAACTGGACGGGGCCAGCGACAACGAAACGGTCCAGAAGGCCATCTACGAGTCCGTTTTTGAACATCCCACCCAGACCCCACAGCAGTTGGCCCTGGCCACCGGTGGCAAGGTTCAAGGGTTCCGCTATTCCTACAAATACGACCAGGAGGTCTCGAAGGTCTATCTGTCGGCCCTCGAACTGCTGCAACCGAGTCATCCCGAGACCGTGGCCCGGGCCAAGCAACTCAAAGACACCCTGGGGGGCTCGAGCAAGCTGGCTCTGGAGCTGATGCTGCGCAACCCCGACCTGTCGACTCCCGAGCGGCTGGCCGCGTTCATCCAGCAGGTGGCTCCCGGCGCCGAAACACCCGCTTTGCTCGGACTACTCACCGAGCTGTCGCAAAACCCGCCCTACCAGGCCACCTTGCCGGCCGTGCTAGAACTGGCCCAGGGCGGCGACGAGCTGACCACGGCGGCAGTCTTGGCCCAGGCAGCGGGCAACCCCACGGCCACGGCCCTCGAAGCGGCGCTAGCCACCGACGACGAAATCCTGGGACGGTCACGCTCTTACACCTATCGTCCCCAGCAAGCCGCTCTGCTCGAAAAGGCGCTGCGCACGCACGCCCCGGCCCAACTGCCGGTCCTCGAAAAGCTCGTAACACCGGAAACCGATGCCGGCGAGCGCCGACTCATCGCCCGCGCCTTGCTCGAGCAACCCCGCACGGTCGAAGAGCTCGGCAAAGAGCTGCAGGGCCAGCTTTCTCTGGGCATTCTTGAACGGATCCTGGCCGACTGCAAGAAGCCTCTGGCCGGATTGGCCAACGCCCTGAGGCAGCAATTGCACGACCCCACCGTGGAAGAGATCGTGTTGCGGCGAGCCGTGGCCGACCCCGACGCCCAACCAGGCGACTTCTACAACGGCGTGCTGCGCGAAGCCGCCCAACTGCGGCGGGCCTATCAACACAATCAGGCCCGCGGCCTGGTGATGGCGGTGGCCTGTCGCAGCGCCAGCCAGTCGCCCGAAAAGAAATGGACGGGAGAACTGGCCGCTCGCTTTGCCGAAGCCGGTCAGCTGGATCTGGCCGAGCAGGCTCTGGCCAGCGACGCTCAACCGACCCGCCCTAGCGAATTTCTCAAGCTGGGTCTTGGGTTTGCCAACCGCGACCAGAGCGCCGAGGCGGCCACGGCCATTCTGGGCTGGCTGGCAGTCAGCACGCCTGACCAGGCCTCCCTTTATCAAGCCATCGGTGAACGGGTTGCCAGCGGGCGCTCACTGTCAGCCGAACTGGAAGCGGTGACCGAAGTGATCGCGATGTTCGAGGCGGTTCAAAACCAGAAGGACCTGTCGCTCGAGATGGACGCCGAGCAGGTCACGGTAGGCGACTTCACGCTCACGCGCCAGCAAGACTAGGCTTTATCGAGCGTGATGTCTCCCACCTCGACATAGTCGTCGGTTTCTTTGAGGGCGACACCCGTCTCCAATTCTGCCACCGCCCGATTGTAGCTGGTCAGGTCCTCTTCGTACTGCCTCACCGCCTGGCGGTGTCGCTCGATGATGGGGTCGACGTAGCGGAAAGCCAGCCCGATTCCGGTGAACATGCCGAGGAACACTCCCGGCACCATTGGCCCGAGCACGAACTCGTCGGGCAGCCTCTTTCCCGCCAGGGCCCAGCCCGCGGCCAGACACCCGGCCATGCCCACTCCCCTGGCGATCTTGATGGCCGTGGGCGAAAATTGATGCCCGCTGACCTTCGAGGCCAGACCCATCGTCAGGTCGGCCGCGAAGAACCCGGCCGACATTCCCGCAATGGCTCCAAAGGTGAGCCCCATCGCCCGGCCAGCCAGTCCACCATCGGCAAAGGAGGCGCCGATCGCGGTGCCGATCGAGGTGGCCATCGTCCCGGCCACGGTGAGGCCCACGCCGTGGCGCGTGAGCAGCGGCAGGTCCTCGGGCTTCTCCGGGCAGGGCGGCAGCAGCACGTCCCGAGCAGTCGGCTCGGTCCTCGTGCGGGCCAGACGAATTGGGGGTGAGCCGGCTATGCGCATGACTCCCCCTGGGCGTGGATGGCTCGGCCGACCCCATAGCCTGAACTAGACATTGCGGGCCTCCTGAGCCGAGCTTAGCTCGTTTGCTGAGCTTGCATGTTGCGAGTTTGCTAACTTCAGACGCGGAGGTGGGCGCTTGCTAGGGTTTAACGCGGAGATCCAAAGGAGGACCACGGAGGTCGTGGAGAGGACGGGAGGAACTGAAAGGTGGGAGTCCTGGCGAATTCATGGGGTGAGCCCGCTTGGCTGGAGCCTGGCCTCTCCCTCGGGCGGGTGTGCCCGGGTGAGGAAAACACTAGTGCCTGGCATCTTGCCAGGCTCTGGTTCGCGCAAGTCGATGGACCGTTGGTATTTCCGTAGTTCAAGACGCCGCCGGCCGTTGGTGCCGTACTCGGGCGAGTTTGCTCTTCCGTGCTTGCGTGCTTGTGGCTCGCCAGTGGGGCGCCTGAGAAATAAACCGCGGAGATAGGGAGGGCACGGAGAGGGTTGTGGGTCGCGTGGGGTGAGCGTCCTGGCGGTCCCCGCCTCGACACGACTGTGACACATTGCCCTGCTACTCTGACCGAGTGAAGGAGAGATGGCTGCTCGTTTTACTACCGCTACCGCTGGCTCTGGCGATGTCGGTACCCGGCCCCGGCTGGCGCCCGCTGCGCGAGCTTGGCGAACTACAAGCGCGCAAGAGCTGGCAGTGGGCCGAGCGAGAAATCCGGTGCGCCCTCGTCGAGCCCGACCAACTGGACCTGATCGTGCTCGGGTGCGGCGGTGGCAATCATCGTTACTGCGACCTCACCGTTTATCGTCGCGGCGACCGCAAGCAGCGCGCACTCGCGCTTAGCGGCAACTGCGACGAGTGCACCAAGCCCCGGTTATGGCTCTCGACCGGCGCCACCTTTCCCCGCCAGTTGCTCACCTATCATGCTTTCAACCTGCGCGGCGAGAAGCCAGAGCCAGGCTTCTGGGTCTGGAGTTGGGATGGCTCCCAATACCAGCCTGCCCGGCCCCAGCGTCAAGGCCTCTTCAGCGGTCGCGAGATCCTGATGGGAATCACCGACCGCGTCCCTCAGCTATTAAATAGGCACCACGGCTGGAGCGAGGTTGCTCTATCACGGTATGGCTCGATCCTCCGCGCCCTTCGCGGCCCTCCGCGGTTTTTCCGACTCTCAGAGGGTCGAAGCCAGCAACTCGGCCACCTGCTTGCTGAAGTTGGCGGGCTCGTCGAGCTCGCCGCCTTCGGCCAGCACGGCCAGCGAGTAGACGAGCTGAGCGGCCCGGGCTAGCTCGGGTTGGTCTTTCTTGTCCTCATAGCCGGTGTGCAGTTTCTCGACCAGCGGATGCTTGGGGTTGAGCTCGAGGATACGCTTGGTCTTGGGAACCTCCTGGCCCATCGCCTTCATCAGGCGTTCGAGGTTAGCCGACATATCGTGAGTGTCGCCCACCAGGCAAGCCGGAGAGTCGACCAGACGGTCGGTCAGACGAACTTCCTTGACCTGGTCCTCGAGCTTGGTCTGCATCCACGAAATAAAGGTGGCCAGCTCTTTCTGCTTCTTCTCGCGCTCTTCTTTGGCGGCTTTCTGCTCGTCCTCGCTACCCAGGTTAAGGTCGCCGCGGGCGGCCGACTGCAGCTTCTTGTCTTCGAATTCGTGGGTCACGCCCAGCCAGATCTCGTCGACCGAGTCGGTGAGAATCAGCACTTCGTAGCCCTTCGACTTGAAGATCTCGAGGTGGGGCGAGTTCTCGACCGCCTCGCGATTCTCGCCGGTCAGGTAGTAAATGGCCTCCTGGCCCTCTTTCATGCGGCTGACGTAGTCGGCCAGAGTAGTCCAACCCTCACCGTGGGTCGAGCGGAACAGGCAGCTCTCGAGCAGCTTGTCGCGGTTCTGGTGGTCGTGGTAGAGGCCCTCTTTGAGCACCTTGCCAAACTCGTTCCAGAACTTCTCGTAACCCTCGCGGTCCTCATCGAGGCTCTCCTTGAGAGTGTCGAGTAATTTGCGCTCGAGGCGCTTTTTGATCTGTTGGATGCGGCGGTCTTTTTGCAGGATCTCGCGCGAGACGTTGAGCGAGAGGTCGGTCGCGTCGACCACGCCTTTGACGAAGCGCAGATGGGGCGAGAGCAGCTCTTCACAGTTGTCCATGATGAAGACCCGCTTGACGTAGAGCTGCAGGCCGCGGTCCGCGTCGGGCATGAACATGTCCATCGGAGCCTTAGTAGGCAAGAACAGTAGCGACTGGTATTCGAAGGTGCCTTCGGCCTTGAGGTGGATGGTTTTCCAGGGCTCGTTCCAATCGCGCGAGACGTGGCGATAGAACTGGTTGTATTCTTCCTGTTCGACCTCGTCCTGGTTGCGGGCCCAAAGGGCCTTCATCGAGTTGAGAGTCTCGGTCTCGACCACCGTTTTGGTCTTACCCTCGATGGGCTTACCGTCGGCGTCTTTTTCGCTCTCGGTGCGCTCCACATCCATGCGGATGGGATAGTTGATGAAGTCCGAGTAGCGCTTGACCAGCTGGCGCAGCTGCCAGGTCTTGGTGTAGTCGTGCAGACCGTCTTCGCTATCTTCGGGCTTGAGGTGGAGGGTCACGGTGGTGCCGTGAGCGTCGCGCTCGGCCGGCTCGATGGTGTAGGTGCCGTCCCCTTCGGACAGCCAGTGAATGGCCTCATCGGCGCCCGGCTTCCTGGTCACGAGTTCGACCTTGTCGGCCACCATAAAGCTCGAGTAGAAACCGACTCCGAACTGGCCGATCAGCTCGGCCGTGACATCCTTTTTGTCGCCTGCTTTGAGGTTGTGCAAGAACTCGCGGGTGCCCGACTTGGCGATGGTGCCGATGAGGCCGACCACATCTTCCCGCGACATACCGATGCCGTTGTCGGAAATCGACAGGGTGCGCTTTTCGGGGTCCACCGACAAGAAGATGTGCAGGTCGGAGGTGTCGATGTCGAGGTCTTTGTTGAGCAGGGCCTCGAGTCGCAGCTTGTCGAGGGCATCCGAGGCGTTCGAGATGAGTTCTCTGAGAAAAACGTCCTTCTCGGAATAGACCGAGTGGATCATCAGATCGAGAAGCTGTTTGGCCTCAGCCTGGAATTCGAAAGTTTCAACCGCGCTCATGAGCGACCTCCTGGAAATGTTTCATGGGGCTTACCCCGATTCACCCTCGAAACTAACACGTCCGAAGCCACACTGGCGTTAGAGAATAGTTTGAGGAGAGTTAGAGCGTTGCGCTATTGGGTCCAGTCGGTTTAAACTGGAGCCCATGGACAAAGCGCTCGGGTGGAGCTTCCACCTTTTCACCTTCCGCGGCATCCCGGTTCGGGCCCACTGGACCCTCCTGATCGTCGAAGCCTACTACCTGTTCAGCGAGCCCGCTCACTTTGAGCTGAGCGCGATCTTTGCTGGCGCCTTGTTCCTATCGGTTTTGCTCCACGAGTTCGGCCACGCCTTCATGACTCGGGCGCTGGGAGGGCACGCCGACCGGATTCTACTGTGGCCTCTGGGAGGGCTGGCCTATGTTCGCCACCGCGGCGACCTGCGCGACCAGATAAAAATCTCGGCCGCCGGCCCGGCCGTGCACATTCCCATCACGTTGGCCTGTATCGGCGGAGCGGTGGCTCTCGGGGCGCCCTTCGACTGGCAATACTTTTCCCCGTTCTGGACCGGCATGCCGTCCGAATTCTGGCCCTGGGCCCTGATCGGCATCGCCAAAATCCAGATTCAGCTCTTCCTCTTCAACGTGTTCGTGCCGGCCTACCCGATGGACGGGGGCAAAATCCTGGTCTGCACTTTGCTCTTGTTGGGCTTCCATCGTGACAAGACGGCCCGGTTCACCATCGGCTTCTCCTGTCTGGCCGGACTGGTGATGATGGTGCTGGGGGGAACGCTTTTGATCGGACTGTTGCTCTTCTATGAAGCCTACCGACTGCACCAGCTGCAGCAAAGCGGAGCGCTCGACGCTCATCCGCTCTTCCACGGCCAGTCCAGCCGAATCGTGCCACCAAAGCCTCGTAAGAAGCGACGGGCCACCCATCTGCGCGTGGTCGAGGGGCGCACCTGTCCCGATTGCAAGCGCTCGGTCCCGCCTCAAGCCCAGATGTGCGGCTTTTGCGAGAAGATGCTGCCGAAGCCTTAGGCCCTAGTCGAGGATGTCGAGTTCGAAGCCGCCCACCGACAGCTTGTCTTCGCCGATCACAATCTCGGCCGGCCGGTTCTTTTCGGCGGCCTGACTGGCCAGGGCGGCCAGCGTGTAGGTGGGAAGGTCCATGCTGGCATAACCCTGCTTGAGTCCGAGATAGACGCGGTCGCCGGCCTGGAAGAAGCCCCGGCTCACATCACCGAGCGGCTCGGAAACCGCCAGTTCTTCCCCCGTCAGGCGATTGAGCACGTGCAACTGAGTGCCCTGGTCAGAGGCCGACATGGCGAAAACCGCGTCATCCTTGATCACCGGCGGAAATCTCCACTTCTTGCCCGAAGCGTGGGTAGACCACAGCACAGCGCCATCCTCACGACGGCACTGCAATTGACCGCCAACCCCAAAATAGAGCTGACCCTGAGCATCCTCGATGGGGGTGGAAGCAAACTCGCCTTCGACCTTCCAGCGCGGCTGGTGCGTCTCGGGGTCATAGGCCACGCCCTCGAGAATCACCGAGCCGTCGCGGGCCACGGCCGGATCCGAGTGGTGAGCCAGCGGCTTGGACCACACGATCTCGCCCTTCTCAAGGTCCAGAGCGTGCATCTTGAACTCGTTGTGAGCCGAGAAGTAGAGCCTCTTTCCGTCGGGAGAGGGGACGGCGTTGTTGATGCCGCTGCGCTCGAGGTCGAGCGACCAGGCCGGCTCGCTGGCGCCTTCCGGGTAGGCAAAGATTCGCGTCAGCGGCTTTGAGCCACTGGGCAGACTGGGTTGCACGCCCACCAGCAGCAGCCCCTCTTTGGTGAACTCAGAGGCCGTGATGAAGCCTTTCAAGGGCGGTTCGATGCGGCTCTTGACCCGACCGGTGGCGCCGTCGATCAAGGCCACGCCGTGGTGAGCGTCCGTCAAAGCGAGGGTCTTGCCACCGCGGTCGGGGCGCAAGGGCCGGAGCCCGCCCAGGCTTTCAGGAAACTCATGGTGAGCCCAGAGCTCCTTACCCGTCTCGAGATCCGTGGCGGTGACGGTGCGAAAGTCGGTGCGCAGGGCGAGGGTCCGCCCATCGGCCAGGGTCCACAGCCGTTCGCCTTCTTTAGGCACATGGGGCAGTTGGGCCCGGCTGATTTGAGAGAGCGCTTGCTGGGCGGCATTTCTGTATGCGCCACCCAGCAAGACGTCGGTAGCCTGTTCGATGGTGAGTGAGGGTTGGTCGGAGGTGGCTGCCCTCCGAAGCGGCGGGAAGCCGGTCTTGACCTGAGCGATTTGCATCGGTCGTTCCTCCTATGTCTTCTATCAAGCAAAGACTAGAGAAGCGGCCTGAAGCTAGCCTTAAAAACCGAACGGTAACACTTCCGTTACCAAATCTGGCGGCGGTGGTGTTATCTTGCCTTTGCTCGACTCACATAGACATAGGAGCAAGATAGATGAAGATCACGACGCACTCAGCCTCACTCCTCGCCCGCTCGGCGCCTCCCACCGCCAGCGCGGCCCCTCCAGCTTCCCGGTCGCTGCCCACCGACCAGCTGACCCTGAGCCAGAACTGGGATGCTCCCGCGCCCGAACCCAAGAAGAGCGGCATCGGCCGCTACCTGTTGCTGGGCGCGGCTGTGGCCGGAGCCGTCGGAGGCATCGCCTGGCTCAACCACTCGGGAGCCGGCACCAGCCTGGCCTGCGACGCGGCCGCCTTCATCTCGTCGGGCACGCTGGCCAGTCCCAGCGACCCTGCCTTCGCCAGCCGAGCCGATCAGGCCCTCGACACGGTGCGCCCCCACTTTGACTCCGAACTCGACCTTCGTTACAAAGTGCTCGACTCGAGCGTCACCAACGCCTTCGCCTGCCCCAACGGCAAACTCTATTTCACTCGCGGCCTGATGGAAAAGCTCGACCAGAACGAGATGATCTTCGTGGCCGGTCACGAGGCTGGCCATGTGGCCAACCACCACAGCGCCCAGAAGCGAGCCTTCAGCGGCAGCGACGCCGAGGAGCGCGAACTTTCGCATCGACTCGAGATGGAAGCGGATGGGGTCGGAGTCGACATGCTCGAGAGCCTCGGGCTGCCCCGCCAGATCGCCAAAGACGCCCTGACCCGTATCACCGGTGACCACCCCGGTGGCGGCAGCACCCACCCCAGCCTTCAGCAGCGCCTCGACAACATCGATCACCACTAGTGCTCGCCGAGGTCGCGCTCGCCTTTCTCAAGCTCGGCCTGTTCGCCTTCGGCGGCCCCGCCGCCCACATCGCCATGATGGAAGACGAGTTCGTGACTCGTCGCAAGTGGGTCACGCCCGAACACTTCCTGGATCTGGTCGGAGCCACCAACCTCATCCCCGGCCCCAACTCTACCGAGATGACCATGCATCTCGGTTACGAGCGGGCCGGTTGGCGCGGCCTGCTGGTAGCCGGCGCCTGCTTTATCGGCCCGGCGGTCACGCTCACGGGGATGTTGGCCTGGTTCTATGTCACCTATGGAAGCCTGCCCCAGGTGGCGCCTTTCTTCGCCGGCATCAAGCCGGCAGTCATCGCCATCATCGCGGGAGCGCTCTACAAGCTGGGCGGCAAAGCCGTGAAGACCCGCCAATTGGGCCTGGTGGCGGCCCTGGTCTTCACCGCGGTCCTGGCCGGTTGCCCGCAAATCCCGGCTCTGCTAGCGGGCGGGCTTTTGGCCATGCTGTGGTTGCGCAAAAGGGCTCCCTCAAACCTGACGGCCGCCCTCTTGCTCTTGAGCACTCGGGTCGCCAAAGCCGCCACCCAGGTCAGCAACCCCAGCCTGTTTCTGTTCTTTCTCAAGATCGGCTCCATTCTCTATGGCAGCGGCTATGTGCTGGTGGCTTTCCTGGAAGAGGGGCTCGTGCAACAACTGGGCTGGCTGACCCAAGCCCAACTGCTCGACGCCATCGCCATCGGCCAGTTTACCCCGGGACCGGTCTTGTCCACCGCCACCTTCATCGGCTTCCTCGTTAACGGCCCGAGCGGCGCGCTCAGCGCCACCGTCGGCATCTTCTTGCCTTCATTCCTCTTCGTCTGGCTGCTCAATCCGCTTATTCCGCGAATGCGCAAATCGGTCTGGCTTTCGGCCTTCCTCGACGGAGTCAACGTCTCGGCTCTAGCTCTGATGGCAACGGTCGTTGTTCAGCTCTCCCTCTCGACCCTCGTCACCGGCCCAGCCTGGATTATCTTGCTAGTGGCGCTGGTTGGCCTCCGTTTCGAGGTCAACTCGGCCTGGCTTGTCCTGGCCGGCGCCCTGTTGGGCCGGTTGCTCCTCTAAGGCGACTCGGCTCGATTGCAAAGCCCTAAGAGCGTAGCCTTCGGGGTCGAAGTGATCCATCTCGTGTTTCTCGACCACCGCCAGCAAGCCCACCGCCGCCCGATGGTCTCCGCGCTGATGGGCTGCGATGCCCCGCTCGAAACGCCAGCCGAAGTAGGCGTGCCCGGCTGTGTGTAGGCCGGTGGTCAGCAGCATGGTCAGCAGACCTCCCACGGTCGCCTGGCCAGCCTGACCCAGGCCGAGCAGATCAGGTGCGGCCAGGTAGAGCCCCAGCGCCACCGCCACCGAGGTGACGCCGCCCACCGTGAGATTGAAGGCATTCAGGCCCCGCTTAAACTCCGAGGCGAAGCTTGGCGGCCCGCTCATCACCCAAGCTTCGGTGGTAGCCCGCCACTTCCATTTAACGCTCTTGTGACGGCGGGGCGGTAAAGTTTCCTCAGTGAGATGAGCATTGGTTGGACCTAACGCCCCGGCGAAAGCCGGGGCTTTTTCTTTTTCTACCGAGGTTTCCCGACTTCCTCGCCCGGACTAACGGAGCACGATATGCCTCGCCCCTCGATTGCCCAGGAAAGGCGAACCACTCGACGGCCGGCCCTGACGGCCCGCCAAGCCCCGGGTACGGCACCACCAGGTGCCGAATTCGGCGCTACCACGTGCCGTACTCCGCCCCGGCCCGCCAAGCCCCGGGTACGGCACCACCAGGTACCGAATTCGGCGCTACCACGTGCCGTACTCCGCGCCAACCCGCCAAGCCCCGAGTACGGCGCCACCAGGTGCCGGATTCGGCGCTACCACGTGCCGTACTCCGCCCTAACCCGCCAAGCCCCGGGTACGGCACCACCAGGTGCCGAATTCGGCGCTACCACGTGCCGTACTCCGCCCAGCCCGCCGGGCCAATGAAAACGGGAGCCTGCACGGGCTCCCGTTTTCGTTCTAGAAGAGCGCGCTTACTTGCCGCTGAAGCTGGCCGAGCGCTTTTCGGCGTAGGCGTTGATGCCTTCCTTGGCGTCCATCGAGCAGAACAGCTGCTGCTGCAACTCGCGCTCGAGGGCCAGGCCGTCGAGGAAGGACATCTCCATGCCCGTTTGGACCGAACGCTTGATGCGGCCAACGGCCATCGAAGCCTTGCTCGGGGGCAAGAACTGGCGAGCGTAGGTCATCACCTGGCCCATGAAGTCGTCTGCTTCGAAGAGCTGGTTGACCAGGCCAAGTTCCATGGCCTTCTCCATCGAGAAGGTCTCGCCAGTGGCCATCAGTTCGATGGCTTTGGTCTTGCCGACCATGCGCGAGAAGCGCTGGGTGCCGCCGGTGCCCGGCAGAACGCCCAGGTTGACCTCGGGCAGGCCGACTTTGCCTTTGCCCTTGGCGCCCACGCGAATGTCGCAGGCCATGGCGATCTCGAGGCCGCCGCCGACGCAGTGGCCGTTGAGGGCGCCGATCACCAGCTTGGGGGTCTGCTCGAGGCGGCACAGCGTCTCGTTGGCGTGCAGACAGAAGTAGTATTTGAAGCCCGGGGTGACCTCAGCCAGCATGTTGATGTTGGCGCCGGCCGAAAAGAACTTGTCGCCGTGGCCGGTGACCACGATGACGTGGACGTTGTCGTCCATGCGGGCTTTGAGGATGCACTCGTCGAGCTGGCGCATCATCTCGTAGGTGTAGGTGTTGGCGGGGGGATCGTTGAGTTCGAAAATCGCGACCCCGTCTTCAACCCGATAGAGCACCAGCTCTTGCTTGGCAGCTTTGGTAGCCATAGGAACCTCCGTAAAAATCTCGTGTCGAGATGTTCTACCCCGGGCCGCAACAGACTAACCATCAGAAAGCAAACGGAGCGCCTGCAGGCGCCCCGTTTTTGCGAGAGTCGGACTGAACTAGGCGAAAGGACTGACATTCACCTCTTCAAAGACGCACGTGATGGTGCCGTTGCTGGGGTTGAATTGGCCCACCACCTGCTGCTGCACTCGCTCTTGGCCGCTGGAGAGACCGGTGTCGACCCGGATGAAGCCCTTGTCGCCGGACTTGGCCAGAGAGTGCTCGGAAAGGTAGGAATCGGCCGGATAAAAGCGGGTCTCCTCGCCGGCCTTGATGGCTTCGAACTTGCCTTTGTCGCCCAGGGTCAACTCGACTCGCTCGGCCCCGGAGTTAAGCTTTTGCTCCGCCTCGGCCACCTTGGGGTCGGTAAAGAGAACGGCCAGATCTTTGACGTCGCTGACCAGCTGATCGCGCTCGAAGACATGCGAGACGACGGCGTCTTCTAGCTTGCCGTCGAAGACCATCGTCTCGTTCTTGTTACCGATCTGATAGTGGGCACTGCCAGGCTGGGTGAGCTGAGTGCGATGAGAAATCATGGGGGGAACCTCCTGCGTTGATCTACCCAGAGTGTATGCCGACCCAATTATCACCAGAGTCACCGGGAAAGGAGCGCATGTGACAAAACAGTAACCAGCTTGTTAACAAGTCACAACTCAAACCGCCACAATTCCAAGATATTTCCAAAAGAATTAGAGGCTAATTCCGGACTAAGCTGAGGAGATGGAACTGATCAACTTACTCGAGGTCGTGGTTGAGGAATGCCTTCACGAACTCGACGAAATCGAGAAAATCACTCTTTCATTCCCCTTTCTCGCCCGATCGAAGGAGGAGATTCCTCTACTCTGTGAGTGGCTCTGATTCGTGCCAAATCCTGAAGGCTCCCGAGGAGTAGCCGCGAATGGCCCCGCATGATCAAGGTCTTGCTGGTCGACGACGAAGGACCAGCTCGAAGCAGACTGGGGCGGCTGCTCAAGACGGGATTTGAGGTAATCGGAGAGGCTTCCTCGCTGGCCGAAGCAGAGGAGGCGCTCGAGGAAAGCGTGCCCGATGTCCTGTTTGTGGACATCCGCCTGCCTGAGGGACGTTTGGGTGGGCCCCGCGCCAGCCGGAAGCGCACTACGCGCTTGCCCGTAGGAGCACGTCTGGCCCAGGAGCTGTCGGTTCAACCCAATGCGCCCCTGGTGGTGTTGCTGGTGGACACCGAAGAAGAGCGCGATCTGGCCTTCGAAGTGGGGGCCACCGACTGGTTGGCCCGTCCCATTCGCGTGGCCCAGCTGCAGGCGACCCTCAAACGCCTGGAGCGGCGCCACGAGTCGCGCCAGGAGATGCTCGAAGAGGTCGACCGGCTCAAAGCCCAGAGCCAGCGCGATGCCCTGACCGGCGCCTACAACCGGCGCTTTTTCGAAGAGCGCTTGCAAGAAGAGATCGCCCGCGCTCAACGCCACCGCCTGCAGTTCGCACTGCTGATGCTCGATGTCGACCACTTCAAGAAGATCAACGACAACTATGGTCACCAGATCGGCGATGACGCCCTGCGCCACCTGGTGAAGGTCGTGATGGCCGGCAAGCGCCAGGCTGACGTCCTGGCTCGCTACGGCGGTGAAGAATTTGCCCTGTTGCTGGTTCACACCGAGGACGACCCTCCCCGAGAGGCAGCCGAGCGCATCCGGATCATGGTCGAAACCACGCCGGTACCGCTACAGCGGGGCCAGCTTCCCATTACGGTGAGTATCGGCGGCGCCACCCTGGGCCCCAACGAGCAGATGCCCGAGCTGATCGGCCGGGCCGACGAGGCCCTCTATCAGGCCAAGCGCAGCGGTCGCAACCGCGTCTCGTGGTCAGGTCTGATTTAAGGCCTTAAGGCCCGCAGGTTAGCGAGGCCAGTTCGCGCTCGAGCGCCTGCTCGAGCTGCTTGATCGAGCGATACTCGAGACACCGGTGTCCGCGCACGTCAAAGCACAGCTCGCTGAGGCTCTTGGTAATCAAGATGGTGGGGCGGCCCAGACCCCAGGCGTAGCCCACTTCGAGATAGACGTTGGCGTTAGCACCGGTCAGGTCGGCGACCACCGCCGTGGCCGTCTGGATCCGCTCGAGGATACGGCCCACGATGTCGCCCGAAAACACCGTCTTGTCCACGCGCTCGCACAGGTAGCCGGCCTGGTGCACCGGTTGTTGGATACCATAGTAGAAGACATCCTCCATCTCGACCGCGAACGGCATGGCTACGAAGATGTGAGGCTTGGTGACGGCAGCCACCTGAATCGGCACCTGGGGTTGGTGGGCTGGACCCAGTAGCAATCGAAAATCGCGCCCCTGCCGCTGAGCCCATGATTCGGCTCTCAAGTGGGCATCGAGGGCCTGCCGCAAGCGTTCGACCCGCCCGGGGCTTCGCTCGACGATCGTGATCCGCTCGAGATTCTTGGGGCAAGCGCCCTCGCGCACGGCGTCGACACAGGCCTGAAAGCTCGAGAACATCGATTCGGTCTCGTCTAATCCAAAGCCCGGTCCGTGGATGGTCATGGCCAGGTGGCGGCAAACCGAGAGTTCTTGCCCGAGCGCCGCCATACCGGCTCTGACGAACTTGCGAATCTGGCTGTAGCCGAGCTTACGCAGAGTGGGTGCGCCCACGAAGATGGCCCAAGGAGCAGCCAGCTGGCCGGCCGTATCCACCAGGGCATGCTGATCGGGCCCAGGCGAGATCGAATCGGGGTCAACCCCTCCGCGCGAGAGCACCCGGCACACCTCGAGGTCGGCACCGTGAAAGCCTCCGGCGTGCTTGAGCAGGACCGCGTCGGCGGGATAACTGACGATGTCGCCGGTATCGATGGAGAAAACCAGTTCCAACCATAACCTCCTAGTTCAAGACGCGCAGCGCCTCGAGGGGGGCCACCAGTCCTTCGCTCAGCAACTCGCGCCCGAAAGCCTTGATCCCCCGGTGTTGGTAGCCGTTAGAGCCGTAAGCCAAAAACTCGAAAGCGGCCATTCGCCCGATCACGCCGGTGCCGGCGCAGGCGTCGCAGCCAGGCGAATGGCGCAAGTCAAACAGGTCGGTGTCGGTCAAGAGCCCGGCACGTTGCAGATGGGACCGTAAAGAGTCGTCATCCTGGATCTCTGTGCGGCAGTCGCAGCAAGACTTGCGCACCAACCGCTGGCACACCACCATGCGCAACACCTGGGCCTCGAGATCGGGGTTGCCGGCCAGCTCGAGAAAGCGTCGACGGGCCGACTGGACATCGGCTTCCCGCATCACCACCAGCACACAGGCGCCGTTGAGGGCGGCCGACACCGCCAGCTGAGCGGTCTCGGGATCGGTCACCTCATCGAGGCCCAACACGTCGGGGTTCTGGGCCAGGGCGGCTCGGGTTAGACGAGCCATCGAGCGGGACGAGTCCCAGCTGGCCACGCACTGACTGACCCCCTGAAGCCCTCGCAGCAGGCGGCGCTCGACGGTGATCACACTTTGCTCTTCGAGATCGCAGAACTCTTCGAGAATCTGGTAGAAGGTGCTCGACTTGCCCGAGCCGCGGCCTCCGGAGAGTAGGAACAGGCGTCCGCCTTGAAGCTGTTCGGCCAGCAGACTGCTGATGGCCTTGGAACGAAAGAGACTGGTCAGGCTCAGGCCGGGCCCCGACGAGAAAAAGCGAACCACCGTGCGGGGTCCCCAGCGCGTGGCCAGGAAAGTGACCTGGAATTCGTGGAGCTTGGCGCGCAGGACATAGGTCCCGCTGCCATGGTGATCCTCGGGGCCGAGGCCGGTCAGGCCCCGCAGCAGTTCTACCAGGGCCGGATAGCTTTCGCGGGTCATGTCGCGGTCGACCAGGGTCTTGAGGCGTCCCTGATGGCGCACCCGCAGGCGCACCCCTTCGGAGGTGGGTTCAAGCAGCAATTCGTCGGCTTCGGTGAAGAGCGCCTGCAGGAAGAGACTGGCCAACAGCTTGGCGCCCGGCCCCTGGGGGTTGCCCGAGAGACAGAACTCTTCGACCGGCAGAGAACGCAGGTCGGTTGCGATCGCAGCCAGGCCGGGCAGGATGGTTTCGGTGAGCAGGGCCGAGTAGTCTTCGAAACCGCAGGCAACCCAGCGCACGTCGAAGGTCGGCAACAGCTGTTTGAGAGCGGCCATCTGGGCCACCTCGTCGGGTCGGGTCACAGCCACCGTCAAGATGCTGCCGCTCAGTCGCAGCGGAACAGCCTGAAAGCGCTGCCAGACCCGCTCGGGCAAGAGGCGATAGAGCCGCTGGTCAAAGAGAGCCGGAGTCAACTTGACGAAGCGCAGACCGGTGCGGTCGCCCTGGGCATTGATGCGTTCGGCCAGATAGCGACAGATGGTGACTCCCACCTGGGGCAGCGAGCCCAGCAGCTTCTCGAATGAAAGCTGGTTGAGACAAGCGCACAGGGTAGAGACGTCGGCCCGCACCGTGGCCGCCCGAGGATGGCGAGTGAGCAGCGAGAGTTCACCGAAGGTCTGGCCCTCGACCAGCTCGAGAATGGGATACTCATAGCCCAGGTCGGCGTCTTCGACCAGCACCGTGACCTGGCCCGAGAGGATGATGAATAGCTCGATGCCGGGCTCGCCCTGGCGAACGATGGTCTCTCCCTCGCTGAACTCGCGCAACTCGCAAAGCGAGGCCACTACGTCGATCTGGTGTTTGTCGAGGGTCTCGAGCAGCTTGGCCCGAGCCAGGGCTAGACTGACGCTGCGGGTGGTCACGTATTGGCCAACTGGTTAAGGTAGCGAACCACCAGGTCCACCTTGGGCTGGTGAAACTCGATAGCTGCCAGCACCGTCTGACCGCCCTTGCGGATATGCTTGACCGTACCCGGACAGATCAAAGGCTCGAGCGTGCCCAGGGCAGGCACCATCAAAGAGACGCGGGTGCCCACGTCGACGTGGCTGGGAATGGCCAACACGCAACCTCCGGCCGAGAGCTGGACCAGCTTGCCGTCGCACATGATCTCGCCCTGGAAGTTGCCCATGGCGGCAGCGAAATTGGTTGGCATGCGCACCGTTCGGCGCCGCTCTTGAATGCCGATCTTCGAGCCCAGACCCAGCTGCTGCAAGCAGCGCTTCGTCCAACTGCGAGCCATGACTTCTTTGCTCTCTTCGAACACCACACCATACTGGCCCTTGAGCGTGCCCAGCCGACTGCCGGCCCAGACGACCCGCCCGTTGACGCTATCGCCCAGGGTGTCTTTGCTCAGGCGCACGCGGGCCCCAACTTTGAGCCTGTGTTCGGCCCGAATGCGGGCCCCGGCCACGCTCACGTCCAGCAGGTCACATTGAAAGGCGCTAGAACCATCGTGGCCATTGACGGTAAAACCCTTACCGCCGATGCGGATGACGGCCCGTCGCTCTTGGGCCGGTATCGACACCCCCGCCACAGCCGCTTTGAACTTGCTAAGCAACTTGTCAAACACGCTCAGAGGTTCGTCCTCGAGCGGGCGACGGCCTGCACGAGCAGGCCCGTAGATCGGGTCAACTGCTCGATTGCCGGAGCACAAAATCCGAGCCGCAGACAGGTGCTCTGGCCCCCGTCGAGGAGATAGCTGTTACCGGGGCGCAGCCCCAGACCCAGCCGAGTCGCCTCGTGCGCTACTCGCTGGCTACAGACGCCCACATCCAGCCACAAGCACATCCCTCCGTCGGGCAGTTGAAAGGTGAAGTCGGTTTCGGCCAGGAGGCTGGCCAGATGGTCCCGCTTTTTCTCATAGAGCCGGCGCATGCGGCGCAGATGACGCTCGAACCCGCCCTGCTCCATCCACCAGGCTACGGCTTCCTGGGTGAGCCCGTCGTTCTGACGACTGACCACGTCTTTTAGTGCTGCCAGCGGCCCGGCCACCTCGGACGGGACGACCGCAAAGCCCAACCGGGACGACGGATGGAGCACCTTGGAAAAGGTCGAGCAATAGAGCACCAGACCGGCCGGGTCGCGCGCTTTGAGAGTGGCGTCGCCGGGACCGCGATAGTGAAATTCGTTGTCGTAGTCATCCTCGAGGATAGGCACACCGCGTTCACAGGCCCATTCATAGACCCGCCGGCGGCGCGGTCCCGCCAGGGTCACGGTGGTGGGGTACTGGTGAATCGAAGTCAGATAGAGCAGTTTGACTTTCGAGCTCAGGCCGTGTAACTGGTCGGGCCGTAATCCGTCGGTATCCACCTCGACCCCAACCAGGCGCGCTCCACACTGGCGAAAGGCCGCCCAGGCGGGAGGGTAGCCCGGTGTCTCGACGGCCACCTCGTCGCCGGGCTCGAGCAACAGTTGAGCCAGCAGAAAGATGGCCTCTTGACTGCCGTGGGTGATCACCACTTCATCCTCTTCGGCTCGGATCCCCCGGGCCCGCCGAAGATAACGCGTCAACTCGCGGCGCAGGGCCGGCTTGCCGCGCGGATCGCTGTAGCCCAGCAACTGGGTGGGCTCGTGGCGACGCAGCACCTCGCGAATGGCGGCGTAGTATTCCTTGACCGGGAACTTCGTAAGGTCGGGCCGGCCACTGGGAAAGCCCAGCGCCGGCGGCGGATCGGGGTCGGGAGCACGCAACTGCCAGACGAACCGGGGGCGAGCCTGGCCGGCCCGGGTCGGCGCCGTGGCCGGAAGGGCCACCACCCGATAGCCACGCCCGGGCTCGGCTGCCAGCCAACCTTCGGCCTGCAGCTCGTCGAGAGCCGTCAACACCGTCTGGCGGTGAACCCCGAGCTGGCGAGCCAGGGCGCGGCTCGAGGGCAACAGCTCACCCACCTGCAGCTGGCCGCTTTCCAGGCAACTCTGCAGGCTGGCGGTCAGGCGGCGATAGAGAGGCTCCGCCCCCGCCGCGAGTTCAATCTGTAGCTCGCGCACCCAGCACCTCGCGCAAGGCGGCTACCATCAGCTGAGTTCCCAGCCGCAGAGCCGGCTCGGCGGCGGGCGACCAGCGATCGGAATGCAGCCCGGGAGGGTTGGGTTGGGCCAGGCTCTCCGGGGCAGCCGCCCCCAGACTGAACATCATTCCCGGGCAGCCCAATTGATGGGGAAACTCGAAGAAATCCTCTCCGCCCATACTGGGTTCACCGTCCGGAGCCAGCCCCTCGGGGCCCAATAGCGGCTTGAAGACCTGGGCGATACGCTCGGTTAACTGGGGGTCATTGTAGCCGGCCCGGGTGTACTCTTCAGAAGAGGTCACTTCGGGATCGCGGGGGGCCCCGTGGGTCCGAGCCACTCCCACAGCCACGGCCTCGATCTCCTCGAGCAGCCTGGCTCTTACCTCGTCTTCGTAAGAGCGCACCGTCAGCTGCAGCAAAGTCTGGGAAGGAATGATGTTGTGCTTGGTACCAGCCGAGAAGCGACCCACCGTGACCACCGCTCGGGTGCCGGGAGCCAACTTGCGGCTGACGATGGTCTGCAAGGCCAGCACCGTCTCTGCACCGATGACGATGGGGTCGACGGTGGTCTCGGGGTGGGCGCCGTGGCCTCCGAGGCCATGGATGAGGATGTCGACCGAGTCGACATTGGCGCTCACGAACCCGCCGGTCACGGCCACCTGCCCCACCGGCATGGTAGCGCTATCGTGCAAGGCCAGGGCGGCACCCGGTCGCCCCACCCGCCCCAGGAGCTCGATCAAGCGGGGGTCGGCCAGCATCGCGCGGGCTCCCCTACCCACCTCTTCGGCGGGTTGACCGACAAACAGGATCGTTCCTGGCCAATCCCGCTGGCGCGCCATCACGGCCAGGCTGGCCAGGGCCACGGCCAGATGCAGGTCGTGGCCACAGGCGTGCATGACGCCGTTGTTCGTACTGGCGTAGGCCAGGCCGGTGGCCTCCGTCACCGGCAGGGCATCCATATCGGCTCGATAGAGCACCACCGGGCCGGGACCCTGCCCGCGCAGAACCCCCACCAGGCCGTGGCCGCCGATGCCCGTTTCGACCTCGAGACCCAGCTTGCGCAACTCGGCGGCCAGGTAAGCGGCCGTATGCTCTTCCTGGTTCGAGAGTTCGGGATGGCCGTGAAACCAGCGATAATGCTCGAGCGCGCCGGGCACGACCTGATCGAGCACCGGGTCGGCCAGTGCCTGGGCAAAGAGCAGCAGAACGAGCAACACAGTTCTCATGGCCGGGCCTTTCGCGGCGGGGCCGAAGTATCACTGTTTTTTCAGCCCGTTGTCCTAGCATCGCAGCATGAATGTCCGCGCCACTGCCGGCTTGAGCCCGGTCGAAAGACAGCGATTCGTCAAGCTGGCCCACCAGGTCGGCCAGCACGAGCAACCCGTGATCGAAGATTCGCTCGAGCTGTTGTCGAACATGGTCGAGCAAGGTCCAGGACCCCTGGCGGGACTTGACCGGCAGGCCAGAGTCACCGCGCTGCAGCTGGCCATCGATGCCTTCCCGCCCGGCCCCAATGCGCTGCTGCTCGATCAGATGGCCTGGGCCAGCCTGCAAGAGGTAGATGGCGTGCTCCATCGCTGCTCGCCCTCGAACGAAAGCGTTTCGCTCAACGGCTTGTCGGCCCCGCTCGACTATACGCCCAACCAGACTCCGCCCGACCTTGTTAGCGGCTATCGCGACTTCCTCGAGCTGCAAGCGCTGGTAGTGACCGGTCGCGCCGGTGGTCCCGGCGGGGGTCCTCAGGTCGACGCCCGCAATGCGCTCAAGATCGAAGTCAACCACTTCCACGGCCATTCGACCCCCTTTCGCACTCTGTTGGGCTTGACCGGCTCGCCCAGCCTGGCCGCCTGGGGCACCCACCGCCTGGAAGAAGAAGCCTCGCCCGAAGAGCGCGAGGCCGCCCTCGGCCGGCTGGCTTCGCTGCGTCCGGGCATCGAGAATAATGAACTCTTTCACCTGATTCCTCTGGCCGCCCGGGCCGAAAACGGCGTCTGGCAACGCATAGCCCAGGCGCCTGACTATGACCAGGCAATACGCCGGATGGCTGCCATCGAGAACCTGGGCGGAACGCTCGATCCCCTCTGGGACCAGTTCGCCGGTCTTGAAACCCGGCTGAGCGAGCTTGGTCTCAAGCCCGATCAGGTCAACCGCTTCGTTGACTGGACCGTCGACCACTACTCGCAACTCCAAGCCCAGCTGCCCGAAGGAGCCGACCTGCCGGGGGTGGTGGGCGATGTGCTGGCCGAGCCCGGCCCGGCCCGTCACGACCGCCAGTTCCTCGACCAGGTCCTGGCCGAGAAGGGCGCTCACGAGAGTTTCGAAGACTGTGGCAAGCGGTTGGCCGACGACCTCTGGTTGCACGGCGACTTCGCCAGCCGCGACCAGCATCAAAAACGCCTGCAGGATGCCTTTCAGAGCGGCCAGCTCAGCCTCGAGAACCTGGCCGAAGCCGAGCGCGAGTGCGCCTACCGCATGCGGCTCGAACGGGTGGTGGGCAGCCTTCCCCAGCAGGCCTTCGAGGCGGCTCTGGCGGCGCTATCGGGTCGGCCGCGCTCGCTGCTCGAACTCGAGGTCACTCCCGAGGCCCTCACCATCGGCGGCATCTCGGTCGAGATCGCTGACTGATAACACACCGGAAATAGTCCAGCGGAAAGTCCGTGATACTCCTGGTTTGACACAAATACAAAGCAGGAGCACAATCATGAAAATTTCCGCCATTTCCACGCCCAAAGCCCTTCCCTCCCCTCGCGCCGCCGACCAACCCGCGCCCGAGCAACCTAAAGACGAATTTCAGCCCTCGCAGCCCAAGGGCAACTGGAAGATCGCCCTGCGCCGCGGCCTCAAGTGCGCCGCCTTCATGGCCGTTCCGGCCGCCCTCGGCGCCGCCGGACGCAGCATCGGTTTCGGCCACGGCCCCCACAGCGACCTGGCCGGAGCCCTGGTGGGCGGAGCCGGTGGTCAAGCCTACGGAGCCTGCCACGGAGCCATCGCCGGCTGGGAACTGACCCCCGGCAAAGAGCAGGGTGGCATCATGCTGGCCATGTTGATGGTCCCCGGTGGGGCCGCCATCGGAGCCCTGAGCGGAACCCTCACTTCCGTGGTGGGCGCAGCCGCTGGCTGGCCCGGCGTGATTGGACTGGCCGCCCTGGGCGGCGCGGTCGGGGTCTACAGCGGCTTCACCGAACCCGAAATCTGGTAAGCTAGAAGGCTAGCCCCGCCTGGTAACAGGTGGGAAAGTCATCCCCGCCCCGCCAGCCGTTCGAGGTCCGGCCCGTGAGCCGCATCAGCTTGACCCGGTCTCGCATAGCCATCAGCGTTTCTTGAGGCAGCCCCAATTGGCTGGCGCTTGCCTGCAATTGGGGCCAGCTTTGCTGGAGTCTTTCGAGGGCCTGGCGATGGCGGGGTTCGAGTTCGATCGGCTCCGACAGCAGAAAATTGTGGGCGCCCTGGGCGCTGTTGCTCTCGGGCAAGATCAGGCCGTGATCGATGGGAATGATGTTACCCGCCTCGTCCTGGAGCCAGTTGTGATCATGGCGGTCGAGATTGCCCACCACATGGTCATAGACGGCCACATCCCCATAACGAGGAGTGCCCTCGAAAGGCTGGCCCGGTCCCGTCCCCGGCACGAACAGCTGCAAGGTTCCCCAGCTTCCGTCGAGCTGGCGGCGCACCAGCGGAGGCACGCGGGCCAGATGTCCCAGGGCGGCATCGAGGAGGTAGCCCATGACTTCACGACGAGCCTCTTGCTGAGGGGAAATGTTCACCCGCAACGGGCGGGCGTATTCTCCCGATTCGGGCTTCCAGATAGCCGCCAAGCCGTTGTCGAGGTGCACCAGATAGACCGAATTGGTAAAGTTCTCGCCCAGTTTGAGCCGCTCTAAGGGCTGGCCGCTCGTCAGGCCGGCCACGGCCTCGCGGCAGCGGCGAGAGAACTCGTCGGCCGGGCAGTCCCAACCAAAAGCCAGCGGTTTTTGGGCCCACCGGGGCAGGGCCACGCCGCCGATCGTGGGAGCGTCCACCGGGGCCGCCCCTCCGCTCAACTCGACCAGGTCGACCGGTCCCTCGGCCACCGCGGCCGCTCGCGGCCGCGCCAGCGGGGGCAAAGCAAATCTGGCCATGCGCACTAGCATAGGCTGAGCTTAAAGCTGGAGCGTCACGAAACCGTTTAACGCAGGCTGGGGTAACCGCTCGAGAAGAACAGCAGCGGTCGGCCGTCGTGGTAGTCAAGGCCGATGACTTCGCCCACCACGATGACATGGTCACCCGCCTCGCGCTCATCGACCTTGCGACACTCGAGGTGGGCCAGAGCCTGGTCGAAAAGTGGGCATCCGCTGGCCGGGCCCGGCTGGTGGGTCAGGCCGACGAAGCGGTCTTCGAGTTCGGTCATGCCCGCAAAGCGCAGACACAGGTCTTTCTGGTTTTCGGCCAGCACGTTGATGGCGAAGACTCCGCCTTCGCGGATCAACTCCAGGGTGCGGGTCAATTTGTTGGGACAAAACAACACCAGGGGCGGGTGCAGCGAGACCGAAGTGAAGGAGTTGACGGTCATCCCGTGGATCTGATCGCCGGCCCGGGTCGTCACCACCGTGACCCCGGTGGCGAACCGTCCCATGCAAGCGCGAAAGGTGTCAGGGCTGATCACGTCGTCTCCTTGGCGAAGCGCGCGGTCACGGCCAACCCACCCAGGCGTTGGGAGCGCCCCAGCTCGATCGAACCTCCGTGCGACTCGCAGACGGTGCGGGTGATGGCCAATCCCAGCCCGTTGCGGGCGCGGGTAGAAAAGCCGGGCTCAAGCACTTTGGACCACAAGTCTTCTTCGAGTCCAGGACCCGAATCTTCAATGGTCAAGCGAGCCGCGGCGCCCTCGTCAACCAGCTCGACCATGACTTTGTCGGCGCCGGCCTGAAGGGCATTCTCACCGAGATAGCCCAGGGTCTTGAGCACCAGATCGGGATCGCCCGAGATGGTCAGGTCATCGACCTGACCCAACTCGACCTTGCTCTCGCTGGCGAACTGGTGAACTACCGGAGCCAGCCGCATGCCGACCTTCTTGGGAGCCTCGGCGGCGGCCAGGTCGACCAGCTTGCCCACCAGTTGTTGGGCCCGCTCGACTTCACCCAACAAGGAACTTATCAGCTCGGCGTTCTCGCCGTCGCCCTCGAGCAACTGCAAGCCCATCTTGATGTTGAGCAGCGGACCGCGCAGATCGTGACGCAGCTTGGGAGCCAGTTTCTGGAGCAGGTCCGACACTAACCAGAGATCTCTCCGTCATCGATCTCGTCGGGAATCTGGCCGCCTTCGCCGGCCTCGGGAACCTCGACCACGCACTCATACGGCAACGGAAAGCTGTTGATGCGGTCGACCATCTGGCGCAATCGGCCAAAAGACCGGCGCCGAAAATGCATCTTGAGACGCGGCAGATGGCGAATATCGGCGTCGGTCTCTTCCTTGAGGGCCTCGCAGGTCTCGATGCGACCCGACTTTAGCAAGTCCGAAAACTCGTCGTTGAGTTGTTCTACCTCATCGCTATTGAGGGGGGCCTCAAGGCGAATGATCAGAAAATCGCGCACGTAACGCATCGAGTGGTAGCGGCGGTAGAAGCGCGTCACCTCGTCACAGGCGTCGAGATAGTTGTCGGTGATCTTATAGAGACTGAGGTCCTCGGGAGAGATCATGCCGCGAGTGAGCAAGCGATCGGTGACGTAGTTGTGCCAGTCAGTCCAGAACGTGCCGCCTTCGGGATGCATGAACACGATGGGCAGCATGTGCGACTTGCCGGTCTGGACCAGGGTCATCACCTCGAGTCCCTCGTCATGGGTGCCGAAGCCGCCCGGGCTGCAGACGATGCCGTGGGTCTCTTTAAGAAAGGCCAGCTTGCGGGTGAAGAAATACTTGAAGTTGACCAGTTTCTTGTCGTGGGCGATATAGTCGTTAGCGACCTGCTCGAACGGCAGACGAATGTTGACACCGAAGGACATGTCGCGACCGGCCCCGCGATTGCCCGCCTCCATGATTCCGTGCCCCGCCCCGGTGATGATCATGAAGCCGCGCCTGGCGATCTCTTCGGCGAAAGCCACCGCCTGCTTGTAATCATCGGTGTCCGAGCCGCACCGGGCGGAGCCGAACAGCGACACCTTGCGCAAGCGGCGATAAGGCGAGAAGACCTTGAAGGCGTAGCGCATCTCCTTGAGGGTGGTGTTGAGAATCTTGACGTCCCCGCGTTCGGTTCCGTCCTTGACCAGCTTGCAGCAAGTCACCATCATCTGGTGGATGAGGTCTGCATTGAGGCTGGGACCGAAGCGCTCGACGATGGCGGCCAGATCCTCATCCAGGCGCTCGTCGCCTGTGCTATATCGATAGGGCATCTATGGACTTCCTCAGGATTCGATCAAAGAAACAACCGTCTGCGGCGTGGCCCCGGGCGATTCCTGCTATCTGCCGGCCAGGGCCTGGGCCACGTCCAGGTCGTTCCACCCGGGAAAGAGCGTCCTGAAGCGGTCGCTGGCCAACGATACATCCGTGGGCCGAGGCTCGGGAAAGTCGACTTCATCACACCGGTTGGGCCGAATCAGGTCAGGGTCGGCCCCGATGGCCTCGGCCAGGGCCCGGCCCATCTCATAGCGGCTCATCCGCAGCGAGCCACCCACGTGCAAGATGCCGGGGTGGGGGTGGTCCACCAACAGGGCCAGGGCCTCGGCGGCCGAGCCCAGATAGAGCGGTGTACGCCATTCGTCGACGAACAGACTCATCGCTTTGCCGGACCGCAGGTTGACTAGCTGGCTGTCGAAGAAACCTCCCCGCGGGCTCGGCCCGAACAACAGGGCCACCCGCACCACCGTACCGCCGGCATGGACCACCAGCGGCTCGGCCTCGGCCTTGGTGCGACCATAAACCGACAAAGGCTGGGGAGGGTCATCTTCACAGTAGGGGGCCCGATCGCCACCAAAGACCAGGTCGGTGGAGACATGGATCAACCGGGCTCCCGAGCCCGCGAGCTGTCCCACTGCCTGGCAGTTGATGCGCCGAGCCAGTTCGGGTTGCTGGTGGCATTCGGCGATGGCCGACATGGCGGCGGTGTGAATGATGACCTCGGCTCGAGCCTGCTCGAGGCCGCGGGCAATTGACTCGGGGTCGCTCAGGTCCACCTGCTGGCGGGTTTCCCAGGTGACCACTTCATGGCCGGCCAGGGCCTCGACCACATAAGCCCCCAACTTGCCGGCGGCGCCGGTCACCAACACTCTCACCGGGGCGGCGCCGGCTTGACGACCGGCTCACCGCAGGCCGGACAGCGCAGCACTCCAAGATACTCCTGACAGTCCTCGCTCCAATGGGGCAGGGCGGCGGGTCGGTCGAAATAGTGTTCGCACTCGCTACTCGAGCAGAAGACGGCGAAAGGGTTGCCTGACAAGTTGTAAGGTCGGGTCACCATCTGACCCGGACCGTTGACCGGGTCGACCTCATAATGAGTCAGGCGCACCTTGCGTTCTTTCCAATCGCTCATCCGTTTCGCTCCTCGTCGCCCACGCCCCCGGCCAGCTCCAACCGCAGAGAGCCCAGGTGCCCGGCTCCCGAGCAGGCCGGCACCAACAGCGTCTCGCTGACCGTGGTCACCTGGCTGAAGCCGTCGTAGGGAACCCCTTCCAACAAGACATGCAGCTCGTGGCCCAGGGCCAGCTGGCGGTCTTGCTGATATCCAAGTTGAGACAATACCACCACCACCTGATCGTCGCTCGACCCTTCCAGGGCGCGGGCCAGGGCCAGCTTCGGCTCGATGGCCTCGACCCCCTGGGGCGGCTCGGGCCAGGCCAGGCCGACCACCCGCAGGCTCACCCCCGAGCGGTTCAGATCCACAAACCCCTGAAACCCCTGCCAATTGGCAGCCAGAAACGGAAAGCCCGCGGTGCGCTCCAACTGCCGCAAGCCGGCCACCCCCCATTGGCAATCGCCTCGACCCAGCACGGCCGCGTCGTAGTCGAGGTGGTTCATCACTTCGGCCACGGGCTTGCCCGCATGCTGGTCGCTGATGGCGTGACCAGCCGAGAAGTCTCCGGTATCGAGCAGCACCAGATCTTCGCGGCGGGCTCGTTCTTGCTTGATCAAAGTGGCCAGGCGGGGCAGACGGTCGAGGTCGGCTTTGAGCTGACCGGTGTAGCGCAACTCGAGATCAGACGGGCTGCTCCAGCCTATGGGGGGCGGTGGAGACACGCCCTTGTCTTCGTTTTCAGGGGGAGGTTCCCTTCGGCTCGAAGCGAACGACGCCAGCATGACTCCGCCATTCCTGGTTGAAGCCCCGCCTGAAGGGGTGGTCGAACTGCATGTCCATCTGGGCGGGGCGGTGCCCATCCACCGCCTCTTCGAAGCGGCCGTCGACCGCGGCATCCGCCTGCCGGTGGCCACCTACAACGAATTCGCCAACTTGCTGCATCGCCGCCAGGACAACTCGGGCTCGCTCGAGCAATACCTCGAGGTTTATGAGGTGGCCGAGCGCATCCAATCGGGCCCGCAGGCCCTGCGCGAAAGCGTGCTCATCGCCCTCAACGGAGCGGCCCGCACCCAGGGGGCCGAGCGGGTCGACGGCGAGGGAGTGGCCGTGACCCCGGTTCGCTATCAGCTGCCCATTCGCGCCCTCGAGCTGCGCTTTAACCCGATGAAACGCAACGGCGGAGGCATCTGGGACCTCGACCGCGTGATGATGGCTGCCTGCTCGGCGGTCACCGAAGTGCGCACCGCCTACAAAGGCCAGTTGAGGGCCGGTCTCATCGTCTGCCTTGGACGCGACCTGCCTTATGAACAGAACCGCATTCTAGCCGAGAAAGTGGCCCTATGGTCGAGCGAAGGCCTGCCCGTGGTCGGCCTGGACCTGGCTGGTCCCGAATCGGCCAACCCGCTCAAAGACCCGGCCCGCATGCGCGAAATGGCCGAGTGTTACCGCCTGGCCGGACCGCTGGTGGGCCGCACCGTTCACTGCGGCGAGACTCGCAGCACCGACCTCGCGACCTTCCTGGCCACGGTCGAGAATCTCCAGGCCGACCGCATCGGCCATCCCCTGGTGGCGGCCCGCAGCTATTGGGAGAATGGCGACGACCGGGGCCTCAAACTGATGGCCGAACGCGGCATCGCGGCCGAACTGTGCGTGGTCTCGAACCTGCTGACGGGCGCGGTGGCCTCGGTGGAAGAATACGGCAAACTGCTCGACCTCTTCGACCAGTTCGGGGTCGAATACACCTTCAGCACCGACGCCCCGGCCCTGCAAAAGACGACCCTGGCCAGCGAGCTATCGCTCTTGCTCGAAAGCAAGTCGGCCACCCCCGACCAGATCGAGCGCTCCTTTAGAACCGCCGCCCGGGTGACCTTCCTACCCGAAGAAGAGGCCAACCCCATGCGCCGGCGCACCGACCAGTGGGCCGGCTCGGTCAAGCTGAGTCGCTAGCTGCCTCGCCCGACCGAGGATGGATCGACCAGCTCGGCCAGGTCGGGCAAGAAAAGCTCCAGGAATTCACAGAGAAAGAGCGTGAGCAGCTCCTTGAATAGTCGATCGTGACGGCCCATTGTAGCTCCAAGTCTTCGGTCGCTAAGACCGGAATTGGTGCCCCTTCTCTATGGGCTCAGGCCCTCCCGTCGATCGAATTGTGAACTTAACGGAGCAGGAAAAACCCGAGGCCGTCGTCTTCTTCGAGCACGCCGATTATGGCGCCAACGTCGAACAGGGCCTGGCTGCGCAGGCGAAAAAGCAGGATGGGCCCGCCGGCCGAGCCGACCACCTGAAGGCCGAGGCGGCGGTAGGACAGGGTGGGTCGAGCGCCGGCCAAGCCCTGGCGCTCGTCGGGTGGACCGAAGGTGTGCTCGAAGCGGGCCAGCGTCCATTGGTTAGCCTGCAAGGTGTGCCCGTTGAGGTCGAGCCGCGAACTCTCGAGGCACACGATCCTGTCCTCGTGATTCACCTGTCCGGCAAACCAGAGGCCTTCGAGCGTGTCGGTGGCGAACAGGTCGCGTCTTCGGCGATAGTCGAAGCGGAGGGGAACATCCCGAAGCCGGGAGCCCGGCCTGAGCCCGCTCAGCGACAAATCTGTCCGCGAGGCCGAGGGGGAAAGGGGCCTCTGCAAGAGTGACAGGCAGACCAGGAAAACGAAGCTGGTGGCCAGAGCGGCTTTCGGTCCCATCCAAGCTACTTCCTCAAGCGACCAAGGACCGCTGCCCCGAAGGGAACTAGCGCAAATCGATGTTCTCGTGGCGAGGATCGCGTCGCGCGACCGAGGGGGGCAGAGCGGCTTGCAGCCGGGCGGGCCCGCCGGGCACGCTGTAGAGGTCGAGGCGAATCCGCTCGGGCTCGATCAGTTGCACGGGGGAATGCCCGTGGGAGGTGGTGTTGCGGCGCGAGGCTCGCTCGGCGGCCAGGGCCTGGGCCAGCCTGCCGCAATCGGGCTCGGAAAGGCCCAGTTCGAGGCAATTGGCGGTATCGGTTTTGTTCTCGCGGGCGTGGGTCGAGAGGGTTTGCACCAGGACAGGCTGCGACCAGACAATCCCTGACCACGGAATGGATACGACCTGGAAATCATCGGGCTGGCCGAGACGCGCGTTGAGAGGCGAGCGCAGCTTGAGCCAGAGTCGGTCCCGGTCGACCACCGCCACCCAGGCATTGGGACCGAAGGCGGCCCGGGCCTGGGCCAGCGCGACCCAGAAGAACAGAGCAAAGGTGCCGGTCATCAGGCACCAGGCAAAGGTGGGCATGTCGACCAGTCGCTGGGAGGCCAGCAGTTGCCAACCCGAGAACCCGGTCAGCCCCAGGAAGATGCCTACCGGCACAAGCTTACCCGGGCCCGACCAGGCGAAGGTCTCGGCCGAAGCCGAGGGACGAAAGTCGGCCAGTCTCAGAAGTTCCATGGTGACTTTTTCCGACTTGCGGTCGGGAAACCCTGGCTAGTCCGCGGGCCTCAGACCTTGGCGGCGGCCATCTCGCGCAGAGCGGGCAGGACCTTCTCGCCCAGCAGCTTGATCAGGCCGGGTTGGTCGACGGCGGCCATCTGCAACGTGACCACGTCGGCCTCGATGTCTTTCACCAGAGGCTCATAGACCTTCACGATCTCCTCGGCGTTGGGGCAGCGAGAATAGCGGCCCAGCACCTCTTCGCGGGGAAGCTCGTCGGCCTTCTCGCGCAGCGTCTGGGGATCGACCGCCTCGAGGCGGCCCGGGGCCCGCAGACCGCGCCAAGAGTAAAGGGCTTTCCACGCTTCGTCATCATTGGCCGCATAGATCGACCAGCGCGAAGTCATCACCTTGGGGCGGGGCTTGCCGGCCTCTTCGGCCGCCTGGCGGGCCGGGGTGATCACGTCCTCGATGGCCGCTTTGGGGTCCTTGACCGAGATGATCAAACCCTGGGCCATGCGGCCGGCCAGGGCGGCCGACTTGGGACCGCCGGCCGCCATCCAGATGGGCACCGGGCCCAGGGGTGGGCTATAGAGCTTGGCCCTATCGGTCTGGTAATACTTGCCTTTGAAGGTGAGCTTCTCGCCGTCGAGCAGGCGGCGCATGATCTCGAGGGCTTCGGTCATGCGCTCATTGCGCTCCTTGTATTTGGGGAAGGTGTAGCCGAGAGGTCCTTCGTTGATGTTCTCGCCGGTGCCCACTCCCAGGTTGAAACGACCGCCCGAGAGCCGATCGAGGGTAGCCGAGGCCTGGGCCACCAGAGCCGGGTGGTAGCGCCATAAGGGCGTGGTCACACCGGTGGAAAAGGCCAGCTTCGAGGTGGTGGCGGCCATGGCGCCGATGGTCGACCAGGCGAAACCTGCCGCCGAGGCGTCATCGACCCAGGGATGAAAGTGCTCAGAGACGACACACATGTCAAAGCCGGCCTGCTCGGCTAGTTTGGCGTGCTCGACGAGTTGTTCGGGTTGCCACTGCTCGTGGCCGCAGAAATAAGCAAATTTGGTCATAGGCTGGCGTTCGGCGCCACCGCTGAGAATCCCCTAGCGCCGGTCGAGCCAGAGTTTGAGCACGAAGCCGAGGAGCGCACCCAGCCCGAGCGCGGCCAGGAAGAGATAGGGGGGGTCAGAGTTCTCGAGGCCGGTCTTGAGGTTCATGCCCAGCACCGAAGCCAGTGTGGCCATGGGCAAGAACATGGCGGCCAACAGGTTGAGCCGATGTCCCGACACGGCCAACTCATGGCCCTGACGCGTCATGACCTCGGTCTGCTGGGCCACGTGCAGGTCAAAGGAGTTGCGCGTGTCGGTTAAAAGCAGTTCGGCCGCTCGCTCAAGAGCGTAGGCGTCATCGCGGGCGGTGACCAGTCGCCGGTCTTTAGAGACGAACTCGCGGGCCTGTTGCAGGGCCTCGTGGCCGTGGCGGATGGCCCGATGCACCGGGGTGATGGCGGCCATCACCTGGAAATAAGCCTGAGAGTCGCTGGCAGCCGCTTCGATCTTCTCGAGTTCGTCGATCCTCTGCTGGTATTCCTTGAGGTGGGCTTTGAGCCCCTCGAACCCTTTGCCGAAATTAGCCTTCCAGCTGCCATCGGGGCGCCGCCAGAAGGCCCGGCCCACCCGTTCGTCCTGGTCAGGCGCGGGAGGGGCGTGCAACACCAGCAACAGGTGCTCGTTGGCCAGCATGGCGCGCTGACGACCTACCCCATCGCCGAGTCTTTCGCGCAGTTCTTCGGGCAACTCCCAGCCCGGCGGAATCCAGCCTGAAGCCATGGCTGCCTGGTTCGGCGTGCCGAGCGGGCTAGCCTGCGCGAAAAGAATTCCCGAAGAATAGGGAGGGCTCAAGCGGTTGCGTGCTCAATACATTAGAGAGCCCCGATTTGGGGCTCTAATTTTGGAGCGGGAGTATATGGGTGAAGGTTTTCCGATGCGTGTTGATGGTCTGGGTATTACTATGGTTGACGTTGCCCGGTCTGGCCGAACCTTGCGAAAAGGTCGAACGGACGCTGCGTTTGCTGCAGAGTCGTCACATGAATCGCCTGCAGGAGGGGGAACTGATGACCGGGGCCCTCGAGGGCGCCAGGCGTGAAGCCGAGCGGCTAGGCCTCGAATGGAAGCCTTCCCAGGGCACACCAGCCCAGCAAGTGATGGAACTGGTGCGCCGCCATCCGCAACTGTGCGATGCCGCCTTGCGAGGTGCCGTAGCCCGCGTCGGCGACCAGTACACGGCCTATCTTGATCAGGGCGAGTTTCGGCTATTGCTGAGTTCGCTCGAGGCCGATCGGGCCGGAGGCCTGGGGCTTTATGTGGTATCCGACCAGTCAGCCCCCCAGGGCCTGCTAGTGCTGGATGTGTTTGAAGACTCTCCCGCATCCAAAGCTGGACTGAAGGTAGGTGACGTGCTCCTGAGCGTGGGGTCGCAGGCCTGCAACGAGATCGGGGTCGAAGCGACTCGGGCCGGTCTGGCCGGCGAGCCTGGCACCCCGGTCGCGATCGCCTTCGACCGTGCAGGAGCGACCAAAGAGTTGACCCTGACGAGGGCTCCCTTGACCCGACCGACCGTTTACCATCGCCTCTTGAAACGCGACGGGCATCGTCTGGGCTACGTGCGCATTCGGGTCTTCGGAGCTTCAACCGCCCAAGAATTTCGAAAAGCCCTGGATGAGCTACGCAAGGAGTCCGTCGAAGGGCTGGTGCTCGACCTGCGCAACAATGGCGGCGGCTATCTGCAATCGGCCGTCGAGGTTTGCTCGAATCTTCTTCCGGACGGACAACGGGTCGTCTCGGTGGTAGATCGTGAGGGACGGCGGGAGTATCACAACACGCTTCATTGCAGCCAGGTTTTTCGCGCACCGCTGGTGGTGCTGGTCAATGAACACACCGCGAGCGCGGCGGAAGTCACTGCGGCCGCCTTGCGCGAACATCACCTGGCGACCTTGTTGGGGCATCGCAGCTTCGGCAAGGCCACCGTCCAGCGGGTGGTTCAACTGGGGGACGGGACAGCCCTGAAGTTGACCACAGCCCACTACCGCACTCCGAGCGATGTAGATATCAATGGACTGGGGCTCGAGCCGGACCGCGAAGTGACCGGCACGCTGTCTCAACTTTGGGCCGCCGACGACCCGCAACTCAAGGAAGGGTTGGAAGAGTTGCTTTCCCCTCGCTGGGTGGGGAGAGACACCAAACCCGGCAGCTGAGCACCAGAAACAAGAAATATTTGCCATAGATATCCAAAACATAAATTTGCAGTTTAGGCAAATTTATGTTAATATTAGTTATAATGGCATTGTAAATCCGGTGAGAAAATCGAGGGCCTGGGGGGGCACACCTGTGTCCGCCTCCTGAGCCAGCGACGACTCCACCGGTTTTTTTATGCAATCTTCACAAGGAAAGGGTGAGTTTTTGGAAATCCAAATCGAACAAGGAGAACCCCTCGAAAAGGCGTTGCGGCGCTTCCGACGCCAGTGTCAACGCGACGGGATCCTGGCCGAGATCAAACGCCGGGCATACTATGAAAAGCCTAGCGAGAAACGCAAGCGGGCCATCGAGAGGGCCAAACGTCGGGCTGCCCGACGAAACTAAGTTAGAAGGAGCTGAGATACATTTGAATTTCACCAAGGGAGATACCGTGCACCATTCCCTGCACGGAATCGGAACCATTCAGGACATCCAGGTCAAGGAGCTGCTAGGTTCCAAGATCACTTTCGCCATTTTGTACTTCGAACGAGAACAGTTGGACATGATGGTTCCAATCGGGGACCTGCCGGACAAAGTCCGCTCCCCCATGGATGAGTCCGCGGCCCGCGAGGTACTGACCCACCTCAAGGAGTGGGACGGTAATCTGGCCAAGGAGTGGAAGACCCGTAACCGCCGCAATCAAGAACGACTCGAGAGCGGCGACCCCATGGAGCTATCCCACATCGTCAAAGGCTTGACCGTCTTACAAGAAAAGAAGGGCCGCCTAAACTCCTCCGATCAGAGACAACTGGATCGTTCTTTGGCCCTGCTGGCCGAAGAATTGGCCGTGGCGCTGGGCACCACTCCGGAAGCGATGAACGAACGTCTGACGACCTGTTGTTCAAGCGCCAACGCAGCTTAGCGCAAAGCCGACAAGAATTCCCGAGCTCTCGGGCTGGCTGGCGAGTCCAGCACCTCAGAGGGAGGCCCTGTTTCCAGGAGCCTCCCTTTGTCCATGAAGCAGATTCGGTCGGACACCTTACTGGCAAAGCCCAGGTCGTGGGTCACCACCACCATGGTCATGGATTCGGCCAGCTCGCCCAGCAACTGATTGATGCCAGCCACCATCTCGACATCGAGAGCGCTGGTGACCTCGTCCAGCAGTAACGCCTTTGGCTGCATGGCCAGAGCGCGAGCGATGGCCACGCGCTGCTTTTGCCCACCCGACAACTGAGACGGGTGGGCCGATTCTTTTTCGGCCAGACCCACTCGAGCCAATAGCTCGGCCGCTCGGCCCCGGGCCTCCTCCCGGGTTAATCCCAACACCTGGCGGGGCGCCTCGGTGACATTCTCGAGGGCAGTCAGGTGGGGGAACAGGTGAAAGTGCTGGAAGACCATCCCCATCCGCGTGCGGTGGCGGGCCAGGGCCGCTTCGCTGCAAGTGCGGAAATCGAACTGTTCGCCTTCCCAAAAAAGCGAGCCCTGATTGGGTATCTCGAGTAGATTCAAACACCGAAGCAGGGTGCTCTTGCCCGAGCCCGAGGGGCCGATCAGCGTCACGACTTCTCCCTGAGCGACTTCGAGGTCTACCCCCCGCAGGACCTCGAGGTCTCCGAAATTCTTGTGAATGCCTCGGGCAGCCAGCTGCATCACGGAGTGGCCAACCGTTTCTCCCAGCTGCCCACGGCCCACGATAACCCCGAGATGATGACCAGATAGAAGGCGGCCGCCAGCAGGAAGGGCCCGAAAGCCTGGCCGGTCTGGAAGACCACGTTGCGGGCCGCGTACGTCAGCTCGATGAGGGTGATGGCGCCGACCAGTGAGGTATCCTTGACCAGCACCACCAGATTGTTTCCCAACGACGGGATGGAGTTGCGCAGCGCCTGGGGCAAGATGACCCGGCGCAGCGTCCTGGCCCGGGTCATTCCCAAGGAATAGGCGGCATCCCACTGGCCCGCGTCGACAGCCTGGATGCCGCCCCGAATCGTTTCGCCGTTGTAGGCGGTGGTGTTGACGACCAGAGCTAGCAGGGCGGCCAAGAAGGCGCCCATCAGCTCGAAGCCGGCCAGCCGGTTGACCGTGGTGGCCACCACGAAATAGCTGAGGAACAGTTGGACCAGCAGCGGAGTGCCGCGCACCAGGGCCACGTATCCGCGGGAGAGGCGCTCTAGAGCCGGGCTGGGCGAGACGGTCCCCAAGCCCAACACCAGACCCGTGAACAGCGACAGACCGGCCGTCAAGAGCGAGAGTTCGATGGTCAGCAGGGCTCCTCGGGCCAACAAGGTGAGGGTGTCTCCCCATCCGCTCTGGCTGTGGCCGGGGGTGGAGGGCCCGGCCTGTCCGTCCTGGGGGATGTGATTGGAGAAGGCCCCCCACTGGCGAAAGAGGGTGTCCAAATCCGGCTCGGAGCCGACCCACTTGCGATAGATCGCGTCGTATTCCCCCGACTGAACCAGCTCCAGCAGGGCGGCGTTGACCTGGCGCACCAGCTCGGCATCGTCGAGCCGGGCCGCGATGCCGCATGCTTCTTGATAGAGAAGGTCACCCTGAGGCGCGATGTCGGGGGCGCCAGCCCGCGACAAATAGAAGCCTCCCACGATTCGGTCGGACACGAAGCCATCGATCTTGTCGGCCCGCATGGCCGTGAGGATCTCGGCTTCGCTGCCGTAATAAACGACCTCGGCTCGCCCAAACAGCTGGGGATGCTCGCGAATATAGGTGGCGTAGGTCGAATCCTCGGTCACCCCAAACCGCTTCGGGCGCTGCCCGAAAGCGAAGACCTGGGCTCCGCTGACGTAGTAGGGAAGCGAGAAGTGCATACGCTCGAGGCGCTCGGGGGTGATGGCCATGGAGCCACAGATGAGGTCGTATTTGCCACTCTGCAGCCCGGCCTGGATGCCGCTCCAGTCCACCTGGACCAGCACAGCGCGCCGGTCCATGGCGGTGGCAAGCGCCCGAGCGATGTCGGCGTCAAACCCCACCAGTTGGCCCTGTTCGTCGATGGTCGAGAAGGGCGCGAAAGCCCCCGACATGGCCATCCTCAGCTCGCCCTCCTGGCCCCAGGCCAGGCCGGCCAGGGCGAGCCAGACGACAATCAGATAGGCACGGCGCTTTTGCACCAGACGTTCATCGATTCCCAGCCGTTGGGCATACGGCAGTTATTGATCAGGCGGCCCGAAAAGTCATAGCCCAGCTTGGAAAACACGCAGTTCATACCGATCTCGTCGGCCCTGGCCAGAGTGTAGAGGTCAGTGATGCCGAACCGGCTCCGCAAGTCGCGCTCGAGGCGGTCGAGGATGTAGGCCATCAGGCCTTTACCCCGCAGGTCGAGGCGGGTCGCGCAGTCGGTCATCTCGGCCGAAGCCCGACTGTGGTCGATCTCGGCTGAGGCCACCGCCGCCAGTTGTCCCTCGTTATCCTCTACCACTCGAAAATGGTTGGCGAGCGTGCGAATCTGCTCGTTGATCAACTCGCTTTCGATGGGGGTGGGATAGTCTTCAAAGGTCTGGGCCATCAAGCCGGCGATCTGTTCGGCGTCACCGGGCTCGGCGATACGGCAGTCGAAGCCCTCCGGCAACTCGGGCGCCAGCAACCGCCCTTTCGACTGGGCGATGGCCACCCCGGCCTGATGCACCGGCTCGTTGGCCGAAGTGAGGCGTTCCGGGTCGGCGTAGGCGGCCCACAGGTGAGCGTCGACGCCGTCAGAATAGAAGCCTCGAATGACAGCTTCGCGCCGAAAACCCATCTCGGTCCAGTCGCGCCCGTCCCCTGGAAGGGCATAAGCCGTCACTTTGCCGATCAGGTCGGTGGAGCCCTCCCCCACCTCGGCCAGGCTAGCTGTCAACTCGCCAGCGCCGAGGTCATAGACCTTCAGGCGCTGGTTATAAGGGTCGAGCACTGCGGGACAGTCGGCCACCGGCAGGTTAAACGAGACCGTCTCCTCCGAAACGTGCTCTGAGGCTACAGCCGACAAAGAAGCTAGCACGGTTTCTGTATCGGGAAGTTTGAGAGTGGGCATGTTCCACCTCCAGGTTGCTTTGTGCAGAAACCTTTTTAACACAAAGCAACAAGAAGATCAAGGCATGCCGTCGTCTGCTTCGCTCAAAACCGTCTCTTCCGACAGCAAAGGAGCAGCATCCAGTTGCTGAGCCTCCATCATGGCCACGATCTTTTGCAGGGTCTCATCGATGTTGTGCTGCTCTTCATCGGGCAAAGCTCGTAGGCGCTGCGAAAAGCTCTGATGCAGGGGGGTGGGAGCCTGCCGGATCAGGCTCTCGGCAGCCGTCGTGAGGGCCACCTCGACCCGCCGTTTATCCAGCTGCGAACGGCGCCGCTCGACCAGCCCCCGGGCCTCGAGACGATCGAGAATGCCGGTGACGGTGCCGGGACTCAAAGAAACGGCCCGGGCTAACTGCCCGGCCGAACTCGGTCCCTGGCTCAACTGACGCAGACACACGAGCTGCGGCGCGGTCAGGTGGAAGTCTTTCTTGAGCTGGCGACTGTGCATTCCGATGGCGCGCGAGATGCGGCGCAGCGACACCAGGATGCTCTCCTCGAACTGTGACACGCAGTAGAGTTCGAACCGCTTTCACCCATCCCTTCGCAAGAGAAAACGGCGCCCTCGTGAGGCGCCGTTCGAGACTGAGAGATGAGGCCTTAAGAGCCTAGTAGGTGCCGCGTCCCCGCACAAAGCCAGTCAGCTGATTGCTGCTGAAAGAGTGGGTTCGCCGGGCGACCCGGTCACTGGTGTTGCCTTCGATGGTATTGAAGGTTCCGTTGGGATTCACGCCGGTCAACAGACCCACGTGGGACTTGCCGTTCTGCTTCCAGACCACCACATCGCCGACTTTGAGCGAGCCAGGGTTCTGGCGAGCCTGATTGGCGCTGAGGAAGTGGCCAGGGTTGCGACGTCCCCAATCGAGGATGCCCTGCACCGAGGACTGGTGTCCCCAGGGGGAGCCACCGGTGCGTTCGTAAGCGGTCGACACGAAGTCGGCGCACCACGATTGCCAGCGGCCCCGCGAGTAGGCCCGAACGGTGTCGGGGTTGTTGCGCTCGCTAACGCCTTCCTGGGTCAGAGCCCAGTTGACGGCATCGGTGCCCTGCCCGCTGCCGCTAATGCGACCGTTGGGCAAGTTGGCTGCGTTGAAATTCGAAATCGGGCCGCCACCATTGCCGCCGCCCAAGAATCCGTTGGAGCCGGGAAAACCGCCGCCGCAACTACCGCAGCCGCCGCCGCCTCCGCCGAAACCAGGATTGAAGCCGGGGCTAAAACATCCCCCGCCGGGGCCGCCACCACCGAAGGGGCCGCCCATCTGCCCGCCCATCATTCCGCTGAGCAGGCCAACCAAAAGCTGAAGAATCATCTGTAGCGGATTCATCATGCCCATGGGTCCACCCATCATCGGCATACCGAATCCTGTCTGAGGTCCAAAAATATTCATGGTCTCTCTCTCCTTACTAACATAATAGCGGCTGCACAGTATTGGAGAAAGAAGAGTGTGGTTACAGCCTGTTTAACAATGTAAGCAAAATGTAAAACGTTATGGATTTGACGGCAACATCTCGCCGCCATCTCCAAACATATAGCACACCACCCGGTTACCCGAGGCCGCGGCGGCCATCAAGGAAACGCCGCTTACCTGTCGCCCGGTGACTTCGGTCAGTTCACCAGGCTTCCACCAGTCCCGCTCGAGCTTGAGCTCCATCCCCCGAGGACGAAGCCCCTCTTCCCAACCGGACAGGGATTTCTGCCATTCGGCCAGTTCACTCGGTTCGAGCTCGAAGCGAGCAAAAACCAGACCTTTGTAGCGGAGGGCGTGAAGGTCAAATATTCTGACTGGAAGGGTAGTGCCTGTATACGACTCGAGTTCCTGACGCGAGAGTTCCTCCTGGGGCCTTCCCATGGTGTAAGAGAGAATCGAGGCAGCCACAAGGGCCGCCCCGATCACCAACACGATGACGCGAGTTCCGCTCATCCGGGTCGACGCACTCGAATCCTCGAGCGGGACGGCTGATCATAGAGAAGGCGCCGTGCCTGGGCCAAACCCTCTTCGCCCTTCTCGCGGTCGGCCCGAGCCGGAGCCGACTTACCCAGGTTGGGCAGAGGCAAAATCCAGAGCGGGTCTCCGTCGAGTTCGCGCAAGCTGGTCTTGAAGGGCAACTGGTTGCCCGGCACCTTCTGAAAGACGTCCTTGAGAGCCAACCGGTGACCTTCAGGCAGTTCGGTGAAGACGGGGTCGTGGCCGTCTTCGAGGCCGGCCAGAAACTTCCAGGCGGCCGAGCCGTGACACAGCAACAACTTCGGCTTGACCGCCGAAATCAAGTTGGCCATACGAGGCCAGCACTGTTCGAGCAAAGGCACGGACACCTCGCTCGAGCGCTCGGCCGGCACGGGCACGATGTTCGCCACCATGGCCACCTGCCCGAAGGTGGTGTAGTCTTCATGGTGGTTGGCTGTGAAGGGCAGGCATTGCACAAAGGGAGCCTTATCGGTATCAGCCCGTCCGAAATAGCCGGTGGCATAGTCGATATACTCGTCGGCTTTGCGAGGCACCCCCTCCAGGTCATAACCGACCGGGCAAGCGCCGAGAAATAGGTAGGTGGGGGTTTTGCAGCCCAGGAACGGCACTAGCACGTCGGTGTCACGCTTTTCGAGCATGGGACGACAGTGACGGTCTTGCCGAGTTTCGTTGAGGACTCTCCGGACTGCAATCAGAAAATCGTTGGAAACAGCCACCTGCCGAGGTTCTCTTCGAGCGTTTTTGGCTCCTGCCGGGAAAACTCGCCCGACTGTCGTAGTGCCAGCCCATGCTACCAGCGGGTGCGGTCGAGCTTTTTCATCAAGCGCGCAAGGCTGCCACCTTTCCCTCGGCCTGGCTTGCCACCGTTGACCTTGACGGTTCGCCGCGGGTCAGAACGGTGAGAGTGTGCGGTTTCAACTTGCAGCGTCACTTGATCTATACGTGTTGCGATCGCAATTCGGCCAAGGTCGAGCAACTGGCTCGCGATAGTCGCTTCGAGCTGTGCCTGGCCGCCCTCGACGACCCCGTTCAGTTGCGCCTGGCCGGTCACATGCGACCGCTCGAGGAGGGAGCCGTGCGGGACCGATTCTGGACTAAGGTTTCGTCCGAGACCCGAAGTCGCATTTATGGCAGCCTCGACCACCTCCCCCCATGGAACTTCACGGTCCTGGAAGGCGAGATCGACCGGGTCGACACCCTCGACCTTCGACCCCAGGTTCCGCGCCAGTCACGCTACCTTTTGCGGGCCGGAGAGTTTCGGGAAGAATCTTCCCTTTAGGCCGATTCTCTACTATAATAAACGACGACCCGAGCAGAACTGAGAGGACTCGCTAATGCGCCTGGTACGAAGGATATTTTTCAAAAAGGGCTGGAATCAAGACCTCGAACTGGGCCGGGCGGCCCTCGACCGAGGCGACCTCGCAACGGCCGAGCGTCATCTTATCAGAGCCCGCTCGCGGGCCGACAAAATGTTCTCCAAGCGCGACCCCCGCCGGCTCGAAACCGTCGAGGCTCTGGCCCGCCTGCATCAGGCCCGGTGGGACCCCCGGGGCAGCGACCTGCAGCTGGAAGCCTATAAGCTCCGCCGCAAAGCCCACGGCCCCGATCACGCCGCCACTGCCTCGGCGCTTTTGGCCCTGGTCGGAGATGACGTCTGGGGCAAGGTCACCGATTCGGCCCTGATCGAACAGGCCGCCTCGTTCGCCCAGAGCCTGGGCCGCAACACCAGTCGCTACGCCAATATCCTGGGCAAGCTCAGCCAGGTTCGCAACAGTCCCGAACTGCTCGAGTCGGCCGAGCAGATCTGCGCCCGTATCTATGGCCGTCAGGTCGACACCACGATGCCCCCGGTGGCCCGCCACCTGGCAGAATTGGCCCTGCAGGCCCGTCGCCCCATGCTGGCCGCCGCCTTCCTGCGCCATTCGCTGCGAATGCACGAGGCAAAGTTCGGCCCCCGCAGCGCCCAGGCCGCCGCCATTCTCCATCAACTCGGCCAGGTGGTGATGCTCGAGTATGACTTCGAGAAGGCCGAACTGTATCTGCGCAAAGCCCGAGAGTTCTCTTCCGACCTCGAGATCGTGGCCAGCCTGGGCGGCTGCCTGCACGCCCAGGGCCGCTTCGAACAGGCGGAAGAGTGCTATCGGATCTATCTCACCCACGCCGAGACCAGCCAGGGCCTCAGTAGCCCCCGGGTGGCCCAGTCGCTGCACCATCTCATGACGGTGCTTTATGCCCGCGGCGAGGTGGCTCAAGCCGAAGCCGTGCTGACCCGCCTGCTCAACCTCGAGGCTCGGGCCAGCAAAGACACCCGCCTCGAAATCGCCGACCGCCTGCGCCTATTTGGCCATTGCTCGAACGGTCAAGCCGAGAAAGCCCTCCGCGAAGCCACCCGCATCACCGAGCAGGTACTGGGGCGGCGCCACGCTCGCACGGCCCAGCTCCAGAAAGAGCTGGCTGAATGCCTGGGCGCAACTCGCGAAGCCCGCGGCCTGGCCAAAGCGGCCGAACGCCGCCTGCGCAAAGCCAACCCGGCCACCCGCGCCGCTCTCGAGCTGTCGGAACGCAAACTTGGCCGCTATCTCGGCTATTGGGCTCACCTGTGCTGGCGCACCGGCGACCGCGAGCAGGCCGATCGCCTGGCCCGCCGGGCCCAGCAACTGTGCGACCACCCCGGCCTGGAGCGCTTCCTCCAACCCGCCTGACGAGGCTTCACCGCCTGAGGCTGCGAAAGCCGCCGGATGAGATCGTTATTGCGGGCGCTGGTCGCCCTTTTGCTCTTGACGGCGGCCGCCCTGGCCGACCCCTGGGTGGTGGCCCACCGAGGCGGGGCCCTGGGCCCCGAGAACATGCCCGCCACCCTGGCCAAAGCCGTAGCCCTGGGAGTCGACGCGGTCGAGTTTGACGTGCATCTCAGCCGCGACGGGCAAGTGGTCGTGATTCACGACCACACGCTGGTGCGCACCTTCGGGCAGGTGGGCCGGGTGAACGAGCTGACCCTGGCCGAACTCCAGGCGGCCGGAGTGCCCAGCCTGGGTGAGGCCCTCGAGGCCGTCGGCTCGGCCCGCCCCTTCGTCGAACTCAAGCATCCTCCGGGTGCCCGCTATCAGGGGCTAGAAGAGGCCGTGCTCGACGAGCTGAGGGCTCATCGCTGCCTGGAGCGAGCGGTGGTCATCTCGTTTGACCGCGAAAGCGTGCGCACCGTTCATGCTTTGGCCCCGGCCGTGGCCACCGGATTGCTGTTTGGCCGTCCCGAGCGGCTCGAAGAGGTGCTGGAACTGGGAGCCACCTACGCCGCCCCCCATTATGCCCTGGTGAATCGAGCCTTCGTGGACAAAGCGCACCGACTGGGACTGAAGGTCAGCACCTGGACCGTCGACCACCCCGAGGCAATGAAGGCCATGCTGGCTCTGGGCGTCGAAGCCATTACCACCAACCACCCCCAACGGTTGCTGGAGCTAGCCCCGGTGGTCAGATGAGCGAGGAGGCCGTATTCGCCCCAACACTAGCTGAAGGGATCGGGCCAGAACGGCAGAGCCAGCAGGCCCAGCCAGCCGGCGGCGGCAACATAATAGAGGGTGGGAATGATGGTCTTGCGCATGGTCGTTCCCTCCTCATCGAGCATGCCCACCGTGGCCGAGGCGGCCACCACGTTGTGGATGGCCACCATGTTGCCGGCCGCGGCGCCCACCGCTTGCAGGGCCACGCACAGCGCGCCGGACAGCTTCATCTGGGTGGCCACCTGGAACTGAAACAGGCTGAGCATGAGGTTGCTCACCGTGTTGCTGCCGGCGATGAACGCCCCCAGCGCCCCTACGGCCGGAGCGAAGAGCGGCCAGATGGGACCGAAGATCGAGGCCACGCCTTCGGCCATGGCCACCGGCATGCCGGGTAGCCCGGCCGTATTGATGCCCGAGTTGATGTAGATGCGCACCATGGGCACCGTGAACACCAACACGAAGCCCGCTCCCCACAGCACGCTCACCGATTCTTTGAAGGCGGCCCCCAGGTCGCGAGTCTGCATGCCGTGCAGGAAGTAAGTGATGAGACAACCCACCAGCATGGCCGTCCCCGGCAGATAAAGCGGGCTCAGCGACATGTTGACCTGAGTGCCAAGGATGCCGTTCCAATTGAGCTGCACACTCTTGAGCCAGGGACCGATGGCCAGTTCCGGCACCCGGGTCACCACCAGCAGGGCCGCCACCATGAGGTAGGGCACCCAGGCCGTCACCGTCGACATGCCACCGGGCTCGAAGTCGGAGCGAATCTCGAACTTGCCCATCCACTCGGGCTTCCAGACCGGGCGAGGGGGAAAATCCCACTCGTCCTTGGGCAACAAAAAGCCGTTGCGAGTGACCAGCGAGACCGTCCCCAGTCCGATCAACGAGCCCAGCAGCGTGGGAAACTCGGGCCCGAGCACGATGCCGGTCACCAGGTAAGGAACGGTGAAAGCCAGCCCGCCGAAAAGGGCGAAGGGCCAGATGTCGAGGCCCTCGCGGAAGGTGCCCTTGTTGCCGAAAAAGCGAGTCATCATGGCCACCATCAAGAGCGGCATGAAGGTGCCGACCAGGGCATGAAAAACAGCGCAGCGGACGCCCACCTGGTAGAGATACTGGGGCATGGTCATGCCGGCCGCGGCCAGTTGGGCCGTGAACTCGGGGCTGGCCAGGCCTTGATTGACCCCGATCAGGATGGGAGTGCCCACCGCACCGAAAGTGACCGCCGTGCTCTGGACCATCATGCCCAGCATGACCGCACAGGCGGCCGGAAAGCCCAGCGCTACCAGCAGCGGAGCGGCGATAGCCGCAGGAGTGCCAAAGCCCGAGGCGCCCTCGAGAAACGAGCCGAACAACCAGGCCACCAGCACCAACTGAACCCGTCGGTCCTTGCTGTGATTGGTGAAGCCGCGCCGGATCGCTTTCATCGCTCCCGAGTGCTTGAGGGTGTTGAGCAAGAACAGGGCCCCGAAGATGATGTAGAGGAGTTCGAGGGTAACTCCCAGGCCCTGGATGGCCGAGGCGATGATCACCTCGCCCCGCATGCCCCAGACCCCCAGGCCCATCCCGGCCGCGATGAAGAAGGTCAGCGGCATGGCAAAACGGGCCGGCCAGCGCGCCCCAACCAGTAGGAGGGCAGCCAGCAGAATCGGGCAGGCAGCAGCCAGGGCCATCATCTGGGGTCTGTTCCTGGCAGAGGGGCTGGTCGCCTGTTGCCGAAAGCGCTTTTCGATGGGGACTGCGCGGAGCGTTCTGGCACAGGGTCTGAGCTTCTTGACCGACCGGCTCGGGGGCGAGCGGGCCATCGTGCACTACGCTGGCTTCGGCCTGGCCCATGGCTTCGAGGCGGCCACTCTGTGGACCACCGGCGAACTTTCTCACACCCTGATCCAGTCTTTGCTCGACGAGGCCGAGCCGATGATCTTCTACGACGCCGTCAAGCACAACAAGTTCAAGCACCAGACCAGCGCCGTGCTGTCGAGCTTGCGCTCGGTCCTGTTCGTGCCCCTCTTCTCGCGGCAGACCAGGCTGGCCGGCTTTCTCTACGCTGACAACCGCGAAAAATCAGGCGCTTTCAACGACGACCACCTGCAGGCCGCCATCGCCTTTGCCCACAACCAGCTCACTCCCAGGTTGCACCAGGCCTTCGAGGCCGACTTCGGCTGGGACCAGGTGCTGGCTACCGAATGGCTTTAGCTGGCTGGATTTAACCCGGCGGAGCCACCGACCTTAGGTGGTTCGATCGCTCAGTACTTTTTGCAGAGCACGGTGCAACCCCGGTTTTTATGCCACGTTGCGGCGAGGCAAAGGTAAAGATGCGCTCGCCTGGACGGCCCCAGCCAGCTCTTTCACGTCACCGATGACCCCGCCGGGCCTGTTCGGCGCGGACCCGATTGAGCTGGGTCTCCATGGTCAATAGCAGCACTCGTTCGCGCTCGACGGCGTCGGGCGGATTACGCCGCTGAAACTCCTGCCATTCTCGCACCAGCAAAACGCGGAAGGCCAATCCCCCACCGGTGACCTGGCGCAGCCTACGAACGTGGTTGCGGAAGGCATCGAGAATCCGCTCTGGCTGGCCGGCCACTCCATCCTCGAGGGTGCGCTCCAGCAGAGCCAATTGCAGGTCGGAGAGTGCATCCAGATCGATGTCGATACTAATTAGCCACACCTCGAGCTGGGGAAACAGGTAGCTGCCGCCGAATTCCTGGCTCAACTGCTGATAGCTCTCGCTCTCTCGAGTCCAATCGTGGAGACTTTCGGGTTGGTTGACGACGCGAGCGAGCTCTGGTTCGAAGGTCCAGGTCGGTGCCACCAGCCCGTTGATACCCACAGCCGCCAGCCCCAGCCAGGCCATCATCGCCAGGCTAGACAGCGAACCCGCTCGCGTTAGCTCGGGCTGCCGATGTTTCATCACGAAGGCGGCGAGCGCTCCGACCAGCAGACCGAGTAGAGTCACGGCCGGGATGCCGAGTAGATCGGGAGGCGCCCCCCGACCATAGTGAAGGAAGCCCAGGTCGAACCAACGAGCGTAGGCACTCAACTCGGCGTGGCAGGCTAGCGCCGCGCCCAGGCTCGCTCCGGTGACCGGTAGCGAGACCAGCGCCGGCCAGCTCCAGGTCTTGTGACGATAAAGAGCCAGTTGCGGCTTGACCAACCAGCGCAAGCCCAGGAAGAAACAGACCACCAGCACCATCGTCCAGGCCGAGTAGTCCCAATCATCCGCCAGGCGCCAGGCCAGGGGACGAGCGAACACCCACGCCCAGACCGCCAGGGCGGCCAGGGTGGGAAGATAACCCAGCCAGAGGGTTCCGGGGCGCGTCTCATCCTCAGGGACGAGCAACCCCGAGGCAGCCAACTCAGGCTGCCCCCGCCGCTCTACCAACCACCCCACCAGGGCCAGGCTCAGCAAGGGAAAGACACGCTGAATCAGCGCCTCCCAGTTGTCACCACCCGAATAGACAAAGCCGGCTTCGGCCGTCAGCATACCCACGAAGGCCAACCCGCCCCAGGCCAGCAACCAGCCGATCAAGCCGAACAAGACGGCCGCCACCAGCCGGCTGCCGGCCACCCGCCGGCCGGCGACCGTTGCCGACACGGCCAGGCCAACCTGGGCGCCGAAGCGGGGAGCGATCAAGACCAGCCAGCAGGCTGCCCAGGCGACCATTCCGGCCAGCACTTCAGAACCATCGCCGGCCAGGTAGTGGGGATGCAACACAGCCAGAGCCAGCGGAGTGACGGCCGCGGGCAGTTGGCGGGCCCAGCTGCCTCGGGTGGCCACCTCGAGCCAGCCGGTCCTGAAGGTCTCGAGGTCAAGACCGGTCTGTAGCAGGGTCTCCCACGTGTTGGCTTCGCGCTCATCGACCACGGCCGCCAGGGTGGTCAGGGCCGCCTGCAACCAGCCCACCGCCAACACGATCAGTAAGCCCCACCAGAAATAGTTCTGGCCCAGCAGGCTCACCCCTAACCAGGCCAGGCCGATCAGGGGGATCCAGGTCTCGGCGGCGGCCCGGCCCAGCCAACCTCCCGGTGTGCCCGCGGCCATGCGAGCCTGATAGCGCAGCACGATGGGATTCTCGTCGTCCACCGCCAGGGTGGGGTTGCGATAGCCGCCGTTGCGCCCGAGTTCGTTCCAGCGGTCGATGGTGCGGGCGTTCTCGAGACCCCAGATGGCCAGCGAGCGACTGGCCAGGGTCAAGAGAGCCCCCGAGCAAACCAGGGCCATGGCACCCTCGGCATAAAACTCGAGCCCGAAAAGATAGGCACTGACCCAGCCCAGACCCAGCACCGGTAGCAAAGTCGCCACCAGCACGCCCAGTTGGATCGCCGAGACCGATTCGCCCCGGCGCGACCAGGCCGTCTGGAACTGGGTCACGTACGAGCCGACATAAAAGGCCAGCATGACCGCTGGCAGCCAGCCCAGGGCGCACACCAACCCTTTGGCGGCATAGCGCTCGGGCAGCACCAGCACCGAGGGTAGCATGATCAACAGGCAGGGAACGGCCACTTTGACGATGGAACGCAGGCTGTGCACGGCCAAAGTGTCGACCATACCGCGGCCGTCGACCCCGGCGCAGAGCAAGTCCTCGAGGCAGCGCCCCTGGCGTAGGCTGCGCAAGATGTCGACATCGGTCTTGAAGTAGTACCAGGGAAGGGCCACCAGCAGACAGCCGGCGGCCACCATCAAGAAAGAGAGCTGGCTCAGCTCGTCATCAAGACGGAACAGCAGACCCGGCCAGCCGAAGATCAAGGCCAGCAAGATGGGCCCGGGCAATTGCCGCCGGGCCCGGGCAGCCCGCGACTCGATCAGACTCACGACCGGGTGGCTGGTGGGCGCGGTGATGGTCAGGTGCTCGAGCAGGCGACGCAGGGCCGTCCACCAGGGCCAGCGTCCCTCCTGGCGCAGATGAGCGGCCACCCGGCGAGTGAAACCCGCGCTTGGTGTGGGGGGAGCCTCGGCCAACTGCTGGTCGATGGCCTGCAACTCGGCGTGCACCTCGGCGTAGACGGGATCGGTCTCGAGGCGCCGGGCGGTCAACTCGGTCGCCGCGGGGTCGGCCAGCCCTTCGAGGTATTCGATGATTTCGGCTGCGATCTGCTCGCGATTCATACTTTCTTCTCCATCAGGACGGCGTAGAGTCGTTGGCGGGCCTTGGCCAGGCGAGAACGCACCGTTCCCACCGGGACCTCGAGCACCGAGGCGATCTCTTCATAGGTAAGGGCCAGCATCTCGCGCAGGCTCAAAACGGTGCGGTCTTGCTCGCCCAGTTCGGCCAGGGCCTGGCGCACCGTCAGGCGGTCTTCGACCTGGCGGGCCGGGCCTTCGCTGCTGGGCTCGGGGGCCTCTTCGAGGGGCTGGGCCGGCTGTTCGCGCAACAGACGACGGCAACGGTTGGCGATGATGCGTCCGAACCAGGTGCGAAAAGCCTGGCGGTCGCGCAGTTGCCCGAGCTGGCGATAGACGATCAGATAGACATCCTGCAACACATCCTCGCAGCGATGGCTATCGCGCAAAAACGAATAGGCCAGCCTGAAGGCGTAATCTCGAGTGTGGTCGATGAAGGGCTCGAGGGCGGTATCGTCACCCCGCACAATCCTGTCGATCAGCCCTTCTAACTCATCCACCGTGGTCTGCTTCGCTTGCATCGCCCGGATTCCCGGGCGGATGGCCAGGGTCTCGGACAAGGCGCATCCTCCTATAGTCCATAGAGTCACCTTCGGTTCAAAAAAGTTCGCATCGGCCCAAAGAAATTCTGTAACGCCTGTCAGTGAGTTGTAAGTCGCCTGTCGCCCGCCTGTCACCGGCCTCGCCTAATCTAGCCTCAGCACACAGAGGGAGCACAACGAAATGAACGTCCAGACCACAGGAATGCACAGCTATACCGGACCCGCAGGCAACACCGTCCACTGGGGTGGGGCCAAACTCGAGGGGCCCTCGCGCTCACTGACCACCCGAGGCGCGGCCCTGGATCTGGGCTCGGACGGGACCATCGACGGCGTGGCCGGTGCGGCCCGGGCCACCGGCCCCCACGGCACTCTGGCGGCAGCCGGCTATGCTGGCCCCCAGCGGGCCGGAGCGGCGGTGCGAGCCACCAATGCCGAGACCGGCGCCACCTGGAGCCGAATGGTCGGCTCGCGACCCCTGGGCGAAAAAGAGTCCTTCGACGCTACCATCAAAGGCGATCCCCACTTCACCGTCAACGGTTCGATCAACGGCGAAGAGGTGTCGGCCAACTTCGACAACCAGGACCTGGGCAACCGCACTCAGTATGCCGGTGCCGGCTTCAAGCTCGAAACCGAGACCGTGCCGTGGGGCAACAACGGCGCGGCCGTGGTCGACTCGGCCACCGTCAGCACGGGCTTTGGTCGCAACCAGGACCAGGTCACCGTCAACGCCGACGGGTCGGTGCTGGTCAATGGCCAGCAGGTCTCTTTAGAAGCCGGCCAGAGCACCCAGCTCAACCGCACCTCGAGTCTGTCGCTCAACGACGACGGCACCTATACCGTCTCGTCGCGCAACGGCAAGGTCACCAATACCTTTGAAGCTAAAGAGCACGCCAACGGCAACTACCTCAACATCTCGTCTTCGGTCGACAACGTCCAGACGGTGGGCTGGCTGCAACAGCAGGCCTAGCCGGGCGCTTCGCGCCGCGGGGAGCCGCGCTGTGCGCGGAGCTCTCGACGCTGCGCGTCGACAGGGAGCGGCTGCGCCGGGAGAAGGAGCCGTGGGCTTCGCGCGGAGACCTCGACGCTGCGCGTCGACGAGGAGCAGCCTGCGGCTGAGATTTCGGCCTGACGGCCGACGGGGAGCGGCTGCGCCGGGAAAAGGAGCCGTGCGCTACGCGCGGAGACCTCGACGCTGCGCGTCGACGAGGAGCAGCCTGCGGCTGAGATTTCGACAGCTCAGTTCGCCCCTTCTCCCGGCCGAAGCGAGAGCTCCTCTCCCGGCCCGCAGGGCCGCTCCCCTCTCTCGAGCGCAGCGAGAGCTCCTTTTCCCGCGAGCGAATGCGAGCGCTCCCCCGTTTCGGTGACAGGCGTCACCGTCTCGATCCGCCCTCCCGGGTTATTATTTGACCGACCAGTAAACTAAGTTGGAGCAGCAAAATGATCGAGATTTTCACCAAGGACTATTGCGGATACTGTCGCCGAGCCAAGGAGTTGCTAGAAGCGCGCAACCTCGACTACGACGAGATCGACATCACTCACGACCCCGAACTCGCCGAGGAGGTGGTCGAGCGGACCGGCCGCAAGACCGTGCCGCAGATCTTCATCGAGGGACAGGCGGTGGGCGGCTATGACGACCTGGTGGCCCTGGAGATCAGCGGCGAACTCGACCGGATCATTCTCGAAGCCACCCGCGCCGGCTAGTTTACAGGGCGGTAACCCGTCCAGCGGGCTGAATGGCTAGGCTTGGAGGCGAGGAATTGATCATGAAAATCGCCAGCTTCGGAACTCCCAGTGCCATTCTCACCCGTCCCGCCAACCAGAGCCAACCTCCCGAGACCCCGCCCTCGGACCCTTCCGACCGGCCCAGCATCGACTGGAACTCGGTCGGCAAGAGCGCGCTGCAGGGGGCCGGTCTGTACGGTATCCCGGCCGCTCTGAGCGCCGTCAATCCCGTGGCCGGCGTGGTCGGCGCGGTGGGCGTGGGCGCCTACGCCGCCTACACCACAAGTAATCCACGAGCTTTGATCCTGGCAGCCTTCATCGGCATGCCGGCGGCCAACGTGGGCGCCCACTGGGGCCCCTGGGCCGCCGTAGGCGTGGCCGGCTTGGGCGCGCTATCGCTGGGACTGTCCAACTATCTCGACCAGCGCCGCGAACAGCAGTGAGAACGGTCCTACTCGCCTTGTTGCTGAGCCAGATCGTGCTGGCCCAGCAACCGGTGCGGGTCGAAGCCGAGCCCGAGAAAGGCTTCCACTGGCCCTACTACTACGCCGTTCCCGAAAACCTGCCCGAGGGGCCGGTCCAGGTGCTCGTGGTGCCCAATAACAGCGGCCTGCTCCATGACGACCTGAGCCAACACGAGGCGCGAGTAGTGAAGGATATCCCCTTCGACCTTAAACACTTCGGCGCGCCCCTGGGGTGCGTAGTGCTCGAGCCCGTCTTTCCGCGACCCGAGAGCAACTGGACCTGTTACACCCACGCGCTCGACCGCGACACGCTGTTGACCCGGCGTCCCGACCTCGAGCGGCTGGACCTTCAGTTGCTGGCCATGGTGGATCACTTGCAGCTGGGGCGACCCATCCAGAAGCAGATCTATATCATGGGGTTCTCGGCCTCGGGGATGTTCGCCAATCGCTTTACGCTGCTCCATCCCGACCGGGTGGCGGCCGCCGCCATCGGCTCACCCGGCGGTTGGCCCATCGTGCCGGCCGAAAAGGTCGCAGACCAGCGGCTGCGCTATCCGCTGGGGGTGGGCGACTGGCTCGATGTCACCGGTCAACCGTTCTCGTTGGAAAGGGTGCGAAGAGTGCCGATGTTCTTCTTTCTAGGCGACCAGGACGAGAATGACTCGCTCCCCTTTCGCGACGGCTACGATACAGAAGACGAAAAGGTGGCCGATGAGCTGTTCGGCGCCACTCCGGTGGCGCGTTGGCCCGTGGCCGAGCGGCTCTATCGCGAAGCTGGCTGCCGGGCCACCTTCAAGCTTTATCCGGGCGTTGACCACAAGCTCACTCTCGAGATGCGCGACGACCTTCTCGAGTTCTTTAGAAATGGCTCCATAGAAAAGGCACCGGCGCCGCCGAGCCGAGAGTAAGCTCGCTTCTCACCACCAGCGAGACCTCGCGCTCGACCTCGCGCCGGGCCAGACGGCCAAAAGCGGTCAGCATCTCGGGCTCGAGGCCCTCGAGTCGGGGCACCCGAATGCGGTCGATGCCGCGCCGAGTAGCCTCGCGGCGAAGTTCGATGGCCAGTCGGGTTCGTTCGGCCGGGCTCGAGTCGGCGGTGAGCGTGCAGAGCACCTCCCAGTCCGAGTGGGTCTGGGCCAACCACACCACGCCGGCTCCTAGTTGGAAGTAGAGGTTCGAGGGCGCGGCTCCGAACCATTCCAGAACCTCGAGACCCACGACCGGCTGCCAACCCGCGGGTTGGGGCTGGCGGGCGGGCAGTCGCTGGCGTACGGCCGCGAAATCGACCTCTTGCAGGGGACTCGAACTCGAAAAGCGAGCCGTGGCTTCGACCGCTCTGAGAGCCATCAAGCGCGGCAGAGGCAGGGCTCGACTCTGGGGCACGATCAGGTCGGTCACCTGGAAAGGGCTGTGGACGTAGCCGCAACGGCCGAACAGCCGGATCACGCCCGGAGCCGCCACGATGGCATAGCTCACCTCGATCCCCTCGGCCACGGCCAAACGTTGGGCCCCCCCGAGCAGGGCGCTCGATGTGGGCAGTCCGTCGCACTCGGTGCGACGATAGTCCGAGTCGACATGCAAAGCCTCGCCTTTGGCGGCCTTCACCTGCCGACCCTCGACCATCAGGTCGTAGGGAATCAGGCAGTAGTGGCCTACGAACTTCTCCTCGTCGCAGGCAAAAGCGTGCAGGGTGGGGCCGAAGGGACTGCGATTGAACAGCAGGTCGCAGTGCTCGACCTGACCGTATTTGCCGTCGGTCACCCCATAGAGGTTGGCCACCGCGGCCAGATGCTCGGGCGATAGCGGCCCTTTGAGCAGTAACAGTTCAGGCAAGGACCCTCCTGGCCCGTTCGCGCCACCAGTCGTTGACGGCCTGCTGCGAAGTGACCCAGGCGCCTTTGGCCAGAGCTTCGCCGATCAGGGTGTCATACCACTCACGCAACCAGGGCACGAGTGGAAACTGCTCAGGGTGCAGTAGCACGCCCACGCATCCTCCCACCGAGGCGACCTCGTCGACCAGTTGGCGGCTGACCCGATTGGCGTGCTCCAGGTCGAGTTCCATGGCCGCCGGCGAGAACAGAGCCACGTCCTGGAGCACCAGCGGCACCTCGAGCAACTTCTCGCCCGGCCAGAAAAACGGCATCGAAGTGCCGGCCCGAAAGCCGATGTGGCGGTTGAAACCAAAGGTGCCGTCGACTTCGATGCCGGCCTCGGCCTGCAGTTCGGGCGTCACGGTGAGTTCGAAGTGCAGCCAGTGCTGGCGGGTCGAGGTGATGGGCAAGCCGGTGGCCCGCGCCAGGGCCAGGCGCTGGTTCTTGAGCATGCCCGGCTGGCGGGCCGACCAGTAGCTGCCATGCAAGCCGACATCGTGCCCTCGCGCAGCCAGATCGGCCATCATCGACTGGATGGTGGTCTCTTTGCCTTGATAACGACAAGGGTCGGTGGGTACATAGACGCAGTCGAACTCCTCGGCTTTCTCGACGGGATAGGTGGTGAAGAACCAGCTCGAAACCACCTGGTGGCTGGTCTCGACGGCCAGCGCCACCTCGATGGTATCTTTAAGGTCGGGCGCTTTGGGATAGCGGCCTTTCAGGTTGCGAAACCAGACCTTCAGGCGGGGCTTGGTGCGCTGTTCGGTGACCCGCAGAACCTGCTCGTAGGTCTGCTCGTTCGAAACCTTGTCGATGTCATGGCTCAAGCACATGGCAAATTGTTTGCCCTCGGGCCACAGCGGCTCGAGGCGGTGGCCCGACTCGATTAAGGCCAGGCGCTGGGCGGCCACCCAGCGGTCGACTTCAGCCACCCACAGTTGGCCGCGTTGATAGTTCTCTGAGCAGGGCGCTTCCCACACGCGCCAGCCGTTGCGATAGCTTCTCTCGCGCTCTTCGTCACGCAGGAAGAGGCGGGCCAGGGGGTCGGGCAGGGTGGGTGGCGGGGCCAGATTCTTACCCAGCCACAGCCTCATCTGGCCGTCGAGGTAACTCATCAGGCCATGGTGGCCACCATCACCGCTTTGATGGTGTGAAGCCGATTCTCGGCCTGGTCCCACACGATCGAGGCCGGGCTCTCGAAGACATCTTCGGTCACCTCCATGCCGTCGAGGCCATACTTGTCATAGACATCGGCCCCAACACTGGTGTCGCGGTTGTGAAAGGCGGGCAGACAGTGGAGAAACTTGGCCTGGGAGTTGCCGGTGGCGGCCATCAGCTCTCGGTTGACCTGATATGGCTTTAGCAGGCGGATGCGCTCATCCCACAGGCTGTCGGGCTGGCCCATGGATACCCAGACATCGGTGTAGAGAAAGTCGACTCCGCGCACCGCTTCGGCCGGGTCTTCGGTGACCGTGATCTTGGCGCCGGTGGGACCGGCCAACTCGCGGCAAGTGGCGATCATCTCGTCGGACGGCTGACACCCTTTGGGGGCGGCCAGGCGAAAGTCGATGCCCATCTTGGCCGAGCCAACCATCAGCGAGTTGCCCATATTGTTGTTGCCGTCGCCCAGATAAACCAACGACTGCTGGGATAGGGGCCGGGGATTATGCTCTTGCATGGTGAGAAAATCGGCCAGAATCTGGGTGGGGTGGAACTGGTCGGTGAGACCGTTCCACACCGGCACCCCGGCGTGGGCGGCCAGTTCCTCGACCCGCTCCTGACCGTAGCCCCGATACTGGATGCCGTCATACATACGTCCTAGCACCCGGGCCGTGTCCTTCATCGTCTCTTTGTTGCCGATGTGCGAGCCGGTCGGGCCCAGATAGGTGACGTGGGCGCCCTGCTGATAGGCGGCCACTTCAAAGGCGCAGCGCGTGCGCGTCGAGGCTTTCTCGAAAATCAAGGCCACACTCTTGCCGGTCAATAGCGGCTGCTCGGTGCCCGCGTAGCGAGCGGTCTTGAGATCGGCCGAGAGTTTGAGCAAGAAACCGATCTCGGCGGGCTCGAAATCCAATAGCTTCAGGAAATGACGATGACGAAGATTGTATGCCATAGCTGAGGCTATGCGCGCTCCCAAGCCGGAAACCTGCCCACCTCCGGGGGGCTTTTCAGAGCTTGAGCGAACCCCCCGGCTATGGGTGTAAAAGCCGTTTTGTTCGATATCGGGGGGGTCGTGGTGCAGGCCGAATTAGAGAGCTATGTCGCACTCACTGCCGGCCTTTTCAAGTCGACCGGCGCGCAGGTTCGTGCCCACGCTCAGCCGTTGCTGCCCGCCCTCGAGACCGGCTCGATCGACTCGCTGCAGTTTTGGGAACTACTGGGCGACAGCCTCCAGCGAGCTGGCCAGGGTCAGGCTGTGCCCGCCTGGAAGTTCAAGGGGTTCTGGGCCGGCCGCCTGGAGGAGTCGGCGGTCATCAACCAGGAGGTAATGGGGTTCTGCAAGCGACTGCGGGCGCGGGTGCGCGTGGCCGCCCTTTCGAACGTGATTGAAGAGCACGCCAGAGTGCTGGTGAAGATGGGCGTCTATGAGCCCTTTTCGCCCTGCTTGTTGTCGTATCAGCTCAAGCTGCGCAAACCCCAGCCAGAGATCTTCGCCAGGGCCGCCGAGTTGCTCAAGACCCGTCTCAAGAACTGCCTGCTGATCGACGATTCGGCCGACAATGTGGCCGCCGCCCAGGCGGCCGGCATGCCCGCCTATCAGTTCATCGGCAACCGCGAACTCGAGGACACGCTGCGCTCGCTACGACTGTTCTGAATTGTCGTAAAGAGCGGCCAACCGACCCGAGTCGGCCAGACCACAGAGGGCGTCGACTACATCGGGGTGATGCCCGGCGACGCGGCGGGCAAAGAAGTCGGCCAGGTTCTCGCGAAAATCGGTCTTGTAGCTGGCCTGCCAGAACTCGTCGAGATCCTCGGCGAGGGCCAGAATCCACCCTTCGATCGGCACATCGTCGCCCGACTTGCCGTCCGGAAAGCCCGTCCCGTCATACCGTTCGTGGTGAGCCAGGACCAGGGGGGCCAGGTCGCGCAGGGCGTTGGAAGCGGCCAGAAATTCGGCGGCCGCCCGGGGGTGGGCCCGCTCGGCCTCAAAGCCCGAGTGACTGGGCACCATCAGCATGCCGATATCGTGATAGTGGGCGGCTGCAAACAGGTCGGCCCGCGATTGGGCCGACAGGTCGAGCAGGTTGGCAAGCTCAGACGACAGTCGAACCACCCGACCGACGTGGCCTGTCCCCTCCTTGCTGACCGCCTCTACCGCTCTCACCAACAGGTCGCGGGAGCGGTCGAGATAGGCCGCGCTCTCCTGGCGCTGGCGAACGTTCTCGCAGACCACCCCGGCGACCCGAGCCAACTCGATCAGGTGGGGTTTGAGCGCTCCGTTGCCAGAGCTGGCCACCGAGAACACGCCCACCAGTTCGCCAAAGTGGCGCACCGGGACCGACAGATGGACGGTCTGCTGGTCATCGGGCAAAGCGCCGGGTCCTTCGATCACTTCGCGGTAGAGAGCGCAACATCCGGGCTGGGTCTGCTCGTCGACACCGAACTCTTGCCCCAGCCGCCGGAGCCGGTGTTGGGCGCCGTCATACTGATAGAAAAAGCTGGTCTCTACCCCGGGCAGGGCCGTCCCCAACTCTTCGAGAGTCGAGACAAATTGCGGCACGGTGCGCGCCAGCGAGAGTTTTTCAAGCCATTGACTGCTCATTGCATCTGCTGCTGCATGGCGGTCGAAACGCCCAGAATGGGTAGCAGAACGCCCATTACGAACATTCCGACCACGCCGCCGATAATGACCATCATGGCCGGTTCGAGCAGCGCCGTCATCGCGCTTACAGCAGAGTCTACCTCCTCGTCATAATAGTCCGCCACCCGCTCTAGCATGTCGGGCAGCGAGCCCGCCTCTTCACCCATCGTAGACATCTGGATAAGCAGGTCGGGAAAAAGCTCGGCTTCTTTGAGGGTCTTCGAGATCGTCTCGCCTTCTTGGATGTTGCGACCGACTTTTCGCAGGCGCACCGCCACCGCTTCGTTGCCGGCAGCCCCCGCCACCAGCCGTAAAGCCTCGATGAGGGGAACGCCCGACTTGAGCAACAGCGAGAAGCTGCGCGAAAAACGGGCGGCCACGACCTTGCCGATCAGATCCGACATGAACGGCAACTTGAGCTTTGCATAGTCGAGCGCCAGTTTTCCCTGGGGCTGATTCGAGATGACCCGGTAGGCCAGAAACAGCAGCACGCCCAACACCACGACGGCCCCCATCTTGACGGGAGAAGTGGCGAAATCGCTGGCCATCATCAAATAGTTGGTGAGCGGATAGTCGCGCTCGATGTTCAGGCCCGACTCTTGAAACATGGGGATGAACATCGGCATCATGAAGGCCACCAGGGCGTAGGTCATGATGGTCGTGAAGATCAGGATGAAGGAGGGATAGGCCATGGCCGACTTGAGCTTGCGCCGCAGAGTCATCTCCTTTTCCATCATCAGGGCCAATCGGCTCATGCAGTCCGAGAGACTGCCGCCCATCTCGCCCACCTTCACCATGTTGATGTACATCTCGTCGAAGATCTTGGGGTGGTCGCTGAGAGCCCCTGAAAAGCTCGCGCCTTTCTGCAAGGACTGGCCGAGGTTCTCGAGCACCCCCTTGAGCTTGGGATTGGTCGACTCGCGGTGCAGCACATGAATGATACGCAGCAGGGGCAAGCCGGCGTGCAGAGTGGTGGCCAGTTGGCGCGTCAACACCGTGATATCGCGGCGATTGACGCCGGTCCCCAAAATGATGGCGGTGGTGGCTGAAGGGCGGGCGGCTTTGAGTTCGCGGGGCTTTTCCTCGTCGGGCTTGGCGGCCTTGGGCGGGGGGGCATCGGTCTCTTCGAGTTCGTCGACACTGAGGGCTGTCAGGCCCTGACCCCTCAGAAAGTCAAGCAAAGCAGCTCGGTCCTGAGCCTTGTGCTCACCGCTCTTGGGTTTGCCGCTCTTGTCGACGGCGTGATACTTGAACCGAGGCAAACTAGCCCTCCCTTAACGGGGAGGCGTTCTTCACACTCGGGCAACCTTCCCTCCTGGGGAAGCGTTCTGTCAAAAATGCCACGGCCTCTTCGGCGGTGGCGAGCTTGCCTTCTAATTGGGCCTCGCGCACCAACATTAGCAAACGCCCGAACTCGGGACCGGGCTCGTAACCCAACTGCAGCAACTGGTGTCCGGTCAGCAATGGCTCGAGGGCTTGCGACCAGTCGAGATAGCGTGAAAGCCGCTCCTGCACACGACCCTCACCGGCCAGAGACCAGATCAGGCACAGCGAGTTGGGGGAAGCCTTCTGGACCAATTGCTCGAACTCTGACATGGAGAGTTTGGGGGCATTGAGCTTACCCACCAGGCCCTGGGCCTGGCGCAAGGGTTCGAGACTTAATCCGTAACGCGAGGCGAAAGCATCGCGAGCCGCTACCTTGAGTCGGGTCAAGAGCAGCAGCAGATAGACCCGCCAGCGATCCACCGAGCCGGCCAGGCGAGCCAGAATGGCCGGGGCCGCCTCGAGTCGCGCTCGCACCTTGGGGTCAAGCCCCAGACCCGGGTCGACGGCTTTGAGCAGCTTCAATTGCTCGAGACGCTCGAGCACCCGCATGGGCTCTGGTTCTTCCAGGCACAGCCGCAACTCGTCGATCAGACGACCCGGCCCCAGATGATCGAAGATCCGCTCTTTCACGGCCGTGCGCAGCAGATGTCCGCTGTGGGGCTCGAGTCGAAATCCCAGGCGAGTTTCGAAGCGAACGGCCCGAAAAGCGCGGGTCGGGTCATCGATGAACGAAAGATTATGCAGGATGCGGAGCATGCCAGCATCGAGATCGCGCCGGCCACCGAAATAGTCGATCAACTCGCCGAAGGCCTCGGCATCCAGGCTCAAAGCCAGGCTGTTGATAGTGAAATCGCGTCGGTAGAGGTCTTGCTTGAGAGTGCTGCCTTCGACCGCTGGCAAAGCGGCGGGCCGGCAGTAGCGCTCAGAACGGGCGCTGGCCACATCGATCTTCTCGAAAGGGCCATCGTCGTAGATGACCGAGCAGGTGCCGAAACGAGGATGGCTACGCAGCCGTCCGCCGGTAGCCTCGGCCAGGGTGCGGCCAAAAGCCAGGCCATCGCCCTCGACCACCAGGTCGATATCGAAGTTGTCTCGGCCCAGCAGCAAATCGCGCACGAAGCCGCCCACCACAAACACCTGGGTGGAATGCTCCAGGGCCAGACGCGAGCACCGTCGCAAGAATTCGAGGGTGAGGTCAGGCAGGCGCAACAACTCGGCCGGGGCACTGGTCCGAGTGTGTTGGTCATCGGTGGCGGCTCGATAGAGCGAGGCCAGAATGTCGGTGCGGCTGATCAGACCCACCAGGGTGCCATCCTCCTCGAGCACGGGCACACGACCGACATCGCGCTCGACCATCAGGCCCTGGACCTCTTGCAGAGGCGTCTCAGGGCGCACGGAGATCACGCGCGGGGTCATGTAGGCGGTGGCCGGGGCGTGGCCCAACTCGTGGCCCATGGCCTTATCGAGATCACTACGGCTGAGAATGCCGGTCACCTTACCCCCCTCGGTCACGCAGACGCCCGCGAAGCCCCACTCTCGGAGCAGGCGCGAGGCCTCCGCTACGGTAATTTCCTGTTCGGCCTCGAGACACTGCACCTGAGTGGTCATCACGTCGCCGGCCGTCTGCACTCGCGGAAAGCTTTCTTCCAACATGGCTAGCACCCGCTCTTGGACCTGCTCGGGGTCGACGGCGTCGAGGGTGGCCGAAGCCGCCCCCGGATGACCGCCCCCGCCCAACTGCTCGCAAATCCGTCCCACGTCCAGGCGAACCCGGCGGCTACGGGCCACCACGCACACCTTGTTGGCCATCTCGACGATCACCACGGCGCAATCGGTCTCTTGAATCTCGAGCAAACGGTGAACCAGCGCGGCCACGCCGTTGACGAACCGGGGCCGTCGGGCCAGCGCCACGAAAACGCTGAAACCCTGAATCGACTCGATCCGACCGGCCGTCAGAAACTCTTCGAGCAACTCGCGCTGTTCGGGATTGAGGGTATGATGGGCAAAGCGCGCTACCACCTTGAGATTGCCGCCCTGACGCAGCAGCCAGCCGGCCATCTCGAGATCCTGGGCGGTGGTGGAAGGGAAGAGTAGCGAGCCGGTCTCTTCATAAATGGCGATCAGGCAGAGCGTAGCCTCGACCGGCGTCAAGCTCAGCCCGCGCGCGCGAATCTCTTGCAACAGCACGGTCACGGCCGCGCCCAGTGGCTCGATCCGTTCAAGGTCGGCCCGAATGGATTCCGCCGTGGCCGGGTGATGGTCATAGATATGAAGCTTCACGCGCGGGTCCTGGGCCAACTGGCGAAAGCGCCCCAGGCGGGTCGGATTGCGCACATCCACCAGCACCATCTGTTCGACCTCGGGGAGTTCGATCTCGTTGGCCCCGCGAAAGCGAAAATGGCCTTTGTGCAGCGTGATGAACTCGCGCACCGGCGGCTCGGGCACGCCGCTGATGACGGCCACCGCGTCGGGATAGAGCTTGCTGGCGGCCACCATCGAGGCCAGCGAGTCAAAGTCGGGACCCTGGTGCGAGACGATCAGCTTCATGGGGCAAAGCCTCCGTTTACGCCCAGGATCTGCCCCGTCACGAAGGCTCCGCCCGGACCGATCAGAAAAGCCACCACCTCGGCCACGTCGGTGGGTTGACCGATCCGTCCCAGGGCGGCCGCCCCGGCCAGCGCCTCGATGTCGGCCTGACTCTTACCCTGGCGAAACATGTCGGTATCGGTCGGTCCCGGGGATACGACGTTGACGGTGATCCCGCGCGGGCCCAGCTCTTTGGCCAGCACCCGGCTAAATTGCTCCACCGCGCCTTTGCTGGCGGCATAAAGAGAGTAGTTGGGTAGCAGCAGCCGGGTGACCGAACTCGAGAAGTTGACGATCCGGCCGCCTTCGGTCAGGTGGCGGGCGGCCGCCTGGCACGCCAGCATGACGGCCCTGACGTTAAGGTCGAAGAGGCTGGTGTAGTCCTCGAGCGTCACCTCAGACACCGGCTTGCGAGACATCACGGCCGCGTTGTTGACGAGAAAGTCGAGGCGGCCAAAATGCTGGCGGGCCGCTTCGACCAGGTCCTCGACCTGGTCCGGCAAGCTCAGGTCGGCCTGGCAGGCAAATCCACCCGCGAGCTGGCTGACCACCGCCTCGGCCTGGGCGCGTTGCTGGCAATAATGCACACAAACCTCGGCCCCCCGGCGACCAAGCGCCAGAGCCACGGCCCGACCGATACCTCGTGAGGCCCCGGTCACGATACCGAATTTTCCGCCCAACTCCACGCCCGCCCTTTCGGGAAGGCTCGGCCTCAACCTCTGCGACGCGGGGTCAGAACGACCTCGGTTTCGGCCAGCCAGAAGCGGTCCTCACCCTCACCCACCGCGAACAGCTCGACGGGGGGCGGGTCGGCACCGGGTGGATTGTCCTCTTCGTTAGCAAACAGCAGACGCACGGTTCGGGTCTCGTAGTCCTGGGCTTTGATGCGCAGATAGATGCAGGGCGGGCCCTCGGCCCGGCCGGGTTTGACCGAGTGAAAATGAAAGCTGCCGCTGGGATCGGTGATCTGTTGCCCTCGCCCGTGAAACTCGGGACCGTCGCCATAGCGACCCGAGGCGTCGGCCATCCAGACCTCGACATCGGCGTCATAGACTCCGTAACCGGCAGGGTCGACGACGCGCCCCATCAGATGCAAGCGCTGGCCCGGCTCGTCGAGCTCATGCACCCTGGTTCGGCTGGGAGCGCCGGGGCGATAGTGATCTGGTGGTGAGAAGAGCTTAGGGTCAAGCAGTGGCAGGGTGACCTCTGACGGCGTGAAGCAGTCGGGGGCCGGCGACGGCGCGACCGGTTTTTGGTTCGACCTGGGGATGGACTGGCCACGCAGGGCCGTTTGAATCCTCATGGCGAACTCCTTTGCGCCATCCTGACCCGGGGAGCGCCCCGGGGGGTTGCCGCGGTGTTAACTCCGCGGGGCCTGCTCGAGAGTCTCGGCCACCGCCGCCAGTAGCTCGACCAGCTGAAACGGTTTGCGCAGCAGGCGAGGCGCGTTGGGGATATCCACCAGGTTGGCATCGACATAACCGCTCATCAGCAGGGTCGGGATGGCACAGCTGTTCTGCGTGAGCTGTTTGTAGAGCTCGATCCCGCTCATCTTGGGCAAGATCACGTCCGAGAGGAGCATGTCGAAGCTGCTGGGGTCCTTAATCAAGGCCAGCGCCTCTTCGGCCGAGTGGACGGCGACCACTTCGTATCCCTGGCTCTCGAGGCCCCGGCGTACCACCGCCAACACTGCTTCCTGGTCTTCAACCACCAGGATTCTGGCCTGGCCAGGGCCTTTGGTCACTGGGACGGGGGCGGGCACCGGAGCCGCCTCGGGCTGACCGCTGGCCCTGGGCAGGGTGATGCGGAACATGGCCCCCCGTCCGTGGTGGTCGACCAGACTCAGTTGACCACCAGCCCCCCTGACAATGCCAAAGGAGCTGGCCAGACCCAGCCCAGCCCCACCCGGCCGGGTGGTGAAGAAGGGATCGAAGATCTGTTCACGGTCGCCCTCGGGGACACCGGGCCCATCGTCTTGCACCTCGACGACCACGGTATCTTGTTGGTCGAAGACCCGGATGGTCAGCACCCCGCGAGAATGCATGGCGGCCCGAGCATTAAGTGCCAGGTTGAGCATGACCTGGTCGAACTGGCCCGGATCGAGTTCGACAGGACAGGGGGTCTCGCTCAATAAGGTCACCAGTTCGACCTGCTCGCCGAGCAGGCGGCGTAACATCTGATCGAGCTGGCGCACGTGGGTGTTGAGGTCGATCACCCGTGGGGCCGTGAAGGCGTCGCTCGAGAAAACCAGCAACTGGCTGGTAAGAGCCTTGCCCCGCTCACAGGCCATCAGGATCTGGGAGGCGTCGTGATGGGTCTGGGAGTCGTCGGACTCGGCCAAAAAACTGGCAAAACCGGTGATGGCCATCAGCAGGTTGTTGAAATCGTGGGCCATCTCGCCCGCCAACCGCCCCAGAGCCTGCATCTTTTGGGCCTGGCGCATCTGCCGCTCCCAGCGCAGGCGTTCTCCGACGTCGCGCAACAGGATCAGCAAGAAATCGCCCTCGTCGAGGGTCTGGCGGGTAAGGGTCAGTTCCAGATGCTTGAAGAGTCGGCTGTGGGTCTGTCCATCCCAGCCTTCGAGCTCGCCGGCCAATTCCAGCTCGGCCAGGTTCGAGACAGCTTCGGTCTCGAGAAGCGACCAGGCCGCGTGATTCGAGTCGACCACTTGATGCGTCTCCGGCTTGACCACCAGGATTCCCATCCCGATCAGCTCGACCAGCACCTGAATTCGAGCCAGGCGGCTCTCGGAAGCCAGTCGAGCAGACAGGGCGCGCTCGAGTTCGACGGTGCGTTCTGCCACTTTGCTATTGAGGGTCTGGTTAGCCTGCTGCAAACGGCCTACCAGTTCGGCATTCACTCGCTCGAGTTCGAAGCCGCGCACCACGGTCTTGTGCACGCGCACCCCCATGACTACGACGATGGCCAGGTGACTCAACACCAGCCCGGCCATGCTCAGATGGAGTTGGTCTCCCTCGCTCAACAATCGAGCGGCCAGGGGAAGCAGGTTGAGGAATTGAAAGCTCAAGAGAGCCGGCAGATAGCTGGCGCTGCTCGACACGGCGATGCCGGTGGTGCCGCCCACCAGGAGCAACAGAAATACCTGTTGAGCAAAGTCGGCCGGGTAGAGCACCGTGGCCGAGGCGCCTCCCCAGACCAGGGCGTTGAGGACCGAAGAGAGCACCCGCAGCCGCTGCCAGCTACGCAAACTCAGCCGTTCGCGATGGCGGCTGAAGGCGACGCTCGACCAGAGTGTAGCCAAAGTCACCGCCACCACGGCCAAAAACCAGAGAACCAGGTTTTGCGGAGGAACAGAGTCGGCCAGGACCCAGGCGACCAGCAGCGCGACAAAAGGAAAGCTGCCGACCACGACCTTCAGTCGCTCGTAGTTCTCTAAGAGCAGCAATTCCAGCAGGGGAAACTGGTCTTGCGACCGCATGGAAGCCCTCCCCCTTAAGGATTTCGCCCCGCCCCCCTCAGGCCCTTGCCCCGACCGAAATTCAACCCAGCGGGGCCGGAACGAGCCTTTCTACGACCACCCGCATGGGACAGCCGTCGACCTCGACCGCCTCGCCACCGGCCGGAACCTCATGCGATGGGACCGGGCGGGGTAGGCTCAACTGGGTGGGTTCGACGCCGGGCATGATCAAGGCCGCCGGCCCCAGCGTCTGATTGGCCAGCTCACCCAGAAAATCGACCACTTCGTGCTCGTCTGGAGCCAGTCCCAGGGCCAGTTCATAGAGGTGGGCCAGGGCCCGCGAATCGGCCTGCATCCAAACCCTGACGCCCGGTTGCCCGGCCACCTCGATCACCGTTGCCATGTCGCCAGTGACGCCATACGCGGAATGCACGGGCCGGCCACAGAGGGTGGCCAGGGCGTAGCGGCAGGCGGCCATGACCGGTAGTCGGTAGTCATCCACCCTCAGGTCATCGGCCAACTCGCTATTTCCTAAAGGGCTTCGTCACCCCGCGGAGAAGCGGGGGGCACAATTTTGAAACTTCTTGAGGAGCGACAATGAAAAAACCCGTTCGAGTAGCCATCACCGGAGCAGCTGGCAATATCGGCTACGCCCTGGCCTTTCGCATCGCCGCTGGGGACATGCTCGGAGCCGATCAACCCGTGATCCTTCACCTGATCGAGATTCCCCCCGCCATGGGCGCACTCGGCGGTGTGGTAATGGAACTCAATGACTGCGCCTTCCCGCTCCTGCAAGAGGTCGTGGCCACTTCGGAGCTGACGGAGGGCTTTCAAGAGGTCGACTTCGCTCTGCTCGTGGGTGCCCGCCCCCGTGGCCCGGGAATGGAGCGCAACGACCTGCTCGACGCCAATGGCAAGATTTTCGGCCCTCAGGGCAGGGCCATCAACGACCACTCCTCCGGCGATGTCAAAGTGCTGGTGGTCGGCAATCCGGCCAACACCAACGCCCTCATCGCGGCCGCCAACGCCCCCAAACTCGATCGTCGCCAGTTCACCGCAATGACTCGCCTGGACCACAATCGGGCCCTGTCGCAACTGGCCGAGAAAACGGGAGTTCACCACAGCAAGATTCGTAAGATGACCATCTGGGGCAATCACTCCTCGACCCAGTACCCCGACATCAGCCACACCACCGTCGATGGCAAGAAGGCCAGTGATTTGGTCGATCAGGGTTGGTATCGCGACACCTTCATTCCCACCGTGCAAAAGCGTGGCGCTGCCATCATTGCCGCCCGCGGGGCCTCTTCGGCCGCCTCAGCCGCCTCGGCCGCCATCGACCACATGCGCAGCTGGGCTTTGGGCACCAGTGAGGGAGATTGGGTCAGTATGGCCGTGCCCTCGGACGGCAGCTACGGCATCAAAGAAGGCGTTATCTACTCCTTCCCCTGCACCTGCAAGAACGGCGACTACTCGATCGTGACCGGGCTTGACCTTGACGACTTCAGCAAAGGTCAGATGCAGGCCACCGAGCAAGAGCTACGTGAAGAACGCGAAGCCGTCATGGCACTGTTATAGGGGTTCGTAGTCGCTGGCCCCTTTGGTCAGCTCTTGGACCCGCTCGGCCGTAGGCGGGTGTGAGCCGAAAATCTCGGTTACGATGGCCGGCTCGGCTTCGTGCCCGTCGGATAACAGCTTCATCGCGTCGACAGCATGCCACGGATTGATGCCCATCTGGATCAGGTGGGCCTGACCGGTTCGGTCCGATTCGTGCTCGTCGGATTGGCTGATCTTGTTATTCAAGATGGCTTCAACGGCCCGGCCGAGGGTGCCCGAGCTGTCGCGACTATCGGTGGTCAACTGGACCACGATATCGAGCAGGGTGGCTTTGCCCAGTTGCTTGATGCTGTGGCGATGCTCGACGTGACCCATCTCGTGGCCGAGGATGAAGAGCAAGTGCTCGTCTTTCTGGAAGCGTTCGTAGAGACCGCGAGTTACGTAGATGGTGCCGCCGGGGGCGGCCATGGCATTGACCTCGGGACTATCGAGCAACTTGAAGGTGTAGTCCAGGTCGTGGCGCAACGAGAACGGCGTCAGACGCGCCGCCAACCGGTCCAATCGCTGCTGGGCCTGGGCGTTGGGCCAGAGGGGGACCTTGCTTTCGATGTTGGCCACGACCCGCTGGCCCAGCTGCTGCTCGGCCTCGGTGGACATGTAATAATAGCTCAAGTCGGTCGACACCGAGGTCTTGGGGCCCTCGCTGGGAGGCGACGGGCTGCAGCCGGTCAGCCCCACCAGGCCCCCGGCCAGAGACAGAGCCGCCAGCAGGCCGGCCCCGCCGCGCCCGAGCAGGCTCTTTGAACGAGGCTCAGGAGCAGCCACCGCTGGCGACGGAACGTAGGTCTCCTGGGGAGGCTCGTCGGGCTGGGCCGAATGGGCGCGCGGAGGTGCCACTCTTTGGAGTGAGGCCGCGCGACGAGGGATGGGCCCAGAAACCTGCATGCTCCGAGCCTAGAATCTCAGGCTGAAAGCGCGCTGAAAATCAGCAGGCCATGGCCATCTGGCCAAAGACATCCTCGACCACCACGCGCGTGGCTCCCTCTTCGACGGCCACGGTATAATCGCGGTCGTCGCCCATGGTCAATTCTCTTCCCACCACCAGCTTGGGGTGCTGGCAGCGGGCTTGTTCGAGCAACTTGCGCATGCTTGCGTAGGCCTGGCGGCGCTCGACCGGACGCAGACCGTCCTCAAGTCGGGTGGAAAGTCCGGCGATGCTGACGTGTTTTAGCCCGAGCGCGGCGGCCTGCTGGAGAAATTCCTCGAGCTTTTCGGGAGCTAACCCTTTGGCTTTGCCCGTCATGGCGATCTTGACCGATACGGCGATGCTTTCGCCTTTCTTGGCGCAATGCTCCTCGAGACGAATCAGGGTGCACAACTTGCTGACTCCGTGCACATGGTCTAACATCGAAACCGCTAGAAAAGCTTTGTTGGCGTGCAGGTTCTTGAGCATGTGCCAGCGCATTCCCGGGAGCTTGCGGGCCAGCAGCCGGGCTCCGTCGACGGTGCCGACGACCACGTCTTCCAGGCCTCGCAGCCGAGCTAGCTCTTCGACCTCGCGCCGACGGGCGTCGACCAGAATACGGACCGAATCTGGTGAACGGCCAGAAAGAATACAGGTGCGGGCGATTTCGTTGCGGACCATTTCGAGGGAACTCATAGGCCTACTCTAGCCGGTGACCTTCTCCGAAAGTTCCCCAAAAGACCAAAACTTGTTAACAGCTTGTTAACTCCAGCCAGAGACCAGACCCGCCCCTCGCCAGGAGGAAACCTTTATGCCTACGAGCTTTGACCAGGCCACGCAGCTGACTTCAAAAGACGATGTTGAATTTTTAGTGCAACTCGATGCCAGCTGGTCCATCGGGCGGGGCGTCTATGGAGGACTGTTATCAGCCCTTCTGCTCAAGGCCTTTGACCAACGGGCCAGCCTGGGCCGCCCGCGCTCCCTCACCGTCCAATTTTGCGCGCCAGCCGCCCCCGGACCAGCTCGGGTCGAGGCTCGGCTGGCCCGCCAGGGGACCCGGACCCAGATGCTCATGGGAAGCATCCACGACCAGCACGGATTGGTGGCCCAGGCTCTGGCCACCTTCGGCTTGAGTCGGGCCGACGAGCGGGTCAAGCAGGCTGAGCCGGCGCCCTCAGTGCCCCCTCCCGAAGCCCTGGCCCCGCCCCCGGCCAGCCCTATGATGCCCACCTTCACCCAACATCTCGACTATCGGCCCGCCCTGGGGGCCATGCCCTATACCGGCGCCGACCAGGGCCGGTTGGGTGGTTGGATCCGCTGGCGCGAGCCTCGTTTTCCCGACTTCGTGGGCCTGTGCGCCCTGCTCGATGCCTGGCCGCCGGCGGTGCTGCCCCTCTATGACCAGCCCATCAAAGCGGCCACGGCCGAACTCACCTATCACTTTCTGTGCGATCAGCTACCCGCGGAGGATTGGCTTCTGTTCGAGGCCACCTGCCCCAGTCTGGCGGCCGGCTACGCTGAAGAGCAGGCCTGTCTGTGGAGTCGCCAGGGCAGGCTTCTGGCCCGGGCCTACCAGCTGGTCACGCTCGGCTGATCGAGCATCCGGCGCACCCGCGAGGCCAGCTCGCCGGCCCGGAAGGGCTTGACCACGAGGTCCACATCAGACTCGAGCATCCCCACGCGAATGACCTCGTCATCGGTGTAGCCGGACATGAACAGGACCCTCAAGTCGGGTCTTTGCTGAACCAACCGCTCGGCCAGGTGGCGTCCTCCCAGGCGAGGCATGACGAGGTCGGTCAGGAGCAAATGAATCGTTGCGGGATATTGCTCGGCGAGTTCGAGAGCGTGGACCCCGTCGTAGGCGAGCAAGACCTTGTAGCCGAGCCGGCCGAGCATGAGTTCGAGCAGGTGGCGCACGGCGTCGTCATCCTCGACCACCAGAATCGTCTCGGCCCCCGTGTCGCTGGGTGCTTCGGCCTGGCCGGTGGCCGGTTCCGGGCGGCTGGCGCTGGCCGGCAACCAGATCGTAAAACTGGCTCCCTCTCCCACCCGGCTCTCTACCGTGACCCGCCCGCTGGCCTGTTGGACCACCCCGTAGACGGTGGAGAGACCGAGCCCCGTGCCCTGACCCTGAGCCTTGGTGGTGAAGAACGGTTCGAAAATTCGGGCCTGAGTGGCCGCTTCCATCCCTTCACCGTCATCGGTAATCACGATCTCGATGCCGTCGGGACATCCCGGCACGTTGCGGGTTTGCAGCCGCAGACATCCACCTTGGGGCATGGCGTCGCGGGCGTTGACGATCAAGTTGACCACGGCTTGCTCGAGCCCACCAGCGTCGACCTCGACGGGCCAGAGCTCTTCGGCCAGTTCAATCTCGACGGCAATGTTCTCGCCGATCAGGCGACTGAGCATCCGCTCGAGGTCTGCGAGTAGCTGGTTGGCGTCGAGCACGCGAGGCTCGATGAGCTGTCGGCGAGAGAACATCAGCAACTGGCGAGTTAGGGCCGCCGCTCGCTCGCCAGCTTTGCGGATCTCTTGCAGGCCCTCGCGGTTTAGCCCGGTGAAACTTCCGTCGGCCAGCAAGAGCTCGGAATACATCTGGATGACGGTGAGGAAGTTGTTGAAATCGTGGGCGACCCCGCCGGCCAGCCGCCCCACCGACTCCATCTTCTGGGCGTGTCGCAGCTGGGCTTCGAGCTGCCGTTGCTTGGCCTCGCTCAGCTTTCGCTCGGTGACATCGAGCAGAACCCCGGACCAGATGACGCTGCCGTCAGGCCCTTTCCGCGGCAGCGAGTGACCCTCCACCCAGACCACCCCGCGGTCGGGGTGAATCACCCTGAACTCCTGGTGCCAGGCTGTCCACTTCTCTCGCGACGCCGCGACGGTGGTCAGGATCCGATCCACATCCTCGGGGTGCCACAGAGACACCACGGCCCCGTCCTCTTTGAGCTGCGCGGGTGTGAGCCCGTAAATGTCCTCGATGGCCGGACTGGCGAAGGGAAAGCTGACATGGCCGTCGGGGTCCTCTTTGAAGGTGTGAACCACTCCGGGCACCGTCAAAACCAGCTTCTCGAAGCGCTCCCGCTCGCGACGCAGTTGCCGCTCGATGTGAACCTGGCCAGAGATGTCGGACAAGGTCAAAAAGACATAGCTGCGGCCGGTCTCACTGAGGACGTGGTTACCCGAGTAACGAAAACAGCGTTGCCAATCCTGGTCGCGACGTCGCAGTTCGAGGTCGAGACGGTGGACCTTCTCGCCCCGCAACAGCCGTGCCATAGGCCAATCGTCGAGGCTGAGCACTCGCCCTCCGAGCTCGCGAAGCTCATAGATCTCTTCGAACTCGGGCAAAGTGCGGTAGCACTCTTCGCTGCTGGGAAATCCGTGCAATTCGATGGCGGCGCGGTTCCAATAAAACACGTTGCTCGAAGCATCGGCAAAGATGAGTCCCTCGTTGAGGTTCTCGACCACGGTTTTTAGCCGCTCTAGCTCGGGCAGGTCAGAGCGGGGAGCCAAGAAATAGACCTCGCCCTCGGTTCCTGCCACCCTCCGAACGTTGAGAGCCCCGTCCGGACCGGCCAGGGCCAGCTCTTCGATCTGGGCTCCCAGTAGCCCCTCGAGGCCGGCCCCCAACAGAGTACAGGCACGGGGGTTGGCCTGGCAAACACGGCCGCTGAAATCCACCACGAGCAACCCGTCTCTAGAGTGCTCAAAGAGGATGTCCGAGAGTTGAGATTTTTGAGTGATTTCCCCCACCTGGCTCCCCGTGTTCGCTTCGCTTTTTGCCCTCGGTAGTCCTATCTTATCGTCCGACAGAAAATCAGGTTCTTCCCTATCCGACTAAGGCATCGGCCCAGCCTCAATCGATCAGCTTCAGGGTGGCGTAGCCGGCCAGGCAGCCGGCCAGATTGGCCGAGGCATCAAAGAGGCTGGGATTGCCCAGGCCCAACAGCCGGTCCAGCACGACTTCCTTGCCGATGGTGGCCCCGGCAAAGACCGCGCCCGCGGCCAGTTCAGGCTTGAGCCCGAGCCGTCCCAGCCCGACGGTGGCCGCAAAACAGATGCCTCCATGCTTGAACTTGTCGCTAACGGTCACATCGAGGGCGGCCAACCCGGCAGCGCCGACGGCCCCGGCCCCGGCGACCAGCGCGGCGCCGGGTGCAGGACGCCGAACGGGAATAGCCGAGGCGGTAGGCCTCGGACAGGCGGAGATGAGCATGGTAGGAGCATAGCACCGGCCAGGGTTGGGTAAGTTGAGGCGAGGTTAACAGGGGCGCAAGTTGACCACTCGGTAAAATAAACCGAGGAGATCCCGATTGAAGCCAGAAAGGGCCTCACCCATGAGTGACCACCTCAAGCGAATGCTGGCCGGCGTCGTGGGCTTGATTGTCTTGCTCCTCGGCGGCCGCGGCCTCTATCGACACTTTTCGGGCGGGGGCCCCGGCGGCCATGGCGGCCCTCCCCCGACCCCCGTTGTCTTGACCGAACTGCGCCAGGAGCAGTTCTTCAGCCGGATCAAGTTGACCGGCGACGCGCGCTCGCGCGCCCGGGCAGTGATCCGTAGCCAGGTCGAGGGCGTGGTTGCCCGCGTGCTGGTCGAAGAGGGGGACCAGGTCCACGAAGGCGCCCCGGTGGCCACTCTCGAGGGCTCGGACCAGGTCCTGCAGGCGGCCCAGGTCCGAGCCCGGCTGGCCGAGGCCGAGAGCCGCTTGAGCGAACTGATCGAAGGCACCCGACCCGAAGTCATGGAGCAACGCAAGGCCGAACTCGACGCCGCCGAGGCGCGCGAGAAAGAGGCCGAGGCCAACCTCGAAAGCGTCAAGAAGCTGGCCCCCACCCTGTTGGCCCAAAAACAAGCCGAGGCCTATTCGGCCCAGGCGCGCGAGCGTGACGCTCAGGACAACCTGGAGCGCACCGAGAAGCTGGTCGAGCAAGGCGCCGTGCCCGAACGCCAACTGGTCAGCGTGCGAGCCGCCCTGGACGCAGCCCGGGGCGAACGGTTGCGGGCCGACCACGCCTTCTCGGGCCAAAGCACCGAAAATCGGCGCGACGAATTGCGAGCCGAAGCCGATCTGGCCGACGCCCGCAGCCAGACCGCCAAAGCCCGAGCGGCCTATAACGAAGCCCTGGAAGGACCGCGCAGCGAGGTCATCGCGGCCCAACGCAACGCGGTCGAGGCGATGCGAGCCCAGCTGGAGCAGGCCCAGCTGTCGGTGAGTCGGACCGAGATCACCAGCACCGTCGAGGGCACCGTCTCGCAACGCCAGATCAGCCCGGGCGACCGAGTTTCGGTGGGCGACCCCGCCCTGACCGTGACCAGCCCCGAGGTGGATGTCTTCTTTCAGGTGCCCGAGCGCTTGCTGGGTGAGGTCAAGCCCGGTATGACCGTGTTGCTCAAGACCGCGTCTCTGAGTGACTGGGAGGGGAAAGGAAAGGTCGAGGCGGTGGTTCAGGCGGCCGAGGATCGCACCCGTGGTCAGACCATCCGGGTCTCGGGGACCAGCGACCGGCTGCTGCCCGGCATGAGTATCGCCGGTGAGCTTTTGATCCCGGCCGAGGGCAGCTATCTGGTGGTAGAGCGCGACGCCCTGGTGCGCCAACCCGAGGGCTGGTCGCTGTTCACCGTCGATGCCGAACAGAAGGCCCACGCCCACCAGGTGGAACTGGTAGCCGAGGCCGGCGCCCAGGTGGCCATTCGCGTCGACGGTCTCAAGCCCGGCCAGTCGGTGGTCAAACGCGGCGCGCCGGGCCTGCGTGAGGGCGGCACGGTGGTGCTGCCTCAAGCCGAGGAAAAGTCATGATTGATTTAGCCGTTCGCTGGCGTCACGGCACGCTGGCCGTGTTCTCGCTGCTGGCCCTGTTCGGGTTTCTCTCGATGTGGAACCTGCCCATGGAGCTTCAGCCCGGTGGCGATACCCCCGAGATCAGCATTTCCACGGTCTATCCCGGGGCCGGGCCGGCCGAGGTCGAAGACCTGATCACGCGACCCCTCGAGGATGTGCTCGAAGAGGTCGAGGGCATCAAAGAGATGACCAGCTCCAGTCAGCTTGGAGCCAGCAGCATCACCATCGAGTTCGACTGGAGCGTCGATCTCAACGACAAGTTGATCGAGGTGATCAACAAGCTCAACCAGGCCCAGGACCTGCCCGCCGAGGCCACCGAGTCGGACGTGCAGATCGCCAGCGGCGGTAACGGCGCCTCGGCGGTGATGTGGGTGGTTCTGAGCCCCACCAAGGGGGCCGAATCCGACGCCGACCACTATCGCGATCTGGTCGAAGAGGTGCTGGTACCCGAACTGCGCCGGGTCGAAGGGACCAGCCGCTTCATTATCGTGGGTGGCCGCAAACGCGAGATGGAGGTGGTGGTCGACCCCCAGGCACTGGCCTCGCGCCAGCTCGGGGTCACCCAGGTCACCGACCTGCTGCGCCGCACCAACCGGGACGTGCGCGGCGGCCCGCTCGTCACCGGTCGCCGAGAATACCGGGTGAGCACCAAAAGCCGGGCCACCACCGCCGATCAGTTCGAAGAGTTCGTGCTGCGCCGGGATGAGAACGGCATCGTCTATCTGGGCGATGTGGCTCAAACCCACATGGGCCGGCAATTCCGTGATGGCTTTTTTCTGTATAACGGCAAGCCGGCCGCGGCCGTGGGCATCATCCGTCAGGTGGGGGCCAACGTGCCCGACCTCTCCCGCCGCTTGCGCATCACCCTCGCCGAACTCGAGGCGCGCCTGCAGCAACGGGGCGAGCCCATCGAGATCAGGCCGGCCTATGACGAGAGTGACTATGTCAACCAATCGGTGGCCCTCGTCAAGCAGAATCTCTTTCTGGGTGGCGTGCTGGCCACCGGTGTCTTGCTGCTGTTCCTGGGCTCGCTGCGCACGGTGGGTGTTTGCGCCATCAGCATTCCCACCACCATCATCACCGTGTTCCTGTTGCTCTATTTTCTGCACCAGACGCTCAATATCTTGACCCTGGCCGGGCTGGCCTTCGCGGTGGGTATGGTCATCGACAATGCCATCGTGGTGATCGAGAACGTCTTCACCAAGCTGGAAGAAGGCATCAAGCCGGTGCGAGCCGCCATCGAAGGAACCAAAGAGGTGGCCGGCGCCCTGTTGGCCTCGACCCTGACTACGGTGGCAGTCTTCACGCCGCTGGTGATGGTCGAGGGCGAAGCGGGCCGCGTCTTTCGCGCTCTGGGTCTGACCCTGGCCTCATCGGTCGGTCTCTCGCTGCTGTCGGCTGTCACCCTGGTGCCGATGCTTTCAGGCTTTATCCTCAGCCGCGACGAGGTCGACCTGCACTGCGAAGCGGGCGGGCTGACGGGGCTGGCTGCGCGAGCCTCACGCTGGTTTCGCGTCTATCAGAAAAGGCTGGTGGATTTTCTCCAATCCACCGCCGAATGGTCGCTGGGCCAAGAGCGCCAGAGTCGGCGCTGGAGTGTGCTCGGAGGCTGTGCCGCTCTGTTGGTGGTGGCCTACCTCTTGCTTCCGCCGGCCGACTATCTGCCTCAGGGCAACCGCAATCTTATCTTCTGGCTGATGGAACCGTATCCCGGTACCAGCATCCCCGAAGCCGAAGAACTGGTCCAAAATCCTAAGCGCGTGCTCGAGTCGATGGACATGGTCGGCGACTATTTCCTGGTCTACGGGCGCTTTCGGGGCATCGGCGTGAAACTCAAGCCCGAGTATGCCAACGGCACGAATCTGCAGGCCACCGTCGGCAAGCTGATGCCGATGGGCTTCGGCTTTCCCGGCTTTCGCTTCGTCTTTCCCATCCGCTTGCCCATCTTCCAGAACCCGGGCAAGGAGTTCGAGGTCCGCATCGTGGGCCCTGACCTCGAGAAGCTGGCTCAACTCGACGGCCAGATCACCGGTGAGCTGCGCCAGACCCCGGGCGTGGTCAATGTCCGCTCGGACTATATCTTCGGCGCCCCCGAGCTGAGGGTGATTCCCGATCAAGCTCGGCTGGCGGAAGTCGGACTCGATTCGGCCGAACTGGCAGCCACCGTCGAGGCCGCCCTCGGCGGTCGTTTCGCTTCGGAATTCGTCGACGGCAAAGAGACCCTGGACGTGGTGGTCGAGCTCGAGGGAGTCTCGGTCGAATCGCCCTCGGACCTGCGCCAGCTGGTGCTCAATACCCCCCGCGGCGGCCGGGTGCAGGTTCAAGATGTGGCCGAAGTCGTGGACACCACCGGCCCCGACCGCATCAATCACGTCAACCTCGAGCGCTCGATCACCCAGACCGTCACCATCGACCGGGCCGCCCCCCTGGGAGCCACCGTCGAGGCCGCCGAGAACAACGTCATCGCCCCCATTCGGGCCCAGTTGCCGCGTGGCTACCGGGTCTACATCTCGGGTTCGGCCGACCAGCTGGCCTCGACGCTGTCCCAGCTGCTCTCGGTCTTCGTCTTCTCGTTGCTCATCACGTATCTGCTGTTGATGGCCCTCTATCGCTCGTTTGTCTATCCTTTCGTGATCATGACCACCGTGCCGCTGGGGCTGATGGGAGCGGTCATCTGTCTGGTGCTCGGTATCTATCTCACCGGCGGAGGCGTGGCCCTGGATATGATCACGGCCATCGGATTCGTCATCCTGACCGGGGTGGTGGTCAACAACGCCATTCTGCTGGTGGACCGAGCCCTGCAGTTGCAACGACAGGGAGTCGAATATTTCGAGTCGTTGCGCCAGGCCACCCGTGACCGGCTGCGCCCCATCCTGATGTCGGCCGGCACCTCGGTGCTGGGGATGTTGCCCCTGGCCGCTATCCCCGGGGAAGGCGCCGAACTCTATCAAGGGCTGGGAGTGGTGCTGGTGGGCGGACTCACCCTCTCCACCATCCTCACCCCCACGGTCGTGCCGGCCCTGATGGGATTGCTCTACGATTTCGGGCTGCGCCACCACGACGACGACCCACTGGTGAACGAGGACCTGTAGATCCGACCCCGAACCTTCGGCGATGCGAAACGCTTTGATCCTCGTCTTGCTCCTTCTGCTACCGGGCTTTGCCCAGGAGCGAATGACCGATAAGTCGGGTTTTAGCCTGGTCGTACCCGAGCATTGGTTGCATACTCGCAGCGACGATCGCGGCCTGGAGTTGGGCCGCGACGATGTCCACATCCAGATCGTGGGCTTTCGGGGCACCAGCCTGGAAGACGAGGTGGAGCGCCTGCGCGCTCTCGAGCGAGAAGAAGAGTCCGAGTTCAAAGAGGAAAAGACGGTCACCATCAACGAGGTCCCGTGCCACTGGATGGTCTTCTATAAGGACGAGCAATACCGCATCTACTACGCTCTGCTGGCGGGCCAGCGAGGCTTTCTGTGGACGGTGACGAGTCGGTCGACCGACTCAGAAGCCTTCCTCGAGGCCCAGCAGATGCTCGAGAGCTTTCGCGTCGAGTAGCCTCTTTAACGCTCCTGTGACGGACTTCCCACGGCTTTCAGGGAATTTTTAATGGTTCATAATAGAATTGAAACATGCAAATCCAGAGATTCACGCCAACTTCTTATAAAAGCAAACTACCGCGTCCCTCGACGGTAGGCAGGGCCGCTCTCGGAGGAAGCCTCATCGGCATTCCGGCCCTGACCAGCCCGGTCGCTCAGGCTATCCCCGGCCTCATCCCCAAGGTGATTCTGGCTGGAGCAGCCAGTGGTGCTGTCGGCGCCACGGTGGCCAGCCTGGTCGAAAACAAGACGGCTGCCATCGCCACCGCCGCAGCCGTGACGACCGCCATCGGCGGAGCCATCGGTTATGCCGTGGGTGGTGGCGACGCGGCTCTGGCCTTCGGTTTTCTCACCGGCGCCACCGGTGGCATCGGGGCAGCCGTAGCCAAGTTTACCGACTAGCGCACCAATCGCGGCGGAGCCAGTTCGAGCACCGTCTTGAGACCTGGCTCAGCTTCGACGGCCTGAGACAGCGTGTTGACCAGAATCGCTGCCGTGGCCAGATCGCCCGGTATACCCCCTGGGAAGGAAAGGTGTAGATCGGGAGTGCCCGCCAGGCGCACTTCGTCGCGGGGGTTATCCGCTCCCACGGCCATCGTCAGGTCCAGTTCTATAACGGTTGAACCGTTGATCCTTCCGTAGCCAAAATTTCGAATACCAGCGACGCGACCTGCCTCGACCGTCAAGAACGGTGTCTGGCGGGTCGTTTTGCTGAGCACGGGCTCGAGGGCGTATTCCACGCTATCGAGCTCGAAGCCCAGGGCCCGCGCCAGGAGAACCACCGACTCTTCGATGCCGATATGACCGAAGCCGCCGGCCGCCTCCCTCGCTTTGAACTCGTCGATCGTAAGGCCCGCTCCCACTTTCTGCTGCAGCGGCAGCCGCCGCGAGCCCGCGTCGACCACCCGCAGGCAGTGGACCGACTGCACATCAAAACAAACGGCCGAGCCGACCGCGGCCACAAAATCCATGGCGTAGCCGGGGTTGACCCCGGTGCCGACCACGGTCGCCCCACCCCCAAGGGCCGCCTGGTGCAGGCGCGCGGCCAATTCGGGATGGCGCCAGTCTGGCACCAGCAGTTCTTCGGTGGAGGAGACCACGTTCACCCCTGCCTCGGCCGCCTCGACCAGCTGGTCGATAACGCGCGGCAAGAACGACGACGTGCAGTGCAAGATCGCATCCGGCTTGAGTCGTTCGTAGGCCGCTCTGGCTTCGGCCTCGATCACCACCCCGGTGTCAGGCGAATCGAGCAACTCGCCCAGGTCTTTGCCTGTCTTGGCAGGATCGACATCGACGGCCCCCACTAACTCGACATTTCGCTTCGAGAGCGCCAGCCGGGCGGCGGCCAGACCGATCGGCCCCAGGCCGACAGAAACAACGCGTAGCCTTTTCACGCCGGGCCATTCGCCAGGCTCGCCTCTTTCCCCCCGGCCACGGTTTTGCCGACCTCGGGAATAATTTCCTAATGGTCTGCGCCGTAGGTTCCAGAAAGGGTTTTGTTATGAAGAGAATATTGCAATTTTTGACACTCATCGCCTTTACGGCCGTGACGGTGGCCGCCATGGCCGGGGCTCACCCCAACAACCTGGCTCAAGCCAAGGACCCCAAAGACGGTTGGGACCTGCCCGAGAAGGTCGACCCGAAGAACCGCAAGCCCCTGGTCGAAGACGACGGCAAGCCGGTGATCCAGGTGGCCATCCTGCTCGACACCAGCGGCAGCATGTCGGGCCTCATCGACCAGGCCAAAGCCGAACTGTGGTCCATCGTCAACGCTCTAGGCCAGGCCCGTTACAAAGGTCAGATCCCTCGCCTCGAGGTGGCCCTCTATGAATACGGCAAGAGTTCGCTGAGCCCGCAACAGGGCTACATCCGCCAACTCTCGCCGCTGACCGGGGACCTCGACGGGCTCTCCGAGACGCTGTTCTCGCTCGAGACCAACGGCGGCCAGGAGTATTGCGCCTGGGTCATCCGCTCGGCCCTCGACGGCCTCTATTGGAAAGAGCGCAAAGGCTCGTTGCGCCTGGTCTTCGTGGCCGGCAACGAGAGCTTCTATCAGGGCCCGGTCGATTTCGACAGCGTATTGGCCCGAGCCAACAAAAAGGGCGTGCTCATTCACCCCATCTACTGCAGCAACGGCAACCAGAACGACCAGTTGACCTGGAGCCAGGCAGCCCATCTGGCCCGCACCGAACTCAAGATCATCGACCACAACAAGGTCGTGATCGACCCCACCAGCCCCTATGACGACGAGATCCAACAGTTGGGACGCAAGCTCAACACCACCTACATCCCCTACGGTGAGCGGCGCAAGCGGGCTGAATACTCCAGCCGCCAGGAAGCGCAAGACACCAATTCGGCTGCCGCCGGTGCGGCCACCAACCGCTCCGTGGCCAAGGCCTCGCCCGCTTATAGCAACGCCGAGTGGGACCTGGTCGACGCCGAGAAGACCGGTCGCCTCGACGCGGCCAATCTCGACGACGAGAAGCTGCCCGAAGAGATGAAAGGCATGAGCACCGCCGAGCGCGAGGCCTATGTCAAGCAGAAGGCCGGCGAGCGGCAGGCTATCCAAGACAAGATCCGGGCTCTCGAGAGCAAGCGCCAGGCCTTCCTGGCCGAAAAACGCAAAGACGCCAACGCCCCGGCCTCGCTGGGCAAAGCGGTCATCGACGCTATCGCCAACGAGGCTCCCGACAGCGGCTTCGAAATGAAGTAAGGAGCGCCGACTCCGTCGGCGAGAGGGGAGCCGCGTGGCTTCGCCGCGGAGACTTCGGCCTGCGGCCGACAGGGAGCGAATTGAGCTGTCGCTCGATTCGAGGGCGGTCCGATGGACCGCCTTTTCCTTTTGAAGGGAGGTCCGAACACACTCGGGGCCTCTAATGAATCACTTCGTCGGTTTGGTGATGGGCAGGACCACCATTTCCACTAGATCATCATCCGAGAAGGAGAAGAGCATCCCCGGTATTCTCAGGTTCCGCTCGCCGGTGAGGGCGTCCTCTTCCTCCACGGCCTCGGGATATCGCGCCTTGACCTCGGCGCGGCGCGTCCCCAGATAGACCCCGGCCGGGGTGTAGGCTCGTAGACCGGTGACATACACCGAGAACACGTTGTGTCGCTCGTGTCCATCATTGAGCTTGACCAACATACCCTTGCTCAGGTGGAAGTCGCTGCTCTCCCCAAAAACCACACTACCGGTGTCCACTTCCTCACCAGGCTCGGTGCGGGAGCTGGGTTGCCCGTAGGTGGCGTAAGCCTGTCTCGGGATCGGCTTGCCCAGCTCGATCAAGCCGGCCCGCTCGCCCGGCACCAGCAGGATCCTGCCCTCCGGCCAGGCCGGGGAAGCCAGTAGCACCAGCAACACGAACAGCTGAATTGAACTTCTCACCAGGGGTGCTTCCAGCCGCCGGCCCCCTGACCCTGGACGCGCTCAGAATTCGTTCGAGCGCCAGCGGCAACCTGTGACCGCTTTCTCCGACCGCCGGCCCACAGCCGGGCCTATCACCGAGACGGATCCGCCAGGCTTGGATCGGCGCCGGCCTCCAAGAGCAGTTTGGCCAGCTCTTCATCGGCCCCGAACAGCGGGGTCCTCTCGTAGATGTCGCGGTGGTTCGGGTCGGCTCCAGCGTCGAGAAGCATCCTGGCCAGGTCAGGCTGGCACTCAAACAGTCGGGTTCGTCCGAAAGCGTCGGCGAAATCGGGCGGGGCCCCCGCCGCCAGCAGAAGTCGAGCGGTCTCGGGATCGGCCTCGCGCACGCCTTCACCCCCGTCGGCCCCCGGATCGGCCCCGGCCTTTAGCAGGGCCCGGACGTAAACGAGGTTATCGGCGTCTTGCGCCAGGTGAGTCAGATAGGCCCGACCGTCGCACCAGATCAGGTTGGCGGTCTGCTTGTCAAGAGCAGCCTCAAAGGCAGCCAGGTCGCGGTGTTCGTGTGCCTTGAGCAGGGCGGCGCAGCCCGACTGGCCGGGTAGAGGGCCCCGATAGTCGCCCCAGGCAAACACTCGGAGGTTCCCGCTCTCGTCGATTTCGCGCCGAATGCCGGCCTGCGAAAGTCGATACTCGGCCTGGCGAGGAAGCTCTCGATACGGGCTGGCGGCCCAGAGCACCGGCGCTCCGTCCTCGCAAAGGGCGTTGCTGACCATGCCCTCCACCAACCCCGTGGCCGGCTTGCAAGTGACCAGCACTTCGACCTTGCCATCGCCATAGCGAGCCCAATGGCCCCCACGTTCGAGCAGGGGCAATCCATCGAGTTCGGCGTCTTCGTAGTAGTGGCGCTGGCGGACGTCCACTCCGCCGAGAGTGACGCGCCCCTGCAAGGTCAGCACGGTTGGGCCGGGGGGTGACACCATTGCGGGCCCAGGCTGGGAGCGTGACTTGTAGCCGTAGCTCAAACCCACCATGGTCAGGCCTACCAGGGCCAACACCAGGCTCGACCGGATCACGTTATGGACCGAGGGGGGCAAGCTCATCAGTAGACGGTGTGGTAGGTGCGTTTAACGCCTTTGTAGGTCGACAGGCTCAGCCCATTCATCAGCTTGGGCAGCTTCTTTTTGTCCCACTGAAAATGAACGTTGTCGGCCGTGATGGTGATGTTGCCGTCGAGATCGGCGGGGCCGCCAGCGTCACCGCTGGATGGGTCGTTGCCGTAGGCCACCAGGATGCCCTTGAGGTTGAAGTCGGCCCGGTTGGGGCTGCCCACCCCGTTATTGCTGCTGAAGTTGCCCCAGGTGTAGATGACCCCTTCTGAATTCACCTTTTTGTAACTGCCGTCGGCCTGCTTCCAGGTGCTCAGGTCGATGTCGCCCTGAGCGTACATGCTGATTCCGAAGCCATAGCCAGAGAAATCAGTAGCGGCTACGGTGATGCCACCCACGGAGGTGAGGGTGCCATTCTTCGACTTGAAGTCTCCGGTCAAAATGATATTGCCCTTCTGCCCCAGACCGTTCTCCTGGGTGGAGAGGATGGCAGAATCACCGCTACCAGCTTTTGGGTCCATACCGAAGACCAGTTGGTCGTAGCGCAGCGAGTCAGAGACGCCCGAGAGACTGAGATCGATGGTGTTGCTGGTGTCGGTGGGCGAGGTCTTGAAGCCACTGCGCGGGACCACGGCGAAATCTACCGTTTGCTTGGAAACGTCGGCGGAGGGCACGATCAGAACGTCTTCGCCCTGCCGCCACTTACCAAATCCTCCCAGCAGGGAACTGGTGCCGCTATCGAGGCGAACCTCACTCAGATTGTTGGAAAGCGGCGTGCCCGGGTCGGCCTGGTTGGACGGATTAGCCATATAGGTCTTGTAGTCGGACCAGCTCATGTCATAGTAGTGAAGCTTGTTGTCCTCGCTCCACCATACGTAGGTTCCACCGGGCAGTTGCACCGGGTCGGTAGCCTCGTCAGCCGTCTTGACGTCGCCCCAGGTCAGGCTATAGAAGTCGGCGGTCGAACTTTCGAGTTCGGGTGTTACCTTGCTATTGCCGAGGGCGTTAGGAAGGCTACCCGAAAGGGTGGCCACGGCGCCGGCCTCGTTCATGATCAGGTTGGGGCTCTGGGTAGTGCCGGTGACCGTGACTTCCTGCTTGGCTCGCAGACGGGGCGGGGTCGACTTCTTGTCGCCGTCGACTTTGACGGTTCCGTTGGTGCCTAGATCAAACAAGACCTCACCCCCGCCCATCATCGAGGCATCCTGGGCAGTGTCGTCGACCTGGGCCAAAAAATAAGCTTCGTGGATGCGTCGCACCACTCGCCCCGCGGGAGCTGGATTTGCGGCCGACTGCTCGCGGAGTCCGGTGCCCGCCAGGCCTTCTACCAGAACGGCAGCCTGGGAAGCGGGAACCGAGTAGGGCCCGGTGGTGGGGTCGCTCACGGTCAGGCTTGCTCCGGTGTCGCCCCGGGGAACGGTGCGCTCGCCGCCCCCAGCCAGGTTGTTGATCGAGACATAGGGGGTGGCGAACTGCATGCCGGCAGCTTGCGGGTCGGCCAGCCCATCGTCGTTGGGCCCCGTGCCCGGTCCGCCGTCATGATAATTGAACCGGATGCGAAACTGGGCTGGAGGCCCGTCGGGCCCGGCTCGCAACAATCCCAGCACGTTGCCTCGATCCTCAATCACGGTCAGGGTCGGCGTGTCGACCATGATGGCGTCGCCATCACCGCGCCAGTTGCCATTCTCGGCCAGGCGGGCCATGGCATATTGAAGTCCGGCTTCAGCGGCCGCGTCGGCCCGCAACTCGTCCGACTTGACTCCGCCAGCGGCGGCGCTGAGAGGACCGAGCTTGACTGCGGCCGCGATGAACATGGTCACGACCAGGGCTACGAAAAGCACTGAAATAAACGCTATGCCGCGCTGCTTTGACCCCATACTGGAATTCTAGCACACTCTCCATCCAGATGCCTTCTCGGGTTGCAGCCGAGCCCTTCCGAGGCTATTGTTTATAGTGATGAAAAGAAGAGGTTTCAATCTGGCCGAGCTGATGCTGGCTTTCGCCTTTCTGGCCATCATCGTCCTTTCGCTCACCGCCCTGGCGACCCAGGCGGTTCGTTACTCGCGCAAGGGCGTCGACACTTCGGTCGGAAACGAGGTGGCCCAGAGCAACCTCGAGCGCACCGTGCGCCAGGCCATGCTCGACAATCCGGCCGGCGACTACGACCGCTTCTGGAACAACCCCCACGTGGCCACCCCCTTTGCCACTGGTCAAGAGCAGGTGGGCAATACCGATTTCACCTATGCGATCTATGCTCAGACGCTGCTCGACCAGACCAACGGCACCGACCTGGGCAGTCTGTCGGGTGGCCTTTCGGACAATCGGGTGAAACAGGTGTGGTGCGTGGTCCACTGGTACGATTCTCAGGTTCAAGCCCGACAGGGCTACGGCCAGCTCGAGGCTCGAGCCATCACCATCGTGGCGGAGCGAGATGCGCCGACTCCCTGAGCGCGGCGTTAGCCTGCTGGAAGCGATGCTGGCCCTGAGCCTGTTCACCCTGTTGGGAGTGATCGGAGCTTATGCCTTGCGGGGTAGCATCCAGGTTCACAGTCGAGTCTCTTCGCAGCAAGCTGCCGAGCAGTCGGTCACGCGGGCCGTTTCGCGCCTGGACCGAGAACTGCTGGCGGCTAGCGCTTTCGAGATCGGCACGGCTGACGTGCCGGCCCATCTGGGTGGCGGCGGGCTCGACGGTCAGGCCGTCTGGTTTCTCAGCGATGTCGATCCGGCCACCGGCCAGTCGAAACGAACCGTCGACGGCAGCCCCTTCTGGCAAAAGACCATACTCTATTACCTGGTCGTGCCCAACAACCATGACGCCCTGTGCGGCTACACCTGTGCGGGGGGAGTGGCGCCTTCGGGTAGCTACGATGATCGCTGCCCGCACAAAGTGCTGGTCCGTAAAGTCCTCGATGTGGGTAGCGACACCGATCTCAGTGACGAGGCCACTGCTGAGAGCCTGCCTTCCAACGTCAATGCCTGGCTGACCCAACCCGACGCCTTTGATGTCAGTGGCCTGGCGGGCGAAGTCGATCTCGAACAGGTCGAGGTGGTGGCCGGCGATCTGCTCTGGTTCACTGTCGACCTGGCGGCCCCCGAGGTGACGGTGACCGTCAAGGCCGCCCCCTGGGGCGATCTGGAAAAGCGGTTGGCGGTGGGAAGCACCTCGCTCGAGGGCCAACCAGGAGTGCGCGAGCATCGCTACACCCTAACTCTGCGCCACTAGCCCACAGGGGGGAAAGCCGTTGGGTGCGAATGCTGCCGGCAATCTCACCTCTTGGAGGCAAGCATGGCCAACCATAACAAGCTCAAAGGCACCATCGGCATTCTCACCGGCGGCGGCGATGTGCCGGGTCTCAACCCGGCCATCCGAGCCGTTACCATCCGGGCTATTCGCGAAGGCTATCGCGTCATCGGCTTGCGGCGTGGCTGGGCCGGACTCATCGAGATCGACCGCAGCGAAGGAGCCGACAACTCAGAGAACTTTCTAGAACTCAGCGAGAACCTGGTCAATCGGGCCGGTCGGACGGGCGGAACCTTTCTCCATACGTCGCGAACCAGACCCAGCCACGTTCCTCGAGTCAATGTGCCCGAGCACCTTCGCGACGCCTACTCAGAAGATGTCAACGATCTGACCCCCGAGGTGCTCAGAAACCTCGAATGGCTGGGTATCGACCATCTCATTCCCATCGGCGGCGATGACACTCTCAGCTACGGCGTACATCTTCACAAGAAGGGTGTCAAGGTCGTGGCCATCCCCAAGACGATGGACAACGACGTGCCGGGCACCGACTATTGTATCGGCTTTTCTACCTGTGTGAGTCGCACCATCGAATTGACCCACAACCTGCGCACGACCGCCGGCTCGCACGAGCGCTTTCTGGTGCTGGAGGTTTTCGGGCGCTACGCCGGCTACACGGCCATGCTGCCCACCATGGCCGGAGCCGCCGACCGTTGCGTCATTCCCGAGTTCGAGTTCGATATCGAGCACTTGACCGAACTGATGGTGGCCGACCGCATCAAGCACCCCAGCAACTACTCGGTGGTGCTGGTCTCTGAGGGAGCCAAGTTCAAAGGCGGCGAGATGGTCTTCGAGAATCAAGAAACCGACATGTACGGTCACGCCAAGCTCGGTGGCATCGGCGACCAGGTGGCCGCCAGCCTCAAAGAACTCTCGCCCAAATACAACAATGGCCGCCGCGTCAACGTGGTCAACCAGCGACTGGGCTACCTGGTCCGCGGCGGGTCTCCCGACGCCATCGACTCGATCGCTCCCATGGCCTATGGCAACCTGGCCCTGGATTTGATCCTGGAAGGCATCGAAGGGCGCCTGGTGGTGCTACGCAACGGCCGCTATGACAACGTTCCTCTCGAGGTGGTCACCAGCACCAAGAAACTGGTCGACATCAAGAAGCACTATAACACCGAGCGGCTGCGTCCGGTCTATGAGAAATTCGAGATGCGGCCGCTCTTCTTGATGACCGGCGAAAACGACTGAGTCGGCCCAGCGGCGCGGCGCGCAGCGCCGATAGGGAGCGACGAGAAGGTCACCTTCGTCGCAGTTTCGCTTCCCGACCAAACCTTCTCGGCGGTCCCGTCAAGCCGCGGCCGGGCCGACGATCACGAAGAGTCGGCCCAGCGGCGCGGCGCGCAGCGCCGATAGGGAGCGACGAGAAGGTCACCTTCGTCGCAGTTTCGCTTCCCGACCAAACCTTCTCGGCGGTCCCGTCAAGCCGCGGCCGGGCCGACGATCACGAGGAGTCGGCCCAGCGGCGCGGCTAAGCGCGTTTTCCAGAACGATCCAGGGCAGCCACGGCCACGCCCAGAGCCAGACCGGCCCCGGCCGTCAACAGGGCGGCCGCTCCTGGGGTGACCTTGCGGCTATGCTGCAAGGTCGGTTCGGTGAATTCACCCACTTCTTCTTCGCGAATATCCGGGCTGTGGTGATGGTAATAGCCTCGAATGCTCACGTCGGTGTGGCGCTCGCCGTCGCGGTCGTAGCGGCGGCGGAATTCGGGGACAGGAATCGTGTATTCGGTGTGGCCTTCCATGTGAGGATGGACGATCTTGCGATCCACCCACACTTCGTCGACCTGGTCGTCTTTGGCCGTATGCTCGCCGACTTTCTGACCGGCGTAGGCTCCCAGACCAGCGGCCACTACGATGCCGAGCGGGCCGGCGGCTAGCAGGGTGGCTGCGCCCAGCCCGGCGGTGACGGCGCCGAGCAGGCTGCAGGCAACCCCTCTTCGTCCGGGCTGATAGGGCTCTTCGGTGATGGTCTCGGTGACGTTCTCGAGTTGCGGCTGACCGTGTTCGTCATATTCGGGAACGTCTCGATAGACGTCCACCGGGCCGCCTTCGGCCCCGGCCCGGCGCTCGACCTTGCCAAGACCGTGCTTGGGCCACCAGGTAGACTCATAGCGATCTCTGGGCACTCCGCCCAGACGCTTGCGGGTAGTAACGGGACGATCAAAGTTGCGAGTTATGGTGGCCATAGGCCTCTAGCCTGCCACGGCACCCTTAAAGAATGCTGATCCGGCGCAGGGACGCCCGTTTAACATGTCCGAAACCAAAAAGACGACCGTGTCTGCTCTCATACGCAGAGATGTTCATTCAACCGGCAAACAGAAATACAGCCGAGCAACTCGACCGTTCCGGCCTACACTTTCAAAGAGTTAGACGCTTCAAACTTCCCTGGCAAGAACCCGTGGTGCCGCAAACCGGCTCCCAAGCCGCCGAAAGCCTGCAAGACGGCAAGGTTGACCAGTATCTGCAGGTCAAGACCCCCGACGCTGGCGGCGCTTTGCCAGTGCGAACGCCCGAAGATCTGCGCGAACTGGGGGTGCTTCACGGTGGCCTTGCGGTCGACTCGGTGGCCCAGCCCCAATTGGCCAGCGGCCTCAAGGAGTTGGCCAGTCACGGAGCCCGCTTCACGGCTACCCGCGAGCAACAGAACGAAGAGGTTGGTCTCTATGGCGCCTACAACTGCCTGACCGACGACTTTGCTCTGCGAGGCCTGGTGGCCGAGGTCGACGGCTGGAAATATTCGCTTAACTCTACCTCGCAGGCGGTAGCGCTGGGCGACTTCTACACCTCGAACAGTCCGACTCCCGCGCTGGCCCATGAGGGGTACCAGTTCTTCGACGCTTCCGGACGCCCGATCTCACCCCAGCAGGCCGGGTCAGAAGAGCTCCTGCGGATAGGAAAGCGGCGCCCCTGGCTTGATTTGAAGGCCGATTTCGAGCCCTCGCTGGAACGCTTCGCCAAACTGCTGGGACCGCTGGGCAATGAGGACACTGCCCGCAAATACTACAGCTTTGCCCACCCCGACGAGCGCCTCAGCCAGACTCGCTTGAAAGACTTGCTCGCACTGGGCGCCAACCCGGCCGAGAAGGTCGCTCTGACCCGGTATGGCCTGTCCCAGAGCGATTGGGATCAGGCCGAGATGCTGCTAACGGCCACCAGCCGGCTCAAGCCCGAGGCTGCCGTCGAGGTTCTTCAAAGCGGCCTGAGCGCCCACCAGAGCAAGGAGGCCCTGGGACGCCAGTTGCTGGACAAGGTGTCGGTCAACGAGGCCAGCTCCCTGGCCGCCCAGATGCTCGCTGGCCGGCCCGAGCCGGCCTGCAAATGGGCTCTAGAACTGGGCAAGAACGTGGCCGACCAACCCAGGCTAACCAGCCACCTCTACAAGATGGCCCTCGACCACCCCGATCAGGTGGCTCAGGTGGCGGCCTCGACCCACGCCCGGGCGGTCGAACTGAAGCTGGACCAGCACGCCCTCAAAGTCTGGGATGCGGCCAAAGACCAGATTCCCGAATCCATGGCCGCGTTCGTCGAAGGAGCCATTCGCCAAAAAGGAAAGGTCGTGCTCGCCAACTGGGGTTCGGTCCACTCCCTGTGCCAGACAGCCCTTTCCGACCCCGACCAGGATCCCGCCGTGGCCGCTCGCCAGGCCGTAGGCGACATTCTGGCCGACCCGCGCCAGGCCAAGGATGCGGCGCTGGTGGCCGAGGGACTGCTCAGCTCGCGTTCCGGTGACGAGGTGGCCGCTTTCGGCCTGGCCGTGGCTAAGGACGATCAGGGCAAATATCGCTTCAAACAGTGGCGCTCGATTGCTGAATTCTATCACCAACTGCTCGACGGGGGTTCGCCCGATGACATCGGCCGCAAGACCATCGACGCTCTCTTAGACGACGAGAACTGTGCGCCGGACATGGCCCTGCTGGCCGGCGAGATGCTCAAAGCCGACGGGCGCCTGGAGGCGGTGGACAGTTGGCTCAAGCCCGGCGGTAAATTGGTGGTGAGTTCGTGGAGTTCGGTAACGGCCGTTTATCGAGCCGCGCTCGACCACGAGCAGGCCGACGCCCTGGCACTGGCTTCCTTTCATGCCATCGCCGCCCAGAAGCATCGCTACCACGAGCAGGATGCCGCCCGGGTGGCCGAGGCCAGCCTGGCCCAGGCTTGCACCGAGCCGGTCAAACGCGACGTGGCCGAGTTGGCCCTGGCGGTGGCCAAGAAAGGCACGCAGTACCAGCTCTCCAAATACGCCTCGATCTTAGCCCTCTATGGTGGGGCCCTCGAACAGGTGGCCGGCGGTCAGGGCAGCGACCTGGGTGCTCTAGCTCGGGTGGCGGTCGACGGGGCTGCCACCCCGCAGGATGCTTGCGTGGCGGGAGCGGGCTTCATGACGCCTCTGCGCTGGTCGCCCGAGACCAAAGAGGCCGCTTACATCACCCAGAAGCTAGTCGACAGCCAGCGCAACTACGCCTCGCGGGCGGCGGTCTTGAAGGCCTTTCTGGCCAATCCTCGCTTGAAAGACCCGTGGGACCTGGCCACTGTGGCCCGCCAGGCGGGCGGCGAAGTCACCGATGCCAACGACCGGTTCGCCCTGCTCAAGACGACCCTCGAACAACTGGGCCCGCGTTTCGGTGCCGACGAGGCCAAAGTAGTCAAAGACACGCTCTCGAAATTGTCAGGCCTGAAGGCAAAGCAGGCCGCCGAAACCCTGGAGGCGACGCTGGACATGCTGGCCGTAACCCGCACCAGCGCCACCGACACCCAGCTTCAGGTTCACGAGGAGCGCGTCGATATCGGCGACATCTCGGTCGACATCCAGGAACTCTAATCCTCGCCGCCGAGCCAGCCCTTGCGGTAGAAATAGACCACAAATCCCAGGGCTACCGTCAGCATCAGGCCCAGAGCGAAGGGATAGCCGTAGGCCCAGCCTAGCTCAGGCATGTTGTAAGGCGAGACCTTGGGGTCGAAATTCATGCCGTAGACCCCGGCGATAAACGAGAGCGGAATAAAGATGGTGGCAATGACCGTGAGCGTCTGCATGATCTCGTTGCTGCGCTGGCTCAGTCGGGAGTGATAGGCTTCGAGCAGTTCGGTAGTGGTCTCGCGATGGCGCTCGAGTATGTCGAGCAACTCGGCCACATGCTCGTGGCAATCCCGAAAGAACGGCAGCGTATCGCGGTGGATCAATTCCCCCGCCTCGGCTAGCAGCCGGCCCACTCCGTCACGCAGTTGACGCAGGGTGCGTCGCAAGTCGGCGACCTGACGCCGCAAATGGCGAATGCTGCTGATCACCTCTACACTGGGGTTCTCGAGGATCTTCTCTTCCAGGGAGGAGAGCGTATGGCCCCATCGGTCCACCAGGGGAAAGTAGGCATCGATGACGGCGTCGAGGACCGCATAGGCCAGATAGTCGGCCCCTCGTGACCGAATCTGCCCTTTGCTCTCGCGCAACCGGCGCCGCACCGGCTCGAGACAGTCGCCGGGTACGCCCTCTTGAAAGCTGAGCACGAAGTCACGCCCGAAGAACAAGCACATCTGCTCGATCTCGACCGTCTCGCTGTGCAGCATCGGCAGGCTGATCAGCAGGTGCTCGCCAAACGATTCGGCCTTGGGCTGGTGGCTGTAGAGCACGTCTTCGAGGGCCAGGCGATGCAGCCCGAACCGCTGCCCGACCAATTCGATGACCTGGGTATCGGCCAAACCTTCGACGTTGAACCAGAGGATGCCCTCGGTGGCTGGCACGTCCTCGACGGACCCCGGTGTCTGCTCGGCGAAATGGTCTGGGCCGTACGACAGATAGTGAAGCTTGGTGGCAGTAGCCTCGGGAGAGGCGATCAGCAGGCCGGGAGCTTCACCCGCCGGCTGACGGTGCATTTTTCGACGACGGCGCTTGCGAGCCATAGGCGCAGACTTCGCGCCCTCCGGGTCTCTGCCCTATGGAGCCTCGGGCATCCAATTCTCGCGGGCGAAATTGTGGACTGACAACTGTTCGCGAGGTAACTCGAGCACGAAGGTCTTGGAATGCTCGCGCACATCGGTCCAGATGCGACCGTGATGCAGGCCGGCTACACGCTGACAGAAGTCGTAGACGGGCTGGGGCAGGCTGGGCATCTCGGCACTGAACTCGATGGTCACCAGGGCCGTGCCCGGCTGACCTGGCCCGGCCGCCAGCTTGACCAGGGTCGCCGGCCCCCCGCTTTCGATGGAGTAGCGCAACAACGAGCCCAGCAGTTGCCGCAGGCGCGATTCGTCGCCCACGACGGTCAGGTCGGGGGCCGCGTCGGCCAACACATCGCCTCCCTCGAGGCGCGCCGCCGGAGCAAACTGGCGACCCAGGTCGCCGACCACCACTCCCAGGTCGACCGGTGCAAACCGCATCTCGAGTTGCCCGCACTCGACCCGGGCCACATCTCGCAGCTCTTCGGCGCGGCCCAGGCACAAACCTAACAGTCGAGTCAACTGGTTGGCGCTGGGATGGTCTGGATGCCGCTCGAGTTCGGCCAACATGGCCAGGAGCGGGTGACACAATTGCTGGCTTGCCCTGGCCACGTAGTCAACCGTCGAGCGGCGGGCTTGCTCGGCCATCTTACGAGCTTTTTGAGCCGCCTTCTCTGCCTCGCGGGTCTGCATCAGTTCGTGAAATTGGGTGCGCCAATCGTTGAGCAAGCGGGCATTCTCGACGGCCAGGGCGGCTACGTTGGCGAAGTTGGTCAACAGTCCGAGATCGGTTTCGGTGAACTTGCCCACGTGGGTTCGGTTATCGAGATAGATAGCCCCCACCAGCCGGTTGTCGATTCTCAGAGGCACGGCCATCACCGAGCGCAGTTCGAGCCGGCGCACGCTATCGCTGACACTGAACTGGTCGTGCCCGCCGGCATCGAGCAAAACCAGTCCCTGACTCTGACGCAGGGCGTCCTGGACGATGGTGCGGCTGTACTCGAATTCGCTGCCTTCCGAGTCGAGATTGACGGCCACCACCGTGGCCAGTTCGAGCACTGCCGGCACCTCGGTGGCGGGCTCGGCTAGCGAGAGAACGAAGCCGCGCTCAGCGCCGGTCAGTTCGATGGCCTCGTGGAGGATAGACTCCAGGACCTGTTTGGGGCCGGGAGAGGAACCGGTGATCCTCTCCAATCGCTGGAAGACCTCAGCGGCGGTGAATTCGTTGACCATATACCCCTCCTGACTTCATTATTCCCAATCGACCCGATTACAGACATCGAAACACCGGTACACTTCTGATGCAATTGGCTCCCAATTCCGACACAGTTTTGCGACAAACTGGGCTCAGTTTTCACCCGTCGGGGTTCGAGGGAGGCATTCATGCGACGCTTGCTGGCAATGATGATACTGGCCATGGCCATCGGTTGTGGGGGCGGAGGCGGAGGCGGCTCGGCCGATGGGACCGCTCCAGAGGGAGGCGCCGCCGCTGGCGGGGCGGCCGTACCCACCACCACCGTGGTGGCCAACAATCCGGCCGCGCCCACTCCTGCCGCCCCGGCAGCGGCCACCCAGGCCGACATCAATCTGCGGGCGGCCATGGCCAACGCCGGGGTGCAGGTGGTTCAGGCCGCGCCAGCCCAGGATGCGGCCAAGGTGACCCTGGGTCAGGCCCTCATGTTCGACAAGATCCTCAGCGGCAATATGGACATTTCTTGCGCCACCTGCCACCACCCCACCCAGGCCACCGGCGACGGCCTGTCGGTCTCGATCGGCACCGGCGGCAGCGGCCTTGGTCCGGCCCGCACGCTGGGGGCCGGTCGAAACTTCATCGCCCGTAATGCTCCCGGCCTCTTTAATCTGGCCCCGGTCAACCCGATGTTCCACGACGGTCGGGTGAGCCGGGCCCAGGGCGGAGCCTTCACCACCCCAGCCGGGGGGCAGTTGCCCCAGGGTCTCGACAACGTGGCAGCCGCCCAGGCCATGTTTCCCGTCACCGACCGCGACGAGATGCGGGGCAACGCCGGCGACACCCGCCTCGATGGCCAGCCCAACGAGTTAGCCGGTTTTGCCGACAACGACCTGACCAACATCTGGGCCAGCATCATGACCCGGTTACTGGCCATTCCTCAATATCAGCAAATGTTTGCCGCCGCCTTTCCCGGCGTTCCCCAAAATCAGCTGGGCTTTCAGCATGCCGCCAACGCCATCGCCGCCTTCGAAATCTCCCAGGTAGAACACCTCGACTCGCCCTTCGATCGCTATGTGGCCGGGGACAATTCGGCCCTGACCGACGCCCAGAAGCGGGGCGGCCAGATCTTTTACGGACGAGGCCGCTGCTCGGCCTGTCATCGGGGCGGACTGCTCAGCGACCTGACCTTCCACAACATCGCCGCCCCCCAGGTGGGCCCGGGCAAGGGCGCCGAGGCGCCCCTCGACTTCGGGCGTGGCCGCGAAACAGGCCAGCCGCAAGACCGCTTCCGCTTTCGCACGCCGACCCTGCGCAACGTGGCCCTGACCGGTCCCTGGATGCATTCGGGCTCGTACACGAGCCTGCAAGCGGTGGTCCGCCACTATATCAACCCGGGCCAGGCCCTCAACAACTACAATCCCAACCAGCTGCAGCCTCAGTTCCGCTCCCAGGTGCACGTGACCGACCAGCTGGCCGCCGGCGTGCTCAACAACCTCGACCCTGTGCTGGGCAACCCCATTCCCCTCAACAATGGCGACGTCGATGACCTGGTCGACTTTCTCAACGCCCTGACCGACGACACTTCCACCAACCTCAACAACCTGGCGCCTGCCAGCGTGCCCAGCGGACTGCCGCTCGACTAGCGTCATCGGCAGGCCGCAGCACTGACGGTCCGAATGCTGCTTGATGGGCTGGCGCTTTCACCCCGGCTACTTCGCCTGTTTCGTGGTCATTCTGGCCATCGAGGTGGGCATTGCGCTGTTCGTGCACGACCACTTCGTGCGACCATTCCTGGGCGATGTGCTGGTGATTGTGCTGCTGTATAGCCTGGCGGCCAGCGCTCTCGAGGCGTCCCCGGCGCGCCTGGCGGCAGCGGTGCTCGCTTTCGGGTTTGCCGTCGAGACCATCCAGTATTTTGACCCGATCGGTCGCTTTCACCTCGAGCACCATCGAGTGCTGGCGGTGGTGGTGGGAAGAACCTTTGCACTCGAGGACTTCGCCGCCTATCTGAGCGGATTTCTCGTCGTCCTCGGGGTAGAATATACCCTCGGTCGGGGGGCCACGCGCTAGACGGATGTGGTCGTTGCGCCTCACCCCTCGCATGCTGGGGTGAGGAGGTCCTAGCTTGATTTTAGTCCACGTCATCGCCGACTACGGTCCCGGCGACCTAGCCTTCTCAGAGATGCTCTCGGCTCTGGCCGCCCATCTGCCGGCCGAGGCGCGCTGGATTACTACCCCTGTCGAGAGCTTCAACACGCTGGCCACCGGTTTCGTGGTGGCTCAACTGGGGCTCAAGACCCCCGACCTGCAACCAGAAAAAACCGTGCTCTACGCCAATTGTGCTCCCCGACGCGACCGCCGCGAGGCGCGCCCCGATAACGAGGGCGAAGGCTTGCTGTTCGGGCGCCTGAGCAACGGAGTCGGCCTGCTGGCTGTCAACAGTGGCTACTCGCTCTCGTTCGTGCGCGACGAACTGCGCGAACTGTGGTCGGTCAACTGCCCTCGAGCCGGCTCGCAGTTTCGCTCGCGCGATCTCTTTCCACCTCTGGTAGGCCAACTGGCCCGGGGCGACCTGGGCTTTCTGCGAGACCCACTCGAGCCCCAGCAGGTACTGGTCCCCTACCCCACCGATCGCATCGGCTACATCGACTCGTTCGGCAACCTCAAGACCACCATGCGGGAGGGCGACCCCCAGGTCGACCAGCTCGTTCCGGGCTCTCGGGTCAGCCTTCGCATCAACGGAATCGAGCGCACGGCCACGGTGGCCACCGGCAGTTTCCAGGTGCGCGAGGGCGACATGGCCCTGGCCCCGGGTTCGAGCGGCCACCAGCGCCGCTTCTGGGAGGTTTTCGCCCGGGGCGGTTCGGCCCACCACGCCTTCGGAAGACCCCGGGTCGGGGCCCCGATCGAGCTGGCTCTATGAGCGAGCAAGATCGCAAAGCGGCCAACATCGCTATCGGGTTTTCGGTCTTTCTCTTCACCATCGACCTGTCCATCGTCAATGTCGGCCTGCCCACCATCCGGACCGCGTTGCAGACGGACTACAGCACGGTCCAATGGGTGGTGCTGAGCTATCTGGTGGTGATCGCATCCTTTCTGATGGGAGCCGCCCGGCTGGGAGACCTGCACGACAAGAAGAAGCTGTTTCTCGGTGGCCTGGCTGTCTTCACCTTCGGCTCGGGGTTGTGTGCGGTCGCCCCCACCATCGAGTTGCTGATCGCCGCCCGCGCCCTCCAGGGTCTGGGGGCGGTGTTCGTATCGGCCCTGGGAATGGCCATCGTGACGGCCATCTCGCCCCCCGAAGAGCGCGGCCGCAACCTCGGCATCGTGGGCGGAATCATCGCCATCGGCGTGGCTCTGGGCCCAACCATCGGCGGGGTGCTGCTGGAGTATTTCGCCTGGCCGTCCATCTTTCTGGTCAACCTGCCCATCGGAGTGGGAGCCGGACTGGCCATCTGGAAGAAGCTGCCCAACCTCGAACCCAAAGGAAGCTCCGCTCCGTTTGATTGGCCAGCCCTGGCGGGCCTGGCCGTGATTCTCACCAGCTTCTCGATGGCCGTCAACGCCATCCAACGCAACGGTTTCGAGAATCCCCTGACGTTGGGTGGGCTGCTGTTGTGTTTGGTCCTTCTCCCGCTGGTCGTTCGTCGGGAACGCCGCCTGGGGAAGCCCTCATCGACACCGACCTGTTCCACTCCACTCCCCTCTGGCTGGGACTGGTGCTGGCTACCACGGTGTTCGTGGTAGTAGCCGGCTCTCTCTTTCTCATGCCCTTCTTCTTGGAGGAGGTGCTCGGATTTGGCCCGCTCAAGACGGGCCTGCTGCTGGCCGTCTCACCGCTCTGTGGCGGACTGATCTCCCCCCTGGCGGGAAGCCTGGCGGACCGCTACGGTGAGAGGCCTATCAGCTTGATCGGTCTGGGCTTGTTGGCCACGGGGTGCCTTCTCATCAGCACCTTCAACCAGCAAATGTCTGCCCTGCGCTACATCCTCTGCTACGCCCCTTTCGGTCTCGGAATCGGGACCTTTCAGGCTCCTAACAACAGCGCCGTCATGGCCAGCGCACCCAAGGAGCGCCAGGGCACCGTGTCCGGGCTTTTGTCGTTATCGAGAGTGCTGGGCCAATCCATGGGCATTCCTCTGGCCGCCACGCTCTTCTACGTTCTGGCCGGTGGCGGAGCCGGGGGCGAGATCGAGGCCCTGGGCGCCCCCGCTCTGGTGCGGGCGGTCCATGGCACCTTTCTGGGAGCGGCCGCTTTGATGCTGGTGGCCGGGATCGGCGCCTGGCGGATCTGGAGCGGGAATCATGAGGAGTCAGCGTCGAAGGGCCCGGCATGAAGATTGCCATTGGTCTACCCACCGCCATTCCCAACACCGACGGAACCATTTTCGCCCACTGGGCGCGCCGCGCCGAAGCCGCGGGCTTTTCCAGCCTGGGCACGATCGGACGCACCGTCTTCGACAGCCACGAAGAGCTGATTGCCCTGGCCGCCTGTGCGGCCGTGACCGAGCGCATCGAACTGATGACCACGGTCATGATCGGGCCCCCGCGTGATGCCGTGCTGCTGGCCAAGCAGTCGGCCACCCTCGACGCCGTCTCGAAAGGCCGCTTTCTACTGGGGCTCGGCATCGGTTGGCGCGATGACGAGTATGTCGCCCACGCCTGTAAAGAACGCTTTCATCGCCGCGGCGAGGCTTGCGAAGAGCAGGTCAAGACCATGCGGGCGGTTTGGGAGGGCAAGACCCTCGAGGGGCTGACCGGCGCGGTGGGCCCCAAGGCCTCTCCTCGCCTCTTGCTCTCGGGTGCCGCCGAAGCGGCCGTGCGCCGGGCCGGCCGGCTGGCCGACGGTTTCATCGCCGCCCCGGCCACTCAGGCCGACACTCGCAAGATGTACGATTGGGTCGAAGAAGAGTGGCAGGCGGCCGGCAAGAGTGGCAAACCCCGCCTGGTGGCCGCCCGGTATCTCGCCCTGGGTGACGACGCCCAGGCCCTGGGCGACCAGAACATGGCCGCCTATTACGCCATGGCCGGCCCTGATTTTACCAAGATGATGCAGGGCTGGGTGATGCGCACCCACGATCAGGTGGCCCAGGCCATCGAAGAGATGGAGGCGGCCGGGGCCGACGAACTCTTCTTCTGGCCGGCCCTGGCTCAGCTCGAACAGATCGATCGCCTCAAAGAAGCAGTCCCCCAAAAGGCTCTGCTGTGTTAAACTGATCAGGTGCACATCCAGCCAGTCACCGGGCCGACCCTTCGAGCTGCGCGCGCTCCCTTAACCGAGCGAGGGCCGGCGCTGCCTCAGGATGGCTATGCAGGCACGGTGGCGGTCGGCCAGGTGCAACTGCCGCCGCTCGAGCCAACCACCCCCCGGCAACTCGAGCGAGGCTACCTCTGGCAGGCCATTCCCCTACCCGGCCCCATCGACAAAATCCTCGGCGCCGTGATCAGCTTCGGACCCGTGCCCGGCTGGATGGGACTCGAACCGGCTCCCAAAGCGCCGCCTGAGATCCAACCCCTGGGCTATTCCTGGACCGGCTGCTCGGACCTCGAGTTTGCCGACCACGCCGAGCACCTGCGGGCCGGGCTGCAAAATGGTCGCGAGGCCGGCAAAGCCCGCATTCGAGCGGGCAGCAACGCCAACTATTTGGTCAGCCTCGACAACGGCATCGCGGCTGTCTTCACCCCCTCCAAAGGCGAAAGAGCGCCCGGCCCGTCCCGTCCTAACCTCGAAGCCGGACGGCTGGCCCAGCGCGAAGAGGCCGCTTATCTGGTGGACCGGCGACTGGGCCACCTGGCCCGGGTGCCTCCGGTAGTGGCCGGTGGTCTCGATGGCCGAGCCGGCGCGCTCAAGCTTTTCGTTCCCCGCGTTCCCCCCGACGACCCCGAGCAGACCCTGGCTCAGATGGATCCTGGAGACTATCGACGCCTGGCCCTTTTCGACCACGTTATCGGCAATCTCGACCGCCACAGCCGCAACTGGCTGGTCGACGAGGGCCGTCCCATCCCCATCGACCACGGCCTGGCCTTTCCCCTCAAGAACGGACCTCAGGGCCCTATGAATTTCGCTTTCAACAAGGTTTTTCGGATCAACGCCGAAGAGCGCAAACTACTGACCGACTTCGCGGCCGCCCGCGGCGAGGTCGAGCAAGAACTTTCGCATCTGCTGGCGCCACCCGCTCTCGACGCCATGTTTGAACGGGTGGAGGCCATTTTGTCGTCCGGGGAGGTCAATCATCAATGGCATCAATGATGCTCAGTGAGCTTCAGAGAAAGAAACTAACTCGCAAGTTCAAGCTGCTGGACTTCGACAACAACGGGGCTATCGAGCAAGCCGACTTTCAGCGCGTGCTCGAGAACCTGGCCCAGCATCGCAATCTCAGCCTGACCAGCCACAAACTGCAGGGCCTGCGCAAAACCGTCGACAAGGTGTGGTCGGCCCTGCATCGCTTCTGTGACGCCGACCACGACGGTCAGGTCACCCTCGACGAATGGCTTTCGTTCCACCACGAGGCCATCCGTCACGAGCGCGAGATGCTCGAGTCTCTGCCCGGGCACGAGAGCACTATCGATGCCATGACCGCGCTCGTGTTCGAACTGCTCGATGTCGAAGGAGACGGCCGAATCGGGCTGGGCGACTACCAGCACTTCTGCCGCGCCTACGGCGTGCCCGACGAAGAGATCAGGCCCAGCTTCGCCAAACTCGACCGCAACGGCGACGGCTATCTGTCCCGAGCCGAGATCCTCCAACTGGTGATCGAGTTCTACTGCTCCGACGATCCCAACTCGCCCGGCAACCACTTCTTCGGCCAGCTGGCTGTCTGAGGCGCGTTGCGCTTCGTCGGTGGGAGAGCAGCGCTACGTGCCACTCAGTTCGAGCTGGCGCGCTATCTTGATTGGTGGATTCCGGATATACGCTTTCCCTAAGGGCGGGGCGTGACACACCCCTGCACGCGAACTGCGCCGCACACCTCGGGTGCGCCAGCGTGCGACGCAAGATGGGCGGCGGCCACGGAGACTCCGAGGGCGTCGCCTGGCGATAAAATAGAGCCGCCTCGTGCTCAGCGAGGTTCAATCACAAAATCTGACGATCGAATCATCGCCCCCGGGCCAGGCCCCGGACATCCTCACTCCAAAGGCCGAAAAACCTTACAACCAAGACGTTCGAGTCCTGTTCGATCTTTTGCCCGAACAGCCCTTGCGGTAGAATAGGCGTGTGAAACACTCTTCCTGTGCACAGCCTGCCACCGCAACGTCCACGATGGCTTTCTCTTGATCGAAGGGACAGTTCCCGACGGCCTGACTTTCCGGGACCCCGTGGGCCGCCAATTCGAGGGCTGACGGCCAAGAACGCGATGAGGCTCTACCGCGGCGCGCTCGACCCAGGTTATCTTCCCCAACGAGGCGAATATCTCTTACGACTACGATGACGAGGGCAACCTCACGTCTGTGACCGACATTCAGGGTAACGTGACGGAGTATAGCTACTACAACGACAATCGGCTCTACGAAGTGACCGTCAAGCGGCCCAGCCAGGCCGACCGGGTGTTTACTTATACTTACGATGCCGGCGGCCGCCTCGAGAAGATCGTCTATCCCAGTTCGACGGGCATCGAAGCGCGCTTTGACGACGGTGCCATGACTCCCAACCTGATGACCGTCGACGCGGTCGCGGCTCTACGGAATGATGAGAACGCATGGCCACGACGCGAAACTGGACGGAAGGCGTCGTTCCCATCATCCCTTCCGACGCTGCGCGTCGGCGCCGCTGGGTCGCCGGGGGCCGGCTGGAACGCCAACGGCCAGCTGACCAACCTGCGCTACCTCAAAGACGACGGCATGAGCGGCTTCGACAACGTGCTCGAGCTGGAATACGAGTATGACGACGCGGGCAACCGCACCGCCATGATCTCGACCTCTGGCACCGCCGACCCGGTTCGCTGGGAATACGACTACAACTGGCTGAATCAGCTCACCTCGGTGAAGAAGAAGATCGGCTCGGGCAGTCTGTTGACCCAGCGCGTCTACGAGTATGACGAGTCCGACAACCGCACGTTCATGGACGACCACGTCAACTCCAAGACCTACCGTTATCTCTACGATGCGGCCGACCAGATCAGCAAGGTCCAGGTGACCTCGACCTTCCAATCGCGCACCCCGGGCGACTTCTCCGACCAGGAGACGTTCACCCATGACGACGACGGTAACATGACGCTGCGGACCGACGCGGCCACCAGCGACACCATCGCCTATCGCTGGGACGACCAGGACAACCTGATTCGGGTGGCCTTTGACCCGGCCGACACCAAGGTGCTGCACACCTATGACGCCGGCGGGATTCGCAAGGCCAAGATCCTAGACGACGAGACCACCACGGACAGCTTCTACTCGGGGTTGCCGACCCTCAACGAGGTGGAGACGCCGGCCGTGGGCTCACCGGTGGAGTTCAACTACCTGATGGGGCATCAGTTGATGGGCTTCGAGAGCGGTGGCGACTTCTTCTACCTGCTGACCGACGGCTTGACTTCGGTTCGAATCGTGGTCGACGGCAGCGGTGATGAGGTGGCAGCCTACGAGTATCTGGAGTTTGGTGAAAAGACTAAAACGGGTTCGGGTTCCAGCCCGAAGACGTTCGTGGGCGGACTGGGGGTTCACGATGATTTGGCGGATACCAACCTGTTTTACATGCGGGCCAGGCACTACGACGCCAGGCTGGGGCGGTTTGTCTCCAAGGATGCAGTGTCCAGTCCAAACCGTTACGCTTACGCCCATGGCAACCCACTGAGCTGGGTCGACACGAGTGGTCTGTTTCCCGAAAGTCCACAGCTAAGAAATCGATATAGGAAATTATACACGGATTGGGCTCGTAATTATCACCGCGCTGGCGCGGGGCTGCGCCCGAATAGTCCCGGCCGGGGGCTGAGCCGATTGTGCCATCAGATGCGAATCGTCTCCGCCTCGGTAAATTCGAATATGGACTTCCTTCAGTTGCTGCAAGCCTTATATGTTCCGAATAGTGCCATCCGCGCTAACCCAGCATATCGAACGGCATTGGATCCAAGCTTGATGCAGACTGAAGCACACCGAGCCTTCTTACCTGGGATGGAGGGATGGGCGAGCGTCTACCACGACTCGGACGATACCGAAAGTCGAATTCAAGACCAAACCCATCATTTAGTGGCTTATCTGATCGCGGGATATGAATTTGGTCTGAATGCAGATGCCTTCGCTAGAGCAGCGGAACGTGACAACCCGGGTGACCGCGACCTTTCGTATTTGGCGATAAGGTTCGGCAAACGACTCGCCGACGAGGAAGGGCTTGGTGGGGCCTGCGAAGATGCTGAAGGCGGGAAAAAGTATAGGGGCCACTGGATAAAAACACTGTGCGATCGCCTCTCCTGGTCCAAGCCTGGGTACCTCCCTGAATGAGTTCCCGTTACACGGAAAGAGCTGCTATCGGCGCAACGCTGTTCGCAATGGTGATCGCGATATACTTATGGCAACATCGGACTAGGACCTTGGAGTGGTCAATGCTGGGAGTGAATGGCGTTAGGCTGAATCAGCTTGTGGACCTTCGCTCCGGCTATGGTCTCGATGGCGGCTACGATACCCAGACGGCCCCAAATGGGGACATCATTCTAAAAAACAACCGTATAGCGCCGCGCTATCTGCGGATAAAGGATGGAAGGGTTGTCTATATCACAGGAACTTGTCTCCAGCTGAGTGGGTCCGAATTCGTCAAAAGCAACGTAGACTCCCCACGCAGAATCAAAGCTCTTTTTGGTCAGCCGAGCAGGGTTATAAGTGATTCTGATGGCAGCGAGAGGCTTACCTACCGCGGCATTGATGGCATCTGCGTTGACTTCTTGTTGGTCAGGACGACTTCAGGGCTAACCCTCGACGAGGTGAACCTCTATACAGAGTTTGACCATCGCTGAAACGCCACCGGGGCGCTGGCGCGCCCTTTGGCCAAAGGGCGCTCGCCAGCGCCGCGGGACGTGAGCAAGGACTGCAACGGAGAAGGGCGTGACCGTCGTTGAAAGGCGCTCGGGCGCAGTTCTCAGACCACGATGAACCTGATTGAACTGCGTACGAAACGAACGCGCCCGGGGGCGACGGCTCAGCGACCCCCTCCGCGAGAGAAAGGTCTAGTATCGGGGGTCACTTCTCCGTCGCCGCAACTTAGCCAGCTCGAGCCCATTCCAGCAGCCATTCCAATAGCCCGCTCTCTCGCTGGCGTTCGAGGTCACGGCCACGACGATCGCGCCAGACCAGCCCCTGGGGGGCAACCCCGCTCACATGCAGGATCCCTTTGTGGATGTTCTTGTGACAGCGCGAGCACACCACCACCAGATTCTCGGGCACCGTCGGTCCGCCGCGACAGTAGAACACCACGTGATGCACATCGAGCCAGAGTCTGTTGGGGCAGCCTGGGCAAGAGCAGCGATAGCCATCCCGCCGCAGCACTGCCCGGCGCTGGGCGGCAGTCGCCTGACGCTTGCTCGGATTGAACCGCAACCGTCCGGCCAATTGCAACTTCGACTCGCCCGGACACACGTGTGTCTGCATTGCCAGTGCCTCGACCGGAGCGACCAGCTCCTGGGCGGCCTCAACCTTGAGCTGCTCTACCTGGCCGCCCAGAAAGTCGGCCAGGATCAGCTCGAACGCCTCGGCCGGATTGACCGTGCCGCCGTGTTCCCTCGAGATCACGCCCACGGCCCGCGACCACAACTCGGACACCTCGGGAGCCACCCGAAAACGGAGTTCCACCTCTTCTACCATGTTCAGGGCCGCCTCGGCCGGAGTGTCACCGCGATGGGCCCCGGCCACCAGACGGGCCAGGCGATGAGGCTTGAGGCGCACCGCCAGGTCAAGCCAGGCCTCTTCGGTCTCGGGCGTGACGATGCGGGTGACCACGCGCAGATTGGACCAGCAAATTCGGTTCTCTTCGCAGGCTTTGGAAAACAGCGGCAGCTCTTCGAGATGGCCGGCGATCCGCATCGAATCTAGCGCCTCGCGCTTCTCGATTTTGATCAGCCGGGCGAAATGGATAGCCGAGTGGCAGCCGGTCTCGGCGCAGAAATCGGTGCGCTCGATAGCCAATAAACATCGCCCTAGCAGGATGCGAGTCAGGGCCAGGGTGTTGGCCAGGCGACGGGTCACCCTTTCCAGCCGCTCGTAAGGGAGCTTGCTCAAGTTTTCGAGGGTCCAGAATTCGCGTTGCTTATCATCGGTAATCATAAATCCATGATAGTCTTTGCCCCCCTTGTTCGTCAAAGATTCGATGCGGCTAGAATCCTTATTTCATAAGCAATTGCGCATTTTCTGAGCGATGATTATTCGAGCTTTTCGAGGCCGAAATGAAGATTTCTTCAAACTCGGCTGTTCAAATGCCTGAGGGGGTCCTGGAGGGGCTATCACGAGCAGTCTAGGGGCGAGGCTCCTCCGAGGCGGTTGGGCGGCCGCATCTGAAAAAATTTTGACACACGTGTGCGCGGAGGGGGTTAGGGTCCTCGACCCGAGCCGGACGCGAGCGACTACGAACTACTTCTGGAGCGACTTCGACCGCCTGACGCTTGGTTGTGAAACCTGACGCGACCACAGTCAACTCCGGCAACCTGCGCAAGAAGAAGGTGCGCGCCGCCGGGGTGAAGCCCAAGAGCTTCTACTCTGGGCTGCCTACCGTCTCCGCGGTCGACGGCTCCGACGCCTTCAGCTACCTGAGGGGGCACCAGTTGCTGGGCTTCCAGAAGGGTAGCGACTTCTTCCGCTTTCTAACCGATGGGCTGTCCTCGGTGCGGGCGATGGTCCGGGCTTCGAACGGGGCGACTTCCAACTATCTCCACGACGAGTGGGGGGTTAAGGACCCGAGTTCCGACTCGGATAGCCCGAAGACCTACGTGGGGGGCCTGGGCGTGCACGACGACGCGGCCGACACGGGGCTGCTCTGCATGCGGCAGCGGCGCTACGATCCTACCTCGCGAGGTTCTTGAGCAGGGACCCAATTGGGTTTGCTGGGGGGTTGAACCTCTACAATTGTGCTCTTGGAACCCGCGAAGCGCCCCCACAACTAGTTGTTCCCGGAACTGGAGGACTGTCGGTGGAAGGTCGAATCATCCGGTCTGGGGCGACCCCGTCCCCCTCCGGGGGCCACGGCCGGCAGAAACAAGAGCGGTCCTCGGTTGGGCGGTTTCTGCCGGCCTTCATGCGGGTCCCTTTCGCGCGCGCCTCTATCGTGTTCAACGTGGTGCGAGAGGCGCGCCCGCCGCCGGTCCAGGCCCGGCGACCTGAACCCTCCGTTGCAGTCACGGCCACCTCTCGCGGCGCCGGCTATCGCGCCTTAAGGTTAAGGACGAGCCGGCGCCCCGGCTACGTTTCCGCCGTCTAGCCGGCCTCCCCCGAGGCCAGGTTCTTGAAGCGGCGGCACATCAGCATCGAACTCAGAGTTGTTCGCAACGCTCTCGCTGCTTTTCGTCGAGCAGCGGGATCTGGCTGACCGGATCGGCCAGCTCGGGGTCTTTCTGCGCCAGCTCGGTCATCTGGGCACCACCATGAAAACGCGCTCTAAGCGGCAAGCCCCACCAGGGTCGAGCGACGGGGCTGCATTGTCCGTCAGCTGGTCGCCACTGAAACGCCGCCGCTCCGGCTGGAGTGTCCGCCACTCGGCGGCGTCAGCCGCCGCTCCCCGTCGGCCGCAGGCCGAAATCTCCGCGAAGCGGCTCCCCTCCCGGCGGCGCTCCCCGTCGGCCGCAGGCCGAAATCCCCGCGAAGCGGCTCCCCTCTCGGCGGTGTCAGCCGCCGCTCCCGGTCGACGCAAAGCGTCGACCTAGTGGTGGTGACCGCCGGGGCCGTGGACGTGACCGTGAGCCAGCTCTTCGGGCTGGGCCGCCCGGATCGACACGATGCTGACCTCGAAGTGTAGGTTCTGCCCGGCCAGGGGGTGGTTGGCGTCGAGCACGACGTGGTCACCGGCGATTTCGGCGATGCTGGCCATCATGCGGTGCCCGTCGGGGGTCTCGAGACCGACCATGGTGCCCACGGCGGGGATCTCGGAGCCCAAATTCTGGCGCGGTATCGAGAACTTCAGCTGGGGGTCGTACTCGCCATAGCCGTCGGAGGGAGCCACCGAAGCCTTGGTCTTGTCGCCGACGGCCTTGCCTGAGAGCGCCTGCTCGAGGCCGGGGATGATGTTGCCGTGTCCGTGCAGATAGACCAGCGGACTCTCCCCACTCTCGTCGAGCACCTTGCCCTGGTCGTCGCGCAGGACATATTCGATAGAAACTACTTTGTCTTGAGTGATCGTCATAGGTTCAGCTTTTCCCCCGACCGGCAAAGCACCTTTATGACAATTTTGCGCCAAGCTGACTCCAAAACGTAACACGAGAAAGCTTTATCTGGTGCTAGAATGAAGCCATGGTCTCCGCCAGCCGTCTCGCTCATGCGGCCCCTCCGGGCGCGCGTAGAACGGGCGCGCCCGTCGAGAGCGCGCCTGCTCCCGACATGGTCGAATTTGGGGCACCGGAACCCGAGCAAGCGTCGAGCTGGAAGAAAGCGGCCGCTCTGGTGGGTCTCGGGCTTACGGGCCTGGGGGTAGCGGCGGGGGCCACCGCCCTGAAAGCCCCCGTTTGCGACACCTCGATCGTGCATGTCGGTTTTGACGGCGTCTGTGTCTCACCCGAGGTCGCCACCGGGGCAAATCACGTCACCCGATTGTTGCGCACGCTTCCCCATATGGGATTGCTGGACGACTCCCTGGCCTCTCATCAGAGCCAGCTTTTCGAGCCCTCCCAGGCTACTACTCGCCCTCTCAATGACGAGTTGACGGTCTCGACCTGGAATCTTCATCACGGAGACCGGGCCGATGCTCTTGGAGCCCGCGACCAGACTCCCGAGATGATCGAGGCTTTAAGCGAGCAGAACGCAGATGTCTATCTGCTGCAAGAGGTCGCTCCTTATCATGTCGAGGCGTTGGTCAATGGGCTGGGAATGAATGGCTACTATGCTCAGACCACACCGATGCAAGGCAACCTGGTGCTGGTACACCCCCAGCTCGAAGTGCAAGCCAATACCAAAAGGGTGGTCAATTATGGCCCAGAAACCACGCTCGACGATGTCAATGCCCCGCGGCTGCTGCTCGACATTCCTCAGGGAAGAGCCTCCGAGCCAAGAGTGGTACAAGTTCTGCGAGTTGGCCGCCCCGACGGAAATACGGCTGTAGTCTGGAACACTCATCTCATGAACGGCGGCGACAGCCCTGAAGAGCGGATGTCCCAGGCGGAGAATAGCTTCGCCTTCGTGGATGGCTTGGCTCGCCCCGGCGAGGCCGTGATCGGGGGCGGCGATCTCAACTCTACCGCCGACTCCCAGGTGCTCGGATTGCTGAGTTCGCACGATTACGAGGTGCAAGGTGCCCGCATCGACTGGTTCGGTGCCCGCGGGGGGGAACTTACCACCGACGTAAGTCAGCCGACCAGCCACTCCGGCGACCCCCTCTCGGACCACCCCAGTGTGATCGCACGGTTGTCTTTCTGACCATCAGTTGGGCTGGCACGGACTGAATAAAAGGTGGCCTGTCCAAGTCCACGAAATCTCCTCGTTAGGAAAGAGGTAGTTATGGCCCCACATCACCAGGTTCTGGTGGTCGGCGCCGGCCCGTCGGGCAGCGCCTTGTCGATGACCCTGGCCAGCGCCGGAATCTCGGTGCTGGTAGTCGAGCAGACTCGCTATGAAGGCCTGCGCGTAGGAGAGTTGCTCTCTCCTCGGGGCCAGACCGTGCTCGACCGCATCCTTCCCGACGCCCGCAATGACCTATTCTTGACCCGCCTCGAGGTCACCGGCACCTGGTCCTTTCCCGTGCTATCGTCGTTGGTGCCTGACCCGGAGTATCGCTGGTGGGCCATCGACCGGGTCGGGCTCGACCGACGCCTGGCCGAGGAGGCAGCCCGGGCCGGCGCCGATCTACGCCAGGGCAGTCGGGTAAAAGATCTCGCCCGCACCGACCAGGGGTGGTCGTTCCTGGTCGAAACCGACGGCCGGCAAGAGGCCCACACCGCCGGCTTGCTGGTGGATGCCACCGGCCGGGGCTGTCAGATCGCCCGCTCCTTTGGGGCCAGACGCCAGCGGTTCGACCGCCAGGTGGCCGTGGTGGGCTTTCTCGAGGGGTCCAAGAGTCTTGAGGTTCCCCCCGAGATGTTGCTCGAGGCCGTTCCCAACGGTTGGTGGTACGCGGCTCCGCTTGAGCCCGGCGCGGCGGTGGCCGTGTTCGTGACCGACAACGACCTCGACAAGGGACAGCCCGATGCGGCCTGGCATAAGGCGCTCGCTGAGACCCAGCACACCCGCAAACGCTTTTCCAGGTTCGACCTCTGCGAAAAGCCTCGCCGCGTGTCGGCCGACTCGAGCCTTCTGCTGCCGGCCTTTGGCGACGGTTGGGTCGCCGTAGGGGACGCAGCCGCCTCGTTTGATCCTCTTTCCTCACTGGGGATCGGACAAGCTCTCGAAGAAGGCCTGCGCCTGGCCGACTTTTTGATTGAAGCCTACACCCACGGCCAGGAGCCGAACTTCCTCTACTACGCCGAAGAAACGGGAGTGCAGTTCTCGGACTATCTCAAAGGCCAGGCCGGCCAGTATCGACAGGTGCATCGCTGGCCGGACTCGCCCTACTGGTCGCGCCGCCTCCAGGGGGCCCCTGGACAGGAGCGCAGCCTTCGCTTTAAACACGTCAAGCGCGAGCCTCGCAAACTCATTTTCCCGCCGGACCAACGGTTCGAGTGCAGCGCCTGCGGCAAATGTTGTCGCTCGGCCTGGACCGTCGAAGTCGAGCCGGCGAATCAGGCCCGCATCCGGTCCAGTTTCGTGGCCCTGCGAGTCCTTCAGGAAACGGGTCAGCAGCCTCTTCAGGTAGCTGCCGATGGCCGGGTGGGAGTGGCCAAGAAAGACGGAGAGACGTGTGTCTTTCTCGACCAGCACAGTCTTTGTTCGCTCCACGCCGAAGGCGGTCCCGAACTAAAGCCCAGCGCCTGCCGCCAGTTTCCCTTCCTGCTGCGCGAGACTCCCGACGGAGTGGTGGTGGGCGTTTCGCACCTCTGCAACTCGATTCAGCGCAACGAGGGCAGACCTTTGGAAGATTACGCCGAGCAGATCCAGACCCTGCTCAACGAGCGCCCGCCGGTGTCGCTCTCCAAGACGGTGTCGGTCACCTGGGGCCGCGGCATCTCGTGGAGCGACTATACCCGAATCGAGAACCTGATTCTCGAGGCCCCGGCCATCGATGAAGCCATTCGCGAGTTACGCTGGGGCCTGGCCGTCTGGTTGAGCGCCCCGGCCGCCCCCCCGCCTACCGATTGGAAGGCCTACATTAGCTCGATCGGCCCTATGCCCGAGCAGACCTTGCGCCGCCTCGAGGGCCTGTTGGCGGTCTCGATGATCGCACGTCTGGAAGGTGCCGATGTAGAGGAATCCAGCCAGCTGGTCACCGACTTGCTCAACGACCAGCGAGTCAAGTTGCGTCACTCGGGCTGGGAGGGACAGATGTCCGACCTTCCTGTCCGTGACCGCATTCTGGAATCGGAGTGGGTGCTCCTGGAAGGGGTTCGCTATCTGAAGTCGCTGCTCCGCCGCAAGTTCTTGCTGATCCAGACTCCACTCATGCACAACCTTTGCCTGCTGGCGGCTCTGCCTCAATTGTTGGGCCACTACACCGTGCTCAACTCGGTGCTGCGCGGGGGCCGCAGCCTCGAGCGCCAGGACTTCTACAAAGCGCTCGACTTGACGGAGTTGCACTTTGTCACCCACGGACGCGAGGATAATCTGACGCAGACCCTGGTTCGCTTCCATCTCGATGAGGCGGTGGCCCTGCTTCGGTCCCGCGCGCAGGACCCGTCCGGGTCACCTCACAAGTCGCCCAAATGACGTGACAATGGAAAAGACCGCCCGGGGGCGGTCTTTTGCCGATGCGAGTGACCTGATTAAGTTGTGTCATCATCTTATCCGGGTCGGGGCGCACCCACATTGATCTGGATCAAGTTCGTGTTTCAGGTCTGTTTCAGACTAGATTCAGGCAGGCTCTCTAGAGTCGAGATATGGTTATCTCAGCTATTTCTCATCCACAATCTCATCCCGCCCCCTCGAGGGGACCTCGACCTTCTCTGTCGCCTGATTCTGGCGATTTCGACAATGACACCTTCCAAAACAGTGCCATGGGTGCCGGTGTGGGCGCCGTAATCGGTCTGGCGGCCGGCGCGGCTACCGCCAGCATCGGCGGAGGCTGGGGCCTGGCTGCCGCCACGGCAGGCGCCGCGGTCCTGGGTGCAGCGGGTGGCTACACCCTCGGCTCCGGTGCCTCCAGCGACGTCCGTAAAGGAATTACCAACGCCTGTGCCCTGAGCTGCGGCCTGGCCGGCCTGGCCGGGGGGGCCGGCGCGCTGGCCTTTGGCGGCCATCCCCTCGTGGCCAGCGCGGTAGCCGGCGGGGCGGCTCTGGCCGGATTCACTCTCTACCTGGCCAACCGCTAAGCGAAAGGCGCAAGAACGAGTAAAAGACCGCCCGGACGGGCGGTCTTTTACTGATGCGAGTGACCTGATTTAGTTGTGGCTCTATCATAGTCAGGTTGGCACGGCCAGACTTTGATCTCGGTCAAGTTGGCTCACCCAGCCCGTTAAGATTTCTTAAAATTTTCAGTCTTGTTTCAGCGGGCCCAGCTAGCCTGTTCCCATGTTATCCAGGCCCTGGTCATCCTAGAGCGTGCCCGAGAGCTTCTTGCAACTTGAACTGGCGGGCGCCGAGGACGACTTTCCGGGCCTTGCCCGGGCGCTGGCCGAAGACGGTTTCTCCTTTGCCGAGGTCGAGTCAGGCCTCCTCAAGGTGGAGATTCCGCTGGAAGGCGTCTGGCAACTACGGCGCCGGCAGCTGGGCCGTCTGGCGGAACAGTTCGGCTTCACCAGCAGAATTCTCCAAATCAGTTGGCATCAGCCGCCGGCCAGCGGGCCGATCGAAGTGGGCCAGCGCCTGCTCATCGCGCCCGAGCCGATCGAGTCGTCGCGTCTGGTCATCGTAATTCCGCCGGGACCAGCTTTCGGCACTGGCCGGCACCCCACCACCCAGCTCTGCCTGGAGAGGCTAGAAGAGATGGACCTGGGGGGCTCCTTGCTGGATTTTGGCTGTGGTGCTGGTATTCTAGCCCTGGCCGCCGCCCGATTAGGAGCCAACCCTGTGGCTGGCTACGATGTCAACCCCTCAGCCGTCGAGACGGCCCGGCGCAACTTCGAACTCAACGGCCTGTCGGCGACCGTCTATGACACCCCGCCTCCCGCGGCTTTCGACACGGTGGTGGCCAACCTCACGGTCCCAATCCTCCAGCAGACCCATGCCGATCTGACTCGCCTGGCCCGCCAACAGCTCTTGCTCTGCGGCATCCTCCGACCTCGTCTCGACGAAGCGTTAGCTCTTTTTCCCGACTTTCGCCGCGTTTTTCAGAACCAGCGCGAGGAGTGGGCCTGTCTCGAGCTGGTCAGGTCAGTCGACTAGCCCCAGCGAGATGCGGCCTCGTCCGCGATCGACCTCGAGAATTTCGCACTCGATCACCTCGCCCACCGCCAGTTGCCGGCGCCGGAGCTGGCTGCGATGGAGCAATCCGTCCTGTTTGACACCCAGATCGACGAAGGCTCCAAAGTCCACCACATTGCGCACCGTGCCTTGCAGGCGGAGTCCCGGTTCGAGATCGTCCAGGGTCATCACCTCGCGGCGCAGGATGGGAGCCGGCAGATCCAGCCTCGGGTCGCGGCTCGGCTTTTTCAGCTGGGACAGGATGTCGCTCAGGGTCGGTTCAGGGCACTGCACCTGGCCCACCAACTGGCCTACATCAAGATTCTCGAGGCGACCCTGGGTCAGCTGCAAGACCCTTTCGGCCACGGCATAGCTCTCCGGATGGATGGCCGTGGCATCCAGCGGGTTGTCGCCGTCACGAACCCTGATGAAGCCTGCCGCCTGCTCGAAGGCTTTAGGCCCCACTCCCTGGACCTTCAGCAGACTGGCCCGGTTGCGAAAGGCGCCGTGCTGGTCGCGGTAGGCGACAATCCGTTCGGCCGTCTTGGGACCGATACCGCCCAGGTGGGATAACAGAGTAGGCGAAGCGGTGTTGAGTTCGACCCCGACGCGATGGACCACGCTCTCGACCACGGCCGCCAGCGCCGTGTCGAGTTTTGACTCTTCCAGGTCATGCTGGTACATCCCGACTCCGACCGATTTGGGATCGATCTTGATCAGCTCGGCCAGGGGGTCGAGCACCCGGCGCGCAATCGAAACGGCTCCGCGCAGGGAAACGTCCAGGTCGGGCAACTCGGCCCGGGCCAGAGGACTGGCGGAATAGACGCTCGCTCCGGCCTCGCTCACAATCAGGTAAGCCAGACCCTGGCAACTTTCCACCAGCTCGGTGACCAGGCTCTCGCTCTCCCGCGAGGCGGTGCCGTTGCCGATGGCTACTACCGTGACGGCGTACTGCTCCACCAGTCGCCGTAGCTTGCTCAGACTCTCGCGGTACTGCTTCTGCGGTGGATGAGGATAGATGGTGTCGGTAGCCAGCAGCTTTCCGGTGGGGTCGACCACGGCTATCTTGCAGCCGGTGCGAAAGCCGGGATCGATCCCCAGCACCGTGCGTTCGGCCAGAGGGGGCACCAACAGCAACGACTCGAGGTTGGTGGCAAACACAGCGATAGCGTGCTCCTGAGCGGTCTCGGTCAGGCTCTTGCGAACCTCGCGCTCGATGGCCGGCAGCAAAAGGCGCTTAGCCCCCTCATCGAGAGCCTGTCGCAGACATTCGCTCCAGGGCGAGTGCGATTTGGGCCTGAATTTGCGCTGCATCGGCTCGCGCCAATCCGACTCGGCCATCTCCAGGCCCACCCGGAGGACCTTTTCCCGCTCGCCGCGGTCGATGGCCAACACCTGATGGGGCTGCAGCCGACCGACCGGGCTCGAGAAGTCGTAGTAGGCTCGATAGGTCTGCTTGGGGTCTTCGGCCCCCTTCTTGAGACTGGCCGTCAACCGTCCGAAACGCATGGCCTTACCGCGCACGGTGGCGCGCACCTCAGGGTCCTCGGCCGCCCACTCGGCCACAATGTCGCCGGCCCCGGCCAGGGCCTTCACGACCGAATCGATCCCTTCGCCGAGGTACTGGCTGGCGGCCTGCTGCGGAGGGGGGCCGCCCGGCTGAGCCACCATTTGACGAGCCAGTGGCTCGAGCCCAAGCTCCCGGGCCGTGCTGGCGCGGGTCTTGCGTTTGGGACGATGGGGAAGATAGACATCCTCGAGCGTGGTCAGGTTGTCGGCCGCCAACACCGCCCTCTTCAGTTCGGCGTCGAGCAGCTGGCGTTCTTCCAGCGACTTCAAGATGGCTTGTTTTCGGCTCTCGAGGGCCTCGAGGCTGGACTTGAGAGCTGCCACCTGCCGGAGTTGTTCCTCGTCGAGACCTCCCGTTCGCTCTTTGCGGTAGCGGGCCAAGAAAGGGATGGTGCAACCCTCGTCAAGCAGATCGAGCACACTCTCGACCTGGCGAGCCGAGATTCTGAGCTCGGAGGCTATCTGGTTGGCGATGTTCATAGACGGCCCTTCTTGGCTTTGAACTGGTCCCCCTCGTGACGAGGCTTTAACGAGCCTGTCTCAAACTCAACGGATGGATATCCAGGCGAAGGTGGCTGGAAGGCTGCTCGAGGCGGCGGGGCGGCGCGGGCCGAACTACACCATCCTGCGCGAAAACGTGACCCACCTGCTGACCCAGTTCAAGCCGGATTTCGTCGAGAGCCTCGATAGCCTCCCCCGGGAAAGCTTGCTGGAAGGGCTCAACGGCGCCTTCGCTAATGGCCCTCATCACCTGGTCCCGAAGTTGTGGCGGGATATCCGCCATCGCCCCTATACCGATCAGGAGGTCCTGGACCGCCTGGAAGTTCTGGATGCCCAACTGAAACAGGAAGCGGCCGCGATTGTTCAGGCGAGTCACCCCTATCCTTGCAAGTTCTATCTGGCCGGGAGCCTGGAACGGGGACGGTTCGGAGCCCGCTCGGATCTAGATGTGCTGTGCCAGGCCAGCCCCGAGATCATGAAGGCCAATCGCTGGAAAGGTTCTCACGATGACGTTTCGTTCCAGTATATGGACACCGACCAACCGCAGTTGATGGTCGAAGCCTTTGCACCGACGCGGGAGGTGACCCTGGCGGAGATCCAGCGACCTGGCTTTCTTCTTTCGCACTATTGTGAAGGCATTGAACGCAAAGGCCTGAGTCTTGAAGACGGCCATCTAGTGGCCGACGGCCCTACTCATCGACCGGTCGAAACACCGCCCGAAGCGGCCAAGCACATCATGTGGACCCTGCCGATGGTGTGAAAATCTCTTGGTCACGGAAGGCCGGTCGTAGCAAAAAATTAACAACATTTTAACAATGGCAACCTGCTGAGAGAGTCTTGGGGGATCCCCTACGTTATACTAAAAGGGCAGGAGGGTTCGGTCATGCCGTCTGAGGTGTCATCAGGCCGGCTCACGCTGGCACCGCCTTTCTGCTAACTTTGGGCGAAAGGGGGAGCTATGACCGAAGGCATCGGCTCGAGCCCGAACTTCAACCTCGGCGTCACCGGGCTTCCCCGCCCGCTTCCGGCCGTTTCTAGCGAGCCCGCCCAGGTGGCGGATGCCAACGGCTGGTTCAAGCTCGAAACCGACTATAACGCCGAGGTCCGAGCTCTGAGCAAGGTTGCCGCTACCGAACTGTCGGAAGTGTGGGCCGCGCTTCAGGACCGTGAGTTCGATTTTTTTGACGATGTCGACCTCGAACAACCCGATCCAGACCTGCCTTCATCCCAACCTAAAGCCACCACGCTCCCGAAGCTGCCCCCGCAACCCACCACCACCCGGACGACCCTGCCGTCTGAACTGGCGAGGGGCGAGTTGGGACCGATGCCCCAGGACCTGCTCCAGCGCCTCGGCAAGGCCGAACTAGAAACCATTGCCAGGCAAATCGATTCGGGTCAGACCGCCGAGGTGGTTCCAGCCGAGTGTGGTGATGCCGACCGCACGGCCACGCCGCCGCGAACTGGGGGAACGGTCAGCGACGAGTTGGCCAGAACCGAACTGGCCGGTTCGAGGGCCGAGTCCAAAGACGGAGCCCCCACGACGGCCGCGGCTGGCGCTCCCAAAGCCGAAACGGACAGCTCTGGGGCGTGGACCGACAAACTGAAGGCTGGCACCCCCAGGGCGCAAGGCCCTAAGACCGAAGAGCCTAAGCCTGCTTATCCCAAGACGGATGTCCCAAAGACGGACGGGCCAAAGGCCGAGGTCCCCAAAACCGACGTTCCCAAGACGGATACGCCCAAGACGGACGAACCAAAGGCCGAGGTTCCCAAAACCGACGTTCCCAAAGCTGAGGCGCCAAAGACTGGCGGTCCCAAAGCGGACACCCCGAAAGCGGACACCCCGAAGGCCGACACCCCGAACTCCGACATCCCCAAGACGGAGACTCCCAAGACCGACGAGCCAAAGGCCGATCAACCCAAGGCTGACCAGCCGAAGACCGACGTTCCCAAGACGGATACGCCCAAGACGGACGAACCTAAGGCCGAGGTTCCCAAAACCGACGTTCCCAAGACGGACGAACCCAAGGCTGACCAGCCGAAGACGGATGTCCCCAAGACGGACGAACCCAAAGCTGAGGCGCCAAAGACTGGCGGTCCCAAAGCGGACACCCCGAAGGCCGACACCCCGAAGGCCGACACCCCGAACTCCGACGTCCCCAAGACGGAGACTCCCAAGACCGACGAACCAAAGGCCGATCAACCCAAGGCTGACCAGCCGAAGACGGATGTCCCCAAGACGGACGAGCCAAAGGCCGAGGTCCCCAAAACCGACGTTCCCAAGACGGAGACTCCCAAGACCGACGAGCCAAAGGCCGATCAACCCAAGACTGACCAGCCGAAGACGGATGTCCCCAAGACGGACGAGCCAAAGGCCGAGGTCCCCAAAACCGACGTTCCCAAGACGGATGTTCCCAAGACGGATGAACCAAAGGCCGAGGTTCCCAAAACCGACGTTCCCAAAGCTGAGGCGCCAAAGACTGGCGGTCTCAAAGCGGACACCCCGAAGACCGACACCCCGAACTCCGACGTCCCCAAGACGGAGACTCCCAAGACCGACGAACCAAAGGCCGATCAACCCAAGGCTGACCAGCCGAAGACGGATGTCCCCAAGACGGACGAACCCAAAGCTGAGGCGCCAAAGACTGGCGGTCCCAAAGCGGACAACCCGAAGGCCGACACCCCGAACTCCGACGTCCCCAAGACGGAGACTCCCAAGACCGACGAACCAAAGGCCGATCAACCCAAGGCTGACCAGCCGAAGACGGATGTCCCCAAGACGGACGAGCCAAAGGCCGAGGTCCCCAAAACCGACGTTCCCAAGACGGAGACTCCCAAGACCGACGAGCCAAAGGCCGAGGTTCCCAAAACCGACGTTCCCAAGACGGACGAACCCAAAGCTGACGCGCCAAAGACCGATCAACCCAAGACGGACCAGCCAAAGGCCGAGGTCCCCAAAACCGACGTTCCCAAGACGGATGTTCCCAAGACGGAAGAACCCAAGGCCGATCAACCCAAGGCTGACCAGTCGAAGACGGATGTCCCCAAGACGGACGAGCCAAAGGCCGAGGTCCCCAAAACCGACGTTCCCAAGACGGATACGCCCAAGACGGACACGCCCAAGGCTGACCAGCCGAAGACGGATGTCCCCAAGACGGACGAACCAAAGGCCGAGGTCCCCAAAACCGACGCTCCCAAGACGGAGACTCCCAAGACCGACGAACCAAAGGCCGATCAACCCAAGGCTGACCAGCCGAAGACGGATGTCCCCAAGACGGACGAACCAAAGGCCGAGGTCCCCAAAACCGACGTTCCCAAGACGGATGTTCCCAAGACGGACGAACCCAAGGCCGATCAACCCAAGGCTGACCAGCCGAAGGCGGATGTCCCCAAGACGGACGAACCAAAGGCCGAGGTTCCCAAAACCGACGTTCCCAAGAAGGCCGACACCCCGAACTCCGACGTCCCCAAGACGGAGACTCCCAAGACCGACGAACCAAAGGCCGATCAACCCAAGGCTGACCAGCCGAAGACGGATGTCCCCAAGACGGACGAGCCAAAGGCCGAGGTCCCCAAAACCGACGTTCCCAAGACGGAGACTCCCAAGACCGACGAGCCAAAGGCCGAGGTTCCCAAAACCGACGTTCCCAAGACGGACGAACCCAAAGCTGACGCGCCAAAGACCGATCAACCCAAGACGGACCAGCCAAAGGCCGAGGTCCCCAAAACCGACGTTCCCAAGACGGAGACTCCCAAGACCGACGAACCAAAGGCCGATCAACCCAAGGCTGACCAGCCGAAGACGGATGTCCCCAGGGCGGACACTCCCAAAACGGACACGCCAAAGACCGACGAGCCTATGGCCGACATCCCCAAGACGGACACTCCCAAGACAGACGAGCCTAAGGCCGATGTCCCCAAGACCGACGAACCGAAGACTGACCAGCCAAAGGCTGACGTCCCCAAGACGGACACTCCCAAGACCGATCAACCGAAAACTGATCAGCCCAAGACGGACACTCCCAAAACGGACACGCCAAAGACCGATCAACCCAAGACGGACCAGCCAAAGGCTGACGTCCCCAAGACGGACACTCCCAAGACGGACGAACCGAAAACTGACCAGCCCAAAACGGACGTCCCCAAGCCGGACACCCCCAAGACCGACGAACCGAAAACTGACCAGCCCAAAGCGGACGTCCCCAAGACGGACACTCCCAAGTCGGACGAACCGAAAACGGACCAACCAAAGGCTGACGTCCCCAAGACGGACACTCCCAAGACGGACGAACCCAAGACTGACCAGCCAAAGGCTGACGTCCCCAAGACGGACACCCCCAAGACCGACGAACCGCAAACCGATCAGCCCAAAACGGACGTCCCCAAGACGGACACTCCCAAGTCGGACGAACCGAAAACGGACCAGCCAAAGGCTGACGTCCCCAAGACGGACACTCCCAAGACGGACGAACCGAAAACGGACCAGCCAAAGGCTGATGTCCCCAAGACGGACGCTCCGAAGCCGGACGAACCGAAAACGGATCAGCCCAAAACGGATGTCCCTAAACCGGACGCCCCGAAGCCTGACGAGCCGAAGACTGATCAGCCCAAAACGGACACTCCCAAAACGGACACGCCAAAGACAGACGAGCCTAAGGCCGATGTCCCCAAAACTGATGTCCCCAAGCCGGACACCCCCAAGACCGACGAACCGAAAACTGACCAGCCCAAAGCGGACGTCCCCAAGACGGACACTCCCAAGACCGATCAACCGAAAACTGATCAGCCCAAGACGGACACTACCAAGACGGACGAACCGAAGACGGACCAGCCAAAGGCTGACGTCCCCAAGACGGACACTCCCAAAACTGATCAGCCCAAAACGGACACCCCAAAGGCCGACGAGCCTAAGGCCGATCAACCCAAGGCTGACCAGCCCAAGACGGACGAACCCAAAACTGATCAGCCCAAGACGGACACCCCCAAGACCGACGAACCCAAGACTGATCAGCCAAAGGCTGACATCCCCAAGACGGACACTCCCAAGACGGACGAACCGAAAACTGATCAGCCCAAAACGGATGTCCCTAAACCGGACGCCCCGAAGCCGGACGAGCCGAAGACTGATCAGCCCAAAACGGACGTCCCCAAGACGGACACCCCCAAGACGGACGAACCGAAGACGGACCAGCCAAAGGCTGACGTCCCCAAGACGGACACTCCCAAAACTGATCAGCCCAAGACGGACACCCCCAAGACCGACGAACCCAAGACGGACCAGCCAAAGGCTGACGTCCCTAAGACGGACACTCCCAAGACAGACGAACCCAAAACGGACCAGCCAAAGGCTGACGTCCCCAAGACGGACACCCCGAAGACCGACGAACCGAAAACTGACCAGCCCAAAACGGATGTCCCTAAACCGGACGCCCCGAAGCCGGACGAGCCGAAGACTGATCAGCCCAAAACGGACGTCCCCAAGACGGACACCCCCAAGACGGACGAACCCAAAACGGATCAGCCAAAGGCTGACGTCCCCAAGACGGACGAACCGAAAACGGATCAGCCCAAAACGGATGTCCCTAAACCGGACGCCCCGAAGCCGGACGAGCCGAAGACTGATCAGCCCAAAACGGACGTCCCCAAGACGGACACCCCAAAGGCCGACGAACCGAAGACGGACCAGCCAAAGGCTGACGTCCCCAAGACGGACACCCCGAAGACCGACGAACCGAAAACTGACCAGCCCAAAACGGACGTCCCCAAGCCGGACACTCCCAAGACGGACGAACCGAAAACGGACCAGCCAAAGGCTGACGTCCCCAAGACAGACACGCCCAAGGCCGACGAACCGAAGACGGACCAGCCAAAGGCTGACGTCCCCAAGACAGACACTCCCAAGGCCGACGAACCGAAGACGGACCAGCCAAAGGCTGACGTCCCCAAGACGGACACCCCGAAGACCGACGAACCGAAAACGGATCAGCCCAAGGCTGACGTACCCAAGACGGACACCCCCAAGACGGACGAACCCAAAACTGATCAGCCGAAGACGGACGTCCCCAAGACGGACACTCCCAAGACGGACGAACCGAAGACAGACCAGCCAAAGGCTGACGTCCCCAAGACGGACACCCCGAAGACCGACGAACCGAAAACGGACCAGCCAAAGGCTGACGTCCCCAAGACGGACACTCCCAAGACGGACGAACCGAAAACGGATCAGCCCAAAACGGACGTACCCAAGACGGACACCCCCAAGACCGACGAGCCTAAGGCCGATCAGCCCAAGGCTGACGTCCCCAAGACGGACACTCCCAAGACGGACGAACCGAAAACGGATCAGCCCAAAACGGATGTCCCTAAACCAGACGCCCCGAAGCCTGACGAGCCGAAGACTGATCAGCCCAAAACGGACACTCCCAAAACGGACACGCCAAAGACAGACGAGCCTAAGGCCGATGTCCCCAAAACTGATGTCCCCAAGACGGACGCTCCCAAGCCGGACGAGCCGAAGACGGATCAGCCCAAAACGGATGTCCCTAAACCAGACACCCCGAAGCCGGACGAACCGAAGACTGACCAGCCAAAGGCTGACGTCCCCAAGACGGACACTCCCAAGACGGACGAACCCAAAACTGATCAGCCCAAACCCGACGCGCCTAAGCCGGACGCTCCCAAGGTCGACGAGCCGAAGACCGAGCAACCCAAACCCGACGCGCCTAAGCCAGACGCTCCTAAGGCGGACGAGCCGAAGACCGAGCAACCCAAACCCGACGCGCCTAAGCCGGACGCTCCTAAGGTCGACGAGCCGAAGACCGAGCAACCCAAACCCGACGCGCCTAAGCCAGACGGTCCTAAGGCGGACGAGCCGAAGACCGAGCAGCCCAAACCCGACGCGCCTAAGCCGGACGCTCCTAAGGTCGATGAGCCGAAGACCGAGCAGCCCAAACCCGATGCGCCTAAGCCAGACGCTCCTAAACCGGACGCCCCGAAGCCGGACGAACCCAAAACTGAGCAACCCAAACCCGACGCGCCTAAGCCAGACGCTCCTAAGGCCGACGAGCCGAGGACCGAGCAACCCAAACCCGACGCGCCTAAGCCGGACGCTCCTAAGGTCGACGAGCCGAAGACCGAGCAGCCCAAACCCGACGCGCCAAAGCCAGAACCGCCCATGGCCGACCAGCCCAGAGCCGAGGAGCCCACACGCGACGCGCCT